>NZ_CM176486.1:0-5330716 GCF_058068185.1 Paraglaciecola sp. IT1134 | reverse complement strand
TTGCCTCGATGCTGCCCGGGCCAACTGGTTGGATTTACCTTCAACAAAATTATCAAACTTGTAATTAAAATTAATATTACTTTTATGAGACGCTGCCAATTTAACATTAGGTGCTATGGGCTCTGAGTAACTCCGGGAATTTGGCTGCTTGTGTAATGGCCTATGATTAGATTCTGGAGTCTGTAGTGTTGGAGAGGTCGCAAAAATTTGGGTCTGGGGTGCCGAATTATTGTTAACTTTTACTTCCAACCTCAATTGAGGAGCGGCATTATTTCCACAAAACTCGATAAAAAGCGTATTAATTTGACTTATGTATTTGTCGCGCACCCAGTCAAGCACAAACCTGTTGGGAGCCAAAAGGGTAATAGAAGAAGGATCTTCCACAACCTGCAAAGGTCTTATCCACATACTAAACTGCTGAGTAGGAAGATCTTGCTGCAACCTTTCCAGGCATCGATTCCATAAAGACATTAAAAAACGCACTCCGAGCCAAGAAAATTAAGGAAAAGGAATAAAAACCCTTTTTAAGCTTAACGATCGAACATCTCACTAAATGCTCATTTATTGGGCTTATTTCAATCTTACATTTAAGAGCCGACGATTATCTCGTTAAAGTGTGTATAAGTACAATGGACTTTTTACTTTTCCTTAACTTTATTTGAGAATAAAATATAAGATACTGATAAATATCTAAATTTATAATTTTATAACGCTAAATCAAGATAAAACATTGACATTTCAGGCAGCTTGACCGCGAGCTAAAGAGCCTATGTAATACGAAGAATTATTGCTCAACTGTGGATAAACTGGATAAATAGTCGTAGTTACTCATTTGGCATTAATTAGACCAAAACAGCAAAGTTTTACAAACATCAAGATAACTGATTGACAATCACTCAACTGATCAATAGAATTCAGCGTCCTTTTTGAGCACGCAAGTGTTCATTTGTTTTTAACCTTATGTAGCGGAACTAGGTCATGAAAAGAACTTTTCAACCAAGTAACTTAAAGCGTAAGCGTTCACACGGTTTTCGTGCCCGTATGGCGACTAAAAATGGCCGCAAGGTTTTAGCCAGTCGTCGTGCAAAAGGCCGTGCTCGTTTGTCAGCTTAATTATTCAAGAATTATTCAAGGTGGGTGAAAATAATTTTTCTCGGGAAGTAAGGTTACTTACTCCCACCCATTTTGAGTTTGTTTTTAAAAATGCAATTCCTGCCGTATCTAAAAATCTAACTTTTCTAGCCAGACACAATGATGTTTTTACACCGCGTTTAGGTATTACTATAGCTAAAAAACGGGTCAAAAAAGCGCACGATCGAAATCGTGTTAAACGCATTATTCGTGAAAGTTTTCGTAATCAAAAGCAAAGCCTGCCTAACATTGATATAGTTGTGGTTGGAAAAAGTGGGCTAGATAAGCTCACCAATCAAGAATTGTTTCTCATTTTAGATAAATTATGGAAAAAGTTAGTCAAGCGTTGCGACACATCCTCATCGGAATCATAAGGCTATACCAGCTTTGGCTTTCCCCTTTGATAGGACCTTCATGTCGTTTCCATCCAACCTGCTCTTATTACGCAATTGAAGCAATAAAACAGCATGGATGTGTAATGGGTGGTTGGTTAAGCGTCAAACGCATATTAAAATGCCACCCGCTGCATCCCGGGGGACTCGATCCTGTACCTGAGAAGAAGCAAGATAAACAATGATTTTTTGATATTCGCCCATATAAAGTAACGGCAAATATTACAATTACATAAATACGTCGCAATTTTGACTGAGCGATATAATTAAAAACGTAGTTAAATAGAGTACCTTATGGAATCCCAACGCAGCTTTTTATTAATTGGCCTTGCCATGGTCAGCTTCCTTTTATGGCAACAATGGCAAACAGACTACGCAGCTCCCCCACCCTCATCTGTTCAGAGTCAACAAAATTCATCGACACCAATGGCGCCGCAAAATAGCGACGTACCTGTTACAACAAACAATAATCAAAGTTTACTGCCCAGTGCCAATACCACGGGTAAGATAGTTACAGTAACCACAGATACCTTGCAATTAAGCATTAACACCACAGGTGGTGATGTAATATCGGCCAACTTACTGAAATACCCTGTCGAGCAAGGTTCGACCGGGGCCTATAGTTTACTGCGCCCAAGTGGTGACAACATTTTCATTGCTCAAAGTGGATTAATAGGCACAGATGGTACTGATACTCGTGGTCGACCTACCTACTCCACAGATGCGTTAAGCTATACCATGCAAGGCGATACACTGACCGTGCCATTAAGCTATACGGCCCAATCCGGACTGCAGGTAACTAAAAGCTTCATATTTAATAAGAACAGCCACTTAGTCAATGTGACTTATCAAGTACAAAATAATAGTTCGGCCCCTAAGCTGGTACAGCAATTTGGCCAATTCAAGCAAAGTACGATGGATCAAGGTGGCAGCATGTTTATGCCAACCTATCGTGGTGGTGCCTACTCTACTGAAGAAGAACGCTACGAAAAATATTCATTCGGTGATATCGAAGACAAAAACCTGGTCGAAACCACCAAAGCTGGCTGGGCCGCCATGATTGAACATTACTTTGTGTCAGCATGGGTGCCACCACAGGACCAAACCAATAATCTCTTTAGTATGCTTAAACAAAATAGCAATGCGATCATCGGCTTTACCGGAGAACCAGTAACTGTAGAACCTGCACAAACCGTTGAAATCCAAAGCGCATTGTATTTAGGCCCCAAAGATCAAGACACCCTAGCCACCATCGCCAGAGGCCTTGATTTAACCGTGGATTACGGCTTTCTGTGGTGGATTTCCCAACCTCTATTCACTTTTTTGCAATTTATTCATAGCTTAGTCGGTAACTGGGGATTTTCCATAATCCTGATCACTATAGTGGTTAAAGGTGCCATGTATCCTTTAACCAAGGCCCAATATGAATCCATGGCCAAGATGCGTGCCCTTAAACCCAAGATGGATGCTTTAAAAGAGCGTTATGGCGACGACAAGCAAAAAATGCAGCAAGCCATGATGGAAATGTACAAAAAGGACAAAGTTAATCCCATGGGCGGCTGTTTTCCGCTGATATTACAGATGCCAATTTTCCTTGCCTTGTATTGGGTGTTACTGGAAAGTGTGGAACTGCGCCATGCCGACTTCTTCCTATGGATAACAGATTTGTCGGTTAAGGATCCGTATTTTGTGCTACCGATATTAACCGGATTAAGCATGTTTTTATTACAAAAGTTACAACCCATGACCATGACCGATCCTATGCAGCAGAAGATCATGCAATTTATGCCCGTGGCCATGAGTCTGTTTTTCTTTATCTTCCCAGCAGGTTTAGTGCTGTACTGGTTGATCAGCAACATTATTACCCTGGTGCAAGCCAAGATAATTTATCGTTCCATGGAAAAACGCGGATTGAAAACCAAATAAACTTAAGCAGTTATCCAGCCCGCTACTTAAGCGGGCTTTTTTATAGTTGCACATCTGCTTACAATAGGCATAAGCCAACAACAAGGAAACGACCATGCCCTCTTTAGATATAGTCTCAGAAGTTAATTTGGAAGAAGTTAGAAATGCAGTGGACAATGCCAACCGCGAGCTGTCCACCCGCTTCGATTTTCGTGGTGTTGAAGCCAGCTTTGAATTAAAAGAAAGTATTGTCACTATGTCATCTGACAGCGACTTCCAATTAAAGCAGATGCTGGATATTCTCCGGGGAACCTGCGTAAAACGTAATGTCGATACCGCTTCTTTTGAAGAAAAAGAGGTACAACATATTGGTAAAATCTATAAACAGGCTATCGCCTTCAAACAAGGTATTGAGCAGCCCACAGCTAAAAAACTCATTAAGCTGATTAAAGATGCCAAGCTAAAAGTCCAGGCCTCGATCCAAGGTGAACAAGTCCGGGTAACAGGTAAGAAGCGTGACGACTTACAGCAAGTCATGGCCTTGGCAAAAAGCAGTGAGTTGGATCAACCTTTGCAATTCACTAACTTTAGAGATTAATTGAACCTGTGACAGATTTACGCCAACCAAACGGCCAAGAGACCATCGTCGCCCAAGCCACCGCAACAGGTCGCGCAGGGGTGGGCATAGTCAGGGTATCGGGTGACTTAGCAGCAAAAGTAGCTGTTGAGCTTCTTGGCCAGGTGCCTGTTCCACGCAGCGCCAAGTATCTGTCTTTTAAAGAACAAAATGGACAAACTATAGATCAGGGTATTGCACTGTATTTTAAGGCTCCCCATTCTTTTACCGGTGAAGACGTGTTAGAGCTTCAGGGACATGGCGGCCAAGTGGTCCTGGATATGTTGATTAAAGCGGTACTTAAAATACCGAAAATCCGCTTGGCACGGCCTGGTGAATTTAGTGAACGAGCCTACTTAAACGACAAACTCGATCTGGCCCAAGCCGAAGCTATCGCAGATTTAATCGATGCCAGCTCTGAGCAGGCTGCCAGAGGTGCATTACGTTCATTACAAGGAGAGTTTTCCAGCCAAATTACCCAACTGGTAGAAAAGGTCATTCATTTACGGATCTATGTGGAAGCTGCCATTGATTTCCCGGATGAAGAAATCGATTTTCTCAGCGATGGCAAAGTACAAAATGATTTACAACATATCATGCAGCAGTTATCACTGGTGCAAAGTCAGGCCAAACAAGGCAGCTTGCTGCGTGAAGGAATGCGAGTCGTCATAGCCGGGCGACCCAATGCAGGTAAATCCAGCCTGCTTAACGCCCTCGCCGGGCGTGACACCGCCATAGTCACACCCATAGCGGGCACCACGCGTGACGTATTGACAGAGCACATCCATATAGATGGCATGCCACTGCATATCATCGATACCGCTGGCCTCAGAGACAGTGTGGATGAAGTAGAGCGCATCGGCATAGAACGGGCATGGCAAGAAATTGAACAAGCGGACAGGGTATTGTTTATGCTCGATAGCACAGATACCAAAGAAACGGATCCCCATGTGATATGGCCCGAATTTATGCAGCGTCTGCCTGGCTCTATGGGCTTGACTGTGATCCGCAACAAAGCAGACCTATCAGGTGAACCTATTGGTCGCAGTCATGCATTGAGTTTCGAGGTATTTCACCTGTCTGCAAGCAAAAAACAAGGCATTGATGCCCTGGCGGAGCACCTAAAAGACTGCATGGGCTTTCACGCCTCGAACGAAGGACAGTTTATCGCCAGACGCCGACACCTGGACGCCATCGAAAAAGCCGCAGAACATCTTATTCTGGGTAAACACCAACTCGAGGACAACCTCGCCGGAGAGCTGTTAGCAGAAGAATTACGCCTTGCTCAACAACACCTTAATGAAATTACAGGTGAATTCAGCTCTGATGATTTACTTGGCAAGATATTCTCTTCTTTTTGTATCGGTAAATAAGCAGAGTTACTTACTCTGCCCGGACCCATATTTGCGGCAGTGGTTTACAAGTCATTTGAAGGTCGCCGCTTAACAAAAAAATAAAATGAAAAAACAGGATATGGATTTAGTAATAGAGTCATAGCCGGGGAGCACGTACAATAATTTGTGCACAACGGCTGCAACCACATCGGGTACAAAATTTAAATGGCAGATTTCGAAATAATAGTAGGCAGTGTCTTAGGTGCCAGCGAATACGTTGCCGATGCACTCCAAGAAAAACTGAGTGAGTACACACTAACCTCAAACATCTGGTTAACACCGGATTTAGCTGATTTAGATAGGCAGGCAATTTGGTTGGTTTGCACCTCAACACATGGCGCAGGTGATCTTCCGGATAATATTCAGCCATGGGTAAAACAGCTAAAAAATGCAGCCTTAGATAAGGTGACCTTTTTACTTATAGGACTTGGGGACAGCAGTTACGACACCTTTTGCAACGGCGCACGGCAGATAGAAGCCATGCTTACAAGTCAGGGGGCAAAGTTACTCTCGCCAGGTCTAAATATAGATGTGCTTCATCACCCTATTCCAGAAGATCTGGCTGTAAGTTGGCTGGAAAACTGGCTGCTGAGCAGAGGATAGACCTTGGATCTCTGGTTAAATCAATCCGAACAAACCGCTTTGAATCAGACTTTAAGTAATGATGCGCGAGTACTCTATTTGTTGGGTTTAAAACCCAAAGTCGATCAAGATAGTGGCAAAACCCCCCCACTGAATTACAAAGATTTACTGAACATGTTAAATGCTAAGGAAGCAAAATTTTCCCTGGGTCGCCAAGTAAACGGGTTGATCAAAGAGTTACTGCAGGCAGGTTTAGTTGACTTTGTGCAGGAAACTGAGTTAGGTAAAAGTTTTAATGGCAAAATATTGATCTTACCGCTATTAATGATTAAACCGGATGATTATAGCCAGCTGCATTTGCAATGGCAGAAAATGTCCGTGGGCTGGGCACCAAACCAGAAATTGTATGAAGATTTGACCAAACTGGTGGGCATCATAGACAGCCAGTATTCCGAACATGAAATAGGCGACTTTATCGCCTATTGGTTAGGTCGACCGGAAGCTAACTTTACTCAGTTTCAATGGACGCAAAAGTTTGTGTTTAACGTTAAGCAAAAGCGCCTAGCCAAAGGATTAAAGTCCGTGCATAAAGTCGGCAACCAAATCGTTACCGCTAAAGCTGGCGTGACAGCCGATGAAAATGCCAAAAATCTGGTAGCCAAATACAGCACAAAAAAATAAGTCGAATTCCAATATATGATTAATCACGGATAACCGAGATGCAAAGCATTAAAGATAGGATCCAACAATTAGGCAAAGCCTTGGGCAGATCCCATGTGCCCGATTCTTATACCGATTACAAGTCGGTCAGGCTAGAGCATGAAGCACTTGCCAACAGAGATGTGCGTTTATTACAAAAGGAAAGTAAAAAAAGCCGGATCCAAGAACTACACGGCCGATCAGATCTTAATCCCAAGTGGACTTTCAATAATCTGATCGAAGACAGTGATGACGTAATAGAAGCCGTGAGTATAGCCAAGTCTTTCATTGCCGCCCATGAAGACAGCAGCTGGCGAAAAAGCGGTTCGCACATGATGATATTTTATGGCGATTATGGACGGGGAAAATCCCATACTGCCGGAGCCATCGCCCATGAATTAATAGATCAGTACGAGATAACAGTATTGTATCGACAATTGTCCACTGTGTTGGAAATGCGCTTTTTCTCCTATGATTACAGTGCTAAAGACAACGTAGGGCAGAAGTTTCGCGAGATTAACCAGGAACTGCTGGATGTCGATTTACTCATACTTGATGAGGTATGCGTTAATGAAACCACCTTGAAAAAGAACGCCCAAAGCTGGCTCGGTAATCTATTTCGTCAAAGACTGGCCAACAACAAAAATTGTATATTGATAACTAACCATAATCTCGCTGAGTTGGAACAGGCACTGGGTAGCTATTGTTTTGAATCCATAAAGGAATATGACACCTATAAGGTCAAATTTTCAGGCCCAAGCAGACGCAAGGAGATCGTCCCTCCTCAGGCGGAAACCCAAGTTACCAGTGGTTATCAGCCCAACCAGGTTAAATAGTCAGCCGCAGTCCCTATAAAGGTCATAAAGCCGCTCTAATGTTGCCCTTAAGAAGTGATCAATCGAGTAGGGTGTGGCGCGTTCACAGATCTGGCTAACTTAAGACAATCCCCCGATCTGAGATCCAAGCGGGCATAATTTGCCGCATTGTTAAATCTAAAACCAAAAAATCAACTAAAAATCCGCGTCGGTAAGGCTATTTTATGAGGGGTAGCTAAGCTGAAATTTGTGACAAAACCCATATTTTTGGACAGTTACAGCCATTTCTCATGCTATTTTTAAAATAAATAAAAAAAGTATAATTTATTTAAGATCAAGATCTTTGACTTATCCACACGCCAAAGTGAGATCCCGATATTGCGAGGCAAAAGCCTATTCCTCAGTTCATATAGCCGGATCTAGCCTTTTATGATCACAATTTATACACAGTTAGATCAAAGCTTATCCTTTTTTGTGCATAATATTAGGTATAACCTATGTATAACCTAGTTGTATCCACTTCATTAAAATTAACTCAGATCACCTTGTGGATAAGATCGCTAGTTACCCCCAAGCTATACAACTTAGATCAAACGATGATCACAACTATCAAGACACTCCATCTTATTGCTGTGTATAGGAAAAAGAGACTTACACACAGAAAATGGCGCCCTTAATAGTAATAATAATAAGTAAAGATCTATATAGATCTTATAAATACTAAGCAGAGATCCTTTGGATCTCTTGAATAAATTTTAGCCATTTCCCTAAAGCTAAATTACAGATAGAATATGCCCCCCTATTTTGTTGGGGCAGCTTTTGATTAATGAGGTAGTAAATGTTTTATCAGCAACAATATGATGTAATCGTAGTGGGTGGTGGCCATGCAGGTACTGAGGCCGCGTTGGCTGCAGCACGCATGGGCTCAACTACCCTTTTGCTAACTCATAACATTGAAACTCTTGGTCAGATGTCTTGTAACCCCGCCATAGGTGGCATTGGTAAGGGCCATTTGGTAAAAGAAATTGACGCTCTAGGTGGCGTCATGGCCAAAGCGATCGATAAAGCGGGGATCCAGTTCCGTACCCTCAACTCAAGTAAAGGTCCTGCGGTGAGGGCTACTCGGGCCCAAGCTGATAGATCACTGTACCGATCTGAAATACGTAATCTGATAGAAAATCAACCCAACCTGACCATTTTTCAGCAGTCTTGTGACGATCTGATCGTTGAAAATAACAGAGTTGGTGGCGTGGTAACCCAAATGGGCTTAAAATTTCGAGCTAAGACTGTTGTTATTACCGTGGGCACATTTTTAGGCGGTACCATACATATTGGCATGCAAAATTACAAAGGCGGTCGAGCCGGAGATCCTCCATCCATAGCATTGGCAGATCGTTTACGTGCTTTGCCCTTCAGAGTATCCAGATTGAAAACGGGTACTCCGGCACGCCTTGATGCCAGATCTCTAAACTACAGTGTGATGCAAGAACAACTGGGAGATACACCAGTACCGGTATTTTCGTTTATGGGCAGTGCAGCGGACCACCCTCGGCAAACGTCCTGTTATATTACCCATACCAATAGTCAAACCCATGACATTATTCGCAATGGTTTGGACAGATCCCCTATGTATACCGGGGTCATTGAAGGAATTGGGCCACGTTATTGTCCTTCTATTGAAGATAAAATTAATCGTTTTGCCGACAAAGACTCTCATCAGATTTTTGTCGAACCTGAAGGGTTAAACAGTATTGAAGTATACCCCAACGGCATATCAACCAGTTTGCCTTTTGATGTGCAATTTGAGCTTGTCCGCTCGATCAAGGGTTTTGAACAAGCGCATATTATTCGTCCCGGTTATGCGATCGAATACGACTTTTTCGATCCCAGGGATCTAAAGCAGACTCTGGAAACCAAATTTATTGCGGGTCTGTTTTTCGCTGGTCAAATTAATGGAACCACAGGCTATGAAGAAGCTGCGGCTCAGGGGCTAGTTGCCGGAGCAAACGCATCCTTGCAATGCCAGGACAAGGAACCTTTACAATTACGTCGTGACGAGGCTTATATGGGGGTGTTAATCGATGATTTGGCTACCATGGGCACCAAAGAACCTTATCGCATGTTTACCAGCCGGGCGGAATATCGCTTACTGCTGCGCGAGGACAACGCAGACATTCGATTAACTGCTAAAGGACATGCTATAGGTTTGGTTGATGAACAAAGATGGCAAGCGTTTAATCATAAATTGGAAGCCATCGAACTTGAACGTCAACGTTTGCGTTCAACCTGGGTGCATCCAAAACACGAGTCTGCAGCTACCTTAAATACCATTTTGAAGAGTCCTTTGAGTAAAGAAAACTCATTAGAAGATATAATTCGTCGTCCAGAAATGAATTACGAGTTATTGATGCAGATCCCGGGAATGGGACCTGGGATCGCTGATCCTAAAGCGGCAGAACAGGTCGAAATTCAGATCAAATATGCCGGTTATATTGAGCGTCAGGAAGACGATATAGCAAAAACCCGCAAAAATGAAAATACCCAGATCCCCCTGGATTTTGATTTCAGTCAGATATCAGGCTTATCCAATGAGGTTGTGGCCAAATTATCCGATGCCCGCCCCGAAACTTTAGGTAAGGCATCACGCATTTCAGGTATTACCCCAGCGGCCATTTCGCTGTTACTGGTGTATCTGAAAAAACACGGCTTACTAAGAAAAACTGAACGTAAAACAGCCTGATGAGCGAAGCTAATCAAGAGCTCAACCAGCTGTTACGAGCGCACATTGATCAAACTGAACTGCATGTTACGGATCAGCAAATAGTGCAATTGATGGAGTTTGTAAACTTGATCCATAAGTGGAACAGAGCCTACAATTTAACCTCAGTCAGGGATCCCAAGCAGATGGTGATTAAACACATCATGGATTCCATCATTGTGGCTCCCCATCTCACTCAGCAGCACTACATAGACGTGGGAACCGGCCCAGGTCTGCCGGGCATACCTCTGGCCATCATGCATCCCGATAAATCTTTTATTTTACTAGACAGTTTGGGCAAACGCGTTCGCTTTATGAAGCAGGTTGCCTATGAACTGAAGTTGAGTAATATTCAACCGGTACAAGCCAGGGTGGAAGACTTTCAAAGCCAGGTGCCCATCGATGTGGTGTTAAGTCGTGCATTTGCTTCATTAAAAGATATGTTGCACTGGTGCCAGCATCTGGTAGATTCTGCGGGAACTTTTGTGGCATTAAAAGGCCAGTTACCCCAACAGGAAATAGACGAATTGCCTGAAGGCTTTAAGATCACTGAGATAGTCAGATTGCAGATCCCGAATTTAACAGGGGAACGGCACCTGATTAAAATAGTAAAGGGATAAATAATAGCGCGTTTATTTTTTGCGCCGAAAACATTATCTTCAATTATATTACGCATCTTTACATGTCGGCACACAGTGTCTGAATTAAATAGTATAAAAACAACAGACTGGAATTAGATTTTGGGAAAAGTCATTGCGATTGCCAATCAGAAAGGCGGAGTCGGTAAAACGACCACTGCGGTGAATGTTGCTGCGTCGATGGCCGCTACCAAACGTAAAGTATTGTTAATTGACCTGGATCCCCAAGGCAATGCCACTATGGGCAGTGGGGTAGACAAATACGAAGCAAAAAATACCTGTTACGAGTTATTGATCGAAGAAAAGCCGATTAGTGAAGTAGTGGTCACAGAAACGACCGGGAAATACGATTTGATTGCCGGTAACGCCGATGTCACCGCCGCAGAAATAAAATTGATGGAAGTGTTTGCTCGGGAAGTGCGTTTGCGTAACGCACTGGCCCCGGTTAGAAATTACTACGATTATATTTTTATTGACTGTCCGCCTTCACTTAACCAGTTAACGGTTAACGCTATGGCCGCCGCCGATTCGGTGTTGGTACCTATGCAATGTGAATATTACGCGCTTGAAGGCCTGACCGCCTTGATGGATACCATCAAAAAACTGGCCTCAGTGGTTAATCCTGCATTAGCAATTGAAGGGGTATTACGTACCATGTACGATCCCCGCAATCGTTTGGCAAATGACGTTTCTGAGCAATTAAAACGGCACTTCGGCGATCAAGTATATCGAACGGTTATTCCTCGTAATGTACGCTTAGCTGAAGCACCTAGTTTTGGTACCCCTGCTATGTATTATGATCGTTCTTCTACCGGTGCCAAGGCCTACCTGGCGCTGGCTGGCGAAATACTCAGGCGAAGCAAAAAAACAACACCAGCAAAGTCAGCTAATCTTGGTAGCTGAAAAAATAGGTTGGAATTGAGGAATACATGTCTGCAAAAAAAAGAGGTTTAGGGAGAGGTTTAGATGCACTTTTGGCCACCAGTCAAGCATCCAGTGCCGCCGAAAGACACCACCCTGAACAACAAAGTGAACTGCATTTTCTTGGAATAGAATTTCTCAAGCCTGGTAAATATCAACCGCGTAAGGATATGTCACCGGATGCACTTGAAGAGTTAGCCTCTTCTATTCGTGCCCAGGGGGTGATCCAACCCATAATAGTTCGCCAGGTTGCTGAACACAGATATGAGATTATTGCCGGTGAACGTCGCTGGCGCGCCTCCCAAATTGCGGGGCTGGATTCAGTTCCCTGTTTGGTCAAAGAAGTACCAGATGAAGCGGCTGTGGCGATCGCCCTGATAGAAAATATCCAGCGGGAAGACCTCAATGCCATGGAAGAGGCCCAGGCATTAGAGCGGTTGATGAACGAGTTTGAATTGACCCATCAGGAAGTGGCCACTGCGGTAGGAAAATCCCGTACCACTGTGACTAACTTGCTGCGCTTAAACAATTTGCATGAAGATGTGAAAATATTGCTCGAACATGGCGATATTGAAATGGGGCATGCCAGAGCATTACTCGCCTTGCAGGGTGAACAGCAACATGAAGCGGCCCAAATTGTTTCGGGTAAGGGCATGAATGTGCGTGATACGGAAAATCTGGTTCGCCGTTTACTTGAACCCGTGGCACCAAAACCCGATAAAAAAACAGACCCAGATGTGGAACGTTTGCAAAACGAATTATCTGAAAATCTGGGAGCACCAGTACAGATTGCACACAATGCAAAGGGAAAAGGTAAACTCGTCATAAATTTCGCTAGCCTAGATGAGCTGGACGGAATACTGTTGCACATTAAGTAATAATACAAATAGACGGTCAAAACCGTCTTTGCAGTTGTAAATCCGTCGTAGATAAGTATACTTTCGGCGCTTTTTGTAAAGGCGAAAGCAAATAGAGGAATAAATTATAGCAAGTTTGACTGCGACTGGTCGTCAGTTGGCCAGAGACATAATCTACTGTCAAATTGCGATAGTTTTAGTCACCTCTGGCTTGTTCGCGATAATGTTTGGTAAATATGCGGCATTATCTGCGTTATTAGGTGGTTTTACCTGTATATTGCCTAGCCTGATATTTGCTTATTTTGCGTTTAGGTATGCCGGTGCCAGTCACAACAAGCTGGTAGTACGGGAGTTCACCAAGGGCTCAAAACTCAAATTTTTGGCCACCATAGTGCTGTTTATGTTGGCATTCCAATGGCCCAATTTACAAGTGTTGCCGTTGTTAGTGTGTTACGTGCTAACGCTGATGGCACAATGGCCAATAATACTGATTATAAGTCGCGTTAAGACATAACGAGACTGTAGAAAAATTTTTAACTTTACATACTTGGGTGGAAAAATGGCAGGATCTGCTGGCGAACAGACCATTAGTGGTTACATTCAGCACCACTTAACCAATGCTGCAGTTGGTGAGGGTTTTTGGACCTTTCACATCGACACATTAGCTTGGTCAGTGGTACTAGGATTTGTATTTATATTAAGTTTTCGTGCCGTTGCGAAAACAGCAACCTCAGGTGTGCCCGGAAAATGGCAAGCCTGCGTTGAACTGATAGTCGAGTTTGTCGATGACACAGTCAAAAGTACCTATCACGGTAAAAGTGCGTTAATTGCGCCTTTAGCATTAACTATCTTTGTATGGATTTTGCTGATGAACTTAATGGATTTAATTCCCGTTGACTTTTTGCCGTCATTAGCACAATTAATAGGTGTTCAACTCGGTCAAGATCCTAGTCATGTGTATATGAAAGTGGTACCTACTACTGACGTAAACATGACCTTTGCCTTATCCTTGGGGGTGTTTGCCCTGATGATTTTCTACTCGGTGAAAATCAAAGGTTTTGGCGGTTTTATGAAAGAGTTATATGCCCACCCCTTCAACACGCCTTGGTTATACTGGTTCAACTTTATCCTTGAAGTGGTATCCCTGGTTGCCAAACCGCTGTCTTTATCGTTACGTTTGTTTGGTAATCTATACGCCGGTGAGCTTATCTTTATCCTGATAGCGGGCACCATAGGTGTGTGGCAATTACCGATACATTTCATGTGGGCGGCATTTCACTTATTAATCATTCCACTACAGGCCTTTATTTTCATGATGTTAACTATCGTGTATTTAAGCCTGGCAAGTGAAGAACACTAATTATTCTGGAAATAATTAGAACGACTTTAGTCGGCCCCCTGCGGGTGCAGGACAGGATGTCCGACATACTAATTATTCTGGAAACATTTAATTAAAATGAGTCGGCCCTGTTGGGTGATGGACAGGACGTCCAAAATACTAGTTTTACAACGTTTTACTTTTTAACATTAACTTTAAACACAAGGGTGAAAATCTATGGAAATCTTAGGTAATCTTTATATCGCAGTTGGTATTTTGATAGGACTATGTGCATTGGGACCGGCAATTGGTTTCGGTCTATTAGGTGGTAAATTTCTTGAGTCTGCTGCTCGCCAACCCGAATTAGCGCCTCAATTACAAGTTAAAATGTTCATTGTTGCTGGTCTTATCGATGCAATCGCAATGATCGGTGTGGCAATCGCTCTTTTCTTATTGTTCGTTGAAAGCGCGAAGTTTGCTGTTTAAGCACTTAACTATCCACTAACGAAATAGGAGGAGCGGTTTTGAATATCAATGCCACTCTATTTGGCGAACTCATAGCATTTATATTCTTCGTGTGGTTCTGCATGAAGTTTGTATGGCCCCCTATCATGGGTGCAATTGAAGAACGCCAAAAGAAAATTGCTGACGGTCTTGCCGCCTCTGAACGTGGCGAAAAAGATCTGGAACTAGCCCAAGCTAAAGCGACCGGCCAGTTAAAAGAGGCGAAAACTCAAGCAGCCGAAATAATCGAGCAAGCCAAGAAGCGTGGGTCACAAATTGTTGACGAAGAAACGCATCGTGGCCACCAGGAGCGTGAAAAAATTATAGCTCAAGGGTACTCGGAAATCGAAGCTGAGCGTAACCGTGCAAAAGAAGACTTGCGTAAGCAAGTGTCAGCGTTAGCTGTTGCCGGTGCTGAAAAAATTCTTGAGCGTCAAATTGATGCAGCTGCACAAAGTGACATAGTTGAAAAACTTGTCGCTGAGCTATAAGGGGTAGATGAGCTATGTCTGAATTGACAACTATTGCTCGCCCTTACGCAAAAGCTGCGTTCGATTACGCGGTCGAGCACAAGACCATAGCAAGCTGGCAACAAATGCTGGTTTTTGCCGCTGAAGTCGCTAAAAACAGTGCTATTAAAGACTTATTGTCTGGTGCTGTTGCTGCTGAAAAGCTGGCCGAAATCTTCAACGCAGTCTGTGGTGAACAACTCGACTTACATGGTCAAAATCTGATTAAGGTTTTGGCTGAAAATAGACGCCTCAAAGCGCTTCCTGATATATCTGTAATGTTTAATGCATTCAAAGCTGAATTCGACAAAGAGATTGAGGTTGATGTGACATCAGCCGCCAAACTTAATGCAAAACAGCAAGCTGATATCAGTGCAGCACTTGAAAAACGTCTGGCAAGAAAAGTTAAGCTGAATTGTAGCGTCGACCCAAAACTGATCGCTGGTGTAGTAATTAAAGCCGGTGACACAGTAATAGATGGCTCGGTTAGAAGTAAACTAAACCGTCTCGCAGACGCGTTACAAGCATAACGGGGAAAAGAGCATGCAACTGAATTCCACTGAAATTGCAGAACTGATCAAACAGCGAATTGAACAGTTTGAAGTAGTAAGTGAAGCTCGTAATGAAGGGACTATCGTTGGTGTAACCGACGGTATCATCCGTATCCATGGTCTTGCAGATGTTATGCAAGGCGAAATGATCGAGCTTCCTGGTAATCGCTATGCGATCGCATTGAACCTAGAGCGTGACTCTGTAGGTGCGGTTGTTATGGGTCCTTATGCCGATCTTCAAGAAGGCGTTAAGGTCACATCATCTGGCCGTATCCTTGAAGTACCAGTAGGTCGTGGGTTATTGGGCCGTGTAGTTAACACCCTAGGTGCCCCTATCGATGGTAAAGGTGCAATTGAAGCCGATGGTTTTGAACCTGTTGAAAAAATTGCCCCTGGGGTAATTGAACGTCAATCGGTTGACCAACCAATTCAGACTGGGTACAAATCCGTTGATGCCATGATCCCGGTGGGACGTGGACAACGTGAATTGGTTATCGGTGACCGCCAGACAGGTAAAACTGCCTTGGCAATCGATGCCATCATCAATCAAAAAGATTCAGGCGTTAAATGTATCTATGTAGCGATTGGCCAAAAAGCCTCTACTATCGCTAATGTAGTACGTAAGCTTGAAGAGCACGGTGCCATGGGTCATACCATAGTGGTCGCTGCGTCAGCTTCTGAATCGGCTGCATTACAATATCTGGCTCCTTACTCTGGATGTACCATGGGTGAGTATTTCCGCGACCGCGGTGAAGATGCCTTGATTGTGTATGATGACTTGTCCAAACAAGCTGTAGCTTACCGTCAAATTTCACTGCTGTTGCGCCGTCCACCAGGACGTGAAGCGTATCCTGGAGACGTATTCTATTTACATTCACGTCTACTAGAACGCGCAGCACGAGTGAATCAAAACTACGTTGAGCGTTATACCAAGGGTGAAGTAAAAGGTAAAACCGGTTCACTTACTGCATTGCCTATTATTGAAACCCAGGCCGGTGACGTTTCGGCTTTCGTTCCTACCAACGTAATATCGATAACCGATGGTCAGATATTTCTGGAGACTGATTTGTTTAACGCGGGCATTCGTCCTGCGGTTAACGCCGGTATATCAGTATCACGAGTTGGTGGTGCGGCACAGACTAAAATCGTTAAGAAGTTAGGTGGTGGTATCCGTTTAGCCTTGGCTCAGTATCGTGAATTAGCGGCGTTTTCGCAGTTTGCATCTGACCTTGATGACGCGACTCGAGCTCAACTAGAGCACGGTGAGCGAGTAATGGAATTAATGAAACAGAATCAATATGCGCCGTTATCGGTGGCTGATATGGCTGTTTCGTTGTTTGCCGTTGAAAAAGGCTATTTGAAAGATGTAGAGCTTGCCAAGATCCTGGATTTTGAAGCCTCGTTACATTCTTTCATTAACAGCGAATATGCTGAGCTGATGGACACTATCAATAAGACAGGTAATTTCAACGCAGAAATTGAAGCCAAGTTAAATGAAGCCTTAGAGAAATTTAAAGCGACGCAAACTTGGTAATCAATCGGACCGCTGCTTGCAGCGGTCTTAACGTTGAATAATCGGAGATAGAGTCATGGCCAGCGGTAAAGAGATAAAAGGTAAGATCGGGAGTATTAAAAATACTCAGAAAATCACCAGTGCAATGGAGATGGTTGCTGCGTCCAAAATGAAAAAGGCGCAAGACCGTATGACTGCAAGTCGTCCATACGCTGAGAATATTCGAAACGTGATCGGTCACCTGGCTAACGCTAACCTTGAATATCGCCATCCTTATTTAGCAGACCGTGAAGTTAAACGTGTCGGCTATATTGTTATCTCTACTGACCGTGGGCTCTGTGGTGGTTTAAATACCAATGAGTTCAAACTGGTCATTAAAGATGCAAAAAAATGGCAGGATCAAGGGGTAGACGTTGATTTTGCAGCATTAGGTGCAAAATCCTGTGCATTTTTTAACCGTTTTGGTGGCAGTGTGTTAGCCGCTGAATCCGGGCTTGGCGATGCGCCAAGTATTAAAGATGTGATTGGATTAGTGCATATTATGCTCAGCGCCTTCAATGAAGGCAAAATCGACCGCTTGTATCTGGTATTTAACAAGTTCATTAATACCATGACCCAAGCGCCACAGATCGATCAATTGTTGCCTTTGCCTAAATCTGATGAAAAAGCATTACAACATCGATGGGACTATATATATGAACCCGATCCAAAACCTATTTTGGACGTGTTATTGGTGCGTTATATGGAGTCACAAGTATATCAAGGCGTAGTAGAAAACTCTGCGTCCGAGCAAGCCGCGCGTATGGTTGCAATGAAAGCTGCAACAGATAACGCCGGTGACATAATTGATGAATTGCAATTGATATACAACAAAGCTCGTCAAGCAGCGATCACACAAGAAATCAGTGAGATAGTTGCTGGTGCGGCCGCGGTGTAGGCAAAGGTTTTAGAATTTAAGAGGAATTAACATGAGTCAAGGTAAGGTCGTCCAAATCATTGGCGCCGTTGTGGACATTGAATTTCCGCAAGATTCGGTTCCAAAAATATATGACGCATTGCGCATTACCGAAGGTGATTTGCAAGGTTTGACCCTAGAAGTACAGCAACAACTAGGTGGGGGCGTGGTGCGTACAATTGCAATGGGCTCTACTGACGGTTTGCGCCGTGGTTTAACCGTCGAAAATAGTGGTGAGGCCATTCAGGTTCCAGTGGGTAAGGCTACACTGGGCCGTATCATGGATGTATTGGGTAACCCTATCGATGAAGCGGGCCCTATTGGTGAAGAAGAGCGTATGTCTATTCACCGTGCAGCTCCTACCTATGAAGAACAGTCAAGTTCAATTGAACTGCTAGAAACCGGTATCAAAGTTATCGACTTGGTTTGCCCCTTCGCAAAAGGCGGTAAAGTAGGTTTGTTTGGTGGCGCCGGTGTAGGTAAAACCGTCAACATGATGGAGCTTATTCGTAACATCGCAATTGAGCACAGTGGTTATTCTGTATTTGCTGGTGTGGGTGAGCGTACTCGTGAAGGTAACGATTTCTATCACGAAATGAATGATTCAAACGTTCTGGATAAGGTGTCT
This sequence comes from Paraglaciecola sp. IT1134, assembly GCF_058068185.1. Classification (NCBI taxonomy): domain Bacteria; kingdom Pseudomonadati; phylum Pseudomonadota; class Gammaproteobacteria; order Alteromonadales; family Alteromonadaceae; genus Paraglaciecola; species Paraglaciecola sp. IT1134. The sequence goes on along the minus strand of NZ_CM176486.1, from coordinate 5,312,030 downwards.
TTGGTCTATGGCCAAATGAACGAGCCTCCTGGAAACCGTTTGCGCGTTGCGTTGACCGGTTTGACTATGGCGGAGAAATTCCGTGACGAAGGCCGCGATGTTTTATTCTTTGTGGATAATATCTATCGTTATACCCTAGCCGGAACAGAAGTATCTGCTCTACTAGGTCGTATGCCTTCAGCGGTAGGTTATCAGCCTACTTTGGCTGAAGAGATGGGTGTATTGCAGGAGCGTATCGCGTCTACAAAGAAAGGCTCAATCACGTCTATCCAGGCGGTATATGTACCTGCGGATGACTTGACTGATCCATCACCAGCTACCACCTTCGCTCACTTAGATGCGACAGTGGTATTGTCACGTGATATTGCCTCTTTGGGTATCTATCCAGCGGTTGACCCGCTAGATTCGACTTCACGTCAGCTTGATCCTCTGGTTATAGGTCAAGAGCATTACGACTGTGCCCGTGGCGTGCAATCGGTACTGCAACGTTATAAAGAGCTAAAAGATATCATCGCCATCCTCGGAATGGACGAATTATCTGAAGAAGACAGACAATCAGTATCACGGGCGCGTAAAATACAGCGTTTCTTGTCACAACCTTTCTTCGTAGCTGAAGTTTTTACCGGTTCACCTGGTAAATATGTTTCTTTGAAAGATACCATCAGTGGGTTTAGAGGCATTCTTGAGGGCGAATACGATCACCTTCCTGAACAAGCTTTCTACATGGTTGGATCAATCGACGAAGCATCAGAGAAAGCCAAAAAAATGTAAATGTATCCTTAGGATAGGTTAACTATTTTTTGATTGGAGGGTTTATGGCAATGACAGTAAATTTGGATGTGGTAAGTGCAGAAGATAAAATTTTTTCTGGCCTAGTAGAGAGTATTCAAGTCACCGGTAGTGAAGGTGAATTGGGTATTCAATACGGGCACGCTCCTTTGCTTACAACCATCAAAGCTGGAATGGTACGCGTGGTGAAACAGTTCGGCGATGAAGAATTGATTTACGTGGCGGGTGGTGTGTTAGAAGTACAACCTGGCCATATTACCGTGCTTGCTGACACCGCTGTTCGTGCAGAAGATCTGGATGAACAAGCAGCTCTGGAAGCGAAAAAACGTGTAGAAGAGCATATTGCTAATCCCAGTGCTGATTTTGATTACGCTGAAGCTGCGGTAGAACTAGCCGAAGTGATTGCTCAGTTGAAGTTAATTAGAAAACTGCGTAAGTAAAGTACATCGGAAATATGTTCCATGTGAAACCCGGCCAAGCGCCGGGTTTTTTATAGGCGCATGTCAGCAGCTACCTGCTGATGTTTATAGACTATAGTCGATGTTTTCACTCTGCTTGAGCGCCACAGTAATACTCTGTAAGTTCCGGCGCAGAGTATCTGTGTGCAGTAAATAATCAGTATATTGGAAAGTACCCTGTTGAATGAGCTTGTTCAGCATACTTAGTTGTTCGCTACAGGCGCTGAGGCCGTTAAAAATAAATAAATCTCCCAATGGCGCCAGTGACTGTGATGCGGCCGTTAGATCACCTCTGCTCAGCCCCACCATCGTATTATCGATAATACCTTCAGACTGGTTAATTGTAGCGGGAAGTTCCTGTAGAAAGGCTTCGCATTTATTACGGTAATTAATGATCGCCTGGGCTATATCCACACCGGGTAAGGTCAAACACATAGTGCTAAAACGCAGGGCCCTGGGAAGTGTCTGGGCCAAGGCCAGCTCGTCGTCATGGTAGGCGAGTCGCTCTATATCAGCGAATAGCAGGGCAACGGTAGCAAAGCCGAAAGAAGCAGCTGAAGCCTTAATTTTATGCGCTATTTCCCCCACAGCAGACAATTGCTTGGCTAGCCAGGCTTGTTGTAATGTATCTAACTCCGTAGCCAAATCTATACAGTAATCCTGAATGAGATCCCGCATGTTTTGTTCCAGCGGCTCTGGGTGGGACACATTTGACGATGACAAATACTGGCTTATGGTAGCCAGAAATATTTCTCGCTCCAAAGGTTTTGCCAGGTGGTCATTAAATCCGGTGCGCAAATAATATTCAATTTCATGTTTCATATTATTAGCTGTCAAGGCGATGACGGGGGTTTGATTGCCCGCTTGCCTGATTTTTTTTAATGCCTCGAGACCGTTCAGTATGGGCATATGGATATCGAGTAAAATCAGATCAAATTTATGCTGAAACAACACATCCAAGGCCTGTTTGCCATTTTCAACTTCAGTGACTTCAATTCCCATGCGTTTAAGTAACAGCGCTATCAGTTCCCGATTATTAGGATGATCGTCCGCCAATAACACGCGGCTATTGGCAAATAGCGGCAGGGTTTTGGTTATACTTGCACCACTGAGCAAAGCCCGCTCCACATCCGTGGCTGAGGTGACCCAGTTGCAATCTTCGACGGTTAGCAAGTTGATCTTCAGTATAAAAGTCGAACCCTTTCGCAATTGACTGTGCACGCTAAGGTCTCCCCCCAGTCCCTGGGCCAAACGTTTGGATATACTCAAACCTATCCCTGTGCCCCCAAAACGTCTATTGACTGAGCTGTCGACTTGGGTGAAGGGTGTAAATAATGTTTCTATTTGAGTCGCACTGATCCCCTCCCCTGAATCTGAGATTTTAATGACCAGTTGCTGACTTTCGGTGCTTACGTCCAGCGTTATGTGACCCTGTTGGGTAAACTTCAGAGCGTTACTCGTTAAATTAAACAGGATTTGTTTGAGACGGGTCCGATCGGTGTAAATTAACTCAGGCAGTGGGAACTGATAATGTAAATGAAAAGCCAATCCTTGTTCCCTGGCTCTTCTGCTGACCATGGCCTCAATTTCCGCTAATAGGGTAAACAGCTTGGTGGGTAGGGATCGATAATCAAGTTTATTGGCGTTAATTTTACTGATATCCAATATGTCGTTGATCACCCGTAATAAATGTTCGCCATTGTCGAGGATGATTTTGGTCACTCTTTGTTGTTCGGCCTTATCTATAACCCCGAATAAAATGCCATCTGCATAACCTATTATGGAGGTCAAGGGGGTGCGGATCTCATGGCTCATATTGGCCAAAAAGCGGCCTTTAGCCGCAATCGCTTCCACCAGATCACCGCTGGTCAATGCAAGTTGTTCATTGGCCCGCTCAAGTGCCTGGGTGCGATATTCCACAGTTTGTTCCAGCTGAGCATTCAGTTCATGGTTGCGGCTATTAACCAGGCGTACCTTTTCCGCCAAAGCGAAGGCCAATATCAGGGTATTTAGCGCCATGGCGCTAACACCCCACAAATAGATATTCAGGTTCACTGCGCCCAAGATACCCAAATTGAGCAAATTGCTAGCAAAAATTGGCAAAGCAACGCAAACGAGGGCAACTACGAAGTAGCGAGCAGGCGAGTAACCTGAACACCAAGCTTTGATACCCGCATACAAACCGGTAATTAACACGGTGGAACTGAGCGTCGAAACTAATATCAGACCCACTGCTTGACTATAAAAAGCGAAAGGCAAAGATATACAACAACCGATAGCAAGCAGCCAGTACCACTTAGTGGTTCTGGGCGAAGTAACCTGCAGGCGTAAAAATTCAATATGAAACAACGCTGAGAAAACTGTACCAAGGAGAAAAGCAGGCATCAACCAGATAGTCAAACGTCCCCATTGGGCAAATTCAAAGACGCCAAAAATTGCTGTCCAGCCTAAGGCATAAAAGCCAGCTGACAGGGCGTAAAAAAGATATTGCCTGTCTCTGGTTACGAAGAATATAAACAGGTTGTAAATACCCAGTGCCAGACAGATACCCAGACTCAATAACAGCACAACATTTTGAGCCGCAAACAGTTGTTCACTTTGAGCCAGGGGTTGCAGGGTTATTTTTAACGGCGCAAAGAAAAAATCGCGACTAAACACCATTAAAACCCGTTTTTGTTCGCCGGGTTTAATGTTTAATTGGGCGCCATAATGCAACGCCTGTTGATTATTTAGTCCATGACCGGAAACAAAAATTTGGGCGGGACCTTCAGCACCAAAGAGTTGAATTTGAATTTCTTCAACCACAGAACCATAAGGATAAATAAACCACTTTTGTGTTTGGGTATCATTATAAAGGTCAAATACTGTGACATACCTGTCTTTAAAGTGATCGCCACTTTTACGTTGAGCAAAGCCCTCAAACCAAGTATTTATCTGACCGCTAACGGTGGGTATTTGCTCCTGTCCTATTGATACATAGCTCAGCTGGCGACTGATATCATCATAGGTTATCTGGGATAATCTAAAACTGGCAGGGGCTCTGGATTGTGCGCCGGCATAACTTGACAGTAAAGTTAGCAATAGCATTAAAAAAACAGTAAATTTCAAACAAACACCAATATTTGAGCCCCCGTTCATACCAGCTATGGAAGCGTATTAAAAATTTTCAGGTCTGATATTGAGTAGCCATTTCCCTGCCCTGTGCGGGTAAAGTATGCCGTATAAAAGATCATCCGGGTTAGTGTTATTGCCATTTTAAAGCGCAGTTCCGGTAAAAACCCAATAAAATGGTGTTTGAGCCCGCTTGGTAGCGCAATTTGGCCAATTAGTTTTGTCGTATGGAAAAGACTTTTTCCTGCATTGCCGCAAAACAGTTCAATAAGGGCTGGCAATCCAGTTTTTCACTAAGATTTAAGGTATAAGCTAAGGCTTCTAACGTGGAGAGCCCTTTATCAACTGACGTTTTACGAATTCGATATTTGCTTGCTGGTGGGACTGCAAAATGCCATGCAGGTAAGGACTGTAACCAGGGATTTAACTGCCAAATTTTGAATGCTTTACGCCAGGTCGCATCAATTAAAATCAGGGTTTTCTGGTTAGGTACAGCGAACTGTTCGAGGTGATTTTCCAAGGCCTTGCTGTTGGCCGAGGGATAAATCAGTGCGAAACGATCCGGGGTTCTGGTAGATTGTTTAATCAGCTCACTAAAATTGTCAGGTTGTTCGCCCAACAGCACAGTGACATTGGGCATACATAAGGTGATCAACCTGGTGGTGTTTTTTGCATGTTTAACCTCAGCAGGGTGCTGCAAAATGATTATTTTCTGCCTGGCGTTAAAAGTGTGAAGTGCATCACATATACACACGGTTGCCGGATAATGGCAGCCGGTGCAATATGCCCTAGTTGTTGTCATGCGATCCTCTGTCGATTAAAAATACAGATGATAGCAAGGGGTACGCTGCTTGTATTTAACACAAGCCCCCAATTTAATTGTACTGAACTAATTATATTGTCTATTAGGCGTAACAAATAGCGAGCCTGAACCATGTCCATAAATGTAAATTATCGCAAGATATGGCGCACAGTGAGCCTTATTCCCAAAGGCAGGGTAGCCAGTTATGGACAGATTGCTGATCTAGCTGGATTGCCCGGCAGAGCGAGGCTGGTGGGCAAGGCTTTGGGGTTTGTGCCGCCCGACCAGCTCGTGCCTTGGTATCGTGTGTTACGTTCAACGGGTCAGCTGGCGTTTAAAGTTGGTTCCCAGCAAGCTGAACGGCAAAAAGGATTACTGCAACAGGAGAATGTGGTGGTGCTAAACAATAGAGTCAGATTGCAAGTTTTTCAATGGCAGCCAAGCCTTGGAGAAATGTTGTGGCAGCTAGAAGGTTAAGTGGACAAGGCCCAACTAATTGAAAATATTGGGTCGTGCGTTAATTTAAGCCCGTTTGGGCATAGAGTTTGCGCAATTTTTTAAAATCGTTTATTTTCAATCTTGTTTTGGCTCACCTCCTTGGGATCCGTTATTAATGTTGAAAAATATCAGTATTGATGAACTAGAAGTCGGCATGTATGTCGACTCTATTTCTGAACAAAACGGTAATCTTAAAATTAAAAGTCGCGGGCGGGTTACATCCCATAGTGCGATACGTGCCATGAAAAAGCAGGGTATATTGGGTGTACTGGTAGATTCACGTCATCTGCAAGACATTGAACCTGAGGTACCCAAACCACGACATGAAGTACCCTGCGCGTCTATCAGTTTTGAAGATGAAATCGCCAAAGCCAATAAATTGCATCAAAAGGGCAAACAAATCCAAAAGCGCATGATGCAAGTCATTCATAAAGGACTGCCACTGGATATTGCTATCCCCAAAGCGTTCACAGAAGAATTGATTGCATCAATTGACCGCAATCCCAATGCCTTGTTATGCATGACCAAGATCAGAGAAAAAGATAGCTACTTGTTAGAACACTCCCTTAACGTGGCTATTTTGTTAGCTAATTTTGCCAATCATCTGAAGTTATCGCCCCTTGAAACACAGGAGTTGGCCTTGTCCGGCTTCTTACATGACATAGGTAAAATCAAGGTGCCGGATAATATATTGCGTAAAGCGGGTCGTTTGACTGACCAGGAAATGGTGGTCATGCGTGACCATGTATATTTTGGCATCAGGATCTTACGAGATATGGCGCTACCTGAACCTATTATCCGAACCGTAGCCGAGCACCACGAACGTCTTGATGGGTACGGTTACCCTGATGGTACCCGAGGGGATGAAATCGGCGCATTTGGACGCATGATAGCCATAGTGGATAGCTACGACGCTATTACTGCAGATAGGTGTTACAAAGCCGGCATGTCATCACAAAAAGCACTGCGAATATTACATGCAGAAACCCCACTAAAATATGATAAGTACCTGTTTGAACAGTTTGTAAAATGTATCGGTGTTTATCCGGTGGGGAGTCTGGTCAAACTGTCGAGTGAAAAAATCGCCATGGTGATCAAACAACATGAACCTTACCCACTCAAACCCTTGGTCAAAGTATTTTATTCAGTGCGCAGTGGCCACTATTTGCCGCCGATCGAACTAGATTTACAAAACTCCCAATATCGTATCGTGCAAGCCGTGCTGGCCAGGGAATATAAACTGGATTTCAATCGTTATTTCGGCGAATCGATAGCCGTCTAACAGCTCTTAACATCCTGCATAATAATACTGACTTGATCTGTGGTCACCGCGGATGGGCATACCCCCTTACTGACCAATTCATTACGAACCTGCTCTGCGTCACTGATCGCCAGTGAATGGTTATTACGCTTCAAATAACGTGTTAATTGTTGTTGAAGTTTTCGAGTTAAACAAGACATCTGTACATCTTAACCAGTTGGTAGTTGAAAAAAGCCAGGCCGTAAATTTTTTATCGGCTAACGAGGCGGAATATCAAGTGAAAATGCCGCGTTATTCTAAGTGAGAGGGCCTAAGCATATTGCAAGCCACAAATTTAAAACTGATTAAAAACAAGGTTTTATGCTTGTTAAGTGGCAGCCAAAAAATAATGTGTAAAAAAAACTGACATACACTATCGTTTAATTCAGCACACTGCTGACTCCCCATCTCGCGCGGTAAATAAGGCAGGGAGCATACTAGACTACTAAAGGTGATATAAGAACCATTGAGTTAGTGAAATTGCTGATTTTATATTCAGATAGGGTCTTATTAAGACAGGTTCTTTTCTTGAAGTAACACTCTTTGAGCGTTAACTGCCGGTTCGCCCTATTTTAGGCTTATTAATTTTCAATAAAAAAGCCCTGTTTTACCATTGGTAAACAGGACTTAATCGATGAGACAGGAGCTAGTTTTACTTTACTCGATATTCGCGATCTGTTCTCGCATCTGCTCTATTAATACCTTGAGCTCCACCGCAGATTGGGTGATGTCGCTATTGATAGATTTAGACCCCAGTGTATTAGACTCGCGGTTAAACTCTTGCATCATAAAATCCAGACGCCGTCCCACCGGTCCCCCCTTGTTGAGTATGTTGTGAGTTTCTCCCAGGTGCGACACTAAGCGGTCGAGTTCTTCTGCGACGTCCACCTTTTGCGCCAACATGATCATCTCTTGCTCCACCCGGGTTTCATCTAACTCGATTTTGGCTTCTTCAAAGCGGGCAAGTATTTTTTCCCGTTGCCACTTAATCACATCAGGCATGTGTTGCTTAACTTTTTTCACTTCAGTGTGGATCGCATCTAGGCGCTGTTCTATCAAAGCTTTCAAGGTATTCCCTTCAGTGCTTCTGGCATTCATAAAGTCGTTAAGGGTTAAGTCAAACTCCTGTAAGACTTCGGCTTGTATCCCTTCCATGTCTGCTTCTTCGGCAGCTATCACTCCTGGCCAGCGTAATACGTCCAAGGGATTAACCCCGGTGGACTGACCGTGGGATTGCACCCAATCGGCGGCGTTCATAACCTGTTTGGCCAGCTCTTCATTGAGACTAAGCTTGCCTACGGCGGCGTCGTTAGCCACAAAACGTAATGAGCACTCAACCTTGCCGCGCTGCAATTGTTTGCGAAAGCGTTCCCGTAAAATGGGTTCTAAGCTTTTGAATTGCTCAGGCAAACGAAAGTAAGTTTCCAAAAAACGTTGGTTAACAGAACGGATTTCCCATACGGCAGTGCCCCACTGCGCTTTGAGTTCGCGACGGGCAAACGCGGTCATACTGTAAATCATTGAGTCATTTCCTTAATCAAACCAGCGCCTATTATAACCTTGTTAGGTCGATACGCGACAGCAATCGGGTAGTCAATGTATTTACTTGCTAGATAAGTGATGGCGGGGGCTAATTTGTAAAGAACCGGACTTGGCATTACGGTATAATTTTAAGTTATATCATTTTAAGGAGTTAACTATGCGCCCAAGCGACAGAACCGCCAGTCAGATCAGACCCGTTACTATTACCCGTCATTTTACCTGTCACGCTGAAGGCTCAGTGCTGATCGAGTTTGGCAACACAAAAGTATTGTGTAATGCATCTGTTACTGAAGGTGTGCCCAGATTTATGAAGGGTCAGGGTAAAGGCTGGGTTACAGCCGAGTACAGCATGTTACCACGAGCCACCCATACCCGCTCCGATCGTGAAGCGGCCCGGGGTAAACAAGGTGGACGTACCCTTGAAATTCAACGCTTGATCGCTCGGTCTTTGCGTGCGGCTTTGGATTTGAAACTGTTGGGTGAGAACACTATAGTCGTGGATTGTGATGTCATCCAGGCCGATGGCGGTACACGTACTGCTGCTATCACCGGCGCCTGCGTGGCACTGGTCGATGCTTTAAGCTGGATGCGTAGCAAAGGCATGATCAAAACCAATCCCATGAAACACATGATTGCCGCCCTGTCCGTGGGGATTTACAAAGGCAATGCTATTGCGGATCTGGAATACACAGAAGATTCTGTGGCTGAGACAGATATGAATGTAGTGATGACCGATACCGGCAAACTGATCGAAGTGCAAGGTACCGCAGAAGGCGAACCTTTTAGTATGCAAGAAATGCAAGAGATGCTGGAACTGGCCAAACACGGTATTCGTGAATTATTCGACGAACAAAAAGCGGCACTTAACTAGTTTAGGAGACATCGCATATGCAGGATTATCAACGGGAATTTATTGAATTTGCGCTAAGTCGCGGAGTGCTTAAATTTGGTCAATTCACTTTGAAATCAGGGCGTATCAGTCCGTATTTTTTTAATGCGGGCTTGTTTAATACCGGCCGGGATCTGGCGAAGTTAGGCCAGTGTTATGCCCAGGCCCTACAAGTCGCCCATATCCCTTATGATCTTTTATTTGGCCCGGCGTATAAAGGCATCCCCATTGCTACTACTACGGCGGTGGCGTTGGCAGACAAACACAATGTAGACAAACCTTATTGTTTCAATCGCAAAGAGGCAAAGGCTCATGGTGAAGGGGGTAACCTGGTCGGCAGTCCCCTTGTCGGCAGAGTGATGCTGGTGGACGATGTTATAACAGCCGGTACAGCCATTCGTGAATCCATGTTGTTGATTGAGGCGCACAACGCCCAACTAGCTGGCGTGTTGATCGCCTTGGATAGGCAAGAAAAAGGTCAAGGTGAGTTGTCAGCCATTCAAGAGGTTGAGCGTGATTTTGCGACCCAGGTAGTGTCAATTGTTACCCTTACCGATTTGATTGAATATTTGCAAAGCCAAGTCAGTACACAACCTGAGTTGGCGGAGCATCTGGCTAATATCAAGCAATATCGTATTGATTATGGGATCTGAGCACCAGGTGATGGGGGACATAGTCAACTCAGACAAGGAGGATTTTGCCCAAGGGGATCATAACCTGGATACCCTGGGATTACGTTGCCCGGAACCTGTGATGATGGTGCGCTTGCGTATTCGTCAAATGCAAGTGGGGGAAACCTTGTCGATTACTGCAGACGATCATTCCACTACCCGGGATATACCGAGCTTTTGCCGGTTTATGGGTCATACCTTGCTGGCATCAGATATTGCTGATAAACCTTATCGTTATTTGATCCGCAAAGATTAGGTCAGGGTTCCAGCGCCGCTTGTAACAATAACTTCATCAATATTTGTTTACTGCGACGGCTGTCGCAGTACAGCTCTTCGGCACTAACTTTGTGATCTACCAATAGTCTTTTTAATACATCAACCCGCAATTGTATAGGTAAGTACCCGGGATTGGCGGGTTCATTTTGTTTGAAACTCGGCATAGTCGCTTCACCTGTCTCGCATACTAATGAATAGAGCAGCTTTTAGTACCTTCCTTTTGGGTACCTGCAAACTGATGTTGAAAATCGACCCCGCTGGCCAAGGATTTTAAGCAATCAAGGATACAGCTCTGAAATCTGGCTTGTTGGCTACCTAGGGGCAATTCTGCTTTCAAGCGTTGCTGAGCTTGCTGGTAGACCGTTAGACTCATTGCTTTTTGACCAATTTTTTTAAAAGTATCGGCTAATATAATGGCGCATGAAGTAAAATCAATTACCGCCTTAAGTGGCGCTTTTTCCCCTTGGGTAAGCACGATTTCTGCAGTTTCATAAGCGCAACCCAAATAAGGCAAAGCCTGACGCCATGCCCCCTGTTCTCGATAATACTGACCCGTATCCTGGGTGTCGATAAGATGGGTAAAAGCGGCTAAGGGGTTATTGATTAACCATTGACGATGATTAGGGCATAAAAAGTGATTTGGCATAAATAACTCTCGGTAGGGATAAGTTTAATTAACCTAACGCAAATGAGAATGATTATCAATAGCATGTGTAAAAATTATTAACCTTTTTTGTTTGCTACTTAATTAGCCGCCAAAAAAGGTTAACTGTAAAATTTATATGTTTGTTTTTATTCTGGTTTTCTGAATTTTAATGTCCAACGGTCAGTGTTGCCGGTCACGCTTTTTGCACCGACTTCGTATCTTAGTTCATCGTCTTCTTTGTAATGCAAATTACTATAATCAACTAGCTCGAAACCAGCCTGCTGAATTTCATGGATCGCCAATACAGGATCGATTCTGCGTCGATTCGCGCCGGTGGCAGGTTCGTTATGGCGCGCCGTGTGATCCACTGTTGCATATATGCCACCTGGTTTTAACGCCGCAAAGGCTACTTCATTCATTTTGCGTCTGCCGTTTTCGTTAAAGTTGTGGTAGTTGCGAAACGTTAGCACCATGTCTAGGTTTGTCACGCCGAGTGAGTTCACGTCCAACGAATACAATTTGTCCCCTTCTTCGCGCCACAAACGGGCATCTTCAGCCAGTACCTTGGCTTTTTCAAATCCTGCTTCATTAAGCAAGTTAGCGGCTACGCTACTGGTACCTAGGGCGGCGTAATATTGACCTTCCTCTGCTACCACAGGGGCGAGTATTTTTGTATACCAGCCACCGCCGGGAATAAATTCAACAATGTGCATATCTGGCTGCAAGCCAAAAAATGTCAGGGTCTCTAACGGTAGTCGGTTGTCATCACGCTCAGTGTCTGCTGCGCCGCGAATGTCGCTAGTTATAGCACTTTTAATTTTCGCTTTTACGTTTTGCTGGTCTGCTAGGGCTGAGCCTGCAAAAAGTATACTGGCAGCGATAAAAACGCTTAACGTGTGGTTAGACAATTTCATAGGGTGCTCCAAAAGTTGTGATGTTTTAATTAAAGGGTGCTTCACAACGTGATTGATTGTGATCCCAAAGATGACCGAACTGCACCAGCGAAGCTTTCAAAGCTTGCACTAAACACTTGGCGTTATTCGGTCATCGACTGCAGAGGTTAGGTTTGGGGTCTTTTGTATACCTGACCATTTTTCATTACAAAACTAACTTGTTGCATCTGTTTAATATCATCTAGCGGGTTGCCCTTCACCGCGACTAAATCGGCCAGTTTTCCGATCTCAACGGTACCAAGCGTGTCGAGTTGGTCAACTAGTATAGCCCCGTGATAAGTGGCTGCACGTATAGCCTCAATGGGTTTCATTCCCGCCTCTATCATCAGTACAAACTCTAAACCGTTATCCCCATGTGCAGATACCCCTGCGTCGGTACCAAAAGCGATTTTGACTCCTGCTTTATGGGCATTAGACAAGGTTTTTAAAATGAGAGGGCCGATTTTCGCAGCCTTGGGGCGAACTAGTTCAGGAAAGAAACCATCAATTTTAGCTTTTTCCGCGACCCAGTTACCCGCCATGACAGTAGGGACGTAATAGGTGTCGTGCTTTTTCATCAGCTTGAAGGTTTGTTTGTCCATGTAGGTACCGTGCTCGATTGAGGTCACCCCAGCTTTGATGGCTCGCTCCATTCCTTCTTTGCCGTGGGCGTGCACGGCCACGGTCATACCGTAATCTTTGGCTGTGTCAACTATGGCTTGTAATTCATCCTCCATAAATTGTGGGTTCTGGCCACTTTTCGCAACGGACAATACCCCCCCAGTTGCAGTGATTTTGATTAAATCTGCGCCATCTTTGTAACGCTGGCGTACGGCTTTTCGCGCCTCGGCTACGCCATTAATAACGCCCTCTTTGGCGCCTGGGTCGCCTTGAATACTGCTGGCACTGCCGTTTGTAGGATCAGCATGACCACCGGTTGTGGCAATGGATTTAGCGGCAGTAAAAATGCGCGGGCCGTCGACCACACCTTTATTGATGGCGTTACGCAACGCTACCGATTCGTTATAGCCGTCACCTAAATTACGAATGGTGGTGAAACCCGCCATTAAGGTTCTATTGGCGTATTGCACACCTTTGATGGCGTAGTCAGCCTCATTCAAAGTATAGCGCTCCAGGTAACTTGCAGGGCCATTGTGTTGGGAGGTGATATGGGTGTGCATATCCATGAGCCCAGGCATAAGAGTATGGTCTTTAAGATCGATCACTTCATCTTGTTCGCTGCCTGTAATGTAGCCTTGGTGGATTTTACTGATGGTATTGCCATCGACCACCACAGTTACTTGGGTAAGTACATCATTTGAATTGGCCGGGATTAGCTTTCCCGCTTGAATATAGGTCGCCGCCACTGCATTGGTGCATATAAAGGTCGCAGCAAGGACTGCGCTGGCAAACAAAACTCGCATAATACTATTCTCGTTTTCGCTAGTGAATGTTCAGACTAGGGTAAATAATCCCCTAGGTCAAAATGCCGAAGACAGATAATAAATTCAAGATAGAACCTTTAGTAAATATTATGCAACACTATGATTCTGATGAATAAATTAAGGGTGTTTACACAGAAGTGGGGGAGTGGTTTAAATATGGCCTAAACAAAATTGGTAATCACCGCTGGTGACATACAAAGCATCACCTTTTTCCTCGGCTTGGGCTATCAATTGATAGTAAACGTTTTGATGCAGGCGGGCCCACAAATTACGCCTGATCTTGATATAGGGCAAAGCGAGCTGATTTTTACTATCTTCTTTTAACTCTACCGGGTGCTCAGCACTGACTACTACTTGCTCTTCGGTTTGTGTGGTGAATATCAACATGCCGTCTTGCCTATCCCACTGGGTGATTACATAAGGTACGTCTTCAACGGTGATCCCGAGTTTCTCAACTGGGGTGACCAAATAATATTTATCATTTTCTTTTTTTAACACGCTGGCAAAAAGCTTAACCAACGCTTTGCGGCCGATAGGCGTGCCCATATAAAACCAGCTGCCGTCATGTTTAATCACCAAGTCCATTTCGCCACAAAAATCCGGGTTCCATTTATCTACAGGGGGCAACTTGCCTTGCTGATTGGCAAGTTGCTTTTGTAGTTTGGCTAAATCCATTTACTGCTCTTCAACCAAGGTTTGCTTGATTTCACGTAGTTTGGCTAAATCCATTTACTGCTCTTCAACCAAGGTTTGCTTGATTTCACGTAGTTTGGCTTTAATTCGACGCATGTTTTCCGGACCGGTGCGCAGCAGTTGTTTTTGCGGGCTGGCCAGGGATTCTAAACGCTCGTCTTTAAATTTGAACATAACACTGTCGGTATACACTTCTATCGGTACAGGTACCTCAGGGGTGTCAAGCAGCAGGTCAATGGCGTCTAGCAGTTGGTCGTCAAAATTTTCAGTTGGGCCGCTGATTTCGGAGAAAATCTTTTCAATCGCTGGTTTGTATTGCAGATAGAGCTGGTGCATAGCTTCTGGCTGCATGGTTTCAAGTGCATCTACATAAGGGGTATAACGTTTATAACTAGCGGGATCTATCCATTCTTTGTCCGCTTGTTCAAAGGTTCGAAAAGGCTGTTCTGGGGGAGTAAGCACTTGGTGATTGGCGGTCAACTCTTGATTTGCCAAGTTGTTGGTCATGATCACAAATCGTTGTAGCAGTGCATCATTAACCAAAAGCCTGCCCAGAGCATCGTAATCAGAAATATTGAGTACCTCGGTTTTAACGGCACCGTCGCTGATATCCACGGGTTCTGGCTCAGGCAAGGGTTCCGGTTCGGGATCTGGCTCGGGCATGGGTTGAGGTTCAACGGGCTCATCGATAGGCTCTGGCATGGGGTCGGGCACAGTTATTTGAGCTGGCACTTCCGGGGCAGGCACTTCGTCTGCATCCTCAGGCCAAAGAAAAAATGCAGCTAATATGACTATTAACACCACTGCAATAATAAAGTGTGGCACAAGTGACTTGGTTGTAGTGACTTCTTCACTCATAAATGTTCCTCAATACGCTGGTAGACGTAGCAGTAGGTTGCTGAATTAAAAATAAAATTCATTATTAACTACTAACTTATAGTGTTGTGACAAAAGATCAATCGATCAAGGCTAATTTAACTATAAGAACACTTTTAGATTTTTTCACCAAGATATTTCGCCAGGGATATGGACTTGGTTATTCGGCTAAATTAGGGAATAATTAATTGTTAATAAAATGTTTATAATCTCGCTCACCTTATTGGGCACAAAGATTAATGTATTCACTGTGGTCGGTCTAAGGTGTAAGTCGATGAAAGCGATATTGGGAGTAATTGTGGTTTGTCGGTCGGTTAAGGTTGGCTGGGGTGAGCCTCATAACGGTGGCGGGATGTGAGCTACATTATCTATGCCATCCCCTTTTTCTTTTTGTTGATAGGGTTAGAGCTCATCGCCGAAAAAGTCAGGAAAACCGACTACTATCGAGTTAATGACGCGATCAATAGCTTAACTGCTGGTGTGCTCAGTCGCATGATCGACCTTATCAAAGCCCTGGTGCCTTTTACCGTCTATGTGATGCTGTACGATAACGTCGCCCTGTTTGCTCTCCCCGAGGCGACTTGGGTGTGGATTGCAGCATTTGTACTCTACGACTTTTGTTACTACTGGAATCACCGCTTAGGGCATGAAATAAATATCCTGTGGGCGGCGCATGTGGTTCACCACTCCAGTGAAGAATATAATCTGACCACCGCCCTACGCCAAACGAGCGGCAGTGTATTAAGCTGGATTTTCTATTTGCCATTGGCATTGCTGGGTGTTGATCCCTTGTTACTGCTTAGTGTCGGTTCCCTTAATCTGATTTATCAGTTTTGGGTGCACACCCGGCACATCCCCAAACTCGGCTGGTTTGAATGGATATTTGTATCACCGTCTAATCACCGCGCCCATCACGCCCAGAACCAAATTTACATTGATCGAAATTACGGGGGGGTATTTATTATTTGGGACAGGTTGTTCGGCTCCTTTGTGGAAGAACTGGACAGCGAGCCACCTATTTTTGGAATTCGCAAGGCACTGCATAGCTGGAACCCATTATATGCCAATGTGCAGGTCTATCAGCAATTGTTTATCGACAGTTGGCGCACTAAATCCTGGGGAGACAAATTCGCAGTATGGTTTAGTCGTACGGGCTGGCGGCCCAAGGACGTGGAACGAGACTATCCTCTGGGCAAAGTGGATTTAACCCAGTTTAAAAAATTCGATATTGCCCTAAGTGGCAAACTTAAGCTGTATTTGCTCGTGCAACATCTACTCACTACTGGGGTGGCCTTAGCATTTTTATTGAACATGGCCACGCTTAGTCTACAGGAGCAGCTGATCATCATCGCGATAGTAACATACGCCAGTTTTTCCGTGGGCGTTTTGATGGAAAACCGGCTTTACGGACTATGGCTTGAGTGGGGTAAACACGGGGCGGCATTAATTGCTGTGGCGTTTTTTGGCCTGGGCATTTGGATAAACACGGTTTTGGTAATTTTTGCCTTGTTCAGCATGGTCATGCTGGTGTGGCTAAAAAGTGAATTCGAAATAACCAGCAAAGGTACCCAACAGGCAGGGCTGCCTAACTAAAGGATTTTTCAGGTGTGCACTGCTGCCCCTAACATTCGCTGGGTTGGTGCCTGTGGTATCAACCCGTTGATTTCAATGATTGCTGGAGTAAGCTTTTTTCCAGTTCAGGGCACTGAGCCGGACTTGCCTTACATAAGCAACTCATCACCACGTTAGTATGTCGGGTCACTTCGTCCATCACTATGGCTTTTAAATGTTTGCGCAACCACAGCAAACCGCTGTCTCTGTCTTGCCTTTCATGCCATAACATGGCCAGTTGTTTGGGCGGAAAATCCACGGGCGGCTTAGTTGCGGCTAGCTGGTTATCCATCAGAGCTTTTTCAACTGAACCGGTTGGCATAATGGCTACCAGGTCACTGTCTTTTAAGATCGGACTGACCGCAGAGAAATGATTAACGGTAAATGCTATCCGCCTGGATAAACCTTGTTGTAATAACATTTGGTCAATGAAACCTGTGGTTTCGCCTGACAGTGAAACGAGCAGATGATCCGCCGCGGCAAATTCTGCCAGGGACATATCTGGTTTTGCCAGTGGGTGGCCGTTGCGCATCACACACACATATTGGGGAGAATACAGATGTTCGGTTCTGAT
Source organism: Paraglaciecola sp. IT1134 (assembly GCF_058068185.1). NCBI lineage: Bacteria > Pseudomonadati > Pseudomonadota > Gammaproteobacteria > Alteromonadales > Alteromonadaceae > Paraglaciecola > Paraglaciecola sp. IT1134. The sequence continues at coordinate 5,294,917 of NZ_CM176486.1, read as the reverse complement.
ATTACGTGACAGTGGGAAGCCCACACCTACCACCATGTCGACCTTAGCATCATTTAATACTTGCTCTGTGTTAACTATGGTGTAGGGGATGGCGTGTATGTTGATACCAGGCGCTTCGCGTTCGATAAGTTTACGCAACGCCAGCCAGGCAATATCCACAACGTTGTCTGACACCGCAATACGAAAGGTACGTTTGGCGCTAGCAGGATCAAAAGCACTGGGATCGATGGCATCGGTCAGGTGACTCAGGGGCTGATGCACTTGCTCCCATAAGTTTTGAGCGTGCAAGGTGGGCTGAATATTGCGCCCATCTTTGACAAATAATTCGTCTTTCCAGGCCACGCGCATGCGGCTCACCGCGTTTGACACCGCAGGTTGAGTCATAGATAACCTATCTGCTGCTCGGGTAATCGAACGCTCTGTCATAATAGCGTCAAATATCATCAGTAAATTAAGTTCTTGGGGACGCATTTGACACCTTTTGGTAATGGGCCGGTTTATTAGCGTTTAGATTATACATCATAAAATCTTATGTGTTGCATATAAAAACAAAATTATATTTATGAGTGTTCTGCTCTCATACTTCCCACCAAGCACTATTTGGTTGAGGAACTACACACTATGAAAACACCTATCACTTTTAAAACTCTATTTATCGCTTTGGCTATTGGCCTTACGCTGGCTGGCACGCATTCGTTGTGGGCAGCCGATCAGAGCGCAACAGATGAAGTTGCCATCGCCCAACCCTTTCCCCATGTCACCGTTGCCCAGGTAATCAGTGAGCGCTTGACCGAATGGGACGAATTTACCGGTCGCATTCAAGCGCCGCAAACGGTGGAACTGCGGCCTCGGGTATCAGGTTATATCGATATTGTGGCCTTTGAAGAAGGCAGCATCGTTGAGCCAGGGCAATCACTGTTTGCCATCGATAATCGACCCTTTAAAGCACAAGTCAAACGTCTTAAAGCCGAATTAGCCAATGCCCAAAGCCAGGCAGAGCTAGCGGAGCGTGAATATAACCGGGCCCAGGATCTGGTGGGGAAAAAAGCCATATCCGCTGAGATTTTGGATAACCGTTTGGCCCGTCAACAGCAAACTAAGGCACAGGTGCAATCGGTGGAAGCCGCCCTTGAATTGGCCAAACTGAATCTGGGTTATACCCATGTCACTGCGCCCATAGGTGGACGCATCTCAAACGCCATGATCACCAAAGGCAATTACGTTACCGCCGGACAAAGCGTGTTGACCACCATAGTCTCCACCCAAAAAGCCTACGCTTATTTTGACGCCGACGAACAAACTTACCTGAAATACATTCAACTGGCAAAACAAGGCAGTCGCCAGAGCTCACGGGACAACAACAACCCGGTATATATGGGGCTGGCTACGGACGGCGATTATCCCTACAGCGGGGTTATCGATTTTATTGATAACAAGATAAACCCGAACACCGGTACTATTCGCGGCCGTGCGGTATTCGACAACCAGGATGGCAACTTGATCCCTGGATTATTTGCGCGCATTAAATTACTTGGCAGTGCCAGTTATGAGGGTCTGTTAATTGACGACAAAGCCATAGGCACGGATCTCAATAACAAGTTTGTATTGGTGCTCAATGCTGAAAACCAGGTGCAGTACCAAAAAATAGAGTTAGGTGAAAAATTGCAAGGGTTGCGCATTATCAAATCAGGTCTGAACAAAGGTGACAAGATAGTGGTAAACGGCTTGCAACGGGTACGTTCCGGCAGCCAGGTTGAGCCGGAGCTGGTGGACATGGCAAACAAGCGGACCATCAATGAATTGCAATTACAACAGCAGAGCTTAGATGCTGGGCTGGCAGCAGAACAGCTGGCTAAAAACGAGGCCAAAGCAGATATAGACAGGTCAGTTATGGCCAAACAAACGGGTAGGAACTAGGGTGAAATTATCGCAATTTTTTATTCACCGACCGATATTTGCAGGCGTTCTGTCATTGATCATTTTTATTGCCGGAGCGTTAGCAGTTTGGCAGTTGCCGATCACCGAATACCCGGATGTGGTGCCTCCCACTGTTGTGGTCAGCGCCACTTACCCCGGCGCTAATCCCAAAGTCATTGCCGAGACGGTGGCGACACCTTTAGAACAAGCCATCAAGGGCACGGAAAATTTATTGTATATGTCGTCCCAGGCCACGTCTGATGGGCGCATGACCTTAACGATTACCTTTGCCATAGGGTCCGATGTAGACAAAGCTCAAACCCTGGTGCAAAACCGGGTAGACAGAGCGAAACCTAGGCTACCGGATATTGTCCAGCGCCTGGGGGTAGTCACCCAAAAATCCTCGCCGGATTTAACCATGGTGGTGCACCTTACTTCCCCCAATGATCAGTACGATACTCTGTATTTATCCAATTATGCCCATCTAAATGTGAAAGACGAGTTAGCAGGCCTGGATGGCGTCGGAGATGTGCGTTTGTTTGGTGCCGGTGAATACAGCATGCGTATCTGGCTTAACCCTGAAAAAGTCGCTGCTTTGGGTCTTAGTGCCATGGATGTGGTCGGGGCTATTCGTGAGCAAAATCAACAGGCTGCCGCCGGTAGCCTCGGGTCTCAGCCCACAGGTGACAACGAATTTCAGTTGTTGATCAACGTTAAAGGCAGGTTAACCAGCGAACAAGAATTTGAAAATATTATTATCAAAGTCGGTGAGCAGGGGCAAATATCCCGTTTAAAAGATGTGGCGACCCTGGAATTGGGGGCGGATTTTTACGCTCTGCGATCATTGTTAGATAATAAACCTGCTGTGGCCCTGCCGATTTTTCAAAGCCCGGGCTCCAATGCCATTCAGATTTCCGACAATGTGCGAGCCAAAATGGCTGAGCTCAAAGAGACCTTTCCCGAGGGCATAGATTATTCGATTGTCTACGACCCAACAGTATTTGTACGTGGCTCTATCGACGCCGTGGTTACAACCTTGTTTGAAGCCATGTTATTGGTAGTCATAGTTGTGGTGCTGTTTTTGCAAACCTGGCGGGCCTCGATTATTCCTTTAGTGGCCGTGCCCGTTTCTTTAGTGGGCACCTTTGCGGTTATGCATTTACTGGGCTTTTCGCTGAACGCTTTGTCATTGTTCGGTCTCGTGCTGGCCATAGGCATAGTGGTGGACGATGCCATAGTGGTGGTAGAAAACGTGGAGCGTAATATTCACAACGGCTTAAGCCCCATTGAGGCCACTAAAAAAGCCATGCGTGAAGTCACCGGGCCTATAGTTGCCACTACCTTAGTACTCTGTGCCGTGTTTATTCCAACTGCTTTTATGTCTGGTTTGACCGGTCAATTTTATATGCAATTTGCCTTAACAATTACTATTTCCACGGTGATTTCTTCGATTAACTCCCTGACGCTCAGCCCAGCATTGGCCGCCCTGTTACTCAAAGATGCAAAAGCCCCTAAAGACGGTCTGACCCGGTTCATGGACAAGATTTTCGGGCGTTGGCTGTTTAGCCCTTTTAACCGTGTGTTTGCCAAAGGTGAACATGCTTACGCCGGGGCCGTTAAAAAGGTGATCCGCTCCGGCGGTATAGTGTTGGTATTGTATGCAGCTTTAGTGGCTTTGACTTATTTCCAGTTCACCAGTACCCCCACCGGTTACGTGCCGGGACAGGACAAACAATATTTGGTGTCTTTTGCCCAATTGCCGGACGCCGCCTCACTGGATCGCTCTGAAGCGGTGATCCGCGAAATGTCACGTATCGCCCTTGAACATCCGGGTGTAGCCAATGCCGTGGCTTTCCCTGGGCTAAATATCAATGGTTTCACCAATAGCCCCAGCAGCGGTATCGTATTTGTCACCTTAAAACCCTTTGCACAGCGCAGCGCAGAAAATATGTCGGCCAATGCGATCGCCGGCCAGTTGGGCCAGCAATTTGGCGCTATTCAAGACGCCTTTATCGCTATCTTCCCCCCGCCTCCAGTACAGGGGCTGGGCACTATAGGTGGCTTTCGGCTGCAAATACAGGACAAAGCCAGCCTAGGTTATACGGAATTGAACCGGGTCACCCAGGAAGTCTTGCAAAAGGCCTGGGCTAGCCCGGAGCTAGCCGGCGTATTTTCCAGTTATCAAATCAATGTGCCGCAAATGAATGTGGACATCGACCGGGATAAGGCCAAAAGCCAAGGCGTGGCCATCAACGATATTTTTGAAACCATGCAGGTGTATTTAGGCTCCTTGTACGTCAACGATTTCAATCAATTTGGCCGGACTTACCAGGTGAACGTGCAGGCGAAAGATTCATTTCGCCAGGAGCCAGAACAAATTGGTCAGCTAAAAGTGCGTAATGCCAGTGGTGCAATGATCCCTCTTAGCTCCTTTGTGAAGGTTGAGTATGTGGCTGGCCCCGACCGGGTCATGCACTACAACGGTTATACCACGGCAGAAATAAACGGCGGTCCAGCCCCAGGTTTTAGCTCCGGTGAAGCCCAGGCCGCCATTGAAAAAATCTTGGCGGAAACCTTGCCTAACGGTATGAGTTACGAGTGGACAGACTTGACCTACCAGCAGATCCTGGCGGGAGATACAGCCATGTTGGTCTTCCCGCTTGTGGTGTTGTTAGTGTTTCTGGTACTGGCGGCTACCTATGAAAGTTTGAGCCTGCCTCTGGCGATCATACTCATTGTACCCATGACCTTACTGTGCGCCATGACCGGGGTGATCTTATCCGGGGGAGATAACAACATCTTTACCCAGATTGGCTTGATTGTGCTGGTGGGTTTGGCGACCAAAAATGCCATCTTGATAGTGGAATTTGCCAAGGAAAAAGAAGAGCAAGGCCTACCCCTGATGGAAGCATTAAGCGAAGCGACTCGTTTGCGTTTACGCCCGATTTTGATGACATCGTTAGCGTTTATTATGGGGGTGCTGCCAATGGTATTGGCCACAGGCGCCGGAGCCGAAATGCGCCAGGCCATGGGGGTTGCAGTATTTTCCGGCATGTTAGGGGTCACCATTTTTGGTTTATTGCTCACACCCTTGTTTTATTACCTGGTTAGGCGACGTGGTGCCAACAAACGGGCGGCTCTAGCCCTAGACAATAAGGAGAGACTTGATGCAAAGCTGGCATAAAATCAGTGTTATCAGTGCGGCTTTGTGGTTGGCGGCTTGCGCCGCCGTTGGCCCAGATTATACCGCTCCGACCTTTGAGCCAAAGCTTACCCTATCTTCCAGCGAGATCAATCTAACAGAGCGTGAAGTAAGCTGGTGGCAGGGTTTTGGCGATGCGCAGTTAAATCGCCTGGTTGAACAGGCTCTACAAAATAACCCCAGTGTAGATATTGCCAAAGCCAATGCTGCTGCGGCCTACGCGTTATTCTCTAATACGGATAATGACAGTTTACCTAAAGGATCCTTGGGATTGGATTACAGCGCCCAGGATCAAATTGTATTAGGCACCACTGACCATCAACGCGTTGCTAGCCGCAGTTACCGGGGCGGAGCGAGTCTAGGCTGGGACGTGGATCTGTTTGGCAAATTACAACGAGCCTCCCAAGCGGCACTGGCGGATGCCGAGTCCCGTTATTATGCCTGGCAAGATGTGCAGGTCAGCATTGTCGCCCAAGTTGCCACCAGCTATGCTCGCCTCACTGGTTTAGAGGCGCGTATTGCCGTGGCCCGGCTTACCATTAGCAGCCTGGAGCGCACCCAGGGGGTGATCCACTCCCGGGAAGAAGCCGGTTATGCTTCACAGTTGGATGTGCTGCGTATCGAGGCGCAATTAAAAGGCGTAGCAGCTAGCATTCCAGCCTTGCAAGGAGAGCTACTGACAACCCAGCATAGTCTGGCCGCCCTAATCGGACTGGCACCAAACGAACTGCAGCTTGATTTACACAGGGGGATCCCCGAGCTGGCCCATCCCGTTGCTATTGGTGATCCCAACCAGTTGCTGAGGCGCCGGGCCGATCTTAAAGCCGCAGAACGGACCCTGGCTGCCGCCAGCGCACAAATTGGCGTGCAAACGGCCCGGCTTTACCCTGATATTTCAGTATCCGGTTTTGTCGGTTTTTTATCTGCGAATAGCCTGAATTTTGGCGTACAGACCAAAGCTTGGTCTATCGCCCCGAGCATCAGTTGGCCAGCCTTTGACCTGGGCTCGGTACAAGCGCAAATCGATATCGCCAGTGCTAATGAACGTGCCGCTTATGGACAATTCAGGCGGGCCTTATTAGGGGTTTTGGCAGAGGCCCAGAGTTCTGTGGATCAATATGCCCAGACCCAACTGCAGGCGCACTTATTAACTGCGCAGGTTGCAGCCAGCCAGCACTCCCTGGAATTGGCTCAGTTGCAATATGATGCCGGTAGTATTGATCTGTTGGCTTTGCTGGACGTTGAACGAACGTTGCTCAGCGCCAAGGATAATCTTGCTCAGGCCAAAGCCCAGGTATTTGCCAATATTATCGAAGTCTATCGCAGTTTTGGTGGCGGCTTAACGGATCAGAATTTGTTGGCTGTCAGGGTAACACTGGCAGAATAATACTCAGCGGGTGGCAAATTAAATAACCCTAGTGATGTGGGCTCTTCTAGGGCGAGACGAAAAGGCTAAACGGCAATGCTGTTTAGCCTTTTTATTGGTGTTCGTTAATCTTAACTATGCCAAATCCATTGGTTTGGGTAGATAAATTGTGGCTAAGGTTTTTTGGCCAAAAAAATCGTATGTTTACTGCCCTTGCCCGGACGGGCACGTACGATGCGGGTATCAACTTTATACCCGGCTTTTTTTAGACGTACGGTAAATAAATAATCCGGTCCTGCGGACCATATGGCCAGGGTGCCCTTGGGGCGCAGGGTTTGATAAATGTCTTCTAGTCCGGACAACGAATAAATCCAGTTATTATCTGAGTGGGTCAGGCCTTCCGGGCCATTATCCACATCGAGCAATATGGCATCAAACAAGGGTTTTTTGCTGCTTAATAATTCTGCCACATCGCCAAGGTGAACTGTCGTGCGTGCATCTTGTAATGGGTTGCCGGCACATTTACCTAAAGGGCCTTTATTCCAATCAATTACTTCGGGGATCAATTCTGCAACTGTGACCTGTGAGGTGCGGGTTACCGCTTTGAGTGCGGCGCCTAACGTATAACCCATACCTAGGCCGCCCACTAATACCCGGGCATTGTCCGTTGATGTCAGGTGATGACAGCCCAGTTGGGCCAGTACTTGTTCTGAATTATACACCCGGCTATTCATCAATTCGCCACGTATGCCCGATAGCCTAATAGAGAATTCATCACCGCGCTGGGAAAATTTTAACTCACCGCCATTGTTAGGGATTTGTGCAGTGCCTCGCTGGGTCCAGGGGATCATAATAGGGCCTAATAACTCAATGTGTTTTAAAGAGGGCGCATTTTAGCATAATTGGCACATGAATCCCCTTGTCGTGGGCTTTTCTTCGCATTGCAATCAATTTTGAATGGGTCTGATAGAGATCAATGCATACTCAAATAACGACGGCAAAAATGTGACTACAAGACGCCTTGTTCAAACTGGTGTTGATGGTCATTCCTAGGTGTTTTAATGCGCTTAAATTATTTATCCTAGGAAGTATTGTCTGTGCCAACCTACCTAGCGCAATAATAACAACGTTATTAGGTAACGGTTGTTGCAGACTTTTTTACACCATAATAACCCCAAGCCCTGTCGTGACTAATCCGAGGGCACTTATTGCACTCCCATTTATGTAATCATTTCTGGATTATGGCTGTTTTTTACACAAAATTACGTAGTCCCAATCACTCTTTTCAGATCATAAATTGTGTCTGGCACCTTTTGCGTAAGTGTATAGTTGCTTAATAAAATCTATTTTTGTCTCGTCTCCCGCTAAGCAAGGTATGAATTTTGCGTTCCTGATGACATTCGTTTTTTTATATCCTCCATACTAAGGAGACATAAATGACGCTCGCCAATCAATTTTCAATGCAAGACCTCCGTTCCCAATACTCGATGTCATAACCTGTGAGAAATGACCGTCAACCTGAACCCGGTTTAGATTTATTACTTAAACCCAAGGCGGATCATGGCGAAGATAGCTATGTTGGCAGTAGTAGATTAAAAGGTACAAAAGCTGCCGTACCACATATGCCGCCAGGGGCCAGCATGATTAACACGACGTCCATCTAGTTCTATAAGCCATGCCCAGGGCCGTTGGATTACGCCTCTACTAAAGGCGCCATTACCAGCGTTACCAAAAGCCTGGCGAAAATGTACCTTTGGGAAGGACTAGTCAGCCTGTGGAGCTCGGACCTGTATAAGTGCACCTGACATCACAGGAGTCCAGTTATGTGACGGCTGAAATTATAGGGATTACCAGTAGCTTGGGCCGTTAGCCTTGGGTTTCAATGATCCTAAGCCAATCGAGCCAGACTTTAAGCTGAGACAAGGTCAGTTTGATGCAAACTAGGAGGGGGACAGCAAGTAATACACCTATGGCTCCCCATAGCCAGCCAAGAATTAACAGCCATAACATCACAATTAAGGGGTTAAGTCGCATATGATGCCCCAATACTGTGGGGGTGATAAATTGTGATTCGATCAGGTTGAGCACCAAGTAAGCTAAGGGTGGTATTAACGCCGAAACTTCAATGCCATATTCCACTAAACCTGCCATACATAATATGGCTACCCCTATCATAGATCCCACATAGGGGATAAAATTTAGCAGCCCTGCCAGCACTCCCCATAACAAGGCGTCCTCCATGCCCATTAGATGCAGGGTAATCGCGGTGGCTGCTCCGAGGGCGAAATTGATAATACTCACTGTGACTATATAGCGTGACAGTTCTTTTTGAATGGTATTGACCAGTTCCAGCACCCGTTTTTTGTCTTTTACTTTGGGCAGCCCGTTGACAAAGGCAGCAAACAGGGAAGGGCCAAAAATTAATAGAAACAGGATCATGATAATGCCCGTCATGAGCTGTGCCAAGGCTAAAGGAGTGGCTTCCAAAGCGGAAATCAGGATCTCTATGCCACCTTGTTTAATCCTCTCTGTTACGACATTCTGCTGCTCTGTGGTCTGGGCTACTGGCTCCTGTGGTTCGTCATTCTTAAAAAGGCCAAAAAAACTAAAACCTGATTTTTCTTGTTTGGCTTTTCTTTGGGCTACGGCTTCTTCCCCCTCGATGGCCTCACTGATGGAATCGATTTGCTGGGTAATGTGCTCTGATAACTTGGGCAACATTTGCGCCCATTTTTGGGCCGGCTCTGCCAGCTCAACGGCGACAAAAGTAAATGGGGTTAATAGCGCCGTTAGCAGCAACAGGGCCGATATGGCCCGTGGAATATGAGCCCGTTTAAACAGCGCCACCAGCGGACTTAACAGCAATGCAATCAGCGACGTCACAACCAAAGGAACCAACAAGGTTTGGGCAAAATACAGGGTATACAGGGCCGCAAACGCCAATAACCAGCGCAACGTGCTGAAATTATCCAATTTCACGTTAAGAGAGGGTTGTGGTTCTTCATTTTCCCTAGTGTCTAATATATCGCTCATCTAACTGTTATTCCCTGGTGATTTAATTGCCTGACGGTTGAATTTGTGGGTATTACACCACTGAATTACAAACTAAGGCAATATGCATCACTATGCAAAAAAATGCTAGAAAAGTGGCTAGCTGGATAGATGTAGATGGCAGAATCAGGCCGGGAAAATTATTCGTAGGGAATTGTTGGTAGACTTACATGCAGCCGTTAATACCGCTATAAATGCTGTAGGTTTCGATCTGGTGTGACTTACTCGCCAGAACCAAATATCACTACCGACAATGATGATTTTTCGATGAAGCAATCTTATCAAAGATTTCGCTTGGTATTGTGGATAAATAAATATAGGTAAAAAGCCCCCATCACTAACATAATGCCAATACCGAGGATGGACCCCCAAGCGACCGGATCGTGTAAAATTAGCTCTAACATCAGTCAACTTCCCTTCAAGAATGCTTAATATGGTTGATTATACTCCCATGCCGTTCGGGTTAACTGATCCGGATCAATAAATTGCTAGGAATAAAGTTCCAGACAATAATAGAGCGGGGATATGTGCATTTGGCTGCCTATATTTGAATGACGTCATGGGACAAGATAAGCTTTATACCTTGTGAAACTAGCGGTTATATTGCAATTAACTGTACAGACCTGAAGATATAATTACATACGCAAGCAAAAAGTTATCTCTGTACAAAGTTATCAAAAATGGAATTAGTCGATGTTCGAAATTAAAATATATGATTTGCAAGGGCCACAAATTGCCCAATTGCTGCAACAACATCTAGTGGAAATGCGCGCTACCTCACCGCCTGAGAGTAAACATGCCCTGGACTTAGTCGCCTTAGGGTAGTCGAATATGCAATTTTGGACGGTTGGGGATGGTTCTAATCTGGCCGGCTGCGGCGCTTTGTTGTGCCTGGACGGGCTGCATGGCGTATTTTGCTCCTGCGCGTAATCTATACGCCAAATACGGGTTCAGTTACTGTCAGCCATTTGCAGATTATACACAAGACCCGAATAGTCTGTTTATGACTATTACCCTGTGAGCTGCAGATGACTATACTAGGGGCCCAATAAAAAAGCCCGGGGATTGCGCCTCGGACTTTTTATCAGTCGGCATGACTCACTGATGGTCGAATTCGACCTTCAACAACTCCACTGAATCTCTAAACGTGAGGGTTTGTAAGTCGCCCTTGCCTTCAATATTGATGGTATTGATTTGACTGGGCCATAGATCACGCAAGGCGTTGTGGCTGATCACCAAGTTATCTAGTTTGGCCGGTTGCCGGGTTTCCAGGTAGACCCAAAAAAACTGCCCATCAATTTCGTAACCTGCGGATTTTAAATCAATGACTTCTCCGTTTTCTGTGGCCATGCTGAAGCGCTGGGCCACGTAGTCGCTAAACGCCTGCTGAGTGTTGCTGGACGCTATGATGTCGGCTTTTTTGCCAAAAATATGCCTCACCGCGTGTTCCGCATCATGCACGTTAAAGCGGTGCATGACTTCGATATTTTGCGTGCGCGGATTAAACAAGATAGTGCTGATGGCGGTCTTTTGCTGGTGGGCAAAAGCCGGTGCCACTGCGATAAACAACAGTAGGGCGGCCAATACCTGTAAGAGTTTAAGCGTTTTCATTAGTCGTCGTTTTTATCGTCGTCGTTATCATCGTCATCGGTTTTAAGCTCGGTTTTGATATCTTGCATGATATCGCGGGATACTTTTTTGGTGCTTTTTTTGGTTTTATAGGCCTCGATACGTGACTCAATGATTTTACGGGGGTAATCGTTGTTGCTAACATCCACATCGGCGGTTTCCCAGCGGGGATCAACAGCAACACTGACCAATTCCTGATCTTTGTCGGTGATGATCAATTTGTTGACGGCCTTGGGTGTACGACGCCAAATTTCCGCGGGGATATATTGCTGCTCTATGCTGCCATCGGCAAAGGTGAGCTCAAGAATAATCGGCATAACCAAACCGCCCTTGTTCGAAAATTCCAATACATAATAGTTTTTGTCTTCTTTTATTGCCCGTTCTAAGGTTGCTCGTTCCCAGGGTTTGAGTTCCTTGAGAAATTTTTGGTATTTATTACGCTCTTTGTTGGTTACCGTGAAACGATCGTTTTCATCGTAAAAATCCTTTACGTCCGGGAAGCGCTCAACCCATAACTGCTTGCCGTCGGCTTTATTACGTTCATCGGTTAAGGACTGGGGTTTGTCTAGCTCTTCCTGACGCTGACGGTCAAAATCGATATCCGGATCCTTGGTATCCATGCGTAGCTTGGAGATTTTATCTAACGAGATATCCACGTGATCTGTACTGTAGAACCAGCCTCGCCAGAACCAGTCTAAATCGACTCCACTGGCTTCTTCCATGGTGCGGAAAAAATCCGATGGTGTGGGGCGTTTAAACATCCAGCGCTGGGCATATTCTTTAAATGCAAAGTCGAATAATTCCCGGCCTAATATGGTTTCGCGCAAAATATTGAGGGCTACAGCGGGTTTGGTATAAGCATTAGGACCTAAGTGTAAGACACTGTCGGATTGGGTCATTACCGGCACCTGGGATTGGGACTTCATGTAACCCACTACGTCACGGGGCTCAACCCCCCAAGGAATTGTGGGATCCCATTCACGTCCGGCTACGCCGTCCAGAAAACTATTTAAACCTTCATCCATCCACGACCATTGACGTTCGTCCGAGTTAACTATCATAGGGAAATAGTTGTGGCCCACTTCATGAATAACCACGCCGATCAGGAAACGTTTTTCTGCTTGGGAATAAGTGCGACTGCCATCATCCTGTAATTCGGTACGGGGACCGTTGAAAGAAATCATCGGGTATTCCATTCCGCCCACCGGGCCATTAACAGATTGCGCCGTGGGGTATGGGTAGGCAAACGCGAAGCGTGAATATACATCCAAGGTTTGAATAACAGCTTCAGTGGAATATTTTTCCCATAACTCGCCCCCTTCTTTCGGATAGAAGGACATGGCCATAACCAAGCCTTGTTTGGCATTTTTTTGTGTATGACCTTTGGCATCCCACATAAATTTGCGCGACGAAGCCCAGGCAAAATCACGTACGTTTTTGGCGCTAAATTTCCAGGTTTTTTCGTTATCTGTAGCGGCCTTTTCGTTTTCCAGGGCTTCTTCAGCAGTAACAATAAATACAGGATGATCGGCATTCTCTGCATCTTTAAGGCGCTGACGCTGGGTGGAGGTAAGAACCTGCTCAGGATTTTGTAACACACCGGTAGAGCTCACAATGTGATCCCCCGGTACGGTCATTTGCACATCGTAGTCACCAAATTCCAGGGTAAACTCGCCGCGCCCGATAAATTCTTTATTGGTCCATGCTTCATAATCCGTATAGGCATGCAAACGAGGAAACCACTGAGCCAGCAGAAATATATCATTACCGCCTTCACGTTTGTCATCGGCAAAGTGTTCATAGCCAGAACGGGCAGATACCGCGTCTTCTTCTACTATGTTGTACCCATAATCAATGGAAAAATCGACACTTTCACCTGGCCGTAAGGGCTGGGCCAAATCAATACGCATATTGGTGCCTACGATCACATGATGCAATGTTTGCCCCGATGCATCATGTATTTGACCAATTTGATAACCTAACTCATGATCTGCCACAAATTGCTCACGACGTAGGGCATCCAGGCTCAGTTGGGCCGGTTTGTCACTTGATGCCGATTTAGTAGCAGGGCCACGTGCGCCTATGCCACCAAAACTGGTGCTCATGGCGGATAAAGAGTCACTCCTGAATTTATTCTGGTCTAGTTGTAACCATAAATATTTAAGGGTATCTGGAGAGTTATTTTTATAGTTAATAGTCTCACTGGCTTCAAGGCGATGATTTTGTTCGTCCAGGTGGGCCTTAATTTGGTAATTAACTTTTTGTTGCCAGTATTGGTGGCCTGGCTCCCCAGCGGCATTACGGTATACGTTTGGTGTGGGTAAGGATTCATCCAACTGACGAAATTTATCTTCATAATCGCCCTTGGTTTGGTTAATAGCCCCTTGGGCTAAAGCCAAAGTGGCTATCGACAATAGACTGGTCGCAATGATTCTTTTTAGCATGGTTATCCCTGAGGTAATTTTTCAGACTGCTTGGATTTATTATATTTTTTCAACAAAGCGCCGCATAATATTACAAATTTCCAGGGAGATCTCTGCTTGGCTGTGATAAGTGACGGACTGGTTTGTAAGAAAATTGTACACAAGAGTAAACACCACTTTTACAGCTTTAAGATTCTATAGCTAATAAGTGGCTTTTTTTGCCATAGCTTATAATTTTAACAACTTGTTTCTTATGGTATTTGTCGTAATCTACAACCTAAATTAGAAAGTGGGATCGCATATGGCGCACTTGGCGTGGCAAAGAGCGGTAATAAAAGTGGGCAGTGCCTTAATCGCCCCGGATGGTAAACATTGCAGTAGCCAATACCTGTTACCCATTGCACGTTTTATTAGTGCCAGTCGTGCTGCAGGCAAAGAGGTAATCTTAGTCTCTTCTGGCAGTGTGGCTGCCGGGCGCAGTAAAATCGCCCACAAACATTACCCTTCTATTGCCGAAAAGCAGGCAATGGCAGCCATTGGCCAGACTCAGATGATGGCCAATTGGGCAAATTTGTTTGACTTTGATTGCGCGCAAATGTTGCTGACCTCTGATGATTTACACAATCGCACCCGGTATGTGAACATTAAAAATACCTTACGGGAACTGCTGAAAAATCACGCCTTGCCCATAGTTAATGAAAACGACACTGTGGTCATTAACGAGTTAAAAGTTGGGGATAACGACAACTTGGCAGCGTATACGGCCATGGTAGCCCAGGCGGATATCCTGATCATATGTTCGGATATTGATGGTTTGTATGACGCCGATCCCAGAATCAACCCTCGAGCCAACTTCATTCCCCATGTGACTGAAATTACCCCGCAGATCCATGCCTTAGCTGGGGGGGCAGGCAGCTTGGCCGGGACAGGAGGTATGCGCACCAAGATACAGGCGGCGGAAAAATGCGCCAAATGTGGTATTCAGACTTTAATTGTAAATGGTCGTGACAGTCAGGTATTTGCCAAGTTGCTCAACGGAGAAACCCAAGGAACCTTGTTTACACCGAATAAATCCAAAGGTAATGCCCGTTCCCAGTGGCTCAAACATACCCTCAGATCCAGAGGCAAAATAGCCATCGATCTAGGCGCACAACAGGCATTGATCCACAAAGGCGCATCCCTACTGCCATCGGGCGTAGTGTCGGTGGATGGGACCTTTCAACCAGGTGAGGCGGTAGATATTGAACATGATGGGCTGATCGTGGCTAAAGGCCTCACCCTATACAGCGCTGGCGATCTTAAACAGATAAAGGGTTTACACAGTGATAGAATTGCAGCCATGTTGGGTTATTCGTTTGGTGAAACAATTATTCATCGAGATGATTTGGTGCTGATATAAGGCAGTAAATGGCGATTTTTATCCCACTACTGCGGATTACACAAACATAATACGGGAGTAAGGTATGGAATTTTCAATAACACAGGCCGCGAAAGCCGCCAGACTCGCATCACGCCAGGTTGCCAAATTAACGGCGGAGCAAAAAAATACACTATTGACTGATATAGCCACACGCATGTTAGAACAAACCCCGCAGATTTTAGCGGCCAATGAAAAAGATTTGCTGGCGGCACGGGCCAATAAACTTGATGACGCCATGCAAGACAGGTTACTGCTAAACCCACAGCGCATTCAGGCAATTGCCGATGCGGTAAACAATATCGCCGCACAAGCTGATCCTGTGGGCAGCATAAGTGGGATTGAGCGCATGCCAAGCGGGATCCAGGTGGGAAAAATGCGTATTCCCTTGGGCGTGATCGCCATGATTTACGAGTCTCGCCCCAATGTAACTATAGATGCTGCTGCCTTATGTTTAAAAGCAGGAAATGCCGTGATACTGCGTGGCGGTAAAGAAGCCATACATTCAAATTTGGCTTTAGCTGCGTGTATCAGTTTCGCTATGGACAAAAACGGGCTGGATCCCGCAGCTGTGGTAGTTGTGCCGGATCCTGATAGAGCCGTGATGAACGAACTGATGACCCTTAGCGACGACATTGATTTGATTATTCCCCGTGGTGGAGAAGGTCTCATTCGTTTTGTTACCCAAAATAGTCGAATTCCAGTTATCCAACATTTCAAAGGTGTGTGTCACTTATATGTAGACAGTGCTGCAGACCCGGTTAAGGCGTTAAATTTACTAGAAAACGGTAAAACCCAGCGCACCAGTGCCTGTAACTCGCTGGAAACCTTATTGGTGCATAAAGACATTGCTGACAGTTTCCTGCCTAAAGCGGCAAACCTGCTAACACAACATAAGGTCAGGATACATGCCTGCCAGCGCAGTCAGGAGTACTTTGCTCAAGCTGAATTGGCCACAGAGGACGATTGGCATGCTGAGTATCTGGCCATGGAAATAGCAATACGAGTGGTGGACAGTTTTGAGCTGGCAATTGAACATATTGAGACCTATGGTTCAGGCCATACTGAAGTGATTGCTACACAGGATTATTCCCGCGCACAACAGTTTATCCGTACTATCAATTCCGCAGTAGTCATGGCTAATGCCTCTTCACGCTTCTCCGACGGAGGGGAATTAGGTCTGGGCGCAGAAATTGGCATCTCTACCAGTAAATTACATGCCTATGGACCCATGGGAGCCATGTCACTGACCACAGAAAAGTTCATCGTTATGGGTGATGGTGAAACCAGGGCTTAAGGTAGTCTAAAACTCGGCAATTTCAAGCTCATTCGATAATGGCCCAGATTAGCTGTGCTACTTATACCGTGGGACTCGTCAGGCCGTGGAGAGTTAATTGTCAGGCTAAGTACTAACCGATTAAAGGCACGTCCTGGGATATGCTTTTGGGCCGACCACTGGTGATTTCCATTTCTTCTAACCAGTGGCAGGCAGCCAACGGCGTCTGTCACCCTTGACTCAAATTCTATAACAACTTTAAAAGGTAATAAGCATGAAACGCATAGTCGTAGTAGGCGGCGGAGCCGGTGGGCTTGAGTTAGTCGCAAAACTCAGCAGTTATTGTCGCAAACACCAGTCAGTGGAAATGATTTTGGTCGACAGAGTCAGAACCCATGTTTGGAAGCCGCTGTTACATGAGGTGGCCGCAGGTGTGATTGATAAAAGCTCTGATGGGGTGGATTATCGTATGCACGCCAGTCGATTCAAATATGAGTTTCAGCAAGGTACATTGAACAGTATCAACGATCAGGATAAAACCATTTCGTTAGATGCCCTGCATGACGAAGAAAATCAGCTGATTTTGCCTGAACGTAAAATTGCTTTTGATATTTTAGTTCTGGCAATTGGTAGTGTGAGCAATGATTTTGGGACTCCCGGGGTCGCCAAGTTTAGTTATTTTTTGGATTCCCTGGCACAGGCTGAACGTTTTAATCGCGCTTTACTCAACCAAATGCTGCGGGTTAATCAGCCCGACACCCAGCAATCCCAGTTGCGCATAGCCATTGTTGGCGCTGGTGCAACAGGTACCGAGCTTGCAGCTCAGTTGCATCACGTGGCTAATTTGTCCCGTGCTTACGGTATGCCTGAGATGTCGGCTAAACGCCTTGAAGTTTCAATTATTGAAGCGGGTCCACGCCTGCTGCCGGCCTTGCCTGAACGTATTGCCAATGCAGCCAAACAAGCACTAGAGAAAATTGGCGTGAAAATATATGAAAATACCAAGGTTACTCGGGCAGAAAAAAACGGTTTTGTGAACGCCAATGATGAATTGATTGAAGCGGATCTTATGGTCTGGGCGGCGGGTGTGAAAGCCCCTGATCTGATCAAAGACCTCGGCATATTTGATACGAATCGCAGCCAACAAGTGCTGGTGAACGAGCATCTGCAAGCGGTTAATCACGAGGATATTTTTGTACTCGGGGATTGCTGTGCATTTCAACAAAAAAACGGCTCATGGGTGCCACCTCGGGCTCAGTCTGCTCATCAAATGGCATCAATCGTGTTTAAAAACATTGTACATAAGCTGCATGGCGAACCATTAAAAGACTATGAATATAGCGATTATGGTTCTTTGGTGCACCTGAGTAAATACAGCACTGTGGGCAGTCTGATGGGTAATTTGTCCAATAGCAGCATGTTTGTTGAGGGTAAGTTGGCACGTTTGGTTTATACCTCTTTGTACAGCATGCACCAGTTTGCCGTACACGGCTGGCTAAAAGCCATATTAGTCATGTTGAGCCGCAAAGTGAGTAAAATTGTCGGACCAAAATTGAAACTGCATTAACTGCTTTTGGCGTAAACACTGGCCTGTGATGCCCGGTCAGCGTGTTAAGGACAGCGTAAGGTGCGCGCCACCATCCTGGCGTATTTGCAATTTTAGCTTTAATGCCCCCTTGATATACAAGCTAAGTTAATCAAAACTGAGTCCGATAAACCATTAGCATTATGATGAGAGACCGCCTTTATCTGTGGGTTAACATTCATAACATGGTGTTGCGTATTAACAGTCAACCCATAACGGCAAGCAAATAACAGGAACAAATAGCCATGGCATATGATTTTGGTACCAATACCTTAGGCATTAATAATCCCTTTAAACCCCAAGGCATAGCCAAAGCTATCAGTGGTGGCGCAATTGCACTCTTAGGGGTGATCGCCTTGTTGGGTGTAGCAGAGGATTTGCAAGTCGATATGGGATTGGCATGGGTCAATGCCTTGCTTGGCTTAACCTTATTAACCCTGGGTATCAGGCATCTGGGTCTAGGATTATTTCAGTTATTCAAATACTTTGTCGGCCGCTCAGTGCCGACTTCCCTGGCTTATAACCATAATGCCAGTGAGCGACAAAATGCCGAACGCGAGCGAAATCAAACCGGTTATGACGCCCAGGAACTGGAATCCATGTTAATGGGGCGCAAAAACTCGACATTTACTGAGCCTGAAGGCTGGGTCGCGCGTTTGATCCATACCCTGCTCCCCCATCTGGTCTTCAGCCCCTATCCTATTCGTAATTTTGTTCAGGAATTGGGTGGACTGGTATGCGCAACTATAGTCGGTTTAATTGCCTTCGGAGCGGCCTATTTTGTCTCAGCTTCAGGTTTGGTGGGGGATGCGGGTGTAGTGATCACCCCTATCTTGTCAGTTTTGCTGTTAATTTATCTGGTGGTCGAATGGCATAGAACTTCCCGTTCTCTGGCGGCGCAAAACATGCGTAAATTACACAGTAAAACCGCAGCGAGCTTAACCAAGTTATTGATATTTGCCATAGTGGTGCCTATAGGGGTGGGTTTTGCCTACAGTAAACTCGATGCTTCCACTGCCCAACAATGGCAGTCTGTGATGGCCGATGTGGTGGCATTCGATGCCTGGTGGAATTTACTGTTGCTGATCTTGCTAATTGGTGGGGTTATCGGGGTATCCTGGGTGATGATCCACGAACGGTTGGAGCTGGCCAAACCCAGTACTGAAGTCAGCGAGTATCGGGAAAATTTACAGGAATCCGTACATCCCAACGAAATCTTTATCAATATCGAAAACATCGTACTGGCGAATCGCCGTTATAAAGAAATTCCTAATCGTATGTATCAGGAGTTTGATCCTCAATTACAAGAACAGAGCCAAGGCAAAGGTAGTTTTAAAGGTAAACTGCTGATAGAGACCCAACCAGAATTCAGTCAGCTAAATTTTAGCGCTAGATTCAACGCGTTTCGCTTAATGGCAACGGGAGTGGCGCAACTACTAGTGTTTTTGGCAGCCTTGTTACTCTTTTTCACTGTCAATGATGGCTATCAATTATACCAGTTTGTTGTGGATCAGCTTTTTGATCTTAAACGTCTGACTGAGGCGCAGGCAACTCAGACTCTGGAGACGTTCGGCCAGCAGTTAAATGGCTTTTTGATGCTGTTGTTTAGCTGGTTAACACTTTCTGCCGGCGCTACAATTTTGGCTCGGGGCACGAATCTGTTTTGGGCTGAAATGCAATTTAGCAGCTTGCTGATGTGGATGAAAACTGAAGGTACCTTTACCGAAAGTAAAGTTTCCACTGGCATGTCTATACACGATTCCACTCGCTCGGAAAACGTAGTCGTGAGGAGTTCTATTACGCCCTGGATCATTACTTCCCGAGTGATGACATCAACGTTTGCTACCAGCGGCAGCAAAAACCTCGAAATGCCCAGATACGTTATGCAGATGCATAAAAACAATCAGGAAATGTCGGCTATAGTCAGCGAAATAACGAGCTTTCTGCGTAAAAGAGAAGCGATTGCCTCTATTACCAACGAGCGGGATCTAAGCAGCGCTGAGACCATTTACCGAGTCAACGAAGCGAGCCGTTCTCAGTCAGATCAGGTCGACGACCAGGCTGCTAAACGTCAACAATTGGAAGAACAAGCCGCAGGCAAACTGCGACAAGATCTTCAAGAACACGAAAGTTAATCTTAACTCAGGTTAACTAACCCTGGGCTGTTTGTTGGACCATGGCATAATAAAACTGGATCGCCTGCAGATAGTCATCAATGGCTATCTGCTCATTGACCCCATGGAAACGCTTCAGGGTTTGTGGGTTTAGGCGCACCATCATAAAACGATAAACGTTGTCTGACAGAGAGTAGAAATTCTTGGCATCTGTCCCACCTTGCACCAGATAGGGGGCCACCAATAAGCTATCATCCAGGCGTCTGATGGTTTGTTCAATCAATTTGTATCCCAGACTGTCAATGGAGGAGACAGGAGAGGCTTCACTGGCCATAAAGGCTTCAATCTGAACCCGCGGATCATCAATAATCCCTTTAATATAATGCTCAACGTCCTTTGCGGTGTCGCCGGGCAAGGTGCGAAAGTTGACAACTGCTTCAGCTTGGGTAGGCAATATATTGGATTTTGAGCTGCCCTTGAGCATGGTCACTGCTGTGGTCGTGCGGATACTGGCCGCAGAGCTGGGGGTGGCCAGCATCATGTTTTCTACTATAGGTGAAAATAGCCACATATTTGCCAATGGCAAGCGGGTCCCCAAACCGGTGAAATAGCCAATGTGTTTAAACGTCTTTTGAATAAAAGCCAGATTGGCAGCAAAAGGATGGGCTTCCACCTTTATCACTGCCTGGGCCAGAATGCCGGCCGCGGTGTGTTGGGGCGGCTGGGATGAGTGGCCGCCATCGGCATTGACCGTCAGGCGCAGGTTAACAAATCCCTTTTCAGCCACCCCGATGATGGCCACAGGTTTATCGACGCCTGTCATCAGGTCTTGAGTGATAACCCCACCCTCATCCAGCACAAATTCAAATCGCAGCTTTTGTTTGCTAAAGTAAGCCGCTATGGCCTTGGCACCTTGCTCTCCCCCCACTTCTTCATCATGACCAAAAGCAAAGTAGATACCACGTCTGGGTTGAATGTTTTGCGCCAGTAACATTTCCATGGACTCCATCAATGCTAATACGCTGACCTTGTCGTCTATGCTGCCCCGCCCCCAAATAGTGGTGTCAGTCACGGCCCCGCTAAAGGGGGGCTGCTGCCATTGGTCTCGAGTGGCATCGTCAACGGGCACCACATCCATATGACCCATAAATAGAGCGGGTTTAAGGCTTGGATCACTACCGCCAAGATGGTACACAATACTGAATTGGTTAATTTTTGTAACTGTGGTGCGTTGGTGTACTAAGGGAAAGGCGTCTTTTAGATGTTGATGAAAAGTGAGAAAGGCTTGCTGGTCGAATTTGCTGCGATCATCAAAAGATATGGTCTGGATTTGAATGGCTTGGCTAAATCTTTCGATAGCGCCTTGTTTATCAATTTGCACAAGTTCAAGAGGCGTGGACACCTGGTATTGATGATCCTCAAATACCATTGCCGTGCGATACAATAATACCGCGACAAGGACAATACCCACCGTACCCAATGCCAGTAAAACTTTTTTCATTAGTTAGCTACTTATGCTGTGATTAGAGATAGAATCGCTGGACAGTATAACGTCAAGTTATTCAGGTAGGCTAGTTGGCAAACTCCAGTTTATTTTGTTTGGTGCGACTCTGGGCATGTTGGGCATAGTCCTTTTCTTCTCCCCGGAATTTGCCAAGGTACGGGCCGATACCTTGTTGATGTTAGGCATCGGTTTTGCGTTGGCTTCATTCTTTTTTGTTTCCCTGGGTAATGTGATCTCGGAGCGTATCCTGGGTCCCGGCACACCGGTGATCCAAATGAATTTCTGGGCGATGACCTACGGCACATTTTTCATATTCACATTTGCCCTGATTAGTGGGCTTGAATGGGTGCTAGCATCCGGCCGTCCTACTATTTATCATTAGCTTATTTAAGCGCTGTGGCCCAGTACTGGCCTTTGGGGCCTACATGAAATTAGTGTGGCAAATGGGTTCCGACAACGCCGCTTATGTGGTGCTGGTCTATCCCATAGTCGCTTTGCTACTTTTAACCTGCCTTGAAGGTTATCAATGGCAGGTAGAGCCAGTGATTGGAGTTTTTGTGGTACTGGTTGGCAATGCGGTAGTCATGGGAAAGCTCACAAGGCGCATCCCGCAACAGGGATGATGAAATCTGCTTAATTACCCAAAATAGATGTAGGGTCAATTGGTAGGAGTTGTTAGACGACAGAGTTTCCTTATACTGCAGACAATTAAAGAGAGGGCACATGAGCGATATATTACAACTACTTGAAAATAATAAAAATTGGTCGGAAAGTATGCACAAAGCAGAGCCTGGTTTTTTTGACAAGCTGGCTAAGCGCCAAAAGCCGGAATATTTGTGGATAGGCTGCTCGGACAGCCGGGTACCTGCTAATCAGCTATTGGGTTTAGTGCCAGGTGATATTTTTGTCCATCGTAATGTGGCCAATCTGGTGGTGCATACGGATTTCAACTGTTTGTCGGTGTTGCAGTACGCTGTTGATGTGTTAAAGGTCAAACATGTGATCGTGTGTGGTCATTATGGCTGTGGCGGAATAGAGGCAGCCTTGCAGGATCAGCAACTTGGGCTGATTGACAACTGGCTGGGACATATCAAAGATATTGCCCACTACCATAAAGATGAATTAAGTCAACTCGATAACGTGCAACGTGCAGCGCGTCTGTGTGAACTCAATGCCATTGAACAGGCACAAAATATAAGACGCAGCAATATTGTCAAAGATGCTCTAAAACGGGGTCAGGACATTACTATTCACAGTTGGATTTATAGTTTGCGTAATGGCCGAATAAAAGATCTTTCAAAGCAGAACAAGTGAATGTAAATCGGCGCAATGGTTGGATTGCAGCTTGTTTGTTGCTCTGCTCATCGGCATCTTCGGCTGATGAGCAGCGCTGGTATTTTGTGCGCCATTTCGAAAAGCTCGCTGGTGAAGATCCGGGGTTAACCGTTAAAGGCCAGGAGCGGGCGCAGTTCTTAGCCCGCTTTTTCGCCCACATTCCCTTAACAAAAATCTATTCGACCGATTATCAACGTACCAAGCAAAGTGCCCAGCCGCTAGCTGAGGCGTTGGGTCTGGAAATTGAGTATTATTCTCCCGCCAAGTTAACAGATTTTGCTGACAAGCTGGCAGTCAAGGATAAAGTCTTAGTTATCGGACATAGTAATACTACCCCCGAACTGGTTCGCCTCATGGGGGGCGAAGCCAAGGGTCTGAATGAGCAAGACTTTGGCCGCCTGTTTATTCTCAGCAAAAGTACCCGGGGCGTAAACACCCAGTCGGTGATCCTGCCCTTTGGCCTACAACACCAAGAGGTACAGAAATAATATCGTTGTCTGACAAATTTAAGCTCCAACAGGCAAAGTTTAGCCAAGAATATGCATAAAAATCTAAAGCTAATTTTCAACCGGTGTTAGAATCCTGCCTTTGTTTCATTATCATGGTTAACTTATGCCCACTGCCAATCAGCAATCCAAAATAAAAACTAAACCTGCACTGGGTTTAGTCGAATTTGTGGCACTGATGGCCTTGATGACGTCATTGGTCGCTTTGAGTATCGATGCGATGTTACCGGCGCTCAATCAGATCGCTGTGGAATTGGGGATTTCCGACCCCCAGAATACCCACCTGATCGTATCTCTGTTTTTTATTGGCATGGCCTTCGGTCAGTTATATTACGGCCCTTTATCCGATGACAAGGGGCGGCGCTACGTCATTATTTCAGGTTTGATCATTTTCGGCATAGGCACGGTGGTGTGCATGCTGGCTGATTCGTTAACCGTGTTACTCGTTGGGCGGGTAGTCCAGGCATTTGGCGTGTCAGGCCCAAGGATCGCGGCCTTGGCTGTTATCCGTGACCAGTATCAGGGTGAGGCGATGGCGCGGGTGATGTCTTTTATCATGATGGTATTTATTTTGGTACCCATGTTAGCCCCTAGTTTCGGTCAGGCAATTTTAGCGATTTCTTCTTGGCGGCATATTTTCACTTCATTCTTGTTTATCGGGTTGCTAACGGGTATCTGGTATTTTGTACGTCAACCAGAAACGCTGCCTAAAGACAAACGTACACCTTTTAGTTGGCGCCAACTTTGCGTATCCAGCAGATTCATCCTCACCCATAAGCTGGTGATGTTTTATACCCTGGCCATGGGGCTAGTCTTCGGTGCCTTTTTGGCCTATATCAGTGCCTCCCAAACGGTATTTCAGGATATTTATGATACGGGGGAATTGTTCCCGCTGTATTTCGCATTTTTAGCTTTCTCCATCGGCTTCGCGTCATTCATCAATGGCACCCTGGTAATGCGTTTGGGCATGCGTAAATTGTGCACCTGGGCGATCTTAGGCTGGGTAAGTTTTTCGATTTTGCTGACCTATTTATGTTTGATTTATGACGGCATCCCCCCGCTTAATTATTTTGTCGCAGTTTTGTTTGCTGCATTTTTTTGCATCGGTATTTTATTTGGCAATTTGAATTCGATGGCCATGCAGCCCCTAGGTGACACCGCGGGTTTGGGTGCAGCGATAATTGGCTCATTAAGTAGTGTGGTGTCTGTACCAACGGCGGTTTTTATTGGCAGTTTTATCAACTACACTGTCACCCCCATTGCCCTGGGCTTTGTGTTTTTTGGTGGTTTGTCATTGGCCTTTTTCTGGTTTGCTGAAAGAGTGCCCAAGTAGCTAATCAGTGCCCGGTACGGCTTATCATAATGGAGCAGCAACTCGAGGGTGGAACATTTCCTGCACGGTCAGTTCGTTCATATGTGATTCAGCAAAGTGTTGGATAATCAGCACTAGAAATTTTGCCTTGCTTAGTCAAGCAAAGGTTTTCACTAAGCAGTTTTATAAGGAGTACAAGATGTATAAGAGACTTATCGTTGGTGTAGCATTATCAGGATTAGTTCTAGGTGGTTGTGCGTCAGGCACGAACGCATCCAATACCCAAAAAGGTGCGGGTATAGGCGCCATAGTTGGAGCTTTAATAGGTAAAGGTACCGGAGATAACGATAAAAGTCGTTATGTGTGGGGTGCGGCCGTGGGTGCTCTGGCGGGTTCAGCTATCGGTAATTATATGGATAAACAAGAAGAAGAATTTCGTGAAGAGTTAGCGGATACAGGTGTTGAAGTCTACAGAGAAGGTGACAACCTGCGTCTATATATGCCTGGCAGTATTACCTTTAATACAGGTAAATCCAATCTCGATAGCAGCTTTTACCCTATCCTTAAAGACGTAGCCCTGGTCATTAACAAGTATGAAAAAACGACATTAATGGTAGAAGGGCATACTGATAATGTAGGTGCTGATGATCTGAACCAGCGTTTATCTGAATCTCGAGCCAACAGTGTGAAAAGCTTCCTGGTTCAAACCGGAGTAGATACCAGACGTATCAGTACAGTAGGTATGGGAGAATATAACCCTATTGCCGAT
Source organism: Paraglaciecola sp. IT1134 (assembly GCF_058068185.1). Classification (NCBI taxonomy): domain Bacteria; kingdom Pseudomonadati; phylum Pseudomonadota; class Gammaproteobacteria; order Alteromonadales; family Alteromonadaceae; genus Paraglaciecola; species Paraglaciecola sp. IT1134. The sequence goes on along the minus strand of NZ_CM176486.1, from coordinate 5,269,511 downwards.
AATGACACTGCCAGTGGTAAACAGAAAAATCGCCGCGTAGAATTGAAAATTATCCCTTTGAGCAAAAGTTAGAAATTGCACTTGTGCTGAAAACGCTGTGCTACAAGCTTCATCGTTATCCTTAACAATGTAAGCATGGCGTTTTTTTGATCATTAAATCTGGTTGGAACAAGCTAGGAAAGTGACAACAAGCTGCCGTTATTTAACTAAACGGATAATCGGTCGGTCTTCTACTTTAGTTTCCTGAATTTCAATCACTTTGGAACTGCGAACGCCATCTTTCATTCTGTCGTAACTCAAATATTTCATATCTAAAGATTCACAAAACTTGTAGATGGTAAGAAAATCACTCTTTGACAGGTCTTCGTTGTCTTTGGTTAGCTGCGTGTCTATGTACATTTGCTCGCCGTTGGCGGTTAACATAGCAACTGCAGAGTAAGGCTCACCATGTTTGGCTACCTTCAACGCTCTAACCATTTTCACCTCAAATACCCAATCGCCCATTTTTGCTAGTCTAGTTATTGTTTCGCTCATCAGATTTCCTGTTTAGGTTTTGTGGGTACTTCTGGGGGATACGAACCTTTTATAAAGCAATAGCTGGGCCAACTTTGAGAACCCGTGACACGGGGCCTGAGAGCATTTTACATTTACGATGTGTACCCATTTGCATACATTATAGTCATATCTGTATATAAAATGTTAACTGAATAGCCGGTTATTTCATGGTAAGCAGTTAACTGTTTGATTTTGATGGGGAAAAACTTGTATTTTTGTTGTCTTCTTTTGCTGACACAAACAAGCTTGCCCTGTTAATACAGACATAATTGGCTACAAATTAGGCAGCGATGCGAATCGCGACGAAAGACCTAATCTTTCTATGCAGTAATTACGCCAATAAATCGGGCAATAATTAAGCCAATTATGTTTTATATAAAAAAGCCCAGCCAAATTGGCTGGGCAAAAAGGGCTTTTTACAGCACCTAACGACAGAAATTGTAATCTAGAATGAAGAGCAGCTTTTACGCGGACTCAACGATGGCTTTCATATCAGTCATGTAGCCTCGCAGTTGACTGCCTATTGTCTCTACGCCATGTTCGCGAATGGCTTTGTTGACTTCAACCAGGGTCTTGTTATCCACACTGTTGGAACTGGCGGAAAAAGTCTTGCCTATGAGTTCGGTGCCTATTTCAGGCATGAGTTTGGCCGCGAGTAAGGGTATCGCCACATTGGCAAATAAATAATTTCCATATTCTGCCGTATCGGAGATAACTACATTCATTTCGTACAATCGCTTACGGGCAATAGTATTGGATATAAGCGGCGTTTCATGTAGCGATTCGTAATATGCCGATTCAGGCAAGATCCCCGCTTCAACCATGACATCGAAGGCCAACTCTACGCCGGCTTTAATCATGGCAACGATGAAAACACCATTATCGAAAAATTCTTGTTCGTCTATTTTACCGCTGAAAAGTGGCGCGTTTTCAAAACCGGATTGGCCAGTTTCTTCTCGCCATTTTAGCAAGTTTGCGTCACCATTCGCCCAATCTTCCATCATAGCGCGAGAAAACTCGCCGCTTATTATGTCATCTTGATGTTTACCAAATAACGGACCCAACAATGTTTTGAGCTCAACAGAAAGTTCAAAAGCCTTCACTTTTGCCGGATTGGACAGCCTGTCCATCATATTGGTCACACCACCAATTTTCAGGGCTTCGGTGATAGCTTCTAGACCTTGCTGGATCAACGCGCCAGCATAGGCAGGGTCGATCCCTTCGGCTACCATCTTCTCGTAGCCCAGTATGGCGGCGGTTTGTTGCATGCCGCACAATATAGTTTGTTCGCCCATCAAATCTGATTTCACTTCAGCCACGAAAGACGATTCGAGTACGCCGGCGCGATCTCCGCCTGTTGCACTGGCCAAGGCTTTGGCAATTTCCCAGCCAAGCTGTTGTGGATCGTTTTCGGGATGCACAGCAATGAGTGTAGGGACGCCAAATCCACGTTTATATTCTTCCCGCACTTCCGTGCCCGGACATTTGGGAGCACACATCACCACTGTGATATCATCGCGAATTTGTTGACCTTCTTCGACTATATTAAAACCGTGTGAGTAGCCTAGTGACGCCCCTTTTTTCATCAGAGGCAAAATGGCTTCTACCACACTGGAGTGCTGTTTATCCGGGGTCAAGTTATAAACCAGATCAGCATCAGGAATGAGTTGTTTGTAAGTGCCGACCGTGAAACCGTTGCCACTGGCGCGCTGAAACGAATCACGTTTCTCATCGATGGCGGCCTGACGTAAAGCATAGGACACGTTCAAACCTGAATCACGCATATTCAGCCCCTGGTTTAAGCCCTGGGCTCCGCAGCCAATGATGACGATCTTTTTACCTTTGAGAAATTCACATCCGTCTGCAAACTCACTGCGTTGCATGAATCGACAGCGACCAATTTGGTTCAGCTGTTGTCTTAAAGATAACGTATTAAAATAATTTGCCATGTCTTTTTTTTCCTATATGTGCAACAAGTCAGTGACGATCTCGTGTGACTGAACAATAGTTGATCTATTCACTTGTATAAAATGATATATTTGCAACATGACGTTTCATATATTGCAATTATAAAATAATTACTATGGATATCCGTAACTTAGTCTTATTTCAGCATTTAGCGAAGAATCTGCATTTTGCCAATACTGCGGATGCGTTGTTTGTTAGCCCCTCAACTCTCAGCCGTGCTATCCAGCGACTGGAACAGGAATGCGGAAATGCCTTATTTGTGCGGGATAATCGTAAGGTACAAATCACTGTAGCGGGACAAAAGCTGCTGGCATTTACGGATCAAACGCTCAACGCCTGGCAGCAGCTTAAAGTTGAACTGGACCAGCACAACCAGATATTACAGGGTGAGTTAAGTTTATATTGTTCGGTTACTGCCAGTCACAGCCACTTACCCAAGATATTGGACAGTTTTCGCCATAGTTACCCGCAGATAGAAATTAAGCTCACCACAGGGGATCCAGCGCTTTCGGTAAGCAATGTCATGGATCGTAAGGTCGATGCCGCCATTGCTATTCATACGCCGGATTTTCCACAGGAACTGAGCTTCCTGCCCCTGGGTAAAATCCCATTGTTACTAATCGCTCCCAAAGACGCCAAGCTAACCCAGCTAAGTCAGGTAGACTGGCGTCAGCACTCGGTTATTTTACCTGATTCGGGGCCCTCAAAACGCATAGTGCATCACTGGTTCGCCGAACAAGGTATTAGACCACGGGTTTATGCCACTGTAGGGGGAAATGAAGCCATCGTCAGTATGGTAGCTCTGGGGTTCGGATTGGGCATAGTGCCCCAGGTAGTCGTGGATAACTCAGTGGTTAGCCAAAGGGTAAGCCGGATCGCCATTTCTGATATTGAACCCTATGACCTGGGACTGTGTTGCCTGACAAAACGCGCTGAAGAACCTTTGCTACAAGCATTTTTCAACTGTCAACACCCCAGTAACTAGTTGTGCGTCAACTGGGCCAACATGCGATCAAAAGCTCGGTAATTAAGGGCTTCTCCCAGATGCTGGCGTTTTATGTTGGGCTGCTCGGCGAGATCCGCTATGGTTCTGGCGACTTTCAGCACCCTGTGGTAGGTGCGTAGGGAGAGCCCCAGTTTTTCTACCGCAAGTTGCAAAAATTGCTGGTCACTTGTTTGTAACTGACAATAGTTTTGCACTTCTTTACTACCGAGCTGGGCATTGGGTTTGTTGGCCCGTTGTTGTTGCACGTCTCTGGCCTGGATCACCCTTAGTCTGATGGTTTTGCTGCTTTGGCCCCGCTCTTTGACTTGTTCAGCAAACTCATTGGCAGTCAATTTGGGCACATCCACCTGTAAATCTATGCGGTCCAAAAATGGCCCGGAAATACGGTTTAAATAACGCAGTATCTGCTCAGCGGTGCAGCGTCCGTCGTGTAAACTGCCTGTCGGACTAGGGTTCATGGCTGCTACCAATTGGAAACGTGCCGGAAACTGGGCTTGGCGAGCCGCCCTTGAAATCGAGACAAAGCCGGACTCCAGGGGTTCTCGCAATACATCCAGTACCTTGCGATCGAACTCAGGAAGCTCATCTAGAAATAATACCCCGTGATGTGCCAGGGATATCTCACCTGGACGCGGCACACTGCCGCCGCCAACCAGGGCCACAGCGGAGCTGGTATGATGGGGGTGGCGAAACGCCCGTTGTTTCCAGGTAGCAGGATCTACAGGTTTGCCCACTATGGAGTGAATAGCAGCGCTGGCCAGGGCTTCAGCATCATTCATAGGGGGTAATATCGTGATTAAACGGCTGGCCAACATAGTTTTACCTGTACCTGGGGGGCCGGTAAAAAGCAGGTTATGGCCGCCAGCAGCGGCAATTTCCAGGGCTCGTTTGGCGGCGCCCTGGCCCACTACATCTTGTAAGTCCGTGTCGTAGTCAGCGTTGTGCCGACAGACCTGCGCTTCATATAGGGGCAATGTTTGTTGCCCGCTAATATGATGGAATACGTCGAGCAGCTGCCGGACAGGTATAACCCTGGCTCCTTGTATGAGACCGGCTTCGCGGGCGTTTTGATGTGGCAGTATGGCAATTCGACCTGCCTGATGGCAGGCATAAGCAAAGGGCAAGGCACCGCATACGGATCGGATCTCACCAGACAATGCAAGTTCGCCGACTAATTCAATATTTCCAAGATTCTGCAACGGTAATTGACTGCTGGCGGCGATAATCCCCATAGCGATAGCTAAGTCGAAGCGACCGCCTTCTTTGGGCAGGTCCGCTGGTGCCAGATTAACCGTAATCCGCCTGGCGGGAAATTCGAACCCCGAGTTGATTAACGCACTGCGTACCCGATCTTTGGCTTCGCGCACCGACGCTTCGGGCAAACCCACCAGATTGAAACAGGGTAAACCATTAGCCAGGTGCACTTCGACAGTAATTAAGGGCGCGTCTATACCGACACTCGCCCGAGAATACACCACAGCTAAGGACATTAGCAGCTCCGTTGCTCCTTACTTTAATTCCTTCTAAGGCTAGTCAATGGCGAGCGATAAAGCGAATAGCTAGGGCTTGGTGTTTAAGCGTCCGGTTGATTGGCACTGCTAAACACAGGTAAGTTCAAATGCCACTTCATCGCCAGCAAACGTATGCTCAAGGTGATGACAAACCCCACTATCATGCAGAACACTTTAGTCAGGCCTAAAAGGGACAAAGCTATATAGCTGGCGCCGCCAAAAATACAGGCTGTGGCATATAATTCACCCTTGAGAACTAGGGGGATTTCCCGGCAGATAACGTCGCGGATCAGGCCACCAAATACACCGGTCATAGTGCCCAGGGCGATAGCAATAAGAGGTGATGCGCCGTAGGTCAGGGCTTTTTGTAAACCCATCACATTAAAAAATGCTAATCCGATAGCATCGGCAAATAACAGATAACGCAGCGGAAAGCGATGACTGATACGCAGCCAGATGATGGTACAAAATGCAGCAGCTAAAATAGCGTAGAAAAAACTTGGGTCCTGGACCCAAAATACCGGCAAGTCGAGGATCATATCGCGCAACGTGCCACCACCAATGGCAGTGACGGAAGCCAGCACCACCACACCAAACCCGTCCATCTGTTTTTTGTAAGCCATCAAGGTGCCTGATACGGCAAAAACCGCCACGCCCAGCAGGTCTATCCAATGTAACCAAGTAATCATAATCTTCTCACCCATAATCGAAGCACAATGATACCGGTTATTGGGTATTTCTAAAGTATCATCGAAACTACTTTGTATATATCCAACAGCAAAAAAGCATATAGCGAAGCTTGATCCACTACGGCCGTTCATGTTACCTATATAAACAGTGACGATATACCCAAATTAGATTAGACCCAGTGTCCTATTCCAACTCGTGCAACAAAGTAATTATTTTGGTGACGCAAGTGGTGATTTATTCTCCGCGGGGATAGCTCTGGCTAATAGTCAGGTTTTACAGCCCCCCGCACGAGAGTACGGGGGGCTTTTTGTTATTAGGCAATAAAAAGCCAGTTCAAATAAATTTTTTGGCGCCAATATGGAATGCGCCTATAACTGGCGCTTATTGTTATAAGTGACCAAAATATGCAGCAAACGAGCATTATTCGTTGTCTGACACAGGTTCAATATTTAAAAACAGATTAAGGTAGAAAGACATGCCCAAGTTACGTTCGGCAACCACAACCCAAGGCAGAAACATGGCAGGTGCGCGCGCCTTGTGGCGAGCTACAGGAATGAAAGACGGGGACTTCGGTAAACCCATTATCGCCGTGTCTAATTCGTTTACCCAGTTTGTGCCCGGGCATGTGCATTTAAAAGACATGGGGCAGTTAGTCGCCCGCAGCATAGAAGCCGCCGGTGGCGTAGCTAAAGAGTTTAACACCATAGCAGTGGATGACGGTATCGCCATGGGGCACAGCGGCATGTTATACAGCTTGCCTTCCCGTGAGATTATCGCTGACTCGGTGGAGTATATGGTCAATGCTCACTGCGCCGACGCCATAGTGTGTATTTCCAATTGTGACAAAATTACTCCCGGTATGTTGATGGCGTCTATGCGTTTGAATATTCCCGTCATTTTTGTATCGGGAGGACCCATGGAAGCAGGCAAAACCAAGCTGTCTGATCAGATCATCAAACTGGATTTGGTTGACGCCATGGTCGCCGGTGTCGATGAAAACGTGAATGATGAACAAAGTGACGAGATTGAGCGTTCAGCTTGCCCAACCTGTGGCTCGTGCTCAGGGATGTTCACCGCCAACTCCATGAATTGTTTGACCGAAGCTTTAGGTTTATCATTGCCGGGCAATGGCTCTATGTTGGCTACTCACGCCGACCGTGAAAGCTTGTTTAAGCAGGCAGGCAGCCAAATCGTTGAACTGTGTCGTCGTTATTACCAGCAGGACGATGAGTCAGTGTTACCGCGCAATATAGCTAATTTCAAAGCGTTTGAAAATGCCATGAGTCTGGACATCGCTATGGGTGGCTCAACCAATACTATTTTGCATTTAATAGCCGCTGCTATTGAGGGGGAAGTGCCATTTACCCTGGATGACATTGATCGTTTATCCCGTAAAGTCCCACATCTATGCAAAGTAGCACCTTCTACCCCACAATATCATATGGAAGACGTGCACCGCGCTGGGGGGGTAGTGGGTATTTTGTCAGAACTGAATCGAGCCGGCTTGTTACACAGTGATACGCCCCATGTGTTAGGTAAAAGCATGGGCGAAGTTTTGGCGCTGTGGGACATCACAAACCCGGCCAATGAACATGCCCTGCATTTTTACCGAGCGGGCCCGGCGGGCATTCGTACCACCCAAGCCTTCAGTCAGAACTGTCGTTATCCTACGGCTGATACCGACCGCACCAATGGCTGTATACGCAGTCGTAATCATGCCTTTAGTGAAGAAGGTGGTCTGGCAGTATTATTTGGCAATATTGCAGAAAAAGGTTGTATCGTAAAAACCGCAGGAGTAGACGAATCTATTCATGTCTTTAGCGGCCGGGCGCGCATTTACGAAAGTCAGGACGATGCTGTAAAAGCCATCTTAGCCGATGAAGTTATCGCCGGTGATGTAGTAGTTATCCGTTATGAAGGGCCTAAAGGCGGTCCGGGAATGCAAGAGATGTTGTATCCAACAACCTACTTAAAAGCCAAAGGTTTGGGCAAACAATGCGCTTTGATCACAGACGGACGTTTCTCTGGTGGTACCTCTGGTTTATCGATTGGCCACTGTTCACCAGAAGCGGCCAGTGGCGGCGGTATAGGGCTGATTGAAGAGGGGGATATCATTCTCATTGATATACCCGCGCGTAAAATAGGCGTCGATATAACGGATAGCGAACTGCAAACCAGGCGTGAAACCATGGAACAAAGCCCTAAAGCGTGGAAACCTGTCAATCGTCAGCGCAAGGTGTCTTTGGCCCTGAAAGCTTACGCATTACTGGCGACCAGCGCCGATAAAGGCGCCGTACGCGACGCCAGTAAGTTGGAAGACTAATGACTGTCACTGCCCAAGAATATTTAAAGAAAATACTGGTGTCACCTGTATACGATGTGGCCGTTAACAGCGAACTGGTTGCGCTAAACAAGTTTTCAGCGGTGATCGGTAATGACGTGTGGCTCAAGCGTGAAGATCAGCAGCCGGTCAAATCGTTTAAACTCCGTGGGGCCTATAATAAGATCAGCCAGCTCACTGAAGCCACTCTCGCCGCCGGCATTATTACTGCATCGGCTGGCAATCATGCTCAAGGGGTTGCTTACTGCGCGGCGCGCAAGCAAATTCCAGCGGTGATCGTCATGCCTGAAACCACACCTGACATCAAAGTGGATGCAGTGCGTAATTTTGGTGGCAAATATGTGCAGGTGATAATGCACGGCACCGGGTTCGACCAGGCAAACGAAGAGAGTAAACGCCTGGCCAAAGTACATGGTTACACCCTGATCCCGCCCTTTGACGATCCGGATGTGATAGCCGGCCAAGGCACCATAGCCAAAGAAATGCTGGAGCAAAATCCCGGTCTGGATGTGGTTTTTATCGCCGTGGGGGGCGGGGGGTTGGCTGCGGGTATGAGCGTGTATTTTAAACAACTCAAACCGGAAATCAAAATCGTCGCGGTAGAAGCCGCAGAATCCGCCTGTTTACAAGCCGCTCTGCAGGCAGGTGAGCCCACTCCTTTGCCTTTTGTGGGGATTTTTGCTGATGGCGTGGCGGTCAAAACCATAGGCAACGAACCCTTCCGTTTGTGTCAACAATACGTGGATGAAGTGATCACAGTAACCAACGACGAGCTGTGTACTGCGATAAAAGACATCTTTGATGATACCCGTGTGATAGCGGAGCCTGCAGGGGCTCTGTCGGTAGCCGCTATGCGTAAATATGCCAATTTATATCAGGTTAAAGATCAAGTCTTTGCCGGAGTATTGTGCGGAGCCAATATTAATTTCCATACCCTGCGCTATGTGTCTGAACGCTGTGAACTGGGTGAGCAAAAAGAAGCCATTTTTGCGGTTAAGATCCCTGAGAAAAAAGGCGCCTTTAAACAATTCTGCGAATTACTTGGCGGACGGACTATTACCGAGTTTAACTATCGTTATGCCAGTAATAAAGAAGCGCATATTTTTGTTGGTGTGAAACTGCGTCGGGGAAGAGAAGAATTTGCCGAATTAACCTCTACCTTACGGGCTAATAATTACCCTTGTATGGATATGTCAGACAACGAAATGGCAAAACTGCATGTGCGCTATATGGTAGGGGGACGTCCTCCCGGTTTGCTGCATGAGCATTTGTTCTCTTTTGAGTTTCCCGAACAGCCTGGCGCGTTAATGACGTTTTTGAAGACCGTGGGTGAACGCTGGAACATCACCTTATTTCATTATCGCAACCATGGCGCTGCAGAAGGGTTAGTCTTGGCGGGATTTGACTTTGAGAATGCACAACGGGGGGATTTTGAGCTGCACCTCACTGAGCTTGGTTACCAATATACTGAACAAACTGACAATCCAGCCTATAAGTTCTTCCTGTCTGATTTAAATGGCGTGCTAAATTAGGTTACACAAGCCAAAAGTACGGATATTTATTTAGCCGCATGTTTTGGGTTTACCGAGTGTGAACCCAAAATATATAACTGCATGCCAATATATCTCATTGTTATCCAGTTTAGGGGTCAATGCCCTCTTACCCGCAAGTTTGGGCTACGTTTTTTTAAATGTGCCACGCTGCTATTGCCCAACCATTGAGTCGCCAAAGTGGTGTATTTTTCCGGGCCGATGAGCTTTAACGAATGATCTTTGATAGCGTCATCAAACTCTTCCCACCCCATCCATATTTTAGTCAGCTTTTGAGCGCTGACCTGGATATCGACATCGACTGCGAAATTACGATCTACGTGGCATAGATCAACATCGTTCGCTTCAAACACCAGCCAATGTTCACTCTTATTTTCAGGCATATCAGTGAGGAAAAAATGCACGATAAAAGGATCGGGTAAGATGGGGTGTTGTTTCACATTACGCCGAATGTCCCACATCAGAAAATTCACATCCACATTTTCTACTGAAGGTTCAATTTCCAACCATTCTTGCCCCCACAACGCCATGGAAAATACCACGGGTTCTAGTGCTTTCCCTGCTGGCGTCAGTAGATAATCCACATGTCCTGTGCTGCGTTTCTCATGACGGGTAATTAGGCCGATAGCGCATAATTCTTTTAGTCTGTTCGATAGTAAGGTGCGCGACATACGTGGCACCCCACGACTGAGATCGTTGAAGTTTGTCGAGCCAAACAACAGTTCTCGAAATAACAACAACGTCCATCTGTTACACAAAAACTCGGCAGACATGGCTAGGGGACAATATTGTCCATAAGTAGGGGCACTCATCAGGTCTATCCATATTGTAAGGCGTAGTTCGAGGATAGTTGGCTTTAAGCCGTGCGCAAGGAGGATAACTCAAAGGGGTGATTTAATTGTACCGGCTAGTCCATATGGTGCACTAGACGCGTTTATTTTCTTAGCATAGGGTGGTGCGTGAAGCAACACTTTAGAATAAAGGAAAATAGATATGAACATTCAGGTAAAGGGATTAGATGACACTAATGTGGAACTTGGTAGTGAGGTGATAACCGCATTTGCCGAGACGTTGCGCGGTAAACTTTTGACTGCAAAAGACGATAGCTACGAAACAGCCAGACAAGTGTGGAATGGTATGATCGACAAACACCCAGCTTTGATTGTTTGCTGCAGTGGCACGGCCGATGTTATGCACGCGGTTACTTTCGCTCGTCAACATAAGCTGTTGCTGTCCATAAAAGGAGGTGGACATAATATTGCGGGCAGTGCGGTATGTGACGGTGGATTGACCATTGACTTAAGTAATATGAAAGGGGTGATGGTCGATCCCCAAAAACGCACTGCGCAAGTACAAAGTGGGGCGTTACTGGGAGATGTGGATCATGAAACTCAGTGTTTCGGTCTAGCAGTACCCAGCGGCATAAATTCCACCACAGGCATGGCGGGCTTAGCATTAGGAGGCGGCTATGGTTGGTTAAGTCGAACATATGGTCATACGGTTGACAATATTCTGTCTGCGGACATAGTGACCGCCAACGGCGAGTTTTTGCACCTGTCTGAACAGCAAAATAGCGACCTGTTTTGGGCGATCCGTGGGGGTAGCGGTAACTTTGGAGTGATCACTAAGTTCGAATTTAAATTACATCCTGTAGGTCCCACTATATTAAGCGGCCCGGTTGTTTTCCCCTTGGATCAAGCAAAAGAAATATTACAACAATATCGCCAACTGGCTCGCACCCTGCCTGATGAGGCAACCTGCTGGTCGGTCATTCGAAAAGCACCACCCTTCCCGTTTCTCGATACCAAATACCATGGCCAGCCTGTGCTGATATTGGCTATGGCTTATATTGGGGATATGCAACAAGGCGAAACGATACTGGCGCCACTACGTAAACTGGGGCACGCCATAGGCGACGCAGTGGCGCCCCATCCTTACGCTGCCTGGCAAGCCGCTTTTGACCCCTTATTAGCCGCAGGTGCGCGCAATTATTGGAAATCCAGTGATTTTACCGAGCTCAGTAATGTGGTCATTGATATTCTTTTAGAGGCAGCCAGCAAACTACCTTCTCAAGAGTGCGAGATATTCGCCGCCCAGCTAGGAGGTTTTGCCTCTAGCGTCGCTGGCAATGCGATGGCTTTTCCCCACCGCTCAACTGCTTACACCATCAATATTCATGGGCGCTGGCAAACCGCAAAAGAAGATAACCGAGGCAAAGATTGGGTACTAAGGTTATTTAGCCAACTTGAAGATTTTTCCACCGGCAGTGTGTATGTCAATTTTGTGCCCGAAAATGGTGAGACGCGAAAAATTGGCCCCTATGGTGCAAACCTTCCTCGATTACAACAGATAAAGGGGCAAGTGGATCCTATGAACCTGTTTCGTAGCAATATTAATATATTACCTTCGCATTAGGGATTCCTGACCGAGCTTGGGTGTCGGTATTGGCAAAGATATTTCTGCTGGCGTTTATTCCAGTAGGAATGACAACAAGTACTCAAAATGAAACTAGTGGAGTAACAAATGATGACTATATCGTTATATGAAAGACTGGGAAGCAGCGAAGGAATTACCCGTATTGCCGATGATCTTGTGGACATGCATCTGGCTAACCCCCGTATTGCCCCGAGATTTTTAGCGGCTGATATTATCGCTATGAAAAATGCAGCTGCGACCTTTTTTATCTCTGGTACTGGTGGACCTAACGTTTACCAAGGTAAAGACATGCGCAGTACACATAAAGGTATGAACATTGACACAGGTGAATTCATCGCTGTGCTGGATGATGCCCTTGGGGCATTAAGCAAAAATAACGTTGCTCAGCGAGAACAAGAAGAAGTGTTATTTATTTTGTACAGTATGAAATCCGAGGTGGTATTAGTTTAATCCAGCCCCTGTGCTTAATTGCTCCGGGGCGCAAGATCCGCGGCTTGTATTGACTTGTATGATTACAGATATGTTGCTTGACTTATATCTGCTGCAACCTTTGGGTAATTTCCGGAGAGATCAAGGCGACGACATCAGCCAATAAGGCTTCGCTTTTGGCTGTGTGTACTAATTGGCCTTCGTCGGACGCGTTAAGGAATCCGTTGTCTTTAAGTGCATTAATAAAAGTTGCCAGAACATTTTTGTCGAAAAACTCAGGTGAGTTAATACCGTGTAATGCAGACAAACGTTCAGCAAACAGCCGGCTTTGTTTTTCCAATCGACCACGACTGATCGTACTTTCAGAGGCTAGAATAGTCAACACGGTGGCGTAGCGTTGCAGGGTTTCCTGGATGCTACGATTAAGGATCCAGGTAGAATAAAATTCTTTACTGGCCGCCGCTGGTGGCATTATTTTTCGCCCTTTTAGGCGTAACAAACCCATAGCCTGCATGTGCACCAATAAAGACTCACTATATTCCAGAGCTTGTTGTTGGCTCATGTATATAAAAAGCTCTCTTTGCAGCAACGGGTACAACTGTGCCACCAAGGCCATTATTTTGCTTTTTTCTAAACCGTTATAGGCAAAAACTATGGCACTGATAAGGCCGGGTAAGGCGAATAGATGCAGAATATTGTTGCGGTAGTAGGTTAGGGCAACGGCATTGTGGGGCTTAAGGGAAATGATCTTGCCAAAACCATCTAGGCTGACTTCAAACTTGTTGAGTTTCAAAGTGTTTTCCAAAAGCTGCTTGCCACTGCTGGTGGGAAAGGTGGCCAGCTCGCTAAAAGGAGCGACATTCAACAGCTGGATATAATGATCCATCGCCAGCGCGAGCTCGTTTTCAGCCATGGCGTGTTTCTTGGCTGACAACAAACATATAGCGCACAAAGACATACCACTGACTGCAGCCGCCTGGTTGATTTTACCCATGACGTCGTTTGCCAGCGTATTGACCACTGGAGTGAGCCAGCGCGGCTTTTTGTCATCTTGCATAGCTTGGGCGTCGCGCCAATCCGGTAGCTGGCTATCGAGATAATTAGTTAAATTAATAGGTTCGCCAAAATTGAGGAAGCCGTTGCCATAATTTTTCAGTTTGCGTATTGCGGAAAACACCTGAAAGAACGACTCTTTCTTTTTGTCTGTACCTTTGAGCTCCTTCAGGTAACTAGCCACTTCCATGACGTGTTCGTAACCTATGTAAACTGGCACTATGCTAACTGGACGGTTGATGCCCTTGACTAATGCCTGAAGTGTCATAGCTAACATGCCGGTTTTTGGCGGTAACAAACGACCAGTACGACTGCGCCCGCCCTCTGGGTAATATTTGACTGAATATCCCTTGTTAAACAGTAATTCAAGGTACTCGCGAAATACGGCGCTATAGAGCTTGTTACCGGCAAAGCTGCGGCGTAAAAAAAATGCCCCGCCCCGGCGTAAAATTCCACCTACCGGCCAGAAATTCAAGTTAATGCCAGCGGCAATATGCGGGGTGACCAAACCCTGATGATAAATCACATAAGTCAGCAGCAAGTAATCCATATGGCTTCGATGGCAGGGTACGTAAATGATCTCGTGGCCGGTTTGCGCCAGCGTGCGCACTTTGTCTGCATGTCTTACCTCTATGCCGTTGTATACCTTGTGCCATATTTTGGTCAGCAGGCGATCTCCTAGCCGCACTAAGCCTTCACGGTAATCTGCGGCAATCTCGGTCACATATTTGCGCGCTCGTAACTGGGCTTGTTGGTGAGATAATTGTTTACTTCTGGCTTCTTCATCAATCGCCCGGCGCACGGAATCTGCGCCCAAAACGCTATTATATAGCTCCTGACGCTCAAGTAATGTCGGGCCGATCAGGTTTTGACGACGACGGTGAAAATGGGTGCCGGCTAAGCGGATCAATTTGTGACCAATTTCTTCATCTGAGCCGGGAAGATCTGCCATGGTACGTGATGAAACGGCTTTGCTATAGCAGACAAAATTGTCCCGACCTAAAAACAATACAATAAAAAATTTGCGTAACCAACTGGGAGAGACCTGATGAGCGATGACATCTGACCAGCCAGAAAATTTGCGCCCAGGGGCCCGGCCCCAAAAAATAGATACGGGCACAATTTGCAGATCGAGATCCGGATTATCCCGGTGTATTTGAAATAATCGAGTCACATCGTCAGCGATATTGGTGATTTTGACTCTTCGAGTCAGCACCGAACGGGGTTGTTGCAAAAACAGGCAAGCTGCTAACTCGTGACCGGCAATGTGAATGTTGTCCGTCGGTTTAGGTAAGCCCAAAGAGTTAGTAGACATTTTCAAGGCCAGCTGATCGGTTACCGAATGGGTGCGTAGCAAATAGATGATGGTTTTATTTTTATCGATACCCAACTCGGTTTCGATGTCAGTGGGAATACTGTTGACTTTTACCAGCCACTTTACCGGAACCGAAATGAATGCAAGCAGCAATTTATGCAGCCAGACCATAGATTTTTACCTTGAGAATTGTCGACAGATCTAGGATAACACGACATTTTCATTTTTTATTGACTGGCAAAGGATTTGGCCTAAATATCTCGGGGCTAACTCATTATCTCAACAAAAATTTGAGATCTGCTAACGACTGTATATACTCACAGTTAAACTGTATGAAATAACAGGCTGTTTATGCGTCCACTAACTCCCCGTCAAGAAGAAGTACTGCAATTGATCAAAAACACTATGTTGGAGACCGGTATGCCACCGACTCGAGCAGAAATTGCCCGTAATTTGGGTTTCAAATCCGCCAATGCGGCCGAAGAACACCTTAAAGCCTTGGCCCGCAAAGGGGTGATCGAAATCTTGCCCGGTACATCCAGAGGGATAAAACTAACCACGCCCCTAGAAGATCAACTGGAAGACCTGGGTTTGCCTTTGATCGGACGGGTAGCAGCCGGTGAACCGATACTCGCTCAAGAGCATGTTGAAGGCCATTACAAAGTGGATCCAGCATTATTTAAGCCCAGTGCAGATTTCCTATTGCGCGTAAATGGCATGAGCATGAAAGATATCGGTATTTTAGATGGTGATCTATTAGCCGTGCATAAAACCACTGACGTGCACAATGGCCAAGTTGTTGTGGCCCGTTTAGACGACGATGTGACTGTTAAAAGATTAGAGAAAAAAGGACGTCAGATTCTGCTGCATGCTGAAAACGATGACTTTAAACCTATCGTTGTGGACTTGGCTACTCAGCCCTTCAATATTGAAGGGATTGCCGTAGGGGTTATTCGCAACGCTGACTGGATGTAATTTTTTTCAAACTTTATTTAGAGTGATGAGAGATCCTTTCATCACTCTGTCGATTTGGCGCTAACATCACTGAACCCAGTTAATACGCCGATTGGACTGCCCAACCTACCTGGCTCGCCCTCCGCTTTGTTGCAAAAGTATCAACCTAAGCCACTGATAACTTGATTAAAAAATGTTCGTTTGGATATAAAATAATCAAAAACACTGGACTCTTGGCCCCTTTTTGAGTAATTCTTAGTGTTCAGTTAACAAATGCATAACAAGCCTGTCTTATTCTAAGCCTAAAATGTGCAATACATCATTCAAGGGTGCTTTTTTTGGCAAAAAGTAAAGAGCGTTTGGCAGATAGGGGTGTCGAGTGAATAAAATTTTGTTAAGGGTTGGAGCGGCTATGGGCACGTTCATAACAACTTCAGCTTTCGCAGAATCAGTGTCGGGTGCGGATCAATATCAATTGAATATGCGCAAGGGAGTAACAGATCTCAGTGTCGAGGTTTACGATCTGCATATGCTGATGTTCTTAATCTGCGTGGGAATAGCGATAGTTGTGTTTGGGGCCATGTTTTACGCCATGCTGTTTCATCGTAAATCAAAAGGTGCGAAACCAGCCAATTTCCATGAAAGTGTCAAAGTCGAAATCGCCTGGACAGTCATTCCTTTTATTATTCTTATTATCATGGCCGTGCCGGCCGCCAAAACCCTAATTGCCATGGAAGATGCCAGCGAGCCTGATGTCACTATCTTGATTACGGGTTCTCAATGGAAGTGGAATTACAAGTATATGGATAATGATGTCGAATATTATTCAAGGCTTGCCACTCAACCAGAGCAGATTTCCGGTAAGTTAGCTAAAGGCGAAAATTATTTGTTAGAGGTCGATCGGCCCCTGGTAATCCCCACCGATAAGAAGGTGCGTTTCTTGATAACCTCTGATGATGTTATCCACGCATGGTGGGTGCCGGATTTTGCGATTAAACAGGACGCGAACCCCGGGTTTATCAATGACGCCTGGGCTAAGGTCAATGAACCCGGCGTTTATCGTGGTCAATGCGCCGAATTATGCGGCAAGGATCACGGTTTCATGCCCATAGTGGTGATTGCTAAAGAGCCAGCGGAATATGACCAATGGATAGCTAAACAAGAAGCAGTGCAGCAGCAAGCCCAAGCCGAAGAGCAGCGTCTGCTGTCCATGAACATGTCCAAGGAAGACCTGATGGCAACGGGCGAAAATGTCTATATGGCTAATTGTGCGGCATGTCATATGCCAAATGGTGAAGGCCTTCCCGGGGTTTTCCCAGCATTGAAAGGCAGCACAATCGCACTCAATGATATGGCGGAGCACATCAATATTGTATTAAACGGTAAGTCTGGCACCGCCATGGCTGCTTTCGCCAAACAACTGGGCATGTCTGATATCGCTGCTGTCATTACTTATGAGCGTAATGCTTGGGGTAATAACACAGGCGACTTAGTGCAAGCTAAAGACATCAACGCAGCCATGAACGGGCAATAAGAGGACGACCATGAGCACAGCAACCGAAACACTTGTGCATGACGAACATCATGCACATCAGATCCCAAAAGGGATAACGCGTTGGCTTTACACCACCAACCATAAAGACATTGGCACTTTGTACCTATGGTTTGCCTTTATTATGTTTTTAACCGGTGGCGCCATGGCCATGGTGATCCGCGCGGAACTATTTCAACCTGGCTTACAGATTGTCGACCCGAACTTTTTTAATCAGATGACCACGGTACATGGTTTGATCATGGTGTTTGGGGCCGTGATGCCGGCCTTTACGGGTCTGGCAAACTGGTTGATACCTATGATGATCGGTGCGCCGGATATGGCGTTACCGCGGATGAATAATTGGAGTTTTTGGATCCTGCCATTTGCCTTTCTGATTTTGCTTTCATCATTATTTTTAGAAGGCGGAGGGCCGGCTTTTGGCTGGACGTTCTACGCACCTCTGTCGACCACCTACAGCAATGACAGCACCGCCTTTTTCGTGTTTGCGGTGCATATCATGGGGATTTCGTCGATCATGGGGGCGATCAACGTCATCGTCACTATCTTTAACATGCGCGCCCCGGGCATGACCTGGATGAAAATGCCTTTGTTTGTCTGGACTTGGTTGATAACGGCATTTTTGTTGATTGCCGTTATGCCCGTGCTAGCTGGGGCCGTTACTATGGTACTGACTGACAAGTTTTTCGGGACCAGCTTTTTCGATGCGGCCGGCGGCGGCGATCCCGTTATGTTCCAGCATATCTTCTGGTTCTTTGGACACCCCGAGGTGTATATTATGATCTTGCCGGCCTTCGGCATTATCTCCCAAATCGTTCCGACCTTTTCCCGCAAAAAGTTGTTTGGTTATGCCTCTATGGTTTACGCTACCACGTCCATCGCACTGCTGTCTTTTATTGTGTGGGCTCACCATATGTTCACCACGGGCATGCCGGTATTCGCCGAAATGTTCTTTATGCTGGCCACCATGTTGATATCGGTGCCAACAGGCGTGAAGGTCTTTAACTGGGTGGCGACAATGTGGCGCGGCTCCCTGAGCTTTGAAGTGCCTATGTTGTTCGCCCTGGCCTTTATCGTATTATTTACCATAGGCGGTTTGTCAGGCTTGATGTTGGCTATTACACCGGTGGATTTCCAGTACCATGATACCTATTTTGTGGTCGCGCATTTCCACTACGTATTAGTAACGGGGGCGATTTTTTCCATTATGGCGGCGGTGTATTATTGGTTGCCCAAATGGACGGGCAGAATGTTTGATATCACTTTGGCCAAATGGCATTTCTGGTGCTCATTGGTGTCGGTCAACGTACTGTTTTTCCCCATGCATTTTGTCGGTTTGGCGGGCATGCCCCGTCGTATTCCAGATTATGCCTTGCAGTTCGCCGATTTTAATAAGTGGATCAGTTTAGGCGGGTTCGCCTTTGGTTTGTCACAGTTTATATTCCTGGCGTTGCTGATCAAGGCGTGTCGCAAACAGGGCGAGCCGGTGTCTGCCCAAGTATGGGAAGGAGCTGAAGGATTGGAGTGGGAAATACCCTCACCCGCGCCTTACCATACCTTCGAAACACCGCCTGTAGTGAAATAAAGGTTCTTAACCATGTCAGGGAATGCCGAGCAAAATAAAAACAATAAGATGGTGGTTAAACTACTGGCTATCGTGGTGGGCATGTTCGGTTTCGGTTTTGCCCTGGTACCTTTGTATGATGTGTTTTGCGACCTTACCGGGTTAAATGGCAAAACCGCCAATAGTGCGGCGGTTTTCGAGGCTATGGAGGTGGACGAAAGCCGACTGATTACCATCGACTTTATCACCCGGACTCAATCCGGTATGTCCTGGCAGTTTGAAGCCCAAACCAGGCAGTTGAAAGTGCACCCTGGAGAGATGAATCAGGTTGATTTTCGGGTCAGAAATCCATCCACGAAACGCATTATTGGGCAAGCAGTGCCATCGGTATCCCCTGGTACCGCGGCAATTTTTTTGAACAAAACCGAATGTTTTTGTTTTGAACAGCAAATATTAGAAGCGGGAGAGAGTGTGGTGATGCCCATGAAGTTCTATGTGGATCCGCAGCTGCCAGATGATATTACTTATTTTACCTTGCAATACACCTTATATGATGTGACGCCTGCTGCTCAGGACATTGCAATGAAACGTGGTTAACAGGAGAACAATATGTCACAACCAGAATATGAAAAATACTATGTTCCCGATCAGAGCCCCTGGCCTTTTGTCGGTGCCGTGGCATTATTCCTGATTGCAGTTGGTGCAGGTAACTTTGTCATGGAGGGCGCCAAGGGCACAGAGGGATACGGTCTTTACATTCTGTTGGCCGGATTCGCCACGCTGATTTTTATGTTAGTTGGGTGGTTCAGAAATCAAATCCACGAATCGATGAGCGGCTTATACAGCGCGCAATTGGGACGTTCATACCGTCAAGGGATGGCCTGGTTTATCTTTTCCGAAGTAATGTTTTTCGGCGCGTTTTTCGGGGCCCTGTTTTACGCCAGGGTATTCTCTATACCATGGTTAGGTGGTGCTTCGAACAATGTGGCAACGAACGAAGTACTGTGGCCGGCTTTCGAAGCTATTTGGCCCCTAATTAATACCCCGGGTGGCACACAAACCGAAGCTATGGGCTGGTACGGTCTACCCTTGATCAACACGGTTATCTTGCTGACATCCTCGGTGACTTGCCACATTGCCCATGTAGCCTTGGAAGAAGGCAAACGCGGAAGACTTAAATTGGCATTAGGCGTTACTGTGCTGTTGGGCGCGATTTTCATGGTGTTGCAAGTTGAAGAATATATGCACGCCTACCAAGAGATGAATTTAACCCTGCAATCAGGAATATATGGCAATACCTTTTTCCTGCTAACAGGATTCCATGGTCTACATGTTAGCCTGGGGGCGATAATCTTGTTCATTATGCTTCTGCGGATCTTCAAGGGACATTTTACCCCCGAGAACCACTTTGCCTTTCAGGCGGCCAGCTGGTATTGGCATTTCGTAGATGTGGTTTGGGTAATGTTGTTTTTCTTTGTGTATATTTTGTAAGAAGTATAATGCGTAGCTGGCTTAATTAGGTTTAGGCCAGCTGATATCAGGTACTCAAGGGTGTTATAGTGCCGCGCCTCCATCAAAAAGGGCGAGGATTCGGCTCAATTAGGCCGGTTGCCAGGGCAATTAAAATAACAACCACAATCGCCACCGAAGTCATCACTCGTCGGCCGATATATTTACTCATACGAGGCTGGTTAGGGTCATCTTTTAACATGATGATCATCGCCTTGATCAAACTAAACACCATGAACAGAAGTAATCCACCAATTATTATTTTTATAAGCAAACTGCGTCTCCTTTGTCACACTCTGGTTGTGTTGAGATAGATATGAGTGTGAAATCTATTAAATTACCCGTTATATCTACATTAATTACTTTGCTGGCGGTTGTCATTATGTTTGCGCTTGGATTATGGCAATTACAAAGGGCTGAACAAAAGTCGGTGCGCCTGGCAATGATCGAAGAAGCGGCAACCACTTCCGCTTCATCCTTGTCCCAGATCATGATTATGGAGCAGGATATTCGAGATCTGCCAGTTAGCCTGACAGGTAAACTAATCCCAAATATTTATTTCTTGCTGGATAACAGAATACATCAGGGCAGAGTGGGATTTGAAGTACTTGGCTTGCTCAATACCGACTCGGGAAATTTAGTGATAAATTTTGGTTGGGTGCCGGGAGATCCAAGCCGCAAGAAGCTGCCGGTTGTACAGTTACCTTTGGCCCTAAAGCAGGTAACGGGCAAGGTGGCTATACCGGACGTTAACCCTATGTCTAGCGAAACCGCCGATATTTCCCAGAGCTGGCCTAAAGTGATTCAACAACTCGATCTTACCTTTATCCAACAAGTTGTTCAGTTGCCGGTGTTGCCATTTATTGTGCAGCTTGATCCCGAGGCTCAATCCGGGTTCATACGTCAGTGGCAGCCGGTCGTCATGTCTCCTGAAAAACATATCGCTTATGCAATTCAGTGGTTTGGCCTCGCCATCGCTGCCCTGTTAATTTACGGATTTGCCCTGCGTGGCAAAACGAAAACTAAGGAACAACATGATCTCTAAGAAAAACAACAGTAAACGTATGTTACTGATTTTAGCTGTGGTCTTTATCTTGCCTGTGGTTTTGGCAAAGCTTGCTTTGGATAATAACTGGTTTGCTAAAGGTGCCACCAATAAAGGCCAGCTACTCTCCCCCCCGTTGGAATTAACCATATTACCCAATTTGGGGGTCGACAGTAAGTGGCATATTGTTTATGTATTACCTGCCCAATGCGGCCAAGCCTGTGACAATGCCATATATAGTTTGGGGCAGGTGTGGTTAGCTTTGGGTAAAGAAAGTGATCGGGTGGAACCCGTGGTGATCAGTACCACCTTCAGCGACCAAGCAGCAGTGGCTAAGTTATCTTTGCAAAATGTTGTTAAGTTGTTAAAAAGTAACGAAGAAAGTGTTGATTCTGTATTTAAAGATCAGCCAACAGATGGTATTTTCATAGTCGATACTCTGAATAATGTAATTTTACGTTACCCACTACACCTCGAGCAGCAACAAGCCATATTGCACAGCCGGGATATACTAACCGATATGCGCAAGCTGCTGAAGTTATCGCGTATAGGCTAGAGGACAATGAATGAAAAAATTGGTACTGATTAGCCTGTTGCTTGCGGCAGTAGTCATTATGTTGGGAGCCTATACCCGCCTGACCGACGCCGGATTGGGTTGCCCTGATTGGCCGGGATGTTACGGGCATTTTACGGTGCCCCAGGCCCATGAGCAGGTTGCTGCTGCCGAACTGGCCTTCCCTGAACGGCCTTTGGAGTCGCATAAGGCATGGAACGAGATGATCCATCGCTATTTTGCTAGTGCTCTGGGCCTGACTATTTTTGTCATATTTATTATCAGCATTATCAATCGATCCTATCACCGACCGGTTAAATTGCCTTTTTTCCTATTGTGTCTGGTGATGTTTCAAGGCGCCCTAGGTATGTGGACTGTGACGCTGAATTTGATGCCTGTGGTGGTGATGGGGCATCTATTGGGCGGCTTTGCCGTTTTGTCCTGCCTCTTTTTACTGTATTTGCGCTTGTCGCCCTATCGTATACCCGGAGGCGACCAACGTACCCGCCAATTCGGCAAGTTCGCTTTATTGGGAATGATTATTCTTTTATGCCAGATAGCGTTAGGCGGCTGGACATCGTCAAACTACGCGGCATTAGCATGTACCGAATTACCCCTCTGTGAGGGTAATTGGTACGAGCGTCTGGATTTCCTTGGCGCTTTTAGCTTACCCGATGCCCAGAATTATGAGTATGGTGTACACAACTACGCCCAACGCATGACCATGCATATCACCCATAGAATCGGCGCGTTTATCACCTTTATCTATCTGTGTTGGTTGGCGATCGGCTTATATGCGAGCGCCCATTCCCGGCTGATTAAGAAACAAGCGGCCTGGTTAGTTGTGGTTCTTGGGGCTCAGGTTATACTCGGCGTGAGTAATGTAGTCTTCAGTTTACCTGTTATGGTTGCCGTAATGCACAATGCCCTTGCAGCTTGTTTGTTGTTGGTGTTAGTGATGTTGAGCTACACCCTTTATCGAAAAACTTAGGAGACATCAATGAGCAAAGCTGCAGCTGCCTTGCAACAAAATTCCGGGCGGGGTATTACCACCACTTGGCGCGATTATTATGAAATGACCAAACCCAAGGTGGTGATGTTGTTATTGCTTACTGCGCTGGTAGGTATGTGTCTGGCCAGTGAAACTTGGATCAGCTGGAAGATCTTAATTGCCGGTTTGCTAGGCATCGGTTTCTTATCGTCGGCGGCAGCGGTGATCAACCATGTTGTGGATAGTAAGATTGACAGCCAAATGGCGCGTACTTCCAATCGGCCCATGCCCAAAGGCAAGGTTAGCCCCAGGCGAGCGTTGTTATTTGCCGCCGGGTTGACGGTAGTTGGCTATATAATATTAGAGTTATGGGTGAATAGGTTGACGGCTTTATTGACCCTGGCAAGTCTGGTGGGTTATGCCTTCGTTTATACTATGTACCTTAAACGCGCTACGCCGCAAAACATCGTCATTGGAGGCTTAGCTGGTGCGGCACCGCCACTGTTAGGGTGGGTAGCGGTAACCAACGAGGTCCACGCCCACGCGTTGTTGTTGGTGTTGATTATCTTTATTTGGACCCCACCCCATTTTTGGGCGCTGGCCATTCACCGCCAGAAAGATTATGCCCGTGCTAAAGTACCAATGTTGCCGGTAACCCATGGCATAGAATTCACCAAAACCTCCATTTTACTCTACACCCTGTTGTTAACAATAGTGTGTTTATTGCCCTATTTAATTGGCATGACAGGTTTAATCTATTTAGCGGGTTCTACTTTACTCAATGGCGGCTTTTTGTATTACGCGTGGAAGCTGAAATTTGCCAGTGATAATGACACGGCAATGCAAACGTTCAGGTTTTCCATCATTCATCTGATGGTATTGTTTGTGGTGCTGCTGGTCGATCATTATGTGAGATTTACCCTATGAAATTCATCCTATGAGATTCATCCTATGAGATTCATCCTATGAGATTCATCCTATGAGTAAAATAAAACTTGGGTTATTGGCACTGGTTGCCTTAGCCCTGGGGGTAGTACTGGCATTGACTATTTCACCCGGACAGATGGATAAAACCCGTTATATCAGTTTGTATCCTCAGGCCAGAGCTCTACCTGATTTTGAGTTAACGGATCACCATGCACAGGTTTTTCAGGCAGAAAATTTTAAAAATAAGTGGACCTTGGTGTTTGTTGGTTATACGTTTTGCCCCGACATTTGCCCCACCACTATGGCCGAATTAACGAGTATTTACCCTGCCTTGCAGCAGTTAGAAACAACCTATCCCATAGGAGTGGTTTTTATCTCGGTGGATCCTGGGCGGGATACGACAGAGCGATTAGCTGAATATGTTAATTTTTTCCATCCTCAATTTATTGCCGCCAGCGGTGAACATACCCAGCTATTCCCATTAGTTAGGGCGATGGGCATGATGTATTCCATCTCTGACAGCACGGATAATCCTAACTATCTGGTAGATCACAGCTCTTCAGTGGTGCTGGTGAATCCAGATGGCAATGTTATGGGGCGTTTTAAACCAGATTTTGCAGCGGGGAAATTGGCCATCAGTGACGGACAGAAAATTTTACAGGACTTGCCAGTGTTGATCTCCGCCTGGCCATAATGTATCACCTTCGCCGGGCGGTAAAGAGCGATGTCGACTCGCTGGTACCCTTACTTATCAGTTCGGCCCCCAAGGCGTTACCAAGGTTGTTCGACAATCCGCCGTCTTATACTGCCAAAGATTACCTTACCCATGCTTTGTCTCGCCCTGAGGGGCAATTCGGTTATGCCAACCACTGGGTAATAGCCCTGGACAATCAAGCTGTCGCTTTGGCTAGTAGTTGGGTTCGCTACCCCCCAGCGAGTTTTGTTTCTAGTACCTTTGATAGCTTGGCAAGCTGTTACTCAGGAGCACAACTGTTAAGGGTCTTACAGCGTTGCCAAGGCTTGCAGGAGGTTTTTCCCAAACCCCAAGTCAATGAATTATGTGTGGGGCATCTTGCCGTCAGTGGTCTGTATCGACGTCAGGGTTTAGCTAGTCAGCTGCTGGATCATTTTCAAACTATGGGTAAGGAACTTGGCAAAACGGCACTAACCTTGGATGTACAAGCCAGTAATCGAGTTGCCATTGAGTGTTATCTTAAATACGGCTTTGTGCATACCAGCAGCCATAATGATGACAGCGAATTGGCTCTGGGACACTATGAACATCTGCGTAAGGCCCTTTAATCAGGCCAGTGCCCCTGTTGATCAGCGACGAACCACGGCTTGGAGTACCAGTAATATCGTGACGGCTGTACGATGCTGGGTACGGTACAATTGAGTCTTGAGCGGCCATATGGCAGAAAAAGATTAAACTCAGCCAAGATCTTTTTACCTTCAATGGCAATGCTTTGAGGCTGGCCTTGGAAAAAACAGGCAATCCGCCCATTATCAATGTCTTTGTCATTAACCTCGAAGCTGAACGTAAACGGCATTTGTGCCTCATTCATCACGGGATCCTTAGGTTTAACGTCTGTTACCGGCATGGCAAGGCTGTGCATTTTTAACTTCAATAAGGCAAAGTCATCGTCAACACCGGCAGCAGGGAAGCGTGGAAGTGCGGAAAAATCACTGAAACTGGCGACTGCCCCTGAGTACTGTGCAAAACCGATAAAACCTAAATCCGTGATACGTTGTTGCAACGCTGGGGAGAATTCTCCATAGGGATAAGCAAAATACTTGTGGCTTATCCCTAGATTTTTTTGCAGCATCTGCTCGGCTTGTTGAATGTCTTTTTCTAAGCGTTTAAGCCAGTCACTTTCATCTTCGTCTCCTTTTCGGGCCAAGAGATGGTCGTGACTTAAGTTGTGATTGGCGAAAGTCGCGCCTTGTTTGGACATTTCGCTCATTTGCTGCCAGCTCAAATGATAATCGACTGCACCGACCAGAGCCGGGTTGATAAATACGGTATATGGCAGCTTAAATTCGCTTAAAATAGGCTGGCCATTTTGATAGATATCCACATATCCGTCATCAAACGTAATGGCTATGGCATTATCAGGCAAAGGGCGTTTTGCCTGTAGGGCGGAAATTATCTCGGGCAGCGGCAAAACGTGAAAGTTTTCACGCAAATATTGCATATGGTTTCTAAAGGTGCTCGGCGAAACAGAGGTTGAGCCAGGTGTTTTTTCACTCACGTGGTGATAAAGCAAGATAACTGCGTTGTCGGCGGCTTCAACGCTACGCACATTTGTGATGAGGCAACACCCTAAAATAAACAAAAAAATGATACGATCCATGCAGATACCCTTGGTTGATATGTCTGAAAATGGCTGTTTGCCTCGGGACTTAGGTATTTTACCCTAATCTGAGCCACATTGGCTGGGATTATAACATTGAATGCAGGCTAGGTTGCGGCTCGCCTAAACTGATCAATAAACCACCCACTAAATCGAGTTTACCTATTGCATGGAAAATAATCCGGCTAATTCACATTTTTGGGAGCGCCTGGCTCACCAGCGTATTCTGATTTTAGCCTTACCTATGATCCTCAGTAATATTACCACCCCGTTGATCGGTATGGTCGATACGGCCGTGTTGGGGCATATGCAAAATAGCCAATTTTTAGCCGGGGCAGCCATTGCATCGCTGATATTGACTCAAACTTACTGGCTTTGCGGATTTATCCGCATGTCCAGCACAGGTTTAAGCGCCCAAGCAAAAGGCAAACAAGACATCGCGCAGGCTAGTAAAGTGCTTTGGCACAGTGTGAGCGTAGCGTTGAGCATCGGTATATTTATCTGGTTGATACATCAGCCCTTGCTGGCAATAGGTTTGTATCTCAGTGATGCCAGTTCTGGTTTGCAAAATATCATAAGCCAATACTTTAACGTCAGAATTTATGGTGCTCCCGCCGCCCTGGCGAATCTGGCGATAATTGGCTGGTTGATTGGCCAACAACAAACCAGGCAGGTACTGATCATTCAGTTGCTGGCGAATTTGTTTAATGCGGCTCTAAGCATTTTTATGGTGTTTGTCTTGGGTTTAGGGGTTGAGGGGGTGGCGCTGGCCAGTGTCTTGGCCGAATATTCAATTTGCTTATCGGGCATGTGGTTGGCAGTGCGCCGTTTAGGTTTTATCAAACCCAGGTTGGTAGATTGGCACTGGTCAGAATTAACCCAATTGATGTCCTTAAACGGCCATAGTTTTATTCGTAATTTGGCCCTGCAGTTGTGTCTGGCTTTTGTGATATTTCAAGGTGCCCGATATGGTCAGATGACAGCCGCCAGTAATGCCATAGTCATGCAGTTTTTTGCCTTAATAGCCTTGGGTTTAGATGGAGTTGCTTACGCCGTAGAGGCACTGGTTGGTGAAGCCAAGGGGCGAGCCAGTAATCAGCAAATACACACTGTGGTGCTGCAAGGCTTATTTTGGTCTGCTAATTTGGCCGTATTGTATAGTCTTGGTTTTGTCTTTTTTGGTCACCAGATTATCGGCCTATTGACCGATTTACCCGAGCTGAGAACATTCTCCCACACTTATTTACCCATAACCTGGTTACTGCCTGTGGTGAGTCACTGGTGTTTCTTGCTCGATGGCGTGTTTGTCGGTTTAACGCGAGCTAAGGCTATGCAAAATAGCATGTTGCTTAGTAGCCTATTGGTATTTTTCCCTAGCTGGTGGTTACTCAGAGACCTGGAGAATATGGCACTGTGGATAGCCTTACTGGTGTTTATGTTAGCTAGGGGGGGGAGTTTGGGCTGGTATTTTACTTGGCTTTCCCAGCGCGGGCGTTTGGTAGCTTAAAGGCGTTAATTAGCCTAAATGCGAGGATCCCAATGTAGCCTACTATGGCAAAGCCACTGCCAACAGCAAGGCACAATAAGGCAGGTATGTAGAACCATTGCCAAATATGCTGAGCGGCAAATATCAGTATTACACCCAACACAAAAATGCTGAGCCCTATCTTGAAATTGCCCCAGCTTTTTTGCGGATTACTTGCCAGTTTATGCAGGCTGCGCTTGAGCATAAGGTTTAATAGTAAGAATGCTCGCCAGCTTCATGTTCTGTTTCGTCTTTGATGGCGGTTAGCTCCCCAGAAAATTGCGCCATCATTTGCTTTTCAATGCCGTCTTTAAGGGTCACATCGACCATGGAACAACCATTGCAACCACCGCCAAACTGTAAAATGGCCTCGCCTTTATCCGTGACTGCAACTAGCGAGACTTTACCACCGTGGCTGGCCAACTGGGGGTTAATTTCTGCCTCGATCATGTATCTGATACGCTCTTCCAATGGGGCATCGCTCTCTACTTTGCGCGCCTTGGCATTGGGTGCTTTTAGGGTTAATTGTGAACCCATTTGATCCGTTGTGAAATCAATTTCCGCCTCAGCTAAAAAAGGCACACTTTCGAGATCAACGACCGCATCAAAGCCATTGAATTCCAGTACTGTGTCACTCTCCTCGATCGCATCGGGGGGACAATAAGACACACCACATTCGGCGCTGGGCGTACCTGGGTTGACCACAAATACCCGAATGTTAGTGTCAGCTTCTTGTTTTTCAAGTAATTTACAAAAATGTGCTTGAGCAGTTTCTGATATAGAAATCATATTAAGGTCCTGTAAAATAGACATGACGCTATAATAACAAAATTACTTGACTAAAACACTCAAGTAATAATATTTGCTTATGTTAATTTCAGCTAAAACATGCGAACCTCCTTTTTTATCGAATTTTTACTCTCGGGTAGTTGAGGAAAGGGTGTTATGCTGGGTTGTTGTCGTTGTTTTGTTACAAGTTTATGGTTGATCTCCACCCAACTTTTCGCCGTTACAGATAAAGCCTATTTACCCGCGGATACCCAATACCTGGATGATATTCCCACCCCGACTGAGGTGTTGGGTGCACCGGTGGGAGAGTGGCATGTACGCCACGATCAACTGGTTACTTACATGCGTGCACTTGCCGGCACCTCAACACGGGTAAGTTTGGTTGAAACCGGCCGCACCCATGAGAATCGCCCGCTGTTATTACTCGCATTTACCTCTGCGGAAAATCAAAAAAATCTTGGGGAGATCCAGGCCAATCACCTCGCTAACCTGGGCAGCAAAACCTCAACCGACTCGCCACTTATCTTGTGGATGGGTTACAGTGTGCATGGCGACGAACCTTCCGGTAGTAACGCCGCACTGCTCATAGCCTACTATTTGGCCGCGGGACAAAATTCCCAAATAGACAACTTGCTCCAGAACAACGTGGTATTACTCGACCCAAGCATTAATCCAGATGGGCTGGCTCGGTTTGCCCAGTGGGCCAATATGCATCGCGGCAAAAACCTGGTGAGTGATCCCCAACACCGGGAACATCAGCAAGCCTGGCCCAGTGGCCGCACCAACCACTATTGGTTTGATTTAAATCGGGATTGGTTATTGCTCACCCACCCCGAATCCAGAGCGAGAGTTGCCCAGTTTCAAGCTTGGCGCCCAGATGTATTAACTGACTTTCATGAAATGGGCCCTAACAGCAGTTATTTTTTTCAGCCTGGTATTACGTCCCGTAAAAATCCATTTACACCGTTAAAAAATGTTGAGTTGACCGAAGCATTGGCAAAATTTCATGCCAAAGCCTTAGATGCTGACAAACAATTATATTTTACTCAGGAAGGCTACGACGACTTTTATTATGGCAAGGGTTCAACTTATCCCGATGCTTATGGCAGCATTGGTATTTTATTCGAACAAGCCAGTAGTCGTGGACATCAACAACAAACCGTCAACGGCCTACTTAAGTTCACCGATACAATCCGGAACCAGATCACTACTTCCCTATCTACTTTTTCCGGCGCCTTGGCCAACAAACAGGCGCTGGTAAATTATCGACAAGAGTTCGCCGAGCAAACCCAAAAACTGATCAGTGATGACAACCTAGTAGGTTATGTCATAAGTGAAGCGAAGGACAAAAGTCGCTTTGCAGCTATGCAGACTATCTTAAGCCAGCATGGTATTCAATTTTGGCCATTGGCTGAGCCCATAAAGATCAATGACAATCGATTTAACCCGGTGGACAGTATCTTTGTGCCCCTGGAACAAGCGCAATATCGCCTGATAAAATCGTTGTTCTCCGTACGTCAACGCTTCGACGACAACACTTTTTATGATGTGTCGAATTGGAATTTGCCACTGGCATTTAATCTGCAGTTCGAACCCGTTAAACGCAAGATTTGGCGAAAGGTTGCCTTGGACAAGGCGCCTAGAGACAACCAATCTCCGTCGTCCGCGCTGAGTATTGATGCCTATGCCTATGCATTTTCTTGGCAAGACTCCCATTCCCCCAAGCTGTTACAGCAACTGTTGAGTGCTGGGATCAAGGCTAAGGTGGCGGGCAATGCGTTTGTGGCCAGTACGCCAGAAGGAGACATCCCATTGTCTGCCGGCTCAGTGATCATACCGACAACCGCTAAACAGCCAGACAACTTGCTTGCTTTACTTGGCAATAAAGCAGACGAGCTGAATTTAAAGGTCTGGTCAGTGATGTCCGGACTTACCAGCCAGGGCATTGATTTGGGCAGTCGGGAAATGCTGGAGGTGCAGACCCCCCAGGTTTTGCTTGTTGGCGGTGCAGGCACCTCGCAATATGAAGTGGGTGAAATATGGCACTATTTGGATCAAAGGGTGGATATGCCTGTCACCATCACAGATCTTGCGGAGCTGGACGTTTTACCCCTCGCTTCTTATAGCCATATAATTTGGGCCAGTGGCGACTATCACCAGGTAGCACAGGGCACTGTTAAGAAATTAGACGATTGGATAAAAGCTGGAGGCGTGATAATAGGCCAAGGTAGCGCGGCCAAGTGGTTCAGTGAGCAGGATTGGCTAAAAGCTTCGTTTTTATCTAAAGACGAACTCAACAAGGCGTTTTCGGTCACCGGACTTAACTATGCCGACCAAGATGCATTAGCAGCAAAACAACGTATAGCAGGTGCAGTATTTGACACTCGTTTAGACTTGAGTCATCCGTTAACTTTTGGCTTTAGCCGGGAACACTTACCCAGCTTTCGCAACAGTACGGTGATCATGCGCAAACCTAAAACGCCTTTTATAACCGTTGGCCAATATTCTGCCAAACCGCTGTTAGCGGGTTACACGGCGGACGAATTACAACATTTGATCGCCAATAGCGCCTCTGTGGTAGCTCATACCCTGGGGAAGGGCAAAGTTGTAGCCTTTACGGATGATCCTAATTTTCGAGGATACTGGCAGGGGACTAGCCGTTTGTTGAGCAATGCCATCTTTATGGCTGACTTTATTAATGCTCCAGGGTAAGGCAGATACACCAGACGTCAATTTTTAATGCCGGGCAGTTACTTTGTAATAGCGATAACATAGCGTTGATTGTCGCCCCTGTAGTGACCACATCGTCAAACAACACCACATGTTTATACTGTGGTGCCCGATTCAAGGCAAACGCACCTTTGAGATTGGCCTTACGCTTGGCTGCACTCAATTGTGTTTGTGCCTGCGTGGCTTTCACCCGGCTAACCAATGCTGCATCCAAAGAGATAGGAATTAGGGCGGCCATGTGTTTGGCGATTTCAATACTCTGGTTAAATTTTCGTTGGCGGTAACGACTGTTATGCAAAGGCACCGGAAGGATGGCGTCAGGCAAGGGGCCCGGCACGTTAAGTAGCTGTTGCACAAATATTTGCGCCAGGATCTTGGCATGGGGCAGCTTGCTGGAAAATTTAAGACCGGTGAGCAAACTCGACCATGGCCATTGGTAATCAGCCAGGGCTAACAGTTGTCGACCATTAAAGTTTTTTAAGCCGCGCTGAGCCTGGGGCCAATTTAATAAATTGTAGTGGTATTTTCCCCAATCAAATAAGGCTAAGTCGTCCTGACAAAACTGGCATACCAGTGGCAAGCTGGCTTGTCTGCATATCAAGCAGCTTTGGGAAATGGCTAAAGTTCCCAATGTTTGTTGCCCGTACTTGATTTCATCCTATGCTTCCTTACACTGTCCGGCCCGCCAATAAGCGTAGATCAATTTACATGAATATGTGTTTACAAAGCCGCACCCAAGGCCAGGGACCTGCTTTAGTCCTGTTACATGGTTGGGGGGTAAATAGTGGGGTATGGCAGCCCATAGCAACCCAGCTAGAGCAATACTTTAGGGTTACTTACCTTGACCTGCCGGGGTTTGGGGTCAACGCCGATATACAACTTGGTCATTCAAGTTTGCAAGCTGTCGCCGATCTAGTGCATCAATGTTTGCCGGCTAAGTGCCACCTTCTGGGCTGGTCTTTGGGGGGCTTGGTTGCACAACAGATCGTCGCAGACCACCCTGAACTAATTGACAACTTACTGTTAGTGGCCACTAGCCCAAAATTTTCTAAAGCCCCTGATTGGCCCGGAATAGAGCCGCGTATTCTGCAAGCGTTTGCTCAACAACTTCAGTGTGATTTCAGCAAAACTCTGCAGCGGTTCTTGGCCATTCAGGCTATGGGCAGTGATTCGGCTAAAGCCGATATCAAGCTTATCAAAAAAAATATCCAACAATACCCCGAACCTAATCTTGGCGCACTACGGGCAGGGTTGCAGATACTGGCACAGACAGATCTGCGCAGGAACGTTAATATTGGCAATGTTTCGGTGCACTGGATGTTGGGTCGCCTTGACAGCTTGGTACCCGTAGGTTTGACTGATTATTTAGATGATGCTCATCCTGAGCACAGTTATCATATATTTCCACATGCCTCACACGCCCCTTTTATTTCCCATCCCGAGGATTTTATGGCCAATTTATTGAGTATTTTGATAGGCAAAAATATCAGCTAAAAGTGTCATCTATCTCAACCGGTTTTTCGTTTGATCAAGGGTAAATAAAAGTTTGCTGTTAAATTGTCGCAATTTGGTTAATAATTGAGCATGGATTTAGTTGGGGAGTAATAATTTTGGGCTTACTAATTGATAACGGTACGGGCTCTGCTTTTGCCAGTGGGGCATTGGGATTACAACGAGGCTCAAACCAAATTAGCCAGGCGTCGAGGAATATCACCAGTGCCACGGCTGGCAGCCAGACGAGTGGGTCTCAAGCTGGCGTAAAGGTAACTGATGCTCTGATTGACCTGCAAATGGGGGCTATAAATACCCAAGCTTCCGCCAGAGTATTGAGCGCAGCCGATGATACCCTCGGCACCTTGCTCGATACTTTTGCTTAGCTAAATTGACGGCGCCCAAGTGAATATAGTCACGCCCATTCCCATTGCAGTTTCCTTCACAACAGTGAATGTCAATACAGAAGCTGCACGCAGGGACAATAGTCTACGCGAAGCCGTGCCTGTACTGGTCGCTGCCGAAAATTCAGCTGCACAAGCCGGATTAGGCAGCGAAGCGGATAGACTTAAATCGCCTTATCAAGCTGTAGTATATGAACGCCCCCAAACACCAGCCCAGAGCGAGACACAACAAAATGCCGCCAATCAGGATAATGCCAAGGATCCCAGCGCCGGTAAAGAAGAGGCTGATCAACGTCAGCAGACTCAGCAAAAGCAACAAGAGCAGGCTGAGGTAGCCGAGCTCAAACAACGAGATGCAGATGTACGCGCCCATGAACAGGCCCATGCTAGCTTAGGCGGCCAATATGCGGCACCACCGCAATATGAATACACTAAAGGACCTGATGGTAAACGCTACGCTGTGGACGGGGAAGTCTCCATTGACATAGCCCAGGCAACATCTCCGCAAGATACCATACGCAAGATGCAACAAGTTAAAGCGGCTGCCTTGGCCCCGGCTGAACCTTCTGCACAGGATCGCAAGGTTGCCGCAGAAGCGAGTCAGAAAACCGTAGAGGCGCGCAACGATATATCTGCACAACAAACAGAAGATCGGCAAAAAGAGTTTAGCCGACAGGTAGCCGATGATGACAGTGTAACCCTGGCGCAAAGTATTGATTTAGACGATATAGCGCAAGTTACCGATGTGAGTCCCCCTACTTTGGATGCTAGTTTGGCAGGGAGTCTTGACAGTAATCCTCAAGATTTTGCCCGTCTTTTAGCCGGGCGCGCCGAAAAAATGCGCATCCGGGAAAGTGTGATCCAAAATTACTATCAGCAGGTCACCCAACCTAAAAATAATGGGTTTGAACAAAGTGTTTGAGTAAGGGCCAGCGTGAAATCAACAAAACAAACTCAGCCCTCCTGTGAGGGCTTTTTAATGGACTCGTCTTAATGGACTCGTCTTAATGGACTTGTCTTAATGGACTCGTTTAACTCTTTTTGGCTTTAGCAAAAGCATCGGCAAAAGCATTTCCCATGGCTTGGTTATTCCCCGCCCCCTGAGCCTTCTTGCTGGTCGGATTCTGTTGGCGCGCTTGGGTACCCGTTTTGGCTTTAGAGACAGGTTGGGCACCAGGTTTTGCTGCAACCGGATTATCAGTTAGACGCATAGTGAAGGAGACGCGTTTTCGCGCCACGTCGACTTCCAATACTTTAACTTTAACGATATCCCCTGCTTTTACAATTTCTCGCGGGTCCGAAATAAACTTGTCTGTCATCGCTGAAATATGCACCAAACCGTCTTGGTGAACACCCACATCGACAAACGCGCCAAAGTTGGCAACATTACTGACTACGCCTTCTAGTATCATGCCGGATTTTAAGTCACTGAGTGATTCCACTCCTTCCTTAAAGGTCGCGGTTTTGAATTCGGGACGGGGATCCCTTCCGGGTTTGTCCAATTCGCTGATAATATCGCTCACTGTGGGCAAACCGAACGTCTCACTGACAAAGTTATGTGGGTCGAGTTTCTTCAGTATCTCAGAGTTGCCTATCAGGTCATTGACGGCAGTTGCTGAACTGTCGACTATGGCCTGCACCACAGGATATGCCTCAGGGTGCACAGCGGATGCGTCCAGTGGGTCTTGACCTTGCATGATACGCAGGAACCCGGCGGCTTGTTCGTAAGCTTTTGGCCCCAATCTCTCTACTTTGAGCAGTTGTTTACGACTGGTAAAAACTCCATTTTTATCTCGGAAGTTGACTATGTTGTAAGCCAGAGTCCGATTTAATCCTGACACATGGCTTAACAAGGCGGCAGAGGCCATATTGACGTCTACACCTACAGCATTTACGCAATCCTCAATTACCCTGTCCAGGGATTTACCCAAGTTACTCTGACTGACATCGTGTTGATATTGACCAACGCCTATTGCTTTAGGCTCTATTTTTACCAACTCAGCAAGGGGGTCTTGCAGGCGCCTGGCAATCGAAACTGCACCGCGTAAGGACACGTCCATATCCGGCAATTCTTCAGACGCCAATTCAGACGCCGAATAAACCGAAGCGCCAGATTCACTTACCACTATCTTGCTTAACCCTAACTCCGGATTGGCTTTTATCACTTCAGCGACAAGTTTATCTGTTTCTCTGGAGCCGGTGCCGTTGCCAATACTGATCAGCTGAACTTTATGCTGTTTACATAACATGCCCAAGGTGCGCAAGGCTTTGTCCCACAGCTTTTGCGGTACATGGGGAAATATAGTGCTGGTGGCCAGTACTTTGCCAGTGGCGTCGACTATAGCTATCTTAACTCCGGTTCGTAAACCTGGATCCAGGCCCATAGTGGTTTTGGGACCTGCCGGTGCTGCCATTAACAAATCATTCAGATTTTTAGCGAACACCTCAATGGCCTCTTGTTCTGAACGTTCGCGGGTGGCTCCAAATAACTCGGTTTCCATATGCAGCGCGATTTTTACCCGCCACGTCCATTGCACCACTGATGCCAGCCAGGGATCCCCCGGGCGATTCGCAAAGGCCAGACCTAAATGCTGGCTGATGATTTGCTCACAGTATGAGCTCTTGTCTGAGGTGTCTTTTTCCGGATCCGCATCCAGATTCACTTGCAGGAAATTTTCGTTACGGCCGCGAAACAATGCCAATGAACGATGGGAAGGAATTTTGTTGAGTAATTCACTATGGGCAAAGTAGTCGGCGTATTTACTGCCTTCTTTTTCTTTACCTGCAATGACTAGACTCTTGATATGCGCATGTCTGAGCAAGTGTTGGCGAATTTTCTGTAATAAACCGGCATCCTCGGCAAAACGTTCCATCAGAATATATTTGGCGCCATCCAAAGCCGTTTTAACATCATTAACCCCCTTATCCGGATGAACAAATGCCGTTGCTTCGTTTTCTGGTGTCAAGGCAGGATCGGCAAAAAGTTTGTTGGCCAGGGGCTGTAAACCTGCCTCGATAGCGATCTGTCCTTTAGTGCGCCGTTTAGGTTTGTAGGGTAAGTACAAGTCTTCTAGTTCTGTTTTACTTTCGCAATTGAGGATAGCGTGTTTTAAGGCTTCGTTTAGTTTGCCTTGTTCGGTAATGGATTTTATGATCACTAAACGACGGTCGTGGATTTCCCTTAAATAGCCTAAGCGCTGTTCCAGTTTGCGTAATTGAATATCGTCTAAGCCATCTGTGGCTTCTTTACGGTAGCGAGCTATGAAGGGAACGGTTGAACCTTCATCCAGAAGATTAACGGCAGCTTGCACTTGCGATGATTTAACTTGAAGTTCGCTCGCGATTTTTCCAATGATCATGTAACGGCCCTATATTGGCTTAGATGAGATTAAACATTATCTTAACTGGGGTATATATGGGTAATAGGCGCAAAATACCAGTGTTAGCAGGTAATAATGCTAAAATAGTTGTCGTCGTTCCTGGCAAGCAAAGTAACCCGGCACATTATTCATGAATAGAACCAATTATATTACCCGAGAGGGATGGGCAAAACTCGAGCAAGAACTGCGATTCTTATGGAAAGAGGAGCGGCCAAGGGTTACCCAGGCAGTGTCGGAAGCTGCAGCCATGGGAGATAGATCTGAGAACGCGGAATATATTTATGGCAAGAAACACTTGCGTCAGATTGACCGGCGAGTAAGGTTTTTAAGCAAACGTATGGAAGACCTTAAAATCGTTTATCCATCAGCACAGCAATATGGCAAAGTATTTTTTGGAGCGTGGGTGGTGTTGGAAGATGATGATGGCCAAGAAAGTCGTTATCAGTTGGTTGGTCCTGATGAATTTGAATTACGTGAAAACAAAATTAGTATCGACTCCCCCCTGGCCAGAGCGTTGATTGGTAAGGCCGTAGATGATGAAGTGAAAGTTGTTACACCAAGTGGTAATAAAAACTATTTTATTAGCGCAATTTATTACAACAAATAATTTAATTTGGGAGTGAAAAATAATTAAATTAGTCTATCCTTATTCTATCAAAGTTGGTTTCAAGCGGTTCGCTTATTTTCTTTCAAACTAAACTTTGATTGAGCGGGTATACAGATCAGTTGCCATCTGGATACCGAAAGCAGTTTTACTCTAACTGACAAGAACGTGTACATCACAAACTAGTAGGGTTATTTCCGGTTCA
Organism: Paraglaciecola sp. IT1134; assembly: GCF_058068185.1. NCBI lineage: Bacteria > Pseudomonadati > Pseudomonadota > Gammaproteobacteria > Alteromonadales > Alteromonadaceae > Paraglaciecola > Paraglaciecola sp. IT1134. The sequence continues at coordinate 5,232,080 of NZ_CM176486.1, read as the reverse complement.
AAACTACCTTACTAACAAGATAAGAGCTCTCAGTTTGGGCTGGCAGCATTAAAATTGACTTGTACTTTTGACGTTAAGGTAGGACGTCCGCAATAACAATGATTAACCTTACCCGGATTTATCTGGGCCAATTAGCCCTTTCTTAGGGCAGTAATAACGAGGGAATAAGGTTCAGCAAGGACAATTAGCTGATGAGTATAAAAAACCGAGCACCGTCTGGTGTTCGGTTTTTTATTGGGGTAACTTATTCTGCAGCAGGAGCTGCTGGCACAACTTTCAATAATTCAACTTCAAATATTAAAGTGGAGTTACTGGTTATGGCACCCGTGCTGCGCTCACCATATGCTAATTCAGAAGGTATAAAAAATTTATACTTGGAACCCACTTTCATTAGTTGAACACCTTCGGTCCATCCAGCTATAACCCGATTTAACGGGAATGATGCCGGTTCGCCTCTTGTATAAGAAGAGTCAAATTCCGTTCCGTCTAACAACGTCCCGCTATAGTGAACAGTCACAGTATCTTCTGGAGCAGGAGAAACGCCCTCACCTTCGGTCAGCACTTCGTACTGCAGTCCGGAATCCGTTACTGTCACACCGTCGCGCTTAGCATTTTCTGCCAGAAAAGCGGCGCCGTCAGCGATGTTTGTTTCGCCTTGGGCTGCGGCCAGGGCTTGTTGTTTTTCACGGGAAGCGGTTTCCATAGCTAAGGTCAAAGTTTGAATTTCTTTCATTTCCAGTTGTGACTGCTGCTGCAATGCGGCCACAAAACCTTTGACCACCAAGTTTTTATCCAGGGTAATATCTAACTGTTCTTGCTCAGCTAATTTTTTCTCAATAAACTGACCCACACTGGCACCCATGGCATAGGCCTGTTGGTCAGCTTCTGTTTCAAGCTTTAATGTCTCAACTTTCAGTATATCGACTTCTTGTTGTTGTCCACAAGCCGACAAGCCTAGTGTTGAAGTGATTAGAATAGCGATTGCTGTTTTTTTCATTTAATTCTCCCAAAGTTAGATGTGTTGAATGCGTTAGTTATGATAGGCCTCAACCTGATAAAGCGCATATACTAAACGCCCAGAGGGAAAGAAGAAACCCAAATAGGAACGAACAATTGACTGCGCTATACAGAATAAGTTTAATTATTTTATTTCTTAATGCATGTAGCCCTGGAGGAGGCGCGCCAATCAAGACCTGGCGGCATGCCGCAGACGGGGCTTATGCAGCCAATATTTCGCCAGATGGCACACTTGCGGTAGTGTCTGGCGTAAATAATGGCATTTTGGTGTGGGATTTGGTCACTAATAAAAAACGCTATGAGTGGCAACATCAAGGTGAAGGCAACAATTTAGTGCTCAATATCCATATCGCATTTGATAACAGTTATGTCGTCACCGCTGACCGGGAAGCCTTTGCCTTGTGGAATCTAACCACTGGTGAGCCCGAAGGGTTCTGGCGTATTGATGAAGCGAGTATTCGTGATGTCGCGGTGTCCAATCAGGGCCGGGGTATATTGGTAGGTCGAGGTAATGGCAAGGTCATGTTCTTTGAACCCCAAAGCGGCAGGCGCTTAGAATTTTTAGGACATCAGGAAAAGGTTAACAGTGTGGATATTTCGCCAAACGGGTTTTATGCCCTCACTGGGGGGAATGATTATGTGGCCTATTTATGGGACACTCGTAGTGGCCAGGTTTTACACAAATTTACGCACCCCAGCCGGGTCACCAAAGTAGTATTGGACGACAAAGGCCGATTTGCTTTTACCGCAGATAGCAAACGTCAGGCCAGGGTTTGGGATTTGACCACGGGCAAGGAAGTGAGTCGATTGCAGTATTTGGCCAGACAGAAAATATTCAGTACCGCTGTTTTTTCCGAAGATGGCCGTTATTTGTTAACCGGATCACCGGCCAGGAGAATGAATTTATGGCGGGTAACTGATGGCAATGAACTGCAAGAGTGGCAAGTGGCACCCAGGGAGGGTAGCCGGCCCCAAACCGCCGTGGTTTATGGGCTTGGGTTTATCAATAATAAACAGATAGTGTCAGAAAGCAGTAGCGGGTTAGCTGAGTTCTGGCAAATAGACGATTAATTTACGAGTAGGTTATGCAGCAGATACAAGCAGATACAAGCAGATATTGAACAATTACAAATGAAGGTGTCTTTTCAGGAAGACACCATAGAAGAGCTCAACAGTGCCCTTATCCAACAGCAAAAACAGTTGGAGGACTTGCAGTTTAAAATTTCTCACCTGGTAAATAAAGTAAACACTTTGGAAACACCCAATGCGGGCAGTGACGTTAGTGAGCCACCCCCGCCCCATTATTAATAGATGTTGGCTAGGTGGCTTGGCATTATTCTGGTTTAAATACGCCAATTACGTTTTCATTTTGGCGCGAGGCTGCAGTGACGTTTTTGTCAGCTTGGGTTTGCTGGTAGTTACAGCTAATACATTGCAGCTTTTCGACATTGTTTTCGAAATATAACATTAAGGTGTCGATTTTTTTGCAGTTAGGACAAGTCGCCCCTGCTATAAAGCGTTTTTTTATTTTGTTTGTCATTATCAATAGGATTTCTTCAGCCTGTCATCTTGCTATCATAGCGCAATAGACGTTATGTGTTATCCGCCAATAGGTTTTCATGATCCAATTTTCTGATTTATCTCTCATGCGTGGCAGCAAAATATTGCTACACGAAACCAATGCCGTAGTGTATCCGGGCCACAAGGCCGGATTAATCGGTGCCAACGGGTGTGGCAAATCTAGCCTGTTTGCTTTGATCCGCAATGAATTACATCCCGAACACGGGGAGTGTACTATTCCCAAAGGTTGGCAAGTGGTGTCGGTTGCCCAGGAAACGCCGGCGGTGCAGCGCAGCGCTATTGATTACGTGATAGACGGCGACACGCGTTATCGTACCTTGCAAAATACCTTGCGCGAAGCTGAAACGGCGCATAAAGGTGAACAAATCGCTGTTCTGCATGGGCAACTGGAACAGGCCGGAGCCTACGACATTGAAGCGCGTGCTGCGACTATATTGGCGGGGCTGGGATTTGCTAGCGATACTATCAATAAAAAAGTGACCGAGTTTTCCGGTGGCTGGCGAATGCGCCTGAATTTAGCCCAGGCCTTATTATGTCGCTCGGATTTGTTGTTACTCGATGAGCCCACTAACCACTTGGATCTGGATGCGGTTATTTGGCTGGAAAAATGGTTGCAACGTTATACGGGAACCTTGATGTTAATTTCCCACGACAAGTCATTTCTCGATAGCACAGTCAACGAAATCATCAGTGTAGAACAACAACAATTGGTCAGTTACCGGGGTAACTATGATGCTTTTGAAAAGCAACGGGCTGAACGTATTCGCTTGCAAGGGCTGCAATTTGAAAAACAACAAGACAAAATTGCCCACCTCGAATCTTTTATCAACCGTTTTGGGGCAAAGGCAAGCAAAGCAAAACAGGCGCAAAGTCGAGTCAAGCAGCTGGCCAAAATGGAAACCCTGTTGCCTGCTCTGGCGGAGTCGAATTTTACCTTTGAATTTTTTAGCCCTCCTAAGCTACCCAATCCCTTAGTAAAAATAGAAAAGGTTCAAGTGGGTTACGATTCCACTATCATACTGGAACACTTGCATCTTAATCTGGTGCCAGGAAGCCGTATAGGTTTACTGGGACGCAACGGTGCCGGTAAATCCACCCTTATCAAATTGTTGGCTGGGGAAAAGCAGCCTATGCACGGCTTATATGAAACATCAGCTGGTTTGCGGATTGGTTATTTCGCCCAGCATCAACTGGAATATTTGCGCGGTGAGGAGTCGGCGGTCGCCCACATTCAACGTCTGGATCCAAAGGCCACTGAGCAAAGTTTACGGGATTTTCTGGGCGGTTTTGGTTTTCGTGGTGATGAAGCATTCAGCAAGGTTGCGCCTATGTCCGGTGGTGAAAAAGCTCGTTTGGTGCTCGCTTTGACCGTATATCAAAAACCCAATTTGTTATTACTGGATGAGCCCACCAACCATCTGGATTTAGACATGCGCCATGCCTTGAATATAGCCCTGCAGGGTTTCGAAGGCGCCATGGTGCTGGTTTCCCATGACAGGTTTTTACTGTCTTCGGTATGCGATGATTTTTACCTGGTGGACAATCGCCAAGTCACTATGTTTGATGGTGATCTCGATGATTATCGCGACTGGTTACTTAAATCTGACAGCGGTGCAAACAGCGCTGAAAACAAAGAGCCTAAAATTGATCGGAAAAACCTGAAACGTTTGGAAGCCGAATTTAGGCAGGCGACTCAACCTTTACGTAAACAATTGACTAAACAAGAAAAAAGTATGTCTGAGTTGCAAAATAAATTGCAAGTTCTGGAACAGCAAATGGCTGATCCCGATCTCTATAACGCTGAGAATAAAGGCAAACTTAAGCAACTGCTGACCGAGCAGGCAGAATATAAATCCCGCTTGAGTGAGACCGAAATGAATTGGCTGGAAACACAAGAGGAATTGGAAGAACGCCAAGCAGTCTTTGAACAGGCCAGCTCAATTTAGCACGGCTAATACTTCGACTCAGTTAATAGATGAGGTCAAGCACACAACACGTCTGGAGCAGCTGATATCAGTCGTTCCAGTAGCGACGTGGATGCGACTGAATATGCCAGCCTGTTGCGCTAAACTGCATTTTCTAAGGCTCAAATTTTATATCGTGAACACTTTAAAAACACTCTGCTAGGCGCATTTTGGTCGAGATTAAACCTACAGTAAGAAGTTAAAAAATACTAAGACTTACATGTTCATAGGCTCTTGATATACTGTATTGCTTTTATAAATACGTAAACAGTCAATTTCGTACATGTGCCAACAGCTGCCTTTAAATAATCCGTCTGAATTTTCGCTCTTACTAGGTGCAGCGCAAAGACATGGCGTGATAGCAACCAGTGCCTTTGTTCCGCCCTGGTGGGCGAGCAATCGTCATATACAGACTATCTGGCCCAGGTTTATGCAAAAGCGGGTGAAAGTAGCCTGGCAGACGCAGCGCCTAACTTTACCTGATGGTGATTTTGTTAATTTAGCCTGGGCAGGAGACAGACATAACCCCTCTGCTTACAAAGGATTAGTGATCATTTTTCATGGATTGGAAGGCTCCAGTAAGTCACATTATGCTAACGATATGGCGGCCAATTTATGCCAGCAACAATATCTAGTGGTGCTGATGCATTTTCGCGGGTGCGGCGGACAACATAATACCTTGCCCAGAGCCTATCATTCAGGCGAAACCGAAGACGCTTGGTTTTTATTGAATAACTTGCAGCAGCAGTTTCCAGGCATACACAAAATCGCCATGGGTTTTTCCCTCGGGGCCAATATGCTATTAAAACTGCTAGGGGAGCGCACCGAGCAAGAAATACTCCAGGGCGCTATTGCCATCTCTCCACCGTTTAAGCTTCAGCAGTGTTCTCTGAGTATCAATCAGGGGATTTCCCGTATGTATCAGTCTTATTTACTCAAAAGCATGGTCAACAATTTGGTTACTAAGATGGGTTTGATTGATTATGACGGCCACCTGGCAATCGATCCTGTTAATGCCCGCAAACTTAAAAGTTTTCGCGAGTTTGACCAATATGTCACGGCGCCCCTGCACGGTTTTGACAGTGCTGAGGATTATTATCAAAAATGCAGTTCCATCGGTTTTATGAAGAGCATCGCCACCCCTACTTTAATTCTGCACGCCAAAGATGATCCCTTTATGAATGAAAACGTTCTGCCCCAGCAGAGCGACTTATCCTCCAGTGTGCGTCTGGAACTTAGCGCCAAGGGCGGTCATGTGGGGTTTATGCAGGGCACGCCCTGGGCACCTGAAATCTGGTTGCACCACAGAGTAAACCAATTTATCGACCAGACACTAGGCAGGTCACCAGATAATAACAGTGAGACAAAATGATCGTACCAATAAGTGAGATTGAACTAGAAACTTTGTATACGTTAGTTGAAGGCTTTGTATTGCGCGAGGGTACCGAGTATGGAGAAGTGGATTGCAGTCTGGAAGAAAAGGTGCAACAAGTACTGGAGCAACTAAAAAATGGTGAAGCCTTAGTGGTGTATTCCGAGTTGCACGAAACTGTCAATATCATCCCCAAAGGACAGCTAGAGCTGACCGATGAAGAGGGTGCTTAGAGTTGAGCAAATACCAGATTGAATGAAACGGGCACGCTTAACCCTATGCTAGATAGGCCAGCGATCTGTTGCAACAACTCGAGCCCAGATCCTAATCCATAATCAGCCGCAGCGATTAAAATCGGTTTGGTGCTGGTGGCAGTAAAGTTACCATCACTACTTTTGGTAATCTGCACTGAAATGTTAATGGGTTTTTCAGTTGACATGATTTTTAGCATGGCAGGCAATTCGAAAGTTGCCGTGTGGCCTGCTTTAAGGGCAAGTACATCATTGGTTAATGTGGCAGTTAACCTTGCTGTAGGAAACTTATCAACTAAAAACAGTTTTTCGCTCATACGGGTGTTGCGAATAGCCACCCCGGTTTCTACCGAAGCTAATTCTATGTCAATTGTTAACTCACCCTGCTCATTCAGTTCCCCACTTAGTTGGGAAAAGTGATGAATTTCACTGACGTTAATATTTTTGGTAGAAATAAAATTCAGAGTTGAATCCTTGTTGACTAACCGCCAATCGGCGTTAGCCGTGGTGCAAAAAAGCAGACTAACCAGAGCAAAGATCTTGCTACTACAGGCAGGAAAATCCTTCATTTTTGTTCTCCAATTTGATATTTAACAATGCTTGGCCAATCCACGCGTTGGTCACCCATCACGATAAAATCCGGATTATTGAGTGAATTTCGTTCATTGTAACTTAAGGGGGAAAAGTCATGGGCCAGTATTTTACCGCCTGCCTCTGTCACTATGCATTGTGAAGCACCTGTGTCCCATTCTCCTGTGATCCCGATGCGTAAAAATACATCGGCTTTACCCTCAGCGATAAAGCAGGATTTGAGGGAGCAACTGCCCGTTGGGTAAGTCTGATAGGTACGATGTTCACTCATACTGAGCATCACTTTTTCCCGGGCCTGACGGCGGCTAACGGCAATCATCACCACGCCGGCTTCCACGTCATCGAAACTACGTACGAATATTTGTTTATTCTCGGCGCGGCTTTCTTTGAACGCTCCATGGCCTTTGGCCGCCCAATAGAGCGTTTCTCCCGGTGGCCAATATATAACCCCTAACACCGGCTCATTGTTTTCCACCAGGGCAATGTTCACGGCAAAATCCCCACTACGGGCGATAAATTCCTGAGTACCATCTATGGGATCGATCAACCAATAGCGTTGCCAGTCTTTGCGCTGGGTCAAATTACCATTTTCAGATTCCTCTGACATAATAGGAATGTCAGGGGTTTCACGTTTTAGGATGTCCAAAATGATCTCGTTGGCTTTGTAGTCAGCTGATGTGACAGGCGAATCATCGGCTTTGTGATAACTGGTGAAATCACCACTATCATAAATTTGCATGACTACTCGTCCCGCTTCACGCGCAGCGCGTTTTGCAATTTCCAGTAAGGTTATTATTTCTTCGGTTGGCATTTTTGCCCCCTTAACCATCTTTGTGCCAAAAATAGTGCTGCAATGCAGCGCGCTTCGATAAAATCTGCCCGAGCGAGCAATTCGTCCATATTATTGATCGACCAAGGAATGACATCCAAAGGCTCAGGCTCGTCACCCGGGAGTCTCTTCTCATACAAGTCTTGGGCAATAAATATATCCATTTGAGCATCAAAAAAAGCCGGCGCCATGCTGACGTTATGCAGTGGATACAGATAATTGGCGCCATAACCTACTTCTTCCTTGAGTTCCCTATTGGCCGCCTCGACAGGCCGCTCACCGGGATCGATCAGGCCTTTTGGGAACCCAAGCTGATAAGAATGGGTACCTGCGGCGTACTCTCTGACCAGTAAAAACTCATGTTGATTAATAAAAGGCACGATCATCACAGCACCACGGCCGCTGCCAGCCATACGCTCGAAGGTGCGTAATGCACCATTGGAAAACTCAAGGCTCACCTGCTCCACTTTAAACAAGCCGCTTTTTGCGACCACCTGGCGGTTATGAATTTGTGGCAATGCTTTGTGGGGATCTATTTTGCTCATCTACTTATCACGTTATCATAGCGTCACTGATTGTATCAATGAGACGTAAACTGCTTAGCAATCAATACGTCGAATATAACTCTTATATGAAGGACATGCCACTTGCCTGATTTACTCTGGAAGCAAATTCAAACCGTACTGCTGGACATGGACGGTACCTTGCTGGATTTACATTTTGATAACTATTTTTGGTCACATCACCTTCCGGCCAAATTGGCCGCTAAGCGTGGTACTAGCATAACTGATGCCAAAAATTATATGAATAGCGAATATAACAAAGTTGCCGGTACGCTCAGTTGGTATTGTTTGGATTTTTGGACGGAAAAATTACAGCTGGATATTGTGCAAGCTAAACGTGAAATTGAGCACCTGATCCGTATGCGGGATGATGCGATCCCCTTTATGGATGCGTTAAAGGCCTCAAACAGGCAGGTTATTTTGCTTACTAACGCCCATCCACAAAGCTTGTCGTTAAAAGTCGAGCATACCCAACTCGATACCCACATCGATCAACTAATCTCCACACATGAATTTGGTGTGACTAAAGAATCACAACTTTTATGGCAAAAATTGCAACAACGCCTAGGCTTTAACTCGGCCAGCACCTTATTTGTGGATGATAGTCTGGCTATCTTGCAATCTGCTAAAACCTTTGGCATAGGACATTTACTGGCGGTGGCAAACCCAGATAGCAAACAACCAGCACGTTTGATAAATGAGTTTCCCGTCGTGCAAGATTACCGATATTTGCTTGAAAATATAATCAATAACCCTTTTGTTGGCTGATAAGGGTTTTAATTAAGCTTCAAGCGTTTCATCTTATGAAGGTTAGCCCTATAATTCTATTCAATTTTTAATCACTGACAACAGGTCCTAGTTTATGAGTCTTAACAGCGTTCCCGCAGGTAATAACTTGCCAGAAGAAATTAATGTGATCATTGAGATCCCAGCCCACTCCGATCCAGTTAAATATGAAGTGGATAAAGATTCGGGTGCGATTTTCGTAGACCGTTTTATGGCTACCTGCATGCATTACCCCACTAACTATGGTTATGTTCCCAATACATTGTCCGAAGACGGTGATCCAGCCGATGTATTGGTTATGACGCCGTTCCCGTTATTAGCCGGTTCAGTGATTAAATGTCGACCCGTTGGTGTATTAAAGATGACCGACGAATCAGGCACCGATGCCAAAATTCTGGCCGTGCCTGTGGATAAATTAACCAGCATCTACCGCGGTATCAAAGATATTGACGAGGTGGACGAACTAACCCGTAATCAGATTGAACATTTTTTCTCGCATTATAAAGATTTAGAGCCCAATAAATGGGTGAAAATCGACGGTTGGGAAGACGCTGCAGCCGCCAGAGTTGAACTGACTGAAAGCGTTGAGCGTTATAAAAACGAAGGCTAGTTTATCCATGAGGCAGCTTAGCTGTCTCTAGCCTGTTTACCAGCTGACTAATGTCAGCTTTTTTATTTGTGCAATGCTTGGGCTGTGAGACACTAGCCAGCCAACCCCAAATTGATTTCTCAACGTGATTAAATTGTCAGTTATTCGCACCAGTCCGCAGTTGCTGTTACTGGCGATGGCTTTTGTGATGCCCTTGGTATTTTCTGTTTGGAATGCTCTGCTGAACAACTTTGTGGTAGAGCAGGCAAATTTTGATGGTGCGCAAATTGGCCTATTGCAAAGTTTGCGCGAGGTACCGGGGTTTTTGGCCTTTACTGCAATATTTCTGCTACTAGTATTAAAGGAACAAACCCTGGCTTTAGTCTCCCTGGCGTTGATGTGTATCGGGGTGGCTATAACGGGTTGGTTACCTTTTGCCCTTGGGCTTTATTGCACCACCGTTTTGATGTCCATTGGTTTTCATTATTTTGAAACCATCAATCAGTCATTGACTTTGCAATGGTTGGCGAAAGATAAAGCCGCGCATTTTATGGGTAAACAACTGGCGGTGAAAAGTTTGGCGTCGTTGTTAGCTTACGGTGTTATTTGGCTGTTGATGGAATGGGCCGGGGTCAGCTACCTCAGCATGTATATGTTAGCTGGCGGGGTGGGTTTGATATTGGTACTTGGAATTTGGGCCATTTTTGATAACCTTCCCCAGGTCTCGGTACAGCATAAACATATGGTGCTGCGAAAGCGTTACTGGTTGTATTATTCGCTGGTGTTTTTTAGTGGAGCCAGGCGGCAAATTTTCATGGTTTTCGCCTCGTTTATGATGGTCGAAAAATTTTCCTATTCCGTAGGTGATGTTAGCCTGTTGTTTATGTTGAATTATGTATTTAACCTGTTTTTTGCTTCACGCATTGGTCGCTGGATCCACAAAGTTGGCGAGCGCAGGGCACTATGTTTTGAATATTTGGGGCTGATCATTGTTTTTGTGAGTTACGCACTGGTAGAAAACAGCCAGATAGCCGCGGGATTGTATGTGCTTGACCATTTATTTTTCGCCATGGCAATTGCACTTAAAACGTATTTACAAAAAATTGCTGATCACCGGGATATCGCCTCTACTGCGGGCGTGAGTTTTACCATCAATCACATTGCCGCAGTGGTGATCCCAGCACTACTTGGCATAGTATGGTTAACCTCACCGAGTTTGGTTTTTTATATAGGTGCCAGCTTTGCGTTATGCTCCCTTACACTGGCGATTAATATTCCTTTATCTCCTGGTCCGGGTAATGAAGTGAGATTTAACCTGATGCACTGGGCCAACTTACCCTATGTTGACACTGCAATGTCAAAGGAATAAAAATGAAGTTACTGTTAATCTTGTGTGCTCTCATGTCTGGCGGGGTATACGCCAATCCCATGGAGTTATTTTGGGAAGACATGATCCCCAAAAACTACATTGCGCCTCAGGCCGAGCTCAATCATGAGGGGACTATGATGCAACAAGGACTGGATGCACCTGTGGTACAAGAGCTCGATGGTAAGCTGGTAAAGATCCCGGGATTTGTAGTGCCGCTGGAAGGAGACAGCGAAATGACCACTGAATTTTTATTGGTTCCTTATTTTGGGGCTTGTATCCACGTGCCACCGCCCCCCGCCAATCAGATCGTTTATGTGAAATTTGCCAGAGGCGTGCCGATAGATAACCTATACGACGCAGTATGGGTCACAGGTACCTTGGCAACACAAGTGTGGCAAGGTGATTTGGCGACGGTTGGATATACCTTGCAAGGTATTAGTTTAAGCCCTTTTGATGGTTAAATTCGACAAACGAGCCAAACCTAACCCAGCAAGCCAACCTTATGTTCACTGTATTTGATAGCTATTTTTCGCTCGCATACGATGTCTCTGATTCCATGATCAATAATACTGCGGATTTTGCGAAATTAGGTGCCAGCATGAACAAGATTTTGGCTAAGCAGCTAGGGCTATAAGCTTCTGTAGTGGTGGCAGATGAAGTTTGCGCCCTCGTCTCTCGCAGGCACCCATCCACAGAACAAATTTAAAACATCATAGAACTATTGCAAAATGCAATGCGTTCTGCGGTATTTATTATGTCTAAGGGGAATTATCCCCAGGAGCCTGATTACAGACGGCCGCCTTGGTTGCTAGCCGGTATAAATTTGGTTGGCTTGATTAAACAGTACCCAAGACGTCAGGATATACTTGTCGTTTGATACGGGGATATTGCCCCGGTGGGTATGCGTGAAATAGGCTGGGGCGATCACCATGCTGCCTTGTTTAGGCTTAATTATCCTATTCTGGTAAAAAAACTCCGTTTCGCCCCCTTCTTGTACATCATTTAGATAAAACATGAACAACAATATCCTATGCAGTGCATCGTTATTGCCGGCTTGGGGGTACACCTCTGAATGCCAGTAGGGGTACCCCCCCATACCTTGATCATATTTTTGTGCGTTTATATCGCCTATCCTGAACAAGTAAGCAACGAGATTGGCCAGGTTGGGCAGCCCAATTTCGGCGAAATTATCCTGGGTTAATTTAACCGGCTCGCCGCTTTGGGGGTGCTGCACCGTGAGGCCAATAGGGCCAATCAAGGCAAAAAAATACTCGCTAAAATAATCAAACAGACGTTGGGATATTAAAGGTAACAATGCATGATACGGTTGTTTGAATTCCGGATGACGGGCCACAGACACATCCTGGCTGCGTTTTTTGTCCGTATCCACGCCGCCCCCGGTGCGACCAACCTGCTTGTGCTGGCTCTGTTCAAACTGGCTAATGAACTGCTGGCACAACTGGGGGCTGAGGACGTTTTCGTAGACTTGGATAAACGTCTCTGTTGGTTGCATTTAGTCCTCTGGCGCCTGGTGGGTGCTCAAAATATCCCGTACTTCAGGGCTGATCTTTTGTGATTTTTGCTGCTTATAATCAAAACTGACCATAGTCGTTGCGCCCGTCGCGCACATTTTTTGCTGTTGCCAGAGCTCTTGATACACATCAAATGAGCTGCTACCTAAACGGCTGATATAGGTTCGTACTTCAACGGCCTGCCCATAAAAAATTTGTTGCAGGAAGTCCACTTTGTAACTTGCCAGAATTAACGGCCAGTTTTGCAAATCAAGTTGTGGGCTAAAAATTTTGAAAATAGGCTCCCGGGCCATTTCAAACCAGCCCACTAACACAGTATTACTCACATGGGCCAAAGCGTCAGTTTCATAAAAACGGACTTTAAACTCTTCCCGAAACATTACTTGGGCTCCTGATTAGCCAGCGCCAACAGCGGCTTAAGGAAATGTGCAGTATGGGACATTTCTACCTGGCAAACGTCTTCTGGGGTACCTTGGGCGATAATTTGTCCGCCACCTGAGCCGCCTTCAGGACCTAAATCAATGATCCAGTCGGCGGTTTTTATCACGTCCAGATTATGTTCGATAACCACAACTGTATTTCCGTGATCCCTTAGCCTGTGCAGCACATTTAACAGCTGCTTGATATCATGGAAATGCAGCCCTGTAGTAGGTTCGTCCAAAATATACAGGGTTTGGCCGGTGTCTCTTTTGGAAAGCTCCTTAGCCAGTTTAACCCGCTGGGCTTCCCCGCCGGAAAGGGTGGTGGCAGCCTGACCTAGTCGCACGTATGACAAACCTACATCCATCAAGGTTTGCAACTTGCGGGCAATGGCCGGAATAACATCGAAAAATACCCGGGCGTCTTCCACTGTCATGTCCAGCACCTGGTGAATATTTAGGCCTTTATATTGAATTTCCAGGGTTTCACGGTTATATCGTTTGCCTTTACACACATCACATGGCACGTAAACATCGGGTAAAAAGTGCATTTCGACCTTAATCATCCCGTCACCCTGACACGCTTCACAGCGCCCTCCTTTGACGTTGAAACTAAAGCGGCCGGGTTTATACCCCCTAGAACGTGATTCCTGGGTACCAGCAAATAATTCTCGAACCGGGGTGAAAATACCCGCGTAGGTAGCGGGGTTGGAGCGGGGAGTCCGTCCTATAGGGCTTTGATCGATATCCACTACTTTATCCAGCATTTCCATGCCGGTGATGGATTTATAAGGTGCCGGTTCCCCCGTCGTCGCACCATTTAACTCGCGGTGGGCGATGCGATAAAAAGTATCGTTAATTAAGGTGGATTTTCCTGAGCCTGAGACGCCGGTTACACAGGTCATCAAACCAAACGGGATCCTTAAGGTCACGTCCTGTAGGTTATTACCCGTGGCACCTACCATCTCGACCCATTTTTCTTGATCGATAGGGGTACGTACTGGTGGAATTTCTATCCTTTCTTTGCCCGAAAGATATTTTCCGGTAAGCGAACGTTCACTATTTTTGATGTCTTCAATTGTGCCCTGGGCCACAATTTCACCGCCATGCACCCCTGCACCAGGGCCGATGTCGAGCACAAAATCTGCAGCGCGGATGGCATCTTCGTCATGTTCTACCACTATGACGGTATTGCCCAGGTCCCGTAAGTGCACCAGGGTCGTTAACAACCTGGCGTTGTCCCGTTGATGCAAACCAATCGAAGGCTCATCGAGCACATACATAACGCCCACCAAACCCGCACCTATTTGGCTGGCGAGTCTGATACGCTGGGCCTCACCGCCTGATAATGTGTCGGCGCTGCGGGATAAAGACAAATAATTCAGACCCACATTCACCAGGAAATTCAAGCGGTCGTTGATTTCCTTAAATATTTTTTCGGCGATTTTTTCGCGTTTGCCGGTCAGTTCCACTTCCGCAAAAAAACTAAGGGCATCGGCGATTGACATGCTGGTAATCGTGGGTAGCGGCGTTTCGCCAATAAACACATTACGGGCTTCCAGGCGCAGCCGGGTTCCGCCACAGCTGGTGCATGGTTGTTGACTGAGGTATTTGGCAAGTTCATCACGCACCGCATTGGATTCGGTTTCGCGATAGCGGCGCTCCATATTAGGAATGATGCCCTCAAACGGATGTTTGCGCTCCATGATATCGCCACGATCATTAATATATTTAAAGGTCAGGGATGTGCCTTTACTGCCGTTCAGTACCCAATCTTTGGCGTCGTCTGCCAGCTCAGCATAAGGCTTGGCCAAATCAAAACCATAGTGGTCCGCTACGGCTTGTAACATTTGAAAATAGTAGTAGCTGCGTTTGTCCCAACCGCGGATAGCCCCGCCGGCCAGACTTAATTCGTCATTTAAAATAATACGTTGGGGATCAAAAAACTGCCGGGTGCCTAAACCATCACACGTCTGGCAGGCTCCTGCGGGGTTATTAAAGGAAAACAGTCTGGGCTCCAGCTCCGCCATACTATAACCACAATGGGGGCAGGCAAAGTTAGATGAAAACACGATTTCGCTTTTTTCTGGCTCGTCCATATAAGCGATTTTTGCCGTCCCGCCGGATAAGTTCAGGGCGGTTTCAAATGATTCAGCCAGGCGCAGTTTTAAGTCATCTCGTACTTTAAAGCGGTCGACTACCACTTCGATACGGTGTTTTTTATGCAGATCCAGTTCAGGGGGATCGGATAGGTCACAGACTTCACCGTCAATTCGAGCCCGAATAAAGCCCTGAGCCGCAAGGTTCTCCAGGGTTTTTAAATGCTCACCTTTGCGATCCTGGATTACCGGAGCCAGTAACATCAGTTTTTCGTCTCCGGGCATCGCCAGTACCCGGTCTACCATTTGGCTGACCGTTTGTGCATCCAGTGGTACGTGGTGATCCGGGCAACGAGGCTCACCCACCCGGGCATAAAGTAAACGCAGGTAATCGTAGATTTCGGTTATGGTGCCCACAGTAGAGCGTGGATTGTGGGAGGTGGATTTCTGCTCGATGGAAATTGCCGGTGACAAGCCCTCGATGTGATCCACATCCGGCTTTTCCATCATAGATAAAAATTGTCGGGCATAGGCAGACAAGGATTCAACGTAACGGCGTTGCCCTTCGGCATAAAGAGTATCGAATGCAAGAGAAGATTTACCTGAACCAGACAAACCTGTAATAACCGTCAGTTTGTCGCGGGGAATATCCAGGTCGATATTCTTCAGGTTGTGCGTGCGTGCTCCACGTACTGATATTTTATCCATTATTAGCCATTGTCTACCGCAAAAGAGGAAGTATTACATACTCTGAATAAGAGCTCTATGTGCATCACTAATTATCCTGTACTTCGCGAGCAAATTTGTGGTGGGTATCTGATGTGTTTGCACACTCGTTCGGCATCCTTTATGACGACCAAAACTATGTTAAACTGCCGCGCCATTTGCTCATAATACAGTGTTATCGATCTTGAACCGAACTGAAATTCGGGCCGCGTTGGCCCTGGCTGCTGTTTTTGTGCTCCGTATGCTGGGGCTCTTTATGGTCATGCCCGTATTGGCCATTCTTGCGATGGACTATGCAGACTATTCTGCCCTCATGCTCGGCTTGGCCATAGGCGGCTACGGGCTTACCCAAGCTTTGCTGCAGATCCCCATGGGCGTGCTGTCTGACAAGATCGGTCGTAAACCGGTAATTATTGGTGGGCTGTTGATGTTTGCCTTAGGTAGCGGCGTAGCCGCTTTGGCCGATGATATGTTGTGGATAGTGATTGGCCGTTTTTTACAAGGGGCCGGAGCCATTGCCGGGGCTATTATGGCCCTGGCAGGTGATGTCAGCCGGGATGAGCAACGCAGCACAGTAATGGCAATAATCGGCATCGCTATTGGTTTTTCTTTTTATATCGCCTTGCTCATTGGTCCCATCATTGCTGAACATTTTGGCTTAAGTGGTATTTTTGCCATTACCGGCGTTCTGGCCGTGTTATGTATTCCGCTGATTGTTTGGGTGGTGCCCAGTGCAGTTAATATTGCGCCCAAGGGCGATACCTTGCCAGTTCTGACCGATGTGAAAGTGTTGTTTTTTCATGCCCAATTACGCCGCTTAAATATTAGTGTGCTGTTACTGCACATGATGATCACCTTACTCTTTGTACAGATGCCAACCATGCTCAGTGGATTGGGCTGGGAGCTAGCCAGCCACTGGAAAGTATACTTACCTGTGCTCAGTGCTTCCATATTAGGTTTGATCGTTTTGATGGCGCTGGCTAAAAAGCGCAACCAGGCGGTAGTGATCAAATTATGTATCTTGTTATTAGTGGTGGTTTTTATTGGTTTATCTTTTGGGCATAGGACTATGCCCAGTTTAATGGCCTTAAGCTGGTTGTTTTTTACCGCCTTTAATTACCTGGAAGCAAATTTTCCTGCCTTGGTTTCCAGTATCGCACCAGCAGGTAAAAAGGGTTCGGCGATGGGTATTTATACCAGTTTTCAGTTTTTTGGCGCTTTTTTAGGCGGCATGCTGTCCGGGCTAACCAGTCAGTTTCTCGGTACCGGCTGGGTATTTGTGTTAGCGGCCGGGGTCTGCGTAATATGGCTGTGGATTGTGCGAGGATTAGATGGCACACCGGGTTTAAAACGTTATACACTTAAGGCCAAGATGGATGCGCAGTCAGCAGAAACTATTGGTCAACATCTGGCCGAGCTTCAAGGTGTGGTCGACATCACAGTCGTACCCGATGAAGGTGTGGTATATATAAAAGCTGATGACAGACAATTTGAGCTGAATAAAGCTAGGCAAGTGCTCAATTTAGATTAAGAATTTAGGAGGTAATATGGCGAGTAAAGGTGTAAATAAAGTAATTTTGGTGGGTAACTTAGGTCAAGATCCTGAAGTGCGCTACATGCCTAATGGCAATGCAGTCGCCAATTTAAGTATAGCCACCAGTGAAAGCTGGAAAGATCAGCAAGGGCAAATGCAAGAACGCACCGAGTGGCACCGTATTACCATGTATCGCCGTTTAGCCGAAGTGGCCGGTGAATATTTACGTAAAGGGTCGCAAATTTACGTTGAAGGTAAATTGCAAACCCGTAAATGGCAAGATCAGCAGGGCCAAGATAAATACACCACTGAAATCATTTGCGATCAAATGCAAATGTTAGGTGGCAAGGGCGGTCAATCTGAAGGTGGATTCCAGGGGCAGTCGCGCCAGGCGCCACAACAAAACAAGCCAGCTAATAATCAAGGTGGTCAGCAAGCGCCTTATCAACAGGCGCCTAATCAGGGTTCTTCTAACCAAGGTTCACCTAACCAAGGTTCATCCAACCAGGGTTCATCCAACCAGGGTTCATCCAACCAGGGTTTTAATCAGGCTCCTCAAGGGCAAAACAAACCGGCACCTATGGCCGAACCTGACTTTGATTTTGACGACGATATTCCATTCTAGCTTACGTATAAGCTGAAAGTGTAAAGTTTAAAGCCAAAACCAAGCCAGCATTTTTGCTGGCTTTCTTCTATTTATCGATTGGTAACGAGCTAACAGTTTAGAACTGTTGTTTTGCCATGTTAATAACGTGCACTTGGGTGTATTCCTGCAGGCCTTCTTGTGCAAATTCGACTCCAATGCCTGATTCTTTTGCACCGCCAAAAGGTACGGTTGGACCAAATGCTAAGTGTTGATTGATCCAAGTGGTACCGCACTCAAGTTGCATAGCTACTTCATGGGCTTTATCTAAATCGTTAGACCAAACAGAACCCCCCAAGCCATATACTGAATTATTGGCTCGCGTTATCGCTTCTGCAATGGTGCGGTATTTCAGCACGGGCAATATCGGGCCAAACGGCTCTTCGTCTACTACCTTACAGCCATCGTCAATATCTCGCACAATTGTAGGTCGAATAAAGAAGCCCGGTTGATTTAGAACCTCACCCCCTGCTGCTATGGTGCCATTTTCTCTGGCATCGGCCAGGTACTCCTGAACTTTGTTGAATTGTATTTCATTTTGAATAGGACCGAAGGTGACACCGTCATCTAAACCGTTACCCACCACCGCGTTGTTCGCCAGCGTGGCGAGCTCGCTGACTACGGCATCGTATATGTCCTCATGTACATAAAGACGTTTTAGGGCGATACAGACTTGTCCGTTGTTCATAAAAGCGGTGGCGAATAGAGCGGGTGCTATTTTCTTTGGATCCACATCAGGCAGAACTATGCCAGCGTCATTTCCACCCAGCTCTAACGTCAGGCGCTTAAGCGTGGCAGAGGACGCGGCCATGATTTTTTTACCTGTGGGTGTTGAGCCAGTAAATGCGATCTTTGCTACATCAGGGTGAGCGCTTAGAATGTGGCCTAAATCGTTGTTATCAGTGATTATATTTACCACACCTGCAGGGAAAATCTGTTGACATATTTCTGATAATTTAAGCACACATAGTGGGGTAGTGGCAGGTGGTTTCAAGATAAAGGTATTGCCCGCCAATACTGCTGGCGCCAGCTTAAAACAAGCAATCATGAGCGGAAAGTTCCAAGGTACAACGCCAGCTACCACGCCTAACGGTTTACGATGCAGTTCAATTTTGCAGGTTTCATCGTCTTGAAATATCTCGACGGGCAGTTCACTCTGGGCGAAGTAACGAATAAAGGCGCAACTGTAAGCTACTTCAGCGGTTGATTCTGCCAGCGGTTTACCTTGTTCTTGGGTCAATAACTCGGCGAATTCTGTGCTTCTTAGTTCAAGCGCATCGGCCAGTTTGGCGAGGGTGTCGCGCCGGGTTTGCATATCGACTTTTTGCCAAGAAGGAAAGGCTGCTTTGGCCGCAGCTATTGCTTGTTCAAATTGGCTTTCATCGGCACTGGTGATCCGTTGAAAGACTTTCCCCGTCGCAGGATTGATGACTTCAAGAGTGCGGTTACCTTGCACTAATTCGCCATTGATGAGCATTGAAAATGGATGCATACGTTATCCTCTGTTGGTTGATGTGGTTTGTGAAATTTCAATTTCCATGACTTCACGCATTTTAAATTTCTGTACTTTGCCGGTCACTGTTAGCGGAAACTCTTCAACAAAGCGGATGTATTTTGGAATTTTGAAATGCGCAATTTGGTTTTTACAGTAACTGACAATCTCTTCGTGGCAGCTTGTATTGCCTGGCTTCAAACATATCCACGCACATACTTCCTCACCGTAATCTTTACTAGTGACACCAAATACCTGAATATCTTGGATGGCTGGATGAGTGTATAAAAATTCTTCAATTTCTTTGGGGTATATATTCTCGCCTCCGCGAATTATCATGTCTTTGCTGCGACCTACTATGGTTACATAACCGTCTTCATCCATGATCCCAATATCACCAGAATGCAGCCAGCCTCCTGCATCTATGGTTTCTTTGGTGCGTTGTTCATCATTCCAATAACCACGCATGACAGAGTAACCACGAGTACAAACTTCGCCGCGCTCGCCGGTTGGCACCACCCTGTCATGTTCATCTGTTAATTTAACCTCAATGCGAGGCATCGCCCTACCCACGGTTTCAACCCGTTTTTGTAACGGATCATCCGGCAGAGTTAAGTGGTTTAGTGGGCTCAGTTCGGTTTGTCCGTAGCCAATTAGCACGTGCTCCATATGCATTTCATTGATAACGCGTTTCATCACCTGAGCTGGGCATAGGGAGCCGGCCATAATGCCAGTGCGTAAACTAGAGAGATCAAACTCCTTGAACTGGGGATGATCAAGTTCAGCGATGAACATGGTGGGCACACCGTGGAGCGCGGTACAGCGCTCTTTTTCAACCACCCGTAATGTGCTAAGCGGTTCAAATGCATCGTTGGGATAAACCATGGTTGCGCCGTGGGCGATACAACTTAGATTGCCCAGCACCATGCCGAAACAGTGATAGAGTGGCACCGGAATGCACACTCTATCTTGAGTGGTCAATTGCATGCCTTTACCGGCCATAAAACCATTATTTAAAATATTACAATGCGTAAGTGTTGCGCCCTTTGGCTGTCCAGTGGTACCACTGGTGAACTGAATATTGATGGGATCGTCTGGCAGCAGGCGATTTGCTATGTCAGCCAAAGCCGCCTGCTCATGAGTCGTGCCCATTTGCGTTATCTGGGCATAATTGAACAAGCCCGGTATTTGTTTTCCTCCCATTTTGATAACACAACGTAAATGGGGCAGCGTGGGTGAAAGTAACTTACCCGGCTGCGATTGAGGCAGCTCGGGTATCAGCTGCTCTAGGATATCGGGATAACAACTGCTCTTGAATTGCTCAGCACATATTATGGCTTTACACTCAACCTTGTTCAGGGCGTATTCGAGCTCCCGCAGGCGATAAGCCGGGTTAATGCAAACCAATATCGCGCCAATTTTTGCAGTGGCCAGTTGGGTGACTGTCCATTCGAAAGAGTTGGGCCCCCATATCCCCACGCGCTCGCCAGTATTGATACCCAGTGCCAGTAGTCCACAAGCCAGTTCGTCCACTTTCTCTTTTAGTTGGGCATAGGTCCAACGAATGTCCTGATGATCGACGACTAAAGCTTCGTTACTCCCATGTAACTGGCAAATATGATCAAAATAATCCCCTATTGTTTGGTAAATCAATTGCGAATCGGCCTTGCCGCAGATATAGCTTTGTTTAAGTCCCATAAGCATTTCCTAATCTATTAATTTGTTGGTCATTCAAAATGGTATGTCGCACTGAGCCCCCACCATCTTGGTTTGCCGTAGTAATTTTCTACCATTCCGAACCCACCTGCATCAGGCGCACCAGCTAAGTCAAAGGCCATGACCCGATATTCTTTGTCGAGCAAATTATCGACAAAACCAGCGAATAACCATTTGCCGTCATCTGAGGTGTAGGAAATTCGGGCGTTAAATAGTGCGTAACTACTTTGTTCACCTACTGGCGAGTTTTTCAATTGGAAAAAGTGCTCGCTCATATAAACAAAATCTATTTGCGCGGCTAATTCCCCATCGGCTACTTGCCAGCCGTAGCGAGCTAAACCGTTGATATTCCAATCTGGGGTAACTACCGCCCGGCGATCGAGCAGTTCGCCATTGGGCAGTTGATAGGCATCTTTGACATTGTTGTCTATGTAACTGACACCAAGGAGTAGGTCGAGGTAATCGATGGGATTTGCAGTGATTTCAAGTTCAGCGCCTTTGACACTGGCGTCGGTATTAAAGACAAAAGTGGTTAGCCCTTCTAAACGAAACGCCTGATAATCCTTATAGTCATAATAATAAACCGCGCCGTTGACGCGTGTTTTAGGGCTGAGTTGATGTTTCACCCCAAATTCATAGGCATGCAGGGTTTCTTTATCAAACTTCATTTCTTCTGGGCCACCGGTTTGCGGGTTGCCATCTAAAAAATCACTGATATCAAGGGGGGCATTGTAACCACCACTTTTAATACCGCGGTTGTAGCTCAAATACACTAAAGTGTCTTGATTGGGGCTAAAATCGACTTCTGCTTTAGCCGTAACGTAATCATCATCAGTAGTGGCAAAATCAAAGGTATCATCGTTAAACACAAACAATGGGCCGCCAAAGCCAAACGGGTCGGGGTCAACAATATTAGCGGCTGAAGGGTTAAGACCTTGGGCGGTTTCCACATAATTTTGAGAATAATCCATCGATTTTTCTTCGTTTGCCCAGCGTAGGCCGCCAATAAGTGTCCATTGTTTATTTACGTCATATTCCAATTGCGCAAAAACAGAATAGGTCTCGGTGGTGGTGTCAAACGGTGTCCAAATAGTGATTGGCCCGCCGGTAACAGTGCCGGTACCGGCACCTTCTCCGACTAGTTGATCAACAAAGCCGCGTACCTGACCGCCATTGGCAAATGTGCCGTCTATATCAAGATAGTACAAACCAGCCACCCAGCGGCTGCTATCAGATTGGCCGTTTAAGCGCAGCTCTTGTGAAAATTGGTCCACGTCAGATTGCAGGAAAAAGTTGTAATAGTCCTGTGGAGAGGCATCTGAGTCCTCGATATAATCTTTTTCAAGCCCCCAAAAGTCAGTAATAGCCGTGAGTAATATGTCGCCAAACTCCCACTGCAGGTTGCTGGTAATGCCCTGGCTTTGAACTTTATTAAAACCGATTTTGTCGTATGAGCCTGTAAAGACACCATTGTCTGGTTCTTCATAGGCGGAAGTCGTGAGGTTTGGACCGTCGAAGTGTTCACCTAAGCCGGTCGAGGGGTTAAGTCTGGCACTGGAATGTTCAAAAAAACCAGTGTCGATATCTTGTTCACCGCGCCGGGCACTAATTAACCATTCAAGGTCGTCTGTGACGTCAAGTAAAAATTGCAGACGAGCAGCCCAGTCGTCGCCATTGTTAAGGTCATTGCCTAGGGTATTGTTCACGTATGGATCATGATTGTTGGTGGTGAATGAGAAGCGAGAGGAGAGTTTGTCAGTTAAGGCACCGCCTACGGCGCCTTCGGTGAGAATTTGGTTATAACTACCGAACGTGAGTTTACCGTATCCTTCGAAGGTGTCAGTAGGCTTGCGAGAGATGTAATGCACCAAGCCTCCAGTGGCATTTCGCCCAAACAGAGTGCCTTGAGGTCCTTTTAAAATTTCTACCCTTTCGATGTCGAATAGCTGAAAGCCCGCTCCTGAGGATGCACTGATATAAGCTTCATCAAGATAAACAGCTACCGGAGATTCTTGATGATCACCAGAAAAATCGTTCTGCGCTACCCCTCTGATATTAATGTAAAACGCGGACGGTCCATTTGGCTGTATGGCTGTTACACCGGGTGCCATGGCGGTCACTTCTTGGGCGTTATCATAGCCTAGGGCCTCAATTTGATCGCCACTGAAGGCGGTAATTGAAATCCCCACGTCTTGGACACTCTGGGTGCGTTTATTTGCTGTGACCTCAATGACTTCGAGTACGTCAGCATAGGAACTGAGACTAGATAGACCGAGCAACACTGCTCCCGAGATGATTGAATAATTTAGTGTTTTCATGATGTCTCCTAGGGGCGAATAGTATTTAGTTATATTTTTTGAACTCTTCTATTTGGGACACAAGCTGTTTACGCTTACGGCCCAATTCACTACGTAGAACGTAATGCCGCAACCGTTCCACTTCCTGTTCATTAAATTCAATGAAATCATCTGGTAGCTGATCTGCACTAAACGTGCGAAGCATCCAATTAACAATGTTGGCAAGCTCCTTACTCTTAAGGGGCGCTGTGGATACGCCGGGTACCTGAATTAGAAATTCTCGCCCCCCTTCGACCGCCGTAAAATAACCAACGAAGTTACGCATGTCCGGTATACGTAGGTCGCCACTGCCACGTCCGTCTGCGGTATGACAGCCACTGCAATAAAGGGTGTATTGCATTTTGGTTTGATTGTCATTGGCGCCACAAAATAGCGGCAATAGGCACAGTAAGGTCAGACTGAGTGCACGTTTTGTGAGCTTAGATCTTGGCTGTGTGCTCATGTGCATTGCTCCCATTTAAGGTGTAACTGATGTGCCGAGGATCACTGCTGTTGAGCATACATAGGTCTCACTCGACGCACCCACACACCAATTTGTGTCGTTGTTTGTAAATGCTCGGTACATAGGGGTGTCATCTTCATTACGGTTACAGAAACACCGGCCGCAAGCCGCTTTACCACAGCAGTCGTTATAAGAAATGATGTAGTGCTTGTTATCTGCCGGGTTAAGGCAGGTGCCTATCCAAGTAATAGGCGACATTTCCGTTCCCGGTGGACACGCAGATTGTGAGCCACCACAGCAGGAACATAAAAATCCGTCGATGCCACAATATCGCCAGTATTCGCAAGTGCTTGGATCGCCAGGATCCGCGCTGTTTTCACTCGGTTGGGGCAACACACCGGGATAATGTGCGCCTGCTGAGGAACCTGCACCAGCTGCCTTTGCTACCGGTAAGGCGGGGAATACGGAAACACCCACCACGACTTTGCCAATGTTTGCCAGAAAGCTGCGTCTGGAACTGGTACGCGCAATATTTCGTGTTTTGTTTTCAAAGAATTTATCAAACCATTTCATAGTCAGTACTCTTTTTATGCCTGTTTATAAAGGGTGCGTTGGTTGTTGTTTTGCTTTTCAAGGAACTCCTGGATAGATGCGACGTTGAGATCTTGGGCATTGAGCAAGCTCTCGATATGCTCCCTGGAATTGACTAGGCCCATGGAAGATATTTTGCCTTGTTTGTCGATTAGGGTGGCGTAAGGCAAGCGACTAACCCCGTATTTTTTACCTACTTCCTCAGACAGCACATAGGGAAAATTTTCCAGTTTCTTTTCTTTGATAAATCTTTGGTGATCAGAGTCATCACCGTCACTAACCAGCACAATATCGAGATGGGAGCGTTCGGCATGTGACAACGACGTAATCACGGGCAAATATTCTTTACATATCGGGCAATCGGGGGAGAGGAAAAACAACAAGGTATTTCTCTTGGCAGGCTTTCCTATCGTTAACGTTTGATTAGTGAGGGTGTTAACGGTGACTTGCGGAGCTTTATCACCCGCTTTTAACTGTTGGTTCATGGCTAAAGCACCCGCGGGAGCAATGCGCTCATACAGAACGCCAATTTGACGGGCTAGGGCGTAAACAACCACGCCAAGTGCGATAACAAGCACCCATAACATAACAAATGAGACGATGACTAAATTTGACATAGGGGTTACCTTTTAATGGCTTTTATATGTGATTGATTACGGATGAGTTGTTGTGAAATGATGCTTAATAGCAGCACCACGCCACCAAAAATTAGACTTGCAAATACATCTACAGGGGACATGGCGGAGTCAAACTGAAGGGTTATGACAGCAACTACGTGAAGCAATAAAATTCCAGCGTTTCGCCATAACAAAGCAAAGCTAAGTCCTTGCTCTTTATTACCAAATAAGCAGCCACAGTCCAGGGCCTGATTACCGGCAATAATGTTTAGCCAGATTAGGCCGGTATATGCCAGCAGAGCTGTACAGGCGAGCGCTAATGCAAACAGCTGAGATACTGGAAAAAGCAGCATAAATGCAATGCTCAGCTCAACAAATATCAAGGCTGACACTAGCACTCGATTATTAATTTTAGGTATCCATTTATATTCATCCAGGGTCAGGGTGAAACCGGTACGATCGAAAAACTTATGCGCGCCGCTCGCCAGCCAAAATGCACTGAGCAACCCTAATAACATGAGGCTTAACATGAGTTTTACTCCACTGCGGTTAAGGTAAAGGGATTGGCATTTGTACCGCCAATGGAAAGTGTGCGTAGCAGCTCTGCGCTATTTACATCGTAAACATCAATCATCATGTCGGCGTTAGTGACAGCGAGTAATGGCTGTTTACCTTTAGTTACTTCCAATGAAATACCCTGACTTTTAAGCGTGATCTCCTTTACCTTTTTCTGTTGTTTGGTGTCGTAAACCCATACCTGGGAACCACCGTCTTTGTGGCTGCCGTTTACACCGTTTTTGTGCATTAACAAATAAACCTGTCCATTTGGGTGGCCAGATATGATTTGCCATCCACCGGGACGCCAGTTTTGCTCACGTTCGCTGGCCGTCAGCAAATCCCATTGTGGCTGAGGTTTAGCCACAGACTCAGCTAGTTCCACGGGTTGCATATAGCCATGAAAGGTAGGGAAATAACCGATATCATTGATGCGCGCATATTTTTCGAACAGGGGATCTTCATCCACATTGAAAAAAGACGCGCCATGGTTTTCCT
The DNA here is from genome assembly GCF_058068185.1 of Paraglaciecola sp. IT1134. Taxonomy (NCBI): domain Bacteria; kingdom Pseudomonadati; phylum Pseudomonadota; class Gammaproteobacteria; order Alteromonadales; family Alteromonadaceae; genus Paraglaciecola; species Paraglaciecola sp. IT1134. The sequence continues at coordinate 5,205,947 of NZ_CM176486.1, read as the reverse complement.
GTGAAACCTTGCCTTGAGTATCTAGCTGTATGCTGAGCATTGAACCATCGGCACATAAAGTGCTAAAGCCGCGCTTACCTGACGGGTAGATTAAGCTACAACCAGGAATATCCACTTCGTGTAAGATCTTGTGTTCGAGCATGTCGATAACCGACACCGATGTAGCGGGTGTAAAGTTAAATACCAACATGTATTTATCATCGTCGATAAGTTGTATAGCGTTTTTCTCAGATACGGTTTGCGCGCGCTTTTTATGAGGTAGCTCAATTTCATTGATCACCGATAAAGTGGCGTTTTCCCAAATCGACAGCACATCGGTGCGTTTTCCACGGGTACCACGGGAGTAATACGACTCAGCACTGTATATCTCGTTGCGATGCGTAGAAGGGATAAATGATCCGAAAAAACCAGTACTGATTTGCCCCTTGTAGTTGTGGTTATTAGCGGCAATATCCAAAATCACGACTTTGCCTTCCGTCATACCCCAGAAGTTCATATCCTGCACATACACCCATGATTTTCCGGGTTCTTCCGGCAACGTTAGCACATTAGGAACCTTGTCTGAGGGGAGCTCAGCCTGGCAAATCGAGGTAAGTAAAAATGTAGAAAAAACGAGTGTTTTTTTGCTAACCATGTTTCGTGATCCTAATAATTGCCTGATAAAAAACTAAACAGTGATGGCATAAGTGAACGATTAATAATCAAGTTAGTACGTTTGTACTAAATTAGTACAAACGTACTACACTGGCAACATTTATTTTACATCTATTCACAAAGTGGGTATTTTCACTCGCTTTTAGTCATGTATAGGACTTCACAGTCAATCTGATATAAGCTAATAACAGTAAGGGCTACGGCTAGAGGTGAAAACAGAAAACGAGGCGGGTACGGAGTTGGAAAAAAAACGCAATATACGCAAAGGTACAGGGGAGTCTAGACGGGGAAAAGAGACCATCTTGCTCATATTGGACTCTGCAAAATCGATTTTGATTGAAGAAGGTTACAGTAACCTATCGATGCGTAAGGTATCGGTAAGAGCGCAGATCAGTGTAGGTAATTTGCAATATTACTATCCCAATAAAAATGACCTACTAAAAGATCTACTAGACCACAGCATCGATGAGTTTATGCATGAATTTGAAAGGTTGAGATTGCATGCCAATGACGATCCGGAATTACACCTTATTGCTATCATCAAGTTCATCGTTCTGGATTTGGGTAATCCTACTACTACCAAGTTTTATCCAGAGCTTTGGGCATTGGCTAATCACGACGATTATGCAGATACCCTTATGGATCAAGTATATGCGAGGGTGCGTTGCCCATTAGAGAATTGCGTTGCGCGATTAAACTTAGCGTTATCTAAAGGACAAGTACAAAAAGTCGCGTTATTTATATCAGCCTCGATGGAAGGTATGACCATGTTTGTTGGCCACGGTAAAGTGTGGAATGATTCCATCAAGCAAATGGCTAACATCACGATCACGAGTTTTATTCAGTTAGTGAAAAACATCACCCCAGAGGACATCGAAAGAGATTTGTAAAGAGCTGAGTATGGCAGTATTTTGCCACATGGTTTGACCTTGATATTTATCGTTAAGGATTGATTTAAGGTGTTTTGAAAATATATACAAAACTCGTTACCAGCCAAACAGGGGCTGGCGAGAAACATCACATCTTTAATATTCTGCCCTCTTAGTATCCTTATGATGCAAGCGGCTACAGCATGTGAGTTTTAACAAGTTCTAATCATCCGTATAAAAGCAACAGGTCGTTTTAAATTCCGCTGGTAAATATTGCTACAGCGTCTATTTTTATTCATAGACCTTGGATAATCCCCCGTAAACCAATAAATCTGTCACGCCAATTTTTCTGCCACCCTAACAGACAGTTTTGAAGGGGCTAGGTATGAGCGAACGATAAATTGACGACGCTGGAATTGTTGAGCAACTGTCAGGAGGCAGCTATGCCTATTTCACTGAAAATTAACGGCCAGACGCGAAATGTCGACGTTGAGCCCGATACCCCATTGTTGTGGGTTATACGCGACGAATTGCGCCTTACTGGTACTAAATTTGGCTGTGGTATAGCGCAGTGCGGGGCGTGTACCGTTTTGGTGAATAACCAGACTCGCCGGTCATGTGTGACGCCTATATCCACCTTAAACGGGGCAGAGGTCACCACTATCGAGGCTATAGAGGGAGAAGAGGCCAAAGCCATTCAAGATGCTTGGGTAGCGATTGATGTACCCCAATGTGGGTATTGTCAATCCGGACAGGTAATCAGTGCCATCGCCTTATTACGAGAAATTGCCAAACCTAGTGACACTGACATAGATAAAGCCATGGCGGGTAATATCTGTCGTTGTGCTACCTATGTGCGGATCCGCCAGGCCATTCATGATGCTGCAGACAAGCTGGAGGGTAAAGCAGATGCCTAAGTCAATTAATCGTCGTCAATTTCTAACCGGCACTGCAGGCCTGGTTATCGGTATCTACCTGCCCTTTAAATTACCTGCAGCCCAAGATGGAGCGGGAGTCATTCGCCCTGATAGCCCAGTGGATTCGGTTTTTGCACCCAATGCATTTATTCGTATTGCCCCAGACAATACGGTCACAGTCGTGATCAAACACATCGAATTTGGCCAGGGCCCCTATACCGGGCTTGCCACTCTGGTTGCCGAAGAGCTGGATGCAGACTGGGGGCAAATGCGCGCTACCTCAGCCCCTGCCAACAATCAATTGTATGCCAACAGTGCCTTTGGTATACAGGGCACAGGGGGCTCCACGGCCATGGCCAATTCATATACCCAAATGCGTAAGGCCGGTGCTGCAGCAAAAGCTATGTTGGTGGCGGCGGCGGCCGAGCAATGGGCGGTGCCTGCTGAGGAAATAACCGTCATTAAAGGCCAGCTTAGCCACCAGGCGTCAGGTAATGCCAGTGGTTTCGGCGCACTTGCCAGCGCCGCCGGCAAGATGTCCGTGCCCTCAGATCCTAAGCTTAAAGACCCCAAAAACTTTAGCCTCATCGGTACCCAGCTGCCTAAACTCGATTCGGTGATCAAAACTAACGGTAAAGCAGATTTTAGTATCGACATCTATCGCGATGGCATGCAAACCGTAGCGGTCGCCCATGCACCACGCTTTGGCGCCAAACTGAAAAGTTTTGAGAAAAAAGCGGCGATGAAGGTTAAAGGCGTCACTAAGGTGGCGCCCCTTAGTTCTGGCGTGGCTGTGTATGCCGACTCCACTTATGCGGCTTTTAAGGGCCGGGACGCCCTGCAACTTGAGTGGGACAACAGCGATGCGGAAACTCGCTCAAGTGAAAAGATGATTGCCGATTGGCGCCAAGCTGCTGCGAAGGGAGGGAAAGTCGTCGAACAAAGCGGTGAAGTGGATATGGCGATGGCTTCAGCTGTCACGGTGCTCGAGGCCGAGTATGTGTTTCCCTACCTTGCCCATTCGCCTATGGAGCCCATGGATGGCGTTATTGAGCTGAAAAATGGCAAGGTGGAAGCCTGGCTGGGAGCCCAATTTCCCGTAGGGGATCAAACCGCTATTGCTCAAACGCTAGGTTTAAAGCCAGAGGACGTTCAGGTACATACCATGTTGACCGGTGGCAGTTTTGGCCGCCGGGCACAACCTGGCTCCCCCATAGCCACTGAAGTGGCAGAGATAGCCAAAATGGGTGGTGATGGCAGTTACAAAATGCTCTGGTCACGCAGCGATGATGTGCAAGGGGGTTATTATCGCCCCTTGACTGTGCATCGACTCAAGGCAGGCTTGGATGCCAGTGGTAATATTGTCGCTTGGCAGAACGACGTGGCGAATCAGTCTATTTTGCGGGGCACTGCCATGGAGGGCATGATGGAAAAAGGCCTGGATCCGACTTCGTTTGAGGGGGCCAATAAATTACCTTACAGCTTTGCATCTCGCCGGGTGACCTGGGTAGAGATGAAGAGCCCAATACCAGTCTTATGGTGGCGCTCGGTGGGTCATACTCATACTGCCTATGCAACCGAAACCTTTTTGGATGAGGCGCTTATAGCGGGTAACAAAGATCCGGTGGCTGGGCGTTTGGCATTGATCAAAGACTCGCCCCGGCACAGTGCTGTGCTGTCGCGGGTCGCGGATATGGCCAATTGGACCGGGGTGAAAGCCGGTGAAGACAGGCGCTTGGGGGTGGCACTGCACAAAAGTTTCAATACTTATGTAGCCATGATTGCTCAGGTATCGAACCAAAATGGCTTACCACGGGTACATAAAGTTTGGGCAGCGGTAGACTGCGGCGTGGCGGTCAACCCCAATATTATCCGGGCGCAAATCGAGGGCGGGGTGGGTTATGCGCTGGGCGCTGCCATGTTCAGTGCCATTACCCTTGGGCCCAATGGACAGGTCGAGCAATCCAACTTTGACAACTATCGCATGTTGCGGATCAACGAAATGCCACAAGTCGACGTGACTATCATCCAATCCAGCGAAGCACCCACAGGGATCGGCGAGCCGGGGGTGCCGCCTTTAGCGCCAGCTGTGGCCAACGCCTGGCGCGGCTTAACCGGCCGTAGCCTCAGAGAGTTACCCTTTACTCGTCCCGCCTTTAAAGGAGATATAACATGATACAGATTTACGCCATAGTAGCGCTGTTCACGCTTACATTCGTAGGAATGGCCCAAAGCAATGCGTCAAATTCAACTGCCAGTGGGGCCAACAGCCTTAAGTCTGTAGAGGATTTTAATGATATTCAGGATGAAGATACACGGGCCCTGGCGATTTATGCGGAAATGGGCAAAGTGTTGGCTCACCCGCGCTGTATGAACTGTCACCCAGTTGATAACTCACCACGTCAAGGCATGGACATGCAACTTCATCAACCACCTGTGGTGCGCCAAGATGAAAGCGGGTCCGGCGCCCCAGGAATGCGTTGCTCTACTTGTCATCAGGCTCAAAATGTCGCGTTTTTGACCGCGCCGGGCAGCTTGCCTGGGCATAATCCCTGGCATTTGGCCCCCTTAAGTATGGGGTGGATAGGGCAATCCCTAGGTGATATTTGCCAACAACTAAAAGACCCCACTCGCAATGGCAACCGCAGCTTGGCTGATATTCATAAACATGTGGCCGAGGATGGCTTAGTCGGTTGGGGCTGGCACCCAGGTGAAGGTCGAGAGTCTGCGCCGGGTAGTCAGAAAATTTTTGGCGAGTTGACTAAAGCCTGGATCGACGGGGGCGCACCTTGCCCCAGTGACTAGTAGTATCACTTTTTATAGTGCTACAGCTATTGTGAGTATTTACTAACGTTTAAATTTGGTTTCCAGAATAACCGAGGAATTGGTGCGCTCAACCCCTTCAAGATTACCTATGTCATCTAATATCTGACTAAGTTGCTCCAAGGATTCTGCCTGGACAATGGCGATAAGATCATATTCACCACTTATTGCATAAAGCTCTGCGACTTCACTGACTTGCCTTAACTCAGCATTGGTTTTAGCGGTCAGTTTTTGCCGTACCTTAATTGATACATGTGAAGCCACCAAATTACTCTGGTATTCACTGCCGTATTGCACTACATAACCTTTGATTACCCCGGAAGCTTCTAATTTAGCAATGCGGTTTTGCACAGTCGAGCGTGACAAACCTAATACCCTTGCCAAGTCTGAAATACTGGCTCTGGCGTTTGAGCGCAGTATAGAAAGTAAATGTTGTTCCTGCTTGGTTATCATAATAGCTAATGTTTTGGTTATATTGCTAATTCATAGCGTCATTTTACCCAGAATGGTACTGCACTTTTAATCTCTTTAGATACATAATAGTAAAATAATTTGCAGAGGCCGGTTCGGGCTCTGCTGACTCAAACAAATAGCTAAGCGGGTGAGCAAATGCAAGTGACTAGAGAATTGTTCGATGAGGTGATGGTGCCCAATTATGCTCCATCGCAAATTATTCCGGTAAAAGGACAGGGGTCCAAAGTATGGGATCAAGGCGGTCGTGAATTCATCGACTTTGCTGGTGGGATAGCGGTGAACTGTCTGGGGCATTGTCACCCGGCTTTAGTGGCAGCGCTTACCTCCCAAGGGCAAAAACTGTGGCACTTATCTAACGTGATGACCAATGAACCCGCTTTGCGCCTGGCTAAAACGCTTACCGAGGCAACGTTTGCCGACAATATTTATTTTGCCAGTTCGGGAGCCGAAGCCAATGAAGCAGCGTTAAAGCTGGCCCGTCGCTGGGCACTGGAAAACCATGGCGAGCAAAAATCGCAAATTATTTCCTTTAATAAGAGTTTTCATGGCCGCACTTTTTTTACCGTGACTGTGGGCGGCCAGGCGGCTTATTCCGACGGATTTGGGCCCAAACCAGCCAATGTGGCCCACGCGGACTATAACGATTTGGCCAGCGTCGAAGCGTTGATCTCACATAGTACCTGCGCAGTAGTAATGGAACCTTTGCAAGGGGAAGGCGGCATTATTCCTCCTGTTGAGGGGTTTATCGAAGGGGTCCGTGCACTGTGTGATAAATATCAGGCACTGTTGATTTTTGATGAAGTGCAGACCGGTGTTGGCCGTACCGGTGAACTTTACGCTTACCAGGGGGTGGGTGTGACCCCGGATATCATGACCTCGGCTAAAGCCTTGGGCGGCGGGTTTCCAATAGGGGCCATGCTCACAACCCGGGATATTGCCAAACATTTAAAAGTGGGTACCCACGGTTCAACTTATGGGGGTAACCCCCTGGCATGTGCAGTCGCGGAAGCCGTATTGGCGGTAGTTAACACCCCAGAAGTACTCAGCGGCGTTAAATATAAAGAACAGCTAATTCGACAAGGGCTCGATCGAATCAACGCTAAATATCAGGTGTTCAGTCAGGTTCGAGGTCAAGGCTTGTTGCTCGGTGCGGTGCTCAATGCTGACTATCAAGGCCGTTCACGTGACTTCCTTCAAGCCAGCGCTGATCAGGGAGTGATGACCCTGATAGCTGGCCCTGACGTCATTCGGTTTACCCCTTCTCTGGTTATCCCCGATGCGGATATAGAGCAAGGCCTGGCCCATTTCGAGCGCGCAGTAGCGCAAGTCGTGAATGGTTAGGTTGCGCTGCAAATGTTGATTATTCGCCCTATTCGCAACAGTGATTTTAGTGCACTTAAACAAATTGCTATTGAGTCTGGCCATGGTTTTACGTCACTGCCAAACAATGAACCGTTATTACTCAGTAAAATTGAACGGGCCGAACAGAGTTTTGCCGCCAAGATTGATAAGCCGGGGCAGCACAGTTATCTGTTTGTGCTTGAGGATAGCAAAAGCGGCGATATTGTGGGTATCACGGGAATTGAAGCTGCGGTGGGTCTGGGCGCCCCTTTCTATCATTACCATCTGGCCAGCCACATGCATAATTCCCCTAGTGTGGGGGTGAAAAAGCTGATAAAAACCCTGAATCTGTGTAACGACTACACCGGGGTGTCGGAAGTGTGCACCTTGTTTGTACGAGAAAAATTCCGCAAGGGCCTAAGTGGGCAGTTATTATCCCGTGTGCGCTATTTGTTTATGGCCAATCACCCTGAGCGCTTCTCGCCTCTGGTGATTGCCGAAATGCGGGGGGTGTCGGATGAGCAGGGTCACTCACCATTTTGGGCCTGGCTTGAAAAACATTTTTTTGGCATCGATTTCCCCACCGCCGATTATCTGGTAGGCATAGGTGACAAGGCATTTATTGCTGAGCTGATGCCCAAATACCCTATTTATACCAGTCTGCTGAGTCAGCAAGCCCAGGATGTCATTGGTAAAGTGCACGCCAAAACAGCCCCTGCCCTATGTTTGCTGGAAAAAGAAGGTTTTGTATATCGGGGCTATGTAGATTTATTTGATGCCGGCCCCACAGTGGAAGTAGCGGTTAAAAATATTCGTACTGTGCGCCAAAGTCGGGTTTGCCCCGTGCAAATTGGTCACCTGTCACAGGGGGCCAAGATTATGTTGTGCAATACTCAAGTATCTAGCTTTAGAGCGACAGTCACCCCATATGCCCATTATGATCAGGCAACTAATAATTTGCTCATAGCTCCTCAGGTGGCCCAGGGGCTGCTGCTTTCAGGCGGTGACAGTGTTCGCTTTATTGGACTTTAAATAGCGGACAAGCAGCTATCAATATTTTTTCACAGTTTAATTTATTAATTTTATAGGTTTAGGTTTTATGTATAACAAGGTCAATGCACTGTTCGAACATTTGTGGGGAAATTATCTTGAGGTAACCCCTTCCGCGGTCAAAATACACAAACTACTGGGTTCCACCCAGGGGGATGATGTGATCAACGATCATATTGCCCTGCGAACCTTTAATCTTCCCAAGGTGTGCCTAGAGGTATTGGCTGAGCATTTTGAAGCCTTAGGCTATCAAGCCTGCGGTGAATATCATTTTGAGGCCAAAAAACTGTATGCCAAACATTATGAACATCCAGAATATCCGAATCTGCCCAAGGTGTTTATCTCACAACTGCTGGTGGAAAGGTGCAGCACACAATTGCAAAAATGTGTACAGGAATTGGTGGCCGATGTGGCCCCTGATGCAGTCAGCAAAGCTGATTTCCTTTACTCTGGGCGGCACTGGGATATCGATTATGCAAGCTATCAGATGTTGCTTAAGGAATCCGAGTTTGCGGCTTGGGTAGCGGCATGGGGTTATCGGGCCAACCACTTCACTGTCAGTAACAACCAGTTGGCTAACTTCGACACTATTGAACAAATTAATGCCGCAGTCAAAGACGCAGGGTTATCCCTGAATCTATCAGGGGGTGAAATTAAAGGTTCAAAAGAAGTAATGCTCGAGCAGTCTTCAACCCTCGCCGATATGCATCCGGTTGCCTTTACTGATGGCGCGAAGGTTATCCCCAGCTGCTTTTATGAATTTGCTAAGCGCTTTCCCAAGGCTGATGGCCGGTTATTTAGTGGTTTTGTGGCCGAATCAGCAGATAAAATATTCGAAAGTACGAATGCCCGCTAAATAATTTATAAGATTCTCTATACTAGGGGCGACTTACGTGATTTGTTGCCCTTTTTTATCCCATAGTCTAATTGCTAAAGCCCAAATTTAAGAATACATTGGTGTCCCATCTACCTTCGGCAGCTCGTTAACTTATTGGGTAAATCATTGGTATTGTTGCAAAAAGCACTGTCTTTTGGGGTGGCTTTAATACTGGCGCTTTGATCTAAAGTTTGCTGTAATGTCGGCGTAATGTAACAAGGTATGACCTATAGATAATGCGAATTAGTTGGCGCGAGTTTATTAAACAACGATTTAGTAGACCATCGAAGTTCCATACAATTGGAATTGAGTTTGGTAACACTGAGTTGCACATTTCTACTTTTGGGAAAAAATCTGGCAAATTATTGTGGGTTAAACAACATAGTTTGCCCTTAACAAATTGGCCTGCCCAGCTTAAAATTTATGTGGAACAGCAAAATTTAAAACGTACCACCTGTCATGTGGCGCTGGCCACCCATCACTACCAAATTTTACAGATTGATAAACCCGATGTTGAAAACGCCGAGCTAAGCCAAGCACTGCTGTGGCTGGTGAAAGAGCAAATGCCTGGCAATGAAGAAATTGTATTCGATCATTTTGACTATCCAGGTATTGCATCGGGCACTGAACGGGTCAACGTGGTCGCCGTGACCAAAAAAAGCGTACAGGATATTTGCAAAGGCATTATTCAGGCCGAATTGAAATTAAGTAGCATTGGTATTGAAGAATTAGCAACCAGTGAACTTATACCTCGTAGCGATGAGGCGGTCATTACCCTTTTTCGTAATCACAGCGGTCAAGTCTGTCTAAATATTGTCAAACAGGGGCAGTTGTATTTCTCCAGGCGTCTGCGGGGCTACGAGAACCTGAGCAGTTTTTCAGCCGAAGAATTGCAAATGGGGGTCGGTGATACCTTGAGTGTGGAAATCCAGCGCTCCATGGATTATTTCGAAAGTCAGCTACGTCAGGCACCGGTTAAAAAGATCCTGTTGGCGGTCGATTCCCCTAATCAACAGGCATTGGCGGACTTAATCAAGCAGTTGACCTTTATGCCTGTTGAAATATTCAGCCCCTCTATCGAGGTCTTAAACGACAGCCTCAACGTCACCAGTTTCTCCAGTTTGGGTATGGCCCTTTGCAATGATATACCGGGTAAAGAGGCCAGCCAATGAAAACCAGGATCAACCTGTACGTTGCAGATTTACAGCCAAGACTACAAGTGCTGACACTGCATTTTGTTTTCATAGTGTGGGCTATTTTAGCGTTAATTATCGGCGCCCTTTATTATTTTGAATCTGCTCAGGAAACGCAGCAACAGCAGAAACTGGCGGCTGTCGAACAACAACGTCAGCAACTGGAAGACATAGTGTTGGGTTTGCAGGAACAGCTAGGCGCTCGTCAGGAAGATCAATCCCTGGTGCAAACTGTTGCCCGGCAGCACCTGGATATTGACTTGAAACAACGGGTTTTGGCCCATCTTGCGGGACAGGAATCATTAAAATCCAATGGTTTTTCAGACCTGATGTTGGGGCTGGCCGAACATCATCAAGCGGGGTTGTGGTTAACCCGCGTTAGCTTAGATGAAAAAAACGTCAGCATCGAAGGGGCGGCGGATAATTCTGCCATTATTCCCAAGTGGGTGAGTCAATTAGGTTTGACCAGGCATTTTAGCGGACAAGAATTCTCCACTACTACCTTGTATCGCGATACCGCACAGCAGCTGCATTTTACCCTCAATTCCCGAAGTGCCAGCGCTGTAGCAGAGGCCCAGGTTAATGAGTAGTCAACAAAAAAGTCAGTACGAGCAGTGGTTTAATAAGTATCTAAGCATGACGCAACGTGAACAACTGCTGATTTTATTCAGTGGTGTGATCTTAATCGTTGTGGTGGGCTACTTGTTAGTGATTGAACCTATCGGTATAAATAATACACGTTTAAGCCAAAATCTTACGGCTCAGCGGGCTCAACTGGGCAGTTTGCAAATGCAGTCAGACATGCTCAGCGAAGAGCTAAACGATGATCCCAATCAGCAACTAGCCAGCACCCTGCAGGTATTGCACCAAAAAAACCGTGATTTAGAGTCGAGTTTGCAACACAGTACAGCCAATCTGGTACCGGCCAACCAAATGCCAGCTTTGTTAGAAGAGCTGCTGTCCCAGAGTAAAAATGTCAAGCTTGTTGCCCTGCAGTCCATTGCGCCCTCCCCAGTACTGAATGCCGTGAAGGGTCCCCCGGATATCAATTTATATCGTCATGGTGTGAAATTGACACTGGAAGGCAATTATTTTGATATTCAACAATATCTGCAAAAGATAGAGATGCTGCGCTGGCAATTCTATTGGAAAAAATTTGATTATAAGGTGGCCGCTTACCCCAAAGCCGTGGTGGAAGTTCAGTTATATACCTTGAGTACCAACCAGGCATTTATAGGGGTTTAGATGAAAACACAGTTGAGCATTGCAATATTTTTAAGTGTCTGTGGTCAGGTCAGTGGCCAACAACTGGTTGATCCTACCCGGCCAGCTCCCCAACACATGTCGACGCCCGAAAGTCAGGCGGTGGCAAGTTCGACTATTCGACTCGACGCGGTATTTAGCACTGGTACCAACAAATATGCGATCATCAATGGCCAAACTGTCACTGAGGGCCAGACGGTTGCCGGCTTTACCCTGGTCGCAATTGCACCGAATCGCATTGTATTAAGTGACAGCGAAGGTCGCCAAGAATTTTTTGTCAACAACACTAACTTTAAAAAAGACACAAATCATGGTTTTTAAACACTTACTTGTATTCGCCTTATTGATTTTTTTGGTGGCCTGTCAATCTCGTCCAGGATCTGAACACCGTTCTGAGCGCAGTGGCGGACGGGTACAGGATTCTCTGGATTCTGCCATCGCTGACTATCAATCCAATGCTTCGAGCCAAAAACCGAACCTGGGCGTGTTGCCTGAGGCCGTTAACCAAGCTCTGCTACCTGAATTACAAGACGCCAGCCAGGCCTTATTTGGCGAAACAAAATACGACATCAATGCTGAACAAATTGACGCAGTCAGCTTTTTTTCCGGGTTGGTCAAAGACACCCCTTTTAGTGTTGCAATCCATCCTGGAGTTAGTGGTCAAGTCTCCCTTAACTTAAAACAGGTTAGCCTGGATCAGGTCTTCGAACTGGTTAGTGAGCTTTATGGATACGATATTCAGCGAAGACAGAACATCTATCGCATTTATCCCTCAGGCATGCGTACCGAAACTATGGCCATCAATTATCTGATGATGAAACGTGATGGACAGACGCAAACCAGTATCACCTCTGGCGGCGTGTCCCAGGCCCAAAGTAATGGGGGCAGTCAGGGTAATTCGCAAAATAATTTCAGTGGTAATTCTTCTTCCGGAGGCGGCAGTTCAGGCAATATGGGCTCGAGCAACAATTCCAATGGCACCAGTATTTCCACCAGCACCGAGACTGACTTTTGGAGCGATCTGTTGGCTACCCTGCAAATTATGGTTGGGGCACAAGATGGGCGCAGTGTTATGGTGACGCCTCAGGCTGGACTGGTTACTGTGCGCGCCATGCCCGCGGAAATTCGCGCTGTGAAGGCATTCCTGACGATTTCCGAAGAACATGTGCAACGTCAGGTTATCCTTGAGGCACGTATTTTGGAAGTGTCTCTGGATGACGGTTATCAGCAGGGTATAAACTGGAGCCAGGTTTTGGCCAATAGCGGCAGTACAGACTTTCAGTTTTCTACTTCCGGGGGCAATATAGGGGATTCCATTACCGCGGCGCTGGGAGGCATAACCAGTTTATCCTTTGTGAACAAAGATTTTAGCGGGGTGCTCAATTTATTATCCACCCAGGGCAATGTACAGGTATTGTCCAGCCCTCGGGTAACCGCCATTAACAATCAAAAAGCGGTCATTAAGGTTGGGGATGACGAATATTTTGTCACCGATGTGTCCAGCCAAAGTACCATCACCGCCAGTACGACCTCGACCACACCTAATATTGAGCTGACCCCCTTTTTCTCAGGCATAGCGCTGGATGTTACACCGCAGATCGATGCCAGTGGCGGGGTATTGTTGCATGTTCATCCGTCGGTGATCGACACCCAGGAGCAGGAAAAAATCGTCATTCTCAATGAAGAACAGTTCATTTTGCCTCTGGCCGCCAGTAATATTCGAGAGTCGGATACCATTATTCATGCCCGCTCAGGCGAGATAGTGGTGATAGGTGGCTTGATGCAGTCGATTATTTCTCAAACTGAATCCAAAACGCCTTTGCTGGGTGATATACCCATATTAGGTAACCTATTTAAAAACCGATCCGAAAAAGAAATTAAAAAAGAGTTAGTTATCCTACTCAAACCCACAGTCGTAGGAGCTGATACCTGGCGGCAACAATTGATTAGAAGCCGTGATCAAATGGCCGACTGGTTACATGTGGAATAATCAGATGTACCTCTATCATTATGGCATTAAGGAATTTCCGTTTACCTTAACCCCCAATACCAGTTATTTTTTTGGTTTGCCGAGCCATAAAGAGGCGCTTCAGGTGTTGTTGACCGCGATTAAAACCGGTGAAGGTTTTATCAAGGTTACAGGGGAAGTTGGTACAGGCAAGACCTTAATCTGCCGTAAGTTACTCAACGAATTACCGGCTAATTTTGTGGCGGCTTATATTCCCAATCCTTATTTGACCCCCAGCGAGTTAAGACGCGCTGTGGCCGCAGAGCTGAATGTGGAACTGAGTGAACACTCGGATCAGCAAGAGTTTACCCAGCGTCTCCAGCAGCGCCTGTTTCAGATTAATCAGCAAAATTGTGGGGTGGTGTTGATTATCGATGAGGCCCAGGCCTTGCCGGTTGAGAGCATTGAGGCCTTACGCCTGATCACCAATTTGGAAACCGAATCCCAAAAGTTATTGCAGGTGGTATTGTTTGGTCAGCCCGAACTAAACGATAAACTGGCCTTGCCTGAATTGCGTCAATTAAAACAGCGGGTAACGTTTTCATACGCCTTGAAACTGATGGATGCGGATCAGTTATATCAATACGTGAAACACCGCATGGCCGTGGCGGGTTATCGAGGGAACGAAATTTTCAATACGCGTATGTGTAAATTACTGTTTAAGGCCAGCAGAGGCACCCCGAGGATCGTTAACGTGTTATGCCACAAAGCGCTGATGTTAGCCTTTGGTGAAGGCAAACAACAGGTACAGCGCAGCCACGTTACACTGGCGACTAAAGATACCGAAGCGGCTTACCCAATCGGCTGGTCCGCCATGGGATTGGCAGTGTGGGTACTGGCTATTATGAGTGGTTTAGTGCTGATGTATGTTGCATCACTAAGGTTTGCGTTATGAGTGTGGTCAATAAGATGTTGCAGGATCTCGACGCGCGTAAAGGGCAAGCCGAGGGCTTTTCTGCTGATTATCAACCGCCTAAGCGCCCGTCCTATATATTGTGGATCCTGATTTCGCTGACAGCCGTTGTGGCAGGCGTGATTGCCTGGTTATATTTTTGGGTGTTAGACCAGGCAAATAATCCCCCGACAGCTGCCCCGGCCATAACCATAGACAAATCCGCAGTTGCACATAAAACGCCCCAGCCGATGTTAACCCTGTCTCCGCCTGTTGCAAACGAAAGACAGATTAAGCCCCAAACGGCGCCTGAATCGCTCGTACAGCAAGGCCAGGTCGGCGAAATGTCTAATATATTAGCCGTCACTGAACGTTCGGCAAAAATAGTTTCAGTGCCTTTAGAGTCGAATCAACAGACTACGCTGTCTATTAATACATCCGTGCCTGAAAACCTCACACCTACCACGTCCCCAGCTACGTTTAGTATTAACAGTGCCAGTAAGAACAACTCCCAGGCGGGATTGAAGCAAAACATTAGCGATGCCTTGGGCAGTGGTAAAACCCTGGTAGCGATAGAGGGGTTGCAACGTCTGTTGGTCAACGAACCTGCTAACCTGCGCGCCCGCAAAAAATTAGCGGCGTTACTGTTCGCCGAAAATCGTATCACCCAAGCGAAACTGGTGTTGCAACAAGGTCTGTCCTTGCACCCTGTACAAACAGATTTACGCCTGATGTTGGCCAAACTGCTGGTACAGCAAGACAACACGGATGGCGCCATTCAGCTACTCAGGGAATACTCGCCATCGGCGGTGGCTCAACCTGACTATTATGCCTATCGCGGGGCGTTAGCCCAGCGTCTAGCTCTATTTTCCCTGGCCCAACAAGACTACCTGCTACTGTCTCAAGTGGATAGTGTCAAAGCCAAATGGTGGCTGGGTTTGGCCATTGCCCAGGATAGTCAGGGTAACGTTCAGGACGCGCGTCAGTCGTATGCCCGTGCCGATGATGCCGGGCAGTTATCGCCGCAAGTTATCCAGTTTGTGCATAAAAGAATAAACGATTTGATGGGTGTAAAATGAGGCCGAAAACCAAAATACGGTTAGGGGATCTGCTGGTTCAGGATGGCATTATTGACGAACAGCAATTGATGCAGACCCTGGCCGCACAAAAACAGTCCGGGCGTAAGTTGGGGCACATGCTGATCGAGCTTGGTTTTATGACTGAAAACCAGTTATTAAGCTTTCTTTCCCAACATCTCAACGTGCCTCTGATCGATATTAGCCACTATAAGGTGGTGCCCGAAGCGGTGCAGTTATTACCAGAAGTGCAGGCCCGTCGCTATCGGGCGCTGGTATTGGAAGACAAAGGGGACCACCTGTTGGTCGCCATGAGTGATCCAGCGGATTTGGCCGCCATCGATATTTTGTCCGGGGTATTGCCCAAAACCATAAAAGTGGCCGTCGTAAGTGATGCCCAGCTGTTTCAGGCCTACGATACTTTTTACCGCAGAACCGAAGATATCGCCTCTTTCGCCCAGGAGCTGGCGGAAGAATATCAGGCGGATGAGTTCGAGTTCGATACAGGTGTGGGGGATGAGCAAGACACGGCGGTTGCGCGATTGCTGCAGTCCATATTTGAAGATGCTCTGCAAACCAAAGCGTCTGATATTCATATTGAACCCGATGCCGATATGTTGCGTATCCGTTTGCGGGTCGATGGTGTATTACAGGAAAACATCATTAAAGAAAAAAATATCGCTTCGGCTTTAGTGCTGCGTCTTAAGCTGATGTCAGGACTGGATATTTCCGAGAAGCGTTTGCCCCAGGATGGCCGCACAAATGTGCGTATCAAGGGGCACTCCATCGACGTGCGGGTCTCTACCATGCCGGTGCAAAACGGTGAATCGGTGGTGATGCGTTTGCTTGACCAGTCAGCGGGGATTTTATCCCTGGATCAGACCGGCATGCCTGGGCCTTTGTTGAAACGTTTTCGCACCTTACTCAAGCGTCCCCATGGCATGATTTTGGTCACCGGCCCCACAGGATCAGGCAAAACCACGACCTTGTATGGTGCCTTGAGCGAACTTAATCAGCCATCAACCAAGATCATTACCGTTGAAGATCCCGTGGAATACCGCCTGCCACGTATCAATCAGGTACAAACCAATAATAAAATCGGGCTGAATTTCGCCAGTGTGCTGCGCACCACCTTAAGGCAAGATCCCGATGTCATCATGGTGGGTGAGATGCGGGATCAGGAAACTGCCGAAATTGGCTTACGGGGTGCTTTGACCGGCCACTTGGTGTTATCGACCCTGCATACCAATGATGCTATCAGCAGTGCCGTCAGGTTACTGGATATGGGGGCACCGGGTTATTTGGTGGCCAGTTCGTTAAGGGCGGTGATTGCCCAGCGGTTGGTGCGAAAAGTGTGTGAAAACTGCGCCAAGGATCATCAGCCTACACCTGAGGAATGGTTGTGGTTAAGCAGTATCGACAACCAGTTAAGCAACGTTAGGTTCAAACTGGGCAGCGGCTGCCAGAGCTGCAACAACACAGGTTATCGAGGGCGAGTCGGGGTTTTTGAGCTACTGGAAATGACCGAAAATATGATGAATGCCCTCAAGGCCAATGACACTGTGGCTTTTGGTTCGGCCGCCCAGCTTAGCCCGGGATTCTCGCCCTTGGCCAAAGTGGCGTTGACCTATGCCAAGATGGGGATCACGACAGTGGAGGAAGTGCTCAAGTTAATTGAAATGGTGGCCGATGAAAGGATACCGGTGGAACCCGAAGAGTTTGAGCCGGAATCAGTTTCACAGAACCAAATGAGTGCGTCGGCGGCAGATTTCAAAACTGGGCAGCAAACTATGTCCCCCCCGCCTAAGACGACCTTGGAACTAGAGCCACTTTCTAGCCCAACCAGAGATAACGATGGCGTATTATAGTTACAAGGCCAGAAATGCCAGCGGCGAGTTGACCAGTGGGTCATTGGAAGCCAATGACGCCTCGGCGGTAGCGCAGATTTTGATGGGTCGCCAATTTATCCCCATTGAAATAAAAGAGAGCAAAGACAGCGGGGTTACTAATAAAAAGATATCGTTTCTCACCCCCAGGATAAAACTCGAAGATTTGGTGATATTTTCCCGGCAAATGTATTCGTTGAGCAAATCGGGTATTCCCATTATCCGTGCCGTCAAAGGCCTGGCCGAAACCTCGAATTCTCTACGGATGAGCAGTGCTTTGAATGATGTCTGTGACCAACTCGAACGCGGTCGCACCTTGTCCTCAGCGATGCATAAGCATAATTATATTTTCGGCCAGCTGTTTGTCAGCATAGTGCATGTGGGTGAAAATACCGGGCGACTGGATGAAGCCTTTTTACAGCTTTCGGATTATTTACAACGGGAGCAAGAAACTCGCAAGCAAATTAAAGCCGCTACGCGCTACCCCATGTTTGTGATCATCGCGGTAGTGGCCGCTATGGTGATCATGAATATATTTGTGATTCCGGTGTTCGCTGATATGTTTAAAAGCTTCGGTGCTCAATTGCCTATCATGACCCGTATTTTATTGGCTACCTCAGATTTTTTTATTACCAAATGGCTCTACTTATTAGTTGCCTTAGTTGGGGGCACCTTTGCTCTGTCACATTATGTGAAGACCGAAACCGGCCGCTATAACTGGGATAAAACCAAATTACGCTTGCCCATAGTAGGGTCGATTTTTGAACGGACTTTACTGAGCCGTTTTGCTCGCAGTTTTTCGATCATGCTTAAATCCGGTGTGCCCTTGACCTCAGCGTTAAATTTGGTGGCCGATGCCGTCAATAACTCCTTTATGGCAGCCAGGATACTGAACATGCGCAAAAATATTGAAAAAGGCGAGAATTTGTCCCGAGTGGCAGCCTCCAGTAAATTATTCACGCCGCTGGTGTTGCAAATGATCAGTGTGGGGGAAGAAACCGGTCGGGTGGATGAATTACTGGGGGAAGTGGCAGAATTTTATGAAAGAGAAGTGGATTATGATCTTAAAAGCCTGACCTCAAAAATCGAACCCCTGTTAATCATGGTTGTCGCAGCCATGGTGTTGGTGCTGGCTCTGGGCATATTCACTCCGATGTGGAATATGATGGGGGCCATCAAAGGTTAAGCTATGCAGAAAAATCAGGCCAGCGAAGAGCGCAGTCGCAGCGTATTTATAAATCTGCTGGTAGTGGTGGTCTTTGTGGGCCTGATGCTGGCATTTATTCTGTATTTTAATAAAAGTTCACCGGATCTAAAACGCCTGGCGCTACAGGGATTTGCCCAGCAGCTTGCCAATAGTACGCTCAATGCCCATTGGCAGTGGCAAAATGAGGGGCGCCCGGGCATGATTATGCAAATACAGTACGATACACAAGGTAATGAAACAGACAGACGAGCCTTGGATATGAGCCATCTTGGCTGGCCAAAGGTTGAGCCAACCAGTTTGGGCTGCGCAACTTTCTGGGACAGGGTGCTCAATTCCCCCTTGGAAATACAGGGTTTTAAATTATATGCCGAGTTTTATGATGGGATGCAGCTAAGTAATAATGCCCAGGCCTCGATTTGTCGATTCAGATTATCCACCGGCCCATACTTTGATTACGGCGTGTATCGCGGCCAGGTATCCGAGCTCAAAGACTAACCGTAAAAGTGAGAGAAAATATGACGTTAACCCAAGTGCAACAGCTAGAGAATACTGCTCACGGCAACCGTTCGCAAAAAGGTTTTACTTTGATCGAATTGGTCATAGTGGTGGTGATCCTGGGGCTTTTGGCCGCCACCGCCCTACCTCGTCTGTTAGATGTGACCAAAGAGGCCGAAGATGCAACGGTGGAAGGCGTGGCTGGTGGGTTTGCCACAGGTGTAGGTCTGGTTCGGGCGCAGTGGGAAATCGAAGGACGGCCCAAGGAAAATTTTAGTACGAATGCGACCTTTGTTACCATAGATGATATCAGGGTTGGAGTGGATCAAGACACAGGATACCCCACTGGCCAGTTAGACACGGACAGTAGTACCCAGGACGAGCAGGTCAGCTTGCTCGACTGTGAAAGTATTTTTAATCTGATCATGCAAAGCGCACCCACTATATCATCCACCTGGAATGACAGACCCTTCGATGATTTTCGCTATTTCACCTCGCTCAGTCAGGGCACGGGGTCAGGGGGTAACGATATCTGTTATTACTACCTGACCCAGACCATAAAAAACCGCAACCAAGAACCGGTTGACAATACCGCAGGGAATGGTTTTATATACGATCCTAGAATTGGCCAAGTAATTGTTTTTAGTAATAATTAAATCATACCTGGGTATGGTATCGGATACCTTAGGGGTTAACCCAAGGACCGAATTAGATGGTATAAACAAAAGATAATATTAATGGCGAATATTTAGCCATCTTATGAAAAGGCAGTAGCATGCAACAACAACGCGGTTTTACGTTAATAGAATTGATCATCGTTATCGTTATTTTGGGTATTTTGGCGGTGACCGCCGCGCCTAAATTTCTGGATATTCAGGGAGACGCTAAAACATCTGTGGTTAAAGGCATGGAAGGGGCGATGAAATCAGCCAGCGATATCATTCATGCCAAATCCATGATCACCGGTACCAGCGGCTCTGCGGCAGCTGCACTGACCTTAAAAGGTGGGGCCGAAGTGCAAACTGATTACGGTTATGCACGCCATGATTGGGATTTAGCCTGGGAACCAATGCTGGATGCGGTTATAACACCTCTTACTAGCGGTGCAGCTTGTGCCTCAGATTTTTGTGTAGATGAGAGTCAAAACATCGCCACTGATATTGCTCCTGTTGTTGCAAACCATAGTGACAGAGCTCTGATTGTGTTCCCGTCTGGCACCACTCATACCGGTAAATGTTATGCCTATTATATTCACGATGAGAACGCCACCGAGGAAGGTTCCACACCTATCATAGGTAGTGTCACCACAGGTTGCTAATTGCTACCATTTTATTTGACCTTGCAGCTTGTCCCTGCAAGTTATGGTTTTACGTTTAGCGAAATAACGCACTGGAAAGGATTAAGCATGATTTTTAGTGACGATATTGTTTCCAACCACTAATACAAAACTCCCCAGTGGTGGTAACGGCTTCACCCTAATTGAACTGGTAGTGGTGATTCTACTACTGGGTATTTTGGCCGTGACAATTGGCAGCCGATTCGATAGCGGCGGCTACGGAGAGTATACCTACCAGGCTCGGCTTGTCTCTGCCCTGCGCAATATGCAGCAACGCGCCATGCAAGACACCCGAGCCGGATATTGTTTTCAAATTAATTTTGATTCCGCCAGCCCGGCCTTTGGCCCACCTGCTCTAAGTTACACCGGCGATACCCAGGTTGAACGAGACGCCACCTGTAACACTAATATCGATTATGCCACCCCTGAATACCTGCGCACCACTCCCACGGAAATGGCTAAAGACGGCGTGAGTATGCACAGCCTGACCAGTGCCAATACGTCTTTTACCTGGCTGGGTTTTGATAACCTGGGTCGGCCCCTAACGAATACCGATAGTTGCCAGACGGGTTGTGAAATTCAGTTTAACGGCGAACAGCGGGTCTCTGTATGCATTGAAGCTGAAGGTTATATTCATGTTTGTTAGGGCCAAAGATGCGCTGACCTCTTACTCTAATAATGGTGCATCAGGTTTCACTTTAATCGAACTGGTGATTGGTATGCTGGTCTTTGCCATCGCCCTGTCCTTTTTTAGCAGTTTGATTTTGCCCCAGATCACCCGCAGCGTGGAGCCGATTTTTCAGGTGCGTGCTACCGAGTTAGCGCAATCTTTAATCAATGAAATCAGTGGCAAAGTCTTCGACGAACAAAGCAGCCGTAACGGTAGCCATTTGCGTTGTGGCGAACCTGCGGCGTTAGTTTGTACTGCACCTGAAGCTCTGGGTGCCGAAAGCGCTGAAGATCGCAGCAACTTCAATGATGTGGATGATTATCATGGCCTAAACAAAGCAAACGAAGAGATCCTAAGTGCTGCGGGCCCAAGTATCACTATCAATAGCGCCAACTTGTATCAGGGATTTAGGGCCAGCGTAAGTGTGGTTTACGATGCTGATATGAACGGTCAGGCCGATACCATCACAGGTAATAGCAAACTTATCACAGTGATTATTACCACACCCAATGATGAAGAACTGGTTTTTGCCACCTACCGGAGTAACTTTTAGTGCGGCAGTTACTTAAACAAGGTGGTTTCACCCTGGTGGAGCTGGTCACTGTGATCATTATTCTGGGCATAGTGTCCATAGGTATCTCGGGTTTTATTAAATCCGGAGTGCAAATTTACAATGATGTCACCGAGCGCGACCAGTTGCTCAGTGAGGGGCGTTTTGTGGTGGAGCGCTTGAATCGAGAATTGCGCAGCGCCCTGCCTAACAGTGTGCGGGTGAAAAATACCGCCACAACTCAGTGTCTTGAGTTTGTACCCATTAGGTGGGCCACGTATTACACCACCTTGCCGGTTTTGCCAGCCACAGACACCCAGGTCAATGTGGTGGATATCACCGATGCCAGTGGTCAGTTTGTTTTGCAAAACGGCGATTCTGCCGTGGTCTATCCCACTTCTAATGCCGATGTATATGACACTGGGCAGAATAAGCGTCGCGTTATATCCCAGTGCACCACGTGCACAGCCTTAATTACCGATGAAAATTTAACCAATTTCACGGTTGATGGTGGTTTTGCGGATATTTCACCGGCATCGCGTTTGTATATAGTGCGTGAAGCGGTAAGTTATTGTGTAACGGGCGAGCAATTATATCGTCAGCAAGGTCCGATTACGCCGGAGCAACTGTTGTTTCCTTCGGGCATATTGATGGCGCAACATATTGCCAACAAACTAAACATCAGCACCCAACTGCCTTTTACCATCAACCACGCCACCCTTAACCGTAACTCCCTGGTCCAAGTGTTTTTGGCCTTCGAACATAACGACGAAATGGTCAACTTTATTAACGATATTCATATTCCCAATGTCCCATAACCACCAGGCTCAATTTTCTTTCCCTACCCAGAGTGGCAGTATGTTAGTCATTAGCCTGTTTATTATAGTGATCATGGCCATACTGGGGCTGAGCATGATCAAGCTACTGTCTGCCTCTGCAAACACCGTGGTCTATGAAGTTTATGGCCAGCGAGCGCTCAACGCCGCCCGCACTGGAGTGGAACAAAGTCTAGGGGCAGCGTTTCCCCTTTCTGGCCCGGAAAATGCCCAATGTACCGCTAATACAGTTCATGTTTTTGCCACTACGCAAGGTTTGCATAATTGCGCCTATATCAGCAGTTGCCAGCTAATTCCCATAAAGGACGGTGCTAATAGCTATAGTTATTATCGCTTTAGCAGCACAGGAACCTGCACCGCCGGGGATCTGGTGGTCAGTCGCATGGTGTCAGTCGATGCCATTGAATTATAGGATCCAGCTATGAGCGAATCGATATGCGGCATGAGGAAAGACCCATGACATTGAAAAATATTGCCGCTGGGGTATTGAACCTGCTCTTGTTGAGCTGCTTCAGCTGGTCTGCGGCAGCCAGCACCTTGTCGGGTAACTTGACCGTTGATAACCAATTTAAGGTGTATATTAGTAGCGATGATAATGTGCAAGGTGTTTACCTAGCCGAAGGTAATGACTGGCGTCAAACTTACCCTTTAGATTACAACTTAGTAGCTGGAAACGACTATTATTTACACATATACGGTGAAGATATTGGGGGTATAGCGGGTTTTATCGGTGAATTTAGCTTAGCAGGTGACGACCACGTATTTGTTAATAATCAAACCAGTTTATTGACCAATACAACAGATTGGCGCGTAAGTACCACAGGTTGGCAGGATTACCTCAGCCCATCGGTGGTTAATGGTGACAATGGAGTAGACCCTTGGAGTTCCAGGCCGGATATTTCAAATAACGCGACTTGGATCTGGACATCAGATGCTGATGGCGATAACCAAGCGTATTTTTCAGTAAAAATCGCTAGCCGTTCCACCAATGTGAGTCCTGCATTGTCAGGTAATTTAACCGTTGATAATCAATTTACGCTTTATCTAAGTACGGATAATAGCGTCAAGGGCGAATTTTTAATTGCTGGAAATGATTGGACAAAAACCAATGCCTTTAATTCCAAACTGGAAGCTGGGCAAGATTATTATTTACACATCCATGGTAAGGATCGTGAGAAAATAGCTGGCTTTATCGGCCAATTCAATTTAGCCGGTGATGATCATGTATTTGTTAATAATCAAACCAGTATTTTGACTAATACGACTGATTGGGGAGTGAGTAAAACCGGTTGGCAGGATTACATCAGCCCTTCGGTAGTTAATGGTAACAATGGCGTTTCACCCTGGGGCACCCGGCCTGGAATTTCAAGCGACGCAACTTGGATTTGGTCATCCGACCCGCAAAATGATAATGAAATGTATTTTACGCTGAGAATCTTAAGTAAAAGGAGTACCACCAGAGATGCCTTGGCTTTTTACCAGTTTGAACAGTCAAGCTGGTCCGGTAGGGGCAGCGTTGTCGATTCGTCGGACGCTGGTAATCATGGCGATCCTGTTGGCAGCGTGACCCCGCTTAAGCCTGACCTGCAGAAATCCTGTCAGGTGTTAGACGTGCCAGCTAACTTCGATAGAAATCAGCGTTTCGCGGTGGATACTAAGCTAAAGTTACACACAGATGTAGGCAGTACCGGGACCATTTCTTTTTGGTATCGCAGTCGTTTGGCCTGGAGCGATGGTACCGCACGGCAACTATTGGATGCCTCCACTAAGTCTAGGTATTTTTATTTGAGTTTAGCTGCAGGCGCTTTGGATTTTGGCCTGCAAGACAGGGCTGGCCAAAACGGGCGTTTGCGGGTAACAGGCTTAACGTTCGCGGCAAACCAATGGGTACATATTGCCGTTAGCTACGATTATGCACAAGATAGCGCGGCCATATATGTCAACGGCCTACTGGCAGGACTCAATACTAAGTTGGGACTAAAGAACAAGATTAGTAAATTTGAAAGCCTGTATGTGGGCGATAATCGTGGCGGTTATTTAGGTGCTGGGATGACCGCCAATTCAGCCAACGGTCAATTTGATGATCTGCGAATTTATAATTACGCCCAAAGCGCTGATACCATTGACAGAGACAGTAAAACGCTCAGGCCTTGCCACGTGCTTAGTCATTACCAACTGGAACATGACGGTCAAGGGTTAACCTGCGACGCGGAAACAATAAACATAAAGGCCTGTGCTAATACCGATTGCAGCCAGCTCTATAGTGAAACTAGCACTATTACCTTGTCACCCTCAGGCTGGGTCGGTGGAGATACATTGAAATTCACCGGCTCGACAAGCCTCGAGCTGAGTGTATTAAAGGCCAGTACCGTCATCTTCACTAAAATCTCGGGTGCGCCTGATGTTCCTCTACGCTGTTTCACGGGCTTAGGTGACATGAGAACCGAGTCCTGTGCGATGACATTTGTTGATGCCGGTTTTGAGTTTATAGGTGCGGCAACAACAGATAAGTTTGTACCGGATCAGCTTGCGGAACAAAGCTTTGTTGACGCTAAATTACGGGCGGTACAAAACGATAACGGTGCCTGTAAGGCGTTACTGGAAGGTGAGCAGGACATCACGTTAGGGGTGGATTGTGTTTCGCCTGATCGCTGCTTAACCCCTTTTGCTAATATAGATACTACCCTTGCCCCAGACGGGGAAACTACTGGAACAGTGCCGCTAACCTTTGATAGCGATGGCATCGCAGCATTGAGCCCACTGTATTACGCCGATGCCGGGCGTATTGCCCTGCGCGCCCAGGCGCTAATTGACGGCGTGACTATTACTTCCGGGCAAACAATTGTTGATGTATTACCCAAACAACTGATGCTTAATGCCCAACCCCAGGTATTACTCAATAACGATCCCTATTTGGGCCCTTTTCCTGCGGGTGAATATTTTTTGTTTACCATCGGTGCTTATGGCGCAAGGGGCACCCATCCGCTGCCCAACTATCAGCCAGGGCAACTGCAAATGTTGGTCAAACGAGGATCACCGGATGCAGCAAAGTCTGTAGACGGTCAGTTTACCTACGCCAACAATGGGGTGATGATCAGTCGCTTAGGGGCAGAAGCAGAATTTAATGACACTGCCAATCTAACCTTTACCCTTGGTCAATATAGCTATCAAGCCAACTATGATGAAGTGGGAGGTATCAGTATCGAAATACAGGATGCAGCGTACTTGCCCGACGCACTCAAACAAGCCCGGGTGATTTCAGCTTTGGAACCTTTGACTCTTGGGGCATTTCGCCCGGCGTATTTTGATGTTGAAATCGTCGTCCAGCCCACACTGGCTAACGCCTGTGGCAGTTTTAGTTATCTAGGTCAGAAAATTGCTTTTCAGATTGCCCCCAGCTACCGCCTGACAGCCAAAAATGCCCAGGGGGATATCACTAAAAATTATGCTCAAGATTATTGGCAATACACACCGGATGTGGCTAAGGGGCTGGGTTACCTGGATAGCTCTACCTATGTTAATACTGCCACTGTCATCTCAAGCGGCCGCACTGTGGTTCCGGTCAATGGTAAGGATGTTTACGATGGTAGTGCCACGATCGTCATTGAAGATGGCAGTTTTCGTTATGACAAAGTTAATACGGATTTCCAGGCTTTCGCTGTGGTCGAGCCTTTTGAAGCATCTATGGATCTGTTGTTATCCGCCCAAATGCTTACCGATAGCGACGGGGTTTGTTACCAAAGCGACTATGCTGATCCTGTTTCTGAATGTGAGCCGTTTTATATCCGCGATATAACTGGAACCTTGATGCATTATGGGCGACTGATACTGGAACCGAATTTTGGCCCGGAAACAGATTTTTTGCGTGCCCCTCTCAAGGCTCAGCACTATCTCAATGGCAATTGGCAGTTCAATGCTGCCGACAGCTGTACCGAAGTCAATATGCGTCAGGATGATGGTGAGATTGTGCTCACCCCCCAGGGTGGTACGGATATTACCGGCAATATCGACTCGGTCATTAGCAGTGGCAGTTTGGTTGCCGGCAGACAAATCGGTACCCAAAACTTCGCCCTGACTGGATTAGACAATATTCCCGGGCCAAATGTCGGTGGTCTGGTGAAAGTCTCACTGGATCCCAGTGCCGGGGATGTCACCTGGCCTGAATATATGAATTTCGACTGGAATGACGATGGTTTGATTTGCGCCAACAGCACTCAGTGCCTCCCAACAGGAGGTGTTAGCCCGCTACTTGACGGTCCGTCTTCGCTCATCAGTTTTGGTGCATTTCGCGGTAATGATCGCATCATTCACTGGCGAGAGGTTTTCAACTAAGACTAAAGACCCGGATTAAACAAATGAAGATAGTGAGGTCAGGAAAAAACTATTTTCTGCGCCATTATGATGGGATCATGGACAAGTTTTTTGTTTTTGCATGGACTTTTTAGCAATTTTTGCCTGAAAGTCTTAATAATTCAACTTTTCCTCACTTTTTATCGATCCATTGCAGGTGTTTGCTTGCCCCGGACGAGGGGCATTGGTAAAGTTAGCGGATATATCTTATTCATCATACAGGATGCGGTTTTTCCATGTTCAAGAAGCTTCGGGGAATGTTTTCCAACGATTTATCCATCGATCTTGGTACAGCAAATACCCTGATCTACATTAAAGATCAGGGTATTGTCTTAAATGAGCCATCAGTGGTGGCAATTCGTCAGGAAAGAGCCGGCGGACCCAAGAGCGTTGCCGCCGTGGGTGGCGAAGCAAAACGCATGCTGGGCCGCACGCCAGGTAATATTAAAGCGATCAGACCGATGAAAGACGGCGTGATCGCTGACTTTTATGTGACCGAAAAAATGTTGCAGCATTTCATCAAACAAGTGCATGACAATAATTTCTTGCGTCCTAGCCCCCGGGTATTGGTCTGTGTTCCGTGCGGATCAACCCAGGTAGAGCGCCGAGCTATCCGTGAATCTGCCTTAGGTGCAGGTGCCCGAGAAGTTTATTTAATTGATGAACCCATGGCCGCCGCAATAGGCGCAGGTTTACCTGTATCTGAAGCCACAGGCTCGATGGTGGTTGATATAGGTGGCGGTACCACAGAAGTCGCCATTATCTCGTTAAATGGCATTGTTTATTCGTCATCGGTACGCATCGGTGGGGATAAGTTTGATGAAGCGATCATCAGTTACATCAGACGTAACTTTGGCTCCTTGATTGGAGAAGCCACAGCCGAGCGCATCAAACATGAAATTGGTGCGGCTTACCCTGGCGAAGAAGTACGCGAAATCGAAGTCCGTGGCCGGAATTTGGCTGAAGGTGTACCTCGTGGTTTTACCCTTAACAGCAATGAAATACTCGAGGCCTTGCAAGAGCCCCTTAGTGGTATTGTTTCAGCGGTGATGGTCGCCTTAGAACAATCCCCGCCGGAGTTGGCGTCTGATATTTCAGAACGGGGTATGGTCTTAACTGGTGGTGGCGCGTTATTAAAAGATTTGGATCGTTTGTTAATGGAAGAAACAGGCATTCCGGTAGTGATTGCAGATGATCCCTTAACTTGCGTAGCCAGAGGCGGCGGCAAAGCTTTTGAGATGATTGATTTGCATGGGGGCGACCTCTTTAGCTACGAATAAGTAAGGATAAAAAAGCGGCATCAGCCGCTTTTGTTAGCATATATGAACCCTATTTTCCTACGCGGACCCTCATTGCAAAGCAGATTAGCCGCGGCCTTATTTTTGTCCGTCGGCTTGATTGTATTCGATCATGTGTTTAATGGTTTTGCGACTACCCGGGTTTATTTAAATTCACTGGTCAGCCCTATTCAATATCTGGCGAATCTACCCGGTGAAATACTCAGTGCCAGCGCCAGTCGTCTGGTATCCCATCAACAGTTGCTCGAACAAAATGCCGAGCTTACCCATAATGCTACGTTGCTTAGCGGGCAGTTGCAGCGCTATCGGTTATTGAAAGAAGAAAACGACACCTTGCGTCGCTTGCTCAATTCCCCTGTGCGCTACGAAACCCGCAAAGAAGTGGCCGAATTAATGGCGGTGGACAATAACCCATACAGTCATCAAATTCTCATCGATCGTGGTGCCATGCAAGGTGTATACGAGGGCCAACCCGTATTGGATGACAAGGGAGTGGTGGGTCAAGTCATGCAAGTTGGCTCTACCAACAGCCGGGTATTATTGCTGGCGGATGTGACCCACGCCATCCCGGTGCGCATTGCCCGCAACAACATCCGTTTGGTAGCTTCGGGCTCAGGCAGTTTGGATGAGTTAATATTGGAATATGTGCCCCACAGTGCGGATTTAGAAGTCGGTGACTTATTGCTGTCCTCCGGGCTGGGCAAGGTATACCCAGAGGGGTACCCTGTGGGTACCATTACCGCCATAGTGCGGGATGAAGGACAACCCTTCGCCCAAGTCAAGGCGCGCCCCATAGCCCAGTTGGATCGCTTGAAATATTTATTATTGTTGTGGCCAGCGGATCACTTAATCGAGCCACAAGTCGATAAGGGTGATAAATAAGTGAAACTAAGAAATTACGCCATAGGTCTAAGCATAATCATCGCTTTGGTGTTGCAGATCATGCCCATGCCCAGCGTGGTCTCGGTATACCGACCGGATTGGGTTTTTCTGGTCCTGGGTTATTGGGCACTGGCGCTGCCGACCAGAGTTAATGTTGGGGTCGCATTTTTTGTTGGCCTGATCCTGGACATACTGCTGGGAACCAGCATCGGGGTGCATAGTTTCGCCATGAGTTTGAGTATTTATGTACTAGCGGCCAACTATCAACGCCTGCGTAATTATTCAGTGTGGCAACAGGCTATGGTCATCGGTATTTTGGGCGCACTGTATAATTTGATTATATTTTGGTTGATGCATTTATTGACCGATATCTATTTTTTGCTGGCTTATATGTGGCCAGTTGTTACGTCCATGGTAATTTGGCCGTGGATTTTTTGGTTATTGCGTCGGGTTCGTCGCCAGTTGCGTCTGAGCTGAACCCCTCCAGATAAATTTTATGCTTATTTTAGCTTCGCAATCTCCTCGCAGGGCACAACTGCTGAGTCAAATTGGCCTGTCTTTCGAAAAAATACACATCGATATAGACGAGACGCCCCTGTCAGGAGAATCGCCTGAAATCTATGTCCTTCGCCTGGCTCAACAAAAGTCGCTCGAGGGGTGGGCTAAAAGCGCACACCTGAATAAGCGCAGCTTGGTTCTAGGTGCCGATACGGTAGTGGTGGCCAACGGGTCTATCCTTGGTAAACCCGTGGATCAACAAGATTCCGGGCGTATGCTGGCTTTATTGTCGGACGGTGAACATACTGTGTTAACCGCCATAGCGATCACCGACGGCACTGCCTTGCAGTCAAAACTGGTCACTACAGTGGTGAGGTTTTGCCCGCTATCCGCACAACAAATGGATTGGTACTGGCACACAGGTGAACCCAGAGATAAAGCAGGCAGTTATGCCATTCAAGGACTAGGCGGACAATTCGTTACCCAGATTAATGGTAGCTATAGCGCCGTGGTCGGGTTACCTCTTTATGAAACGCATCAACTACTATCTCAAATGGGCTTAAAGCATGAGTGCAGAACTACTTATTAATGTGACACCATCGGAATCCCGGGTCGCCCTAATCGAAAATGGCATACTGCAGGAAGTGCATATCGAGCGGCACACTAAACGGGGCTTGGTGGGCAATATCTATCGAGGTAAAGTCAGCCGGGTCCTGCCGGGGATGCAGGCAGCGTTTGTGGATATTGGTCTGGATAAAGCCGCGTTTTTACATGCCTCGGATATTGCTATTCACAGTGAAGTGGAAGATGAAGTCTCCACCAGCCATCTTGAAAAACGTGATATTCGTGAATTGGTGCGTGATGGCCAAGACATAGTGGTACAGGTAGTCAAGGATCAGATTGGTACTAAGGGCGCACGTCTGACCACTGATATTACCATTCCGTCACGCTATCTGGTATTTATGCCAAGCGTCGAACACGTGGGGGTGTCCCAGCGTATTGAAGACGAAGAGGAGCGGGAAAGACTCAAAGGCTTGATCCAGGAATATTGCAGTGCCAACGGTGGTTTTATACTGCGCACCGCGGCTGAAGGCGTCAAAGCTCAGGAATTAAAGCAAGATGCGGACTTTTTACGCCGCCTGTGGGAAAAAATCCGCTCACGCATGAAAAAGAAATCCCATATCTTGTATGAGGATTTGCCTCTTGCCCGGCGAGTTTTGCGCGACTTTGTTGGTACCGACCTGGATCGAATTCGTATCGATTCGAAACTTTCTTTTGCCGAGCTGCAACAATTTACCCGGGAATATGTGCCCGAATTAAATCGTTTATTGGAGTATTATCCCGGTGACAGACCGATTTTTGATTTGTATGACGTGGAAAATGAATGTCAACGCTCACTAGAGCGACGTGTTGATTTAAAGTCAGGTGGTTACCTGATCATCGACCAGACTGAAGCCATGACCACAATAGACATCAATACGGGGGCCTTTGTGGGCCATAGAAACCTCGAGGAAACGATTTTCAATACCAACGTTGAAGCGACCCAGGCGATTGCCCGGCAGCTTAGACTGCGCAATTTGGGCGGCATGATCCTCATTGATTTCATCGATATGACAGATCCGGAGCATAAACGCCGGGTCATGCACAGCCTGGAAAACGCAGCGAGTAAAGATCGGGCTAAAATTAAAATTCATGGCTTTACGGCTTTGGGTCTGATCGAAATGACCCGTAAAAGAACCCGGGAAAGTTTGGAACATATACTCTGTGGCGAGTGTCCTGTATGTAAGGGCCGGGGAACGGTAAAGACAGTGGAAACCGTATGTTTTGAAATCATGCGCGAAATTGTCAGGGTGAGCCGGGCTTACGACGCGGACAAATTTGTGGTCTACGCTGCCCCTGCAGTAGTAGAAGCGCTGCTTGGCGAAGAATCACATATGCTGGCCGAGCTGGAGGTGTTTGTCACCAAACAAATAAAGGTACACACTGAATTGTTATATAACCAAGATAAATACGATGTGGTAATGATGTGAACCCCCCAGCGTTTTACGTCGCCTATATAGTTAAAAAACTGTGGACCACAGTAGCCATACTGCTAGTGGTGGTGGCGGTTGCGCTCAGTGTATTGCGTTATTCCCTACCTTATATGGATGGCCAGAAGCAGCGGCTGGAGCAATGGGTTGAAAACCACTACGGGGTGGAAATTAATATAGGCAAGATCACCGCGCAGTGGAAAGGCAGTGGCCCTGTGCTGGTGCTTGACAATTTGCAACTGGTACAAAATAGTCAATCACCCATCAGTATGGACATCGGCCAGACCTTTATCGAACTGGATTTTTGGGGCTCAGTACTGGCCCGGCAAATTCGCTCCCACCGTTTTGATCTTAACGCCTTGAACCTAAAAATTGATCTTAACTCCTTGCATCAGGAAGACGGTGATTTTCCGGTAGTCGAAGCCCTCAAACAGTTGTTTCTGGAACAACTGCAATCGTTCTCCGTGAGCAATAGCCAGTTCGAAATCACCACGGCCAATGATCAACAAGTACTGTTGATCAACCAGCTTACCTGGAACAATCAAGACGGCCACCACCAGGGCGTGGGTGAATTGCAGGTGGAAGAGTTGGCGAGCAATTCCGCTTCTTTTACCCTGGATTTATTTGGCGATAAAAATGATTTAAGTGGTACTTTTTTTGCTCAGGCCAAGGAAGTGGATCTGTCTCCCTGGTTAAATCAGTGGTTAATCACCAGACACGAATTGATTGAGAGTCGAGCAAACTTTGTTATCTGGGCCGGGATAGCCAAAAGCGAAATTATAAATGCACAGTTTAAATTGGCGCCCAGCCGCTTTGAATGGGCCAATCAAGACAAACCAATTAAGGCAGAAATTCTGGGTGGCGAAATCAATGCGGTACCAACCAAGGAAGGCTGGATATACAATTTTGAGGAGTTTGGTCTTAAGGTCGATGCTCAGTCTCTGACTAGCAACTGGGAAGGGGCAGTGGATGGCAAAGGACGGCTGCGCATCCAAAATGCTGAGCGGTTTCAGTTGGCCCCGTTATTGCCTCTGTTGCCGTTAGTGTTATCTCCCCAGGATGTAGAGGTACTGGGCCAGCTCTCGCCTAAAGCCCGGGTGGATAAGCTGAATGTGCAGTTGGCGGGGGACAACCAAACTGTGGCGCACCTGGTGTTGAATAATGTTGAGTGGCAACAAGGGGGCGATTTCCCCGGGCTGGATAATATCCAGGCGGAACTTAACTGGTATCTGGACACAGGCCGGCTAGAGGTTAACGGGCGTAATTCCTTGCTCAAGATTAATAACCTGTTAGACAAAGATATTGAATTTCAGACCTTAGCAGTGGATATCTATCTGCAAGCCAGCGAACAAGGCTTCGAATTGTTTGCCCCTAAGTTGAGTATAAAAAGTGAGTGGTTAAACGTCGAACAAGTCCTTTTTTATCGTAGCCACGACAGTTATTTAGCTTTATCAAGTAGTATCGAAGCCTTGGATGTGCAATTGGCCAGCCGTTTGTATCCTGCCAGTCTGATGGGCAATAATACCAAAAATTACCTGGTCAACGCGTTGCAGCAAGGGCAGATAGAAGGGGCCAAATTTATTTGGAATGGCGCCGTGTCAGATTTCCCCTTTTCCCAAGGCGAAGGGGTATTTCAGGCCAGCGTGACCGTTAAACAAGGGCAATTACAATTTGCCCCGGATTGGCCCGCTTTGACGGATCTTGACATTGACTTATTGTTTGAAAATGCGGGTTTGCGCATGACTAGCAACAAAGGCACATTATTGGACGTAAAGCTATCCGAGTTAGTAGCCACTATCCCCACACTCAATGCCGATGCCATTTTGACTATTGACGCCAAGGCAAGCGCGACTGGGGAACAGGTTTCACAGCTAATGTTGCAAAGCAGTATCGCCGATACGTTGGGTGCCACGTTACAGAAGGTGCAGATCCGTCAAGCCCTGGGGGTCGACCTCAATTTGCATATTCCCCTCAGTGGCGAAAACGTAATAGCGACGGGTATTGTCAGCCTAAACAATAATCAGCTGGCTATTGAGCAACTCGGGCTAAATTTAAGCAATATACAAGGTAAGGTGAGTTTTCAAAATGAGCAGGTTAATTTCAGCGGTTTAAAGGCTAAATTATTTGACCAGCCTGTGCTGGTGGAATTTTCCGGCAAAGACAGCGCTGCAGGTTATCTGGCGGATATTGATCTGCAAGGGACGTGGCAGGTTTCTCCTGTAATAGCCGAACATCTAGCTGGATTTTCTGAGTATCTGGCTGGGCAAGGTGCCTGGCAATCCAAGGTGCAGCTGACTTTGCCTGATGAAGGGTTTAGTTATCAAGCGAGTTTGCAGAGCAGTTTAAGCGGTGTGATCTCTCATTTACCTGCTCCCCTTGGCAAGACCGCGCAACAACTAATGCCCCTAATGTTAAATGTGCGAGGGGATGCCCAGGCATCAACCATCTCAGCCAGACTTGGCTCCGATTTGGTGTTTGACGGTGTCTTACCCCATAAAAATATGCAGTTTTCCCGGGCTCATTTAGCTCTGGGGGAAACCCAGGATATGACCATGGGGCTGGGCTTTAGCATCGAGGCCAATTTACCTCAACTTGATATAGATGCTTGGTATCAAGTGGTCACCACTGTCATTAACGACCTTCCTGCTCAAGGTGACACACCTTTGCTTGGTGAACCGCGGCGGATATTTATTCGAGCGGATAATGCCAGAGTGGCATCGCAAAATATCAACTTGCTGGATGTAGTAGCCAAAAATACCAGCGACAGTTGGTCTATCGAGCTCAATGCCAAACAAGCCCGGGCGAAACTGACCTTGTACAAGGATTGGCTGGTCAGAGGCGTGCAAATCAATGCGGATTTCATTGATTTAAGTGACTGGCAAATGGGCCAATCCAGTGCCGTGAATTTTTCTCCCGAACTGGCGAGCTTGCCGCCTATTGAATTCTCCTGTGTTCGGTGTCGTTTTCAGACCAGCGACCTGGGGCGCATCGATTTTCGCTTGTCGCGGGCCGCTAATGGTATGCACATCGATAATTTGCGACTAAATAACGAACATGGCTTGCTGTATGCCACAGGTGACTGGTTGCTCGACGATACCAGCAGCAGTACTCATTTAAGCGGAGAATTTAGTAGTCCAGATTTTGGTCTGTTTTTAAAAGGTTTCGAGTTCGAATCCGGTATCAAGGATTCCAAAGCGGCAGCGAATTTCGATTTAAACTGGCAGCGTGCCCCTTATGAATTTAATTTTTCCAGTTTAAATGGTGATATTGACTGGCGACTCAGTGACGGCTACTTGACCGAAGTGACAGACAAGGGCTCACGCATTTTCAGCATACTAAGTCTGGAATCTTTGGTGCGTAAACTGAAACTGGATTTTCGTGATGTTTTTGGCAAGGGATTCTTTTACGACAAGATGAAAGGGACTTTTCAAATTGCTAATGGCACGGTGGATACCCGTAATACTGTGGTGGACGGCAGTGCTGGGGAAATTACCATGCGCGGTTACACTGACTTGGTCAGCCAGCAAATAAATTATCGCATCGCCTTTGCCCCCAAAGTAACCTCAAGTTTACCGCTGATCGTAGCCTATATGGTTAACCCGGCCACAGCTTTGGCGGCCCTGGCTCTGGACCAGGTACTGACTTCGGCCAAGGTTATTTCTAACATTAAATTTTCCTTAACCGGCACCATAGATGATCCCAAACTGGAAGAGTTACAACGTGACAGCAAGGAGATCAGTTTGCCGGCGCAAAATACGCCCTTGCCCAGGGGCGACAAACAGGATACTGGGCGAGCTCTGCCTGAAATCGATCAGCAACGGGTAACTCTGGAGGTATCCGATGTCTAACCTGGTGGCCTTGCAGATGACCTCAAGCCCGGATGTAACTACTAACTTACAAATGGTGGATGACGAGTTAGCCAAATTAACGGTTACTGAGCCGACCTTGGTGGTATTGCCCGAGTGTTTTGCCTGTTTTGGTGGTGGTGATAAAGGTCAGTTGGCCATAGTCGAAACCTTTGGCACGG
This sequence comes from Paraglaciecola sp. IT1134, assembly GCF_058068185.1. NCBI lineage: Bacteria > Pseudomonadati > Pseudomonadota > Gammaproteobacteria > Alteromonadales > Alteromonadaceae > Paraglaciecola > Paraglaciecola sp. IT1134. The sequence continues at coordinate 5,170,445 of NZ_CM176486.1, read as the reverse complement.
GCCCGATCCAATCTGCGTTATTTGCCATGGCTAAACGTTATGGGGTCTGGCTGGTGGCGGGCAGTATGCCCATTCGAACTGAACTGGCAGATAAATTTAGTGCGACTTGTTTGTTGATCAACGATGGGGGCGAGTTAGTCAGCGATTATCAAAAAATCCATCTATTTGATGTGCAAGTCGCCGACAATACCGGCAGTTATCTGGAATCTCGTTATACCCGGCCAGGCAATAAGCTGGTGGTCCAAGACACGCCCTTCGGTAAGTTGGGGTTGGCAGTCTGCTATGATCTGCGTTTTGCTGGCATGTTTCAAGCCATGAGCCAGCTCGGCCCCTTGGATGTACTGGCCTTGCCTGCCGCTTTCACCCATAAAACCGGTCAGGCCCATTGGCACGCCTTGCTCGCAGCCCGTGCCATTGAAAATCAGTGTTATGTGGTGGCGGCCAATCAAACCGGTGAACATGCCAATAAACGACAAACTTTTGGCCACTCCTGTATCATGTCGCCATGGGGAGAAAACCTATGCGAAATCAGCGACCAGCCAGGACTCGTGCAAACCAGGCTAGATCTATCGTTAGTCGCCCAAATACGCCGGGATATGCCGGTCAATCATCATAATAAATTCAGGAGTTACCTTGTCTAATCTGGTTGAACAAAACCTGCTTACTGCCTCTGATCTGGATAGAAGCATACTGGGATCCGCTCTGGATTCAATCTATCAACACGACAACGATTTTGCCGATCTGTACTTTCAGGCTAGCCAGCATGAAACCTGGGTACTGGAAGACGGCATCATTAAAGAAGGCAGTTTCAATGTCGAGCGCGGTGTGGGCGTACGTGCCGTAAGCGGTGAAAAAACCGGTTTTGCTTATTCCGACGATATTACCCCCGAGGCACTGATGCTCGCTGCCAAGGCATCACGCAGTATCGCAGGCGCGGGTGGCAAACATAAAGTGACCGCCTTTAAGCCATCCAATTTTAAAGCCCGTTACCACGGTGATAATCCCTTGCTCGGCATGCAAGATCAGGAAAAAATAGCGTTGTTAAGGCTGGTTGATAACTATATTCGCAAGCAGGAGCCGGCACTGAGCCAGGTAGTGGTCAGTATCAGTGGTGTATATGAAGAAGTATTGATTGCGGCCACTGATGGCACATTCTGCACCGATATTCGCCCCCTAGTACGTTTGAACTGCTCAGTGTTGCTGGAAAGAAACGGCCGTCGCGAACGCGGCAGTTCCGGTGTTGGCGGACGTTACGCTTACCAATATTTCCTTGCGCAACAAGACGGTCGCCTGTGTTATGAACAGGTTGCCGACGAAGCCATTCATATGGCCAGGATCAATATGCAGGCCGTTGCCGCTCCCGCCGGGCAAATGCCCGTGGTACTAGGCAGTGGTTGGCCGGGCGTGTTATTGCATGAAGCCGTGGGTCACGGTTTGGAAGGTGACTTTAACCGTAAAGGGGCTTCTACGTTCAGTGGCCGTATGGGTCAACAAGTGACCGCCAAAGGCTGCACTATAGTCGATGACGGTACCTTGCCTAACTTACGTGGCTCTATCTCGGTGGATGATGAGGGCACACCCGGGCAATATAATGTATTGATTGAAGACGGTATTCTGACCGGTTACATGCAAGACAAACTCAACGCCCGTTTAATGGGGGTTAAACCCACGGGTAACGGCAGGCGTGAGTCCTACGCCCATTTACCCATGCCGCGTATGACCAATACTTATATGCTTGGGGGTAAATATGAGCCGGAAGAAATCATATCCACCATCAAAAAAGGCATCTATGCCCCCAATTTTGGTGGCGGTCAGGTGGATATCACCTCGGGCAAATTTGTATTTTCCACCTCGGAAGCCTATTTAATCGAAAACGGCAAGATCACCACGCCCATTAAGGGCGCTACCTTGATTGGTAACGGCCCACAAGCCATGCAAAAGGTGTCTATGGTGGGTAACGATCTGGCCCTGGATAAAGGGGTTGGGGTGTGTGGTAAAGATGGCCAGAGTATTCCAGTGGGGGTGGGCCAGCCCACCCTTAAAGTGGATGAACTAACCGTAGGTGGCACGGCTTAAGCCGCACCATCTTATTCATTTAACGGCGAGATCCCAGGTACTGGGGGAATTCACAATCATTCAAATGGGCGCCTGGGTCGCTTCACCCAACTCATTGGTGTGTATGAAAGCAATTGCCCCAGTCGAATTTGTGGTCTTTGTGGCATAGTAAAATCAGGTTACCCTGCCAGAGTTTCGCTACTATTTTCATCGACTAGCCCTGCGCCACAATTGCTCAACCAGAGTACAGTTAACACCATGCAGCATACTGCGCATCGTTTTTAATCGTCTATTGCTTCTTTTAGGTATTTAAATAACTCTCGAGAGGCCTTAGGCGGTTTATTTTCTGTTTGCTGTTTGTTTGCCTGGCGGACTAACTGGCGTAGTTTTTGGCGGTCAAGCTTGTCATGTTGCTGCAACAGATCTTCGATAGCGCTGTCGCCTTGAGCGACTAAGGTGTCGCGCAGTACTTCCAACTTGTGGAATTTTTGATTGGCTTTTTGATGAGAGACCTGGCTGACCAGTAATGCCTGCTCTATAGGCACAATGTCGCGATGACGCATTAATTTGCCTATGAGTTGCAATTGTCGCCTATAGCCTTCTTTTTTACGCAATATACGCCGAGCTAACATCACAGCGTCTAGCAACTCGGTATCCATAGGGATTTTTGCCAGGGAAGCCGGACTTAAATCTACCAGGGATTCCCCTAGTTTCTGTAAGGCATTCATCTGATTTTTCAGCTGGGTTTTGCTCAGCTGGGTGTTTTCTTCTTCTTGTTCGAACTCGTTTTTATCCGGAGATGCGGCCATAGCAATATCTTTAGTGTTACACTAGGCAAATATTGTAACCTTGAACGAGCTAATAATATAGCTAACTGCTCAAGGTAAATGTCGTTTGAAAATGAAGGGTGTATGCAGCAGCAATTAACTGATATCCAAGAAATAGTGGCAGACGTCTTAAAACTGGCCAAACAAAAAGGGGCTACCCAAGCTGAAGCGAGCATGTCAAAGGTACGCGGTATCGCCGTTTCTTCACGTTTAAAAGAAGTGGAAACCGTGGAGTTTACCAATGACGGAGGCTTGGGCATCACCGTTTACCAGGGCAGTAAAAAAGGCAGTGCTTCCACGGCTGATCTTAGTCCCGCAGCCCTCAAACTGACAGTGGAAAAAGCCATCGAAATTGCCAAATATACCGGTGACGATCCCTGCTCAGGTTTGGCCGATGCCGATTTGATGGCCTACGATTATCCCGAACTGGATTTGTATCACCCCATAGAGCTCGATACCGACTTTGCTATCGAGCAGGTTATCAAGGCTGAGACCAGTGCCCTGGCTTTTGACCCCCGGATCAGTAATTCCGATGGCGCCTCTTACAACGCCAATTTAGGCAGTAAGGTATACGGCAATAGCCATGGTCTGAATGCGGGTTACAACAGCAGCCGTTATAGCCTCAGCTGCGTAGTAATTGGCGAGCAAGACGGTGATATGCAGCGTGACTACAGTTACACAGTCGACAGAGACGCCGCATTGCTGGCCTCCCCAGAGCAAGTGGGCATTGAAGCCGCCGAATTTACCCTAGGTAGACTCGGCGCCAGGCAGATTAAAACCGCCAAAGTGCCGGTGTTATTCCATCGTGAAATAGCCTCTGGCCTGATGGGGCATTTTATCAGTGCCATCAGCGGCGGGAATTTATATCGCCAATCATCGTTTTTATTGGACTCAATAGGCAAACAAGTCTTACCTAGCTGGTTTCAAATCAACGAACGTCCCCATGTGTTAAGGGGGCTCGCCAGCTCGCCGTTTGACCAAGAAGGCGTAAAAACCCGAGATTTAGAAATTGTTACAAACGGCATACTCAATACTTATTTATTGACCAGTTATTCGGCGCGCAAGATGAAGATGCAAACCACAGGTCATGCTGGTGGTATTCACAACTGGTTTATTAAAAATAGCGGCCAGTCTGAGCAAGAAATGCTCGCCACTTTGGGTACGGGTTTGCTGGTAACCGAACTGATGGGCCAGGGCGTTAATATAGTGACCGGTGATTATAGCCGCGGGGCGGCGGGTTTCTGGGTGGAAAACGGCGTGATCCAATATCCAGTACACGAGATCACCATAGCGGGCAATCTGGCCGACATGTTGCTCAATATTGTGGCTGTGGGCGCCCAAATTGAGCGCCGTGGCAGTATTCAAACGGGTTCAATTCTTATCGATAACATGCAGGTTGCCGGAGACTAACAAGCCTACCCCGCAGGCTGGGCGATCAAATCATGAATTTCGTTTAAAGACGGCAGGTTTTTGTGTTGCTGATAGAACAAGCGATTCAGTCGTCCCAGCAGATTGACGCTGCGAGTGGGATCATGGGCTTTTTTACGATGGTGACTGGCGGTTTGTAAAAATTCCCATGGTTTTAGGTTCCAGTGAGCGATTTCTTGGGCCGTAATACCCTGGGCTTCTATCGTACTGAGTATTCTTTCGGTTTTACTTTGCACCGTGGCAATGGCGACCTGGTAGTAGAACTCTTCCATAGGAATGGCGATAGCCTTAATGGTGGCATCTATGGCTTGCCATATTTGGTCATGGTCAAAAGCAATACCTTTGGGGGCATAATAGCCCATGACTTCCCATTCCAATTCCGCGTTGCCAACGGCAACAGAGCTGTCATGCTCAGGAGCATAAGCCAAATCCGGTCGCGCACCGATATTGTACGCATCCACGGACAAACCTATGTTGACCGCTATCTCTCCTAAGGCATTGTTATGCATATAAATGGCTTCAAATGCGGCCCGTTTTACCCCCATCCAGCCATGAACCACAGGTGCTTGACTGGCAAATTCACGTATATCGTCGGGTAAATCTTCGCCATATCTATCGATAAACAGGGGGGCAGGATCCTGCTCCAGGTTTTCGTCTGGTACCCAGACTTCGTACTCTTGACGATGATCGCCCTTGCCGCGACTTTTAATGCCATAAGACAAATTGATCGGTCGGCAGATGTTGCGGTCTTCTCCTGCCTTGTGGAAAAACTCTGAACGAAAACGTTTTATAAAAGGTGCATCACTGCCTGCTATGGCGGCGGTCGGGTAGCGAAAGCCGATCTCACTATGGGGCACAATGTGAAAGCCTGTTATATGGTGTTCCAATATCTGTTTTACCCCGCGCAGGGAGCGATAATCCCTTAGCACTATGCTGCGTTCGGGTTCGATGGTAAGCCTTGTGCCATCTGGGGTAATGAATTTTGGCGTTTTATGGTAGTCGTATCCCACAAGACCCAGTTGGTTGGCGTAATCGTTACGGATCAGCGCCAGTTCTGAAAACAGGGCATCGTGATTTCTGATATGTTCGAATAAAGGGCGATGTTTGGCCATGGGGTAGATCTTCTTTGGGTTATCGACTCGTATTAGGTATTCCACCTTGTTTATATTGGGTTATTAGACGAAGTACAAGTAAATATTGCAGCGCTTAGCCGTTAGGCCAACTCCCCCCACATAGGTTTATACGGCTGGGGGTTAGGTGCATGAAGCGCAGTGAATTTACGGCGTTGCAGCAAAGGCTGTTGCCCTACAGGGTATTTCCCGGCGAGATGCAATAATGCCATGCAGGCTCATGGGCGAGTGAATAAACCCGAGACCTGGTCCCTCCTGCACGGTATCTTTATTCTGAGGGATCCGTGTTACTCCAGCTACTATGCTGGCGATAGACGAAAGCAATGTCTGGAATGGCCTCGATTTAATCCCAGTTTAGGGGATTTCCCGCTTTTTCGGTTAGCGTGACAGGCTAAATAAGAATATACTGGCCGCCCAAAAAATTGGGCAATGTTTTATTGCCTGGAGATAGGCTTTGACAGGTAAAAAATGCATTTACCCACGCTAATAATAGTCACGCTATTGATCAACCTGATCATCGGTTTTTATTTATTTGTGCTGTATAAGCGCCGGCCAAAGGATAGCTGTTTTCGCTACTGGTCTTATTCCTGCTTTTGCTTTGTTGCCGGTGGCGTAGCTGGGGCAATGCGCGAGTTTGAATTGCACCCGTTTGTTAGTTTTTTTATCGCTGATGTGTTGTTGGTTTGTGCACCTTTATTGGTGTTTGTCGGGCTTATCCAGTTTTCTCGATATCGCTTCACCAAGGCCAAACGCAAGGGCGCATATCGGTTATTCGCCTTGGTGGTCGTTGCCCTACTACTGACGTTCTGGCATCCACAGCTCAGTAGTGTCATCTCTGCTGTTTCGGTGGCCTACATATTTTGGCAATGCTCGTTATTGCTGCACAGGTCGGTGTTTAATGAACCTATTTATACCAAAGTGTTGTACGCGATATTTGTCATTCATAGCCTAGTCATGCTCACCCAAGCTGTACTTCTGAGCTTAAACTGGCTACAAGCAAGCCCACCGATGCCGGCGGCGAATACTATTTATACTTTACTCAGCCATATATTGTTGAGCACACTAACTGCCCTATTGTTGCCTTGGTTGTCATTTCTCAAGCTGGAACGAAAACTCACTTTGCGCACTCAACGTGACGGATTAACTAACTTAGCCAACCGGAGTTATTTTATCCATCAAGTGGATAAGCGCTGGGCTGAGCGCAAAGACATACCTGCAATTTTGATGATGATCGATATTGACCATTTTAAAGCCATAAATGATAAGTTTGGCCACGCAATGGGTGATTTAGCCTTAGCCAAGGTGGCCAAGGCACTGTCCAACGGATTGCGTTGCCATGACTTAGTCGCTCGGATAGGCGGAGAAGAATTTGCCGTGCTACTTGATGTTGCGGAAATAGAATTAGCCAAAAAAATTGGCGAACGACTGCGTCACCAAGTTGAACAAGAGATGGCTACCCTAGCTGATAAACAACTAGACCTGACTATAAGCATTGGTATTATCCAGGCCTTGCCCGATGAACAGTCTGCCTTGGCAGCGTTTAAAGCCGCCGACGATGCGCTGTATACCAGCAAAAATAACGGCCGCAATACCTTGTCGGTAGGTAACTTTTCTTAGCCTATTCATACTGCGGACAAACCTTAGGCAGTCAGCTATTTACAGGCTTTGACTTTAAACTGGCCGACTTCTACATCTACCACCTCTACCTCGGTTCCTGATGCTATCGGCAGATCACTGGTTAAACGCCAGTTGATCCCCGAATAATGATAATTCGACTGCTGCTGGGGAGATATATCCGTGTTTAAGATAAATTTATGGCCGATGAGATCACTGGTGACTTTTTTTGTTTCGACTTTAGCCTGCAAATTTTTCAGGGGCTTCCACAACACCGCCGCCAATAAGGCGGTACTGATCCCGACACTGAGCAAGGCGCCAGATACCGTGTCTGGCACCACACCCAGAAAGATTAGAGCTCCGCTAATAAGGGCAGCCAGGCCAACAAAAAACAGCACAAAGGTGGCAAAACCCAAGATCAGTACTTCGATGGCCAGCAGCAGCAAGCCAATGGCGATTAGGCTTTGGGCGAGGTTATCCGTTAACCACATCATTTTGTGCTCGATTGAGTGAATTAATAATAGTCATTGCCTGGGCCACCACACTGGCGGCATCGGTGCCACTATCCGGTAGCAATACCACTGAGGATTCCTTGGCGATAGCGTGTTTGGCTTCGATAGCCTTGGTGGCAAGATCAAGCTGAATGGCTTTTTGTCCTTCTTCGGTGGCGGCGGCCTCACCAACCTGGCGCAGGGCTTCAGCCTGGGCAGACGCCACTGCGACTATGGCCTTCGCTTCACCTTCGGCCCGCAGCACTTGCTCAGCTTTATCAGCTTCGGCTGCCAATACTACTGAAGCTTTGTGACCTTCGGCCCGGTTGATGGCTGCTTGACGATCACCTTCAGATTCAAGAATTTGCGCCCGTTTGACCCGTTCGGCTTTCATTTGTGCTTCCATGGCCTCCATCACGGATTGGGGCGGCACAATGTCTTTAATTTCATAACGCAATACCTGAATGCCCCAGGGGCCAGCTGCGTCATTGATGGCGGCGACTATATTGGTATTTAATACATCCCGTTCTTCAAACGTTTTATCCAGCTCCATTTTGCCCAGTTCAGAGCGCATAGTGGTTTGGGCTAATTGGGTCACGGCAAACACATAGTCGTCTATGCCATAGGTGGCTTTGTATGGGTCCAGTACTCTAAAGTATAATACGCCATCTACTGACAGGGAGATATTGTCTTTGGTGATCGCACTTTGCTCGGGCACATCCACGGCTTTTTCTTTCAGTGAACGATCAGCTGAAATGCGATCGATAAACGGGATAATAAAATTCAGGCCAGCTTCTTTGGTAGACTGATATTTACCAAACCTTTCGATCACGTAAGCACGATTTTGCGGCACAAATTTAATCGATGATTTGAGCGCAATAATAACAAACACCAGTAACAGGGTTTGCACCGATAAAACATAATCCAGCAATACTTCCACTTGATATTCCTTATTAATAACTACGTCAGGGCGTTGCCCGCAGGTTCGATTCTAAACTTAAAAATACTTTGGGTGCACACAAATGCATAGAAAGTTGGCAGGTAAAGAGAAGGAATCAATGCCATGGCCTATAGCCAGACATTTTGCTTTACCTGTCGGGGTGCCAAGCTTGGCTGAAATACCTATCAGCCAAGTTATGCCTATCCTAGTTTAAACCCAGCTCTCGGGTCATGTTTTCGTTCCTGTCTCGGTGTACTATGATGTTGTCTTCGATCCTGATGCCACCAAAGGGTCTGAATGTGTCCACTGTGTCCCAATTGGTATACTTGGCCCCTGCGCTGTCTTTTAGGTCGGCTAATAAACTGTCAATGAAATACAAACCTGGCTCAATGGTGAACACTTGGCGCGGCTCGATAAGACGAGTGGTGCGCAAAAAAGGATGATATTCAGGAGGTGGATTAGGCGTGCCTCTGTCGTCTGCAGCGTGCCCAGCGACATCGTGTACTTGCAAGCCCAGGAAATGCCCTATGCCATGGGGAAAAAACGTATTAACCATGCCCTGGGTAAGGGTGTCTTCTGGGCTTAGGGTGCTGATGCCAAATTCACTTAACAGCTGGGCAATGTGCCGATGGGCGGCAATATGCACCTCTGAATAGGCGATCCCGGGTTTAAGCAAATCAACCAGGTTTAAGGTGACCTTGTCCATCGCCTGGATCAACTCAGCAAATCTATTGTCTTGCATGGCATAAGTACGGGTAATATCCGCCGCATAACCGTGGAAGTTGGCACCGGCATCGATTAAGAATGATTGTGATTGCCCAGGAGCCTGAGTGTCTTGCTGCATATAATGCAATATGGAAGCATTTTGGTTCAGAGCCACTATGTTGTTGTAAGGCACCTGATTATCACCTTGGCGCACCGCACCCAGGTAAGCCTGATTGATATCAAATTCGGACAGTCCCCGGCGAAACGCTGCTTCTGCCGCCTGATGCCCCTGCACGGCTAGATGGTTGGCCTGGCGCATACACTGCAATTCGTAATCGGTTTTGTAGGCGCGCTGGTAATGCAAATAATGCAATACCCGGTCAGGATTGATCAACTCAAACCCCAAAGCCTTGGCTACTTCAATGTACTCGCCTATATAGGCATATTTGGTTTTATCGTAGGGTAAGTACTGCTCTACCGCGTCGGCCTGAGTAAGTAGCACTATCTCAAAATGCTCCGCCCAAAAATCTGTGGGCTCGGGTGGCACTTTGTGCCAGAAATCTTTGGGCCGGTAAAAAACCAATTTGGGTTTGTCGCTGCCATTAACGATCAGCCAGCAGTTCGGATTATCGATAACAGGCACCCAGGCTTTAAACTGCGGGTTGCATTTGAACGGGTAATTATTGTCATCCAAAAACATGCGTTTGGCTTGACCAGAATGAATGATCAAGCCGTCTATCCCTTCACGCAGCAGGGCCTCACCGGTTCTGAGTTGTAGTTCCTGAATGTGTTGTGGGTAATTGCCAGCCAAATCTTGCATGTCTTGGATCCTTTGGAAAATCCTTTAAAAAAATCATCCGCCTAGATTATCACAGCCCCTGTTCTTTGTTCTACCGCTGCGTAATGACACTCAAAGCTTCGCCGGGGCGATTTCCATATTGGCCAATTCGTTAAACAACTTGCTGGACTGACCCAGGCGCTGGGCGTAGATCTGCTTGTAGGCCATGACGGCTTTGACATAGTTACGGGTTTCTTTATAAGGAATGGTTTCCACCCAGATATCCATAGGCACTTTTTGTTGCTCAGGTAACCAGTCTTTGACTTTGCGCCAGCCGGCATTGTAGGAGGCAGTGGCGAGCACCGGGTTGTTGTCCATCTTGTCCAGCAGATAACGCATGTACTGGGTTCCATATTCCACGTTCTGCTGGGGATTATACAAGCTACTGCTAAGGATGTTTTTCTTGGCCAGGTATTTGGCCGTACCCGGCATCAGTTGCATGAGTCCCCGGGCGCCGGCTGTAGAATTGGCGTCGGCCATAAATGAGCTTTCCCGGCGCACGATAGCGAATGCCCAGGCAGGATCGAGCTCATATTTTTTGGCACTGCTAAGCAGGGTGTCATCATAGGCCATCGGAAAACGCCTATTGAGATCGTCCAGATAACCCACCCGGGCGAAAGTGAAAATCGCCTGATCATGCCATTTCCAGCTATCGGCGATCACAGCAGCAATTAAACTTTGCTGGTTGGTGAGTTGTTTTTGCAGATCGTACCATTCCCGTCTGGCACTAATATCCCGTTTGAGTTGCAGGAACTCGTAAGCGCGTTTGGCCTGGGGCATATTGGCAATCAACAGCATTTCCTGGGGGCTGAAATTTAACGCGGTATCTTGCAGTTCTGGTTCTTGGGCAAGTTTGCCGCTGGCCATAAATCCATAGTAATGCCGTTGTTGGGCCAGTTTGCTAAAGGTCTGATTGGCTAAATCTGTGGCGTTCAATTGTTGATAGGTGCGCCCTAACCAATATTGGAAGGCGTTGTCCTGGATGATTTCTTGAGGGGCAAACTCGATCAGGTCCAGGGCATGTTGCCAGTTGCCTTTGCGCAGAACATGGGCCAGATGCCAACGGAATAACTCTTTGCCCTGGGTCTGTGTATTGGCTTTGTCGAGCCAGACATCAGCCTGGGGATGATCGCCCACAGCCAGGGCCAGGGCGAAACGTTCGGCAATAGTGCCTTGTTGCACTTCACTAAACTCAAAACGTTTTTCCAGGGCAAACCAGCTTTTTAAGGCCAAATCCGGTTGGCTCCAGGCCAGGCGTTTCAGGCCATAAACCAGAATTTGGGTTTCTTGCTGAGGATTTTTGCCGGGAAATTGTGAGGCTCGGCTTACGTAAGCCGCGTCCCGTCTGACTTTTAACCAAAGATCCCCTAAATACTGTTTATCTTTAAGTAACAACTGTTGCAGATAAGGAATGAGGGTGTGTTTACCTTCACTGGCCGCCAATACCAAGCGCTGCCATACCATGTCCTGGGTAAGTTTACCTGCCTTTTGCCACACCCGGAATATGCCATCACATTCGTTAGGCTGTGACTGGCCCACTATCCACAGCGCAGTAATATCTTCGAGTGCGGCGCCCCGTAACTCGGGGACTTTGAGGCTAAATTCAATTCTTTTACAGGCTAGGGCGGTATTACCTATATTCCTATAATATTTGAGAAATAAAGTCTGTTGGTTTTTTTTTGCCAAATAGGCCAACCATTTTTTACGCAGGGAATTATCCAGGGGGGTGCCTTCGTAACGCTGCAAAAATTCTTCGATGTGTTCACTATTTTGCAAATTTACGCCGCTCATCAGCGCTTTGAGTTCCACATACGGTTTAAGGGGATAATCAACAAGTTCACTTAGCAATTGCTGATACTCAGGGCTATCGGGCCTGGATGCCAAACTTTCAGCTTTTGCAAAAATCTTGCGCTGATACTCTAATTTTTGCTCAGCAGGAGATACGACTTGTGTGGCATAAGCACAGAAGTTTACCAAGGTGAATAGCGATAAAAGCATAAAACGGTTAATAAAGGGGCCTCACTGTGTGCATAAAGAATCTACCATAAGACATCTGCCGCTATATGCAAGGGGCAAGCTGCAAGTGACAAACAAATTTTACGCAAATTTAACTGGCATGACCAGTTGAAATGTGGCAATTTGTCCCAATTTCATAGTTGTTACAATTAGGTTGCTGTTTCGTTTTCTTATTCACAATGTTAGCTACTCTGAATGCTGCCAACTTAATTTACCTGACTCGTACCCTCAATCCTGGCGAATGCCAAAGGAGAAAATAATGATATATGAAGGCAAAAGCCTCAAAGTAACGCTGTTGCAAGATGGTCTTGCTGAACTAGTATTCGATGCCCCAGGCTCGGTTAATAAATTTGACCAGCAAACGGTAACTGAAATGTCAGAGGCAGCCAATGCCCTGAGCGCTAATTCACAAGTCAAAGGCGTACTGGTACGTTCGGCTAAAGCAACATTCATCGTTGGCGCAGATATCACCGAATTCACCGCTTTGTTCGACTTATCGCAACAAGAGGTACAAGATTGGGTGGCCAAAACCTCACAGGTATTCGATCAGATTGAAGATTTACCTTTTCCGACTATTGCGGCGATCAACGGTTTTGCCCTGGGTGGCGGTTGTGAAATGGCCCTGGCCTGTGACTTACGTGTGGCGGATACCTCCGCAGCCATCGGCCTGCCTGAAGTGAAGTTAGGTTTGATGCCGGGTTTTGGTGGCACGGTACGTTTGCCCCGCTTGATTGGTGCCGATAACGCCCTGGAGTGGATGACCACCGGCCGTGATCGTAAAGCGGCCAAAGCTATGGCCGAAGGCGCAGTAGATGCAGTAGTCGCCCCAGACAAACTGCAAGCAGCAGCCATCAGCATGCTCAAAGACGCCATTAGCGGCAAATTTGACTGGCAGGCCCGCCGCGCCCAGAAAAAAGCCCCGCTTAAGTTAAACAAAAACGAAGCGATGATGAGTTTTTCCACCGCTAAAGCCATGGTATTTGCCCAGGCCGGTAAACATTATCCTTCGCCTCATATGATGGTAGATACGGTAGCTAACGCCGCCCGTCTGGATCGTGACGGCGCATTAAAACTTGAGAATCAAGGTTTTGCCGAGCTGGCCAAAACCGATGCAGCCAAAGCCCAAGTGGGTATTTTTCTGGCAGATCAACTGGTTAAATCCAAAGGTAAAAAACAGGCTAAAAGCGCCAACAAAGAAATCAAACAAACGGCTGTGTTAGGTGCCGGTATCATGGGGGGCGGGATCGCTTATCAGTCTGCGGTTAAAGGCACACCGGTGATCATGAAAGACATCAACCAGGCTGCGCTAGACTTGGGTCTGCAGGAAGCGGCGAAGATTTTAAGTAAAGGCATGGAGCGCGGTAAAGTGGATGCCAAAACTATGGCCAACACCTTAAACAATATTGTGCCTACCTTAGAATACTCGGCAATCAAAAACTGTGATTTAGTAATCGAAGCCGTGGTCGAAAATCCTAAAGTTAAAGGCATAGTGCTTAAAGAAACTGAGCAGTATGTGGCCGATGACGCCATCATCTGTTCTAACACTTCGACTATCTCGATCAATCATTTGGCCAAAAGCCTGGATAAACCTGAGCGTTTCTGCGGTATGCACTTCTTTAACCCTGTGCATAAAATGCCCTTGGTGGAAATCATCCGTGGTGAAAAAACCTCCGAAGCCACCATTGCAGCTGTAGTAGCTGCCACCATGAAAATGGGCAAAACCCCCATAGTGGTTAATGACTGCCCGGGCTTTTTGGTGAACCGGGTGTTGTTCCCCTATTTCGCCGGTTTTAGCAAGTTGGTGATGGATGGTGCCGATTTTGTGGCTGTGGATAAAGTCATGGAGAAAATTTTTGGTTGGCCCATGGGCCCGGCGTTTTTGCTGGATGTAGTGGGTATGGATACTGCCGATCACGCATCAACCGTTATGGCTGATGGCATTCCACAGCGCATGCAGAAAATCGAAAATGATCCAGTTACTTTACTTTACAAGGCCGAGCGTTTAGGCCAGAAAAACGGCAAAGGCTTTTACAACTTCAGCCTGGATAAACGGGATCGTCCGGCAAAAGCGGCGGCAGATGAAGCCTATGCTCTGTTTGCTCCCCACTGCGCCGATAAACGTGACTTTGATGCCGATGAAATCATCGCCCGGGTGATGGTGCCCATGGCCAACGAAGCGATCCGTTGTTTGGAAGAAGGCATAGTAGCCAGCGCTGCCGAAGCTGATATGGCCTTGTTGTATGGCCTGGGCTTCCCACCCTTTAGAGGCGGGATTTTCCGTTACATTGAAACTATGGGCTTGAATAACTTTGTAGCCCTGGCCGACAAATATGCGGATTTAGGTCCGATTTATCAGATCTCTGACGGTGTGCGAGACATGGCCGCCTCAGGTAAATCTTATTTTTCTCAATCAGCCTAAATTGCACCAGAGGACAAGAACATGAAAGAAGTCGTAGTAGTCGATTGTATTCGTACCCCAATGGGGCGCTCCAAAGGCGGGATTTTCCGCAACGTGCGGGCTGAAACTTTATCAGCTCATTTAATGACTAAATTGATTGAACGTAACCCCAACCTCGACCCTAACGAGATTGAAGACATTATTTGGGGTTGTGTACAGCAAACCAAAGAGCAGGGTTTTAACATTGCCCGTAATGCGCAGTTATTAACTGACATTCCTCGCAGTGTGGCGGCAGTGACAGTGAACCGTCTATGTGGCTCATCTATGCAAGCTTTGCACGATGCCACTAGCGGCATCATCAGTGGCCGCGGAGATGTATACATGATAGGCGGCGTGGAGCACATGGGCCACGTACCCATGGACTTCAACCTGGACTTTCACCCAGGCATAGCTTTACATGCCGCTCGCGCCTCAGGCAGCATGGGTATGACCGCGGAATTACTTGGTCGTCAAAATGGTATCAGCCGTGAAATGCAAGACGCCTTTGGTGCTCGCTCCCATCAACGAGCCCATGCTGCCACATTAGAAGGCCGCTGGGCCAACGAAATTGTGCCTATTGAAGGCCATGACGCCGATGGCATCTTAAAGTTAATGGATACGGATGAAACCATTCGCCCTGACTCAACCGCCCAAAGCATGTCAGCCCTGCGGCCGGTATTTGATCCGGTTAACGGCACGGTGACCGCAGGTACCTCGTCAGCCTTATCTGATGGTGCCTCGGCGATGTTGATCATGTCAGCGGATAAAGCCAAAGCTCTGGGGTTAACCCCCAGAGCGAAAATTCGTGCCATGGCCGTGGCCGGTTGTGACGCGGCTATCATGGGCTATGGTCCGGTACCCGCTACGCAAAAAGCCCTTAAACGAGCTGGCATGACCATGGCGGATATCGAATTGGCTGAGTTTAACGAAGCCTTTGCCGCTCAGGCCTTGTCGTGTATCAAACAACTTGGTTGGATAGATAGCTATGATGAAAAAGTAAACCTTAACGGTGGGGCCATTGCCCTGGGACACCCACTAGGATGTTCTGGTTCACGTATCTCCACCACCTTACTCAATCTTATGGAAGCTAACGATAAATCTATCGGTTTGGCGACTATGTGTATTGGTTTGGGTCAAGGGATAGCGACAATTTTTGAGCGTGTGTAACACGCTTCATTAGTTGATTTTGAAAAGCGTCTGATGGCGCTTTTTTTTATGCGCTTTGCGCTCTGGCTCGCTTATGCACTGCGTGTACTTTATGGCCTGCGGCCACGGGGCATTCGCTGCGCTAACCAAGTACTGCTTCGCAGCGTTATAACTACGTGTGCTAGGCATTTGCTGCTATAGACTTCGGTTCCAACAGCATGCACTTCGTACAAGTCATTAATGACGTTTTTTCAAACCCGTCCCGAGGCTCGTCTCACTTTTTGCCAGCAGTCGCAAAAAGCAAGCAAAAAAGGCCGCTCTCCAGCATTGCTCTATACCCAGCGCGCCCGATTAAAACAGAACGTGATTACGCGTTTCCGACGGGAAATCACTTGATTTTCATCTCTGAGAATCATCCTGCTTTATTCTGCGGTGCTCGGGGAGCAATGAGTCGAGGAAAAGTCTGCGACTGCGTCGCCAAGGCAGGTTTGGGAATTATTGACGCGTAACATTTTGGAAACAAGATGATAGAATTTATGTCAGTATTTTTTACGATTTATTTTGCTGGTGAACTTTAGTTATGAATAAACTTTTAAAAGTCAATAGATTATATTTCTGGTTCACGATGTGCATAATATTTTGCTGTAAGGCTTGCCGGGTAAGTCAAACTTTTAATTATGGAAGATATTATGAAAAAAATCATGGGTTTGATTGTTTGGTTATTTGTGGGTTCGGCCCAAGCGTCTTTTATTACCGCGGGAAATATTTATCAAGTTGATGGGGGATCATCCGTTGATTACTGGGGGTTTTCGGTGACCACCAGCGGCATGGTGACATTTGATATATTGTCTTGGGAAGCAGGCCCTATCTTCGACGACAGTCCTATCGCTAACCCTGCTAATGATTTAAATCAAGACGGCGAAATAGCGTTTTTGGATACGCATATTCGTTTATTCTTCGAAGAAGATTCTTTAGAAGAAGATGACTATATCGCTGAGAATGACGATGCAGAAGACGTATTTGGATTTGGGTATTCCCTGTCTTTTACAGATGGCTCAGAATTTCATTACGATTCATTCTTGTCACTTAGGCTGGACGTCGGAAATTATATTCTGGCTATTGGCGCCTACGATTTAGAGATGGAAGAAGCCATCGCCGGTTTAAACGATGGGTCTTTAAATGAGTCAACTTGTTTGGGTGGCATAGGACAAGAATGTGTCGAGCTCCTTGCCAATGATCACGGTGATTATCAGATCACCTGGAGTGATAATGTCGTTATCACCAGTGATCCTGGTACGGCACAACGTGTGCCAGAGCCTAGCGCATTATTATTCTTAGGCCTAGGTCTAGTAGGCCTAGGGCTTTCAACAAAAAACAAAATTAATTCATAACCTTATTCCCCACGCCAATCCTCAGCAAATGCTGGGGTTTTGTTATGCGTAGCGCGAGCTAGATGCACTTCGCTTTCCACATTTAGCGTGGAAAATCATGGATTGAGATGTTGTGTGTTCCTTCTTTTAGCCATGTTAATTTTAGTTTTATATTGAATATCTTGGAGATATCGAATCATGATTAATAAAGGATTAATGGCACTAGCCCTTGCTAGTTTACTTGTCGGTTGTGGCGGTGGGGGCGGCACAGGGCCTGTACCAGTAACTGTTTCAGTTCCTGATCCTGTGCCCGATCCTGTTCCTGAAGCGGTGCCAGAACCCGATACTTCATCTCCGGTAACCTTTTTACTAAACGGTGCTGTAAGTGTTATCACAACGGATAATACTGCAGTGCAAACCGCGGATGGCAAAAACCTAACTGGTACGTTTAAAAGTGGTAATCTAAATTCATTTGCCTTTATTGATGCCGACAATCCACAAGACTTCAAAGAGAAAAAAAGCGCGGCTTTAGCTCCTGTTATCAAAAGCCAAAGCAAAAGCTCAAATATAACTACAAAAGAAGGAGAAAGCTCGGAAGAGGGGTCGGCAAGTAACCTTTTTGTTATTGATGAAGATGGTGCAATGAGTTTTGGAGCTGTTTCTGAATATGACTTTAAAGTGTCTTACTCTGTGGTTAAAAATCTGCCTAATGATGATGGCGAAATCGAACAATTTGTCTACTTTGCGATTACCAATAAAGATGATGACTTCTGGCTATCCCAAGAATTTATTATAGCAACAGGCGATTGTGCCATTTTTAAAGTGACAACTACTGATGGGAATTGGAACTGTGTTGCTGCAAATGTTTTACCTATCGCCATGGACGACTCATATCGGCAAACCATGAGTGATGACACGCGAAAACCATTACAAGTCGATGAGCAAGGTAATGTGTTTGTCTTAGCCCGTAACATTAATTCTTTTGATGACAATGACGATGGTATTACCGACTGGATAGAACCTGATTGGAGCGTACAACCAACCATTCGTAAAATTAGCCCCACTGGTGAAGTGAAAGAAATCACCCGTGATGACATCTATGTGCAGAGCTACATTAAAATTGATAATGACAGTTTAGTTTACAGCTACATAGGAAATAATACCGGCCTTAACATGATTGTGGGTTTATCACAGGAGACCCAGTCTTCAGTTGAATTAGGTAGACAGGGGTATTGGAACGATTTTTTCTATGCCATTGATGATCATAACACTATCATATTTAGTCAAAATGGTGGCGAACGTAACTCAGGTATTAGCTTTGGCCAAAAAAGTGATACCTATGTTGGTGGCGCCGAAACCTTTCACTTAAATACCAAACCATTTTCAAATAATAATGGCAATAGTACCCCACGGCGAGTCGTTTTGGCCGATGATGGCAGTATTTATGGTTTATTTGAAGATTCAGTTTGGGATGAGGCTTTGCAAACTAATCAGTCCTTTGCCAATTTAAAGCGAATTTTACCGTACAGCAGTGCAACCTATGCCCGTTTTAATGTCGGTAGTTCATGGTGGGGCTATTTTGATAATGGCCAGCGCAATGTTCAACTGTCCAAAGGGTATGCCTTTTATCTCGAAGATGAAAGCCACTCTGGATATGGTAAGCGCACCAATATTAAGGCTGTGCGTATGGTTGATGGTGAGTTAACCACTATGTTTGATGGTGAGTGGGCGACTGAACGTTATGAAATTTCTACCTGGAAGTTATCTGGCGATACTATTTACTTTTCTGGTTTTGATAGTGCTAATAGCCAAATGATTGCTGGCCAAGTTGATACCTTGAAAGTGAAACAAGGATTATCTGAAGACGCTTTTTTAACCATTACCGCCGCGGCGTCTATTGTCGGTGAAAATAATATTATTAACGATTATGAAGTCCTGCGCGCCTCTTCTGCCGATCACTTTACTGTTGGCAACCCACGTATAGTGCAAGTCTATTCAGAACCAAACAATCTGTATTCCGCAAGCATTGAATTTAACAAATACATGGACGCTGAATCAATTAATTCATTAATTTCAGTGAGCTATCAAAATGAGCTTGATGAGGCGGTTGATGTTGTCAGTATGAAAGTTTGGTTAGGTCGCAGTTTGCACCTTATTTTTGATAGCCATTATGTGGCCGATGACGAAGGCATAACGGATCCCTTGCCCTATGGTACGCAATTCAATATTGCTGTTGATGGTGATGCGTTGGATGCAGAAGGCATGCAGTTATTAATCAGTGAAACAGCATTGACATCAAGTTTTACCACTCGTCCAGAAACGGGTTTTTACTCAAGTTCTGCTGAAGTAATCGAAGGGGTGAGTGATGGCAACGTACTAAGTTTTTCGGCAGTAGGAAATCACAACGCTCGAAAAGCTGTTGCTAGGCTTGCAAGTGATATTAAGACAATCAATCATAGGGTTGAATTTTCCACTCCTTCAAGTATTGAAGGCCGTTTTGTCTTGGAGTTGACTGACCCTTATCAAATAAACTGGGATAATGTTAAGCACAAAATTATTGACAGTGTTGACAGTTCATTGTGGCAAGGTTTCGATTCTTTTGATATTGATGCTGATCAAAACATCTATCGTCGATTCACAGCTGAAGATGCCACAATCGATGAAAATTGGGGAAAAGTTTTGACCTCCTTAACCCTTGCACCCACTACCTTTGCCAATCAAGAGGGTGAAATTTTTATAGATTCGGTTAACGTTAAAAACTATCAGGAAGTGCCAAGTCATTATACAAGTATAAGTGGTGATCAATTCATCAGCAGCTGGGATGAAGCACGTGATACGAATGTTCGAACGAATGTTAATACGGGTGTGAGTTACTATTACCATGAAACCTATGTAATAGATGAAAACACTGGGGTGAAATATCTTTATAGCTTTGGAGCATGGCGTGATGGTGAGGGTAATGAACGACCTGATGATGCTGTTTCTAAATATGTGTATGCAAAATGGATTGACGACTTAAGTGATGAAGAACTTGATGATGCCCTTGAATGGGTGGGTCTCACGTGGGTTAATATTGCCGATGAAAGTGATGTCATTAATTGGGATACTGTTGCTCAAGGGGGATATTACGGCTCCGATCTTAATGGCGATGGACAAATTGATGTTTCGGGCTTAGCGACTTTAGGTGGAAGGTTGGAAGCCACTGAAACTAGCTTAGATTGGCGAAATACATGGGTACAACAAGCGGATTTTGTTGCGGAAAACTTTGAACCTTCAACTAGTGATTATCAATATTATAGCTCTACTGGATTCGGTGGTCAGGGTTTAGATAGTTATAGGAGTGACTTCTATCATACTGGTTTAAATAGCAATTACCCGAATAGTTTCACTGACGACAGGGAAAATAGTTTGTCTCAACGCTTAGCCACCGGTTCTTCTTGGTTAAAACATACTATTGAATATACCACTAATCCCGATACAGGTGTGGTGACTTACAGTTATGTAATAACAGATAACGAGAGAGTAGAAGTATCTAGCACCTCCCAAGTTTTATATGTTGATGTTAATAATGCAAGTTGGCAATACCTGTTAGCAACGCCCAACAAAGGGGGATTTGGCTTGCAACTTAGCATTGAATATGATGGTTCTGTTGCAATCGATAACCTCAGAGTGACAGATTTAACTGACATAGCGAACCTTGAAACGGGAGGAGTAATTTTCTCAAGTGAATTCACTAACGGTAACGAAGGTGTGTTTGTTGAAGTTCAATAGCTAGCTTTGAGCTTATTAATATAAATCCGATGACGAAAGTCATCGGCTTTTTTATTTCCAAGGTAAGCAAATGTCCGGCCATTGACCCGTCTAATTGCGTCGGTACTCAAACCCGAGTAAACCTCACTAGGTTTCATGCTGTTTTAGCACCAACTAGTAAATATAATATAGAGCAGAGAACTCCCCAACAAAATTTTTATGTTGGCTGTTTCTTTAATTGTTTCTGCACCATTACCGATTTGAACCTGGGTGTTTAGAAACGAGCATCAGTCACCCCGATGGGCTGAACATCGTTACCTATCATCGTCTTCATGCTCAGTAACTGTTTGTGTGGGGTACCTCTTCCGCTTCAGGCCATGTACTTGCTAATATAGCGTCACACTGCGGCCATCAAACTCCAGCGATGGTCGGGGAATCTTGAGTCAAGGAAAAGAAAAACTACGGCTGCGCTGTTTTTAAAATATGCCAGCGTTTCACTTTGCAAGGGATTTCATTCAGCGGTCTTTATATTCACGGTAATTTTGCTCAGATGGGCGAAGCTTTGCTTCTAAAGATCCCAGTGTCATTCCTGAATCACGTGGTGACCATATATGTCTATGTCAGAAATTAACAAGACATATATGGACACTCCCGTGATGTCAACACAGCCGTGCTCTTTTCATGCTGCGCAGCAGCATGAAGTCTTGTTTGTTTTCTTATTCCAGCTCGTCTAATCGTTGTAGTAGGTCTAAAAGTGGCTTAGTTCTGACATATATTCAGGCTCTTAATAGAAATGGTTTTATCACTTCAGGCCTCTGATGAACTCCGTACCTTATCGCCTTTTCATTCACCCGTGCGGATTGTTATCCGTGCCTTAGTCTGGCTTTGATGAGGTAGGGTAGACCGTTTTCTTCATCATTGTCGACTAAGCTGGTTGGGTAAAAAAGTGTTATCCCGAGTCTAGCCTTCCACAACACCCAGACAGGCTTTGTGCCTTTGTCTCTGACGGATTTGAGTCAGACCGGGATAACGTCAACTGTGTCATATTATGCGTTAACGTGTGTATTTGGCATCGCTTGATAGTGCTCTTGACGAGTAAGCAGTATCCACATAAGCCGAGCAAGACGGTGTGCAACGGCCACCGCCACTTGGTTAAACGGTTTACTGACCCGAAGTTTCATCGCCCATACCGATAAGGGGTCGTTACTTTTAGCGGCTCGGCTAACCAGTGCTCTGGCACCATGCACCAGCTGTTTACGTAAGTAGCGGTCGCCACGTTTGGTGATACCGCCCATCTTGCTCACATTACCTGATGCATGTTGTTTTGGGGTGAGCCCTAACCATACAGCGAATTCTTTGGGGCTGTTGAACGCCTGGCCTTTGTCGATGGCGGCTAGAAAAGCCGAAGCATTGATGATCCCTATACCCGGTATGCTGAGTAAGATTTGGCCGCTTTTGCTGTTATCCACAAAACCACGTAGTTGCTGTTCAATGTTTTTTACGCGTTTGAGTATGGCGCTGTACTCATTGAGCATATCTGCCATGATCTGTTGCAACCTGACACTGTATTGCGGGTTATCGATGACGCTTTCCAACCCAACGAGTAGTGCCGCATGACCACAAGGAAATACCACACCAAATTCACTCAACAGCCCACGAATTTGATTGCTCAACGCCGTTTTGTTTTTAATCAGGCGCTCTCGAATGCGATGTAAACACATCACTTCTTGTTGATACTCTGATTTAACCGGCACAAACCGAATATGTGCCCGTTGACTGGCTTCCGCTATGGCAAATGCATCATTATGATCATTCTTATTTCCACGTACAAAAGGCGTGACATGCTGCGCTGGGATAAGCTTCACATCATGACCGAGTTTGCTTAACTCTCTGCCCCAATAATGTGATGAATAACAGGCTTCCATTACCACCACAGTCGGCGATTGCTGGCGCATAAAATCAAGTAACTCATTGCGTTTAAGCTTCTTATTAAACTGCGGCTTTATGTGCTCATTCACGCCACATACTTGGAATACATTCTTTGCCAAATCGATACTAATTGTTTTAAACTTCATGGTGGACACTCCCTATGTAAATAGTTTGGTTAACACTACTATTTTGGCGCATTGACGCCGTATTAGGGAGTGTCCATCTCATCACCCAAGATAATATCGCTGGGGTAAAACGGCTTATTGCTTCGCCATAGGGCTTGCCCATCACGCTTAAAACCTACATCGCCGCGCACGCGGCCCAACCAGAACCAGCCGTGTTTTTCTACTTCACGAAACCAGGGGGTACGATAGCCCGCATCGGCGACAATTAGAGGACAACAACCTGGCGGTAATATACTCGCTAGCTCCCGTAAAAAAGGATTGTGGCTAACGGGGGAGTTGTATTCAGCAAAGGAAAACCCCCGTTCACAAAGTGTCACAGAACGGCCCTGTACGCTTACTGAGGCACGCAGGGTCAAGTGCCGTATTTTCTCCCGTACATCAGACCAATCCACGAGCACGACAGGCATGGGGTTCGCTCCGCATAGTAACCGTGCGTGCCAGCGATAAATATAAATGTCCAATCGTTCGTTGTGCAGTTGCCTATTACCGAGCAGCCTGTCGATACGTTTTATATTGTGTTTTGGGGCGACAGAGCCTGCAATGTTTCGGCCTAATTCGGTTAACGACAATTGTTGTCCATCAAGTAAGGATTGTGTGGCAACCATGAGGGACGAAAGACGTTTTGCATGTAGATTGGGGCATTGCTTTTCGAGCAAATCATGTAAGATATGAATATTACGCATGGTGTTGGTTATCTGGTTAGTTTTTGGCGAAATCGATTAGATAAAATAGCACCATGCGTGTCTATATTATTGTTTCCGCTTAAATTTATGAGGGGATTCGTTAGGTATGGGCATTAAGGTGAGTTATGCGTCGCTGGTTTTGGTGGCGGCTTGAAGCTTGTAAAAAGCCAGGTGTATTGCACAGCCCGCAAAAGAGCAATTTTTAAATCCCATCGAAAATTGAATAGCATGTTATTTTGATAGTCTACTTACTACCTGACGTAAAAAGGTAATGGTTTTGACTTCCCAAAAAGAACAAATGAAAATCAACTTTAATGAATTTATGCAATTGCACGTTAAGGGCGTACGTAATACCGGTATTGTGTTGGTTGTACTGGGTGTTTTAGCTCTTATTTTGCCCATGGCTGCCACACTTGCCATTGAATTATTGCTCGGTTGGCTAATATTTCTTGGTGGGGTAACCCAAATCTTGCACGCATTTCGTAGCAAAGGCGTGAGTCGTTTTTGGTGGGAGATCGGTATTGGGGTGCTTTATTGTGGTATTGCCTTGGTGTTATTAATTAATCCCATGCAAGGGCTGGTAACCATTACCTTACTGCTGACCATTTTATTTTTGGTAGAAGGGGTTTTTAAAATTATATTGGCCCTACAACTTTGGCCCACATCTACCTGGTTGTGGCTTCTTTTTAGCGGCTTAATATCGGTCACCCTGGGGGTCATGATTCTGTCAGATATATCCGGTCATGCCAGTTGGGTATTGGGTTTGTTGGTGGGGATTAATTTTGTGTTTGCAGGGTGGGCATTGATCAGCCAGGCCAGCCATTTTAATTCTCAAGCGCGTTAACATCAAAAGTGAGACCAGGCCCTAACTTAATTCCTCTTGTGTTGCTGTTTGGTCAGAGTGGTAAGCCAATACAGAGACATCTGTTGTAACCTTTATGTCAAAGCAGCATTGTCATTTCATGACGGGACGCGCTAACGCGTCTTGATATGTTCATTCTGGTTCGGAGAGTTAATGAAAATTGAAGTATTAATAGCAGACTATTTAAGTGACCAACATGCAAAGGATATGGGTTACCTCTTAAATAACTATGCAGAAGATCCTATGGGGGGAGGAACGCCTTTGTCGGATTATATTAAAAAAAACTTAGCCAGAGAACTATCAAAATTGGCGCATGCTTTTAGTGTTATTTGTTATGTTAATAATAAACCAGCTGGACTAGCTAATTGCTTTGAGGCGTTTTCTACTTTTAAATGCCAGCCCCTTATTAATATACACGACATAGTAGTCGTTAATGAATTTAGAGGACTTGGGATTAGTCAGCTAATGCTATCTAAAGTTGAAGAGCAAGCCAAAAATAAAGGCTGTTGTAAAATCACGTTAGAAGTTTTAGAAGGCAACAAAATCGCTCGTAATTCATACCTGAAATTTGGATTCGATGGCTATGAATTAGATCCGGAAATGGGTAAGGCTTTATTCTGGCAAAATACACTTTAAACAGATGATACAGAAACATCTAGGTTCATTATTGCACAGGTAAAAGTTCACCACTTTTTTGGTATCTGGGTCACTATAAATTATGTGTCGCTGTTTTTGGCAGCTAAGTGCTGTTTAAAAAAATCCAGTGTGCGTGACCAGGCGAGCTCTGCGGCTTTGGGGTCGTAACGGCTGGTGGAGTCATTATGAAAACCGTGCTGGGTGCCTGGGTACACATGGGCCTGATAGTCGACCTGATTGGCCTTTAAGGCAGTTTCGTAGTCGGGCCAGGTGGCGTTGACTCTTGGATCATTCTCGGCAAAGTGCAGTAATAGAGGCCCTTTTACTTGGTTGATCAATTGCTCATCTGCCGGGGTGCCATAAAAGGGCGCGGCGGCGTCAATCATCTCTGGCAGACTGGCCGCCAGCATATTGCTGATATAACCGCCAAAACAAAAACCGACCACGCCTAACTTACCGTTACCCTGAGGGTGTTTTTTCATGAATTTTGCAGCGGCGATAAAGTCTTGTTCTATTTTGCTTTTGTCCATGGCGCTTTGTAAATCGCGCCCCTCATCATCATTACCCGGATAGCCCCCTACCGGGAACAGGGCATCGGGGGCAAAGGCGATAAGTCCAGCTTTGGCCAGTCTGCGGGCCACATCTTTAATGTAAGGGTTCAGCCCACGGTTTTCGTGCACCACTAATACCACCGGTGCCTTGTGCTTAAGCTCGGTGGGTACCACCAGATAACCCTGACCTGTGCCATGGCCTTGGGGTGAGTCAAACTGCTCATAACTGGCTTTGATGGTTTCATCGTTGAATGATACTTGTTCGGCTAAGGCATAGTTGGGGGTCAGAGCGCCTGTAAGGGCACCTATACTTAACCCTGCTACTGAGAGTGACGCTAGGCGGGTCATAAAGGTGCGCCGGTCTATGTCGCCATGGGCGTATTGGTCATACCAATCGAAGGCTTGCTGGGGAATACTGACTGGGGCACTGGCTGACATAACGGGCTCCTGATAGTTGACAAAGGGCTGCCATCATTCTAGTTAAAACATCTTAGAATGCCAACATAAGGGACTCACTCCCCTATCTGTTTGTTGAATTACCTTAGCGTAATCTGTCCAGGGTGCTTTCCAGGGCAGCCATGCCTGTGGGTAAATTTAATTTATGGCCTGAGTCGATAAAAGCTGAACCTAGCGCGTGAATGGTGCGAAACAGGTTATGAGTACGGCACTGTTCGCCCATTTGGCCGATACGCACAATATTGGCCCCAAAGGAGCCGGATATTTCTACCCGGTAGCGGTTAGACATGGTGCTGAGTAAGGCTTTGCTCGTAACGTTGTCAGGCAGGCGAATGCCTACCACTGAGTTTAGCCGCGCTTGAGGCTCAACGTATAGCTGCAAGCCCATGCCCTCAATAGCGGCTTGTAAGGCCAAAGAGCAGCGTTCATGGCGAGCAAAACGCACCGGCAGAGTCTCGTTACATACCAGACGCAGGGCCTCATGAATAGCTAAGATCCCGGATACCGGGGCGGTATAGTGGTAAGACTTTTTATACCAGAATTGGTCGGCTAACTTGGCATCCAGGCACCAATGCCGAAGCTGATCGGTGCGTGACTCGATAAACTGCCAGGCATGGGCGGAAAACCCCACTAGCGATACCCCGGGAATACAGGACAAACCTTTTTGACCGCCGGTGATCACCGCATCTATGCCCCAGTCGTCCATGGCTAGGGGCATGGTACTCAAGGTACACACCGCATCAACTATCACCATGCAGTTATGTTGCTTGGCAATTTGGCAAATTTTAGCCAGCTCCAGGTTATGCACAGTATTAGACGTTTCGCCTTGCACTATGGTCAGTACATCGGGTTGGTACTCAATGATATGTTGTTCGATAAGTGCCGGGTTGGCGGCCTGGCCTTCTTCAATGATGACTTTATGCACCTCGGCGCGAACGCGGCCAGCCATCTCGGCCAGTCGGCTGCTGAAAAAGCCGTTACATACACTTAGTACTTTATCCCCGGGTCGCACCAGGTTAGCTATGGCCATTTCCATGGCGGCCGAGCCTGGGCCGGCCACCCCTAACATATGGCCGTCTTCGGTTTGAAACACGTAACGAGACATGATTTTAACCTGATCGATAATTTGCGCCATGGTATCACCAAGATGATTGATCACTATGCCGTTGGCCGCTGCAACCTTGGCCGGAATAGGCACAGGCCCTGCGCCCATCATCAATAAAGGTTCATCGGGTAAAATATTATCGAGGGGAATAATTCCCTGAGGCACACGAATAGACACAAACTCTCCTGGATGATTAAACAATTGAAAATACAGCGCATTAGCATATCGACATGTAGCTTTGGCGCATAGACAAAAGTGACGTCAATTGCTGAAAAATGTGCAGATAACCGCACAATCTAAAGTTTTGATGAAAGGTATATTGAAACAAAAACAGTGGAGTATTTTGTTTACACCAGGGTTACAAGTAATTAACAAGTTGCGCCTTGGAAGGGTTGTGTTCTATCTGGTATTCATTTAATTTGCCGACACAAGGGTTAAAATTATGACCTACAAGTGCTGATAATTAGAATAAATGCACTCTGTTCTGAGTGATAACTTCAGGCACATTTCTGATAAGCAACAAGACGTTAGAGAACTATCCAATGAAAAAAAATAAACTTAAGCCGTTAGTAGTAGCCACACTCCTAGCTTTGGGTGTCAATAGTGCCCAAGCTGCCGATCGTTACATAATCCAAGTGGATAATGCCGGCAAAGGGATTGTCAAAGCCTTGGCCAAGCAGTTTGGTGGTGACATAAAAGTAGATGCCGATGGATTTATCGCGGCGGAATTCGCGGGAATGAGTCTTGATGATGTCAAGGGTGTGCTGAAAAACCCCCATGTAAAATTAATTGAACAAGATTTTGTGCGTAAACCTATGGCTCTGTTTAATGATGACGCCGGTGATCCCATGGTACAGCAAGTTACGCCTTATGCTGTGTATCAGTCGCAAGCCAACCAATTGACATTCAACCCAGGTGCGGGCATGAAAGTGTGTGTCATTGACTCTGGCCTGGATGCTTCTAACCCTGATTTCATCTGGAGTAACATAACCGGTGACAATGACTCAGGCACAGGAAACTGGAACCAGCACGGCGGGCCGCACGGCACTCACGTAGCGGGAACTATTGGCGCGGCCAACAACAGCTACGGTGTGGTCGGTATGGCACCCGGTGTCGACATGCATATCATTAAAGTATTTAACGAAGCAGGATGGGGCTATTCGTCTGACCTGGCACAAGCTGCACAGCTGTGTGGTGCTGCGGGTGCTAACCTGATTAACATGAGTTTGGGTGGTGGCGGCGCTAATAGTACCGAAGAAAATGCCTTTAAAGCCTTCAGAGATGCCGGAGGCTTGGTCGTTGCTGCAGCCGGCAACGATGCTAACAACGTACGCTCCTATCCGGCCGGTTATTCATCAATCATGATGATTGGCGCCAATGATGCCAACAATGTTATCGCTGATTTCTCCCAGTTTCCCAGTTGTACTAGCGGACGGGGAAAAAATATCACGACCGATGAAACCACCTGTGTGGAAGTCACTGCTGGCGGCGTGGATACCTTATCGACTTATCCTGCAGGAATGGCGACAGCATCGACCCTATCTGCAGATAGCAGTGCCTTTGCTTCGTCAGCGATGGAAAACTTAGGCAGCGCCTTTGGCAGCACCTACTTCATGGGTACCGCACAAAGCACAGATGCCAACGCAAACGGCAAAGTCTGCGTGATCGACCGCGGGGTTATTTCATTCTTTGATAAAGTCAACAATTGCGAGCAGTCTGGCGGTATTGGTGCAGTGATCATCAATAATGAGGCGGGCATGTTGTACGGCACCTTAGGAGCTACAAATACCACTTCGATTCCCGCGGTTGGCGCGGCGTTTGAAGACAGAAGTGCCCTGTTAGCGGCCAGTACTATGGATGTTTCAATCGGTGCTAGCGATTACGGCTTTATGAGTGGTACGTCGATGGCAACCCCAGCCGTAGCAGGTTTAGCTGCATTGGTGTGGTCTAATCACCCAAGCTGTAGCGGCGAAGACATTCGCGCAGCCTTTAAGGCGACAGCACAAGATGGCGGAGCAGCAGGCAAAGACGTGTACTTTGGCTATGGCATAGTTAAAGCCGCGGATGCAGATGCCTACCTGACTGCCAACAGCTGTGGAGCAACGCCTTCCCCAAGTGGCACTTTCACGCTGACGGCGAACGGATATACTGCCAAAGGCAAGAAAAACGTGGATCTGAATTGGAGTGGCGCGGCGACAGGCAATGTGGATATTTATCGTAATAGCCAGTTGATCCTGACGACGGCCAATGACGGTGTGCATACAGATTCAATTAGTACTAAAGGCGGTGGCTCGTATAGCTACCAAGTATGTGAAGAGGCCAGCAGCAACTGTACTACCACCGTTAATGTAGTGTTTTAATTTAACCCCATGCTACAACAACAAAAAAGGTGAGCTAAGCTCACCTTTTTTATGCATACCGCAGCGTCATGGTTGGATTAACGTCTGTGCCTGCCCGTAATAGCGCTGTGCAAAACGGCCTAACAAGCCAACCTGCTGCAGTGGTTAATTTAGCGTTTAAAAGCCAAGAACAAGCCGACCACTACTGCAACTGCACCACCGATTAAATACTGCATAGTTTGGTCGCTGTAACTGCCGGTCAGGGCTTCACTCATTTCGCCCAGGGGCGATTCAGTTTGGTTAAAACCAAAAAATATCAATAACGCGCCTATTACAATTAATGCCAAACCGAGGATCTTCGTGATGTTCATAGTATTCTCTTTTGTTGTTTTTCATGGAGTTACCTCACTAGATTGCCATAACCTAAGACACAAAAAAAGCGTCTCTTATAAATACAACTTAAAGCGAATCGAGAATCGATGGGTCAGATCACCTTGATTTCACATTATCAAAATAGTTACGCTAAGCGTTTTATTAACCCTGTTTATTGGCAATCTCCCAATTATTCATAAAACTCGCCAACTCTTTGTCTGAAGCTCGGGGGCTGGCATTTAACGCCTCAAATACGCCAATCTGGTCTTGTTCGCTGCGCTGTTGGCCTAGTTTGAGCTTGCCTTGCATATTAATAATGTCTAAGCGAAAAGACACGATCATCTGATTTAACTTGGCCACATAATCGGCTGCGTATATCTCATCCTCTTGTTTATGTTGTGGCTCATAAATATCCAGCAGTTCAGCGGTAATCTGGGCATTTTGTGACATATCCAGTTGACTGGCCTTAGCTTGCACATGCACCGCAGTATAATTCCAGGTAGGTACGGCAGGAGTGTTTTGATAATAACGGGGTGAAATATAGGCATGGGGGCCAGAAAACACCACTGTGACAGTTTGAGTATCGAGAGATTTACATTGACCGTTAGCTTTGGCCATGTGGCAGTGCAAATAACCTAGACCTTCTTTATGAGCATGAAAAGCCATAGGTATATGTGTGCCTTGCAGTGGATTCTCACTCATTAACAAAGCAAAGGGATATTCCTGGATGAAACGCTGGCACTGGGTTTCATGCATCTGCATATTTTTGGGTACGTACATGGGTGCCACACTTTGTTGTTTTTAACGGATTTTAGCTTGATTCAATCAACTATTAATAGAAGGGATCAATAATAACCGAGCAAGTATATGTTTAACATCTCATCGGATAAAATAATTTTACATTTAATATCAATGTTTTACATAACATTAACCTTAAGTGGATAAGGCTAGAAAGGCGAGCCCAATGCTGTACAATGCCGCCGCTTGAAGCACTGAGCTGTTGGGAATTTATCCAGCCTGATTAGTTTTTTTGCCGATTTTTTTGGCCGAACAGGAGCACATAGGTTATGCATTGCGCTACTCACAGATTTTACGAAGACGTACTGGCCATTTTAAGTGGCACCATGTTTGTAAGTTTGGGATTGGCGATCTTTAAGTCTTTAGGATTGCTGGTGGGTGGCACAGCAGGTATTGCCTTATTGCTGAGCAAATTCATCGCAGTGGATTTTGGTTTGCTGTTTTTCCTGGTCAACCTGCCCTTTTATTATTTGGCCATTAAGTATTTGGGCTGGCGCTTCACCCTTAATACCTTGGCGACTATTATCATGGTCTCGCTGCTGGTGGATAATATGCCGCTATTTATCTCTTTGGAGCATATCCAGCCGGTATTCGGAGCGATAGCCGGGGGTATGCTGATTGGTATGGGCATGCTGATCATGTTTCGGCATAAATCCAGCCTGGGCGGCCTGGGTATTCTGGCCTTTTATTTACAGGGCAGTCGCGGCATCAGGGCGGGGTCGTTTCAATTAGCGGTAGACAGTGTGATCGTGCTGATATCAATGTTTTTACTTAGCCTAGACCTAATGCTGCTGTCTTTGCTGGGCATGACCACCATGAATGTCATTCTGGCGGTCAATCACAAACCCGGTCGTTACCATAGCAACTACGCCGAAACCCTGGCGGAGCTGGCAAAAATGCAGCCGGAATAAACTGAAAATGGAAAACTCTTTATTGAGTGGAGTGATTAGCGGCCTGGGGTAGGCTAAAAGCGCCGACTCACTTTGGTTTTTTGGCTTAAGCTTTATCTCCATTCTGGGTTTTGTTGGCCATCATAATATTGGCGGCTTGTTGTATTTCTGCCTCACTCATGTTGCGTACCGGGGTGGCCAGAGACCAGGTGTGACCAAAGGGGTCTTTTAAACAACCAAATCTGTCTCCCCAAAACATCTCTGCCGGCTCCATGATAACAGTCGCACCTGCTTGTTGGGCTTTGTGCATGGCTGCATCCACATCAGCTACTACCAGATGAATAGTGACAGGTGAATTGCCCAAAGACATGTGGCTGGCTCCCTGGCATTCCGGGTTCTGTTCGGTGAGCATCATAGATGAGCCGTTAATTTTTAGGGTTGCATGCAAAATGCCCCCATCCGCTGTGGTGATGGCTAATAATTGTTCTGCACCAAAAGCTTGTTGGTAAAAGGCAATTGCTTGTTTGGCGTTAGCACAGACTAAATATGGGCTTACGCTATGTGGGGTGAAATCTGACATAGATAATATCTCCTGGCGTTAGTTATCTGTGGTGCTTAGGGTGATTGTTGAAGCAACAGCCAGAATAGATATTATGCCGGTTCTGGCCAGTCTGAATAAAGCTCCCAAGGAAAAACTTCTGGCGTCACCATGCCGCTTGCCGGGCTAATGGTCAAGGTACAGATTGAATTATCTGGTCAAGTCCGTTATTGCTTGAGCCTAAGGTTGGATTATCCCCGGGTGTGTCAGCCTAACTGGCAAACAGCTGGTGTATATCTTTAAACGCTTTGAATTCAAGGGCATTGCCGCAGGGATCGAGTAAAAACAAGGTGGCCTGCTCGCCAACTTGACCCTTAAAACGAATATAGGGTTCAATCACAAACCCCACTTGGGCCGCTTGTAGTTTAGCCGCGAGTTGCTGCCAGTCGTGCCAGGGCAGTACTACTCCGAAATGGGGTACAGGCACGGCTTTATTGTCCACCTGATTCGGTACGGGTTGGCTGGGCATGGCGGCCACCAGATGGGTCACCAGCTGGTGGCCATAGAAATTCCAGTCTATCCACTGCTCACTGGCGCGACCTTGAGTACAACCCAACAGGTCGCCATAAAAAGCGCTGGCCTGAGCCAGGCTAGTCACGGGTATGGCCAGGTGAAATGGAGACACAGACATAGTTTTCCTCTTGAGACATTACGACTGGTGGTAAACAGACATGCTTATCTTAGGGCAAAAAAAAGCCGCTGAGAAGCGGCTTAAATAAATTTAGTCACGTTGTTGCTTACACTTCAAACGGATGACGCAGAACTATAGTTTCATGACGATCCGGACCGGTGGAGATAATATCTATGGGTACCCCGGTTAACTCTTCCAAACGCTTGATATAATTTTTAGCTGCCTGGGGCAACTCTTCATAACGCGTCACACCAAATGAGTTTTCACTCCAGCCTGGCATTTCTTCATAGACAGGGGCGATCAGGTCGTAACCGTCAGCTGCCATAGGGGGAACGTCTTTGACGTTACCTTGGGCATCTTGATAGCCGGTACAGATACGCAAAACTTCCAAGCCGTCCAATACATCCAGCTTAGTCAGACAAAAACCGGTAATAGAGTTAATTTGCACGGCGCGTTTCATGGCCACAGCATCAAACCAGCCGGTGCGTCTTTTACGCCCTGTGGTGGCGCCAAACTCGTGCCCTTTAACGCCTAGATGTTGACCGACTTCGCAATCTAATTCAGTGGGGAATGGGCCAGACCCCACTCGGGTAGTATAGGCTTTCACTATGCCCAATACATAATCCAAATGCAGAGGGCCAAAACCCGCACCTGTGGCCACGCCGCCTACTGTGGTATTGCTTGACGTCACATAGGGATAAGTACCGTGGTCGATATCTAACAAGGTGCCTTGGGCGCCTTCAAACATGATGGCATCGCCGCGTTTGCGGGCGCTATCCAATACGTCGGTTACATCCACCACCATGGCTTTTAAAATATCGGCCACAGCCAAAGCATCGGCCAGGGTTTTGTCATAACAAACCGGCTCAACCTTGTAGTAGTTGGTCAAGACGAAGTTATGATACTCGAGTACAACTTTAAGTTTTTGGGCGAAATCCTGGGGATTAAATAAGTCACCGACTCGTAATCCACGTCTGGCTACCTTGTCTTCGTAGGCTGGGCCTATACCACGGCCAGTGGTACCTATAGGTTTGTCACCCCGGGCTTTTTCCCTGGCTACGTCTAGTTCGACGTGATAGGGCAGGATCAGGGGACAGGCTTCACTGATGCGCAAGCGTTCCTTGACCGGTATGCCTTTGGCTTCGAGCATTGCTGACTCTTTGAGCAAGGCTTCCGGGCTCAGTACCACGCCGTTGCCTATAATACAGGTCACGTTTTCACGTAAAATGCCAGAAGGGATAAGGTGCAAAACGGTTTTTTCACCGTCGATCACCAAAGTATGACCTGCATTGTGACCCCCTTGATAACGCACTACATAAGTGGCCTTATCAGTTAACAGATCTACGATTTTACCTTTACCCTCGTCGCCCCATTGGGTGCCGAGTACCACTACATTTTTAGCCATGGGATAGAGAAACGTCAGAAAATTAGGCGGGGATCCTATCAAATTTCAACTGCGAGCTGAATATTTAAATTCAGGAATTTGTTAAAGCAGGAAAAATAGGCCCACTGCCCCTATGGTCACAAGCGCACCACCTATAGTACGCAACTGATTTTGTGGTTGGCTGGCAAGCTGCAATAAATAGTTTCGCCATTTATTCGGAAACAACATGGGGCCAATGCCTTCCAATATCAGCACGAATGCCAAGGCCAGTAATATACTCTGTGTCACAGGTTACTCTATCAGTGTGGGTTTGCAGCCATGATATACTACTTAGGATTGATCATCTTTAGTTCAAAACTGAAACAGGTGCCCTTACCCAGCTGACTTTCGACCTTAAGATCCGAATCCAATAAAGCCATTAATCGCTGGCAAATAGCCAGGCCCAGCCCCGCATGGCTACAGGTATCCTGTTCGGCATTGGAGGCCTGATAACGGGCATCGAAGATAAAGGCGATTTCCTTGTCACTGATCCCCACACCCGTGTCCCGTATATCCACCCTGATTTTGGCCGCCTGCCTGGATATTAGCAATTCAATCTTGCCGAAACTGGGGGTATGGCGAATGGCGTTGGCAATCAGGTTAGTCAATACCCGCTCCAATTTGCCAATATCGGCAAATACCTGATAGTCAAACTGGCTGGGGCTGACACTCAGCTGGATATTTTTAGCCTGGGCCTCAAGGGCAAATTTGGCCACCACATCATGCAGCAGTTCTCCCAGGGGGAACGGCTCTTGATTGAGGGTAACCTGGCCACCTTCAAGGTAGGCCAATTCAAAAATCTGGTCGATAAGATTTTTAAGGTTTTTGGCATTTTTCAGGGAAATGTTTATAAAATGATTGCGGTCTTGTTCGCTTAAGGTGTCAGGGTTTAATGCCAATGTTTCGATATAACCCTGTAAACTGGCCAATGGGGTGCGCAGATCGTGGGAAAGGTCAGCTAACAATACCCGGCGCTGGCTATCAATCTGACTCAGCTGCTCGAACTGATTGTCTATATGGGCCAACATGTCGGTAAAGGCACAGCCCAAACGGTCCACTTCGTTATTGCTATCGCGTTGCCACCTGACTAGATCTGACGGCAATTTTTCACGTTGAAAATCTGCGGCTCGCACTTTTTCCATATCATCGCTGAGACGATTGAGGGGCGCGGTAAAATATTTAAATAGCGCCAGCAAGGCGAACAATAAAATAACTAAGCCTGAGGCAAATAAGAGCGCCACTTCGCGCATGCTCTGACTGTTTTTTAACCCGGCTAAAATCGACTCGTAACGTTGACCGCCGATGATCACATACAGGTAGCCTTGTAATTGCTCTTTGTTATAAACCGGCGCTGCGGAGAAAATTTTGTGCGCGCCGGGCTGACGTGGGTCGTCAGCCATAAGGGGAAAGTCAGCACTGCCAGCAATCAACTGTAAAATTGGCTGGAGATCGATTTGTTGGGCCTTGACCTGGCCAGGCTCGGCGGAGAAAGTTAAAATTTTTCCGTTTGGGTCAAGGTAATAAAATTCAAAACTGGGACCCAATATCATCAGGGAATGAAACAGGTTTTGTAATGCTGCAAAATCATAAACTCCTTGGCTTAACAAGGGATTGTCGTGAACCAGGTGATCCGCTAAACCTATATGCAATTGTTGTTGGGCTTCTTGTTGAGTCAATTGTTGCCATTGTCCTGTCCACCAAAAGCAGGCAAACATGATCAGCATAAATACCGCCACTAAAGACCCGGCCAGGCGTTGATAAAAGCGAATTTTCATTGGTCGGATACGCCCTGGGGACTAAATTTGTAGCCTACGCCCCACACGGTTTGCACGATTTTTGGCGTGGTGGCATCTTGTTCAATCTTGGCGCGCAGGCGATTGATATGGGAATTGACTGTGTGTTCATAACCACTGTGATGATAACCCCATACAGATTCCAGTAACTGACTGCGACTGAAAACCTGATTGGGATGACTGGCAAGGTGATACAGCAATTCGAATTCCGTGGCAGTTAACTCCAATTGATGGCCGGCCACCAGTACCTGATGATTTTTTTGATCGATACTTAATGTGCCAATTTTCAATGGACTATTGGACTCGACTTGACGCTCGCTGCTGGCCTGTTGCAGCACATGTACTTTGCGCAGTTGGGCACGCACTCTGGCTTGTAATTCTCGTACACTAAAGGGCTTGGTCATGTAATCATCGGCTCCCAACTCCAGGCCTAATACCCTGTCTGTTTCGGAATTTTTGGCAGTTAGCATGATGATAGCCTGTAGGGGGTTTTGCTCACGCACTTGGCGACAGATATCCAGGCCACTTACTTTAGGTAACATGATATCCAGAATTAATAGCGCGTAGTCATTGTGTAATGCCTGGTGCAAAGCTAGGTCACCCTGGCTTTGATGGTCGGTTTCTACTCCCAGTTCCAACAAATTAACCCGGATAAGTTGGGCTATATCCAGATCATCTTCGACGATCAGTATTTTATCAGGCATGGGCTGCAACCCTTTGGTTAAAGACAGATAGAAAGAGCCAATAGCCTGGATCTTTCACAAGCTAGCCGCTTTTTTTTAAGGGGCTAGCTTTTCTTTTGATGAGCCTTTAAATTCAATGAGTGCGCGTTATTAGAATGCGCACCCCCGGCGTATCAAATTTATGCTGGGAAGACAGGACTGAGCCGGTTAAACCGTCATCAGCACTGACCACCCCTGGGTGCATAGACACATAGCCCGTATCGGTACGTGTAGGGTTGAAGCCTTCACCGCCGTCCGCAGGACCCGGCATAGTGCCCGGGGCTTCACTATTCTCTTCTGTGCCAGCATCATATATGCCGGCTGCGGTCACCCAACTATCACCCACTGCTAGTTGGCTCAGATCCCAGGCATTTAGACCGCTAAATCCATCGTTGGTATTGACCAACATGCTCGCTACGCTGATTTTGGCGTCGGTTACATCTTCCAGCGTAATGCTGATGCTTTCCTGATCCCCAGGCATAATGGGCCCTGCCCCGGATACGCTAACCAGTCCCAGACTCAGCAAGCCGCTGTTGTCTCCGCCTTCGGCCATTTTTTCCAGTTCCACCGACGGTACTGCCCCGATGGTCCACAGGTTACCGCTGGCATGTAATACTACGGCTACCGGTGATAACGGCTGGGCGTTAGTTAGGTTAGTGACGGTGATCTCATAACTAACATCGACGGGGGTTGGCTGGGGAGCCGGAACCTCTACTTCGACTAACTTGTCATCACCACAGGCACTGAGGCCTAGTGGTAGGGCCAGAAATAACGCCAGGCGGTAAGGTCTAAGGATAAATAATTGAGCCATAAGTTTCTCCTTATTTTACTGTTACTGTGACTTTTGCAACGGGGTTCAACCAACGGTGCACACTATTGACCACATCACTTGCGCCTCCATCGATTACATCATCACCTATGTTGCCCCGATGAATATGCACAGTGGCATTGCTATCAGGCCCGGCGACTCCGCTGCCACCTGTGCCAAGCAGAGGTTCAAGGGGAGGAGGGACCGGCATACCGGGCGCGCCTGGCATACCACCACCACGTAGCTCATCATTGGCTTCGGTGCCAGCGTCATAGGCATTGAGGTAAATCGTATAGATTCCCGTTTCGCTAGGAATAGGCCAGCTGTCCAGACCAATGAAACCATCGTTTGAGGGTAAGATCATGGCCACAAGCGACAACATGACATTGTCGTCTGCGCTGAGCAAATCCCCTGTGGCTTTGGCCGTGGGTGATAGCAGCCCAGCGGCAGGGTTAGTGAGTATATCGGCGCTGATCGCACTTGCGATGACCATGATGCCGTCTAAGCTGCCACCCTCTGCCATCATTTGTAACTCGGTATTGGCGGTTTCGCCTATCTTAAATAGGCTGGTGTCAGCCGTGTGGGCAACGGCTGCTATGGGCGTGAAATATAAACCGTGAGTTAAATTTTGGATTTCAATAGTTAAATCTGCCGCCATAATTTGCTGTGTTGTTAGGGCCAACAATGCGGCAGTAGAAAGAGTAGTGATGCGCTTCATCTTCGTTCCTCGTGCTGGATTTATTTGTCGATGTAGCACTAAGTCTGGCGATCAAATCTCCCAAAAGTGTCACGATAGTAAAACGTTTCTATCCAGGCCCAAGGAACAAATGTAAACAGGAACAGCGTTATGAACGTCGAAATCTAAGCCCTTAAAGATGAATTCTGCCCTTATAAATCCATAGTTAGCAAATTCCTCAGGCGAGCTCATCCGTCAAAACGAGGATGAATCGGGTGGCTGGCAAACCATTTTAAGGCTATTGGGAAAAATTTGCGGGCGCTGCAGGTGAGTTGGCTCCGTTGGCTAACCTAATCGGTGTTATACAAACGGGGAGGCCGGCAAGTTTTAAATGTCATCTCGATTGACGTTCAGCGCAATGGTTGGAGTGACACTGAGTGGGCTGGGCAGCAAGACAACGTTTAAGTTGACCAGGGATTACTCTACTGGTAGAGCCCGACTGTGATTAAATATTTTGTTCTTTTTGACCTGATCAAGCTTGATCATATAAGCGTTGCCGCCCATGCCGTTGAATTTTTCGTCGGTGAAGATAATGGTATTTTCATCAAAAAAAGTCACCGCTTCCTTTTGGGTGACTATGCCCAAGTCAATTCGATAGGCGTCTCCGGAAAAAAAGTCGTCTCCCTGCCAATTCTCGAATAACCACAAGCGCTCGGAATCCAGCAGCACCAATTTGTTTCTGTTTGGGCTAAGGGCCGCTGACGTGACCCAGCACAGCTGTTTGAGGAAGGTACAAGTTGAGAAATCACTGACATGCTGAGCTTTGAAATTGGCGGCGTGATCCCCTATTCGATACAACTTGGTTATGCCATCGAAGGGTTCTTCACGATTTTTAGTAAACAGGTACAAGGCCTGTTTATAATAGATAAAGGCTTCTATGTCGTTTTTCATATTATTCGCCGGGTCGACTGCGGAAAACCCCGGGTAGGTAAACTTTATAATTTCCGCTTTGGTACTATCGCCCTTGATGTCGATGGGATTTTCGATTTTATAAATGGTCAACCATTCTCTGTCGCTGTCATTGTTACCAAAATCGCCAATAAAAAAATGACCAAAATAGTCCTGGGTCATATCTTCCCAATCCAAATTTTTAGCGTTTTCTATTTTAATGCTGCGAACGATTTTTCCATCTTGGTTGACTTGATAAAGCCGCGGCGCATTACCGCCATCATTGATTGCCCACAAACGTTGCTGTTTGTCATATTCTATGCCCGAGATCTCTTTAAGTTTTTCTTCGAAACTCATAAATTTGCTACTATGCAATAGCCATATTCGCTGGCCGAGGACAGAGAGGAATATAAGCACGGCGACCAGCACAACAAGCCCAATAAGGGCGAAGTATCTTTTTTTAAGCATTGACAATGGAGGCGAAGAACAATTGATCCGTAGTATACATTTTTTGCCTTTTTAAAATATTCTTTTATCCTCGGCAAAATGCACCGGTTAAATTTCCCTGGGGCCGGATTTGATAAGCCTTCCTTGGGACCAATAGGGTGTATGGCTTGTATGTTAGCTATTGGTCAGGTGCATAGGCATGCCCGGGTTATTAGTACAACAGACTATAGACTTTGCGCCTATATTTGGACTTAAGCGGTTCTCCATCGGGTAGCGCATTGATCATATCCAACATCAGTTTTTTGGCTTCACCAAAGTTCAAATCCTTGAGCAGTATGGCGTGCATCAATTCCAATGCTTCTTCAATTTGATTGGCCTGGCGCAATTGTACCGCCAGTTTTACTTTCAGTTCGAGGTTGTCGGGGTCTTTGGCCGCAGCTTGTTGCAGCGCCTTGATTTCTGGTGAATCTGCCGCCTGTTCCGCCAACCCAACTTTACCCAAAATACTTTGGTAATGTGAATCCTGATCCACCAAACCTATAGTAGCCAGTACTTCTTTAGCCTGTTTTACCTGGCCCAATTCCACCTGGCAATCTGCCAAAAGCAATTTGATGTCAGCGCGGTTAGGATCCAGATCGTAGGCTTGTTTAATCAGGGTGAAAGCTTCTGGATAGAGTTTATCAGCCACTAGTTTTGCGGCCTGGTTGTATAACTCGTCTTCGGGTTTGGGCAAATGCTTCTCGAGCATTTGGCGAATATTGGCCTCGCTTTCAACTCCGGCAAAACCATCAACGGGCTGGCCGTCTTTGATCAACATTACCGTAGGTAAATCGCGTACCCCAAACTGGCCAGCTATTTCCTGCTGAGTCTGGCAATCGACTCGGGCATGGATCAGGTTTTCACCATATACGCTGGCGAGTGTTTGCAGTACAGGTTCCAGTTGCTGGCTAGGCTCATAGCCCTGGGCCCAGAACTCAAGCATGACAAGTTTCTTTTGGGAGTCTTGCAAGATAACTTGCTGAAAATTCTCTAATGTGATGTTTAGGCTATTTTGCATGGAATGGTCCTAGGCATTTCGATGAGTCAAAGGTGGGGACTTTTGGCCTGAAATTCAAGTACTTCTTAATTCCTCCCCTCGAGTAACTGCGGCGTATTTTGTGTCAACCTTGAATGACTGGGCAGTCACTGTCGATGGAACATGTCAAACAGTGGACAATTAGCGGGATAAAACTATGCTAATTTGCAGACAAGCTGCTTTTTTTTTCTATTTTTAAGGCCTAATGATGACTCGGAAATTTAGCCGTTTTACCGCTTTTTACCCCTATTATCTCAGTGAACATCAAAATATCACGTGTCGACGCCTGCATTTTATTGGGTCGACGCTGATTATATTTATGCTCATTTTTGCCGTGTTTAGCGGGCAATGGGCTTTGCTGTGGCTGTTACCCTTGTTCGGTTACGGCTTTGCCTGGGTTGGTCACTTCTTTTTTGAACACAACAAACCCGCCACTTTCCAATATCCATTTTATAGCCTGTGGGCAGACTGGGTAATGTACAAAGATATTTTAGTTGGCAAAATAAAGTTTTAAAACCATCCACCAAGGGAGGTGTTTACAAACCCAGTCTAATAGTTACAACTCATTTACACCCAACACAAATAGAAATTAAGCGGCATGGCTAAATCAGGCTGAATTAGCCATGTTCCCTGCCTGTCAATACCAAATCAGTAAAAAAACAACGAATTTGTTCAATTTATAGCCTTTTCATGGCTGCAAAAAAACCGTAAACTTGCCGCCCTTTTTTGCTAACCCGACGGTTTTTGCGCGATCCAGCGATTTTGATATGCAGATTGGTCCTTACAAGCTTGATAACAATTTGATTCTGGCGCCGATGGCTGGTGTGACGGACAGACCCTTTAGGCAACTATGCAAACGCATGGGGGCCGGATTGGTTGTTTCGGAGATGCTGTCTTCTAACCCTGATCTTTGGCGATCAAATAAATCCAGGCAACGTATGGATCATGTTGGTGAAGACGGTATTCGCGCAGTGCAAATAGCTGGCGCATGCCCTCAATTGATGGCGCAGGCTGCACAGTTCAACGTGAGTAACGGCGCACAGATTGTTGATATCAACATGGGTTGTCCGGCAAAAAAGGTAAATAAAAAGTTGGCAGGTTCGGCATTGTTGCAAGACCCTAAATTGGTTGAACAGATTGTTCAGGCAGTGGTGAATGCAGTAGACGTGCCTGTTACTTTGAAGATACGCACAGGTTGGAACACGGATAATCGCAACGGATTAGAGATTGCCAGGATTGCCGAACAAAACGGGATCCAGTCTTTGGCAGTGCATGGCCGCACCCGAGCCTGTATGTACAAAGGTGAAGCCGAATACGACACAATTAAGGCCATTAAACAGGCCGTGTCGATACCGGTAGTCGCCA
Source organism: Paraglaciecola sp. IT1134 (assembly GCF_058068185.1). NCBI lineage: Bacteria > Pseudomonadati > Pseudomonadota > Gammaproteobacteria > Alteromonadales > Alteromonadaceae > Paraglaciecola > Paraglaciecola sp. IT1134. The sequence goes on along the minus strand of NZ_CM176486.1, from coordinate 5,128,406 downwards.
ACGGTGATGTCAGGTGTGTACACAGTGCTAAACATGTATTGGAGTACACCCAAGCAGACGCTTTGATGATAGGTCGCGGTGCCCAGGGTAAACCCTGGATATTCCGCGAGATCCAGCATTATTTGCAAACCGGCGAAATGCTAGCTGCGCCCTCTTTAGCTGAAGTGCGTCAAATTTTATTGACACATGTTGGCAATGTTCACCAATTTTACGGTGAATTTATGGGGGCGCGGATTGCCCGCAAACACGTGGGGTGGTATTTAGCGGATCATGATCGGCAACGACATTTCCGGGCCAAGTTCAATGTTATTGAGGATGCTCAACAGCAACTCGATACATTGGCGATATATTTCGACCAAATGGCAGGCGAATCAACGAGTTTTCTCGTTTCACCTGCAGCCTAACGACGACTAACTAAAGAGCAAGATTGTATATGTTCGATCAAAATGTAACTTCTCCTTTTACCACTACGGTAACGACTCCTTCGCAAACTCAGGCACAAAAGCCCCTTCGCGATTCTGTTAAACAGGCAGTAAACAAGTATCTTAAGCAATTGGACAATACGGACATCGAAAATCTGTATGAATTAGTAATGGCCGAAGTTGAAGCGCCAATGTTGGAGGAAATCATGACCTTCACCCGGGGTAATCAAACCCGCGCTTCTATCATGTTAGGCATCAACCGCGGAACATTGCGCAAGAAGCTAAAACAATACGGTATGAATTAATACCCGAAAAAGAGCACCTTTAGGTGCTCTTTTTTTATCCCGAATAACTGCAATATACGTGGTTGAGCGGGATTTTGATGCGGTATAATACATTTTTCATTAGCACAGTTAATCATTTGTAGAAGATAAACACACTATGACTACCCCAAAACCTATTCGCCGAGCGCTACTGAGCGTTTCAGATAAATCCGGCATCGTTGAATTTGCCACTTTTCTTTCAGCCCAAGGTGTTGAACTATTATCCACGGGAGGAACGGCAAAGTTATTGGCTGAACATGGTCTGAGCGTTATTGAAGCCTCTGACTATACAGGTCATCCGGAAATCATGGACGGGCGGGTAAAAACCCTGCATCCGAAAATTCATGGCGGCATTTTGGCCCGTCGTGGGAAGGACGAACAGGTGATGGCACAGAATAATATTCTGCCTATAGATTTGGTGGTGGTGAACCTCTATCCGTTTGCCGCGACGGTAGCTAAGGAAGACTGCAGTCTTGAAGATGCGATTGAAAACATTGATATAGGTGGGCCCACTATGGTGCGCGCGGCAGCAAAAAATCATAATGATGTGACTATAGTGGTCAATGCTAAAGATTATGCCCGAGTCATGACCCAAATGAGCGCCAATCAGGGCTCGGTCAGCGTCAGCACCCGTTTTGATTTAGCCATAGCGGCTTTTGAACACACGGCAGAATATGACGGCATGATCGCCAATTACTTCGGTGCGATGGTGGGATCAGACGAACACGGCAGTGAATGTGCTGACGATTGTGGTCATGTGCACAGTGAATTCCCCCGGACTTTTAATCTGCAAGTGACTAAAAAACAAGACTTGCGTTACGGCGAAAACAGCCACCAGGACGCTGCTTTTTATGTTGAGAACAACATTCAAGAGGCTTCGGTTGCTACTGCTGTGCAGTTACAAGGCAAAGAATTGTCATTTAACAATATTGCGGATACTGACTCGGCCCTGGAGTGTGTTAAAGAATTTGTCGAGCCAGCCTGTGTCATAGTCAAACATGCCAACCCTTGTGGCGTAGCTTTGGGGGACACTATCCTCGACGCTTATAACCGCGCCTATCAGACCGACCCAACATCTGCCTTTGGTGGCATTATCGCGTTTAATCGCGAGTTGGACGGCCCCACGGCCCAGGCCATCGTTGAGCGCCAATTTGTTGAAGTCATTATTGCCCCGACGGTCAGCGATGAAGCAGTAGCCATTATCGCCGCCAAGAAAAATGTGCGTTTGCTGGCCTGTGGTGATTGGCAAGGCCAGTTAACCGACGGTTATGACTTTAAACGGGTCAATGGTGGTTTGCTGGTACAAGAACGAGACTTTGGCATGGTTGAAATAGAAGACTTAAAGGTGGTGACTAAGGTGCAGCCCACGGCGCAGCAACTTAAAGATTTGATGTTCACCTGGAAAGTTGCCAAATACGTTAAATCTAACGCCATTGTGTATTGCAAAGACAGTATGACCATAGGTGTGGGCGCTGGGCAGATGAGCCGAGTCTATTCAGCCAAAATAGCCGGAATTAAAGCCGCCGACGAGGGGCTGGAGGTCAAGGGGTCTGTTATGGCGTCGGACGCCTTCTTCCCCTTTCGCGACGGTATCGATGCCGCTGCGGCCGCGGGTATCAGTGCGGTGATCCAGCCGGGTGGTTCAATGCGGGATCAGGAAGTGATAGCCGCAGCTGACGAACACGGCCTGGCGATGGTCTTTACCGGTATGCGTCACTTTAGACACTAAGCGATGTCCCCAGAGTGATACACCCGATGAGCCCTATGTCGCCTCATCGGGTGTATCCCGGTTACTAAACCCTCCCCATTGACTGGTTGTACAGGTTATTCCACCCTCTTCACCAGGATTTAGCGTTGCAAGGATTTAGTGTTGCCAAAAAAAACGCTACACTATCTATCGCTTTTGTTACTAATCACAGGATCTGATCATGTTCAAACGAGCCACCCGAATAGTTTTCTCTCTGACGTTATTGTCTAGCCCATTGGCCCACGCTGATGCGTTAATTGATGCCATCGCCCATGAAGGGCGGCCTATGGAGCAGCGTCTGCGTGACGAGTACCGCCACCCACAACAAACCCTACGCTTTTTCGAGGTGCAGCCGGACATGGCTGTGGCAGAAATATCCCCAGGTGGCGGCTGGTATAGTAATATTTTGGCTCCATTGTTAAATGAGAAAGGCAGCTACTATGCTGCCCATTTCTATGTGGATGAAAATACCCGGGACTACTTCAGAAAATCCCGTCAGGAATTTGAACAAAAGATCGCGGAAATAGATAGTTATAAAAAAGTTAAGCTAAGCGCTTTCGACCCGATAAAGGCGCCGGATTTCGCCCCTGAAGGTTCCTTGGATAGAGTGCTGACTTTTCGCAATATACATAATTGGTATATGCAAGACGGGGATGCCGGTGTGCAAAGTGCGTTCGCGGCCTTTTATCGGGCGTTGAAGGACGGCGGCGTATTGGGCGTGGTAGAGCATAGTTTACGTGAGTCACAAAGTGGTGAGCTACAAAAAAACTCAGGTTATATGAAACCATCCTATGTGATTGCCATGGCGGAAAAAGCAGGCTTTAATTTAGTGGCGCAAAGCGATGTGAATAACAATAAATTAGACGGCGCCGAACATGAAAAAGGTGTATGGACTTTACCTCCCAGCCTGCGTTTAGGTGATAAAGAGCTGGAAAAGTACCTGGCTATAGGTGAAAGCAATCGCATGACTTTGAAATTTGTTAAATAAGTCTGACAGCCTGATGTCGTCTGCTCATATGACGGCCTTACCGTTGACCTAATACCCTATTAATAACTCTGAATAAAAGCGAATCTAATGAAAGTATTGATTATTGGCGGCGGTGGTCGTGAACATGCCTTAGGCTATAAAGCCGCTCAGTCAGCCACTGTTAGCCAAGTGTATGTGGCACCAGGCAATGCTGGAACCGCCCTTGAGCCGAAATTGCAAAACGTGGCGATTAACAGCGATGATATTGCTGGTTTAGTTGATTTTGCGTGCAAAGAAAACATCGGTTTGACTATAGTTGGTCCTGAAATTCCCCTGGTGCTGGGAGTGGTTGATGCCTTTGAGGCTCGTGGTTTACGTATTTTTGGTCCCAGTAAAGCCGCCGCTCAGCTGGAAGGATCGAAGGCGTTCACTAAGGATTTTTTAGCCAGACACCATATTCCTAGTGGGGAATACGAAAGCTTCACAAAAATCGAACCTGCTTTAGCCTACCTCAAGCTTAAAGGTGCGCCCATTGTTATCAAAGCTGACGGATTAGCTGCAGGCAAAGGGGTAATCGTGGCGATGACCCTGGGCGAGGCTGAAGATGCGGTGCGTGATATGTTAGCCGGTAATGTCTTTGGCGAAGCCGGTAGCCGGGTCGTGATTGAAGAATTTTTGCAGGGAGAAGAAGCTAGTTTTATTGTCATGGTTGACGGTAAAAACGTGCTGCCTTTCGCCACCAGTCAGGATCATAAACGAGTGGGAAATGGTGATACTGGTCCCAATACAGGCGGCATGGGGGCTTATTCTCCGGCTCCTGTGGTGACTGACGAAATCCATCAACGGGTGATGAACGAAGTGATTTATCCAACCGTTGAAGGCATGGCCGGCGAAGGCACCAAATACGTGGGTTTCCTGTACGCGGGTTTGATGATAGCCGAAGATGGCACTCCAAAAGTCATCGAATACAACTGTCGCTTTGGGGATCCTGAAACCCAGCCCATTATGTTGCGTCTGCAATCTGATTTAGTGGCGCTGGTGGAACTGGCCATAGAGGGTAAATTGGATCAGGCCAAGGTGGAATTTGACCCCAGGGCAGCAGTAGGCGTAGTCCTAGCCGCTGGAGGTTATCCACTAGACTATGACAAGGGTGAAGTGATTTCTGGGCTACCAACAGTCGCGGATCCAGATGCTAAAATATTCCACGGAGGGACTGCAAACGTCGCTGGCCAGATTACCACGAATGGTGGACGGGTATTATGTGCCACTGCCTTGGGGGAAACTGTGACGGCGGCTCAGCAGCGAGCCTATGAATTGGCTAAACAAGTCAGCTGGGAGGGAATGTTCTTTCGGGATGATATTGGTTATCGGGCGATTGCCAGAGAGCGCTCATAAGCTATTGCTTAACTCCTGTGACGTCGTGTGGGTTACTTGGCCTTAGATTTGTGGTTGGCAAGTTTGGCAGTATTCTCTGCCACTATCTGGTTGCGGCCTTGTTTTTTGGCGCGATACAGCGTCTTGTCGGCGCGTTTGATTAAATCTTCCGGCTGGGCGCTGGCATAGTCTATTTCCTGGGCCGGATCCAAGGTTGCCACGCCAATACTTACGGTGACCTTTTTGGTGGTTTTGGCCCCAGGGTTGTCAATATCAAGGAGTTTGATTTCCGCCAGAATTTGCTCGGCAATGAGCATAGCACCCTCTAATTCAGTGAAAGGCAACACGACGGCGAACTCTTCACCGCCATAACGCCCCATGGCATCACTGTCTCGATGCAGTGCTTTTTGAATGGTTTGTGCCACGCGTTTTAAACATTCATCTCCGGCAACGTGTCCAAGGGTATCGTTAAAACGCTTAAAGAAGTCAATATCTATCATCAGTAAGGATAATGGATGGTGCCCCCGCACAGCCGCATACCAGACGCGATTTAAGGTGGTGTCCAACTGCATGCGATTGGGAACACCTGTCAAACCATCGGTACAGGAAATTAACGCCAGCGCGCGAAGCTTGGCAGCCAATGTCATATGATTCTTTATTTTGACCCCTAGGATCGAAATGTCTACCGGAGTGCTGATAAAGTCGATTGCACCTAACTTTAGGCCAAAGATGATTTGTTCAGTCGACAGGGTTGAACCGATAAAAATAATAGGCATATCGGCGCAGATCGGGTGCAGTTTTAATTTGGCGCAGGTATCAAATCCGCTGATATCGCTGGTTTGAATGTTGATAATTGCCATATCTATTTGATCGTTAATAGCCAGATCATAGGCTTCCTCACCACTACTGGTTATCAGCAATCTGTAGCTAAGGGCAAAACGATGCTTGAATGCGCTTTGGGTAAGCGGGTCTTTATCAACCAACAGCAATGTTTGTTTGAGGGTATTACTTGGCAAATGGCCCGATGCATGGCTTTCCATATTCTGCCCTACTAATATTTAATAACGCCTACGTAGGTAGTATTTCACGTCAGGCGCATAACGCAATTCCTTTTGCGCTCAATAGTAGAACAAATTGGGTGAGAGTTATACTGCGATGCTACGTGCTTTCTCAAGCTCACTCTTTAACATTTGTTTTAAAAGCATATTTTCTCTGGTCAATCTATCTATGATAGTTGATGTATCTTCTTGAGGTTGGTTCACTTTGTCGAACCAATTAAAATTTGCATTGTTACTTTGTCTACTGTTATACATATACTTCTCACTTCTAATGGTTGTTTGGTACTGCCTTTGGCCAGCAAGTATTAGCCTCTGCTTAATCTTAGAGTCGGTTCCTTTCGACTCACCCAATCTTAGTGGGTTACTGTGCAATGATTAGGCGGTCAATCACATTTTTCACGTCATTGGTATTTTTTGCAATTTTCATGGCAAGTTGTTTTTCTGCGGGATCCTGGACTTTTCCCGTTAACGTCACCACCCCTTTCTTTGCCGCTACATCAATCTTGGTACCTTTAATATGTGGCTCAAACAACAGACGGGTCTTAACCACGGTCGCTACTTTGGTATCATATAAATGACTCACTAGCGGGTCACTTTGGTCACCATTTCGACTGAATGCAGTGAGCATATCATCTACTTCGGTCACTCCTTCCAGTGATCTGACCAGTTCTACCGCAAGGGCTTGTTCGGTGTCGTTTTCAACTTTACCGGTTAGGGTGACCTTGCCGTTTTCCACATCACTATTAATACCATAAGCGTTTAAGTTGCCATTTAGTAACAGTGTCGTTTCAACTCTTCCATCTAGCCAGGCATCTTTTTCGGTACCCTGCCAATGGTTGTTGGTCTGAGCGCCTGCTGACAGGCTACCTAGCAGCACGGCACCGAATAAAACTGAGGTTGAAGTTTTCATCGGCATCTCCTTTATTACATTAATAATGGTTTATGCGAAATTTATGCCAAATATAACTTGTTGATTTTAATTACCTTCTCCCCAAGCTTCTTCATCGCCTGAGTTGAGACTGCGTTTTTTTTCAGCGTAATAAAAATTACGCCCGCTGTGGTAGAGGAGAATGCGCATCTTGGGCCGGGGTGAGCGAGGAAAGGTAATGTTTTGCTTAGTGTCCGGGGTAACCACCCACAGCGCGGGGCAATAATTAGATAAGCTGTTACTTTTTGCTCTTTTTATTCTGTACTACAGTGCCAATAATGAAGATGAACAGAAACAGCAAACAAGCAAAAAATATAATTTTGGCGATACCAGCGGCGGTACCCACTAAACCCAAAAAAGCAAATATTGCAGAGATTACGGCGATAACAAAGAATGTTAGGGCCCACGTTAACATATGTACTCCTAAATAAACCGGTCGAGCCTGGGGTTGGCCTATCTGTGAAGCTACATATATGCCAACTATGCACTTTTTGAGGGGAATTCAGTAGACAGCCAAGGGTGTGTGTCTGTATGCCAGCTGTATTTGTGCAACAGGCGAATTTTTCCTGAGAACCATGCATCTTCTACTTAGGCCCTGTAATTTTTACATGCCTAACAGAACCACCCACTTCAGTCACACCAGCAATAAGGTTCCTAATCCTAAGAATGCCACAAAACCGACAATATCGGTGACCGTGGTTAAGATCACTGAACCGGACAGAGCAGGGTCAATATTGAATTTGTCTAATATCACAGGCACTGCCACGCCAGCGGCTGCGGCGGCCAAGATATTGAGAAAAATGGCCAGACAAATCACCAAACCCAGCATAGGGTCGGCAAACCAGAAATAAGAAATAATACCTATTACCAACGCCCAGACGACGCCGTTTAAGCCCCCAACACTCAATTCTTTTTTAAGTAGCGCTCTAAAGTTGGAAACGGTAACTTGACCCAGAGCCAAACCACGGATCATTAAAGTCAGCGTCTGGCTACCCGCAATTCCGCCCATGCTGGCCACCACTGGCATCAGTACCGCCAAGGCCACGACTTGTTGTAAAGTGGCTTCAAATAGACCAATAAAACCTGAGGCCAAAAAGGCAGTGAGCAAGTTGATCCCTAACCACACGGCCCTGTTCTGTGCACTTTTTTTCACAGACGAAAACAAATCTTCGTCTTCATCCATACCAGCGGTGGCCATCAATTGGCGCTCATAGGACTCGTTGAGCAATTCGCTGGCAGTGGTGATATCCAAACGTCCAAGCAATTTATTGTTTTCATCCACTACGGGTAGTGAAGCAAACCCTGAACGCTGCAGCATCAAAGACGCCAAGGTGAAATCGTCATTAGCATCTATGGTATCGATTTCTTCCTCGGATAAATCTACCAGGGGCACGTGCTCCGGCAGACCCATAACCTTGGTTAGTTTGACGGCCTCGGAGAATTGCCCGGCGCGGTTGATTAAAAAAACTGTATCTATGTGGGTAGGTACGTCCCGGCGGATCAATCGCAGGGCATCACGCACTTTGGCATTGAGCGGCAGCACTAGGGGATCCTGGCTTAACCAGTGACCAATTTGTTGTTCTGAGTACTGGCTCGCATCAGTAAAATACTGCCGCTGCTGCTTGTCCATTGCTTCTAAAGCTTTGTCGACCAGGGCGTTGGGTAAAGAATCGGATAATTCGAGCAGTTGTTCGGCATCCACCTCATGAAAAATTGCTTCCCACTCATGGGGGTCGGTTGCCTGGATCAGGGTTTCGCGAGGATCGCCACGCATGGCAACAAGTACATCGAGGCGTTTACGTTTTTGGATAGTTGACCAAACATTCAAACGTTGCTCTAGGGGCAAAGATTCGAGTAGCAACGCCAAGTCATCGGTATCTTGTGCGGCGATTAGGGCGGTTATGGCGTCTTGATCGCGGCCCTCTGGTGCGGAAACTATCTCGTCGATAAGTTCAGGTAAAAGTTCTGCCATAATTGACTCCTGTTAATACTTCGGGTCCGCTGAAAAAGGACTAAATAGCGATTCAATACCGCATTGGCAGGTATGCTGCAAGTATTGTAAAGCATAGTCTAACTGGGGTTAAGCTACCTAAGAAAACAACTCCAGACACAACTGCTATCACTTTACTTGGGGAGGCTTATCTGATTTTTTATCTTCCTCATAGATACTGAACTGATAGTAAATATCCAGTGCGTTTGCCGTGCCACTGACAGCCTCAAGATATAATTTTGGCATCAGTTGATAGCGTAAGGCGACTTCCGAGGCCGAGTCAAAAACTCCCACTCCATAACGTAATTGTATACCCGGGGCGATGTACCCCGAGACCGAGAGTTTGGTTTCGTCGCCTTGACCACTGGTATTAAGGGCTAAATCTTCCACTCCCAGTTTACGACCAATAGTGCTGACGTTATTTTCGCTTTTGCCCAACCCGAAACCTATTAGTGCGTTGGCGAGCATGGCGTCATTGGAGGTGTCTCCTTGCCCGGAAATGCTTTCTCCCCGCAACAAATATGACAGGGCTTCAGGTTGTTCCATTGCCGGATCCGAAAATACGCTGACGCTGGGCTGCTCGGCACTGCCTTCGATGCGCAAGCCGGCAACCACATCGTCTGCAGTTTTAAGGGGGTCCCGTACGGCTTCAATATTTAAATAAGGACTGTCTATGGGGCCACTAAATTGCACTTCGCCCTGGCGGATGACGAGATCTTGGCCATAAGCCTTGTAACGGCCGTTAATCAGATTTAATTCACCATTGGCATTAAGCACTTTTCCGGATTGGGTGAGTAACAAAGCTCCTTGCAAATCCGATGTGAGGCCAAAGGCATCTAACTTAACATCGTTATTGCGGTTAGGGTCGATGTTAACCTGCAACTTCAATTGCAAAGGTAGGGCACTTTCCTGTTGAACGTCAGTTTCATTCACCAGCACGACGTCGTTTGAAGGAGACAAGGCATCCGGTGGCAGCTCTCGCACTCTCGCCCGTGCATAGGGTAGGGATAGCTCGCCATTCACTGTCAGTCTTTGGGGGGTAAAATCAATCTGGATGTCCGGTGATAGTCTGGCCCGAACCAGGTTCTGGTAATCAATTTCCATGTCAGTACCGGTGACGTGCAGGCTCGCGGTGGGTTGGTCTTGCCAATTAAACGTGCCGTCAATCTGCCCTTTACCATTACCTAATTGAAATGGTCCATTTATGTTTGCGGCCTTCCCTTCAAAACTAAATGTTTGATCTACATGATTAATTCTTGCTGGTAACATGGACCCCGCAAATGTTCCTTCCCGCAATTTTATCGTTCCCTTGATCATGGGATCTGCCAGAGTGCCAGCCAGATTGAGTTGTCCGTTTATCTGGCCTGTCAGTTCGGTTAATTGGGGCACAAATTTTTGCAGGGCCTGAAGTTGCAAATCGTCTAATTTAAGTATGCCTTCTATCGGGCGCTCCCCCGGATTAGCCTGGATCTTCATATCGGCACTGATTAATCCCAGTTGTTCGCTCAGTAGATGCAATTTGGCTACCAGGTCCTGCTGGCCGTTGCCTGGCTGTTCCACGGTATTAAGATCTATGTATAGGCTATGTAAAGTTAACGGGTTCTTTTGTCCCTCAACGGTCCAGGTGGAAGGTGTCAGCTCAGCATGGGCCTGGGCTTGGGGCAAGCCTTTTCCAGACCAGGAACCAGCTATCTCGAAGTTAAGGGCGGCATCGGTTTGCACTTTGTGCAATCCGGGTATATAAGCCGTGATGAGTTGTAACACAGGTAACTCGGTTGCCGTAAGATTAAAGGTGGCATTGTTTTTTTGGTATTGCGCATCTTTGATACACAATTTCGCCCCGGCATCTGACCAGCAAAATGGCGTAATGTTAAAGTTTTCTTGCTGCCAATTAGCCATTATTTCAGGACTGGCATCATCCAGGGTAAATTGCCCCGCCTCAAAACTGAAATCGGCTGTATCCCAATATCCAGACCACTGTTGGGGGGTTAACTCACCACTGAATTTGCTCAGTAAGTTCAAGTTATCACTGCGTAAATTCAGTGTCACAGAATGTGCCGCAGCATTACCGTCGACTTTCAGCTCCAGGCTTTCAATGGGCTGATTATTGACGAGGGCATCTTCTAGGTTTATATCGAGGTTAACCGTTTTGCTTGCATCCCAGGTGATATCACCTTGGGTACTGATATTGGCGATAGTCATCTGTTCAATAAACAGATTTTCAGCACTGCCGTTAAATATCACCCTGGGCTCGGCTAAGGTGCCACTAAGGGTGGCGTTCAGCTGGCTTTGACCTTCCAGCTCAGGGTACAGCTGACTTAAGTTTTGCGCGTCCAGTGTCAGTTGGGCATCCAGGTTTGCTAACGCTTTAACAGATGCCTTTAGGTGTAACTGGTTTTGCCCGGTGCTGAGGGTCAAATCCGGTATTTGCAGGCCCTGTTGCTCATCAAAGCTGGCGCTACCGTTGGCGGCCAATGTATAGCCCTGCCAGGTACCTGTGGCCTGCAGTTGGCTGATTTTGGCCTGTAGCGTCTGGCCATCAAATTGACCACTGTGGATAACCTTGCCGGCAATTTGGGCAGTTAACTGGGGCCAGAAAACTTGCGGTTTAATCTGCTTGAAGCCCAACGCCCCTTGCCATTCAATACGCTGGGTTAGATTAACTTCAGCATCCAGATTGATTTCCCCGCCCAGAGTTTGGATCTGCAACTGTTTGATTTGACCTTGTTTGTTGTTGCCACTGGCAAACATGGTAATTTCAGCCGCCGGAAATGTCGGCCCTTGCACACGGGACTGCAAGGTGACTTGATATAAGTTCAAGTCTCCTTTTAATTCCAACTTACCTTTGGCGGAGGTGAACTCAGGGTTGCTCACCGGCCAGCTGATATCTTGCCATTTGGCCATCACGGTCAGTGGCAGTTGCTTAGTCGTCAGGTCGGTATTGACCTGGGCGCTCAGATCAACGATGCCTTGGCTTGCAAGTTCAATATTGATATTGCGGGGGGAGCCTTGAGCCGCAATAGTAACATTCAACGGATATTCGTCGGTCTGGCGACTGTGGATACTGGCCTGTAATTTATGCTGCCAGCTTTTGTGCACAGTGGCGGTTAAACTTAACTCCGCTAGAGGATGGACTATCTCCAACTTAGTGATCGTCAGCGTTTTAGTGGTCATATCCAATGCTGCTTGTAGGCGCTCTATTTGTGCCAGCTCAGCTTTGCCTTCAGTGACCGACAGCGCTGTAAAATCAATGCCTTTTGCCTTCATGACTATGGGGAAGAGTAGCGGGGAAAAAGTCGGTGGTTGATAGGTCCAGTTAGCAATATCCGCTATATTTAACGGCTCACTTGGGGATGCAAGGGGATCGGCTTTGGGCAGTTTAAGATGCACGTCAGAGACTTTGAGGTAGGCGATGTTTAACGTGCGAAACATGCTGATACTAGTGGCTAAAGTGGCTACTTTTAGCTGCATGGTTTGCGGGATTTCGACGCTAATATTGTGCACGTCCAGGGAGTCAATTTTCACTGGAAAAGGCAGTACGATCCTTTCCAAAGGTCCAGTGGATTCAGGGTTTTGCGGGGCCGGAGCGTTGAGCAACTTAACGCTAATCCGGTTAGCATCAAAATGAGACAGGCAGGCCCGCATCGTCGCCGAGCATGACCAGTTTACATCGATCAGTACATTATCTAATGACAGCTCGATATCACTCGACTGCCAACGAACCCGTTTTAAACTTAGGGCACTGACTAAACTGCCTGAATCATAATCAATGTTTAATTCATCCAGGCTGCTATCTGCGACAGACAATAAAGCCCGCGTCCCCCATGGGGAAGCCAGGACGCCGATAAGCACCACCAGAGTCAAAAACACCATAACAAAATATTTCAACCACTTCATAAAACCGGCCCCATGGAAAAGTGCAAACGTGTGGTGTTTTCAAACTTGCTATGTCCCCGAGCCAAATAAATTCTAATCGGACCGACTGGGGATAACCAACTGGCACCAAAACCAACACCAGTGGCTAAATCTTTAAAGGGGTTGTCGCCGGCATTACCGATATCGGTAAACAATGCAGCTCGCCATTTTTGTGCCACCGGATAAGAATATTCGATGCTCGCGACATTTAAATACTGGCCGCCTGTTAACTTGTCGCCTTCTATGGGGGACAGGGTTTCGTAGCCAAATCCGCGAACACTTTGGTCGCCACCGGCGAAATAGCGCAAACTGGATGGCACCTGGGAGAAATCGTTGGTGAAGATAGCGCCAAGTTCGGCTCGTACAGAAATCCTGTGTTGCTCATAACTGCGTAACCATTTTGATTGCACGGTTAATCTGGTTAAATCTATGTCGGAAACTAATTGTTGGGATGCAGTTTCCAGGGTGATTTGTTGACTATCACCCCAGGACAGATCCAGCACCCCCCTGGTGCGCCGCCGACTGAGGGTGCCACCTGGGATCAGCAAGGTAGTCGTTTGTCGGGGCTCTATACCTTGACGGAAACTTTCCTGCTCAAATCGCAAGAAGGCGATACGCTTCCAATCACTGTCAACATCCCCCCAATGGCGCTGAACCGCCACGGTAAAGGCGTCACTCAGCGTATCGTTATCGTTTTCGGCTTTGGCCCCGGCTTGAAAACTCATATAATTGTTTAAAGGATCTTCCAGCGGCACCTTGTATTTTATACTTAGGTTTTGCTCCGGTGCCGAAGCGAACAACTCCGCACTGATGCTGTGACCGCGGCTATTAACCCAGGGACGTTGCCACTTCAAGAGCACTCGTGGTCCCGTATCAGTTGAAAATCCGCCACCTAAATTGAAGGTATCCTGGGGGTTATTGGTAGTAATAATTTCTATGGGTACCCGTTGCTCTTTGGCTTCGCTAACCAGGGGCCTGGCCACGACCTGCTGAAAATAACCGGTTAACTTTAAGTTTTGGTTGAACTCGGCAAGCTTGTCGGCGTGATAAAATTCGCCCAGGGTAAAGGGCACGGTTTCCTTGATCAAGCCTTGGGCTTTCTCGTCTTGAGGAATGAGCAATTCACCGAACTTGTAACGAATTCCGGTATCGAAGTCTAGATTTATACTAGCTGTATAAGCTTCAAGGTCGACCAGAATTTGGGCCTTGCTAAACTTGGCATCGAAATAGCCACGTATCTGGGCGCTGCGTTGTAATTTACTTTTGAGACTGTCGTATTCTTGATGTTCCAGGGCAGAGCCAACCTTAAGCTCAAATGTGTCTACCAACTTTTGTAATACTTTATCGTGTTGCCCTTGTGCGCTTAGGGTTACGCTTTTTTGATGAATTTTGATGCGCGGGCCTTGCTGCACAACCAGGCTCAACTCGTCACAGGTTTTGGTTCTGGCTAGCCTGAGTTTACGTACTGTGGTTTTATAATAACCCAGGGCCTGGGCGCCGGATGTTACGGCCTCTTCTATGGTCTGACGATAACTGTCGGACATATCACAGCTCACCGGCGCGCCAATAATTCCAATATGAGCTTGAATGTTGTCTTGTAACCGGCTGTCATCGATCCCTTCAATTGAAACGCTTAGCGCCAGAGCAGAATCAGGAATGAGTAACAACATCACAACTAACGGAAAATTACGAAGATAAAACAAGATGGATCCTTGTGCTAATAATGGCGAGTCGGGCAACTCAACGATAATGTCTACCGTGCAACAACAATTAAGCTACTTCCCATGCAAGAAACGTGACAGTTTATATAGAAAAAATTTTCCTATGGGCAGATTTGATAGCCACGGGACCCATAACAACCTGTTCAACCGACATTTACCGGTTTGTCAGTGTCACTTAGTGCGCCAACTAAATGTGGTAGTTCAATGTTTTGCTGCTGTTTTTTGGCGGCGAACCACAAGGTCATGAAATCTTTAAACAGCTTTTGCTCTATTTCAATAGCCCGTTCTGTGGGACAAAATATGGCAATGTTCACTTGCGAATCACCCACTTCCGATGTCGAAATACTGATATGCGGATCCGGGCCGGCGATTTTTACATCCAAGCGTCGTTCAATAGTTTGATTATAGCGAGTCGCCACATCGTGAAAGTCAGCGCAGTATGTCTGGGCATTTTTCATCAGCTCGTCGATAAATAGGTAGGGATTGACACTTTGATCCCGGGTGATCGTAAAATGATGAGTGGCATAGCGTTTTAGGAAGTTAAGATTTTTAATGGTGCTGGTGATCATGGCGTTGTTAGGAATAAACAGAGTCTTGCCCGTGTATTCATAAGTCTCAATATCCACTTCCAACAAGGTACTTTTTATCCAATCCGTTTCCGACACCTCACCAACCACATTACCCACTTGCACCCAGTCACCTATGCGAAACGGCCTGCTGGACGCCAAGTAGAAAAAGCCGATAACACATTGGATGAATTCCCGGGTAGCCAATACTATGGCCACCGCAAAAGCAGCAATGGAGAATGCAAATTGTTGTAATTCTCCAGCCCATAAGCTAAGCAATAACACTATTAACAGGAAATTAAGAAAATTCTTAATATTATTGACCAGATCGCGTTTGTCCTTACCTCTGCTTCTCGCTTGTTTGCGCACGATTTTTACCAGTACATATTTACTGGCCAGGGCAAAAAAGGTGACCAGCAGTGTGATCACCACTTTATTGCTAAGTAGTGCGAAGAGGAGGGTATTGGCGTTACCGAGAACTTGTGGAATATCTATGGTCATTGAAAGCTTCATATTGGCTGAGGGTGAGTGGCGGCTTACACCACAATTTTAACCTGTGGCCAGGGCTATTAGCGTGTAAAAACGCCCATTGGCCCGGTGAACACATTTACCCAAGTGACAAACATACGGTTTAATCGCAGGAGTTTATCACGCCTAGACGAGCCTCACATTTGCTAACTGGCAGATCAGATGACTGTTTTTGCCATTATTTTTTGCGCGAGTGCTGAATTTTAGGTTCCGGGCGATCGGTAAACTTGCCAACCGTTCTCCACTTGGCTCTGGGATTGATGATAGTGGGGCGCGTGAGGATCAGGTTGTTGGGGTAAACAATTATTTCTCTATCGTCAGTAATCAGTTTGGTGCTGAATAAGTTTATTTCAGAAATAAAACCTTCCACATAATTGTCCGCATCCAATACGCGAATAAAATTCCCCCGACGAAAGGAGGTTTGGGAGAGGATGAGAAAGTAGGCTGTGACGTTACTTAGCAATGACCAACTGGCAAAAAGCGCAACCCCGGTCAAGGTGATAATAGACGTCGATATAACCAGCAGACCACTAAAATCTATGCCCCAGGCGATAAGGATAACCGCAAAGGTCAGTATTCCAACCACGATACGTATCATATGATAGGCGCGTAATGCTTCTTCTGACTTAAAATTACTTTGATCGATCTTCTTTTCGATCTTTGGCAGGGTATATTTGGTGATGGCCACATATACCAGCAACATGATCGCTGTCCATATGAGACTCGCTACATATTGTCCCGACCAGGAAATGAGACCATTAAACCAAGTTGAATCAAACATTATTTGTTAAACCATTTTTGGGCAAAGACATCACTCCTTGCTGAGTTAAATATGCTGGACGGTGATCCTAGACCAAGGAATATTGACAAGTAAAGTCCTCCAGCCTAATAAGTGATGTTCCAGGGGTAACTGATACAGGCAACCTTTGCCTGAACTCCAAGTGATAGTCGGATTTACTATCAGATTTTTTACGAGGCTGTGAAATTTACTATTGCTCGTGTAAGATAAAATTAGTGTAAAAAATTTATCGTTTTCTTTAGTCTCGGCTCAAGGTTACCTCAACTGGACCTCCTAGTAGTATGAAAGATAATACTGATTCAGTCAGTGGATGCAGCGTAAAATCCTTTTTATTACCGATTTGTTTTATTGCCCAGCTGGTTTTTGGCATGTCACACGCATTGGCCCAGGTGTCATTTAAGATCCTTGATGAACAGGGCAACCCAGTGGCCAACGCCGTTTTAGGTGGCGCAGGGCTAAGCACAAAAGCGGATTCGATAGCGATTATGGACCAGATCAATCAGCAGTTTTCACCACAAGTCTTGCTCATTCAAAAAGATCAGTTTGTGGCGTTTCCCAACAGCGACGCTATTCGTCATCATATTTACAGTTTTTCTGCCCCTAAACCCTTTGAAATTCGCTTGTATCACGGTCAGGACTCGCCCCCGATGCAATTTGATAAAGCTGGGGTGGTGGTGTTGGGCTGCAATATTCACGACCAGATGGTGGGTTATATTTATATCGCTGACGATGAGATAACCGCAGTGACAGATGAAAATGGTCAGGCGACGCTAGCCGTCTCGGCCCAGGAATATAATATTTGGCACCCCCGATTATCAGCCAGTAATGCTGAACGCATAAGATATGTCCACCAGGGGGATCCTCTCACTTTGCAAACAGTAATACTCACATTACTGCCAGCCAAGGAAAAGAGTATGAAACGCAAGTTCAATGCTCGAAAATTTGGTTCAGGGGGCCAGTAGTTGGCCACCAGAACGTTAAACCAAAGCATATTTAGATTGGTAGTGGGCATTGTAATGCTGACCGCCCTGACGATACTGCTGAATGTTTGGACCGCCACCACTAAACACGCAAAAAACCAGTTAGATAGTGGTCTTGAGGTCGCTCAAAATGTGTTTGAGCAGGTGTTGTCTAGCCGAGAAAATCTATTATTTAATTCGGTCAGCGTGCTAACCGCCGATTTTGGGTTTAAACAGGCGGTCGCCACAGCTGATAAACCTACCATAGACAGCGCCTTATATAATCATGGTGAACGGATCAATGCGGATTTGATGGCGCTTATCTCTCTTGATGGTACAACTATTAGCAGTATTCCGGCGGCACTTGAGGTCGGTGAGCCATTCCCTTTCGCCGAGTTCGGTGAAAAAGTTGTGGCAACCGGCGGCGTCTCAACCTTGCTGCTAATCAATAAGCGACTCTACCAAATCATACTTTTGAGCATAGATGCGCCGAGGCCAATTGCAATTGCTTTGGTGGGTTTTGAGATCAATAACGAATGGGTGCACCAATTGCGAAATGTTACCCAACTGGAGACCACTATAAGTGTGCAGGCACAAGGAGTGGATACCTTCAGGATCAGTACTTTGGCTGAAAAAGATATGGAAGCAGCTTTGAGCCAGGAAGATCAACAATTGTCCTGGTTATCCCTAATTGTGATGAATGATGTGCCCTATGTTTCACGGCAGTTTGTGTTGGCTGATGAGGCCAATTTCAAGATTAGGATCACCTTGTCCAATGATGTAAATACTTTGTTTGCCGAATTTAGGGGCTTACAATTGCGGATCACGCTTATTGCCCTGCTGGCGATAGTGTTGGCCTTGTTGTTTGCCGCACTTTTTTCTCGCAAAGTGGCCAAACCTCTGGTTGCTTTGGCGGCCATCGCTCAGCGGATATCAAAGGGAGACTACGCAAAGGAAATAAGTACCGATTCTAGTTCAATAGAAGTCATCAACCTTGCCCAATCATTACAATCCATGCAGACCAATATCCGTCAACGTGAAGAAAAAATCCGTTACCAGGCCCAACACGACATTCTTACCGGCTTAAATAACAGATACAACATCGAAGTGTTACTGAATGAAAAATTCGGCCAAAATTGCCCGTTTTTAGCCGTAGGCGTCAATATTTCCGGTTTTCGCGGCATTAATGATGTATTTGGTTATCACAATGGTGATCTTTGTTTGCAGATCATGGCTAAACGAGTCGCGGATATGCATGGCCTAGCAGCTCGCTTGGCTGGCGGTGAGTTACTTTGGGTGCCGGATAAGCCGATTTCCTCACACCAGCTTGCTCAGTTTAAAGAGTTTTTAGAACAACCCATAGACACAGGTGAGGCAACTATCAATGTCAAAGTGGCCATTGGTGTGTTGCGCTGTCCCAGTGATGCGACAAACACCGAGGAGCTATTTCGGCGCATGAATATAGTGTTGGATGAAGCTCAGATCAGTGATCAACTTATACTCAATTATGATCCCGAGTTTGAGCAACACTACTTGCGACGGTTATCTATTATTGCCGAATTAAAAACTGCGCTTACGGATCAGCAACACGAACTGAGCCTGCATTATCAGCCTAAACTGGATTTACTCACCGGTAAGGTGACCCAAGTCGAGGCCCTGCTGCGGTGGAACAGTGCCTTGTTAGGTTTTGTCTCACCGGAAGATTTTATCTCCATAGCGGAACAGGCTGGTTTTATTGGCAAGATCACCGATTGGGTTATTAAACAGGCGATTGAGGACGCAGTAAAGCTACGCGACCTTGGCATAAAAATCAGTATTGCGATTAACTTGTCGGCCAAAGATGTATTGGACCAAGCGTTACTACCGCATATTTTATCCCTTATGGCCGCACAGCAGCTGAATTGTACGGCCTTGTCTTTTGAAATGACGGAAAGCGATTTGGTGATGGAGCCTGATAAGGCCATTAGCCAACTGCAAGCATTTCGAGCGCAGGGTTTTACCTTGGCAATTGACGACTTTGGCACTGGTTATTCATCCATGTCTTATCTAAAAAATCTGCCGGTTACCACACTCAAGGTAGACAAGAGTTTTATTATGCAACTGGACACACAACAAGGGGATCAAAAAATCGTCAAAACGGTTATCGACCTGGCCCATAGTTTTGGCTTGGATGTGGTCGCTGAAGGCATTGAAAATCATGCAACTCTGCTATTGCTGCGCGATTGGGGTTGCAACCTGGCCCAGGGGTATTACATGAGTAAACCATTGCCTTTTGACAAGCTCCTGTTGTGGCAGTCACATCATCAAAATACAAACTGGTGGTAAAAATGAAGTCTAACTTTAGATGGCGGTGCTGGTGGGCAGCCCTGATCCTGGTGTTCAGTGCCCCCGGGATCTTTGCTCAAGACGGTAAATTGATAGGCACAGTGGGTTTGATCCAGCTCGAAGGAAGTGGTGGCGGTGGTATCGTACCCTGGGCAACGCTATCAGGTTATGACAGTCGTGACCAAGTGTCGGTAAGTGCTGTGGCCACAGACGTGGATGTCGATGACTATCGACTTAATGTACTGGGGATAAGCGCTTCTTTTTATGATCGCCTTGAATTAAGTTTTGCTCAGCAGCGATTTGATTTAAAAGATGCAGGTGTGGCGATAAAACAGAATATTTATGGCGCCAAGTATCGACTTTATGGCGATGTGGTCTATTCAGATTGGCCACAAATCAGCCTGGGTTTACAACACAAACAACTTGCTGACCAAACAATATCCAGAGCTGTGGGCGCAGATAAAAGCGGTAGCGGAACGGATTTTTATCTGGCGGCAACTAAAGTGCATTTAGGGGCCGTGGCCGGTTACAACGCGGTATGGAATTTAACCGCCCGGGCCACCAAAGCCAACGAAATGGGGTTGTTGGGATACGGTGGCCTGGAAAACGATTCTTATCAGCTAATGCTGGAAGCATCCGCCGGTATTTTGTTTTCCCGGCATATGGCGGTTGGCATAGAATATCGCCAAAAACCCGATAATTTAGGGTTAGGCGAAGACGACTGGAGCGATATATTCGTCAGCTATATGCCAAGCAAAGCGTTCAGTGTCACTTTGGCCTGGGCAAATTTAGGAAAAATTGCCGGCGCAGATGGCCAGGATGGTATGTACCTTTCGCTCAATGGACAACTTTGGTAATGAACATGAAAACGCTATTACGTGTTATCTTGCCGCTTATTTTTATGAGTTTAGTTGCCTGCAGCACTACCTCGAATGATAGCCTGTATGCCCAGTTAGGGGGGCAGACAACAATCGAACAAGTGGTTGACAATTTTATTCACGAGATTGAATTTGATGCGGTCATATTTGCATACTTTAAGAACTCAGACGTCGACCGATTCCGTGAAAAACTGGTTGAACATCTGTGTCAGTTAACCGGTGGACCTTGTGACTATACTGGAGACACTATGGCGCAAGTACATGGGGGCATGAATATTTCAGAGGCTGATTTTAATCGCGGTGTGGATTTATTTATCAATGCCATGACTAAAGCGGATATCCCTCATCGCCAGCAAAATAAAGTATTGGCAATATTGGCCAAGACACGCAAAGAAATGTTGTATTTATAGACGCCGGTGATGTTAGGCGCGCCGAGCTTTGTACGCCGCACGGCGAAGCTGCGCTCGAAGAAATGGAGTTAGCGGGTGATTCAACATAAATAGTGCAGGCTCTTCGACGCCATCCATGGCGTCTGGGTCCCGCCGAACCATCCGACGGTTCGTCGCACGCGGCGCGTCGTTCTGTCGGGTGCCGCGCACTGGGCGCCGAGCGTCGGCCGCTGAATCCAGCTTCACCCAACCATATAGGTGCCGGTGCCAAAGGCGATGTGCACCCCTTCTTCGTTGTGTAATTCCATGCGGCACACGGCAACCTTTTTACCTTTGCGTATTACCTCTGCGGTAGCTATAAATTCTGTGCCCTTGCCCGGGCGTAAATAATCCACACGCATATCTATGGTACTCACATTGGGCAGTTTTCGTTGAAAATCCTCAATACTCAGTCCCTCAATATCTTTAACGGCATACAGGACCGCCATCAGGCCGCCTACCGTATCTAAAATGGCCGCGGTTACCCCACCGTGCAAAATTTTATGGATGGGATTGCCCATGAGTTTGTCATTCCAGGGTAAGCGGATCACCGCCTTGTCTTTACCCAGTTGCTGGATCTGAAGACCGAGTAATTGATTAAAGGGCATGTATTGGCTGAAAAGTTGGGTCACGTGCTGGGCGAGCTGTTGGGAGTCCAAGGGAAGGCTGGTAGACATAAATGTCCTTTTTTATTCATGTGCACCCAATGTGGCGAATTTATTCGAGCTTGGCAAGTGAATACACAAGTAAAAACACGTAAACTCTCGGCCACTGTTAACTGCCCGGAGCTGCAATTTTTTGTCCCATCCCCATCCCAATCCCATTGCGACACCTGTCCTTGCTAATGCAAATCTAGTCCAGCAAGCCTATCAGGTGTTAGATACCACCTTTGGTTACAAAACATTCCGCGACGGACAGGAAGAAGCCATCAGCCATATACTCAATGGCCGGGATTGCCTGATCTTGCTTCCCACAGGGGGGGGGAAATCTTTGTGTTATCAAATTCCAGCTTTGGTTCTGGAAGGGGTGGCCATAGTGGTTTCTCCGCTCATTGCCTTGATGAAAGATCAGGTTGACGCACTGGTGGCCTCTGGCGTGAGTGCGGCTTACATCAATTCGAACCTCAGCCCACAGGAAATGCATAACGTATATCGTGGTATGCAAGACGCAAAATACAAACTGATTTATGTGGCCCCAGAGCGTTTGATGCAATTCGATTTTATCCAGCGTCTACAAACATTAGCCATCAGCTTGTTTGCCGTCGATGAGGCCCACTGTGTGTCCCATTGGGGCCATGATTTTCGTAAGGAGTATCGACAGCTTGGTCGGCTCAAAGAGCATTTTAGTCATGTGCCTATGGTAGGCCTCACAGCGACTGCAGATTTGGCCACCCGCAGTGATATTTTGCAACAGCTTGACTTGCAGGATCCTTTTATCTTTAAGGGCAGTTTCGATCGGCCCAATATCCGTTATAACCAGTTGATCAAATATAAAGCTACAGACCAGGTGATCCAGTATGTACGCCAGCAAGACGGCAGTGGCATCATTTATTGCAACAGTCGCAAAAAGGTAGATGAACTCAGCCTGGCCTTGGCAAGACAAGGTGTGAGTTGCGCCGGTTACCATGCAGGCCTGGAAGGGCCAATAAGGGACAAAATTCAACGTGACTTTATTCAGGATAATATAGACGTCATAGTGGCCACCGTGGCATTTGGCATGGGTATTAATAAATCCAATGTACGTTTTGTGGTGCACTTTGATTTACCCCGGAGTATTGAGGGCTATTATCAGGAAACGGGCCGTGCTGGCCGCGATGGCATGCCAGCTGAGGCATTGTTATTGTTCGATGAAAAAGATGCGGCCAGGATCCGCCAATGGATAGGCATGGGAGATAACCCGGGGCGGCTCGATATCGAATTGCAAAAATTCGCTGCCATGGAAGCTTTCGCCGACGCACAAACCTGTAGGCGCCAGGTGTTACTTAACTACTTCTCGGAATACTCGGCCCAGCACTGTGGCAACTGTGATATTTGCCTGGACCCGCCTAAACGCTTCGACGGCACCATAGACGGACAAAAAGTATTGTCCTGTGTCTATCGTTTGCAACAAACTGTGGCCAGCCAATATGTCATAGACGTGTTACGCGGAAAAAAGTTAAAGCGCATCATCGAACAAGGCCAGGATACCTTGAGTACCTTTGGTATCGGCAAAGAACAGTCGGACGCTTATTGGCATAATATTATCAATCAGCTTATTCATCAGGGTCTATTGCGCATCGATATCACCCAAAACGCAGTGTTAAAGCTGACCGAAGCGGCCAGGCCTCTGTTAAGTGGCGGACAGGGTTTAACGCTGGCAGTACCACGGCTGAGTATCGATTCCGCCAAAAAATCCAAACTGCAAGAGCTGACGTACGACAGAGTATTGTTTGCCAAGCTCAAACATTTACGCAAGACCCTCGCCCAGCAAGAGGATGTGCCACCCTTTGTAGTCTTCAGTGATGCCACACTGGCGGAAATGGCCAATAAACTACCGCAATCTGCAGCGGAGTTTTTACAGGTCAATGGAGTAGGGCAAACCAAGTTGGAACGTTATGGCAGCCAATTTATCGCCGCTATTACGGTCTATTCTGCCCCGTGAAGCAAGTGTATTGCCCAACAGAGACCTTTACTAATTAACCACTTTTGCCGCATACTACTAACCTGTATTTGAGGATAAATGTGCCCTATCTGTGAAAGTCGTCCCGCAAAAAAATTCAGACCGTAAGGTCGAAAAATTAAAGATCCCGCCGCATTCCATCGAGGCAGAGCAGTCTGTACTTGGGAGTATGTTGATCTCGCCGGATTCTTGGGACAAGGTGGCGGAAGTAGTGGTCGAAGAGGATTTCTACAACCGCTCTCATCAAACCATTTATCGTGCGATCCTGCGTTTGTTGAAAGCCAATCAACCGGTGGACCTGATCACGGTTTCAGAAAATCTGGAAAACCTGGATGAGCTGGAAGAAGCTGGTGGGTTTGCTTATCTGGGGGAATTAGCCAAAAACACCCCCAGCGCCGCTAACGTGACGGCTTATGCCCATATCATCAAAGAACGGGCTGTGACCCGTGAACTGATCGGTGTGGCCCACGAGATCGCCGATGTTGGTTATAACCCAGAAGGCAGGGATAGCGGCGAAATTCTTGACATGGCTGAGAGCAAGGTCTTCGAGATTGCCGAAAAACGCACAGGTAAAAATGAAGGTCCACGCAGTGTGGAGATGGTACTGAGCAAAACCATCGACCGTTTGGAAGCTTTAGTAAAAAGTAACAAAGAAGTCACTGGGGTCTCTACCGGGTATACGGATCTGGACAAAAAAACCAGTGGTTTGCAGCAATCTGATCTGATCATAGTGGCGGCTCGGCCATCCATGGGCAAAACCACCTTTGCCATGAATCTGTGCGAAAATGCCATGTTGTTAGAAGAAAAGCCTGTTCTGGTGTTTAGTTTAGAAATGCCCTCGGAACAGATCATGATGCGGATGCTTGCCTCGCTTAGCAGAGTGGATCAAACCAAGATCCGTACGGCGCAACTCGATGATGAAGATTGGGCACGTATGTCAAACACTATGGCCATGCTCAAGGATAAAGATAACCTGTACGTCGATGATTCTTCGGGTTTGACACCCATGGATGTGCGAAGCCGTGCTCGTAAATTGGCCAGGGATAAGGGCGGTATTAGCCTTATTATGATTGATTATCTGCAACTGATGCGGGTGCCTAGTCTGAGTGAAAACCGGACCTTGGAAATAGCTGAAATCTCTCGCTCACTCAAATCTCTGGCGAAAGAACTGGAAGTGCCCGTCGTGGCTTTGTCTCAGTTAAACCGGGGCTTGGAGCAACGTGCCGACAAACGGCCAATCAACTCAGACTTGCGTGAATCAGGCTCTATCGAGCAAGATGCCGATTTGATCATGTTTATCTATCGAGACGAAGTATACAACGAAGCCAGTACAGAAAAAGGCATTGCGGAAATCATTATCGGCAAGCAACGTAATGGGCCTATAGGTACTACACGTTTAACCTTTCAGGGGCAATTTTCACGTTTTGATAATTACGTGGGGCCAGCGATAAGCGATGATTATTAAGCAGTGTCCCGTCCTCGATGTGTAAACACATTGAGGACGGGACACTGTGATGTTAAAAAAAAGGAGATGCATGGCATCTCCTTTTTTTGTTTATATCGTGTTGTAAGTAAAGATTATTTCGTTACTGTTTCACGTTTGGAAGCCGCTACTCTTGCTACGATGCGACGGTTGATCTTGTTAGCTTCTTTAGCTGTAGGTGCGTCTAATAATTTAGCCTCACCGAAACCAACAGCCGTAATACGCTCAGCCTTAATACCGTACTCTTCGATTAACAAAGTGCGCACTGCTTTAGCGCGTTCTTCAGACAACCACATGTTGTAGTCAGCTTCACCTGGCGCTGATGCATAACCTTCAACCACTGTGTCAGTTGACGGATAACGTTTCATGAAAGCGGCAAATTCTTTGAATTTGTCTGTGTCATGGCCATTCACTTTTGCACTGTTGTTACCAAACAATACTTCCAGAGTTTCAGATACTTCTACTTCAGTAAACAAGCTACAGCCGGTTGAATCTACTTGGTCACTAGATGGTGTATTGGCGCAGTTGTCGCGATCGTCTGGCACACCATCGTTATCTGAGTCACTTTGGGTCATAGTTGCTTCTTCAATCGCACAACCCATAGCATCGACTGTAACACCTGGTGCAGTACCTGGGCACTGATCTATGCTATTGCTGACACCGTCGTTATCTGAATCACGGGTAACGGGGCTTGACGTTGACGTAGCACCAAAGCTATAAGCCAAACCTAATTTAGCACTGATATCATTATAGGCTTCACCAAAATCATGAGTGGCAGCCACTTCAGTGATCACGCGCCATTTATCATTGATAGTCCAATGTTTACCTAAACCAATATTTGCCAGACGCTGACTGTCACCTAGATCCAAGTGTTTTACACCACCAAAGATGTACAGCAAATCATCAGGTAGGAAATACATGGCATCAACACCGATGCGGTTGCCGGACTCATCTGACCCACCAGGAAGCGCATCAATGTCCAGGTGTGACCACTCTAATCTAGCCGCCCACTGAGGCTTGAAGCGAAAACCAACTTCTGCACCCAAGCCAGCACCATCATCATAATAAGTTGGAAAACCTGATTTTGCATTATCCGTCTTATAATATTCAGCGAAGCCTGCAACCCATTTGTCGCCTTCAGGTGCTGATTGTGCAAATGCACTACCCGTAAAAGCAAGTAGGATACCCATGGCTGTCATGGTTTTTTTCATGATAAAAGTCCTTAATGTTGTGTTAGTTATTTGATATCGACGACTGGTATGCAAGGCCTGATACCCAATGTAGTTATAGTGTGTAAATATTTTATTGACCGGTAACTGTTGCAATCAGATAACGGTTACTCGCGCTATTTCTATGCTCTCCTAAATAAATTCCCTGCCAAGTACCTAGCGCTAAGCTCCCTTTACATATAGGGATTGTCAAATTGCAGCCAAAGATACTTGCTTTTATATGTGCAGGCATATCATCCGAACCCTCGAATTTATGCAGATAGTATGCCGCATTTTCAGGTACGCTCTGATTAATGTGACTCTCTAGGTCTAGCCTGACTGTTGGATCGGCATTTTCATTAATTGTTAAACTGGCGCTTGTATGCTGAATAAACAGATGCAACACACCGGTATTTATTTTATCTATAATAGCTAATTGATTCACTATTTCCTGGGTAATTATATGAAATCCACGACTTTTTGCAACAATACACAAACGGGATTGGTGCCAAATCGGGTTTTTATTTATCAAAACACATCTCTAAGAAAGCATGTCCATTTGCACTGGCGAAGGGCATGATCATTTTGTGACCGCTGGCAGTGTGGCTCAGCGTATGATCTTTTCCTGACACTACCACGGGGGTAGCCATGCCAAAATCATAACCAAGCTTGCTCAGATCTTTTTTTGCGCCTCCACAAATCATATTGGTAATTTCACCCACCATGTCGCTCACATCTTCATTAATGTCCTCATGAGTTTCGCCGAGCATGTTATGCATGATATGCAGGGCCAATTGTTTGTCAAAGGTAATAGACAGCGAGCCACATACTTCATCCCCAACCATACCAATAAGGCCTGAAACATCACCTTTAGCCAGGGTGGTGGTCTTTTTTTGCGGTTTTCCCGGGGTCAACTCAATTTGTGCCATCATGCTTAATACATTGCGCAGAGCTGCAATAAAGGGATTGATAAATTCGGCATTCATTGGTGTATGATTTCCATTTTTTTAAGAGAAATTGATTAATAATTTAATTGTATTATTGACAGACTGAGCAGGTGCCATGGGCTTCGATGGTCTGTTTCGATACACGAAAACCATAGGATTCAGCCTGTTTATCCAAGGTTTCCTGCAAGCCTTGGGACTGAATTTCTTTGACCAGGCCACAGGTGTCGCAAATGAGGAACTGCACCGGATGACTGCATCCAAAGTGGTGGCAGGCGACAAACGCATTGTTCGATTCCAGCCGATGGATGAGGCCAAATTCAAGTAAAAAATCCAGGGTGCGATAGACAGTAGCGGGTTTTGCATTGGTCTCGGTTTCTTTGAGGGTATCGAGTAAATCATAGGCGCCCACGGCGCCAGCTTTGGCCAATAATAATGCATACACCTTTTCTCGTAGGTGCGTAAATCTGGCACCTTTACCCTCGCAATAACTGCGTGCTTTTTCTACTTGTGGACCAATACTCATTTTGTGTGTAATTTACCTTCAAATATAATCAGCCCTAAATTTGGCATTTAATCTCAGTTAGTGCAATAAAATAACCGGATTGAGACAGGCCAGTATATCACCCCTGAGTCTGGCTTTACATCAATAGTGTATTGATATAGCTCATTAAATTTCCTGGTCGAAATGCACTTTGAAGCTCAACATATGTGGCAAGACTAGTTGATTATATGCCCGCCAGGCACATTTACGTTATTTTCAACGGACTATCCTAGTCAAACACCGCTCATATTACTGATAAAAGCGTCCACAGCGCATGTTAAGATTTAAAAATGGGCATCAAGGCTCTACCACTTTTGTGTTAAGGGACACAGCAAGAGACTAATAAGGTGTTGTATTAAACCATTATGATAAACCAGAATGTTGAAATCAGACCCGATCAAGAGGCCGTTTGGCTTATCTTTGTCGCTGAAAAACTGTTAGCAAATGTTGCTCAACCCACTCCCATAATAGGTAGTTGGGCTAACTTGTCGTTTGCCCATGCTTATCGGGAGCAAATAGTGCAGATCGGCAGTTACGCGGGCAAGCCCTGCTACCTAATCGATATGGGTAACGAGTGGGTAGAAGAACCGGCTTTTCAAGCCGTGAATCTCAGGACTATGTTAATGCAGTGCGAAGCTAACTTATTCGAGGTGGCTGCAAGAGCCTGGCAGGTAGCCCTATTTTTGCGTACTCATAGATTTTGCGGCCAGTGCGGCTCCACAATGCAAAGCATTGACTGGGAAATGGCCGTGCAATGTTCCCGTTGTCACCACCGCTGCTACCCGCGGATCTCCCCCTGCATCATAGTCGCCATTGCTCATGAAGATAAAATCCTGCTTGCCCAGGGCAAGCCGCAAAAAGAGCGAAATATGTTTTCTACCCTGGCTGGTTTTGTCGAAAGCGGAGAAACCTTAGAGCAAGCGGTACATAGAGAAGTCATGGAAGAAGTCGGAGTGCGCATTAAAAACTTGCGTTATTTCTCCAGCCAGCCCTGGCCGTTTCCCCATTCTTTAATGGTTGGTTTTCTGGCGGACTTTGCTGGGGGTGAAATTGAAGTGGATGGCCACGAAATTCTTGAGGCTTATTGGTTCAAACATGATGACTTACCCCAGATCCCGCCTAAATTTTCCATCGCCGGTAAACTTATCCAACATACCGTGACAGAAATTGAACGAGGGGTAAAAATTAATCCCTAAACATAAAAAACCCCACGTTTAGGTGGGGTTCGAATATTTTAGCGTCTAAGTCTCGTTTTTTCGAGTTTCTTATTATTAGTTTGCTTTCGCAACATTGTTATAACAGACATTGCGTGAATGTTGCAAGTTTTTACAATATTTGAGTGGAATTGTCATTCCTTGAAACAGCAAAAAAGATACAATGGCGGCTTTTTGGCCTAGGGCTGGCTGGCATATTTGACGAACAGAGGAAAACAATGCAAGAACTAAAGAATGACAGATATTTGCGGGCGCTAATGTGTCAACCCGTGGATGTTACGCCAGTGTGGATGATGAGACAGGCAGGGCGTTACTTACCTGAATACAAAGCAACACGTGCCCAAGCAGGAGATTTTATGTCTCTGTGTAAAAATGCTGAGCTGGCCTGTGAAGTAACCTTACAGCCACTGCGCCGTTTTGAACTGGATGCCGCCATCTTATTTTCAGATATTCTAACTATTCCCGATGCAATGGGACTGGAACTGTATTTCGAACAGGGTGAAGGGCCTAAATTTGCTAAACCGCTGACTTGTCTGGCCGATATTCAAAATCTGCCTAACCCCGATCCGGAGCAGGAACTGCAGTATGTGATGAACGCGGTGCGCACCATTAGCAAAAACTTGCAGGGACAGGTGCCTTTAATAGGTTTTTCTGGCAGCCCCTGGACACTGGCAACCTATATGGTGGAAGGTGGTTCAAGCAAGGCCTTTACCAAAATCAAGAAAATGGCGTTTAGTGACCCCCAGGCGCTGCATTTATTGTTGGATAAATTAGCCGATTCGGTGATTTTATATTTGAATGCACAAATAGCGGCAGGGGTCCAATCCGTTATGGTATTCGATACTTGGGGCGGTGTCTTGTCGCCACGGGATTACCGGGATTTTTCATTGCAATATATGCATAAAATTGTCGATGGTTTGACCCGTGAAAACGACGGTCGCCGGGTACCTGTTACCTTATTCACTAAAAATGGTGGAATGTGGTTGGAGTCTATAGCCGCAACAGGTTGTGATGGCATAGGACTGGACTGGACCATTGACATTGCCGATGCCAAAAAACGTGTCGGGGATAAAGTCGCCTTGCAGGGCAATATGGATCCCTCCATGTTATACGCACAGCCCGAACGAATAGAACAGGAAGTGCGCACTATCCTGGCCGGATTCGGCAGTGGTCCTGGACACGTTTTCAATTTGGGCCATGGTATACATTTGGATGTACCACCTGAAAATGCCAAAGTATTTGTCGATGCAGTGCACAAATTCAGTGCGCCTTACCATCAGGGCTAACGCAAGGCATGGTAGCTATTAAAAAGGCAGCTTAATACTAACCCGCTGCCTCTTTAATCCGCTGCATCCAATGTCGTTGCTTTTTAACTAATCTGGCGTGTAGTGGTGACGCCAGTGTCTACAAGCTAGCTTCTAGACCTATTGATATATCTCGTTCAAATATGTGGCCATACGAATGCCGGCCATTTGCAACCTGCGTTTTATTTGTGGCAGGTGTTGATAAAGATAATCCCATGAGATCTTCTCTTCTTGGGGATAGAGTTCTTCACGGATCTTAATGCTTTCAGCTACCCAAATCAGCGGATCCAACACGCTCCAGGCAGTGATGTCTTGTTGACTGATTTTGCGGCTTAACTGAGCTGTCCACTCGGTATATGACAACTGACGCTGGTCAAGCATTTCGCTGTCCCACACACGATGCAGGTTTGACTCTTTCCAGAAAAAGTTGATTTTGACATCATTTCCCCCTTTATCGGTGCCGTTACCACTGTGCAGCGGTTGGTGTAAATCGCCAATAATGTGTATCACAAAACGCAGCGCCAATTGTTTCTGTTCAATGGATGCATCGGGATCCTTAAGGGTAGCGGTAAACATCTTTAAAGCGGTTACGGCATCCCCTTCCTCAGGTGCGCCTACTTGTGAATAATCTCTACCCGCAGGTACGGTTATATAGTGAAAAGGTTCAGCGGTTTTTTGCCAAAATTCAGCTGGACTGGAGCGCATCTCATCGGCATAAGTAGAGGCTTCGGCTAGATCTTCTTCTGGCAATAATGCGTCAATAGCTGCCTGGGCCTGGGGTGTTAAATGACGCTCGGCGATGGCGCCTGTCACCCTATGCCCGGTCTGGCCCCAGGAAAATGCGTTTAGACTGAAGGTCGAGGCTAGTAAAACAAGTAGTATTTTTTGCATAGTGTTGTCTTATATAATTGTAGGTAAGATGCGCCGGTATGGCGCATAGCTAAACATGATGATTACACTAAAGCGACAGCTGCTCTAACAAGCGCTGATGGATACCGTCGAAGCTGCCATTGCTCATGATTAGAATGTGATCCCCTGGTTGCACATAAGAGAGTATGGATTTTTCCAGTACTTGCATGTCCTTGTGTAAAGATGCAGTCACCTGGCTTTTTGCCAGTAAAGTTTCCATTGACCAATTCAAGTTAGTCGGCTGGAAAATAAATACCTGATCCGCCAGAGACCAGGAATCAGCGAGCGTCTCTTTATGCACACCCATTTTCATGGTGTTCGAGCGGGGTTCGAGCACAGCCAGGATCCGTGCATTGCCTACTTTGGCACGTAATCCCTCAATGGTGCTGGCGATAGCCGTGGGGTGGTGAGCAAAATCGTCATATATGGTGATATCTCTGACTTTGCCAATTATTTCCATACGCCTTTTAGCGTTGATAAATTGACCTAAAGCTTCAATTGCTACCTGGGGTAATACCCCAGCATGGCGGGCTGCGATAACAGCCATCATGGCATTATGCATATTGTGTTGTCCAAGTAACGGCCACTTGACCCGGCCAAAACTCTCACCTTTAAACACGACGTCAAACTCACTGCCGTCTGGCACAGGAGTACCAATTTGCCAGTCACCCCCGACAAACTGCACCGGTGACCAGCAGCCCATGTCTAACACCTTGGTCAGGTTTTTATCCTGTTTAGGGGCGATAGCCAGACCGTTGTTCGGTAACATGCGCATCAGGTGATGAAACTGTTTTTGAATATCACCTAAATTACTAAAAATGTCTGCATGGTCAAATTCGAGGTTATTTAAGACTAACGTGCGCGGCCGGTAATGAACAAACTTGGAGCGTTTATCAAAAAATGCACTGTCATACTCATCCGCCTCAATAACAAAAAAGGGGGTGTCACCCAGGCGGGCCGATATAGCAAAGTTTTGCGGTATACCGCCGATCAGGAAACCCGGAGACAAGCCTGCATAGTCCAAGATCCAGGCTAACATACTGGCGGTACTGGTTTTGCCGTGTGTACCGGCCACCGCTAAGACCCATTTTTCTTTAAGCACATTCTCCAATAACCACTGGGGTCCGCTGGTGTAAGGTATATTGCTATCCAAAACATATTCTACTGCGCTATTACCCCGGGACAGGGCGTTGCCAATGACCACTATATCGGGTTGGGGGTCAAACTGACTGATATTGTAACCTTGGGTAAGCTCGATACCCAGTTCTTGCAGTTGGGTACTCATTGGGGGGTAGACGTTGTTGTCTGAGCCGGTAACCTGATGTCCCATGGCTTTGGCAATCGCCGCTATGCCGCCCATAAAGGTGCCGCAGATACCTAAAATGTGTAGATGCATAAACTCAATTCGCAGTGACAATTGGCCCTAGGTTACCAGATACAAAACCGCTAACCCACTGACAGGCTAATAATTTTGTCGTTAGCCGATAAACAATTTGCTATCTATGCTTTATTCATGGATTTTGGAGCTGAGTTTTATGTTTAATCCGGTTACAATCATTAACGTTCAATAGAGTGACAACAATAAAAATACCAGTCACCTGAAACCCTAACCTTGCTGCATTTTGCAGCTGTTTAGGTCACCCACTGTCCCTACAATCTAGACATAAGGTCAAACAAGAAATGAAAAGACTCAATTCTCAACTTCAAGAAGATGGCGCCCCTATGGAGCTGATCCTGCTGTTAAGAACATTATTAGCTGGCTGCAAAGAAATCTCATTCAGGGTCAGTCAAGGTGCATTGGCGGGTGTGTTAGGGTCGACTTTGAGTGAAAATGTGCAAGGGGAAACGCAAAAAAAACTGGACGTGATTTCTAACCAAATCCTCAAAGACATTCTCAGTGAGTCTGGTTATGTCAAAGCCATATCATCCGAAGAAGAAGACGAAGTGGTGCCCTGTAATCCTAACGGCAATTACCTGGTGAGTTTTGACCCGCTGGACGGCTCGTCAAATACCGATATCAATAGCTTGATTGGCACTATTTTTTCCATTACGCACGCCCCCCAGTGGATGGATGCAGATGATCCCTCGGCATTTTTGCAACCGGGTACTCAAATTGTGGCGGCGGGTTACGTGCTTTACGGGCCCTCTGCCATGTTAGCCATGACCACGGGCCGGGGCACGCATTTGTATACCCTGGATAAAACCCATGGTGGCTTTTTGTTAACCCAGAAAAATGTCCAGGTTCCTCAACAAACCTCTGAATTTGCCATTAACACCTCCAATCAACGTCACTGGGAAACACCGATCCAAAACTATGTCGCAGATCTTATTGCTGGTGAAGACGGACCTCGCGAAAAAGATTTCAATATGCGCTGGGTGGCCGCTATGGTGGGAGATATTCATCGAGTTCTGAGTCGTGGCGGGATCTTTTTATACCCCTTTGATAAACGTAATCCTGAAAAACCCGGGAAATTACGTTTGCTGTATGAAGCCAATCCGATGGCATTTTTGATGGAACAGGCAGGCGGCTTAGCGTCTACCGGACAGGGCCGGATAATGGAAGTGATGCCAACGGAGATACATCAGCGGGTGCCGGTTATCTTAGGCTCAAAAGAAGAAGTGGAGACCTGTCTGCGTTATTACCAGTAACGTTTATCGGGTCAAATAAATCGTAAAAAGGCGCACACAGTGGCGCCTTTTTAGTGCCTAAAATTGAAGAGAATAGTAGCCTTGTGCATCTTTTTTACCAAAAAACTGAGCCGCCTGATGCACTTCCAGCGGAAGATCAGGATCAGGTTTAAAACGGCCGCTGATATTGAAGGTTAAATCCGCCGGCACACGGGCCACGGCACTTAAACCAAATCGGTTGGGCTCGTTAACGGTCAGTACTATTTCCTGATTGACACAGCTCAAATCGGCCTCAAAATTGCCGAGAATTATCGGCTGGTCGTTACCCTGGACTTGGGCTTTTAACCACTGGCCCTTACCGGTTAGTATTTGACAATGTTGGCTATAATCCAATGATTGCACAACGAGTTTAAAACGACCGCTGGCATTCACTGCTATGGGTAACGGTAGGCTGGCAATCACCCAATCCGTGGGAAGATAAAGTTGTAAGTCGTCAGCCTGCAGGTGGTCCTTGGCAACTGAAATATCTCCCTTTATGGATATTTCTTGGTTATTGCGAATATTACCGCCATCGATGGACGCATGCACGGTACCAGTTAGCAAGGGCAAAAACGCCAGGTGCCAGGATAGTTGCTCAATGGGCAAGCCGCGGATGAGTAGCTGCTGGGCTTGTCCGTTCCAAATGGTGCCTGATACACCATGGAGTTGAATATCCTCAGGCAGGGACAAGCGCGCCAATACCTGTACCGCAGGTAACTTGATAACGAGAAACATAACATATGCTAGCAGGCACAATGCGCCCCATTTCAATACTGACTTCATGATTTCCCTAACTTTAAGCGCCGTATTTTAATATGACCAGGTACGTTCGCTTCGGCAATATCGAGATCCAAAATGACGATCCCCATTTTTTCCAATGCCTGTAACCAGCTTAAAACGTCATTAAACGGGGCCTGATCGACCCAAACTTGCAGCTCTTCTCCTTGGGGTTGCATGCGGCTAATGGCGATGTTTATCCGGGCAGCAGTTTGATTGACGGCTTGCGGCAGGGAGCCGCTAAAGTTGTCCGCCACGCCTTTTGCGCTGCGTAATTGTACCGCTCTAGTCGCATTTTTTTGCACCCAGCTTAATAATTGCTGTTGTTGTTCAACGGCTTTGCGGTTCGATGCGATCGATTGGTTCAGTGGTGACCACACTAACCAGTAGAATAGGCCTATCACTACGACTATGAGCGAAAGCAGCACCAGGCGTTGCTCACGCTCTGTTAACTGGCTGTATTTTTGTTTAATTTTATTCACCTTAGCTCCTGATCAACAATGAACCGATAACCTGGTTATCCCTGTTGTTGATGGCACCTTGCTCAACCACAAAACCACTGGCTTGAGCAAGACGTATAAATTGCTCCAAGGCCTCGAAGTCAGCGGCCATGGCTTGCAGACGTAGCTCTTTGCGCATGGCATCAAACTTGATCGTGGCGGGTTTGACCTGACTTTGTTCGAATGCATTGGCCAGTTGAGTCATCATGCCTAACATGGAGGATCCCCCCCCCCCTTGTTCCAAGGCAATTAACTTGCTGCGCATGGTGGCTTTCACGTCTCTATAAGGACCAGCATTAGGAAACGCTCGTTTGAATTGGGCGCTGATCTGTTCGCTCAATGCCCCGCGCTGGACGCTAAGTTGCTGCTGCTGGATAACTTTGTCGACTAAGGTGGTAGACAGGGCAACAATTGCCAGTGCGGCTGCCAACCGCCATTTTATCAAGGAGCCGCTGCTTTTCTTGCTGGGTTTGAACTGCCCTTGCAACAGATTAAAACTCGCATTAGTGGCACCCTTTGCCAACACCTTCATTGGCATGTCCAGGGGCTGTTGTTGTATAATGACATGATTTAGCTCACCCAGAGACAAATCAGTATGATTTTCTATGTTTAGTGGAGCTCCTTGCTGTTTGGCATAATGATTGACAGCCTGGATTAGCCAACTCTTTTCCCCTTGCAAACCACTCCATTGATTCTGACGGATCAGCAAATGTGGGCCTAACTGCAGTATCGCCCATCCATCTTGCGCTTGAGGTAGAGCCAATACGTCCGGCAGTAGGCAGTCGCATTTAAGACCAGCCTGGTGCATGATCCCTAACCAACTTTGCAACTTTTCTTTATTGACAACAGCAACCGCTTGTTCGCCGTCCCTTTTAGGACCAAGGGCAAAAAATTGCAAGGCGATATCGCCGCTGATTTCATCCTCAAGTATAAAGGGAATAGCACTTAGGGCCTTGCGACTGGCTTTGTTAGGTAAACTGACCCATTTTAGTAATACGTCGCTGGTAGGAACCAGGGCGATAATGGGACGTTGGCCGGCCCGATCACTCAAGGTCGCCAAATGTTCGGCTCCAGGTAGTTCTCCGCTGGCGATGACGTCGTCCAGCTGACTTGACCACACTATCCAGTGGATCTCATCATCTGGATTTGATCCTAATCTAACTACTAATTGTTCCATTATACTGGCTGCCCTGATGACTCGGTAATTAGGTGCTAGCCTGTTAGGCTGACACCAAATGTTGATGTAATGTATGCATTATAATGTGCCAAATTCTCGACTTAACACTGACACATTTTGGTTTTTATCTATAGCAAATACCGTCACCATAGCAAAAGTTGCATTATTGTACTTGGTTCGGGTACGCAATACGAAATGTGTGGTGGTGACGTCGAACCAGTCTTGTTGTTGTTGGGGCAGATTTAACGCACTAATGGCGCTATCCGCCAAGAAATCCGCCTTGGTTTTAAAACCTTCTTTGCCCCGATTGGCGACCACGTTTTGCGCAGCGGACATATCGCCTATGGCGGCGGCCAGCACGGCAACGTTATTTTCATCAATAGTATTGACGTTAATTATCAACTCACTGTTGCCAGGAATAACACAAACTACAGGTAGCAGCTCGCCGAACCAGGACATTTTCACCCCATTGACTAGGCGCAATTCTGAGTTATGCACCATCAACGCATTGGCGCTTAGGTAAGGAAATTGTCGGGATTCATATTCGCTGTCTTCAGCACCCTGGTTGCGCATACGATCGTCTGTATCCAGCCAATCAGCAAGAGAGTCGGTCAAGGTGTCGATATCATAGGTGGGTATGTCGCTGTCAACATTGCTCAACAGGCGTTTGAAGGCCTGTTCGTGCTCACTGGCTTGTGTCGTCGGTTGATTACCGGTTGCTGTAGTTTGCGGCTGCAGGGCGTTTAGATTAAAACAGGCATGCATATCGGATAATTGCGCCTCAATCCCTCCTCCGTCCAATGGATACACAAATTTTTCCGCCCAGGGTTGATTCAAATGGATCACGCCATCGCTGTTTTCTAATAAAAACTTGATCGACTTTTGCGCGTATTGCTCTGCACCCATGGCATACCAGTAAGCCTGATTGTTATCTTTGATGTTCGCTGCACGCTTTACCTGTAGTTGCAAACGTGAACCCATCTCTGTGGCCAGCACACTGACTATGGCTACTATTAATAGTACGATGATAAGTGCGACACCACCCTGCTTATGGGCAGTCATGCCCCCCCTCCGGCGAGCAAAAATTCGCGACGAATAAAGCCGAAATCTTTGCTGCTCAGCTCAATTGCCACTGCCTTGGGTAACACTGATCCGGCATAACTGTCCTGCCATACGCTTTCCCCAGCCTTTTCATCATCGGCAGCCAAAAAATAAACCCTAAAATCTTCGACATCTTCCAGCAATATCTTGATTTTAGGCTCATAGCCGATGACATTATCCAGATAGTTACCATAAAATCGCTGCAAGTTGCCTTCCTGCAGGCGATAACCTACGGCTTGCAGGGTGCTGCGGGGCAGCATAAATTGCGGATTGTGCCAACCTCCGTGCACAAATCCTAGGCCGTCGGCTTCGCTTTCAAACAGATCGGCGCCGCCGACCATGACCTGTTGGCTCATCTCGCCCTCAAGTCGCACTGCCCTGGGGGTGGCTTGTAATATGTCTCTTTCCAGGGTCAGCATAGCCCGCTGCAGACTTTCCAATTTTTCGAAACGCTCCGTGGATAATTCGTCACTATCGATGACGCTGGTTAACACTGACGTACTGGCCAACCCGATAAGGGTAAAAATGGCCATGGCAATCAGTATTTCCAGTAAGGTAAAGCCGTGGGCGGGAGAGTTTGGCTGAGCAGGTTTAGGCATCGGTAGACCGTTTGGCTACAAAACTCGTAACTGAAGTGATAGGTGCCGACTGATCCTCGCTTAAGGCCACGCTGACCTCAACGGAGAGCAAGTCTTTGTCAGTGGTTTTTAGCACTTTTTGCTGCCAGTACCAGGTGCGATCAGCCATTTTTTGCGAACCTTTCTGGTTATTTTTTGGTGGCCAGCTGGAGGTTAAATTCAGTTGGGTCAATTGATTATTGGCAACCCAAGTGGCAAAGGTAATCTCTTCTATCTGGCCGATGCTAGCCAGATGATCCCCCGCAGCTTTCATAATCGCAGTGGCGGTCATGGCGAAGATCACTAAGGCAACCATGACCTCAAGTAAGGTCATTCCCCCTTGATAAGATACGGGTTTCATAAAGTGTCCAGTGGGCCTTCTCGGAGCAAAGGCAGGGAATCCTGGGCATTGATGCGAAAATAAGACACCCGTTCAGCGCCAAATTCAGGCTCATAGGCAAATGTCATGGAAAAGGGGGTGATATCGCCACTGGATAACAGCAAGATCTGCGGAGGTGGTAGTTTTTTCTCTTCATCATCATCTATGCTGACGCCTTCATCACTGACCGACAATTCTGCGTCAAAGGAGCCTTCATTAAACAGACTGTCATCGGTGTCCCAGGGTAAATCATTAAGCAGCAGTTCGAAGCTGAATTCTTCCGGTAAAGTGTAGCTGGCAAACACCTTGTCCGTATCCAGCTGTTGCCATTGCTGCTCCTCATCGAGCACCATAAAGGCATATTGTTGTTTTTCCTGTTCCACCCGTAAACCCAATTGGCGCTGGTTTAATACCGCAAAATCCGCCGCCATGCTAAAGACCACTTGAAAGCGTTGTACCTGTTTTTTGAGACGCTCTTCGCCACTTTGGCCGGTGACATTAAATACCACCGTGCTTACCACCAGGCCCATAATCGCCAGCACTAACATGACTTCCAGCAGCGTAAAACCCGTGTTTTTTGCTCGCGTTTTGATGAGCGATTTGAGCATCAGACTGTTAGCCCAGGTAGTCGTTAAGGTTCCAATTGCCGATATCGTCATCCGTACCCGGTTCGCCATCCGGACCATTGGAGAAGATATCGATGACCCCCACTTCGCCAGGACTGAGTAATTGATAGGGGTTACCCCAGGGATCTTCGGGTAAACGTCTGATGAATCCACCCTCTTGGTAATTACGTGGAATGGGATCGATAGTCGGTACTGTGACCAGAGCTTCCAGGCCCTGTTCGCTGGTAGGAAACACGTTGTTGCGCAGTTTATACATCTCAAGGGCACTTTCCAGTTGTTGAATATCTACTGCGGCTTTTTTTAATTGTGCTTGCTCCTGATTGCCCAAAATGGACGGCGCAATCATCGAAGCCATGATGCCGATTATCAGCAGTACTACCATTACTTCTATTAAACTGAAGCCTTGTTGTTTGCGGTTTAGGGGTTTCATTACATATTCACCATATTGTTTAAAGCTAAAATAGGTTGCAAGATTGCCATCACGATGAACAGGACTATGCCCGCCATAGTGACGATTAACATAGGTTCAAACACCTTGAGCGAGACACTGACCAGGGATTCAAATTCCCGATCCTGGTTATCTGCCGCCCGCCCAAGCATCTGCTGCAGCTCGCCACTGCGCTCTCCTGACGCAATCATGTGCATCATCATGGGGGGAAACATTTTGGTTTTCTCCAGTGCAACGCGCAGGCTCGATCCTTCTTTTACATTGCCGGATGCTCCTTTGACCGCGTCACGAATATACAAGTTCTCCAATACATCACTGGAAATTTTCATGCTTTCCAGTAACGGCACCGCACTGGAGGTTAAAATGCTCAAGGTGCGGGCAAATCGAGCCGTATTGAGACCTTTTGATACTTTGCCCAGTAGAGGCAAACCTAAAATAAACTTGTGATAACGTTTTTTCATCACCGGCCGTTGCAGTAATTGCAGCACAAAAATGACGATGGCGATCAGGACCAAGATAAAAACCAGACCATAACTTTGCATCCATTCGCTAATATTAATCAAAACCTTAGTGATAGTAGGCAGATCCTGGCCCATATGCTCGAATTGGCCAACAATTTTTGGCACCACCACAGTGAGCAACAACAAAACTATGCCAAGAGCGAAGAACATCATCAGGGTGGGGTAAACCATGGCCTGGGTGATCTGGCTGCGGGTTTGTTGGCGCTTTTCGGTGTAATCGGCCAAACGATTAAGCACGGTATCCAAATGTCCAGATTTTTCACCTGCGGCGACCATGGCGCGAAATAACTCATCAAATATATGGGGGAATTCGCCCATGGCATCTGCCAAATTATGACCTTCTACTACCTTGCTGCGTACGGCCATCATCATGTTTTTCTGCCGGGGCTTCTCGGACTGCTCCGCCACAGCCAGTAACGCCTCTTCAATGGGGATCGAGGATTCAACCAGGATGGCGAGCTGACGGGTCAACAGGGCCAAATCAGAGGCGGATATTTTAGGTTTGAACAGGGAGAACTGGTTGGCAGATTTACGCTCTTTGTCTGCCACTTGTTCCACTTCCAGTGGGATCAAGCTTTGTTCGCGCAGCTGCTGGCGTATTTGTCTGGCGTTGTCGCCCTCCAATACACCGCTTTTATTTTTGCCGTTGCGGTCCATGGCTTTGTAAGTAAAAGCAGCCATTTATTCTTCCCGTGTTACGCGCAGCACTTCTTCCAGTGAGGTGACCCCGCTTAACACTTTATCGCAACCATCATCGCGAATACTGGGCGTGGTCTGGCGAATGTATTTTTCAATGGCCTGTTCACCATGACCGTTGTGGATCAATTCGCGTATGCCCTCATTTACTATCAACAACTCATGGATCCCGGTTCGTCCACGATACCCGGTTTGATTGCATGCGGCACAGCCTTTTGGGCTAAACATGGTATGGGGGATGTCAGGTAATCGTTTTGCGCCCAAAATAGCCAGTTCCTGATCATTGGGGGTATGGGGAATTTTACAATTTGGGCACAGGGTGCGCACCAGACGCTGGGACAGGACCGCGAGCAAACTGGAGGATAATAAAAAAGGTTCAATGCCCATGTCTTCCAAACGGGTGATCGCCCCGGCTGCGGTGTTGGTATGTAAAGTAGACATGACCAGGTGACCGGTTAAACTGGCTTGCACGCCAATTTGGGCGGTTTCCAGATCGCGGATCTCACCGACCATGACCACGTCTGGATCCTGGCGCAATATGGCCCGTAACCCACGGGCAAAGGTCATGTCGACCTTGGGATTGACCTGGGTTTGACCTATGCCTTGCAAATCGAACTCTATGGGATCCTCAACCGTTAAAATATTGCGATCCTTGGAGTTAATTTCGCTAAGACTGGCATATAAGGTGGTAGATTTACCTGAGCCTGTGGGGCCTGTGACTAAAATAATACCGTGGGGTTTGCGGATCAAACTGGACATATGCCCGCGGTTGGCCTTCGTCATCCCCAAGTCTTCCAAGTTCAAGCGTACATTATTTTTATCCAGTAGCCGCAACACGACCCGCTCGCCGTGACTCGAAGGCATGGTGGACACCCTGACGTCAACCGCCCGCCCGGCAATGCGCAAGGTAATACGCCCATCCTGGGGAACGCGTTTTTCGGCGATGTCCATTTTTGACATAACCTTGATCCGGGAAACCAACATTGAGGCCATTTTGCGATTGGGCCGTAAAA
Source organism: Paraglaciecola sp. IT1134 (assembly GCF_058068185.1). NCBI lineage: Bacteria > Pseudomonadati > Pseudomonadota > Gammaproteobacteria > Alteromonadales > Alteromonadaceae > Paraglaciecola > Paraglaciecola sp. IT1134. The sequence continues at coordinate 5,086,692 of NZ_CM176486.1, read as the reverse complement.
TTTCCCGCAATACCCCATCGACCCGAAAACGCACCATCAGCTGGGTTTCGAAGGTTTCAATGTGAATATCCGACGCACCTTCTTTAATCGCTTCACCTAGCATGGCGTTGATTAATTTGATTATTGGGGCGTCATCTTCACTTTCTAGTAAATCTTCGGTATCGGGCAACTCTTCCGCCAAGGCAAACAAATCACTTTCATTGCCGATATCTTCCATCAATTGTTTGGCGGCCGATGAGTCACGTTGAAAAGCATTGGTCAGCAGTTTTTCGAATTGACCGATTTCGATTTCTTTGAGCTGAAATTCTTCCCCCAGAAAACGTCTGACTTCGGCGAAGATCAAAAAATTGGTTTCACTGGTGTGATATAATGCCGCCGGTTTTTCGCCTGTATCAAGTAACACCTTGTGGCGCTTGGCAAAACTAAAAGCCAGCTGCTTGTGCTCGGGCTCATCAATAGGCGCATCGAGATCTGCGCCCGCTTCTACCAGAGCTTGCTCTTCGGCGTCAACAGTACTGAGCCTATGGGGCGTCATAATTACTTTTGTTCCTTGTCTTTTTTCTGCATATATTCGTCGTATGACGGTGGCAAACTTAAACTCTCATCCCATTCGGGCAAGGCGGGTGTCTCTGAAAATGGCATCAGAGGGATACCCTCTGATTGGAGTTTGAGCTGCTCGGCACGAATGTAGTTATACTTGCGTTTACTGATGTCATTCATAGTGATCCCATCACGCACGATAGTTGGGCGGATAAAGACCATCAGATTACGTTTGGTTTTACTGGTCGTGGTGGATTTGAACAAGTTACCCAACAACGGAATATCCCCCAGAAAAGGCACCTTGGATACACTTTCCTGAACATCCTCATCAATAAGCCCTCCGAGCACTATCGTACCGCCATCATCGACAATAACAGTGGTTTTAATTTGACGTTTATTAATGAGTATATCCACGGCAGTGGCCCCGCTGATACTGGAGACTTCCTGTTCAATCAATAATTGTACTGCATCCCCCTCATTGATTTGCGGGGTGACCTTGAGTTTTATGCCCACCTCTTGACGTTCTACCGATTGGAAAGGATTAGCATTATTTGAACCTGTAGTGGAGCCGGTAATGATGGGAACTTCCTGACCGACGATAAAAAATGCCTCTTCGTTATCCAGGGTGGTCAAATGGGGAGTGGCAAGTACGTTGGAGTTAGTATCGGTACTGACGGCCTGTAATACCGCGCCCCAGCCGTCTTTTACTGCACCAACCAGAAATCCATTCACTCCCCCAAGTAAAGAAGCCAGGGCGGTAAAATCCCCGGGTGTTGTTGCATCAAACGAGTAGGGTTGGCCGTTATCATCAAAACCTGTGGTAGTGGTGGTGGTATCTGCGGCTTGTTCTGCCGCGACCGCTAGCTGGCCTATGCCAACGACGCCATTGTTAAATTGTTGCAAGCCAAATTTTTCGCTACCCCACTGCACACCCAAAGTGGTACCGTCGCCCTCAAATACTTCAACAATAATGGCCTCAACCTGAACCTGGGCACGGCGTATATCCAATTGGCGGATCACTTCTTCCAGAGAACGCATCATGTCCGGCTGGGCAGTGATCACCAAAGCATTGGAGTCTTCATGGGCATCAATACTGACTTCCCGGGTGGTACCTTTGCTGGTGCCCTTGGCCGACCCTTGTTCTTCGGCTTGAATACTGGCACTGACCCCTTGTAATACTTTGACCAGTTCGTCAGCCTTGGAATAATTGAGGAAGATAACCCGGGTATTGCCATTGGTTTCCAGCTCCTGATCCATGCGGGTGATCAAGTTAATGATACGTTTTCTGGCTTTGACATCACCACTGACAATAATGCTATTGGTTCTGTCATCTGCCACCGCTCTTGGTGCATCTTTGCCACCGCTATTGGCTTTGCCTGAAGACTTGTTGATGCTGTCGATAATACGCACCATTTCAGAGGCGGAGGCAAACTTTAGTTTGATGATCTCGACTTCTTCATCGCCGGCTTTATCGACTCGTTCGATGATTTCCACCAAACGATTGACCACTGCTGCCCGTCCGGTGAGCATCATCACGTTTGATGCATCATGGCTGACAACGTTGCCGCCGCCTGCCTGGTCGTTTAGCTGACGTAAGATAGGAGCCAGTTCGCGCACCGGCACATTATAAACCGGCATGACCCGGGTGATCATTTCATCACCGTCAAAGGGAGTGCCTTCGACCACCGGAATATTTGAGGTTTTGGCGTCTTTGGAACGCACAATTTTGACTATGCCACTGGGCATTTCCACGGCTGCATAACCGTATACCTGGAGGACGTTGAGGAAAAATTGGTAATATTGCTCCTCAGTCAACAAATCATAGCTGCGCACGGAAATTTTACCGCGCACGTTGGGGTCCACTATGATGGTTTTTTTCAGGTTTTTACCGACTATAGTGATAAATTCGCTAATTTCGGTATTTTTAAAATTGGGCGAATATTCCGCCGCAAAGACACTATTGCATACACAAAACAAAACGGCACCAGCGACTACTAACAAGCCCTTCACTACGTTTTGGCTCGTTCGCCTAATCAAATTCATTATCACAATTCCTGTTCAGCGTCGGGTAAGTCTAGATAAAGCGTCAGTAATTCATTGCCACGATTTACAGTGATTTGTAAGGACTGAGCCTGGCGCAATTCGCCCATGGCCTCGACTGACTGCTGCATATCGGTCAAATCCAATCCGTTTATTTCAGTGATTATATCACCTGTTTGCAAGCCGGCGGCGTTAAATAATGCAGGTTTATTGCCCGGGCTAACACGATAACCTCTAAGTTGGCCATCGGGGCGATGAGGTGCCACGGCGATGAAATCCGTAAAACTCGACGGCTGCTGCTGCAATGAGCGGGTAGTATCTAGTGCCTCGTCTGACAAAGTAACATGACGTTGTATGGGTTGTGCCGGGGAAATGGAGCGCATTGTTGTAGGGGAGGGCATGGGGCGGTTTTTTGACTGGGTTTTTTGGTAATCCAGACCATCCAGCATCAGGGTCTCGTTGATGCTATTATTTCGAATGATGACTCGATCGGCATAAACTTCTTTTAAGGTAGCGTTAGTACCCAAGATTTTCTCCCCCAAGCCATAGGTTTCCTGACTACCTTGATTTTCGATAATCGCCGCGCCCTGTGCTAGTTCTGAACTGGATACCACCCCGGTCAGGGTCAGATTCAATCTGGTTTGTGGTGCGTCTGTTACCTCGCTCTCCACCAGTGGTTGGGCAAGCAAATCGCCAAATAAATTCAGGCGTTTGATAGCCGCCAAGTCGAGCTGCTTCGCAGCCAGGTCTTGCCGGGCGCGTGTCGTTGTCACAGTGTCCGTTTTTACGGACATGTCTGAATCAGGCCAGATGCGCCAGGTTATCTCGGCCGCATAGGCCAATAAAAACAAGCTCAATACCGCAACAACCAGCCAGTTTATTTGCTGTTGATATTTAAGTAATTGGGGCCATATATGATTGAAGTTGTAGTTCGTGACTGTCATGGTCTCAGGGTCGGGCATCAATTTAATTGTCACCAATGATAGCGAGTCGGTCAAGGGGTCACAACTCTATTCAGATTTCTTTACGAAAATATTACAAATTGGTCAATGTTATGCAAAATTCTAAAAATTCTGTTGTAGAAAAAAGTGTTCGCCTGGACAAGTGGTTATGGGCCGCACGCTTTTACAAAACCCGTGCCTTGGCCAGAGAGGCCGTGCAGTCCGGTAAAGTTCAGTATAGTGGACAGCGCTGTAAACCAGGTAAGCTAGTAGAGCTTGGCGCACAGTTAAAAGTTCCCCAAGGCTACGACGTAAAAGAAATAATAGTGCTAGCCTTAGCTCAGCAGCGGCGCGGCGCGGAACAAGCACAATTGCTTTATCAGGAGAGTGAACAAAGTATTACTCAACGGCTAAAAAATACTGAGGCCCGTAAACTTGGGGCACTGTATAATCCTAAACCCGATCATCGCCCTGATAAAAAACAGCGCCGACAAATTATTCAATTAAAACAGCAGTAAGTATTTGTGATTTCAACGAGAATTTATTATGTCATTTGATCAACTCCACCGTTATATTTTTAATCAAACCCATGTCCGTGGTGAATTAGTACGTCTAGAACACAGCTATCAAGCTATTCTGAATTCCTATCATTATCCACCCGTCTTGCAGCGTCTGTTAGGGGAGTTGATGGCGGCGGCCAGTCTGCTCAGCGCCACCTTAAAATTTGAAGGTGAAATAGCGCTACAACTGCAAAGTGAGGGGCCGCTAAAATATGCAGTGATTAATGGTACCCATGAACAGCAACTCAGAGGCGTGGCCCGCTGGGATGAGAGCCTGGAATTACCCGATGACTTCCCCAGCTTGTTCGAAAAAGGCGTACTGGTGATCACTATTACGCCCAAAGAAGGTAAACGTTACCAGGGTATGGTAGCGCTGGATCAGGACTCACTCGCCCAGTGTATCGAACGTTATTTTCAACAGTCGGAGCAGTTGGCAACCAAGGTTATTTTACGTTCCCAGCAACCTGCATCCGGTGCCAAAGCCTGCGGCATGTTATTGCAAGTACTACCTACCAGCAGTGCCGCCACTGTCACCGCAGATACCAGCTTTGAGCATTTAGTGCAATTGACCGAAACCATACAGGATGAGGAGCTGTTTACTCTGGAGGTAGAAGATATTTTATACCGTTTGTACCATCAGGAAGATGTGGAGGTTTTTCCAGCGACCCCTGTTGAATTTAAATGTAGCTGCAGTCGCGAGCGAAGTGCCAATGCCTTAGCTGCCGTGGATAAACAGGAATTATTGGATATTGTTGCCCAAGAAGGGGCGGTCAAGATGGATTGTCAGTATTGCCATAGCGAATACCGTTTCGATGGCATAGACGTTGAAACAATCCATGCAGGAACCTTCTCCAGCGCGAGCACGCCCAAGAGAACCCAGTAAACTCGATCAATGATCTTTATGAGGAATATAGACGCTGGCGATCAAACCACCATCCGGGTGATTTTTTAACACCACTTTGCCAGCATGCATGTCTACTATGCGCTTGATGATCGCCAGACCCAAACCAGAACCCAGGCTACCCCGGGCTTTATCACCTTGGGTGAAAGGGCGAAATAAGCTTTCAACCTGTTGTTCATCAATGCCCGGGCCAAAGTCTCGGACTGAGAAAAATACCTGTTTGTGAACTTTGTCATAACCTGAATGAATGACTATGTCATCACTGCCGTAACGAAAGGCGTTTTCTAGCAAATTCTCCAGTACACGTTTTAACGCGACTCGGCGGATCCAGATGGCGGGAATGGGTTGCAAAGTTAGCTGGATGTTGTGGTGTTCTTCTATGTTGCGGGCTTGTACCGCATCCTTAATCAGGTCGTTGATATCTGTGTTTTCCAGAGGCTCCTGCTGATCCTGGCGCACGTAATTGATGAACTGATCGATTATTTCGTTCATATCTTCGATGTCATGCACTATGCCATCTTTTATCCAGTCCTGGCCATCCGGTAACATTTCTGTGGCCAAACGAATGCGGGTCAAAGGGGTGCGTAAATCATGGGAAATGCCGGCCGTTAGCAAAGCCCTGTCATCCTCTAGTTGTTTGATGCCTTTGGACATCTGGTTAAAGGCCTGGGTCACCGCCATCAACTCGCTGGAGCCCTGCTCTTTTAACGGCGCCGGCACATTACCCCGGCCCACTTCAATGGCCGCGTGTTGCAGGGCCTGCAAGGGTTTATTCAAACGCCGCACGAATATCCAGCCCCCTGCGACGCTGAGTATGCCGATGACCAACAAATAAATAGTTAAAGGTGAAATATCAGCTTCGCCCCGCCCCAGCATGGGGATAGTGATCCAGAGGTTGGGGTCCTGGGGGGGCTTAACCCAGACCAGGTAGGGGTTGCCTGGAGTGATACGCACTTCGGCTTCGCCTTGCAATTTGCTGGACATTTGCCGGGATAAATAGGGATAAAACGTGGCTTGCTCAACCCCTTCACGTTTTGCCTGTTTTGCGTTAAGTACCTTTATACCAGTGGCCTGAAAAAAACGCTGGTGTAATTCCGGATCTCTGTGATCTATTTCATCTAGAAACATCAGGTTGATTTGGGTGGCCAACAAGCTGTTGATCTGCTGATAACTTGGACGGATAAAATAATAGGTAACGGATAAGTAGGACACCACCTGATTGATCAATAACAACATACCAATCAGCAGTACAGTCTGGCCAAATGCGCTTTTAGGAAGGAATCTCACAATTTGCGACTAGCCTGCACCTTCACCATCTGGCACAAATACATACCCCAGACCCCAGACCGTTTGAATATAACGCGGATTGGCGGGGTCTTCTTCTAACATGCGGCGTAAGCGAGAGACCTGCACATCTATACTGCGTTCCAGCGCGCTGTAATCTCGACCGCGAGCCAGGTTCATCAACTTATCTCTGGACAAGGGCGCACGGGGATGAGTAACCAGGGACTTTAATACCGCGAATTCGCCGCTGGTTAGCGTCATAGGCACATTATCTGCCGTCATCTCCCTGGTGCCCAGATTTAATTTAAATTTACCAAATTCAACTATTTGTTCAGCCTGCGAAGGAGCGCCTGGGGCCTCAATCGTCTTGCGGCGCAATACGGCCTTGGCGCGGGCTAATAACTCTCTGGGATTGAAGGGTTTAGGTAAATAATCATCCGCACCCATTTCAAGGCCTATAATGCGATCGACTTCGTCCCCTTTAGCCGTGAGCATAATGATCGGAATTTGATTTTCTTTTTGGCGTAAACGGCGACAAATAGACAGACCATCTTCTCCCGGCAGCATCAGATCAAGCACCATCAAGTGAAAATTTTCACGCTCGAGCAATCTGTCCATTTGTTCCGAATTGGCCGCAGCACGCACTTGATAACCTTGTTCAACCAGATAACGTTCCAGCAAGCTGCGCAAACGCATATCGTCATCTACAACCAAGATTTTGGTGGTTTCTTGTCCCATGAGAGTCTCCCTAAGTCACTTTTAATTTACTATAAGTGAAACCCTGGTAATTCCAAAGCTTACAATTCTGCTCATGCCTGCTGGTTTGTTACAAAGTTTGTCGTTTTATCCCGCAAAGCTATAAGTAAATGTGAATTGGGCTTGACCGGGACAGAGGGCTTGCTTATAAATAGTCTTCGTTTTTACCGCAAAGAAGCCTGCATGTCTGTAAAACATCCAATTATTGCTATCACCGGTTCGTCCGGTGCCGGTACCACATCAACAACTAATGCTATTCGCCATATTTTCAGGAATTTATCGGTGGATGCAGCCGTGGTGGCCGGTGACAGTTTTCATCGTTTTACACGACCCGAAATGGAAGTAGAAATCCGCAAGGCCCAGGAACAGGGCCGTCATATCAGTTATTTTGGCCCCAAAGCCAATGACTTTGTGATGCTCGAACAGCTATTTAGAGAATACGCAGAAACCGGTAGAGGTCAGCATCGTCAATATTTGCACAGCTTCGACGAGGCCGTGCCGTTTAACCAGATGCCAGGTACTTTTACCCCTTGGCAGGATTTACCGGGCAATACCGATGTTTTATTTTATGAAGGTTTACACGGCGGCGTGGCGACCGAAGAGGCAGACGTGGCCAAACATGTAGACTTGTTAGTCGGCATGGTACCCATAGTCAACCTAGAATGGATCCAGAAAATTGTCCGGGATACCACTGACAGGGGACATTCCCGGGAAGCGGTAATGAGTAGCATAGTGCGCAGCCTGGACGATTATTTTCAGTATATAACACCACAATTTTCCCGTACCCATGTTAACTTCCAGCGCGTACCAACTGTGGATACCTCCAATCCCTTTAGTGCCCGTGAAATTCCCAGTCAGGATGAAAGTTTTGTCGTGGTGCGTTTTCGTCGTGAAATGAAAACGGTTAATTATCCATATTTACTGCAGATGATCGAAGGTGCCTTTATGTCTCGCATCAATACTATAGTGGTACCGGGTGGCAAGATGGGTTTAGCCATGGAATTGATCCTGACGCCTTTATTGGAAGAACTGCTGGATAAAAAACGGCGTGCGGGTTTCCAAATGGATTGGGTAACAGATAAATAACATTATCGAGCAGTTTATCAGCACGTCGAATATGGCGTTATGATCTTTGTCGTCTTTTAAACATCAATTATTTCAGGTTATTACCCTATGTATAACAACACAGCTTCGAACTCGCTTTTACCCCCATCTTTTATCGAACTGCTGAGTACCTTGATGCGCAATCCTAGTGTGGTAGGGGCCGAACATTCATTTTTCAGGGTCTTACAACGGGAACTGGAAGAAAGAGGGGCAAAGGTGACTTGGTATGAAGGTTTACTTGTTGCCCAGGGCAATCAGCCAGACAGTATGATGTTTTCGGCGCATATTGACCGTCACGGTTTAATTTGTACCGGCCCTAATGAATTTCAATATGCAGCTTTTGTTGCTGGGGCGAGGTCTGATTTATTGGGTAATTCGGTCAGTGAAAGCTTAATGCAGAAAATAGTCGACCGTTTCGACGATGAGCCGGTTTATGCCTATGAACCCTGGTCTGGGGCCTACCGAGGACGCGGAGTGATAAAAGGTGCTTATGTTTGCGAATATCGCAATAACCTTATCTTTAGCGTGGATGGCTTGGAACATGTCGTGGCCGGTACCCCGGTAGCCTTCACCGATAAACTTAAAGTCACGCAAAAGGCTCTGGTGGGGCAGCTTGACAATATTCTAAGCACCGCTGCCTTGGTGTACTTATTTGAACAAGGGTTTCAGGGAACCGCCTTTTTTACCGCCCAGGAAGAAGCGGGCAAGAGCTGGCGTTATTTACTTGAATGGTTCAGACGTTTTGGCGGCTCTACCAACCAACTGGTGGTGGTGGATACCAGCCCCTATCCCGATTTCCCCACTGCTGGGCAACAACATCTAGTTTTGCGCCACAAAGATGCCAACGCTACATTTAATGCGCCATTAACTGACCGTTTAGTGTCATTGTGTCAAAAACTCGAACTGAGCTATCAATTCAAAGATAGTTATGTGGAAGCACAAAACGCACTTCTGATTAGTAAAGGCGAACAAGCTAATTCTTTAGGTGCCACGGAATTAGGGCGGATCATCGCGGCTTCCAATGGCCTGGTGGACGGTACCACTTTGCAAATTCCGTCTTCCGGGTATCACACTATGCAGGAATCGGCACCCTTGACTTCGGTGGCCGGATTTTTAACGATGTTATCGGCGTTATCCTCGGGACAAATTTAATATAGGCACCCAGCCACGCCAAGATGCGTGGCTGGGGTGTACCTGATAGGTTAATTTAGAGCTTATCTAATGCCTGATAACCTTCGCTGGCTAATTCTTCATTCACGCAATCGAGCATAAATTGCTCGCGGCTTTTGTTCCCTGTTCCGTCTTCAGCTGCTACTTCTGTGCAATACTGTTTAAGTTCGGCTATCAACGCGGCATCGGCAACGTCACCCTCATCTGCAGTAGCAGCAAATAATGTTAGTGAAAAAAACAATCCTAGTATAAATTTCATGTATTCCTCGCGGATTTCACATTGGCCTTGTAACATAGTAACAACATTATCTTGCACCGCACATCATGTGCAATTAGCGATTTTTTACGCCTCTTTTTTGTACATGTCAAGGGAATAACCAACTGTGGATTTGCCAATTCTCAGGGCATAAATTAATTGCTAACGAGTGTTAAAAAGTGTTGAAAAAAACTGACTTAAGCCTATATTGCGCACTAATTGATATGCCCAGGCCGCCCTTTCCGATGTAGCAAGCATAACTGATTGATTAACATGTTTATTTTGCTTGGCTTGGGCTAATATTAGCGTGCTATAAAGTGTCCGGATTGCCAGGTTCTTTTATTAGTGGAGCGTATTTAAAATGTTTAAAACTATAGTGGTAGTTGATGATACTGATGGTTTTCCTGAATTACAGGCCAGTGTCATTGATTTTGACCAATATTTAGCGGATTACCCCAAGGTCGGTGAACCAAAAACCCGTATCATTAACCTGTGTGACACAGATAGATATTTGAGTCAGGGTTATTATTGTTCTCTACTGGCAGAGGCCCGCCAACACAAGGTGTTACCCAGTGTAAATACCATCAACGATCTGAGCGCTTCGTTAACGGATCAAAACGATGTGACCACCCATGTGCCTAAATATATGAGCGCCGAACTCTACACCCATTTGGGCGATGATTTGCCGACAGATATATTGGTATTTTTTGGCTGGACAGAAAACGAAAAGTATAAACGCATTGCCAAACATGTTTTTGAGCGTTTTCCCGCTCCTATCTTAAAACTGACCTTTGGCCAAGATGAAAAAGGTGTGAGTGTGCAGCCGATGGCATTGGGTGTGCGCGAGATTGATCCGGCATTATGGCCCCTATTTGCCGAGCGTCTCGAACACTTTACCCAGAAATACTGGCGCAGTCGTAGTAACAAAAAGCGTTTTCGTTGGGACATGGCTATTTTAGTCAACCCGGATGAAAAAACTGCACCCAGTGATAACAAGGCAATTCAAAACTTTGTCAAGGCAGCAGAACAGGTAGGCATTAATGCCGAAGTGATTACGGCCAAACAAGGCCCGATGATCAGTCAGTTTGATGCGCTGTTTATTCGTGAGACAACAGCCATAAATCATCACACTTACCAACTTGCTCGCAAAGGAGAACAAGAAGGTTTGGAAGTAATTGATGATGCCACTTCTATTTTACGCTGTTGTAACAAAGTCTTTCTGCACGATGCTTTTAGTTACAACAAAGTACCCTCGCCGAAAAGCCAGTTTGTTTCCAATGCCAGCGTGCAAACTTGTGAGCGATTAGAAACCGAATTTGACTACCCTATGGTACTCAAATTACCAGAAAGTTCGTTTTCAATTGGTGTATTTAAAGTCGAAAATTTGGTCGAACTGAAACTAAAACTGGCAGATATGTTGCAACAATCGGCCCTGGTGTTAGTGCAGGAATTTGTTTTCACCGAATATGACTGGCGCATAGGTGTACTTAATGGCAGAGCCATATATGCGTGCCGTTATTTCATGGCGCGTAACCACTGGCAGATTTATAACCACAGCTCGAAAAAACACTTTTCCGGTGATTTTGAGACGTTGCCAACCTTTGAAGTTCCCAAACCTGTGTTAGACGCAGCAGTTAAAGCCAGCGCCATAGTGGGCAAAAGTTTATATGGGGTGGATATTAAACAGGTCAACAATCAGGTATACGTGATTGAAGTTAATGACAACCCTAGCCTGGAATCCAAAGTTGAAGATCTGTATTTAGGCAAAGAATTATACATGGTGATCATGCAAGAGTTTGCTAATCGCTTAGAGTTAAGAGGTAAATAAAATGTACGGCAAGCCAGAAGCGGGCATTCCCTACAGCCAGATTGATTCCCTGCAACTGCGGCCAGCAAAAGACTGCGATTTGGACCAGCTAGTGGTATTGGAGAATGCCAGTTTTGAATCTGATCGCTTAAGTCAGCGGCGATTTAAACATTGGCTTAAAGCTAGTGAGTCACACAGGGTGTTTTTAGTTGCGACCCAAGACGAAAAACTATTGGCTTACGGTTTGGTCATAATGCGTAAAGGCACGCGCTTGGCCAGGCTGTACTCCATCGCCGTCAGTGATGAAACACGTGGATTGGGCATAGGTCGAAAATTGCTGGTTGCTCTTGAACAGCAGACTTTGGTGCAAGGTAAATTATTTATTCGTTTGGAAGTGGCCAGCACTAACCAGGCGGCTGTACATCTCTATGAATCCCTGGGGTATCGCACGTTTGGTACCTATGCGAATTATTATCAGGGCACTATTGATGCCCTGCGCATGCAAAAGCCTATCCGTCAGAGCTTGTCCTTACGTTTGCTGCCGCCTTATCCCTGGTATCAGCAGACTACGGAGTTTACTTGTGGACCCTCGTCTTTGATGATGGCCATGGCTGGTTTGAATAGTGATATCAAGATGTCACAATCATTGGAGCTGGATATTTGGCGACAGGCCACCACTATCTTTATGACATCAGGACACGGTGGCTGTCATCCAATTGGTTTGGCCTTGGCCGCTCACCAGCGTGAATTTGAGGTGAGTGTTTACGTTAACAGTAAGGACCCTCTATTTATTGACGGAGTGCGCAGTGAACACAAGAAACACATCATGCAAGCGGTTGATGAGCAATTCGTACAACAAGCCAAGGCTCAGGGAATCAAAATTATTTATACAGACCCCCCATTAGCCGATTTAAGGCGTGAATTGAGTCAGGGCGCGGCAGTGATTAGCTTGATCAGCACCTATCAGTTAGATGGTAAAAAAATACCACATTGGGTGACGGTTACCCATATAGATGATGACTGTTTGTATCTGCATGATCCGGATCCTGATGATTTACATCCCCAGGCCATGGACTGTCAACATATCCCTATCGCCCAGGAGGACTTCTTTAGTATGTCGGCCTTTGGCAAAAATAAGTTGCGCACTGCGGTAGTGATCAAACCCAAAGTGGCCAAACCTAAGATTATCCTATCTGGGGCTTAGTCGGCGCTTGATATTTTGTCCTTAGTGCCCAATATAAATTAGAAGGAAGGTTAGCCGCTGTATAGCAGCGTATTACGTTGTGCAAAATGGGCAGTGTCAAATACATGATAAAAGTCAAGTTTACTCAGCCTGATGTACAGATGAAGGTTTTAGCCTGCTAAGAAAAAACAGTATATTGATCTAATAATCATAAACTTACACGGGCAGTAACATTAATTTTTACTTGTGCCGATGATTATTCGTAATTAGCCGCAATTTTTGTGATATTTTATCCTTGATAAACAGATTATTTGCCAAGTGAATTGGAGCCAAGTGCTTAGACTACGGTAGGGTTCGAGCGACTTAGATTTGGTTGCTACCGAGTGAAAAATATTAGCTAGTGAATAAAAATTACCCATAAACTGTTCAGTCAGTTTGCTTTACCAAAAGGAATACATGTGTCTCAAGTTTTATTAGTGGATGATGACATTGAGTTTACTGAAGTAGCCAAAAGTATCATCGAATTTCTTGACCATGATGTCGAAGTAGCCAACTGTTTAGAAGACGCCTACAAGTGTCTTGATATGCAGGCGTTTGACCATATTTTACTCGATTTCATGCTGCCAGATGGCAGCGCCCTGCACCTTATCGATAAATTAAATAAAGTTGAAAAAGTGCCTTTTGTGACCTTGATCACAGGCCATCCAGCGGTGAAAAATATTATCGCAGGTATGTGCGGGCCCAAGGTTAATTATTTGGTTAAACCCCTGCAGCGAGAAGACCTGGAACAGGTGTTATCGGGCAAACCCAAGGTGATTAAAAAGACCAGCATCTCAGCGATAGAAAAACATTTTGGCTGTCTGGTTGGTGAATCAGCGCCCATGCAGGAATTGTACGAGATGATTGGCCGGGTCGGGAAAACTGCTGCCAATGTGATGTTAATGGGCGAAAGTGGCGTAGGTAAAGAGGTGGTGGCTCAGGCTATTCATACCGCCAGTCGTACCGAAGGGCCATTGGTGGCAACAAACTGTGGGGCCTTTTCACGGGAATTAATCGGAAGTGAATTGTTTGGTCACGAAAAGGGTTCATTTACCGGTGCGGTCGGACGTAAGTTAGGTGTTTTTGAACAAGCTATCGGTGGCACCTTATTTCTAGATGAGATCACTGAAATGCCCCTTGAGATGCAACCTAATCTGTTGCGGGTGCTTGAAAGTAAACGTGTTACCCGGGTCGGGGCAGTCAAAGATACGCCGGTTGACTGTCGGGTCATTTCGGCGACTAACCGCACCATAGATGAGTTAGCCGAAAGCAAAGTATTGCGCGAAGATATTTATTTCCGCCTGGCGGTATTCCCTATAACTATTCCGCCTTTGCGGGAGCGTACCGGTGATATTCCGTTATTGGCCATTGCCTTTGTGGAAGAGTTAAATAATGAAAACGGCACACAATTCACCTGGCAAGAACAGCAACTGGCAAAATTAAAGGAGTATTCGTGGCCGGGTAATATTCGTGAATTACGCCACGCCGTGCATCGTGCCTTTATCATGAGCGATCCATCCAGTAAAGTGATTACCTTGCCAAATAGCTTCGAGTCACCATTTTCAAAAAATAGACAACCTAAAAACAATGTCTCAGCAGGACAAACCATCGATGACGTGGAAAAGGAACTGATTAGGGTGACACTTGAGAAGGTTGAGGGCAATAAAACCCTGGCCGCCGAGATGTTGGGCATTAGCACAAAAACCTTATACAACCGACTGAATGCCTGGGGAAACCAGGCTTAGAGGTAATTTATGTACGAGTCACAAGGCGAAGGAAACACCCCAGTTAATACCTTAATTCATGATATACGTAATCCCCTGAATCGCATATCGATGCAGGCGGAAATGGTCAAACTTGTATTAGAACATGATATGCCCAAAGAAAAGGCCCTAGACGCATTAGACAAAATTCTGGTGGCTTGCCAGGACAGCAGCGCTGCACTGCAGGTATTGGCTGAACACTATTATGCTGAATAAGCAGGATGCGGCTATAAAACACAATTAAACTATGGAAACTGACCTTATACATAAGGGTGTGCATGCAGCGTAACAGATTGTTTGGAAATACTACCGCCACATGGATAGCCATTTCAGTATTGGTGGTAGCCCTCATTGGTATCAATTTAGCCATCGCCTTAAATACGGTCAATAAACTCAGTGGCGTGCAATTAAGTTTGGATAAAACCGCGGATACAATAGTACGTTTAAATAATCTGCATTTGTCGATAGTCGTTGCCGAATCAGGGCAGCGAGGCTATTTGCTAACCGAATATGAAGAGTACCTGGCACCCTATAACGAAGCGCTGCAAGGATTGGACGAGCAAATCGCCAGTGTTGAAGAGATCCAGTCCGAAATCGAAGGGCAGGATAACAAGATAAACAGTTTATTGCTGCTGGTGAATGATAAAGTGCATGAGTTGATCACTACGGTAAAGCTCGCGTTAACTGAAAAGGAAAATAGAGCAATAAAGCAGGTTATGACCAATAGGGGGCGCAACCTGTATCGCGAAATACGCAAAAACTTTAAAGACATTATTCAGATTGAATTCGCACACCGACAGCAGCTTTTTAATGAATTACGACGGGTTCAGCGTGATGCAAAAGTAAACTTTGGAGTGTCTGCTATTATCAGTGGCCTATTGGTGATAGGCATGTTTCTGATGGCCCGCAAAAACTTACTGGCCAGCGCCAAAAATCAGGACAAACTGGAAGAGCAAAATGCGTCATTGACAGAAAAGGTTGCCCAGCGCACCCAGGAGCTGACCATCTATGCCGATGAACTATCACGCAGTAATCGGGAGTTGGAAGACTTCGCTTTTGTAGCATCTCATGATTTACAGGAGCCTTTACGCAAAATTCAGGCGTTTAGCAACAGATTAACCACTATGTATGCCGACAAGCTGGATGAAAAAGGCTTGGATTATATTCAGCGCATGACGGCAGCAGCTTTAAGAATGTCTAATTTAATCAATGATTTATTGGATTTTTCCCGGATTACTACCCGGGGTAAAGATTTTGTTAAGGTTGATTTAAACACTGCTTTGCAACAGGTTTTGGGTGATCTCGAAATTGCTATAAAAGAGAGTGATGCCCAAATCAATATTGCTCAATTGCCCAAAATTAGCGCCGATCCGAGCCAAATATATCAGTTGTTTATTAACGTGTTATCCAACGCATTGAAATTCCGTAAGCCAGATCAGGCCCCATGCCTCAGCGTGAGCTGCGATTACGTGATGGTAAAAGATGAACTATTGGATCTGGATGTGCCAAGTTATCAGATTAAGATCACGGATAACGGCATCGGTTTTGAGCAAACTTACGCAGATAAGATTTTTTCGCCTTTTCAACGCCTGCATGGCCGCTCTGAATACAAAGGTACGGGTATTGGCCTGGCAGTGTGTCGCCGCATAGTCGAGCGCCATGGCGGAACGATTTCTGCACAAAGTGCACTAGGTGAAGGTGCAACATTTACCATAACGTTGCCAGTGGCGGCTGTTGTTAACAAATACATGGGAGAATTGAGTGGTATATAGCAAAGCTAAACCCATCGTCATTTTAATGGCTGATGATGATGAAGACGACCGCATGTTAGCAGAGGATGCCCTGCGGGAAAGTCGAGTATTGAATGAACTTCACTGTGTGGAGGACGGTGTAGAGCTGCTGAATTATCTGCGCCGCGAAGGGAAGTATGCCGATAAGAGTGACTCGCCACGACCAGGACTCATTCTGCTGGATTTAAATATGCCACGTATGGATGGTCGTGAAGCATTGCAAAATATTAAAGCGGACCCTGACTTACGCAGTATTCCTATTGTGATTTTAACCACCTCAATTCAAGAAGAAGATATGGTCAAAGGTTATGATCTGGGAGCGGCATCCTATATTACTAAACCCGTTACTTTTGAAGGGCTGGTGGCATTAATGCGTGCGCTGGGTAATTACTGGGTCGAATTTGTCGAATTACCAGTTAAAGACGATTAGTGACAAGAGCGTAACCCAATATTATGGCAAATATTACTCCCCGATTGTTGTTAGTCGAAGATGACGAAGATGACTACATTCTGACCTGTGATTATCTTGAGCAACTCACGACGCACAAATTTGCAATCGATTGGGTAACCAATCAGAACGATGCCCTGGCAGAAATGGCCAAAAATTGTCACGACATATGTTTACTGGATTATCAACTTGGGGCAGAAAACGGTCTCACCGTACTCAAATGCGGCATTGAAGCTGGGTTTACCTCTCCGATTATTATGCTAACCGGACAAGCTGATGAGAAGGTCGATATGGCTGCTCTTGATGCAGGGGCCGTGGATTATCTAATCAAAAGCGAATTAAGCGGTACCCGTTTTGCCCGCTCCATTCGGTATGCCTTGGCCAGACGTGAAATTGAAAAAGAGCGGGTAGATAGATTAAAAGCTGAAGCGGAAAATCGCTCAAAAGACCGCTTTCTAGCTCACTTGAGCCATGAGTTACGTACTCCCTTAACTTCTATTTTAGGTTACACCGAATTGTTGATGGATTCTGAGCTCGGCCGGGGAGCCAGAACTGAACTGGGTATAGTGCTCAATAATAGTAAACACTTACTTAGTTTGTTGAATAATATGTTGGATTTGTCGAAAATTGCAGCGGATAAACTTGAACTGAATATCACCGAAGTGAGCCTGGACAGTTTGATTGCCGACGTGTACGCCCTGATGCGTGTGGCGGCAGATAACAAGGGTCTGGCGCTGACGATTAGCTCTGAGTCACCTTTGCCCCTGCAAATATATACAGATGAAACACGCTTACGCCAGGTGTTAATCAACCTGATCAGTAATGCCATCAAATTTACCGAGAAAGGCAATATCACGGTCAGATTGTGGATGCAGCAAAACAGTGCCTGCCACTTATTGTATTTCGACGTATCTGACACCGGTATAGGGATCCCCGAAGACAAGCGCTCCAGTGTATTCAAACCCTTTGAGCAAGTGGCGGATGTGGTGTCCCGTCACCAAGGAGGTAGTGGTCTTGGGCTTGCCATCTGTACTGAGCTGATAGCCAAAATGGGCGGAGCAATAGAGCTTCACTCTGAGTTTGGCGCCGGGAGTTGTTTCACTGCGCATATTGCGACGGGAGACGTGAGTCAAGTCAGACATGAGGCCCTAACCTTTGATGCAAAACCCCTAAATGCGAATGTCACCGAGACCCTATTCTACAGCGGTAAAGTGCTGGTAGTAGATGATGTCAACGATATTCGTTTGTTGGTCGGTCACCTGGTCTCTGCTACAGGCCTTGCAGTTGAATATGCTAAAAATGGTCTTGAGGCCCTCGACCGCGTAAAAGCAGCCGTGTTGGACCAGCAGCCTTATGACTTGGTACTGATTGATATCCACATGCCCGTCATGGATGGCACTACAGCTATTAAACATATCCGGGAAGAAAGTTTCAATGGCCCTGTAGTGGCAATGACAGCGGCGACCATGAAAGGTGTGCGTAACGAATTGATAGAGCAGGGTTTTGACAAAGTATTGGAAAAGCCCATTAATAATGATGCGCTCATCTCAGTATTAAAAAACTATATGCAAGTTCCGCATTTGGAAGCAGAAAAAAAACCCGTGCCAGACACCACTGAGAGTTGTCATTATTTGTTAGTGGAAGATGATCGAGATGCTGCTGATATAACCGCACTACTGTTGCAAAAACTCGGTGTGAAAGTGCAAGTAGCCAACACGGGTCAGCAATGCCTGGAATTGTTTGCTCAGCGCTCTGATTGGACTAAGGTGCTACTAGACTTACATCTACCGGATATCAATGGTTTTGCGTTAGCCAAACAATTACGTCAGCAAAATACGAATTTGAATATAGTGATTTTGAGTGGCGAACAGCCAGAAGAGGGGAAACTTCAGGAGGCCGGGATTAATACATTTTTGCTAAAGCCAATCAACCGACAAATACTTTCCGAGCTAGTCAATAGCGACTGATCTGCACTGTAGGGTTTGAGTTAAAGGCCTGACTTAAAATGTAGAGAAGTCCGCCGGAACCAAGATATTAGCAGTATCAAGAGGTTTAAGATTAATTTAAGCCCCGGTTCCAGCGGAAGGTGGATCAGTTGAGTTCGTTAAAGGCTTTTTGCGTCTCTTCTTTACTCATACCGTATTTTTCCTGCATTTTACCGTGAAACTTTTCGTATTTACCGTCGATCTGTTTGACGTCATCGTCGGTAAGCTTCCCGTATTTCTCTTTTACCGAGCCAGTTAGCTGGTCCCACTTACCTTTCGCAATATCACTGTTCATATGCTTCTCCTGTGCGTTGAATTAGCGGTTTTGCTTGAACTGCCTGCATACCTTTTAAGTAATGCCCAGTTCTTAATGCTATAGCTATACCAACTTTCTAAATTATTGATAAGTAAGGGTATAAATATAATTAGTAGGCTGTTTGTGACAACTGCTGAGTAAAATTTACAAAGGTGATTAGAAACAATTTCAACATAATGCTGGCAGCTAAATCTGTTTTGACTTAGGGGCGATAAGACCCCAAAGTCAAAAAACGCTGTAGGTTATGAGGCGGAGTCGGTGTCAGAGCTGGGCTTAACAAACCTGTGTAGTAGAGTGGGTAATAAGGTGGTGTCGGTAATCAAAGCCAACAACATCGCCAAACACGTCAATAAACCGAACAATATACTGGGTACAAAATCCGAGAAGCTTAATAACGAGAAGCCCAGGGCTATTATGGTTGTCGTATACAAAAGAGCATAACCTACACTATTAAACGTACGTTGGACCGCCTGTGTAGCATCTGTGGATTTGAGCTCTTTAAGGTAGCGGTGCACAAAATGGATGGTGTCATCCACTGCTATTCCCATGGCTATGGCAGCAATGGTAATCGTCATTAAATCCAGGGCGATGCCTAACCAGCCCATCACGCCCAGTATCATTAAGGTGGTCAGTATATTGGGTAATACGGCAATCAGGGCGACCTTGATAGAACGAAAGATAGCAAATAACACTAATGTTAGGGCTAGGTAAACCAAGCCAAGCGTCATGATTTGCGAGGTAAAGAGGCGCTGTAGTATGTCTTGATAGAGCACAAAGAGGTTGGTTAGAGAATAACTGTCTTCTTTGAGGCCCAAGGTGTTGAGATCTTGACGTAAGGTTTGTAAAAACTCAGCGCGGTTAAAATTTGCTGTGCTGTCTTTAATCCTCGTGCTGATGCGTAGTTGCTGGGATTGAGGATCAAAGTAGGCACCTAATAGTTGCTCGGTGAGAGATTCATCGAGCAGCTTGTAAATTACCGTGAGCTCATACTCGGTTAACGGTCTGCCTTGGTTAATTTGTTTGGCAAGCTCGGTAAAATTCACCACTGAGGTAATATTCCCGGTGGCCTCATATTGACGCATGACATGCTGGATTTTTTGCAAGCTTTGCACGGCTTTGGCACTCAGCACCAGATCGGTTTTCTGTTCGTTGGCAGGAATGGTATAAACTAAATCCAGCGGTGTAGAGCCACCAAACTCACGGTCTATAAATTCCAGTTCTTTGCGCACCTGGGTCGATTCTTTGAAATAATTCAGGAAGCTATTTTCTACGTCCAGTTTTAAGATCCCAGCTACAGATACGCCTGTGACTAACAATGTCAAAATGATAATCAGAGCCGGAAACTGCAAGGTGAAGTGACTTATTGAGGATATGAGCCATTGACTCGCTCGGCTTGAATAGCTCTCGCTACCACGGCTAAATAATGCCAGAACGGCTGGAAACAGCACCAGACTGACCAATATGGATACAGCCATGGCTACCATCATCATCCACCCAAAACTGACTACAGGTTGGATGCCACTGAACAATAGGGAAGCAAATCCAACTGAGGTGGTTAATCCTGCATAGAGACAAGGATTAAATTTATTGCAAAAGGTTTGGCGCAGCAGATCAACATGCCCGGCATCTTGATCCTTAGCTTCAAGCTGGCGGAATTCGACTATAAGATGCACGACTACTGCTAACGTAAGGATTAACTGTAGAGCGATGAAGTTTGATGAAATAACGGTAGTGCGCATGTCCAGCAAGCCAAAAATACCAATGGTGATCAGCACACTTAAGGCGCAACACAACAGGGGCAGAACAACCCAGCGAATTTTTCTAAACAGTACAAATAACAGCAGACAGATGGCTAGTCCTATGGCGCTACCAAAAATAACCAGGTCATTTTGAATTATATCGATCATCTGCTGACCGAGTACGTAGGCTCCGCCTAAGTACAGGTTAGCATCGTCTTCATAAGCCGAGATTATTTGATAAATCTGCTCTATTTCCTGTTGCCTCAGCAAGGTGAGTTGCTCTTCTATCGGATCGGCTTGGGCCTTGAGGAATTCTATTTTCGCCTGTTCTTCCTCATTTAGCTCATCGTTTAGAAGCTTCTTTTGAATATCGATAATTTGGTCTTGGATGGCGCGTAATTGCTGATTTGGCTTAAACAAAATCTGCATAGCAGTTGCGGTTTGCTTACCGTTAACCAGTAAGTCAGTAAACAAGGGATGATCCTTAAATACTTCCTGCATTTTTTGTGGGGAGTAATGTTTGGCATTCCATGACAACTCGTCCGGCTTGATGTCGGGATCCAGAGCGCCAGACAAAGACAGTAGCGGAACGTTTAAGATATTGGTCACGGCACTAACCCTGGTCAACTTACTAAATTGTGCCGATATTTTTTGAATGTCGCTAAAGGACTTATCGCTAAACAAGGGGTGAGCTTTAGGCTCATAAGCGACCAAAATAAATTCCTGAGGTGCGAAGCGCTTATTCATGATCTGGGTATTAATATACAATTTATTGTTTTTGAGCAATAAAGTGTCGGCGGATGCATCGATCTTGAATTGCTGAGCTGCCCACAACGCCACGCCCCCAGCAAGGGCAAATATTAACAAGATAAGTTTAGCGTTATGAATAATAAAGTTAGCTAGGCGGTTGGTCATGGATCACTTACTCAGGGTTGTTTACGGGCTGCTTTGAAGATTTGGTATCGCTATCTTGCTCGTTCTGCTGTGGCGTTTCGCTCGGATATTGCTGATTTCTGAGTACGCCTTGCATATACATATTCCGGAAAAACACATAGGGATCTTCGGCTTCATCGCGCAGTTGCTCATAAGTCGGTGCTTGTGGAGCGAATTGATGAAAACCACCATAAATCTGGATATACAAGGTTTGGGGATCATCAGTGACATATTGTATGGGGCTAAATATTGATTCAGTAATCGTTGAGAAACCGTTCCTCAGGTCTGACTGCCCGAGTATAGGCAAAACTATATAGCTGCCATAACCCACGTCATAACTGGCTAAGGTGTCATTGATGGTGGACACATTTGATTCTAAATCAAACCAGCCCTTGGCCGGGTCAAAAAAGCCCAACACACCCACGGTGGAATTGATCAAAAATCGTCCTATACTTTTGCCACTGCTGCCTGCTTGGCCTTGAAACAGCTGATTCAAAGCATTAAGTGGTTCGCGAATATTACTAAAAAAGTTGGTTACGCCTTGTCTGACTGGCTCGGGTACCACTGCGGTGTATCCTTTACTTGCTGGAATTAACACGTATTCAAACAATTTATCATTGAATGCAAAAATGGGTCGGTTAATAAATTCCAGGGGATCATCAAAGGCCGGCACTTGCCCCACATCAGTCTCTGATTGGGCATCATCTGCAGCATAACTTACCACTGTCGGCTCTATGCTTTGTGTCCCATGGGAACTGTTAACTATAAGCTCCGTGCCAGGTTGTTTTTGTGTCGGTAAGCTGTCAAGTGGTGGGCTGGCTTTATGGGTACTACACGCAGATAGTAATAAAAAACAGCTGACAGCAAGGAACGGTTTGGGTAGACATGCAAATAATTTAACAGATTGCAACGGCGTATTCCTCAAGGTGTTTGGTCAAAATAGTAGTTCTAAAATTTCCTGCTTAACAATCCCCTATCTGGGCAGCTTTGGGTAGCCCTAACTGCAGGATTGTCATTCTTGGAAGCTCTAACGCACCAACAGGGCCGGGTAAATCTGTTAGTTCGAGTTAACAATGTCTCAAGCGTTCATTAAACAAGAGCCGTTTTAATATCCCTTGTCTGTAATTTACTACAATAATTGGGCCAAATTTAAGTTTTTGAATATTATCAATATTTTATAGAATTTAATGAAATATTGTAACTTTCAGGTAAAAGTTGCAGTTAGCAACTGACATTCTTTCCGGTTGTTACGCTAGAAGTGACCTATTCGGATCGTTCTAACTTGAATATCAAGGTTGATGGCTGTTCTGCTAATGATTAGAGGGCGATCTGTTTAACGAGCTTGCCAAGAGAACGAACAAGTTCGGCGAGGTGCCTGGTCTATTTGTCGTAAATTTGTCCAACCTGCAATAAAGGCGCGGCATCCAAAGCATCGGCATCCATCATTTTAGCGATCCTCTGCATGGTAGATACCAACTGGGTCTGTTCCCATTCATCCAGCGATTCGAAACGTTTGATGAAGTGATCTTGAAGTAGAGTCGGCGCATCTTTGATCGCGTCGAAGCCGGCGTCGGTGAGGTGTAAACCAACTTTGCGTTTATCGATGGTGTAACGCTGGCGTATAACATAGGCCTTGGCTTCTAAACGGTCCAATATGCTAGTGACAGTGGCGGGACTGAGATTAATATTTTGGGCAATATGTTTGACCATTACATCTTCGTTGGCGGCAATTTCCTGCATGACAATCAATTGTGGACTGGTCAGCCCGGTTTCTTTACTTAATTTCTTGGAGTAAAGATCAATTGCACGTATCACTCGTCTCAAGGAAACAAGTAATTCATCATACTTTTTCATAACTGTTAACTTCTTCAGTAAAAACCCGCGAACCCTATCAAATCTGCACTTTAATGCAACATAAAGCACGTCACTAGTGTTATTTGTCGCCTTATTTACTGCATCTGCGCAGTCTCTTGAGCACTCCAAAAGCGTTTGTAACCTACACATATGAAAGGTTAAATTTGATCTTTGCACGGAATTTGAGCATAATACCGTTCGTACACTAATTAATTGGGTTGAAATAATTAGTGTGGTACCTATTAATTCATTAACGGAGATACAATGAAAACGCTTATAGCGAACGGTAAGACGCTTGCAATATCTACCGAGGAAATCATTATAAATGCTTTACATTTTATCAGTTTCTGGCTTTTGACCACAGTTTCTTTATTAGGTTTAGCTGACCGCATCAGCAACACAGCCGACCATATACCCACCAGACAGTAGTTAGTTCAAAATGAGTTTTATTTCCACACTGTTACGTTTAACCGCGATATCAGGTATAGGCGTGTTTGTTTATCGTCGCTGTGCCAGTGACATGTGTGGCTATTTATTGGGTAGCAGACAAATTAAACCACAGTTCGATGTACTAGTTTTGCCACACAAGTTAGCGATAGCCGAGATCTTAGCCGGTGGTAGCACAAATTTAGTAGAGATTAATCCACCTGTTTTACCTGATGGGCAAACATTAAGTCGTCTGGTATACGAAATAATACCCGGGTTGATCACCAGCAGTCTAGTCATGTGGCTAGTCAGCGCCATTGGTCAACAACCCAATCATTCCACAACTCTGATGTTTGAAAAAAACAATCGTGTTTTGGCAGGACAACATGAATTTATAGGAGTTAGAAATGAATAAGCACAATTGGAAAAGCGTAGTCATTAAAGTTGGTAGCGCACTAATAGCACCACACCAAAATGGTTGCAGCAGCCATTATCTGTTGAGCATTGCGCAATTTATTGTTCGCTGTCGCACAAATGGCGTGCAAGTCGTACTGGTCTCCTCGGGTTCGGTCGCTGCCGGCGCCAATATTTTTCCAGATTCGCTGAAAATGAATATTGCTATTAAAAAAGCCATGGCCGCGGCTGGACAGACCGAAATGATGGCAACCTGGGACAAGTTATTTGATTTCCCCACGGCACAAATTCTGCTCACTCACGGCGACCTGCGAGATCGAGAGCGTTATGTGAGTATTAAAGAGACCATTTTTACTCTGTTAGAACACGGCGTATTACCCATCATTAATGAAAACGATACAGTTACTACAGACAATTTAAAAGTGGGTGACAATGATAACTTGTCGGCCATGGTGGCCGCCGCTGCGGATGCAGATGCATTGATCATCTGTTCAGATGTAGACGGGCTCTATGATAAAAATCCCAATGAGCATGACGATGCGGTGCTGTTGCCAGAAGTTACCACTATAGACAGTAAAATATATGCTATGGGTGGCGGCGCAACAAGTGCAGTCGGCACTGGTGGCATGAAAACTAAGATAGAAGCGGCAGAAAAGGCGACTTCCCATGGCATAAATACCTTTATTGTCAACGGCTTTAAGGCTGCGTCTTTTAATTCCTTGCTGGAGGGTAAAAATCCGGGCACGCACTTCATACCTTATGCCAAACCTATGCAAGAACATGTACATTGGATGACCCATACTTCAAAAGAGCAAGGGGAATTGGTGGTTGAAAATGATTTCGATACGTCCTTAGCGCTTGAAAGCGCCCAGTTCACCAGTGATGAAATTATTGAGGTCAACGGCGACTTTTCTGTGGGGGATACCATATTAGTCCGTAAAGGTGACGGAACCCGTTTGGCTAAGGCCAAATCCAATTACAGCAGCTGTCTGTTAAGTTTTATTGCCGAACAAAGTGATCGTAAATTTGCAGGTGAATTTCAAAGCAAAACCGGCCCCATCATTTCTGAGAAAAATATCGCTGTACTGGAGAAAAAATGAGTTTAATTACCGAATTATCTAGCAAGGCTGCACAAGCAGCACAAATCTTGGCCGTTCTTGATGAGGCCACTAAAGATAAAGTTCTCCAGGAAATGGCAGATGCGCTTCGCGCCCAGAAACAAATGATCCTGACGGCTAACGAACAGGATCTTAATGCTGCGCGGGACAATCAACTTGGTGATGCCATGCTTGACAGGTTGACGCTTAATGATGAGCGTATCGAAAGCATGGCCCAAGGAATTGAAACTATAGTGTCATTGCCTGATCCTGTCGGTAAAGAACGCATTATAGGCGAACGTCCTAACGGTTTGAAAATCAGTAAAATGCGCATTCCCTTAGGTGTGGTATGTATGATATTTGAAGCACGTCCCAATGTGACCGCAGATGCCGGGGCACTGTGTTTTAAATCGGGCAATGCCGTTATTCTGCGCGGTGGCAAAGAAGCCTTGGCTACCAGTAAAGTGATAGCCGGTGTATTGCAAAAGGTGCTTCTTCAACATAATCTGCCCCCCGAGCTCATCACTGTTGTGCCTAATCCAGACCGGGAACTGATGATGGAACTGATGCAGCAGCGAGCATACATCGACGTTATTATTCCTCGAGGTGGCGAAGGTTTAATCAACTTTGTGACGGACAACAGCAAAATTCCTGTGATCCAACATTTCAAAGGGGTATGTCATTTGTATATAGACAAAGATGCCGATCTGACGACCGCCCTTAATCTATTGGTTAATGGTAAAACTCACCGTACAGGTGTGTGTAACGCTATTGAAGGTTTACTGGTACATAAAGATATTGCCGAGGACTTTTTGCCCCTGGCCGCCGCCGCATTAAAAGATGCCCAGGTGAAAATTAATGCTAGCGCAGGGGCTGCCAAGTATTTCGAGCAAGCAAATATACTGGCAGAAAATGATTTTGGACAGGAGTACCTCGATTTGGAAATTGCGGTGCGCCTGGTAGAGAATATGGATGGCGCGTTAGCCCATATTGTACGTTTTGGCAGTCATCATACTGAAGTTATCTGTACTAAAAGTGAGCTTACTGCCCGGCGTTTTCAGCGCAGTGTTGATGCATCAGTCGTCATGGTCAATGCGTCATCACGTTTCTCTGATGGCTGCGAATTGGGTCTGGGCGCCGAAATCGGCATAGCAACTACTAAATTGCATGCTTACGGTCCAATGGGACTCGAATCGTTGACCACCGAAAAATACTTGGTCACTGGATCTGGCCAGATTCGCGCCTAAATAATCTCCAAAGACAGATAGCCACACTATGCCAAGCGTTATGTTGCCATAGTGTGGCTATAAACTAGACAGCAGAAAAGTGTGCTTGAGCCGACTTTGAACATTGCCTTTGTAGGTAGTGGCAAAATGTCATTAGTCTTAACTGATGGCTTGATAAAACACGCTCTCTAGCGCAGGAATATTTTGCTGGGTGATCCTCGTCCTTCTATTCGTATCTCAGCATTAGCTGATTTTCATATTGGAGTCGATGCAACCAACGAAGCTGCGGTGCGCTTTGCGGAGCTGTTGATAGTAAACGTGTATGGCGTACTGGTCAGTGAAGTATGTATGCAGTTTCGAAATGCCATGCAGAAAGCCTGGCGAACAAGGTGCTTATCCCTATAGTTGAGGGCATCAGCCACCGTACGTTGTGTCAATACTTGGGTGGAGCCAAACGAGTTATATGCGGCGCACCAAACTTGCCTAGTTCAATTTTTCAGGGGCTCCCCGCTTTACACACAGGTCTAGAATGTGGCGTGTAAGACATCACCACAGTGAATAGGTTATACAGGCAGTAAGTTAGGCAATCTGGGTGGAAGACCAAGGACAAATGGCAACGTTCACCTCTACCATTGGTGGTGCACCGGCTTATTTTTTCCTCTTTGTGGAAGTCATTGAAAAATCCGCATGCGCATAGGGCCTTGCCCCATCAGTCACTAGAATGGCCGTGTGTCAAAGTGCCACGGGTGCTGCCATGGCTAAAAGAAGTGTCAAACCTTTGCACGAACTGCGTGAGCAGGTCACCATGGTGTTCAGTTCTGCCAGTTGCGCTGTTAACGCCTTTAAGAATCAAAATATTGTCGGGCTGTTTGTAATTGCCATACAAAAAGCCGCAGATCAGGCTAGTGCTGCTTATTCTGATCGCTAGCCAGTGCCATTGAACAGGCAGCTTGCTATTAGTCGATAAATGGCCAGGATTTAGTTATTGCCGCTTCACGTGCCCCCTCGGGCAATCATATTTTTCCACCTCAGGTGCAAAAAACTTACATTTGGGTTCTGTCACAAGGCCTCGAAGCTATAAAATGTTGGCACCCTGTTCTGGATCCCGGGCTTCCTGAGCCTGCTGGCGAATGTCCCCGGTGTCACTGCTAAGATCATCCACCATGTGGTCATCACGTTGATCATTTTCAATATGTTCAAGGGTGCTGTCTGCCAATTCAACCGGCTTCTCAATACGGGTTGTAGGTATTTCTTTTGCAGGGGAGGCCTTATCCATTTGATGTATAGGCACTCCTTGTGGGAAAATAATTTCACGGGCATCATCAGGCATACTAATGCCATTTTTCTCAAATTCACGCATGATCAAACGCATCAACATGGATGAAACCTTGAGCACACTATGTTCGTGACTGTTTATCCAGAAATAGACCCGTAAATTGACGCTTGAAGATGCCAGGTTCTCAATCAAAATTTGTGGCTCAGGATCATTCAATACGGCCCGATGAGCGAGTAACACCCCGGTGGCCAGTTTTTGCGATGCCAATATACTGGAATCATAACCGATGCCGATAAGGAAGTGGCCGCGCATTTTTGGATTGGCGGTCAAATTGCGGATGATATTTTTGTATATGGTGGCATTGGGGATTTGTATGTGATTACCATCAAAATCAACCAGGGTGGTCGCTCTGGCTGTGACTTGTTTGACTACCCCTAACTGACCCTGGACTTCAATTACATCGTCTATTTTAAAGGGTTTTTGCACACTTAATAACAGGCTTGAAATGAAGTTTTCGGCGATATCACGAAAAGCAAAACCCAACACTAAGCCCATTACCCCAGTTCCGCTGACGATGGCAATGGCAAATTCGGTCAGTCCGGCGAAACGCAAAAATATATACAGGCCCAGTAAGATAATCAATAAGCTGATCAGCCTCCTGGTAACCAGTTCGATAAGCTGGCTTTGACTGACATAAGCAATGGGTTTGACCAACAGGGTTGATAAGGGTCTGGCAGCCAAATAAAATAGCACAAAAACGACTAGACCCAGTGCGATCATTGGTAGCGCGGTCAAGGTATTATGCCAAAGTAAGATCACGTCTTGCCAAATATCTATAGGTTGCACCCATCCCGCACCTTCTGTCGCCTTTTCAGCAGCAGGCATAGAATTGGCATAACCGCTGCTTAATAACATCATTATTACGGCCAATAGGCTCCGAATTTCCATAAGTTTTCCGCTCGTGATGGTTTAATTTTGTTAGATAAATAACATTAAGCTGGTTTAAGAACCAGTATGCTGTAAATAATATACTGATAAATGAGTTCTTGTATGGGCAATGAGTTCGGGTTCAATTGATGGAGAGTTAGGTGAATACTAAAAGAGGTCAACAGGCTCAATCACCAACCGAGCTGCCGCTTATTGCTTGGTGGGACATATTGCGTCGAACTTTTAAACACATGAATGAGGATAATCTGTCACTGATTGCCGCGGGGGTAGCATTTTATTTCTTGTTAGCTATATTTCCCATGCTGGCAGCACTAATTTCTGTTTATGGTTTACTTGTATCGCCCCAAGATCTGCAGGGGCATTTAAGTCACCTGATCGGTGTAATACCTGAACAAAGCAGGGATATACTGCAAACGCAAATCGAGCGGGTGATCAGCAAATCTGAAACTGCCTTAGGATTTGGGGCCGTGCTCAGTACCCTGTTCGCCGTGTGGAGCGCAAGTAAAGGGACCCAAGCCATGGTGACGGCCAGCAATATTACCTATGGAGAAAAACAAACTCAGAGCTTTTTTAAAAAGATCCTCCTGCGATTCACTTTAACCGTTTGCGCCGTATTAGTTATGGTACTGGCTTTATTTTCCATAGCACTACTTCCGATGTTATTGGATTCGGTCGGTCTACGGGCATACAGTAGTGGGATAATGAAATGGTTGACCTGGCCAATTCTAGCAATAGTATTTAACCTGGCTTTGGCGGCATTTTACCGCTATGGGCCTGATAGGAGAAATGCGAAATGGCGTTGGGTGACACCGGGATCAGTCCTTGCCAGTTGCATCTGGATACTTTTTTCCGGAGTGTTTTCATTTTATCTGACCAGTTTTGCCAGTTATGATGAAACCTATGGTTCGGTGGGCAGTGTGGTCATCCTTTTGATGTGGTTTTACATCACCGCCTTTATCGTTCTGTTGGGTTCTGAATTCAACGCGGCCATGGAGCATCAAACTGTGCAAGACAGTACTCATGGGCCTAACCATAAAATGGGTGACAGGGGCGCTCGGGTGGCTGACACGGTACCAGAGGACCTCAGATCAAAAATAGACTAACGGAATATTAAGCACAATTAGCAAAATGGGAACGGTAATTGCCTATGTAATAATTCGATTAACATAGAGGAGAGTTCACATGGATTTATTTCGTATTATTATCGCTATTTTATTGCCCCCTTTAGGCGTGTTTTTGCAGGTTGGTTTAGGCGGGGCGTTCTGGTTGAATATATTGTTAACATTACTTGGTTATATCCCGGGGATCATCCACGCTGTTTGGATCATCGCCAAAAGGTAACGTGTTTTCTAGCCGGTAAAATTAGCGCTTGGGTGTGTAACATTTTCCGGCTAAAGATCCTAAGAGAGGTTAGATGTCAAATCTACGCCGGTCGCGCATTATAAAAATTTCAGTAGGCCTCGTTGTTTTGCTGATACTAGCGCGTTTATTTGCGCCGCTGGCGGTTAAAAAGGGCATCAATTACGCTATCTCCACCACTGCCGGGATCAGCGGCAGGGTCGGTGATGTGGATATCGCCTTGTACCGGGGAGCCTATCAAGTAAACGACATTGAATTGTATATGGTGGATGGTCAGCAACAAAAGCCGTTGATTAAGGTTAGTCAATTGGATATTTCTATACTTTGGTCGGCATTGTTTAATGGCGCCATAGTCGCAGAACTGGTCTTCACCCATCCGGAGTTTTATTTCATTGACACCGCTGGACGAGATGAAAAAATTAACCCGGATGTAAAAGACGAAGAAACCTGGATCACATTGGTCAACCGTTTAGCGCCCTTTTCCATAGATCGCGTCGATATAATTGACGGGGTCATTGCACTAGAGACCTTCAGTGACGAACGTAGGACCGTCACCCAGATACAAGAAGTCAACGGTCAGATCACTAATTTGACCAACAGCCGAGCATTCTCTGGCAGTCTGGTCACGCAAATTTCGATGCAAGCAAAAGTTGCGGGTGTTTGCCCCTTAATAATGTCGGGTTCCTATGATCCTTATGCTTCTAAACCCACATTCGATTTCGACGTGGAAATGCAGCGTCTGCCCGTTAAACAAATTGACCACCTTATAAGTTTTTATACTCCTTTTGATTTTGAAGCCGGTGAAATAGATTTTGCCATGGAGTTAGCTGCCAAGCAGGGGCAGGTCCAAGGCTATGTAGAGGTAGGGGTATACCACCTGGACGTGTTTGACTGGCAAGAAGATGTCGTAAAGGATGGCGACAACCCGTTTGAATGGCTATTTGAGGGATTAACTGGTGGTTTGTCCGAGATCCTGGAAAACGATAAAAAAGATCTGCTCGCCACACGCATACCCTTAGAAGGGCAAATAGATAGTATTGACACTCCACTTTTACCAGCCATCGCGGCTATCTTAAAAAATGGTTTCGTAAAGGCCTTTGATATGAAAGTCGACAAAATCATCTCATTTGATGAAACCCCTTAATTTATAAAACACGCGGATGCACCCTATCGGCTCAAGCCATTTCAATTTATGTCTTCTCCCACTCTACCAAACGACTTTGGCACAGATTCGCCAGTATTCCACTTAACTTAATACTTCAGGAACACCATGGAAATCGGTACGATTACAACTACTGTACTGCTCGGATTTTTAACCTTTGATCACTGAACTAATATTAGAACCTTGCCTGAACCAAAAAGCCTGATCCAGCAGATATGCCGTGCAACTATTCCATTGTTTAATGTAAATATTTCAAGCATGAATTGCTGATTATCCCTTCGGAACTCACTAATGTATTTTAAGTTGTTTTAAATCAAATGGTTATAAAATATTTTTGATTGGCATGAATAACGCATTATATGTTTCGATTATAAAATAATTTTGAATATCAAGGAGAATATTATGTTGGGCTGGGCATTAACATTTTTAATTATCGCTATTTTGGCTGGTGTGATGGGTTTTGGTGGTATAGCCGGCACGGCTGCAGGTATCGCAAAGATTATATTTTTTGTGTTTCTAGTTCTGTTGGTTTTATCTCTGGTAGCAAATGCTGTTCGGGGTAAAGGCCCTAGGGTATAATCAATTTTTATCAACACTTTTTACTAATACATGGAGATTCACTATGAACTTACTTAAGAAATTTACCCTTTTAGCTTTGGTTTTCGGTTCACTTACTATGGTAACAGCCTGTAACGATAACGATGCTGAAGACGCTGGTGAAACAATGGACGAAATGGCGACTGACGCTGGCAACGCTATTGAAGACGCATGTGAAGATGTGAAAGAAGGTGCAAACGCAGAAGACACTGATTGTTAATATTCGGGTCTTACCTGTTATAAACACGTTGTAAAAAAAGGGGTGATTTCACCCCTTTTTTGTACCCCTGAATTGTCCGCGAATGTTATCTGTGGCACAGGGGGTTTTGTTTACAATCGGCCTTTGTCCAATAATGATCCATAATGGCGTAACGCCAGGAGTAGCTGAAATGTTACTACAAATCAGCATTATTATTTTTGCTGTTTCCTTAGGAGTGATCTTTTCGGCAGGCGGTATGGGGTCTGGCAGCCTGTTGACCACCTTTCTCGCCGCTTTTGGCGTGATAACGATTATAGCGGTTGTTGCCTTGGTAATTCTGGCCATGAAGACGAAAAAGCGCGACCAGCAACATTGATTCATTGCTTTTAAATTACTCGACTAGGTTGCCCCTAACATGAATACACGGATATTGCGGATTTGGGATTCTATCAGGACGAGCTTTTGGTTTGTGCCTTCGCTGATGGTCTTTTGTGCCATTATTATGTCGCAAGTATTGCTGCAATTAGACCGCTACGGGGTTAATCACACCAACGGGTTTTTTACCTTCTTTTACCAGACCTCTCCTGAGTCGGCCCGCGCACTATTAACTACTATTGCGGCTTCGATGATCACTGTGACCAGTATCGCCTTTTCTATCACTGTGGTGGCACTTAGCCTGGCGTCATCTCAATTTGGACCTCGCCTTATCCGTAATTTCATGATGGATATTGGCACCAAATGTGTTCTGGGTAACTTCGTCGCAACCTTTATTTACTGTTTGCTCGTTATTCAAGCCACCAAGTCTTACGGAGATACACCTTTTGTGCCCGGTATTTCCTTGTATTTCGCTATGGTGCTGGCAATCATAGGTGCGGGAGTGTTGATTTATTTTATTCATCACGTGGCTCGGGCCATTCAGGCAGATAATGTTATTGATGATGTGTATTGCGATTTACAACGCAATATAGACCGGCTGTTTCCAGAGCACCGGGATCAGCAAACCAATCTGATGGGTAAACAAGCCGCTGATTTTGAGCAGCGTTATCTCAATCATGTGGATTTGCCAGCTGGCCGCAGCGGCTATATACAAACCACTGATTTTAAGTATTTGCTCAAGCTGGCCTCCAGATGTGATATCGCCCTTGACGTACATCATATGCCGGGGGATTTTGTGTGCAAAAATGCCTGTTTGATCACGGCTTATTTCCAAGGTAACGCTTTGCCTTGTGAGCCCAATACCCTTATCGACTGTATCATTCAAGGGGGACAGCGTACACCGGTACAAGATGCTGAATTTGCTGTGCACCAATTGGTGGAAATTGCCGTACGAGCTCTTTCACCTGGGATTAACGATCCCTATTCCGCCATAACCTGTGTAGATAAATTAACGGCAATATTAAGCGAATTGACCAACAAACCGTTTCCTCAGGCTCACAGACGGGACGACTCAGGCGTATTGCGTTTAGTCTGTCGACCTATATCATTCGCAGGCATGGGAGAAGCAGCATTTAATCAAATTCGTCAATATGCTCACGGTAGTATTGCCGTCACCATTCGGTTGCTAGAAGGGTTAAATACCATAGTTAGGGTGAGCAAGAACGATGAGCAGCGGGACTTTGTACGTTCTCAGGCTTTGATGATTGAACAGGTGCAACGGGAAACGTCGCTTCCAGATAGGGACTGGCAGGATATAAACGGGCGATTAAAGCAAATCAAGACTCAACTCGAACTGAAAGCGTAGATCCACACCCTGCACAAAATGAAAGCTATATATAATTCCGTGAATATATTTCACGGTCAATGCCTCTAAACCAAAATACTTATTTAATATCAAACGTTTAGGTGTTGGCATGTAAATCGTAAGACGAAGCGTATTGATCACATACCGCAAGCTAAATGTAGCAAGCGAATGTATTTATGAGGACGTTATTATGCACAATATTTCTATTCCTACACCAGGTTTTGGTACCTACAGACTCAAAGAAGAGGAAGCCAAGACTGCGGTTTCCACCGCCATCGAAGTAGGTTATCGACACCTTGATACCGCGCAAATCTATGAAAATGAAGCTGAAGTGGGTGATGCTATCGCGGGATCTGGTTTACCCAGAGCGCATTTTTTTCTCACCACTAAGGTGTGGTATGAAAATTTATCGGCATCCAAGTTTCTTACGAGTGTACAAAATAGTCTGACTTTACTCAATACTGACTATGTCGACCTATTACTTATTCATTGGCCATCACCGGACAACGACGTCGCCCTGGAAGACTACTTAGGGCACTTGAAGGCCTGTAAAGAGCGTGGACTGAGCAAACATATCGGGGTATCAAACTTCACTGCGAGCCAGATAGCCCAGACCTTGTCGATTTTAGGCACTGACCAAATATTGACCAACCAAATTGAAGTACACCCTCATTTCCAAAATATCCAATTGGTAGAATGCTGTCAGCGCAATGGTATTCAAGTTGTTGCTTATATGCCACTTGGTGTGGGTAAAGTGATGGAGGATGAAATATTAAAAACCATAGCTCAAAGACATAACAGTACGCCTTCAGCTGTGTCATTGGCCTGGTTAAACCAAAAACACATTATCAGCATTCCATCTTCTACCAACATCAGTCATATGCGCGACAATCTGGCTGCAACCAAGCTGATATTGACACCACAGGATATGTCAGAGATCGCGGCTATCGAGCCACAGGAACGCATAGTCAATCCGGACTTTGCGCCAGATTGGTGATCTAGTCTCGCTATACACGTTAGCCTTTTGTCGGTAGCGCAATTTGTTTTTGCAAGCAAAGCAACCTTGCCAGGCGAAGTGGACCATGACTAGCCTGACTAGATGGCGGAATTATTTACATTCCTATCGCAATTGTTACGTTTTTAGCGCACTAACAACCCCAAAAATTAAGATAATAATCAATATAATCAATTGCTTGCGAGATGGCATGAATTTAGCTTTGGATATTGAGAATTTTAAAAAGGAGATAATTATGAAACATTCAATCATTTCAGTCTTAGTAGCCGTATCGTTAGGAACTGCGTCATTAGCTGCTAATGCCCAGAACAACTGGAAGGACACCGCTAGCGATGCCTGGATAGATGGTAAAGCCGAGACCACCCTGATGCTTAACGGTCATCTGGACTCGTTTGATATTAATACTGATGTAAAAGACGGCGTGGTTACCCTTACGGGTAAGGTGGATCGTCAGGTAGATAAATCCCTGGCAACTGAATTGGTCATGTCACTGGACGGTGTTAAGGATGTAGACAATCAGTTAACTGTCATTGCAGAATTAGACGCGGAGAAGGACGGTGAAATGATGCAGACCTTAAATGATGCAAAAATTGAAACCGTAATAAAAACCCGTCTATTATTTGAGTCGCAGGTAAGTGGGTTAGACATCGAAGTTGAATCGAAAATGGGTGCTGTCACCCTGACAGGCATGGTTGACTCTGACGCAGCGCGTCAACTAGCGGTGAAAATTGCTGAAAATACCACTGACGTGAAGAGCGTTGTGGATAATTTAAAAAACAATAAACTTAACCACAATGATTAGTGTTGGTGTGAATTAGGTATATCTCAACACCCGCCCTGTGCGGGTTTTTTTTTGCCCTTTAGTTATAACCGAAAAGTACGCTTATCTACTACCTTCTTGGCGGGTCAGCTCACCGCCGTATTTTTAACTTAAATATAATGTGATGGTGTATTTTGGCTTTGTAGATACTTTCATTGGCAATGCTATGTGTGAGGCTTAGAAGTTTCCTCACATTTTCTTTGTTGATGGTGGGTCTCACCGTGACTCAATACGTTCCGCCAATTCCGTCACCCGCCTTATTCCAAAAATTCCTCAGGGAAAATAGTCGAATCTGCTTGCTTGCAGCATTCTGTGCCTCTTTTTTGCAGAGCCGCCTGCTAACACCAGCCGTTGCGCAAAAGTATTTCTGTTTCTAACCACTCAAAACTGACCCCACTACCAGTTTTTTGTAATTATGCCAGGCTATATATATCGGAAAAATTTTGTAGCTGGCCTTTATTGAGCAATAATGGGCGACATCCCATTAAACCTTTTAGCAACGCAAAGCGGATGGGCAACAAAATTGATTTTCGCTTATTTGAGGTCATAAATCATGTCAGATAAAATAATTTCCCTGCCCGCAGGCCTTTACCAACGGGCTTTGTGCCATCGATATGTTCACTGGCTGCAAGCGAGCTGTTGTTGGTTCCTTTTAGGATCGTATAAAAGCGAATCACAGTTTCGTTTGCCAAGCTTGGTAGGGCGACATACAACAACAGCAACATAAATTTTGTGGCCATCCTCAAGGTGGCTTTAACTAAGAAAAATGCGGTAACAACTTTTACGCGCAGATTTTAATCAGGGCACGACAGATATTTATGTCTTATTGCATATGAAAGTTCAGGAGCATATCTGTTATTGTCCGATGACAACCTGTCTGTCAAAGGAAAAATGATGCCCGGCAGCCACCCGAGACTTCACGACTCACATGGAAAAAAATTTAATGGTATTATTTTTACTCGGAACCAACTAACTAGCCTGAGCTTTGAGGATTGTGAATTTATCAATTGTGATTTCAAAGACTTGCTCATTCAAGAATGTATATTTACCGATTGCCTGTTTACATCCTGCAATTTAAGTTTTGTCAAGCTCAATGCTAGTCAGTTCCTAAATGTGGAATTTTGTGCCTGTAAATTACTGGGTGTCAATTGGACAAATGCCTGTTGGCGAGGCTTGATGTCCGGGGCAGGATTGAAGTTCAAAAAATCTAACTTAAACTCATCAACTTTTTTTGCGTTGGGTATTGCCGGCATTCAAATCATTGAATGCAAAGCCCAAGATGTTGACTTTCGGGAGACGGATCTTACCAGCGCAAACTTTACCGGTACCGACCTTTATAACAGTTTGTTTGTGCGTACTAATCTTAGCCAAGCAAATTTTAGCGAGGCAACAGATTACCATATTGACCCGCGTTGTAATGTATTAAAAGGGGCACGCTTTTGTCGTTTCGAAGCCATGAATCTGCTTGCCGCTATGGATATTGATTTGATTGAGTAGCCCACAGTAGCAAGCCAGAAATTTTTTCTACCTATTACCCGCTCCTAGTCAAAGAAACCCCTAATAAGTGTAAAAAATACCTGTTTTGTAGGATATGCAATCGGGGTTCATCACCACATGTAGCTTTAACCACATCTAAACAGCTACTCCTTTAAATGTTAAGCTTAACCATTTGATAAATAACAAGTTATTTTGTTATATGTATTATGATATGCATTTCTACTAACTGGGGGTCTTGGTATCGTAATTGCACAACACTAGTCAGACTAGTTAGCCTTATTGGATCTATATGAAAGCCTTATTATCCATTTCTTCAGCTGTGTTATTAACCATGGGATCCTTATTGCTTTCTGTGCAAGCCGCAGATGACAGAACTGCAAAACTCCCCATGCCTAATGAGATAAAGGTACTTGCAACCCAATTAGATAACACCAATTATGATCTGAATGATCGCAATTCTCGATTACGTCTACAGCGAGCCCAATATTATTATCAATCCTCAGTTAAGCATTTGGATTCCGGCTGGAAAGCCAAAGCGCTAGACCATGCCCAGAGAGGGCTGAATTTACTTGCTCTGCAAGGCAGAATATCCTCAGGTGCCCCCACAGTCAGTTTTTAGTTCACTGCATGTGGGTATTTCAAGTACCTGTTACCCCATCCAAATCTTTAACCTGGGATTTTATTCCAGCTTTAGTAACATACCTTAGTACCCATCGAATTGTCAGTCACAGTGCGGTGATTTTTTTGCAATTGAGGGTAAGGAAAGTCGCGATGTGCAGCACATAGGACCCAAAAAATATTACGTTTAGGGCCCATCTGTTGTTTGTCTTTATGACGTGGTTTTCTGCAAAGCTTTCATTTGATCATGGCATTGTTGCATGTCGGTCATCAGCGCATTTAATACTAAGCGGCAATCCCCAGGCTGATCCTCATCCAGTGCGTCTCTGGTCACGTCCAGGGTTTTATCCTCAACTTCTTCTAGCTGGCTAACAAAAGTATGATCACTATCCGACGAAAACGTACTGATAAGGCGGGTATATATGTTGCGTGTATCGACGGCCACGGAATTATCACTTTCATATTTCCCTTGTTTGGCTACGGCAAAAGGTTGTAATTTGGCAGCAGCGGCCTGTTTTTCACGGATCATTGCGCTAAATACATTTTTTACTTCCGGGGAGTTTACCTTTTTGATGGCGTTTGAATAAAATTCTATGCCGCCGTTAAGTACTTTTATAATTGAAATCGAATGTATGCACACAATCAGAGTCTCGGTCTGATTAACCTATACAATGCAACAAGCAAACCAGTGAATCCGGAACATGGCATAAGAAACCCTAATTTAATTGGTAATCAAATGCTTGGCCTAAAATTGCTGCTGTAGTTGAGAATTCTAGTGAGGATTTGCGGATGTATGGTGGAACAGCTATTTGGGTAAATATTTCTTTTTTGTGTAGAAATTTCGACCTGGGTGACTCTTCTTTCACTAGACGTTAAGTGGTACCACATGGCAGAACCAGCATCTAGGGAGTGCTAACTGTGGCTCAATATTAAAACTTTTTTATAGGTGCTGAGGAAGGATTAATCCTTCGGAGTCTCGGCCGAGTTTTGCGGTTTATGCATGGTGTTTTCCCCGTCGAGGTTTTTTTTATCCGTCATTGATAGCTGTTCTGTCGCCAACATGGTATTTAGTTTTTCACCGCCTTTGGCGCCGAAGTCCAATGTGCGAATAGGGAATGGAATAAGTATGTCGTTCTCCTCTAGAGTTTGTTTAATCAAAACTATGGCCTTGTGTCGAGCGACCATAAAGCCGGTGTCCCCTGGATAATCAATCCAGAACCAGACCAACAGATTGATGCTGCTGTCACCAAAGCTTTCGGCAAAAACCGCAGTTTCTTGTTTTTTAATGACAAATTCACACCCATTGAGTTTTTCAGTGATTACATCCGCAGCCTTCTGGGGATCATCGCCATAGGAGATACCGACTGGCACTTCTATGCGTCGTACCCCTATTGTTGAATAATTGGTTAAGACATTCCTGAACAGGATTTTGTTGGGGATCACTTCAAGTTGGCCAAAAAAAGTTTCCACCAGAGTGTTACGCAAGTTAATGGTTCTGACGTTACCAAAAACTTCTTCGGCTTGGATTACATCACCGATTTGGAAAGGCTTGCGTATACCCATAGCAATCCCTGCAATGAGGTTTTCCGTCATATCCTGAAAGGCAAATCCTATAGCTAATCCGATTATTCCTGCTCCGGCCAGCAAGGAAGTCACTGTGCCCGACAAACCTAAAAAATCCAGAGCGATAAATAAACCAGCGGCTAATACCAAGACTTTGAAGATCGAGACTAAAAGATCAGCGATTTGCCGTGACTCCAGGGCACGATGCAAACCTTTGCGTAACATACTGCTAAGTACCCTGGCTAATATAGTGAACACCACGACAATAGCCACAGCGACCACAAAATTGGGCAAATGCATGATGCTTGCTTCTAGCCAGCCTTGTAGCTTTTTATTAATCAGACTTGAAAATTCGTCAAGGGCTTTAAATTCCATAATGATTTCCTGGGTATTGAATTATCAAAAAAAAGCGAGTGCAGAGCACTCGCTAAGAGGAAATACCTGTCTTGTGGTTATTGATGAATTGAATATTGCTGACGTAGGTTATTGGCCAACTGAGCGGCATCAAATACTTCTAAGGGGGTATCTGGCTGACCGTTACCCATAGTGATTAACAATGATGACAATATGCTGTTTTTAACTTTTTGCACGACCACCTGCCCCCCGGCATAATGGGGTGAGCTAGGGGTGGTACAACCCAATACACCACAGTTAGTGTCCCTTCCGATTGGCGTTACGGGGGTAGGACGAGGGCCAACACGGGTAATATCTTTGCTTTCCACTTCGGTGTCGCTGTCAACGATGATGAACCAATCGAACCCTAACGCTTGGGTTAATTCTGCAGCGTGAAGCAGAGTGTAATCCTCAACCTTCGTTTCGTCTGTAGTTTTATTGCCGTTGAATATCACTCTATATTGATTTTCGCTGAGCTTGATATGGCTAAAGCCGTCATCACCGTTTTCCACTGCGGCCTGATAAGGTGTGGGTGGGATACTGCTGCAGCCAAACAGACATAAACATATTAAACACAGCGTCAAGCTAGGTTTCAATAATATATAGTCTGGCAGTATATTCATATTAGTGGCTCACTTTTGTTTTGGTGGTCACCTTTTTAGTGACAGCTTTAACGTGTTATTGCCAAACTTGTATCAAGAACCGGGCCAGCGTGGCAGAACACGGTGAGTAAGATGTGCAAAATTTTGCTCAGACACCCTAGCGCAAAAGTTACTTTGGTGCCGGTAAAATATTCATAATACCCAGACAAACATATTCAGGTGGTTAAAATTCATTGCTCCTTGGTTCGGGGGGAAATTACCCAGAGGTATATTGTTTGGGTGCCAGCAATACATTTAATGAGCAGGGATTAACTCTTATATTTATTTGCTGAGCGGTGTAATTCTCACCGTCTATCACAAATTTTAAATCTGAATCCGCTGTGATGATGATGTTTTCTACTTTGGTGTGCTCCACATGGCCGTTAGTTGTATCTCCAAAAAGCCC
The DNA here is from genome assembly GCF_058068185.1 of Paraglaciecola sp. IT1134. NCBI lineage: Bacteria > Pseudomonadati > Pseudomonadota > Gammaproteobacteria > Alteromonadales > Alteromonadaceae > Paraglaciecola > Paraglaciecola sp. IT1134. Next base: position 5,045,885 of record NZ_CM176486.1, on the reverse strand, counting down.
AGGCATAACTAATTCTGACAGGCTGAACATATGCCCACCAAAAGAGTTTTGCGGCGGTAACCAGGTCACATCCAGTTTACCGTCTTCTACGTTAGGTTCCCCCCCACCTTGGGCCAGCACGGTAGTAAAAGGCGCGGCATTGGCCACAACCAAGCTACAGGCGTGTATTGTCTGAGCTGGCTGGTCGTCGATTTCCACCTGAAGCTCCAGGCTTTCGTTGTTATCCACGGCGTCCCACAACGCTTTTATATAAGCCATTTGCCCCCCCAGATTTTTTTCTTCGCGATCGGCGTTTTCGATCATCTTTTGTTCAAATCCCACCGCAGCAACTAGCAGCATTAAGTGCTCATTGCACCAGGCTGTATCAATACGTTTAACTATTCCCTGTTCTATATTCTCGCAGGCAACTTCCACAGGCATAATTTTAGACTTACTGCCAAATAAGGCGTGAGCCAACGCATTGGCGGTGCCAAAGGGGATAATGCCAAGATTCAAATCCGTATCCACCAGTTCTGAGGCTACCTCTGTCAGGGTGCCATCACCGCCACAGGCAATGATGGTTTTTGCACCTTCATCAATCGCTTGTTTAGCTAAACTGCGAGCGCTGATATCCCCACTAGTTTCTTTGATAGTTAACTGCATTTGTGGACTAAGGCGCTGTTCAATAAACTCCCGGTTTTGTGGCCATTTCCCACCACCAGATACAGGATTGGCGATGAGCCAAACTTGCGGGCGCAGGTCCAGGGCTCCGGTATCATGTATCTTCACCAATGACTTGAGCTGGTGCGAGTTCAGATTGGCTGTGCGCCTGACTCCTTGAATTTTTTCCATTACACTTCGTACACTCATCAATGGATGTTTACTCAACAAATAAGCGGCCATGACCAGCACGGAGCGTCCTCTGCCTAGCGCGCAGTGCACGACGACTCCGCGGCCAGCGCGTCTGTGATTCTCTATCCAGTTAACGGCAGCCAGCAGGTCTTCCTGTGATGGACTTTGGTGATCGAGTACAGGCACATTCAAATAGGCCAGGTCTTTTGACTGGGCGGTCCAATCCAGACCGTCAAACTCTGCCGTTACATCCAGAATTGCCTGAACTTTGAGGTGCTTAAGCTCCTCAACATCCGTGGGGAATAAACGACAGGCGAGAAACAGGTTTTCCTCAATTTTCTGGATCGCAGGCACAGTGTCATTTTTTCTGGCCCAGGCATTGTATAGCGTTACACCTATCAAAAAGGGCACAAACAGCCACCGAATATAAAAGGGGATGGTCCCATCCTGCTTTTTACGAAAGATAGCCGGTTGCTTCAACAGATAAGCAGCACTGACACCCAACATAGATAACCCAATCCAGGTTAAAAGAATTGTCAAAATAATATTGGGGCTAAACCAAGCCAGAACAAAAGCTAACAGGGCGCTGCCTAGATAATATTTTATGATAAACATTGGCTTCTCAATTGAAAGTTGTTCCCACAGCCACCACTGTGGCCGAAAACAGAAACAAAGCGAATTTCATGCCGCTTTGTTACCCCTATACTTTGGTATTTCACGTCGTCAGTTACCTTGCCGAAGAAACACTCGCCCTTGCGGGGGGAAGTGTTTCTTGCCAACGAATTAAGGGATAACAAAGTAAACAAGCCCTTCGCAATATCCATTATGGGTTTGTAGGTCAATAGGGGGGATAAATCAAAAAAACGTCTCCCGCCAGGTATTAATATTTTTCCCGGCAGGTGAGTAGTCCATTAACATTGATTCAGCGTAGTCTTAAATACCTTACCCAGCTCAAATTGAATGGGTGCCTCTAATGGGGTAATCATTTTTTCGGGTGTAACTCAAACCGGATAATAAGGTATCTAAATCTGGTCGCACAAAGGGACTGTTGGCTACTTCCAACACTTGTACCTGATGATTGCTGTTGACAACAAATATAGCCGGTTCGGCAAAGGGATGATCCGTTTCGGCTTGTGACATTGGCTGGGAAACGTATAACCCGAGTTGCTGCATTTGCTTTAGGGTTAACCCCGCATACACTGGGAAGTCAACACTGACATCATCCGCAAGTTTGGCCTGTAACTGTTCCACTGAGTCAGCCGATACGGCGACGATTTGTACGTCAATTTCGGCGAACTTAGGGTACATATCTTGTAAGCGGTTCAGGTACTTGGTGCAAACGGGACAATGTTGGCCTCGATAGACCACTACCATAGTCCAGTCATCTTTATGTTCAGGGGACACTAATGTGACCGACTGCCCTTGTTTATCGAGCACTGTTAATTGCGGAAAGGTGGCACCGGCGTTAATTTTAACTGTATTCATTTCTATCCTCTTTTGCTTGTTAGCTGATGGGCACGCCTGTTTGGAGCCAAGGCTGTGGATCTAAAGTTCCATACGGGCATGGTTTATCGGAAACGTTCAAAAACATGACAGGGTTATAATCCGACTGGCTCATTGAGCCTTGGTGTGCTGTTTAGTCATCTCGCTGCGATAACTGCTGGCCAGATCCGATTTTTGTTGTTCGCTCAATACTTTGCCCGCCTGCTGGAAGAATTCATGCTCTTCTTCATCCAGATGATGTGTCACCAGTTTCTGCAAGTTTTTCATATACGTTAGCCATGCAGAGGTGTCCATCTCCGTATCTTCCAGGGTTTCAATCAATTCATCGATTTCGTGATGTTCGGCTACGGCGTGGCGCGCTGGACCTATAGTTTGATCAAATTCCATCAAGGGCGCGTAAAAATGGCGCTCTTCGGACAGGGCATGACTCTCTAACGCTTCTTTAAGCAGTCTGAAACTTTTCTGGCGACGCTCAGTATCGCCGGATGTTTCAACCAGCACTTTCATTAACTCGCGCTGCGTGTCGTGGTCTTGTCGAAGGGCTTCAAAAATTTTCATTAACTCACCGTTTATTAATTCAATATGTATGGCTAGATGCGATCTTTATACCAGCCAATCACATTAGAGTAAGTTGTTGATTTAAAAATATTTTAAAAAACCATGTAGAAAAAAAACAACGTCTGGATGATAGGGACTTGAAAAACTTACACGCAATACGCAGTTATTTCCTACTCTATACCAAGGGTATCGGGCATTATCTATTGGTAAATGGGTGTACTTGGTAAATGGCAACAAGGAAAAAGCATGAAAAGATTTTGGGTGGCTTATGGGGCAGCGTTGCTTAGTTTTTTGCTGTTAGACGGTATTTGGCTAGGTCTGATTGCCCGGGAAACATATATGACTGCTTTGCAGGGCTGGTTACGCCAAGATTTCTCCATTTTACCTTGGGTCGTGTTTTATCTGTCATATTGTGGCGCCTTAGTCCATCTGGTGGTAGCGCCACACTATGTAAAGCGCTCGGGGTTACCAGTATTGGTATCAGGAGCCGTATTGGGCATGGCCGCATATGGGGCCTACAACTTGACCAATTACGCTATTCTTGCTGACTGGCCCCTTGCTATCAGTATCAAGGATTGGGTGTGGGGTACAGTCGTAACTGCCCTAAGTGGCTGGTTTAGCTGGGTTATGGTCAAACGTTTGGCTCGCTGAGTATGAATGTCTGTTGACCCGCTAAGGGGAGCCCCCCCCTTCCCAAGGTTTTTTCATTTGTTTAATTTTCGAATATGGCTGTAATTCAACAATGCCACAAAAACAGTGCCGCCAATCGCATTGCCTAACAAAACAATGCCAATGGCTTTTAACATGACGTTTAAGCTCAGTGTATTAGAGGTGAAATACGCCACTAGCAATTCTACCGATCCGGCAATGGAGTGATGCAAGCCGCCCAGACCAATCACAAAGGTCACGATATAAATACACAGTATTTGACTGGTAGTGGAATGGGTTGACAAGATCGTCCAAGCGCCAAGAGCCATCAACCAACCCGCTAGCGTGGCACTCATTAGTAGTGGCAAGGGCGAGTACGATAACAGGTGTTCCGCGATAATAAGGTAGCCGTCTGCTGCGTGGATCACCTCTTCGCTTAGCGCTAACAACCCCGCACTTACGACACCACCAATTAAGTTGCCGGCTATGACAATCGCCCATAAACGAAACATTCTGTGGACCTTGATCCGCCTGTCTAAAATAGGATAAAAAGCTGTGGCAGTGTGTTCGGTAAAAAGTTGGGTGCGGCTTAATATACACATCACAAAACCCAAGGGGTAAACCAGCGCGACCAGTACACGGTTGAAGCCGCTGGTGAGATCCCCGGTCATGCTGGCCATCACTCCAACCGCTAAGACGGTGAAGCAGATGATCATGCCCGCTGCCATAGCCGACATAAATAGAGACATGCTTGGGCGGCTAAGTTGCTCTATACCTTCGTCAATAGCCTTTTCCAGAATATCATCTGGATGGCGGAAGGTTTCGTCGGTACGTTTAACTATTACCGACACATATTCGTTACTTTCCCAGTTGCGCTCTTTAGTGCGCTCTCGAGCATCCTCATTGAATAAGGGCTCACCTGTGGCTGAGACTATCTTGGGTTCATGGCTGTTATTTTCAGGTGGATCGAGAGAGTCGCGCATAATGTTCCTAATGTAAGTACTGATGAATGGTTAACGTCGTCTAACTGAGCAGCCATATACCAATAACAGTGGTGGTTAACACTATGGCTGTAGGTATCTTATATCTTTTGAATAGGTTTTCTGCCTGATTGCCGACAATTTTCACCAGCAACGCCAAACCAAAATAACGCAGTGAACGGGCAATAAAGGTAGCTAATAGGAACATGCCTAAAGAGTATTTAGCTGCTCCGGCGGCCAGCATGGCAATTTGAAAAGGGATTGGCAAAATACCCACCCAAAGCACGTACCAAAATCCCTGTTCCTGCATCTGGGTTTTTACTGCTGACAATTGCTGGGGATCAGAAAACCAATTGGCGATCTGCTGTGCAAATTGCTCAAACAGAAAATAGCCGATAGCGTAACCAATTACCGCACCGAAAATGCAGCCCAGGGTCGCTAAAAAAGCCAGTAGCCAGAGCTTTTCCCGCTTGGCCTGCATCAAGGGGAGCAGTATTGCTTCTAAGGGGATAGGGACTATTATGGATTCCAGAAACGAGGCCCCAACCAGCACTAGGTACATGTTGTGGGAATCGACGAGTTTTTTCGTTTTGTCTTTTAAATAGGCGACCATGTTTTTCCTAATATGCCAGGTAACAGTTAGTGAGTTTGATACATGTGACAATTTAGCAAGCACGATGTATACCATAGCTAATTTTCAAAAAGCTTCAACACAAGACATTGATTTTTCAGGGCGCTTAATCCACACTGCCGCGTTCTAAACAAAGGGTGGTTTGCACATGTACGATAAATCAGCTAAGTCAGGTGTATTATTTGCGATCGCTGCTTATTCTATGTGGGGTGTGGCACCTATTTACTTTAAGCTGCTTGACGCTGTGCCAGCCATAGAAATTCTGCTGCACCGCATCGTCTGGTCAGTTTTATTACTGCTGATACTGGTGGCGGTAACCGGGCATTTTCCCAAGGTTAAGGCTGCCCTAAAAAACCCAAAAGTTGTGAAGATATTGCTGGTATCCGGTTTGCTGCTAGCAGGCAATTGGTTTTTGTTCATATGGGCCATAAATAATGGCCATCTGTTAGATGCAAGTTTGGGTTATTACATTAATCCACTGTTAAATGTGTTTCTTGGAAGAGTGTTTTTAGGTGAACGCCTGCGTAATCTGCAGCGTCTGGCAGTAGGGCTAGTACTGTCCGGGGTGGTGATATTTTTCTTTTCCTATGGTCATGTACCTTGGGTGGCGTTAACCTTGGCCGGTACATTTGGCGTATATGGTTTATTACGTAAACAAGTCGCGGTGGATTCCTTACCCGGTTTGTTGATTGAAAGCACTATGATGTTACCAGCGGCGCTTATTTACTGGATTTTCTTCGCTGGGCAGATGAGTGATATGACGACAAATGATACCGTCTTGAATATCACTCTCATATGTGCCGGGATAGTGACCACTGCGCCCTTGCTGTGTTTTACCGCTGCGGCCAGACGCATCATGTATTCAACCCTGGGGTTTTTCCAGTACATTGGCCCAAGTATTATGTTTGCCTTGGCCACCATGGTTTATGCTGAACCCCTGGATAATGCTACTTTGGTGATGTTTGCCTTTGTATGGCTGGCCCTGGGCATATTTAGCTACGATTCGTTACGCCACTATCATCAGGCTCGCAAACTGGTCGTGGCAATTCGTGGTCAATAATCACCTTATTACGCCCGTTTTTTTTGGCCGTATACAAGTGTTGCTCGGCCCGGCGTATCATACCTTTTACACCGCCCTCATCTAGTTCAGTCACAGCAATGCTGACTTTGCAATTAAAGCTGTTACCTTCGAATCTCAAGGTTTGACTGGCGAGCATTTGTCGAAAACTATCGAGCAGCCAAACGCTGCATCAATGCAGACGTTTGGCATAAATACACAAAATTCTTCGCCGCCAGAACGGGCCGTAGGATGCACCGTGACTACTATGGTAGACAAAAACAAATCCATGGCAAAATCGATAGCCCGGCATGAGGGGCCTCGGGCAGAGTGTAATCGACTATGGCGCAAACCGGCTTAACTTAGCAAGCTTGATCAGCTTGGTGATCTCTTGCATGCTGTCTGCGCTGTCCTATATTATCAGTACTTTTTGCGGAATAAGCCGTCCGTTTATTAAACTTTTTCGGCTGGGCCATGTTGTGCAAAACAGATGACAGGGCTTCAGCAGAGAGAGTGCCCACTATAATTTGGTTAATTTAGCAAAGGATAATACCAGCCATTTGCTACCCAGCTCCTCAAAATTCACCTGAACTCTGGCGTGTTCACCACTGCCTTCATAATTGAGCACAGTGCCTTCGCCAAACTTACGGTGCGCAACCCGTTCCCCCAGTTTAAATCCGGTAGATTCAAAGGCAGTGTGGGTTGTTACGGGTTGAAAGCGATTTTGCGCGGGACGGGAAATAGTGGTGCGTAAACGGACCTCTTCAATACAGTCCCCGGGGATTTCTTTGATAAATCGCGACGGGGTATGATATTTATCCTGGCCATATACCCTGCGGCTCTCCGCATAGGTGATATATAGCTTCTGCATGGCTCGGGTCATGCCCACATAACAAAGCCGGCGCTCTTCTTCAATTTTACCCGGCTCGTCATTACTCATTTGGCTAGGGAACATGCCTTCTTCCACACCGGCTAGGATCACCAGAGGGAATTCTAAGCCTTTGGCGCTGTGAATAGTCATCATCTGAACCGCATCTTGATGTTTATCTGCCTGGGCTTCACCCGCTTCCAATGAGGCATGAGCTAAAAAGGCCGATAAGGGTGTCATATCTTCAGCTTCCTCTGGCGGCGCATATTGCTTGCACGCTGTGACTAGCTCTTGCAGGTTTTCGGTACGGGCTTGGGCTTTTTCACCTTTTTCGGCCTGGTACATAGCATACAGACCCGAATGTTTGATCACATGATCCGCCTGTAAATCCAGGGGTTGGTCAAGTACGTCCTTTTGCAGCTGCAGAATTAAATCGATAAAGGCCTGTAACGCATTGGCAGCACGGCCCGTAAGACGTTTTTCACGTAACAATTGCAGACATGACTGCCACATAGATTGTTCGGTTTCCTTGGCCACCTCGCGTATTTGCGCCAAAGTACGATCACCAATTCCCCGAGAGGGGGTATTGACTACACGCTCAAAAGCGGCGTCGTCAATTTGCTGGTTGATAATACGTAAATATCCCAGGGCATCTCGTATTTCCTGACGTTCAAAGAAGCGTAAACCACCATAGATACGATAGGCAACAGACTCTTGCAACAGGGCTTCTTCTAACACCCGGGATTGGGCATTATTACGATACAAGATTGCACAATCACTTAATGCATTGCCCTGGCTGTGCCAGTCTTTAATGCGCGATACGGTAAAGCGGGCTTCGTCTAATTCATTAAAACCGGCATAGAGTGAAATCTGTTCGCCCTCGGCGCCATCCGTCCATAATTCTTTGCCTAGACGGCCCTGGTTGTTATCAATGACGGCGTTGGCGGCTTTGAGGATATTGCCCGTGGAGCGATAGTTTTGCTCCAGGCGAATGGTTTTAGCCTGGGGGTAATCCCTTAAAAAATGTTGGATATTCTGCACATTTGCGCCACGCCAGCCATAAATAGATTGGTCGTCGTCGCCCACAATGATCATGTTATTACTCGGTGCCGCCAGCAGACGTAACCAGGCATACTGGATGTTGTTAGTATCCTGGAATTCGTCTACCAGAATGGCCCGAAAACGCTGTTGATAGTGTTGCAATATGGCTGGGTTTTGCAGCCACAACTGATGAGCTCTTAACAGTAATTCGGCAAAGTCCACCAAACCAGCACGATCGCAGGTTTGTTGATAGGTGTGATAAATATCGCGCAAAGTTTGTTGATTAACGTCACCGTGGGTTTCGATGTGCTCGGCACGTAAACCTTCATCCTTGTTGCCATTGATGTACCACTGCAGTTGCTTGGGGGCCCACTGTTTTTCATCCAGATTCATACTTTTGATGACCCGGCGAACCAGGCGATATTGATCATCTGAGTCCAATATCTGAAAATTTTGTGGCAGTTTGGCTTCAGTGTAATGGGTACGCAACAAGCGGTGGGCTATGCCATGAAAGGTACCAATCCACATATTGCTTAAGGCACTACCCTGGAGCTGCTCGATGCGGCCGCGCATTTCCCGGGCCGCCTTGTTGGTAAAGGTCACCGCCAGTATGCCCCAGGGAGCGACACCTTCCACGTCCATTAACCAGGCAATACGATGCACTAATACCCGGGTTTTGCCACTACCGGCTCCGGCCAGTATTAACATGTCTGAGGCGGGAGAAGCTACGGCGTCGCGCTGCTTGTCATTCAGTTGTTCTAAAAGTCGAGATACATCCATGGAGATAAAAAGGCTGGAAAATCATCGGGCCAGTATAGCAGTTATACTGTGTTTTTATACATTTAATCATTTTGTTCTTAATCAGAATTAGGCATATCTGTGCTGGCTATTTACACTGTATAGATGAGCGAACATAAGGTGAAATTTGTGAAACTAGATTTCTGGCAACAACTTAAACACGAAGCCCACGAACTGGTTGAAAATGAACCATTGTTAGCTACCTATGCCTTGGAATGCGTGCTTAAACAACCTGATTTTGCATCTTCACTGGGGTTCATTCTAGCTAACAAACTGTCTGACGAAGTGATGACTGCGCCGGCCTTGCGCAGTATGCTCGCCCATGTCTACACCACCCACCCGCTATTGATTGAGGCTACTATGCATGATATCCAAGCGGTGTTTGAGCGGGATCCGGCGGTCAAATCTTATTTGACTGTGTTGTTGTATTTCAAAGGATTTCACGCCATTCAAGTACATCGCTATGCTCATCTTCTGTGGTTAAACAACAAACAAGAGTTGGCGTTATTTATTCAAAGCAGAAGCTCCGAAGTATTGTCGGTGGATATTCATCCCGCCGCCTATATAGGACAGGGCGTGATGTTTGATCATGCCACGGGCATAGTGGTGGGAGAAACCGCAGTGATCGAAGATAACGTGTCGATTATGCAGTCAGTAACATTAGGCGGCACGGGTAACGAAACCGGAGATCGTCATCCTAAAGTTCGCCAAGGTGTGATGATCGGGGCGGGGGCCAAGATTTTAGGCAATATTGAGATTGGGCAAGGCGCGAAAGTGGGTGCCGGTAGTGTTGTGCTGAATAATGTGCCGGCCCACGTCACTGTGGCTGGCGTGCCGGCAAAAATAGTAGGAAAACCCAGTTGTTCCAACCCCTGCCAAACCATGCGTCAAAACGTACTAGAAGATTAACCGCGGCCAAGGCCAACCTAGAGCAAAGTGCGAAGCTCATCAAGGCTGGCCAACTGAATGTCGGGCAGCAAACTGCCGGATTCATTGGCCAGGGACATGCTGCGATTACACGCATACCATGCGCAACTGAAACCAGCCAGCTTGGCGCCCTGTATGTCTTTGTGTAAATTGTCACCAACATGCAATATTTCACCCGCCTGGCAATGCAGAAATTGTTGGGCGGCATTAAACATGTTGCTATTGGGTTTCATCGGTAAGGTAAGATTGGCGTGATAGCTTGTCTGAAAATATTCGGCTATGCCAATTTGGCTCAGATTTACATTGCCGTTAGTGATCGCCACCAGCGGCACCTGAGCGGCGAGGTTATCCAGTATTTTACAAACTTCACTGCTTACCTTGAAATTACTGCGCTGGTGATAGAAAAATGCAAATGCTTCCTCTACTGCTTTGTTCAGCTGCTGTCCCTTATGTCCCAACTGAGCTAATCCCCGGATTAAAGTCTGTCTGCGCAGCTGGCCCATATCGCTGTGTAGTTGGGGGTTTGCGTCGAGTACGGCCAGTTTGTGTTGTCGCCAGTACTGACTGTCAGTGGTTGTTTCAGGGGGATTGTGTTGCTGTAAAAAGCTTATTAATTTTTGTTCGGCCTTGAGCATATAAGCGTGGTTATCGTACAGGGTGTCATCTAGATCAAAGCTCATGGCGGAAATTTTTTGTAGTTGGCGATAAAATATCATGTTGCGTTATTCGTTCCTGAGGGCTGATCTTAGGTGCGGCGTTTGGCTCTTGGATGCGCACCGTCATATACCTGAGCGAGGTGTTGAAAATTCAAGTGTGTATAAATTTGTGTGGTGGATAAATTGGCGTGGCCGAGCAATTCTTGCACGCCACGTAAATCACCGCTGGACTCCAGCAAATGGGTGGCAAAGGAATGGCGCAATTTGTGTGGGTTAACATGTTGATCCAGCTGTTGGTGTTTGGCCCACAGCTGCATGCGTTTAGCAATTTGCCTGGTGCTGATACGCCTTAGGTGTTTGCTGATAAACAGGGCGGGTTCCTCTGGCTGTGCGAGGGAAGGCCGGACAGCTAACCACTTTTTCAAACACGTCTGGGCGATTTTGCCTACGGGCAGAATCCGCTCTTTGCCGCCCTTGCCCATCACCCTTAATTGATTATCAGCAGTGAGATCTGTCAGATTAAGTTCGGCCAGTTCTGACAGGCGCAGGCCACAACTGTAGGTTAATTCCAGCATCGCCTTGTCTCGTAAGGCTAAGAGTGAGTCATCCTTGAATTCCAATAACTGGTGCATTTCATCCACATTCAGCTGCTTGGGCAGAGGGCGTCCGGCCTTTGGGGCCTGTAATGCCTTGGCTGGATTGCAGTTTAAAATATTTTGATTCACCAGATAAGAGCAAAAAGTGCGCAAGGCGGACAATCTAAGGGCGATGCTCCTGGGACTGAGTTGTTGACGTCTGGCGTGATTGAGTATCAGTCGCACATCTTCCATTTTTAGCTCCGCCCATGATTGAATAGTCAATTGGGTGACAACTACAGCAAGTTGACGTTGATAATTTTCAATGGACTTGCTGGCCAAGTTGCGCTCATATTTCAAATGGGCAAAATAATTGTCCAACAGGGGCTGCAGGCTTGGCTGCAACATCATTAATAATCCAGAAGTTTGGGCAACAATATACTTAAAAATTGCTGCAATTGAGTGATCAACAAAGTGTCCATGTCTGGATTAAAGTGCCCGGGATCCTTGCTGCCAATGGCTAATATGCCTAATTCACCTTGAGCGCCAAGTAACAATAAGGCCACGGATCCGGCTTCCTGATCATTAAACAATAACTTCTTTTCGTGCTCACTGAGACGACCGAAAAAGAACCCATTGTCTTTAAAACGCTTCTCGGAAAATAACTTACGCTGAATTTCAGGTAAAGCCAAGGCACCCTTGTAAGGTTTAAGGGCGACCGATGAAAGGTTGAGTTGATCTTGCATCACCTCGGCCAGCACCATTTGCACCTCGCTGATGTCGGTACAGCGTAATATGCGCAGATTGAGATCGGCATAAATACGATAAATTTCTTCATTTTGTTTAGCGATGGCAATGAGCTGGCTCAGCTTGCTAGTTAACTGCCGCACCTTGTGACGCAGTTGTTCACTCTGGCGCTCCACCAGTGACACGCTACCCTTATGGATATGGGGGATTTCTAATTGTTCCAGCAATTGGGGGTGGGTGACAAAAAATTCTGGATGTGTGATTAAATATTTAGCCACCTGATCCTCTGTCATGGCATCTGATCCAGCAAAGGAAGGCGCGACATTTAACGTACTTTTTTGCTGTCCAGAAGTGTCCTTCATAACATTATAGTTCCATCAAAAACGTGTTCCGCATTGCCCGTCATTTTTAATATATTGTCCGGCCCCTGCCAACGAATTTTAAGGTTGCCACCGGGTAATTCCACTGTGACTTCCTTTGCCAGCTTGTTCTGCATTTGGCCCACGGCTACTGCCGCACAGGCACCACTACCACAGGCCAAGGTTTCACCCGTACCGCGCTCGAAAACCCGCAGTTTAATGTGCTGTGGGCTAATAATCTGCATAAAACCAACGTTGACACCCTCAGGGAAGCGCTCATGGCCGGATAGTAACTGGCCAATGCCATTGACATCGGTATTGGCTACATCATCGACTAACAGCACACAATGGGGATTGCCCATAGACACTGCCCCACAAAAAAATGTTTGCTCCTGGGCGCGGATAATATAGATATTTTCTTGTTTGTTGGCGACCAAGGGTATCTGCGCTGGTTCAAACTCTGGTACACCCATGTTTACGGTTATCTGGCCGTCCCGCTCGTGATACAGGACTAGACGTCCAGCCTTGGTACTGACCACAATCTTATTTCGATTCGTCAAGCCTTTCATCTTCACAAAACGCGCGAAGCAGCGCGCACCGTTACCACATTGTGATACTTCTGAGCCATCGGCATTAAAAATCCGATAATGAAAATCTTGCTCCGGATCGTAAGGCGGTTCGACCAGCAACATTTGGTCGAAGCCGATGCCGAAATTACGATCCGCTAATTGCTTAATTTTATCTTTTGTGAAAAATACATTTTGAGTGACATTATCGATAACGACAAAATCATTGCCCAAGCCGTGCATTTTTGAAAACTGAACTTGCATGTTTGCTACTTACATCAAAATCTGTTGTTTGAAAGCGGAATTACGTCTTGTTCCAAACATTTATTATTAAGGTTATAACATTTCGTAGCATAACTGACCATGTCTTTGATAAAGCCTACAGAAATTAACATAAAAAGTGGGCTATCTTGACAGCTTGATTTTAAGTCAGTGTGGATTCACCCCGCCACAGGTCCTCAAATTTTTCACGCTGACGCACCACTATATTTTGTTTACCGTCAACCATGATTTCTGGGGCTTTACAGCGGCTATTATAGTTCGAGGCCATGGCAAAACCGTATGCTCCGGCGCTTCGTACCGCCAATAAATCACCGGCTGCTATGGCTAATTCCCGAGACTTGCCAATAAAATCACCGGTTTCGCAGATGGGCCCAACCACATCATAGACCGCTGGTTGGCGGGTCAAGCCAATATCCAGTGGAATGATATTCTGCCAGGCCGAATACAAGGCGGGGCGTATCAAGTCATTCATGGCTGCGTCGACTATGGCAAAGTTTTTTTCTGCTCCCTGCTTGAGAAACTCGACTTTGGTGAGTAACACGCCTGCGTTGGCCATGATCGCTCTACCCGGTTCAAAAATTAACATGAGGTCGCTACGATCTTGCATGCGCTGAGCGATAGCCTGGGTGTACTGAATGGGATGGGGTGGGGTTTCGTCTTTATAGGTAACTCCCAGACCGCCACCTACATCCAGATGAGATAAGTGGATCCCTGCCAAGGCTAATTCATCAATCAATACCAATAACTTATCCAATGCATCAACAAAAGGGGCTACTTCTGTTAACTGAGAGCCGATATGACAGTCAATACCCTTGATAGCCAGATTTGGTAATGAGGCGGCATGACGGTAGACAGCAACAGCTTGCTCGCGTTCGATACCAAATTTATTGGCTTTAAGACCTGTTGATATGTAAGGGTGAGTTTTGGCGTCGACATCAGGATTGACCCGGATAGAAATAGGGGCAACCTTGTTTTGGCTCACGGCTACCTGACTAATGCGTTCCAGCTCTGCGGGAGACTCGACATTGAAACACTTAATATCGTGCGCCAGGGCCAAGGCGATTTCTTCTGCCGTTTTACCCACGCCGGAAAATACTACTTTGGTTGGGTCGCCACCGGCTTTTAATACCCGTCTTAGTTCCCCTCCAGAGACAATGTCAAAACCTGAGCCTAGCTTGGCCAATATGCTTAACACGCCAAGGTTAGCGTTGGCTTTGACGGCATAACAAATCAGATGGGGGTGAGTCCCAGCGGCCTGGTCAAAGGCATGCCAATGACGCTCTATCGTTGCTCGGGAATACACATAACATGGGGTGCCGTGTTGCTTGGCGATATCGGCCAATAACACTTCTTCTGCCCAGAGTTGCTTATCTTTATAGCCGAAATAATCCATATTAGTATTGCCCTTTTTGGACTGCTGTTGGCTGACGCGATTCGCTAGGCATGGCAGGTTGGTTGCTTTCAACGTTTGGGGGTAAAAATAGAGGTTTTTTCTGGCCACAGCCTGGCAGACAAAATACGGTTAATAACCCGCATAAAATAATAGCATTTCTATTGGTGCGACGCATCACAGTTCTCAACATACAGATTAGCGTTGTATGATGTCATTACCTGCCTGAAATGCAAAGTATTAGGCGTGGCCTAAACGTTATAATTTATATCCAGAGCTGCGCTGTGAAACGGCAAGTTTTTCTAGCTGAGTCACCACAGAGGGAGGAAAATACACATTTTGCCATAACTGGTCACAGAGTTTATCTACCGCCTGCCAGTCTCTGGCAATAAGCCAGTCGATAAGGATATGGGGATTGTGCGGATACCTGATCGGTTTGTTAGCCGCCATGGTCAGCCAGTCTTCGAGAATTTCTGAGTCTAACTCTGGCATGCTGCAACAAAGCCCCAACTGAACCAAGGTCCGGGCATTGGAAAGTTGCTCAAATTGACCGGCCAGGGGTTTTATCAACAATTTTTTACCAAAATGCAGACACTCGCTGGCCAGTTCAAAACCGGCATTAGCGATAACCCCTGAACAGTTTTGCAGTATTTGTGCAAAGGTATCTTTTGCCGGGCGACACCAGGTAATGTGGCCAGCCACACGTGAAGTGATCACATCAGGATGAAAACATATGAAATCGAATTCGGCTAAGGGGTCTAACAAGGCTTCGATTTCTTCTAGGTCTTCAAAGGGCAAGTATACAAGATATTGGCTGCTGGGTGCGCTACCCAGGTCCTGTGCGTCGATAAAGGGCGGCATGATCGCATGACCAAAGTGATACCAGTGCACACCCAGCTGCACATCGGTGGGAGCGAAATATTGGGTGATAGCACGATCAAATAGTGAGCGGGTATGTTTGGGTATGGGGTGCATAAATGCGGCTTGGTGACTGATGGAAATAGAGGGGGTTTTACTCAGTCTTGCCGCCCAGGCACTGACCGGCTCAAAATCGTTAATAACCAGATCATAATCACAGGTGGGCAAACTCTTGATGTCACGCACCAACTCACTGAAATTGGCGGCCTTACAGCTAGCGTACTTACTGATTCTTCCACCACGGGTTTTAAAACTCAGACCGCGGTAGGATTGGTAATTGCCGAATACTTGCATGTCGAAATATTGTTCTTTATCTCGCCCTGAAAAAACATAATCCACTTGCACGTCTGAGCGTTGAGCAAAGGCCTTGGCCATCACTCTGGCACGGGTTGTGTGACCATTACCTGTGCCTTGTACACCGTATAGAATTTTCACCAGTCAATACTCTTCACAGTAACGCCAGGCTGAAATAAGACATGCTCAGGCCCAGCGCCGCACCGGCAATGATGTCACTTGGATAATGCACCCCTAATAATACCCGGGAGAGCCCTATTATGCTGGCCCAGGTGTACACCAGTAACAGCATTGAAGGATAGAAGGTAGAAATCAAAGAGGCCATTAAAAAGGCGGCAGCAGTGTGTCCAGAGGGCAGGCTAAACTTATCTGATGGCCAAATATGGGCATGGAAGTTGTGAAACAGGTTGCAGGGGCGCTGGCGCTTGAGAAATTTTTTGAGCACCAGGTAAAGCGGCAACTCCAGACTATAGGCCAGCAAGGCAGAATATAAAAACAACGCGCCGTGTTGGCTTTCAAATAACCACAGGTACAAACCAAGCAACAAATATAGATGGCCGTCTCCTGTTCTTGATAGCCAGATTATCCAGCGGCAATCACGTTTAGCGGTGAGGCTAAATAGCCAATGGAACAATTGTGTATCTGTTTGCGTCAGCGTTTTCAATACCCATCTCCAAGTAACCGGATAGCGCTAGGTTAGGCTGGGTATATGAAACTTAGGTGACATATTAAAGAACAGTATGTGAAACGGCATTTTATCTCTCCTAAGGAGCGGCTTCTCTGAGTACAGATTATTAGTGGCATTGCCATCGCCTAACAGTATACTGGGAGTGAAGCTAATTACGGGGATATGTTATGGATTATAATACTTCTGCTTTGTGCGATCTTTTTGCCGATAGCGTTGATGTTGTCGAACCTATGTTCGTAAGTTTTGGAGGGCGCCCTTCTTACGGGGGGGAAATCGCCACGATTAAGTGTTTCGAAGATAAGGGGCTGGTGTTACAAGCCCTAGAGCAACCGGGTTTGGGGAAGGTCCTGTTAATTGACGGGGGCGGCTCAATGCGCCGGGCGTTAATCGATTCTAATGCCGCGCAAATTGCCATGGACAATGGCTGGGAAGGCATTGTCTGTTACGGCAGTGTGCGGGAAGTGGACGATTTAGAAGAAATTAATATCGGTATCCACGCCATTGCCTCTATCCCGGTTAGCGCGGACGATCAAGAAGTAGGGGAAATAGACGTGGCCGTGAATTTTGGTGGCGTGACTTTCCTGCCTGGTGATCATATCTATGCCGATAGTACCGGCGTCATTCTGTCCCCTGAGCCATTGGACCTTGAATAACGGCTTTGCTCTTCATTTTTATCTAGACGCCTACAAAAAAACGCCATCAAATGATGGCGTTTTTGATTGAGTCTTAGTTAAAGACGTACGGAGTTATTTAGATACCAGTACCGAAACTTTATCTATACCCGCTTCTTTAACCTGGTTAATCACTTCGGTGACTACACCATGTTTGGCTTTTGGATCAGCCTGTACCGCTGCGGTATCAGTATTGTTTTCTGCCAGGAAACTCTGAATATTAGCCACAATGCGGCGCATGTCCACTTCACGGTTATTCATTATGATAGTGCCGTCCTGATCCACACGTATCGCTAATGACTTTACATTAGTCTTGGGCGGTGGGGTGTTTGTGTCTTTAGGACGTAAAACATCCAACCCTTTTTCTTTCACAAAAGAGGTCGTAACAATGAAGAAAATTAACATGATGAACACTATGTCCAACATGGGAGTCATATCTATTGCTGCTTCATCATCTGCGGAACCGTGTTTTTTTCTTTTCATTTGTATCTGTCGCCAAATTGTTGATAACGAATTCGCCTAGTATAAAGGCAGTTTTACTTAAGAGCATCCACTAATTAACTAAATTTTAATAATAGTGTTAATGAAAAGTGCGGCTTTTCACATTTATACCTAAATATCTTTTAAGTGACTCGAGCATATAGCCTGCCCCAAATGGCGAAAATAATCCAGAAAGTTCTGTCCCAATATTTGCCTGTGTCCTTGTTTAGGATAGATCCCGAGCATAACTTCGGGACTTTTTATGCTGCCTTGGACGAGGAAGGCGTTGTGTATATCCTGATCTTCAATGATCGCTTCAAAGGCACGGGCAGCAAGCTCTTCAGGGCGTGCGTAGTAATAAACTTTCAGGCTTTTATCTACCTGGGCGCTGGTCAGAACATAGGTATGGGCGGTGGCATTATCTTTCTCAAGAAAAATAGTTTCGAAACAGGTATTAAGTTTGTTATTTAATCGATGTGGCAGCATTTCGTAATCGTCTAGCCATAATTGGGACGCAAAATCCCCTGGCTGGGTATCACAAAATAGCTTGTCACAGATATAGTGGTCGAAGGCATGAAACCATTCGTGAGCCAAGGCCCCGCCGCCGGCGTTTTTCGCTAGTGCCAGGCGTTTACGACTGGATTCATAATGGGCACAGCTATGTTTGCGGCCTCCAGTGCCAAAGGCCAATGATAAAGTACCATTGAGAGAAATCACCGATTCCGGCACCTGCAATATGTCCATCAGATCACACAAAGCGTCGAAAAACAGATTGGCGGCTATTTGTTGCTCCTCGCCCGTTACCCATTTGCCTATGTCTGCGCTGGGGAAACCAAAAATTTTAACGATGTCCCGGAAGCTGACATCGGCGCCGCCTCTATGTTCGGGTCCGTTGCGGTAATAGGGACGATGTAATCTCGAATTTGGGGTTTGAGACATGTTCAATCCGTTACGTTATCGAGTTCGAGTAATAACTGCTCGGTCCAAGTGGTAATACGTTGCTCAGTTTCGCCATACTGGTTCTCATCATCTAGCGATAGTCCGACAAAGTGGCTTTGATCGGCGGTTAGGCCTTTGGACTGTGCAAAATCGTAGCCGTGATTGGGCCAGTATCCGATGATTTGGCATCCTAATAACATTATTTCATCATGTAACATACCCAGGGCGTCCTGAAACCAGTCGGTGTAGCCAAGTTGGTCGCCCAGGCCAAACAGAGCCACGGTTTTACCCTGTAAATTTAGCCCCCTGATATCTTGCCAGCAAGATTCCCAGTCTTCCTGGAGCTCACCAAAATCCCAGGTGGAAATACCAAAAATGAGCACATCAAACTGCTCAGCCTGGTGCAAAGAGACGTCTTTGATGTTAAACAACTGCACCACTTCAGCGGCAAAAAGGTGATTGAGCGCAGCCTGAATTTTCTCCGCTGCCATTTCGGTATAACAAGTAGTGGAACCGTAGAACAGGCCAATTTTAAAAGACAACTCAGACATGTTTACCTTTATCGGTTTATTAAAGCGTAGGCAATATTGTCGCTGTTTGCCGCAGTGGGGTCTAGCGACAATGACAAACTGCTGTCTTTATTTCTCACAGGGTTTGGCCGGGTAGTAAGTAATGCTGGCGATCAGCCCCTCTAACCAGATAAGACTGGAATGCACGAACGTTTACGGTTTTGGCGTTTATATGATAGTGATTGTCATAATCCACGAGTATCATTAAACCTTTGTTGGTGAAGCTAAATTCAATTATTTGGGGTCTGGATTAGAAAATATATGAAAATTAAGATGTGTATTCTGGCTCTGGTGTTGGGTAGTTTGATGGCTTGTAGTAACCGTAGTGATCCATCGCCTGAGCTAGATGGAGTCACACTACAGGGACATTGGATAATCGAACCCAATGGGCAGGTGATGCTCGATCCGCAGACGTCTGGGCTAACCCTTTGGAATGGTCAACTGATTACCCTGAGCGACCACAGCGGCCACCCGTCGCAACGATTGCGTTTGCGAGCTATTGAGGCTGAGAGCGCCAAACTCAGCCCGAAAGATATGCCCATGATCTTGGCTGAACACCTCACGTCCGGTTGTTTTGGTGACTATTTGGGAAACAATCCAGACCTGGAAGCTTTAGTGGCCGATCCTCAGGAGGTCGGAGTGTTTTTCACCATCACCGAGGACGCCAGCAGTCAAGGTCCGCTAAGTGACAGCTGTCACCAGAAGTACGCCAGTTCCGGATCCACCGAATTTCCTGCCCTGTTAGTCAGGCTGCAAGTACAGGATGATGGTAAGGTATTGATGAGTCATGTACGGCCAGTCCAATTTGCACCATCGTTCAAGATAGGTAATTTTCCTAATGATGGTATCGAAGGACTGGCTATTGGCACAGATCGCACCCTGTATTTGGCGTTAGAGAAAGATAGTAAAGGTAGTGCGCGTATTTTCTCCGCCAAGATTACCGACAATTTTTGGCAGACAGAGGAATTTGTTGCGCTAAGGGATACCAAGGTGAAATTGCCCAAGTTTAATCAAGGCAATCACCCAATTAATGGCCTGGGGTATTATTCCGACGGCGGAAAAGGTTACCTGCTGGCTGCTGCCCGAAATGACGAAACACTGTGGATTATTGATCTTTCCGGCATCAAGGACACACGCATCGTAAATCTGTCGTTTCAGGCACCGGTGCCCCCCGGACACGGCTGTCCCGAGTGGGAGTTGATGGACAATGCTTCCATTGAAGGCGTGGCTGTAATGAACCAGACTCTGTGGCTGATCAACGATCCCTGGAAACAGATCTATATGCAAAACGTGCAGTGCGAACAAAACAGAGCCAATTACCTCATGATGGCCCCGTTACTGTTCAGCTTACCTATTGAGGCTAATTGGTTTGAATAACTAAAAGGTCAAGTTACCTTCAACCGACTGGCAAAGGTTTTCTTAAATTTGGCCAGTTTGGGTGCAACCACCATATTGCAGTACTGATTTTGCGGATTATTGGCAAAGTAGTCCTGGTGATGATCTTCTGCGTTTGAGTAATTGGACAAGTCATTGATTTGGGTGACCACGGGGCCGGGCCAAATCTGCTCATCACTGATTTCCTGCACAATCTGTTCAGCCAGCTGTTTTTGTTCCTTGTTATGGTAAAAAATAGCACTTCTATATTGGCTGCCTACATCATTGCCCTGACGATTTAACTGGGTTGGGTTATGCAGAGCAAAAAATATTTCCAGGACCTCCCGGTAACTTATCTTATCCCCATCAAAATTGACTCTAACCACCTCGGCATGGCCGGTGGTACCGCTACAAACTTGCTCATAGGTTGGATGTTGTGTTTCACCACCCGCGTAGCCGCACAATGCTATTTCAATACCCTCGACTGTGTTAAACGCTGATTCAAGGCACCAGAAACAGCCGCCAGCCACGGTAGCCTGTTGAATGTTTGCCATGTGTTACTCCAGTAATAGCCTAAAAACATGATGTGGTTACGCCACTAGAAATGTTCAAGGTTAAAGATTATTAAATTTTTTTTCCTACTAATCTGATTATTCGAAAACTGCGTAATATAATTTATAGAGCACTAGTCGGTGAAAACCGCATCTGTAAGCCTCGTCTCGATACTCGAAACCTGAGCTTTGATAGTTGCACCAGGCATATTTATTGGCCTCAGAGTCCGTCATTGGTAAGAGAGGTATGAATTAGTCGGCTTAGAATTCTTGGTATCTGTTAACCAACAACAGATTTAGCTAAATATAGCAGGAGAGGGCAATGTAAGATGACAAATAAACTGGATGCCTTAGTAATCGGCGCCAATGGGGGGATAGGCCGTGAGCTGGTACGTCAGCTGAGTTACAGTGACGACTTTGCCACTGTGCACGCTGTTTCCAGAACCTTGCCAACCAGCCCGGTAGTGGGGGTTGAGTATTCAAAAATTGATTATAGCAACGAACAAAAAGTGGCTGAGTATTGCCAGGCGCTAACTCAGCAGCCGGAACGTTTTAGCTTGATAATTTGTTGTATTGGAGTACTCCAGGGTTCTACCGTAAAAGGCGTCACCCTCAAGCCAGAAAAACGTCTGGAAGATTTGTCCATGGGCAGACTCAGCGGCTATTTTTTTACCAATACGATATTACCGGCCATTTGGCTGAAATATATTGAGCCTTTAGTGTCAAGAGATCGGCCTGCCAAGATGGTTTTTTTTAGTGCCAGGGTAGGCAGTATTACCGACAACCACCTTGGAGGCTGGTATGGTTATCGCGCCAGTAAAGCGGCGCTCAATATGCTGATAAAAACGGCCCAGATTGAATATCTACGTCGGGTCAATAATCTGGCCTTGATTTGTTATCACCCCGGAACCGTTGATACCGATCTGTCAAAGCCGTTTCAAGCCAATGTACAAAGAGATAAATTGTTTACGGCTCATTTTACTGTCAATCGCTTGCTCAGTCAGTTAGTCCAGTTACATGCCCATGATGGACCGCATTACATAGACTGGGATGGTAAGTCCATTCCCTGGTAGAGCAGTCGATGTTACATCCTGTAAATATTTTAGGCATTTTTGCTTCCTGCGTGTTCAGTACGCGGTACCCGCATTTGTGCGAAGACTTTTGATTTATCTGCTGTTAACATCCGCTGCTAATTATAAAAATAATAAAGGATGACACTATGGGTGCGCCTCGCGAACAGTTCGGATCTCGATTAGGTTTTATTCTGGCAGCAGCCGGTTCTGCTGTGGGTATTGGCAATATGGTTGGGTTTCCCGTTGCGGCCACCAAAAACGGTGGTGGGGCGTTCCTGCTGATGTACGCTATTTTTGTGGCATTTGTGTGCCTGCCGGTCATGTTGGCCGAAATGTCGGTGGGGCGTCACAGCCGCAAAGACCCGCTTGGGGCATATAACAATCTGACGGGGGGCGAACGGCACTGGAAGCTGGCCGGTTGGTTATCGATTATCACACCCTTTATGATCGCAGTATTTTATCTGGTGCTGACCGTGTGGATCTTTGGTTATCTGGTGCAGTGTATAATGGGTAATTTAGATGTATTGGCAGCCCCGGGTACGTTTGGCACTTTCATCAATGGTTACGATCTATTTTATTATATGCTTGCAGTGTTGCTGGTGGTGTATTTGATCCTCCAAGGAGGTGTAAAACAAGGCATTGAAAAAGCCGCAAAATTAATGATGCCAGCCTTATTCATCATGTTAATCGGCCTGGTGGTCTTTGTATTGACGCTGGATAACGCCATAGAAGGGGTAAAATATTATCTGATCCCGGATTTTGGAAAAATTGATGCAACCGTGGTCAGTGCTGCCCTGTCCCAGGCGTTTTTCTCCCTGTCACTGGGGATGGGTATCATGATCACGTATGGCTCCTACCTGGATGATGCCAGCGATGTGCCCGGCTCGGCCAAGCTGGTGGCATTAGTGGATACAGCCGTGGCCTTTATTGCCGGCTTGCTGATTTTACCTGCTGTGTTTTCTTTTAACCCCAATACCAATACCGCAGATTTGAGTGACTCCTCAGTGGGCATGATCTTTACTTTCTTGCCAAAAATCTTTCTGGCTCTGCAAGTCAATATAGGTTTTGTGGGGGCGAGCGTGGTAGCGAGCCTGTTTTTCTTGCTGGTATTTTTTGCCGCTATTACCTCACTGGTTTCTATTTTTGAAGTGCCGGTAGCAGCCTTGATGGAAGAGAAGAAACTCAGCCGTAAGGCTTCTCTGGGGGTGTTAGGTTTGCTGTTGGTAGTAATGTCGATTTTCGCTGCGACCTCTTTTGGTCTGGTAGGATTTTTTACTGACTTTGTCAGCTACGCGGGACAAAGTAAATCGGTGTTCGATGTCATCATAGACGTGTTTTATGACACGATTTTGCCCTTCAACGGATTACTGATTTGTATCTTTGTGATCTACCGCTGGAAAAAGGCCAACTTTAACGCAGAACTGGACAAAGGCGCGCCACAGTTTGCAAAAAGCTGGTTCGAAAAATATGTAAACTTTTCCGTGGGCACCTTTATTCCGGTGATTTTGTTGCTGATATTTATCAACACCATCGCCCTTAAATATTTTGGTAGTGCGCTGATCGGATAATTTGCGGTGTAAGCCCAGCAGGCTTACGCTGGGCGTCAGTTTGGGCTAGATTACAACATATCGTATGGACTAGGGTAGCTGAGTGTCATGGCCAGTTTATCCAAGCTGCCAGTAGCGTCCAGTATCTTGCCCAGACCATTATTCTGCCCTTGAATGAACTCTGGAGGGATTAACCCCAATTGCTTGGCTGCCCAGCTATAATAAGCTTGGCGGCTGGGATGGTCAGTGGCACACAAGTGGAATATCTCCCCCCACAGTTGTTTTGCAATAATTTGCCTTATGGCCGCAATAACATCGGCTTGGTGTACTAAGTTGACTAGCTGCTGACCATTTTGTAGATCTTTTTTACCCGCCAGATAAGTGACGGGATGACGCCGTTCACCTATTAAGCCAGCGAGGCGTAAAATGCAGGCATCGGATCCGATGTGGCCAATGATAAACTGTTCGATTTGCACGTGGGCCTTGGCGGATGCGGTTTGGGGGGCCACGGGCATTTGTTCGGTTACTCGTCCATGGGCGACGCCATATACGGCAGTGGTGCTAATAAATATGAGTTTGCTGTTTGACTGAATACAGAGCTGGTTAAGCAGGCTGCAAACCTGGGCTACAAAGGTGGATGTCCTGTGATCCTTGTGATCCATTCCCTTGCTTCCGGGGGGAATATTGACTACTAACAAGTCACAATCCAATTTCTTCGGCACTGCCTCCCCAAGTGTATATGCAACGGCCGGGATCTCGTTACCCAGCAAAACCTGTACGCCATGGGGGGAGCGTGAAGTGGCCAATACGTCATGGCCACTTTCCATTAGCTGTTTGGCCAATGGTTGACCCAGCCAGCCCCCTCCGCAAATAGTTATCTTCATTTTAGTTACCGTCTGTTACATCTCAAAATTTTTGACCTGCAGCACGTCCATATCTGCCAGTTGTGGAATTTCGTTTTGTAATTTTTGTTCGGTACGGTCGATATTGGCCAAACTAGCACAAAATATATCAGCGCGTTTTTCTAATGCCGCGCCTTGGTGCGTAAACTTTTGCTCGATGTCGTCGCCGAAGGTTTTCATTCGCTGTTCGAATGTTTCCATGTCACCGCCGTTTAACAACATCTCTGTGCCCAAGGACACCATAATTTGACCAATGGATTGGGTAATGATCCCTTCAATCGCCTGTTCTAATTGTTGTTCAAAGTCTTCACCAAAAAATTCGCCGTCTTCGAACTGTTTGGAATGCAGGCGTATGGATCCATCCTCTGCGTAAAAATTGTGATCTAAGGTTTTCTTCAGCGAGTCGATTTGTGCTGAAGCATCAGCGACTACCTGACTATCGGCACCGAGTAATTTGCTGAAGGTTTCATTGATTGCACTACTGGCTAACACCAATGCATCTGAAGCGATATCTGCAGCCATAGGCACGGTAGCATTAATACCCTCGTAATACTCGGCTACCCGCTGCTGTTGCTGTACATTCAGCTTGATTTTCTGTCCATTGACAAAGAGTTCCTTGTTTGGATTGATCAGCACCTTATTTTGTTGTTTGGTAATAATGGTTAAGACGTGCTGTTCAAGTTCAATCTGACCATTAAATTCGACATCACATTGATTGGCTGCCGCGCACGTGGCGCTCAGTAGTAAAAGACTAGTAAAAATCAGTTTTTGCATAGGGTTCTCCAAATAGACTGTCAGGGTAGATCATAGGGTGTATTGGCATGTTCGAATCAAAGCAACTAGCAAGCCAGTATTAATAAATCCTTAATAAATAAACATTTATAGATAAGTGTCTATTCTGCTGGATCGGTTTACCGCTATATCATCGTTTAAAGCACCAATAATTAGTGGGTATCACCAGTCTATATTTCTTTGTTTATTTAGGTATATAATTGCGGGCAAATTTTGTGGGTATGATTCAGTAGCCGTTATAACATTAGGAACAAATATGGGTAATTGGAGTGACGCAATACTTTTTGGATTCGCACTGGTGGCATTTGTGTTAGGGATCAGCAGTATTATTATGGGTTTTATCGCTCAGCCTAGTCAGCAAGACGTCATCAAAAATCGAGTCGAATACGGTTTTTTCGGCATTTCAGGGGTCGCCTTATTTGGTCTGTTTATTTACGCTTTGACTGTAGGTTAATCCACAGCCATTAGGTAGTGCTTTGTTAGTGCGTCCTGTCACTGGCACGTTGATAAGCTCGCAAGCCAAATATGGGTAACATCGCCAAAGCATGATCGAAAATATCCGCTTGAATTCCCTCATAATTGATCCAGTTTTTGTCTGCGCTAAAACAGTAGATTTCCAAAGGTAGGCCAAGTTCGGTGGGGGGCAACTGCCTGACCATCAAGGTCATGGTCTGGTTGACTTTGGGGTGATGACGTAAATAGGAATCAAGATAAGCTCTAAGCGTACCTATATTGGTTAGTCTACGGCTGTTTAACAAATCTTGCATATCGATTTTCTTTTCTAGGTGATAGGCGTCCAGTTCGGCGCGTTTTTGTTCGATGTACTGATTGATAAATCGAATTTGGCCTAGGTTAGCCAGCATCGCTCGGTCGCAAAATTGGATACTATTGACATCAATGTACAGGGATCTTTTGATGCGCCGCCCGCCAGATTCTGTCATACCACGCCAATTCTTCATGGGATCCGTGATCAGGCTATAGGTGGGTACGGTGGAGATGGTATTGTCCCAGTTTTGTACTTTTACTGTCGTTAACCCGACCTGGAGCACTGTGCCGTCCGCGCCATATTTTGGCAGCTCTATCCAGTCCCCCGTATTGACCATGCGATTCGCTGCAATTTGGATCCCAGCTACAAAACCTAAAATAGTGTCACGAAATATCAACAGCAGGATAGCGGTGATGGCACCTAGTCCAGAGAGTAATAAGATGGGGGATTTATTCAACAGGTTAGCAATAATTAATAAAGAGGCGACAATAATCACAAATAGTTTGGCCACTTGTACAAAGCCGGTTATCGGTGCCCGTTTGGCTAATTCAGACGCGTTATACATCTGTTCGGCCGTGTTTAATAATGCGCTGTTGGCTGCTACAGCCGCTATGATCACGTAGATAAGCGCAATTTTTTGTAAAAATGCCAGTAATAGTGGATCGCTGATAACTACTGAGCTGAGCATATAGATCATAACGGCGGGTATGATGTGTCCACAGCGCCGGAATACCCCATGTTTTTGTAGTTCGTCGTCGAGTTTGTTTTTGGTAGCGAAAAACAGCTTGGTCATTCTGCCTTTGAGTATCAAACGGGCAAGGCGGAAACTCAGCCAGGCGACTACCAATAATCCCAACACTGCGGTGCAGTTGAACAATAGGCTGGTGTCTGTCACTGTAATACCCAGGTAAGCGTAACCTTGTATTATCCAATCCACTAGCTGGGTGTTAAGTGTCACTTATTTTGTCTCCAATTAATTGAGTCAGTAAATCATCTTTATTATGCCAGTGGCTATTCAACCACAGCTGAAAACCTTCTTTAAACTCATCATCATAAAAATAGTCCCCCACTATATCTTGGCTTTTTGGCAGCACCTTGACTCTAATAACCACTTTTTGCAGTTTGCCGGCTAACATCTTGAGCATGGGACTGCCGCCATTGTGTGGATAGAGCAGAGTCACATCCAGGATACTGGTAAATAATTCCCCCATTGCCGCCAGCGTAAAGGCAATACCTCCGGCTTTTGGGGGGAGTAGGTTGTCGAATTGACTGTTACGCAGCTGATGTTTGGATCTGGTGTAGCGACTGCCTTCCACAAAATTAATCACAGTTGTGGGCAACTGGCGAAATTTTTCGCAGGACTTACGTGTGGTTTGAATATCTTTGCCCTGCAAGTGAGGGTATTTGCGTAAAAAGTCCCGGCTGTAACGTTGCATAAAAGGCATGTCCAGGACCCAGGCTCCCACACCAACAAAAGGTAACCAGATCAGTTCTTTTTTTAAAAAAAATTTCGGAGCAGGTATGCGCCCTGCGGCAAAATCGGTTAATAAGATAATGTCTAACCAGCTAAGGTGGTTACACATCATCAAGTACCACTCATCTTTACGTAGTACCCCTTCGACTTGGTAGTCCAGTTCAACCTGATTGAATAGCCGAATGAGTCGTACACTCAGGACCCCAAATGCAAAGAGCATAAGGTTAAGCAAAGTATTGATCCCGCGGGTGAGTGAGGCAACAGGTATTAACAGTTTGAGCAGACCCAATATTAAGATCAGCAAGGCCCAACAAGATAAATTAAGCAGCTGCAAAATTAGATGTAGTGGAAATATAATAACACCAGGCAAACAGCTCAACATGGATTATTGTCCGGCCGAAAGTTGTTCAATGGTGGCATCTTTTTCCTGCCAGATTTCGTTCAGCCAACGCTGGAATTTCACCCGTTGAGCAGGGTTGTCAAAATAATCCTCGGCAAAAGCATCGCTGTTTAGCAACTCCTCGACCGACAAAATTTTTACCTTTACATGGATGGATTTGACCTTACCACAGACAAAATCCCAAAAAGTTGGGATACCCTGAGGATAATGAATAGTGACATCCAATAATTTATGCAGTTGGGTACCCATGGCCCCCAGAACAAATGCCAATCCTCCAGCCTTAGGTTTTAGTAAGTAATTAAACGGGGAGTTCTGTCTTTGGTGTTTATCTTGGGTAAAACGCGTACCTTCCACAAAATTCATGATGCTAACCGGCTTACTGCGAAATTTTTCACAGGCTTTTTTGGTGGTCTGCAAATCCTTGCCTTTTAAATGCGGATTTTTTGCCAGATAAGATTTGCTATGGCGGCTCATAAAGGGAAAATCTAGTGCCCACCAGGCCATACCTAGAAAAGGGACCCAGATTAGTTCTTTTTTTAAGAAAAATTTCAGAAAGGGGATTTTACGGTTAAATACTCGTTGTAATATCAGAATATCCACCCAAGATTGATGGTTAGATATAACCAGGTACCAATCCTTTAAAGTGAGGTCTTGTGCTCCCGTTAAGTCTATGCGTGTAGGAGTGAATAAGTTCTGCAGCAGGGTGTTGATGCTTATCCAAGATGTCGCACAACCGTCAAGCAAGTATGACAGCAAGGTGCGCCAAGGCTTGATAGGGATCAGTTTAAAAAAGGATAAAAAGACAATCGGGATAACCCAGGATATCGTATTGATAAAGTATAAGATGATCGAAATTACACCGACCAAATTGCGAAACAACACTGCCACCACACCCACTCCAATAAGAACTTTGCATACTTAGCGCGCTAGTGTAAACCAAACACAGTACGTTTTTGTAGCTAAGTATTGGCCAGATAGGGATAATTGTGTTTAAGCAGCATATGAGCGCCTTGTCAGGGTCGCTCAGAGATACATAAAGAGGGGGGCTAGGATATCCAGGCGCGATTTTTTGAAAAGTGGTTGCCTAAAAAAGCCATTTGGTCTGCGAGTATCCTACGGTTCATCAAATAAAAACGTTCATATAGATTAGGTGTAAACGGTACGGCAATAAGTGACAAACCCGCTTCTTCCGGGGTCCGGTCGGCTTTAAAGCAGTTACATCTGGTGCAGGCGGTGGCGCAGTTGGTCCAAATATTCCTGCCCCCTTTACTGCGGGGAATAATATGATCGCGGGTTAGCTGAGGGACGCGGAATTTTTTACCACAATATAAACATAAGTAGTTGTCCCGGCGAAACAGAAAACGGTTATTCAGGTGAATTTTGCCAGAGGGATAAACGACTTTCCCTTCACACCCTATAATGGAAGAGAGAGTAAGTAGACTTTGCTGGCCACATTTATTCCAGCCACCATGCAAAATACGTTTGGCATCACCTAATTCGAACAGCACCCTGTTTTGGGTGTAATATTTCGCAGCCTCTTCCAGACTTATCCACGCCTGTGGCATGCCGGATTTATTGAGCCTCAACACTAACATAGGTCTGCCTCTTAGAGCTGTTATTAGGTGTGCACCGGACACCTAACTGCCACACTTAACTATTCTTACGCCGCTTTAATTCCGACGATCAATAATCCCATTGGCCAGATAGGTACAGGTTAATAATCAAGCAAAATCGTTATCTGCTACTGTGTACCTATTTTTTATCCCTGTCACCTATAATTGCTTGAAGGATCGGGCAAATAATTATACCTTCTAAGCCAGAGCCGCATTAATAGAGCATTTTAGAACCGCTCGAGAGAATTATAGATCACTGAAAGGTAAGTGATTTTAGATAACCAGATAAATCATCTGCCAAATCACTACATTAAGGCTGGATTGGGCATGATTGCCAGCTGTTTTCATTATCTCGTTGATACAACCAGCGTTTATAGGGCAGGCGCTGCAGCTGCAAATGGTCGACTCTATCAACAGTCAGTTGTAAAAGGGCAAACGCTTCTTGGGGTAGGTGTTGGTTACTAACTAGCACCTTGGTAGTGCATTTATTTTCCCTTATGGCTGGTTGTGCATAGCCTGCCCGAACCTCGTCGGATAGTCCCCGCCAATGGACTGTTCGCTGAGCACCAAGAGGATGATCAGGTGAACATATCAGCTCTATCTTGCCCTTTAACCTGAATTGTTCACGAGTTTGGGGGAAGTACCAGCATATCTCTGCCAATTTGTGGTAATTGAGTTGGCCGACTTTATCGCTACGTAAATCCGTGTGCATGACCAGCCGGGATTCTGCCTCGGCGAACTCCCTAAAGACCATAGTCCGGCAGCAGGGTGTGCCATCGGTGTCGATAGTGGCCAGTTGAAAATAGCGACTCTGGGCCACTTCCTCGTTGAGTGTTAAGGCACTGGCCAGTTTTTTTTGCCAAGATATATTGGTGAGCATGAACCGTCCTCCAGTTTGCAGAACGTGGGCTGTTTGACTTGTTTGGCCACAGAAAATCGAAGCTTGACCAAACCGACTGAACATAAAATCTGAAGCGCGGGTGGGGCGCTAGCCCCTGGGTAACATGTCTGACAATAACATGGCGATACCTAAAAATGACATAAAACCGGCGATGTCAGTGATAGTGGTCAGTACTATAGAAGATGACTGGGCGGGATCCATCCCAAATTTCTTTAACGCTATGGGGACTATAGCCCCAGCCGTACAGGCAATCGCTAACGAAGAGACCATGGACAGTGCAATCACAACCGCCAAACCAAACGAGTGGCTCCAAAGATAAACCGCCAAGGAGCAGGTAACCGCAATGGCAAAACCGTTTAAGATGCCGGCCAATAATTCCTTTTTCATCACCTTGAGCCAGTGGCGGGTGGTAATTTCCCGCAAGGTTAATCCGCGCATAGTCACGGCTAATGCTTGCGCCCCTGCATTGCCTGATTGACCGGCTGCCACAGGTAGCAAAATTGCCAGTGCGGTTATTTCAGAAATTAAGCCTTCAAAGGCGCCGACCACAGCGGCGGCGGCAAAGGCGGTTAATAGATTAATTTGCAACCATGGCAAACGTTTTTTTACTGCAAACCAGCTACTGGATAAGGCCTTTTCTTCTTTGCTAACCCCCACCATGGTCTGCATGTCACTGGCTAAGTCTTCTTTGGTAGATTGGTAGACATCAAAAAATCGGATCATGCCAATGAGTTGTTGGTGGCTATCGAGCACAGGTATGGCGCTGCATCGAAAACCTTCAAATTTTTCGATGACGCTGTCTTTGTTGTCCAGTGCGCTGATTACTGCTTTTATTGGGCTGGCAATAGTAAGCAATTTTTCTTCGGCGTTAGCCACTATTAAAGACGCGAGGCTGACTTCGCCTAATAAGTATTGTTCCTTATCCAGGACATAAATGACATCTTCAGATTTGGCCTTGCGCTGTTTGAGTATTCTCAACACCTCATGTACGGCAAGATCGCTGTAAAAGGCGTTGACCTTGGTCGTCATCAAGCGCGCTGCTGTATCCTGGGGGTAACTCAATAATTCCATTAGTTCAGAGACGACTTTGTCATCGGTTTTGCTCAACTGAACGATGACTTCCTCTTGACGTGCAGTCGACAGTCTACTAAGCAGGGCCACGGCTATATGACTATCCAGGGCTTTGAGCAGTGTGGCGGCAAAATCTGGCGCCAGCTCAGTGAAAATATCTTCTGCTGCACCAGGAGGGATAAATGTCCACAAGTTAACCACCACGTCCAGGGGCTGTGAGTTCAATAATTCGCCGGCATGTTTTGCTTCAATGGTTTCTAAGTGACGGGCACTTTTATAGGGATAGAGGGCTAAAAATTCCCGGTTAAGTTGTTGTGAGGTGGCAAACAACTGGGTTTTATCTGTTGTCATAGGGGGCTCTGCTGCTCTGGGCACAATCAGGTATCAGCGATTATATCCCATAGGGCTAATAAGGTCGGCCATAGAGACAATAGTATCGCCGTATGTCTCCAACATATCGGCCGATACGGATTGTGGCAAATCGTTGCTCATTTTTTTGCGTGTCATAAAATGGCGCAGTCGATGGAAATGCACCATGCCCACAAATTCTTGTTTTCTGTTGACTACGGCTACCGTATCCTGGTTGCGCCATAGATCGAGTTCATAAGCCGAAAGTAAATCCAAGGACGCACTAATAGTGTGGTTTATCGGCAGCATCAAACTGGAAACTAAGCTTACAGGTTCACTTTTGAGCAAATCGCCAATAAAAATTTGACCCGTCAATTGGCGTCCCTGATTTACTACGTATATGTTTTGTAAGTATGAAAATGACTTCTTGCGTAAACGGATTAAGGTATCTTTCACATCCATCTGATTGTCAACCACCAGCATGTCCGTTTCCACCATGGAGCCAACGGAATATTCAGGATAACTAATCAACATATTGCACAAGCTCTGTTTACGCACAGGAAGCTGTTTAATCAGATTTTGTTGTTCTTCACCTTGCATGTAGCGGGCGATCGCTGCTAAGTCTGATAAGTTCATTTTCTCCACTAGTTTGAAACACTGCTCCTGACTAAAAAACGGGAATAGTTTAGCGGATGCACTGGGCAGCATTTTGCGAAGTACATTGTTGGCTGCCGATAATGAGGCTTCCTGTAATACACTGGCTGCTTGATGGGCAGGTAACAGCTCTAATTTGCGCGCCGCCGCTTCGGGTTCTTCGTTGAAAAAATGGACGGTCAGTTTTAAATGAGAAGTACTCATAGGTTATCCATATGCCTGGTATTGGTAAGGAACTACTGGTTTATCTTGTCTTCTGTGTCAGCCTGGATGATATTGCAATGGGTCTCCATGCAATATCTGGCCGGCACCAACGCCTTGCCATTAGCCGTTTCAACCACCAGCATACTGGCTGATATCTCTATTAATCGTCCGTCTATGCCGGCTATCACAATCCGATCTCCCAGCCGTAAATGTTTATTAGCTTGCCTGGCACCCACCAAATTTTTTACCAGTTCGCTGCTGCCAAGACCATAGGCCAATGCCACACCTAAGCTCAACACACCCATTAAGACTATGATCAGGGTCGTGACAAAATGAATATTGACCCCCAATTGTTCGATGCCAATGACGGCGGCAATGGAGACGATCACCCATTTGACCAACATGCCAACCCGGTGCCCATAGCGAAAACCAGTACTTTCAGCAGCGGCTACAGTCATCGCGCTGGCGATACTACCGATAAAGTAACCTCCTAAAATGATCACGCCACCCGCTAGAATACTCGGCAAATAGCTTAAAAATTCTTTCAGCCAGCTCGCAATAAAGGTCATGCCAAGGCTAGAAGTCGCAGCAGCAAAGAAAAATAACATCACAATCCAAAACACCACCCGACCGGCCAAACGGGTATGTTGGGGCTTAATTTCAATTTTTTTGTCTGGTAGCAGGGTGAGGGTGAGCTTGTTCATAAAACGACTAACAAGTGATATTAGACTGGTTGTCGCCTTTGCCAGTATCCAAGCAATGAAGCCACCAATAATAATCAGTATCACTGCACCTACTAGCTGGGGTACATAAGCCACCAGGTAAGCAATTAACTGCTCGTAACTTGTTAATAAAGCACTTTCCCAAGCTCGCATGATGTCTCCCTTATAAGATCATCCAAGTGCCAGTGTGGCAAGGTTGGCACTGCAAAAGGTATGTAGCTGCCAGTTCCTCTGACGGCTAACCTGAGTAAGAGCGGGTAGAGCAGCTATTTCAGACTACTCGTTAACTTAACCTTTGCCCTGGGTTTTGTTGTGGTGAGGTTTGGCATTTTTTTCGATAAAGTCATAAATCATGCCCGCCACGTCTTTTTTGGTGGCAGATTCGATACCTTCCAAGCCGGGGGATGAATTCACCTCCATGACAACTGGACCGGTACTGGAGCGCAGCAAATCCACCCCACATAAATTTAAGCCCATGATATTGGCGGCTGCCACAGCCGTGGCCCGTTCTTCTTTGCTTAATTTAACGATTTCAGCACTGCCACCGCGATGCAGGTTGGATCTAAATTCGCCAGCCTGAGCTTGGCGTTTCATCGCCGCTATTACTCTGTCTCCCACAACGAGACAGCGTATATCGGCCCCACCTGCCTCTTTGACATATTGTTGCACCAGAATATTGGCATTTAAACCCCGGAAGGCTTCAATAATACTTTCGGCGGCCTTGGCGGTTTCTCCTAATACTACGCCTATTCCTTGAGTTCCCTCCAGTAGTTTTATGACCACTGGCGCTCCGCCCACGGTTTTAATTAGTTGTTTAATATTGTCAGAAGAGTGAGCAAATTGCGTTCGCGGCAAACCAATTCCTTTGCGCGACAAAAGTTGTAACGAACGCAGCTTATCCCTAGAGCGGCTGATCGCCACAGACTCATTGATGCTGTATGTTCCCATCATTTCAAACTGACGGATAACAGAGGTACCGTAAAATGAGATGGAAGCCCCTATTCGAGGAATTACCGCGTCATAATGGGCGAGTTCTTCACCTTTATAACGAATGGCCGGGCGATTGCTGGCAATGTCGATATCGCAATGCAGCGCATCAATTACATCAATTTCGTGGCCGTGCAGCTCCCCCGCCTCGATCAGGCGCTTGGTTGAATAAAGTTTTTTGTTGCGCGATATAATTGCGATTTTCATTATCTAGTTCCTGGGTAGTTAAATTCATTACACAATAGCTTACGACTATAGACGGAATTTGCACGGCAATCTTTCTTTTTCATAGTGTTAACATATTATTCAAACATTATTGCACGGTTATTTCTTAATACAGTTAACCTGCTTTTCTTTCGCCTAGGAACAGCTGTTTAGGGAAGTATATTTGGCACGGGTGCAAATATAGGCTAATGCATTAGTAATGGGCCCGGTATTTCCCAGCCGTCTATTTAACGAGTGTATTGCGTACTATCGAAATCAATCAAAAATAATTCCCAAAACTTGCTATTAATTGGGCTGTTAACTATTGTTTTTTTTAGGGAATAATCCCTGCAATCTTAGTGCTAATTCGAATTTAGGTCAGGCTCGGAGTTCCGTTGTCATTGACGCACCAATAAACCGGAATCATGCAATGATAACTGGGACCAGCCAAACGTTTTCCTTCACTACCTGACCTGGCACGCAAATGAGTGCCACGCAACGGGTGTAGGTTAATTGAAAAAAAGGACTATGCCTTGGCATTGTTTATTAGTGATTTTCTATAAGGAGAGGTAAAATGGGTTTAGGAACAATTCTGCTGATTGTTGTAATATTGATATTGCTAGGCGTAGTGCCCAGTTGGCCCCATAGTCGAAGTTGGGGTTATGGGCCCAGTGGCTTAGTAGGATTGGTGTTACTGATATTAATCATATTATTACTGATGGGGAAAATTTAGCGCAGGCCGACTAGAGATTGTTCAGGGTTGAACAAAAAACATTGCCACGCAAAGTTTTAGATTTGTATAATTGCAATCTGCTGACGGCCAAACATGTACC
Organism: Paraglaciecola sp. IT1134; assembly: GCF_058068185.1. NCBI lineage: Bacteria > Pseudomonadati > Pseudomonadota > Gammaproteobacteria > Alteromonadales > Alteromonadaceae > Paraglaciecola > Paraglaciecola sp. IT1134. The sequence continues at coordinate 5,010,493 of NZ_CM176486.1, read as the reverse complement.
GTCAGCATGGTTGAGTTTGTCAATACTATTTTCTAGCTACCCCATAGTCGAAGTACAACGATAAGCTACTCTATTTGACCCTAACCTGTTCCGCACGCTCCAATGCCACGCTTGTTATATTTTTCCCCTTCACCCACCCTGGCTAATGGTATAATTCGTTAGGCTAAACAAAAATCTTAATTTTAGGTGTGCCTATGCGGTTAACCTGAATTAATAAAAGTATTTATAAAACAATAAGGTAAATGGTTTTTGCTAACTAAGACAATCAATCGCACAATCTCCGTAGCCCCTATGCTGGATTGGACTGACAAACATTGCCGTTATTTTTTACGGCAAATTTCCCGACATACGCTGTTATATACCGAGATGGTTACCACTGGTGCGATCATCTTTGGCAAAGGTGATTATTTGCAATATAACCAGCAAGAGCACCCGGTAGCACTGCAGTTAGGTGGGTCAGCCCCAGCTGATATGGCGCGTTGCGCTGCGTTGGCGCAAGAGTATGGCTATGACGAGGTAAACATTAACGTAGGGTGTCCGTCTGACAGGGTGCAAAATGGTCGATTTGGAGCTTGTTTGATGGCTGAGCCTGAAACTGTGGCCGCCTGTGTCAACGCGATGCAAGCAGAGGTGGATATTCCGGTTACTGTTAAGTCACGCATTGGTATTGATGAAATGGATGAATATCATGACTTGACCCGTTTTATTGAATGCGTGGCGGACGCCGGTTGTGAAGTCTTTACCATACATGCGCGAAAAGCTTGGCTCAAAGGTCTAAGCCCTAAAGAAAATCGTGATATTCCCCCGTTGTTATATGAGCGTGTTTACCATTTAAAACAACAATTCCCCCAATTAAATATCAGCCTCAATGGCGGGGTGAAAACCTTGGATGATGTAGACCAACATCTGCAGTATTTAGATGGGGTGATGATAGGCCGCGAAGTCTACAGTAATCCCTATATTCTGGCTGAGGTGGATAGACGTTTTTATCAGGATCACCATGATGTACTTAGCCGCGAAGAAATTGTGTTGGCCATGGTGCCTTATGTGGAGCAACAACTAATGCAAGGTGCCAGAGCCTGGAGCATTGCCAGACATATGCTGGGGTTGTTCCAAGGACAGCCTGGAGGTAGAATTTGGCGCCGTTATTTGAGCCAACATGGCACCGGGCAAAACAATTCGGGTCGCCAGATCGGCCCGGAACTATTGCTCAATGCTTTAGCTGCCCTTAAAGATGCCCAAGCGCAAGTAAGTGAATTTCGAAACGCTAAAGTTAGTTGATTTAACCAAAAAATTGGTGAAATTAACCAATTCCTTGACTTGCGCCCTTATTTATATCAAGTTTTTCAATCAGCACTAACTTTAAATTCAATTAAATCAGTACGTTAAAGAATATCTCTAAATTGGCACAACTCTCGCAATACATACTGCGACTTAACTCATAACGGTTATACCAAATCAACAGGCCGTTATTACCACCAATATAGAGAGGAATATTATGTTTACTAAAGTCACAATTGCCGCTATTGCCCTGACTTCTACTTTCGCTTTCAACTCTGCAGCTCAGGCTAAGGAAGTAAATTTGGAACAATTTGTCGGTCACCTGATGAGCAATACCATCAAAGCGACGCAAATGGAGTTGCAATACAACATTCAAGAGGCAGTATTAACCGCAGGTAATATGTTTAGTCTAGATGGGGGATCGCAAGTTGCATCTAGCGTCACTATCACTGACTTAACCGAACAAAAGATTGCCAAAAAACAAGCAGAATAAGAGGTGATTATGTTTGATCACGCCATTTTGGTTTTCTTGTTACTTGCGCCAGTTGTTGCCTATTTGGCAGGCGCCCTGCTCTTCAGCTTGTATGCGTTTGTTAAAAAAGAACCAACGCTGTCAATGCCAAGGGTAAATACATCAATAAATAACGGTCACTCCCTGTAGTATTGACCGTTGTAAACCAGATCATAGCCACTGTTTTAACTCGCCCTGCAGTTTGTTTCCAAACGTAATAATTTCCACAGCCTATTCTTTAGCTCATCTGTATTAATGACTTTTCTGAGTAATTCAGACAGCAATGACAAACCCACAAACATGATGATAACGATACACAATCGTTTTGGCCAACCACTGGGAAATACCAGCCTGACCATTGGCTCCAGCACAAAATACAAAGGCATATGGCCAATAAACACGATTATCGTGTTTCTTGAAAAGAATCTGACCAGCTTACCCGCCCTGATTTTGCTAAATACGGCGACAAAAAATGCTGTATGTGTCAGATAAACCGCTGAAATGGCAGCGGACGTAAAAACTGAATTGCTAAAACCCGTGGTCAGTTGCAAATCCCGGAACGGAAATCTGCCTGTCACTTCTAATGCGTTCAGTATTACCACCCATAATGTGGTAAAAGCAACCCAAGCAAACAGGATCGTTATCAACCCTTTACTATTAACACTGTCCTGTTTATCCCGCATATAGATACCCAGCAAAAATACGGTAAGCCAGTTAGGCACAGACATATAAGCAATATAAATGGTGTCGTTAGAGATAAGGGTAGCGCGGATCATGACTTCGAATAGTAAACTGGCCAGCAGTACCAGGGGCGTCACTTTGAGGCGATAGAGTATTAGAGCCCACAATAAAATAATATGTAAATAGGTGCCAATAAACCAAGTGGTGGGGTTAGCGGGAAAGCCATCGATGAGCACATTTACGCCAAATACAAAGGGTGCGTAATTGCTGAACATTACATTATCGTTAAGGATTAGGTTAACCAGACTGATAAACAGCGCTATGACTATGCCCCAGAAAAACATCGGAAATATACGGTTGAAGGCCACTTGTATTTTAGGGCGGATTTCTTTGCCTAGTCCCCACCCCATAATAAATACGAAAATAGCTACCCCCAGCTGTTTGGGATAAACCGGTTGGGTTAATTGGTTATAGGGCTCACCAAAGAAGTGTCCAAATACGATCAAAAACATGCCTATGGCTTTCATCCAATCGACAAAGTCACAACGTTTCATCTGCATATCAGTTCTTGTTAGACCGGGACATTGTGTTGAATTTTGTTGACCTCAGGCACCTCTAGAGGGGTTGGTGTGTCGAAATTCTTGACAAATCTAGCTGGATTGCCAGCGACCACCACATTAGATTTGACCTTGGTATTGACCACCGCGCCAGCGGCAACGAGGGAGCCCGCTCCAACATTCGCCAATATGATCGCCCCTTCACCAACCCAGACATTCTCAGCGATCTTTATTTGGGTCATGCCTTGGGGAGAAAAGGCCTGCCACTGGCCACTTTCATCATCCCGGGTATGTTGGGTGTTACCACTGAGTAAACTGGCATGACTACCAATCAGGCAGTTTTTACCCAGATGAGCTGAGCCAATTGTGCAATAGCTACCGGTATAAACGTTCTCTTCGACAATTGAACTGCGGTGCGCAAAAATAGTGCCGAAACCTATATGGCAGTTCACGGAGCACTTATCCAGAGTCAGGGAATAAAACCCCCGGCGCATAAAAACCCCGGGCAGCCCAGGTAAAACGGAAAAGGCTTGAGCCCATATGGAAAAAACGGTTTCAGAATGCTGGCTAAGGTAGCTTTCTAGCCAGCAGGTCAGAGCAAAAGGCAATGCCAATAACTGACATAGCTTGTTGAGTAAAAACTTAATCATATTGCGCATTAGTTTCAGTCCTGTGTTTATGCGATGGGGTATTGCACTAAAAACTTCGTTATGCTTTTCTGCGCATCCTTTTAAAGCGTGCATTATGAGTATAGTTGTCAATCAACGTTATCTTGCGTGGGATCTTGTACCCTTGCAGAAATTTCCCACAATGATTCCTCAAGCGGACCTTAAACTCCTGCAACGTTTCATCTGTGGTGATTTTAATATCGGCCGCCACTATCATACCGGTGATCGTGTGGGCAATGGAATAAACCGCCACATCTTCCACACCATCCATGTCCAATACCACGCTCTCCACTTCTGCCGGATAGACTTTCTCGCCACCTACATTGATGATTTCACTTTGTCGACCGAGGATCTTCAGCCATTCGCCTTCTTGTTCAACCTGGTCCCCTGTGTCCAGAAACCCGTCTTCGTCAAAAGGAGACGGTGCATTGAGGTACCCCAACATGGCGGATTCGGATTTTATCCATAGGCGGTTATCGACAACCTTAGTCTGAAACTCCTTGCCCCCAACTTTGACCCATAAAGATTTGGAATCTTTAGACTTGGAACGTAAAATCCCCACCTCAGATAAACCATAAGTTTGCAGTAATTTTATGTCAGGAAATTTATTCGAAATGGCCGTCAAGGTACTGCTAGGCATAGTTTCGGTGCCGTAAGTAATTAATTTTAATGAACTGAGATCGGCCTGCTCACTGGCACCCGATAACAACAATAAGTTGATGAAGGTCGGTGAGGTGGGTAACACTTCTACCTGATGTCTTTCGATGGCCTTACATACGTCTTGGGGGGTGCGCTTAGCAGGCACAATTGCGGTGCCGCCATTGGCCAGTGTATACAAAAGTGTATTCACACCACCTATGTGGTCAAACTGTAAAAAGACCAGGGTACGCATGGTTTTACGCGGTACCTTAAACTTGTTTAACAGTAACGATAGGTCGTGAAATATAGCCTTACTTTTACCGGTCGAACCCGACGAAAATAATACTAAGCCTGGTCGGTTTTTTGCGCGCAGTTCTTCGTATAAGGGATGGGCTGGTTGAAATGCCGTTTTCGTTAACCGGGTTCCCTGTGCATCCAGAATGATGTCATATTGATTTTGCGCGACCTCACAAAATTCATCGAAGTGAGCAACTGAGTCATTGGACAGCGGCACAATGATATTGCCATTTTGTGTCAACGCTAAAAATAGCGAGATACTGTCAGCGGAATAATCTGACTTTATACTGACCACTTGCCCCGCTTTTATTTGTTCTTGGGCTAGCCAGTCCAACCAAGCATGATACTTATTTAGCAGTTGACTATAAGTGATAATATTGTCGCCCACAGCAACAGCTGGTTGCTCTTGCAGCTCAGACATTTTGTCCAGTAAAAATTGAACTGTCATGATATGCCTCCTAAATAAATAACCTGACCGGTGATCATGTTGCTTTGCGGTCTAATAAAAAAATCGACCAGATTAAGCACATCTTCCGGTTGGGCCATTTTTTGAATGGATTGTCGCTGCACCAGACGGGCTATTTTGTCTTCCCCTACACCACGAATTAAATCTGTGGCGATGGGGGACGGACCAATAGCGTTACAGGTGATATTAAAGCTGCTTAACTCTTTGGCAATAATACGGGTAAGGGTCTCAACAGCACTTTTCGAGGCCGCATAGGCAGCTTCACCTTCAAGATTCATTGGCACAGCTACCGTACTCATATTGATAATGCGCGGACACTTGGATTTACGCAGCAGACCAATAGCTTTTTGGCTGCACATAAAGGTGCCGGCGTAATTAACATCTATGGTTTCACGCATATTTTTAAAAGGTGTTAAAGCAAACGCATTCATGCGTGCGACACCGGCATTGTTAATCAATACATCGAGATATTTGAACTGTTGCCGGATGGCGATGAACATGCCTTGCACTTGTTCTTCACTGGCCACATCTACGGTAAAGTGATGATAATTAGGATGGTCCACTGAACTGGCACTGCGGGCGCAACCTATGACCCGATCGCCCTGTTGCAAAAAATGTTCGACGATCCCTTTACCCAGACCTCGGCTCGCACCAGTTACAAGAATCTGTCTCATGAGCCTTAAGCTTCTGTAAGCAGGTTGGAAATGTGGGCGACCAGCGTGGGCACATTTTTAAATGGACTGTTCGCCATAGACATAGCGCGCTCGTCACTTAAGGAAACATTGATACCTTCATCCTGGAGCATTTCCTCAATATCAATCAATAAGGCAACGAGTCCCATTGAGTCCAAATTGCCTTGGGCGCCGTATAAAGCGGTGTCTGGAGCAACAGGTATTTGTTCTGAGTCTTCACGGGATTGGTTGGTAAGGGCGATTGCATCTAATACTAATGTCTGGATTTTACTATCGTTCATTTGCCTGTTCCTTAGCGGGGATGTTCATTTGCATATTTATTAGCCATTTTATTGTCAATATCAAGGCTTTTGCAATCATTAAGTGGGTAAACATTAAGATTGAAAATTCTAACCAGATACATGGTGAATTTCACCAACCTATTAGTGCATTTAACCATCTTAAGCCGTTTCCGAAAAATAGTGTGCCGTGACTAATTCGCTGAAAATTCTGTTAAATCAATTATTTAAATTTTTATCCGAACGTGGCACGACATTTGTAACTGTGTTTCCAAGGCTGGATTACACCAGTGATTAACAACAATCACCATTTGGAGAATCACAATGGGACTACTTTCGAGAATGTCAGAAATAGTACAAGCCAACATCAATGGGATTTTGGAAAAAGCCGAAGATCCGGAAAAGATTATTAAGCTATTGGTTCAGGAAATGGAAGAAACCTTGGTTGAAGTTCGCGCTGTGGCAGCCAGGACTTTAGCGGACAAAACTCAGTTGCAACGACAGACGGTAAAATTCCAGGCGAACAGTGATAATTGGCAAGCAAAGGCTCAGCTTGCTATAGAAAAAGGGCGGGAGGATCTCGCGCGGTCCGCATTGGCAGAAAAACACCATGCACTCAAACAATTAGCCGGTGCACAGCAAGAACTGGAAAGTGTAAACGAGGTGATAAGCAAACTGCAGGAGGATTGTGGAAAACTGCAGAATAAACTCACTGAAGCTCGGGCAAAACAGAAAACGCTGAGCGTTAGGCAGCGTTCAGTAGCCGTAAGGTTACGGGTTAAAAACAACGGGCAGGTGGATAAAATCGATGCTGCTATTCTTAAGTTTGAACAATATGAACGACGTATCGATGATCTTGAGTCTCAGGTCGATGCCTACGATCTGGTGAGCGGCTCCCAAAGTTTGGAATCTCAATTTCATGAGCTCGAAGCCCAGGATAAAATTGAGCAAGAGCTTGATCAATTGCGTAACAAAGTAGCTTAAGGCCTAGCGCACTACGCCGTTTTATTGGCTTAGTGCGCCTACTACCATCAAGGAGAATAGCATGAGAGAATATTTTGATTTTGACCGTTTATACCGAGATTCAACCCGAGCAAAAGTCTCTGGTGTATGCGCCGGGCTAGCCAAACACTGGCAACAACCGCGCTGGGTCATTCGCCTGGCTACCGTCGCCTGCTTCCTATTTTTACCCTTAGCTACCGCAATCGCTTACGGGGTGGCAGTGCTACTTGTGCCATCACGGCCATGAACATCCTTAAAAACCTGGCTATGGCGGTTATCATCGCTATCTTGTTAACCTACAGTTTAGGTTATGTTGCCACAGACTGGTTTGACATTAATGTTCAGATGGATAGTCAAAACGTTGCACCATTGACGTCTTTGTTAGTGTTTATTGTCCTGGGGATCGCACTGGTACTAGTGGGGTTTGTAGTTGCTTTAAGTCTCGTTGGAGCTTTGGCTTTTGTGGCACTAGTGGTGTTCGGTGCCCTGCTCTTTGCTGGTATAAGTGCATTTTGGCCTATCATATTAGTGGTAATGCTGGTGATTTGGCTGCTCAAAGACAAACGTCCGTCCAGCTATCAGTAGGCAAACGGGTTTCACACAATAGTCTTGAGTAATGGGTGGCATGTTGTGCCGATTTACTGAATAATTCTTTCTCAACATGTTTTCGAACAGGAAATTAAGATGTTTCGCCCACGCTCACTTTTATTTGCCTTAAGTTTGTTCCTTTTTGCCAGCAGTGTTTATGCTGAGCTGATGGTTAGCGATGCTAGCGTCAGGCTATTGCCACCCAGTCTACCTAATACGTCCGCCTATTTTAGCGTAAAAAATACCGCTGAATATGATATTACCCTGGTCGCCGCCCAAACTGATATAGCGCAAAAGGCGGAGTTGCATAACCATGTTATGCAAGGAGAAGTAATGCGCATGGAAAAACAAAAATCTGTAACTATTCCGGCAGGGCAGACGGTGAATTTCGAACCGGGAGGATTACATATGATGATTTTTGGTTTAAATGCCCCCTTGAAAAACGCCCAAAGTGTTAAGCTTAGGCTAATTACCCAAGACGGCGATATCATTACGTTCAACGGGATCGTTAGCGAGCCCAAACAGCAGGCTCATCATCACTAGGAGGTGGATATGAAACAATATTTTAGACCAAAATGGATATTATCCTTTGTATTGCTGCTCATTTTATTGTTTTGGTTTGTGGCTTTTTTATGGAGTTTCGAACCTCAGAGGTTTGAGCCTAGTCAAGCGGCGAGCGAATACGCCGCCGAACACAACGAAAAAGTCGTGCCAGGTTACGCCATTACCACCAGTTTGATTCGGGTGACTGAGACGTTACTCAATAAATCCGGTGGATACTTGTCCAACGACGTTATGCCTCCAGGTTTGCTGATGGACAATATGCCCAGCTGGGAATTCGGTGCGTTGGAAATGGCTCGGGATCTGGCCTTGGCCATGCGCAAAGACTTGAGCCGCTCTCAGTCTCAATCATCTGAAAACTCATATTTGACCGATGCTCAGCCGAAATTTAACATCGATCACCGCAGCTGGTTATTACCCTCGGCGGAATCTCAATATCAAGGCGCTATCGATAAGTTATATGAGTATCGTACCAGTCTGTCCAATGGGCGACAGGGCAGTGCGCAATTTTATGCCCGTGCGGACAACTTGCGTGATTGGCTTAAACAGGTCGAAAAGCGTCTCGGTAGCTTATCGCAAAAACTTAGCGCCAGCGTGGGACAAGACAGGCTAGATACCAGTCTGGCGGGAGATGCAGGCGCGACTCAATCCACCCCTTCTAACAGAGATCTAGAGCAGAAAACCAGTTGGTGGCAATTAGATAATAATTTTTATGAGGCACGGGGAGCGAGTTGGGCCCTGATCCATTTTCTAAAAGCTATGGAAGCAGACTTCGCTGAAGTGCTGGATAAGAAAAACGCTCGGGTGAGTGTGCAGCAAATTGTTCGTGAACTGGAGTCGACTCAAGAGTCAATCTGGAGCCCAATGATCCTAAATGGAAGTGGCTTTGGCGTGTTAGCCAACCACTCCTTGGTGATGGCGAACTATATTTCCCGGGCAAATGCTGCTCTAATTGAACTTTCTGAACTGTTAAATCAAGGATAAATGATGAAAAAGTCGCTTTGCATCTGCGCTGTCGCCGCTGCTTTGGCTAGTGTGCCTGCCCAGGCCGATACTCTGTTAGGCATATACGCAGGCGCCCAAGTGTGGAATATGAATACCAAGGGTGGTTTTTCTGACGATGGCACCAATATCGCTTTTAATTTCGATGATCAAACAAAGGGCAATTTTTACCTCGCTCTGGAACATCCACTGCCCCTAGTGCCAAATATTAAAATTCAACGTTCGGATATGGATACCAATGGTGAGGTATCCGTGTCCTCTAGCTTTACTTTCGACAGTGAGTTGTTCTCGGCAAATACCGTGCTTACTTCCGATATAGAATTGGTTAGCACGGATTTTATTCTGTATTACGAGTTGTTCGATAATGATTTGCTTAGCTTCGATTTAGGCGTAAACGGCAAACATCTCGATGGCAACGCGTTTGTGCAGGTCAAAAATGATCCTACGCAAAACGGTGATCAGGATTTTACAGGTATTATTCCCATGCTGTATACCCGTATAGCATTCGGTGTCCCTTTTACGGGGATTGGTGCCTATGTTGAAGGCAGTTTCTTAAGTTTCGATGACCACAAGGTGAGTGATTACCAGGCAGTGATCACCTATAGTTTATTGGATAACATCGCTATCGATACTACCTTGCAAGTCGGGTTTCGCGCTATGAAAATGGAACTGGAAGACTTGGATAACCTCTATTCTGATTTGGAATTTAGGGGAGCGTTTGCTGGGATCGAAGTTCATTTTTAGCCTGTAGGCAATTGTTGAATAATTGCTCAGCTCATTAAGTAATAAAAAATTAGTTTTAATTCTTTCCGGTTATGAACATTAATCGCTAACCTTGCCCCATAGCATTAGAGGTTAGCGATATTATGTCATCAAATACAAATCAGATCTTAGGTTCAAACTCAGCATTGAGCGAAGCGCAGTGGGCACAAGTCAATCAATTGGCGGGCTCGCTCAATACTGCCCAAATGCATTGGTTAAGCGGCTATTTAGCCGGTGTGGCGCAAGATCAATCTGGTTCTTTTATCGCTCCTCAAACGGAGGTCGTTGCAAGCAAGACTTTAACTATTTTGTATGGCTCACAAACCGGCAATGCCAGAAGTGTGGCTAAAGAATATAAGCAAAAAGTTGAAGCGGCGGGCATAAAAACTAAGTTAGTCAACATGGCTGATTTCAAATTAAAACAATTAAAAAATGAAACTCACCTTGTCATCATCGTCAGTACCCACGGCGAAGGGGATGCGCCAGACGACGCCATTGAGCTACATGATTTTTTAGCCAGTAAAAAGGTGCCTAAATTAGACCATCTTCACTATGCAGTTTTGGGCCTGGGTGACAGCAGCTATGAGTTCTTCTGCCAGACAGCGAAGGATTTTGATCGCAGACTGGCTGCCGCGGGTGCTAAACCCATTACCGAGCGCGTAGACTGTGACGTAGATTATGATGGTGCAGTTGAGCTATGGTTACAGCAGGTTACGACAAAAATACAAGATGAATTAAGCGTACCCGGTTCTGGGGTCGTTAGTTTAGCTGCTGGTGGAAAATCCGGTTTAGCCTTGGTTGGTCATCAATACAGTAAAAAGACCCCCTTTAACGCCTCCTTATTGCAGAGCCAAAAAATCACCGGGCGAGATTCAGTCAAAGACATACGGCACATAGAGATTTCGTTAGAGGGATCCGGGATCCAGTATCAGCCTGGAGACGCCCTAGGTGTATGGTTTAACAATGACGTTGCAATGATTACCGAGTTGCTAACATTGTTATCTATCGACAAGGATGAATCTATAGACTTGGCAGGACACGCAATGACAATTTTTGATGCATTGCTTGAAAAGTTGGAATTGACGCAAAGCTATCCGACTTTTGTCAGCGCCTACAATGAAATTGCAGACAACGCTGAATTGGCTGAAAAGTTGGCAGACAAAGCCATCTTGCGCGTGTATTTGTCTGAGCGTCAAATTATCGATGTGGTACGAGAGTACCCGATAACAGTGAGCGCTCAGCAGCTTGCCAACGCATTGCGCGGCATAACTCCTCGTTTGTATTCTATTGCGTCTAGCCAGGCAGAAGTAGAAGATGAAGTACACCTCACTGTTGCCTTAGTTGAATACGATGCCCATGGTGTTCCCCATCAAGGTGGCGCTTCAGGGTATTTGGCCCAACGTCTGGATGAAGGTGGTGAAGTTAAAGTGTTTGTCGAGAAAAACAACAACTTCCGGCTACCAGAAAATCCTAACTCAGCCGTCATCATGATAGGTCCTGGTACGGGTATTGCGCCGTTTAGAGCTTTTATGCAACAACGTGAAGTGGACGAAGCACAGGGTAATAATTGGTTGTTTTTTGGTAACCCTAATTACACACAGGACTTCCTATACCAGGTTGAATGGCAGCGTTTTGTCAAAGATGGCGTCCTGGACAAAGTGAGCCTGGCGTTCTCTCGAGATCAGCAAGAGAAAATATATGTGCAACATCGCTTATTAGAGCAGGGAGCCGAGGTTTTTCAGTGGCTTGAAAAAGGCGCCTATCTGTATGTGTGTGGTGACGCAGAACACATGGCCAAAGACGTACACGAAGCTTTAGTTGCTATTGTTCAACAGCACGGAGGCAAAAATCAACAGGAGGCGGAATCCTACCTTAGCGAACTGCGTCGTGCGAAACGCTATCAGAAGGATGTTTACTAATGACTACCAATAATGACAAATACGTGGTGCAAGGCGTCTTGGCCGATAATGAACGCCTAAAAGGGCAAAGCAACTTTTTGCGTGGCACCATAGCGGAAGATTTAAAAGATGACTTAACCGGCGGTTTTAACGGTGATAATTTTCAATTGATCCGCTTTCACGGTATGTACCAACAGGACGATCGGGATATTCGAGCCGAACGGGCCAAGCAAAAGCTCGAACCTTTACAGAATGTCATGTTACGGGCCCGGCTGCCCGGAGGGATTATTTCCCCACAACAATGGCTGGCGGTCGATAAATTTGCCCAAGAGCATACCCTATATGGCAGTATTCGTTTGACTACCCGCCAGACGTTTCAATTTCATGGTGTATTAAAGCCCCATATAAAATTGATGCACCAAACACTTAACAAAGTGGGAATTGATTCCATTGCTACCGCCGGTGATGTAAATCGCAATGTGCTGTGTACTTCTAACCCAGTAGAGTCACAAGTGCATCAACAGGCTTATGAATGGGCTCAAAAAATCAGTGAACATCTACTGCCAAAAACCCGCGCGTATGCGGAAATTTGGTTGGATGGTGAAAAATTAGAAACCACAGAAGAAGAGCCTATTTTAGGCAATAATTATTTACCCCGTAAATTCAAAACGACGGTTGTGATCCCACCACAAAATGATATTGATGTGCATGCCAATGACTTAAATTTTGTGGCCATTTCAGAAGGTGGAAAACTTATTGGTTTCAATGTGTTAGTCGGTGGTGGCCTGGCAATGACTCACGGTGATCAAAGCACTTTTCCGCGTAAAGCTGACGACTTCGGCTTCATTGCGCTGGATAAGACCCTGGCCGTTGCGGCGGCCGTGGTGACTACTCAACGTGACTGGGGGAACCGAGTTAATCGCAAGAATGCGAAGACCAAATATACGCTTGAGCGTGTGGGAGTAGACACTTTTAAGGCTGAGGTAGAGAAACGTGCCAATGTGAAGTTTACCCCAAGCCGTGCCTATGAATTTACCTCCCGTGGCGATCGTATTGGTTGGGTCGAAGGTATTGATGGCTTACATCACCTGAGCTTATTTATCGAAAATGGTCGTATTTTGGATTACCCGGGCAAGACCTTGAAAACAGGATGTGCACAAATCGCCAAAATTCATAAAGGAGACTTTCGCCTAACCGCCAATCAGAACCTTATTGTGGCGGGTGTCGCTGAACAGGATAAGGAAAAAATTGAAGCACTTGCTCGTGAACATGGCTTGATTACCGACGACCTCAGCCAGCAACGCAAAGATTCGATGGCCTGTGTGGCATTTCCGACATGTCCTCTTGCCATGGCCGAAGCTGAGCGATATTTGCCCGATGCAGTAAGCGAACTGGAAGGCATATTGGATAAGCATGGCCTTGCCAATGAGAGTCTGATATTCCGTGTTACCGGATGTCCCAACGGCTGTGGTCGCGCAATGTTGGCTGAAGTCGGTTTGGTCGGAAAAGGCCCAGGTAAATACAATTTACACATAGGTGGTAATCGTCAAGGTACCCGTATTCCTAGGATGTACAGGGAAAATATTGATGAAAAGGAAATACTTCGCGAATTAGATAGTTTAATCGCTAAGTGGGCAAATGGGCGCGAAAAAGGTGAAGCCTTCGGTGATTTCATGATCCGCGCAGAATTTATAAAACCAGTGATAAACTCTGCAAAGGATTTTTATGGCGACCCTGATTATGCAATCTAATACAGTCGAAGAACGACGGGGAACGCCATTGTTTTCGGTCGACAAACTTGCCCAGATAAACACAGATTTGGAGGGGCAGTCTGCCCAACAACGAGTGGCCTGGGCCCTGGAAAATTTACCTTCGAATTTTGTATTGTCGTCCAGTTTTGGCGCCCAAGCTGCCGTGATGCTGCATTTACTTGTGCAGCAGCGTCCGGATATCCCGGTAGTATTGACTGACACCGGTTATTTTTTCCCCGAGACCTACCAATTTATTGACACGCTGGTCGACCGGTTAAAACTTAATCTGAAGGTTTACCGCGATGAATTGAGTCCTGCCTGGCAGGAAGCGCGATATGGGAAGTTGTGGGAGCAGGGTTTAGAGGGCATCGAAAAATATAATCGCATGAACAAAGTTGCTCCTATGCAGAACGCATTAGCAGACTTACAAGCCAAGAGTTGGTTTGCCGGGTTAAGACGGTCACAGTCAGATCAACGTGAAACTTTGCCCGTGGTGCAGCGTTTAGATAAGCAGTTTAAGATTTATCCCATCATAGATTGGAGCAATAAGGATATTCACTATTATCTTAAGGAACACGATCTTCCTTATCACCCTTTATGGGAACAAGGTTATGTCTCAATCGGTGACTGGCATACCACTCGTTCTTTGCAAGAAGGCATGAGTGAACAAGATACGCGTTTTTTCGGCATGAAACGTGAGTGTGGATTGCATGAATTTGGTGACGGTATTTAGTCTATATTAAAGCCGTTGTGTAATACTCGTTTCAGCTCTTCCAAATATATACCGGGTTTGTTAGCGCCCACTAAAGTAAATAATTCCGCACCGGTACTGGTAAATTTGTAATAGACCAAGATGGTGCCGGTCTTCCGCGCGGTTAACTGGAAACTCTGTCCGCTATTTTTCCATTCTATAGCACTGTTAGGTGCTAGCTCACCGGACTCGATTTCACTTTGATAAATCAGCCCCAAGTCCATTAACGATAACAAATCGGGATAACCCAAACCGAATTTCCCCAAATTAAGATGATGCTCAGTTCGCAGGCTAAAAAGCGACCAGACGCTGGGCTTTTGATGGTAGCCAATTATCAGCTTTGGGGTCGGTTCACCTTGACGTCGACTGGCTAAGGTCACTGCATGGCGAAATATCTGCGCATCTTTGTGGGTGAGTTGTTTTAAAGTCTGTAAAGTGCGTAAAGAAAAACTGCCCGGGCGGCTGGTCTCAACGGCGAAAATCTTCCCCCAGAGCTCCTGCATGGCAGGTGAATATATTTCTTCAGCCATTTTTACAAAATTAAAGAACCAGTCCGGATCGAGTCGCTCATCTTTATTATCCTCTATACAAAAATTCAGAGCCTTGTCCAGCACACTTTCTATATTGCCAAGTTTCCTGTGTGCAGCCAGTTTATCCCGTCTTAACACTCGATTGTCGATGCTGGCAGTGAGACGACCTTGTTGAGGAGGAACAATGCCAATCTGGGCGAACCATTGGCCGATCCGTTCTCTGGTTGTCTGGGCATTTAGTCTTTCGGCATTTTTTTGGCTAGTTATCGGCGCTGGCTCAGGAGACGTAGTGATCTTATGCTGCACTTTGGGAGGTGCTGAGATAGAAGTCTGTTCAATTTTCATAGGTGTGGCAAAGAAGTTGAAATCTATGTTCGTAAATAATTTTTACCATAGTATGCTAGAGCTTAATGCAAGGAAATGCAATTTAGGACTTATTTATAAGAATCTTTTGCTAAGCGCCAGATTACGGTATGGTTAGTATCTAATCTGATTATCTACTCAACAACTCGTGTGAGAATCCATAACTACATGTGTCCAATTGAATATGAAAATGATGAGATAGTCTTCCTGTCTGAGGAAAACAGCCCAACCAACCACGAATATGTTGGCAGTTGGAATATATTAGTGGTGGATGATGATGAGGAAATTCATTCGGTTACACGTTTGGCCCTGTCAGATTTGGTACTAAATGATAAAAATCTTAAATTTTATCATGCCTATTCTCAAAAAGAGGCCCTTGAAATCATCGCCGAACTGGGAGCCAGTCTGGCCATCATTCTGCTCGATGTAGTGATGGAAACGGACGATGCAGGCTTGCAAGTTGTGCGCAAAATGCGTTCGGAAATGGGCCTGTTGGAACCCAGGATCATTTTGCGCACCGGGCAACCAGGCTATGCTCCAGAAGAAAGTGTCATTAAAGACTATGATATCAATGATTATAAAACCAAAACCGAGCTCACTCGCAGCAAACTTATCACTTCTATCATTGCGTCATTGCGTTCATATCAACAAATATTGACCATTAATCAAAGTCGGCGAGGTCTAGAAAAAATTATTCGTTCGGCATCTAATTTACTCGAAGAACACTCGGTAAAGGAATTTTGCGAAGGGGTATTGACCCAAGTCAATTCGTTGATTGGCTTGGATTCATCGGGTTTAGTTTGCGCCAGGGCGGGCACTGTTTTGGATAAAAACGATGACGCCGTCTATGTTCTTGGGGCTGCGGGTGAGTTTACGAGCTGCATCAATAAAAAAATTGAGCAATTGCACGATAAGCAGATTGTGCAAGCGGTCAATCTTTGCCTACAGCGCAAAGAGCATCTTTACGAGCGAGAGTTTTCAGTCTTATATTTAAATAGCTCGGGCTATGAAGCTGCAGTGTATATGAAAGTGGGTAAGCAAATAGATGACGTACATAAACAGTTATTGGAAGTGTTTGTATCAAGTATATCTGTGGGCTATGAAAACGTTAACTTGTTTCACCAATTGCATACGGCAGCATTTAAAGATTGGTTGACTAAACTGCCCAACCGCATTGAATTCATCAACAGGCTTGACGAGTTTAACGATTATCCGGCCCATGCTCATGATGTGTTGGTATTAATAGACATTAATCATTTTGCTGATATCAATGATGGTCTGGGGCAGGAAACAGGCAATCAAACACTGCTAGCCATTGCCCAGCGTCTAGAGGAATTGTTTCCAAATGCGTCCATGTTGGGGCGTGTAGGCTCAGATGTGTTTGGGGTGGTAGGCAGCGAAGCAGAGATTAATCCTGCCAGCATGCAAGGATTATTTATCAATGCGTTTAAAGCCGGTGACCACGCCTTGCCATTAAGCGCTGCTTTTGGTTTTTGTCGCTTAAATGGTAAAAAATACTCGGGTATCAACATATTGAAACAGGCTAATATCGCTCTCAACCTTGCCAAGAAGAGCTTAAAATCCAACTTTGAGTATTACGCCCCTGAAATGGAAGAGCAGACCACCTGGCGTCTGGATATGATCCGTCGATTGCGTAGTGATTTTAACGAGCGAAAGCTGCAATTATGGTATCAACCACAAATTGATTTGCTCAGTGAAAAAATCGTTGGTATGGAAGCCCTGTTACGCTGGCCATCTCAGGACGGTGGTTTTATCTCTCCGGTGGTATTTGTGCCGTTGGCTGAATATTCAGGACTGATAATTGATATCGGTGCCTGGGTAATGCAGGAAGCGTGTGAAAAATTAAAATACCTTTTGGCCCAGGGTTATCAAGATTTACGTATGGCGGTCAATATATCGATGCCCCAGTTTCGGGATCCTGAATTTATCGATATTGTCAAAAATGCTATTTTGTCAAATAACTTGAGACCCGGATCCATTGAATTAGAAATCACCGAAAGTATCGTGATGGATGAGCCGCATATAGTGATTGATGCCCTTAATGAACTTAAAGAATTTGGGGTTAAAGTGGCCTTGGATGATTTTGGCACAGGATTCTCATCTATGAGTTATCTGCAGCAATTGCCCTTGGATCGCCTAAAGGTGGATCGCGCTTTTGTCAACGAAATCAGCCTTAATCAATCGGCCTTTATCGCCGAAACCATAGTTACTCTTGGCAATAAGTTGGGCTTAAAAACCATAGCCGAGGGCATAGAAAAACCCGAACAAGCCAACTATATGCTCAGACTGGGCTGTGATGAGGCACAAGGGTTTATGTACGCCAAGCCCATGCCATTTGATGAGCTACTGAACCATTTCGAACAAAATAAAGAAAAGCTTTAATTCCAAATAGGGCATTGTTATAATATCCGCTTGACGGCCTGCTGGATAGCAGGCACCACTTCTTCTTCAAACCAGCTATGGCGTTTGAGCCAAATGTTATTGCGTGGTGAGGGGTGAGGCAATACAAAATATTGTGGGCGGTAATCTTGCCAATTTTTGACTCTCTGGGTCAGGGTCATGTTGTCGCTCAAGTAATAAGCCTGGGCATACTGGCCAATTAAAAAGATATGTTTTATTTGCATGGATTGAATAAGACGGTCGTGCCACTTCGGGGCACACTCTTTGCGGGGCGGTAAATCGCCGCTTTGACCTTTACCTGGATAACAAAAACCCATGGGCAAGATGGCAGTTTTTTGTTCATCGTAAAACTGCTGCTCGCTAATACCCAGCCAGCTGCGCAGCCTGACTCCCGAGGCATCATTCCAGGGTTTGTTGGAATTATGAGCCCTTATTCCAGGGGCTTGGCCGATGATCAGCAATTGTGAGTTAGAGCATCCTTGTATAATGGGTTTAGGTGGGTTGGGTAAAAAACGCGCACAAATTTCACAACCTCTCGCCTCATCAAAACAACTCATTAACATTGTTCCTATCAAAAATTAACTAAATTTATCATGGCCCTGTCACAATTTTGTGAGTTGCATAGTTTTTGTTCCCGCCCAAGATTGGGTTGTTTAACGCTTCGTTAAACAAGTTATCGAGGAATTATCTATGTTAAGACCTAAAATATTTTTTTAATTCACCCACTGGACCTTTTTTCTGCCGGTGCAGTTCAAAGTGGAACCCAAAACAACTGGTTGTTTGACTGTATACAAACAGACTCATTGACAATTGATAGGGACTGTATCGAAAGTAAAATTGCCAACAAACCCAAACGTGCTGTAATAATGTGCTGGCAAACTTACGCTTTTTTCCACAAGAGATGTGCGTTGATGAACAGTTTGTCAGCGGCCTGGGGAATATAGGCCGCTACTAATGAATTTGGCAATCAGGCTAGTTGGTACTCAAGCTGGTACAGGGTTAACCATTTCTGTTTTTGCAGTTCCAGGTTGTATTTTAATTCTTTATATTTGAAATCAAGTTCAAGTCTTTCATAGCTGCGTTTTATATTTTGCTTGCGGATTTCCATTAAGCGTTTCTTGGTAGCGTAAAATTCGGCCATTTTTTGCACGATCAGATCGTATTCCTGCTGCAGAGCATGCAATATTTCATCGGCATTTGGCAGCACTGACAGTTTTACCTGAGCGTGTTGCAGTTGCATGGCTATTTTGGCTTTTTCAATGCGTTCTTCCGGGCAGCGCCTTAGATTTTTGGTCCAACCGATATAGGCTAAACTTCTGATGAGCCACTTAGTCGGGTCAAATTGCCACCATTTTATGCCGTTGCGATAGTCGTATTCGAATATATGATGGTAATTATGATAGCCCTCACCAAATGTAAAAAAGGCCAATATATCGTTGTCTTTGGCGCTGTTCTTGTCTGTGTAAGGTTGACGTCCCCACAGATGAGCCAGTGAATTGATAAAAAAAGTAACTTGATGAACCACCACTAATCTGAAAAATCCTGCTAGTAACAACATGCCCCACAAATCACCATTGAGCCAGCCTAACAACAACGGGATGCCAAAATTAGCTATCAACATAATAGGCAGGTAATACTTGTGCTGCCACATCACGATCTTATCTTTTTGTAAATCTCTACAGTTACTGTAATCGCTGTACTTGCGAGTCTGATACTCCCGCAACATCCAGCCCATATGGGAATACCAAAACCCCTTTTTTGCTGAGTAAGGGTCTTTATCATTATTATCTACGTGTTTGTGATGCACCCGATGATCCGAGGTCCAATGCAAAATACTGTTTTGCAGAGCCATTGCTCCGCCTATGGCTAAAACAAATCTGACAAATCCGTTCGCTTCATAGGCCTTGTGCGCCCACAACCTGTGGTAACCAGCGGTAATAGACATGCCTGAAAAATACACCAGCACTATGCAAGATATAATTTCGACCGTATCGAAACCTTGGGTAAAAGCCACATAGGGCACCGCCAGTAAGGCGATAAGGCCAGTAATGACAAATACCAGAACGTTGGTGAGTATTAGACGGGGTTTTTTCATTGGCAAAAAGAAGCAACTTTATTGAGCTTACACTTGTAAGCTAATCTAACTATCTGGGCCACATTTGGCAAGTTATTTATGATGTAATGTGGCCAGTGAGCTGTGTTTGTTTGTTGTCATTCGAGCTAACATACACAGCACCCCCCAGTTTAATTCGGAGTTAGGTTGAATCGCCAAGAGCAAAAATTAAAAACTCGTCGAACTATCATCGACGCGACTTTTTGTTTGTTAGATGAAAGACGCAGCCTTTCCAGTGTCAGTTTACGTGAAATCGCCCGGGCCGCGGGTATCGCCCCTACTTCCTTTTACCGGCATTTCAAAGATATTGATGAGCTCGGTTTGACTCTGGTAGATGAAGCGGGATTGACTTTGCGCCAGTTGATGCGTCAGGCTCGTTTACGTATTGCTTCTGGAGGAGGGGTAATTAATACGTCAGTAGATACCTTTATGGAATTCATTTGTGCCAATAGCAATGTGTTCCGTTTGTTGTTACGGGAGCACACGGGTACATCACTAGCGTTTCGGGCTGCGGTGTTGAGGGAGATCCAGCATTTCATCGTGGAGTTGACCGATTACACTATGACAACCACGGGCTTGCCTTACCAGTTTGCTAATTTGCAAGCGGAAGCCATGGTCAAGTTAGTCTTTAGTGCCGGTGCTGAAGCACTGGATTCCGGCAGCGAGCAACAGGCACTCTTAGCTCAGCGGGTCAAGATGCAATTGAGGTTTATAGCCAATGGCGCAAAAGAGGCTGCCGGTATCTAACGGAGCTGCAAATATACGCCGCACTCGATATGGTGGGTGTAAGGAAATTGATCGAAAATCGCAAAGCGCTTGATAGCGTGAGTCTTTTGCAGGGTTAGCAAATTGTCTTTCAGGGTCTGTGGATTGCAGGATATGTACACAATGTTTTTATAGTTTTGTACCATGCTCAAAGTGTCATCATCCAGTCCTGAACGGGGCGGATCAACCAAGACTGTTTGGCAATCGTACTGGCTAAGATCGACTTCTGCTAGGCGCCTAAAGGTGCGTTCTTTATTTAAGGCCTGCACAAATTCTTCGCTGGACATGCGTAAAATAGTCACATTGTCGATATCATTCAGGTGCAGATTAACCTGGGCTGCTGCAACCGAGGATTTCGATATTTCGGTTGCTAATACCCGATTGAAGTTTTGTGCCATGGGCAAACTGAAATTCCCCGACCCACAATATAATTCGAGTAAATCTCCCTGGCTATTTTGGGTAACATCCAGTGCCCATTCTACCATTTTGCTGTTAACACCAGCATTAGGTTGGGTGAAGCTATTTTCGATCTGTTTGAATTGATAGACCCGGTTATTCACAGGTAGCTGCTCAATTACAAAATCTCTGTCGAGCAAAATTTTCTGTTTTTTGGCGCGACCTATGATATCGATGTTAAATTCTTTTCTGAGTTGATCTCGCACCTGTTTCATGGCCAGCCGCCAATCATCATCCAAAGGTTTGTGGTAGACCAGTGTGACAATAATTTCATCGCTGAGGCTACTCAAATAATCGACCTGAAATAGTTTTCTGCGAAGAATTTCATTGAATTTCAGCAGCCCCAGTAGTTTAGCCATTACCTGATTAATTAACTGGCTGGCGGATGGGAAGGTGACCACTCGGTATTTTTCACCGCTGGCTTGGTCAAACATCACATGATCCAGCGCTTCCCCATCATGCCAAATTCGGAACTCGGCGCGCATTCGGTAATGTAAGGGTTGCGATTGAAACACCTCCAATGCAGGTGATTGGAACGATTGAAACACATTGTTTATCTGCGCAACCTTATCCTGCAGCTGTTGTGAATATTCCGCCGGGTTAATCTCGGTTGGTCGCATAACATAGTTCCAGTGATTGTGTAGATTATGGCGCGGGATTTTAAGTGTTTTCCCCGGATCTGCAATATTAGTTTTATGCAAAGTAAAAGTAATTTTGTACTAAATTTCACCAGAGTGCAGCCGATAACCTTTATGAGGATAGTGAGGGATCTATTATGAATATTAATGAACTTAAAGCTTTTATGAGTGAAAAGCCCAAACATTTGGGTGCACAAAATAGTATGCAGAATCAGCTTAGGGATTCTGGGTTGCGCCAGGCTATTGGTATACAGGGCAGTGAGGTGTCTTTGCAAACCACTAAATTCAGTTCGAATACCGCTGTGGGGATCCGGGTATTTAACAACGCCCTTAATCAAAATTTGGCTATCGACAATCAACAAGCCAAACTCCCTAGCCCCGATGGGGAAGGAACCAGTGAAGCGAAAAAAAGCCTCTTCGATTTTGAAGAGATTGCCCGTAATGTGCTCAAATTTGTGGGCGGAGCGGTCAAAAATGCCCAAAGCAAAGGGGTGGATGACAAGGCGCTGACGTCCTTATTTGAGCAGGCGCGCTCCGGCGTACTTAAGGGGATCGCCATGGCTGAAAAAGACTTAGGCGACATAATGAATGACGAAATTAAGACCGGTATAACCCGCAGCCGAGACGCTATCGAGCAAGGCTTGCAAAAACTGCAGGATGAAATATTTGGCACGGCCGTACCAGTCCAGGATGCCCAGAGTCAAAAAATTCAAATAAGCCAACAAGCCAGTTATCAGCGCAATGATTCAGGGGAGTTAACTATTCGTACCTTAGATGGGGATGAAGTCAATATTCGTTTTGAAAACCTGGATGCATTCGAAATAAACCGTCAGATACTGGTTGAAACTGAGGAACAAAGTATATACGACCAACCTGTAGTGCGGCCCCTACCAGGGGCAGCAGAGGGGTTAAACCAATCCTATACAACGCCGTCAATTAAACAGGCGAGCACTATGCAGACCGACGAACCTGCACAGACCAGTGACTTGGCAGACAAAGAAGTGCAGCAAGTACAAACAAAAGCCGAAGTGTCTGTTACTCGAAGCTACCAGCATTTTGAAAGTAGTGCTTTTTCGTTTTCAGTCAAAGGTGATCTCGATGAGGCAGAGGTTGTTGCTATCGGCAAACTGGTATCTGATGCAAATAGTTTGGCTGATGAGTTTTTTAATGGTGATGTTGAATCTGCGTTTAATCAGGCTCTGGAGTTCGGTTTTGATGAGCAGGAACTAACCGGTTTTGCCTTGCAATTGACTCGGGTGGAGCAGTCACAATCAATTCAAACCTACGAATCAGTATCGCATTTTAACGAGGACGACCCCCGTGGCGATCCAGTCAAAGTGGTAAAGCCTGTTGCTCATTATCTGGATAAAATGTTGGACGTGATTGAGCAATCGAGGCAAACCCTGGAAAGTGGTGAGGAATACGACAATTTAATCAATGGGTTGATAAATCAGATGGGGGAGGTGCATACCCCTGACTTAATCACTGCCATTCAGCGCTTTTATTCCTTCAATCAGAGATTAATAGACGGTTTACCACTGAATTTAAGCAAACAAGGGCCACAATAATCGCTACCTTGGCAGGTGCATGTCAATTAATTTCCAATCACCTGCCAAGGCACATAATATCTGCTGCAAGTTAATCTTCAAGCTGCAATTGGTTAAGTATCAGTACCGCTTGGGTGCGGGTTTTGACTTCTAATTTACGAAACACCGCACTGATATGGGCTTTCACTGTCGCTTCACTGACATTAAGCTTATAGGCAATCTGTTTATTCAATAGACCCTCTTGAACAAGCTTTAATACCTGAAATTGCTTAGGGGTTAGCTCGGCTAGCTTTTGTGCCAGCGTCATTCCCTCGTCTCCAATGCTGGCGATTTTTTCTCTCAGCCCATCCGGTAGCCATGTTTTACCATCTATAACTGCCAACAGGGCCTCGGAGAGCAATTGGGTCGAGGTCGATTTAGGAATAAATGCTTTGGCACCAAAACTCATGACATATGAGACCACTTCAACTGAATCAGTAGCCGAAATCACAACCACAGGCACCTTTGGGTAATCTTGGGTGACGCGAATTAACCCATAAAAATTTTCACAACCAGGCATGTGCAGGTCCAGCAGGACTAAATCCATGTCAGGATGTTGCTCCAGGCAAACTAAGGTTGAATCTAGAGAGTCCGCTTGCACAATCTTAGCTTGTTCAAATAGAGGTTCTAATGCGCCAACTAATGCGTCCCGAAAAAGTGGATGATCGTCTGCGATTAAAAATCTTGCCATTAAAACGCCTTTGAGTATTTATTATTACTGTATAAAACAAGACTAATACTTTAGTCGCAAATAATGAAGAGATTAATGCAATAACTATGTTCAATAAATAAGGTTACAAGATATACCACCCCTATGGGGGACAAACTTAAACTAAAGGAAATTGATCGCACCCGGGCATGAGGGTAGAATCCTGCCATTCATCCGATTGACCTATCAATATATTATGCATTCAGGCAAAGACGCCATCTATTCTCAGCCACTACAGCAAGTTGATGGTTTTCGTTTCGACGATTCGGTGGCGGAAGTGTTCCCCGATATGATCCAGCGGTCAGTTCCGGGATATAACACCATTGTCGATGCCATCGGTCAATTAACCGGTCGTTATGCCACGGACAAAAGCCTAATATATGATTTGGGCTGTTCCCTTGGGGCGGTAAGTTTGGCAGCAGGCAGGTATATTCAGGCACAGGGGTGTCGGATTATTGCGGTCGACAACTCAGTGGCTATGGTCGAGCGCTGTCGTTTACATCTAAAGGCATTTAAATCCAAAACCCCGGCTGAAGTGATATGTGATGACTTACAAAATGTTGCCATCCATAATGCATCTAGCGTGGTCATGAATTTCACCTTGCAATTTGTTCCCCTTGAGCAACGCCAAAATATAATCCAAAGCATCTACCAGGGCTTAAACCCTGGGGGGATCCTGATATTGTCGGAAAAACTCCAGCATGGCTCTGCACAGGGTAACGAGCTGCTAATCGATCTGCATCATGAATTTAAGCGTAGAAACGGGTACAGCGAACTTGAGATCAGTCAGAAACGGGAGTCACTGGAAAATGTATTGCGCGCCGAGACATTTGAAGCCCATAAATCCCGATTGTTAAATGCTGGATTTAGCGAAGTAGTGTTATGGTTCCAATGTTTTAATTTCGCTTCGCTGGTCGCTATTAAACAATAATTATATTTACTAGCAGCATAAATTAGGCAGTAACTTATGGCCGTGAACTGGTTCAATCATTTTTATCAACAAATTGCTGAGTCTCCTCTTAGTCATTGGCTGGAAGTTTTGCCGGGACAAATAGCTACTTGGCAAAAGGAACAACTGCATGGAGATTTCAATAAGTGGCTTAAACTGCTCGACAAATTGCCTCAAACCCAGATTTCAAGGATCAATTTGCTGGATAAGGTGGAATTGGGCAACGCTGCCGACATTGATGTTTATACCCAAAAACAGATAAGCGGGTTACTCAAACAATTTGTACCCTGGCGTAAAGGTCCTTTTTATATCCATGGCATTCATGTGGATACGGAATGGCGTTCCGATTGGAAGTGGCAGAGGGTGCAACCACACATTCAATCGTTAAAAAATCGATACGTATTGGACGTGGGCTGTGGCAGTGGTTATCACATGTGGCGTATGTTAGGTGAAAACGCCAGGATGGTAGTGGGGGCCGATCCTTCGCAACTGTTTTTGATGCAGTTTCAGGCGATTAAACATTTTAATCCAGACCCGCGTATCCATCTTTTGCCCATAGGGGTCGAGCAATTGCCTGAACTTAATGCTTTTGACACGGTTTTTTCCATGGGCGTTCTCTATCATCGTAAAAGTCCTATCGATTTCTTGTACCAACTGAAAAATCAACTGCGCCAGGGAGGGGAGCTCGTACTTGAAACGTTAGTGGTACCAGGGGACGAAAATTGTGTATTAATGGCTGGCGAACGTTATGCGCAAATGCGCAATGTGTGGTTTTTACCCAGTACTGCTGCGTTGGAAGTATGGTTGGCCAGAGTAGGATTTAAAAATATTAGGGTAGTTGATTTGGCCGTCACGACTATTGACGAGCAGCGGGCAACCCAATGGATGGACAGTCAATCCCTGATTGATTTCCTTGACCCAGATGATCCTACGAAAACCATCGAAGGATATCCCGCTCCTTTGCGAGCGGTGATTATTGCTCAGCGTTGAGGCGGGTGATACATACACATCAGTTGTGGTAAATGCGCCTCGCTCTAGCGGGCATGCGGGTAACCAATTCATAACCTATGGTGTCCGCCCAGGTTGCCACTTCATTGACGGACAACTGCTTGCCCCACAGTTCA
Organism: Paraglaciecola sp. IT1134; assembly: GCF_058068185.1. Taxonomy (NCBI): domain Bacteria; kingdom Pseudomonadati; phylum Pseudomonadota; class Gammaproteobacteria; order Alteromonadales; family Alteromonadaceae; genus Paraglaciecola; species Paraglaciecola sp. IT1134. Next base: position 4,984,454 of record NZ_CM176486.1, on the reverse strand, counting down.
ACGTCATCCCCGATATTTACCACATCTAACTGGGTGACATCCAGGCAGAGCATATCCATGGATACTCTACCAGCCAGTTGAGTGCGCTGACCATTGACCAACACCGGCGTACCGGATTTAGCCCCCCGGGGGTAACCGTCACCATAACCCACCGCCACTGTAGCGATCACCGATGGCTTTGTTGCCACCCAAGTATTGCCGTACCCGACCGACTCACCGCTGTTGACCTCTCTGATAGCAATCACTTTGGAGCTAAAAGTCATAGCTGGCACGAGGCGAGCTTCGTTGTTGAGGGGGTCTGCAAACGGACTGATGCCATATAACATGATCCCCGGGCGATTCCAGTCTGCCCGGCTATCGGGCCAAGCCATCAGTGCCGCAGAGTTGGCAATACTTTGTTGGGTCTGTGGGCACAATGTCAGGAGCTTTTCGATGGATTGCTTAAAGTAGGCAATTTGCTGGCCGGTCAGCGGATTTTGCAATTGATCCGCACTGGCCAGATGGGTCATCAAGACGATATCTCTGACATGGGGTATTTGTTTTAATTGCTGGTAAAACCCCATGCAGTCTTTGGCTGCAATACCCAAACGATGCATGCCGGAATCAATTTTTAGCCAAACCGTCAGAGGCTTTGAAATGGTCGCTTCAACAAGTTGGGTTAGTTGGTGGTGGTTATGGATCACCACTTGCAGTGTATTGTCTGCTGCTGTGGTCAGTTCAATCTGATTAAAACAACCTTCGAGCAAAAGTATGGGGGTGGTTATCCCCTCAGCACGTAAGGTTAACGCCTCTTCCAGGCAAGAAACAGTAAATAGCTCAACCTGGGGCGCTAATGCCCGAGCAACAGGTATCGCGCCGTGACCATAGGCATCGGCCTTGATAACGGCCATAATATTTGCATTCCCTGCCAGTGACTGGGCGAGGGCGCAATTGGTTCTGATTGCTTGGAGGTCAATAGTAATAGTGGTCGGTCGAGACATAGTGGTTAAATAACGTCCTGTATCTTAATATGAATATTTATGTTTATTGAAAAGTGCCTGGGCAAGTAGCCATATATCACCCACCTGGCCGTTACCCACGGGTTTGCCGTCAAGTTCTACAATGGGCGCTATCTCTTTGCTTGAACTGGTTAACCACAACTCGTCAGCGGCCCGCACCTCCTGCATGTGGATAGGTCGTTCTTTAACTTGTAGTCGGCCATCTTTTCGTAACATATCGAGCAATAATTTTCGGGTGATCCCGGGTAATAATTGATTATCCAGAGGCGGAGTGGTGATCACCTGATTTTTAACCACAAACACATTACACGAACTGGCTTCGGTTAGCTGACCCGAACTATTGTACAAGATGGTTTCCTGGACACCGGCGTCTTGCCCTTGTTGGAAGTGCATGACATTACCTAACAAGGACGTAGACTTGATTTGGCAACGTTTCCAGCGTAAATCTGCAGCGCTGACCACTTTGTATATCTTGGCTTGGCGTTTATCCGCTATGTGTTCGGGGCCGATATCGAAGGTAAAGGCAAAGACTGTGGGTACTATATTTTTAGGGTAGGCATGTAAGCGCTCGGGAGCCGTGCCTCGACTCACATGTAAATATAAGCCTAAGTTTCCTGACCCGTTTTTATCCATCAGAGTTTTCATTATATTACGCCAGTCCGATTCGGTGTAATCCAGCGTGATTTCAATGGCGGCCAACCCGGCTTGCATTCTCTGAATATGCGGTACAAAACCCACTAATTTGGCATCGTATGAGGGGACGACTTCATAGATGCCCTCACCGAACAGGAATCCCCTGTCCATAGGCGATATTTTTGCCTGTTCCATCGGCAGGTATTCACCATTTAAAAATACAATACGCATCAATGCTACTCGAACCAAAAAATTGCTAAAAGAGGAGTTTAAGATTGTAATTATGTCACGAAATCGTCAGGGATCTTAACTATCTTTGCCAGCTGTTTTTATTTTTTGGCTCGGCGTGTCGGTACTGCTGATATCAGTTACACTAGCGTATTATTTCGATTTATATAGACAGTTAGGCGTTATGTTACAGATCGGTAGATTTAATACACTTGAGGTGACTAGCCAGGTCCCATTTGGCTTCTATCTCAACGGTGGTGATGCGGGGCAAATCTTGTTGCCCACAAAATCAGCGCCCGGCGATTGTAAGGTGGGAGACAGGCTTACGGTTTTTGTCCATCACGACAGCGATGACAGGATCGTGGCGACCAGCCAAAAACCCTTGGCCCAAGTAGATGAATGCGCTTTTTTGCGTGTGGTCAGCGTAAATAATGTCGGTGCTTTCCTCGACTGGGGGCTGGGGAAAGATTTACTGGTGCCTTACAGCGAACAAGACTTTCCTATGGCAGAGGGCGTCTCATATGTGGTGTATGTATTTTATGATGATGAAACTGGCCGGGTGGCAGCATCCACGCGTTTACGTGATTTCCTGATTGAAGATGGCAGTATTTTTGCGCCCAAACAGGCGGTAGATTTACTGATATGCGGTCATACCGACATGGGCTACAAAGCCGTGATCAATGGTTCCCATTTGGGCCTTATCTTTAAGGACGAAGTCTTCAAACCGTTACGTAACGGTCAACATCTCAAAGGCTTTATCAGACATATACGGGAAGACAACAAAATTGACCTGTGTTTCCAGTTCCATGACGAGGAAGCCCGCAAGGATCTGGCAGAGTTGATAATCGATGATTTGATCGCCCACGATGGTTTGTCGACCTTGACCGATAAAAGCCCGGCTAACGAAATTTCCAAACGTTTTAATGTCAGTAAAAGTGTGTATAAAAAAGCTTTGGGCGCCTTATATAAACAAAAACGTATTTTGCTGGATAAGAGTAAAGTTACCTTGCTTAAATAGCGGTTTAATCACCAGATGGAATAAAGTAGTGGAGTATGTATGAAAGCAACTGTTAGTTGGCAAGATGGCATGCGCTTTAGCGGAGAAACCGACACCGGCCATAAATTGGAGCTGGACGGAGAAGGCAACTGCCTCTCACCCATGGAAAGCGTGTTGTTGTCAGTAGGTGCCTGTTCGTCAATTGATGTGGTGAAAATTTTGAAAAAGGCGCGCCAGCAGGTAAGCGGTTGCAAATGCGAATTGACGGGCAAACGAGAGGATACTGCGCCTCGGGTTTTCCGCTCAATACACGCCCATTTTGAACTTGAAGGTCAAGACCTAAGCGACAAACATGTGGCCCGAGCGGTAAATTTATCTGCCCAGAAATATTGCTCGGTGATGTTAATGCTAACAAGTAACGTCGAAATTACCACCAGTTATAAGCTTAATTAAGGTAGCTCACTGCAGGCTTGGCACTCAATCCGTGAGTGTTACATGCCGCTCTTTGCGCTGGGTGGTTAGGCGAAGTGCGCAAATGCTTGGGTGAAGTCTGCCACTATGTCATCTATATCTTCTATACCGATAGAAAAGCGTAACATTTTGTCACTCACACCCATTTCGGCGCGCTGCTTGGGGGTATTTTCAAAATATATAGTTTGCGCCACTGGTAAACCCAAGGTGCGAGTGTCACCTAGATGAGTGGCGCAAATCACCAGTTGCATTGCATTTAGGAAAGCCAGAGGGTCGATATGCTCAGCGAGATCTATACTGACAATGCCGCCATAACCGGAAAATAACTCCCTGGCCAAAAAGTGTTGCGGGTGATCTGCCAGGCCCGGGTAATAAACGTTTTTAACTTGTTCATGGGTATGCAAATAGGAGGCGAGGCGCATAGCGTTGTCACATATACGTTCGACCCTAAGTACCATAGTCTCCAATCCCAGGGATATAGCATGGGCTGATGCCGGTGCTAAAGTGGCGCCCATATCCCGTAATCCCCGCTTTTTTATTTGGGTTAAGCCCCATTGCTGTTTATCGGCAGTGCGGTACAAAGACAAAATGTTCTCGAAACTCGGCCAATTAAACAGTCCTGTATCTATTACCACTCCCCCCAATACACTGCCGTGGCCTGCGACGTACTTGGTTAATGAGGCAATAGTCAAAGAGGCCAACACACTTCTGGAGGAGAACACATTGGCCGGGGTCATGGTGTTATCGACAACAAACACTAAGTCCCGTTGGGCGCACAGCTGGCCAATGGCCTGCAAATCGGCAACCTGAGTGGCCGGATTGGCAATGGTTTCTGCGAACACTATTTTGGTATTGGTTGCGACTGCGGCTTCGACGGCTTTAATATCGGTCACATCAACGAAACTAATCTGTATACCTAACCCCTGCAGGGTTTTGCACAGGCTACTGGTGTTGCCAAATAAAAACCGGCTCATGATCAGGTGATCCCCAGCTTGCAATAGGCTTAATAATGTCGCGCTTATCGCAGCCATACCCGTGGCAAAAGTGATCGCACCGATACCGCCTTCCAAATTAGCGAGTATGTTTTGCAAGGCGACACTGGAAGCGGACGAAGAACGAGCGTATACATGCCCTGCCTGTTTGCCTTGAAACACATCAACTAAATCCTGAGCATTGTCGAATTCAAACAGCACTGAATTATCGGTTGCCTGATGTACCGCACCATTTTGCGGTTTATTAATTAGGCGATCTGCATGTACTAATCGGGTGGTGAAGCCTTGCTTGTTCAATCTTTGTCTCCGTCTTTGGGCATAATTCTATTGGTCGCTACGTAAGCAGGATATTTGGCCTGAACGGAGGAGTAATGCCGATAAATTTAATTTAACTCAGCTCGTGTATCGTCGCTTACTTTGCGCGCTGGGCCTAATTTAATTTGTTTTTTCTTATAATCAAAAGCCACTAAAAACACAGGAATGCCAGCTTTATGAGCTATATGTAATAAGCCCATTTTCCAGCTTTCCTGTCTACTGCGCGTCCCGTCGGGAGTCAGGCAGAATATTATTTGCTTGGCAGCGCGTATTTGTCGGACCATTTGCTCAACGACGCCGTGTGACTTAGCCCATCATACGTAAGACCGTTCTGCCCAGCCAGCAAATTATACCCAAGTGATCTCTGCATTTTGAGGTCACTTGGGTATATAACATTGCCGATCCTTGGGATGTCTGCGCTCAGTTTTGGCGTATTTAAACTATCATCCATTTCTTTCTTGGCTTGACCAATTTACACTGTGGGAATACTCCCCTATGTCAAACCCTTTGTCGAGGGTGAATGACTGTTCGTGATAAACAGGACCTGGAAAGGTAAATGAATGAGGAAAGCTGGATTTTGAGAACTATGTTATGTTTTTTGGCGCTCTTTAGTGTCTATTGTCAGGGCCAGCAAACGGCACAAAATCTTTTCAGTCATTACCAAGGAGCACTTTATCAGATTCGGCTTATCGAACTTGGCTCCGGTAATAAATCCTCCATAGGTTCAGGGTTTCAAATTGACAAAGCCGGTACCCTTGTGACCAATTATCATGTGGTGTCTGACTATGTGTATTTTCCGGATAAATATCGTATGGAATACCTTAGTGCTGATGGCAGCACAGGGGCACTGCAACTGGCTAATTTTGATGTGATCAATGATTTGGCCATAGTTAATAAGGTTGCGCCACAGAATGATGCCGATTTTTTTGCCCTTGCTGCGTCCTTGCCAGAACAAGGCGGAGCAATCTATTCCCTGGGAAATCCTCATGATTTGGGCATGATAGTGGTGCCTGGGACGTTCAATGGCTTGAAGAAAAACAGTTTTTATCAACGGATACATTTTACTGGCTCGATTAACCCGGGTATGAGTGGTGGTCCCGCGGTTAACACCAAAGGACAGGTTGTAGGGGTGAATGTCGCCACGGCTGGGAATCAAATTGGTTTTTTAATTCCCCTAAATAAACTGCGTTCCTTGTTGGCCGGTGAAGATAAAAAGACGCTCAGCCGGGAAGAATATAAAGCCACGATCCGCCTGCAGTTGCTCGACAATCAGCAACAATTAATTACGCGCCTAAGTGAAGGAGTTTGGCAAAGCAGTTTATTGGGCGAAGCTAATGTACCAACAGGCATAGGTCAGTTTTTGTCTTGTTGGGGGGATTCTAACAGTGCCAATGAGGAAGCTTTGTATTTATCAGTGGAAAATCGTTGTCGCTTAGACGAACAGATATATTTGCACACTGGATTGCGCACCGGTGGGTTGGAAATAGAATTTGAATGGTTGAGCAGTGAGCACTTTGGTCAGCACAGATTCTACAGTTTTTACGGCCAGAGTATCGCAGGAGCCGGTGCGGGGAATTTAGCCAGCAAAATCGATGTAAGCAATTATCAATGTCAGCAAAATAACATCATCAATCAGCATGCGGTCACTATGAAAACCACTTTCTGTCTACGTGCTTACAAAGAATTCGCCGACTTGTACGACGTATTGTATATAGGTGCCACCTTGGATCATCAGACTCAAGGTTTGATCAGTCATTTTACTTTGGCCGGTGTAAGCAAGGATTCGGCATTAAAGTTTACCCAGCAATTTATGGGGGCAATCTCATGGCAATAGTTTTGGAGCTGTTATCCGGAAAACACCAGACAATTAAATATTTCAAATTTGATAAATCGGAAATATCCATAGGTCGCGATCACCATTGTGACTTAAGACTGGATGATCCTTATGTCTGTTCCGAACATCTGCGTATCAGTCAAGGAACAGATAATGGGGTGCTTACATTCCAGGATTGCCACTCGGTAAATGGTACAGAAGTGAATGGCTATCTTGCCCAAGACGGTCAGTTGTACGGTGAGGATGTGCTCAAATTGGGACGTACCCGTCTCAAGGTGATTAATTCCAATCAGTCTGTGGCTGCCACTTTGGCTTTAAGTCGACTAGAAGAAAACCTTAGTTGGCTTTCCAGCAGTGCCCTGGCTATATGTCTGACAATCGCTTATCTGGTATTGTCACTGGTTTCCAGTTTTATAGGCAGTGCAGATGAATATAAATTAGCCACTATGTTGCCCAAAGAAATGGGGCAAATGGCCTTGTTAAGTGCCTGGCCTTTGTTATTTGCCGTGATGGGCAAGGTGTTTAAGAAAGAAAGCAGAGTGGTAAGTCAGTTCAATATTCTGTGGCTCACCTTATTTGTCCTGTACGGCCTCTATCTACTACAGAAATTTTTATCCTTTAACTTCAATGCCCCGCAAAACTTGATGTGGATAGAATTATTGGTGTTTGGCGCAATACTGTTTGCCTTTATATGGCTATGCCTGTTTATTGCGTTTCATCAAAGTAACAAAAGACGCAATATTCTCGCCTGCAGTTTGTCCATTATCTTGCTGTTGCCAATTTTGAGTGTAGTACTGCTAGGCAGTGGTGAATTTAGCCCTAGACCAGATTATGACGCCACCTTGTTACCGCCAGCTTATCGGATTGTGCCCGCCGCAGACCTATCCGTTTTACTGGACGAAGGTAGTGACTTATTTGCTGAGGTGCAACAACAACTGGTAGAAGAAAACTCCACACATGACTAACAGCGCTATAGTTTCAGGCTAGCCTTATGTGTATCCTTTTTATTGCGGTAAATCAGCATTCGGCTTATCCGTTGATCATTGCGGCCAATCGAGACGAGTTTTTTGCCCGGCCTACTGCCCAGTCCAGATTTTGGCATGAGTGCCCGGATATGCTCGCAGGCCGGGATTTACAGGCTGGGGGCAGTTGGATGGGTATTAATCGCCGGGGCCAGATTGGTGCCCTAACCAACATTCGAGACCCGCAACACAACAATCCACTGGCGCTAACCCGGGGCAAACTGGTCACTGACTATTTACAACAGTCGCCCAGTGCAAAACAGTATCTACAAACCCTAAATCGGGGATCTGAGCAATATAACGGTTTTAATTTATTGTTTGGTCACTGGCATGATCTGCGGGTTTTCAATAACTCTGATAAGCAGGTGAGGCGTCTCACGCCTGGGGTGTATGGCTTATCCAATGCCAGTTTAAATAGCCCCTGGCCAAAAGCCGCCAAAGGCATGAAACGACTAACAGACTATTGCGCAGACGATCACCAGGTTGAATCTGAGCAGCTTTTTGCTTTATTGAGAGACGATACCCTAGCGGCTGATGATGACTTGCCACAAACTGGTGTATCTATAGAATGGGAGCGTAAGTTGTCTTCTATTTTCATTCAAAGTCCAGAGTATGGAACACGCTCATCTACTTTGTTATTAGTGGATAAGCACCAAGGTGTAAGGTGGCAAGAACGTACATTTGATAATGGAGCGGAGTGTGTTGCTGAAAATAGCTATCATTTCGATATAAAATAGCAGCATTTTAAGTTCGAAAAATGTCCTTTGAATGGCATAATGGCCACCGTTTAACCCGCTCATAACTATTTCCCCGAGGAACAACATGTTTGAAGTACTGCCGCAATTGCCTGCCGACCCCATATTGGGACTCTCCACTGCTTACAAAGCAGATACCAACCCAGCCAAGATTGATTTGGGTGTGGGTGTCTATAAAGATGAATTAGGACATACGCCTATTCTGTCCTGTGTGGCAAAAGCACAGCGAATTTTACTCGAGCAGGAAGATTCAAAAACCTATATAAGCCCCCAAGGAGTGCAAGGTTATATAGATGGCATGCTTGATTTGTTGTTAGGCAAAGGTAATCAGGTCTTGCTTGCAGACCGGGTCGCTGCCGTTCAAGCACCCGGCGGTTGTGGTGCCTTGCGTATTCTGGCAGAACTACTTAAACGTTGTAATGGCGAACTGACCGTATGGGTCAGCGATCCGACTTGGGCCAATCATATTCCTTTGATTGGCAACGCCGGTCTTAAGATAGAAATGTACCCCTACTTTAATAAAGCGGATGCAAGCATCAATTTCGATGCCATGGTTAAGACCCTCAGCCTAGTAAAAAAAGGTGACGTGGTCTTGCTGCATGGTTGTTGTCATAACCCCACTGGGGCTGACTTAACCAAAGAGCAATGGCAGAAGGTATTGGAACTAGCCCAGCAACGGGGTTTTGTGCCCTTTGTGGATATTGCCTATCTGGGATTTGGTGACGGCCTAGAAGAAGATGCGTACGGCATCCGATTGTTAGTGGATAATTTACCTGAGGTGCTTATTGCGGCTTCTTGTTCGAAAAACTTTGGCCTGTATCGTGAGCGGGTGGGCCTGGCGGTTATGATCAGCGCTGATAGCCGGACCAAAAATGCCCTGCAAAGCCAAATCCAATCTATCGCCCGGGGTATTTATTCTATGCCACCGTCTTACGGTGGTGCCCTGGTCAGTATTATTTTGCGCGATAATGACTTGCGTAATGAATGGATAGCAGAAGTGGAAGATATGCGTACTCGCATGCGAAGCTTGCGGGCCTTGCTGGTGGACAAGCTAGCCGAAAAAGGTGCGCCCATGGACTTCAGTTTTGTAAATAGCCAAAAAGGCATGTTTTCTTATTTATGTATTACCCCCGAACAAGTCCAACGGATGCGAGACGAACACAGTGTTTATTTCGTTGATTCAAGCCGGGTGAATATCGCCGGGATCAGCAATAAAAATGTTGACGCGTTGGCTACTGCCTTGGTATCTGTGTTGTAAGGGATATCACGCCCCAACTACGCTATTGAATACCGCTCGTTAGTTAAGCGGTATTTTTTTAGACAAATTTCAGCCATAAAAAAACCGATAAGTTAGGTTTATCGGTTTTGATGGCAATGATCAAAGCAGGGTTAAAACTGCTCGAAGTAAGCGATTATTCTTCGTCTACTTTATCTTTGGCCATGCGTACTTTAAGTGTACGCTCTTGAAATTCGGAATCATTCAAATTCTGGATTGCTTTTTCTGCTCCAGCTGCATTCATTTCCACAAAGCCATAACCTTTGCGTTTACCTGTACGACGATCTTTCATCAAACGAACGGAATGCACTTGCCCCTGAAGTTCAAAGTGTTCCTGAACAGCTTGCTCATTGGCACGATAGGGAAGGTTACCAACATAAAGCGTTTTGCTGTCTTGATCATCAATTGTCTCACTGGTAGTGGTTGAGCTACCGCCTGTTAATGAACAAAGTAGGGGAATTAAAATGCCACCTATCAAGATACCCACGGCTAACGCCAAGGCGGGATCAAGGCTAGGGGCGAGTAGGGGTAAAACAAAGTAGCCCACAGCGGCAAGAATAATGGCAAGAATTATATTTATTGTAATGGATGATTTCATGTATCTACCTAAAAGATTGTGTGTTTATAAGAATAAAAAGGCAGAGCTATGTTACTCATTTATTACATATTCGCCAACTAATTAGCTTTGTCCTGCTTAAATACTGGATTGAAAACCAGCAAGCTGCTGCCTATATGAGCGACTTGGGTATAAATTGTCCGCTTAAACAATTATTTGCAAATAAGGGTTGCGCTCATCGACGGGGTGTCTATAATGCGCACCTCGCTTCGGGACAGCAGGTTAAACCGCTGAAACGATACCGGCTCAGGCTGGGGGTTCAAGACTCGTAAGAGTCAAGAGATTAGCGGGTTGCAAGGCGGTTTAGTTTGGGATTAAAATTAAATAAAACCTTGACAACCAAAACGAACAACGTAATATACGCCTCCCGCTTAAGAGGGTCTTCGGACAACTTAAGCAGAAAGATTAACTAGGTGACGTCATTGAATGGCCGTCACCTTGCGCTGATGAAATCGAAGTACGGTGTTCATCGCCGCGAAACGCTCTTTAACAATTAATAACAAGACAATCTGTGTGGATACTCACTTGATGAGTGTCTACCAACAAAAATTCATGTTCGATAAATATTTAATTGAAGAGTTTGATCATGGCTCAGATTGAACGCTGGCGGCAGGCCTAACACATGCAAGTCGAACGGTAACATTTCAAAGCTTGCTTTGAAGATGACGAGTGGCGGACGGGTGAGTAATACTTAGGGATCTGCCTTTGTGTGGGGGATAACCATTGGAAACGATGGCTAATACCGCATAACGTCTTTGGACCAAAGGGGGCTTTCGGGCTCTCGCGCAAAGAGGAACCTAAGCGAGATTAGCTTGTTGGTGGGGTAAAGGCTCACCAAGGCGACGATCTCTAGCTGTTCTGAGAGGAAGATCAGCCACACTGGAACTGAGACACGGTCCAGACTCCTACGGGAGGCAGCAGTGGGGAATATTGCACAATGGGCGCAAGCCTGATGCAGCCATGCCGCGTGTGTGAAGAAGGCCTTCGGGTTGTAAAGCACTTTCAGTTGTGAGGAAAGGTTGACGGTTAATACCCGTTAGCTGTGACGTTAGCAACAGAAGAAGGACCGGCTAACTCCGTGCCAGCAGCCGCGGTAATACGGAGGGTCCGAGCGTTAATCGGAATTACTGGGCGTAAAGCGCACGCAGGCGGTTTGTTAAGCTAGATGTGAAAGCCCCGGGCTCAACCTGGGAATAGCATTTAGAACTGGCAGGCTAGAGTTTTGGAGAGGGGAGTGGAATTCCAGGTGTAGCGGTGAAATGCGTAGATATCTGGAGGAACATCAGTGGCGAAGGCGACTCCCTGGTCAATAACTGACGCTCATGTGCGAAAGTGTGGGTAGCGAACAGGATTAGATACCCTGGTAGTCCACACCGTAAACGCTGTCTACTAGCTGTTTGTGGATTTAATCCGTGAGTAGCGAAGCTAACGCGATAAGTAGACCGCCTGGGGAGTACGGCCGCAAGGTTAAAACTCAAATGAATTGACGGGGGCCCGCACAAGCGGTGGAGCATGTGGTTTAATTCGATGCAACGCGAAGAACCTTACCTACTCTTGACATACTGGAAATTTAGCAGAGATGCTTTAGTGCCTTCGGGAATCCAGATACAGGTGCTGCATGGCTGTCGTCAGCTCGTGTCGTGAGATGTTGGGTTAAGTCCCGCAACGAGCGCAACCCTTGTCCTTAGTTGCCAGCCTTAAGTTGGGCACTCTAAGGAGACTGCCGGTGACAAACCGGAGGAAGGTGGGGACGACGTCAAGTCATCATGGCCCTTACGAGTAGGGCTACACACGTGCTACAATGGTGAGTACAGAGGGAAGCGAACTTGCGAGAGTAAGCGGATCCCTTAAAGCTCATCGTAGTCCGGATCGGAGTCTGCAACTCGACTCCGTGAAGTCGGAATCGCTAGTAATCGCAAATCAGAATGTTGCGGTGAATACGTTCCCGGGCCTTGTACACACCGCCCGTCACACCATGGGAGTGGGTTGCAAAAGAAGTAGTTAGTCTAACCTTCGGGAGGACGATTACCACTTTGTGATTCATGACTGGGGTGAAGTCGTAACAAGGTAACCCTAGGGGAACCTGGGGTTGGATCACCTCCTTACTATTAGGCAGGCCTTGTCAGGTCGAGTGTTCACACAGATTGTTTTGTTGTTAATAAAGAAGAGCAAAAGAAGTGCTTGGGAAATTCAAGCAACTTGTCGTGATACTTGAAAGAGTATTGCGCAGTGTATTTGTTATCTAGGCAACGCCGCGAAGAATGTGTCGCAGGGAGCTAACGTCTGTTAGTGATCAAGGAAATTCTGTAGCCAGGAAGCATAGATGACAAAGACCAAGCAAGAGGCTTGTAGCTCAGCTGGTTAGAGCGCACCCCTGATAAGGGTGAGGTCGGCAGTTCAAGTCTGCCCAAGCCTACCAAATTCACGCCTATGCTGCGTTGGATGACTCGTCGTGTAGAAAACCACACGTCCTCGTTATCCGCCTTGCCTAGCCGCGAATTGCATCTTTGATACAAGGCTCGCCTTGATTAGACAAGATTACGGTGTGACAACATCGACCTGCTGTAAAGCGGGGCCATAGCTCAGCTGGGAGAGCGCCTGCCTTGCACGCAGGAGGTCAGCAGTTCGATCCTGCTTGGCTCCACCACATTTGGGGTGGGAAGTGAAAAATTGCTCAAAGGTAGCAAACCTTAATGAATGAATGCTGGTAACAGCGGGTATTGATTAGGGTTTTTTTAGACCTTAGCAAGAGGAGGACAATATCTGACATCGTCAGGTAGTTGAACTCACCTTGCGCCCATGAACTCAAAAATCGAGCTTCATGTGCACCTTGTTCTTTAACAATATGGAAAGCTGATAAAGTAATCAAAACGAAGAGAACGCTTTTAAGAGCTTACTCTATCTGATTTGAATGAATACTTGTCACGCATACAACGGCAACGCAAGTTGCACCTAACTTTGGATAAAAGGCCAAAGGGTAGGGCGAGTTATTTCGACGTGCAGACTATGATTGTTTGCTACGAGGAAATAGCGAGTTAGGTTGTTCTAGGCAAAGCCGCAGGAGGAACGAGTGAGGGAATGTACGTCTGTACATGACCGAGTGAGAGACGCCGAAGGTGAAGCATAGGGCAAGCTAAAGAAGCTATTTGGGGTTGTATGGTTAAGTGACTAAGCGTATACGGTGGATGCCTAGGCAGTTAGAGGCGATGAAGGACGTGTAAGTCTGCGAAAAGTTGTGGGGAGCCGACAAAATGCTTTGATCCACAAATATCCGAATGGGGAAACCCACCGCTTCGGCGGTATCATTAAGTGAATACATAGCTTAATGAGGCAAACGAGGGGAACTGAAACATCTAAGTACCCTTAGGAAAAGAAATCAACCGAGATTCCCCTAGTAGCGGCGAGCGAACGGGGACTAGCCCTTAAGCTGATTGTAAGTGAGTGGAACATACTGGAAAGTATGGCGATACCAGGTGATAGCCCTGTACACGAACACGAACTTTAAGTGAAAACGAGTAGGTCGGGACACGTGTTATCCTGACTGAATATGGGGGGACCATCCTCCAAGGCTAAATACTCCTAACTGACCGATAGTGAACTAGTACCGTGAGGGAAAGGCGAAAAGAACCCCTGTGAGGGGAGTGAAATAGAACCTGAAACCGTATACGTACAAGCAGTAGGAGCAGACTTGTTCTGTGACTGCGTACCTTTTGTATAATGGGTCAGCGACTTATATTTTGTAGCGAGGTTAACCGAATAGGGGAGCCGTAGCGAAAGCGAGTGTTAACTGCGCGTTTTAGTTGCAAGGTATAGACCCGAAACCCGGTGATCTAGCCATGGGCAGGTTGAAGGTTGAGTAACATCAACTGGAGGACCGAACCGACTAACGTTGAAAAGTTAGCGGATGACTTGTGGCTGGGGGTGAAAGGCCAATCAAACCGGGAGATAGCTGGTTCTCCCCGAAAGCTATTTAGGTAGCGCCTCGGACGAATACCACTGGGGGTAGAGCACTGTTAAGGCTAGGGGGTCATCCCGACTTACCAACCCTTTGCAAACTCCGAATACCAGTGAGTACTATCCGGGAGACACACGGCGGGTGCTAACGTCCGTCGTGAAGAGGGAAACAACCCAGATCGCCAGCTAAGGTCCCTAAGTTATCACTAAGTGGGAAACGATGTGGAAAGGCTAAGACAGCTAGGAGGTTGGCTTAGAAGCAGCCACCCTTTAAAGAAAGCGTAATAGCTCACTAGTCGAGTCGGTCTGCGCGGAAGATGTAACGGGGCTAAGTGATACACCGAAGCTGCGAACGCATAGCTTGCTATGCGTGGTAGGGGAGCGTTCTGTAAGCCGTTGAAGGTGTGCCGGGAGGCCTGCTGGAGGTATCAGAAGTGCGAATGCTGACATGAGTAACGATAATGGGGGTGAAAAACCCCCACGCCGGAAGACCAAGGTTTCCTGTCCCATGCTAATCAGGGCAGGGTAAGTCGGCCCCTAAGGCGAGGCAGAAATGCGTAGTCGATGGGAAACGGATTAATATTTCCGTACTGTTAATATCAGTGAAGGGGGGACGGAGAAAGTTATGCAAGCCTGGCGTTGGTAGTCCAGGTGAAAGTGCGTAGGGCGTTGGTTTAGGTAAATCCGGACCGACATATAACCTGAGACACGAGACGAGACACCACGGTGTTGAAGTTGCAAATACTATGCTTCCAGGAAAAGCCTCTAAACTTATGATATTAATAACCGTACCCCAAACCGACACAGGTGGTCAGGTAGAGAATACTAAGGCGCTTGAGAGAACTCGGGTGAAGGAACTCGGCAAAATCGTACCGTAACTTCGGGAGAAGGTACGCCGCTGTTTGTGATGAGACTTGCTCTCTAAGCGAATGGCGGCCGCAGTGAAATGGTGGCTGGGACTGTTTATTAAAAACACAGCACTGTGCTAAATCGAAAGATGACGTATACGGTGTGACACCTGCCCGGTGCCGGAAGGTTAATTGATGGGGTTATCTTCGGAGAAGCTCTTGATCGAAGCCCCGGTAAACGGCGGCCGTAACTATAACGGTCCTAAGGTAGCGAAATTCCTTGTCGGGTAAGTTCCGACCTGCACGAATGGTGTAACCATGGCCACGCTGTCTCCACCCGAGACTCAGTGAAATTGAAATCGCAGTGAAGATGCTGTGTACCCGCACCTAGACGGAAAGACCCCGTGAACCTTTACTATAGCTTGGCACTGAACATTGACCCTACATGTGTAGGATAGGTGGGAGACTTTGAAGCGTTGTCGCCAGATGACGTGGAGTCTACCTTGAAATACCACCCTTGTACGTTTGATGTTCTAACGTTGGCCCCTTATCGGGGTTGCGGACAGTGCCTGGTGGGTAGTTTGACTGGGGCGGTCTCCTCCCAAAGAGTAACGGAGGAGCACGAAGGTTGGCTAATCCTGGTCGGACATCAGGAGGTTAGTGCAATGGCATAAGCCAGCTTAACTGCGAGACAGACACGTCGAGCAGGTACGAAAGTAGGTCATAGTGATCCGGTGGTTCTGAATGGAAGGGCCATCGCTCAACGGATAAAAGGTACTCCGGGGATAACAGGCTGATACCGCCCAAGAGTTCATATCGACGGCGGTGTTTGGCACCTCGATGTCGGCTCATCACATCCTGGGGCTGAAGTCGGTCCCAAGGGTATGGCTGTTCGCCATTTAAAGTGGTACGCGAGCTGGGTTTAGAACGTCGTGAGACAGTTCGGTCCCTATCTGGTGTGGGCGTTGGATGATTGAGGGGAGCTGCTCCTAGTACGAGAGGACCGGAGTGGACGAACCGCTGGTGTTCGGGTTGTCATGCCAATGGCATTGCCCGGTAGCTACGTTCGGAATCGATAACCGCTGAAAGCATCTAAGCGGGAAGCGAGCCCCAAGATGAGTCATCCCTGGCAATTTAATTGTCCTAAAGGGTTGTTGAAGACTACGACGTTGATAGGCAGGGTGTGGAAGCGTTGTAAGGCGTTGAGCTAACCTGTACTAATTGCCCGTGAGGCTTAACCATACAACGCCCAAATAGCTTTTTATAAACGCGCTATCGCGCTGTCGTGATAATATGCTTAAGCGCAGGGGTACCCTGCTGACATATTATCTACTCGCTAAAGTAAAAGCGCAGCGACGGTCAAGTGTGTAAATAATAGTAGACGTGTATGAATGACAAGTATTATTAATCGACAGAGTAAGACTAAACGTTTTTTAGCATTGATTACCTCAGCTTTTACATATTGATTTATGCAAGATGAACACGACACTTCATATAGACAGGTCGACTCACCTTGCGCTAATTTACCGCAAAAAGACGCGGATAAATCAGCACGTTTTTTGTCTGGCAGCCATAGCGATACGGCCCCACCTGATCCCATTCCGAACTCAGAAGTGAAACGTATTAGCGGCGATGGTAGTATGGGGTCTCCCCATGCGAGAGTAGCACACTGCCAGACTCCCATTTAGAGAAAGGGCTATCCGTAAGGGTGGCCCTTTTTTGTTTGCCTGAAATAAAGTTAACAATGCACCGTTATCGGCCTTGAGGCCGGTAGCCATTCTTATAAGCGCTGCCGCGCAAGTGCTACTCCCACAGGAAAACTTTCTTTTCTTTATCAGTAGCGACATAAACACGTATATGATGATAGTCATCCCCCTAACGGAGTTACAGCCTGGCATTCATGCCAGTCGTTCAAGCGGCAGGAGCTGTGCTCCTGAGAGCCCCGCTTTCACCCTTGCGCAGAATAATCTCTGGGCGAACTGCGAGGTTAACGCCTACATCGGCTGCCAGAAAGTTCTTCTGCACGTTAACCTAATCCATGTGGTGTCATGCGGAGTATCCCATGCAATAGCCGTGGTTATCGTGAAGTGCTAGATGTCACCCATCCATAGGGCTGCGTCCAGTGCAGCATCCTTGCCGCCCGTTCAAGCGCCAGGAGCAGTGTTCCTGAAAGCCCCGCTTTCACCCCTCGGCAACTCGATCGCAAGCCCGGTGCTCCTGCATTGCCCTACCTTCCGCCATTCATGGCCGTCGCATGCGCGGCACCCGATGCGCGGCACCCGATGCGCGGCATCCGATGCACGAATAGCATTTACAGACAGGGCTATCCGTAAGGGGGGCTTTTTTGCATTTTTCTATTGATAGGGTGTCATCAAAATGTGTACAAGAGGCTGGATAAATATGACTAGTCAATTATACCGAATGGTATAACACTTGTTTTTTGAATGCACTTGAGCTTTATTAAGCCACTATGCGGTTGTTTTCTTTTCTTTTAAAAAAGTGTGTTGGTAATGACGTTGTTTACGCCAAGTCATTAAAGCTTTGCAAAACGCTTTGCTCCCACAACCTAATGAATTTTTTTGTAACAAAGAGAGTACATGGCAACATTGGCTGCTTCTGGGGCCAATCTACACCGTGTCGTCAATTATTAAGACAATATTGTTATAGCCAAGTAGACGTCTGCTGGTGTCGATGAATGCACTGCGCTCTAATAATCTTAGCCAAGTATATGAGGTTTAGGGTATACGATTAGCGTTTTTCAAAAATACATCTCGTTAAATCGAACATGGAGTCATACAGCGTTAGAGGGTAGACGTACGCAAAATCGTCACTTAATATTAGACGAAATGATTACTACTAAAAGCCCGTTCCTTAAACCTGTATAGATCAAGTGGAAGGATCAAAAAAGTCATTGATCAGACTACAAATTTTGAACATGGAGAACGAAATTATCTGTACCGCAAAGCGATACGCTCCATTAGAACCGCAGTATTGGTCACGAAGGATAGTTAGGTAATAGACTGATAGCGCTTACCAGTTTTGGCAACAAAGATAGCAAAACTAATATTGCCACTAATCTGGCTGAGTCCTTTAGTCGCATGGGAACCCCCCCTGTTATTGGATGCAGATTTGCGTACCCCTAATGTGGCTAACACTTTAAATCTCGATCCCAACCACCCTGGGCTAACGATTTTCATTAGCCGTCAAATGACCTTTAGCCAATGCATCAGTCGAGTGCATCAGTCGAGTGCATAATAGTCCGCTTACTGTGATGCCCAGCGGGCCCATCCCAGTTGATTCCTTGGATTATATATGCAAACCCAGATTTTCAGGTTTTTTGCGCAAGCTGAGTAACCATTATTAACGTGTAGTGATACAAATTCCGCCGATCAACACCGTCAGTGATGCTGTAGCAATAGGCAAGCTGGTTGACGGTATTATTATCGTTTGCGATGTAGAACAAAATGAAAGTGCGGATTTATTCCAAGCTGTGCAGCGTACACAAGAAGCGGGATCACCTGTGTTGGGGGGTTAACAAAGTGAAGAATCTGCGCTCGAATATTACCAAGCGCCGAGGACTTTATGAGGCCTTAAAAAATTTGGCTCTAGAACCCTAAGCCGTATTGACCTACATTCAGGTTGGCAGTGATTGAATCTTCTTGCCATTTGCACAAGCAATCCTTTGTTTTCTTTTTCCCCTTGGCTAGAATGGCTGAAAATTCCAGATGGCTAAAAATTTGAAATCTGTTCAGAAGCTGCATACCTTCGCCTTACCCGCTTGTTGTGAATCTATTGTTGATGTCCGTAATATTCAAGACATACATGGCTTTATTAGCGACATTAAAGACCGACCTTATTATGTCATTGGTCAGGGTAGTAATACGGCTTTTGTCAGCGATTTTTATGGTCAGGTGTTGCGTATTAATCTTAAAGAGATCGAACTGCATGAGACCGTTGACAGTTTTGAACTGGCCGTGGGCAGCGGATTCAGTTGGCATGATTTGGTCAAATGGTGCCTGGCAAGGGGTATAAAAGGTTTTGAAAACCTGGC
The DNA here is from genome assembly GCF_058068185.1 of Paraglaciecola sp. IT1134. Lineage (NCBI taxonomy): Bacteria > Pseudomonadati > Pseudomonadota > Gammaproteobacteria > Alteromonadales > Alteromonadaceae > Paraglaciecola > Paraglaciecola sp. IT1134. Next base: position 4,965,464 of record NZ_CM176486.1, on the reverse strand, counting down.
ATTGATCCCAGGCACGGTAGGGGCTGCGCCAATTCAAAATATTGGTGCGTACGGGATTGAAGTCGAACGTTTTATCGCTCAAATTGAATATGTCTGCTGCCAAACCAACGAGCTTAAAACCCTCAGTCACCAGCAATGTCATTTTGCATACCGGGACAGTGTTTTTAAACACCAACTATATCAGCGCAGTATTATCACTAAGGTCTATTTCCGTATCCCTAAGGCCTGGCAGCCTGTTTTACACTATGGTGAATTGGCGTCCTTGGTAAATCCCACCGTCCAGGATATTTTCGATAAAGTCGTCGCCATTCGGTCCGCCAAACTTCCGGACCCTAAGATACTGGGCAATGCCGGTAGCTTTTTTAAAAATCCGGTTGTCACTCAGGACAAGTTTTTACTGATCAGGCAAAAATGGCCTGCTCTGCCTCATTATTCGGCGGATAACAATAGAGTAAAACTGCCGGCTGCCTGGCTGATTGACACCTTGGGGTTTAAAGGCAAAACCTTGGGTGGTATTCGCTGTCACCCACAACAAGCACTAGTATTGACAAACATCGGCTCAGGTCAGGGACAGGAGCTGTTGACGTTGGCCAGACTCATTAAACAGGCAGTGCTGACAGAATTTGATATCAGCTTGGAAAATGAAGTGCAACTGATAGGCAAGGATGGACCGGTAAAATTATGAAACAAGTAGACGATATCAAAACCCACATAGTGACCCAACTCGCGTCGGGAAATTTCTGTTCCGGTGAAGCCTTAGGTGAGCAGTTAGGTATCTCTCGCTCTGCAGTGTCAAAACATATTAAATCATTGCTTGAATTAGGTCTGGACATATTCAGTGTTACCGGCAAAGGATATAAATTGGCCGCTCCCATGCAATTGTTAGCAAGGGATCTTATTGGCAAACATTGTCAGCAGTTTACAATCAAGCAGCTGGAGGTGCTCAACGTCATTGACTCCACCAATCAGTATCTTAAGGACAACAAAGGAAAGCTAATCAGCGGTCATGCATGTGTGGCTGAGGCACAAACCGCTGGGCGTGGGCGACGTGGTAGAAAATGGGTATCCCCCTATGGGGCGAGTCTCTATCTGTCTATGTATTGGCAGTTTGCGGGTGGATACCAGTCAATTGGGGGATTAAGCCTGGCGGTAGGCGTTGCCCTGTGTGAGGCCCTCAAGAAGGCCGGATACGACGATATACAGCTCAAATGGCCCAATGATATCTACGCCCAAGGTAAGAAGCTGGCTGGGGTACTAGTGGAAGTAGAAGGGCAAATGGGCGGAGCATGTGACTGTATTATAGGTATTGGCCTGAATATGTCATTGCCCGCCCAGGTAGCAGAAATTGATCAGCCCTGGGTGGATCTTGCCAGGCTAAGCAGCCTGCCAGTGGATCGCAATAAGATCACAGCGTTATTGTTAGATGAGCTGATGAAGGCCCTCAATAGCTTTGACCAACATGGCTTAGAGCCCTTTGTCGAAAGGTGGCGGGCCTTGGATATCTATTGCAATCAAGTGATCTCGCTGATAATAGGCAGTAAATCCATTACCGGCATCGGCCGAGGGATAAACTCAACGGGTGCGCTGTTACTCCAGGTAGACGACAAATTACAGGCTTTTAGTGGGGGAGAAATCAGTGTCCGATCAAAATAATGCCTTATTAATCGACATAGGTAACAGCAAGATTAAATTCACCTTGGTCAATGCCGGGCCGGCTGTAGATCTTGGCGCAATGGAAGTACTCGATTGTGCTAAGGTCACAGAACTTGCGCCTATGATAGCCCAGAGCGACCGGGTGCTGGTGTCCTCTGTAGGGCAAACTGATCAGGTGACGGTTTTGAGACAAATCTGCCACCAGTGGAATACACCTCTATTGGTGGTATCCACCCCAGCTAGGGGGTTTGGCATAGATTGCGCCTATGAAAATTTCCAGACCTTTGGTGTCGATAGGTGGTTAGCCATAATTGCCGGGCGTCGGTTAACTGACGGGGCTTTTGCGGTACTGGATTTTGGCACGGCTAATACCTGTGATTTTGTGGTGGAAGATCGACATCTGGGCGGCTGGATAGCGCCGGGCTTTTCGCTGATGCGTGACAGTGTAGTGAACAATACCCGTCATGTTTTTGCCAACGAACAGTTTCCGGCGGATTTATTGATTGGTAAACAAACAGTTGATTGTGTGAATATGGGTTGTGTCGCCGCGACACTTGGATTTTTTCATGCTGCGGAGCAAAAAATTGCCGCTGTGGCAGATAAATATCAAATCATAATCAGTGGTGGTGGCCAGGCATTGCTTGAAAATCACACGACTGAGCAGTGCGTATTTCATCCAAATTTAGTTTTATGTGGTTTGTTGAATTATTTATAAAATTAAATAATTGCCTCTGGCCCCCACTATTTGGCTAAAATAAAGTTAATTAGGCGTAAATTTAAGCAAACGATACAATAATTACGTTTTTTTCAAACTTGCCTATTGCACCATCTCAAATGTTCCTCTAATATCCGCACCCACTTGATGACGTGCCGACTTAGCTCAGTTGGTAGAGCAACTGACTTGTAATCAGTAGGTCACCAGTTCGACTCCGGTAGTCGGCACCATCAATCTCTGGAGGGGTACCCAAGCGGTCAACGGGATCAGACTGTAAATCTGACGGCTCAGCCTTCGCAGGTTCGAATCCTGCCCCCTCCACCACTTTTTTAAAATGAGGTGGTTAGAGAAAATGAGATGTGCGGACATCGTATAAAGGCTATTACCTCAGCCTTCCAAGCTGATGATGAGGGTTCGATTCCCTCTGTCCGCTCCAATCAGTGCTGATATGGCTCAGTTGGTAGAGCGCACCCTTGGTAAGGGTGAGGTCGGCAGTTCGAATCTGCCTATCAGCACCACTTTCTCTCCCCAGTTCTAAGTAAACACAACTTCTTATCACAATTTGCTGGGGAATAGACAATGGCAAAAGCAAAGTTTGAACGTACAAAACCGCATGTAAACGTCGGTACAATCGGCCACGTTGACCACGGCAAAACCACTTTAACAGCGGCAATTACTACTGTGTTGGCTAAAACCTACGGTGGCTCTGCCTCTGCATTCGATCAAATCGATAACGCACCTGAAGAGCGTGCACGTGGTATCACCATTTCAACGTCTCACGTTGAATATGATACACCGGCTCGTCACTACGCCCACGTTGACTGTCCTGGACACGCCGATTATGTGAAAAACATGATCACCGGTGCGGCCCAAATGGATGGCGCTATCCTGGTTGTAGCGGCGACAGACGGTCCTATGCCACAAACCCGTGAGCACATCTTGTTAGGCCGTCAGGTTGGCGTACCTTTCATGGTCGTTTTCATGAACAAATGTGACATGGTAGATGACGAAGAATTGCTTGAGTTGGTTGAAATGGAAGTACGTGAATTACTTTCTGAATACGACTTCCCGGGCGACGATTTACCCGTTATCCAAGGTTCAGCCCTTAAAGCCCTTGAAGGCGATGAGAAATGGGAAGCGAAAATTCTTGAGCTTGCCGAAGCCCTTGATACGTATATCCCCGAGCCAGCGCGTGATATCGACAAGCCATTCTTGTTACCTATTGAAGATGTATTCTCAATCTCAGGCCGTGGTACGGTAGTAACAGGTCGTGTTGAGCGCGGTATCGTGAAAACCGGTGACGAAGTAGAAATCGTCGGCATGAAAGACACCACCAAAAGTGTCTGTACGGGTGTTGAAATGTTCCGTAAATTGCTTGACGAAGGTCGTGCAGGCGAGAACATCGGCGCGTTGTTACGTGGTACTAAACGTGAAGACGTTGAGCGTGGTCAAGTATTGGCTAAGCCAGGTTCCATCAACCCGCATACCAAGTTTGAAGCTGAAGTGTACGTGTTGTCTAAAGACGAAGGCGGTCGTCATACTCCGTTCTTCAAAGGTTACCGTCCACAGTTTTACTTCCGTACAACGGACGTAACAGGAGCTGTAGAGCTTCCTGAAGGCGTAGAAATGGTTATGCCTGGTGACAACTTGAAATTTGTTGTTGAATTGATAGCACCGATTGCGATGGACGAAGGTTTACGCTTCGCTATCCGCGAAGGTGGCCGCACAGTAGGTGCAGGCGTGGTAGCTAAAATTCTTTAAGTAGCTAATTTAGCTATAAAAAAGGTCACCTAGGTGGCCTTTTTTTATGCCTGTGAAATGCGTCAGAAAGCCCCGCTTTCACCCTTTTATGTGCTCCAGCTATAAGGTTTTTTTTGCTAAACATACATAGGGTTTTAATCAAACGCCCCCATAGTTTAAGCTTCCTAGTACTGAATAGAGTTCTCAAGGTTCACCTTGAATAGCCATAAATAATAGAACGCCTAAGTCTTTCAATGTTAGTCACAGTCAATTAATGCGAAACGTAATAGAGGATGCACAATGGAGTTTTCTACATTAGGTCACAGCGAAGTATCAGTATCTCGAGTGTGTTTGGGCAGCATGACCTGGGGGATTCAAAATACCCAACAGCAAGCGGATCAACAAATTGAGTATGCACTGGCACAGGGAATTAACTTTATCGATACAGCAGAGTTATATCCAGTGCCACCCTCATCCGATACTTATGGGGGTACCGAAAGCATTATCGGTGATTGGCTAGCCAGAAATCCGCACACCCGTGGTGACATCATACTGGCCAGTAAAATTGCCGGTTCGGGATTATCTTATATCCGTGACGGTGGCCGGATCACTGGGGATGCTGTGATCCAATCTGTGGATGCATCACTTAGGCGTTTGCAAACAGATTATATAGATTTATATCAGTTACATTGGCCCAATCGGAACTCTCCACATTTTGCTAAACATTGGCCTGGACGGGTAAAATTTTCCGATGTGGATAGTCAGGCAGAAACTAGCCAGATGCTGGAAATATTACAGGCCCTGGACGTTTGTGTTAAAGCCGGAAAAATCCGCTTTTGTGGCCTGTCAAATGATACGCCATGGGGAATTAATCAGTATTTGCGTCTGAGTGAAAAACACGCCTTGCCACGCATGGTCTCTATCCAGAATGAATTCAGCTTGCTGCATACTAAAGATTGGCCCTATCTAATTGAAAATTGTATTCATGAACAGTTGGCTTATTTACCCTGGTCACCTTTGGCTGGAGGGGCTCTTAGTGGTAAATACTTAAACGGCAAAATGCCAAAAGGCAGCCGCTGGAGCTTCGAACAGCGCAACGGAATATTCCGTGATACCAAGCAAAGTGCCCAAGCCATTAAGGCATATGTCGAGCTGGCAGCGGGCCATCACATGACACCTGCACAATTGGCCTTGGCCTGGTGTGATCAAGTCGACGGTGTAACCTCTACTATTATCGGCGCGACTACCATGAACCAATTAAAAGAAAATATTCAAGCTTTTAGCAGCCGTTTAAGTGACGAAGCGCTAAAGGATATAGTAAGTGTTATGCACGATTACCCTGTACCATTTTAAATTCGTCATCATCAATAAATGATAATATAGTCAATCTGGAGGGGGATATGCCAATGAATATGCCCATTCTGGGTTAGGGTATACATAAGGATTTTACTTCACTTTACGGGTCTGTAGATTGTTTTAGATAGGCACAAAACTGCGAGAAGGGTAGGGGGCGGCTAAACAGATAACCCTGGGCTAAATTGCACTGATTGAGCTGCAAAAAATCTTTTTGCAGCGTTGTTTCAACCCCTTCAGCAATAACGTTGAGCTTTAAACTACGGGCCATGGCAATGATCGCTAACACTATAGCTTGATCATTTTCATTACTGGCCAAGTCTCGCACAAAAGAACGGTCAATTTTTATATGGTCAATGGGTAATTTTTGTAAATAAGACAGCGAGCTATAACCGGTACCGAAATCATCAATTGATACACTCAGACCAAGCTTTCTGACCGCATTTAACAGATATTGAACCTTGTTATAATTATCAACCAGGACCCCTTCGGTTAATTCCAATTCAAGCTGATTGGGTAAAATATTGCTATTGCCTATAGTCGTTTGAATAAACTCATACAAATGTCTATCGCCAACCTGACGAGGGGATAAATTTACCGAGAGTTTAAAATTATAACCCTGGCCCCCAAGTACATTAAGCATCTCGCATGCCCGGGCTATGACCCACTTGCCGATTGGAATAATCAATCCGCTTTGCTCGGCAATAGGAATAAATTCATCCGGTCCTACCAGCACACCATCAGGTCTATTCCAGCGCAGCAACGCTTCGGCTTTAATGACATTTCCACTGGCAAGATCCAACATAGGTTGCAAATATAATTCGAATTCATTGTTCACTATGGCGCTACGCAACGCATTTTCTAATTCGATAACCCGCTCTGAGGCGTCTTTGAGTTTCTGAGAGTAAAATTGCACGCTACTGTTGGTGGCTTTTTTGGCATTAAATACCGCAAGATCGGCAAATTTCATTAGCCCTTCAGCATCATCTGCATCCCGGGGGAAACTTGCCGCACCTATATTTAGACCGATTTCACAACCCATACCATTGGCTAAATAGAAGGGTTGGGTGGCCGCACTGATAAGGGTTTTCCCTAAGGTAATACATTGCTGTTCGGTAAAGGTTTGCTGCTGAATAATAGCGAATTCACCCCCGCCAATACGGGCGAATATATCCGAATTATCAATATGCGGACGAATCCGTTCAACCAGTTCTTTAATTATGTCATCGCCGCGAGAGTGGCCGTGTATTTCGTTGATGCGTTTGAAATTTTTTATATCGAGGTACAATAAATAAAAGGGTACGGCGCTATCGACTGTTTGTTCCAGTTGTTGCCAAAAATGACGGCGATTATAAATATCGGTTAACGCGTCGAAATGGGTGAGTTTTTCATTGTTCTGCAACAGGTGTTTTATTTGCGAAATATCATTCACCATACATACCCAATGGGTAAGTTGCTGGGTCTCAGTTTTTACCGGACAAATTGCTAGTTTTAACCACTTGCCTTGCCCTTGCAGGGGCAACCAAAAAATCTCACCTCCCCAGCGGCTGCCAGTACTTATGACCCGCTCAAATTCCGGATATTGTTTTTTAAATAACTGCAAAATTATTTGGCAGGGTGCGATGCCTGACTGTGTATGTGATGTTTCGAATATTTTATACAATGCAGGGTTTTGGTTTAACGGTTTAAGATCAGGATCGAGGATCACCACGCCAACTTCGGTTTGCTCAACGACTTCGCTAATGGGTTGCTGGATACTTTGCAAAGAGTGGGATTGGTTGAGTAACTCATCCAGACGCTGGTGAATATATTCTTGCTGAGTAACGACTTTATCATTAGATAACAACAATTCTCGTGCCGCTTGCAGTGTCTTTTGTTGTTTGGAAAAGTCATGTTGTACGTTGCAAATGATCAGATATTGTTGGCTTTGATCGACAGCGGCGTAGGCGTTGAGTTTAAGGGGCATATCCTCGATGTTTTCATTCCAGATACCCGATTCTATTTTCCCCTGGCTGGCGTGTTGCCAGAACGGTTCAGCTTGCGCTAGGAATTCATCCAAAAAAGCGCAATTAAACTGGTAGGTAAACCTATTACCTTGGCACGTTTCCGGTAATAGCACACTTAACCAGTGGTGTTCGGCATAAAGTATGTCAAATTGTGTAGCCGAAACACGCCTAAATATACAACAATTTATAATGTCTAAGGTCTTAAACAGAGATAAATCCACCGTTATAACTCGCTGATAAGGTTGTCGACAATAGACTGAAACATAGCTTCCACATTGTTGCCGGTCTTAGCACTGGTGTGTAAGGTATGAGTAAATGGACTAGCCAGTTCAGCCAGCTCTTTTTCATTCCAGTGCCAAGAACAGGCTAAATCAGACTTATTAATGGCAAGTATGCTGGGAATAGGGGATATATCCTGAGCCAGTTTGAAAATTTCAAGGCCTTCTACTAAAGATTGGGAACGGGTGTGATCAACGACTATGATCAGCCCTGAGGCACCACGCATATATTTAGCCTGAAAACCACAGTAACGATCTATGCCTTCTATGTCCCAAATCATCAGTTGTACTTCCTCTTTGGCGAGTTTAACGATCTTCTTGTCGATTTTCACGCCTATTGAGGTCAGATATTTATCGGAAAAAATACCGTCTACATAGTGTTTTATCAGGCTGGTTTTACCTACTCCAGACGCACCTAATAAACATATTTTTTTATGGATCATAGACTTCCTGATATCAACGGCTGTTAAGCTGCTTTTACTGTTAGAACATTAAATAACACTTTGCGTGCCCCAATCCCCATAGAGGGTACATCAATGATACCTATGCCAATGGCATTGAGCCGCTCTGACGCAATACCTAACTGTTGTAATTGAAATTTCACTCGGTTGGCACGTTGCAAGCTCAGCGTCTCATTAAAAGCGTGGGATCCCTGAGCATCACTGGCGCCCATAATGATAAAACTTACCATTAACTGCTGTTCGCTGGCCAACTTAATCAACGCCTGGATTTGCATTGCCAATTGAGTCAATTGTAATTGGGCAGATGCACTGAGTTCACTGCTGGCGTTTACAAACCCTATTTGGGTACCGTTAATACGGGATATTTGCCAATCGATTAGACCTTGGACAACAATTGCATTGTCTGCATCTTGCACTTCGTTATCGACTAAATGTACGGAAGCGAGCAGGACGGAACGATTTTCCAAACCTGTGAGCCGGTCAATATCCAGCTGCAAATTGCGCATTTGCTGATTATCAAGCTGCCCGCTTATCTGCGGGGTAGCCTGCTGCCAAGTTAAACTGAGACTTGGGTATTTGGCAATTAGCCTACTTAAGCGGGTTTGGATCATTTTTGCTTCTAGAGATAAATAGGCCTTTTCAGTTATATGTACCCGGGCAACTGGGATAGCTTGCTGAGTAAGCCAACGTTGCACATTTATAGCGCTGGGGTCTCTTAAAATTTCAAGCTCGATGTCAGTCAAGCTTGAGCTATTGAGGTCAGTGATCATAATGCCGGGTTGATGTTTTAGCATAGATATGTGTTGCAACAGCTTGTTTAACTCCCATCGTTTATAGCCATAAAAAGTAAGGCCACCGAACAGAATAATCACTAAACACCATGCCATCCAAGGTGTTTTAGCCTGTTTGACCTGGGGATTTTTCAGTTCTGCTAACAGGCAATCATTTAGTTGTTGATCACAATGGATAAAGGCCGCGATATCACCAGTAAACTGTCTTAATTGCTTGATGTAGAGACTATGTATTTCTTCAAGGCTACGTTGCAATTGGTCAGCCACTTTTTGTGGCATGTTTCCTGTCACGGCAGCCACCAACAAAGCCTCTGGTCCTTTTTTTAGTACTAAGGTGAAATCATCGGTTTTTACTATGTCTAAATGTTGTTCACCCTTATCCGTTGCGGGTCTAAATGAGTCGGATACAAAGTCGTTAATGGCCGTCAGCATAGAAGAAATGAGTTCGGCGTCTGCACTGCCTTGTTGGCCATAAGCGACGGTATTTAATAACAGTCCGGTTTTGCCATGAATTAACATTACTTGTTCGACGCGAAAGCTAAACGTTTGACTGGCTACATAATGGGCATAGGGAATGCCTGCCCGTCGTGCTTTCATTCGCCAACTGAAGCCTTTGAAAGTTAGGCTATTTTCGATTAACTCGTTGGTTCGTTCTAAAAATTCACTTAGAAAGGCCGTTACAGATTTGCGCACTACGCTGCCAACTATGGGGTACAGGTAACCAACAAATTGATCTCTATGGGTGGTTATGGAAACCTCGACAGATTTTTCGACCAAGGGTGTGATAACGGTTTTTACCGAGCCATCTTGCTCTTGCCTGTCATGTAAGGCCTCCGAAAAAACCTCAGTAACTATTTGACGCGCGTCCTGGCGTAATATTTGTTTGAGGTGGCAGTTATGCTCACCGAATAATAACTCCCGCAGTTGCTTCATTTGCGATTCTGGTTCAGTGATGGGTGGCCCTTGAGTTGACATCCGTGTCGTTACTCATCATCGCCGGTTTCGAGGTTACTGGCGACGGTAGTCAGCAATTTGGCCAAGGTCTTGCGATCAGTTTTAGAGGCATTCAGTTCATTGGATACTTGGGTCACTTCCTTTAACGCCTGGCTGAGTTGCTCATTAAAGCTAGCAGACAGCTTTTTTACTTCTTGATCTAGGCGCTGATGCAGTTCGTCATTTTCCTGCTTGTGAACGCTATCAGCCATTTCTAGCTCAGAAGAGAGTTTGCTGTTGAGTGTATATAGTTCAGCGGTTTTAGCATCATTTGCCTGGTCAGTTGTGGCAAGTTTATCTTCAAGTTGTTGAAAACCTTGCTCTAGTGACGTTTTTATCTGCTTAATTTTCTCGGATGTCTGTTGCTGCATTTGTGTAAACTGAGTATGCATACTCTGTTCGAGTTGCTCTATACGGTTTTCAAGATCTTGTTGGGCATGACCAAAAACAATTTGCCTGAGTTGCTCTATTTCGTTAATGGGTTTGCTTTTTTCTTCGTCATCATGAGTGTGTTTCTTTTCCGACATCTGAATTTCCTTGCAGCAACAATAGGTTAACGACCACTTTCCGATAGATAACAATAAAGTGTTCCGCTGTATTTACAAACGTTTTTTTGTCAAAATTTAGTCGTGTTGCTGAATAAATAGACGTTTGCAGGGCCATTATTGCTGAAAATATAACGTCTAAACCGGGTATTAGTTAATATAGCTGAGCACACATCCCATAATAAAATTAATAAAGGAGCGGTTTTAAGGCTTTGGGTACGGCAAGAGTTGGTTGTGTTTGGGGTATCGGTTGGCGAATACCCAGGCTTACTTTCTACTATCATGGGGGCATTGTTGATGAATGCCTCCCAAAGCATATTAACCGTGTCCCTAGTGCGGGCCGGGATCATATGCAATATTATTTCCGAGCTTGTTTATGTGGTGTTTAATTTCCTGCTTATTTGGTGCTCTTACCGTTTTGCCTCAAAACGCTATTTTAGGTAATCCAGATATGAGTTATTTTGGTTGGGTATTAGCCATTGCTGTCCCGTACAAAAAAGACTTGGGTTTAGGCACACTTTTGGCCACAATGTTGCCTTGTAGTTTAATAATTATGCCTGTAGGACCGGGTGCCACCACTGATTATATGGGGTAATATAAATTTGGCGCCGAGTATTATGGACTGCAGGTTAACAAAATTAGCGTTTTTAAACTATTTCGTTGACGGTTGCGTACCCTTGGCAACCTCATCTAATTTTTATTCTAAGAGTTCATCCATGAAATACCGCAGTAATTCGTCTTTTACCCATAGCCAGGCCGATAAGGTTGGGGTGTTGATCACCAATTTAGGCACCCCTGACGCGCCTAAAAAAGAGGAATTGAAGCGTTATTTAAAGGAGTTTTTGTCCGATCCCAGAGTGGTTGAAGTACCCAAATTTATTTGGTGGATGGTATTAAATCTGGTGATCCTCAATATTAGGCCCAAACGATCCGCCCAGGCATACTCTAGCGTCTGGACAGAACGCGGCTCGCCTCTATTGTTCCATACTCAAGATCAGGGCGCTGCATTGCGCACTCAACTGCAGGCGCAATATGGTGCCGATGTAGTCGTGGAATTCGCTATGCGCTATGGCTCACCAGCCATCCACAGTGTTGTGCACAAAATGTTAGAACAAGGTGTGAGAAAGCTGCTGGTATTGCCGTTATATCCCCAGTACTGCGCCTCCACTAGCGCCTCCACTTTCGATGCTGTGGCGGCCTGTTTAGCCAAGGAACGCTGGATCCCCGAGCTGCGTTTTGTCACCCATTATCATGATTTCCCACCTTATATCGAGGCGTTGGCCCACAGCGTCGAAGAGCATTGGGCGGCAAAGGGGCGTACAGAAAAATTACTATTTACCTACCACGGCATTCCCAAACGTTATTTGCTAAACGGTGATCCCTATCACTGTGAATGTTATAAGACTTCGCGTCTGTTAGCCGAACGATTGGGATTGCATAAAGATGAGTATCTGGTGACTTTTCAATCTCGCTTCGGCCGTGAGGAGTGGCTGCAGCCTTATACCGATGAAACATTGAAGGCTTTAGCGGCCCAAGGGATAAAGTCGGTGCAAATGATTTGCCCGGGTTTTTCGGCTGATTGTCTGGAAACTATCGAAGAGATAGGCATAGAAAACCGTGAATACTTTATTGCGGCAGGCGGCGAACGCTATGAATATATAGCGGCCTTAAATGCTCGCCCCCAGCATATTGCTGCCTTGAGGGAGCTTATCGAGAATAACCTCGCAGGGTGGGAAGTACCTCAACGTAATCCTCAGCTAAGTGCTCAGTTAGCCGCTGAGCTTGGGAGTGATAAATAATGAAGCCAGCCACCGATTTAAAGGCCCCTACCGCCTTGCGCAAGGCGCAGAAGATGGCGAATATACTCGATACTGCCATAGGCATACCCTTTACTAAAATCCGCTTTGGATTAGACAGTATTTTAGGGTTAGTTCCAGGTGTGGGGGATCTCGTTGGGTTTGCCCTCTCGGCCCATATTATCCGCTTAGCAGGACAGATGGATGCGCCAAGATCGTTACGTATTGCTATGATCCGTAACACGATCTTTGATTTTCTGATTGGATTAATTCCATTTATCGGGGATATTAGTGACGTATTCTATAAAGCTAACCGCAAAAATATTCGTTTGTTAGAGTCTTGGTGGGTTAATACCCATCATAAACAACTTAAAATTCAGGCCGCTGAGCAACTCGAAAAATGGCAAAAAACCACAGAATCGGATTAGTACGCCTAATGGTAGCGCGTTTTTTGCATTATCATATTAGAAAACCGACTTTTGTCTAATGTCAATGGGAGCTCGAAGCCCTTAATATTCATTTTTTACATTCGTTTTTATTGGCTACTGACGGTGCAGCATAAGGGTTGAATCTCTGTGAAACAGATTTTATGAAGTGGCACTGGTGAGACACATATTGATGACAAAAATAGTTAAACTAATTGGGTTATTTTGCGGTTATATCGGCATTTTGGTTGAAGTATTTGCAGCTCAAACCTTATCGGTTGCAGTACTGACAACCAGCGAGCAGCAAAGTGAGGTGTATCGCCAAGTCTTCGCTGACTTTGAAAAACACTCTTCCGAATTTCGCGTTCAACTTGTTTTACACAACGACAAGGACTTTAAACGCTTATTACCGGATTGGTTAGAGTCAGGCGAGCACGACTTGCTCTACTGGCAAGGTGGGCAACGCCTGCAATCGCTTATTGATCAGGATGTCATTCAACCCATAGATACATTGTTACCCAAAGCAGAGCTGCAACGTGCGATCCAACCTGCAGTTTTTAACAGTGTGTCCAATGAAACGGGTACCTATGCTTTACCTCTTTCACAGTATGGTTGGGGCTTTTATTACAATAAGTCAGTATTTAAAGAGTTAAACGTCAGTCCACCGAAGACCTGGGAAGAGTTCATTGCCTTGTGCCATGAAATAAAAAACCAAGGTGCAAACCCGTTAGTACAAGCGGTTCAGGAAGGCTGGCCGGTGCTCGCTTGGTTGGATTATCTTTCACTGGATGCCGGGGGAACTGAGTTGCGCCAACAATTAATAACCGGCAATCCTGCAACAGGAAAATCGGCGTCGAGATTAATTGAACAATTTAGCCAGTTATTAGGGCATGAATGGTTTTTTGCGCCAGAGCGCCGTTGGAGCTGGCAACAAGCCGTGCAAGCTGTCGTGCGGCAACAGGCTGCAATGACTCTGATGGGGCAATTTGCTGAAGGCAGCATCGATCCAACACAATCAGACAATATAGGTTTTTTCCCCTTTCCCAAGGCGCGAAAAGATAATAATAGCGAAATTGCCCCCTTAGAAGTGTGGGTAGTTCCTCGCTCAGCCGAAAACAAAAATCAGCTCACCGATTTACTGCGATATCTATTGACGAAAAACGCGTCCATCGCGATGGATTTGGGCGTATTACCGGTCATTAATGAAGGGTTTATGCAAAATTCGCCCGGTGAGCGAATGAAAATATCCGCTAATACGCTAAAGCAATCGGACATGTTGGTGCAGTTTTTCGATCGCGACGCCAAGTCGGGTATTGCGCAAAATGCTGCCCGTAGTTTTGCCAAAAGTATCCATCAAGACAAGGGGGTATCGTTAACCCAATGGGTGATTAACGGAGCTGAAATTACTTACCAGGTGAATATAAATTCGGATTTGGATCGTCTTCCTCAATTGTATCTTTCCTCTGTCACCGGATTCAAAGAGACATTCTTCGCATCTAATTTAATGCAAGATATTTATCAACAGTTGGGGTATAAAATTTCCGTTACCCGTTTCGCAACACTAGAGGCTGCGCTTAATTCCTACCGTTTCGGTAGTGATGGGGAGTTGATGCGGGTAGACGCCTATACCCAATTAGCCCCAGTACTGGAACAAGTCCCAGAGTCGCTGGTTAATATGTCTATTTATTTAGTGTGTAAAGACATAGAGATGTGCTCCAGTAGTCTTGCAAAAGGTAGTGAAGTTTTAGTCGCCAATGAGCTATTGGTGGTAAAAAACTGGGCCCAGGAAAACCATGTAGTCATTAAACGATATGATTCGGTCGAGGCGCTGTTTAATGCTTTTAATCAAACTGAGAAGGGGTTATTAGTGCTCAGCGCCAGTGACGTTATTGATAACAGTGCCATGCTGTCCGATAGCACCTATCGCACAATTATATCGGTACCGGTTTATCACTATGTGCATAACAAACATAGTGAATTAGTTCCTTTGCTAAACAATGCTATAAAACAATATAAAACTACAGAGCGCTACCAAGAGCTTAAAAATCGCTATTGGTTACAGCACAATTAACTTAAGGTGTTTGTTGCCCAGTGCAGCAAGTGGCACAGGAGCCGTGAAATGAAAATATATGAAACAAAAACCGCACCCACGCCGCGTCGAGTGCGATTTTTTCTCGCTGAAAAGAACATACCTATGGATTATATTCAGGTTGATATCCAAGGCGGAGAGAACCTCAGTCCTTCCATGCGCGCTCGCAACCCAAT
The DNA here is from genome assembly GCF_058068185.1 of Paraglaciecola sp. IT1134. Lineage (NCBI taxonomy): Bacteria > Pseudomonadati > Pseudomonadota > Gammaproteobacteria > Alteromonadales > Alteromonadaceae > Paraglaciecola > Paraglaciecola sp. IT1134. The sequence goes on along the minus strand of NZ_CM176486.1, from coordinate 4,950,443 downwards.
GGCCAAGGTGCCGGTATTAGAATTAGATGACGGTATCTGCATCAGTGAGTCGGTGGCTATCTGCCGTTACTTCGAAGAATTACATCCAGAGCCACCCTTACTGGGCAGCACTGCTCTTGAAAAAGCGCAAATCGATATGTGGCAACGACAAGTGGAGTTCGGCTTGTTTATGCCAATCGGTATGTGTTTTCAACATACCACTGGTTATTTTAAGGATCGCATGACGCCTGTGCCCGAATACGGCAAGGCCGCCGGTGAAGACGCCAGCAAGTTTCTTGCAATACTGAATAACAGATTAAGCGAACAGGAGTTTATTGCCGGTGAGCGCTTCAGTGTCGCCGATATTACGGCGGTGTGTGCCATTGATTTTGGCCGCGTTGTTAAGGTTCGTATATCGCCACAACATACTCACCTGCAGCGTTGGTATGATTCGATAAGTGCCCGCGCTGCCGCCAAGGCGTGAAAGAAAATAACATGTTTGATTTATATACGTCTTCTACCCCCAATGGTTGGAAAGCCTCAGTTGCTTTAGAGGAAATGCAGTTGCCCTATGAGGTGCACAGCATCAATTTGATGGACCAGGAGCAGAAAACGCCCGAGTTTTTAGCCCGTAACCCGAATGGACGTATTCCGGTACTGGTGGATAGAGATGAAGATAACTTGGTGATATTCGAGTCCGGGGCCATCCTGCTCTATCTTGCTGAAAAGACAGGTCAGTTCTTGCCTGCTGATGTCAAAGGACGCTCCCGAGTGATCCAGTGGTTAATGTTTCAAATGGGCGGATTAGGCCCCATGATGGGACAAGCTAATGTGTTTTATCGCTATTTCCCGGAAAAAATCCAGCCCGCTATAGATCGTTATCATAATGAGGTTAAACGTCTACTTAGTGTATTAGATCAGCAGTTAGCCAACCATGAATATTTAGCCGGTGACTACAGCATTGCCGATATGGCTAATTGGTGCTGGGCACGCACCCATGAATGGTCCGGAGTTAATACCGATGACTTACCCCATCTTCAACGCTGGAAAAGTGCTATAGATGCCAGACCGATGGCGCGTAAGGGGGCAGAGATCCCGGCCAAAATAGACAGGGATAAACTGGTCGCTGGGGCACTGAAAATAGTTACTCGCTGAGCATGGAGAGGGTGAAGTACAGCTTTGGAAGCGCAGGGGCTGCTAGAAACCTAATCTTGTTATGCTTTAGCCCGGTTTAGTCTGTGTGCCGGTTCGCTCTAGCCGCGCTTTTTTCTGCTGATACATGTCCACATCGGCAGCATTACACAGTAGTTGCCTTGTGGTGCCATTTTGCGGGTAGATAGCAAACCCTATGCTCGCAGTAACAGCGACACTATGAACGCCTATTTTCATTGGTTTTTCGGTCAAAGCCTTGAGTTTGGTGATGACCAGCTCGACATCATCTTTGCCATGGATATTGGTTAATACTAAGGTGAACTCGTCGCCTCCCATGCGCCCGGCCGTATCTGAGTCTCGCGCGCAGACATTCAGGCGTCGACTAAATTCCACCAGCACCCCATCGCCCACCTCATGGCCAAGAGTGTCATTGATTGTTTTGAAATTATCTAAATCAATATAGAGTAGCGCTAATTTTTGATGTTCACGATGAGCTTGTTTGAGAGCGAATTCCAAGCGTACATTGAACAGAGTGCGATTAGCCAGATTAGTCAGGGCATCATGGCTGGCCAAGTGTTTTAGATTCGCTTCAGTTTGTTTACGGGTGATAGCATTAGCAATTTGCATCGATACAAAATGCAACAGTTGTTCGCTTTGGGCCGTGTAATTGCCCCGTCCCGTAGGTTGTTGCAACACCAGTGCGCCTATCACTTTATCTGCAGAGATTAACGGTACCCCTAACCAGTTCATTACGGCTGATTTGTTAGCTGGCATTTGGCTGTTAGTCATTCCGTTTTGGGTGGCGTGTATGAGCAAAGGCTGCCCGGTTAAAATAACCTGGGCCAAGGGTTCATCTGGGTTTAATCCTCGGTCGGTATAGGTGTGCTCATTTTGGTCAACATAGTAGGGAAAGGTCAATTTGTTGGTTGCAGATTGATATAACACCACGCAGAAATTATCCGCCGGCAGCAAGGTCGTAATAATGAGGTGGATATGTTGATAAAGCGCGGCCAGATTAGCAGCGTTATGGGCTGCCTCCGAGATAGCGTAAAGTGCCTTTTGTTGTCGCTCGGCTCGTTTTGCCTGTGATATATCCCGGGCCACGGCCAGACGCAAGCCTTCTTTAGCCGACCATGAGGCTGACCACATAATGTCCACCAGATGACCATCTTTGTGCACATATCGATTCTCGAAGTGGGGTACAGGCTTACCAGCCATAACTTTTCGTGCCGTGCTGAGCGTGATGTCGCGATCGGCGGGGTAAACCAGATCCAGCATTGGGGTCCCAAGCAATTCTTTGGCGGTATAACCAAAAATCCGTTCACTGGCCGCATTCACAAAGACAAAATGACCTTGTCTGTCGACCACACAAACAGCGTCAAGCAGTAAATCTAAAAATTGGGGCAGTAATAACTGAATATCTTTGAGCATGTAAAGCATTAGGCCGTAAGTAATGAAGCCATTTGCCCGATTCTAGCATCAAAAGGCGGCTATTTATCAGTGAAATATGCTAAAAAAGCCAGACAAGGCGGCTATATTGAGGTAAGCCTATCTTTTAATTACTCCGAGCATGATTTTCTGCTTGCACGCAGAATTTCGTTGGGTAGCAGTTGAAAGCTTGATTTTGAGGTTTTTTGAATACCGGTCGATCGTCGGTTGGCCGTTCAGCTAAAAGTCAAAAAGACTCGTTACGGAATAACCCTTTGTCTCCAGCTTAACGGAGGTGCTATTAACGCTCATAAAAAAAGCGCCCTAAGGCGCTTTTTCAGTTTGCTACAACTCGCGTAGTTATTGCTTACCCGATTGCTTGTTCATATATCTGAAAAAGTCGCTATCAGGTTCAATCACCAATACATCCTGTTTGCTGGAGAAACTGGTTTTATAGGCATCCATGCTGCGTAAAAAGTTATAAAACTCGGGATCCTTGGTATAGGTTTGGGCGTATATTTCCGCAGCCTTGGCATCACCTTCACCGCGCAATTTACGTGCATTACGTTCGGCGTCAGCTAGCATGACGGTTACTTTTGCGTCCATTTCTGCTTTGATGAACTCCGCTTTCTCTTTACCTTCAGAACGGTGCTCACGAGCAACGGCATCTCGTTCGGTGCGCATTCTCTGGAAGATATAGTTACGCACTTCGATGGGCAAGTTAATTTGCTTAACCCTAACATCGACGATCTCTATTCCCAATTGATCTGAGCTATCTGCGGCTTGAGCCATGGCTTCATCCATCAGCTCAGAACGCTCACCAGAGACAATTTCTGAAATGGTACGAGTACCAAATTCAGAACGCAGCCCGTTGTTGACTTTCTGTTGCAGTAATATCTCGGCGCTGTCTTTATAACCACCTGTAGCCAGGTAATATTTGGCAAAGTCTCTAATGCGCCACTTGACGTACAAATCAACGATTAAATCTTTTTTCTCCGAGGTCACAAATCTGTCCGCAACTTCGTCCAGAGTCTGGATCCGCGCATCAAGTTTTACCACCCGGTCGATAAAGGGCAATTTAAAGTGTAAACCAGGCTCAAATACTACTGTTTGTGTGGTTTCGCTATCACGCTGCACTTTGCCAAATTGAATGACTATGGCCCGGTCGCCTTCTTTTACCACAAACAACGAACTAAATACCAAAGCCCCAAGCGCGATAATGATTACTAATATAAAATTTTTCATCGCTTAGTTTCTCCCTGTGCGAAAACGGTCATCGCGCAGGCCATTATCAACGGCACTACCTGAGGTAGTCACCGGATCCTGATTGCGCAGACCCTCTAAGGTTCGTCTGTTATTAGCGGGCGCCACGGTATTGTTTTGACGTTCTAAAATTTTGTCCAAAGGTAGGTACAACATATTGCCGCTGCCTTTGGTGTCTACCATGATTTTACTGGTATTGGCATAAACTGACTCCAAAGTTTCAATATACAAACGGCTTCTGGTTACTTCAGGTGCAGCTTGATATTGGGGTAGCAGTTCTTCGAAGCGGGCAATTTCACCTTGTGCCTGCAAAATAGACTGCTCTTTATAAGCTTGGGCTTCTTCTGCCATTCGGTTGACCTGTCCCCTAGCACGAGGTTCTATTTCCCGGGAATAGGCTTCGGCCTCATTAATAAAACGTTGCTCATCTTCCTGGGCGGCAATGGCATCATCAAATGCAGCTTTGACTTCCTCCGGAGGACGGGCATCTTTAAAGTTCATATCCACTATAGATATGCCCATATCGTAGGGTTCAATAATATTTTGCAACTCATCCCGTACATTCTGTCTAGCCACTTCACGACCGCTGGTTAAAATCGCGTCCATTTTTGAATGGCCAACGACATAACGAATGGAGCTGTCCAGCGCCTGACTCAAACTTTCTTCAGGACTGGTTACCGAAAAGCTGTATTTATAGGGTTCCAAAATACGGTACTGAACTTCCATCTCTACCCGTACCACATTTTCATCTTCTGTCAGCATGGAGCCGGAAGAGGGCATGGAGCGCACAGTTTGTACATCAATCGGTAATACAGTGTCCACAAAGGTCGGTTTCCAGCGTAAACCGGGATCGACAAAATGACTGAACTCGCCGAAGCGCAATACGACTCCACGTTCTGCTTCACGTATGGTATAAAAGCCACTGATAAACCAGATAACCACTAATAAACCGACCACCAAACTCAGGCCAATACTAAAGCCTTTGCCATCTGATGAACCACCTTTACCACCACCAAATTTGCCAAACTTGTTTAAAATATTCTTAAACATTTCGTCCAAATCTGGTGGACCTTGATCGCGTCCACCACGATTTTTCCAAGGATCATTATTATTACCACCGGGCTCATTCCAAGCCATCTTTACTCTCCAAATAGTTAATCAATCAAAACAGTTTTAAAAAATTCAAGGTGAAATATTTATTATTATAAATCGTTTATTACGAAAGTATTGAGATCTGAGCCAGTGCGCTTGTTAAGACGATGCCAATCCACAGTAGGCATATGTACCTGCACTAGCCAACTTCCGTCTTCTGCATACGACTCCTCAGATATACAGTTCATGTTTAGTAACACCCCCCTGAGTTTACCCTCTTGAGGCGGAATACGTAACTTCAGGAGCATCATGTCCTGAGCCAGGCATTCACTCAATGCACTAAACAATAATTCGGTCCCTAAGCCTTGCTGCGCCGACATCCACACCCGAGTCGGTAGGCCATTTTCGTCCCTATCAATACGCGGCTCAACACCTTGCATGCGATCGATCTTGTTACAAATCATTAATTGCGGAATTTCGTTTGAATCAATTTCGTCCAAAACCGCATTGACCTGATCAATATTTTCACGGAATTGCTCATCAGAATAATCCACAACATGTAATAGCAGGTCCGCTTGTTGGGTTTCTTGCAAAGTGGCTTTAAATGCCGCTACCAGATCATGGGGCAGGTGACGAATAAAACCAACCGTATCAGCCAAAATAGCTGGCCCCACATCGTGTAACTCTATGCGCCTAAGGGTCGGATCCAGGGTGGCAAACAGTTGATCCGCAGTATAAACCGTTGCGTCTGTGAGGGTATTAAACAGGGTCGATTTACCCGCATTGGTATAACCGACCAAGGCTAGAGTTGGAATTTCAGCCCGTACCCTTGCCCGCCGACTTTGCTCCCGCTGTTTTTGTACCTTGCTCAGGCGAGCTTGAATGCTTTTAATTCTGGCGCGTAACAAACGTCTGTCGGTTTCAAGTTGGGTTTCGCCTGGGCCACGTAACCCAATGCCGCCTTTTTGCCGTTCAAGGTGAGTCCAGCCGCGGATTAGGCGGGTAGAAATATGTTTGAGTTGGGCGAGTTCAACTTGCAGTTTGCCTTCGTGGGTGCGGGCGCGTTGGGCAAAAATATCCAAAATTAATCCGGTACGATCCAGTACCCGGCATTTACAAAGTTGTTCTAAATTACGCTCTTGAGAGGGAGACAAACTATGATTAAAAATAACCACGTCAGCATCAGTCGCTCTAACCGTGTTGGCGATTTCTTCAGCCTTGCCACTGCCGACAAAATAACGCGTATGCGGGACTTTACGTGATCCGGTAACTACATCAGCCGCCTTGACACCTGCGGAGCTAACCAATAACTGCAGCTCAAGTAAATCTTCTTTACTGGTGTCATCAGAAAAATCTATATGGACTAATACAGCCTGCTCGCCTGCTTCATAACGGTCAAACAAGCCGTTCTCCTGTGACCACTAGCAGTTAACCTTCGTCAGAATCTGCTTGCGGATTGGTTGCTGACATGGGGATGGCGCGTGACGGAACAACTGTGGATATCGCGTGCTTGTATACCATCTGGCTTACTGTATTTTTTAGCAAAATCACAAATTGATCAAACGACTCAACCTGACCCTGCAGTTTAATCCCGTTGACAAGATAAATTGAAACAGGAATACGCTCTTTGCGAAGCGCATTTAAGAATGGGTCTTGTAAAGACTGACCTTTTGCCATCATTTATCCTTTCTTCTTATTATTAATTACACCCTTTCGCTAAGTATACAGAAATAATAAAGGCTGTATAGCTAACGGCTCACAGGGGAATTTTGCTTAGTTTAATAACATTAGTCAAATTGTCTTTTGAAAACGTGTCTAACGAGTGTAAATTTTCCCAACTGCGCAGCCAGGTTAATTGACGCTTTGCCAACTGTCGTGTGGCTGCAAGGCCCTTTTCTTTCATTTCCTGGTAACTTATTTCACCATGTAAATATTGCCACATTTGTCGATAACCCACACAGCGTATGGAAGGCAGGTCAGTATGTAAATCCGAACGCTGCTTCAATTGCGCTACTTCTTGTTCGAAGCCGTCCCTGAGCATGGTGTCAAAACGCTCGGCAATACGGGCATGTAATACATTACGATCCTGGGGGGCAATGGCAAACTGACTGAACTGATATGGGGCCGGTGGCTGCTTATTCAAACTTAATTCGGTCATAGATTTTTTAGTTAAATGATATATTTCCAAAGCGCGTATTAAACGTTGGGGATCATTGGGGTGAATACGGGCAGCGGAGACAGGATCTATTTCACTCAACTGCCTGTGTAATGCGTTCCAACCAAGATCCTGGGCCTGGCGTTCAATCATGCCTCGAATACTTTGATCTGCTTCTGGCAAACTGGACAAACCATCCGTCAGGGCTTTGTAATAGAGCATGGTTCCCCCCACCAACAAGGGAATGCGGCCCTTATTAGTGATGTCTTGCATTTCCCTTAAGGCATCACGCCTGAATTCGGCTACGGAATAACTCTGGATGGGGTCAAGTATATCGATCAGCCGATGGGGAGCTTGTGCTAGATCTTGAGCACTGGGTTTAGCGGTGCCAATATCCATGCCTCGGTATATCAGCGCCGAATCAACACTGATGATGTCGCAGGGCAGGGCCTGGCAAAGCTCAATAGCCAAGGACGTTTTGCCTGACGCGGTCGGCCCCATAAGTAAAATGGCCGGAGGCAACCTGTCTTGGCTAGAATTGTCAGACATAATCGCTTATCCATTTGTGCAAGGGCAATTCTTTACCTAATTTTTTGACTAACTGGGCCAACACAATACTTTCATCGCTTGCCAGCTCCGCCCAAAGTGCACGGGCTTGGGAGGCCGAAAAATCCAGTGATTGGGTGGCGATACACTCAAAAAGATGGGCCCGCACGACTTGGTTTGTACTGGACGGTTCGCTGAGCAAGTCTGGCAAAATGGTTGCCCAGGGCAATTGGCGCATACCCGCGGGTACTTTACGTAATATCACTCGCTTGGCGCTCCAGCCGATTTCCACACTGTTGTCGAGCAATGGCTTATATAACGCCTGTGCTCGTTGCAACATGGTCTGTGAGGCATCTATGGATATCGGCATCAATAAGGGCTGGCTAACGGGCACTTGGTTGGCGAATAGTCGATGCAGCTTTTCACAATGTAAATCCCTGCTCATCAGGACATAAAACTTGTCTTCTAGTCCAACCAGGATCCGCTCGGGATCCAAGGTGAGACATTGGGCAGTGGATGCGAGAGCAAAGGTGGCAGTATCGGGGTTGGGGGTAACCAGTTGCTGATAACCTTGTACGGCTTTGGCGGCAGGGGGTTGACTGCCTCTCAAATCTCCGGGTATAGGCCTGTGGTTGCTCTGACCGTAAGCATTATCTGCTACACCTGGGGCGCGGTGCCTGGTCTGTGGTACGTCTTGCAGTGGCTGAATATAACTATGTTGGGGGGTGACGTGCGCAAGTTCTACAGTGGCGGACTGAGTCTCATGGGATTCGAAATACTGGTTGATCCCATCAACTACAGCCCTGAGGATAAAATCGTGTACTAGTCGGGCCTGGTGAAACCTGACTTCATGTTTGGCAGGGTGCACATTGACGTCTACTTGCTGGGGCTGGATATGTAAATACAATACGTAATTGGGCTGGCTATCGGCACTGACGACACCTTCCAATGCCTGACGAATAGCGTGATTGATCAACTTGTCACGCATCATGCGCCCATTGACATAAAAATATTGGCAGTCAGCTTGGGAACTAGCGCTATCAGGGGGTGTCAACCAGCCTTGCAGTTTTAAATCTTGGTAGCTACTGTTTAAGGTTATGGCATGTTCAGCAAAGGTTTTATTGCAAATTGCTGCCAATCTTTTGCTGTGTCCATCTTGATTATCCGTTGCCGGGTACTTGCGCAGCAATTTGCCATTGTGTTTAAGACTAAAACTCACGTCGAAACGGCTCAGGGCTATGCGCCGGATAACTTCATCAATATGGGCAAACTCGGTTTTTTCTGCACGCAGGAATTTGCGCCTGGCCGGTGTATTAAAAAATAAATCCAGCACTTCCACACTGCTGCCTTTGGGATGCGCCACCGGATTAAGCTGCACTTCCATGTCCCGGCCTTGGGCATGGGCTTGCCACGCTTGCTGCTGGTCTGCAGGTTTGGACGTCAAGGTTAGTCGTGCCACGGAGCTGATACTGGCCAGTGCTTCACCACGAAAACCTAAACTACTGATCTGTTCCAGATCATCCAGGCTAGCGATTTTACTGGTGGCATGGCGGCTTAAGGCCAAGGCGAGCTGTTGCTGCTTTATTCCACAGCCGTTATCGCGAATATAGATACGTTTATGGCCACCCTTATCGATTTCGATCTCGATATGGCTGGCTCCGGCGTCCAGACTGTTTTCCACCAGCTCTTTAACTACTGAAGCTGGTCGCTCAACTACCTCACCGGCGGCAATCTGATTGGCTAGCTGCGGGGGTAAAATGCGTATGGTGGTAATAGAAGCGGGCAAGAAGTCGAACCTTTGCGGCAGGTGTGAATGAATAGTTATATTGTATTACGGACTAGGTGCGAGGAATAGTCAGTACTTGACCTATTCGCACAATATCTGAATTGAGATTGTTGGCGGCCTTTAAAGAGCTGATCCGCACATTGTAGCGCTGAGCAAGTATGGATAAGGACTCTCCGCTGCGGACCCTGTGGGTGCGATTAAATTGCTTTTGTTTAGCCCATAAGGAGCCATCCGGGGGGGCTATTTTGAAATGCTGCTTGAGCGCCACAAAAATGGATTGAGCCAATTTCTGGCGATAATCCGCCCAATTAAGATTTTTCTCTTCTTTAGGATTGGAGATAAAGCCAGTTTCAACCAGGATGGAAGGGATATCCGGGGCAGTCAGAACCGCTAAACTAGCCGCTTGGGGAATAGTTTTATGCATTTTGGTGACGCCCTTTAGCTGACTTATCACCCTTTTGCTTAAATCATAGCTGGTGGTAAGGGAATGATCCATGGACATATCAAGCAAGGCCTGGGTCAGGTAACGTTCATTGGCCGTATCTTCTATCACTTGTGCCGCACCGCCGAGGAGCTCGGAATGACGTTCAGATTTTTCCATCCAGCGTCCTAATTCAGAATTTGCTCGGCGCATGGACAATACCCATACCGAAGCACCGCTGGGCTGGGGCGTGATAAACGCGTCAGCGTGTACTGAGAGCAATAAATCCGCTTTATGTTTGCGTGCAATTTCTGGGCGTTTGTTGGGGGAAATATAATAGTCACCGGAACGGGTCATGATGGCTTGCATACCCGGCTCAGCATCGATCAGTTTAGCTATGCGCTGGGTGATATTCAAAGTAATGTTCTTTTCAAAGCTCCCCCCTCGACCAATTGAGCCGGGATCTTCACCGCCGTGCCCCGCATCGAGGACTATGATGATATCCCGCTCGGATTTTGCACTGGAACGGTGTTTGATTACCACTGGCTCTAGTTGACTAGCCGTTTTGTCTTCCAGATCAATAACCAAGCGATTGTGATAAGGCTCGGTTGGGGGCAAGGAAAAAAGTGAACTGGCAAGGCTTTTATTGAGCTCTATTACCACCCGCACAGAGTCTTTGTCTTTGGGGGTGCTGTAGCGTAATTTTTTTATCAACGGGCTTTTGCCGGCGATCCTAGCAAAATTGAAGTTTTCCCGGGTATTGGCTAAATCGATAACCAAGCGCTCAGGTTTGGTCAGGCTAAAATAACTGAATTGTGGTGCATCGGCTAAATCAAAAACAATACGTGTGCTACCAGGTGACGGCCAAACTCGCACGCCGTCTATGGCATTTTCCGCGTTTGTTACACCAGCGAGCCCGCTTAATAGCAGGCCTAACAACCACACTGATACCCATTGCCTATTACATTTCATTGTTATTTTTACTTATTTATTAATTCTTATGTGAAGTTGCTTACAAGTTGTTGCCCATATCCGCTTATGGCCTGCATGTTTAGTGAGCGGCTATTATCAACAAATTCAATACTAATGTGTAAATCAGCAGATGCCAAGAGGTCGGCGCCTTTATCAGGCCATTCAATCAAACACAGGCAATCATCATCGAAATAATCGCGGATCCCCATAAATTCTAACTCTTCAGGATCCGCCAAGCGGTACAAATCGAAATGAAATACTCGCCAGCCCCCAACCTCGTATGGTTCAACCAAGGTGTAGGTTGGACTTTTTACCTTGCCTTGATGTCCTAAACCCTGAATGAAGCCACGGCTAAAGGTGGTTTTACCGGCTCCCAAATCGCCTTCCAGATAAATAACGGTGGCCTGGCTGCATATTTTGGCCAAGCGGCCAGCCAGATCTACTGTGGCTTGTTCATCGGCTAAAAAAAATGTTTTTTTCATGCTGAGTTAATTAATACTCGTAAGGGGTCAAACAAATCTGTGGCAAGCATACCACGTTGTCCATACTGGCTGGCAACCTTGTCAGCGGCCGCAGCATGTAAACATACGCCGTACAAGGCCGCTTGAGTGGCGCTCATGCCCTGGCACAACAGCGCGGCGATGATACCGGTTAATACATCGCCCATACCACCGGTGGCCATTCCTGGATTGCCGTCCTGGCAAATCCAGCTTTGTTGTCCATCGCTTATCATGCTGCCAGCCCCTTTTAACACACATACTGCCTGATATTTTTTGGCGATTTCTTGTACCGACCCCAGCCGGTTTTCTTCGATGTCTGTTGTATTACAGCCAAGCAAGCGGCCGGCCTCAGCCGGGTGCGGCGTGAGTACCGTGCGTTTACTGTCCAATAACTGGTGCAGTCCGACCTCATCTGCGGCCAATAGGTTCAGTCCGTCAGCATCAATTACTAAAGGTTTGCTTTGCTGTTTTAAATGTTTGAATAACTGTGCAAACAGGTTTGTTCCCCAATGGTTTTGTCCCAAGCCAGGCCCAAGGGCAAAACCACTGGCCCAGATTAATTGCTGCTCAAAATTGTCGCTGCTGAGCATCAATTCCGGACGGCCCATGGCTATGGCCAATCGGTTATCAGTATGGCAATAAGCTCGCACCAGGCCGGCTCCGCTACGCAGCGCCGCTTCACTGGTCATACGAATGGAGCCAGGCATCCCTTGATTAGCTCCTATGCACAGTAGACGACCAAATTGGCCCTTATGGGCATTGTCGGCTCGCTTCGCTAATTTGGGTAAGAGGGCAAAACTGATTAAATGAGCAGCGGGCTGGACTAAGGTGGCAAACGTTTGTCCTATGCCTAAATCGTTATAGATGAGTTTACCGCTGTAATGCTTTCCTTGACCACTGGTTAACCCGATTTTTTTACCCACAAAGGTCACAGTGCAATCCGCTTGCACACATTGGCCGAGTGGGTAACCCAGGTCCGCATGTAAACCCGAGGGAATATCGATACTCAGCACGGGTATCTGGGCGTGGTTTATCGCGTCAATCGCCTGGGTAAAATTTGCCCTCACCTCGCCGGATAGGCCTGTACCCAGCAGGGCGTCTACTATTACATCGAATTCGGACAACTCAATATCCTGCCAGGGCAGGATGTCGCCCTGGGCCCCCAGCCAGTTTTGCCGGGCCTGCAGGGCATCTCCTGTCAGTTGTTTATCTGGGTCTATGGCGCCTAAAGTAACCTGCCAGCCAAATGCCTTGGCTAAACTTGCCACTATATAACCGTCGCCAGCATTATTCCCTGAACCAACCAAAACCGCTATCCGTCGGGCATAGGGCCAATTTTGTTTGAGAAAATCAAATACTGAATGTCCGGCGCGTTCCATCAGGGTAAACATAGGGCAACCCATTGTTTGGGCTGCTGCTCGTTCATTGTGGCGCACTTGTTCTGCCCAAAAAACTTTGTGTGATAAACTAGACGGTGCCCAATTGTCCATTAAGGTAGTTAATGTCGTCTGCACAATATGATCTCCATGTTCTGAATCAGTTAGCTGAAAATATCAAGGCTTGGGGTAAAGCGCTAGGCTTTCAGCAAGTAGGGATCGCAGATGTGGATTTAGCCGCGCACGAGAAACCCCTGCAGACCTGGTTGCATAAAGGTTACCAAGGGGACATGGATTATATGGCCCAGCACGGTATGAAACGTGCTCGTCCGTCAGAGCTGCTGCCAGGCACTCTGCGGGTGATAAGCGTGCGTATGGATTACCTTCCCCCCCACGCAAAGTTTGCTCACACCTTAAAAAATAAACATAAGGCCTATATCAGTCGTTACGCCCTGGGGCGGGACTATCACAAACTATTACGCAGTCGACTAAAAAAACTCGGTGAAAAAATTCAATCAGAATGTGAGGCGCTGAATTTTCGACCCTTTGTGGACTCCGCCCCAGTGCTAGAACATGCCATTGCCCAGAAAGCCGGGATAGGCTGGACGGGCAAACACTCCCTTACCCTGAATAAACAGGCGGGCTCCTGGTTTTTCCTGGGGGAACTGTTTGTGGATATTCCCTTGCCTGTGGATAAACCCGCCGAGCAAAGCTGCGGCAGTTGCACCGCTTGTATCACTATTTGCCCCACCCAGGCCATAGTAGAGCCTTATGTGGTAGATGCCCGGCGTTGTATTTCATACCTGACCATAGAATTAAAAGGGGCCATCCCTGAACAATACCGCAAGCTGATCGGTAACAGGGTGTATGGCTGTGATGATTGCCAGCTGATTTGCCCCTGGAACCGTTATGCCCAGTTAACTGATGAAGACGATTTTAATCCTCGTCAGGCATTGCAAGACAAAGATTTGCTTGAATTGTTGAGTTGGGATGAAAATATGTTTTTGCGCCTCACCGAGGGATCGCCCATTCGGCGTATCGGTCACCAGCGTTGGCAGCGTAATTTGGCCGTAGGCCTGGGAAATGCCCCCTACAGCCCCGAAATTGTGACGGCACTTGAAACCTTGCTCAGCACGTCCAGTGAGCTGGTGCAAGAGCATGCCAGATGGGCGTTGGGCCAACAGCAGGTTAAGAAGATAAGTGCTGCCGCCGGCCCCGATCGGCTCAAGCAGCGTCTAATTAGAAGTATAGAAAAGGGTTTGCCCCGGGACGCCTGATGGCCGCCTTTTTAGTTAGATAAAGTTTTTGACTATGCGCGGCACCGATCTATGTTGAAACGGCAGTTCGATACCGGTTTCTATGTTATCTGCTGGATAGCCATACAAACCGAATCGGTTGGCTCGACAATGGCTAAGAATAATCACGTAATTGGGGCATAACGACAGATCATCTTTGAAAGGGTCGATGATGGGTACTCGGTAGCGGCCAAATTTTAGAATGGCCATCTGGTAACCCTTACGCCGGATCATCTGATCAAAAATCGGTTGGGACAGGCTGGCATAAATCGCAAATTTGGGAACTTGAATGCGCACCCCGCGCCAGCTGAATTCTACCACCTGCAAACGCTCAACCAGGGACGATATCGATTCCGGTAGTTTCAAAGTACCCATGTTCACCTCGTGATCCTAATATCCAACAAGCATAAAATCGACAGCTGCATTACACCTAGATTAGTCGAATTTCCCCGTGTTATCAGCATATATCACATATGACCAAGAGTTGATCATTATCCACTAAGCTTGCCGTTTCGACGTTTTAGCCCTAAAAGTTGAGATAGTAGGCTTGGCATAACGCCTTGTAAGCTGGGCTATAGTTTTGCTCATGGGTATAAATAGCCAGGTGTTCGGTTTGAGGCTTGTTAGCCTGGCGACGAAATGCCATTAAGTAACGGATATCTTCACCTTCGGGTCTGGCTTTAACAATCAGTAGCCGGGTGCAAAATAAACCATGGGTTTGGGCATATGCCATTAGCGTTAAGGCGTTTTGCACTGGCAGCACACAGCAGAATTGCCCTTTTGGGGAAAGTAGTTCTGCCACGCCGGCTATGAGTTGCTGATGGGACAAGCTTAAAGTCTGGCGAGCGATTAGGCGCGTTTGAAAAGATTTATCCAGCGGCTCCTTTGGGCTATTAAAATAGGGGGGGTTGGCAACAATAAGATCAAACTGACACCCGGGTTGCCAAGTTTGCAGCGCACAGTGAATAAAGTGCAGTCGGTTTGTCCAGGGACACTTTTGCGCATTTTCTTGGGCTTGCCGGATAGCTCCCACGTCTACGTCCAGACCTGAAATAGTACAATCTGACCGCGTTTTCTGGGCCAGCATGATCGCCAATAAGCCGCTGCCTGTACCGATATCCAGAACAGTACGTGCCTGGGATGGGTTAACCCAACTGCCAAGCATAATGCTGTCGGTGCCCACCTTCATGGCGCAGCCTTGGTGCGTAATAAAAAACTGTTTAAATTGAAAACCGCTGTTTGCCATAGTCTTAGAATACTTGTAGTTTGATCATTTGGGCCGCTACATATCTGGCATCCACAGGTTGGTATTTCGCCAAACGGCCGAACATTATAGGGCCCAGCAATTTTGCCATTGCGGCTGTTATTTTTTCACCCCAGCGTGGCTCCTCTCGAGCCCCAAGTAATAATGACGGTCGTACCGCGCTGGGATGGTTTAGGCCTGAGATAGCAAAAATAGCATTTTCTAGCTCCCCCTTAACCCGCAAATAAAAATGGCTGCTTTTGGCGTTGGCACCCACTGACGATATCCACACAAAACTATGGGCCTTTTGAGCTCGGGCTAACTGGGCGGCAATATGCACATATTCAAAATCCACTTTGCGAAAAGCCTCTAGGGATTTGGCCCGTTTAATAGTAGTGCCCAGGCAGACATAGACATGGGCAACACCAAAATAACCCTGGTAGGCCTGCAAGTTTTCAAAGTCGATCACTATAGGTTCCAGTTTGCCCTGAGGATCGATGAAATCCCTTTGTTGCAGCGGCCTGCGTAGTAGGCAGATGATACGGTTGTAACGGGGATCGTTAAGCAGCATTGTCACTAATGCTTTACCAACCAGGCCGGTTGCACCCAAAACCAAGGCGTGTTTTATTGTTTTCATATTTTGCCTATTTGAATCAACTCTTTACAATACGTGCTTGACGATTAAAGGATACTGATTATTAATGAAAAAACTCATCTGGATACTATTATGTTCACTGGCGACCTCTGTTATGGCAACTGAAAAATTAAGCATAGAGCGTATATTCCAATCTCCGGCATTAGAGGGTGGTGCGCCTAACAGCGTGCAAGTCTCCCCTGATGGTAAACGCGTGACCTTCTTGCAAGGTAAACAAAGCGATTACGAGCGTTATGATTTGTGGGAATACAACATCGCCAGTGGCAAAACCCAGATGCTGTTTAATTCCGACGATTTACACAGTGGCCCCGAAGTGTTGTCTGACGAAGAAAAAGCCCGCCGGGAACGGATGCGCATGAGTGGTAGTGGTATCGTTAGTTATCACTGGTCCGATGATGGTAAGGCATTGTTGTTCCCTCTGGCTGGTGATGCCTATTATTACCGCCTGGGTGATGACAAAGTTCAGAAGGTCCTGGATACCGAGGCATTTGAGACAGATATTCGTTTCTCCCCAAAAGGTAATTATATATCTTATGTGCGGGATCAAAATCTGTTTATCAAAGCGTTAGCCACTAAAGTTGAGACCCAGTTAACGCTTGATGGCAAAGAGAACATCAAAAACGCTATGGCGGAATTTGTCGCCCAAGAAGAAATGGGTCGTATGACAGGCTATTGGTGGTCCCCTGATGAAACTAAAATCGCTTTTACCCAAATTGATGAATCAGGGGTACAAGAAGTCACCCGTAGCGAAATTTACGCCGAATCAATTAAAACGATCAGTCAGCGCTATCCAAGTGCAGGGACCCCGAATGTGGCAGTTAAACTGGCAGTGAAAACCATTGGCACTGGTGAGACCCAATGGATTGATTTAGGTGCTGAAAAAGACCTGTACTTGGCACGCGTGAACTGGATGCAAGATAGCCAGTCAGTTACTTATCAATGGCAAAGTAGAAATCAAAAAACGCTCGAATTACGGGCTTATAACAGCACTACAGGCAGGCAATACAATCTACTGAGCGAAACCAGTGACACCTGGGTGAACTTACATAACGATTTACATTTTCTAAAAGACCAAAAGCATTTTATCTGGGCCTCTGAGCGCAGTGGTTACAAACATCTGTACCTGTATCAAAACGACGGTCAGTTAGTGCGTCAACTGACCGACGGCGACTGGGTGGTTGATGAAATCGAAGCCATCAATGAAGATAAACGCAGTATTTATTTTACCGGACGGGCGGATACGCCTACGGAACGTCATATTTATGTGGTGTCCTTTGATGGTGGGGAAATCACGCCAATCAGCCAGCGCAGTGGCACACATATCCCTGAGTTTAGCGAGGACGCTGGGGTTTATGTGGACAAATTTTCTACGGTTAATACGCCTTGGCAAGTTAGCTTGCACAGCGCAAATGGTAAACACCTCGCCTGGTTGAGCGAAAATGCCCTGAATGCGGATCACCCCCTGAGTGATTACCAGCAGCAATGGGTTAAACCCACCCTGGACAGTTTTGTGGCCGACGATGGCACCCAACTGTATTACCGCCTGTATAAACCCCGTAAAATTGAAGGTAAACATCCGGTTATCGTTTACGTTTACGGTGGACCGCATGCCCAACTGGTTACCAACAGCTGGGGGGGGAATAGAGGCCTGTTAATGCAGTACTGGGTCGATAAAGGGTATGTAGTATTCACAGTGGATAATCGGGGCTCGAATTACCGGGGTAAAGCCTTTGAGGACGCCTTGTATAAAAAAATGGGAGACATCGAGGTTGACGATCAAATCGCCGGGGTGAAATTTTTGCGCACGCTGCCTTATGTGGATGCCACACGTATTGGCATACATGGGCATAGTTATGGGGGGTACATGGCTTTGATGAGCATGTTTAAAGCCGGTGAATATTTCCAGGCCGCAGTTGCGGGGGCACCTGTAACAGATTGGGCTTTGTACGACACCCACTATACCGAGCGTTACATGGGCAACCTGCAAACCGATAAGGACGCCTATATTGCCTCTTCTGTTTTCCCTTATGCAAAAAATCTGACGGGGGATTTATTCATCTACCACGGTATGGCGGATGACAATGTGTTGTTTAGCAATAGCACCAAGTTATACAAACATTTGCAAGACTTGGCGATCCCGTTTGAAAGCATGGATTATCCAGGCAAAAAACACAGTATCCGTGGTAAACAAACCGGCATCCATCTGTACCACACCATCACGAACTTCTTTAATCGGCATTTTGACATGAAGTAGCTAACCAAAAACATCGGATACAGTCGATGCAACAAGGGTGACTCGAGAGTCGCCCTTGTTATTTCCTGTCTTGGTTTTTTATTTAGGCAAACATATGAGTGGCCAGGGTGCGCTGAATACCAACCACCGTATCTTTTTTTAGGTCTCTTTCGATGGGCTGCTCTTGACCCGAGACCCAAATCTTAAATTCGGCGTCCAAATCAAAATGGCCGGCGGTTTCAATTTTAAATTGGGTAATGGCCTTGTAAGGAATAGAATGATAATCCACCTTGCGCCCAGTTAAGCCCTGTTTATCAATTAACAACAGACGTTTATTGGTAAATACATACATGTCCCTAACCACCTTAAATACCTGCTGAATACTTTCGCTATCACCGATGATCGGCGCCAACTCTTCTCGCACTTCGTTGACATCTATTTCTGAAGCGTTACCTAATAGGGCATCCAATAAACCCATAATTTATTCCTCAAGGTTGTTGTGTAGTGAAACTGATTTTATAAATAAAAAAACCGCTAATGTTTAGCTGTAAAATTCGGCGTGTTAAAGTCAAACCCTCTTTTATATGGATTAAGCCATTACATGCCCAGCGTCATATTTTCTGATATTCAAGCCGCCCAGCAGCGTATCGCCGCATATGTGCAAACCACACCTGTCATCACATCCAGTTTATTGAACCGCTGGCTTGGCCACCAGATATATTTTAAGGCAGAGTGTTTCCAACAAACCGGCTCCTTTAAACTACGTGGTGCACTAAATACGTTGCTGCACGCCAAAGATCAGGGGCGGGATATTCGGCGGATAGTGGCTAGTAGCTCAGGCAATCATGCTCAAGCTGTGGCCTTTGCTGCCTCGCTATTCAATCTACCGGTCACTATTTACAGTACTCAAAATATATCAAAAATTAAAGCCGCAGCAACCCGCTCCTATGGGGCCGAGCTGTGTTTGTATGCGCAACGTGAAGAGGCTGATCAAGCGGTGGCCAGAGCAGCACGAGACGCCGGGACCTTGTGGATCCCACCTTTTAATCATCCTGATGTTATCGCAGGTCAAGGCACGGTCAGCGCTGAACTTTTTGCGCAAATCCCGCAAATCGATGCCTTATTTATGCCCTGTGGTGGCGGTGGACTCGCATCCGGCAGTTTGATCGCCGCAAGAGCGATCAGTGGCCACACCAAAGTGATTGCCGCGGAGCCTTTGCAAGCCAATGATGCAGCCCAAACCTTACGTTTAGGCAGTATTCAGTGCTTAAAAAAACCCGCGATAACCCTGGCGGATGGTGCCGCCACACCCGCTGTGGGTGAGCTTACCTATGAATTTTTAAAACGCTTGGACGGGTTTTATGAGGTGGATGAATTGCAGATTGCCTACTGGACCCAGTGGCTACAGCACTTGTTAAAAATCCATGTGGAGCCTACAAGTGCCATGAGCATGCACGCTGTGGTAAATTATTTGGCAGCGCAAAAAACACCACAGCGAGTGATGGTGATTTTATCCGGGGGTAATATTGATAATCAAAAGATGCAACAAATTTGGCAGGATGATCATTTACTCAAGCAACCCTCATTGCCTTTAGCACCGCTGGTATCGGTTATTTAACAACCATATCAGTACTCAGTAAATAGCCGCGTGAGCATGCTTCTCGCAGCTTTTATTGATCAATTTTTAAAGCTAATCGCGCCAGCGTTTAGTCATATCTTCGTAGGCATCGATACGACGGTCGCGAAAATACGGCCAAATGCGTTTCACTTGTTCGGTGCGGGTTAAATCCAGCTCGACCATCAAATTCTGCTCTTTATCGGCTTTGGCTTGTGCCAAAATCTCCCCTTGGGGGCCGGTAATAAAACTCTGCCCCCAAAATTGGATACCATCTTCTCCTGCCACCGGAGAAGCCTCAAAACCCGTGCGGTTAGCCACGATCACAGGTAAGGAGTTAGCCACTGCATGGGAGCGCTGAATGGTCTGCCAGGCATCAAATTGCCGTTGTTGTTCATCTTGAGTGTCGTTTTGATCCCAGCCTATAGCGGTGGGGTAAAACAACATATCCGCACCACGCATGGCCATTAAACGCGCGGCTTCCGGATACCATTGATCCCAGCATACCAACACACCTAACTTACCCACACTGGTTTGAATGGGCTCAAAACCCAGATCCCCCGGGGTGAAATAGAATTTCTCGTAAAAACCCGGATCATCGGGGATATGCATTTTGCGGTATTTACCGACCATGCCGAGCTGTCTGTCAAATACCACAGCCGTGTTGTGGTAGAGTCCTGAGCCTCGTTTTTCAAATAGCGAAGTGACCAACACGATATTTAATTTTGCGGCCAAATCCGCAAAAAAATCTGTGGCCGGGCCTGGTATGGGCTCCGCTAGATCGAAAAAGTCGGTGTTTTCCTGCTGACAGAAATATAACGTGCTGTGCAGCTCTTGCAACATTACCAACTCACAACCTTGGTTGGCTAATTTGCTGACTTGCTCGGCACTGCGCTGCCAACTCAATTCTTTATTATTGTCGGCCACCGCTTGTTGCACGACTCCAACTTTTAGGGTTTTAGAGGTTTGTGGTGTACGGCTCATAACTCACTGACTCCTGAAAGTAGTTGCTGACTGATCTGTGGTTTCAATGTATGGGTTGGCACTTGCATGCTGATGCAGTGCAAACTACCAAATTGTTGCACCAAGGGTAAACAGTTTATCGGCACTATAGTATGGTGTGGATAAGCACGGCCCATAATTATCATGGCTAGATCATCTTCAGGCTGTTGATACACCGGGCATAAGATCTGTTTGTTGTTTATCAAGTAATTAGCGTACGAGGCCGGTAAACGTTCGCCCTGAGCATTGACTATATGTGGTAGCGGTAGTTCAAATATCTGATGGCTAGGTAAAGCAGCCTGACATTCAGCAACTAAAGCTGCTAAACCTTGATGGTGGAGATCATCAGGAGCGTTAAATGCAGTTTGCACCACTAAGCCATTGTGAGGGGTGAAACGAACCAGGGTATCAATGTGGCCATCTGTGTCATCTCCTTCTAAATGACCGTGTTCAAAGATGCAGACGCTGGTGGCGCCCAAGGCTTCTTCAAATACCGTGCGATATTGCGTCCTTGTCATTTCCCCGTTGCGCTCGGGGTTAGATAAACAAAATTCAGTGGATAACAATACACCAGCCTCATCGATTTCTAATGCGCCGCCTTCGGCAACAATATCGAAGCTTTGTAATTCGAGTCTGCACAAACCTGCTAAGACTTGCTGATTAATTTTATTGTCTTTTCGGGCGTCGAATTTATTGCCCCAACCATTGAAGATAAATTCCACAGGCTGCATGCCCTGGTCAGTAACGCAGGTCAAAAAGGCGTAATCCCGTACCCAGGTATCATTGTAATCCGCTGGCACCAACAACACGCTCAGGGGGGCAGCGGCGCAGGCAATTAAGGAGTTAAAAGCGTCAACTTCCTCTGCTCGGATCAACAATATCACCCCTGTGCCTTGTGCGTTAATGGCCTGAATAATATTCAGATAAACGTCTCGTACGTCTCCAAGCCAAGGCTGCCAGTCTGTTTTTGCGTCTGGCCAGGCCAAAATAATTGCCTCTTGTGGCGCCCATTCAGGAAGTAATCTCATAGTCTGTCGTCATCTGAAGTTTAAATAGTAATGGAGTCGCGAAGTATAATCACAAGTGCCTATTGGATCTTGTAATTTATTGAAAAAAGCCTGGCTAATCCCGATGAACTGTCGCGGATTGAGTGCGGGTTTAGGTAGATTCAAATTCCCAAGGCAGCCGTGGCTTATTATGTATGGATGTATGTTTTTAAGACTGTATTGATCCAGATAAGGGACTTTTACCCATGGTTAATCACTGGATTTCGTTAACAAAAGGTTTTTCAGCCATTTTCTTTAGCTTAAAAATCACCTTAATCAAGATGAATTTCGAATAAATACGAGCATGAATCATCAATATTAATATATCGAAATTTAAAAAAGGTAGTTATATCAAAGAATTGCATATGTTGCTGATTTGTAACCTATTGTTTTACATGATTTTTACTTGATTTGCACAATAAAACCACAGACAGGGCTGAGGATTTAACCCATAACTAAGAGGCAGGAAATTTCCTGCAAGACTTACAACGAGCAACACATTTGGAGAGCACTCATGAAAAAAGTACTATTAACATCGCTGTTCACATTGACGGCTTTTACTGCCAGTGCAGGCATGGAGTCTAGTAGTAAGGTACGTTTTTCCGGTGACGTTGAATACTCAAACTTTTGCAAAGCCGTGGTCAACGACGATCTGGACATGCTCAAGCGCAGCGTAAGAAGTAAGGTTGGGTTTGTGGCCTTTAGTTCAAAAGACGTGATGCGTAAAGTGGTATCAGTTGACGGCGTGAAATGTAACGGCGTCGACTTGATAAAGTTTTCTGAGCAACGCAAAGCGTCACAAGTTAATGCTTACCTCTCTACCGATGTCTAGAAGGGACAGGGTTACTCGAGTAAATAAAGGCAAATAGCCTGCCAGGCAGGCTATTTTTTCCTTGTTTTTTAAGACTCTGCCAGGACAAGCCTACTCATTCTCTCCTTTATAATGTGCTTTTTATCAGCGCCACAAATTTCTCAACTTTTCTCAACCATCGCTATTTACGCTCCGAAGTATCACGTCTGTGACGTGACTCTGACTGTCGGGATAGCCCTTGACGTGGTTGGGTCGTCGCTCTGTCCGCCCTGTGTCGCTGTTGTACATGCCGAACCGGTCTTTGGGGAGCTACTTCTTGGCGTCCGACTACCTGTTTGTCGGCTGACGGGCGCTCAAACTGCGCCCGAGACTGTGTGCGGTGCTCCAACCCGGACCTAGGCGCTGGGACCTCTCGTTTTTGAGCATAAGAGCGTTGGGCAGGTTTTTGTACACTGCGCTCTGGGGTGTCCTGTACCCGGTGTAATTGCTTATCTTGTTTGCCCTGGCGGGTTAATACGCCCCTGGTATCAGACTGGTTGGGTCTCTGCCTATGCTCTTGGAGTCGTTGTTTGATCTGCTGGTGGTTAACTGACCCCCTCACAACGGTGTGCCCCGCTACCGGCTTTTGTGCCAACTGGCGTAAGTGTTTCACGTCAGGTTGACGTTCCCTAACGCGTACCTGTTGCTGCTGATGCCCGTTAGTTGTGTAACGCACCCCACGTCTGTGGTGAGGGTTGTGTTGCCAGCGAGGATATTCCCTGACAATCACTCTTGGCTGATGATGTCTGGCGGTACGACGGCGATAATTGTGATCAATAACGACATAATTATTGGCCCAATGCACACCGCCAAAGAAGAATCCGGTGCTAATGTGAAAACTGGGGCTCCAATAAATGCCGGAGCGATAGGCATAGTGTCTGGGTGAACGCCAATAAATCGGCTGGTATGACGGCCACCACCAATCACCGTATACCACAGTGGTATCGTAATAGGGCACATAGACAATTTCTTTTTGCACCGGTTGGATCACTATTTTATCTTGTTCCTGTTCAACCTCCAGGTACTCGTTACTCCTCAAATTACCTTTTGCATAAGCCTTATGACGTAGATTTTGCACTGACTCTAACACTTGGGTCTCATTGGTTAAAAAGGCATCACCTAAATTTTGTAACCAGGTGAGATCATCACTGAGTTTTATCAATAAGTCTCTGAAGGGGGCCAGCGCCTTGACACTGGCATCCCAGTCTTGGTTATCTGCCGCCTGCAAGGCGTGATCTTCATCCAGATCAGCATTGGCCTCCCGCCATCTGGCGGCTTGTACCACTTCTAGTGGATAAGTCGCCGCAATCAAAATATGCGACAACAAGGTGTCAGGATACAGGGCGATGGGTGCCAGCATTTGATCCAGTTTGCCTTGATCAAGCGGTTGTTGCATACTTTCTACCGTTGTGTTGACCGTCTGCTGTGCTTGGGCGAGTTGCAATACCGTAGCCACCAGTACCCCGATAAGACACAAATAAATAAAAATGTATTTGATATTATTACGCATGAGCCTACCTCGTTTAAACGCCATACAGACAAATGGCTTAGGGATATGTTTTAGTTATAAGCCCTTAAGGCTTAACCAAAACTGAACCTTTACTAACGAGCTTAGCTTGAAACTGCCCGAGACCGGGGTGGAGGGTGAAATGCGTGGCATGCGACATTAGCTGGGTAAATGCAAAACCGGGTAGCAATGGTTTTGCATTTACCCGCTTAGCCCGCAAATTATTATTTTATTTGAACAGGTGAGGATCGAATTCGTGTCCCAACTTTTCGGTTTTGGTACGAATATATTTTCGATTAGCGTCCGTTACCCCATGATCTATTGGCGTGCGGCTGACAACTTCTATGCCTAGTGCCTCAAGGGCGATGCGTTTCTTAGGGTTGTTTGTCATTAACGCCACCCGCTTTACATTCAATTTATCCAGCATTAACTTACAGATGCCGTATTCACGTAAGTCGGCGTCAAAACCTAAATGTTCGTTGGCTTCAACTGTGTCCATACCTTTGTCTTGTAAATGATAGGCGCGAATTTTATTTAATAAACCTATACCGCGGCCTTCCTGGCGCAAATAAAGCAATACGCCTTTACCTTGTTCAACTATATTGCGTAAGGATTTTTCCAGCTGGGCTCCGCAGTCGCAACGAGTGCTAAAGAGGGCGTCGCCAGTTAGACATTCTGAGTGGATCCGCATAGGCACCACATCACCGGTTTGCCAATCACCATAGGACAGGGCCACATGTTCTTGTTGCGTGTCGATTTCAACAAACCCGTGAATAGTAAATTGTCCCCATCGAGTCGGTAGAGAGGCTGAGCTTACATATTCATACTTCTGGTGCTGTTTCATATTGATACTTGTAAATTTAAGGGTTATGGGTAAGCGCTACTTATGTAGCCCATTTATATGGGCGCTTAGCGCATGAAAACAAGGTGTGAGCGAGATTATTCGTTCAGGACCTGCTGCTGGTTATCGGCGAGTATGGTTAATGTTGACGGCTTGTTCACCCCATACCCCTGGGCGAAGTCTACGCCTATCTTACCAAGCTCGACCATGATTTCTTTTGATTCGACATATTCGGCTATGGTTTCAATACCCATGGCTTTAGCCACATCTTTGATCGAGGTCACCATGGCCAAATCCACAGGATCGATGAGAATGTCTTTGACAAAATCACCGTCAATTTTAACTTGATCCACGGGGAGATTTTTTAGGTAGTTGTAGGATGAAAATCCGCTGCCAAAGTCATCCAATGCAAATTTGCATCCCAACTGGCGAAAGGTATGAATAAACTCCAGAGTTTCATCCATCTTCAGTATCGCCATGCTTTCAGTTATTTCAAAACATATCTTGTCGTAAGGCACAGCATATTTTTCAAAGGCATTGAGAATAAACAGTTTTAAATCCTTGTCACCCAAGGAATGACCACTCAAATTAATGTTGCATCGAAACAGTGCCTGTTGATGCAAAGGGTTATTCACTAACCATCGAAAATAGGTTTCCACAACCCAGCGGTCAATGCGGGGGGATAAATGATAGCGTTCTGCGGCCGGCAAAAAGACGGAGGGCAAGATAAGCTCGCCCTTGTCGTCACGCATTCTGAGCAGGATTTCATAGTGGTGGCCGTTTTCTACTTTAGTCATGGGCAAGTATTTTTGAAAAAACAACTCGAAACCATCGTTTTCTAGCGCAAACTGAATATGTGACAACCAGACCAGCTCGGATTCGTAGCGCAGCATATGTTGATCTTCCGGCGAATAGGTATGGATTTGGTTGCGTCCTCGTTCTTTTGCCATATAACACGCGGAGTCAGCCATACTCAGTAGCTGTTCGGAATTGCCGATATCCGCCTGCCAAGACACCTGACCGATACTGACACACAAGGTGAAAATTTGTTTCTCCCAGGTAAAGCGGAATTCTTGTACACCAGTAAGCAATCTATTGGCCAACATATAGGTCTTCTGGGCATGGTCACCCTCCAGCAGTATGCCAAATTCGTCCCCACCGAGCCTGGCTAACGTCCCTTGTTGGGCAACTATTTTTGCTAACATGTCGGCCAGTTGTTTGAGCAACAAATCCCCTGCTTTATGGCCGCATGTATCGTTAACTACCTTGAATTGGTCGATGTCGATATACAGCAGGGTTAATTCTGTTTGGTTCAACTGCGCCAATTGTAGCGCGTTGTGCAGTCTGTTTTCGAATTCCTGACGATTATACGTTCCGGTTAATGCGTCGTGGGTGGCAATATATTCCAGGCTAATATCCGATTTTTTACGCAGGCTTATGTCAAACAGTGAACCGTAAATAAATTTCTCGGTGCTGTTGTCATTTTGTTTACGTTGAGCGGAAACCGAAAACCAAAACTCGCTGCCATCTTTGCGCAGGCCCCTGATCTCTTTACCTAACACTTTAGTGTAACATTGCAATTCCCCGAGTAGAAGCTCGCGGTCCTGGGGAGCGGCATAAAATTCCGCAGTGGATTTTATGGCTTCGAGCATTTGTTGCTCATTGTCGTAGCCGAACATCTCGCTCATGGCCCGGTTGACCTTAAGTAACTTGCCCTTCGGTGTAGAGATATAACACCCTTGGGCAGAGTCACGAAATAATTCTTGGTAGAGCTGTAGTTCGCCAATGGTGTCTTGCAAAGTGGCATGATGGCGAACGGAAAGTACTTTTTCGTGGGCGGCTATGGCCACAGCTATTAACACTATTCCCAGAATGATAACCGCACTTAAGGCCAGCGATAGCTGATGGGGGAATTCGAAGCCGTCCAAATACAAACTCACATGCACCACACTCGTGAGTGTAATCAGCCCTAAGCCTAAGGCAAATATTCGATTGGCCATGGTTTTGTCTTTGTCACGATAAAATAACGACAACACCGCGACCACTAATACAGAAATCATACCCGTGACAGCGGCCGTCAGGATTTGCTGATAACTAGACAGTACAAAGGTTGAAACGACGGTAATTAACGCTAAGGTATATAAGAAGTAACGATAATAAGCTGGTACTTTTTCCAAAATAGTAAAAGTGACTTTTGTCAGGGTAAAAAGCAACAATCCGCATAAACAGGTGGTGATCTGGCTGATGTAGGCGCTAATTCCGATAGCTTGGCTGACTAATCCTTGAATATTTAAAAAAAGCAGTAGATATCCGGCACTGGCAACGGAAAACCAAAAGCGTACCGGACTGCGCAACAAAGTGTAAGTCACTAGGAAATACACAGCCATTATCGCCAGTGCGCCACTTAAAAAGGCAAATGCAGCTATGGAGCGTTGTTCGTCAGCGATCAATTCAGACGCAGAATAAATGCTCAGAGGAAAAACTAAAGGACCGTCATCTCGCACCCTAAAATATAAATTAAGTGGCTGGTCTAATGGTGCATCTATCGGCACAACAAATAAACGATGGGAGTAAGGACGAGTGCTATTGTCCCTGGATGCGCCCATGGGATAGGAGCTTAATATGCGGTTTTTTTCATCTAATAAATATACATCCACTATGTCCAGGTGAGGATTACCTATGGACAGAAAATAGTGTTGCGAACCGTGTTTGCTTTGTACCTGAACTTTACCCCACAGACTTTGGTTTGATTCCAGAGGATGGGGGTAAAAAATTGAGCGCCAGTTTTGTAAATCCTGAATGTCTGATAACTGGGCTCTGTCGTTGGTGACTAACCACTGGGTTTGTTTGAGCAGGTTGACCTTACTTAGATTTGGTTCCAGCACCACTGGCTCGGCAACAGCCAGTCTGACGAAACAAACGGTGGCGGCGAGCAGCCAAAACAGTTTTTTAAAGAAGGTATGTTTCAATATTTATCAATTCAAAGTCAGTTAATCAGCAACAGTATAAGCTAAAAGCTTGACCCGATGTCTTGTTAAATCACCAATGGCGTGCAGCCTGGTTTAGCTGCTACATGAAATTTCCAGGTGTTTGCCCCAATTGGGTGGGGCTTTGGCATACTCTGCGTATTGCAATTGGCTGTCAAACGGTTGTTGCAATACGTTAAGGAGTGTTTCAAATTTGCCAAACTCGCCATTTTCAGCATCGTCTATCGCTAACTGGACCAGGTAATTACGTAATACATAGGTGGGATTGATTAACCTCATCTGCTGTTGGCGGATATTTTGCGTCGTACCTTGGGACAACAAGGTTATTTTATAGCGCTCTAGCCAAGCCATTGCTGCATCTCGATCAATAAAATGATTTATTAGTGCTGCATTGTCTGCGAATTCATTTACATCACATAGCAGGCGGAAACTAATATGGTAATCACGTTTATCCTTCTCTATCAGATTTAGCCATTGATTGATCAGATCTTGGTTATCCGTCCCGTCGGAAGATAGTCCTAATTTTTTGCCCATCAGGTCGCGATAGTGATTCAGCAGTTGCGGCTCGAATTCCCCAAGGGCCGATTTAATTTGGCTAATGTCCAAATAGGGGGTGAAGGCATGGGCCAGGGCATTTAAATTCCATAGTGCGACACCAGGCTGTTGATCAAATGCATATCGACCTTGATGATCTGAATGGTTACAGACAAAATCAGGGGCAAAATCGTCTAAAAAAGCATAGGGTCCAAAATCGAATGTAATACCGTGTATAGACATGTTGTCCGTGTTCATCACTCCATGATTAAAGCCAAACGCTTGCCACTTGGCGATAAGATCAGCGGTGTCGTTTACGATTTTTCTGAGCATGGCCAAATGGGGAAATCGGTCCTTCGCCAAATATGCAAAGTGGTATTTGAAACAATAGTCAAATAAACGTTTTAGCTTGTCGTGTTGATTGCTATGGTAAAAATATTCGAAGTGGCCAAACCTGATATGGCTTTGGCAGGCTCGGATCATCATCGCCGCATGTTCCGGTTTTTCCCGGTAAACCGGCTCTTCACTGGCCAATAAACATAATGCGCGAGAGGTTGGTATGCAGAGATGATGCAACGCTTCGCTGGCCAAATACTCGCGCAACGTTGAGCGCAAGACTGCCCGGCCATCGGCAAAACGCGAATAAGGGGTGGGCCCCGCACCTTTCAAATGCAAGTCCCAGCGCTGACCTGCTGCATCAGTGGTTTCTCCCAAAAGCAAACCTCGACCGTCCCCTAGCTCTGGATTCCAGTGGCCAAATTGGTGTCCGCCGTATTTTTGCGCCATAGATAATTTATTTAAAGGACTTGTTTGTTCAAACAACATTTTGGTCAGAGTTTGAGGGCAGTTGTAACGTTTGACGAAGAGATTGATTGACGTGAATGAGTCTCGCGTTTTTAATGCCCACGGGCGTGACCAGTGAACCTAAATCACTTAATTCAAGGGCGTAAGAATGATCTAAGTTCACTTGATACCTCTATTTAATTGCCATGTATTTGAGTTATTGTATAGTTAGTCATCACCTATAAGGATCGAATATGAAACTACTTCTCAAAACTTGTGGCCTCGTTAGCGCCACGTTAATCAGTATGTTAACAAGTAACGCTTATGCTGGCGATGTGGCTGCGGGAAAAAATAAAGCTATGACCTGTGTGGCTTGCCATGGTGCTAATGGCATATCCCAAATACCTATGTATCCCAATCTGGCTGGGCAAAAAGAGCAATACCTGGTTTTGCAACTTAACGCCTTTCGTGGCGGTGAACGCAAAAATATGGTGATGGCCCCCATGGCCTCGGGTCTGAGTGATAGCGATATAAATGATCTAGCAGCCTATTTTGCAAGTCTGGATCCGGGCGGTAAATAAAACGTTACGGCTGGAATTTGACAATATGGTGTTATCGAAAAAATTCAGTTTTGCTTGAGCATCACTGAATTTTTCACATTCTGAACGGGTATTTTTTTAGCTGATAATAGTCTATTCATAAATACGATGAACTAATTGCTCTCAATAACCGTAACTTAGGGCAAGCAAATTTTTATCGGAGACACTATGATTACCCTACATCATTTAAATAATTCCCGCTCCCAGCGGATCCTCTGGCTGTTAGAAGAGCTGGAGTTAGAATACGACATCAAGAGTTATCAGCGTGATCCTGTGACCAATTTGGCCCCGGATACGTTGAAAGAAATCCATCCTCTGGGTAAATCGCCGGTTATTACTGATGGTGATATCACTGTCGCGGAGTCTGGCGCCATTATTGACTATCTCGCCCGTCGTTACTCCGCGGACAAGATGTTGCCTGCTGTGGACAGTCAGGCCTACAGAGAATACAACTACTGGTTACACTTTGCAGAAGGCTCATTAATGCCACCTATGGTGGCCAAATTGGTGTTTGATAAAGTGCGAACTAACGCCAAACCGTTTTTTGTCAAAATCATTGCTAATAAAATTGCCGACAAGGTCATGGGTGGCTATTTTGGACCGAATATCAGCGCTAATATGGCCTTCATCGAAAGCCATTTAGCCACACATCAGTGGTTTGCTGGTGAGACACTGTCCGGGGCGGATATCCAAATGAGCTTCCCTTTAGAGGCTAGTGCGTCACGGGGCATTACAGGTTATCCTAATATCGCTAGTTATGTGCAGCGTATCCATGCCCGTGAGGCCTATAAACGCGCGTTGATCCGGGGCGGAGAATACGCCTACGCCTAAACGTTAGTCATATTCCTTGATACACTCAGTCATTGCTGTCGTCCTCTAGCCCCATTTCTTGCATTATTCTCCAGGCCTCGGTCGGAATACGGTTGGGGTTCTCTTTTTGCAAGTCCACGTCGTCAGGCAGGGGCTGGCCGGTGAATGCATGCAGAAAGGCTTCACATAGCAGCTCAGAGTTGGTGGCATGCCGTAAATTATTAACTTGTCGCCTGGTGCGCTCATCGGTCAACACCTTGAGGACCTTGAGAGGGATAGACACCGTTACTTTTTTTACTTGTTCACTTTTTTTACCGTGTTCTGCATAGGGGTGGATGTATTTACCATTCCACTTGGTTGTATTAGCCATCGTTTTACTCGCTTTTTTCTTTCTTATAAGCGGAAATTCTAACTGTTAACCGATAAAGGTCAACGATAGACTGCTAAACATCTTGACGGCTTTACGTACAAAGTTTAATTTAGACGTCTAAACGTCCAAATTTAACGGAGCCACCATGGTGTCTTATGCACGGGGGATTGATGCGCTCAATCAATCATTATCCGAATTAAAAGGGATCAATGTATCTTTTGAGTTTTTTCCGCCGAAAACGCCGAGTATGGAGCAAACGCTATGGAAATCGGTTGAGCGACTGGCGCCACTAAAACCTAAATACATGTCGGTTACCTACGGGGCTAACAGTGGTGAACGTGATCGCACCCATGAAATCGTTAAACGTATTCATAGCGAAACGGGTATTGCAGCAGCACCACATTTGACCTGTGTGGATGCAACCCGGGATGAACTGGTGCAGATCGCCAAAGACTATTGGGCCAGTGGCATTCGAAAAATTGTTGCCTTGCGTGGCGATCTGCCAGAAGGCTATTCCGAACATGTGTCTTACGCATCGGACCTGGTTGCCTTGCTTAGAGAGGTGGCAGATTTCGATATCGCCGTGGCGGCTTATCCAGAAAAACACCCAGAAGCCCCAAACAGCCAATTTGACCTATTAAACCTTAAGCGCAAAGCTGAGGCTGGTGCGAATCAGGCCATTAGCCAGTTCTTTTTTGATGCCGAAGTATTTCTGCGTTTCAGAGACAGGGCTGCAGCGGCAGGCATAGATATGGACATAGTGCCTGGCATACTGCCGGTGACTAATTATAAGACGTTGCAACGTTTTGCCGGTTTTACTAATGTGCATGTCCCCAATTGGTTACATAAAATGTATGACGGCTTGGATGCGGACGATCAGACGACACGCAATCTATTGGGGGCAAGTATCGCCATGGATATGGTCAAGGTGTTGGCTAAAGAAGGGGTCCGGGATTTTCATTTTTATACCCTTAATCGCAGCGAATTGAGTTATGCCATTTGCCATATGTTGGGTGTTAGAGCAGACTAGACGGGTTAACTTACTTGGCCATATGCGAACTTGATGGATAATAAAATTAATTTATTGAATAGCTTTACAAAGCAGGCACCTAAGCTCAATTTGTTTGTGCGGATGTTTTTGAAACACTGCCTGTCAGACGGCATAACGGTTTCTGCTGGACACCTAGCCTACGTATCTCTGCTCTCTCTGGTTCCCTTTGTTATGGTGTTTTTCACTATAATGTCGGCCTTTCCGGCATTTTCCAAAGTGCGCGGAGATATTGAAGCTTTAGTCTTTGGCAACATTATCCCGGCGGCGGGGGAGCAAATTCAGCAATATGTAGGGGAGTTTGTCGGCAATGCCTCTAAAATGGGGGCTATTGGTATAGTGTCTTTGGTGGTAGTGGCCTTGTTACTGATTTCCAATATCGACAAAACTCTGAACCGCATTTGGGCGGCAAAAAGTGAAAGGCCGATCATTTTTACTTTCGCCATATATTGGATGGTACTGACCTTGGGACCTTTATTAATAGGATTGAGTGTCATCGTGAGTTCGTATTTAATGGCGCTAGCCAATACCGCTGAGGCTTATACGTATGGGGTCACCACTACTATACTCAAAATAGTGCCCTTTGTGGCCTCTGTTTCGGCATTTTTCATTATCTATATGATAGTGCCAAATAAGCGTATTAATCCCCGTCATGCCATATCCGGAGCCTTGCTGGCTGCGACTTTGTTTGAGTTATCGAAGAAGGGGTTTTCGTTTTACATTACCAATTTTCCGTCTTACCAAGTGATCTATGGCGCTATGGCTGTAATCCCGATTTTATTTGTGTGGGTATATTTATCCTGGGTAGTGGTACTGCTGGGAGCGGAATTCACCCATGTGCTCGAACTGTTTTTACACGAAGAGCCACAAGATGAATTTATCGAAGATGATGAGAATACATCATCTTCGACAAGCTAATTATCTAATATAATACGGGCAACAGCCCGTATACGTTTGTTGCTCAGGTTATCTGCCTCACTAGGGACCAGAGAGCCACTCAGCTGCGCATACTGGAAATAAATGCATTGGACTCGGCAATCGCTTTGTTCATTTCGCTGATTAGCAGGTTGATGTCGTTTTTCACCCCAGTAAATTCGTTTTGCAATGCACCGATGGCGCTAGCATTTAAGTTATGTTTTAAATACAGTACGTTATCATGCAACGTCGCTAAAATCGGGGCCATTTTACTCTCGGCCTTATGCATGGCTTTTACCAGGTTATTATAACGCCTTTGGGTATCCTTCAGGGTATTGGCGCTATCCCGGCGTAAGGTTTCACTGGTGTATTTTTCCAGTTCATCTTCCCACTCATCAAACAGCGCTTCGGCGACACTTTCGACCTTGTCGATGCGGCTACTGACTTCCTGAGCGGATTGGTCACTGGCTTCATACTGGTTTTTTAAGCGTTCATACTTGTCCTGCAGTTCACCACCATCAAAGTTAATCAGTTGGCTGAATTGTTCAAGGGCCGAGCTAAACTGTTGTTGGGCGTCCTCCTGGGAGTCTTTGGCATCCTCGACTCGATCCACCAATATATCGCGTTTTTCCACACCCACTTTTTCCCAGGCGGCATAATAGGCGCTCTGGCAAGCGGTCAGCATAGTCAGCATAACTAACGTTAAAATGAATTTCATACTCTTAACCCCTGTACTTGGCGGCATCGATAATCGACCAGACATGGAAGATAAAACCGAACAATGCCATAAAAAATAAAATCCCTGTTGCGGCTAACGTATAATTTACACTAACTAAAACAAAGAAGATTAGGGCCGCTAATATCCTGCCCTGTACCAGTTGACCCAAACCTGGAATGAAGAAATTACATAGTGCGGCAATGACATTGCCACCTGAACCTTGTCCTGACATCTGTTGCTCCTGATGATTTATTTCACTATTGTTCACTACTAATAGTAAATTAAAACAAACTAATGCGACAAACAATTATGACGTACCCACTAATATGAGTGAATTATACCCGGCTATTAAGCCATTTCTCAGTGAAATGTTGCAGGTCAGCGCGCAGCATTGTCTTTATCTCGAACAAACCGGGAATCCCCAGGGGATACCTGTATTGTATTTGCATGGCGGACCGGGGGCGGGTTTATCCGGTGACTACCGGCGTTTTTTCGATCCGCAAAAATATTGGATCATCGGTTTTGATCAACGGGGTTGTGGGCAATCTGAACCCTTTGGAGAATTAACGGATAATACTAGCCAAGATTTGATCCAAGACATACACAAGATACGGCGCCATCTGGGGATAGAAAAATGGCTGCTATTTGGCGGCTCTTGGGGTTCAACCTTGGCGCTGTTGTTAGCGATTGATGAGCCCTCAAGTGTGATAGGACTAATATTACGTGGTATTTTTCTAGGTCGGCAAGAAGATTTTAATTGGTATCTGGATAAACGAGGCGGTGCGGCACAGCTGTTTCCCGATTTCTATCAAGATTTTATTGAGCCGGTGCAAGAGCAGTTACCCCGGATGTCGGTGTCCCAAGCCTATTATCAAATTTTCACCGGTGATGATGAAGTAAGTAAAATGGCGGCGGTCAAAGCCTGGTGTTTGTGGGAAGCGCGCATTAGTCGACTTCACAGTGCGCTGGACGAAGAGATATTAATGCCAGATGTGCATCGCGCCATCAGTTTAGCGCTTCTAGAGTGTCACTATATTAAACATGCTTGTTTTATTGAAGCGGATTACATCCTGAAAAATATACATAAGATCAATACGATACCTTCTAATATTGTGCATGGACGATACGATTGTGTATGTAAACTGCAAGGTGCCTATGCACTAAGTGAGCAGTGGGATGCAAGTCAGCTGACCATAGTACCTGAATCGGGACATAGTTCTGGGGAGCCAAAAATCACCGCGGCGTTGTGCCTGGCGACTAACGCTATGGCGACTTTTATCAGAGAACAAGCGTGAAAGGCTTGATCCAGCGGGTAGCCCAAGCCAGGGTCATCATTGACAACCAGGATGTGGCCAATATCGGGCAAGGTATTTTACTCTTGCTCGGGGTGCACAAAGATGATGATGAAGCTAAATCAAACAAACTGTTAAACAAGATTATCAATTACCGTATATTTGCCGATCCCAACGGTAAAATGAACCTTAATCTTAAACAGATTGGCGGTGAATTACTGATCGTCTCTCAATTTACTCTGGTCGCCGATACTAACAGAGGGTTACGTCCGAGTTTCTCTACCGGGGCTTCCCCTGAAAGGGGGGAGTACCTATACCAGTATTTCATTCACTGTGCTCAAGCGTCCGGCATAAAATGCCAAACTGGCCGGTTTGGCGCAGATATGCAAGTCTCTCTGGTCAATGACGGGCCGGTTACCTTTAGCCTGGAAGTATAATTTGCGGCAGACCCCAGAATGCTATTTAATGATATTCAGTAAATAGCATATCGCCTAATTGAGCAACCAGGGGTTGTCTCTAGGTGCCAGTAACTGCAACGAGGATAGATACTTAGCAATGTATAGAATTGATACGCCAGTTTCTGAACAAGACTTTGCCGACTATTTCGAGTTTCGTTGGCAAATGTTGCGTAAACCCTGGAATTATCCATTGGGCTCGGAAAAAGACGAATATGAGCAGGTCAGCCAGCACCGCATGATACGCAGTGCTAAAGGTGAAGTGATTGCCGTTGGTAGGGTGCATATGAACAGTGCCGAAGAAGCCCAGATCAGGCATATAGCGGTCGCGTCTGATGCCCAGGGTAAAGGCCTGGCGAAGATGATTATGTCGGCACTTGAGTCGGTTGCCAGACAAGAAGGGGCGGTGAGAATGGTCACCAACAGCCGTGAATTGTCTATCCCGTTTTTTACTAGCTGCGGTTTTGAAATACAAAAAGAAGCACCCAGTGAGTTAGGCAAGCTGAAACGTCAGCAAATGGTAAAACGGTTGCTCGCCCATAACACTATCTTGCTGCATCCCAAATGGTGCAAACAATTACAGGAAATCTGGCACGAGACTATTCCCATCAGCGAACAGATGGGGATCAAATTACATCAATACTCAGGTAAGACCCTGGAAAATCGTGCCTCGCTGAATAAAAATATCAATCTGCATGGCACTATGTTTGCGGGTAGCATTTTTTCCTTGGCGACCCTAACGGGATGGGGGATGATTTTCTTACAGTTAAAACAAAAGAACCTCAGCGGCGACATTGTGTTGGGCGATGGTAATATTCATTACCACAAACCCATCACTATGCAGCCCAGAGCTTTGTGTCATATCGAGTCATTAAGCGGAAAATTAGAACCCTTGTCGCGCAACAAAAAGTGCCAGATTAAATTACAGGTTAATATCTTGGATGGTGATACTGCGGTAGCCGAATTTAACGGCGTGTTCTGGATTTTACCTGAAGCCCCTGGCAGTTCAGAAGAGGGTAGTTAAATATAGATTTTGTAGCTTTTTTTTAGGCAATAAAAAAGCGCATGATATGCGCTTTTTTATTAAATATACTGGTTGACCAAAGTTTATACCATAGCACCCTGAAGTTTTTTCATGGCGTTTTTCTCTATTTGTCGAACCCGTTCTGCTGATACTTCATATTTGTCAGCCAAATCTTGCAACGTGGTTTTATCATCGCTTAACCAACGGGTTTGAATGATATGCTGACTGCGCTCATCCAAGGTTTTAATTGCCGAATAAAGCTTTTTCGAAGCGGCGGTATCCCAATCGGCATTAGCTACATCAGTTTCAACATCTGCACTTTTATCTTCTAAAAACTGCACAGGGGCGAAACTGCCACTTTCGTCATCGTCGGCAGATAAATCGAATGACTGGTCATGGCTGCTCATGCGGGCTTCCATCTGCAGTACTTCTTTCTCGCTGACACCTAACTCCTGGGCAACTTTTTGCACTTCAGCATGGGTAAACCAACCTAAACGTTTCTTATTTTTACGTAGATTAAAGAATAATTTGCGTTGTGCCTTAGTGGTGGCAACTTTAACTATGCGCCAGTTACGTAATACAAACTCATGTATTTCGGCTTTAATCCAATGCACTGCAAATGAGACTAGCCTAACGCCAACTGTGGGGTCGAACCGCCTGACGGCTTTCATCAAACCTATGTTGCCTTCCTGGATAAGATCTGCTTGAGGCAAACCATAGCCTGAGTATGACCTGGCTATGTGTACGACGAAGCGTAAATGAGACATGATCAGCTTTCTGGCCGCTAATAAGTCGTCATCTTGTTGCAAACGTTCAGCCAGACCACGTTCATCTTCTGCGCTGAGCATAGTAATACTGCTTACCGCCTGAATATAAGTCTCTATACTACCCGTCTGTGGGACAGTTAACGTCAATGCACGCATGTCTGTTGTCATAATTACCTCGTATAACGATTAGGTTGGGAATATTAGCAAATCACTTTACTTTCCGCGAACCATTTTGAGTTCAATCTGCTGTGATAGACCACTCAAATTCAAAAAAATTTCATTTAGCAACTCAAATATGTGGGTACGTTAGAATAAAAATCAAGATCTCTTAGAATGCTGTGGAGATCGGAACAAATATAAATCCCTTGTTTAAAACGCTGCTAAAGACGATCTAAGTGCGGATAGTAACAGATGTAGCGGTTAGAAAAACTACCTTGTGGTTTTTAATATGTAACCTGAAGATAACAAGCCACATTAACAAGGACTGCAAAGCCTTGCCCGTAGCAAATGCAGCCATTGTGGGGGCTGCGCAGAATATAGACTATTTACAAACTTTCATCAGGTCTGGTACTCTCAATATTATATACTGTTGTTGTAGCTCCCATCATTGACTCAAAACCATGAGGCAACGATGGGGTCACTAAATTTCAAATTTCAAGAATTAGATACATAAATTTAAAAGGAAGTTAATGTTCGCCTTTATTGCTCGTCAACCTATTCTCGATCGACGTAAAGATGTTTTCGCTTACGAATTACTGTTTCGGGATGGCAAAAATAATTGTTATCCCGATGTGGTTAGGGATGAGAAAACCGCTAAATTGATTGCCAAGAACTATTTGACCTTGAATTTAGATGACATATCTTGTAGTAAAAAATCGTTTATCAATTTTCAGAAAGAGACCTTAATCCAGGGGTTGCCTAAATCTTTTGACCCGGAAAATGTTGTGGTCGAGTTGGTAGACGGCATGTTTGGCCATGACAGCTTGCTGGATGTATGCAAAAAAGTTAAGAATTCAGGTTTTAAGATTGCGCTGGATGATCATCACCTCGATCCTAAATGGAACGAGTTTTTGCCTTACGTTGATATTATCAAAGTTAATGTCATGCAAAGTGATCATGAAACTATTTCTCGTAGCATGCCACGCTTGGTTGATGCAAAGGTCAAGCTGGTGGCTGAAAACGTCGATAGTCCACAAGATTTTGCTATCTACCATGATATGGGATTCGACTATTTTCAAGGCTACTTTTTTGCCCGGCCGGACACCATTAAACATCAACATTTGCCGACCTCAAAACTCACCCTGGTGGAGTTGATGGGCGCCAGTTCCAGCGAAACATTCGACGTGGAGCAAATTAACAGTGTGATAGAACATGATGTTGGTTTGTCTTATATGTTATTGCGCTTTGTCAATAATCCGATGATTAATAAGCGTTATGAAATCACGTCCTTGCGTCATGCATTGAATTACTTAGGTGAAGTGGAAATTAAAAAGTTTATTGCCCTGCTTGCCCTGGCGAACCTGAACGATAACAAACCCATAGAGTTACTGCATTTGTCCTTGGTAAGGGCGAAGTTTTGTGATTTATTGGCCCAGGAAACCAAAAAAGGCGCCAATCCTCCTGTGGGTTTCTTAGTGGGTCTGTTTTCATTGTTGGATGCGCTGCTTGATCAAAATATGGAAACCTTACTCGCACAGTTGCCATTAACTGAGGAGGTTAAATATGCCCTGAGCGGCGGACAAAACGATTTGTCTGTTTATTTACTTCTGGTGAAGGCATTTGAGAGTGCCAATTGGCTGAAAGTCATCCGCATCGCGGGCATGCTTAAAATAGATCAGAAACGCCTGCACAGTATTTTTAACCAATCTATTTTATGGGGAAACGGTCTGCGTCAATCTATATCCCCACATTTTCCAGCAAGTAAAAGAGGATAGGATAATTGCTCGGGGGATGGGTCTTCCCCGGTAAATTACTTCGGCTCAATATCCCTTACATGCCTTTTCACCGAAATAACCGAGCCGGCCAAACCGATGAAAATGGATGTGGCTAACATCACCAGCAAAGTATTGAAATCCACCCCGGTTAGGTTGAATTGTTTTTGATACAAGGCACTGACCGCCGACACGCTGGCGCTCATCCACCATAACAGGCAAATGACGGCCATCCAGGCCAGTAAGCCACCAAGCAAGCCATACCAGAAACCCGTGTACATAAAGGGGCGTTGAATAAACGCATCGGTTGCGCCCACCAGCTTCATGACTAATATTTCGTCTTTTTTACTTAAAATGTTTAATCTTATGGTGTTACCGATGATCAGGATCACCGCCAAAAACAGCAGTAAGGCGATGACGGTTACCAACTCCTTGGCTACGTTGAGTATGGCATCCAGTCTTTTTAACCACTCCACGTCTAATTTGCCTATATCCACTTCCCGTTCTTTACGCAATTTATTCAGCAGCAGTCGTGCTGCTGTGGGGCCTGCATGTTTATCCGTTGGAGTCACCAGTACTACGTGGGGCAGGGGGTTTTTATCTAAATAGGCAATAGCATCCCCAAATCCTGACAGTTCCTGGAATTCGGCCAGGGCATCATTGGCCGGAATATAGGTAACTTTGCCAATTTCGGGCCAAAGATTGATGCGGGTGAGTAGTTGATCGATATCCTGTTGAGCCAGATCGTTTTTGAGAAACAGCGAAATTTCCGAAGCCTGCTCCCAGCCGGAACTGACTTGTTCGGCATTTTTGACCAGAATATACAAGGTACTGGGCAAGGTGATGCTCAAGCCCAATACACCGATTGTCATCAGTGAAGCAGCACCGGCTCGCCATAACTCTCCTAAGCTACTAAGTGCTTGGCGCAGATGGCTAATAAAAAACATTTGTATACGCTGAAGTGACGATATTTGACTAAGCTGGGCGCCCTGAGCTCTGCCCTGAAATAAGATACTCATGTTGTTACCTCATATTGGCTATGACGTCTGGAATTCTTCGGATAAACCATCGGTGATCATATTCCCGTTACGCAACGTGAGGGTCCGGTATTTCATGCGTGCTATAAGCCCCAAATCATGGGTTGCAATAAAGACTGACACACCAGCTTGGTTAAAGTCCTCAAATAATCGGATAATTTCCATGGATAATTTAGGATCGAGGTTGCCCGTTGGCTCATCGGCCAATAATAACGGGGGCTTGTTGACCACCGCCCGGGCGATACCCACCCGTTGTTGCTCACCTCCGGATAACATCATAGGCAGGTTTTTGACCTTGTCCCGTAGCCCGACCATTTCTAACGCGGCATGTACCCGTTTGCCGGTTTCCTTATGTGAATAGCCTTCGATAATTAAGGGTAAGGCCACATTATCGAACACACTCTTGTCCATTAACAATTGATGGCTTTGAAATATCATGCCTATGTCGCGTCTGATAAAGGCAATTTGTCGACGTTGGATAATATTCAGATCATGGCCATTAATAAGCACTCTGCCCACAGTCGGTCGTTCCATTATGCTGATCAATTTTAACAAGGTGCTCTTACCGGCCCCTGAATGACCGGTCAAAAACGCCATTTCACCAGGCTCGATATGAAAATCTACCTTGCGCAAAGCTTGTTGACCACCGGCGTAGGTTTTACTCACTTGTTCGAATTTGATCATCTGTGCTGGCTACAGGTTACTGGCATTAGTGGTGTTTTCGACAAACAAGGCGTCGACGAATTCGCGGCTGTTAAATGGGCGTAGATCGTCTATTCCTTCCCCCACACCTATGTAGCGGATCGGGATCTTGAATTGATCCGCTATAGCGAAGATCACGCCACCTTTAGCTGTTCCATCAAGTTTGGTCAGGGTGATACCGTTAAGACCCACAGCTTGATTGAATAACTTGGTTTGGCTTACGGCATTTTGGCCGGTACCTGCATCCAGGGTTAGCATGATTTCATGGGGAGCTTCAGGATTGATTTTACGCATGACACGGACCACTTTTTTTAACTCCTCCATCAAATGCTCTTTGTTTTGCAAGCGTCCGGCGGTGTCAGCTATCAAAACATCTATATTGCGTGCTTTAGCCGATTGTAAGGCGTCAAAAATTACCGATGCACTGTCTGATCCGGTTTGCTGGGCGATGACCGGGATATTATTACGCTCCCCCCATACTTGCAATTGCTCCACCGCAGCGGCTCTAAAGGTATCGCCAGCGGCCAGCATCACTTTTTTGCCCTGCTGTTGAAACTGTTTGGCCATCTTGCCTATGGTGGTGGTTTTACCCACGCCATTGACCCCAACCATCAAGATTACAAACGGGCCATTATCCAAGGAAACGTCAAGGGGTTTGTCTACCTGACTGAGAATATCGGTCATCTGCTCTTTGAGTAACTGATATAAGGCTTCTCCGTCTTTGAGTTGTTTGCGTCCAGCACTGTCAGTCAACTGTTTAATGATTTTGGTAGTGGTGTCCATACCCACATCCGCAACCAGTAATTGGGTTTCCAGATCTTCAAATAATTCGTCATCAATAGTTTTACCACGAAATAAACTGATCAGACCGCTGCCCAGGTTCTCCTTAGTTCGGGACAAACTCTGTTTTAATTTAGATAAAAAACCGCTTTTTTCTGGTTTATCGGCGGCAACATCGGGCTGGGGAGTGGCTAAAGTAGTCTCTGGTGCTATTACAGATTGCTCTGTGGTGGTTTTTTGCTCCGTGGCTAAAGCTTCTAGCTCCGGGGGAACGGTTTCCACCTGGGTGCCGGACAGTTGCTCTAAGCCTATCTCGGTGACGCCGGACTGGGATCCATTTGGCTGATTATTTGGGTTTGACTCAGCGTGATGGGTTGGCTCAGATGAAGGAGATTGGGCTTCACTTTCTGTGTTTTGTGCATCTTTTTGCGACTCTGACGTTTGCTTGTCTTTTTTGAGCCAACCGAAAAACTTGGACATATTGACTAGAAATCCTTGGGAAATCGTTAGGTTAATTGAGTACACTGACTCCAGTAAAGGGCAATCATAGCATTTCTAAGATAAATGAAGCGAGACGTAAAAAAACAACAAAGTGCAAATGGTGCTATACGTATTATTAGTGGGCGTTGGCGTGGCCGCAAACTGCCTGTGTTGGATGTCAAAGGGTTGCGCCCGACAACCGACAAAAATAAAGAAACTTTGTTCAACTGGCTGATGCCCTACACACAGGGGAGCCGGTGCCTGGATGCTTTTGCCGGCAGTGGCGGTCTGGGTTTTGAAGCCCTCTCCAGGCACGCCCAGCACACCACCTTCATAGAATTAGACAAAAAAGCCGTTGCGGCTTTACAACAGAATTTGGCTTTACTACAGGTCGAATCGGTACAAGCTCAGGTGATCAGTGGTGACACCTTGGTCGTGCTGGCACAGTTAATTGATAAATATGATCTGATTTTCTTGGATCCGCCCTTTAATCGCAATTTATTACCCCAGTGCATAACCTTGATTGCTCAGCATGGGCTCCTCAACAGTAACGGTATCATCTACATAGAATGTGAAACGCAAAATGCCCACTACCCGGTTCCTGCTAGCTGGCAATTGTTAAAACAAACTGCGGGTAAACAAGTAGTTTCCCGTTTATACCGCAATAGCGCATAAGCTGCAGCAACTCGGACTCGAAGAGACGCGTTTTATCTACAGGCTCAAACTGGACCTGACGGGCCGGTGACCGGCGCAGACTACCGGTCACCGGTCCAACACAACAAGCTTTCGATTGGGACTCACAGTCTGGGGCGCATAGGCGTATCCATTACGGTTACCCATTGTCTTTTCAACACATTGCCCTTTTTTTCATCAGCCACACGCTATTCGAATAGCGGCGAATAGCCAGTTTTGCTTCATGATTGCAGCCATTCATCCGCTGTTCGGTTGGGCAGGCCTTCGAGTATCGGGGATCTGACAGAGATTGGGAAATAACTAACATCGAGGCACGTATCGTCTGATTCGCGTACATAGGGGATAAATCGGCTGCGGAATTGGCGCCCTCTGCGAAAGCCCAGCCCCTTAAAATAACAGGTTGCAAGCCACCGACAAAACTCATGTATGTCGGTGGCTTGCCCAGACATTTATCCCTCGCGGGCGTCTTCCCAGCGCTTCAGGAGATCTTTATAAGGCACTGTCTCGCCCTGTGGTTTCTCGTTGGCAAGTTTAGCCTTCGGTGCGCCAGGCTGGTTAAGCCAATAGCTTGCTTCCCGTGGCTCATTCAGCTTGGGCCCACAGGTGGCCATTACAGAGGCGCGTTCCAGGCGCATCATCACCTTGTCCTGTGCTTCGGCCAGTCCGTCAAGAGCCTGTTGCGGAGTGCGCTCGCCACTGGCGGCCTGGGCAATGTACTGCCACCACAGCTGGGCCAGCTTCGGGTAGTCCGGCACGTTGGTACCGGTCGGTGACCAGTTCACCCGGTCCGGACTGCGATAGAACTCGACCAGACCACCCAGCATGGGCGCGGCATCGGTCATCGCTTGGGAGTTAATATCCGATTCACGAATCGGCGTCAGACCCACCAGGGTTTTCTCCAGGGATACGGTTTTCGCCACCGTAAACTGGGCGTACAACCACGCCGCCAGACGGCGTTTTTCAGGCGTGGAATCCAGAAATGTCCAGGAACCCACGTCCTGATAACCCAGCTTCATGCCCTCTTCCCAGTAGGGACCATGGGGTGAAGGTGCCATCCGCCATTTCGGCGTGCCGTCTTCATTCACCACCGGCAAGCCCTTTTCGGTCATGCTGGAGGTAAACGCGGTGTACCAGAAGATCTGCTGAGCAATATTGCCCTGCGCAGGTACCGGCCCGGCCTCCGAGAATGTCATGCCCTGCGCTTCCGGCGGCGCATACTTGCGCAACCAGTCGACGT
Organism: Paraglaciecola sp. IT1134; assembly: GCF_058068185.1. Taxonomy (NCBI): domain Bacteria; kingdom Pseudomonadati; phylum Pseudomonadota; class Gammaproteobacteria; order Alteromonadales; family Alteromonadaceae; genus Paraglaciecola; species Paraglaciecola sp. IT1134. The sequence goes on along the minus strand of NZ_CM176486.1, from coordinate 4,906,324 downwards.
ACTTCTCGGTTGCGTACACCGCAGCCGGTCCGTTTGTGGCACCGCCGCGGGTCACACTGGAGCCGACCGGGTGGCATTCTTCAACCCGAATCCCCCACTCGTCCACCGGCATGCCGTTTGGCAAGCCTTTGTCGCCAGCGCCCGCCATGGAAAACCAGGCATCCGTGAAGCGCCATCCCAATGATGGATCCTTCTTGCCATAATCCATGTGACCATAAACGCGCTGGCCATCAATTTCTTTCACACTGACGGTAAAGAACTCGGCAATGTCCTCATAGGCGGACCAGTTAACAGGCACACCCAGCTCATAGCCATAGATGTCTTTAAACTGTTTACGAAGGTCTTCGCGCTCGAACCAGTCCGCTCGGAACCAGTACAGGTTAGCGAACTGCTGATCAGGCAGCTGGTAAATCTTGCCGTCGGGGGCGGTGGTGAAATCCAGACCGATGAAATCGTCCAGGTCCAGCATGGGGTTGGTGATGCTTTTGCCATCGCCTGCCATCATGTCGGAGATAGGAACCACTTTACCGTAACGCCAATGGGTGCCGACCAGATCGGAATCGTTGACATAGGCGTCGTAAATATTGCGCCCGGATTGCATCTGGGTCTGCAGCTTCTCGATGACATCACCTTCCTGGATCAGGTTGTGGGTCACCTTAATACCGGTAATCTCCGCAAAAGCCTTGGCCAGAACATTGGACTCGTACTCATGAGTTGCAATGGTTTCGGAAACCACATTAATTTCCATACCGCGGAACTGTTTGGCGGCTTCGGTAAACCAGGCCATTTCCTTTAGCTGTTCATCTTGGCTGAGCGTTGACGTCTCAAACTCTTCGGACACCCACTTCTTGGCCGCGTCGGAGTATTGATCCGCGTAAGCCTCCAGGCTGAGCCCCAGGCTTGCCGCGCTTACCGCAATGCTCAGCATTAGCGCTTTCGGATACTTATTATTCTTAAGCATATCCAACCTCGTTTGTATTGTTAGAATTCGGGATGACGACCGGGCAAAAGCCTTTGGTTTTAAATCCGTCTCACCTGACGTCAGTCACCCGTCATGTGGCAGCTCGAAAACAATACTGTGATCGTTTTCGGCCATAAATAAAACATTAGTTCGTTTGTAGAAAAACATCAATGCGCAAATTTTTAAAATTTGCGCATGTTTCCCGGCTTTTTACGCAATCTCCTTTGTTAGCCCCAGCGGAGCAGTATGGCGACCCAGACAACCGAGACCGCCAGGGCTATCCAAAGGCTGAGTTCGGTTAAACCCAAAAACGTCAGGTTGAGGTAAGCACTTGTGAGCAGACCAATGAACAAACGGTCACCACGGGTGGTTGCGATGGGCAGAAACCCCTTGCGCTCGGTGCAGGGAGAAACAACTTCGTACACCGTCATCACCAGAAGAATAGCGGCAATTACGGAAAAGAAAATAGCGACCGGTAAGGTCCAGTTCATCCAGGCAATCATAATGACTCTCCTTATACCCGACCGAGGGCAAAGCCGGTGGCAATGTGGTTACGGACGAACCAGACCACAAGCAGACCCGGAAGAATAGTCAATACCCCGGCTGCGGACAGCACGCCCCAGTCAATACCACTGGCCCCCATGGTCCGCGTCATGATCGCACCAATAGGCTGAGCATCTACCGAGGTCAGTGTTCGCGCCAGCAACAACTCCACCCAGGAAAACATGAAAGCAAAGAAAGCCGCGACACCAATCCCCGAACGAATCATCGGAATAAATATCTTCACGAAGAATTTTGGAAAGCTGTAACCATCAATATAGGCCATCTCGTCATACTCTTTTGGAACTCCCGAAATAAAACCTTCCAGAATCCACACCGCCAGCGGAACATTAAACAGACAGTGAGCCAACGCTACCGCTATGTGCGTGTCAAACAGGCCAATAGAGGAATAGAGCTGAAAGAACGGCAGCAGGAACACCGCAGGTGGCGCCATGCGGTTGCTGAGCAGCCAAAAGAACAGGTGTTTGTCACCCACAAACTTGTAACGGCTGAAGGCATAGGCTGCAGGAAGCGCCACCAACAGGGTGATCACCACGTTCATTGAAACGTAGATCATCGAGTTGGTATAACCGGAGTACCAACTCGGATCGGTAAAAATCGTCGCGTAGTTTGCCAGCGTGAAGTCATGGGGAAACAAAGTCAGCTGTCCGAGGATTTCCTGATTGGTCTTGAACGACATGTTCAGCAACCAGTAGATCGGCAACATCAGCAGGATGATGTAGGCCGTAATACCAAAGTTTTTACGTTTATTCATTTTCATCACTAAGCCCTCACTTTTGCTTGTCGAGGTGGGTTATAGCGGTAAAGAACAGCCATGACACCAACAGCACGATCAGGAAGTAGATCAGTGAGAAGGCGGCTGCCCGACCAATATCGAACTGACCGATGGCCATCGTTGTCAGGGTCTGGCTCAGGAACGTCGTTGAGCTGCCCGGGCCACCACCTGTCAGGACAAAGGGCTCAGTGTAAATCATGAAACTGTCCATGAATCGCAGCAGCACCGCGATCACCAAAACGCTTTTTAGGCGAGGGAGCTGGATATAACGGAAGATAGCCCACTTGGAGGCGCGATCTATTTCCGCCGCCTGGTAGAACGCTTCAGGTATTGCTTTGAGACCGGAGTAGCAGAGCAACGCTACCAGCGGCGTCCAGTGCCAGACATCCATCAACAGTACGGTTGCCCAGGCATCACCGGTATTGGCGGTGTAGTTGTAATCGAACCCGAGCTGGTTTAATCCCCAGCCGAACAGCCCAATGTCGCCACGGCCAAATATCTGCCAGATGGTGCCAACTACGTTCCAAGGGATCAGCAACGGGATGGCCAGCATAATCAGGCATACAGAGGCACGTTTGCCACGGGTAGGCATCATCAGCGCGATCCCTATTCCCAGGGGAATCTGGATAAACAACACGGCAGCAGAAAACAGAAACTGACGGCCCAGAGAGTCCTGCAGCCGCTCATCCCCGAGTATTTCTTCAAACCATTCCGTGCCCACGAAGTAAGCCTGTCCCGGGCCAAATATGTCCTGGACCGAATAATTGACCACTGTCATCAGCGGAATGAGCGCGGAAAATGCCACCAGGATGAAAACCGGCAGCACCAGCCACCAGGCCTTGTTGTTGGGTACCTTGTTCATCCTGTCGCTCCCTCTACCAGAAATTCATCGATGTAAAGCTTCAGCCATTGGCGGGGAAAACCGATATGCACGGTATCGCCCTCAATCACCTGGTCTTCATCAATCCGCGCCAGTAACGTCTGGGACCCGAGCTCAAGAGTAACAATCCGATAAGTGCCCAGATCCTCTATGTACTTCACATGACATTCATAGCTGTCATCAGCCGGGGTATTGGACAGGCGAACAAATTCAGGACGAATCCCGATTTTGATGTTCGACGAGGTACTGGTCTCCGCGTATTTCGCCAGTTCCGGATGAATGTGCAGCGGCAGGCCATCAAATTCGACGCCCGTTTCCGTTCGCTGAACCGGAATCAGGTTCATGCCTGGGCTACCAATAAAATACCCAACAAAGGTGTGGTTAGGGCTTTCAAACAGCTCCCGCGGCGTCCCGAACTGGACGATCTGACCTTCGTACATCACCGCTATCTTGTCGGCGAAGGTAGACGCTTCCAGCTGATCGTGGGTGACATACACCATGGTGATGTTGAACTGCTCATGGATCTGTTTGAGTTTACGACGCAGCTTCCATTTCAACTGCGGGTCAATCACGGTGAGTGGTTCGTCAAACAGGATCGCCGACACGTCGTCGCGCACCAGACCGCGGCCCATGGACACTTTCTGTTTCTCGTCGGCAGTCAGATTTCTGGCCTTGTTGTGAAGCACCTCACCGAGCTCAAGAATGGCGGCTATTTCGTCCACCTTGGCTTTGATCTTGGCTTTTGGCATGCCCACATTGCGCAGCGGAAAGGCCAGGTTGTCGTACACCGTCATGGAGTCATAGATGACCGGGAACTGGAACACCTGGGCGATGTTCCGGTCTTTCGGCGACAGCTCGTTGACCTTGACGTTGTCAAACAACACCTCTCCTTCAGAGGGTTGTAGCAAGCCCGATATGATATTGAGCATGGTGCTTTTACCGCAGCCTGAGGGGCCTAGTAAAGCGTAAGCGCCACCATTATGCCAGACGTGACTCATCTGGCGAATGGCATAGTCTTCGGCGCCCGAAGGGTGTTTGCTGTAACTGTGCGCCAATGATTTTAGTTGTATCTCAGCCATCTTCACTCACTCCTTGGACAGGTGATGCGGTGCTTGAATCAAGCTCCCATCCACCCCGAAAACGAACAACTTGCTGATCGGTAAATAAATTTTAACGGGCGTATCCGTGTGGTATTGGTGCACCCCCATCAACTGCAGCACCAGCGAAAAATGGTCATTCTTCACGTGCATGAAGGTTTCTGACCCGCTGATCTCACCCAGTTCCACAGTCATGGCAAGCTCGAGATCATCGTCGTTTTGCGGTACCAGACTGATATGACTGGGACGCACGCCAAACTGATATGCGCCAGGCGCAAGATCACTCAGGTTGCGAGTCAGCGGGTGATGGGCGTAGTCATCAAATGTGACTTCAGTTTCTGTTACCCGCCCTTTGATCTGATTAATCGGTGGCTCACTGAAAAGCTCCGCAGCTGTCACCGTCGAGGGTTGGCGGTACACCGACATTACCGGCCCCGACTGAATAATATTGCCCTCTTGCAGCAACGTCGTGACGCCACCCAGCGCAAGCGCCTCGTTGGCCTCCGTTGTGGCATAGACCGCGATGCAATTACGTTCCTTGAACAACTCCCGCAATTCCGCTCGCAGCTCTTCACGAAGTTTGTAATCGAGGTTGACCAGGGGCTCGTCGAACAGAATCAGGCTGGCATCTTTAACCAGCGCGCGCGCCATGGCTGTGCGCTGTTGCTGGCCGCCGGAAAGCTCCAATGGGAAACGCTTAAGCAGTGGCTCTATCTGCAACATGGCAGCGGTTTCTTTGACCCGGCGGGTGATCTCGGCCTCTTTCATCTTGGCCATCCGCAAAGGCGACGCAATGTTTTCCCACACGGTCAGGTTGGGATAGTTGATAAACTGCTGGTAGATCATTGAAATATTGCGGCGCTGAACCGATTCATTTGTTACGTCCCGCCCGTCCATAAGTACTCGGCCAGTGTCCGGCTTATCCAACCCAGCCATAAGTCTCATAAGAGACGTCTTTCCTGCCAAGGTCCGACCCAGTAGAACGTTGAAGGAGCCAGCCTCAAAGGTGATATCGGCGCCTGCAATGTGCGGGACGCCATCAACCGCACGGGAGACGTTTTCCAGTGTTAACGACATAGATTTGATCCTTGTTTTTGTTCGATCGGTTTTATGTTATTACGCATGGTCGCGGCCACATGGCAATACGGTAGCTCACCGATGCACCTTGTAACTGCAATAGTCTATCTTCGTCATCCTGTCCTATATAAGCCTATACTGTAGTTATTGATTAAACTGTAAGATTACCCATGACTACTTTACCTGCAAAACAAAATACACCACACATCAACTCAGCTGTAATGATCAACTAAAACTGTAGAGTATTTTAGCCGCTTTTTCTAATCCTCTGTATCTTTGGTGTGGGGTCATATCCCCTTGCAGTCAGATAAGTTGGTGATAGATATATTACTTGGCAGCATTATTTTTTTAAGCTCGGCCTCCTTTCTTTCTGCTGAATAATATTTAACATATATGTCTGGCTATTCTTGTGCGTTTGATATTAAAAGAAGCAATCCTTTCAGTATTTCTCGGTAACATTTCATAATCAAAAAGTGAGCCACGGAGAATTTCCCTCATTTTCAGAGGCAATTTTATTTTCCTGTTGCACGTTATCGTTCACCTGAGGACATTCAATCTGAATGATTGACAGGTTGGATGACTATGGAGTGCAGCGATAAACCGGTGCTAGAAAAGACAACCTTACAATTAGTTAAAAACCCCGAGTAATCACCGGGGGCAGCACATCTTAAATGTAGTCAATTGAAAGGAGATATCAAACATTTTAAGTAAAGACCAGTTTTGTGAAAAGTAACAGTTTTTTACTGTTAGATAATGAAATGGTTGAACAACACAGACGGCGAAACTATGCGAAGGGCAGGAAAGAGCTTTGAGTTCAATCGATCAACATAACACATGAGCGACGGATAGCGACTGACTCAGGTCGTGAAGGAGACATTGGGGGTGCTCAGTTTTTGACTGAGCTATCACTTTAAAGCAGATATTAACGGCTCAAATATGGGGCGCGCATTGTTTTTCGCGTTCCTGACATTATTTGTTTGTTAGCAGTTCTATTATTCATAGTGACTCCATAATCGCAGTACTTTCACTATTTTTTCCGATTCGAAGGCTTGGTATACTAATCGATGTTGTATGTTTATTCGTCGTGAATAAGCGCCAGAAAGATCACCGATTAATTTTTCGAAAGAGGGAGGGGATTGGTAAGGATCTTCTTTGAGTATATCGATTAAAACCTCAGCTTTACTTTTTAGGCCGCTACTAGCAAGTTTTATCGCATCCTTCTGAGCTTGCTTAGTGTATACAACTTTCCATGTCACCAATCTAAGCCCTCAGAACAATCATTTATATCGGTCTCTAAACCATCCTTTATGGATTCACGCATCCCAGGTACAGATAATAAATATAAAGTTTCTTGAATAGCATCCCAATCTTTTTCAGACAATAGAACTGCATTATTTCGCTTACTAGTTATCCTAACAGGGACATGCGATTCAGCAGTTTCATCAATAACGCGATAAAGATTTGCTCGCGCCTCTGTTGCGGTTAATGTGGTCATAAGTACCTCCAATCAAAAGCGTACGCTTAGGCGCACGCTATGTCAATTAATGTACTGCCAACGCCCCAATTTGGGGCTTGTAATAGTTGGCTAAAATTGTGGTCGAAGCGAAACTAGCCAACTGTTAGAAGTGATCTTCATCCGCAAAAATGGCTTGTTAGGCGATATGCAGGTCTAGTGGATATACATTATCTAGATCCACATTTTGTTTTGCTTGCCACAGCTCATAATTATCTTGCATACTCAGCCAACTTTCTGGGCTTCTTCCAAGTACTTTAGACAAACGAAGCGCCATTTCAGGGCTAATTGCACTTTTTCCTTTTACTACCCTACTAAGGGTCGACGCAGCCACACCAAGATGGCTGGCGAGTGTTCTACAGCTAACCCCATGCGGTTCAAGATAAATCGATTCTATAAATTCGCCTGGGTGAGGGGGGTTATACATATTCATTAGTGATAATCCTCGTAGTTTAGGATGAAAGCATTACCATCCTTAAATTCAAACGTAATTCTCCAATTGCCATTGACGGAGATTGACCAAATACTGGACCGCCCTCCTTTTAATTGATGTAAATAGAAACCGGGTAAATTGATATCATCAATTTCTTTTGCAGTATCAATTGCAGCTAATTGCATTCTAAGTTTTTTCGAATGCTTAGTTTGAATGCCTGAAGTCTTACCTTTTTCGTAAAAAAGCCTTAGACCTTTGTGTTTGAATGATTTGATCATAGCGATAGTGTAGCGTGATGCGCACCACAACTCAATAATTGACGACTAACGCTTCGCTAAGCAGTGAAGTGATTTTAGCGACTTTGATGTGTTCCTTTGCAGCAACGGGGACAAGATTACTGAATCCTTTTGAACGCTTTGTTAAATTTATCTATGCCGCTTTCAAGTTATATGGAGATACATGCAGCGACTCTTTTTGTTGCCTTGTTTGCCAAAGATCATATGCATTTTGCAAGCGTAGCCAGTGATCGGCTGATGGCTTACCAAATGCTAGCTCTAAGCGCACTGCCATTTCAGGAGTAACAGAACCTCGTGCGTTTAAAACTTTAGATAGCGTTTTACGACTTACATCCAAGTGACTTGCAACGTCAGTGATAGTTAAACCCAAAGACTCTATTACTAGATCTTTGATAACCTCTCGGGGGTGTGCAGGGTTAAACATAGCCATTAGTGATAATCCTCGTAATTTACTATTTCAGCATCCCGATCTTCGAAACGATAAGTAACTCTCCCGTTACCACTTACACGCACAGACCATATACCTTTTCTATCGTCTTTTAGCGAATGCATAAATAAACCAGGCAAATCCATATCTTCTGGCGTTTCTGCTTGATCCAAGTTAGTAAGAATAAGGCGCAACTTTTTCGCATGCTTTTTCTGGATACCAGAAGTGATGCCTGATGAGTAAATTTTTTGGAGACCTTTATGGATAAAGCTTTTAATCATAAAATAAAGTGTAACCTGAAGGGTTTCAGGTTGCCACGATTTATGTTTTGAAATTTGATGCTTACTTAAGCGGAAAATTATAGTTGGCTAAAATGCTGAACGTAGTGAAAACAGCCAACTGTATTTTTCCGTTTTAAGTTCTTGTTATATTTAAATATATTAGAAAGAGTAGTTAACACCAATAGTCGTACTTTTCCAGCTTTCTGAAAAGTTGGAGGTAGGAGCGAAATCGGGAAGCACCTGATAATCAAAGAATATATTTAACTCTTCATTGACCTGATAACTCAAGCCAAGACCATAACTTAAACCACTTTCAGATTCTGTACGTTTGTAAGGGTAATCCCCTATAATATTCCCATTTGAGTCATTGGTTTGCCCAAAACCATTTATTTCTAACTTTGTATTAGTGTACCCCGCTAAGCCATAAATATTGAATGATTCAAAAATAGGGTAAGATGCTTTAATTAATAGTGAGGCTTGAGTGTCAATGTCTTCCTTGTAGCTACCTCTAGGTAATTCTGGAGTACCATAAAAGCTTGAGTAACCAGATGTACCTGTAGTTAATCGGGTTTCAAGCGCAAAGTATTTATTATATTGATACCCAGCTATGACTCCTGCAGTATTAAAATCTCGACCATGTATTGATATCTCTTGTTCATTATACAATGCACCAAGAAACCAACTATTGTCAGCACATACAGAGGATGCATAAGTTGATGCTAGAATTGTGAATGTTAAAGGTAATAATTTTTTCATTTTAAGTCCTTTTAAATAACTCGATGGTATTAGCGAAATTTTGATTAGATATAACGCCCAAATAATAGGCTAAAAATAGTTGGTTAAAATAAGCGACGCAGGAGCAAAACCAACTGTTTTTAGTCCTGATTTATTTGCTTGTGTACGCTCAGCATGGACATGAACTAATGAGCGGAGTCCGCCCCGGATGAAAGTCCTCTGTAGGAAGAACACCGTTTAATTAACTTACCGTTATTAAACGTTAATTACTAGCGAATAGCAAGAGCCAAACCGGGTAGGGCAATCGCATTAAAAATGGCTTGAAGATTATCTAGACATCCATTGTAACTAAATTGATTATTCATAGAACATCATTTTATTGACGTGCTGTTAGCGAAGGACATTGCGGCGCTATTCACGCCTTCCTTTGGCCAGTGGTTTTGTAAAAAGAATAAAATAACCGGTTTGAGCCAGATTACGTGCAGCGTCATGCCTCACATTGGCTTTGTGATGGTGGGCTCTTTTGTTTTATGTCAGTGAACGAGGGTAATCAGGCGTGTTTGAGTAAGAAGATTATCTAGACATCCATTGTAACTAAATTGATTATTCATAGAACATTATTTTATTGACGTGCTGTTAGCGAAGGACATTGCGGCGCTATTCACGCCTTCCTTTGGCCAGTGGTTTTGTAAAAAGAATAAAATAACCGGTTTGAGCCAGATTACGTGCAGCGTCATGCCTCACATTGGCTTTGTGGTGGTGGGCTCTTTTGTTTTATGTCAGTGAACGAGGGTAATCAGGCGTGTTTGAGTAATACTTTTGCCTTACCCATCCCGCGTAACCGTTGGTGATGAGTTGCATATTAACATCAGCTTAGATCGCCCAATAACATCCATCGAGATCAACCAATAACATCAACTTAGATCGCTGAATAACATCCATCGAGATCAATTTCGAGCCAAAATGTTATTTAGCGATCTCCATCGATGTTATTGGAACGCTCACTTTCTAGTCAATAGGTGTGTTTAGCCCTTACTCTGTCATTTTGAATATGTGATGAGAGTAACTATGTCGACAGCACCTATAACTATGAAAAAATTAAAAGATATTCTCCGTCTCAAGTACGGACAAAAACTGACACATCGGCAGATAGCTACAAGTTTATCTGTCTCTCCCTCTGTGGTATCACGCTATGCTGCCAGAGCAGCAAAAATGGGTATCACGTCGTGGCCACTGAATGACATGTGGGATGACGTTGCGCTCAAACATACATTTATTAACACCAAAGCGCCGCTTAAAAAGCATAGTTTACCGAATTGGAAAACGGTGCAAGATGAGCTTAAAGAGCGTAAATACATGACATTGCAGCTCTTGTGGGAAGAGTATGTGGATGACAATCCTGCGGGTTATTACAGCTATAACCATTACTGTCGAATGTACCGACAATGGAGCGTCAGTTTACGTTTATCCATGCGACAAACACACCGTGCTGGCGAGAAGCTGTTTGTGGATTATTGTGGACCTACTATGCCTATTGTGAACTCTGAGACCGGCGAATATCGCACAGCTCAAGTGTTTGTTGGGGTCATGGGTGCCAGTAATTACACCTACGCCGAAGCCACCTGGTCACAGCAACTGGAAGACTGGATAATGAGTCATGTCCGTTGCTTTGAATTTCTAGGCGGCGTACCGCACATCGTTATCCCAGACAATCTCAAAAGTGGCGTTCATAAAAGATGTCGTTATGAGCCTGAACTCAACCCTACCTACCATCAACTATCCGTGTATTACGATACGGCCGTTATTCCTGCCAGGCCATACAAACCAAAAGATAAATCAAAAGCCGAGGTAGGCGTGCAAATTGTCGAGCGCTGGATAATGGCAAGGATCCGCAAAGAAACCTTCTTCAGTCTAAAACAGCTTAACCAACGCATTACAGAATTAGTTAACTGGATGAATAATAAAGTCATGAAACAGTACAATGAGTCACGCACATCCCTATTTCAACGTATTGATAGACCGGCCTTAAAGGCCTTGCCTGAGTGTGCTTACCAATATACCCATATCAAAATGGTTCGCGTCAATATCGACTATCACGTAGAGATTGAAAAACACTATTACTCGGTGCCTTATAGCCTTGTAAAAAAGCAGCTTGAAGCAAAAACTACCGGTCAGCTTGTGACTTTAAAACACGAAGGAAATACAGTCGCGACTCATGCTCGCTCTTACCTTGCAGGCCGTCATTCCACCCAAGACGCGCACATGCCTAAAGCTCATCAAAAACAACAATGGTCAGCCCAACGCTTTGAACATTGGGCTAAAAGTATCGGCCCACATACCTTGATGCTAGTACAAGAAAACCTTGCCAGTAGGAAGCATCCTGAACAAGCATTCCGTTCTTGTTTAGGCTTGCTGAGCTTAGCGTCGAAATACAGTAACGAACGCGTAGAAAAAGCCTGTCAACGTGCTCTGCTTACCGGGGCTAAGCGTCTTAAAAATATCACCAACATACTCAAAAAAGGTCTGGATAAAACGGCCATGCCTGAACAACAACTTGACTTACTCTCGACGATCAAACATCAAAACATCCGTGGCAACGGTTACTATCACTAAGGAGTTATTATGCAAGAAATCACACAACAACTGAATCAGCTAAAACTGGCCGGCATACGAGATGCCCTTGAACAGCAACAGGTTCAAGCCAATACCTACGCAGAATTAAGCTTCACAGAGCGTCTACAGTTACTGCTTGCCCATGAACTTACACAGCGCGAACAACGACGTATTGAACGGCTCACTCGAGAAGCTAAATTTAGACAAAAAGCCGTCCTTGGGGATATTCACTACAAAGCAAGTCGCAATATAGACAAAGCACAAATTAGAACCCTCAGCCAAAGTGACTGGCTTCACCATGCCCACAACCTAGTAATAACAGGCAAAACCGGTTGTGGTAAAACCTTTATAGCCTGCGCCCTTGGTGCAGAGTATTGCAGACAAGGCAAAACCGTATTTTACTTCCGATTAAAGGCATTGCTTGAACACATGTATCTGGCTCAAGCAGAAGGCAGTTACCGAAAATTGGTTAGCAAACTTATCAAAGCAGACCTACTCATTATCGATGATTGGGGCTTGGAGCCACTAAACGCCAATCAACGTAGCGATTTACTGGAGCTTATTGATGGCCGTTACGACCATCACTCAATACTCATCATTAGCCAACTACCCATCAACAGTTGGTATGAAATGATCGGCGAATCAACGCATGCAGATGCGATACTTGATCGCTTAGTTCATCGCTCAATTAAAATGGAATTGGAAGGTGAATCGATGCGAAAAGAAATAAAATCATTGACTCATGGAGATCAAGAAAAGTAGATTAACAAAGGTCCTGTTGATTAGAGAGTTTGCGATCTCCATGAATGTTATTCAGCGATCTTCCTGATGTTAATACGCACTTAGGCATGTTTAGTCTGGGGTTTCCTACAAAAGGCATCAAGGTTTTCGGTTGCCGCTGTTTGTTTTTCACAGCCTGCGTGCGATTTTTTATGCTGGTGTGTTTTGAGGTTTCAGGTGTCTTTTCCATTTTGGCGCGGATAGGGTTTAAATCTACATAGGCCATACAAGCTAGCACTGCACTTTCATCTAACAAGGCTTGTGATTTAAACCGCCCTTCCCAGAAGCGCCCCGTGCAGCCATCTTCCTTGTTGGCCTCTCGCGCAATATACTCGTTCAAGTCGCGCATAAACCAGCTGATGTCGTATAAGCGTTGCCGGTACTGCTCAACGGTTTCATCGAAGGTAATCAGCTCACCTGGGCTTAACGTGTCCCCCTTCACAAATTTCTGGGTTAACAGTGTGCCCTTGTGTAATTTATGATAGCGAGTCAATACCGCATCGGTATCCCAACTGTCGGCCAGGGCTTTATCGACATGCACCACTACATGGGTATGGTTGCTCATGACCGCGTAAGCACAAATGTCGATGGCAAATACAGTGGCTAAGAAAAGTAATCTATCCTCTACCCACCCCCGGCGATGCTCGTAACTCTGCCCTGAATATTTATCCACACCACATAAGAACGAGCGGCGCACGCAGCGGGACACACAATGATAATAAGGCGTATCCATTAAACTGACTTGGCTTTTGCGAGGCTGGGGCATAACCCACCTACCGGACTAGAAATGAAAGACTTGATAAGTGTAGTCCAGTTCAAAAAACAGACAAAGTTATTATGGGTGATGAGATGGACACTCCCTAATACGGCGTCAATGCGCCAAAATAGTAGTGTTAAGCAGACTATTTACATAAGGAGTGTCCACCATGAAGTTTAAAACAATTAGTATCGATTTAGCAAAAAATGTCTTTCAGGCATGTGGCGTGAATGAGCACATAAAGCCGCAGTTTAATAAGAAGTTGAAACGCCATGAGTTACTTGATTTTATGCGCCAGCAATCGCCGACTGTGGTGGTAATGGAAGCCTGTTATTCATCACATTATTGGGGCAGAGAGTTAAGCAAACTCGGTCATGATGTGAAGCTTATCCCAGCGCAGCATGTCACGCCTTTTGTACGTGGAAATAAGAATGACCACAATGATGCCTTTGCCATAGCGGAAGCCAGTCAACGGGCACATATTCGGTTTGTGCCGGTTAAATCAGAGTATCAACAAGAAGTGATGTGTTTACATCGCATTCGAGAGCGCCTGATTAAAAACAAAACGGCGTTGAGCAATCAAATTCGTGGGCTGTTGAGTGAATTTGGTGTGGTATTTCCTTGTGGTCATGCGGCACTACTCGTTGGGTTGGAAAGCGTCATCGATAACCCGCAATACAGTGTCAGGTTGCAACAGATCATGGCAGATATGCTCAATGAGTACAGCGCCATACTCAAACGCGTAAAAAACATTGAACAGCAACTACGTGGTTTTGTGGATAACAGCAAAAGCGGCCAAATCTTACTCAGCATACCGGGTATAGGGATCATCAATGCTTCGGCTTTTCTAGCCGCCATCGACAAAGGCCAGGCGTTCAACAGCCCCAAAGAATTCGCTGTATGGTTAGGGCTCACGCCCAAACAACATGCATCAGGTAATGTGAGCAAGATGGGCGGTATCACCAAACGTGGCGACCGCTACTTACGTAAACAGCTGGTGCATGGTGCCAGAGCACTGGTTAGCCGAGCCGCTAAAAGTAACGACCCCTTATCGGTATGGGCGATGAAACTTCGGGTCAGTAAACCGTTTAACCAAGTGGCGGTGGCCGTTGCACACCGTCTTGCTCGGCTTATGTGGATACTGCTTACTCGTCAAGAACACTATCAAGCCATGCCGAATACACAAGTTAGCGCATGATATGACACAGTTGACGTTATCCCTGTCGAACTCAAATCCGTCCGAGACAAAGGTACAAAGCCTGTATGGGTGTTGTGGAAGGTTAGACACGGGATAACACTTTTTTACCCAACCAGCTTAGTCGACACATGATGAAGAAAACGGTCTACCCTACCTCATCAAAGCCAGACTAAGGCACGGATATAACAATCCGCATGAGTGAATAAAAAGGCGATAAGGTACGGAGTTCATCAGAGGCCTGGAATAATAAACCTATTCCTATTAAGAGCCTGAATATATGTCAGAACTAAGCCACTTTTAGACTTAACTTCACACGATTAGGCGAGCTGGAACAAGAAAACAAACAAGACTTCATGCTGCTGCGCAGCATGAACAGAGCACGGCTGTGTTGACATCACGGGAGTGTCCATATATGTCTTGGTAATTTTGTTTTGGTAATTTTGTTTGGTAATTTTGTTTTCCTATTAAGAGCCTGAATATATGTCAGAACTAAGCCACTTTTAGACTTAACTTCACACGATTAGACGAGCTGGAATAAGAAAACAAACAAGACTTCATGCTGCTGCGCAGCATGAAAAGAGCACGGCTGTGTTGACATCACGGGAGTGTCCATATATGTCTTGGTAATTTGATTTTATTTTTGGGATTACCAATTACTAATGTCTGCTGATCCGACATTGCGGTCATAAGCATTTTTTGTGCAGTTTGTCTTTTGTATATAACTAAAATGTACCCTTATTGTTTTTTATTAGAAATTTTAAGGACAATTTTACCTACGTATTTCTTACTTAAGAAAACGTCTTGAGCTGTATTTATCTCTTCCAATGGGAAGTTATCAGCAACGATGGGCTTAATTTTACCTCTTTCAATGTAATCAATTAAGTTTTGAAATATGTCAGATTTAAGTACAGTGCAGCCGAAAAAACTCAAGTCTTTTAAATAAAGCGTTCTAATATCAAGCTCAACTATAGCTCCACCAATTGCACCAGACACAGCATACCGACCACCGGGTTTTAATAATTGTAAAAACTCAGACCACTGTTTTCCTGCAACTAAATCGATAACAACATCAATGCAGTTTTCACCTAAAATTTTAATTAAATCATCATCTCGCGATACCACTCGGTCTGCGCCTAGTTCTAGCAGTTGTTGATTTTTACTTGGGCTGGTAATAGCTATCACGTTCGATCCACGAGCTTTGGCAAGCTGAATAACAGCTGAGCCTACACCACCTGAAGCACCAGATATTAACACTACATCGGCATCGATAACGTTGGCTCGGCTAAGCATATTTTCTGCTGTTGAATAAGAGCAAGGAAATGAAGCTAATTCGATATCAGAGAGAGGACTATTAACCACATAGGCATGTTTAGCCGCTACCACTGTATACTCTGCAAATCCGCCATCACATTCAGAGCCAAAGTACCAAGGCGATTTAAGTGGTTGGCTGTTGGCTTCTCGAATGCATGGCTCGATTAGAACGCGTTCACCTAAGCGTTTTGCGCTGACATTACTACCTACGGCAACGACAATACCGCAGACATCTGCTCCTTGAATTCTAGGAAAGGTTAAAGCATTGCCAGACCAAGAAGCATCAGAACTATTACTTTCACTTTTCGAATACCATGCTGTACGAGTATTGATATCGGTATTATTCACACCCGCAGCAGCAACATGGATTAACACATCATTTGAAGTGGGTGTTGGTACTGGAATATCGTTACGATATTGAAGCATCTCAGCCCCACCATGACCGATAAGTTGAATTCCTTTCATCGTCTTTGGAATTAAGGTCATTATTTATCATCCTTTAAAAGTAGCAATAGTGCTTGTCTAGCGGACATGAGTGCTTTTTGTCCTAGCATTGGCCATGCGCTTGATACGCCTTCATGTATTAAAAATATAGCCGTAGCAAGATCGGGTCTCTGGCTTTGCACACCTAGGAAATGAAGAACATCTTCTTTGTGCTCTTTAACTGCCTTACAGATCAGAGGATTCTCTGGAAATGCAGCAATTGCGTTCATAGATAAACAGCCGTGGGGGGCAAATTCCTCCATCCATAGTTGAAGCTTATCAAAAATATGTAAAACGGATTCAACACCACGAGAGGGTGATTCGCCAAGTAGAAAAGTGAGGTATCTTTGATGGCGATATTTCAACGCTCCAACGATCATAGCTTCTTTAGATGGGTAATGCCTGTAGAGCGTCCGCAGGCTGACGTCGCATGCAGTCTTCAGTTGAGAAACGCTTGGCTCGGCAAAACCATATTGGCTAAACGTATCTTCAAGACTGGAGGCAATTTGTTCTCTGAGCATTATGACCCTACAGGTAGAATAGTTATTCTACCTGTAGGGTAGAGCAATCATTCTACCTTGTCAATATTTTGAATCTATCGGGCAAAAGCGCTTGAATTTATTGCCATCTATCAGATAAATTTCATCAATACTAAGGACCGCAATAGGTCGATTTAAGCCATTTCTATATTAGAATCTTGTGTCGGCTTTGGCACATATTTGTCTGTCAGGTTTGCTCGTATTCTGATTTTCAGATGCATCAGGGGGTATGTTGGCTGATGGACTTAAGCGCTGATGATTAGGTTTACGGAATTTGTGTGCCTAAGGGATCTCAATGCCAATATTACTCATGCCTTCGCCTATGGCTATTTCTTTGAGCATTTGGCAGGTCCCGGCGTTTGTAGGGCAATCAGCCAGCAAATCAAGTAACGCTTGTTGCACCGATGTTTCCCACACCATCAGGGGATGTTGTTTGCTTTGTTCATCAGACAAGGGGGACTCTGCGGTGGCATCGATGTAAGCTTCCACTGTGCCCTGGGATAATTTGCTCACCACTACTGCCCCTTGTAAATCCTCTCCCATGATCAACAAAATGATGGCAGACATCGACATCGCGGTATCGATGGCCGGATACACTCCGAAATTATCAAAATCTTCAGGGTCTGGCACGGCGGCTTCTATTTTTTCCAACTGCGCCGCAAAGTTAATCTTGGCTTTAGGCACTGACAACCATTCCCAAATGGTATTTAAGGTATTGCGGTATTGGCTAGGATCGGTAAATTCTGTCACGTCGCAGAATAATTGATAGTTGGGTAACATGCGTTCTAGCACCGCTGCCGAAAAGGCCACCGCATGCCATTCTTTCAAGTCTCTAACTTGTTGAAATATTGTTAGCTTTTTGTTTGCCATTGAGGCCTCGTTGATAATAGCTGGTTATACTAAAGAGTAGAATTGACCTACCCCATCCATAAACATTTGGATGGATATCATAATTAATATCATGCCCATCAGCCGTTCGATGGCAATCAACCCTCGTTCCCCCAAAAGCCGGTGTAACACAGTCGAAAACATCAATATGGTAGCCGAAATAAACCAGGCGGCACCCAGCGCCAGTGACCAGTCCAGCATGCGACTGTGATCCTGATTAGCTAACAAAATCAAAGCAGCTAAAATTGACGGTCCGGCGACCATCGGGATCGCCAGTGGTACGATAAAAGGTTCGTCACCCGAGGGTAAGCCTGTAACACCGCCGGGCTGGGGGAAAATCATCTTCAGGGCTATCAAGAATAAAATAATCCCGCCGGCAATGCTGACGGTTTCCTGTTTCACACTGAGGAAATCGAGCACGGCCTGACCACTGAATAAAAATCCCATCATAATAAGCAGGGAAAAAAGCAACTCACGAATAAGCACAAAACGCCGACGTTTTGGCTCAATTGTCTTGAGAACGGACATGAATACAGGCAGATTACCCAAGGGATCCATAATTAAAAACAAAGTAATGGCTGCCGACCACGTGTCCATAGTATCTCACTGGGAATGTTAATTAGATCTAACTGCAAAATTGGCGACAGTGTATATCATCTGAGAACAAGCGCCATGGGATATAAAAAATTGTCTGGGCGTGAGGTGTTGAGTATAGTAAGCAGAAATCGTTGCCATTGTCTCAAAGGTACATGTGTTGTGACCCTTTAGTCAGTGCCCTAATTACGTATAAATTATAAAGGAAGGATTAATGAGTGTCATGACAGTAACCGAAGTAGCAGAATTTTTAGGCGTAGAAGAAATCAGAGTTGAGCGTTTAGAACGGGAAAGCCTGTTAATCGCAATAGACAAAGATGCAGAAGGTAAACCTTTGTTTGATGCTAACGATGTGGCCAAATATCGAATCCTGGCCGAACGTTTGGGGGGCTTATAAACACATATATTTACGGTGGGTTTAATCGAAAATATATGTGCTAGCCTGTTTGTTTTTCGCGTTACTCTTCGATCAATGCTCTGGCTATGGTTCTGATCCCTTGACCAGACGCCCCCGCTGGAGAGTGAGTGTCGGCACTGTCATGAAAAGCCGCAGCCAAATCCATATGCAGCCATCCCTGTCCCTCGTTAGCGACGAATCGCGATAAGAAACCTGCGGCGTTTGACGCTCCACCCGCTCCACCGCCCTTCTGGGTGCGGCTGTTGGCGGTATCTGCGTAATTGGAGGGGCATTTTTCATTATGCCAAAGTTCAAGAGGCAATGCCCAGGCAAGCTCACATTCTTGTTCAGCATAATTAAGCATACGTTGCTGGAGGGGTTTATCCAAGGCAAAAAAGGCATTGTAATCCCTTCCCAAGGCGACTGGAGCTGCACCGGTTAGGGTCGCGGCGTCGATGATTAATGGCGCTTGCGTTTCAGTGGCAGCCAGTAGTCCATCAGCTAACACTAATCGACCTTCGGCATCGGTGTTGACTATTTCAACTGTGGTGCCGTTTTTATAGGTAATAATATCGCCGAGTTTATAGGCGTGGCCACTGATCAGGTTTTCGGCGCAACATAAATACAATTTTACGCGTTTTTGCAAGCCTTGCATTATGGCCAGGCCCAATCCTCCTGTTACTGTTGCCGCTCCGCCCATATCGCATTTCATGTGCAACATGCCTTCGCTACTTTTGATACTGTACCCGCCACTATCAAAGGTAATGCCTTTGCCCACCAAAGCGGCGCTGATTGGCGCAAACTCGTCGCCAGTGGGATTGTAATCGAGTTCAAGCATCACCGGAGGACGTGAACTGCCGCGTCCCACGTGATACAAGCCAAACCACTGCTGTGCCAATAGCTCGTCACCTGTCCAGGTCTTATAGCTCACATGGCGGGGACTGAGGCTGGTTAGCCATGTTGCGCTCTGTGTGGCGAGTATGGCCGGAGACAAGTCTTCTGGAGTAGCATTGATTTGCTCCCGGGTAAAAATCAGCGCCTGATAACGCATGTTTAATTCGTCGCTGTTGACGTTATCAGCCCATTGTATATGGTGCTGTTTGCGTGTGGTTGTGAAACTACAAGCAAAAGCCCATTGTTGTTCAATCTGCCATTTACCACTTAAGGTAACAAATTCAATAGCTAAAGCATCTAGTGTCCTGGCCGCCTTACGAATAGCGCGATTACACGAGTCACTCTGTGGCAGGTGAATAGTCGCGCAATCGTTATCGAAGGACAGGAGCGCGTTTTGTCCCCACTGAGGGGCTGCAGGTTGATCAGAAAGCTGGATGGATAGTCGAGACATAAAACACTCCGTGATAAATGGCGATGAATGCTGAATAACAAACAGCAAGTATGTTGCTATCATATCAACTTTGCACAGATTAGCATTAAGGTGACAAATGCGTTTTAACAATAAACTGATACCTGGGGTGCTTATTAAACGTTACAAGCGTTTTTTAGCTGATGTTCGCCTGGGCAGTGGCGAAATGGTGGTGGCCCATTGTCCGAATACCGGTGCCATGACTGGTTGCGCCGAACCTGGCATGCAAGTCTGGTTGTCACCCAGTGATAATCCCAAACGCAAGTTAGCCTATACTTGGGAGCTGGGAGTGACTGATAACGGACACTGGCTTGGGGTGAACACCAATAATGCTAACAAAATCGTCGCCGCAGGGTTAGCCCAACACCTTATCGTTGAGTTACAGGACTATCAAACAGTGCGGCCCGAGGTGATCTTTGGTCAAGAAAAAAGTCGCATTGACTTTTTATTGCAGAGTAAGGGCCGAGCTGATTGTTATGTGGAAGTTAAATCCGTGACCTTGTTACAAGATGGTTTAGGTTATTTCCCTGATGCCAAAACAGTACGAGGGCAAAAACATTTACGTGAACTGGCTGGCGTAGTTGAACAAGGTAATCGGGCCGTGCTTTTATACTGTGTGCAGCATACCGGCATCAAAAACGTCCAGGTTGCCGCTCATATCGATCCGCAATACGAGCTGGAACTGTTAAGGGCAAAAAAGGCGGGGGTCGAAGTTGTGTGTTATTCGTGTTTGATCACAGAACAAAAAATCACTATAAATCAAAGACTGCAACTAATTGATTGAAAATATAAGTTGATTTTTTCGGTAGCATCTCCATATTGCCGTTCTGAAAAATAAGTTTTGGTCCACATAATCAGGGTGGTGCGAAAAATTGCCAGCGCTATGGCTTTCTGTTATACATAGCCGCTTGCACAAAACCGTCCTGTGCCGTAGTTAAGGAGAATTGGCTGATGCCAACAGGAAAAACGATGAAAACTCTCGGCTTATTAGCCTTAGCTGGATTGACTCCTTACCAGGAGCAAAAAAGCGAAGAGTATATGAACGATAAACAAATGGAACATTTCCGTTTGTTGTTAAAAGCGTGGCGCGACCAACTTCGCCAAGAAGTCGATCGCACTGTACACCATATGCAAGACGAAGCGGCTAACTTCCCGGATCCGGTCGACAGAGCTGCTCAGGAAGAAGAGTTTAGCATCGAGCTAAGAACGCGAGATCGTGAACGCAAACTGATCAAAAAAATTGAAAAGACCTTAAAGCGTATCGAAGACGATGATTTTGGTTTTTGTGATTCCTGCGGTATCGAGATCGGCGTACGTCGTTTAGAAGCTCGCCCCACAGCAGACATGTGCATTGATTGCAAAACCATGGCTGAGATCAAAGAAAAACAACTGCAAGGTTAATATCTTGCTGGATTAACAAAAAGCTGCTTTATGCAGCTTTTTTGTTTCGCGCTATCCCTGCGGCCGTTCTTTGGGCGTTCTAATAAGCTCCCAGCTTATTAGTGTATCGCCAGTTATTGACAATTAATTGAGAGAGGTTACGTGAACTTACCTTTTTCTTTACCCACCAGAACATCAAATCAGCCCTATATAGGTCGGTTTGCACCGTCGCCTTCTGGACCCTTGCATTTTGGTTCGCTGGTGGCCGCCCTGGGCAGTTATTTACGTGCCAAGCAGCAAGGGGGCAAGTGGCTGGTCAGAATCGAAGATATCGACCCCCCAAGAGAACAGCCGCGGGCGGCAGCAAATATATTACACACCCTGGAACAGCATGGTTTGCACTGGGACGAACAAGTCGTCTATCAGAGTCAGCAATACGATATTTACCAACAGGTATTGGACGAACTGAAAAACCATAATCTCACCTATCATTGCCGTTGCACCCGCAACCAATGGTTAGCTACTTTGCAAATTGCCTGTCCTTGCCGGGAGTTGGTTTTAGCTCCAGATGGTTGTTCAACGCGTTTTAAAAATGATCACCCTGTGTTACACATGCGGGATAAAGCGTTGGGACAAATCTACTTTAACTATCAATCGGCCCGTGAAGACTTTGTCGTAAAGCGCAAAGACGGCTTATATGGCTATCAGCTGGCTGTAGTGTTGGATGATATTCGCCAGGGGATCACGGAAATTGTCAGAGGAGCCGATTTGCTCTCAGCCACTGCCTATCAACTGGCGTTGTATCAGACCTTCTGTGTTCCTGTGCCAGCATATTTACACTTGCCAGTGGTATTAGGAGATGACGGCAACAAACTGAGTAAACAAAACCACGCTACAGCTTTGGATAATACCCAGGCACAATACAATTTACGCCAGGCCTTGGCCTTTTTGGGTGCCGTCGTCCCAGCAACTTTGAGCAAAGCACCCATAGCTGATTTACTGCAATGGGCACAGGATGCATGGAAATTAGAGGGAATTAGCGGCCAAAGTGCACGTTTTGACAATAGAATTGGCAGACCAGACAGTATATGATCAGGCGCGCTAACTAAAATAGTTGGGGTATTTTTTGTCATTATGGAGCTTAACTTATTATTTCTCGCGTAATCAACAAGGTTAAAGGGGCGTTTAAAAGCACGCTGCCGCAAACAAAACCCACATCAACACTTGTTGCCACTATCATTCCTCGTGCTGAACACCCGATTTCTCGGGATGACATCAGTGAACATGCACTGAAGGTATTATACCGATTGCACAACAGTGGTTATCAAGCCTATCTGGTGGGCGGATGCGTACGCGATATTTTGTTGGGCAAAGAGCCAAAAGATTTCGATGTCACCACCAATGCTACCCCTGAACAGATCAAAGAGTTATTCAGAAATTGTCGCTTAATCGGTCGCCGTTTCCGTCTGGCGCATATCGTTTTTGGTCGGGAAATCATTGAAGTGGCGACCTTTAGAGGGCATCACGCACAAACCGAACCCTTGGCTCCCGAGCAAAATTTAAGCCGCCAGAGCGATCACGGCCAGCTTTTAAGGGACAATGTGTTTGGCAGTATAGAAGAAGATGCGGAGCGCCGGGATTTCACCGTCAATGCCATGTATTACAATATTGCCGATTTCTCCATCAGTGATTTTGCCGGCGGTATGCAAGCGATCAAACAAAAAACTATCTCCATGATAGGGGATCCGGGCACGCGTTATCGTGAAGATCCGGTGCGCATGTTAAGAGCCGTGCGTTTTGCGGTTAAACTGGACATGCAGATAAGTCCCGACACGGCGGATCCCATTTATGAGTTGGCGCCGCTTATGGCCAACATTCCCCCTGCGCGCTTGTTTGAAGAAGTGCTTAAGTTATTATTGTCCGGTCAGGGTCTTGCAACCTATCGTTTGTTACACAAATTCCACCTGTTCGAACCACTCTTCCCGCAATTAGCGCCATTGATCACCGCCAGTGACAGTCGCGAAGTTAAGTTTATCGAACAGGTGTTAATCAATACCGACAATAGAATTAACACCGGAATGAAAGTCACTCCGGCCTTCATTTTTGCAGCGTTTCTGTGGTATCCACTGGAAGAACGTTGTCAGCAACATATGAGCGAGGGCGGACTAACACATTTTGATGCCTTTAACTTAGCTTTGAATGATGTATTACATCGCCAAATACAGCGCATCATGATCCCCAAACGTTTCTCGATCCCTATTCGGGAAATCTGGCACCTGCAACAGCGTTTACCTAAACGTTTCGGTCGCCGGGCCTATCAGTTGCTTGAACACCCTAGATTTAGAGCGGCCTATGATTTCCTGTTGTTAAGAGGACAGATTGAAGGCGGCGCTCTAATGGAGTTAGGGCAGTGGTGGACTGAGTTTCAAGAGGCCGACGGCGATCAACGTCAAAACATGTTAGATACGCTGCGCCAGCAAGAAGGCGCAGGACCCAAACGGCGCAGTCGCAACCGAGGTAAGAAAAAAACCACGTCATGATCGAGACATATCTGGGGATTGGCAGCAACCTAGCCGACCCCCTGGGCCAGGTTCGTACCGCCTTGCAGGAATTGTCAGTGCTGGAAAATACCCTGCTACTAACATGCTCCAGTCTATATGCCAGTCGCCCCATGGGCCCGCAAGATCAGCCCCCTTATGTCAATGCGGTGGTTAAGCTGCACACTGAGTTGTCACCGTTGACACTACTGACGCAATGCCAGCGCATCGAACAGCTGCATGGGCGTCAGCGTAAGGATAATCGCTGGGGGCCGCGTACGTTAGATTTAGATATTCTGCTTTACGGCCAACAAGAAATTAATTTGGCTAATTTGGTCGTGCCTCACTATGGCATACGCCAGCGTGAGTTTGTTTTGTATCCCTTGTATGAAATATCCCCCGAGTTCGTGCTGCCTTGTGGCACAGCAGTGGCAAGCCTACTCGACAATTGTCCGTTAAATGGCTTAACAATATTAGCAACCTTTGCTCAGTGATAGAAATCCCGATAAAAATCCGTATAGTGCCTGTTTTAATCCTAGGCTAAATTCAGGTCTAGGTGTGTGGAGTGCTCCAATATGAAAAAAGTCACAACGTCAACCTTGTTAAAAATGAAGCAGCAAAACGAAAAAATTGCCGCGTTAACAGCTTACGATGCCAGTTTTGCCAAACTGTTTGACGAACAAGGCATAGATGTATTGTTGATCGGTGACTCTCTGGGCATGGTGCTCCAAGGATACGATGATACCCTCAGTGTGACGGTAGAGGATATTGTTTATCATACAAAGTCTGTGTGCCGAGGCGTGCAACGGGCATTTGTCATTGCGGATATGCCCTTTATGTCCTACGCCACAGTGGAACAAAGCTTTATCAATGCCGCCAAATTGATGGCAGCCGGTGCCAGCATGGTAAAATTGGAAGGTGGGCGCTGGTTAGTCGAAACGATTAAGGGACTGCATGAGCGCGGTGTGCCTGTCTGTGGGCATTTGGGGCTAACGCCTCAGTCGGTGCATGTATTTGGTGGCTTTAAAGTCCAAGGTCGAGACGATTTACAAGCGGAGCAAATGTTTGAGCAGGCCAAAGAAATGGCGGCGGCGGGTATTCAACTACTGGTGCTAGAGTGTGTGCCCAGCGAGCTGGCAGAAAAAATTTCCCAGGCTATCGATATACCTGTTATCGGCATAGGCGCCGGTGCCCAAACTGACGGACAAATATTAGTCATGCATGACATGTTTGGCATTAGTGCCAATTACATGCCCAAGTTTTCCAAGAACTATTTGCAAGATTGTGGTGATATGCGGGCCGCTGTGCGCACCTATATTGAAGAAGTTCGTGAGGGTAGTTTCCCTTCCGCTGAGCATAGTTTTAATAAGTGAGCGATATATGCGAGTGATTAGTAATATCGCCAGTCTGCGCGACGTCAGGCGCAATTGGCAAAGCGAATCCAAGGTGATTGCATTTGTGCCCACTATGGGCAATTTGCACCAAGGACACCTTAATCTGGTCAAAGCGGCCAAGTTAAAAGCCGACATAGTGGTGGTATCTATTTTTGTCAATCCCCTGCAGTTTGGCCCGGATGAAGATTTGGATGCCTATCCAAGTACCCTGGAAAATGATCGTAATGTGCTCAGCGAGCTGGGGGTAGATGTATTATTTACCCCTTTAGCCAAAGACATCTATTCTCGCGGACTCGAACGCCAGACGTTTGTGGAAGTACCGGGTTTGTCCTACATGATTTGTGGGGCCAGTCGTCCAGGGCATTTTCGCGGCGTGGCGACCATAGTGTGTAAACTGTTTAATATGGTGCAGCCGAACATGGCATTTTTCGGCGAAAAAGATTTTCAGCAGCTGCAAGTGATCAAGGCTATGGTCACTGATTTATCTATGAATTTAACCATTTATGGTGTGCCTACCATGCGTGAAACCGATGGCTTGGCCATGAGTTCGCGTAATCAGTATTTAACCACCACCGAACGTCAGGTTGCACCCAGTTTGTATCAGCAATTGCAAGCCATGGCTGAGCAAATTGTCCAGGGACGACGCGACTTCACCCGCCTGGCCGCAGAGTGCACAGCATCTTTGGCTGCGTCGGGGTTTCACCCGGATTATATTGAAATACGCTCTGCGGATTCGTTGTTACAACCCGGTCACGAAGACCACAATATCGTCATTTTGGCCGCAGCATTTTTGGGACGTACTCGTTTGATTGACAACTTGCAGGTCAGTTTGCCTGGCTAACTATCTTCGCGTTGAGACGTATATAAAAAAGCCGTTAGTCCCTGACTAACGGCTTTTTTATATACTAAGAGAATGATTTAGCTGGCTATTTTAAAGGCCGAGCTCAATTTCCGCCAGATTTTACTGTTGCTAGCGATGGCTATTTGCTCGTCCAGAATGTTTTGTAAATCCAGTTCAGTGGTCAAGGGATTGGCCAGAACGACACGAAAAACCGTAAGGGTTTGCTGTTGGTAGGCCTTGGTTTGTAAACGAGTTCTGGAGACAAATGATTTGCCAGCTTCGCGCTGTTGTTTTTGCACATAGACGGTGAGTTTATCTAACTCCTTGTTGACGTCCGTGCTCAGGGTTGAGTCTGCCTTGACCTTGTCTTGTACTTCCTGGGGATTCAACCGATACGTCAGCAGTGCCAGGGTTGGCTGGGTAATCAGTTCAAAATCCGGATGAGACTGGATCATACGAGCGAATATCTTCGCTTTTTCGATACTTTGATCGATTAATAATTCATAACCCTGACGGCCAAATATATGCAAAGAGGCATACACCAACATCGCCATTCCGTTACGTGAGCCTTCCAGTGTTGTCGCGCCCAAATCCTTTGAGCCAGCACGCAAAATGTATTGGGCGTGATGGCGCACCGCATTACTGTCGTTAGGATCTTTAAACAGCACCATACCTGCGCCCATTGGTACATACATCTGCTTGTGTGCATCCAGGGTAACAGAATCGGCCCGCTCTATACCCTTAAGAATTTGCCTATGGGTGCTGGAGAATAACGTTGCTCCACCCCAAGCTGCATCTACATGAAAATGACAACCTAACTCCTGGGCCACATCGGCTAATTCATCCAGGGGATCAACATGGCCGGTTTCTGTGGTGCCGGCAATGCCGATAATAGCCAACAATTTATTACCTGTACTTTGATATTGTTTGCCAAAAGCTAAGGCTTTTTGCGGTGACAGGCGCTGGGTCGGGCAGTCCAAGGTAATTAATTGTTCACGGCCTAAACCCAATAAATCTACCGCCTTGGATAACGAATAGTGACCCCGGCGAGATGACAATATTGCCATATTGTTATAGCCGTAATGCCGTAAGCCTGCTGCTAAACCTTCCCGGGCCACACCCTTGAAACCTTTTCTTGCGGCCAAGGCCTTATTACGTGCGACCCACAAGGCCGTGATATTGGCCACTGTTCCGCCGGAGCAAAATGCCCCCAGGGCATGGTTTGCACTGTGCAGATAGATTTTATAAAAATCACTGTCTTGGGTGTAGATTAATTCATGCATCATGCCCAGCACTTGACGCTCAAGTGGTGTGAAGGCTTTGGATGTTTCAATTTTGACCAGATTCTGATTTAACCCCACCAGCAATTTTGCCAAAGGCAAATGAAAATAGGGTAAGGCAGATGTCATATGCCCGATAAATGTTGGCGAGTAAGTATTGACCGAATTGGCCACCACTTTTTCAAGCAGGTTGGCCGCGTGCTCCGATACAAACTCCGGAAGTTCGGGTACGCTAAATTCAGCAAAACTCTTTTCAATCTGTTCCAGGGACGTCACTTTAGTGACCACGTGCTGAGACAAAAAATCCGCCAAATTATCCGACAGATGCTGCTCAATTTGAGCCAATTTAGAGTCTTTACCTTCAGGCAGGGTAAAGACTCTAAACAAATGCTCTAAACTGACTTCAGCTGCAGACACGCTTGACACCTCTTGTGAAAACTTTCAAGCCGCGAACTTTACATGAATTTTGTGCCCAGACCAATACTATGAGGGGGTAAACACTGCTTTGCGCTTTAGTT
The DNA here is from genome assembly GCF_058068185.1 of Paraglaciecola sp. IT1134. Lineage (NCBI taxonomy): Bacteria > Pseudomonadati > Pseudomonadota > Gammaproteobacteria > Alteromonadales > Alteromonadaceae > Paraglaciecola > Paraglaciecola sp. IT1134. The sequence continues at coordinate 4,878,415 of NZ_CM176486.1, read as the reverse complement.
AAAGGCACATAATGCCCAAATAGTACGAAATAAATGACAGATTAATCCGGTACAGGGATATTGTTGCTCGCCATAGAGAGGTCAATTAGGTAGTATCGAAGAAAAAATAGTATTCTGCCTATGAAAATTTCTCAGGTCACTGACAGCTATGACATACAAAATGTAATACCTTTTTTTCAGCCCATCATAGATTTAAGCAATAATCACGTTTGGCGCTATGAGTGTTTGGCTCGTTTGCTCACACTTGGTGAGAGCCCGTTTATCCCCGCCCAGTTGTTATATTTACTCGACAGGCAGCACTGTGCAGCGCAGCTCACGGAAATTATTTTTAACCGTAGCGCTCGCTACTTTCGCAATATCAATATGCCCTGGAATATCAATATCAGCCAGGAAGATATGCACAATCCCGGGATCCACCGTTTTTTAGCCGCACAAGTGCAAAATTACCCTAACCCCCAACGCATAGCCCTGGAGGTCACGGCCGACAATGCACTGACAGACCAACAAGCCTTTGCTGAATTTTGTATTTTTTGCCAGCAGCTTGGAATTAGCTTATTTATTGATAACTTCGGGGTCCAAGTCACTGATATCCGGACAATTATAGACTTGCCGGTGCAGGGCATAAAACTGGCGGGACAAATGACTCAACGGCTAGTAGCCGGTGATAGCCAGTCCCTTGATATGATTGCGTCTTTGCTAAGCCATGCTAGCCACAATGGCATCGCCTTGGTTGCTCAGCACGTAGAAGATGAAGAGGCCTTGAGACGAATACGGGATTTGGGCATTAACTATGCCCAGGGATTTTACTTTAGTGAACCTAAGGCCCAGATCCTGAAAACTAATTCAGTGGGCTGATCAGGCGCCAACTGGATTGACCGCTGGCCCAATATTTACGCTCAAAAGGTGTGATAGCAGGTTCAAATTGATATTCCTGTATCTGACTAGTGAGCCCAGCCACATTCAGCGCCACGGCGAATTCTGCGATATACAGCTGCCAATTACTGCGCACTTCTAATTGCCCGCCTAATTTGACAATATCCGCAAACGCAGGACTGGCGTGCCAACGGCGTTGTACATGTGCCGCTTTGGGGTAAGGATTGGGATACAGCAAAAAGTGTTTGTACAGGGTCCAATTTGCTTGCACCGCCAGGCGCCAGAAATCATTCAGATCCCCGCGCAGTACCAGGGCGTTGTCCTGGTGCAAACTATAATGTTGATGTTTAGCCGTGCGCAGGGCCGACTTGTCCACACCAATCACTCTGGCGTGAGGATGCTGGTTGGCGATATGGGTGGTGCTTTCACCCACTCCACAACAGGCATCCAAAATAATAGGTCCTTGCCGGTCTGCTAACCAGGCTTGAGCTTGCCCAAAGGCCTCTAATGTATGTTGTGTAAAGGGGCGTTGGCTTATATGGCGCAGATGTCTGGCAACCAGTTTCGGCAGCTTGTCATGCACTTGCGTCTGATTGCTGTGTATTTGTCGGGAGTTACCCGGACTGTTAACTACACTCATAATCTGTCTTTAGCTTCTTATACCAACACCGCGATTGATCAGCGAATAGGCAATACTGAGCAGGATCACATTAAAACCAATCAATAATCCCAGTGAATACAGATAATTCACATCAGAGACTCCTAAAAAACCGTATCTAAAGCCATTTACCATATACACCACAGGGTTGATTTTACTAACCCATTGCCAAAACTCTGGCAACAAACTCAGGGAATAGAACACTCCCCCCAGATAGGTGAGTGGGGTGAGAATGAAGGTCGGTACCATACTGATATCATCGAACGACTTGGCATAAATCGCATTGATCAACCCGGCTGTGGCAAATAAAATAGAGGTCAGCAACAAGGTAACAATAACAATGGGCAGGCTATAAATGCTGATATCAACAAAAAGTAAGGATACACCAGTCACTATTATGCCGGTTAAGCTAGCCCTAGCTACACCGCCGCCCACAAAACCGGCTATGATGATCCAATTGGGCACTGGGGCTACCAGCAGTTCTTCAATATTGTGCTGAAATTTGGCACCGTAAAATGACGATGACACATTGGCATAGGCGTTGGTGATCACCGACATCATAATCAAACCCGGCACAATAAACTCCATATAACTAAAACCGCCCATTTCACCTATGCGACTGCCTATCAAGCTGCCGAATATCACAAAATACAAGGTCATGGAGATCGCAGGCGGAACCAAGGTCTGGATCCAAATACGCAAAAAGCGGCTACATTCTTTGATCCATAACGTCTGCAGGGCAATCATATTACGACTAGCCATGAGCGGCCTCCTTAGGTGCTGTGGCTTGGGATTGACGGCCGGATTCCACCAAACGCACAAATAGCTCTTCCAGGCGATTAGATTTATTGCGCATACTTAATACTTGGATATTCTGCGAGCTTAACTGCTCGAAAACCTTATTTAGCGCATCCTCCTTAGGCACATCCACTTCCAGGGTATGATCATCGATCAGTCTGTGTTCGAAGCCGTTGAGGGTAATGGCCTTATCATGTTTGGACAAATCCAATATAAAAGTTTCATTATTCAAGGTCGCCAACAGTGATTTCATACTGGTGTTTTGAATGATCATGCCTTTATCGATGATCGCTATATTGCGGCACAGCATTTCGGCTTCTTCCAGATAGTGGGTGGTCAGAATGATAGTGATGCCCTGGTGGTTGATTTCTTTTAAAAAGGTCCACATTGACCGCCTGATTTCAATATCAACGCCGGCCGTGGGCTCGTCCAAGATCAGCATTTTGGGTTCATGCATCAAGGCTCTGGCGATCATTAAGCGACGCTTCATACCCCCAGAAAGCTCACGAGCCGGCTGGTCACGTTTTTCCCACAAATCCAGTTGTTTGAGGTATTTTTCCGCCCGTTGTTTGGCGATTTTACGGGGCACGCCGTAATAACCTGCCTGGTTGATGACGATCTGCAGCAGAGTTTCAAATTGATTAAAATTAAACTCCTGAGGCACCAAACCTATACAGGATTTTGCATCGACTGGGTGGCTATCCAGTGAGTGTTCAAAGATATCTACGCTGCCAGCGGTTTTGTTCACCAAGGAGGCGATGATTCCGATGGTGGTAGATTTTCCGGCACCATTGGGGCCAAGCAAGGCAAAAAAGTCCCCTTGTTGCACGTCCAGATCAATACCCTTAAGCGCGTGTGTACCACCCTTGTAAGTTTTGGTTAACCCTTTAATATGTAATGCTTTCATGCTGTATTCCGCGTGTTTTTTGAGGAGCTAAAATCGTTCATCTAGTCTGGCAATTGACTATCCAGAGGCAATTGGTGATGGGTAAAGAGACCGAATGTGGGAAGAAAATCACCGATAAAGCCATCATAATATGGCGATGGAAGAATAAATTTCAAGGTTTTCAACTCCTTTTGATTTCTTTGGCGCTTTTGGGTATTCAGGAAAATTAGGCTAATCTGGGGCAACTTAATTAATTTTTCATAAAGTTGCGAGTAAAAAATATGGCCCATCTTAGTCCCCTACCCAAAGAAACGAGTCCAGAACTAGCCGCTGATTTTGCTGTCTTCGAACAAATTTTAGGATTTGTTCCTAACAGCTTACTGACCATGCAGCGTCGACCGGATATGGTCAGGGGGTTCGGGGTATTGACCAAAGCCGTGATGTCCGTCGATGGGGTGGTGGATTTAGGCTTTAAGCGTTTGCTGGCACATTTTGCCAGTCGTGCTGCGGGTTGCCAGTACTGTGAAGCCCATTCGCTGGTTGCGGCAAAAATTCATGGTATTAGCGATGAAAAAGTCGCCGCTGTATGGGATTACCAACAAAGCCCCTTGTACAGTGCGGCCGAACGAGTGGCATTGGATTATGCATTGGCCGCCGGTGCCGTACCTAATGCGGTGGATGAACCTTTGATGGTGCGCATGAAACAATTTTGGAGTGAAGATGAGATTGTCGAGATCCTTGGCGCGATATGTCTATACGGTTTTTTGAATCGTTGGAATGATTCTATGGCCACAGATCTTGAGCCTGCACCCAAAGCGTTGGGCGATCAGGTGCTGGCAAAAGGTGGGTGGACAGGTGGCAAACACGTTCGCTAATAAATCCCAACAGATGTAACAGCGATCCCCGCACCCCCCAGGCGATGACTACTAGCCAGGGCGGATAACAAACGCATGGCGAAAATAACTTTGGTGGGCCACCGGCCCACCAAAAGAAGAAAGACCCAGGCGCAGGAAAATCAGTAAAATTGACCCGCTCGATTAACTTTGGGCAGACTTGTCAAACGGACACATAGCGTGGTCCTTTACTATCCATTAGCAGGAATATTTATTAGGTTATTCACCTAAAGCCTTTATATATTTACCTGATGAGTATTATTTTTAACTTGGTGTTAAGTTTTGTATCGACTTATTTGTCACCAAAGAGTTCAGGATGAAGAAATGGCACCATGGCCAACGTCAGGGCGTGGCGGTAATTACCTTCGCGGCTGGCGTTACCGTTAGTCAACAGGCCGATGGCTCCGCCTTTTTGTTTCACATTTGTGGTACTAAACAGAGTATCCATAACATCTCCCAGCTCCTGACCCGCTTTAAGCGCCTGGTAAACGTTAGGTGGTATAGGCATGATTGCGCCTCGTCCGATGGACTGACGGTGGCGGTTAGCCACGACTACGTAGGCAAAGGTAGCTGGGCCATAATCAAAATTATCTACGCCCCCTTCCATAGCCACATAAAAATCTGCTGCAATCTGCTTTTTACAATATTCTACCCGGTTGATTGCACCGATCCGGGTTTCATCTGTGCTCATAGGCTGGGCTGCGACACCAGATGGTGCACCCATACCCTGACAGTCGATATCAGCTTCTGGATAGAGGGCGGCCATGGCACTGCGTGTTGCATTAACTTTCACCGGATTGAGTGAGCCGACAATCACCCGGATAATAGGTTTGTTCAACTTGTTGCCACCTTGTGTATGCCAGACGATTTTGGAAATTGTATAAAAAAGGAGTTTATCAGAGCCGCCGGATAACTGAAAAAGAATATATTAACGAAAATGGCGTTAAGCGTAATCACGATCTGAGACTAGTCTGTCTATTGCTCTAGGTTAGCCTGATCTATTCGCAACAATAAGTTTGGCTTTGTGTGGCGCCACGGTAAGCTACTGACTGGGTTTGAAATACGTTGACTGCTAAATAATGAAATTGCATCACTTACAAGGCTATATTCAGTCCGTCTATTTGATTGAATACCCAGATAAACTGTTACTGCTTGATGGCTGCAGCCGGGCAGATGTGCCCATGCTTAAGCGGTTTATCAATGTGAAATTGCAGCGTCCATTTAGCGATTTAACTATGGTGCTGGTCACCCATATGCATCCTGATCATGCCGGAGCCGCTCACCAATTAAGACGTTTGACCGGATGTGAGATTGCCTCGGCCAATAAAGATAAACCATGGTATCAGGGCATGCATGGTTTGTTGATGCATCTGACCGATATCGCCCTGGCGAGTTGGGTTGCGGGGCGCTTAGGTAAACCCAGAAAAATGTTATGGTATTCGCCGGTGCTCAAACCTGACTACAAATTAACGGATGGCCAGCAAATCCCGGGTTTTGAGCAGTGGTGTGTGTTCGAAATGCCTGGTCATACCGACCGTGATCTTAGTGTTATGCATATGCCGAGCAAACGCATTTATGTTGCAGATTTAATCGTCAGGGTTAAAAAGCGTTTTATTGCCCCATTTCCGGTATTTTACCCCAACCAGTACCGGGCATCGGTGCAGCGTTTAATTGCATTGCAGCCTTCATCTATTTTGTTGGCCCATGGTGGTGAGGTGCAATTAACTGAGCTTGATTATCGACATTTGCTACATAGTGCGCCTAAGTTGCCTAAAACACCCTGGCGGGCGATTAAAAGTAAAGCTAGGCGTTTAATCCAGATCAATGGTTAAGCTAACCGTGCTGTTTTATTTATCAAAGGAGGGTATACGAAGACCCTTATTCTGATCCCCAGCCTGTTTGTCAGTTTGTTTTTACATGCCCAATTGCCCAGTTCAGATGTGTATGTTGGTGATCTCAAGGTTGTTAAAGGGCTGTTGCAGACCAGCCAACTTGAGGCGTTAACCCTATCTCCTCAGTACGACAATCAGCCGTCCTTTTTGGCCGATGGGCAGCATTTATTGCTCACCTCTGGCGCAACGGTTTCAGGTCAAGAACAAACCGACAGTTTTGTTTTTTGACCTAGTTAGTGGGCACTCACAAAATCTAACAAACTCACCTGAAAGTGATTACTCACCAACCCAGATGCCAAATGAAATAGACTTCTCTGTGATCTACATCAAGGGTGATGTGCAAAAGCTGTGGCGTTATCCGTTGCTTGACGCGGGGACATTTGTCCACATGGGGTCACCCGTTTAACGACCAATCAGCAGAGTAACAAGATTGCCCTGGTATGTACCCGTTGATACCCAAACAAAGGAATAGCTACAGAATAAAGTGTCGGCGGGGTCAACTGTACAACTGACAGTGTACGACTATTATTGAGTTAATCCGCGCATCAATATTTAACTGACTGACATTATTATTGGGTGGTTCGTGCTGTCAACCCTGAGGAGATAGCATGCTGAGAATTGCCACTTTTAACGTTGAAAACCTGGACACCTCGAGTTCCGAATATAACCCCAGTTTACAACAAAGAGCGCCGGCCCTGCGCAGCATGTTCAGGCGTTTGCAAGCTGATGTCCTGTGCCTACAGGAAGTACACGGCCAAGAACTTCCCGGGCATAATACCCAACACCCCAAACGGGATTTGTCCGCTTTAGATTTTATTGTGCAAGACAGTGAATACGCCCAATTTGATCGCGCTGTCACCCATACCTCTGCCAACGTGCCGTATGATAAGCGTAATCTGGTGATCTTGTCTCGCTGGCCTATCGGCCTTAATAAGCAGTATAAAAATAACTTTATCGACAAGTTACAGTATCGAAAAGTTACTGCCCAGCCCAAAGAAGAGGCAAAGGATGTTGGCTGGGAACGGCCAGTACAGCACATCGAAATTGAGGTGCCGCAATTGGGGCGTTTGCATGTGATCAATCTACATTTAAAATCCCGTAACGCATCAACAGTCGCGGGACAAAAGATTAATAATTACACCTGGTCCCAGAATGCGGGTTGGGCTGAGGGGTATTTTCTGTCCTCCATTAAGCGGGTCGGCCAAGCTCTGGAAACCCGGATGTTACTAGACCAACTGTTCAGTCAGGATCCTGAAGCTAAAATTATTGTGTGTGGCGATTTCAACGCCGAGCCCGGTGAAGTACCAGTAGAGGCAATCTGCGGCCGGGTGGAAAATAACGGCAACCCGGATTTACGTGCCACTGTGATGATCCCTTGTAGTCTGGCGATTGGGCAATCTGTGCGATTTAGCCATCTGCACCACGGCCAGGGTAATCTGCTGGACCATATGTTGATGTCTCAAAGTCTGTTTAGCCATTTTAACCGGGCTAATATATTCAACGAAAATTTACATGACGAAAGTCTGCCCTTTGCCAGCGATCTAAAATTTCCTGAATCGGATCACGCGCCTTTTGTGGCCGAATTTTGCCCTTAACGAGCGCCTTCTAGGTGTTTAGGCATCGCCAACAAACAGGCAGTTTTAAGGCTGAAATCTATATTGACTTGTGGGGGCCAACAATCTGGCCCCAGTTTCTTTTAATCCTGCATCAGTGGCTGTTTAGTACGTAATATTTTGGCGGCAGCAACCATATTTTGCAACGCTGGCATCACTTCCTGCCAACCTCTGGTTTTCAGGCCGCAATCCGGATTGACCCAAATCCGCTTAGCCGGAATTTTGTCTTTTGCCTGCTCAATCAGCTCCACCATAGCCTCTACACTAGGCACATTGGGAGAGTGGATATCATAAACTCCCGGGCCGATATCATTGGGATAAGCAAAAGCATCAAACGCCCCGAGTAAGCGCATATCAGAGCGTGATGTTTCTATGGTGATCACATCTGCGTCCATGGCGCTGATAGCTTGGATAATGTCGTTAAACTGGGAGTAACACATATGGGTATGGATTTGTGTTTCGTCAGCCACACCATTAGCCGACAGTTTAAATGCGGCGATCGCCCAGCCCAAGTACTCTGGCCATTGAGCTTTGCGCAAAGGCATCCCTTCTCGCAATGCCGCTTCGTCTATCTGGATAATACGGGTCCCGGCCCGTTCCAAATCCAGCACTTCAGCGCGGATAGCCAGAGCGATTTGCTCACAGGTCTGGGCGCGAGACTGGTCATCGCGTACGAATGACCAATTTAAGATGGTTACCGGCCCGGTTAACATGCCTTTTACCGGTTTTGTGGTCAGTGACTGGGCGAATTTCGTCCACTGCAACGTCATCGGCTTGGGCCGACTCACATCGCCGTAAATAATCGGCGGTTTAACACAACGTGAACCATAACTTTGTACCCAGCCAAAACGACTAAAAGTAAAACCGTCGAGCTGTTCACCAAAATATTCTACCATGTCATTACGTTCTGGTTCGCCGTGCACAAGTACATCCAGCTCCAGTGATTCTTGGCGGCTGATACAGCCTTTGACTTCCTCTTCCATTTTGCTTATATATTCTTGCTCACTAATATCGCCCTGACGGTAGGCCTTACGTATGGCACGAATGTCCCCAGTTTGCGGAAATGAACCGATGGTTGTGGTAGGAAATAGCGGCAAGCTAAGTCTCTTTGCCTGGAGCTGACTACGGCTATCAAATTGGCTAAAACGCTGCCTGTGTCCGGCCTCGATCCCGTGTTGCGCCAGTTGAACTTGGGGGTTGTGCACAATAGGTGAGGTTTTGCGACAGGCAATACTATGGCTATTTTGGGCCAGTTGGGCCGCCACTTTTTGAGCACCAAAGTTCAACGCATCACCCAGTACCGACAATTCCTGCAATTTTTGCACAGCGAACGCCAACCAATCTTTAACCTCACTGTGGATATCAGTTTCCGTCTCTAAATCAACCGGCACGTGTAACAAGGAGCAAGAAGGCGCGAGCCATAAGTTGTCGCCCCGGGTTTGGGCTAAGGGCTGTAAAAATTCCAGGGCGGCATTGAGATCAGTTTTCCAGATATTACGCCCATCTATAATACCCACTGACAATACTTGCTGAACATCGAGGCGCTGGGCCAATACCGCCACTTCAGCTTTGGCTTTAATCCCATCTACATGCACGCCGTCAACGGGGAGTTGGCATACGAGTTCTAAGTTATCGTGTAGATCGCCGAAATAGGTGGTTAGTAACAACTTCAGGGGACGAGCGTTAAGAAACTGATAGGCGTATTTGTAGGCCATTTGCCACTGGGAACTGAGCTCAGTGACCAGGGCGGGTTCATCAAGCTGTACCCATTCAACCCCGGCTCTGGCGAGTTTTTCAAATAATTGCAGATAGACAGGCAGTAGGGAGGTGAGTAAAGCCAATGGGTCACTATTGTCCGTAGCTTTACCCAAAGATAGATAACTTAGAGGGCCGAGTATCACAGGTTTAGCATTACCTCCCAAAGCCCTTACTTCGCTTATCTGCAGGAGTAAACTGTCGGCATTCAGGGAAAACCGGGTGTCTTTACTGAACTCAGGCACTATATAATGATAATTGGTATCAAACCATTTGGTCATCTCACCGGCGCTGACGCCGCAGCAATGGCTGGTGGTTGACGCTTGTCCCCGGGCGACCCGAAAATAGGTATGCAAAGCACTGAGGTTTTCACCAGCGGCGCGCTCAGGCACATTACCCAGTAAAAAGCTGGTATCCAATACATGATCGTAAAATGAAAAGTCTCCCACCTGGGAAAAATCCAGGGATTGCTGCACTGCCAAGTGTTTGAGACGGAGTTTTTTTGCTTCCCGTTTAAGGGTTGTTTCGTCTATATCGCCGCGCCAGTAGTTTTCCAACAAGAATTTTAATTCGCGTTTTTCGCCAATACGGGGAAATCCAAGGTTGTGTAATTTAGCCATCTATCCGTCCAGTTGATTTTGTATATTGAGAGAGTAGAGCTAAAAAACAATTAAAAATAATGGTATATTTTCAGGAATACATGAATATTACTCATATATAGGCTGTTAATAGTATGCTCGAACGTACCCATCTGACCATTATTCAAACCGTCAGTCGCCAAGGTACCTTGACGGAGGCGGCCAGTGCCTTGTGTTTAACGCAGTCAGCCTTGAGCCACTCCATTAAAAAGTTGGAGAACCATTTGGGTACCCCAGTTTGGCAAAAGGACGGACGGCGATTGCGCTTAACCCAAGCCGGAGAGAGTCTGTTAAGTCTGGCCAACCGGGTATTACCCCAATTTGACCACGCCGAGCAGCTTATTCAACATATTGCCGATGGCCACAGAGGCACCTTGCGTATTGGAATGGAATGCCATCCTTGTTACCAGTGGCTGTTAAAGGTGGTAGCACCATTTTTGCAGTGTTATCCCGATGTTGACGTGGATGTTCGCCAGGCATTTCAATTTGGGGGGTTAGGGGCCTTACTAGGATATGACATCGATATGTTGATCACCCCAGATCCTCTTTTTCAAAGCGGCCTGGAATATATTCCGGTATTTGAATACGAACATGTACTGGTAGTGGGGGAACATCATCCTTTAGCTAACCGTGTTTTTATAAAACCCGAGGACTTAAGCCAGGAAGTGCTGATCACCTATCCGGTGGAAATGAGTCGCCTGGATATTTTTAGCCAGTTTTTAACCCCTGCGGGCGTGGGTGTTAAAAAACACCGGGCGATCGAAACCACAGAAATACTGTTACAGATGGTAAGCGCTGGCCGGGGCGTATCGGCCTTACCGAAATGGCTGGTCGAAGAGTATCAGCAAACACTGAGGTTGGTACCTATCCGCCTGGGTCAACACGGCATCTTTAAACATATTCATTTGGGGTTTCGGGCCCAAGAAACGCGGCCAGACTATCAAAACGGTTTTGTAAAAATGGCTAAACAAACCACTGATTTGGGCGCATAACGGCGCGTTGTGGGGTATCCTGTGGCTATCAAGCTCGAGTATAGACTGCATGCCAATTAACGTAAAAATCCTACCAAGTGATCCTATCCCGCCAGTTGCCATCACTTGCGCCACCTGCAAAGCCTGTTGTTGTCGCCTAGAAGTGATGCTGTTTACCGATACCGGCGTGCCTCAACGCTATATCAAGGTTGATAAATGGGGAAGTGAGACCATGCGCAGGCTGGACGATGGTTGGTGCGCCGCATTAGACCGAGACACGATGATGTGTTCAATCTATGAAAATCGGCCGTTAGTCTGTCGGGAGTTTGAAATGGGGGAAGCGGAGTGTATTACTGAACGCAATGCTTATTTATAGAGGCTGTATCAAAATGTATTTGTCACCTTGTCGGCGCATTTTTTGACTGCCTCAAAATCCAAAAACACTTAATATATAAGGAGTGAGGTAGATATCCACAAGGAATATCTACCTCGAAGTTGATACTAAGCCAGGACCAGTGAAACTCAGTATCAAACAGGCCAGGTCAAGTTAATCTAAATGAGAATTATTTGCAAGTATGTTTTGTGTTTGTTTTTTGCTTGGATATTTGAGGTTTTACCGCCAGTTATTTTTTACGGTCACTGCCTAAGTTTTTGGTCATTAGATAAAAGCATGAAGTAAGTATTTACTAACTTCTGATGACTTGGTCTTCAAATTATCTGAAGCCCACGTAACTAATGGTTCCCCAACCCTTAATCCGAGACAGTCAATGCCCTCAAGCCTATTATTTGAGCGGTTTTCGCTGGCACCAGTTCAGAGCACTGTTTGCGCCAATCGATGTGGGAAAATCTGTAAAATAAGACCTGTATAGAGCTGGCAAGCAACGCAGCAGCACCATTCTTTTTTAACCAAGAATTATATGCACTTAAAGGATAACCTTTATGCACTGTACACGGCCTAGGGACCGATCCCACCCCGGTGCCCATAGAGTCACTCGGGCAATTGATGTCAATAAATCTTTGGAACTAGAGAGGGTCAGTAGCGATTCGCAAGCTAATGACATCTTTATGTTGTGCAGTGACGGTTTAAGTTCAGTGTTAACAGACGACGAGATAGCGCTGATACTACAAAATCGGCGTGCCGAGCATCTCGCTCACGAAATGATCCAAGAGGCTCTGGCACATAACACCCCAGATAATGTGACGGTGATCACCGTGCAGTATTTGGGATTCCCAAGGGGAGAAGTTGACCCGGGCTAGGCACTGGTAAGTGCAAGCCATTACTCAACGGCTACGATGCGCATATTTGTGCGCAACCGTAGCGGGCAAAAAAACGGGTATAAAAGGTGAGAAACAAAAAGGAGAGCTGGGACTCATCGGGCCGGAACTAATGATGCCCAGCTCGCCTTTACGCCATTCTAGAATTGTATTAACGCTGCCAATAAACCGATTAAACCACCCAATACACCGCCCCATACGACTAACCAGCCTAGATGCTGGCGGATCATGGATTGGATAATGTCTTTAACCATTTTTGGGGTGAGTTCATCGAGGCGCTTTTGCACAATCAACATAACCTTTTGGCGAATTTCATTCATCACATCTGGGTTTTCTAATTCACTATGCAACAAGGCTAAAAATGCCTCATCTTGACTGATGGTTTGCAATGACTCAGACATCTTGTCAATAAAGGGTTGTTTTAATGGTTCAAGGGCTTCTGTGCCGCCAAGCATGCCTAACATACTACCAAAAGAAGAATTGTTAATCACTTCAACCAGAGAATCGAAAGTAGGCGTTAAATCAATTTTTTGTAATATAGGCGCTAAATTCAAGTCGAAATGTTTGCCATCAGTGGCAAGAAAACGATCGATATTTTGCTCGGTAAAAAATTGCTCCATCATTAGATTATGAATGCCCAGTTTGAAGTCCTCAAAGCGGTCGGGAATAACCCCCGAGCCATATAAGCCCGGAACCTTTTCAAACAGCATATGTATGGCCAGCCAATTGGTGATGGCTCCTGATAAGGCGAACAGGCCGACGGTTTTAACCATATCATTGTCTAAAATGAAACCAGCGAGCACCAACAACAGAGCCAATCCATTGGTTATGATACTTTTATTCAAACACGCTCTCCTTTTACTACCGAGATTCTCAGCAGGCAGATAAATATTATGGGGTACAAATAGCTGGCTATGCTAGCAGGGGCAATATAAGCCTGACAAGTGCGAAGATTGTTAACTTGGATTTTAACGGCACGTTATCTAGCGACTTGCATTGCTCCTCGTCACCTGTGGTATCGCCTCAGGAGTTTAAAAAACTAAAGTGATGGGAGCTTGCTTGTAAATATGCTAAATCATCAGTCACGTGTGAGTACCTCTAACAATTCAATTTCGAATATTAGATTGGCATTCGGGGGGATCATGCTGCCGATTTGACGTTCACCGTAAGCGAGATGAGCCGGTACCCATAGTTTGCGGAGGCCGCCTACTTTCATGCCTTGCAGTCCTATGATCCAACCCTGTATGACCCGCTTGTTACTTAGTACACATTGAAACGGCGTATTATTTTTATATGATGAGTCAAACTCACTGCCATCTTCTAACCAGCCACGATAATGGGCGGTGATCAGTGCACCGCGCTCGGCTACTTTGCCCGTGCCTGGAACTAGGTCATCAATTTTCAATTCAGGTTGCATAACTGGTTTGATTTATCCGTAATAAAGGCGGCGATTATAACTATTGTGCGGCATAAAGGCCGTTCGCTTGATTAGTGCCGCTTAGTTGATAATAGGGTTTTCATGCATCAATACTTCGATTGTTTTGCCCTGTTCATTTGGGTCCGCTTCAACCCCTTTACCCATAAATATCTACCAACTGCAACAAATAACAAGCCATTAGTCGTGTTGTGATGGTGTCGTTTACCCACCCCGGTAGCGGCTTCCTTTACTCAACTAGGTTATTGAGCCGGTAATAAACCAAGTCCATCTAAGGTCACAATAGTATCCGCCTGGATTTACCGTTCTAACTTTATGAGCGATTAATACAAGGGGAGCTCAATAGGGAACGGATCGAAAAATAGGAGAGTTACACCTGCATGACATAAAAAAATGGGAGTGTCTTATGCTGTCGACACTTTATCGGAACCGGCTTATTCCAACGTCTTTTTGATATTATCTTTATTATCACTCGTGTATTTAACACCGACCAATATGGAGCCTTTGTCGATTGCATCTTTATAGTATTTGATTTCGTGCTCAGGGACGAATGCACCTATCACACAACAACCTAACTTGCTGCCACCCCTGCGCCCGCCACCGGTGATCGGCTCAGCACAACAAGATTTCTGATCGGGACTCACCGTCTGTGGTGTATAGTAAAATTCTTTACTTTAACGCATTGCCTTTTTCAACACATTGACACGCTCAAAAAGAGTGGGGTCTTGGCTGCCTCATTAAGACCGATTTTGAGGTTAGGCTAACAATACCTCTCCGTTTTATTCAGTTAGACCACCCATTTCCCGTTTTTTCATCAGTCACAAGCTATTCGAATAGCCAGTTTTGTTTCATGATTGCAGCCGAAGTATAGCCAGTTGTTACTCATTGCTTAGAGCCGGGATAGCGTTTATTCTGCCTGTAGACACGGGAACATGTGGGTGTTAACTATGTTTTAAGAGGCTTTATGCTAGGCTCAGAGCGCCTGGCTCTCAACTTTTTGCTTCAAGGAATTATATGAATACCAAATTACTGGCGAAACGTACTTTTATTCAGACCAGTACCGCTACGCTGGTAGTGCTTCTTGCATGGATACTGGTAAACAGCAGCAAAATTATACTCACTGGCTTTGGAGGCATATTAATTGCCGTTCTGTTTTGTGGCTCAGCGAGCTGGTTAGGCAAGAAAACCAACGTCTCTTCCAAGGTATGGCTTCCGGTAACCATTATTGCGCCATTTTTGTTACTTGGCCTTTTTTTCGGGTATACCGCGCCTAAGATCTCCACACAGGCCAGTGAGCTGATGGATCGTCTGCCACAAGCCATCAGTTATATGCAGGAGCAGCTATCTACACTTCCGTGGGCCGGACAACTTAGCGACAATGTAAAAAATATTAGCACGTATGATCCCAAAGTCAGTACGATAGTGAACGCGGTATCCAGTTTTTTTTCATCAACGATGAATGGTCTAGGGAGCTTTATTTTTGCTCTTTTTCTGGCGTTGTTTCTTTCAGTTAATCCTAAATGGTATATCAACGGCGCAGTAGCGCTTGTACCTCCCTCACACCGGCACAGAGCCCGTGAAGTACTAGGTGCATGTGGGTCAGCGCTGTCAGGTTGGCTTGTTGCAAAAATCGCTTCAATGATATTGGTTGGCATACTGACTACGGTTGGCCTCTGGACGCTGGGGATCGATCTTGCTTTGATACTCGGAATTATTGCAGCGCTGCTTTCTTTTATTCCTAATCTCGGTCCTATTATTGCTTTTATTCCGGCTGCGATGGTCAGCGTGATCAGCGGGTTTGACGCACTGCTCTACGTTACCATTTTGTATATCGCTGTACAGATAGTTGAAAGTTATGTGTTGACGCCTGTGCTACAGGCCGAAATAGCTGGCCTTCCCCCAGCACTGACTCTTTTCGCTCAGGTAACTCTGGGCGCAATGATCGGCATGACGGGCATCTTGCTAGCCGCCCCGCTTACTGTAACGCTGATGGTTATAGTCAACATGTTGTACGTAGAGGACCTGTTGGAAGCCACAACTGCAAAAGGAACCTCTCAGTAGTGCTTTGTAGACTTCAGCTCACCCCGGCTTCGGCACGTGGCGCCGAGTGAACAGACTTACTATTGGCCAAATATACCGAATAACGCTCTTGTTTGATGATAAACAATTACCCGCTTACCCAATTTTTTGAAGATAGTTTTCTAACAGGATTATACTTATGTAAGAGCGTTTGGACAAATCGCTTAAGATGTAGCAGACCATTTTTGGTAAAACCTTACTATGCTTGAGCGTAGACGATTGTGCTTCTCTAACTAAGGGGTGACTCAAACATGTTTGTATCTGACTCAACACTCGACCTGATCCTGCGCGCAGTAGTGTTAACCACAGTAGCTATAGTCTGGATTGTCATGCTGGTGCGTGTTAACGGCTTAAGGTCGTTTTCTAAAATGACAAACTTTGACTTTGTTATGACGGTTGCCATGGGCTCTCTGCTAGCCGGCGCAAGTCAATCGACTAACTGGTCAAGTTTTCTGCAGACGCTGATCGCGATGGCAACGCTGTTTGTTGTTCAATACTCCACGGCGCGCATTCGCAAAGCGTCGAATACGTTTGAAGCAGTAATGCAAAATACCCCGGTGCTGTTAATGCGAGACGGCATCATTTTACATGATGCGTTAACCAAAACGCGGGTCGCACAGAGCGATCTGATCGCTAAACTTCGGGAGTCTAACGTGCTGGATTTTTCACAGGTGCGCGCAGTCGTGCTCGAAACAACCGGCGATATATCGGTTCTTCATGGCGACCAGTGCTCAGAAGACCTATTAAAAGGCGTACGGCGGATCGACGACTAACGCCAGGGTGCTATTTTAATCAAATGTGAGTACCGTGAGAAAAATTTACACAGATGAACGCTCAAAAATACAACGTTAAAATAAGACATATAGTAACGCCGCTAGCCAAGGATACATTTGTAGGTTAAATCCAGCCTAAAAAGTCAATTGGCACTCTTTTTGTTTAAGTCTAGTTAAATCGAAAGGGAGGCTCTTATAATGAAAACGTTAAACGAATTTAAAGATATTCACGAGTTCGTATCCCAAGACGGATTTCCGTGCTTAGGTGCCCGTGCCGCCAATGCAAAAAATCAAATTATTAGTTTTAATGCGGGAAATATGCTGTCTTGTGACTGTGATGAAAGCGTCCTGTCAGCGCTCTACTCATTTATCAAAAAATATCGTGGCATACAAGGCCATTTTTACAGTTTCGTCGCCACCTTTGAGCTTGAAGATATTGAAAGCGAAGAAGACTTCGACGATGCTCTGTGGTCAAAATTGCAGTCGCTACATAACCTAGATTCCGAGCTCTATGACTGGGACGGCAGCGTTAGTTGTGACCCCAACAGTAATCAATTTAGCTTTAGTTTAGGCGGTGAAGCATTCTTTATTATCGGCCTAAACCCATTCAGTAATCGTCGCTCTCGGCGGTATACCAAGCCTGCTCTTGTTTTCAATATGCACAGACAATTTGAGGCCATGAAAGAAGAAAATAAATTCACACCGTTGCGAGACTCGATCCGCAAAAAAGATGAAGTGTTTTGCGGATCCCCTAATCACATGCTGCAGGACCATGGAAAAGAGTCTGAAGCTAAACAATATAGTGGGCGTCACTTGCCAAAGGACTGGCAATGCCCATTTACAACAAGGAACTAATATGACAGAAACTATTGCGCCAAGAAGCGGCACAGCTTTTTCGATAAAAAAAGGCCAATGCCTTAAAGTAATCGATCCTGAAGGCCAGCAAGTGGCCGACTTATATTGTTTTAACAAGAACAACCTAGAAGAATATTTATCCTCAGGACGAACCATTGATTATAACGAATCGGTCAATTTTGGAGAGGGCTCTGTGCTTTACTCTAATTTAAGTAACCCAATGTTTGAAATTGTTGAAGACCGAGTCTCTGATCACGATTTTTTATTGACGCCTTGTAGCCCAGATACATTTAGACACTTCTACCCTGACGAGGAAGTGGTTCCCGGATGCCATGGAAATTTGCTAAACGCATTCGCCCCTTTTGGTATTAAGGAAAGCCAAATAAACACCACGTTCAATACGTTCATGAACGTCGAAATTTCTGCTAACGGGAAAGTGTCTGTCCTGCCGCCAAAGAGCAAGCCGGGAGACTTTACGATATTTAGAGCGAGGATGGATTTGTTAGTTGGCCTGACAGCGTGTTCGGCCGGACAATCAAACAACTTTACCTATAAACCAATTCAGTTTGAGATACTTCCAGCTTATAAAATCGGTGCGAACGGGATTGTCTAGATACACTAAAAGAAGTAGCGCAATCCATTTTCGTGCCAATAGGTATCAATGGCTTTTTCTGCCACAATGCCTAATACATCCTGATTGAGCGCCTTAGAAGAACCCATCGTTGATTTTGCCAATTCTCTGTCAACGATTGCGGTAGCCACTAAGGCGATTGCATCGTCAATGCCGCCGCCTTTACAATACCGAACGTGATGTTCATAGTTAACAGCGTGTCGTGTAAGCCTTTGAACCAGCGCTTAAATACCAGTGAGGCCAATGCCTTGTAGCGCCGTTGATGTCCTTCGATCACGACCATGAACACTGAGCTATATATGAAGGAACGGATTTGTTCAAAAGACAAGGTGAAGTATTCACCAACGTCATATGTAAGGGCAGTGGTGCCTCATTTGACGAGCGTCATCAGGCTTTCCGTAACATGAATACGATGTCTAAAATGGTGGGTGTGAATTGCCACCTCTACGCTAAACACTTCTCAGGCGTATTTGGTATTAGTTTTCATAGTTTACTAGTGACAGTAAGTTTTTGGGAACATGTTTGCGGCAAATCAGAAACTTATTTTTCAACTTCATTAATATGTAGCCTAGCTGCGTGAAAAAATTTTATTATTCCTATGCTACTCAAAAACAAACGCCATGTCCCTAGGAGGGACATGGCGTTTTTCAGCTATCGGGACTACGTGCTGAGTTAGTCTTCGATTTGCCTAGCGGCACCTGTAGATTGATATAATCCACTTAATATCGATTCATTTAGCTTCAAACGTTAGAGTCTTCCAGTTAAGAAGAGTATCAGCACGATAAGTAGTACTAGACCTCCTATGCCGCCAATGAATACGTTTTGAACCAATGCGCCTGCGACCAACAGCAGTATTACTAATCCTATTAGACCAAATCTCATATTATTTTCCTCGCTAATATCTTTGTTGTACGTATTACTAGTTATGCCAATTCATCAAGTTATTGACGAACAGCATACACACGGCGCACCGCTCCAGCTCCCATATGTCCACCAACTAAGCCGGCTATCATTCCTAAAGCGGCAGCAATAAACGCTGACCACAGCACTGCTTGAGTATAAGTGCCAATCGCTTCAGAGGCTTTGTTTAGCTTCGCCTTAGCTTTGTCAATCAACTGCTGTACTTCTTGTTCGGCACCGTCAACAATGGCGTTAATGTCGTCTTTAGACAGGTTGGTATTGATTGCCAAAACATCCTTAGCCATTTCAGGTTTACCCGTTACCAGATATTGGCCGGCTTCAACCATGACTTTTGAATCTAGCTCTTTCCAGGCTCGATTGACTTCTTGTGGCGATACCTGTGCGCCACCTAAGTCAGCCACAGATTGGTTTATAGAGCTTTTAACATCATTCATTTGTTCATTCAGCCACTGTTGGGCTTCCTGTGCGCCTTCAGATTCACTCCAACTCTCAGCTTTTTCATCGGCACCCTTGATAATCGAGTCAATTTCAGCGCTTGACAGGTTAGTACGCTGCGTCAACTGGCTACGTGCTTTTTCTGTATCGCCGGCAATTAATGCACTAGTGATAGCCCCAGTATCTTCAGCATTTAATGATTCTATCGCCGAACGTACTTCACCTTGATCTGGACTATTCGCACCACTACCAGTATTGCTAATTATGCTTGATGCTTGGCGTTTCAATATGGCCGCGATACTTGTAGCAACCGAGTCCGGTAGTCCGCTGCTTTCATCTGAGCCTGTGGCACTGGAGATGATCGACGTACTCACCTTGTTTGCGGACCCCAAAACGCCACTGATTGAATTCATTGCCCCACCGACGCCTGAAGCGCCCAATAGGATAATGAGCAACGTTCCAACCGACCAAACGGTGAGGCCGTGCAACGCTCCAATGCGATCATCCGCCGTTCCTGCCATTTTGGCAGCAAGTAACCCACCGGCAAAGGTAGCAAAAATGGTGCTTAGTAGTATCCAAATGATTGACCCAATTCCTAAGCCATCTCCGATTGCGGATAAATCTGTTGCGTCAGCAATGCCCACTCCTATTGCAGAGCCAAGTAACAACATAAGCCAACTGACAGCAATCAACAAACTGACTCCTGCAAAGATGGCCCCCCAACTTATACGGTGTCCAACCGGGGTGTTAAAAGTAGCCGCAGCTGCGGCGGATGTACTATGTGTATCTATTGCCATGATGAACTCCGTGAGTAAATAGAAGGACGGTGGCTGAACTACTTCCGCTACCGTATCGTTTGGTGATTAGCTTCAGATGCGCAATGCAATATTTTCGCCAGTTTGGATGTTAGGTATGTTTTTCAGTGTAGTGTTTTTCAACCACGTCATACCGCGCATGAGTACAATGTGGTTGTTGGTGCTGCTAACATCACTTTACTTAAATTTTGTAACGCTTACCGGGTAACGCTTACCGGGTAACGCTTACCGGGTAACGTTTACTGAATGGCGCGTAAGATTTACAATGTGTTAATCATTCAATAAGGGACTGACGACAGGTATGAAGGACTTGGGAAAGGTTATTGGTCACAGTAGCAAAAAGCATTAATCAACTGAGGCTTGTCGACTTTATGATTGATGAGCAACCCATTAAGTCTTGGTATTGTTTTGAACACCATAGTGGTCGTGGATTTATATACTCTGATGTGGCTATTGAAACTGTGCTTTGATCTGCAAAGAATAAGGGGGAGTGTGAGCAACTAGATTAAGACATTTGTAGCAGCTAAGGCCGTTTCACGCTCATACGCTATTTGAACTGAATT
Source organism: Paraglaciecola sp. IT1134 (assembly GCF_058068185.1). Classification (NCBI taxonomy): domain Bacteria; kingdom Pseudomonadati; phylum Pseudomonadota; class Gammaproteobacteria; order Alteromonadales; family Alteromonadaceae; genus Paraglaciecola; species Paraglaciecola sp. IT1134. The sequence goes on along the minus strand of NZ_CM176486.1, from coordinate 4,857,656 downwards.
ATATTTTGTACCTCTATTTCACACTGGCAGTATTCTGTCAGACATTACCTATACAAATGGCCAGTTACCTAAAGTCCGCATCTTTACGATCCAGGTCTATTAAATAGATCTGGGGTAGCGGTTATTCTTCCTATTGTCTGGGCTAAGTAGCAATTCGTGGCGGCGTTTAATTTTAGATGCTTGAAACTATTTAATCTGTTGATGGTGGATTTAATCAAAAATAAACGGTTCCTTATTGGCTTTAATTCGGATCCAGTTTAGAGAAGACCTTACTGACTTTCGCGAAAGAAGATTTTGTTCAAGCTGGTTTTTACCTGGAAACGGGATCAAGCTCAAACCAATTAACATCGTGATTAAACCTTGACCAGGTAAAACCAACATCACAAGCCCACACACCAACAAGAATACTCCAACTATGATTTTTACAATTTTAACCACGTAGGTTACGCTGCTATTCATCGTCGTTAAGTAAGGGGTTTCCCTAAAGACTTCCCCTGCGATTTTCTTACGCACAAAGTATCGCTTATCCATTTGAGTAATGAAGTAACTTATCACTATAAAATAAATGATAGAAACAGCTGTCGTTAACAAAATAGTTAAGAATATAAAGTTGGCGCCAAAATTCTCCATTAGGTATGTTGCAATTTTGTTGTAGGATTCTGTCAGCAATTTTGTTTTCCGTAATTGATTTAGCCGCGCATTATTTAAGGTAGGTTTTATGCAAATATTTGAAACATTACTTGAATGGATCTACATCCATTGGGTAACCATCGTAGTTGTTTTGCATTTTAGCTTATCTCTACTGACATCGGTACATGTACTTCTGTTCAAACAAAACGAACGCACATCACTGGCCTGGATTGGCCTCGTTATATTTTCCCCCGTGATGGGAAGCCTGTTTTACTGGTTGTTTGGGATAAATCGCATCAAGCGATCAGCACAAAAAAAACATCCACAGGCGCTTAAAAAAGACTTTCGCCAGCAAGCAAAACTCATTGAGTTTCACCACCTGCCCAAAAACTGGCATTCAGGCATCATCGCAGGATATAAAATTCACCCTGTTAATTACGTTGCAAATAACAAAGTTGAACCGCTCATTAATGGCGATAAGGCCTACCCGGCAATGATTCAATCCATCAATTGCGCCAAGCGTTATATCGTTTTATCAAGTTATATATTTGACGACGATTCACTTGGCCGAAAATTTGTTAACGCTTTAGCTGAGGCACATCAACGCGGTGTAATGGTAAACGTTTTACTGGACGGGATCGGCATTGGTTATAGCTGGCACCAATCAGACAGAGCTTTAAAAAAACTGGGGGTAAAAACCGCCCGGTTTTTACCCGCAATTTCGCTTACCAGCATTCGTTTTATCAACCTGAGAAACCACCGAAAAATACTCTGCGTGGATGGTGAAGTGGCTTACATCGGAGGCATGAACGTAAGCAAGAACAATGTGGTTAAATCCGCAGTACACCCCATTGATGATATTCATTTTAAAGTGACAGGCCCGGTGATTGACCAAATTAGTCAGGTATTTATAGAGGATTGGTTTTTTGCTACACATGAATTAATTCAATTTCCCCGCTATAAGCCAAACACACAGGAGCAAAAAAACGCTAAATCTGTCATTGCCCGGATCATTCAAGATGGCCCAGATGAAGACCATAATAAAATACGCTGGACATTAATTAACGCATTAGTTTGTGCACAAACCAGCGTGAAAATCATGACACCCTATTTTATCCCTGACCAAACATTAATGACTTCTCTTCACGCAGCGGCATTGCGTGGCGTGTCAATCGAAATTATTGTGCCCCAGCACAGTGATATTCCATTTTTGGACTGGGTAATGGAAGCAAATTTGCCGAGAATAATAGAGCACGGTATCCAGTTATACAAAAATAAAAGACCTTTTGACCACAGTAAAATTGTCATTATTGATGACATTTGGTCATTTATAGGCTCCTCCAACTGGGATGCCAGAAGTTTAGAACTCAATTTCGAAATTAACCTAGAATGTTTTGATGCAAATCTTAATGCAAAGCTAACAGAATTTTTTACCTTAAAAAAACAGAATGCTACCCCCGTTTTAGAGGGTAAAATTAATGGCTTGCCCACCTACAGAAAAATTCGCAACAACTTGTTTCGTTTATTTTCACCATATCTGTAATGCTAGCCGTACAATAATTCATCTTGCTGTCATACGTATTATAAAGGCCAATGTTTTCATGCTAAAAAGTCGGTATAGCACAGTTGAAGCCCTAAAAATCATGGGCCGGGCGTCGAAACAGGTGTTGGGACCAAACATCGAGATATTACTGTGGAATGTTTTTAAATGCAGGAAAAAGGGATGGCGGGAAGATTTTACAACACTCATGTGTGACAAAGATTTAATTCTCTTGCAGGAAGCTATATTAAACTCACCCTTAGATATCCATTTTAACAAATCGTTACAGCATCAGTGGATTATGGCGCGTAGCTTCAGGAACGTGAAAACCAACATCGAAACAGGCGTTAAAACCGGATCGACGGTTGCGGCAAATAAACATTATTTTTCAGCTTCAATACACAGCGAGCCCATTTCAAAAACAAAAAAAATGTTGCTGACAACCTCGTATCCTTTACATCCCCTGGGGCAGTCGTTACTAGTAGTAAATTCGCACCTTATTAACTTTGTTTCTTTTGAAAAATTCAGAGTGCATCTAGATCAAGTTTTTAAAACTTTGGAACAGCATGATGGCCCTATATTATTGGCGGGTGACTTTAATACTTGGAATGGGAAAAGATTGAAATACTTTCATCAGCTCGCAATGTCGTTTTCGTTAGAGGAAGTGAAAATGGTACGTCAGCCAAGGCTAAATCATTTATATCAACATCTTGACCATATTTATTGTCGCGGCTTAGAGGTAATCGATGCGCACGTACATACAAATATCCACTCTTCTGATCACTACCCAATCAGCTTGTCGTTATGTACATTAAATCCAGTGGAATAAAATAACGTCGCTTCTTTCATCACTGATCTCATGCATGCCATATTAAATCGTGAGTTGGAGATGTGGTTCTGCTGCGGCATGTAAGGGCGGCTTAATTTTTTGCAGGTGTTGTTTTCCTCCAATGCAAAATCAAAAACCTGCGGGTTCAGAGCCGATGAAATGACCGCAATAGATTTAATCTTCCTATTCACCTTGTTAATGCCTAGATCGCTCAGACTTGCCACTCGAAATTTGCCCAAAAATTGTTCGGCTACAATAAAGAAGCCCACCTAAAAAGTGGGCTTCGGGTTTATTGGGAGCAACCCAATGTACGAAACAAAACAAAACAACCAGTTAACACTAGACAGGTACAAATCCAATATCATGTTCCGCACACAGGGCCTTGCGCCCCTTTGTCTATTCTACTGTGACCGACTTGGCGAGGTTTCTGGGTTGGTCGACATCTGTACCTTTGATTACCGCCACATAGTAAGACAACAACTGCAAAGGTAAGGTATAGATGATTGGGGCGATGGGGGAGTCGCAATGAGGTACATTGATTACGCGCATGGTTTTATCGCTTTCAAAGTGTGCTTCTTTGTCAGCAAACACGTACATGATACCGCCCCGTGCGCGCACTTCAGCTACGTTTGACTTGAGTTTTTCCAGTAATTCGTTGTTGGGGGCGACCACTATCACCGGCATTTCATCGTCGATTAGGGCTAGGGGGCCATGTTTGAGTTCCCCAGAAGCGTAGGCCTCGGCGTGAATATAGGAGATTTCCTTAAGTTTGAGTGCGCCTTCCATAGCTATGGGGTATTGCGCTCCACGGCCTAAAAACAGGCTGTTATGTTTGTCGGCAAACTCCTCCGCTAAATCTTTAATGCCCTGGGTCAAACTCAGGGTTTCTTCCAATTTGCTTGGCAAGCTGTGCAGGCCATCAACTATGGCTTTGTGATCGGCTTCACTCATGCCGTTGTATTTGCCCAAGGCCAAGGTCAACAACAAAAAGGCGGTTAACTGGGTAGTGAAGGCTTTGGTTGACGCTACGCCAATTTCGGCTCCGGCCAAGGTCATAAAAGCCAAATCTGATTCACGCACCAAGGATGAGCCGGGAACGTTGCAGATAGCCAAACTGGAAGAATAACCGCTGCTTTTTGCCAGACGCAGGGCGGCCAAAGTATCTGCGGTTTCACCGGATTGAGAAATGGTGATCAACAAACTGTTGGGATGCACAAAGGATTTGCGATAGCGAAATTCCGAGGCAATTTCCACGTTGCACGATACATTGGCATATTGCTCCAACCAGTATTTGGCTGTCATACCTGAGTGGTAACTGGTGCCACAAGCCACAATTTGCACATGTTTAATGGTGGAAAGTATTTTATCTGCATCTTGGCCGAATATATTCGGGCTGATGTCATGCTGACCCAAACGACCCAGCAAGCAGTTGCGCACAACTGTGGGTTGTTCGTGAATTTCTTTAAGCATGTAGTGGCGATAGCCACCTTTGTCACCGGCGTCATGTTCCACATCGGATTCTACGACTTCACGTTCAACGGGGGTACCACTTTGATCATATACTGTGATGCTGGTACGGGTAATTTCCGCCACGTCACCTTCTTCAAGATACATAAAACGACGGGTAACGGGCAACAGGGCCATCTGGTCGGAGGCGATAAAATTCTCTCCTATGCCTAATCCTATTACCAGGGGGCTGCCCGAACGAGCCACGATCATACGCTCCGGGGCGTGTTTATCGATGATCACCGTGCCATAGGCACCATCAAACTTCTTCACCGCTTGCTGAACCGCTTTGAGTAAATCGCCTGTTTGGTCTAACTCGAAATGGACCTGGTGGGCAATGGTTTCGGTATCGGTATCTGAGGTAAAGCCATAACCTTTTATTGACAGTTCGGCGCGCAGACGCTGGTAATTTTCGATAATACCGTTGTGCACCACGGCAATACGTTCGGTTGAAAAATGCGGGTGGGCATTGGCTTCGGTTACGCCGCCGTGTGTTGCCCAGCGTGTATGGGCGATACCTGTGGTACCTTTGACTGGATAAGCATGCAGGGCGTCGGCCAATTCTTTTACCTTGCCGATACGTCGGGTACGTGTCAGGTTGCCGTCGTTATCCAGCAACGCTACACCTGCGGAGTCATAACCCCGGTATTCAAGACGTTTTAATCCTTCCAATAAAATTTCAACTACGTTTCGCTCGGCAATGGCCCCTACAATCCCACACATACGTTATGCTCCAATATCATTAATTTGTGCGCAAATAACTTTTACGCCTTGTTTTTCAATATGCTGTTTATCTTCTTTTGCGATCAAGTCATCGGTCACTAATACTGATATTGCCTGCCAAGGTAACTCAATATTGGGTATTTTACGTAGCAACTTTTCTGATTCTGCCATGACGATGACCTCTAAGGACACCTCCGCCATGACTTGACTCAACTGCGTCAGTTCGTTGAAGGTGGTGGTACCTTTGTCTAAATCCAGTCCGGCTGCACCAATAAAGGCCTGGTCAAAATTGTAAGCTCGCAACACTTGTTCGGCCATTTTGCCCTGAAACGCATGGGATTGTGGATCCCAGGTGCCTCCGGTCATCAATACCTGGGGTTCGTTCTCTTGTTCGAGCAATGAATTGGTGACATGTATGGAGTTGGTCATGACCACCAAGCCGCGCTTGCTTTTAAGCTCAGGAATAAGTGCCGCCGTGGTACTGCCACTATCGATGATAATACGATTATGATCCTTGATAAGCTGGGCTGCGGCCTTGGCTATGGCAATTTTGCGGCTAGATAATTTTTCGCTGGATAATTCCGAAGAGTCTTGCGGCAGCAATACCGCTCCGCCAAATTTACGCAATAGCAATCCGTTATTTTCAAGCTCAGTCAGATCTTTTCTGATAGTCACTTCAGAGGTTGAAAACAAAGCAGCAAGTTCGTCAACCATGACTTCACGATGTTGATTTAAACGCTCAATAATGGCGCGACGCCTTTGCTGGGTATTGCGTTTCTGCATAAATGAAACCAATTAAGTTACAAAACGAAAGGCATTGTAGGGCTTAAGTTACGATTTGCAATAAAATTTTAATGTTTGCTACAAAAACATGGGCCACGTAGAAGAAAAACCGGAGGTGGATGGTTTACGGCACCCACTATTGAACAGTCATACTCTACGCTGAGCCCAGTTGGGTGTTACTTTTTGCCCGGTCGTTGCCAGCCTGGTATGTTGCGCTGCTTCGCTCGAGCTATGGTCAGTTCTCCATCGGCCACCGCTTTTGTGACTACAGAACCCGCACCTATAGTGGCATTACTCCCGATAACAACCGGTGCTATCAAGGCGCTGTTGGAGCCAATAAATGCGCCGTCACCAATAACTGTTTGGGCTTTATTTATGCCGTCGTAATTACAGGTAATAGTACCGGCACCAATATTTGCACCTACGCCTACTACCGTATCGCCCAAATAGGCGAGATGATTAGCTTTGGAGTTTTTACCCAGTACCGTTTTTTTCATTTCAACAAAGTTGCCTACCTTAGCTCCCTCGTGCATCACTGCCCCGGGCCGCAACCGGGCATAGGGACCCACTGAACAATTTTCACCAACGATTGCCTGATCCAGCATCGAGTTGGCTTCTATAATGGCGCCATCCCCGATCTCACAATTTTTGAGAACGCAGTTGGGACCAATTATCACATTGGAGCCGATTTTTACCGTACCTTCAATCACCACATTTACGTCTATTACTATGTCCTGGCCAATGACGACATCACCGCGCAAATCAAAGCGGTGCGGGTCGAGCAAGGTCACCCCTCGCATCATCAATTCTTCGGCCTGTTCAAACTGAAACGCCCGTTCTATGGCGGCAAGTTGCTTGCGATTATTGATACCTTCCACTTCAATTGCGGTGCTCGGGTGGGCGGCCTTAATGACCTTACCTTCCTCAGCTGCCATCTCGATTACATCGGTTAAATAGAATTCACCCTGGGAATTATTGCTTTTCAGGTTATGCAGCCAGCGTTTCAGGTCTGCGCCCTGGATGATCATCATGCCGGTGTTAATCTCTTTGATCTGGCGCTGGGTCTCGCTGGCATCTTTATGTTCAACTATGGCAGTTACCCGATCACCCTGGCGGACAATGCGTCCCATGCCTGAGGGATCTGGCAACTCTACCGTTAATAAGGCCAGATCTGCCTGAGTTTTGACCTTGAGTAACTCGTGCAGGGTACTGGCTTTAATCAACGGGGCATCGCCAACTAATATCAAGACATCTTCATTATCTTTTATATACGGGACCGCTTGTTGTACCGCATGCCCAGTGCCTAATTGTTCAGCCTGCAAACACCAATTCAGATCATTGTGGGCAAGGGCTTGTTGTAGTTGCTCTCCACCATGGCCATAGATCAAATTAATACTGCTGGCACCGAGCTGATTTACCGTGTCGATAATTCTTTGCACCATAGGTTTTGCGCCGACTGCGTGCAATACTTTAGGTAGTGTTGACTTCATTCTGGTGCCTTTGCCGGCCGCTAGAATTACCACTGAAAATGCCATGGGATGTCTCTTTTGGATTAAATTGCCCTGTATTCTACGGATGGATAAAAAAACTGCTAGTGGCTTTAGGCAAACTGTCGCAAAATACATCTAAGGTTTGAGTAAATCCGCTACAACTAAAATCAAATTCAACCCAATCCAAGCAACAATGTTGAGATAGTGATACGTTGACCATGTTGGCAACGCTTAGGGAATTTAGAGCCAATAGAGTGGATAAATAAAAATTCTGGGCCTATCAAAAGCGTTATATACTAGCTCCAATCGCCCATACCTAAGTTCTCAATTTGAATTTGAACAGAATATTGCGATCCTTTTTTCAGCACCGAGCTCTTAACATGCTCAGCGCGAGATGTTGATTTTCATAACGAAATAGTTTTAGACAAGGCCCTATGTGAATATTTTTAGAACCCTCCACCGCAGTATTTTGCTGCTGTTTGCAGTAGTTGCCATATCAATCGTTATCTTAGTGCATTTTAGCGTATCTAAGATTGTGGCAGAACAAAGCCGGGCCCAGCAACAGTCTCTTTCACCCGCCTTGCAGCTTATCGTCGATCAGTTTATGAAGCCGCTGCATATTTCCCAAACCCTGGTTCAGGCCAAAGAGCTGAAAGATCTTATGGGTCCGTCTATGCTAGATGAAGCCGCGATATTCAATACCTTGGGGCGCTTGCAGAGCGAATTTGATATGAATTTTTTCATTGCCAGCGACCTAAGCCGGCGTCAATATAATTCCGATGGCAGTACCACTGATCTGATCGATGGTGAAGTCAGTTGGTATTTTAAATACAAAGACCAACCAGCCACAGTGGTGGCCGATATAGGTAAATGGGAAGACACCCATTTTTATATCGATTTAAAAGTATTTGATGAAAATGAACGTTTTTTGGGTTTTTTTGGTGTGGGTAAAAGCCTACGCAGCTTTTTGCAGTTATTCGCCGAATACAAGCAAACATATGGTTATGATTTTATTTTTGTCGATCAGGACGAGAACATTACTCTGTCGTCTGATCCTGACTTGCTTGCAGCAAACTCCAATTTTAAAAAACTGGTTGATTTACCCTGGTATCAAAAATTGTCAGCAGACCAACAACAAGGGTCGTTGAACAACCTGTTAATAAAAATCGACGGTTACGACTTCTTGATTGCCGAGTTAAATATCCAACCGTTCAACTGGACATTATATTTGCTCACTCCCCTAGATTCACGCCAGACCGCCATAAGCCGCGGCTTTATTATCAGTGTGGTGACCTTGCTGGCGGTGATTTTCGGTTTGTTCCTGCTAATTTATAACTTGTTGTATTACTTTAAACAAGACATGCAGAAGACGCGTCAAATTGACGTTTTAACTGAGCTGGCAAATCGTAGCAGCATTACTCAAAAATTCGATGAAATGATGTACCAAAAGATCTCCGTGAGTCTGGTACTGATTAACTTGGATAACTTTAAAACGGTCAACGAGACTCATAGCCGCAAGGCCGGTGATGTGGTTTTGCGCCAAATCGCCTCCATGCTGCAATTAGAGCTGCGCGAAAGTGATATGTTGGGACGCTGGGCAGGTGAAGAGTTTGTCTTGTTGTTACCTAATACCGGTCCCCATGAGGCAGTGGAGATGGCGCAGAAATTACGGGATAGATTAGCCGGAATGACGATCACTACGGGTAGCATGTCGATCCGCATGACGGCCAGTTTTGGTGTATCGTTTACCGCTACGCCCCGCACCATTAATGAAGTCATTGCGGCGGCGGATGACGCATTATTTGCCGCCAAACGAGAAGGCCGTAATGCTGTGCGACTGCAATTACTCGACGAACAATAACGTTTTCACATTGCAGGCTTAATAGTAAGCCTGCGGCGCCTAACGAGGCCCGTGGCCAAACAGACTCCGGCTAATACCAGTCCTGCTCCTATCCACATTCCCGTAGTTAAACGTTCCTGTAAGAAAATTATTCCCCAAAATACTCCAAATACAGGCACTAAATAAGCAACGGTAATGGCGTTGGCAGAGCCCACATTGGCAATGAGACGAAAATACATGATGTATGCGATGGCCGTGCACAAAACTCCCAGAATTATCAGATGCAGCCAACTAGTCAGAGAAGGCATAGCTGACGGCCAGAAAAACAGGCTGACTGGGAATAGGCATAGCGCGGCAAAACACTGGCTACCGCCCGCCACGACCAACGCCTTCACGCCCTGCAAGTATTGTTTGGTGAAACACGCAGCCACCCCATATAAAAACGTCGCCAGCAAAATTGCCATTACAGGTAACAGGCTGGCATCGGCAAACGCCGCTTGGTGAGCCAAACTTAATACCAAAACGCCAATAAAACCCAGTACCAGGCCGAAGATTGCAATGCGCGTGATGTTGTCTTTTAACCAGAAAAAGCCGACCAAGGCGCCAAACATCGGGGCGCAGGCATTGAGTACCGAGGCGTAGCCAGCGCCTATATGCAATAAACTGTAGCTAAATAAACAAAACGGAATGGCGGTATTAACCAGCCCAACAAACAGAATCGGCCGCCAATAGGTACGCATTTGGCTTTTGGATTGAGCGTTAAACAAAAACGGCAACAAACACAAGGCAGCAATCGCGGTGCGCAGCATGATGAGCATGATGGGGCCAAACTCAGGCGCGGCGGTGCGCATAAAAATAAAAGAACTGCCCCATACACTGGCAAGCACCACTAGTTCGATAAAATATCTAAAGGGCATTAACTTTCCTATCGTGTAACGTTTTCTGGTAAACCAGTTATTGTGTCAGGCACAGTTGTGGGTTTTCCAACCTGAGCAACTGGGATTTCCTTTCCAGTCCCCCGGCATAGCCGGTCAAGGTGCCATTTACCCCGATTACGCGATGACAAGGCACGATGATTGAAATTGGATTTTTGCCATTGGCGCTACCGACCGCCCGCACCGCTTTGGGGTTGCCTAAGCGCCGGGCAATATCTGAATAACTGGCAGTTTCGCCATAGGGAATATCGCATAACAGTCGCCAAACCTGTTTTTGAAATGCCGTTCCACCGGCCGCCAAAGGCAAGTCGAAGGTACGCCTAGTATTGGCGAAATATTCGCTTAGTTGCAAAACCGCTTGTTCGGTGAGCGAATTAGCAGCGTTAACCTCCACCTGGCGAACGACAAATGTGATGGCGTTTATTGCCTTGTCGGTTGCAGAAATTTTCAGTAGCCCGCTGGGGGTATCGAGATAATCGATGAATATCTGGCTAGTTGTCATGCCATACTCCACAAAGTAAACGTTAAGTAACTGCGCCAGGGGCGCACTATTTCAGTATCAACGGCATGCACAGCCAATTGCTTTTTAATCACTAAGTCAGTTCCCAGCCAGATGTCAGGGTCAGATAAACCACGCATTTTTGCATAGGCTATCGTCCAGGGGCCAATACCTTTGAGTGATAACCATTGATCCGGGATATCTTGTGGCTGTTGATGATAAAACTCGGCAAAGCGGCGCAAGGTGTCCCGTCTGTTCCCAGGCATGCCTAAAAATGCCAAGTCGCTTGAGGCGACATGTTCCGGGGTCGGGAAGTAACGCGTCACGGTTTGCTCGTGCATCCCCGTAAGCGCGGGGGTTAGATCACAGCTTTGTTGCCCAAGCGTATTGACTAGTTTACTGACTAATTTTATCGCTGCGTTCACGGCTATCTGTTGGCCGAGTATGGCTCTGCATCCAGCTTCAAAGGTATCCCAGATGCCCGGAATTCGGATGCCGCGCACATGGCTAGAATCCGCTAAACCACTCTGGGTAAGTTGCTGTTCAATCAGCATAGTATCGGCGTCGAGGTCGAATATGCGTTTGATATTTTGCAATACGGGTTTTAACTGATCAATGCGTTGCAAACTCAATTTAATCTGAAAACATTGTTTATCCGGCTGATGTTGGGCGTGAAAGTAGCCATGACAACCTTTGTAGGTAAAGTTACGGGCATAACTATCCTGGGTAATGTGCTCCATGGAATCAATGGCCCGTCTCGCTAAAAAATCCCTAAGGTGAGGCCAGTTATAAGGCGGGCGATACGCTAAGACGATATTAAGCACTTGCTCGTCCGCCCTTGGGAATTGGCGAATTTGCTTGGGCGTCAAACTAGTCACGCGTTTAATGTTGTATTGCAAACGTCTGGCGTCGCTAAAACCACTGGCGTCAGCAACGTGATCTATGGGCAGGTGGGTTTGGTGCAATAATTGTTTGGCAAACAATACTTGTTCATATAACTGATATTGTTTTGGACTGATCCCTAACTTTTTACGGAACAATTGGCGTAAATATCTGTCTGTTACGCCAAGCTTGTCCGCGATTTCGTTGATGCTCAGGTGTAAATTGCAGCGTAACAATTTCAGCGCACGTTCAACTGTAGTATTAACCCCTTGCCAGGCGCAAGATTGGGGCGCACTATCCGGCCGACAACGTAAACAGGGGCGGTAACCTGCGGCCATGGCTTGTTGGGCAATAGTGAAGTATTCAACATTTTTTTCCTGGGGTAAATTGGCCGGACAGATCGGCCGGCAAAAAATACCCGTGGACTTAACGGCAACAAAAAAACGGCCATCGAAACGCGGATCGCGAGATAGACGAGCTTGTTGGAAATGCTGAATAGTAAACATTTTGGCTATTCCGTATTGAGGTTATTTGGATATATTAACCTATATTGGCCATTGAACCCGTCGAAAACGGAACTCTTTTGATGTTATTCCGGGTTTTTACAATCAATAATCACTTAGTCTAATTGGCTATTGATAAGCAGGTAACATACAGCGGATAATAGGCCGCTGATGTCAAACCCTAACGAAGAAGAGTATTTAGCAGTGGAGAATTTTTCTGATTGAGCATGAGTCCACCCGTGTTTAAGGTTTCTTGGTTGTCGATTATATTCGCCGCTATACTTAGCAGCTCGTCTATACCGGTATCAGCCGATGAGTGGCTTGACGACTTTGCGAAACGGGTAAAGAGCAAAGCCAGCAAACAAAATGTACCGGGATATTTGTTTGCTGTAGTTGAAAAAGGTAAGCCTGCGCAGATAGTGGTGAATGGCAAAACCCACAAAACCGGGGGGGCCATCGATCCACAAACTGTTTTCCGTCTGGCATCAGTGTCGAAAACCTTTACGTCTATGTTGATGGCTAAGCTGGTCGAAGAAAAGCAGTTCAACTGGCAGACTCCTGTTACTCAACTGGCTCCGCAATTTGAATTCATCAATGGCAAAGAATTAAATCTTGAGCATCTTATCGGCCAATCCAGTGGTTTTTCACCTAATGCTTACGACAATTTGATCGAGGCCAACTATCCGGTCAAGCGTGTGCTTAACATGCTTGCAGCGTTGAAACCTCTATGTTCCCCCGGCGAGTGTTATACCTATCAAAATACATTATTTGGCGTTCTGGAAGAACACTTCAGTCAACAGAATACGTCGTATAAACAACAGCTTGAGCAAGAAGTGCTAAAGCCATTGGGTATGAAAAACGCCAGTGTAGGAAGTGCTGGTTTGCAATCGTCGCAATCCTGGGCCAGGCCCCATGTGGCCATAGCTAAAAATAAGTGGCGCAGCGTCAAGATCCAGGAAGATTATTACCGTTATTCTCCTGCTGCCGGGGTAAATGCCAGCGGTGCAGATATGATCATTTGGCTCGGTGCATTATTAGGTGAGCAGCCAAATATTATCGGTTTACAGCTGGTGGACGAAGTCACGCAGCCACGGGTTGAAACCAAGCGCGAGCTTCATCGTAAAGGCTGGCAGAAGTACCTTAAAGATGCCCACTATGGATTAGGTTGGAGAGTGTATGATTTTTCCGGGCATAAGTTGAATTATCACGGCGGTTGGGTTCAAGGCTATCGTGCGGCAGTGTCATTCGCCCCAGATCAAGATATCGGTTATATGATGTTAATGAATGCGGAATCGAACCTGATAAATGGCTTCACCGCAGATTTTTGGCACAGTTATTTTGACGATTATGAGAGTAAGTTGCGCATTGCCGACGCGGCTAAATAGCGACACGCCCTTGATAACAGTTGTCTGAGCTTGTATTTGAGCCAGTCAGCAAACTGACACTGTCACCCACAGTGCCAGCAAACCTGCAGCCAGTCAGGGTCACTTACAACAATTTTTTCAGTATTGCTAACTTCAATCTACTATAGGGCGGGTAGCGTAAACTGACGTCGAATTTGAAGCTGCGTTTCATCACCGTCTTCAAATGGCTGAAGGTATCAAAGCCAAATTGGCCGTGATAGCTGCCCATACCGCTATTACCCACGCCGCCAAATGGCAACAGCGGATTTAACATAAACATAAATCCGTCATTTACGCCTGTGCTCCCTGCGCTGGTATTTTGCAGTACTGCGTTTTCAAATGTTTTATCCTGGGTATAGACATACAGAGCCAGGGGTTTACTCCGCTTGTTGATGAAGGGGATCGCCTGATTGATATTGTCCAGGGTTATGATAGGTAAAATGGGGCCGAAAATTTCCTGCTCCATAAGCTGACAATCAAGTTCAGGGTCAAGCACTATGGTAGGAGCCATATACAAACTTGCTTCATCGATATCGCCACCATGCACAATATTTTGTCCGTCAAGGTAACCCGACAAGCGGGAAAAATGTCTGTGATTAACAATTCGTCCATAATCTTCGCTGTCTTTGATTGATGGGCCGTAGAACTCTGTCAGTTTTTTTTGGATAGCGGCAATGAGTTTGCTTGAATGGTTTTTTTCCACTAGTACGTAGTCTGGGGCGACACAGGTTTGCCCGGCATTCATCCACTTGCTCCAGACGATACGTGCCGCGCTGACCTCTATGTTTGTATTACTGTCGACGATACACGGACTTTTACCACCTAACTCCAGGGTGACAGGAGTTAAATGCTTGGCGGCCGCGGTCATGACAATTTTGCCTACCGCTTCTCCCCCGGTATAAAAAATGTGGTCAAAATGTTGCCTGAGTAATTCTGTAGTTTCCTCTACTCCACCTTCAACGACCATAATAGCGCTAGCGTCCAAATATTGGGGTACCAAACTTGCGAGCAAACCTGAGGTATGGGCAGCTAATTCCGACGGCTTAAGCAGGGCACAATTACCAGCTGCTATGGCGGCAAGCAGAGGAGCCAGAATAAGTTGCAGCGGATAGTTCCAGGCGCCGATAATCAACACCACTCCCAAAGGTTGTGGTAGCAAATAACTTTTGCCTGGCTGGGCGACTATTGGGGTGGATACTTTGCGCGGCTGCATCCATTTTTTTAAATGTTTAGTGGTATGTTCGATATCGCTAAGAACGAAGCCGATTTCAGAAGACCAAGCTTCCGTTTTGCATTTATTTAAATCGGCTTTCAGGGCTGCCTGGATATCGGCTTGGCGCTCCAAGAGCATTTTTTTTAGCTGCCGCAACTGCTCAAGACGCCAAGGATAGCCTTTGGTGTGGCCGCTGGCATAGGTGCGGCGCAGCCGTACTAACCCGGGAGCAATCTGTGCCAGCTGCTCCTGCTCAGGTTGGGAAAGGGAATTGTCTGGCGTGTTGTCCATGATAGATCCATTAGCATGATTTAGACCCAGTATGCCATAAAAGCACTGCACAGGAAGAGTGGTTACAGGGTGCCGGCCGGGGCAATTTACCTGACGGTAAGACATTAAAAAAGCCCGGTTCAAAAGCAATTGAAACGGGCTTCTTGTTTCACCGGGGGCCGGTGTCAAACCGTTGAATTATTTAGTGGTTTTTAAATAGGTGTAACCTTTTAGACAATCTTCATAAAAGTCAGTCCATTTGACTCCTTCGCGAGGTTTCATTTCACCACTGGATATATGCTGATCTATCATACGCTTAACAGACTGGGCCATGGCATCAGGGTTATACTGCATAATAGATAAAACATCCTGTACCGACGAACCTTTTACGACTTCTTCAATATAGAAGTCCTCAGGGTCATCATCGTCGCCAAAAATGTGTACTTCATTCAGTCGGCCGAATAAATTGTGCATATCCCCCATGACGTCCTGATAAGCGCCTGTTAGAAACAGACCCAGATAGTAATCTTCCCCTGGTTTGAGGGGAGGCATAGGCAGGACATTAGAAATACCATGATCCACAACAAATTGATCGAGTTTTCCGTCGCTGTCACAGGTAATGTCTACCAAAGAGCAATTTACGGTTGGCTCTTCGTTCATGCGAGTAAGTGGTACAACAGGCAGAACTTGGTCAATGGCCCAGGTATCGGCGGCTGATTGAAATACCGAAAAATTACACAGGTACTGGGATGACAAGTTGTAATCGAGTTCTTGCAGTTCTTCAGGCACAAAGTCCGCATGTTTCAGGCGTTGTTGTAGCTTGACCATGATCTGCCAATACAGGGTTTCAATTTTCGCCAGTTCCTCCAGGGAAATGACTCTTAATTTAAATGCACCTAAAGCCTGCTCTTTCCATTGTGAGGCGTCATTGAATATTTCTTGAAAGTTATTCTGCTCATCGACGCTTTCCGCAAGTTCACGAATATTACTTAATAAAATATGCTCTGAGTCAATCTTGTCTGTGGCTAACTCTGCACTATTTGCACGGATCTCACCCACAACCTGAGCGACCACGCAGCTATGATGAGCCGTGATAGCGCGGCCACTTTCTGATACCAATGTGGGGTGGGGGACCTTTTCCAGATCACACATCTCGCGCATGCCGTAAACCACATCCGCCACATACTCTTCCATGCTGTAATTACGCGATGAATCATTGGTTGATTTTGTGCCGTCGTAATCAATGCCCAGACCGCCACCCACATCCACATATTCCAGGGCAAAACCCATACGGTGCAACTCGGCATAAATACGCCCACCTTCACTCACGGCTTCTTTAACTGAACGGATGTCAGTAAGTTGGCTGCCAATATGAAAATGCAGTAATTTAAGACAGTCTCCCATGCCTTCGCTTTCAAGGTAACGGGCGGCACAGATCATTTCGCTAGTAGTTAGGCCAAACTTGGCACGATCCCCACCTGAACCTTCCCACTTACCCCGGCCTTTAACGGTCATTTTTGAGCGCAAGCCGATTATCGGCATGACGTCCAACTGTTTAGCTGCACTGACCAAGAGACCCAATTCAGAGTACTTCTCGATAACCACAATCATTTTGCGCCCAAGTTTTCTACCCAATAAAGCCAGGCGCATAAATTCAGCGTCTTTGTAACCATTGAGAATAGTTAATGAGTCAATATTGGTATTGTAAGCCATGACGGTAATTAGTTCGGCTTTTGAACCCGCTTCCAGGCCATAATTGAAAGGCGCACCTGCATCGACTATTTCTTCAACAACTTCACGCATCTGGTTAACCTTGACCGGATACACACCCATGTACTTGCCCTGATACTGAGCTTCTTCAATAGTATTGATAAAGGTTTGGTTAAGGCTGGCAACTTGTGAGCGCAATATATCGTGAAAACGAATGACAACAGGAAACTGGATGCCCTCGTCTTTGATTTCATCGATGACAGCTTTGAAATCGATACGCATGTCTTTTTTCGCAAGATCCGGGGTGATGGTTAAATTGCCATTTGCGCCGATCTCAAAGTAGCCCGCGCCCCAGCGTTTTACGCCATATACACGTTCTGCATCTTCAATTGTCCACTTTGCTTGCTCAGTCATTACCTTTTATTACTCAGTTGATGCGCTGTAAAGTTGCGCATTATAGTGAACAAATATCCTCAAGGCTATGTCACAGTGCCTTTGTAGAGTGTAAATTATGGCGCTTATCTTTGATAACCTCATCAACCGGCCTTCGTTTAGCCGTCAGTTGCCATATTGAGGTAATCCGTAATGGTGCTGATCGTCAATATAACAAAAAGTCCATGATATCTGTGACTAGGGTCTGTATGACCGAAACTTCAGTTAAGCCTTAAAACAAACCCAAAAATACGTTATCACGGCTGACTCAGATAAAAAGGTGAATAATTTCATTCTTAACTGGGCTGCGAAACAAACCTTCGTTAGTTCTATAACGTAGTAGGACTAATACTTGCTTAATCTAATAGGGTAAACTGTGCATACAATCATGTTTCTGAGGGGCTGGTTGCATGGCGATGAAGCCACCCAGGGCCCGGCGCTAACTTACGGAGCCGGAAAATTCTTACTACGGAGTATAAAATTACGCTTATGCAGGACAAAAATAGCTCAACCACGTCATCTGTAGATGATCCTGAACATATCTTAGAGCTTAGACATCTGACTATTGAAGATTATGCTGATGTTAAAGAGCTCATGGATGTGGTTTACGCCCAAGTGGGCGGCGCATGGCCATTGAAAAACTTTCAGGCACAATTGAATGTTTTTCCCCAAGGACAGATTTGTATCGAAGATAAAGGCAAGGTGGTTGCTGCTGCCATCTCTGTTATTGTCGATTACGACCAGTTTGGTGACAAACATACCTATGACGATATAACCGGTGACGCTTATCTGTCCACACACGACCCAAAGGGCGATGTGTTATACGGTATTGATTTATTTGTTTCTCCCGCTTACCGAGGGTTACGTTTAGGCAGAAGATTGTACGAAGCACGCAAAGAAGTGTGCAAAAACCTGAATTTGAAATCCATAGTTGCAGGTGGACGTATTCCTAATTACGCCAAACACGCAGATAAAATGTCACCCTACGAATATGTTGAACTGGTTAAATCCAAAGATATACATGATCCTATTTTGACCTTTCAATTATCCAATGGTTTTGAAGTCAAACAAATTTTAAAAGCTTATTTCCCCGAAGATAAAGCCTCCCGGGGTTTTGCCACTTTATTGCAGTGGCACAATATCTATTACAATCCGGAAAAACCCGAATTACTAGGTGGTCATCGAAACACTGCCAGAATTGGCTGTATTCAATGGCAGATGCGTTACTTTAATGACATTCCTGAATTACTGCAGCAAGTCGAATATTTTGTCGATGCACTTTCAGACTATAAGTGTGATGTAGCGTTATTCCCCGAATTCTTTAACGCCCCCTTAATGGGTATTAAACATGCTGAAACTTCAATTGATGCTATTTGGAATTTGGCGGCTTATACCGAGGAAATATTGATGGAAATGTCGCGTTTGGCTGTTTCCTATAATATTAATGTGATTGCCGGTTCCATGCCTGTTATTGAAAATGACGAGTTATATAACATCAGTTATTTATGTCACCGGGATGGAACAATTGAGAGTCAGCATAAGCTCCATCTCACTCCCCATGAAAAGAAAGATTGGATCATGCAAGGTGGTACCAAGTTACAAGCATTCGACACAGATTTTGGCAAAATCGGCATACTGATTTGTTACGATGTGGAATTCCCGGAATTGGGGCGCTTACTGGCTGATCAGGATATTCAGGTGCTATTTGTCCCGTTTTGGACCGATACCAAAAATGGTTATTTACGGGTGCGCAGATGCGCCCAAGCCAGGGCCATCGAAAACGAATGTTATGTGGCCATCGCGGGTAGCGTGGGCAACCTGCCCAAGGTCGACAATGTGGATATTCAATATGGGCAGACAGCAGTATTTTCGCCTTCTGATTTTTCTTTTTCCCATGATGCGATTGTGTCAGAAACGACCCCTAATACTGAAATGACACTAATTGTAGACTTGGATTTCGACAAACTGAAACAGCTTAAAAATGAGGGCTCGGTGCGTAATTTCCTTGATAGGCGACGAGATCTATATCGAGTAGAATGGATAGGTGACAAGTAAGTAAGCCTTCACACTTAAACAAAAAAAACATTACCAGAAAGCCACCAGACATAATTGCGCGGTGGCTTTTTTTATAAGTGTGTGAGTGCTTACTGACTCTGGTACTGAAACACTTCTTCGATAGATTGACCAAATACTTCGGCAATTTTAAACGCTACTTCAAGACTTGGTGAATACTTACATTTCTCGATTGCCATGATCGTTTGGCGGGTCACGCCGACCAATTCCGCCAGCTCTTTTTGCGTCATTTCATCAGCAAAAAAACGTAGTTCCCGAATTTTATTTTTGATTGGTAGATCAGCCAATTTAGGCGCCTTTTCGGTAGTAATAAAGTTGGCAGGAAAATCGCACTACTTCGGATAAAATGAAACTGAACATCAAAATATGCGCTGTCAAAAGCGGTATGTTCAAACTGCTCTCGTACTCGTCAAAACCTGGATTTAATTCTAATATCAAGATCCGTCCCAGGGTGATCATCACCCCGACGACCAAAACGTTATACCCGATACTATTGGCTTTGTACTGATAAAATTTATCCCGCTCATCTGCTCCTAATGTGGCAGCTTGATGGTTAGTAGCGGCCAGCATACTGTGAAAGATGATCTCGACAACGACGCTTAATATAACGGCCCGCATAAGAAGATCACCAGCAGCCGACTTGGCTTGAGCGTCGGGTAGCTCAGTCAGGCCGATTAGATTGATAAAGTAATAGCCGAAAATTAATACCGTGCTGAACAATGATATCCAGACACTTTTTTCTTTAAAAGACATATCCATAGTTATATCCACATAGCGAGAATATGCATAAAGGTAGTTATCCCTACCTGATAAGTCAAATATTATTAACCTTAAGTATTTTAAATCATTCTCTTTGTTTTATTTACTTACTATATGCTTGTGAAAGCAGTCATATTCCAATGTCCTCATTCCATAATTCAGGACTATCGCGAATAAAGTTGCGCATTAGCTGGATACAATCTGTGTTTTGCAATACTTCCAGTGTTACTCCCTTGGAAGACAACCAGGTCTCTTCACCTGTGAAAGTCTGATTTTCGCCTATTATTACTTTTGGGATCCCGTATAACAAGATCGTACCACTACACATAGAGCATGGGGAAAGCGTGGTATATATAATGGAATTTTTATAAACATGGGCAGGCTGCCGCCCGGCATTTTCTAAAGCATCCATCTCGCCGTGCAGTATAGGGCTGCCGCTTTGCACCCTTCTATTATGCCCCCGGCCAATTATTTCGCCTTGGTACACCAAGACTGAACCGATTGGAATACCGCCTTCAGCCAGTCCCAATTTCGCTTGGTCTATGGCCACTTGCATGAATTTATCCATTTATGATCTCGTCTTTGTTGGGTCATTTAGCATTAAGAAATTGCCAGTTTACAGGCACACCTTTGCGCGATCTCTACGTTTTCAATCTTCTACTAAATTGAATTGCTCTTGGCCTGCAAAGAGTTTTTTACGATTTAACTCAAGCAATTTCTGGGTTGGTATTATATCGGGTGAGCTAAAGAACCCATCGATAATCGGCATCACTTTGGCAGCAAAATCGGCTTTGGCGTCGCGGTCGAAAAATTGGGATATGTCACTTGCGCCATTTAACGTTTCATATGCTTGTTGTACCAGCGTGGCATTATGCTGTTGGGAAAACCGGTTCGGCGAAATAACACCAAGCTTGTTGTTGAAAGCGGCTTGAACGTCAGGTTGCGAGCAAAACTGCAGAAAAGCCCTGGCTAGCGCTTTGTTGGCAGATTTAGCTGGGAGCACAAACACATCTAATGGCGCCTCTTCCTGATAGATTGTGGACGGGCCCATAAGTGGAAACTTGAAGAAGCCCATATTTTGGGTGACTTGTGGCGGAAAATCTTGGATCGCATAATTTCCTAACATAGTCACTCCGATCATACCGCGAAACAATGGGGGCAGACCCTGCTTCCAGCGCATTTTGGCATGATCCTGGTTAAAATATTGTGCTTTAATCAGGGTTTTAAGCGCCGTTAATACTGCGCTGACACGGGCATCCATAAAGGATATATTGCCAGCAATAAGTTGGTGGTGAAAGGCGATACCGTTGATGCGCAGGTTCACATAGTCGAACCAGGCCATGGCTGGCCAATTACTGTTACTACCCAAAAATATCGGTGGAATACCTTGCTCTTTCAAGCGCTGACACATAGCTAAAAACGCCGGCCAATCCTCGGGTTCGCTGAGGCTCAATTCAGTGAACAGGGTTTTGTTGTAGTAAAACCCTATTTGATAGTAAGACATAGGTAAGGCGTAAATCTGGTCACCAACGGTTAAAGTGCGCAGTACACTGTCATCAAAACTTTCTCGCCACTGTAGCGACGAATAGATGTCGCTAATTTGACTTATTTCACCATGCCTAATATGTTCCAGCAGGCGTTCGCCCGAGTGCCAATAAAGTACATCGTAATTGTGTTTGTTGGTTAGTAAGGTATGAAACTTTTGCTTGTATACTTCACTGCTAAAAGAGGTGAGTTTGACTGTAACCCCGGGATGAAGTGACTCAAATTTATGGGCCAACGTGTAAAATGCTTCACGCTGGGCACTGGTTGAAATGGATACGGCAAAATCCAGCGTCTGGGCGTGCAGCAAACCCAAAGATGGCACCGTTAGCAGGGCAATTGCCATGCTCTTTGCTAATTGATTGATTTTTATTCACCTTGAAATACAGTTTAAACAACACCTGGCGCATGCAATTCATTGGCTGTACAGGCTGGTAGAGAACAAATTAGCATATTGGCGGTAACATTTAAACCCAGAGCCACTCGCAAATGCGGTCAGCTGGGCGGATTAGGCGAGCGGGTAAAACATTGCCACATCACAGCGGTCGTAGGCGTGGCCAAACTCACTCATGATTTGCTGACTGTGCACGAAACCATTTTTTTGGTAAAGATGGATAGCTGCCTGGCATTTTTTATTGGTTAGTAGAAACAGTCGTTTTATGTGCAGGTTTGGTATTTGCAGTAATACATGTTGCAGTAGCTTTTCGCCCACTTTCAGGCCTCTTGCTGAGGTAAGCACCCCCATCTTGGTAAGCTCAAATACGCCCGGTTCACGTTGCATCAATGCACAAGTGCCCACTATGCCTAAGCTTGGATGTGATGCGAACCAGATAAAGCCCCCAGTATCGATAATGTGTTTCTGGGGGAAGTTAAGCATAGCTTCATCTAACGCCTCCAAAGTGAACATCTGTTCTATCCATTGCTGATTAATCTGCTTGAAATAAGATGCCAGTTCTATGGTAAAGGGTAAAAATGTGAGTTTAGTATTTTGCTGCATTTTTTGCCTCCTCGACACGTTGCAACAAAGATTTGTGTTTTAGGGCGCGTTCGCATTTAACGAGTGAAGCGTAAAAATCATTGTCCAATTCAGTGCATAGCTGCTGTGCAGCATGCTGCACTGCTTCCCACAATGGCTGCATTTTGGCTACCTGTTGCACACCGGTGTCTGTTAAGGATAGAAGACGACGTCTTGAGTCTTGTTTGCACGGAATAAAATGGATTAATTTTTTTGCGGCAAGTTGGGCTGCGAACTGGCTGATGGCGGGTTGGGATAAGCCCAAAGATTCAGCAGCCACGACCACGCTAACCGTCTTATGTTCATGCAACAGCGCTAACAAAGTAAACCATTTTGGCTGTAAATCTATTCCGAATTGTTTGTATATGAGGCTGGTGTCGAGCAGCATTTTCTCGCTGAAACGTTTAAGCCGGCTACCCAGGGCAAGTTCGCCTAGCTCATCCAAAAAATCAGTCTGCATATCACGCTCCATATTTACATAACTATTA
Source organism: Paraglaciecola sp. IT1134 (assembly GCF_058068185.1). Lineage (NCBI taxonomy): Bacteria > Pseudomonadati > Pseudomonadota > Gammaproteobacteria > Alteromonadales > Alteromonadaceae > Paraglaciecola > Paraglaciecola sp. IT1134. The sequence continues at coordinate 4,834,591 of NZ_CM176486.1, read as the reverse complement.
ATATAAGTAATTATGTAAATGTGCAATTTTTATTTTAATATTTAACAAAATTTATTATGGATGATTACCAGAAGCGTAAAACTGATAAGATACAGTAAGCAATTCAGCACAGGAGAGATTGATGAACATACTAGTCGATACCCATTCACACACAGTCGCCAGTACACATGCGTACAGCACTGTGCATGAGTATTTTCAACAAGCTAAAGCCAAAGGATTGCAGATGTTCTCCATCACTGAACATGGCCCAAAAATGCCGGATTCTCCTCATCCATGGCATTTTGGCAATCGTCATGTTTTGCCTAGAGTGGTCGAAGGCGTTGCTTTACTTAGGGGGATAGAGGCTAATATCCTGCCACCTGCAGGGGGGCTTGATATACCAAAAGGGCTACTGCCATTTCTTGATTTTGCCATTGCCAGTTTTCATGAGCCGGTTTTCCCCCCAAGAGAGCAAAAAACCAATACGCAAGCGATGATCGCCACTATTGAAATGGGGCAGTGCCAAATCATCGGCCATCCAGGTAATCCCAATTACCCAATCGACTATAGTGAAGTGATCCGGGCTGCGAAAGACAATAATGTATTGCTGGAAATAAACAATAGCTCATTTAGCCATTCACGTTTGGGCAGTGCGCCCAATTGCCAGCGTATTCTCGAACTGACAGATACACTAGACTGGAAGGTGGTGTTCTCAAGCGATGCGCATGTTGCCTATGATGTAGGAAATCAACAGTATAGCTGGGCGTGCGCCCAAAGCATTGGTTTCCCAATATCCAGGGTAGTCAATCGGGATGCTAAAACATTTTTAAGCTTTTTGTCACAACATGGTAAAACGGTTGAAGTAGAGCTGCATGACTGGTTGGCGGCATTATAAAAATGCAGTCAGAGGGGTCTGTTTAACTTGTTAGGTTTTCCATAGAGCAATTTAAGTTTAATAGTATATTAGCGGTATTTGTTTTGGGATTTGGATCCCTAATCTCAGCCGGGATCAAACTTCAGGGCATATAATCGCCCTTAAAATTCACTATCAATCATACCAATAGCGCCCAAACCTAGATGGCTATCAGCTCAACAACCAAGTGTTATTGGCCACAGCATTTTTTGTATTTCTTGCCGCTACCACAGTTACAGGGATCGTTGCGTTGGGGGCTGGGGGCAACTTTCTGGGTGCTTGGTTTATTTAGCACCGCATCTAGCTCGACTAAATCTTCTGTTTGTTGTGGATCGAACTGTATATTGGCCGTGAGCGAGTTTTCCAGCAGAATCGCTTCTACTTCAGCTTTGCGCTCATCGTTTGCCACCCTAAGGGAAAGAGGGGAATTGACCGTACCCGGTTTGTTTTCACGTTTGGTATTGTAACCAAAACGCTGGTAGTTCTCCCGGGCGTCAATACGGCCTTTAAAGAATAACTTTGACATATAAAAACCTGCAAGGCGCTAAAAAAGTGGCGCAGATATTAACAGCAAAAACCGGACGCCCCTATTATTACTTTTCAAATAGATTTCTTTAGATAAGGGTATGCGTATGTAAAATAATACCATTGTATACCGCTGGTTATTTCTTCATCGATTGGATTGCTGTTTAATCCGCCCCGTTGAAAACTCAAACCAATTAAGTCATAGGAATAATCATGTTGAAAATTGTTAAATCTATTGCCGTTATCGCTGTTGCCTCTTTGTTCACTGGCGGATTTGCCCAAGCCGATGTAAATGATGATTTGCAAAACATCTGTACTATCGTTAAAGCTGACGATAAAGGCGAATTGCGTAAAAAAATGAAGAAAGTGGAAAATGATTATAAATTGAAGTTGCAGGATTATTATACAGGTATCAGTTGCGGCGGTGAAAGTCTAATACGTGTGGCTTTTTTAAATAATGCACTTGAAACAGGTGAATTGATGATTAAAAAAATGCCTAAAAGCTTATTAAATGCGCCAGAAAGCGACGGCAAAACTCTTCGCGCCTGGGTATCAGAACAAAACCTGATGGCGTCACCTATCGCTTCCACGCTTAACGAACGAATTTAATTTTCGGTTTAGTTTACCGTTAATAAAAAACGGCCTCATGGGAGGCCGTTTTTTTTGCTTCGAAAACTTTCTACCCGGCAATGACACTGCTATCGTCGATTAAAAAGATTTGTCGATAAGAGACAAATATTGAAATAAAAATAATCGGCATGATCACAAGCAATCCTAAACCTAGAGTCACGACTCCAATAATCATAAGTGGCAGCATGATTAAACCATATATCAAAAATGGCAGGGTATTGATAAAACAACCTTTAAAGCTCATTCGCATCGCGTTTAATACGGAGAGATTTTGTAGAACGATTAATGCGGGGGCAAACCATATGGCCATCATTAAAGGAATGAGTAATGTCATGGCAATTAGCATAGACAGAGTTAGATCCACTATGTTCGTACCTGACGGTAATGTACCACTACTGGACATCGCCACATCCAGATATATTGGGCCGATTGTCATCCACATAACCAAGGCACTAATAAGGGATGCTATAACCGACAGCACAATCAGTTTCGGTAAATGTGCTGAAAAACCGGAAAACAAATATTTCACGTCAAATTTAAAACCATCATATACTGCCTGACAACCAATCATCAAACCCGCGATTAATACATAATTAGCTATACTGCTCAGTATAGGGCCGGCAAGGGGGATCATTGATAAGATAATCATGATGATAAACCAAACCACCATGGCGCCGATCCAGGCACCCGGCGCTAATTTAAATATGCGCAAACTTTCGCTAAACCAGGCATAAACCTGTTTATTTTTGCATAATTTTGGGCTAACCAAAGTATAGCCAGGGCTTGGAGGAGGAGGGAAATCTTGATCCGGAACAGGAGGTGCCATATTAAGCCTTATAAAAGTGATTTTACTGACCGAAAATGAAGTCGATAATTTATCTTCACAGAGGTTTGCCAGCAGAACAAGGGAATTTCCGCTTTTGTCAGTATTTAGCTGTATGCAATGACCAACATTATTAACGCTTAACCGCGTAGATTTGCACAAATCGCAATAATAACGCTGTAAAATTAATAGATTACCAACTGGCATGACATTCGCTATCATACTTGATGTCGGCATAACTCGTCGACAATAGTTAATAGTGAACATTATCTTGGTAAAGTGTTGCCTCAGGAGCAGGCAAGATGAACAGGTCAGATTTCTGGGAACAGATGTTTTTCGCCCCATCATTTTGCAACTGGCACTTATTTCTGTGATACACAGTAATACAGTGTTCCGGATGCATGCTGTTATGCCGATGTTCGACAGGAGCATTTTGCTGTCTATATTGAATTTTCGTCATAACTGACGTTCTAAGCTGAATAATGGTAATGCTCGTATTTTCGAGCAAATTTAAATACAAGGAACTGATATGAAAAATACATTTACTAAAACTGCCTTAGTTTTGTTTGTAGCCTCGTTATCACTAGCTGCATGTACTGATAAAAAAGCAGAAACTACCGGTGAAAAACTGGATGCCGCTATGGAAACCAGCAAAGAGAAAATGGAAGCAGCGGAAGACAAAACTGAAGAGCTTTATGATAATGCCAAGTCATCTAGTGCCGAAGCTTATGAAGATGCCAAAGATGCTAGTGTTGAAGCTTATGAAGATGCCAAAGAATCAACGGTAGATGCTTACGAAAAAGCTAAAGACAAAGCCGCAGAAATGAAAACCGATATGGGAAACAGCATGGAAGATGCGTGTGAAGACGCCAAAGATAAAATGGACAGTGAAGATACAGATTGTTAATAAGGGGTTAGTTTAGGCACCCTGCCTTTTGTTGACAGGGTGCAAATTTTTGCACAATAACCTATACCTTATCATTGCATATAGGCTGCCATAATAACCCTCCTTGCTGACATCATAAAACAACTGGAAAAATATGTACTGACTTTGCCACTGGCGCTATTTACGTGTAGCTCGTAACATCCATGAGGTTTTTTCATGCAGACGCATACGATCCGAAACCAGTGCTGCGGTTGACTCATCGGCGGCTTCTTGGGCTTGTTTGAGTACTTGGCGGCAAGTTTTAACGACCTGCTCGTGGCCTTTAGTTAAAATGTCTACCATCTCAGACGCTTCGGGTACGCCATCTACTTCTTTAATAGAACTTAGCTTAGCGAATTCTTTATAAGTGCCTGGAGCGACTACATCCAAAGTGCGTATGCGCTCGGCGATATCATCTACCGCCAGTGCAAGTTCGGTATATTGTTCTTCAAACATAAGATGCAGTTCTCGAAACAGTGGACCTGTAACGTTCCAGTGGAAATTATGAGTCTGTAAATATAAGGTATAAGAATCAGCTAACAAATTCTTTAATCCATCAGCAATTTCAAGTCTATCCGATTCATTAATACCTATGTCAATCTTGGTCATATATATCTCCTTTTAATAGAAATTAAACTGCAGTTTTTGCTTAAACACCTAGTATATATGCGTCGATCTTTTAGTAATTACAAGAGTGAGATCTTAAAAACTTTCAATTTACCCATTCAATACGCCAAGCACAGCAGAAAAGTTTGCTTGGTTTTGAAAAAAACAATAGTGAAGCAATCCACACCTGTCTTTTATCATTTTCAACACTGACTAATGGTTGTGCGTCGTAAAAGGGTCCTGTTTGACTCATCGGTTGATTGACCATAGTATTTACTCGAACCAAAAAGTGCAAAGGAGTGCATGGGCGCTCCTACCTGTTGTATTAAAAGGAATTCTGTTTGAAATATTCAAAAATCGCCATCGCTGTATCCGCCACTGTTTTATTGAATGGTTGCCTGGAAGTCGAAGATAATAGTAACGCAGAAGTAGTCAGTGCCCTGCAACAACAAAATCAGATCCTTAGTGAACAAGCCAAAAAAAATACGGTTTCCATTCGTGGGGTGGTTGTTAATTTAGCCACCGATGAACCTGTGGCTGCCGCTAATATAACAGTTAAAGTGGGCACTGAAGTGCTGGTGGCTGGTGTGGAGGCCATTGACGGCTTGTTTAAAGTGGACTATTTACCCGCCGATTCAGACGTGGAAATTATCATCAGCAGTGACAATGATGAATTTATGTCTCGCGTCTTTTTCTACGATACAGGCTCATCAAATTCCGGTGTGGCGCAAAAAGACTATGGTGAATTTGCTGTGTCCGAAGCAGTAGAGGTGACCATTACAGTCTTAAGTAGTGCGGACAATACCCCTGTGTTGGGATTGGAGTTTCAAGCCAACTCGGGGGTAGGTTACAACAGTTCTGCATCGAAGCCATATTTACATTTGTCTACTTTTGACGAAGTCAACAGCGTATATAAAATGACGCTGCCTAAATACATAAACCTAGATGCAACTGCATCTCTTGATATTGATAAAAATGGCGAGCCAGACTATGTGTTAGAGACTAGTCCTTACTCTGATGCTAGATTTTTCACCCTCTATTCAGCAAACAGTGCACAGTTGGATGAAATCTATTTAATGACCATTGAGGATGCCGCACCACCACAAGTTGAATATCGAATTGCCGTGGTTGATGAATTAGGTGTGTCTATTGCTGGTGCGAATATTGTGGTTGATGATCAATATAGCCAAGACATAGCAGCAACTTACGATCTTGAAACCGAGCAGTATGTTTTTACGGCTGCTTTTGCGCAATATATGAATATTCAAATTCCTGCGTTTAGTGTGGATGGGGTCAAGTATCAAAGTGCTGCAATTAGTATTAATTCGCAAAGCGATGGCCGCTTAAGTATTTATAATTCAGGTGCTACAAATAACACGTCTTACGATATACCGTCCGGTTCTGACTCCCTTGATTTGGTCATTCAACCGCGAGAACTAATCGCCAATACCAGTGTTTTAGAAGTTGTTTTGCTTAGTGAAGTCAATAATACCGATTCAAGCATCAATATATTCTATTCTCAGCCCGTTCGCATAGAAGCTACAGAAGTGAGCCTCACCAATCTCGATGAGGTTACTATTACCCGGGGAAATGCCAGCGCTGATGATTTGGTGCTGCCTGGAGCTACGGTAATCACTGGTGGAGTAGAAACACCTGTTAGTATGACATTGTCGAACAACAATACTCGCTTGGCACTTACCCCTGGATCTGTTTTGGTTGCGGGTGATACGTATAATTACGCAGTGGCTAATGTTGATGTTCTTGCATCCGGCGAAACTGTAGATATATCTTCAGATTTGAAACAATTTACCGTGCCCTATGCTGGCGATTTAACATTTGACATCAATCAAGTACGTTTGGATAACCAAAATTACACCACTAACGGCACAGCGATCACGGCGCAAAATACCGCAGGCGAGGCGTCGACAGCGTCGGACTCTTACAACAATGTTTACCTGATCTTTCCAAACAGTATAAGCAGTTTACAAAACTTTAATATGCGTAAAATTCTTGTTGTAGAAAATGGAGTGAGTCGCGTAGATATCAATAACTATACTATTGTGGATAACGGCCACATATCGCTTTCAAATGTAAATGTTGTGGTAACAGCAAACAATGAGTCAGTAGTAACTGAACAGCTAAACCGTCAACTATTATTGGGAACTAATGCACCCGACGGTCAAAGCATATTTTATATTTATAGTTATGACTATTCGCGGGATAACAAGGCCGGCAGTGAAAATAGTATGAGCTATGAATATAGCTATGAAACTAAAGCGGGTGAGGTTATAACTGGAAATATTACGCTGAATGTCGAATAACGGGCTGCTATTATAACATAAGCTAAACGACACCATTAAAGCCAGCTGCCCAGGTAACTGGCTTTTTTTTGTCTGGTTGTGGTAGATATTTTGTATCTGTTTACCTTAGGTATTGGGATATTTTTGTTAACCCAAAATATTTAAGAATCGGTTGGGCAGTGGGTAACCTTTATTTAAGCAATATTTTTCTCTAAACAGTTTGTTAATGCATATTTAAATAAATGTATTTACTGTGTTAAATCGACCGGTTTGCTAAGCAGTGAAAACGAAGTTTCTCGGATTTTAACCCAAATAATCACTATTTTATCGACTTATACTGACATGTTCTTAACGAAAGCTTTATTATTCGCCTCCGGTTTTTCAATTTGACTCGCTGGCAACTTGCCGTAAGTATCGAGCTAGTAACAGAGAATATATGAAATTAAATAATGTCCTTTTAGCTGTTGGTTTAAGCAGTTTATCCTTCAATACCTTTGCCGCTGCCTTCCAACTTTCAGAGCATAGTGCCTCAGGCTTGGGGCGTGCATTTGCCGGTGACGCCGCCATTGCAGAAAATGCGTCTATTGTTGCGCGCAACCCAGCCTTGATGTCACAGTTTACTGAAAATCAACTGTCTGTTGTTGGTACATACATAGTACCCGATGTGAGCTTAACCGGCGAAAGTGCACCTGGATATTCAAGCCCAGCAGCGTTAAATGATGACAGCATTGCGCCTGAAGCATTTGTACCCGCTGCTTATTTTGTTATGCCCCTTGATGACAAGTTCGCAGTTGGTTTTGGTTTGTTCTCAAACTTCGGTTTAGCCACCCAATTCCATGAAAATTATGCTGCAGGTCAATTGGCCGGTAAAACTGAAATATTGACGGTTAACTTCAACACCAGTGTTTCGTACAAAGTTAACGAACGTTTAAGTGTTGCAGCTGGACTTAACTACGTATATGCCGATGCGACTATCACTCGCCACTTAGGTGATTTAAGTAACGGGTTGGCGGCTCAAGGGCTATCTGTTCCTGCCAGTACGTTGGCACTCGATTTGGAAGGTGACGACTATGGTTATGGTTATAACCTGGGCGTGGCTTATGATCTGGATGAAAATTCTCGTTTCGGTTTACATTATCGCAGCAAAGTCGATATTACCTTTGACGGCACTTATAGCAATGAGTTACCACTTATTCCGGGGCTATTTCCAAATGGCCAGTCCGGTGCTGTACAACCTGGGCAAGTGGACTTAGAATTACCTGCCATTGCCGAGCTTTCAGGGACCCATCAGTTAGATGATAAATGGGGTGTGCATTACAGCGTAATGTGGACCCACTGGAGCAGTTTTGAGCGTTTAGAAGCGTTTGTTCCTAGCCAAGAAGAGCCCGTATTTGAAAAAGAAGAAAATTTTTCTGATAGTTTTCGTTACGCCATCGGTGCTGATTACCAATTAAATGGGAAGATCAAATTGCGCGCGGGTATCGCGTACGATGAAACGCCTACTGACTCTCAATTGTTGTCTATTTCAATTCCAGACACCAACCGTTTGTGGTTAAGTGCGGGTGCAACTTACCTACTTAATGACAGCTCATCAGTTGATTTAGGTTTAAGTGTTATACGTGGTCAAGACCGTACCTTCACAGAAACAGATGACGCTGGCGGTGCATGGGATTTCAATAGTCAAGGTAACGCTTTTATTATTGCAGCCCAATATAACTACGTGTTCTAAGCTTTATAAGTCTGGGTTAAAGCCAGCACGGGTAAACTCACCTGTGCTGGTGCTAGGCGAGAATAACCAACAAGGCACCGATGAGTATCAAACCTAACCCCCACTTATCTGAACGCTGCAATTTTTCTTTAAACCATTTCGCTGATATCAATAAAGTAAAAAAAATCTCTACCTGACCCAAGGTTTTCACCAGTGCCACGATTTCTAGGCTCATGGCCGTGAACCAACCTATAGACCCAACAAAACTACAAAAACTGATCGTAAACACCAGTTTTGGTCGTGCCCATAAAGCGCGCAAGGTGCTGGGCCTGCGTATGGTTAACCAAACTAGCATGATGATTGTTTGTATTAGCAAGACCCAAAACAACACGTAGGCCGCCCCTTGTAAAAAAGGCAGCTGCGTCATTAAACTTGCCTCGCGTACCCAGAGGGTCGTCAGGGCAAAACATAACCCGCTGGCTAGGCCAAGCATTAGCGTCGGCCAAGATATATGTTTTACGCCTTTTGGCACACTCATTAGCCACACGGCAATGCCGCCTACGAGTACACCACACCAGGCCATTGTTGATAGCGGTGCTGCAAAAAGTAGCGCACCTAAAACAGCAGCGATAACGGCTTCACTTTTGGCTAAGCCTACACCCATGGCATAGTTTCGTAATCGAAATAGCTTAACCATTAAGGCTGTGGCAAATATTTGCGAAATTGCCCCTAAGACTATGATTAGGTAAAAACTGAAGTCCAATTGGGGAATGGTGGTGTCACCCTGATAGAACAGCAGAGAAACATAGATAGCCGCCATGGGCACGGCAAAAATAAAGCGCGCAAGGGTAACCCCCAGTGTGTCAACGTCGGCGCTTAAACGTTTCTGAAAGGCATTGCGCCAAGACTGCATAAAGGCAGCCATTACAGTAAACGGGATCCACAAGCTCATATACATTCCAGGTTGGCGACCGCCGACGTAACTGGATGTTAGGGCGATAATTCACGAGGATAATACACAAGGTATCTTGGGTATAAAAGGGCGTAGCAAAAAAGCCGCTAACAATAAATTGTTTCGCGGCCCAGGGAGGTACACGACAGTTCACTAAGCTGTCGTTATAAAGAGTCCAGTAGTAGCAGAAAGTTTAGTGCTGCTAGGTAAATGTAACTTTGAGAGGCAAAATAGCCTGTTTAGCATGCTCTGTACTGAGCGCAAGGTTGTGGTTTGCGCCACCCGTCATCAGTGCAGCCAAACCTATATCAGCAAAGTCCTGGTAGCCACTAGTTAGAGCATACCTGGGGTATATACATCACAGTGTTATATGTACCTGTTGCTAAACAGCGCATTTTTAGCAAGGAATAAAACTTCTCAAACAGTTTTGGCTGCGATGTCGGCTGCGATTAACAACTCAGCGCAGACAGAAAATCACGGGCTGCTATCGCCTATGACGAAACCCCACCGGCCCCCCAACATTGTCTATTTTTATTCCCGATACTACCTGTCGATGGTTGGGCGTGGGGCCATCGGTCCGCTAAAAGATTCACATTTTTTATTTAACAAGGGGCTTTTATTGTGTTAGGTTCGCCGAACGTTGATAAATTATTTTATGTGTATGGTCTGCCAGACACATAAAATAATCGTAGCAGATGATTTTTAATGTTTGCTATTTTCTGTAAGAGAAAGTCTATCAAAGTGATCCCTTTTCCTCATTTTGTCATCATATAGTCCTTCCGCAGCTATCAATCAAAATAAAAAGTCGACACTGACTTTTATATCTGATTTGTTTACTGAGGTTTAAAAAATGTCTAAGAAATATATTTTAACGTTGCTCACTACGTCAATACTTACGGCTTGCGGAGGCTCTTCAACAAGTTCACCAACCGCCACAATCGCCACAACTACTACTACAACCACTGAGCCACAACCCGTGGTAACTCAAACCACAGGTGTGATTACGGGGTTTGGTAGTGTTTTTATCAATGGCGTAGAGTATGAAACAAACTCAGCAACGGTTTCAACAGACGATAACCCAGGAGCCAACGAGACGGATTTGCAGGTAGGTATGATCGTTACCCTAAGCGGTGAGGTGAATGAAGATGGCACTACAGGTAACGCTAATAGTATTCACTATGACGAACAATTAAAAGGACCACTAAAAAGCGTCGATTTAATTGCCAATACTCTAACTGTATTAGGACAAATCGTGGTGTTTGACGACGATACTAGTTTAGATAGTGTCGTACTAGCCGAGCTTTCGCCGGGTGATTTTCTTGAAATAAGTGGTTTTTTCAATGCCGAGGGAGCATTACATGCGACACGAATTGAAAAAGAAACTGAGGTAGCCAAGTTAAAAGTGCAAGGCATAGTTGAACTGCTGGATACAACCAATAAAAACTTCACGTTACACAACTTAACAATTAATTATAGCTCAGCAGCATTTGACAACTTTGCTGAAACTGATTTGGTAAATGGTCAAGAAGTAAGAGTTAAAGGCCTTTCATCAGCCTTGTCTAACGACGTATTTCTGGTAAATGAAATAGAGCTAAAAAATATAGACGAACAGCATGAAAGCGGGGAAAACACTCAAGTAGAAGGCTTTATTACTGCCTTTGAATCAGCCAGCAGTTTTACTGTAGATAATACTCATATTATTACTGACGACAACACAGAGTATAAATACGGCTCCGGTGATTCCTTATTGTTAAATGTGCAAGTGAAAATCAAGGGTGAATACAACGCGACCGGCGATTTATTGGCCACAAAAATACATATTCAACAACGTAGTAACTTGAGCATTGAGGGGGCTATTGAAGCGATTAACCTTGACCTTAACACGGTGACCGTACTAGGAGTCGAGTTCACGTTAAACAATCAAACTAAATTGAAAGACGAATCTGATAATGCAGTACGCTTTTTTGACTTGGCAGATTTAGTTGTTGGCGATTCTGTTGAAATAAAAGGGTTTATTGACAAAGATGGTAATAATGTTGCCACTAAAATGGAACGTGAAAACAACGACGAAAACAATGAAATTGAGTTAAAAGGAGCGGTCAGTAATATTGCAAGCTTTAGCTTCGACATTGTTGGCGTGACGGTTAATACAAATGAAAGTACTTTATTTAAAGGTCTCGATGTTGATGAATTAACCCAATCTGCTTTTTTTGAACTACTTCAAAATGGGATATTGGTAGAAGTAAAAGGTCAAATGTTAGACGGCGAATTTATCGCACTTGAGATTGAGATAGAGGAAAGTGAGGCTGATGATTCTGAAGCAGAAAATAAATCGAAGCGGACTGAATTTAAAGGCATAGTTGATCAAATAACCGAAGTGGGTCTGGTTGTGTCAGATCATGATGTCTTATTAAACTCAAATACCGAGTTTGAAGTTGACGACGAAAATGTCTCAGTTGAGCAGTTCCGGCAGTTAGTTATTGTCGGGGATGCAGTGAAAGTTAAGGGTCGGATGGATGAGCAAGGCATTATTACAGCCAAGTCTATTGAACTAGAGGACTGATGAGTTAAGGGCCTTGGACGGATCGATTACCAGGGCCCGGTCACTGAATAGATAAAGAGTCAGTCTCTGCTCGCTATTGGTTAGGACTGCACCTGGTTTACTATTTTGAAAAATAAGACGTTGTTAGTCTTTTTTAAGGACGGCGACTAATTCGCTTAAGTCTTTCACCATATGATCAGGGCGCGGGGCCAGTGGATATAGCGATTTGCCCGGGCGCGCCACAAAGGCAGTTTGCATGCCCGCGGCTTTAGCACCCGCCACATCCCAACCGTGGGCCGCCACCATCAACGCTTCTTGAGGTTCAATTTGCAATTCGCTCAGGGCCCAGCGATAGGCACGTGTGTCGGGCTTATACACCTTTATGCCCTCAACACTCATGGTTTTATCGAAATATTGGTTGAGGTCTGCATTGGCAAACTGAGTTTCAAGCCCTTTGGTAGATGAGTTGGTTAAACCCACTAAGCGGTATCCCAGTGTCTTAAGCGCGGCTAAGCCTGGTTTAACATCAGCATGGGTCGGCAGTGACAACATGACTGGCAGAATAGCCTGTTTAGCCTGTTCTTCATTGAGCTCAATACCCTTGTTTTGCGCTACCATCATCAGCGCAGCCACTGCGATATCGCCGAAATCCTGATAATCCCCGGTTACTGTGGTCACCAGGGAGTGGTGCAACACAGTGGAGAACCATAACGAGGCTAAACTTTCGTTACCTTTTAACACTTTGGCAATTGCGCTGCGCACGGGTTGCATATCCAGTAAAGTTTCATTCACATCGAAAATGATCACCTTGGGTAATAAAGAAGGTGAGACTGGTGGCATGGCGTATCTCCTTAAATTGTAATTAGCGTAAATAGATAGCAGAGTAAGCTAATTGTAGCTAGTTTTTACGCCATGTTATGAACAAACTTGGCATGTCCTAGAGGCTTTAAATCAAGTGCTTTTGGGTAAAGGGCTGGAACAAAGTGACCAGTTATGTTGATAATGTTCAGTAATAGTTACAGTTGAGATTGAAATGAGTTTATTAACGAAAATAAGCCGGGCATTAGCCAGGTATTTGGAAAAACCCAGCACGGGTTATATCCAGCCTGCAACCTGCACTCCCGAATTATTGGCCGCCTCCTTACGTGTGGGAGATGTGGTACTGGTGGATGGCTCCAGCCGGGTGAGTACCGCCATAAAATATCTGAGTCAATCTACCTGGTCACATACCGCTATGTGTATTGCGGATGATAGCCAAAATGCCCACCCCAGCTGCACGAATGTGATGTTGATTGAAGCCGACGTGCTTGACGGTGTCAGAATAGTCCCACTGAGCCATTATGCGCATTTGCATACCCGGATCTGTCGTCCAGTAGGGCTCAAAGAAGCGGACGTGCAAAGTGCCATCGGATTTGCCAAGACTCAGGTCGGACACCAGTATGATATGAAAAATGTGTTTGACCTGATGCGTTATCTCATTCAAACCCCGCCTGTGCCTACACGTTGGCGGCGAAAAATGATTGGCCTTGGCAGTGGTGATCCCACACGCGCAATCTGTAGCTCGTTAGTTGCGCAAATATTCCAGTCTATTGGTTATCCTATTTTGCCCGACGTCGCATTTGAGAAAGCAGACCTTCCACACTGTCAGCACTGTTATGACGAGGTGTTACATATTCGCCATCATAGTTTGTATGTGCCAAGAGATTTCGATATTTCACCTTATTTCAACATCATCAAACCTTCTTTGAATGAATTATTTGACCCCCATAAGTTGCCCTGGGGTGAACATCATCAACCCTAGACTGCTGCACCTAATAAGTTGCGATTACCCGCTTGTGACTCTTTAGCAATTCAACTTTATTCGGTTACTTTTCACTTTTAGCTAAAAGGTGCCTTAATGGCACTGAACATCGGTTTTATTAGTGGATTCTTTCCCGCCTGTCACCCGACGAGGGTGCCGGTTATTGTGGCATTTCAGGCGAACAGATAACGTAGCAATGAATAGCCAGATCGCGGGAGCCTGTTTTAGTTGTCAGGCTTAAAGCGGAACCTTGAGGGTCTGACCTAAGCGGCTGCTGCGGATTGCCAGCTCAATCAGTTTAATACTCCACAGGGCTTGCTCTGCTGTTACCGGGCAAGGGCTGTTTTGCCGAATGGCGTTGGCCATAGCGCGAAAATACTGTTGATAACCGCCCCGTTCGGTGGTGATGGGCAGATCCCCGTCAGCTTGGTACAGCCGACCGTACTGGTCAGGGCGCTCATCAGCCCAGTCATCTTGGCTGGGCAATACACCGGCTATTAAGCGTGACTCTTGGGGATCTAAACCATATTTTTGGTAACTACCTATACTCCCATGCACAGTGAAACGTTTATTAGGTCCGGCGCTGAGCATATCCGCATGCAAAGTGGCCAGTTTGTCGGGGTAATGCAGTACAAGATGAAAATAATCTACTGTGCTGGCGCCTTCGCGCATCATGTGGCACTGGGCAGTAATAGCCTCTGGCACACCAAACAACTGTAAAGCTTGATCAATCAAATGTGGGCCCAGATCGAATAAAATACCGCCGCCGTCCGTGGCCTGTTCACGCCAGCGCTGACGCACTTGTGGACGGAAACGATCAAAATGCGATTCGAAATGTTTTACATCACCTAGGCGCTGCTCGCTGATCAGCTTTTGCACGGTCAAAAAATCACCATCATAACGGCGATTATGAAACACACTTAATAACCGTTGCTTTTGTGCTGCCAAAGCGATCAAGGATTCGCCATCTGCGATGGTCGTCACAAAGGGTTTTTCGAGGATAACGTGTTTGTTACTTTCAAGGGCCTGGTGGGCTAAAGTGAAATGCACCTCATTGGGCGCGGTAATGATCACCAGTTCAGCGTCACAGTGCCTGAGCAGTTTCTCTGCTGAGGAATAATGCGCTGCTTTTGGCCAATCTTGCATTACGGCCTCGCCCTGGCTGCTGCTAATGGCCACTAAGTCGAATTCAGCCATGTTTGTAATGAAAGGCATATGGAACGTTTTCGCGGAAAAACCATAACCAATCACGGCTGTTTTAATGGGGGACGCAGTCATCGTAAAACACTCTCGGTTGCAGGTTGGTTAAGGATCAACAGAATATCATAGGTGGTAAAGTGGGGGATTGTCCAAGGTGCTGGCACGTCAGCCATTATCACATCGGTTTTCTGCCAATCGTAGAGCTCGTTCTGTGTGAAATTAAGACTTAATTATCTATGCCCTTAAGACTCAAGTAAAATAGGATGGGCAATGTGTCGGGTTATTCTGTTAGAAAAAAAGCGTCAAATAAAGAGGGGCAAATAATGGGAAGTTTCAGGGTTAAAGGAGTGGATGGCCTAACACTGCATTGTTATGAATGGTTGCCTGTAGGCGATGCCAGGGCAGTGGTACATATTGCCCACGGCATGAGTGAACATGGTGCGCGATATCAACGCTTGGCCGAATTCCTCAATGACGCAGGTTATGCCGTTATTGCTAATGATCACCGGGGTCATGGGTTAAGCCTAGCAGCAGGGGAGCCACTTGGGCATATGGCCGACACGGATCCTTGGGACAAAGCACTGGAAGATTTGTATTTAGTCAATCGACAAATCGCGGCCCGCTTACCAAGCAAAAAAATCGTACTATTGGGCCATTCAATGGGCTCTTTTCTTGCCCAGGATTACATGGCGCAATATGGGGATTCAATAGCGGCTGCTGCGCTTAGTGCGACCAACGGTCCGCCTGGTTTACTGGTGAAAGTTGGCCAGCTCGTGGCCCAGCTAGAAAAGCTTCGCCTCGGCGTGAAAGGCCATAGCCCACTTATTCTGGCCATGGTGTTTGGCGCCTACAATAAGGCGTTTAAGCCCAATCGTACGGAATTTGACTGGTTGTCCCGCGATGAAGCAGAGGTGGATAAATATGTCGCCGATCCGCTGTGTGGTTTTGAATGCTCAGTTGGTACCTGGATAGGGTTGTTAAACGCATTGCCTGTGATCGCCTCTGATGAGGCCTTAACCAAGATGGATAAAAACAAAGCCATTTATGTGTTTGCTGGTACAGATGATCCCGTGGGCGAAAAGACCAAGGGTGTAAAGAGGTTGTTGTCAGCCTATCAAAAAATGGAGTTTAGCGGGGTGACTCACAAGTTTTACCCAGGCGGGCGCCACGAAATTCTCAGTGAAACCAACCGCGATGAGGTCATGGCTGATTTCGTAAACTGGGTGAACGGTGTCCTGCTGTAGATCAGCATTATCATTGAGTATAGTGTCATAGATAATTTATTGTTAACAACATCGTAAGCTAGCTCTGAATTTCGATGACTCAATGACAACCTTAAAATGACATTTATAACGGGCAAAATGGTAGATTTCTCGGCTAGCAGACATTCAATTTCCCAGCCACGCTGGGAAGGTAAATATCTGACGGGAGAAGAGATTGCCTTGGAGACATGCCGTTTAAATCATAAAACTGCGTTAAACTTGCCGCCAATGTTTCTTTCTAGGTTGACGGCATTTGTGTACTTCGCTTATAACTCGTAGCCACTCGCTCGAAGCTCAATATTCACGGCTGGTAATATATGAATAGTGCACTGTTATTGTGGGGGGTAGTGTTTAGCTCAATCGGTCTTGGCTACTTTATATATGGCAAAAAACAAGCTGATCTGGTGGTTCGTTATACCGGCGTCGCCTTAATACTGTTTCCTTATTTAATCGATAGCTCAAGCATTCTGGTGCTTGTCGGATTGTTACTGATGGCCTTACCAAAATTAGTCAGTCGGTATTTTTGAACCCAAACGGTGGATTGGTTTGTGTCCCTATACAATACACCAGTCCCTGTGTCGATTTACTCACAGTGAGCAGGAACCTTGTATCATTGGCGGGACAATTTCCATTACCCGCCTTATGCATGGCGAGTAGCCTAAACCCAGGTGGGAAGTTGTGTCATTAGCGTAAAAACCAACTCGCGAAATGAGGACTAAGCAGTATTTGACTGCCTATTTGAATCCGCCTTTTCATACATTGCCTAGTGACCAATCTGAAGATTAAATAAAAGGTGTTAGTCAATTCACCGAGTTGTACTTTTTATCCTCGATTTGACCAATAATCAACCCAACCAATCAAAGCAAAAAAGCTTGATTGTGATGTGTATTGGCTCCGCAGCACCCATTAACCCAGAGGCAGAGAAATGTCTTTGATTGCGACCAACTATTCTGGATCCAATGTTGAACAATGATCCCGACTCCATTGTATAGTTAGGCCAAGGCTTGAATTTCCGCTAGCGCCTGCTCAATTTCTTGTTCACTGTTAAGCAATGAAGGGGCGAATCTGGCATAGCTAACCTGGTATGGTGTGCTACTCATAATAATGCCTTTATCATGCATGGTTTTTACCACTGACTCAGGTGTCATGCCTTGCACATCAAAACAAACTAATCCCGACGAAAGTGCATTGCTGGCTGGCGTATATAACTTTACATGAGGCATTTTCGCCAGACCCTGTTTTGTTTGCTGATTTAGTTGATGGATGCGTTTTTGCACGTTGGCTTTACCTAGTTGCAAATGTAGTTTAAATGCTTCTGGCAATGCCCAGCGGTGCTCAAACGAATGAAATCCGCCTGGGGACATGTGCTCACCAACCGGTACTTGATCTTGCGTCATGCCACCCAACCACACCCCATAAGACCCACTAAAACTGGGTATCACCGGCTCATTTTGAGTCCAGGCTTTATCATTGCCCCAAATCACACCCGTGCCCCTAGGGCCAAATATCCACTTATGGGTGCCGGCGATAAAAAAATCGCAACCTAATTCGCTGATATCCTGGTTTTCAATGCCAAAGCCGTGAACCCCATCGACACAAAATAATATCTGCTGCTGGGCTTTGCGATGTTGGTTGAGCTCACTAATAGTATCGGCCATCGCCCTAATAGGCAGTTTGACACCTGTGGATGAATGTACCCAGGTTGCAGCAAATACCCGAGTATTGCTGGTTATCGCAGCTTTCATACGCCTTAGGACGTCGTCTACACTAACTTGAGCGGGATCACCATATAGTGCGATACGGTTTATTTTGGCACCAGTACGCTCCGCCCTGTACGCCAAAGACATGTCAGTGGAATAGTGATCATGCACGGTCTGCAATACCTCATCCCCAGGGTGTAATTTTAAGCCACTGTAAACCATGCCCAGACCCATAGTGGTGCTGTCGGTTAGAGCAATGTTTTCAGCTTTACCGCCCATGTATTGTGCTGCTGCACTGGAGATTTCGCCGTCGATGGTTTGGAATTGTTGATGCCAATAATCCGCAGGATTTTCATCCAATGCCAGACGATGTTTTTCGATAGCATCAGACACCGGTTTTGGGTGTGACGCCAACAAAAAAGTTGATAACTGAATATACTTTCGGGTTAAGGGAAATAAGTCACGTAAAGCTGTCCAGTCCCCTGGCTGAATGTTTGTAGTGCCGATAGTTGCTATAGGCGAGGCGCCAAGCACGGCACTTGGAACCAACAAGCTTGCGCCTAGACCCACCCCCAAACCGTTTAAAAACTCACGCCTTAACATGTGATTCGCCTTATTCTGCAACGCTATACTAGTGAACGACAAAGCTCTGCATAGCGGCTAAAGCGGATTTACTCGGCTACCTGAGTGCATGTCGATTGAATGGGTCGACAAAGTGTAGCGCATGAAAACTATATTCGCCTTTCCCAGCGATTTAAGTGCTGACCGTGTGGACTGAACTCTTTCTTATAAATCAGGCGAAAAATCTGTTTTTTGCATAAAAATCACATCAATATTTTTTACTAAAGGCCGTCTTTTATGGATGTTTGGTAAGCACTTTTCCAGGTAGGATCGTTAATAAATGTTTGCCATTTCTGCTTAGCATCATCTTGGCTGTCATGCTCTATGATATAGATGAGGGTATTGCTTGCTTCTGGGGCTGATGTTGGGATCCAATAAGCTATTACTTTCATTCCAAGACGGTTAAAAATATCGTGGGTGTGCTCACGAAATCTAGCTTGTAACGCAGGCAGTTTCCCTTCATTGGTATGATAAGTGCGCAGCTCATAGACTTTTTGTGGGCTGACGGCATTGGCATGAGTGGCTATGACAAAAGCGGGTAATAAAAACATGCTCACTAAAGCAATGAGCCGATTTTTTTTCAACATAGACCTGACAGACATTTTTAATCCCCAAACATGTTCAAGTTAAGCAAAGCAATACTGGCTTACAAGAGTGTATATCCTAGACAAATTTATAAAAATGAGCTTTTAGTATTTTCTATTTATGAAATCAAATCTAATCTAAAGCATACTCCGGCACCATAGGTTGAATCTTGTGCATATTGTAGCTGACAAGAGATATGAATTTAGTCAAGATGGTGTGGGCATTGATGGGGTTTACCGATTAGTCTGTTTGGCGATAGTTCGGATCACTAAATGCCATGAATGTTCCAATGAAATCCCAATAACCCCCTGTTTTTACGTAAGTATATCTGCTGGATGCCTCAGTCTCTGACCCTATTGCTTGGGGCGCTTCACTCAGGGCAATAAATGCAGCGGATGTGCCGCCAACGAACTAATGTACAACGACCCATTTTTCTGATGTTAATAATGTCATTGTGAAGGTAAAATTGCGCCCATCGTGACAACAGTCATGTTTATGTTGTCTAGCAAAAGGTAATAGTGAGTTTATGGATTATTTTGAACAGTTAGGTGTAAGTAGAGGGGCGACGACCATCGATATAAAAAAAGCCTATCGAAAACTCGCTAATAAATTTCACCCGGATAGAAATGATAGTGCACAAGCTAAAGAAAGTTTTCAATTAATCCAACAGGCTTATGATGTTGTTTCTGATCCTAAAAAGCGCGCTTTATACTTAAGAAAAAACTATACCGTAATAACTGATCCTCGAGAAATTGCTGATTCTTTTTGGCACACAGCCTTGAACTAGGCTCTGAACAAGACCCTCACTTAGGAAACAATGAATGCAACTTCAAGTAAGCTTACCCGATTATTTAAGCGGTGATTTTTCTATGTATTTAGAAAATATGACCTCATATACAGATCCTGAAAACCCTGATTTATTGTCAAATTATTTATCAAATTTATTCGAACAATTAAAACAAATGCCTTTGTTGTTCAATGGCATGGTTGATCAATTAGCGATGGCGATATCAACCAAAATTAGGATCGATAGCAAGAACTTAGCAAAAATCGTGTTGACACAAGAGCCGTCTTGGAACGAGGTAAAACCTTTTGTGGGGGTACATGCTGATGCTCGAGCGTGTATTACTGAAATAATGACCCACGCAGAGCAGGACTTAAAAACAGCCGTTTTGCTCATCCATTTTTATAACAACTACGATGCCACGCCTGAAAAGGCTGACGCAGATGAACATGATCAACGCAATGATTATGAAGCGAATGACTATGATGAGTACTATTAGATTTTATAAAATCTGGAACCACCCAACTAAGAAATCTAATCAATAAATATATAAGTTTTAAGGAATCACCTTGACAAAAAATGCATTAATTCTTGCTAGCGATATCATGGAACAGGCACAGCATAGCGGCAGACGCGCTGGCACCTCATTAGAAGCTATTGCTTCTGAACAAGGCGATGAGACCATGCTTGCTGTGTTAACCGAGATGGATATATTGACCGTAGCTAAAATTGTTAGGGAGCACGACGCCACCATTCCTTCTATTGCAACATGGTTAATGGATGCGGATTCAATTAAGCAGCTATTGAACGTTGAACCGTCATACTGGCAAAATATGGATGAAGATCACATATTTTGTGCGCAAACTGAAGCACACAGTTTATTAACCCAAATTTTTCTCTCTTCTGATGATGAAGAAAAACAATTGGAAATATTAAAAGTCATTGTTGAAGACGATTTCGGTCTTTTATATTTATCTTTGCCGTTCGTGGGTCACGATTTTTCGGAAATAGAAGAAGATGAAGAACAAACATCAGGCAGCATCGAAGAGTTGTTAATGAAAATAAAATCCTTAAACGAAGAAGCCTATCGTGAAGTGTTGACGGTTAGCACCAATGGCACACTGGAAAATATTGAAAATACCTTAAAGCAAAATGCCAATAAACAAAGAGTGACGGCCCTTGAAATGGATACCGACGATATGTTTGCGCCACTTTAACTTGCCAAGCAAAAACCGTATTTATGCTTTAATTCAGTAGGATCGATCAATGAAAATTGCAGAGTTAAGAAATCACCCCTTTCTACTTTTAGTCTTAAAAGACGGCGAAAGTGAAGGCTATTTTCCCCCGGAATTTATGCAGAAAACCAAACAACAATTAAGCGATATGTCTTTGCGGATAGCATCAGACAACTTATCGATAATTTATGCAGACCAAATTAAAAAGGGCTGTGAAATTGTGCTTGGTATGAGCAACTTAGGTTTGTTAGACCTTTGCGACAACGATACTGAAAAAGCAAAAAATATCATAAAAACGCAAGGTATCGTTTATTGCTTCAGGGCAGGTTGGGCAAAATATGCCGAATTAAAGAAAATATCTCCCTCATATTTCGAAGATATTGCTATCAGTAGCTATGCTTTAGCAATCAATGATACCTCTGATATAAGGCTGATGCATGAGGCATTAGTCAAGGAAGGCCAGCAAAGTGCCAGGCTTTTACAAATCTATAAAAGCATTGCTGCGGGCTATTGTGCAAACACCCTGCTTATTGACATTGATGAAGACGTGTTGACGTTTGAATTGCAAAAATTTCTGAATACCGCGATTGCATTATTACTCATTGATTCTAATAAAAAAGTGTTTACCAGTGTTTTATATCAGCAGTTGATTACTTACCTCACTCATACTGAGAAAGACTTACTGCATGTTAAGTTGCAAGTGTGTATCGCCAGCTTCACCGAGCAACTATCGATACCAACTAAAGATTACCTGCAAGAAATAGGTTTACTAGATTTCAGCGATTTAAAGGGGATCATTAATCAACAAGATAATATCTCTATTTATACCCAGGAAATATTAGAGCTGCCTATAACCGTAGCCAATGAGTTGAATAATGATTTTGATGGTGGTTATGATTTTCATGCTGATGATGACGAAGATCTAGCGTATTTAAGGCCTGACGCTTCATAACACAGGATGGTTAGCCCCGGTTACGCTGGCTATTTTTTAATACGTATTCAGTTAGGCTCACGGCCAAACAGCGCTGCTTAATGTCGAACTAACACGCGCCAACCAGTAAGAACAGGAGCCAGAAAATGGATATCAATGCAGACTTTAGTCAGCGCGTGGTAATACACAGCCGCCAGCAACCTTGGGTGGCTTCGCCTATGCGGGGTGTCCAGCGCCGCCCATTGGACCGGGTTGGGGATGAGGTGGCCCGAGCCACCACAATCGTGCGTTATGCGCCGGGCAGTCATTTCTCGCCCCATGTGCATACCGGCGGTGAAGAATTTATCGTTCTTGAGGGGGTATTTCAAGATGAGCATGGTGACTATCCCGCTGGCGCCTATATTCGTAATCCGCCCCAATCATCCCATACCCCAGGGTCAGATGCAGGTTGCGTGATTTTCGTAAAATTATGGCAATTCGACCCACAAGACAGACAACAGGTAAATACACTTGCCCGAGCTGATAACAAGGTGACCATACAAGTCTTTGTGCCGCCAGTAAAAGGCTACATAGACAAGACGCTTTATCAGGATAAGTACGAAAAAGTCAGCGTTTACGAGTTAGCACCACAGGCGACCCTCAGTCTAGATGCCGCAAAAGGAGCCGAAGTGATCGTGCTTGATGGTGAGTTTACCGCAGGTACGGACACGTTAGAGTTACATAGCTGGTTACGCTTACCAATCGACAGCATCTTAAATGGCCAAACAGGCAACAATGGGGCCCGTCTTTGGATAAAAACCCAACATTTGCCCTATGTAAACGAACAAATAGAGCGCGTAAAAGACGCCTAACTCAAACTCGGAGTAGGCACCCGGTAACCGGTAATCAATATTCGCTGTGCTAAACAAAACAGCAGAGCGAAAACCCCCTGCTTTTTCATCATACCTCTTTGTATAATCAGCCATGTTAACGACCCGATTATAAAAACCAGCATGAGCTGTAAACTTTCGCCGAGCTCGTGACTGTTAACTGCAGCGGTTTAGGCATGCCTACCAAAGGGTCGCTGGTACGATAGTCTCGCAATCCCAGCCTAGCCGATTTTAGCTTAGGAGGTGGAACCGCTTCGTTTTACATATTTTGCGCAACGATTATATGATACTAGGTGGTGCGTTCGAACCCGGTGATTGGTTGATAGCAATCACCGTCACTGACCCAATTGATTCAGTTGGCTCGCAATACTAATTCCTGCGCCAAACGCAATACAATTCAATGTTGCGTTTTAGTTCTCTTAAATTAACTAGTTGGCCTCCTTCAACCGTTTTATCAAGTTGATATTTGGCTTCTTCACATTTTCCACCAAATGGATATTGAAAGTCATTTTGTTCAGGTTCAGTTGGAACAGCAGAAACCACTCTTGGCTCCGCACAGGCACTCAAACCCAGCACTAAAAAACTGGTTAACAAGATTGCATTACGCATTAAAATCCTTATTGGCACAAAGTAAACATCAGATAAAAACTAACCACTCAATAGGGGCAGAGACGTAGACGTATTACGTTAACAGGACGTACCTTAAAATGATGTATTAAGTCGGAAAAAGGTCGTTTTTACTCTCGACTCTACACTCCCCGAGCACCGCAGACTAAAGTTGGGGAAAATTGCAGCGGCAACAGGGGGAAGGAAATTTTTAGCTGCGCAATAAGACTTCTTAGTTAACGGCAGTACAAAAATGCACTACGACCCCTTTTTGCTATGCTTGTTCCGCTTTTGCGACTAATGCGTCTATGACAGACTCGTAAGGAAGCTCAGGGTTTTCGGCCCTTGCTTTACCGATTTTTGACCAATATTCAATTTGCTTAGCGGCACTTCGTGACTCAACAGAACCGACTGCTTTTGCTTGAAGAACTAAGCTTTCATCCAATCTAATACTCGCCGTTGCCATATTATTCCCCTTGCTAACACTGATGCTATTTGCACACAATTATAACAAGTAGCCACAAAAGCGCTGAGAAAGGCTTATTCAAATAAAACTGGTGCGTGATCACTTGGGTATAAATTTAAAGACAATTACTGTACGTTTTGTTTGATAATTCAAGCTGCCAAAAATCATCTAATTTGTAGTTCGTGTATACCCAAAATTTGAAGGAGAAAAAATGATAACCAAAGGTGTTGGCACTCAAACATCAGAGCAAGCATTAGCAACCTTAAGCGATATGACAAACACGCTTAGCCCAATTCAACCTGAAGAACATCTGGCACGCATTGCTAAAGCGCAAGCTTATATGCAAGCCAACAATATTGATGCTCTCTATCTCAATGCAGGTACAAATCTTACCTATTTCACCGGTATGAAATGGTACGCGAGTGAGCGCATGGTCGGTGCGATATTGCCGGCCGCCGGCATGGTGCATTATATCGCGCCATTTTTTGAAATTGGTACCTTAAATGGATTTAAGGTAGTAGATGGGCCAATACATGGCTGGCAAGAACACCAAAGCCCCTACACTTTATTTGTAGAGGTATTAAAGCAACTAAATATAAGCGATACCGCCACTATTGGCATTGATGAAAGTGCGCAATTCTTTATCTTCGACGGTATTAGCAAAGCGCAAAGTGGCTTAAAGCTAATAAACGCACAAGCGGCCACGGCCCACTGCAGAATGCATAAATCTAATAACGAAATTGCGTTAATGCAATCTGCAATGAACATGACACTTGCTGTACATCAAGCAACGGCAAGTATGCTTTATGAAGGTATAAGCACTACAGAAGTAGAGGCTTTTATCAAACAAGCACACCAAAAAGTGGGTGCGCCAGGTAACCATTTTTGTATTGTGTTATTTGGTGTAGCCACGTCTTTCCCCCATGGTGTTAAAGATGCACAACTACTGGGAAAGGGCGATATGGTGTTAATAGATACAGGCTGTAAAGTGCACGATTATTTATCTGATATTACTCGCACTTATGTTTTTGGTGAGCCAACAAGTAGGCAACGAGAGTTTTGGGATGTTGAAAAAGCCGCACAACTTGCTGCCTTTAACGCGGCGAAAATTGGTCAGCCCTGTGAAGCTGTCGATGATGCCGCCCGTCGTTACATAGCATCACAAGGATTAGGGCCGCAATACCAAACGCCTGGGTGTCCGCATCGCACCGGCCATGGTATTGGTTTAGACATTCATGAGTGGCCTTATTTAGTCGGCGGCAATAAAACGCCTCTCGCCACAGGTATGTGCTTTAGTAACGAACCCATGCTAGTGGTACCCGATGAGTTTGGTGTTCGTTTAGAAGACCATTTTTATATGACTGACAAGGGCCCACGCTGGTTTACACAGCCAAGCAGCAGCATAGATGATCCGTTTGGTTTAAATGATTAACGTAATGTAACCATAACATTTTAAAACCAGCCTACTCAAAAACAACCTCTCCAAGGGCCGCGTGATATAAGCAACGGCCCTAGGAAACCATGGATTTAATGTCGGTAATACAGGACATTAACCAGGGCGTTAACGCTAACTTTCTAATACATCGGCGAAGCTGTGTTTGTCTTCTCGAACTAATACTGCCCGAGCACCGCAGGCTAACGCTTGAAGAATTGCAGGGAGCAATTGGCGGGTAACGGGGATTTTTAGCGACGCAATAGCGCTCAGCCTCAACGACAGTACAAGAATGTACTACGAATTCTTGGTTAATCTGACGCTGACCCCTTTAATTTCCTGAGTTATTTTTTATAATCATTAAACCTTAAAACATTGTCAGGTAGAGCTATGTCTGATTTCTGTTTAGACATTTTATCATCATCAAGTTGAGTAATTTGCTGGCAGTACTTAAAAAACCTATCTAAAGGTACAAATTTTTCTTTACGTTGTTTGATCCGCTTCGCTTGCCCATTAAGGTAAGTCACTAGATCTTCTGCTAGTTTTATAGGCATATTTTCTAGTCTCTGCTCTGCTAGGGTTTGCGTTACCCATAAGGCTGCATCGGTAATATGACCATTAATGCTTAAGTCAGTATTTTTAGCCCAGCTAATCTCAAATTGCAGTTCGTCTAACTTATTTAACAATAGAATAGCATCACTATTCGCTAATAGTTGATTGGCTCTTATCATCTCGACTAATAACTGTTGCCATTGCATTGATAGCTTTTGGTGTAATTCAGTTAAAGTCAGTGGCCTTAATATAGGTAGAAAACAAGTAAAGCGACTATGCGCTTCTGTAGCAATAATTGTCTTCTCTGATGAACGGTAGCGGTTATCAATGATATGGAGCTGCCAACTTAACGTATTCACATCAGTTGTAATAGTATTTCTACCCTTCTGAGTCCCCTCTAATGTAGGTAACTCGGCTTTTAGCCATTTGTCGAGGGCTTTACTTGTTGAGTAAAGTAACTGCATTAAAATTTAACGGTAACGATCATAAATTTCATCTCTTTGACGACCAAAAACTGAGTTTTCAGCAAGCTTGATTAATGCTGTATCTAAAATGTGAGCATATATCTATGTTTGTGCACTTGCCCAGCAGAACAAGGTATTTGACCCCATTGATTTTAGTTAACGTTGTTGCTTTGCTTATTTGGCCCAAATGGAATGACGCCGGTGCGAGTCACCACAATGCTACCCCATAAAGCTTTACTGGTGAAAATTTTGGCATTGACCTCATAGGCTAATTCCTGAGGTTTTGAGTTCAGAATGTCCAACAGCACCCGACCTGAATTAAATAGACTGGCACTGACGTCCACTTCAAACGTATTTTCGCTTAATGGCTGCAGCACAAATGTCTTATCACTCACTCCAGTGGCTACTTGTAGCCCACGCAAGCTTAACTTGAAATTCATGCCATCCACCGGAAAGGCTGCGTTATTGGGATTCACAATACGGAAGCTCAAGCGAAATCGCTGCTCCAGACCTTGCGATGGCAGGATCTGTAAGTTGGTAAGTTGCAAATCAGGTTTCTCGTAATCCGGAGCCAAAGTGGCACAGGATGATAGTAAAAACGTCATGAAAAGCAGTGCTACCACATTCAATTTTGACATTTAATTTTCTCGATTATGTACGCTTTCGAATATTTAGGATCGCACAGCAGTGCGTCAGTTGCCCAGCATAGGGGCTTGAACCAGTAATTACCATTGCTTGCATGTAAAAGCCTCTTCTGGGCGGGATTTACTCGGCGCTTAAATCGCCCCAAAATGAACACCTTTTAACAACCGGACCGCTATAATCGCGAGCAGTTAAAGCACAACCCCTAAGTTCAACCTAGAAGTGCGACTGGGTCTTATGAACCTTAAATAATTAACATGGATGTCACTATAAATTGCTCGCGGACTGATCGCCATTTCTGACTTTTTAACTTCTAGGTGCAAAAATAGGTATAAATTCGCTATTTTTTTAATCAGACTGAATTACATTAACCTTTTATAAAGGGAATTACCGTGGCATCGATTATTTCCATCAATAATCTGGATAAAACCTACGACTCGGGCTTTGAGGCACTAAAAAATATCAATTTGGATATTCACAAAGGTGAGATTTTTGCTTTGCTAGGGCCCAACGGCGCGGGTAAGACCACCTTGATCAGTGCAATTTGCGGGATTGTTACTCCCAGCCGTGGCGAGATTATCGCTGATGGTCATAACGTGGTAACAGATTTTCGTGCGGCCCGCGCCAAAATTGGGCTGGTGCCACAAGAAATCAGTACCGATTCGTTTGAACGGGTTATTGATACAGTAGTATTCAGTCGTGGTTTGTTTGGCAAACCAGCTAACCCTGCTTATATCGAAAAAATATTACGCCAACTGTCTTTATGGGATAAGCGCGCCAACAAGATCATGCAACTCTCCGGCGGCATGAAGCGCCGGGTAATGATCGCCAAAGCCTTATCCCATGAACCCCACATCCTGTTCCTGGATGAACCCACGGCCGGAGTAGATGTGGAGCTACGCCGTGACATGTGGGAAATGGTCCATGGCTTACGTGAAGGCGGCGCAACCATTATTCTAACTACCCATTATATTGAAGAAGCCGAAGAAATGGCCGATCGAATTGGTGTAATCAACAAAGGCGAAATTGTTCTGGTCGACGACAAAAAATCCCTGATGCACAAATTGGGTAAACGGCAACTCACCTTACAATTGCAAAACCCACTTGCTGTTATTCCCCCCGAGCTACAAGATCTGCCGTTAGAACTGTCTGGCGAAGGCCATGAACTGATTTATACCTTTGATGCGCAAAGTGAAAATACCGGTATCGCTGTATTGTTGAAGCAACTGGATCAGTACGGTATCGATTTTAAAGATCTCAATTCCAGCCAGAGTTCGCTGGAAGATATTTTTGTTAATCTGGTGAGGGCCAAATAATGAATCTTTATGCCATTAAAGCCATTTACAAGTTCGAAATGGCACGCACCATGCGAACCTTGATGCAAAGCCTTGCCTCTCCGGTACTGTCGACTTCGTTGTATTTTATTGTATTTGGTGCCGCCATCGGCTCACGTATGGGCAATATAGACGGCATCAGTTACGGGGCGTTTATTATTCCGGGTCTGGTTATGCTCTCTTTACTGAGCGAAAGTATTTCCAATGCCTCTTTTGGGATTTTTTTCCCGAAATTTTCTGGCACCATATACGAAATACTTTCCGCACCTGTCTCTCATGTAGAAATAGTGTTGGGTTACGTGGGCGCTGCGGCCAGTAAATCTATTGTTATAGGGCTTTTGACCCTGTGCACCGCACGCTTTTTTGTCGACTATGAGATCGAACATCCTTTGTGGATGCTGTCATTTCTGGTGTTAACCGCCATTACCTTCAGTTTGTTTGGCTTTATTTTGGGCATATTGTCGAATAACTTTCAGCAACTACAGGTGGTGCCCTTACTCGTCATCACACCCCTCACTTTTTTGGGCGGCAGTTTTTATTCCATCAGTATGTTACCGCCGCTGTGGCAGACCATTACCCTGTTTAACCCAGTGGTTTATTTGATCAGCGGCTTTCGCTGGAGTTTTTATGGGGTTGCCGATGTGCATATTGGCATAAGTGTAGGCATGACCTTGTTGTTTATGCTGATTTGCTTGACGCTTATCTGGTGGATCTTCAAAACCGGCTACAGACTTCGTCAGTAAAAGGGCTTTCATGATGCACTTCCTTCATCATAGGCTAGTAAAGGTGGTGCACTTCAATTCTTGTGCTGGGTTAAAGAATCAATAGGGTCAGAATCTGACGAATCCCCACGAAATATGATTAGAAAACAATAAGATAATTGAAAGTTAAATGGAACATTCATGGTGTTTGGTGATCAGATCTATCGCCAAACAAAAATAACCACGGGATTACACCATGAATGTAAAACAAATCTTATCAAAATGTTTAACTCATATCACTCCAACAATGCACAAAGTTCGTCGATTAAGTTTGTTTGCCGCCATTGAAAGCACCCTTAATGGCGGCACGTTATCCGTTACCGGACTTGGTCGAAATATTGATAATAAGGCGCTTGAAAAACATCGTATAAAACGAGTTGACCGTTTGTGTAGTAATGTTCATTTACAACAAGAAATATCATCGGTTTATCATCGAATGTGTGCTCAACTTATCCATACCACTAAACGACCGATTATACATGTTGATTGGTCAGATATGGATGATCGTAAGCAACACTTTATTATTCGAGCCTCACTGGCCACGCAAGGGCGTTCATTAACGCTTTACGAAGAAATCCATCCATTAGATATGAAAGAAAAACCTAAAACTCATCTTCTATTTATGCAACAGCTAAAGGCTATGTTACCCGAGGACTGCCACCCTATTATTGTCACCGACGCTGGCTTTCGGATCCCCTGGTTTAAACTTGTTGAATCACTGGGCTGGGACTTCGTTGGACGAGTACGAAATAAAACACATTGCAAAAAGCTGCAAGATGACGAGTGGGCTCCAGTGAAATCACTTTATCAATTGGGCACTTTACGGCCGAAAGATTTAGGGATATATCAACAAGGAGAGAAAATTGCTTTTAAGTCGAGAATGATCATCGTCTGGCGTAAATCTAAAGGGCGAAAAGATAAAACCGCCACAGGTGAGCGCGCCAGAAGAAGTAAAAAATCCAGAGCGTGTGCTGAGCGAGAAAAGGAGCCCTGGCTATTAGCCACCTCTTTGAATAAAACGAAGAACTTATCAAAAAAAGCAGTCAAAATTTATGCGACAAGAATGCAAATAGAAGAAAGCTTTCGCGATCTAAAAACAGGGCTGAAAATGAATAATAGTGGCTCTCGGCGTTCCCCTCGATTACAAGTGTTATTGCTAATTGCATTGGTTTCACAATACTTACTAATTTTACTGGGTTTAGCAGTGAAGTCGGCAGAATATCACTATCGTTACCAGGCCAATTCGATTAAAAACCGCAACGTATTATCAAATCAATTTATTGGATTACGGGCATATAAAGATAAGCAACTTGTTTTATTAAAAAAACATTGGGAAGCCGCAATAGCTCAGTTAAATTCATTAATCGCGGAGCCACAAGCGTGTTATTGAATTTCGTGGGGATCCCTCAGACTCTGACCCCTTTGATTTTAATTGGTCATCCATCGCCAAGTACTGGAGCTTTTGCTGTGTTGCTATTTGTTTGACCAAGGTTGTTTTGCCCGCTTGACGAGGGCCTGCAAGTAAGGTGACAGGCGTATCTTTCTGTGACTCAAGGAGGCGTAGTTTCGTAGTTTGATAAGTCGAGAGTACAAATCCATTTAATCCATAATGATAGGTTACGTTAATTTCGGACTGCGATACCGTATAATTCGGAAGTTACATACGTATATTTCGGAATGTATGGTCAAGAATTTCGGGTTTTTTAAGTGCTTTACCTTCATAAAATTGATGATAAATATGACGATATGATTTTAGTGCGTTCAAATAGAAGGTGTATCAAAAAAATACAAGCGCGTAACGAAACGATACCCCAACTTATATCCCATAAAAAATCCAAACTTGCTGATATTAGGAAAAATTCTTACAAAATCATAAAACAAAAAAAGCCCGCAAACTTCGTGAACTGCGGGCTTTTGTGCAATCTAATGCAATTACATCATGCCGCCCATATCAGGGTTAAGTTATTGTTATTAAATGAATGCTTGGGTGGGAGTCGTATCAATACCCCACTTTATACCCCTACCGGTTATCGTTAAACTTTTTACATCGTCTACATCATTACCTAGTTACCATCTTGAGTCATGAGTTTCATCAGTTTTGGGTGAACGAATAGCTTTTCTTTCCCAGATGAAATCTCTTGTAATATACCAATATCTGCCAGTTGTTTTAGGTACACCGAGGCTGTTTGTCGTTTCGCAATGTTTTTGTCAACCAAGTTACTGATACGACAGTAAGGTTGTTCAAAGATAAGTTGTACAAGTTCATAGCTATAGATTTTAGGTAATTTTTCGCGAATAAAATCAGTCGTTTCATCCATCAATACTCTAATGGCTGAGATTTTATTGCAAGTCCAAGCGGCTGTTTGCTCAACACCCCTTAACATAAATAGTAACCACTGTTCCCAGTTTTGATCACTAGTGACTTCATTCAGAAACCGATAATAATCTTGTTTATTCTGAACAATGAAACGACTAAGGTAGAGAATAGGGAGTGTCAGCAAATCTTGTTCTATCAGATATAAAACATTCAAAATGCGACCAGTGCGACCATTACCGTCATAAAACGGATGGATAGCCTCAAATTGATAGTGGCTTACCGCCATTTTTATGAGTGGGTCAAACCCATCATCTTGATGTAAAAATCGCTCCCAGTTTGTCAGCAAATCTTTAATTACTGTTTCGCCCGATGGTGGCGTATAAATAATTACTCCTGTCGTTTGATTTCCTATTACAGTGCCTGAAAATTTACGAACTTCCATCTCGATGTGCTTGAGAGTGCTGCATATTTCAATCGCTGTAGAGCTACATAAAGGCCTACTTTTTAATTGAACGAAACCTTGGTATAACGCAGTTCTATAGCGTAAGGCTTCTTTAGTCGCGTTGTCCGCCCCATTATCTTCCTGTGCATACTGAAATAATCTATCGGTTGTTGTAACAATATTTTCTATTTCGGAACTATCTTTAGCTTCCAACAAAGGTAGTAAGTTGACTAACATACTTTGATTAGGTATCAACGCTCCCGCTTGTTTTAGTGCGGCTAAGGCTGCACGAGCGGAAATACAAGCCTTCAGTACGGTTATAGTCTCGAGCTTATCAAGATCGGGTGGCAACAATGGCAATTGGTTGTAAGGTTGATCGGCTTGCCAACTCATGTACACATTCCTTAATAATTTCGACACATAGTATTTACAAAGTAGTTTACGTCGATCCCATCGACACAACAAGCTTACGTGTCGATTTTATGGTGTTTTATCGACACAAGCCCAATCAAAAGGGACTGAGATATTGAAATAGGATATACAAAGACATCAGCCACGATAAAAATAATTGTTGGATAGAATCATTCACGATGCTCTGTGCCTTTGATTTTCCTAGCAGCGGAGCTGTGTTTTTATTCTCGACTCATCACTCCCCGAGCAGCGCAGATTAAAGCAGGTTAATTCGGTCACCGCGTGATTCATGGATGAAAATTAAGGGATACCCGCGCCGGGAGCGCGTAATCACGACCTGTTTTAATCGAGAGGCGCAGGATTAGGAGGAATGCTGGAGAGTGGCTTCTTTCTTAGCTGTTGAAGAAAGAGTAACTGGTGCGGCAAGGATGACGTAAGCGCAGCGCATGCTTGGTGCACGAAGTGCATGCCCCGTCACGAAATGATGCCTTATGCGCAACGCACATCCTTAACTAGTCGCAGACCATATGTGCACTAAGTGCATAGCCGTCCCACAGGTAACCGTTCACCGGACAGGTATTGACATAAAAAAAATATTTATTTTGCATGATCCCGATGATCCTATTGCGCGATCCCGCCCATGTGGCATGGTGTCAACATGACACGCAAAAAATCCCGTCCAGCCGCCCCTAAAGTCGACACGCTTGAACAAGCCAATGCGCTTATTCAATCGTTATGGGATAGGCTCAATGACATTGAAGACAGGCTGAAACAATCCAGTCGCAACTCGTCTCGCCCGCCTTCTTCCGATGGCCCAGCGGCTGTAGATCGCCCGCGTAAAACTAGCGGCAAACCGCGAGGCGCCCAGCCGGGGCATAAGGGCAGCAATCGCGCGCGAGTAGATGAGGTGGATGTGACACTGTCATATTATCCTCCCGGCGAATGTGCATGCGGGGGGAAAGTGGTATCCAATGCCACGCCTTATTATCGTCATCAGGTGTTTGATATCCCTCAACAAGCCTACAACGTGACGGAGCACCCGCTTTATCAAGGTAGCTGTTGCCGCTGTGGGGAGGCTGTTCAGGCGACGTTGCCCGAAACCGTCAACAATGGTCAGATGGGGGCCAACATGTTGGCCTTTATCGCCTTACAGGCCGGGCAGTTCCATCAGAGTATCAGCCAAATCCAGCAACAGTTGCAGTAGAACTTCGGGGTGTACTTTAGCCGAGGTGCCATATCTGAAGCCCAAGGCAAGGTCAGCGCGATGCTCACGCCCGTTCATCAGCAGATCAAACAGCTAGTCCAGGATCCTACCGTTATCCACGCTGACGACAAATGCTTCGGGAAAGCATTTGAACCGCTTCAGCGTGCCGTGAAACGGTGAGCCTCAGGGATGAGGTGAGTAAACCCGGCACAAGCGTGAGAACGAAAACCGCTGGATGTGGCTGGCCTGCACCGATGAATTATCCTGTTTTATGATCCACTATTCCCGGGCGCAACATGCCGCCAGGGCATTATTAGGCGACGTCACCGAAGCCGTGATCGTTACCGATCAATATGCGGGCTACCATATCTCCCCCCATCTCAGCGGCAATTTTGCTGGGCCCATATTTTACGTAATGTGGGGGCAATAGCAGATAGTTGGGGGCCGAATAAACCCATAGGGCAGCGATTAGAAACCTTGATCCATCTTATCTTTCGTACCCGCCACCGATTTGAGCGAGGGGATCTATCGCCTTATTTGTATCAAAAGCGTATGGGTAAACTACGCAAACGTTGGCAAGCCACCCTGGAACATGCCACCGAAGCTTGTGTTACCCCGCGGTATCGAAACCGCTGCGGATTATTGCTCAAACACGATGAAAGCTGTTGGACATTTCTGACGGATAAGGATATTCCCCTGACCAACAACGAGGCAGAGCGCTCCTTGCGCAGCTATGTACTGTGGCGCAAAGGCAGTTATGGCGTGTACTCACACCGGGGCGAGCAATTTCGGCAACGCATTCTCACCATTGTCGAAAGCTGCCGCAAGCTGGGGGCCAATCCTCTGGACTGGCTAAGGCAAATCGTCCACGCCGTGATCACTCGCTCGGAATATCCGGCACTCCCTGAACTAACGGCCTTAAGTCAATAGCTCCCCGGTGAACGGTTACCATTGCCGCTTCTAGAGCGTTCGAGTAAATGAGGAAGATTCAATGAGTCACACGTCAATGAAAATGCGACAACAGCTTTAAACCAATCTCCTTTATCAAAGTCGGCAGCAAGAATAAACGTTGAATTATCATTCAATAGTGGATATATGCCGATGGTTTGAATACCTTTCAAATGACCATAGACGGCTTGATGATCAGGTACCTTAAATCTCTGGTTATTACATTCAGTGCAGCTAATCTTTGGTTTGTTGCAAATTTTTGGTTGCCATTCATTCCAGCAAGCAAGTAAATAACCACTTCGACCGTTTTTTGATTCCCATCTAAATGGGTAAACATCATTACGACCCTTAAAATAGGATAGAAAAAGCTCAATTTTAGATTCAGGGGAGGCGTACAGATTAAAATTTTGAGCTAATTCAGCTTCATGCTGTGTTATTAACGCTTGCCGTTCACTAAGTAACGTAAGTCGCTCTTCATTTATTAATTGAAGACGAGCATCTAACTTCTCAAGCTTATTAATATGACTTTCAGACATGCTTTTAATCTTACCAAAATACAATTAGAAATGTTTTGATGGATCCATACGCTGATGAAGAATACGGGCAACGTCAATACCACTTTCACTAATTTGATAAAAGACAATATGCTTCTCTACTGGAAAGCTTTTAGCACCGTTAAAAACATCACTTCTTTGTCTACCAAAATCAGGGTATTGAGCAAGTTTCATTAATGCGGCATCAATAGTTTGAGCATACACCTTTGCTTGTGTGCTCCCCAAAGATTCAATAGTTGTTGAAATTATTTTGAATAAATCTTCTTCAGCTAAAGGAGGTAGTCTATAGCTCGGCATTGCTACTCTTGCTTACAAACTTGCTACCTGCCGAAAGAGAAGCTTTTTCATATATATCCATCACACTGTGCTTTGATGATTCGCCCGCAGCTAGCTGTTCAAAACCTTTCGCGACTTCTTCGCGCAATATTTCAAGTTGTTGGCTTTTCGCAACGTCTTTCTCAAATAATAGTCTCAACCCATCACGGATCACTTCACTTGCTGAGGTATATAAGCCATCAGAAACTTTTTCAGAGATCCTTCTTTCGAATTCTTTACCTAAAGTAATATTCATAATTTACTCTCCAGTCATATAAGTTCGTATTATGCGCATATTATGCGTGTATCTCAAGAGTGTTAATTTGAGGGCAATAAAAAAACCCGAATATTGCTATTCGGGCTCTTTAAATAAGTTTCAGCTTCTATGTAATAATCATTTCTGATTGATTACATCAAGCCGCCTTTACAGTGCATAACCATCTGTTTTCATTGCAATAGTTTTATGGGAACGATTACTGACACCCCACTTTTCCCCCAACCAATTAAACGTACTCATAAATCTTTTGAAATTTGATGCGTTAATATATTGATGATTGCTTTCATTGCAGGATCTTCCCCTGCAAAATATTGCCTAGAGGATAAACTCACTGGCACATGTGGCGCCACCCAAACTCTATGATCTTCAGCCTTAGATGCTTGGTGGAATTGTGTTGAGATAAGACCCCAAGTACCGCTGTAAGGGAGCTTAAACCAACCTGCCTCACCCAATGCATTGGGCCTTGAACCACTTGGCTCACCAACTAAAATAGGCTTAGTTAATTTATTAATATCAAGTAATAAATTATGTGCTGCTGAAAACGTATTTCTGCCGATAAGCACAAATATTTTTCCTTTTGGGTTTAATGTTTCAAATTGTACTAATGTTTTTAATAGAGGAGGATAAGTGCTGCCATTGCCACCAGCATTATGTCGCAGATCTAAAATAATATTTTCAACTTTAAGCTGCGAAATTTCTACTCTAAGTTCACTATTGAATTCTTCAAACGATTGCGCAGAGGCGTTGTTTACGTAGTTATATTGGATATAGAAAGCCGCCTGCTCTGGGATATGTTGATACCAATAACGTTCCTTAGCTCGCAGATTATGGATTGCATGGTTATTAGCTAATGCTGGCAATTTAGGAAAGCCATTAAACTCCATAGTCTTTAGTTTAGGCTTTACTTTCTGCACCCCACCTTTAACATCTTCAATAGTAAGAAAAATATCTTTAGTATCATTTACTATATTTAATCCTTTAAGTGCCTCGGCTAATCCTAAATAGTGCGGACCTAACCAAAGGTGTTGCATTTCATTGTCTCTAGCATTAACCATTTTAGTGTTAGCTAATGCTTCAGCTACTGCTGTATCTCCTATGCTAATAACTTTACTGCCAACTAAGTCTTGATAGTCCTTGTCTGCCCCTACAATGAAAAGGCCATCGCTAAATTGATAAAACTGTAACGGTAATTGATTGAAAGATCCCTTTTCGGCGTATGCTGGCACAATAAAGTTATGCCCGTTTCCTAATGAAGCAACGAGTTTCATAAACTCAAACACTATTTCCTGATCTGAAAGAGTTGGAATTTTATTACCAATATTGCTAACCATTTGTTCGAATTTTTCTTTACTGACTGAATGATAGATATTGATATGAAGTCGTTTTATTTCAGCCACCAGAAAGTCTAGGTCATACTGCCATGATTGAACTCTGTTTAGGTTTTTAGGAATAAAACTGCCAGATGCTTTTTGAAATGCTTTTGTGTTTGCGAGTTTTTTAAAATGAGCATTACTAATTAAATCTTTTCTACCGTCGTAACGTGCTTGTAATGATTTATTAATCCAAATGAGTGCATTATCTTCATCTCCAAGCTCTGAATAAGCTTCTGCAATATTAATCATAAGATCATTTGAAGGAGCAGAGCCTGTTGGAATGTCCGACAGTATTGTGCCTAAAGCCAATGTTCTTTTAAAAGCTACTATTGAGTTTTCCCATTGCGCTAATTGAAAATAAGTCAGTCCTAATAGGAACCAAGTATCACCATCATCGACGTATTGACTGGTCAAGGATTCAATAATAGGCCGAGCGGCTAGCCAATTTTCTTGTCGCACTAGTTTAAGTGCTTTTACTCGCTCTGCATAATATTCTGCTGGCACTGTTACTTTGCTAATAGTAGGAGATTGGCCTATGGCATTGTTTGTTATTTCACTTGCTTTATTCGTGGCAAAAGCTTGGGTGGAAAATATGCTCATTAATGTGATGATGAAATTATAAATAAATCGATTGGAATGCATTTCACTGCCTTTAGTAGAAATTAAAAATAAAATTTATCATGGTGTTTTTTGAGAAAAAATCGTCCGAAATCAGGATTTCAGACGTAAAAATGTCTTTTCGCACTCATTGAGGAGCTACACGGGCATAGTATTCTCACGAATAAACTGCGAAGGGGTTTTACCTAGTTCTTTTTTGAATACAGCATTGAAGGTAGATTTTGAATTGAATCCAGACGCAAAGGCAATGTCTAATAGGGACGTATGTTGACTGTCACAGGCTAAAAGTTTTTTCTTTACCTCTACTACTCTCAAGTTATTTATATAATCACAAAAATTTCGATTACTTGTTAAGTTAATTGCCCAGGAGATATCTTTTACATTAAACCCTGTTATGTCTGCTAATTCTGTCACGGTTAGACGTGGCTTTTTGAACATTTCATCTTGTAATATATAACTTTCAATATTGTTAAATATGCTATTTGCTAACGCTTTTTCTGCTTGTTTATCGTCGGTATCTTTATGTTCATCTAAATTTTCATAGGACGTCATGCCATCAAATAATAATGGCTGCCTAATTATTTTAAACGCTAAATAACAAGATAAACTAAAAAAGATGGCCTCACTCAGTAAATACCATAGCCCTTTAATGAAGTCTGGTGTGATAGTTTGCAGATTCATCCGGATGAGGTCAAACACAAGTGCAATAGTAAAAACCGTTAAGGCTTTTACCAACCAAGTTAATTTATACCTGTATGCATCAGCAGTGACGGCTTTAGAAGTAGCATGGTATCGAGCAATAAGATCAAATGATAATAGCAAGTATATAATTTGGCTTAAGGTACCCAAGGCAATAATATGTTGAGTATATTGAGTAAAAGGCAGCGCCAGAAACGCCAAAATAAAATGTGCTGCTTTGTGTTGTGCGCTTAAGGCAATATCATTTACCAGAGAACGAATAAAGAAGTACAGTATTGGCCCAATAACCAATGTGAATACAGGTGTGATTAGATAATATTGAGTAGTTGTATTGGTTCCTTCAAGTACATTCATTGTGCTAAGAAGCGCTTGAAACATTAAAAGTACTGCAAGACTGCGATAACGTTTTTGATTCCATATCACTAAAGCAATAAAGCTCATCAGACAGGCAAAAACAATTTGTAAAATATTAACAGGAAGTAACTCTATGCTTTGTAAAATCATAAAACGATAAATGCAATCAAAAAAAAACTGCCCTATTATAATGTAAATGAATCTTTATACCTTAATCTAAATTTTACCTTTGTGGTAAGTTAATGAAAGCCTTAAGGAATTTATGTTAAAACACTTTAATCTCAGTTTCATATCTAAGCATTGAGTGATTGGAGATGTTTAGAATATAACTAATGTCGATAATACGCACATTTATAAATAACTCATAAAAAAAGCCCGAATAACAATATTCGGGCTTTCGTTCAAATGATTAGAGCTATATGTAATAGATTTAAAAACCTATGTCGGGTAAGGAACAAGCATTGCTGCTTGTCCCTCCCCTAAGAACCGTACGTGCGAGTTTCCCCGCATACGGCTCAAGCCTTTATAAGTCAGTATCTAGATGCTGACCGGCAACTACCTAAACAGAGATTTTATAGACTCCTGAACCAATACGATAACTCCAGCCGAAACTAAAGCTCCTATTGATACTGAAGCAAATACATGCTGTTTAATGAACTTCGTAAGCTTGCCCGTAAATGATAACTCTTCACGTTCCCTTCTTAGCTTATCCAGTAGTAAAATACCGGAAGAGTTCAATGCCACATCCATGTAACCCCAACCATCGTCGGAGGAAACATCAATGGGAGTATGTATCAAATTTTCACGATTAAGCCTGTCGAAGCAGTCCTTGTTAACCAAGGTATTATTCGGAGGCCATTTGTCATGAAACTCTTTCAAATCTCCATCTTGAATTGCAGATAAAATTTTATATTCATTGCTGTACATAAGTCTTCCTTTGTAAAAGAATTAATAACAGCCCCTCGTATGAATTTAACTGCAACTCACCGAGAACGATGCTGTTGTTATGATCATAACGCAACTGGACAGACCAGTCAACTGGTCGTGCAGTTGCGTTTGAAAAACTCAAGCGATCGCGATCATATTTTACTGATTTGGATCATGGAAGTAACACATCATGTTTGCCGTGAGCCAGGCCCCAGTAGAAACGGAGTGTTATAACGCCATGTTCTTCTTGAGCCTTAACCCTAAAACCACACTTTTTGAAAGCATTGGCAGCCTCAACAAGAGCCGTTTTTGTGAGTTTAAACTTCTGGAACTCAACTCTCGCAGTCATCTCTCTTTGCTTATCAACTGCTTTGTTAATAGCTTTAAGAGATTCTGATGCGACATAACTACTATTCTGTGTACCAAAGCCACTCTTTCGTGCTGCTTCATCAGCATTCATGATTTTCATATAAATTTCCTAACCTCAATCAGATAAGACTAATAGCAATTATGCAACTGCCGATGACAATTAGGGTGCAACAACACTAAGTTACTCATTTCATTACCACCGCCTTTTACCCTTTCAACAACGTGATGGATATTCCACCCTGTCTCTTTGGTAATCAGTTGGTGGCAAATAACACAGCGTTTCCGCTGTCTGAGCCAAAGTGTTAGCAATTTATCCCGACCTTGCATTGAATTAACCCAAGTCCGCTCAAGGCGCTTCTCAAAATATTCTTCAAACGCTAAGTCATACGGGTTTGCTTCCGCCTTCAACTTAATATGTCGCTTTATCGGTGTGTCCATGGTGTATATCAACCTGTTTGTGTTGCCATCAGGCCGAATACCCGAAAACGTCCAATTTCGTGAGCCCGTTGATTTAAAATATTTTCCTTTAATCCAACGTTTGTGACGATTGTTATGTCGTCGTCGGCACCACTGCCATAGAAGTTTCCATACCCGATAATCCACGTAGTTATAGGTTTCCTTCGCCACAATGTGACGATGGTAGTTAGCCCATCCCCGAAGAACGGGGTTTAACTGACTAATCAATACTCCTGCCGTAACAGTCTTATTGCCTTTAACAATATCGCGGATTTTCCTTAGCAAATTACTTACGTTTTTACGGCTAGGTTTAATTAACATCTTCCCATCGTATTTACGTAAGTTTTGCCCAAGAAAATCAAACCCTTCGCTGATATGAGTAATCACCGTTTTTTCTGGCGATAGCGTTAACCCCCGTTCAGCCATAAAAGCTTCAACCAGTGGTTTAACTTCATTTTCCAATAGCTCTTTTGAGATACCAGTAATAATAAAGTCATCCGCATACCGCGTATAGTTAACCTTGGTCTTGTAGCTGGCTTTTGTATTTTTCTTCCCAAAATGGGATAGCAATACGTCCTCCAAACCATCAAGTGCCAAATTGGCTAACACAGGAGAAATAATCCCTCCTTGTGGTGTCCCCGCATCAGTGGGATTTAATCTACCGGATTCCATAAACCCCGCCTTCAACCATTTTCTAAGTACCTGTTTATCCAACATTACATTGGAAAGTAACCAGTCGTGGCTAATGTTATCGAAGCACCCCCTAATATCACCCTCAAGCACCCACTCCGAAGAGCTTTTACGGCTTAAATTGACAAAGCATTGCTCTATCGCATCAGCAGTTGAGCGCATGGGGCGAAAACCGTAACTATTCCAGTCTGCGGTAGTTTCCGACACAGGTTCAAGTGCCAACAGGTATAACGCCTGCATAGCTCTATCTAACATAGTCGGTATTCCTAAAGGGCGACGTTTACCGTTACTCTTTGGAATGTAAATCCGCCGCAATGGCTTAGGTTTATACCTAGACCGTTTTAACTGAAAAACAGCTAACCATTTTGTATTAGGTGTACTCCATAACTCCCCATCTACACCGGCAGTCCTTTTGCCTCGATTCTCAGTCACCCGTTTAACAGCCAAAGCTTTAGCTGCAAACGAGCGCACCAACATGCGTTGCAAAGCTTTCGCTTTCCGCCACTGTTGTTGCTTAGTTGCCTTCGCGATCCTCACCTGATGCCTTCTCACCTGCCTTTGAACAGCACACCAATTAATAGTATGCCACCCAGTTGGTGGGTGGGAGAACGCAGGTACATTGAACCTCTGTTCCGTACTCATCTTGCTTTCCTCCAATTACCGAGAAAGGAGAAAAGCTCCCCCCTAAAGGGGGCAGCTAATCCCCCTTGGGTTGATAAATGATGACTTAAAAGGTCAATACACGATTAAAGACCAGTTGGAAGTCTGCACCGTTTCCGGTCGAAGCAAAGTTAGAACTTCTATCACTGCCATTACAGCGGTGCATTCGCTTAGTCCAACATCCTATACCCGCTCATCCAACAGTATCTTTCGCAAGATACCTGCCTAAATTTTGATGAAATCAGGCGAACAATCGGACTTACCGAGTTCCAATTTAGTTACACGAACAACTTAGATTCTGTCTATCCACCGGTGGCTTAATAACGACGTATTCCCAGATGTAAAAGGAATAGCTAGCCACGTACCTTTTGGTCAAAGCGTATCAGCAAAAATTTCGCTCATTGCGGTTGACGGTGTTTAACAACAATTCACATATGTTAATCGTATTGTTCAGCCTAGCCCTCAATCCATTCATTGCTAATGAATTAAACATAACCCTCACAGGTGCAGTTCTGCAAAAACACAGAGGTACGTTGTCAGGAAGCTTCACACAAAATCGTTACCAATAATGCATTATCCCTAGGCTACTACTAGTCGCATAGCAGGTCTCACTAATAGAATTAATTATTCTATCGAGACAATAACTAAATCAGCTTACGTTACGTAGGCCATAGTCGTAATAGATGTAAAAGGGAGACTGTAGGGAGGAAATGACAATTGCCAGTTCCCCTTCTACAGCACCTAGATTGACGACACTAACTATCAGACTTATACGATTTCTCCAAGAAGCTATCTCTTCGTATAGGTCTTTACGAGATATCAAGTCGCAGATGGTTAGTCGAAGGGTTCGAACATCCGATTGCCAGATGGTCCTTCGTAAACTTCAGGTACACTCGTTGAGATACCGCTTCGTGAAAGAATGCAGCACAAGTGTAATTTTAGTTTAGTATTTACTCTTAGGTGCGATGACCGAACGGTCTCGCTTTATTACAGCTAAAGATAATATAGCTGCGCATCCATTTCAAGGAAATGTTCGGCAACTATATTCACACCAGTTGCCGGTGACGACTACTAATTTACTGGAATTCAACTAGCTTCCTCAGAGGAAGCTAGTTGATGTATAGCCCAGTTAGGTTAGTGACCTACGCGACTCTCGTCGCACTACATCATGCCGCCCATTCCACCCATGCCGCCCATGCCGCCCATATCAGGCATGCCACCGGCCGCTTCTTCTTTGGGCGCATCGGTGATCATACATTCA
This sequence comes from Paraglaciecola sp. IT1134, assembly GCF_058068185.1. Lineage (NCBI taxonomy): Bacteria > Pseudomonadati > Pseudomonadota > Gammaproteobacteria > Alteromonadales > Alteromonadaceae > Paraglaciecola > Paraglaciecola sp. IT1134. Next base: position 4,791,568 of record NZ_CM176486.1, on the reverse strand, counting down.
GTGGTGATCATCAAGCTGGCGATAGATGCAGCAAACTGCAGAGCTGAACGCACAACTTTAGTTGGGTCAAGAATACCCATTTCGATCATGTCGCCATAGGTATCGTTAGCAGCGTTAAAGCCGTAGTTGCCTTCACCCTGTTTCACGGCGTTAGTTACTACAGACGCTTCAGCACCGGCATTCGCTGCGATTTGACGCATAGGTGCTTCCAAGGCACGTAACAATAATTTGATACCATGAGTTTGGTCTTCGTTATCGCCTTTAAGGTCAAGCACTTTAGAAGCTGCACGAACCAGAGCCACACCGCCTCCAGGTACTACACCTTCTTCAACTGCTGCACGGGTAGCATGCAATGCATCTTCTACGCGAGCTTTTTTCTCTTTCATTTCAACTTCAGTGGCTGCGCCAACTTTAATTACCGCAACACCGCCGGCTAGTTTAGCCAGACGTTCTTGGAGTTTTTCTTTGTCGTAGTCAGAAGTAGATTCTTCGATTTGGGCCTTAATTTGCGCAACACGACCTTTAATCGCGTCGTTTTCGCCAGCACCGTCAACGATGATGGTGTTATCTTTGTTGATAACGACACGTTTGGCTGTACCTAAATCTTCCAGAGTCACTTTTTCAAGTTCTAGGCCGATTTCTTCAGAAATCACAGTACCGCCAGTTAACGTAGCGATGTCTTGCAACATGGCTTTACGACGGTCACCGAAACCAGGGGCTTTAACGGCAGCGACTTTAACGATACCACGCATGTTGTTGACTACCAACGTAGCAAGGGCTTCGCCTTCAACGTCTTCTGCAATGATCAACAACGGCTTAGACGATTTAGCTACGGCTTCAAGGGTAGGTAACATCTCACGAATGTTGGTGATTTTTTTGTCTACTAACAAGATGTAAGGGCTGTCTAGTTCAACACTGCCATTTTCTTGGTTGGTCATGAAATAAGGAGACAAATAACCACGATCGAATTGCATACCTTCTACAACTTCTAATTCGTTTTGCAGTGCCTGGCCTTCTTCAACGGTGATAACGCCTTCTTTGCCGACTTTGTCCATTGCTTCAGCGATGAGATCGCCCACTTCAACATCAGAGTTAGCAGAAATGGTACCGACCTGGGCAATAGCTTTGCTATCGGCACAAGGTACTGACAGGGCTTGTAGTTCTTTAACTGCGGCGATAACGGCTTTATCGATGCCTCGTTTAAGATCCATTGGGTTCATACCAGCGGCAACTGACTTCAATCCTTCAGTCACTATGGCCTGAGCCAAAACGGTTGCTGTGGTGGTTCCGTCACCGGCTTCGTCATTAGCTTTCGACGCCACTTCTTTAACCATTTGGGCGCCCATGTTTTCGAATCTATCTTCCAATTCGATTTCTTTAGCGACTGAAACACCATCTTTGGTGATAGTAGGTGAGCCAAATGATTTGTCTAATACTACGTTACGACCTTTAGGGCCCAACGTAACTTTTACTGCATTTGCAAGAACGTTAACGCCTTTAAGCATTTTGGCGCGAGCGTCATTAGAAAAACGTACTTCTTTTGCTGCCATGATAAATTTCCTCTAAATTCTGGTTAACTGATTCGGGTGATGAAACGCCTGGTTATGTAAGGGCGTTTATTCAACTACTGCTAGGATGTCGTTTTCGCTAAGAATAAGCACTTCTTCGCCATCTAGCTTTTCAGTTTTTACACCGTAACCATCGTTGAAAATTACGATGTCGCCGATTTTAACGTCTACTGCTTTAACATCGCCATTATCCAGTGTACGGCCATTGCCGACTGCAATAACTTTACCGCGAGTTGATTTTTCTGCTGCTGAACCGGTTAATACGATCCCGCCGGCAGATTTACTTTCCTGTTCGTGACGTTTAACGATTACGCGATCGTTTAAAGGACGAATTGCCATTCTCAAATCTCCTGAAAATTCAAATGTGAATTATATTAAAGTTGCCGATTGCTCGGTAGGTTACAGTGAACAGACGAATATTCATCTATTCAGAATACTGTTCTGCGTCCAGAGATGGGGTTAGGCTGAATGATCTCAAGCTTTTTTTGCTAAATAAGTGCATTTTTTTGTGTTTTTTATTTATTCACCCTTGCCTGTAATCTTACCTGGCAGTTTTGCTGATATACACAGGCAATAAAAGCAAAGGGCAGGGGAGTGCCGATGGCAATGTCTGCGGTAAGTGCATTAGTCGCTCTTGGGGATGGCTACTGCTGCTATATTCTCGGTTAGCGGAGTTTGCGCGATGAATTTAATCTGTTGTGGGTAGCCAAAGGGCTGTTGATGGGCCTGAATTGGCGCAGTCATTAATCAAAAAAACTGAAGGCTGCTCAATTATGGGGATAGGTCCGGGGGCGGGGAAATCATAAAAAGCCGAATTCTACTGAACTCGGCTTGGGTACGGGTTAACAATACGCTGGCGTCAAAGCCTGAAACCTTGACTCCCTATGTGCAATAACAGTGTTTACAACTAGTGTGACTTAACGTTAGCACTGGTATAGCTTTTATATTCAGCTTCACTGATGCGGTCGTCCTGATCTTTATCTGCTTCACTAAAGTGGGGCGTCATGTCAATGGACCGGGCTTCGTCTTGATCAATGTAGCCATCTTTGTCGACATCAACCGAACTGAACTCACGCTCGGTGGGGGAAATCGCCCCGGGTTGGCCTAAAATCTCAGCGTTTTTTTGCTCTGCGGCAAGTTGATTAGCTTTATCTATAGCAATCTGACTGGCATCTTGACCGTCAAGCCCGGTGGGTTCTCTGTCTTTTGCGTCTGAATCCTCGATTTCTTCATCTTCTACATAAGGAAAATCATCCGCCGGTATGGGCTGCTCTGCATCTTCTGTGGTCATTTGCTCAGCATCCTGATGTGCTGCCTGATTATCGACGTCTGCTGAGGCATCAGCCATGCTGGCTGATTTAGCCTTAGTGCTCACAGTTGCAGATACTTTTGAGTGTACCTCGGCGCTAGTATCTTGGCTGCTGGATTGGCCAGTTTCTAGCGCATTTTTAGGCGCATGCTTGGAGCTGGCGTTGTCCTGGCTGCCTTGTATATCTGTTGGCGCAACGGGTTCCCGCGCTGAGTACCTTTCGGACTCTTCCAATGACTCATCCATAGACTCATCCATAGACTCTTTTAGCACCTGGTCTTCTGCTCCACTTGTCATCTGCGCGTTAACGTCAGCGCTGTCCATAACCTCCTCAGCGTGTTTTTTGCTCTCGTGCTGCGCTTGTTTAGTTTCCGATACGGGCTGGTCGGTCACCGTCAGAGCATTGGCGTTAGCGGCTTGTTCAGCGGTATCACTGTCGTGGCTTACATCGGTCTGGCTGTGGTTACTGATATAACTTTCAAATTCAGTTGGGCTCAGTTGGCCATCTGAGTCTGCATCCACTGTGGCGAAATAAGTCCATACCTTGTCTTCATCTGCCTCATCTTGGGAAATAAATCCGTCTTGGTTAGTATCAAGGATCGCAAAATCCCCGCTGGTCATAGTAGTCGGGTTCTGTTGTGCCACATCTGGCTTGTTGGCTGCTGCGGCCATCGCTGGGGCAACTAAAATTGCGCTGATCAGCGAGGCTAGAGTTAATTTGTTCATACTTAAGTTCCTCGATTAGGGTTTTCTCCTTAAAACTACCTAGGAGACATCTTTAGTCGAGTTATTTAATACATAATTGGTGCCAAGAAAAATACGCTATTTTTCAAGTGGTTAAAAAATGCCATTGGACATGTTAATGCAATGTTAAGTAATTTTGTCTTGCCATGCGAAAGAAATACCCACTAAGTGGTGGGTTATTTGATTGAGTGATAGCCAGGAGATCGTTAACAAAAGAGGATAATTCGTGGGGGAGCCCATCGCCAGATGTTGGTTAGACAACACCTGGGAATATTACGGATCAGACGGTAAAAGACGAACCACAGCCGCAAGTGGTAGTGGCATTGGGGTTATTAACCAAAAAGCGCGAACCTTCCAATCCTTCTGTATAGTCAACTTCTCCGCCAACCAGGTATTGCAAGCTCATGGGGTCGACTACCAGGGTCACCTGATCTTTATCTATGGTGGTGTCACCTTCGTTGACTTTCTCATCGAACGTAAAGCCGTATTGAAAGCCGGAACATCCTCCGCCCGTTACATATACACGTAACTTTAAATTAGGGTTTTCTTCTTCCGCTACCAAAGCCTTCACTTTTTTTGCTGCGGCGTCGGAGAACTCTATAGGTACTGCAATTTGCACCGACATAATTTGCCTCTGTAATTTGTTTGATGATAAATAGATTAACATAGCGCAAATTTACCTGCTTGCACTGTGTTAAACCTGAATGGCACTATTATCTTATACCTGAGTAATCTAATCAACTATTCGCTTGATGATAATATCCAGTCAAAGCTCTTGTCCAATTCACCTAGTTTGCGTTTGTACTTATATATAGTGGTGTGGATGCTTACTTTCTCTGGCAGAAAATCATTTGGTAATTGAAATTCTCCTTCGATCATCTGAAAATATTTAAAACTGTAAGTAAATAAGTCTTCGTGATGCTCCATGAGGTTTACCAGGGCATAACTAGTCGGCTGGCCCCCCTGGCTGCCGTGCAAAGTAATATCTACCTTACCTTTAAGGGTGTTTTTGACTTTTTCCTGTTGCACTAATACGAGTTTAAAGCGGTAATAGGCTTCACTCAGGGTTTTCTCTATGGCAAAGCCATCTATCGCCAGACCGGCGGGGGTTAGCTCCGGAGCCATGACTTGTTGATAAAATGCCAGTTCCTTGCGCAAGGCCACTTCTCTTGACAAGCCGTGTTCAAGCTCAATAACGGTTTTAGCTTCAGCGCCTTTGGCCAGTTCCAGCTCCATTGCCATTATATTGACCTTGCTGGTCAGCAGGGCATTTTCGTCGTGCAAACTGGCTGTGGTTTGTTTGAGTTGCCGTATATAGCGTTGCTCTTCCAGAGTTATATTGCGACCCAAGGTGAAGGCGAGGTAAGCGATCACCAGCAATGCTAATAAACACGCTGCATAGATTTGATACGGACCATATTGTTGTTTTAAGGCAGAAAATTTCACTAATTTGTCGGTTCCGGTCAGGCTGAGAATGGGTACTGTGTAAACGTTTGAGGTAATTCCTTACATTACAGCGACTTGTGATAAGATGCAGAAATATTCCACCCGTTAATCCTTGCTAATATATGTCCCTCGACGCATTTCGACAAGAGCTTGCCACCCCCCGCACGTCAATTCAGTTGTGTGTATTGGGGATAATAGGTGGCATATGTGCAGCGTCGGTGATTATTTTATTTCGCCTCGGGGTTGAATGGCTGCAAATGTTGTATCTAAATGACGTAAACGAATTTACCTCATTGCCGGCCCAGATGCGTTTATGGTTACCTTTGGCCGGCGTGATGCTTATTCTAGGGGTCGCCTATCTCACCGGTTTTAAGCACTATCGCATGGGGATCCCCTTTGTTATTCATCGTATTAAGCAAAATTTTGGACAAATTCCTCTGCGTACCAGTATCAACCAATTTTTCGGTGGCATGTTTGCCTTAGCCAGTGGGTTTTCTGTGGGGCGCGAAGGTCCTTCTGTGCATTTGGGCGCAGCGGGTAGCAGTTTTTTTGGTCAGTGGCTTAAGTTGCCTTATAACAGCATCCGGATCTTGTCCGGTTGTGGTATTGCCGCCGGTATTTCTGCGTCCTTCAATACCCCTTTTGCTGCGGTTATCTTTGTGATGGAAGTAGTGTTTCGCGAATACAAGATCCATATCTTTATCCCTATCATGCTCGCCGCCGCGTGTGGCACAGTGTTAACCCGCAGCGTGTTTGGCGAAACTCATGAGTTGTCCTTTATTCAATTTCACGACTTTAGCCGTTGGATTTATTTGTATCTGATTTTGTTTGGTATTTTGCTTGGCGGTTTGGCCAGTGTACTGAATAATTCTTTGATGGGGGTGATGCGGGTATTCCAACGTTTTAACATGATCAAGCGCTTGCTCATCGCCGCCAGTGTCACTGGGCTGGTGGGGTATTTACTGCCTGAGGCACTGGGCGCGCATTTCTACTCCACGCATTCGCTGGTGTTGCAACAACAGGATATCACGCTGTTGGTGGCCGTACTGGGCGCCAAATTGTTACTCACAGTGCTGGCCATTGGTTTGGGCGTGCCTGGGGGGATCATGGGCCCAGTTTTTGTAATAGGCATGCTCAGTGGTGCGTTATTGGCCGCCCCTTTGGGCTTGGCAGTAGATAATGTTGAAGAACTCAGTGGTAGTTTTGCCTTATTGGGCATGGCAGGTTTGATGACAGCGGTGGTCCATGCCCCACTGGCAGCTCTATCTGCTGTTATGGAGTTGTCTTATAGTCCAGAACTGATCTTGCCTGCCATCCTGGTGATTGTTCCGGCATACGTCACCTCCACTCAGTTTCTCGGTAATAGCTCTATATTTATTCGCCAACTGGACTATCAGAAACTGCCCTACAGCACCTCTTCGGTTATCGAGGCGTTGCAAAAAACTGGGGTGCTGGCGGTGATGGACAGAGAGTTCAAGCTGTTCGACAATGTTCAGGAACACCACATATTGAGCTTCCTGGATACGGCGCCCACTCATCCTGTGGTGCAACGCTCTACTTTCGAAATTGATTTACGATACTCTCTGGTACAGTACGATATCAGCTTGGGGCGGGATGAGTCGGCACTGGCTTTTTATGATATGCACGGGGTGTCGTTTCAAGCGACCTTGGCCGAAGTCTACGAGCTCTTGCAAAACAGCCGGGAAGGCGCAGTGTACGTATATGAAGGACAGATGGACAATATAGTCGGGGTGATCACCTGGAACGTGTTACGTAGTTACCTGCACAAGGCGCGTTACTGATGATCTGCTGGCATGTTTAATCTAATACTGGAATACCGATGATAATATTGTGGCTCAAAGCGTTGCATTTATTTTTTATGGTGGCCTGGATGGCAGGGCTGTTTTATCTGCCCAGGTTGTTTGTGTATCACGCTCAAACTGATAATCAGGCAGTGCGTGAGCAATTTAAAATAATGGAGCGCAGGTTGTGGTTGTTTGTTACGCCTTTTGCCTTGTTAACCCTTATTTTTGGTGGGGCACTGATTTATCAATATGGCGCAGCCTGGTTTGTTACCGCAAAGTGGTTACATATCAAATTGCTGTTGGTGAGCTTGATCTATGCTTATCACTTTTATCTTTATTACTTACTTAAGGCATTCGCCAGGGATGAAAATATCCATAAATCGCGTTTTTATAGATTTTTGAATGAAACCCCGGTGTTGGTATTACTGGTGATCATTTGCCTGGCGGTAGTGAAAACTTGGGGGTGAACCCTAAACCGCAAAGATCCAACAAAGTTAATTTTTGTAAAGTCTGGCCGTTTATGTTGCGTTTATCAGTGCATTTGTTAACCTGGAATCGTATATAAATTGAACAAAAAAAGAATCAAGGGATGGATATTGTGCAGGCTAAACTAAAAGCGTTACTCAGGCAGTCTGACCTGGCGTTTGAAGCCCTTAAACACGATCCCAGCTCCCTCTCCAGTGCTGAGGCCTATGAACGGGCCAAAACAGCATTAGATGTACATATCGCGCAAATGCGCGCCGCAATAGAAAAACGCTTACGTTGAGCGATTTTTGATTTATCTTGAACATCTGCACTAATTAAGCAGCAATGGTGTATCCCCTCTTTGGCTCACAGCCAGTGTATTTTGCATCTGTCAATATATCCGCGCGGTGAATTGACAGAGATATTTCATAAGGCATTTATCCGGTGCACAAGAAAATGCTATGATCCGTATTATTCAATGGCGCTCGGTTTAAGTCGTGACCTTCTACCTAATCACAGATGAACGTCGTCCCCAATCTATTTTAAGAGTCAGATTTAATGTCAGATGATTTAACCAACAATTATGCCAATATCCTTGGGATCTTGGGTGAAGATCCGTCCCGCAATGGGTTAGTTGACACACCCAAACGCGCTGCTAAAGCCATGCGATTCTTGACTGACGGTTATGACAAAACCCTGGATCAGGTGGTTAACGGGGCGATTTTTGAAGCCGACACAGATGAAATGGTCGTCATTCAAAATATTGAGTACTATTCCTTGTGTGAGCATCATATTTTACCTTTTATCGGACAGTGCCATATCGCTTATTTACCTAAAGGTCGGGTGTTAGGTTTGTCAAAATTTGCCCGTATAGTGGACATGTTTGCCAGACGTCTGCAAATCCAGGAAGGTCTGACCAAACAAATTGCCGATGCGATCCAAGAAGTTACCGGAGCCAGTGGGGTCGGGGTAATAATGGAAGGCAAACACATGTGTATGATGATGCGCGGTGTGCAAAAACAAAACTCTTCTATGGTGACATCGGTAATGCTGGGCTCCATGCGCACTTCAGGTGCGACCCGCAATGAATTTTTGCGCTTAATCGGTAAATAATTTCTGTTGACTCAGAGCATGCTTAACTATCTGAAAAGTTGGCATGCTTATATCGTGGTTATCCAGCACTTGGGTATATATCCCCTACGTAATGTATCTCGGGCGCTTGACGTTGCCCTATTGTGGTGCCGTTGCACGCTAGTTAACTGTATTATGCATGAACAAACTTACGAACCGACGTTCGCACTTAATTAGTTTCATTTTACTGTTTACCTTTGCAATCTGCCCCGCCACCTTAGAGCCGTTTGGCCCTATTACGATGCCTGCGGGTAAAGCCGTTACTGTCAAGATAGGCGGGAACGGGGTAACAAGCTCAGTGTTTTTAGATAATGCAGACTATCGAAGCTGGTTACGTAGAGTGTTTGATGCCCAGGTTGCAGAAATGGAATCTGCGGCTGTGGCGCAAGTGCATTTTGTCAATGATGTGGACGGGCTGGTTATTCGTTCTATCAGTGATCTGGCTGGCGGGCAACAAGGTAAAAATGTAGAAAACGTGTTTGACGGCATAGCTTCAGGCACAGGGGCCAAACTACTACTGGGTTTACTTGACCAGATTGTGGCAATGGAAAGTCAAAAAAGCGCCCGCTAAGATAGCAAAACACTGTCATTAAACGGTGTTTTGCTATCTTTGGCGCAGTATAGGCTTTTTACTCAGGTGTTTACAGTAAATAAGATGTTTAATGGCACCCTTATTTGACAGCACTTTTAGAACCCCTGTTTTGGAAATAAGATGTTTAAAAAATAGGTGATCACATATCCCCCCTGCATTCACATATTTTATTTTTCTTTAAATGATCATTATTTAAATTAATAGGACTATTTTTGAAACTCAATTAGCTACCATTAATAATCCTGATAGTATTTTCGATTTGTAATTTTCCCATACTATTCTGCCGATTCCAGTTGAATACAGGTGCATCGTTAAGTGCGGAAAGTAACTTTGACCTTTTACCTTCAGAGTGCGATTGATAACTGTCTGTATGATAAAATTCATAAAAGTTAGTGCTCTCTTCAAGTTTTACGTATTTAAACCAATGAAACTCTCTAATTATACGGCCATCTGAGTTTTCGATACTATTTACAAAGGCATGCTCAGGTATATCTTTGGCCGCTTCTTGAAGCCTATCGCAAACGAAGACTCTAGCGCCTTTGCCAGTACTTTCCAGCTTTACTGCTTTGGTAACAGCATCCCCACATATGAAAGCACCCAAGCTTTTGTTTTCTAGATCAGGTTCAATAATTTGGCCATATGCTATACCTGCTCGGCACAGTAAACCTGAACCGATATTAGACCACATCAATTTTCTTGCGATTTCAACGATTAGACTAGCATTCTTTGACCAAATAAACGCACAATCTGACAATTGTGCTATTTTCACATCTGTATTTTTTGGCTTATAGTCAAGTAAAACACCTAATCGTCGCCTAAATTTGGCTAGAAGTTTTGCACTAAATATCTGAGGATCTATGGAATCTGTTTTAAAGTGATGGGCAATAAAATCGTCACGTATTATTTCGACTCCACCTTCAGTAAGGCTACTAAATCCAAGCATATCAACAAAAAATACAGCTCCTTTGTATACTTTCATCTATTTATTCTTGTTTAAAATCAATAATAAATACACTTTATCATATAATTGGAAGACCCTTTATTTAGTTTTTAGTACCTATTGTACAGAGCTACTGGCAACTTCTAGTCTGTAAATTGATAAATTAATTATGCCATTCCTTGTTTTGACTTTAGCAGCTTCGCTGTAACACGTAATTTATCAACAATGGAACAAGCCACTAACCCTAACTCTGAATATTCTAAACGCATAGCTTCAAAATACTCTTCGTAATCTGGAGAGACTGCGGCATACTCGGTGCCAAAGGCAATTGCGTAATTTATTTTATCTGGCAATGTTAATATGTCGCAGAGCAATTATTTTTCTAATGATTGCCATGAAACGTCCAAACTAATAGGTTCAAATTTTGGACTAGAAACTATAGTTTGTAGCCAACCACTCTAGTCTTAATCACCGTCGTCACAAACCACGTCTAAGCATCCTGAGATAAAGTTCTCCAGAGCGGCTGATACGATTATTCTAAAGTAATAACGTTCAGTTTTAATCTTAAGCTGCTTTTAGTTACCGTTTTCCATTTTAAAATGACCAGTGACTAAATTTGATTAAACGCTTTCACAAAATTCTTAGAATGCTGATGAAATCGGACATGACCTTTTGAGTTAAGCTTCTTTCTGCACTGCCGAAATGGTGGTGTGATGTAGCCCCAGTCAGCAGTCTTAGAAAAGTAAATCACATAATCAATACTGGCGTTTCCCCACTTATTTTCAACGACGGTACTTTCGTCATCAGACACTATCGACTTAACTTGGATTCGATAAAATGTATCACCATCCGAAATAACGAAGTCGGTTTTTAAGCCATGATCGATCATGGGCATAAATACGTCCCAGCCGTCATTGAGCAACCAACTAGCGGCTAGAGTTTCATACGATATATTTTTGTAATGCTGAAGAGATTGGCTTTTGGGACATGAGTTTTTTACAGGCATAGTAGTATCCAATAAATAATTGATGTCGTATGCCAGCAAATGGCTTTCTGTATACGAGCAGAGTCCTCATATCGAGTAACTCCCAATTAATTATCACCATACACCCGTTTGGGATTGTATCTAATAGAAAGGCGGCCTGCCTCGCGCTCACTCATAACGGGTCATACGCGTAAATACTATTATCAGACTGTTTAGCCTGTGATAAAGCTAGAATTTAAATTAACAAATTCCCCTTTAATCATCAACTACCAATAAATAAATGTAGTTGGCTTTGGTCACAAAAACATAAGTATCTTAGCTACGACAAAAAAACACCAGCTAGAATTCGCTCTTGTTATCGTACTCACCTTGCAACAACCTGTATTGACAATTGATGTTTTTGTGTTATTTATCAATATTTTAACTTATAAAAACTTGATTTATCAAACATGGGAAACTAACATTTTCTTAACACCAGATGTTTACTCGTGATTAGAACGTACCTTTCATTGCCCATATAGAGGGACTCTGATTTCTATATGTAAGAACCCAAGGCAAAGGACTGAAAATGTTAAAAAATGAAATTGGTGATGCAATAAGTGAGATGACGAAATGGTTACAGAATGGAAACCTGTATTATTCGGTTGATGATAAGATATATTTAGCTGGCTTCAATGGTGGTATGGGAAATTTTGATTTATACGAACTGCCTCCTGACTGGACAACGTTGATTGTCGAAAGTGAAACCTCAGAACAATCATCTAGCGCAGCGGTGATAGGCGAGCTAAGGTCTAACAACCCGAAAAACAATGATTTTCAAGGTTACTTTGTAAAAATTTCAAAAGTTACCCATGTACAGTTTTACGAAATTCCGTAAGGTAAATGTGGTAGTCAAGTAAACTGTAGTAACTCACATTTAATCTGACGCTTTGAGTCGATAGATTCCGACCTACAACGACAGTCTGTTATGAGCGAATACCCGCCATTCGCTTACACTTGAAAATGACCGTTACAACTCCAAAAGTGGGCCTTAGTGGCAATATGATATATTTAGTATTGACAGAAAGTCCATAGACGTTAATCGGATTATTTAACACTATTTACAACAGTGTTAAATATAATTTGACAAACACCGAACATGACCTAGAGTGATTTTTTTACTCTATTTCTTTTATTCAAACAGGGAGTTTCAACAATGAGCAAGGTACTGCGTTTTAATATTCTAGTCTCTTTACTTTCAAGTTTTTTACTGTGTTCACCGGCAAACGCATCAAGCTATGAGGTGTTGATGTGTAATACGTGCACCTATGAGTTTCAATTTGAAACAATTGCAAAATCTAGGGTGAATGGAGGGTTGTCGCAACACCAGTTGCTCTCCCTAGTGAGGTAAGCAATGCGATTACTACTTACCATTCTATAGAGCAATCCTTTTCTAATAGTTTAAGTACTTTTAATTTTAACCTTTATCCGTCTGGTGTATCAGCTAAATCTATTGGAGGGGCCACTAACGGATGCGGTGCAGAAGGGGGGTAATGGAATGACGCAATACCTCAACATCCGTTCGTGTCCGCTTGTAATACACATGACACTTGTTATGGAAGTACCACGGGTAAGTCTGTGTGTGATGCTGCTTTCTTGGAAGACATGCATAGAATCATTCCAGCAACCTCTGCAATATACGCTCTGGGTGACACTGTTAGTGAGGCTCTCTTGTCTGCACTCTATGAAACACAAGCACACCTTTACTATACACTTGTTTCAACAACTAAACTTGGAGAAGATGCATATTGTGCAGCTACCCAAAGTACAACAGCTGCGGAATGCGCTCCTGAGTCTGTTAATGTGACCCCAAGTCCAGAATACTTTATTGGCGATGTGTATACAGATTTCCCTAGGGGTTATCGTATTCGCTGCCAGCTTTGGAGGTTTCCAAATGGTTCGGGTGGTTACTATTACTTGGAATTGCACTGTAAATCATCCTACTAGCCTAGCTACGCGGTTTAAATAGGTCGTTTTTCATATTTTGAGGAGATTGCTATCTCACCTTTTTTGCTATTAGTTATGGCGCCAGTATTGGGGTTAATGCTTGGTTTGACGCGAATATTAAGTTTACGTTACGTTGGCATTGCTGTGCCTTATATTTTGGTGTTTTTATTACAAATTTTTTACTATGACTTGTATGAGCCTGGAGGAGGCGCACCATTAATTGGAGTTCTTTATTTTACTTTAGCAACTCCTTTTGCAATTCTTTATTGGTTTGCATTCGGATTTAGCATGAAATATAAAGATAATAAATTCAGGAAATAGCAACTCGTATTTTTACAAGTAAAAACAGTGAAAAGCTCACGTACCCACGAACTCTTACATACAATTCGACAGAGTATATGTCATGCTTATAGCGTGACATAGTACGCCCTTGTGAATAACTCTCGTTTAACGTTATTGCCAATATTATTAAATTTCAGTTAACCTAACAAACAGTTTTGATTAACAGCCGTGCCAATCATCGAACGGCTCCTTAAGGCACATGGGAGACGGATAGCGACTGGCTTTTGTGAGCGAAAAGCAGCCATTGATTCATCATGAATATTTGCTCTACCTTTCTAGTTTAAATAACCAATTTATTTATTGCTCAATTTGCAGCAATGATATTACCCATTTTTGCAGCGCATCTTCACTGTAACGTGGATGCCATGCAGCAATAACATCAAATTTATCTGGTGACTGTTCAAGGTTAATCTCTATCAAGTCTAAGCCTGCTATTGCTCTCGAAGGTAAAAATGCTATTGAATCCGTAGTTTCTAGGTACATTGGCACGATAGAAAAGCACGGTGCTGACACCACAATATTTCGTTTTAAACCGAATGTCTTGAACCAGTCATCAATAGAGCCTTTGAAATTTGGCCTAGAAGGCGAAGCAATAATGCTTGGGTAGCTTGCAATTTCAGCAAGCGAAGGTTTCTTCTGTACGATAGATGCATTTGGTGAGGCCACGCATACATGATGTTCTTCAAAGAGTTTCACGATAGGATAGTTATCTGGAATATAGTCAGGAAATGCGATTGCCAAGTTAACTTTGCCACTTTCCATTAATTCATGAATTTTATCTAATTCAAAATCACGAACGATTAACTTTAACTTAGGGGATTGTTTTCTGAGTATTGAGATTAACGACGGTAACACTACCTGTTGGGCATAATCGGTTGCAGCAATAACAAAAGTGCCTGTGATTGTCTTTGGATCAAAGTTTGTCGGCGATAAGAGTGCGGTAAAATCAATTAATAGTTTGTCTACGCCTATAGATAAAGCTTCAGCAAATGGTGTTGGCACAAAACCACTAGTTTTTCTAAGAAACAATCTATCATCAAAAACATCACGTAACTTTTTCAAGTGTTCGCTCACAGCTTGTTGAGTTAGTCCCAATTGGTTTGCAGCTTTTGATGCGTTTTGTTCTCGTATTAGGGCCTGAAAGACCCTTAATTGTTTAAGATCTAATCGGTCTAACTTACTCATACTTATCTACTATTACTTTTTGCTATTTACGGAAATGTAGCATATAACAAAATTTTCTTGTATCACTAACAATAAGTGTTTGTTTCTATTTGTTTAGCAAGTCCTTTAACATTCATCCATCAAATCAATTTAATCAAATTGGTAAAAGTTAAAAGAGAGAATCAAATGAAAACAGTTATTTTAATCGGTGCTTTAGGAAAAATGGGTCAAGCGGCATTAACTGGTTTAGGCAACCACAAAGTTATCACTGCTGGACGGTCTGGTGATGTTGACCATACTGTCGATATTACCAATGAACAATCGATAAGATCTTTATATGAAACAGTCGGTCACTTCGATGCTGTTGTTAATACTGTAGGTTTTTGTGAATACGCTAGATTTACCGAGATGACTGAAGCACAGTGGATGACAACAGTGATGAGTAAAATGATGGGACAAATAAATTTAGTCCGAATTGGTCAAGAGTACATTGCTGATAGTGGGTCATTTACCTTGGTTAGTGGTATTTTAAATACCAAACCAATTCCATTTGCTATTGCAGATGCAACTACAAGTGGTGCAATTGATACTTTTGTAAAAATAGTTTCTTTAGAGATGCCTAGAAATACTCGTATCAATGTTGTGAACCCAACGGTATTAGCTGAAGCATGGGATGTATACGGTGAAATGATGGCTGGTTTTCAGCCTGTTCCTAGCACATTAGTAGGTAAAGCTTTTGAACGTTCGGTAGATGGATTTATTAACGGCGAAGTTATTTTTGTTGATGCATAATATTTATAGTGTAAAAGCCTACGATGAAAGGATTGTCCTTTTTCAATGTCCAAAAAAAGCCCCCTGTCAAAGTGGGCTTTAAATAGCTATTAAACATCTTATTTACTCAAATCATCAGGGCGCTCCACTGTGGCATTGTGGTAAATATCCTGCACATCGTCACAATCTTCCAGCATGTCAATAAACTTGTCGAATACCTCTACATCATCGCCACAAACAATAGTTTCAGTTTGCGGAACAAAGGTGATTTCATCCACCTCGAATTCAAGATCTGGCTCGTTTTCCGTTAAGGCAGTTCTGGTTTTGAAATATTCAGTATGGGGAGCAAAAACCGTGATCAGCCCATCTTCACTTTCAACATCTGTTACATCGACGTCCGCTTCCATGAGTAATTCCAGCACAGCGTCTTCATCGTCTCCTTTGAAAGCTAATACGGCTTGATGGTCAAACATGTGGCTTACCGTACCGGCGACCCCGATTTTTGAATTGGTCTTCGTAAAGCAGTTGCGCACGTCTGTGATGGTGCGGTTATTATTGTCGGTTAAACAATCCACAATCACCATGCAACTGCCTGGGCCGAAACCTTCATAACGTGCTGGGGTAAAGTCTTCCCCGGCGCCGCCAGCTGCCTTGTCTAACGCTTTATCTATGACGTGGCTGGGAACCTGATCTTTTTTGGCCTTTTCAATGAGGCGCCGTAGTGACAGGTTGGCCTGGGGGTCGGGCCCGCCATTTTTGGCGACCACATAAATTTCTTTGCCGTATTTTGAATAGACTTTGGTTTTGGCTCCGGCTGTTTTGGCCATGGATACCTTGCGAACTTCAAACTTTCTGCCCATTTAATTTTCTCTTTAATTAATGCGGTAATTTTTCAGGGGGGATTTTACCGATAAACGACTGATTTGTACAAAACCCTTTGCTATTACGACGACTATCCATTTTAAGCCAATAATATTAGGGCAAATGTTGGCTCGCCAGATAGTCGTGAGATTGCATTTCTTTGAGACGACTCAAACAACGACGAAACTCGAAATTGAGAGTGCCCTGGGTATAAAGTTCTTCTAACGGCACCTGGGCAGACATAATCAGTTTGACATTACGCTCATAAAACTCGTCCACCATGGCGATAAATCGCCTGGCAATATCGTCAATCCCCTGGCCCATTTGTTCCACATTTGCTAACAGCACCGAATGGTAACAACGACTTATTTCCATATAATCACTCTGGCTACGTGGCCCGTCACACAAAGCTCTAAACTCGAACATAACCACGCCATCTGAGCAGTGCAGGGTGCTGATGTGCCTGCCTAGCACCGAAATACGTCCATTTTGGTCACCCGATTCGGGGGACAGTTGCTGGAAATACAGTTCAAGATTATGGGTCGCTTGTTGATCCAGGGGGTGGTGGTAAATTTCCGCTTGCTCGAGTGTACGCAGACGGTAGTCAATGCCACTGTCGACATTCACTATGTTGGTATGTAACTTGATAAGCTCGATTGCGGGAACAAAACGCGAGCGTTGCAGGCCGTTTCGATACAAATCGTCGGGCACGATATTTGATGTAGCCACCAATACTATATTATGGGCGAACAGTTCCTGCATCAGGGTACCCAGGAGCATTGCATCCGTGATGTCCGACACAAAAAATTCATCAAAACAGATAACCCTATATTGTTTGGCAAAATTGGCGGCAACGATTTTTAATGGGTCCGATTGTCCTGATAACCCCTTTAATTCATCATGTACACGATGCATAAATCGGTGAAAATGGATCCGCAACTTGCGTTCAAACGGCAGGCACTCGTAGAAGGTATCCACCAGATACGTCTTGCCGCGACCCACACCACCCCAGAAATAGATCCCCTGGATCTTGGTTTTAGGTATATCCCGACCTACAATAAATTGCAGTTTTATCCACCAACCTGGCTCTTTTTCAGGTTGGGTGAGATCGTCGTACAAGCGTTGCAGCTCCTTAACCGCTTTCTCCTGGGCTAAATCATGCTGAAAATTGTTAACCTTGAGGTCTTGTTGATACTTTTGCCATGGGGTGGGGTCTGACATAATGAATACATACTTCCTGTTTACTATTAATAGTATAAATTTTGCAGTTCTTTGCACAACAGTGAGGTCAGGGCATTGAATACAAATTTATTGTCCGCATAAATACTTGGCAGGGGTATAATATCAACTCTTAGTTTTATTTGCGCTGTTAGCCGCCGATAGAATTTCGATTTTTGCATAGTGGTTATGCCTAAAATCATGTGGGCAAGGTTAACAGTTTGTATGCAATGGTGTGTTTTGCAGACCCCAATATTGGAGTAGTTATGGATTGGTTAATAGGTGTGTTGTTGTTGGTAGTCGGCTCAGTGATTGGTTTCTTTGTTGCAAAATATGTCTACGACGGTAAAGGTGAGTCGTCACAGACGTCGCAAAAGGAGCAAACGTTGCGCGATATTATGGCCCAGCAATCCCGGGCTCATGTACACGAAACGCGTAAAATTGCCGGGCAATTCCAACAGTACAATCAAGTATTGAACGATAAACTGGACGCTTACGAAAAACAGTTAAATAGCCAACAAAGTGGTTCACAGAGCGATAACCTGAGCTATTTTGGCGAGCATGCGTCACCATTTTTACTACGGGAGAATAACAAAATCCCACGGGACAGAGACTCGTCCGATGTACAACCCCTGGATTTTTCGGATCAAGGTTCAGGTCTTTTTAGTGGCACCGAAGCTGAGTCTAAAAAGCAAAAAGCAGAGTAATAAGTCCTAGGCCGAAGGGGGAACTTTTCGAATTAGCCGTGAGTCTTTGTTGTGTTTATTCCGACTTATGCAATTGATGGAGATGTCGTACTATGAGTAAAGTTATCAACCGTTCTTTGGTTATGGGCTGTGTTTTGGCCGCAAATATTCTCGTTGCCAGTTCAGCTCAGGCTGCGCTACCGTTCTTCTCTAGTGATAAGGAACCGGTACCCAGTCTGGCTCCCATGTTGGAAAAAACCACGCCAGGTATAGTGACTATTTCAGTAGAAGGCACGCAGGTGTCCAAGCAACAGGTGCCGGAGATGTTTCGGCGCTTTTTTGGCGGTAATGGTGAGCAATTACAGGAAAGACCTTTTAGAGGTTTGGGTTCCGGGGTCATCATCGATGCTGAAAAGGGTTATGTGGTAACCAATAACCATGTTGTTGAAAATGCAGATGAAATTACGGTCAAACTCAACGATGGACGTGAACTTAAAGCTAAAAAGCTTGGCGCCGATGAGCAAAGTGATATTGCCTTGCTTAAAATCGACCCTGTCAGTCTAGTGGCTGTGCCACTTGCCGATTCAGATAAGGTACGGGTGGGAGATTTTGTGGTAGCTATAGGTAATCCTTTTGGTCTGAGCCAGACAGTGACATCGGGTATAGTCAGTGCATTGGGTCGCTCTGGGCTTAATATAGGCGGTTACGAGAACTTTATTCAGACCGATGCCGCCATCAACCGGGGTAACTCAGGGGGAGCCCTGGTGAGCTTAAATGGCGAGTTGGTAGGTATCAATACCGCTATCTTTGGCCCCAACGGTGGCAATGTAGGTATAGGTTTTGCCATTCCATCCAATATGATGAAAAGCCTGATCGATCAAATTATTGAATTTGGTGAAGTGCGCCGTGGCTTGCTGGGGATATTAGGCCAAGATGTGGACTCGGGTCTAGCTGAAGCGATGAACCTGGATGTGAGTCGGGGGGCGTTTGTCAGCGAAGTATCTGAAGGCTCTGCAGCAGATAAAGGCGGTATTCAGGCCGGCGATATTATCATTGAAATTAACGGACGACCTGTGGCCAGTTTTCTTGAGTTACGAGCTAAGATTGGCAGTAAAGGAGCAGGTACCAAGGTCGACTTGGTGGTTTTACGTAAAGGAAAACACAAAGACGTGCAGGTGACCTTAGGGGATGCAACCGAAAGTACGGTGGCGGCTAAAGAGATCCACCCGGCGTTAGAAGGTGCCACATTGACCAATGGTAAAACCCAGCAGGGTGTAGACGGCGTGATAGTATCCGAGCTCGCTGCGCGCTCACCTGCAGCCTTAATTGGTTTGCAAGATGGCGATGTGATCATTGGGGTGAATCGCAATAAAATCGATAATGTTATCGACCTGCGCAATTCTCTCGAAGAAGCCAAAGGCGTGATTGCACTTAACGTGAAACGTGGTGTTTCTACCTTGTATTTAGTTATTCGCTAACCCTAGACAAATTAATAGTAGCCTGGACTCCGGGCTGCTATTAACTTTTATCTTACAGTGGTATTCTTAATCCCTGATAATTAAGCCTTTATTAGCGGGTCCCGTGAAAGACACATTTATTTTTCTGATTAAATCGGCACTGGTCGGTGCGATCATCTCAGCGGTGATACTGCTTATGGTGCCGGATCTTAGGCAAGGCAGCGGTATGCCTATATCTCTGTTTAGTCCATCTAAACAATCAGTTGAAAAATTAAGTTTTAATCACGCGGTCAATCTTGCTGGCCCAGCCGTGGTCAATATCTACAGTCAGTCCATCGAAAGTGGCAGTATTTACAATAGAAGTCAGCCTGTGGAGCGCACTAGTTTAGGCTCAGGGGTAATCATGACTGAAGATGGCTTTATCCTGACTTGCCTGCACGTGATTGCCAATGCCAATAGCATCTTGGTTGGTTTGCAAGACGGGCGTCGCGCAGAGGCGCAGATAGTAGGTTATGACCCTTATACAGATTTGGCAGTACTTAAGGTATTAGAAGACAACTTACACGTTATCCCGCAACTACCAGAACCCGGAACTAGAGTAGGCGATCTGGTACTGGCAATAGGTAACCCTTATAATTTGGGACAGACCATCACCCAAGGTGTGGTCAGCAGAGTGGGACGCAATGGCCTGGCCGCTTATTTTGACTTTATCCAAATGGATGCGGTGCTCAATGAAGGTAATTCTGGCGGGGCTCTGATTGACAGTAATGGCTACCTGATCGGCATCAACAATGCCAACTTCAAAACCCTGGATAGTCGGCGCAGAGTGAAAGAAGTCGACGGTGTGTCCTTTGCCATACCCTATGGTCTAGCGAAAAAAGTCATGGATGAAATTGTGGCTAACGGCAAAGTGACCCGAGGGCAGTTGGGCGTAGGGGCACAGGAAGTATACGGGCGTTCTGGTATATTAATCACCAGTGTCACCCCGGGCAGTTCAGCCGATTTGGGCGGTATCCGCGCCGGGGATGTACTCCTGACCATCAATGGTCGTGCCTCAGATAGCGTGACTCAAACCTTGGATTATATCGCCGAAACTAAACCCGAAACAGTGCTGCAAATGGAAGTCAGCCGTGATGGTAAGCTGGTCACTTTGGCCGTGACTGTGGCCGAACTAGGCAGCATGAATTAGGCATTTCCAGACCCATATCCGCCTCCTGTTAGCGGCTGTTTATTTGATACGGGTAATATTGGCACCCAAAGCATTAAGTTTAGTTTCAATATGTTCATAGCCACGGTCCAGGTGATAAATTCTATCCACTATGGTTTCGCCTTCGGCCACTAGTCCTGCTATCACCAAGCTAGCTGAGGCGCGCAAATCTGTAGCCATCACCTGAGCCCCTTTAAGGCTCGATTTACCGGTACACACGGCACTATTGGCCTCCAAATCAATTTTTGCGCCCATACGTTGTAGTTCAGGAACATGCATAAAGCGGTTCTCAAAGATATTCTCGGTGACTACACCTGTTCCTTCTGCCAAGCAATTCAGGGCCACAAATTGTGCTTGCATGTCAGTGGGGAAACCCGGATGGGGCGCGGTTTTGATATTGACACTGCGCAAAGTTTTGCCTTGCATTTCGAGCTCAATCCAGTTGTCACCCGTGCGGATAGTGGCACCGGCCATACGCAGTTTATCCAGTACCGCATCCAACGTATCGGGGGCAGCTTGTTCGCAGCGAATGCTTCCGCCCGTTACTGCTGCGGCGATTAAAAAGGTGCCGGTTTCAATGCGATCAGGTAATACCGAATATCTGCAGCCGTGAAGATTGGACACGCCTTGAATACTAATTTTGTCGCTGCCGGCATTACGGACTTTTGCGCCCATGGCATTGAGACAATTAGCTAAATCCACAATTTCCGGTTCCCGGGCAGCATTTTCCAGTACGGTCTCGCCTTCAGCCAGACAGGCTGCCATCATCAGATTTTCGGTGGCACCCACGCTTACCATATCCATAAAGATATGGCAGCCCTGCAAACGCCCATGCACTTTAGCGCGTATGTAGCCTGCATCTACATCTATTTGGGCGCCCATTTTTTCCAGACCCTGTAAATGCAGATTGACCGGACGGGCACCTATAGCACAACCGCCAGGCAAGGATACGTTGGCTTCGCCGTATTTAGCCAATAGAGGGCCCAGCACCAAAATGGAGGCGCGCATGGTTTTAACCAGATCATAGGATGCGTTGAAATTATCAATAGTGCTGGGGTCTATCTCCACGGACTGTCCGGAGGTGCGTGCGGTCTTTGCCCCTAACTCAGCCAGCAACGCTAAACTAGTAGTGATATCCCTAAGTTCAGGCACGTTGTCGAAATGACAAGTGGAATCAGCCAGAATACTCGACATTAAGATAGGTAACGCCGCATTTTTTGCGCCAGATATACGCACTGAACCGCTAAGGGGCGGGCTGGCTTTGATAGATAATTTATCCATGGGGGTACTCTTTACGGTTATTCTAGGGTTGAAACCTACGGGTGGGGGCGTGGCGACTATAACACAGGTATTATTGGGGCATATTGAGCAAACGCTCACGTTTCCACTGCTGTTCGGTAAAGGTCTTTATGGAAATAGCGTGCATCAGACCTTCAGCAATTTTTTCGGCTAGGGGAGCATAAACAAATTGTTGTCTTTTTACCCGACTCATATCGCCGAATTGATCGCTGATAGCGATGACTTGAAAATGGGATCCGTCTCCTGTGACATGAACTTCAGTCAATCCAAGGGCGGTCTGTAATAATTGTTCTATGTCGGAATTTTGCATTAGGTACTCAAATAGATGAACTTGGGCCTATTGTAACGGTAAAAATGGCTCGACGTCGCTAATTTTAGCCAGATTGAGTAAGGTTGGCGGTACATTGCTCAGAGTAAATGTGACGTGTTGCTGTTTCGCATCGCGCAGCAGGTTGAGTAACCAGGCTAAGCCAGCGGTATCTGTGTGCTCAACTTTCGCTAAATCCAAGTTCAGCGTATCGGATGTTTTCTGCGCCAACGTCAGCTCAGCCAGACAATCTGGCCAAAATTTGGGGATGGTATCCCGGGTTAACGCCCCCTGAAGCATAAAGTGCCCCGGGGAAGTTTCAGCTTGTTTTACCGTAATATCAGTCACTTAGCTTTCCTTTGCTGGTTTCTCTAAAGTGATAGGCTGGGAAATTTTCTCCTTCATGATATCTATGACTTTTTGAATACCGTCCTGGCGTAATATGGATTCAAACTCACTCTGTTTGCTGGACAGCAAACTAATGCCTTCAGCTACCATATCGTACGCTTTCCATTCATTTGTTTTATTGTTTTTACGCAACTTAAACGAGATATTGATGTCCGGCCGCCCAGGCTCTTTAACAGCTGCGCGCACGGTAACCGTATTGTCACTGCCCACTTCGCGTACTGGCTGAAATACCACTTCTTGCCCGGTATAATAAGTCATGGCCAAGGCATAAGTGGTGATCAAGTACTGACGGAAGACTTGAATAAACTCTGGAATTTTGTCTTTAGGCACCGTTCTGAAATGTTTGCCCAGTACTTTTAGCGCGGAAAAATTGTAATCAATATAGGGCAGTAATTCCTGCTCCATAACATCTCTTAACATTTCCGGATTATTTTGGATTTGACCATGCTCTTGTTTAATTCGTGCGAATGTCTTGGTCGCTACATCTTGCAACAACTGGTAAGGATTCTCTTCACTTACCGCTTGTGCGCTGCCAGTAAAAATAAATACTGCTACCAATAGAATTTTTGTAAAATTTTTCATTGTGTTAACTCGATGCCTATGTGAAATATAAATTAGTTGCCTTTGCTAAACAGGAACTGGCCGATCAAGTCTTCCAGCACCAGTGCAGATTTTGTATCAGAAATAAAATCCCCATCACGCAAATCTTCAATACCCTCGATACTAAAGCCAGGCTGAAAGCCGATATATTGTTCACCAAGCAACCCTGAAGTCAAGATAGATACTGAGCTTGTTTCTGGGAACTGGTTGTAATCTTTGGATATACTCAGCGCTACAACAGGGGTAAAACCTTCGGTGTCCAGTTTAATACTGGCTACCCGGCCCACCGTAACGCCTCCCACTTTAACAGCGGAGCGGGGCTTTAAACCGCCTACATTGTCAAATTTGGCGTACAAAGTGTACGTTTCAGATTGTCCAGACATGCCCTGATTGACGACCTTTAATGCCAACATCATCCCAGCGGCGACAGTCAATACCACAAATAAACCTACCAGAATTTCAACTTTCCGTGACGTCATTTTTTTTACTCCTACTCAATACCAAACATTAATGCGGTTAAAATGAAATCCAAACCTAAGACCGCCAAAGATGAAAATACCACGGTTTCAGTGGTTGCCTTGCTAATCCCTTCCGAGGTTGGTATTGCGTCATAGCCTTTAAATATGGCGATCCAGGTGATGACAAAGGCAAAGACAAATGTCTTTATAATGCCGTTGACTACGTCTTTGTTCCAATCCACAGACGATTGCATGATTGACCAATAGCTGCCGGAATCCACCCCTAACCACTCAACCCCTACGGCATAACCGCCAAGTATGCCTACAGCACTGAAAATCAACGCCAGCATAGGCATGGAAATGATCCCTGCCCATAATCTTGGGGCGACGATTCTACGCAGTGGGTCTATGGCCATCATCTCCAGGCTGCTTATTTGTTCGGTGGCCTTCATTAACCCTATTTCAGCAGTTAAGGCAGAACCCGCTCGCCCTGCAAACAATAAGGCCGTGACCACGGGTCCCAATTCTCTCAACAAGGACAAGGCTACCATTGGGCCTAAACTCCCCTCGGCGCCGTAGCTAACCAGTATGGTGTATCCCTGTAGTGCCATGACCATGCCAATGAATAAGCCTGATACGACAATTATCAACAGGGATTGCACCCCTACCACGTATATTTGCCGAATAGTTAATGGGGTATTTTTAAGCAACTGGGGTTTGGCTATAATGGCCCCAAGTAACATCAACAATGCTCTACCACAGGCGCCGGTTTTCCCCAGCGTATTGTGGCCTATATCTGCCAACCATTGCATCAAATTGTCCCCATAAAGGATTCTTGCAAACTGTCTGCAGGATAATGAAAGGGTACAGGTCCATCGGCCTGACCTTGCAAGAACTGTTGCACCAAGGGAGAATCGCTGTTTCTAATCTCTTTGGGGGTGCCACTGCCGATGACCTTCTTTTCCGCCAGAATATAAATATAATCCGCGATCGTCATCACTTCGGTAACATCATGGGTGACCACGACACTGGTTAGTTGCAGGGCGTCGTTTAACGCTTTTATCAGTTTAACCAACACCCCCATGGAAATGGGATCTTGCCCGGCAAAGGGCTCGTCGTACATGATCATTTCAGGATCCAACGCAATGGCCCGAGCCAAGGCAGCCCTGCGTGCCATGCCTCCCGATAGTTCAGCTGGCATCATATTCGCCGCACCGCGCAACCCCACGGCCTGCAGTTTTAACAGCACTATGGTGCTGATCACCTCTTCTGACAGCTTAGTGTGCTCCCTCAGGGGAAACGCAATATTGTCATAAACCGACATGTCAGTGAACAAGGCACCGCTTTGAAATAACATGCTCATTTGACGGCGTACGGTAAACAATCGGTTGCGGCGCATGGACTGAACTGACTCACCTTTAAACCTTATGTCTCCACTGTCTGGGCGTAATTGTCCACCGATCAGACGTAACATGGTGGTTTTACCAATACCACTTGGGCCCATGA
Source organism: Paraglaciecola sp. IT1134 (assembly GCF_058068185.1). Lineage (NCBI taxonomy): Bacteria > Pseudomonadati > Pseudomonadota > Gammaproteobacteria > Alteromonadales > Alteromonadaceae > Paraglaciecola > Paraglaciecola sp. IT1134. Next base: position 4,766,313 of record NZ_CM176486.1, on the reverse strand, counting down.
TAGCGGTAGTTTTACCTTTTATTATACGCAAGGAGATATCGTCGTAGAGCACGCGTCCACTGCGAGAGAAGGTTAAATTATCTATTTCTACCAAATTTTCCATTGAGGTCGATGGTTTCCTAACAAATGATTAATGTTGGCTGTCAGACCAAGTCTATGAAGATGAGCACATTATACGTTTTTTCAAGAGCAAAGCTCAAAGACAAAAAGTAACAAGGTATATTCGAAAAATTAGAATTAATCTTAATATCACATTAGGTCGTGGGTAAAGACCCGATATCAAGGCAAAAAAGTTCATTTTTATTTGTACGCTAAGGGCATAGGCAAAGGCAGTGCTTTTTGCGACAATTAGCCATCGAGTTAAAAACAAGAGAGTATTTGTGATAGTTGAAGCGTTATTTTTTCTGTTGTGGTTAATTATTCTCAGTTGGGGGGCCGACAGATTTGTTTACGGCGCATCGGCCTTTGCTAAAAATATCGGGATTTCGCCGATGATCATCGGCTTAACCATAGTGGCTATGGGCTCGTCTGCGCCAGAAATTATGGTCTCGGCCACAGCATCCTTTAACGGCAATATTGACACCGCCGTAGGTAATGCCATTGGTTCCAACATTACTAACATCGCGCTGGTTTTGGGTCTGACAGCCTTACTTAAACCACTATCTATAGCGTCAACGACCTTGAAACGCGAAATGCCGGTGTTGTTGCTGGTGTCTTTGTTAGCCACTTATATCCTGTCTGATCTGTATCTGTCCTTAAACGAAGGCTTAGTGCTGATTGTGTTGTTTTTTATTAGTATTGCCGGTTTGGCCTGGATGTCCTATCACATGGAAAAAGGGGATCCCCTGGAATCTGAGACCATCAGCGAAATCCCCTCTAATGTACCGACTAAAAACGCCATTATTTGGTTACTGGTTGGGCTGGTGCTTTTACCCTTAAGTGCGCATTTTATGGTGGATTCAGCGGTCATTATCGCTCATCATTTTGGTTTAAGTGATTTGGTCATCGGTCTGACGATCATCGCCATAGGCACCAGTTTGCCTGAGTTGGCGGCGAGTGTGGCCGGGGTGTTAAAAGGCGAAGATGATTTGGCTCTGGGTAACATTATTGGCTCCAACATCTTTAATATTTTGGCCGTAATGGCGATGCCGGGTTTAATTTCTGCAGGGCGTGTGGACCCTGACGCTGCCGGGCGAGACATTTATGTGATGTTGGGCGTAACTGTATTATTAATAGTCTTTAGTTTTAATTTGCGTGGCAGTCGGCGCATTAATCGTTGGGAAGCGGTAATCTTGCTGGCTTGTTTTGCCGCCTATCAATTTATTGTTTTTAGTACAAGGTAAACTATGATCCCAAGCGATTATCAGCAGTCAGGGTTAAGGGTGTTGGCCATTGAGCAACAGGCCATCGAACATCTGGCGCAATATATTGATCATAACTTTGTTGCGGCCTGTGAACTGCTCATGAGTTGTAAGGGCAAGGTAGTGGTTTGTGGCATGGGCAAGTCAGGACATATTGGCCACAAAATTTCGGCGACTTTTGCTAGTACAGGTACCCCCGCATTTTTCATGCACCCGGCGGAAGCTAATCACGGGGACCTAGGTATGTTGACCGAACAAGATGTGTTGCTGGCCATCTCCAATTCAGGGGAAACTTCCGAGTTATTGGCGTTGTTGCCTGTGGTCAAACGGCTGGGGGTTCCTATCATCGCCATGTCCAATAATAATCAGAGTTCCCTAGGCAGATATGCCGATGTCAACTTGTGCATTAAAGTCGAGCAGGAGGCCTGTTCTTTGGGCCTGGCTCCCACCGCCAGTACCACGGCTACCTTAGTGATGGGAGATGCATTGGCCATTGCTTTGTTGGATGCCAGAGGTTTTACGCCGGACGACTTTGCTTTATCCCATCCCGGAGGGGCATTGGGGCGTAAATTGTTGCTCAAATTAGAGGACATTATGTACCGAGGCGGCCAATTACCTTTGGTTGCGCCTGAGCAGACCCTGAGTGAGGCATTGCTGGAAATCTCGCGCAAAGGCTTGGGTATGGCCGGCGTTGTCGACCAGGATGGCCGTTTGTTAGGTATTTTTACCGATGGTGATTTACGTCGGGTACTGGACGCCAGAATTGACGTGCACAGTGTGCAAATTCAGGCGGTGATGACCGCCAATAGCATTACCGCCAGACAAGAAACCCTGGCGGCGGAAGTTTTGAATATCATGCAACATCGTAAAATAAACTCACTGTTTGTAGTGGATGATAATAACCATCCTATCGGTGCTATTAATATGCAGGTATTATTATCCGCAGGAGTGATCTGATGGGAGAAATCAATACCCTTTACGGACCTAAACCCAAAACCATAATGGACAGGTTCTCCCGTCTCAAGTTGTTAGTGTGTGATGTAGACGGGGTATTTTCCGATGGTCGTATTTATTTAGGCAACAACGGCGAAGAATTAAAAGCTTTTCACACCCGGGATGGATACGGGGTTAAAGCCTTGGTGAATATAGGTATACAGGTTGCCGTTATCACTGGCCGTCGTTCCAATATCGTGGATCAGCGCATGACGTCCCTCGGAGTACAACATATCATTCAGGGCTGCGAAGAAAAACACCAGGCCCTTGAGGCATTGCAGGGCGCGCTGAGTATTTCAAAAGATGCGACCGCCGCTATAGGTGATGATATGCCAGACATTGGCATGTTTAACCTGGCTGGTGTGAGCATAGCTGTGGCAGATGCACACCCATTTGTGCAGAAAAGCGCGTTGTATGTGACTCAGCTTGGCGGTGGAAAAGGGGCAGTGCGTGAGGTGTGTGATCTGATATTGCATGCTAAAGGACAAATCAATAAAACTCACGGAACTAGTTCATGAACAGAGTAACGTTGAGTATTGGGTTACTGTTTATATTAGTGGTGGCAACCAATTTGCCCCAGTGGCTGTCCGAGGAAGAGAACATACCGCTGACGGAAACGGAAACCGCCTGGCAACCCAACTACCAGGCCAGTGAAATGTTGAGTACCCTTTTTAATGCACAAGGCAATATTAGTCATCAGGTGTTTGCCAGTAAAATGGAACATTTTGAGTTGCTGGGCTTTACCTTGTTCAAACAGCCTCAATACACCATATTTGTGACCACTCAGCAAACACCCTGGCAGGTATCGGCCAATGAAGGCACACTGTACGATACCAATCGCATCCAATTGGAAAACAGTGTGGAGATCCGCAACCAGGATGAGCAAGGTTTCGCCAGGATAATTCGCACTGAATTTATGGAGGTTGATTTGTTGGATAAAACCATACAATCCGATCAGCCGGTGCAAATTTATGGTCAACATTATGTGATCAACAGTAACGGCTTTACGGCTAACCTAACCACTCAACAATACGAGCTACTAAACCATGTTCAAACCGTTTATCAACCTCGTCCTTAACTCCTGGGCATTGGGCATACTGATCTTTTCCACCGCCAGTATGGCCGGCAAGGATGATTTTTCTCAGGCCATAAAAGTGGACTCAAAATATCAATTTGGCGATGGGATCACCAAAAAGTCAGTGTTCCGCGAAGATGTGCATATTAACCAGGGAAGTTTGCATCTGTATGCTGACGAAGTCGAAGTGGACGCTAGTCAGGGTGAAGGCAAGGAAATTTTTATTGCGACAGGTACACCAGCCAAATACAGGCAGCAACAAGAGCAAGGTGGCGAGATAGTCGCCTCCGCCAATCGCATTGTTTACCGCCGGGAGAAACGTACACTCTCCCTGGATGGCGCTGCTCAACTGAAACAAAATAACAGCAGTGTTAAAGGTGAGTCTATAGTGTTTAATATGGCCTTAGAACAGATTGTGGCACAGGGTGAAAACGAAGAAAGTGGCCGGGTGACTACCATTTTTCAACCGGAAAAAAAGCCCCAAAAAGTCAAACCTGAGCCAGCCGTTCAACCTAATAAGGAAAAAAAACCTTAATGGCAACCTTGAAAGCCACACATTTGGCCAAGTCCTACAAGTCTCGACAAGTGGTTAGAGATGTCAGTTTAGAAGTGTCCACGGGGCAAATTGTCGGCTTACTGGGGCCAAATGGGGCGGGCAAAACCACGACTTTTTATATGATAGTGGGTCTGGTACCTTTAGATAAGGGCGAGATTTTTATCGATCAGCAAGAGTTAACCTTACAGCCCATGCACATGCGGGCTCGGCTGGGCATAGGCTATTTGCCTCAGGAAGCCTCTATTTTTCGTAAACTGACGGTTTACCAAAACTTGATGGCCATCTTGCAAACCCGCAAGGAGTTGACCAAAGAACAACAAGAGCAGCAAGCGGATTCCCTGTTGGACGAGTTCAATATCAATCATATCCGCAATAGCACAGGCATGAGTTTATCCGGTGGCGAAAGACGCAGAGTTGAGATCGCCAGGGCGCTGTCCGCCGACCCGGAATTTATCTTACTCGATGAACCTTTCGCCGGGGTGGATCCGATTTCAGTCAATGACATAAAAAAGATAATTCAGCATTTACGGGACAGGGGGATTGGTGTATTGATCACCGATCACAATGTAAGAGAAACTTTGGATGTATGTGAGAAAGCTTATATTGTTAGCCAAGGGGAATTAATCGCCTCTGGAACAGCCGAAGAAGTATTAAGTGATCAACGTGTAAGAGATGTATACCTAGGAGAACAATTCAGGCTATAGTTAAGTCTTTCTCCCTAAACGCGATTAGTCGTCACGACAACTAGGTTGTCACTTAATCAGATACGCAGTTACTAATTAACATTCAAATTAGCTTCTTAATCGATTAGCAACGGATATGAAACAGAAGTAGATGAAACCCTCTTTACAATTAAAATTTAGCCAATCACTGACCATGACGCCGCAATTGCAGCAAGCCATTCGCCTGTTGCAACTTTCGACTCTGGACTTACAACTAGAAATTCAAGAAGCCCTGGATTCCAATCCCTTATTGGAAATCGAAGAGCCCACCGATAATGCTTCCGGTGATAGTGCCTTAAGTGATGCCTCACTGGATCCGGCCAATAAACCCGATGGCTCAGAAGTAACCGATCCCAATAGCGATAGCATCGATGCCGGTGACGCCTTGGAAAAAGGCGATATTCCCGAAGACTTGCCTCTGGATAGTACTTGGGATGAATATATCAGTGCCTCATCGGCACCCGCCCCCATGTCAGGAGGCGGTTCGGATGATGAGCAGATTTTTCAGGGTGAAACCATAGAGAATATTCAGGATCATCTGTTATGGCAGATGCGGTTAACACATTTTAGTGAGACGGACGTGGCGATTGCCACAGCCATTATTGACTCCATCGATGACTCCGGCTATTTAACCATGAGTGCACAAGACATATTGCTGAGCATGGATGACGAAGAAATTGAATTGGATGAAGTGGAATGTGTGCTTAAACGTATTCAGATGTTCGATCCTGTTGGTTCAGGCTCACGTACCCCACAAGAATGTTTACTGGTGCAATTACGCCAATTTGCCCCGGATACGCCTTGGCTGGAAGAAGCCAAGATGTTGATTGGCGAATACGCTGAATTATTGGGTAGCAAAGACTACCGCACCCTGATGCGCAAAACCCGGCTCAAGGAAGAAGAATTACGCGAAGCCATGCGCTTGCTCAAAACCCTGAATCCGAGGCCAGGTAGTGCCTTGATTAAAGGTGAAGCAGAGTATGTGATCCCGGATGTGTCAGTGGCGAAAAAGAATGGCCGCTGGACGGTGGAACTCAACCCCGACAGTTTACCCAAGCTGAATGTTAATCAACAATATGCGGCCATGAGTCGTAATGCGAAAAACACCAGTGACAGCCAGTTTATCCGTTCACATATGCAAGAGGCAAAATGGTTTATCAAGAGTGTGGAAAGCCGTAATGAAACCTTGCTGAAAGTCTCCAATTGTATCGTGCAGCAGCAAATGGGTTTCTTCGAACACGGCCCGGAAATGATGAAACCTATGGTGCTTAACGATGTTGCCGAAATGGTCGAGATGCACGAATCAACTATTTCCCGGGTGACTACCAAGAAATATATGCATACTCCCAGGGGTATTTTCGAGCTCAAGTATTTCTTTTCCAGTCATGTGGCGACCGAAACAGGCGGTGAATGTTCATCTACGGCGATACGTGCATTAATCAAAAAACTGGTGGCTGCAGAGAAACCCAGCAAACCGTTAAGTGATAGCAAGATTGCTCAATTGTTGGCCGATCAAGGTATTATGGTTGCAAGGCGAACAATAGCAAAATATCGGGAGTCTTTATTGATACCCCCGTCTAACCAACGTAAAAGTCTTTTTTAGACTGATTGTAGAAGGAAGAGGCGATATGCAAATAAATCTTACAGGTCATCACGTGGACATTACCGATTCACTTAAAGATTATGTCGATAGTAAATTTATTAAGCTTGAGCGACATTCGGATCAAATCAACAATGTGCATGTCATATTGAATATTGAAAAACTCAATCAAAAAGCAGAAGCTACCTTGCATCTCAACGGCGCCGAAGTATTTGCTACCGCGGAACATACCGATATGTACGCGGCCATCGATGGCCTGATTGACAAATTAGACCGTCAGGTGCTCAAGCATAAAGAAAAAGTTAAACGCCATTAACCCATTAGGCAGATAATGGAAATTTCAGACATACTTAATCCTGACTGCGTACTATGCGCAGTTCAGGCTAGCAGCAAAAAACGCATTCTTGAGCTTATCAGTCTGATTGCCAATCAGCATTTGATCGACATAGATCAAGCAACTATTTTGGCCAGTTTAGTGAGCCGGGAAAAAATGGGTAGTACGGGGATTGGCGGCGGTATTGCATTGCCTCATGGTCGGCTCAAAGGCTTGGAAAGTGCATTGGCAGTGTTGGTAACCTGTCAACCTGCTATAGAGTATGATGCCATTGACAATATGCCGGTGGACGTTTTTTTCGCTATCCTGGTGCCGGAAGAAAAAGCCAAGGAACATCTGCAGACCCTCTCTAGCATTGCCGCCAAACTCAGTGACAAAGAGTTGCTCAAACAATTGCGCAGTGCCATCAGCGCTGAAGAATTATTTCAGGTAATCAGCTGATATGAAGCTCATCATCATTAGCGGGCGTTCTGGCTCAGGGAAATCCGTCGTTTTACGTTCACTGGAAGATCTCGGTTATTACTGTGTGGATAACATTCCGGTAAACCTACTGCCCACGCTCACCCATACAGTAGTAGATGAATACGACCAGGTGGCGGTTAGCATCGATGTGCGTAACTTACCCAAAAATCCCAGTGAACTGGTGGAAATTCTGGATTATCTGCCGTCGACATGGGAAATGACCATACTCTATCTGGATGCCAGTGATGACGTACTGATCAAGCGTTTTAGCGAGACCCGCCGCTTGCACCCCTTGTCAAAACAGAATAAATCTCTGTCGGATGCCATTCAGGCCGAGGGGCAATTATTGGCCCCCATTGCCGAGCGAGCAGATTTGTATCTGGATACGGATCAGTTATCTGTCCATCAGCTGGCTGAGCTGGTACGGGAGCGTATTCTTGGCAAAAAAAGCTCGCGCCTGGTACTGGTTTTTGAATCTTTTGGTTTCAAACATGGTATTCCTAAAGATGCGGACTACGTTTTTGACGGACGTTTTCTACCCAATCCCCACTGGGAACCGGATCTGAAACATCTGACCGGTCTGGATTCTGCGGTGGAAATCTTTCTCGGCTCACAACCCATAGTGACCAAATTTATCTGGCAAATTCAGAACCTTATTTCCACTTGGTTGCCCCATCTTGAACGCAATAATCGCAGCTATGTGACAGTGGCGATAGGCTGCACAGGCGGTCAGCATCGCTCCGTGTATGTGGTGGAAATGCTGGCCAAAACCTTTAGCAGTTCGCATCCGGATGTACAGATCCGCCACCGGGAATTAAACCGTTGAGTGGTTCGATACGTTTGGAAAAGACGTTGTTGATCGTCAATAAGCTGGGCCTGCACGCACGGGCGGCCACCCAGTTAGTCAAGCTGGCCAATCAGTTTGATGCACAGGTTACTTTGTATCAGGGGGACAAAACCGCCTCAGCAAGCAGCGTGCTTGGCTTGATGATGTTGGAGAGTCACCAGGGCAAAAAAGTGCGGGTGGTCAGCGAAGGGGTCGATGCCGAACAGGCGCTGGCTGCTGTTGAACAGTTAATAGTGGGAAAGTTTAACGAAAATGAGTAGTGCCGGGGTCTTAATTTTGAGTGCAAAATACTTGATATTAACAACTTGGATTGGCGCTTAACCCAGCCAAAGTGGTTTTGACGGCGTACTTCTTGCCTGCGCTTATGCCAGCATGATATTTAAAACCGAACCATTCACTGGACCATCAAGGGGCTAGTGATCACCAGAAACACCAATAATTGACCCCCTGGGCCTGTAAAAATGATTCAGCATCTTTGCCTTGTAATAGCGCCATGGTGGCCAATAATCCCGCCTGCACACAGTAAGTCGTGGCAACCGTGACTGAACGGGGAGCGTCATTAACTGGGTAACCGGTTTTGGGATTAAGAATATGGCCGTAACGTTTACCCTCGTTAATCATGAAACGGCGGCTGTCGCCACTGGTGGCCAAGCCTCCAGAGGCTATCTGCACCATGGCCTGACTTTGATAATTGTTTTTCGGATCCTCTATGCCCACATGCCAATAAGGGGCGTATGAACGAGGCCGGGTAACCTGAATATCACCACCAAAGTTCACCAGCACTGATACGTGAGGAGCTTCCTTGCGGCATAACTTGGCCACAGCATCCACTGCGTATTCTTTGCCTATACCCCCCAAATCCAGTTCGAAACCGGGGGGCAGAGTGATGCTCGTGGCATCAATGTCAACCTGCTGCCAGCCCACAAACGGTAGCAGATCGCTGATTTGAGCAGGAGTGGGAAACATCCCTTGTGCGTTAAATGTCCAGGCCTTGCGTAATATTCCGGACGTGAGGTCGAAAAGGCCCTCGCTCAATTCAAAACAGCTCTGGGCGAAGGTCAATAACCTAAGGGTTTCAGGGTCTAGCTGCACCTTTTGACCATTGCTATGGTTGATGTCAAACATCAAATTATGGGGCAGATAGCGGCTGTATTTTTGCTCGATGCGTTGGGTTTCCGCCATCGCCAGTTTAAGCAAGTGTTTGGCCAGTGAGGCATCATCGGTATCAATGAGTAATTCACAATCACTGGCCATAGCCGTGAAACGGCCATGCCAGTAACCTTCGTTGTGAGTCAAGGTATGTTGTACAGCCATGGCTTCCACTTCCACTGTCTAGGTTGTGCATACTATAACTTGTTTAGTTTTTAAAAACGGTAACTGACTTGGGCAATCACGGCCTTCACGGCGGGATATAATTCTTCACCTTGTAAGGCACCCGGCTCAGCAAATCCGGCGTTTTGGGGATCCTGCTGATAATATTCCAGGCGCACCGCCCACTCACGTCCATTTTCTAGTTCCATACCGTATTTCAGACCCAGAGTATAAGCTGTCATTTCACCCAGGCGGTAATCTGCACTGGCGAGCGAGGGTAAAAGCGAATCAGCTAACAAAAAGGGTTGATAGAAGTCTGCCGCACTTTGCTGGTAATAACGAAAGTGTGGCTGCAGATAACTGCTATCCGTCACGGGGATCCTAAATCGCGAATCAATGGTGTGGGAATTAATATCCCAATCGTCCGTGGCAAAGCGGTATGACACATCCGCCACGCCATAATCTGAGGCATATTTGGTCTGCCAGTAGAAACTATGTTTAGTGCGTTTATCTGGTCGGTTTTCGTGCACTATGTCCTGGGTCAAACCTTCATCATCTACCACACTTAACAACTTGTAGGGATCGGTCAGGTAACCATCGGCCACGGAAAAGCTGTAGTTAAATTGCATTAACATCTGGCGGTTGATGATCTGGGTTATCCCAAACAAAACATCCAGGGTGTTTTTATCTTTGCTGTCATTGCTGCGAGTCGCAGCGAACGCCTGATCGAAGGCGGTATCATCGGCAAATTGTCCATTATTGACCACCATACCCGACAAGCCAATGGGCGCTTCACCGACGGGATTAATGGCGTCATACTGGTAGGATAAACCCAAAGAGGCAGTGGTATTTTTCTGGTTAAAGTCGCGCTCCAGCGAGCCGTTGATCCCCAGCGATAGGTAGTCGTATTCTTTAGACATATGTGCACCTGCACTGCCGCGCATATCTTCCCATAAAGGTTGAGTCCATTGGGCGCTAAGCTGCACCCGGGTATCTTTAAACGTATCATCCAGTGGGGTATCGCCAGGATTGATGACATATTGTCCATTACCGGAAGGGCGGGTAAAGGTTTGCACCCCAGGTTGGGCCACTGCACCGGATGCTGAAGCGCCAGTTAGGGTATCGATGGCTATTTTACCATTAAAAATTCGTTCACCAGCGAAGGTCTTATTCGCGTTAAATACACCTTCAGCAAGTTGTACCCGATCAGTCTCGCCGTAATATAAGATTGCCGTATCAAATTGCCACTCATCGCCCTTGCTTTCTTGCGCCTGGAGTTGAGTACCAAGCAAAGCACAGGTCGCTGCTGCGAGACTCAGACTAACGTTTTTTGCCGCTTTTAGTTGCATCCACAACCTCCACCGGCAAAGGATCTGCCACCACTGGTGGCTTCTTTACTAAAGTAAATATGATCGTCTAGGCCTATATCGATCCCCTGTGAATTGAGCGCCATTTCTTGGGTCGCTAACAGGTCGCGCTCCCAGGGTTTGACACCCAGATTAGCGCAACCGCTGAGCGATACAATAGCCGTTATAACGGCGACTTTTGCAAGGGTAAGGTTAGTAAGCATAGGTGCTACTCCGTTTCATTCAATAAAGTGATTAATTGCTGTTCGTAGTGGACTTGTTTGGCGCTAAAAAAACCTTTGTGCGTGAACCGAATTTCGCCCTTTTTATTGATAAAGTAACTACTGGGCATACCGATTATTTGATATTGTTCGGCCAATTCACCCTCTGGATCGTAAGTTACGGGAAAGTCCGCTGGGATTTTCTGTAAAAATGTTGTGGCCAATGCGGTATCTGCATCCAGGTTTATCCCAACCACCACTAAACCCTGATCGGCATATTGTTGACTAATGTGATTCATCCACGGAAAAGACTTGCGACAGGGTTTGCACCAGGATGCCCAAAAATCCACGTATATGACCCGGCCCTTGAGCTCACTTAACTGAACGGTCTGACCATCCAGGGGCAAGGCAAAGTCAGGTGCCGGGCTGGCCACACTGGTCAATGATGTAAGTAATAAAAGCAGGGGTAACAGACGCATGGGACACCAAAATGGATAATTCTAGGATCCCAGTCTAGGTATTTAAACTTAAGGAAATATTAGATTGTTCAAAAGGTGTGAAAAATTGTCAGTGGAGCGCCAATTGGAGCTAGTTACGTGAGCTAAACTTTTGTCCACAGCAGGTGCTGCGGACAAAAGAAAAAAACTATGGATGTCTAATAATAACGTAAGTCCCGCACCTTGCCCCAAAATACGCGATAAGAAAACAGGGTGTAACCTAAGATGCAAGGGATAACTATTATTGCCCCATACAAGATAAACCTTAAAGACCCTGGTGCGCTGGCCGCTTCTGAGAGAGTCAGTTGACCGGGTACCACATAAGGGTAAAAACTTAACGCCAGACCGGCAAAACAACAACAAAATATCAGGGCAGCCACTACAAAGGGCAGCCAGCAGCCATTGTCATCGACCAGAGGCATGCGTTTTAACACCCTATCGCCTATGGCAAACAAGGCAAAACTCAGGGCCGGGATCGCATAGATAACATAGGCTAAGGGAAAGTTGGTCCAGCGCTCCAACGCCAAAGGGTTAACCAATGGGTTAACGATACACACAGCCAATATGCCGCCAAAACATATACGTCCGGCCTTGCGCGCCCAACGAATGGCGGAAAGTTGCAATTCATCTTCGGTTTTCATTACCAGCCAAGCGGCACCGATAAAGGTGTATGCCATGGTTACCCCAAAGGCACTGATACAGGCAAAAAATATGCCCTGTACTGAATAGTCGAAACCCATCACATACATGCCCAACATAAAACCCTGGCTCAATGAGGCGATTATAGAGCCGGTTTTAAACACCTTGTCCCACAGAGGTTTTCTAGTGACTTTTACCTTGGCCCTGAAATCGAAGGCCACGCCGCGTAAAATCAAGCCTATTAACATAATAGTAGCCGGCAAATACAACGCCTTGAATATGACGTTATTGGCGCTGGGAAACGCGATCAGCATTAAGCCAACAGCTAACACTAACCAGGTTTCGTTGGCGTCCCAAAACGGCCCGATTGAGGCAATCATCTGATCGCTGTGTTGTTCATTATGCAGGGGTAACAAAATACCTACCCCGAGGTCATAACCATCCAAAATTGCATACACCAGTATGGCCAGCCCCATTAAACCGGCAAAAATAATAGGTAGGGAGGCATCTGCGATCATGATTTAGCTCCTTTGAGTTCATCAGTAGTGGCGTTATAACTCTCATCGGGCTGGAAGTTGCGTTGAGTGGAGCGTTCATCCAGTTGAATTTCTTCAATTTGAACGGCATTGCGGGCCATTAAAAACAAGGTACGCAGGTAAACAATCAGTAGCACCCCATACACGCTCATAAATAGGGTAAAGGTAATAAGCACATTATCGGGAGCGATATCAGTTACTGCATCTGTGGTTTTGAGCAAACCGCTGACTAAATAGGGTTGACGGCCAATTTCGGTCACATACCAGCCAGCCAGCGTTGCGATCCAGCCGGAAAATGTCATGCCTACCAATACCCTGAGTACGGGTTTGGAAAGCTCTTTGCCACGTATGAGTTTGAAGCTGACAAACCAGGAAACGAGCAACATCAGCATGCCCACACCGACCATGATGCGAAAGCCGAAAAACACCGGGGCGACAGGGGAATGTTCGCCTTTGAACTCGTCAAGACCGCGTATTTCACCTTGTGGATCATGGGTTAGAATGATACTGGCCATATTCGGGATAGCCACTTCATAATGATTACTGCGGGTCTTTTCATCGGGTATGGCGAATAATAATAACGGTGCGCCTTTTTGTGTTTGCCAGACCCCTTCCATAGCTGCGACTTTTTGCGGTTGGTATTCCAGAGTATTCAAGCCATGCAAATCACCGACAAATACTTGCAGGGGCATGAGTATGGCGGCTAAAAATATCGCGGTTTTTAGGGCCAGGTGAGGTGCTTTTTTATTGTCTCCTCTTAGCAGTCTGTATGCCGATAATCCGGCCATTAAAAAGGCAGCGGTCAAACCTGAGGCAATCATCATATGACTGAATCGATAGGGAAAGGAGGGATTGAAAATAATTTCCATCCAGTCTTTTGCGTAGACCACGCCGTCAATTATTTCATGGCCTGTGGGGGTTTGCATCCAGGAATTCAGCGCTAGGATCCAAAACGCCGACAATGAGGTGCCAACGGCTACCATAAAGGTCGCCAGGGTATGGGCCCAGCCGGGTACCCGGGTAATGCCAAATAACATTACTCCCAAGAAGGTGGCTTCGAGAAAAAATGCCGTAAGTACCTCGTAGCCCAGCAGCGGACCAGCCACATTACCTACTTTGGCCATGTATCCCGGCCAGTTAGTGCCAAACTGAAACGACATGGTGATGCCGCTGACGACCCCCAGGGCAAATGACAATGCAAATATCTTGACCCAGAATCGGTAGGCACGCATCCACACCGGGTGGCCGGAAAAATTAAAACGTACCCGGAAGTAAAATAACAACCAGACCAGGGCGATAGTGATAGTGGGAAACAGGATATGAAAACTCATATTAGCGGCAAATTGCAGCCTGGAGAGCATCAGTACATCGGCCATGTGGCACCTCGTGTTGTGGGGGAAAGGGTAACAAAACAGAATTGCGTCCCACATCCCCAGCTATGTGTTAACGTCATCAATTGTTTTTCAGCGGAAGGTCTTGAGACCGGTTGATCAGTTTATTTTTGAGTTCGATAACCTTACCGACCCCAGAACCGAGTTTCATCAGAGTATTGAGGGTATTGGGATCCATGCTCTGTAATTCGCTGGTCCACTTACTGATGGCTTCCAGTAAGTCATGAATTTCTTGTAACTTGATTTGGGCATGTTGTTCAGCGCTGTTGGCCGGGTGATCCAGCAGAATATCCCGCAACAAACTCAAGGTTGGATCCATTTCTCGTTTACGCCGCTCTTCAAAGACTTTATTGGCCATTTCCCAAATGCTGCCAGCGGCTTGATAATACTCCTTACGATCTCCCGGTACGTGATGTTGTTTAGTTAACTGCCAGGAGTGCAGCTCTTTTAGTCCCATACTAACATTGCCTCTGGAAATACTAAGGGCGTCTGCAATCTGGTTGGCGCTTAAAGGCGTTTCTGAAATAACCAGTAAGGCATACATCTGCCCCACAGTGCGGTTAAAACCCCAACGGCTGCCCATTTCACCGAAATGCATGACAAAGGATTCGATCATCGGCGTCATTTTCACGTTGTAATCACTCTAGTTATCTATATTAGTGAATGTTCAGAAATTACTGAAAGTTTAAATGTTATTCAGCGTCAGTCAATCAAATTCCTTGATGAATTTTGGCATATGAGTTTTGCGCTGGGAAATCGGAATGGGCCTTACGGCTAAGGGCAGCGCGGGAGACTTAAGCATCTCTTCGTGCATTTAGCGCTCAATGGTCCAATCCTGCAAGTCAGTCCTATACACAGAAATGTGTCAACAACGGACAAAAATTGTTTAAACGAAGGGCAAAAATGCGCGAATCAACGGCAATAAAGCTGACAATCATCGGTTGGTGCATCAACACTCCGATAAAGCCTATTATTGCAGCTATTGTGATCAGTGCCGTCAGCTAATAAAAAAGGGCAAGGGTGAATAAAGCTTAGGAATAACATCACGCGCCTTTCGTGCGTCGCAACGCCAGTCGAACCTGCTTTTCGACCTCAATGATAGTAAATAATGTCACACCGACACCCAAGATCAGTATGCCGTCCCAGAATTGAATGGCTACGGTAGAAAATATAGATTGTAGCGGGGGTAGGTAGGTGATTGCGAATTGTGCAGCAGTAACAGCAATCACTACCGACCAGACTACTTTGGTACCGCGCACCGCTTTCCAGGTTAGCGAGGTGCCGTAGATATTACGGATGAAAAACAGGTGGAAAATTTCCATCACTACCAGGGTATTGAGGGCGATAGTGCGGGCGAGTTCCACTGAATATTCCTGGTCGATGGCGTAATGGTAAGTACCAAATACGCCACAGAGGAACAAAAAAGATACCAATATAATATGCCAGACCAAATCATTGCTCAGGAGTGGCTCTTGACGAGCGCGGGGTGGCCGGCGCATGGTATTTTCTTCGGTTGGTTCAAAAGCCAGTGCGATACCGAGCGTAATAGCGGTAATGAGGTTGACCCAAAGGATTTGAATGGCTGTAATCGGCAGCGTCATGCCCATAAGCAATGCCACGATTATCGTCATTGCTTCACCGGCGTTGGTTGGTAGCGTCCAGCTGATGACCTTTTTGAGATTGTCATAAACGGTGCGCCCTTCGCGCACAGCTGCGACTATAGAAGCGAAATTATCATCGGCAAGTACGAGCTCCGCTGCCTCCTTGGCAGCCTCACTCCCTTTTAGTCCCATGGCGATGCCCGCATCGGCTCGTT
Organism: Paraglaciecola sp. IT1134; assembly: GCF_058068185.1. Classification (NCBI taxonomy): domain Bacteria; kingdom Pseudomonadati; phylum Pseudomonadota; class Gammaproteobacteria; order Alteromonadales; family Alteromonadaceae; genus Paraglaciecola; species Paraglaciecola sp. IT1134. The sequence goes on along the minus strand of NZ_CM176486.1, from coordinate 4,750,606 downwards.
TGAGCGCCGGAGCATCGTTCACCCCATCTCCGGTCATCGCTACTGTAAAGTCATGGGATTGCAATGCCATGACCAGCCGCAATTTTTGTTCAGGGCTTGTGCGTGCAAAGATATCGCAATTCAACACTGCCTGGCGCAGGCTTACGTCATCCAGGCCATCGAGATCTGCGCCGGTTAACACTGTTTCTGAATTTTGCAGACCAATTTGTTTGCCGATTGCGGCAGCGGTTTTGCTATGGTCACCGGTTATCATTTTTACACGGATACCTGCACCATGGCATTGGGCAACCGCCGCAATCGCTTCATCCCGAGGTGGGTCGATCATCCCCACCATACCCAGCAGCGTTAGCGAACCTTCCACATCTGCATGTTCCAGTACGGTATTATTCGGCGGAACCTGTTTGACGGCAAAAGCCAGTACACGCTGGCCGAGAGCGGCGATGGATTCTGCCTGCTCGTTCCAATAAGCGTTATCCAGTGGTTCTGTTTTTCCATCTGCGTCACGTTGGTTGCCACACATGGCCAGGATCCTCTCCGGTGCGCCTTTGACGAATACCCAGGCATGGTGTTCATGGTCGTGATTCAGAGTTGCCATGAAACGGTTTCGAGCGTCAAAGGGTATCGCATCGGTGCGTGTCCATATGGCCTGTTCCTGGCGGATATCTACATTCATTTTCCCGCTAAAGGCCAGTAACGCTCCCTCCATCGGGTCGCCTTCTACCACCCACACATCATCATGCTCGCGCAGCGCGCCATCATTGCAAAGTGTTGCTGCCCTGGCGAGCTCTTCCAGTACAGTATGTTCGGCAGGAGAAACATGGGAGTCGTCCAGTTTTAGTGCACCTTTGGGTTCGTATCCGTTGCCTTGCACCTTAAAGAGGTAACGGTGGGTGAGCACCGAGGCCACCATCATTTCGTTGCGTGTTAGCGTGCCGGTCTTATCGGTGCAAATTACGGATACCGCCCCCAGTGTTTCAATGGCAGTCAAACGTCGCACAATCGCGTTACGCCGGGCCATAGCCTGCACGCCGATTGCTAATGTTATCGTTAGCACGGCCGGCAGGCCCTCGGGGATAGCAGCCACCGATAGCCCCACGACAGCCATGAACATTTCTCCAAAGTCATGATGCCCGACAAAATAACCGAAGACGAGTAATAGAGCCGCTATGATAAGGATCAAAACGGTCAGCCATTTGGCGAACACGCCCATCTGTGTCACCAGTGGCGTGGTCAGCGTTTCTACTTTCGACAACAAGCCGCTGATACGACCAATCTCTGTGGCTGAGCCGGTGGCAACTACCACCCCTTTGCACTGGCCACTGGTGACCAGCGTGCCGGAGAAGGCCATACAGGTTCGATCCCCCAGTGATGAATCCTCGGCCACCGGCTGTGTGTGTTTATCTACGGGCACAGATTCGCCCGTTAAAATCGCTTCCTGTACGGTCGTGCTGTGCGCGCTAAATAGTCGAAGATCAGCTGGGACCTTATCGCCTGCCTCTAATAATACAATGTCGCCGGGAACTAATTGCTCGCCATCGATAGTGATTCGCTGGCCACCACGGATCACTTTGGCTTTGGGGGCTAACATATGGCGAATGGCATCCATGGCTTGTTCCGCCTTACCTTCTTGAACAAAGCCGATAATGGCATTGGCAATGACCACCGCCAATATCACACTGGTATCAATCCAGTGCTCAAGAATCGCTGTAATCACGGCAGAACCGAGCAGCACATATATCAAAATATTGTGAAATTGCAGCAGCAAGCGCATGAAAGAACTACGCCGAACGGCCTGTGGCAGGCGGTTGGCACCATGGGTTGCAAGACGTGTTATGGCATCGTCTTGGTCCAAGCCAGTGGTGGATGTTTGCAGATTTTCAAGAGCAACGTCTGCAAAAACACTATGCCATATGGCCTGAGCTGGCTCAGATTTCAGTTGCTCCATGTCCGCCTCCACTCTTGACGAACTGTGGCATATAGGACTGTTTGCTTAAGCGCCGGTAGGCTGGGCCGCAAATGGATTTTACGTTGACACAAGCTACCGTAGAGCAGAGTGTTGATCCCAGTTTGCCCGCATGGAATTGCATTTGAATAGAATGAACTGGTTGGAGGAACGTCGGATTGAATCTTTTTTTAGTCATGACATTGTGCACCACATAAAAGAGTATCGGTTAGCTTTGTAAATTGGCTAGTGTTAATTTCACATATAATGATTACATGAAATAGCGCAAATCAAATGACCTGTGTCAATCTATCTGAACGAACCCGCTCTTTATTGTATGCCTGCTAAATAACTGCGCTCGGTTAGGTAGCCACTAATATTTCTGACTGGCCAGTAAATACGTCATAAGGTGTTTTAAAACATCCCGTCTTTCTGAGGTGGGGCTTGATATTATCAACTGCCCCGGTGATAAGTCTGGATGAGCACAGAAAATACGCGCATCTAAACGGTGTATCTGTGTATTCATGTTGAGTGATTTTTTTATCTTAACGCAACTGGTACACGACTATGTGCAGCCAAATATTCCAAGAATATAGAGCCTAATCTGATAACATTTGGAAGTACAAATAGCTTAACTATAATAGCTATCCCGCTAATCTAAGAAATTGCTCTTATTATGAAATTCCCAATATTGGTACAAAAATTTATCTGTCGCCTAACCTTCAGTTATTTATGTTTGCTGTTAGCAAGTTGTGTGACGGTACCGGACGGGATCGCACCCGTTAACAACTTCGAACTATCCCGTTATTTGGGAACCTGGTATGAAATCGCCAGGTTAGATCATTCTTTTGAACGGGGTTTAGAACAAGTTACTGCTTCCTATTCTCTGCAAGATGATGGCGGGGTAAAGGTGGTTAATCGCGGATTTAATGTGAAAAATGAGCAATGGGATGAGGCTCAAGGAAAAGCCTACTTTGTAGCGGATAAACATATCGGGCATTTAAAGGTGTCTTTTTTCGGCCCCTTTTACGCGAGCTATGTGATCTTTGCATTAGACACTGAAGGTTATGAATACGCCCTGGTTACCGGTCCGGATCGGGACTATTTGTGGATTTTAGCCCGTCAGCCAAATTTGTCAGCCCAGCGTTTAAATGCTCTGGTTAAGCAAGCCAAGAACCAGGGATTCGATACCCGGCAACTTATTTATGTAAAACACTAATCGTTGTTGTGGCCCCTGATCTGAGTATTTGCCCGAGTAATTGGTGTTCCTACCTCAATATATGGATAATATCGCAAAATTTGGCCTGTCAGCATTTCACCGAATATGTTTGTCCGGCATCTATTGAACTACAGGAATACACCATGAGTGATTTACCCAACTGTCCTAACTGCCAGTCTGAATTTACCTACGAAGATGGGAATATGTTTGTATGCCCTGAATGTGCTCATGAATGGGCAAAAAATAGCTCTGAGAATAATGATGAAGAAAAAGTGGTCCGGGATGCTAATGGCAATACTTTGACCGACGGAGATACGGTCACCGTGATTAAGGATCTCAAAATAAAGGGCTCATCCTCAGTGGTTAAAGTGGGCACTAAAGTTAAAAATATCCGTCTGGTGGACGGGGATCACGATATTGACTGTAAAATAGATGGCATAGGCGCCATGAAGTTAAAATCGGAATTCGTTAAAAAAGTATAGGGATTGACGCCTCTATTTTGATTTATCACCGGTCTAACTAACACGTACTCTGCGACTAAACTTGTTGGCAATGGGTATTTAGTGCAAGAAGTGTATACTTTTGCTTAGTTTTTAGACATTATTCTGTCAGTGAATAAGCAGTTTTACTTTAGTCATCACAACTGTCCTGATTGCTGGCTCCACCCTTCATTTTCAAGGTTTAACTATGCAACAAATAACCATCACCCAGCCCGATGATTGGCATTTACATTTTCGCGATGGGGATATGTTAATGGAAACCGTCCCCGCAACTGCGCGTTCGTTTCACCGGGCAATTGTGATGCCTAACTTAGTGCCTCCCGTGGTCAATGCAAAAATGGCCAGGGAATACCAACAACGGATATTGGCCGCCAGACCAAAGGGCAGTGATTTTCTTCCCCTGATGACACTGTACCTGACCAACACCACTACCACACAAGATATACGTGAGGCCAAACTCGCAGGTGTGGTGGCAGCCAAGTTATATCCAGCAGGGGCAACCACCAATTCAGACGCGGCAGTCAAAGGTGTTGAAAATCTTTATCCGATTTTCGCCGAGTTAGCTGAGCAGGGTATGCTTTTATTGGTACATGGTGAAGTCACAGAATCTCATGTAGACATATTTGATCGTGAGAAATTGTTTATTGAACAATATCTGGCAAAAATTGTCAGTGCTTTTCCGTCCCTTAAAGTGGTGCTGGAGCATATTACTACCAGCGAAGCCGTGGACTTTGTAATCCGCAGCTCGGATAACGTGGCGGCCACTATTACCCCACAGCATCTATTATTGAATCGCAACGATTTGTTGGTAGGCGGCATTCGACCGCATAATTTTTGTTTGCCTGTACTTAAACGTAGCACTCACCAGCAGGCCTTGCGCCAAGTTGTAGCCTCAGGCTCAACCAAATTTTTCTTGGGTACGGATTCGGCTCCCCACGAACAGCAGGCAAAAGAATCGGCCTGTGGTTGCGCTGGCTGCTATAGTGCCTGGAGCGCATTAGAGCTGTATGCTCAGGTATTTGAAGAGCTCGGTGTGCTGGATAAACTGGAGGGCTTCGCTAGCCATTATGGTGCAGATTTTTATGCTTTGCCCCGGAATAGCAAAAAGGTCACCCTAGTTAAAGAGCAGTGGCAAGTCCCCCAACTGATTACTTTACCTAACGGCAGGCCGATAGTGCCATTTTTTGCTGGCCAAACCTTAGCTTGGAAGCTGCAATAATATGCGCCTGGGCTCCTTATCCAAAGTGATTTTGGGGCTGCTGGCCTTGTGGTTATCAGCATCGGGTGCCGCCCAGGTCAGTAGTGAAACGTCACTGCCAGGGCCAGATTTTTGGGTGCTGACCGAGTTGGAGCCACCCTTTAGTCAACAAAGTGAACGTGGTCAGCTGGAGGGTTATTTGATAGAGCTGATCCAGGGTATTTTAGACCAAGCCGGTATTCAGCAGCAGATATTGGCTGCGCCATGGGAGCGGGTGATCAAAGAAGCCCAGGCCAAACCCAATGTATTGCTCTTTCCCCTAGCTAGAACCCCTGAACGCGAGTCCGAGTATCACTGGTTGACACCCTTGACGGCGAATGCTTACGGGATCTTGAGCAAAGAGAAATTGGAAGTTAATCCTTCTGGTTTGCACGATTTGCAAGCGGTGCTGCCCATAGGCGTACTGGAAGGGGACTTTCGTCAGCACCTGCTTGAGAGCAAAGGGGTAAAGGATATACGGCTATTTAACGATTATACTAGTGCGGTGCAGCAGCTGTTAAGTGGCGAAATAAAGTCGTTGTTTTTTTCTGATGCGGGTTTACGTTTATATTGCCACGAACTCCAGCAAGATTGTTCTGCTATTAAAATGGTGTACCGTCACACAATCTTGTTAAGTTATCTAGCGCTGTCTAAAAACAGTCAATCGCAGCAGATCAATGCCATAACTGCGGCCGCCCTGCGCTTTAAGCAAAGCGATGAATTCAAACAGTTGACAAGTCGCTGGGTAGATCAGTTTAAACAGCAGCGTTTTTTTGAGTTGCATGCCGAAAATGGGGTATTGAATTTATGGCAATCGCCGCATTAATATAGCCGTTTTAGTTTCCATGGTCTGGCCCCATGATGGATGGATGACTACGCCGCTGGCATTTAAATCGGGTAAGACTAAATTTATCCAGTAAGCTATCCTAGGAAAAATAGTTCAGGAGCCACCAAGTTAACCTATTATCATATATTAGAGAGACGTTATTTTTGTTTCCTGTTATTAAAGCCTTGCTAATTATGGGGGGGCTATACTGCCGCTTATCTGAGGCCCAGCCTACCCCTGAGAGGCCAGAAGCTTTTGTGGTAGCTGTGATCTATCCTGAAGGTCCGCCGTTTTATTCACTCGATCCCCTTACTCATGCACCCGTTGGCATATTTGCTGACTTTCTGCAGAAGTTGGGCAATAGCATGAATTTACAGATAACGTTTTTACCGACGGCACGTAAGAAAATAGAAGATGATATTATAGCGGGTCGCGCCGATGGCGCGTTTCTGGCCCCCCAATGGGTGGGACGGCAAGACCAAATGGCTTTTACTGATCCTGTATTAAGCCATAAACAATACTTTTTTAGCTTAACGTCTTTTGGGCGAAAACAAACGGTAAAGAGTATTAAAGATGCGCTCAGAGGTAAGGAAACGTGTATACGCCAAGATTATCTTTACCCGGAGCTGGATGAATGGTTTAAACAAAAAATTATACTGCGCACAGATGTATCAAGTCAGGATTTGTTGATTAATATGTTAGTTGAAGACCATTGTGAGCTGATTTATTTGGATGATATTCGTGCCCAATGGGCGCTAAACACCCAAGATTTTTCCCGCAAGGTTTTTCGTTCACCAATAAGTTTTGCCCAAGATAACGTACCTTTGGCTTTGGCAAAAAAATGGACGCCTCGTTTACGAGAATTCAATAAACACATCAACAAGCTGCATCAAAGCGGTGTGATCCGGCAAATTATTGAACAAAATACTGTGCGTAAACCAATCGTTGTCAACACAGCGCCTTGATTTTTCCAAGGTCTTCAGTTTCAGCATAATTGCGCACCCTGTTGGCTATCAAATCACCCCCTTAAGGATTATTTATGACTCAATTGGTCGATTACAAATACGAAGACAATATTGCCACCATCACCCTACAAAACGGCAAGGTTAACGCATTTTCTCATCAACTGATTGATGAGCTGCAAGGTGCACTGGATAAGGCTGAAGCTGCCAAATCTGTGGTGGTTTTGACCGGCCAACCGGGTATGTTTTCCGCCGGTTATGATTTGGCTGTGATGCAACAAAGCATGCAAGCTGCCATGCAATTAGTCGAGAAAGGATCGAGATTGACGCGTAGAATGCTGTCATTCCCTTTTCCCATCATCGCAGCCTGCTGTGGCCATGCGGTGGCCAAAGGGGCCTTTGTATTGCTGGCTGCAGATTATCGCATCGGGTTGCAAGGAAAATTTAAAATTGGTTTGAATGAAGTGGCCATAGGCATGACCATGCATCACGCAGGTGTGGAGTTAGCCCGTGGTCGACTTGCGCCGGTATTTTTTAATCGTTGCGTGATATTGGCTGAAATGTTTTCCCCTGATGCAGCGGTTAACGCCGGCTTTTTGGACGTGGTAGTGGAGCAGGAGGCATTTGAGAAAACGGTCACTGATGCCGCCCAGGCATTGAATAATCTGGATATGCGCGCTCATCATCAAACTAAATTGAAAGCACGGGCGGGCCTATTAGCCATTCTGGATGAAGCCATTGAAAAAGATATCGGTTCCAGCCTTTAATTAACCTAAAACATATAAATAAGAGAGTATTGTGAGTAAAGAATTTTCTTCGCTTGGCTTAGACCAAGCACTGCTGGACAACTTGCAGGGCATGGGCTTTAGTCAAATGACTGATATTCAAGCGGGTAGTTTACCGGCTATTTTGGCCGGTCGTGACGTCGTTGCCCAGGCTAAAACCGGCAGCGGTAAAACCGCGGCCTTTGGTTTGGCCCTGCTGCAAAATTTGGATGTGAAACGATTTCGCATTCAAGCTTTGGTCATGTGCCCAACCCGGGAACTGGCAGAGCAGGTTGCACTTGAAATTCGCCGTCTGGGCCGTGCTGTGCATAACATCAAAGTATTGACCTTATGTGGTGGTACACCCATGGGACCACAGATCGGTTCTCTGGAGCATGGAGCGCACATCATTGTTGGCACACCGGGCCGCATTATGGATCATCTGTTTAAACGCAGACTGGATCTCAGTGAAGTTAATACTCTGGTGCTGGATGAAGCCGACCGTATGTTAGACATGGGCTTTGAGGAAGAAATGAGCACTGTGATCAAAAACGTACCGGTGGATAGGCAAACCTTGTTGTTTTCAGCTACCTATCCCGATTCCATTGCTCAAATCAGTGCCCAGGTACAACGTAATCCCCTGACGGTGACGGTGGAGTCTACCCATGATACCGGTTCCATCGAGCAAATATTTTTTGAAGTGGAAGAGGCCCACAGGGTAAAAGCAGTGGCGGCGCTGTTGAGTCATTATCAACCGGAGTCCGCCATAGTTTTTTGTAATACCAAAATTGCCTGTCAGGACGTGGCCGACGAGTTGCAATCTATGGGCGTGTCGGCGCTGGCGTTACACGGCGATTTGGAGCAAAGACAACGTAATCAGGTATTAGTACGTTTTTCCAATAAGAGCGTTTCAGTGCTGGTGGCAACTGATGTTGCATCTCGCGGCCTGGATGTCAAAGAAGTCAATGCCGTGATCAGTTATCAAATCACCCCGGATCCCGAGGTGCATATCCACCGCATCGGGCGCACCGGGCGGGCAGATGCCAAAGGCTTAGCCCTGACTTTATGTGCATCAGATGAGATCCCCAGAGCGAATGCCATCGAGGACTACCAAAAAATAAAGCTCAAATGGACAGGGATCCAATCGATCAGGTTCCACGCTAACCGCTTAATGCAGCCTATTTACGCCACTCTATGTGTAGATGGTGGTAAAAAAAGCAAACTACGTCCAGGGGATATTCTCGGCGCTTTGACCAAAGAGGCTGAAATTCCAGCGGATGATATAGGTAAGATCCATATCACTGAATTTCATGCCTATATCGCCGTCAAAACCCGCAGTGTAAAACGGGCTATGCGTCAATTAGGTGAAGGTAAAATCAAAGGGCGTAAGTTTAAGGTTAGAAAATTTAATTAATCTTGTTGAACTGATATTTGACAACCAAAAAGGGCAGTGAGTATGGGTACTCACTGCCCTTTTTTAATACATGGGTCTTTAGCGTCGCTTAGTAAATTTATAAATGAAGCGGTCGGTTTTTCCGCGCACCGATGGGTCGAAGACCAACTTAGAGGTGTCATCATTTGGGTTACGCAAATAAAACGCTTCTTCAACTAACGCGAATCCGGCTTCATCCATCTGGAATTTTACGATTGCAGGATCGATACGATGAATGGTATTGGCTGCTTGATAACCTGAGCCAGCTTTAGCCACATGGTCGATAATCACGAATAGAGCGTCGTCTTTCATCGCTTTTTTAATCCGCGCCAGCGCAGCTTTGTAATCGACTATATCCTCCCTTAACTGCACATTTTCACCATTTTGCACCGTTTGGGTAAAAAACAGATCATGGTAGTTCAGGGCGGTAAAAACCAAATCAAGGCTGTTATCGTCAATCGCAATGTCCACTATGGGCATATTGTCAAAACGGGTGGTATTGGCCAAACGTTGGTCTTTGGTACGCTGCTTAATGTCTTTTTCAGCAAAGCGCCAAATGACTTCATCGTTTTGCGCATAGACTTTACCTTTATCGCCTACCGCCATGGAAAACAGCTCACTATACCAACCACCTCCGGCAAATAAATCCAGCACATGGTCGCCAGGCGTGATTTCTGAGAAAGCCATCACCTTTGCTGGTTGACGGTCTGCATCGCGAGAGGCGTCTTCTTTAGGTCTATCTTGGGCCGATAGGAGGCTATTAAGCTGGTCATAACTCAGGGGGGCATGTTGTGCGGCAAACGCCAAGTTAGATACCAGTAAAGTGCAAGCCAATGTGCAAAATTGAATGTTTTTTTTCATCATAGATCTCCGCCAGAGCAAAAGGAAATAGCTTTTAGATTAGTAGTTTAGGCCTAAATTGAAAGTAAGAAATGCATTTCTGTAGTGGGCTAATAACTAAAACACCTATTTAAACGGATTCTATTTGGTATAGGTTCGCATTTCCTTTAAAGTATTTGTCACTTTGGTCACTACCATGAATACACGAGATGAATGCCACCATTATTGCTTTACTGGGTTATATCACCTGGACATTAGTGCTAGTTGTTATGTTGGGGGGATATCGCAGCTGGCTGACTGTTAAGGGGCAGCGTGCGGCTAACCAATTCAAAGCGGATGGTTCTGATTCTCCGCCTTTTGGGCAGCGTCTGACCCGGGCGTTTAACAACTGCGTGGAGAGTTTTGCCTTTATCGGTGGGCTGATGTTGTTAGCCTTGGCTACCAACTCAAACGTGATCACCGATCCCCTGGCGTATATTCTTTTAGCGGCACGCCTGACACAAACTATTGTGCACCTGCTGTCCACCTCAGTTTTGGCTGTGCAAATACGGTTTGTACTTTTTTTGCTTCAGGTGGTGATTTGTTTTTATTGGATAACGCTAATGATGGAAAAATTTATAGGATAAAATAATGCCAACGATGGACGATTTTGCACGGATTTCACCCTGTGAATATGCAGATGGAATGGGACGTGAACAATTTATGCATATGGCGATAAAAGAATTGTGGCCACAAATCCCGCGTATTGCCGGCCCGGCCTTTACCGTTAAATGTGCCAAGGGCGATCACCTGAGTTTACATGCGGCGATATATCGGGCCAAGCCAGGGGATATCATAGTGGTAGATGCGGATCCAGACTTCGCCTCGGCTGGCGGGAACGTTTGTGCTATCGCCCAGCAGCGGGGTATTACAGGTTTTGTGATAGACGGGGTGATCCGGGATCTAGCAGAAGTTCGTGCTCTGAAATTTCCAGTCTTCGCCCGGGGCGTTATACCAAAACCTGGCGCCAAGGAAAAAATACTGCCGTTTAATCAGCCTATTGACTGTGGTGGCGTAAGAGTGAATGCCGGAGATATAATAGTGGCGGACGAAGAAGGGATTGCCGTTATTCCCCAATCCAAGATGGATGCCATCTATAATATCGCCAAAGTACGCACCGATAAAGATACCACCATGTCATTGGCCCAGTGGCAAATACAACACCAGACCAAGATCAATGCGTTGCTCGACGAACTCGGATTTCAAGATTAACCTTCAGATAAGTTGTTAAATAAACATGTTTTCATTTTTTGAACGGCTGGTAGAGCCTTTTCCCAGCGCCCTTCCACAGCAACCTCCCCAAGGTTTAGTGGCTTTTTGTCGATATTATTCCAAGGGTATGTGGCCCGCTATTTTGGGGGTATCCTTGTTGGCGGCAGTGATCGCCATGTTGGAGGTTTCGTTATTTGGTTTTGTCGGCCAGTTAGTCGACTGGTTGTCTGAACAGGACAGGGCTACCTTTCTGGAAAATGAAGCTTCTGGATTAATTTGGATGGGGGTGGTGGTCTTGGTATTCCTGCCTGGTTGTGTATTTCTGCAATCGATGCTTAACCATCAAACGCTCATGGGTAATTACCCTATGCGTATACGTTGGCAAGCTCATCGTTATTTGATTGGTCAGAGTATCAGCTTTTTTCAAAATGAATTTGCCGGAAGAATAGCCACCAAAGTTATGCAAACAGCCTTGTCTGTTAGACAATCTGTGATGCAGTTACTCAATCTTCTGGTGTATATAAGCGTCTATTTTTTAAGTATTTTAGTGCTGGTATTTAGCATCGATTGGCGGCTAAGTTTGCCATTGATCCTGTGGTTATTGATTTATATTACGGTATTGTATTTTTTTGTGCCCAGACTGAAAAAAGTCTCCCAGCGCCAAGCGGATGCCCGCTCGGTGATGACGGGACGGATTGTCGATAGTTACAGTAATATTGCTACTGTAAAACTGTTTTCCCATACCAGTCGAGAATCCGATTACGCTCTGGAAGGCATGACGGGTTTTCTCAAAACTGTGCACCCGCAAATGCGTCTAGTCACCCTGCTCAATAGCTGCGTGTGGTTTAGCAATGCACTGTTGGTATTTAGCATTAGCGCCCTGGCGATCATGTTGTGGCTCGACGAAGCGGTTACACCGGGCGACATAGCCATTGCGATAACCTTATGTTTACGTCTTAACGGTATGTCCCAGTGGATCATGTGGGAAGTATCTTCCCTGTTTGAGAATATAGGCACAGTGCAAGATGGTATTAATACCCTGTCCAAACCGGTCACCGTTACAGACAGCCCGCACGCAAAAGATATTCAAGTAAAAGGCGGTGGCATCAGTTTCAAAGACGTTAACTTCAGTTACCCAGGCCCGGAAAATAAATCCATCAATGTGTTCAGCCAATTAAATATTGAGATTAAACCCGGGGAAAAGGTCGGTTTAGTTGGCCGTTCAGGGGTGGGTAAATCTACTTTGGTCAACTTGTTGTTACGATTTTTCGATGTGCAAAATGGGCAGATCTTAATCGATGGTCAAGATATCAGTCATATCACCCAGGAAAGTTTGCGCTCCCATATCAGCATGGTCACCCAAGATACCTCTTTACTGCACCGCTCGGTGCGGGACAATATTTTGTATGGACGACTGGACGCCAGTGAAGCCGATATGTTGCGCGCCGCACGTCAAGCTGAGTCCCATGAATTTATCCAAAACTTGTCCGATCTGCACGGTCAAACCGGTTATGACGCTCAGGTAGGAGAACGGGGGGTGAAACTTTCAGGTGGTCAGCGTCAGCGTATTGCCATTGCCAGGGTCATGTTAAAAGATGCGCCCATATTAATTTTAGATGAGGCCACCTCAGCCCTGGATTCAGAAGTGGAGTCGGCCATTCAGGATTGTCTGAATAAGGTGATGGAGAATAAGACGGTATTAGCTATCGCCCATAGACTGTCCACTATTGCGAAAATGGACAGACTGCTGGTGCTGGATGAAGGACGGATAGTGGAATCCGGCACTCACAGTGAGTTGTTGAGCCAAAATGGCATTTATGCCAAGTTATGGGCTCACCAAACCGGTGGTTTTATTGGCATAGAATAAGACCCCCAAACCTTCGGCCCGGCCTGCTCTAAGCGGTGCGGCTGCCAAAATAGCGCCCGCACCGGGCAGGCACAATAGAGCTTGGGTGGGTCGGGAGTGGCTTTATTTAGTTTGCGGCTTGTATAAGCTAAGCTAATAAGTATAATACGGCTCCCTCCTTATTAGTGATTCTGAATTTTTCCAAAAATCGAAGATTTCACAAGGTTGGTGTAACTAAATTTTGCGTAACCTCGGGTTGGGCAGAGTAAGCAGGATTTTAGGGGTGTAGTTCCAATTGGTAGAACAGCGGTCTCCAAAACCGATGGCTGGGGGTTCGAATCCCTCCACCCCTGCCAAACAGTAAAAAATCAGCCTTAGTTTATCTCTGGCTGTTAATTAAGAATGGTAATTAAGGTAGAGGGGTGAGAACGCCCACGGGTTCGACAAATCGTCTGGAACGATTTGAACCGCGATAGCGCCGCTTGCGGTCAGTTGCATGGATGCAACTGAGGTCATCCCTCCACCCCTGCCACTTTTGGCAATTAATGTGTTTTTAAGTGTGCGTTAGTCTTATTTATAACGTTGCGATTAAGTCAGTATTAGGTAATAGCATGAGCGAAAAAGCGGAAAATAGTTCGAATCCATTAGACCTGGTTAAATGGTTAGTTGTGTTGGGTTTGCTAGTTGGCATAATCGCCGCTAACCATATGTATGAAGATGTATCTGTGCTTTATCGTGCACTTGTTGCAGTTGCAGCAGTAGTAATAGCGGGGGTGATCGCCGCAACGACTGTTAAAGGCAGTGCGTTTTTGACCTTTGCTAAAGATGCCCGTACTGAAGTGCGTAAGGTTGTCTGGCCCACACGCCAAGAAGCGACCCAAACGACTATTATCGTATTGATCGCCACAGCTTTTATGTCGCTGTTACTTTGGGGATTGGATCTGGTTATCGTCCAATTAGTTTCCTTTATTACCGGCTTAGGAATTTAAACCATGTCAGATAAAAAATGGTACGTAGTTCAAGCGTTTTCTCAATATGAAGGCCGCGTCAAAAAAACCTTGCTTGAATACATCAAGATGCATCAGATGGAAGATTATTTCGGTGAAATATTAGTCCCTACTGAAGAAGTGGTTGAGATGCGTTCTGGTCAACAGCGTAAAAGTGAACGTAAATTCTTTCCTGGCTATGTATTAGTGCAGATGGACATGAATGAAGATTCGTGGCATTTGGTCAAAAGCGTTCCAAGAGTACTGGGTTTTATCGGTGGCACGTCTGATCGCCCCGCACCTATTACCGAAAAAGAAGCAAATGCCATACTCAACCGCCTTGAAGAGTCAGTTGATAAACCTAAACCCAAAACCTTGTTCGAACCAGGTGAAGTGGTGCGGGTTGCCGATGGTCCATTTGCAGATTTCAATGGTGTAGTCGAAGAAGTGGATTACGAAAAAAGCCGCTTGAAAGTGTCCGTGCTTATCTTCGGTCGATCAACACCAGTGGAATTAGAGTTTGGCCAGGTTGAAAAAGGCTAACACGGCGTTTCGCGTAGAAGCACAAAAATTATAAAAGTCAATAATTAGACTTGATAAGGGCCGGGGATTAATCTATAATTCGCGGCCCTTTTTGTTGAACGGGAAGCCGATTGAGCAAACATACTCGGTGTTTGCAAGGCGTTACACCCAAATTTGAGAGTATTATCATGGCGAAAAAAGTCACAGGCATTATCAAGTTACAGGTTGCGGCAGGCGCTGCTAACCCTAGTCCGCCAGTTGGTCCAGCTTTGGGTCAAAAGGGCGTTAATATCATGGAATTCTGTAAGGCGTTTAACGCTAAAACAGGCGATATGGAAAAAGGTTCTCCAGTTCCAGTAGAAATTACTGTTTATGAAGATCGTTCTTTTACCTTCGTAACCAAAACCTCACCGGCTTCTTACTTATTGAAAAAAGCCGCTGGTATCAAGAGTGGTTCTGGCCGTCCTAACACTGAAAAAGTGGGCAAAGTGACGCGCGTGCAATTAGAAGAGATTGCTAAAATAAAAGAACCAGATTTAACTGCAGCTGATGTAGAAGCAGCTGTTCGTACCATAGCTGGCTCCGCACGCAGCATGGGCTTGGTAGTAGAGGGATAGAAGATGGCTAAATTATCAAAACGCGCCCGTATTGCACGTGAAAAAATCAATACTACTAAAGAATATGCCTTCAATGAAGCGATAAGCTTGTTGAAAGAATTGGCGACTGCCAAATTTGCTGAAAGCATAGATGTTGCCGTTAACCTTGGTATCGATGCACGTAAATCTGACCAGAACGTTCGTGGCGCTGCAGTGTTACCCCACGGTACAGGTAAAGATGTGCGTGTTGCGGTATTTACCCAAGGCGCAAACGTTGAATTAGCCAAAGAAGCCGGTGCCGACATAGTGGGCATGGAAGATTTGGCTGAACTGGTAAAAAAAGGCGAAATGAACTTCGACGTAGTGGTTGCTTCTCCAGATGCAATGCGCGTAGTGGGTCAATTAGGTCAAATCCTTGGTCCTCGCGGATTAATGCCTAACCCTAAAACTGGTACAGTGACACCAGATGTTGCGACTGCGGTTCGTAATGCTAAAGCCGGTCAGGTTCGTTATCGCAACGACAAAAACGGTATTATCCATGCGAGCATAGGCAAAATTGCGTTTGAAACAAATCAAATCCAAGAAAACCTGGCAGCATTGGTTGAAGCGCTTAAAAAAGCCAAGCCGTCTTCTGCCAAAGGTATCTATATTTCGAAAATTAGCCTGAGCACAACTATGGGCGCTGGTGTTTCCATCGACCAAGCTAGCTTGGAAGCGAAAGCTTAAGCGCTTAATTTTCAAACCTTGGTGTAACCAAGGGGCTTGTAGGCTGCATTAAGATTTAGCAGCCTGGCTCTCTGCAAAGTTATGGGTTGGAGTCATTGTTCGCAAGAATATTTGACTCCCGTCCAAGACCGCAGGCGTAAAACAGTAGATGAAGTAAGAGAGCATCTATAGATAGGCTAGTAACCTTAAATGTTTTACTTAAAATGCCAGCCGGCGCAGACGGTGATTTCGACTCAGACTCTCTGGGATTAACGAACACCGTAGAGCGGTAAAATACTAATGTCGAGTTAATTGATTATTAGCGTTTTATCAATCTGTGAATCCTGGAAAGCATTTTATAATAGACATGCTTTTCAGACTTTAAGAGGTGAACTCAGTGGCACTAGGCTTAGCAGCAAAAAAAGAGATAGTCGCAGAAGTTAGCGATGTAGCGTCTCGAGCTCTATCCGTTGCCGTTGCTGAATACCGTGGTATGGAAGTTTCAGAGTTAACTGAACTACGTGTTAAGGCTCGTGAGCAAGGTGTATTTCTAAAAGTCATTAGAAATTCCCTGGCAAAACGTGGTTTAACCGACAGCAAGTTCTCTGATTTGGAAAGTGCGTTAACTGGTCCGTTAATTTACGGATTCTCTTTAGATGCACCTGGTGGTGCAGCACGTCTTTTTAAAGACTTTGCTAAAGGGAATAAGAAGTTAAACGTAACTGCCCTTTCAATTGGTAGTGGTTTGTTGGGTCCTGAGAAATTGGACGCAGTAGCTGCTCTACCTACCCGCGACGAAGCGCTTGCAAGACTTCTTGCTACCTTCAAAGCACCGGTTGGGAAATTCGTTCAAACTATCAACGAAATTCCTACCAAGTTTGTGCGTGTATTGGCAGCGATCAAAGAAACCAAATAATTTGGTTCCTTTGTACTTTTGAATTTTTTAACATTAAACCCAGGAGTTTAGAGAAATGGCTCTAACCAAAGAAGATATATTGAACGCGATTGCTGAGATGCCTGTTATGGATCTTGTTGAGCTTATCGAAGCTGCCGAAGAAAAATTCGGTGTTACTGCAACTGCAGCTGTTGCTGCCGCTGGCCCTGCTGCCGCTGCTGAAGCTGCTGAAGAGCAAACCGCTTTTGATGTTGTAATGACATCTTTCGGTGCTAACAAAGTTTCTGTTATCAAAGCAGTACGCGCTGCAACTGGTCTTGGCTTGAAAGAAGCTAAAGACGTAGTTGAGTCTGCACCTAAAGCAATTAAAGAAGGTGTGACTAAAGAAGAAGCTGAAGAACTTAAGAAGACGCTTACAGAAGCCGGCGCTGAAGTTGAGCTTAAATAATCTGTCTAAACACAGATTATTAGCCTGAAAGGGCTTGGGCTGGTGATTTTATAATCACCAGCCTTTTTGCGCTGTAGGATAAAGGTTTTTCATCCTTTGGAGTTTATCCTAGTTAGTTGGCGCAAATTACATTTAAACCCAAATAAAACCAATAAGTTAAGTAAGCCTCTTGACGACTTTGGTAAACGGTTATTAGTGTAAAATAAAGGGTGCTGGAAGTTTGCTCTATAGATAATCTATTTAGCAAGTTGGGTCAAAAATCGGCAGGCTGAGGAACCCATGGTTTACTCTTATAGCGAAAAGAAACGTATCCGTAAGGATTTTGGCAAACGCCCACAGGTATTGGAAATACCCTATCTACTTTCAATCCAGCTTGATTCTTTTAAAAAGTTTATTGACCTAGACGTCGATGGTCAGCATGGACTGGAAGCAGCATTTCGATCGGTTTTCCCAATTAAAAGTTACTCTGGTAACGCAGAATTACAGTACGTAAGTTACCGTCTAGGTGACCCTGTATTTGATGTGAAAGAATGTCAAATACGCGGTGTTACCTTTTCAGCACCTCTGCGAGTCAAGTTACGTCTCGTGTTGTTTGATCGTGAAGCAGCACCGGGCACAGTAAAAGATATCAAAGAGCAAGAAGTGTACATGGGTGAAATTCCACTCATGACTCAAAACGGAACTTTCGTCATCAACGGTACTGAGCGCGTAATCGTTTCTCAGTTACACCGTTCGCCAGGCGTATTCTTCGACCATGATAAAGGTAAAACTCACTCCTCAGGTAAAGTATTGTATAACGCTCGCGTTATTCCTTACCGTGGTTCGTGGTTAGACTTCGAATTTGACCCTAAAGATAATCTTTATGTCCGTATAGACAGACGCCGTAAATTGCCGGCGACTATTATGTTACGTGCATTGGAAATGCCAACCGAAGAAATTTTGGATCTGTTTTTCGAGAAAAACCAGGTACGAATTACCGGTGATGTTTTCATGTCTGATATCGTGCCTGATCGCCTACGTGGTGAAACAGCGCAATTTGACATAAAAGACAAAAAAGGCAATGTGATTGTCGAGTCTGGTCGTCGTATCTCGGCTCGCCACACGCGCGCCATGGAAAAAGCCAAAATCGTAGAACTTGAAGTGCCAGCCGAGTATCTGGTCGGCCGCGTGATCGCTTGTGATTACGTCAATCAAGAAACCGGTGAGTTAGTCGCTGCTGCCAACGATGAGTTAACACTAGAAAATCTGCTGGGGCTTAAAGAAGCCGGTTATAGCAGTTTCGAGACTTTGTATATCAATGAACTTGATCATGGTGCCTATATTTCAAACACCTTGCGTATCGATAGCTCAACCAACAAGTTAGAAGCCTTGGTTGAAATTTATCGCATGATGCGTCCTGGTGAGCCACCGACAAAAGACGCCGCGGAAACCCTGTTCACTAACCTGTTCTTCTCTGAAGACCGTTATGACTTGTCATCTGTTGGTCGCATGAAATTCAACCGCCGTTTAGGTCGTGAAATTTCTACCGGCTCAGGAACTTTGAATAAAGAAGACATCGTCGCGGTAATGAAGCAGCTGATCACTATACGAGACGGTAAAGACGAAGTAGATGATATCGATCACTTGGGTAACCGTCGTATTCGTTCTGTTGGCGAAATGGCCGAAAACCAGTTCCGTGTTGGTCTGGTCAGGGTCGAACGTGCCGTTAAGGAACGTTTGAGCTTGGGTGATTTGGATGCGGTTATGCCTCAGGACTTGATTAATGCCAAGCCAATTTCGGCAGCGGTTAAAGAGTTCTTCGGTTCTAGTCAGTTGTCTCAGTTTATGGATCAGAATAACCCGTTATCTGAAGTTACCCATAAACGTCGTATTTCAGCCTTAGGCCCGGGCGGTTTGACCCGTGAACGTGCAGGCTTTGAAGTACGAGATGTACATCCGACCCACTATGGCCGTGTATGTCCCATTGAAACACCAGAGGGTCCAAACATCGGTTTGATCAACTCCTTAGCGAGTTTTGCCCGAACCAATGATTTCGGCTTCCTGGAGACGCCTTATCGTAAGATAGTCGACGGTATCGTGACAGATGAAATTGATTATTTGTCAGCCATCGAAGAAGGCCAATATGCCATCGCCCAGGCTAACGTAGTCTTGGATGACAGTGGCAAGCTGGCTGATGACTTGATCCCTTGTCGTCACCGCGGTGAAACCACGCTTAAAGCGAGCTCCGAGATCACCTATATGGATGTGTCTCCTCAGCAGATCGTTTCGGTGGCCGCCAGCATTATCCCGTTCCTGGAACACGATGATGCTAACCGGGCATTGATGGGTGCAAACATGCAACGTCAAGCTGTTCCTACTTTGCGCGCTGAAAAGCCGTTAGTGGGTACCGGCATGGAGAAAACCGTAGCGGTTGATTCAGGCGTAACTGTGGTAGCGAAACGTGGTGGTTCAGTGAGCTTCGTTGATGCCAGTCGTATTGTTGTTAAGGTTAATGAAGAAGAAACCACTGCTGGCGAAGCCGGTATTGATATCTACAACTTAACCAAGTACACCCGTTCTAACCAAAATACCTGTATCAATCAGCGTCCTAACTGTAATGTTGGTGAGCCTGTTGTTGCCGGTGATGTACTGGCTGATGGTCCGTCCACCGACATGGGTGAATTGGCTTTGGGACAGAATATGCGTATCGCATTTATGCCCTGGAATGGTTACAACTTCGAAGATTCAATCTTGATTTCAGAGCGCGTAGCGATGGAAGACAGATTTACCACTATTCATATTCAGGAACTTAGCTGTGTCGCTCGTGATACTAAGCTTGGGCCAGAAGAGATCAGTGCTGATATACCCAATGTTGGTGAATCAGCTTTAGGTAAGTTAGATGAATCCGGTGTTGTGTAT
This sequence comes from Paraglaciecola sp. IT1134, assembly GCF_058068185.1. Lineage (NCBI taxonomy): Bacteria > Pseudomonadati > Pseudomonadota > Gammaproteobacteria > Alteromonadales > Alteromonadaceae > Paraglaciecola > Paraglaciecola sp. IT1134. Next base: position 4,730,737 of record NZ_CM176486.1, on the reverse strand, counting down.
ATCGGTGCCGAAGTCAAAGGCGGTGATATTTTAGTCGGTAAGGTAACACCTAAAGGTGAAACCCAGCTGACCCCTGAAGAGAAATTATTACGAGCCATCTTCGGCGAAAAAGCATCTGACGTGAAAGATACCTCATTGCGTGTGCCTAACAGTGTGCACGGAACCGTTATCGATGTTCAGGTCTTCACCCGTGATGGTGTCGAAAAAGATAAACGTGCTCTGGAAATTGAAGACATGCAGTTACGTCAAGTCAAAAAAGACTTGTCGGATGAATTTAATATCCTGGCCGACGGTATCTTTGCCCGAGCGAGAAATCTGCTTGTCAGGTCTGGTACAGATGAAGCTAAGCTGGATTCTTTACCTCGTGAGAAATGGTTCGATTTAAACCTGACCGACGAAGATGTGCAAACCGAGCTGGATCAAATTGCCCAGCAACACGCCGAAATCAAAGATGACTTCGATAAGAAGTTTGAAATGAAACGTCGCAAAATCACCCAAGGTGATGACTTGCAACCAGGCGTATTAAAAATTGTTAAAGTGTACCTAGCGGTTAAGCGTCATATACAGCCCGGCGATAAAATGGCGGGTCGTCACGGTAACAAAGGTGTTATCTCTACCATCAAGCCTGTCGAAGACATGCCTTATGATGATTATGGGACGCCTGTTGATATCGTGCTTAACCCTCTTGGTGTACCTTCGCGGATGAACATCGGACAGATACTTGAGACTCACTTGGGTATGGCTGCTCACGGCATCGGGGTCAAAATTGATCGCATGCTTAAAGAGCACGAAGAGATGGCCAAGTTACGTAGCTTCCTTAAAGAAGTGTACGGCGCAGGTAAAACGCATCAAAATGTGGATCTTGATAGCTTCAGTGACGACGAAATCAAGCGTTTGGCGGATAACCTGCGTAAAGGTGTGCCTATGGCGACACCAGTATTTGACGGTGCCACAGAAGCTGAAATCAAACATATGTTGACCTTGGCTGATATCCCGCAAAGCGGACAAATTACTTTGTTCGACGGGCGCACTGGTCGCGCATTTGAGCGTCCGGTAACAGTGGGTTACATGTATATGTTGAAACTGAATCACTTGGTTGATGACAAGATGCATGCTCGTTCAACTGGTTCGTACAGCTTGGTAACTCAGCAACCTCTTGGTGGCAAAGCCCAGTTTGGTGGACAACGCTTCGGAGAGATGGAAGTGTGGGCACTGGAAGCTTATGGTGCTGCTTATACCTTGCAGGAAATGCTGACAGTTAAATCCGATGACGTGAATGGCCGGACCAAGATGTATAAAAACATCGTGGATGGCGATCACCGCATGGAACCCGGTATGCCGGAATCTTTCAACGTATTGCTGAAAGAAATCCGTTCATTGGGTATCAACATCGAGTTAGAAGAGCAGTAAGCTGCTCTTGCTGAGCTTATAGACTGGACAGTCCGGGGTGTGTGAACCACATGCCGGGCTTTTGCAACTGACTCCGCTGGGAGAGAAATGTGAAAGACTTATTGAAGTTTCTTAAGCAACAACACAAGACCGAAGAATTCGATAACATCCGAATTGGTCTTGCGTCACCCGACATGATCCGTTCATGGTCGTTTGGTGAAGTTAAGAAGCCAGAAACCATTAACTACCGTACTTTCAAGCCTGAGCGTGATGGTTTGTTCTGTGCGCGTATTTTTGGTCCGGTTAAAGATTACGAATGTTTATGTGGTAAATACAAACGCCTTAAACATCGCGGTGTGATCTGTGAAAAATGTGGCGTTGAAGTCACCTTGACCAAAGTGCGCCGTGAGCGTATGGGCCACATCGAATTGGCCAGCCCGGTTGCGCATATTTGGTTTTTGAAATCCTTACCGTCTCGTATCGGTTTGATGCTGGATATGACATTACGTGATATCGAACGTGTACTTTACTTCGAATCTTACGTAGTAGCCGAGCCAGGCATGACAACTCTTGAACGTAGCCAGCTTCTGACTGAAGAAGAGTATCTGGATGCGCTCGAAGAGCACGGTGACGAGTTTGAAGCCAAGATGGGTGCCGAAGCAGTGTACGAATTGCTTAAAGCCCTGGATGTGGATGCTGATGTTGTTTCTATGCGTGAAGAGTTGCCAACTATCAACTCGGAAACCAAGCGTAAAAAAATCACCAAACGTTTGAAATTACTTGAGTCATTCCAATTATCAGGCAACAAGCCTGAGTGGATGATTTTAACCGTATTGCCGGTATTACCACCTGACCTGCGTCCTTTGGTACCGCTGGACGGTGGCCGCTTCGCGACATCGGATCTGAATGATCTGTATCGCCGAGTGATTAACCGTAACAACCGTTTGAAACGCCTGCTTGATCTTGCCGCCCCTGACATCATAGTACGTAACGAAAAACGTATGCTGCAAGAAGCGGTTGATGCCTTGTTGGATAATGGTCGTCGCGGTCGTGCTATTACGGGTTCTAACAAACGTCCCCTTAAATCTTTGGCCGACATGATCAAAGGTAAACAAGGTCGTTTCCGTCAGAACTTATTGGGTAAACGGGTAGATTACTCCGGTCGTTCGGTCATTACTGTTGGCCCTACACTACGCTTGCATCAGTGTGGTCTTCCCAAGAAGATGGCACTTGAGCTATTCAAACCCTTTATCTACGGTAAATTGGAAGCCCGTGGTTTAGCGACCACTATCAAGGCCGCTAAGAAATTAGTAGAACGTGAAGACGCAGAAGTATGGGATGTACTGGACGAAGTGATCCGTGAACACCCTGTATTACTTAACCGGGCACCCACACTTCACCGTTTGGGGATCCAAGCGTTTGAACCTATCCTAATCGAAGGTAAAGCCATTCAATTGCATCCATTGGTCTGCGCGGCATATAACGCCGATTTCGATGGTGACCAAATGGCGGTACACGTGCCCTTGACGATCGAAGCACAGCTAGAGTCTCGTGCCTTGATGATGTCAACCAACAACATTCTTTCCCCTGCCAACGGTGAGCCGATTATCGTGCCTTCACAGGATGTGGTCATGGGTCTGTATTATATGACCCGTGATCGGGTTAATGGTGTTGGCGAAGGTATGATGTTCACTAGTCCTAACGAAGCTGAAAAAGCTTACCGTACCGGCTTTGCTGAACTACATGCCCGGGTTAAAGTGCGTATTACCGAATATGACGTAGCCGAAGATGGCAGCAAAACTGAAAAAGTGACCTTAACCGATACGACAGTCGGCCGGGCTATTTTATCCTTGGCATTGCCTAAAGGTTTACCGTTTGAGCTAATAAACCAGGCCATGGGCAAGAAGATGATTTCTCGCCTATTGAATGCTTGTTACCGTACCTTGGGTTTGAAAGACACGGTTATTGCCGCTGACCAAATCATGTATACCGGTTTCCATTATGCGATGATCGCTGGTGCGTCTGTTGGTATCGACGATTTGGTTATTCCTGATGCCAAAAAAGACATCATTGAAGAAGCCGAAGCTGAAGTGCGTGAAATCCAGGAACAATTCCAATCTGGTCTGGTTACTGCGGGTGAGCGTTACAACAAAGTTATCGATATTTGGTCAAATGCTAACGAACGTGTTGCCAAGGCGATGATGAGCAATTTATCCACTGAAAGTGTGATGAATCGTGACGGTGAAATGGAAGAACAACCTTCTTTCAACTCAGTATTTATGATGGCCGATTCCGGAGCCCGTGGTAGTGCTGCCCAGATCCGTCAGTTAGCCGGTATGCGTGGCTTGATGGCTAAACCAGATGGTTCAATCATCGAAACACCAATCACGGCTAACTTCCGTGAAGGACTAAACGTACTACAGTACTTTATTTCGACTCACGGTGCGCGTAAAGGTCTGGCCGATACCGCATTGAAAACCGCTAACTCAGGTTACTTGACTCGTCGTCTGGTTGATGTGGCCCAGGATTTGGTTATCAATAACGAAGACTGTGGCACCTTTGAAGGCGTGAAAATGACGCCGTTAATCGAAGGCGGAGACGTGGTCGAGCCGTTACGTGAACGTGTATTGGGTCGGACTGTGGCTGAAGATGTATTCAAACCAGGTACGGATGAAATCTTGGTAGAACGTAACGTTCTGCTAGATGAAGCCATGGTTGATATGCTCGAAACCAACTCCGTTGATCAGATTCAGGTGCGCTCGGTTATTACCTGTGAAAATGACTTCGGTGTATGTGCTAAATGTTACGGCCGTGATTTGGCTCGTGGACACATGGTTGGCTTTGGTGAGGCTGTGGGCGTTATTGCTGCGCAATCCATCGGTGAACCAGGTACACAGTTAACCATGCGGACCTTCCACATAGGTGGAGCGGCATCTCGGGCATCTGCTGAAAACAGTGTACAAGTTAAAACTATCGGCACCTTGAAGTTACATAACGCTAAATACGTGCGTAATACCGATGACAAAGTGGTTATCGTTTCTCGTTCATCTGAGATCACTATTATTGATGATCAAGGTCGTGAAAAAGAACGTTACAAAGTGCCTTATGGTGCCATCTTGACTACGGACGATAATGCGTCAGTAACTGTCGGTGAAGTCGTGGCAAATTGGGACCCTCACTCGCATCCAATTGTTACCGAACGCCAAGCGAAGATCAGCTACGCGGATATCGATGACAGTAATACAGAGATGCAACAGGATGAATTAACCGGTTTGACCCGTATAGTGGTCAACGACTTGGCCAAGGCTAATGCGAAAGAACCCAAGTTGATCCTTGATAGTGAAGAACACGGTCTGCAAGAAATTCGTTTACCGAGTTTCACCACTATCGAAGCCTCAGATGGCATGCTGGCCAAGCCAGGTGATGTGTTAGCGCGTATTCCACAAGAAAGCTCGAAAACACGGGATATCACAGGTGGTCTGCCACGTGTAGCTGACTTGTTCGAAGCGCGTAAACCGAAAGAGCCCGCTATTTTAGCGGAAATCTCCGGTACCATAGGTTTTGGTAAAGAAACCAAAGGTAAAAAACGTCTGGTGATCACGCCTAAAGAAGGCGAAGCCTACGAAGAGATGATCCCGAAATGGCGTAATCTTAATGTGTTTGAAGGGGAAAATGTGGAAAAAGGCGAAGTTATCGCCGACGGCCCAGAGTCACCTCATGACATCTTGCGTTTACGTGGTATCAGTGCGGTGTCTAACTATATCGTTAATGAAGTGCAAGAAGTTTACCGCCTGCAAGGGGTAAAAATTAACGATAAACACATCGAAGTGGTTATTCGTCAAATGTTACGTAAGTGTATGATCACTTATGCAGGTGACAGTACGTTGTTAGAAGGCGAGCAGGTTGAAGTGTCTAATGTGAAAATCGCCAACCGTGTATTGGAAAAGCAGGGTAAGATCCCGGCCCAGTATGAAACACAGTTGTTGGGTATCACTAAAGCTTCGTTGTCGACTGAGTCATTTATCTCAGCCGCCTCTTTCCAGGAAACCACCCGTGTTCTGACCGAAGCAGCAGTGCAAGGTAAAGAAGATGAGTTGCGTGGCTTGAAAGAGAACGTGATCGTTGGTCGTTTGATACCAGCCGGTACCGGATTTTCGTATCATCAGAAACGTACAGCAAGAAAACTAGCAGAAAGACAGCAGGTTGAAGACCCGTCTGTATCTGCCGCGGACGCTGAACAGGCCCTAACTGATGCATTGAATGCAGAAGTCATGGAATCGCCTTCAACGGACGAGTAAATAGGACTTTTGTCTGACCTGAAAAGGGAAAAGACCCAAATATACGCATTTTAGCGTGTTTAGAGGGGCTCAAACTTGACAGGTCAAACTTTGGTCATTAGACTTCCGCGACCCGAAATTTGGTAACAGATGTTGGGTCGCGGATTTTTCGCGTTTTATATCCTAATCAAAGGATATTTCAGTCGTAATTTTAACCAGGAGCTAGTTAATGGCAACAGTTAACCAGTTAGTGCGCAAGCCCCGCCAAAAGCCCGCTGCGAAGAGCAACGTAGCAGCATTGCAGGCCTGCCCACAACGCCGTGGTGTATGTACTCGTGTATATACCACCACACCAAAGAAGCCGAACTCTGCATTACGTAAAGTATGTCGTGTTCGTTTAACCAACGGTTTTGAAGTTTCTTCTTATATCGGTGGTGAAGGTCACAACCTACAAGAACACAGTGTGGTTCTTATTCGTGGTGGTCGTGTTAAAGATTTACCAGGTGTTCGTTATCACACAGTCCGCGGAACATTGGATTGCTCAGGTGTAAACGATCGTAGAAAAGGCCGTTCTAAGTACGGCGCAAAACGGCCTAAGTCTTAACGGTTCTCCGTTAGTAAGGCCAAACTAAAGTATTAATTGAGTTTTGGGATATTCCTGAATTCTACGGAGAATTAAAGATGCCAAGAAGAAGAGTTGTAGGTCAACGAAAAATCCTACCCGATCCTAAGTTCGGATCACAGTTACTTGCTAAATTTATGAATGTCGTGATGTTAGACGGCAAGAAATCGACTGCTGAAAAAATTGTTTACGGTGCGCTCGAAATTGTTGCTGAAAAAGCTGGCAAAGAACACCTAGAGTTATTTGAAACCGCATTGGATAACATTCGCCCCACGGTTGAGGTTAAATCTCGTCGTGTAGGTGGTTCTACGTACCAGGTACCAGTAGAAGTTCGTCCAATTCGTCGGAATGCTCTAGGCATGCGCTGGTTAGTAGACGCAGCTCGTAAACGTGGTGAAAAATCAATGGCTCAACGCCTTGCAGCCGAAATGCTCGACGCTGCTGAAAACAAAGGTTCTGCGGTTAAGAAACGTGAAGACGTGCACCGCATGGCTGAAGCCAACAAAGCCTTCGCTCACTACCGTTGGTAATAAGAGAAAGCTATGGCTCGTAAAACGCCTATCGATCGCTACCGTAACATTGGTATTGTCGCTCACGTCGACGCGGGTAAAACCACGACGACTGAGCGTGTCCTGTTCTACACTGGTATGTCACACAAAATCGGTGAAGTCCATGATGGCGCAGCCACCATGGACTGGATGGAACAAGAACAGGAACGCGGCATCACTATTACGTCAGCGGCCACGACCTGCTTTTGGGCGGGGATGGATAAGCAATACGAACAACACCGCATTAATATTATAGACACACCAGGGCACGTCGACTTCACGATAGAAGTCGAGCGTTCCTTACGTGTGCTTGATGGTGCTGTGGTGGTTTTTTGTGGGTCTTCCGGTGTGGAACCTCAGTCAGAAACGGTTTGGCGTCAAGCCGACAAATATCACGTTCCGCGGATCGTGTTTGTCAACAAGATGGACCGAGCCGGGGCTGATTTTGACCGCGTCTTGAAGCAAATCCGCAAACGACTAGGTGCCATATGTGTACCGATCCACTTAAATATCGGTGCCGAAGAAAACTTCAGAGGGGTCATCGACCTTATCAAGATGAAAGCCATTAATTGGAATGAATCTGATCAAGGCATGACCTTCAATTATGAAGCTATCCCGGCCGAGCTGCAAGCTCGCGCAGATCAATTACGCATTGAACTGGTAGAAGCGGCTGCTGATGCCAATGACGAACTGATGGGCAAGTACTTGGAAGGCATTGAGCTAACCGAGGAAGAAATCAAGTCGGCGTTGCGCACCCGTACCATTAATAACGAAATTGTATTGGCAACCTGCGGTTCAGCATTTAAAAATAAGGGTGTGCAAGCTGTGCTTGATGCCGTTATTGAATATTTGCCCGCCCCTGGAGATGTTCCGCCTATTACCGGTATTTTAGACGATAAAGACGAAACCCAAGGGAGCCGTGCGGCTGAGGATAGCGAACCTTTTTCAGCTTTGGCATTCAAGATAGCGACTGACCCTTTTGTCGGTACCTTAACGTTTTTTCGTTGTTATTCCGGCGTAGTTAACTCTGGCGACAGTGTTTACAACCCGATAAAAGCAAAACGTGAACGATTCGGACGCATAGTCCAGATGCATGCCAAAGACAGGGAAGAACTTAAAGAAGTGCGTGCCGGGGATATTGCTGCCGCGATAGGGCTCAAAGATGTGACTACAGGTGACACCTTGTGTGATCCCAATCACATTATAACCCTAGAGCGCATGGAGTTTCCTGAGCCTGTTATCTCTATTGCAGTTGAACCTCGCTCACAAGCCGATCAAGAAAGAATGGGCATGGCGTTAGGGAAATTAGCCGCCGAAGACCCGTCGTTTAAAGTCAGAACTGATGAAGAGTCAGGTCAAACAATCATATCCGGTATGGGTGAACTACACTTGGATATTATTGTCGATCGCATGAAGCGTGAGTTCAACGTTGAATGTAATGTAGGTAAACCTCAAGTTGCTTATCGCGAAACCATCCGCGGCAAAGTTGACGTTGAAGGCAAGTTTGTGCGCCAAACAGGTGGTCGTGGTCAATTTGGTCATGTTTGGTTGACAATCGAGCCAAATGAAGAGGGAGCTGGATACACGTTTGTTAATGCTATTGTTGGGGGAACGGTTCCTAAGGAATTTATTCCTTCAGTAGAAAAAGGTATTCAGGAACAGATGCAAAATGGTGTGGTCGCGGGTTACCCGGTGCTAGATGTAAAAGTCACCTTATTCGATGGTTCATATCATGATGTTGACTCTTCAGAAATGGCGTTTAAAATCGCTGGTTCAATGGGTTTCAGAAAAGGTGCTGCCGAGGCAAAGCCTGTGTTACTTGAACCCACGATGAAAGTTGAAGTGACCACTCCAGAAGACTGGATGGGTGATGTAGTTGGTGATTTAAATCGTCGACGCGGTGTAATCGAAGGGATGGAAGATGGCATCGCAGGTATAAAAATTGTACATGCAAAGGTGCCATTATCCGAGATGTTCGGTTACGCTACTGACTTGCGTAGTGCAACTCAGGGGCGTGCATCATATTCAATGGAATTTTTTAATTATTCAGAAGCGCCTAATAATGTTGCGAAAGCCATTGTTGACGCTCGTCAATCTTAATGAAGGTCTGGTCCGGTTTTCTACAGAAGTAGGACCGGATTGTTAACTTAGGAAATTTGTAAAATGGCAAAAGCAAAGTTTGAACGTACAAAACCGCATGTAAACGTCGGTACAATCGGCCACGTTGACCACGGCAAAACCACTTTAACAGCGGCAATTACTACTGTGTTGGCTAAAACCTACGGTGGCTCTGCCTCTGCATTCGATCAAATCGATAACGCACCTGAAGAGCGTGCACGTGGTATCACCATTTCAACGTCTCACGTTGAATATGATACACCGGCTCGTCACTACGCCCACGTTGACTGTCCTGGACACGCCGATTATGTGAAAAACATGATCACCGGTGCGGCCCAAATGGATGGCGCTATCCTGGTTGTAGCGGCGACAGACGGTCCTATGCCACAAACCCGTGAGCACATCTTGTTAGGCCGTCAGGTTGGCGTACCTTTCATGGTCGTTTTCATGAACAAATGTGACATGGTAGATGACGAAGAATTGCTTGAGTTGGTTGAAATGGAAGTACGTGAATTACTTTCTGAATACGACTTCCCGGGCGACGATTTACCCGTTATCCAAGGTTCAGCCCTTAAAGCCCTTGAAGGCGATGAGAAATGGGAAGCGAAAATTCTTGAGCTTGCCGAAGCCCTTGATACGTATATCCCCGAGCCAGCGCGTGATATCGACAAGCCATTCTTGTTACCTATTGAAGATGTATTCTCAATCTCAGGCCGTGGTACGGTAGTAACAGGTCGTGTTGAGCGCGGTATCGTGAAAACCGGTGACGAAGTAGAAATCGTCGGCATGAAAGACACCACCAAAAGTGTCTGTACGGGTGTTGAAATGTTCCGTAAATTGCTTGACGAAGGTCGTGCAGGCGAGAACATCGGCGCGTTGTTACGTGGTACTAAACGTGAAGACGTTGAGCGTGGTCAAGTATTGGCTAAGCCAGGTTCCATCAACCCGCATACCAAGTTTGAAGCTGAAGTGTACGTGTTGTCTAAAGACGAAGGCGGTCGTCATACTCCGTTCTTCAAAGGTTACCGTCCACAGTTTTACTTCCGTACAACGGACGTAACAGGAGCTGTAGAGCTTCCTGAAGGCGTAGAAATGGTTATGCCTGGTGACAACTTGAAATTTGTTGTTGAATTGATAGCACCGATTGCGATGGACGAAGGTTTACGCTTCGCTATCCGCGAAGGTGGCCGCACAGTAGGTGCAGGCGTGGTAGCTAAAATTCTATAAGTAGCTAATTTAGCTAGTTAACAAAGGCTCCTTAGGGAGCCTTTTTTTTACCTGAAATTGTGCTAACAATAATCAGTGTTGGCACTGAATTTTGATGGGCTAATTAGCCTATCTCTAAATTTAGTGGTCGGTTGCTTCAGTGATCACAATCTGCTGTGAACCGATGGTTCTGGCCATGTTAATAAACTCATCTACTTGTATGGCGTTAACCGTGACGGTGAGGCTGACTGTGGTCGTAAAAATAGAACGAACCACTGTCACCTGAAATTGTCTGAATAATCCATCTATGGCGTTCTGCTGATGGTAAACATAATTTATGTTTACTGTTTTGCTGGGTATTTTTTTTATCAGGATGAGTTGTGCTAACGCAAGGCGTACACCACCACCGTAAGCTTTCACCAATCCTCCTGTTCCAAGTTTAATTCCGCCAGAATAGCGGGTAACCACAGCGCTTATTTCACCGATCCGACTGCCTTTTAACTGAGCCAGGATAGGTTTTCCCGCAGTGCCTGAAGGCTCTTTGTCGTCACTAAATCCTAATTGCATGGGATCACTAGGTGCACCGGCGACAAATCCCCAACAATGATGCCTAGCAGTAGGGTGCTCATCTCTGATCTGTTGAATAAATGCTTTCGCACTGGTGATACCAGGGGTATGGGCCAACTGGGTAATAAATCGACTGCGCTTTATTTCTTGTGTCGCGCAGGCGGTGGCATTGGGAATGAAATAAGGTGCTAAAGACATGACAAATATTACAGGCGTACCATCATTACAGGGTTTGAAACTGCATTAAACGTGAACAAGGTGATAAAACTATCTCAGGTTAAATACCACCTTGAGATAGTTATCAAATATGAAAATGGCCAGGTTTAGACTGGCCGCTAGAGTACTACTCGGTAGCCGTTACTCGGTAGCCGCTACCCGGTAGCCGCTACCCGGTAGCCGCTACCCCGTATTCCTCATGCCCACTGCGATACCGGCGATGGTTACCATCATGGCGCGCTCTAGGGTAGGGTCGGCTTCATCGCCTTTAGCTCGAATGCGCTCTAGCAATTCGATCTGTAAGAAGTGCAGGGGTTGTAAGTAACCAGCACGAATATTCATCGACTCTTTGCCCTTGGGATCCGATTCCATGACTTCTTTTTGCTGCAATATGTCAAGTAACAGCGCCATGCTCATCTTGAGCTCATCGCGTAATGCATCGCCTAAATGCTGCAATTCTTCAGGCACCAAGCGTTTATCATACTCAGCACTGATACGCGGGTCAGCTTTGCCAAAAACCATGTCCAACATAGAAAAACGCGAATGGAAGAAAGGCCAATTCTGCAACATATCATCGATTAACGGACGCTGACCTGCATCAATCGCAGTTTGCACCGCTTTCATCGCACCAAGCCAGGACGGCAACACTAAACGAGTCTGTGCCCAGGCGAAAATCCACGGAATAGCACGCAAGCTTTCAATGCCGCCACTGGGTTTACGTTTGGCAGGGCGGCTACCCAGGGGTAACTTGCCTAGCTCTTGTTCAGGAGTAGCTACTCTGAAATAAGGCACAAAGCTTGGATCGTGACGTACAGTATTCCGGTAATTGTCACGAGCGTTGGCGGCAACCTCGGTAATTAACTCGCGCCATTCTTGTTTCGGTGCCGGTGGCGGTGAAATCAATGCTTCTAAGATAGCGCTGGCATATAACGATAGACTGTGCTGAGCCAATTGGGGCATGCCAAACTTATAGCGGATGGTTTCACCTTGCTCGGTAACACGAAAGCCACCTTTTAACGAGCCAGGAGGTTGAGACAAAATTGCGGCGTGAGCGGGTAAGCCACCACGTCCAATCGTACCGCCACGGCCATGGAACAAGGTTAAGTTAATACCATACTTGTCAGCAACGCCAACTAAGGCTTCTTGTGACTCATATTGTGCCCAACCGGCTGCCATGGCACCGGCGTCTTTAGCTGAATCCGAGTACCCGATCATGACGTACTGATGGCCTTGAATAAAGCCACGGTACCAATCGATATTCATTAGCGCATCAATTACGCTGGCAGCGGCATTCAAATCGTCCAAGGTTTCAAAGAGCGGAGCAACCGGCATCGGCCAGGTCACACCAAACTCTCGTAGTAACAAGTGCACACTGAGTACGTCTGAGGGCAAACTTGCCATTGAGATAATGTAAATGCCGAAGCCTTCTTCACTGTGCTGAGCCACGACCTTACAGGTATCTATGACTTCTTGTACCTCAGCAGAAGGTTGCCAATTTGACGGGAACAAGGGGCGTTTAGAGCTAAGCTCTTTAAGCAAGAAGGCTTGTTTGTCTTCTTCGCTCCAATTGGTGTAATCACCCATGCCCAGATGGCGAGTCAGTTCACTAAATACGTCGGCATGACGTTCAGCGTCCTGACGAATATCCAATTTGAGCAAATGCACCCCAAAACAATGTACGCGGCGAATAGTATCCAGCAGGCGACCATCGGCAATTACGCTCATACCGCAGGCTTGCAATGAGTTGTAACACAGCATCAATGGGGTTAGCAGTTCTTCTTTACTGGCAATCCACTTGCTATCATCCACTGATTCATCAATTAGGAAGTCTGCAATACCGGTTTTTGTAGCGGTAAGTTTGCTCAATAAAGGACGTAACAGTGCGCGATAAGGCTCAAGCTCGTCGCCAACCTGTGTGCGTATGGTTTCGTCACAGTCACTCATGGACAACTCGACTTGCAGCATATCTACGTCTTGAGCAAAGAGCTTAGCGGCGCGCTTACGGGCCAACAACAATACTTGCTGGGTTACTTTAGAGGTAACATACGGGTTACCGTCCCGATCGCCGCCCATCCATGAACTTAATTTTACTGGCGCGACGTCAAGTGGCAGCGCTAAATTGTACTTAGATTCGAATTGACTGCTTAGCTCACGGACGAAATCGGGCACGGCTTCCCATAAGGAGTTCTCTATAACCGAAAAGCCCCAGCGAGCTTCGTCAACCGGGGTGGGACGCACAGTACGGATCTCCTCGGTGTGCCATGCTTGGGCAACCAAGTCTGCGATACGAGTGCGTATTTTATCGCGCTCAATTTCGGATAAGCCTGTTTGATGCACTTTTCGCAAACACTGAGCAAGTTCACTGTGTTTATGGATCAAAGTTCGACGCGTCACCTCTGTGGGGTGTGCCGTTAAGACAAGCTCAATACTGAGTTGATCAACCGCTTTTTCGAACGTCTCAGCTGACACATTAGCTTTATCTAAATGGCTAAATAATTCTTGTATGGGATCGTCGTCATGATGGACGCTGTTGAACTCTTGTTCGGCGATGTTTGCCAAATTTAGAAACTGTGAGAAAGCACGACCAACCACCAATAACTGCTCATCTTCGAGCTCGCTAAAAAGCGCTTTTAATTTGTCGGAACATTCACTGTCGCCTTGATAGGATTGACGGCCGTCTAATCTGATGGTTTCTATTCGTTGCAGCCATTCATCACCAAGCTGGGCTCTGATCATGTCGCCCAAAGTTGTCCCGAGATTACGTACGGTTTCTTTTAATTGTGAGTCGAGAATTTTTGGCACAGTTGCCTCCGCTGAAATAATAGAAAGTTAACATTATATCCAAAACAGCCGCCTACCATACTGACAAAGCGTTGCTTTGTCCAAGTCAGGGGAGAGAGATTGGCTGAATAAGATAGATACTTTTACCTTAAAGTAGCTCCCAGTGACAGGTGTATTTGCACCTGTAAGTTTTCTAACACACTTACCAGAATACCCCTGTATGTGGGCTTTTTGGTCGCTGTGCCTTTGTGTTATGATACCCGCCATTTTTTACCAAGCAACGTAATAAAACGTGTGCTTTTTAAGTTAGGAGTCAATGTGACAGATAAATTTTCGAGTGTAGAGCTTCAGGCAAGTTATGGTATTGGTTTGCAAATGGGTGAGCAATTGCGTGCCAACCCGTTCACTGGTTTAGACATTTCTGCCGTTCAGGAAGGTTTGGCGGATGCATTTAATCTGCAACCCGCGCAAGTAACTAATGACATACTACGGGTTGCTTTCAACGAAATTCATGAACGTATGCAATCAGAAAAATCAGCCAAGTTTGCCGATGCGGTTGCCGCCGGTGAGAAGTTCCTGGCCGAAAATGCTCAGCGACAAGAAATAACCGTTACCGATAGCGGTTTACAGTATGAAGTACTTAATGCCGGTGAAGGAGAAACTCCCCAAGCGGATTCAACGGTTCGTGTTCATTATCATGGTACCTTACTCGATGAAACGGTTTTTGATAGCTCCTATGATCGTGGCGAACCTGCTGAGTTCCCGGTAAACGGTGTCATTAAAGGCTGGACCGAAGCTTTGCAGATGATGCAAGTGGGCGCCAAGTTACGTTTATATGTACCCCATGAGTTAGCTTATGGCGAACAGGGTGCCGGTGGTGCAATTGCGCCGTTTAGTACCCTGATTTTTGATGTTGAACTATTGGACATACTTGCATAGTCACTCAATCTGATAAAAAGAAGCCGGTTATCCGGCTTCTTTTGTACAGATACTAAAAATCCGATAACGAATGACTCGTTATCGGATTTTCTCATTTTCAAATTGCTGGTACTACATATTATTTAGAGAACCGGTAATAGCATCAAATGTTAATACATCTCCAATTCGTCCTGGGCATTCATACCCAATTCCTTTAATTCTTGTCGTAATCTGTAGCGATCATGGATTGCCTCAATCTCTCTCCACTTTCGTTTAGTTGCTTTGTTTTTAGAAGGGCGGGATTCTGCATCAATCACTGACAATAATTCAGACTTATCCATTGAGATCTCCTTGATTACTTTGTGCATAATATTGAAATCTTTAAACTTTTTATTTAGTAAAAATAAAAAACTCAAACAACTGTTTACCATAGGAGCCGCTAAAATAGAATACATTTGTTTACTTTTTATTAACGTCTAATGAAGTTTTTTTGATTTTTGTTGGGTTAGGTTGCATTAGTAAGGGGGGGCTGGGCTAGTATTAACACCAATGTGGGCAGTTGACTCTTGGTACCGTTACCTTTAGCAGTATGTTGAGTTGTAATTCGACTTTATTATCTTAAGAGATTTATATCGTTGATAATAAGGGAGTTAAGTAATTCTCACAAAAGTCAGCGAGAATTACTTATGGAATAATTACGTATACTATTTAGTCTTAGGTACGTATTTATCAGCGTGCGTGGTTCCAGTATAGCTGGAAAATTCAGACTCACTTACTCGGCTATCACTGTCTACATCCATGTATCCGAAGTGTTTATCCATCTTGTTTCCTGACGCTTCTTCTATAGAGATATAACCATTGTCATCTTCGTCCAGATCTGAAAACGAGCTGGTAATAGGGTCAAGTTGTTTAACTTTGGCTGTCTGTGCGGATTCAGCGACTTCTTTATTTTCTGCCACTTCGCCGACATGCTTTTCCATGTATGCATTAAACTCCAATCGACTAATTTCACCGTCTTTAGTGCCATCAACCATACCGTCTATCTTGGCAAAGTGTTCCCATATATCATCGTCATCGGCTTCTTCCTTAGAAATGAAACCATCACTGTCATTATCTAAGCTCTCAAACGAGCTGCTAATTTTGTCCATTGAACTATTCTCTTCGGCAAAAGCTGGCGCGGCTAAGATGGCGGCAATAACTGAGGCTAACGTAAATCTGTTCATATTGAATCTCCTTTAAATGACATTCCCTTAAGCGGGATAGTTAACTACGAAACGAATAAACAATTTGCATGCCAGTAATAAAAGTCCTTAAATAACAGTTTGTTAAGTTGGTTTTTTTGCCATCGCAGCACGCATTTGGTGTAATAACTACGCGAGGATTGCAACTTTTTCCAATGCTTTGCAGTGTAGTTACTAAATGTAAAGGCTCAGTCATATCTGTATATGCCACGGCGTGAAAAGGCGTCAGATTGCCTAGTTAAAATCGAACATTTTGTCGGCTACCCAATATGCAGCAGGTGTTTTTACATCTTTATGTTCGGTAATGAAAAACTTGCAATCTGTACGCAGTACTTACATTTTTTTTCCCGTCACCACTCATTTATTAAGTATAAGTCATTGTATTATATAGATTAATAAAAGTGGTGTGAAATTTGTATGAACATTGACTAATATATTGCTGTAAATTGCCTGAACGGTGATAATGAAGTCGTTAAAGAATTTCGATAAATATTGCACGGTGACAGTAATAGCAGCTAGTTTGTTCAGCTACTGTTAAGATTAAGTTGTCAAAATGAATTTTCTGATATGGACGTTGGTAGTTACTCAATTCTTGTATTGATGATGTCACCGACTATATTAAATTTGTATCTAAAGTTTCATTGATGTTTTAGATTTTAGTTAAGTGGGTTTCTAAACTAATAATTAAAGTATTAATGGTACCTTTTTTGTAATTAATGTTTAGGGTGTCATATGATTAAAAAAGAAGTTTTCTTCACCTCTCTTGTGGCTTTCGGTGTGAGTTTAGCGGTTTCTTCAGCTGCAGCCAACGAAAGTCAAATTCCAGCTTACTTAGACGATGCACTGGCTCCTAGCGAGTTTGAGATCACACTTGAGCAACTTAAATCTCGCCCTTTGGCCTATCAAGCGAGTGCCAAATCGTCGCCTGGCGCTTCGACCAAAGCCGATCCGGTGGTAATAGATCTTTTTGTGTGGTTCCAGCCAGCCTACCTGTCTAAGGTTGGCGAGCAATCAGCCCATACCCGCTTTAGTGAGATGGTCGCGGGAATAAACGAAGCATTTGTGCGCAGTGAAGTAGATGCTTCCGTACGTTTGGTAAATGCAGAGCCATTACAAAATGTATCAGATGAGTTGCCTTTGCAAAGTACAAAAGATAGTGGTGGCAATGTTATTACTCAAGGTGCGTTAGATCGGTTCAATTCTGTCGTGCTCAATGCAGAAGCGCGTGCCGAGGGACCCTACTACGAGTACAATCAATATGAAGCCTATGGCGCCGATTTGGTGATGTATGTGCGGGATTTCCGTGAATCGGACCAAACCGAACTCTCATTGGGTGTCGGTACCAACGAAGGGCAGTTAAGCGCTGTTTTCGATCGTTATGACGGCCTGTCTGCAGAGTTTGAACTTGAAGCCTACAGTATCTTTATGCACGTCATTGGGCATAACTTAGGTGGCGACCACGAGGCGGGCAGCATATCTACGATATTGTCTGACCCGGATGCGAGAGCAACGACCTGTGATGGCGGCAAAAATACTATTATGTGGAGCGGCTACGTCAAAAATAATGTTGTGAACGTCTATTCAAATCCTAATATCCAGCTCGGTGGTGAGTTTTGCGGTGAATTGGGCAAGACAGATAACGCCAGGGTACTGAACTCCAACGCTGTACTGACCGCTAATCGTTGGGATGCTCCTGCTAGTTCAGGCACTATTTCTTTTAGCCAAGCAAATTATACGGTGAATGAAATAGACGGTACGGTGTCCATCGCGCTGACTAGAGAAGGCAGTCTGACCGGTGAATCTGAAGTGAACGTGGCGGTAATAGATGGCAGTGCTACGGTCGGTGGCGATATTGCGGTGGCATCTGGCAGCAAACGTGTGATCTTCGCCTCTGGTGAAAGTTCGGCTACGGTTGTACTTGATTTGGTCGTCGATGGAGACGGTGAATCACAAGAATCAGTCGATCTGGCATTGCGTTATCCTCGTGCGGCCACAGTGTCTTCGACTCAGGCGACCTTAACGATCGATGATGGCGTGGCAGTTACTCCTGCACCGGGAGAAATTACGGTATCGGTTAGTGCCGCTAAAGCAGAGGGTGGGAATGTTGTTGTCACTCTTGATCGAATTAACGGTTCGGACGGTGAGATCACCCTGAATGTGGCTACCAGTTTAATGACAGCTACTACCAGTTTAGATGCTGCTTCTGCTAGTGACTTTACAGCGCAAAATACAGCGGTAATATTCGCGGACGGTGAAACTCAGAAAACCGTTAATATTGCGACCACGGACGATATACTGGTTGAGAAGACCGAAGGTTTTACAGTCACGGTTACTAATGACCAATCTATAGTGATCACCAATAGCCAGTCGACTGCACAAATTCTGGATAATGACGAAGCGGCAGCGCCCATTACTCCAGCGCCGACTACGCCCCCAAGTTCCGGTGGTGGTGGATCATTTGGTTGGCTGTCAGTATTACTAGCCGGTT
Source organism: Paraglaciecola sp. IT1134 (assembly GCF_058068185.1). NCBI lineage: Bacteria > Pseudomonadati > Pseudomonadota > Gammaproteobacteria > Alteromonadales > Alteromonadaceae > Paraglaciecola > Paraglaciecola sp. IT1134. Next base: position 4,712,366 of record NZ_CM176486.1, on the reverse strand, counting down.
TGTTATTTAGAAAGAAATAATCCGCGGTCAATGATTGCGTTAAGGGCGCCAAATCTAATTCAGGTTTGGCGCTTTTTTTTTGCGTATCAAAAAACTGCGAGTGAAGCCGATATATTCCCAGTCTATTTCATTTGAGCTTTATTTTTTTCTGACCGATGTAGTCGGATCTAAAAAATTCGGCAAATCGCATTTATATGTTAACCGCAGGTTTTTCTAGGTTTTCCTCGTCGAAATGGTCCCTGGCTCTTGATAAAAAATTCAATCTTGCCATGCTACAGCCAACTAAGTTTATAAGATTTAATCGTAATGGAAATCATTTGGTTAGTATGTGCATTTATCGGTGGGTTAAGCATGAAGCAGCTTGGCTTACCACCACTGATCGGTTTTCTGGGCGCAGGTTTTTTGCTCAATTATATGGGTTTTCAATCGTCAGATAATTTACAGGCCCTGGCGGATATGGGTATTACCTTGATGCTTTTTACCATAGGTTTAAAGCTCAAAGTTAAAGACTTACTGAAGCCCGAAGTGTTGGTTGCCAGCGCCCAGCATATGTTAATTTGGGTATTGGGTTCCTCTGCTATCTTATTAGCTTTAAGTTATTTGGGGTTATCTTATTTTAGCGGCATGAGTGCCGGACAATGTGCGCTTTTAGCTTTTGCCCTAAGTTTTAGCAGCACGGTGTGCATCGTTAAAATACTCGAGGAGAGCGGTGAACTCAAAACCCGCCATGGCAGAATAGCCATCGGGATCCTGGTTATGCAGGATATCTTTGCGGTTTTATTTTTGGTAGTGGCCGCAGGCAAGGTCCCCACTATTTGGGCTTTGGCGTTGTTTGCCCTGTGGTTTGTGCGTCCGGTATTGTATCGCTTGGTCCATAGCGCGGGTCATGGCGAATTATTGCCATTAACCGGTTTTCTATTCGCTTTAGGCGGCTACTATCTATTTGATCTCGTTGGTATAAAAGGTGATTTAGGGGCGCTGATCCTGGGTATGTTGATCGCCCCTCATGCCAAAGCCGCCGAGTTGAATAAATCATTGCTAAGTTTTAAAGATTTATTTTTGGTGGGATTTTTCTTATCGATTGGCCTGATCGCCTTACCAAACTTGGAAATGGTTGCCATCGCTCTGTTACTTTGTGCACTGGTTCCTCTTAAATTCCTATTATTCTTTTTTACCTTGGTACAATTCAAATTACGCGCCCGCACAGCTTACTTGTCTGGCTTAGTTTTGAGTAATTTCAGTGAGTTTGGGTTGATCGTTGCGGCACTCGCGGTGGGAACGGGCTGGCTTGAAGCACAGTGGTTAGTCATCATCGCCTTGTCTGTAGCATTTTCCTTTGTTTTTACCAGTTTTCGTTATAAAACAGCCCACAGCCAGTATCTGGATCTTAAGTTAAGGTTGCGGAAATATGAAAGTAAAAAACGCCTCAAAGAAGATATTTATCAACAACCCGATGGTGCCAAAGTTTTGTTGATCGGCATGGGCCGGGTAGGCAAAGGGGCTTATGGCGCCTTGCGGCCTAACTTAGGCCATCAATTGTGTGGTGTTGATGCTGACCCGGCACGAGTTCACACGTTGCAAGCAGACGGCATGCGGGTGATAGTCGGTGACGGAGAAGATGCCGACATGTGGGAAAATGTCGACACCACAGACGTTAAACTCATACTGCTGGCGCTGCCCTCAATTGATGACACCGCGCATATAACGCAGCAGCTTCGCGTGGCCAATTACCAGGGTAAAATTGCTGCCATTGCGCGTTACGACGATGAAGTCGAAAAGCTGATGTCTACGGGCACAGATTATGTGTTTAACATGTTTACCGAAGCCGGAGCGGGTTTGGCGGAAGAAAGTTTACGTATGCTCAGTGCTGAAGGCGCGTATGAGGTAGCAAAACCCCTTACATGAGGGCTTTGACGAGCGTTAACTTAAAACTCACCCTATTAGTTAATGAATAGGTTTTGCGTTGCTTGTACGTGCTAGCATCCGCGTTATTGATTGTGATTTTTACGCTATTTCTACCGAGTTACACTCTGTGCATTCAGCATTAAGGGCTATAAATGAAAATGTTATGTATATTGGCAGGCTTAATCTTTAGTTTGTCGTTATCGGCCAAACCACTAGATTTAAAAACGTTAAATTACAACGCTACATTGAGTGAAGTGCAGTATCCGTTCCCAGTGCAACACTTTGCACTGCAGTCTCAAGGCCAGTCTTTAGACATGGCTTATATGTATTTACCCGCGTCCGCCAAAAAAGAAGTGGTGGTGTTATTACACGGTAAAAACTTCAACGGCGCGTATTGGCAGACAACCGCTAAATATTTGCACGATCAGGGCTACGGCGTGCTCATCCCTGATCAAGTAGGGTTTGGGAAATCTTCTAAACCTGTGGATTTCCAATATTCGTTTGCTGCGTTAGCCAAGCATACCAAGTCGTTAATGCACGCCCTTGGGGTAGAGCGAGGCATTATGCTTGGCCACTCAATGGGGGGCATGTTGGCCAGCCGCTTTGCCTTGATGTTTCCTGAAACAACATTCCGCTTAGTGTTAGTTAACCCCATCGGGCTTGAGAACTACCTGACTTATAGTGATTATAAAGACGTGGATTTTTTCTATCAGCAAGAACTGAAAAAAAATGCAGAGTCGATTCAGGCTTATCAACAACGTAATTATTACGCTGGTAAATGGAATCAGGATTACGCCCAGCTAACCTACTTTTTAATTGGCCAAGCCCAGGGGCCAGACAAAGAGAGGATCGCTAAGGTAAATGCTTTGACCTACGATATGATATTCACTCAACCTGTCATCAACGAATTTGAAAACCTGATAGTGCCGGTTCGCTTAATATTGGGCACCAGAGACAGAACAGGCCCAGGGCGAAACTGGCAAAAAATGGGCAATACCTACGAACTGGGTCGCTACGATCTGCTCGGAGAGCGGGTGTTGCAAAAGATTGATGGCGGCAAATTATATAACTTAGCTGGCGTGGGACATCTGCCGCAGATCGAGGACTTTGCGCGCTTTAAAGTGGCGCTTGAGCAAGCACTGAACTAAGTCCAGCTCAGCATGCGGTTGTCTGATATCACCTAAAGCCTAAAAGACAGGGTGACGCCATTCGGTCGTTATCATATGTTTGAAGGCGGCGGCCCTGGTGCTTGGTTTGGGGCAATGACCATAATGGGCAGTCTATTTGGTCAGTATTGATCGTCACAACAAGACTTGCTGTATAATGCCCTTTATCATTTCACGTCGGTATCGGTGGTTAAGAAAAAAGAGACCTTAGGGCCTCCTTTTCCGTTTAGGCTAGCTGTTAGCTTGTCTGAAGCGCGCGATCAATGCATTGGTTGAGCTGTCAAATGCCAGCGTCGCGTCGGTGTTGACGATTTTATCCAGCACTTGATTACCTAACTCTTTGCCAAGCTCTACTCCCCACTGATCAAATGAATTCACACCCCATATTGCCCCTTGCACAAACACTTTGTGTTCGTACATGGCCACAAGTGCTCCTAGCGTTTTTGGATCCATTTTTTCAAACAACAAGGTGTTACTGGGTTTGTTACCTGGCATGGTTTTATGTGTGGCCAATTCAACCCGTTCGGCATCGTTTAAACCTTTATTAGCAAGGTCGCTGTAACATTCCTCAAAGGTTTTACCTTGCATCAAGGCTTGAGTTTGGCCGAAACAATTTGACGCCAACATGGCGTGATGGGTGGGATCTTGGTTGGCTACATTTAACGGCAGCATGAAGTCAGCCGGGATCAACAAGGTACCTTGGTGAATAAGCTGGTGGAATGAATGCTGACCATTAGTGCCTTCACTACCCCAAATAATCGGACCTGTGGCGTAATCGACTTGGGTAGTATCACCGGCAATATTTTTGCCGTTGCTTTCCATATCCAGCTGCTGGACATAAGCAGGGAATCCACGTAAATAGTGATAGTAGGGTAAAAGAACATGGCTTTGGGCACCAAAAAAGTTGATATACCATACGCCAAGTAGAGCCGTTATCATTGGTAAGTTTTGCTCGGGTGGAGCGGTTTTAAAGTGCTCATCCATGGCGAAAGCACCCTCAAGCAACTGACGATAATTGTCGTAACCCATAGTTAAGGCGATGGGTAAACCAATGGCTGACCACAAAGAATAACGTCCACCGACCCAATCCCACATGGGGAATATGTTCTCTTCGGCCATACCAAATTCGGTTGCTGCTTTGATGTTAGACGACACAGCTATAAAATGTTTAGCAATGTCTTGTTGGGTACCACCGGCCTTTAAAAACCAGGCTTTGGCGGTTAAGGTATTTTGCAGGGTTTCTTGGGTGGTAAACGACTTAGACGACATAACCACCAGGGTTTCTTCGTGATCCAGCGTAGCCAGTACGTCTTGAATGTGACAAGCATCGACGTTAGCCACGAAATGCACTTTAACACCTTCAAACCAATAAGGTTTAAGAGCTTCCGACATGATTTTCGGACCCAAAAAGGAACCACCTATGCCTATGCTTACAATCTGTTTAAGGGGGCGGCCTGTATACCCCTTGCGGTTGCCGCTGTGCACACTGGCCACAAAGTCTTTGATTTTTTGTTGGCAGGCCAAAATATCAGGCATCACGTCTGCGCCATCGAGAAATATGGGCTGACCAGAAAAATTGCGTAAGGCGGTATGCAGCACAGCACGTTGTTCTGTGTGGTTGATTAACTCGCCAGCAAACATCGCATCCCGTTTGGAGCTGACTAGGCATTTTTCGGCCAGCTTGAACAAGGTTTGCATCACCTCGTCGGTGATCAGGTTTTTTGAGAAGTCTAGTTCGATTCCGCAGGCCACCTGCTGATATTTACTGGCGCGTTCGCTATCGTTAGCAAACCAATCACGCATATGCTGTTGTTTAACATCTTCAGCTAAAGAAGCAAGTTTTTGCCAAGTAGGGGTATCAGTCAACGCAGTCATGCAGGACTCCTTGGGAGTTAATGTAGAATGTATAAAGTAAAAAAAAGCGTCTAATCAGACGCTCTTTATATAATGCTAGTATTACAGGTAGTTTTTTAACAGTGTTTCAAGCTTAACTTGGTCAGCTGCGAAATTGCGGATCCCTTCGGACAACTTTTCAGTGGCCATGGCATCCTGGTTCATTTCCCAGCGGAAAGCGGCTTCGTCAAGAGGCTGGCCAGCTGTTTTGGTGGCACCGTTATCTTTTAGTTTCACTTCAAGTGGCGCGTCGCTGTTGGATAATTCTTCCAATAATCCAGGGCTAATCGTTAAACGGTCACAACCGGCAAGCTCAGTAATTTCACCGATATTGCGGAAGCTTGCACCCATGACTACAGTTTTATAACCATGTTCTTTGTAGAAGTTATAAATTTGGGTAACAGATTGCACGCCCGGATCTTCACTGGCCGGGTAACTGGTTTTGCCTGTACTGGCCTTGTACCAATCGAGAATACGACCCACAAAAGGTGAAATAAGATAAGCACCCGCTTCGGCACAAGCACGGGCTTGAGCAAAGCTAAACAACAAGGTTAGGTTACAATTGATGCCTTCTTTTTCTAAATGCTCAGCCGCTTTAATGCCTTCCCAGGTAGAAGCCAGTTTGATCAAAATTCGGCTTTTGTCGATACCGGCATCTTGATACAAAGCGATAAGTTTATGGGCCTTTTCTATGCTGCCTTGGGTGTCAAATGAAAGACGCGCATCAACTTCGGTGGAAATACGTCCGGGAACGATGTTGACTATGTCTGTTCCAATAGTTACCGACAACTTGTCACCAGCATCAATGATTTGCTGCTCAGCGTCATTCGACTGTTCTTTGGCCCAGGCGACGGCATTTTCCAGGTGGGGCCGGTACTGTGTTATCTCTGTGGCTTTTAACAGTAACGATGGGTTCGTCGTGGCATCAACAGGCTGATACTTTTTTATTGCTTCAATGTCACCGGTATCGGCAACGACAGTGGTGATTTCACGTAATGCTTGTAACTGACTGGTCATGGTAACCTCGAATTCATTATGTTGTAAAATTACAACATTTTAATCAACAAAAGTATATGTTCTGTGCGGACTGTTGTGGCTTTTCCCGGCATTATTAGTGCCTATTATATAACGGTTTACTACTTGCACAAACGTTGGCGTATCAGGCGAAACGGCGTGTTACAGTTTAACATAGGATATAACCGTTAAATTACAGACGCGAGTAAAACTACGCCAATGTCAGCAAAAATAACGTTATTGCAAGATGACATAACGCATCTGCAAGTGGAAGCAATAGTGAATGCCGCCAATCACAGCTTACTCGGTGGCGGCGGAGTCGATGGATCTATTCATCACGCTGCCGGGCCAGATTTACAGCGTGCCTGTAAAAAACTGGCTGGGTGCAAGACTGGTGAAGCAAAAATCACTCCGGGATTTTTGTTGCCTAGTCAGTATGTTATCCATACTGTAGGTCCTGTTTGGCAAGGTGGATTAAATAACGAACGCAACGATCTCGTCCTATGTTATCGCAGCGTACTCAGCCTGGCCGCTCAATACTCAATACGTTCCATAGCCTTTCCCGCCATAAGTTGTGGTGCCTATGGTTTTCCCATCGACGAAGCCTGCAGTATTGCCGTTAACACTGTGATTGAAGAACTGGGGCACTATGTTCACCTGCGCAAAGTGATCTTTTGTGCCTTTGATGAGATGACCCATCAGAGTCTGCTTAATGCTTTAGGACGCAGTCAGGTGCATTGAACGATTAAGCTCATCAATTTTTTGCGCTGGTGAAAACGTCTTAAGTTGGTATCATCCGCTTCTGATTTCTTATTGGATTTAGAATGTTACTCGTTGTTTCCCCAGCTAAAAATCTCGATTTCGAGACAGCTCCAGTTACTGAGCATTTTACCCAGCCCGAATTATTGGCCGATTCGAGCCAGTTAATTAAACGTTGTCGTAAGTTAAGCCCGGCTCAAATCGGCTCACTGATGAAAATCAGCGACAAGCTAGCCGGGCTCAACGCCGATCGTTATGCCAGTTGGCAGACCCCTTTTACGCAAGATAATGCCAAACAAGCCTTATTGGCGTTTAACGGAGATGTGTATACAGGATTAGATGCCCAATCTTTTAATTCACCGGATCTAACTTTCGCGCAAAAGCATTTACGCATTCTCTCCGGTTTGTATGGGGTACTCAAACCTCTGGATTTAATGCAAGCCTATCGTTTGGAAATGGGCACTAAACTGGATACCAAGCGCGGCAGCAATTTGTATCAATTTTGGGCAGACAAGATCACCGATAAGCTTAATGATGCACTGGCAGAGCAAGGCGACAAACAGCTGATTAATTTGGCGTCCAACGAATATTTTAAATCCGTTAATCGCAAAGCCTTACAGGCTGAAATATTTGAGCCCGTATTTAAAGATCGCAAAAATGGTCAGTACAAAATTATTAGTTTCTACGCCAAAAAAGCCCGTGGCATGATGGCGCGTTTTATAATTCAAAATCAGTTAAGTGACGTAAAACAGCTGCAAGATTTTGATGTGGCCGGTTACCACTTTGATAAGCGTATGAGTGACGGACACAAGCTGGTATTTTGCAGAGACGAGCAAAATTAACCTCGGTACAGAGACGTTGCAGGTAATTTGATATTTGAAAACGCTAAAAGACCTAATTTCCCTATGCTAGGACAACAAGATAGTAAACCGAGTTAACAATAATGGGCTGATGGGTATTATGGTACTAATAAGCTTTTTTTGAATGTACTGGATCGTATGTTTAAGAAAAGTTTGACTGAGGGTTTATTCAATAACTAAGGGAGGATAAAGCGTTTTACTGATGCTGACTGTTTAAGATGAAAAGCTGCGGACCGCGAGGCGGTCCGACTTACAATCTTTTATGTTGTTATTTATTTAATAAATTAAACAGGAACAACATTATTTGCACATGGGCCTTTTTGACCCTGGCCAACTTCAAATTCAACAGCTTGGCCGTCGTTTAAAGTTGCATATCCACCACCGTTTTTAATTTCTGAGTGATGAACAAATAAATCTTTGCTTCCGTCTTCTGGAGTAATGAAACCGAAACCTTTGTCTGCATTAAACCACTTAACTGTACCTTTACTCATACTATACTCTTTAATTAATAAATTTCATTGTTTGCAGAAACCTGCGAGCACAGTATAACCGCTATTCTGCTTTAAATCCGAACAATTAACGAAAAACCGGTCAAAGAGCCTTGATCAATCCACGCCAAAAACCGGTTAACCCCATGTAAATAGTAGCCCTCAGGTCAGCGGCAAGGGAAAATAAATATTTTAAATTAATTTTAAAAGACACCATTTTAGCGCTATTTTTTGTTGAATATGCCGTTTACACCTCACTACCACGACTTGTACCCGTCAAAAATTTGGCAGTGCCGGATACTCGTTTGTTTGCTTAATTATGTTGGTGGGTGAAATAGTAAATGTTTGTTCAAAAGAGTCTCCCAAGGTATCAAGTCATTACTTGAGGTGTTTCAACCTCGTCCTCACTGGCGCAATTTTTGCTTTTTACTGAGGCAGCTATTAAGCAAAAAGTGCTCCATGCATGTTGCAAACTAGGCTTAACCGCCACCGCGGAGCGATCAGCGTTGACTGGCAACCTATTTAAAAAAAGGGCAGGGCTGTGTAAATTTTTTACGGTCGTTTGAAGTTACTTTGTTTTGTATATCCCCTTTAGTAAACCGTACAACCTAAAATTGGCGCCAAGAATTATTAGGAGAACCTGAGAATGACAACCAAAGCTTCATCTTTATTTAAGCTGGATGAAAACTGCTGGAGAATAGACCATGTGGACTATGCCACCCCTTTAATTGACGGGGCTAATTATTATCAGGCTCTACATAGTTCCATTGTAAAAGCCAAACACAGTATTTTCATTGTGGGTTGGGATATCGATAGCCGCATTCGCTTGCTCAGAGGGGAAGAGGAAAACAATGCTCAAGCGCCTTCTGTTATCAGCGAGTTACTTAAGTGGAAAGCCGAGCAGGATCCTGAGATCAAAATCTATTTATTACGCTGGGATTCGTCTTTGGCATTTTTTAGTCAAAGAGAAATGTGGGCCAAAGAAGTATGGGATGAAAAAACCCCGGATAACGTCAAGACCCACCTGGATGACACTATTCCCATGGGGGGCAGTCAGCATCAAAAAATAGTGGTTATCGATGATCAAATTGCCTTCACCGGAGGCATGGATGTGTCAACAAATAGATGGGATACCAGAGAACATTTATGTGAGCATCCAGAACGGGTTGGACCAGACGGGCCGCATGGTCCCTTACACGATGTGCAAGTTGTCACTGCCGGTCCTTTGGTTGGGGAGCTGGCTAAGTTAGTTCGTTGGCGCTGGGATCGGATCAGCGAAATGGCCGCTATTCCACTGGCCAATCAAGGCACGCAGCATCAGGGACACCTTCCGCCGTCGTGGCCGGATGGTTTCCCTCCTACTATTAGTCATATTAATTGTGCGCTTGCGCGAACTATTCCCTTTATGGACGGAGTCGAACCCGTGCAAGAGGTGAGGCTTATGTTGCTGGACTTGATCGATAAAGCGCAGCATTTCATCTTCATCGAAAATCAGTTTACTACTCGACAAGAAATTGCAGAAGCCTTAAACAAACGCCTGAAAACTTGCCCTGGTTTACAAGTGGTGGTGGTTAGCTCTTATGAACCTAAAGGCAAAGTTGAGACTGAAGCATACTGGGCAAGCAGGATCGATTTTAAACATATTCTGGAAAATGGTATCGACCCAGAGCGCATCAAAATGACCTACTCTACGTTAACTGATGCCACCGGCAATGTTGCCCATAAAAGGGTACATTCCAAGGTAATGACTATCGATGATAACTATCTGGTTATCGGTTCATCTAACTTAAGCAATCGCTCCATGAGCCTGGACACTGAAATTGATTTGGTGTTTGCCGGTGACTCTGAGCAAAACAAACAGGATATCGCCCGGGTTAGAAATGACCTGTTAGCCGAACATACCGGGCGTAGTATTGGGCAAATTGAAAAGATATTTGCGCAATACGATCCCTTATTCGCTTTAATGAGTGATCAACATCCAGATCGTTACCAACTCGCTGAAGTAGAGGATGAGCAATTTACCAACAAAACCTGGCAACCCATGCTCAGTTCCCTTTCGGACCCAGAAGAACCTCTGATTGCCCCTATCCAAATGGCTAATGGTAAACTGATAGGATTTGGTAATCCCCGTCAAAAAACGATTGTGTATTTAATCGTTTTTGCCTTTATTGCAGTATTTGCTGGGGCCATTTTTTTAGCTGGTCAGGCGATCCCCTGGTTAACTGCGGAGAATCTCGAACAATTTCTGGAAAATACCCGGGGCACCCTTTGGGCCCTACCTACTGTTTGTTTGGCATACGTGATCGGCGGCCTGGTATTTTTCCCTGTTACTGTATTGTCCTTGGCAGTGGCCGCTGTTTTCGGGCCCATTTGGGGGCCAATTTATGGCATGGCCGGCGCATTATTGAGTTCGGCCCTGATGTTTATACTCGGTAATTTTATGGGTGATAAAGGGTTACGTGAAATAGGCGGGCAGCGAGTAAAAAACGTGGATGAAAAGTTTAAAGACAGTGGCATAGTCGGTGTGGCGGCTATCCGCATGTTACCCATAGCGCCTTTTAGTTTAGTCAATTTGGTGGCAGGTATTTCGTCCATCGGCCTGTGGCAGTTTTTGGCTGGTACCTTTTTAGGCATGTTCCCGCCCATGATAGCCAAAGGCTTAGTCGGCGACTCTTTGAGTAAAATATTCATCGATCCGTCACCTCAGAGCATTGGTTATTTGGTTGGAGGGTTAATATTTTGGATCCTGATGATAGTGGTCTCACAAAAATTGGCAAAAATGTATCAAGCTAGCCGTGCCACAGGTTGATGCGTCTTTTAACCTATAACATCCATAGCGGAGTGGGCAGCGATAAAGTGCAGAGTTACCAGCGTATTGGTCTTTTTTTGAAAGAGCATAAAATCGATATCGCTCTGCTGCAGGAAATGGACACGAGAGATGTTACTCGGGATAGCGAGCAAGACGTGCGAGATATCTGTGGAGACCATTTTCGCTCTCTGACTGCCTCCCCCGCTATTACCGAGCCCCAGGGCTGGTACGGCAATGCTATTTTAAGTCGTTTCCCGGTCGTGACCAATAAGACTATTGATGTCAGCCAGCAAGGATTTCAGCCGCGTAATATCCAGGAATTAGTCGTTACCACAGAGCGCGGCCCACTCACGTTAATCAATACTCATAAAGGTTTGAAAAAACATGAGCGGCGTAAACAGTTTGCCTTGCTCGACGAATATATCAGGCAAAACATGGGGCAGTCGTCTATGCCTATAATAGTGGCTGGAGATTTTAATGAGTGGCAGTTTTTCACCCGGGCGTTTACCCGGCTGAATAAGGTGCTGATCCAGCATTGTGTGGGAGCAACTTTCCCCACGTCTTGGCCGCTATTCCGCCTTGATCGCGTATGGACCAGTGCTGATTTGACGGTTAACAACGTTCAGGTTTTGAAAACAGCACACACCAAATACTATTCAGATCATTATCCTGTTTTGCTCGATATCGCCCTGTAAGGGCTTCTTCATGCAAGTTCTAGGAGTTACTTGAAATCGATAAACAGGTTGGCGGTTAACCTGCCGGTTCGCGGGTCAGCATCTATATCGCTATCGGGGCAAACGATAGTGGAATGCAACAAATTACCCGGGTAAATCACCAATCGATTGGGTTTGTATTCTATCTCATGGTAAAGCTCGTACTGGCCGTTTGACGACGAAAAGTAAGCGGCCTCTGGCTCGCCCACTCGTTGCACATAGTCATTGGCGGATTTGAGATATTCGTCGACCCGTTTATCACCAATTCGCTCAAATTCGGTTTGTTTGTGTCTAAACAATCCAGTATTGCCGTGGGGGCCGGCATTTAGATAGTGCAAGACCGCAAAATAAAACGGCTTACTTGTATCAAAATGGGGTAAGCGTTGCAGCAAATTAAGCTCTTCTGGCGCGAACGTTAACAGTGAATAAAACGACGGTTGTACCTTTAGCTGCAGTTTCAGGGGGATTTTGTAAAGTTCACAGACTTGCTGATAAACGCACTGCAGTACATCAATGACATATTGTCGTGGTAGTGCAGTGCGAATACCCGGATAGTAAGAATTACTATCTCGGCTAAAATCACCATTGTTGCAGGCATGCTCAATTAATTGGTGTGTGTTTAGGGCAAAATCGTCAAAGATCATCACAGGTGTCTCTTCATAGCCTATGAAGTGCACTTGAGCTTGATTTGCCGAATTGAGCATTACCCTAAAATTTTGCATCGGTCTAGATTACATCGAGTTTGACTTACAATAATGGTTGATAAAATCAATATGGTCTGGCCAATTGTTGACCTTACGTTTAACCCCAGCCTTGATGTTATCTAAAAACCCGCGCAATTCGTCGTCAGACATCATATCCACAATGGGGTGGTATTGTTCTGGCATTAGACCCTGTCCCAGCATCACCTGGATCCATGACGTTTCACCAAATAACTCTTCGGCTTTTTTGAACACTTTGCCGCCTTGCTGAAATAATGCCATGCGGTGTTTTAAGGTGTCGGGTATGGGCATATTGCGGCAATATCGCCAAAACGCAGTGTCTTTACGCTCCGTCAGATGATAGTGCAAAATGATAAAATCTTTTATGCCATCCACTTCGGTCTTGGTTTGGGTATTAAATTCATCTACATCCGCTTGATTGATGCCGGCAGAGGGAAACATTAGCATCAGGCGAATAATCGCCCGTTGAAATAAGTGGATCCCCGTTGATTCCAGTGGCTCAATAAAACCGGAAGAGAGCCCTATCGCCACACAGTTTTTATTCCAATGTTTACGGCGGGTGCCGGTCTTATATTTAATCACCCTGGGTTCGGTGAGCAATTCGCCTTCAATATTAGCCAATAAGGCTTGTTTGGCTTGTTCATCAGACAAGTATTTACTGCAAAATACAAAACCGTTTCCCGTGCGGTTTTGCAGCGGGATCCGCCATTGCCATCCAGCATCCCGAGCGATAGAGCGGGTATAGGGTACTGGCTTACCCACGGTTTTGGTTTGCACGGCGATGGCACTGTCACAGGGCAACCAGTGGCTCCAGTCATCATAACCAGTATGCAGCGCCTGCTCGATGAGCAAGCCCCTAAAACCGGTACAGTCAATAAATAAATCCCCTTCGACCACTTCGCCTGAGGCTAGGGTCAAGGAATTGATATGGCCGGAATCTTCGTCCAGGGTGACTTGCTGTATTTTGCCTTCAATGCGCTTACAACCATGTTTCTCGGCAATTTTTCGTAAAAACTGGGTATATAAACCGGCGTCTAGATGATAAGCGTGATTCAAGTCCTGATTAGCTAATACCGCGAAGCGCCCCTCTCGACAGGCTAGATGTTCCGGCACATAATCGCCAATTTGGGATACCATATTATGCTTTTTGCCCTTCAGCCAAAAATGCTGAAAACCCGCCGCCCAGCAATCCTGGCCAAGAAAACCAAACGAATGAATATAGTCTTTGCTTACGTCTCGCCAGTTTTCAAAGGAGATCCCCAGTTTAAAGGTAGCATTAGTGGCCGCCATAAATTCGGCTTCATTTATGCTCAATAACTTATGGAAAATATGCAGGGTAGGGATGGTCGCTTCGCCTACGCCGACAGTAGGGATGTCATCTGATTCGACCAAACTAACCTGTAAGTTTTTGCCTAATAATTTGCTTAATCCTGCGGCGGTCATCCAGCCGGCCGTTCCGCCACCGGCAATCACGACTTTTTTTACTGCTCTATTGTTTGTGTGCAAAATTATTCCTCAATAATCAGGATATTCAATAAAAAACCAGCGGCATTCATATTTTCAATTTATTAAGTAATTCCGCTCTAATTTTCTTGGCCGCTATGGGGTCTAAGGGTTGCGATAACATGCCTTTTACGGCATCGGGAATATGCCCTAAATCCCCTGGCTGGTGGTCGAAAATATAATAGTTAAATATTGCCTTCCACGCTCTGCGCTGCTCCGGTGGCAGATTGCGCAAACTTAATATCGCCAGTTTTAACGCGTTCTCTGGTCTGCCCATATAAGCCGGGCTATCTCGCCACCAATGGGTCAGCAACACGTTAAATGGGGTTAACCCTTCAACATGATGCCACCACATGCTGGGCAAAAATAATGCGTCACCTGGCTCTAAATCAGCGACTTGAGCTGCGGCCAACGCCTGTTTAAATTTTGGAAATTTGGCATGATCCGGATTGCTGAAATCTACCAAACTAATATCTTGTCCCCCTGGCGATAACTCCATGGGGCCAACATACAAGTTGGCTATTTGTTCCGGGGGGAAAACCGTATAGCGTCTTTTGCCTACGACGCAAACAGCCAAATTATTTGGCACGTCATAATGCGCGGCAATCTTACTTTGGTTACCAATCCATATATTGGTCAGTGGATTAAAAGCATCAAGCCCGGCATTGTTGTGTTGATTAAAGCCGGGTAGCCAGTTGTTTACGTCCGCGGACGCCACATAAATGGTGGGTGGTTTGGGATCGCCAAAATGGGCTATCAGTTTATCCAATACCAGATTGAGATCTGCTTTTACCCCCTGACAATTAAACCCTGTCATATCATCATTATAAAAAACCCGGCCTTGGGTTTCTGGCTCACCGTATGCACTAAACACTGGCTTGCCATTATACAGACTGCGCAAATAGTCGGCGGCCTTCTCAGCAGACTTCAGCCCAGCCTCGACTATTGGCCAGGCACCCGCGAACCCATTTAATATAAGGGGTTCGGTGGACGATAAAACAAACGGCGGGATGTCGCCCGGCCGACAATTGGTAATTTGTTTAACGGTTTTTTTGACTGCCAACATTGTATAATACCCAGCTAGGTTCGGCTCAACTGGCCGTTATAGCCCTAATAGTTCGTTTTTCTTGTTCATCAAGGTTCTGATATTAGCTTGCGAGGCGATCGTCATATAAATGGCCTGCAAATAGCCTTTTTCATGCAACTTGGCCAATACATCTCCATCGAGCTCATTCAGTCTGTCTTCGTTAATCGTATAAAATCCGAGCATTTGGTATTTAGTGTCATCATTAAGGGTGATGTCCAGAGTAAAGGTCTCTAACAGTTCATGCTCAAGCAAACAGTCGATAAATACTGCGCTATCCACAAAGCCATGATGTATCACCTCTAGCATGTCAGCGGCCCGGTCTAAATAGGGGCTGTTGCCACCATGGGTTAAAAATAAAGGCTCGCCCTGTTGTTGATTGACTCGCGGATTATCAAGATCGATATGTAATACTCTTTGTTCTTTTTCGACCCCATCTTCGTTGACCTTTTGTACCCCGATCAAGAAAGGCTGGCGGGCTACAGTTAAAGGTATGTAGCCTGCTTGCCATTTATTGTTTTTGAGAAACAAGTTTTCTTGATCCTGAAATCCGAACAAGGCTATGGCAAAAAATTTTCCGGTGTTGGGATCTTTGTTAAAAAAAATCGGGTAATAAGCTTGCACACTTCTGAATTCACCCGGGAAGGTGAGGCTGTACCATAAATCATCGCCATAGGCGGGTGAATGATCGGTAATCACTTTTACATTTTGATGATCGATACTGTTGAGTAATACATTGTTTGCCATGTTAAATCCCATTTCGTTAAATAGACAAGCCTAGCCCGGTAGAGACGCGGATATGTTTATCTCTATATTTTAGGTAAACCATATTGTTTTATTTTGTTTATCAGCTCGCGGTTAGTCGGTAAAGCACCTAACAACTGTCGGGTTTGTTGCATATTTTGCTTAAATAGCCTTTCCGCTAACGCCGCTTGATTTTTTCGCTTGGCGGGTAATATGGGCTTTGTTTCAAAGCCCATACCGTACAACACATATTGAAAGCTGGCTGCCGGAAACAATGCATCGGTTTGGGTAATATCATAATTACTCGGCGGGCAATACTGCCATAAGGCAATCAGCTCCTGCAAAGTTTCAGGAATGCTCTGACCGTCACGATTATCTTGCCAATAACGTGAGTCTGTTCGTTTGCTCAACACATAATGCAATTTCAAAAAGTCGATAATTTGTTGCCAACGATTAAGAAATTTTTGGTTAAAACGCTTGGCGACAATATCCATAGTTTGCCTGGTCGTTGGCAGTTGTTCACAGAGCATTTTCGCCGACAGCTCGATTAACACCAGTGCCGATGCCTCTAACGGCTCAACAAAGCCAGCGGAAATACCAATAGCCACACAGTTCTTATGCCAAAATTTTTCTCGGTGACCAGGGTTTAGCGGGATTTTGCGCACCGTGGCTGCTTCTGCAGCGGTTTTACCCATGGTTGGCATAATGTAGCGGCGTAATTGTTGTTCCGCCTGTTCGTGGCTAACATGGGCACTGGAATAGGTATGGCCCACCCCTCGCCGGGTCGTTAATCCTATATCCCAAATCCAACCGCCAGTTTGAGCGGTCGATAATGTAATGGAAGATATGGGACTATCAGCCTGTGCATAAGGCACATGAATGGCCAGGGCCGAGTCATTAAATAAGATGTGTTTTTTGCTGATAAATGGGATGTTGAAATGTTTACCCAATAAAATTGAGGCAAAACCACTGCAATCGACAAATAAGTCGCCTTGTACAGACCCATGTTGGTCGGTGGTTAACGAGGTGATATCGCCATTTGGGGCTGAATTAACCTGGCTTACCCGATCAATAATGTGTTTTACCCCAAGTTTAGCCACACAATGCTTGCGCAAAAAAGCGCTGAATTTGCCCGCGTCGAGATGATAACCGTAGTTAGCATTGAACGAATATTCGGCAGTCGAAATTTGTTTGGGGGCCAGATCTTTATTGCATAAATGACTTTGGGTACACACTGCATCGGCAAAGGATATTTTGTGCCGATGAGGTTGCCAAAAAGGCGCTAAGCTGATTTCATTCAGGCCGATAGGTAACGAAAAAGGGTGATAGTAATAGTCGTTGTCGTCATCGATCCAATTGGCAAATTTTGAACCTTGTTTAAAACTAGCATCACATTCGCGTATAAAATCAGTTTCAGCAATGCCCATTTTTTCTAAGGTGGTGCGCATGGAAGGCCAAGTACCTTCGCCGACCCCAATCGTTGGAATATCGGAGGATTCAATCAAGGTAATGTCAATTGATGAATCTTTGTCTGTGGCATATTCAGCCGCGAGTATGCCGGCCGTTAACCAACCTGCCGACCCACCCCCTACTATGACTATTTTGGTTATCCTATCGCCCATACTATGCCACCCGAGTTATAAAATATTTTGTAAAACTGCCAGGCATTTAACCAACCTGGCCGAAACTTCCAACAATCAGCACGATGATTGTGTTTGTTGCGCTTGAAGCCTTCACTAGAAGCGAATATCGGGTCAACTTAAACCCAAGCTGTTTATAGGTCTAGTTAACCGAAGCTTTAGAAAACACTCATTTAACTGTATTCATTAAGAGTCAGAAGAAAAAGGCCGCATGAATTATTAAATAATTCAGCGGCCTTATGCAACACACTAGTGATTGCTTACGCTATCCTTAGAATGTATAGCGAGCGCCCAGGTTGTAGCGAGCACCTTGTTGAGTTACGTTTAATACTTGTTGATCCGCACGGCCATGTTTGCGAATGTATTCGTCAGTCAAGTTGATGGCATTAAAGAAAATATTTAAGCCTTCGACCTGAGGAACATCATAGCTAATGGTCATATCTAACTGGCTATAGGCCTCAACGTAAACTGGAGATACACCCACATCGCCTTGGAACTGAGATTCAAGAAATTCATCACGCCAGTTGTAAGCCAAACGCACGGACCAGCCGTAATCTTCATAGAAAGCAACCAGGTTTGCTGTATCACTGATCCCTAATTCGACGTCTTGAGTACTAATCCCTATATTAAAGTTGTCAAATTCAGCACCAGTGTCCACTTTGGTATAGTTAATAATTCCACCAAATCCGCTTTCACCAAACAGGTGTTGAACCGCAAATTCTATCCCGTCAAATGTTGATTCACCTGCTTCGTTAACTGGGGTATCAATCTCGAAAACCATCAAGTTATCTGTGGCGGGATTACCTTGAATTTCAATGTTGCCATTAACCAAGCTGACTAATGGGTCGGTGGCACCATAGGTAGCGAATATATATTGTCGTTGCAAGGCGCCATCAGCACCCTCAGCTGCCAGGGCCTCTTGTTGGTAGGGTCCATCTGCAGGATTTGCGATACCTGTAGTTATAGGGATACCTTCAATGGTCACGTTATTGGTGGTTGTTTTCTTAAAATAACCCAATGACACATAGCTTCCTTCAGCGTAATACCACTCGGCTGAAAGATCTATGTTCTCAGATTCAAGGGGTAACAATGCCGCACTTCCAGAAGTCCCTCTTCCCCCATCAAATCGCGCCCCTTCGTTGAGTGAAGTACCCCCTATCATTTGCCCATAATTGGGACGACCTATAGTTTCACTATACGCCGCACGTAGCATAACGTCTTCAACCACTTCAATATTAAAATTGATATTCGGTAATGTATGGTCGTAGCTAGCATTTTGAGTTTGGAATTCACGTTGGCCTGACGAAAGTAAAAATACTTCGGTCGTACCGTTCCATACTGCCCCATTAAAACCGGGTACTGCAGAGGTTGAGGTGACATCAGTTTCTTCGTAACGCAGACCTACGTGAACGTCATACAGCATGTCACCAAATTCACCGTCATAATTATATTGCAGGTAAACTGAGGTCATTTCCTCTTTATTATAGCGGTCGGTATCCGATGCATAATCGGTCGATGGGCAGAAGGAGTTGCCACAATCGCCAAGAGCTTGCACGCTCAACAATTGCGCCGCTTGATCTCTCACGCCAGCAAAATCGAAGGCAAAATAAGTATTCATGATTTCGTAGTCTTCGCCATACAGGCCATTAAAATCGGCGAAGTTGCCACCGCTGACATCGGTGAACTTGTCATGAATTGTTTCACGGGGGAACAAAGCGGCATCGTAAGCCCCTGGTTCGCCTTCGCCGCCCCAGTTATTGCGTTGCACATTTTTGGTTTGACCACGGTTTTCAGCGGTAGTCAATGACAGGCCAAAATCGATACTGCCGGCGTCTTCTAAAATATATTCGCCGCGAAATTGGGTTTGTTCGGTGTCGGCATGATTTTGATTGTTGGTAAATACACTACCTGTAACTACCATATCTGCTGGCTGAATAGCGTTACCGCCACGTACAGCCAGGATAGGCAGATCGCCAGTAAAGTCAGTCGCTGCCGCTTGGCGTACAAAACCCGCCATGGCTAAAGTATTATTTGAACCGAATTCATTATTCGGCGTATTTTCAGCAGAAGAGTTGTGGTAGTCCAGCTCTAAGTTTAAGTTGTCATTCACTTGCCACTCAAGATTCAGGCCCAAAGATTTTGTTTCATCACGCACCCCGTAATCGCCGCCGCCCATGGCGACATCTTGCAAGCCCACACCATTTTCTTCGTAATCTTCTGAATAGAGTAAGGGGGAAGAAATGGGCCCATCTGTCCACACGTTTTTCGAAGGAGAAAAGCCGTACCATGCTGAAATGTCGTTGAACTGAGTATCTGTTTCTTTTTTGACATAGGTGTAATCCAGGGTGGCTGTAAATTCATCCAGTGGACTATATTGCAAGACTAACTGAGCGTTAGTACGTTTACGTTGCTGTTCTTCAAACTTGTAGATGGTCGTTTGCGGAACTGAATATATATCACCTGCACCCGGGCGATTGGTTTGAAACTCATCTTTAGGTACGCCACCCCATTGAGGGTTTGCACCAGGCGCTCCACTCCAATCTTGATCAGCTGTACCGTCAAATGAACGCCAGCCTGTGCCGACATTCGCTTGCTGGTTACCACTTTCACGCTCAGAATAACTGCCAGAAATAGATACACCAAATTGGCCATCATCAGAGGTATTAGAATAAATACCAGAAAGCTCCGGTGTAATACCCCCTTCGTTAGTGGAGGTATCATCCATTGCTTGTATGCTAACCACTGAACGCAAGCCAGGGTTGTTTAAGGGTTTATTGGTCAAGATATTAATCGTGGCGCCTATGCCACCTGTGGGTATTCTGGCATTGGAGGTTTTGTACACCTCAACTCCACTTACTCCTTCAGCCGCCAGATTGGCAAAATCGAATGAGCGATCACCTGTGGTAGTGGGCAGTTGACGACCATTGAGTGTCACCAGGTTACGTTCCGGACCAAAACCACGCACGCTTACTTTACTACCTTCACCATTATTGCGGTCGATAGACACACCAGTAATGCGCTGTAAAGATTCTGCCAGGTTAGTATCAGGGAACTTACCGATATCTTCAGCGTTAATTGCATCAACAATGCCGCTTGACGAGCGCTTGACGTCCATGGATTTAATCATGCTGCCACGAATGCCACTTACTTGAATGACTTCAACCTCATTCTCAGAAATTTCTTGGGCTGATACTGGGGCCATTACTGAGGCCCCTAATATTAAAGACATGCTGGTCGCTATTCGTGTTTTATAAAAGTTTTTCATTTTAGTGTGTGTCCTTTGTTCCGATATTAAACGGGTGCTTGCGCTTACCTGGCTGAAAGCGCTTTCATTCAACGACAAAAAAACTCTCTTTTTTTGTAAGCGCTTACATTAAAGTTAAAACAATTGTTTCGTTAGGTCAACAAAAAGTTAACATTAGGTTTTTACAGTCTGATACATATTCTGTGCACAGTAATGGGTTGGCGCCTTATTGAAGATAATGGTGTACTTGTTTTTGCTGAAATTATTTTTATAAGCGTTTGAATTATATTAGTATTAATTCTATCTGGGCGAGAGGTTAGTGCGCGCACTTTGCGGGGGAAAAGAATTTTACAAAATGGCTCTAGTTATAATAAATAAATGTAAGCAGCTTTTTGGGCCCAGTTGTTTTAGTGTTTTAGGTTGCTGCTTAAACAGTACACGATGTTGATACGTAACCTTGCTGTATAAGCAAAAAATTTCAGTATTAGTTAGTTTTGTTGTGCCCAACTAAACTTACACCAACGTTAAAAAACACCGAAGGTAGTACCTTCGGTGTTTTTCATGTTTGTTCTTCTCAGCTATGCAGTGCTACTGGCATAATCCAAAGCTGTTTGCTGAGTCATGTGGCAGGTCGCCGCTTAGACTGCTGACACAAAAGTCAACGGTCACCCCGCCACTTAAGGCCGTGCTGGTAACAAAAGTGACATTGCCACTAACATCGGTTATGCCCGAAGCGGATTCTGTCCAGCTACCTGAAAATGCACCTGAAACACTGGCTCCGGCAACAGGATTGCCTAAATCATCCACCACGGTGATTGTCGCCGCGCCAAAATTTTTGCCTTTACCTGCCGCCTGTGTGCCGGTCACGACACTGCCTACAGAAATACTGGTTGCTGTGCCAGTACTGCTGTCTGCACCATAGATATCAAAGTTATCTAAGTAATAGGTATCGCCGCCAAATGCATTGGGCTCTATCAGTAAGATCACGCTGTTAACCTGAGTCTCTGTGGTGCTGCCGTCGATGCGATCTTCCAATTTAAACTTCAGGCGCTGCCACGCGTTTTGTACTTCGGTGTGGGCAATGTATTTTGAATGACGACCAGCAGGGTAGTTGGAGGCTGTGGCGACATTGCTGTTTTCCAGTTGGATTAATATCTCGGTGCCGACTGGGGCTGCGGTATACACATCCATGAAGAAGCTTTTGTCACCGGAAACGTAAGGAGCAACATCGGGTATTGTGCTGGTCGCAGCGGCAATTACATCCCATTGTGAAGCGGCGTCACGTGTGTATTGAGCCACCAATGCCGAACTATTTACTGCATCAGGGGCAGGGTTGCCAATACTCTGGTTGAAATCTCCCGCCCAGCTCTGATAGCTTAACTTGCTCGTGCCTTCAAAATTGTCCAGTACGGTTTCCTGAGACAATACAGGTAGTACATGTACATCAAGGGCCAGATTACTGCTGCCACAACTATTGGTCACCGCTACATTGATGGTTCCCCCTGCGGTGCCCCAATTAACATTCAGGTTATTGATGCTTGATGCCTCACCTGTCGGCGATGTCCAGTTATATGAACTGCCGGTGCCTGCCTCATCAATCACGCTGTAACTATGACTAGTATTAGGCTCAACGATATGCTCACCGCTAAGTGAGGGCTGGGCAAAGTCATAGGCTCGCACATAGTCCACTTGCATGGTATTAGGCAACGTGCTGTCGTCTACTACACCACCTATATTGCCGCCAACGGCCACGTTAAGAATAAAGTGGTACTGATACTGTTCGAAGCTCCAATAGGATGGATCGCTCATCTCGGCGGGTGTTTTCACTGAGTACAATACGTCATCGATATACCAGCGCATTTCGTTAGGTTCCCATTCAACCGCATATTCATGGAAATCCGCCGACCAAGTGTCAGGTTGTTTTAGGATCCTGCCGCTGGTCCACTCATTGTCTGGCCAGGCTTGGCCATAATGAAGGGTGCCAAAGGCAATCATGTCAGCCTGGCCCGTTGCTTCCATAATATCTATTTCACCGCTTGTCGGCCAACCCACGTTAGGATCTGTGGGTAGCATCCAAAAGGCAGGCCATAAGCCAGTAGCATTCGGTATTTTTATGCGCGCTTCAAAGCGCCCATTAGTCCATTGCCCGCCATTAGGCATATTGGCAGTGCGAATACGCCCAGAAGTATAATTCTTTGCTTGAACACGTTTTTTCTTGGCCGCTATGCTTAGTACGCCGTTTGCAACGGTCACATTTTCTGCTTGATAGGATTGCAACTCGTTATTGCCCCAACCACAAATGCCATAGCTACAGCCGTCGCCAAGCATGACATCCCATTTACTGGTATCAATTTCAGTGCCATCAAATTCGTCGGCCCAGATTGGCGTTGGGTTTTGGCATTGCTGTGCGAGGGTGAATGAGGGAAAGCTGACGAGGCCGGACGTTAAGACCGCTACACCTAGTGTTGTACGACTGAGTTTATACATGACTTCTCTCTTGTTTTCGTTGTAGGAGCTATTTCGCAAGCCTGTAAGCGCTTACATTTATATCTGATAACGTTTCTTCACAGCTTTACTTAGCAAAGCTACGCAAAAGTACCCAGAATAGTGGGATACTTAATTATACCCAGAAGTTATCCGTTACATTACTCCTCGAATGTAAGAATTAACGTATATTTTACATTTAAGCAACATATCTGTAAGCGCTTACAAAATCAACCAGTCAACAGATTTTATTTAGATATAAAATATAAGAAATCTGCATAGACATGGTCTATCGGCGTAGGTTTTCAGAAGTTTGAAGGATATGCCGAGTCAATCAAAATACGATTCGACTCGGCATATGGCTTTATATGACAGACAGGACAGCTGTCATATAAATTTTTTACTGGCTTGACGGGCTAAAATTCAACTCAGCATTAATCACATCTGACAGTAGGGTTATTTGTGGCAGAAGGGCGGATAGATATGTCTGATAAGGACAGAGTGAGATCACCACTTGTGCGTATTGCAAAAGGCGAAATTACCTGGCCAAATTCTACTCCCTTGCTTGTAAAGCATGCTAGCTCAACTGCAATACTTTGCCAGCCGCCAGCTGCATCCGGTTTCAGGTGTTCCGTAATATCCAGATCACTAACACATTTATCCCTACAACCCATTTGTAGCCATACAGGTGAGGTGGGAGCGGTAATTAGCAAGTAGTCAAAGGTTAATACACCATCGATTTCACTGTAAGCACGCAAATCTTCTGGAAAATCATGGTATATGCGTAACTGCCCATTTGTGCTTTGTTGCCACTGGAGTTGGAATGCATCTTCCTGCACTCGTCTGTCTATGGTTCTGAATTTCAAACTTTCGCCTGAAACCGCGCTGGCGTTGATTGGCACTATATTTTCTTGGTCACTGAGAGCCATTTTCCAGGGGGCTTGCACGCTACGGTCAAATAGTGACATAGCTGACAAGGCCCGATGGTCATCACTACGGGTGTCTTCCGCTAAGTTGTCGGGCAACGTGCTTTTGTCGCCATATCCCAGACCAAACCCATAGGGAAGCAGCGGATGATAGTCTTTATCATAACGATTAATATTGGTTTGATTCGGCGTATTGGGCCAAGAAAAAGACAACTTACCGGTAAAGTCGTAATTTATTTGCCCATTTGGTTGACTAAATATCACCTCTGCAATACCACCACCTTCACTGCCGGGTAACCATGCAGCGATAAAGGCGTCTGACGCATTTAGTTCAGGATTGATCCACAGGGGGCGGCCTGAAAGAAATACGGACACCACAGGAATGCCTTTGGCTTGCAAGGAGCGAAGCAGTGCCAGATCCGTCTTCTTACCACGCTGATATTCCAGATTGTCTAAATCGCCATTGCCTTCGGCATAAGGTTGCTCGCCAAATACCACTATCGCCACATCAGGTTTGTTTTGGTAGTTGCCAGCAGGCGACAACTCAGCAGTACCGCCCGCCGCCGTTACGGTTTGCTTGATCCCTGCATAAATTGACGTTGCCCCCGGGAAGTCTTGATTTTCGTTTCCAGTGCCTTGCCAGGTGATAGACCAGCCACCGGATTGTTGGCCTATATTGTCCGCTCCTTCGCCCGCGACCAGCACGTTTAGAGAAGGAGAGAGGGGCAGCAACTGCTCGCTGTTTTTTAGGAGTACCAAAGATTCACGTACCGCCTGTCTCGCCACGGCTCTATGTGCTGGCTGACCAATAATATCCTTTTTGCCCGCCAGAGCACGGTTGGCCGGAGAAGGATTATCGAGTAATCCTGCTCTGATTTTAACCCGTAAAATACGGGTTACCGCGTCATCTAAACGGCTTTGGGGGATCACGCCAGATTTAACCTGGGCCAGGGTATTTTGCAATAATGGTTTCCAGGCGCCGGTTGGTACCATGTAAATATCCAAACCAGCGTTTATCGCTTGGGGGCAACTTTCATTGCTACACCCAGCTACCTGACCATGACCATTCCAGTCACCTACGACTAAACCGTCAAATCCCATGCGTTCCTTAAGCACCGACGTTAGCAAATAATGGTTTCCGTGTAATTTATCGCCATTCCAGCTATTAAAAGACGCCATCACTGTCTGGGCACCTGCACTTAACCCCCCCACATATCCCTGGGCATGGATGTCAAACAGGCTTTGTTCGTCACTGATGTTATTGCCCTGATCGTCACCCCCAACTGTGCCCCCGTCACCGATAAAATGTTTGACCGTAGCAATAACCCGTCCTTCGCCAAAAAAGTTAACGTCAGGTGTACCTTGCAAACCTTCCACTATGGCCTCAGCATATTGGCCGACAATTTCCGGATCTTCGGAATACCCTTCATAAGTTCGTCCCCAACGATCATCCCTGACGGTGGCAACGGTGGGTGCAAATATCCAGTCAATACCCGTGACCAACACTTCTTTGGCGGTGATCTGGGCAATCTGCTTAATCAGTTCTGGATCATGAGCGGCGCCCAGGCCTATGTTGTGCGGGAAAAGGGTCGCGCCAATTACATTGTTATGGCCATGAACCGCATCTGTCCCCCACATAGTGGGTATGGTGGAACCGTCAATGCTGTTGTCAACCGAAGCCTGGTACATAGATTCAGCTAACGCAATCCAGTCTCCTGGGGTGGCGTGTTTATTCCCCTGTGGAAACGCACCGCCGCCATTTAAATAAGAGCCAAAACCATAGCGTCGCATATCGGCCACTGTGATATCGCGGATTTCTGGTTGGATCATCTGAGCGACTTTTTGCTCCAGGGTCATGCCTTGCAAAATACTCGCTATGCGCTGTTCAATTTTAGGATCCGTTGGTACTGCGATATCCAGTTTGGGCCAGATAAGCTCTGGTTGACGTGAACCTTTCTCAGCAATTTCAGCAGAATTTTGCGGAGCATTACCGGTACAGGCAACTATAGTCAGCAGTCCGGCATAGATAGATGTTTTGGCCAGGGTACGCATATTTTGTCTCGTCTTTGTGGGGGGATCTGTTAGTTGCACAAGTTTTTTCATTTCCATGTCCTTGGTTTTGAACCCCAAAGGCCGTAATAGGCAATATATAGGTAACAGGTTAAGGGCAGGATGAAGGATAGTTGCAAACCGATGTTATCTGCCAGAACACCCTGCATTAGGGGGACTAAGGCGCCGCCGACTATGGCCAAACACAATATCCCGGAACCCTTGCTCGTCTGTGAGCCCAGACCGGCTAAAGCCAAGCTAAAGATAGTGGGGAACATAATGGAGTTAAAAAAACCAACCAATAAAATGGACCACATGGCAAGGCTACCGCTTGTCGTTATGGCGATAGCTATCAGTGTTATAGAGGCCATACTATTGAACGCCAGCAGCTTTGTGGCGGACACTCTTTGCATCAGCGCAGCACCGATAAAGCGCCCAACCATGGCACCACCCCAATAGTAGGCAATATAGCCGGCTGCTTGTGATTCTGCTAGCCCGGCAATATGTGCCTCACCGAAAAAATTAACCAGAAAGCTGCCAATTGAAACTTCCCCCCCCACATAGACAAAAATACCAATCGCACCGAGTAGCAGGTGACGATGACGAAGAGGAGATTGCACGGTTTGATTGTCCGTCGTACTTTGATGGGCCGTGTCCATATTAGGCAGGGCTAATTTAAGGAAAATGATAGCCAATAGAAACAATATGGCAGCCAATGCCACATAGGGTAAAATGACGCTATCTGCTGAAGCCTCACTTTCGCCAGCTACAGCAGAAAATATCAAAATGCCGCCGATAATGGGGGCGATAGTGGTGCCTAACGAGTTAAACGCCTGAGTCAGTGTTAATCGACTCGAGGCAGTTTCAGGGTTACCAAGCAGGGTGACCAACGGATTGGCAGCCAC
The DNA here is from genome assembly GCF_058068185.1 of Paraglaciecola sp. IT1134. Taxonomy (NCBI): domain Bacteria; kingdom Pseudomonadati; phylum Pseudomonadota; class Gammaproteobacteria; order Alteromonadales; family Alteromonadaceae; genus Paraglaciecola; species Paraglaciecola sp. IT1134. The sequence continues at coordinate 4,685,458 of NZ_CM176486.1, read as the reverse complement.
TTGCAAAATAGTGATTCCTGATGCCAGGATAAATAACGCAGCTAAAAATACCCAGTAAATTTTATTGGTTGCTGCAGGTATGAACAGCAAGCAGCCAATGCTAGCAATGGTTAATCCTGCACTGATACCTTTTTGAAAACCTATTTGTTTTACCAAACGCCCCGCGGGTACAGACACAATAAAATAGGCACCAAAGAAGCAAAATTGGATCAGCATGGCTTGAGTGTAATTGAGGGAAAATACGCCTTTTAGGTGAGGAATGAGAATATCATTCATGGCGGTAATAAAACCCCACATAAAAAATAACGAGGTTAATGAGATTAAAGCGAATCGATTTCCATCTGAAGTATGCAAGTGGGCAGCAGATGTTTGGTTAGTTTGTACAGCAGGGTTTGTCATTGTTCCACCTAAATTGGAGTTAATTGACCAAAGGATAACAAAGTTATAACATCTATGTAAGCGCTTTCATTTCATATTATTAATTTAATTTGCTATTAATTTTGGCTTAGTTTTTTTTAGAGCGTGATTTTCCACTACATATAGTTAGGTAACGTGCCGGGACTTCCTCGTCAAAATCGACAATAGAAACCGACAAAATGAAAATCTCCTTACGTAAAATATCTAATGGCTGCTAATTTGAGCACCGAGAATAAGCTGGCAACATCAAACATTTAAGTAATCTACCTTTGGATTAACCCTACAAAAAAATGACCATCAAGCAAGGTCGAGCAGCGTTTGAATATACTATTAGTGCTCGAAATTTAGGCACGAAAATCACTGAGGCATTCCGTTTATGGAGTCCACATGTTAAGAATTAAAAAGAAGGTAGCTTATGGGCTTGGTTATGCATTCGACCTTGGCGATTTATTACGTCAAGTATTCTTTAGGTAGGGAAGAGCGGATTACCCAGTTTGTTACCTTAGGTAGGCTGGTTAATATTTTGGGTTGTGCCCTGGCCGTTTACCTGGCACAAATATATGTGCAAAGTCAAAACTTACCTCGGTCTGCAACTGATCTCTGCGATTCTTAGTGTATTAAGTTAATTTATCCACCAAGAATACGTCATATTGGCATTTATCAGTTATTTTGCCTGGCGTGTCCTGTTACAAATGGCCACCCCTTTGTTATGGGCCAAAATTGCCGATACAGTAGATTATGGTCAGGTGTAAACGGGTGTTAGAATTACGGGTATGACCTATTCTGCTGTGTTTTTTTCATCAAGATGGGGTTAGCTATTGGTGGGGCCCTAGCGGTTGGTTATTGGCTTATTATGATTACCAACCAGACATAAACCAGTCATCAGAAACACTCCAGGGTATACTGCCATGCTTTACCATTTTTCTTGCTATTGTTATTGCCTTTGTGTTGGTAGTTATTATTATGCGTCATTACACTTTGGTGCATAAAGAAGTCGAGGAAATTCAAGTTGAACTGACCAGATTGGCCAGTTCAACTGCTTAATAATAAGCATGAGATACAAACGAGAAAGATAAACTATGGCGACAATTTACGAAGTGTCAGAGTTGGCGGGAGTGTCATTGGCCACGGTCTCCCGGGTTATGAACGGCGGTACCCGGGTTAGTGATAAAACTCGCGAAAAAGTAATAGAAGCAATGGCCGCTTTGAATTACCGGCCAAACTCTATGGCTAGATCCTTGGCCTCTAACTGCTCAAACAGTGTGGGTATATTGGTCTCTGAATTACACGGGCCTATTTACGGTGCGATGATGAGTGGCATAGAAAAACAATTACGCACTGCCGGCAAACACGTGATCATCGCCGCCGGGCACAGTGATGCGGCAAGTGAGAAAGACGGTATCGAATTTTTAATTGACCGTAGTTGTGATGCCTTAATTCTGCACGTAGAAGCAGTCAGTGACGAATATTTAATAGAATTGGCAAAAACTGACCATTCTTTCATCTTAATCAACCGCCATATTGAGCAGATAGCCGAAAACTGCATTAGCCTGGACAATCGCCAAGGTGGCTACATCGCCACTAAAGCCCTTTTGGAACACGGCCATCGGGATATCGCCTATATATCTGGACCTTTGTGGAAAAAGGATGCTAGCGATCGTTATTTGGGTCATCAACAGGCCCTGGCCGAATTTGGCGTAACTTGTAAAGGGGATTTGCTGTTCGAAGGTACCTTTCAGGAGGAGGCAGGCAGTGAAGGAATGAGTCTATTATTAAACAAAACCCTCCCTTTTAGTGCGGTGGTCTGCGCCAACGATGAAACTGCCGCCGGTGCCATTCATACGGCTCGTGATAAAGGTTTGAGCATTCCCGATGATATTTCTATCATGGGATTCGATAATGTAATCTTGGCTAACTATATTTACCCAAAATTGTGCACCATAAATTACCCGGTATCGGAAATGGGCAGCATGGCCGCCAGCTGGATATTGAAGAATATTTACAAAACCAAACAGCAGGACACCGTACATGTCTTTCAGCCAGAGCTGGTGTGGCGAGATTCGGTTAAAACTCTCTAAGTCGCTGCAGCTTTAGGCGCAGGTGTTATCAGTCAGAGAGCCTTGACTGATAACAGCAAATGCTACCCGGTTTATGCTATCGACCCAAAGTCACCGTGCTTAAATAGGCCTTTTGTTGCTGCTTAACCTCACTGGTTTGCCCAGTAATTTTAAACACGTTTTCCAAACGAATATCATCTGACGCGCTGCCAATCATCAGTTTTATATCCCCAGGCTCTACTACCAGCTTCATTTGACTGTCGTAAAAAGCGAGCAAGTTAATAGGCAGTTCCAAGTTAACCTGCACACTTTGCCCTGCTTTGAGTGGTACTCGTTTAAAGCCTTTGAGCTCTTTTACCGGGCGTGTAACCGAGGCAAACACATCACGAATATAAAATTGCACCACTTCTTCGCCATCCACCTTGCCATTATTGGTTAGCTGGAAACTGGCTTTGACCACACCATTTGCGTTTGCCTGGCTATCGTCAATGCTCAACTTGTCATAGTTAAAGCTGGTATAGCTTAACCCGTGTCCAAAAGCATACTGGGGGGATGTATCGCCAAAGATATAACCACGTTTCGCGGACGGCTTGTGATTGTAAAATACCGGCAATTGGCCAACCTCTCTAGGAAAGCTCAGGGGTAATTTACCACTTGGATTCACGTCGCCAAATAATACATTAGCTACTGCCGTACCGGTTTCTTGACCTAAATACCAGGCTTCAATGATTGCAGGTGCCTTATTGTTAATATCTCCCAGAGTCAGCGGTCGGCCATTTACCATAACAACGACTATGGGTTTACCTGTATCGAGTAGCGCCTCAACCAGGGCTTGCTGGCCGCCCAGCAAGTTGAGCGATGAGCGATCCCCTAAATGATTTTCTGCCCAGGCCTCTCGAGACGTACCCTCGTTTGAGCCCACGACCACTATGCTCACATCACTGCGCTTTGCCAACGCCACTGCATCTTCAAGCAATTGCTGGCTGTTTGATTGATCCGCCAGTTGCATATTTTCTTTATTCCAGCGTTCTTTGGAATAGCTTTGGGCAGCAACAGAGGCGGGCAACGGGTTGGCAATGTCTTGAGTGAGCAGGGCGCCACGGGCAAATTCGATCGTCGCTTTGCCTGCCAGTTTGGCTTTTAAGCCATCCAATATTGTCACAGTTTGCCGGGGGATATCACTGTAACCACCTAATAAGGTTTCATCTGCATGAGGTCCGATTACCGCGACACTACTTAACTGCTTTAATTGGAGGGGAAGCAAACCGTCATTTTTCAATAATACTATGGCTTTTTCGGCCGATTTCAACGCCAATGCTCGGTGCTCGGCATTGCCGATGAATTCACTCACGCCCTCTTCGGCAGTATATGGGTTTTCAAATAACCCCAGATTAAATTTCTCGGTCAGAATGCGCACCACGGCCTGGTCAATTTGCGCCATGTTGATATGATTTTCGGCCACAAGCTTCTCCAACAGCAAAAAAACATCCCTATCGGGCATTTCTATGTCAACACCGGCATTGATCGCCATGAGCGCAGCGTTTTCTTTGCTACCCGCTATCCCATGGCGGGTGATTAACTCATTTAAGGCGTAATAGTCGCTGACTAGCAATCCGTCGAAGCCCCATTCATCACGCAAAATATCCGTCAACAACATTTTATTGGCATGAGAAGGAATGCCATCTATTTCATTATAAGATGCCATGACACTTCGCACATTTGCCTGGGTGATCGCAGCTTCAAATGGGAAAAGAAAAATTTCCCGTAGGGCGCGCTCCCCTATGGGAGCCGGGGCAATATTCAAGCCGCCCTCGGGTTGACCGTGTCCCGCCAGGTGTTTTAAGGTTGCCATAACACGGTCGGCTGGGATTTTGCTGGTTTCTCCTTGAAAACCTTTGACCGCAGCCACACCCAGTTCGGCAATCAGGTAGGGATCCTCACCCATGGTCTCTTCTATACGTCCCCAGCGCGGGTCTCTAGCCACGTCCAGTATGGGAGTTAACGCTTGATTACCACCTCGCGCTCGCACCTCTTGCGCACTAACAGCGTAGACCTGATATATTAACTTTGGGTCCCAGGTGCTCGCTAAAGCGATAGCTTGAGGAAAGCTGGTAGACTCACTCGCTGCATGGCCATGCAGGGCTTCCTCATGAAAAATAGCCGGAATACCCAAACGGGTATTTTCAATTAACCACTTCTGAATGGCATTGGTATATCGGACCGACTCCAATGGCGACTTGTCTTCGCTGGGCCGAGCCACCTGACCGACGCCCAAAGGCAGAATTTTCTCGGCTTGGGCGGTATCAATCAGATTTGTATCGCTATGTAATAGACGCCCCTCATGCCAGATGGTTTGTAACTGGGCTATCTTTTCTGACAACGTCATCTGCTGCAACAAATCTGCCACCCGTTTTTCGGTCGGTAGGCTGGCGTCTTGATAACCAGTGGCGCCATGGACATTAAACATCAAGGTCAATAGACTGACACCTAACAGGCGCGGCAATGTATGCATTTTCATATTTCATCTCTAATAAGGTGGTAAATCAACAAGTGTATGATGGGTTTGTTAAGCCTAGCCAGTGCATTGAGTTTGCAAAAAATATAATACTAGCGGGTTACTAATATAATAGTCATTATGACAATTTGTAAGTCATTTACTATTTTTCAGTTAATGGATATAAGAAGGCTGATAGGCGCGGTGAGATCCGAATGTTTATTACGCCCTTATCATTCCTTTAAGTTACAGCACAGGAAACTTACTTTTGAATGTTCAACGAACATCTGACCTAACAGCTGGCAAGGCTCACACAAATACTATTGAACAACTGTCGATAGACAATGTGGTTTTGGGCATTGAGCAGGGGCGCCTGATGGTATTGACGGCCAAATATAAGGCGGGTTTGGCAGACGGACTATGGGGATTGCTAGGAGGCTGGGTGGCGATAGATGAGCCCATCGACGCGGCCGCAAAACGGGTATTAAAAACCATTACCGGTGTGGATGATCTTTATTTGGAGCAATTGCGGGCGTTTGGGGAAGTGCAGCGTTATCCGGCCAAGCGAGTGGTGACTATTGCTTATTATGCCCTGGTTCGCCCTGAACGTTACAACCTTATACCCGGGGGTACCGCATCCCATGTGGAATGGAAAGACGCTCGTCAACTGCCCGAATTGATTTATGATCATGGTCAAATTGTTGAGCAGGTATTGATCCACCTCAAGAATAAAATTAGACATGAGCCCGTGGGTTTTAACTTATTACCAGAGAAATTTACCTTATTGCAGCTTCAGGAAGTGTACGAAGCTATTCTGGATGTCAAATTAGATAAACCCAATTTTCGCCGTAAAATTCTCAAAATGAACATGCTGATCAATTGTCGCGAGAAGCAACGCGGGGTAACACACCGGGCTGCTAGCCTGTATAGGTTTGACACGGTGGTATATCAAAAGTTGTGTGAGCAGGGCTTTAATTTCGAGTTTTAAGTACCACGCTTTTTTAGTTCAGCTATCTCCTTCTCGCTTTACTATTTTTGCGAAAAGGTGGCTTTGTGCAGATAATTTATGGACAGGGATCATAACAAGTAGTTAACATGACTATAACTACTCTTTTTGGAAGACAACGTGAAAATCAAATCTATACTTGCCGTAAGTTATGTTACTGCACTACTCAGTGCTTGCCAGCCAGCACTAGATGATCCACACGTATCGCAAAATGCACCGGCGGAACTGCCGGCAACGGGTGAACAACAAACCTATCTGGATCAATACAAGTCTAAATCGCTGCCTTTGATAAAAGACATATACACTGCCGATCCCTCTGCCCATGTGTTTGAGGACAAGCTTTACATTTACCCGTCTCATGATTATGAGGCCGGTATTGCCCAAAATGACAATGGCGATCATTTTGCGATGCGCGACTATCACGTCTTATCCATGGAGGACGTGGGGGGCAAGGTAACGGATCACGGGGTCGCGCTGTCGGTAGATGATATACCCTGGGCCGGACGTCAATTATGGGCGCCGGATGCTGCCACTAAAAATGGCAAATATTATTTATATTTCCCCCTGAAAGACAAACAAGATATTTTTCGTATCGGGGTCGCTATTAGCGATTCACCTACCGGGCCATTTAAAGCACAACCCGAACCAATTTCGGGCAGTTTCAGCATGGATCCCGCTGTTTATGCCAATGATGATGGCCAACACTATTTATTTTTTGGTGGTATCTGGGGAGGACAGTTACAACAATTCCAAGACGGTGAATATACAGGCGAGGATCATTATCCAAAAGATGATGAACCGGCGTTAATGCCTAAGGCAGTCAAGCTTAGCGATAACATGTTATCCATGAGCGGTGAGCCACAAGACATCATGATCCTCGACGAACAAGGCCAGCCCATTACGCAAGGCGATAGCCAACGTCGTTTTTTCGAAGCCGCTTGGGTACATAAATATCAAGATAACTACTACCTTTCTTATTCGACTGGAGATACCCATCGGATTGTTTATGCTACCAGTAAAGACTTGATGGGACCTTATACCTATCGTGGGGTAATACTGTCTCCTGTAGAAGGGTGGACCAACCATCATTCCATTGCTGAATTTAACGGTCAATGGTATTTGTTCTATCATGACAGTACCTTATCAGAGGGCAAAACCCATTTGCGCAGTGTCAAAATGGCCCCGTTAGAATACAACGATGATGGTTCTATTGTTCCCTTTATGGCTTATTATGACTAATTTTTCAACAACCTGAGCAAGTGCGCTTAGGCTTTAATCAGTAAACATCAACATCGGCTAGCAAACAAATATTACTAATATCAAAACTGGTGCGATGTACCCTTGCGGTAATTTCAATGAGGAAAGAATTTTGGCTCAAAATAACGAAAATATAATAATGATCATCCTGGTCAGCTGCGTGGCCACCATAGGCGGTTTTTTATTTGGCTTTGACAGTGGCGTCATCAACGGTACGGTAGATGGTCTGCAAAATGCGTTTGGATCTGACAGTGTCGGTACCGGTTTTAACGTCTCAAGTATGTTGTTGGGGTGTGCTGTGGGCGCTTTTTCTGCCGGTAGACTGGCGGATAAATTTGGCCGTCGTCCATTGCTAATGGTTGCAGCCGTATTCTTCATAATCAGCGCCTGGGGGTCGGGTATCGCCGGTACCTCAATGGAATTTGTTTTTTTTCGCATCTTGGGTGGTTTAGCCGTTGGTGCCGCTTCGGTTATGGCGCCGGCTTATATCAGTGAAATTGCCCCGGCTCGTTTCCGTGGCACCCTAACGTCAGTACAGCAGTTTGCGATTATTTTTGGGTTGTTTTCCGCTTTTGTCAGTAACTATTTTCTGGCTGATTTTGCCGGTTCGTCAATGGCACAGTTGTGGCTGGGTTATCAGGCGTGGCGCTGGATGTTTTGGATTGAACTTATTCCTGCCACGGCTTTTTTAATCGCGTTATTTTTTATCCCAGAAAGTCCCCGTTACCTGGTGATCAGCAAAAATACCGAACAAGCTAAAAAAGTGTTGGGCAACCTATACGGCGTATTAGATGGTGAACTAAAAATGCGTGAAATTGAAACCTCTCTAGCGACCGATCACCATAAACCCCGCTTGTCAGATTTACTTGATAAAGTGACGGGCAAAATCAGACCTATTATGTGGGTCGGCATTGGTCTGGCGGTATTTCAACAATTAGTCGGCATCAACGTGGTATTTTATTATGGCGCGGTGTTGTGGCAGGCGGCTGGCTTCTCCGAATCTGATGCCCTGATGATCAACATGATCGGTGGCGCAGTAAGCATTGCTGCGGTGTTTGTGACCATGTATCTGATTGATAAACTGGGTCGTAAACCATTTTTATTAATTGGCTCTATCGGCATGACTATCACATTGTCGGTTATGGTTTATGTATTTGCTAATTCAGGCGTGGATGCCAACGGTAATTTATCCCTGGGTGAGCAAGGGATCGTGGCGTTAATCGCGGCCAACGCTTATGTGTTTTTCTTTAATCTGTCTTGGGGGCCAGTGATGTGGGTCATGTTGGGCGAAATGTTCCCCAATCAAATCCGCGGCTCGGGTCTGGCCATTGCCGGCTTTGCCCAGTGGAGTGCAAACTTCCTTATTACCTGGTCTTTCCCCATTATGCTTAGTGGTATTGGCCTAGCGGGAGCATATGGCTTATATGCCATTGGCGCCCTTGTTTCTGCATTCTTTGTGGTGAAGTTTGTGACTGAAACCAAAGGCAAAGAGCTGGAAGATATGCCAGGCTAAGACCTGCAGCATTTCAGCATCTTTGAAATATATTTATCAGGCCACTTTTAAGTGGCCTTTTTTATGTATGCATAAAACTTGGGCACACTATATTGTTTAAATGTGTGGATCGGCCAGGTATGGTTAGCCTTGCCTCAAAATCGGTCTTAATGACACAGCCCCACCCCACTCTTTGTGAGCGCGTCAATGTGTTGAAAAAGACAATACGTAACGGTAATGGGTGTACGCTAAGTTCGCAGTCGACAACATGTTGTGGTGGCGGACGCACCGGTGGCAGTAAGTTGTGCGGCTTTGGTATGGGTGACGGTGACGTCTTTTTATCTAGGTATGACAGTACTTTTTGGATAACCATGGGGGGCGGTAATACAGGCGATAATTCTCACATTGTGTTTGTTACATTTTTCACATTCAGTGATATCAATGTTGAATACCCGTTTGAATCGTTGCGCCTAACTCATGCTTCTTGCCTGGTAGGGCTTGTCGGACTCATTATTTTCTTTTGATGGTAAGTTGGGACTGTTCTTTCCCCTTTGTGACGCCGTTACTGCCGCTCTAAGGTTACTATTAGGCGCACCCTTTATTCACAAGGGCAACCGTAAAATCGAGTGAGATCCCGTTTAGGTGGTGGCGTTTTTTATAAAGAGAATGCGGCAAGTTTGCCGATGAAATCGATGGGGAAAAGAAGACGTGCCCGAGCCGGTCACCGGTAGTGCCATCACGATATGGGGTTTTAGCTCATATCTGACCTATCCGTTTTTTTTCTTGCTTAAGCGCTGCTCGCTTATTGCGGGGGACTAATGTAGCCCCGCAGGCGTTCAAGTTTGTCGGACTCGTGAGCATTATGTTGTTAAGGTAGCAACCCAGAGTTCAAGTCCAGATGATGTTGCCCGTCCCCAAGCAATACGAAGCCAGGATGAGACGGATAGCAAAAAAACTGTAGCCAAACAATCAGTGGTAAGCGAACCTAAAGCGAGTCAAGCCAAGGTGAGCCAGGCACCAGCGCAAACCATCCAGATCCCTGCACCACAGATTTCCTTAAGCGTTTTGAAAATGCCATCAACGATTTGGACAGTGAGCCCAGAACCGGATTTGAACCCGTGACTAACAGCGGCAGCGATGTGCCACGTATCGATCAGCTACTGGACTGAAACGAATGGTGATCCGATACCGTTAAAAGGTTACTTGGGTATATATATAGTACGTCATAACGCTGTGGGTAAAGTTTCAACACTGTTTGCCTGACCCCTCTCGATTTTTTGTTGTCATTTTTCCCAACCGCTGATGAAGTTTCCCCCCAGAAAAAATTGAAAATACAGTTAGCCACAGGCTAAGGGTCTTTTCCTTATGTCGAGAAGATGGCCCTCCATGGTGGCTGTTCACAAACCTTGGTCAAAGCCGTCTTTAAGCATATGGGTTATGCCTTGATCGTCAGCGTTTTGCCCGGGGTATAAACGATGCCGGCAGGGTGTTTGGTTCCGCTTTGGATGACGAGGGAAAAGTCGACAATAGGCAGTCAACTGGCGATAAAATTGGGTTATCGGTTTGTTGAAGCTGACGATTTTCATAGTGCTGCTACGATAGATCATATGGCAAGAGGTTTGCCACTAGATAATACGATGCGTGAGCCTTGGATAAATCGTTTGTGCCAGCATTTAACACCGCCATTTCAAAGCAATACGGTGCTGGCATATTCAGGTTTGCGGCACCAACATCGGTAACGATTTCGCGCTCTTGGTTTTAATTCTCTTTTTATGCTTTTGCACACCAGTCCAGAAATTTTAAGCCAAAGGTTGCAAGCGCGCTTGGACCATTTTATGCGAACGGCTTACTCACAAGCCAAATTGAAGCCTTACAATTGCCGGATTCAGAACCCGATATGTTGATCATTGGTACTGGAATAGATCAGAAATAGCTGTTCGAAGATGCACTAGCAACTGCCAGTTTGATAATGTAGTGGGCATTAACTCCGGCCAATGAACCCAACCTCTTTTCCTTGTAAAAAGGGCAAAGAAAAACCAGTTATCTCCCATCAAGATTTTGAACTTATACCGTTGCTGTGTAAAGCTGAGCAGCAACGGAACGTTGTTCAGAAATCATATTTAACGGTTGAATAAAAGTATCACCCCCCATCACGTTCCAAAAAATAAAGTTGAACTTATCTAGCGAAATGAATAGTCATTTTTCCAACGATGCTTGGTTATTCAATCATATCAGGTTCACATTTTGATATTTAAAACAAAGGGTTAGAGTCTGAGGTATCCCCACGAATAATATATACAAATCAGAAGGATAGTTGAAAAACTGGGGAACATTCATGGCATTTGGTGATCAGATCAATCGCCAAAAATCACTAACCGGTAAACACCATGAATGTAAACACTATCTTGAACAATACGCTGTCACTTGTCACCCTCAATATGCACAAAATGCGTTTTCAGGCGCTTTGTGCATGTGTGCATAGCCTGTTGCACGGTGGCGCTGCCAGCGTGACCGGCAAGGGCCGGAGGATAGATCATAAAGCGTTTGAAAAACATAACATTAAACGCACCGACAGGCTGTGCTCCAATCCACATCTGCTGATTGAGTCGGATCACATTTATACCGCAATATGTTACCTGTTTGGTCGCATCTCATCCCGTCCGATCATATTGGTAGACTGGTCAGATTTAGATGAGCACAAAGGCCATTTTCTGCTGCGTGCATCGCTAGCCTTTGATGGCCGCAGTGTCACACTTTATCAAGAAGTGCATGGTCTTAAAACGAAAGAGAAACCTGCCACTCACAAACAGTTTCTGAGTAAACTGAAAACCATGGTAGGCAAGGATGTTAAGCCCGTCGTTGCGACTGATGCAGGGTTCAAAACGCCCTGGTTCAGAGCGGTAATAGCGCTGGATGGGGACTTCGTAGGACGGACACGAAAACCTAATTTCTATACACTTGATAAAGGCAAAAGTTGGCACAACGTTACGGATTTATATGCCATCGCCACCAGCACACCTAAACTCATCAGTGGCAGTATTAACCGCAGCAATCCGCTTTCCTGTCGACTGATAAGTTACAAACAAAAAAGCAAAGGGCGGCATAACCTAAATCGTGTTGGAGTACCGCGAAAGTCTAAAACATCAAAGACCCATGCCAGAGGCGCCCAAGACCCGTGGTTGCTTAGTACTTCATTGCCCAAAAGTAGTAAATTGGCGAAACAAGTGGTGGCTATTTATCGCACCAGAATGCAGATTGAAGAAGGCTTCAGAGATATGAAAAGTCGCTTATATGGGCTGGGTTTTGAACAAAATAAAAGCACTCTAAAACGCCGACTCACTTTACTAATATTGATTGCCACGTTGGCTAGTTTAGTCCTCATGTTGGTAGGACTAGCCGTTAAAAGTGCCAACCTGCACCGACGCTACCAAGCAAATTCAGTCAAAACCAGAACAATACTATCATTTCATTTTTTAGGCCTACGAGCGGTGGCTGATAAACGATTGAGGTTACACAAGCGGCATTTAAGAGACGCAATAGATTTACTCAAGCAAGGCATTCGGGAGGCTTCAGCAGGTGTCAATTAAATTCGTGGGGATCCCTCAGGGTTAGAGTCGTCAAAAAATTGATCTCAAAATACAATTCAACGTCATTGAAAGCTATTTTGCATAAAACCCGATTTTTAACGTTAACCTTACAAGATAAGAATGTGGAAAAACATAATGGTCTCAAGAAGATAATGAATATCCTATATTAATCCGCGCGTATATTGTTGATAAGTTGTTAAATTAAATCACACATTATGAAAACGTTTATTGACATATTGAAGTGTAGATTTTGAATAAAAGTAGAGCAACTGGAAACTTTTAGAAGCTATATCGTTTCACTACTTATTGGCTTTAGAGTCTATACGTTTTCTGGTGAAACCTAGGTTTTGAAAGGACGACATAGGGCGGCAAACAAATTTGTGAATGCGTTTGCGTTTAGATGTTTGCGGTTTTTAGTTAATGTAAATCAACAGAAATACAGGACACACATAAATGAGACACAATAAAAAATTTAACAAATCATTGCTGACTCGAAGCATTTCAATTCTCCTCTCAAGTGCAGTGCTAATGCCTGCTATGGCCCAAGAAGTGGCAGAGGGTGACGTAGAAGTTATTCAAGTCAGTGGTATTCGCGGCAGCTTAATTCGTGCAATGGATGTAAAACGAGGGTCTTCTGGCATTGTAGATGCTATCTCAGCTGAAGATATGGGGAAATTCCCTGATACTAACCTTGCAGAGTCACTTCAGCGTATTACTGGTGTTTCGATCGATCGCTCAAATGGTGAAGGTAGCAAAGTAACGGTTCGTGGATTTGGCGCAGCCAACAACCTTATTACCTTAAATGGTCGTCAATTACCCAATACCACGGGTGATAGAACTTTTGATTTTGGAAATGTAGCGTCAGAAAGTGTTTCTGGTGTAGAAGTATATAAGACTGCTGACGCAGCCGTCACTTCTGGTGGTATTGGTGCAACCATTAATATATCTACACATAGACCGTTAAGCAGCCCAGGTATTAAAGCGACTATTGGTGCAAAACTTGTCGAAGATACGTCTACAGATAAAGGCAGCACAACGCCAGAAATTAGTGGTTTGTATTCACAAACGTTCGCTGATGACACATTTGGTGTATCCATTTCTGGTAGCTACCAAGAGCGTGAAAGTGGCACGCAAGAATTTATTGATACCCAAGGCTATCGTGGCAGCACATTCGAAAATACAGGCTGGGGTGGCGTACCTGCCGGTGCTGCAGGCGGCACAAATCGTCCTACTTCAGGAATATATTCTACCCCACAACAGCCACGTTATTCGTTCGAAGAGCGTCAACGTGAACGTTTGAACGGGCAATTGGTATTACAGTTCAAACCAACTGATAATATTACTGCGACTCTTGATTACACCTTGATCAAAAATACGATTGAGGAGCAACATACCGATGCTTCTGTATGGTTTGGTTATAACGGCGACCGCAGCGAGTCAGTTTGGACCGATGGTCCAAGTGCCGTACCGCTAATCTATTCTGAGATATATACAATTAACGCTGCTGGTACCGATTACCGCGATACATCTTTAACAGTTGGAGCTTGGGGAGATGAACAAACCACAGACTCAATCGGCTTAAACATAGAATGGCAAGCCACAGATGATCTTTCATTCGAACTTGATCACCATAGTTCAGAAGCCGAAATGAAAGCAACGGATCCTCGCCATGGTACGCGCAACAATATTCAATTGCCTTCTTATACTCGTAATCGCACAGGGTTGGACTTAACGGGTGAATTGCCCGGTATTGCGACCGGCAATATTGAGCAGTTCAATCCACAAACAATACGCCTCTCAGGTAGCTGGTTTGCGAATGATTATTACACCTCTGAAATTGACCAAACGCAATTAACAGGTCAGTACCATTTAACCGATAAATTCAACATCGATTTTGGCGCATCAATTAATACCGTTAATAACCGTTTCCGTCATACTCAAGTTCAGCGTGCTGACTGGGGTGGTGTCGGTGTAGAAGGGGATTTTGCTGGAGTTAATTGGAAAGAAGATACAATTTTAGACAAATTTGAAGCAAAATCAGGTGACTTCTCTGGTACCGCCACTCAAGGTGAATATGATTTATTCGATAGGATCTGGTTTGCTGACTTTGATGAAATTGTAGCCGCAGCTGAACTGGCTGACCCCGTTGCAAACGTGGATACAGTATGGGGAGATTGCAAGGCACCTGCAGGTGGTTCGGCTGGACCAAATGGCGAAGGTCATTTCTGTGCTTCGACTGATTGGGATGCAGAAACCAACCGTTTTACCGAAGAAGAAACCACTGCAGTCTTCATAAAATTTAACTACGACGGCGAAATTGGTTCAATGCCTTTCGATGCTCACTTAGGTTTACGCCAAGAAAGTACCGATATTTATTCTGAAGCGTCAGTGCCAAGTTATAGCAGAGTAGAATGGAATGAAGCGACATCCACCTCGGTTACCGGCCAAAATGGTCTTGCCACACTGAATGAGTCTGCTGACTATAGCCAATTTTTGCCAAGCTTGAATTTCAACATAGAATTGACTGATGATATTGTTTTACGAGCAGCGGCAGGTAAAACTATTTCTCGCGCAGGATATAATTCGTTATTGGGTGGCACTACAATTAATACCGGTGGTACACCAAGTGGATATTCAGGTAATTCAGGTAATCCAGGTCTTAAACCACTGGAATCGAAAAACTTTGATCTATCTTTTGAATGGTATTACGAAGAAGGAAGTTATGCCTCTGTCGGATACTTTAAGAAAAAGGTATCAAATTGGTTAAGCACCGGTACAGTAAATCAGCAGGTATTCAATTTACCTAACCCTTTCGATGGTCAAAAATATGATGCTGCAGTTGCCGCGCTACCCGTTGGCTCTTCACTCGCTGATATTCGTGACTATATCTTTATTAATTATCCAAATGATCCTAATGTAATACCAAATTTTGATACAGACGGCAATTTAGACGGAGGCTCAATTATTGGTGATCCAGCTACTGATAACGTAGTTAATTTTGCCATCCGAGTGCCTATTAACGGTGATAAAGAACACACTATCGATGGGTTCGAATTTAACGTTCAACATTTGTTAGGTGAAACTGGTTTTGGTGGTATCTTCAACTACACCATGGTGGATACCGACCTTGCGTATGACACTTCGTCACTTAACGATACAGAAGCCTTAGTAGGTTTGAGTGATACCGCGAACGCAGTGTTATTTTATGACAAAGACGGTTTACAAGCGCGTATTGCTTATAACTGGCGAGACGAGTTTTTGAGTGAGCGTCGTATTAATAACGATTTAACAATGCCTGTTTTCACTGAGGCGTATGCACAAATCGATTTTAATGTGAGTTACGATGTTCCTCAGGTTGAAGGTCTAACGGTGTTTTTCGAAGGAATCAACATTACTGACGAGTACATTACTCAGCATGGTCGTGAAGAAGCTTTAACTTATCGCCTGACGCAGTCGGGAGCTCGATATAATTTAGGTGCACGATATACGTTCTAATGACTCAATAAATAGTTAATAAAACGTTTAATAGGCCGCTGAGTTTGGTGAATTCATGCGGCCTTTTATGCTATAAAAGTTTAGCGTTGAAAGATAAGTTAGGGTGCCTAGCACAGTGTTTACAATACTCTATGTCCATAAAAACATTGTTCACAAAAATGTCTCTTTCAGCGTAAAAGAAGAGCAGACTATTTGAACACTAAACTTCATATTGATGTATTACTCAAACTTACAGTGTGTGGTGAAGTAGTATGAATAATGTCCTAAGAAAAATAACTATAGTTGGGGGGGGAACCGCAGGCTGGTTAACTGCTGGTGTTATTGCCGCAGAACATAAAGTGGAAAACAATACTGGCATTGCCATTACACTAATTGAATCGGCGGACGTTGCTCCGCTGGGAGTAGGTGAAGGTACTTGGCCTTCGATGCGAAATACGCTTAAAAAAATGGGCATTTCTGAAACAGAGTTTCTTTTACAATGCGATGCAAGTTTTAAGCAGGGTTCAAAATTCAGTGCTTGGTTGCATCGTAACGCAGATTACTACTACCACCCATTTTCTCTACCAAGAGGGCATAACGAATTAGATTTAGTCCCCTACTGGCAACCTCACAGCAATGCAATAAGTTTTGCTGATGCGGTGTGCGTACAAGGGACCCTATGCAGCAATGGTTTAGCGCCAAAACAAATTTCTACTGCCGAATATGCTTTCAATGCTAATTACGGCTACCATCTCGATGCAGGAAAATTTAGCGCTTTTTTGCGAAAACACTGTGTCGAAAAACTGGGCGTAAAACACATTGTCGACCATGTCACTTCTGTCAATTCATCCGAAAATGGTGATATAGCCTCAGTATCCACCAAACAGCATGGAGACATTCATGGCGATCTGTTTGTTGATTGTACGGGGGGAGCCTCTTTGCTGCTGGGTAAACACTTCAATATCAATTTTGTCAGTCAAAAAGAAGTGCTATTTAACGATTCAGCGCTGGCGGTTCACGTGCCGAACAAAACTGAAGAAGATCCTATCGCTTCATTTACTTTATCTACCGCGCAAACGGCTGGCTGGATTTGGGATATTGGTTTGCAATCAAGGCGAGGTGTAGGTCATACCTATTCAAGTTCGCACATTTCAGATGATTTAGCTGAACGTCAATTACGTGAATATCTTGTTCCTTCAATGGGCCAAAACGCAGCGGATGCCGTTGCAGTGCGAAAATTATCGTTTAATCCTGGGCATAGGGAAAAATTTTGGCACAAAAACTGTGTTGCCATTGGTGTATCGGCAGGATTCATTGAGCCTTTGGAGGCTTCAGCGTTGGCCTTGATTGAGCTATCAGCAAAAATGCTGAGCGAAAATTTACCGGCTAACCGTTGTGTCATGGATATTGTAGCCAAACGCTTTAACGATAAATTTTTATATCGTTGGCAAAAAATAATTGAGTTCTTAAAACTTCATTACGTACTGAGTCATCGATCTGATTCAAGCTATTGGTTAGATAACCGAGCGTCAGCTCATGTACCAGAACATCTGCAGGAAATGATTGAGTTATGGAAATATCAAGTGCCAGGTCAATATGACTTAGCCCAAACAGAAGAGTTGTTTCCTTATGCAAGTTTTCAATATGTTTTATATGGCATGAAGTTTATAACCCAGACATTACCTCGACCTAAGAGGCTGGCTCACAGAGAAAAAGCAGAACAATTATTTGAGGAAAATAGACAGCACACCAAGCAGCTTCTGGCTGTTTTACCGACGAACCGTCAATTAATTAACAAAATCAGCCAATATGGGTTATCAAAAATATAGTTTCTGGCTTAAGTATCTGAAATTGGATTAAAAAATGGCAAACCACGTTTTATTAAATAGTATTGAACACAAAGATCTTAAAATTAACACCGCACGCAGTGCCAAATACGGTGACAACCTTTGGTATTGCCAAACGTTTTTCCGAGAGTTTCGCAGTGTGCAAGCCCATTATCCTATTCTATTTAATAAGGATGCTAACACCGGAAAATTTGTATCGGTTGCTTTATTTGGTCTTAAGAGCGAAGAAAACCTTTTTCTGAACGAGGATGGTTGGGACGCCAATTATATTCCTTTAGCTTTGCAGCGCATGCCCTTTTTAATCGGCTTTCAGAATGTAGCCAATGGCGGAACCACCGAAAAACAACGTGTTATTACACTTGATTTGGACTCCCCTAGAGTCAGTAAGGATAAGGGCACAGACTTATTTTTGGAATATGGAGGTAACAGTGAATATTTAGAAAATATTGCCAACATTCTGGAAACCTTGCATCAAGGTTTGCAAGAAAATGAAGATTTTATTAACGCGATAGAATCTTGTGATCTGATTGAGTCAGTGACAATAGATATTGAACAAAAAGATGGCAGTCAACACCAGTTAATGGGGTTTTACACCATTAATGAAGATGCCTTAAATAAGCTTAGTGATCAAAAAATTACTGAATTGCATAAATCAGGCTACCTGCAGGCAGCGTATTTGATGCTGGCTTCACAAGTGCATTTTAGAGACTTAGTTGATAGAAAAAATGCTCGCCTGTAACGATCTCATTGCTAAAGAGAGTTTGTAAACGAGACAATAATGTTAAAAATCACACAAAAAGTAAAAACCCTCGTTGGTTATAGCCCTAACAATATTTCAGTAGAGATGCTGGCTTCAGATGTGCCATTGATTTTAAAAGATTTTTCGGCGGATTGGCCGATAGTTATCGCAGGGCGGAAATCTGCTAAGGCCGCAGCTGATTATTTATTAAGGTTTTATCGGGGCATGCCAATTAATGCCTGTTATCTTGCAGCCCAAGAACGAGGGCGTGTTTACTATAACTCCAATATGACGGGTTTCAATTTCGAATCAAAACAGCAAGATTTAAAGCAAGTATTGCAGGCTATTTTTGCCGAACAAGGTAAAAACGAACCTGCAAGCGTATATGTCAGTTCAACCGGGATAAAGCAATTTCTTCCCGGCTTAGCAGACGAAGCAAAGGCTTCGAGTGCATTGGATGATTCTATTATCAATATTTGGCTGGGAAGTCGCAGTCGTATCGCTGCTCACTACGATTTTGCACAAAATTTGGCTTGCTCAGTTGTAGGACGCAGGCGTTTTACTTTGTTTCCTCCTGAACAAGGTAAAAATCTTTATGTAGGCCCCCTCGATAGAGCTCCGGGTGGGCAAGAAATTAGTACCGTTGATTTTGCGGCTCCAGATTTTAAACAACACCCCAAATTTAGCCAAGCATTGGAAAAAGCCCTGGTTGCTGAGTTAGAGCCAGGAGACGCATTAATACTACCAAGTATGTGGTGGCATCATGTTGAAGGTTTAGATGATTTTAATGTATTGATTACGCATTGGTGGCGCAATAGCTCTGGCTATATGGGGCGACCAACCAACGCACTTTTGCACTCAATCATGAGTATAAGAGATTTACCTCAAGTGCAACGAGATGCATGGAAATGTTTATTCGAACAATATGTTTTTGATTTTAAAACAGAGAATTTTGCACATATTCCTGAAGAAGCCAGAAGTTTTCTAGCAAGTCCAATGGACGAATTATCAGCCCGAAAAATCCGTGCTGATTTGCAAAATAAATTGAGACGATAACAGTCCGATACCAAAAGATAGGCCAAGTACCATGAATGCAGTAAAAAATGTTGTTATAGCCGGTGGCGGCACCGCTGGATGGATGGCCGCCGCCGCCCTAGCAAAATTACTCGGTAAAAATTTAAATATTACCCTAGTCGAATCAGATGAAATTCCCACTGTCGGGGTGGGTGAAGCAACCATCCCCACTCTACATATTTTTCACGATTTGTTAAAAATAAAAGAATCCGATTTTATGGCCGCAACAAACGCTACGTTTAAATTGGGTATTTCATTTGAGAATTGGCGTGACGTCAGTAAAGACTACATTCACTCCTTTGGTTATTTAGGGCAAGGCTGCTGGGCTGCCGGATTTCAGCATTTTTGGATAAAAGGGCAACAACAAGGTTTAGCCAGTGAAATTGGTGATTATTGCCTAGAACACGTCGCTTGCCGCCAAGGAAAGTTTGCGGTGTTACCTAATCAAGATCGCAATCATGCATTTCATATCGACGCTGGTTTATACGCTAAATTTTTAAGAAAATTTTCAGAACAGTACGGAGCAACACGCATTGAAGGTAAAATTGATAGAGTTACGCTCAATGAACAAAACGGCTTTATCCAATCAATTACCCTAGCAAACGGGCAAACAATTGAAGGCGATTTGTTTATTGACTGTACGGGGTTTAGAGGTTTACTCATTGAGCAGGCTCTAAATACTGGCTATGAAGATTGGAGTCATTGGCTACCTTGCGATAGTGCAATAGCCGTGCAGACTGAACAAGTTAAACCCCCAGTACCTTATACTCGTTCAATCGCCCATCAAGCTGGTTGGCAATGGCAAATTCCGCTACAGAACAGAATGGGTAATGGTTTGGTATTTTGCAGTAAATATCTATCTGATGATGAGGCGAAAAAAACGCTGCTAAATAACATCGAAGGTAAACTACTTAACGAACCTAGGGTGATAAAATTTCGCACGGGGACTCGACGCAAACACTGGAATAAAAACTGTGTTGCTGTGGGCTTATCGAGTGGCTTTATTGAACCCCTAGAGTCAACCAGCATCCATTTGATCCAACAAAGTATTATCCGACTCATGTTGTTAATGCCTTCCAAGCAAATGGAAGAGTCAAACATCAACGAATACAACAAAAAAATGCGTTTCGAGATTGATAATATTAGAGACTTTATCATCCTGCATTACAATGTAACCGATCGAACTGACAGCCCATTTTGGCGCTATTGTAAAAGTATGCCAATTCCTGACACCTTGCAGCAACGATTAAAATTATTTGAAGAAAGTGGCCAAGCACACAAAACTGATGGTGAACTATTTGGCGAGACATCGTGGATCCAAGTAATGCTGGGACAAGGGCTTATACCACAAAAGTATCATGCTATTGTGGATATGATGAGCGATAAAGAGCTGAAAGGCTTTTTGGATAATATCAGTTCAACCATAAGCCGCAAAGTGGCTAACTTGCCGAATCACCTGGAATTTATCAAAAATTACTGTCCTATAAGAATGTAGTCTTATTAAATGATCCAAATCAATCGTACAAGCGTACCCAAGGTTGAGTTAATAGGACGGCAGAAGACGCCTGTTATTATTATTGACAACTACGCTGAGGATCTTAGCCCTGTTGTTGAGTACGCGTACTCGGAAAGTGATTTTCAGCCAGATACGCAGACCTACTACCCAGGTGTGCGCTCAAAATTACCTAAAGAATACGTGGTTGCGTGCCTAAAGCCGATTATGCAAGGGCTTTACTCTGTATACCAAATACCCAAAGAGTTGAAACCAACGCCAAAAAGTAATTATTTCTCTCTGATCACGACTCAACCAGATGAACTGACTTTGGTGCAGTCAATTCCGCATATAGACACGCCCAAGCCTTATTTTTTTGCAGTATTACATTATTTGCATGATGCAAGACACGGGGGCACCGGTTTTTTTCGGCATAACCCAACTGGACTGGAACGGATCAATGCTCATCAGGAAGTGGATTATTTTGAAGCAGCCAATCGTTTTTTGCACGATTATCAAAAGCCCACTGGGTTTTGTAATACCAGCTCTGCGCATTACCAGCTGTATCATCAAGTAGACTATACCGTGAACAGGCTCGTTATTTATCCGGGCAACTTATTACATTCTGTAATCGTTGATGTAGAACGAGATATCAGTGCTAAGCCATCAAACGGAAGGTTAACCGCGAATATGTTTATCGAATTTAGTTGAATCCCTCTATACGCTCTTGCCGTGCTCTCGCATGCTTATAAATTTCTACTTTTTTTGACTCTATCCAGTCAGCCGTTTTTTGATTAAAACTTTTGAAGTGACTCGTCATTAAATGTTGATCAAATGCTCTGCCTGACCCGTAGATTTCATACAAAAATACTTCCTTGTGGTTTTCTTGACTCGTGCACACATCAAAGTAATAACAGTCAGATTCTAGATTTAAAGAATCGTTCGCTTGTTTTTGTACGGCTTCCATAAATTGAGATTGGAAAGTCTCTTTAACGATGAATTTTACGGTAACTACAAACATAAATTTCCTTAAGGTTTTGTGTTTTGTCTTAGGTGGTTTATTTGACTGTCGGTCAATAGTCGAGGAAGCTTTGTGCTTAGCACAAAGGCTAACTTACAACTCTCTTCTAATTCCTCCATCCCATAGAAACATGCATCAATAGTTTGGGCAGATACAATCGGCCCATGGTTAGCCATGATGACGCCAGCATGCTTTGTTGCGACTTTGCCTACTGCCACTGCCAAACCAATATCGCCGGGAGCAAAATAAGGTACACAAGCAATTGTCCCCAAGCGCATTGTTAGATACGGAGTATAAGTGGGGACGCAGTCAGCCAGATTATCCAAAGGCAAGCAAGACCACGCTGTTGCGTAAGTGGAATGCAAATGAATAATACAGTTATCTAGGGGGCGTTTATCGTACATTGCCTTGTGTAAGCTGAACTCTTTAGAGGCCTTACTACCGCGGATTAAATTACCTTGATGATCGATAACGGACAGCTCATCCTCTTGTAAAAAACCGAAACAAGTATTGGTCGGAGTGATGACCCAGCCGCTGTCAATGCGAACACTCATATTCGCGGATGCTCCAGAGGTTAAGCCCCGCTTGAAAATAGAGCGGGCGTATTGGACAATTTTTTGTTTTGCGGTTTTTTCATCTATCGGCATGTGAGTTTCTCCAGCGTAGTTTGAAAGAAAGTTTGATCACCAAAATTACCTGATTTCAATGCCAGATTGATGATAGGGGGTGCTATGGAATGTAATATAGGAACACCGGGGCTAACACTCTGGCCAATTTCGAAAGCATGTATATGTAAACGCTTCACAATGGCCCCCGAGGTTTCACCGCCAGCAACAATAATGTTTTTAAAACCAGCCTTAATACAGTCTTCACCCAGTTTAGCTAAGGTCCCTTCTAGTAACACTTGGGATTTTTCAAAGCCTATTTCACTTTGTACCTTATTGACTACTTCTTTCGAGGATGTGCTGTAAATTAAGGGTGCTGCAGATTTATTTTGCAGGGCCCATTCGAGTATTTGCTCATAGGTTTGGCTTTGATTTAGCAGTTTAAAAGGGTCGATATAAAGTGCTGGGTGTGTTTGTTTGTAATCAGCCACTTGCCGCTGGGTCATGGCAGAACAGCTGCCACTGAGTATCAGTGTCGGCCCATCCGTCTGTCGCACTGTGTTTTTTGCTGAATTAGCTACCCAGCCATATTGAGAAAATTCACTAGTGAGATTGGTTGCTAAACCTGAGCCGCCAGTGATGAGGGTGAATGTTTCTACATTTCGGCCAATGCGTTCTAAATGCTCGGTACTTAAGGTATCCAGTACGAGATATCGATAATTTTGCGCGGCTGCACGTAACGCTGCCTTAAAAGAGACCTCATCTCCTTCGATACAATGATAGGGAATGTTTATCGCTTTACCTTGCCCCTGAGCTTCAATAAGCCGTACCACCGAGGAGTCTTGCATGGGCGTTAAAGGGTGATCTTTTAAGGGACTCTCGTTTAAGGGGGCATCACCCACAAAAAGATGGCCCATGTATACCGTTCTGCCATTAACAGGTAGTGCCGGACAAATAATCGTACTTGATAGTTTTAAGGCATCAAGCAGCGCGTCTATTACCGGGCCAATATTGCCTTTAGGCGTTGAGTCAAATGTTGAGCAGTATTTAAAGTAGAACTTGCGACAGCCCAAGCCTTGCAGCCAGTGTAAGGCGGCGAGCGATGTTTCAACTGCAGCACGAGCGTCTACAGTACGTGTTTTTAGCGCGACGACTATGGCGTCATAACCATCTAGCTCAAGCACATAGTCAAGGGGAATACGGTTGATCTGTAGGGTTTTTAAACCACTATTAACCAGAAAGCTGGCTAAGTCCGACGCCCCCGTAAAGTCATCAGCGATACAACCGAGAATGGGTTTCTGCAGGTAATTATTCATAACGCATTGTTCCATCTAAATGACGATTACCAAAAAAATATATTGACTTCGTAACGTCAGTAAATTTAAATTAATGTATACATTGATTTAAGATTAACTTATACATTGTTTGTTTTGCAATACTTATCTCCACTAAAATTACACTTAAATCAGCTGCAATGACGCAGGGTTAAATCAGCTTAGAAACGAGATGGTTGCCAGTACCGGCAATCTATAGGTATGGCTGATTGGCAAGGTAAGTGGCGGATAAATTGAGCAGCGTAAGCGACGGCAAAAAAATTTAAAAAACACATTGTCAAACGACGATGAAATTCTAGTTGTGATGATTAAAGCGTCTCGATTAGCAAACATTTACATTTAATAACTTAGGATGATTGAGGCTAACATGAGCGGTAAAACACAATTTACGATTACAGTATTTCCAGGTGACGGTATTGGCCATGAGGTTATGCCACCTTGTATTGATTTATTGAACAAAGTGGCGGAAAAAGTGGGTGGATTTTCTTTGAACTTCAGCTCTTTTGAGGCTGGTGCCGCATTCTACAAAAAGACAGGTGTATCTCTTCCTGATGAAGCTCTTGAACACGCCAGACAATCGGATGCCACCTTATTAGCCTGCATGGGTATGCCAAGTATTCGTTATCCCGATGGCCGGGAAATTGCGCCGCAGTTGGAATTACGCGAAAAACTTGATCTCTTCGCTGGTGTTCGACCGGTTAAAACCCTACCTGGTCTGCCTTTACCGCTGCAAGATGAGCGTGCTAAAAATCTAGACTTTGTATTAATCCGCGAGAGTACCGAAGGTCTTTTTGCCAGCCGTAATAACTTCATCATTAAAGGTGAAGGGGCCGATGAAGCCGCTTTTGATACACAAAAAATTAGCCGTAAAGGGTGTGAGCGCTTGTTCGATTTTGCGTTTAATTTTGCAAAAAGAAGAAAACATAAAGGCTATACAGGGAAGGTGACCTGTGTGGACAAAGCGAATGTGTTAGGTTCGTTTTATTATATGCGCCAAATTTTCGATGAAATGGCCAGCAAGCACACTGATATAGCAGCAGACCACGTGTATGTTGATGCAGCGGCGTTGCAGATGGTTAGCAAACCGTGGATTTTTGATGTCATGGTAACCGAGAATATGTTTGGTGACATTCTATCTGATCTTGGTGCTGGTTTGATGGGTGGTATGGGCATGGCACCGTCTGCGGATATTGGTGAAAACAATGCTGTATTTCAACCTTGTCATGGCAGTGCACCAGACATTATTGGTCAGGGCAAGGCGAACCCTACCGCGATGTTTTTATCTAGCGCGTTAATGCTGGATTGGTTAGGGAGTCAATATGATAACGCGGCGGCAATTCAGGCTGGGCTCTTAATAAATTCCGCCGTTGAGAATGCTTACGCAAGTTCGAATATTCTCCCCTATGAACTAGGTGGTGCCTGTGGAACTGATAAAATCACCCGCAGTATTATGGCAGAGTTAGACAAGCTATAAACCGCAGTTGTGGCTAGTGACAGATTGTTCATAAATGTCACTAGTCATTGTTGTAGCAAAGTCTTCACTTAGGTAACGACACGGAGAATTATTATGCTAAGAACCTTACTTATATTTTTGTTATCTTTTCTATTTATCAGCGCTGGGGCAGATGCACAACAGCCCTATCCAAAGCGACCGATCACAACAACTGTTGTTTGGTCAGCTGGTGGCGGTACTGACGCGGCAAATCGGGTGATAATGGCTGAAATGTCGAAAGAACTCGGTGTGCGGATCAATGTTACCAATATAACGGGTGGCATCTCTGGTTCAATCGGCATGAGTTCCACTTTAAGAAAACGCCCTGATGGATATAATTTGGTTGGTCTGGCAAGCTCAAATGTATCCGCTGCGGTTAATGGTGGATGGAAAGAGAAATTTGAGGTGTGGTATCCCTTCATAGTGGGTAGTTCTCCAGATGTAATATCCGTTAAAATGGACTCTCCTTACCATTCACTTGCCGAACTGATCGCTGCGGCTAAAGCCGCTCCCGGCAGTCTCAGTGCAGGTGCAGGGGGCTTGGGCAGTAATCATCATCTACATCTACTGGAACTCAGTAAAATAGCAGGCATAGATATAAGCTTTATCCCTTATCCGGGCTCAGCGCCTTCGCAAACCGCGGCGATAACCGGCGAGGTTGATTTAGTTATAACCTCCATGGCAGAACAATCTCAATTAATTCGAGGCAACAAACTAAGACCCTTAGCTATGCTGCATCCAGAATCCTTTGAGATGCATGATGGCAAGAAAATTCCTAGTGCCTTTGTGGATTTCCCTGAGTTATCTAAACACCTACCTATTAGTCAAGCCATTGGTTTTGCTGTTAATAACCAGGCTTCAACTGTGGTTAAAGACCAACTCGCTGCAGCCTTTAAAAAGGCGATGGCTTCATCTGCTGTTAAAGACTGGGCACGACTGAACTATTATCAGCTAAGTGGTGTGTATGGTGAGGCTGCACAGCAAGAGTTTGCTCGCTTAGAGTCGCTTTTTGCTTGGTCTTTGGAAGCGCTGAATGCCAACAAGGTGTCACCTGAAACACTCAATATTCCGCGACCAAATTGATATGAAACAGGAAATTCAGCTTGTCGCGGAAATGGACGAGAAGAGTCGTGCATTAGCTCGTACAAATTTTAAAGTTGGGCTAGTGCTGCTGATAATTTGTGCTGTATTTTTTGTGCATACTTTATCCTTCCCAATGACAGGCTCGTACGGTGGTGTAGAAAATCAGTGGTATGTGTCACCCGCCTTATTTCCACTATCGGTGCTGAGTATATTGATCCTATTGAGCGGGATAATGATCATCAAGGTGTGGAAGGAGTGTGATTATTTCAATTCACTAACCGTGCAAAGTGCCAATGCAGCCAGCAAGGATAGTAAAACTCAAGATAAATGGTACGTCATCGCGCTGTTGTGTGTGTACATCTACGTCTACATTCCCTCGGCGGATTTCTACTTAGTAACCTGTTTGTTCCTGTTATCGCTCATGCTCAGGTTTTACCTGCAACTTACTGGAATGTGGCGTGGGGTGTTATATGTGCACATCCCGCTGGCTATTGTCCTGCTTAGTGTTCGCAGTATGCATAGCGAGGTTTTTAGTTGGTTTTTAGTTGATAGTATTGTTGATGAGCCGCTTATTTTGATCAACGATTTATGCTGTGCTGCGGCCTTAGGTCTACTGCTACTCGCCAGTGTGATTAATTTAAAGGCTGAGCCAGCCAAGCTGCTGAGGGTGTGGATATACAGCTTGTTGATCCCCCTGATACTAATCTGTGTTTTTAGTTTTTTACTCTACGTACCAATGCCAGTTGAATATGGCAGTGTTTCGAGTTTTCTGAATTATCTCGTTTACGATGTTTTAGGGATTTGATGGCTATGATTGACCAGTTTTTACAGTTCTTTAGTATTCTTTTTAACTTAGTCTCACAGCCCAGCAATCTACTTATACTATTTGCCTCTAGTTTTATCGGCATTTTGTTTGGTGCGATGCCCGGATTAACTGCCACCTTAGGTATCGCACTGTTGACTACGCTGACCTATAGCCTCAACACAGATACCGCGCTTATTTCGCTGTTGGGCATGTACGTGGGTGCGGTATACGGAGGCTCTTACCCGGCTATCCTGTTAAATATTCCCGGCACTCCCGCTGCTGCCGCTACAGCCTTAGACGGATACCCCATGGCTAAACGCGGCGAAGGCGCAAAAGCATTAGGGTTAACCACTACCGCATCCCTTATTGGTACACTTATCGGATTAGTTTTCTTAGTGGTTTTATCCCCCGCTATTGCTGCTGTCGCTCTGCAGTTTACCTCTTGGGAATTTTTCTTATTGGCTTTGTTTGGCATTATTATTAGTGGCTCTATTACCAGCCAAGACCTTGTAATAAAAGGCTGGATAGCGGGGTTCTTAGGATTATTTTTATCCACCATAGGACGTGATTCACTGCAATATTTTCCACGTTATACCTTCGAGCAAAGTCAGCTCGACAGTGGACTTGAAATTGTACCTGTGTTGATTGGTGTATTTGGTATACCTCAAGTGATCCGTGTCTTGAGTGATAGAGAGACCTTGGGCAAGCTCTCGAAATTATCCCGCGTGCTGCCAGAACTTGCTGCCATCAAACGTAATATTAAGCATATATTTCGCTCAGCCTGTGTCGGTGTTGGTATTGGTTCAGTGCCCGGCATTGGAGAAGATATTGCAGGGTGGGTGAGTTATAGCACGGCTAAAAAAACATCAAGTCCTGAAGAGCAAAAGAAATTTGGCCATGGGTCCGAAGCGGCCATCGTTTCATCCGAGACCGCTAATAACGCCTGTGTAGGTGGGGCATTAATCCCTCTGCTAACCTTGGGCATACCTGGTAGCCCGCCAGCAGCCATGTTATTGGGCGCTTTACTCTTGCATGGCATTACCCCTGGGCCAACCATTGAGATTGATCATCCCAATTTTCTATTAGAGGTAACGGCCATCCTTGTTCTGGCGTCTTTGGCGATGTGGGCCAATGGTATGTTGCTAGCAAAACAAGTGCTAAAGATATTGCAGGTGCCACCTCCCTTATTTATTCCTGTGGTGGGTGTGCTTTGTGTACTGGGTGCCTATTCCTTAGGTATCAACATTTTTAATCTTTACATCATGTTGCCGGTGGGAATTTGTGCCTACTTTTTAAGTGAAATGAAGTTTCCCTTAGCTCCTCTAGTGATCGGGTTGGTGCTGGGTGGCATGGCAGATGAGAGCCTGAGGCGCGCTTTGATGTTATCTGAGGGGTCCTTTTGGCCTTTATTTGAGCGACCCGTTGCCGTTATTTTACTGCTTATCATTGTGTCTTTTTGTGCAATTCAGATCCCTTTGATTCGACGTGGTGGCAATGCATTTATGAACCGCTTTTTTAGACGTACCGCTCGTCACTAGGCGATATACAAACTCAAGGTGTTGTAAAAGATGAATAACGTATTGCGAGTAGCCTGTTCAGGCACAGGGTATTTTAGTCAGTTTCACTATGAAGCATGGAATCGGCTCGATAATGTCAAACTTGTGGGTGTGTGCAACCGAGACCTAGAGAAAGCCAAGCATTTCGCTCAGACTTACCAAATTGAGCATTATTATCAGAACTTAGAAGTGATGCTGCGCGAACTTAAGCCAGACTTTTTGGATATTATTACCCCACCCGTAACCCATCTTGAGGCCGTGACTATAGCTGCCAAGCTGGGGATAGATGTATGTTGTCAAAAGCCATTTGGTGAAAACATCGAGCAGGCTAAGCAAATGGTAACAATAGCAAAAGACGCGGGGATTAAACTGGTTATTCACGAGAATTTTCGTTTTATGCCTTGGATCCGTAAAGCCAAAGAGGTGATCGATAGTGGGGTTTTAGGACAGATATTAAATGTGCAATTTAATCTCAGACCGGGCGATGGTCAGGGGAAAGATGCCTACTTAGCACGCCAGGCTTATTTTCAAGAGATGCCTAAGTTTTTGATCCACGAAACCGGCATACACATAGTGGATGTTTTCCGCTATTTTTTTGGTGAACCTCATTCTGTTTATGCTCAACTTCGTCGTTGTAACCCGGTTATCAAAGGGGAAGACGCGGGCACAGTCATCTTTCAATTTGCCCACAACTTGCAAGCTATTTTAGATGGAAATCGCTTGCTCGATCATAACAGTACCAATCCACGTCGTACCATGGGGGAATGCCAAGTTGCAGGAACACAGGGGACGTTAAACATAGATGGTGAAGGGCGAATATGGCTGCGAAAAATAAACGAGCAAATCAGCAACGAAATACCTTACGAGTGGCAAGACGCAAATTTTGGTGGGGACTGTGTTTACCAAACGATAAAACACATTGTGCAGCATTACCACCAGGGCAGTGCGCTGGAAAATCAAGGCTGTGAATATTTACGCAATATCTTGGTTGAACAAGCCATTTATCGATCACATGAACAACGCAGCTGCATTGATTTAGAGTTGCAGGCGAGTATTGAGGTAACACCATGAGCACAATGTCGATAAATGACGTGCAGTTTGTCGGTTCGGGGCTGGTGCGACCTGAATGTGTGTTAGCAACCAAAGCGGGCAATTTGTATGTCTCTGATTTTCGTGGCGGTGTCACCAAAATCTCAACTGCTGGAAATGTTCAATTTATGGGTGGTGAAAATGTGCAGGGGCTTGGGAAACTCAAACCCAATGGCATCTGCATGTTAGCAGACGGTAGTTTTTTGGTGGCTCACCTTGGAGATGATAGCGGCGGCATTTATCGTGTCTATCGTGATAACAAGATAGAACCTTTTTTAACCGAAGTTGAGGGGCAAGCCCTACCCCCTACCAATTTTATTTTACTTGATCATCAAGAGCGCCTTTGGATTACCGTGAGCACACGTCAGTCACCTAGAGCAAAAGGTTATAGGCGTGATGTGGCCGACGGTTTCATCGTGTTGGTGGATGGCCATGGGCCGCGAATTGTGGCTGATAACATTGGTTATACAAACGAAGTCTACGTCACGCCAGATGGTAAAACCCTTTATGCTAACGCGACGTTTGCGCGCCAAACGCTGGCCTTTGATATTGATGAAAATAATAATCTTGCTAATCGACGTATCGTTGCCCAGTACCAAAAGGGAATTTTCCCTGATGGGCTGACCATGGATGAAAGTGGCTCTCTGTGGATAACCAGTATTGTCAGTAATAGCATTCTAAGGGTCGATCCAAAAACTTCTCAAGTGGACCTTGTGATGCAAGATGTAGAAGAAAGTCATGTCAACTGGGTTGAAGACGCCTTCATACAGGGGTCAATGAACAGTAGCCATCTGAGTACCGCCCAAAGTAAGGTTTTTAAGAATATTAGCTCCTTAGCATTTGGTGGTTTGGATCGCCGCACTCTGTATCTTGGGTGTTTGTTGGGGGAGGCCGTCGCCGTTTTATACGGAACTGTGACAGGAGAGGCTCCAGCACATTGGAATTTTGACTCAGACACTGAGTACACTATAGCTAAAAAGCTTAGATAACCGGACCTCTGGTTAACTAAGCTTCATAATGAATTAATAACCAGAGACCTTTGTGACTTGGTTTCTCAGTGGCTGCTCAGTGGTATAACGTTGCAAGTTATCCAATGCTACATCCCGCCAAGTCTCAATCACCTGATCGTAAGTACCTCCTAGGTGAGGTGTGATCAATAAGTTGTCAAGAGTCCATAAAGGCGAGTCTTTGCTTAGTGGCTCTTGGGTACACACGTCTATGCCTGCCCCAAAAAGCACACCTGTTGCTAGCGCGTTTGCGAGTTCATCTTCATTAACTGCATTACCTCTTCCAATATTAAAAAAGAAAGCAGGTTTTTTCATACAGGCAAAAAAACGGCTGTCAAATAGGTGATTAGTTTGTGTCGTTCGAGGTAGGCACGAAACCACAATGTTGGCTTTTTTGGCTACCTGATTTAAATCAGCTAAGGGGTAAACTTCATCCACATTGGCGGTGGTTTTGCTTGGATCTCGTCTTATGCCAATAACATGGGCACCAAATGCTTTTAGGCGCGCCGCGATGGCTATCCCAACCGAGCCAAGCCCAACAATCAGTACCGTTTTACCTCGAATTTGGAATAAAGAGTCACACTCAGCCAAACTAATCTGCTGCCAAGAAGCCTGTTGTTGATTTCTCACGGCGGTTGGAATGCCGCGTAATACGCCCAACAACAAGGCCATTAGATGGTCTGCAACTACATCAAAATGGCCATCAGAACAATTGGTCAGTAAAAAAGGTTTATGCACTAATTCAGGATGGTTTTGTAGCCATTCTACACCGGTGCCAAATTGTTGAAACCAACGTAGCTTTGGTAAAGAGGTTAGTTCCTGACGGGGAAAGTCACCGAGGACCACGGCAATATCCTCAGCACATTGCAGCACTTGCTGCATATTGGTGGTGATCAAAACCTGATAGGAACCTGCATGTTGTATTAGTGTTTGGCGCGATTTAGCATCCATGAACATCTCATCTATCCACATGAGCACTATCATTATGCTTGGCCTTTTGCAGTCTGTAATGAGGTAGACCAACTATCGTTCAACTTATATAAATACAAGAGAGCTAAACAAATCAAGGCACCAATAGCCGGACTTGCGGCAAAGATAATGCGGATACCGTCTAGCGCTGATTCTGATTGCTGAATATTGGGTTGGTAGCCGTAACCTGCCAAAATCCAGCCCGTTAAGGCTCCGCCTATCGCGATGCCAAATTTCAAGCTCAGAAGGTGTCCTGAAAAGCTCATGGCCATGGGAGCATAACCACTTTTGTGTTCATAATAATCTACAGTGTCGGGTATCGCCGAAAACAACATAGGGATTAAAATCATATGAAAAAATTGTGTTAACAAGGTGATGGTTAGTGCGACATACATTAAGTCTTGGGGGACAAAATACAGCACAATATTTGTCACTGCGATACCCACACAAGCAAGTTTCATGAGTTTAACTTTGCACATTATGGTACTGGCCCAGTTTGCCATAAGGGCCCCAAAGATCCCCCCAATCATGCTCACCGTCACAAAGGTGGCAACTAAAGATTCAGTTTGTAAAAAATAGCTGACGTAATAGGGCATAACGCCACCACGCATAGCGACCGTAATCAATAATACAAAGGTGATAGCTGCCACAACCCACCATTGGTCATTGTGTAACACAGCCCCGATGTCCTTCTTAACGGGAACTTTCTCTGCAGAGGGAGTCATTCTTTCTTTGGTATAAACAAAGCAGGCAACAAAACATAAAATAGCGATGATAGACAACACCACCATAGCTAAAGAAAAGCCAAGTTGATCATCTCCATTGCCAAAAAAAGCGACGAGTGGCAGGGTTAAAACGGCGATAATAAGACCACCGGCTTTTGCCATGGCAAAGCGCCATGACTGCACTGACGCACGTTCTCTAATGTCACTGGTGAGTATGCCACCTAATGCGGAGTAAGGTATGTTGATAGCCGTGTAAGCCACCATCATTAGTGCGTAGGTTACATAAGCATATATCAGTTTGTTAGATTCACTGGTGTCAGGTGTGGTGAAGGCGATGACGGCCAATAAGCCATACGGTATTGCCATCCATAATAAATAAGGGCGATAACGACCCCAGCGGGATTTTGTTCTATCGGCTATGGCGCCCATTAAGGGATCTGTGATGGCATCAAAAGCCCGAACGACCAGCATTAACGTGCCTGCGGCGGCGGCCGTGATCCCAAAAACATCTGTGTAGAAGAACATCATGAAATTAATCACAACCTGAAATACTATGTTACTTCCGGTATCCCCCAAGCCGTAGGCAATTTTTTCTTTTGTTGTTAGTTTAACTGTGGATCCCATGTCACCTTTTCCTTTACGTGAATAATTATTATTGGCACGTTTTTGTGCCGCTAGTTTAGTTGGTTGGCGTGGCCAGTTATATTATTGAAAATGTATTCTCGGCCTATCCTTGTGACTCTGTCCTTAGGGAAAACAGGGCTCCAGCTACAGCTGGGCTATCAAGTATTCCACTTGCAGACACTCCGCTGGTTATAAATAAGCTGTCTAGCCCACTGCTAGTTCAGCAGTGGGCTCGACATAATGCTCGCAAACTAAGATTGCTTAACTGGCGAAGCGGTAAAACAACCGTTAATTCGACGGACTACTTTGTGCGGATTTTCGTCTGCTAATTCTGGGGGTAACACGTAAGCAGGCGTATCTTGGTAGGCAACAAATTTAGCAAATCGATGGATGGCGTCGATGCCGACACTGGTTGATGCCCCATTTGACGAAGCGGGATAGGGACCACCATGATGCTGTGAACCACAAACTTCAACGCCAGTAGGAAAGCCATTAAATATAATTCTGCCAGCTTTTTGCTCTAATATCGGCAGTAGCTCAGCAATAAACCCTTCGTCTTGCTCGGTGGCATGAATTGAAGTGGTAAGGTTTCCTTCTAGTACATTGGCCACTGCTAACATTTGCTGTTCACTGTCACATTCGACAAGCAAGGTTGCGGGGCCAAATATTTCGTTCTGCATAGCCTCATTATTTAAGAATGCGGTAGCGGATGTACTAAGTAATACACTTGCGGGCATTAGAGGCTCGTGCAAGGCATCATCTTTTTTATTAAGCCATTGAACATCATTGTAAGCGATGAAACGTTTTACCCCTGTAACAAAGGCCGTGCCGATGTTTTTATTCAGCATCGGAGTTTTGGCTTGACTATTAAGTCCTTGAGTTAAAGCCTCAACAAAGTCGGGGTGTTTTTCAATTACAATGATCCCCGGAGATGTGCAGAATTGGCCTGTGCCCATGCATACTGACGCGGCAAGTTTAGTCGCTAAGTTATTTGCGTCTTGTTGCAGCACCTTGTGGGTGAAAAACATTGGATTAGTGCTGCCCATTTCTGCAAACACGGGAATAGGTGTATCCCGTTTAGCTGCCGCGTTCATGATGGCACGGCCACCTTGCAAAGAGCCGGTAAAACCAACGCCTTGGATCAAAGGATCGGTGACTAATTGCACTGAGAGCGAAATTTCGTTGCCTTGCAACAAGGAGAATACACCTTTGGGCATGCCACATTTGGTGATGGCCTTGTCAATTGCACGGGCCAAAAGGGCGTTTGTTGTAGGATGAGTAGGGTGCCCCTTTAATACCACTGGGTTACCTGCCGCTAGCGCTGATATGGTATCACCACCCAATGCGCCAAATGCAAAAGGGAAATTAGATGCACCGAACACCGCAACAGGTCCTATGGGCTTTAACATCTTACGCAGGTCGGGTTTGGGTAGTGGTTGTCTTTGTGGCTCAGCCGTATCAATGCTAGCTTGAACCCAACTGCTGTCTTTTACGATTTTAGCAAATGCGTTAATTTGGTTGACGGTACGAGCTCGCTCACCGGTTAATCTTGGTAAACCTAAGCCACATTCTTCGTTGCACAAGGTAAGTAAATCATCGCCTAAAGCTTGGATTTCTTCAGCAATGGTGCTTAAAAATTCACTGCGTTTTATGGGGCTTATACGCGAGAATTGCAAAAATGCCTGCCATGCGGCTTGAGTTGCTGTACTTACTTCGCGTGTTTGACAGTTGTAAAATGGGCTCAAAAGCTCTGAAGTAGCAGGGTTTTGGGCACAAAAAGCTGGCCCAGTTGGGGAAACCCATTCACCGGCTATGTAAGACTGTTGATTGACTTGGGTCATAGTTCTACTCCTATATTAAGTTACGTTGTGCGAGGTTGTTCATTAAGGCACTGATACCAAATTCCCAAGGCGGAATTTCATTTGAAAAGTGCACCGTGTTGACTAAAGAGCCGAGTTTTTGTGCTGAAATGCTGACGATGTCGCCGGGCTTATGGGTGAAACCTTTGTCTTTTTCGTCTCTGTCTTGGGTAGGGGTAAACAAGGTGCCGGTGAACAAGGCCAGTCCATCGGGATATTGATGGCAATCAGAAATCGTTTGAGAAACTAAATCTTCAATGTCGCGACTGATTTTTGTCATGTCATTAGTCGCATCAAGTTGATAGTGATCTTGTGCTCCACTGACATTAAGTTTCACTTGAGTGGATTTAAGCTGGGTGAGGGTAAACGTGTTATCAAATAATCTAATGATGGGGCCAATCGCGCAGGAAGCATTGTTGTCTTTTGCTTTACCTAATAACAAAGCGCTACGACCTTCAATATCGCGCAGGTTAACGTCATTCCCTAAGGCGGCGCCGACTATTTTTCCTCGACTGTTTATCGCTAAAACGATTTCTGGTTCCGGATTATTCCAAGTTGATATGGGGTGAATGCCTATTTCTGCGCCAAAACCAACGGAAGAAAGAGGTTGTGCTTTAGTGAAAACCTCAGCATAAGGGCCAATGCCAACCTCAAGGTATTGTGACCACATATTTTCTTTTATCAGTACTTGTTTTAACTCTTCAGCGGCTACTGAGCCAGGTACTAAATTATCAACCGACGTACCTAGGGTATGGGTTATTTTATGGCGTATTGTTTGTGCTACATGTGGATCGCCTCCGGCTTTTTCTTCTATTACACGTTCAAGCATGGAGCCCACAAATGTCACGCCGCACGCCTTGATCGCTTGTAAATCAAACGGCGAGAGCAAATGTAAATATGCTTTATCTAGTGGTTTTTCCAAAGAGTTATTAAAGAGTGCTTCAACACTACCCATATAGGGCAAGGCTTTATCTTCTAAGTCTGCTTTAGTTATGCTTTTTTCTACTAATGCGGAACAGGTGGGGGCTAACTTTGACAAGTCATACACGCCCGATTGTGATAACCAAACAGGCGCTGGACCAGCAACGGCATTGTTTGACGATGTTGGTAGCCACGCCCTCGCAATCAATGTGCCTGCAAACCCGTCTTCAGGTAGATATTTTTCTATGTTCATTTACGAAACCTATTAAATAATGAACGTCACACTAATGGTTGTGACGAGGTAGTTTGTGTGAAATTTTCTGATACTTGGTTGCCAATTCGATAACCCCGCCTTGAGACAGATCGCTAACCGTGCTGCGATAGATTTCTTGCCAGGGCGTGTCAGATACAGGTGTCGAGAGCGTCTTATTTTGTTTACGCTGTGCCATCTCTTCCTTGCTTAAAGCCACATCACATTTTCCGTTAACCAAATCGATGCGCAGCATATCGCCGCTTTCGATGTAGGCGAGTCCTCCACCGGTGGAGCTTTCAGGAGAAACGTGCAAGATAGAGGGGCTGTCAGAGGTTCCGGATTGTCTGCCGTCCCCCAGTGTGGGTAAACTCGTGATCCCTTGCTCGATAAGGTAGTTTGGGGGTTGCATGTTGACCACCTCAGCAGAGCCAGGCCAGCCTACGGGGCCAGCACCGCGCAATACAAGTATGCAAGATGCGTCAATTTTTAAGGCCGGATCATTGATGTTTTTATGGTAATCCTCAGCATTTTCAAACACCACTGCCTTGGCGTTAAATACGCCCTCACTACCAGGTTGTGATAGAAAACGCTGTTTGAATTCTGCGGATATAACACTGGTTTTCATTATGGCGAAATCAAAGAAATTGCCCGAGAGTACCGCGAACCCAGCATTTGCTAACATGGGGGCGTTGAAGGGTTTGATAACCGCTCTATCGCTGGCTTGTTTACCTTGTATATTGTCTTTCAATAAGTGACCAGATACGGTCAGCACATCTCCGTCTAATTCACCGGCTTCGAGTAATTCCCATAATACGGCTGGCACACCGCCAGCCCGATGAAAGCGCTCGCCTAAAAATTCCCCTGCAGGTTGTACATTGACTAACAGTGGAATGGGTCTGGCTAGGTCATTCCAATCTTGGGCGTTTATTTCGACGCCCGCATGTTTTGCCATCGCCATAAGGTGGGGCTGCGCATTCGTAGAACCACCGATAGCGGCAATAAGTTTCATTGCGTTGATAAAAGCGGCTCGCGTGAGAATACGTGAAGGGACTAAGTCTTCGTAGACCATTTTTACGATACGCTCACCAGTACGATAGGCTATTTGTCCTCGCTCTCGATAAGGAGCAGGAATAGCAGCACAACCGGTCAGAGACATACCCAGTGTCTCTGCTACCGAATTCATGGTTAAGGCGGTGCCCATCGTATTGCAGTGGCCCGCTGACGGGGCTGAACTCATGGCTAAATTAAGAAATTCTTCTTCATCTATCTCACCAGCGGCGAGTCGTTTTCGTGAGCGCCAAATCACAGTGCCAGAACCGACCAACTCATTATTGTGCCAACCATCTAACATGGGACCACCAGATAAAACGATGGCTGGAATATCCACAGTAGACGCCGCCATAAGGCTTGAAGGTGTGGTTTTGTCACAGCCGGTGGTAAACACCACGCCGTCAATGGGATAGCCGTACAATATTTCGACCAAGCCCAGATAGGCCAGGTTTCTGTCTAAAGCGGCGGTAGGGCGGCGGCAGTTTTCAAAAATAGGATGGCTTGGAAATTCGATGGGTATGCCTCCTGCGGCTCGAATACCGTCTTTTACCCGGGCAGCAAGCTCTATATGAATGCGATTACAAGGAGCAAGATCACTGCCTGATTGGGCAATACCTATAATAGGCTTACCTGAGCGTAGCTCTTCTGGCGTAATGCCATAATTCATAAAGCGCTCTAGATATAAAGCGGTGAGGTCAATGTGTTCTTTGTTGTCGAACCAATCTTGAGAGCGAAAGCGCGTTTTTTTATGTGCGGTCATGGTCTATATCTTTTGTTAAATTGTCACTAGTAGTGAGGGGAAGGTATTCAAAGTGATGGAAGTCAGCATGAATACCTCTGTTGCTTAAATCACTGCAATGCAAACAAATAAATGCCCCGGTGAAAAAGCCTTTACCTTTGACATAATCATCGGACAATTTCCACGCCTCGAAAGTCAAATCGATAGGACACCAGTTGTCTTGGTCTAAGGCATAGCTAAAGGACAATGTTTGCGCTCTAACGCTTACTTTAAGTGCTACCGAGACTTGCGATGCGGGCAGTGCTATGGGGCAGTCGTATAGAAAATATTTGGCTTCGTTGTTATCAAGTTGGATTATTTTTAGGCTGCGCGAACCAAGAGCACTATCAAAATCGATGAAACAATAAATCCAATTTTGGGTATTGTAATAACAAACAAGACCGGCATTTTGCTGTGGATTGACAGGTTTGAATGACACTGTGGTTAAGGCGTCAAACTGAAAATGTTTCCATCTGTGGCCAACGGTCGCTTGGGTAAATAGTGATATAAGAGGCTCACGACCAAACAATCTTAGGCACTTATTGTCTGAGCATATCTCGCCTAATTCATTACTAAATGGCACGCGTAGTGTTTGCCATTCTGCATCTAACTTTCCAGTGTCAAATCGGTCAATAAAGCTTTCATCAGGAGCATTCTTTGCCCTTGCAAACTCAGGGGCGGGTATCGCTGATTTTGCGTGTTGGCCACCGACCACATAGGGCCAGTTATCGCGCCATTCAATTTGATCAATGGCGGTTTCGCGGCCTAATGGACAATAGCCCTTTGTTTGTTCTGGCGCGGATTGAGTATTGGTATTTAACGGACGGCCGACTAAAAACACCATGTACCATTGGTTATTATGGGTTTGCAACATTGCCCCGTGCCCGGCTTTTTGCAATGCATGTGCGGGCATGTGAGCACTGGTTAAAATCGTCTCGTCGGGATGCAACTCAAAAGGTCCTGTTAGTTCACGACTTCGCAGTACTGTGACCGCATGATCGTAAGCTGTGCCGCCCTCAGCAACGAATAAATAGTAGTAACCATCGAGCTGATAAATATGCGGTGCTTCTGTTAGTTTTCGCTCAGTACCGGTGAAGATAATGCTGCTTTGTTCAGACAGGCTCTGCCTATCATGAAAATACTCTTGCAATATAATGTGGTTGTGCGGATTGCTATGATGACGAGGACCCCATTCTCGATAGGTAATATATTTTTTGTCCGATGCATCATGAAATAACGAGGGGTCAAATCCTGCAAATGGTAGCTGAATCGGCTCGCTCCATGGCCCTTCTATGTTTGGCGCGGTTACCAAAAAGTTATCACCGCATTTCCATGGGCTTTCTACACTTTTTACGTTTGAATAAACTAACCAAAAAAGACCATCATGGTGAGTTAGGCAAGGTGCCCAAACTCCGCCAGAATTGGGGATCCCCCGCATATCTAGTTGGCTTACCCGATCGAGTGGATGTGCAACCAATTGCCAATCTTGCAAGTTCTTGCTGTGATAAATGCGCACCCCAGGAAACCATTCGAATGTGGAAGTGGCTATGTAGTAGTCGTCACCTTGGCGGCAGATGACGGGGTCGGGATTGAAGCCTTTAATAATTGGATTGCTAATCATTTGCACCAGACTAGTCTCTCTATATGTTTGGTATTGTTCAGCCAATAGGTGATGGAGAAACAAAAGTTTTACATCATTAATATGCTAACCACACTAAAATGTTCCCGGTAACATTTCAAGGCGTCATGTCACTATGGGTAACTAACGTAAAGATTAAATGCCTTTACATAATGCATTTATTATCTGGCTCTGTTCCCCTATCAAACATCGCAGCTCAGATGGATTGGCTGTGTGGCATTTCATCTTGAAGAGAATTATTGCCTGTGGGTTTAAACAACTTGATTAGGGGCAGATAATGTTTTGTTAGGCTCGATAAACCTGACTTTTTGGTAGTTGCTACGAAGAGCTCATAAACGGATCTTCGTTTATGAGCTCCTACGTAATCACTTGGTGTTATTTAAATATGTTGTCAGCGAGTATGCGTTCAACTGAATCTAGTTCAGGAGAACCGCCTTGCATACCCGAGCCTGATGCTATCCACAGGTAGCCGTTCATCTTTATGACACCACTACCATGTCTACCTTTTAGCAAAGATGGTGCAGATGACCACTTACCTTGCAATATATCGTAGCGATGAACTTCTTCATGGGCTTTATTTGGGTTGGCGCTTTCACCACCTACCGCGATAAAGTTATTTTGCTCAGCGTAGATTGAAAGACCAGCCCTAGGTATAGGCATGTTTTGTGGCAGGGTAGTCCATGTTTGGCTCGAGACATCGAATACGTCTACTTTTTCCTCGACCAATTCAAATACTTTGTTTTGTGCACCTAAGGTACGTCGTCCACCAACCACATAGATTTTATGGTCTATCCATACCCCTTGAGCGTGATCGCGAGCCCGAGGCGCATTGGGTAAAATAGTCCATTTTTGGGTGCGCAAATCCAAGCTATCAACCCAGTTTACGTTACCGTCGAGGTGACCATTTGTAATTCCACCAATCAAATAAAGTATATCTTGGTTTACAATGGCTATAGTGCCGCCTCTGAGTCTCTCTTGGGGAATAGCGGCTCCTTGTTGCCATGTATTTTTTTCAGGCGAGAAAAAATAGATATGCTCTACTGGCTCTTCACTAGGGTATTGGCCCGTTAGGGCTCCCGCAATAACAATTTTATTTTGCCACACGCTAGGTTGAAAGTGATGAAGTTCAATAGGTGAGGGTGATAAGTTGCGCCAACTAAGCGTATTAGGATCGAGCTCGTCAACTGGCTTGATACCCCGCCCGCCGATTAAATATCCCTTGTTATTGACGCTTACAAATCCAGCTTCATGGCGCACTGAAAATGCGCCATTAGTTTCTACCTTGCTCCACGTTTCTTGTGACGCAAAAGCCATAACACTGCAGGTATACAGCAAACCTGCAATGAGTCGTAATTGCCTGAAAGAAGTCAACATGGTTACGGCTTTGTGTTGAATTTTGTAAAAAACTGATCAACCGTATCGACCTCTGTGATGCCTAAGAGCCAGGTTACTTCTACCAAGTCTGAAAAGTCAGCCCCGCCGTAAAAAATGCTATCGTTCTGATAACGCCCGTTCACGCCATTATATTGGCTACTAATGGCGTTAGCTGTTTTCCATACCTGTGACGAAGGTAGATTGTCCGCTTCAAGTTTTTTTACTGAGTAAGAAGTGTTATTGAAGCCCGGCGTGCCATTTTCTGCAGCATTTCCATCAGGCACTTTTATGTAAGTGGTATGTGCTTTAACAAATGCTAGTGCGTCTTTACTAGTCTCATTCTCGTTCCAAGTACTGTGTTGAACGACAATAAACTGCTCTTTTGTCAGCGGTTTATCCAGTTCAGCTAAGCTGTTAAGTAATTCTTGAGTAAAATCACTTTGGCCTGCTTCTGCAACCCATACCCGTCCACCTGAAGCAATCACTTGCTTAACTTTTTGAGTCGTGTCGTTAAGTGCCTTTTTACGTTGCAAATGGGCATCGGTCCAATTGTCTTTGAATACTAAATCAAATAGCGAATTTGCTGGAACATATAAACCTCCCTGAACACCGTAGGTGCCACTAACTGCAAAATAGTTGAGGTTTTTAAAAGCTTCCGCTTTCAAAATAAGATCCAGCGCAGCAATAGTATGAACATCATCTACGTCAGTTTTGAGGTCGAAATTTAACAATAATAAGTCTTTAGTTTTATCGAACTGGGGGACATCGTTAGTAGCATGGCTAAATAGTGAGAATAAAACAGACACAGTAAAGAAGGTAAGTATGTAAAGCTTTTTCATTTTTAAAATTCCTGGAGGAAACGGGTTAGATTTGTTGGCTGTTAAGTCATCACATACATGACTTAACAGCCAACATGGTTTTAAAAGCCTGACTCACCCTTTACTTTATATTGAGTCACTCCAATAACTAAGTTGAGCGGGTCGTCTTAATTAAGTGCTATTAATGTATACATTAATAAGTTACCAGTAACATAATTATTGAGCAATAGTTTATTTTATAAGAGACTTTTCCTGACAGTGATTATTTAATAGATTATTGTGCGTGGATAATGCTACCGATATAAAAATATTAGTGAATGTGATCGATGAGTAAAAACAAAGCGAAAAGAACGACATTACAAGACATTGCTGATGTGGTTGGCATGACGAAGATGACCGTAAGCCGTTATATGAAGAACCCGAATTTGGTTAAAATATCTTCGCGTATTGAAATTGAGTCAGCGATAAGCAAATTAGGCTACATTCCCAATCGAGCCCCAAATATCTTATCGAAGGGGAAAAGCCATGCGATTGGTGTGCTTTTTCCATCAATATCTAATCATGTTTTTGATGAAGTATTGCGTGGTATTGAGTCGGTTACTGAGCCCGCGGGTTATCAAATTATGATTGCTCATTACAGCTATTCAAAAGAACTTGAAGAAAAACGAATAGGCTCCTTACTTGGATATCATGTGGACGGCCTGATCTTGTCTGAGAGTGTACATACTGCAAATACTTTACGGATGATCAGTTCATCTGGTGTTCCGGTGACAGAAATAATGGATACCTGCACTCCCCCGATCCAGCAGGCTGTCGGGTTCAATAATATGCAAGCGTCACGAAAAATGACGGAAAAGCTTATTCAAAAAGGATACAAGAATATCGCCTATATTGGCGCGAAAGGGGATGTACGGGATATATTGAGGCAAAGAGGTTATGAGGCAGCAATTACCGAACACGGACTTAAGTCCTTGGTCTTTCGTTCTCCTGATGTGTCCTCGATTCGCTTGGGATCTGAAATTTTGGATAGTATTCTTGGCGTACATCCCAAAGTGGATGCCGCCATTTGTACCAACGACGATGTAGCTATGGGGGTGTTATTAAGCTGTAAGAA
The DNA here is from genome assembly GCF_058068185.1 of Paraglaciecola sp. IT1134. NCBI lineage: Bacteria > Pseudomonadati > Pseudomonadota > Gammaproteobacteria > Alteromonadales > Alteromonadaceae > Paraglaciecola > Paraglaciecola sp. IT1134. Next base: position 4,642,406 of record NZ_CM176486.1, on the reverse strand, counting down.
AAAGGGTATTCTCGTCCCTGATGAGCTTGCGGTGTCTGGAATGCACGGGCACGAAATGGGGCAGCTTTATTCTCCCAAGCTTGCAAGTGTCATTACGCCGAGATTTAATATTGGTCAAGTCGCTGCAGAGCAACTGTTGTCTCGTATTGATGGTGTGCAAGTTATCGATGAGTGCATCGATCTTGGGTTCGAAATTAACGATGGCGAGAGTATTTAAATATGTCTATATAGCATTTCGGCTCTATAGATTATCGAACCTATACTTTTCGATAATACTGAGTAGATTATGCTTACCTTTCTGACGGTGTAAGCTATGTATTTCCCCTGCTCTTTTCGCATCACCAGCTCTAATAGCTTCAACTACAGCTATATGATCAGCTGTTGAATCTGTGGGCTTATTACGCAGTTCAAGTGTAAAGTAACGAACTCTATGGGCTTGCCCCCAGAACTGAAGAACCACCTGCTTCAAGCGAACGTTTCCGCATAACTCTAATAGACCCAGGTGAAACTCTTCATCAGCTTCGGCCCAATCTTTTAAATTGTCTTGTTGTAATGCTTTTTCCATCCGCAATGTAGGTAGTTCAAGCTGCTTAAGCTCTTTTTCTGTAATCGTCTTATTTGCCACCTTTTCAGCTAATATCTTAGCGGCTTGGGCTTCTAATGCCGTCATGATGTCATAAATTTCGTTCATGTCGGCACCTGATATAGGCTTAATAAATATGCCTCGTCTAGGCCTTATCTCTATCAAACCTTCTTTTTCAAGTTGCACACACGCTTCACGAATGGGTGTGCGGCTGATGTTGAGTTTTTCTACCAATACTTTCTCTAGTATTTGATCGCCAGCTCTGAACTCATTTTCCAAAATTAAAGCACGGATGGTCTGATAGGCCTTTTCAGAAAGGGATATTGCACTGGTTTTCATTGGTTTATTCATACATGTCTTCTTTTACTAGATGCAGATGATCATTTTATATAGATAAGTGTTTTTTCGTGAAATGCTAAGGGGATCAGACTTGCTTCATATTTTCGCCATTCGTTTTTGTCAATGATCACGAAATAAAGTGCCAGTGAGTTTCATGTTCTAACCCGCCTCATTCTTATTAAAACCTCAAGATAACCTGTATTACAAGGGTTTTGCATACTCCCATTATATTGAGCATGTGCATTATTAAGCTTTTCCCTGGCCCCAAGGTAAGGGGGCATATAGTACGGACTTATTTTAAAAGATGGGTAATTTTTTATTGCATGTAACCAAAACGTTAATTTTAGCGTTGACATGTTAATCCTTGAATATTAATGTATACATTGGTGGTTGATAATGTATACGTAGAGTGTGCAGGCTCTTTCGTCTAGCGATACACATCATCCAATTAACAGGAAGAAGATCAAAAGGCTTAAAATATGAACACGCATAATAAGTTTAAAAAGACACTACTGACAAAGAGCATATCGCTGCTGCTAAGCTCATCAGTCATCATGCCGACCATTGCACAAGAGTCTCCAGCCAATGACGGAACTGAAGTCATTGCAGTTACTGGGATTCGCGGTAGTTTGTTTAACTCTATGAATCTTAAAAGAGATTCAGAAGGGGTAGTTGACGCTATTTCGTCGGAAGATATTGGTAAATTCCCCTCTACGAATTTAGCTGAATCATTACAACGTATTCCTGGTGTATCTATCGACCGAGTAAACGGAGAAGGTTCACAGATCACCGTACGTGGTTTTGGCGCCGACTTTAATCAGGTGACACTTAATGGTCGTACCATGCCCACTGCGAATGTGCCAATTGTTGGGGCAGGTAGTAGTGGCAGTGCTTCGGGAGCTTCAGGTCGAGCGTTTGATTTTTCAAATTTATCCTCTGATGGGGTGCAGATACTAGAAGTATTTAAAACCGGTCGTGCCGATATTTCTTCTGGTGGTATTGGAGCAACCGTTAATGTTGTGACACGACGTCCTTTGGGAACTTCGGGTATGCAAGGCTCAATAAGCGCCAAAGCAATACATGATACATCGGTGGATAGAGGAAGCAGTATTACTCCTGAAATCGGTGGCTCTTTTAGTTGGGCAAATGAAGACAATACGTTTGGTATTGGGTTTTTTGGTGGTATATCAAATCGAGATAGTGCAGCAGCAGGAGCTACATCGTCATCGTGGAATGTTATCCCATATTCTGAGTTTCTAGGGCTAACTACCGAAGATACCATTATTACTAATGCACCTACTTCTTTAGACCAATACGTGACTTTACCAAGAGATAGCCGCTACCAGTTTTCGGAATTTGAACGCGAGCGCAGTAATGGTCAGTTAGTATTGCAGTTTGCCCCGAGCGAGAACTTGTCTATGACAGCAGATTACACTTTTGCTGTGAATAAAGGTGTGGAAGAAAAAGTAGAATTTTATAATTGGTTCAATCGTCCTTTCACTGAGGTGGTATTTGACGATAGTCCGGTTCCAAGTACTATCTTCATAAAAGAAAAAGCCATCAATAAAGGCGGTGGTATGCCTCAGGTTATGCGTGCCACAAAAGATGAGTTGAATTCCCTTGGCTTTAACGCGCAATACTATGTAAACGACACGCTTACGTTGACATTCGACGGCCATACTTCGAAGGCTGAAGTGACGCCTGATGCACCAATGGGCTATACCGAAATCAATGTCGGCTTAGATCACAAATACGGCAACTCTTCGACCGACTCGGTATTTCAATCCGTCGATTATAGTGGCGCAATTCCTGTGCGTACTGTCGAGACACTATCAGGAGAGACAGTTATTCGTCCTGAAATAGTAGCAAGTCAAGTTGCTAATGGTATGCGTAAGGTCACACAAATTAATGAAATCGATCAATTCGATTTTCGTGCTGATTGGGTGTTAGACGATGGAGCAAACCTAACGGTCGGGGCTAATTATCGCACTCAGAAAAACGTTGCTGATAGAACTGACTATCAACAAATTTTAGGAAACTGGGGTTCTGAAAATCCTGGAGACGTAGAAGATTTAGCTCCAGGTTCGCTTGAAACTTTTTGCATATCTTGTAAATTTAATGATCACACAATAGGTGGTGGAACTACTTCTGTTGGTGGAGCGACAAACAACCAAGTTTACGCTGTGCGTGGCAATGCCGCGGATATCTTTGCTGCGCTATCGCCAGCTTATGAAGCGGGTTACGCCGGTGCGTCTTCTCGGCCTCTACGCGTGACAGGCAGTGCTTATGATGTCATCGAAGAAGATGTAACATCCATTTTTGTTCAGCTTACAAATGAATTTCAAATTGGTGGCTTAGACGCATATTTGAATGTAGGACTTAGGTACGAACAAACCGATGTTACTGCAACAACTGAATCATCTCCAACATCTGCCATTATTTGGCAAGGCGATAATGACTTTGCTAAGTCTGCGGCTGCATCGAGTTCTGGATTTTCTTCAGATTCATCATACAGTAATTTGTTACCAAACATTGATCTTGCGATTAACCTAACTGATGAAATTAAAGTACGAGCGTCATACAGTAAAACACTTGCAAGAGCGACATATAACAATTTATACGCTAGCGACAATGCAAATTCCCCTTCAGGTCCAACAGCATTAGGAAACGTGGTAACGGGCAGTAAAGGTAACCCAGGGTTAAAACCGTTAGAATCAGATAACTATGATGTGTCTGTAGAATGGTACTTCGATGAAACTAGTTATGTTTCAGCGGGCTTGTTTTCTAAGCGTGTAAGTAATTTTGTTGGTCGTGAAACGGTTAATGGTAACTTGTTTGGTTTACGCGATGCTTCGTCTGGCGCACCAGGTACTCGTTCAGGTATGGCACTAGAAATACTCGACAACTTAGGGGTATTAGCAAACGAAATTAATCTATTCGCCGCAACTGTATACGTTGACCAATCAGCAAATATGGCCGAAGCAATGGCTTTGTTTACGGCCAATCAAGATGTTGATGGGAATATAGAGGATGCTGAATATGATCGTCTCGAAGGTAGCTTTGAGATAGTACCAAACAGTGATGATCCGTTATTCAACTTTGCTTTGAATCAACCTATCAACAATAATTCAGCTAAAATTAACGGGCTAGAACTTCAAGCTCAGCACTTTTTTGGTGAATCAGGATTTGGCGTTGTGGGCAGTTATACCGTGGTCAACGGTGATGTTGGATACGATGTGTCTGGCGCGCCTAATGTATCACAATTTGCATTACAGGGCTTAAGTGATACCGCAAACGTCACTTTAATTTACGAAAAAGATGGTTGGTCAAGCCGCTTAGCTTATAACTGGCGAGATGAGTTTCTGGCGTCAGCGAATGACGGCAGTGGATTTAACAATCCTATTTTTGTTGAAGAGTATGGTCAGATAGATTTCAACCTTAGTTACTCGTTTAGTGAAAATTTGGCACTCTCTTTTGATGCAATAAATTTAAATGAAGAAGACTCTCGTTCGTTTTCACGTTCGAAAACAGATTTGCACTTTCTACGAGAAAATGCAGCACGTTACTACTTAGGCGTGCGATATAAGTTTTTATAAAACGCAAATTAAACCGCCAGTGATGGCGGTTTAATTTTTTATTCAAACGGCGCGCCTCATGCTTTTCGGTGCGATAAATTAAAGGCGTAATAACCATGAATAGGTGTTAGATGTCGAATTATAAAGCATTAGATTGTGTGACTCACCAAAACCTCAAAGTGCGTAATCAATACGGTGAAGAATTTGGCGACAATATCAATCAGGCACTCGTTTTTCCTACTGAATTTGAAAGCTTGCAAAGAGAATATCCGATTTTTTTTCGCCATAGCGCAACAACAGGTTACTACGCTATCTGTATTTTGGGATTTGACCAGAGTGAAAATCTTTTTTTAGATAATACTCGCTGGGCTGCACGTTACATTCCCGCCATGTCAATGCGGGGGCCATTCGCGTTGCAGTTAATAAATAATATGAGCGAGCAGCATACTATGGCAGACCCCATTGTTATGGTCGACATTGATGACGCTCGTATCAGTAATGAAATAGGAAAACCTTTATTCAAGACCCATGGAGGTTACAGCCCCTATTTTGAACAGATAATGCAAGCGATGCAAAGGATCCATGTCGGCAGCCACAGTACTGGTGATTTTTTTGCGATTTTAACCAAGTTTGAGCTGATAGAGCCAGTCGAAATAGCGGTGAATTTAGGGCAAATGGGTACCTGCAACATGGCGAACTTATTCACGATAAGTCGTGAGCGTTTAGCTGCACTAGGCGCTGATGAATTGCATGAATTAAATGGGATGGGCTTACTGGAACATTGTTTTGCAGTGGCATCGTCCGCGGGCAACATAGCGAACCTAGTTAATATGAAAATGCACTCATCTCATTCGCCCAATTTATAGGAAAGATGATGAGCTACGTTAATACAATTGAAGCGTGTCAGTTTAATGAAATAAACTTTAACGCTCTAACGGAATTAGGTCAGCCATGTTTAATAAAAGGAGCAATTGCGGACTCTCCTTTAGTTCGTAAAGGCCGCCAATCCTTATGCTCGGCGAAAGAGTACTTACAGACTTTTTATACTCAAAAGCCTATGTTGGTTTATCAATGCGAAGCTGCAGCAAAAGGCCGATTTTCCTACAACGCGCAATTTGATGGAATGAATTTCACAACGCGCTATGTCCAATTGAGCGACTTTTTTAACGATATAGCACAGAATCAGATGAGCCATGGCGACATTTCTTTTTATATTGGTTCGGCTAGGCTGGACAACTATTTTCCAGGAATACTAGAGGCCAATCTACCTATCCATCATACCAACCTTTCCGGGCATTCAGCCCAAGCTGGAATTTGGCTTGGTAATAAAACGACTGCCGTTACTCACTTCGATACTTCGAATAATATTGCTGCCTGTATGCTCGGTCGCCGCAGGTTCACCTTGTTCCCGCCTGAGCAAAGTGGCAATTTATATCCAGGGCCATTAGAGCCAACGCCTGGGGGCCAAGTATTAAGTATGGTGGATATCTCAGCCCCCGATTTTGCTCGCTATCCAAAGGCGCGTGAGGCTCTCAAACACGCGGTAGTAGTCGATCTAGAGCCAGGCGATATATTGGTATACCCAGCGCTATGGTGGCATCAAGTTGAAGCATTAGATGACTTTAACGTGATGCTTAACTACTGGTGGAATAGCACCCCCGCTTACATTGATGACCCCATGGCTACGTTATTCCATGCCATGTTGAGCTTGCGCGGTCGACCGCAAAGTGAAAAAGACGCATGGCAGGCGCTATTTCAATATTATGTTTTTGAAGACAAACAGCAGGCACGCCAACACTTACCTGAGCATACGTGGGGAGCCTTACGTGATTTAGATGAATTAAGTGCTCGGGTACTGCGCAATAAAGTGTTGAAAAAGATTAATCGGTAATGCTTTAAGCACGCATATTTTGGTTAGCTCATAGGAACTTTCAGATGCAAAAGGTACAAAAGGTGGTCATCGCAGGTGGTGGTACAGCTGGATGGATAGCAGCGGCTACGTTATCGAGTCAATTAGGTAGCTTGATTGACATTACACTCGTTGAGTCTGCAGATATAGGAACTGTCGGGGTGGGAGAGGCAACGATACCTACGCATACAGCTTTCCATCGTCTTATTGGCGTTGACGAGCAAGTATTTATGCGACAAACCCAGGCGACGTTTAAATTGGGTATTGAATTTAGCAATTGGGGAAATATTGGGGAGCGCTATTTTCATTCATTTGGTCAAATTGGACGCTCTACGTGGATGGGGGATTTTCAACATCTTTGGCAACACGCCAATACATTAGGTTGGGGGGGCGAATTGCAGGATTACTGTTTTGAACTTCAAGCTGCCAAAGCAGGAAAATTCGCTAACGACAGTAAAACTAACGTCAATTATGCATACCATTTAGATGCTGGCTTATACGCCTCTTTTTTGCGTGATTTTAGTCAGCAACGAGGTGTTAAGCGAATCGAGGGGACGATTGAGCGCATAGAAATGGATAGCAAAAGTGGGCATATTAGCCATCTTTTATTAAGTAATGGCACAAATGTTTCGGGTGATTTGTTTATAGATTGTACAGGATTCAAAGGGTTACTTATTAATGGTGCTTTAGGAGTAGGCTTTGAAGACTGGTCACATTGGTTACCTATGGATAGTGCTTGGGCGGTGCAAACAGAAGGGATGCAGCATATTCCGCCTTACACCAAATCGATTGCTCATGACGCCAGTTGGCAATGGCGTATCCCGTTACAAAATAGAGTAGGCAACGGATTGGTTTTTTGCAGTGACTATACCTCTGAGCAGGAAGCGCTTCAGATACTCACTGACAACATTGAGGGCGATATGGTCTCCCAGCCACGTTTGCTGAAGTTCAAAACAGGAAAACGTAAAAAAGCATGGTTTAAGAACTGTGTGGCTATGGGCCTTGCTAGTGGATTTCTTGAACCACTTGAGTCGACCAGTATTCATCTTAGTCAGATTGCAGCAACGAGACTAGTACAGATGTTTCCGTTTAATGGCATAGATGAAACGCTACAAAAACATTACAACACTTACGTTGATGGCGAGGTAAATAGCATTAGAGATTTTATTATTTTGCATTACACCTTGAACCGACGAGCGGAGCCTTTTTGGCGCCATGTTGCCACTATGGCTATTCCCGACACGCTCAAACACAGGATGAAGCTATATACAAAAACGTCAATAGCATTTCAAAATGATGGAGACCTCTTTCGAGTGGATTCTTGGAATCAAGTGATGTTGGGTCAAGGTATTAAAGTTGAGGGCTATCATCAAATGGGTCGCTTAGTTGCAAATGATAATTTATACAAAGCGTTTAACGAATTACGAAAGCACATCAAAACCGCGGTCGATGAAATGCCGCTGCATGGCGACTTTCTGCGTCAGTATGACGTGCTTAGCAATCAATAACTGCAGGTTGTCACTGTATGTTAAATGGCAAAATATTTTTAGCTTATCCGTTAGCTGTCGATCACAATGAGCACGAGGTAGTTCCTACCCAGGTGTGACAGTTATACGTATTCATGAGTTGAATGAAATTGTATTGCGGCGAAACATCACGACTGTTCGATGCTTGATATTGCGAGTTTTTGTACGAGCAAGCAGAGTTGTTTCGAATTATTGAGGGGATTTATAGATAATATATTTATGTGCTTTCAATCGCTGATTATTAAATACACCCACAACGATGGCTAGAAATTCTAACGGCCACAAAAGCTAAATTTCGACCATTATCATTAAAAATCATAATAGCAGTACTATTGAAATAAACTGAATTGAAAATAACGTTCGTTACAATTCAGGTTATAAACACAAAATTTACTTATAAGGTGATGTTATGAACAAACATAAGATATCCCATATAGCGCTTATCGCTATATTTACCGTTGCGCTATTTAGTTGTTCAGAAAACGTAACTAAACAAACCACTCAGCAGCCAAGTACTAAGATTACTTTAAAAGATGCTTATGCAGATAAATTCTTGGTGGGTGCGACCTTAGGCGCGTCAATGTTTACCAAACCAAATCACCCATCTTTAGCGTTAGCAAAACGCCATTTCAGCGCAATTACTCTTGATAACGATATGAAATGGGAACGGATTAATCCTTTACCGGGGAAATACGAATTTGATATCGCCGATCAATTTGCGCAACTTGGCGTTGATGAAAATATCACTACGGTCGGCCACGTCTTATTTTGGCACAGCCAAACACCTGACTGGGTTTTTAAAGATACACAAGGTAACTTATTGACCAGAGATGGCTTACTTGAGCGTATGCGAGAACGGGCAAAAATGTTTGCTAGCCGTTATGGTGACAGAGTTAAAATTTGGGATGTAGTTAACGAAGCGATAGAAGATGATGGCTCATTACGTCAATCATTATATAACCAAATTATTGGTGATGACTTTATCGAACAAGCTTTTATTATTGCTGATCAAGAAATGCCAAAAGACGCAACCTTGATCTATAACGATTATGGTATGGACAGAAAAGGCCGCCGAGATACTGTCATCGCTATGGTTAATGATTTCTTACAAAAAGGTGTACGTATTGACGGCATTGGCTTGCAAGGTCACTGGGGAATGGTTAACCCAAGCGCAGAAAAAATTGATGAAACATTAACCGCTTATGCGGCAACTGGCTTGCCGTTACATATTACCGAGCTTGACGTTGATTTTTTAGGCAGAGATGGCATGTTGGGTGCTAATGTTGATATCAATAAGCTAACTGCAACACCGGAAAACAACCCATACCCTGATGGTAACTTTTCACCAGCCGCCGAAGATAAATTAGCGGCGCGTTATCAAGAAATTTTTCAAACGTTTATTAAGCATCAAAAAAGCATTGATCGCGTTACTTTTTGGGGCGTTACCGATGGTGATTCTTGGTTAAATGGCTGGCCTGTAGAAGGAAGAACCAATTTCCCATTATTATTTAATCGCGACGGCCAACCCAAAAAAGCACATGATGTAGTATTGGCTTTAGCATTAGAATAACCATCGAGACATCTTCATAAATGGCGGGGGATTGTGCAACCCCACTATTTATTGTGTGTATAAGTCATCATAGGTAATGAATATTAGGTTAATTAATAAAGTTAACCTTGGTTTCATTTCTTATGGCTTGTGCTATCAGCCAGTTGTCGCAGCGGAAGTCGTCGTTCAGCAATAACGACACAACAAATAACTCTGCAATATCCGAAGTCATAATGTGCACTGACCCTGAAGTTACATTAGTCATAACATTGCCGAGCATCACGCCATATCACTTACCTGACTAAATATGCCTAGAACAAGTGTCGCAGTGATAAAAGGAGGTATCAGTTTTGATGCCTCGAATGAAGAAAATTGAGCTTTACTGGCGGGAGATATTTTATCCAAGTATTTAAAGGCGCTGGTTTAAACGTATTCGCATCTCGCTAACTTGGCATGAGCATACTGAGGGAGTCTTACCTTATCTGGTTGACCGTGAGCTTCTCGCTCGGGTTGAATAGTAGGCTGAGTTAACCTGAGATCTGGTTAAGCGAGCATCATATTATTACCATTTATCAGTTCAAATTCTTGGGCAGATAAATCTAAGGAAGGCTTGTCCTTTTTCAAACAGTAAGCGATTAAACCACCTAATAAATTAAGCATGAACCCATGAATACTGCGGTGTCTGGAGTGTTCAATGTAAGATATATTTTTTAGCTGGTCATTGACCGTTTCGATAATGAGCCGCTTTTTTAGAATAGCTCTGTCCCAAAGCGATATAAATTTCTTTTTCATGTTTTTGCGTACGGTGGTTATCAGTTCGACTCCTTTATCCATGAGTTCACCTTTGGACCGCATCAATCTGTTAGATATGAAAGGAATTCCAAATTCGGGTGGGGTTTGGACGCTTTGTTTATGGCATGATGAAGGTTTGTTTTGGCTGGTTTATTCGAATGTTGGGTTCCAGTGAATAAACACTTTTGTCTACCTAGCGTCCCTATCAGTTAAAGGTGATTGCACGCCAGCGCCCGCGAGCCCAAGCGAATCCACCATCTTCTGGTATCAATCCGTTTGAATGAGGAATTGCCTCTACTCTAATTATATCACCTTCATTTAGATTGATTGGGTCAGCTGCAGTAAAGTACACTTCGTGATAATCGAGCTCAGTTCTCGGGTTCTGAAAGTTAGCAATAAGCTTATTGTTGATGTAGATATTGTAAAGACTCTCACCATCAAATTCAGAAAGTGTGACTAAACCAATGTTGAACTTGCCTTTTAAACTTGCATCGACAGTGTAGGTAGCAGCCGCGTATTTGTCGCGGTAACCCAAAATAGCTGCATCTATTGCCAACGAATCGGTCTTGCTGTCATCATAAAAAACAGAATGTTTAGTACTTTCAGTTACTAACTGAAAATCCTCATTGGCGAATAGTACGTTCTTTACATGTGCTAACTTACGAATATTCTTCTTATCTGTTAACGGTTTGTCATTAATGAGGTATGCCAAGTTGTTATCTTCACTAAGTTTAATTGGACTCATCTCGTTAGCGTGCGAGCACAGGGAAAACAAGACAGTTAGAATTATACAATAGGCGATGTTCATATCTTTCCTTAAATATAGTATTGAAGTGGAAAATATCGCCATAGATTGACATCAACAACATCTAAAATCATGTGCTATTTTTATCATCTTTATTGCAATATATAGTTTATTTATTCGCTTAGAATTGTAATGATGAAATTAGATTGATATGGGCTGGGATACTACTATCGTATTTTGTTTCTAACAGAGTAAGTTACATGGGCAATTGTATATTCCTGAGTCAATGAAGTACCGAGCTCTGCAGAATTATTATCAAGCTTTGAACATGTTCGTCAGGTACAGTCAGAGCAAATCCAGTACCAAAATGATTTACTAGCACCACTTATTGATAATGGTTCCAATAAGTGTTGTATGGCTTAGCTAACATCTCTGATCGTTCCTATGTACGGCTTCGCTTGGTTCAAACTAATTACCTTCTTCCTGAAACACTTGCTGAAACCAGTGATATGATCAACAACGCGACAGCTTAATTGGAATTTTTAAGCATTATTATATCCAGGAAGGTGTTATTCATGCCAGTGCAGATGGTCAGAAATTCGAGGCTCGGCTTGAAAGCGTAAAAACACGTTATTCCTTTATTAGAAATTAATGTCTCTTTCTGTAGGGCCTGTTGAGAAAGGGATTTCAGGGATTATGTCTTTAGCGGACGGAATGTCCCAGTACCCCAAATTGGAACCTGCTATTTCGGATTAACAGAAAAGGAAGCTGATTCCTTAGTGAAGCCGACTAAAGAAAAAGAGCGAGGAAATTATTACCGTGAAAATTAAATTATTTATTCTAAGTTTGCTGGTTGCTATTGCTAGTTGCCAAAATATTCCACAAAAAAGTATAGATTCTCCTGAGGCAAAACAACCAATTACCTCTACTTCTGGTGTATATGAATATATGCCTCGCAAGTACTTTGGTGCAGTATTAGAGCCTGAAAGTGAAATTATTCACGGGGCAGGTCAGGACGTAGAAAGTTTCAATCATTATTCTTCATTATTTGCTGACGAGCATAAACCGCTTATCTACATGACATATGTCAGTATTAGCAAAGGAAGTGCGGAAGTTGAAAAATGGAAAAATAAGTTAAAAAAAGAAATAGATAGCCAAGTTAAACATAATACCGTGTTGCAAATTGGTTTGAGTTTTACTGGTGGTAATGATAAAGGAAAAGGTCGTGCGGAAGATGCAGCCAGTGGTAAATTCGACGAGGCTATTGACCAAGTTATACAATCACTTATTGAGTTGAATCGTCCTGCGTATTTAAGAATAGGGTACGAGTTTGAAGGTAGTTGGAATGGATATACTCCAAATGCTTATGCCGCTACTTTTAAACGTATAGTGAATAAAGCGAGAGCTCAAGGACTTAAAAAAACAGCCTATGTTTGGTGCTCTGGCGGAGGTTCTGCAAATTTTATCAACTTCGACGAACTTATGAAATATTATCCTGGAGATGAATATGTTGATTGGTGGGGAGTAGATATATTTTCACCAGAAGAAATCACTAATCCTTGGCTTGGTAAATTTTATGCGTTATCCGCAAAACATGGAAAACCGGTGATGATCGGCGAAACAACTCCTCGTCATGTAGGTGTTAACGACGGTAAAAAAAGCTGGGACGCTTGGTACCGGCCATTTTTTAATATGGTTAAACAACATCCTGAAATAAAAGCTATTAGTTATATTAATTGGGATTGGGACTATTGGGCTAAATTTCTAGATTTCCCTTGGCACAACTGGAAAGACGCCCGAATTGAAAAGAATGAATATATTAATAAGCACTATGTTAATGAACTTAAAGATCCTATTTGGTTGCATTCACAGCAAGCTATTAAGCTTGAAATGTCGACCCTTGAAGGGAAGTGAGCTGCATTTTTAATAGTCGGCTAACAAACATTTACTCGTCACTCAGTAACGTTAACCGTAATGGTAAATTGCTAAACGTTTACAACAAACATTTACTTAGAATTACGAATGAATTACGAAGACGAATGAATTACGAATGAATTACGAAGACGAATTACGAAGACAGCCATGTTAATTTCACCTCTTTTTTGAACTGAACTACACTTAACAGGTGTTTTATTTTAGTCCGGTAGGTGGGTTATGCGTATTAACATCAGGAAGATCGCTGAATAACCCGCTATGTCAGGATAGTTGTCGCCTCATTTTTTAATTGGAGACAATAATGCCAGCACATGCAGTCGGTCTAAATGTGGAGAAGGTTATGTCGGCAAAACTTGCCTCTTCTAGCGTGCAGAGCCCCACATTGTTTTTTAATAAATATGTGCTCGGGGATGAATACACGGCAAGATCATGAACGTTTTTTGAACAAAAACAACATTATTTGACGGGCTGCTGTCGCTGTGATCTTATACTCCCTTTTGGGAGACCAACCATGACAATCGATGTATTTGCCCGACACTTCGCTGATGTAAAAGACCCTCGCCAAACCGCGAAAATAAGCTATCCCCTTTACGATGTATTGTTCTTATCTATTTGCGCCATCATCACTGGTTGCGAGGGCTGGGAGGATATTGAAGATTTCGGTAAAGCCAGATTAACCTGGCTACAGGGTTTGGGATTATTTAAAGATGGGTTGCCTGTTCACGATACGATAGCCCGTCTTATTTCAAGGATAGACCCCAGTGCATTGCAATCGACCTTTATTCGCTGGATGAAAGAGGTGGTGAAGCTGAGCGAAGGGGAAGTGGTCGCGGTGGATGGCAAGTGTTTACGCAGCTCATATAATCGTCATGACCGACAATCTGCCATTCACATGGTCAGTGCCTTTGCCACTGCTAATGGCGTGGTTATCGGGCAGACTAAAACCGACGCCAAGTCGAATGAAATCACAGCCATTCCGGATTTACTCAATTTGCTGGATATCAAAGGTTGCCTTATCACCATTGACGCCATGGGATGCCAACATAAAATAACCAAGACCATCATAGATAAAGGGGCGGATTACCTGATTGCGGTCAAAGGCAATCAGCAGCGGTTGTACGATAGCATCAAACAGGCCTTCGCCTGTGCGAATAAAGCATCTACCCTGCATATGGAGAAAGGACATGGTCGGGTTGAAGCCCGTGAATATCACTTGCTAGATGGAGGCGATATCGCCAAGGCATTCCCTGATTGGGCAGGCTTAACGAGCATTGGTATGGCGATAAACTACCAGCATAATGGTCAAAAAGAGTCATTAGAGTACCGCTATTACATTAGCTCTACCCTGCTGACAGCAGAACAATTTGGTAAAGCGGCACGAGGCCACTGGGGTATCGAAAGTAAGTTGCACTGGGTGCTGGACACAGCGATGCGAGAAGATAACTGTCAAATATACCGTGGTGATGGAGCAGAGAATATCGCCCGCCTAAGGCATATCGGGATTAATCTGATAAAAGTTGATACGAGCAGAAAAGCCAGTGTAAGACGTAAACAACGCATGGCTGCAATGGATACTGATTACCTTGAGGCTATATTTTTAGCGGGATCCGAGTTAGTTGAGTGATAATTAGGCATTCACGCTCTTGCCGTGGGGATGAATATGACTATTGTCATACCCTCCAACAGTCTCCTTGCGAGATAAGTTAGATTACCTGCTAGTTGTCTATCTTATCGTCTTCTTTACTGGCTATTTTAAGGCTGTTTTTCCATGTTTATATGTAGTGACTTGGGCTCGCAGCTTGCTGCTGGGAGCGAAAACGCCATAACAAAACGGCGGAGTTAGGTTCATCGAAATGTCTGCAAAAGGCCGATAACTACTAATTTGCTAATGACAAAAATTCCGACATGGAAGACGTTTGCATCTGTTTACCTATCTTTACATTTGAAATTACCCTTTATGATAGTAATAATGCCTGAATTTTTATCTGCCAGTCGATATTGTTGTTTTAGGTAGAGGCTTTCTCTTTATATACTGTTTAATTATTTTTAGCCGATAATGATAATCAAAAACTTCCAGATAAGGTTAATTCAAATACAGGCTTTTTCTGATGATAATTGATTTCGTTTCCGTTTCTTGCACCACTTCTATTGTTTATAAAAAATGAACGATTAATTATTTCCCTATCAGTACTAGCTTTAGAAACCATAAAACTTGTTTTTATGCCTTCGATAAAGCCAGATTCTAGATATAAAGAGAGTTTTCCTTTTCTATCTTTTCTTTCTATTTCATTAACTTCAAATTTATCAACGTAAGATTCATTAACATAGTCAACACCCCAAGCTAAATTTAATGAGGTAATATCTTGACGGAATTTAGCTGAGTATTTAACGGGGATAATTTCGTTATGTGAGCGATATTCGTTAATTATTTCATCATAAAAACTCGTGTCTTTATATTGGTAGTTTAATATCAAGTTACTATTTTTTAATAGTAAATCTAAAGGTAGTGTTAAATCGGCATCAAAGCCAAAAAACTCTGCATCGCCAGCATTTCCTAATGCTTGATCTCCTGAAGGTAATATTATCTTTTCTAGAACATCTTTTTTCCATTCATAAAAAAGTTCAACTTTTAATGCACCTGCGTCACTAAATCGCCAATCATAGCTAAGAGAGGTTCTATTGGTTTGTGTTGGGACTAAATTTGAATTACCTACGGTTACTCTGTCATCAACTGCTTCAGCACTTGATGAAAAGTCACTAAAGTCTAGTTGGTCGACCTTTTTTTCAATTTCAAAAGAAATTATATTATTTATATCTATCTGATAATTCGACACTACTCTAGATTTAATAAAATTAAAGTTTTTTTCTCGTGGATTATCTCCATCCACATTGATCTTAGAAAATTCTGCGGTAATATTGGTATCTAAACTTAATTCTTTGTTTACTTGGTAGGTACTATTAACAAAAATTTCGGCTCTTATTTCAGAAACAACAACGTCAGAATTACTTAATTGTTCTTCAATACCGTTGCTAAATGAATTAACTTTGGTATCAAGACGATTACTCGCTATTTCAAAACCTATTTCAGGCTTGAATTTAGTGTCTAAAACTTTACCTAATGTGCTTCGTATAATCAATTCAGTATTTGTACTGTCATCTTGATAAGAGTCGGAGTAAAGGTTTGTATTTTTTCCTTTTAATAAAGCATAGCTATTTTCTTGGTTTGAATATTTTTCTTTGTCGACTACGCCTAATGTTAGTAAACGCCATTTCCAGTTATTTATTGGCTGAGTCCAATCAAGTGATAATTCGACAAGTTGTTTTTTCTCTCTTTCGGTGAGTAGCCATGTTGTGTCAGTATCATTAATGTTATTTATTGTACGATGTTTGTCTTCATCTTCTATTTCGTTTTCAAATCGGCTATTTAGTACGAATAAACCCTTATCGGTTTTAAGTGATGATTCATTGCTTAATCTTACCCAATCTTTTGAGAACTTTATTTTTTCGTCGGTTTCTGATGTGAGTACTTGTTCAGAAGAAAAATTTTGAAGGAATGACGTTTTGTCTTCTGGATAGTTACCTATGGTCATTTCTGATGATGTTTGCCAATCGCCTAATTGAGTTGCGTAGCTTGCTGTGAGGTCGGGACGTATTCTATTTTCTGGCGTTCGCCTTATTATTACTTTCCATGTGCCACTACTGGTACCTTGCTCGCGTATGATATTAGCAACTAAACTTTGCCCTGAGGCCTCACTCCCTTTGTCATTACCTCCACGAAGTAGCTCTATATACTTTACTTGCCCTGCAGGAATTCGTTTTAACACAGAGTCTAACCCACCAGTTTTTGTTGTAGGTCTAACATTATCGACTAAAACATTACCTGCATTACTACTAAAGCCTCTCGCATTGCCTCCTCCCTCTAAGATAAAGCCAGGAATACGTTGGATCATTTCAAAAGCATTTTGGGCATTATATTGTTCAAAGTATTCTCTTGGATAGGTTGAGGAAGTAGAGTTTGCATCTTCTTTTTCTGCAGCATGTGTTATGCCTATTAAATTTAATATAAAAAAGAATGAAACTAATACTTTTAAAAAAAATATACGATTATTTGTTATCAGAAATTTTTTATAATAATGACTTAAGGGACTCAAAACTTTCTCCATAAAATTAGAATACAGCGCGCGCGTACACAATAATATATATGGCTACACGGTAATGGTCAAATTGAATATAAGATAAGTTTTTATTACTGAATATGATTAAGCTAGTTCTATATATTTTAATAAACATTTGAAAAACTTGAGGTTTTTTTAGTGATAAGTCACACCTATTTTATGAGCTAATCTATTAAGATTATTAACAAAAATATCATAGGGTTAAGTTTTAATGCACACACGCTGCTGAGCTTTCACAACTTAAATTGAAAGAACATTGCTCTATCGAATCATGCTTTAAGCGCATGATATGCATATATTGATAAAAGACTTTTTATATATCATCTTTTGCTTTTGGTATACTAAAAAACTAGCTGTATCTAACCTTTCCAAGCCCACTTCTTACCGTTTTCTAAATAAGTTTTAATAAACATGAGTTATTTGTGACTCATGACTAAAAAGTAAAAATAACTGCCGAAACATGTTCTTAATTAAAACGTTAAGTAGCGAATAGTGAATTATTTACATGGGAGATAACAATGACACACCACTTTAAGAAAAACGACATGATTACCGTTCGTTCAGTAGCGATGACAAATGGTAAAACCCCTGAAAACGACGAAACTTAATTTGCTAGAGGTCGTTGGATCGTATTAGTAATAAACTTGGATGTTAAAGCGAATAAAAAGTACATTAGTATATCCATATCTAGTGGATTTACTATGCCTTCAGCTCATAGTTAAAGACTTAGTACTTATACCAAGTACATTATAATTAATTGACCACTTAGCGATAATTAAAAATCTTGGAGGCCAGACTTTGATAGAATAAAATGGTTATTCATGAGAATAGCTCATTCCTTTTCAAATAATTTTACATCCTTATAGTGTCCTTATCGAAATCAATAACAACACATGTAAACCTTTTAAAATAGTTGTGGGTTAAAATCATCAGGGGCTTTACTTACCTGCTAAGACAATTCTATTTTTTATTCGGCTACCAAATCTACAATTCTATTCTTGTGTGAATTCCTAAAAAGCTTCCTACAAAGCCACCTGCAACTGAGGTACTTAATATTTTTCCGTCGATATTTTGTGCTAAAATTATTTTTTCAGCGTCGCTTAGTTGATAAGAGAAACTTATATCAGCCTTGTCTCCGATAATAGTTAAGGTTAATAACTGCCCTGCTTCGTCTTCTTCACTTGCATTAACTCTAGTATTAATGATCACACTATTAATTTTAATTACGCTACCATTTTTAACTTGTTCAATAAATAATTCATAACCTTGATTTACTTTTTTTACCGCAAAATAATAATGATATTTTTCATTTTGAAAAGCAACAATACCCGCAGAAATACGCTCAGATTCTGGCAACACTAAAGCCGTAGAAGCTTGATAAGTCATGTGTTGTTGGCGACGAGCTATAAACCTGGGTTGCTGTAATGACGCAAGTGTAATAGCGGCAGGTTTTAGGTGAATTTTCCCTGACGCTATTGCATACCAATCATTATTCACGCTACGCAATAAACTCCAATGAGGGCTTAACCTATGAGTTTCAGTGCTAGAAGAGTCAAAATCATCACGCCAAGTAAAATTTCCCGTTAAGGCTTCAGTTTGTAATTGAGGTGTTTGATTATCAAGAACAATAACAGGCTTGTTTAATTGCTTTGGTATTTCAATACCTTGATCAAGAATCACTGGCCAGTTATCTTGCCAAGTTACCGGTAATAAAAACGTTTCACGACCCGTATTATAATAGGTTTTATCGTACGCACGGGTTGCTAGAAATACTGCCCACCATTGCCCTGTTGCCGTTTGTATTAAATCAGCATGGCCTGCGGTGGTGATGGGATTGTCGCGGTTAATGTCTAAATCACGTTGAGTTAAAATGGGGTTATAAGCATAAGGTTCAAAAGTTTGACTTAAACTTTTTGTTCTAAAAATCACCTCTGAATGATCGTAAGCGGTGCCGCCTTCTGCACACATTAAATAATACCAACCATTAATTTTATAAACATGAGGTGCTTCAATCCAAATAGGTTGTTTGCTTAAATCAGCTCCGCCATTGACGATAACGCGACCTGAATTTTTAACAACTTGTTTGGCTTCCATGTCATATTCCCATTGCCAAATGGCGCGATGTCCTTCATATAAAGGCGCTCCAATAGGTTCACCATTATGCGTAATATAAACCTTGCCGTTATCATCAAAAAATATGTCGGGATCAATACCGGCAATTCCAGGCAACCAATAGGGTTCAGACCATTCACCTGCGGGATCTTCTGCGGTAACAAAAAAATTACCGCCTGAGTCAACCGCGGTAGTGATCAAATAAAATAAACCATCATGATAACGAATTGTTGGTGCGTAAATTCCTCTAGAGACTGTTAATCCACTATGATTAATCTGATTTTTTTGTGTTAACGCATGGCCAATAAGCGCCCAATTAACTAGGTCTTTACTGTGTAAAAGTGGCACCCCGGGGGTGTATGAAAAAGAAGAAACCGCCATGTAATAATCATCACCTTTTCGGGTAATACTGGGATCAGGATAAAATCCTGCCACAATGGGGTTTTGAAATTGACCTTCAGGTAATTTATCAGTAAAAAACGCATCATTACCTTGATATTCAAACCAGTCAAATGCGACGGTTTTATCTACCAAAATTTCTTTTTTATCATCATATATTTGACGATTAGAACTTTCTATCGTGCTTTCATCAGAGCAAGAGGATAAATTAACTAATAAAGCAGCACTGAATAATAAAGATAATAGGTACTTTTTTTTCATATAAAGACTCGTTTTTTAAAGTAGGGTTAGATAATAAGATAAAAATTTATAACTGTTTCTTCATTTGCATTACCAATCGTTTCTACAAGGTAGTTTTGACTCCATAACTTTCCACCCATAAAGTATTTTTTCATTTCAGAATACATCCTGAAAAACTCACAAGCTGTAAGACTTATATTATCTAATGCCGCATTGGCTTTTATGAATTGCTACCGTTTAACGACTAAATTTAGATCTAAAAAAAGAGCTAAAAGATAAATCTGTTAGCTCTTTTTCATTAATAGTATTTAACTGTAATTAAACATTAAAGTAGATGTAAATCCGTAATCAATAATGAATAATCAAAGTTAATATATATATTATTCCGCCAATGTTACCGAAATATCATCAACATAAAAATCAACTGTTGTTTCACTTCCTTCAACATAAAGGTTAGCAGAGTTTGCTACAGTTGTTATCGTATGCGTGTAAGTACCTGTTAGTTCAACCCAATCACCTGCACTTACTGTTACAGGAGCAGTCATTTCAAGGTATTCAGTGGTACCGTCACCTGCACCGTGGTTTATTTCTAGAGTTAGCTTCATGCTAGGTGTAACTGTACTAGCATCATCAGATAACTTAACCCATGCAGAAACGTTATAACTTTCACCAGCTGTGAATAAGCCTACAACACTTTTTGATATACCTTGCCAATTAGCCGTACGTCCTACAACTAAAGCGCTATTATTACCAGCGTGTGCTTCGGTAGTTTCTAACGTTACTGTTGCATCTCCTCGCGATCCCCATGAATCAAGATCAGTTTCAAAGTTTGTATTAAAGAATGAAGTTACTTCTGGATCTGGAGTAGGAATAAAATTAGCTTCTTCTAATGCATCAGCAAAACCTTGTAATGCTGGCTTAGGAGTAAAATCATCATTAAACAATAATGGCCATTCTATTGTAGGTTCAGGAAAGCTTTGTAACCAACTATCTGCATCAATGATTCCCCAAACAGTAATACCACCACGTTGATCTTCAGGAACAATGTCTAAATATGCTTCAACAATGTCATGATAATATTCCTTTTGTTCCTCAGCTCTTGCACTTGTTAGGGTAGTAAAATCAGTACCATTTTCATTGTTCATACGAACATCAAGTTCGGTGATTTTCAGTTTGATTTTTGGGCGAATATCTACCACTTTCTGAAATTGAGCTCTGATTGTCGAAATATCAGGGCTATTAACTGAAATATGTGATTGGAAACCAATACCATCAATCGGTACACCATCAGCTTGCATATTATTAACCATAATAATAACAGCGCCTAATTTATCGCTACTCCAAATAAGGTTGAAATCGTTGTAGTATAAATCAGCATCGGGATCTGCAGCTCTTGCTGCTGTAAATGCTAATGGTATAAATTCTTCACCAATATTTTCATACCAAACAGATGCATCATCGCTAAGAGTAGTCGTTTTTGCACCTCGGTATTGTCCATTATCCATAAAGGCTTCATTAACAACATCCCAGCTAGTAACTGTATCGCTATCACCTGCTTCTTCAAAATGAGTTGCTACTTGTGTTACATGATTTTTCATCATGGTTATCCAATCAGCTTTCTCACCTACAAAGTTTTTCATCCAATCTGCTATTTGTGAATGCCAAACTAATACATGACCATGTACCGTTAGTGAATTGTCTTTTGCATACTGAACAAGTTCATCAGAATCATCATAGAAAAACACTCCTTCCTGTGGTTGCAAAGAGGCTTGCTTCATAATATTTTCAGCAGATAACTGATTGAAATATTGTTGAATAACAGTTTTAGATTCAGGTGAGTTTATTATACTGTTAGAATTACCACCAGCCGGAACAGCTACACCAATGTTTAAACCAGGTGCTAATGCTTTTAGGCTAGTCGCCGTCACTACAGAAAATTCTTCTGGAACTTCAGGCGCGGGAGCTTCAGGTTCTGGAATTACAGATACGTTATCTGGAAATTCTACATCTTTTGGATGATCCTCTATCCCACATGCTGTCAATAGTGACATGAGTGTCACTGTACTTGCCGAGCGAATTAATAATTTTTTCATTTTACTTTTCCTCTTAAGTTAGCAAGAAAATGAGTCGTTAAATACGAAAATCCCTCTAGTTGACTTCATTTTAATCTACGTTTTTATTTTTATGATGTTAATTGCAGTAACACTTTTTTAAATCGAAAATAATTACTATTACCATGCAAAGTTAGCGCTACCATTCCTACATACCGACACCTTGTTCAAAAACCGCTGGATGCATTCTGAGAGAGCACTTATTAATATGGATTGATATTAACCAAAGCCCATATTAATTTTGAATAGCCGCACTGGTGACTGAAATGCCCAGTGTTTATAGATGAATGATTTATTTATTGTTTAACTGTTTTTTGCTCTGGTGAATCTATTCAAACTTACAGGTTCATTTTTACTAGTAGACAATACGTGATTTAATGATCTCACTAAAATAAAAAGGGAGAGGTTAATCTCTCCCTTTTTATATATAAGTTTAAAATAAGTTTAAATTAAAATTTATAAGTTAATCCTAGTTGTATACGACGATCATTCAAGAAGCTAGAACGTTGGTAACGAGTACCAGCTGCGTCAACCTGTGTTTCTGACTTGTTCTTCTCATCAGTGATGTTGGCAATTAGAAAATTCGCCGTTAGATTGTCACTAAAGTGATATCTAACAGACGCATCATAAAATCCAGTGGGTTTTTGGAAAACTGGGTTACCCGTTACAAAGTCACGATATGAATTCAGATACTCTGAACGATAGTTATAAATTAAACGCACTTCTAACGCATCATCTTGATAAATACCAATTAGGTTACCTGTATGCTCTGATTGTCCAAGCAGATTATCTAAACCGAAACGGAAAGTAGTATCAGCCGAATCAGGTACTCCATCGTCATCAATATCTAAAAACTGTGGCGGTGGTGTTGCCGACGCGTCAACAAAGGTGTAGTTGGCTTGAATACCAAAATTTGCCCATATGCCCGGTAACCCAGTAAAGAAATCTTGATAAGCGACTTCAAAACCTGAAATTTCAGCTTCGGCTAAATTAATTTTACCGCTGTAGTTAACATTAACTTGTGTGTTGTCTAGTTTAATAGTGTCAACTGGTTGTAAGCCATCTTGCACGATGTTTTTAATATCTTTTTTAAACACACCAAAGGTAACAAAGCCTGTTTCGAAGTACCATTCATATGAAAGGTCAAAGCTATTCGCTGTAGTCGCTACAAGGTCTGGATTACCGCCCTCAATGCGGATATTTTGTAAGGTGCCATTTACTAAAGGACGAGGAGGCCTAGGAGTCCCGTCATCAGGAATAAAATCCGGGTCACCAGGAAGAGGATTCTGGAAACGCTCAACACTCGTCTTGGCATCTATTGTCTGAGTCGCACTAAGGTCTGACATGTTTGGACGAGTAACCCCTTTGCTCGCGCCAAAACGGATGAGCATATCGTCGTTAAGGTTCAATTTAACATTTAATGAAGGTAACCAATGCTCATCTTTTACGTTAACTCTTCGTACAGAGTCTGCTGTTTGTAAATATGCTTCTGTCTCAGGCAAAAAGTCATTGATTTCATCGCGATCTTCCACTTCTTGCGTGTAAAGTGGATATTCCTCGGGATCGTCAAGCTCTTGTCTATCTTCGCCGAATTGGTTATAGCTAAGCCTCCCATTTGAACCCAATGTGTTTTTAACATAACGTAAACCTACATTACCTTCTAACCACATTCCGTTGTCAAATTCTTGTGCAAATTTTACCATGGCATACAAATTGATTGTTTCTTCAACAACATCTGCAATACCGCCTGGCGCATAAATTTTAGTATAGTTTCCATCCCTAGTGCGACGCAGTAGGTCCGCATCAGGTGGGGTTTCAGGATTAAGATCAGTATCAGCCGCGAAGGGCGAATAGATTGATGTTGCGAAATCAGGCTCAGCCTGTAAGTAATCGTAGAATAACGCTGGGTTACGCAACAGGTCAGCACTAGCATAAAGTAGTGTGGTATTTTCACCACCTACCACACCACCACGGTAGAAATCACTGAAATCGACTTCATCGTAAATATTTTTGTCTAACGAATTTAAAGGCGCTACGCCCCCGTTCCATAATGGGGTGACGCCTTTCCAGTTGCTATCTGCTTCTTTGTTGATTTGTTCACGCTCAGAGTAGCGTGCGCCCATTTTGACAGACTGAAACCAACCGTCTGAGTTGTCAAATTCATATTCAACGTCAAGCTTAGCCGCCTGTAAATCGCCTTCGCCTTCTTTGAATGAGTCGTTTGCAAAACCAACATAAGAACCAGAAGGGTCTGCCGGACTAGTAGGCGCTACGTACGGAACTTGAACCGTGCCACCGTCTCGGCGGTTACCTTCATTGAGGTTAGTACGTGGATCAACAGAAAATTCTAAATATGGGTTATCTAAACTAGGACGAGAAAATACGTTTAAGAATGTATTTACACCAATCCATTGTTCTTCGAAAGACGCTTCGGCCGTTGTTCTATGGGCATCAAATTCAACAATCAATCGGTCGGTAGCACGCCATTTTACGTTAACACTGACATCATCAGTTTTTGAATATTCTTGTTTACCTATGCCTAGGTTAGACACTCGCAATCCGTACGCGCCAGCCCAGCTTCTAAAATCATCTGTTATCAGGCCTTCTTCCATTAAACCACCTGTAACGGGGATTAGCTCGTCACATTCGCCAGCAGGATCTTCGTTGCTCCCATTACATTTAGGAATCCCATCTGACGTAAAGGGTGACACAATCAAATCACTAATCTCTACCCCTCCAGATCTCACTGTCTCAGCGTCAGCATACCACTCAGAGGTGCGTTCAAGACCATTTATCTCATTTTCTACGGTTACGTATTTAACCAATACTTCAACACTGTCGTCAGCACTGCGCCATTGTCCTGCAAGGTAGATACTTTCTCTGTCGCGATCAACTTCGTTTGTGCGTAAATTGAAACCAGGTGCTAGGGCGACAGTGCCTACAGGGTCAGTTACCCCTTGACCCTCAGCAAAACTAGAGGCCGGTATATTATCGCGAGGAACAAGCGAACCTGCTTGGTAACCATTAATGTCTGACTGTAATTCAGATGAAGAATATGAGCCTACAAATCCAAACTTGCCGTTATCGGTATCAAAGTTTTTACCAAATATACCGCTAAATGTCGGGCTCCATTCTTCGCGTATATCAGTATAAACAGTATCAACAGAAATTTGCGCTACACCGTCTTCATTATCGAATGGTGCAAGTGTTTGTAGGTTAATTGTTCCACCAATACCGCCCTCAATAAGGTCGGCTTGTTGGTTTTTGAATACATCTACACGGCCAATAAGCTGTGGAGGCACTGCCGACCAATCTAAAGCTCTGCCTCCGTTTGCTGAAAACGCATCGCGTCCGTTAAATTCTGAACGAATAAAACCAAGACCACGAATTAAGTTACCTGAACCTTCTGGAGAAGGAAAATCGCCCGCAGTTCCACCAGCGGTAAAACGAGAAACAGTAAGACCTGGTATACGCGAAAGAGCCTCAGCAACTGACAAGTCAGGAATGGCAGCTGCGTCAGATGCGGTAATTGAGTCGACAAATGTTGATGATTCACGTTTAATTTCAGCTGCGACGGCTAGTGCACCACGAATACCGGTAACTGCGATGACTTCAACCGCTTCTTCGGCGGCTACTGCAGCTTCTTCTTCTTCGCCAACACTTTGTGCGACGGCATATTGACTTGTGGCTGCTGTGAGAAGAGCTGTCGTGCCAAACATGGCTGCTCTTACAGAGGCGCTTAGAAAAGTTTTTCTTTGCAAGCTCATTGTGTATTCTCCTAGTTATGTGTTTTCTACGCCAAATTCGACGTGTTCTTAGCTATATTCCTTTGGGTTAGTGGTTCAAAATACTTCGACCATTGACCTGATATAAAAACTCGTTATTTTTATAATTCGCGATTTTATTGACAATATATTATATGTTAGCGTTAACATTTCATTAATAACATCATGTCGTATTTATTTACAATTTTTTTTTAAGTTTGCGGTATTTATGAAAGCGAAAGTGAAATTAGGTAATAAAAAACAGGTCGAATTATGCACTTATGTATAGTGGGAGGAGGCTCTGCTGGATGGATGACAGCGGCAGCACTTGCAAAAAAATTTTCAAGACAAAAACTTCAAATTACCCTGGTCGAATCCCAAGAGATTGGTACCGTTGGAGTCGGAGAAGCCACTTTGCCGCATATAAGATTCTTCAATCAAACGCTTGGCATAGACGAGCGTGATTTTATGCGTAAAACCAAAGCAACATTTAAACTAGGCATCGAGTTTGTTGACTGGGGAAGCAAGGGACAGAGTTATATTCATCCTTTTGGTGACTTTGGCGAAAAAATAAATTCAGTCGACTTTTATCAGTATTGGTTGTTAGCTCAAAAAAATAATGACATTGGTAGATTAGAGGACTATGCATTTGGTATTGCCGCCGCAAAATCCAACAAATTCACTATACCAGAGGTGGGAGCACCAGATTTAAAAAACTCCTTTGGTTATGCCTATCAATTTGACTCAAGCCTGTATGCGCAATACTTACGCGAATTTTCATGCAAACTCGGGGTTAATAGAATAGAAGGAAAAATTGTTAACACCTCGTTAAACGAAATAAATGGAAACATTTCAGAATTAACGATGGAGAATGGCCAACGCGTTAGCGCCGACCTATTTGTTGATTGTTCAGGTTTTCGTGGTTTGCTGATTGAGCAAAGTCTAAAATCTGGCTACCAAGACTGGTCTAGTTGGTTACCATGTGACCGAGCCATTGCTGTGCCTTGTGAAAGTGCAGAGCAGTTAAATCCTTTTACGCGCTCAACAGCTAAAGAAGCAGGTTGGATATGGCGAATTCCGTTACAGCATCGCACTGGAAATGGTCATGTGTATTGCAGTCAGTTTATTAGTGACGACGCAGCTCAAAACTCACTTTTAGAGCAATTGGATGGCAAGGTGTTGGCTGAGCCTCGCAAACTTAAATTTAAAACAGGCCGTAGAAATCACTTTTGGAAAAACAATGTTATTGCTATCGGGTTGTCGGCAGGTTTTTTAGAGCCACTCGAATCAACATCCATTCACTTAATTCAAGAAGGCATTACTAAGTTAATCGAGCTGTTCCCCGCGTTTGATGATCAACAAAACACCTCGGATACACTGATAATAGATGAACTAGATATTACGGAATACAATGCTCAGATGAGCTTAGAATATGAGCGTATTCGAGATTTTCTATTATTACACTATGTTGCAAATGACCGCAGTGATAGCCCTATGTGGGCATATTTTAAAAATATGACACTACCAGATAGCCTGCAAGAAAAACTAGATCCGTGGATGCATCGAGCCTACATTCAACGCTATGAAATAGGCGCGTTTTTGCCACCAAGTTGGGTTGCAGTTTTGCTTGGACAAAACTTGATACCGCATAATGTCGATCCTAGGGTGCAAGCGTTTGGGTCTAATCATATACGTTCTAAAGCAAATGCGATGCGCGAAGATATCAAGCTAGGTTTACATCAGGCTGAAGAACATCAGGCTTTTTTGAATCGCTATTTATCATGACTTTGCCGATGCATCGTAAGGAATGCTGTAAATGAATAAAAATGAAGTGCACAAGGACAACTCCGTTAATATACCGAATCCGAAAAACCTAGATATCGTGATATATGGCCACAGCATTGTTGCTTTTATATCAGCCCTGACAATCCATAACGCACTTGCAGATCACGTTACGCTTTCCCTGATATTACCTGCTGATCAGGCGCATAGCGATATCTTGTATGGTGGTACGAGTACGCCTGATGCTTATAACCTGCATTTGGCAATGGATATTTCTGAGGCGGAGTTATTTCAACAAACCAACTCAAGTTTTTCGTTTGGAACGCATTATCAAAATTGGACTGGAGAAAAACTTGACTGGGTGCAAGCGTTTAGTTTGCCGTTTACTTCGAAGTACGGTATGGACTTCCACCAGGTCTTGTTAAAACACAAACAGGACTTGCAAACCTACTTAGTTGGGGCCCAGTCAGCTTTACAAGACAAGTTTGCTCACCCACCGCAAAATCAACCGGCATCGCCATTGTCTAGGGCTGAATATGGGTATAATTTTGATTATCAAAATTACGCCTTGTTTATGCTAAATAAGATTAAGCAGAGAAATATAAGACTGATTCAATCAGATCTTTTAGAAGCCAATGTTGCGGATGAGCATATTACTAGCTTGCGACTAAATGATGACTCGTGCATTAAGGCCGATTTATTCATTGACTGTTCGGGCACTGACGCTAAATTAATGAGCGCTTTGGGCGTAAAAAAACGAGTGCACTCGCAAATAAACCTTTCGTTATTAACTAACGAAAATGACGCACAGATGAAACCATGTAACATAGTATCGGGACATGTGAATGCTTGGCAGTCGACGCTTTACTTACAAAATTCTAGTCAGATATTGCAAGCGGCTAGTACTGTAGATAGCGCTGGAAATAGTGCTAAAGAGACGTCTGCAGAAAATAAAAGTTCTGCCAACACAATTGCATCAATAAGGGCTGATATTGGTGAACAAGAGCGAGCTTGGGTAGGTAATTGTGTTGCAATCAGCCTGAGTGCAGCTGTTCTTGAGCCATTTTCAAATGTGCCGTTTAGATTGCTTAAGCTTGATATCGAGCGCCTTCTACAGCTAATTCCTATCTCGAATAATATGCGCATGGAACAAAAAGAGTACAATCGGCGCTATAGGTTGGACGTTCAACACGCCAAACTATTTAACTTGGCATTGACCGATACAAGGCATTTTTTGCGACATGAGCATTCCACTCAGAATCAGGTTCTTGATAGTGATACACAAGCATTACTTGATAGAAAATTAGCACAATATTTGCACCGTGGATTAATGGTTGCCTACGACTTTGAGCCCTTCAATACCGAAGATTGGATAATACTTCACTTTGGTATGCGGCGTTTTCCAAGACGCCTCGATAGTCAATGCGACAACATCGATAATTCAAATGTTAAACAGCACTTATTGCATACAAAAAATGCAATAGCAGCCATTGTGCCCAAAATGCCACCCAGTTCACTATATACACAAAAGTTTTTGAATTATTTAAAGAGGCAATCATGAGTCAGTCATCTACCAATCGTATCCGCAAAATTGTTATCGCTGGCGGCGGAACCGCAGGTTGGATGTCTGCGGCGGCGCTGGCAAGTATGCTAAGACCTGATGACGTACAAATTGTACTAGTAGAATCTGAAGAAATTGGCACGGTTGGAGTAGGTGAAGCGACCATTCCGGATATTATAAGCTTCAATCGCATGTTGGGCATTGATGAAGCGGAATTTTTAAAGGCAACCAACGGTACTTTTAAGTTGGGAATAGAGTTTAGTGATTGGGGTAAACTTGGAGATAAATTTTTTCATCCATTTGGTAACCATGGCGCAGACATGAACGGTATTGATTTCCATCAATATTGGCTGCATACAAGGCAAGCGGGTAACACCAATAGTTTGGAAGAATATAGCATGTGTGCGGTAGCGGCTAAAAGTATGAAGTTTGCGCTACCTAACGATAATCCTCGGTCGCTTTTATCGCAAATTGGTTATGCCTACCATTTTGATGCCACTGCATACGCTTTGTTTCTAAGAAACTACGCCCAAAAGCGCGGCGTAATACGAATCGAAGGGCGTATCGATCAAGTTTTGCTTAATGAGCAAACTGAAAATATTTCTGCACTTGTCATGCAAAACACTGAGCGGGTTGAGGGGGATTTCTTTTTTGATTGCACGGGTTTTAAGTCTAAGTTGTTAGGCCAAACACTTGGCGTACCTTTTCACGATTGGACAAAGTGGCTGCCATGCAACAGTGCTCAAGCAGTTGCAAGTAAACGTCAAGGTGAATTACTACCTTACACTAAGTCGATGGCCAAAACCGCTGGTTGGCAATGGCGTATTCCGACTCAGCATAGGACTGGAAACGGCCATATTTATAGCACTGATTTTATGGATGATCAGCAAGCTACAGATTTACTTATGCAAGGACTTGATGCCCCCGCACTTTCTGATCCACGTACCCTAAGATTTACGACTGGGTGTAGAGATAAATTCTGGCATAAAAACTGTGTGTCAATTGGTCTTGCTAGCGGTTTTTTAGAACCTTTAGAGTCGACTTCTATTTTCTTAATACAGCAGGGGATCAGCCGCTTTATTGCGTTATATCCGTCTTTAACGCCGGCCGCTAAGGTAGTAGAAGAATACAACCGTTTAATGACCCGCGAATTTCATCAAGTCAGAGATTTTATTATATTGCATTACAAAGCCACACAACGCACAGATAGCGAGTTTTGGCGCTATTGTAAAAACATGTCGATACCTGACTCTTTGCAACACAAAATGGAGTTATTTCAGTGCGCTGGACGAGTATTCAGAGATGATCACGAGTTATTTTCAACTTCTAGCTGGGTAGCCGTGATGTTGGGTCAAAATATTTATCCTGAAACAGCAGACCCAATGTTGCTTGGTGTGCCTATACAAAACATTGAACAGAGCTTACAAAGTATGCAAAGTGCAATGCAACAAACAACCTTGAAAATGCCAACACATGCCGAGTTTATAAAAAACTATGCTGGCTCTTCGATTTAAATTCTAATTTTAAGCTGGTAATTAAATAGGTAATTTTATGCAAGGTATGGACGTTAAAGATGTCGTCATAGTCGGTGGTGGAACTGCAGGGTGGATGTCGGCAGCAGGAATGTCGAAACTACTGGGTAGTAAAAAAATAAATATACGAGTAATTGAATCTGAATCGATAGGCACAATAGGCGTGGGTGAAGCCACCGTTCCGCATATTCAGTATTTTAATCGGCTGTTAGGTATTGATGAAAACAGCTTTATTAAAAAAACAAATGCGACCTTCAAACTCGGTATCGAGTTTGTTGACTGGCATAAACTTGGTGAGTCTTATTTTCATTCATTTGGCCCTTATGGTTTGGATATGGAAGGTATTCATTTTCATCATATGTGGTTACGCCAACACAAAGCGGGTACTGCCAAACCAATCGACGATTTTAACCTACAGATTCAAGCAGCCAAGGCAGGCAAATTCATGCGTGCACGTCCTGAGTTGCAGGGTAGTCCACTGAGTGCGCTTTCGTATGCGTTTCAATTTGACGCGGCGTTATATGCGGCCTTTTTACGGGATTTTTCCGAAAAGAATGGGGTCACTAGAACCGAGGGTAAAATTGTTAACGTCACACAAGCAGCCAATACCGGTCACATTGAATCAGTCACATTGGATGATGGCGAATGTATTAAAGGTGACTTGTTTATTGATTGTTCGGGCTTTAAGGGCTTATTGATCGAAGAAACGTTAAAGACTGGATATGATGACTGGTCACATTACTTGCCCTGTGATAGTGCTGTCACGCGCCTGAGCGAGCGAATGGTCGAGCTTCCTCCATATACACGAGCGACTGCTAAAACGGCAGGTTGGCAGTGGCGTATTCCACTGCAATCGAGAACGGGAAATGGCTATGTGTACTCTAGTCAATTTTTAAGCGACTTTGATGCAATCGAAAGCCTAAATAAAGACCTTGATACTCCGCCAATCTCTGAACCCCGTCAGTTGAAGTTTAAAACGGGTTTTAGAAAGCAGCCGTGGAACAAAAATGTGGTTTCGATTGGTCTTTCTTCGGGATTTTTAGAGCCTCTTGAATCAACATCGATTCACTTAGTACAAACCGCTATTGCAAGACTAATGACTAACTTCCCAGATATGTCATTTAATCAACCGGATATTGATTACTATAATGAGCGTACCAAGACTGAGTATATGCAAATTAGAGATTTCTTAATTCTGCATTATAAAGCGACTACACGGGACGATAGCCCTTTTTGGACCTACGTACGCGAAATGGATATTCCAGTCTCGTTAGAGAAGCGCATCGCTATTTATAAGGAAAACGCGCGCTTATATAGCGAAGACAAAGTGTTATTTAATCACAGCAGTTGGTTTGCAGTATTTAATGGTCAAGGTATTCACCCACAACGTTATCATCCTATCGCCAATTTTCTAGAGGAAAAAGAGATGGAAAGGCGTATGACAGAAATTCATACTGTGACACAAAAATGCTTAAGCATCATGCCGTCACATGAGGGATTTTTGGAGAAACTGCCTTAGTTTTATTTATAAAAATAGAACTAAGGCTTGGAATAAACAGAATGGAGAACCTGATGAAGGCTCGTTTTTATCTCTAGTCATTGAACCCAGTGTTGATTGATAATTTATTCAACACGACTCATTCCTTTAGAAGGAACAAGCAGCCTTAATATCGTTATCAACATTTCACATTGATATGGGTATAAACCTACCAAGCTAGCCCAGCTACATTCCACTAATTACCGCCACCTAGTTTTTACCAATAACTAGCATAGGTACACCGAAAGTACTTTCTGTGAAAAGCTTAAAATATATAAGAGTAGGTACCAAAAAATCTGTAGACAGAATGCCAGAATATCATGTTTTTATTGATCAACATTGTAAGTCTAAGGTCGACTATTTGATGCCTGAACTCTTTTGAATTTCAAAGATAGAATGTTAACGTAACATTTTTCCATTTTATAATGATGTAAAGCAGAATTATGTCCAGAGTTAAACTAAAAGATATTGCGGAAAAAGCTGGCGTCTCCTTGATGACCGTGTCTCGTGTTATGAACAACGACCCTAAAGTCGGAGCCAAGACCAGAGACAAAATAGCCGCGATTGCTCAGGAGCTAAATTACAGTCCAAATATTGCAGCACGCCGTTTATCCAGCTCTAAATCCTTTTTTATCGGTATTGTATGTGAGTATGCAAATGCCAACTACGTCAGTAAGTTTTTGGTAGGCGCATTAAAAAAATGCCGTACTAATGGCTTTCATATTGTGATAGATGAAACGTCTGGAGAAACCGAAAAAGCGCTATCTATCGTTAATGATTTTATTCATGTAACCCGGGTGGATGGTTTGATCTTATTGCCGCCTTTGGCGGATATTCCAGAAGTCCTAAACTTGCTAAAAGACTCCAATACTCCTTTTGTACGTATAGCACCAGATATTGATTTGCTCGCTAGTCCTTATCTTTGTATGGATGATTATCAAGCCGC
Source organism: Paraglaciecola sp. IT1134 (assembly GCF_058068185.1). Taxonomy (NCBI): domain Bacteria; kingdom Pseudomonadati; phylum Pseudomonadota; class Gammaproteobacteria; order Alteromonadales; family Alteromonadaceae; genus Paraglaciecola; species Paraglaciecola sp. IT1134. The sequence goes on along the minus strand of NZ_CM176486.1, from coordinate 4,609,294 downwards.
ATATGACATCACTGAACATCTTATTAACTCCGGCCACAAGCGTATTGCACATATTATCGGCAACGTGAACCAAGGGGTCAGTAGACTGCGATATCAGGGGTACTTAGATGCATTACGTTCACACTGTTTGATGATGCCGCCAGAGTATATCGAACAAGGTGATTTTACTTATAAATCGGGACTTATTGCATCCAAAAAATTATTGTCACTTAAAGAGTTACCTGATGCGATTTTTGCGAGCAATGACGAAATGGCTGCTGCCGTTATGTCTGTTGCTCACAAAAATCGACTCGATGTTCCAGGGCAAATCTCAGTAGTAGGCTTCGATGATACTGAGCTTGCTTCTACGGTTTGGCCACGTATAACCACAATCAAACAGCCGATCAGTGATATGGCTAGTCTGGCAATTAGTCTACTGACAGAGCCTGTAAATATTCCACGGGATAAGACTTCAGCGGTAAAACGACATGTATTGCCCTACCAACTTTGTTTGCGAGAATCCAGCAGACGACTTGTAGATTAATTGCTATTTAAATATTAACAGTCGGTTAACTATACAGTAAAAGCTCAGATATTAAGCCCAGTGTATTATCGACTGATACCCATGGTGTAAATCATGTTCACTTCGCACTTCTCGACCTGTTTAGCTATACCTTTGCACCACGCTATGCTCAGTTCGGTGACGTGATCGAAAGGTTGTTTGATGTTGCAGACAACAAAGAGGGCAAGACTAAATTATCACTTAAAACACTGATCAAAACTCAATTAATCATGTCGTAATGGGACACTTTACAACGTATTGTAATCTCATTGCAGCAGAATACAGTGACTCAAGCTACGCTGATTAGAAAGTTATCTGGCTACAGTAAGAACCACCCTTTGCTGCAAGCACTAACTGAATACAACCTAATGATCAAAGCCATGTACCTACTGGATTATATCGATGATGCCAGCTTAAGAGGCTACGTCTAAAGAGCCTTGAATCGAGGAGAAGCTTATCACCAGTTACGCCGAGCAATTGCCTCAGTGAATGGCAATAGATGCAGAGGTTTATCAGACTATTAAATCACCCTATGCAGTGAGTGTGTACGGTTGTTGACCAATGCTATTATCTACTTCAACTCGCTGATCCTAAAGCGATTGCTGACTTACTTTGAATCAATTGGCGATGAAGGGAAGCTGGCACTAACTAAAAAGTATCACCGGTTGCCTGGCACAACATAAATCTAAATGGCACATACAGCTTTAGTTTTGAGGAAAAAGCACCTGAAATCGAGGAAATAATGCGTCCACTAACAGAAAGAGATATCAATTAGAAATTGACGTCTCTTTGCCGGGCCTGCTGAGAAAGGGATTTCGAGGATTATGTCTTTAGTGGACGGAATGTCCCCGGTACTCCTAATTAATTGATCAATCATTGTTGACAATTTACATAACCGGACATTTAAATGACTCAATTTGCATTCACCGAACAACAAATAGTCGACTATCACCGATATGGATACGTAATCATTAAAGGGTTGTATAACGCAGGATAAATCTCGCGTTTATAAGACAAAGCGTTCAACGATGAAAATCTGTACAAGAAAGTATGGGATAGAAAAGACCCCTCTGGCACCGTAAGTAAAGTAAGTTTATGGCAGGAACTTGGTGGCGATCTTTACAACATGTTCTCTCGTGGGCGTCAATTGGTGGATTCTGCTGAACAGTTGCTAAACGAACCCGTAGTGCATACCAGTGATGAAAGAACTTTTTGTTGGAGGTACTTGGGAATGGCATGAAGACTACGGCTACTGGGCGAATGATAACTATCACCTATACCCAAGGCCGGTCATCGCTATTAATAAAGCAACGAAAAAAATGGTTGCTTAGAAGTTCTTGAATAGTCCCATTATATTGGTCGAATTAACCATACTAAAACTGGCGATCAAAAAGGTGCAGACATGGTATTCGTAGAAGAAGCCTTAAAACATCTTGAGCAAGTCAAAGTTGAACTAGACCCAGGTGATACCTTGTTCTTCCATTGCAACTTATTGCATAAATCGAATCAGAACAAATCCTCCGAACCCTGTTGAGCAATGATCGGAGCATATTGTGCCGAAAGTGCGATTACTTTTAAGGAAAATGAATTAAAGTTATATCCAATGCACAAATTAGAAGATGATGCGATATTGCAATGGCAAGATCAGGCGTCAAAGTCCACGGCGTAGGAATCGAAGACTAATTTAAGACACAAACTAGATACTAGTCTAGTTTGTGCTTAGCTCATTTTGGATAGGTCAATTTCGTTAGTTTCAACTTAAACGGTTATTTACCCAATAATGAAAAAATCTTAGTGGCAATATCGATATTATCGTTGTGTCCTACAAACTGGATACTGTTTGATCCAAATGCAAATACGGGAACGTCATCAGCAGTATGCCCAGCTGTAGTCCAACCTGTCTGCGTTCTAGCATCTATAATCTCTTTAATTTGAGAATAAAGCGCTTTCTTTACCTCACTATCTGATGGGTCACTGTATAGTGATTTAGACGCGTTTTGACTGGCTAAGAGAGCTATCGGCGCAGTCTTTATATCATTCAGACTGGCTAGCTCACTCTCTGTTAGCTGGAAATTAAATAGTTCGTCTACCCTTGCTTTCGTGACATCTTTATCAGTCAGTTGTTGTGCAATGTAATTTGATGAATGTATCATTTTACGTAACACCTCAGGCTCCCATTTATAGACTGTATTAGATGCGAGCGACAAGCCGCCTGTGCTGTGATCAGCGGTTACAATCACTAAGGTGTTAGGATGCTCAATCAAATAGAATTCTAGATATTCCATCGTTTTGGCAAGATCGTCCATTTCGCCCATCGCTGCAGCTATATCGTTATTATGTCCTCCCCAGTCTATTTGACTCGCTTCGATAAGCATGAAAAAACCATTTTTATTTTCCAATTGCGTTATTGCTGCCTGCGTCATGGTGCGAAGACGAAATGGAATTGCATCATCCAGAGCCCAGGGTAATCCACCATTGCTAAAAATACCCAATGTCGAACGTGCTGGATCCAGAGAATTTAGGCTGTCGTATTTGTCAATATACTGAAAACCAGCCTGTTTAAATTCACTTATGAGATCTCTATCTGACCGTTTAAAATACTTCAACCCACCACCGAGAAGTAAATCAAAAGGAAATTGATTATTGTCATGGTCATCAATCAGACTATCGGCAATTTCATTGCCATTATGGCGACTCTCATTGTGTGCGATAAAGCTAGCCGGAGTTGCATGATTAATTGTGCTCGTTACTACGACACCGGTCTTTTTTCCTTTTTGCTTGGCAAATTCCAAAACGGTTAATACAGGATTTTTATCAACATCAACCCCAATAGCATTGTTGTAGGTTTTTATACCTGACGAAAGCGCGGTAGCGCCAGCTGCGGAATCTGTGACATTACCTGAGATCAGAGCCGGATAGGTACTACTAAGACCCACAACGTGTCGATCAAATACCGTTTTCTCTACTTCCACCGTCTGTGGGTCATCATTAAAATATCGGTAGGCACTGGTATACGCTGGCCCCATACCGTCGCCAATTACAAATATTATATTCAGTGGCAACTTGTCACTTTGTTCACTTTGGTTGGCCAGTGCAAACCCACAAATAAAATAAATCATTAAAGTCGTAAAAATTAACGGGTGTCTCATGTTGTGCCCTATTCGATTCGAGTTTGATAAACTCGCTTGAAAATAATTAACTATCTATCTTTTTTTTAAAAAATTGCAGGGTACGTTTTCTCAGCTTGTAATCCCCCCATTTCAATAAGTTTCAACCTATTCAAAATGGGAAACCTTGAACGTTTAGTTTGGTTGTGTAAATGCTCGCTTTAAAGCAGGGAGCGCTACCACACTGGCGAAGATTATTGCCGTCCATTGGCGCGGTTAGTCCTGTAACAAATAAGGTTTTTCCGTCGTCTCCACCAAAAGCAATATTAGTGACAATATGAATATTTGGTACGTTTAATACGCCAATTTCTCTGAACTGTTCGTCTAATATCACAACAACTTGACCATCTTTTCTTTCTGGCATTTCACGCGTTGTCGTCACGTAAATGTTGCCGCTGCAGTCTTTTCCTAATCCGTCAATTTGTGTGCTTAGCAATTTTTGTGGGTTGGAAACCTTGCCTGAATCCAAATCAAAACTCCATAAGCCCTGCAAACCACCGACAATAAGTTGTTGTTGATTAAGTGACAATATAATGCCATTTGGTTTGTCACGCAGTGCTGGTACCAACTCAGTAACCTTGGTTGCCGTTACAGCACCATTAGCCGTAACGCGATAAATTCGTTGCCCGGGCTCAATCGAGCCGGGTTTGCCACCGCCTTGAATATCTGCCAAATTAATATTAGAGGGTGTATTCCAGTTTGGATCAGTGAAATAAACGGTATCGTCGTGGCCAATGGTTAAGTCATTCGGTGAATTAAAGCGTTTGTTTTGGAAAGTGCTTGCAATAGGGGTTATTTGTTGACTTTGCCAATTTATATAGGAAAGAGAGCCATCTAGCTGACGCGTTACTATTAACTTTCCTTTACTGTCAATTGCTAACCCATTGGTACCTGCTTTGGTATCCTTCATCCATACTTGTGGTTTGTTACCTGGAACCCAGCGCCAAATAGTAGTTTGGTTACTTAGCTCAAATCCATTTTCATCCGGTTGATGTGAGCCCATATTCGAATAGTACAATGCTCCATCGTACCAAACCGGACCTTCAATATTATTAAAACCTTGGTACATTAATGGAATATCTTGTTCTCGAGTAAGCTTAATATTGGTTAAGTTCAGTTGCACATTCTCTGAGCCTGGTAAGCAATATAACGAGTTGGCGTTATCGATTTTGTTTAAAACATCGTTATTAGTTGTATTACTAGTGCACGAAGCGAAGCAAAAGCTGATACATAAGACGGCGACAATGTTTATTTTGTTGGGCTTAATTTGTTTAAAAATAATAGAAAGTACACCTATGTTTTACCTGCACTGAATTCAGCCGTAACCTAAATGAGATTTACGGCACTTTGTCTAATACCTGTGGCATTCCTTCCAACGACATGTCCTTTCCACCCGCAGCAATAGACTCATATATTTTTTCAACAATAAACATGTCACGTAAGCCCATTTCACCGCAAGGCAACACAGGTAGGTCGTAATGCACACTATTGGCGAAATCATCCATTTGTAATGCTTGTTGATTAACTGTCGGAAAATTCATATCTCCGGCCGGAGTATAGCCTGCCAGTTGACTAAATAAATAAGCTTGGTTTAGTCCGTATGAGTGTTTTTCTGTTTTTACTAGCAGATGATTTACTAGCTCTTTTTCATAGCTGCTTCTGCAGTTTGCCACGGCCCCAGATTTGAACTTCATCGTCCACTCCAGCGAACCTTCAACACTTTGCCAATTGGCTTTATTCAAAGTGGTATCGCGGGCACTCACACTAATAGGCAGTTCACCCAAACTATAAATCGCGCCCTGTAAACAATAGATCCCTAAATCCATAAGCGGGCCACCGCCGGCATATTTCTTGTTGGCGCGCCATTGAGTGCGATCATTCATATTAAAACTAAAGTCGGCGTCTATACTGTTGACCGCGCCGTAAATTCGTTTCTGACCAAGGCGCATCATTTCTTTATTAAACGGTTCGTAATGTAGGCGGTAGCCAATCCCCAATTTAACTTGCTGAGCTTTGCAGGTATCGATAACCTGCTGACATTCAGCAGTAGAGATCGCCATGGGCTTTTCAGATATAACATGTTTTCCAGCTTTGGCTGCTCGAATCGAATATTCTGCATGCATCGAATTTGGCAAAACAATATAAACAATATCAATATTGTCATTGTTAACAATGTCGTCAAAATTGACATAGTTATAGACATTTTCGTCAGGAATATTATATTTTTTCTGCCAGGTTTTTTCTTTTGATTTTGTTCCGGTAACTATGCCTGCAAGATAACAATTTTGTGTTTCAAGTAGGGCTGGCGCCAGCTGTTCACTGGCATAGTTTCCAAGGCCAACCAGTGCCACGCCAAGTTTTTTATCACCAGTTCTGGCAAACAGTGTACTGGGTAAACTTGCCGCTGTGAGCAATATGCTGCTAGTTTTAATAAAAGTACGTCTTGTTAAGAAAGTCAGTTTTTTTTTCATAGTACCATTCTCACTGTTTCATATTACGGATCGAAACCTTAGTTTAATCAGCTCAACATACTCCAGTTTTTGACTTTAAAACAAACGGATACATCTCTTTTACGATATTTCGTCATAGAGAAATCAAAAAAAACTGTAACTATCGAATCTCTCAAAAATAAATCAAAGGATTTCAGGGTCCTATATTCCGATTATTTTATTGTGTCATGCTAACGGTAATGAGATTATTTCTTATCAAATATGAAACTCAATGGTATCTATATAATTAAAGTGGACGTCTAAATATTATTCGCAAATGAAATGAGCATCTATTGAACGGACACTTTTCGAGGGGGTCTAGTGTATTAACTCATAGAAAATTGGAAAATCGATTTCGCCAGAAATCATCAAAGAGAAAAGAAGCCGCTTACAATGTGAGAAATGCTCGGACATTTCGATAGTACGAAACGTATACTGAATTTGTTAAGGATGCTTCGGTTTAGGTTTATTATTTTCTGGCAAGCTCATTAGAAATAAGTCTAATCTAAAACCCTATTATATAAATATTCCCATGCCAACTGTACGCTGTACATTGGCGGGTAGGAGTAATCTTCCACCTCTACGACCGTATATTTAGGAACTTTAAATTCGGAGTGATGAAATAACGTCATCCAATCAATCTTTCCGCTCGCTCCTAATTCCTTGTAATCCTTGATGTGCCAACTTAAAAATCGGTTTGGATGGTTTTTTAAATACTCTACGGGTTTCACTCCTTCAACTTCCATCCAATAAATATCTGCTTGAAAGTAAACGTATTTAGGTTGAGTATTTTCTAAAAAATAATCATAAATACGCGTGCCTTCCACCAGCCTAAATTCATCGGCGTGATTATGAAAAGCGAATGTAATACCCTTCTCGCGGCATAGTTTACCTATCGCATTATAATAGTCACTATAGCGTTTCAGTTCTGCTTTGGTTTTTACGGATTTGAGTTGATTATTAGATATTGTTAGATATTTTACGCCTGCTTCCTCATGATCATCGACCGTCTTCGACCACCATTTTAAGGTTTTTTCCCAATCATCAGCGTCAGGAAGCTCATGAAATGTCATGGACCCTAAAAATTGCATTCCGTTGGCTTCAACTACGTTACGAAACTCCGTTGGCGACATCCCATAAAAAGCACCATTATCATAAACAAACGTTTCTACATAGCTATAACCCATTCGGCCTAATTCACGCAGGGTGCCTACTGGGTCTTTCAGCATTTCTTGATGAACGGAAATTAATTGAATACCTATGTTTTTATCCTTCGGATTAGATTTTATATAACGAGTTTTCCAAAGACTCTTACCCGATTCATCAAACCCTTCAACTAAAACGTTTGTAGTACTTTGAAAGTCAAATTCGACGCTCAAATAAAAATTATCTAGCATATCTGCATCTTGCATTTTCCATATTTTCTCTGATGAAAAACGTCCGGTTCCTTTGAAAATAACCCCTTCTTGGTTTTGCCCTAACGCAATAATCTTGTCACTTCTAGAATCATAACCAATAAGCTCCGTAAGCAAAGTTTGGTATTTTCCATTTTGATATTGAAGCACTTCAACTTGCATAGATTGATTATCCATTGTTGAAATATTAGTCATTTTAATCGCTGGAAATTTACCGAAACTTTCGGTGTCCGCATGATCGCTACTTACCCAATGTCCTGCATATTGATGCAAGCGGTCAGCTTGGGATTCAATCGAATCTTGCGCCAAGAGGTTTTGGTTAAAAAGAAAAATTAATACTATTGAAGTTATAAATTTCATGTTTCTGACCTATTGTCGATTTTGTATCGCTTTGCTAAGAGGTTAAAATCATTGACTAAATTAAGCGACGCAGGAGCAAAATTTAGCTGTTTTTGTCCTGCTTTATTGACTTGTTGAACGAACCAGCCATGTGGCTAATGGGAGAGCGTCTGTACTTTTTAACCCCGGTAATGTGGCAGGTGAATTAAGCAGTGTTGTAATGAACATTAACCATAAAGCCCATTTTAATCAGTTGTATCAAGCATATCTAAATGAACTCACCTTGCAAGGAAAATGCACCAAACCCTGAACATGTATAGCTGTTGCCCGCGTAAGGTCTCGGTGTTGTTTGATACCTGCCCGGATACATGTATCTTTGTTGCACCGCAGATCTACTTCTTGACTTTGGTGGAAACTCATCCATGGCGCGAGGTTTAAGTTACTCATAATGGTTTTATTTACCACCATGAACTGAATAAACCTTGGGGTTGGCACCCCATTGCGAAGCTTTTCGGTGTGCTGTCCCTGCAAACTCACACACCTATCAATGACGCGGAATATGCTGGTAACAAAGGATTGGTTGTGCCTCAGATAACTAACTTAAAACTTATCGAGGCTTGTATTAAGCGCTTGCAGTATAAGGGAGTAAAAAGTGATGGAAACTACTGACTAAAACCAGTGGAAAGGCTTGATACATTCAGAGCAAGTCAGTCGGGTGAAGGGGATTTATTGCAGGGACTTAACTACAGTTAATCGCAGGCATCAAAAAGAGCAACAGCGTAAGATGCTCAAAAGAGTATCGCTGACCAGATTGCGCGTGGTTGAATTTGAGCGCGATGGAACGCTACATCGGCATAAGATCTTGCTTATCGATAAGGCATGTTTATAAAACACACATCCTACAACGAAATCCAGTATAAAAAATTGTACTAGTGTGAATACCAAAGGATTTTGTCAGTCTAATCACCGAGCGACTTGTTGCAGTTGACATATCAGCCAGTTGCTAAACTGGCTTACATCCCATTTTTTATGGCCTACCAATTCAAAAATATTTTGATAGGATCGATCTTTTTGCTTCTGCGTGAGCGAAAATCGGCGAATACCAGGATAAAGCTCTTTGGCGATAAACTTTAAGTCACTTTCTACTTCACCAAAACTTGGGCTAAGGACAACCGGCTTACTCTTGAAATAGCCAAGTAGAACGATAAAAAAGCACTTATGGGAGCGATTTCGGTTAGAAGAAACGGCCGGTTCCTCATCGTCATTCAGAGCAAAATATAATCGCTGTACTTCGATAGAGTATTTGGGAGGGCCGTAGAGATCGTTGATTTCAGAATCGACAAGGATTCTGATTCGTTCTTTGAATGCTATAGATAAACTTCAAAAGGTTTATGATATTGTAATAAACAACATTCTGCTATTAAGAAATTTGATACCCTTCGGCAGAGCTTGAAGGGCAAGGGCTTTCAGCGATTATGTCTTTAGCGGACGGAATGTCCCCAGAACCCCAAGGTGGCGCAGAAATACCTTTAGGCATAGCGTAAATTGCAGATGAGAAAAAACGGCCTTAAGAAGGCCGTTGTGCTGAAAGTTGGATGTGTGAGCCCTCAGGGTCAGGGCCCGGGAACGCTTTGTCTCTTAGCGGAACAATACCCGATTAACTTTGTTTTCCAACATTTCTTGTTGACCGCTAACATGTTTGGGCTGCAAGTTTTGTTTGGCGCAAAGCGTCGCCAGGGATCCAAGGTTATAATTACCACTTTGAATACCTTTACCCAGTTCGCCGCTCCAGCCCTTGTATCTGTGACTGACTGCCGCGGATAAAAAGTCGTTTTCAATCATTTGCGCCGCTTTTTTCAAACCCATGGCCAGGTGATCCATGCCGCCAATATGGGCCATAAACATGTCTTGAGGGTCGGAGCTTTGACGGCGCAGTTTAGTGTCAAAGTTGAAACCACCAGAGGTAAATCCTCCTATTTTGAGGATCTCATAAATGATCAATGAAAGCTCTTCGACACTATTTGGAAACTGATCTGTATCCCAACCCAGTTGTGCATCGCCACGGTTGGCATCTATGCTGCCAAATATCCCCAGCGAAATAGCGGTGGCGATTTCATGATGAAATGAGTGTCCAGCCAAAGTGGCATGATTTGCTTCAATATTGACTTTAAACTCGTCTTCCAAACCATATTGTTTCAAGAAGCCATACACGGTGGCAGTGTCATAATCATACTGATGTTTGGTGGGCTCTTGGGGTTTAGGCTCGATAAGTAACAAACCTTTGAAACCGATTTTATGTTTGTGTTCAACCACCATATTCATGAAACGGCCAAGTTGCTCCCGCTCCTGACGCAAGTCTGTATTTAATAAGGTTTCATAGCCTTCACGGCCACCCCATAACACATAGTTTTCGCCCCCAAGACGTTTAGTGGCATTCATGGCGTGGAATACTTGCGTTGCACCATAAGTGAATATTTCGGGGTTGGGGCTGGTGGCTGCACCACTGGCATAACGTGGGTTACTGAATAAATTGGCGGTACCCCACAATAACTTAACGCCCGTTTCGGCTTGTTTGGCTTCCAGTACATCGGTCATTTGAGCAAAATTTTCGATGTATTCTTTAATCGAGTTTCCTTCTGGTGAAACATCAACATCGTGAAAACAATAGTAAGGAATGGTCAACTTTGCATAAAATTCAAAGGCCACATCAGCCTTTTCCTTAGCCCGTTGCATGGCATCACCGGGTTTAAGCCAAGGTCGATTAAATGTGCCCTGACCGAACACATCTGCGCCATCCCAACAGAAGTTGTGCCAATAACAGGCTGCCATGCGCAGATGTTCTTGCATCGTTTTGCCCAGCACCATTTCTTGTGCGTCGTAATGACTAAACGCCAGAGGATCGTCAGACTCACTGCCTTTAAATTCGATTTTCGCTATGTCTTTAAAATATTCAGCCATCAGGCTTCTCCTGCTAAAGTAGGTTAACGGTAATTAATTGCTTAAGCATATAATCCCTGCTCTAAGCTCAGCTCTCAATTATGTTTTCTGGATTAACTTTTGTGTTTTGTTGGTTTTTTGTTACCGGCGTCTTAATAGGCGACTTTGTCGCCATAAGATTAAAATAACGGTGTTAACTGTCGGTACAACTGTTGAAATTTCAATCGTCTATTGGCATAAATTTTTACACGCTTCATATCAGGGGTAAAAACCGAATCAAGTTCGGGTTGAGGGCATATCTGTTCCAGCGTTTTGCCTGTTTGTACGGCTAATTGTGCCAATCTGGCCGCCCCCAGCGCTGGCCCGATATCACCGCCCAGGCGGTAGTTGACGGGGTGTTTAAGTACATCCGCCAATAGTTGCCGCCAATATAGGCTCTTCGCCCCGCCGCCGATCAGGGTGATTTCGCTAGGGGCAACCCCGGATGTATGTAGGCTATCAACACAGTCTGCAAAGGCATAACTGACCCCTTCCAAAATACTGTGGGTGAGAGACGCTTGACTCGTTTCGTGAGTAAGACCAAAGAAGCTGCCGCTGGCCGCAGGATTGTTGTGGGGGGTGCGCTCCCCACTTAAATAGGGCAAAAAGAGCGGAGCCTGGTGCAAATCAATTTTCGCCCCCTGCAATTCCATCAACAATTCAGTAATAGGACGTTTTGCGATTTTCTCAGCGTACCAGTGCAGGCAACTTGCGGCACTTAAGGTCACTGACATCAAATGCCAAGTGTGGGGCAGTGCATGGCAAAAACTGTGTACCGCGGAGCCAGGGTTACTTTTAAAGCCCTCACTCACAGCGAAATAAACCCCGGACGTGCCCAGAGACAACATGGCTTGCCCGGGTTTGACTATGCCAACACCTATTGCTCCGGCTGAGTTGTCACCAGCCCCGGCGACCACAGGTATGGCAGACATGCCCCAGCGTTGGGCAATTTCTGGTAGTAAGGTACCGGTGATCTCACTGCCTTCATACAACTTAGGCATATGTTGTTCAGTCAAACCACAAGCGGCTAACATTTTGTCGCACCATCTGCGTTTACCCACATCCAGCCACATGGTGCCTGCGGCATCGGACATATCAGAAGCGAAGTCTGCGGTTAGTAAGTAACGTAAGTAGTCTTTTGGCAGCAGCACTTTGTGTAATTTTGCAAAATTTTCCGTTTCGTGTTGTTTGACCCACAGTATTTTGGGTGCGGTAAAACCCGGCATGATGATATTGCCGGTGATTTCCCGGGCCTCAGGAACCATTTGCTCAAGCTCCTTACATTGAGCTGCACAACGTCCGTCGTTCCATAATATGGCGGGACGAATAATATTATGCTGGCTATCGAGCAGGGTGGCACCGTGCATCTGCCCAGATAAACCTAGCGCCTGCACTTGGGAGAGGTCGTTGCGTTTATGCAGCACATCCATGGCTGCAACAAAACCCTCCCACCAATGTTGTGGATCTTGCTCAGACCAAAGGGGATGGGGGCGACTGACTGCATAAGTGCTAGATGCACTATCGACAATCTCGCCATTGTCATTTGTTAAGATAACTTTAATGCCTGAGGTTCCCAGGTCCACACCTAAAAACATAATATTGCCTCGTTTAACTTTTTTTGCATAGTATCAGAGCTTTTATGTTTAAAGACTTGTAGAGTTAATTACGAAATTAAATAATCAAATTTCATAATTGGTCTGCATAGTTCCATTATGGCCATTTGTAATCAAAATGTTGCAAAATGTCTGGTAGATAATGTCATATTTGCACAGAAGCTTTCGGAGATAGAAATGTATCAAGCTAAGCACAGTATCAGTCTGCTCTTTAATGCCAATAAGGTGTACGACCGCCAAGTGATTGAAGGTATAGGGCACTACCTGCAATCCTCTAAAGCGGACTGGGACGTCTACTTGGAAGAGGATTTTTTGACCCGACTTGAACACATCGAACAATGGGGAGGCGACGGCATTATTGCCGATTTCGACGATCCGGCCATCCAGCAGGCCTTGATTAATAGCAAGGTACCGGTGATCGGTGTGGGAGGATCTTATGCAAATGAAGCGGATTATCCTGATGTCCCTTACGTGGCCACCGACAACTATGCCGTGGTGCAAGCGGCATACGAGCATTTAAAGAAGAAGGGACTGGAAAGCTTTGCGTTTTATGGTTTTCCGGCGGATAACAATCACCGCTGGGCGGTAGAGCGGGAACGGGCGATCACCAAGTTATGCAAGATAGATGGCTACGAGTGTTTGATTTATCGCGGTCATCCTACTCGGCCAGAGACCTGGCAGTACACCATGAATCGTCTGACGGACTGGCTACAGGGTTTGCCTAATCCCATAGGTATAGTGTCAGTGACTGATGCTAGAGCCCGGCATTTGCTGCAGGCCTGTGAACACATAGGGAAGCTGGTGCCAGATAATATATCCATAGTGGGCATAGACGATGACGATATTGCCCGCTATTTGAGTCGCATCAGTTTGAGCTCTGTCACCCAGGGCTGCTTCGATATGGGCTTTCAGGCAGCGAAGTTGCTGCACCGGCGGCTGGAAAATAGCAGTCTGAAAAACAAACGGGTAATGGTACCACCAGCAGGGGTGTGTGAGCGTCAATCAACAGACTTTAAGGCGCTTAAAGATCCCTATGTCATCCAGGCAATGCATTTTATTCGCCAGAACGCTTCCCGGGGTATCAAGGTTGAGCAAGTACTGGATTATGTGGCAATCTCACGTTCAAATCTCGAGCAGCGTTTCAAAGAGGAGCGAGGCCACAGTATTCATACCGAAATTCACAACGAAAAGCTCGACAAAGCCTGTTTTATGTTAAGCGATGGCAGTATGTCCACCACTGAAATTGCCAGTATTTGCGGCTATCCATCACTGCAATATATGTATGCGGTTTTTAAAAAGCATTTTTCCCAAACGCCACGGGAGTATCGAGACAAACACCTGTCTTCTTAAGTGCAGTAGAGTTTCACAGGAGGACAGGGGTGTGCTTGTGTGTCACAAAAGCAGCATAGACAGCGAGTAAACTGATTAAGATCCCTTGTAAGCCTCGCAAATATTCCTTTTAAACGGGTGTTAGGGATAACAAACAAGATGGTAGGCAAGTTTTGTTCAGAGTAAATCTGGCTCTTCAGCGAGATTATTTTGGATGACGGCTCTAGCCGGCAAATATTTACTCAGCATTTTTTCCAAAGATACCAATTTCAACGGCTTAGTTAAATATTCATCCATTCCAGCCGCTTTGGCTTTATTGAAATCTTCTTTCATGGCGTTGGCCGATAAACCACAGATGATCAAATTTGTTAAGCCTTGCTTGCGAATTTCTATCGTTGCCTCATAGCCATCTAAAACCGGCATCTGTACGTCCATCAGTACCAGGTCGTAATGGGCTGAATTAACCACCTTAGTGACAGCTTGTTGACCATCGTCGGCTATATCAAAAGTCAAACCCAGTACTCTTAACATCTCACCGGCCACGATCTGATTGATACTGTTATCCTCTACCAGCAGGATGTGCCCGTCATATTCAGTATGCTGGTGCTCCTTATCAGCTTGAATATGCGCCTCGCCCGTGAATGCTGTGTATAACATACGTATAAATGAGGTTAACTGTCCTGGTGTGTATGGGTGAGTCAAACACGAAAACGACCATTCTTTTAACAACAGCTCAGGTAAGTTGCTCGGTTGAGTATCAGTTACAAATCCGACTGTGATGCGTGCATCGTGCAAACGTCTAAGTTGTGGGCGCAGTGTTTTATGGGCAGCTTGGTCGTGTATATCGAATATGACCGCATCGTTAATGGTGATCTCCGGTAGGATAACCTCAAGCTGGGACAGCGGAAAGTGGTGATAATCCAATTCAATATTGGCCAAATACTCAGGTGAAACCAGCCCCCTGGGACCTTTGCTAAAATAATACAGCTTGTGTTCCGCCATGGGGGGGATCATAAAAATATTAACCTTGTCAGCTTGGGTAAGTAATTTGAATGAGACCTTAAAGTTGCTGCCTTTATGCACTTCAGATTGTGCCTCTACTTCTCCGCCCATCAAGTGAACCAGTTGTTTGACTATGGATAGGCCTAGACCGGTACCACCAAAATCACGGCTAGTGGTGCCATCTGCCTGAGTGAAAGAGTCAAACACCTTGTTTAATTGCTCTTTTGTCATGCCAATACCGGTGTCAATGACTTCTGCGTTGAGTGTCAGTTCGTTGCTCCCGGGTTGCACTTGATGACTGATATTAATGGTGACAGAGCCGTTACGGGTAAATTTGATAGCATTACTACTGAGGTTGAGCAACACCTGGCTTATACGCAGCGGATCGCCGATCAGGGTTGCTGGAATATTAGGCTCACAATTAAATCGAACATTCAGATTTTTCTCCTGAGCCCGGGCCGAAATATTGGTTAATAAATTAGCAAATACCGAATTTAGGGAAAATTCGACCTGCTCGATATCTAGTTTGCCGGCTTCGACCTTGGAGAAATCCAAAATATCGTTGATCAGACTCATCAAAATCTGACTCGAATAAACAACCTTGGTCAGATGCTGACGCTGCTTGGCAGTTAGATCGCTTTTCATCACGACATCCAACATGCCGATAATGCCATTCATGGGGGTACGTATCTCATGGCTCATATTAGCCAAAAACATACTTTTCGAAATGGTCGCTTGCTCTGCCTTATGTTTAGCATCCACCAATTCAGCATTAAGTGCTTCCTGGCGAGCATTTAACATTCTAGATTCGGCGAGTAAGCTGGTGGTTTGGGTATTGTTTGCGTGGAAAATATCTGCAGCTTTGGCCAGTTGGCCAATTTCATTTTGCCGGGTAATGCCTGGAATGGCATCCACATCTTCACCTTTGGCTAATTTTCTGAACACCTCGGTGATCACGTTGATTGGCAGCATGATGCGGTACGTCAAAAATAGGGCTGTGATCAAAGCTAACAATATCCCGAAAACCGAAAAGACATCGCTACTTATCTGATTATTCCTGATATTTTCTTTTACTTGCTGATTGGTATCACTTAGCTTGTAGGTCACTAGCCGATTGAGTTCCCTGGCCATAAATAGAAACTCATTGGCGGACCCCGCCATCACTACGTTAACTAAAAATAGATAGCCGCTGGTAATATTGGTTAGCTGAATGAATTCCGCTTCAACAGAATTCAGTTTATCGATGACCCCTAGGAATGTGTCTTGTTGAACGTCACCCTTGGTCAAAACTGATTTGGCGACGGCTATTGCATCGCGAAATTGATCGACAAATTGATAATCCGGACCCAGCAAGTATTGTAACGAAACGTTTTCCGCCCGGGTAATATGATATTTTGCGCGATTGACATCCAGTAACGACGCTGCATCATAAACCGCTTGTTGTTTGGAAATTTGTTCGAGAATGTTATCTAAATCGACTATCAATCCACCGTCAAACATTGATTGGCGTTTATTACGGCCCGCCACAACGCTGGCAAAATTTTCCTGATAATCGGCTATGTGTGAGCGCATTCTGGAAATATAACTTTCATAGACTTCAGCTTGAGGATCATTGAGTGTTAACTGTTCAACTTTATTCAAGTTGTTTTGAATACTGTCGATCAGTGAATTAAAGCGGGCAATAGCGGATTGGCTAGCCGAATCTTTATAAATCAATACATTGCGCTGTAAATCCAGAACGTCACGCTCCAGTTCTCTAACTAGACTGACTTTGATCACCGCTTGCTGGGTCAAATCCAGACTGTTGACAAAGCTGGCCTGGTTGCTACGGGAAATAAAAACTTGCGATACCAACAGCAAAACCAGTATCAAGGAAACGATCAGTATTTGCGATTTGATGGTTTTAAACACGGCTATAAGTCACTTACTAAAGTTTAAGAGCTGATAAATTCATACCACTTTTGCAAACTATAATCGTAGCTTGGCATAGCGGTGTTCCAAACGGCGACATTGCTGAAGCGATCGATGTAGCTCCCTCCAGCACGAACTTGGTCTTGTTTAACTGAAACCTTACCATCTGTGCCCTTTAGAGCTTGGGTGGCGGCTTTGCCATTGTACCAGTAGTCCCACTCGTTAGGGGCCAAGTACTTAGCAGATCGTTGCGGGTTGGCTATGTAATAGCCTTGCCTGGCAATAAAGGCCCCTGGCCAGCCAGACAGCCACCAGTTCATATAATCATAGGCTGCATCCTTCACTCGTCCCTGGGTCCTGGCGGATAAACACATAGCGCCATGCCAGCCACGATACCCTTCTTTAGGCGAAGCAAAGGTTACCGGAAGACCTTGTCCATTGAGGGCTGATACCGCGGGTGAAAACATGCTTTCGATATTCACCCTACCGGAGCGCATAAATTCAATGGACTCAGGAACCGAATTCCAGAAGCCACCGAAGTGCTGCTGTTGTTTTAAATCGATCAATATACGGAACAGTTGATCAAGTTCGACCCGGGTGATATTACCTATATCGGCAAATGCCATCAATCCATTAGCTTTTGCCGCCAGTGCCAAATCAAATAGACCAATGGTTGGATCATTAATGATCCCCACTTTGGATTTATGTTTAGGATCGAGTAACCATCCCCAGCTTTCGGTTTTATAAGGGATCCCCGGTTTAATTAAATTGGTGTTGTAGCCAAACGAATCCACGTTGTGCACATAGGGCAAAAAGCTGAGTCGTTCGCTGTGGGCTGAGCCTAAACTGTCATTGTCTTGGACATGAATAATTTTGTAAGGGGCATCCCCTGCACCCAATTTCGCCTGGGCGCTAATTTTACCGGTTTTACACA
Organism: Paraglaciecola sp. IT1134; assembly: GCF_058068185.1. NCBI lineage: Bacteria > Pseudomonadati > Pseudomonadota > Gammaproteobacteria > Alteromonadales > Alteromonadaceae > Paraglaciecola > Paraglaciecola sp. IT1134. Next base: position 4,591,578 of record NZ_CM176486.1, on the reverse strand, counting down.
AAGAGTTGATCTCGTCCCAGTAAACGATGCGCTTTTTCTCCAGTGCCTGAATAGAGCCACTGCGCCACAAAGGCCGAATACTGTTTGACCATTGTTCGTAAATATCAAAAGAAGCAGGGGATAACATACCTTTTTGCAGTACCGCAGGGCTGCCTTTAGGATCGAATATCAGGTCGATATCCAAGTCTTGCATGGCCTGTTGACGTAATGTCTCTTGTAGGGTGACGTGGGTTCCCAAGACTCGCAAAACAGTGCGTTGTTTTGCATATACATAAGGAGCGCTGCAGGTTAAGACCGCACCTAATGCGACTTTGGACAGGGTTTTGATACTCTGTCTTTTGGTGGGTTCAGTGGGATCTGAATTGGTAATTTTCTTCCCGGATATATGCATTGTCATCTTGACCTCCCATTTGTGTAAACACAGTAAATGAGAACGTCCTTAGGTGCAATTAAACTATTGTATTAGACACCGAAGCGCAGATCACTCGGCGTAGAATTTATGCTGGAATTTTAGGGTGTGCTGCTCAAGACCATCACTTATGCTGATTTCAAAGCGATAGTTTTCTTGGTCACTAAAGGGCAATACGGCCAGGTAGTAGATTGCCTGGCCTTCAGTTACCTGGGTAAACCCCAGTTCTTTTGTCACGCCCAACAAATTCCGGGCAGAGCCCTTGATAACCACCGCTTGAGCTTCTTTGGAGTGTTTTTCAAGCACTGATATATTGATAAGGCCATTGTACTTACTGCGTATTATGCTGTATTCCTTGGCCACGGCGGGGGAAATGAAGGTGCTATTTAACGCCATATAATGCACTTCCCAATTACCTAGCAGTTGTTTCTGTTCTGCTAGGGCCTTGGGGCTTAAACACAGGCTGGCGAGCATGATCAGGATACTCGCCATAATTGAGTATCTAAAAGAAACCAATAAGATCTCCTAATAACTTCTGCACAAAAATAATCCCCAATATTACCACCATAACTGATAAATCTAACCCACCCATGTTAGGTAAAAGACGTCTTATGGGGGCCAGCATAGGTTCGGTTAACTGGCCCATCACCATATCCATCGGATTATGCCCCTGGCTGACCCAACTTAGTATAGCTCGGATAATCAAAACCCACATCATCAGCGACAAGCCTTCTTTGATGACTAAAAAGCAGGATCCCAGCAACACTGCCAGAGCATTGAGGTTGGTATTGCCAATCAGTAAATTGAGGGCGACAATTTTTAGGCCGGCCACTAACAAGGCCAGCACTAAAGTAGCGGTATCTATGCGGCCAATAGAGGGCAATACCCGACGCATAGGCGCAACAAAAGGATGGGTGGCTTTAACCACAAACTGACTAAAAGGGTTATAAAAATCTGCTCGGGCAAGCTGTAACCAGAAGCGCAACAGCACTACCATTAAATACAACTCGAACAGGGTACCGATCAAAAACTGCATAGAACTCATAAGGGATAACTTTCCAACAAAGTAGTTAAAATAAATTGGCCATTTCTTCTGCCCGTGCCACCGCTGCGCGCATTGCGTCAGAGACCAGGTTATCTATGCCGTGATTTTGCAAGTGCTCTACCGCTTTAGCCGTAGTACCACCTTTAGAGGTAACTTGGGCACGCAACTCGCTGATTTCAAGTTGGGGATTGTGACAAACCATTTCTGCCGCACCCAACATGGCTTGTTGCACCAGTAAGCGCGCGGTTTGGTGATCAAAACCTTGGTGCTGCGCTTCTTTTTGCATGGCTTCTAAGAAGGTATAAAAATAAGCTGGGCTGCTACCTGCAGCAGCAATCACCCCATTGATCAGGTTTTCGGTTCCGACCCAGGTGATCTCACCTACCTGTGACATCAGTTGTCCGGCATATTCTTTATCGGTTTCGGTCACATGATTTGATGCATATAAACCTGTCATACCTTTGCCCAAGGAACTGGGGGTATTGGGCATAGTACGAATGATATTGTTATGGCCGCCGAGCATTTCGCTTAAACGTTCAGTGCTGATGCCAGCAGCAATAGAAATAAACAGTTTACCCTGGATATCACAATTTTTGATGAGCTCGCTGCACATCTGTTCCATCAACTGTGGCTTTACCGCCAGTACCACGACTTGCGCCTGAGCAACAGCCTGGTCATTTTGCTGGCAGATGCGGATCGAAAAGTCGTTTTTCAGGGAGTCAAGTTTGGGCAGGGAAGGATTGCTGGCGGTAATTTTTTGTCCTGGGTAGTCACTGGCACGCATGCCGCTGATAATACTTCTGCTCATGTTGCCTGCACCGATAAAGGCGATATCTCTGTGTTGCATAATTATCCTGTGTTGGTCTGTCTACTAGTTAAGTCTTGGCTTGATTGCGGGCACCGAAGATAGCGGTGCCGACACGCACCATAGTCGAACCTGCTCCAATAGCAAGTTGCATATCATTAGACATGCCCATGGAAAGCGTATCAACTTGCGGGTATTTTGTCTGCAATTGTGCAAAAAGTTGCTGCATTTGCTGAAAACTTTGCTGTTGTTTGCCTGGGGAACCTTTGGCTGCAGGTATGGCCATTAAGCCCCGTAACGTCAGGTTTTGCAATCCTGACAGTGCCTCGGCGAGGGGCAGCACCTCTGTGGCCAGCACCCCGGTCTTACTCAGTTCCTGGTCTATATTGACCTGAATACAGATGTTCAATTTTTTATATGGACTGCGTTGTTGATTGAGTCTCTGGGCAATTTTCAAGCGGTCTATGGATTGTACCCAGGTAAAGTGTTCAGCCACCAAGCGCGTTTTATTGGATTGCAGCGGGCCGATAAAGTGCCACTCGATATCAGTTAGATCAGCCAGTTGCTGAATTTTTTCTATTCCCTCTTGTACATAATTCTCACCGAACAATCGGTGTCCCGCCCCATACGCTTGCCTGATATCCGATACGGGTTTGGTTTTACTTACCGCTAGTAATTTTACCGAATTTACTGGACGATTAGCCACTGAAACAGTTTGCGTGATTGTTTCAAGTGCGATTTGAAGTCGTTCTGCTATTGTGCCCATATTGCAACTTGTTTACGGAGAATATGTTTTGGATATTACCGAACTTTTAGCCTTTAGTGTTAAGAATAACGCGTCTGATTTACACCTGTCGGCGGGGTTACCCCCTATCATTCGTGTCGATGGTGAAATGCGTCGCCTGAATATTCCGGAACTGGATCATAAACAGGTGCACGCCCTGATCTATGAGATCATGAACGATAACCAGCGTAAGGAATATGAAGAAAATCTGGAAACGGATTTTTCATTTGAAGTCAAAGATTTGTCCCGTTTTAGGGTCAATGCCTTTGTGCAAAATCGCGGGGCTGCAGCGGTTTTGCGGACTATTCCGAGTGAAATATTAAGCTTGGATGATTTAGGTGCGCCACAAATATTCAAGGAAATCATTAATCAACCCACGGGCATAGTGCTGGTTACGGGAGCCACAGGTTCGGGTAAAAGTACCACCCTGGCGGCCATGGTCGACCATATCAATCGCCACAAACGTGAACATATTTTAACCATTGAAGATCCCATCGAATTTGTGCATGAAAACAAGCTTTGTGTGGTGAACCAGCGGGAAGTGCATCGGGATACCCACAGTTTTAGTAATGCGTTGCGCTCTGCACTGCGGGAAGATCCGGATGTGATATTAGTGGGGGAACTTAGGGATCTGGAAACCATTCGACTGGCGATCTCGGCGGCGGAAACCGGGCACCTTGTTTTTGGCACCTTGCATACCAACTCGGCCCCCAAAACCATCGACAGACTGATAGACGTCTTCCCCGCAGCGGAAAAGTCCATGGTGCGGTCCATGTTATCCGAATCTTTACGTGCAGTGATCTCCCAGACTTTGCTTAAAAAGGTCGGCGGGGGCAGGGTCGCGGCGCACGAAATCATGCTGGGGATCCCGGCTATTCGTAACCTTATTCGTGAAGATAAGGTGCCGCAAATGTATTCTGTGATGCAAACCAGTCAGGCCCATGGTATGCAAACCATGGATCAATGTTTACAGCGCCTGGTCGCGCAAGGTGTGATCAGTGCCCAGGACGCTGCCGGACAGTCGATAGATAAAAAACCGAGTATTAACTACTAGGGTGGGCAGGCTAATTTGTCGCGTTTACCTTTTATCATGGGATGTATCATGGATCTAACCCTTTATTTACAAGAAATGGCGGATGCCGGTGCATCTGATTTGTTTATCACAGTGGGCATGCCGGTCAGTGCCAAAATAAACGGCCAATTAAACCCAATAGGTGCGCAAAAACTGGCTCAGGAATCAGCTTTGGCCCTGGTGCACAGTGCCATGACGGACAAACAAAAAATCGAATTTGACGAAAGCAAAGAATGTAACTTTGCCATCGCACGGGAAGGTATTGGCCGTTTTCGTTGCAGTGCCTTTTGGCAGCGGGATATGCCTGGCATGGTGATCCGGCGGATCATCACTGAAATTCCTCAAGCCAGTGATTTGGGGCTTCCCGAGGTACTTAAAGACATAATCATGGCCAAACGTGGTTTAGTGTTATTTGTGGGTGCCACGGGCACGGGTAAGTCCACCTCACTCGCTGCGCTCATCGGCCACCGCAATCGGCATTCCAAGGGACATATTCTGACTATTGAGGATCCCATAGAATTTGTACACCAACATGAGAGTTGCGTAGTGACCCAAAGGGAAGTGGGTATTGATACCAGGTCTTTCGATGACGCCTTAAAAAGCTCATTACGCCAGGCACCAGATGTCATTCTTATCGGTGAAATCCGTTCCATGGAAACCATGGAATATGCCATGTCGTTTGCCGACACGGGTCACTTATGTGTGGCGACTTTGCATGCCAATAATGCTAACCAGGCGATTGAACGCATTATGCACTTGGCTCCCCCTGAGCAACATGCCAAGTTACGTTTTGATTTGAGCCTTAACATGCGCGCTATTATTGCCCAGCAGTTGGTGCCAACCATAGATGGCAAAGGACGTATGGCAGCGATTGAAATCCTACTTAACTCACCCTTGGTCACGGATTTGATCCAGCGCAATGAAACCGGCGGTTTGAAAGAAGCCATGCGCAAGGGCAAAGAGTTAGGTATGCAGAGCTTCGACATGGCTTTGTACGCGTTATTTCAACAGGGCAAGATCAGCCTTGAGCAAGCGATTCACCATGCCGACTCTCCCAATGACTTGCGTTTGATGATCAAGCTAGACTCGGATCAAGGTAATAGTTTGGGGTCCTTGGCTGATGTTTCCATTGATATGGACTAAGGACGCAGCATGTTAAAGATATACAGTCATGACGACCGCTTTATGGTCTGGCAGGTCAAACAGTGGTTGGATGAAAACAGTGTGCCGTGTTTTATAAAAAATGAATTTGCCGCCGGGGCAATGGGCGAACTGGCTCCTGGGGATTGCCAGCCAGAAGTATGGCTGGCTGACAACAGCTGGCAAAGTAGGGCACAAGATTTGATAGCTCAATTAGCGTTCACCACCGCTGATGCAGACCTTGAGTGGTTTTGTCCCCAATGCCACGAGCCCAACGCCACTAGCTTTGAAGTATGTTGGCAATGTGGTTGTGATCCTGAGCGATCCCAGTGACGCAGCACTTTTTTTTTTACGCTTGGGAAGAGGTGAAAAGTGAGCAGTAGCCAACACCACATCGAGCAGTTCATCGACTCAATTTGGTTGGGAAAAGGCTTAAGTGAAAACACCCTCAGCGCCTATCGTAGCGATCTGACCCAATTTATGCGGTTTACCCACAAACACAATCCGGGGCTGTCACTCGCCAGCGTTAGCAGTGAAGAAATAGAGTTTTATCTGGCTCACCGCTACGACCTCGGATTGTCTGCCCGCAGCACGGCGCGTTTTTTAAGCAGCTTGCGCAGGTTCAGTGCTTATCTGTTGGGCCAAGGCATCAGGCAAGATGATCCGGTGAGTGTCTTACAAAATCCCAAATTAAAACAAAGTTTGCCCAAAACCTTGTCGGAGCAACAAGTGGACGATTTGCTCAACGCCCCTCAAATCGATGATCCTATCGGGCTAAGGGATAAAGCCATGTTAGAGGTGTTATATGCCACCGGTCTGAGGGTGACCGAGCTTATCAGTTTGCGCATAGATCAACTTAGCCTTACACAAGGCGTGGTGCGGGTAACCGGCAAGGGCAACAAAGAACGCCTGGTACCCTTAGGTGAAGAAGCGTTGGACTGGCTGGGAATTTACCTTAGACAAGGGCGTAGTTTATTATTAAAGACCGAAACCGACGTGTTGTTCCCAAGTAATAGGGGCTGCGTGATGACCCGGCAGACATTCTGGCACAGGATCAAAATATATGCTGGCATCGCCGCCATCCAAGTGGACTTGTCACCCCATACGTTACGACATGCTTTTGCTACGCATTTACTTAATCATGGCGCCGACCTGCGAGTAGTGCAAATGTTGCTGGGGCACAGCGATTTATCGACTACCCAGATTTATACTCATGTGGCCACTCAACGCTTGCAGGACCTGGTTGCCCGCCACCATCCTCGGGGATAACACCTGTACAATAATGATTATTCGTCTTATCAGGTTGGTATCCAGCACGTAAAGGGTTAAAATGCCTGTCTGGGTTGTGAATTTTTTTGCCGCCCAGTCGCCATCAACTCAAATTGGAAGCAGTATGAAATACCGGATGATAATTTTAACGATAGTTGCGAGCTTTACTTTGCAACTCAGTGCGTTTGCCCAAGTCCAAAGCAATGGGTTTGATGCAGTGAAGCAGAAGCTCCAGTCTACTCTGGGCATGAAAGTTATCGCGATTGGCGACTCTCCCGTACCTGGATTGTTACAAGTGGAAACCGATAAAGGCTTGTTCTACACCAGTCAAGATGCCAAGTATTTTCTTCAGGCCAGGGTGTTTAACCTGGACGAAGGTATGCGTAATGAAACGGAATCGGCATTAACCGAAATGCGTTTGGCAGGTCTGGTAGATTTTAAAGATTCGACAATTGAATACAAAGCCAAAAAAGAAAAGTACGTGGTAAATGTATTTACCGACATTACCTGTGGCTATTGCCGAAAATTACACAACCAAATGGACGAATACAATGACCTGGGCATTACTATTCGTTATTTGGCGTTTCCGCGCAGCGGTTTAGACGGACAATCTTATCAGGATATGGTGTCTGTGTGGTGTGCCGATGATCCGCAAAAAGCCCTTACCGATGCGAAAAACGGTGGTGGTGTGTCCAGCCACGCCTGCAGCTCTAAAGTGGCTGAGCAATATAACTTCGGCCAAAGTGTTGGGGTAAGTGGTACCCCTAATATAATTTTACCTGACGGCTCTATGATCCCGGGTTATCAGCCACCTATACAGTTGTTGCAAGCATTAAAAGCGGCATCTTAGGGGCAGTGGGGTAAGGATAAACCACTTAGCAGTACGGGTATTTAACAGGGGGAGCGTTGCTCCCTTTTCATTTTATTTAACTAGCGAAGAATCCTCTCAGTGCAAATAAATCGCCGCTCCCCACAAACCGACAGCTATTTACCCGCCGATCTGCATCCTGTCATTAAACAAATATACGCCTCTCGTGGCGTAACTGCGGCCAGTCAACTGGAACGTGGCGTTAAATCTCTGTTGCATTATCGTCAGCTATCCGGCATCCAGCAGGCGGTTGAGATATTGGCAGGGGCATTGGCGGACAAAAAGCGCATTATCATTGTGGGCGATTTCGACGCCGATGGCGCTACCAGCACCGCTGTGAGTATGTTGGCCCTGGGCATGATGGGCTCGAAAAACCACTCATACCTGGTGCCTAACCGTTTTGATTTTGGGTATGGCCTGAGCCCCGAAATAGTTGAGGTGGCTAAGGAACAGGGGGCCGAGATAATCATGACGGTCGATAGCGGCATTGCCTGTTTGGCCGGTGTCGACAAGGCCAAGGAGCTGGGTATTACCGTGTTGATCACAGATCACCATTTGGCAGGTGAAACCTTGCCTAAGGCCGATGCGATTGTGAACCCCAACCAACCTAATTGTAGTTTTACCTCAAAAAACCTGGCCGGTGTAGGGGTCGCATTTTATGTAATGTTAGCCCTGCGTGCGCATTTGCGTGAAACGCGTTGGTTCGAACAACAACAGCTGGCTGTGCCTAATTTGGCAGAATTATTAGATATCGTGGCGCTCGGTACTGTGGCCGACGTGGTGCCATTGGATGAAAATAACCGAATTCTGGTGCATCAAGGGCTGTTGCGAATACGTAGTGACAAATGCCGTCCCGGCATCCAGGCTTTGATAGATGTGGCAGGGCGGGATAAACGCAAAATGGTAGCCTCTGATTTAGGTTTCATATTGGGCCCCAGGTTAAATGCTGCAGGGCGATTGGGGGATATGTCGTTGGGCATTGAGTGTCTGTTAACCAGTAGTGAAGCCAAGGCCAGGCAAATAGCGGTTGAACTAGATAGCTTAAATACTGAACGTCGTGAAATTGAAAGTTCCATGCAACAGGAAGCCATTCACGCGCTGGAGAATTTGCAGTTAGCAGAAGACGATTTGCCCCATGGCCTGGTGTTGTACCAAAGTGACTTTCATCAAGGGGTAATAGGGATTTTGGCCGGTAGAATAAAAGAAAAGTACTTCCGTCCAACCGTTGCCTTCGCCCACCACGATGAACATACCCTCAAAGGATCGGCTCGCTCCATCCCGGGTTTGCATATTCGTGATCTGTTGGAAGAGTTAAGTAGCCGTTATCCAGGGGTGATCACCAAGTTTGGGGGGCATGCCATGGCAGCAGGTTTGACCTTGCCCGCGGACAAGTTGGCAGAATTTCGCCAATATTTTGATGAGTTGGCCAAAGCCTATTTAGCTGGCAAACCCCTGGCAGGGGAGTGGGTCTCTGACGGCGAACTGGCCACCAGTGAATTGAGCATTACCTTTGCACAACAGTTAAAAGATGCAGGGCCATGGGGACAGGGATTTGTTGAACCTTTGTTTGACGGCGAATTTACCTTACTCGACCAGCGTATAGTGGGCCACAAACACCTCAAAATGATGGTGAAACATCCCAGTGGTCTGTTAATTGATGCCATTGCCTTTAACGTCGATACCAATATCTGGCCCAACCCTGCTTGCCATCAGGTGTCTATTGCCTACAAGCTGGATATCAATGAGTTTCGCAATAGAACCAGTTTGCAATTATTAGTTGAAGGCTTGCTGCTTGTGTAGGGTGCCATTTACTCCCTCAGCCGCTAGGCGGCTGTGGGGTAAATTTAGGGCCGTGTAGGCTGAATATGTTTAGCTTGGCTTGGGTATTTATCGTTTTGTGTGGCGGGCAATGCTATTATATCCTTTGGCAATTTACAGAGCTGAACAATGGCAAAAAAATCAGAAATCGATAAGTTACTCGATAAACATGAAGTGCTTACCCATTCCGAGGAACTCGTTGTCGAGTCTCATGTACAACGTAAAGAAGACCAGTGGTTTGTCAATACATTACTGGTGCAAGGTTATGATGTACCCTTTAAATTTCGCCGCAAGAAAAATTACAAAAACCTCGAGGGTGCCCGGGTTAACCTGACCTATTACCCGATAACCGAAGAAGTGGCAGGTATGCAATTCGAAGCTATGAAAGTGGTTAGAATCAAAACTTCCTAACGCCTAACATTTGATGATAAAGCCGTGGCCATAGAGCAGTTAAATGGATTTTTGTTACATCGCCGTGCCTATCGTGAGACCAGCTATTTAGTCAGTATCTTCACCCAGGAACGCGGCAAAGTTTCCGCTGTCGTCAGGGGAGTACGTGGCACCAAGAGTGACAAAAAAAGTCTGTTGCAACCCTTTCAGGCCCTGCTTATCAATGTTAGTGGCAAACACGAATTAAAAAATCTCCAGCAGGTCGAGTCTTCCGGACCCAGATTAGGTTTGGCGGCCAAGGCACTTTTTTCGGCCATGTATCTTAACGAGGTGCTTAATCGCCTACTGGCAGTGGAAATTCCCCAACCTGAAATTTTCGACTTGTACCAGCATAGCCTGCATGCCTTGACAGCAGGTGGCGAAATTGAGCCAATACTGAGACAATTTGAACTGGGCCTGTTAGATGAACTGGGTTATGGCCTGGATCTCGCCCACGACAGTGACACAGGGGAGTTACTCCTATGCGACAGTTATTATCAGCTGATCCCAGAACAGGGCTTGCGCGCGGTAACGACTACTCTTTCCTCACCCTATTGCTTCAGCGGTCAAGTGTTGCAACAGGTGGCCAGCGAACAGTGGGATAGCAACAGTTTACATTGTGCCAAACGTATCACTCGCAGCGCATTGGCCCAACTGCTGGGTAGCAAACCGCTAACCAGTCGGGAATTATTTAAACAAACCCATTTTGGATCCAAAGGGAGATAATATTGAAAGAACTTTTGTTAGGGGTGAACATCGATCATATTGCAACTCTGCGCAATGCTCGGGGTACCCGATATCCAGATCCTGTGCATGCTGCCGATATTGCAGAACGCGCCGGGGCCGACGGCATCACGGTGCACTTGCGTGAAGACCGTCGGCATATTAACGACCGTGATGTGAGCTTGTTACGCCAGACCATCAATACCCGTTTAAATCTGGAGATGGCGGTCACAGATGAGATGTTACAAATTGCCGAACAGACTATGCCCGAATTTTGTTGTCTGGTGCCAGAAAAGCGTGCCGAACTGACCACTGAAGGTGGTTTGGATGTGGCCGGTAATCAAAATAATATAACCCAGGCTTGCAGTCGATTGGCTGCGTTAGGTATTCAGGTTTCGCTCTTTATAGATGCTGATTTATCACAAATAGACGCCGCCCTTGCTGCAGGTGCACCCTATATCGAAATTCACACCGGTCAATATGCCGAGGCAAAAACCGAGGCCGAGCAACGGCTTGAGCTGCAAAAGTTACTGACTGGCGTAGAATACGCTGCGACTAACGGTCTAAAAGTGAACGCCGGCCACGGTCTGCATTATCATAACGTTAAACCTATTGCAGCCATCCCCCAGATCATTGAGTTGAATATTGGCCATGCCATTATCGCCCGGGCAGCCTTTGAGGGGTTGCACACCGCGGTAACCGAGATGAAACGCTTGATGACCGAGGCACGTGGCTTAGGTATTTGATGACTTTTTTAGCATAGTGTAACAATAGGTAGAGCTAATATGCCGATAGTAGGGCTGGGCACAGATATTGTAGAGATTGTGCGCATCGAGAAACAACTGGCACGTTCCCAGCGCTTGGCGCAAAGGGTGCTTACTGCCAGGGAATTCAGTGTGTTTAGCGAACATAAATTCCCCGCCCGTTTTTTGGCTAAACGTTTTGCCGCCAAAGAAGCGGCAGTAAAAGCCATAGGTATTGGCATAGGCAATGGCATTGGCTTTCAGGATGTTGAGGTGCGCAACTTGCCTTCCGGGCAACCTGAGCTGCATTTTTACGGAAAATTTGCCGACCTGTGCGAGCAGCTTAAAATTACCAGCAGTTTTATCTCGATTTCCGATGAGCAACGATATGCCGTGGCCACGGTGATCCTCGAATCCGTGGGTTAAGAGCCAAACAAATTGTTGATGCAACATCGGGCGTTACTGCACCAAAATAGGTCCAGTGGTCAGTTGGAAATAATATTTTGAGGTCAGTGTTGCGACACAAATGAGTGTTTAATCTAGGATATAAGTGAAGTGTTACTATCTGGCGCGTAAACTGTATATCAGTGCTATTTAGCGATTTACGCCACTGCGTTAACGCGCACAAACTAAATCAAAGGAAGTCTAATGGTTGCTATTCGCAAGGTGCATGAACCTAAACGCCCACCATTTGATGAGTGGCTCAATTCATTATCCCTGTCTGAGCACAGTAAAAGCAAATTACGTGAGATGTCCGACACCCCGGAAATACTGCTGGTGGGTCAGGAAATGGTGGAAATTCTCCATGAGTTACACATGGATGATGAAACCCTGCAAGCATCACTGGTTTACCCTTATTGCCAAATTCATGATCTGAATGACGAGCAAATCGCCGCCCAGTTCGGTGAAGGGATCCAGAAATTAATCACCGGTGTCAGGCGCATGGACGCCATAAAGTCACTGCATACCCGTGCCAATAGCAATAAAAAGAACGACGAAGTGCAAATCGATAATGTGCGGCGCATGTTGCTAGCCATGGTCGAGGATGTGCGTGCGGTGGTCATTAAACTGGCCGAGCGTATTTGTGCCTTGCAACAAGTCAAAGACGCCGATGAAGAAACTCGGGTTCTGGTCGCTAGGGAGTGCGCCAATATATACGCTCCCCTGGCCAATCGTTTAGGGATCGGCCAGCTTAAATGGGAACTGGAAGATAGGTCCTTTCGCTATTTACATCCTGAAACCTATATGCAGATTGCCCAGCTGCTCGATGAAAAACGCAGCGACCGAGAGCAATACATTGAAGAATTTGTCAGTGAATTACAAGTTGCGCTGGACGAGCAGAATATTAAAGCCAAGGTTTATGGCCGACCCAAACATATCTACAGCATCTGGAAGAAGATGCAGAAGAAACATCTGGGATTCGACCAGCTATACGATATTCGAGCAGTCCGTATTATTGCCGAGCGTCTGCAAGACTGTTACGGCGCTCTGGGTGTGGTGCATTCTAACTGGAAACATATTCCCCGGGAATTCGACGATTACATTGCCACCCCTAAACCCAATGGTTACCAGTCGATTCATACCGTCACTGTGGGCAAACAGGACAAACCTATCGAAATCCAAATTCGTACCGCTCAAATGCATCAAGACGCGGAATTGGGCGTGGCTGCGCACTGGCGTTATAAGGAAGGCACCACCAATAGCCGTTCTGGCTATGAAGAGCGCATCAACTGGTTGCGTAAAATCTTGTTATGGCAAGAAGAAGTGGCTGAGTCTGGCGACCTGGTTGAAGAGTTACGTAGCCAGGTATTTGATGATCGAGTGTATGTCTTTACGCCTAAAGGGGATGTAGTGGATTTGCCTTTGGGCTCTACCCCTTTGGATTTTGCTTATTATATCCACAGTAACGTGGGCCATCGCTGTATAGGGGCTAAAGTCGCCGGGCGCATTGTACCTTTTACTTACCAACTACACACAGGCGATCAAGTTGATATCCTTACCGGTAAACGCTCCAACCCAAGTCGTGACTGGATGCATCCTGGCTTGGGGTATGTGCACTCGTCTAGAGCTCGGGCGAAAATTCATACCTATTTTAAGAAACAGGACAGAGACAAAAATCTGGTAGCCGGTAAGGAAATACTGGAACGTGAATTACATAAGGCTGGCATAGAGTTAAAAGAAATCAATCAAGCTTGTTCGCGTTTTAATGTTAACGCGGCCGATGATTTATACGCTGCTGTTGGTGCGGGGGATATACGTCTGATGCAAGTTGTGAATTATTTGCAGCAGTTGCACGCGCCGCCACCCCTAATTGACCCGCGGATCAGGCCCAAGAAACCTCAGGCCAGTAAACATAAAAAAGACACTGTGGTGGTCGAAGGCGTGGGTAACTTATTGAGCCAGATCGCCGGTTGTTGTCAACCTTTGCCAGGTGAAGCCATTCAGGGTTATATCACCCAAGGGCGGGGGATAAGCGTGCACCGGGAAGATTGTGAACAGCTCGGGCATTTGCTTGATCAGCATCCTGAGCGGCAAATCGACGTTAACTGGGCAGGTAAGATCAGTGCAGAATTCCAGACTTATATCGAAGTGTTTTGCACGGATCGCGATGGCATATTACGGGATATAACAACAGTACTTGCCAATGAAAAAATAGGTTTATTGGCGGTCATCAGCTCCAGTGACGTTAATAAGGGTACGGCACGGATCAAGTTGACTTTAGAGGTCAAAGACTTGCGTAGCCTGTCGCGCACCATAGAGCGCCTGCAATTGTTAAAAGGCGTATCTGATGTACTGCGCCTGGATCATTAAAAAGGAGTCGCCTGATTTTTTTTCAAAACAGCAATAAAACGCCCATTAAGCAACAGGCCGATAAACAGTCTGGAGTAACGGATGGGGTATCCCCGGCTACTTTGCCCAAGCTGACAAAACTGCTGTGGGTAATGGAACAGTTACGAGACCCTGAGCACGGCTGCCCTTGGGATCAACAGCAAAGTTTTGCTAGCATAGTGCCCCATACCATAGAGGAAGCCTATGAAGTGGCCGATGCTATAGAACAGGGTGATATGGCAAAGATCAAGGATGAATTGGGGGACTTGTTGTTTCAGGTGGTATTTTACGCTCAGTTAGGTAAAGAGCAGGGGGAGTTTGACTTTGAAGCCATTGCCCAGACTATGTGCGAAAAACTCATTCGCCGACATCCCCATGTTTTCGCCCAGGGCGCTAAAGGACTTTCAGCAGCACAATTAAGCGCCCAGTGGGAGCAAATCAAGGCCGAAGAACGTTTGGCCAACGGCCAAACACCAAATCCAAGTATTCTGGCCAACATTGCCGTTGGCATGCCACCTTTAACCCGTGCCCTTAAACTGCAAAAAAAATGTGCCAGTGCAGGTTTTGATTGGCCAGATGTGGCTCCTGTGGTGGACAAAATTCACGAAGAAATACAAGAGGTGATGGATGAGGTACAAACGTCTGAACCTGATCAACAAGCCATAGAAGAAGAAATCGGCGATCTGTTATTTGCCGTGGTAAATTTGTCTCGTCATTTGCATGTCGATGCAGAAACGGCCCTTAGAAAAGCCAACAGCAAGTTTGAAAAGCGCTTTGCCAAAGTTGAAGCAGTGTTTGCCCAAAGAACAGTTAAATTGGCAGATGCAACCTTAGATGAGATGGAACAGGTATGGCAGGAGATTAAGCATACTTGAGTTTGTCAGGATCGCAGGTAAGGCATGCGCTACGCTTACCCTCATCCTGACGGATACGATATGGCGTCCGTGCCACCTCAGTGAATTTTTTTCCAGCAGTTGGAACAAAAAAACACGAAAATTGAGCTGGCTAAAATAAGCCAATTAATTATCAACGTCTTTGACCTGCAGATTTTGCCTAGGTAGTAATTTAACGCTTTTCTAGATAATCAAATGCATCAGCAATTGCTATCAAAGGACTACGTGGCTCGTAGCCCAACTCTGTTTGCGCTTTTGAGATATCGTACTCCTGTCTTACGCCGTAAAATAATCTCACCTGGCTACGAATTAGTTCTGCAGGTTTGCCGGTAACGGTAGCCCCCCACTCTAAACACCAAGCTACACAATACAGTAACCACTTTGGCACAGTTGGGGGTATGTTAACGTTAGATTTTTTTGTTTTTACGACATCGAATATTTCAGGCAGAGATGAAGACGTATTGTTGGCCAATATGTAACGATTACCTGACTTTCCTTTAATGGCCGAGGCATATATTCCTTTAGCTACATCTCGAACATCTACGAAATTAAAGAAGAAATTGGGGTTCACTAAAAGCTCATTTTTTCTAATTTTATCCAGAAATTGCATCGTATCTGTTAGGCGATTTGTATTAGGACCAATTATGGCGGACGGAAGTACGGTCACCATGCAAAGGTTATATTTTTTTGCCAGTTCCCAGGCTTTTTTTTCAGATTGTATTTTGGAACGATAATAAGCATTCGACATATCATCGTTCCAAAAACGTTCATTTAATGACTCACCATTATGCCCCACTGCTGCAACAGAACTGACATAGACTATCTTTTTCACCTTTGCTTTAGCGGCGGCTTGAAGAACAATTTCTGTGCCACCTACATTTGGCTTAACTATCTCTGTCTCTGGATCTTTAGCCCAATGTTTAAAAATCGCTGCAACGTGATATAAAACATCTACACCTTTCATCGCTTTGAACATTGCATCCTTGTCCTGCATCTGCGTATAGAAAATTTCACAATCCAAACCATCAAACATTTCAGTGTTACTTATATCCTTAACCCCCGCGCGTACTTTTTCGCCGGCCTTAATAAGTTCTCTAACAAGATTGTTTCCCAAGTGCCCATTTGCACCCGTTACCAAACATACATTACTCATATTGCTCGACTTATATAAGATTTAAAGTAGTAAGATAAACCTTGCCCCTAGGGGAAGAGTCAAGCTCTTTTTAGTCGGCTACTGTGTATCTGAAAACAGCACTTGCAGCTCTTTTTTCAAAGCGACAAGCCCTAAGTCTACTTCTTTCGCTTTTTGAATTTCCAGTTTTACTTGGGCTCTCTTTTCCTCAATTGCGGTATTGGCAAGTTCGAGAGGAAAACGGTTTTCGGCATGTTTGGCCAAAACTAAAGGTGCAATATCAGCCAATTTAAACCCTAAAGTTTGCGCTTTTTTTATCAAAGAGATAATCACAATGTGGTGCTCATTATAGATTCTGTAATTTCCAGAACGAACAATATCTTGTAAAAGACCAAGCTCCTCGTAAAGACGAATAGCCTTTCTGGATGCGCCAGTTCGCTCAGATACCTGTCCTATGTACATATAATACCGACCTATTTCCACGTTTCTATTTCGCCCTGGGCGCCTAGACATAATGAGTCCTCATGGGGTGGCCTCCACTGGGTGGCATCCACTGGGTGGCGTCCACTGGGTGGCTTCCACGAACTACACCCAAAGATGCTGAACGCCAAATATTCTTGGGGGATATTAAGGCTGGGTGCACCATTCATAAGCATAATAGTTTTGTTAAAAAACAAAAAAGTAGAGCAGCATGAGCAAACATAACATACTTTTCATTGGCCTTGATACATCCAAAGAGTTTGTTCACGTAGCCTAGGTTGAAGGCCAACATGGGGTAATATTTGTTAATCGTAGTCGGCAATCCAGCAGCAAAATTGCGATTAAAAATTCCCTCGATAATTTGAAACATTCGACCAGCTTCTTTTGATAAATTAACAGCAAATTTAAGACATTCACGATAACCAATTTTAATTCCGGCACCCTATATACCGATCCCAGTGCCGCGATCCTCAGATTATATGCTCCACAATGGTGCGCGTGCCCTAATTTGCGCTGCCCTAGCGCCTGCAAGTAATGCCTGTGTATGCAAAGGTGCTTTTTGCTCAAAGTTGCTGCTCGCTCACCCGCCACAAATTTGCGGCCTTGAGGCGGTACAACCGGCACTTAGGTCGTTAATTAGCTAAATTCGAGAAGAAATTCGAATTGGGCACAGGATTTGCTGTTACAGATATATTAACAAAAGTAAGCCGTGATTTATTTGCGGTTACTGCCCGTGGAGCTCGATGCAATGTTTTATCCGATAACGCTCGTCCTCAAATCACTCGGCCTGTTCAAGGGGATTTGGCTTTGTGTTGCCGTCAATGCGTTGGCATTGGGTGCCGGTAGCTGGCTTGGTGCTGTGTATGGGTCGCTGCTTGTTTTTCTGTTGAGTTCCTATTTCTTACTCGGCTTGGTATTTACAAGCGCCAGCGACATTCGACTGTTAAGCGCCTATTTGTGCAAAGCGAAACCCGTGCTACACAGTCAAATAGAGCAGGGGTTTACAGGGCTGCTGTTAAATATTGGCCCACAACTGCTGCGCTGGGAAAGTAACGAATATCGCTCACTGCAAATCACCACCGATGTAAATTCAGAAATTGGCCATTCGGCGCAAGAACTGCATAGTTCTGCTGAGCAATTGGCCGACAACATCAAGCACCAATCGTTGGCAACCACTACCATCGCCACCGCCGTTACACAGATTAGCCACAGCGTGGATGATATTGCCGCGCGTATGAAGGAAGCTTATCAATCAGCCAACAGTGCCAATCAGCTAAGCCAATCCAGTAGCAGCAATATTTGCGAAGTGCGCACCAATACAGAAGTGACGGCCAACTATGTCGGTACTACCTACCAACTGCTGGAGAGTCTTGATGACCATACCAAAAACGTCGCCTCTATTTCGACAATTATCGGCGACATAGCCAAACAGACAAATTTGCTGGCGCTAAACGCGGCGATTGAAGCGGCTAGAGCTGGCGAGCATGGGCGCGGCTTTGCGGTGGTCGCAGAAGAAGTGCGCGCGTTAGCGATCCGCAGCCAAGAATCAGCCGATGAAATATCGAGCAATATTTTGCAAGTGAAAGATCAAATGAGCGCTGTCAGAGACAGTATGGACAATGTAGTAACCTGTACCGAAAACTCTGTATTAAAGGCCCAACAGGCACAAGAGATGCTTGCTCAGATCGTACTCAATGCCAGCGCTGTCTCTGATCTGCTCTACGGTATATCATCCGCTACGGAACAGCAGATGGACGCAGTGCGTGAAATATCCTCGAACATAGAACATGTCGCCGTGGTTGCCGATGAAAATAGCAGCATCTCGGCGCAATCGGCCTCCATTTCAAATCACTTGCGTGATTTATGTGAACAATCGCGAGGGCAATTGTGTTGAGCTCGCTCGCACTCGGCTGCCTATTAGCTGCCGCGGCGCTAGCAATAGTGACAACACTGTTGTGGGCGTTTCGCCAACGCAATAAGCAGCGCCGCGCACGACAGAAAATAGGCGTTTTATGGCTAACCCAGCTGCGAGCATTGTTGGCTCACGTCCAGCAACATCGCGGTTTAAGCATGGGCTATGTGAATGGCCATACTGAGCTGCTCAGCCAAATCCGCAGCCTGCAACAAACCATTAAACACGACATCAGCACCATTGTAGCCGTAGACTCCTGGATGCTTGGCAACGAACGCTGGGTGAACATTCAACAACATTGGGAGCGATTACCACAGTATCTCACCACCACCACGCCTGCCAACAATCTGATGCAACACAATCAGTTGATTCAGAGTATCCTCTATCTCTTTGACGACATGGCGCAGGCCCATGAACTATTGCTGATGCAACAGCAAAATGAATCGTTACACTTAAGTTGGCGCGAATTGCTGGTCGCTGGCGAATGTATTGGCCAGGCTCGGGCCTTGGGTATCGCCACCCTAGCTAAGGCCCAATGTGACAGCGTGACAAAAATACGCTTTCAGTACCTTTGTCAGAAAATTTGCGACACCACCGCAAGTTCATGGCGACATATGCCTCCCGGTGACTTGCAAACCAGTACCGTGCAAAAATTATTGACCTGCATTAGCAAGGATATTATGCAAGACAAGCCGAGTATTAGTGTGTCAGAGTATTTTGCAGTGGCGACTCAAGCTCTTGATAGTTTGTATCTTCAGTACGACGCCATTGTAGAACGATTACGCTGACTTCTGAATTACACACAGAACGACAGAGATGAATTCATCAACCCCCTTGAAAACTAATAAAAGGGGTATAGTCACGTAAAGCTAAGTTGCTAGGGAGGAAAACGGCAAATCCAGGCCCATTATTTTACGATTACAGCCGAGCTTTTAATGAGAGCATCTCACAACGCTCAGATTTTTCTTCTCGCCAGCATAGAGGAACTTGCGAAAGCTCAGGTGTTCTGAATAATGCCGTTAAATGATCAAAATTGTCCGTCGTTAGCCGCTGATTATTAATGTGGGTGATGATGCTGTTTTTGGGCATGTTAAGAGCCTCGGCTCCTGTGCCGCGGGCGATGTCTTTGGCTATGCCACCTTGAGTGTGAGGTAAAACACGCAATCCTGATCTATCAACCCCAATAGGGCTAGAGTAATTCATATTAGGTTGCACCCAGATGACCTGATTGGAGAAATCAAATACCAGATTAAATCGTTGCATTATTTGATTACCCAACACCCCGTGACTGCCACTTTGGGGATTGCTTCCTTGTATTCTAAAGGAGGTTGGAAAATCCGTAAACCTATGTTTGCCAAAGGCCATTTCTGTTAATATTCCCAGATGATTTGTGCTGTCTCCACTTATGCCTGTCGATCGTGTCACAAAAGTTTTTCCGGGTACCGTAAAATCATCCTGACCCGCGAATAAACTCAATGAACCGGTTGAGCCGGTATCTAATATCACTTTAACTTGTTTGATACTGCCACCATTATCAATCTGGGTTGTCAGGTATGGTGTATCCCCCTCTACATCTATCGCCAATTTTTGCCATTTATGCTTGTTATACTGACGTTCTTTTTCAGTCCCCGGCTTTGACAAGTAAAGGGTTTGCTGATCATGATTGATCTCTACCAGACAACAGTTGAAAAAGTCTGCCCCCAACACGCCATCAAAGTAAGTTTCGTCGTAAGACTCAAAGGGCATAGCTTTAGTGGGAGCATAGATCACCGACATATGTTTGATAAAAAAATCACCTATATCAATACGTACGTCATGTACTACATAGGCGGTTGGATCGCCGTCGTCACCTGAACCCGAAATCGTCAGAGGATTATTTTTTGGCAGCTTAAGCCCATTTGTTGCGACCGTTTCCGTGATCACTGTGGCTGCCGCCCCTGAGTCAAGTACAAAGGTCATGGGCGCACCACCGTTTACCCTGACCTTTACCAGAACATGGTCATTCACCTTTTTAAAAGGCAAAGTTGCATAAGATTTACCATGTTGCCAGCCTGTTTCAGCATTGGCATTGTGCCATTGATAACTGGCCATTTCCCATAACTGACAGCCAGACAAACTTAAAAGTAACAAGCCCACCACTTTAACTTTTAAACTATTTTGCCAAAAATATTGAATCTGTAATTTACGCATAAGTTGCTTTCCTTTTTATCTTTAATCTCTAATGTAACAACAAATAATTATTATTAAACGATAATATTGAGTTGAATTGTAATAATTAATTATTGTTTGAATCGAAGCTTGCACTGAATTACAATCAACTCAAGGAAATTCAGAGAATGCATATGACCTCTTTAGAAAAACTCAAACAGACCAGTTATCGGGTACGAATGATGGTATTTGCCATTTTGGCCATAGTATTGGCCATAGCCATGTATGGTTATTTTACCGAAGGTATATGGTGGGTGACACTGGGGGACGGCCATTTCGATGGGCTATGGGAAACATTTCCACAAGCACGATATGGCTTGGCATTGATCATCGTCCCTTTTGTTTTAATACCCTTGACGGGTATTTACTGGTTGCAACGTCTTTTACTGGAACTTAGTCGCGGTTTGTTTTTTTCGCGTAAATGTATGCTGTGTCTGAAGTGGTTGGCGTGGCTTTCTTTATTCGGTGCGCTATACAATATGTTCTGGCCGTTACTTGCATCGTCGCTGATTGAAACACAATATAATATCGAACTGAATATTCGTCCGCTGTCCCTATTAGCAATTCTTTGCCTTCCTGTATTGGTGCACCTGTTCAGTGCCGCACGGGAACTGGATCAAGAAAATAAAGAGATTGTTTGAATGCCCGTAATTGTGAACCTTGATGTAATGATGGCCAAACGCAAAGTCAGTTCAAAAGACCTGGCTCAGACCATAGGCATTACCGAAGCAAACTTGTCTCTACTCAAACGAGGAAAAGTAAAAGGCGTACGCTTTGCTACCATGGCAGCAATCTGCCGTTATCTTCAGTGTCAGCCCGGAGATCTTCTGGCTTATGAAGAAGACGAGTAAATGCCAATTGAGATGGAGCAGCGAGGTCATAAATTTAGAGACCGAGCCGTTGCTTTTATCTTATCCTTGGCGCCCAGCCATCTCTATGGTGAGTATAAAATTATCCTGGTAAATTATCGGATTACCGAATGTGCAAACAGGGTTGCTTAAAGTGGTGCGGCCCATAGTCGACCTGATTTTGTTTGCGAACTCGTTATGAGTAATGGAAATGATTGCGATACGTTGGGTGAGATACAGCACAGTTGTCGAACTAAATGGAGATAAAGGTAATATTGCTGGGCAATAGAAATGATAGGGATCCCGTGTTCAGACATTAGCTTGTCACGGAGAACCTGTTGATTTGGATCGTGTTTTTACAATCAGCGTTAGGTTCTTTATTTTCGTAAATAAATATAAAGCGAACTTATTAGTTAAGGACTAACCTAATGTATGAAGGCCAACGTTGTTTGTTACACATTTTTATACTTAACGTAGTAAAAATATACTGACAACGTTATGCGCTTGAGGCAAGGTCTAGGCTGCATTATCAGTAACGAGTAGTTTAGGTGTGATAGTTGAATATGCATAAAATGTTTTTAGTTCTTGTTCCGCTGTTATTTTCGCTTTTCAGTTATGAAGGGCGCACGCAAGACGTGGCGAGCGTTTATCTGGAGCGCCATACTGCTCTACTAGACGCATTTGATCTGGAATTGAGCGAACCGTCTTCTGAGTTAAAAGAGGATCAGCAACTCGACTTTGTGGATTATGAGCGTCGACTCTTAATCCCAGCTTTTTCATACATCGCCCCTTTAAGCAGATCTTTTTTTGTTAGCAAACAAACCTTCAGTCATTCGAGCATTCGCGCTCCCCCCCAGCTAAGTTAATTTGAACCTTTAAACAGTTATTGCGTTGCCGCCCCACAAAGTGAGTAGCGATGCAGATGGTGAACCAAATTAATTAGTACAGACGATTTTAACGCTTAGCCATATGGCGAGGCCGTTACATCCTCTTTGGGATATTGTTATGAAAAACTTAGCACTTCACGATGTCGACCAGCTTGATCAGTTAGCCTGGCCTGAAACCTATCAGGGTATTACCCTTGCTTCTCCTGCAATGGCGGTATTTACGGATTTTAAGAAATCTAAACCCCTAGTGATAAAAGCCGATGCACCCGCCTCGGACGTAGAAAAACGTATGCTCGAAGAACGAGTGCGTTTGAAAATAGTGATCGATAAAACCAATAAATTTGTCGGGGTGATAAGCCTGGATGATTTGAACGGTCAGGAAGTGATTAAACGAATTGCTTCGGGCTTTGAACGTTCGGAGTTGTCGGTTTCCCATTTTATGCGCAGCAAAGAGCAGCTTAAGGTCATTTTGCTTAGCGAGCTTGAAAATGCCACTGTGGGAGATGTGGTGGAAATGCTTAAAACCAATGGCCTGCAACATTGTCTGGTGGTCGACGACAGCGCCCATCAGATCCGAGGCATAGTGTCTGCCAGTGATCTGGCCAGAGGCCTCGGTATAGCGATGAACCTTAGCGTAAGTCCGACTTTCTTTGATATTTTCAACGAGATGTACAGCGAAGCGCCGTTGTTTAAAGCGCAAGGCTAGACCTTTAGTTTAGGCCGTCTTGCTCATAATAACCGGTCAGCAGTGAATAGCTGCCCGGTTATTAACATTTGCTAAGTACTGAAAGAAAACATTAGCTTGAATTATTTTTACCTGCATTAACCTATGGCCAATATGCTGCGTAATTCATCTCCCAACAAACCAGGTAATATGCCTAGGATTATTAGCCCAGCAGCAATAACTCCGATCCAAATTTTGCTTAAATAAGCCCCGGAAGCCTTGTGGATTTTCTGTTGTGTAGGGGCAAAAAGGGTGAAAATCACCCGCAGGTAATAATACAAACCCACAGCACTGCCGATTAACATGGCCGCCACTAACCACCAGGCCGATAGCTTGACCGCCAGCGTCAGCAAGTAGAATTTACCGATAAAACCTATGGTGATGGGCATACCGGCTAGTGATAAAAACGCCAGAGTCATAATGCTGGCAAGCCAGGGGTGTTGCCAGAACAAACCTTGTAACTGGGGAAGGTCGTCCAAATCTTGCTGATCATCCAGTTTGGATACCAGGGTTAATACCGCAAATATCAGAATAGATGCCACTATATAAGCCAGCAAATAGTAACTGGCCCCCTCTAGCACCAGGCTATGATCTATACCCATGGCGATAATACCAGCTACCAGCACATAACCCATATGGGCGATGGCAGAATAGGCCATTAATCGTTTCAGGCTACGTTGCTGCAGTGCTAACCAGTTACCCAGCAGCATACTGGCAATGGCCATCCAACTAAGCATGCGTATCATATCGGCTTCAAATTCAGGGGGGACCAACAATACCAGTTTAATAAAAAGGGCAAACACCGCCGCCTTGGATAAACTGGTCAGTAGCAGGGTAGAGTTTACTGGGGCGCCTTGGTAGACATCTGGTGTCCAGAAGTGCAAGGGGACCAGTGACAATTTAAATGCCAGCCCGGCCAACACTAATACAAATCCACTTTTGGCCAGCAGTCCCATGGGTGATGGCAGCATATCCACTAACATTAATTGACCACTGGTGGCATATAACAAGGCAAAACCTAACAACAACACACTGGTGGCGGCTCCAGAGAGCAGTAAATATTTCATCGCCCCTTCCAGGGCTAGTTTGCGCTGACGGTTATAGGCCAACATGGCGAGCATCGATAAACTCATCAACTCGATACTTAAGATCACGCTGGCGACATGCCTGGACATGACCAGTAACAGGGCACCCAAGCAGGATAATAACAGCAGCATATAAAATTCTTCCGCCACTTCTTGACTGTTTTTGCCCATATAGGGGCCCTGTAACAAAGCTACCGAAATACCTACCATCAACAGCAGTAAGCTAAAAAACGCCCCTATGGGTTCGTATTCAAACAGTAAAGTGATGGGAGACATATCTGTGGGGTATTGCTTAATTAATGCGCCCAGGGCCAAAATTAAGGTGATCACAGCCAGGCTTTGGGCCAACACTTCATTACGTTGCCAGGCGGCTTGGATCATCAAGACCAAGATCCCGGCGCTGACGATCAATACTGGCCATAATAAGGCTAATTCAGTAAGGCTCATGGCCGGGTCTCCTTGGCGACGTCGAGTAAACTGCTAAGGGTATCGGCGCTGAGTTCCAGGATGATCTGAGGCTGTAAACCAAAATAAATTAAGGCTGATACCAATAGGCTGGTGTAAACCAGCTCCCGTGTGTGCAAGTCGCTGATTTGCACGTCTGCCGGGCCCTGGAATGTGCGCTGAAAAAGGTGCAAACCGTAGATTGCTGAGCCGACAATGACCAAGGCGGCGACTACGGTATGAGTGGGGAAGGCCTGATAGCTGCCCAGCAAGGTATAGAGTTCACCGTTAAAATTAGCCATGCCCGGCAGACCTATGCCTGCCATCACAAAGATCAAAGTGACAGTGGCCATTTTGGGCGCACTGGCCCACAGCCCCCCCATACTGCCTAGTTCACGGCTGTGTAACCTGTGTTGGATCATCCCTGCCATACTGAATAAGGCGGCACTGCTTAAGCCATGGGCAACAATAGTCAGTATGGCCCCCTGGAGCGCTACTTCACGCCAGCTAAAGAGTGCCAATAACACAAAACCCATATGGCTGATACTGGAATAAGCCACTAAACGTTTAAAATCCGTCTGGCTGTAGGCCATCAACGCACCGTAAATAATACTTACTACCCCAAGTGTCACCGCTACAGGCGCAAACTCCATGCTGGCTGCAGGAAAAAGCGGCAAAACTATACGTATCAAGCCGTAAGCCCCGGTTTTGAGTAAAATCCCTGCCAGCAAGACACTGCCAGCGGTAGGGGCCTGGGTATGGGCATCGGGCAACCAGCTATGCAAAGGCACCATAGGTAATTTGACGGCGAAAGCAATGAAAAAACCGAGCATCATCCACCATGCAGTTTGGCTGTCCAAGATTAAGCCTTGTAACTCAGTAAGGTTGAAACTTAACTGTCCAGTTTGGTTTTGATGTTCCAGTGCCAGGGCAATGATGGCCACCAACATCAGTAAACTGCTCGCCTGGGTGAAGATAAAAAATTTAATAGCCGCATAACGCCGGTTCTCATGGCCCCAGATCAGGATCAAGGCAGTCATGGGTAACAACATGACTTCCCAGAACAAGAAAAACAGAAAGAGATCGGCGGCCAAAAACACCCCTATTATGCCTGCGATGCTGAACATCAGATTAAAATGAAAGAAGCCTTGCTGTTGCTCAATTTCTTGCCAGGACACGGCCACGGCAAGTATGCCCAGGGCGAGGGTCAACACCACCATCAGCAGAGCAAGATCGTCGTATAACAAGGCAAAATGAATGTTAAAACGGGCGAACCAGCTCCAGCTCAGACTGGCGTCAGCGTCACTGCCAATGAATAAACTCAATAACAACAAGCCAGTTAAGCTGATAAGGGTGATCCAATTGCCCGCACCGCGAAAATGTTTTTCGGCCAACCAGGCGAGGGCGCCACATAGCAGTGGCAGCCAAATGAGTAAACTTAACGCCACCATACCAGGCCTCCTAACATTAAAGCGCAGCCCGCAAGTGTGCCATATAGATACCAACGCACCTTGCCGTTTTGGCTGATGAGCAGCACTTCATTGAGGCTGAAATTAAACCAGCCCACAAAGTGGTAAAAGTGATCGATGACATCGGTTTTGTTGACCCTGGCAAACCACTGTAGAGGCGCTGTAAAGAGCCAGGCATACAGCCAGTCAAATCCCAGGCCATTACGACAGAAAAGCGCTAATTTGCTGTGACTGGGCTGGTTAACCTCCCGGGGAAAGAACAATCCCCAGGCCAGGGCGAAACCTAAGGTCGAAGCCAGCACCGGCATCCATTCTATCCACAGAGGTAGATGTGGGTGGGTGTTTACGCCAAATACCAGGTTGAAGTCTAAGCTGATCAAGCCACCTAGTACCGCCAGAATTGCCAGGGGCAGCAAGGGTAATACGTATTGGCTTGAGGGGCGAAAATCTGATATTGGATGCTCATGCCCAGCAGATCCAAGTTCAAGGGCACCTTGCCGGGCCGGGCCTCTCCAGGCCGGACCTCTCCAGGCCGGACCAAAGCATACAATAAACAGTAGGCGGAAGCTGTATAAGCTGGTCAGAAACGCACCCAGTACACCCAGCCACCACAAGTTCGGTCCTGCGGTATGGCTTTGCCAAGTCGCCGCCAAAATGGCTTCCTTACTGAAAAAACCCGAGGTGCCGGGAAAGGCTACTAGGGCTAACAGACCAATCAATAGAAATGTTGAGGTCAGAGGCAGGCGGCGAAACAACCCGCCCATCTTGAATATATCCTGCTGGTGATGCATTTTGACAATAATGCTGCCAGCGGTTAAAAACAACAGGGCTTTAAAAAAGGCATGGGTCATAAGGTGAAAAATGGCCCCGTCGAATGCCAACGCACCGAGGCCAAGAAACATATAACCAATTTGGCTCATGGTGGAATAGGCCAAAATACGCTTTATGTCCCGTTGTGCCAGAGCAGCCAGCCCGGCCAAGACTAAGGTTAATGCACCAATCCAGGCAACCAGGGTCAATATTTCTGTTACCTGTAAAAACAGCGGATGCATTCTGGCGATCAGGTACACCCCGGCGGTGACCATAGTGGCGGCGTGGATCAGGGCGCTAACTGGCGTTGGGCCGGCCATGGCGTCTGGCAACCAGGTTTGCAGAGGTAGCTGGGCAGATTTACCCACTGCGCCGCCTACCAATAACAAACAGGCTAACCATAAAGTGTTTGGTGAGCCAGATGCACTGGCGTCATTAATGGCGTCTATCTGTAAGGTGCCAAACTCACTAAAGAGGATCACGAGTCCTATCATCATTGCCGTATCGCCCACTCGGGTGACAATAAAGGCTTTTTTTGCCGCTTTTACATTGCCAGGCTCCTGTTGCCAAAAACCAATCAGCAAAAAACTGCACAGACCCACCCCTTCCCAGCCCAGATAAAGCAATACTAAATTATCCGCCAAGACGAGGAACAACATGGCGGATACAAATAAATTCATGTACACAAAAAAGCGCTGCACATCCTTATCATCATACATATAAGCTGCGGCGTACCAGTGGATCATCCAGCCCACCCCGGTTACCACGCCCATCATCACCAGGGAGAGCTGATCCAGATGCACAGCAAAGTTAACCGGTGCCCCGGCCAAAGGCAGCCAGTTAAATAACACTTGTGCAAAGACGGCTTGCCCTGTGGCAAAAAATTCCAGGCCTATACCCAGGGTCAGCAGAGCCGCGAAACCAATGGAACCGACCCCCAATATCGCTATCATCCGAGGCGACAAACGCCCGGCGCTTAACAGTAATATAAGGGATGATGCTAAGGGCAGCAATGGCACGAGAAACAGCAAATTTTGCATGTTTAGCCCCTTAATTCATTGAGTTTGTCGATATCCAGATCACTGATATGGCTACGCAAGCGGATCAGTAAAGCCAGGCCGAGGCCCACCTCGGCAGCTGCGACGCTTAAAATCAGTATGTAGATGAGCTGTCCGTCTGCCTGGTGCCATAAACTGCCCGCCAGAATAAAAGCCAGGGCGGCGGCATTGAGCATGATTTCCAGGGACATCAGCATAAACAAGGTGTTTTTACGACTGAGCAAACCAATCAAGCCTATGATCCACAGCAGGGCCACCAGCACAAAACCGTGCTCTATGGGTATTATCATAATTGACTTGTCCCTTTGTTTACCGATTTTTGTGGCAGTGCCTTAGCCAAATGGTAGCCGCCTACTAAACCGGCCAATAACAAAAAAGAAGCAATTTCCACCGCCAATAAATAGGGGCCAAATAATAGGCTGCCCACCGCCCTGGCGTCCACCAAGGTTACCTGTGTTGACGGGGTGTTTGACCAGCTAGTTTGAGCTTGTAACATCAGCAATATTTCCGCTAAGAGCACCGTTGCCAGCAAGGCAGGCCCTAACCAAATTTGCCAGCCTAACCAGCGGCTTTCCCGCTCGATGTCCTTCTGGTTGATATTAAATATCATTACCGCAAATACAAATAACACCATGATTGCGCCGGCGTAGACAATGATTTGCAACGCGGCGGCAAAAGGGGCTCCGAGCAAATAAAAACACATGGCCAGGGCTAATAAACTGACGATCAGGTACAACAGGGCATGCACCGCATTTTTATTCGTTATGACCAGCAAGCTGGCGAGCAGGGCTACTCCAGCGCTGGTATAAAACAAACCCAGGGCGTTCATGGCAGTAGGCTCCGGATATCCACGGGCGGTTTTTCGCCCTCTGCCTGTCCTTTGCCCTTGTCTTTAATACTGATCCCCGCCTGGTGATAAAAGTTGTATCCGGGATATTTGCCTACGCCGTCGATCAACAAGTGCTCTTTTTCATACACCATGTTTTGCCGATCGTATTCAGCCATTTCGACATCAGGGGTCAGTTGAATGGCATAAGTGGGACAAGCTTCTTCACATAGACCACACAGGATGCAGCGGGAGAAGTTAATGCGGAAAAAGTCGGCGCGCCAGCGACCATATTCATCTTCGGTCTTTTGCAGGGAAATACAGTCTACCGGACAAGCTACAGCACACAAATTACAGGCCACACACCTTTCTTCGCCATCGGGATCCCGGCTGAGAATGATGCGTCCCCGGTAGCGCGGGGCCAAATAAGGCTTTTGTTCCGGATACTCAACGGTATCGGTTCGGTCAAACAGGTGTTTGAACACAGTCCACATGGTTCTGATTTGGGTATGCATAATTAAAAGTCTCCCCATAATTTGACAGTAGCGGTGCCGATAAGATTAAGTAGCGCCAGGGGCAGCATCCATTTCCAGCCAAAGGCCAATAACTGGTCAAACCGGGGGCGGGGCAGCGCCGCCCGCAGCAAGATGAAAAAACAAATTAATAACAGGGTTTTTAGGCAAAACCACAGAAAAGGGGGCAGCCAGGGGCCCAGCCACCCCCCGAGAAACAAGGTGGTTATCATCATGGAGATCAACATCATGCCCAGATATTCACCGAGGAAAAACAACGCGAATTTGATGCCGGAATATTCGGTGTGAAACCCCGCCGTTAGCTCGGTTTCTGCTTCCGGCAAATCAAAGGGGAGTCGATGACTCTCGGCCACCCCTGCGATCATAAAAACCACGAAACCAATAAACTGAGGAATGATGTACCACAACTCTTGCTGTGCCAGCACTATATCGCTGAGCCTAAAGCTGCCGCTCAGGATAACCACCCCAAGCAAAGACACCCCCATAAAGACTTCATAACTGATGGTTTGGGCGGCGGCTCGCATGCCACCCAAAGCTGCATATTTATTGTTGGACGACCAGCCGGCCAGCACCACCGAATAAACCGCCATTGAAGTCATGCCCAGGAAAAACAGTAAACCTATATTACTGTCTGATACCATTAAATCCGGAGCCATGGGGATCACCGCAAAACTCATTAATATCGCCAACGCCCCAATTAAGGGGGCCAGCACAAATACCGGGCGATCCGCAAAAGGCGGGATCCAGTCGTGTTTAAACAGAATTTTTATCAAGTCGGCTAACGATTGCAAAATGCCGAAGTAACCCACTCGGTTTGGGCCATAACGTTGTTGAAAAAAGCCCAGCAAGCGCCGTTCAAACCACACCAGCATGGCAGCTGTGGGCACCAAAATGGCCACCATGGCAGCAATTAGCAGCAATAGTTGTAACTCTGGCATTAGCTTGCCCCTTCAATGAAATGAATGGGGATCCTTTGGTCTTGGGCGAACAAATGACTGTGCTGGATTTGTTTTTGCGCCAACTGTTCGGTGACCAACGCTGCCAATTGCTTTTCATATTCCCGGCTTTGCTCGGGGGTAGCACTGCGTAACTCATCACACTGGTGTAATGTGAAGTGCTGATCTGCGGGTACATAGACTAAGAGACTATTGGCGGGCACCTGAGCATGAATGTGTAACTGAAACAAAGTCGGATCCTTATCACAGCTCAGCAATTCACCCTGTTGCAGCCCCAATTTTTGCGCCTGGCTGGCATGCATGACCAATTGGGCCTGTACCTTAAGTTGGGCTATGGGTAGGGCATGCAGACTCAGGCTGTCACTACCAAACACTTTTTCCACAGGCAAAAGTTGCCACTTGACTTTAGGTGCACGTGACCAGTCCCCTTGCCATTTAAACCATTGGTTAGGCTGACCCGGTGGTACCCCACGCACGCCAGGCTGACGACCCAGTTCTTGGGAGGTGTATTCGTCACAAAATTTATGCATAGATTGATTGGAATTCCAGCCTGGTGCCCAGCTATAAGCAGCAGGCTGCTGGGGATCTTGTCCGGGAACCCTGCCTTCCATACTCTGAATGTAGGGGGCATTTGTTTCACTAAAGGGTTTGGGCTCTTGTACCGTCTGGTTGGCTAACATGGCAGTGCGGCCGCTGGCTCGGGGCGGTTGTAGGGCCAATTGGCCTGTATGTTGGGTGCTAAAATGAGGCGCCAAGTGAGGATAGGCCTGAGATATAGCCGCTCTTAATTGGCCTAAATCCGTTAGTTTGCCCAGGGCGTGCCCCTGTGATTTGGCGATATGCACCAGCCATTGCCAGGCAGGTAAACACTGGCCAGGGGGCTTAGTCGGGGGCATGTAGGATTGCAACACTGACTGATAGTTCAACAGTGTGCCACTGCACTCACTAAAGCTGGATACCGGGAACATCAATTCATCTTTGCCAGGATCACCCAGCTGACTTAAACGCACCAGGTTGGCCTTACTTGCCAAGCGTGGCCATTGAGCCCGTGCATCTGCGCCTGCGTGATCCAGCACAAGCAGATTAGCTTTGTCAGCCGATTGCTGGTTAAGCCTGGCGGTTAACTGTTCGGTGGCTAAATAACCTCTTTGCATTAATAAACCCAAACCTATGCTATTGGCCTGTGGCGCAATGATACATAACATGGCCTGATCGTTTACCGGGTCGGTGTTTGTTTGACTCAGTGCCTGGCGAATATTGCTAGCGGCAGCTAACAGGGCCGGGTGTTTGGCTGACCAACCGCAGACAATGAGCGGCCGCTTCGCCGCTTTTAAAATGTCCACCAACTGCTGAGTTTGTGCTTCTATCTTGCGCGCATTGGGCATGGGTGCGCGGTCGCTGAGTAAATTGGCCAGCAGGAACCCTTGTTCGGCGGCCTGTTTAGGTGTGCATAACACAGAAATAGTGGCTTGTTTTTGCAAATCGCTGTTGCCGTAACCCAAATAGACCAGAGGCACAGGATGGTGAGGCGCGATGGCCCGAACTGCAGCGTCTTGCCAACTTGGTACCCGGAGTTTTTCAGCCTGTTCTTTGGCTTTATTTAACAAGGCTTGGCGCAGTGCCAGGGCAATGCGAGGGGCGTTGTTGTTCACATCCTCCCCCAGTATCACTATGGTATCGGCTTGTTCCATTTCGGCCAAACTGGCCTGAGACCATTGGGCTAAAATCGCCATATGGGTGGCCATTAATTTTTCTTCCACTGGGTCTAAGGCCACGCAAAAATTTTCGGGGCCGACCAGTTGTTGCAAGGCAAAGTTATCTTCCAGGCTAGCCTGGCTGCTACCGATGCCCAACCAGGGGCCTTTGGCGTGCAATGCTTTGCTGAGGCCGGGATCCTGCCAATAGGCTTTTTCAGCGTGTAAATAGATGTCTCGACTTCGCTGTTCACAGTTGACATAGTCAAAACCAAACCGCCCTCTGTCACATAAAAAATAGCCATTTATATGGTCGTTAAAGCGGTTGGTGATGCGCCGCACCGAATCGTAGCGGGCGGAGACACTGGTATTGCACCCCACAGCGCAGTGCTGGCAAACAGACGGCGCCGATTGCATATCCCACTTGCGACTGTAATGATCCCCAAAAGGTTTGTCGGTAAATACCCCGGTGGGGCAGACTTCTACCAGATTTCCGGCAAATTCGCTTTCCAGGGTGCCATCACATTGGCGACCAAAATAGACCTGATTCTTGGAAGCCTGAGCGGCCAGATCTGTGCCCCCTGCATAATCTTTGTAGAAACGTTCACAGCGGTAACAGGTAATACAGCGATTCATTTCATGTTTAATCAACGGGCCAAGATGCTGATTTTCAAAGGTGGTTTTTTTACCTTTGTAATTACGGGCATAATGGCCTGTCATCACTGTCATATCTTGTAAGTGACATTCGCCCCCCTCGGCACACACCGGACAGTCATGGGGGTGATGGGTCATGAGCGCGGCAATCACCTGATCGCGAAATTCTTTTTCTGGCGGTTGTTGCATGCTGACCCGCATGCCGTCGGTTACCGGCGTCATGCAGGCCACGATCATACGCCCCCGCTGGTCTTTTTCATCTTGATATTGGGTCATGGCACATTGGCGGCAGGCCCCCACAGCACCCATTGCCGGGTGCCAGCAGAAATAGGGCAGGTCCATCTTTAGTGACAAACAGGCCTGCAACAGATTCTGCCCTTCGTTAACGTTGTATTGCTGGTTATCGACAATTATTTTAGCCATAAGTTACTGTCTGTGACGACACCCCTTGTGATCTATATGTTGCTGAAAATCATCGGCGAAATAAGTCATGCCACTGCGCAGTGGCTCCACCGCACCGGGAGCCAAGGCGCAGAACGTCTTGCCTATCCACATAAAGCCGCACAATTTTTGTAAGGTGTCTAGGTCATCCTGGCAACCTTGACCGTTTTCGATGCGGCACAGAATTTCCACTGCCCAGGGCAATCCGTCCCGGCAAGGTGTGCACCAGCCGCAGGATTCCTGGGCAAAAAACTGCAATAAATTAAGGATCATGCCCACAGGGCAATGTTGGTCATCGAGCATGATCATCATGCCCGTACCTAAACGGCTTCCGGCTTTGGCGATAGCGTCATATTCCATGGGGGTATCCAGATGTTCCGGTAGCAGGAAATCTGTGGACGCCCCTCCCGGTAACCAGCCGCGCAAGGTCAAACCTTTTTGCATACCGCCGCCTAATTCCAGAATTTCCCGGGCTGTTATACCCATTGGGCGCTCCCATAGGCCGGGCTGTTGCACCCGGCCACTGATGCCATATATCTTGCTGCCTGTATCTGCCCCGTTAGCCAGTTGGCAATACCACTGGTGGCCATTTTTTAAGATACCCGGCAGGTTGCACAAGGTTTCACAGTTATTGACGATAGTCGGGCGTCCAAACAGGCCGACCACCTGGGGAAATGGGGGCTTGGCCCGGGGATTGGCACGTTTACCTTCCAGGGCATTGATTAAAGCGGTTTCTTCTCCGCAAATGTAGCGCCCCGCGCTAGTATGAAGGTGCAGGTCAAGAGAGTAGTTACTACCGTTAATGTTTTCCCCCAGCAGGCCAGCAGTTTTTGCTTCCTCTATTGCCAGTTGCAGACGGTCGGCGCATAAACGGTATTCACCCCGCAAGAAAATATAGGCTACGTTTGCCGCTATGGCGTAGGCTGCAATCAACATGCCTTCGAGCAGCAAGTGAGGAGCACCTTCCATCAGCCTGCGATCTTTAAACGTGCCGGGCTCCATTTCATCCGCATTGCATACCAGATATTTTTGTTTGGGCGCGTCATCCCCCATGGGCACAAAACTCCATTTCATACCCGTCATGAAACCGGCGCCGCCTCGGCCTTTCAATTTAGCCTCAGACACTTGCTTTTGCACGTCCTGGGGCTCCATATTTAGGGCGTTGTTAAAACCTTCATAACCACCGGTGCTGCGATACGCGGCCAGGTTTTGGGGGGTGGCAACATCCAGATAGGCAGTCAAGGGACTTTGCATGGCCATATCCACAGATTTATTCATCTTTGTCCCCTTTGAGTCCCAACAAGAGTTTATCCACCTTGGCAATATCCAGATTTTCAACCAGCTCGCCATCTAACATCATGGCCGGGGCTTTATCACAGCAACCCAGGCATACATTGGGTAGCAGGGTGATGTTGCCGTCACGGGTGGTTTGGCCAAATTCAATGCCAAGGCTGTGGCGCAGATGCTCAGCCAGGCGCTCGTAATCAAGCAACCAGCAGCTGATGCTATTACACAGGTGGATCACGTGCTCGCCTACAGGCTGGCGATAAATCAGGTTATAAAACGTGGCCACGGCTTCCAGCTCGGTCGCTGACATATTGAGCAAGTCGGCTATGGCGTACAGGCTGTCATCGTTTATCCAGCGTCGGTGGCGCTGCACGATTTGTAAGGCGTCTATGGCGGCAGCCGGGCGACTTTCATACAGCGCACATTCATGTTCAATGGCGTCTATTTCGACTTTGCTGAGTATTAGGCGATAGTCGACACCCGCTGTATCTTGGGCATCCAGTTGTTTGATTGGGATCACCTTGTTCATCGGTCCACATCCGCCATAACAAAATCTATGCTGCCAATAGTGGCAATCAAATCCGCAATCATCTGGCCCTTAGCCATCACAGGTATCATCTGCAAATGGGGGAAAGATGGGGTACGGATACGGGTGCGATAACTCATGGTGCCGCCATCGCTGGTCAGGTAATAGGCATTGCTGCCTTTGGTCGCTTCGACTTCCACCATGGCCTCACCTGCTGGGATGACAGGGCCCCAACTGACACCCAAAAAGTGTGGGATCAAGGTGTCTATATCACGCATAGTGCGATCTTTAGGCGGCGGCGTGGTCAGCACATGTTCAGCTTTATAAGGCCCAGAAGGCATGTTTTGCACACATTGACGAATGATTTTCATGCTCTGGCGAATTTCCTCTACTCGTACCGCGCAGCGATCATAACTGTCCCCACGGGTGCCAAGAGGCACGTCGAAGTCAAAATTTTCATAACCGCTGTAGGGGCGTTTTTTACGCAGATCCCAGTCAAAACCCGTGGCTCTGAGCCCTGGGCCAGTGACGCCCCAATCTATAGCCGTGGCAGTGTCATAGGCACCTATGCCTACTGCGCGTTTTTTAATCAAGCTGTTTTGCATCACCATCTGGTCGTAATCGGCCATGCGTGCTGGCATATAATCGAGCCAATCGGTGATCATTTTATCCCAGCCCCGGGGTAGGTCAGCTGCCACGCCGCCTATCCTGAACCAGGCGGGATGCATTCGGGCCCCGGTTATTGCCTCGACTATGGCAAACAGCTTCTCCCGGTCGACAAACATATAAAATATGGGAGACAGGGAGCCAATATCCTGGGCGAAGGTGCCGTAAAATAACAGATGACTCAGGATACGGAATATTTCTGCCAACATAACCCGTATCACTTTGACTCGCTCGGGAACCTCTATGCCCGCCAGTTTCTCTATGGCCATCACATAGGGCAGGTTGTTCATCACCCCGCCCAGGTAATCAATGCGATCCGTGTAGGGGATATAGGAATGCCAGCTCTGACGCTCCCCCATCTTCTCCGCACCTCTGTGGTGATAACCTATGTCAGGGATGGCCTGAACTATTTCTTCGCCGTCCAGTTGCAACATGATCCTAAACACCCCATGCACGCTGGGATGATTGGGCCCCAGGTTGAGCCACATAAATTCTTCAGGGTCACCCGTTTCCTTGAGCCCCCAGTCGGCAGGATTAAATTTCAGAGCTTCTTGTTCTATATCTCGCATATCGTCGGACAAGCTGTACTTACCCATTTCGGTGGCGCGGGCCGGGTGGGTTTTACACAAGGGATGGCCTTGCCATGTAGTGGGCATCATGATCCGCCGTAAACAGGGGTGGCCGTCGAAGGTAATGCCAAACAGATCCCATACTTCCCGCTCATACCAGTTAGCGTTAGGCCAAATGGTGCTTACAGTTTGCACGTGTTTTTCTTCCTGGGTCAGGGCAACCTTGAGACGTAGATCCTGATTACGCCCATAAGAGCGCAGCAGATATACCAGGGTGAAATCCCGGCGCTGGGCAAGGGGCGTATGTTGGCGGGTGGTTTCATCCAGCGCCGTTAAATCAAACAGAAAGGTAAAAGGTTTATCTACCTTGTAACGTGCGGCATCACACAGGGTGAGCAAGTCTTGGGCGAGCACCCACAAGGTGGGTATGTGATCTGCCGTTTGTTCATCAAGCAGCACTGACCCTGCCACCCAAGGCGCAAGTTCACTGCGTAAGTCCGGCTTTGATACTGGCTGCATGTTTACACCCGATCCGGAGGGGGCAGATCACGTGCACGCATGCGTTCATTGTTGTGAATATCCCGCTGGCTAGGTTTGTCGATTTGTTGGTAGTTGTCTTCTCCCACTACCCAACTAAAGGGACGTTGTTCTTTGCCGATGGATTCTTGCAACAAAATTAATCCTTGCATCAGGGCTTCCGGGCGGGGCGGGCAACCAGGAACATATACATCCACAGGTAAGATTTTGTCCACTCCCTGGACCACAGAATAGATATCATACATCCCCCCTGAATTGGCACAGGAGCCCATGGAGATCACCCATTTTGGTTCCAGTAACTGGTCGTACAAATGTTTCACTACCGGCGCCATTTTACGAAACACCGTACCGGAGATGACGATGAGGTCCGCTTCTCTTGGTGTGGCACGTATGACTTCGGCCCCAAAGCGGGCAATGTCGTGGCGAGCGGTAAAACTGGTGGCCATTTCCACATAACAGCATGACAGGCCGAAGTTAAAGGGCCACACAGAATTCTTACGCCCCCAATTAATCATATTGTTCAGACTGGTAAAAATGACGTTCTTCTTTATTTCTTGTTGAACCTGGGTATCCAGTACCGGAATACGTTGGGTGGTGTTGGGGTCACTGAGATTCCAATCCATTAGCTTTGCTCCGGTAAATGTCTTTTAAGGATATTAAGTGCGCCTACCCGCCATAAATACACCAGCGCTATCAGCAGTATTATCATAAATACCAAAGCTTCGATAAAACCGCTGACACCCACTTGTTCAAAGGAAATGGCCCAGGCGAACAGAAACAGCGTTTCTAAATCGAAAATCACGAAGAAGATGGCGTAGAGGAAAAAATGGTTGGCAAATTTGACGCGGGCCGTGCCCAGAGACAATATCCCGGATTCATAGGGCAGGTGAGTGGAATGCCCCCGGGTTCTTGGCCCCAATAGCGACGAGGCGAACATGACGGCACCAAGTAGAACTAAGGTAAAGGTGAAATACACTAGTATTGGCCACAGTTCGACCAGCGCTTGCTGCATATTCTATTCCCCAAAAAAACTGTTTGTTCGATCGTAATCGTCGAATTCACCTTTTTGGACTGACCAATTACAACGTCCATGAAGGTTGTTCTAAAATTAACCAAAAAATCAACTTCGTCAAATATATAAACGCTTGATTATCCAGGTTAACGGCGCAATCTATTTTGTACTGCGGCCTTGGGCCTTATTATTTTTTACATATCCAGCATAGAATAAACATCGATGGATAGGCGTTTTTTCTGTTCAAGCATATGTGCCAACAAGTTTTCAAATAGCTCCTTGACCTGTTCACAATCCACCGCAGCCAGCATTTCCTGATAAAGATCACAAAAATAATCATCGATTCGGGTCGCGATGACTTCAACCTCGCTGGCTGAAACTGCTTTGTGCACTAACTCAGCAGCGAACAAGTCTGCCACCGCCAGTTCATGATCAAATTGGAAGTAGGTATTGAGTATTTTAGTCGGCGCTTTATCGATATAGCTAAACATAGAGTTACACAGTTCTGTTTCATGTTTGGCTAAGATAACCAGCAACATGTTAACCCGATGATCATCGGTTTTATCAGCCAAAACTTGATAAAATATGGCCGTGCGCGCATGTAATTTTTGATTATGCTGTAATAATTCACGCACCTGAGAAAAATTACTCATTGATAGTTTTCCTATTCCTGATCCCGCAATGACCCTGCTTAAATGTGTGCCAACTCCAGCTAAAAAGCGGGTTAACATGTTTTTAACATAGCGCAATAATTAATCAGAAGATACTGAAAGTAGGATGTTTTTTGTGCAGATTAGGTTTGTCTTTTGGTTTAGCTCACTGGGTCACGTGTCTACGGTGCGCTGACAACATGCACGGACGTCGCTTTGGAACTGAAATTGTCAGGCTTCTACCCGACGGGGAATAAATTGGGCGATTCGGAGGTGCTCAGCCTTAGGATGTTAAATTAAGAGGGCCATGGTTAATTTGCCCTCACAAAGTAGTCTGGCGCTTTTATTTACGCCTGATAAAGACGAGTCCAAACAACGTCAGACTCAGCCAACCCAAGCTGCCGCCACCGGTTTTTTTTGCTACCACTGGCAATGCAGTAACTGTGGGTTTGAAAACTACATTACGTACAAAAGCTGTGTCGTCACCGGCAACAGTATCCGCATCTTTGTGATACACCCAGGTGATAATATTCTGCCCTGCTGCCAAGGAGTAGGTTTGGCTGGTATAAACCCCCTCTTGTTCACCGGCAATGAAGTCGATTTGCTCACCGTTGATCCACAAGAACAGCGCATCAAAAGGATCACTGGGATCATCGCTATTTTCTTCTGAAGAAACGGACCACTCAAATATCAGCTCTCCTTCGCCCTGGGTAACGGCCATTAATATACTGTCCTGCAAATTTCCAATGGCACCACTTTGCACGCCAAAAAGCGCATGGGTGGTCCAGGCCTTATCGCCACCGGAAAACCAGCTTAGGGAAGAATTGCTGGGGCCAGCCACACCATCTAAAGCGTTAGCTGCTCCCAGGGCGATCCCGCTTAAGTTTGTCCTGCTGGTGGCAACATTCGGGTCATCCGCGGTAACTGTCACATAAGCACTGTATTGACCGGCAAAGAGTGGTTTGTACTGCACCTCTACCTCACAGCTTTGCTGGGAATCGAGTTGGGCGCAATGGTTTTGTGCCAGGCTAAAGACCTTGTCGCCGTCAATGGCAAACGTCAGATTAACCTTTGTTTCACTGTGATTGAATACCGTTACCGTTCCCTCTTGTGTCACCCCCACAGGGGTGACAGCGAAATCCTGCTTCTGCGTTATAGCTATGCCTTGGGTTATTGCATCAATCCAGTTTTTAAATTCGCTTACTCGAGTAAATACCCCGGGATAACCGGCCGACGCGCAGCCAAATCCCCAGCTGACTATGCCTATTTGTTGGGGGCCGGTATTGCTGTCGATAAGCAAGGGGCCGCCGCTATCCCCCTGACATGATCCTTTTCCGCCTTGGGGGGCTGCAGCACACAGCATCGACTGCGTAACACCGGTATTTTGCGGCAAGGTTTGTAAACTGTTCGCCAGGGTGTTCCGACATTCTTCATTGGTACTGAGCGCCAACTCGACCTGGTGCAACAGATCGGGAAAATCTGTTGTAGGCCCTTCCCCTGGCGCGTAGCCGGTTCTGCCTCCCCAGCCGATTATTGTGGCCGGACTATGTTCCATGGTCAGTTCAGTGGTGAGTTGTGAACTGGCAAGCTGCACTGCCGGCGCATCCACACTGCGAACAAGTTCAATCAGGGCGATGTCATTGGTGATGGCGTCGGCGTCATAATCTCCATGGATATAAATAGCCGCTATGGCGATAGCATTTTGTGCGCCGTCGGATATATCGTATTCACCTACATTCACTTTCAACAGTGAAGCGCTCTCACCGTCCACACAATGTGCGGCGCTAAGGACCCATTTATCTCCTAAAAAGGTTGCACCACAGGTGGGGTCTTGTTGTATGTTGCTGACATTGGCCACACGCAAGTCGACAGGTTCAGCCAGATGTTGCAGCAACAGTTGACCGTCTTGCTGGCTGACCCCTACTACTGGCAGCGTGCCACTGAAATTGGCCCCCAAGGTTCCCGCAATCTGGCCGGCCTCATTATTGTAGATGACCACGCCTATCCCGCCGCCAGCTTCACAATTCAGGGCCTTGTCAGAAAACGTAATGTCGCCCCTTGCAATCAGGCAAATCCCATTTTGGGCGTTAGGGCAGGGGGTGACACCTAGTTCACAGTCTACCAGACTACCCATAACGTGACCTGCTGGACTACCGGTAAAGGGGCTGGTCAGGTAGTTTGTGGAGCCAACTGTGAGTTCGGTTTCTACCCCGGCGAAGGTAAAAACCAAGGCACTCATCCAGGGCCAGGTTTCCGGCAAGGCGGGCTCACCACCCACTATACGGGTTTGACCCGTTACCTTATTTTGCACACTGCCTGGAAATTCAGTGGAATTGGCCGGTGCAGGCACCGTGGCTGTGAGGGAGCATGTAACTAAGAACAATACTGCGGATAATTTGTTCATGGAGAAAACCTTTCAAAGCCACCTACATTAGATGCCAGGGGCGAGTTTGGGCGCTAACATGGCACTTGAAACCAATTAGCACTGATAATATCGGGTATAGTACCTAAAAAGTCGCAAATGTGTGCACCGAGTCGGCATTTTTGTTGCGATATCCGCGCTCAGTACCATGCCTATACGGGGCAGTGTCTATAAAAGTTCAATATTTACCCTCGCCTTTAGCTGAAACTTCTGTATAATTCGCGCCCTGCCCAGTTACACCCACTTTGGGAAAGTGGAAGAATCGTACGGCTCGAAGGGGTCAAGGTGCTGATTTTAAGCGGTTTCTGTGGTGTTAAACTTAGGTTTGGCAGTTAAGGAACCAAGTAACGTTTATAAATATTTTTTGGGTAATATTAGATGAAAACTTATGTTGCAAAGCCAGAAACGGTAAAACGTGACTGGTACGTGGTAGACGCCGCTGGCAAAACTTTAGGTCGTTTAGCGACTGAAATTGCTAGCCGTTTGCGCGGTAAGCACAAACCTGAGTACACTCCTCATGTGGATACAGGTGATTATATTGTTGTGATCAACGCTGAGAAAGTAACTGTGACTGGCAACAAAGCCAAGGGCAAAATTTACTACTCTCATACTGGTTACCCAGGCGGTCTTAAAGAGACTAACTTTGAAAAGTTACAAGCCCACAAACCAGAGATGATCATTGAAAAAGCGGTTAAAGGTATGTTGCCAAAAGGTCCTCTTGGACGCGATATGTTCCGCAAAATGAAAGTCTTCGCTGGTCCTGAGCATAAACACGCTGCTCAACAGCCTCAAGTCTTAGACATTTAAGGAGCATAGAAAATGGCAGATACTCAATACTACGGCACTGGTCGTCGCAAAAGCTCTACCGCTCGTGTTTTTCTACGCGCTGGTAGCGGTAACATAGTCGTTAATAAACGTCCTCTAGATGTATTTTTTGGTCGTGAAACTGCACGTATGATCGTTCGTCAACCACTAGAATTGGTTGAGATGACTGAAAAGTTTGATATTTATATAACTGTTGCTGGTGGCGGCATAAGCGGCCAAGCCGGTGCAATTCGTCACGGTATTACACGTGCCCTGATGGAATTTGATGAAACGCTTCGTCCTGCTCTACGTAAAGCTGGTTTTGTTACCCGTGATGCACGTAAAGTTGAGCGTAAGAAAGTGGGTCTTCACAAAGCGCGTAAGCGTCCACAATTTTCAAAACGTTAATCGTTATATTGTTACAAAAACCCGGCAATTGCCGGGTTTTTTTTGTTTAATATTTAGACGAATAAAGCAGAACCTTATAAATAGAGCATAAGTATCGGTATTTCTTCGTTTTATTAACGATTTCCTTGTATTTACTGTGGGTTTTCTTTTATCATTTTCTGTTAATGACAAAACCAGAACTTCTTTTGTTAGCAAACCCATGTTGGTCAATTTGCGAAGAAGTTCAAGCAAATTCAACCCTCGGAGATAATTGGATGAGCAATGTATCATTAGATGCGAATGATTCGTCTGTAACCGAAAATCAGCCACAAGATAATAGCCGGCGTCGATTTTTGACCGTTGCCACATCTGTTGTTGGTGGTGTCGGTGTGGCAGGTGCAGCAATCCCTTTCATCGGATCCTGGAATCCAAGTGTCAAAGCTCGGACCGCTGGGGCCGATATTGAAGCTGATATCAGTAAAATCGAGCCTGGACAGCTTATTCGGGTGATATGGCGCAGTAAACCTGTGTGGATAGCCAGGCGCACGCCTGAGTTACTCGCCTCATTGGCGACCTTTGAAGATCAACTTAAAGATCCAAACTCCGAAGAAGACCAACAACCCGCCTTTGCTAAAAACCGTTATCGCTCTTTAAAAGAAGAATACCTGGTATTGGTCGGCATCTGCACACACTTGGGCTGTTCGCCGCAACATCTTAAAGATGGTGCCTTTGAAGAGTATGTGGAAGGCGTGGCAGAAGGTTTCTTCTGCCCCTGCCACGGTTCCAAATTTGATATGGCTGGCAGGGTATTCGAAAACGTACCAGCACCTTTGAATTTGGTGGTGCCACCTTATATGTACATCGATGACAACACCATTTTGATTGGTTCCGAAGAAGGGGCGGCATAATATGTTTAAGAATTTGATGGACTGGATTGAATATCGTTTGCCGGTTATGCGCGTGGCGAACATGCATGCCGTGCAGTACCCGGCTCCAAGGAATATGAACTTCTGGTATATGTTCGGCTTCTTGGCCACTATCGTATTAGTCAACCAAATTGTCACAGGCATTTGGCTGACGATGAGTTTTGAGCCTTCTGCCGAGCGGGCGTTTGCTTCTGTAGAATACATCATGCGCGATGTGGAATACGGCTGGTTACTGCGTTATATGCACAGCACCGGTGCGTCGGCATTTTTTATCGTGGTTTATTTGCATATGTTCCGTGGCATGATTTACGGCTCTTATCAGAAGCCCCGTGAATTGCTCTGGGTGTTCGGTATGTTTATCTATCTGGCCTTGATGGCTGAAGCCTTTATGGGTTACGTATTGCCCTGGGGCCAGATGTCCTATTGGGGTGCTCAGGTTATTGTTTCCTTGTTTAGCGCCATACCTGTTATTGGCCCTGATCTAGTGATCTGGATCCAGGGTGACTATGTTATTTCTGGCGCCACATTAAACCGTTTCTTTGCCCTACATGTTATAGCGTTGCCGCTGGTCATTGTCATTTTAGTATTCCTGCACATTGTTGCTTTGCACGAAGTTGGCTCCAACAACCCCGATGGTACAGACGTCAAACGCAAGAAGGGCTCGTTGCGCGAAGACGAAAAAACCAAATTTAAGATCCATGAATACTACACGGACAAGTACGACATCATTGATGATATCGTGCCGTTTTTCCCACACATAGTGCTCAAAGATTTGGTGGGTTTCAGTTTCTTCTTGTTGGCCTTCTGTTACGTTATGTTTTTCAATCCAGGCATGGGTGGCTACTTCCTGGAGCATCCAAATTTTGAAATTGCTAACAACCTGAAAACACCAGAACACATATTCCCAGTTTGGTATTTCACGCCTTTCTACGCAATATTGAAAGCCGTGCCACATAAACTAGGTGGGGTTATCTGTATGTTTGCGGCTATCGTGGCCTTGGCACTACTACCTTGGATTGACCGCGGTAAAGTCAAATCCTGGCGTTATCGTTGTGGTTTGCATCGATGGAATCTGCTGACCTTTGCTGGCGTGTTTATTTTCCTCGGATATTTAGGCGGTACGCCGCAAGAGGCCTGGAAAATTATCGCTTCACAGATTTTGACCATCATGTATTTTGGCTTCTTCTTTTTACTGTGGATTTACAGTAGAAATGAGTCGGTTAAACCTGTTCCAGCGAGGATCACAGAATGAAGAAGTTACTATTGATACTCGCATTTTTGCTGCCCAATGCCGTTTTCGCAGCGGGCGGTAATGTCCATCTGGATAGCGCTGACTATGACTTGACCGATAAAGCATCTTTGCAAAACGGGGCGAAGTTGTTCATGAAC
The DNA here is from genome assembly GCF_058068185.1 of Paraglaciecola sp. IT1134. Lineage (NCBI taxonomy): Bacteria > Pseudomonadati > Pseudomonadota > Gammaproteobacteria > Alteromonadales > Alteromonadaceae > Paraglaciecola > Paraglaciecola sp. IT1134. Next base: position 4,547,415 of record NZ_CM176486.1, on the reverse strand, counting down.
TACTGCCTGGGTTGTCATCAGATGCAATATCAGCGTTATCAACGGGCCTTTGACGATTTGGACATTCCCTTGGCATTGGGCCAGGCAAACTTACAATTTACCGGTGAAAAGCCCGGGGAATATATCGAAAATGGTATGCCAAGCGAATCTGGGGCGAAATGGTTTGGTGCGCCGCCCCCAGATTTAACCCTGGTCGCCCGGGTGCGAGGAGCGGATTGGTTATACACTTATTTACGCAGTTTTTATGCGGACGACAGTCGCCCTTTTGGCGTTAACAATTTGGTCTTTCCTGAAGTAGGTATGCCCCATGTATTGCAAGAGTTGCAAGGCTTACCCAGTAAAACGTCAGAGAAACGACTCGTAGATGGGGAAATGGTTGACCGCTATGTAGGTCTCAAATCCGATGGTAGCGGCGAGCTCAGCCCAGATGAATATGATGCAGCGGTATTAGATTTGGTTAATTACCTCGTTTATACTGGTGAACCGTCACGTTTACAGTCAGAAAGCATAGGTCGTTGGGTTATGATCTTCTTGTTAGTATTAACCGTGCTGGTTTATCTGCTGAAGAAAGAATATTGGCGAGATGTGCATTAATTCTGCAAGAGTTGATGTATAATCCGCAAAATTTTAAGGGGCTCACGAGCCCCTTTCTTATCATTGGTAGATTAATTTACCGTTCTGCCATCTGAAACTCTGTGTAGAGTCTTGTTTTGGGTGGTAATAATTGGATTTCAAGGTTTATTTGTTGCCTGGGGGTCTAAATTTTGGAGGAAGCTTAATGGCTGTAGCCACAAATAAACGTTCTATCATGACGTTATTTTCAGACACCATTGATATTTACAGTCATCAAGTACGTATTGTACTTGCTGAAAAAGGGGTAGGTGTTGAAATCAGCTATCTTGAACCAAATAGTCTGTCGGAAGATCTTATCGATCTGAATCCTTATGGTACGGTGCCCACCTTGGTTGACCGGGAGCTGGTGTTATATAATTCGCATATCATCATGGAATATCTTGACGAGCGTTTTCCTCATCCACCACTTATGCCGGTTTACCCAGTTTCACGTGGCCAGAGCCGTTTGACCATGCATAGAATTCAAAATGACTGGTACTCCTTGGCGACGAAAATTTTGAAAGGTCAGGGTGATGTAGCTGCTGCCCGCACCGAACTGCGTGAGGCATTATTGAGCCTGGCGCCCTTGTTCGCTGAAACACCTTTCTTTATGAGTGAAGAATTCAGTTTAGTCGATTGTTATCTGGCACCGTTGTTATGGCGATTACCGGCTTTGAATATTGAATTGTCAGGTAATGGGAGCAAGGAAGTGCGCAGTTATATGAATCGCATTTTTGAAAGAAGCTCTTTCAAGGCATCCCTGACTGATCAAGAACGTGAAATTCACAACCCTTTATAAAGTCGGGGGAACTGGTCGATGACATCGAATCAACCTTATTTATTACGCGCATTCTATGAATGGATTGTCGATAACAATTTAACGCCTTATATGGTGGTTGATGCCCATGCACCTGGAACCTTGGTACCACAGGAGCATGTGCGAGATGGACAAATTGTTCTAAACGTATCGCCGGCATCCTGTGGCAAAATGATCATGGGTAATGCAGAAATCACCTTCGATGCACGTTTTGGCGGCGTTCCCCGTAACCTGGTGGTACCTTGCAAGGCGGTATTGGCAATCTATGCCAAAGAAAATGGTGCTGGCACCGTATTTACTGCTGAAGACGAGTTTGATGAGACACCCTCGGCGCCGTCAAAAAAGCCGTCCTTGGCAGTAGCAAAAAAATCACAAGACGAGCCAGACCCGGATACGCCCAAAAAAGGTAAACCTACTCTCACTGTAGTGAAGTAATTAGTATTGGTAGAAAAAGGCGCAATTAGCGCCTTTTTTATTGCCTACCGCATATCGCATATCGCATATCGCCCATTATGTGTTTGGTTAGTTATGTCGGTGGTGCATGGCAACTGACGGGGAGCTTTGCATATCTGCCCTGGTGCAATCCATATGGGTCACATTGTCAATCCAATAGTTCTACCGGCAGGCAATATTCCGAGGCCCTGCTATTTAAGGGCACAATGTTGATAGCGGCGGTGAACATGTCGGTCTACTGGGGGTTGCTAAGATATTGGATGGCGTGGTGTACTGCACTCAAGGGATCAGTCGGGGCACTGTCTTGCTGGGCATAATAAGTTGTCTGGCTTTGCTCTTTAAACCAACGCCGGGTTTAGGTGGTGAGCACTATGGATTGGCAAAGCGCCCGGGAATAATACTCTTTTTTACCCTAGGTGGTTTGCCCTGCTGCAGTTGCGGCAATAAACCTTAGTTGGCAGTTTGTGGCGCCAAAGCAATTATCGATTGACCTTAAGTTAAGGTGGCCAGACTAAAATCGATAAGGCTGGTTAGCAAATACCCATGACCGAATAGGCCATGGGGTATTATCAGCACTCATCTTGCAGGTGGCGCACACAACGAAGCAGCAAACGCTGCCTACAAATATTCGAATGCCTTGATCACCTGAGTGACTCCCTCGATGTTTCTGGCGCTGTTAGCGGCAATATCTGCTTCTTTGCTACTGACCAAACCCATTAAAAATACTTCTGAATTTTCCACCGCAACATGAATGTGAAAACCATCTACCCGTTTATCGGCAATGAGTTTTGCTTTTATTTTTGATGCCAGCCAAACGTCATGGGTAACGGAACTCGCCGAAATTGGCCCACCTAAACGGATTTGATTATGTAATTTATCTACGTTTTTGACTGCTTCAGAGATCTGTTGAGCCTGGCGTATAATGGACTCATTGGGCGCTTGCCCCACCAGTAATACGGAACCATTAAAGACATGTACGTTAATATTGGCTTGGGTTTCTATGGCTTTGTTTTCAGACAGGGCAATAGAAATGCGACTGGCAATAGTTTTGTCATCTAACTGGGTTCCTAACGTACGCCTATCATGGGCCGCTGAGGCGGCACCTACGCCAGCCCCAACTAATAGTGCGGCACAGCCTTGTAATAAACTAACGGCAAGCAAGCTTACCCCTAACATCTTTGAACTGTATTTTAACAATGTATTACTCCTGTGAACTTTCTGGAAACAGACAATCATCTATTCCTTCGCAAAGATTATGGATCACCAGCAAATGTACTTCCTCAATACGTACATCCCGACTGGATGGCACCCGGATTTCCACGTCGCTTGGCCCCAATAGACCAGCCATTTCACCGCCATCCTGGCCGGTCAGGGCCACGATTGTCATGTCGCGACTCAAAGCCGCTTCCATGGCGTTAATGACGTTACGTGACGCACCACTGGGTGAGATGGCCAGCAGGATATCCCCGGCTTGACCCAAGGCTCTAACTTGTTTGGAAAAAATCTCATCGTAGCTATAGTCACTGGCGATAGAGGTAATAGTGGAACTATCTGTGGTCAATGCTATAGCTGGCAAGCTGGGTCGGTCTCGCTCATAGCGATTAAGCATCTCTGCGGAAAAACTTTGTGCATGACTGGCCGAACCGCCATTGCCACAGGACAAAATCTTATTACCGTTGATAAGGGCGTTAACCATCATTTGGGTTGCGTGACCTATGGGTTCTGGCAACACTTCAAGAGAGGCTATTTTGGTTTGAATACTTTCGGTAAAGTTAGCCTTTATGCTGTCTAACATTTGTTCTCCGTTTTACTGCTGTTGCGCTTACACATATTTCAACCAGTTGATCTCGTTCTGGTTGCCGCCAAATAGCTCAATGCCAATTATATCAATTCTATGGGCAACTAACGTAGGGTTTAAACCGTTATCCATTAAATAATGTTGTACTGCTGATTCAAACTTGCGTCTTTTCTTGGGGTGAAAAAACTCTACTGCTCGTCCAAATTGATGCTGACTGCGGAATTTAACTTCAACAAACACCAGTTCTTGGCCATCTTGCATCACTATGTCTATTTCGCCACTGCGGCAGCGGTAGTTTTGGGTGATAAAGGTCAAACCCTGTTGTTCAAGGTAGCGCCGAGCGGCCGATTCGGCTCTGCTACCGAGCAGCGAAGACAACTTTTGTTTAATCCATCGCAATGAGGGTGACTCTGTCCTGACTGACCTTGGCCCAAGGGAGCTCTCTGTGGACCTCTCCTTGAGCATTAACACTTAGGGTACCCGTCAAACCAGGGGTGGAATTGTGGGACAATAATTGCAAATGGCGCAGTTGGGGCAGCAAACTATACGCGTCATAACCCATGGCAAACAAACGCAGTAAGGTGTCCTGGCGCTGGGGCCACAAAAGGGTAGTTTGCTCGGCCAAGGATTGCCATGGATTAGCGGGTAACATCCAGGGCATATCGATAAATATCAGGTTTCGTAAGTCACGAATACTGTTTTTGGTCAGTTCCAGGCTGTAACTTCTGGAAGAAGCGAACACTGAAATTGCACGTCCAGCGAAGGGGCTTAAGCTGGATTCTATGATCGGATTTAACAGCTCGGTTTGTTCGGGGTTAGCAAACAGCACTATGGCATCTACGTCCCGGCGGTTGCGTTCCACCGAATAGACTTCGGCATTGGTCAAATTTTCAATTTGTTTTACTCTGGCCTTACTCTGGCTTACATCAAGTAATTCAGAAACTTGTTTGCGCATATTTTTGCTATCGCTAAAGGTCGCGTGATCCAAAGCGATGTAATCTGTTTGCTGTTGCAAGTTAGCCCACTGCTGAATAAACGCTTCAGACATGCGCTGGGTGGTGCTGGTATCTGCGGCCAGGACGATAGGGCGCTTAAAACCCTTGGTGCGTATATGTTTCGCCAGTTGGTTGGCTTCGTCTTCTGGGGCCAGGGCAAAAAAATAGGTTTCGTGGGCGGGGCGGATTGCCGCCTCTTGAGAACTATCAGTCGGTTCTAAAGCACTGTGGCTGCCAGGTGCAGAATTCGTCCTGGAGGCAGGCTGATTGGCCAAAGTGGCTTCTGGTTTGGACTCTATTCTGTTTAGCGCTAATAGAGGTTTACCTGGAGGTAACAACTCTATCAGAGGGGCGATATTTTCTTTAAGCAGAGGACCGATAATGAAATCGTAATCCGCTACCAGGGCATTGAGTTCTGCCGGGGTTTTCAAGGCCGAATCAAAAAAACGAATTTGGTTTGCCTGCTCGGTGGTATTGGCATTATTGCGGGTGTCTTGTAGGTCAGTAACAGTGGATAACCTGTCCAGATAAGCCGCCAAAATACCGTCTTTGATGGCACTGCCCTGGCCGCCCAGGCGTCCGGTTAGAGGCAGTAGTACCGCCACCTTACCTGGATTGATAACAGGTAACGCAATGGCTGCGAGCAGCTCTGCAGGGAAGGCCAAATTTAATGGATGATCTGCATATCGACTTTGCCATTGTGCCAGTGCTGACTTAAGTCTTTCAGGATGCAGGCCGTATCTTTGTGTCATAATAGCTAATTGGATCCAGGCTAGCAGCTGGGGTTCACGCAAGCGGGCTTGTTCAAGCTGTTTGTTATCCAGATTTTTGAGCATTTCCCATATGGCCAAGCTTTTGGGACTATCCAGCTGACCGCTGGCCAACAGGTTTTTCGCGGCGCTTAACCAGCGTTCTTGGTGCGAGTCGAAGGAGGCATTAAGGGCATGAATTCTATGTTCGAAGTCTGTAGTCACAGGCATGTTGGCGACCAGCACTTGTGCATTGTCAATAGCCGGAGTAGGGAGCTGCATATAGCATTCAGCTAACAAAAGCTGACCTTCGCCTCGCTGGACGGGTGCATATAATTCTGGCTGGATAACGAGCAACAACTTGATACTTTGTTCACAACTATGCTGCGACTGCAAGCTTTGTGCGGCTTGCAGCAAAAACTGATTGCGCTGCATGCTGTCACCTTTATTGTGCATCCGTTTTGCCTGATCGAGATAATATTGGCTATCGCGCTCGATATCCACTTTGTTGACCTTGGTGACGGGGGGAGGGGAGCCTGTTTTTTTACGCACATCAGTGCTACAAGAAACCGAAATTAAGATGACACTGGTTATTAGGATAGCTCTACTGAAATTCATTAAAAACGTGCTCACTCAACATCTTACCAATTCGACCGTTAGTTTATACCAAAGCCGACAAATATCTACCCGTTAAGGTGCAGCCAGTGGTGGATATATGAAGTAAAGTACACTAAGTAAATATATTTTAAACGTTAGTTAGAAACGTTCGTTTTAAACATTCGTTTTAAACGTTCGTTAGCAAGACACTTAAAAGGCGTAACACAGTGGTAAATTCAGGAAAGCTTTATATCGTGCCCACTCCAATTGGCAATTTGGAAGACATGACCTTGCGAGCGGTGCGCATTCTAAACGAGGTGGATATAGTCGCCGCAGAGGACACCAGACATAGTCAGCGTCTGTTTCAACATTATGATATTAAAACTCGCCTGATTTCCCTGCATGATCATAATGAAAGTCAGCGGGCGATACAGCTGATTGAAAAACTGAAAATGGGGCAAAATATAGCCTTGATTTCAGACGCGGGCACGCCACTTATCAGTGATCCCGGTTACGGTCTGGTAAATAAATGCCGCGCCGAGGGTCTGGATGTGATCCCCTTGCCTGGCGCCTGTGCGGTCACTACTGCACTATGCGCCGCAGGCTTAGCTACTGACAGTTTCAGGTTTGAAGGATTTTTGCCGGCCAAGGCCCAAGCAAAAAATCAGGCGCTAGCCGCCCTTGAGCGAGAAATCAGTACCTGCGTATTTTACGAATCCCCAAGGCGGGTGGCAGATACCGTAAGTTGTATAGTCGACACATTAGGGCCACAGCGGCCCATGGTACTGGCTAAAGAGTTGACCAAAACCTTTGAGACTTTTTGCAGCGGCACCGCTGAGGAAGTATTGATTTGGTTGCTTGCGGATGCAAATCACCAACGTGGGGAATTTGTATTGATGATCGGTGGTCATAAACCTGATGCCAATGCGATTTCAGCAGAAGCCGTTAAATTACTTAAAGCCTTGATGCAAGAGTTGCCACCAAAAAAAGCAGCCGCTATTACCGCCGAGCAGTTTGGCATTAAGAAAAACAGCCTTTATCAATTGGGCTTGAGTTTTTCGTTATAGCGGTTATTCGCCATGGCTAAACTTAGATTTTTAGGGAGATAATCCTGTTGAACAACGCGGCCCTTGACAATATGCACGCTCAGCCTTTTACGCCTATTATCATTGACATCGAAGCCAGTGGTTTTGGTAGCGACAGTTATCCAATCGAAATTGGTCTGGCTTTGAGCACCAAAAAACGATTTTGTCGCCTGGTCAGGCCTCAAACTGATTGGCAGCACTGGAGCGATGAAGCGCAAGCCTTGCACGGTATTAGTCGTAGCGTATTGATCGATAAAGGAGTGAGTGTCAGTCAAGTCTGTCTGGAGCTTAACCAGCTCCTGGGTGCACAAACCGTTTATTCAGACGGTTGGGTGGTGGACAGTCCATGGTTAAATCGTTTGTATGAGAGCGCGGCAATTTCCATGAGTTTTAAAATCAGCCCCTTAGAAATCATCTTAAATGAGCAACAAATGGCGCTGTGGCACCCCACTAAAGACAGATTGTTTGCAATCTCACAAGAAAGTCGTCACCGTGCCAGCCATGACGCAGCTATCATTCTGCTGACCTATCTGGAAACACGCAACTCAATACCTAACAAAGGGAACAATTGATGATGTTTACTCTGTCTGAGGCTCCAAAACCACAATACAGGGTTTAGATATACCCCTTAGGAAAACTCCCCATTCATGCCAAACCATGACGGAAACTGTTTAAATGAACAGAAAATCGCCGGTATATGCCAAAATTTGACCGAGCAAGGGTATAGCGTGGTGACTGACTTCTTACCTGTTATTGTTGCCAATGCTTTGCACATCGAAGCGAGCAGCGGACAACGCCTGGATTTCAAACTCGCGGCTATCGGCCGGGAGTACCAGCAGCAGGTCAATACCAAGGTGCGCAGTGATAGTATTGCCTGGATAAATGGCGACAGCGAATCCCAAAAAATGTATCTACTACTTATGGAGAATCTGCGAATTGAAATTAATCGTCGTTTGTTTATGGGGCTGTTCGATTACGAGAGTCATTTTGCTCATTACGCAACAGGGGATTATTACCAGCGACATGTGGATGCATTTGCCGGACGAAGCAATCGCGTGTTGAGCATTGTGGTATATCTTAATCCACTGTGGGTAAAACGCGACCAGGGTGAGTTACTCATGTTCCATGATGTGCAGCCATCACCCTTTCTAATTGTCGAGCCGCTATTTAATCAATGTATAATTTTTCTTAGTGAGCAATTTCCTCACGAAGTTCGCATGGCTAAGCGTGACCGTTATAGCATTGCCGGCTGGTACAGGATCAATGCCAGTATTGGTGGCCAGATCGATCCCCCATTGTAAAAAGTGGGCCAATTTTATTTGAACTTGCATTAAATAATATAAATTATTGTGGGTTCTGATAATCTCTGCAAATATTTCTCATGTTGTTGCAAAATCTAATTTGTATTTGGCTGGTCGTACTTTTTACATTTGATTCTAGAAGTTGTGAACTGCGACTAATTGAATTAGATTCGTCTTACGGTTGATCTAACCAAAGAGTAGGGCGGGATCCCACCTTGCTCAATAATCGACCAAACAATAATTCCGCCCTAAAATCGGGGCTCCAAGCAACAGCGCGTCGCTTAGCGGCCTTGCTGTCTTTCTTGTCTTGATGTTGCTTTATCACGCCCAGACAGGCGATCTTGAATAGCGTCAGATGAGCTGCACCTGTTGGGTCTACCACCTTTCTCGAAAAACCACATGCAGCACCCAATGGAGTTGTTTTTCGATCGCCCAGTGGTCTCTTATTATTGCGGTAGCTTGCCGGCATCAGTCGGTAATGAGCCAACATACCCACCTGATGAACAGACACTGACGCCGTTCACACAGCGCTCGCTTGCGCCCTCAATAATGGTGCGAATGTGCGGCCACTTCTGCTTTAACTCTTTTGGTAAAGCGGCTTCCAATTGCATCACCGTGCGCTTTTCTCGGCGTCCGTGTCCATAATTTTTTTGCTCGAAGATGGCGAAATCAGGGATATCATACTGCTCGGCAAAACAAGCTTGGGTATGTCGGCTCAAAGTCGGTATATTACCCTTCAGCTGGATGACGAAGTCACCGTCAGTGTCTCTGCTGTTGGAGCAGTCCTGATAGAGTACCTCCCTCTGCCGACGTCAAACGCACTGACCACATGCAGAGCTTGATTCGTTTCCTTGCGCCACGCTCCCGGTGTGGTTTTGCTATCTAAGGCGATGATTTGTTTGTCTTCAAGCTAGCGCCGCTCATTTATCCACCCGAAAACTGCTTGGAGTAGCACGTCAATATCGAGTGTTTTGATGATGGTAGCAATACAATGATGCCTGGGAATGCCATGCTCGAATCAACGATCAACACGCAGGCACTCAAGCTGACTAGCACCAAACTCTTGGATGGACTTCCACCCCGTTGCCTCGCTAAGTACAGCAGACAGGGTGAGAAAAATGACATCAACGAGGTTGTGCTTTAAATTGATGTCGTGACGATGGTTGGTAATGATTTTCAAACGGCTAATGAGGCTCGTAACGGTCTTTGAAGATGTTAACAACTGAGCTGTTCATGTAAAACAATAGGAATTCCCAAGTTTTATATCAATATGTGAGCAAGCATGGAAATTATATATCAAAACGTTAGGACCTCACCCCGACTAGAGGGCACTTAGAAACGTATTAGTGACTCAGTTAGACCTTAGGCGATTTACAACAAAGCGTTATATTAAGGCCGAATTTAAATCGCAAAAACACTCAATTATTACTTATCAATGGCTATTTATTACAATCAAAATCAACCGTTACCTGATAACGCCCTTGCGTATCTGTTATTACATAAAACCAACCGTGGCGCTTAATAATTTTTTCGCTGAGTTGCAAACCTAAACCATAACCGAACCCAAAAGCGACTTCAGTCTTACTCGTTCCCGCTTTAGGCTCGGCATTATCATCACTGTTGTTACTATTAATGATAGTGACACGACTACCCCGCTGTTCAATATGCACTTGCCCATATTGTGTATGTTGATAAGCATTGCGGATCAGGTTGTTTAATACAATATGGCACGCTGTGGCTTGTACATTCACGCTACATTCTTCAGTGTCTAAATTAACCTCAACCTTTTTTGCATTAAGTAAATAATCGAGCTCAGCGCATAATTGTTTGATTTTTTCATGTATTTTTATGGGTTCTAGCAAAACGTCTTGTTCGTCATTCCGGCTAAGCCACAGTAATGTGTCAGTTAAGTCACTCATAGTTAAGCCCGCGCGCTGAATTCGCTGTAACGTGAGTTGTTGTTTTTCACCCAAGGGCGTTTTTTCATTGAGCCGTTGCAGTAAATCAACATTGCTACGAATAACCGCAATAGGGGTGCGTAATTCATGGCTGGCGTAACTTAAAAAACGTTGCTCTCGTTCTAAACTTTGATGAGCCGAAATTAAACTACTTTGTACCAAGGAGGCCAATACATTTAATTCGTTATAGCTAAAATCTGGCGGCGAATTTTGCAGGTTGTCTTGGTTTAGCGATTTGGCCCAGTCTTTTAAAGACTCGATAGGTTTGACTATTTTTTGCATAATCATCACTAAAAAAAAGGCAAACAAGGCAATGGCGGTCACAGCCGTAACAAACGCCCAATAAAATCGATTTGAAGCTGAGTTTGAGTCTATAGTGACAGGACGATCTTTTTCGAGGATTACCTTTGATATAAAGCGTTGCTCGCCTAGCGAACTCTTATACATAACCACAAAATAAATGTTTTCAGGTATAGAAAAAATTGAGGTCTGTTCTTTAATTTTTTGTAGCTGGCCTACCTCAGTGGGGGATGATGTAAAGCGTTGCTGAATGATATCCGGCGTATCTTGCCAACGACTCGCCACATTAAAACCAATGACACTTATTGCGTGCCCATCTTCAACCTCAACGGTTTTGGCTAAATCGCGCATGACGATGTTGATCCCTCGATCAAGCCCATCAATAAAATAGTTAACGCTTAACAAAGAAAAACCAATAGCCATGACTGAACCAAGCAATACCACACTAAGAAAAAAATACAGCTTAAGACTTGGCCTAATTTTCACGATAACGCTCCTGCAACAGACTCTTTAATGGCAAAGCCGACGCCTGGCACGGTTTCAAGTTTGATACTGCTAGTTGCGGCTTCAAGCTGTTTGCGCAAATGATAAATATGGACTTTTAAACTATTACTGTCGGGTTGTTCGTCACCCCATACCGCTTGCATGATGCTTTGGCGACTCACTACTTGAGGACTAGCACGGACTAAAACTTCTAATAATTTAAAAGTGATAGGCGAAAGCTTTAAGGTCTTGTGGTTTAAAACGGCACTATGTTGGCTGAGTTCAAGTATTAGTTCACCCAAAACTAAACGTTTGACTTCGCCGCTGCGGCGCTTTGCAAGTACTTGTACTCGCGCTACTAACTCCTGCATGGCAAAAGGTTTAATTAAATAATCATCACTACCGGCAGCAAATCCTTGCAACTTATTCTCGAGACTATCCCGGGCAGTGAGCATGAGTATCGGCGTATCCATACCTCTTGCTCGTAGCGTATTGCACAGGGTTAATCCATCCATTTTGGGCATATTAATATCGAGTATAATCATTTGGTAATGGTTTGTTTCTATTAAACTTAAACCCATTAAACCATTGCTTGCATGATCACAATCAATTGACTCAATTTCGAGATAGTCAACAATGGTTGTTGCAAGATCAATGTCGTCTTCAACCAGTAATACGTTCATTAAGATATTATTCCTATGGACTTCATTGCATAAAAAATAGCACATGGAATGACAGCGGTAATAGGCAAAGACTTAGCCTTCAACTTGCCCAGACTCACTGTCTGCTAATCCGCCACCCAATACACGATACAGAGTAATGCGATTATCCAAATCCGCTAGTCTGGTGGTAATAAGCGATTGCCTTGCACTATACATGGTGCGCTGGGCAGTAAGTGCATTCTGAAAGCTATCCACTCCACCTTTATAACGCGCCAGCGACAAATCATAACTGCGACTCGCCGCTGCCACTAGCGCTTCTTGGGCATCCAGTTGCTCTTGTATCGTCGCCCTGCGGACTAGTGCGTCAGCAACTTCAAAAAAGGCACTTTGAATAGCATATTCATAAGCAGCTAGATATTTACTTTGCTGGGCTTCGCTGTAGGCTAAATTAGCATCATTCGCTCCACCATCGAATATTGGTAAAGATAAACTCGGTGCAATAGTCCAAATTGAGCTAGCACCGCCAGTAAAAATGTCGGCCAATACGGAACTGGCCACGCCACCAGTGGCAGTTAATGACAAGCTAGGAAAAAACGCCGCCCGGGCAACACCGATATTAGCATTAGCCGATTTTAGATTGTGCTCGGCCGCTAATACATCAGGGCGTTGCAACAGCACTGACGACGACAAGCCAGCGGGCACATCTGTGACCAAACTTCCACCATCGGGTAGCTCGGCTGGCAACAAGCTATCATCAAATTTCTCACCAACCAGCAAGCGTAGAGCATTGAGATCTTGCGCTACCTGAGTCGTATAGTTAGCAATGTCTGAACGAGCGCTGTAATAAATCGTTTGTGCACTGGCCGCATCTATTCTTGAATCAACGCCCAGCTCTAGACGCTTATTAGTGATGTCCATGGTTTTTTGTGCGTTTGTAGCGGTCTCTTGAGCCAAACCAAGTTGGTTTTTATCGGCGGCTAAGGTTAACCATGCATTGGCTATCTCTGCGATAAGCGCAATTTTTGCTGCTTTAGCAGTTTCTTCACTGGCTAAATACGCTTCCATTTGCACGGCATTCAGGCTGCGGTTTTTACCAAACAAGTCGATTTCGTAGCTACTTAGTCCTGCCTCGGCCACATAGGAGGTAGCAATACTCCCTGATGAAGTCTTTGACCGATTACCACTTAGCCTCGCATCAATTTGTGGGTACAAATCCGCTTTTTGAATACGATAAGTCGCACGTGCCGCTTCCACATCGGCAAGAGTTTGACGCAAATTTCGGTTACTGCTCAGTGCCAACTCGATGACCTGGGTTAAACGTGCGTCTTTAATAAAACTTCTCCACGGCAATTGCATGGCCTGTTGAGCAGACAAACCAGATGTTTGCTCACTGGATTTACTATCCCAGCCATTGGACACTGGTAATTCAGAACGCGAATACTCTGGGGCGAGTGTACTGCAACCTGCCAACATTAAGGCCCAAACAATAGGTAGTAGTCTAACTCTGCGATGTGAGTTGTGTGCTAGCTTAATCATGAGCATTCTCTTTGTTAGTCAGGTTAGCGGCATATACGGGACGTCTTTTGGGGAGCATGCCGCGTACTATTACAAAAAATAAGGGCACAAAAAAGATCCCAAATAGGGTGGCGGTAAAAGTTCCACCAACAATACCCGTACCTATTGAAATACGACTGTTGGCACCTGCCCCCGATGATAAGGCTAAGGGTAAAATACCAAACATAAACGCCAGTGATGTCATGATAATCGGCCGTAAACGTAGTTTTGCTGCCTCCATCGCCGCACCAACTAAGGAGGTACCACGCTGATAAGAAGCTTCAGCAAATTCCACAATCAAAATAGCATTTTTTGAAGCCAGTCCAATGGTGGTCAATAAGGCCACTTGAAAATAGATGTCGTTTTCCAGTCCCCGCAAGGTGGTTGCCATGGCTGCACCGATGACGCCTAGTGGAATCACTAAAATCACTGACAAGGGCACAGACCAACTCTCGTACAATGCCGCTAAGGCAAGGAATACCACCAGTATTGATATCGCATAGAGAGTCGTTGATTGTCCACTTGCCAGTTTTTCTTGATAAGACAAACCACTCCATGCGTAGCTCAACTTACCTTGGCCGACTTCTGCAGTTAAGCGCTCCATTTCGGCCATTGCCTGACCAGAACTTACACCGCTAGCGGCAGAACCCTGTATTTGGTAAGAGGCAATACCATTAAAACGTGACAAACTTTGCGGAGCACTTGACCATGTAGCAGAGCTAAACGCAGAGAAAGGTGTCATGGTAGTGTCGCCGCTGGCATTTTTACCACGTACATGCCAGTCACCTAAATCCTCAGGTTTAGAACGGTATTCAGCATCACTGGCCAGATAAACCTTTTTTACACGGCCGTTGTCGACAAAATCATTCACGTAAGTACCTGCCCACGCCGAGGTTAAGGTGCTTGCTACATCTGACAGCGACAGACCAAGAGCGCTAGCTTTACCATTATCAATATCAATTTTCAGCTGTGGGGTATCACTTAAGGCCCCTTCACGAATTCCTGTGAGCAGATTGCTTTGCTGCGCCTTACTCAGTAACTCACTTTTTAATGCCGTTAACTCTTCACGACTGGTACCTGCACCCGCCTGTAATTCAAAGGTAAAACCATTGCTCTGGCCTAAACCTTGGATAAGGGGTTGTGACAGAGCAAATACACTGGCATCACGAATACTCGAGAGGTTTTTGTTCATGCGTTCGATCAGTGCATCGGCACTTTGATCTTCACTTAGGCGTTCATCCCATGGCGTCAATGATACAAAACCCATACCGGCATTTTGGCCGCTACCAGCGAAATTAGAGCCTGAAATCGAAAAGGCTCGAAGTACAATATCAGATTCATTTTCTACTAAATATTTTTCCACCTGTTCGGCCACCGCTCGAGTACGTTTAATCGATGCTCCCGGCGGTAAATTAATCTGAAACATGGTACTACCTTGATCTTCTTGGGGTAAAAAGCCAGTAGGCAAGCGCACGATAAGTAAACCAAGCACCACAACGATAACGCCATAGACTAAAACCCAGCGCACTTTACGGGTAATCATGCCTTGTACGTAGCCGGTGTAAGATGCCGTCATACGGTCAAAAATGCGGTTAAAACCGGCAAAAAATCCCTTGCCTGCACTATTATGTTGAGTTTTAGTTAACATGCTGGCACATAAGGTTGGGCTGAGTGTTAAGGCAACAATCACAGATAAGGTCATCGACGATACAATCGCAATTGAAAACTGCTTATAAATAACCCCTGTCGAGCCACCAAAAAATGCCATGGGTAAAAATACCGCTGATAACACCACCGCGATGCCAATTAGAGCAGAGCTGATTTCAGACATGGACTCTATGGTCGCGTCCCGTGGGGATAAGTTTTTCTCGCGCATCAAACGTTCTACGTTTTCTACCACCACTATCGCATCGTCAACCAGTAGGCCGATAGACAGCACGATGCCAAACATGGTTAGCGTATTGATTGAATAACCAAAGGCAGATAACACCCCAAAGGTACCAAGCAATACTACAGGTACCGCGATGGCTGGGATCAATGTTGCTCGCCAATTTTGCAAAAACAGCCACATGACCAATACGACCAAGACAACCGCTTCAACTAAGGTTTGTACCACTTCGCTAATGGAAATTTTGATAAATTCGGTGCTATCCCGTGGAAAAGTGACTTGGTAACCCTCAGGTAAATTTACCTCAAGTTCGGCGACTTTGTTTTTTACCCGTGTTGCCGTCTCCAGTGCATTTGCCCCAGGCGACAACATAACAGCAATACCCGATGCAGGATGACCGTTAAGGCGCGGAATAGAATCATAACTTTCACTGCCAATCTCTACACGAGCAACATCACTCAAGAGCACATTAGCGCCATCGGCATCATATTTAATAATGATATTGCGAAACTCGTCTGGCGTTGACATCATTGATTGTGCGGTTACTGTGGCGTTCAGCTCTTGATCTGCCAAGGTCGGTACCGCGCCAATTTTACCCGCCGGTACTTGGATGTTTTGGGCGTTCAAAGCACTGGTAATATCTGAGGGCATTAATTCATAAGCCGCCAATTTATTGGGGTCTAACCAAATACGCATTGCATATTGAGAGCCAAACACTCTGACATCGCCGACGCCTTCAATCCGCGCTATGGAGTCTTCCATATTCGATGCGATGTAATCAGCAATATCAAAGGCTGAAGCCTGATCGGTTTCGTCATATACGGCTGTCACCAATAAAAAGTCGGAATTTGATTTGGTGACCGTCACCCCTTGAGACTGCACAGACTCGGGGAAACGTGAGTTGACCTGTTGTACCTTGTTTTGCACTTGTACTTGAGCGTAATCGGGGTCAGTACCTTCTTCAAAGGTAATATTGACCGACACCCCACCATCAGAGGTACTCGACGATGAAAAGTACAAAAGTCCATCAAGGCCTGTGAGTTGCTGCTCAAGTATCTGGGTAACACTGTTTTCTACGGTTTGAGCATCTGCACCAGTATAACTCGTACTAATACGAATAACCGGTGGTGCAACACTGGGATATTGTGCCACAGGCAACGACATAATCGACGCGATACCGGTGAGCATAATAACGATAGAAATAACCCAAGCAAAAACGGGGCGATCAATAAAAAAGCGCGCTAACATGGCTTATACTCCCACTTGAGCAGTAAAGTCATCGGCATCAGGTTTGACTACTGTGACCATCACGCCACTGTCACCCATTTGAACTTCTACCGCACTTACTGTGCTGCCTGGGCGCACTTTGCCAGAACCTTCAACCAATAACTTATCATTTACCGACAAACCACTGGCAATCAACCACTGGTTATCAACCGCATTAACGGTTTCAAGAATACGTTTTTCGACGACATTATTGGCGTTAATCACATAGGCATAGGTGTCTCCCGTTGCCGCATGGTAAACCCCTTGCTGGGGCACCAATATCGCATTTTTATCAACAGCTTCATTGACTTGTGCTCGCACAAACATGCCGGGTAATAATATGCCATCAGGATTGGGGAATTCGGCACGCAGGGTAACAGTCCCCGTCGCAGCATCAACTGAGACTTCTTGCATTTTTAACTGACCTTTAAAGCCATATTCAGTGCCGTCTTCCAAGGTAAGTGATACAGCAGCACTGCCTTGTATGACCCCACTTTCACTCATCAACTGGCGCAGTTTTAGCAGCTCCTTGCTGCTTTTTTTCATATCCACATAAATAGGATCCAAAGTCCGTATCGTGGCTAAAGCCGCAGTTTGCTGAGCGGCAACTAAGGCCCCAGCAGTCATGTTAGATATACCAATGTGACCCGATATCGGCGCAGTGATTTTGGTAAATTCAAGGTTAATAGCGGCGCTAGCTAAAGCGGCTTGGTACTTTTCAATATTCGCTTTAGCTTCGAGGTAGGATGCATGAGCATCGTCAGCATCTTGTTGCGAAACACCTTCAAACTGCAATAAATTAGCATAACGCTGATCTTTTAATTTAGCCGTTTCGACCGATGCCTTGGCACTATTTAAATTGGCTTTGGCTTCATTGTAGGCAGACTGATAGGTCGCGGGATCAATTTGATAAAGCAATTGCCCTTGCTCGACTAAACTACCCTCACTAAATAAACGCTGTTGAATAATGCCACCCACCTGAGGACGCACTTCAGCACTTAACGAGGCCACTACACGTCCTTGCATTTGGGTGTCGATGTTATGCTGGGCAGTGGTTACTGTGATATAAGACACTGCCGGTACCGATGCGCCTCGCGCTGGTGCTTTGTCTTGTTGACAACCACTTAGCAGAGTTGCTATTAGTAGCAGCCCCCCGATGTATATTGAAGATTTCATGATTAAGCATTCCTCGTTAAATACGCAAACAAAAGATGAGGCTAAAACAACTTAATATTCGTGCTACGCATTAATGAAAAAGTGTAAAAACCTACAATTGGTGAAAGCATAACAAGGTTAAGGTTAAGGCCGGGTTAAGGTTTTTTTCCATCCCTAAGGATAAACAGACCAATGAAATCAATTAAAAGGTAATATGCGTTAACCCCTGCATCTCCACTGATTTTCTAGATGTTTATTGTATTGATCACTTAGCTGAAAATGACGTGAATGTCTGCTAGTGGAAAATAAAATTATTTAGCATCGATTCAACGTTGCGCGGGTGGCGGCGGACGTCTATCTGTTACCTCACAACTTCGCCTGTCATCCTCTAGGCACTACGCTGAACCTAGCTGGAGCATTGAACAGCTAAACCGGATCAATAAACATATGAGCCTGGCGTTTCTGGATTGCTATGTCAATCAAAGCATAGAGCGCTGTGCTTACTTGCCCAAGCGGCAAGATATTACTCAGGTTAGGGAGCCAAATCGCAAACTGACCGCACATTGGCCTGATTTTACTGAGAGATGGGGCACGGGAGTGTTGTTTTATCGGGGTAACTGAACGGAGGAACATCCGCCAGCTTATAGCGCAAGCTGGCGGTTGAATTAAGCTAATTAATGAGCTGCGCTGTAGTCTTCCACGGCTTGCCATACTCGCAAGAAATTCCCGCCTAATACTTTTTTGATATCTGGCGCCGAGTAGCCGCGATCCAGCAGGCCCTGGACCAGATTGGGGTAGCTAGCCACATCTTTCAAATCTTCTGGTAACGAGTCACCCACACCATCAAAATCAGAGCCTATACCGACATGATCGATGCCGATTAGTTTTACCACATGGTCGATATGATCGAGCACAGCATCCAGGGTGGCGTAAGGGTAGGGGCTTTCTGCCCTGTAGTCCTGCTCAAAAGTAGCTGATTTCTCACTGTTTAGGCTTGCACTTTCTTCCAGCGTCTTTTGTTTTGTCTTCATCTTATTCCGCCAATTTTGTGCCATATTACTAACAAAACTGGAACCGAAGTTGATTTGGATCACACCATTATTTTTCCCCAGAGTCTTGAGCATGTCGTCGTCCATGTTGCGCTCAAATCCAGGGGTAAAACTGCGTAAAGATGAGTGTGAAGCAATCACTGGTACCTTGCTCACCTCAAGTACTTGATAGAATGCCGCATCTGAAATATGTGAGACATCAACCATGATGCCGATATTATTCATCTCGCTGACCAGCTTTTTGCCAAATGGACTCAAACCTTTCCATTTACGACGAATGTCATAGGACGAGTCCGAGATGTGATTACTTTGTGAATGGGCCAGGGTGATATAGCGGATACCCCTGTCATAGAATGTCTGTAAATTGGCCAAATCTCCCTGAATGGGTGAACCATTTTCCATGCCCAGAGGCAAAGATATCAGGCCTTGTGTGAACTGTTGTCGCACATCTTGAACGGTTTTGGCCAAGGCAAATTTGTCTGGGGCGCGGCCGACTAAGGCTTCAACGTAATCAATCAATTTGTGTGCCCGAGCCGTTGATTCTGTGGAATCGTCAAGGCTGGCCGGCACATAAATTGACATAAAAGGCGCGTTTAGCCCACCGGCTTTAGCGCGAGGATAGTCAAAATCGCCGTCTGGTGTAGCTTGGCTCACATCGACCCATTTTTTGTTGATCCTATTTGGAACATCGATATGCGAGTCGATCAAAATCGTGTTTTGGGTCAACGTTTTAGCTTCGTCTGATACTTGTATTGCTAAGGCTATCGGACTGGCAAGAAAAATGGATGTGCTGAAAAGTAGACTCGCTTTATCGAAATATTTCATGTCGTTCCTTATTGTTTTTACTTATATTAAAGGATGTACGCGTTTGAGAGATTGCATTTACCACAGTGCAGTATGCATCAACCATTTGTCAAAAACGAGTAACCGGTAAACTGATGGTATAAAGGATCGCGAGGTAATGTAAAGCCGCTATTATGGGTTCACATAATAGCGACTTTTAGCAGAGACTTAGATTTTACTGAGGTGGAACAATAAACTACTCTGGGGGGTTAATAGCGGAAGTTGCAAACCCAATTGCA
Source organism: Paraglaciecola sp. IT1134 (assembly GCF_058068185.1). Classification (NCBI taxonomy): domain Bacteria; kingdom Pseudomonadati; phylum Pseudomonadota; class Gammaproteobacteria; order Alteromonadales; family Alteromonadaceae; genus Paraglaciecola; species Paraglaciecola sp. IT1134. Next base: position 4,527,611 of record NZ_CM176486.1, on the reverse strand, counting down.
TCAGAATTTCCCCACTGAAGGTTTGTCCATCTACGGCGTCAAGATGGTTTGCGAAGCCAAATAATGCTGATTTTGGCCATTTATCAACGTTCTTAATCGGCCAAATAATATCAACCTTATACAGCGTCTCTTTGTGCAAACCGCTGAATAGATACTGATCCGGCAAAGTTGCATCACTACAAGCGATAAAACTGCAAGAGAATAATGCCTGGGACTTATCTTCAGCCACAATGCCTAAGCCATTCATGTATGCAGGCAATTCAAGGCGGAACAGTTCTCCGCTGTGCACCAAGGCGCGATGTTGCTTGTATAAATCAGTCATGGCTTTGAGCTCGACTTTTTCTGCATCTGTGAGCTCACGTAAATCCATTTCCATACCCATATGCCCAAACAAGGTTACGGATGCACGCATTTCCATACTTACTGTGCGGTGCGTAATATGGCATTCACGAGGGCCGACATGGGAGCCCATTAATTCCGAGGGTAAAAAATACGAAAATCCGTTCTGAATTTTCAAACGCTCTAAAGCATCGTTTGAATCCGAGGTCCATATCCGGTCAGTACGGGCCAGTACGCCATAATCGGCTCGGCCACCGCCAGAGGCACAGCTTTCAATCTCAACTTTCGGGTGAGCGGCTCGAAGCGTATCAAGCAAGCGATAAAAAGCATGGATCTGGTTGTGACCACCAGGTTTACCAGAATGATTACCTTGATGATTTAAATCTCGGTTCATATCCCACTTTATATAGCTGATGTCATATTCGGTGAGTAACGTATGCAAGCGCTCATATAGAAAATCAAATACCTCTGAACGAGATAAATCTAATACGAGTTGGTTGCGACAATCGATTTGTGTGTCGATTTCATTGCCCAGCACCCACTGTGGATGTTGACGATAAAGGTCACTATCTGGATTAACCATTTCAGGTTCAAACCATAAACCGAACTCTAAACCTTGGGCTTTAACGTGGTCGATCAAGGGGGTTAAGCCTTCAGGGTAATACTGTTTGTCAACAAACCAGTCGCCTAAGCCAGCGGTATCATCATCACGACCATTAAACCAACCGTCATCTAACACAAAACGTTCCGCACCCATTTGGGCCGCGCGTTCAGCTAAATCTTTTAATGTGGCAAGGTCATGTTTGAAGTAGATCCCTTCCCAAGTGTTGTAATGCACTGGGCGTGGCTTGTCGTGCACGCTTTGACGGATAATATGACTGCGAACATAGCGATGAAATTGTCGTGAAAGGGCCGATAACCCCTGATTACTGTAACTGGCAAATAACGTGGGTGATTGGTAACTTTGCCCGCTGCCCAGGCTGATTTCTCCAGGGAACAACAACTCACCTATTTGCACATAAGCGCGGCCATCGGCCATTTTTTCAGCAACAATCTTGTGGTTACCACTCCAGCCTAAATGAAACCCGTAGGCCTCCCCTTGGGCTTGGTCAGTCGTTTTAGGGTGCAATAATAGCGCTGGGTAGCTGTCGTGAGAGGTTTTTCCCCGGCGGTTTTCACGTACATATGAACCAAAAAACTGCTCTAAGGAGTGTTGCTGAAATTCGCCCGCCCAGTGGCCTTCAAAACCAACGATCTGGTTGAAATCTCGTGGGGTTGGAATAGTAGCCGCAGCACACCAATCAATAGTCACGGCTTTTGGCGAGTCATTGGTCACCGTTGTACTAAAGGTTAATACATCGCTCTTTTCATCAAGCTTAATAGTTACGCTGACACTCATTCCACGGGCAGCATCTACGCTGGTGACAACAACACTCTGTGTATCGGGCTGCTCAACGCTTTGAAATTTAGGATTGACCGCCCATTGGTCGGCCTCGCCATGTAAACTCAAACCGGGTGAGCCTGTGAAACCTTGACCCGAAGTCGGCGTAATACTCAATTTGAGTTCGTCTTTGGAGGATACCGGCGCTTCTTGGCGCAATCGTAACGCACGCATCATTTCGCCCGTTGTTTGCGCAGATAATTTAGCGCGCCAGTAAATGATTTGTGCAGCTGGATACCCGACGTCGAGTATAAGGCTGCTGTTGCGCCCATGTAATGCAATGAATTGTGCGGCAGGTTGCGTCATTTTGGATCCTTACATTAGGAATGAATTTAACGATAAAGAATAATTTTACATTTTAAACGTTTTTAAAAACATATAAATAGTATTATTTAAATTATCGTTACCGATACCCTGACGAATATCCCAAGCTCAATTGGCGGTTAGTATAGCTCTACGAGCGTGTAAGTAGGCGTTACAGCTAGTTTACCTTGAATTAACCTGGGCAAAAAGTTTAAACAAATATAGTGGTTTCAGTGAGAAATATAAAGTCAACGTTCAATGCCTCAAACTCCCTACTTTAGAGTTTAACTAACTGTTTTACTTTGTTTTATGTGAAATAAACTGGTTTATTTCGTTAGAGTTGACTAGCTTGATAATGTTGCGCCTATGTTGACAAGTTGTATTAATACTATTTAACATACATATCAGTAGGCGAGCCAATCTGCATAAGTCTATAGCTGTGCAAGTAATAATATTTCAACGCTAATCTTGTGCAGTGCATAAAACGAACACATCTATTAACAGGACACAACGGGGCACATCCCATGAAAAAATCATATCTTTGGACGGCGGTTAAAACCGCTTTACTACTACCAAGCGTTGCTGGTTTATCTATGCACGCAATCGCCCAGGAAGCGACAGATGACAGCAATTTAGAAGTGATTCAAGTTCGCGGTATCGTCAGTAGTTTAAAACGCGCCATGTCTGACAAAAAAGAATCTCTTATTGTTTCTGACGGTATTGCTGCAGAAGATTTGGGTAAATTCCCGGATTTGAATGTGGCCGAATCGCTGCAACGTATTACTGGGGTATCTATCGATCGCAGCGGCGGGGAAGGGCAAGCCGTTACCGTGCGTGGATTTGGTCCACAGTTCAATACTGTTTTAGTTAATGGACGTCAACTTGCAACCGACAGCGGTGGTCGTGAATTTAACTTTGACGTTCTGGCAGCGGATCAAATTACCGGTGCTGACGTATACAAGAGTACCCGCGCCGATCTTCAAGAAGGTGGCATCGGAGCAACGATTAACGTATCGACTGCCCGTCCATTTGATTACGAAGGCTTCCAGCTTATTGGGTCAGTGAAAGGCATGTACGAAAGCCTATCTGAAGAAACGTCGCCCTCGGCGTCATTTTTAGTTAGCAATACATTTAACGATGACAAAATGGGCGTGTTGTTAGCCGTAAGTCGTCAAGAGCGCGATGTACAGATCAATCAAATCAGCACAGCCGGTTGGCGTGGTGGTCAAGAGATTTCGAACCGTGATGATGGTGTGTTGTTTACCAATGCCTACATCCCTCGTAACTGGGATCAAACCGTCGATCAACAAGAGCGTAAGCGCACAAACGCAAGTTTAGTGTTTCAATTTGCGCCATCCGAAGAAGTTAGCATTACTGTTGACGGTTTCGTATCAAAATTTGAAGTGGATTCGCAAGTCACTGATTTGGCTTCTTGGTTTGAACCTGATCGCGTTGGTAGTGCTACAATCGATGCAGAAACGGGTACATTGTTGACCTTCAATCAAGTGGTTGGTTTGCATCAAGGCAGTGGCGATCCAGCCAGTGACTTTGTATCACATACTCGTAATTCACGTGATTCACAAAGCGACGGTTTCGGTGTAAATGTTAAATGGGATATCACGCCTCAACTTAAAGGTACCTTCGACGTATCAACGTCTTCAGCGGAAAACGACCGTGCTGGTAAAGATCGTTTCAACGTAGTGGGTATCATCAATAATTACGTCTTTGACGGCACGGGCAGTGTGCCAACCGTTCAACATGACGGCTTTGAAAATGGCGCGCTACCCGACGCCAATCGCGCTCGTTTGCATTACAATGAGAAAGGAAACGTAGGTACCGATGAAGATGAAATCAACGAATTTAAAGCGGATTTCGTATACCTAACCGATTCAGATGTATTTCAAAAAGCACAATTTGGTGTTTATCGCCAAGAGCGTGAAAAGTCGGCCTTCCAAATTTTTGGCAACCAATGTGCTTTCTGTGGATACGGCACACCAGCACCGATTGATAGGATCGGTTTTGAATCTTTTACTGCTAAAAACTTCTTCCCTGGCCTAATCGACACTTTCTACACCTATGATGGCGACGCCTATGTGGATTTCTTAGCGGAGTCTGGCAATCCTATCGAGACCAGCTTACAAAATAACCGTTACACCATAAATGAAGATGTCACTAGCTTATATGTAGATTTCACGTTCATTTACGATATAGGCGATATGCCCTTATCAGTAAATGTTGGTGCGCGCTATGCTGAGACTGATATCAAGGTTGCTGCGGTGCAAAGTTTTATCAAGGATGTTGTACCTACTTCTGATTTGACTTTATTTTCTAACGAATTCGGCCCAGCTACGGATATTCAACAAGGTGATAGCTACGCGAACTTGCTACCTAGCGTAAACGTTAAATTGGATCTCAACGATGAAATGGTTTTACGTTTCTCGGTATATGACTCAATGACACGTCCAACTATGTCTCAGTTATCTCCGGCGACGTCTTTCAACGAACCTCGACGTCAAAACTTAACAGCAGGTGGCGGTAACCCTTCACTTAAACCCTTTACTTCGGAAAACTGGGATCTATCGTTTGAGTGGTACTACGCTGATGCGAGTTACTTCACTTTCGCAGTATTCAGTAAAGAAGTTCAAGATTTTATCGTAACTTTGACCGGTGAGGAGACTTACTCTTTCTCTGACCGTCAAACTGCTGATGATTTCAGATGTCACAACGACAGCGGCGATGATTTGTGTGCTGTTGGTTTGTCGTTGGATCCAACCCGTCCTGGTTTTGACGTGGTTGCAAACACCGATGAGCTAAACGGTTCAAGCGAAATCTACAATGTTAGCCGTCCGCAAAACAGTGAGGCCACTAAAGTGACCGGCTATGAAGTAGCGTTAACGCACGTTTTCGAAAATGGTTTTGGTGTAATGGCTAACGCTACCGTTGTGAACGCTGATACTGATTTTCTGGAAGGTTTAGGTGATTCTCAAAACTTGATTGTGTTTTACGAGCAAGAGAACTGGCAAGCACGTATTGCATTCAACAACCGGGAATCTTTCTTGCGCAATGTTGACAATGGTTTTAATGGCGAACCTATTAATACCCAAACATTTGGTCAGTGGGACGTAAGTGCAAGCTACGACATCAATGAAAACTTCACTGTGTTTGTTGAAGGTATTAACGTAACGGAAGAAGAGTTAGTACAAACCGGTCGTTTCGATAATCAAATATATTCAATCGAAGACAACGGTGCACGCTATGCTGTTGGCGTTCGTGCTAAGTTTTAGGGTTTAGTAAATAGCTTGGCTGGTTGTGTACTTAGCCTGCCATGTTTATTTTGTGTGTGTTGAATGGCCTGTGGCAATACTGTCCGGGCCGTTTTTATCTAAAACAGTACTGCTGGTGTATCTACAGTGTTATACAGTACTGTTTTAGATAAGAATAGTGTCTTAATTTATTGAAGCGGATAGCGTTCCACCCATGTCAAATGCAGTCAAAAAAATAGTAATAGTAGGTGGGGGAACCGCTGGATGGTTGACCGCGGCAATAGTTGCCGCGCATCACCAAAGGGAGACAGGTTGTGGTCTACAGGTGGTATTGGTTGAGTCCTCTGATATTCCCACTGTCGGTGTAGGTGAAGGCACTTGGCCGACAATGAAAAATACCCTGCAGCAGATCGGTCTTAAAGAAAACGACGTATTTCAAACCTGTCATGCTGCCTTCAAACAGGGCGGGAAATTTGTCGATTGGGTGCACGGTAATGGTGATTTTTACTATCATCCTTTTACTGTGCCATTAGGATACGGGCGAATTGACCTGGCACCCTACGTATCCAATATCGAAAATTACGCTGTGGAATCAAATTTTCAACAGCCTATTTGTGAAGCCGGGTTGGCCCCCAGAACCATGGCGGAAGGTGAATACAAGGGCCAGTGTAACTACGCATATCATCTGGACGCCGGTGCCTTTGCCGAACTGTTGAAAACCCATTGTAAACAGAATTTGGCAGTTGAGCATATAGTCGGCACAGTCCAAGACACCTTGTTGGCGGCAGATGGCAGTATTGACGCTGTGTGTGTAACAGGGCAAGGAAAGATAAGCGCAGATTTATTTATCGACTGCACCGGTTTTGCGTCCCTGTTGTTAGGCAAAGCGTTGAATGTTCCCTTTGTTCCAGCTGATAAGGTGTTGTTTAACGATACTGCGTTAGCCATGCAGATCCCTTATGCACAGGGCAACAGCCCAATAGCCAGTCATACTATTGCCACTGCCCAACGGGCCGGCTGGATCTGGGATATAGGGCTGACCCATAGACGGGGAGTGGGCCATGTATATTCCAGTGATTATCTGAGTGATGATGAGGCCGAAGCCAATTTGCGTCATTACTTGGGGGATGCGGCAACAGGTATCAATGCACGCAAAATCAGTTTTGCCAGTGGACATAGAGCACAATTTTGGAAACATAATTGCGTGGCTGTGGGTATGTCTGCCGGTTTTGTTGAGCCGTTGGAGGCGACTGCCATTATGTTGGTGGAAATTTCCGCCCGTTATATTGCCGAAAACCTGCCCCCAGATGAAGTTGTAATGCCCATTACCGCCAAGCGTTTCAATCAACAGATGGATTACCGCTGGCAACGTATTATTGATTTTTTGAAGTTGCATTATATGTTGACCAAACGGCCTGAACCTTATTGGCAAGCCCATTGTGCGCCATCCTCTATTCCTCAGAGCCTCCAGGATGATCTGGCGCTTTGGCACTTTCGTGGCCCGGTCACCAGTGATTTTGATAGCGCAGTTGAATTGTTTCCTGCTGCCAGCTACCAATATGTATTGTACGGTATGGGCTTTAAACCCGATTTTTCTCGCCAAGCCTATCTTTATAATCAACAAGTTCAAGCCGACAAAATCATTCAGAGAAATCATCAGCTTACACAGCAGATGTTGCAAACGCTTCCGCCTCACCGGGAATATATTGAGCGCTGGCTTAGTACTGAAAAACAGAGGCAAAATATAAGATGAGCACATTAGTCGAACTTAGCAATACCCAGCATAACGCTCTTAAATTGAAAGTAGAATATTTGACAGAGTTTGCCAGTACACAACAAATTATGCGCTTGCGTGCCATTGAGGTGAGCAAGGCTGTGACCAATTTCCCGGTCTTTTTTACCCGCAACGCCCATGACGGCAGTTGGGTATTGTCGGCATTAAGCAGTTTTGAAAATGGACGCAACTTGTTTGTTGAGAAAAATCAGTGGTGTGCTATTTATCAGCCCACTATTTTGCAGACCTATCCGTTTTTTCTCATGCAATCTCCAAGGGAAGCCCGAGGTTACACCATAGGCATAGATGAAAATAGTCGTGCGTTTTCTCCGGACGTGGGGCTAGCGGTGTTTGAAAACAACGGCAATGCTTCTTTGCTCTTAAGTAAGAGCAAAACCCTTCTAGAAGCAGACATCACCCACGATACCGATACTGTCAAGTTCGCTTCTCAGGCCGAGGAGTTGGGGCTACTCAAATGCATCGACCTGGTAATTATCTATGCAGACGGCGCAACGCACACCTTGTCAGGCTTGTACACCATCGACGAAGACAAGTTACACGTGTTGTCCGCTTCGATGTTAAGTGAGCTAAGCAAAAATGGTTATTTGATTGCCATTCACGGGATGTTGCTGTCGATTTATCAATTAAATCTATTACTCAGAAAACATAATCAACAACATGACGTTAATAAAATTAGCCAATTGAAAATTGAGGTCGCAAAAAACCGCGCTGCCTCGTAATTATACCCATAGCAACCTATACGTGTTTGGCCGATGCCTCAGTTGTATCTACCATAATTATTAGTTAACAACGGTTTAGGCGACTATCAAAGTCGCGACTGTTAGAGGAAACACAAAATGTCAGAAAATATGATCCAAGCAGTTGTATTTGCTCTGGTGACGGCCATTATTGGTTTGTTAACTTATTTGAAATGCCGAGGTCATGGACGGGGACAAGGTAAAGATGAGCAAAATAAGGAGTATTTTTTGGCAGGTGGTGGCCTAAGTTGGATGTTTGTTGCGGGCTCTATCACGCTAACCAACTTAAGCACTGATCAGCTTGTTGGCATGAACGGCAATCAAATGGCATTGCTAGCTGTATGGGAGTTTTCAGCGGTGGTGGGATTGATTATCTTGGCAAAAGTATTCCTACCTGTGTATTACAAGTATCAATGCACTACGACCACTGAGTTGCTTGAAAAACGCTATCAAAACAAACATATTCGCGCGGTGATTGGCATGCTTTTTTTCTTAGGTAACGCCTTGATTTATATGCCTGCGGTAATTTATTCTGGTTCGCTGTTTATGCAAAGCATGTTTAACGTGGATATTCCACTGATGTATATTGCTATTGCGTTTGCGGCACTTGGGGCAGTTTATGCTATTTTCGGTGGCTTGCGAGCCGTGGCGGTATCTGATACCTACTCCGGCGTACTGTTGCTGTCTATGGCGGTGTTGGTGGTGTTTCTTGCTTTGAATGCGATTGATTATGACTTTTCGGGGATCCCGGCTGAGCGCTTAACTCTGCTGGGGGACGATGACTCACCCGTTCCATGGCATACTTTGTTTACCGGTATGTTATTAATTCAAATGTATTACTGGGGGACTAATCAAACGATTACTCAGCGAGCGATGGCGGCGCCCAACATAAAAGAAGCACAAAAAGGGGTTTTTGCAGCTTGTGGCATACGTTTACTTATCGTCCCGGCAATTATCGTTATTCCAGGTATTGTCTCCTATAAGTTATATGGCGATATTGGTGATACAGCCTATGGTCGTATTGTGGGTGATGTGATGCCCCTGTGGCTGACTGGTGTGTTTGCAGCGGCAATGGCTGCCGCAGTTTTATCGACTTACAACAGCTTGTTAAACTCAGCCACGGCGTTGTACGTGTGTGATATTCACGAAGCCTACTTCAACAAAAATCCCAATGTGGTGAAGTTGAGTGGCTGGGTAACGGCTTTGTTAACGGTATTGACTTTGGTGTTAGTGCCCATTTATCAGCAAGCAGAAAGCATTATTAACTTGTTGCAGCAACTGAATGGTCTATTGAGTATGCCTATACTGTCTATCTTTATAGTGGGCCTGGCCTTCAAAAATGTCGATGCCCGAGCGGGTATTGCGGCAGTTATCATGGGTGTTTTCATGTATGCCTTGCTTACCTTCGATTTCTCACCGATTAAGTTAAGCTGGCACTACATCCATGTTATGCCCATTACCTTGATCGCTTGTGTAAGCTTTGCACTATTAGTTAATAAATTTGTCTTCGGTGGTAAAGCGGAATTTGCCTGGGGCAGTGATGATGGCTTGCAGACCTCGTCTGAAGCATGAATAGTTAAATTATTGGATAAAAGATGACAACTCTTAGAACAAGTAATATACAAAAGTTGCCTCAGGGCACCTATGATGCGTTGATCATCGGTGGTGGCATCAATGGGGCGGTGTCGGCTGCGGCCCTGGCCGCCAAAGGTGTGAAAGTGGCCTTGATCGATAAAGGTGATTTTGCCGGCTTTACCAGTTCTAATTCTTCTAATTTAGCCTGGGGCGGCATTAAATATTTGGAAAGCTACGAATATGCTTTAGTGAACAAGCTGTGTAAGAGCCGTAATCATTTGATGCGCAGCTACCCGTCTACAGTAAAAGAGATCCGTTTTTTGACCAGCATTCAAAAAGGCTTTCGTTTCCCTGTGTTATTTATTTATATGGGCACATTGTTGTATTGGATGATGGGGCGTTTTTTCACTAAAATGCCCAGCTATTTATCGGGCAGTAAAATCAAAGCATTGGAAAGCGTGATTAATACCCAGAATGTCACGGGTGGTTTTGAGTATTCGGATGCGTATTTGCAAGACAATGATGCGCGCTTTGTTTTTAACTTTATTCGCTCAAGTATGAGTTATGGCGCCATTGCGGCTAACTACGTTGAATCTTTAGGTTCAACACGCGTCGATGGCGTCTGGCTGACCAAAGCCAAAGATACTATTAGCGGCGAAGAGTTTGAAATACGCTCAAAAGTACTGATCAATGCCGCTGGTCCCTTTGTTGATCCGTTAAATGTGGTAAACGGTGAGACGACTGAGCACCACCACGTATTCTCAAAAGGCATTCATTTAATTGTTGATCGCGTAACGGATAGCAATAAAGTGTTGACCTTTTTCGCCGATGACGGCCGTTTGTTTTTTGTTATTCCCATGGGGCCTAAAACCTGTATAGGTACGACCGATACACAAGTGGACAGTCCTTACGCCTATGTAACAGAGCAAGACCGTCAGTTTGTGTTGGATAACGCCAATAAACTATTGGTGCTGGATAAGCCACTGACTAAAGAAGACGTGATTGCCGAGCGTTGCGGTGTGCGTCCGTTGGCGATAAAAGGCACAGGTGGTAAAGCCGATTGGGTGCAGTTGTCACGTAAACACGCGATCGACAAAAATGCCCAGCACCAGTACATGTCTATTTTTGGCGGCAAACTAACGGATTGTATTAATGTCGGTGATGAAGTGGCTGGCATAGTTGAAAGCTTTGGTATCGACCTGCTTTATGCTGATTTTAAGTGGTATGGCGAGCCTGATGATACGGTGCGTGACGAGTTCTTCCACCGTGCCAAGTTAATGAACTTCGACGCCCTCACCCCGCAAACATCGTCGGAGCCTCTGACAACACGTTTCTGGCGGCGTTACGGGCGCAACGCCATCAATATGTTGGAGAGTATTCGTGAGAACCCCGAAAAAGCCCAGTTATTGATCGAAAATTCTGAATACCTTCGGGTGGAAATTGAGCACGCAGCCCAGCGTGAAATGGTAACAAAATTAGAAGATTTTCTGCGTCGGCGCTCCAAAATATCCCTGGTAGTGCGCCAGAAAGACATTATTAGCGCCCCGGGATTGCAAGAAGCCTGTGAAATATTGTTTGGAGATCAGGCAGAGTTTAAGCTGCAAGAATACATCAGTGGCTTGACTAATGATGTCGCCGCCAAGCAAGATGTGGTAGCGTGAGTCTTGTTTCTGCTACGGTCTGTAAATCAGGCCGTAGCAGAGCAACAGGCAAGTAAAAAACGAGAACGGCTGACAAACCTGACGGTTTGTTACCGGATCGCACAAATAGTAACTATCCTATTTACATTTCGTGACATCACTCAATAAATAAAAGATACTTGCCGGCGTTTAATTAGCGTTAGGGGCTGTTCCAGCGTCACTTTCAGGCATTGTCTGCAACGTTCAGGTTGGCACCGCACAATGTTTTGTTTAACAGCCCGCTAACTCGCTTGGCAACAAATCGTTTTGAAATTTACCCAAAGAGACATATTCAATGACAATTAGCTATATCCCTTTAGACAAAGAGAAACATAAAGATCTTAAAATCAAGCTGCAGCATGATTTCGCCCATGCCAAAGATGCGCACATAGCAGCGGCCTCTATCCGCGAATATGCTCAGCTTGCCAGCGTGATGCCCATTGTTTTTGTTAAAGATCCAAAATCCGACAATTTTCACACTGTAGTCATGTTAGGTACTGAAAAAGGCACCAACCTGTTTGTGCAAGATGGCAAATGGCAAGTGCATTGCCTGCCATTGAACATCCAGCGTTATCCGTTTGATGTGCGCCCGGATGGCGACAAATTAGGGGTGTTTATCGATGAAAACAGTGCCCTGATAAGCGACGAAGGTGAGCCAGTATTTACCGAAGAGGGCAAGCCCAGCCAATTTTTAGAAAATCGTCAACAGTTGTTATCTGAACTGGCCAACAGTGAAATGGCCACCCAACGTTTTATAAAACAGCTGGTGGAATTCGACCTACTCGAGCCCATTGAATTATTAGTGAATTACGTTGATGGTCAAAAGCGTAATGTCACAGGTATGCACGGTATCAGCGAGAAACGGTTGCATGATCTGGCGGAAGATAAAGTCTTGGCTTTACATAAATCAGGCTTTTTAGGGGCAGCTTATGCTGTGTTGATGTCTTTAGGTCAACTTAATCGTTTGGTCCAGTTATCAAATAACAGCGCCGCGCCTATCCAGAACTTGCAGTTACGTGTGGGTGAGGCCGTGAGCGGCGAACAAGCAGCTACCGAGCAGCAACCAACTAACGCCTAAGTTAGCTCATTATGAAAAAGCCCCGCTGAATAACATTCAGCGGGGCTTTTTTGTGTTACTTGAACTCTTCCACCAAAACTGGACTGAATCTAGAATTCGTTTGATAATTCCTCTTGGACGAACCAAAACCAAAGCGTAGAAAATTGACGCATGGACAACATTAACCAGGCAAACTTTCTAAGAACTGTCCTAAAATTTTAATTCCCCGAGACATTTTTTCTGCGTGTTTTTTACTTAGCACGTCCGACCAGGATTGTTGAGCAATATCATTCAGCGCCCCTTGCCCGTCGAAATCAACGTAGGCCAAGCGTGCCGCTAGATCTTCAGGGGGTAGGCCAAAAGATATGCCTGGCAATAATGCCACGCCTGTTTCCTGCAGTATTTTTGCACAAACATCGATATCTTTTGAGATCCCAATTTGAGCCAATTTCTGCCGGTATAACGAAAAATCCAGCAGGATATAAAATCCCCCCTCTGGCATATGGGCCCGCAAGCCCGCCTCGATAACATTTTTATGTATCAGCTGCCCGATGCCTTTAAGTATGCTTCGTTCATTTACTACATATTTTTCAAGTAATGGATTGCCTGAATAGGCCACTATCGCAGCATGTTGAATGGGCGCAGAAGCACATGAGTAGGTTTCTGAAGCGATCCCTAACATAGATGCTTTGAGTTCAGGATCATAGTTCTGAGGAATAATGGCTATGCCCAAACGCCAGCCCCCGGCACCAGCCCATTTAGATAAGCCAGACGTAACAAAGGTTGCCTCAGGATAATATTTTGCAATGGAAACATGCTGTCCTTCATGGTGAAGCGGCGCATAAATTTCATCCGAAATGACCAGCGCAGAGTATTTTCTTAACACCTTGGTCAATGCCTCTAATTCGGTATCTGAGTAAGTTAAACCATCTGGATTCCCCGGTGTGTTTAACACGACTAATAATGTTTTATGTTTATTAGCCACCATTGCCAGACTTTTTTCGAGTATTTCCGGGGTAAGCCGGTAGCGATCTTCAAAGCAGGTTTGCATAAGCAAAGATTCGTGCCCCAAAAGCTGCGCTTGAGGCGCATAAGATACCCAGGCTGGTGCGGGTATCAGCACGACAACGTCAGTATAGGCGCACATAATAGAGTACAACAGTGCTTTTGAGCCCGGTGCGATGAAGACGCGGTCTGCCGATACCGGACGCTGCTCAAATGTCTGGTGATATTGAGCTGCTTTTTCACGCAATAACTCGAGTCCTTGAACCTCAGTATATTCCTTGCGGTAGGCATTTTGCTTGAGGGCATTTTCTAAAACGTCACATACAGGAAAAGGTGATTGTCCAAATCCAAAACGAAATACCTCTTGCCCGCTACCCGCCATTGACGCAGATTGCTCATTTAACAGTAAGGTAGCTGAGGGAGAAATTTGCCGATACATATTTTATTAGCTCTGTTTTTATTGAGGAAAGACATTTATAGTCCGGTTAAACAATCATAGTAAAATGAGTGTTTACTCATGACCTCGGCACAACTCCAGGCCTTTATTACCGTCGCAAAAGCGAATAGTTTTACCTCGGCCGCGATCCTGCTTGGCATCAGTCAGTCAGCGGTATCTCATGCAATTAAATCATTGGAAGAAGAATTAGGGGTTTCACTGTTTGTAAGAAGCAAGGCTGAAATTACTCTTACGGCGTTTGGTGACAAAATTTTAAGCAAGGCACATCAAATACTGGGATTATTTGAATCGATTCAACAAGAAAGCGATGAAACAAAAAATTTGCGAACGGGAGTATTGAAAATAGCGTCCTTCGGTCCATCATTTTCGGCTCGAGTTCTACCCATCATTTTGAAAGAATATCATCAACAATATCCCAATATTAAGGTTCATGTTGAGGAAGCTGCGGATAGTGTTGTCAAGCAACTGATAGCGAACCGCAAAGTAGATTTGGGCAGTATCGTTTTGCCTGACAGTGATTTGGATCATATATACCTCACAACAGATCAGGTTTGTATCGTTCTGCCTAAGGATCACACCTTATCTAAACAACAAGAAATTCATATACAAGATTTGGCTGACTTTCCTTTTATTTTAACCGAAGGTACTTCGGGAAACATGGTGATGGAGCTGTTTAAGAAGTCGCAAATACAGCCGAATATTATCTATTACAATATGCAAATTATGAGTATGCTTGCCATGATTTCGCATGGTGCCGGGATCTCGGCAACCGCAGAGCTTTCTATTCCACCACTGGATGCCCATGAAATTTCACCTTTTGTACTCAAACCCTTAAATCCCGTTTTAAAAAGAGAGATAGGCTTGGCCATGCATAATATTAGTGCTCTATCTCCGGCCGCCAAAGCATTTGTAAAGACATCGTCAAAACTTGAACGAGAAGGCAAACTCAAACTATCTAACTATTGACGCAACTATTTAGGGCGACAGGTGGTTTGGCTATATTATAAAAAGCTGCAAAGACACATTAATCAGGTATTGGGTTTATTGAGTCGAATTTGCAATAATAATTAGCAGTGGATAGCGGTTTTTCGTTCTGTACCAGTTTTACCTAAGGGACCTAAAAATATATTTTTGGTTCCTTAGGTATATAACATCGATTAGCTTTTTGCAGATCTGAATGCTTAACCTATGTTGCAGAGTGAACTCACATTAATGATAAAAGATGAAAAACAGGACGTAATCAGGGACGCTTCAAGTGTTTGTTCTAAAGAATCAATCAAACCACGTTTTAGTATCCTGGCCGAGTTTAAACGCAGCCAGCTTTTATTGCGTCATTTTATATCTCGTTACATGATCTCTTCACACGATATAGAAGATGTTTCGCAAGAAACTTTCCTGCGAGCGTTTAAAGCTGAACAGCAGAAAAAAATTGATTTTCCAAAAGCATTTTTGTTCCGCATTGCCAAAAATATAATCATGTCTGAGTTCAGTCGAAAGACGAGAAAAATAACCGATTATATTGAAGATTATGCCAATTCAGAGGTATTACTCGATATAGACAGTTTGGAGGATAATGTCATGGCCCAACAAAAATTGGGTATTTATTGCGAAGCAGTCGCCGCACTGCCAAATCAGTGTCGTCGAGCTGTTGTGATGAAAAAAATTTATGGCATGCAAAATAGTGAGATCGCCAAACGAATGGAACTATCGGTCAGTACAGTTGAAAAACACCTGTCAAAAGGAATAAAACAGTGCAACCGTGTGATTTCTATGCGTTATCAAGACAAGCAAATTAGTACTCGTGTTACCGGTGAGCAACCTATCGCAAAAGTAATAAAAACAAGGGTGGGTAAGTAATGAATCATATTGCTCAATTCCCGAATATTGCGCTAATCGAAGAACAAGCTTGCCAATGGATCGTAAAATTTGAAGGAGACGCCCCACCGAGCAACACTGACATCGAACAATTTCAAAGTTGGCTGGCACAAAGCGCAACCCATAAGGCTGTGTTACTTAGACTGGCAGGTACCTGGAATGATATGGACGTGCTCTCTGGTCTAAGCGTACCCCTTGGATATCGTCACTATAGCATTCCCTCTGACATTAAAAAGTGGATGATTTATCCATTGCAGATACTTGTTAATTTAAGTATTTGGATGGCAAGAGCTGTTAATAATTTACCGCGCCGTACCGTTGTATTGCCGATGTTGGCTGTGCTTGTTACTATTGGCATGTCATCTTGGTATGTGAATCATCAGCTTGCATTTCAAGATAATGTTTATATCACCTCGTTAGGCGAACACTCATTGCATACTCTGGAAGATGGCTCGATTGTGTGGCTTAACACCAACACACAAGTTGAAGTTAATTACAGCAACAGTAAGCGAAAAATAAACCTGCTACGAGGCCAGGCCCATTTTGAGGTTAAACCCGACCCAGAGCGCCCCTTTGAAGTATACGCTGGCAACCGAATGGTAAAGGCCGTGGGCACCGCTTTTTCAGTCTATCGTCTGGATGATAGAATTGAAGTTATGGTGACTGAGGGCAAGGTGGATCTGTCAATTGCCCAAAATATCTTGTCGATAACACCAGAGGTTGATCTGCCCCCTGAAAGCGTACCCCAAACAGGCGAAAAAACAGTGCCACAGGCAAGTAAGGTTTTGACTTCCTTGGTGGCTGGGCAAAGTGCAGTGATCCCGACAACGTCTGGTGATCCTGTGGCGGCAATTACTGAGCAGGAACATGGCGAACAAATGCGCAAACTGTCTTGGTTGGAAGGCAAGTTGGTATTCGCTGGTGAATCGTTAGACGAAGTAGTTAGGGAAGTCAGTAGACATACACCAATATATATTGAAGTGAGCGATCCTAACTTGCGAAGTTTACGCATCGGTGGGCAGTTTCAGGCAGGGGAAACAGATGCATTATTCGATGTATTAGAATCTGGGTTCGGCATCAAAATCACTAAATTGAGCAATAATCACGTTCAGCTTCATGCTAAATAAAAATAAACGCAAAACCAGACATTCCACAAAAACTTCAATTTTGAGTAGCGGTTTTAACTCTCTCGTTGGTTATACCCCTTCGAAAGCTGCCTTGTGTAAGTCGAAAAAGCTAAGGCAGTGGACAAGGGGAGTGATATGTTGTGTTGGTTTGTGTCTGGTTAGTACCATAAGTATTGGCACTGAACAAACCCTATATCAATTCAACATACCAGTGCAACCGCTAGTGAAATCACTAAACGAGCTGTCAAACCAAACACACACTTTGGTTCTCTTCCCTTACGAACTGGTAGACAAACGCAAAGGAAATGCCATCAATGGACATTTTACCCTGGCTCAGGCAATTGATGAATTGTTACACAATACGGGGTTGGTTGGTGGTCTGACCAAAAAAGAAGTGATGATGATTAGCCAACAGCAATTGTCGCTACCTACTAATGATAATAATGGGAAAAACCTAATGAACAGCAAAAAAAGTTTACTTGCCACTGCCGTGGCGTTTATATTTTCCGGCACGGCCATCACCAATACTGTCAGCGCACAAGAAACGAAATCCCGTGTGCAGCAAGACAATGTTGAAAAAATTGCCATACTTGGGACCCGTGGAACACCAAGAACAGTCACTGATTCTCCCGTGGCATTAGACGTCTTTTCTGGTGAAGAATTCACCAGCCTCGGTAATGCCGCAGATATCACAGATAATCTCAAAGCTCTTGTACCTTCTTTCACCGCTACCCCTGCTACAGGTGACGGAAGTGCGTTTATTCGTCCTACATCACTTCGTGGCATGGCACCTGATCAAACATTGATTCTGGTGAACGGAAAACGTCGACATCGCTCTTCTTTGGTACAGTTTTTCGCCCCCGCTGCAGGTAACGGTGCACATGGCGTGGACATAGGCATGATCCCCGGTATTGCCCTTAAAAATGTCGAAGTACTGCGAGATGGCGCAGCCGCTCAATATGGCTCTGATGCTATCGCAGGAGTAATGAACTTCCAGCTAAAAGATGCCAACGAAGGCGGCAGCATTATGGCTCAATATGGGGAGTTTTATGAAGGTGAAACCAGCTGGGTACTTTCTGCCAATGCTGGGTTTGCACTCGGTGAAAATGGTTTTTTTAATATCAGCGTTGAAACGAATGACAACGAAGCATTGTCCCGCGGAATTCAACGCCCAGACGGTCAAGCTTTAATTGATGCCAGCGTACCTGGCGTCGGTGCAGATTCACCCTTTGGTGATGAGCCTTTAGTTCAGTCATGGGGACGTCCCGAAACTAGCGGAACCAGAATGGCGTTTAATTCGGGCTATGAACTCGGTGAAATAGGCGAGTTATATGCTCATGGCGGTTATGCAGACACTGATGGTCGTTATCGCTTTTTCTATCGCAACCCCAACCACTCAACGTTGGCGAATGTGACTACCCTACCTGCAGGTTATACTCCCTATTTGGATGGGGCCCAAAAAGACTATAGCCTGGTCGCCGGGTTGAAAGGAGAAACGAATAACGAACTTGTTTATGATCTAAGTGTAGGAACCGGTGAAAATAAATTGGATTATTTCCTCTGGAATAGCATTAATTCCGGTTTGGTTGATACAGTGGCAGGAACCCCGGGTCAGCGTGATTTCGATATGGGTGGTTATGAGCAGAAAGAACTAAATTTTAATGCTGACTTCGGTATGCCAGTGACCGACAATATCTATCTTGGCCTGGGCGCTGAGTGGCGCGAAGAAACCTTTACCACTGTTGCTGGTGAAATTAATGCCTACGGCGTTAGCCCGGGGCCAAGTGGCATGAGCAGTGTTAGTCCAGCCGATGCAGGCGAATTTAGCCGTGATAACTACGGGATATACGCTGACCTTGAGCATAATGTGTCTGACGACCTATTAATTCAATATGCATTACGTTATGAAGACTTTTCGGATTTTGGTGGAACCACAAATGGTAAAATAGCGGCTCGTTATAACGTTAACTATGATTTTGTGATACGCGGCTCATTGTCAACCGGTTTCCATGCCCCTACTCCTGGTCAAGCCAATGTTAGCACCATCATTACCACTTTTGATGGAGTAACAGGACGCCAGGTTGATGAAGGCTTAGTGCCTCCAGACCATCCAGATGCAATAGCAAGTGGTGGTGCTCCTCTTAAAGAAGAAGAGTCAACAAACATCAGCTTTGGTTTTACCACTGATGTGATTGAAAACACTAACATAGCCGTCGATTTCTACCACATTGCGGTAGACGATCGCATATACCGCACCGGTGATATCACCGCACCTTCTGGTAATAAAATTTCATTTTATACCAATGCTCTTGATGTCGAACATCAGGGAATAGACGTCGTTCTGACGACATCAATGGATTGGAGGGAGGCAGCAAGTACTAAGTTCACTTTCGCCTATAACCATAATACGATTGATGTCGTCGGACAGTCGTCTATTAATGGCATTACGCCGGTAAGTGATGCCGACGTTGAAGATATTGAAAACAACTATCCAGAAAATCGTTTTGTAGCGACTGCAACGACCGAGTTTGGTGATCAGTGGCAATTAATGTTACGCGCTAATTTCTATGGTGAACACTACGATGAGCGCGGCAACATTCATGATGATGTTCAACCGAGCGCGTTGGTTAACAGTGTTGTTTTCTTTGATTTTGAGCTTAATTACGATGTAAATGATGCGTTAGCCCTGACCTTAGGAGCGTCAAACATATTTGATCAGTTTGTCGACGAAATTGGTGAAGAAAACGCTAATCGCTTAAGTGTAGGTCTACAGTACCCGCGTCGAACAGCGGCTAACTATGAAGGTGGTTCGTGGTATTTACGGGCTAAATACCAGTTCTAGTTTTGTAACTCCTGCACAAATAAGTGCTAAATACACAGATTGTGTATTTAGCACCCTCAAAACTTAATTCCTAAATCTACTTCTAATCGCCAATAAATTAATTTCACGGTGTATTTTTTCGTGCTCTTGTATTGGAAATTGGTTTGGTGATCCCATTCATAGCCGCAGTTAAAAGTAGCTGTTTATTGTGAAAAAACACCTGATTATGCAGATACTCCGTTGTTACTGCGATTTTGTTGAGGTGTTCCGCGCCAATCAATGATTTGCTTAAGCGAATGCTTGGCTCGTTATACCGAGAATTTATCCATAGTGATTGGGACAGCCTTTCTTGCTACGCGCTCTGTGGAGGCGGGATTTTACCAATAGCGTCTTAATCAATTCGCTGTCAATCATCATATAGTGATGGTTAATGAGTCTGCTGCTTTTGCACATCGCTCATCAACACTACACTGGCAACGAACTGAAAATATCCATTTGCGAAGAATAAGGGCTACACTCGCATTGGCATGAGCAACACCAATAATAAGCCTAATGGCCGTTTCGCCGCCATTATCCGCGTAATTAATTCAAGGAAACCCTTCAGGTTTCGTTTATGCTTAGGTTAAATTTTTAGGTGAAAAAACATGTCAAATCAAAAACCCGCCCCAGGCAGCTACGAGCAAGTCTATGCTGAGCAGCAAGAATACAAAGCCAAACGTGCATCGAGTTATCGCGAACAAGCCATCAAGCTTTATCCGTGGATCTGTGGGCGTTGTCGGCGCGAATTTACCCGTAAAAATCTCTCCGAGCTAACGGTACACCACAAAGATCATAACCATGGTAATAATCCCACCGATGGCAGCAACTGGGAACTGCTGTGTCTTTATTGTCATGACGAAGAGCACACTAAGTTTGAAAGTTTTGTGCGTTATGGCAGTACCGAAGATACTGAGACCAAAACCAGTACCTACAATCCATTTGCCGATCTGAAAGAGCGACTGAAGGGCAAAAAATAAGCTAATACATAGCTACCTAACTTAGGCGAATTATGTTGATCCCACATAAATCAAAAACACCCAAGCCGTGCTGATTGAAACTCAACCCATGAACAGCACATAGATGCTCGGTAAAATAGCCGCTGTTTACGATTGGTAATCCAGGCTTGTGGCTACTACAGATCATACCCTTGTGCACTTACCTTACTTTTTGTGCCATATTTTTTTGCGTTTCGGTTTAGTGGACGGCAGGCCCGTAAACTGACTGGTATCCAGCTGCTGGCTGTTATTGATCAACTGCGTGATGGTTTGGGTCAGCGGATGCATGAAGTCCTCATAACCCAATTGACTGTGGGCTATTTTATCTAAATTCGCTTCCCATATTGCTGTCATATCTGGCAGGGTGGTTTCCCTTGGCAGGCTATTAATCAGTGCTTTACCGGTTGCCGTGGCCAGAATGTCTTTACCCATTTTTTGCATAAACTGGCGTTTGAATAACAATTCAATGATCGATGCTCTGGTGGCCTCAGTACCTAGGCCATCGGTATCTTTGAGGATCTTTTTGATCTCGATATCTCCTACATAGCGGGCTATGCCGGTCATTGCGGCCAATAAGGTGGCCTCCGTAAAATGTTTCGGTGGGCTAGTTTGTTTTTCCACCATTTGTGACTCAATGCACACCAGTGACTGGCCTTGGTTTAACTGAGGTAAACCCGGTTCTGCCTTGGGGGCGTCTTTTTTTACCAGTGATAACCAGCCCATCTCTAGGGTAGATTTGGCTTTGGCCACAAACTCGCCGCCGGCAATTATCACTACTACTATTTGCTCCTGATATTTGTGTGGCCCATAAAATTGCATCAAATATTGCGTGCAAATCAGTTGATAAATTTTGCCTTCATCAGTGCTTAAACTCGAGAGGGATTTTAGCCGACTAGTGGGAATGATGGCATGGTGCGCGTCTATTTTTTTATCGTTCCAAGCCTTGGATTTTAACGAGCTATCGGCATTATCCACCTCCCCACATTGGCATGGAATGTTGGCCTTAATCGCACTCAGTACCGATGGCGCTTGGGTGAAGTGTTCCAGGGGTAAATAACGAGAATCAGAGCGGGGGTAGGTGATTAGCTGGTGTTTTTCGTATAGCGCCTGACAAATATCCAGTACTGATTTAGGTGATAAATTAAAGCGCTTGGACGCGTCAATTTGCAGGGCCGATAAACTGTAAGGCAAAGGGGGTGGATTTTGTTTGTTTTGAATCTTATTTGCTGTCACCACCCCCGTTTGGCCCTGGGTTTTGTTGACCACGGTTTGCGCCAACTTTCGCGATATCACTCGGCCCTCGTCATCTTGATAGGGCTCACAGGCCGCACTTGGCTGCCACTTGGCCGCAAATGTTTCTTTGTTTTGGGTTTCCAGAGTGGCAAAAACCTCGAAAAAGGGTTGAGACACAAAGTTATCGATGTCTTGATCGCGACGCACCACTAAACCCAATACCGGGGTTTGCACCCGTCCAACTGACAATACACCGTTAAAACCACCACGCTGCCCAAGCAGAGTATAGGCCCGGGTCAAGTTTAAACCATACAACCAGTCGGCGCGGGATCGGGCCAGTGCGGAAGTAGACAAACCCGAAAATTCGTAATTAGAGCGTATATTCTGCAATGATTTTTTAACCGCATTGATGTTTAAATCATTTATGAGTAAACGCCCGGCACTGGCAATTAGCGGCTGTTTTACCCCACTATAGGTGATCACTTCATCGACCAGTAACTGCCCTTCTCGGTCCGGATCACCGGCATTGATGATGTGGCTGGCGGTTTTTAACAAACGTTTCACTACATTAAGCTGTTTGAGGGTGTTTTTTTTCGGAACCAGCAACCATTTTTGCGGCACGATGGGCAAGTGCGCCAATGACCATTTACCGTAGGCAGGATCATATTTATCTGGCTCAGCTTGTTCTAATAAATGACCTATACACCAGGTTACACAATCGCCGTTGTCCAGTTCAATATAGCCGTCCCGTTTATGCTGTTGCCCGGCAACAGCCTGGGCGATGGCCCGACCTAAACTCGGTTTCTCAGCGATGTATAAAATCATAAAAATTACTGTATGAAAAAACAGTATTGTAGCAAGGTTTTCAACCCAGTGTTAGTTGTAATAAATACCTAGGCGGCGCAACTCCAAGGTAGCCAACAACCATGCAGTTTCAAGGATGAAAGGTAAAAGGAGATAAATTATGGCCAGTATCATAGTGTAGGTGGTATGTTTTTGAAATGTGACGATCCAGTAGAGCCAGGTCAGTGGTAACAAAAATGGCTGAACATGCCAGTGCGAGCGCCTTATGGAGCGAGTCTGTTCCCTAAAAGTATGCCTCACGGGGGGGAGTGCCGGGTCGCCATTTTTAAATGATAGTCATTACTTTGCCTCCTCGACGGCTTCCTATATGGTTAATCTGATAGCCGACAATCTCCACCAGACTCTGGCACAAATAGTCGCTGAGATCCAAGCAGAAGACGACGGAGGATTTGGCTGGTTCATCGACTCCCAGGGTAACAAAGTAGAACTCTGGCAGCCTAAAGAATGTGTTATGTAATATCAGCTCAGTCAAGTCAAAGGTGATTGATCACCCCGAAACCACCCTAAACGGATGGTGTCTTGGGGCTTTTATTTAAAGTATATAAACTGTTCGCTGTACACTAGTTGCTATGGTTTGAGGCGTGCTAAGCTTTATCAATAAAATTCAAGGAAAGAGTATGCGCGCCCTATATTTGGTCATTTTGTGCTGGTTTGCCTCTAATGTTTACGCCGAGCAGTTGCTTAGTGATATCCCCTGGAGAGATAAAAATCTTCAGAGCTGCGTGCAGCAGCAGGCACAAGAGCATGGCTGGCAAGAAGTATTCGAGGTGACTGAACTGAAGTGCCATCAAGCCGGAATTGAGTCGGCAGATGAGGTGCAACAACTTACCAGCTTGATCCATTTATCTTTGTTCAATAATAATTTGACGCAATTGGATCTGCGGCCGCTTAAAAATTTGCAACTACTCAACTTAGCTAATAATGATTTGACCGAGTTGCGAATTGCCGGTTTAAGCAAACTTGAAACGCTTTACCTGTTTCGTAACAAATTAACCACCCTGGACTTGAGCGGGCTAACAGCCGTTAAAAAAATCAGGCTGATGCAAAATCGACTGGTTAAACTGGATATTACGCCGTTAACCTCCCTGGAGACGGGTTACCTATTTGATAATAAATTAGAAGATCTACAGATCACCGGTCTGAACAAGCTGACTTTTTTGGATGTCAGGCAAAACCCCATGCCTGACGAGCTTTATGATTTTTATGATGAGCAGCAAGGCATAATGATCAGTCATGATGGTAATGCCGACGATTGGCAATAGTTTGGCCCGTCAGTTGAACCTGGGCCGTTATAGATTATAGGCCGCAGAAACCATCCAGGTTGACAAATCTTGCTGGGTTGCCGGCGTATTGCCAAAGCCTTGATCGGCAAAATATTTAGCACCGATAAACTTGAATTCCCATTCTCTATCTAAGCGATAGGCCAATTCCACATCCAGCTCATGACCCACTGATCGCTCACCTTGGGCATCGTTAAACTGGTGGGCTACAATTTGCCAGCGCAGTTTGCCATCCCTGCCTTTATAGGTCAGGTAAACATCACTTATTCCGCCTGTAAGGCGGTAACCGTTAAACACGTCTGCCCAGCCCTGAAACTTGTGATTGGTTCCTAATGAGGTAGCAAAACTAAAACCGTTATCTTCGCCAATTTTTTCATATGACAACGCCAGCTGGTGACTTCTATATTGTGCACTACCTTCTACTAACCAGTAGTCGGCGTTAAACTTCCAAGGATTTTTATGGCTATCAGACTGGTGCGCGTATTCAAGGGTATAACCGTATTTAATGCTGGCGGGTTTTACTGAGCCGCCCAATCTCAACCCCAAGGTATCGCTGGATAAAATACTCGCACTTTGGTTGTTTAGTAGATAACTGAACAGCGTTATCGCCAGCTGACGATTAAGGGCGTAACTGACATTCAACAGGTGAGAATCATGTTCATGCTCGCCAAGTTCGGTGGCGGGACGTTGGGGAGCAGTGGCATAACGAATATCCTCGGGTGACAAGGTGGGGCCAGCATCATTGCCTAAAATGCGCTGTACATTATCGATATACACATAGCTGGCGGACCATTTCAGATGATCTTGATATTGCAGGGTTAGGGCATCGAAGGTTTGATCGTTTTGCCAGAATTCAACCCGACCAATATGTCGTTCATTATCAAAGGAAATTGCTTGCCTGCCAAGGGTGGCCAACCAGTTGCTATCACTTACATACCTGACAAACAGCTGATTCAGTTCCTCTCCCGGTGGATCGGGAATGGGACTGGTGGCCCGCTGGATCACCACAGAATTATAACCCGTTTCGTTAAACCCATGCACATAATCAAATTCAGCGAAGGTTTGCCAGTTGTCACTCAACTGCCAATCTGCGCTTAAGCGTAATTTTAGGGTGCTGGCCTGGGCATCACCGCGCACCGGGTCTGTTATTTCTTGATAACGATAGCGCCCGCTAGGTTCGATTTTGACATCGTCAAACAGTTCTGCGCTCCATACCCCGTTATTGACTAATAGCCCCAGCAAGATTATTTGTCTAAAATGCTTCACCTCATTTTCCTTATGGACCTATTAGGCTATTAATGCTGATGATTAGCTTTGCGCTTGCCAGGCAGACAGCCGCACGCAGGCACCACTTGCGACTATAGTGCCACTTGGCTCACCAATAGCTGAGCCGCCGGCTTCTTCGATACTGATAAGCAGGGATTCAGAATCCTTGATCAAACGCCACTCGGCGTTTGTCAGCTGGCGAGAAAAGCTGCTCACATTCAGTGGGATTTCGCCTAAACTGCGGGTTTGCCGATCTGTTTTGGACGTCACCCACAACTCCAGGGTTTCGCCGCTGGCAATCTCGGGCAGCGTAACTATATCTAGCAATAAGGTCTGGCTTTGGCCATAAGTCGCCGCCACCAATTGCGGTTTTTGGTTATTGTCCGCCAGTACGGCCACGTAACTTAAGGGGCCGACGGGTGGGGGTTGAGTGGCAATAAATACACTGAGTAAAGCCAGTAACAGCAAGGAACAGGCCGTTGCCCAATGAAAGAATTTGGGGGGCAATACCTGATACCATGAAGATGGTGCGTTGGGCGTCGGTGGATCAATTTTCGCCTGGATCTTACGCCAAGTATCAGCCTTAGGTGCAAGGACAGGAGTCTTGTCATCAAGTGGCGACATTTTATCCTGCCAAAATTGAAGTCGTTGAGTTAGTGACGGATATTCTCCTGTTTGCCTTAACGTGTTAACCCGGCGCCGGACCCTTTGGGGCAGAGTACCCAGCACATAATTAGCGGCCAGATGTTCAACCACTTTGGGCTGGTGATAGCGATTTAATTCTCCAGACATTGCAACAACCTCTCAAGGCCTCGTTTGAGCCATGATTTTACCGTATTTACCGGTTTTTCAAAATGCGCGGAGATTTCTTCGCGGCTAAAGCCATAGTAATAAGCCATTAAAATGGACTGTTGTTGCGCCTGTTCGAGGCGCGCTAAACAGATCTCCAGTTGCTGATCTATTTCGCATGACTTACCTTGGTCAAGCCCATTATCCACCAGTGATTCGAAAGTGGCCAAATCGGCTTTTATTTGGCTGCCTTCAATGCGTCTATTTTCCAGCTTTAGACGGTCAAATGCCCGGTAGCGCACTATAGATGCCATCCAAGTCATAGGTTGGGAGACATCAGATCGATACTCTGCGGCATGGGCCCAAATTTGGATAAAAGCTTCCTGAAGTACTTCGTTGGCCGAGTCGATATTGTTCAAGATACGGTACGCAATGCCGTTTAATTTGCTGGCTGTCTGATCGTAGAGCTGTTTAAAGGCCGCTTGATCCTTCAGCGCACAGCGAGCCAACAAGTCTGGTAATTGTTCAGGAATATTATGCTCCACAGGTTTTCACTATCCATTGCTTGGTTGATACTATTAGTCAATTACGCCAGCTTTGCCGAAAAGTTGCAGCCATCCACTAAGCTTAGTGGTTATGTTGGTGTTTTTCCTAGCCCCATTATTTTCATTTAAGGTATAAATTACGCGGTTTGTTTAGCCAGGGCTACGCCAGGTTAGCACAACATTTTGCGGCACTAGCGAACACCCCTTGCTATGGTTGCCCTAACAGACTAAAAATAAACATGGGTTTGTAAAAAAAACCTCTCACTGCCACGCTGTGGCTGCTGGGGAATGCCCTCGGATGAGCGAACACCCAGGCGCAATTGCAAGCTGGAGATAGGCGTGTACTCCGCTACTAGTGAAAAACGAGTCTCGTGGTTTTCGGCTGTATCGTCATCCGGGTCGAAATATTCAGAGGTGAACTTCAGATTTAGGCCTTGTTGCCACTGGTAGTTTATTTCAAATAAAGCCACTAACTGGCTAACGTCTTGGCTAACCTCTGCCTGCGAGTCTGCCTCGGTGTTGATCCAGTCTAGTTCACCAAGCAGGGTGATATCGCCAAAGCTTGCGCCGGCGTATAAGTTAAACATGCGTTGTTGATTTTCATCGGCGGTATTGACTAACGCAGTCGCGCCGAGGCGGAAATGGCTAAATAGATGTTCGCCCCTTATTCCGTACATAAATTTGTCATCGTTGTTGGTTACCGCACTGGTTCCGTTGGTGACAAATAAATTGATATTCGACTGGCCATATTGCAACCCTAACTCTACACCGTTGTCGCTATTGTCAAAATTAAAGCCGGTTACCTGCCGTACAAAGGCTGTGTCATCTTCCAGGCGCAAACCAAAAGGCACATACATTTTACCCGCCTTTATATAATGGTTATTACTAAAACGGTAAAGCAAGAAGGCCTCGCGATTAATGGCTGCGCCGGGGCCAATTTGCTGATCCAGATATAAGGTCAAGCCGCTATCTTTTGGGGTGATGGCAATATACAGTTGGGCCGAGTCTACTCTGAAGGTTGAAGACGTGTTGTCCGCATCGTCCCTAGTATGTTCGGCGTTATAACGCACGTTGCCGCCCAGACTGAGAAACTCATTGATCTTACCCAGATCGGCCGTTGTGAGATCCGATGCGTTCACCGGCAGTTGATTGTACCCATAAAGATTGCCAAAGGTGTTGCGTGCGCCGCCTCCTATGGGATTAATGTGACAGCTACTGCATTGCATATTGTTCTTTATCGCCAGATAGGGTTCAGCCTGACTAGCTAAACTAAACAAGCTGCAGACAATGCCCAGGCCTACTAACAGGACTTGAACGCATACAGCGTATCGTTGATTAAAATTGATGTTCATAACTAAATTCTCCTCCTGGAAAACCGTCTCGGTCACCGTCTAACCACACACCTGATTGACTAAACACGCTAGTAACATTGGCTTGGTTAAGTCGAATGCTCAGCTCGGTCACGTCTGTTGCTGCGGGCAAACTTAGCTCAAGTTGGCTGGAATTGACCCACTTTAGAGTCAAAACGCTGCTATCTAGCGGCCACTGGGTATCATTGTTAGCAGCCAGTAATTGTATGTCGGCGCTACCCAGTGAAGCCGGATCTATGGGTTGACTAAATCTTAGGCTTATTGATGTCGTTGCCCTGTCTTGGATACGCTTAACGCTGGCGTGTGCTACAACCAATTGTTGGGCGTCGATTGGTGCACCGTTTTCGATCCAGGCGCGAAAAACCGCGATGGTGTCCCCAGGCAGCCCAGGTTGCCCCAAAGGCATCTGGTTACCGGCCTGGGGATCACCGATAATTTTCAAAAACAGAAAACTTTGCTCGGCGTTTTGCCCGGCTGATATACGTTTAAAGGTTGGATTGGTGACTGCGTCTACGTTAATCAAGTTAGCGATTGAGGTTTGCAGATCATCCATACGCAGCCCTAGCGGCGCATTATTGCCTGCGTGGCATTGGGTGCACATGGGGGTCAGCACGTTTTCCTGAATAGAAGCCAGGTTGGCTTGTATACCTTGCGGAACTGGCGGTGGCTGCTGACCAATAGGTTGACCTTGGGCATCCAGTCCGGTTCCGTCACCAGCACCGCACCCGAATAAGAGCGGTGTAATTAATAACGATAACCCTATGGGTAAAAGTGTTCTCATGAGTCTCTCCAAAGACATAAAATGGCTACCGGGCACAACACCAGGTAGCCGTTTAATTGCAGGGATGTCCCCTGTCTTGCCTTGAGTCAGGCTTATGGAAGGGCGATATGCCATGCGCCATATACGCCCGTGGTATCCCCCATATTTATGTCGAACTCGTAGAAATACAGCGGCTCCCCTTGGTAGGTCCATTGCAAGGTGGTTGATGAATCGGACTCGGTACGGTTAATGATTTGCCACTCACCAAATCCCTGATCGGCGCTGGTGGCATACAGCGGTGGCCAAGTAACGGCGCAGGAGTCAAAACAAGTCGATTCACCTGAGCCAACCACATCGTTATCGAAGGTATAGAGGGTTAGGTCGGTTAGCTCACCAGCGGTTTTGCCTTGGCTGGGTAATACATTGCCGTGGCCAATAAGACCATTAACCGTTGTGCTATTAGATGTAAGCGTCAGCATACGCACGGGAGCAGGGCGGGCGACAAACCAAACATCCCCTACCGCTTCACCATTTTGTTCACCTGCCTGGCTATCACCGGCAAAAAAGTATAAGGGCATGCTGTTCAGGGCCCACTGCTGGTTGCCGTCATCCCGGGTGAATATGGCAAAAGGTGGGCTGGCTGTGTCAGTTTTACTGGCCAGCAGGGCAGGCCAGTTGCTCATGCAGGTGCTACTGGTGCAGGTGCTTGTTTCGGAAACATCGCTATCAAAGGTATAGAGCTGAAAGCCACTTTTATCGGCGATCGTGGGCATAAATTCGCCACTGCCATTATCCATCAAAGCTAATACTTCACCATCTGTTGCCAGGCTCTGACCAATTGCGCTGGCTGAGGCAACTATGCTGGTGGTAATAGGGGGAACCACCGGAGCTGGTCCGATTATATGCCACACACCGCCTACATCATCGCCATTGGCCTGGGCTTTGTCACTGTCGCCACTGAAAAAATACAGGGGTTGCTGAGAATATGCCCATTGCATCGAACCATCAGCCCGGGCAAATTGAGTGAAGTCGCCAATGTTCTGTTCGCCGTCGCTGACTAAATAGGCTGGCCAGTTCAGGGCGCACGCATCGTTACAGTTAGATATTTGCGCTTCGTCATTATCGAAGGTATATAAGGTGAACTGGTCTTTGTCTGCTGAGGTGGGCTCTAAGGCGTCACCATTGGCGGAATTTGGCAGCAGTGCTGACACCCTACCGGTGGCGGTTAACAAAGTGCCGGCGTTATTGGTACGTATGATGGCCGGTTCTTGGGTAGCGCTATGCCAAACATTATTGACGTTATCACCGCTTTGCTCACCGGGCGCAGCGTCACCGGCAAACAGGTACAGAGGCTTACCTTTATAGGCCCATTGTTGCTGACCCTCGACTCTATCAATTAGGCTTAGCATGCCATCCGGCTTGGCACCATTGTCAGTCAGAATAGGCGGCCAAGTATTGATACAGCCTTCGCTATTGCAGGCAGAGGCGTCCAGTGCGTCGTTATCGAATATATAGAACACAAAGCCGTCTTTATCGGCGCGAAACGCATCTAATGCGCCACCAACTGACGTTGCCGATAAGATACTCTGATTGGCGGTGTAAGTGGCGATATTGTCCAAAGCCGAAATTTTCACCGGCATGGGCCGCGCCAAATCCCATACCCCACCCACCCCGTCGCCACTGGTATCACCTTGGGCAGAGTCATCGGCAAAGGTATACAGGGCGTAGCCTTTGAACGACCATTGCGCAGTGCCATCGCTGCGTTCAATAGAGGTAAAATCCGTGGTCTGCACCGCACCGTCAGCTGCCAGCACTGGTGGCCATCTGCCTGCGCAACTTGTGGCATCAGTAGTGGAGCCGGGGGCATCGCCAGTGATTCCGTTGCAGTTAGACACGCCTTTTTCATCGTTAGCGAAATAGTATAACGACAAGCCATTTTCTGCGCTAAAAATCGTGCCTGTGTTGTCAAAGGACAGGGTGGCCGGTGACACAACCTGTTGCGGGAATTCGATCGTGGTGGGTTCCGGTGGCGGTGGAGGTGGTGGCGTATAACCGTTACCCGAATCACTACCACCGCAGGCGGCAAGTAAGGTGGCGCCAAAGGAGGTGGCGATTATTTGGGCAAGTTGGTGCTGTCTCATGAGTGATCTCCGGGTAAAGTTATGGGTATCAAAGCCATTTACGCCGGGATTGGCAGAAAGTTGCGTCTTATGAGAATTATTTTGTTGGCTGTCAGTCGGCCAGCCAGGAGGTAAATTTTTCGCAACGTATAGTCAAAAAAAAATAACAGCTAAACTAGCTGGCTGAAAGGGCATTTAGCAAAGCGAGACAGCAACAAGGGCAGATAGCCACTTTGTCATCCCTGATCAGTTTACAGACCAGCAAACACTGACGGTTTATGCCGCCCATTTTATCCTATAGAAAACGGCAAACATGCCTATTACACAACAGGTTTGCCATGCACCAGCTTGCCCTTGTTTAAGACTCTGAGTGCGTGTGCCGACAGCAAACGAGCAAAATAGTGATGCCAGATAAGATCAACTTGCACCTTGGCAGCAATACGCTGATATTGCGTTTCCCCCAAAGCAGCATCTGAGCTAGTGATTTATGTGGGTCATCGACAACACCACTAGCATGAAAGTGATTCAAGGGATTTAAATACTGCAACTGAACTAACCGTTCGCCACTTATATCTCGCATGGCATCACGCACCTTGGTGTGATTTGCATATCGGCAAATACACTCAAACCGGAGGTCAATAAAAGTGGTATCAAAATCAACATTAACAATTTAAATCGCACTAAATAAATCCCGTAAGCCACCTGAACGTTAGGGCTGCTGGCTAACTCACTGGGAAACAACAACATTGCCAGCAAAAGACGCCTGAAATATTTCAGTTGGGTGATGATCACATGACAAACTTACAGGGCCTGACCCTAGCTAACCTGCAGTACACATGGCAATCAGAAATTAGGATCCTTTTAATTCTGCGTCTTAGAATCTCGTTACTTCAACACCTTGTATACTGTTATTTTCATCATCCAGTAGGGCTGAAGGTTCACCCTCAAAATGTTTGTTAAGGAATTGGTGGATAAACCGGGTGATGAGTATGCCGCTACTGTGTTGCTGAATTTCTCCTAATGGTTTTTGCTGTGGAAAATCCCAATTCCAATAGAGCGAAAAATCTGAGAATGAATTGTGGCTTAAATCAGTAAATACAACAGCGTAAGACTCACGGGTGATTTGCTGGAAAATATCCTGTGCAAAAGCGGACTCACTTTGCAGATAAAGATAGGGTTTATTCAGGGTGATCCCCTCTCTAGCGAAAACTGTCCCGTCGATATTAATGGCTGCTTTGATGCGCAGGTCATGACTTGCGCTAAAAAATGCCGCCGCGCCACCATAAGAATGGCCCATTACGCCTATGCGCTTGTCTATTTTTCCGGAAAACAGGCTGGTGGCTGACGCTGATAATTTTTGCAGCTGGTCAAGCACATATATTTGATCCGCTGACCAAAGAGGAAGATCTCTGCCTAAATTGTCCGGTGGTAAATTTTCCGCGTAAACCATATCACTGCCTGAAAATTCAGAGTACGCAGCGCCATAGGGATGATTGATTGAGGCCACAATAAAGCCGTGGCTTGCTAGTTCCCCTGCGATTTGCATATGCACTTCCGGCATAAAATAATATCCATGAGAGAAAATGATCAGTGGATATGAGCCGTCCAGCTCGCTGACGCTGGCGTCCGCTTCGATATCCCACTTACGCCCATCGTAATTGCTTCTGCGCAGTCTTTTGTTGTCCAGTGGCGCAAAGTTTTTTTCGAATCCCCAAAATCCATCAGGCAACAAGGGCAAACGGTTTTCCGAATAGTGTTCGTCAGTCGGATAAAACAGTTTTACCATCAATTGGCGTTTGGCAGACGGGTCTGCCAAATGGGGTTCGTTTCTGGTTTCATCAATCCAGTAAAAATCTGTGTTACCCACATTAAAATCACCCGTCCAATGTGGGACTACAAATTTAGTATCCACACCGTATTTGATGCCACTAGCACTGTCTTTATCTTGAGGGGTACAGGCGGCTAACAGAAACAGCAAAACATATAGACAGACGAGCTTCACAGGCATAATTTTCCTTTTTAGGTTGCGCGGCTAAGGCTGTGGGTCACATCAACGTAGGCATTGATAGATAGATGGTGGGCATGCACATTTTGTGATAAATACCTTGCCTGAAAACTATAACATATCCCGCACCGTAACTGCTAACAGACATAAGTTCACGCAATGATCCCCGGGCTGATCTGCCGCAGAGGGTAATTAGGGTAAAAATATTGCTGCCAACTAATGAGGCGCCATTTTTTGGTTAGATTTTTTTGCTAGTAACTGCTGTTTAATTAATCCCAGATATTCTGCTGTTTTTTAAAATAAAAGTAGCCGTGAGGCACCCAAAAACTCGGAATAGTGGCTGCTTTTTTGGGCTGGGCCAAGTTGTCCGCCAGTATTTGTGCAATTTCCTGTAAACGTGTTTCGCTTAAGTGAGCAAGTTGCTGTTTATTTGCATCATAATACAGGTTTTGAGTTCTAGATATGATGGTTTCCTGGCGTTGAGCGGTGAGCTGGAGGCCGGTGGTAATTATTTTACATCGTGGTTCATAAGGGGTTGGCGGGCACAAGGCGTTAACTATGGCGTAATCGTATTCACTATGCGCTTGTTCGTCAGTTGGCTGCGCAACAAATACCACACCATAACCTTGGGGGAAATGCCCCACTAATTTGATAAAACCCAGGGCTGAGGCATGACTGACGGCTCCTTTTTGCGCGGAGAACTCAATGACCATGGCAGCTTTAGGTAAATCATTGAAATTAAAGCCGGGTTTAGTGGATAGCACTATTGAGGTATAAATTTGTGTGACTTTCAGCACATTACCTAACCCAAACTTGGGATTTACGGCGTCATTTAACAAACTGCGAATGAGGCCAGATCTATTATTGTCGCGTTTCTCAAAAGCCTCTTTACGTTGGCGATATTCCGCGCTGTTGTCGTCTTCCTGTTCAAAGTGACTATTGCCCAGTCCATGAGCCACATATTCAAGGGTTTGCTCATGGCTCATAATCAGAAACGGCACCCTTAGTTCTTTCTCTAGAATACGAAACTCATCTAATGAGCCATCCGGGCCCTTGAGCAAACGTTGAATTTCCGGGTGCTGTAATCCAACATCCTGTAACAAGCTGGCGCTGATTAGCGGGATGGCTATGTCACGCTGGAATTGACTCAGTTTGTTTGGCTGGTTACTAAAACGAGTGGCCAGATTAAAACGGCTGGCCACATATTTATTGTCTAGTTCTTTGTCTTTGAGCAACTGGTCGAGTAAGCGCATGGCTAACACGGCCTTGTAAAGGGGTTTAAATTTCTTGTGGATATGGGCGACACTTTTCCCTTCGCTGGGAGAAAGTAACAACAAGGTGCCTAAAAACTTGGCACTCTTGCGCTGGGATTCTTGCCAGTCTTTTCCTTCACTTAATTCAATAATTTTCAGGCAGACCTGATTTAAGGCTTTTAGCCGGGTGTAGCGTTTGCGATCTTGTTTTCCTTGTTCTTCACTAAGGGCTTTTTGAGCTCTGTTTAAACGGGTACGGGCGTCTGCCTTTTTTGCATCAACTTTCGCCTCATTGACCTCCTGTTGCGTATTTTGTCGGTCTTGCTCTAGTTTGTGGAGGATACGACGTTCGCTATCCACCGAGACAAAAAATAGTTCAGCCTGCTCAAATAAAGAGTCCCTGGCTTGGGAGGAATTATAAACTTTTAACAATAAGGCGTTTACCGCTTTTGTGAATGTACTGTCATCTGTTGTCTGCGGCATAAAACTTTTTCTCTCTGGTCGGCGTCCTGCCGGGCAAAGCAATATAGTGCAGTCTAGTGTAACCTAATGCATTTATACAACTATTTGATTTTGCGTATACTTTGTGAATTCAGAGCAATTATATTTCTAAGATCACTTAGGGAATGAAGTTCAATTACGTCCTCGTACGAGTAATGAAAATATGCAGCTATAGGATATCAGACTTAACATTTGTGAGGCATGTTACATTAGAATAGCTGGGGCTTTATTTTTCGCTAAACTTGCCAGCATTGAGCGACGGCTGGACAGCGCTTAAGCCGCCTGAAGGCAATTATTGCTCACCGAATACCTCCATTTTGCATTTTTTGTTAAGGATAAAATAACGTGTTTAAAGGCTGTGTGATTTTTCTGTTGGCTGTGACTTTGTTTGGCTGTCAATCTGCCACCAAGGTCGTCAGGAATGATGTAGTAGGCTTGATAGACAGCCAGGCTTTGTTAGCCCGGTTTGCCGGGTTTAATGAGCAATACCAGAACTACCGTCCAACGGCGCTAGAACTGCAAGCCATCAGGCATGTTGAGGGTAAGACGTTAGTTGTGCTGTTTGGTACCTGGTGCCACGACAGCGAACGGGAGGTGCCACGTCTTTTGAAGACCCTCGCGTTAGCCGATGTTAATCTGGCCTCTTTGCAATTGCTCGCGGTGCCCCCTAACAAACAGTTGCCTGAGGGAGACCACAAATCTTTCGCACTGCGTTATACGCCGACTTTTATTTTGTTTGAACAGGAGCAGGAACTAGGACGGATAATTGAACGGCCTGTGCTAAGTGTGGCAGAAGATTTAGCCGCAATGTTGCCTGTACTTCAGTTTTGAATTTACTGGTGATTGGGGAAGTGCAAACAGCAATATGTGTCTGCGCAACTTCCCCCTGTGTCATTGTATTACAGCCTTGACTAAGACCAGATGCCTAAATTATTGTTCGAACTTTATATCCAGGGTGATGTTGGCATTTAATAATTTGGACACCGGACAGTTTTGCTTGGCGTCGTTGGCTATGTTTGTCAACTGCTTTTCACTGATACCTGTAACCTTAGCCGTTAACGTCAGTGCCGATTGACTGATTTCAAAACCGTCATCCACCTTATCCAGACTGATTTTAGCTGTGGTTTCTAACTTGCCATCATCGTAACCAGCTTCTGCCAGGGCGAAAGACAATGCCATAGTGAAACAGCTGGCATGGGCCGCGGCGATAAGCTCTTCAGGGTTGGTGCCTTTGCCATCTTCGAAACGGGTGTTAAAGCCATAAGGTTGATTGGCAAGGGCGCCGCTCTGGGTGGAAATACTGCCTTTGCCAGGTTTACCTAAAGGTTGATAAGTTGCACTACCGGATTTAATAATACTCATACATGACTCCTAATGGGATTGACGCTTAACTGATATTACGAAAAGGTTAAACATGAGACGAGCTAAGGTCTATGCAAAACCTCTGCCTTTTCACAGGCCAGCGATAACCCAATAGGTCTATAGGACTCTGGCAAGGTGTTATTTAAAGGCACTTACTGAAGTGGTGCCAGAAGGATCCTATATGTCCAAGCCCATGAAATAGTGCCTTGTGAGATTGATTTAAGGCCAAACGAGGCGACGCAAATAGTATGTAGACTTTAAATTGATAATAAACGGATAAAACTTTACACCCAGCCAGTGCGTCACTTATTCAGACAACCACAGTTTTGCTAGCGGCGGTAAGAACGGTAATTTTTACAATTCCAGGTGTAAATCAATACAGGTTAAAATTAGTAACATTAGGTCACACTAGCAAAATTTTAATACCAATAAGTATCAGGATTATCCCTCCGAAAAGTTCGGCCTTGCTTTCCAACCATTCACCACTTTTGTTGCCCACAAACACGCCAATAAAACTAAATAGCCAGGTGACAAGGCCAATGGTCAGGCAAGCCAATAAGGGATTGATGTCTATTAAAGTAAGGGTGAAGCCCGCTGCAAGGGCATCTATGCTAGTGGCGAGGGCTAAAATAAGCATTACCCGCTGGGTGATCTGGGCGATGTCTTGTTCAATTCCCTCAACCAAGGATTCGTATATCATCTTTGCGCCGACGAATACCAATAATATGAAGGCTAACCAGTTTGCGTAGCTGCCAACCCAGTCGATCACTCCCATGCCACCTAAATAGCCAATCAACGGCATTATGCCCTGAAAAATACCGAAATACATGGCTGCCATTAAGGCCAAGGTTAAGGGCTTCAGACTATGTTTGGCACCTAAACCTATAGATACCGCGAATGCATCCATACTTAAGGCCAGCGCTAATAACAAAACTTCTACCATTGTCTATCACTCCATTTATTGCTTAAGCACTTGCCCAAAAAACACCTATTCAGTGTTACGCGGCTAATTATATCCTCTAAATCACCTTGCCCGCTAATTACTGGGAAATTAAATAAATTGTGGCTTCGCTACAGTTTTTTACCTATTGCCAGACGCTGAAATTATATCTCAGTATAGCGGTTCTCTTAAGGTATCGGCTGGACGTTGGCAGACCACTTACTCGTGACATTTTTTGTCCAATTTCGAACGCTTAGGGTGGAACGTACAACCAATTGATCTGCAGTTATATGGGTAAGCAATTTAGGAATAATATGAAATATAAAACAATTTTATTATTGATCAGTTTGCAGTTTTGCACGGCGAATGCCTTGGCAGAAAAAGCGGTATTGGCTGGGGGCTGTTTTTGGTGCATGGAGTCAGATTTTGAAAAACTCGAAGGAGTGAGCGAAGTGGTATCTGGCTTCACCGGCGGCAAACTGCAAAGCCCTACCTATAATGGTCGCCATGACGGTCATTATGAAGCGGTAGAAATCACCTATGATCCAAAAGTCGTCAGCTACAAAGAGCTGCTTGCCTACTATTGGACAAATATAGATCCCTTTGACTCCCAAGGGCAGTTTTGTGACAAAGGCCATAGTTACTTAAGTGCAATTTTTGTGGCCAATGAGGAAGAACGTAAGCTAGCCCAACAATCCAAAAAACAGGTAATTGCAAAATTCTCTCAACAACAGGTAGTTACCCCAATTCTGACAGCGTCACGATTTTATCCGATTAAGGGTGAGGAAAGTTATCATCAGGATTTTTATAAAAAAAGTCCGGTACGTTACAATTTATATCGCTGGAACTGTGGTCGCGACAAGCGTCTTAAAGAAATTTGGGGTGATCAAGCAGATCACTGACAAGTTATGGTGAGGCCGGGCCTACAGGTTGTTTATCAGTCAGCATATATTTAATTAAGACCGGGTATAATTGTTCCATGCCGGTGTTTTTGGGCAATACATCATTGGCGCCAGATGCCCAATAATTTTGGGTGTCAGCGGCGCTAACATTGGCAGTTTGAAATACTATGGGCACTGCACATCCTGCTTTGTGCAAATGTTTGGTCGCCGACATGCCGTCGATAAACGGCCTATGCAGGGCTATCAGAATAAGCTCTGGTCGAAATTTTTGGGTGATCATTCACCGGGTTTTGACTGTTTTAAACCAGCCAAACCTCAGGCTGAGTTTGATACCAATCGGCGTAAATAATGAACACTTAACGATAATTTAACATGGCATAGTGCTCGGTATTCGAGCAAAGCGCTTGAATGAAGTAATAGTGCAACGCGGTTACCAATGCTCTTTCGGGGTCGAGCAATGCAGATCAAACCCTTTTTAAAATTCTAACATCCGTTAAGGACCCAAATGGATTGCACCATCAGATCTCACGTTGCGTTATGGCTATTTGAGAGGAGCTCGCCTTAACAGCGCAACATCGTGTTCCTATCCAATAGGGCAGAGCAACAGTGATAAGCAATGAAATTAATGGTTATCACATAGGTGTTGTATACCCTTCATCCTTGAAACTGCCTGTTTGTTGGCTGCGCTCATTCGCCCAAATTACTTAGCAGACTAAGCTCACTGGATCTCATTCATTTGCCACCGCCATGCAATTCCAATGATTTTGAGTATAGGCAGGGCCGCTTAGTATTTTTGGCATTCAAGACAATTTGTTTTTAAAATCTTCATATTCAAACTTACGTACCAGTTCGAAGCTATTGTCTTTGTGTAATATGCCTATTGATGGATGTTCTACACCGTTAAAAAAGCTGGTTTTAACCATAGTGTAGTGGATCATATCTTCAAAAATAATCCGTTCTCCAATCTGTAATTTATGATCGAAACTATATAAATCGATGGCATCTCCAGCGAGACAAGAGTTACCACCAAAACGGTAGGTATAGGCTTTTTCACCCGTTTTACCCGCACCGCGCACTTCGGGGCGATAGGGCATTTCCAGTACATCGGGCATATGGGCCGTGGCGGAAATATCCAAAATGGCGATAGTGTCGCGGTTTTCAACCACGTCTACGACTTCACAGACCAAGGTGCCGGTTTGCCAGGCGACGGCTGAACCAGGCTCTAAAATGACATTTAAATGGGGATGACGCGCTTTGAAACCTTTTAACACTGTGATCAGGTGGGAGACATCGTAACCCTCTTTGGTCATCAAGTGACCACCGCCAAAGTTGATCCATTTGAGCTGGGGTAACCAAGCCGCAAATTTTTGCTCCACCGCTTTTATGGTGCGTTCTGTGGCGTAGGAGTCGCATTCACACAGGTTGTGAATATGAAAGCCGTCTATGCCAGATAAATCTGCACTAATCAAGTCTTGGGCTTTTATCCCCAGACGTGAGCCCGGAGCGCTGGGGTCGTATAACTCAGTGTCTGTTTCCCGGTGCTCAGGATTAACTCGCAAGCCAGGAGAGACACCTGCTGCCACAATTTGCGATTTATAACGTTGCCATTGCCCCAAGCTATTGAACGAAATGTGATTGACCAGCTCTACCAGTTGGTCGATGTCTGCCGGTTTAAAGGCGGGAGAATAAGCATGCACTTGTTTACCTATTTGTTCTTTACCTAATCTTGCTTCCCATACTGCACTGGCGGTAGAGCCTTGTAAGTATTTGCTAACCAAAGCAAAAGTTGACCACATGGAAAAACCTTTGAGCGCGAGGATAATTTCCACACCCGTTTGCTGTTGCACATGCTGCATGAGCTGCAAATTGGCCTCGAGTTTAGCTTCTTCACATACATAACACGGGGAAGGTATGGCTGGGTTTAATAAAGGATCTGGCACCGGTGACTCCGTTCAAAATAGGCGGGTACGGCATGGCCGAGCCCGCTAAAAAAGCTAAGGTAAACTTAACGGCTAAAGGGACTTTTGTCACACTCAAGCACATGCCAAGGCAAACCATGTTGGTTTAACATGTCCATGAAAGGGTCAGGATCGAATTGTTCCATATTCCACACACCGGGTTTTTTCCAGGTACCGTCCAACATCAAGGCGGCGCCTATCATAGCTGGCACACCAGTAGTGTAGGATACCGCCTGGGCACCCACCTCTTCGAAACAGGCAGCATGCTCGCAATTGTTGTAGATAAATATGGTTTTTTCTTGACCATCTTTGACACCGGTAATATAGGTGCCGATACACGTCATGCCGGTGTAACCGTCAGCGAGCGATCCCGGGTTAGGCAATACTGCCTTTAGGAATTCCAGAGGTACAATTTGCTGACCCTGGAAATCGATGGGAGCGATGCTGGTCATGCCTATGCCTTCTAGCACTTTTAAATGGGTTAAATAGGCGTCACCAAAGGTCATCCAGAAACGTGCACGTTTTAACGTCGGAAAGTGTTTAACAATAGACTCAAGCTCTTCATGGAACATCAGGTAAGAGGCACGCACGCCAATATTTTGATAATCCAAGTCTTCACGTACGCTAAGAGGATCGGTTTCTTTCCATTGGCCGTCTTCATAGAAGCGTCCGCGTTGGGTGATCTCGCGAATATTGATTTCCGGATTGAAGTTAGTGGCAAATGCTTGGCCGTGGTCGCCGCCATTACAATCAACGATATCCAGGTAATGAATTTCATCAAAGTAATGTTTGGCGGCATAGGCGGTGTAGACGTTAGTGACACCGGGATCAAAGCCACTGCCCAATAAGGCCATAAGACCGGCTTTTTCAAATTTTTCTTGATAGGCCCACTGCCAGGAATACTCGAACTTAGCCACATCTTTGGGTTCATAGTTAGCCGTGTCCAGGTAATCCACACCGGTTTCAAGACAAGCGTCCATTATGGCTAAATCTTGATAAGGCAATGCAAGGTTGACGACTAAATCGGGTTTGACCTGATTGATGACTTTTACCACTTCACTGGCATGGTCTGCATCCACGGCAAACACACCTTTCACCCGGTCCAGGCCAACTTCTTGTTGCAAGGCTTCACACTTGGAAACCGTGCGGCTAGCAAGATAAATTTCATCAAACAGTTGTGGCAGGCGAGCACATTTTTTGATGGTCACTGCAGCAACACCACCAGCGCCAATAATTAGCACACGAGACATAAGGAATCCTCATAGTTAACGCAATTGAGTAAAACGCGAATGCTATCACCTAATTTAGCGAAGTAAACAAACAGCGTATAAAAATAGTTGGCAGAAGGGGACTGTGGCTTGATGGGGGACTTTTTGACGTGTTGAAAAAAACAAAAGGCACCTTATTCCATTGCTGACCTAAGGTGCCTTAGTTTGAAGAGCTTTTATTCGCTCGGTAGCGCTTTTTTTATTATCGTTATTATCTTCTCTATATCAGGTGTTCTGGGCACCTGATGTATTAACTAATTGCACATGCCACGCCAATTATCCTGATACTACAATAATTTTTATTTTCTATAATTTTCAGTAGCTTATGATTTTTTATTAATAAGAACTTCCAAGGACACAGGACGTCATGCCTTTGAACAGTGCAAAAGGCACTAAGTTAGTGAGGTAGCGTTGTTGGCGCTGATTTTTCAACCCATGGCGTAAGGTTAATGTTCCGGTGCGTCGGGCTGTTGTTGTCGCATCGCTGTTAGCCAACTGTATTGACCGATGACCGCCATGATCAAAAAACTAAAATATAGGACCGAAGTGGGGTATAAACCTTTTTGCCAATAGATCCCTATCGCCACCACATCCACTACAATCCAGAAACTCCAGTTAAACAGTTTCTTATGAGATAACAACCACTGGGCAACCAAACTGGCGCAGGTGGTAAACGCGTCTGGGTAGGCAAAACTGGCGTCAGTTTGCGTGGCCATATAGGTACCTAATAACGCAGTTCCGGTTATCACCAGTAGGATCAACCCCAGATACTGGCTGACAGAGCCTGGTTGCGGGTGAATATGCCCCTGTTCGTCTTGGGAAGCCGCCCAAATCCGCCAACCATATAGCTGGAACCCGATATAAATGACATGCAGCAGCATGTCAGAATAGAGTTTGACCTCATAAAAAATCCAGCTGTAAATGCTGACTTGGATCAACCCAAAGGCAAAACACCAGATATTGCGTTTAATCAGAAGGTATACACTGATAAATCCCGCCAGCGTGGCTACCCATTCTGCCGGTGTTGCCCCGCCGAATCCTTGTATCCACTGGAACCAGTTCACTGGGGAAATTGTTGAATATAATCTAGGAAGGCCTGACCTTTACCTGCTGTGCCGCCTATTACATAAATTGTGTCACCCAACAAGGTGGCAGTGTTCTGGCTGCTTGGCCTATAACCTATGTTGGTTCGTTGCCATTTCTCCCGACTATAATCATAGGTATAGGTTAAATCCAATTCATCATCACTGCCAAATACCAGCAGTTTTTGACCAAAAAGCGCCAATGAGTGTGCTGCCAGAGGTTGCGGGGGGCGAGTTAAGGTTTGCCAGCGATTACGGCCGGGAGTGTACTGTTCAAATACCGCCATGGGTGTTAAATATCTGTAACCCCCGAGCGCGTAAATCATGCCATCTTTGGCAAACACACTGGTTACTTTAGCGGTTGGCATGTCGGCTATTGGTAACCATTTTTGACTGGCAATATGGTAACTTGTGGCCAACGTGCTGGGGATGAGTTCATAACCGGTAAGGGCTGAGTATTCGCTGCCACCGAACAGGTAAATTCGTCCGTCAAGGTATACCGCACTGCTGTCGCGTCTAGGCACCGGAACCGGCGTGGCAAAGGTGACTTGGTGCGTGCGGGTATCGAATATTTCTACTCGGGGCTCTAGTGTCACGCTATCCTCAATAAGACTGATACCGCCTACCAGGTAGATAGAGTGTTGACCGTCCCACACTGCCGAGAAATATCTGCGCGGCAGCACTTTGTCAGTAAGAACCTCGATTTTACCCGTTTGGGGATCGATGATTTCAACATCCGTCAAAAATCCTTTTTTACCGTAGCCAGCAAATACATAAAGTTTCTGTCCGTCACTGGCAGTAGCATGGCTGAAACGTGCGGTATTAAGGGTTAAGGTCTGGGCATTTTTGGTTGTCGTCGACGGACCTGTTTCCGCCTTACTTTCTTCGGGAGTTTTACTGCTAGATACATGGCTGGCACAGCCCCCAAGACCAAGCACGGTAAATATAACAAGAACAAATAGATACTTAGCTGTTGAATGTTTAGGCATAGTCGGCTTTATGAGTTAATTAACGGCGAAATATACCACTGACGCTGGCAAATGTAATGGCGCGATTGCCGGTCTCGCCACTGCGATGCCAAAAGGGCACAAGCAACCTGTTACCCCTGAGTATCAAAAATAGTTGACTAACTTCAGTAACGGCAAAACCCAGTTATGCCCGGTGACGGTTTACTCGGCTAATGGCATGGCATTCAGGACGTTTTTTTCTATACTAAAAAGTCCATTATTTACAAACCGCTACACTAGCAGAGGGAAAAATGAATATTTTTAGATATCTGTGTTGCTGTATAGCTGTAACATTACTTTTGGCCTGTGTCTCATCTGACTCAGCGTTTAATGACCGTAAACAGATGGACAAGACCGATATTGTCAATCGGGCAGGGGCGCCACTTTTTGATGGTATGGGAGAACATACTCACCCTATAACCACCGATGATCCCGCAGCCCAGTGGTATTTTAATCAGGGACTGGTGTTGGCCTTTGGTTTTAATCATGCCGAGGCCATCCGCTCCTTTGTCGCGGCCCAAAAACTCGACCCGGATTGCGCAATGTGTTTTTGGGGGGAAGCACTTGCCACCGGGCCGAATATTAACGTGACCAGTAACGGCAAAGCCGTCATGTCTGATCAAGAGCGGGTTGCGGCCTATGCCGCGTTGCAAAAAGCCCTAAAACTCAAAAATAACGCTTCGATTGAGGAACAAGCCTACATAGATGCCCTGGCTGCGCGTTACAATGGGGATCCCGACACTGAGCGACTGCCCTTAGATATTGCCTATGCAGATGCCATGCGCCAACTTGCCCATAACTATCCCCAAGACGATGACGCCGCCGCACTATT
The DNA here is from genome assembly GCF_058068185.1 of Paraglaciecola sp. IT1134. Classification (NCBI taxonomy): domain Bacteria; kingdom Pseudomonadati; phylum Pseudomonadota; class Gammaproteobacteria; order Alteromonadales; family Alteromonadaceae; genus Paraglaciecola; species Paraglaciecola sp. IT1134. The sequence continues at coordinate 4,483,766 of NZ_CM176486.1, read as the reverse complement.
TGCTGAAGCCTTAATGAATACCATGCCCTGGGACTATTGGCTGGATGCGCGGCAACCTAAGCCGGCCACAGTTGAAGTGATTAACACCCTTGAAAGTGTCATGCAGCATCAGCCACAACATCCGCTGGCTTTACATCTTTATATCCACGCGGTAGAGGCTTCCAATGCGCCCGAGCGAGCTGAAGTGGCGGCAGATACCTTGGCCAACCTCGTGCCAGGATCAGGCCATTTGGTGCATATGCCAGCTCATATATATTGGCGAGTCGGTCGTTATCACGATGCCGCACAGGCGAATGTGCAGGCGGCGGCGGTAGACGAAAAATATATTGCCCAGTGTAATGCCCAGGGTTTTTACCCTGCTTTGTATTACCCCCACAATATCCACTTTTTGTGGGCGGCCTCAAGTATGATGGGTAACAGCAAGGTGGCCATCGAAGCCGCCCGTAAAGTCGCAGCCAATGTCAGGTTGGAAATGATCGAACAATTTCCTACTGTGGAGTTTTTCAAGACTATTCCGATACTGGCGTTAACTCAATTTGCACACTGGGACGAAATTTTGGCTGAGCCTATGCCTGCCCCTAGGCTGGCGTACTCCAACGCTATTCAGCATTATGCCCGGGGTGTAGCTTATGTACGTACAGGTAATGTAAGCGCCGCCCAGTCTGAACTTGATGACCTACAACCCTTGCTGGATTCCCAGATAATTCACACTCTGGATGGCTCTGATTATCCGGCCAGTGTGTTATTGGCCATTGCTGACAATTTACTCAGGGGGGAGATCGCTCTGGCACAAGGCAATCATGTTGCCGGGGTTAATTATTTCTCCGACGCTGTAGTGGCTCAAGATACCTTACCCTATATGGAGCCACCATTTTGGTATTATCCGACCCGGCAGTCACTGGGTATCGCGCTGATGCAATCTGGTGATTATGCTGAGGCCGAGCAGGTTTACCGCAAGGATCTGCAGGCTTATCCCAAAAATGGTTGGTCGATGTTTGGTTTAGTTCAAAGCCTGGAGGCACAGGGAAAACAACAAGACGCAGCGCAAGTGCGTGAAAAATTTACCCAAATATGGTCTATGGCTGATGTGCAACTTGACGCTTCACGCATGTGACGCTTCACGCATGTGACGTCTAGTTCTAGACCTAACCTTAAAAAAGGGGCTAGATTAGCGACGCTTAAGTTATTCTTGCTCCTTGCAAGCCGCCTGTATGTAACAGCAAAATTTTTGCCCCTGTGGCAAACGTGCCCTTACTGATGAGGGCCTTGGCGGCATAAAATAATTTACCGCTGTACACAGGTTCAATAGGGATCTGAGTTTGGGTATAAAACTCGGTGCAAAATGCAGTTAATCGCTCTGGACTTTTGGCGTAGCCTCCAAAGTGGTGATCATGATTAATATGCCAGTTATGGTTTGGTTTGGCCCCTGTTGGCAGCAGACCAGTTACCAGGTTTTCCAGATATCCCTGGCCTTTTAACACGGCAATTCCTGTTACCTGGGTGTGGGTGTGCCGGGTTGCGTGTATCAAGCCAGCCAGGGTGCCACCACTGGCCACAGGAGCGAGAATATGATCATAGCTCTGGCCCAACTCAGCAATGATCTCCATCACTCCCTCAAGGGCTGAACGCTGGGACCCCCCCTCAGGAATAATCATCGCACCAGGGTGGATAAGCTGTAAATGGGCCAAATAGTCTGCTTGGTCTCGTCGTCTATAGGTCTGGCGGTCGACATAGTGCACCTGGGTCTGCCAGCGACTCAAGTCCGCCAACATAGGAGTGAGGTGGGCGGAGTAATCCCCACGCACAATAGCCGTCAGCTGGATATCGAGTCGGGAGCAGGCATGACCTAAGGCGTGCAGGTGATTGGAAAAACCACCTCCGAAGCTCACGATATGGGTTGTATGGTTTTGTTTGGCTGCCAGTAAGGCATGTTTGAGCTTGCGCCATTTATTGCCGGATATTATAGGGTGCAGTAAATCATCTCGTTTGAGCCAAATTTGCTGATTTTCACTGTTTGGCCAGTCAACCTGCAGCCTCTGTTCCGTAGACGGACTGGATATTTCTAGTGAGTTTATAATTGCGTCGAGGTGTTCGCTCATGCTGGTGTGGATGCCTAAAATTGTGAATCAGCGGTACTGATAATCGTCTTAAGTTATGCCAGTTCTGTGGACAGTACGACCTGATTCCGACCGTTGTCTTTAGCCTGATACAGCGCTTTGTCAGCAGCTTCTATCAGGCGATTGGAATTCATTTGTGGGGTGGGCAGCACACTGGCTATACCTATGCTCACCGTAACATTAAAGGTTTTGTCATCGTAGTTAAAGGGGCAGTCAGCTATGCTTTGCCTGATGTTTTCTGCGATTTCCATGGCTTGCTGGTTATCACTGGCATCGAGCAATATTGCAAATTCTTCACCGCCAAAACGGGCCACCAAATCATTTTTGCGTTTTACCGATGCACTGATTAACTGGGCAATGTGGCGCAAACAGGTATCGCCCACCAAATGACCATAACTATCGTTAATCAGTTTGAAGTGATCGACATCGATCAGTAACAATGTTTGACGGATAGAGTGCCTTACTCCGGTATTCCACTGATATTCAAACTGGGTATTAAAATAGCCCCGGTTGTAAATATGGGTAAGGGCATCCATTTTATTGAGCTTTTCCAGTTCATTTTTCTGGCTATCCAATTGGGCTTCAATTTCAAAAGAGCGAATATATTCCCGGTGTGAGCGAATACCTATTGCCGCGATATAACAGCCAAATACCAATATCATTAAACTAAATGCTAATTTGTCTGCAATGATTAAACCAGTGACAATTGAAGGCGCTAGCAGCACTACCAAGTTGAATATGGCAAATTTTATACGTGGAATAAGTGATATCAAAGCGCCACTGACCACGCCGCCCATGGCTAGCATGGTGACATGATTTATGGGGATAAATCGCGGATCATAAATACCGTAAGTAAAAACGCTGCTAAGCACAGCCGCATGGCTTAGTGACAGGATTGCAAAAAGCCAGAACCACAACTTTACTGAATAGTCGTACAATTGAACGGTGAAAATTTTGTGCATAATACGCAAAATACTGATCAACAACATGGCGCCGGCAAAATACAAGCTCAGCACAGGCTGTAGCAGATGGAAATCGAAAGGCCAAAAAACCACGGGAAGCAGCAAGGCATACACCAATACACCGGTCATTGAGCGCCGAAGCACATCCATATCGATTCGTCGTTGAATAGCAGTAACAGGGTTAATTTAACGACTCCTTAAACCGATCGGGGTTAACCTAATCTTGTCATTAAAACATGCTCTGAATAATTTTAAAATCAATTCTATACGCTGGGCAAAACACCTTTTTAAGCTTCCTTGAGGCTGGCTAAACACCATTTTGATGTTAGGTAAGCATAAAACCGACCATGCCCAAAACAAAACCTAACACCGCCCCCATAGGCGGAAACCAATGTTTTTCCAATTTCACTTGAGGGGCGATATCCTGAAAAATTGAATATAAAATTCCTCCGGAGGCAAACAGCATGATCGCGGACACATAGTGAGGAAAATCAGCCAGCCAAATATAACCGGACACCCCGGCTATCGGCCCAAGCAGAGCCAGAAAACTGAAAATCAGCAATAATTTTGCGGCACTAAAGCTCCCAGACGAATTCAGTTCGCTAAACGCATTGAATCCTTCAGGTAAATTTTGTAAGGCTATCAGGGCCGCCAATAAATAAGCATTGTTATTACCAGACGCAAAGGCCGCGCCTAACGCAATAGATTCAGGAATGAAATCCCCCAACATGGCAGCCAGCTGACTGGCAGGGGTATTAATCTTTTTTAATAAAATGTCCAGGGACATAAAACCAAGACTGCCAGCAATAAAAAACACGACTGCGGGTAATACTGAGAGATTACGAATGCCTTCAGGAACCAAAACCAAGGCTATGGCAGACAGTAGGGCACCCCCGCCAAACGCCATAATTCCATGCCTGAATTCCTGCTCAATCCATGCGGATTGAAAGTGTTCAAAGCGCGCAATAACTCCCCCCACTGGGATGGCTAAGCCCGCTATTAACGTTGAGATGATGACCAATACTAAGCTGTCCATAGTGCTCCTGACGCGTTGCGTTTATACCTGAATTGGGTAAAAAACATAAAGTTTCGCATAACAAAATCGATTAATAACCTGATGTTATCAAAGAGTTGTTGGCCGTGTGCATACCCTTGGGCATTATCGCTGCTAACGGGTATTTAATGCCATAGAAGCGGTTAGTCAATTGCATTTAAGACGTGCTAAAGTAAGCCTACCTTGTCCATTATTTTTAGCCCGTCATATGACTATTATTCTGATATGTCTGATTATTGCCACCTTGATGCCTATTTTAACAAAAGGGCCATTATCATTGGCAATGAACAAAGAACAAGGTGGTTATGATAATCGCTACCCCAGGGAACAACAAAAACAACTCCGTGGTTTTGGTGCTCGTGCCTTGGCGGCTCATGAGAACTGTTTTGAAGCCCTGATCATGTTTACTCCCGGCGCCTTGGCCGTGATAGCCACTGGCACAACAGGTTATCTGGCACAAAACCTGGCTATGGCATTTATCCTGGCCAGAACCGGGTATTTGCTGGCTTATTGGTTTGATGTACATGCCGTGCGCAGTATTTTTTGGGCAGTAGGCTTTATCTGCTCCTTGTCTCTTATTTGGCTGGCCATCCCTTAGCGTTTTTTTAGTTGCTGTGCTTAAGCGCACGGTGCTGTATCTTAAATCTGTATTGTGATGACCCTTGTGCTGTGGGAGATAATAAATTGAATACCAATAAAGATTCAGTCAGCCAGACCTTGCTACAACACAGCAAGAATGTGAGTGAGCAATTGCTGCAAACCGATACCTATGTGCAGCTAGCGCTGATAGGTTGCATTTATTTATTCGCCTATTGGTTAGCGTTGAAAATTCGCCGTTACTCAACACTTGTTTCCCAAGCACCGGATCCCAATGCTCATCCCTTGCGTAAAATCACCTACCGTGTGGATAAGATGATCTTTCCGCTAATCGCTATTTTATTGCTGAAGTTAAATACCGAATTCAGTCACTATTTTATGGCCAATAACTGGTTGCTCACTGTGGCTTTAACCATAGCGGTCTTGTTGTTTTTCAACTCGGTGATCACTATCTGCGTATCGAACTTGGTGCTCAGAGGCCTATTTAAATGGATGGTGTTGCCACTACTTTTTTTACATATGGTGGGCTGGTTAGTTAGCATTAAAGTGGTCTTACAGGGCTTGAGTTTAACCCTGGGTAATATAGAAATATCGGCCTACGGTCTGGCTCGGGTACTGATATTCGGTTCTTTGCTATTCTGGATTGGCCGAGCATCAAATTCCGTTGGCCAGGATATAATTCGTAAACAGGAATCCCTGGATATTCGCACCCGCGAAGTTTTTGCTAAGTTATTTGAAGTGGCATTGGTGTGTGTTATTGCCTTGTTATTACTCAATGTGATGGGCATTAACCTCACGGCTTTGGCGGTCTTTGGCGGAGCAGTAGGAGTCGGGCTCGGTTTTGGCCTGCAGTCCATCGCTTCAAATTTTATTTCCGGCATTATTATCTTGATCGACCGTTCACTTACAATCGGGGATTATCTGGAGTTGGAGGACGGTAACAAAGGTTTTGTGCGGGATTTCAAGATGCGTTATACCACCTTGGAAACCTATGATGGTAAAGACATCATGGTGCCAAACGATAAGTTTATTTCATCCACTTTTGTTAACTGGTCTCATAAAAACCCCAAACAAAGATATAGAGTGGATTTTTCCGTGGCTTACCACACAGATATTCGCGCAATGGTGGAAATCGTAAAGGAAGTGGTCGGCACCCATTCCCAGGTGTTAAGTGGCGAGCAGTACCCCTTGGAAGAAAGACCGGATTGTGAAATCGACAGCTTTGGTGATTCCGGCGTCAATATGTTTGTGGAGTTCTGGATGGAAGGCATAGACGACGGTCGCAATCGGGTAGGCGGCGACTTAATGTTACTGATCTTTGAAACCTTACGTGAGCATGGTATTCAGATCCCCTTCCCCCAACGGGAAGTACGTTTATTGGATCCAAAATAGTCACGTTGAGTTATGTGAACTGTAAAGGTTTGTCTCGCAAAGTTAAGGCTACAGGGCCCTTTGCTGATTGAAACGCTTGGTTTGATCATAAGGAATAAAATCCGGAATTTCGCCATGGGAGGTTTTAGCTTGCAGCGACAACCAGAATTCCACCGTCATCAGATCACCGTGTAGTTGTTTAAGTTGGGTTTTTAAGTGTTTTTTACCCACAATAAAATGCTCAAACTGCTCCGGGAATACATCGGTGGGTCCGACGGACAGCGTGTCCAATGCATAAGGGTCATCCGATTTGGGAATCGCTCTGAATTCCCGCTGGTGCATATAACAAATCTCGTCATAGTCATAAAATATCACGCGCCCGCCACGGGTAATGCCAAAGTTTTTATGTAACATATCCCCGGGGAATATATTCGCTGCGGCGATTTGTTTGATACATAACCCTAAATCATTTAAGGCATTGTGGATAAGTTGAGGATCAGTTTCTTGTTCTAAATATAGGTTCAGCGGGGTCATTCTGCGTTCAATATACAGATGTTTGATGATCACTTCGTGTGCCGTTAACTCCACACTGCTGGCGCATTGAGCCATTAAATCGGCTAATAAGGACTCGGACAAACGAGTCCGGGGCAAACGAAAATTCATGTATTCGTGGGTATCGGCCATGCGTCCCACACGGTCGGTCATCTTAACCAGACGATAGCAGTCTTTGACATGCTGGCGGGTGATTTTTTTACTTTCCGGAAATTCATCCTTGATGATCTTAAATACCACACCGTAGGAGGGCAGGTGAAACACCGCCATGACCAGACCGCGAATACCCGGGGCCACTGCAAACTGATCCTGACTATTATCCAGATGTTGTAAAAAGTTTCTATAAAATACGGTTTTACCATGTTTATATAAACCCAGGGCAATATAGAGTTCGAAGTTTTTCTTATGAGGCAACAGTTCCTGTAAAAATGCCACGACCTCTGCGGGATGCTGGGTATCGGCCATAAAATAGGCCCGGGCAAAACTGAAGATCACACTCAAATCCTGACGTTCCATCAATAGTGCATCGACCTGTAACTTTTTATCCTCTGTCAGCATTAACGGAATAACAAAAGGTAAAGTCTCCTGTGGCATGCAGATGCGACCAATCAGGTAAGCAGATTTGCTGCGATAAAAAACCGGTTTGAGCATTTCTACTGTATGCACGCTAGCCAACTGTCTAATATTAAGCCGCTCTCGCAAGGCCCTGTCCAAATTGCTCAAGTCACGCTCTTTGTCATCGAAAGACAAGTCAAAGCGATACCGGGCGAAGATGTCCTCGAGCATTTTACGTACCGTACCTGTGGTATCAAAACTGTTGACGACTTTGTATCTATCTTGGCCGGCTAGATAACAGCGACTGGGCAACATAAACATCAACCTGTCGTCTATTTGTTGATGATGGAAAATACGTCCAATAACTGAGTTATAAAAGGTTTCTGCCAATTCATATTGGGGGTGGTCACGTAATAACGTCTGAAACTGGTTTTTAAGGTCAATCCAAAAAGCCGAGTTTTGCTGGTGGGGATAAACAAGTTGATAAATTTCGCTGACCACTTCAGTTAAACTTTGCTCATAAATGCTGATCCGCTCTTTCACAGCCAATTGGGTGGCTTTCCACTTTGCACTCTCGAAACGTTGTTGAGCCCCCTTAGTGATCCGACTAAACCAACGATAACTTTTATCGAAGCCATGGAGGATCAAATAGGCAACTTTTTCCTGGCTTTTGCTTTGGGGATCGGACAATGACTTAACGCTCGTTGAGAATATCGACTGCTATAGATAACAAATTTGCTAAAGTGATTCTAGTGCTGGGTCGTTTGTGCTTAAGTTTTTACCAAAAAATGCCCTTAGGCACAGATAAGCATAACAAATAACAAAAACAAGCGGGTTAGGCGGTTGACATATAGACGTCTATACGGCAAATTGACGGCATGAACAGAGATTCAAATATAATAATAAGCACTATCGGCATGATTATGATTATCACCCATGAGAGGTGATCGCTGGCTGGTGCAAATTGACAGATTACCTAAAGCCCGCCAAACAAAGCGGGCTTTTTTGTTATTAGCGCCGCAGAAAATTAATAGTATTCACCAGTAAGGGGCGACTAACCTTACTGAAATCAGGCTGTAAGAGGAGCGAATAAATGAAGGTGTTGAAGTTTGGCGGTTCGTCATTAGCCGATGCAGAACGTTACTTACGAGTAAAGGATATCTGCATGGCATGTCACCAGGAATGTGGCGCGGCAGTGGTGTTATCTGCCCCCAAAGGGGTGACCAATGCCTTATCGCTATTGTGTGATGAGGCCGCAGCTGGCAAAGATTACGGCGAACTGTTTGCCAAACTCAATATGGTTTTGTTTGGTATTCTGGATGATTTGAAGCTCAACGTAGTAGGATTCGAAGATGCTCAGCTGGCGGGTTTTATTCAACAGACCTTGAGCGATTTAAATCAGTATCTGGAAGGCTTTGCGCTTTTGGGCTGTGCTCCCGAGCCTGTGGTAGCCAAAATTCTCAGTTTGGGCGAATATATAAGTGTGAATATCTTTAGCCAGATTTTGCACACCCTTGGCCAAAAAAATCAGATTATCGATCCGGCAAAACTGATCTTAGCCGAAGGCGATTATCTTGATAGCATTGCCGATGTGGCGGTCAGTAAAGCACGCTTTAGCGAGGTAGACTGCTCCGGCGACGTATTACTCATTATGCCGGGTTTTGTGGCCGTCAACGAAGCCGGTGAGAAAGTCACCCTGGGACGCAACGGTTCCGATTATTCGGCGGCGATACTGGCGGCCTGTATCGATGCCCAGTGTTGTGAAATATGGACAGATGTGGATGGCGTGTATAATGCCGATCCGAATCAGGTTGAGGGGGCAGTGTTGCTGGATAAACTCACTTATCAGGAAGCGATGGAGTTATCGTATTTTGGTGCCAAGGTTTTGCACCCCAAAACCATAGGCCCCATCGCCCAGCATCACATTCCTTGTTTGATCCGTAATACCTTAAATCCTGCTGCACCAGGTACCTTGATCAGTAATGAAGCCAGCACTAAATGGACCAGCGTTAAAGGTATATCACATCTGGACAACATGACCATGTTTAATGTGGCCGGGCCTGGTATGAAGGGCATGGTGGGTATGGCTAGCCGGGTATTTGAGGTGATGTCCAATGCCAATATCTCCATTAGTTTGATTACCCAGTCCTCCTCTGAATACAGTATCAGTTTTTGTATCCGCAGCAAAGATGCCAGCCGCGCTCAGGATCTGCTGGAAGATTCCTTTATGTTAGAATTGGCCAACCAGCTATTGGATCCCATAGAAGTGCGCCACGACTTGGCCATTGTCACCCTGGTCGGTGACGGCATGCGTCAGTCCCAAGGTTTAGCTGCTAAATTCTTTAGTTCCCTGGCTCAGGCTAGGGTAAACAATGTCGCCATCGCCCAGGGGTCATCCGAGCGCTCAATTTCTACAGTTATCGACAGCAGTAAGGCCAAAAAAGCAGTGAAAATTGTACATCAGAATTTTTTCTCAAACTTGCATAGTATCGATGTATTTCTGGTCGGATGCGGCACGGTAGGCAAGGAGCTCATCGCTCAAATAGCTCGCCAACAAGCCGCTTTGTTAGGACGTAACATAAGCCTTAATGTATACGGCATAGCGAACAGCAAAAAGTTGTTACTCAAGGCCGGCGGTATCGATTTGGAAAACGACTGGTATGACAAATTGGGCCAAAGTGAGCAGAGCTTCTCAGTAGATAATTTGCAGACTTTTGTACATGCTAACAGCCTGATCAACCCAGTAGTAATAGACTGCACCAGCAGCGAGATCATCGCTAAGCAGTATGTAGACATGATGACAGCAGGTTTCCATGTTGTGACCCCCAATAAAAAAGCCAACACAGCAGATTATGGCTACTATCAAAAGTTGCGTGAGACAGCTCAGGAAACCAATCGCCAATTTCTGTATGAGACCACAGTTGGCGCAGGTTTACCCGTGATCGACAACTTACAAAAATTGATATACGCTGGCGACGAATTGCTCAGGTTTGAGGGGATTTTGTCTGGCTCATTATCCTTTGTATTTGGCAAGTTAGACGAAGGTTTGACCTTGTCCGAAGCGACAGAAATAGCCAAAAAAAGTAGTTTCACCGAACCTGATCCCCGGGACGACTTAAGCGGTATGGATGTAGCACGCAAATTGTTGATCATGGCCAGGGAAGCAGATTTAACCCTAGAACTTGACGACATTCAGATTGAGCCGGTGTTACCCCATTATTTTGATGACAGTGGCAGCGTAGATGAATTTATGGCCAGGTTGCCACAGCTCGATGCTTATTATGCAGATAAGGTTAAAGCGGCGCAGCAAGAGGGTAAGGTATTGCGTTACGTGGGTTCGATTAGTAAAGGCAAATGTGTCGTGTCAATTCAAGCTGTGGGTGACGATCATCCTTTGTATGTTATCAAAGAAGGCGAAAATGCGCTGGCAATTCACAGTAACTATTATCAGCCCATTCCTTTTGTTATAAGAGGTTACGGAGCTGGGGCAGCGGTGACAGCAGCGGGTGTGTTTGCCGATGTATTGAGAACCATGCCATGGAAGCAAGGCGTGTGAATAGCCAGTACAGTGATATGACTGGAAAAATACTCAGTGCTTATGCACCGGCGTCCATCGGCAATGTCAGCTTGGGATTTGATTTACTCGGTGCGGCGCTTAAACCCATAGACGGCAGTTTGCTCGGTGATCGAGTTGATCTCCAGTTGGCAGCCAATTTTAGCCTTGAGGTTAAGGGCGCCTATGCCCATAAATTGCCCCCGCAGCATGACAGCAATATCGTTACCCAGTGTTACCGGCATTTTCACCAGCGTCTGGCCGATAAAACGTCTGATTTACCTGATGTTAAGATGGTTTTGCACAAGGAGTTACCCATAGGCAGTGGCTTGGGTTCAAGTGCCAGCTCTATCGTTGCTGCCTTACATGGTCTGAACGAATTTTATGCCAAGGTCCTGGGTTATCAACCTTTTAGTCCCCATGAGTTGTTGCTGATGATGGGAGAGCTGGAAGGTCAGATAAGTGGCAGTGTGCATTTTGACAATGTCGCCCCCTGTTTTTTAGGTGGTCTGACCCTTATGGCAGAACAAGCTGATACGCTTGCCCTGCAATTACCAACATTCAAACATTGGTATTGGGTGATTTGTTATTCGGGTATCAGTGTATCTACTGCAGCGGCCCGTGAAATCTTGCCTAAGCAAATTCCTATGGCGACCGGCATCACATTTGGCCGTCAACTAGCGGTTTTTGTGCATGCGTTATATCACCAAGACGAAAAACTGGCGGCGAGCATGATGACCGATGTCATGGCAGAGCCCTACCGGAGATCACTGTTACCTTATTTCGATGAGTCCCGGGATTTTTCCCAACAAAACGGCGCATTGGCTTTTGGTATCTCCGGCTCAGGGCCGACCGTCTTTGCTGTGTGTAATGAGCTAAATCAGGCCCGGACCATCGATAAATGGTTGAACGAGCACTATATTCAAAATGATTCCGGATTCAGTCACATCTGCCAGCTCGACGAGCAAGGTGCAGTGGTCAGTAAAACGGATGTTTAAGACTAAAAACGGGCTTCTTTGTCGAAGCCAATAAGGTAGTAGAACGTGGAACTTGTTAATTTGAAAGACCCGTCAGACAAAGTGAATTTTGCCGAGGCGGTTAAAAAAGGGTTAGGGAAAAACCAGGGTTTATATTTCCCCACAACCTTACCCACTTTTAGCGACATAAACGCCATATTGGCTATGCCATTTGTCGAGCGCTCGGTGGAGATTTTGAGCCAGTTGATAGGCGATGAAATACCCCGTGACAGACTGGCTGGTATAGTCCAGCGTGCCTTTACATTTGACGCGCCCCTAGTGCAGGTGAAGGACAACGTGTACAGCCTGGAGCTGTACCATGGACCGACATTGGCGTTTAAGGATTTCGGTGGGCGTTTTATGGCCCAGTGTTTGACGGAAATAGCCCGGGGGGAAAAGATCACTATCCTAACCGCTACGTCTGGCGATACCGGCGCGGCGGTAGCCCATGCATTTCATGGTCTGGATAATATCGATGTGGTCATTCTGTTCCCCAAAGGCAAGATCAGTCCGCTGCAGGAAAAATTGTTTACTACCTTGGGTGACAACATTCATACCGTAGCCATAGATGGCGATTTTGACGCCTGTCAGCAAATGGTGAAAAGTGCATTCGATGATCCACAGGTACGGGACGGGTTGCACCTTAACTCTGCCAATTCTATTAATATCAGTCGCTTGGTGGCGCAGGTGTGTTACTACTTTGAAGCTGTTGCCCAATTAAGCGAAGCCCAGCGGGAGGATCTGGTTATCTCGGTCCCCAGTGGTAATTTCGGTAATCTGACCGCGGGTCTTATCGCCAAAGTGATGGGTTTGCCAGTCAAACATTTTGTGGCTGCTACTAATCTCAATGATACGGTGCCCCGTTATTTGCAATCCGGTCAATGGGATCCTAAAAATACCGTTGCCACTATGTCTAACGCCATGGATGTCAGCCAGCCCAATAATTGGCCACGCATTGAAGCGATGCTCGAACGGGGTTATGTGCAACCTGACATATTGACGGGGGATACCGTAGATGAAGACTATACCCAGGTCGCCATGCGGCAACTGGCGCAACTGGGTTACGTCAGCGAGCCTCACGCCGCCATTGCCTATAAAGCCTTGATACGTCATCTTGAAGCCGGGCAAACCGGTATTTTTCTCGGTACAGCGCACCCGGCTAAATTTCGTGAAACGGTTGAAAACGTGCTCGGTCAGCCCATCAGTTTACCCCAACCCCTGGTCGACTGTTCGAGCAAGGAAGGTTTGTCGGTGGAGATTACCAGCGACTATCAAGCCTTGAAGGCCCACTTGTTGGCACTACTAGGCTAGTTAACAGATGGCAGTTAAGGGCGCGCAGTGGAGTGAAATCCTGGAGCTGGAGCGCCAAAAAACTTATTTCAAGCAGGTTTTGCAGCACGTTGCCCAGCGGCGTGCTGGCGGCTATGTGGTTTATCCACCGGATGCAGAAATATTTAATGCGTTTCGTTATACGGAATTTGCAAAGGTAAAGGTGGTGATATTGGGGCAGGATCCCTATCACGGGCCGAGTCAGGCCCAGGGCTTGAGTTTTTCTGTGCCCCAAGGGGTTAAACCACCGCCCTCGTTGGTTAATATATACAAAGAGCTCGTTCGGGATATCCCTGGCTTTGCCATCCCGTCACATGGTGATTTACATCATTGGGCCCGTCAGGGGGTGTTGTTACTCAATACTGTGCTGACGGTTGAGGAGGGCCAAGCCCATTGCCATGCTAAAATTGGTTGGCAAACCTTTACGGATACCGTGCTCACCAGACTGAGCGACGAGCGTAGCGGGTTAGTGTTTCTCTTGTGGGGCAAACATGCTCAGAATAAAAGTGTGTTGATAGACCCGCACCGACACCACCTGTTAGTTGCCCCCCATCCTTCGCCATTGTCTGCTCACCGGGGATTTTTCGGCTGCGGGCACTTTTCTACAACTAATAGGCTATTGAGCGAGCAAGGACAAAGACCTATCGATTGGCAGGTCTGAGTGGTGTGCGCTTTTCTTCCAGCCATCTAGTCATGGTATAACTCAATTAGCTAAATAAAAAATTCATTAATTTGACAATTCCCTAACTAAGCCCCACCACATGCGCGGCTTAGTTAGGGGATCACTTCATTTCAAGTTTCAGTTTATTTCTGTTTGCTCAACCATACGATCAATTCAACTATGTCGTCATTGGTCATATCCCGGGTAAACTTGGCCTGGTATTTACCATTAACAATAAAGTTGGGTACACCGCTGAGGTGTTTTCTGTATTGGGTTATTAGCTGGTTGTTCTTCTGTAACATGTTATTCACACCGAAGCTGCTGAGCAATTTGTCAAATTTGGCTTCTTCCACACCGTTGACGATAAAGATATTTTTCAGATCTTTGATACTGGTTACGGGGGATTTTTGAACATGAATATATTTAAAGATAGCCAAGTTCATGGCGTCTTCTTTTTTCAATGCCCTGGCGACCATCAAGGCGCGGGTTGCATCGTCCTGCACCTCAGGGCTGGCGAAACCCATAAAATTCACATGAACTTTCTGAAACTTAACGTCCTTAGCGATTTTCGTTTTAATTTGTGCGACTAAAGGTTCAAAATTAAAACAATGAGGGCACCAGTAAGAAAAGTATTCATTAATTTGGGGGGTTGTTGTGGCGGGCTCATCACTGATCACTAAGTAATGTTCGCCTTCTTTCCATTGTTCCTGAGCGCAGGCCTGCAGGGGTAACAACAGGGTAATAACAAGGGCTAGTACAATTTTTTTCATAGTTTGTATCGTCTCTTTGGGTAAAAACTGTCAGCAGATTACCATAGCTTAAAATAAATGCCGACAGCACTTTGTAACCAGTTATAAGAAAAGTTGGCGGGCAACAGGATCCTATCAGCCCGACTACAGGGGCCAGGGCAAATTTTGTGACCCGGCTGTCAGTGCAACTTAGATATGCAGTTTAGGTTCTTGCAGTGCTGAAAATTGTTCTTTGAGAGATAAAATTTGTTGTTCCCAATATCTTTCATCAGCAAACCAGGGAAAAGCTTGAGGAAACGCCGGATCCTGCCAACGCCTGCTTAACCATGACATGTAATGCACCATGCGCATGGCGCGTAGGGGTTCGATCAATAACAACTGACGCGTATCAAAATCACAGAACTCTTCGTAGGCTTCCACCAGAGTACTCATTTGCAGACTTTGCTGTTGGTGGTCACCCGACAGCATCATCCACAAATCTTGCACCGCTGGGCCACTGCGACAATCATCCAGGTCGACAAAGGTCGGTCCGTCTCGCCATAGTATGTTGCCCGGGTGGCAGTCCCCATGTAGGCGCATATTGCTGTGGTTCTGGTATTGTCTGTCGGTCAGTTCGATGACCTGCTCCAATATGGTAAAAAACGGTTTGTGCAGGCTTGAGGGGATCAATGGACTGGTGCGAAGCTCCGCGGCGGATTGATGTAAATATTCGTCGGTGGAAATTATCGGGCGGTGGATAAACTCGCCACTTTTAGCAATAAGGTGGATACGGCCGATAAACCGGCCCATCCACTCCAGATGATCCAGATTGTCTACTTCAAATTGGCGACCTCCGACGGACTCGAATATGGCAAAATAATACGCCTGATAGCGATGCAAGCTTTGTCCCCTTATCACCATAGGTGGCACGACGGGCACCTCGTGGTTAGCTAACTCTAAAGAGAAGCTATGTTCTTCAAGCAGTTGGACTTCGCTCCAGCGTTGGGGACGATAAAATTTAACCACATAGCGTTTGTTATCCTCGGCGATAAACTGGTACACCCGGTTCTCATAGCTGTTAAGGGCAAGCAGGCCTGACTCAACTCTTATGCCCAACGATTCGATGGCATCGAGGATAAGATCCGGGTTGAGTTCGGCAAAGTTAAATGTGGTCACTAGCGGTACAAAAATTTTGTGCTCTGTTCGATGGTGGCGTCGTCAACATCCAGAGATTGTATTTTAAAACTAAATTCGGTCACTGATTTTTCCAAATCATAAGGATCCACGGCAATACTGACGGGCAAATTGTATACTTCACCACCCATTACCTGCACTTCGGTTTCGCCAATAAACTGATGGCTGGGTAAACCGATTACGGAAATGGTAAAGCGTTGCATACGCTGGGATTTATTTAGTAACTTGACGGTGTAGACGTTTTCTATTAAGCCTTCGTTGGTTTCACGATATAACGCATTGCGATCTCGAATGATGTCTACCTCCAGGGGGACCCGGCTGATTAACTCGAACACCAGCAGTGCGGACATCAGAACCAGCACCACGGCATAACCGAGTAATTTGGGCCGTAAGATCTTGGTCTTGCCACCGGCCAGTTCGGTTTCAGAGGTGAAACTAATCAATCCCTTGGGGTAGTCCATTTTCTCCATCACACCATTACAGGCGTCTACACAAGCGCCACAATTAATACACTCATATTGCAATCCGTTACGAATGTCGATACCTGTGGGGCAGACCTGAACACACAGATTACAATCAATACAATCACCTAGTCCTTTATCTTGTACTTCTGCTCTGGGCATTTTGCGTGGACGCGGGCCACGCTTCTCTCCGCGCTGATTATTATAAGCGACGGTGAACGTATCTTGGTCAAACATAGCCGACTGGAACCGGGCATAGGGACAAATATGGGTGCACATGATCTCGCGCATGTAAGCTGCGTTGCCATAAGTACAAAAGGCAAAAAACACCACGCAGGTGGCGGCCCAAAAACTCGCGGAGAAGGTGAAAAATTCGACAAACAGCAGATCTATAGGGGTGAAATAGCCCACAAAAGTCAGGGAGGTCAGTAGTGCTACCGCCACCCAGGCTATATGTTTAAGGGTTTTTCGCCAAAATTTGTCAAAGTCCATTTGGCGTTCGTCCAGTTTGATGCGTTTGTTGCGACTGCCCTCAATTTTTTCTTCAAACCAGATATAAATAAAGGTCCAGGTCGTTTGGGGGCACATAAATCCACACCAAACACGCCCGGCAAAAGTAGTGATAAAAAATAAGGCAAAAGCGGCAACTATTATGATCCAGGCCAGCAAGGTTAAATCTTGTGGCCAAAGTGTCAGGTTAAAGATTTGAAACCTTTGGGCATTGATATCCAGTAAAATAGCTTGTTGACCCTCAAACTGGATCCAGGGCAGTGCGGCAAAGATGGATAAAAATACCAAACCGAAAAAGCGCCGGAAATTTTCCAACACACCGGTAACAGCGCGCACATAAATACGGCTGCGGGGGGTATAATTATTATCGTGTTTGCTCGTATCCGGGCGGTGAATTTTAACAGGAGAGATGTCTTTTATTGGGATGCGCTCACTCATTCGGACTCCTTGACTGAACAAAACGGGTACTGACGACGCGGCGCAGTATAGCAGCTGTATGGAATGATTGCCTTAGTATGAACAATTATATGATTGATCCCGATCAGTGTTTAGCCCTTTGTACACCTTAGCAATCATGAATTTTCCGTGCCGACGCAATAAGTTTTGTCGGTTGAGGTCTATTAAATATATGGGGCATTATGCTCAATTCAGTTGTGGTTCATTTAGATGGACTAAATTAGTAAGTAACTTTTGTAACCAAGATTTGTAACCAAGAGGTGACAATATGCAAAAACTCATGATGACGACAATAATTGGCTCGTGTTTGCTGCTTTCTACTCAAGCATTTAGTCAAGCCGAAGTTGAAGTAACCTGGCAAAATCCGGATAAATATCGTGATGTGCGCCCGTCCAATGAATCGCGCAAACGTTTTGCCGAAAATACCTTTAACAAGCTGGATGAATATCTGGTGGAGCTCGCCGAATCCTTGCCAGACGGGCAGAAGTTAACAATCACTGTGACGAATCTTGATTTGGCCGGGGAAGTTTGGCCGGCCTCTTTTGTCGGCTTAGGCCAAAGTGGTTCCGATGTCAGACTGATTAAAAGTATCGATATTCCGCGTATCGCGTTTAGTTATCAGCTGTTAGATCAAGCAGGCCAGGTACTGCAGCAAGGGGAAGAAAATTTGAAGGACATGTCTTTTCAAGACCGTGCTAACAGATTTTTCGACAGCGAGTCTTTGCGCTATGAAAAAAATATGCTGCGTCAGTGGTTTGTCAGCACATTTCCCCAGGATAACACCAAGACCAACAGCTGAGTGCGAGGCTTAGAATTTAGTAAAAACGCTGGTTAGTCCGGCGTTTTTTATGTCGGTGTTAAAACAGCCGTGTTAGCCCTGGATTGCATAAACTAAGGTACGCGCTAGCTCACTAATTCTTCGTAGCGAACGATTTGATTACGGCCTTTTTGTTTAGCCGCATAAAGTGCATGATCAACTAATTTTAGCAAGGTATCGGCATCCCGGGTGTCGTTTTTATTGCTGGTGACTACCCCCAAACTAATAGTAAGCAGTGGTTTGTCAGGATTATATTTGTGCTCTATGGCTGCTTCTTCGACTTTTGCAAGTATGGAGGTGGCCACTTTTATTGCGCCCTCAGACGAGGTGTCAGGTAAAATACAGACAAATTCCTCACCTCCATAACGTGCCACAAAGTCTGTGCTGCGGGGTAAATTATCAGCCAAGATCTTGGCCACTTTTTTTAGGGTTTCATCACCTGCCGCATGTCCGTAGTTGTCGTTATAGGGTTTAAAATAATCAATATCTATCATCAGCAATGAAATTGACCACTTTTGCCGGATAGCAAGTTGCAATTCATGTTTGAGGCTTTCATCTAACGCCCGACGATTGGGGATTCCGGTGAGACCGTCCTGAAGCGATAAGGCTTGTAAAGCTTGTTTTTGCTGTTCTATGGTCACAGCGAAGTGACCGAAGGTCTCTGCAATGTCTGAGATTTCGTCGTTACCCGTAATGATATGGGTATTGGATTTGCCTATCGCCCGATCCTGTACCAGATTGTTGAGTTGAACCAAACGCCTGACCACACGATTTTGGATAAAAAATACGATAAGCATCAGAAACAGTAGACCTGTGACGACAAATAATCCGATAAATTGAATTTGTTGCCCCACCCGATGGGAGGCGAGACGTGTTTGCGTGATAACAGAATCGCTAAGCTGATAAGACTTGAAATTGAGAAAACGCAGATAATCCATAATAAGATTATGTACAAAATTGCCACGGCCTGTGACTCGCCCGGACAAGCGCAACAGTTTAATGCGCAAGGGGAATATGCCATTTTTCTCCACCAGTATATTTTTAAGCTGCTGGATCAAGGCAAGGCGTTGCTCCCGTTGCGAGCCGGAAAATGTATCGGTCTTGTGATTTAAATTATCCAAAATAACGCGTACCTTGAACGACAACTGGCGAATGGTTTGTAAACGTTCAGAATTCAGGCCTCTGCTGGTCATGGCCGCGGCTTCAAAAAAATTTGTGCGCCACACCTGGTCTAGGTCTAGCTGACTGACTGTGGCAGTTGGCTGGGTTTGTATGGCTAAATTGGTCACCTGATCATTTAATGTATAGAGGTTCTGCTGGTGGTTCGCTAGTTGCTGCGCTAGGTGGAGACGCTGTGACGCCAACTCCCTAAGTTCAAATAATTCCTGTGTAATGGCGTTAAACTGGGCAAACATAAAGTTATCGTGCGCTTGCTGTTCAGCCAACAAGCGGATCACGCGCAACTTGTTTTCAATTTGGGCTTCAGCTATGCGCAAAGAAGGCTCTGACTTAGCATTGGTCAATCCATTGCTGATGCTAGAAAGTGAGGCAATATTGTTATTGAGCTGTTCCAGCACGACTACATTTGGTAATGATGTAATGGCTATTTCATCTAAAATCTGGCGAAAATCTGCCATGCGTATATAGGAGAGGGCGGTAATACTGACAAAAATAAGCAAAACACTGACGAAGGTCACGGTGAAAATAGTCGTTAACGACAGTCGGGTGGCAGATTTTGGGTCGATTTGTGAAGCTGGAGCCGTGTCTGTCAGCCGTTGGTCACTCATTGATATTCACCAGCCTGGCATCGAGCGTTGGGCTAAACGTGTTCAGTTGACGAATACGGTCGACAAATACATCGATAATCAATGGGGCTAGCATATAGCCAAGCACAATTTCTGGACATTCTTCCAGTATCTGATAACCATCCCCACCATTAGCCAGATAATCGGTCGTTGCTAACTTGTATATCCTTTTTTCTGCTAAAGGTTGGTCATTTATCAGTATGGACTTCACCCTGTGGTTGACCGGCGCGCCAGGATCATAAGTAACCGTCATCCCCGATACGTGTGGAAAACGGCCTTTGACCTTTTCGATCAAACTAAAACCATTCTCCAGAGCTTCAATTAATTGGGCACCACTGATATTCAGTAAGACGACTCGGCTTCTAAAGGGTAATTCCTGGGCAATATCTCGGTGAGTGAGTTGGTGCTTGGCCTGGTAATGTTTATCGCCGCGAATGATTCCGCCATTTATCAAGGCAATATCGGCATTTGAAAACTCTCGTAGGGTATCGGTCAATGCATTGGCAAATGCATTTTGTTCGGTTCTGACGCTTTGGCGCAAGGTCATAAAGTCTTTGCTTACCACTGCTATGGGCTGCTCCAGCAGACGATTCAAACGCGCAATATAACCGTCAACCTGATTTTCCACGGTAGGGTCTTTGGAAAAACTTTTGAGATCAACTGCTTGCCATGAAACGTCTGGATCTTCTTGATGCTCGGGCATCAAAGTGATTTGCATCAGGGCTACTTGTCCCAATTTCTCTACTATTACGGCATTTTGGTGAGTAGGTTTGATTTCACTGGTTAAGGTTGTAAAGTCGAGAGTGGCAGTAAAACTCATATCTATCACTTTGTCGTTAAGTAGTTGATCAATAAAGTCGAAATTAGTCGAATACAGCAACACTATCAGGTCGGCACCTTGACGCCTGAGTTTAGCGGCGTTTTTTTCAATCGATTTGCGCGGATCTAATACCACCACGTTTTTTAACGAATAGTCGGTGATTGCAGTGTCATCGATGACCGACAGCACACCTATTTTGAGGCCTCGTTGCTCGACGATAACGCTATTTACTATACCGTCTATATTAGTTTTACTGCGTTTATCATAAATATTACTGGCAACAATGGGAAAGGCCGCTTCGTAGGCGCGCAACGATAACTCATCTTCGAAGTAGCTAAACTCACGTTTAGTAACCCCCATGGCGTCTGGCTCCAATGAATTGAGCAGATCAATAATATGGGTGCCACGATCCAAAGAAGACAGCGGACTAGGAGCAAGACTGTTGCCGCCGAAGAAGAAAAAGGTCGCTGAATTTTCTTGATGACGATAGGTATTTAATACCTGGGCTAGTTCAGGGTAGTCACCCCTTTCTGTTTGACCGATCAGCGGCATATCTGAAGCATAGATGATGTTTATGTGCCTGGCTGCAACTGGCGCGCAAAACGCACTGAAACTGCCAACTAATAAAATGAAAAGCGTACACATAACTCGTAAAGTTGAGATGGGCGCCTACTCCTGTGAAGACGGGGATGTCAGAGTGCTGGGGCAATATCACTCATGTTGGTCGATATGTTGTAAACAGTTTAAATAGATCCACAAAAAATGCAAAAGATGACCCGCTAGGACGGCCCGTTAGGGATACCCGTTAATTACCTAACGGGTATCCAGCTAAATTGCTTAGCAATAATATTAAATTTAAAGATTTTCTATGGTAATTTTTTGTTCTTTAAGCTTTTTCATTTGCATCTCAAAATCATGTAATTTGGCCTTTTCCTTGCCAATCACCGCTTCCGGGGCATTACTAACAAATTTTTCATTGTTTAATTTACCCTGAGTGCGGGCAAAATCCCCCTCGATTTTCCCCAGAGCCTTATTGATACGGGCCAGTTCAGCATCTTTATCGATAAGTCCGGCCATAGGAATAAGAATTTCCATTTCGCCAACCAAAGCTGTGGCGCTAGCGGGGGCTTGTTCGTCCGGTTGCAACACGTCTATGCTCTCTAGCTTTGCCAGAGAACCCAAGAAGTCACGACTGGACTGTAAACGTTGCCAATCCTGGGAACTGGCGTTACGCAGCAGCACGTTAAGGGGTTTGTTAGGGGAAATATCCATCTCACCTCGAATGTTACGAATACCCACAATAAAGCTTTTAACCCATTCCAGTTCGTCCAGTACCTGCTGGTCTTGCAATGTGGCGTTCTGTTCTGGGAAAGACTGGATCATAATACTCCCGCCTTGAATGCCGCACAGTGGCGCCACGCGCTGCCAAATTTCTTCAGTGATAAAAGGCATGATGGGGTGAGCCAGGCGCAAAATATTTTCTAGCACATTAACCAGGGTATGACGGGTGCCACGTTTTTGCGCTTCAGTACTGGCCTGTGAATTGAGTACAGGTTTAGATAACTCAAGATACCAGTCGCAGAATTGATTCCAGGTGAATTCGTATACCAGTTGCGCGGCAATATCGAAGCGATAATCTACCAGGGCTGCTTCGAAGTCGCTAAGGGTTTGCTGGAAGCGTGCCCAAATCCACTTGTCTGCCAAACTTAACACCAGCTCACCACCTTGTGCGCCTGCGTCATGCTCTTCGGTGTTCATCAATACAAAGCGTGAAGCGTTCCACAATTTGTTACAGAAGTTGCGATAGCCTTCCACCCGTTTGATATCAAAATTGATATCCCGGCTGGTAGATGCCATGGCCGTGAAGGTAAACCGCAGGGCATCTGTGCCATAAGCGGCAAAACCTTCTGGGTAACTTTGTCTGGTGTGTTTGGCAATTTTGGCGGCCAGTTTGGGTTGCATCATGCCAGAGGTGCGTTTTGCTACCAGCGCGTCGATATCAATACCGTCAATTAAATCGATGGGGTCGATAACGTTCCCCTTGGACTTGGACATTTTGTCGCCCTGTTCGTCCCGAATAAGTCCGGTGATATAAATTTCTTTAAAAGGAATTTTTCCGGTGAATTTTTTGGTCATCATGATCATTCTGGCGACCCAGAAGAAAATGATGTCAAAGCCGGTGACTAGCACAGCACTGGGCACAAAAGCGGCCAATTCAGGGGTTTGTTTTGGCCAGCCCATCGTCGCAAAAGGCCAAAGCGCTGAAGAGAACCAGGTATCGAGTACATCGTCGTCTTGACGTAAGCTGATTTGTGCACCCAGGCCGTGTTTTTCACGAACTTCGGCTTCGGTGCGCCCTACATAAATTTTGCCATTGTCGTCGTACCAGGCTGGTATGCGATGTCCCCACCACAATTGCCGGGAAATACACCAGTCTTGAATGTTGTTCATCCACTGATAGTAGGTCTTGTCCCAATTTTCGGGCACAAATTTAATTTCGCCGCTTTTGACCGCTTCAATAGCGGGTTTCGCCAGCTCTTCAACCGCCACATACCATTGGTCGGTTAAATAGGGTTCGATCACGGCCCCGGAGCGATCGCCTCTGGGTACTTTTAATTTATGATCGTCAATTTTTACCAATACCCCTGAGGTCTCTAAGTCAGCAACGATTTGCTTGCGTGCCACGAAACGATCCATTCCACGGTATTTTTCGGGGGCCGTATCATTAATTTTAGCGTCGTCGGTCAAGATGTTAATGATCTCAAGCTTATGCCTTTTGCCCATGTCATAATCGTTGAAATCATGAGCTGGTGTGATTTTGACGCAACCTGTGCCAAATTCCTGATCCACATAATCATCAGCAATAATCGGGATCAGGCGGTCGGTCAACGGCAGCTTAATCTGTTTGCCTATAAATGCCTGGTAACGCGGATCATCTGGGTGAACCGCCACTGCGCTATCGCCCAGCATAGTTTCGGGGCGAGTAGTAGCGACCACTAACTCACCGCTGCCATCGGATAGCGGATAGCGGATATGCCACATAAAACCCGCTTCTTCTTCGTTGAGTACTTCCAGGTCCGATACTGCGGTGTGCAATACAGGATCCCAATTGACCAATCGCTTGCCGCGGTAAATCAGGCCCTGCTCATGCAACTTTACAAATACTTCAATCACGGCTGCGGACAAATCCTCGTCCATGGTGAAGACTTCACGCTCCCAATCTGGTGAAGTGCCCAGGCGGCGCATTTGTTGGCTAATATTACCGCCAGATTCTTGTTTCCAGTCCCAAATTTTCTCGACGAAGGCCTCCCGGCCCAGGTCGTGACGGGTTTTGCCTTGGGCGTTCAATTGGCGTTCCACCACCATTTGGGTGGCAATACCGGCGTGATCTGTACCACATTGCCACAAGGTGTTATCACCCTTCATACGGTGGTAACGGGTGAGGATATCCATAATAGTTTGCTGAAACCCATGGCCCATATGCAGGCTACCGGTTACGTTAGGTGGCGGCAGCAAGACGCAATAGGGTTGGCCTTCACCGCTGGCTTTGAAATAGCCGTTTTTCTCCCACTTTTGATAACACTGCTGTTCAATATTTTGTGGGCTAAATGTTTTATCCATTGGGTTGTGTCTCATTCATGCTGTTGCCGGACGCTGCGTTATTGCTTAACGCACTGCTCGGTAGTGTATCTAATTGATGGCCTGCCCCGCGATAATGTTTGTACCTGTCTCTGGCTTGCTGCTTGAGGGTCTCTTCAGCAGGGACAAAATCGTAGATTTGGGTAAACTTGTGGTGAAAATCTGGCATACCCTGGGATAAATTAATCAATACCCCGCGGTTAAATTGGGTGGGTGTTTGCCAGGTTATTTCAACAGGCGCACCACCTTGAGGGCCTTCACCGGCTAAATTATGGGGCACAAAGCTGTCAGTGGGCAGTTGCCACAATAATTCGTCAAATTGCTCCGCCAGTGCTTGCGTGTCGCAATACACCAAGCAGCGCTGTTTGCTGCGAAAACATCTAGCCGCCAATTGACAAGCCAACACTAAGTGCGCGCTCTGGTGCGCAAGCTCATCAGTCTCTTTGTTGAGCAAATAAAAGGTTACCTTTGACATCTGTTTTGCCGTTTTGTATGAAATTTAATCTTCTGTCTCAAGACCGGCCCTATTCATCAGAAATTGGGTCAGCATTGGCACAGGTCGGCCGGTTGAGCCTTTTTCTTTGCCGCCTACCCAAGCGGTGCCAGCGATATCCATGTGCGCCCAGTTATATTTACGGGTAAAGCGAGACAAGAAACAGGCCGCGGTGATGGCCCCAGCTGGACGGCCACCCAGGTTTGACATATCCGCAAACGGGCTTTCGATTTGATCCTGATACTCATCCCAAAGCGGCATACGCCAGGCCTTGTCACCACTTTGCTCCGAGGCATTGACTAGCTCGTGGGCCAACGGATTATGATTGCTAAATACCCCGGTGGCGTGTTTGCCCAAGGCAACAACAACGGCGCCGGTCAAGGTCGCTACATCGATAACCAGTTCAGGGTTAAAACGCTCCACGTACGTCAGAGCGTCGCATAATACCAAGCGGCCTTCAGCATCGGTGTTTAACACTTCTACGGTTTGACCTGACATAGTGGTGAGTATATCACCGGGGCGATAAGCATTGGCGTCAGGCATGTTTTCGCAGCCTGCCAATATACCCACAACGTTGAGGGGCAGGTTGAGGGCGCTGATAGCGTGCATGGCACCCAATACTCCAGCGGCGCCGCCCATGTCGTACTTCATCTCATCCATGGCTTCACCAGGTTTTATGGAAATACCACCAGAATCGAATGTTAAGCCTTTGCCGACTAATACGATGGGATCCTGATCTGCCGGGCCGCCTTTGTGCTCCATGATGGTCATAATGGATTCGTTGGCTGAACCGCGACCCACTGCCAGGTAGGAATGCATGCCTAAGGCATCCATTTGTTTTTCATTAACCGAATCCACATGCAGATTGGTATACTCTTTTTCGAGTAACTGGGCTTGTTCAAACAGATATTTAGGATTACATATATTCGGCGGCATGTTTGCCACATCACGGGTGGTTTTTGCCCCCAAAGATACGGCCAGACCATGTTCCAGGGCACGCTCACCTATAGGCAGTTCACGGCGGGTCGGCACATTAAATACCATTTTGCGTAATGGGCGACGAGGTTCGCCTTTCTTGGTTTTAAGTTGTAAGAATGTGTACAGGGAATCTTGGGTGGCTTCTACTGCCTGACGCACCCGCCAATAGGTATCACGGCCCTTGACGTGCAATTCGGTTAAAAAGCACACGGCTTCCATCGAGCCGGTTTCGTTCAACGTCTTAATGGTTTTTGAAATAATTTGTTTATACTGGCGCTCGTCAAGCTCACGCTCTTTACCACAGCCTACTAACAACACCCGCTCACTGAGCACGTTAGGCACATGGTGTAGAATTAACATCTGGCCAGGTTTGCCTTCCAAATCGCCACGACGCAGCAGGTTACTGATGTAGCCCCCGCTGATTTCGTCAAGTTGCTCGGCAATTGAGGTCAATCTTCTGGGTTCAAATACTCCGACTACTATACAGGCGCTGCGTTGCTTCTCTGGACTTCCACTTTTTACACTAAATTCCACGGGGATTCCTCGTCACAAAATTATTTATCTGTCATTGGATATATTAGCAACACTTAGCGATTATGTTTTTGTTAGTATTAGGCAAGGCTGAGTGCTGCAGCGTTATCATTGCAAGAATAGCTTAAGCCGGACATAATCTGTAAATTACATACTGGCAAGTGCTTTAAAATAGCACTCATTGCAAATGAAACGTGTGAAAACGTTAAGTTTACTTAAAATTTTGTAGCTTGCCACTAAAATTACCACTTTTCTGTTGGACATTGCGTGCTGATATTTCGCTATTTAGTTAAAGAAACCCTCAAATCCCAGGCGGCTGTTTTTCTGGTATTAATGGCCATTTTTATCACCAATAAATTTGTCAGAGTGTTGTCAGAAGCCTCAAACGGCGATATTCCAGCCAGTCTGGTGTTAGGATTTCTTGCCTTGAGCATGCCAGTGCTTGCCTCGCTGATTTTACCTTTGAGTTTATTTTTAGGCATTATGCTGGCTCACGGCCGCCTGTACGTTGACAGTGAGATGACAGTGATGCGCGCCTGTGGCATCAGCGAGTGGTATGTGACCCGGGTCATGCTGGTGCTGGCCGTTGTGATGGCAGTGGTAACCGGGGCCATGACCTTGTGGATCGCGCCGCTATCAGTGGAAATGGAATACCAGCTTGAAGAGCAAGCCGGTGCCGATACGGGCTTGACCACCCTTATCCCTGGGCGCTTCCAGCAAACAGCTAACAAAAAAGCAGTGATTTTTGTGCATCAAATCGGTGACGATGACGAGCCCTTAAAGCGGGTGTTTTTGGCCCAGCACGACATCACCGTCGATAGTCAAAACGTGCATCTGGTATATGCCAAACAAGGTGGCTTAAAGGAAGGCACCAATGGCGCAGAAAAATTAGTCCTCAGCAATGGTGTGCAGTACGAGGGCACATTAGGGCAACAAGACTATCGCGTAGTCGAGTTTGGTGAATATCAGATCCAGATTGCTGAACAACAGGCGGAACAAAAACGCCGCAAACTATCCGCTTACCCAACCATGCAACTATTCAACGATCCGTCTATCGATGCTATTGCCGAATTGCAGTGGCGCCTGGCGATCCCCCTGTCACTGTTTTTTCTGGTGATCATAGCCGTGCCACTCAGTGCCGCCGATCCCCGTCAGGGCCGTTTTGGCAAAATGTTCCCGGCCCTTATGCTCTATCTGGGGTACTTTTTATTGTTGATGGCCGGACGCAAAGTATTGGAAGATGGCAAGATCCCGGTGCAATTGGGCTTGTGGTGGGTGCATGGTGTGATTGCCTTGATCGGTATAACGCTTTTATTTAGAGGCCGACCCATTGGGGTGCGATTGCGGGCCCGATTACGGGGGCAGGGTTAATGTTTAAAATTCTTGATCTTTACATTGCCCGCACTTTACTGGGTACCACAGCCATGAGTTTAGCGGTACTGGTGGGATTAAGTGCCCTGATTAAGTTTATCGAACAGATGAAAAGCGTGGGCAAAGGCAGCTACGACATGACAGTTGCCGCTGTGTACGTTTTTTTGAGCTTGCCCCGAGAACTTGAGCTGTTTTTCCCCATGGCTACCCTGATTGGCGGGTTGATTGGCATGGGCATACTCGCCAGCAACAGTGAGCTGGTGGTGATGCAATCCGCCGGTCAAAGCCGCTGGAACATTATCGGTTCGGCAATGAAATCGGCGATATTGATGGTGCTCTTCGTGATGGTGATTGGAGAATGGGTCGCCCCTTTAAGTGAGGCTAAAGCCAAAGAGATCCGCTCCCAAGCTATCTCAGGCGGCAGCCTGTTTTCCTCCAGTCGCTTGGTGTGGGCCAAAGATGGCGATAACTTTGTAAGCATAGGTGAGGTAGTTGATAAAAACACCCTGCGGGATGTTAACGTCTATGAATTCGACAGCGACTTGCTGTTGAGCCAGATCACCACGGCTAAAAACGCCCAATACGTGGCAAAAAACTGGCGCTTGCAAGAGGTGAAATACACTTATGTTAGCCAACAGAATATTCGTGTTAAATCTGCTACTGAAGGTACCTGGACCTCATCGATAACGCCAGACAAATTAGGTGTAGTAACAGTCAAACCTGAGGCTTTATCTATTCGCGGACTGGTGGATTATATTGGTTACCTTGATAACAACAGCCAAAATTCTGATCGTTATCGTTTGGCCTTGTGGCGCAAGGTATTACAGCCGGTATCGATTGGGGTGATGTTATTGATGGCCTTGTCATTTATCTTCGGCCCACTGCGCAGTGTTACCATGGGGGCCAGGGTGATAATGGGGGTACTGACCGGTTTTGGCTTTTTTATCAGTAATGAAGTATTTGGCGCCCTGAGTACCGTGTACCATATTCCGCCTTTTGTAGGGGCGGCACTGCCCAGCCTGATATTTGCCGGAATAGCGGTCCATCTGCTAAGGCGCTAAGCCCGCAGTGGGTGATCGCTCTCATATTCCAGGTGTTATAGACTAAATATCCTCCCAGGCTTTGTGGTGGTTTTCTTCTTTGGTAAGGGCGATCACCTCTGTTTGCGCAATCCAGTCTTGCAGACCTTGTTTATGTTTAAAGTCAATCAGCACCAGCAGTGTGCCTAAACCTCCCAGCGAGCTAACTAGGCGCAAAAAAGCCCGGCCATAACCCAAAGGCGCATCGCTGGTGCTGAACAATCGCAAACGCCAGGCGCGCATGCCCAGGGTTTGCCCGCCATGACACCAAAACCACATAAAAAAACCGATTACCCAGGCCGCGACCCAAATTTGCAAAATGCTTTGGTATAACACTGAGTGCTGGATCAGATCGCTGAAATGCTCATAACCTTGTTTATCCAACAGGTTATTTTCTACTAGCAGCAATATCGTTACCAACATCACCATAGCGGCGCACATGCCCACTGCTACTGCTACCAAGGTATCGTAAATGATGGCGGCCAGGCGGCGCACAAAGCCGGCGCGCTGAGATTGTTTACTTGTCAATTTGCTTACTCGCTACTGAATTATATAGAGCGGAACAAGGTGTTAACCTCACTCCGTAAAACTGCTAGTTTGGCATAAAGTTGAGCACGAGTCAGAGGCAAATATGCAAATCGCCCAGTTCTTAATCGAACAGACAAAAAGGCTAAAAAATCCCTTGCGTGTCTGATGCAAATCGCTATAATGCGGCGCTCTAAAGGGTTGTGCGAATGATTTTTTAGATCTGTGCCAGTGTGATGGAATTGGTAGACATGACGGATTCAAAATCCGTTGCTGAATAAGCGTGGCGGTTCGAGTCCGCCCACTGGTACCATCTCTTTGTTGTCTACGCGAAGAGATAAAACAAACCGACCTTACGTCGGTTTTTTTGTGTCTGGGGATTGCGTTTTGTCCGACATTTTAATGAATCGAAATGTTTTCAAGATATTGATTTTAAATATTACTAACGCCGGAAGAATGTTATGTGTTGCGTGAGAGCGGCACAGCACCCCCCTTCAGCAGCCCTCTCAATAACGAAGCCCGCAAAGGAACCTTTGTCTATAAGGGGTGCGATTTACCGCTTTTCAGAGCCAAAACTAAATTTAAAAGCGCAACGGGCTGGCCAAGTTTCTATGACGTGATGGAAAAGCACATTGACACAAAAGCAGATTTGCTTTTGGCTATACCGCGCACAGAATACCATTGCGCCAGATGCGGTGGGCATCAGGGGCATATCTTTAAAGACGGACCAGAACCGACAGGCCTGCGCTTTTGTAATAACGGCGTTGCATTGAAATTTATTCTCACTGCGTAGATATAGGATATTCATGCTCTCTGTTATTATCATTGGGGTAGGGTCTGCGGGATTAGCGCCGAGAGAGAGTAGGGGAAGTGCCTTTTGCATTCGTTTTTAATGAACCCAAATATTGTGTATTTTGCGTACGCTCTTGGCCTGAAACTGCAATACCACCCGCATCTACGGTTTTAGAGGTCAGAATAAGCGTTTCAGATCTGTGTAGGAGTTTCATTGCTTTGAATGCGGCGATACTTTGTAAACCTAACAGAACGCTGGTTAAATGTTCCTATATGCCGGAGAGCTTTATATTTTCGAGCTCTGCATGCCTGTATTGTCTAAAACTATCCACGGGGTGATATCTACCAAATACTCCAGATTACTCTGTATATCTTTCGCTTGATTTGTAAGTTTTTCACCGAAGGCCTCAACGCGATCAGTTTCAAAACGCATTAACAATATAGGTCATACCGAAGCGGTGGAGGTTTCATTTGAACCGCAAGAGATCAGCTATGATGAATTTTTCAAGGTTTTTTTGGCATGCATAATGCTTCTGCTACGGTATGTGAGTATGGCATTTGATTGCACGAGCCAATATCGTTATGTGAATTTATTTTAATTATTCACAGAAAGATAAAGCGCGAGGTTATAAGAATCAATCACTCTGTTGACGAACTTTAGAGAGTTGAAGACTATCACCCGCAATACCACATGAAGCAAAAATAATGATTTTGGAACTTTTTGTTCGCTTGTCTGGTAAAGAGGCAATACTCGATTGAACATATTTTGTAAGCTTTTTGCACTTACTGTCGGATATCGGTTCGCCTTATTAACTAGTCAAAATAAACTTAATAAAGCAAAAGGAAAGACCAATGAAAAAATTTATTATGATGACCGCAGTAACCGCCTGCATGACAGCTTCTGCATTCGCTATGGCTGGCAACAACGAAATGACTAAAGACATGAAAATGGAAAAAATGGAAATGAAAATTTCCGATAAAATGGACATGATGGATGCCAATAGTGACGGTATGGTTAGCAAAACTGAAATGCGTGCCCATAGCGATGCCATGTTTGAAAAGTCAGATACTGACAAGGATGGTATGGTTTCTAAGGATGAAATGATGAAATCTATGAAAATGGAACATCGTGATATGAAGAAAAAAGAAAAAAGATAAGAAAGTAAACACTCGTTTTTACGTTGATAAACCGCCAGTCCGTCTGGCGGCTTTTCGGTTGTTTTTTTGCCAACGATAAATGTAATCTCAAAAGTAGATTCTACGACTTCATTAGTGTCCGTCTAGACGTAACCGTTCACCGGGGAGCTATTGACTTAAGGCGTTAGTTCAGGGAGTGCCGGATATTCCGAGCGAGTGATGACCCCGTGGACGATTTGCCTTAGCCAGTCCAGAGGATTGGCCCCCAAGCTTGCGGCAGCTTTCTACAATGGTGAGAATGCGTTGCCGAAATTGCTCGCCCCGGTGTGAGTACACGCCATAACTGCCTGTGCGCCACAGTACATAGCTACGCAAGGAGCGCTCTGCCTCGTTGTTGGTCAGGGGAATACCCTTATCCGTCAGAAATGTCCAACAGCTTTTCGTATTTGAGCAATAGTCCGCAGCGGTTTCGATACCGCGGGGTAACGCAAGCTTCGGTAGCATGTTCAAGAGTGGCTTGCCAACGTTTGCGTAGTTTACCCATACGCTTTTGATACAAATAAGGTGATAGCTCCCCGGCGAACGGTTACGCTGGCCAGCAAGTATGTTTTTCCACTCATCTTTTGTTCGGCGTTGGCGGCGCATAATGTCCTCGATTAATGATCAAAGATATTATTGTGCGGTGCCAAGTTCATATTTATAAGAAGGCCTTTGCTAGACGCTTACATTGAGTCTGTCCCATAACGACTGAATAAGCGCATTGCCTTGTTCAAGCGTATCGGCTGGACGGGATTTTTTACGTGTCATGTTGATGCCATCCACATGCGCGGGATCACGCAATAGGATCATCGGGATCATACCAAAAAAATATATTTACATGTCAACACCTGCCCGCTGAACGGTTACCAACGAGCCTCGGTTAATTAATGCTTTGTTGTACTGTGACCAATTGGTTATTTTACGTGTAGATTTGCCTATTTTGCTGCTTGCCCAGAACCAGATTGGGATATCTGATCACGCTAAGGTCAAAAGGTTCATTTGATTTAGGAGACAACGCCATTAGCATCTCAAACTAAATTAGTAACGAATATACCTTCATAAATCGTAGATGGTTATCTTATGGGCTCCGTCTCTTTGGACTCTTGCTTTACCTGAACTTTCTAAAAACTCAAGTAATGAAAGAGGATCATTAGTTTCAAATACACCGGTGATAGACATACGGGATAGAGTTGGAGAGTCTATAGTGATTTGCAGTGCATTATAGCGATTAAATTCATAAATCACGTCTTCTAATCGATCATTCTTAAACATCATCTCTCTAGCTTTCCAAGAGGTTTTTTTATTCAGGTCAGCTTTGATCTCTGTGGTTACTAAGCCATTCGTTTGTACCGTTGCTTGTTGCCCAATAGAAACAATTAATGTTTTATCTAATGGGAAATCCATATTGGTATTTTCTTGTAATCGAATAGTATCATTCTTAATCGCAATAACTTGGTTGTTGATGGCATTTTTAGTGAGCGCCACTTCCCCTGTAATTACAGTTAATTCAATTTTACCTTGATTGTTTTTAACATTAAATTCGGTACCTAGAGCTTGAAACATCGTCCTATTTACCCACACTCTGAATGGTTTTTTGGGGTCATGTGCAACCTTGAAGATTGCCTCTCCTTGATACAGGTGAATATTCCTGAATTGCTTGTTGTAGTCAATTTCAATATTGGTCAGTGTGTTTAAATAGATAATTGAGCCATCAACTAACGTAACGCTTCTTTGTTCACCAAGTACGGTTTTATAACTATTTTTGAATTGTAAGCTCGGAGTTTCTTTACCATTGAATGGGAGCGGATCAAGTTGATAAAAAGTAAATACACTTATGATGACACTTGCCGCCAATGCTAACCATGTGGGAGCCGTCAACCTTTTTTTTTGTATATTATTTTTAGTTAATGTATTCGAATTTTTTTTATCGACATGAATTGTGGTAATTTTACTATCTGTTTTTTTTATGCTTTCGAGTAAATTATCTATAGAGATCTTTTTGTTGCGATCAATGTCGGATAATACATCAAAAATGGCATAGGCCTGTAAGAACTCATCAACGTGAACTGGGCCTTTAAGTAACCAATGAGTAAATTCGTGTTTTTGTTCCTCATTCAGATCACCGTCATCTAAAAGCACCGCCCAATGGCTTGCCTCTTCAATAATAAGAATGTTTGATTGATGATACTTATTCATGATTCTTTACTCATACTATGTGCCTTCCGACATTCAGTAATCGCACGGGTTAAATATTTTCTCACTGTATGAATAGAAATCCCGAGCTTTTGTGCAATCTCGGCATGATTTAATCCGTCTCTTTTTCTCATCAGTAGTATCGATTGGTAAATAAGAGGCAACCCTGCAAGTATACTTTCCAAATCAGTAATCGCTTTTTGTATCTCGAAACTAGATTGAGGATCATCATCACTCGCTATTTCTTCAATTCCATCTAGTGAACAGGTATCTTTCTCCGCTTGGCGGTCACTCTTTATTCTCATTTCGTGAACTAAATTGGCTGCAATGCGAAAAAGGTAAGCTTTTGGTTGCTCTATAAGGTCGGTTCGTTCGACACGCATTAACCGGAGATAAGTTTCTTGTGAAAAATCTTGCGCTTGCTGTTGGTTTTTTGAGCGGCGCAATAAAAAAGCAAATAGCTCTTTATAAGAGCTCTCATATAGCCCTTTGATAAAACTGCTGTTTCTACTTGCTATATTGTTAGTCATAGATTCATATCTTGCGGCAGTAATTGATGTATTTAAAAATTGAAAAAAACGTCCTTACTTATAAGAGTGTTTTTCGATAAAAATTAGGTACAAAAAATAAAAATAAAAAAATCAGTACCTAAAACCAAGATGTTTTCACTCTTTCTTCTTGAGCAGGTAAAAACTTGCCTTATTGTTGGCAATTATCTATGCCCAATAAAAATACCAATATATCATGGACATAGGAATATAAGCATGAAAACACACACACTGAAATGGAAAAAGAAGCCAATTGTACTTTCTATAATTTTATCTTTGGCGGGCAGCTTAAGCGTTGTGACTGACATCAACGCTCAAGACAAACAAGTTCAAATTAAAATAGCTGAAGTGCCCCTTGATAATGCCTTACAAAGTGTAGCAAAGAAGTTTGGCAAACAGATTGTCTTCTTTTCTAACGTCGCAAATGGTTTGACGGCTACGCCGTTCTCTGGTTCCTATACAGAGGAGGAAGCTTTAGACATGTTGCTTCAAAATACAGAATTACAGTATCGCTATATCAATAGCAAAACCATCGCTATTGAAAAAGCTAATGCGGGAGCAAAACTCGACGAAAAAAAGCAGGTGGAGACTAGCAGTCTCACCGACAATCAAACACAACAAAATGCCAGTAACAAGCGCTCCACTGGAGAAAGTAAAGGTACCATAGAGAACATTACCGTCACAGCTCAACGCCGTACTCAAAACTTACAACAAGTACCGATTTCAGTTTCTGTAATGAAAGATGATTTGTTAGATAGCATTACTACAAATGGAGCTGATATTCGTTTTATGTCAGCACGTATACCTAGTTTGAAGATTGAGTCTTCATTTGGTCGCTCTTTTCCTCGTTTTTACATACGAGGCTTAGGAAACCAAGACTTTGATTTAAACGCATCTCAACCGGTATCCTTGATTTATGATGATGTAGTACAAGAAAGTCCTATATTAAAAGGATTTCCTGTTTTTGATGTAGAAAGTGTAGAAGTCCTAAGAGGTCCTCAAGGAACTTTGTTTGGTCGAAATACACCTGCAGGGCTAGTCAAGTTTACCTCTAAGGGTCCGACGCAAGATTTTGAGGGCTACTTTTCCGCGTCCTATGGTTCGCTTAATACTTTATCGACTCAAGGCGCTCTTAGTGGAGGACTAACTGACACACTTTCTGTTCGTGTTTCTTTGTTAAATCAAACGCGAGATGACTATATCGATACTAAAGCTCCGGGTTTCGAAGAAAAGGATGTTTTGGGGGGCTATGACGATCGTGCGGCTAAAGTTCAAGTTTTGTATGAGCCTAATGATAACTTCTCGGCGCTTTTTAACTATCACACTCGAGATTTAGATGGGACACCAACAGTCTTTCGCGCTAGTGCGATAGCACCGGGAACTAATGACTTTGTAGAAAATTTTGATCGTAATGTTGTGTATCAAGATGCGGCTCAACGTGCAACACAAAGTGTAAAAGTTGACGGTGGAAGTATCAAACTAGAATATTTGGATGCTGACTATATTTATACGTCGGTTACGGGATATGAGTCGGTTGAAATGTTCTCACGCGCAGATGTTGACGGAGGTTATCGAGTCAGTAGTTTTGGCGACCCTTCTGGTTATACAGGGGAGTTAGGTACAGTGCCTTTATTCTCAGTAGAAAGTGCTGATGGGATCCCTGACCATAGTCAATTCACCCAAGAGTTTAGAATTGCCTCTAACGAACTAGGTCGATTTGATTATCAGGCCGGTGCATTCTTTTTCACCGAAGACCTTGATATCGATACTCTACATTATAATGAGGACGGCAGTGTTAAACGTTATTTGAAGCAGAACCAGCAAACAGACGCATGGGCTGTATTTGTTTCAGCTGATTATGATGTTAGCGAAGAGCTTAGTATTACTGGTGGCCTTCGATATTCAAAAGACAAAAAGGAGTATGTTGCTCAACGTATCATATCAACTTCAAGAGATGGTGAGTTTTTTGATCCAATGTATGCCAATACACAAGACTCTGCTATTAGCTGGGATTT
Organism: Paraglaciecola sp. IT1134; assembly: GCF_058068185.1. Taxonomy (NCBI): domain Bacteria; kingdom Pseudomonadati; phylum Pseudomonadota; class Gammaproteobacteria; order Alteromonadales; family Alteromonadaceae; genus Paraglaciecola; species Paraglaciecola sp. IT1134. The sequence continues at coordinate 4,447,868 of NZ_CM176486.1, read as the reverse complement.
GAGTGCAACTTATAAGTACTCAAGTGATACCAATTTGTATAGCCGCGTTGCCAAAGGGTTTAGAGCGCCGAGTATTCAAGGGCGTGTTGTCAGTGGTAATAACCCTCAATTAAGTATTGCTGACTCCGAAACAATACATTCTATAGAAGTTGGAGCCAAATCTGATTTACTAGATGGAGCTGCTAGAGTTAATTTTGATATCTTTTATTTTCAAATGGATGATCAACAATTGACTGCGCAATCTTCTTTTGATGAAGGAGCGGCTAAAGAATTATTGAATATAGATAAAACCGTTGGTTACGGTTTCGAAGTCGAAGCAGAATATGCAATAACTGCAGACTTACTTACTACCTTAGGTGTTAGTTACAATAACACTGAAATTCAAGATGAAAATGCAGCCATTTCAACGTGTGGCTTTTGTACAGTAAGTAATCCAGTCGATGAAAACGGCCTGATTGGCGTGGATGGATTATCTTTACCACGAGCGCCTGAATGGATTGGAAATTTCACAATGCGCTACAGCACGCAAATCGGTGATGGAGATCTTTATTTCTATACCGATTGGTCTTACGCAAGTGAAGTGCAGTTTTCTTTAATTGATGCTGTTGAAATGCAACAGGACCCATATCTAGAAGGTGGTGTTCGCGTCGGCTACCTTTTTGCAATTAATGATTATGATTTTGAAGTTGCTGCTTATGGCCGAAATATAATGGATGAAACAGCGTTAGTTGGCGGTTTAACTATAAATAATCTTGCAGGTATTGTTAACGAAGGACGTGCATGGGGAGCTGATTTTAAAATTAAGTTCTAAATAATCTTATTATCATTACCTCCTCTGTGGTTGTACTGCTCCCGAGCGCTTATTGGAGCAGTACAGCTATATTAATATTTCTTCGATTTAGGTGCTGTAGTATGAAATTAAGTCGCATTTCAAAATTTGTAATTAATATTCTTTTCATTTCTAGTTTTTCCTCTATTTCAAACGCCCAACAAGCGGTCGATATATTGATCACCAATGGGCATGTTTTAACCATGGATGCAGAGCTCACTGAGTATACTAATGGTTTTGTTGCCGTTAAAAATAATAAAATCATCGCAATTGGCTCACAGCTAGAAGCTCAGCAGTTTACTGCATCTAAAGTTCTTGATGTTGAAGGTGACCTAGTGTTGCCGGGCTTTATTAACACCCATACCCATGTTTCTATGTCGTTACTTCGTTCTTTAGGAGATGATGTAGATGATCGGCTTCATGGTTATTTATTTCCGTTAGAGAAAGAATTTGTATCCCGTGAAATGGTCTATTTAGGTGCTGAATTAGGTAATCTGGAAATGTTAAAAGGCGGCGTTACTACGTACGCCGATATGTATTATTTTGAAGATGAAGTAGCCAAGGCGGTAGATCAAATTGGCATGCGCGCTGTATTAGGACAAACGGTGATTAAGTATCCCCAAGCTGATGCTAAAACAGCGATAGAAGGCATAGCCTACGCCGAAATTTTTATTAAAAAATATAAGGACCATCCTCGTATTACCCCTGCTTTTGCTCCCCACGCTCCATATACTAACAGTACTGAAACCCTACAGAAAATTGCAAAATTATCACTAGCCTATGATGTTCCTGTATTAACACATTTAGCAGAATCTAAGAAAGAACAAGAGATTATTGCTAAACGTACCAACGGTTTATCACCCATCGCATACTTGGAAAGCATTGGCGTGCTAAACCAAAATTTAGTCGGTGCTCACGTCATTTTGGCGGATAAGCAAGATATTGCTAAGTTGAAAAAATACCATGTTGGTGTTGCTCATAACATGAGTGCCAATATTAAAGCTGCGAAAGGTGTTGCTCCTATAGTGGAAATGTTAAAACAAGGCGTTGATGTAGGATTAGGGACTGACGGACCAATGTCTGGGAATACGATCAGTTTAATTGATGAGTTTAGCCAAGTAGCAAAAGTACAAAAACTATGGAACAAAGACCGAAGCATTATGCCAGCGGTTGATGTTATTAGAATGGCAACTATGGGCAGTGCTAAAGTTCTTAATCTGGAACATGATATAGGCTCATTAGAAAAAAATAAATTGGCCGATATTATCGTTATTGGAACTAAGTCGGCCAATATGACCCCTATTTATAACCCATACTCTGCAATCGTCTACTCTGCTTATGCAACCGATATTCGCCACAGTATTATAGATGGCAAGTTACTAATGGAAGATCGAAAAGCATTAACTGTTGATGAGGATGATATTATTAAACGTGCACATGCATTCAGTCTCAAGGTGAAGAAGTCGTTAATCAGCCGAGGCCAGCCAATTTTATAGGTAATCAATACAACTTTGTTCGCTTTTGAGCTACCAGCATTTATTTATTGATATTTAAGTGTATTTATAAGCACGCTCTATTCAAAATCCGTTGCAGAAATGCGTGGCGGTTCGAGTCCGCCCACTGATACCATCTCTTTGTTGTCTGCAATTTAGCTCAAAACTTTAAATTGCCTATTAATTTACGAAGCACTCAGCTCGTTACTTTGGTGGTAACGCTGTGAATTTTTGATCATTTATTGCAGCTACTTGAGAACCAAGTGTCGAAATTTAACCTTTGTAACTAATAACTAAATAGTTAATTTTATTGACTATTATATCTGCGCTGGCCATCCTGATTGCTCCCCCCTCTTAATGAGGAATGTATCTTCCTAACTACAATACTGTCATCGTAGGGTGTGACACTTTCGGGTAATCTATCATCTCAACCACTTATTTTAACCGATCGTTCGAATGAATTTTTTTTAAGGTGCTACTGATGACAATAGAACTTATCACCCCGCAACAATGGCACGTCCAGCGCTGGCAAAATGGCGGGGGCATTACCCACGAGATTGCCCGGGAAGATGACGAAAGGGGTATGCGCTGGCGCTTATCCATTGCTGAAGTGGTCACTGACGGCCCCTTTTCCCAGTTTGAGAATATCGATCGTATCATCCTTCTGTTAGATGGCCCAGGTTGTTGCCTATCTGGTGTGGGTGATAAGCCCCAGGTATTAGATCAGCCGCTGCAACCCTTTTGCTTTGCCGGAGAAAGCCCAATTGATTGTAAGCTAATAGCTGGGCCGGTACGAGATTTCAACCTAATGAGCCGAAGAGGTGGGCAGAGCGCCTCTTTGCAGGTCTTGAGCCTGGTTACCGGATCTGAGTCACTGACTTTGTCCTCCCGAACGTTCATCTATGTGGTCAGTGGAAGTGCACAGTTTGCCATTAATGGCTGTAATTATTTGCTTAAAGCACAGCAAACACTATGCCTTAGCCAAGAAAGCGGGGAGCTGCAGATCACCCCTACGGTTCCATGTCAGTTATTAGTTACCAGGCTGGAATAAGCCTCAATTCAATAGATGATCACTCTTGTCTCACGAATAAACCAAACTGCTCTGGTCAACCCAACCGGACACCTTTCGTTGCGATATTTCATATTGTAAGCCGTATTTGGGATTATATGCTCACGAGTGGAGTGAGTTGTTTTTAATATCCACGGGTGTTTTAAACTCGCGAAGAATCGTTATACGTGACACCTTAATGTTTGACGGATTATGGTTTCTCAAAGTCTACAGATACGCCCATATAATTTTTTGAACGCTAAAAGTATACGTTAAATATTTTAACATACCTGACCTCAGTTATTTTTCGGGGGGGGGACCGACGTACCCTGGAAGTACTGCTATCTCACCTACTTGATTGACCAAAAAAGCCTTAAAGTTGGTGCAGTTTTAAACGGCCGTTTTCTTGCTTTGTTTGATACGTATAACTAGGCTATTTGAATTTAATAAGAAGGTTTGCCATGAAATCGTTTTTACATAAATTTTTGTTACTCGCTTTATCACTGGTTTTTACCCCGCTGGCGTACTCTCAATTTGCGATTGAGGGAACAGACGGGGTTACCCTCAACGGTGAACCCTTAGAGACATTCAATCATCCCTGGGCCATGGCATTTTTACCCGATGGCCATTCGTTAGTGTCGGAAAAGGGGGGCGTTTTGTGGTTGTTAAACAAGAGCGGCAAGAAGATGTTTGCCGTAGAGAATACCCCGAGTATCGAGTTGCAAGGCCAAGGTGGGTTAGGGGACGTGATCGTTCATCCTGATTTTGTTAACAATGGGTTGGTGTTTATCTCCTATGTTGAGCGGGATCCCAAGGATGATCGATTCAATGGTGCTGTGGTTGAACGAGCTAAACTGACTATCAATAAAAGAGACGCAAAGCTTTTGAATCGAAAAATCATCTGGAGACAATCGCCAAAAGTAACCGGCAATGGCCATTATGCCCATCGCTTGGCGGTTGCACCCACCGGCCATTTATTTATTACTTCAGGTGAGAGACAGAAATTCAGTCCAGCACAAAATATGGCAATGAATTTAGGCAAAGTCGTGCGCATCAATATTGATGGTTCGATTCCACAGGACAATCCCTTTGGTGAGAATGGTCCTGTCACTAATCAGATTTGGACGTTGGGCCATAGAAATCCACTGGGAATTGACTTCGATGCTCAGGGTAAGCTGTGGGTACATGAAATGGGCCCAAGAGGTGGTGATGAGTTGAATCTTATTGAAAGGGCTAGAAACTATGGTTATCCGAATGTCTCAGAAGGGGAGCATTATTCGGGTGTGAAAATACCCTCGCACGAGAGTATGCCAATTTACAATGCGCCTGTTGTTGCTTGGGTGCCTGCCATCAGCCCTGCCGGTTTCATTATTTACAAAGGTACTAAATTTAAAGAATGGCAGAACCATGGATTCATAGGTGGACTATCATCAAAAGCACTGGTCAGAGTTGAATTTTCTGAGCATGACGAGCAGCCAAAATATCGAGCAAAAGAAGCGGCGAGATATGAATGGGATGTGAGGGTGCGCGAAGTCGAACAAAACCAAGCCGGTGATATTTTTGTATTGGAAGATGGTGAAAATGGTCGCTTGCTCAAATTAGGTCGCTAAAATCTCACTTGTACAAGATTTGCTTTTGATCCGGAGTGTATCTTTTTCGGTCATGTCGAACGTCAGGCGTAGATTTCACAATTAAAATCAGTGATATTAGATTTTACCTTTTCCATCACCTGGTATGATTTAAAGGTGAAATCTTAAATTTATCAGACGCTTACAGCTTTTGATTAACCTATTTATTTGCCTTAGTGTCAATATTTGCTATTCCCCTAGCCAGTGTTACCTTATTCGACCACCAACTGGGCTAAATGTTGGTGGTTTTTTCTTTGTCATCATTACACCTAATGCTGTTATGAAACTGCGCATAACATCTCATTCGGTGGCCAAATTAATTGCGTCACTACAAACGGTTGATCAGGACGTAATAGTGATTATTATTTTGGCACGGCCCGCCGAACAAGTCAGTTGATCAGATTTTGGGTTAACTGTTTGGTAAAATTTTAGTCACCCTCCGTCTATCAGTAAGGCATTTGGGTTCAAAACAACTTTACCAACGCTACTTAGATCACCACTTAATAGAACACTAGTTTGTGATTTAGAAACTATGTCAACTTTGTGAAATTTTATCTCGCCGTTAGTTACACCCATAACTGCGTCTTGGCCATTATGGTAACTAAGTGCTGAAAGTGGTGCTTTGAAGACCCTATTTTCATTTGCGCCTGAAGATGTCTTTACAACGACTGTACCTCGCAAACCAGCAGGTAAGTTATAGTTACGATTATCAATTTCGGCTTCTACTAACATGGTACCTGATTGGCCATCAACCGTCTGAGATAAACGGCTGATACGTCCTTTAACAGTAAGGTTTTGGTAACCCGAAAAATTGGCTGTTACCTCATCGCCAGTAGCAATATATCTGATTTCATTTTGTGGAATGTGAATGTTAAGACGCAATCGTATCGTATTTGCAATTTCGAAGAGATAACGGGCCTGCTGGGAATTATCTGCATTTACAAGATCGCCGACCTCGAGTCCCCTTGCTACTATATAGCCGTCAAATGGTGCCCGGATCTCAAGGAATGACTGACGTGAGCGATTTTCTTCCAATTCTGCCCGTAAACCAGCAATTCTGGCTTTTGCTTGAGTCTCTAAAATACGCAGTCGATCTCGCTCTGATCCACTGACCAAATTATCAGCTACTAATTGCTGAGCCCGTTGGTAATTCAATTGATTCAGATCGAGCTCAGCCTCTGCTTCGTCAATATCAGCCAGAATTTTTTTCTCCTGCGCCTTAATTTGCGGATCATCGATTGTTGCCAATAAATCATTGTTTTTTACCTTATCCCCTATATCGACATAACGTGCTTTGATAAATCCGGAGATACGGGAGAATAATTTGGCTGTTTGCAATGGTTGAGACAACATAGGAAGAGTCATTAATCGCCCATTGTCAGCGATTTCTAATTCTGCGGTTTGCAGTTGGCCATTTAAAGGTTGTCGGGTTGAAATACTGGTTTTCTGATATGCTTGCTGAGGCTTAGCCACAGATAGCATAGTGACAAACGACAAACCCACACAACAACAAATCCAATGTGCTTGCATTTTATGATTCAAACTAAACAAGTGTATTTTCCTCAGAGTCATTGAAAAGAGATTTATTACGCAAACTAAGTATTAGCGGAACCAGCGTCAGAGTAGCGGGAGTCCCTAACAGTAGGCCACCAATAACTGCTCTGGCTAATGGGGCATTTTGCTCAGAACCTTCCCCCAATGCCATCGCCATAGGTATCATTCCCATGAGCATGGCTGTTGCAGTCATTAGTACTGGTTTAAAACGAGTTTGAATGGCACTTAGCGCCGCAACCCTGGCAGGTTTATTCAACAGCATTTCGTTTCTTGCAAAACTTACCACAAGCACACTGTTTGCCGTGGTAACGCCCATGACCATAATCATGCCCATAAATGCAGACACACTAAGTGGAGTTTGCGACACAAAAAGGGCAAGAAGTGCACCAGTTATAGCAAGTGGCATAGCACTAAGTGCGACCAATGGAAGTCCCCAGGATTGAAAGTTGATGGTCATGAGTAAATAAACAAGCAGCGCTGCCATGATCATTCCCATAGCGAGGTTTTCATATGCATCCAACATATCTTTTGCCTGACCATCAATAAAGATAGTGTTCCCAGGCTTTAACTTGTTGCTGAATTGTTCACTCAGTGTGGCTATGTCATCATATACACCGCCCAAATCTCGGTGATCTACTCCAACTAAAATACTCACCACAGGCGCAAGCATTCGTCGGTCAATTGTAGCGGGTCGGGTACGTTCTTTTACGGTTACTACATTGCGTAATAACACATTTTCATTGCCATTGATGGCAGATTTAACCGGGATATTCAAAAGTGAATTCAATGAATCCATTCGATGAGGAGGGACCTGTGCGGCAACGATATAGCTGATACCGTCACTTCCCCAACTATTCGGGAAATACGTTGCGCTGGAACTTAAACTTACCAACAGAGCCTGACTAATATCAGTAATACTCACACCTAGTTGAGCAGCGCGAATGCGATCTACGGTGATGTACAAATCTGGCCATGCCATAATTTGGCCAATCATGACATCTACCGCGCCGTTAACGGACTCAAGTTCTTTCATCAGTTTTTTGGCAACCTGGGTATTTCCCTTCAGATCTCTACCCGTAATATTAATTTCAATCGCTGAATCTGCCGTGCCGTTTAGCGTTTGAGATATAATATCTGCAGGTCGGAACAATACGTCATAGCTTGGGTATAGCGTTTTAAGCTGCTGCCTGATTTCACGAATGTAGCCATCGGTAGGAGAATGGCCTGGTTTCAATTGAATGAGCAATTCGCCTTCGGAAGAAGCGCTGATCATTGTGCTTATCCAAGTACGATTAATGGGATCTGGTGGTCCGATATTTTCAACGATCGTCTGGATTTCATCCGTTGGAATTATTTGCCGAATCAATCGCTGCACATTAGCGAACTGTATGGCAGTCTCTTGTAGTCGACTGCCATTTTCTACTCGTAGGTGCAGTCGAATACCGCCCGCATCGGATTTGGGGAAATAATCTTTGCCTAAGGTAGAAATTGTACTGACGACAACAATAGCCACAAGCACAAAGATAATGGCAATCATACTGCGTCGGTAACGTAAACCTATGAGCTTTTGTATATTGGCAGTATGTATGCCAATAATATGTTCAAGTTTTTGTTCCAATCGAAGGTGAACTCGCTGAAATGCTGAGGTGTGGGATGCTCGATGAATACGTTCTGTGGGCAACAACATAAAGGCAAGTGTGGGTACCAGCGTTCGCGACAGGATGAAAGAGGCGAGCATTGATAGCAACACCGCTAGTGCCAGAGGTTCAAATACAAACGAACTTGCACCACCTAGTAAAAAGATAGGTATGAGCACGATACAAATACTCAATGTAGATACGAGCTCAGGAAATACCACCTGACTGGCACTGTCTATTACCGCTTTTCTGACAGACTTACCAGAGTCAATATTTCGATTAATATTCTCAATTTCTACCAGAGCGTTATCGACCAGGATGCCAATCGCTAACCCTAGGCCCCCGAGTGTCATTAGGTTAAGTGTATAGCCCAGTGCAATCAGCCCGGTCAGTGAAGCTAACAATGCCAGCGGAATAGAGATTAGAACAATGACGGTACTTCGCACACTCCCAAGGAACAATAGCACTACAGCTGCAACCAGACCTGCCACCAACAAGGCTTCTATTAGAACAGCGTCTCGAGACGCTATTACAAATCTAGACTGGTCAAAAATGGGTATGATACTGAGGCCCTGGGGCGCATCTTCTCGAATTTGCGGCAACCGCTGCTGGATTTCATCTATGATGTCAACGGTTGATGCCTGGCCAAGTTTAAGTACCGATACGATCACACCGGCCTGGCCGTCTACTCGCGCCATACTCGTGGCAACGGCACCGCCATCCCGGATCTCCGCTACATCTCTCAATAGGATCAAACCGCCTTCAGTATTTTTAACGGGAATGGATTCAAACGCGACAACATCCTCAGGGCTGGCATTTGTCGAGACAGTGAGTTCTAGTTTCCCTTCGCGTAAAATCCCTGAAGGCAAGGTTACATTTTGCTGATAGATGGCGTCAGCCACATCCCGAGCGGTCAGGCCATGGGATTGCAACCGGTTCGGATCGATATCAATCATTAACTGTCTGGGTGCGCCTCCAAACGGTAAACTCAGTCGTAACCCGGGTATAGATTGTATTTTTCGCCTGAGTGTCAAGCGCGCATAATCATACAATTGTGATTGAGTCATACTATCGGACGATATTGCTAACTGCAGGATCGGTACACTGGACGTGGTGTAATTCACTACCAGTGGAGGTGTCATTCCCGCTGGCAGCCGTTTTAATATGGTTTGCGAAACGCCAGTTATCTGAGTCAATGCGACTTCACGTTTGACGTCAGGATGAAATTCAACGCGGATCAAGGAATAGCCATTGCCATTTTCTGAGGTTACCTGCTTAACATCATCTACGTTATTCATGATCGCGATTTCACTGAACGATGAGACTTTCGCCGCCATGTCTCCAGCACTGAGCCCAGGATAAGTCCACATGACATTGACGTAAGGTATGTCTATTGCCGGCAAGATATCGGTAGACATCTGTTGCATAGCCCGCCCGCCAACTAACAATAACAACAGAACCAAAGCGCCAATTGTGTAACGCTGACGTAAAGCAAATTTAACTATCCACACAGATTTCACACCTTATTTAAATGGCGACTTGGGACAAACGCTATGTCCGCCAACTTGTATTGGTTACTTCGTTTATCGAAATTGAACAGTATGAAACCTGGATTAAGATCAGATTAAGGTTTTGAAATTGAATTCAGGCATTTATATATAACGGGATGTTAATTTTCGTTGACTGGCCCGAAGATTTGGTTCAGTACTGGTTCGGGAGGCAGGCCCATTTGTTTTTTTACAGCCCCGGCGGCGTCGTGATAAAAAGTGGCGGGTGTCGCGCTTACACCTAATGCCATCATGGTTTGGTAATTTATCATCAACTTATTACGTACCTCGAAAGAGGGATTTTGCAAAGGTTTAAGTTCAGGGAACAAGTTTCCTGCTTCGTGTTTGCCCAAGATTTCTGCTGGATTGTCGGCGGCAAGGATCGCTGCTGCCTTCCCTTGACTGTCTGCTTTTAGAATACCGACGAGAATATGGCGGATCTGAACTTGACCAGAAGCGATCCAGGGCCGGGCACTTTGCCAGAACTTTTTGCAATATGGACAATTAGGATCGGTAAATGTGTAAATTACCCGCTTTGCCGTTGGCGAACCATCCACAATCCAATTACTCGACTCCAGGCGTTTCCAGTCTTTCTTACTTTTCGGCCCGCTTATGTATGCCTGCACCGCGTGTTCACCTAAATCATTGCCCTTTGCATCGAGCATGGTACCGGCGAATAAGTATTTATCATCCGATGTCACGTAGAGGGTAACCACATCGCCCCGAAAGTCGGCAATATAGCCTTTCATACCGGCCGGGGCATCGAACTGGTCGACGATTTCCCCGCCTTGTTGTGCCAGCAACTTAAGTGGCTCAGGTAGTTCGTTTTCCGTTCCGGCCGCCCATGGTGCAAAAAGTAAAATAATAACTAACGCGATATATTTCATGGTTTTTCCTTATTCTGAATGTCATTTTCGTCGAGTATTTGCAAATAATGTGTAAGGCTGGCGTGCGTTAACTCACCCATGTGGCTGGCGACCAGTTTTCCCGAGGCGTCGAAAAATAGCGTTGTGGGCAAACCTGCAGCGCCAGACGCACGGCTTAATTGGCTTGCCGGGTCATAGAAAACGTTCTCTATGTTTACGCCTTGTGATCTAAGAAAACGTTGTGCGGTCGAGGCATCCTCCCCCTGATTTATAAACAGAAACGTCACTGATGAATGTTGCTTCTGCGCGGCCTCCAGAACTGGCATTTCCTTACGGCAAGGCGGACACCAAGAAGCCCAGTAATTGATTACCAGGGGCTTTCCTTCGAAGGTTTGCAGACTGACTTGCTCGCCACTGCTATCGTGAACCGGGATTTGTGGGATACTGACTTCAGAACTATAGAAGCGCGCGGCGAAATTTAAAGGTATGATCACACATAAAGTAGCAATGCTGGCTCGCAGATAGACTCGGGTAATGGTGCGCCTGCCACGGGACGAGGCCATTAGAACAAAAATACTCGCGATCCAACCATAGAAGGGGATGAAACCGCCATCTCGAATATTTAAAATCTGCCACCAATTTTCTTGGTACACCGACCACACAGTAAGGACGAATGCTATCCGGGCCACTATAAGCCCGACCACTATCGCTCTGAAAATCCCATCTATAGCAAGCGCATTATCAGCGTTTTTTCGCGTAAGCCAGTGTGTTAGAACCCAGAACACAATAATGCCGATGATAGTAGTGAGCAATAACACCGACACCGCAATAGGGCCGATTGATATACTTAACATAGGTTATTTTTTATCTTCTTTTTGCAATTAACTACCTCAGGTTGAAGGAGTCAGATTAAGTGAATATGAAGAAGTGGCACTTGTTTTTTTTAGGCGCTAGTCAGTGGCCTTTTAATGCTTGTTCATTGTGAGTATGCCAAGGTATCCTTCGGCCAAAGTGAAATGTTTCATAAAGAGTACAGGCTATGCATATTTTGTTAGTTGAAGACGATGATGTTATTGCCGATGCAATCGTGACTTACTTAACGACTGAGGGGATGGCCGTTGATCACGTCAGTTCAATAAATGCGGCAGAAACTTTTGTTCAAACCAGTCATTTTGACTTGTGTATACTTGACCTCAACCTACCAGATGGAGACGGGATGCAGTGGCTAATCTGGCTGCGTCGGCAACGACACTCTTTACCTGTGTTAATCCTTACGGCCAGAGACGGAATCGATGACAAAGTTGCAGGCCTGAAAAAAGGTGCTGATGACTACCTTCTAAAACCTTTTGATCTTCGAGAACTGCTAGCCAGACTGATAAGTTTACAGCGCCGCGCGACCAACCGGCTGACAAACTCCATTAATCACGGGCAGCTTAATTACGATGTTGAAAAACGCAGCGCGGTACTTAACGGTGTGCAGGTTTCGTTATCCCGCAGTGAGGATTTGCTACTAGCGACATTCTTAAATAATCCGCAGCGTATTCTCACCGAAAGCCAACTTAAAGACGTGTTATATGGTGTCTCGGACGATGTGGCAAGCAATGCTCTAAATGTGCATATCTATAATTTGCGTAAAAAATTGGGTACTAAAGCGATTGAAACTGTACGGGGTTTTGGTTTCAGGTTAGGTAAGGTCGAAACCGCCTCATCATGAGTTTACGTTTACGTCTCACCTTATTAATCGCATCGGTTTTCCTCGGCTTCTGGTTAGTATCAAGTATATGGTTGATTACTGGTCTGCGCAGCGAGTTGGAGATAGCGTTAGATCAGCGTCTGCAGTCTACCGCCACTATGCTGAGTAATATTCTAGCTACTGTACCGGAGACCGCGTTGGGGAAAACCATTCCTTCGATTATGCAAGCGAATGAACTGGGAAATGCAAAAGGCTTATCCTGCCAGATTAGCTCGTTGCACGGAACAGTCATCGCCAGCAGTAATATAAACGGCCCGCCCATAGATGCAAATCTAAGCGAAGGCTTCGCTTTTTTAAGTTCAGAAAAATCACAGTGGCGCACTTATGCGCTCAGAACGGATAAATTTGTTATCACTATCGCAGATAAAATCAGTGAACGAGAATCGCTCCACAATAATCTTTTAAAAAGTACACTTATCCCTCCGGCCATCGCGCTTCTCGCGGCTCTAGCTTTACTTTGGATAGCGGTCGGAAGGGGGCTGTTACCAATAAGAAATCTCGCGTCGGCGCTGGAACAACGGGGAAGTGACGACCTGTCGCCGGTGTACCTGGAGAAACCTTTCCAAGAACTACAACCGCTGGTAGTGAGTCAAAATGCCTTAATGGCCCGTTTATCTGAGGGAATGAAACGAGAACAGCAGTTTACTAATAACGCAGCTCATGAGCTCAGAACTCCGCTGACAGGCATTTTATCTCAAATTCAGTTGGCAGAAATATCGGCAGGCGCAGGACGGGAAAAAGCACTCGCTCAAACGAAAAAAAGTGCATACCGTTTATATTCAATCTTAGAGAATTTACTTGCTTTGGCTCGAGTGGAATCTGAGATAGCGCTGACCTCCGTGGCTCCGTGGTCACTAGAATCGATTGTCAAAAATATCGGGCGAGAAGCAACCCCAGAAACGGAGCGGATCAGTTATACGGTAAACGAGGATAAAGAAATTACGTTTATTGCCATACCGCTAATAGCGATAGTGTGTCGAAACTTGCTTGAGAACGCTCTGAAATACAGCGAACCCGATACGCTTGTCATATTGCAGGCTCAATCCTGCGCCGAGGGGATTAAAATTGAAGTCAGAAATTCAGGCAATGTTTGCCCTTCGGATATTCCATTGATGGCCTCCCGGTTCTGGCGTAAAGGTGAAACGAAGGGAGCAGGATTAGGCTTATCCATCGTTAATGCGATCGCAACCAAATATAACGGTTCACTTGTATTGGAGAACGAGGGATCTAATTTTCTCGTCACGTTTGCTATCCCAATTCGCTTTCACTGAATTTCAATTAATATATTGCCCCTCATCAAGAATTAGTCATTAGCGATAGTGAGGCGGTGTTTGATTTTATTTGCTGTGGCAGTATAGTCCGGAGGGAATATCAAATTTAGAGTAAACACGCCCCTGATGATGAACACCCCATAATAGAATTACAGTTCAGGCATCCATGTTTGGCCGCTATTCGGGTTTCCATTTACTCACCCTTTGGGCCTTCGTTGTACCTGCGATGTTCAAATTTTTTCCCGAAAGATTTGTCAACTGGGCGCTGCTGCGCAGCGAAAGAAACCAGTTTCACCCGCTGGTACCATTTCTTAATTGAGACATAAAACAACCGACCCTGAGTCGGTTGTTTTATGTTTGGGATAAAGTGGTTTGTGGTTGAGCAGGCGTATTTGGATTACGCGTATACCCAAGGTAACGCCTCAGCGAAATGACCTGGATTTAAAATAGAAGTACACCACTTTACAAACCTGAATGTTATGTAAATGCACCTCTAACCTGAATCTGGCCGTCCGGTTTTTAAGTAAATTGGCTTGGGTGAAGTACATTTGGCCTATTACGGGTATTTATCTTAGTAACACCATCGTTGTTTTCTACTTCTCTGATACGTTTATTAATCAACTGCCTAAACGCAGTAAGCTAGAGCCTTAGCACTATTTTACGCTCACTTCATATACAATTGCTTTTGAAAACTCAAGCGTTCGACTGAGGGATCCTCGACACGTATGAGTTCGGCTTCTAATCGATTTGCCATGCGTAACGCGACGTCGCGATATTCAGGGTCCATAGCTAAATTATTTATTTCCAGCGGGTCGTTTTTAAGATCATACAATTCATCGGTATCATCACTTGGATACCAAACAAATTTAAAATCTTTATCCCTAATGGCCCTGACACCAAACCATGCACCGTTGTACCATTCGTATGCATACAGCGAAAAGTCTTGCTCGTCTGTGACGGCTGAGTCTCCTTGCTCCATCAATGGTATTAATGAATGACCATCTACGTCACCATCTTGTGGCAGCGACATCCATTTAGCCAAAGTTGGCGCAACGTCAATTAGCGAAACATGACGATTAATCACCCGTGGTTTTACATTGGGATTTTTGATCAACAAAGGTATGCGCATTAATTCGTCGTAAGCATAGGGGCCTTTGTCATACAAATTGTGCTCGCCGATCATGCTGCCCTGATCACCAACGAATACAATATGTAAGTCATCATACATACCCACTTCTTTGGCAGTGTTAATAATTTCGCCCACAGCATGGTCAACCATTGCCATTGCGCCGTAATAGTAGGCTCTTGATTTACGCCAATCAGACTCAGACATGTGGCTAACGTCGTGCCATGGCCACCAAATTCCGTCTTGCGCCATGGGTTTGTTCACGCGTTCGGCTTTAAAATTTCCCGGCATCTTAATCTTTTCAGGATCAAACATACTGGCATAAGGCTCAGGTACACGATAAGCGGGGTGGGGCTGATTAAAACTGATTATGCCAAAAAACGGCCGATCGTCTTTAGCTGCTTCGCGAAGCATTTTTTGTCCGTCACGCACTTTTTCTGCTGCGTGTGTATCCTCGTAAGTACCTTCAAGGGTTTGGTAGTATTGATGCTTTTCATTGTTACTATCCAATCCACCCGCGTGATAGTGGTCGATGCCTTGCTGACGATCACGAGGGACACGTGGTTTCAGTTTCTGCGGAACGGTTTCAGATTTACCGGTGACAAATTCTGCTCCTCGCAAGCTTGGACCTTTGGCTCCAATATGCCATTTCCCAACATAACCGACCATATAACCTGAATCAGCGGCGCGTTTAATTAACCCACCTTCATTCAACGACAAGCTTTCGACTCTGGAATGATAAAGTTCGACGTTGTCATCTAAACCTGTTTTGTGTCCCCAACGGCCGGTAAAAAAAGCCGCACGTGAAGGCGAGCATAAACCGGTAGTAGACATGGCATAATCGAATCGTGATGACTGGCTGGCTAATTCGTCAATATTTGGTGTATTCACCGGTCCGCCTCGATACGAAAACGTGTCGAAGCGCATGTCGTCAAACATTAGAATAAGCACATTTGGTTTCTTAGCGTTTTCTTTCGTTGGCGCGTTAGCTACTGATGACTCACTTGAAGAACAAGCGACCAGCGTGAGCATTCCCAGCGCGATGAATAAAGGTTTAACTGATTTTGAAAGTTTCATTTTATTTTTAACTCTATTGTTGTTAGGCAATTAAAGATCTAATCGTGTCACATCAACAAAATACGGGCCTACAGGCAATCTGTCATCTTTAATGTAAGCATGAAAATTACCTTCACCAGCCGGTAGCTTAACGTTATTAAACGTCACTTTCTTTTGCCCCTGACTCAGATTTTTCGACAAATACACTTCACCATATTTTAGATAAGCTACAGCGTCTTCTGATACTTCTGGTAGATCGTAAGTTACCGTGTAGCGGCCTTTTTCAGTGCGTACTTGCCAATAACCCAGTAGATTGTCTTCAATAACTCTGGGGCCACCGTAGTCAAAGCGGGAGATAACCCGTGGGCCGCCCCAATCAAAACGAGAAAGGTTAACTACTGGTTGTGCAGGGTTGCCCAATGAAATTCGTTCTATACCAGCAGCTGCGCGTTCTTCGGTGACTTCATCAAACCAGTTTTCATAACGGAGAAGCATTGCATCGACTATTTCAGGATGGTCTTTTGCAATATTGATACGTTCACTGGGATCTTTTTGTACATCAAATAATTCAAGGTTCTTAAGCACGTTTTCAAGTACCCAATCGGTTGGTTGATGAACAATGCCGTGAGGAAAAGGATGGGGACTAACCAGTTTATATTTTGGCGTTCTCAGGGTGAAGTGCATGTATTTAAAAGGCGTTGGGCCATAATGAAGTTGCACAAAATAGTCTCGTTCCTTGAGTCCTTTAGTTTCATTTTTGGTCCAAAGTGGTAAAAGCGATTGACCATCAATATGGATGTTTTTTGGAGGTTGTACGTTGGCCGCATCAAGCAGAGTAGGGAACAGATCCATGATTACGCCCATTTCTGTTGATTGCTTTTGAGGCGCAATTTTGCCTGGCCATTTTACAAAGAAAGGAACCCGTATACCGGCGTCGTAAACACTGGTTTTTGTGCCTCTTAGATTCGCGACCCAGCGACCAGGGTAAGAATCATTTTTCGTGCGACGATGACGAGGGCCATTGTCAGACATGAAGATAACAATGGTGTTTTCTTCTAGACCCAATGCTTTGAGCTTGTCCAAAACACGACCGACATTATAGTCGATACTGGAAATCATTCCGTAAACGAGTGCGTTATCTTCGTGCAGCCCCATTTTGCGAAACGGCTCAGCCAGTTTGTCTGGTACTTGCAAAGGTAAGTGCGGAAGATTAGTAGCTAAATAAGCTAAGAAAGGTTTATCACTTTTTTGCTCAATAAAATCCATTGCTGCATCAGTAAAAATATCGTCGCTATAGCCTTTGTAATTTTCGGAAACATTATTGTGTTCCAATACTGGATCAAAATAGGTATTACCAGCAGGCCCTGCAGCTTGGCCAATACCACCGCCTTTATGAACCAAGGCTTCCTGAAAACCTTGATCTGTTGGTCGCATGGGATGGTTGTCGCCTAAATGCCATTTACCAAAAATACCTGTTCTGTAACCCGCTGCGCTTAATACTTCAGCTATCGTCGTTTCTGATCCGCGCATCAAGTGATCGACCTGAGTAACTGCGGTTACACCCGTGCGATAAGGATAACGCCCTGTCATTAAACCTGCTCGTGTCGCTGAACAATTTGGATAAGTCATTAAGTGGGTCATTTCTAATCCGTCTGCCGCGATCCGTTCAATATTGGGCGTTTTCAAATACGGATTGTTGTGCATACCGATATCACCATATCCCTGATCATCGGTCATCATAATGACAATATTGGGACGATCTTTTGCGTGTGCGTTGGTAACTATAAAGATCAACGTTGCCAAGAGTAGTTTCCAAGCAGTCAAACTAGTGCAAATTGGTTTCATAACTTTTGCTCGTTTATGTTAGCTAAAGATTAATTACATGTTTCAAGATTGCTTATTACAACAGCATTTAAACGTCATACCAATGCAAAAGTAACCTGTTTGAAAGATTACACATAATTTATATGGAATTCCACACAAAACATGTTTATTCTACGTAAAGCTTGTTAAATAACTGATTAAATTGTGAGTTAAATGAAAATTACCAAAGTTAAAGCCTATGGATTTTGGGCTGGTTTTCGTAACGTGTGTCTCGTCAAAGTCGAAACTGATTCTGGCATTTATGGCTGGGGCGAATCAGGTTTGTCTGGCCGTGAAAAAGCTGTGATGGGTGCAGTCGAACATTTCAAACAATTTTTAATCGGTAAAGATCCAAATCAAATTGGTGCATTGTGGCAAGAAATGTATCGAAGCCAATATTTCGAAGGTGGCAGAGTATTGGCGGCTGCAATCGCTGCGATCGATATTGCACTGCATGATTTGGTCGCAAAGTCATTGAACGTACCTGTTTACCAGCTGTTAGGTGGTAAACACAGAGATGAAATTCCATTGTTTGCTACCAGTATCAAACCAATGGGCCAAGCATTAATAGATGACTTTCTACATCTTAAATCTCAAGGCTGGAAGGTACTGCGCGCAACCACAGGCGAACATGGCAATGCTGAGCAACCTAGCACTTTTGAACCCAGAGAATCAATCGCTAAAGTCGCAAAATGGATGACGATTGCTCGTCAGGAATTAGGCCCTGAGGTTACCTTGGGGATTGATTATCATCATAGGTTATCAGTACCAGAAACGGTTTCTTTTATTAATAGAATGCCTAAAGGTACCTTGGATTTTATAGAAGAGCCTATTCGAGATGAATCACCCGTTGCATATAAAGCGCTTAGACAAATGATTGATACACCATTTGCGATAGGCGAAGAGTTCACGAGCAAATGGGATTTTGCTCATTATACACAAAGTGCCCTAACCAATTTTGGCCGAGTGGACATTTGTAATGCCGGTGGCTTAACTGAGTCTATGAAAATAGCGGCCCTGTGTGAGTTGCATTATATCGATATGATGCCGCACAACCCACTAAGCCCCTTGTGTTCAGCCGCATCTGTTCATTATTGCGCTGCAATTAACAATATGGCTTGGCTGGAACTCCCTCCTTATGACGGTTCAATGGAAGACTATGACAAGTATTTTATCAATCGTCCGTTAGTTGAAGGAAATGTCTTAAAGGTAAATAACGCGCCGGGTTTAGGCGTCGATGTGAACGAGGATCTCATACAGAATTTGACTTTCAAATATTGGGAAGCACCTCGACTTTATAAAAAAGACGGTTCTTATACCAACTGGTAATTATCAACATGTTAAAGGTAACGAATATGGCTATTCAATCCAATACTGCGGGCAGTGAGTTGTCCCCATCCGGCAAAACACGCAAGCGTTTTAACATATTATTGTTAATCTTCATGACCGTTGTTATTAATTACATGGATAGAACTAATATATCCGTTGCTGCATCGGCACTATCCGAGGAATTGTCCTTAACGTCAGTGCAGATGGGGCTGGTTTTTTCTGCGTTTGGCTGGACTTACTCGATATTACAAATCCCTGGCGGCATCGCTGTAGATGTGGTTAAAACTAGGTTTTTATATCCGTTTATTTTAGTTGCCTGGTCTATCGCTACGCTTGTACAAGGGTTTATTTCTTCATTTGCTGCCTTAATTGGTTGCAGAATGGCGATTGGTGTATTTGAAGCGCCGTCGTACCCGTGCAACAATAAAATTGTCACCTCATGGTTCCCTGAAAATGAAAGAGCTTCAGCAATTGCCGTTTATACCTCGGGGCAATTTATAGGTTTGGCATTTTTAATGCCGCTGCTAGTTGTTATACAGAACTATTTTGGCTGGCGTGGACTGTTTATTATTTCTGGCATAATTGGAATTTTGTGGGCAATCATTTGGTATGTATTTTATCGTGATCCCAAAGATCATCCAACTATCAGTCAACAGGAATTAGATCTTTTGACGACCAAATCGACTGCAGAACAGCCAAGTGATAAGAATGATAAAGTTACGTTTAACGCGGCTAATTTAAAAATAGCATTTGGACATAGAAAGCTCTGGGGTATCTATATAGGTCAATTTTGCCTCGGGGGAGCCTTAATATTTTTCTTAACTTGGTTCCCGACTTACCTTGTGGAATACCGTGGATTAGATTTTATTAAATCCGGTTTTTTAGCATCAGTTCCATTTCTTGCCGCGTTCTTTGGTGTGCTGGCATCAGGATTTACATCTGACTTCCTTGTGCGTAAAGGCTTCTCTAAAGAAGTTGCACGAAAAGCACCTATTATTACAGGGTTGATGCTAACCATGAGCATAGTTGGAGCGAACTATACGGATGACACATTTTGGATCATCACTTTTTTGTCCATCGCATTTTTTGGCAATGGTTTGTCTTCGATAGCATGGGTATTTGTTTCCCTTATCGCGCCTAAACATTTGGTTGGTTTAGTGGGAGGCTGTTTCAATTTTATTGGTGGCTTATCCGCCGTGATTGTGCCAATTGTCATAGGCTGGTTGGTCAAAGGTGGTGACTTCAAACCCGCATTGATGTTTATTGCCTCGTTAGCACTGATTGGATGCTGTTCTTATCTGTTTTTGGTTGGTAAAGTGGAACAAATACAAATTAAAGAAATAACTTAGTTGAAGTTGGCTTAAACCACATGTCTGAATTTAAAGAACCCTCATTGGTATCTCCACTTATTAATGAAGAAAGTACTATTTATGCGTATATTTTAAATGATATTGCCAATGCAGTTTTTGTAAGTGGCGACAGGCTAGTAACGACAAAACTGGCTGAAAAATACCACACCAGTATTAATCCAATTAGAGAGGCGCTAAAACAACTGCAAGGCGAGGGGTTTGTCACGGTTTCGCCCAATAGCGGAGCTAGAGTGGCGCTCTTTGAATTCAATAGCCTTAGAGATGTCTTCGAAATTTTACAATTATTAGAACCCTATCTAATGGCTTGGTTTGTTGAAGAACATACACTCGCAGATCGGCTTGAGTTAAAAGAGTTGCTGACAAAAATGGAAACAGCAAACGACAGAGAATATCGTATTTTGGATACCCAGTTTCACTGGTTAACGGTCAAAAATCATTATAATCACAAAGCGATTGACCTCTGGCGTAGAAACCGGCTAATTCTATTGGCAATGCAATCGAGTGTAAAACTTAGTTCCACTCGAATAAAACAAAGCATCGAGGAACATAAGCAGATTCTCACGGCATTAGAGGAAAGGGACGTCAATGCTGTGTTGGCAGTGATGACCGAGCACATAGACAACAGTGGCAAGTACTGGACAAGGTATCTTATAAGCAATCGAATGGGTTAACCTGGCCTTTCCTATACCCACTGGCCAGCGACATAGGTTGCTGAAGTTGACGGTTCATCCGCCCAATACTACGAGTAAAAATAATATCGGTTGGGTCGGCTATCAGTCCGACTGGTAACAGCCTGCTGTGCGAAGTTCACACAATGAATTCGACTGGGGTGCTTAGTTCGTTAAATTTGTCAGGTAATTGCCTCCTCTTTTTTTAACCTTCTATAGCACTCAGCATTGCAGGTAGGGCTGAGTTGTTTTGCTCTTTTCGTCATACATTACCTGTGCAAATTGCCAGCTTTGTAAAGTCAGCATTTTCTCAATCCAGGTCTGTTGTATGGATTAGGGGGTAGCGTTTATCGTTTCTATACTCCCAACAGGAATGTCGTTAAAAATGCATATAAATTAACTAGAAAAATAAAGCTTAATTTTATTATCACTGGTTTTTTCATGGGTAATATTGAAATGTTTCTTAAATTCAACAAGCAACTCGGTTACATCACCAGTTTTAAAAACCCCGACAACATTAATTTTTTTCAATTCTTCGTTATTATCTAGCTCTATTTGTAAATCGGTATAACGGCTAATTTCATCAACGACATGCGCTAATGTTTCACCTCTAAAAATTAATTTACGTTCTTGCCAAGCCAGTGAAGAAATAATATCCATAGGCGCCAACTTAACTATTTCTTTTGCTTTTACTGATTTTATATCAATATCGAGATCAATCTTTTCACCTTTAGACACGGCTAAAGATGTTTTAGGTAGCTTAATTTTGTTGTTTGCAATATCCGCTTTAAACTGATTAGCTGATTTGTCTTCAACTAACACTTTACCTTCAGTAACAATAAGCTCAACAATATCAGCGCTTACTTCAACATTAAAAGCTGTTCCTACAGCTTGGAACATTTTACCGTTGGCCAGTACACTTAAAGGTCTTGATTCATCGTGCGCAACATCAATATTAATTTCGCCTTGTTTGAGTTCTAATACTCTGACTTCATTTGTGTATTTCATGTGCACAATGGTATTGGTATTCAAAACCAGTACGCTACTATCGGGTAACGTTATAGTGTCAATCTCACCGATTTTAGTTTGATAGGTAGATTCGACAAGTTGTAAGACAATCTTGTCGTTATTTTTATTAAATATGTCGCTTAAGTTATAAAAAGTTAATGTAAAAGCTAAAATTAACGAAGCGGCAACAGAGCCCCAAACCAATGATGATCTTTTTCGCTTCACTTGATTTTGAGGGAAAATATCAGACAATCTTTCTAAGTCATCTATTTTGTCCCACATTTTTGCGGTTTTAAGCATTTGAGTTAAATGATCTGGTTTTTCGTATAACCATTCTTGAAATTGAAGTGTTTCATTTTCTGACAATCCACGATCAATTTTTGCAATCCAGTCACATGCATCATCAAGAATTTTTTCCTTGTTGATATTCTGAGGCTTAAGAACGTGTACATTATCCATACTAACCTCTGACTCCATTATTTTTCAGCTGAAATACATCGCTGTCATTTGATGTTAAATCATCTTGCTGAACCATTTGCATACATCGCTTGGTTCCTGACGAAATGTGCTTTTCAACTGTGCTCTCGCTAATATTCATATTTTTAGCAATTTCTTTTTGTGTATAACCGTAAACTTTCTTTAAAACAAAAACTTTCCGACTTTGAGGTGGTAGTTGTCTGATCGCTTCACAAAATTTAGAAAACTCATCATTTGTTATTACGTCAGTTAATACACGATCGTAGTGCTTATTATCCATAAGCTCTTCAAGTTCATTCCACTCAATATTATCGTCAACCAACTTTGTTGCTGCTCTCTTTCGGTAATCTAACGCTAAATTCTTGGCAGTAGTAAACATGAATGATTTTTTTGATGATATTTTTTCAGCATTTTTCGCCTGACAAATACGCACAAAAGTTTCTTGTACCACATCTTCAATTTCATGAAGAGGCACAATAGAAGCCACCATACGACTTAGACTATCTCTTGAGGTAAGGTATAACTTAGTGAACGTATTATTTTTTTTAATAGCGATTCTCACTTTTAAACATTTTTCATCTTCATGCTTGTCTATAGTAAATAGACGATCGAGGGCAAAAAATCCGCTAATCCGTTATGTGGATTTTCATTGTGATAATTGTAACATTCTAGTTGCATATTGATATGATCTTTAGATTCATATGTTAATATGGGTGCATATTTGTAGTCTATAGAGACTAAGAAACATGTGTGATTTATTAATTTTTTCATTTAAAAACAATGATTTAGTCGTTAAGTGATTGTTCCGATGTATTTCTTGTCAAAATATTTTTCTTTCGCGCTATGGCGGAAAAAAACATCCTGCTCGTCTTTTAACCTAGTGCAAACACAAAATGTACTAGCGGAATGGACGAAATTGGGCAGTAATATTCTTGTATTATTTGTCGTAGTTGTTTTTTTTAATAAGGCCGTTGCGACAGAAAATAGCAAGAAATTAAATTTCAACATTCCAAAACAATGGGCTTTCTCATCGTTAATTAGTTTCGCAGAACAAGCTGACATTACTTTTATGTTTCCTATGGACAAGATTAAGGATATAAAAACTAACTCAGTAACCGGAAAGTACACATCAACCAAAGCGTTGGAGTTGTTGCTTGAAGGTACAAAGCTTGAAATTATTTCTGATGAGAAGGGACAAATATCTATTTTATTAGATCCAAGTTTTGAGAGAGATAAAATGTTTCATAATAAAAAAAGTAAAGTTGCAGCTGCTGTATTAGCCGTTTTAAGTTCAGTTAACAGCGGACAAGTTGTAGCACAAGAAACTACCAAAAATTCAATACACAGCACAGAAGAAGTCGAAGTTATATCCGTTAGCGGTATCAGACAAAGTTTAACTGCGGTTGCTGATTTCAAAAAGAATAGTAATTTTATTCAAGACAGTATCGTCGCGGAAGACATAGGTAAATTTCCTGATTCAAACGTGGCGGAATCATTACAACGTATTTCCGGGGTATCGATCGACCGTAGCGGCGGTGAAGGACAACAAATTACCGTTCGCGGATTTGGGCCTCAGTTCAATACCGTATTAGTTAACGGACGTCGTATGGCATCTGACGCTGAAGGCCGTGCATTCAATTTTGATTTACTGTCTGCTGAGCTTATTGGTAGCGTTGATGTATTTAAAACATCAAGTGTCGCTTTACAAGAAGGCGGTATTGGCTCAACCATTAACTTAAAAACTCAACGCCCATTAGACATTGGTGAATTTAAAGCCGTTGTAAGCGCCAAAGGTTCGTACGAAGACAAAACAGGTGATGTGACGCCTAACCTGTTCGGTTTTATAAGTAATTCTTTTGCTGACGATACGATAGGTGTTTTATTGTCTATTTCACATCAAAAGCGTAAAGCAACGTTAGATTCCTCAATTACATCGTGGTCTCCTGATTCACAACGTTTTGATCCTTGGGATATTAGTGAAAGTGACTTATGGCGCTTTGCTGATGGTCAAGGTAATGGTGTCGGCGATTATGTTTACCAAAGACAACATAACTTTATGCGGACGGAAGAAGACAGAACGCGGACAGGTTATACCGGTACAGTACAATATGAAATGGCTGATAATTTGCACCTAACTGTAGATGCAATGTACACCGACTTTGATATCAAAACACAAGCGATTTCAAGAATTTCTCATCGCAATAAGAACGATCTGCATAATATGGTTGTAGACGAAAATAATGTTGTTACTCGCTACGATATGATTGAAGGGCCAATGAACATCTTCCAAGCAAGAAATCGCCCTGCTTCAGCGACTCAATTTGGTGCAAACTTAGAATGGTATATTTCCGACGAATTGACGGCTAATTTCGATATATCAAAATCAACATCAGAGAACCCAGCAGCAGGTAAAGATTATTACGTTGTTGTTAGATCGAGTGACAAGTTACAACGCATTGATAACAGTCAAGGCACAGACGCACCACTTGAAACAAACTTCAACTTTACACCTTCAACAGTCGATTTAAATGGGGATGGTGAAGTAAACCCATTCGATTACACCTTAGGCGCACCTGTAACCGTTGCTGATGTTAATGATCAAAATTCGTGGTTTACCCAACGCGAAGGGTTTACTTTTGAAGACGATATTACTGAAGTGAAAGCAGATTTTAACTGGGATCTAGACTTGGAATTTTTAACACAAGTCAGCTTTGGTGCTATTAGTTCAACACAAGAAAAAACACGTATAAACATGCGTTCGCAAAATCCACAGTTTTATCGACTTCCAAAAACTATTCCATTACCTGCTTCACTTTTTACCTCAGAAAATCGAAAAGACTTTTTAAGTGCTGCAAATGGTAACTTTGCTAATGACTCTATTCAGTTTGATCCTGAAGAACTTTTGGCTTATTACGCACAACCGAGTACCTTAGCAATGCGTGACCAAATAAATGGATTGGCTCCAGGTACATCTGCCGCAGAATTCGCTGAAATTTCAGGTTATGATGCGCAAGTAGATCCTTCTCGTGGTTACAACGTAAAAGAAGATATTTTTTCTGCTTACGTCAATGCAATGTTTGAATTTGAAATTGGAGCTATGCCGCTAATCATTAATGCAGGTTTACGTTATACCGATACAAAAGTTGATTCTACCGGTGCAAACCGAGTATTTAATGATTTAGCGCCAGCAGGTAATACAGATGACGTATTAATAAGTACTTTAGGTGATCCGGAAGAAGTAACAGCAAGTGCCGATTACAGTAAAGTGTTACCTAGCATAAACGCTAAACTTGATATTACAGATGAAATTGTAGTACGTGGCGCTTATTCAAAAACGTTGACCCGTCCTGACATGACATTGCTTAACCCAGCGCCAGCATTTCCACAGCAGCTTCGTTTATCAAGCTTAGAAGCTACAGCGGGTAATCCTGATTTAAGCCCTTTTTTAGCTCAAAACTACGATTTATCTTTTGAATGGTATTACAGTGAAAGTAGTTATTTAACTATTGGTTATTTTAAAAAGGATATTGATGGTTTTATTGTTAGTGGTAAAGCGAGAGAGCCTATTACTCTTAAAGAACCTAATAGTTTAGATCTAATTACTGAAGATAGAACAAACATTGATGGTAATACTATTTACTTCGATATTACGCGCCCTCGTAACTTAGAAAAAACCAGTGTTGATGGTTTCGAAATTGGTTTCCAACACACCTTCGATTCATTAGCAGAACCATTTAACTACTTTGGTGTTTCTGCCAACTTAACGTATGTTAGTGCTAAAGACGAATTTGATGTGAATGTTGTTGATAACAATATTGCATTACCCGGACTAGGTGATTCTCAAAATATCGTACTTTTCTATGACGATACAAAAATTGAAGCTCGTCTTGCGTATAATAACCGTGAAGAATTTTTCACTCGTTTGCAAGGTGTTGAGCCATGGTTTACTGAACAATACGATCAATTAGACGCTAGAATTGCTTA
The DNA here is from genome assembly GCF_058068185.1 of Paraglaciecola sp. IT1134. Classification (NCBI taxonomy): domain Bacteria; kingdom Pseudomonadati; phylum Pseudomonadota; class Gammaproteobacteria; order Alteromonadales; family Alteromonadaceae; genus Paraglaciecola; species Paraglaciecola sp. IT1134. The sequence continues at coordinate 4,421,361 of NZ_CM176486.1, read as the reverse complement.
CAATATTAATAAGGACATACAAGTATTTATTGAAGGTACAAACCTAACGGATTCATTTACTAGACAACACGGAAGATATGAATCACAATTTTTATCGTTGGAGTCTAGTGGCCCTAGATATGCGTTTGGTGTTAGAGCAAGCTTCTAATATTTTATAAGTAACTTGTATAATTAAAAAGCAGAGATTAAATCTCTGCTTTTTTTGTTTGCCCAGCGAAGCTGGCAAACTGTAATCCGCACCATTTCAACGACAAATTTGAAATTAACCGATTCAAACCAAGACTTCCAGGGCAACCGCATGACATGGTCCAATAGACCCGGACACCCTAGATAATTTTCATAACTGGAGTAGGCAATGAAGATACACTGAGGCAGATTGTCTTTTCACTGTTGGTCTACGAGCCAAGTTCTAAATCATAGGCGCAGATTAAGACTACGCAGCAGCACTGCCGTTGTGTGCCATCTATTCGTCTTATAAAGCTCAAGTAGTGTAAAAGTCATTGAGCGGCATGCCTTGCTAGTTGATAACTTTTTAGTGTAAAGGTTAGAGTTTGGCCTTTTTTTGTACCCACAGCTTATTTTTAAGGACTTTACAATGATCGCTTTGCTAGGTTTTCAGTGTCGTTATTTCGTAATGCTGGGCGTGTTGGTAAATATAATTCCGAACACAGCACAGGCTTCTAACTGGCTGCTAATTGATAACTTTGAAGCGACTGATAGTGTTGTTGGCTGGACTAAGGTTGACAGTAAAAATGACACCTCACCGAGAGTTGAAAATCCACAAATTACCGAACGCCGTACCGAGCAAGTTCAACAAGGTAGCAATGCCTACTTACTCAAAAAACCTGCCGCGGAAGGTATAGTCGGTAACCGCAAGGCGCTCACGTTCAAGGCCCTGCCGGTTGTAGTAGCCGTGGGAGAAACCTACACCTTTTATAGCCGTATTAATGTCGAATCGTTTCCCAATAACCATGCATTTGGCATCAGCAATATGGGGCCAGCCGATATCGCCTTATACGATTATAACGCCTTTGAACCTACTCTTAGAGTCACTGATAAACAAGAATCAAACGGCGTTAAAAATAATGGCGCATTGATGGTAAAAACCAATGATGGCTACGCCAATATTCTTAATCCAATGGTCAAGAAAGAAGCCAAACCCCTAGTGCCGGGTGTTTGGTATGAAATTTGGTACCTGGTTAACAATGCGCCCAAACACCAGGGTGGGCAAACTTACGATGTATATATTAAAGGTGGCAATGAATTTATTCAGCAAACAAAAGTATATACAAATGCTAGCTTCAGAATGAAACGGGAACAACCTCTGACTCACTTTTTAATGAACTGTAATACAGGCCCCGGCGAAGATCCCTACGGCAATGGTGGCTTAAAATACGATGATTTATATATGGTAAAAGGCTTGAATTTGTCGTCGCCAAATTATTAAATAAAAGGGGCCAGAGTGTAGTTTAGTCGGTCATTAGGCTGGAGAACATTGCGCCCCGCCGGTGAATTAGTCTTATTTGGAGATGTGGCGTGGGTTGTCGATATAATCTGATAGTTGATGTTGCGATCTTATCGGCAAAAGGCATCTAGGCCCTTTGCCTTTTGGGTTTCCAGCGCAGACAAGTCAGGCCGTAAGTACGTGGCATCTCCCACTAGACTTAATGACTTGGAGAGTATGGGAAATGACTGTTCGATTTTCACCTTCAAAAAATGAGTTTCAACTAGAAATCTGCATCACTTTAAAATGGTGACCAATTCACTCAGATCTTTTACGATGTAATCAGGCTCTGGCGCCAGTGGATACAGGGCTTTTCCTGGACGGGCCACAAAGGCTGTTTGCATCCCTGCTGCTTTAGCACCCGCTATGTCCCAGCCGTGTGCGGCGACCATTAATGCCTCTTCTGGTTTCACTCCCAGTTTGTCTAATGCCCAGGCATAGGCCCGTAAGTCGGGTTTATAAACTTTTATATCTTCAATGCTCATGCGTTCATCAAAGTGTTCCGTTAATCCGGCATGGTCAAATTGAGTTTTCACGCCCTGATTGGATGAGTTGGTTAAACTTACTATTTTATAACCTTTTGCTTTCAACGCTGACAAGCCGGCTTTTACATCAGGGTGGGCAGGGAGTGATAACAAGGGCGTTTTAATTGCCGTGATGGCTTGTTGCTGGCTAATGTCTATGCCCTCATTCTGGGCCACCATCATTAGGGCCGCTACCCCAATTTTACCAAAATCCTGGTAATCGCCCATCACGGTTGTCACCAGGGAATGGTGCAGCATAGTAGAAAACCATAATGCGGTGAGATCTGCATTCCCACCCAGGGCTTCACCGACAGAACTGCGCATAGTGCCCAGATCGAGCAGGGTTTCGTTCACGTCAAATATTAACACCTTGGGTTTGGCAGCAGCTTGGGTCATAAAATGTGCTCCATATAAAAAAATAATTAGACTGGTAATCGTTAAAAAACGAATGGGTTTTGCAAAGTGCATGATTGGCTCATTGTTGGTTGACATTAATGTTAGGGAGGACTAATACAGGCATCAACTGCGCTTAAAAATCGAGCCCTATGAGTTTTGCAACTGCAAAAGTCTCCGGGGGTAATTATATTGTTTTTGATAGGGTAAATTTTGTATCTGCATCACGTAATAGATACAGACTTAAACATGCCGCCCACATTGGCCAAGCAGCAAAGAATAACAAATTATTAAACGGGTCCAAATAGAGGGCTAGGGCAGATAGTGTCGAACCGCCATGAAGTAAAAAGACAAGTCCGTAGGTTAGGCGTTTTTTGACCCCGGCTAAAAACGTAAAGATCAATAGAAGCTGTAAGGCACCAAGTAGATACGCCATGTTTTCACCCAAACCTGGTATAGCATAAAACTTCTCAAATATTTTAATGCTGTGGCCGGGGTTAATGAACTTGTCTAATGTCCAAACAAACATAACAATAAATACCCCGACCCGCATTGATAATAATGACCACTGTAATCGGGAACGTAGCTCGTTGGGAAGTATTTCACTCATTTTGACTCCTTGATTATAAAAACATTGCCGCTTGAAAATAATACCCTGACCACCGTCAAGCTGGACAATTAAAACGTGCAATGAGCCCTGTTGGCTATTCACTAACACTACCTGAATTCAGGTACAGCATCAGACCGTTATAATTAAGATTTCTTACACCCGTTATGCAACTTATTGATTTTTCGCGATGAACAGAGCGATATCAGAGTTTAATGACATGTGTCGAAACCTTTGTTTAACCTGCACGCTGCGTCAATTAACAATCTACAGAGGTTGAGTGAACTGCTTAAATATTAACGTATGCCTATCTTTGACTATTACGGCGTGCTGCGCCTATTTCCCAGCATGCAATATCCTTAATGATGCGGCCTAACATCTTATGAACGGATAAATGAAAACATAATAGGCATAAAAAAAGCCGGCGAGCCGGCTTTTAAAATTTAGATATTTAGGTAAGGCGAAGTTTATTTTTTAAATCTTCTGCCTAAACCCAAACCTAACAAACCCAGGCCTAAAAATGCCAGACTTGCAGGGGCGGAAACAGGGCGTTGGTCTAAACCGACAACGATGTTGTCAAACTCGCCAGCTACACCTGAGGTAATAACGCGTAATCTGTTAAAGGCTTCAGCAAAGCTAAAGTCAATATTCACATACACGTTAGAAGAATCGGCCACTTGGTCACCGGTTTTACCGGATAATTTGGTCAATAATTCTGGGCCAGTAATTTTCGCTACTAATGTGTCATCAGAGTAAAACTCAAATGAATTATAGTTATCAACCGAGCCCCAGTAGAAACCCAGGTAGTTGATACTTGAGCCCGCCAAGTTCGGCACAGTATTGCCGATATTAGCCAAAAAGTCTTTGTAGTCGATGTCTACGTAACTCTCCGCGCCAACAGTAGTCGGAGACGTGTAACCGTAACAGGTGGTATCACCTGCAGGAGCCGCTGCCACATTTTTTTGCGAGCCGTTTCTGACGTTTACTACGTTAGTGCCACTTGGAGTAATAGTCAGAGGGGAGTTGATGGCACAACCCTCAGAGTTACCCGTTACGTTATATTGCGTGTCGCCACCACCAGAAATGCCCGGTATAGCCGTTGCTGTATCGAAAGTTTCAACGAAAAAGCCGTTGTTTATCGAGGTGATGGTATTGTCAGCGTTGACATTCACGCTGGTTTTGTTCGAGCCATCAGTAGCCGCTTGACCACCAAAAGTAATGGTTGCTGCGCCCACTTGTTGAGCTGCCGCTAGCGTTAAAAGTGCTGCGATTGAAACTGATTTTGATTTGTACATTAACGCGTTCATGTTGCTTGTTTGCCTTATAAGACAGTTAGGTTGTTGATACTGCTATGAACGCATAAGCACAAGTTGTGCCAATATTTTAATTGCATGTAAATCAATGGGTTATTTTGTGTACGGTATTAAACTTAAAAGAAGTGTAAACTTTTTTCACTGCAATTTTTCGAGGGTAAAATTGCCCGGCGCTGAAATCTTAATATAATCAATTGTTTAGCATTCTCATTAGTGGTGTGAGAAATTTAAACTGTAAAATTTATTGACATAGATAGCGCCGCAATAAAAACGTGGGAGTGGGTTAGTGCTTTGTTCTAAAGGGTTGTAGAGGCTATTTTGGCGGCTGTAAATTTTTCGCTGGTGACAAACTATTTAAACTTCGCTAGTTGGGGTGTTGTTCACCTTTTATTGGGCCAGCTTTGGCAGTTGATAGTTTGGGAGTATTGATGGGAATTACTGAATGTTTATAGCGGTTTTCCCCGGTCTGAAATCATCTAACTTTTCACACACACAAATAGGGCGTTGCCTGATGTTTTATCCCAAGGCAGGATCTTGTCGTAGTCATGGGCGAAAATATGCACTGTGAAATAAGGTTGTAAAAGTGCTTCCAGCTCAGCAAAATCCGTCGCTACCATAGGGTGTTCGTCCTGCCATGTTTGGGTCAGGTTATGGCTGGTTTTTTCGATGTTAAGTTTGAGCAACTGCTGATCGCCTTGCCCACAGTAATACCAGGCGGTACTGAAAATAAAGTGGCTATTGTCGTGCTCGGCGGCGTGTGTCACCCATGAATGGTTATCGATTTTGCTTTTATCGACCGCATTAAAACAAAACAGCCCCCCGGGGTTTAAGGCGTTATGCACACTAGTAATACAGGCTTTGAGTTGCTTCAGCCCACCACTGTAGTGGATAGAATATAAAAAGCAGGTGATCAGATCTACAGGTTCATCTACTGTAAATGCACATATATTTTGTAAACTAAATTGTGCTTCAGGACAGCGACGTTTTGCTCTATTTAGCATGGGTTGATTAATGTCTAATCCGTTGCTTTGGTAAGCAAAATCGAGGAAATGACGAATATGTGGTCCGGTACCGCAAGCCAAGTCCAGGTGTTTTTTTCCTTGGTTACCAAAAAGTTCATGTAGTCGGTGAACACCCGCGCTTTGTGCGTGGTAGTTGATGTCGGTACACAGTAAATCGTAATAGCCAGATAAGTCGGTATATAAAACATTGGTAGACATAATAGCGGGGGCGTTTGGCTGGAATATTTTGGTGGGGCATAATATACCAACCAATCTCATTTGCGAAGTAGTGAACACGACCCGGATAGGCTTGCTCAACTATCTAATTGATTGACCATATTTATTGATGGCGATATCAAGGACTCTGATCTAATAGATCTTTAATTAAGGTTGTTGGTTATTTTTAATCTAAAGTCTAATTTTTCTTAGCGGATTAATTTCGTAAGGTAGAGCCTGGAATCGGGGTTGTATGTCCATGTTAAAGAGGTTCGCCATGTTAAAAGCAGATATAGATTTATCGTTAAATGATATCATCTCAGCCAATATCCTACTTGTCGATGATGATGCATTAAACACAGCTGTCCTTAGAAAAGCGTTGCATTTATTCCCCAACGTCATAGAAATGCATTCGGGAGCTAAAGCAATTGAATACTGCCATTCTAAGCAACCAGACTTAATCATTCTGGATATTGTCATGCCAGAGTTAGATGGGCTGGTTACTTGTCAGTTGCTCAGAAAGCTGCCTGAAATGGAAGGTTGCCCTATCATTTTTTCAACATCTTCAACGGAGGTTGATGAAGAAATTGCATGTTGGGAGGCGGGAGGCACCGATTTTGTGCCTAAACCTGTATCTCCACGAGCATTATTACAACGTGTTAAAGTTCATTTGAAGCAAAAAATGAAATCAGACCGACAAGACGAAATGTCGCTCTTTGACCGTTTGACGGGGTTGAGAAACCGCCATTTTTATGATGATTTTATTGACAAGCAAATGTTGCTGGCAAAACGAAATGATCGTGACCTTTCCGTTTTGATTATCGATGTGGATTTTTTTAAACGTTTCAATCATACCTATGGAAATAAAGAAGGGGATAAGTGTCTTAAAAGCATCGCGCAAATCATTTCAGATCAACTTCAACGCCCAAGTGATATCGCCGTACGCTGCGGTGGGGAAGAGTTTGTCGTCGTGCTGCCAGAAACGAGTATTGACGGAGCACGGATTGTCGCGCAAAACATAAGTACAAAAGTGCAAGCAGCGAATATCCCCCATATTACATCGGATTTCGGCGTTATTACTGTAAGCTCGGGCACAGCTTCTTATCGAACAATCAACCAGGCTGAGTGTTTGTTTGATCAGGCCAATATAAAACTCTACAAAGCGAAAGAATTAGGGCGAAATCTTTGTGCTTGATCATAAAATGTGTCCATTAAAGAAAGGTGGTGGATTAATTAGCCAACGACTGACTTTGTCTTAATCCCTTACTGACGCTTGCTAATCCAACTTGAATTGCCATCGCTGAACTCGCAGCGGCGTAGGGGGAAAGCGCAGCTAATCAGGCTAAACTGCAATGCTGGCTCCCAAAAAAGAGCGTGCTTAATTCTGAACGGCTTTTAGTCAGCCCTTAATCGCACATTCGTTTTCAAGAGACTATACCTAACGTGGTGTAACCTCTTAGCGTCTCTCGGTTAAGTATGGGTTACTACCCTAGACAAGATCTCTACGGTGGGGGATTGCAGGCTAAATGCGAGACCGATATCCCGGCTTATCTTGACACCTTGCACGGGACGAAAAATAATATCTTGCTCCTGTGGGCCAGCCATTAACACCGGAATAAACGCACAGCCAAGTCCCGCGCGCACTAAACCTTTGGCGTATTCAATAGTTTGAATACGCGCTCGCACATCCAACTGAATATTGGCCTCTTGAATAGCTTTGCTTAAGTGATTCCAACCTTCGCAAGGACTGCGCTGGATAAACGCGATGTCGGTTAAATCGCTAAGGTTAATACTGTCTTTAAGCCGCAAGGCGTGATTGATCGGCATAGCCAACTGGTAATCCTCCTGCCACATGGGCACAAAGGTCTCTTTTGCTCGTAACAAATCTTTGCTGATGATCCGGGCGTCACACGTGTCCTCTGGATCCACCAAGGTTAATTCCAGAGCATCTATGGCGGTGGTAAAGTGTTTTAACAGGTTGCTCATACGCTCCACTCCTAGCCCTTTAGTTAACCCCAAGCGAAACGGTAAGTTCGACGATTTATCAATGAATAATTCGCTAATGGCCTGAGCCTGACCGAGTAATTGTTTGGCCAGTGGGTAAAGTTGCTCACCGGCGCTAGTTGCCTTGACACCGCGGGCATGTCGTATAAACAACTCACTGCCAAGACTGAGCTCCAACTGTTTGAGGGACGCCGATATCGACGGCTGGGCGATAAACTTTGTTTTGGAAGCGGCGCTTAAGCTGCCAGTTTCGTAAATGGCCACAAAATAGTCCAGTGCCCGAAGATCCATTAGTTTATTCCGCTGATTTTTTGTTCATATTAGGTATAGGTAAAAACTATAGCAAGTAAAGGTTAATAATATTATTCCTTTAGTATTTTAGTGCTTACTATCAGGCTTATACTTCCTCCCGTTCAAGGTGTTTTTATGGCAAATTCCAAAGCCAGTTTTAATTGGCAAGATCCGCTATCGCTTGAGTCTATGCTCAGTGAAGAAGAGCGCATGATTAGAGACAGCGCCCATCAATATTGTCAGCAGCGTTTGATGCCACGCATTCTGGAAGCCAATCGCCATGAACACTTTGACCGGACAATCATGACGGAATTGGGGGAGCTTGGTTTACTTGGAGCCACGTTACCGGAAAAGTATGGCTGTGCCGGGGTCAATCATGTGGTGTACGGGCTGGTTGCCCGAGAAGTGGAAAGGGTCGACAGTGGCTATCGCAGCGCCATGAGTGTGCAATCTTCTTTGGTGATGCATCCCATTTATGCCTATGGCAGCGAAGCGCAGCGGCAAAAATATTTGCCAAAACTTGCTACGGGTGAATGGATAGGCTGTTTTGGCTTAACTGAGCCAGATTCTGGCTCTGATCCTGGCAGCATGTTGACCCGCGCCGTGGCCGTAGACGGCGGATTTACCCTAACGGGGGCGAAGATGTGGATCACAAATTCACCCGTCGCCGATGTATTTGTGGTGTGGGGAAAATTAGAAGGCGTGATCCGCGGTTTTGTATTGGAAAAGGGCATGGCCGGTTTGAGTGCCCCAAAAATCGAAGGCAAGTTTTCCCTGCGCGCCTCCATTACCGGTGAAATAGTGATGGATAACGTGTTTGTGCCGCAAGAAAACCTACTGCCTAATGCCAGCGGCCTTAAGGGGCCATTTGGCTGCCTAAATAAGGCGCGGTATGGCATTTCTTGGGGGGCTCTTGGTGCCGCTGAATTTTGCTGGCATGCGGCGCGCCAGTATTGTCTGGATCGTAAACAATTTGGCCGCCCACTGGCGGCGACTCAACTCATCCAGAAAAAACTGGCAGACATGCAAACCGAGATCACCATAGGTTTAATGGCGTGTTTGCAAGCGGGGCGCATGATGGACAACAACACCCTGGCCCCGGAGGCGATTTCGCTGATCAAACGCAATTCTTGTGGTAAGGCGCTGGACATTGCCCGTATGGCCAGAGACATGCACGGTGGTAACGGCATAGCCGATGAATACCATGTCATTCGTCATGTGATGAATCTTGAGGCAGTCAACACCTACGAAGGTACCCACGATGTGCATGCCTTGATCCTAGGCCGGGCGCAAACCGGTTTGCAGGCATTTTCAAACTAGTTTATTCAAGTGAGATTGGCGTCTGCCCACCCCCTTCGGGCAGGCGTCGACTCCTTTTCAAGCGCTATAAGGAGTGTCAATGCAAGATCGTAATTCTTTGGTAAAGCAAAACTTAATCTCAGCTGTCGAATCATCAAATTTGCCCGCTCTGCCTTCTGGCCTGACGCCTGGAGAGGTGGGTTTGACCTCTGGGCAATTGGTCGATCTATTTGAAACCCAGGTGATGAGCCGTCATCTAGACCTGCAATCCCGGGTTATGCAAAAACAAGGGCAAAGTTTTTATACCATCGGTAGCGCCGGGCATGAAGGCAATGCGGCGTATAGTTTGGCTTTTCGGCACGACGACATGGCATTTTTACACTATCGCAGCGGCGCCTTCATGCTTCAACGCGCCAAGAAGTTACCCGGGCAAACTCCACTTTACGATATGCTGCTCAGTTTTGCCGCGTCAGCGGAAGATCCCATCTCAGGCGGCCGGCACAAGGTGCTGGGCAGCAAAGCATTGTTTATACCTCCCCAGACCAGCACTATCGCATCCCATTTGCCCAAGGCTGTGGGCACCGCCTTTAGTATCTCGTTATCTCGCAAGGTGGAAGTGGCCAATATATTGCGTAAAGATGGTGTGGTGATCTGCAACTTTGGGGATGCCTCGGCTAACCATTCAACCGCACAAGGGGCGTTTAATGCAGCAGCTTGGGCGGCGTTCCAGTCGGTGCCCTTACCGTTAGTATTGATTTGTGAAGACAACGGTATCGGGATTTCCACGGCTACCCCAAAAGGCTGGATCCAGGCCAACTTTGAGCACAGGGCTGGCCTGGTATACATTCAGTGTGACGGGTTAGACTTGCTCGACACCTATCAAAAATCCAAGCGGGCCGAACATATCGCCCGCACGTTACGCAAACCGGTATTTTTGCATATGCGTACCGTGCGTTTGTTAGGCCATGCGGGTTCAGATTCGGAGTTTACTTATCGCAGCCAGCAGGCCATAGAACAGACCGAAGCACAGGATCCGCTGCTCTTTAGCGCCGGCATTTTACGCGACCATGACATACTCACAGGCAAACAAATCGTCGAGCTTTACCAGCATACTGAAGAGCGTATTCGCTGTATTAGTGAGCGGGTGATCACCCGGCCTAAGCTGACCACTGCAGCACAAATCAAGAGCAGTGTATTGGCAAACGTAGAGCGAGCAAACACGGCCAAGACGGTGGCGGCTGCCGAGCGCCAAGAGCTATTTTCCCACGAAACACATAATCTAGCTAAAAAACAGCATCTGGCCAAGTTACTAAACTGGGCCTTGCTGGATGTGATGGCAAGCTATGATAACGTCGTGATGTGCGGAGAAGACATTGGCAAAAAAGGCGGAGTCTACAATGTCACCGCTAAGCTCTACGATAAATTTGGTGCCAGACGAGTGATCAACACCTTGCTCGACGAGCAGTCTATCTTGGGCATGGCGATCGGCTTAGCCCACAATGGTTTTCTGCCGATCCCGGAAATCCAGTTTCTGGCTTATGTGCACAACGCCGAAGATCAAATTCGTGGTGAAGCCGCCACCTTGCCGTTTTTTTCCAATGGCCAGTTTACTAATCCCATGGTGATACGTATTGCCGGTTTGGCGTATCAACGGGGTTTTGGTGGTCACTTTCACAATGATAATTCCTTTGCGGTGTTTCGCGACATTCCTGGTTTGATCATCGCTTGCCCTTCCAATGGCGCAGACGCAGTGGAGATGTTACGTACTTCGGTGCGCCTGGCTCAAGAGCAGCAGCGAGTAGTGATTTTTCTTGAACCTATCGCCCTGTATATGAAAAAAGACTTACATGTAGAAGGCGATAATCTGTGGTCGTTTGACTATGTGCCACCTGCGCAATCTGCGCCAATGGCCTTAAGCAGTTTGGGAATCTATGGTCAGGGCCGGGATTTGTGCATTGTCAGTTATGGCAATGGTTACTATCTGAGTCGACAGGCCGAGAAAATCCTCGCTGAAAGAGGCGTGGCGCTTAAACTTATCGACCTGCGCTGGCTGGCTCCACTGGACGAAAAAGCCATTTTGGCCGAAATAGTCGGTTACGACAACATCCTGATAGTAGATGAATGCCGCCGCACCGGCTCAATTAGCGAAGCCCTCAGCACGCTGATTGTCGAAGCTAAACAGGCACAAACTGACATGCCTAGAGTCGAGCGCATAACTGCTGAAGATTGTTTTATTCCTCTGGGCAGCGCCAGTTATGCAGTGTTGCCTTCCTGTGAGCAGATTGTGGCTAAGGTGCAGCAAATGTTGGCTGTCAATGTCATGCCAGGCTCAGTCAATTCATTACAAAAACAAGCTGGATAACCTCATTTTGACTAATTTAACCCCATCACCTAGCAAAAAACGGGCAGTGGTTATTTGTCCAGGCCGCGGCACTTACAACAAAGATGAACTGGGCTACTTTGGGCGTTTCCATGCCGATAAAACAGAGATCCTTAATATCATCGATACCAACCGTCTCGCCAAAGGGCAGACATCGGTTGGCGAACTGGATGCCATGAGTAAATATAATATGCGCTTGCATACTTCCGGAGAAAACGCTTCATCTCTTATTTATGCCTGCGCCCAAGGGGATTTTCAGGATATTGATCGGCAGCAGTATGACATAGTGGCGGTAACGGGTAACTCTATGGGTTGGTATATCGCCTTGGCAGTGGCCGGGGCACTCAACCCAACTAACGCCATAGAACTTATCAATACCATGGGTTCGATGATGAGCGAGGGCATCATTGGCGGTCAGCTAATCTACCCGGTGGTGGATGCAAAGTGGCAACAAGATCACGCGCTAAAGGCACAAATTAACCAATGGATTGCTGAGGTTAACCAGATGCCTGACACCCAGCTATACCCGTCTATTTATCTCGGCGGTTATCTGGTCTTAGGTGGCAATAAAAAAGGCTTGCAGGAAATTGAAAAACGCTTGCCTTGTGTGGATGACAAATATCCCATGGGTCTATTTAATCATGCGGCTTTTCATACCCCGCTGCTGGAGACAATTTCCCTGCAGGCCAGGCAGCAGTTGGCTTCTTCACTATTTGTAAACCCCTCAGTGCCGTTGATAGATGGCCAGGGAGCGATATGGCAGCCCCATAGCACTGATTTGGCCGCCTTACATCAATACACTCTTGGCAAACAAGTCATCCAGCCCTATGATTTTAGCAAGGCGATAGAGGTAGCGTTGAAAGAATTTGCCCCAGATGTGTTGATCATTCTCGGCCCGGGAACAACCTTGGGTGGGGCAGTTGGCCAGTGTTTGGTGGCGCACAATTGGTTTGATATAAGCACAAAACAAGACTTTATCGCCCAGCAACACCATGATCCCAAAATATTGAGCATGGGCATGGCGACACAGCGCCAGGCCGTCATTAAGACGTGATCATGTAGCATAAATCGCCAGTCAGGTACTGGCGACCTGTCTGCTTGGTTAACCAGCCACAACCCAATCTGCCGGGGTATGTCCTTTGGCCAGATTAATACCTGCATATTTGTTCACACCTAAGCACTTCCTAGTGCCTCTAACAATTTGCTTAAATCAGCCGGTTTATTAATATGAAAGTTAAACCCAGCGCGCTTGGATTCCTTTCTGGCCTCATCGTGGCCATAACCGGTCAGTGCGATATTCAACGTTTTATGTGCACAATTGGCGCGCAATAACTTTAGCAACTCGTAACCTGTCATGTCCGGCAGACCAATGTCCAAAATAAGCACATCGGGCATAAAATCATCACAGGCAGCAATGGCATCTGTGCCATTGAAGACAGATAACACTACACAACCTTTCATTTGCAGTATGGTTTCCAACCCTACCGCTGCATCCTGATTGTCATCGACTATTAACACCCGCAGATCTTTACGCAAAGACGGTTTCGGTTTTACGTCATTGGTATCTGCAAGATCTTTGGGCAGGCAGGGTTGAATGGGCATACGAACCGTAAAACGGGAGCCGTCACTGTCGACATCGCTTTTCACAGATACGGTTCCACCGTGCAACTCCACAAATTTTTTGACGATAGACAAACCTATGCCCAAGCCACTACTGGTGGCAATGTACGGGGAAGATATTTGTTCAAAAGGTTCAAATATGATTTTGTGTTTGTTTGGACTAATGCCTATGCCTGAGTCTTCCACTGATACTTGGATTTCATCGCCAAGCTGCTGTAACCGCAGGGTTATTTCCCCTCCATCCGGGCTGAACTTGCTGGCATTGTGCAACAAGTTAAAAAATACCTGCTCCAGGCGCATCCGATCAGCCATGGTGATTATACTGTAAGCTGGCAGCTCTACGTTTAAGGTTTGATGTTTGTTCTTCAAGGAGCCAGCATAACTTTGTTGTAAGTCGTCCAGTAATTCAACCATGTCAACCGGGTGTTTAGTTAACACGATTTGACCACGGGAGATACGTGTGATATCCAACAGGCTGTCTAATAATGAAGAAACCAGATGAATATTATTGTTCATCATGGCCAATGCCCAATCGGCTTTGTTAAAGTTATTTTGTAAAACTTGAATGCCACTATTAATGGCAGCAATGGGGTTGCGTAACTCGTGACCAAGGGTGGCCAGGAATTCGTTCTTTTTTTCGTTGGCTTTTTCAAGTTTACCCACAGCCTTAAATAGGGTTTGTTCCATTTTTTTTTGTTTGGTCACACATATAACCATACCAATCATTTTTGTTGGTCGATTCGGAATAGCCAATACTTGACCGCTGGCCTCGATCCAGTTTAAATCTTGATTTTTGCGGTTAATGACTCGATACACGGTATGGTAGTGACCAGAACCTCCGGGTTCAAAGGAACGATCAAAAACGATACGGGTGGGTTGTCTATCGTCCGGATGAAGTCCAGCGTAAAACTTATCAAGGGTTACCACCTCATTGGCGTCCATACCCCAAAATTCTCTGACTTTTTCATCCCAATAAAGCGCCCCTGAATCGAAATCGAATTCAAATGCCCCCACATCATTCGAGTCCTTGGCGATACGCAGCCTCTCTTCATTTTCTCTGAGCAACCCCTCGTTGTATTTGCGTTGAATGGCCACCGAGATAATATTGGCTGCGGCAAGCAAAAAGTTAGCGTCGTCCTCGCTAAAGACACGTTTTGTTTTGCTATGAACGCTAAGTACCCCGTAAGGATTTCTCTGCTGGGAAATTGTGCAACTTAAGCTGCTCACGACCTTATGTTTGTTTAGCCATTTACTGGGGGTAAAACGTTGTTCGGTTACAAAATCTTCAACAATAACCGGGCTTTGTGTTTTGAGCGTAAAACCATCAAATGTATTAACATCATCATCGTCACTGATACTCCCTATCGTGCCTGCATCCCACCCCGCGCCGGAGACCATCAAAAGGTTTTTGTCCATTGGCACATATCTCAAGACGGCACTGTAATCGGCGTTTAAGGTATGGGCTAATTCACGAACTATTTGATCCATCAAACTGTCGACATCATCGTTGCGTAAGGCTTCCATGCCAAGCTTGGCAATCACGGCCTGCTGTTGGCTGCTAATCTCTAGGCGGAGCAGGCTAAGTTTTCTGCTGGTGATATCATCAAAGTTTAATACTACGCCATCTATACGCCTATCTTCGGTTAAATAAGGTAATATCCTGCGGTTAAACCAGCGGCCATCACTGCTTTTAATTTCTTTTTCTATGGGCTCTAGGTTGTCCATTACCTGTTGGGTCTCTGCCAGTATATTGTCATCAATTAATACCCGGGCTATCTCGTCTATGGACTTGTTAATATCCTGTGAACCCACTCTGAGCAAACGTTCTGCGGCCGGTGTGAAACGTTTTACCTTTAAATCTGTAGACAAGAAAACGGTGGCCAGATTAGTGCTAGAAAAAAAGTTTTTAATATCATTATGGGAACTGGAAAGTTGTTCTATCTTGTCTTTAAGTTGACTGTTAACCGTAGTGAGCTCTTCATTTAACGAGCGCAATTCTTCAGTGCTGGCTTCTAACTCTTCGTTAGACGATTGTAATTCTTCATTGGTCGACAATGATTCTTCATGGGACGCTTTTAGTTCTTCGGTACTGGTTTCTAACTCCTCGACAGTATTCTGTAATTCCTGACGCAAGTACAAAAGTTCGTGTTCCATCTGCGCGATCATTTTTTCTTGATCGTCGTGGATCAACCGATCTTTTTTAAGCGTTGGGTAGTCAATATCCAACGCCATTTTTTCAAAACTGACGATGGCACTATTTTCGTCGCTCTGTTGATTATTAATCAATGAAATAACCGATTGAAAAGCAGGTTTATCTGGCAGGGCATCAGAAAAATCTCTCGGTAACGAGGTGACAGTGCGTTGACCGTTTTTGCGGGCGCTATATAAACCGCTGCGGATCCGGGTACGTAAAGCCGGCACCAGCAAATTGATAAAATCCAGGTTGGCTTCTCCTGCTGCGAGTTTTATAAAAGGACTTACATCACCATGGATATAAAGAATTTTATTATTGCCGTCGATAAGTACCGATGGGGCTATGGTGCTAATTAGGTAACTCTGCATCTTGCTTTCAGTCGTGCTCATATTCTGTTTCGTTTGCTTGCTGGTTTTTTTACGGTTAAGGGCATTGCTTGCATAAGTGGGTACGGGTAGTCTCAACATGCTGGAACGAGCAACCTGACTGCGTTGATATATGCGCCACTTGGTTGAAATAGCGCTATATGAAGCATGCTGTTCACCAAGGTTTTCAGAGCTGCCTAAAAATAGATATCCGTCCGGGGCTAACGCAAAATGAAATGCCTTAAGCACCAACTGTTGGGTCTCTTTTCTTAAATAAATTAGTAAATTTCGGCAACTAATTAAAGCCATCTGGGAAAACGGCGGATCGCCAAATACATTGTGATTGGCAAAAGATATTTTCTCACGCACGGCAGACTTGACAACATAACGTCCGGTTTCATCGGCGCTAAAATATTTTTTAGCATAATCAATGGGTAATTCCGAAATTATGCTGGCAGAGTAGACACCCCGGCGGGCGACCTGAATTGCCTCGTTGTCTACGTCGGTGGCAAAAACGCTTAAGGCAAGATCCTTGCCGCTGCGCTCAATTTGCTCCAAAAACAAGATAGTGATGGAATAAGCTTCTTCGCCACTGGCGCATCCCGCTACCCAAACTCTCACAGTGGTACCGGGGGCATAACTGCTAACAATGGACTCAACAACATCCTTTTGTAATATATTGAAGGCCGGTTTGTCACGAAAAAAGTCTGTTACATTGATCATCAAATCGCCCAGCAGTTGTTGCCGCTCATTGTCGTTAGAACTGAGCCATTTAATATATTCCCCGGCTGTTGTTTTGCCTGTGAGACTCATGCGCCGGTAGATGCGGCGCATGACGGTGCTCTTTTTGTAGTGATCGAGATCAAAATGGTCTGACACTTTGAGCAATGCTGAAACTTGTTCTTGTAAGGTAGCCGATTCGTTAGTTTGTAACGCAGGTTGCTCGGGTAAATTAGGGTGGTGTATATATTGAATAAGCTGTTGTGGAATTGATTGGGCATTAGCAACAATATCCACCACACCTGCGTCAATGGCACTACGAGGCATACTGGCGTACTCTGCTTCGTCTGGAGTCTGGGCAAAGGTTATTCCACCCGCTGCTTTAATGGTTCTTAACCCGGCGGTACCGTCGCTGCCTGTGCCTGAAAGCAATATGCCTATTGCCTTGATGGAAAAGATATCAGCCATGGAGCGAAATAGATGATCGATAGCCATGCGATGACGATCTGGCGCTTTGAGCAACCGGATACGCAGGTCATTAACCTCAATATAGCTGCCTGGAGGAATAACGTAGACATGATTGGCTTTTAAGCGTTGCTGATCTTCGGCCTGTACCACAGTAATCTTTGCGTCGCGATTGAGCAGCTCCGCCAATAAACTATGATGATCTGGAGCCATATGCTGGACCACAATATAACTAAGGTTGGTATCATCAGGCAGACATTTAAAAAACTGTTTCAGTGCAGCCAAACCACCGGCAGATGCGCCAATTCCGACTAAATATAAGGGTTTGTTCTGATTGTTCATTCGCACCATGCGCTGGGTATTAACTCCGTTACTAAAATATTCGGGCGCTGATGTGTGTTAATCAGAACCGGCGACCTGGAGCGTGTTTACTGGCCTGAAGGCAAATGAGATTACGTAAACATAACAGTAACACAGATGTCAAAAGGGACTAGATGATCCTAATAGTAATAGGCGGATGTTAGCAATTTGTACCGCAAATTCAAGCAAAGGGATCACTCTTATTCTCGACCTTTGTATTTCTTTTTAGCATGTTTTTACACGATTTTATATCGCCGCCAAGTGCATGGGTATAGGGTATTATTTTAGGCTTTGAGCATACCAGGCAATATTGGTAGTGTTGATAGGCGAAAAACACCAGCCCAAGGCCACGGATTTAAAGGGAAATGCCCAGGGACTTTTCTCTTGGTTTGGGCAGTGATGAGTGAGTGAAAACTATCTCAGCTGCACGGATAGGAGATGAATACTGAATTGGGGGTGGCTTGTAATTGATAAGCCTGCCCCAATTAGTAGGGTACTGTTGTTTATCAGCCCAGGAGGTTTAACATGCCCGATCCCACCTATACGCCACCACAAATTTGGTCATTTGACGCCGAGAATGGTGGAGCCTTTGCCAATATTAATCGGCCTACCGCCGGTGCTCGTTTCGACAAAATATTACCTCGGGGCAAACATCCCTTTCAGTTGTATTCGCTCGCTACCCCAAACGGAGTAAAAGTCAACATCATGTTTGAAGAGCTGCTGGCGGCAGGTTTTGGTGATGCCGAATATGATGCTTACCCCATTAAAATTAGTGATAGTGATCAATTTGGCAGTGGTTTTGTGGAGCTCAATCCTAACTCTAAGATCCCGGCCTTAGTAGATACAGGTACGCAACCAGAAACTCGCGTGTTTGAATCGGGCGCCATTTTGTTGTATTTGGCAGAAAAGTTTGGCGCTTTTATGCCCCAAGATGCCGCTGGCCGCACTGAATGTTTGAACTGGCTGTTCTGGCAGATGGGCAGTGCCCCATTTTTAGGAGGGGGGTTTGGTCATTTCTATGCGTATGCACCTGAGAAATACCAGTATCCAATCGACCGCTACACCATGGAGGTTAAACGTCAGCTGGATGTATTAGACAAACAATTGGCCAAACACCAATACATCAGCGGAGACACCTATACTATCGCTGATATGGCTATTTGGCCCTGGTACGGGGCTTTAGTGCGTAATACCGTATACGAAGCCGCTGAATTTTTGCAGGTCCATGAATACACCCATGTTATGCGCTGGGCCAATGATATTGCCCAAAGACCGGCAGTCAAACGAGGTTTAATGGTTACCCGTACCTGGGGTGAGCCTGAAGAGCAGCTACCGGAGCGCCATGCTGCCACAGATTTTGCTTTAAAACTGTAATCCTGTATTGATTATAAAAAACCACCTACAAACGGTGGTTTTTTTATTCCTGAAATAACATGTGTAGCCCAGCATCCTTAGAACCAATCACTCCGAATGAGGGGCTAAATCCCTCATTCGCGAGTAGTAAATACACAGCTGTGTTTTATTCCGCGATCAGCTCGGCCATAGGGGGTCTGCATTTGCCGCCTACTCCAGTAGCATTGGCAGTTGAGGTAAAAACGGCAGAGACAAACAGGCAAGTTAAAATTATACGTTTCATAATGGCATATCCTTTAAAGGGTTAATGTGAATTAATTTCCACATAAGAATATGAACAGATTATTGATAGAATTGAAACGTTAGGCTTTGAGACTGGCTTGTATTCTTAATTGGTAGGTCTGGTGAAACAGTGCCCACAGGGTTATCAATGCCAAGGCGTGGCTAAGATAAGGGTAACTGTTATAAATATATATTACATCGGCACCACCCACATGGCGCAGCAGGTATTCGGCGATCATTAATACGCTGACAATAATATGGGCACCTGCCACCAGGCGGATAATAAAGTCGATCAGAATATCCCGAGCCTGGCCGGGATAAAACTTCTCGATCACAAACAACCTGAAAATAAGGGCATGTCGAACGGCCATATTCAGGGTGATACCAAAGACCGACCACAGTATATCCGGTGCCTGATAACCGATGGCAAGCCAGTATATTTCTGCGCAGACACAGCAGGCCAAAGTGGCCATCGCCAGATAAAATAATTCGTCTTCTTTAAAGCGGTATATCGCCAGACCAAGCAGAGAATAAACCATGATTTTTAGCAGCAGATCAGGGGTGTCCAGCAGCTGAAATCCTGCTTCGTCCAAGACCCGGCTTGCGACAATGATGAAAACTACACTTAAGACATTGGCGTCTTTACGACAAAAGAATCCGGCAATCAATAAACACAGGAAAAACAGGCGGTCGAATAACATGGCATTACCAAAGGTGTAATAACCAAGCAAAATAAAGGCAATGCCGATAACAGAATTAATCAACCAGTTGACAAAAGGCGGGATCACAGCAGTTTAAAATACTGCATCATCACGGATTTATAAGCCGCTATAGTATTGAGGGTGGCTTTTAAACCACAAGCGGTGCGCCACTTTCTTACCACTATGGCTTCCAGGGCGACGATGGTTTCCGTAGCGTCTTTTTCTATATTAATAATGGTTTCCCGGCTCAGCCCGACTTTTTTACCCATGTCGGCCTGGGTGTAGCCAGCTTCTTTACGCATTTGGCGTAACAACTGACCCATAGAACGAGGATTCCCTTCAGGCAGTCTGGCCAAGTATGTATCCCAGTCATGCATATTTGTCACTCCATGTGGTGTGCCACAAAATATACCTTAGTTATAATACACAATCTACTGACCTGAGTCAGTTTCGCTTAAATACCAACATTGCTTTTTTCAAGGTGGTGTTGTGCAGGTTAAGCAGCCAAATAAAGCCTCGAGATCTTCACTCATTAGTCTCGGTGCGCCTTATTTTAGGTATCAATAAACGGTGTAAGCTTACTAGCGAAGACATCGCCCATGACAATTCAGGCACTAAATCTTGTATATTATTTGATGTAGATCAACACGGCTGAATCGAGTTGCTTTTAAAATTAAGTCATTAAACTTCGCATTACCCAAGGTTGATATGAAAACGAAATATGTACTACGCTTGATCACCGTTATTACACTTCTCTGGCTTGTCTGGGCTTGCCAATCGTCCCCAAGCATTTATGCGTTACAGGACGATAGCGCCGATTTTAGTCGTTATGAAACGTTCGGATTTCATCCGCAACTTTTGCTCGAAGGTGACGAATATGACAAGCTTTCAACCCGTTATATCAAAGACGCGATCGTGACTCAAATGCAAAAAAAGGGCTACCGTTACGCTCAAAATCCGGACCTTTGGCTTAATTTCAACACCTATACAAAAGAGAAAATACGGGTGAGTAGCACACCCCAGCCTTTTCCTTACTACCACTTTAGATACAATTACGGTGTGTGGCCAGGTTATCCCATGGCGGATACACGGGTCGACCAATATACCGAAGGTACATTGAATATCGATGTTGTTGATCGCTCTGCCAAAACATTGTTATGGGAAGGCGCTGCTATAGGCAAGTTGAACAAAAAAACGATGGAAAATCTGGAGGCCAAGATCAACCAAGCCGTGGACCTGATATTTGAAAAGTTTCCCCCAAACATATGAACATTATGCTGCATAGCACTCGGAATGGGGCTATTCGCCTATGGCCTTAGAAAATCGTGGACTAGCGGCATAAAGCCCGCTTGGAGATGAAGATTGTTGTGGTCTGCATCAGCATATATTTTAGTTGTCACCTTTGCTGGCTGATGGCTAGGCAGCGCTTGGTTAACAGCACCGATAAAGTTAAAGCTATGTTTATTAGGGATAATAGCGTCGTTTTTTGCAAGAATGACTAAAACAGGGGCGCTCATTTTAGACGCTCGACTCACACTATCGAATTTGTCTTTAAGCAACCACCCGGGAAAAAACGGATAGTGACTCTTCGCGACTTGCACAATGCTGTCATAGGGTGAAATCAATACCATACGTGACACGGCATATTCACTGGCAAGCGCTACTGCGACCCCCGTTCCCAGACTCCGCCCGACTAATGCCACAGTGTGGTGCCTGGCCGTGACATAAGCATATACGTCTCTGGCGGTTTGGTTGATGCTCGCTTCTGTTGGTGCGCCGCTGCTGCCACCATAGCCTGGATAATTAACATAATAAGCTGCATGTGCCCTAAAGGCTGCTTGCATCCGTAAAACGCTCTCATAAGCACTTTCCCCGTTGCCGCCAAAATAAATAACGGCTTGCGCAGATTGTGCATGGTCAACCAGAACCTTGATGTTCAGTCCGCCTGAGTTAAGATTAATCACTTGAAATTCAGTATATTCTGGTTTCGCGCTGGGGAAATAGAGCATTTGGCGTTGAAAAAAATACATAAATGCGCATAAAAGTACATATCCAGATACCAGGGAAAGGAAAAGTATTTTCATCGTTTAGTGTTCATCCCGCTGCGACCAAAGCCAAAGTGCACCCGTTAATTCAAACTACAAATCTAGGGTTCTGATTAATTGATAGCGTCGAGTCTGCAATTTGTCAGGTGGGGTTATGTGTGGATCATTTAAATACACCTCATACGCAATGCCCGCCGCCTCGTAGCCATTGTCTTTAATCCACTCAGTTAGCGCGCGATAGGAGGATTCCAACTCACTGTAGGGGCCAATATGCATACAATTGACGCACTTTCCCCCAGGGGTCTCGCTCGCTTTTATGTTGTTTCGCCCACTTAGGGGCGCCGCTAACGGCAGCCCAAATTCCACATCCAAATTCCGTCTATCCAGATTGTAAAATATTGCATAAGGGGCTCCTGCAGGTTTAACCTTACATTCTTGAAGATAATGGGTTATCTGCTCATATCCTTGGTTAAAAACCTCGGCTAATTTGTTTGCATGGGACCTGAGTCGAATAGACAATGCTGGCTGTGAAACAAGTATTGAAAATGCACATTTAATTGTCACGCAGAAACTCCCTCTTGGTGTGAATGCTTAATTCTCCCGCTAGCCCGTGGGTGATTAGCAGAGATCCGATCACATTGCACGAGATAGGCATAAGGCAGGGTATTATGCACAACTTAACTTTTTTTAACTTGATGGGGATCAAGTTTGCTTTATTGGTACAAATTGATCTGCCAACTGGATGGTGAATAATCGGTTAATCGAGCAGCTTACCTCTAACACTAAACTCATTCTATAAGCATTGTTTACTGACCATCGCCCGCAGATAAGTCGTGATATTTAGCCTACTGGTCTTGTATTTGTACCTTAGATTCAAGTTCAGCTTGGAACGTTAATAAGTGGGTAACCTGGTTGGCAATGTTAAAGTGCCAGTGTTTTGTGTAATGGCCCCATTTAATTACACTGTGATTAATACTATTGCATTGATCGATATATAACCGGTGGACGTATCTTATAATCTGTCAAAAATATCGTCTGACTCTGGCAGCTTAGTTCAAGCTCGGCAGGGGAATAGGCCAGTTAGTGTATATGTTTTTTTGAGAGCTCGTCCATAATTTGTTCAGTGCTCAAACCTGAATAACGTCATCGGTACCTGTGGCGTAGGTTTGCATTCAAGCAACTCATTTTTGTAGCAGCATACAGGTAGGTAACATGATTGAATTTACATTAAATGGTCAAAAAGTAAACTCGGATGCCGAGCAAGATACACCTTTGTTATGGGTTATTCGTGATGAGCTAGGGCTAAAAGGCACCAAGTTTGGTTGTGGTATCGCCATGTGCGGGGCATGCACAGTGCATTTTAATGGTTCGCCCGTGCGCTCGTGTTCGCTTCCCCTCAACGCCATTGCAGACGCAGATATTCGTACAATCGAAGGGTTAGAAGATCAGCATCCATTACAAAAAGCCTGGGTAGAACACCAAGTACCACAGTGCGGTTACTGCCAATCAGGGCAAATCATGCAAGCCGCCGGGTTATTAGCCACCAATGCCAACCCAAGTGAAGAGGAAATCGTAGCGTACATGAGCGGTAATCTGTGTCGCTGCATGACCTATGCACGGATTAAAGACGCTATCAAAGATGTAGCCGCGCAGTCGGACTCGGTGGTGCAGATTTATAATCCTAAGCCCGAAGCACAGCGTACCCAGGAGGTAAGTTAATATGACTCGTTTATGTAAAGACAATATCGAACATAGTCGTCGTAGCTTTCTGATTGGTTCAGTTGGCAGTGGTTTGTTGATGGCCTTTGCTCCAAGTATTAATGCCCTTGAAGTCGTTTCAGGCAGCGTATCAAAACAATTAACGGATAAGTTGTTCAGTCCTACCGTGTGGTTTGAAATTGATACCAAGGGGCAGATTTTAGTCAATGTCGCGCGAGCGGAAATGGGACAACACGTGGGCACAGCGATCGCACGTATTGTAGCCGACGAGTTAGGCGCCGATTGGCAGAATGTCGAAATTAAACATGTGGATACCGACCCCAAGTGGGGTTACATGGTTACCGGTGGCTCTTGGTCGGTATTTCAAACTTATGTGCCTATGTCTCAAGCCGGTGCCGCAGGGCGCACCGTACTGATTGAAGCCGGGGCTAAAATACTCGGGGTGAAACCACAAGATTGTAAAACAGAAAACAGTATGGTTGTGGCTGGCAGTCAATCCGTTAGTTTTGCTGATGTGGTGAAAAACGGTAATATTGTCCGGGTATTCAGCGCTGAAGAATTGGCTGAATTCAAACCTAAAAGCCCCGCTAGTCGTCAACTAATAGCGAAATCTAGTCAGGCACTGGATATACCCGCAAAAACCAATGGTAGTGCACAATACGGTATCGATGTCGAACTGGAAAACATGGTGTATGCCAGACCGATAGTGCCGCCCACACGTCACGGCAGCGTGGTGAAAAGCGTGGATGACAGTCGTGCCAAGAAAGTGAAAGGCTACCAAGGCTATCAAATACTCAAAGATCCCAGTGACACGGTACAAGGCTGGGTAACCGTCTTGGCCGACAGTTATTATGGTGCGGTAAAAGCGGGCAGCGTACTGCAAGTTGAATACGACCTGGGAGAAACCGCCAATGTTAGCGAGCAAGCTATTATCGCCGAAGGAGAATCCCTGGCTAAAGATAAAAACTCAGGCACTTTGGTCGTTGAAAAAGGCGATATAGCCAAAGCCGCTGAGACAGCAAAAACATCTTTGCAGTCCGTATACCGTACCTCTTCTGTATTGCACTTTACGATGGAGCCTGTCAATGCAGCTGTGGAGATAAAAGACGGTGTTTGTCACGTGCACTGTGGTAATCAATGGCAGTCATTATTTTTACCTGTTGTTGCCAAAGCTGTGGGCATGAGCGAAGACAAAGTCATTATTCATCAGTACTACTTAGGCGGTGGTTTTGGACGTCGTCTAGCAGGCGATTACATGGTACCGGCGGCGTTAACCGCCCAGGCTATCGGTAAGCCTGTAAAACTGGTATTTACCCGTGAAGATGACACGCGCTTTGATTGTGTGCGTTCTCCTTCTGTGCAGCAAATGAATGCCTATTGGGATGGTGAGGATAAGTTGCTTGGTATCGAACATGGTGCAGCCGCAGGCTGGCCGACGTTAGCCATGGCACCGGGCTTTATGCCAGAGGGCGTGGATAAAAAGGGCAAATATGATCCGTTTTCGATTTCGGGCGCAGACCATTGGTATACCTTAGAAAATCATCGGGTTCGGGCCATTAATAATCCATTGGCACAAAAAACCTTCGTACCTGGCTGGCTGAGAGCCGTGGGGCCGGGCTGGACCGGTTGGGCAGTAGAGTCTTTTATGGATGAAGTCGCTCACAAGCAAAATCTTGATCCCATTGATTTTCGATTGTCTTTACTCGATGCCAGTGGCAAAAATGCCGGGGAAGCGCCTGTTTCTGTTGGTGGAGCTAAGCGTTTAGCTAATGTCTTAACCGATATTCGTCAGCGAGTTAATTGGGGACAGACCTTGCCCAAAAATCAAGGTTTGGGCATCGCAATCTCCTCTGGGCAAGAGCGCGACATGCCGACCTGGGGCGCCTGCGTTGCCCATGTTGAAGTCGATCGTAAAACCGGTGCAGTCAAGGTTCATAAGTTAACTGGGATCCTAGACTGCGGAACAGTAGTACATCCAGACGGGGCGTTAGCGCAAACCCAAGGCTCTATGCTGTGGGGCTTGAGTTTAGCTTTGTTTGAGGGTACTGCCTTTGAAAAGGGTCAGGTGAAAGATACTAACCTCAATACTTATTCGCCTCTTCGAATGAACAACCTACCTGAGTTGGATATCAGTTTTGTGCAAAACACGGAATTTCCTACCGGGTTAGGCGAACCTGGATTGATAGCGGTAGCGCCAGCGATTGCTAATGCAATTTTTAACGCAGTGGGTGCGCGTGTCAGGGACTTACCTATTCGCCCTGAAGCGGTGTTGGCGGCAATAAAGAGTTAGTTGGCCTGGCCATTAAGGCTTAAGCAGCAGGCGGTTGGTTAGCCGCGTGTTTCACCCAAAAACCGAGCATTGTTCGGTTTTTTTATGAGTACTTTGCTGGTGCTTCCACAGGACTGCGCGTAGTGGTTAAACTCAAGGACCGAAATTCCGGAATTAAGTCGCCCATAATTTAGCGAGTTGCAATCTAACAATGTTGCAATGTCTGGCCAGCTTTAGTAATTTGCTGCACAAACAAAAAGAAAAAAGGTCAATCATGTCAGTCGAAACCATCTACAAAGTCGTCTTATACCCCTTTATCAACGAATCGATCGCCAGCCTTAAGGCTATGACTAATTTAACCGGCACCGCCGGTGAGCCTTTTATGGACAAGGTCGAAGACTTTCGTTTCAAAGGTTATGCGGTGTGTTCTGACGTGACCGGCAACCTCGACGGGGTGATCATGATGCATCACTATCCTGAAACAGCCATCGCCATAGGTAACTCCGTTTGCCAAAGCATGTTTGATGAGAAGTACGAATACACGGAAATTAACGAAGAGCTCAGCAATGCCCTAGCAGAATGGGGTAACACTATAGTGGGTCGTTCCACTGATTTACACAGCCGCTATAGTTTAGAGTATGGCTTTTCCAGCCCCTATTTTGTTAACGATATGGCTGACATGGATAAGTATCTATCTGGTGTTAAAGAAATTGTTACCGTGCCTATTACCATTGAAGGGGTCGGGCGTTATTATTTTAACTTGCTAGTGCGAGATGTCGATTATCAAGTGGGCGGTATCAAACGCGAAGAAAGTGAAGGTATTGAGAACATTCATACCAAGCCGCTGCCTCTGGATGCCAAAGTATTAGTGGTGGATGACAGCGCCATGATCCGTAAAGCGTTGACACGTTTTTTACATAACCTTGGATACAGCAACGTGCTGGAAGCCGATGATGGTCGTGCTGCCGTTGATATAGTAAAATCTGACTGCCCAGACTTTATGTTTATGGATGTGGTGATGGAAGACATGAACGGTGATCAAGCTTTAGCTGAAATCCGTAAAATCGGCTCAGCTATACCGGTAGTGATGTTATCTTCGGTCACAGATCAGCAACTGGTGAAAAAATGCCAGCAGCTGGGCATATCGGGTTTTATTTTTAAACCTATTCATGCCAACACTGGTGCAGAAATCATTTACCAGTATCTTAAAATAGCGTAATCAAAGCCCAGTAAACAGTATGCACAAGACGTGTATGCTGTTTACTGGGCTGAAAATGGGTCTTTCTGGAAAGCCACTTAATTTAATAAACCCTTAAGGTTTTAACGTTATACTTTTATACTATTTGGTCGTTGACCAGTTCAGGCTAGACCTGACAGGCTCCGCCTGGTCGGGTCCAGAGAATCTGTGTTGGTGGATCTTATTGTTAATAACAATTATCCACCTTTCGAACAGTATTGAGTTTTATTACGCGTGGTAAAAATGGAACTATCGATAGTTATTCCTGCTAAAAATGAAGCGGAAAATGTACGACCGCTAATTATTGAAATTATTGCCGCACTTGAGGGGGTGGCTGAATTCGAAATCGTTTACGTAGACGATGGCAGTACGGACGAGACCTACGCTGAGCTAGTGAGCATGGTTGACCCCAGTCACCGCTGTGTTCGCCCCATCAGACACAAGTATTCCGTTGGTCAAAGTACGGCTATCCTGACGGGCGTTAAGGCAGCAAAAGGACAACTCATCGTTACCATGGATGCAGACGGGCAAAATGATCCAGCTGATATCCCTAATTTGCTCATACAGGCCCGGCTCTTTCCCAATGGCGTAGATTTTTGTATCGCTGGCTTTCGCAAAAGCAGAAAAGATACAAGTTGGAAACGCTTCCAATCTAGAGTTGCCAATAACATTCGTCGTAAAATTCTCAATGATGGCACTCCGGATACGGGCTGCGGCCTGAAAATTGTGCCTAAAAATACTTTTCTAAAATTACCTTATTTTGATCATATGCATCGTTTTATACCGGCACTAATACAGCGTATTAACGCTAAAGTGGTAGTGGTTGAAGTTAATCACAGGGATCGTCAAGCAGGGGTGTCTAAATACAATATGTTGGGTCGACTGGGTGTGGGCATAGTCGACATGTTTGGTGTGATGTGGTTACAACGCAGAGTGAAAGTGCCGGAATTAATGGACGAATAATGACCACCCATTTATTGTCATTCATTCATTCTTCTTTCTTTAAAAAAGGCCTGGTATTTTTGCTGGTGTCGGCTTTTTTCGGTTGGCTCTTTAGCTCACAGGCTATGTTTGATGGTCTTAATCAACAATGGATAGATTTACATATTCGTAATAACGGTGCCAGCGGGGTGTTGTATTTTGTGCTGATTTGTATGACTGCAACAGCCATAGGCTGCCCCAGACAGCTGGTGGCCTTCCTTGGCGGCTATGCATTTGGTTTTATTAATGGGGCATTGCTCTCCACCGTAGGGACGGCCCTGGGTTGTATGCTGAGCTTCTTTTTTTCTCGCCTTGCCATTCGCCCTTTTATAGATAGACGTTATTCCCATCGCATCGTTAAGGTCAATCGTTTCTTAACTGAGCAACCTGTAATCAAAACCATAGTCATCAGGTTATTGCCGGTGGGTAATAATCTGGTGACCAATTTGGTGGCCGGTGTCACTAAGGTCAAAGCCCGTTATTTTATGTTGGGCTCACTGGTCGGTTATCTGCCCCAGATGGTTATTTTTGCCTTGATGGGCAAAGGGGTAGTGGTATTGTCTGTATGGAAAATAGTGCTCAGTGTATTGTTATTTTGTATTTCCAGCGCACTGAGTTTACGTTTATACAAGCAGTATAAAGCTGCGCAAACCTTAACAGATGAGCCGAATAACAACTTGGCCTCAGACTCCGTTCAACCTTAAGGTTTCACACCAACATGACCTATAACCCGGCTGCGCCTGGCGCAAACCTGTTCAGTAAAAGCCACTTTATAAACGGCGAGCGCCATATCTTTAACGTATTTTGGTTATTGCTGATCTCCTGTTCACTTATTTTACTGGGTTTGGGATTGCGCGATCCCTGGCCAGCGGATGAACCCAGATTTGCCTTGATTGCCAAACAGATGGTGGAATCAGGCCAATGGTTTTTCCCTATGCGCGGCGGCGAATTATATCCGGATAAACCGCCGATTTTTATGTGGTCTATTGCGTTATTTTACTGGTTAACGGGCTCCCTTAACATTGCCTTTTTATTACCCTCAGGACTATGCGGGGTTGTCACCGTCATGCTGGTTTATGATCTGGGACGGCGTTTATGGTCAAATCAGGTGGGTTGGTATGCGGCTTTGCTGTTGCTGGTGTCTTTGCAATTTATGTTACAGGCCAAAACAGCGCAAATTGATGCCATGGTATGTTGTTGGATCACCCTAGGCTGTTATGGTTTGTTGCGCTTCTTATTACTCGGTGGGGGTTGGCGCTGGTACTTTTTTGCCTGGTTTTTTATGGGCATAGGGGTGATCACCAAGGGGGTCGGTTTTCTGCCTTTGTTGATGTTATTACCTTATGCCATTGTCAGAATCGCCAACCTGGCAGATAGTCATAGTACCGAATTGGAAAAACCTCGCAGTTGGTACTGGAGTTTAGGCCCGGTGGTAATGTTGGGGGCCATCAGTTTATGGTTTTTGCCTATGTTGTACCTGGTTGACCTTTACCAGCAACCGTTATTTACCCTTTATCGTGACAATATTTTATTTAGACAAACCGTCACCCGTTATGCTGACTCATGGCACCATGTGAAACCCATGTGGTATTACGTCACAGCGGTGATCCCGGTTTTTTGGTTACCCATCAGTTTAATGCTGCCCTGGTTGGTGAAACATTGGTCGCTGGCGGTGCGCCAGGCTGACAGGCGGATCATCTTGCCTCTGGGCTGGATACTATTGGTGTTGCTCTTTTTTAGTTTGAGCCCGGGGAAACGCGGGGTATACATTTTGCCCGCGTTACCCATGCTGGCGTTGGTCAGTGCGCCTTATTTAACACTGGTTCTGCGCAGTAAATGGTTTAATCGGCTGCTTATTGCTTTAGTACTGATAATATCAGGTGCTTTGCTGTTGTTTGGTATTGCGGGTCAGCTGGATATGGCTTTTGCCAGCAAACTCAGTACCCGATATGAACTGGAACCCTGGAATTTCATGTTGGCACTAGGAGCCTCAGGCATCCTTATTTGCCTGCTTACATTTAGATCCAAGCAGTTTTTGAGCTGGTTATGTTTTATACCTGTCTTGTGGATTTTTTACAGTACTTGGGGTTATACCTTATTAAATAAGGTCAAAACACCTAAAAATGTATTTGCCAATATGGCGCAGGTCGTACCTGATAACGCTGAGTTGGCCTTGGTTAATTTCTCCGAGCAATTTATCTTATTCTCGCCCTATACCACCACTCATTTTGGCTACCATACACCTAACGAGCAGCAAATTAGCGCGGCCTGGCGTTGGCAGCAAACTACGGATAATGGCGTTATTTTGATTGATGGGGAAACCCAAACCGATTGTTTTGATATGCAAATGGGCATTCCCGTAGGCCTGGCACATCGTGTCAATTGGGTAATACTGACAAACGCTAGTAGGGCCGGGAGTTGTGCACCGCCAAATAGCAAAGTCCGTGAGTATCAATTTAAACCTAGAGTAGAGCAGTGACTTCGCTAGGGGATTGTTTGAAGTGGCGTTTAAATTCACGACTAAATTGTGAAGCGCTGGTGTAACCTACCAAATGCGCGGCTTCGTTTGCCCTGCTGCCCCGGGCGATGATCAATTCTTTGGCCTTGTTTAGACGCACTTTTTTCAGGTATTGCAGGGGGGATTCATAGGTCACCTGGCGAAAAGCACGGTGAAACGACGAGACACTCATATTGACGTCCTCTGCCAGCTTCTCCACGGTTATGGGATTAGCGTAATCTGCATGTAAGGTCGTCAGTGCCTGGGCGATCCGGGCGTAATGACCATCGTGTTGCGCCAAACCCAATAAGGTCAAACCTTGGGGGCCGCGTAATACCCGGTACAGGATCTCTTTGATGATATCCGGGCCTAAAATAGCGGCCTCCTGGGGATCGTTCAATACCTCAAGTAGACGTAAACTGGCCTGCTCCAGACCAGGATCCATTTTTGCCAGTTTTAAACCGCAGTGTTGCGCGCATTTATGGGCAGGATCACACAGATTCTGCTCGCGCATTTGATTGACCAGTTGATGCAGCAAGGGCTTGGGGACATCTATGGATAAACCTAAAATCGGTAGGCCATCGTCGGCAAACGCTTCACACTCCAGCGGCATAGGCACACCTACTACTAAATAATCACCGGCACCATATTCAATATGATGCTCGGCAAAATGGATCACCTTGCGGCCCTGTCCGACGATAATAATGCCTGATTGATAGATAAAAGGTTGTCTGCTACTACTTTTGCTGGCACGAAAGAAGCTTGCCCCAGGCAGGTGTGTGGGGCTATTACCCTGGAGATCGCACAGATTATTTTTTTCGGCGAAAGTACTCATCGCCTGGGCTATCGGGTTCATGGGGAATTTCCTAAGGGTATGTCGAATATAGCCTAAAATACTTCAATTGACAGGTATAGGCAAGGTATTGGGCGTTATTGCCCTGTTAATCTGTGCAGTTGAATACTAACATGCATGACATGAAATTAGCTTGGAATGTTCGGATACGTTCATACAGCATATTCTCGCTACCAATTTTACCTAATAAAAGGCAGATAAAATGAAATTTAGTTATGTAAATCCCACACTGATCCAATTTGGACAACAACAGATAGCAGCACTGAGCACCCTTATTCCTAAAACGCAAAAAGTGTTAGTAGTTTATGGTGGCGGTTCCATTAAAAAGAATGGGGTATATGATCAAGTATGCGAGGCCCTCAGTGGTCATGATTGGCTGGAATTTGCTGGGGTGGGTGCCAACCCGACTATTGAAGTCTTAGACAAAGCCGTGGCCATAGTCAAAGATCAGGGTGTTGATTTTATCCTTGGTGTGGGTGGTGGCTCGGTTATCGATGGAGTGAAGTACATTGCAGCAGCAGCCAAATATGCCGGTGCAGGCTGGGATATTTTACAAGGTAAACACAAAGTCACCCAAGCTATACCCTTAGGCGCGGTGTTAACGTTGCCCGCCACGGGCTCAGAATCCAATTCAGCCTCGGTGGTCAGCAAAGCCGCTACTCAAGAGAAACTGGCCTTTATGGCCCCGGCAGTGCAGCCTAAGTTTGCCGTGATGGATCCAGATGTGATGAAAACCCTGCCGCCACGCCAGTTAGTCAACGGCATAGTCGATGCTTGGGTGCATACCTGTGAGCAGTACTTGACCTTTCCTGTAGATGCCATGGTGCAAGACGGCTACGCTGAAGCCCTGTTAAAAAACTTGCGGGTGCTGGCCGCTAATTTTGACAAACAGGATGACAACTGGCGAGCAAATTTGATGTGGACTGCCAATCAAGCCCTTAACGGCCTCATTGGCTCAGGTGTGGCTCAAGACTGGGCAACCCATATGTTTGGTCATGAACTCACCGCGCTTTATGGTGTTGACCATGCCCGCTCGCTGGCCATAATTCAGCCCTCACTGCTGCGTAATCAATTGGCCACCAAACGCGCCAAACTAGAACAAATGGGGCGCAATGTGTTTGCTCTTGAAGCTGGGGATGATTTAGCGCTGCGTACTATAGACGCTATCGAAGAGTTCTATCATAGCCTGGATGTTGCCACCCAGTTAACCGAGCACGGCGGCAATAAGGCGACCGCAGTTGAAGCTGTGTTAAATCAGCTTAAGAGCCATGGTATGTCAGCTATAGGTGAGCATGGTGCAATAACACCCAAACAGAGCCGTGAAATATTAGAGCAAGCGATTGCCTGAGAGCTCAACTCGCTAAATAATCTTCGCCGCCTCCTATCAGGGGGCGGCCAGGATTAATGCTAAGCCGCCAAAAAAACGCAATAAACTGTGTTTGGGCGGCTTTTTTATGCAACTAATTTACACCAAGGCTGCACGCTGATGGTGTTCGCAATATGATCCTGTGGCTGCAAGCGAAAAACATAACCATCTTGTGTCACGGCTAAAATCTGCCATGTAGCATGTTTTATATTCTATAAGAGAACGGCGCTAGGAGTGTTAGGCAATAGTTTATGGCATCTAGCAGGTTTTCAGGAAGTTAACGGTGTGAAAATCAAGATAAAAGAATATTTCGGGACGTTAGATTTATGCCTGCGCGATGGAATGTTGTCAGGCAAACAATGCCTTAAATTATGGGGTAGGGCTAATGAATAGACTCAGCCATTTGCGAAAATATAGAGTCCAACTGCTGCTCGATTGTTACTCTATCCCCCGTGGCTTTTAAATAAGAGCGCCAACCTATGATATTAACTTGTAGGGTTTTTGCTGCAGCGTTTACGTCTAATTGAGGTGGCAAAGTATTTTGCGCTTTCGCTTGAGTAAGTATTTGCGCGAACATAGTTTCGACACCGGCCAGGAGTGAACGAGCCAAGCTTAAAATTTCAACATGGCTCTCATCAAGCTCAGACAAGGTCTTTACCAACATACACATTTCGCTTGGTCTGCTTTGATTGGGGCTTAGCACTAAATCGTGTATTTGCGTCTTAAAGGCTTTAAGTACATCAGCTTGGCCAAATACGTGAGTACGCACTTTATCCCCGAGCGCTTGGGCGTAGTGGTTCAGCACTGTGATAAATAGATCTGATTTACTGCCAAACGCAGCGTAAATACTACCGGGGCGCATATCTATCGCATTTTGCAATTCCCGCGTTGACGTGGCTAAGTAACCCTTCGCCCAGAACAAATTTGTAGCGTTCTCGAGTACTTCTTGCCTGTCGAATTTAGATATATTTGCCATTTAGCGTCTCAGTGTTGGAATGATCAATTCTAATTCAGTCGGGCCAGACACACAATCTATCCCGGTTATATGTTAAGCCTATAAGCTATTTTGAACAATCGTTCAAGTTGGTTTATAGTAGCCGTTATTGAACAGTTGTTCAAAAATAGAAACCAACCAGGAGATGAATATGTCAAAATTTACCATACACGATCAAACATCCGCGCCGCAAAACAGCAAGCCTTTACTGGAAGATTCAGTCAAGGCATTTGGCAGCATCCCCAATCTGCATGGCGTGATGGCAGAGGCTCCCACAGCGCTGAAATCTTACCAGGTACTGCACGAACAATTTTTAAGTACTTCTTTTTCAGCTGACGAAAAAACCGTCATTTGGCAGAGCATCAATGTTGAACATAATTGCCATTACTGTGTGCCCGCCCATAGCGCAATCGCTAAATCCATGAAAGTAGCCGATAGCCTCAATGAAGCCTTGCGCAATGGCGATCCTTTGCCGACCCAAAAATTGCAAATTCTCAAAGATACCACCCTGGAAATAGTCAGAAATAGAGGGGTGGTGGAAGATAATGTATTAGAAGCGTTTTACGCTCAGGGTTATGGTCAACAGCAATTGTTGGAAATTATTGTCGGCGTGGCACAAAAAGTGATGAGTAATTATATCAACCACTTTGCCGACACACCAGTGGACGATGCCTTTAAAAGCTTCGTAAAATAAACGCTAGTAACCTAAAGGTTTGTATTCAGGTTTAAATAGCCTGGCTGCATTAAACCCTTACTCTGAGGTCCGCACAAATTAATGTTGGGGCATCAGAGTAAGCCTTTATAGGCGCAGTGGATTTGGGCTTAATTTACCGAACATGCGCTCAACACGTATTCCAGTTCAGGATCGACCAAAAATTTCCCCGCCATGGCTTCACGGCCTAATAACATTAAATAGGTCATTTCTGAGCGATCGGTTAACGTTAGCTGGATAGACCAGGCTAATTCAGCCATGCATATTTGGGTTTTGATGGTGTAGCGTTTTTCCAGGGTAGCAGTGGAGCTTTTCACTCTTTTGATCACCTCAACCTTGGCGTCCCGGCGTACGATCTGGGCAACGTTGTGCATATCAGGATGAATATCAAAACTCACCCATAATTCGCCACCTCGCTGATATTCTTCTATGTTGTCCACATGCAGTGACGAGGTGGTGGCCCCGGTATCTACTCGAACATTCAGTGACTGAATAGTGAGCTCGGGTAAATCACACAATTCCAGTGTGCCTACTATGGGTTTGTTTTGGTATTTATGCATCGTTAGGTCTCTTCAAAAACGTTTGATGGCGTCAAAAAGTTTAAGTCTCGTCAAACACAGGTGGCGGTGTATCTAAGTTATCGAGCAGCAATTCAACGTGTTCAGCCACCGAATCCGGGGCATGAAAATAAGCTATGTGATACATGGCTTCACCCACTTGTGCCAAAGGAATATTTTGCTTGCCTATTACCACGCCTTCCGCCGGACTATTCACTATAGCTAGTTCAACCCCATAAGGGTCTGAAATTTTGGCTAATGGCGCACCAAGGGCTACGTGATCCCCCAACTGGGCAATATGATTAACAAAACCACTTTCATTGGCGCGTACCCAGCCGCTCTGGCGGGCGACAAACTGTTCGATGGAATGGCCTTTGCTACGTCTGGCTTTAAGCATGCCAATTTCGCGCATCACGTTGGTGATACCTCTTACCCCAACCCGAATGGAAAATTCGTCATATCTTAGAGCCTGACCTGCTTCGTAAAGCAATACATTCACTCCCAGATCGGCAGCAGCCTGGCGCAGAGAACCATCTCGAATATCGCTGTTGAGCAATACGGGTAAGCCAAAAGCCTTGGCCATGCTCATGGTTTTTTCGTTACTCAGGTCGGCGCGGATCTGCGGTAAATTACTACGGTGGATAGCGCCGGTATGCAAATCGATGCCCACATCACATTTACTGACAATTTCTTGTAAAAACAAGTTGGCCACTATACCGGCCAATGAGCCTTTTTTGCCCCCGGGGAAACTACGATTGAGATCTCGGCGATCCGGCATATAACGGCTTTGGTTTAATACCCCGTAAACGTTGACCATAGGTACGGCTATCAATGTGCCACGTATGCTGGCAAGTGACTTAGATTTTAATAACCGGCTGATTATCTCTATGCCGTTAAGCTCATCACCATGAATAGCAGCGCTGACAAACATGATTGGCCCATCTCGTTTACCGCGATGCACGTGCACAGGTATGGACAAGTTTGTGCTGGTATAAAGCGGTGGCATTTCCAATTTTATTTGTTTAGTTTCGCCGGGTTTAATTTCAACCCCGCCTATCGTTAAGTTTGCCATTTAGCCTTTACCACGTGTTTTGGTGTTATTCGGTTTAGCATTTTTTACAATAAATTCAATGATCATGCTAGCAACATCTTTGCCGGTGGCGGTTTCAATGCCTTCAAGTCCTGGAGACGAATTGACTTCCATCACCACTGGCCCGTGATTAGAACGCAGAATGTCCACACCACACATATTCAGCCCCATGGTTTTGGCTGCTGTGATGGCCGTTTTACGTTCAGCTGGCGACAAACGCACTAGACTGGCGGTGCCCCCCCTATGCAAGTTAGAGCGAAACTCTCCTGGCGCACCCTGACGTTTCATTGCGGCTACTACTTTGTCGCCTACCACCAGGCAGCGAATGTCTGCACCTCCGGCTTCTTTAATATATTCCTGTACTAAAATGTTGGCGTTGAGACCCATAAAAGCCTCGATAATCGATTCTGCAGCTTTTTGGGTTTCCGCCAGTACTACTCCTATGCCCTGGGTGCCTTCCAGTAATTTGATCACGACCGGCGCACCGCCGACGTTTTTAATTAAATCGTCGATGCGATCCGGTTGTCGGGCAAAACCGGTACGGGGCATGCCCACTCCCTTGCGCGACAACAGTTGCAAAGAACGTAATTTGTCACGGGAGCGGCTGATGGCGACCGATTCGTTAATACTAAAAGTGCCCATCATTTCAAACTGACGCACCACTGAAGTGCCATAAAAGGTAACCGAGGCCCCGATGCGTGGGATAACCGCGTCGTAAAACGGTAATGCTTCACCTTTGAAACGCACAGCAGGGCGGTTACTGGTTACATCCATATAACAATGCAGGGTGTCTATGACGTCTACTTGATGGCCAAGAGCTTCACCGGCCTCTTGCAAACGTCGGGTGGAATAAAGTTTTTTATTTCGGGATAAAATAGCAATTTTCATGTGGTTCTCAAAAGCGGGTAGCTAAAAATCAATAAATTTGAAAGTCAATCTGCTTGGCCGGGTTGTGAACTTCACTGGCCTGATATTATCACGATGGCCTGGAGTCGAGCTTGGATGAAGAATAGCCAATGTTACAACTAGCAAAACTTGGGCTGCAGTTTACACCTATTTTTTACCTTAATGCGCTATATATACCCAAGTGACCTCAAAATGCAGAGATCGTCTGGGTATACAGATGAAAAACAATATTAAAAGCCGTGTGAGTGACTTATATTCGGCGTCGATAACTTCCGTCTAATGCAAGGTTTAACTTATGACAAAGATTTGTGAACCGCTTAGGGTTCAATCCAGCAGTGTGCTGTGGGCATACCATATAGATGCGGCAGGGCAGGCCGGTAAGATTACCTTGGATGGTGTGTCCCAGGCGCAACAACAAGCGGGGTTTACCTGGGTGCACTTACAATGTGATGCCTTAGATGCCCGCCAAGCTATGTCTACTCTGAATTTGGCCAGTACAGTTGTCGAATCCCTTGAGGCACTGGACACTCGGCCTAAAACCTTGCAAATTGACAATGGCTTGTTGATTTACTTGCGGGGTATAAACAAGAATCCCGATGCCGATCCAGAAGATATGGTGTCTTTGCGTATTTGGTTCACTGAACATGGGATAGTCTCGGCCAGGCGGCGGGGGCGCAACTTGCTGTCTGTGCAAGATGTTCGTGACCAGCTGGATCAGGGGATGTCGGTCGCAAGCCCTGGAGCCTTGGTACTGGAGCTGATCAAACAGGTCGTAGTACGCATAGGGGAAATGGTCGATATTGTGGATGAAGAGCTGGTGGGCTTTGAAACCGCCGATGTGATCACCACCCGTGCGCGGCAGCGCTTGGTTGTGGTGCGTCGTCAAGCGGCCGCCATCAGGCGTTACCTGGCGCCCCAGCGAGATGCTTTGGATACCCTATACCGTGCCAATACGTTGTTGACCAGTGAACAGGCCTTTGCCCTGCGCGAACAGACAGACCGCATGACCCGTTATGTAGAAGATCTGGATTTAGCCCGGGAGCGAGCGCTGGTGCTACAAGATGAACTGCGTAACCGGATTGCTGAGAAACAGGGAATGGTGTTGTATGTCTTGTCGCTGGTGACGGCTATTTTTTTACCTTTGTCATTTTTAACCGGCATTTTTGGTATGAATGTAGGGGGCTTGCCCGGAGTAGACAACCCCCAGGCTTTTAATCTGCTGGCTATAGGCATGCTACTCTTGGCTGCGGTTATGGGGGCCACGATGATTTGGAAAAAATGGTTTTGAGCATTTTGTGCCCTTGCCTTCAAGTACTTGGGCCTAAATCAGCTGCCTAATGCCAAAAAAAGCTCTGGATATAGGATGCGGTACCGGGCGTTTGGCTTTTGAGGTGAGCCGCGAGTTCGCCCAGGTTGACGGCATAGATTTTAGCGCCCGGCACGTGCAATATTGCCTGGGGTTAAAAGAACAAGGCCTATTGCGTTATACCCTGCCCCAAGAAGGCGAGCTTGAGGGGTTATCAAGTAAAGCTTGCAGATATTGGTTTTAATGGGATCCCCGCAAACCTTAATTTTGTGCAAGGTGACGGACATAACCTCAAAGCTCAATTCAGCGCTGACGATTTGGTGGTCTGCCACAAAGTGCTGGAGTATCCGTATGGCCCGCACGAATTTATACAGGCCTTGCTTGGCCGGATACATCCAGGGGATTTTGATGTTGGGGAGCCGTTACGCCTGGGATGAGCAGCTAACACCCAAAAACCAATGGTTGGGAGGTTTTAAGGTAAATGGTGAAATCCAGAAAAGTGAAGATTAACAAAAATGTTTATTGGCTGGGCAGTGTGAATTGCTCAGCGAATCACAGATCATCTGCGAATATCAATTAGATAGTCGACTCACTCAGCGGTCGCGCAATCATATGACCGTGTGGCGTAAGATAGCTTAATGGCACTGACTCTCATGGCGGGCTGCATATAGCACCGTATTTTATTGGTAAATCAATAACGCGCGATACAATTATCAGGCTATAACGTATGCTGTTGAGCATCAAAAATTGAACATCAACAGATTAAAAGAAGGGTAATGAGCAAGGAAATATTAATTGCCGGTGGGGGCATAGGCGGCTTGTGTGCCGCCTTGGCATTGCAGCAAAGAGACTTTAGCGTGCGGCTATTTGAACAAAGCCGTGCCCTCACTGAAGTCGGGGCGGGGATCCAACTTAGCCCCAACGCCATGCATGTGCTGTACAAGCTAGGTTTAGGTCCCTCTTTGCAGCCCCTGATATTCCGTCCCCAGCACGCCACTATGCGCCACTATCAAAGCGGCGCCGAATATCTGCGTATTCCCTTGGGTGACTGTGCAGAGCAAAAGTACGGGGCGCCTTATTTGCATATCCATAGAGCCGATTTGCATCGGGTGTTATATCAGGCGGCAATGGAGCGAGGCATAGAGATAAACCTGGATGCACAGATAGAAAGTTATCGTCATCGACAGCAAGACTGCCAACAACAAGTGGTGTTACGTTTGCAAGACGGCCGGGAGATTTTAGGTGATGCGCTTATTGGTGCAGATGGTATTCGTTCCCGAGTAAAAGCCTGCATGATGGGCGAGACTAAACTGACGTTTAGCGGACACGTTGCCTGGCGAGGTACGTTAAAAACCAGCAACGTGCCCAAAGGGCTGGTTAAACCCGATGCCAACTTGTGGGTCGGGCCGGGGGGGCATATTGTTAGTTATTATGTGCGTGGCGGCGCTGAAATTAACCTGGTAGCGGTACAAGAACGTCAAAATTGGACCGATGAGCGCTGGAATGTACCCGGAGATGTGGCCCATTTACGCCAGGCGTTTAGCACTTGGCATCCCCAAGTGGTTGAATTACTCAATGGGGTGGAAAGCTGTTTTTTGTGGGGGCTGTTTACCGATAAACCTCTTTCTACCTGGGTTGATGGACAAGTGGCTTTACTGGGTGATGCCTGTCACCCCATGTTGCCTTATGTGGCCCAAGGCGCGGCTATGGCTATCGAGGATGGTTATTGCTTAGCTCGAGAGTTATTGCAACAATCTGCTTGCCAGGGCGGTAGTATTCAACAGGCTTTACGCTCTTATCAGTTGGCCCGTTATGAGCGGGTCACTAAGGTGCAAAAAATGGCGGCAAATAATGCGGATTTGTACCATATGAAAGGTGTTAGCGCTAAAGCAAAACTCAAAGTGTTACAAGCCTTAAACTTTGTGGCTCCTGGCTTGGCGTCATTTCCTCTGGGGTTTATATATCGATACAACAACAGCCTCGATTAACGCCGTTGTCTAACCGCAGTCGCTAAGAACCGTTACAGGTTAAACGTAATTTAAGGGACAAATATAATGAAGTCTTTCATGACCAATCGAATGGGTAAAAAGTATGTCTGTACTATTAAAGAACATCCGTTGCTCACCCTTGAATAAAATTGTTATAACATGCTTGTCACAATAATTGCCAGAAAAACATAATTGGTAATGCCAAATTCAAATAATTGGTTGACAATAAGGCGCTCTATTAGTTAGTTTAGCGAAGTAAACTTGAATTGGTAATATACCTGGGCGGGCTGTGCGGTGCTCCCTGGAGCAACTAATTGAAAGTTTATCTAATTGTTAATTTGAATATCCAGTGGAGAACGTTATGACGATGAAAGGCAAAGTAGCCATAGTGACAGGTGGTGGGCGCGATATTGGCCGTGCCTGTGCCTTAGAGTTGGCAAGCCGCGGTGCGGATGTGGTGATCACTTATCTTTCCAGTGAAGTTACCGCACAAAGTGCAGTTGATGAAATGCAAAAGCTCGGCGTGCGTGCTATCGCGATAAAAGCCGACTTAACGCAGCAACAAGATGTTGATGCCTGCGTTCAGACAACGCTCGAGAAATTCGGTAAAATAGATTGTTTGGTACATGTGTCTGGCGGTCTTGTAGAACGAGTTAAAGTGGCAGATATGAGCTTAAGTCATTTCCATAAGGTAATGGATCTGAACCTTACTTCGCTGTTCATGATGACCCATGCGTGTATTGAGCATATGCCTAAGGGCAGCAGTATTGTTACCTTAGCATCCCAGGCTGGCCGCGATGGCGGTGGTGGCGGCGCGGTGATTTATGCCACATCTAAAGGGGCAGTAATGACATTTACTCGGGGACTAGCCAAAGAACTAGGTCCTGATATTCGTGTAAATGGTGTTTGCCCAGGTATGATTAATACAGGTTTCCACGATACCTTCACACCTGACGCCGTGCGCACTAAAGCGGCAGGCTCGACAGCACTTCAGCGTGAAGGGAATTCTGAAGAGGTAGCAAAACTAGTGGGCTTTTTAGCCTCTGACGATGCGTCTTACATGACAGGCAATAACGTCGACATCAACGGTGGTATGTTGTTTTCATAATTGCATAGATATACGTTAAGTATATCAACCCATAAAAAAAGCCAACTCCGTTGGCTTTTTTTATGGGTATTGATCGGCTGTGAATGTCTACGTTACTTTAACGTAAGACGTGGGACAGGGAATATAAACCACGTGTTTCAATGGTTTGACGACGTACTTCTTCTAAAGCTTGCGCTTCTTTCGCTTCGAATAAGGCATTAATTAAACGGTTAAAATGCTGGTGCATCGCAGCACGAGCAGCTTGTGTATCACGCTTTTTCAGAGCGTTATAAATGGCTGTATGTTCGGCCTGGCGGTTTTGACTACTTTGGTTACATACTCCTTTGTAAGCTGCTTTTACGCCAGGATCGTTGTCTCTTATTTTCCATAAATCCTCTACCGCCATCAAGATAGCGTTATTGCGTGTGGCGCGAGAAATAATGATATGAAAATCACGATCTGCTCGCTCTGATTTTTCGTCATTTTCCATCGCATCCAATGTTTCTTTCAGTTCAACTAACTCTTGATCAGTGATCGTCGCTGCAGCTAATGCTGCCGCCTCGCCTTCAACCAGTGCTCTGGCTTGAGTAAGCTCAAACGCACTGACCTGCCGGCTTTGTTTGCTCGTCTCTTTGTTTTCCAGTACATACACCCCTGAGCCGGTTTTAACTTCAACCTGCTCACGCACTTCTAAGGCGATGATTGCTTCGCGGATAGTGGGGCGACTGACATCAAAGGTTTCCGCAAGTTCGCGCTCCGGTGGCAAACGGCTTCCTGGCGGGTATAGACCAGAGGCTATCATCCGCTCTATTTTCTCGACAATGTTCCAAAATAATCGACGACT
The DNA here is from genome assembly GCF_058068185.1 of Paraglaciecola sp. IT1134. Classification (NCBI taxonomy): domain Bacteria; kingdom Pseudomonadati; phylum Pseudomonadota; class Gammaproteobacteria; order Alteromonadales; family Alteromonadaceae; genus Paraglaciecola; species Paraglaciecola sp. IT1134. The sequence continues at coordinate 4,379,318 of NZ_CM176486.1, read as the reverse complement.
TTTCATTTTGTCTTCCTGTTATATCCCAAATACTACTTCAAGCGTGATCTTACCATCTGTTTACCTATTTATAACACGTTTTCACTGACCTGCATAATTAAATCAAACCTATATGTATTACCAGTCAGTTATTTATTGGTAATAATAAATTGTTAAATTGGTTAATAAGTGTTTGACATTATATTCGACCATTGGTTACATTTAGCTGTCTGTACTTGAAAGCAAAGCGAGAAAAAAATATGTCAGTCACGCGAAAGCTAAATAAGAAAAGTCGCGCTCTTCTTGATCACAGATCAAATCGCCAACTTACACAAACCCTCTGTACCACTACACTTATGTGTATTTTGGCGGTGCCTTCGGGCATTAATGCTCAGGAAACTGAGCACGCAACCCAAACCGTAGTCACAAAACACACTTATTATTTACCCATTAAAATGGGACGGGAATTAACAAGGTTAGCCGTTTAAAGACCCTTGTTAATAACGATTTTAAAAACAGGATTGAGCAATTTATGCGCGCGAATTTTAATTTTTATTCACTGACACGCCACGTTCTGTTATCGCTATCGTTTGTTGCATGCAGCAACGCACTTGCGGCAGATACCCTCGTTAATGATCATCAAGGCTATGAAAAAGCGCTTAAAAACGTTCAGCCTGGGGACAACATCATTTTAGCCGATGGCACATGGCAAAACTTTGAAATTATATTTGAAGCCACAGGTACAGCCAAGCAACCTATTACTCTGCGCGGGCAAACGCCAGGCAAAGTATTTCTGACCGGGCAATCAAATTTACGTCTGGCGGGTGAACATCTGGTCGTCAGCGGCTTAGTGTTTAAAGATGGCTACACACCCACAGGGGAAGTCATTGCATTTCGTCGCAACAAAGATGATTTAGCTAACCACAGTCGCATCACCCAAGTGGTGATCGATAACTTCAGCAATCCAGAAAAGTTTGAGCAAGACAGTTGGGTAATGATGTACGGCCAGCACAATCGCTTTGACCACAATCACTTGGTGGGCAAACGTAACGCCGGCGTTACCATGGCGGTGCGCTTAACCAGTGAAGCAAGCCAGCAAAATCATCATCGTATTGATCACAACTACTTCGGACCCCGTCCTATTTTAGGATCAAATGGCGGTGAAACCTTGCGTATTGGTACCAGTCACTTCTCGTTAAGCGACTCCTTTACTGTGATTGAAAATAACTACTTTGACCGTTGCAACGGCGAAGTGGAAATTATCTCTAACAAGTCGGGTAAAAACACTATCCGCAATAACGTATTTTTTGAATCTCGCGGCACGTTAACCCTGCGTCACGGCAACGGCAATGTCGTCCAGAACAACGTATTTTTCGGTAATGGCGTCGATCACACCGGTGGCATTCGCGTGATCAATAGTGACCAAATTATTCGCAATAACTACCTCGAAGGATTAACCGGATACCGTTTTGGTAGCGGCCTGACAATTATGAACGGTGTTCCCCATTCAAAAATAAACCGTTATCACCAAGTGAATAACGCTTTGATTGAAAACAACACACTGGTCAATGTTGCACATATTCAATTTGCTGCGGGCAGCGACAAAGAGCGTACTGCGGTGCCCGTTAATTCTGTGGTGAAAAACAATATTATGGTCAACCAGCAGGGCACAGATGGCATTGACATATTTGATGATATCAGTGGTATTAAGTTTAATAACAACATTGTTAATGAAGGTGTCAAGCCGACTATTGAACAAGGCTTTGAGGTTGAGAAGATCACGTTAAAACGTGGTGACAATGGTTTGCTTTACCCCACTGACAAAACTCAGCAGAAATTAGGTGTGAGCCAAGACCTAAAGCCAATTAGCAAAGAAGATGTGGGCGTAAGCTGGTATGCAAAAGCGGAGCCGGATGTTGCCTTTGGTTCAGGTAAAACGATCTCTGTTGCCCCTGGTGACAATACTCTGTTTGATGCCATCGAACGCGCAGCGACGGGTGACATACTAGAATTGCAAGCCGGTGATTATCGGGTCTCGAAAATCTTAAGCCTGGATAAAACGTTAACTATTCGCGCCGCAAAAAAGGGTGGGGCGGTAATTTTTCCTCAACGTTCAACGTTAATCGAGATCAACAATTTCGGTAACTTAACCTTAGACGGTGTGCACGTTGATGCCGTAAATGCACCAGATGCGGCGGGAAATACCCTTATTCGTACCACGCGTTTGCCCATGCAGCGCAACTATCGTTTAGTGGTTAAAAATAGCGTTTTTGAAAATCTGAATATCAACCACTCCTATCACTTTTTCGACGCGGGCAATCGCAGCTTTGCTGACTATATCCGCGTGACAAATAGCCATTTCAGTCATATTACCGGCGACCTCTTTCGCTTAAATAAAGAGATAGATGATCTGGGCATTTATAACGCGGAATATCTGACTATCAGTGATTCAAGTGTGGAGCATGTTGAAGGTGCTATCGCCAAGGTTTACCGGGGAGGAACGGACGAAAGTACTTTTGGTCCCCACGTGATACTCAATAACAATCAATTCAGTGACGTAGGCCAGGGCAAACGTAACAAGTCCCAAGCGTCTATGGCTTTATTGGGTGTACAGGTGACAACCATCACCAACAATGAATTTATTGATAGCGCCCCAGTTGTTATTGATCACACAGTGGGAGAGCCGGTGACGTTAGTAAAAGACAATACCTTTGCTGATACGCCTGAGCCTGTGATAACAGAGCGATATGCCAAAGGGCCAGTAACAGCCACTGTCACTAATAACAAGGTTACCGTTACCGCCAATGGCCATAACAAGCCGTAGTCAACTTGGTCCAGGAGAAGTAAGTTAATGTTAAATCTATATTCTATTCAACCCTCGGCTTAGTGTTCAAAAGTAGTGTTGAATTAGTATTTGCGGTTAACAAACAATAGATCGTGACGATTCAAGGATGAATCGTTTAACATAAAAGGGCAAAAAAACATCAATTTAGCGGACGTTCTTTTTTAATATAAGTAGCTGATAAGTCGTAACGAGCAAGTAAAAAAGCAACGCTATTTAACCAGCTGTATGCAGCGACGCAGGCCGCAACATATCGCCAAATAACTGAGTAAAATAATGAAAATGAAAGGATTGCGCTGGATTATTGTATCGCTGGTGGCATTAGCCACCGTCATTAATTACGTTGATCGCACGGCGATAACCGTAATGTGGCCAAGTATTGCTGAAGATCTCGGCATGGATAGCAGCGACTACGCCAACATTATGAGCGTATTTTTAATTGCTTATGCCATTGGTCAGGCTGTTTTCGGTAAGGTGTTTGATGCCATCGGCACGCGATTAGGGTTTGTGTTATCCATTGTGGTGTGGTCCGTATCTATTGCCCTACACTCCATTGCCAGCTCCGTCACATCCTTCAGTATTTTACGTGTCACTCTGGGATTTGGCGAGGCGGGTAACTGGCCGGGCGCGACTAAGGCCAACGCCGAGTGGTTCCCGATTAAAGAGCGCGCTCTGGCTCAAGGTATATTTGGTGCCGGCGCCTCGATTGGCGGGATCATTTCGCCGCCTCTGATTGCTTTCCTGTACGCTTTTTACGGTTGGCAAGCGACGTTTGTGATAGTGGCAAGTTTGGGTTTTATTTGGTTAGTGCCTTGGCTAATTGTGTATAAATGCGGGCCTGAATCCCATCCTTGGATCACGCAAGAAGAGCGTGACTATATTCTGACCGGGCAAAAAGTCGTGGCCGATGAAGTAATGGTTAACGAAGAAGAGTATGTACCTACTCTTAAACAACTGTTGTCTCACCGCCAAAGTTGGAGCGTGATCGGCGCCCGTTTTTTCATTGAGCCCATTTGGTGGTTATTTGTTGCCTGGTTGCCTTTGTACCTGAATGACAAATTCGGTTTTGATGTAAAAGAAATTGGTGCGTCAGCGTGGATCCCTTATGTGGGGGCTGCTCTTGGCGCATTATTTGGCGGCTGGTTATCTGGGCGCCTTATGAAACATGGCTGGCATGTGAATAAAGCCCGTAAAACTGTCATTACCCTGGGCGGTGCATTGATGTTACCAGCCTTGATTGCAACCACCGTCGCCAGCACACCCATGCTTGCCCTTGGCTTGATTGCCATTATACTGTTTGGTTTTCAGGTGGCTATCAACAATGTGCAAACGCTGCCCAGTGATTATTACTCGGGTAAAAGCGTGGCATCCCTTGCGGGTATAAGTGGCGCGGTAGGTGTGATCAGTGTCATTAGCGCCATTCAGCTGGTGCCAATCATTACTAATGATGGTACCTACTATCCACCTTTTTTCATTCTGGCCGCTATATTGGTGCCCTTGATGTTGGCTTGTGTGCTCTTTTTGGGTGGGCGGATCGTACCGGTCAAACCTAAACAGACTCAAGCGTAACGTAAAAATTAACTATTAATTAATTCTGGAGTGATGACGGTGGGCAGCAAAAAAGTCGTGTTAATTGGCGAGTGCATGTTGGAATTGCGTGAAGGTCAGGACGGGGTGATGCATCAGTCTTTTGCGGGTGATGTTTATAACACCGCCGTCTATCAAAAGCGTGGTTTTCCGGAACAAGAGGTGTGTTTTATGAGTGCCATTGGTCAAGATGTGGTGAGCGACAAGCTACACCATCATTGTGAGCAAGAGTCCGTAAATACCCAGTATGTATCTCGCCAAAGTGAGCAAAACCCGGGCATCTACCTGGTGCAAACGGATGAAGTAGGAGAGCGTTCGTTTCTATATTGGCGAGAGAATTCTGCGGCCCGGCAATTAATGCGCTTTGTTAATGAGGACATGGTTGAATCTTTGTTTAGTAGCGATTTAGTGTTCTTTTCTGGCATATCGTTGGCGGTTATTCATCCGCAGGATCGGGATGCTTTTTGGGCGATGCTCAAACGCTTAAAGGAGAAAGGTGTCACCCTTGCTTTTGATCCTAATTATCGTGCCAGGTTATGGAACTCTCCCCAAGAGGCACAAGAGCAATTCCACCAAGCCTATGAATTAAGCGATATCTTATTACCGGGTATTGATGATTTTTCTCAGCTTTATGGGCTGAAACAACTCAGTGAAATATTAGAGTTTTGTCAGCCTTATGACATTCACGAATTAGTCATTAAAAATGGTGCGAACAGTGTCTACTGTCAATTAGGGAGCAACCTCATTCATCTTCCCATTGCTGGGGTTGAACATGTAGTGGATACCACTTCGGCTGGAGATTCATTTAATGGTATTTATCTCGGCGCTCGGCTCGCAGGTAAAGAGATTGAGCATGCTGTTAGCCTTGCATCCAAGGCGGCAGGCATTGTCATTCAGTACCCTGGTGCGATCACCCCTAAGGCAGAGTTCATCCGACGCCTCACTCAATAAAATATATATATGTCTCAGTAACTGATAGGCATTTACATTTTCATAACGTTTTTTATATATTCTATATCACTGATCTGAATTATTAACTCACAGCCAAGCAGTGCATAGTTTGTGCACTGTTGTGAGTCAAACTGTAAAAAAATTGGGGGGCCTATGCCTACTATTGCATTTCCAGCTGAAATGAAATCTGGCGAAAAGCGCTGTGCGCTTTTGCCCGTTAACGTAAAGGCTTACAAATTGTTAGGCGCAGATGTGCTTATTGAAACAGGCTTGGGCCAGCACATTCATATTACTGACGACGAGTATGTAGCAGCCGGCGCCAAGGTTGTGGCTAAGCGCAGTGAGCTTTTGCTGCAAGGTGACATTATATTGAGCTTACATAAGCTTGGTGGAGAGGAAGTTACCCAGCTAAAACAAGACGCCTTGATTGTCAGTTATCTTGATCCCTTCAATGAACCTGGTTTTGTAGACACCCTGTGTAACAAAGGCGTGACCAGCATCAGCATGGAGATGATACCCCGTATCAGCCGCTGTCAAAAAATGGATGCCCTAAGTTCTCAAGCCAGCCTGGCGGGTTATGTAATGGTTATGCAGGCCGTAAATGCGCTACCCAGCCTATTGCCCATGATGATGACGCCTGCGGGTACATTGAAACCCGCTAAAGTGTTTATTATTGGTGCGGGTGTCGCTGGCCTGCAAGCCATCGCCACCGCAAAGCGCTTAGGTGCCAATGTTATCGCCTTTGATACCCGGGCGGTGGTAGCTGAACAGGTTCGTTCACTGGGGGGCAAATTTCTGGATATCGATTTAGGCCAGACCGGTGAAACGGGCCAAGGTTATGCCCAGGCCCTTACCCCAGAGCAAATGGCCATTCAGCAAAGGGAACAGGCTAAATGCATCGCCGATTCAGATATTGTGATCACTACCGCCCAGTTATTTGGCCGTAAACCCCCAGTGCTGATTGATACACAAACGATTGCCTCAATGCGCCCAGGTAGTGTGATTGTAGATATGGCCGCTGAAACTGGCGGCAATGTACAGGGTAGCATAGCAGGGGAAACAGTCAGCATTCACGGCGTGAATGTTATTGGCACAGGTGCCTGGGCGAACGGCGTAGCCAAACATGCTAGCCAGATGTACGCCAGCAACCTATATAACCTGATCAGTGAGTTTTGGTCAAAAGACGACAACCGTTTTGCCCTCGACATCGAAGATGAAGTGCAATCAGGCTGCCTTATTACGTATCAAGGCAAGGTGGTGAATAGCATGATCAGTGATTTTTATGCATCGTTAAAACAACAATCAAACACAAATGGGGTGGCCTAATGGACGGGGTATATCTGTTATTTATTTTATTACTGTCAATTTTTGTCGGCTTTGAGTTGATCCATAAAGTGCCAGCCACCTTGCATACACCCTTGATGTCTGCTGCCAATGCGATTTCCGGTATCACCGTGGTCGGGGCGCTGGCCTTGGCAGGCAATGAGTCACTGGGCGAATATGCTATGTATCTGGGGGCGTTTGCAGTTTTTTTGGCGACCATCAATGTTGTCGGTGGCTATATGGTCACGGATCGCATGCTTGCTATGTTCAAGAAGAAAAAATAGGTAAATATGATGCTAGATGTAAGCACAAATACAGATTTACTAATTAACTTTACCTATGTGCTGTGCGCAGCCATGTTTATTTTCGGTTTAAAATTGCTCGGCCACCCTGCTACGGCGCGCAAAGGGAATTTACTGTCCTCCTTGGGCATGTTGCTGGCCATAGTGGTTACTCTGCTGGATAACAGCATAGTGACCTATCAATGGATTGCCATTGCCATGTTAGCCGGGGCCGTCGTAGGTTTTTTTGCCGCACGCCTGGTCGCCATGACCGACATGCCAGAGATGGTATCTTTGTTAAACGGTGTCGGGGGTTTAGGCAGTGTGTTTGTCGCTTGGGCAACTATACAAAGTGGTGTGGCGTTATCTACCTTTGTATTGTTGGTCACGTTTCTCGCCCTACTCATTGGCTGCGTAACCTTTTCCGGCAGTTTAATCGCCTGGGCTAAACTCAGTGAACGTATTCCCGGTCGAGGGATCACCTTTAGCGGTCAGGCAGTCGTCAATGGGTTGACTGTACTGGCCATTATTACCATAGGTTACCTGTTTGTGGCCCGTCCCCAAACTGTACTTGAACTAGATATGGTGCTGTATATCGCACTGGGTTTGGCCTTGTTGTTTGGGGTAATGCTGGTATTGCCCATTGGTGGTGCTGATATGCCAGTGGTTATCTCTTTGCTTAACAGTTATTCCGGCCTGGCTGCTTGCGCAGCCGGTTTTGCCCTGCAAAACAATTTGTTGATCGTAGCCGGCTCACTGGTGGGCGCCAGTGGTATCATACTGACCAACATCATGTGTAAAGCCATGAACCGCTCGTTAAGCCATGTGCTCTTTTCCGGTTTTATGCCGGTAAGCAACTCAGAGATGGTAATCGAAGGGGAAGTGAAAGCCTTGGCGGCTGATGACGCTTATTACGTATTAGAAGCCGCCCAATCTGTGGTGGTGATCCCTGGATACGGTATGGCGGTGGCTCAGGCCCAACACGCGATGAAAGAGCTGCAAAGCCTGCTTGAAGATAATGGTGCCGAAGTGGCTTATGCTATTCATCCGGTAGCGGGGCGGATGCCCGGGCACATGAATGTATTGCTTGCCGAAGCCGATGTCTCCTACGAACACTTGTTTGAGATGGATGACATCAATAAACGCATCGAGAACTTTGATGTGGCTTTGGTCATTGGTGCCAATGATGTAGTTAACCCCGCGGCTCGAGAAATGAAAGGCAGCCCGATTTACGGTATGCCGGTTATTAATGCGGATCTGGCCAAAAACGTGTTTGTACTCAAGCGCGGTATGGCATCGGGTTTTGCCGGGATCGACAACCCGCTGTTTTTCAAAACCAATTGCCGCATGATATTCGGCGATGCCAAAGATACACTAAACGCCATTATTCGTCAGTTTGCTGACTAAAGAAGCTAGATATACCTCGCCATGCAATAATAGTATGTTATTGCAGGGTGGGGGGCTCCATTACCAATTCCCCCCTAAAAGTTCTAGTGTACTGCCACCGACCATTTGCCAATACCAGTCAGTGTTAGTTATATAGCTTAATCAACTTCACATGAGACGGCTGGAGACGAAATAGACTGCAGTCTTTCTAAAAATTAGCTATTTAAGGCATACGACTCTATCTTTGTGAATATTTTGACTTGACCTATCTCTATGAAATCATTCAAGTTTTTCTGAATTTATAAATAATACTGTTTTGATTAAATTTATTACAAATTTTTATATTTTCTTACAAGACAACCTTTTAACCAAAGAGCAAGGGATCATAATCTTTTGTGAAAGTGCTTCTTTGTCGCTAATATTATTAAGCAATAATTTGGTCGCTTCTCTGCCTATTTCATAAGGGTTTTGGGTTATTACGGTGATAGGCACCTTAAAAAATTCAGCCATAGGAATGTCATCAAAACCTAATAATGAAATGTCATCAGGTATCGAAATGTTTTCTTTATTTAACGCGGTTAATAATTCAGTGGTAATAGCGAGGTGTTGAGTAAAAAATGCTGTTGGCGGATTAGCACCATCAAGAATGCTTTTAGGCGAGTGTTGAAAGCCAGATTTACGGTCCCAATATTGAATTAATTGTTCATCAATAGGAATGTGATAGCTACTCAAGGCATCGGTATATCCTAGATAACGATCTCTTCTCGATTTAACATTTTCAAAGTCTTGCGTCACAAAACAAATACGCTGATGGCCTAATTGGATCAAATATTCAGTTGCTTCAAAAGCAGCCTTTCGATAATCAGACACAATGATATTTTTTTCATTACCATCATGTTCAAGTTGAAAATGAACGATAGGCAGGCCGCTATCAATATATTTAGCGATAAGCTCTGTATTTTTACCTGATGAGGCGATAATAATTCCATCTACACGCAATTGGTATAATGCTTCTAACGATCTTGCTTCGATGTCAGGATCAACGTCAGTGTTATATATTAATAAGTTGTATTCGCTTGTTTTACAGTAGTCGTCTATCCCTCTAATTGTGCGGCTTGTATAGAAACCTGTAATATCTCTAACAATCACACCTATGGTTTTCGTTTTATCCATTTTAAGGCTACGGGCAATAGGATTGGGTACGTAATCTAACTCGCTAACGGCTAGTTTTATTCGCTCTTTGGTCTTTTCAGACATGTAGTCAAAGCGGCCGTTTAAATATTGAGACACGGTACTTTTTGAAACACCCGCTAAGTTAGCAACATCAATTAACTTTATTTTTTGCATGTCTATATTTCTGCAAGAAGTCTAAATACTTGAATATTGACATTCTGCAATAGTATGGTAGGTTAATCAAGTAAACCGATTTAGTAAATCGATTTTGTTGTCATGTGCTATCGATTACTTTAGTAACCTAACATGAGGTAAAAAAGTGCAAATCTCTAATATTGAATACCTGGTGATCGTTGGCTACCTAATACTGATTATTGTAGTTGGCTTTGTTTTTAAAAAATTCTCTTCCAATACGGATGACTACTTTAAGGGCGGCTGTAAGGGGACCTGGTGGCTTGTTGGAAGCAGCGCTTTTATGAGCGCTTTTAGTGCGTGGACCTTTACGGGCGCTGCGGGTATCGCGTATGAGTCTGGCTTTTCCGCGATGTTTATCTTTTTTGGTAACGTGCTCGGCTTCTTCGTGAACTTTCTGTTTATGGGGCCTTGGTTACGCCAGATGAGAGTAACTACATTCCCTGAAGCGATTGCCGGTCGTTTCGGTGAGACAACACGTGATTTCTACGCATATTATGAAGTGCCGATACGTATTTTATATTCCGCTATGGCACTGTACGGCTTGGGCATTTTTTGTTCTGCCGTGTTCGGATATGATATCAACTATGTCATTGTTGTCTGCGGCATCGTTGTGCTTCTTTATTCTGCAACGGGTGGACGGTGGGCTGTGATGGCGACTGACTTTCTACAGGGCCTAATCCTCGTTCCCTTGACCCTAATAGTCGCTTGGCTCTGTTTGGACGCACTTGGAGGCATCGATAACTTATTTATAGAGATCGAGGCACAAGGTTTAACCGAAGAATATAGCATGGTCAATTCAGCCACGCTCTTTGGCGGTGCTTATACATGGGGCTGGGCCAGCGCCATGATGGCAAAACAATTTATAGTCTTCAATTCTATGAATGCGGCGCCGCGCTACTTTTCTGTCAAGGATGGGCGAGAAGCCCGCAAAGCAGCCTTGCTTTGTTCGGTACTCATGCTGGTGGGTAGCTTTATTTGGTTCTTGCCACCTATCACGGCTCGACTTTTATATCCTGAATTGGTTATGGCGTTTGACATCGCCAAGCCGGCGGAGGCGAGTTATGCGGTTGCCAGTATCAGCCTGTTGCCTGTCGGACTGGTTGGATTGATAGTCGTCGCCATTCTTGCCGCGACAATGAGTTCGATGGATACCGGTCTCAATACTAATGTTGCTATCCTGATCAAAGACATATATCCCAAGATCGCGCGCATGTTTCGGTGGCAGTCCAAAGTTGAATCGGAACTATTGAACTATGGACGTATTTTAACCTGGGTTATGGGTTTCCTGATTGTGCTACTGGCTCTTTATTTTGCACAGCAGGATGGCTCAGGGATATTCGAAATCATGTTGCAAGTGGGAACACTGCTGTCGATGCCCATCACGATCCCGCTGCTATTAGGCATGTTTATTCGACAAACGCCCTGGTGGGCCGCACTGCTATCAATTGGCTGCGCCCTTATTTTTTCTAGCTTTGCCTATTTCGAAGTCCCGTTGATTTACCTTGGTTTTTCTCAGGAATACAGTGATGGCTTTAAATGGAATTTCCAGCAGCAATTTTTTGGTGTCTTGGGTGCCGGGACATTTGGCTTTTTAATATCGACGCTTTTTGCACCAAACCAAAATTCCGCTCATCGCCAAATGGTTGACAGGTTCTTTACCAACATGAAGACGCCGATCGACTTTGAAAAAGAAATTGGTGAAGGCAATGATCTGAGCCAACTGACGGCTATTGGGCGATTTGGCGCCGCAGTCGCCGGATTCATCGCGTTGATGCTGCTCATTCCTAATCCATTAGAAGGCAGACTGGTAATTCTGGTGCTCGCTGTGATGATAGGAGCAATCAGTGTATTAATGCTCAAAGCAGGTAAGCAACCCACTGCCCCAACTAAAGCTGCGCCACAGCAAACGGAATGATTGAGCTTACTTGATTGAAGACTTGCTCCATATCTATCATCTTTGAATACAGGGATTAACCATGAATTATTTACTAATAAACGACCAACTTGATGTGTTCAAAGCTGAACTCAAGACCACGCGCAAAGAGCACTTGACCCGGCTCATCGAACAATGCCGCCTGTATGAAGACGAAGTGCTCTCAAAAGAGCATCCTCACACCAGTATTACCTACATGGGAATGGCCGCCGCAAACTTGAGTTTGGCTTACTTGTTAACCGAGCAGGACCATTATCTTCAGGAAGCTAAGCGCTGGATTTTTACAGCGGTTGAGTATGACGTATGGGGTTACGGATTTCTTGTAGATGTGGATCTCAGCGCTTCGTGGATGCTGTTTGGTTTGGGATTGTCCTATGATTGGCTTAAAGATCACTTAACGGACGAAGAGCGTAATAAGTTTCTCAACAAACTGATCCTTCAAGGAAATAAAATCTTTGATTATGGACAAGAAAACCTAGGACATTGCTGGTCGACCAATTATTGGCAAAATCATAATTGGATTAATTATTCAGGTTTACTGACCACTGCCTATGCGATCCGCTCTGAACACCAAGGAGCACAAGTATGGATTGATGAGATCAAACACAACTTTGAAAAAGTCTTTGATTATTTGCCTGAAGACGGTTCCAACTATGAAGGAACTGGTTACTGGCGATTTGCCATGAATTTCTTTCTCGTTGCAGCCGATCTGATCCGTAAAGATGGCGGAGCGAATCATTTTGAATCAGAATTTCTCAAAAATACATTTGATTATCGCCTCTATCAATCAGCACCTAACTGGGAAGAAAATATTAACTTTGCTGATGTACACGACAAACGAAGTTCCCATTCGATTAGTGCCTACTACAAAATAGCGTCAGAGTACAACAACGGTCATGCACAATGGCTGGGTGAACTGGTCCGCACCAAGTTCCTGTTCAGAGAAGCCTATCAAAGTAAAATTTTCCCCGGTATTTTACCGGAAGCGTTCTTGGAATTAATTTGGTTCAACCCTGAGGTTGAACGGCAATCACCTGAAAATCTGCCGCTAACCAAGTATTTTGAAGATCTTGGCCTTGTCGTAATGCGTTCGAGTTGGGATACCGACGCTACACACCTTTCGTTCAAATCAAGCCCTGCAGGTGGCCATAAGCAATGGGAACTCAGCTGGGAACTGGATAAAAAGAATGACTGGAAAACGCGCAGCCTGACTCACTACCACGTTGATTTTAACCAATTCATACTCATACATAATGGCGCGTCATTGGTCATAGACGAGGGCTACAATCGTACCTCCAAAGCCGAAATTCACAATTTGATCACGGTAGATGGTACCGGCTGTGTTGGAGAAAAAATATGGGAAGAAGGAGACTTGAGCGACCCTGAATTATTTGATTTGAATTGCAAAGGTATTCACAACGTATGGAAGGATGTTCCCCAAAGCGCTATAGCCAAAGTTGAGGCATTTTCCAATAAAAATGGCTACGCCTACGTGGTGGGTGAATCCAGCCGAATGTATTACCCAGAGATGGAGTTGACACGTAATGCTCGGCACATCATTAATAGCGAATGTGGCTATTTTATATTGTTAGATGAACTGGAAAGTAATCTGGAACACACATATACCTGGCGTATTCACTCCGAAAAGTATGCGCACAAAATAAGCAATGACCAGTTTGAAATTATCAACGGTAACGGCGCGCTCAATGTATTTACCGTGTTTCCGGAAGCACGTGAAACAAAAATCGATGAAACATTGGTTGAAGAAATCATGACCCCCCAACGCCCAGATGATATTCGACGCATCAGCTTAAAAACATTATTGATCGAGAACCCTGTAAAAAGTAAAAACACTTATTTCCTTAATGTTTTTCAAGCCAAAGACGCACTAAAGGGGGAGCAGAGTACCGATATTTCAATTAGGCCACTCAAAGGTGACAGCTGTATTGGCGTAGAAATCACCTCGAAAAATCACACTGAAATATTTCTGTTCTCCAACGAAAACAAGATCGCTTATGGTGACATTCAGTCACCATCGAAATGGATTTCAATTCTAAAAGACAAGACTGGCAATACTGTTAAAACAACAAGTTATGATGGTGTTTGTTAGGTTCAGACAATAATAAACCAGGGGCAAGGCTCGGTAGGTTAGCAGGCTGGGCAATCGGTGAAATGACGATTGGACGTCCTTTGGGTTGCTATGGTGAATGCCCAGTAGCCACATGATAATTAGGAAAAAATTGAAATGTTAGAAAAATTTAGTTTAAAAGGCAAAGTTGCTTTAGTCACCGGTTGTAAGCGTGGAATTGGCAAAGCTATTGCGCTGGGACTTGCGGCTGCTGGAGCTGACATAGTTGGTGTGTCAGCCAGTTTAGAGTTACATGGTTCTAAAGTCGAAAAAGAAATCAACACACTAGGCCGGAGTTTTAAAGGCTATCAATGTGATTTTTCTGACCGTAAAGCCTTGTATTCATTCATCGAAGAAGTCAAAGCAGACTTTCCTCAAATTGACATTTTAGTCAATAACGCGGGCACCATATTACGCGCCCCTGCTGCGCAGCACGGGGATGAACTATGGGATAAGGTCATTGATGTTAATTTAAATTCCCCATTCATTCTTAGTCGTGAAATTGGTAAAGAGATGCTTGCTCGTGGCGCGGGCAAAATTATTTTCACGGCATCTTTGCTGACCTTTCAAGGTGGAGTAAACGTCCCCGGATATGCAGCCAGTAAGGGAGCGATTGGACAATTAGTCATGGCATTGTCAAATGAATGGGCTGGAAAAGGCGTGAATGTAAATGCTATTGCCCCCGGATATATAGATACCGACAATACCGAAGCACTGCGCAATGATCCTGAGCGCTGTGCCGCAATTTTGGGACGCATTCCGCAAGGTCGTTGGGGTAATCCTGAAGACTTTAAAGGTCCCGCCGTGTTCTTAGCTTCTGAAGCAGCGAGTTACGTTAATGGCACTATATTAGTGGTCGATGGTGGATGGATGGGCAGATAGTCTCGTTGACATGCAATCATTAACAAGTTGCGGGAGTTGCTTTTTGATAAAGGTTTTTTCTTGATAATTTCCAATACTTATATTCGCAGAAACTTTGACTTGGCTTGGCCACTGGCTTTTAATGCCTTGCTAGTTCAGTCCATGTTAATGATTGATACACTGTTGGTTGCACCGCTGGGTGGGCTGCCAGTAGCCGCCATGGGTATAGCAACCACCATAGTGGCATTTGTGTTGGGCATTGAGATCGCCATTGGCAATGGCATTCAGCTGCTCGTAGGCCGGGCGTTTGGCTCCAACAACCAAGCTGACCTTGCTGTCGCCTATTGGTCTGGGCTATTCATTAACATCTCAACATCATTGGTTTTTCTGTTTATTCTAGCTTTTTTTGGCACTGAGCTGGTTAGCCTCATTACCGATGATGCCGAATTAGCGAAGCTGGCCGACACGTATATATCAATTACCAAATACATCGTTCTGATGACAGCATACACGCAGGTTTGTACCGCTTTTTGCAATGGCCGCGGCAATACCAAAGTGCCACTGAAAGGTTTTATGATTGAATTGCCTGTTAATGCATTATTCAGCTACTTATTGATAAACGGGTTTGCCCAGTATGAGGGACTCGGTGTGGAGGGAGCTGCTTGGGGCAGTTTAGTTGCTGTATTTTTGCGAGCCGCGTTTCTTTATCTCGCCCTGCAGACTGACGATGAAGTGGATCTAACTTACCCCCAGAACAGGAAATTTTGGGCCGAAATTAGACCGCAATACGCCGAGATATATCCCATTGCAGCTAATTTCTTTGTTCTCTCCATCGGTGCTACTGTATACCAACTGTTATTTGCACAACTGGAACTGTTCTCGTTCGTTGCCATCACTTTGATCTTTCCCTGGGTTCGTGCCGGGACGCAATTTCCTAACGCGTGGGCTCAGGCGTCGGCAATTAGTATCAGTCAGGCTCTGGGGCAAAAGGAAACTGGGGATCTCAAATTATTTATTGCTAGCTGTACGCAAGTGGCAATGATGCTGTCGGTCATTATTGCCGGGCTTTTTTTTACGCTCAGTCAATGTATGCAATTTGTCTATCCAGATATTGAACCCGGCACTCAGATAGCGCTAATGATCATTGCGCCGCTTTATATAGTTCTGCCAATTATCCGAGCTTATAACACCGTGGCGGGTAATATTCTGCGAGCTCTTGGCAATAGCAGTCTTGTGCTGAAAATTCACTTTTTCACGCAATGGGTCATATCACTGCCGATCTGCGCATTTTTGATCCTACACTTCGACGTATCGATTTTTTGGGCATTCGCAATGATACCAATAGAAGAACTACTCAAAACGCTCCCGTTCTACCGGTATAAGCAACTCCATATGAGACGCCTGGAGACAAAATAGACCAGCATGATGAATTGCCCGACGATTATTTTGGCAGGCCTAACTAATAAGGCAGTGATAGGGGCTGATCTAGTACATAACAATATTTTATACCCCTGAAACCTATTTGGTTTTCAGATGTTAGCCGGTTTACTCGCTCTTGCTAAAGTGCCAGGGCGATGCAGGTTTCTCTCAATCTGATGAGTTTGCCCGTTTCGCTGGGCAAAAAAAAGCGAGCCATTAAGGCTCGCTAGCATTACAGGCCTAAATTTCAAGCTTAGCGAGAAACTGAGAGTGTAATCCTCTGCATCGCTACTGCTATTAGTTTTAGAACTTTGCACGTACACCGGCTGTCATACGACAGTCTGCTTCAGTGTACATCCAAGGATTACCTAGCTCAGTTGAAAGCGTAAAAGGCTCGTCTGTTAAGTTAATTACATTAGTTATCACTAACATTTCAACGTGCAGGGAAACCGACTGACCTGCGTTACCATGTGAGTTAAAGGCTAACCCCAACAAAAATCTGGGGTTAGCCTGCCATCATTGATGGCTTTCCTTAGTTTGGTATGTCGCTCTCACATACTAGAAGCGGTAGTTAGCCCCAAAGGTAATCCTACGATCTGTAAGGCCTTGGTAACACAGCAGAGCACCTTCATTAACACAAGATTGCTCAACCTCTGACTCAGTGATGTTGACGGCTTCAATGCCAATGTTCAATTGTTCATTTACATCGTAATTTATGCTGGCATTAAGTTGTCCTCTATCTTCTTGCACAACGGGGAATCCCCAAGGCAAACTAGAAGTACTACCAAAGTCAGTTGAACGATATGCTTCACGCCATGTATAACGCGCACGGGCTGAAAGACCATACTTTTCGTAGTACACCGTGAAGTTGTAGGCATTTTCAGACAAATCAAGCAGTCCCTGCACAGCAGTAACATCTATATCATCGACACCTGTTGTTAATGCAAAGACAGTGTTAGCACGACTTGTTGCGCCATTTTTTGCTTCGCCACCAGAGAACTCCTGAATGGTATAGTTAGCAATAATACCAAACCCTGATGCCCAACCGAGCTCATCCTCAAAGCCCGCAAGATCATACTGGACGGCCATTTCAATCCCTTTTTGCGTGGTATTGCCAGTGTCATTGACTTTAGTCGCTGTGGGAACACAGACACCTAAACCAACCGGACCAAATACATTGATATCTGAAATGGGGTTGAAAATACCGCCGCCTTCACACGGAGCGGTAATATCACGAAATCCAGTCACAGGATCTTCAAATGGGTCTGATTGTTGTAAAACGTGCAGGTCTGAGCGTTTCTTATGAAAAATGCCTACGCTTACTACACTTGCTTCTGCAAAATACCATTCGGCAGACAGATCAAATGAAGTCACCTCCTCAGGTACCAAGTCTGGATTGCCTATAGCGACGGCAGGGTTTGGGCTAGTAGAAAATGTAACCGAGGTTGATAGATCGTCAAAATCTGGGCGCCTAATATCTTTCCCCCAACCTGCACGCACAATGACATCATCGTGTACATCTGCTACAACATTGATTCGGGGCAATACAAAATCATAACTACCAGTCGTTGTTACCTTTGACACCAAATCATTACCATCAGCATCTTTGGTGATAGAATTACCTATCGAAGTAACGTCGGTTTCTAAATAACGCACACCAAAGTTACCGCGGAACATACCATGCTCAAAATTACCTTGCGCATATAAGGCGTGGGTTTTTTCTTCAATATCAAAGAAACCTGCGGAAGTCGACGTTGGTGAGTCGAGTGATTCACCTGATCCTATTGCAGCCATAGCACCCTGCAGTGTGGCCAACACGCCATTTGGGTCAGAAGCTACAAGTTCTGGGTTAATAGTAAGAAAATCACGAACATATAACTTTCTGCCATCAGCCGCATTAAAGTTAGTGGGGCCTGGCGTAAGAATATCTGCGAAAAGGTCACCCGTTGGGCTATCGACCATATTTCTTAAACCGATGCTTGAGCTAATCTCATCACGAAGACTTGAAGTTTTACTATAACGGTAACCAAAATCAACAGACGTCACAATGCTATCTAAGTAATACGTGAAATCAGTACGAAATGCGTCTTCACTGTTTTCGGCTTTGTCTTGACCTATGTCTACATCACGCAGCACAATGTTTGCGGGATCAAGCAACTGAGCAGAGGTTGGCGCAGTTGCTATGCCTGTTGGGATGCCAAATGCTAACGCACCACCCGTCAGATCGTATTCAAAAGGTGTACCATTCTCATTTGAATCGTAAAGATCGACCCAGTCATCGTTGTCAGCGTTGGCAGCGTTTAGTGCAGCGTTAGCTAATAGAGCCGCTGCGTCGAGGGGCGAATTCGGGTTGATAAAGTTAAGTGTGGTATTCAAGCTAGGTGTCGTAGTATCAGAACTTGACGATGCCAACTCTACACTTACTGAAAACTTGTCTGCTTGCCACTTTCCACCAAGTCTGAATATTTCGCTCTTTGTTATACGCGAATTTGTATCACCTGAAAAACGTAGATTTCCATCTGAACCGTCATTGTCAATGGGAATAACGCCTCTGACTGCCGTTTGGATACTGCCGAGGTTTTGTCCATCTAGTGAACCAAAATCGACTGTTTCAAACGCAGTAGGAATCGAGATATCCTTAAGACCACTGATGCCCGATGCCTGAATTCTTGAGCTTTCTTGTCGACGCTCCTGATCATTGATAACGGCATCAAAGAAGAACTTCAAGTTTTCATTCGGCGCATACTCTAACGTACCGGCAAAATTTACCGATTCATATTCATAGTTGTCGTAATCTTGAACGAAGAATTGAATGGGCAGAAAATCGAATGATTGAGCACTGGCAGCACCACTATCTGAGGCAACGGAGTTATCACGGTCGGTACGAGGACGGAATGCGGTAACATCTTGTTCAGCATAGCTGAGACTGAATACCGCCCCAAATTTACCTGAGTCGAGTTCCCAGTTATCTCCATAAGTACCCGATAATCTAGGTGTTAAACCGCCATCAGTTGAAAGACTACTTTTTTCGCCTTGTACTTGAACAACTGCTAAGGTTTCGTCTAGTTGAAGGGGGCGAATAGTTCTTAAGTTAACGGTACCACCCACAGACCCTTCAATCGTTTTTGCGGAAGGTGACTTAGTCACTTCAACAGCAGAGATAATAGCCGCAGAAACATCTTCAAAATTGATGCCGCTACGACCAGAACCGGAACCCACAGTAGAGACTCCATTGATTTCTGTACGGTTAGCATTTGTGCCGCGAATTTGAACCCCGGTACCAACGCCTGCGGTTCTTGTAATTTGAACTCCGGTAACATTTTCAAGCACTTCAGCCAAATTTTGATCAGGCAATTTACCAATATCCTCGGACTGAATTATCTCAACCAGGTTATTCGACTGTCGCTTTTCTGCTAGGGCATTGGTAAGAGAGCTTCGTATTCCAGATACCTGTATAACTTCAACATCTTGTTCTGCCTTTGGCTGAGCATCTTGTGCATGAACAGATGATGCGAAATTCAGCGAAGTAGCTGATAGCAAAGCTAAGGTTATTTTAGATAGTTTGTGCGCCATTTTGTGTCTCCGTGGGCAGCGTTTAAAAGGTCTAAATGAACCCCCTTGACGCCACTCTGTTAATTTATAGTTATTACACCTTGCTACATCTATATTACATAAAGCATGTTAAATACTAACAAGGTTGTTACAAACGTAATGCAAAAAAACAAATTGGTCAACCCTGGTTCTGTTATAAATAACTTGTCCAATAGTATTTTGGTTATACCATTTTTGGCGTATGTGACTTACCAAAACGGTTTATTAATTAAATCGGCTATTTTTATTTGTTAAATATCAATTGGTTGTGAATTTTCGTTTAGGTCGATTTACACTGAGGTAGGCTATATATACAGTGAAATTAGGCGCAATTATTTATTGCTTCGATTCGTTAAGCTGGACATTAATACAGAAATGGTCATAATGAATTTGTTAACAATTAAGCAACTAGTGATGCTAATTGGTAATATAATGGCTGGCTATAGAGAGACCCCTAATAAGTAGTATTAAGACGGACTACAAAGAGGTTGTGAAATACGTTCAAGTGCGTCACATACGTCAATTTGCAGGGGAGTGACTATTATGCTTGGCGTTAAGTCAAATCGACTTAAATTGAGGATGGCATATGTTTTAACGAGGAATAAGCTCATTAAATCGCCATTTATTTAACCTTTCATTTGCTCGAGTCGTTGTAATGCTTAGGCAAAAAAAAGTGATACTTGATGAAAATAGAACAACTAAATATTGCTTCTCTCGCTACACTAACGGCCGCCATCGAAACCCCTTGTTACGTGCCTGCGTCAATCACCTCGGGCATTGTCCACTTTGGTGTTGGTAATTTTCATCGCGCCCATCAGGCGGTGTATTGCGATACGCTGCTCAATCAGGGTGAGACCAAATGGGGCATCACAGGTATTTCCCTGCGCTCGCCTGGCATGCGAGACAATCTCGCTGCCCAGGATTATTTATACACTCTGGCAACTCTGGGGGAGGCTACGAGCTACCGCATTATCGGCGCCATCCAAAACCTGCTGGTGGGCCCACAAGCCCCTCAATTAGTGATCGACACAGTTGCGCATGACCAAACACAATTAGTCACTACCACCATAACCGAGAAGGGTTACTACTTGACCGGCGGGGATATTGACCCCGAGCATCCGGATATTGCTCGGGATCTTGAATCACTCAAACTGCCACAAACGACCTATGGTTATCTGGCTGCTGCAATGATAAAGCGCTGTGACAGCCAAGGAGCGTCGCTGACAGTTCTCTGTTGCGACAACATGCACGCCGGCGGCGTGCATCTGCAACAAGGCGTGCAGATGCTATTGGAACGGCACAGCCCTAAAACACTAAGCTGGGTTAAAGCGAATGTGGCTTTTAGCTCTTCGATGGTCGACCGAGTGACTCCCGCGACCGACCAACGACTAAAAGACCAGGTGACTGAACAACTTGGGGTATATGACGCGGCGCCGGTTGCCGCAGAGCCATTCACTCAGTGGATCATCGAAGACCGTTTTGCAGGCGTTCGTCCTCCGTTTGATCGCGCCGGTGCACTGTTCGTCGAAGATATTGCTCCGTTCGAGCGAATTAAACTGCGGTTTCTCAATGCAGGCCACTCCATACTCGCGGCGCTGGGCTATCTGGCCGGTGACCGCTTTATCCACGAGGCACTGCAACGCCCGGCCCTTGCCCGATTTACTGAACAGGCGCTCAAGCTTGATGTGATGCCAGTGACACCCGTTCCCGAGGGTGTCAGTAGTGAGACCTATATCGATCAGGTGCTCGAACGATTCCACAATGGCAATCTGCCCTATGCGATACTACAGGTCGGCACCGACAGCTCACAGAAAATTCAGCAACGCTGGCTGCCGACCATCGACGATGCACTGACCCACGGGGGAGATATATCTCACCTGGCTTTTGCTCTTTCTGCTTGGGTCTGTTTCATACGTAAAGCGCTGCTGAATGATGATCTTAATGATCCTCTGCACAATGAATTCGCCCATTGCGCATCCGCAGGTAATACCTGCGATGTGCAAGGCTTTCTCAAATTGGCAGGCGCGGACAAGTTTGACTTTTTCAGCGATGCTCCGTTCATGGCATCGGTAGCGCAATTTCACCGCAGCATTGGAGAAATTGGCGTAGAACAAGCAATAGATACCTTTTTTAATACTTAATATAGAGAAACAATTATGCGCGAATCTTGGAGATGGTTTGGACCCAACGATCCTGTGACCATAGAAGAAATACGACAAACCGGCGCCACTGACGTGGTCAGCGCACTGCACTCCATACCGACCGGGAAGATCTGGACGAAGGAGGCAATACGCCAGCATCAGTCGCTAATAGAGGATTGTGAACTCGGTTTGACGCCCCTAAAGTGGAGCGTTGTAGAAAGTATCCCCGTTCATGAGGACATCAAACTAGCGCGCCCCGGCCATGAAAAATATATAGAGAACTGGATAGAATCGATGGAAAACTTGGCGCAATGTGGCATCAAAACCATCTGCTACAATTTTATGCCAGTGATCGACTGGACCCGCACCGATTTGCAGTTCAAATTGCCCAGTGGTGCTTATGCATTGCGTTTTGATCAGAAAAAATTTGCCGCTTTCGACCTATGTATTCTTCAACGTGAGAATGCCGAAGCCGAGTACAGCACAGAGGAAATCGCCGAAGCGAAGCAAATTTTCGAGGCGATGTCCGAAGCACAGCGCACTGAACTCACCAACAACATCATCGCCGGTCTGCCGGGCAAAATGACAGACAGCTATAGTCTGGACGATTTTCGCGCCATGCTGAATAATTACAAGGACATAAACAGCGAGACCTTGCGTAAAAATCTGTTTGCGTTCCTATCGCAAGTGCTGCCTCGCGCCGAAGCCATGGGAGTCAAACTGGCCATCCATCCCGATGATCCACCCCGTGATATGTTAGGCCTGCCGCGAATTATCTGCACCGCTGATGACCTGGAGCTGTTGTTTCAGGCCTTGCCTAGTCCATCAAATGGCATCACTTTGTGCGTAGGCACGTATAGCAGTCGCCCGGACAATGATCTGCCAGCTATGGCTAGGCAGTTTGGGCCACGCATTCATTTTTCCCATCTGCGCGGAGTCAGCCGAGATCCCGACGAACAGCGCTCTTTTCTCGAAGCCAGTCATCTTGATAGCGATATCGACATGGTCCAGGTGATAAAGGAATTACTGAGGGAGGAAACACGGCGCGAAGAGCAAGAAACCGAGCGACAAGACATCTATATTCGCCCCGATCACGGCCATCAAATGATGGGCGATATCGGTAAAACCGTAAACCCGGGTTACTCGGGTATCGGGCGACTGAAAGGCCTTGCTGAAGTACGTGGTGTCATTCGCGCGCTGTCCGCCCAAAAATAGCGTCTGTCATCATTTAGCAGGCACAGTAGCTCTCAGTTATATGTGCCTGCGAGTACGTGCGAATTATTACGGTTTTAGTAAAGGTTAAATTCGTCACTTTCTAGTCATTCTCACTGCCGGTACCCACTAAAATGAATAATATAAAGACGTTTTTTAAGTCACTACTGCCCGGAATATTTTTGTTTGGATTTACTGTCGGTACTGGCAGCGTTACCGCCATGGCTAAAGCTGGAGCCGATTATGGCATGTCTTTGCTTTGGACTATCTTTATCTCCTGTGCCATCACTTATTTTTTGATCCACTTATTTGGCAAATTTACGCTGGTAACAGGCCTGACTGCGCTGCAATCTTTTAGAAGGCATATTCATCCGGCAGTGAGCATTTTTTTTATAGTCGCGCTTACCACGCAGATATGCGGAAGTGTCATTGGTGTGATGGGAATTTTAGCCGATGTCTGTTATGAGTGGTCGAAAAATTTTATCGACGGCGGCATATCACCGATCTATTTCGCCCTCTTTTTCATCACCTTTGTCTATGTTATTTTTCTGATTGGAAGAACGGAAGTATTTGAAAAGGTGTTGGCCATTTTTGTGGCCATCATGTCCGTCTGCTTTTTGATTAATTTTATTATTCTGATGCCGCCTGCTATGGAAATTTTGAAAGGTATGATCCCCAATGTACCTGATACCAGCACTGATAAAAATGCATTTTTGGTGATAGCGTCCATGGTGGGTACCACGATTTTTTCCGGGCTGTTCATATTACGCACCATCCTTGTAAAAGAAGCAGGCTGGACCATGGCTGACCTAAAGACCCAAAATAGAGATGCGCTGTTTTCAGCATTTCTGATGTTTATCGTGAGTACTTCGATAATGGCGGCTGCCGCAGGATCGTTGTTCGTCCAGGGGATCACACTGGTAAACGTGACGCAAATGATTTATCTGCTGGAACCCTTAGCGGGCGCCGCTGCCGTGGCGATATTTACTATCGGGCTGATAGCAGCCGGCGTGTCTTCGCAGTTTCCCAATGTGGCATTACTTCCCTGGCTGCTGGACGACTTTCATGAGCGCAAACCCAATCTTAAAAGACCAAGCTATCGAATTATGGCTTTAGTCATATCCGCATTAGGCTTAATCGTGCCCGTTTTTAACGCCAAACCCATTGCAGTAATGGTTAGCTCTCAGGCTTTTGGAGCCTTGCTTCTGCCTGCTACTGTTGCCTGTATATTCTATGTAGGCAATAAAAAGAGCCTAATGGGTGAGTATAAATTCTCAAATATGACCAATATTATATTATTGATGATATTCGTATTTGCCTTGGTCATGAGTTACATGAGTTACAACGGCATCCTGTCTACGTTACAGGCTCTTTGATGTAAAAGCAGGAGGCTGGCCTTCCTAGGCGTCTCCTGCTCCAATGGAGGCGTCTTTTAATCCTTTGGTAATATTTTAATCTCATCGGCTGGTTACTTGACAGAGTCTCCGATAGAAGCAATGGAAATGAAACTATGAATCAGATTATTAAGTTCACTGCCAACCGCGTTTGGCGAACCTATCAAGGCGGCAAGTTGCTCGATGCCATCGAAGGAAAAGAAGATCCTCAGGATTCAAGCTTTCCTGAAGATTGGATTGGCTCCACGGTCGAGGCGCGCAATGTCGGGCGCGAACATGTGTCGGAGGGTTTGGCCATGGTAACGGACGTGGACGGACAGTCCGTTCCCTTTCGTGATTTACTCAAGAAGGATCAACCGTATTTTTTGGGATATGATGGCGCCACTATGCGTTCAATGGACGACATTCCGCTGGTCAAATATTTAGATAGTGCCACCCGTTTACATTTTCAGGCCCATCCTACTCGCGCCTTTGCTCAACAGCGGCTTGGTTTGCCCCGTGGCAAGACCGAAGCTTATGTGATCCTTGAAACCCGGGGCGATGTAAGCGATCCGTACATTTACGCGGGGTTTCAGCGCTCTCCCAGTCGTGAACAGCTGAAGAAGTGGATCGAAACCCAGGATATCGAATCGATAGAAGGCTGTTTCGATCGCATTGCGGTTAAACCTGGCGACGTATTTCTACTTCCAGGGGGTCGTCCACACGCTTTAGGGGAAGGCATACTCATGCTGGAAATCATGGAGCCATCGGACCTGGCGGTAAGGTTTGAATTTGAGCGTTGCGGCTTCGTTATCCCTGAGCAGGCAAGATTCATGGGTAGGGACATCGAGACGGCATTAGACGTATTTAATTTCGAGCCAATTCCCGCCGAAAAGGTAGACGCAGAATTTCGTTGTCAACCCAGAGTTCTTGCCACCGATGAGCATGGCAACTGCCTGGAAGAATTGATTGGTGCGGATAAAACATCTTGTTTCACGGTAAAGCGAGCATCGGTCAATGGCAGTTTTGTACGCACTGAAGATGCCTTTTTCTATGGTATTGTGACAGATGGTTCGGGTGCATTTTGTACCGCAGGCGAAGTCACACAACTCAATCGTTGGGATCGCTTTTTTTGCCCTGCAGGTATTAACAAATTCGAGTACCAATCGGATTCGGGCATGTCTATTTTGGAGTGTTATCCGGGCAACAGTTGATAGAGTACTGTATGTCCGTCCTAGAGTAAGTTGACGGTTTTTAAGCCAGCGTTTTTTGCTGGTTTTTCATTTCTGCTCCTTTAATTGTCGCAGCTTCCTTTTTAATTCGGGATAAAACTGTCTGTATCTTTTTCCAATTCAGCATCTTTTGCTATGAACTAACAATTTCAGCTAGCAAGGTTTGTATATCAAGTGCCTCATAGCCAGGAGTTGGCCATCATTGTTCATGTTTGCGTGTTATTGAAACAAGAGATTGCTGGGGCGTAGCAATCTCTTAGTGACTAAATAGGGCCTTGCACGACTAGCTATCAGCAAAGTGATAAGGCCCGGTCCAATAATATGACTAGCCGTCTAGTTCCAATCGTCATCCTTGAGTCCAATTGCAAGACCATAATCTTCGTTACCGTACAAGGCTCTATGCAGCAACTCCTCGTCATTCATTGCAAATGCGATCATACCGACAGCTGCGTTGCCCCAAATACTGTGGTTATGTACTCGATTATAGAACTGCGGATTACCGATGGAGATAAAATCAGCAAAGGGTCGAAATAAGTTATTCTCTAGCTGTTCGCGCTCTTTTACTGAAAGCGTCTGATAAATGCCATCATAGGCTTGACTCATTTAAACCAGCCAATTGCTGCCATTCAGGCACTGCCAGAACAGTTTGCCGCGGGCATAGGATCTTTCCTGTGGGTGAACGGGTAGATCCTTACACATAGTCTCATACTGAAAGAGCATATACCGAATGTATTTGGCATACTTTTCATCTTGCGGTGTTTGATATAACGCCCCAGCTTTTTGCGCAGTCTGAAAATTTAGCTTGTGCGTTGATGGGTATAGCCACCTGAAAAATCCTTTGGAATTGACGTTTCGATGCCAAATGCCATTTCAGCATCAACTTGTTTCTTCACGCTTTGCACAGTGGCGTCGAATAAAGGCACTTTGCCCAAGTTTTTTCTAACTTTTTCTACTCCACCCTGGTCATAAAAAGGTTGAGATGCTCTTGTGCTTGTATTAATAGCGGTGTTGAAAGTGCATTTTCATCTGTTCTTAGCCTAACAATTTCATAACACCCCAGTATTAAAACTATCATTTTTAATCAATGATGCCGCCGCTCATCAACGTAGGTTAGGTTTTTGATAAACCCTCTACAAAATCTTCCCGTGCTGGGCTAAAGGTATCAATTAAAATACCTCCAGTAGGACAAGTAGCACCATGATCGGCGAATGGCGGTATCAAGCAGCTATCACCCGCTTTTAATACTTTAGTTACACCATCAATGTTAAAATGAAATTCGCCTTCTACAACATAAGTCACTTGCGAATGTCTATGCGCATGATTGTAGCCAATAGCACCTTTATCGAACCAAATTTTTACTGCCATCAATTCTTGGTTATAACCCAACATTTGGCGTTTTAACCCACCTCCAATATCTTCAATTTCGGTGTTGTTACCAAATAAAAAATGTTCACTTTGGCTCATAATTAACTCCTCTTTATTGCTTACAATTCAGCTCAAACAGCGCAATTCGGCTATTAGAGCTATTACATTATCGTTACCCATTACCCATCAAACTTAACCAGCAAGGTATAAGTTGTTACGCAAATCACCTAACCCAAATACAAGGTAATGTGCAATAAAAAGCCTCTAATTTAGAGGCTTAAAAATCCTGTATATTATCTACCAAGCGAGGGTAACATTCGAATTACTTTCCTAATTTAAGGAAGTAATCGAAGATCTCCGGAACATTACCATTACCCATCCCTGCATCAAATGCAGCCTGAAGGTTGGCCGAAGTGCCCTCAGCAATTTGAGCACGAGTACCTAGATCTTTAACCATCTCAAGAAAATAGCCTAAATCTTTGTTGGCATTGCCGATAGAAAAGCCCAAGTCGCTCACACCGTCAACAGCATAGTTTTTACAAAAATGCATGAATGGCGAATTAGACGGTCCAGTGGACATGATCTCGAAAAGCTGCTGGCGGTCGACACCCGCGCGGTCAGCCACAGCGAAGGCCTGCGACATGGCAGTAACGGTAGTCATGCCCATGAAGTTGTTGATCAATTTAGTTGTATGACCAGCGCCTAGAGAACCTAAATAGAAAACATTCTCACCTTGCATATCAAGTATTGGCTTAACCTTATCGAAGGTAGCTTGGTCGCCAGAGGCCATGATGTTAAGTAGGCCGTCTTTAGCATGAGCTGGTGTGCGCCCAAGAGGGGCATCAACCATGCCAGCGCCTTTTTTCGCTAGATCTGCACCGATCTTACGAGTAGAAGCTGGGATCGATGTGCCGAAATCAATCAAAACAGCGCCTTTTTTAATGCCGGCTAGGATACCATCTTCAGCATAAACTAACTTTTCGACAACGTTAGAAGTCGTTAGGCAGAGCATCACAATGTCACTGGCTGCTGCTAGTTCGGCAGCCGAGGTCGCCTCGGTGGCGCCGCGTGCAACAACGGCTGCAACGGCCTCCTTGTTAAGGTCCATTACAATAGGCTCAAAGCCTTTCTTTTGTAGGTTTTCAACCATGTTGCTGCCCATGAGGCCAAGGCCGATGAAGCCAATGGTAGGTTTGGTCATATCTAACTCCTAAATATATTGATTTTAATTTTGCTCATCGCCATTTACTGCGATTTATCACATTCACAACGGATTATCCTCTGGGCAGCATGTTTGCTGGCTAGTGGGTGTTCATCCGTTTAATTCGTTATTAATTGGCGATACAATTGTTAAATTTGTCACGTTAGCAACAAAGGTGAAGTTTTCATTAACATCTTAATTTTCTTAGAAATAAAGTTGATCTCTAGCGTCACGTTTCTATCAACACGGCGCTTAATAGCTACCCCCAGTAAAAAAGCTGGGAGTAGCCTGCCATCACGTGCTGACTTGTTGATGTTTGATATTTCGCTCTCGCATTTTAGAAAGTGTAGGTAGCGCCAAAGGTAATACGACGGTCTGTTATACCTTGAGCACATAGTAAAGCACCTTCATTAACACAAGATTGAGTAATATCTGACTTGGTTAAGTTAACTGCTTCAACTCCAAGATTTAATTGCTCATTCACGTCATAACTTACGCTGGCATTAAGTTGTCCTCTGTCATGTGTAACAACAGGGAAACCTAATGTAGAGTTAAGGCTAGCACCTGCAGCGGTGTCCTCAGTACGGTACGCTTCACGCCACGTATAACGCACTCTGGCTGAAACACCAAACTTCTCGTAGTACACCGCGAAGTTATAAGCATTTTCAGAGAAGTCAAGCAGGCCTTGGTTTGACGTCACCGTGACAAACTGGCTGTCATCATAAATACCGTTTATCGCATTAAACACATCTGTTCCTCGAGTAGCAGATTCGTAGGTAGCTGAACCGCCTTTAAATTCTTGGATGGTGTAGTTAGCCAGAATACCAAATCCAGATGCCCAACCTAACTCATCCTCGAAGCTTGAAAGGTCATACTGGAACGCCATTTCGATACCAGATTGAGTCGTTGTTGCACTATCATTAAATTTTGATAAACGATCAACACATAAGCCAAGAGTATTTGGGTCTCCTATCGCATTAGGCTGAACGGCAGGGTTGTAGATACCGCCCCCAGCACATGTAGGACCAGGCTCACGCCAACCATTTGCCATAAGAATCGCACTATCTAAGTCAGTAACAAATAAATTGGTACGGTCTTTTGTGAAATAACCAACACTGAGTACCGCAGCTTCTGCAAAATACCAGTCAACTGAAAGATCTAATGAGGTTACTTCTTCAGGCTCTAGGTCTGGGTTACCAATTTCTAGCGCCTGATTTTCGTTAGTACCAAATGATACCGAGGTATTTAAATCGGCAAAATTCGGACGCAGAATATCTTTACCCCAGCCTAAACGTACAACAACATCGTCGTGCACGTCTGCAATCACATTCAAACGAGGTAGCACAAAACTATAATCCCCCTTGTTTGTCTGTGGCGTTACCACACCGCTGTTTACTGAGTTCGCTGTTGAGGCAATATCTGTTGCTATATAACGTACACCGACGTTACCGCGAAGCATTTCATACTCAAAATTCGCTTGTGCATATAGAGCATGAGTTTTTTCGTCGATTTTAAAGCCGGCCGTATCTGAAGGAGTAAGGTCTGATAAATCTTGATTAGGTCCATCGTTTGCAATAACGGCGGCGTCCAATATAGCCAAAACACCGGCCTGATCACTGAACGCACGGTCTGGATCTACGATAAGGAAATTACGAAATGCTAGTTCCCTGCCATCGGCATCACCAAAGTGACTAGGCCCTGGAATAAGCAGCTCTGAAAACAAAGAGCCATTTGGACTATTGAGTAATTTGCTAAAGCCGCCCATACGATTTGATATATCAACCGAGTTATGTGTGGTTTTGTTATAGCGATAACCGACCTCTACAGAACTCAGTATAGGAATTGTCAAATAATACTTGGTGTCTATGCGGATTGCGTCTTCAGAGTTTTCGGTTGTACTGGCACCTATATCTACCTGATCCAACACAACATTGTTAGGATTTAGTAAATCCGCAACTGATGGTGCGAATGGA
Organism: Paraglaciecola sp. IT1134; assembly: GCF_058068185.1. Lineage (NCBI taxonomy): Bacteria > Pseudomonadati > Pseudomonadota > Gammaproteobacteria > Alteromonadales > Alteromonadaceae > Paraglaciecola > Paraglaciecola sp. IT1134. The sequence continues at coordinate 4,349,172 of NZ_CM176486.1, read as the reverse complement.
GAAGCAAAATCGACACCAAATGCCAACGAGTCACCTCTCAAATCATAAATAAAGGGGACGCTGTTATCATTACTAGTACTATCAGTAGGATTACCATCAGCATCCAGATCATCAAGCGGTGTATTAGGGTTAATAAAGTTTAACTGCGTGTTTAGCGAGGGTGAAAACGTATCAGAGCGTGCACTTGAAAGCTCTGCACTTACAAATAAGTCTTCTCCTTGCCACTCACCACCCAGTCTGAAGATTTGAGTATCGGTTATACGAGCACCTGTATCACTATTGAAGCGTAAATTTGGATCGTCATCATCAACAGCCAAATTTGGTTGAATTGTGCCTCTGACTGCCGCCTGGATACTACCGAGATTTACCCCGTCGAGTGAACCAAAATTCACGGTTTCAAACTCAGTAGGCAAAGAATAGTTAAGTACACTAGCCACACCAGATGCCTGAACTCGAGTACTGTCTTGACGACGTTCTTGGTCGGTAAGAATAGCATCGAAGAAAAATTTCACGTTATCGTTTGGTGCGAATTCAAACGTAGTGGCAATGTTTGTTGTTTCATATTCAAAATTTTCTAATTCCTGATTCAGGAATTGAATACCAAGAAAATCGAATGATTGAGCAACAGGTCGTTGAGTCGCCTGATCTTCTATTTCTCCGCCTCTAACAACAACAGCGTTAGCATTTTCGACAAGGCTGCCGTCACGGTCAAGACGAGGGCGGAACGAAGTAGCTTCTTGTTTAGCGTAGCTTCCACTGATAACAAAACCGAATTTACCAGAATCAAGTTCCCAATTATCGCCGTATGCGCCTGACACTCTTGGTTGAATACCATCAGTTGTAAGGCTACTGTCTTCACCTTGCACACGAATAGACCCTAACGTTTCGCTCAATTCAAGGGGACGAATAGTACGTAAGTTTACAGTACCACCAACAGAACCCTCGGTAGTTTTAGCTGTTGGAGATTTGGTGATTTCAACCCCGGCTATAATTGCAGCCGAAAGATCTTCAAAATTCATACCACTGCGTCCAGCACCCGTCCCCACAGTAGCCGCACCGTTAATTTCAACACGGTTAGAGTTACTACCACGGATCTGTACGCCGGTACCGATACCGGCTGTTCTTGTAATTTGAATACCGGTAACGTTCTCAAGAACCTCAGCTAAGTTTTGGTCAGGCAATTTACCAATATCTTCAGCCTGAATGATTTCAACCAGGCTAGTCGCAGATCGTTTTTCTGCAAGGGCATTTGTCAGAGAGCTTCGTATTCCAGATACCGCAATAACTTCAACATCTTGCTCTGCCACTGGTTGAGCTTCTTGTGCATGCACAGCCGATGCAAAATTCAGCGACGTAGCTGACAGCACCGCTAAGGTAATTTTAGATAATTTGTGTCCCATTTTGTGTCTCCTAAGGCAGCGTTTAAAAGGGACTGATAAGAACCTCTTAACACCACATTGCTAATTTTTCGTTATTGCACCTTGCAACGTCAAGGTTACATAAGGCCTGTAAAACGCTAACAAGGTTGTTACAAAAGTATTCCATAAAAACAAATTGGTCAACCTTTAATCTATATAAAATACATTATTCAACATGATTTTGGTATTACCAATAAGTATATTGATGGATTACCAATGTATTAAGTAAATGTAAAAAATAGTTTTACTTAATTAATATCAATAGCTTACAGTTTTAACTTTTAAGCATTGTTCAAGAATCAAACCTTCATTTGAGTAAAAATGAAAACATTTAATTGTTATTTATACCTTTTAGACTGAACTATAATGCTGTAAAAAATGGCTGGAATTCATTAACAGACTAATAAGTAAAAAAATCTTGGTAAGACCAATGGCTGGTAGGAGTTGCTTACCAATTAGGCAAGGTACAATAAAGATTATAGGGTGGAATACTGAAAAAACACTGAATAGGAAGGACATAAGCGTGTTTACTTAGGCAAACCGCTTTTTATTAAAGGTCTGATTTAGAAAAGGCGTAGAAAAGGGGGCGTAGTGAATAGGAATTAAATTTATTACGCCTCCTTTTTTCCAGAGCAAAACAAACAGGCTGCTTAGCTATTGAGGCGACAACTATCTTGAAAGACGCCGACCCCGTCGACTACCGCACATTATTTATGCAACACCGTTATTTGGCCATCACATCACGGTTTGCACCGCCTCTACGGGGTCGGTGAGCCTGAATAACTATCACCATCGAAGTGTAACGTCATTGCGCCGCGAATAAACGCGAATAAAGATGACGCGCTCGTAACCTTATGCTGATTTTAGGCGATCCAGATCATTACCCGTTAAATAGACACCAAACTCGCTGATTAGCTTATTAACATAATGCCTGGGAACCTGATCGTAAGCTTTTAGCTTTTTTATGGAAGCCAAGCTACAGCCAAGACGCTGGGCGAAACAACTGGCGGGAATACCCCGGTGAGCAAGAAAATTTAAAAAACGTTTGCCGGTCATACTGACGACTCCTACAACTTGATGGAAGTAAAACCACAGCCGATAATTTTACACTACACAATGTAAAACTAACAACTTTAAATGCAACATATTATTAACATGGGCATCAGCATCAGGTAGATATAGTGCCTAACATCGATTTAAGGCCGGCAGCTAAAACAGATGAAATTGGAAATAAAGGGGAATCCCCCAAGTAAATTTTGCACAACGTTGATAAAGCCTATATAAAAGATATACATGAGAGCAGTGTAAAAATGTGCGCTGAACAATATTAGTCTCACTGGATATTTAAATGCCCCACCTTGTCGTTAACTAAATTGTCTACATGGTTAATCTAAAACGTGGCACAAATATATTAGGAAAGGAGTTTCTAATGATTGTACAAAAAATGAAAACTACAATACTTGCATGTTATGTGTTTGCACAAATATTAAATGTTCAAGTTGCAAATGCTGCCGAGATCCTTAGTAAAAAAATAAACGATAATTTTTATGTTTTACTTGGAGGCAATGGGCAAGGTTCTCATGTTGGGTTGAGTATTGGAAAAGACTATATTGTGTTAGTTGATGCCATGAGAGTAGAAACTAGCTCTAACTTATTAAAAGCAATTCGAGATGTATCTGATAAACCTATTAGATACGTTATCAATACCCATGATCATTTTGATCATAGTGGAGGTAATGCTTTTTTTGTGGGAATGGGAGCAACAATTATTTCTCAAGAAAATTCTCAATATGACCAGCCTTTGACCTTGCTTAACTTCGATAATAAGTTTTCTTTGAGTGGTAACACTGAAAAAATAGAGATACTTCATGTTGACTCGCATTCTTCGAGTGACTCAATCATTTATCTAAAAGAAAGTAACATTATTATGATGGGTGATGTATTTGCAAATGAATGGTATCCAGCGTTGTTTCATGGTGGAATTTCAGGGCAAAATAATGCTATAGATTTGGCCTTGTCAATGTCTAACGATGACACTGTAATTATTCCTGGTCATGGGTACGTTACTAATAGAAGAGGGCTTGTTAGTTACAAAGAAAACAGTATCTTATGGGTTGAAAGGATCATGGCGTTACATCAGGATGGCATGAGTCCCGAACAAATTATCGAGGATAAAAAACTCAAACAGATACAGTTAAAATTTAATACTAAAAATAAAAACCCAGCTAATTTTGATAAATGGTTTAAAGAATTAGTAAAAAATACTGTGGTTGTTGAAAATAGCAGCACCATGTAACAAAACCATCATGATGGGAATTTTACTCACTAGCCTTCAGCCAAAAGCGGGTCTAAAATCCCCATACGTTAAGCGTTTAGACTGCTCGCAATCCCACCAACTTAACCGGAGACATCCCATGACTGACTTCGCAGATATTAATGCCCTCTTTGTTAACACGTCTCTACAGAGGAAAGAAGACGAAAGCCACACCAGGTTACTCCTCAACGCATCTGCTGCCATCATGAAGAAGAACGGTGTTTGGGTCGAACATCTGCATTTGGCCGCGCACTGCTGTCCGCCTGGTGTCTATCCTGATATGACGGAGCATGGCTGGGCTGAAGACGAGTGGCCTGCGATCTGGGAGAAGGTAAAGGCGGCCGACATTCTCATTGTGGGAACCCCCCTTTGGCTAGGGGAGGAAAGCTCGATATGCCGCGTATTAATCGAGCGTCTCTACGCAATGTCTGGACAGCTCAACGAGAAGGGGCAATCAATTTATTATGGCAAGGTCGGAGGATGCGTCATCACCGGCAACGAAGACGGGATCAAGCACACTGCGATGACAATTGGATTTGCGCTCAACCATTTGGGTTATACAATCCCACCCCAAGCCGATTGTGGATGGATTGGCGAGGCGGGTCCAGGGCCCTCTTATGGCGACAAGAAAAAAGGTGGCGATCGTGCGGGTTTCGACAATGACTTTACGCAACAAAATACCACGATCATGACCTGGAATTGCATGCATATCGCACATATGCTGAAGACGTCTGGCGGCATACCAAATCAGGGGAATGACCGTGAGGCATGGAAAGCAGGGGAGCGATTCGGCTTCGAAAATCCGGCATAATTAACAAGAAAATCAACGGGACATATACAGCTGGCTGTGCTGGTTCCTCGCTATTATAGCCAGCTATATTTAGCTCGTTAATTGGGCGTTGGCCTCAAAGAGTATGCATTGGAAATTAGTGTAAAACGTAATTAACATGGCTGTCGCCATAAATTACCGGTTTTATTGCCGTTGCGGATCAAAATATTGAGATGCTTTTTATATCGTCAGATTTTAGAAACAAAGGTATTGGTTCCTTATTACTCGATAATGCAATAAAAAATCAAGATGCTCGAAAAGTTGATGTTAACGAACAAAACCCTGACGCTATTGACTTTTACAAACATTTGGGCTTTTGTATAACCGATCGTTCACCACTTGATGGGCAAGGTAAACCTTTCCTTTAATTCATATACTGCTAACTGAAATATAACAAGAATTTAAAGCGGGACTGCTAACAGTTTGCTCGGTTTCCCTTCGCTGCACATTTTAGCTAACGATTATCAGCCCCTTAAGTGGGCATTGCATCACAAACTAGGTCAGTATCTATAAATGGAAAATAATTACATTTTCGTTCCTGTCATAATTCAGGTGGCACTTACATTGTGCCTCTATATTTATCTGGCAGTTGCTAAATCGCAAGCCGTGAAATTGGGTGAGGTAAATGAGGTTCGTAGAGCCCTGCACGATGATGCATGGCCAGATAGTGTGTTACAAATCAACAACTGTATCCGAAACCAATTTGAAGTTCCGGTATTGTTCTATGTCCTCATTGGTATTCTGTGGAGTATTGGAGGCGTTAACATTTATGTACATATTGCAGCGTGGATCTTCGTTTTGAGTCGTATTGCTCATGCAGTGATACATACCGGATCTAATTATGTACCTCTTAGGCGTAAACTGTTTATGATTGGTTGTTTTATTTTAATAGGTATAACAGTTTTTTCAATCTTTAAAATAGTGTCAATTTAAAATGCATAACAATACGTTCAGTGTTCGCCATTTCGTGGCGGAACCGCTAAAAGCGCTGCTTCGCAGCAATGTGGCCCATTAACTTTGCGCTAGAAAATACTCTACTGGATATAGAATTGTTAAGTATGAATAAGTTAGAATATATTGGGCTTGGAACTAAAATAGAAGTTGAAGATGAGGGGCACGGTCAAACAGTAGTACTGATACATGGTTGGCCTATTACTTCGTATCATTGGAGATTTCTAAAACCAATATTTCATCAGGCGGGCTTTCGAACATTAGCGGTCACACTACGTGGTTTAGGAGGGAACTCACAAGGTGAAGGGGATTTAGTTAAATTAACCCTTGCTAAGGAAGTTCAGTCACTATTGGAAAAGCTAGATATTAATCAATATGCCATCATAGGCCATGACTGGGGAGGGACTGTTGCTTACTTATTGTCACACGATAACCCAGATAAATGTCAGGCCCTTGTCATTGAAGAAGAAATTTTGCCAGGAGTTGATGCTTCAATCCCCTATCCTGGATCGGCTTATTATCCCAAATGGCATGGTGCATTTAATAGTGTTATTGGATTAGCAGAAGAATTAATACAGGGAAGAGAAGCTATTTACTACAGGAAGTTTTTAACTGAAAGCGCTGGCAAGTATAATTTGAATGAAAGAGCCATATCCGAATACATATCCGCATACACAAACCACGCAGACTCTCAACAGCAGCTACGAGATTCCCTTGGTTATTATAGAACACAAAAAAAGGATGCTGATGAAATTAGTTCGCGCATGGTTGTTCCACTCGATGTGCCGGTATTAGCAGTAGGTGGAGAGTATGGTATGGGAAAGGCAGTAAAAGAAGGGTTAAACAAAGTCGGAAATAATGTAAGTGGAATAGTTATTGAAGATGCAGGACATTACCCGTTTGAACAAACCCCTGAGTCTTGTATTCCCATAGTATTAGAATTTTTAAAGGATTCGCTCAATCTTAAAACACAAAATTGAACCGTTTCTAACAAGATCATGATGTTCGCATCCTGCGGCTGCTGGGGCAGCTTACTCCTCACTCGTTCCTCGCTCTGTTACAGCCGCCCCATATGTTGGTGTCTATAGGTAATAAGGATAATTCAAATGTCACATAAAATTTTCACTTCTTTTATTTTGTTAGTTTTACATGGCCGATGTAACGGTGATAAAGGTAGTGATGACATATCAGGCGAAGAGTTTGAACAAAAGGTATTAAATGCAGCAGGTGAACAAGCGACTAACTGCGGTAAAGTTGCTATTAGTGGATCTCCGTTGGTTGTCAACACATGTGTATCCGACTCTTTTATACTTAACATACTGTTCTTAACATACTGTTCTCAACATACCGTTCTTAACATACCGTTCTATGCTATCTATATTAAACAAGGCATCGACTTCAAAGCGGAGACCGCAGTTTCGATGAATGCAGTCACTAAGTTCAACAAAAAAACTGCTAATAAACAAGGATAGGTGCGACACGAAGTTGCATAATGAAGTTGTTCCGCCAGGCTTGGACGGAACCACCCATGTCACTGGGTGAATCTACGGGCCTGAATAAAGCAGCGGCCCGGACAATGTAACGAAGCACCGCAAGGTGCGGGGTGCAGAACGTGAGAGATGCGCCCTTCTGGCAGCCACAAGCCGGATGAGGACTAGATAGCCGGTATGGTGAAGATATCTGAACGTGTTGTAAAGATCGTTAGTTTAAACAAGCGGAAGTGGCTACTACGCTTGAACCAAAATGGTACAGGAAGTGGGAGTGGCGTTACTATCCTGCGCACTCGTGACCCACAGACTTCCCGGTCGACAGCAGGCACCTAACCCGGCGTACTTCATTATGTGGAACGTGGAAACCCCGTATCGCTCCCCAACGGGGACAGCAGACTGCAAAGCCTGCCTATAGCGATGCGGGTTTGGGAGGTCGGAAGAAGCAAAGGCCAGGCTATCAACCTCTACCGCTGCGGCGCATTTATATACCCAAGAAGAATGGCAAACGCCGTCCGCTCGGTATTCCCAGTATGGGTTGCAGGGCCATGCAGGCCCTACACCTGCAAGCGCTCGAGCCCGTCGCGGAAACACTGGCGGATCCGAATGCTTATGGGTTCCGTCCCAGGCGCTCGGCAGCAGATGCCATAGCGCAATGTTTCCATGTGCTCAGCCGCAAGAACGCTGCGCAATGGATCCTCGAAGGGGATATCAAAGCCTGCTTTGATCGGATAAGCCATCTATGGCTACAGGAGCATATCCCCATGGATAAACGCATCCTCGGCCTATGGCTGGCAGTGGGTTACATGGAAGAAGGCAACGTCTATCCGACAGAGGCAGGGACACCGCAAGGCGGCATCGCATCCCCCGTGTTGGCGAATATGGCACTGGATGGACTGGAAGTCGTCGCCCAACAGGCGGCCCGAAACCAGAAAATCAATGTCATCAAGTACGCTGATGACTTTGTTATCACAGGTGCCTCGAAAGAGGTTCTGGAACAACGGGTGAAACCGGCCGTGATAGCCTTTCTCGGGATGCGTGGTCTGGAGCTTTCGGAAGAAAAGACTCACATCACGCACATAGACGATGGTTTTGATTTTCTCGGATTCAATGTACGCAAGTATAATGGCAAGCTCTTGATAAAGCCCGCTAAGGCTTCGGTCAAGCGTCTGCTGGCGGACATCCGGGCCCTGATCAAAACCAACAAGGCCGCCACTACGGAGCAGTTGATCCGGCAACTGAACAGCAAGCTCAGGGGCTGGGCCTACTATTACCGCCACGTGGTGTCCAAAGCAACCTTTAACTATGTGGACACGCAGGTGTTCCAGGCACTGATGGCTTGGATCAAGCGACGGCCCCCCCCGCAAATCGGCATACTGGAAGAAGCACCGCTATTTCCGCGTCGACGGTTTGCGCCAATGGGTGTTCTTTGCGTCGATCCGGGACAAGAAGGGTGCGGTTATTACACTCGATCTGTTCAAAGCCGCCAGTGTACCCATCGTCCGGCATGTGAAAATTCAAGCCAAGGCGACGCCGTACGACCCGGCCTACACCGCCTACTTCATCCAACGAGCGCAGTCTCGCCGGGTGTGTAAGCGAGCATGGGCAGGAATGCTGTCGATGTCTGGGCTGGGGTCGCCGAATGCACCACTGTGTCGAGTCACCGGGTCCGGTCAAACGGGCCTTTGTAAGGCTTGAGCCGGGTGCGGTGAAAGTCGCATGCACGGTTCTTAGGGGAGGGAACGGCGGTAACGTCGTTCTCTTACCCGACGCCGCATGCTTTTTTTAGCGACTTACTCCTGTTGTTGGACACGCCCGGTTTGAGCGTCAGATGTTTGGGTTTTCTGTTTATATAGCAGATATATCGATAGGGAGTGAGGACGAGTAAGGCGTTGTTGTATCTTACCTTTTTAAACGCCGCTTAGGCTGTGGTCGGCAGTGGATTCAACACAGCACACTACCAACTTACACCCACGCAGCCAGAGAAAATCAAAAAGCGTTTTATCCTAACCCAAAATGAAAAAACGACACTGACGAAGCAGTGCCGGAAAGGGAGGTTGTTAGTGAGAGCCATACCTCAATGCTGTAACATTCATGTATTATTTTTGAGGTTTTTTACCAAGCCCCGTTACTAAACGCATAAAGGTTACCTGAGCATAATCGCCGTTTGTTTTATCGGTAGCCCAGTCACCTGTGCCTAAACATTTAGGGTACCAAAAGCCAGGGTCGTCTTTAATGCTACATTGGTTGTATGCGCCAGCTTTGAAGAAATTTGCATCACCGGTATAACCATGAGGATGGTCAAGTACATCAATTTTCCCGTACGCATCTACGTTATTGGCTAAATTAATTTCATAATTAACCGTGCCATGACGAGCAGTAGTGAAGGTTAAATACATGATATTCTCATATACATTCACCTCATAACTAAAGGCTTCATCAAGCGCGATACCTTGTTCACCGGGATTGTCAGTGTCGAGCCAAGACTTACCCCAAACAAGATAACTTACATCTTGTCTATCTGGGTTTTCCTTCTCTAGGTTGCGTTCATAGTTCCAAAAAACGGAACCATATTTATGATTTGGTCGTTTTTTATAATAGATTTTTAAGGGTTCATTACCCCAGCCATAACCTTCGCCTTCAGCTACCAGCGCTTGGTCTTTACCCGCATGAATTTGACCCACTACAACTGAAAAAGCAGGCGCTTTTTCAGGATAAGCTGCACGTTTTGCAACATGATCCACTTTAACCGTCGCCTGTAAATTACCCCCTACTTGAGCAAATTCGTTGGCATGTTTATTAGCTTTAAGCGAAAAGTTATTTGAAAATGTTTTTGTTTTACCCCTTTCGCCAGCGATCATATGGTGCAGTTCACTGCGGGTATTGGTTGAATTAGGGGTAGTGAAAGCTTTATTAGGTGAGGCAAACACCATATTGCCTTGAGTATCTAAATAAAAATAATCAGGATGCTGGTATGTTTGTATGTCTTTTACGCTGATCTCATCAACCTTACCGTCATTATTTGCATCGGTAGGAATAGTAATTTTCCAGTCGGTAAGATCAAATTTATCTGCCGGTACCATTGTGTGTTGTTCACTTGTATTATCAGTCACGTTACAGCCTGATAGCGCTAAGGCACATAGCGCTATTGCGCTACAAGGAACCAGTATTTTTTTTAAGTTCATAATTTACACTCGATTAATTGTCGTAGGTTCTTTATTGCTGCGGTAGAAAACTGCCTGTGATTTCTGCAAAAATACCACTTTGTATTATGAGCTGACGGTTGCGGAAGCAGTTTTATCCCCACCCAAGCGTTGTAAAATAGTGTTTACTATTTCGTCGGGGCTTCGCTGCACGTCTATTACCCATGCATCGTCTGGCACTTCCAGTGTGTTCAATTGGGATTCTAATAGTCGTGAGTCAAAGAAATGCCCTTTTCGCGAACTTAGTCGACTTTTAAGTAGCTCTGTTGAGCCGTGAAGGACAATCCACGTTATATTTTTTTTGCATTTCGACGCTAGTGTCTCTCGGTATGACGCCTTTAGTGCCGAGCATGCGAGCACAGCGCCACTCTTGCTTTCCCAAGAGGCTAATTCAGTTGACAGCGATGCGAGCCACGGCTGACGGTCTTCATCATTCAGCGCCACGCCACTTTTCATTTTTGCTACATTGGACTGCGGATGAAAGTCGTCTGCGTCATAAAAAGGCAGCTTGAGCACCTCAGCCAATAGCTTGCCTACCGTCGATTTCCCGGTTCCAGAAACACCACAAACGATCAGAATCATCTTGTTATCCCATTTATTGGCCATTAAGTGCAAGGATACCGTTAAACGAGATCAATACAGAAAATAGAAACGCTAAACCCAATACGAAATTGAGTAGGTAACCAGCGGCATGTTTACCCATTAACTTCTTATTATTGATCATCAAAATGATCCCAATGATCACTAAGGGAAGCACAAATACATTAAAGACTTGGGTTAATAATTGTCCCTTAACAGGATTAAAACCAAACACCGGGATGGTAAGCGCAAAAATTGCGGCGATACCCGTGATGATGCGAAACTGTTTGGATTGCGTATCCAGTTTACCCGAGCGGTAATCTTCTATTAACAGCGGTGCAATTAACATGCAGGGAAACACTGAAGACAAACCAGCGGCAAGCGTACCGAAAAAGAACACTGTAAGGGCACCCTTACCGGCTATTGGCTCTAAAGCATTCACCATATCTAAAACGTCAGTGACTTTTTTGCCGTCGTGATATAAAGCGCCGGCAGCTACGGCCATGACTGACCCGCTAATAACAAACACGAGTACCGCGGCGACAATGGCGTCTTTTTTTTGCTGAGCCCGGTCTTTAATACTCCAACCTTTTCCTTGAATAAACAGCGGCCTGGAAAGAAAAGTAGCGGCAGCCATGGTCGTTCCGACGAAGGCTGCTACCATCATTTTTCCACCCTCTACATCGGGTATAACGGGGATTAGTCCTCTCATTACTTCAACTGGCATAGGGTGCACAACAAACAGCGATAATATGAAGGATAGCCCCATACAAGACACGAAGATCACCAGGATTTTTTCGAACAGTGAGTACTTCCCGATAAGCAATATAGCGTACATGATGCTAATCACGGTTACCGCAATGGCTAAAACAACGCCGTATTTGTGTGGGATCACCGCAGGAAAATACATGGCTATCATTTCAAACAGAATATTGGCGGAAATCCCCAGTATACCGATCAGCGAATTCCATTGACCAAAGGTTACGCCGATGATGATAAGGATGGCTATCGGTTTACCGAACTTAAGATGCTTTTTGAAGCTGTACAGTGCCGTTTCGCCCGTTACTAATGCGAAATTACCATAGGCGTAAATAAGCACGCCGGAAAACAAGCAACTTAGCAACAAGACCCACAACAACTGCATGCCAAAAGCGCTGCCTGCCACGATCATTGCCGTAACACTGCCAGTACCTATGGTATAGCCAATCGCTAAAAACGCTGGGCCAAAACTCAAAATTGATCTAATTATTGCTGACACAATTATTCCCCAAAAAATGAACTGAAATATTATTAATTGCAGGCTTTTACAGCCAGCTATTCTTATTTACACCGTATTTGATGGTCATTTATTCGTACCCATCATTTAATACGATGAATTTATCTCTATTCCTGAAAGCGCCATTTACAATCGTCTAGGCAAACAGTACTCAAGATAAATCTTACGCTGTTAAAAACCGCTTTCTTCCGCCATTTTTACCACCCCAACAGTGAGGATAAGATTGGCAAAACGACGCTGCTCGCCAGTCTGGATAATTAAGGTAGTAGTAGGCTCTCGAATTTTGTCGTAGAAAGCCCAGCGTTCCATCGCTTCCCAGGTTACATCCCCGAGCAACGCTTTATAGGCATCTTGGATTTCAGCATTCGCTTCAACGGGTTTCTCCATAACGATGGCGCCTTGAATCGGGCATACTTCAAGTATGCCTTCGAGCACTGTTAAGGCATCTAACAACCCAGGACGAAAGTTAAGATGCACAGTTGTCGAGTTCGGGCCTGTCATGGCCCCTACCGGCAAGTTGCCGTCAGCAATCACAACTTGTGCAAAATGACCGGAGCGGCCAAGAGCTTCCATAATGGTCGGGTGTATTACCGCTGTCTTGAGCATAGAATTATCTTTTTTAAAATAGCCAGATTAGAAAACAGCACTCAAAGAGCGCAAGTTTGTTCTTGGTTTAACAATCAACTACATGTTGTAGACACCACCATTGATATCGAGCGTAGCGCCGGTGATAAAGCCGTCGTACTCAGATGCCAGATATACAACCGCCCGTGCTACGTCATCCGCGTTGCCTGCTCGCTGGATGGGAATGCCGGCAACGGTTTGATCCGCTGACTCTTTTGTTGTGTGAGTATTGTGAAACGAGGTACCAAGAATAAGCCCCGGAGCAACAGCGTTGACCCGAGTGCCTTGAGGCCCCAGTTCTGCAGATAGAGCTCGCGTCAGTGTGAGGATGGCACCTTTGCTAGTGGAATAAGCTAGAGATCCTGGGTGACCACCTTTGCGGCCAGCGAGTGAAGCCAAATTAACAATACTGCTGTTTTCATGTTTCGCCAGATGAGGTGATGCGGCTCGCGTCACAAACATCATGGACGTGAGGTTGATGTCCATGACCTTGTGCCAGAACTGGGCATCCATGTCGCTAAGCAATCTTCGTGCGACAAGAGAGCCAGCGTTGTTGATGAGTATGTGCAAACTTCCAAGGGCTTCTACCGTTTGTTCGACCATTGCATTCGCATCAGCCTCGTTGGTTAAGTCACCACTTATCGCAACCGCTTTTTGTCCTTTGCTGGTTGCGTATTCGACCAATTGGTTTGCCGTATCAGCACTGGAAAAATAGTGGATAGCAACGTTTGCCCCGCTATCAATCAAGTGTTTGGTGATAGCCTCGCCAATTCCCTGCGCGCCAGCAGTTATGAGAACGTTTTTTCCAGTTAATTTTTTATTCATGTCATTTTTAATCCAATAAAGTAGATAGTCGTAATAGGGCTGCTAATGATAGAAATTTCAGTATGGCGTCACCAGACACAAAATACGTCGCATGCCCCTTCATCTATGCCTCCGGGCTACTCAACTAATTGAGCGACCGGGAAGCATGGAAAGATCAATACCAAACGACAGATTAGTGGTAAGCGACGTTTAGGGTTTCATCTTCATTATTATTTACACGGACGTTGCCGCTACCTGCATCACTACTTTTATATGCTGTGCGCATCCAATCAGCTTATTCTGGAGTTGCAGGGCTGACGACTAACTTCGAAAACGTTACTTTGGTGTAGTCGCCATTGGCAACATCCGTTTCCCAGTCGCCAGTACCTGAGCAGGCGGGATAGCGAAAACTCGGATCGTTAGCTTTTGTACTGCATTGGTTGTAGGCGCCAGCTTTGAAATACATTGTTTCGTCCTTGTATGCGAAAGGATAATCCGCCTTGTCTATCTCACCATTCACATCGGTATTGTCGGCCAGGTTGATCTGGTGATGAACCGTGCCATGTTTTGCACTGGTGAATTCTAGATACATGACGTTTTCATATATATTCACTGTGTAGCTAAACTCTTCACCAAGAGCGATCCCATCGTCGCCTGGATCAGTAGCATCATCCCAATTGCTGCCCCAAACTTTATAGGCTATGTCAATTCTGTCAGGGTCGTCTGTGGCGAGGTTTCTTTCATAAGTCCAAAACACTGAGCCCTTTTCATGATTAGGCCACTTTTTATAGGAGATCTTTAAAGGTTCGTTACCCCATCCAAATCCTGGAATTTGTTTATCGTCATCAAGTTGAAACGAATGCACCTGGCCTACCACAACAGAATAAGCGGGCGGTTTATTCGGATATCCAGCATGCAGCGCGACTTGGTCAACGTGAAGCGTCGCTTCTAATTTGCCACCTACGGCCGCATATTGATCGACATGTTTGTTATCAGCCAAAGCAAAATTGTTGCCGGGCGCTCCCTCGGCAATAGATTGGTCAGCGCCGCGGATCATATAGCGCAATTCACTGCGCGTATTGGTGGATGTCCGCTCAGTTGCTGCCTTATTAGGGCTGGCGAAAACCATATGCCCATCGTCATCGAGATAGAAAAAGTCGGGATTAGAGTAGGTCTGAAGCTCGGCCGCATCGTAAATGTCTGACACGCTGTCACCGTTCTCATCGAGCGGCACGGTGAGATACCAGTGACTCAAGTCAAACTTGCTCGCCGGTGATGGTTGCATGGCTTTTGAACCATTTTGTTCTTGTTCGACAGGGCTTGGCGCACCGCTACAGCCAGCCAAACCTAGGCAAACAAAAGAAGCTGTAATTTTAGAATGTATAATGCTCATGTGTAACTCCGTATAAAATTATCGATTAAATATTTGAATGGTAGATTGTTGCGATGTCTGCGCCTTGCTTGGTCAAATCAATTGCATGTGCTCTACCTATATCTCGTCCGTCTCCCGAAATGATCGAGACTTTGTCTTACATCGACATAATTTATCTAAAATCATCCACATTGGAATTTGCTTAAAAGGTCGCGGCTATTTTTGTGATTGATAATTCTTCTGTGAAAAAGAAGAGCCTATTGAGTCAATAGGCTCTGTTTAGAGTGCTTAATAATCAAGCTTCGTAACCTAGGGGTTAGAACTTAGCCCGCACACCAACCGTCATTCGACGGTCAGCTTCGCTATATTGCCAGTTACTGCCAAGCTCAGTAATTTGGCGAATCGGTTCGCCAGTTAAGTTAACTGCGTTTGCAACAAGGGTGAGGTTTTCATTAACGTCGTAGCTTGCAGAGAAGTCAAATTGACCACGTGCATCTCGGTAGTTGTTACCTAAAGTCGGGTCATAATATTCTGCACTCGGGTCTGTACGATTATAAATACCGGTTGCCAACGCACCTACAGGGCGTACACGCTTCTCGTCTTGAGTATCTAAGTACTTGTCACGCCAGTTGTATGCTAAGCGGACCTGCCAACCTTCGTACTCCCAGTAAACTTGGCCGTTGAACGTGTTGTTCGAGATATCTAATAAAGGGTTGCCGTCCGGTTGCTCACTGTCAGCATAAGTGTAGTTTGTGCTAACACCTAGACCAGACCAAGCGCCAGGTAAGGAGCTAAATTGTTGTTGATAAGCTAATTCGATACCTACTATTTTACCGCTGCCACCGTTTACATCAGTATTGATTACAATACCCGTTAGGCCAGCATCCCTTTGTGCTTCAACGTATGCAAGGTCTTGATCGGCAGTAGCGTAGTTAACATTGGCTTGGCTCACACCAGCAGTATCGAGAAGACAAACGTTTACGTATTCTGTAACGTTTTGCCCTGCAACCGTATTGGGACTAGCTGCACAAGAACTACTACTTACCGTGAATGATTGAACATCTTTATAGAATATAGCGGCAGATATTAGACCGCCTTCACCAAAGTAGTGCTCGGCTGACAAGTCGTATTGAGTCACACGGTAAGGGTCTAATTGGTAAGAGCCTTGTGTACCTGTTACTAGCGAGTTATCAACGTTTAATGCTGGGCTTAATTCACCAAATTCAGCACGACGCATCACTTTTGCTGCGGCAAAGCGTAACAGAGTTTCATCAGATAAAGCATACGTCGCATTAATGCTGGGTAAGAAGTCTGAGTAATCATTACTAGCCGATTCATTAAATGTACGAGATGTTAAATCGGTAGAAACGTAACGGGCACCGACAATTGCCGTTAATCTATCAAAATCTAAATTAACCTGGGTATATAGCGCTTGAGTTTCTTCTTGTATTTTCGCGTACGAACCCGTGTTGCGAACCATGTTTTCATCAAGGGTACCGGTTAATTCGTGACTACTGCCAGCAAGCATTTGCTTAACTCTGTCGTAGGTACCATTGATGTCATAAGCTAACAGCGCTCCGTCATAAACAAAGTAATTTGTTAATGCGTTATTGCCTGAAATTCCGCTTTGATCAAACGAGTTAGCGTGGTTAATTTGTTTGAACCCACCAAATGCGTCATTAAAGTCGCCTATCCATGTGGGGGTGATTACGCCATCGTAAGAAACATCTGTTTGAAGGTTTTTAAGTTCGCTTCCATTGTTTCTAAGGTCGTATCTGTCTAGCTCATACTCACTATCAGTAGTACGAACACCAGCCTTAATTGACCTAATAAAATCTACACCAAATGGCTCAACATATTCCACGTCAAAACGAATGGCTGTTTCCTCGTTATCCTCACTGTATCTTTGATGAGTAAATTGACGAATAGCCAAATTATTTGGGTCTAAAAGCGCATCTTGGTCAGAAAATGCAAGACCAGGCACGGAGTCACCATCTTGTGTCATTGTGATGGTGAATAAATGCTCGGTAATGGTCCCATCTTCATCATATTGTTCTCGAGAGATAGGACGTAAATTAAATTCAGAATTTTTACGCAGAGCTTCTGATTTAGCGTATGAAACCTCACCGGATATTTTCAACTGATCCGTTAACTGGAATTCACCACCAAGTGCATTTGAGATTGACTCATTAGTCGTGAAGTCAGACCACGTTTTAGGCTGAACAAAAACACTACCCGAACCAAAGTTATGAAGCTGACCTTGACCGTCGCCATAAGCGTTATCAAGGACTAAATCGCTATAATCTTTACTGTCATTAAGTACAGAGTATGCTTCTTGACCACCGTCAAGTTCAGTCGTGTTGACATCTAAATAGATAAAGCCATCTGCATTTTTAGGCGCCCACTGTAATGACAAACCGAATGCAGTACGTTCGCGCTTTTCAGTTTTTTGTTCTACTGTGTTTTGACTTCTAACCAGGAAGTTGCCCCCGGCGTTATTGGCTTGCTCACTAATACCGTCGCCATCTAGATCAAGTTCAGTAGGCGTAACAAGGTTAAGGAATTCGTCGCGACGTAATTCACGGTCCTGATAAGAGACCACTACCGATGCGCCAAAAGTACCGGCATCACCCAAGTCCCAGTTAGTGCCAGCAGCCGCATTGAACATAGGAGCCCAATTTTCAGTTTTGTCTGCGTATTCCCCGTCTAACGTTATTGCCACTAGAGGTTCATCCAACTCTAACGGGCGAACAGTCGTCATATTGATAGTGCCACCTAACGCACCTTCAATCATTTCAGGTGTAGGCGACTTAATGACTTCAACTGTTTTTAAGAAGCTTGATGGGAAGTCGTCTAAGCTAATACCACCACGACCGCTACCTGAAGTAGATCGACCGTTTAACTCAACACGGTTTTGGGAAATACCACGAATGGTAACGGACTCACCCACACCGAAATCAGTACTAATTGAAACACCTGTAATACGTTGCAATGCTTCTGCGATATTGTTATCAGGTAGTTTACCTATATCTTCAGCAACGATGGCGTCTACGATACGAGAATCGAAGCGCTTTAGACGAGCTGATTCCGCTAAACTGCCAGCGATACCTTGAACTTGAATGACTTCAACATCAGCTGGAGCGGGGTTCTGGGTTTCTTGTGCGGAGGTCGGCATAGCTAACATTGCGGTTAACGTTGCACCAAAAATAGCTAAATTGCTGGTTTTAGTCCTAGTCGCGTTAAATATTGCACTTATTTTGTTCAGTTTCATGGTTGTGTTTCGCATCTTATGTGGCCCTATCTATATTGGTAATACCAATATTGTTATAAAAATAAATCAATTTACACTTGAAACGGTATGGTTATTTATATCGTATTAACACCTCACTTACAATTAAATATTACCAATTAAGTGAGTATTTGTAATGCCAATAGTTTGTAATTCTAGCGGAATGCGAAAGTTAGGGAGTGGGCGGGTAGGTGTTTTATGCATGTGGAATCTGTGATCAGGCATTCGATACACAAACTTTTTTGAGGGAATAAAACAATATCAATAGATTGAGAGGTAGGGCTGCTTGCTCTCTAGTAAAGGCATACTAAATCATAGGGCAATGACGAGAAGCCCATTTTTAACAAAGCAAACTTATGGACTTGATCAAACCCACTTCCTTAAACAGGCACGTTAATAAGTCACCTCCGTAGAGCGCTAATATAAGCAATGATCTCAAATAACTGTGCAACAAACACTGGCGCAGCGGGCTACCTGACAAACTGATAACGCAAATCAGCCTTTAAATTGGTTAACCAATTTAAAGGCTGGCTCAAATCAATGACCAGGCTACCGAGAACCCACCTCCAAGGCATACATGTAAATTTTATCTGTTGTTCACTTCTTCAAAGCCAGCTGGAGTTATGCAGATTGATTCTCTAACAATGTGTCATTAGGTTTCCGATGTGTTTGCCGCTCAATGCTGTGAGTTGCGCCAACCGAGTTGCGCCAACCGAGTTGCGACAACCGAGTTCCAACCGAGTTGCGCCAACCGGGTTGCGACAACCAAAGTTGCGACAGTGGACTAAGCTCATGAGATCTCACCCAATTGCCTCCGCCATGCGACCGCAATGATTTTGGGCATAGACCAAACGTTTATTGACACTTTGGTTTGTAAAATATTTTGGTTGTAACGGTATTTTTAAAAATGTCAAACAGCATAGAACCAACCGGATCTCCACTTATCAGCATAGTTAGTTATAGAGGACCGCGATATGCGGTTTAAAAGCTAGATAAATCGATTTAGTTGGTTTTAATGTAATTCACAACGTTTTTCAACAGGTTTTTAGCTAAACCGCCTCAATCGCCAAAAATTAGTAGAGCGAATGCACTACGAAGGTTAGGTTGTATTGGTCTAAGTTTTTGAAATTAATATATTTATTTTTTGATTGCAGAGAGCTTAGTTATGTTAAAAACAAAACTAAGCAGATTGAATTTTTCACGCCAAATGACAGCCGTATTGAAAAGTAATTCTTAAAAAACAGCAAATAGGCATAATTTATCCGTTTTCTATTGTGTTTTAAACTTAATAAATGGCGATTAATCTTTAGGCTTTGTACATGATTGCCTTTGTGTTATTGAGCAAGAGATCATTATTTTCTGAGAGTGTTTATTTTTATCATTAATATTGTCTAGCAGCAGCTTGGTGGCTTCTCTGCCAATAATATAGGGCTCTTGTTTAACCACTGTGATGGGCACTTTGAAAAACTCTGCCATGGGGATGTCGTCAAAACCTATTAGTGAAACATCATCAGGTATTGAGATGTTTTCTTGGTTCAGATGCGTCAGCAGCTCAGTAGTTATGGCTAAATGCTGGGTAAAGAATGCCGTTGGCGCCGCGCTTGATTCAATGATGCTTTTAGGAGAATGCTGAAATCCGGTCTCTCGATGCCAATACTGAATGAGCTTTTTATCTAATGGGATATCGTATTTATCCAGTGCAGATAGATATCCCAGATAGCGTTCGTTTCTTGATTTGATACTCTTAAAATCTTGGGTGACAAAACATATTTTTTTATGCCCAAGTTGAATTAAATACTCAGTGGCATCAAAAGCGGCTTGCCTATAATCTGACAAAATAAGGTTTTTTTCACTTCCATCATGCTCTAGCTGAAAGTGAACAATAGGCATGCCTTTATCTATATATTCAGATATCAGCTTCGTATTTTTGCCTGAAGAGGCGATAATGATGCCGTCCACCCGCAGTTGATATAAGGCTTCCAACGATTTGGCCTCGGTATCAGGATCGAAGTCTGTGTTGTAAATTAATGCGTTATATTCGCTATTTTTACAATAATCATCGACACCGCGAATAGTCATGCTGGTATCAAAGCCGGTAATGTCTCTTACAATCACCCCTATAGTCCTGGTTTTATCTGCTTTGAGGTTTCTGGCGATCGGGTTGGGTACGTAATCTAACTCTTTAATTGCCGCTCTAATACGTACTTGCGTTTCTTTCGACATATATTCAAAACGACCGTTAAGGTATTGAGATGCTGTGCTTTTTGATACTGATGCGAGCTGGGCAACATCAATTAATTTCACTTTTGTCATCTTTTTTTTCTGCTGATGATGTTAATACGAAGATGTTGACATATTGCAATATTATGCTAATTTGTTCAACTAAACCGGTTTAGTAGAGCTGTGCGGTTCATACCAAAAAAGAGGACATCAGTTGAAAATTACAGAGATTAAAGTGTTTGTTTGTAGCCCGGGCAGAAACTTTGTCACCGTTAAGGTGATGACGGACAGCGGTATTTATGGCTTGGGTGATGCAACGCTCAATGGACGTGAAATGGCGGTTGTTGCGTACCTGGAAGAACATGTTGTTCCATGTCTTATCGGACGTAATGCCCACGACATAGAAGACATATGGCAATATCTGTACAAGGGAGTTTATTGGCGCAAAGGGCCGGTGAACATGGCCGCCATAGCCGCGATAGATATGGCGCTGTGGGATATAAAAGGTAAGGCAGCAGGTATGCCTGTTTATCAATTGCTTGGGGGTAAAAGTAGACGCGGCGTGACCTTGTATGCCCATGCCAGTGGCGAAACGATAAACGACACCCTAGATAAAGCCGAAGAGCATATTAATCAGGGCTTTAAAGCGGTTAGATTACAGTGTGCGGTGCCTGGGCTGAATGTGACATATGGTGTGCTGGGTGACAAAGCAGATTATTTTGAGCTTCAAGGTAGTCGTCCTTTACCACCAGAAGAGGAATGGTCTACGCAAAAGTACTTCAATATGATTGTTGAGCTATTTCATCAGGCAAGAGAACGTTTTGGTAATAACGTTCACCTGCTGCATGATGTTCATAGCCGGTTGACGCCTATCGAGTCAGCAAGACTGGGCAAGTTATTGGAAAAGTACGACTTACTCTTTTTAGAAGATGCCTCTATCGCTGAAAACCAGGATAGCTATAAGGTTATCCGGCAGCACACCACTACGCCATTAGCCATTGGTGAGACGTACAACACCATCTGGGACTGTAAAGATCTCATTCAAAATCAACTCATCGATTACATCAGAGTGGCCGCTACCCACGCCGGGGGTATCACTGCGCTGCGCCGCATAGCAGACTTTGCCAGCATTTATAATGTCAAAACTGCGCCTCATGGGGCGCCAGATCTTTCCCCTGTTTGTTTCGCTGCACATATGCATTTAAACCTTTGGGCACCTAACTTCGGCATACAAGAATTTGTGGGTTTTGGTAATGAGCACTCGAGCCGAATTTTTAAACATGGGATCGAGGTTCAAAACGGCCTTGCATACCTTAGCGATGCCCCAGGGTTGGGCATTGAATTTGATGAAGAAGCAGCAAAAGAATACCCCTATAAACGTTCATATCTGCCAGTCAGTCGGTTGGAAGATGGAACGGTATGGAATTGGTAATCCGTCCACTGTGAATTTAATCTTTAAGTCGGGATAAATAACATGAGCAAAAAAATACGAGTATTGATACAGGGGACCGGTTTCGCCGGTCAGGGGCACGCAGAGGCGTTTAGATACGCAGATGCTGAGGTGGTAGGAATTGTTGGCAGAACAGAAAGTGTGGTGCAGCAAGTTGCCCAGGATTTAGCTATTCCCTACGCAGGGACTGACTGGAAACAAGCACTTATTGACTGTAAACCGGACGTGGTTTCCATTGCCACCCCGGGTGGAGCCCACGAGCAAGCCATTAAACAAGCAATAGAATTTGGTTGCCATATATTTAGTGACAAACCACTAACTACAACTGGCGAAAGTGCAAAAGAACTGTATGAGTTAGCAGTGGAAAAAAACGTAAAAACCGCATTTGCGGCTAGTTTCAGATATATGCCCGATGTGATGCACGCTAAGAAGTTAGTGGCCGCGGGCGCAATAGGTGAGCCGTTAGAAGTGGAGTGCATATCGCATTTTAACTTAGAGCGAAATATTCCCTTTGGTTGGTCCCACAGAAAAGAAGACGGGGGCGGGCGTCTTAACAATAACTTCACACATAAGTTATCGATTGTCACCTCAATCGTAGGTGACAAAATCCTTTCTATTATGGGAGAGGTACGGGACGACTTAGGCCGAGCGCCCATAGTGGAAGGGGTACATAACTTCAAAAAACGTCGTGATTTCATTCCTGAAGATATTGATGATCCATCCCTGAAATGGGGCGAGTCAAATGTGGAATGGACCTATACCGTATTAGCCCAGTTAGAAAGCCCATTTGCTGCAAAGCCCGTGTCTGTGTTGTTTAAACATGGTGGTTTACATCCGCGTTTCCATGAAGACCATATCGTTATTTATGGCAGCAAAGGGGCGTTATATATAAAAGGCCATTATGGTAGCGGGCCTTTATATTTGTACGACGAGAATAACGAGTGGACCGAAGTGGCGTTACCTGAAGACATCGCTAAAAACATTCCTGATGTACCAGGTGATACTGAAAAAAACTGGCGTTACCTTATCAGGGAGTTTATTAACGATATTAAGGGCGAGAAAGTTGCGCCGTATCCAACCTTTAAGGAAGGCTGCCAATATCAGCTACTTATCGACCTAATACGTCAAAATGATAACTGGCTTGACGTCAGTCACCTGCAATAAAAGGTAATCCCATGTTATATGAATATTTAGTCATTGCCGGATATTTTATACTCATTGTCGGAATTGGTTTTGCCTTCAAAGATATGGCAAAAAACTCTACCAGTGACTACTTTCGTGGCGGCGGGCGAATGTTGTGGTGGATGGTTGGTTCAACGGCTTTCATGGCACAGTTTTCAGCCTGGACCTTCACCGGTGCCGCCGGCAAAGCATTCACTGATGGATTTGCGATAAGTTTAGTATTTTTTGCGAACACATTTGCTTATTTCTGCGGTTGGGCTTATTTCTCAGCGCGTTTCCGTCAAATGCGTGTTGATACGCCAACTGAAGCTATTAAACGCCGTTTTGGTAGCCAGAATGAACAATTTTTTTCATGGGCTTTAATCGTTTTTAGTTTCATTAATGCAGGTGTTTGGCTTAACGCCTTGGGCGTATTTACCAGCGCTGTTTTTGAAGCAGATATTACCCTGACCATAATCGCTACGGGCCTCACGGTTGTCTTTGTATCTGTACTATCTGGCGCTTGGGGAGTCGTTGCGTCTGACTTTGTGCAAACATTAGTTGTGGCGGTTATCTCAATAGCCTGTGCCATCGTTGCCTTGGTCAAGGTTGGCGGTCCGGTTGCGTTAGTGAACAACTTCCCGGCAGATTTTATCATAGGCCCAGACATGAATTACGGCCTGATTTTGGTGGGTACTTTTGTGTTCTTTTTAGCCAAGCAAATGATCACTATTATGAATATGCATGACTCATTTCGATTCTTAAATGCTAAAGACTCGGACAATGCTCGAAAAGCTGCGTTACTTGCCATGGTACTTATGGGAGTAGGTAGCATTGTGTGGTTTATACCGCCTTGGGCCTCCGCCATCTTATATCCAGACGCCGCGGCTGCTTATCCCGAGTTAGGTAATAAAGCAGCTGATGCTGTGTATTTGGTGTTTACGCGAAATGCCATGCCTGTGGGCACGGTAGGGTTACTGTTGGCAGGTTTGTTCGCTGCTACCATGTCCTCTATGGATTCTGCTCTTAATAAAAACGCAGGTATTTTTGTCAGGAGTATTTATCAACCAATACTGTTTAAGAACAATAAAGATGTAGATGATAAACACCTGCTTAAAGTTAGTCGCTTAATCAGCTTTATAAGTGGGATTTTAGTCATTGCAGTTGCCTTGTTTTTCAAGTCGTTGACTGAATTAAGCTTATTCGACTTGATGATGAATGTATCAACCATGATCCAAATGCCACTTCTTATACCGCTGATTTTTGGTTTGTTTATTAAAAGGATCCCCCAATGGGCACCTTGGGTTACGGTGGCAATCGGCCTCTTTGTGTCTTGGTGCACGGCGAATATATTGACTCCCGAAGTGTTTGCAAATTTGATCGGCTTAGAGCAGGCGTTCACTAGTCGTGAATCGGTAGATGTAAACTTAATGCTGACCATTGCAGCACACTTAGTTATTACCGCCGGGTTTTTCTGTTCAACCACCTTTTTCTATAACGAAGAGCGTGATGAACATAAGCAGGAAACTGACCGCTTCTTTGCTGATTTAGAAACCCCTGTTATTGCTGACTTTGAGCAAGATGATTACGACAGACAACAGCGAGATAAATTAGGCTCTATGGTCATATTCATGGGTTCAGGTGTATTTGCCATGGTGTTGATCCCCAACCCAATGTGGGGACGATTGGTGTTTGCGCTGTGTGCATTGGCGATATTAATGATGGGTGTTTTACTGAAAAGAAGCGCCAAGCCTAAGCAGACTATAGCTGAAGAAATATTTAGTTAGATTTGCTCTTATTCCTAAATTTAAAAATGAGTAAACGATATGTTTTCAAAAATAAAACGCCCTATCATTTTTCTGAGCTTAGCTGTGTTGATAGTGGGTTGTTATGCTTTACCTAAGGGTGATCAGGTGACGTTAACTCATGGTAAAGATGAGTCTGCTGGCGGTGTTTCTGCTTATATTGTCAATATTTCCAATGCGACTTTTTATCTTGAAAAAGAAGGGGGAGGCCTATCAAGTATGCTTGATAAAGAGGGGGTCGACTGGATTGGTTTTAACAACCAAGAAGGCTCTGGCTGGAAGGGAGAGTACCGGGGCTTCCCCAATGCGATACACAAACAAGATGGTGACTATTTTCACGCGCTTAATACAGGGACTGAAAAGTCTAGCTCGTATATTGCGATTGAAACAGGGCAGCATGTGCGAATTGTTTTTACTTCAGGCAATGGGAAGTGGCAAGGCCAATGGGATTTTTATGCCGACCGATGCGACTTCACTATGACCCAAGTGAGTGAGGGTTATCATTACTGGGTGCAATACGAGGGCGTGCCTGGCGGCGAGATGAATGCCAGTGATTTTTGGTATGCTTCTGCAGACAACAATGCTCATCCTATCAGCGAAGAATTTAAGGGCGATTTACCTGCCCCCGAATGGTTTGCCTTTGGAGATGTAAAGGCATCACGGATGCTCTACCTGCTGCACCATCATGATGATATCTACCCTGACGACTATGTCAGCAGGCCCTTTATGACTGTATTAGGTTTTGGCCGTAGCGCCAAAAATAAATACCTCAATACGCCTCAATCGTTTTCAATTGGCTTTGTGGAGTCGACGAAATACCAAAAAGTAGAACAGGCTATCAAGGACGTTATTAATTAACTGAAGGGGCGTAATTAATTTGGCCACCGAATAAGGGATGTTAAGTGTATTTCGCAGCTGTATTAGCTGAAAAGTAGACAAAAAGCGTCCAATATTTAGTCTGGAATATGCTCTCACCTTTTAGACCGTCCGTCGGACGTGTTGTGTGTCTATGCAGTGATGAGCAATTAGTAAAATGCCGGGGCGTTTTACAATAGCTTTAGTTTTGGCCTGAAGAGGGTAGGGCCTGAAGTCTGCCCATGTGGCGTTAAGACGCTATCACAAATTACATAAGGGCAAACGGTTAAGCCTGAAGCATCTGAGAGCCGATAAACTAAGCCCAAATTTGTTTTGGTGTAATCAAGAATTAAACACTATATAGCCCTCAAATTATTTGGCGATAAGCTTGAGCGCTATGGTGATAGTGGGTTTCTGCTTGGTGTTTTTTGATACTGCAATCAATATTACGGTTTGTTGCCAAACTGGCCAGTGCGCAGAGCATGTACATTCACGGATTTCTCCCACGGGCAGCCGTGGCAAACCCTCGCCATCCCACAAGCAACAACAAAAAAATCAAATTAACGCCAAAGGCTCCGCCACTGCTAGATTTTTCAGGATCGATACCTTTAACAATTTCTTTTTTGGCAATGATGGCAATACCACCGGGATCGTCAATACTACCATTTGCGATCCCGTCAGCATCATTTACGCCCCCATCTTTTATCGTCAAACGCAGACAATTATGGCCCTGTGTCAGTCCGGCCTGGTAGTCTTCACTTTGCGGTGGTGGACATACATCATTTGTCGCCAATGCTGAAGCAATGTTGTTATTGCCATCTTCGACAAAATCCTGCCAGCCTTGTGTGACAGTATATTTCCGATAAGCAGCAAATTCCGGAAGATCATCCTGTAGTGGAATAACGGTCGCAACCGAACGGCCTACAGGGGTGATCTGTTTAATTTCAAAATCGAAATATTCATCTTGATGACTAATACTATCTGCCGGAATATGACCAGTCGCTAGAATTTCTTGCTCCGAGAGCATCATACCGTCGGATAGTTGTTGGCGTGCATACTTACCTAAGGCTAAGTGCAGGCCAGGCTCTGTCTCGATAAACCGGGTAATAGCGGCATTGACATGCAATGGTTGGATATAAGGGACATCCGAGATATCCATAAATGCCGGCAGTCCATCAAAATCATCATCCACAAAGCCTTCTACGTTATCTGTTATGCCATCACGATCCGTATCGCTGGCAGCTAAGCGTGGTTGTGTTACTAGAATAGGGATATGAATAAATTCTGTAACGCTTAACTCACCTTCTCCACTATCGCTTATCTTAACGGACAGGGAAATAAGATCGCGATCCCCCTGTTGCAAGGTGAGATTGCTGGGGTCGATAAATACCTTCTGTTGATTAGCACTTATTTCTGCTTGATATTCTTCAGGGATATTCCAGGAAATAATGTGTGAATCCGCCGGGTTTGAATCCACTACCTGGGCAGTGATCTCAATCTCACCTCTGTCTTGGGATAAGATGGATGCACTCAAACCTTGTTGCCGGGTGGTGACCACCACGCTGGGCATTAGGTTATCTTCACTAACCGTTATGACATGACGGGGCTGCGTGCCGGTGTTTAGCGCTTGATCAAGTACCACAATCAGCTGCTCTTCACCTTCTTGTTGAAAATCTTCATTCAAGATGATCTCGATACTGCCAACGGTGCCACGTTGAATGACAACTTCAAAGGAGGCAATCTGATAATCAAAGCTGTCGACCGAGCCTTGAATGGTAAAGGGCACGACCACCGGGTAACTAGGCGCCTGCCCCGACAACACAACCTCAACTGTCGCCTTACCACCTTCTGCGATAATTTGGTCGTTTTGCAGGTTGATTTGAGGATAAACATTCAGTGTCTGTTCAACGACTGCAGCATTGCCTGCGGTGTCGGTAGCTCGCCAAGTAATAGGGTATACACCTGATGTTAAAATTCTCACGCCACTTTCAAATCCAAGGGGGGTTAATACACAGCAGTTTTCGCCATCTAAACCGTCGCTGGCTGAAATATTGGTAAGCTCGACCAGTTTTTCCTTGCTCAGGTTGGTGAATATATGTGCGGCATAAAGATGAAGTGCCCCGGGAGGCAAGATCACGGGAGGATTATCATCAATTAAGGGGTTTTGGTTGGCCTGGGCCTCATCCCCATTGGATACACCATCTGAATCGCTGTCTAATGCTGCATCGTCGGGGTTAAACGGGTTGAAGTTATAACGGACTTCAAAATCATCGCTCATGCCGTCGTTGTCATCATCTGGATCTGCGTTATTGCCTAGGCCATCACCATCGTTATCAAGGGTTTCATTGGGATCCAGGGGCAGTTGGTCCATGTGATCCAGTACGCCGTCGTTATCATCATCGGTATCAAAAACATTGCCAATGCCATCCAGATCCGTGTCTTTGCTTTCACTTATATCCAGTGGAAAGGCATCGTCGATATCTGCCACACCATCATCGTCATCATCACTATCGGCATTATTGCCGATGCTGTCGTTATCGGTGTCTTGCCACTCGGCTGCATTACGTGGAAATAGGTCCAGATGGTCGAGTACCTCATCACCATCATCATCCGTATCCAGATTATTGCCAATACCATCGCTATCGGTATCCTCCCATTCGGAGCGATCTAATGGAAACACATCATCAACATCCAGCACACCGTCATTGTCATCGTCACTGTCGGCGTTATTACCGGTACCGTCATTATCTTCGTCACGTGACTCAGCGGGATTTAACGGGAATAAGTCGAGGGGATCGAGTGTGCCATCGTTGTCATCGTCATCGTCGGCATTGTTACCAATAGTGTCATTGTCGCTGTCTAACCATTCTAATAGGTCGAGGGGGAAATCATCCTCGGCATCGATGAAAGAATCATTATCATCATCGCTGTCGGCATTATTACCAATGCCATCTCCATCGCTATCACTCGACTCTGCACTATTAAGCGGAAAGGCGTCGCTGCTATCCTCCACACCATCGTTATCATCGTCACTGTCGGCATTGTTACCGGTTGAATCATTATCGGTGTCTAGCCATTCAGCACTATTTAAGGGAAAGGCATCCTGAGTATCGACTATGCCATCATTGTCATCATCAGCATCAGAGATATTGCCTAAACCATCACCATCGGTATCGTCCCACTCTAGTGCATTAAACGGAAACGCATCGAGGGCGTCTTCGACCCCGTCGCCGTCGTCATCGGTGTCGACGTTATTGCCCAAACCGTCACCATCTGTGTCGGTAGTTTCGAGCATATTAAGCGGTTCGGGATCAACATTGTCGGCTATGCCATCACCATCGTCATCGGTATCGGCATTATTACCAATGCCGTCGCCATCGGTGTCTATGGTTTCGCTACTGTCCAGAGGAAAGGCATCAATACCATCAAGAGCGCCGTCTCCATCGTCGTCGGTATCGCTATTGTTACCCACGCCATCGCCATCAGTGTCTATATATTCGTTCGGATCCAGGGAAAAGGCATCACTCGCATCGGCCACACCATCATTGTCATCATCACTGTCTGCATTGTTTCCAACCCCATCACCGTCTGTGTCCAGATGTTCCAGTGGATCGGTTCTAAAGGCGTCAACACCATCTGCAAAACCATCATTGTCATCATCGGTGTCAGCGTTATCACCAATCATATCACCGTCATTGTCATACCATTCGGAGGGATCTTGTGGCCAAATATCGTTCCCATTAACGATGCCGTCATTATCGATATCTGGATCGGAATTATCACCAATACCATCACTATCAGTGTCTAACGTTTCAGAGGCCAGTAATGGAAAGGCATCATCGATATCTTTAACCGTATCATTATCATCATCATCATCGGTGTTATTACCGATAAGGTCGTTATCGGTATCAACTTGTTCACTATTATCCAGTGGAAAAGCGTCATATAAATCAATGACGCCATCATTATCATCGTCGCTGTCGGCATTATTACCGATAAGATCGCTATCCGTATCTGCCCAATCTGCACTGTTAAGGGGGAAGGCATCGACCAAATCTGCAAAGAGATCATTGTCATCGTCTAAATCGGCATTATTGCCGGTACAATCGCCATCGGTATCCAGCCATTCTAGGGGATCATCAGGAAAGGGATCATAAATATTAATGACCGGGTCACCGTCTAAATTAGTATCAACCCCATCAGGCACACCATCGCCATCATCATCATCATCATCCAGGTTACTGATCCCGTCTAGATCGTAATCATAATGCCTGGTGTTATCGCCTAAAAATAAATCAATACTGTCGTCGTACCCATCACCATCTTCATCATTACCTGTGGTCAGTGGTGGTGGCCCCACACATAGGGCTGCGTTGGCGTCAGTCGCGCCTAATAAACACACGCCAGTTGCAAGCATAAGAGTGAGCAGGCTCGCCTTGAACCTAGTAATTAAGCGACTCTCTACTTGATACGCATACATAAACAATATTCATTCCTTACTTATTTACCTATCTACTTATCGACCAACACAAGCAATCGGTAAACATATATTTCTTCGACCCAAAAAACGTAGCCTCAATTGCCATAATAGTTAGCGCCAAACCGGTAACTGAGCCCAAGGAAAACCGAACTAATATCGCCGAATTCAGATACACTGGGTAAGTGCTTCAAACCCAGATGTACCGAGGTGTTGGACGCAAACTTGTAATGAGCAGTAATAGCCACAAAGCCATTCATATCGCCACGTTCTGAAAAATATTTTTGCTCATTTAGTTCATTCCAAACAAACTTATTTTCGGTCAAAGCGGTCGATATACCTGCTTGGTACTCGATAATGAAACGTCTTATGGCCGGATTACGGGAGGTCAGTTTCTGGCGGTATGACAAGGAGGTTTCAATACTTGCCAGAGGAAACGATAATGAACTGCCATTCCAATCAACAAATACCTTATCCAGCTTGTTATAGGCCAGTGTCCAGTAAAATGGACTTCTGCGGGCGACACTGTCTGTCACAGTCAGGGAATACCCTTTGCTTTGAGATTGATCTGTCTGGTGAAAGCTGCCAGCAATTTCTACCGACTCAGCGGGCAAAGTAATAAACAACGAGGACAAAACTGTTAGCCATGCGGCACGAATTTGCCACTTTATTACAGGCCCTGAATTGACCAACTTCGTAATGATTCCCATGAGATCCTCAACTTAAAATGATTGGCTACGACATTGAAACCAGTCTTGTGCAAGTATTAAACCAATAACATTGGCGGCTCAATTTTATTGGTCTGTAGAAGGTCATTGAAAATGATCAGGGTTATACCCCCAACATGCGTTTTTGTCTGATGTGTGGTGCATTGACACCTTGAACAACGATAAGGAAACTCTCTTAACATACAGGCTTTGATGGCAAGGAAATCGCCCGGGTATCTAGATTAAAAGCGCCACACTCTCAAGGAGGGCCAAAACAGGGCGCTTTAGCCGTGACGGAAGTGATCGCCTATAACGTTTTGCGGACGTATTTAACCGGGTATTGACCTTATTTGAGGCGGATCCGATACAAGTCAGTCATTGGATGAATAATTCAGTTAAGGCTTTAGGTAACAAAATGGGTTGGGGTCACCCTGCATCTACCTCGCAGGCTCTGAATCATTAGCTTTATTGGATATTCTCGCGCACCTAAATTCGCCCGCATTGTTAACACATTATGTTTTCTCTCTTGGGACATAACTGAAAACTTTATAATGCAGTTGCCATTTAAGGTAGATCCCAGGTTGTTTTAACTTCCCATAAAGACCATCGCTAAGCCCCTTCAAGGATTGAGGTAAACATAGCAAATAACGGAGCTGCAAATTTTATATTAAACATGTTTTGGTTTCTTGGTCATTCCAATTGGGGCCCAAATAACAGAGATTAACCGGTTCGTTAAAATCCGACACATTAAATATGGGCTTGTTTGTTTAAACTGCAACGGATCCCTATCTAACCGTTTGTGCAACAACTTAAACTGGCGATAAACAATTTATAGGCTGAAATGGCCTCGTCTTTTGCCATAGGTTGGGCGTGCTCAGTGTCGGGTATGATCGCCAGTACTTTATTTTTGCTTGGTGATGCAGCGTATAACTGCTGAGCAAATAACAGCGGAGTCGTTGTGTCGTTCTCTCCTGCTAATAGCAATAGCGGGGTATCAACTAGTTTTATTATTTCACTGTTATTTATCTCGGCTAATTCAGGGGAGACTGTGACAGTAGAAAAGATTTTAGACCAAGTGGGAATAAGGTTATCCACCAGTTGTGGCACAGAATTTATCGCGCCGTCGAGCACTACACCATCAACGCTTCGTTGACTTGCTACATAACCTGCCAGCAATGAACCCATGGAAATGCCGTCAGTTAAAATGGGCAAGTTTTGCGGTAACGATTGCTGGGCAAAATCGAATACGCTCAGGGCGTCTATTTTTAAGTGTTCTATGGTCAGCGAGTCACTTTTAGCACTTAACCCCATGCCACGGTAATCAAACCAAATGACGTTAGCCGGCAACAATACAAAGTGATTAAGAATGCTAGACGCTTTACTGATTGTCATAGCGTTACCGCCGAACAATACCACGTTAACTTTAGCCTCATCATGGATTAGCTTGATCCCATTTAAGGTCAAGCCGTCTTGAGTGGTAAGGCTGACTGCCGACAGCATCGAGTGCACAGGCGCATTGGTTAACGTTGTCTGTATATCGCCTAAATTTAGCGCAGGATCAACTTTATCATCTTGATAAACGAACGATTTTGTTGTGACGTCAACGGCGCAACCGCTTAATAGTATGAGGAAAATGAAGGTAATGAGTTTCATTTTTATGTTTTCCCTGAAAGTGATAAGTAAGTGTTCCATTTCGAATTCCATTAAACGTTATGTGAAAAATATTTTCCATCGTTATCTATTGTTTAGGCATAGTTGTTGACCAATAGCGGCTCGGTGCCCCAAACTTGGTTACTTCAGGGCCGCGCTATAGCGACTAACACTTTTTAGTGATATTAATACGGTATTTCAACGGCCTATATTAAGCGTAAGCGGCGCAGGGGAGTTCACTTGGTACGTAAACAACATGATCACTCAGATTCGGCTACCCATAAAACCGGGCATCATCACCATATTGACCCCGCGACAAACCGTATAGGTTGGGCGTTTGTACTTAATGTCAGTTTTACTATCATTGAGTTTATCGGTGGCTGGCTGACCAATAGTACGGCGATCATGGCCGATGCAGTGCACGACTTGGGCGATAGCCTGTCTTTAGGGACTGCCTGGTATTTGCAGAAAATGGGCGGTAAGCAGGCTACAGATAAGTTTACCTATGGTTTCAAACGTTTGTCGCTCATGGGGGCCATGCTCAACGGCGTTGTTTTGGTCAGTGGTTCGATTTGGGTCTTATTTGAAGCGGTGCCCCGTTTATTTGCCCCACAAATGCCTCACACCGAAGGCATGTTTTTGATTGCCCTGTTGGGGGTGGCCGCTAATGGTTACGCTGCCTATAAACTCAGTGGCGGCAAAACCCTCAATGAGCGGGTCCTCAATTGGCATCTGATGGAAGATGTCTTGGGCTGGGTAGCGGTTTTAATCGTGTCAGTGGTATTGATGTTTGTACATCTACCTATACTTGACCCTCTATTGTCAATCGCCTTTACGCTGTTTATTTTATATAACGTGGTGCGTAACCTGCGCCAAACCACGGAGCTTTTTTTGCAGGGAACGCCGGATGACGGAGTGCATGGCAAGATCAAAAAAACGTTGCTGGCCATTGACCCCGTGTCCGAGGTGCATCATATGCACTTTTGGTCATTAGACGGTGAACATCATGTATTAACCGCTCATCTGGTGCTCAAACACATGTTGCCGCCAGAGAAATTGATGGCAATCAAGGCAGAAGTGGCCAAACGCCTGGATAAATACCATCTGGCGCACACCACCATTGAATTTGAGTTTCCAGATGAAGGCTGCCGAGACGCTTAGGCCCGGTTAGTCCGCTGTTTTTTAATTTTTCTGACCCAGTCTGCCTTTTACGTAAGGCATACTTCATCTCGTTCGATTAAGAGGAATAAACACCTTAGCAGCCCATGATACTTGCCGGTAAGTAGATAAAAGGCTTTGCGAATAGGGTGGGGTGCATTAGGATC
This sequence comes from Paraglaciecola sp. IT1134, assembly GCF_058068185.1. Classification (NCBI taxonomy): domain Bacteria; kingdom Pseudomonadati; phylum Pseudomonadota; class Gammaproteobacteria; order Alteromonadales; family Alteromonadaceae; genus Paraglaciecola; species Paraglaciecola sp. IT1134. The sequence continues at coordinate 4,315,376 of NZ_CM176486.1, read as the reverse complement.
TTGTCATCTAAATACCCGGCTTCAAATTAGTGATCCCTATGCAACCTCCAATGATGACACTTATCACCCAAGCTAACCTTTTCGCTCCCCAGGCTATGGGGTTGCAGAATCTGCTTATTGCCGCAGGAAAGGTGGTGTATGTGGGCAAGGCCATCCCTAAATTGGATGCGGCGCTCAATGTACAAGTGATCGATGCCCATGGCTGTGCGGTGATCCCGGGCTTGATCGATGCCCACACCCATATTACTGGCGGCGGCGGAGAAGCGGGGTTTGCTACTCGTGTCCCTCCTGTGCCCATCAGCCAATTTACCCGGGCCGGAGTTACCACTATCGTGGGGCTATTGGGCACAGATGATATTACCCGCAGCACCCAATCCGTAGTTGCCCAGGTTTATGCCCTGCGTGAAGAAGGCATATCGGCATACTGTTATACCGGTGGTTATCATTTACCTCCCACTACGCTCACCGGTTCGGTGCAATCTGATATCGTATTTATCGAACCCGTGGTGGGCGTTGGCGAACTGGCGATCAGTGATCATCGCTCCAGTCAGCCAACCTTGAATGAATTATTGAAAATAGCCTCCCAGGCCCATGTCGCCCGCTTGATGACAGGTAAGGGTGGCATGTTGCATTTACACTTGGGAGATGGCGAGCGCGGCTTATCTTTAGTGCGTGAAGCCCTGGCCAGTGCAGAAATACCCGCCAGAACGTATAATCCGACCCATATCAATAGACAGCGTTTTCTTTTTGATGAAGCCTGTGAATTAGCTACCCAAGGCTGCTGGATAGATGTCACCGCGTTTGAAACACACGGTGAGGGTTATGAGCCAGCGGATGCGCTAATGCGTTACATGCACAGCAACTATCCCCAGAATAAATTGACCATTAGCTCTGACGGCGGCGGTTGTTTGCCTTGTTTTAACGCCCAGGGGCAGATGACAAAAATGGATTTTGCCAGCTCCATATCCATGACACAGGTATTGTATCAATTGCTGGATGAGGGGGTTGCCATGGAAGATTGTTTGCCATTTTTTACCAGTAATATTGCCGCGCTGATGAATTTTGCCCACAAAGGTCATCTTAACGCCGGGGCTGACGCAGATTTAATTATTTTGAACGACAAACAACGAATTGCACATGTGATGGCCTTAGGGCAATGGCATATGACAGACAGTAAAATGGTACGCAAAGGTACCTTTGAGCACTAATTGAGGAAGTAAAAATGCCATCTCCAGATGTTGACGGGCAAAAAAGAGGTTATGTGATCCCTATCGGCGGTGCCGAAGAGAAGGTCAATGATCCACAGATATTACAGAAATTTATCGAGTTAGCCGGGGGCAAAGATGCCGTTATATGCGTGATCCCGACGGCGTCTCAATTAGATGATACCGGCGAGCGCTACGAAAAACTGTTTAGTGAACTGGGCGCAGGCAAAGTATTTTCTCTGCCTATTAGCGAGCGGGCCGACGCCCAAAACCAGGATTATGTTGAGCAACTTGAAACCAGCAGCGCCATCTTTATTACCGGTGGCAATCAACTGCGTTTGTCGACCATCTTGGGGGGCACGCCCATCTCTAAAGCCATTCGCCAACTAAACGCCAAAGGGGTGCATGTGGCTGGCACCTCAGCAGGTGCGGCAATTGTCTCCCAGCATATGATCACCGGGGGCAATACTGGCATAGTGCCTACGGAAAACGGGGTAAATTTGGCTCCGGGCATGGGCTTGATCAACACAGTAGTGGTGGATCAACATTTCAACGAACGTAACCGCCTGGCGCGTTTATTGAGCGCAGTATCCTACAATCCGTTTTTAATCGGTCTGGGTTTAGACGAAGATACGGCCGCCTTTATAGACGATGAAAATGTATTTACTGTTGTGGGTAGCGGTGCGGTGACTGTGATTGATCCGGCGGATGTGGAGCATTCTTCTATGGCAGAAGCGGGCCGGGGCCAAGCCCTGACCTTATTAAATGTCAAATTGCACATTTTGGCCTCGGGTAGCCGTTACGATATCGCCCAGCGCCAGGCTTACGTTAAATAATATAAACACAGGTGTTTGAGGTTTCGACTTTGGGGGCTTGGTTAACACTGAAGATATAGAAAAAGGATGCCGCGGCATCCTTTTTCTATTAGTTTTGCAGCTCAAAGAGAGATGTTACATTTCAAATTCTTTTTTGAAACGTAAACCAAATTCGCGTCTGTCATTGCTGCGTACTACGCCTACGAAGCCATTTTGTTGCAGGCGCCCTTGGTCGTATACCTCATCAGTGATGTTTTCACCGTACAGACTCAACGACCAGTCACCTTGTGGTGCGCGGTAGTTGATATCAAAACCGACAATGGCCCGTGAATCGATAGTCTCGTTGGCATTAAAAACTGATTGCCCCTGCATTTTGTCACGGAATGAATAATCCGCCTTAAAGGCCAAGGTGCCTCCGTTATCTAAATCCAGGTAATAAGAGGGGGCGAACATCAGAGTCCACTTCGGGGTTAACGCTGGCGAATCACCCACACCCACACCGTTGACGCCGGCAGCGACTTCAGTGATTTCGGCATCCAGATAACCTACTGCACCACGAAGGTTAAAGTTATCGGTAATGTCAAAAGTGGCTTCAAGCTCCACCCCTTTGGCCTCTGATTTACCGGCATTTTCGGTGATGGTCACAAAACCGCCGCCAGAAGTAGGGTCAGAAAACGGTAAGGCCAAATCGTCATATACAGTAAAAAATATCGCGGCGAGCAAAGATACACGATCGGTGATCTTGCCTTTTAAACCCGTCTCGTAGTTAATTGAGGTGGTTTCATCAAACTGCACAAACTGCGCCGAACCACCAAAGGGGCGAGGCGGGAAGCCACCGGTCTGATAACCTTTTTGCACCTGGGCATACACATTTAAGCCATTATCCAGTTGATAAGAGGTATTGACGTCCCAGGTGACGGCACTGAACTCGGCGCTTCTAAATGCGCGTTCGCCACCAAAAGAGGGGAACAAGGCATTGGCGTCCTTTTTATCTTTAGAGTAACGCAAACCGCCACCTACGCTGAGCCTGTCAGATAGGTCGTAAGAGACGTTGCCGTAGATGGCAAAAGCGTCGGTTTCCTGACTGAGATCAAAATAACCCTAATCACCGAAAGACGCCGAGCCATCGGTATTAAGACCATTAGGGGTGTTAAACGGGCTAAATACCCAAGGTCCAGACTCAGTGGAGCCATCTTCGTTAAAGAAGTACAGACCAGACACAAAGTCATAGTTATCGAACGTTCCGTTTACTTGCAGTTCTATGGAATATTGGTCAGCTTCACCGGTTTCCGGAAATTCTGACAAGTTAAGTGGCGAGGCGTCGTCATCCAAACCTCCTTCATATTTAGAGCTGCGCAAGCTGGTGATAAGCTTGGTGGTGTAATGTTGGTTCATATCCCAGGTTGCAGTCACCGCTGCGCCCCAACCTGAAGCGGCAGTGGATTCAAGACCTGCGACTGTGGTGCCCAGGTCATCGGGATCCGCTGGTAGCATATCCGGCGTCAGCAAGGGGAAATCGCCGTTGAAAATATCGGTGGGATCCGGGCGAGGCTCAGTGAATTCGATAGTATAAGGCGATTGGCCGCCTTCATTATCGTAACCGTCTAGGGCAAATAACAACGAGAAATCACTTCTTACATTCCAGTTAGCCGAAATACGCCCACTGATTTCTTGCTCTTCACCAATTTCTCGTTCCGGTTTGGCTAAATTGACTGCTTTACCCACACCATCACGTTTCTTGAATGAGCCGCTGGCGGCCACCGAGAAATCGTCAGTAACATCGCCATTTATATACAGGTCAGTGGACAAGCGCCCCAAGGTACCGACTTTGGAGTTGATACTGGCCATAGATTCGTCACCAGGTTTCTTGGTGATAATGTTCACCGCGCCGCCCAAAGTATTACGCCCGTACAGGGTGCCTTGTGGACCACGTAATACTTCTACTCGTTCAATATTGGGCAAGCTCAGGTTAGAGCCCATTTGACGCCCCAAATACACGCCATCCACATACACACCTACCCCTGGATCGGTGGTAATGATGTGATCTTGCAAGCCGATGCCGCGAATAAAGACCGACGCATGGGCCGAGTTGCCCGCACCATAGCGGCTGATATTCAGGTTAGGCACGTATTTACCCACATCGTCTAAATTACTGATATTGGCATCATCCATAAAGCTGCTGCTCAACGATGTGATGGCCGTCGGGGATTCAAACAGGCTTTCGCTACGTTTACGGGCGGTAACCGTAATGTTCTCAAAGTCGTCACGGCTGACGTTAACTGCTGTTGATTCTTGTGCTTGAACATTGGCAGTCAGCGCTAATGATACGGCTGCGCCAAGTAACGTTAACGTCAGTGGATGTGTTTTGTGTGTACTAGTGGTAAGACCCAAGTGTGCTCTCCAATATGTAGCTTCGCGTAAAATGGCCAAGGGGTTATGTGAAACATCCCAACTTGAGCATGGCGATTTTTATTATTATTTATAGTGTTGTTTGGCTGCTTATTGTTAATAAATAAGTGCGAAACAAAAAAGGGTATCGAGAGGGTTCTCTTGGGGCGGCATTATAACCGTAAATACAGCCAATATTCAGTAATTTATTCCATTTTTCTGCTAGCCCCCCTGAAACGAAATGATGGCACAATAGCTAAACCTTGTCGTGAAAATAGCAGTTAATAAACACTGAACCACAAAGGTTCATAAAAATAGCTGAAACTGGCCCAGCGATAACGAATGAGCGCTGGGCAAGTGGCCAGTAAATGCATTATTGTGCACTAAAGCGTTCACCGCCACTCGATTGACTTAACTTAAGTGGATTAGGTGACGTACAATGGTGCCTTTGAGTATGTTTAAGGCGCAGTTTAATGTCGATCCATTGGTATCCCGGGCACATGCACAAGGCCCAAAAAGAGATCCGCGAAATACTACCTCAGGTAGATTTGCTGATCGAAGTGCTAGATGCACGTATCCCCTATTCCAGTGAAAACCCGGCTATTGCCGAAATTCGTGGTGACAAACCTTGTATCAAGGTACTGAGTAAATCAGATTTGGCCGACCCCGACATTACTGCTAGGTGGCAGGCCTACCTAGAACAAGAAAGAGGGGTGACAACCTTCACCACCACCACCGACCAGCCAGGCAAGATGAAACAGCTGCTAGAATTATGTCGCGAGATGTTGCCTGAAAAAGACGCCAGTGTGAAAAACATCAACACCATGATAGTAGGGATCCCCAATGTGGGTAAATCGACCCTGATCAATATCCTGGCCCAGCGTATTATAGCCAAAACCGGTAATGAACCTGCGGTCACCAAAACCCAGCAGCGCATCAACCTGGGCAGCGGCATTGCCTTGTTTGATACCCCCGGGATATTGTGGCCCAAGGTGGAAAATCCCAATAGCGGTTATCGCCTAGCGGCCACAGGCGCTATCAAGGATACGGCCATGGAATATGATGATGTGGGTTTTTATGCCGCCGATTATCTGATCAAAGCCTACCCTGAGCTGATTAAGGAACGATTTAAACTGGATATTGTACCGGCTACGGAAATTGAGTTTTTGGAAATGGCGGCCGCCCAGCGCGGCGCATTGCGGGCCGGTGGGCGGGTAAATCTGCATAAAATTTGTGAGGTGCTGATCAACGAGTTGCGCAGTGGTAAACTGGGGCGTATTACGCTGGAAACACCTGAAATGATCGAAAAAGAAGAAGCTGAAATGGCCGCGGCAGTGATCAAAAAAGCCGAAGACAAAGCCGACCGTAAACAACGTTTTAAGACGGGCTCCTTAACGCCAAACAAAAAAGACCAAAAAGAGATCCGCATCGAGAAAGTACAGCGCCGGGCTAAGCAGAGAAAAAACAACAAGCCGGCCAAATAGGTCAATTCACTTCATAAGACCGGGAGCCTGGCGCTTGGCTTAACCCTGTGTGGGTGCCACTCGGGATTAAATGACGATACATCGCAGTCAACGCCTGTGGGCAACGATCAACTGCATTGATCTGGATGAAAAAATGGCTGCGCTCGAATTACGCATTTTCTCAGACCTATTCGTTACCATTAGCTTAAAAAATTCAATTTTCGGCGGATATGACCGGTGATTTTAATCCCGGGAAAAATAATCAATACATTTAAGGGTATGAGTCGCGTCTTAATTTGACAGGCGTAAATGTGCTGTGAGTTCGGTCATTCACAGTAAGTGAGCGGTTCAGTTTCTTCATGCCTATAGCAGACATTGGCTTAATTCCGAGACTCAAACAGATACGGTGTATACAAAAGGGGTATAATGGAATGTTAATAAAAATACCAACTTCGCTTCCTATTATGTAAGTTTTCCAGGTCCCACTTTGTTTTTTAGAGAATAGCTAACTCATTAATTTAATTGTGGAAAATATTTTATACATGGTTTTTAATGGGGAGCATTAAAGTCTCGTTAAAGTCGAGTCGACCCCATCAGCTCTCCTTTTGTTTTTTAGCTAAATTCATTTAGGTCGAATAAAAATCCTGAAGTAAATCAAAGGGTAATGGCTAGAACTTATGGCGATCCAAATCAAACTGAGCATTTACATATACGAGATGCCCGTTAATAAGCGTTATGTACTAAGGAATTAACTTTGAGTAAAGTCGTCATTTTGGGGAATTCTGGCTCAGGTAAATCAACACTGGCAAAAGACTTAGCGTTGAAAAATAAGCTAGCTCATTTAGATCTAGATACTATTGCATGGAAACCTGTTCAACCTCCAGAACGAATGTCTATTTCTGAATCTAATATATTGATAAATGAATTTTTGAGCACTAATGAAGAATGGTTAGTTGAAGGTTGTTACTCCGATTTATTAGAATTGGTTACAGCTAAAGCAGATGAAATTATTTTTCTAAATTTGCCAATTACTACCTGTATAACTAACGCAAGAAACCGTCCTTGGGAGTCTCATAAATATCAAAATAAAGAGGCACAGGATGCAAATTTAGATATGCTAATTGATTGGATTTCAAATTATACTTCTCGTAATGATACATTTTCTAAAGTGGCTCATGAAAAACTATATGAAGAATTTCAAGGTAAAAAGACGATGTATCGTTCTAACGAAGATCGTACAATCCAATCAACTGGGCAAATACTCGCTGGCTGCGCTCGTGCCTAGCGAAGTATTGTCAGCAACTATTTGCAAGTTATCAGGGGCGTTAGCAGCCACAGCTAGTTTATGCACAATATTCTGTACATGTTCTTATTTTTTGACTAAACTTGTTCAATATAATGTACAAGTGAGGTTACCTATGAGAATTGTCTCTTTTACTGAAGCTCGAAATGGTCTTAAAGCTGTTCTAGACAATGTTATTAACGACGCTGATACTACGGTAATTACTCGCCGTGATTCTGAGGATGCGGTGGTAATGTCATTAGATTACTACAATAGCCTTATGGAGACTGTCCACTTACTTCGCTCGCCTGCCAATGCTGAACATTTAAATCGTTCAATTGCACAGTTTAGGAATAAAAACACTTCCAATAGAGAGCTTATCGATGAGTAACAGGCTTTTATCATGGACTGATGAGGCTTGGAATAGCTATGTCTATTGGCAGACACAAGATAAGAAAACATTAAAACGTATCAACAAGTTAATTACCGATGTTCAGCGCTCACCATTTGAAGGAATTGGAAAACCTGAACCTTTAAAGGAAAATCTGTCCGGCTTCTGGTCTCGCAGAATAGATGATACCAATCGTTTAGTCTACGCCGTGGACGATGCTGCAATAACGGTTATTTCTTGTCGCTACCATTACTAGTAAGTGGCTGCTAACAAACGCATTAACTCGCTCGCGAGATCACTGGGACACAAACACGGCGACTGTGTCACTCCGTTCGGTTTATAGCCGCCATGATTGTGCTATTAATTGCCAGAAGAGGGCAGTGCTAAAACATCAAGAAAACGTGAGAAAGGGAAAATTAACACAGTATTAGCTAACACGGATCCGATCGTTGTAATCTTGTTGTCTTACCGAGCGCTGATATTTCAATGGCGTAACACTGACCAGTTTCTTAAACTCTCGTAAAAAGTGACTTTGATCAAAAAAGCCAAGATCTTGCGCTAAACCAGCGAAGTCGGTAGAGGTGTCTTTATTCATTTCATAAACGGCGGTCTGGCAACGAATTGCTTTGCAAAACGACTTGGGCGACAAACCTAAATCAGCACGAAACCTGCGTTCCAGCGTTCGTCGACTAAAGCCAAATAGTCCTTTCAATCTGCAAAAGGATGCTTGGAAGCAAGTCGTGATTAATGGCGTGTTATCTTCAAAAGGAATGGTGTCATTTAAACGAGTGTTGACAGATGAAGATGCTGAGATGATTCGAAGTTATGTGATCAAAAGAGCACACGATAAGTTGGATGAGAATAATAGTCAGTAGTAAGGTACTTGTGACCGGATTAGTTCGTGGTGTTCCGGTCACATCAGTTTTGCCTGTAATACGAGAAGTTGTAAGGCTGGGGGCTATTTAGAAAAGTACTTTTAGATGTGTTTAGTACCAACTAACTTTGGCTGCTCAGCACTGCGTAAGCCATCTTGTGGTAAGGCGCTTCTATTCCGAGCTTTTCGCTTCGGTCTAAAACAACGCCTAGAATGCTATCTAACTCCATTTTTCTACCATGCTCTTTATCCATCAGCATTGAGGTTTTGATCGGATTGAATGTCTTAATTAACTCAAACATCTCGGACAAGTCTTGTTGCGTTTAATAGATCTTTACTTTTAGCTGCACGGCTAACCAACGCTCTGGCACCATGTATTAATTGTTTGCGCAGATAACAAAATTATCTGGCTGTCTTGATAAATTTTATGATGGGAATTTTACTCGCTGGCCTTCGGCCAAAAACACTCGTAAAATCTCCATATGTAAATCGTTAGGGCTATAGGGAAAAAGTTATGCTAAGAAGAATATACACACATATCGGCGTACTTTGTCTACTAATTGCCATAATCCATAGCCTTATCTGGTTCGCGTATTTCCCTGCATACCTATACTACATAATACCGCCAGCATTCATTGCCTATTTGGGAATATCATTCTTGTTTGTGGGGAGACATAACAAGAAGAATAATTTAGAGGAAAACAAATGAAAAAATATATAAAAATACTTTCGCTGTTATTCTATTTTTTGGCAGTTAGCGTCAACGCTCAATTGTCGACTGAAATTGATGCAACTAGACAAGCGTCAGATAGCCTTTTTGGATGGTTTAAATCTTTACAGGGTCACGCAGAAGATTTAGTCAAGACTGCTGATCGCCACCAACTAATAAATAGACTGAAAGACCTTAGAAAGGATTTATACGACCTTGAGCAAGATAAAAGTTATTTTCTTGACGAACTTAGTCGCAACAGTCTTGACCATTATCAACTTAATCGTGCAGTTGACGATTTCAATGAGAGCATCCGTAAAGTTAAGGAAGGAGTTCGCTCAGTTGGACTTGATTTAAGAGAGCAGTATAAGGCTGGGGGAATTGAAATTGAGGCCAATCTTAGAAGAGCGTTATCGACTCGAAAAGGCTGGGTCCAAAGATTTAAAGAATCCATTAGTAGTGGAAGCCCTATAGATCCAACGCCACATATTTTGGAAGGTCGTGAAGCTGTTGAAACACTTCGCATTAGCTCTATCGAACTTACAAAACTTATACTTGAACTAGAAAATGAATAGGCTAGATATCTTGGCCATATGTTGTCCTAATCGGGTAGCCAGAGGTCTCTAACCTCCAGCCCCCACAAACACCCTGCACCGAAGCGTCGGTCCGGACGCCTCCGCACAGGGCGTTTCACGTAGATAGTGAAGCGCAATCCATCCATCTCGCAGTGAATAAAGCCCTTCGGATTTGAAGTAATCAAGCGATAACGCTTGGTTGATCCCCGGGGTTTTAGCACTTCGCCATGGCTCTTTGCTGGTGATAACACACGCTACTGCGGCTTGAACATGCACCCGAGCGTCGGACCGTCCTAATTTCATTAAACTTCTCACTTTGGTGCGCGGCCTTCGCCACTGTCGCCAATAGGCCATTCTCACTCTGAAAATCATCATGGCTGTCTTGGTAAAATTGATCATGGCTGTCTTGGTAAAATTGTTGACATTATTCCGCTTCATTCAGTTCAGCGACCCATTTGCTTTTTTGACGCCCACGCTATTCGAATAGCCAGTTTTTCTTGATGATTGCAGCCCACGTACAGCCTGTTGCTCATTGCTTAGATCATTGATAGCGTTTACCCTCCTTATGCTCTTTTGACAACAAACTGAGCTTATTTTGTTTAACCAGGGAGCAACCGATGTCAACACCGGCCGACACTACCGAAGATCCGTTAGCCTCGCACCATACTCCAGCCAATTTATCTGATCGTATCGCTTTTCGCCTGACCAAGGTGTTGCGCTTCTGCGCCGACACTTTTTTTGCTAAACGCTATGGTCATCGTGCAGTTATTCTGGAAACCGTGGCTGGCGTGCCAGGCATGGTTGCCGGTATGTTGCGCCATATGCGCAGCTTACGTCGGATGGAAGACGACCATGGCTGGATCCGCACCTTACTGGATGAAGCAGAAAACGAGCGCATGCACCTGATGACTTTTATCGAAATTGCCAAACCGAACTGGTTTGAGCGGCTGCTTATCTTATTAGCCCAAGGTTTCTTTTTTATCGGATTTTTATTGCTGTATATTATTTCGGCCAAAACGGCGCACCGCTTAGTTGGCTACTTTGAAGAAGAAGCCGTCTATAGCTACAGCTGTTATCTGCAAGAAGTAGACAGCGGCACCCTTGAAAATATCCCGGCACCTCAGGTGGCCATCGACTATTGGCTACTAGCGGCTGATGCCCGCTTACGTGAAGTGATTATTGCGGTAAGGGCTGATGAAGCCGGCCATCGCGATGTGAACCATGATTTTGCCAATCAGCTCGCCAATAAATAGCGGTACACTCTTTGTGGCAAGGGTTTGATTGATAGTTCGCTCAAGCTTAATTGTATCGACTCAATCCTTGCTGTAGGCATTACCCACAACATTGTTTTGTGAATACAGTTCTTTAACCCCAATACGTATTTCTATATCCGCTTGAAAATTAATAACGCCTCAGATAAACGATAATTGCTCGGCGGCATATCAGATAGAAAATAAGCCGCTAAAAAGCACACAATGCGGCAACTGATTCAAAACCTAGAGCCCTTATTCAGGCGACTATAACTAAGTTTTATCTAAACTATTCCTTCACGGGGATATCTTCAAGCAGCTGAATTATTGTGCGATTGCTGTTCAATTTAGCTAAGTCAATCAGATAGCTTTTTTCAAGCTTTTGCATGGGCTGGTTTGCCAATAATTCTTTTACCGACAGCTCTTCACCGTTTGCTATGGCGGTTTTCAAGGCCGCAAAAGTCGCGATATCGTGTTTAGGTTGATCAGTCTGGTTAGGTTCCATTAGTCGCGTTCCATTAATTGTTTGTTATTAAAAGCATAGCTCACCCATTGCACTAACAATGTGGTTGGGTCGGTTGCAATGCAACTTTCTGGATAAACTAAATACATGAAAAACGTCGATGGTGTCACCAGGGGCGACTGCGCGACCCATTAATATCGCGTTTATTGACGACCTCAAAAGCCCACTCAACCACTAAAAAGTATAATTAGTCCAATAACTGCAGGCCCATTTACTCTGCCAAGGGCTTTGAAAAAGTAGCTTCAAGCCAAAGTGGGTAAGGCAAGACAAACATGTGAAATTGATCTCAACTCGTATGATGACTCCGATTTTTTGAAAGCATCTATGAATGACGCCGCTTTACAGAAATTAATGTAAATCAATAAATTGTGATAGTTTTGCTGATCGCTGGGATTGACCCGTCAGACAATGTCGTAAGGCTCATTTTTGCCATTAGCACGCATTCAGAGCGTTGACTCAATCAATCAATGAAGGTCAAAAAAGCCACAAACAAAAGGGTTATAACGAGTTGCTATTTATTTTTGCTTATAATTCGGTGAGCAGACATAGAAATAATTCCTGCATTTGATTCTCTTAATCACCGAGCAATGAACTTTAAGTTATCATCACACTCTTATCCGCGAATGCCAATTATTATTAAGCGACAATTAACTTGATTGGTTGAGCGTCAACTATCTTGACCGGTCGTTCTGTTAAGGTTCGACACTGAAATTCGGAGGGGATTTAGTGTCGGGTAATCACATCACAGAAAGACAAATCAGGTTATATATGAAGTTACGTAAGGATTTCACCCAAGAAGTGGCTACAGCAAAAGTCGGCATGTCAGTTAGCACCGGACACCGAATTGAAAAAGAACGGCACCAACCTAAAAAAGATAAACGAGATTGGCGAACTAGAGCAGATCCGCTTGCACCAATATGGGATCTCATTGTGTTGCCATTGTTAAAACAAGACGCCGAAATAAGTCCTGTTGGCGTGTTTGATCATTTGTGCGAGTTTCATGCGGATGTATTTAGCTCTTCATCGAGACGCACGCTAGAGCGCAGGATCAAGCAATGGCGTCATTTACATGGCGCAGCTAAGGACGTGATGTTTATGCAACATCATGAGCTTGGAAAGCTAGGTATATGCGACTTCACACATGTTACAAGCCCCGTCACGATTGATGCAAAACCCTTTAAACATATGCTGTTTAATTACCGGCTACCCGCTAGTGGTTGGACATTCTCGCAAGTTATTTATGGTGGTGAAAGCTTCGCGGCATTCTCCGATGGTTTGCAAAATGCATTCGCTAAAAGCAAAGGCGTACCTGCTGAGGTGCGCACCGACAGCTTAAGCGCGGCATACAAGAATAATGGTACGGTTGAGGATTTTACTCAGCGCTATCAAGAGTTGATGACGCATTATGGATTTGCTGGCACACGAAATAATACCGGTGTTGCTCATGAAAATGGTGCCATTGAATCGCCCAACCGTCATATTAAATCGCAAGTTGAACAGGCACTAAGAGTGCGAGGCTCGTTCGATTTTAATTGTCGCGCCGATTACGAGACCTTCATTGAAGGCGTGACCAGTCGTCGCAACAAACGCATTGCGGCCAAGTTCGCACAAGAGCAGCGACAATTACACACCTTACCTGCCTATAAGAGCGTCAATTACTCGCAAGAATACGTGCGGGTTACGCGCACAAGCACGGTCAATATCAAACGAGTCATGTATACGGTGCCGTCTAGACTGGTGGATAGTCGACTGAAAGTGCATGTATATGATGATCATATCGATTTACTCTTAGGCCAAGAATTCACCTACCGTTTAGAGCGCGTTTACGCGCCAGGCTCTTCACGTAAACGCAGCGTCAATTACAAACATGTTATTGACGCGCTCGTTAAAAAGCCCAGAGCATTTAGATGTTCACAATGGCGAGATGAGTTACTGCCTAACGAAGACTACCGAACGATATGGCAGTATGTTGAGGCGACAATGAAAGCCGATGATGCCAGCCATTACATGGTTAGAATACTGCATTTAGCGAGTAAAGCAGATAATGAAATGCGGCTAGGTCGCTTTATTACTCACCAGTTAAGCATAAGCCGTTTACCCAGCTTGTTTGACTGCCAAGAACGCTTTAGCACCAAGCCCAAAGACATTCCACAAGTCAACGTGATGCAACACAAACTATCCCAATATCAATCGCTATCGCAAGGAAGTCATCATGAATAGTGCAACCGCTTCATTACCGTTGATGCTAAAAAGCCTCCGCCTAAGTGTGTTTAGAGAGCAATGGGAAACCATCGCAGAAAAAGCGTTACATGACCAATGGCGGCCAGAACAATACTTAAGCGAGTTGTGCCACATAGAGCTGGCGAGTCGCACCGACAAGCGACAATTACGTTATGTAAAAGAATCGAACCTGCCATCAGGAAAGCACTTAGGCGGCTTCGACTTTACTGCCATCGAAGGGGTGAATAAAGCGCGTATGTATGAGCTGGCCGACAATCATGACTGGGTAAAACAAGGAGCCAATTTATTATTGTTCGGTGCCAGTGGCGTTGGCAAAACACACTTAGCCAGTAGTCTAGGTTATAGCCTGATTGAAGCAGGTATCCGTATCAAATTTTACTCAGCCACAGCCCTTGTACAGCATCTGCAAGAAGCAAAACAACTACTGAAATTGCAGGATGCATTAAACAAGCTCGATAAATACCAAGCACTTATCATTGACGATATCGGCTATATTAAAAAAACCGAACAAGAAACCAGTGTTCTGTTTGAACTAATTGCCCACCGCTATGAAAGACACAGCCTAATCATCACCTCAAATCAATCATTCGAAGATTGGGATGAGCTGTTTACCGATACCGCAATGACCGTAGCCGCCATAGATAGGCTGGTTCATCATGCACACATTATTCAATTAGTAGGAGAAAGTTACAGAAGAAAAGCGGCCATGAAAGAAGACGAAGAAAGCAGAAGTAACCGGTCAAGTTAATTGACGCTCAACCGGTCAAAGTAGTTGACGCTCTATAAATTATTAAGCGTTGCGGTATTTTTGATACGTATTATTATCAAAAAATGCGAACAACGTTTAACTAGTACAAAGGGAGTTACCGAACGATCGTTTTTTTTCGTTCTGTTATGAACCAGACTTCGCGAACAAAAGGTTTGAGCGATAAGCCTTCCGTCATTGAGATAATTATTCAACATCTGCTTTTCGTTCAGAGTTGCCAGTCGTAAAGTTTGCTAAGTATCGGCAAAATAAGTAATCTGTTATCACAAGTTTGAATTACCTGAACAGCTGCTTTGTTCGATCATGCGACGAGTCAAACTCCACTGCTTCCGGTTCGCTCAATCCCGCGTGCAACAGCCCCTTAGCGCCCCGCTACCCGTTGGTCACTTTCATATAAACGCCATACTAATCCTGCACCAATTGAATAAGTGCTTTTATCAATAAATAGCGGACTATCTTGGTTGGCCGCAGAGGAATGTAATGCGGTACTTGCACCTAAAAATACACGTATATCTTTTGTCGCATCAAACGAAAAACCTACTGCTAAATTAGTACCTATGTAACCGCCTTTTGCGTCATAGGCTGGCCTTTGTGCAGTAGCAAAATCAGCATCGACTTGATAAAAGTAGTCATGCAATGCTTCTGTGGCCCAAGTCGGTGAAATGCTTAACGATAATGCGGTTTTTTCGCTTAGCCAACCACGTTGACGATAAGCCAGTATCGGCTGAAACACATACCCTTGGTGTTCGATACTCGAAAAATCAGTAGAAAATGCCGCCCTCGCTTGCAGATTCAAAAACAGCTCACCATTACCATGTTCGACAAAATCAAACTGTGACAAGCGCACTTTAAGCTGTGGGCCTAATTCGAAAATAAAATCGACGTCGGGCATACCTGCTCTAGTACGGTTATCATCAGAGCTTGCTCCAAAAGACGCAGCCAAGGATACATCTAATTCATAGTTAGCTTTATCTATTGCTACCGCCCTAGCAATCGCCCCATCACCTACGCGGAATGTTTCGCCGCGATAAACAAAATAAGGGGCGACAATCACATTAGTATGATTTTGCCCCGCAGCAGGATATTCGGGTGTATCAAAAGCAGCAGCAAATAAGCCTGCTTCCCATACCGGCCGCAAGTCATCCTCAAGGGTGATATCTTGTTGCGCTGCAATATTAAAACTAACTAAACACATTACCCCCAACGCTGTATATCCCATCGCCTTGCATCTACCCATGAAAACCCGCTGCATTTTTTTGATCCTAGACAATTAATTTAAACATGATTATTTACGGGTTTTACCCAAAAAAGATCTCTGACCCCAGATTTACAGATTTGGCCCCCAGATTCGCAACATGAAAGACCAAAAAGAGATCCGTATCGAGAAAGTACAACGGCGCGCCAAACAAAGAAAGGCCACTAAACCAAGTCGTCACTGATTTTTCTGCCGCCCTTTAGAACATTGTGAGATCAGTGCACCGTGGGTGTGCTTGGATGACAACTCATTAATCCTGCCTGTCTAGCGCGTAACCGTTCACCGGACAGGTATTGACATGTAAAAATATTTATTTTGCATGATCCCGATGATCCTATTGCGCGATCCCGCCCATGTGGCATGGTGTCAACATGACACGCAAAAAATCCCGTCCAGCCGCCCCTAAAGCCGACACGCTTGAACAAGCCAATGCGCTTATTCAGTCGTTATGGGATAGGCTCAATGACATTGAAGACAGGCTGAAACAATCCAGTCGCAACTCTTCTCGCCCGCCTTCTTCCGATGGCCCAGCGGCTGTAGATCGCCCGCGTAAAAGTAGCGGCAAACCGCGAGGCGCCCAGCCGGGGCATAAGGGCAGCAATCGCGCGCGAGTAGATGAGGTGGATGTGACACTGTCCTATTATCCTCCCGGCGAATGTGCATGCGGGGGCAAAGTGGTATCCAATGCCACGCCTTATTATCGTCATCAGGTGTTTGATATTCCTCAACAAGCCTACAACGTGACGGAGCACCAGCTTTATCAAGGTAGCTGTTGCCGCTGTGGGGAGGCTGTTCAGGCGACGTTGCCCGAAACCGTCAACAATGGTCAGATGGGGGCCAACATGTTGGCCTTTATCGCCATACAGGCCGGGCAGTTCCATCAGAGTATCAGCCAAATCCAGCAACAGTTGCAGCAGAACTTCGGGGTGTACTTTAGCCGAGGTGCCATATCTGAAGCCCACGGCAAGGTCAGCGCGATGCTCACGCCCGTTCATCAGCAGATCAAACAGCTAGTCCAGGATTCTACCGTTATCCACGCTGACGAAACCCGGCACAAGCGTGAGAATGAAAACCGCTGGATGTGGCTGGCCTGCACCGATGAATTATCCTGTTTTATGATCCACTACTCCCGGGCGCAACATGCCGCCAGGGCATTATTAGGCGACGTCACCGAAGCCGTGATCGTTACCGATCAATATGCGGGCTACCATTATCTCCCCCCATCTCAGCGGCAATTTTGCTGGGCCCATATTTTACGTAATGTGGGGGCAATAGCAGATAGTTGGGGGCCGAATAAACCCATAGGGCAGCGATTAGAAACCTTGATCCATCTTATCTTTCGTACCCGCCACCGATTTGAGCGAGGGGAGCTATCGCCTTATTTGTATCAAAAGCGTATGGGTAAACTACGCAAACGTTGGCAAGCCACCCTGGAACATGCCACCGAAGCTTGTGTTACCCCGCGGTATCGAAACCGCTGCGGATTATTGCTCAAACACGATGAAAGCTGTTGGACATTTCTGACGGATAAGGATATTCCTCTGACCAACAACGAGGCAGAGCGCTCCTTGCGCAGCTATGTACTGTGGCGCAAAGGCAGTTATGGCGTGTACTCACACCGGGGCGAGCAATTTCGGCAACGCATTCTCACCATTGTAGAAAGCTGCCGCAAGCTGGGGGCCAATCCTCTGGACTGGCTAAGGCAAATCGTCCACGCCGTGATCACTCGCTCGGAATATCCGGCACTGCCTGAACTAACGGCCTTAAGTCAATAGCTCCCCGGTGAACGGTTACGTCTAGCGCGGGGCTCACCCTGTGGGTTTGTGAGCCCGGTGTCCGCCCACAACTCTCTTAATATCCGACGTAAGATCGCGCTAACATCTGACTAATTCATTTTAAATCAATGGCTTGAGTATTTATCGTGACTTTTAGGTATGGGTTGGCATACCAAAGTATCACGGCGCAGATTTTTTAATCAATCTATTTAGGGTTTAATGCTTCCACTGAAACGACATACCACTTTACTAACCCCCGAGGAATTGACCATGTTGAAAATAGTTAAAACTTCTATCGCTATCGCTGCTGCTTCATTAATCATGACTGGCACGGCCCAAGCCGATGTAAACGAAGCCCTACAGAATATTTGTACTATCGTAAAAGCCGATGACAAGGGTGAGCTGCGTAAAAAAATGAAACGTGTGCAATCCGATTATCGTCTTAAATTACAAGATTATTATTCAGGTATCAGTTGTGGTGGCAATAGCCTTATCCGCACCGCGATGTTAAATGGTTCGGTGGAAACCGGTACGTTAATGGTTAAGAAAATGCCTAAAGGTGATTTAAGCTCACCTGAGCAAGACGGCAAAACGGTCATGAACTGGGCCAGCGAAAACGGCATGGACAGCTCGCCTATCGTTGCGGCGCTTATCGACCGTATTTAACCCTATTGAACAACAGTTTCAACATGGTAGACAGGTAGCGCTGCCTGTGTCCTAAAAAAACGGCCTCATCTGAGGCCGTTTTTTTATGCCTGCAATTTAAAAATAGTCGAGGTTTTTCCCACTTTTACTCTTTCCCCGACCAATCAAGGGCCTGTTTGGTCACCACCTTTTATTCATTCCACTAAAATCATTTACCTAGAATGCGCGTCTTTGTGGTACATATTGAAGTAACTTTAAAAGTAACGTGGCCGGTATTTTAGAGCCTCTGGATAAAATCCATCGTTTTTATCCTACTGGATTTTCTCCTACATTATATTATCGGTCGCAAGTTTCAATTTATATAACAAGAAGAGGAAAACGCTAAGCATGAAAGTACTAAGTACAAATATTTTCGTTGGTCCGAATATCTATGCAAATTTTCCTGTTATTCGTTACCAAATTGATTTGGGGGAGTTAGAAAACTGGCCCTCGGTTAAACTTGGTCAGGGATTTATCGATGGGTTAATTAATGCCATTCCCTCCCTGCAAAGTCATGGCTGCTCCTACAGTGTAGAGGGTGGATTTATCCGCCGTTTGCGAGAAGACGAAGGCACCTGGGTAGGGCACATATGGGAACATGTCGCCCTGGAGCTGCAAAATTTGGCAGGTTCACCGGTTAATTTCGGCAAGACCCGCAGTTTAGACTCGCCGGGCTGTTACAGCGTGGTATACCAATACAAACAACGGGATGTGGGTTTGGAAGCGGGCAAATTGGGTTTACGTTTGCTCGCGCATCTGATGCCCGAGGAAGTACAGCAGGCTATTGCTGCGGATATAGACCCGGACTTTGATTTTCAAGAACAGCTCAGTGATTTTGTGCATATGGCCCAGCGCAAAGAGTTTGGTCCCAGCACAGGCTCCCTGGTGGCGGCTGCCGAACAGCGCAATATCCCCTGGTTACGCCTGAATAACTATAGTCTGGTGCAGTTTGGACAAGGTAAGTTCCAGCAACGGATCCAGGCCACCATCACCAGCGAAACCCGGCATATAGCCGTAGAAATTTCCTGCGACAAAGAAGATACCCATAATCTGCTTAATGATCTGGGCTTGCCTGTTCCCCAGCAAACCCTGGTGTATGGTGCTAAACAAGCGATCCGTGCGGCCAAAAAAATTGGTTTGCCTGTGGTGATCAAGCCCTTGAATGCCAATCATGGCAGGGGAGTAAGTATTGACTTAAGCGACGATGAGGAAATTGAAGCCGCCTTTCACGAAGCGCAAAAATTTGGTACAGGTAAGTCGGTTTTGGTAGAGAGTTACTTAAGTGGTTTCGACCACCGCATGTTGGTAGTGAACAATGAGCTGGTGGCGGTGGCCAAACGTGTTCCCGGACATGTCGTTGGCGACGGCCAAGCGACCATCGCTGAATTGATTGATATCGTCAATCAGGATCCGCGCCGGGGCATAGGCCATGAGAAGGTATTGACTCGCTTGGAATTAGACAATCAGGCATTACGGTTGATGGAAGAAGCGGGTTATGACGAAGACAGTGTTCTGCAAAGTGGCCAGCTGTTCTATCTGCGTTCGACAGCCAACCTGTCAACGGGCGGCACAGCCATAGATGTAACGGATAGAGTGCACCCAGACAACCGGGACATGGCCGTGCGAGCGATACGGGCCATAGGTCTGGATATTGGAGGCGTGGATTTTCTCACCGATGATATAGGCAAATCCTATAAAGAAATTGGTGGCGGGATCTGTGAATGTAATGCTGCTCCTGGCTTTAGGATGCATGTCGCTCCAAGCGAAGGGAAATCCCGGGATGTGTCGGGAAAAGTCATGGATATGCTATTCCCACCTGGCAGTCAATCCCGTATCCCGATTGCCGGGATCACAGGCACGAATGGTAAAACCACCACCTCTCGTATGCTGGCCAGTATCATGAAATCCGCTGGTTTTACCACGGGTATGACGTCAACCGATGGAGTCTATATAGATGGGCATTTAACCGTCAAGGGCGACATGACGGGACCGACATCGGCACAAATTGTATTACGCGACCCCAGTGTTGATTTTGCCATAATGGAAACCGCCAGGGGCGGGATCTTGAAACGGGGTTTGGGGTACACTGAATGTAATGTGGGTGCGTGTCTGAATGTCACCGCGGATCATTTAGGGCAGCGGGGCATCAACACGGTCGAACAGTTGGCGCAAATCAAACGGGTTGTGGTTGAAGTGGCAAAAGACTGCGTGGTGCTCAATGCCGATGACCAGTTGTGTTTGCAAATGGCGGATTATTGCCAGGCGGAACATATCTGTTATGTGACCATGGATTCTGGCCATGGCCTGGTGCGTGAGCATATTCGCCGGGGTGGTCTAGCGGTGGTGCTGGAAAAAGGTATCAATGGTGACATGCTCACCGTTTACGATAAGGGGGCCCATATTCCTTTGTTGTGGAGCCACTTGATCCCGGCCACCATAGAAGGTAAAGCCTTGCACAATGTGCAAAACGCCATGTTTGCGGCGGCTATCGCTTATAGTTTCAAAACGTCATTGGAAGATATTCGCCAGGGTTTACGCATCTTTACCACCTCGTTTTACCAGGCACCAGGGCGTTTGAACATATACGATGAACACCCCTTTAAAGTTATTCTGGACTATGCCCACAACCCGGCAGCCATAGAAACCATTACCGATTTAGCCTTGCGTCTGGATGTACGTGGCAAACGTCGGATCGTGATCGCTATGCCCGGAGACCGGCGTGATGAAGATATCATTGAGTCGGCGAAAATCACGACCAAAGGCTTTGATGCCTTCATTTGTAAAGCAGACGATGACAGGCGTGGTAGAGGTGACGAGGAGGTGCCGAAAATTCTCAAACAGGCGCTGCTCGCCAATGGTATAGAGGAGCAGGATATCCAGATTATCCCTTCCGAAGAAGAGGCAGTAGCACAGGCTCTGGAAGATTGTAAACCCGGTGACTTGCTGGTGATCCTGGGAGACAACATAACTCGCTGCTGGAAACAAATAGTACATTTTAATGGTGCAGTGGAAGCCAACGCGGACGAATTGTCCCCCTCACAGGACTTTCCTGAAAAATTGTTTGAACCCGTTGAACACAAGTTTGAACTGGAAGAAGGTCAGAGTTTGGTGCATGACGAACGCGGCGTGCGTCTGGTAGTAGAACGTGACGAAGAGTCAGATTGATGCCCATAAGGGCAGGGAGGGTAAGTGCTTATGCACCTAGCAATAATTGACGTTCGTCGTTTAACTGGGCCAAATTTATTGTGGGATAAACCCGGAGCCATTATCGATGTAGAACTCGACGGGCCCCAGGATGCTGCCCTTGCCAGTTGGCAAAAGCACGCACGTAGCTTACTGGACAAATTTGGCTGGCTCCAGGAGCAGCAGACTTTTCGTCTGTTCGAAGGGGGGGCCAGTTTGGCCATCAGTGCCCCGCTTGATGCCCTGTATACCGCCTGTGATTTAACGGAATTGATTTGGCAGTGTTGCTGTGCAGAACTGTCCGGCAGCACTTTGCCTGATGTGACCGAGGCTCTTAGGTTATTGCAGGAGCAACGGGCAATAGAAGCCAATCCAGGATTAGTGGCCCTGGTAACGGCTGCTTGGGAGCATCATGTCACCTGCTTGACTGACGATGATGAAGTGAGCTTGGGTACAGGGCCGAGTGTGGATGTATGGCCCGTTACCCAGTTGCCGCTTCTGGCTGATATAGCGTGGTCTAAATATCGCGATATTCCCAGTGCATTAATCACTGGCACTAACGGTAAGTCGACCAGTGTGCGACTTGCTGCCCAGATTGCCAAAGCGGCACACATTAATGCAGGGGTCACCTCAACGGATTTTATTCGGGTTGGTGAGCATATTATCGACGAAGGGGATTATTCCGGGCCGGGAGGCGCACGCATGTTACTGCGTGATCCCCGTACCGAAATGGCTTTTCTGGAAGTGGCCAGAGGCGGAATATTAAGGCGTGGCTTGCCTGTGTCGGCGGTCAACGCGGCGCTGATTACCAATGTGGCCAGTGATCACCTGGGACAATATGGGATCAATACGGTGCAGGAGTTGGCCGAAGCTAAATTTGTGGTGGCCAAAGCCCTGCATGGTGATGCGGTACTGGTGGTGAATGCCGATAATGCTTTGGTTGTGCAACAAGCGCGCAATAGTAATCACACGCTGTGCTGGTTTAGCCAAGATGAGAACAACCCCTTGATCCAGCGCCAGCTCAGGCAGGGAGGGCGGGCGGTTTTTGTACGTGATGACATAGTGACCTATTGTGCACAGGGCCAATGTGAATCAATTATGGCGATTAACCATATAGCCATGACGTTTATGGGCACGGCTGAACATAATATTCAAAATGCCTTGGGAGTGGTGGGGTTGTGTAAAGCCCTGAATTTGCCGGTGACAGCCATTGTGCAGGGCTTGGCAGAATTTGGTAGTGATCCCCAGGATAATCCGGGCCGAGGCAACCGTTACCAGATTAACGGGATAGAGGTTATAGTCGATTTTGCCCACAATGAGCACAGTATGCGCGCCGTGGTTAGCATGGTAAAAAAAATGCACGCTAAGCGGCGTTTTGTGATGTTTAGCCACGCTGGAGATCGCTCGGATCAGGAAATCAAAGGTCTCACTGCAGCGGTGGCCGAGTTAGGCGCACAAACCTACGTGGTCGCCGAAGTAGAAAAGTACCTGCGAGGCCGCAATCTGGGTGATATCAGTCAGCTAGCAAAACGCTATTTGCTGGAATTGGGGATCACGGCCGAGCAAGTGTGTTTTGCTCTGGATCCGGTTAGTGGCAGTAAACAAGCTATGGATATGGCACAACCAGGGGATGTGGTGTTACTTTTTGTACTGGATAATCGCGAACAAGTGCATGCCTGGTTGAGCAGCCTGTAAACTTGTTGGCTATTTATCGGTACGAACGATTCCTGTATGGGTAAAACAACACCGGGTTTCCTGCTCACGTCAGCACAAAGAGATATTGATGGCCAAAGTTGTCTGGAATTTTGGCTGTTGACCGAAAATGGGCCGGTTAAGGTCCGAACCGATCCCCAGCCTTCAGTATTTTTTATTTACCAAGATAACCAACAGCGCGCCGCCCAGATATTGTCCCAGGCCCAGGTGACGTATCGCTACCAACCTTTGGCCCTTAAGGACTTCGCTCAACAGCCGATGGCAGCTTTATATTTCGCCAAAAGCGCGCAGGCTTATGCGGCTAAAGAGCGTCTAACCGAGCATGGGGTTAGCCATTTTGAGTCAGATATTCGCCTGGCGGAGCGTTTTTTGATGGAGCGTTTCATTTATGCCAGCGCAGATTTTACTGGGCCAATCAGTAGTGAAAACCAGCAACAACTGATCACCCGGGCACGCCTTAAACCAGGCAACTATATCCCGCATTTTAACTTGTTGTCCCTGGATATTGAATGCAGCCCACAGGGGGAACTGTACTCAATCGGTTTGGCTAGTGAACATTATCAACAGGTATTGATGATAGGCGAGCCCCAACCGGGCCCAGACTGGATAAACTGGCAGGCGAACGAAAAAGCCCTATTAACCCAATTTGTCGCGGAAGTCGCACGTATTGATCCGGATATTTTTGTTGGCTGGAATGTGGTGAATTTCGATTTTCGCCTGTTAATCGAGCGCGCTAAGCGGCATAACCTGACTTTAAACCTGGGCCGCGGCGGTGAGGCTATTAGTTGGCGAAACGCCCGCAATGAAATCAATCAAGGATTTGTGAGTATGCCCGGGCGAGTGGTGATCGATGGCATTGACGCCCTGAAAACTGCCACTTACCAATTCGCTAGTTTTAGCCTGGAATTCGTTGCCCAAAAATTACTCGGTAAAGGCAAGTTAAGCGATAATGTCGATGACAGGTTAGCGCAAATCCAACATGATTTTATTTATAACAAAGTAAAACTGGCCCAGTACAACTTACAAGACTGTACTTTGGTACTGGAAATATTTGCCCATACCAAGTTGATGGATTTTCTGACCTTGCGCAGCCAACTGACGGGACTGGAGCTGGACCGGGTCGGCGGCTCAGTGGCGGCATTTGTTAATCTGTATCTGCCCAAATTACACCGGGCCGGGTATATTGCTCCTAATCGGCCCCAGGATGGCGGTTTAGCCAGCCCGGGGGGCTATGTCATGAGTTCGCGACCGGGCCTGTATCGCAATGTATTGGTGCTGGATTTTAAAAGCCTGTACCCCTCTATTATTCGTACCTTTAAAATTGACCCCCTGGGCCTAATTGAGGGATTACTGACGCCCCACAACGCTATACCTGGCTATAAGGGCGGGATGTTCAGTCGTGACCGGCATTTTTTACCGGATATTATCACTTCGTTGTGGCAGCAGCGGGACGAAGCCAAACGCAATAAGGACGATGCCCGCTCCCAGGCGATCAAGATTTTGATGAACTCTTTTTATGGGGTGTTAGGCTCAGGGGGCTGCCCATTTTACGATACTCGTTTGGCCAGCTCTATCACTATGCGTGGCCACGATATCATGCAAACAACGGCCACCTGGATCGAAGCGGCAGGTTACCAGGTGATATACGGTGATACGGATTCCACTTTTGTGTGGCTAGGAGATGAGCTGTCTGCCACTGAGGTCGACAAGATCGGAAACAAGCTGCAGGATGATATTAATCAGCGTTGGCGCAGCAAGGTAGAAAAAGAATTTCAGTTAAGCAATCATTTAGAGATTGAATATGAAACGCATTTTTCGCGCTTTTTAATGCCGACTATTCGTGGCTCAGACTTGGGCAGCAAGAAACGTTATGCAGGTTTGAAGGTGACCCCGCAGGGAGAGAAGCTGGTATTCAAGGGCCTGGAAAACGTACGCTCAGACTGGACCCCTCTGGCTAAGGCCTTTCAGTTGGAGTTATATCGCCGGGTATTTGCTAACGAAGATGTGCAGACTTACTTGCAGACTGTTATCGCCGAAACACGTAACGGACTCTTGGATGAGCAACTGATCTATCGTAAACGTATCCGTCGTCGACTTGAACAATATGTAAAAAACGTACCGCCCCACGTCAAGGCCGCACGTTTGGCAGATGAGAAAAATTTGATCTTGGGCAAACCCCTGAGGTACCAACATAAGGGCACAATAGACTATGTGATCACTCTAAATGGCCCACAGCCCATTGAATATCACACCAGCCAGCTTGACTATGAGCACTATGTGGAAAAACAGATTAGACCTATTGCCGAGGGAATTTTACCTTTTATTGGCTTATCCTTTGCCCACTTAACCAGTGATCAAATGGGCCTGTTCTAAGGATAATTCCCCTGATATTGGTGTATGATAACTGTCCACAGAGCGATTAGGTCAGCACAGATAAGCGAATTTATATTAAGGGGGTGATGTGAGTGCGGTAAATGTAGTGATAGTAGATGATGACGAAATAACCCTAACCTTGCTCGAACATATAGTCGATGATCTGACATCGGGGGATATATTAGTTTTCTCCAGCAGTATTAAAGCCAAAGCTTTCTTGCAGTCCCAGGCGTCAACAAGTATTGGGTTAGTGATTTGCGACTGGCAAATGCCCAGTGTTAGCGGCATTGATATACTGGAAACCCTCAGAAACAAGAACGCTAGTTGTCCATTTTTGATGATCACCGCCAATCCAACCAAAGAGCTGGTGATCAATGCCATGCGTTTGGGGGTCTCAGATTTTATTGCCAAACCTTTTAGCTCTGACGATCTCACCAATAAAATTGCCTTATTGCTGGCAAAGATATCTAACTAAATCGTCAAATTTATTAGCCTTAACGAGAAATTTAAAATATGCAGTTTGACCAAATAATCGATAGAAGCCCGACTCATGCCTACAAATGGGAACGCTATAAAGATCGCAATATTCTGCCTATGTGGATTGCCGATACGGAATTTAGATGTGCCCAGCCCATACTGGACGCGATTAAAGACCGGGCCGAACACGGGCTTTTAGGGTACACCTTGCCCGCCCATGCCGAGGGACCCAATAATGCGGTGATCCACTGGCTGGCCAAACAATACGATTGGCAGATAGAGGCCCAGTGGATTGTTTGGACCCCAGGGGTAGTACCTGCCTTTAATGTCGCCTGTAAAGCCTATTGTCAAGCTGGCGACAAGGTCATGGTGCAAACCCCGAACTACCCACCTTTACTTGCCGCCCCAAAATTGAACGGTCTGCAGCGGGTTGATATTGATACCGTAGAAGTCGACGGTCGCTGGACTCTGGATTTTACCGCCCTGGCACGGGAAGCCGCAGATCCCGCATGCAAATTGTTTATTTTATGTAATCCCATGAACCCTGTGGGCTCAGTACTGAGCGAACGCGAGTTGGCGTGTATCGCCGATATTTGCAGCCGCCATGGGGTCATGGTGTGTTCTGATGAAATCCACTGTGATCTGATTTTAGATCCCGCTGCCAAACACTTACCAGCAGGCAAACTCCCCGCCCTGGCACATAATTCAGTGACCCTGATGGCCGCCAGTAAAACCTTTAATGTGGCAGGCCTAGGCACCTCTTTTGCGATCATTCCGGATCCCCAAGTGCGTAAGTCATTTACCCTTGCCAGCCAAGGATTGGTGCCATGGGCTAATGTGTTGGGGTTAGTGGCCACCGAAGCGGCGTTTACCCAGTGTGACGTTTGGCATCAAGCTGAAATCGAGTACTTACGGGCCAACCGTGATTATTTTGTTGAAAAAATCAACCAAATAGCCGGACTGAAGCTACTTGCTCCCCAAGCCACCTTTTTGGCCTGGATAGACGCCAGCGGCCTGGGTGTCGATAATGCCCAGGCGTATTTTGAGGGCAAAGGTGTGGGCCCTTCTCCTGGCATTGATTTTGGTGACGACAACTTCGTGCGTATAAATTTTGGTTGCCCCAGAGAGTATTTAGAGCAAGCCATAGCCTGTTTAACCAGCTGATAAGCTGTATCGCTGCCACGGTAGGCACTTGAACAGTTTATTGAGGAAGGTGGTCGAGCGTCGGACGTCGACCGTCGAGCGTCGAGCGTCGACCGGCGTGTTGTTGGGCGCAGTATGGATGGTAATTGTAGGAGAGGTGAATGACCAGCAATAGAGAGATTACTCTGCGCTTTTTGGCAGAACCGGCGGATCAAAATTTCGGCGGCAAAGTACACGGCGGCGCGGTCATGAAATGGATCGATTTAGCGGCTTACGCCTGTGCCGCGGGATGGAGTGGCAAATATTGTATTACAGCCTATGCTGGCGGCATTCGTTTTGTTAAACCTATATTAGTGGGGAATCTGGTAGAAGTGGCCGCCAAGGTTATCTATACGGGTAATACTTCCATGCATATTGCTCTGGATGTGAGTGCTTGTGATCCTAAAAAAGCCGAACCTATAATGACTACGCACTGCATTGTGATCATGGTGGCGGTGGATGACGAGGGTCAACCCACGACGGTTCCTAAGTGGCGACCCACTGATGAAAATGACGTATATCTACAGGATTATGCCTTGCGTCTGATGGAGATGCGCAAAACCATCAATGCCGAAATGGCGGTGAAATTGGGGGTTAAACCACCACACAAACCATCAAACCTTGTGTAAAATCTTGCTAGAACAGCCAATCGATAAGGCAGACCATTAACCTGGGACTGCCTTATCGCCAATCTAGTGTTTAATTGTGTGGCTAGAAATTCACTCTGGTGCCTACCACAATAGAACGGCCGGGCAGGGGGGCTTTATCCTTCAGGAAAGACGAATGCACCCTGGCCTCCTGGTCAGTTAAATTATTACCTTTGAGATATAGGGTGGCATCCACATCATGCAAACTTAAATAATAATTTATCGAGGCATTGACCAGGGTATAACTGTCGGTTGGAGTTTCGTAGTCGGTGATACGGTCTTGTTTGGCATAATAGGTTGCGCCCAGCTCGCCATGCCAGTTACCTTTTTCCCAGTGCAAGGCACTACTTAAACGTAATGGGGGAATACGCGGCACCGCTCCTTCTTCATCGAGTTGTGCATGGGTATAATCGGCAAAGCTATCGAGGCGTAAAGTGTCATTAAAATGCCAATCGAGCTCGGCTTCAAAGCCATATAAGGTGGCATCTTGTTGGCGAAAAATAAAAATTGGTAAGCCGCCGGCAACTTCATCATTGGCCATAATCAACCCGGTATTTTGCTCATATAAATAGTTGTCTATCTGGTTGTAAAACAGGCTGACCGAGGCGGTGTAGTTGTTGCCTGCCAGATGATAGGTAAGATCCAGATTATTAGAGATCTCTTTGTCTACCTCAAGACCAGACTGCACAATTTGAAAGCTGTCACCTTGGGTTTGTATCTCGAACCCTGCCCCTATCTCTACAGTGCTAGTGCCGATATGCGGCCCATTAGAAAAAATTTCCGCTGAGGAAGGTGCCCGTTCAGAGCGAGCCAGGTTGAAAGCCACTGATTGCTCTGGGGTGAATTTCCAAACCACTCCGGCAGACAAACTTAGAGGTGTATAAGTGCTATTTTCGAAGTAGATTTCAGGATCATTTTGCTGATCCTGCCCAGTAAAAAACTGATTATCTGGCGCAATATTTATATCTTCGATCCGGGCACCTAGTTGCCACAGCAAGGCTCCTATTTGTTTTTCCTCTAAAACAAACACCGCCTTGCTTTCAGTGGTGCTAGCTGGGGTAAACGCCTCTTCCCCCAAAGCCGAAAAATCGCTTTTGGTAAAGTGAATACCCATTACACCTTGCCAACCATTGAGGGGCTGATGTTTGGCCCATAAGCGGGATTCAAGCCCTTTATTTTTAAAGGTAGTACCCACTTCGCCACCTTCTATTTCACTGTGTTGATAGTCGGTGTAAGCATTGCGCCAATGCACTTCTTCAAAAAAACCAGCCAAATTCAACCAATCGAATGCCGCCTGATATCTGTCCTGGACCATGGTGCCGAATACGTCTTCTTCGGCTGGCAAACCATAATCATTTTCCAGTCTGCCATAGGAAAAGGCAGCACGAACGTTATCGGTGATCCAGCCTGCACCCAAGGTGAAACCCTGGCTGTCGACTGCAGAATTTTGTAATGTGCCACTGTTTTCATTACTGCCCACAACCGCAGCACCTGGAATGTCATAATCATCGGTTTTACGCGTAAAGCCGTCTGCATGCCAAGCGATATTGCCGCTGCCGCCATCTACATCACCGGAGAGGGTGTTTTCGTTGGAGACTGTGTCGTGCAAGGCCATGATATCCCCCGAGATGCCATCCTGGGTTTCTCTTGGTAAGCGATTATCGACTATATTGACCACCCCGCCGATGGCACCGCTACCATAAAGCAGGGTTGCCGGGCCGCGCATGACTTCGATTTGGGTGGCGGTAGATGCTTCGGTCGATACCACATGATCCGGTCCTACTCGTGAAGCGTCCGAGCTGTCCAGGCCGTTTTGCACGATTTTTATACGGGGACCATTCAAACCACGAATAATAGGGGTACTGGATACTGGACCATAATAAGAACTATTGACCCCAGGCAAGTTTTTTAAGGTTTCCCCGAGCGTTGGCGCCAGGTTTTGTTGTAACTCCTCGCCGGCCAGAACTGAAACAGGTGTCGCGGATTCCAAAATAGTACGACCAAAAGGTGTGGCAGTTATCACCAGCTTTTCAATTTCGTTTTCATCAATTTGGGTGGGTTTATCGACGGCATAAACCCCACAACTTATGAGTGCACTGCAAAGGGCGGTTAATTTGAACGGGGACATCTGTGTTTGACCTATTACGATTCATTTTTTGGTGATGTTATAATATAACATCAACCTGCGGTGTCTGGTCAATAGCTATTGCAAAAAATATTGTTTGTAGAAGATGATGCGTTGATCCTGGTCGACAAAGTACTGATAATGGCAGACCATTATTTTGTTACTAGGCTAGGCGTGAAGAACTTTATTTTTCCCCAGGAACATGAACTGGCAAACTTGTGCGCCACAGCACAATTACACGGTGTGTTGTTCAGTGTGGATTATATTAAGGGCCTGATCTTTGCTGTGGCAGCGGCACCGGAAATTCCGCTGCCTGATAGCTGGTTACCCTGGGTTTTTAAGCGCCATGGCCAACTCAAAAGTGTTGCTCAAGCGGATCAATTAACCGAGTTGTTGATGGGCATGCTGCAACAGCAACTGGGCCTGATGCGTGATGAACGGGTGGATTTGCCAGCCAACTGTTCGCTGCCAGAGAATTATCACAGCTCCTCGTCCAAAGAGCAGACTTTATGCCAATGGTTAAGTGGTTTATTGGCAGGGCACAGCCAGCTCGATACTGTGTGGCAAAAAGCCTGGCAATGTATGCAACAAAAAAGTCCCCTAACTACGCCTGTGGCAGTTAAAACCCTCACTCACTGTTTAGGCATGTTCACTACCTTTGCGGATATTCCCCTGGCCATCGAGCAAAGTGCAGAGCGTGGTGACGGATCGAAGTTTGAAAAAATGTTAGCCACCGTTTTCCGCTCTTTGCCGGGGGCTTTACGCCAGTACGTGACATTATCAGGTGAGCTGGTTGAGTATCTACCCAACCAGTTTGAGAGTTTTGTGCAAACGGGTAAAGAAACTTAACCGGACGTTCGGGCCTGCTGTTTGAGCTCGAAATCCAATTCCTGGGGAGAAATGATCAAACCTTGCTGATCTAAACTGGGAAACACGGCTATATAGACATCGTCATCCTCTAAACCGCTGGTCCAATGGCTAAACCATTTCTCCAGTGAAATGGCTTTAGGATGGCAATCTTGCCATTCTCCGGTGGCCCAGGCCTGAGCAAATTCTTCAGTTGGCCACACAGGCGCGCAATCTTCATCTTCGGTATTGAGCATCACGCAGCCATCATCATCCGTAAGGATCCAAATTTGTTTTTGGCTGACCACTTCTTTTAGCAAATACTTCAGGCGTTGTTCCCCGGTAAATTGTTCGATTTGGGCCGGTGAGGGTGAATTATTTTCGGATGACATCACTGAATGTCCTTTTAGGCGAATAAATTATCAATATGATACAGGGCAATGTTATGGATTAAATGATTATCTACCCGTGTTGGCACTTTAATAACCCCGTTCAAAATCCATCACAAAATTTAGCGGCTGGTGTCTGAAATCTCGCAGGTAATTGGTGCAAAATAACGCGCTTATGTCCTCTGGCCTTGAAATAGCGGCGCTGTGCTGGGTTATGTGCAAATTATCCAGTTGCCAAAATGGATGGTCAACGGGTAGGGGCTCAGTTGCAAACACATCCAAGACAGCGGCGCGTAATTGCTTTTCGGTTAACGCTTTAAGCAAAGCATTATCATCTATCACCTGGCCGCGTCCGGCGTTGATCAACACACAGTGTTTAGGCAGAGCCGCGAGAAATTCCGCATTTATCATGCCTTGTGTGTCACTGGTATGCGGGAATAGACAGACCACATAATCTAACTTACGGGCAAAAAGTTGGGCTTGCTCAAAATGAAAGTAACGATCTACATGTTCACAATCCTGGCTTGAATAAGTCAGGCCATGGACCTGCATGGCGAAATCTTTGGCCCCTTTGGCTAACACTTTCCCAATAGAGCCCACACCCATAATGCCCAGCGTTTTTCCGGCCAAACCACTAACCGCCAAAGCTTGCCACTGCCTGTCATGTTGGGCCTGGATGAAAGTAGCTATATTACGTGAATAATAAAGTAAATAGGCAAATACGTATTCGCGCATGGCGGCCCCAAACACGCCCTTGACGCTGCATAGCTGATAATTGCGTTTTTCCAGTTTCAACAGCGGCGCATTGCCCGCCCAGGTAGATTGCAGCCAGCGCAATTTAGTGCAACTTGGCAAGATACTGGCCGCTAAATCAGGATCCCCAAGCAGTATATCAACGTGTGCATGATCCTGGTTTGGGTCAACCTTGTCTGCTGCCCACAACAGCTGGAATTGGGGCAGTGTGGCCCGTTCAAGTAAGGTTTGGTACTGGTGTGCATCTCGACTCAAAATAGCAACGTTAGGCATCGTTAGTTTGTTTCCGTGACGTTTTGATAATTAGGACCGGTTTACATATCCGATCACAACAGTAAACTAATAATTCCAACATAATCATATTTTGACAAATAATATTTGCGTTTAATGTTATTTTATTGAATTTAATTCGTTATATTGTAAGCATAATGTTAATTCAGCATAACGGGACAGATCATGACAGAGACCACAGCAATTGCCAACGCAAAAATACTTTCACCGAAACGAAATACCACTCAGGCGAGCACCGTAGATGAACTTGCCCTTGAGCAGTTGGCACATTTTGGCATCAAAGCCGACAGTGACTACGGCCAGGCATTGTACCAGACAGCCTGTCATTTATATCACGCCCAGGCGGATGTCAGTCAATTGTGGAAAATTACCAGTGCGACCCTGGAAGGTTTGTGTAAAGAGGACAAAGTGGCCTACTTTAACGCCAAGAAATTCCTGTCATTTCAAATCGCCAAGGTATTAGATACCTTGCAGAATCCGTTTCGCGCCACTTACCAGAGTTTGACCAAACAGTCTGGCTCCCAGGTGTCAAAAAGCCATTATCCTATGTTTGATAATGTTACGGCGCTATTTTCCGCTACACCCGTGATAGTGCGCACCGCAACCTATGTATATGCCTGTACCGAATGGGTGGATGATGCTTTTCAGGGCAAAGAGTCGACCCATCAAATTTATTCGCGCCTGCTTAATCCTACCAATATTTCACTGGCCAATGCGATTGTAGATTTAGAAGCAGGTCCCTATGCCGCAGATTACCTGGCATGGAACTTCAACTCTGGTATGGCGGCCATCGATGCCTTGTTAAGCAATGTGTTAAGTCACGGAGATGTGATCATCGTTTCACGTAATGTTTATGGTGGGGTGTATCAATTACTGCATGATTATTTTGCCAGGCAGAACCGTATGGATATCCAAATTGAGTGGTTTGACGGCTACAGTGCGCAAGAATTTGCGCCCTTTCTGGAAACGGCCCGCAGCAAACATGCCCAGCGGCTGGCAAACGGCAAACAGTTACATGTGTATATGGAGTCACCCTGTAACCCCCACGGCTATGTACTGGATGTGGCAGGTATCAGTAAGGAGGCCCATAAATACGGTCATGTGGTGATGCTCGATTCAACCCTGGCCACGCCTATCTTACATCAGCCTTTGCAACGCAAAGATAAAGCCGAGCGCCCGGATTATGTCATGCACAGTTATACTAAAGATATCTGTGGTAGCGGTGCGACTACCGCGGGTGTGGTCATTGGTGAAGCCTATCGCATGTTCCAGGGTAAAGGTGATTGCGTTAACGGATATGACTGGTCTCAAACCATGTTTTGGGATGTGTATTATATTAAAGGCGCATTTTTAGACTCGGAAAAAGCCTTTGATGTATTAAATGGTATGAAGACCCTGGAGATGCGGATCATGCAAAAGGTCATTAATACCACTGTCTTTAGTCAATTTTTGCACGCTCATAGCGATTTTAACGTCAATTGTCACGCAATTGAGGGTCACCCCAACGCCAAGTTGCGTGCAAGCCAGATGCGCCATGGCTGGACCTGCCCCCTGTTTACCGTTGACATGCAAGGCGCGGATATTCAGCGAGAAACCTTTGTGCGCTTTTTTGATGCCCTGGAGCCAGCTTTTAGTCACCAAGTAAGCATTGGCCAAAACAATACCATCATTCTGTGTCCGGCACTGACCTCTCATTCCGAACTGGATGAGGATAATCAAAAGAAAGGCGGGATTTATCTGACCACTATGCGTATCGCCATGGGCACGGATAATGTCAAAGAGTTGATCGCCCACTTTATTAATAGTGCGCGTTTGCATATTGACCCAGTTGTCCCCGGCTTTAGTGCCAAGTTTTTATCTGCCCATGAGATCGATACGCTTTATATGCAAACCAGTATGCAGGTTTGTCAGCAACATTTTGGCTCAGCGGGGAAAATCGCCGATATGTTAGCCTAAGTCAAAGCAGTGACCTAGTACCCTTGCCAGGCGTATTGACTGGCAAGACTGCCCTCCTTATTTGCACTTCCACTGACCCTTTATTTTACTAACAATAGGGTATACTCATGAGTTTCCAAGGGTTTCTCAACTCAGAAACTCGCACCCTGTACCTTGGTAAGCCATGTTTATCGAGGGCTAAAAGGATGATCCATGCCAGTCAATCAACTTTCACAGGCCCAAATTCAACAGTCCCTGACCGAACAGTTCGGATTTACCCAGTTTCGCCCAGGCCAGCAACAAGTGGTCAGCCAATTACTGGCGGGACACTCTTCTCTGGCAATTTTCCCTACTGGCTCAGGCAAATCATTGTGTTATCAATTTAGTGCCTTGCATTTGCCACATTTGACTCTGGTGGTGTCACCTTTATTGGCCTTGATGAAGGATCAACTGCAGTTTTTGCAAAGTCACGGCATAACAGCCGCCAGTATCGATTCAACCCTGAGCCCTATGCAGAGCAAACAAACCATGGCAGAGGTGCGATCAGGGCAGATCAAAATATTGATGGTTTCGGTGGAGCGTTTTAAAAACGAACGTTTTCGTCAATTTATCGATTCTGTGGCGGTGTCCATGCTGGTGGTCGATGAAGCCCACTGCATTTCAGAGTGGGGGCATAATTTTCGTCCTGATTATTTAAAGTTGCCCAGTTATCGCAAACAACTGAATATTCCTCTGGTGCTACTTTTGACCGCTACCGCAACCAAAAAAGTCAAACAGGATATGGCCCAGCGTTTCGCCATTGCTCATGAGCATATAGTGCAAACCGGTTTTTATCGTAACAATCTGGATTTACGGGTATTGCCGGTCGGCGAGCCCCAAAAGGATCAACGTTTGCTGGAACTGGTCAAGACACAAAACGGGGCAGGGATCATCTATGTGACCTTGCAGCAAAGTGCCCAAAAGGTGGCTCAGTTTTTAACCGCCAACGGCATCCACGCCAATGCCTATCACGCGGGTTTGGCAAATGACAAAAGACAGGCCATCCAGGAAAGTTTTATGTTGGGAAAACTCAATATAGTAGTGGCCACTATTGCCTTTGGTATGGGCATAGACAAATCGGATATTCGTTTTGTCATTCATTATGACTTGCCTAAATCCATTGAAAACTACAGCCAGGAAATTGGCCGGGCTGGGCGTGACGGTCTAGGGGCTAACTGCGTGACCTTAGCTAATCTGGATGGCTTAAATACGGTAGAAAATTTTGTGTATGGAGATACCCCGGAGTTAGCGGGAATTGAATATGTATTGCAGGATATTCGTCAGCATGTGCAACCAGCGCCCACCACTGAAATAGATGAGCTTCAATCACAATGGGAAATGCAGCTGAACAGTCTGTCCAGCGAAAGTAACATTCGCCAGTTACCTTTGAAAACCCTGTTGGTGCAGCTGGAAATATTGGGAGTACTGCGGGCCAAATATGCCTATTTTGCCGATTTTAAATATAAATTTTTACTGCAAAAAACAGATATCCTCAGCCAGTTTCAGGGGGAAAGACAGGTTTTTTTAACCGCTATATTCGACCATAGCGACATGAAAAAAGTCTGGGGCAGTGTGGATTTTGATGTTTTATATCAAACCTATGGCGCCGACAGGGCCAGGGTAGTTGCAGCTCTGGAGTATTTGCAACAAAACAATCATATTGAGTTGGAAACCAAACGCATTACAGATGTGTACCAGGTGGATACAGATAAGTTGGCGGACATGGCCTTGGGCCAAACCCTATATCGCTATTTTGCTGACAAGGAGCAAAAGGAAATCAAACGCATAGCGGCCCTGGTCAGGTTTTTTGAGTTAGACAGCTGCCTCAGTTATAACCTGTCGCGCTATTTTGACGATCAGCAGGCGCCCGTGCAATGTGGGCATTGCAGTGTCTGTCGTGGCGATGTTGCCAGCCTTGAATCTTCGACGCCGCCCAGCATGCCCGATGAGTTAACCTTAAAACAAGCCATGGCTGGCTTGCAGCAGCGTTTAGATCCTAAAGGGGCCCAACAACTGACTGTGGAAACCTACTGCCGTTTTTTAACCGGCATGAGTGTGCCCCTGTTTGCCCGAAACAAAATTCGCCAACTGCCTGGTTTTGGCATCTGTGAAGCTTGTCGCTACGGCGATGTGCGTCACCGTCTGCAGCAGCTTTTGTAACCAGGGGACTTGGCTTCGCTTCTACTACACAATTTGTTACTTTTAGACGTCTTTTATGCCGTCCATTCTCAGCTGGTAACAATTTAATTACATTTACGATGTTAATTTAGAGGTATTATTTTAGGATTAACATCTAGCGCAATACGTTATTTACAATCGGGATACCCATGTCGAAACTTATGCAAAAACTCCGTGAACAACCCTTTTGGATCGCTTTGGTTATTTTTGTGCTGCTAAGTGTGTGGGTGGCCTCGGGTATGTTGTTCGCCGAAGAAGAGGACGATTCCCAAGCGCGTAAACTGGCCAAACATAAAACCACGCCTTTGGTCAAAGTTAAAGTTGAACACACCACTGCTCAACAGGTGACACGGGAAATAGGTTTGTACGGGCGAACCGAACCGGATCGAGTGGCCACTCTTAGAGCCGAAGTGGAAGGGCTGGTGGAAGAAGTTTTTGTCCAGGATGGGGATTTTGTCAAAAAAGACCAGAAGCTGATCGCCATCGAGACCAGTGATTTAAGCAATCAACTCAATTCGGCCAAAGCTTCTTTGAAACAACGGGAAATGGAACTCGAAGGCGCTAAATCCCTGGGACAACAGGGTTATCAGTCTAAAGTAAACCTGGCTCAGGCTTTGGCCAATCTGGAATTGGCAGCCTCACAAGTCAGTACTCTGAATCGGGCCCTGCGCAAATCCAACATCACCGCACCTTTTGACGGTGTCGTTAATCAACGTTATGTGGAAGTGGGGGACTTGCTCAAGGTCGGCGATGAAGTAGCCATGTTAGTGGATTTAGACCCGCTAGTGATCAGTGCTGATGTAACCGAAATCAATGTGCGAAAACTGTCTGTCGGCCAGCAGGCCAGTGGTCGCATGGTATCAGGTCAGAATCTTCAAGGACATATTCGCTATATTTCCAGTGTGTCTGACATAGGAACTAATACCTTTAAAATCGAAGTTGCTGTGCCCAACCCGGACTATCAATATATGGCGGGCATGAGTACCGAGCTGTCAGTACCCCTGCAAAGTACCTTGGCCGTACGGATTTCCCCCTCGGTGATGGCACTGGATGAAGACGGAAATTTGGGTGTCAAAACCGTGGTCGATGAACATGTGAAGTTTATCCCCATCGACATAGTCAAAAGCGACAGCCAAGGGGTGTGGTTAGCAGGTATGCAAACCAGTACGGATGTGATCGTACTGGGCCATGGTTTTGTACGTGACGGAGATAAAGTGGAAGTGATGAGCGACCAACCTCAGCAAAACCAAGCACAGTCTGATATTCAGGTCGCCCAATGAATAATCTAATTAGCGCCGCTATCAGTCATAGCCGCACCGTCCTGATGATGTTTGCCTTACTGATAGTG
Source organism: Paraglaciecola sp. IT1134 (assembly GCF_058068185.1). Taxonomy (NCBI): domain Bacteria; kingdom Pseudomonadati; phylum Pseudomonadota; class Gammaproteobacteria; order Alteromonadales; family Alteromonadaceae; genus Paraglaciecola; species Paraglaciecola sp. IT1134. Next base: position 4,277,701 of record NZ_CM176486.1, on the reverse strand, counting down.
GCAGGCGCAGTGACCTATGCCACTATCCCCAAGGAGTCCAACCCGGACGTACCCATTCCCTTTATCTATGTTTCCATAGTGCATGATGGCATTTCCCCTGAGGATGCCGAGCGCATGCTGGTTAAACCCATGGAACGGGAATTACGCTCCATAGACGGGGTTAAGGAAATGAAAGCCACGGCCGGAGAAGGTTTTGCCAATATTACCCTGGAATTTATCGCTGGTCTGGACTCCAAGGATGCCTTGGCGGATGTGCGCGATAAAGTGACCGTTGCCCGTGCCAAACTACCCTCTGAAACAGAAGAGCCCACCATACATGAGGTGACAATGGCCGGGCAACAAGCGGCTATTACTGTAGTGTTATCCGGGCCGGTATCAGAGCGAGCCTTGGTGACAGTGGCCCGAGAGCTGCAGAGCCGTCTGGAAGGTTTGGGTGAAGTGCTGGAGGTGGAAATTGGTGGTGATCGCGAAGACATAGTGGAGATCGTAGTCGACCCCTTGTTGATGGAGTCATATGGGCTCAATCAAAGTGATATTTTAAACCTGTTGTCACGCAATAACCGTCTGGTACCGGCGGGGACCATGGACAATGGCAAAGGTAGTTTTGCAGTGAAAGTGCCTTCGGTTTTTGAATCTGTTAAAGATGTCATGGAACAGCCGGTTAAAGTGCAGGGGGAGCGAGTTATTACCTTCCAGGATGTGGCCCAGGTGCGTCGTTCTTACAAAGATCCCAGCAGCTTCGCGCGATTAAACGGGGATAGCTCGGTATCCCTTGAAGTGAAAAAGCGTCCCGGGGAAAACATGCTCGAGACCGTCGCCCATGTCAAACAACTGGTCAGTGCGGCGCAACAGTCGGCTATTTGGCCCGCTAGTATTTTTGTGACCTATACAGGTGATCAGAGTGTTGACGTCAACATGATGCTGGGGGACTTACAAAATAACGTGTCCAGTGCCGTTATTCTGGTGGCCATAGTCATAGTGGCTATTTTGGGACTGCGTACCGCTATCTTGGTGGGGGTGTCGATCCCGGGATCCTTTCTGACCGGCATATTGATTATTGCCATGTGTGGATACACCCTCAATACTGTGGTGCTGTTTTCCTTGATCATGGCGGTGGGCATGCTGGTGGATGGGGCGATAGTGGTGACTGAATATGCCGATCGCTGTATGGGCGAAGGACTGGATAAAAAACGCGCCTATTCAAAAGCTGCCCAGCGCATGGCGTGGCCTATTATCGCCTCTACTGCCACCACCTTAGCCGCATTTGCGCCTTTGATGTTCTGGCCTGGGATGATGGGGGAGTTTATGAAATATTTACCCTTCACCCTGATTGCGGTGTTGTCGGCGTCTTTGGTCATGGCGTTGGTGTTTGTGCCTACCCTGGGCGCAGTGTTTGGTAAACCCCAGTATATTACTCCCCACGCGAAACAACAGATGTTGGTGGCCGAGAGTGGCGATCTGCGCCAGTTAACCGGCTTAACAGGCAAGTATGTCCGAATGTTGGCTGTGGCCATTAGCCACCCGTGGAAAGTGTTAGCGACCGCCATACTGATCGCCATTTTATCCTTTACGGCTTATGGCATATCCGGGCTTGGGGTGCAGTTTTTCCCCGAGGTGGATAGTACGGGCATCAATGTGACGGTACGCTCATCCGGTGACATGTCTATTTTTGAAAAAGATACCATAGTGCGGGATGTGGAAAGTCGTTTGATAGATATGGACGCAGTCGAGACCCTCTACGTGCGCACCGGAGGACGGGACCAACTCGGTTATTTGCGCCTCAATCTGGTGGATTGGCATTTACGGCCCCATTCCGATGAGGTGCTTAAGGAAACCCAACAACGCTTGGCCGGCATGCCGGGTTTGGATCTGGAGATAACCCCGGATCAAAATGGTCCCCAGTCGGGAAAAGATTTACAGATCCAATTGTCGTCGCGTTTCCCCGAATTGCTCAATGATGCGGCGCTTAAAATTCGTGGGGCCCTGGCCCAGAATGACAAGTTTACTTCTATCAGCGATACCGCATCCCAACCTGGAATAGAATGGCAACTAAAAGTAAACCGCAGTGACGCCGCCCGTTTTGGCGCAGATGCAACTCTGGTTGGCAGTACCGTGCAATTTGTGACCAATGGTCTTAAGATTGGCGAATACCGTCCTGATGATGTCGACGATGAACTGGATATTCGGGTTCGTTATCCTGAGGAATCACGTTTTATCGGCAAGTTAGACGAGTTGCGCATGCAAACGTCCACGGGTATGGTGCCCATTTCCAATTTTGTTGAACGTAAGCCTCAACCGAAAACGGACTTGATCCGGCATATCGATAGCAACAGAGTTATCACAGTCGAAGCCAATATGGTGCCCGGGGAACTATTGGACAAAGAGTTGCCCAAGCTCCAGGCCCGGTTACCAGAGCTGGGACTCGACCCCAGAGTGAGCATGACTGTCAAGGGCCAGAATGAGCAACAGGCTGAGTCCGAAACTTTTCTGGTGAATGCCTTTATGGTCGCCCTGTTTGTTATGGCGATCATTTTGGTGACTCAATTTAATAGTTTCTATCAGGCATTTTTGATCCTAAGTGCGGTGCTATTTTCAACCGTTGGTGTTTTTCTTGGCTTGGCAATCTTCCAGAAACCCTTTGGTATAGTCATGTCGGGTATTGGGGTCATTGCCCTGGCAGGTATAGTGGTTAACAACAATATAGTGTTGATTGATACCTACAATATTTTGCGCAAGGAGGGGTACCCTGCAATGGATGCAATCTTGCGAACCGGTGCCCAGCGTTTGCGGCCGGTGTTGATGACTACCGTAACCACCATACTAGGTTTACTGCCTATGGTGGCAGAAATTAATATTGACTTTATCGGACGCAATATAGATGTTGGTGGGCCGTCTACCCAGTGGTGGTCACAGCTGGCAACGGCAGTCGCCGGCGGGTTAGCTTTTGCCACATTGCTTACCCTGGTACTGACACCGAGCATGTTGGCCTTAAAAATCAGAAGTGAAGAGCGCAAAGCCACCAAACGTTCTCTGCTGGCAGGGGCGGCGGATAAACCACAAACGGCCTAATACAGTGTCAGCGATAGATCCACTCGGGTGGCCCGCTGGCCACAATCGTTTGGGCTGCAACGCGCTGGTGGCTATGCAGCCCAATAACCTAATATTAAATTTGACTGTTACAGCGTGTTTTTAAGGAATATCAATGTTAAAACTATATGGCTCGACCACCTCCCCTTATGTTAGACGACTGCGTATTTGGTTAGCCAATACCCAACATGAGTTTGTCAACTTGCAGATTTTTGCCGGGAAAGATCGGGATTTACTGGCGCAAAAAAATCCCACCATGAAAATACCCATGCTTGAAGATTTGCAGGGCACCCAACACAAAATCATTTTTGATTCTCGGGTGATCTTTCGTTATCTCAGTGAGCAATTAACCTATCCGGCAATTAGCTGGGCGCAGGAAAATCAGTTAACCCTAATTGACTCGGCGAACGACTCGTTAGTGCAAATGTTTCTGCTGGCTAAATCGGATATACCTGCGGATACGGACAAACTTTTTTTCAAATTACAAAAAGAGCGGGTAAATGCGGTGCTGGCGCAACTTAATGATGAAGTCGACCAGGGGCTTTTTCGTAACTGGAACTACCCGGCTATCTGTTTGTTTTGTTTAATCGACTGGATTGAATTTCGCAGCTTGCACAACCTCAAAGGGTTATCGGCACTGTTGGCATTCCACCAAGATCATATCCAGCGTATTGAAGTGACCGCCACAGACCCCAGAGTATAAGAACCATTACATAAATTTAGGAATAATCACCATGAGTCAGCCAATGAATCAGCAGCAGCAAACCGAAGCTCAGGCGGCAGCCTTTCGCCAGTTACTTAAACATTTAGATGAACATAAAGAGGTACAAAATATCGATTTGATGATCTTGGCTGATTTTTGCCGTAATTGTCTGTCCAAATGGTATATGGCAGGCGCAAAGGAGCAGGGCGCAGAGATTGACTATGAGCAGGCCCGGGAAGCGATTTACGGCATGCCTTTTGGTGAATGGAAGGCCAAGTATCAAAAACCTGCTACTGACGCTCAGCTGGCTGCATTTGATAAACGCCCAAGCAAGTGAGTATGCTCGGCGAAAACGTGTGTCCTAATTTTGCTTCAAGTTGCTTAGGGCAAGTGGCTAAAGTTATTCCCTGGCCTAAAATGTTTGTAACTTGATTAAGTTATTGGCACACTGAAAACTGGTCAAACCAGATCCAGGGAATTTATGTCAGTTGCTAACCCCCTAAGAAAATTTGTCGACAAAGTTAATCAATATCCCTCAGCTGTTAGCGCATTTTTAATGACCCGTGTCTTCCGTTACAAAGTGAAATTAGCGGGAACAGCGGGGATTGAAGTGTTGTCTACCGATGGTAAAAGTGTCACCTACCGACAAAAGAACCGTAAGAAAGTACAAAATCATATTGGCAGTGTGCATGCTGCGGCTATGGCATTATTAGCGGAGTCGGCCAGTGGCTTTATCGTGGGTATCAATTTGCCCGGGGATAAATTGCCCCTGATCAAGTGCATGAAATTAAATTATGTCAAACGTGCCAGCGGGGACATGATGGCTGTGGCCAGTGTAACGGACGAACAGATCGCCCTGATGCAAAGCGCAGTCAAAGGGGAGGTCAATGTCCAGGTCGTGGTAACCGATGTAACAGGTAGCGAACCTGTGGTCTGTGAAATGATTTGGGCCTGGGTAGCGAAACGCCAAACCAGCTAATACTGTGCTGGTTCCCTGGAAGCTTTTTTTACTCAATGGCTGTTTAATACTCGTTTGATTAAAAGTTATGATTTTTAGGCGAAAATCGTATAAAAAATTACGGAAAAATGATTGACAGATTTCGGATATAAATTATAAAGCAAGTTGGCAAAAGCCAATGACCTATATTTTTTATTTAACCTTAATTGGGGATGCCATCATGGCAAAACTTTCTAGAGAATCTTTGTTAAAACGTATTTTTAGTGACCCTAAAAATTATCCGTACGGCTTTTCCCGCTCAGGGGATTTTTCGATTAGTGAAAGCAGGGCTTTGAGTCAATACGGTTGTTTAGTCTCAGCCTTAGTCGATGGGCAAATTGAAGTGACCTGCGAAGAAGACGAGTCGTTAATGGATGCTGCATTTGGTAAGAGCGAACCGAGCAATCTAGCGGAAAAAGCCTGGTGCAAATATCAAAAACGTATTAATCGTCCCAAATTGGGCAATATATATGGTAGCCGTCGTCCTGCCAGTGATAATAACGATGACGATATTGTTGAAGACAGTGACTTGGAAATAGAGCTAGACGACTAATTGGCAAGAAATGTAAATATATTGTAAATTCATCCTATAAGTTGGCTATCCGCCTAGTGGGATCGAAAGGTATATCCTAATATTTAATTATATTGGGATGTGCGTCTCGCTTTTATCGAATTTGTTGTTTTATCTTCCTACTCCCTCAAGTATAGTTTTCATTCCTTTGGTAGCTAGTTTGTACCGAAACCTTTTTTTTTAATGACTTTTGGGGAGAATAACCGGTGGAAATGATGTCAGGCGCCGCAATGGTTGTGCGCACGCTAAAAGATCTCGGTGTTAAACACGTGTTCGGTTATCCCGGTGGGGCAGTATTGGACATCTACGATGCGTTATACGCCCAAGAAGATGTTCAGCATATTTTGGTGCGCCACGAACAAGGCGCCGCACATATGGCGGACGGCTACGCCCGCTCTACTGGTACCACGGGTACTGTGCTGGTGACATCTGGCCCCGGGGCAACCAATACCTTAACCGGTATTGCCACCGCCTATATGGATTCCATCCCTATGGTGGTGCTTTCCGGGCAGGTTCCCTCTATGCATATAGGGGAAGATGCGTTTCAGGAAACTGATATGGTGGGATGCTCACGGCCAGTGGTGAAACACAGTTTTCTGGTCAAGCGGGCCCAGGATATTCCCATGGCTATTGCCAAAGCCTACTACATTGCCAATACAGGGCGCCCTGGACCGGTAGTGGTGGACTTGCCTAAAGACATAGTCAACGTATTGGAGTCACATCCCTACCAGTTTCCTGACGATGTGAGCATGCGCTCCTATAATCCAACGCTCAAAGGCCACAGTAAACAGATAAAAAAGGCCGCTAAAACCTTACTTGAGGCCAAACGGCCCATTCTGTATGTGGGTGGTGGGGCAATTGCCTGTGAAGCGAGCGAATGGGTCACCAAAATAGCGGAAAAACTTAACGCCCCGGTGACGTCCACACTTATGGGCTTAGGCGCGTTTTCAAGTGTGCATCCGCAGTTCGTAGGCATGTTAGGCATGCATGGCACCCTGGAAGCGAACAAATGCATGCATAACGCCGACTGTATTCTGGCCCTGGGAGCTCGTTTCGATGATAGGGTGACCAACAATGTGCAGAAGTTTTGCCCCCACGCCACCATTATTCATGTGGATATCGATCCTGCATCGATTTCAAAAACCATAGCTGTGCATATTCCTGTAGTGGGCAGTGTGGATAAAGTTGCCCAGCAATTGCTAGAGCAATTCGGCTCCATCGATAAGACCAAACAAAAAGAGAAAATGGCTGACTGGTGGCAACAGATCGATCAGTGGCGTGCCCGTAAATGTTTGGACTATAAAAAAGATGCCAACCTGATCAAACCCCAACAGGTAATTGAATCCGTTTATAAACATACTCAAGGTGATGCCTACGTCAGTTCAGATGTAGGGCAGCACCAAATGTTTGCCGCCTTGTATTATCCTTTTGCTAAACCCCGACGGTGGATCAACTCAGGCGGTTTGGGCACCATGGGTTTTGGTTTACCAGCAGCGATGGGCGTGCAAATGGCGCATCCCGAGGCGACCTCGGTGGTGATCACCGGCGATGGCAGTATTCAAATGAATATCCAGGAGTTGTCGACGTGCTTGCAGTACAAATTACCCATCAAGATCATCTCCCTAAATAACAGAGCCCTGGGCATGGTGCGTCAATGGCAAGATATGAATTATAAGAGTCGTTATTCAAGTTCGTACATGGATTCGATGCCAGATTTTGTCAAACTTGCTGAAGCTTATGGGCATATCGGTATTCGGGTCGATCACCCGGATGAGCTAGAAGATGCTATGGCAAGATGTTTTGCCGAAAAAGAGCGTTTGGTTTTTATGGATATCATGATCGACCAAAACGAACATGTTTATCCTATGCAAATTAAATTCGGTGCTATGGATGATTTGCGGTTAAGTAAAACGGAGCGCACCTAATGAAACGTATTATTTCAGTACTTATGGAAAACGCGCCCGGGGCGCTATCACGCATAGTGGGGGTGTTTTCTCAGCGTGGTTATAACGTTGATTCATTGTGTGTGGCCGCCACTGACGATAAGAGTCTCTCGCGGTTGACGATTACCACAGTGGCAGACGACAAGGTGATTGAACAGATCACCAAACAGGTAAATAAACTGATAGATGTGTTAAAAGTCACGGATCTCACCGATGGGAGCCATGTAGAACGAGAATTGATGCTGATTAAAGTGGCCACCCGCAGCGAGTTGGTCCGCGCCGAGGTCAGTCGCAACGTCGAGATCTTCCGTGCGCAAATCATAGACGTAGATGTAAACAACTACACCATTCAAGTCACAGGTACCAGTGATAAGTTAGATGCATTTGCTTATACCTTGGGGCAAAGCACCGAGATTATCGAAGCCTCACGTACTGGAGTATGCGGTCTCGCCAGGGGGGATAAAGCTTTGCGGCCCTAAACCATCCAGCCATTAACCCGCTATGTCAGGATAGTTGTCGCTGCATCGATAAAGTCATCTTTGAGATCAGGAATATCCCTGAATGAGAGCGTGGCTTCGGCGGCTGTAGCCTCCGGTGCGAGTCTTTTATCTTCTTCTGAAATTTCTGAGGCAAAGCCACTAAAACTGCTTAATAAAACGACGGCGAGTAAACTTTTAAATTTTAAATTGATGGTCATATTAATCCTCCGGATTATAAATGCCTCTACTCAAAGCAAAATTATGGCTTATTATTTGGGTCTGAGTGTTTCAATAATCTGGGTATCAACCCAGTAGATATCTACAGAAGGTTCATTGTTTGCGGATTTTTTCCGTCGATCAAAGAAGAGATATTTCCCATCGGGTGACACACTCGGATAGTTTTCGGCGCTGGTGGTATTTATCTTGTCGCCCATGTTGATAGCAGGGCCCCATGAGCCATCGTCCGTTCGAAAGCTGATGTAGAGGTCAGATGTGCCATATCCACCGTCTCTTCTGCTATCAAAGATAATGTAGGATTCATCAGGTGCGATGAAGGGATGGGCATTATAACTGCCGATGGAAAATTGCTGGCCTAGCGACTTCGGTTGTTCATATTTGCCGTCTATTAAACGCGAATAGCGCAGAGGAGTATCTAATTTCGGGGTAAAGGTATCAAAGTAATAGGTGCCGTTGGAAGATGCCGAAAGCCGCATAATGTCGATATTTTCGAAAGGCTTGCCCAGGCTTTTTAGCTCCGACCAACCCGCGCTGGTGCGCTCCATATATTCTTTTGCAAAATAGACGGTCATCCCATCGGGAGATATAGATGGTTCGCTCACTCCCTGTTTGGCAACAGACTCCTGCCATTGATTATTTTTATATTCAATGACAGCCAATACATTGGACTTAGATTCCTCACCAAGTGGTCTCTTGATGAAATAAAAGGCCTTCATATCCGCCGCGAACATACCCTCAATTTCACGATTCTCTTCTGTATTAACAATGCCAGGAGCAAAAATCTCAGGCGTTGAGCCTGGTGGTTTTTGGCCAAGATAGGGACTTTCTATAGATGATAAATCACTGTCTTTTAAGTTTATATTTTTAGTCGTGCAAGCATTTAAAAATAATGCGAATACAAGTACTAAAAACATAAAGCTGTAATTTCTCATTGTTTAAACCTCCTCATTGTTTACATTTTTAAAATGTTTGTTACCAAACCTATGTGCAATTAGTATCAAAATTATGTGTGCTAAATTTATTGATCCTTCTTAAAATAAGCCGTTTTTAACTTATGGATAACTTTTGTGCTCACCCAATAAAAGTTTTTGAATTCATCTTCTTCGGTTCTTCGACTAAAAAACAAATATTTACCATCTGGAGTGATACTCGGGACCGATTCATTAAAATTGGTATTTACCGTATTTCCAAGGTTAATTGGTTTTGTCCATGTTCCGTCTTGCTCTTTAAAATACACATAAATATCGTTGTCTTTTCTTTTGTCATCTTTATTTCGAGCATCTACTACTAAAAAATCTTGGGATGGGGAAATAAAGCCGTGAAACCCAAATTCAATTTCAACTTCCTGTACTTTGGGAAATTCGCCGTTTTTGTTGGGTGCATAATACAGTTTCATTTTTGACAAATTAAAATAAAATAGATCGCCGTTTTTTGCTGGACTCGCATGAAAAACTTCATCGTCATTTATAGGTGAATCAAGTTTTATTGCATCGCCCCAGGAATCCTCCAAACGGTTTACATACCAAATTTTAGAGTCCGCATCCGAGTCATGATCTGTAAACGAGTTATGAGCTGTAAAATAAATCTTTTTACCACTAAAATTAACAAAGGGTTGCATTTCGTTATCTTTTTTACCTTTTGTGAAATCTGCTTTTTTAATAGGTATCCATTTTTTTTCTTCGAATTTTGAGAAATATATATCTGCGTCTCCGCTTATTTTATTTTTAGCTGAAAAATATACTTCATCTAAATTAGGAGAAAACGAAATGCCATATTCACTTCTTCCGTTTAATGAAACAATACCCGGAGCAAAAACTTCAGGGGTTGAACCCGGCGGTTTTTGCCCGAGATAGGCGCCTTCCAGGACTGGGAATTTATCTTGGCTATCACTTTTTCCGCTCATGGTTGGAATAGAATTTTGAATAAAAGCCGGCAAAATTCTTGTTGCTGTCAACGATAAGGTATCAGCATTAAAAGTTCTGTTATGGGCAGTAACCACAACAACCAGATCAAGCTCTTCGATCACACTGATATATTGCCCGCCGCCGCCTTCGGCCGCTTTACTCAAGTAGCTTTTATCACCTGTGGACAGATCGTTCAGCCAAAAGAAATAGCCGTAAGAAGTGCCGGAAACACCGGCGGCGGAAACGACTTCATCATCGCTAGGTTTGGCAATTTTACTGGTCGCTCTTGCAATAAAGGCTGCTGGTATCAGTTGTTCGTCCTGCCATTTGCCTTTGTTGATGACCAAGGTGCCCCACTTGAGCATAGCGCGCGATGTCATGCTCACGCGCCACCCCGCTTCTGGCAGGCCGCTAACGGCAGTTTTCCAGCGATAATTCGTGATGCCCATCTTGTCTAGCAGTTCATTTTTGATAAAATCTTTGGCCGTGCCCGGCACGACGGCGTCAATGACTTGCATCACCAACACTGGATCGCTTTGATATAGAAAGCTCTGAGACTCTGCGGTAATAGGCGCACTATGCTCGAGGTAAGCCTGAACTTGCCCCTGGCCTTTTAACTGGCTGGGGTTTTTCTCGAATTCTTCTCTCTGTTCTTTACTGATGCGGATACCGGAACGCATAGTCAGCGCGTTGTGCAGGGTGATCTTTTCTACACCCTCAACAAATTTTGTTGGGTCGAGATCTTTGAGAAAGCTGACCAAGGGCTTGTCTAAATCGGCCATGGTCAGATAACCCAACTGGATAGCACGGCCAAGCGCCAGGCTGGTGTAGACTTTAGTCGCTGACGCTTGGTAATGGGGTAGATTGATGCGACCACGTGAATAATAGGATTCAAACAGGAGCTTGCCCTTGTGGGCAATAAGCAGGCTGTCGAAGCGATTATGTTTATTGTCGGCAATCTCCTGCGCCAGCTTAACAATCATGGCTTTATTGCCACCATCGATGCCTAATTCGCCCACCAGAATACCGTCTTTTCTATCAGTTGGCGCTGCATCGATAAAGGCATCTTTGAGATCAGGAATATCCCTGAAAGAGAGCGTGGCTTCGGCGGCTGTAGCCTCCGGTGCGAGGCTAATGTTTTCTTCGGCACTTTGGGCGGCAAAGCTACTCATACCGCCCAAGAGAGCTGCGGCGATTAAACTTTTGATTTTTGAGTTGATAGTCATATTAACTCTCCTTATTGTAAATACCTCTGCTCACGGCAAAATTATGGCTTATGGCTTGGGCCTGAGGGTCTCAATAACCTGCGCATCCACCCACATTATTTCGAAATCTGGTGGGCTACAACGCCTGCAATAGAAAAGATATTTTCCGTCTGGTGTTACGTATCCTCCGCCATCCTCAGCATCTGTGTTTATCTTATCCCCGAAGTTAATGGCGGCACCCCATGAGCCATCTCGCTGTCGAAAACTGATATACATATCACCACCACCATATCCGCCGTCTCTTGTACTATCCCAAATAATGTAAGACTCATCTGGAGCAATGAAGGGGTGAGCGGTCCATTTACCCGTGTTTATCTCGTTACTAAAGGGTCTCGGTGCTTCACGCTTGCCGTTTACCATTCGTGAATATCGCAGAACACCATTTCCATTTGTACCCCTTTCGTCAAAAACATAGGTTCCTTTTAACGAAGCCGTAAGGCGCATGATGCCGATGTCTTCAAACGGGGAACCAAGACTTTTTAACTCTGACCAACCATCATCGGTGCGCTCCCTATATCGTTTGCCAGAATGCATAGTCTTACCATCAGGCGAGATAAAAGCCCCACCCACCCGGGGTTCCACTACTGACTCGTACCATCGATTATTCTCGGATTTAAAAACAACTAACGACGTTTTTCCACTTTTGTTGTTTCTCCTACCAAAGTAGTACTCTTTCATGTCGGGTGTGAAGCTACCGCCCCAGTCACGATGCTCTGTCGAAACAATACCAGGAGCGAAAACTTCAGGCGTTAAGCCTGGAGGATTTTGCCCAATATAAGGGCCTTCAGGGGCTGAAAATGTATCCTGACTATAACTTTTGCTACTAATAGTTAGAGTAGAAAGCAGCAGAATAAGTGAAATACAAATAGGCTTCATGCTTTTATCCTTATTTTAAATTCACCAGAATACTTAACTTCCGCGTTCCAATGGCCATCTATTAATAATACGTTTTGCTAAATGGTGTCCACGCAGGAGCAGTGCAAATAAGGTCAGAATGGCAGAATATAGGTTGAGCAACTTGTATGACCTGAAATTCATCAGATCACTTTGGTTTTAGGTAAAGTGGAGGCTACCCTTAGTGACCGCTTCAGGCCCTGCGTCTTTCAACCGTGACTGGCAAGAAATCGAACAAAGCCCTCGTTCAGGCAATTTAAATTTGTGACAGAAAAATGCCCTTCCTGGGGATACCTTTGAAAACTTCACGACTGGCTCTTGTGAGTACAAAGCGGTCTAAAAAAGTGCGAGCAGTAAAGCTACTTTGAGTAATCATGAGATATTGTGGATATTCTTTCTTTTGAACGTGTTTTCACTCAAAGCAGACGTTAACGACTTAAATAAGGGGCGCGCCGCTTTTGGCGCGTCCCAATGAGCGAAGCGAATGACTTGATTTTCTTGTATGGTTTGTTATTTATGTCTTCCATAAATCAATCCGAGTGCTACTCCCGTAAAAACAAATTGTATAACTTGAAAAACAAAACCATAAATTAAAAATGTTGAGATAGGGTTAATATCGATTTTTGCAACAGTTGCAAAGCCCATGATCGAATAAATAATTGCTCCTATGATTAAGCTGAACTTAATGCCTTGGATAATGGGGTTTCCGTTACGATAATAAAATGGATAAAGATAAGCAATTATAAAGCCTTGAATGAACATTGCTAACATACCAAAAGGGACGATAGGCTCTGCACGAGTTACTGCTCCCATAGAAACATATAAGTCATGAAACCAAATTAAATGCCATGGATATGCAATTGCCATTGTTAAGATTACATACGAAATGGTGGCGAATATTATTTTTTTTAAATTCATAATTACATCCTTATATTAAAATTTATGTGCGATTGATGTTTATAAACCTACCGCCCTTTTATGTAACGTTTGGGCGCTCGATGGAATGTTCGGTTGGTTGTGGAGTAATAGTCATTACTTTCACGCCATTTGGCGATTCAAAACGATGCCAAACACCTTTTGGAATTACCAACATTTGACCAGATTTCAACCTGTTTCGTTGCTCTTGATTATTACCTAATAAAATCAATGAAGTCTCGCCACCTAAAACCTGAACAAACTCGTCACCATTAAGGTGCCTTTCCCATTCACTAAAACCAGAGTAATGAGCAATGTAAATTCCTCCATCTCTGTATTCTGATAATAAAGCGAAAGCATCCTTTGCTTCTTCATCAGTTGTTTCAGGAGTCCTATTCTCGAGGAACTTAACTCTCAAAAATTCATCGCCAATTGCAATTACTACAGACTTCGACATTTACGGGATCCTTATAGGTACATAACGCCTCAAACACCCGCGTGGTGAAGATGGCGGTTGTTGTGTGTTTTTTGCACAAAAGGTGGCCGCTTTGCCACGTCCGCTTGCTTTGACTTATTATGAACTATATACCATAATTAGGTATATATTGGTATAAAGGAGAAAAATCATGGCTAAAAATACAAGTATGACACTGGGTGACCACTTTGATGGCTTTATTTCTGACCAAATTCAAAGTGGACGCTATGGCTCTGCAAGTGAAGTAGTACGTGCAGGCTTGAGGGTTCTTGAAGATAAAGACAGTAAACTTAATGTACTGCGCCAAATGCTGACAGATGGAGAAGAAAGCGGTAAAGCTGACTATAGCTACGATAGTTTGATGGCTGAATTGGATGCTGAAAACGATATATGAATACATTTACGTTAACACGTACGTTAACACGGCGCGCTAAAGCAGACTTGAATTCTATAGCTAAGTTTACTGAAAAGCGTTGGGGGCGTGAGCAACGTAATATTTATATTAAGCAATTTGATGATACCTTTCATGTGCTTTCTGACACACCAGAAATAGGAAGTAATTGTAATTATATAAAAGAAAGTTACCAAAAATCCCCTCAAGGTAGTCACATTATTTTTTATCGAATGACCGACCTAAACAGCATACAAATAATTCGTATTCTCCACAAAAATATGGATGTGCTATCAAATTTTGGCAGCTCGTAACGCCTTATTATGTGCTTTTTGAATTATTTTTTATCCAACCTATAATTGAGGGATAGAGGTCAGTAATTTTTTCTTTAGTTGATTTGTTTCTATACAAGCGGATAAGTTCATTGTTAAAAGCTTTAAATCGATAAAAACCCTTCTTGTTTATCATAAAATCTTCAGTATAGCTTTTTATAAAGAGGTACTCTTCCGGAGAATAATTTTCCATTGCGTATAAAGAGTATAATGACCACGTCATATACTCATTAAATATTAAATAGGGCTTGTTGTATCCACCGCCTTTATACCATGGGGCTAAATCCACCAAAGCATCATTAATTTCGTCTATATATTTGTCAGAGGTTGGGTTGACGTAAGTATGATCAATTTCAGTAAAAAATGAACGCGTGAACTTTATCGATTGAATTGATAAAGATTCCTTCTCGTTTTTATAGCGATTAGGAGCACTGATAAACATGATTGATTCATTAAAGTCATTATTGGCATACATTCGAGCACTATTGTTTCCAGGTCCCAATGGAGAAAAGAAAATCTTATAACTTTGATACCTTGCAGGGAAGTGAGACTCTAACCATTGCCAAATGTTTTTTGGTTGAGCACCTAATTGGAATACCTTACTCAACTTTAAGTAATACACATGATGGTGTTTATAAAATTTTTGAAAATCACTCTTTTTCGCAAAATCTTCTAACAATATAATATTATCTTTAATAACATCAACTGCTCGAAACCCTTTATATACAGATGATTTTTCTATTTTATCTCCATTAAAAACATATGAAGGACCATTTTCAACAAATGTATAATAGCTAACCTTATCGAGTTTTTTAAAAATTTCATGATCTTTAAAAGGTGAAAACCATTTCAAAACATCTGAGTAATATTTTCCTTTCGAGTACATCCTATAATTTGTTTGATGAAATCTGTCAGATAAAGCTAATATAACGTTACTAAGTTCGTAAATTTCGGGTGTCTCAATACTGACTTTTCCAAGATGTTCTTGAATATATTCTTTATTATAATGAGCCGGTTCAATCTGTATGTTGAACGAAATAATTTTTATTTTTTTATCAAATTCTAAATATACTCGTTCAACTTCTTTATCATGACCAGAAATAAATAAACTTTTGCCATTGTATTTAATCTCAACTTTTGGGCTGCTTCCCCAATAAGTTAAATTAATCGTTTTGTTTTCAGGTAGCGAATTAAAATCTAAATTCTGACTAAAAAAACGTCTGTAACCAAGGCGAAATCACCATTTCTCAATGATATGTGATGATCACTAGCTTGAGCTCTATCACCACAGCAAAGTAATAAAACAAAAAATAGATGTTTCAAATCTAACTTATCCTTAAACATGACAATTGGCGATAATTGCACATACCAACGCTTTGCCAAGGGGCAAATGCGAACGTTGTTAGGCGAAGCCCTATGAGTATTTGTCCCAGCCGCGCTTTTTGCGGCGAACTTAGGCAACTTGTTAGGTATTTTTACCACAACTCTTTGATTAGTGATATTTTTCCGTTAGTAAAACCAAACACAACAAGTAATGGATTAGTTTGTTGCCAAGTACCATCGGGTTGGATTACCCCATGAGAATATTCTATTGCTGTATGATTTTCACCAAATATGCTGCTTAGAACACGTATCTCATTTTTAACGCTATTTTGATATGTCCCACGTTCAAGGTTACGAATAAAAGCTTTTCGCCATGATTCCTTGGTAAAGTTAGCCTCATACTCCACATGAACGTATTTGACTGCATCGTGAGTTAATGACAACAATGAATCGATGTCTTTAACGTTTGAATTTTTGCGGCTAACTTTATCTAAAGCTGAAAAGTATGAATTAATTTGAGCCAACTGGCATTCAGAATTACAGCTTGAAGCAATTACAGCTTTCGACGAAATTAAGCTTGTGAGTAAGAATCCGATTATTAATATGAACTTCATAACAACTCCATTGTTTGATAAATACCTAACGTTTAAATAACCGACCCTAGCTTGAGGTAAAAAAAACCGGTGTACTCCAAAAAAGTGAGATCTCACCACTCTTACTTACTGCTAGGGTGGGTTGATTTACTTGTTGGACTTGCCGACTTGCTGATCTATGGCGGTTCGTTTTTATTTTATCCCTTTACTATGCATGAAGGCCGTAATCACAGGCAAACGTTTTTCGCCCCCACCGCATAAAAATACTCCCTCTTTATTTATGACAGGCACAATTAAACTCACCCCTATTATGTGAGTGTTGTCATCCTTAGGCTGCATGGCGCGTTATTTCTCGCTCTTGATGATGCAGTAAACTGCCACATACCTCACACCGTGGTTCACTCCATTGACTTAAATATCTCTGCCAACTCACCAGTCGGGGTAAACTCACTGGTGCTTGTTGGCAACAAGCCCGTGCCTGATTCAGTTTATCGCGTGATGCACTGTGTATGCGATGACCATAAGCACGGATAAATTCAGCATGATGCTCACGTAGAATATCGGCGAGCTTAATCATCGCTCTTCTCCTCAACACCGGCCTTAACCCAGTCAATTTGGGCAGTGCTGAGCATGTCATTAATCATCAGGGCACTGTTTTGACTCACTCCTTCGGTCATCTTGGTATATCGCGCAGTGGTGATAGGACTGGCATGACCTAGATGAGTTTGAATGGCACGTAAACTCACACCTCGCTCAAGCAGATGAGTCGCAAAGGAATGGCGCCTATGTCTTGCAAGACATAGTAGACATTCTTTTGCGACCCAGATTTTACGAAGTGGTGCTGACATTCGAACAGTTCAAGACTTACTTGGTCATGCTGATGTTAAAACAACCGAAATATATACCCATGTGATTGGGACTAAATTTGGCAATACACAAAGTCCTATGGATAATATTTAGGTTCAGCTACACATTTTAAAAAAAAATGTCCTAAAGAACTCACTTTACCCCTTAAATGCTGAACTAGTTTTAGATCTAGCTATGTCTGTAATGTCGGATCACCTGCCATTAGGATAACAAATAATTTAAAATAAAAAGGGAACTGAATAATCAGTTCCCAAATTTCGTATCAGCCTACAGTGGCCCTTTTTTATTACCTGGCATCCTTTACCTTTGACCATTGGGGTTTACCAAACCAGTTCTTTGAAATGTTTACGACACACAGATTCATACCGGTTATTGCCGCCAACTTCGACCTGGGCCCCTTCTTTTGCGGCCTGGCCTTGCGCGTCCAGACGTACCACAAAAGTGGCTTTACGCCCGCAGTGACAAACGGTCTTGAGCTCAACCAGCTTATCCGCCCAGGCCATAAGATATCGGCTACCCTCGAATGTTTCTCCGAGAAAGTCGGTACGCAATCCGTAAGCCAGGACCGGTACCCCAAGGTCGTCAACGACCTTCACTAATTGTTGTACCTGGACTTTGCTGAGAAACTGGGCTTCGTCGATGAAAATGCAATCTATTTTGCCACTTTGTTGCAGGTCTTGTATTTGTGTAAATAGCTCGCTGGTATCGTTAAACAGGTGGGCGTTTGCTTCCAGGCCGATACGTGATGCTACTTTACCAATGCCGAACCGGTCGTCCAATGCTGCAGTGAAAATCTCGGCGCGCATGCCGCGTTCTTTGTAATTGTAGGCTGACTGGAGCAAAGAGGTAGATTTGCCTGCATTCATTGCAGCGTAGTAAAAATAAAGCTGAGCCATGTAATAAGGGATCCCGATAAAAGTATTTGGGCATTTTGCCGTCTTTACCCTCGAAATCATAGCCGCAATTGATACGGGAGATTAGTACGCCAATTTACCTAGGTCTAGGGGAAGGCTTTGGTGGTATCGGTAATCGGGTTTTGCCAGTTAATAAGAACTTCGTTGCGCATAGGTTTGGCAAAATAATAACCCTGCAAAAAATCTACCCCCATGGCTGTCAACGCTAATACCTGCTCTTTGGTTTCGACCCCTTCAGCGACAGTTTGGCAGTTTAATTCTCGGGCGATAAACAAGGTTGCCCGGATAATGGCTTCACCATTATGTTCGATATTATCCACAAAGGATTTATCAATTTTGACGTAATTGACCGATAAAGTTTGTAACTGCGACAAGGACGAATAGCCGGTACCAAAATCATCCATTGATAGATGCACTTTACGTTGCTGAATAGCCGCCAGCTGCTGCTTAATCTTTATATGGTTATCGACGAATATGGATTCTGTTATTTCCAAATGCAACCTATGGGGTGCCAGACCACTGCTGCGCAGTGCGTTGTCCAGAGTACGGATAAAACTGTCATCCATCAATTGGATCACTGAAACATTAACGGAGACCGCCGCATGGGGACAATGTTGCCATTGGCTGGCATCCATACAAGCCCGATTAAGAACCCAAGCACCTATTTCTTTTATCAAGCCAGATTTTTCGGCTAAGGGTATAAATGTATCTGGACCGATAAAACGGCCGTTAAAATCCCATCTTAACAAGGCTTCAAATGCCCAGGAGGTATTGTCTTTGGCACATTGGATAGGTTGATAACACAAATATAGCTGACGATGCTGTATGGAATGTTGTAGGCCGTAAAGGATCTCTTGAGAGTCGAGCACTTTTTGCTGCAATTCAGCGCTGAATAATCGCGGTTCACGGGGAGCAAAGGTTTTTTGCTCACACATGGCCAAGTCCGCCAGCTGGATAAGTTCGGTCGCAGAAACGCTGTGTTCCGGGCTCATGGCTATGCCTATTGTCGCACTCAGATGCAGCTCATTGCCGTTGACCAGTATCGCTTGAGAAATACTGCTAATGATCGCCCCGGCAATAGATTTCGCCGTATCGCTGTCGCTATAGGGCAGGGCTACCAAAAATTCATCCCCTCCCCATCTACCGGACTTATTATCGTCGGCGAAGGCTTTTATCCGGTTTGCCACCTCGATCAGTACCTTGTCTCCAACTTGATGACCCATAGTGTCATTGATTTTTTTAAAACCGTGTAAGTCAATAAATAACAGAGCCAGTGCGCTAGTGCTGTTAGCGCAGCGGGCCGTTAGTTTGGCTAATTCCTGGGTAAAAGCCTTACGGTTCATCAATTGGGTTAAGGGGTCCAGATAGGAGAGCTGGTAAATTTTTGCGGTTCGTTTGGTGACTTCATCTTCAAGGTTAAAATTGATAGCATTGAGCTTATCGTAAGCCGCACTTAATTCGTTGTTGACCTTATTGAGCTGGTCTTTTTCCTCGTTCATCTGCTTAGCTAAACAATCATTAATATTTCTAACGTTAATGGACTCCGAGGTATATTTAGAGGCTTTGGCTGAGGTGAAAAATAACCCGATACTTAACGCAAGACCCAAATAGCCCAGAATTTGTCGAAGCTCCTCAGGGGACAAAATTCCTAATACACAAATCGGTACAAGCAAAACCAGGGTGTACGACATGCACAGGGGCATACTCGCCGATAACACTGACTGGGCACCAGCCGCCATAAAGGTCATGATCAGGACCACAGCGGTCAATTCAAGTAAGTTCATTTGTTCGAATATGACGATAGGTAGAGCAGACCAAATACAAGCGGTTAACAAACTTCCCACAGAAAACCGTTTGATACAGGCGCTACCGCTGACACCTTTGAAACTTAACCGCTTTTGCCAATAAAGTAGGTCAATCAGGCGCAAGAGCAACACAGCAAGCATGATCCCCCACCAGATAAATTTAGTGTGTTGGGTAGCTGGGTTGCGAAAGCCAAATGCCACAACTGTACTAACCAGCAGGCTGATGGTTAAACCGGAAAAGGCATTGCTGTACAGAAGTTTGGCTGCGTCTTGGCTATTTAAAGCACGTAGGTCTTTGGATATATTTATAACGCAACCTTGGGCTAATCTTTCAGTTAAGATTTTTAGCGTAAAATGTGAAATTCATCTTAGGCTTAATTCAGGATTATACCAGCTGAATCTACTATTTTCAGTATTATATTTGGGTAATTAAATGGGCGACCAATATCTCTCCGGCTTGGCGGATATGTTGTTCAAGCAACTGCTGGGCGAGAGCGGTTTTTTTAGCACTAATTGCGGCTAACAGCTGGACATGTTGTTCTTGGCTGGTATCGAGGTAATCCAATTCCACTGAATGGAAGCCAATATAGCGTGCACTAAGTTGATGTAATCTGGTTACTGTATCCAACAGTAACGGATGATTGGCTTGCTGATATAGGCAGGTGTGAAACCGCCAGTTAAGCTCACCTTGCTCACAGACAGACAGACTAGATACATTCTTAGCCTGGTGCAAAATATCCTGGGCTTGGCCGATATTCTGGTAGGATAAATTTGGCATGGCATAGGCCAGGATCATCGGTTCCAACTGCATTCTCATCTGATACAAGTCTTGGGCATCAATTGCATTTAGAGGTTGGATCATCACACCTCGTTTGCCACATTGTACTACCCAGCCTTCATTTTTAAGGCGTTGCAATACATCACGTATAGGTATGCGGCTCACCTGATAGCGCAGGGCCAGGTCGGCTTGTTTAAGGGGTACATTGAGAGGCAACCTATGATCGCGGATGTCTTGTTTTAAACGTAAAAACAGGGTATTTGCGGCTTGTTTATCACTCATATGGTTAAGTCTCTTTTTTTGTTATTGATCAATAACGCCAGCATACCCAGTACTATGCCCCAAAATGCTGATGCTATGCCAAAAAATGACAGACCAGAGGCGGTGACTAAAAAGGTGAGCATGGCCGCATCCCGGTAATGACTTTGCTGGCTGGCGATAAGCAAACTTGAACCTATGGTGCCCAATAATGCCAAGCCGGCCAAGGCGGAAATCAAAGAAGAGGGAAAAGCCGCTAACAAACTGACTACAGCAGCACCGGCGATATCGGCAATGATATTAAATACGCCAGTGGCTATACCGGCCACATAACGTTTTTCAGGATCAGGGTGGGCCTCTTTACTGGTGCAGATTGCTGCCGTAATCGCTGCCAGGTTAAATGAAAAGCCACCAAAAGGGGCAAAAACCAGATTCAGCAATCCGCTCCAGCTGATAATTGGGGATATGGCCTGTTGCTCATAACCACTGGATTTTAACACCGCCACACCCGGAATGTTCTGTGATGTCATGGTCACAATAAATAATGGTAAACCAATGCCGATAAGGTGACTGATCTCAAACTGGGGGGTAACCCAGACAGGTTGAGCCATTTCCCAGCGGATCACAGTATAATCAATCAGGTGAAAAGTATGTGCGCAGATAAAGCCGCTAAGCAAAACCGCCAGGATGGCGTACCGGGCAGAAATTCGTCTGGCCAACATATAAATAACCAACATAATACCAACCATTAACGGACTGGCTTGCAATGCACCAAATATATTCAAGCCAAATTGCAGCAAGACACCCGCTAACATAGCCGAAGCCAACGGCAGCGGAATACACTTGCTGAGCTTGTCAAACCAGCCTGATAACCCCGTGAGCAGGGTAAGCAGTCCCACAAATATAAATACGCCGATTGCCTGATTAATGTTCATCACCGTTAAGCTGGTAGCCAGTAATGCCGCACCTGGGGTGGACCAGGCGATGATAATAGGTCGTTTGTAAAACCAGGATAATCCAATGCAGCCTACTCCCATTCCAATCCCCAGCGCCCACACCCATGAGGCAATCATCGCCTGACTAGCTCCGGACGCCAGCGCGGCTTGAAACACTATGGCCATAGCGCTGGCAAAACCGACCACAACAGCAATAAAATCAGCGCTGACAGCGGATAGGCTAAAATCAGAAAAAAGAGAACGATTAGTCATTTTGTATACTTAAATTATAAATGTATACAAAAAATAGCAGTTTTATTGGTAATTGTCTGCTGAATTTCCACTCTGTAGTTGAAAATATCGGTGTGCAACACTCTTAATTGACACCGGGTATTCTTAGGGGGCTCAAGGGTATGCATGTTTGGCTGGGTAATCTCGCGAGGCTCAACAATGGAGTACTGATGACTAAGTCTGCTGAGCATTGCCCGCCCAAAGTAGAAGAAACCACTATAAAGTATGCTATTGCTCAGGGCTATTATTAACAAACGACCTTGCTCCGGTGCCATCCAGTAGAGCAGTTTGTCAGTCACAGTTGAGTGGACTGGTTCAGCTCATTTTTGCCAGTATAAAAAGTGGGGCAATACGTGCCACATAACGGAATAACGCCCAAGGCCAGGTGGGGACAAAACTACTGGCTACTTCTTTTTCAATCGCTTTTACCATGGCTTTACAACCTGTTTCGGTATCTACAATAAAAGGCACGGTTTTAACTTTAGCGTTAATTTCGCTGTGGATGAATCCGGGGTGGATCGTTGTTACCTTGATGGGGGTATTGAGCACATCAATTCTGATCCCTTCTGTCAACGAGGTTAAGGCGGCCTTGCTCGCCGCATAGACCGTCATGGCGCGTCGTGCTCCGCGCACGGCACTGACAGAAGAAATAGTCACCAGGTGCCCAGAATTATGCTGTCTGAATATTTCCATGGCAGCTTCGCATTGGGCTAATGCGGACACAAAATTAGTGATAGCCGTTTGTTTATTAGCATGAAAATAACCGGTACCAACTGAGGCACCTTTGCCCATGCCTGCATTGACTATTACTCGATCTAAACTGCCCATATCTTGTGCAAACCCTTTGATAACCTCAAATACTTGAGGATGGTCGTCAACATCCAATGGGCGAATAAAAACCTGAATATTTGGATTAATGCTCAGTAATTGTGTTTTTAATTCTTCTAATCGTTCTACGCGTCTGGCGCACAGACCCAGGTTGCGGCCCATTTTTGCAAACTCAATTGCCATTCCCTTTCCCAAGCCTGAACTGGCACCGGTGATTACGATATTTTTTCTTATCATGATGGCAAAGTCTCTGTGTTATTTGTAAGTAATAAGGTGTTGGTGATGCCCTTCAAAAGCAGAATGGTCATTCAAGGTCGACAATATTTGCCTTTTGCTGCTGTAAATTATTTGACTGATGCTGCAATTAACCAGAGTCCAATTTAAATCCATTAAATTGGACTCTGGAATATTCAATAACGCCTGGCTCAATAGGGCGATCGGCCCACCGGAACTGAATACCGCGATATGTTTTGCATCGTTGGCTTCGTTAATGGTGGTTTGCAAGGTTTGTTGTATGCGGTCTTGATAGGCTGTCCAGGACTCGACGTACTGTTCGGCAAAGTCATTACTGATCCAGCGCGAAAAAGCCTTTTCCATCAAGTTCTGTAGGGCAAGATTGGGTTTTTCTTGCTGCATTAAATAGTTTTTTGCTCCGCTAGCACTAGTAAAATCGGGGTTAAGCTGGGCCAGAATGTCTTGGTGATCATACTCGTTCCAGCCTGCATCAACTGTCATTTGGTCGACAATCAGCCCACTGGTCTGCATGGCATCTAAACAACCTTCGGCTGTTTGTTGATGACGCAACATGCCGCCGCGAATGACTTTGTCGAACTGTATTCCCCGTCGCAGTAAATCATTTCCTAAATGCGCTGCTTGCTGCGCCCCCAAATCGGAAAGGCAATCGTAATCGTCTTTGCCAAATGAGGCTTGGCCATGACGGATCAAATCGATACTGGCCATCTTAGCGTTTCCCTTGGACTGTTTTGCGGTATTGTCATATTAAATAATGCACAAAAAAATGTTTTTAAACGCTGATTATCGGTTTGTTGGTGATGATAGCGGTAGTATATTTGCTGGGCGATAGCAGCCAACCAAAACAGACCATACACCTCATAAAAAGCAAAGTTGTCTACTTTAAATCCTGTTTTATCCGAGTAATATTCGCTCACTTCCTGACGTGAATACATACCGGGTAAATGGGTAGGTTGGCGGCGAGTCGACTTGGCTAAACGGTCGTCATCCGTTTGCACCCAGCAAGCCAAGCTATTACTCCAATCCATGAGCGGGTCCCCAAGGGGGGCTAGCTGCCATCGAGTACACCGATAAACCGGGCTGGGCTTTGGGTGTCGAGCACTAAGTTATCAAAACGAAAATCATTGTGGGTCAAACACATGTGCTTGTTGTCTGGAAGTTTGGCTTTAAGCCAGTCGCAGATGTAATTTGTTTTAGGTACATTCCAGGTGCGGGCTTTTTGGTAACGAGTTATGCAACCGTTGATCTGGCGCTGAGTATAACCACTACCTTTGGCAATATGACCGAGGTTTGCCCTTTGATAATCCACTTTATGTAGCTCGATTAAACTATCTAGGGCGTTTTCGCATAGTTTACGTGTGTCACTGGTGCATAACTGTAACTCTCTTGGCAGATTTTTACGGGGGATAATACCGTTGAACATCTCCATTATGTAGAATTCTGCGCTTATCACCGAATCATCTTCACAGTGGGCAAGCATTTGAGGTCACTTGGGTATAGACAGGCTTAAGAGCAGCTTGCAGACGATACTCCCGGCCCATGTCATGGGCGCCTTTGGTTTTGGTGCCAGCGGGGCCCCTTGGCAAAATAACTTCTGTGTCTTTGGCGCATGGATTTGTAAAGGCTAGGCAATAGGTCCAATTAGAGGCACCACCGGCGTATTGGGTCACTTTAGGGGGGCTGTTTAGAGCCGGTATTTGAGCACTAAGCCAAGGGAGTAGAGACTCAACTTTGAGCGGTTGTCCCTGGCGAAGCCTGCCAGCCTGGTCAGTAACGGATTGGTCGATAACAGCTTGAATCATATTACTGATATTTCTTCAATTCTAAGCGGCTTACCATACCCATATGTACCTCGTCTGGGCCGTCGGCCAAACGTAAAGCTCGGGCCCCGGCTGCGAATCGTGCTAATGGGAAATCACTGCTCATACCTGCACCTCCATGCAGTTGCACGGCCATATCAACCACGTCTTGCAACATTTTAGGCACAGCCACTTTAATGGCGGATATCTCGGTCATGGCGTTTTTAACCCCCACAGCATCAATTTTCCAGGCGGCATGTAAAGTCATAAGACGAGCTTGATGGATCGCAATTCGAGCTTGAGCAATCCGCTCGCCGTTACCGCCGAGTTTAATGATTGGTTTGCCAAATGCTGTGCGACTCAGACCACGTTTTATCGCCAGTTCCAAGGCTTTCTCTGCACCACCAATTGAGCGCATACAGTGGTGAATACGACCCGGTCCCAGGCGTCCTTGGGCAATAGCAAAACCTTTGCCCATGCCCACTAGCAAGTTTTGTTTAGGAACACGCACGTTAGTAAAGTGCATTTCACCGTGGCCAGATGGCGCGTCGAAGTCGCCATAGGCACTAAGCATGCGTTTAATTTCGATACCTGGGGTATCCAGCGGCACAATCACCATGGCGTGCTGAGAGTGTTTATCATTTTCAGGGTTGGACAAGGCCATGAAAATGGTGACCTTTGCATTGGGATGACCTAAGCCGGTAGACCACCATTTTTTGCCATTTAACACCAGCTCGTCGCCGTCGACTTCAACGGTGGCCTGCATATTGGTGGCATCAGATGAAGCCACGTCGGGCTCGGTCATACCGAATACCGAACGAATTTCGCCAGCCAGTAAGGGTTTAAGCCATTTTTCTTGTTGCTGTTCATTACCAAAATGATAGAGCACTTCCATATTGCCGGTATCCGGGGCATTACAGTTAAATATTTCAGAAGCGAATAACACCCGGCCCATTTCTTCGGCCAGTGGTGCGTATTCTAAAGTGGTTAATCCTTTTCCTAACTTGTCATCCGGCAGAAACAGGTTCCATAGACCAGCTTCTTGGGCTTTGTTTTTTAACGGTTCAATTAAGGGATGCATCTGCCATTTAGTCCAGTCACCGCTGGGGTTGAGCTCCTCTGTCTCTCGGTAGATTTGGTCTTCTACTGGGTAAACATGCTCATCCATAAACGCTTTAACACGGGCAATATAATCTAAGGTTTTTTTGCTGTGGGCAAAGTCCATGGTCTACTCCAACTGAGATTGATATTGGCTTTAGCATAGACTTATTTTTTCTTTGAATGAAATGAAAAATTCATCCTGTATACTATGAACCAAATTCATTGAGTAGGTGCCTATGGCGGATGTTCAAAGTGTAAAAAAACTCGATTTAAATTTGCTCAAGATCTTTGAAAGTTTATATCAGGAACAGAACATGACCCGCACGGCTAAGGCCCTGCACATCACTCCCTCAGCGGTAAGTCATGCCATTAAACGTTTGCGGGAATGTTTGGGGGATCCGCTTTTCCAACGCTGTAACAATCGTATGTTGCCAACGCCCGCTTGCCAGCGCATGGCGCCGCTGATCATCGATAACCTTATGCGTTTGCGCCAAATTATGCAGCATTGGGGAGAATTTCATCCAGATACTAGCGAACATCACTTTCGTGTCGGCATGCACTATGCTCTGGAACCGTCTATTTTGCCTTTGTTGGCTAAAGAATTAGCGATTCAGGCACCCCATGTGACCTTTGCCAGTATTAAAATGGAACGCCCAACTATTACCCGGGAACTAGGGGCCGGGCACTTGGATATGATTTTGGATGTTGCTTTGCCAATCAAGCCGCCAGTGATGCACAAAAAGCTGATTGATGATGAATTTTGCGTATTACTGCGTAAGGATCACCCTCTAATGGATAGCCTGGATAGACACAACTATTTCCATGCCGGGCATATAGGGGTATCCAACCGGCCAAGTGGTGCCGCAGCAGAAGACTTGTTATTTCAACAACAAGGCCTGGCTCGTAATATCGTGCTTCGTTGTCAAAATTATTACTCTGCCAGAAGCATAGTGGCCAACTCGGATTATTTGTTGACGCTGCCCAGATTATTAGCTTTAAAGTTAATGCAAGACGATCTGTGTCTTGTGGCGGTTCCCCTTGAGGTGCCAGATATCGCTATCCATTTGTATTGGCACAAAAATACCGAACAGGACGCGGCGTTGGCCTGGTTTCGCCACTTGATCGACAGGGCGTTCGGGTAACGGCTATGCATTTTTATCTATGCCTAAAGGCCAATTGTCAGCTCGCCTCGACACCCAGCCTTTTACTCTAAAATATGACGCTTCGATTATTGAAGTCAGAAATGAAATATTTAACTTTCCCACGTACCCTGGGCAGACACTGTATGGCAAAGTGGCGAAAGCAGTGCGGGTAAAACTATTGTTATATTGGATACTGGTGTGGATAAATTCCATTTTTTTGTGGCCGCAAAGGTCGTGGCCGAGGCTTGTTATTCCGCCACGCGAGGCTCGAACTAGTCAACGTCATTGTGCCCATCGGGCACGGATAACGAAGAGGGGTTGGGGCAGGGATTAATTGTAGCATCATTGGCTGTTACTACGGTACTCACGTGGCGGGCATAGCGGCGGGCTCCGGGGATGCCTTTTCGGGAGTAGCTAAAGATGCAGATATTATTGCCATTCAAGTGTTCTCGCGAATTGAGTCTGGGGGGCGGTGGTTTTACCACTCAAACCCAGTGTGACTCTGCTAGTCGGAGCTACCAGGCGGCGGTCAGTCAACTCACTGAAGCCGGGATTGCCGTTGTGGCCGCCTCGGGGAACAACAGCTATAGCAATAAAATCAGCTCCCTAGGTTGTGTGAGCGGGGCAATCAGTGTCGGTGCGACGAACGATAGCGATACCGTGGCTTATTTCACCAACCGCGCCCCGTTTTTATCCTATATAGCACCTGGGGTCAGTATTAGATCATCCTTGCCTGATAACCGTTTTGGGGACTTACCAGGCACGACTATGGCATCAGCCCTGAACCCTGAACATATATCGTTTCAACTGAACAACTGCCTGCAGGCCAGGTTAACCAAGCGTACACTGGGAGCCTCGCAGTAAGGGGGACAACAAGTACCTTACCGCTGATTAGCCACGGGTGCCTTTTGCCAGTGGTTTGGTGCTTAACTCGGCCAGTGGCGAGATTACCGGTACCCCGAGTCAGGAACAAATACAGTCAACCGGGGTGTTTGCCCAAGATTGGCTGGTTTATTCTGGCCTACGGGCTTAAAAGACTCACTATTTCAAATTTAATCACGGGTGCCGTCTTCGAAAGTGCAACCAGTGTTTTTATTGGTTATCATAGGCTTAATGGTGGCCAGTATTCGGCCACAAAATGAGGCTGGAATATGAAATCTATTGAGGGTGCAGCGAATGTCAACGCCGTATTAACCCACCCAAGTAAAAAGAACACACTTCAAATAGTTGAGCTGTTAACAAACAATAAACAAAAACTGATAGATCTTTGGGTGAAGACTATTCGTGAAGAATTTAATGAGCCTGAGACCACATCTGATAATGTGTTGGCCAACCACATTCGTTTTGTCTTGGATGTGCTTATTCAGGAATTATGCAAATTTGCCGGTGAGCAGCATGGGGCAGAATCTATCGTACCCATGGTTTATGCCCAAGGAACGATTGTCGATGAGGACGATGCCGGTAATGACCACGGTAAACAGCGCGCCCGGATTAATGCCTACAACGTAGATAAAGTCTTTTGGGAATATGTATTACTGAGAAAAATCATCGTCGATTTTTTGCAGCAACAGGATTTGCTGGATATCGATCATCTGCAGTTAATCACCTGTGTTATCGAGAGTTGCAGTCGGGATTCACTCAGTACTTTTACCCAGTCACTGCAAAAAGTACAGCGTAAGTTGCTCGGTTCATTGATCCACGATCTGCGCAATCCATTAAACGTGGTCAGTGTCATCGGCTCTGTGCTTAGTATGGAAGACGGCACGGACGACATTGTCTCCTACGGGGGCAAATTGGAACGGGCTTCCAGACGCATGAGTGTGATGCTTGAAGATATGCTGCAAATGGTTTCCATTGAAGGTGGCCAGGGCTTGGAATTGGCGTTTAAAGCCGAAGATCTGCATAGTTATTTTAAGGTATTAATTGATGATACTTATGCCCTATATGGCCAGCGCTTTGAGGCGGTGTTACTCGACAGTAAACTAGCCGGGGTTTTCGATGTGTTTGCGGTCATTCGGATTGTGGAGAATCTGGTATCCAATGCCTTTAAATATGGTACTAGCGAAACCCAGGTCACCCTGACAGTAAGCCAAGACGAGTCAGATATATCCGTGAAGGTGCACAATTACGGCAGGCCTATTCCCCGGCAAAACTGGGAGACGATATTTGGTTTTCTCAAACGTTATGAAGGTCATGAACCAGCCAGGGAAAAAAGTTGGGGTATCGGTTTAGCCATCGCCAAGTCTGCGGCCCAAGGACACAAAGGCAGTATAACCCTTACCAGTAATGAGGCTGACGGCACGTCTTTCACCCTTAAGTTACCTAAATACGCACATGGAACGGGTGATCGTATAACGGTTGTTATGTAATCGAGTCTGCATGGGTGGTTATCTGCTCGCCAAAGGTTAGTGGCGAGCGGGATCATTCGTAGGTTTGTTCACGACCAAGTAAATCCAGAGCTGCCTCTTTGGCGGGTTTGCCGTTGTATAACACCTGATAAATTTGTTCGCAGATAGGCATTTCAACCTGACTACGTTTGGCTAATTGGTGTACTTCTTTGGTATTGCGGTAACCTTCAACAACCTGACCGATATCTGTCATGGCCTGCTGGATACTTTTGCCCTTACCCAGAGCTAAACCAAAACGTCTGTTACGGGATTGGTTATCCGTGCAAGTCAGCACCAAATCCCCAAGCCCTGCCATGCCCATAAAGGTTTCTGGCTGGGCGCCAAGCTTAATGCCCAGGCGGGTTAATTCCGCTAACCCCCGGGTGATCAGTGCCGTTCTGGCGTTGGATCCAAAACCTAAACCGTCAGCTAAACCTGCACCTATGGCAATCACATTTTTGACGGCGCCGCCTAACTGCACCCCGATGAAATCGTTGTTTTTATACACTCTGAACGATTTGGCGCAATGTAACATATTGGCGAAATCTACCGATAACTGCTCATCAGTGGACGACAGTGATATGGCGGTGGGCAAACCCGCTACCATTTCTTTAGCGAAAGTTGGGCCGGAAATTACGGCCAATGGAATGTCTGGTCCAAGTATTTCCCGGGCAACTTCTTGCAATAAACGACCGTTTTCGGGATCCAGCCCCTTGGTTGCCCAGATAATACGCTGTTGCTCAGTTAACAGAGGTTTAATCTGGCGCAGCAAATCCGAAAATCCGTGACTTGGGGTCACGATTAGCAAGTCACGATTTTGCGAGACAGCCGTCGCGAGATCCGCTTCGATATGCAAGGCAGGGGGAAAGATCGCATCAGGTAAATAACGCTGATTACTGCGGGTTTGCTCCATATTATGCATCTGCTTCGGGTCTCTACCCCACAAACAGGTCTGCACGCCATTTCTGGCCAGACAAAAAGCAAGGGCGGTGCCATAAGACCCCGCCCCCAATACTGAAACAGATTGTTTGCTGTTCATTGATTAATTATGCGTCAAGCTGGGCCGGGGCACTTTCTTGTGCCTGTTGGGCGCGTTTTTGCATATAGGCGGCAAAGATCGCGTCAAAATTCACAGGCGCCAGGTTAAGTGGCGGGAACGTACCGCGGTTAACCAGGTTCGAGATGGTTTCCCGAGCATATGGAAAAAGCGTATTAGGGCAAAACGAGCCTAACATGTGCGCCTTGTTTTGCTCCGGCATTTCGCCAATCTGAAAAATACCTGCTTGTTGTACTTCACACAAAAATGCGGTTTCTTCGCCTAACTTGGCCGTGACAGTAACCGCCAGCACGATTTCATACAGGTTTTCTTCGAGCTTGGTGCTACGGGTATCCAGATCAAGCTGCACTTCAGGCTTCCATTCTTTTTGAAAGATAGCCGGAGAGTTGGGAGTTTCAAAGGATATATCTTTGGTAAATATACGTTGAATTGAAAATTGTGGACCTTGCACGGCTTGAGCTGCGCCAGTGTCGTTTGTTTGGTTTTCGTCAGCCATTATGCTTCCCTTTATATAGCCGCTTATGCGGCGAGTAATGTATCTAATTTGTTTTGTGATTCCAGTGCAAACATATCATCACAACCACCTATGTGTTGTGTGCCGATAAATATCTGGGGAACGGTGTAGTCTCCATTCGCACGTTCGATCATCTCAGTTCTAAGTTCAGGCTGCAGATCAATTTTAAATTCACTGAAAGCGATCCCTTTTTGCTCAAGTAAAGCTTTAGCTCGATGACAATAAGAGCAATGGCCCTTGGTGTAAATTTCAACTTTACTCATATTTTATCTACCTGTTATTTGCTGATTGGTAGATTTGCGCCTTGCCAGGCATTCATCCCACCCTTTAATACGCTAACCTGCTCAAAACCTGCTTTTTGCATTTGAGTCGCGGTGCGTTTACACGTCATGCCCATGGCACATACAACAATAATGGGTTTGTCTTTTTGTTTTTCAAGGGGGGAGAAATCTGCTTTAGTCACTTGCTCGGCTTTAATCTGCTTCGCACCTAAAATGTGACCCTTTTTAAATTCCACCCCTGGGCGAATATCCAACACTACGGCGTCTTGCTTATTCATCAGCAAGGTAGCTTCGTGGGTAGAGAGTTCTTTTACCTTAGAAAATTGACTCGCCACTGTGGTGTAGAGTAAAGACACCACCAAGGCGGCGAATAAACCTGCCAAAATGTAGTGATTTGTGACAAATTCAATCACTTGATCCATAACGTTTACGCCTCTTACGTGCATTGCACGACAAAAAAAGAGAGCAAAGTATATAGAATTTGAGTGCAGAAACCAGTGCCCAAAGCGCCCTCATATAATTAACACGCTGTAACTTTTTGTATTCCATCTGATTTTAAAGCTAAATGACCGTGACGGGATTGCATCGACAGGATAATATGGGGGTCTTGGCGGTTAAGCTGCAATGAGTTTTGTATTTTTGATCCCCAGCCCCAGTGACTAATAACAGACAACCTTACCGACGGAGACCTTCATGACCCAGGCCAAAAAAACGCTCGCCTTAATTATTATGGATGGATGGGGGCATAGGGAAGACACCCAGAGCAATGCGATTGCCGCAGCCAATACACCCGTGTTAGATGGTTTAACGGAAGATTCCACCTATACCCTGATATCTGCTTCCGGTATGGATGTGGGTTTGCCGGGGGGGCAAATGGGAAATTCAGAAGTGGGCCATGTCAATCTGGGCGCCGGACGTGTGGTGTATCAAGAATTCACCCGGGTCACCAAAGCCATCAGTGACGGCGATTTTTTTACTAACCAGACGCTGGTTAGTAATGTGGATAAAGCCATTAGCCAGGGTAAAGCCGTACACGTTATGGGCTTATTGTCCCCAGGTGGGGTGCACAGCCACCAAGACCATATCTTTGCCATGTTAAAACTGGCCGCCCAGCGCGGTGCGAAAAAAATCTATTTACATGCCTTCCTCGACGGGCGAGATACGCCACCACGCAGCGCTAAGGCTTCCCTTGAGGCCGCCGATGCCGTGTTTGCCGAGCTAGGTGTGGGCAAAATCGCCACAATGGTGGGACGTTATTACGCCATGGATCGTGACTCACGTTGGGATCGTGTGCAAAAAGCCTATAACGTCATCAGTAAAGGTCAAGGCACATTTCAAGTAGCCAGCGCTGTTGAAGGCCTGGAGGCATCCTACCAACGAGACGAAAATGACGAATTTATGCAACCCACAGTGGTAGGTGACGCCGTGCCACTGGAAGCGGGTGATGCCTTGTTTTTCATGAATTTTAGAGCGGATAGGGCTCGTGAAATCAGCCGCCCGTTTGTGGAGGCGGATTTCGCTGAATTCGAAAAAGGCCAGCATATTAAATTAAGTGCTTTTGTCACGTTGACTCAGTACGCCCAGAGTATTGATGCGCCTATGGCTTTTGCCCCTGTACCTTTGGTAAACGTGATGGGTGAGTGGTTAGCGAAACATGATAAAACCCAGTTACGCATTTCAGAGACGGAAAAATTTGCCCACGTGACGTTTTTCTACAGCGGTGGCAGAGAAGATCTGTACCCAGGGGAAGAACGCATATTGATCCCGTCCCCCAATGTAGCCACTTACGATCTGCAGCCAGAAATGAGTTCTCAAGAATTAACCGATAAACTCGTTGCTGCCATAGAGTCGGGCAAATTTGACGCGATCATCTGTAATTACCCCAATGGCGACATGGTCGGGCATACGGGTAATTTCGATGCTGCCGTTAAAGCCTGTGAAGCCGTAGATAGCTGTATTGGTCGCGTGGTGGCAGCGATTAAAAAAGTCGGAGGGGATTGTCTGATCACAGCAGATCATGGCAACGCCGAGAAAATGGCAGATGAAGAAACAGGCCAGGCCCATACCGCTCATACCAGCGAGCTGGTACCATTTTGGCATGTTGGCCAGAAATCAACTGCCCGTGAAGGTGGGACCCTAAGTGATGTAGCGCCAACTATGTTGCATCTTATGGGTATGCCTCAGCCTGATGAGATGACCGGCACTCCTATAGTCACACTCGATTAAAAGCCGGTAGTGTTATTCAGCCGCTTTATCGCTAAAAAGAAGGCACCAAGCTATTGGTGCTTTTTGTTTATGTGTTTGTTTGGATTTGACGCATTTTCCCAAAGTGGTGATGAATTAAAAGCCGTACAACAACAAATCAAACACAAACAACAACAAATTGCCCAGCAACTGGCCCAAGCCAAATCCCTGCAAGGAGAACTCAGGCAATCCGAGCTGAGAATTGCCCAATCCGCCAAAGCATTAAATACCACAGATACTGATTTGGCGGCCAATACCGCCCAACAAACCCAGCTCAAAAGCCAACAACAAACGTTGCAAAATAATCTCAACCAGCAGCAAGAGGTACTGTCCAAACAGTTGCGTAGTGCTTTTATGACCGGCAATTATGACTATGCGAAAATGTTGCTAAACCAACAGGATGCTGGGAAGTTTGAACGGATTATTACCTACTATCAATATCTGAATAAAGCCCGGCGTGAACTAATTGACGAATTTCGTCAATGGGGTAAAGAGTTACGCCAAGTCAATCAGCAACTGCTCGATAAACAACAGCAATTAGAGACATTGCAACTTACCCAGAAGGCCCAGCAGCGGGAGTTGAACCAGCGACAAGCCTCACGGCAAATGACCCTGGCAAAAATACGTTCGGCCATTGAATCTGATGCAGCCAAAGTGGAAGAGCTGCAAGTGAATGAGCAAAACCTGCGCAAAGCCCTGGCAGAGGCCGAGCGTCTGGCAGCCCTCAAGCCGACGTCTTTTGATGGTTTAAGCAAACTCAAAGGCCGATTGTTGCAACCCACCAAGGGCAGGATCCGCCGACTCTTTGGCGATCGTCGCCAAGGACAGGTGCGTTGGAAAGGCATATTAATTGATGCTAATACCGGTGATAAGGTGGTGGCCGTACACGATGGTAAAGTGTTGTATGCCGACTGGTTGCGGGGTTTTGGACTGGTTGCTGTACTCGACCATGGCAATGGTTATATGAGTTTGTATGGACATAACCAGGCGCTGTTACGTCAGGCGGGTGATGTGGTCTCAGCGGGTGAATCTATCGCCTTGGTGGGGCAAAGTGGTGGCCAAGAGTCACCAAACCTGTATTTTGAAATTCGTCATAAAGGCATACCCGTTAATCCGTCGCAATGGTTGAAACCTTAGGCTGCGCAGGCGGATTTGGTGGTCTGC
Organism: Paraglaciecola sp. IT1134; assembly: GCF_058068185.1. Taxonomy (NCBI): domain Bacteria; kingdom Pseudomonadati; phylum Pseudomonadota; class Gammaproteobacteria; order Alteromonadales; family Alteromonadaceae; genus Paraglaciecola; species Paraglaciecola sp. IT1134. The sequence continues at coordinate 4,242,975 of NZ_CM176486.1, read as the reverse complement.
CGTAGCGGTCCGTTTTTAGATAAAATAATAAGAAGTTAATGTATGTATCGAACAATATTTATTCTGGCCCTGATTTTGGCCGTTGTCACACCCATTTATGGTGCCCGGGGGGCTGAAATTGCGCTGATCATCGACGATATCGGGAATAATTCCCGTGACGTAAGCGCCTTCGAATTGCCCAAAAATGTGGCATTATCGATCTTACCTCACAAGGCCTATACGGCGCGTTATGCCCAGCTCGCAACCCATCAACAACGAGACGTGCTGCTGCATATGCCGATGGAATCTATTTCCGGCCTAAAACAGGAGCCTGAGGTATTACTGGCCAGTATGTCGGCCCAGAACATAAATCATAGACTGCAGTTGGCCTTCGATACTGTGCCCAATGCCCTGGGGTTGAATAATCATATGGGCAGCCGCTTGACCCAACTTGGTGAACCCATGCTGGTAACCATGCTTTTTCTTCACCAACGAGGGTTGGCATTTGTGGATAGCCGTACCACTAAATTCAGCCAAGCGGAAAATATCGCTAAAACCAACGGTGTCTCAACCTTGCACCGTCACGTGTTTTTGGATAATGACTTGGATGTAGTGCAAATAGACAAGCAATTTAAACGTCTGTTACGTTTGGCCAATAAGTACGGCCAGGCACTGGCTATCGGTCATCCTCATGCCCAGACGATTAATTATTTAATGCGTAAAATACCGGAATTGAGCAAACACAATATCCAGTTAATAGCGCTCAGTGATATGCTGACCAAGTTATCACCGCTGGACGTTTTACCTGTGCCATTTGAATCAATTAATCCTGTCTATTTAAACACCGCCCCCTAACCTGGAGTTCCCTGTATGCCCGCATCCAATCTACTTGCCCTAATCGATGATATTGCCACCCTGTTGGACGATGTGGCTGTACTGTCAAAAGTGGCAGCCAAAAAAACCGCTGGCGTATTAGGGGATGATTTAGCGTTAAACGCAGAGCAGGTTTCCGGGGTCAAGGCCGACCGAGAGTTGCCAGTAGTGTGGGCGGTTGCCAAAGGCTCATTTCTCAATAAGCTTATTTTGGTGCCATCGGCCTTGTTGATCAGCGCCTTCATACCTTGGCTAATTGTAGTTTTGCTGGTCATCGGCGGTCTGTACCTTTGTTTCGAGGGTTTTGAAAAAATCTCTCATAAATGGTTGCACTCTAAAGCTGAGCTGGAAGCGCAACACCAAGCCAAGTTGGCGGCCGTGGCCGATCCAAACGTGGATTTGGTGGCACTTGAAAAAGACAAAATAAAAGGTGCTATTCGCACTGACTTTATCCTGTCGGCAGAGATCATAGTGATAGTGCTGGGCACCGTCAGAGAAGCGGACTTAAGTACCCAGATTGCCGTGGTATCGGCTCTTGCCTTGGCAGTGACGGTGGGGGTTTATGGTCTGGTCGCCGCCATAGTCAAACTGGATGATGCGGGGTTGTATCTGTTACGCAAATCGGTTTCGGGCTCATTTAATCGAATACAACGTTTTATGGGCCGCGGACTTTTAATCATTGCTCCCTTATTAATGAAGTTTTTGGCTATAGTCGGCACGGCCGCCATGTTCCTGGTAGGGGGCGGTATATTAGTACACAGTATTGAGTTTATTCATCATTATACCCAGTTGCTAATGCATGTCCTAGCCGTGCCAGCGCAGGGCATAATAGCCACCCTCGTGCCTATTTTAGTCGAAGGTGGAGTTGGTCTGATTGCAGGCGGCCTGGTGTTATTGGTTGTATCTCTGGTTACTAAATTGTTTGCAAATACCAAGTCATAAATTCGTAACGAGATTAAATGAGTAAGAGTGTGAGTTAATCCGCAGTGTTCCCACGTGCCAGTCGAAATAGCTTTTTAAATTTTGCTGCCTGTTGATTACTTTGCCTTACCAACGTGTGTCCTTGAATTTTGGCCCTGCTGTGCTTATTTAATATTAACTGCATGGCGAAGGGGGCCCCAATTTTATTTCTCCTGGTGGCCACCCTAAGCTTATGTTTGTTTAGTAACCTAAGGACTTACAGCAATGCTAACGGATAGTGTGCAGCATGCCTTACCCAAACACGCCCAGGAAATTTATCTGGCGGCCTTTAACCATGCTTTTGCTGAATATAAGGATCCTAAAGATAGGCGCGAAGAACAAAGCTTAGAAGAAACGCCCCACAAATTGGCCTGGTCAGCCGTCAAACGTAGTTATCACAAAAACGACAAGGCGCATTGGGTTAAAAACCCTTAATCAAACTACGAGTTGCAAACGTCTGCCCAGGACAGAGTATGAAATTTTGTCCCGGTTAATGCCAAAAGTACGTTAGCGGCCTGTTTGTTTAACCAGATATTGGCCGTCAGGGCAGTGCCATCCTCCCATTGTCGAGCTTGTCTGGTATAGGTTGTTATCTTGAGGGCCTTGTGAGTCCACACTATAAGCTCGAATTAGACAGATATAAGCGGAATTAGCGCAGCCGATTTAGGGCCTCGGCCCATATATTGCTTTCTCGGCCCATATATTGCTTTATGGAGTAGACTGGTCAGGCATTTCCCCTATCTGATGGGCAAAATTACAGACGGTACAAGTTTTAAGTTAGGGCATTGACCACAACAGCAAGGAACAATATGAAAAACGAGATTGATAGCAAATTTATATTAAATGTATTTGAAAAAATTCGTCAGCACGGAGAAACCAAAGACGAAGGTTATCTACTGGGAGGGATCACCGCCTATAGTGATTTCGACGGTTATACTGTTTTTATGGAAGATGCTAATGTAAAACTGCGCTTTGGGTTTCACAATCAATACCATTTCGACTATGAAAAAGATGAGCATCTTCAGCAATTCGAGAAAAAGCTCAAAAACATAGATACTGAATATTAATAATCTTAGCCTGGTACGTTAAACAGAGGTGACGTCATTTGCCTATCCAACGCCTTAGTTCGGCGCCGAGCAGTTTAAGCTCAATTGGTTTGGCCAGATAGCTGTCCATACCTGCAGCCAGGCAATTTTCCTTATCGCCTTTCATGGCGTTAGCTGTCAGGGCGATGATCGGGATGTTGGGGGCTATGTTGGGATGGGCGCTATTACGGATAACGCGAGTGGTTTCATAGCCGTCCATGACGGGCATTTGACAGTCCATTAATATCACATCGAATAGGGTAGTTGCGTTTTGCAACAAATCGATGGCCTGCTGACCATTTTCGGCCAATAACATGGTACAACCCATGTTTTTCAGCATCTCGATGACCACTTGCTGATTGATAAAGTTATCTTCGACGATCAGTACATGGAGTGGTTGATTTTGCAGGTTGAGAATTTTAGTGTCACTCTCTTGCGTTTGGTGTTGGGTACTGGGGGTAATGGCGCGTCTTAGATGCTTGTAAAGATCGTTGAGTTTGATGGGTTTTGCCAGGCAGTTAATGTTGTCTGGTATATCTGACTCAGTGTCTTTTTCTGACCATTGGAAAGGTGTCATTAGGGTGATGCTAAGTGTATCGAATTGTGGCTTGCTACGGATGACTTTGGCTAGTTCAGCGCCATTCATGCCTGGCATTTGAACATCGATCAACGCCAAGTTAATCGGTGACGGATCATGCTGATGCTCTCGTAAAAGCTTGAGTGCCTGTTGGGCATTCTCTGCTTGTAATACTTTTACATAGGTATCCTCTAATTCCTTGCTCAAGACGTCTCTACTACTGGTATTGTCGTCTACTACCAGTACTGTAGTGTGGTGAAAATCAGCCAGCGTTTCTGCTTGCTGCTCAGTATTGCTGGGCAAATATCGGATGCTAAACCGGAATGTTGAACCTTGCTGCCACTGACTTTTTACCCCTATTTCTCCACCCATCAGCTCGGTTAACTGTTTACAGATGGCCAGACCAAGACCTGTGCCGCCAAAGTTGCGAGTGGTAGAGGAATCGACTTGCATAAATTTGCTAAACAAATTTTGTTGTTTTGCCGGTTCAATGCCAATGCCGCTATCTTTGACACTAAAACACAGTGTCAGCTGGCTGTCAGTACTGACAGCCAGGACGATCTCACCTTTATCGGTAAACTTGATTGCATTGCTGATGAGATTTGTCAGCAGCTGTTTGATCCTGCCTGGATCGCTATTTATCCAATGAGGTACAGCCTTGTCCAGAGAAAATACCAACTCCAGGCCTTTCTGTTGGGCTCGGTCGGCGAAAGTATCAATCACGTTACCTAGTAGTAAATGCAAATCAAAATCTATGGCTTCGATGCTTAACTTGCCCGCTTCAATTTTCGAAAAATCCAGGATATCGTTGATAAGTAATAATAAAGATTCACTGCTGCTGCGCACCAGTTCGGCGTAGTGACGCTGCTTGTTAGTCAGTTCAGAGTCCAGTAACAAGTCATTCATGCCCACAATGCCATTGATTGGAGTGCGGATTTCGTGGCTCATGTTGGCCAGAAATTCACTTTTGGCGCGACTCGCTTCTTTGGCCCTCTCTTCTGTTTGTTTTAAGGTGGTGATGTCTTGAAACGCGCCGCGTAACTTGACTGCCTCACCCTCCACGTATTCCGCATACCCAACCGCCCTTACCCAGATGTGATTGTTTTTGGCGGTAATAAAAGGCAACTGTAAATCCCACTTCGTGCCCTGCGCAATGGCTTGCTCGATAGCTTGTTGAATAACAGGGCGCGCAGAGGGGGCATAAAAATTGATAGCATTGTCTAGGTCGACGGTAGAGCCGATAGGTAACTCATGAATGCGGTAAACCTCATCTGACCAAATCAATTCGGTGTGCACTAAATCGAGTTCCCAGCCACCCAAGCTGGCCATTTCGCCAGTGGTTTCAAGTAACTCCTGTTGCCGTTGTCGCTCTTTATCGAGTTGTTTAAATTGGCTGATATCCCGCCCGACCAAGAGAAAGCCGTCCTGCAGATTATCCTTGGCGCCTAACGTAGTTACGGTCAGTTGCACCGGAAATTGCCCTCCGGTTTTGCTGACATAAGTCCACTCGGTTTCCTCTACCTTACCTAAAGACGCGTTACAAAATAATGATCCCAAGGGCGACGTTTGTTGAGGGTGATGTTGCGAACGGGCGAAGTGGGTTAATTCGTCAGTTAAATGCAAATCTAGAATATTTATCTGGGTTAGCATTTCATTGTGGGAGTAACCGAGCAGCGTTTCAGCGGTTTGGTTGCTGGTTAAAATGTTACCCTGGATATTGCAGGAAATAATGATCAAATTGGCATTATTTAAGATGGCTTTTTTCATGCGGTTTGCTTGGAGCAGAGCTATTTCGGCATTTTTTTGTTCACTGATATCATTTTGCATGGCGATATGTCCAGCGAACTTTTTTTGGTCAAAGATCGGATGGCAGTTTATTTTCAGCCAATAGGGTTTGCCACTTTTAGTGTAATTTAATACTTCAACATTAAACGGTTCACACTGCTGCACGGCAGTATGCATCAGTTTTACAGTTGCAAGGTCGGTATCTATTCCCTGCAGAACGTGCCCGGGTTTTTTACCTTTTACCTCATGCAAAGCATACTCGCTAAGCCGGGTGAATCCGTCGTTGACCCACTTTATCTTGCCTAGCGGGTCGGTAATGACCACGGCGTTGTCGGTTTCTTGTAACACCCGGGTAAAAATGTCATTATTTTTCTGGGGTTCATCTACTTGTTCATTGTCCGACAATGTGCGTAATGGGACGGGTAATAAGGTGACAATAAAAAAACGCAAGCCCTGTTTGTTAATAGGTGCAAGGTGGAGCGTAAGTATAAGCCCCTCCCCATCCTGTTTTAATCCAGTGCAGGTGCCCCCCAGGTTACCGGCAATCGTATCTAGAGGCTTGAAAATATCACCGTTAAACGCATTTTTTTGCATGCAAAAACTGTCTGGTAACAAGGTATTGATGGACAAACCCTCAAGCGCGGATTGAGGGTAATTGAATAGCCCAGCTGCTGCAGTGTTTGCATAAGTTAGCTGCCCACAATCAGATACCTCTAATATCGCACTGGCGACGGCATCTAACAAAATGCTGGATGGGCTATAATCAATAGGGGTTGTTACAGACATCTCGAAATTCCACCATAATACAAATGCTTAAAAACGTTAGCCCATCACGGGCACTACTATAAGTTTAAACATGGTCACTAAGCATAAAGTAAAAATATCTCTATACCCAACCACTTTGCCAGCATTGTAGATTACAATAGCGCAAATTCTCTCGTGGAGCAGAAATTGCGACAGGCAATCGTTAGCGCACCCAAGTTTAAACTTTCATTTTTACTCCCTCAATACTGGTTAACCTGGCTCAGCGTGATCCTGCTGTACAGTATTTCCTGGCTGCCGTACAAGCTACAAACTTATATCGGCAAGGGTATAGGTAAACTGTTGGTCGTATTCGCAAAAAAACGGGTCAAGGTTGCCCAGCGAAATCTGGAGTTGTGTTTTCCCCATTATTCCGAACAGGAGCGTCAAGCGCTTTTACAAGCCAATATCGACAATGCTGGCATGGCCGTACTTGAAACCGGTATGGGGTGGTGGTGGCCAACTTGGCGTGTGCAACGCATAGGCGAGTTTGAAGGTTATGAACATATAGAGAATATTCTGCACAAAGGTAAGGGAGTACTGGCCTATGCCATCCATAACATGAACCTGGAATTTGCCTGCCGGGTGGCGGGGTTGCGCAATCCTTCGGTGGCTTTTTATCGCAAACATAACAATCCGCTGATGGAATATATGCAGTATCGCGGGCGCAATCGCTCCAACAAATATATGGTGCATAAACGTGATGTACGGGGACTGATCACCGCCTTGAACGCTGGCGAGGTGTGTTTTTATCTGCCGGATCAGGATTATGGGCGTAATAAGTGCGCATTTACCCCATTTTTTTCCGTAGCAGAAACCGCCACGACCACAGGATCCTTGCTGTTTGCAAAAGAGGCAAATTGTGAAACGGTGTTTCTTACGCCGATTAAAACGGCCACGGGCTACAAAATAAAAGTATTCCCGGGACTGGAGAACTTCCCCTCAGGTGACGATAAAGAGGATGTGGCAAGGATCAACCAAATGGTAGAAAAAATGGTGTTGCTTGCCCCTGAACAATATCTATGGATGCATAAACGCTTTAAAACCCGGCCAAACAAAGACGATCCATCCTTGTATGACTAGGTCTAATGACTAGGTCTAAAGACTAGGTCTAATGACTAAGTCTAATGACTAGGTGAATGGAACAAGCAGCCGGCTATCGACTTTGGCTACACACTACGGGACAAGATGAAAAAAAAACGAGCTTACTCTTTCTCGCTACTTTGGTTGAGACATGTATTTCTGGCGGTAGCGGTGATCGCTATCGCTACTTTTGTGATCATACTGCAACATATGAATGCCACGGCACCTATACCAGAGGGAGGGGCTGGGCCTAAATCTGTTTCGCAAAATGTGTCAGATTTTTACGCCGAATATCGCCTCTCTTCTCGCCATCCTCGGGACGAAATTATAGGCGATTTTGTGAATGTGGTGAAAAACTCCGATCAGCCCCTGGCGCAACGTTTACGCAAAATGGAAAGCTTGCAAAAACCCCTGCCACCCAACTGGGCCGGCGAATACAAACATAGATCGTTCAAAGCTGGCACCACTTTGCGTGGGGCGATCACCGATTACGCCCAATCCGAAGGCATACAATTAATTTGGGAACTGGATCGCGACTTTATCGTCAAACATGACTTTCAAATCGACAGTTCCGTGATGGGTAGTTTGCGGGAAATTGCGGTGGCCATTGACAGTAACTTTGACGGCACGGTCCGCGCCTATATGTGTTTCAAGCAGCGCTCACTGGTCATCACCAACAAAAAAATCCTCTACTTACGCGACAACTGTAGCGAAGCAGGCACGAGTGGGTAGCACTGAGTTAGTGCTCAAAGATCCTTTGCCAAATAGCGTTTACCCCTTGGCGCAGGCTATCATATTGGGCCGAATCGGCTAAACGATTTTCCTGTTGCAAGACCAGTCGATGATTGCGGTTTCTGTAGGTAAGATAGGCATCACTTAAGGCCTGGGCGTCTTGTTCGCTGATGATAGAATGCAGTTTGAGTGTTTCCAAAATGCGCACATTGTCTTGCCACTTGGCTAATTTCGGGTACTGGTGAGTGTATGCTAATACATAATATTGCACGATGAATTCGATGTCTGCTATGCCACCGCTATCTTGTTTGAGATCGAAGCCCTCTTGTTGAGGGCTACTTAAATGGGTGCGCATTTTTTCACGCATTTCCTTAACCTGGTTTTTCAGTTCAGGCAAAGGTCGAGGCAAGGCTAAGATACGCTGGCGTAATTCATAAAATTGTCGCTCGAGACTCGCACTGCCATAGATAAAACGAGCACGGGTGAGGGCCTGGTGTTCCCAAGTCCAGGCATTTTGCTGCTGGTATTGTGCGTAGCTATTGATATGACAGACTAACAAACCAGAATTTCCTGAAGGGCGTAGCCGCATGTCCACTTCGTATAGAGATCCTGAGGCGGTTTTGGTATTGAATAAGTGTAAGACACGCTGGGCGAGTTTTATATAAAACAACTGGGACTCTATGGGTTTCGCCCCATCCGTTGGCTCTGTGCTGGTACAATTGTGTAAAAACACCAAGTCTAAATCCGAACCGTAACCCAATTCATAGCCACCTAATTTACCATAACCAATGACGGCAAAGCCGCGACTCATGGTATCTGGCTCATCATCTTCCTGTTCAGTATTCTGGGGAAGACCATATTTTTCCAACATATGTTGCCAGGCCAAATTCACGACCTGTTTAATGATACTTTGCGCCAAAAAGGTCAAGTGATCGCTGACTTTCATGACATCCAGGGCGCCCGTGATGTCAGCGGCGGCAATCTTTAACTGCTGACATAACTTGAACTGGCGCAGGGCTTCCATCTGTTGCTCCAGATCCGTTTCATCTACTCTGAGCATCGCCAGGCGCAGTTCCCCATCGTATTCGGTCAGTGCTGTGGGGTTATAGAGCTCAGCGGGATTGAGTAACTCATCCAGTAACAAGGGAAAGCGGCTGATTTGGTCTGTCACCCAGGGGCTGACTTTACACAGCTTGACCAGCTGATTCATGGCCCCCTGATTTTCATAGAGTAAATCCAGGTAAGCGGTGCGCCCATAAATGGCCTTAAATACCTGTAGGGTGCGGGCCAGGATATGGCTGGCGCTTTGGGGCTCGTTGTTCAATATTCCCAAGAGCAACTGGGGCATTAACTTGTTTAAGATATTCTCCCCTCGCTGCCCAATTCTACTGCTACTGAGGTTGTCACGAAAATCGCTCAGTACCTTAACGATAGCTACTGCCTGTTCGCTATCCAACCAGTTACCGAGCAAGGATTTGCTCTCATCGGCGGTGAGCTCCAACAGCCATAGGTCTTCCAGTTCACTCAAGGCCGGATCCCCATCTTGACTGGTGTGGGTAGCCTCTTCACCTATGAGTTGGGAAAAGTGTTCGTGGATCAACGTGCTGTGTTGGGTCAGTAGAGTGAGAAATGCGGGGTAATCCGCTAGCCCTAGAACATGCACCAGACGCTTTCGCCCCTTTTCGTCGTCCGGCAGTACCTGGGTTTGTTTATCGGCAAATTGCTGCAATGAATGTTCTACCTTGCGCAGCCACAGGTAACTGCTGCGTAAGTGCTCCCCATCGGACTGGGGTAGAATGTGTAACTTGCTCAGCTGCTGTAAGTTATATAACAACCCCTGGGTTTGCAGTCGCGGCTCGCGGCCCCCCCGGATCAACTGTAAACTTTGCACAATGAATTCTGCTTCCCGGATCCCACCGCGGCCTAGCTTGATGTTGTTAGCCAGTTTTCTGCGCCGTACCTCTTGGTTGATCATGCTCTTCATTTTACGCAGAGAATCCAAGGCACCGTAGTCTAGGTATCGGCGGTAAATAAAGGGCCGCAGTATGTCTTCAAGTTCTTCAAGATCGGGGCTGTCGGGGTTGAGTATACGGCCCTTTAACATGGCGTAACGCTCCCACTCACGGCCTTGATCCTGGTAATACTCCTCCATGGCAGAAAAGTTCAACACCAGAGGGCCGCTTTCTCCAAAAGGGCGTAAACGCATGTCGACTCGGTAAACTTGGCCGTCTGTGGTGATCTGGTGCAGGGCACCGATTAATTTTTGTGCCAATTTGGTGAAAAATTGTTGGTTTTCAATGGACTTTTTACCACCCTGAGTAGAGCCATATTCGGGATAGGTGAAAATTAGATCGATATCAGATGAAAAATTCAACTCCTTACCCCCCAGTTTACCCATACCTATAATAAATAACGATTGCTCGCCATGTTCACCCATGGGCAAACCAAAACGCAGGGCCAAATGCTGCTTGAGCCAATCGCTGGCCTGTAAAATCAGCTGTTGGGCAAGACTAGATACTTGCACTAAAGACGACTCGATGCTTTGCATGTTGAGCAAGTCCCGCCAGGCAATGCGCAGCATATGTAAATTGCGAAAGCGCCGCAGACAGGTAAATAACTCGTCCTCTGTACCCACTATTGTCAGCGCCTCGGCCAGCAACACTGCGTAGTCTACATCCACCTCATCGACCAGGTTGTTGTCTAGCAATTGTTGCAAATAGTCGGGGTGGTGCAGGCAGCTATCGGCAATAAAATCACTTAACGCAAAGGCTTGTTCGATCATTTGTTGTTGGGTCGACCAGTGAGGCTTAAATTCTGGGCTGTTTTGCAGTGTTAACCAGTGTTTTCGCCCCAGGCTTTTAAGTTCAGTGGGGAGGTCAGATAGTTGCAACATAGGTAAGGACTCTTTTAGTCATGAATATTTGCCTGTACCAGACAGGAGTAGTGGCCATCAATTAAGGGTTTACCCCTAAGGGAGAATGGCTATGGGGGCAGGGTAAGTGGCCCGTGACAAATTGGCACTTTTGTGTCTTGTTAAGTTTTTTGACCCATATTTCCATTTTCAGTGCTTGGGAGTGGGAGCTTAGTTGACAACAATAAATCATGGTTAAGGGCCCTTTACCGCGTAATGCCTTTGCACATTTTAGTCCACTGGCCTGATGTTCCGCGAAACGTTTCTGCAAGTCTTTGCAAATACCAGTGTAATAATGCTGATACTTGTTTTCGATGATATATAAAAACCAACTGTGCAAGTTTATCTAACCTTAATCTTCCATTAGACTCAGCGCGCAGCGATCTCAACGGTGCAATTTACCTGCGGCTGAACCTACATTTTATTTGGGTGTACAAGTGTACGCTGAACTATTATTATGCCGGTTCACTTTATTACCAGGCGCAGTCATGCAACAACACGTTCCACCCATCCCCCTAGTCAAGAGCTACACCGTAATCGAAGAGGCGCTCAATTCCGTCAGCCACGCCTTGGGGTGTATTGCGTCTGTGGTAGGTCTGGTGTTTTTGTTGTTACGCGCCGCAGATACGTTAGCCCAAACCGCATCGATAATCTACGGCGTTTCCATGATCAGCATGTTTTTATCATCCACCTTGTATCACGGCTTTCGCAACCAAAAGATTAAACGTGTCTTAAAGGTGGTCGACCACAGTGCTATATATCTGTTGATAGCGGGCACTTACACGCCCTTTATGTTATTAGCCATTGGAGGATGGGTTGGCTTGCTGGGGATTGTACTGATCTGGTCTCTGGCAATTATTGGCGTGGTGTTTAAATGTTTTGCTGCAAGCAAATATCCAAGACTCTCAGTGACGACTTATTTACTAATGGGCTGGATCGCACTGTTTTTTATTTATCCGTTATATCAGGCCCTGCCTAGTGGTGGCTTGTGGTTATTGATCAGTGGTGGGCTTTGCTACACTGTAGGGGTGATTTTTTACGTGGCTAAAAGTATCCGTTATACCCATCCTATTTGGCATTTGTTTGTGACCGCCGGTTGTATCTTCCACTATTTTGCCATCTACATTTATGTGGTGTGACGCGACTTCAGTGGCGGTATAGCCAGCTATAATCCCGTTTTAGGGTATGGGTAGCAAAATGAGTTGGCAATTTGAGTCAGTTTTAACTGATTTAAAGCGGCCTAGCCATTGCTAAGCTATTCCATGATAGCTTAAGCTATGGTTACATTTGCCTGAGCTATTAGCCCGACGGACACAGCGTTTTTTATGTACGAAAATTATTACGGACTCGATTCTAAACCCTTTCAATTGACACCTGACCCCAGCTTCTTTTTTGCCAGTAAGTGGCACAAGCGTGCCATGTCTTATTTGCAATATGGCCTTTCCCAAGCCGAAGGTTTCATTGTGATCACCGGTGACATAGGCACGGGGAAAACCACTATTGCCAATAGTTTATTGGATGCGATGCAGGACGATATAGTGGCGGCGCAAATTGTGACCCCCAAACTAAGTCCCGACGAACTGGTCAAAATGGTGGCCAGCAAGTTCAACATTCAGGTAAAGGGCAGTACCAAAGCAGACATTCTGGATGATTTAGAAAAATTCCTGATGCACTTGCATCAACAGGGTAAACGGGCCCTGCTACTGGTCGATGAAGCGCAAAACCTGCCCTTGGAAACCATCGAAGAGTTGCGCATGCTGTCTAACTTTCAGGCTGCAGGCAAGCCATTGCTACAGAGTTTTTTACTCGGTCAGGAAGAATTGCAGCCCATTTTGCGGGCCCCCAATATGGAGCAATTCCGTCAGCGTATCGTCGCCTCCTGCCATTTAGCCCCTCTGACTGCAGAGGAATGCCAGGCCTATATTGAATATCGCATGCATCACGCAGGGTGGAAGGGCACTGAGCTATTCTCTGAGGGCGCGTACGACAAAATATTTAAATTCACGCGAGGGATCCCGCGCAAAATCAACACCTTAATGGATCGAATATTGTTGTATGGCTTTTTAGAAGAGCTGGAAACTTTCGATGAGGCAGCGGTAGAGACTGTGGTCAAAGAAGTGGCGGATGAAATGTTTTTACCGGACAACCGGCCGGCCGAGAGTGCCCAGGCAAGTATGGTTGGGATTACCGATGAACCTAAAGCCGATGTGCTTAAAGATGTCGCTTATTATAAAACTATGTTAACGGAGCTGACGGATGCCCTGGATGATGCCATTAGTCATAAAATAAAATTGACCCGTTATATAGATAGATTGTTGAAAAAGAAATATAAAACCTACGTCCGTTTAAAGTCTGACGATTAAAAAGTTAATATTTTGCTAATTACGTGGCCCCGGGGAACTTTTCGGGTATAAACTTATCCAAATACATGTTTGCAATAGATGTTCGGGTATGAACTTACCCAAGAACCTGCTTGCAATGTAAGCAGTAGTAATAGCTTATTTAGCGAGTTTGCTAGTGCCATTTACAAAGCTTGTAAACATTTATGGGGGTGAGGTAATGAAACGCGGTATTCATGATAAAAAAGAGATGAGCGACGTCTCCGGGATGGGCAATCTGTTAAAGGATCGTCGCAAAGCTTATTATCATGGAAAATATAATCGAGAGATTTTTTCAGTTGTATTATTGCTTGCCTTTATCGGCATATTAATTATTAAATAAATGAACGACTAGCCGCGCAATTCAGTTGAAATAATTTCCATGGGTCACTAAGACGCTGTTTATAAAATGGGTGTTCAGGCCATATTTTTTAAATTTTATCCACTCTATCTGCATATATACACCTACCAAACTAAAATTTACCCAGCCGGGATTTAATAAACTCGGCGAGTTTGTTGCTTGCCTCAGGGTATCGATCAGCCTGATGAAACAAGGCTATTTTTATCTTACCCAAGTGCGGTAAACTCTCGTGGCGGATGATGCTCAATTCCTGTGGCACACTGCTTCTGGCCAGCGCACTGATACCCAAGCCCTGATTGATCGCGGCGGTGATCCCCCCTAAATCTGCATTGGTGTAAGTAATACGCCATTGGGTCGTCTGCTGCTTAAGCGCCTGGATCACCCGGCTTCGGTAAACACAGCCATCGGGTGCCAGTACCAGGCTAAGAGTCTTGCCGGTAAAACTCTGATTTTTTTCCCCCACCCAGACAAGATCATCGTCCAGCAGCAATTCACCCTCTATTTGTTTATTTGGCGGTACCAGTGCCATGATCAAATCAAATTCCTGACGATGGTTGTCGTTAAGTAACGATTTGCTCAACGCCGAGGTGACCTCCAGTGAGACATCTGGATACAGCTTGCTAAAATCGCCGATAATATTGGGCAACAATGTGGTAGCAAATTCGCTGGGAATACCCAAACGTAAACGGCCACGTAATGACGTAGGTGCAAAGTGGCGGAATATATCATCGTTCAGGGCCAACATATGTTTGGCCTGCTGATAGAGCGAAAGTCCCTCGTTATTGGCCTGGTGACGTTGGCCTACCTTTTTAAACAGACGTTTATCCAGTTGGGTTTCAAGGCGTTTAATTTGTAAGCTGATGGCCGGTTGTGAGCGACCTAGAAACTCCCCTGCTTTGGCATAGCCTCCCAGATCAATAACGGTGACAAAGGTGCGCAGATTATCCAATGACAATTGTTTCATAAATAAATCGTATATTACCTAAACTGATGAAAAGTATTCTATAGATAAGTTTTATTAATGTAAGCATAAATATTTTCAATTTGTCGCTTATCTGACCTGAACCTATACTCTGAACCAAACTCCTCACAGTAGATTACTTCACATGCCAAGCAAAACCGTTCTGCATAGTAAACATCTTGAAGCTGGCGCCAAAATGGTCGACTTTCACGGATGGGAAATGCCTATTAACTATGGCTCGCAAATCGAAGAGCATCATGCGGTGCGGCGCGATGCCGGCATGTTTGACGTTTCTCATATGACCATAGTGGATGTGACCGGTGAACAGGCCCAAGCTTATTTGCGCCATTTGCTAGCCAACGACGTGGCTAAATTGCAAGAGCGGGGCAAAGCCCTGTACAGCGGCATGTTGAACGAAGAGGGCGGCGTGGTAGACGACCTGATCGTGTATCACTTCGATGTAACCAATTACCGTCTTGTGGTCAATTCGGCGACCCGTGAAAAAGATATGAACTGGCTGTTAGCCCAGGCCAACGGTTTTTCGGTAACCATTACGGAGCGCCCCGAGTTTGCCATGATAGCGGTGCAGGGCCCAAATGCTAAAAGCAAAGCGGCGCAATTGTTTTCAGCGGCACAAAAAGAAGCGGTCGCAGGCATGAAAGCTTTTTACGGCGTGCAGGCGGAAGACTTGTTTATCGCCACCACAGGCTACACGGGTGAAGCCGGCTACGAAATTATGGTACCCAATGCCCAAGCAGCTGACTTCTGGCAAAAATTACTTGATGCAGGTGTGGTACCGTGTGGTTTGGGTGCCCGAGACACCTTGCGTTTAGAAGCCGGCATGAACCTCTATGGTCAGGACATGGATGAAACCATCTCGCCACTGGCGGCCAATATGGCCTGGACTATCACCTGGGAGCCCACTGAACGCGACTTTATGGGCCGCCAGGCCCTCGAAAAACAAAAAGCGGCGGGCACCGAGAAACTGGTTGGCCTGGTATTGACCGAAAAAGGTGTATTACGTGGCGGACAAACTGTGCAAGTACAAGGCGGTGAAGGCGTCATCACATCAGGCTCATTTTCCCCTACTTTGGGTCACAGCATCGCCATGGCGCGGGTGCCAAATACAGTAGGTGATACAGCGCAAGTGGAAATGCGCAAAAAGTGGGTTACAGTAAATGTGGTGAAACCCAGTTTTGTCAGAAATGGCAAAAGTGTCCTTTAAAATTTAACAGCAGAGTTGTTACCCGTGGTTGGCCTTTGGTCACAACACTGATTGATATTGATAAAATACAGTTGGCTTGGCAGAGTAATACGTTGGCAGGCTTAAAATTAGATTAGATACTTTAGGAACAGTTATGAGCAATATCCCAGCAGATTTACGTTATGCCTCTACTCACGAATGGGTGCGGCCCGAAGGTGACGGTACCTTCACAATTGGTATCAGTGAGCATGCCCAGGAACTCCTTGGCGACATGGTTTTTGTTGAACTACCTGATGTGGGTGCAACGGTCAGTGCCGGTGACGACATAGCCGTTGCGGAATCTGTCAAAGCGGCATCGGATGTGTATGCGCCCATTTGTGGTGAGATTGTGGCCGTGAATGAAGATTTGGAAGACAGCCCCGAGCTGGTCAACTCAGATCCCTATGGTGATGGCTGGTTGTTCCGTATTAAAGCCGATGACGTTGAAGAAGTTGAAGGTTTGCTTGACGCTGAAGCTTACGAAAACAGCATCGAGGAAGACTAACCGCAATATTAGCCAGCGAGCAGGCAAGGTGTCTATCGCTGGTTTCCTGCGCACCGCAAACAAAGGGGCTTTTTTATTTTACGGCCCTTAGCTACCTAATACATTTTTATATTGCCGCGATGAGCCCGGCTCATTGCTTTAGTTCACCTACGTTTCAGGAGTCGGTAAGCCAGTTATGCCACATGCTAATTTTTCCCTATCCCAATTAGAGCAAAAACAAGATTTTGTCCGCCGCCATATAGGCCCAAGTGAAACCGAGATGGCACAGATGCTGGAGCTGGTTGGCGCCACTTCCCTGGACGATTTGATGCAGCAAACCGTGCCCGAGGGCATACGTTTACCTGGTCCGCTTAACGTGGGTGAAAGCCAAACTGAAGCACAGGCTCTGGCCTATTTAAAAACTATTGCCGCCAAAAACTCCGTACACCGCTCTTTTATCGGTATGGGTTACAGCGATACCCTGACACCTAACGTCATTTTGCGTAACGTACTGGAAAACCCAGGTTGGTATACCGCTTATACACCTTACCAACCGGAAATTGCCCAGGGGCGCCTGCAAGCGCTGTTGAATTTCCAGCAAGTGACCATGGATTTGACCGGTTTGGAGCTGGCTTCCGCCTCCTTGTTAGATGAAGCTACCGCCGCCGCCGAGGCCATGGGCTTGGCCAAAAGGGTATCAAAAAACAAAAAGTCCAACCTGTTTTTTGTCGCCGATGATGTGCACCCCCAAACACTGGACGTGATCCAGACTCGCGCAGACATGTTTGGCTTCGACGTTATAGTTGGCGCCGCTGAGAATGCCAGCCAACATGATATATTTGGTGCCTTGTTACAATATCCCGGTAGCACTGGGGAAGTGTTGGACCTGAGCGCTATTATCGCCGGGGTACAGGCCAACAAAGGCGTAGTGTCGGTATGCGCAGATATCATGAGCCTGATTTTACTCAAAGCGCCAGGTGAAATGGGGGCCGATGTAGTATTAGGTTCGGCCCAGCGTTTTGGAGTACCTATGGGTTATGGAGGCCCCCATGCCGCATTTTTTGCTACTCGTGATGCTTATAAACGCTCTTTGCCCGGGCGTATCATAGGTGTATCGAAAGACAGCCGCGGTAAACCTGCTTTACGTATGGCGCTTCAAACCCGTGAGCAACATATCCGCCGGGAAAAAGCCAATTCCAACATCTGTACTGCCCAGGTTTTGCTGGCCAATATGGCCTCTTTCTACGCTGTATATCATGGGCCTGCAGGCCTGAAAACCATCGCCTCGCGTATTCATCGTCTGGCGGATATCCTGGCTCTGGGTATCAAGCAAAAAGGCGCGCCGGGTATAACGTTGCGTCACGACACCTGGTTTGACACCCTGACCATCAACGTGACAGAGCAAAAAGACGCGATCATCACGGCAGCCAACCTGGCGAAAATGAATTTACGTGCAGACCTCAATGGTGCAGTAGGGATCAGCCTGGATGAAACCACTACGCGTGATGACATTGAGCAGTTATTTAATGTGTTGTTCGGTGCGGATCACGGGCTGGATATCCCTAAGCTGGATCAACAGCTGGTTGCCTCGGGCAGTCAATCTATTCCTGAAGCAGTGTTACGCAGCAACGACATTCTGACCCACGAAGTATTCAACAGCTACCAGTCAGAAACTGAAATGCTGCGTTATATCAAATCCCTGGAAGACAAAGACTTAGCCTTAAACCACTCAATGATCTCCCTGGGCTCATGCACCATGAAGCTCAATGCCACCTCCGAGATGATCCCGGTCACCTGGCCTGAATTTGGCAAACTGCATCCCTTTGCCCCTATTGATCAGGCTCAAGGCTATAGCCAGATGTTAGGCGAGCTAAGTGAATGGTTGTTAGATATCACAGGTTACGACGCGCTTTCTATGCAGCCCAATTCTGGTGCCCAGGGCGAATACGCTGGTTTGATCGCCATCCAGAAATATCACGAGAGCCGCGGCGAGAGTCAGCGTAATGTGTGTTTGATCCCCAGCTCTGCCCACGGTACTAACCCCGCATCGGCGCAAATGGTCAGCCTTAAAGTGGTCGTGGTCAACTGTGATAAAAACGGCAATATCGATTTAGCAGATTTGCGCAAAAAAGCCGCGGAAGTGGCGGATAACCTCTCCTGTGCCATGATCACTTACCCCTCAACGCACGGGGTATACGAAGAAACCATCAAGGAAATCTGCGATATAGTGCATCAGCACGGTGGCCAGGTGTACATGGATGGCGCCAACATGAACGCACAGGTTGGGGTAACCTCACCGGGTTTGATCGGCTCGGATGTATCGCACCTTAACTTACATAAAACCTTTTGTATTCCACACGGAGGCGGCGGTCCAGGTATGGGGCCAATCGGCGTCAAAGCCCACTTGGCGCCGTTTTTGCCAAACCATAAGGTAATTGATACCGGCAATACCACAGCCGGCAACGGCGCAGTATCGGCCGCACCTTGGGGCAGCGCTTCTATTTTGCCCATTAGCTACATGTACATCAAAATGATGGGCAGCGCGGGGCTTAAAAAAGCCACCGAAGTGGCCATACTAAATGCCAACTACATTGCCAATAGACTCGAAGGGCATTACAACGTTTTATACCGCGGGCGCAATGGGCGGGTCGCCCACGAATGTATTATCGACCTACGCCCGTTAAAAGAAACCTCAGGTGTAACCGAAGTAGATATCGCCAAGCGTTTGAACGATTACGGTTTTCACTCACCGACCATGAGTTTCCCGGTGGCAGGTACATTTATGATCGAACCCACGGAATCCGAAGCCAAAGTCGAGCTGGACAGGTTTATTGAAGCCATGGTGTGCATACGCGCCGAAGTGGCCAAGGTAGAATCCGGCGAGTGGGGGGCAACGGATAACCCGTTGCACAACGCCCCCCATACTCTGGATGACATTTGTGATGCCAACTGGGATCGCAGCTACGATCGTCAAACCGCCGCATACCCAGTGCCCGGCATAGCCAAAAATAAATTCTGGCCATCAGTGAATCGTATCGACGACGTGTTTGGGGACAGAAATTTGATCTGTAGCTGCCCAAGTTTGGACAGTTATCGCGAAGACTAGGTGTGTTTAAATGAAAATGCGAACTTTCGGGTTCGCTTTTTTTTTCTTTAAAACATAGGCTGGCGCGCTAAAAATAGCTAGGATTCTCGTCTGAATTTAGTCATTTGTTGGAAATATTCACTATGCCTGATGGGTCAAGCCGTACACCAACACTTAACTCTCCTTTTGCAATATATCAATCGCAATTGGGCAGTAGGCTGGTTGATGATCCATCACAAGTACAAGCAATAAACGCTCTGGATGCACTTTTTGAGCAATTAAGTCAGCAAAGTACAAGGTCACCCGAGCCCATCAACGGGCTTTACCTGTGGGGTGACGTGGGTCGGGGTAAAACATTTTTAATGGATTTGTTTTACGATTGTTTGCCACAAAAAGGCAAACTGCGACTGCACTTTCATCGTTTTATGGCGCGCATTCATCACGCCCTCAAAGCGCAAGCCGGTCAACAAGATCCCTTGGTGCTCATTGCCAAAGACCTAGCTAAAGAATGCCGTATATTATGTTTTGATGAGTTTTTTGTCTCCGACATTGGCGATGCCATGATACTGGCAGGTTTGTTTGCATGTTTGTTTGAACAAGGCGTGGTGTTAGTCGCTACTTCGAATATTCCAATCGAGCGTTTATATGAAAATGGCTTAGCCCGACATAAATTTTTGCCCTGCATAGCTCTGCTACAACAACATACACACATGTTGCATCTTGCAGGTAAGCAAGATCACCGCTTACATCAACACCATGCACAGCAATGTGAAACGGTGTTTATCGCAGCATCTAAGTATGTGGGCAATACAGTAAAAATGGATTTTGCGGCTATTTTTTCTGATCTAACGCAGGCACCTAGCTCAGCAAAAATCAATAATACCAGCATAAACATCTGCCACCGCAATATTACGGTAGTCCGCGCCACTGACATCAATATCTCAAACTCAGTTGTATGGTTCGACTTTTACGCTTTGTGTGACGGCCCACGTTCGCAACTCGATTACATGGAAATTGCCACTCGCTTTAACACGGTGATGTTAAGTGGTGTACCGCAATTGGGAGGCCAAGTGCGGGGATGGATTAAGGCCCGTGGCACCGAAGATGGCATAGGTGACAACCAAGCCACCAGCACCGGTGAACGTATTTTGTCCTATGCGGTTAATGATGACATGGCTCGACGTTTTATCAGCCTAATCGATGAGTTATATGACCAAAAAGTAAGACTGTATTTAAGCAGTGATGTACCAATAGCAGAACTTTATTTACAAGGCGCACTGGTGTTTGAATTTCGCCGCACCTATAGTCGCTTAATTGAAATGAGTCAGAGCTAAGTGAGTTTGTTATTGCAATAGTTGTATTGGTGTTGATTCATGAAGCTGTATTAGCTCTAACACGAGCGACATTTTTGAAATTCTGCCCAGTTGCAGTGGTATCAGCTGAAACCTATGAGACAATGACATAAAGCATTATCAATTCTGTAAAACATTGTATTAAAATTACAGATTGTATAGACTTTCCTAAAATTAATTACCGTGGGATCTGACTTTGACACTTACGCCGCCCTAGGCTCGTCCCCCTTCATGATGCACTTTTTAGAGGTGCAAATTTATCGCGTTATTCGCGATAATATCTCATTTAAATAAATCAGAAATTATTCCCCATTCGGGAATGTTAAACACTATTAGGTTATTTGCATGCTTGAACACGTTAAGAGAGATTGGCTCTCCAATATTCGTGGTGATGTACTTGCGGGGATTGTAGTGGCGCTAGCCCTCATCCCCGAAGCCATTGCCTTTTCTATTATTGCTGGCGTTGATCCCAAGGTTGGGCTTTATGCGTCATTCTGTATTGCGGTTGTCATCGCATTTGTTGGCGGCAGACCTGGAATGATATCTGCGGCAACCGGTGCGATGGCTTTATTGATGGTGACCCTAGTTAAAGAGCATGGGCTGGAATATCTACTGGCTGCAACACTCCTCACAGGTGTACTGCAAATTTTGGCTGGATTTCTCAAACTCGGTGAATTGATGCGTTTTGTCTCTCGATCAGTCGTTACGGGATTTGTTAACGCTCTTGCCATTCTCATCTTTATGGCTCAATTACCAGAGCTGACCAATGTGACCTGGCATGTATATGTTATGACCGCCGCTGGCCTTGGTATCATTTATCTCTTTCCGTACCTGCCAGTAATAGGTAAAGCAATTCCATCGCCACTGGTATGCATAGTATCGCTCACAGTGGTCGCCATTATAATGGGATTAGACATTAGAACGGTTGGTGATATGGGAGAATTGCCTGATACCTTACCTATATTTTTATGGCCTGATGTCCCTCTTGATATAGAGACCCTGATAATTATCTTACCGTATTCAATAGGCCTTGCCATTGTGGGCCTTCTAGAATCTATGATGACAGCCACTATCGTCGATGATTTGACTGATACATCTAGTGACCGAAATAAAGAATGTAAAGGCCAGGGTATCGCAAATATTGGTGCGGGTTTGTTTGGTGGAATGGCGGGTTGCGCCATGATTGGCCAATCTATTATCAACGTGAAATCTGGTGGGCGAGGTCGGCTCTCTACTTTTGTGGCGGGCGCATTTTTGTTAGTTATGGTGGTTTTCCTTGATGAGTGGCTGCGTCACATTCCTATGGCGGCACTGGTTGCGGTCATGATCATGGTTTCGATAGGTACGTTTTCCTGGTCATCGATCAAAGATTTGCGTAAACACCCACTTTCTTCAAATATAGTAATGGTAACGACGGTTATTGTTGTCGTAGTGACCCACAATCTTGCAATTGGTGTTCTTATAGGGGTCCTGCTGGCAACCTTGTTTTTTGCCAACAGAATTGGGCGTTTTATGGTTGTTAAATCTGATTTTTCGGTGTCTGAAAATGTCAGAACCTATGAAGTTATTGGGCAAGTGTTTTTCGCCTCTGCAGAGCAATTTATCAACGCTTTTGACTTTAAAGAAGCCGCCGAAACCGTCGTCATTGATCTTACTCATGCACACTTTTGGGATATCACAGCAGTGACATCGTTAGATAAAGTCGTGATTAAATTTAGGCGTGAAGGTGCAACGGTTAATCTTATCGGTATGAATAAAGCCACTGAAACCGTGGTCGACAAGTTTGGGGTACACAATGATCCTAAAGAAATCGAAAAGTTGTTAGGCGGACACTAAGGAAAAATGATGAAAAAAATAATGACCTGCGTGGATGGTTCAGCAATGACAGCCGCCGTAACCGATGCGGCAATCTGGGCTTCAAAAAAACTAGATAAGCCAGTGTGCTTTTTGCATACCTTGGAAAAAGAGCAGCAACACGGTGCAGATGATTATTCTGGCGCAATTGGACTGGGTGCCCGCTCCGCTTTACTTGAGGAAATGACCAAACTGGATGAACAGCGTGGAAAGGTGGCGTTGCAGCTCGGTAAAGAATTACTTTCCAAGGCAGCCAAAAAAGCAGAAAGTTTGGGTGTAAAGGGGGTGGAAACAATTCAACGTCACGGAGATGTAGTTGAAGCGATTAACGACTTACAGGATAAAATCCGTCTCATAGTTATTGGTAGAAGTGGACAGGGGCATGATGCTAATTTCACTGCTCTGGGTTCACACATTGAAACCTTGCTACGCCAAGCTAGTGATCCTGTTTTAATTGTTCCTGCTGAGTTTAAACAGCCTGCCTCTTTTATGGTGGCCTATGATGGAAGAGAGACCGCCGATAATGCGTTGCAAAAAGTGATTGATGGTGGTCTGTTATACGGACTGCATTGTCATTTGGTTTCTGTAAAGAATAATGAGACCGATCTAAACGATAAACTAAATGCTGCAAAACAGAGGCTGGAAAACAAGGGGTTTAACGTAACAGCTTCATTTATAGAAGGTGATATTCACCAATCGCTTATGGAGTATATAACAACTAATACCGTGGACTTGGTTGTAATGGGTGCGTTTGCACATTCTAAGCTTCGTCGGTTTTTCGTGGGAAGCAACACTATTAAGATGCTAGAGCGGTGTGACGTGCCGCTAATAGTGTTGCGATAGAAACCGCCAATCACAATTTTATACTGAACAAAGTGGGCTGGGGAAGTTTATTACCACCTAGCTCACCTAAAATCTTTCCTTGATTACTGGTATTAAAAACCTGCGCTTCACCAAACAGCCTGTGAAAATACTCACTTATAGCTGCCAATACACTCATGAAAAACGTTTAATGTTGGTTATTGGCTGTGAGTTTAACTGGTCAATACAGCGCCAGGAGACATAGGGCGGGGTTCCATTTTGGTCTAGCTTGGGGGGCAGGTGACGGTTAGCCCTGCAATAGCGGCAAGTTGGTCGCGATGGTAGTAACATAGTGCCTTCAGCTTGGCGTGAAAAATCGCCTCAGATAATCTTCTATTTATTAGGGCGCGAAAATTATGTGCCCGTTTAGCGTCGCCTGATCGGCGTTTTTTCTTCACCTTTACTTCCATTTTTGAATAATTGGGTTAAAAAATAACATTTTTTTAGCTTTTTTTAGTTTACAAAAAATTAACGAATTGCATTCCCTAGCGTACTGGTCCTCACCTTTTTTAGTTTTTATCTAATTGAAAATTATATGTTTTCATTCGTTAGTCAGACAATGCCCCTGCTTTCTACAGACTCACCTATCAGGATTGGCGACCTTGTTTATAGGGTTTGGCCATTAACAAAGAGTTGACAAGTTATGTTTAAATTTGGGAATATGCCCTTAAAATGAGCATATGCTCATTTTATTGTCAGGGATTAATCTGGAGTGTGGGTCGGTACAGAGTGATGTTGTGCAGACTCTGTGAAATCCATTCCTAATAAGTGAGTTGCGAATAACTCGGTAAATGGGTTCAGCGCGGGCATAAATCGACAGCAGGTTGGGTAAATAATATGACGTCACAAATGCAAAACATCAATATCGGGAATATTAGCGAAGAGCAGCTACCTATTCCCAAACACAAGTTAAAAGGGTGGTCACACTTTTTGGGGCTTTACGCCGGTGAACATGTTGCCGCAACAGAATTTGTGTTTGGTGCGACCTTTGTTGCACTCGGGGCTACCATGACCGACATCCTGTTAGGTTTGTTAATTGGTAATATTTTAGCGGTACTGAGCTGGACCTTTATCACCACCCCTATCGCCGTAGAAACCCGGTTAAGTCTTTATACTTACTTGCAGAAAATTGCAGGTGATTCAATGACCAAACTCTACAACTGGGCAAATGTCATCATCTTTACTGTGATATCCGCTGCCATGATAACGGTGTCGGCCACTGCGGTGCGCTTTGCCTTTAATATTCCCGCCCAGCTCAATTGGTATCCCACTAACCCTTGGTTTGTGATGATAGTGCTGGCCGTGGGGGTCATAGTGGTATTGGTGGCTATGTACGGCTTTACCGCGGTATCTAAATTCTCGGGTATTTGTGCTCCTTGGTTGCTCGTGATGTTTGTCAGTGGTCCACTTATTTTAATGCCTGCATTGGCGGAGTCGGTGATTGGTCAAACAAGTTTAAGCGGCTGGGCTGATTTTATGCATATTGGTAGTGTGTCCGTGTGGACGGGGCTTGATTCTTCCGGGGAGCCAGGCATTGGTTTACTAGAAGTTATTGGCTTTTCCTGGGCGGCGAATACCATCACCCACGTAGGCTTGATTGATATGGCGCTATTGCGTTATGCCCGTAAACGTTCATACGGGTTGTGTACCTCTGCAGGCATGTTGTTTGGTCATTATATTGCATGGATTTCAGCAGGTATCATGGGCGCCGGCACTGCCATAATCGTACAAAAATCTATTGTTGAGCTAGACCCAGGTGACGTGGCCTATCACGCACTAGGTTTGTCTGGCCTGGTAATTGTCATTGTGGCAGGTTGGACAACCGCCAACGCTAATTTATACCGTGCGGGCTTAGCCGCTCAGGCCATTTTCAAATCTCATTCACGTAACAAAACCACCTTTACAGTGGGCATAGTCACTGTGTGCATCGCGTGTTTCCCGTTTGTTTTTACCAAATTGTTACCGCTTTTGACGTACGCAGGCCTGTTGGTTGTGCCAGTGGGCGCCATAGTGTTCGCTGAACATTTTATCTTCCCGCGCATTGGCTTTACCCGCTATTGGGTTGCATATCGTCAGTTGACGCACAGCCGCCCAGCTGTAGTTGCCTGGGGGGGAGGGCTAGTTTTTGGTTTTGGTTTAAACGCACTAGATATCTTGTCTTTTTACTACCTGTTCATTCCTACCTGGTTCTTTACTATCATCGTTTACACCCTAATGGCTAGACGCCACGGTGCTGCCGAGGCGTACCCAGAAGAGCAAGCTAAAATGGAAGCTTTTGACGAGCGGGTTGAGCGACACCAGGCAGCCCAAGCCGATCTTGAGCCTGACGTAATAAAAGATGTGTCGAGGTTGACTAAATTATTACGTGTTGCCTCTATCGCTAGCTTGTTGGTCACCTTCTTACTGGCGTGCAACACCATGTTTTTCAGTGCAGATATCTATGTATATGAAAGCAACCGCGACCTGTTTTTTAGCGTCGCCTTCGTTTGCACACTCATATACTTTTTCTGCGCATATTGGGCTATGCAGCGTAAAGAAATAAAAGCTGTTAGCTGGGATCAGGCTTTAGGACAAATCAAATGACTATTAAAGATACTATTTTATTGAATCAAATTAATTTAGCTGCACTGCCCGAGAGTATGGCAGTTCCTAACTATGATCGAACTCAAGTGACCTCGGGCATAGTGCATATTGGAGTGGGGGGCTTTCATCGTTCACACGAAGCCTTTTATACCGACGAATATATGCAACAAAGTGGTGATTTAACATGGGGCATTTGCGGTGTTGGCTTGCGTGAAGCCGACCGTAAAATGCAGTCCATTCTCAAAGAACAAGATTATCTTTATACCTTGATTGTTAAGCATGCAAATGGCCAAGTAGAAAATCGGGTTATTGGCTGCCTGACTGATTTCTTGCTTAGCTGTGATGATCCACAAAAAGTCATCGATAAAATGGCCAGCCAAGAGACCAAAATTGTCTCGCTAACCATCACTGAAGGGGGCTACAATTTTAATTCGGTGACAGACGAATTCGATTTTGAGCACCCTGATGTTATTCATGACTTAAGCAACCCTCACAACCCTCGTTTGGTGTTTGGTTATCTGGCAGGCGCCCTTAAAAAGCGTAAAGATGCCGGGCAAAAGCCCTTTACGATCCAGTCTTGTGACAACATTCTGCATAACGGCAACATGACCCGTAAAATGCTGTTGGCTTATGTGGGTAAGATTGATCAGGATTTAGCCCAATGGATAGCCGCCGAGGTGAAATTTCCTAACGCTATGGTGGACCGCATCACCCCCGCAACAACGCCAGCGGATATAGCGTACTTGGCTGAAGAGGTCGGGGTACAAGATAACTGGCCGGTGGTGTGTGAACCCTTTATTCAATGGATAATTGAAGATAAGTTCAGTGATACACGCCCACTTTGGGAGCAAGTCGGCGCGCAGTTTGTTGGCGATGTCACGCCTTATGAAAAAATGAAAATTCGATTACTTAATGCAGGGCATTCGGTACTGGGTATTTTAGGCTCAATTGATGTGCAAGACACTATCGATTGCGCAGTACAAGAGCCACTGTTTAGACGTTACCTGCGCCTGTTTATGGACAGTGAAGTCACGCCTATTCTTGAACCAGTTGCAGGCATTGAGTTAGAACAATATAAAGACGTATTGCTCGAACGTTTCTCGAACCCCAATATTAAGGATAACTTGTCACGCATATGCCTCGAAAGCTCCTCAAAGGTTGCGACTTTCTTGATCCCCACTTTGCTTGAAAACTTAAGTAGGCAAGGCAAAATAGAGTGCGCGACTTTGGTTCTGGCGGCTTGGTGTTATTACAGTGACAAACAAGTGAACCTAAACGGTAAAGCTCTGGACATAAGCGATGTCATGGCTGATGAGTTGCACGAAACTGCGCAGCAGACAGCTAAAGATCCGTTGGCGTTTTTGCAGCTTGAAAGCATTTTTGGGGAAGTGAAGTCACACAAGCGATTTGTAACAGAATATCAAAAGCAAATCGAATTTTTGTATGCCCATGGCAATATAAAAAGCCAAATGCAACAGGTCGTTGATCAGGCCAGCTAAGGCCCGTGACCCAGTTTCCCGGACTATTCAACTAATTGAAAAGTCTGGGAACCGCGTACTCCCCACTTAAACCCTTGTATATTGCCCGCCAGGGCGCAATCTAATTATCTTTCAAACCTTGTAACTGACCTCGTCGTAACTGACCTCGTCCATCTTCATTTCAGCAGTAAGCAAAGACTGATGACATGTTCACCAAACTCACAATTAAAAAAGAGATTAAATGTCAGATTTACTTAAAGATTTACAATGGCGTTGCAACCAAAAAAGTTTGACTCAAGCGAAGTGGTTCCTGGATAAAGGGGTCTGGATAAAGGGGTCGGAGTGAATTTCACTCATGGATAAAGGGGTCGGAGTGAATTTCACTCATATTCACTCCGACCCCTTTATCGATATTCACTCCGACCCCTTTATCGGACCCCTTTATCGTTCACTCCGACCCCTTTATCGTTCACTCCGACCCCTTTATCGTTCACTCCGACCCCTTTATCGTTCACTCCGACCCCTTTATCGCTTTATCGACCCCTTTATGGTGCCTTCTCTTCGTGTACTGCTGGCCACATAGGTATTGGGATAAACCGGTATACTGCGAAATTCAGAATAGTCACTACCAGGGCGGTTAAGTCTTAATAAACACGCTTAAGGGGCAATTAACACCCTGATTTTGTCGTTTATTTCCAAGCCATTTCGGCTAATGATGCCTTTTTATTTAAAAATACCTGCATATGGCCAGCTAATTTGCTCCGTAACCCGTCGGGTAAACTCTGTAAAAACTTATCAGGCTTTGGAGCATAGGTGTTCTGTTGGTAATTTAACGTCAGGCACTAGCTTATCAAGTTATGATATTGGGGGCATGACGAAGTTAATTTTAAATAATTTATCTGTAATGGAACTTTTATATCTCGATATTTTCTGTTAACACAGCAATAAGTCAGTTATTTTTGCACGTGCGTAATAAATTTATCAATCTGGTGTTGGTTTCGTTTCCTGATATTGAGTCTATTTGCTAAAGTAGCGCCCTGAAAAAGTTGCTTTTTGATTAATCTTCTCAGCTGTTTGCACAGCTAAGGCAGACGGGTTAGCGAGTGTATCGGTTTTTATTAGTAGGTTAAGGTTGCCCAATGGCAAATGTTTGTTTTCAGATGAAAGGCACCGCTTTCACGGCGGTTGTAATGGATCTTTACGATTATTCAGCGGAGCGGTTTTTTGAGCAGTTAAAGCAAAAGATTGATTCCGCACCGCAGTTTTTTAATGCATCTCCTCTTGTGCTCAATCTGGCTGCCTATGAAGGTGAGCTTCAGGCTGAGCAACTAAATCAAGTTGTCGGGTCCTGTCGTGAGCTAGGATTGCAGCCGATTGCCTGTAGAGCGGTGGCCACAGAGTTGGCATCAACCGTCATGGGGTTAGGTTTGGCGTGTTTACCCGCTGCAAAAACCCGGGCGACTGAAATTCAGGTTGAGCGCGCTCAGGCCGAACCCATTCAGGCCGAACCCATCCAACAAGTTGTTGGGAAAGCGGCCGTTTTTCGCCCCAGTAAAGTTATTACCAAACCGGTTCGTTCTGGACAGCAAGTGTATGCAGAAGGGTCGGATCTGATTTTAATGGCAGGGGTTAGTGAAGGAGCTGAAGTGTTAGCGGATGGCCATATTCATGCTTATGGCACGTTGCGTGGGCGTGCTTTGGCGGGTGTTAAAGGCGATACAGATGCACGTGTTTTCTGTCGTCAGATGGAAGCGGAATTAGTTTCTATTGCTGGTTATTTTATATTGAATGAAAAGTTGCGTGAGCAGTGCTGGAAACAAGCAGCACATGTATTTTTAGAGGGTGAATCCATTCAAGTTGCCGCTATTTAGCATTAGGCACAGTGCACACCAATGTGCACAGAAATGGGTTGATCAAAACAGGTAACGAGGAATGGTAGTGGCGAAAATTATTGTAGTGACGTCAGGTAAAGGTGGCGTAGGTAAAACAACGTCGAGTGCTGCGATTGCAACAGGCTTGGCGCTGCGTGGTTTTAAAACAGTCGTGATTGATTTTGATGTAGGTTTGCGTAACCTTGATTTGATTATGGGCTGCGAACGACGTGTTGTGTATGACTTTGTTAACGTGATAAACAAGGAAGCCAGTTTAAATCAGGCGCTGATTAAAGATAAACGTACGCCGGGCTTGTTTATTCTGCCTGCATCACAAACACGTGATAAAGATGCTTTATCTATGGAAGGCGTGCAAACCGTTTTAACTGATTTGGCTAAGGACTTTGAATATATCATTTGTGATTCACCTGCAGGTATTGAGCAAGGTGCGATGATGGCGATGTATTTTGCAGATGAAGCCATTATTGTCACTAATCCAGAAGTCTCTTCTGTACGTGACTCGGATCGTATTATTGGTATTTTGCAGAGCAAGTCTCTCAAAGCAGAGCAGGGCGGCTCAGTTAAAGAGCATCTGCTATTAACGCGTTACAACCCGGAGCGTGTAGCGGCAGCTGAAATGCTCAGTGTGGCAGATGTTGAAGACATTCTGGCCGTGCCTTTATTGGGTGTTATTCCTGAATCAGAAGCCGTGCTAAAGGCTTCGAACCAAGGTGCGCCGGTTATTTTAGACCAGGATTCTGAGGCAGGTCAGGCGTATCTTGATGCGGTATCGCGGTTATTGGGCGAAGAAGTGGAACACCGTTTTCTTGAAGTACAGAAAAAAGGATTTCTAAAGCGACTACTTGGAGGTAAAAAGTGAGCATTTTTAATTACTTTTTAAAGAAAGAAAAAAAGAGTTCTGCGTCAGTTGCTAAAGAGCGTCTGCAGATCATTGTTGCGCACGAACGTAATAAGCGTCAGCAGCCGGATTACCTGCCACTGATGCAGAAAGAGATCATGGATGTGATCCGCAAATATGTGAATATCGATGAAGATCAAGTTACCGTGCAGTTGGAGAACAGTGATGATTGCTCCGTATTGGAATTGAATATTACGTTGCCTGAATAGTTCACTAAATTAAAAAGGGGTCGGAGTGAATAAAGCAATGAATTTCACTCCACCCCTTTTTGCGTCCCCTTTTCCCCAATGGCGTAACTCAAGGGAGTTTTAGGTCAGCGAATCAAATTGTCATCGTCCACAACATCATTAATAGCATACTTTGCAATTATTTTTTTGATCGCAACAGCGCTTTGTTCAGGCAAATACCGAGTGTGTGCTTCGATAAATTCAGGATCTGAATACAGCGTTTTCACGACTTTATTAATCGTTGCTATTAATCGTCGACTTTCAGGCGAGTCACTACACCAAAATCGCCCTGCAATGTACTTTGGATTACCTGCTATAGGGTAGGAACGTACATCGTGTGTCAAGTATTCGTCAGAGCTTCGTTGAAGTTCAACCGGAAAAACAATGGCATAATCTGTTCTTTTAAATGCGAACATTTTCATCGCCGAATCGAAATAGGAGCTATTAGAAATAGGAATGTTTTGATTTCTATTTAATTGTTTAAGATCCTTATCAATTTTTTCACCAAACGAAAAATCAGTAGGTGTGAGTATCGTTGACTCAGGTTGTGAGTTTATTACAGCATGGATACTTTTCACTGCTCCTTGCTTATCTAAAAACGCGTCAGAAATGGGAGGCAATTCTGTTAATTGGTAAAGTCGTTGGGCTTCAAAAAAATTAACTGGCTTCGAGAATAAATATTTTTTTTCTCTTTCCGGAGTTTTAATTTTATTAACAATACATACTGCTTTGCCCGCATCCATATAACTAAGGGATCGAACCAGAGGCACATTTAGCACGGTAACGTTCCAATCTAGACGCTGGATAAGTAGTTTTATCGTATCGACACTTGCAGATACAGGTTGAGCGGTAAAATTAATATGTCGAGTAATATTATTGTCGTCAGAATGCAGCTCTAGTCCCTGGGGAAATGGAAATGTGGGTCCCAAGCTGGCTGCTATGGCATTAAAGCCGGTAACGGCTGTCAGTAAAATTGTTACGACAGAACAAAATGTAATCGATAGTTTAAGCATTTGTTACGTCATCATTTATATACAGGTGTATAGAGCGTCTTATATTGCACACACTACTGCATTTAAACAACTGACCGAAGTTTAAATGCAAGTGTCGAACATGTATCACTCAACCAGGCAAGCTTTATCGGCGGAGACGTTTACAGATCATTCTGCCGATGATTCTGTGATCTTATACCGAATATAGAAAAAATCATAAGCTTCTAATGACTCTGTAACTGAATCTGTGGTGCGACACGATGTTGTGCCTGTGATTATTTCGTCTAATTGTTAAGGTTGGGTATGAAGCCAATTGTCTCATTAGTAGTTCCCCATTCGGCTGTGCGTTAACGGTAACGTTTAGGGGCAAAGCGCTGATGACAATGTAACCACGGGTAACCTGTGAAGGTGATACCGAAATTGCTGGCCACCAAAGAAATTAATGTACTACGACCCCTTTTTCTCGCCCCCTTTTTCGATAAATCCCCCCTCGCAAAACCGATTGCTAACAGCCTCATTTTCACCGGACAATTGACTATATTTAACGTAATACGCTTTCATGTGGGTAATAGCAACGACTATCAGCCCAAGGTCTTATAT
This sequence comes from Paraglaciecola sp. IT1134, assembly GCF_058068185.1. Taxonomy (NCBI): domain Bacteria; kingdom Pseudomonadati; phylum Pseudomonadota; class Gammaproteobacteria; order Alteromonadales; family Alteromonadaceae; genus Paraglaciecola; species Paraglaciecola sp. IT1134. The sequence goes on along the minus strand of NZ_CM176486.1, from coordinate 4,210,940 downwards.
TCTTATTTTGTCGACAGTTTTATAGTTAGCACAATATTTCAGATAGAGAGATAAAAAATGGATTATGCCACTAAGCACAGTAATTCAACCAATTCGCCGGATACATACTGGAAAAAGCAAGCAGAGCTGGTTGCCTGGTATAAAAAACCTGAAACAATATTGTCGACAAATAGTGATAATTGGACTGACTGGTATGCTGACGGGGAGTTAAATACTAGTTATCTTGCCCTCGATTACCATATTGAACAAGGCCGTGGCGACCAGATAGCACTTATTTACGATTCTCCCGTGACTAAACAAAAACAAAAATTCACTTATCATGAGCTTACCGAGCAAGTTGCCAAATTTGCTGATGTATTGCGTTCAAAACACATTGAAAAAGGCGATCGGGTGCTTATTTATATGCCGATGATCCCGCAAGCGGCAATAGCGATGCTCGCGTGTGCTCGGTTAGGTGCCATTCATTCTGTTGTTTTTGGTGGTTTTGCCGCCCATGAACTGGCCGTACGGATAGATGATGCCCAACCTAAAGTGATTGTCAGCGCCAGTTGTGGTGTGGAAATTCAAAAAATTGTTCCTTATAAACCCTTAATCGATCAAGCTATTCTGAGTGCGAATTTCAAACCCCGTCACTGCATTATTTTTCAACGAGACATGGTTGTAGCGGATTTGCTAGAAGGTCGGGATCACAGCTGGCAAAATTTAATGGCAACGGCCGTTCCTGTGCCGCCAACGCCGGTAAAAAGCACCGACCCGCTTTATATTCTATACACCTCAGGCACCACAGGAAAACCTAAAGGGGTTGTGCGTGACAATGGTGGCCACGCTGTTGCCATGCTTTATAGTATGAAGCATGTATATGGTATGCAAACCGGTGATGTATTTTGGGCCGCCTCAGATGTAGGGTGGGTGGTGGGTCATTCATATATTGTTTATGGGCCGTTACTGGCGGGTTGTAGCACCATATTGTATGAAGGAAAGCCAGTCAGAACGCCTGATGCCGGTGCTTTTTGGCGAGTGTGTGAAGAATATAAAGTTAAGGCACTTTTCACTGCACCCACCGCTTTTAGAGCGATCGCAAAAGAAGATCCAGAGGCAACATTGATGAAGGCCTATGATATGTCTTCATTAGAACGTTTATATTTAGCCGGTGAGCGTTTAGACCCAGCAACATATCACTGGTTAAAAGACAAAACACAACTACCTGTTATTGATCACTGGTGGCAAACCGAAACGGGCTGGCCAATTGCCAGTATTCCACTGGATACCAAACACCAAGCAACTAAAGCAGGATCTGCGGGTTTTCCCGTACCGGGCTATAAAGTTGAAATTTTAGATGAGCAAGGCCAACCCGTTGCTGCTAATCAACAAGGGTGTGTGGCCATTAAGCTACCGTTGCCCCCAGGATGTTTAGCGACAATATGGCAAAATCCAGCCCGTTTTAAAGCAGGTTATCTGACTGCTCAACCTGGTTATTATGTTACCGGTGATGGGGGCTATATTGATGATGAAGGGTATTTATTTGTCATGGGTAGAACCGATGATGTGATCAATGTGGCGGGTCATAGACTTTCTACTGGTGAAATGGAAGAAATCTTAGCCGATCACCCGGCGGTTGCTGAATGTGCGGTAATCGGTATTTTTGACAAACTTAAAGGGCAAGTGCCACTAGGTCTTGTGGTTGTCAAAAACGGTATTAGCCAAACAGATGAGGCGTTAGTTGCGGAACTTAAAGCAAGGGTTAGAGCCGAAATTGGCGGCATTGCCGCACTGAAAAATGTATTAGTTGTGCAAAGACTGCCTAAAACCCGATCGGGCAAAATTCTCAGAAAAACGCTGCGCCAAATGATCGATGGTGAAGAGTTTGTTATCCCATCTACCATTGAAAATCCAGACGTTTTAACTGAACTTTATCCTATCTTGAAGACAGTCAATAATTGAGTGCGACTAGGATACCCAGCAAAATCCCGTTGTTTATAAAAGGGGCAGATCCCAATAAATTAAAGGTTATATTTAAGTCAATCCCTAAAAATATTTCATTCTTAAGAAATTAATGTACTACGACCCCTTTTTCTCAACCCTGACTTAGCACCATGAAAGCCCTTTTATCGTCTTTTATTCTGCTGTTTTTTTGTCGATGAACTATGCTTAAATGCCGAACTTGAGTATAGCGATATGAATGAACAACTAGAAGCTGAGGCCCCGCCAAGTGGCCCCCCTTGGATACAACCAGCCATTCAACAGCAAATAACCTGGCGTGATGGCGATATTGTTATTTCGGTTCCAGTCAAAAGTGGCACCACATGGACAATGAATATTGTTTATCAGTTACTTACTGGTGGTACGGCGGATTTTCAAGACGTTTATGCTGAGGTGCCATGGATCGAATTTCTGGGTCACCCGGAGCAGTCTTTTGAGGACGTACTGGATCGATTGGAGCGGATGCCTATAGAAACCCGACGGGCCTTCAAGACCCACTCTGCACCACCGAATGTTCCGTTTCAAAATGAGGCGACCGGCAAAGATGTCAAATACATAGTGGTGTTTCGTAATCCCGAAGAAGCGTTGGTATCTTTTTGGCTGTTTATCGGGCAGCACACCGATGCCTGGTTTGATCTTTGGCAGGTGCCGAAAGAGGCCTTATATCGTCCAAATTTCCCGTCTTTCTATTTCGAAGTGATTGATGCCAATAAAATGCAGGGCATGTTTTTTGGTTTTCTGGCTGCCTGGTGGTCGCTACGTCACTCTCCCAACGTGTTGTTCTTGCATTTCTCAGATATGAAAGACAATCACGAAGCTGCGATCAGGAATATTGCGGGCTTTCTAGGCATTGAACCGACCCCGCAGCAGTGGCCAACGATCTTGGAATACACGTCTTTCCGATGGATGAAACAGCATGAGGATAAATTTGAGGCTAGCTCCGCAGGCAAGATCCCTATTCTGAATAGCGGTGCCATGATCCGAAAAGGTCTATCCGGGCAGGCTAATACCGACGGCATGACCGATGATATTGCACGTCATCTTCGCCACGCGGGGAAGCAAATCTTTGCCGATAAGGCCGCGCTGAACTGGTATTACCATGGTGGTGACTTACCCTAGCGTTGAGTGTGAAAAAGGGGAATGATACAAATTAATTAAGAGTTATATTTAAATCAATCGCTCAAAATTATTTCAGTTTTAAAAAATTTAATCTAGTACAGTCCATTTTTCATGAACCCTTTTTCATGTGCAAATTCACCTAGACTTCTGGCCAATGGGCTCCTATTGTGCCCATATTCGCGCTGAAGTGTGACGGCACATTTGTAGGAAGCGAGAAACCAGAAGGACAAAGCGATGAATTACCAACATATCTTGATGGCAGGCTTATTGGTCCTGCTTGCAATAGGCAGCGCCGCTGCAAAAGAGGACGAAGCTCAGTCGAAACGCTTCACGGCGGATCGCGTCTTCGACATGGAATATGCCACTGATCCGCAAGTTTCCCCTGATGGAAAGACAGTCGCCTATGTGCGTCATTCCATGGACAGAATGACGGACCGGGATACAGGCCATATCTGGATCTTCAACCTTGTTGATGGCGGCAACCGACCGTTAGTGACAGGCAGCGCCGGTGCTGAAACGCCGCGATGGTCACCGGATGGCAGCCGCCTGATCTACACGACGACGATCGAGGGTAAACCTCAATTGCGGGTATTGTATGTGGATAGCGGCCGCAGCTTTTCGTTGGCGCAATTTACCGAGAATCCGTCAGAAGCGGTGTGGTCACCGGATGGCAAACATATGGCGTTTAGTATGTTCGTAAACGGTGACAAACCAAGCTTTGCCAAGGCCCCAACCCCACCGGAAGGCGCGAAGTGGAACGAGGGCGTGAAGGTTATAGATGATCTGACGTTCCGATTCGATGGTAAGGGTTATCTGCAAGACGGCGCGACACAAGTGTTCGTTTTGCCAATCGATGGGGGCACGCCGCGTCAGGTGACGTTTGGCGAAGCTGATATGTCTTCTCCCGCTTGGCTGGACAATGACACCTTGCTCGTCTGTGGCAACGCGGCCGAAGACCGGGATTTGGACCCGATTGAAAGTGAGATTTATGCAGTAGAACTGATGAACTTGTCGGTGCGACCGCTGACCAGCCGTGATGGCCCTGATCACGCCCCGGTTGTTTCGCCAGACGGCAAAACCATTGCGTATCGCGGCTTTGACGACAAGACGCTGTCTTACCAGCAGGACGAACTGTACCTGATGAACGCCGATGGCACGAATATGCGAGCACTGGCCGCCGACTTCCCGGGGGCAATTGGCCAGACTTTGTGGGCGCCAAATGGCAAGAGCCTGCTGGTTCTATCGGAAGATCATGGCGTGCTAAGCCTATTTAATATCGACCTGAATGGCAAGACCGCACAAGTTTTGACTGGTATTGGAGGCGGATCTATTGGTCGGCCCTATGCTGACGGTAGTTTCTCGGTCAGCAGCAGCAATAAACCGATTATCGCCTATACGCAAGGCTTCACGGATCGCCCGGCAGAAGTGGGTGTAGCCGGCATGTCCGGAAAGAATTCGCGGGTGTTGACTCAGCTCAATGCCGATGTATTACCCTACTTGGACATGGCTAAAATTGAGGAAATCAAGGTTACCTCAAGCCATGATGGAAAAGAAATCGAAGCCTGGGTTGCCTTCCCGCCGAACTTTAAAGCCGATGGCAGCTTCCCGCTAATTCTCGAAATCCACGGGGGTCCCTATGCCATGTATGGGCCATTCTTCGCCAGCGAGATCCAGCGTTATGCAGCACAAGGTTATGTCACGGTCTGGTCGAACCCGCGGGGTTCGACAGGTTATGGGGAGGAATTCGCGCTCGAGATTGATTTGGCGTATCCCGGCCATGATTATGACGATCTGATGAGTGTTGTTGACGAGATGGTGGCGCGTAAGTATGCCGATCCACAGCGCCTGTTTGTGACCGGTGGTTCCGGCGGCGGGATTCTCACGGCCTGGATCGTGACCCAGACCAACCGATTTGTGGCAGCCGCATCCATCAAGCCAGTAATCAACTGGATGACGATGGCATTAGCGGGGGATATCGCGCAGGTTGTGCGGCGTCACTGGATACGCGCCGATCCTTGGTCAAACCCAGAAGCCTTCCTGAAACATTCACCAATCCGCTATATTGATAAGGTAGTGACACCCACACTTATCATGGTGGGTGAAGAAGATTATCGCACACCAGCCTGGGAGGCTGAACAATTCTATACGGCGCTGACGATGCGCGGCGTCGATACAGCGCTGATTCGAGTACCGGGATCGCCGCATTATATTGCCTCACGTCCGAGCCGCCTTATCGCCAAGACGGACAACATTATGGGCTGGTTCGCCAAGTATGATCCAGCGAAGAAGGATGGGGACAAAGATACTACCAAATAGTAGGGCGTCACAACCGACAAATAATTAATTCTGGACACCCTCGCCGAGCGCGAGGGTGAACTAGCACGAGTGAGTCCAACGTCTCATTCCAGCACACTGGCCTGACTCTACTAATTACTATTAATGAAACGCCAATTTACCAAATTTCATTAATACCTCGCAAAATGGCCCTGAATTATTTGCCTCTACAATTCTTTCGACTCCGGATAAAAAACTCGCCAATTACTTGATAACTTAAGCGTAAACTGGTCGACGGTAATATTAAAGCGCTCAGATGAACCAATAAAACGCGTATTGTCCCATTGGTTTACCGATATCAAGACGATAAGATTGTCTCCCGATTGAAACATACCAACCGGCACTTTGATTTGCAGAGGATTTTCTTGCCAATCTTTCCCATCAAGGGTTTGGCCGTTTATTATTATCTGCGCAATCTGATTTGCTCGGCCAATACTCAAGCTAACGACTTGCGGCTCAACTGCGAAATGCACAGATTTTCTAGCGATTAAGGTTTCGCTGTTAGGTAATCCCTCCAGTGAGGTTAAATCAACCAAGGACCAAGATGAATCATCAAATTGCTGCTGCAAAAATTCGGTTTTGATTAGACTGGAAACGCTCTGTTGTTCTATTGCCACTGATTGCAGAAGTTTCGGTTCGCTGATAACGTCAACTAGATCAGGAGTACTTGAGTTTTGCGCCACCGTTTCGCTTGCGGCAACTGGCTTTTTTTTGATATCAGCTCGCCCAATAATAATCCCCTCGATCGTTTTAAGATCTGTGCCATCAGTGACATTTAGTTGAAATGGCCCCCCGGCCCCTTGAGCCGGCATGGTTGCTTGCCATTGCCCATCGCGTCCAGCTTGCACTCTAGCCATAGTGGCCGTTTGCTGATCTTTAATGAGTTTTATATCTACAGTCCGGCCTGGTTCTGAAAACCCGCTTATTTCAATGGTTTCACCGGGTTGAAGGACCATATCATCATTTAAGCGTGTTGATAGAATAAGGCCTCCCGTTTGGTTACGAGCCAGGTGATCAGATTGTCCAATAAAAATATCATTTACTACTTTTGACTGCTCGCCATCAATGATTTGAAGTTGATATGGGCCACCTGGAGCTTGACCAACCAGTGATACCTGCCAATTACCGTCTCTATTTACCAACACTCTGGCCATACTGACTGTTGTATTATCTTTCACTAACTTGATGTCTAACGTTCGTCCTGCAGGTGCCTGGCCAATAATATCAAGCACTTTATAAGCGGGCAGTGTTACCCCGTCGAAAAGGCCTTCCCCCAAGACAATATCATTCAGCTCTTCCCCTTGGGCCTGCCGAATGTTGCTGAAAATACAGCCCAGCAACATTAATACTGTCATGCTTTTTATCCACCATAACCCATTGTTTTGTATGGTGTTGTACTTCCGCATTCTATTCGTTCCCTTTGTGCATACCGCCAAGTAAATACCTCAGACGGTTCTTTTAAATTTGTTAAGCATAAAAACTGAGTAAACTATTTGAATAAAGAATAGGGTGCAATTAATGCGAGAATAAGCGCGGCAAAAACTAATTTCGCCACTTAGCAGTGATAGTAACTAGCTTGCTCAGTCGGTTACCAAACCTTAGTTATTCGTTAGTATACTAGGTCTACAAGCAAGTTTCGTACCTAAAATGAAAAAATAAAGGGGCAGTATCAGATTAACATTTATGCCCGTAATGTTTATTTGCTTGTCTACTTTTTCTCTACCCGGTTGACCGACCTCGTTTACTTGGCGATAAGGTTTTCCCGTCAGCGCTTCAACTTGGGCCGTAAATAGTTAATGTACTACGACCCCTTTTTCCCGGATTCTTTTGGGCAATTACTTATGCTACGTGCTCTGCGGCGGCATTGTTCTTGTCGTGGCTGCCTGGGGATGTAATTTTACAAAAGGTCATGGAGGGCGCTATATTCCTTGACGATAAATAAACCCAAAAATATGACCAAGAATTTGCTTTTGCATGGCTTTTCTATCAACACCTTCACGATCCTTACAAATTGCAACACCTTGCGCCTTTATATCCAAATCGCAACTATCGATATACACAAAATGACCGGCGTCTTGCGCTACACCAATTAATTGAGAATTGGGAATATGCTCAGCATAGAATTTAGCATGGGCATTAAAGGGTAAAAAATCGTTATTAACTGAACCTATGAGCAAGGTAGGAACTTCAATTTTAGCGAGGCTTTTTTCATTCGTTGCATGACCTAACGCCGGGTCTAGAGCAATAACAGTCACAATCCGCGGGTCTTGCATCTGCTCTTGTAACTTACCAATTTTTAGCTTCGTTTCATCGCTCATTGGTGTGCGTTTTTCTTGAGCATCATATTGGCACCCGCGATCGCCTTTAGATTGCTCTGATTGGCAATAACGTTCAGATTTACCTGCTTCTAAACGCGCGCCAGCCATGGCAAGGGCGGTAAATCCACCCGAAGAATGGCCCAACATCACCACGTTATTTGTTACTAAGGGCAGGTTGAACAGCCCCTTATTATCCAAACTATCAATAACAAAACGCACCTCTTGCGGACGCTGCCAAAAGCGTGCAACTACTGTGGGATCAATGTTGTCTTGGCCATACACCCAAGATTCACCAAAGTGGGCAACGCCCGCCACTAGCCAACCTTGTGAAGCCAGTGCGTATCCCAACCAATTCATTGATTGTGGTGCACCAAAGGCTCCGTGGGAAATAACGGCAATCTTATTTTTCTGTTGGGTTGACTTTAAGCAAATTTGAGCATCACAGTTTTGCGCACTTGCCTGATACCAAACTTTCACTTTCATTGGCCGTTGGTTAACGTTATCAAACAACTCGATATCCTTAGTGGCGAGTTGTGCAGTGCCCTGTGCTGCAGCTGTACCATGGCAAACAACAGCGATAAACAAAGCCAAGCAACTTAGGAAAGTGAATTTTGCATACATAATTATTGTCTCGTTAATTGAATTCTGAACATTATATGGGGGAATCTCAATCTCTACTGTGCAGAAAGTGCGAAACATCAAAGTTTGTTGAATTGATCCTGCTTAATGTTTCTCAATGCTCTTTGCGACAGAAAAATACAACTCAGTTATTTGCTTTTCTGGCGCAACCGTTTGCGGACTATTAATGTACTTCTGAACTATTTGCTGATCTTTCAGTTTGATATTATTCGGAATAACCCATTGCGCATATATCTGCGATATCGTTTGCCACATAACGTCGTGCGGCCCGTTGTGGATGAAACAAGCCCAGCATCCCGCATGCCATTTAAATACCTGCAATTCTTCCCTGCACGTGTTTAAGCCATTGACAAAACCCGCAAAAAATTGACTTTCAGTCTGTTCACCTACCCAGGGGTTATCAATTGACACCCCAATGGGCTGAAGGGTTGCAAATCCTAGTGGCTCAGCCATATTTGTTAAACGTCCATAGAGCGTACTGGCCACCTGGTTAAAGCTTTGTTTGTTAAAGCCTTTACCTGACAAGCCATAGATGTCCCGTGCTGGCAATTCCACCCACGTCGGTTGCAGTTGTTTGTCAAAAATATATTTTTTCGGTGGCAAGTTGCCGCCGCGCTCATTAGTCGGAAACTTACCTTGCATAACATCAGAAGGAGTAACAGCAAATATTTTTTTGAAAGCCCTCGTAAAAGAGGAAGGCGAGTCGTAACCCACACTCAAAGCCACGTCAATTATATTATGATGACCTTGTTTAATTAAATAGAGCGCTTTTTCCAATTTGCGGCGCTGTATGTAGTCGCCTAATTGGTATCCGGTGGCAGATGAAAAAATACGATTAAAATGATACTTGGAAAACCCAGTATAAGCGGATAACTCATCTAGGGTAATTACCCCTTCGCAATGGTCAAAAATGTATTGCCCAACTTGGCTAACTATCTGTGCATACTGCTGTTCTGTTGTTTGAATCATTGGTGAAAGAGCATCCATACTTGAAAACTGAAAAAGGGGTCGGAGTGAATTTCATTCGAGACAACATCCTTGCTTATTCGACATGAGATACCCTGCGATTGTTCGTCACAAAAGTGCTTAAATCATTGTGGCGCACACCTTGTTCGCGCATCACTTTATGGGCTTTGTTTGCCACCATTTGGCGTAAATAAAAGGGCTGACTCACCACAAAATGATGGATCGAATGGGTACTGCCAAAGTTGCAGCAAAACAACTGAAGGGGCATAAAATACCAACGATCGAGAATTTGAGTCTGCTGCAGCAGGTTATGCACATTGCCATAATAATGCATATTGGATGTTATAAAGTTTAAACAAGCGGAGCGTATAACATTAGGCACGATCAGCACCACTACGGTGAAATCAATGCCATCCATCAATAGTACTAACCAGCCTGGATAAGCTACTCCGGTAATCCCGCCGAATAACGCATCGTAGGTGTGGAATATCAAAAAAACATACCAGGTTAAAAAATACAGACTCGCCAGGGGAAAGGTGGCTCTGAGTAATTTTCGCGCCGAAAAGTTGTCTACTTCCCGGCGTAAGACCCGGTGACGTAGGCACAGACCCAGTAAGCCATCAAACATCACCACAAAACGGCTAACGCCATAGGCGATACCATTGCCTACCAAGCGTTCTTCCACATCCTGACTGGTGCCTGAAACTTTGTGATGCAGCAGATGCATATCGCGCCTATACCAAGGGTTGACGGTATTAGGGCGCATCAGCCAGGTGAGTAACATCATTACATTATAAATGGCGGGGCTGTCGCGAAAATATTGACGATGGATCAGGTCATGCTCAATTTCATGTGACAGTGAGGCACCAAGGGTTGCCACAACAATACATGCCCAAGGAGGGATCAGTTCCAGATAATATAAATAACCACTGCTAAGCATTGCCACTAGCGCAAACAATAATATACCCATTCCTAGCCAGTTCTGGTACTGCAATATGGGGTAACGCTGGCGCCAATAGTGTTCTTCGGTGCGAATAGCCTGAATTATTAGGCGGCTATGTTGTTGCGTGGATATTTCATCAAGCGCGTTGTTTACTTGCATATTTTACAGCTCTAATGGCGCATGACGATATCCTACTCTACCAAAATTTTTCTGAATATGTATTGATAGCCGCACCTTTTGTAATGGTTAGCGCGCCTTGTTTATGCCTTTGACCTTAACTTGTTTTGTATATACATGTGATATATGGTTGATAGACATAAATCGGCAGTTAGCTAGCTAAGTCAGGGGTTGACGTTGGGTAAAAAAACGACCAAAAAGAAAAACAGTCAGTTGCTTATCCGCATTAATGATCAGGAAAGGGCGACGTTTATTAGCCTTTGTAAAGACCTCGATACTAGCGCAGCACGGGAAGTTCGCCGGTTTATACGCGAATTCATTGCATCTCACGGTAAACCGCCTGCCAAAGGCGGTTAACCGGCAAGAATTCTGTATAGCCCCGTTAAAGGAGAAGCCAAATGGCAAAAGCAAAAACACTTAAAAAAGAGATCAAAGCCCGCAAAGCAAAAATTTCCAAGCATGAGAGCAAGGTGAAAAAGCTCAAAAAAGCGTTGAAAAAAGCTAAATAAAACCGATGGGTGCAGCGCACCTGTCGTGTTACACCTTTATAAGCAGCCATTAGGCTGCTTTTGTTTGGGTGGCGTTTACCTTGAGCCAGTAGCCCTGGATAAGGGGGTTATGTATACAACCCGTATGCATATCGTTACTGAGTTTGGCTGTACTTACCTATTTTTTTGTAGCAAAGTTTAGATTACTTCTGAGTCACGATATGATGGTCAGCTGAATTATTATAAAAATAAAAAAAGGGAGAAGGTACTTTTGAATATTTTGCTAAAGGCTGGCTTGATGCTGGCAATGGGTTTTGCGAGCGCGATTTATGCTGAAACGCCAGTGGCGAGCCTGCCAGTGGCGAACGTGTCGGCGGATTTGTCGAGCCGCATCATCGAGAGCGCCAATATACAAGCTACAGATAAATTTGATGACTTTTTGGCCCAGTTACTTACCTCAAAGGTTATCACTGCGAATGGAGATGCCGAGCAAAAAGATGCCTTGTCTATCGCCATTAACAAGTATCGGGCCAACAAAACCCTGGATGCGTCACAACTGCATGTGCTGCAGCGTTTGTTAGGGATATATACCCGGGTCAAACACGGCGACGATGCCATAAAGACCCTGGCCCAACTGGTGGCTATTCCTACCTTTAACGTGTCAGATGTGGCGCAGCATGACAACCCAGAGTTCCATAAAATGGCCGAGGCGATAGCCGCTATTGCGAATGATTTCAACCTGGCATTTCGCAATATTGACAATCGGGTGTATGAAGTCTCCCTCAAAGGTAATTCAGAAGAGGTGGTAGGTATTCATGCTCATGCTGATGTGGTGCCCGTTACCCCTTCACTTTGGGTGCTGGGAGATGGCACTAAACTTGACCCTTTTCACCTCACCCGTATTGGCGATCGTATGTATGGGCGAGGCACTGAAGATGACAAAAACGGCATAGTGGTGTCTCTGTATGCCATGAAAGTGATCCAGGAAGAAAACATTCCTTTGCTGCGCAATATTCATTTATTGATTGATACTACCGAAGAAACCTCTTCAGAAGCGATCCCCTATTATTTTGCCCAAAACCCCACTCCCAATTACAACCTGGCCCTGGATGGCGGTTATCCGGTGGTGATCGCAGAAAAAGGCTCAGGCAGCGTGATGGCAAACTTTGCCGTGCGTGCAGGGCAAACCAATAATACCACCAGTGCTGAAATTGTGGGTATTACCGGTGGTTTAGCCATGAATCAAATACCTGGGGCAAGTGTTGCTACTATTACTAGCCCTGAAGCTGGGGTGCTGGTAACCAAACTCAATCAATTGGGAATTGACTTTATTGCCGCCAACGGTGGTAATTTTGCCATTACTGCTATTGCGCACAACCAAGGGGTAAAACTCACCGTTGAGGGGGTGTCTGCCCATTCATCGGAGCCCGAGTCCGGGGTGAATCCGGTGTCGCGCATGTTTGCTTTTATTGAGTTTATACAGCAGCAAAATGCCCTATTTAAGCACAACCATATAACCGATGCCGCCACTTATATTGCTGCCAACTGGGGACTGGGCTCGCTTGGCGAAACCCTGAGCATTGATTATGCCCATGAATTTATGGGGCCACTGACCAACGCCGTCACTTTTGTTGAGCTTGACGATGCTAACCTGCAGCTAGGGGTAAATTTACGATTGCCAGTGGGGCGCGAAGTCGACACATTAAAACAAGATATTGCGAGCAAACTAAGTGTGTGGCAAAAAGACAGTGCTGTAGAGGTGGATTTTAAAATTGCGATGCGTGAGCCCATGTATCGTAACCCCAAAGGTCAATGGGTGAATGCATTGCTTGATGTGGCCACAGAAAACTTGTCTATGCCTCGTGAGTTTGGCTCATCTAGTGGCGGCACCTCTGTGCATAACTTACCCAATGGTGTGCAGTTTGGTCTGGCCATGCCCCACGAAAAATACTCCGGGCACAATGCCAACGAGTTTAAGCGCGTAGAGCAGTTTTTACTCGACCTGCAAATTATCACCGAAATGATTGCCCGAGTAGGGCAATTACCCAGCCTGGAATGAACCGATTTGCCGTTTAGCTGATTGCTCAACCATTGCCTGGCTCTTGCCTATGCCCTCGAAGGCGGGCAATTACACCGAGCAAAAATAGAAAGGGCATCACCTTGTGGCTAGCGCACAGGTGTAGTACAAATAAAAAAAGCTACGCTTCATGCGTAGCTTTTTTCAACGATAAGATAAATAATTACGCTTTCACGTTACCGATATAGTTAGCTACGTCAGTCGCTTGGCGAGACTGAGAGAACTCCGTCAAACCTTGGCCTGAACAAGTCACATTGTTGCTATCTAGTATCAAGCTCAATACTTCGTCTGTGGTACCCGCCAAAATACCTACTTGGCTTCTTACTGAGTGTTTAAATAAGTCAACATTATTAGTCACAGCGGCTTTACAGAAGTTAGCAAAACTTCTGTCGCCAATAAATTTGTATTTAGATTGTTGGATTTGTTCAGGAACCGTAGCGCTATCAATGAGCGACAATACCTTAGGGGGATTTCTTTCTTGAGAAAAAGTCACTAAATCTTGATCTGCACAAGAACTGATCATTGCGTCTAAAACGGCATCTAAGGTCTGGCTTTTAGTAACGGTGAGTGCACCCGTTTGTTGAGCGACATTCTTTTTGAATAAGTCTACGTTGTTCCTAACGATGGCTTTACAGAACCCGGCAAATTCAGTATCTCCCACAAGTTTAAATTGTTTGCCACCTTGCATAGCGGCGACAGCATTTAAAGAAAAACAAGCGCAAGCGGTAGCGACAACAACAGATAAAAGTAACTTTTTCATATTCAAGACCTCGGTAGTTTTGTGGTGTGCGGGCGAGTTTTTGATCCACTCTTGAAATTAATGGTAATTTAATTACAAAATTTTGTTGTTTTTTTTGTGTGGGATAATGATTAATATTATGTTAAATCGATATTTTTATAGATTAATTAAGGTTAGATTATTGATTTTAATATGTATTTTATTTTTTTATATATCTTTATGCTAGGTTTATAGATTTAAGTGGTCTGTATATTTTTGTAATAAATTTACTAAAAGTGTTTTAAATATTACAAAGTGGATGGGTGTCACCAAAATAGCCGGTTTTTTAGACTAAAACGCGCCTACCTATTTATTTTTTGACGCTTTAGCAATCATTACTTACCGAAAAAACACGCGGTGACGATCAATTTTAATCTTTATATAACCTGCAACTTTTCCTCTATAAATAGCGGTAAACACGTAGTGCAAAAACGGACAGCAGACTTTGCTTATTTTTCGGGACTTTAGGTGCCACAAACATTGTCGCCAGTGGTTGCTGTCTATATACTGCGCAGCATATTAAGTGGGCTTGAAAAAGACCATATCTTGAGTTTCATTTTCCAGCTATTTGGAGTTGCATATGTTGTTTGACGGTAACCTAGTCACTGAATCAGCCATTCGTCAAAAAATTCGCGATTTTTATCGAATTGATGAAAATCTTGCCGTTGAACATATTCTGCCAGATGCAGAAGTTAATATGCGTGCCCGCAGCCGTGCTTGGGAACGAGCGCGTAAAATGGTGCTGCAAATTCGCAATGATCAGGAAGGCACAGGTGTCGTTGAAGCGCTTCTTAATGAGTACTCCCTATCCTCAGCTGAAGGCGTGGTATTGATGTGCCTGGCAGAAGCGTTGTTGCGGGTACCGGACAAAGGTACCCAAGACAAATTGATCAGCGATAAGTTATCCAAAGGTCAATGGAGCTCACATTTAGGCAACAGCGACTCATTGTTTGTTAATGCATCATCTTGGGGCCTGCTATTAACCGGGGGCTTGGTTAATTATGCCAATCAACAAAATCAATTTGGTTTCCTGAAAAAAACCCTGGGTAAGGTTGGCGAGCCTGTTATTCGTAAAGCCATGAACATAGCCATGAAGGTTATGGGCCAACAGTTTGTTATGGGTGAGACCATAGAAGATGCGGTGCGCCGTGCTGAAGAGAAAGAGCGCAAAGGTTATGTTTATTCTTATGACATGCTCGGTGAAGGTGCCAGAACCCAAAAAGATGCCGACGATTATTATAATGCGTATGCACAAGCCATAAAAGTGATCGGCAAAGCTGCAAAAGGTAAAGGCCCCAGAAAAAGCCCCGGGATCTCAGTCAAACTATCTGCCATTCACCCACGTTATGAATTTACCCATCGAGACAGGGTTATGGCGGAAATTCCCCCTAAACTCAAACAGTTGTGTCTACTGGCCAAAGAATATGACATAGGGTTGACCGTCGATGCTGAAGAATCAGAACGTCTGGACATCTCGCTGGATGTTATTGAACAAGTATTTAGCGATCCGGACTTAACTGACTGGGACGGATTTGGTTTGGCTGTGCAGTCTTATCAAAAACGTGCGCTGTATGTTATCGACTGGTTACGGGAATTGACCGAAAAAGTCGGTCGCAAGATGATGGTGCGACTGGTCAAAGGCGCCTATTGGGATACAGAAATCAAAAATGCCCAAAAAGATGGTCTGGAGCACTTCCCGGTGTTTACCCGTAAGTCGTCTACTGACGTCTCATATCATGCCTGCGCCAACCGTTTATTGGATTATCGCGATACTATCTACCCGCAATTCGCTACTCATAACGCTTACACAGCGGCGGTTATTATAGAATTGGCTGGTGATGACAAAGAGGGATTTGAGTTTCAATGCCTACATGGTATGGGTGACAGTCTTTATGATCAAATCGTCACAGTTGAAACTATTCAATGTCGCATTTACGCCCCTGTGGGGGAACATGAAGATTTATTGGCTTATTTAGTTCGCCGTCTGCTCGAAAACGGAGCTAACTCTTCATTTGTCAATGCCATAGTCGACGTAACACGCCCAGTAGAGTCTATGCTGGAAGATCCGGTTGAGAGAACCCAACGGCTAAAACACAAATATAACGAGCAAATTCAAAAACCGATTAATCTGTATGGCAACGAAAGAGACAACTCAAAAGGTCTGGATGTCACCGACATTAATCAGATCACGCCCCTTAAGGTTTCAGTTGACCGTTGGTGTGCAGAACATTTACTGACTGAAGATCAAGTGCCTGAAGGTTGTCATGCGGTACGTAATCCAGCCAATTTGGATGAAATAGTCGGTTTTCATCGGTTCGATACCCAGCAACAAATGTTGGATAAATTAACACAGACCCATAATGCGTTTGCCAGTTGGTCACAAACGCCAATGACCGAAAGAGCCGATCTGTTGCGCCGCACTGCTGATATCCTTGAACGTCATATGGATGAACTTATCGCCCTGTGTATAAAAGAAGCAGGAAAGGTCACGTCAGACGGAGTAGACGAAGTCCGCGAAGCCGTAGATTTTTGCCGCTATTATGCCGCCCGGGCCGAAGAACTCGCAGAAGATGACAGATTAGCCCCTCGGGGCGTGGTGTTGTGTATTAGTCCGTGGAATTTTCCCTTAGCCATATTTTTAGGCCAAGTGGCCGCAGCCCTGGTAACCGGTAATACGGTTATTGCCAAACCCGCTGAGCAAACCAGTTTAATTGCCTTAAGAGCGCTGGAGTTAATGGAGTACGTTGGTTTACCTGCGGGCGTGGTGAATGCGGTTATTGCATCCGGGCCAGATGTGGGCGAAGCCCTGTTACCAGATGAGCGCATCAAAGCCGTTATGTTTACCGGTTCAACCGTTACCGGTAATGTTATTGCTAACGCCTTGGCACAAAGAGGTGGTGAACAGGTCCCTCTGATTGCCGAAACGGGTGGTCAAAACTGTATGATAGTTGACTCAACTGCCTTGCCTGAACAAGTGGTTGACGATGTTATCGCCTCGGGCTTTCAGAGCGCTGGCCAGCGCTGTTCCGCACTTAGGGTTTTGTTTTTACAAGAAGAGATCGCCGATACCGTCACTGAAATGTTGATCGGTGCACTTAAGGAATTAAGTGTGGGTGATCCTGGCTATTTGGCAACCGACATAGGCCCGGTCATCGACCAAAAAGCTTTATCTAACTTGCAAGCCCATGCCGAAGATATGCAAAAAAATGCGACCTTGTTATATGAGTGCAAAGTGCCAGCCAATAAAGGTACGTTTTTTGCGCCCAAGCTTTATCAAATTGCCGATATCTCGGTGCTAAAACGTGAAGTATTTGGCCCTTGTGTACATATAGTGCGCTTCAAAGCCGAAGATTTGGAAAAAACAGTAGAGAAAATCAATTCCACCGGATTTGGTTTAACCATGGGTATTCATACCCGCATTGATGTCAGAGCCCTGGAACTAATTAAACTTTCTCGTGCAGGTAACGTATATGTTAACCGCAACATGATAGGGGCCATTGTGGGGGTGCAACCTTTTGGCGGGCGAGGTCTTTCAGGTACCGGGCCTAAAGCCGGTGGGCCTAATTACTTGCCGCGCCTGATGGTTGAAAAATCGACTCCGCGCCCTGTTTCTGAGCTGTCACCAAAGACTGATAAAGCTCTGCAAAGTAATGAAGAGGCCAAACAACAAGCCATCCAGTTTATGAAAAATGCCCGTGATACCGAGCATAAATGGCGGTTAACAGACTTAAACACCCGTATCTCATCGGTCCGTCAATTACTCGCAAAAATTGCCCAAGTAGGCATAGTCGAAGAGTTGGCCGAAGATCTAAATTCCACCTTGGCCGCGGCTCGCTCTCAG
Source organism: Paraglaciecola sp. IT1134 (assembly GCF_058068185.1). NCBI lineage: Bacteria > Pseudomonadati > Pseudomonadota > Gammaproteobacteria > Alteromonadales > Alteromonadaceae > Paraglaciecola > Paraglaciecola sp. IT1134. The sequence continues at coordinate 4,193,280 of NZ_CM176486.1, read as the reverse complement.
TTGATCAGTATTGAAAGACGTCTGAAAAAACCTAAAGTATTGCCTGGCCCAACCGGTGAATCCAATGTTTTATATTTGGAACCCCGGGGGATTTTGGTCTGTTTCGCCGATAAAGACGTGACCTTCGAGTATTGGACGCTTTCAGTGGTGACCGCTCTGGCAACGGGCAATGTGGTAATTTCAGTGGTGTCTGATCTGTTTTACGCTGAAGCGCTTGAATTCCGCGAACAGTTTATTGCCACCGGTGCGCCTGAAGGTGTATTCCAGGTGGCTAAACTGCATCACCTACAAGCGTTGTTGGGTGAAGAAGCACTGGCAGGTGTGGTAATAGAAAGCAAAAGTGATCGTTCAAGTTATATGGTGCAAATGTTAGCCAAACGCACAGGTGCAATATTACCGGTTATTACCGCTGAGTATAACGATCACTTGATCCAGCGCTTGTTAACGGAAAAAACTGTCAGTATAGATACCACGGCTTCTGGTGGTAACACTTCACTGATGACGCTGGTCGAAGAAGAAGAAGACGAGTAAGATTACCGCTATATAAAGTGCCCCAATAGGCGCGTTACCGACTGTTGAATAACTTTGTTGAATAACTCTGTTGAATAACCTTGTTGAATAACCTTGTTGAATAACCCTGGCTTTTTAGCCAGGGTTTTCTTTTTTTGCATCTAAATGCTGGCGACGCGAGGGGGCTCTCATATCTGTCAAGCTGTAGTTAACGTTTTTCCTTGGATTTAATCTTGGTGACAAGACCTAAGAAACCCAATAATAATAACCATGAAATTCCCGCGCCTTGTCGTTCTACTACTTCTTCATAGGCGTCGCAGTTGTCTATGGATCCCCCGGAAATAGGTACTAGTTTTACGGCGACGACATGGCTCGTCTGTGACTCTGCGTCTAGTTCATCCAATACCACTTCTCCTGTGATGTCCCGCGATGCTCGGGTGACCGTAGCGGTGGCGACGATTTCGTTGTTGTCGTTGATCCCGTTGGCTTGGGCGATAGTATAGGGGCTATTACATTCGATTAAGCTGTTTAATCCCGCAAAAATATCGTTGCGGTAGTCGTAAACAAAGCCTTCAGTACGGCGAATCCCCGAGGTAGTGTTTTCGTATTCACCATAACCTACAATCATATTTTGGCTGTTGATGGCGGTGGGTATACTGGATGAACCTACAAAAAAATCTCCTGGGTATTCGGTTAAATCTGCCTCGATGTCGTGTACAAAAAACTTGTTACGAGTATTACCGTTGACGCTTTTTGTCACGTAACCGATCACTAAATTATTATTATTGATGTCTATTGCCGTACTTGAAAAAACGTCGTCGTCTTCGTTTATGGTGCTCACTTTATCATCTATATAGATAGCCGCTGCGGTGGTCAGTGAGGCGGTATCTTGATAGTAGTCTGGGGAACCCCCGACCGCAATGCCGTAGTCGTTTATGGCCACAGCGCTGCTGCTATATGCAGTGCTGTCGGAAGCCTCTGGGGTTATCAACATAGGCAAGGTTAAGGTATCGGTAATACTGCCGCGCTCGTCTAACTGCCAAATTATACCGCGCACTTGAAACAAGCTGTCAATATTTGCATAGGCAGTAATGCTTATGCTGCGCAGACAAGATCCTTCGGGCAGGTCCCCCCGTTCATCTTGATTTGCGCAGGCTTCAACGCTTGTTTGCAATGTGTCGGATATCAATCCTGTGGTGCCTATGCCAACGACTTGGTTAATGGCATTTATGTCATAAGCATCACTAAATCCACCTGATGTGGCCTCTGGTGGCGGCAGTTCGACCACTTTGCCATCGATTTGCGCAAATCCTCGAGCGTAGAAGTCATTCAGCACGTAAGTCAACTCAAGCACGTCTTGGGTCTCGTAAGGTAGGGTGTAAAAGCCGTCGTAACTCTGGCCAACTGTATAACCAAAAGTATTAATGGCGCGCACGTGGGTGGTGGCGCTGTTGCGATATTCGTTGGTGGCAGGGTCGATGGTATCAAAACCGTGTATTAAGGAGCTGTTGGACTCTGTGGCTAGGTAACTATTTAGGCTGGCAATTTGCTGAAAGAACTGATTTTCGGTATTAGCCACAATATAGTCATACAATATTTGGTAATCATAGGTATTGAAGTCGCCTACTTTGGCACTTTCAATATTGGTTAAATAATAAGCAATTGCCTCGGAGTTGAAATCGATTAAATTTACGTCAATAACGGGCTGGTACTGCGAATACATATTAACCGGAATTTCGCCGACGTTATTAATGTCTGTGGGGTAGGTGTCTTCACCTAATTGGGTTACAGGAAGCTCAATCACCTCATATTGCGCGCTATAGGCTGCGGGGGTAGTCAACGCGCAGCAGGATAAAGCCGCTGCTAATCTTATTTTTTTCATTGGGAGTCCTGCTTGCACCTGGTTTTTATAACCCTCACCACGCCGTCAAATATGTGTTTATCCACTGGCTTAACCTTGGTTATGCCAGTGGGGTAGTCCACAAGAATAGTCATGGCTGTTTACCAACAATGAGTGAGGGGTTTTGATTTAATTAAGCAGCGCCGTAGCTTAGGTAAACTGCACACCTTGGCGCTGTCTAGATCGAAGCGGTTAGTCTGCTGTTCGCTGATTGACCAGCGTGATGTGATAGCCCGTAGAAGCAGCACCGTTGGGTTCAAATATTAAAAATTGCTCTTGGCTGTCTTCATTTAGAATAAGCAGCATACTGTCTAAAATGATGTCAGTGCCGTCGATATTCGCTACTGCGTATACATCGTAAGTATTGTTGAGCAGTGAAACCGAACCGTTACTTTCTTGTAATACGGAAAGTTTATTGTCGGCGGTGGAGATAATTTCATCGTTTAAAACGAAATAAAAGGTAACGCGGCTAAAGTCATCTGAATCTGTCAGGTTAATTACCTTGATACCGTGACTATACAAGCTAGAGCTGCTGCTTTTGGTAATGGTCATCGATTTAACAATAGAAGCGTAGTTATCCACTACACCGTCACTATTTTCGTCAATATCTTGGTCTTCATCGTCATCCACCGGATCAGTTTTGCCATATAAAAAGATGGTGTTGTCGGCGTTTTCTTCCAGACTCAAAAGCGCACCGTTAATAAAGGTTTGGTCGGAGTAAGCGTTTAATACACTAAACGCATAATCTCCATTTGCGGTGGTGGTTGATGGGCTAAATTCACCATAGATTAAATTGTTGATGGCGACTTCACTTTCATCGTCTAATTTCACATCTATATTAATCACCCCGTAGTAATCCGCTAAATAATCGTTTTGGGCGATGGCGTTGTAAAATCCGAAGGTTGCTTCAGAGTATACATCATCAAGTTGGGTCACACCGTTAATGCCGATGCTGTCGATTGCAAACGGTGACGAGCCCACGCCCGTATTGCCACGCAATACGATGACATACTGGCTGACCACGGAGTAAGACTGATCGACTGAAGTGTAAATCACTTCGTCGCTGCCTGTTTCAGTGATGTAAAAGATATATTGGTCTTGCTCGAGTTTGATATTGTCTGTGAGGCTGTTTACGTCACTGCTGGCGACAAATTGTGCTTCGTTGAACGTTTCATTGTCTTTGGACATATACACATCGACGGTTTGATAATCCGTATGTAAGTTCAAAAAACGCAGGTTAAACAGGTCGTCATCGTCATCGTTGTCATCATCGATCACCGGAATAGCAAAGGTGAGCACGTTAGGTGCGCGAATATCACCTGTTAAGGCGATAAAGGTAATCGTTTCATTTTTGATGGTGACTTGGTCTTCGTAAACCACTTCAAGATCACTTCTGTCGCTACTTTCTTCGTCTTGCCAACCAAGCTCTACGTAATAATTACCAGAGGCCAAGGCATTGTTGGCGCTGATTTTGGTAAACGCTACTGCGCTATAGGTGACTTCCACTTCATCATCGTCATCTTCATCGAGATTTTCATCGACGGTCAGAAATACACTAGGGGCGTTGGATGAAGCGTTATAGAACTTGATATATCCCGTACTATCATCGTCGCTGGAGCCACATCCGCTTAACATGAATAACATCATGCCCAGATACACCACAGGGTATCGAATTATCTTCGGGAACGTTTTACTGAACTTCATTGTATCTCCAGGTTTATTTAGTTTGTATTTGTACAAAAAATGAGGGTTTTCGTTCATTGCTTGAGCTCAATGGCGGTTCCGACTACTGGATAAAATACTAAGTTCAGTGGGCAAGCCCGTCTTTACAGAACCTTTACCTTTCTTGACATTAAAAAATCATTTCAAAGTTTATCGGCGGGCATAACCCCCGTCTGCGTCACCAAACCGGGCAAATGGGATACACCTATTTCATGTGCAAATGAAAACCTTGATTGCAACCACCACCATTGGTTTTTCAATTTTATCCATCATAAATTTCGTTTCACTCCATTTCTATTTTTCAAAAAGAGATAAAATCTTTAAAAATCAATTGAATGCATCTTAGTCTGCTTTTGGCTTTCAAGGTGTGTATATCGGCTATCCCCGATTCGATCTATTACCACTTATGTCGCGTGGCTCAATTTAGAGGGATATTTTTACGTGAAACTAAAATTTAATAAGAAAAGTGCAGTAATGTTGACTGGGCTGCTGAGTTTTTCCAACGCTTCCATTCTCAGCATTTAGTGTGGGGTTGTTGGGTATTAGTCTGGATCCAGTGGCAGATGTGCTAGGTCCCATTGCTACAACGAACAACGAAGTAGTATTTACTGCCAGCGCCCTTGACCGCTTTAAGGTATACGGCAGTCACGTAGTTGATATGTCAGCCAATAAAATTCGTTGGGATCTTTAAAATGCGAAAAATCAGCAAGTCAATATTAAACAAATGTCATTAAAATGGCTATTAGTACAAGGCAATATGCGTACTGTTAAACTCAATGATCCAATGTCTTTGTTAATTTATCAGATTGTCAAAATAGCGAATTGGTGCTAAATGCGGCAGGTATTGCCGCGACTGCGTTTTATACTCATTTTAAGGTGCCATAGTTGAATTAGCATTTTCGAATAATGACACTGAAAATTACGCTCAAAAAGATTTCTCCATGGGAGTGCTTTATTCACTACAGTGGCAAGCAATCATTGAGCAACAGGAAGCTGGCGATCTGTCGTTTGATGGTTTTTGAAATGAGTAACAATTCAGCAGCCAATGCTTTTTTGCCAGGCGGTGTGCTAGTTAAAGAGCAGACAGCTTATCGTGCGGCTCAATAAAACTCAGAATTTAGGTATAAAAACGTCAAGAATAGATTCGAGCATTTTTACAAATTTATTTTATGACACAGTACGCCATTTGTAATTTAAGTACTTATCGAGCCGTCAATTTGAAGATCCTAATAGGTATGTTTTTTAACACCTTACTTTGTAGTCGTATAATACCTCGTTATTGTAAAAACTGTTTATTGGCACTATCTTTGTGCGAAATTTAAGCAGCGCGGTAGAGAGAAACATTTTTATACGCAGTTTGTGTATAAGGTTTCTCAATCTGATGTGGGATATTTATGAACACAAATTGTTACTCAATGAAAAAGACGCTAGGCACTAGTATTGGTCTTAGTGTGATTTTCGCATCTCTCACATTTGCGCCAGTGGCATTTGCAGAAGATGAACTAAGTTTTAATACTGCGCTGGTTAGCCAATATTTATGGCGCGGGTTTGATTTAAACAACGAGAATGTAGCCTTTCAAGGTGGGCTCGACTACGAACATGAAAACGGATTTTATGCAGGAGCATGGGCTTCTCAGTATGATTTTGGTGAAGGTGATGATGGCGCCGAAGTAGATTTGTATCTGGGTTACGCATTTTCACTAAACGACGCCTTTTGGCTTGATGCTTCTGTAACAAGTTATCAATATACCGGAGAATCAGACAGTTCATTAGAGTGGAAAGTTGGATTAGGCCATGAATTGTTCGATTTGAATTACCATTACGACCAAGATCTGGACACTGACTATCTTGAATTAAATGGTCACTACCCGCTTAACGAACAGTGGACTGCTGAAGCGCATTACGGCATCAACGACGATGGAGATGATCAGTATTACGATTATAGTGTTACATTGACCTACGGTGTATCTGAGCAATGGAACGTAAACTTTGGTTACTCCGATCATGAATTCGATGAAGCGGGTGCCGAAGGAACCCTCTTTGCCGGCATTTTCGTCTATTTTTAATGGCCGACATCTTTTTGATGTACCGGAGTTCTTGAATTCAAAAAGTATACATGACAGCAAATGTTATTTACTTCACTTAGTTTAGATACAACCATCGTTGGTTCCCTATATAGACTTTAATCTAATTGTTGATAACTAGATGCAATGCTAGTTTATTAGGTTGCCACCCAGCTATGCCGTCACTTCGGGAAAACCATGAAATTTTTTTATTCAGCTATGTTGTTTTTATTCATCACGTTCAACACTTGCGCGCAAAACTCGGAAAGAGAGCTGGTTCTTTATAATTGGGAAGAGTATATGCCCGAGGAGATCCTCGAAGCGTTTTTTCAGGAAACCGGTTACCGCGTGACCCAAGTGTATTATGAAACCGATGATCTAAAAGACGAACTCATTTATTCCACCCAGGGAAAGGGTATGGACTTGATTATCGGCAGCCGATTCAGTTTTAACCAATACGCCGACAAAGGAAACTTATTAGCTGAAATACCGCCAGAGCATTTTAAAAACATCCAACATATCGATGCCCGTTGGTTGCACGGCTCTCCCAAAATCCGTACAAAATCCGCCCCGTTATTTTGGGGAACTTTAGGCATAATTTATCGGGACGATTTGGTAAAAGAACCGGTTACTAGTTGGATGGCGTTACTAAAGCCCGAAGAATCTTTAAAAAGTAAAATTATCATGGTCAACGATGTCAGAGATTCTATGGCTGCTGCACTCTTAGCCTTTAACTATTCGATTAATACTGATTCACCAAAACACATCACCGAAGCGGGCAAGCTATTAAAAGCTCAGCGTCCCTATGTGCGAGCCTATCGATATATCAGTTTGGATGAAAATTCAGAAATGATTAGCGGTTCAGTCGCCATGACCTTGGGTTATAACAGTGACGCAATGGTGTTAACTGAGTACTCAGATTTAATAAAATACGTGGTACCAACTGAAGGCACAGAGCTTTGGACAGATTTTATCGGCGTATTCCAGTCGAGTGAAAACAAGAAAGCGGCATTTAAGTTTATTAATTTTATCAACGACCCTAAACGTGCAGCTTTTATGGCAGAAAAATTAGGGTCAGCAAGTACGAATAAAACGGCTGAAAAATATATGAGCGAAGAGCATTTATCTAATCCACTCATATATCCTCCACAAGAACTAATCGACAGGTCTGAGTTTTTGCAACCACTAAGCCCCAGAGCTGCAAGTATGTACAATACAACCTTCATAAATATTACTCATTAAGCCGAGTTTAAATGAGACTCCAACACAAACTATTTGGACCCTTGCTTCTCATCGTTACCTTGCCGGTTCTTATCCTTGGTGGGGTCGCTTATTTTTACATATCAGACACAACCAAAACGTCATTAATAAGCAGTATTTCTGATATCTCTAAATCCCTTGCGCCATCCATCAATGAAAAAATAAATACGGCAGAAACCAATTTACGTTTGTTTGCCAGCTCCCGCTTGCTGCAAAACTATATAATGCGGGAAGAAGAACGTTATGTTTTGTTGCAGCCGTCTTTGATTCGACAGCTCAGAGAGTATCAATACGTTTACCCCGATTATTTTTCGATGAAACTGATTTTGGAAAACGGAGAAGTAGATTCAACTGTCGACAATCGACAGAATGCCCAAGTGGAGTTTGATGTATCAGACTGGACATTTTACAAAACCCTGTCCGCGACTGTAAACGATGATATTTTGGTGCATGTAGAACAAGAGAAAACTACAGGCCGATATATATTAACACTGGGCCTTCCCATTTCATTTCAGCCGAAGTTTAGTGCCGCATATGGTAAGGATGTTGTTAAAAGAAATTTTTTTACCTTGTCACTTTATTTAGACTATATCGAAAATGTATTACAGAGCATTACTCCACCTGAGGAGAGCTTTATTCTCGTTGCTGACCCTCAATCCACTGTATTATTCAGTGGTGGGGACTATGAAATTAATTCTGAATCGAAAAAATTAACCATTGCACCAGCTACGAATAATTTTTTCTATATAAATGATTCTGATAAATCCTACTACCTGACCACTGTGCCTTTGGCTTTCGATTTCAAATTATTTGGGGCTGTGCCAACGACCATATTCCATCAGTCTGCGAACGATTTAGCCTGGAAAATGATGTTTTTTTTGACAGCTATCATTCTTTTTATTTTTTTCATGAGCTTTTTATATATTAAAGGTCTGCTACTCAGACCGATTTACTTAATACAGACATTGGTGAAAGAAATTGCGGACGGTGTATTAGATTCAGATGTATTATTTAACTCTCGACACGACGAGCTGAGTGATCTTTCTAAATCCATCGTTGAAATGCGTGGCAAAATTCAAGATAACAAACAAAAAATAGAAAAGCTCGCTTATTTCGATGAGCTTACAGGCCTGCCAAATAGACTATCTTTCCAATCTGAGCTTGAAAAAGCTACCTCCCGAGCGAATCGCACATCGTCGAAGTTTGCACTTATTTTTCTTGATTTAGATAATTTCAAGAATGTGAATGATACGTTAGGTCATGATCATGGCGATGAATTGTTGATTGAGGCGGCTACTCGAATTAAGCGCAATCTACGGATAGAAGACTTTATCACCAGGAACGATTCTTCAAATACTGACCATCAGTCAGTCATAGCGAGGCTCGGTGGAGATGAGTTTACCATTTTAATTTCCGATGTAAGTCAGTCGAATTTATTAGAAAAGCCTCTTTCCAGGGTTATTAAATCATTATCTAGCCCATTTTTAATTGCAGGAAAAGAGATCAATGTGGGTGCAAGTATCGGCGTAGCAATATTTCCAGATGATGGCGTAACGCCGAAAGACTTACTTAAAAATGCAGATTTAGCCATGTATGAAGCGAAGCGTAATGGCAAAAACTGTTACACATTTTTTAATCAAGAAATGAACATAGAAGCTCTCGAGAGACAGACACTGGAAACTGCGCTTCGAAATGCGGAAAAAAACGGTGAGTTGAGCTTGCATTTTCAACCAAGAATGAAGATCAGTGATTATTCTGTTGACGGTTTTGAAGCATTGTTGAGATGGAATAATAAAGACCTTGGAACTGTGGCCCCTAGCAGGTTTATTCCCATCGCAGAAGCTAATTTACAAATCCTTCAAATCGGCCATTGGGTATTGAACCAAGCATGTATAAAGATCAAACACTGGATTGAACTGGGTTTTGACGATTTTAGATTAGCCGTCAATGTGTCAACCATTCAATTGCACCGTGCTGACTTAGTGCGAGAGATTGAGATTGCGCTTGTTACCAATGGGATCTCAGGTCGATACTTGGAGATAGAAATAACAGAATCTGCATTGTTACAAGACGAAGCCCAGGCAATCGTTAAATTAAATGAAATAAGAGCGCTAGGTGTGCGTATTGCATTAGATGATTTCGGCACGGGGTATTCTTCACTGAGCCACTTACGTTCGTTACCAATAGATATCTTAAAAATTGATCAATCTTTTATCTCTGATATCACCAGCAACGAAGATAGCGCCAATGTATTTGAAGCTATCATCCAGCTTGCCAAAAAACTTCGATTAGTAACGGTGGCCGAGGGGATTGAGATGGCTGAACAACACGAATTGATACTGTTATCGCAATGTGACCATGCTCAAGGGTATTATTATGCCCGTCCTATGGGGGAAAATGATGCAGATGAATATATCAAAAACATGCTGAATAAACTTGCGGTCATATGCGCATTTAAAAGCTAAATGCTAAACATTTCAGTAACGGTAACAGTAATTGGGCACCGGTTGCAGCTTTTGATAGCAATATAGAGCACTCTTACCATAGACTTACACCTTAGGTGCAACAGGGCTGTTCTAAGCCTTCTAGGCTAATTACCCCCAGCGTTTTAGTACTGAAGGAAGCTGCAGGCCAATAATATTATTGGTTCACCGTTTTTTGTGAAACCCAAACTGTGATACCGCTCAAGTCTGATATAACAGGCGAAATACGGGTTTCGGTTTATGGCTATTTCAAATTCAATCTACTGCACCACTAGATGGTGCCTGAATCTGCAGACTTCACGTATAAGCATTTGAGTTATCGATTGGTCAAACCAGGTGAGCTTTGACTCCTTAGGCGATCACGCCAACAAGATCTGGCTGTTTTTATCTGAAAACAAGTTTTATGTTATAAGCAATGAACATGATTAATTTTTATACTTTTTATTCATATATGTTCATGTGAATTGTTGTTGACCGGTGTAATTTTTTATACCAAGCTTCTTAGTGCTACCCAATTTCAATTCGGACGTCCGTAGTCGAGTCGTAATTCGTGCATCATAAATTCATTTGACCTTGAAAAGGATAGGATCATGAAGAATGCATTGCTAATTATTGCCTTACTAGTTATCGCCACAAGCTGCTCCAGAACACCCAATGCTGTCCAGTCGACGGACACTTCGCTCGAAAAAATCGATCGAAAAGTATTGTCTTCGGTTAATGTCGAGTCGCTGATCAAAGAAGACCTTGAGCAGCACAAGGATCCTAAACGTCCAGGGCCGATGCGTTATGCCACCATCGAAAAAGTCTCTTTCAACCTAGAAAACTCAGGCACTTGGCAACCTATACAAGATGGACGAATGTGGCGGCTCAGGATCCATTCACCTGGAGCGGTCAGTCATAGTCTTGGTATCACGCGCTTTGACTTACCCAAACACGCAGTATTAAAAATCTACGATCTCAACCAATCTCAGGAGCAAGGGCCATACACCTCCGACAATCGAAGCAACAAAGGCAGATTATGGACCGCGATGGTGGAAAGTGATGAGATTGTGGTTGAGCTCTTTGTACCCTCGGGTTCTGAGCAGGTAGCGTTGGAAATCACCCAGGTCATCCAGGGCTACCGGAGTTTTGGTAAGGGCGGAGGCGAGAAAAGTGGCTCGTGTAATAACGATGTGATTTGTCCAGAGGGTGACCCCTGGCGCGATCAGATCCGCTCGGTGGCGCGCTATACCATAGGTGGTTCTGCCTGTACCGGACAATTGGTCAACAATACTTCCGTGGACTTCACGCCTTATTTCCTCAGCGCCAACCACTGTGGTGTTAGCGCGGCAAATGATGACACATTGGTTTTTTACTGGAACTTTGAGTCGCCCAATTGTGGTGATCTTGGCGGTGGCAGTTTGGCCGACAACCAGAGCGGCTCGATTTTTCGCGCCTCCAATGCGCCAAGTGATTTCTTGTTAGTTGAATTGTCCGCCTTACCAAGTGCTGCCTCCAACGTCTTCTATACTGGTTGGGACAGAAGCACAAACGCGCCAGCCTCAACGGTTGCCATTCATCATCCTTCGGCTGACGAGAAAGCTATCTCCTTCAATACAAATGCCGTTACCAGTACAAATTATTTCTCTTCCGCGGTAAATGCATCAGCCAATCATTGGCGGGTAGACGATTGGGAAGATGGAACAACAGAAGGAGGCTCATCGGGCTCATGCCTGTGGAACGCTTCGTCAAAGCTGTGTATAGGTCAGCTGCATGGCGGGAATGCTAGTTGCAGCTCAGTCACCGACGACTGGTATGGTAAGCTCAGTGTTAGTTGGGCTGGCGGTGGCACCGACGCCACAAGGTTAAGTAATTGGCTCGATCCGGGCGCGACAGGGGTGACAACTTTGAATGGTGATCCCCATATCACCACTATGGACGGCACGCACTATGACTTTCAAGGTGCCGGCGAGTTTGTTGCACTACGCGACCCCAACGGCGCTGAAATACAAGTACGCCAAGCTGCCATCTCGACCACTTTTACCCCCGGAGCCAACCCGTATCATGGACTGGCAACTTGCGTTAGCTTAAACACCGCTGTCGCTGCCAAAATCGGTAAAAACCGAATTACCTATCAGCCAAACCTAAACGGCGAGCCTGATCCAAGTGGTCTGCAACTGCACATAGACGGTGAACTGACAACACTTAACGACGCTATCGACCTAAGCGATGGTGGTCGGATCTCCAAAACAGGCACCCCTGGAGGCATTGACATAGAATTTCCTGACAAGTACAGGCTATTAGTCACCCCAGGTTGGTGGACTTCACAGAGTAAGTGGTATCTGAATATCAGCGTGCTACGACAAGCGGTTAATACTGCTCCAGGGGCATCGTTGAATGATAGCGAAAACCAGTTAGGTGGGCTAAATGCGCCTATTCCCGGCGGTAACTGGCTTTCCAACCTGCCTGATGGTACGCAGATGGGGTCAATGCCTGCTTCCCTGCATGATCGATATGTCGGCCTTTACGAAAAATTTGGCGCGGCTTGGCGGGTCAGCAATACCTCGAGCTTATTTGACTATGCACCAGGAACGTCAACTGCAGATTTTACTATCAATTCATGGCCAGGCGAAAGGGGCTCTTGTGTTGTGCCAGATGTTAAGCCAGTAGAACCGATTGATTTGGCCGATGCACAGCAAGCCTGCCAAGAAATTCCCGATCGCCAGACCAGACAAGAATGTGTGTTTGACGTGCGGGTGACTGGCGAACGCGGTTTTGCACAAACTTATTTACGCAGCTTACAAACTGTTTATGGTGAAAACTGCAAACCTGGTAGGGCCGGAATATTGCCTTCTTGGTGCAAAATCAATGGCAAGGATGAATCGAATGCTCTTTAATCACAGGGAGGCTATTTGGTAACACAAGTTGTAATTTAAACAGCGCAAAATTGTAGGGCGTTGCAAGACACCTGAAAAACATGCAATCGATGGCAGTGGCGGCAGGCCATATCTGTGCCTGCCCCGTCATCATACTCTAAATAATCTATCTGCATGGGTCACTAGCCCAGATGTAACACTGCCAAAGTGATCACCGATGATGATTTCTATGTCGGGGAACACCGAATATATCCAGTTTTGCACAACCGGTGACATGGCGGTTCCCCCGGTGACATACAATACTTCAGGTCGGATACCGGCCTGTTTTACTGCCTCTTTCATCAGTAATTCAAATTTGTACAGTTCGTCGGCGATAGCTTCGCTTAATTGTGTGCGGCTGATGGGCACATTGAAATCTGCTTCAATATAATCTAACGGCAGTTCAATGAAAGATTGATCCGATAGCTTAATCTTGGCCAACTCGGCGCTTCTGCTGACTCGTAGGCCAAGCTTTTCGTCCCGCAAGGTTTTCAGGCGTTGCAGTCTAGGGTCGGTGGTCATAGTGCAATAGCTGGCCAGTTCTTTGCCGGTGCGTAAAGTGTTGAATTCTTGTTGGGCACTGACATCGTTTACACTTACCGCTTGGGTGAATAAGTTATTTGGCACTGGCAATCCGTTGCTTAACATCGCATTTTTACCAAAATGCGGCATCAGCGCCATCAGGGCTAATTTGTTATCCAAGTCGATGCCGCCTATACGCTTGCCGGTATGGCTTAAAATACAGGCCTGACGATCCAGCAACGGAGCATAACGTGGGCCCACCTTGATCATGGAGCAATCAGTGGTACCGCCCCCCAGATCCAAAATAAGCACCAATTTATCAGTATCGAGTTGCCTTTCGTAATCGTAAGCTGCCGCCACAGGCTCCATTAAAAATTCAATGTGTTTAAAGCCAACCGTTTTGGCCGCACGCTCGATTATGCCCAGCGCCTGGCTATTGCCATCTTTGCCCAGCAGACCGTGAAAATTCACTGGCCGGCCGATGACCACTTGTTCCAGTTCAATTTGTTTCATCTGTTGGCCTTCTTGTTTGATAAAGGCCAGCATTTTTTCCACTATGCTGGTAAACACTTGTTGTTGGGCAGCACTGATATCAGCACCCAAGAATGATTTGGGGGATTTGATATAAAAGCCGCTCTCGGGATCGGCGATATGGGTGAGCTCCGCCTCCTCACCAAAAATCACTTCGCCGTTGGCGCGCAAGGCTTCGATTATGCTTCGTGCGCGTTGATGGCTAACCGCGCTTTGGCGGTGCTCCTTCTTCAATTGTTTGCGCGCAATATTGACCAGTTCAGCTTCACTTAAATGCCCGGCTGAGGATTTTATGCTAACCACTTTGGCTGCCAACGCCGCCGCTGAAATGGGCACAGGTTGAATGATTTCGTGCTCGATAAAAAGCGCAGAGGGCAGTCTGGTTTTGCCATCTTCCAGCGGGATCAACTCGGGCCGGTCATTGTGCATGATGCCGATTGAACAGTTAGAGGTGCCGAAATCTAGGCCTGCGTACATGCAAGTTATCCTGTGGAAAAAAGTATCAACCGCCATTTTAAGCTAAAGGGTTGGATCAAATTGTTATTTTTTTGTTGCTAAATAGATAGCAGCACTGACTTCGTTTGATTCAGCCGCAACGTTTGGCATGATTGTATCTTGGCAGAGCAAAGCAGCAGAGTTAATTTCACCGGTTTCAGGCGAAAGTAGCAACAATTTAGGTTAAACCTGTTCGAGTCGGCTGCTATCGGGATGCCAGGCAGCTAGTCCATAAAAACGCATTACGTTCCACCAGCGAGCAGATTATTTATAATTTCTCACCCGTGTTTTTGTCTAATATTTGCGCTTGTCTTAACAAGTGAATGGTGCTTCACTTGTTCTATTGGCGACGCTGAACATATCTTTAAACGCCGAGGATGAATTTGAGTGTGACAAAGTTGTGATGAACAAATAATAGGAGGACAGGTGGCTTACCGGGCAACTGAAAATACCCTGGCAAAAAAGTCCAGTATTCGTCAGCGTATAGTTAATGAGGCGAAAGCTATAGTGGTCAGTGACGGGTTCAGCGCGGTGTCTATGTCGCTGGTTGCCCAACGTTCAGGTATCGCCATTGGCACTATCTATCGCCACTTTCCATCTAAATCTGAGTTGTTGGTACAGATCTTTAAGTACTGCACAGAACACGAAGTACAAATGATTGCCCAGGTAGCCATCCAGCCGGGGTTGGTGGCAACACGTCTACAAAACACTTGTCAGGT
The DNA here is from genome assembly GCF_058068185.1 of Paraglaciecola sp. IT1134. Taxonomy (NCBI): domain Bacteria; kingdom Pseudomonadati; phylum Pseudomonadota; class Gammaproteobacteria; order Alteromonadales; family Alteromonadaceae; genus Paraglaciecola; species Paraglaciecola sp. IT1134. The sequence goes on along the minus strand of NZ_CM176486.1, from coordinate 4,178,181 downwards.
TTTTAGTGGCAGGGCGCTGCGAAGTCGGCGATTAGCCTATGCATTGATTGCCGAGCCGGTAGATCCCCAGGTTGAACAGCAACGGCTGATCTTTCGTTTTGCTTATGCGGAAATTTTTGAACAGCTGATTGTCGAAGGCATGGCCAATGGCGAGTTGTCGGCTCTGAGCCCCGGGATCAGCGCCGCGGCCATAGTGGGTTTATTGTCAGAGATCCTGGTCGGGCCGCTAACCCAACTTAGGGCCCAAAGTGACAAGAGTAGCGAACCATTAATACACATACAGACGGGGCAATTTAGCGTGCCAGAATTTATTACAATAGCCAGCCATTTGGTGTGTCGATTGGTTGGTCTGGAGCCACTAAAATGAATGATGCTGCAAATACTCCAACCCCACACCATAACCAAAATCCTCAGTCCCAGCAATTAGGGGATACCCATGAGGTGTTTAATCAACCCACTCCGCTGGAGCAATATAATGCTTATGAGGCAGATGGGGTGCTCAAATACTGGCTGCAACAATTTAATGTTGACTGGGCCGACGAATTATTGCGCCGCTACGGCCACAGGGTAGGGCACGAATTACTGAGCGCGGGGTTTTTAGCCAACAAACATAAACCGGAATTTAACAGCCATGATCGTTTTGGTCGGCGTATCGATCAGGTTGATTTTCATCCGGCCTATCATCAGCTGATGCAGGCCGCCATCGAAGCCGGGCATCATTCTTTACCCTGGGCCCATCCGCGCCCGGGAGCGCATGTGGCGAGGGCTGCTCTGGAGTATTTACATACGCAAGCCGATCCGGGCACCGGCTGCCCCCTGACCATGACATTTGCCTCGGTGCCAGCCATTAAGCAGCAACCCGATATCGCCGACCAGTGGTTACCCAAGATCACCGCTAACCTTTACGACGGGCGCAATATTCCCTTTTATGAAAAGCAGGGGCTGACGATTGGTATGGCCATGACTGAAAAACAAGGAGGTTCAGATGTACGTGCCAATACCACTAAAGCTTATCCGGTAGACAAGGGGGGCCCGGGCAAGGAATATTCGATCGTGGGCCATAAGTGGTTTTGTTCTGCCCCTATGTGTGACGCATTTTTGGTGTTGGCCTATGTGGAAAACCCAGGGCAGGGCGCTGACAGCAAACCCCGTTTATCGTGTTTTTTATTGCCTCGCTGGCGGCCAGATGGACAAAAAAACCAAATGTATATCCAGCGCCTCAAAGACAAGATGGGCAACGTGTCTAACGCCTCATCGGAAGTGGAATACCGTGGTGCCCTGGCCTGGATGATTGGGGCACAAGGGCGAGGGGTGGCGACTATAATCGAAATGGTTGCCATGACCCGTTTCGATTGCATGGTGGGCTCGTCTTCCGCTATGCGTTTAGCGACAGCCCAGGCCATTCACCATACCGGAGGACGCCACGTCTTTGGTAAACCTCTGCACGAGCAACCTTTGATGCAAAATGTATTGGCGGATTTAGCCATTGAAGCCGAGGCCGCCCTGGCCATCACCCTGCGTATCGCCCATGCCCTGGATGCCACCCCCGAGCAAGACAATTATCAACACGAGCTGCGTTTCAGTCGGGTGGCTACTGCAGTAGGCAAATACTGGATCTGCAAACGTACTGCCATGCACCATGTGGAAGCCATGGAATGTATCGGCGGGGTAGGTTTGGTGGAAGACAATGTACTGGCGCGTTTGTATCGTGAAGCACCAGTTAATGCCATTTGGGAAGGCTCGGGCAACGTTCAGTGTCTGGATGTATTGCGTGCGCTGCAAAAGGATCCGTGTACCACCGAGGCATTTTTTAGCGAAATAGACCGTGCTCGAGGCCAGAATCAACCACTGGATAACTACATCGACCAGCTAAAACAGGCCTTTGCTGACAATCAAAATATGGAATGTCGGGCCCGCTCGTTAGTGGAAAAAATGGCCAAAGCCTGGCAGGCTTCCTTGCTACTCAGTCAGGGAGATCCTATAGTGGCCCAGGCTTTTATTCGCTCCAGAATTGAAAACGACGCCGGTTTGCAGTTAGGTACCTTACCCCCGGGGATAGATGTAAAAGCTATTATTGAGCGGGCCATGGCCAGAGTAGGTTAGGGGGCAAGCCATATAGAAAAAGCAAATTTTAGCGATAATAACTAAGCAGGCATCGGCAAAACATCAGCCGCACCTATCTGGTCAGTTTACATGCCGGTTTTATGTTCACCTTTGGGCTGTGTGCCCTGGTGGTTTGTGTACTGCAGGTTAACCACTGGACAGGCAGTGAAGCGTTAGTGTTAGCAGCCACTTTAGGTTTTGGCAATTTTGCTAAGTATGTTATCTAGTACTGGCTGGGCCTGGGCGGGAGGCGGGATTATCATCTGTCCGCTGAGCATTGGCTTAGCACACTGACGGGGTTAGGGCGATTACCTCGGCGTCATTTCCAGCACCACGAGCCTAAAATCACACACCAAGCCTATTTCAACATCACCTTAGCGCTGTTCGATTACCTATTAAAAACCGACAAATAGGCTCAGGCTCAAACGCTAGGTCAATAAAATACCAGCAGGTTCAAACAAACTCTCCGTTGCCCGAATATTCGCAACTACAAACAGCATAATGCAATGCAGACAACAGTTGTTAAATCACTCAACACCTTTGGCCCGCTAATGTGTTGTGGGTAAATACAGGGCGTAAATATTACATAGACGAAGTAAATATTTACCTGCACGGCCTTTAGTTCCCAGCAGTTTCCTGATTTTCCGCACTGATTAGCACCATGCCCAATTGGCGCTATTATTGCTGCCTTTATAGATTCAGCGTAGTTCGCCTGAACCAACATCTACTTATAATCAATAACAACCACGGAGTTATTATGACTGAATCATTTAAGTATAAAGGGAATAAAGGCAAGGGCGGCGAACTTCACCAACCGGCTTCTGATTCTCATCCAACCATGACCACTGCCCAGGGGTGTCCTGTCAGTGATGATCAGAATTCCCTTAAGGCCGGTGCCCGCGGTCCGGTTTTGATGGAAGATCATGTACTCAGAGAAAAATTATTTCATTTCGACCATGAGCGTATTCCGGAGCGTGTGGTTCACGCCAGAGGTTATGGGGCTCATGGTTATTTCGAAGCTTACGAATCCCTAGCAGATATTACGTCTGCGGATATTTTCCAGCGTAAAGGTGAAAAAACACCGGTTTTTACACGCATTTCCACTGTGGCGGGCAATAAAGGATCACCGGACTTGGCCCGGGATGTTCGGGGTTTCGCAGTTAAATTTTATACCCAGGAGGGCAATTGGGACCTGGTTGGCAATAATATACCGGTGTTTTTTATTCAAGATGCCATGAAGTTTCCGGATTTGGTCCATGCGGCTAAAGCGGAGCCCGATCGTGGCTTTCCCCAGGCGCAAACTGCTCATGATAATTTTTGGGACTTCATCAGTTTATCGCCAGAATCCATGCACATGGTGATGTGGATCATGTCTGATCGCGCCATCCCCCGCTCTTTACGTTTTATGGAAGGCTTTGGTGTGCACACCTTTAAATTTATTAATGCCAAGGGTGACGAAAAATTCGTTAAGTTCCATTGGAAACCTAAAGGTGGCATGCAGTCAGTGGTGTGGAACGAAGCGCTTAAAATAAATGGCGCGGATCCTGATTTTCATCGTCGCGATATGTGGCAAGCGATCCAAGAGGGAGACTACCCTGAGTGGGAACTAGGTTTGCAGGTGTTTGATCAGCAATTTGCCGACGACTTTGAGTTCGATGTATTCGATGCCACTAAACTTATCCCTGAGGAACAAGTGCCGGTGAAAATTGTTGGGCGCATGGTGCTTGACCGTGTGGTTGATAACTTCTTCGCCGAAACCGAGCAGGTAGCCTTTTGTACTCAAAACATCGTGCCGGGCATTGATTTTACCCCGGATCCCTTGCTGCAAGGGCGTAATTTTTCTTATCTGGATACCCAGGTCAAGCGGCTTGGCGGGCCTAACTTTACTCATATACCGGTGAATGCTCCCAAATGCCCCATGCGCCATTTTCAACAAGACGGCCATATGGCCATGCAAAATCCAAAGGGCCGGGTGAATTACGAGCCGAATTCATGGGAAGGAAGCGAGCATAACCCTCGTGCTTGCCCTGAAGACGGCTACCGGAGCTCATCCGAACCTTTAAGCGGTGACAAACTGCGTTATCGTTCAGAGACCTTTGCAGATCACTACAGCCAGGCTCGCCAATTCTATATTAGTCAAACTGAGGTGGAACAAAAACACATGCAAAGTGCCTTGGTATTTGAGCTGTCTAAAGTTGAACATTTATCTATTCGTGAGCGTCTGGTCTCCCATCTGCTGAACATTGATAAAACGTTGGCCACGGAGGTGGGAAATGGCCTTGGTTTAAAAGACATGCCAGTTGCAGCCGAGGCAGCTATGCCAACGCGTGATGACTTGCCGGTTTCAGATGCATTAAGCATGTTAAAAAATGCTCCTGACACCTTTAAAGGCCGTAAATTGGGAATTTTAGTTTCCGATGGCCTGGATACGGGACTCTTTAAATCCGTCACTGATGCACTGAAAAAGGAAGGGGCGAACTATGAAGTCATCGCGCCCCAGGTCGGTGGCGTCACTTGTGCGAAAGGTAACCATATTCCTGCCCAGCAATTAATCAATGGCGGCCCTTCTGTATTGTACGATGCCGTATTAGTGCTATTGAGCGAGGATGGGGCAAAATCCCTTTCTAAGGTGCCAGAGGCGAAAGATTTTGTTAATGATGCCCACGCCCACATGAAGTTTATCGGTTACACAGGGGCTGCTATGGCGTTATTCGAAGCTGCGGCCCTGGATAACAAGATGGACAAGGGATGGATTGATCTCGATAAATGTTCGGGGCAATCCTTTATAAAATCCCTACGCGGTTTGCGTTACTGGGCAAGGTAAGATTTGGGTGGTCAAGAATTAGCTCTTTAACGTTGAAGTGGCCGGATAAAAACGGCCATTTATATATGCCACTGCTAAGCGACTTCGGTTAAATTAAGTTGCCCTTGGCGCGCTGATAGTTAATAGCTGCGTTTGCACAAACAAGGCTACAAGCAAACACGATTCGGCGCTCCTCTTTTACGTTTTAAGCCTGACTGTCGTTTTTGCCAGTTTGGGTATATGGTTGTTATTCATTTCAATCGCTTAGCTGCACGACAAATTATGAATAAATCTCTTGGCATAGGTCTGCTGTTAGTCAGCACATTTTCTGTTTTATCCGCCCCTAAGGTGGACTCTGGCCATGCTAAAAAAGCACTGGAAATTTATCGAACTGTGATCGCAATTCCCACGGTTGCCGGGCGTGGCAAAGTGCCACAAATGGCCAACTATCTGGCGGGTGAGTTTATTGGCGCAGGTTTCGCCGCCGATGATGTACAGGTAATACCTAGAGGTGAAACCGCAGCCTTAATAGTGCGTTATGCCGGGGATGGTTCGTCAGGTAAAAAGCCCATTTTACTGCTGGGGCATATGGATGTAGTAGAGGCTCTGGATGAAGACTGGCAACGCCCCCCTTTTGAGCTGAGCCAAGATGAGCATTATTTTTACGGGCGCGGCAGCATAGATAATAAATACGGCGTGACTATGTTGTCAGCGACCTTCATTCGCCTGAAAAAAGAAGGCTTTGTGCCAAATCGTGATTTATTTATCGCGTTTTCCGGTGATGAAGAAACCGGCATGACCACAACTATAATGTTGGCTAATGAACGGCCTGAGTTGGCCGACGCTGAGTTTGCCCTTAATTCTGATGCGGGTGGGGGGGATCTAAGTCAAGACGGCCAGGCGGTGGCCTATTTGGTACAGGCCGCCGAAAAAACCTATGCGACCTTTGAACTCACTATCCGTAATCGTGGTGGACATAGTTCACGACCCAGAACAGACAATGCCATTTATGACCTTGCTGAAACCTTGGGGAAAATCCAGGCCTATGATTTCCCGGTACAATCAAGCGCCATGACCCGTGAGTTTTTCCGCATATCCGGGCAGCAGTTGGGCGGCGAGTTAGGACAAGCCATGGTGCAGTTTGCCGAAGATCCTAACAATAAAAAAGCCGCAGATCGATTGGCAACCGAACCTTCTTATGTAGGTACCACGCGCACCACTTGCGTGCCCACCATGCTTAACGCCGGACATGCTGAAAATGCCTTGCCTCAATCCGCTACGGCTACAGTGAACTGCCGGATTTTTCCGGGTACTGCAGTAGCAAAGGTGCAACAGCAGTTGCAGCAGGTGGTAAACAATGACGCCGTGGAATTTGTGATCCAAGGTACCCCGATTGAAAGCCCAATCTCAGAGTTAAGAGACGACGTGATGGCGGCAGTCACCAAAGCTGTGCACACCCGTTATCCCCAGGTTAATGTTATTGCCTATATGGAATCAGGTGGCACTGATGGCATGCACTTTCGCAAAGCGGGTATTCCTACCTGGGCGATTTCGGGCGCCTTTATGGATCCCGATGATATGTATGCCCACGGATTGAATGAACGTTTACCGGTCAAAGCTTTTTACGATGGGTTGGATCACTGGAGTATTATTCTTAAACAACTAGCCGGCAATTAGCCGGTTATTAGGGCCGATGACTAAAGCAAGCGCTACTCGCCTTGATCATTTAGCTACCCTGGGCCAGAAAAGCCTGCAAAACAGCCACCGTGCTGGCCGGGTCTTCTTCCTGTGGTACATGGCCTAGCTGTTCGAAGCGCACCAACTTGCTATTGGCAATGTCACGGTGAAAACGCTCAGCAATGGCAGGAGGGATCAACCGATCTTTCTGGCCCCACAGGATTAATGTAGGTATGTCGATTTCTCGGATCCGAGTAGCGAGCTGGCCTGGTTGAGTTTGGCGGAAACGTTCCACTAAGGCCTGGCGATTGCCGGCACGAGTATTGAGCTGCATATAACGGTCTACGAGTTGTGGGGTAACCATAGATGGGTTGCCATACACGTTCTTCAGACTATTTTCGATTAAACTGCGCGGCAAAAAATCGGTTAGCAATTTGTTTAACACCGGGGTTTGGGCAATTTTGAAGGCAATGGGCATGGATTGAGACTCAAAGGGGTAACCACTGGCATCGATCAATACCAACTTCTTGATCCGATCTGGATAAAACAGTGCTGTTGCCCAAGCCACATAGCCGCCAAGCGAGTTTCCCGCCAGTAAGCAGTGCTCAACGCCAAGCTTGTCCATAACCGCTATCACCGTTTTTGCGTAATTTTGGATAGAATAGTTGTGGTCAGGTGAGGGGCCGGTCAGACCAAAAGCGGGCATATCAAAGCGGATAACTCTATGTTGTGATTTGAGTGATTGGGTCCAGCCATTCCAAGTATGCAGCGAGGCACTGGTGCCATGTAACAGTATTATCGGCAGTGGATCATCCCGGAGGCCCTCGTCCCTCAAATGCACCAGCGTTGTGCCTATGTCAATAAATTGTGATGGGGGTTGTGCCCAGCGCTCTTTGAGTTCAGTGACCGAGCGGTCGGGCACCTGATTGGCAAACAAAAATAGCCCTGCGGCAGACAAAACAACTAACACGGCAATAACGGATAGTTTTAATATTGGCTGCATTATTATCTCTGCGGGGGGGGGGGAGAACCTCTTTTGTCAAAGTTTAGCACTGACCAACAGCCGCTGACTATGGTTTGGCCGGCGCTTAGCCGTATTTTGCGATGGACTGCAAATTGACTTGGCTTTAAACAATAAGTTACCTAAGAGCCGTGTAATTCATTCTTATATGTTGTTGGCCGCGCTGGATCTCGATAGATATTTAAACTTTTTCACCTGCCTGTCGATATAAAACAATTGCCTAGACTCTTTGAGCCATGGGCCGTATAAGCTTTCAGGTAACACTTGATCTTCAATTTGAGCATCCAGGCACATTGTGCGTATCAAAATAGGTAACTAAGTCATGTTTGTTTTATCTTCAACATATAAAAAACTCGCGTCCGACAAGCAGGTATTGGAACAGAAACTAGCTGATCTCACGCAGAACATGAGTGTGTTGAAGGAAGATAACGATTTGCTTTTAGCGGAAACAGAAGCTAAGTCTCAGGCCGATGCTTCGCCTCATAGCTATCAACGGATTTTGGTCAAATGTACCCTCGAATCGCTTAAGCAGGTTGAAGGCATAAGACAAAGTGTCTTGGAGTCTTATCAGCGAATTGAGCAGGAAACTGAATCAGTCAATACCATTAATCAGCTGTTTGACGTGTCAACTACTTCGTTGACCGCCATAGCCGCTTCGATGTCTGAACTGGGCGCTAAGACAGAAGGCATGACCACAAATATCTCTGGTTTGTCCGACAAGGCAGACAACATCAACAAGTTTGTGTCGACCATTACCAGCATTTCAGACCAAACTAATTTATTGGCGTTAAATGCAGCTATTGAAGCCGCCCGGGCGGGTGACGCAGGTCGGGGGTTCAGTGTGGTAGCTGATGAGGTGCGCTCGTTGGCAAATGAAACCAATAAATCGGCTAGTGAAGTGGCAGATTTGGTTGGCAATATTATTACCTCTACCAAGGGCGCGGTGGAGTCTGTTGGCGATATCAGAAATAACAACGATACCCTTACCGCAGGGGTGGCAAATTTGAATGAGAATTATAATTCCATCGTCAATATCTGTAATGTGATGAAAGATGCGATTTCAAGTTCGTCCCAGAGCTCCTTTATTGAAACGGTCAAACTGGATCACATAGTGTGGAAGAGCGAAGTTTACGCTGTGATCTATGATCTGAGTGATAAAAGTATTAGTGACTTTGTTGACCATACATCATGCCGCTTGGGTAAATGGTATCAATCGACGGGAAAACAGCAATATTCTACCGAGTCTGCTTTTCGCAATCTCGACAAACCCCACGGGACAGTCCACTCATGTGGCGTACAAGCCATGAAGCTATTTCAAGAGGATAAAAAAGATGAAGCAGTCCAACACCTGGAAAAAATGGAAGATGCCAGCCGCGATTTGATGTCTTACCTGGATGATCTTGCCAAGATCATTTAGTTAGGAATATTTCGCCAATGTCAGGGGTTGTGCTCATCAACCCTGTTAACCAGAAATGCTATTGTTTAAAGCCCATACAAAAACCAAATCAAGCTCTGACTAATTGCCTTATCTCATTAGATAATCGGTAACCATTCACCATTCACCGTTCACCAGTCAGCTTTGTCTGCGAGTTGTTCAGGTTATCGTTCGTTTATCGGTAAATTACTAGCGTCCCCAAGAAGGGAATGGCTAACTTGTGCTGGACACAGTGCAAGATTAAACTCATGATTATTCATGGTTTAACCACTCCATTATGGGCTGGCAGCTACTCAATTAAAAACAGAGGCATTAAATGAAACTACATAAACTGGCAAAAAGCGTTTTACTGTCATCTAGCCTGATATTAGGCATGGTATCCGCAGTGCAGGTGCATGCCGGGGCACCTATGGTCAAACAATCGGCTCCGGGTTTTTATCGCATTATGTTAGGGGATTTTGAACTCACAGTGTTAAGCGATGGCACGGTCGATTTACCTATGGATAAACTATTACAGCAACCAAGCGAAACCACGACGGCACAGTTGGCCGAATCGTTTTTAACTGCCCCTGTCGAGTCTTCGGTGAATACCTATTTGATCAATACCGGCCAAAAACTGGTACTGATCGACAGCGGCGCCGGCTCGTTGTTTGGCCCCACCCTGGGAAAATTTCTGCAAAATCTTAAGGCGTCAGGATATGAGGCTGATCAGATTGATGAAATCCTGATCACGCATATGCATCCGGATCACGTGGGTGGTTTGGCTACTGAGCAAAAGCGGGTTTTTACCAACGCTGTGGTACGAGCCTCCCAACAAGATGCCGATTACTGGTTGAGCCAAAGCCAGATGGACAGTGCGCCTGAGGATTCCAAAGGGTTTTTCCAAGGAGCCATGGCTTCACTCAATCCCTATGTGAGCGCCAAGCAGTTCCAGCCTTTTAGCGACAGCGGGCAAATCATGCCGGGGATCAGTGCGCTATCAACTCATGGGCATACAGCGGGGCACACATCCTATGTGATTGAAAGCGATGGGCAAATCCTATGGGTAATAGGTGATTTAATCCATGCTGGGGCTGTGCAGTTTGCCCATCCTGAGGTGACCATAGATTTTGATTCTGAGCCTAAGCAGGCAGAAAAAACCCGCCAAAAGGTGTTTAACAAACTGGCTTCAGACAAAGTAATGGTCGGCGCTAGCCATATTCAGTTTCCTGGGCTGGGACACCTGCGCAAACTGGATGACGGTTTTGAGTGGGTGCCGGTTAATTATCAACGTATTCGTTAAGCCCTTTGCAAAAAAATACCAGACTGACGTTAAGGCACGTCAGTTAAGTTTTATATTTTTCTCGACGCCTATTCCTAAGCGTTTTGCCAAGCGGGCCAGGTTGGCACGATCCAGCTGAAGTCTTTTGCCGGCTTCGGTCCAATTACCTTGTGTCTGTGTTAATACCTGCATAATTTGTTGTTTTTGAAAGGCCTCTGTTGCGATTTTTAAGCTTTGCTCACCGAGAACTTGAAATTCAGGCGCAGCCGATGCAAGGTTATTATGAGTGGGGCCGTGATTAAGGTTGGTTGGGGCCAGATCTAAATCCTGTGGCGTGAGCGCAATAATATCTTGTACGTTTGAGCCTCTTGAAGCTTTTAACGAGGCACGGCTGATCACATGTTCAAGTTCCCGTACATTACCGGGCCAAGGGTAAATTAATAAAACATGCTGGGCATCACGGTTTATCTTCAATTGACGTATGCCCAGTTTACGGGCAGTCACTTCAAGGAAAAAACCGGCCAAGAGTAATATATCTTGCTCGCGATCTTTAAGATCAGGCACAGTGATGGGGTAAACAGATAAGCGATGATAGAGATCAGCGCGAAAGCGACCCAGTTTTACTTCGTTGGCCAAATCTCTGTTGGTCGCAGCGATCACCCGCACATTGACATGTTTCACCCGGTCTTTGCCTACGGGTTGAATTTCGCCACTTTGTAATACTCGTAATAACTTGCTCTGCACACCCAGGGGCAATTCCCCCACTTCATCCAGAAATATGGTACCGCCGTGGGCTAACTGAAATTTACCGGGTCGCTCTTTGTCTGCGCCACTAAATGCCCCTTTGGCGTGGCCGAATAATTCACTTTCGGCCAAGGTTTCAGGGATGGATGCACAGTTTAAATGTATCAACGGTTGCTCACTGCGATGGGAAAATTGATGCACAGTGCGCGCCACCAACTCTTTACCTACGCCGGTCTTTCCCTCGATCAACACGGTGTAATCTGAGCCTGCCACTAATTGAATGTCACTTTTAAGGGCAAGCATCACCGGGCTTTTGCCAATGAGTTCGCCGCCGTCTCGTGTAAGGGCTTCGTGAGTGAGTTCTTGCACTAAATCTTGTGCCTGTTGAGCGCGCTGCTCCAGGGCCTCTAGTTGCACTGCGGTTTTCAAGGTGGCCGCAGCCAGGGCCATGATCAACTGTAAGGTGCGCTCGGGAATGGCTGAAAAAGCACCGGGCTGCAAGCTATCTAAGGTGACCACACCCATTAAATGCTCATTACTGTACAAAGGTAAGCCCATACAAGAATGCACGGGTAAATCCCCTTCTTTAACTAATAATAAACCATCATACGGGTCGGGCAGGGGGGAATCTGCTGGAAAACGCACGGGCTGACGGCCAGCACAAATCTTGCTTAAGCGCGGGTGGTCTGTCAGCTTAAACCGCCGCCCCAAAGTATCAGGGGCTAATCCCTGAGTGGCTAATGGCTTTAATCGTTCGTTTTGATAGGCAAGTAATACCACAGCATCGCAATTGATGGCTTTTCGAATGGAAGATAACAGGCGATCGAAGCGATCTTCGTTAGTAATGCTATTGGCCAAATCCAATGCGACCTCTAGCAATAATGTTGAATTAAGTTCAACCATATTGTTTCCCCTCAAGTAAGTAACGCCCGATTGGATTGTGTCACAAAAACCAATGCGTGTCATTTTGACAATGCATTGGTGAGTCATTATGACTCGCAAGCATGGTGGTAGTCAATGTAACTATATGATTTTATTTGCTTTACTGAGTTGGCATTATAGGTGCAATACCCTAAGTATCACGAAAGGATGAATGGCTAATATTAGCGAGTATCCGGCACAGCAGGAGTAATTTATGGGTGATGTTACGCAAAATATTCAAGGCAACACTTACCATACATTGTTGAGCGCGACGAACCATATACTGGCAGTTTCCTTGGCGGTGCTGTTACTGAGCATTACGGTGAGTTACCCCATGTCAGACTGGTTTTCCCTAAACCAACAGATCATCAGCCATGTGTTGATCATCATTAGTGCCAGTGCCTTGAAGCTAGCTTATGTTGGGCGCTGCGTAGCGCAATATGAACTTAAAAAGCAGGTGTATTAACTTATGCTAAAGCTCGATCCAGGGGTACACAACCTGTCCTTACCTGCACAATCTGATTCGCCCACCCAGACACCTAACCGACCTTTTCAAGTCATATTTGTTTTGGCATTTCGGGTGTTCTTTTTAGCTGGAGCGATATGGGCATTCGTCGCCATGGCTATTTGGGCCGCTTGGTTTAGCGGTTACGGGCCGATTACGTTTAATTTGCCACCCACATTGTGGCACGGCCACGAAATGATTTTTGGTTTTGCCGCTCTAATTGCTGCGGGGTTTCTACTCACTGCCGCGCAAACCTGGACCGGCCTGCGCAGTGTGCATGGCCGCGCCTTAATATTATTAACGTTGCTGTGGTTAACCGCACGCATAAGCTTGTTACTGGGGCAATACCAATGGGGTATGTGGTTATTTTGTATTGCTCAGTTGGGCTGGTGGCTTGGCTGTATCGGGTTTTACGGGCGCTTGGTGATAACGGCTAAAAGCCGTAACAACTATCTGTTTATTTATGTGCTGTGCGGCATGTTGCTGATCAATAGCCTATTTGTGATCTTAGTACTCCAGCAAAATTATGCCGGAGCAGCACATTTAGTACAAAGCGCGATCATCCTTTTTTGTGCCTTGATAAGCGTATTAGGCGGTCGAGTTATTCCATTTTTTACCGCTAATGCGCTGTCATTGCCGCAAGCCAAAAACCCACGTTTGGATCGTATCTTGTGGGTGTTATCGGTGCTGGCGACCCTGTGGTTTGTTGTTGAGTATTTCTTGGCGTTTGAGGTGAGTTCGGGCTGGATCTTTATCATCCTGGCCGCAGGGCATTTGCTGCGATTACGTCTTTGGTATAGCAATAGAATCTGGGGCACATCGTTATTGTGGTCATTACACCTGGCGTATTTCGCCATGGCCCTTGGTTTGCTGCTCGCCGGAATCAGCCAATTAACCCACTACTTGGCGTTAAAAGACAGCCTGCATTTGATCAGCATCAGTGCCATCTCTTCCCTGATTTTGAGCATGATGTCTCGGGTGTCACTTGGGCATACCGGCCGGGCGTTACAGGTTAGTCACTGGCTGAGTTTAGCCTTCGCTATGCTGTTAGTGGCAGGTGTTGTGCGCACTGTGTCTGGTTTATTCGTGCATGTCGCTACCCTATGGCAAATCAGCGCCTTGCTGTGGGTGGCGGCTTTTAGTTTATTTTTATGGCACTACCTGCCCGTTCTCACCCAAGCCCGTGTCGACGGTAAGTCCGGTTGAGAATCTCGGTTGAGAAACTCGGTTGAGAAACTCGGGTGAGGCATCCGGTTAATACAAACAACGAAATTCAATATTTTTACATTCATCAATTAAGAGGTTTTTATGTTATCAGCTCAAACCATTGCTACAGTAAAAAGTACTATTCCCTTGCTCGAATCGGCTGGGGTGGCGATCACGGATCATTTTTATCAACGCATGTTTCGCCTCAATCCTGAGCTAAAAGATATATTTAATATGGCCAACCAAGCCAACGGGCGGCAGCAATTCGCGTTATTTAGCGCCATTGCAGCCTATGCGAAAAATATCGATAATCTGTCGGTATTGTCGGATTTAGTTGAGCGCGTAGCCCATAAACACACGAGCTTTTTCATTCAACCACAGCACTACGATATTGTCGGTCATCATCTGATAGAAACACTGCGTGAACTGGCACCAGATGCTTTTACCCCTGAAGTCGAGCAAGCCTGGACAGAAGCCTACGGCGCTTTGGCGAATATATTTATTCATCGGGAAGATACCTTGTATAAACAATCAGAGCAGGCTGAAGGGGGCTGGTTAGGCCCACGCCAATTTAAAGTCCTTAGCAAAAAAGCTGAATCTGCGCTGGTAACCAGTTTTGTGTTGGCGCCGGTTGATGGCAACCCCGTGGTAAGTTACAAGCCGGGACAATATTTGGGTATAAAAGTGCAACCTAAACACTGTGATTACGTGGAAATGCGCCAATATTCATTATCAGATAAACCAAACTCAAGTACCTATCGCATCAGTGTGAAACGTCAAAGCGGTGAGGTGAACGGGTTGGTATCTAACCACCTGCATGAGCATATCGAGCAAGGTGACGAAATTAGCGTACTTCCGCCAGCGGGAGATTTTTTCTTACAAAATGCCCACTTACCCACGGTATTAATTTCCGCCGGTGTAGGGTTAACGCCCATGATGTCGATGTTAGAGGCACTGGTAGATAGTGTTAAACAAGCACCTGTGCTGTTTTTGCATGCCTGTGAAAACCCAATCCAGCATTCTTTTAGCGAGCGGGTAGGGCAGCTTAAGCAAAAATCTGGGCAGCTAACGAGTTTTACCTGGTATTTACATGATGCAGACAAAGCCAGCGCCACCGATGCTGAAAAAGCAGAAATTGTTTCGTTTTCAGGGTTAATGGAACTCAATGACGTTCGTAGTCAATTGCCCATACTTGACGGGCAATTTTATATTTGTGGTCCAACGGGATTTATGAAGTTTGTTAAAGGAGAATTGCTGAGTTTAGGTGTCGCCGAAACACAAATTCACTACGAAGTGTTTGGTCCACATAGCGATTTTTAACGCCAACCTTTAGAGGCACTATTAAACGGGATTGCCGGTCAATATATGTCGGCAACACCTGTTTTTTATTTTTCGCCGTCTATAAACACAGCTTATTTGAATAACTGCTGTGCAGAAAATGACGAAACTGTGTGTGCTCTAAAGCGAGCAGACATTGTCACAGCGATAGTGCAGCAAAATGTCTGGTCACTGCACATCGGTATTCATCGCCTAGCCCAGCGTATGCGGGACCAAAGGCAGCTAAACCTTTGGTAGTTGTGAATTCTTTGGGCGCCGGCAAAACAATCACGGCCAGGTTCATGCCGATTTTGTAGTTTGGATTGGTTACCGGTGTTTGTTCGTCAAGATCAATACAGCAAATCAAATCAGGAATGGTGACATCCACTTGACCGTTAATTCTCGCCACCAAATTTTCATTTTTTACCGCAATGCTGTAGGTCAAAGTTTGGTATTGGCCCCCGCCCTGAATATCAACATTTCCCAAGGTAAAACCCTGTTCAGTAACAAAAGAAAAGTCACTCACTGTGCCTCTAAAGGCCACGTATCCTTCACCTTTTTGGGCAATGGCATCTGCGATATCACGTTTTTCTTCAATGGCTAATCGATACGCACGGCCGATGTTTAACGCCTTGGTAATGGTGCCGGGAATAACGGCGTGTTTTAGTTGCTCTATAGGTAGGGCATGATCAATAGCGGCAATATCATTTTTGCTGATCATGGCTAAGGCGCGTACGATCTTTTCTGCGCGCATGTCATCAACTACGTTTTCACAAATAAAACATTCACCAAATTCGTTTGCGGTAACGATGGGCGCTGCCGGCAATCCATTAAAGTAATAGGTGGAGTGGGTAATTTCAGGCACCGCACGGCCCGCAGGGTCGGCGTCAATAATATAACCATCTGTCATAGCTGCAACATAAAACGCGATGGCGGTGTTTGAACCGCCGAGCTCGCAACAAATAGTGCCGTAATAATCGTCGCCGGTAAGCTCTTTTAGGCGATGATAAGCACTTAACATTGGTAGCTCTTTTGCCCGTGGCAACGCAGCGTATTGTTGTTCCTCAGCGGCAGATATCGGTGTTAATGCCCCTAACAAGTAAGGCGTGCACAGTTTTTTTCCTGGTGGTACTTCATCTAAGCTTATCAAAGTAAAGGTTTTACCTGCAGCAAAGGCGGCATCTATATAACGAAAACCTTCTGATAGTTCGCCACCACCACCGGTGCCGAGAATGGCACAGCCATATAAAATATCGGATAAGTCTATGTGCGTTAATTCTTTCATGTGTATACCTGTTTATCTCCAGTGGTTCATTGAGGATCACTGAAACGAACTTAGTTGTGGTGTCTTTGATCTTAACGACAACGAAGAAATTTAAAGTTTGTGATGATGCCTTCTAGGCGGACAAACATTCGAATTTATAGGGTCAGGCAAAATTTTATTCGTGGGGGCATGGCAGATATTTACGAATTTGGCCGCGAGACAATAGGTAGTAGGTGGGTAATGTCACAATAACGGCATCAAAAACTTCGATGGACGTTAAGGTAAACCAACCTTGGTTTGAAGCAATCGAAGTGAAAATACCAATGAGCCAGGCAATAATCGCACGATATTTAACGTTTTGATCCTGGGTTAAACTGGCGAACTCATACTTTTGAGCGTGCCTGATTAAGAAAAAATCCACCACATAAATGGCCGCTACTGGGGTGAAAATAATCGATAACCCAAACAGAAAATTGGTGAAGTTATCAAGAATATTAAAGGAGGCGACAAGGGTACCTAATACTCCAGCGGTGATGATCCATTGCCATTCTTTGAACTTGGGAAATACCGCCATCAAACCCAGGCCGCAACTGTACAGATTAATTACATTGGTTAAACAGCTGGATATCAAGAGTAAAAAGAAAGCAAAGCCGCCTAATCCTAATATCAACATAACCGATAAAATATCGCTATTGGCGACCACGATGCCAGCATACGCAGACACCATATAAACAAACGAGTTGATGATAAGAAAGGGCAAAAAAGAGGCATAAACGGTATCAATGGGCTTGGCGGCAAAACGGCTAAAGTCAGGCATCAGTACTACGCTAACGATGAAACTTCCCACCACCGCCGACACGCCTTCGCCAAAAGTCAGTGATACAACTGGCAATACGTCGCTGGGGGCATGACTGTTTGCATAGCCGATACTTTGCACCAGCAAATACACAATGATGGCGAACAAAACCGGAACAAGCAGGCTCGTCACCCGTTCAATAAGTTTAAATCCCCACACGGTAATGGCGGTGATCAACACGCCAAATAGCACCTCAAGTTGCCATGCTTGTGCATTGATATCGGCGTATTTCAGTAAAAATTGTTGGCTCACCTGACTGAATAAGTCGACATTGATGCCATACCAACCTAGCAGTGACACCACAAACGCCAAATTAATAATATTGGCACCACGGGTTCCGAAAACAAATTTAATGGTCATACAAGATGAATAACGATTATGCATGCCGACCAAACCGGTGACAGTACCAAGTAACGCCAGCGCTAAGCCACCGAGTAAAAAGGCAAATATGCTTTTTTCTAATCCTAGCGCACCGCCTAATTGAATACCGGTAATGAGCCCGGGTACGGCAAACGCTAAACCGCCATTGATCATGCCGATGCCAAAACCATTCACGGTTTCGTTTTGTGGCACAGGTGTTATTGCATAATCCTCTAAAGCTGTAACGGCTTTCGAAGTAGCTTTCTCTGTCATGTTTGTTGCCTGTGTTTGAAGACAGCCCCATTGAGAGGCTGTAAAGGTGTTTAACTTATGGCACGCAGCCTAAACATGTCGACACTAAAAGCGGTATGAAGCTTCGATACCATAGGAACGAGGCTTGTTAGGCTGACGGGCAAATTCTGTCACGCCATCTCCAAAGAGAAAAATATCTTCGATGGCGCGCTCATCGTTAAGATTTTTAACAAATAATTGTACCGTCCAAGCGTCAGATTTAAGACCAATACCAGCATTCACATAACGATATTGTGACGAGCGGATCTGTGGCTGCGTAATATCAAATGATTTTGGCCCGTCAACTTGCAGCGATGCTCGTGAGATTAACCGCCAAGTATCATTTAGCTCATGGGAGTGCGTGGCAGATAATGCCAAGTTGTAATCAGGGATCCAAACCATGGTTTCACCGACAAGTGATGGCTGGTCAGCAAAACGTTTAATCTCAGAGTCTATTATGCCAGCACTCAAACGAATATCTAAGTTTGCAGATGCCACAATGCCCAGTTCTAATTCGAGACCTAGGGTGTGCACTTCATTTATGGCTAAGTTCTCAAGCGTGAATGTGTTGACGTTAAATACGGTGATCTGTGCGTCATCTTGTTCAATGCTAAACGCGGCGCCATTTAAGGTTACGCTATTGTCAAATAAGGTGCTTTTAAAGCCCGCTTCAACGCTATCGGAAACCTCTTTATCAAATGTACGGCTGATGCCTTCTGCTGGCTCATTAAAGCCACCACTTCTGAATCCTTTTGAGTAACTGGAATAAAGCAATACATCTGGCGTTGCTTGATAAGCCAAGGTTACTTTGGGTTGAGATTGGCTAAATGATTTTTGCGCAAACGTTTGCTCAGCAAAGTTTGGATCAAATGACTCGCGCTTGTCGTGATCAAAACGCACAGCCCCTGTGAGTTCTAACGAATCGGTAACGTCGTAGTTGACTTGACCCGATACAGCCCATGCTTTACTGCTGTTACTATCTGCGATGACGAGAAAAATATCTTCATCGGTAAAGTCGCTCCGGGCTCTGGGTGAGGCACCTTCGATATCATCAAAGAAACTAACGGCGCTATCACGCTGACGATCTTGATAAAACAACGATACAGCCCAGCGCAACGGTTGCTCACTCTGTGACGTAAAGCGACTTTCAACCGTAAAGGATTCAACATCAAACACACCCAGGGTACCAAAAGGCGCGCGGAAAAAATCTGCTTCGTCGATAAAGGTCGTATCAGCGGAGTAGTCGCCATCATAAATATGCTGGTTTTCCGACTTGCTATAAGCTGTGATGAACTCAAAGGTTCCCAACTGGTAATCTTGGTTTAGTCTGGCACTTAGTTCGTAAACGTCTCGCTCGTCGAGGTTTTTGATATTTTGCGAGGTCTGAATAGAGAAATCTTCTATGCTGTCTTCTGTTACACCTTGGTAGTAAGCGAACCCAGCGGTACTGGTGGTATAACGACCTTTAAAGTTTAAACTGGTATCGTCAAACAAATCAAATTGTAGTTGGGCAAAGACCGCGTCTTCATCGAGGGCATCCGCCTGATCATTTAAAAAGATATTATCAATTAAACCATCACTGCTTTTGGTGTAACCCCCAACACGAAAATAGGCCGTGTCTTGTTCATTTAACGAGCCCGACAGTACCCCGCTTAAATGATAGGCATTGCCATTGCTATAGGAACCTTTCACACTGCCTTCCAGGTCTTCGATGGGTTGCTTGGTCGTGATAATAACTGCACCGCCAACTGCGCCGCGACCATATAGCGCACCTTGTGCCCCGCGCATCACTTCAATGCGTTCAATATCCACAAGGTCTTGGTTGATAAACTCGAGATCTGAGGCCGTTACCCCATCGACCACAAAGGCTAATGGTGGGTCACCGACCTGGGGAGTAATTAAGCCTCGAATTGTAATACGCGCTAGACCTGGGCGAAAGTTGTCGAGTTGACTCAGATTCGGAGTCAAATTTGCGACATCTTTAAAATTAGTAATGCGCGCATTTTCAATCATCTCTGATGAAAACGCGGTCACAGAGTCGGGCACCGATTGAATAGATTCTGTGCGTCCGCGAGCAGAAATTGAGATGATTTCAATATCTGCACTCGTTACCTTAGTCTTTGGACTGACCTGTTCTTGTGATTGCACCCCGGAAATAAGCGATAGACTGACGCCTAAGGCAAGGGTAGATTTTGCAAATAACGTGGATTTGTTGTGCATGTTAACGTCCTCAAGGGAGTTTGTTTTTATTTTGAACAGTTCTAATGCGGTTCAAATTTTGTGTCATTCAAGTGTCCACAAATCTGGCAAAATAATATTTTGTTATCGCTATGTTTGACATGCATAATTTATCGAACAATCGGCTATGTGTGTTATTTATTGTGTGAGCGCGAAAAAATGTTTCGACATTCTGGTTGAGTCATACAGGTAGAGAGATGAAAAAAACAATTAAAATAGATAGTTACAATCGAAAAATCTTAGCCGCCCTACATTTGCAAGCTGATTTAACCAATATTGAATTAGCGGAAAAGGTTAACCTATCTACCAGTGCGTGTTTTCAACGCGTTAAGGCACTAAAAGAAGCCGGCTATTTTCGCGCTTCTCATGCGGATGTAAATTTAGATCGACTCTGTGAACACGTTTTTGCCTACATCGAATTTACGTTTGATGATAACAGTGCAGCGATGCGGCGTAAGTTCGCGGCTGTCATCAAAGATATGCCTCACATTATGGACTGCATGCAGCTAAGCGGTGACGTGGATTATATTTCCTTGAGTTGTTTTTCTGATATCAAAGCCTTAAATGAGGCTTGTACTGAGCTTAGTGATAACCCGAATTTATCGATTAAACATATTAAAACCCGGATCGTATTAGATCGCGCCAAGTGGTTTTTGGGTTATCCCTTGGCACATTTGAAATGGATAGAAGACGATGGGCAAGACTAGTGCTTAGCAATCTGCATTATCTATAACGCTGATATTGCCCCTAGCAGCTTAGGTTGTTTTTTTATGCAATCCCGCTTTTGGCTGCAATATTGAATACGACATGGAACTTATCAACTATTTTATTTTTAACCCCAATACAAAATCCATCAATTTGCTAACTATATGGCATAATTTTGCGGCAAACACCGCCGCTCAATCTCTATGTTGATAGATACTTACGTACGCTAATGATATTGCTGTGCTGAGCACAGGTTTACTCTATTAATAACAGGAACTTCTCATGGCCACTCTCAAACGCCTGGATCAAATATTAAGTAATTTAGGCTATTGTAGTCGCAAAGAAGCACGTAATTTTATTCGTGACAAACGTGTCAGCGTATCAGGGGAACTGGCCAAAAACCCGGCCCAGAAAGTTGATACCGCTGGGGTGTTAGTGGATGGCGAGCCGCTGGACCATCCCGGGGATATACTGGTTATGCTCAATAAACCCCTGGGTTATGTCTGCACCCATGACAGCAACGAAGGGTTACGCATTTACGATTTACTGCCACCCCGCTGGCAAGATCGTAAGCCGCAAGTGGTGAGTATCGGCAGGCTGGATAAAGACACCAGCGGCCTGATATTAATAACGGACCAATCTGCCTTGGTGCACCGTTTAACCTCTCCCAAGAAACACGTGGCCAAAATCTACCGGGTGACAATGGATAAAACATTAAGCAGCGATGTCATTGATGAATTTGCCCAAGGGGTGGAGCTGCGCAGCGACAATGAAACGTGCTTGCCCGCCAAACTGGAAATCGTCGATGAACTGACGGCTTTGGTGACCTTGAATGAAGGCAAATATCACCAGATCCGACGAATGTTTGCGGCCTGTGGTTACCATGTGGAGGCCCTGCACCGAGAACAATTTGGCGAATACAGTGTTGGGGACTTGCCAGCAGGCGAATGGCTCGATTTAGTCACTTAGGCTTGGTAAAGGTTAAAAACTATTTTTGACTTGTAAGCGCCATTCCCAACTGTCGACAAATTGGGAGCTGACCAGGGGTTTAGCGATGTCTATATGAATCACATTGCGATGGCTTGAACGACTGGCGTAGATACGTGCGCCTATGCCAATACTGGGTAATATACCATCGGTTTCATTTAACATCGCTTCTTCTCCTCCCCAGGCGCGGCCCACGTCGGCAAAGGCTACCATGCCCACATCGAACAACTTATAAATATTGTATTTGGGGTAGATGCGTATTTCTGCATTGAGTAAGGCACTATGGTCGCCGTGTTGGTATTGCAACGGGTAGCCACGTGCACCGCTGTCGCCACCTATAACCACAGGTTGATCAAGAAACTGCTGGGCAGAAGTCACTAAACTTTGTTTGCTATACAACGACCAGGTATCGTCTAAACGATAAAAAGATTCGGCGCTTAAGGCGAGTTTTAGCTGATTATGCTGCTGGCCATCAAATACGCTTTGGCCTTCGGCTGACAATAACAGTAAATAATCTTGCCACTGATACCCCTTTTCACTTTTCACATCCAAATGAAACAGACGGGTGTCGGTTTGCTGCGTGTTCACATCGACCCCAAAACGCACACTGTGGTGCCAACCTAAATTAAAATCCTCGTTTTGTTCAATCAAGTAAACATTCGACATGACTTTGAATTCGGCCTGGCGATATTCCAGTCCTAACCAGGGGTACAGGTAGTCCCGATCCTCGGGTAAAAATAGGGGGTCTTGGGCTTCTTGTTCAAATTCAGGTAAAGCAAAACGCGTGCGATCCCGAGTAATGCCTGCGGTTAAGCGCAGTACATCACCGTAATTATTGGCCTGCAAGTCATGTTGGAGTAACCAGCCGTAGGTGAGTTGTTGGAAATCGTGTTCGAGGGCAAACCGGTTACGGGTCCCGCCATTTTGGTACAAACGCTCAGTGCGTTGGTCGTTTTCATAGTGGGCGTTAAACATGTGCTGGGTTGAGCTTTGATAAAAAGGATCATCTAAAACGAGTTGGATCAATTGACCATCGTCATTGTCCATCAAGCGGGTGGTAATAGTTGCGTGGGACAAATAGGGTACAGGGGATCTGAAATCAAGCTGGTAGCCAGAGCGCTGATCATCTTTTTTATAGCGCACTGTGGTGCGGATCCCCGTGCCCAGCAAGTTGTCTTCTTCAAAACCCAAAGCCAGCTTGTTTTCACCGCCTTTGCGGCCAAAACTAAATGTAGGTAGCAAAGACCAATTATCCCAGGTGATGACATCTACCTGGGGGTTGCCGTCACAATCCTGGCTGGTGGTCACTTGTGCATCACGAATATAGCTTTCATTACGTAGCAAACGCTCTGCTTCAGCCAGCTCATACTCAGTGATAGCTTTGCCTGGTTTAAAAGGCAGTAGCCGCTCCACGACGCTTTCTCGGGTGTCGTAATGCATCCAGTTGGCAAAGCGGTGCAAGGCCACTGTGTCTGGATCATTTTCATCGAAAATAGGCCGGGTATCAATGTTGAGCTTAAGAGCATCGGACGAACTTACTGGGGCAAGTAATCTATCTTGCTGCTTGTTGGCTGATTTAGCCTGACAATCCGATTGGCGCAAAGGTTCAGCTGCAGCAGCAAGATGAAAGCTGCCCAAGGTGCTACAAAAAATCAAGGTGTATGTTGTTTTTTTCAAGGTTGACTACGCCGGTTAACTGCACTTCAACGGTAAGTATGCAGATTGCCAGACATGAAACTTTGGCATCTGCTAACGGCATAGTGCGGACGAAATCTTAAGGATTAATTAACGCATTTTTTATATTTCATCTTCTTCAAGCTGGCTGTTAAAACTGCGGCCACATTATTTCTAGCGTAGCCAAAAATGGGGCACGTGATCCAGCTGATCCAGTGAAATCCCGTTAATCGTTGTTCAAACCTGGAGTGTGGAATTGCTTATATAACAGTTTTACATGGGCACAGCTCAGTGTTTATAAACCGGGGGGAACTGACACTCAAGGTCCTAAACTAACTCTCACCCAATCAGGTCAACCCCAGGGTTGTCCGCCCAAGCGCAATAAGGATTTCTCAGTCTCAATGCTAGGCTACCTTGCTAGTACCCCATAATTAACCGATAGTAGCCGCTAACGAACAGGTTGTGTAACAAAGTTAACGATTGAGATATGGTGTGATGATTAAAAAAATTATGAAATTGGTGGTACAGGGCCTGTTAGCGATTATCCCGCTTACGCTGACAATCTATGCGCTGTATTGGCTGATCACCTCAGTGGAACTTGCCCTTACGCCTATCATCCCTGCGCATTTGTATTTTCCGGGGTTAGGCCTAGTCACGGGCATACTGCTATTATTTTTAGCTGGTTTACTGGTTAATGCCTATGCAGTAAAGGTTTTGCTGGGGTGGGGTGGTAATGTGTTTGAACGCATTCCCTTGGTCAAAACCTTTTATGGCACCATTCAGGATGCAGTCAATCTGGTGAATGTGGGTAAACAGCAGAAAATGCAAAGCGTGGTGTCGGTTGAGATCAGTGAAAGTATCCATCTTATAGGGTTTGTCACTAATCACGATGGTGCGCAAAGTCTGTTTAAAAATGAAGAAAAACTCGGTGTGTATATTCCACTAAGTTATCAAATTGGCGGTTACACCCTGTATATAGATCGCAACAAGGTTACGCCGTTAAATATTAACGTTGAAACTGCCATGCGTATTGCCCTGACCGGGGGCTCCACTGCCAGTTCGGCCAATTCCCCAGTCCCCCCTTCATAGGCGCCAGCCGGCGCAGGCAGCTTGCCACATTCTGAATGTCTGCTTTTTATATCTGCACAAATCAGACTTTCCAACCGTAACTCTTTTGTGGGTGAAAAAGTCCCCTTATAAAAAGTTGGTAACTTTTGCAATTGTTGTGAAATTTCTTCCCAAATTTTTACCTGACCCAGATTTCGATTAATAGCCTGACACGTACCAAACCAGTAGCCACGCGGGATAGCAAATATTACTGGCATTTGGCATAAGGTTTGCTTTGCTAGTAGGGAATTTATTGACGCTGCATTAGCAGTGAACTAAATACTTATACAGTGTTTGCGAAAAATTATCGGGACACTAATGTTGTCAGTCATTCACTGACTAATTTGCCGGGGACCAGTTTGGTTACGGTGTACTGCATAAAGGAAATCATCATGGAAAATGTTAAGTCTAGCCCAAGCAATGTTCACACAGACGCGCCTATCTCCAAAAAGGCTCAAGATGTGTTGCATGAATCGGTTGATACAGTGGCAGACAAAGCTGCAAAAGCGGAACAAGCTATTCGTGACAAAGCTCATCGTTCAGCGGAATCGATTAGTGAAACACAAGAAAAGCTTCAAAAGCAGTGGAATGGCTCAGAAGTTAGACGCTTCGCTGCCCAAAACCCTGTGGCAACGGTAGGTATTGCTTTTGCTGCTGGCATGTTGATTACGTCATTATTACGTAAGCGTTAATACAGGTGGCACTGCACGACAACGACCAAACTAGTGAGCAGCAAGCGGAGTCTTCGTCTGTCGATCTGGTAAAGGAAATCATCACTGCGGGTACGGATGCGGTCGAGCGATACAAGCAGCAGTTGCTGCTTGGTAAAGCCCTCGCTGGTCGTGAATGGCGGTTGTCGATGCGGGCACTGGTGTTGGTGTTGGCAGGTGTACTGTTGTTAGTCGCAGTCACTTCAACTATCTGGATCACCGTAAATGTAGTGCTGGCACTGAGTATGTTCAAACTAGGTATTCATTGGGTATTAATCAGTACTGCAGTCGTCTTACTTAACGCTGGCGCTATTCTCGGCATCGTCAGCACTATTCGTACACTGCTCAAACAAGTGAGTTTAGCTAGAAGTTGGTCGGCGATCACCATGGATCTTCAACAGCCAAGCGGATCTGGCACAACAGGGGATTAACTATGTTAACTCGTTTATTGCTTGGAAGCCGGTTGAAAGATGTAGAAGGACTTGAACTGAGAGCGTTAAGTAACCAGCAGATCATTCAGGGTCGCAAAGCGCAGATTAAAAGTGCTTCAGTGGCCTTGTGTGAAAAGCCCTACTCTCCACTAGTGGCATTCGCAGCGGGCGGGGCAGCGGGAATGATGTCTGTCGCCAGAGTATCGTCTTTTGCCTTAGTGATGCGCATTGCCAGTTTGGCCAAATTATTTTAGCGCCTATTTCCGTTCCTCGTTTGGGAACGTAGATACGCCGAAAACCAGTTATTGTGGATATTACCACTGTCGGAGTCACCAATCTCACCCAAGGCAATATTCCTCTGCCATTTTCGGTGACTCCTTTTTTATTCTGTTTGGTGAGCAAGGATAGCTTGCTCACCATTTTTGTTTGGGATCGATGGGGTCAGAGTCTGACGAATCCCCACGAAATATGATTAGAAAACAATAAGATAATTGAAAGTTAAATGGAACATTCATGGTGTTTGGTGATCAGATCTATCGCCAAACAAAAATAACCACGGGATTACACCATGAATGTAAAACAAATCTTATCAAAATGTTTAACTCATATCACTCCAACAATGCACAAAGTTCGTCGATTAAGTTTGTTTGCCGCCATTGAAAGCACCCTTAATGGCGGCACGTTATCCGTTACCGGACTTGGTCGAAATATTGATAATAAGGCGCTTGAAAAACATCGTATAAAACGAGTTGACCGTTTGTGTAGTAATGTTCATTTACAACAAGAAATATCATCGGTTTATCATCGAATGTGTGCTCAACTTATCCATACCACTAAACGACCGATTATACATGTTGATTGGTCAGATATGGATGATCGTAAGCAACACTTTATTATTCGAGCCTCACTGGCCACGCAAGGGCGTTCATTAACGCTTTACGAAGAAATCCATCCATTAGATATGAAAGAAAAACCTAAAACTCATCTTCTATTTATGCAACAGCTAAAGGCTATGTTACCCGAGGACTGCCACCCTATTATTGTCACCGACGCTGGCTTTCGGATCCCCTGGTTTAAACTTGTTGAATCACTGGGCTGGGACTTCGTTGGACGAGTACGAAATAAAACACATTGCAAAAAGCTGCAAGATGACGAGTGGGCTCCAGTGAAATCACTTTATCAATTGGGCACTTTACGGCCGAAAGATTTAGGGATATATCAACAAGGAGAGAAAATTGCTTTTAAGTCGAGAATGATCATCGTCTGGCGTAAATCTAAAGGGCGAAAAGATAAAACCGCCACAGGTGAGCGCGCCAGAAGAAGTAAAAAATCCAGAGCGTGTGCTGAGCGAGAAAAGGAGCCCTGGCTATTAGCCACCTCTTTGAATAAAACGAAGAACTTATCAAAAAAAGCAGTCAAAATTTATGCGACAAGAATGCAAATAGAAGAAAGCTTTCGCGATCTAAAAACAGGGCTGAAAATGAATAATAGTGGCTCTCGGCGTTCCCCTCGATTACAAGTGTTATTGCTAATTGCATTGGTTTCACAATACTTACTAATTTTACTGGGTTTAGCAGTGAAGTCGGCAGAATATCACTATCGTTACCAGGCCAATTCGATTAAAAACCGCAACGTATTATCAAATCAATTTATTGGATTACGGGCATATAAAGATAAGCAACTTGTTTTATTAAAAAAACATTGGGAAGCCGCAATAGCTCAGTTAAATTCATTAATCGCGGAGCCACAAGCGTGTTATTGAATTTCGTGGGGATCCCTCAGGGTCAGAGTCGTTGATTTACTAACAGTGTTCTTTCTGCTCCGGTAATCGTCACCCGTTCTAATCCTGCTGACTTTTCATGCAAAAAGAACAATCAAACAACCGCAAACTCCTTATCCAACTCACTCGCCCCCAAACTACTTTTTTAGGTACTCGTGACTGCGCAGGAATACGTTCTTTCATGGCTTCGATATGGCTGATCACGCCGATCATCTCGCCAGAGAATTTAGGTTGTCTAATGCGTTGTGGGCTATGTCGAGCGTTTTTGAGTCGAGGGTGCCATAGCCGTCGTCGAGGAATAGCGAATTGATGCTGGTTTTATGACTAACCCATTCCGATAACGCTAACGCCAGGGCCAAGCTAACCGAAAAGCTTTCGCCGCCGCTTAGGGTCTTAGTAGAGCGTAGGCAAACTAGCTAACCTGAGTCGTAATTCAGTCTGTTTTTGGCCAAAATCTGGGCCAATCTGGTGTAGCACAATGTCAAAAGTGCACGAATAAGACTCTGGTATACAAGACAATTTTTTGGTGATTTGTTATGCTCAGCCCTTTATTAATTAGGTTATGCAAGCTTAATGTTAAAAGCGAGCGTTATTTTTTGCTGGATGTGTGGGGTCGCTATCTTGGGTTTACCTGTTGCGGCGAAACCCGCGTTAACCTTTATGGTCAACCACCCTGGCTCCCCGCCTTTTCTGTACAGGAAAGACCAACAGGGCGATTACCTCGGGGTTCTCCCGGATTTGCTACGGGGGCTAACACAAAACACTGGGCTGGAAATCCGTTTTGTGGAAACTAACCGCCAACGGGGAGAAGATGCTTTATATAAAGGGCGTCTGGACTTAGCCATGCTCAGTGAAGCTTGGTTGCGACACCCAACTCAGCTGTTATCAAGCACACCCATAGTGCTGCATCGAAGTTTTTTGTATAGCCTGGAACCCTTTCCCGTCAATTTCTCGCTGGATAATATGGCCGAGGGTAATATCATTTGCACCAGACGGGTGTATAAATACCCGGTTTTAGAGCCGTATTTTACCACTGGCAAGCTCATTCGCATGGACTCGTCTAGTCAAACCACTATGCTTAAAATGTTAAGCAAAAAACGTTGTGACTGGGTAATTATGAACGAGTTTAACGCGATGGCACTAACCAATTTACCTAGCCTTGATTTACTCCCTCTTTATCGCTCTGAACAGGCGATCAATCAGGTGGCGCTGAGTATTGTGCTGCGCCAGGGATTAACCCGGGAGCAGGCACTTATTGACAGCTATATAAAGCAATTTAAGCGAAGTGGCAGGCTAGCCAACAGTCTTGACTATCACACCAGCATTGCGTTTCAGTGATCTTGTGCACGTTTTGTAGTTGCCGCTGGCGCCGCTAACTGGGGATCGCGCCGATAAAATCCAGCTTGCCCAGCGTTACACCGTTGTGACGCAAAATGTTGTACACAGTGGTCAAATGAAAGAAAAAATTGGGCAAGAAAAAGTGATTTAAGTAAATTGGGCCTCGAAACTCAAGGGTTTTTTCTGGGCCAAAAGGGACTGACTGAATGCGCAGCAAACCCGCATCCAGCGCCTCATCGTCTAAGTTTGCCACGTGTGAAATAGCGTTTTCAATACGGGACTTAAGTTCGGCGAAGGTGGTTTCGGTATTGGGATATACCGGCAGTTCTTGCTCTGCCAAACGCGAAGCACAGCGTGCTGAAAATTCACTGACCATCTGAAACTGCCACACCAGTGGGTGCATGTCTGGCGCCAGTCTCGATTGCAATAATACGTCGTCCGCTAAATCTTTTTGTTGGGAAAATGTTTGCGCACAGTCGAGAAGATGCAGCAATGAACCTAAGTACTGTTGAATAACCGGTTTAACCACGTTTGAGACAGTGAGTGGCATTTTTATTTCCTTTAAGGATGAGTTTGACTAGGGGTAATTTACGCTATCCTTACCTTTGCTGCATCTGTTGTTGGCACCAATAACTGATATTCATTCCCTGGTTACTAGTTGTTTTGTTCTTTTGGGGTAAAAGGGCTAAATAATCGGTTGTTTAGCCCTTGGGAACTATGCCAAACTTGCCGCCCTTTTAAACCCGCTGAGACAACCATGGAAACACAAATTGTTTATGTCTTTGCCTCCGGGCAAGTCGCCAACCGTTTTTTAAATGCCTTAAAGTTTTGGAGCGTCGCGCAAGTTGACGCTAAGCTGTATGGTGGGGCTAATATGGTCAAGGTTTCCTATCGTTTTGAAGGAAAAGGCTTCGATTCAACCAGCTCAGAACTGGATGATCTGGCTGCCGGTTATGACGGTAAAGAGGTATCCTGAGCGGGATACCTCAACTGTTCACTGAAGGTTATTGGGTTTCAATACTCAATTGGTAACCGGAATATTTACGCATATTAATCACCCGATCCCCATCTAATAGCCAATATTGCCCCTTAATACCCAGTAAGGTACCGCTAAATTCTCCTTCTTTATCGAGATTAATCGATTTGACCTTATTCGGATATTGACTGACCGGGAAATGAATATTTACCGCAGGAAGATCCAATATTTCGATGGCTTGAAAACCGTATTCGTCGGTTATTTCATCCAGTTCACCTTCTATTTTCTCAAGTAAACTTTCTTTCATCTGTTGTAAGTCGGCATTTTCTGGTTGGCCTTTGAGCATGGTGCGCCAATTGGTTTTATCGCCTATATGCTCCTTAAGCGCGCTTTCCACCAAACCGCTGGTCAGACGGTTTTGTACCCGTAAAATGGCCATGGCTTGGGTGGCACCTTGATCCAGCCAGCGACTAGAAACGTGCTCAGAAACGTGGCGGGTAATGCCGACTTTTAAGGTGCCGGTATTGGCCAAATATACAAAGTGATCCGACAAGCAGTTTGCCTCCCCCCAACTTGGCTCGCGGCATGTGCCAGCTTCGTAATGGCATAATTCTGGCCGCATAATGCAACTATCACACTGGGCCAATTTTGTCAGGCAGCGGTAACAATAACCTTGATTAAAACTCTTTTTAGTTTTTGCCTGGCAATACACACAGTTTATTTGGTTGGCAGAAACAACCTTAATAGCGGTGCCGATCAGTGGGTTCATATCAATGAGCTGTTCACCTACCGGCAACTGATAAAGCGCCATATTGTCGTTGTCAGTGGTGACTTGCATCTTGCGGATGTTGCCTTGAAAAAGAGTCATAGGGGTCCTGTTAGCGAAATTGTTTTATCTTTGCCGGCCAGTAGCTGCAGCCAAGCCCGCTATTGTGCCAGCTTGCGGCGAATATAGCTAAATTAGCCCCAGGTTATAACCCCTAGCAGGGTAGTACTAAAGTGCTAACGTACCTGGCGAAAAAACCGCCTATAGTTTTGGCGGGGCACAAAACTTATCAGGAAACGCAGGGAGCCGATTTTTTTTGGCGCAGTTTTATGCCTCCATTCGATAATTTAAATGAATACCGAAAGGTACCAAGAGGCATATTATGACCACAGGATATCAGCAGGTGTGCAGAACATTAACCCTTCTATTGTTTACAACTTTATTATGCACTACGCAAACTGCGATGGCAGGAAGTTGGCAGAGCAACCTGACATTAGGCGGCTTTACTAAAGTTCATCTTTATACTCCAGATTCAATCTCGGCAATTGGCAACGGCAGAGCGCTTTTGATTGTATTGCATGGCTGCGTGCAATCTATCGACGCTTATAAAACAGCCAACCTGGAATTAGCCGCAGAAAATCACGGTATGGTAATTGCGGTGCCGGACGCCATGAACAAGGCCGGTTACAGTTGCTGGTCATATTGGCAAGGTACCAAGTCGCGCACCAGTGGTGACTACAAAAATCTTATCGCCCTGGCCAATGTATTAAGCAGCGATAGCGGCTTGTCCATCGATTCGGATCAGGTTTATATCGCCGGTTTATCCTCCGGCGCGGCTTTTGCCAATACCACAGGCTGTTTGGCACCTGATGTATTTGCAGGCATGGGCATTAGTGCAGGGCCGAGTATAGGCACCAGTTCCAATGGTGCTTTGGGTCCCTGTGAAAGCGCGGATGTCGCGGCCAGGTGCAATCAATATGCGGGCAGTTATGGTAGTAACTTTTCCAGCCAGATTGCCTCAATCGCCCAGGGCGATCGAGATACAACGGTTAATCAATGTTATAACCAGCAAAACTCTGACGGCATGGCTCAAGTGTACGGAGTTAACCAAGTTGCGGGTAGCAATACTCTAACGGAAGGTAGCCGCACCGCCGAGGAAACCTTGTGGCAGGACGGCCGGGTGTCAAAACTGGTATTGGACGGGGTGGATCATGCCTGGTCTGGGGGGCAAGGGGCAAGTGGCGCTTATATTAGTAGCGCCGGCATTAATTACGCAGATTATTTAGGACGTTTCTTTGCTGCAAATAATAAACGTGTGAGCCGTAACCAGGGCCCCACACTGGGCAACGTGCAGTTGCTGGTAAACGCCGGGCAAATTGATGTCAGTGGTAACGCCCAGGATACAGACGGCTCGGTTGCGGTGGTCACGGCCAGTTTCACTGATCTAGCCGCTAACCAGACGTTGCAAAGTAGCCCAGTGGATAGCAAGGGGGATTTTGTGATATCTAGTGCAACTCTGCCTGATGACCTTTACCAAGTGACGGTGCTGGCCACAGATAATGAAGGAAAAGACAGTGAAACTTTCATGGACAGTATCCGAGTTGGCCCACCGCAACCGGATGTTGCACCACAGCTGAGCCACATAATGGTTAGTGTTACGGCTCAGTGCGCCACAATCACCGGGCAAGTGGTGGATGCTAATCAGGATTTGCTCAGTGTAAGTGTGCGTTTTGATACCCAGACACAAGTGGCACAGGTGACCAATAATGACTATTCTGCGACTCAGTGTGGCTTAGCGGGTGGTGGACATACGGCAACGGTTACTGCTGTGGATCAAGCTGGATTGAGCAGTATCGATAATATTACTTTTAACATAGACGCCGGGCAAACCGCCACTTTGGATCAACATATCAGTGCGGGTCGTCTAGATTACACTAACTACGCCAACTGCTATCTCGAATACTCCACCCAAGCATTTAAATTAAATGAAGTCGCCAGTGGGGCCAGTCAGTGTCTGTGGCAAGATAATGATGCTTCATGCCAAGGGCCGGTACAGGCGTGTAATGGCAGTTCAGGTGGAGGCCCCGTTTATGAGACGTGCAACGACTTTACCAACAGTAACTATTCCCATAAAGTGGCGGGTAGAGCCTATAGTACAGGCAATCCCTATGCGCCGGACTATTTTTCCCAAGGGATCAATACACCTTTACCCGGCTCAACCTGGGGCAGCCATACCCTTAATTCAACGGATAATATTAACTGGTCGTTGGGCAGCTGTCCCTAAGCTAATGTGTTGCTGTTGAGCGGGGCTTGCCCCGCTTTTTTCAGCGCTAATGTTTTTATATTACTCAACCCCTAGCAGAACAAAAATCGACCAAACGGTTAGTTTTGTGGTAAGGAATTTAGTTGATGTATCGGCTTGACACATCAATGCCACAAATCTTAGGCAGACTTTTCATGGCCAAACACACACCAATAGAACGATAAACATAAGTAGAGACCATGATGAAAAAAATAGGGGGTGATGGGCAGCGCTATTCGCTAGTGCACTGCCATACTTAACAACGCAGTAGCTTGGGCTTTTGAAAACGGCTTAGACAGCTCACCTATCGTGGCTACTATTTACTCGTATCTAAACAAGTAGATAGATACGAGTAAATAGTAGCTAGAAAAGAATTCAATCATGTGAACCATTCAACATGGTGGTAGAGAGTAACGTCTTTTCATAAAAAAAACGGCCTCTCTTGAGGCCGTTTTTTTTATGTCAAAAGCAAACCGGAACTATGGCCTGATCTCACTGTGATTAATCAGTACATTAATTTTAAATTCAAATTCTGTACGATTTCAACTTTGCCCGAATTACTAATTGTATTATCAACTGGATTCTGACCTTTTTCACCCCAAAGGATGGCAATCAATTTAACTGGATTGTTTTTAAATGTATTGCTTTTTAATTCTACGTTTACAATTCCTCGGTTCTTGATCAAGGTACCATCCTTCAGCGCCTTACCAGAATTGGTGACCGTATTATTTTCAAAAACCAAGCTCCCACCAATGGTCGATTCGTCATAACCACCTCGGTAGTAATCTAGAATGGAGCCAGCAACATTATTGAACGTGGTGTTTTTAATGGTGACAAATTCTGCATTGTAATCACCCTCGTCGTCCGTTTCTTGAGCCAATAAAAACCCGTTTTGGTTATCGTTTATGATAGAGTTTTCGACCAAAATGGAGTCGGCAAACGAACCTTTAGACACTTCCAAAACACTCTTAAAGTCATATATTTCAGAATTTTTAATCGACAAATCATAGGCTTTAGACATGTACTTATCTAAAGTGGTGAAGGCATTCTGTTTTTTGTTTCCTCTGATAATGACATTGTCTAAACGCAAATCGCCTTTTGGCTGTAAGGAAAAAGCGCTATTTTCTGAGGTGAAATTAATAGTCGACTTAGTGTTTTTATCAGCCGAAGTAATTGAAATTTCTTTATTAATATCAATAGTAACGGCAACTGAATAGACAGAGGAGGTTAATTCAATTATGTCACCAGAGTTTGCCTCTTTAAGCGCTTTAGCTAATTCATCAGACGTAGCAACCTTGAAAACGCTAGCTTCCCTTGGTTCTTCTTCTGAAGAAAACCACGTTGTTCCATATCTGGTTTTATCAAATACAACGGTATCTTTTGCTACCGGGCTGATAATGGCGCCAACACTGTTGTTTGATGCTCTTTTAGTTCCAAATAAATCTGTTGCCACTTTATCGAAATCAAATCCGTTATAAACCTCAGAATTGTTAGACGCTGGCACCAATAAGTATTCAGATACCTTATCCATTGTCAGTATTTTTTTTACAATTCCATCAGACTTTACGTCAGTTCTATTTTCATTATTAGAAATATTGTTTTTGAAAGTGATCCCGTCGACTTTGTCGTAATGATAAATGGGATATTCTGCTTTGATTGAGTTATAAATTAAATTATTTGCAAAAATAGTTCTAATGGGTCTTGCTGAGCGTATTTCAGATGTTGGCAATACTGCACTTTGATCGACATTTGAGCCGACACTAAAATACCAAGGGGTTGGAGAATCTATCCAAGAATTGTAAGCCACAACGCTATCAGTAACTTGGTTATATCTGTTTAGCGACGATTTAGGGATCCCGTTCATAACGGCAATAGGTGCTCTAAATTCTTCTCCCTTTAATTGGTAAAAATAGTTATTGGTAATCCAATGGCCAGTGTTGATCACGCGAATTCCACCAAAGAACTTTGATTCGCCATCACCAATAAAAACATTGCCGTCTATGGTTGCATAATTACCATGTCGCAACACCAAAGAACCTTCACTCTCAAAAAAAACGTTGTTTTTGAACCTGTTGAAGTTAGATTTACTGGAAATAATTTCGACTTCACCGTTGCAACGATCAAAATAGTTATTTTCAACATTGGTGTAAGATGGGGTCATTGACGTTCCACTATCACCAATTTGCAGGGTTTCGCCATGAGGACCACCCTTTCTTGGTCTTGGTCCAAAATGGTTATTCACGATTTGATGATGATTATTGACGTGCTGATTGCCTTCTAACGCCACCATTACGGTGGGACCAAAATTAGATTTACCAGCAATGTAGTTGTTACTTAATTCATTACGCTGTCCCCAAAACTCCACCCAATGGTCTGACACTTCACGGTCTAATTGGGTAAACTCCTCAATAACACTGTTTGTTACTTTAGAGTTGAAAGCAATTCTTTCATCATCAATTTTAAAACGAATTACCGCACCTGTTGGTGTGTAGCCGTTTCGAAAGTGTAGGTCCTGAACAAAAAGATAGTTCCCTCCAATTTCTAGGTTCGACTTTCCTTCGATAAATACCTTACCAGCCGTTTCTGCTCGTAAAATTATTGGCTGCTCTTTTGTTCCTTCTCCAAAAAACTTAATTTCTAGGTCTTTATAAGTACCGTTTTTAAAGACGATATTATCGCCAGCAGTAGCGTTTTTAATGGCTTCTTTCAATTGAACGTTATTACTGACTAAAACGTTTTTTGCAGTTACCAGATTCGAAGCAAGCATCAATAAAAATGTACTCATGACTAACAATAATTTTTTCATAATATCCTATGATTTTGATCGATTATGTTAGGCCAGAATAGACATGTTTTTTATGCTAAGCAAGACGCCTCCCGATGAGTTATCAATTCAAGTCACATACCAGCGGCGCTATTGTTGGAATATCCTCAGCTTGGATTTTTAGGTAGTCCTTGTTTTGATGTTATCAAGTAAATATCCGCGATCGCATATAAAAATTGTTTACGATCCCAAATGGAATTATTTTAACCGCGAACGCATAAAATTATAGAAGTGCTAATACACCCATGAAGCGCAAAGGCAGTGCACTTCCGTCTTGGATCTGGGGGTGTTGAGCTAAAAGCCTTATCATGGATGAGCTGTTACCTATTTTTTCAAACCTCGTCAACTGACTGTATTGCCTCAATATTAATGATGTTAGAGCGATTTAGGGTGATTTTAAAGCGCTGGGTTTGTTGTTGGTGTTGTTTATCCGTATGCATTAACACCACGTTGATTTGGTAACGACGCTCAACAGCTTGTTTTGTTATTTTACTGCTATCTAGTGAATATAAACGGCCTTCACCTTTTTTTAAGAAACGAATAAAGGGGGTTAAATTAAAATAAATACGTTGTTGAATGCCTCCGTAACCGGGTAAAAAATTTTTTGCATTTACTTTAGTATCACTGCGAAAATGCAGTAATTGTGCTGCCTGTTTGTTTTGTTGTCTCCGCGTTTGAAATAATTTATCGACTTGTTCGGGTAAATCATTATTGCGAATGTATTCAAGCCAAATAGTTTGACTCGCAACTCGACTTTTATTGACACTGTGACTATAAATAATTTTCCATTTTGGCAGACCTTTTTGAATACGGCGCCAAAGGATACGCGTAATATCGTCCTTAAATATTTCCCTTAAACCGTAAATAACGCCCAACATGCCGACTAATGCAATTGTCACTTCAGTAAAGTTAGTACGCGCATTTAACACTAGCAGCATAACAAAAGCCATAATAACGGCAGTGACGGTGCCACGTACCATGCGGTTTAAATTGCTATTGAGGTTTTTAACTTCTTTTTGAAATACCACACCATATTCGATTAATCGTTGCAGCAATCGCATTTTATTGGTGATGCGATTAGGGTCACCCAAGGTTACTTGTGAGTTATATTGGTTCTCTTCTCGGTATTCATTTTCACTGCGACACAGGGCAAACAAGAAGTTTCTCTCACTCGTAAAATCACTACTTTTGGGGGCTCTAGATAGCAGCTTTAAAAATGATTGCTCTACTTGCCAACTGAGGTAGTTATCGGCATTTTCAAAATATGCCCTGAGTTTTTGATCGGGAGGAGTATAGCGTCTTAGCTTTTTTAGTAATCCAGAAATTTGCTCTGCCAACTCAATGGCTTGCGGGTAAAAATCCTCGCCTTCTTTAAGCTTAATGGTTTGTTTTATATCGGTATCCAAGGCAATACGAATTTGATAAGAAAATAAATTGAGGTTTAAGCGGTAGTCACTTTGCTCACCTTTTTGTTGGCTAATAAAGCGACTTCGTACTAAAGGCAAATGCAGTTGGTCTGAGTAATAAGCACTGTGACTTTGTATACTATTATGAAAATACTGCTCTTCTGCTAAGGTTTTAGGGCTAATACCCATTTCATCCGGTAAGGAGAAATATAGATCGAACCTCTGCTGATCACTAGGTAATAACTGGTAACTGACTTTTATGGAAAGATTTTCGTCTTGGGTGAGTTTAATTTTATTCACTTATATCCTTTTCTCCTTGTCGGGTACATTGTCACGCCTGAATCGAATAATTATGCCTTACTTTTACTTCATTACCCAGATTGATCACATTACCCACGTTGATCAGCCATTGCGATACGTAACCGTTCGCTAGGGTTTAGTGGCCAGGGGGGCAACATTATTTTCAGGGGCCTATTCGAGCGCTAAACGTTAGGGCTGTATTTACTCAGCCCCATTTTAATTTTGAGTGAATTGTGACGGGTGCCTTGTTAATATTGAAAACCGTTATTATGGATGTTGTGTTAAGCGTGTGGATGATAGAGCGCCGCATCGGTAATCGCAGTCAACTGTTCAAACTACAGGATGAATTTGGTGGGACGGATTGACCAAACATTCGAACAAAAAAGGCACATGATAAGGCCGGTTTTTAATATTGAAAGGACTGCATCGCAGCCCTTGTTTATTCCTGTGCTGAAATAATCAATATGCGATGCTGGTTATTATCAACATCAGCTCATCCTGTTGGGTCAAATTTAGTCGTTTCCATTCTC
This sequence comes from Paraglaciecola sp. IT1134, assembly GCF_058068185.1. Lineage (NCBI taxonomy): Bacteria > Pseudomonadati > Pseudomonadota > Gammaproteobacteria > Alteromonadales > Alteromonadaceae > Paraglaciecola > Paraglaciecola sp. IT1134. The sequence goes on along the minus strand of NZ_CM176486.1, from coordinate 4,140,343 downwards.
CACAAAGTCTTTCAAGGCTCCCAGGCGTTGGTCCCACTGGCTTTCCAGTTTGGCGATAAAGGTTCTTGCCACTTGCAAGCTTGCCATATCCAGGGCGACCTGGATTTCTCGGCCCTCAGGGGTGAGCTGTACGATGTTGGCCGCCAAAAGCACCTGCAGTTGTTTTCTGGCGCCCTGACGGGACACACCAAGGTTTTTGGTAAGCTCACCAATGGTGCAGGGCGATCCTTTGGCAAGTCGCATTATTATCTCCAGTCGAAGTGGATCCCCCAGGGCCTTGTAGATCTGCGCTTCAAGCATTTAAACGTTGGTAAAATAGTTAGCTAAGCGACCCAGCATAAAGTCCCATCCGCCGGAATTTTGCTCAAACGCAGCTTGTTTCATTTCAGCAGGTAAACTGGCAAAACCTGACTCTGTGAGCGTGACTTTACAGCTGTCATCACTTTCCCGCTTAATATTAAACTCTACCAGGGTATGGGGCACGCTCATTACATCGCCGATAAAATTATTAGCCCCAGGAACCCAACGAAAGGCAAAGTATTCAAAGGGTTTTGCATGGACAATAGAGACTTGATTTCTGCCATGTTCTCCAAAGCCGAAAATGGGTTGTTCACCCACCTCGTAGCTTCCTTCAAGGGTCTCAGGGAACCACTTAACGACTTGCTGGGCATCGGCAATGGCCGCATAAACGTGTTGCTGTGATGCTTTAATAATAATTTCGCGCTGGATGATATCTTGCATGATGGCGTCCTTATGGGTTGGTGTTTACTCTGGATAAAGTAAAGCACAGTGTATCATTAAATGCAACCATTAGGTTGCATTTTGTGGTTGAAATAAAAAATATGAAAGCAGTTCACCCGCTTTGGGGATAGGTAAGATCCTATTAAAGGCGTGGTGGGCGCTCGGGAGCGAAAAAGAAAAAGAAAAAGAAAAAGGGGGCGGAGTGACTCACGAATAATAATCCAATCTGTGTTTCACAAGGGGTTAGCCGGGCATACAACATAAATTGACCCCACCGATTGGATTGCCATCGATTGAAGTTAATCAACTGGAGGAATCACCTTGAAATTAAAAAGAATTTCTAAATCTTCTGCCGCGCTAGCTTTGCTGGCGGCATTTGCCGTTACCGCTTGTAGTTTGAGCGATGCTCCGCAAAAGGAGGCCTCAACAAAAGCAGCGACCGTTGAAGATAACCACAGAGGCGGTCCAGGACATGGCAGACCTCCTGGCGACAGAGAAAAGCGGACCGTCTGCGAAGGCTTGAAGCAAGGGCCCATGAGAAGTTCTGAGCACGGACCGATGGACAACGCCGATCTGAATCGAGACTCAACGGTGCTGCGGGAAGAGCTCAAGGCATTTATGTACCAAGGGAAATATAGGCGGATCACCATACTCACATTCTTCGAACTATTTGACACAGACAAGGACGGAATGCTTAGTGATGAAGAGTTCGCGAAGGTTGCCCCCTACGGTTTTGATGGCACGGATGCGGATGGAGACTGTGTTGTTACCCGCAAAGAAGTCGTCGCGTACGTCAATCAGGCTGGTCGCAGCTATCGCTTGGGCAGTTTTTCGATTTGATTGACACAAACCGCGACAGTAAAGTGACGCCAACAGAAGTTGAAGGGGCGCACCAAAGCGGCCTTCTCGCACGCTTCTAATATCCATGGCAAACGGTGAGGCCAATTGGCCGCCGTGTTTGTATTAATTGATAAGTCCATTTATTCAATTCAACTGTTTTCAACGGGCCTAAAGCCGCAGATTTTATTACTGAGTTATTTTCTCGAAATACTTTGTACGAATATTTGCAGAAAATCATCATGTTATGCATGGGCTGCTAAATCAGAGGTTAAGCCTTTACAAAACCTTTACGTCTGTGTAGCTAATAGTCTGTTAATTCTTAGGTCGAAAAGGTATCAAATGTAAATCGTAGGAGATGACAGATGCCGTTTCGCACCATTGTTATTAGTTTTAGCTGTTTACTGTTGTCATCCTGTATTGCACCAGGGGGGGCATATGGGAGGGCTTGGGGGAGGAGGTGTTCACAGAAGTGGAGGTGGAGCATTACTCACCCTAAGGGTAGGGATTGCGATTGGTACTATAATTGCCACATTACCTGACAAACATGCTTCCGTAGGCCCTAAACGGTATTATTCAGAAGGTGTTTTTTATCTCAACTCGCCACATGGCTATGAAGTCATCGCCGCACCCGTAGGGGTTTGGGTGGATCAGATCCCCGCTAACCATAAAGTGGTGCGTTACCAAAACCGTGATTATTTTAAATGCAAAGGTACTTGGTATTCATTTGATCCTCGCATCCGCCAATATCAAGTTATTGTTGCGCCAGATGAGGTGGACTTAGCAGGACATCCACGATACTAATCGAATGATTTCGTTGTTTTGAAAACCGTTATCTTGCATGTTCTGTTAACTTACTCCGGCGAGTGTTAGTCAAGGCGCGCAGGGATCAGAGACTTGCTTGAGAGCGGTTTCTTACTGGTTACTTTTTTTTAACTCTTAGTCGCAAGTCATGAACTGATTGTATAGCTAGCAATTCAATTCAGATTGCCCAAACTCTGACAACAAAAAATCAATCAATAAACGCATTCTTAAAGGCTGGTTGTTGCGATCCCGATACAGCAAGTAAACCTGCCGAGGGCGGCCAAACCAGTCACTGGCAACATCCACCAATTTCTCCTGTTTAATTAATGGTTCAGCGACAAAGGTCGGAAGTAGACCAATACCTACCCCATCAAGCAAAGCTTGAGTTACTCCTTCAATATCATCTACCGCCAAACGAATATTACTACTCGGAGTAATTTCCCTGGCCTCCTGGCTTTGGCGATGTTGTAGATGCCAGCTAGCAACGGGTTTACTTATTACCACGGGTAAGGTCATTAACATTTCAGGATCGCTTATTTGCTGCCATTGGTGTTGATTGATGCTGCAACACAAAACATAATTAAATGAAGTAAATGGTCTGGCTATCCAGTTTTCTAATTGGATGTGCCCAGCTCGAATAGCGATATCAATATGGTGAGCATGCACATCGATATTGTTATTGGACAAACTCAGATCGATATCAATTTCAGGGTATTGGCGCAAAAACGTATTGAAAACCTTCCCTAGACGGTATGCCGTTAAGGTATGAGGAGCAGCAATACGGACTTTTCCTTTAGGCTGATGTTTATCTGCATGCAGCTCTCCAGAAATATCATTTAACTCACTAAACAACGGGCCGCAGCGTTCAAGGTAAACCTGACCGGTTGCCGTTAAAGATACTTTGTGCGCATCTCGATGTAATAAACGCAATTGTAGTGCGCTTTCTAACCGACTTATACGACGACTTAAGGTAGATAAAGGCATACTTAAAGCCAGAGCTGCTTGTTTAAAGCTACCGCTCCTAGCGACCACCCAAAATAAGCGCATATCATCAAGAGAATAATTAAGTTTCATTTATGGAATTTAGAGTCTCATTAATAGCTATTTTATTTATACATGGAATCGATAAACTTTACAGACTTTTTCTAAGCTAGGGATCATTTATGAATACCTCAACTTCATCGTCAAAAGCCGTCTTGTTATTGATGATATGTGTCATGTCTTGGGGGAGTGTATTCCCGTTGGCTAAACAGATATTAGTCGATATGAACGAGATGTCGTTGGTCTTGTGGCGGTTTACTATTGCTGCAGCCAGTCTACTTATTTACATTGTTGTTCGCCGTCAACTTTGGCCTGTTCTGTCTTTAGCGCAATATGCTTTTATTGCTATTACCAGTGTTGTCGGTGTAGGGGGCTTAAACATTGCTCTTTTTACCGGCTTGCAACATACCGCTGCAACTAATGGCGCATTAATTATGGCTCTTAGCCCTGTGGTAACCTCTCTGTTTGCGTCTTTATTTGCAAAAAATTGGCCCAGCCGTTCACAAGTATTTAGTTTAATTGTTGGTTTAAGTGGGGTTTTATTGGTTATCACCAATGGCTCACTATCTCGCTTGTTAACACTGCATTTTAATCGTGGTGATGTAATTATAATGTTGGGTATGTTGGCTTGGAGTTTTTATACTCTGTCTAGCAAAAAAATAAGCCACTGGACACCACTTATTCCTTTTACACTAATGAGCATGCTTGCAGGAGCAGCAACCGCAGGTTTAGTGTGTTTACTGACGCCCAATTTACACCCTTTAGATGAGCTGATGGCCTTGTCATTACCTTCTATTAGTATTGTGATCTACATTGGTTTATTTGCTACGGTGGTTGGTTACTTGTTCTGGAATCATGGTGTAAAAAGCCTAGGCGCAGCTAAAGCATCGCTGTTTTTTAATTTTGTTCCAGTGTTTGCTGCATTAACCTCGGTTTTGATGGGACATGAGGTTAGCTTTTTACAGGTATTTGGCATGATCATTGTCATTCTAGGATTATTGCTGCCAGCTTTGGTATCAATCAAGACCGCAAAAGTAACAGCGACAACCGTAAGCTAGTAGAAAGGACTTCGCAGGTCATCCACAGGAAGGACTTCGCAGGACATCCACGATAAATGAAATAATAATTTAGTAGTTCTGAATGCTGTTATCGTGGTTGTTTTGTTTACTTTTTTCTTGAGAATTACAAAATCAACGTCACTGACCCCATCGATTGCTGACCCCATCGATTGGGGGTTAAATTTGGACCAACGAGGTTTTAGGTACCACCAATTCATACCGTGTATTTCGACCAGCGCCTGGGAGATTGGCCAAAATGCGTTTTTGCTGTAAGTCCGTCAAATCCCTGGTTGCAGTTGCCTTAGAGCAGCCGGTCAGGCTTTGGAACTTCCTGCTGTTAATTCCTTCCTCAAAGCCATCCACTCCAGCTTCAAACATTTTATTTATAAGCTTTTCCTGGCGTTTGTTCAAAGGGGTAGTGTCATGCAATTGCCAAAACAGGACTTTACCTATGACAAATGAGACTTTTTCCGAGGCTTGAACTTGGGCGCTGGCCACTAAGCCAGTAAAGTAATCCACCCATTGGGTGATATTCATATCTGCCTGGCTGGCGTTCTGCAAATGTTGATAATAAGCATCGCAATCAAGATGAATTGCAGACGATAAACTCAACAGCGGGGGCGGATGCATTGATTGGCCAAGGGCATGCTCGGCAATAGCTCGTCCAACTCGGCCATTCCCATCGTTAAACGGATGGATGCTTTCAAACCATAGGTGGGCGATACCTGCCCTGATTGGGCTGGGTATTTTATCGGGTTGGTCAACCTCTGGGGCTGAATCATTATACCAACTTAGAAATCGCTCCATTTCTTGCTCTACTTGCGCGCCAGGGGGCGCGGTAAAGTGTTCAATTTCATAGCCAATAGGGCCTGATGTAATCAACATTGGTTTGGGTGAGTTTCTGTATTTACCCATTAATGGCTGCTGGATGATCCCCCCAGAGGGCGGAACCATAGTATGCCATTTGCACAATAACTCTTTTGTGAGTGGATTGAGGATACTCCTCCTTACATCTACCATCAAAGCCGCTACTCCCTCGGCTTTCGGGTCATTCACACGAACGGGCGGCACCGTTAAGCCTAAGAAGTTTTTAAGTGAAGAACGTATACTTGCATGATTAAGCCACTCCCCCTCGATTGCTGAGGTGCTGTAGGCTTCTGAAACCATCAACTCAATATATGCCAAATACTGATCTGTTTCTTTTAGCGCACTGACACACCCAGACAGCTTTGCCGCATTTATTTTGTACTGCTCTATCGCTTGTTGAGCTGTTTGCGGCTGGTATGTAAGTTCAGGCCAGTCTGGGTGCTGCCAATTGTATTTCATGCCTTGAGCCGATTAAGTGGGATAATAACCTCAAATAATAGCAGTTTATAAGCCGGTTATATGGGAGATTCGGCTCATGAGTAGCCAAAGCGCTTTTCTCTGTTGTTTGACAGGGCTTAGCAGGGCATTCACGATAACTGAACTTCTAATGTCGTTGTTCTGATAGGCGTCATCATGCATGTCCTGTTAACTTACCTATTTTATACTGCTCTATCGATTTTTGACCCGCTTCCGGGTGTAATGTAAATTTAGGTCAGTTCGTGCTCCCAATTGTATTTCATGTGTTGAGCCGATTAAATGAAATAATAACCTCAATTAATGGTAGTTTTATGAGCCGATTATAGGGGCCATCCGGCTCATGGGTGCAAAAACGTTATTCCCTGACATAGCAGGGCATCCACGGTAACTGAGTTACCGCCGTTTAATTCAAGGGTATTGTGACTGCATGATGATGCTACCTGGTCTGGAGGGGGATTATTTTTAACATGGATGGCTTTATAATTTAGCCAATTGTATTTCATGCATTGAGCTGATTAAGTAAGATAATAGCCTCAAAAATCAGTATATTTATGAGCCTATTGAATGGGATATTCGGCTCATGCGGAGCCAAAACGCTTTTTTCCTGCTGTTTGACGGGACTTACCAGGGAATCCAGGATAACTGAACTATTAATTTAGTTGTTCTGAAAGGCGCTATCATGGATGTCCGGTTAACTTGTTAAGAATTTTAAAATCAACGTCACCGACCTCATCGACTCGAGCCGATTAAGTAAGATAATAGCCTCAAATAACGGTATATTTATGAGCCTATTAAATAGGGTATTCGGCTCATGCGGAGCCAAAACGCTTTTTTCCTGCTGTTTGACAGGACTTACCAGGGAATCCACGATAACTGAACTAATAATTTAGTTGTCTGAAAGGCGCTATCATGGATGTCCTGTTACCTGGGCATTTACCTCAAGGTGGTGAAAGAAAGTCGATGCTTTTTAAAAACTTAAGTTAAGTTAGTTAAATCAAACGCGCTGGGCCCGCAGATTTTATTAGCGTTTGGTTTTGATGCGCAATACCCTATACTCTTGCGTGTCTTAGGCTGCAAAGCCTCAAAAGCTCGTTTAACCTAAAAAGAGATGTGAATGGCAAAGCGTAAGCGAGGTGTTTTCGGTTGGATATGGTTTGTTACTTGGCGTTTTTTGCTATTACTGACTCTATTCTTACTGTTGCTACGATTTGTGCCGCCATCTACTACATCATTTATGCTGCAAAGCGCTTATCCCGTCACTCAGCACTGGATAAGCATCGATAAGCTGCCGGCGCACATGCCGATGGCTGTGGTTGCCTCGGAAGATCAACGCTTTCCAGAGCACTTCGGTGTCGATTTTACCGCAATCAGTAAAGCCCTTAACCAATCTGAGGATGGCGACGGGCTTCGTGGTGCCAGCACCATCACGCAACAAACTGCGAAAAACCTCTTACTATGGCCGGGACGAAATTTTGTGCGCAAAGGTCTCGAGGCAGGTTTGGCGATCAGCCTTGAAGTAATTTGGGGGAAAAAACGTATCTTAGAGGTGTATTTAAACGTCGCTGAATTCGGTAAAGGGATTTACGGCGTCGAAGCAGCTGGGCAGCATTATTTTCATAAATCAGCTAGCCATCTAACCACTGACGAAGCCGCGCGGCTGGCAGTGCTACTGCCAAGCCCTCGTACACGAGATCCTCGCAATTTAACCCCTTATCTTCGCCAGAGAGTGGTCTGGGTTGAACAGCAAATGCAACAACTGGGTACCGGCTATCTAAAACCTATCCTTGATAATTAAAGCATCTGCGGGGCAGAGCGCCTGAAATTTCATCTACTTTGACACAGCAGGTTGTAGTATTAACCTCTAACCGACATAAACCCCCAAAATTTTGATAATTAATTGTTTTATATACGTTTAATCAAAAATTTTATTGTCGTGGTTGGCTCTGGAATTGGCTGTAATTGCAGTTGAGTGATAGGGCGTTAATCATCAGGGTATTCAAAAATATACTGTCACTTATTACAGAGAATTGATATTTACTCTTAACTTGGTGAAGATGCCATTATTCAACCGATTTACAATAATTAGATGGTGCCGTGATTTGAAGGAAAAGGAAAAAATAGCCTTATTTATTGATGCTGATAATGCCCCTGCCGCGAAGATAGATATTATACTTTCTGAGCTTGCTCGTTATGGTGTTGTGAATATTCGTAAAGCCTATGGAAATTGGAAAAGCCCAAGTATCAAGCGATGGGAGGATGTTCTTCATGAATTTGCGATCCAACCGATCCAACAATTCGACTTAACGAAAGGCAAGAATGCTACTGACATCGCTTTGGTCATTGATGCTATGGATATCTTGTATACAAGGAACGTTGATACCTTCTGTCTGGTATCTTCTGATTGTGATTTCACACCGCTCGTCACACGGGCTCTAGCTGACGGAAAATTTGTAATAGGTTTCGGTGAGCGAAAAGCCCCGACAGCATTTGTGAACAGCTGCTCTAAATTCTTGTTTCTTGACGATATAGAAACAGATGAAAAGCCAGCTGAAAAGAAGCAGCCAAGCATAAAAAGTGACACAAAATTAATGAACATGTTGCGTCAAGCAATTGAAGCATCTGAGGATGACAGCGGTTGGGCGAATTTAGGAACCATTGGTAAGCATATTTCAAACCACGCGTCATTTGATCAAAGAAATTATGGATTTAATAAGCTTAGCGACCTTTTTTCGGCGATAGATTTATTTGAGATAAAGCAAAGCAATGGCTCGGGCACATGGATCAGAGATAAGCGCAGGATGAAAGTTAATTAAAGAGACTCATAACACTCTTCAAATTGATCGTCATTTAATTGAATCATGACTCTTTCATTACAATCGTCACAAACACGTCCATCTGCGGGGCAGAGCGCCTGAAATTTCATCTACTTTGACCCCGCGAGATCAAGCGTAAATCATATTTCAAATGAGTCAGTGAAGCAGTCAAACTAAGGTGCACTTCTATATTGAGCTTAGGTTTCAAAAAACAGGTGGTTTCATATTGGGTCTATGTAAAATTTCATGAAAGTGAGAACCTGTGATTAGAAACAGGGGTTACACCCCCATTTCGATGGCTTTTTTAGGCGTAAAACTGCTCCCTATTGAAGCGATAATTACCAAGCCGATGGCAGCCCACTGCAACAAGGTCAGTTGCTCACTTAAAATAACAAGACCAGCTAATGCGGCAATCGCTGGCTCTAAACTCATTAGCACGCTAAAGGCCTGTGTAGGCATATTTCTAAGGGCTACCATTTCCAAGGAGTAAGGCAAGGCACTGGATAACACCCCCACCAATAACCCAAGGGGTAAAACTTCCCAGGTAATTAACGCTAAGCCTTGGCTCACTGCGCCAATTGGCACAAGCACTATGGCTGCCACTGTCATGCCTAGTGCCACTGTAATGCCACCTGATGCTTGTTTGCCAGTGCGAGTCCCAAACAAGATATAACCTGCCCAGCACGCACCAGCCCCTAATGCCATTAATGCACCAGTAAGATCAAGCCCTTGTGCGCTCGATAAATCAGGCAGCAGCAGAAAAATCCCCGCTATGGCACAAGCCACCCAGAAGAGATCGCTTTTTCGCTTAGAAGCAAATAAAGCCACGGCTAAAGGGCCGGTAAACTCAAGGGCCACGGCTATCCCTAAAGGAATGCGCTCAATAGCTAGGTAAAACAGGATGTTCATCCCGCCCAAACACAGGCCGTAAATAATAATGCTCTGCCAATCTCGCCCCTGAGGTAATGCTCGCCATGGGCGAAACACTAACCAAAGTACGGCTGCGGCAAAACCTAAACGCAGTGCAGTGGTGCCTTCCGGCCCAACCAAAGGAAAAAGTTGTTTTGCTAAAGACGCGCCGGATTGAATTGTCACCATAGCTAGCAAAACACTGCCGACGGCAGTTAGCAGTACACGATTGATTTGCATCTAGAATACGTCCAAAAAAATGAATAACCTAAGTGGCGGCATTCTACCTGAGGCAAGTCAAACCCGGCAGAAATTATTACTGTCAGGCGCGGAGGTCGTAACATTGAGGGAACGGAGTATAGGTAGAATAAAATGTCATTTGTCAGACTTACCAGGGAATCCACAGATAACTGAACTAATAATTTAGTTGTTCTGAAAGGCGTTTTCTAGGATGTCCTGTTAATTTAAACTGTTGCTAATGGCGGACCCCGCAGGTTGTAGTATTAACCTCTACCCGACATAAATATTCCCACAAAATTTGATAATTAATTGTTATCATTACGTTTAATCAAAAATTTTATTATTATGGATGGCTCTGTAATTCTTTCTGTAATTTCTTTTTTATTATCGTGGATGGCATTGTAATTCTTGAATATTTGAGCCGAATAGCACGCCCTATTCGGCTCAAATACTAGAAAACTGAGTTATTTGCCGTTAAAAGACAAAGATATTGAACCACGGAGGGCACAGAGAACACGGAGGAAAAGATCAAAAAAATAAGCCAGTTATGAAGAATACCAGCCCTTTTTTATAAGCCACAATCCGACATCAAAACCAATTCGTATTTTTATAATTATTTGTTGAAATTACGTTTAATCAAAAGTTTTTTAAACGTGGATGACTCTTTACTTGTATTAACTTTTAAAAAAAGTAATTTCAACGAATCTGCACCGCAGGTTTATAGATTACCGAGAATTATAACGCTGCGATATGCGACAAGGTTTCAGGATGGGATTGTACTAATTTCAACAAGGTAACAGCTTGTCCATTGGGAGTACTACGCCCTTGCTCCCAGTTTTCTAATGTTCGCACTGAAGTGTGTAGGTAATTAGCAAATACCCCACGAGACATATTAAATTTTTCACGAATGGATAAGATTTCATTGGGTGAAATCACCAATTCATCAGCCATTACCATTTCGTGCGTTTTTAAGGTTAACTTACCCTCGCTATGCTCTTTTGCCTCACGGAGAGAGGCTGTTAGTTCTGCAAATAAATCACGTTTGCTCATGTTTCCACACCTCCAAAAAGTCTTTTAATTGTTTCTTTTGAGCGCGGCTTAAATCTGACATTTCATTTTTGGCATATACCGTAAGCAAATAGAAACGATGGGATTGGTCAAAGTGGTAATAAATCACTCGAGCACCACCACGTTTCCCTTTACCTTTTGCCGCTACTCGAATCTTTCGTAAACCGCCAGTATCTTGTATTACATCGCCTTTGTTAGGCTCTGCTAACAATTCGCATTGCAAGAGTTGAAAATCCTCATCTGACAAATACTCACCACGAAGCTTTTCAAAAATACTTGATTCGATAAATACTGATTTCATCGGCAAAGTATACGCAATATACGTATAGACAACAAATTATCTTTCGCTTACTTACCAATGAAATGATATTGAACCACTGAGGTCACAGAGAACACGGACGAAAAGATCAAAAAAAGGCTAGTTATGAAGAATACCTGCCATTGTTTATTAACCAGTACCCGACATTTCAATCGAAGAAAATATTTGCAACCTATTGTTTTGATTATGTTTAATAAAGAATTTATTATCGTGGATGGCTCTGTAATTCCTGAGGTCACAGAGAACACGGACGAAAAGATCAAAAAAAGGCTAGTTATGAAGAATACCTGCCATTGTTTATTAACCAGTACCCGACATTTCAATCGAAGAAAATATTTGCAACCTATTGTTTTGATTATGTTTAATAAAGAATTTATTATCGTGGATGGCTCTGTAATTCTGATCTGCTTAGTGAAATTACCACCGTGCAACCGGGGGACACCATCGGTCACCTGCTGCCATGGAGCATGCCGAAACTCTAAGGGGTGTTTACCGGACGCTCACCTCTACCCGACATGAAAGTAACCCAATTTTTTGATAATTAGTTGTTTTAAATACGTTTAATCAAAAATTTTATTATCGTGGATGGCTTAGTAATTGGTTTTTTAGTCGCTGCCTGACATTTACAGTCATTCACCTGCTTCATGTTACTGAGCGAGAATTGATGAAAAGTGGCCAGGCTAAATTTTCAAGTAGACTACGACGGTCAGTTTGTAATCTCAGTACTGCTTAAATGCTTTTTTTCGTATGCTAGAATTTAAGTATCTGTTTTAGTTAATGTTATTTTTGATGTGGTATAAACTAGCTGAATAGATAGAATTTTCAATACTAGTAGAAAAACCAATATTAAAACGTTTGCTAAGTTTGCCTATTAACTTCAGTCCTAGGCTAAAGTGCGGTTGTAATTTATCAATGTCGCCATTGTATTTATTTGTAAATGTAACGCCATTTTCAGATATGTGAATAACAAGTTCAATCATGTCGTATTGCGGTTGGCCATGATGAATAGCGTTATTGATCAGGTTAAAAAATATTAGTTCTATTACGTCTTCGGGCAATGCCAACATTGCAGAGTGGTTAACTTTATTCACACTAATATTAATGTGGTGAGCGTTCGTTAGGCTTATGGACTCTTTTAAGACATTTTTTAAAATAGTTTGTACGCAACAAATCTCGTTGTATTGCTCATTTGATGTCAACCAAAGCAGTGCGTTGCTAGTTCGTTTTATTCTTCGCAGTGCTTTGTTTAACCTTTGTACAGATGACTGCTGATATAAGTCAGGATAGTTAACTTCTATCAATTCCATCGAGCTACTTATTACTTGCAACGGGGTTCTGATTTCGTGGCTCATGCCTTGGTTAAAAATAATTTGGTCATCCAATACACTTTTTTGCGCTTGCAAGGCTTGCTCTAACTGTTCGGCTATTGCTTTTATATCGGTTTCTTCAATATTCATCGGTGTAGAGTGATCATCGTCTTGATGCAACGCTTTATATTGAAAATGCCGAGTTAATTGATGGAATGGCTTTAATGCATAATTTGACGTCTGTTTTGCCACTACTGCAGAGAACAATAAACAAGGAATAATGATCAGTAGTAACATTAAAAAAATATCTTTCATTCCTCTTTTAACGACTACTTGCTCGGTTACATCCATCAGTAATAAGCCGTCGCTTAACTTCAAGTAGTGATAATGTTTATCTTGAAAACTAAACTCACCAAAAATTTCATTCGGTTCGAACTCTATATACTGACTACTAGGCGGAAGGGTTAAACCAAACTCAGACAAATTATGTTTTTTTTCTATAGTTAAAGGTAGATATTGTGATTGTTGAAATTGTGCATTGGCTTGTATTAATTGCTGATTAAACATCGCATCTTCTAACGAATAAGCAATAAAAAAAGTAACCATAGAGAATAAAATACACAAGCCAAGCGTCATAAATACGATTATTTTTGTTAGCCTAAATGACAAGGTTGGGGCTTTATTTAACATCAAATCGATACCCCACACCTTTTATGGTAGTGATAAAGGCTTGATTAAACTCTTTTTCAAATTGTTTTCTTAATTTATATATATGAGCTCTTAACGGATCACTGTCAGGTGTGTTTTCACCCCACAATTTTTGATGAAAGGTTTTAGTCATCACTACGTCAGGTGCGGCAGATATCAAGACTTTCATTATATCAAAACCCACTTTATGTAGTTGTACATCAGTATCTCGAAAATGAAAATTCATACTGTTTTCGTCTAATTCAACATCACTAAAGGTTAAAATGTTCTTGATTACAGCGAGGGGTTTAGCCAAGTTAACATCGATTCTTGCAGACAATTCAGCAAATGAAAAGGGCTTGACTAAGTAGTCCCACGCACCTGATTCAAAGCCATTAAGAATGTCACGTGTTTCACCTCTGGCAGACATAAAAATGACCGGGAATTTGGCCAGTTGATTTTCCAATAAGGACAGGCAAACATCGAAACCGTTAACAAAAGGCAAGTTAATATCGAGTAAAACAAGTTCATATTCTTGCTGAGCTAAAAGAATTAAAGCCTGCTTTCCGTTATATGCAAAATCTAAAATATGACCCTTAGCGTCTAAAAATTCTGCTATGCCGTGTGCTATATCTACATCATCTTCAACGATTAAAATGTTTGCCATGACTGAACCTATTTTAAATTATTAATCATGTTATACACTTCTGGGATAAGCCACTTTTCTAGAGCTATCCAGCCATCTTCAACTTGCATCATTACAACAACTTGTAAATCTGCTGCGGGATCTGCCCAAAATATCGTTCCACCCATTCCAGCCCAAAAAAACGAACCTTGATGTCTAACGTCACCCGTAGTTTCTTTAATGCCTATACCATAACCAAAACCGGCACCCTCATACACCCTGGGCAAAAAATGTGGGTCTAAACCTGTAATATGCGAGCTGAGCATTTTATTTACTAAAGACTCACTGAGTATCGTTTGACCATTAAATTTCCCTTTATTTTGCAACATACTAACAAAATTGCTGTAGTCGGCTGCGGTTGATACCAAGCCTCCACCACCTGACTTTAGTTCTGGTTTTTCAAGATATTCACTTTCTGCTCCCGTTTCAGAAAAAAGTATATTTTCACTATTAAAAAGATAAGCCTCCTCGAAAGTGGTGGCATCGCACGGCAAGATCATGAACGTTTTTTGAACAAAAACAACATTATTTGACGGGCTGCTGTCGCTGTGATCTTATACTCCCTTTTGGGAGACCAACCATGACAATCGATGTATTTGCCCGACACTTCGCTGATGTAAAAGACCCTCGCCAAACCGCGAAAATAAGCTATCCCCTTTACGATGTATTGTTCTTATCTATTTGCGCCATCATCACTGGTTGCGAGGGCTGGGAGGATATTGAAGATTTCGGTAAAGCCAGATTAACCTGGCTACAGGGTTTGGGATTATTTAAAGATGGGTTGCCTGTTCACGATACGATAGCCCGTCTTATTTCAAGGATAGACCCCAGTGCATTGCAATCGACCTTTATTCGCTGGATGAAAGAGGTGGTGAAGCTGAGCGAAGGGGAAGTGGTCGCGGTGGATGGCAAGTGTTTACGCAGCTCATATAATCGTCATGACCGACAATCTGCCATTCACATGGTCAGTGCCTTTGCCACTGCTAATGGCGTGGTTATCGGGCAGACTAAAACCGACGCCAAGTCGAATGAAATCACAGCCATTCCGGATTTACTCAATTTGCTGGATATCAAAGGTTGCCTTATCACCATTGACGCCATGGGATGCCAACATAAAATAACCAAGACCATCATAGATAAAGGGGCGGATTACCTGATTGCGGTCAAAGGCAATCAGCAGCGGTTGTACGATAGCATCAAACAGGCCTTCGCCTGTGCGAATAAAGCATCTACCCTGCATATGGAGAAAGGACATGGTCGGGTTGAAGCCCGTGAATATCACTTGCTAGATGGAGGCGATATCGCCAAGGCATTCCCTGATTGGGCAGGCTTAACGAGCATTGGTATGGCGATAAACTACCAGCATAATGGTCAAAAAGAGTCATTAGAGTACCGCTATTACATTAGCTCTACCCTGCTGACAGCAGAACAATTTGGTAAAGCGGCACGAGGCCACTGGGGTATCGAAAGTAAGTTGCACTGGGTGCTGGACACAGCGATGCGAGAAGATAACTGTCAAATATACCGTGGTGATGGAGCAGAGAATATCGCCCGCCTAAGGCATATCGGGATTAATCTGATAAAAGTTGATACGAGCAGAAAAGCCAGTGTAAGACGTAAACAACGCATGGCTGCAATGGATACTGATTACCTTGAGGCTATATTTTTAGCGGGATCCGAGTTAGTTGAGTGATAATTAGGCATTCACGCTCTTGCCGTGGGTGGCATCGTATTCATACATATCTACTAATCTGTGTTGTTTGTTTTTAGGCACAAAAAAACCAGTATCTAACATGTTGAGCGGTGCAAATAAATTTTCTTTGAAATATTTATCCAGTTTCTTTCCCGACACTGACTCAATCAAAGCTCCCTGAATATCACTTGCAATGCTGTATTCAAATTTACTGCCTGGTGAGAATTTCAAATCTATTCCAGAAATATCATCAATGAGATCATTTAGTGAATTATTACGGCTTAATGGGTTAGCTAATAAATACCGAATATCAACCCAAGACTTTAGGCCGCCACCGTAGCCAAAACCGGCAGTATGAGACAATAATTGATGAACCGTGATTTGTTGTACTTTACCGTCAATTTCAAAGGGTACAAATGAGGGTAAATACTTACGTATATCATCCTCCAAAGACAGATGACCCTCATCAACGAGCTGCAACAAGGCAACCGCAGTTATCGGCTTACTCATTGAAAAAATGCGGAAAATTGCATCTTTTTTCATTACTTTGTTTTGCTCTACATTAACTTTTCCGTAGGCGTTGTATTTAATGATCTCACCGCCTTTCTTTATTATCACTACGGCACCGGGTAAGTTATGTTGTTGTATAAGCTTTTCAAAATTTTCGTCAAATTGAGTTGATGCAAAAGTTGTGGGTGAAATTAAAAAAATACAAATAGCCACGTTACACATTTTTTTCAGAAACATAATATTTATCCTTTTATTGAATCGCCATGAGCTTAAAAGGTGTTAAGTCAATTCAATGTGAAATGGGTTTAGTTTTTTACTTAGAGTTACTCTAAACTGTTATGCTGTTCTGAGGGTTAATGAAAAAAATGGTAGTTTGAACCAATGAGATAATAGGCCAGAAAGCTGGGCAACAGGGTTACACTAAAGTCTCCTTTGTCGGATTTCCTGCCATTAGGTTACCACCCGAAAACATCAACAAATCTAAAAATATAACGATTACCTGAACGGCTCCTTTGTTCGAACTGCCGTCAGTCGAGTTTGATTAATCCTATGACTATAGATCGCTCAAAGGGGCCTGTCAGTTCAGATTTCATTGTGACCGCATCACGCCCTGAGTCATTCAACAAGTCTTTATGCTGCTAAAAGAGGAGAATCTCTATCTTTTAGTACTTTTAAATATTTTGACTCATCATAAGGCAGGGCGGGATCCTAACTTTTTGATATAAATCTTCCCGGATTGATCACGTATCGAATTAGCAGCATCAATTAGCAGGACATCCACGATAGCTACTCGAATAATTTAGTTGTTCTGAAAGCCGTAATCATGGATGTCCTGTTAATGGTTAATGGTTAATGGTTAATGGTCTGTACTGGACAAGGTTTTTAAAGCCGAGTGGGTGTTTGAGACCGGTAAGTGCGGATCTCATCAGGGCCAGAAAACACACCGATAAAGCCATTTTCAGAATACGCCGCAATGCGATTGGCGCAAATATGTCAGCACAACCCTTACTCGTTCGTGTCAAAAGAATTAGGCTAAGTGGGAAGGAATGAAAAAAGCCATGTTAAAGGTGATTCTGTTTAATATCGCCTTGACGAAAGTGGAGCGTCCATATATGTCATGGTAACAGTTGTAAATCTTACTATCGACCTGGCGCGCTTATGGACTGCAGCGTCAGCGGTCTGTGGCATTACTGCTCCCCATAACCTGTTCGAGACGCTCAACCAAATCGAGGTGCACGTTACGTCTGTCAATCACCGGATCGCTTTCGTCTGCTATATCTCGAATAGCGTCGATATAAGCCGTCGGAAAATCGTGGTATTCACAACCCAGCATCACGAGTTGCTTGTACCAGTTGAACGGTACCAGCGTGTCATCCACGGCATCGGGCGTCGCGATGTAAGTCCAGCAGGGGCCAAAACAGCTCACTTCGATCATAGTTCTATCGTAGCCTCTCCCAAGCCCTTCGATTAGGTCAAGTACCGGCGCATCGTCGATACCGATGCTGTAAACGGCAACGTGAGTCCGTTCAGTTGCTGCTACGAGGCTGCATTTGGCTGAACCGTCTTTGCCGCGTTTGTTGAACCGCAGACCATGCCCATCAATGTAGCCGATACCAATGAGTCGTGCTGTAGGTACACGTGCGCACAGGCGATGCGGGTGAAGATTGCTACCGTAAGCGGCGTAGTGCAGTTCCAACATTGCTGTGTGTTCTCCGATTGCAATAATGTTAGCCCACCATTTGTCGGGTCTGCCCATTAAGGCATGCTGACCCATATTAAACGAGTAATCACGCGATACTAGTGGAAAAATGCCTGGCAAGCTAGCAACTATCATCGGCGTTGCTTCGGGCATGGGCCAGGAAAATCCCGACACCATGATGACTGAAACAGCACAACAGTCCCGTGGCCGATCATGCCTCATCCGCACAGAACAAGCTCTATTAGTGGCGCAGCGACAAGGTGATTCGGCTGATCTGCTCGATGCTGAAAATGATACTGTTATTATAACGCTGAACATCAACGTCTTGATGAATACGCTATGTGACGTGTGGCCACGCATGAGTCAATACAAAACGGGGGGCGGGTAATGTACCGCTCGATGCTTCGCTGAAGTATTTTTGAAGCCTGCACTTCTTTTTGAAAGCACGAAGCTAGGAAACCAGTATTTCAATATATCGAATTTGCTTATAACTCAAGGGTATGCACTAATGTACGGATACCACCCCAGGTGAACATCGTCTGCCGGAGGGGCGCCATCGATAAAAACTATAGGTGCTACTTGATCCTAGCAATTGGCGAATGCGGGGGCCATGCTGCTGTGACAAGTAATTAACGACAGAGTTACCTAAATGAATAATGTACTCTACTTTAAAAGACAAATAAGGATAAACTATGTGTCGCGTTCTTGCCTATATCGGACCAGAAATACCCCTCGAAAGCTTACTGCTAGCGCCAGATAATAGCCTGATAAACCAATCTTTGGACCCGGAGCTCCATCCGTTACTTCAACTCGCAGGATGGGGATTTGGAGCCTGGAGCGAACATCTTCTGAAACCAGAAGAACCCTTGCTCTATCGCAGACCAATGGCAGCGTTTTATGATGACAACGGCACAGGAATTATTCCGAGTCTGCAGGCGAGTACCATACTAGCTCACGTCAGAGCCGCAGCGTACAACTCGAAAACAGTTCTAGCGGACGAAAATTGTCACCCTTTTTCCTTTAGAGAGACTCCTTGGATTATTGCTCAGAACGGTAATTTGTCCAACTGGAGAATATTGCAAAAAGTCCTGCTATCACACTGTAAAAATAAGTACTTAAAGCAAATGCGGGGCACCACCGATACAGAGTTTCTTTACGTGTTGCTCCTTTCGTTGCTCAAGAGTGATAGTGACGAAGATGTTCAACATGGTTTCGAGGAGATGCTGAAACTCATCGTACAGGCGATGAAAGAACTTGACCTCTTAGCGCTCAACAAGTTAAAGATTGCCTTGGTTGCACCCAACCGAATCATCGGGATCAACTACGGTACAGGACACAAAGGAGAAGTCGACGTGACCGGAGACTGGAAAGAGTTACGAAAATCCGGACCCAACACAAAAGACTATGACCTCTCCATGGTCTTAGAACCTATGTACCTAGTCACTGGTCGAAATTTTGATCAATATGAAAATTCCTACGACATTGATGTCTGCTCTGATGACAAGGCAACCTCCGCTATATTCGCCTCCGAACCGCTAACAGAAAACGCCGAAAACTGGCTAAATATCGAATTCGGTGAAATCGTAATGGTTGAGATAAAAGGAACCAAAGTGACAAAAAAAGTGCGTAAATTGAACTTGTAAATAAACCAAACGTGCGAGCGTTTAGTGCCTGTAGAGTACCGGCGTTACACGGTCACTCTTTTGGTCGTTGCCAGTACGACTGCAGCAAACGCTCTGCCCAAAAAGTTTGGGTCAAATACTGGCTTTCCTCTGAATAAAACAAAGTTACATAGACATATATGTTAATTATTCAACGATCCGAATGAAGTCCTAATATTACCCAGATCCAAGGTCGAAGTGCACCACCTTTACTTGCCTATTATTCCCCCGCTGAACCACGTGCTAAGAAATTTCAGGTAAATTTAATCGAGGTGATCTAGCCATCGCCACACAGCCATAAAATGAAGCATAATTCGAGTATAAAACGCTAACTCACCACATCAGCGTTTCTGCCCCATTGGTGACACTAATCTTGAAGTGCCAGTGCTGCCATTTTCATCGTGCTTGCAAATGATTCTGCACCCGCAATGAATAAGCCATTATGACAAAACATCGCGTCGTCAATACCCGTCTCATTTTGCAGCGCTATATCAGATAAGCCCGCCCATTCTTTAGGCAGGGGTCTTCTGTCTTCGAATGAACCAGGTTCAACAGGTACAGTTTGAATTCTCCACTGTCCAGACTGCGATGGGTAAATCATATATAAAGCCTTGTCAGATAAGGCGTGCACCGTTTTTTTCCAGGGTGTATATTTTTCTAATACAATCACCCTTGGATCTTGTGCATTATCAATGGCATTGGCCACAATTGTTTTTGCACTAATGCCACCATTAGCAGCTGCAATGAAGCGTGTTAAAACGCGGGATGCAAAATCAACCGCTTCATCAAAGCAGGTATCAAAGTGGTTATCTTCTTGCCAAGTTGGGTTGAACATTGAAATAGTTTGGCTAAGGCTAATGCCTTCAGCAACACCTTTGACATGACCACAATCGATGGCATCAATGGTTGATACTAGGCCCGCATCAAGAGCATTGGCTACGTCTTGATTATTATTGCATATAACTAAGCCATATTTCTGCCAAATCAAACCAAATGAGGAGTAGGGAATACCATTCTCACGCTCACCCGCACCACCGCGTTGATGATGATCAAAGCGGTCTGTTGCTGGGTCATATACACCCCCTACATCAATCACAATATCCGCTTTGGCGATAATCTCTAAATCACGGGTGCGAATAAGTGTAAAAGAAGAAAAAATGCTCTTAAGGGCAGCAACACTGAACACATCATCGGCATGAAAATTACCGTTGTGCGTAACTATAATTTTGTCATTCATTATTTTTGGTCATTTTAGAAAGGAATGGGAAGGTGTCGTCAGATATATGTTAAAGATAGAAAATACTTAACAAGTAAAAAATCACGACGTGGATCCTATACGAAAACAGCCAATAAAATAAGATTAAGTTTGTTTACCAATGAATATTACTCGTAATGACATTATTCTGGATTAAGTGACTTTATTGATTGGATTGACAGGAGTTCGTCGTCACTGACCTAAGTTCCAAATAGCATGGGTGCCTTGATTAATTCGAGCTAGTTGAATCAAACGCTCTGAACCTGCAGATTCTAGCGTTTGGTTTTGACACCGAATTAGCAGGACATCCACGATAGCTACTCGAATAATTTAGTTGTTCTGAAAGCCGTAATCATGGATGCCCTGTTAATGCTCGGTTAATGGCTGAGGTTACAGAGGAAAAGAACAAAACATTAGACCAGTTATAAGGAATGCCAGCCCTTTTTATCAACCTCTACCCGACATAAAGATCACGCCAAATTTTGATAATTAATTGTTTTAATTATGTTTAATCAAAATATTTATTATCGTGGATGGCTTTGTAATTCTGTCACTTAAATAAACAGTTTCAATTGAGCTATTTCTCATGAAATGTTGATCTGAGAATAGATCTGATTATTTCAATATTCGGCAAATAACTGCACTTTTATAGTGGTGTTTACAGTTTTAATTATATTTAATCAAAATATTTATTATCGTGGATGGCTTTGTAATTGAGAAGGGCGCATCTCTCACGTTTTGCACCCCGCACCTTGCGGTGCTTCGTTACATTGTCCGGGCCGCTGCTTTATTCAGGCCCGTAGATTCACCCAGTGACATGGGTGGTTCCGTCCAAGCCTGGCGGAACAACTTCATGTCGCACCTATCCTTATTTATTATGCATTTATTCTTTAACGTAAACGGCTAGGTATGTAATTCTGGGTTTACCAAAACCTAAGCAGCCCGGCTGTTGAATTTGAAACACTGAATGGAATTTATAGCCATCTGATGCGTGAGAGCCAAAACGTTGCTCTAAGCTTGCAATAGCTTTATTTGAAAATTCCGCGCCTATTGATTCTATTTTATATTGCATGACTTCTCCTTATTACATGAAAGATCGAGTCCACCGGCGCCAGGTCGGCAACGGTGAAGTCGTTTAATAGTAAGCTTTAAACCAATTAATAGCCCATTCTCTCGAATTGCTACCTCACTATAATGTGAACAGCTAGGCTCAAACACGCACCTGTTACCTATAAAAGATGGCCTATATTTTCGATAGATGCGTAATGTGAGCACAGAGAGCCTAATGATAATTGGTTTGTTAGGGATTGGTAACGAATGAATTTCTGTATCTGTCTTTGTTGTACCTGTTAATTGTCTCTCCAATGACGGGCGTAAACTCTCGTCAACATTTAACTTAAAATCTCCGTTACCAATCTCAAACTTGTTCATTTAATTCCTTTTTTGCATAACGTCTCAATATGGGACATAAAAATGCGAAGCAATTTTATGTCCCAGCAGTATGCTGCGACATAATTGATTTGTTATGAGAACCTTACCTTAGCCAAGTTATTAACAATTTGATAAAAATGAAACACGCTCATTTTCTATATCAACCTGATAAGGAATGAGAGAGCATTCGTCGCCTAAATCAATTAACTCGGCCTGTCCTGCTGCTGTATTTCCTCCTTTATTTGTGACCGAATTTGACCAAGTGATTCTGATTTTCCTTTTATCTGAATTAGTGTAAAAACTGTTTACAGTAAAGATTATACTATGGTCTTTTATAGCAATAGTTTCTCCCGTAGACATTACAAACCGTTGCCCCCTTTGTATTGTATCTAGCCCTGCAATGGCAACTGAGCTTTTTAAAGTGACATCTCGAGGTGGTAAATTGCTTGTTTCTGTAGCTAAGCTCATTAAAGTTATAAGGCAATTAACATAGTCTATATAAATATCCCGCTTTTCTTCTTCTTTAAATTGAGTAAGTAATTCCTCTGTTTGGGACAAGTCAAAAGAGCCTTCACCATTTACCGATCCGATACGCAAGCGTCTTAATACAGCAATATCAAGCTCTCCCTGTACCTCTACAGATAAACCACCACCACAAGAAATGCCAGCTTGTCTTACCCAAGCCTCGGTTACTATTTGAGAAAATGAAAGGTTAGAATAGAGTAAAAAAAGCGTTGCTAAGAATATCTTTAGTATGTTCATGGTCTTTCTCCTTTTATTTTATATAATATAATCATTCGCTACTATTTTTAGATTAAATAAAAGACGTATAAATCTCATGTAAACACCACTATAAAAGGCGAGCGTTAGCGAGTCCAGCCCGCGCCTTTTGCGGGCGGTTTTTAATTGCCTTGTTACATGCAATGCTCAGCAATTTTAACAGGGCAACCGCATGAGTGTCTAATTTTTACACATCTCGCTAAATCCCGCTTTTAAAACAGCCTCTAAGAAGGTTGGTTTCATCCATGCTCGTTTGCGTTTTGCACTGATGCTGCCTTTTGAAGGCTCTGCCCTGAGCATATTTAAAGAGAGTTGCCTTAACATTGCCCAATTCTCAGCACCGTTTTGATGATGAATTTGGCATTGATCTTCTCCCAGGGTGGCATCTAATACCCAGTGCAAACTATTTTCGATAGACCAATGGGCACGTACGGCTTCAGCTAACGCTTTTTCACTAAGCTCAGCGGAGCTAATGTAATAGCGATAACCCAGTTGTGGCGCTTTACCTTTGACTCAGGAATTAGCAGGACATCCACGATAGCTACTCGAATAATTTAGTTGTTCTGAAAGCCGTAATCATGGATGTCCTGTTAATGCTCGGTTAATGGCTGAGGTTACAGAGGAAAAGAACAAAACATTAGACCAGTTATAAGGATTGCCAGCCCTTTTTATCAACCTCTACCCGACATGGAAAGCACTCGATGTTTTGATAATCAATTGTTTTAATTAGGTTTAATCAAAATATTTATTATCATGGATGGCTTTGTAATTCTTATAAATGCGCCGCAGCGGTAGAGGTTGATAGCCTCGCCGTTGCATTGATTGCGCGGCCTGCCATTTTCGGGTGGGGGGTTCCAAGTAACGCCATCTACACCGGGCGTGTTGCGCCCGTTGTTCTGTGTCACTCGTTGCACGGCCAGTAGTTTGCCCGCGAACGAGTGGGTCAGTAGCCATTGCAAGGCTTTCACCTTGCCCCAGCGCTGTCCCCGTGTCGCCTTCGCAATACGCATTTGCAGTCGTTGCACCTGCCGCTCCAGAGGCTGCCAATCAACAGCATCCCACTGAGCAGCCTTGGAGGATGCACCAAGCAACGGCTTAGCCGTTGTCGTCATTTGCTTTTCCTCCTCATCACGATCCTACAAATTTTCTTGCAAGGTAAGACCAGTCGGACGTGGGCTCACTTTCGTGCCGGGTTAGGTTGTACCCCGTATCCAGACCATTACAGCCTGGCCTTTGCTTCTTCCGACCTCCCAAACCCGCATCGCTATAGGCAGGCTTTGCAGTCTGCTGTCCCCGTTGGGGAGCGATACGGGGTTTCCACGTTCCACATAATGAAGTACGCCGGGTTAGGTGCCTGCTGTCGACCGGGAAGTCTGTGGGTCACGAGTGCGCAGGATAGTAACGCCACTCCCACTTCCTGTACCATTTTGGTTCAAGCGTAGTAGCCACTTCCGCTTGTTTAAACTAACGATCTTTACAACACGTTCAGATATCTTCACCATACCGGCTATCTAGTCCTCATCCGGCTTGTGGCTGCCAGAAGGGCGCATCTCTCACGTTCTGCACCCCGCACCTTGCGGTGCTTCGTTACATTGTCCGGGCCGCTGCTTTATTCAGGCCCGTAGATTCACCCAGTGACATGGGTGGTTCCGTCCAAGCCTGGCGGAACAACTTCATTATGCAACTTCGTGTCGCACCTATCCTTGTTTATTAGCTGCATTATTGAACGATAAATTAAGACTCGCTGAAACAATTTTCATCAATTTAATAACACTAATTATATATCCTTTACTAATAACTATTTTCGATGATTTTATTTCTATACCGTAAATATCACCCGACAATTCGTTCTTGGCATCGGTACCTCCGTTATGAACCCATGCATTACGAATAGAACGTACTTCATTGTTAAGTGTTTTTACAGCCGAATTGTATTCACATGAGTGAATATAATTCGGATTTTTTTTACCAAAAGAGTCTAAAATATGTTGTAAATAACTTTTAATTTTAGGCTTTGAGGGGGATTTTTCTACTTTATATTTATGACGATATAAGAGTTCTAACTCACTCTCAAATGCCCCCCATAAAGTTAGAAGCATCGCTTGCCTTTGATATATAGGCATGATATCCGTAAAGATGCCACGTATATCGTAATCATCATTACTTAGACCAGCTAAATGTTCTACCCTATCAGATCCAAACTCTATTTTCTCATAGGGGGTTAGAAAAGGCTTTTTAACTTCATGAACTTTTATATGATCATCGATGTTATCGATAAAATCAGAAAGGAGACTTTCTTGATTTTCGTTAAAAGCTTTAATTATATCGAGTTCTTCTGAAATATAGTCGGGTAATACTAGCAAAGTACACTCATCCTTGGTTGCAGCTAACGCTTAACATATGGGGATTTTAGGAGCGCTTTTCAGCGAGTAAAATTCCCACCATGATGTTTTTGTTATAACTTTTTACTCCTTACTATCCGACGAACCTGAATCGCCACCATCCGAAATTGGCGTTGTACTTGGAGCTTGCTCCATGGTGGGTATATTTGCACTGTTTCCAACATTATCTAATGTTGTGTTGATGCTTTCCATGCTTGGAATATTTGCACTTTTAGAACGATATACGTTTGTGATTTTTTTGTCCGTCATAGTTGTTGCTCCGGTATTAATATTGAATGTAATAAATGCTATTAAAAAGCAAATTGCCACTGAAAACGTTAAGCCAGTTAATAAGTTAAGGTATGAATTAATAGAGGTAAATATATTTTGTTTAGAAAAAGCATCTTCGATGCTGTTTTTATAATAATCTCTGGCATTATTTAATTGTATTGCTATTGCTTTGTTACTAATTAAATAAGCACATAAAGAGCAAATAACACTGACAGCTAACAAAATCCAAGCTGACTTTAATAAGAATGTATATATCGCAGTGTTAAATGGAACAATAAATTTTAGAACTGTTAGAGATAAAGCCAAACTACTAGATGATAGAGTAAGAATTGCTTTGTCATAGTTCTCTGTATTTGATAAATCTCGCGATAACAAATCATCTCGCAATTTATCAAACATTTGATCAGCAACTATTTGTTGTTCTTTTGTTCGAGCCATAGACATCCATACTTAGAGAAAGTTATAACAGTGTATTAGTCGGCACTCGAGTTAAGGCCGGATAGGCTCCAACTTAATCGTTCCGGCCGGAATAGAATATATCCCATAATTTCATACTCTTAGCGTGTTTAATAGCAATTTGCTGGCTGCATCTTGTTTGTGGAAACCGCTATTACGGCTAAATACAAAATGTCTAAAAAAAAACACTTTTACTAAGTCCATGTAAAACAATACGTTATGTTGAAATAATTAACAGAAATAATTAACAGGACATCCACGTTAATTAACAGCAAAGCAACGTTAACGCCCTGTCGGCAAAGCGGACGCCGCGCGGCCGATGCTTTTGCTTTTCTCTCGACTGATCACTCCCCGAGCATCGCAGATTTAAACATGTTGATTCGCTCACCGCGTGATTCAAGGATGAAAATTAAGTGATTCCCGCGCCATGAGCGCGTAATCACGACCTGTTTTAATCGAGAAGCGCAGGATCAGGAGGAATGCCCAAGAGCGGCTTCTTTTATGAAATACATCCTTGTATTTCATCCTAAGGGCCATCCGGCGGATGTGCAAAATGTTTCCCGGAACATTTTGTGCTTACTTTTCTTAGCTGTTGAAGAAAGCGTAAAGGGTAAGGCAGGGATCTCCTATTAAAGATACCTCTTATTGACTGGTTAGCGATTAATACTGATTCCTAAAAAGCTCAGCCATTTTTGCCAACCTATACATTATATTCCGGGATCTGGCTTGCTCATGCCCATCAGGGGCTAAGATTGTCATCAACAAATAGTCATCATCACTTGACGCACCTTGGCAATAAACGAGATGGATATCGCTGGTTCTGTGAAATTGAATTTTGTTTAGGGGCAGCGGTTTTTCATCACTGCCTAAGTGAATATGTCGAACTTTCTCTGATTTTACTATGGGTATTGTGTTCGGGTGATCATAAGCAACGTCTCGGCCAAAGTTATCAGGGACTACCCCTGTACTTTTATACGTCTTGAAATCGCTAACTAAATCACTTAGCTCTATACTTGATAACAGGTTTTTGATTAGGCGACTTTTAAAAACTCGCATCACTCTTCAAAGTCAGCTAATTTTTGATCAGAGGCTGCTAATAATTGTTCCGCACCTAAGGCCGCGATTGCCGCCAGACGTTTGCTTGATGGGCGAAACTGCGAAGGTTGTGACTTAGATTCCAGTAATTTAACCATCTGTTCAAACAGCGCCGCGCTTACCATGTATCCAGCCGTTTTATTATTAGATAACACCGCAACAGGTTCATCTAAAAAATAGTCCGTAGGCTTTTTTCTTAACTCAGAAACTGAAACCGTTTTTTCAGCCAAGATCGATTGAACAGCCATTTATTCACCTCTAAAATTTAATAACGACTTAATTATGTACTTAACTTTGTACTTTTCAACTTAAATTTAATTATTAAACCGAGAGCTACATGAATCCGGGACATTCAGCCTGGTGTCAAAACTGGATTTTGCATTTAGTAGCGCAGCGCATGCTATGTTCACTAAGTGAATGCCCTAAAGCGAAGCGTAATCCCTATCTCACAACGCTAACTTTGCGCTGGCAAACTTAAACAACCGCAAACTCCCTATCCAACTCACTCACCCCCAAACCACTCTTTTTCGTCACCCTTAACTGGGTAGGTATACGCTCTTTCATAGCCTCAATATGGCTGATCACCCCAATCATCTTGCCCGATGCATTCAGGTTATCCAGCGCGTCGAGTGCAATATCTAACGTCTCAGCATCCAAGGTGCCAAAGCCTTCGTCTAAAAACAGTGAGTCGATGCTGGTTTTGTGGCTGACTAAATCTGAAAGGGCTAGGGCCAGTGCCAGACTGACTAAAAAGCTTTCACCGCCGGACAGGGTTTTAGTATCGCGCTCTACGTCACCCTGCCAGGTGTCCAATACACTTAATGCCAGGCCATCTTCGTCTTTTCTTTTGAGTAAATAGCGGCCGTGTATGCGGTCTAATTGTTTGTTGGCAAGGTACACTAAATTATCCAGCGTGAGCCCTTGGGCAAAGCGGCGGAATTTATCGCCGCTGGCGGAGCCTATTAAACCGTGCAGGGTGCTTAGCTGATCATAATCTTGTCTTTGTTGTTCAATTTGCGCGAGCAATGTTTGTTGTCGTGTCGTTTCTTTTTGGTCTGCTTGCAATTGACTGCTAATGCCTCCTCTGCGCTCAACCAGCAGGTCTTTTTCACCTTGAAGTTGCTGTAATAACGCTTTGACGTCATCTTGTGGTGTTTGTTGCCACAAGGGGGCTTCTTCGACACGACTCAGTTCGCCTAGCTGCGCAGTGGATTGCTCCAACAAGGTGTTGGC
The DNA here is from genome assembly GCF_058068185.1 of Paraglaciecola sp. IT1134. Lineage (NCBI taxonomy): Bacteria > Pseudomonadati > Pseudomonadota > Gammaproteobacteria > Alteromonadales > Alteromonadaceae > Paraglaciecola > Paraglaciecola sp. IT1134. Next base: position 4,112,005 of record NZ_CM176486.1, on the reverse strand, counting down.
GCGCTGTAACTGGGTGTCTAATGACTGCTTTAAATTGATTAGATGGCTGCGCTGCTCTTCGGGTAACAGGGCCGTTTCAAATTCAGCTTGGCTAGCAAAAGGGCTGTTAGTCAGTAATTCCTGCCAGTTGTCGCTGCGCTCTGTTAGTAATAGTTCAAGCTCAGTTTGCTGTTGCTTTATCGCTTTAATAGCGGCTAGTAGGTCGTTATGTTGCTGTGCTATTTGTTTATGACTGTCACTGGTTAATTGATGGGTTTGCTCGGCATTGTTTACCTGCGTTTTTGCCTCGTCTCTGGCATGGGTGATGCTTTGCTGGCCAAATAATTGCTGGCGCTGCTTCGTTGTTTCGCCTAAATGCTGTTTAAGCTGGGCTTCTTCTAACTGCACGGATGACAGCTGTGTAGCCAAATTATGCAACTGTTGTTCGGCGGCTTTATGCTCTGCGGTTTTACCGGCCAGTTGTTGGTTTAGTTGTTCTTTATCTTGCACTTTTTGCTGATAATGTTGCACATCTTGTCGTTTATTTTGCAGCCAAGGCAACAGCGCATTTTCAGCTGGTGCGGTAAAGCCCAGGGCAACAATATTGGCCAGTAATGCGCCGCGATTTTTATTCACCGACTCAACCAGCTTTTCATATTCGTGAGTGGTTTTTTGCATGTTTTGCTGCAAAGATTGCTGGCGTTGCTCAAGCAACTTACGTTCGCTGCTTAGTTTGTCACTTTCGCGCTCGGCTTTGTTTACGGCCTCTTTGCTTGCCTGGCGCGCTTTATCAAGCTGATTAAGTTGTTTTAATTGGCTTGATAGCTGCTCTAGCTGTGTTTTCAGGCTTGTCTCGAATGCCTGCAAGCTCTGTTCATCGCTTATGGCAAAGTCTAGTTGCAGTGTTTTTGAGCACTGCTGCCACTGGTTGATTAAGTCAGTTTCAAGTGTGCTCGATTTTGTTAGTCGGGTTTGCAGCGCCTGAATCTTTAGGTTTAAGGAGTCCAGTTTTTCACGCACTGCCTTACCGTCTTGTTCTAATTGGTTTAACAGCGTTTCTGCTTGTTGTTTTCTGGCAACGGTGCCCGGAATATCAATCGCCATAGCCGATGCTTGGGGGTGTTCGGTCGCGCCGCAGAGCGGGCATTCTTGGTCTTCTTTAAGCAAGTGGCGATATTGCGCCAACTGCTCTTCTTGGCTAACCAACTGCAGCAAATCTTTGCAGTGTTGTGCTTGTTGCTGATATTTCTCAAGCAAGGCTTTACGCTCGGTGCTAAGCGCATCGGCTTGGGTTTGGCTACTAAGCAATTCGCTCTGATCATGTGTTTGGTCTTGGCTTAACTGCTGATAACGGCGCTGGGTATCTTGGGCTTTATGCAGTTCAGGCCACAGACCATTGATAACCTGTGATTGGTTTTCCAGTGTCGTTGTGTCTGATGTCAGGGTTAATGCTTTATATTGTGCTTCTTTTTCTGCCAGCGCGGTTTGTTGTTGGCTTAAGCGCTCAGCTAGGCTTTGCCACTGTGCCTGTAATTGTGGCTCAAGTTTGCGGCTTTCATCAAGTTGGCCTTGTGTGATCAGTGTTTGCTTTTTAAGTTCTTGAGCGGCTTGCTCATCTCGTTCAAGCTGAGTGAGGGATGTACTCCAGCCGCTAAGCTGCTCACCTACAGCACTGTCTGCTTGATGTGCCGTTAGGTAGTTTTGCACCAGGGTGTGTTGCTGATTTAAGCTTGCTAACGCTGCCGTTAACGATTGCTGTTTAGTGTTGGACTCTTGCTGTTGTTGCTGCAACTGGCTAATTGTTAGCAGTTTTTCACGGTGTTTATCCGTCAAGGTGTTTATTTGCGTATCGAGCGGCAAAACCTGCTCAGTGATCAGTTGTTCCTGAGCTTGCTGGGCTTGTTTGCTCGCGTGTAATGCTTGCTCAGCCTGGGCCAATGTATCGGCGGCACTTTTTAATTCTACTTCTAATGCGGTTTTTGTATTTTGCTGGCTCGTTAACTGTTGTTGAGCCTTAGTATGTTGTTGGCTTACCTCAACTAAACGCTGCCAATTGGGGCGAAGGCGCTCTGCTGGCTCGCTTTTTTCGAGCAAACTTAAATCGACTTTTGCGTCGCTCATTGCCTGCTTGGCCTGTGCGCATAAAACGCTGGCATCTTGTTGGTTTTTTTGCCCGCTGAGCCACTTATCCCACCAGTTCAGCTGGTTTTCACTGGCGCTGATTTGCTGGTTAAGGTTCGTTTGTTGGGCTTGCAGTTTATTGAGTTCGTCTTGTAACTGCTGCTTTTGCTCTAGGGTGAGTAATTGAAAGGTACTGGCGCCTACCTGCAATTCTTTTAATTTTTGTTTTGCTTGGCTGTGATGTTCATGCACCTTGATAGAAATCAGGCCATACACTTCAGTACCGGTCAGCTCTTCGAGTAATTCAGCGCGTTGTTTTTCATCTGCATTCAAAAAGGCGGCAAAATCCCCCTGAGAGAGCATCATTGATTTGGTGAAGCGGCCAAAGTCTAAGCCGGTTAATTTTTCTATTTCATCGCTTTTTTGCCGAATTTGGGTGGCCAGTACTTTGCCGGTGGCCACTTCAGCTAATTCGGCGTCGGCAGGTTGCAGATTGCCTTCAACGTTGCCCCTTGAGCGGCGCATACTCCAAAACGCGCGATAAGCGCTGCCTTTTACCTCAAACTCTACCTCAGCCAAACATTCGGCGGTGCCGCGGGTCATGATTTGATTGGCTGAATTGGTAATTTGCCCAAGCCTTGGAGTCTGGTGATATAAGGCTAAGCAGATGGCATCGAGCAGGGTGGTTTTGCCTGCGCCGGTTGGCCCGGTGATAGCAAATAGGCCATTTTCAACAAAGGGAGATTGGGTAAAATCAATTTTCCACTCGCCTTTGAGTGAATTAAGATTTTTCAGCCGAATACTTAAAATTTTCATCCATCTGTTCCTTGATGCTCTACTTCTGACAGTATTTGGCTGAATCGTTGTCGCACCTGTTGCAGTGTTACCTGTGCTTTTGCTTGATCTTCGCCAGTTTCAAAGCTTTCCATGGCTAAGCGCTTTTCAAATACCTCATTTGGGCTGAGCTCTGCAAGGGTTTCATTTTGCATTTGATTGAGTAATTGTCTGCGCTCGTTGCGTGAACGGCGCAGTTGCAATACCTCTACCTGTAGCCCTTGTGTCATGTTTTGAATACGCTGTTGAAGATCAGACAAATAGTCTTGGCTGTCTACTTCGAGGCACAACCAACAGGCTAAATCTGTTTCATCATTATTTTCAAATTGCGCTAAGGCGCTAGCAATGGCTGCCAAGTCGCCTTTAAGCACTTGCATGGGCTGAAAAATAGGAATGTCGATAGGCTTTAAATTTGTGCGCTGTGCCCCCGTAAACTCTACTAGCATCACTTGCTTCTGAGTGCCCAGTTCATCAAAACTAAGCGCAATAGGGGAGCCGCTATAACGAATATGTTCAGATTTAGCCACCACTTGGGGTTTGTGAATATGCCCCAGGGCAATGTAATCAGCCGGGGGGAATCCGTCAGCGGCAAACCCGTCTAAGGTGCCAATGTAAATGTCTCTCACACTGTCAGATTGGCTTACCCCGAGCGCGGTTAAATGCCCAGTGGCAATAATAGGTAAATCAAGGCCACTATCTTGACGTTTAGCCACGGCTTTTTGATAAAGGGTTTGATAATGCTGCTTGATAGCGTCGCCAAGGGCTTGGCGCTTTTGTAATCCGGTTTCACCTGGCGAGCTTTGCAATACGTCTCTGGCTCTAATAAAGGGTACTGCACATAAAATAGCCCCTGGCTGACCGAGTTTATCGGGAATGGTAAAGACTTGCTCATCAATAGCCATGCCGGTACTGGCCACCACAAAAGTATTTAAACAAGCCAGAATTTGCTTTGATTCATTCAACGTCGATACCGAATCGTGGTTGCCCCCCAGCACCACCAAAACACAATTGAGCTTTTGCATATCAACCACAAACTGGTTGTACATTTCTCGGGCATAACTGGGCGGGGTGCCGGTATCAAAAATATCACCGGCTATGATCACCGCGTCTATCTGCTCTTTTGCTACCAGCTGTAAAAGCCAGTTAATAAACCCTTGGTGTTCTTCCTTGCGGCTTTTGGTGAAGAAATTTTGCCCTAGGTGCCAATCTGAGGTGTGTAGAATTTTGATACGCCGGATCCCTTTATTGTTTCGCGTTGCATGTCTCGCTAAAGCCAAGTGTACTGCATCGATGATGAGCAAAGTAGACAGTGTTGAAAATTCAATAAACGCTTTTTGCACTGGATCTGGAGCAAGGGGCCGTTAGTGCGAGTGCTGAAATGGTTGATTACAAGTTAATCTTTGCGCCTGATTGAAGACGTTATAGAGATTTAGCTGATATTAAACCTATTTTAGCGCTAATTGATTACTTTTCGAAGGAGTTAACCCATTGATTTAATTGATTTGTTTTTAATCGTTTTTCATCAAAATTTGTAAGCAAATATGTGTAACTGCGCTGAATGGTGTTTTTCATGTTAATAGTGATATGGCCCTAGTTTACTCGGGCAAAGCAAATAACCAACGACTGTCATAATAACAATAATAAGCCACTCTTCAGCCCGACAGAAAAGCAATAACAAGAAGAGGGTACAGTGTTGAACATTCCACATTGATATTGGGACATACAACAACATGAAAAAAACACATCCATTTAAAGCCAAAGAACAGTGGTTGAAAGTCGCGCTAATGATGAGCGCATCATCAGCGATTTTAAGTGGCTCAAACGCCTTCGCACAAGAACAATCCGTCAAAGCAGCGGACAATTCAGTAGAAAAAATCAGTATCATCGGCTCCCGCCGGTTAGGACGCACAGTAGAAGATAGCCCGGTCCCCATCGACATTATCGGTGCTGAATCGTTAAGCACCACAGGGCAAACAGAAACAAACATGATCTTAGGCAGTTTGCTGCCTAGTTTTAACTTTCCTCAGCCGTCACTAACCGATGGTACTGATCACGTACGCCCTGCGCAGTTGCGTGGCTTAGCACCGGATCACACCTTGGTTTTAATTAACGGTAAACGTCGTCATTCTAGCGCCTTGCTTAACTTAAATGGCTCTACAGGTCGTGGTTCGTCCGCGGTAGATTTAAATGCGATCCCTGCTAATGCTATCGAGCGTATCGAAGTATTGCGTGATGGCGCGGCGGCGCAATATGGCTCAGACGCCATTGCTGGGGTGATTAATATTGTTCTGAAAAGTGCCAGTAGCGGCGGCGCAGCCTCAGTCACTTATGGCACCAATGTCACTACTATGGATGGCGTGCCTGACTTGAAAGATGTCGCCATCGACGGGGATGGTAATTTAGCCTTCACTGAAGGCGGCGACCGTGAATTGACTGACGGCGAAACGGCAACGTTACGTGCCAACATGGGATTTGAGCTAGGTGAAGACGGCTTTTTAAATGTGTCGGCTGAGTTTCGTGATCGCAGCGCCAGTAATCGTTCTGACTATGATCAGCGGGAAAACTACGCCCGTTTAGGCGATGACTCACTTGATCCGCGTGAGTTGACCTGGGATCGCTACAACCATAGCTTTGGTAATGGCGACGTTCAAGACATGGCGGTGTTTGTAAATGCGGGCCTAGCCTTAAACCCCAATGCTGATCTCTACGCATTCGGTTCATACAGTACTCGTGAAGGGGAAGGCGGTGGTTTCTATCGCCGAGCACAAGACAGTCGTAATGTTGAAGCCATTTATGCGGATGGTTTTTTACCTATCATCACGTCTGACATAAATGACTTTTCAGTAGCCACGGGTATCAAGGGCGACGTGAGCGACTGGAATTATGACGTGTCGGCCGTTTATGGTGAAGATGAGTTTAAATTTGGCGTAAAAGACAGTTTGAACACCTCTCTTGGGCCGACTAGCCAAACCGTATTTGATGCGGGTACCTTAATTTATGACCAGTTTACGTTCAATGTTGATCTTAGCCGAGAGGTGGATGTTGCTGGTTTAGCCAGTGGTGTTAACGTTGCCGTGGGCGCAGAATATCGCCGCGAAGGTTATGAAATCAAAGCCGGTGAAGAAGCATCATATATTCAAGGTGAACTCCCTGGATCCGCCGGCTCTCAGGTCTTTCCTGGTTTTACACCCGAATCGGCGGGGGATAACAGCCGCCATAATGTCAGTTTGTACGTTGATCTAGAGGCTTACATTACCGATAACTGGAATGTAACCGTTGCGGCGCGTTATGAAGATTATTCTGATTTTGGCTCTACGGTAAATGGCAAGTTTGCCACCCGTTATACCCTAACAGAAGCAATTGCCCTAAGAGCGTCTGTTTCGACAGGCTTTAGAGCGCCATCATTACAGCAACAGTATTTCACCTCAATCGCCACCGTCTTTGTGGATGGTGAACCGACAGAAACCGGTACATTTGCGCCCGGCAGTGATGTGGCTAAAGCGCTGGGCTCACCTGGTTTAGATGCTGAAGAAGCCGTTAACTACGGCGCGGGGATCACTTGGTCACCCGATTCAAACTTCAGCTTGTCAGTGGATTACTACAACATCAAAATTGATGATCGTATTGTGCTGTCAAACAATCTCTCGGGTGAGGGGATTGAAGCGTTATTGGCTGGCACTGGTGCCAACCGTGCCCGTTTCTTCTTAAATGCCATTGACAGTGAAACATCTGGTGTAGATGTCGTGGCTTCTTATAATACTGACATTCAAAACTGGGGTGATATCGCCTTTAACGCTGGCTTTAACTACAACAAAAATGAAGTAACCGACATCATTGATCCGCCAGCCGTATTGCAAGGAGCGGGAGTTGATCAAGGCAATTTATTCTCTGATGTTGAACTACGTCGTTTTGAAGTGGGTTCGCCGAAAACCAAGCTTAACTTAAGTGCGATTTGGAGCATGGATGAGTGGCATGCCACCTTACGCACTACTCGTTATGGTGAAACTCAGGAGCCATCAGACAATCCAGCGCGAAATGAAGTTTTACCCGAGAAGTGGGTGACGGATTTAGATGTAGGTTACGACCTAACACAGAATGTGACCTTAACTTTGGGTGCGAACAACTTGTTTGACGTTTACCCTGATACCACACGTGAGTTGGTTGATGATGTAACGACGTTTTCGCGATTGTTCCCTTACTCTGGCTTCTCACCGTTTGGTTTCTCTGGCCGCTTCGTTTACGGCAAGGTGTCAGTTACTTTCTAAAGGGTTGGGTAAGCCGCCGGTGGCGGTTTACCGTCCAACATAACAGTGCGTCAAAACAATCATTAATATCGGGGCAGTGCAAACTGCCCCCGATATTTTGTGTTTACATAACAGGGTCGTTGTTCTTTTCGTCTTTCGCTTACTCGGTGGTTTTAATACTCAAATGTTAACCAGAATATATGCGCATATTAGTCACGCGTTCGCCATCGATCATCCCGCATTGCCCTTTCATACCCGGCAGCACGGCACTGAATTCGTCTTCTTTGTCTAAATTGATAGATTTCACTTTTTCAGGGGTTTGCTCGACGGGGTAATGAATGTCTGCGGCAGGTAGGCTAAGCATATCAATCGCTTGAAAACCGTACTTGTCGGTAATTTCGTCTAACCGATGTTCAATTTGGGTGATTAACTGTTCTTTCATTTATTGTAAATCTGTTGTATCTGGCTGGTTATTTAGCACGGTGCGCCAGTTGGTTTTGTCGGCGATAAACCCATTCATGAAGATCTCAATCAAGCCGCTCGTTAAACAATTTGCATGCGGATTATGGCCATGGGCTGCGTGGCCACTCTGGCCGAGTCAATCGCTTGAAACTTCGCCGCTAACGTGGCGGGTAATACCCACTTTACCGGTGCCCATGTTGGCTAAATAAACATAATGATCAGACAGGCAATTGGTTTTATCCCCTATTTGAACAAAAATTGACCAGACGGTCTGTTTTGTGGTAAAAAACTTACCTTAGATGTAGGGTTGACATATCAATGCCACAAATCTTAGGCAGACTTTCTGGCCAAACACACACCAATAGAACGATAAACATAAAAAGAGACCAAAATGAAAAAAATAAGGTTGTTATTATGTGCAGCGCTACTGACTAGCCACATAGTGTATGCAAATGTCGATAATGGAAGCTTCGAAAATTGGACGGGCGGTGCGCCCGATGGTTGGACAACTATCGATTCCGGGATCAGCCTAAGTCAATCAGGCAGTCAAAAAACCGCGGGGGCCAGCTCGGCGGCCATTACGGTTAATACCGGCACTCAGGGCTCCACCGATTTCAGGCAGAGTGTGGATGTAATAGGGGGCCAACCCTATGCCGTGAGCGTGTGGGTGCGCCATACTGAAGGTGGGGTAAAAGCTCGCTTATACGTAAACGGTTATCAAGGATATTCCACGGCGAGCTTGGTTAATCAATGGCAACAAATAAGCTACAGCTACACCCCGAGTACCAGTGGCAGCATAGAAGTGGGTTTGCGTTTTTATGATGAAGCCGGTTTCGATGGCTCCGAAATAGTCTATGTGGATGACTTCGAACCTAATAACGATGGAGGCTCCCCAGGAGCTTGTGCTAGCAACAGCGGCAGTTTCAATCTAACCACCGATAATTATGGCAGCGAAACCAGCTGGCAAATTAGCGACAGTCAATCAGTGGTGCTGGCTTCGGGTAGTGGTTATGCCAGTAATACCACTTACAGCGAAGCGTTGTGCCTGGCGGATGCCAGTTATGTGTTCACCATCGATGATACCTATGGCGATGGCATATGCTGCACCATGGGCAGTGGCCAATACAATGTGGTTTTTAACGGTACTAGCGTGGCCAGTGGCGGCAGTTTTGGCGCCAGTGAGTCAACCAGTTTTACCTTAGGCACCACATCAGGCGGTGGTATCGGTGATTTGAGCGCCTATTACGCCAGTGCACAAGGGCTAACAGGTTATAGCCTGAAAACTGCCTTATATGACATTGTCAAAGGTCATGCTAGCCAAGGTTATGGTGCGCTTTGGACCTTTTACAACGCCAATGAACGTGACAGTTATTATGAAAATGACGGTTCAATTTTAGATATCTATTCAGAGAAGCCCAGTGGCGCTGATAGCTATACTTATACTGCCGTAAGTGATCAGTGTGGTAATTACTCCGGTGAAGGCAGCTGTTATAACCGTGAACATTCCTTTCCCAGGAGCTGGTTCGGGGGGGCGATAGAGCCAATGAATTCTGACGTGCACCATATTTTTGCTACGGACGGTTATGTCAACTCTAAACGCGGCAGCTACCCATATGGTGTGGTAGGCAGCGCAACGTTCACTTCTACTAATGGCTCACGTTTGGGCAGTGCCAGCGTCTCTATTGGATTTACCGGCACAGTGTTTGAACCCATCGACGAATTCAAAGGGGATATCGCCCGGGCTTACTTCTATATGGCCACCCGCTACCAAAATGTCATTGGCGGCTGGCAAGGTAACAGTACATCGGCGGATGCGATCTTAAACGGAAGCAGCGATCAAGTATTTGAAAACTGGACCTTGAATATGCTCAAAAGCTGGCATCAGCAAGACCCGGTTAGCCAAAAAGAGCTGGATCGTAATGAGGCGGCCTATTCCCACCAAGGTAACCGTAATCCTTTTATTGACTACCCCCAATTCGCCAGCGAAATATGGGGCAATTAGAGATTCGCCATGGGCAGCTAATCATTTGAGTTAGCCATTAAAAAGGGGCGATATTGCCCCTTTTTCACCTCTGTGGGTTTTGCTTTGTTATGCTGGCACCAACAGGTTTGGGAAGGGTCGCTGAGGCGAATAGGAGAGGTATGGACAAACGAGTCCTGCAACAAGTCCAGCGCTACTGTGATGATCCACAGGTGTATAAAATTCAAACGGTGCAAAAATTGTGGAGCGATTATGGTGAAATCGCCCGTTACTACAGCCCTAAAGTGGCTAATACACTGATCGTTAAACAAATTGCTCCACCAACCCGTGTTACTCATCCTCGTGGCTGGCACAGCTGCGCAAGTCATCAACGTAAACTGGTGTCCTATCAAATGGAAGCCAATTTCTATCAGGACTTTGCCCATCGCTGTGATCACCATTGCAAGGTACCGGGTTTGATTGCGTCTTCTATTAGCGAAAACCCAGCAAATATCAATCTGCAAATATTGGTCTTGGAAGATTTAGATAGTAGTGGTTTCGGTCAAAGATGCAGCACCGTTGCCCTAGACGAGATAAAACTGGGTATTCGCTGGTTAGCTTATTTTCATGCCCGCTTTTTATCGGTCGAGACGTCAAACCTGTGGCCTATCGGCAGTTACTGGCATTTGGCTACCCGCCAGGATGAATACCACGTTATGCCAGATAACAGATTAAAAAATGCCGCAGCAGTAATCGACCAGCGTTTAAACCAGGCCTGCTATCAAACCCTGATCCACGGGGATGCTAAGCTGGCCAATTTCTGTTTTACACCAGACGCTGACGATATCGCCGCAGTGGACTTTCAGTACGTGGGCAAGGGTATTGGAGTCAAAGATCTAATGTATTTTTTGGGCAGTTGTTTGACCAGCCAAGATCTTTTTGCGCAAAACGATCACTTAGTAGACTATTACTTTTTGCAATTTCGCGAGGCAGTGGATACCTACCAAATCGCTTGTCAACTGGATGCACTTGAACAGCAATGGCGAGCCTTGTACCCCTTGGTCTGGGCCGACTTTAATCGCTTTTTACAAGGCTGGAGCCCAGATCACAACAAGATCAATTTATATATGGAGCAGCAAACCAAGTTAGCACTATCCCAGCTGTAACTAATGACGCGCTAAGGGCCCCTTTATTTTGCATGCATGCAAATCAGCAGTGACACAAAGTCTAGCTCCCTGGCCGTATGCGCCACTACGGGTAAAGTATCAACAAATATAAAAAGTCAGTTACTAAGGTTCTGTTAAGTATCAGGGGATAAGCTTGATGCTACTTCATTTTTTTAAGGCCAATCGTGAAAAACTATTCTCAGCTCAAGCCGCTAATTTTCACGGTATTGGCCATCTATTGCATACAAACTTTTGGTATGGATGAATGGCTGGCGAACCAGATATACAGTGTTTATGGTGATTGGCACTGGCAAGGGTCCTGGTTATTAGAAACGGTTATACATAAGGGCGGCCGCGTGCTTGTCATTGCCATAGTGTTGTTGATGTTACTAACCACTGTTGTTAGTTATTGGCTGGGCTGGGGCAGTACACTTGGGCGTCGTTGCGGGGCCTATTTATGTGTATCTACCCTGGCATCGATTATAGCCGTGTCATGTTTAAAAAATGTGACCACCTTACCTTGCCCCTGGGACCTGACCAAGTTTGGTGGCAGTCAGGCACCGGTTTATTTATATGAGGTATTTTCGTCCAAATTGGCTGTAGGCCACTGTTTCCCATCTGGCCACGCATCCGGTGGCTTTGCCTTATTTAGTTTGTTTTTTGCCGCGCAGATCTTGTTTCCTAAATATCAGACTGGCGCTAGGCTTAACCTGTGGTTTTTACCCGGTCTGTGTTTGGGGTTAATATTTGGATTCGCTCAACAATTGCGTGGCGCGCACTTTATCTCCCATGATATTACCAGTGCCTTGGTGTGCTGGACTGTGTGCGCACTTATATTTCGTTTGTTTTTTGGTCGGGCTAAACAAGCAGTTTACCAAGTCAGTGCACAACCGCTGCGTTCCTAATCAATCACTTTTTGGGTTTTAGTCAATTAATGAGTATTTATGCATATTACGTCAAATAAACTTAACGGGAAGGGGATCCAGCGTGTTTTTAAAGCCACCTGGTGTTCTTATAAAGGATTCAAAGCCGCCTGGTTATACGAGTCGGCTTTTCGCCAGGAACTGGTGCTAAGTGTGGTGTTATTCCCTTTTTCGTTTGTTTTATGTCAATCCCGGGAGCACTGGCTCGGCCTAGTGGCAAGCTTGTTATTTCTATTATTTGCAGAGATCATCAATTCAGCCCTTGAAGCCCTGGCAGATAGCGTTTCCCTTGAGCACCACCCGTTGATAGGGCGGGCAAAAGACATGGGGTCGGCCGGGGTATTCATCGCTTTATTGATAGGTACCTTGGTATGGGGCGAGGCCTGTATCCGCTATTTTTATTAATATCAATTTTATATTCAGGCTGGTTAAGCCGAAGGATTCACCTTGTTAAGGCGGATCCTGTCTGTTGTATGAGTGTTAGTTTTCTTCTTTCATAATCAATAAAGGCGGCGCAGTGCTCGTCGGAATATCTGAGCTGACTTCCAGTGCTTGTAAAATAGCCGTTGATACCGCGTCATGGGAATTTTCTCTATCTTTGTGTTTTCGGGTTTGGCTTAAATCTATATCTGATGTTTCACCAACCCAGGCAATGACAGGAACGTGTGTCTGCTCTTTTGGCGCAAACATGTAGGGCATGCCATGCAAATAGAGGTTGTTTTCTCCCAGGGACTCCCCGTGATCGCTGATATACAGCATCGAGGTTTCATACATTGGGGTGTTGCGTTTTAACAAGGCAACCACTTCAGATAGGAAAAAGTCTGTATATAGAATGCTGTTATCATAAGCATTAATGATTTCTTCGTCGCTGCAATTGGCCAGTTCGCTGGTATGGCAGGCTGGCGTAAATTTTTCAAACTGCGCCGGGTAACGTTCGCCATAAGCCGGGCCATGGCTACCCATTTGATGCAGCACGATGAGAACGTCGTTTTTTTGCCCCTCAATATATTCCTGTAAACCGTTTAACATGCCTACATCTCGGCATTCTGGATCACACACCAGGTTATTGTCTGACGTTTTGAAACTCTCATAGGTCAGTCGGTCGGCTACTCGCTTGGAATCAGAATTGTTGTCGCGCCACAATACACTGATACCGGCTTTTGCCACTATATCCAATACATTTTCAGTCTGACTGGCATTGTCTATTTCAAAGTCATCTCGCCCTAACACCGAAAACATACAAGGTACGGAAATCGCCGTGGAGGTGCCACAGGAACTGATATTACTGAAGCTAACTAGATTTGTTTCCTGTTCAAGCAGGGGATTGGTTTGTCTTGCGTAGCCATTTAGGGAGAAATGATCTGCTCTGGCTGTTTCTCCTACCACAACAATGACCAATTCCTGATGGAAATCACTTTTTGGTATGGCGGCTTTGGAGGCCATAATTACAAAGGTGTTTTGTGCAACGGAACTAAACTGCTGCCCGCCATATTTTAATGCAGAATAAATAGGGTGCATGGGGTTGGCATAATAACGTAACACTTTGTGTTGGCGAAAAAAGCTGGCGTATTGGCCACTGGCAGAAAATAGACTTATGCCCATCAAGGTAAAAATGGCGACTAAGGTTAACCCGGAGTGTTTTACCCGCTTTTTTAGGTCGCCTAGCCTGGGGCGTTTGTCTAAGGGTAACCAATTGACCAACACTACAGGTATGACTCCAGTGAGTATGACCCGTAATGCCAATCCCACCGACAGCAAATCAGCCGCTTCAGCACGGTCGGTTTCAAGCATATTACGGATCATCTCAAGATCAAAAATAGTCCCAAATTGGTCGGTGAAAAAGCCGGCTGAGGCTGCAACCACTAACATAACAGACACCGCCAGGCGCACAGGCATCAACCAGTTAAGCACAAAGGTTAATAAGCTGATAAGGCACCATAACAACACCCCAAGAGATAATAAAAAGGCTTGATTCTCAGACCATGGGTAGACCTCCAAGGCCTTGCTGAAAAAGGTGTGGTTGCCGGTTAGTGTGATAAACAAAGCCGTCAGTAATATCAGCAGGTAGGGGGATAAGGTTAACTTGTCTCGTAGCGCGTTAGTCTGATTCATTAGGGTCACAATAATCTCAACAACAGAAGATAAGCTCAATGGCCGCAAGCCCAGTGAAGGTGTACTCGTTACTTGCGGGCATGTTGAGTTTTCGATGATCCAGCATAGCGGGCAAGGATTAAGTCAGACTTAAACGAAGGCATAAATTGCACAAAGATGTCCACTATTTGCTCAGGCCATAACCATGCTAGCTAAAAGCGCTCAGCAACGTTGCTCGGGCGTAGGCGCAATTTATATCCTGTGATCAAACAAGCGACGCTTTAAATACTGCCCAGTTATCCCCACATCTAGTTTCTCTACTACTTCGTCATCTGTGACCTCATACTAACGTGGGCGGTTATTGATCACGTAGTGACAGCTTAAGGAAAATTGTGAAGCCAGTTAAGACCTCTGAACTTATGCGTTGGCTGTTCGGCCAACTGCGTCCTTATAAGCTCAAAGTCGCCTGTGCCATAAGCGCTTTGATTGTCGGAGCCCTGGCCTGGTTACTGCTCGGGCAAGGTGTCAAAGTCGTAGTAGACCAAGGTTTTGTGGCCAACAATGCCGACAAACTTAACCAAATGGTATTGGTGGTTCTAGGTATTGCCCTGATAGGCAGTGTGGCGGCGTATTTTCGCTTTTATCTAATGATTTGGTTAGGTGAGCGAGTCAGCGCGGACATACGCCAGAACGTTTATTCCCATTTGTTGACCTTGCCCCCTGCGTTTTTCGAAAAGACTCGCACCGGGGAAGTCATATCACGTTTTACTAGCGATACCACTGTGTTGCAGTCTGTGGTCGGTATGGGTCTGTCCATGGCACTGCGGGCAAGCATCACATTTATCGGGGCCTTGTTGCTGATGTTATTTACCAGCCCCTTACTGACCCTTTATGTGCTTATAGCCGTTCCTATAGTGTTATTACCTATCCGCATATTTGGCAGTAAAGTGCGTCTGTATGCCCGCAAGAGTCAGGATCGAGTGGCCGATTTAGGCGCCTACGTTGACGAATCCCTGCATGAAATTCATACCGTTCAAGCTTACTCACATGAGCAAAGCGATCGCACTATGTTTTTTGGCCGGGTCGAGGATGTGATGCAAGCGGCAAAAAAGCGCATCAAATATCGTGCATTGCTCATCGCCTGCATCATGGGGATCAGCATCAGTGCTATCACCATTGTTGCCTGGTTAGGGGCCCAGCAAGTATTAGCTAGCTCACTTACCGCAGGGGAACTCACTGCATTTATGTTTTATGCGGTGATGGCTGGTGGCAGTGTGGCGACCATAAGTGAGGTGATAGGTGAAATCCAAAAGGCCGCCGGGGCCAGTGAACGCCTGATGGAGCTATTAAATACCCAAAGTACTATCCTTCCTGCTTTGGCCCCGGTTGCGATTGCGGCTAAGGTAACAGGTCGCTTGAAGCTCGAGCATATTCAATTCGCTTACCCGGGTGGTGAAGACATAGCGGTATTGCAGGATATTAATCTGGACATCAAACCTGGGGAGCGGATCGCGCTGGTAGGGCCAAGCGGAGCAGGAAAATCCAGCTTGTTTCAATTATTGCTGCGCTTTTATGATACCCAAACCGGACGCATTACCCTGGATGATATCGACATCAGAGATCTCAGCCTCGATGACTTGCGTCAGCAATTTGCTCTGGTTCCTCAAGAGTCGGTGATATTCGCTGATAGCGTGGCAACCAACATTAGATACGGACGCGAAGATGCCAGTGATGCTGACGTGCAAGCTGCGGCTAAAGCAGCCCGAGCTGATATGTTTATTGATGCCTTACCCCAGGGATACGACACCAATCTAGGGGAGAGGGGCATACGTTTGTCCGGCGGTCAAAAACAGCGCATCTCCATTGCCCGAGCCATTTTGGCTGACCGGCCGATTCTGTTGCTCGATGAAGCCACCAGTTCATTAGATGCCGCCAACGAGCAATTTGTAAAGCTGGCGCTGGAAGAATTAATGAAGGGTAAAACGACCTTGATTATCGCCCATCGCCTGGCAACCGTGATCAATGCGGATCGTATTGTGGTAATGGATCAAGGCCGGATCATTGCAATAGGCAAACACCTTGAGTTACTGCAAATTAGCCCCCTGTACCGGGAATTCGCCGAACTGCAATTGGTTGGTTAAGCTCAGTCAATACTTATAATATACTTTCTGCCATAGGGCAGTTGAAAGAGGTCAGTATGCAAATAGCGCAAATTGGTGAAGCGATACTACGCACCCCGGCACGATCTGTTGACCCGAGTGAGTTTAACCAGCCGCAGTTCCGGCAATTTGTTGATGATCTATTGTCGACCATGTTGACAGCCAACGGTATTGGGATCGCCGCGCCACAGGTGTTTGATGGTCGGGCGATAATGATTATTGCATCCAGGCCCAGCTCCCGCTATCCACTAGCGCCTCAGATGCAGCCCTTCGTGTTGGTTAATCCGAAAATTACCGCCAGCAGCGAGAAAAAAGATTGGCACTGGGAGGGATGTTTATCTGTGCCCGGTCTGCGAGGTCGAATTGAGCGACCGGATTGGGTGGATGTTTGTTATCAAGATACCGATGGCGAGTCACATTCGCAGAAATTTGAGGGTTTTGTGGCGCGTATATTCCAGCACGAATACGATCACCTAGTGGGTAAAACTTGGCTGGATCATATAGATTCCAGCGAAAATATTATGGCCGAAACCGTTTGGCAGCGGGAATTTGCCATCATGGAATGATAAAAAGGCGCCGCTGACGAATTATTTATGTTTAACGGCTGATAAAAACTACCATTTTTTGCCCGTTGGTTTAGCATGACGCGACATTCATCGTATACGGAGTTATCAGGTGTTAATTCGAATTTCTTCTCTGGGTTGTAGGCTAGCGGTTACGTTGTCCTTGTTATCCAGTTTTTCCGCAATGGGCAACAATCCGGTAGCCGACCCTGCTGCCCCACTTCCCGAAGGGATTTTGTTCCAGCAATGTATCAGTGAGTTACAAACCAAGGCATTAGCGTCAGGGGTGTCACAGAATGTGACTGACGATGTGTTGGGGAAGGCTAAATACCGTAAAAAAGTTATTTCTCTGGACCGTAGTCAGCCTGAATTTGTACAGACTTTTACCGATTATTTTGAGAAGCGGGTTACTGCCTGGCGCATTCAAAAGGGTCAGGAGATGTTGGCCAAACACAGGGAGTTTCTTGCTCAGTTAACCCGGCAATATGGCGTGCCCGGCACCTACCTGCTGGCTTTTTGGGGATTGGAGACAAATTTTGGGTCTTATAAAGGGACTTCACCTGTTATTGACTCGTTAGCAACCCTGGCTTGTGACAACAGACGCAGTCGTTATTTTTCCAGTGAATTAATTCAGGCATTATTATTAATTGATCGTGAAAATCTACAGGTTAAAGACATGCTTGGTTCTTGGGCTGGGGCCATGGGGCATACCCAGTTTATGCCATCCGCTTATATGAAATATGCACAAGATGGTGATCAGGACGGTCAAGTCAATTTATGGAACAGCGAGCAAGATGCGCTAGCTTCGGCGGCCAATTTTTTGCAGCACCTTGGCTGGAAAAGCGGTTACAAATGGGGACGGGAAGTGCATGTGCCGGAGTCTTTTAATTATCAGTTGGCGGGTAAAGATAGCCCTAAAAGTTTGTCTTTTTGGGCAGAACAGGGTGTTACCCAAACTGATGGAAGCGCTCTGGGGAGCGAGGAATTGCCCGCTTCTTTGTTAGTTCCCGCCGGTTATCAGGGGCCAATATTTTTAGCCTATAAAAACTTTGATGTCATATTGCGCTGGAATAATTCTGAGTATTATGGCATCGCAGTGGGGCATTTAGCCGACCGGATCGCCAGTAAAGCCCCTTTATCAAAGGCTTTGCCTGTCCTGCCAAATTATACCCAGGTTGAGATGCAGCAACTGCAAAACAAACTAAACGAACTGGGTTTTGATGTCGGTAAGGCTGACGGTATTTTGGGACCGGGTACACGCAAGGGAGTACGGGGTTATCAATTAACCCAAGGAATGATCGCTGACGGTTACCCTGCTCGAAAGGTCTTCGAAGCATTATCAATGGAGGCTGGAGGGCAGGCAAGTGAAAGCCCGTAAGGGCTATTTATAGCCCATTAGCGTGCAAAAGCTAGTGAAATGGTTTGGCTAAGTTTAACGGGGATACCATTGAAAGACAGGTATACCCGTTAAACTTAGGTTCGATATTTTATTATCCAGAACTGAAAATGAAAAATGCCCCTTTATCGGTGTTTTCATGGGCAAAAAATACAAAACATGCCATTTGCAACCTAGCTTTCAGATTTCCAAAGGCAGCATTGCTGATGGCTATCCTTCCCGTGAGATGTTTGATTTGCTAATACTAATCAACTATCAGGTTGAGCTAAAATCATTAGGCATTAATAAATACGATTGTTGTGAAAGACTGAGATAAAATACATTGGTTGCTCATAATTTGTGTATTCATAGTCAGGCTCTTGGGCATATTTTACTATTTGTCTCAAAAGGCCGCGCCCATTGATTTGCTAAGTGTAATCCTCACATCACTAAAAATCAGGGGCAAGCACAGAAGTCCTCGCAACAAGTTGAATCAATATCAATTCTGGTCAAATCTGGCACAGTGCAAAAAATACACAAAAACCCCTATTGATATCAAGCGTATAGAACAGTCAAAGTGGAAGCTAACGGGTAACATCGCCAGCCCCTAACACAAATTCTTGATATTCGCGCAGGGCTATACTGTTTGCTTTCACAAACTGCTATACTACTGCCGATTTTTTAAGCAGTTTATACTTTCTAGTTATTGGAGCTACATGTCCGTCACATCTCAATCAGCCTCGTCTGCAATCAACATTCAGCCAGCCGTGAGGGCCAAAGCCGCGCCTAGTAGAGCTAAGCCGATTGCCCGCATGAAAGCCGAGCGTGGGCTTTTTTCTTATCCTAAATATTGGGCTGAGTGTTTTGGGCCGGCGCCATTTTTGCCGATGTCACGTAAAGAAATGGATATTTTAGGTTGGGATAGTTGCGACATCATTATCGTTACCGGTGATGCTTATGTGGATCATCCCAGTTTTGGTATGGCGGTGATTGGCCGGGTACTGGAATCCCAAGGTTTTCGCGTGGGGATCATTTCCCAACCGGATTGGCAAAGTAAAACCGACTTTATGCAACTCGGTGAGCCGAATTTATTTTTTGGTGTCACAGCCGGTAATATGGACTCGATGATCAATCGTTATACCGCTGAGCGAAAATTACGTCACGATGACGCCTACACCCCACACAATGAAGGGGGTAAACGCCCGGATCGCGCTGTCACTGTGTACACCCAGCGTTGTAAAGAAGCGTACAAAAAACCGGTTGTTATTGGCGGTATTGAAGCCAGTTTGCGCCGTATAGCTCATTACGATTATTGGTCAGATAAAGTGCGCCGTTCGGTACTTTTTGATTCTAAAGCCGATATGTTGATGTTTGGTAATGCCGAGCGCCCACTGCTGGAAATGGCCCATCGTTTTGCTGCCGGTGAAACAATCGAGCAAATGCAAGATATTCGCGGTACGGCTGTTATTCGCAAAGAGCCGTTACCCGGTTGGCAAGGTGTTGACTCAACTCATTTGGATACGATTGGAAAAATTGATCCTGTCATCAGTCCCTATCAAATTATCGAAGATTCTTGTGCGATTTCCTCTGAAGCTGAAAAACAAGCCGCAATCGACGAGCAAAAAGCCCAGCCTGTCGTGGTGCAGCCTTTTACCTCTAAAACCCAAAGACGTAAACCTTGGGATAAAACCTATGTGTTATTGCCCGCTTACGATGTAGTGCGCGCTGAGAAAACTCATTACGCTCATACTTCACGTATCTTGCATAAAGAAACTAACCCAGGCTGTGCACGTGCCCTTGTGCAGCGCCACGGTGATAGAATTATTTGGATTAATCCACCTGCTTATCCACTTGAAACCGAAGAAATGGATGCGGTGTTCGATTTACCTTATGCACGAGTGCCTCACCCTAGTTACGGCAAAGCCAAAATACCGGCTTACGATATGATCAAAACCTCGGTGAATATCATGCGAGGCTGCTTCGGTGGTTGTACTTTTTGCTCGATCACTGAGCATGAGGGTAGGGTGATCCAAAGCCGCTCAGAAGAATCGATTATTCGCGAAATTGAACAAATTCGCGATAAAGTGCCTGGCTTTACCGGGGTGATCTCCGATCTTGGCGGACCAACTGCAAATATGTATAAGTTGCGTTGCAAAAGCCCTAAGGCTGAACAAGCTTGTCGTCGTTTGTCTTGTGTGTGGCCAGAAATCTGTGGGCATTTGGATACGGACCAAACTCCCACAGTTGAGCTCTATCGCAAGGCCCGTAAGGTCGAAGGGGTGAAAAAAGTCTTGATCGCCTCGGGGGTACGTTACGATTTGGCAATTGAAGATCCCAATTATGTGCGTGAGCTGGTGACGCATCACGTGGGTGGATACTTAAAAATCGCCCCGGAGCACACCGAAAAAGCGCCGCTGGATAAAATGATGAAACCGGGCATGGGCACTTATGACAAGTTTAAGGAAATGTTCGACAAATACACCAAAGAAGCGGGTAAAGACCAGTACCTGATCCCGTACTTTATTTCGGCTCATCCGGGGACCGAAGATGTGGACATGCTGAATTTAGCCATGTGGTTAAAAGAACGCAATTTCAAACTGGATCAGGTGCAGAATTTTTACCCTTCACCTATGGCTAACGCCACCACTATGTATCATACGGGTAAAAACCCCATACATAAGGTTAACCACAAAAGTGAAGAGGTTACGATCCCCAAAGGTGAAATTCACCGCCGTTTGCATCGTGCATTTTTGCGTTACCACGATCCTGTCAACTGGCCGTTATTGCGTAAGACGTTAATTGAAATGGGTAAAGCTCACCTGATCGGAAATAGCGCGAAGTGTTTAGTGCCGGCAGAAGGGCGTAATGAACTTAAAGGTCGGGATCACAAGGAATTTGCTAAACGCTCGGCGAATAAGGCATTGGCCAAAGGCAAGGGCGGATCATCGTCCAAAGAGAAAAAGGCCCAACAAGGTTTAACGCGTTTCAGTGACAATCAACCACACAATAAAGCCGCGGGCACAAACTCGGGTAGTCGAAAAAAATCCGCGGTCCAAACCCACAAACCACGCTAATTAAGCGTGGCTTGTGGTGAAATTTCGGATAGTGGTTGGGTGAATTAATGGCGGCTGCGACGCGCCAATATTAAACCTGCCACAAAGAGCAATATCAATGATAAGGCCCCTGGCGCAGGCACCATTACTTGGCCGCGTATTTCGCCACCGGGAAAGGCTTCCGTATGTATATTGATGTACCACAGACCGGCAAGCAGGTCCGAGGCTTGCTCAGCCGTTAACATCGCGTTGCCCATCGAAGGGTTCATAGTGAAATCTATTGGTACCTCTACTCCGGCATTTTGCATGGGTGTTGCCGGGCCATGAAAGTGTGCATTGACAACATCCGTTAAGCCACTCCAACTTATACTCCAGGAAAAGTCATTGCTCATGTCATCCAGCCACATGGTCGCTGAGCCCGTGGCTAAACTGCCGGTGCCAACCCCGGCATTTGCTTGGGCGCCGTCTATCGTGGCAGAAAAAGGAATTAAGCTTGCTTTCGCAGGGGCAATAGCCATAACAGCCGTTAGCACTATTAATTGCAAAAACCTTGGTACTCTAGAGTATCTGAACATGGTGTTTGGTCTCCGGTAAACTCAATGTAGACATCACATGTACAGCCTCTACGTCTTCAAGTGGCAATCGATTGAGTTAATTTTAAAAAGGTGCCCAAATGGGCAAACATTGTGCCCGATAACGGTACGCATATTCTACGCCATCAATATAATCTTGATTAATTTCAAACGCATATTGATTGAGCCTAAAAATAGACTCGCCTACTTGTAAAAAATATTGACAGGCTGACTGGGACCCCAATTCCAAAAAACTCTGATTATTAATAATGTTGGCGTAGTATTTTAAACAACCATCCGCCAGCGAAACCAGCCAGGCATTGGCTGAAGATGCCAAAGGACGTTCTGGCGCCGGCAATAAGGGTGATGTGCATTATTGGCTGCATCGTTAACAGCATTACCAGCATGGCCAATGCCCCGGCTAAGGGATAAACCCAAAAAGTCGTGTGGGGACGATATTTTCTGAGCGCGCCCATCACCGCAAACCCTATGAGCAGGCTCAAAGCGATAACGGATCCATAAGTTAGGCCTAACCCTAAAAGGTCATCGAGACTCATACTGATGCGACTGGCCATGTCGATTTGTACCCCGACTTTGGCTAATTCAAACAATACAAATTGGCTGTGTGCCAGGCTCGCCAGAATAAAGCTGACTAATACCGCCAGCAAAAAATGCAGACCAAGGTTTAACAAATTCGTCATTGTATGTACTTGTAGTTGTGATTATTCCTGCCGCACTTTACCCTTGAACCAGCTCAGCAGGCAATCTCGACTCGATTGCCTGCTATTAATCTGACCCAGTTTACCTCGAGGCTCTATGAAAATTTGGACTGCCCGTTTTGCCTCACTTGCCTTCGCCAGCTTATGGTCGTTCATGAGCCAGGCTGAACTGCCCGCTGATATCCACCCCCCTAAGGCATTTCCACCTTACCAAATAGAGCAGGTAGCAACCGGCCTTAATTATCCCTGGTCATTGGCATTTTTGCCCGGCGGCGATTTTTTGGTAACAGAACGGATAGGAAATTTACGTCTGGTGCATAAGGGTGAGGTGTCACAACCGATCAGCGGCTTACCCGATGACATTTATGTGAAAAGCCAAGGTGGGTTGCTGGATGTGGTTTTGCATCCTGATTATATCGATAATCACTGGCTGTATATAAGTTATGCCAGCGGCACGGATAATCACAATGCACTAAAACTGATGCGGGCCAAATTGCGCAATGGGGCATTATCTGAGCGACAACTGTTATTTACGGTGTCACCGGAAAAAGATACGCCGGTGCATTTTGCTGGTCGTATGACCTTTTTACCCGACAATACCCTGCTACTGACTACGGGTGACGGATTTGATTATCGTGAACACGCCCAGCGCTTTGACAGCCAATTGGGGAAAATCATCCGCATGACCGACGATGGTCAGGCACCCCAAGACAATCCATTTGCCAATTTAGCCGACTCAGCCAAGACGCCCAGGCATTTGACACGGTACTTGTTTACTATTGGTCATCGTAATAGTCAGGCAATACTCTATGATCCGGTCAGAGAGTTGATTTTTGCAAACGAACATGGCCCAGAAGGGGGGGATGAAGTTAATATTATCCGCCCAGGTGGGAATTATGGCTGGCCGGTGATCACTCAAGGTATGGATTATTCCGGGGCGCGCATTAGCCCTTTTACTGCCTATCCCCATATGCTGCAACCCTTAGTCGACTGGACCCCGTCTATTGCCCCCTCAGGTATGACAGTGCATAAAGGTGCAATGTTTGCCGTCTTAAATGGCGACCTATTGGCCTCATCTTTAAAATTTAAACAGGTTTACTGGTTACAGATGCAGGGAAACGCCGTTATCGCCCAACAGACACTATTTAGCGAAATAGGGCAAAGACTGAGGGATATTCGGGTGCATAGGGATGGTTCGATTTATCTATTAACAGACAGTAAACACGGACGCATCTTGAGGGTGAGCGAAAAGCCTGGGGGGGGTTGACTGAAGCGGCCAAATTTCGTTTTTTTAACAAGAGGTTAACCTACATTCTTAGCAAAAATAGTGGTTATAAGCAAACAAACGTATTTGTAAATTCAAATTTGCTGCCTTAGGCCTTATACTTGACGAGTTTCATTTCTATACTCCATTACACGCCGTGATTTCGGAGTCAATCAAGAGGTCCTAATTGTGCTAGAAGCTTATCGTAAACATGTTGATGAACGTGCTGTTGAAGGTATTCCGCCCAAACCCCTAAATGCTGAGCAAGTTGCCGGTTTAGTTGAGTTGTTAAAGGCGCCACCTGCTGGCGAAGGCGAATTTTTACTTGAATTATTATCTGAGCGGGTTCCCCCGGGTGTAGATGAAGCCGCTTATGTTAAAGCTGGCTTTTTGAGCGCCATTATTAATGACGAAGCTACCTCACCGCTGATCAGCAAAGACGCCGCTATTCAATTATTAGGCAACATGCACGGTGGTTATAACATCGTCACTTTGGTCGAAGCCTTAGATAATAACGACCTGGCGGAATTAGCTGCCGAAGAACTTAAACATACCTTGTTGATGTTTGATGCCTTTCACGACGTTGAAGAAAAAGCCCGTGCCGGCAACCAGTATGCCCAAGATGTGCTTGAATCCTGGGCCGATGCTGAATGGTTTACATCCCGTCCGGATATGCCGGAAAAAATCACCTATTCAGTATTTAAAGTAACCAGCGAAACCAATACCGACGACTTGTCGCCGGCTCCGGATGCCTGGTCTCGCCCAGATATTCCATTACATGCCCGTGCCATGTACAAGATGACACGTGACGGTTTGACTCCGCAAAAACACGGTGAAGTTGGCCCCTTAGGACAAATCGACGAAATAAAAGCCAAAGGCCATCCGGTCGCTTTTGTAGGCGATGTTGTCGGAACCGGCTCTTCACGTAAATCAGCGACCAACTCTGTGCTTTGGTTCTTCGGTGAAGATTTACCTGGCGTACCAAACAAACGTGGTGGTGGTATTTGTATTGGCGGTAAAGTGGCGCCTATTTTCTTTAATACGATGGAAGATGCCGGTGCTCTGGTATTTGAAGCCGATGTAGATAAATTAAATATGGGCGATGTGATCGATATTTTCCCACTCGCCGGCAAAATCAAAAATGCCGAAACCGGGGAATTGCTGTCTGAATTTGCATATAAATCAGACGTATTGCTCGATGAAGTCAGAGCGGGTGGCCGGATCAACCTGATCATTGGTCGTGGTTTGACCGACAAGGCCCGAGAGTCTCTTGGTTTGGAGGCGTCTGATTTGTTCCGTATGCCTGATCAACCCGTCGATACTGGCAAAGGTTATACCCTGGCGCAAAAAATGGTTGGTAAAGCCTGTGGTGTCCAAGGAATACGCCCTGGCACTTACTGCGAACCCAAGATGACCACGGTTGGTTCACAAGATACCACTGGCCCTATGACCCGTGATGAGCTGAAAGATTTAGCTTGTTTAGGTTTTTCTGCTGATTTGACTATGCAGTCTTTCTGTCACACGGCGGCTTACCCTAAG
This sequence comes from Paraglaciecola sp. IT1134, assembly GCF_058068185.1. Lineage (NCBI taxonomy): Bacteria > Pseudomonadati > Pseudomonadota > Gammaproteobacteria > Alteromonadales > Alteromonadaceae > Paraglaciecola > Paraglaciecola sp. IT1134. The sequence continues at coordinate 4,086,981 of NZ_CM176486.1, read as the reverse complement.
CCTGTGGATATTGATACTCAGCATACCTTGCCTGATTTTATTATGAACCGTGGTGGCGTATCTTTACGTCCTGGAGATGGCATTATCCATTCGTGGTTAAATCGCATGTTGTTGCCTGATACTGTCGGTACAGGTGGCGATTCCCATACTCGTTTCCCCATGGGGATTTCATTCCCTGCCGGTTCTGGTCTGGTAGCCTTTGCTGCTGCTACAGGTGTCATGCCGCTAGATATGCCCGAGTCGGTACTGGTACGTTTTAAAGGCAAGATGCAACCTGGTATTACCTTACGTGATCTGGTGCATGCCATTCCTTTGTATGGTATCAAACAGGGTCTGTTAACCGTGGCGAAAAAGGGTAAAGTGAATGCTTTCTCTGGTCGTATTTTAGAAATCGAAGGGTTGGATGACTTAACGGTTGAGCAGGCATTCGAATTGTCTGATGCCTCAGCCGAACGCTCAGCTGCCGGTTGTACCATTAAAATGTCACAAGACTCTATTGCCGAATATCTTACGTCTAACATCACCATGTTACGTTGGATGATCAACGAAGGTTACGGCGATCCTCGTACGCTTGAGCGTCGCGCACGTAAGATGGAAGATTGGTTGGCCAAGCCCGAGTTGATGGCAGCCGATAAAGATGCAGAATATGTTGAGACGCTGGAAATCGATTTGGCAGAAATAAAAGAGCCTATTTTATGTTGCCCCAATGATCCCGATGACGCCAAAACCTTGTCTGACGTGGCGGGTACTAAAATCGATGAAGTCTTTATCGGTTCTTGTATGACCAACATCGGTCATTTCCGTGCTGCAGGCAAATTACTGGAGCAATTTGAAGGTACCTTACCTACTCGTTTATGGATGTCGCCGCCGACCAAGATGGATCAAGCCCAGCTGATGGAAGAAGGCTATTACAATATCTACGGCCGTGCCGGAGTGCGTACCGAAATGTCAGGCTGTTCATTATGCATGGGTAACCAGGCACGGGTAGAAGCGGGCGCCACAGTCTTGTCCACTTCGACCCGTAACTTCCCTAACCGTTTAGGTGATGGGGCGAATGTGTATTTGTGTTCAGCAGAGTTGGCCTCTGTTGGCGCCATAATCGGTAAGATCCCGAACATGGACGAGTATATGCAATATGCCAGCAAAATAGAGTCTATGTCTGGTGATGTTTTCCGTTATTTGAATTTCGATCGTATGGACGAGTTTAAAAAAGCCGAAGATGCAGCTAAAGCCAATATTATTCCGACCTTAAACGTCGCGTAATAAGTCAGCTGAAACAGCAACCGGGTGAGTCCATTTGGCTCATCCGGTTTTTTTTGTCCGAATTTCACCCTGCAAAGATGAAATTGCAGAGCGTTTCTGGCTCTTTTGCATGAAGACGATACACTTGTTTATTTGCGCACTGCGACAGAAAATATAATGAGAATAATTGTTTTATGGGTTTTGCTGGTGTCAGCTAGCTTGAACACAGCCTGTACAAGTGATTCAGCCAGACAGATAATCGGTCATGGGGTGGCAAATGCCGCCGATACCAAAGTGGGTTACAATTCAACCCAGTGTTTTACGGTTCGCCAGGAATGCCAAGGTGGTGATTACCAGGTATGGCAAACCAGCGATGGGGTAGATGGCTGTTCCTGTAAAATATAACTAACTTAACCAGATATTGGATCATGTATGTTTAGAAGCTTAAGAAAATGGATGTATGCGGCGCTGTTGTTGTCTCAGCTGTTTGCCGTCAAGCAAGTGTTAGCAGAGAATGAGTTGCCAATAGCACAACATTCTGAAAAGTCGTTGGTGAGCCTGGTGATTAACGGCCAGTCAATGGAGGTAGAATATGCGAGCACTTTTGCCCAGCGCCGTGTAGGTTTGATGCATCGCCAATCACTATGCCAACAATGCGGCATGTTGTTTAAATTCGCCAATCCGAAAATGGCCAGCATGTGGATGAAAGATACCTTTATTCCACTGGATGTGGCCTTTGTGCGCAGTGATGGTGTGATCACCGATATTAGAGCCTTACAACCCCATGATCTAACACCGGTGGGTTCATCTGAAAAAGTGCTATTTGCCCTGGAAATGCACCAGGGCTGGTTCAGCCAACATAAGATCTCGGTAGGCGATAAGGTACAGATCAAAGCGCCATAAATTGATTGTTGCCTGAGTTAGCTAATCGGGCTGAGCTAATTTAGGCGTGATCCGCGCCTGACTAATTTGTTCATAATCATAAGCCGCTTCAATCAATATCCCTTCACTTAATGCCCCGGCGACGCTAATTTGATGACAATGAAACGTTCTGTTTGTTAAATGAATGAAAATCTCAAAATGAGATGTTTGGTATGGTACTTAGTGTTATAGTTGCAGCTATTAAAGGGGAATAAGTGCGCATATATAAATCAAAGTGGTTCACCAAATGGGCTGATAAAGAAGGGCTAACGGACAAGGCCTTAAAAGATGCAGTGAAGGAAATACAAGACGGCTTAATAGATGCAGACTTAGGTGGTCACGTTTATAAAAAGCGCGCAGCAATAGAAGGGCAAGGTAAAAGTAGTGGGCTGCGAACTATCTTGGCATGTAGAGTCGGTGACCAAGCCTTCTTTATGTTTGGCTTCCCTAAAAATGCGCAAGACAATATCAACTCAAAAGAGTTGAAAGCGTTCAAACACATGGCAAAAGAATTACTTAGTTACGATGCATCTCAGCTCGAAAAGGCGGTGAGTGCAGGTAGCTTTATAGAGGTGACATGATATGAAAGACAGTATCTTAGATGTAATGCATGAAACAGCAAAAGATCTAACCGAGGCGGGCGTGATGGTCTTGACCACCATGCGTGAGTTTGACGCACTCTGCTTACCTGAAGTAGAGCGCTATGACGCTGAACACATCAAGGCAATACGCGAAAAAGAGCATGTAAGCCAAGCTGTCTTTGCTGCTTACTTAAACACCAGTGCATCAACGGTAAGGCAGTGGGAGCAAGGGGGTAAAAAGCCTCGCGGGACATCGCTAAAACTGCTTAACTTAGTCGCTCACAAAGGCTTGGATGCACTGGCTTATTAATCGTCTGCCCGTAAAACGATCATGCCTGTTTAGCCTGGCTACCCACCAAGTTGTTCAACAAAATACGATTGAGTCGCTAAAAACTGTTTCAGCTGATTTAATTATAATTAAATTACAGTCGGTTACAGGCAAAAAAAGCGCCGAAATGATCAAAAATCACATCCAGATCGCATTTAAAAGTAACTAGAATGCTTATCACCTGCAAACCGATATACAGGTAAGCAAAAAGCTTATGTAGACCTTATTGGCGGCCATGCTGTGTTTTGAGAAATGGAACCAGGCATTTTAATAAGAGACAATTAAACGTCAAACATTAATTCACGTCTGATCAATGGCTTTGGTTAGATCGTTTTTATTACCTGGGTAGCGTGTGAAACCCCAGCCTCGAAAATGCCAAGTCTGTTTAATCGATACCCCATGATCTAACACCGGTGGGTTCATCTGAAAAAGTGCTATTTGCCCTGGAAATGCACCAGGGCTGGTTCAGCCAACATAAGATCTCGGTAGGCGATAAGGTACAGATCAAAGCGCCATAAATTGATTGTTGCCTGAGTTAGCTAATCGGGCTGAGCTAATTTAGGCGTGATCCGCGCCTGACTAATTTGTTCATAATCATAAGCCGCTTCAATCAATATCCCTTCACTTAATGCCCCGGCGAAGAAACTAATATTCACCGGTAGATGTTGTACGTGCCCCATGGGTACAGTGATGTGGGGGTAACCGCTTACAGCAGCAGGGCCGCTGGCAGAGCCCAAATAGTGGTCGCCGTCTATATGATCTATTTTCCAAGCAGGAGCAGTAGTCGGGGCAATTAATAAGTCCAGCTCATACTTGGCCAGGGTTGCATCTATGCCTAGTTTTCCCGCTTTGTGTTTGCTACTTTCTACGGATTTCATGTAGCCCGGATCGGTGAGACCTGCTGACCCTTGAGCACTGATAAATAACTCTTGACCGAAAATGGGCATAGTGTATTTGCTAAACTGTTGATTCTTAGTAATGGCATCTTGCAGATCCTTCAATGGGGCATCGCTGGCGTGTAAATAGCGATTTAAATCGGCCTTAAATTCGGTCAACAGTACGGTGTATTCATCTTTATCCCACTGGCCTTTGGTGGTGATATTCGCCTTATCAACCAAAATTGCCCCGGCCTTTATGAATACCGCAAACTGGTTTTCAAATACTTTGTCGAGCTGGGGGTGGTAACCCATCAGATTACGCACTATGCCGATGCGTTTGTCTTTAAGCCCACCTAACACTAGGTGATTACTTAGTTTTATGGGTGTCAAACTTTGTGGATCTTGCTCATCTTCGCCCATCATGGCCTCTAACATGATCACCGCATCGGTCAGGTTACGGGCCATGGGCCCGGCCGTATCCTGAGAGTGGGCTATGGGTATGATGCCGCTGCGACTGATCAGACCCAAAGTGGGTTTTATGCCAACGATACCGTTGACCGCTGCAGGGCAGGTGACTGAACCATTGGTTTCTGTGCCCACAGCCAATAAAGCCAAATCGGCGGCAATGGCGACCCCCGAGCCAGAGCTTGAACCGCAAGGGGATCGCGTGATGTCGTGAGGGTTAAGTGTTTGTCCATATAAGCTACTCCAGCCACTGGATGACATGTTAGAGCGAAAGTTAGCCCACTCTGACAGATTGGTTTTACCTAAAATTAATGCGTCTTCTGCCACCAGACGTTTAACCAAAAACGCATCGTTGGTAGGCAGATGCTTGCGCATCAGCCAGGATCCGGCTGTATTGGCCATGCCTTTGGCATCAATATTGTCTTTGAGCACCACCATGGCGCCAAACAACTTGCCCAGCTTTTCCCCACTTTGCAGCTTGGCATCCAGAGCCACAGCTTGCTGTTTAATCTTGGGGTTAAGTTGGGCGAGGGCATTGAGCGTTGGCCCGCTGTTATCATAATCTGCTATGCGTTGCTGATAATATTCAACTAACTGTTGCACACTTATTTTGTTGTCCCTAAGCAGGGTTTGGGTTTGCTGCAGTGTTAACTCGTGTAAGTTAGCTTGCGCTGCCAAACTAGGGGGGCTCAACGTGAGCGTTATACTGACCAACAAGACCCGCAGAGCGCGAATGTGCAACATAATATTTTCCTAATTTTGCGTATGTTATCTGGCTAAACTGCCAAGCTTTGTGCGTAATGGGCAGCCGGTCACTCTTTTATAACAGAAAATCAAGTAGGATCCTAAATACAGCACCTTGTGTATATAACCTATTCCAAAAAGGTAGCCATACACAGCGTAAAATATACTTTATCTGTGAGTAAAAACTGGTAGTTTATGAACACAGTGTTGCAATTAGTTTTAGTAGGAAAAATAGTGAGTGATTCGAACTTAAATGTCGCCAAATTTGGCGGTACCAGTGTAGCCAATTATGCTGCCATGTTAAATTGCGCCAAAGTCATTTCAGGCAATAGTGCGACTAAAGTGGTCGTGGTCAGCGCGTCTGCCGGGATAACTAACATCCTGGTCGAGCTGGCCCATAAAGCCCTGACAAAAGAAGAGATCGGCCAGTTCCTAAGCCAAATTGAAACTATCGAATTTGCTATCCTCAAAGATTTAGGTGATCCCGAAATGGTTGCCGACAAACTTAATGAGTTACTCGACTCTTTGAAGCAGTTAGCTTTTCACGAAGAAATGTTGCATCGCCCGGATCTTAAAGACAGCTTGTTATCCCACGGTGAACGAATGGCATCCTTGTTATTCTCCGAGGTGCTCAATCAGCAAGGTCTAGCTGCGGATAATTTTGATGTTCGTAAAGTCTTGTTGACCGATAACCAGTTTGGCCAGGCGGTACCGCAACTTGAGGGTATCAAACAACGTGCCACGCAATTGATGGCGCCAGAGATGCAACATAGTGTGTTAGTCACTCAGGGCTTTATCGGCGCAGATGAAGAAGGCAATACCACAACTTTAGGTCGGGGAGGATCAGATTTTACTGCGGCTTTATTGGCCGAGGCGCTGGATGCCCAAAGCTGTGAAATATGGACCGATGTCATAGGTGTGTACACGACTGATCCAAGAATTACTGCCAGCGCCAGGCCCTTGCCTGAACTGAGTTTTGAAGAAGCTGCGGAGATGGCCACATTCGGCGCTAAGGTTTTGCACCCCGCGACCATGGAGCCCGCGCTGCGTCAAAATATCAAGGTATTTGTCGGCTCAAGTAAAGAGCCGGAAAAAGGCGGCACCTGGATCGTCAGAGATTGTCAGTACGAGCCATCTTATCGGGCGATCACCCGGCGTAAGGAGCAAGTCATGGTTACGGTAAAAACTCCGAAAATGATGCATGCTCAAGGCTTTTTGCAAAACGTATTTACGATTATCGCCAAACACAATCTTAGTGTTGATTTGGTTACCACTTCTGAGATCTGTGTATCTTTCACCCTGGACAACCCACCAAACTCAGTGCTGGAGCGGTTGAACCGGGAAACCATAGACGAGTTAAGCCAAATATGTGAAGTGCAATTGGAAAAAGACTACGATCTGGTGACTGTAGTGGGCAATAATATGCACAGTGCAGCCGGGGTCTCGAGTAAGATATTTGCTGCGGTCGCCGATTTTAACTTACGTATGATTTGTTTTGGCGCCAACCCCCATAACATGTCTATGTTGGTCAGTGAAAAAGACAGTACTGAAGTCGTCAAAGCCTTACATCGTCAGTTGTTTGAAACGGTTACCAGCTAATTCAGTTTATGCACGGGGCTGAGATGTTTTTGTCACAATTTCACAGGTTGTTATGACAAGCAAATTACAAAACACGCAGCCACCACGTTCGGCCCTTGGCAAGTTGTTTGCTGCCAAAAAGGGTAAAGTGAATACCAACAAACGCATGACTGAATTGCTGTGTGTGTTCGCCGAGCAAGACCATAAACGCATAGCCCGTTTGCTGCAGAAGTGGCTGGAAACGGATGTATCGGGCGGTAATAAAAAATAGACGTATTAGTTGTTAGTTAGCTTATAAAAAAACCGCCTTTTGGCGGTTTTTTTATAAGCAGAGTTTTGGTTACACTTTGAATTGCTGTACGGAGCTTTGCAGCTCTTCAGCCAGTTTAGCCACCTCATGACTCGATTCCGAAGTTTGATGGGCACCTACTGACGTTTCCTCGGCGATATTGACGATATTTTCCAACTTCTCGCTTATCTCCAAAGAGACAATGTTTTGCTCTTTGGCGGATTGCGCGATCTGAGAACTCACATCATGAGCCCTATGCACGGCATCGGTTATCAATTGCAGGGCTTGGGTGGCTTTTTCAGTTTGTGCCACACATACTGTGGTTTGTTCTTTTCCCTGATTCATCACAGAGACCGCTTTTTCTGCGCCAGCTTGCAATACTTCAATCATGGAATTAATTTCCTGAGTTGATTTTTGGGTTCTGCTGGCAAGCGTTCTTACTTCGTCGGCCACTACCGCAAAACCTCGGCCCTGTTCACCGGCTCTGGCTGCTTCAATGGCAGCATTGAGCGCCAGAAGATTGGTTTGGTCGGCCACTCCGCGGATAACGTCCAAGATGCCACCTATACTGGTACTATCTTGATGTAATTTATTGATAACGTCTGCCGCTTCCTCAACATCTCGGGCAAGTACTTCGATGGTGCGTCGGTTCTCTTCAGAAATGGCTTTGACTTTTTCGGCTTCTTCGTCTGCATTTTTAATTTCCCGCAGGGTATCTTCGGCGCTTTGGCTGACCAAAACTGAGGTGCTGTGCATTTCTGTTGTCGCGGTGGCCACCTGTGCGATTTGCGATTTTTGTTCCTGAATCGAGCCAGTGGTTTGTAAAGTCACCGCTGAGGTTTCTTCTGATGCGGCGGCTAACTGGGTTGCCCGTGAACTGATCCCAGTAATCAAGGTTTTTAAACTATCAATCAGATTATTACAGTTTTTGGCAAGCAGACCAAATTCGTCATCTGATGAATCGTCAAGTCTGCGGGTGAGATCCCCGGATGACACGATGTTCAACATTTCGTTGACTTTGTGTAACGGCCCGATAATGGCTCTTACGCCAAAGTAGGCGATAACACTGGCGATAAGCACGGAAATAACGGCAATCAATACAGTTTTAAAGTTACCTGAGCTAACCGCACTTTCGACCAACTCTTTGGCGACACTGGCTTTATTATCAGCAAGTTTTAGTAAAACGTTTAATTTTTCAGTCGCCTGCTTAATATTGACTTCAGAGGCTTGATACTCTTCAGTGGCTAGGGTCTGTTTATTTATCTTGGTTATCTGGCTTTGTAATAAGCCGGTGGGCGAGGTAACGACATCTGTCACAGCACCTGTCAATTGGTAGATCTCGTTCAGGGTGCCGCTGCTATCGCCGCTGTTAGCGGCAGTCTGAATTTCAGCGATGGTTTCTTTTATCTGATTAATGACTAATTGAACTTCATTACCAATAGTATCGGCACGCACCAAATTTTGGGTTTTAACATACTCTGCTCCAACGTTGAGTAATGTCATCAACTTAGTTTCCAGGGTATTGCTTAGCTCCGCTGCTTTGGCCAGTTGAGGGCTGCTTTGCACGTCATCTAAATCGGCAAAGTCCAATATCAAGGTGGAGGTGTCATCGGCGTTATCTTCAATTGAACTGAGTTGCTCACGGACTTTATTACGAAATTCCAGATCCGCCTGGCGATCGGCAAACATGGATGACACATTGTCTTTATAATCTTCGTAAATCCCATCGACTTCAGCAAGCGCGTTTTTTAATCCCGCTTCCCGACTGACCACTGTCTTAAGGGTGCTAAATTCGTTTTCGAAGTTATCTTGGCTGGTTTTAAGGGAATCTAGTTTGGCACTTAGTGCGCTGAGGTTAGTCTCATAATAGGCTTCAGTCGCGATCCGGCTCATATTTAAAAACGAGACTTTCAACTGACTGCTGCCACTAACTGTAGGGAGGGCTAAACTGTTCACTTCTTCAGTTGCATTATTAATGCTGTTGAGGGTGGTGAGAGAGAAAATACCCATGACGATGAGCAGCGAAGTAATAATAGCAAAGCCGCCTACCACGCGCATAGCAACTGTCATTTTCATCTATGGTCTCCAAATTTAATACTTTAATATGCTGCTAATAAACCAGCATAGGTATGTTCCAGGGCAGAGCAACAGAGCCTAGTTTTATGTATTGTTTGTTATTTAGTTGGCACTATTGGGAGTGAATCGGCCAAATCAAATATCAAAAAATATAACTATTCGCTCTTTTTAGTCTCTTTTGTACTATCGACACTATGGCAGGTTACATTAGCTAACATTCTGATAAAAGATAATTTTTTAGGTAAAACAAGCGCCACAGCGAGTATTTCAGGGTTGATTTGATGTTGTGCTGAAAATTTGACCACTTGTTAAATTGTACAGGGTCAAGCTTCCTCCCCAGATATAACCGGTATCCAGTCCGATAAATTGCGGCGAATCGGTGGCGCCTTTTAACGCTGCCCAGTGACCGAAAAGGATTTTTTGCTGAGGCAGTAACTTCTTATTGGGCACGGTAAACCAGGGGATCAGATTTTGCGGCGCTTTGTGCGGCGATAATTTGCAATTTAATTCCAGATGCTGATTTTTTTCAATAAAGCGCATTCGTGTGAAGGCGTTGATAATGAACCGCCAGCGCGGTATGCCTTGCAGATCCTCGGTCCAGCAAGTGGGGGTATTGGCGTACATGTTTTCAAGCAGTGTCTGCCAGTTATTCCCGCTTAGTTGCTCACTAACCTCCTGACTTAAATACAGCGCTTTGTCGAGTGACCATCGGGGGTAGAGACCTGCGTGAGAAAGCAGGCTGTCCTGATTGATACTTAGCGCCAGGGGTTTTGTGCGTAACCAGTGAATAAATTTGGGCAAATCAGCAGACTTTAGCAGTTCATCGAGTTTATCTTCGGGATGGGCGGTTTTAAAGCCGCAGTAGATGGCCAGCAAATGTAAGTCATGATTGCCCAGCACGGTATCAAAACTGTCACCCAGATCGTATAAGTAGTGCAGGGTTTGCAATGATTCTGGGCCCCTGGCAACCAAATCCCCTACTGCCCATAGTTTATCCACTTTGGGATTGAAATTGACCTTTCCGAGCAGAATTTTTAGGCTGCTAAGGCAGCCTTGTATGTCGCCCACCACATAATCAGCCATGATTTAGGGATGTAGGTTTGATGGCAAATAGGCTATCGGCATCACTATCGCAAGCAATTATACGCCAACTAAAATATAGGCAAGGGCTGAACATCGTTTAGGGCTAATCCCTCAGTTGACTAAGTTTGGCACGGCCAAACGAAAAATAGCAATGGGTACTTTAAACATCTGTCCCGCCTTATTTTGCATTTCGTAATAGCCTTGCATAGAGCCAACAGGCGTGTCCAACACCGCCCCGCTGGTATATTGGTAGCTAATGCCAGGTGGAATGTGGGGCTGTTCGCCTATCACTCCTGGGCCTTTGACCTCGGTTTGTTTGCCGTTGCCATCGGTGATTAACCAGTAACGATTGAGCAATTGCATTTCTTCGTTGCCTTGATTGCTTATGCTGATTTTATAGGCGAACGCGAATTTATGCTCAGCTTCGATCTGATGCTCGGGAAGGTACCGAGTCTGCACATCAATTTTGATGTCCCCGGATACAGGAAGGTTTAGCTCACTCATTTATTCTTCCTTAGCCTCAACAGCAAGATCCGCTAAACGCCCGAATTGCACCAAGGATAAATTTTCTGCGCGCAAATTGGGATCAATATCCAGCGATTTAATCTGCACGTCGCTTAAGCTATCTTTCAAACTATTACGAATGGTCTTACGCCTTTGATTAAAGGCCTGGGCACATATTTTATGTAACACTTCTTCACTCATTACCGTCACCGGTTTTTGTTTGTGCGGCATAAGCCTGACGATGGCTGAATCGACTTTAGGAGGCGGATTAAAGGCTTCCGGTGGAACTTCAAGTACGGGAATGATATGGCAATGATACTGTGCCATAACAGACAGACGTCCATAATTCTTGTTGCCAGGGCTGGCGGCCAAACGGTTAACCACTTCTTTTTGCAGCATAAAGTGCATATCTTGCACCTTGTGGGCAAACGAAAATAAATGGAACATCAAGGGGGTTGAGATATTGTATGGTAAATTTCCAAATACTCTAAGCGCCTGTCCTTCACTATAAAGCGTACTAAAATCGAACTTCAGTGCATCGCTTTCGATTATGGTCAATTTACTGGAAATAAAAGGATGGGTGCGTAAACGGGCCGCTAAATCACGATCCAGCTCAACAACCGTCAAATTATCAAGCAATTCGCAAACGGGTTCGGTCAGGGCGCCTAATCCCGGACCGATTTCGACCACATTTTCGCCTTTTTGCGGATTAATGGCCGAGACAATCTGATCAATAATATAGGCATCATGCAGAAAGTTCTGACCGAAGCGTTTACGGGCCGTATGGCCTAGATGTTTTTTACTCATTATTTGATTTTTGCCAACGAAATGGCTTCCTTAATGGCGAGCTCGAAACTACCTGTATCGGCTCGCCCGGTGCCAGCTAAATCCAGGGCTGTGCCATGGTCAACCGACGTGCGAATAAAAGGTAAGCCTAGGGTGATATTCACCGCCTTACCAAAACCTTTGTATTTGAGTACGGGTAAGCCTTGATCGTGATACATGGCTAACACTGCATCAGCCTGGGCTAAGTACTTGGGGTTAAACATGGTATCTGCGGGCAACGGCCCCGTGAGTTTGATGTGTTGCGCGCGCAACTTATCCAGAGCAGGAATGATGGTATCAATCTCTTCGCGTCCCAGGTGCCCGTCTTCACCAGCATGGGGATTGAGACCACAAACGAAGATATGTGGCTGTTTGATACCAAACTTGCTGCGCAGGTCTGAATTCACGATATGGATCACCTTGCTTAGGCGCTCCTGAGTAATAGCCTTGGATACCGCAGCCAAAGGTATGTGGGTCGTGGCCAATACGACCCGCAGGCCTTCGGTGGCTAGCATCATGACTACATCACTGATATTGGCTTGCTGGGCAAAAAATTCAGTGTGGCCACTAAAGGGGATGCTCGCCTGATTGATGATCCCTTTATGCACAGGGCCGGTGACAATAGCATCAAATTCGCCATCGATATTTTTTTGGCAAGCCTGGCGTAGGGTTTCAACGACATAATGGCTGTTATCGCTGTTTAACCGGCCGGGCTCTACACTGGCATTGAGTGCGATATCAACACAATAGAGTTGCCCTGGGCGTTGTAGCGGTTGGGAAGTATTATGATATGCCAATAACTCCAGTGGCAAGTTTAACAACCTGGCCCGGGCTTTAAGCATGTCACCGTTGGCGAACACGACCAGTTGCACCGGCCAGGCTTGTTGTGCCAATGCCACTATCAAGTCTGGACCAATACCGGCAGGTTCACCCGGGGTAATGGCAAGTTTAAGGCTCATTATGGCCTAGCTTTTGTCTTTCTTGGCAATCAGTTCAATATAAGCACTGTCACGCATTTCTTTTAACCAGGCTTCTGTTTCTTCGCCAAACTTACGCTGGAATAATAACTGATAGGCTTTGTCTTCCTTGCGTTTTTCCGTGGCGTCTTCAACACGTTTGTCGGTCAGTTGCATCAGGTGCCAGCCGTGTACCGAACGTACAGGTTGACTAATTTCGTCTATTTCTAACTTGGCTAAGGCATCTTTAAAGGCAGGCACATAAACATTTGGGTCGGCCCATCCCAGATCCCCGCCGCGTAATGCGGAACCAGGATCCGCAGAGTGTTCCTTGGCAAGCTCGGCGAAATCGGCTTCACCGGCCAAGATCTGTTTTCTAAAATCACGCAACATTTGCTCGGCCTTCTCATCACTTAAAATGACCGAGGGTTTGATCAGGATATGACGGGATTTTAATTCAGCCACTTCAATGCGTTCGATACCACGGACATCCAACACCTTTAATATATGGAAACCGGCACCACTGCGGATGGGACCTATCAAGCTATCTTTTACCTGGCCCTGAACGGCTCCAGCAAACAAGGTGGGCATGGAGTTGATGTTCATCCAACCCAGATCACCGCCTTCCAGGGCATTGGAACCCGATGACGATGCGGTGGCGATTTTTGCGAAATCTGAGCCATTGTTTAGCAGTTCAATCACCTTTTGGGCGGTTTCCTTTGCTTTGGTCACGTCGGCCTCTGCTGGCTCGACGGGAAATGCGATTAAGATATGCCCTAGGCGGTACTCTGCTTGTTGGCCACCTTGTTCATCGATGAGTTTTACCAGGTTGCTGATCTCCTGTGGAGTGATGTAAATGCGACGTCGAACATTGGCCCGGCGCACTTCGCCGGTGATGAGTTCCTTACGTACTTGTTCACGGTATACTTCGTAGCTTACGTCGTCTGCGGCCAGTTTGTCTCGCAATTGGGCCACGGATATTCCGTCTTCCTGGGCAATATTTCCTATGGTTTGATCGAGCTGGGGATCACTGATTTGAATACCCATGCGCTCAGCCATTTGGTTTTGCAAACTATCGAGGATCAAACGTTCTATGGCTTGTGTGCGCAAGGCCCGATCCGATGGCAGGGTCTGGTTGTTGATCACGGCATTACGTTTAACGGTTTGCACCAGCTCTTCAATCTGGCTTTCCAAAACAACACCCTGATCGACAATAACCGCTACGCTGTCAAGGGTTTGCGGTTTGCCTGAGGCAGTAAAGGTAGACGACATGAGAACCAAAAAGGTAAAAGTTACTACTGATAATTTCATATATATGGGTACTTGTTAGTTTAAATGACACACGAAGTGTCTGGGTTATTTTTAATATTGTCGTTATCGGTTAATCTACCAGATAAGGCTGCCGATAACCGAATAATCCGTCTCTTAACATATCATGACCTGAACTGTCACCGCCCATGCCTTTAAACAAGAACTGCAGCGCAATGCCTGAATCAAATTCATCTGTACTTTGTACTCCGTTTTCATCGAAGCGGCTAGTTAACTGACGCTGGGCAACAATACGTAATGCCCAACAACAGGATTCATATTGTACACCGGTGTAACTTTCAATGCTGCGGTGGCGGTCAATATCCCGATACCAACGGCCCACCCAATACCAATTCGGCGTAATAGGCCAACTGGCGGTCAAGCCGAACTGGCTGATTTTTTCACCAGACAGATCCCTGACATAACGGTGATTAAACTGCAGCATTTTATCTGCTGCCAGCTGGTATTCCAGGGCCACGCTGCTTCTTTCTAGCTTATTGGTTTGAGTCGAAACCTGAAGCTCAGTGTGAGCAAACCACTTACTGCCTATGCGCCAATCGAGTTCTCCTGCCAAGGCAGAACGGTCGTCTTGTCTATTCGCTGCTGTCACCTTGTTGTCTTGAAGATAGAAAATCTGACCTAAGCTAAGCTTGAATTGTTCCCTGTTGTCTTGATCTATTATACGCGAGGTGACACCTAAGGTAATTTGATTTTTGTTGCTGATCCTGTCCAGGCCAGTGAATTCCTGGCCTCTAAACAAACCGGAAAAGTCATTAAACAAACGAGTGGTATCATATAAACCTATATTCGACTGGTCTTCATAACTGGTATACAAATACTGCGCCTTGGGCTCCAGGGTTTGAGTTACATCGTGATTGAACCAGCTCGATTGACGTTCAAATACCAGAGCGCCAAAAAGTTTGGCCTGACCCAGGGTACGGGTGACTTCGTTATCTAGTTGGGTATTTTCGATATTCTGTTGACGATAATAGGTATGAAACAGGGACGTTTCTGCCAGAAGCTCCCCCCAACTGTTTGAATAGGGCAAACTTAAGGTTGGCGCCAGGTGAGCTCGAGTGGCTGTGGGGCTGGTGGTATTATCATTGTCAAAATGTGCCAATTCGGAGTGTAAATCGAAAACCAGACCACCCACTAAGTCACTTTGGTAATCGAGTTTCATTTCCGGTAGGGCGCGGTAACTGTCTTGATGGTCCCCGAGTATTTCAAAATCCTTCACTTGCATACTAAAATTTAGCTGCTGTGAATAATAATTAACCCCCACTGTTTTAAACAGATGGGTGTCAGCTTGACTGTAATAATCAGAGCCGAGATCGACTATATAGTTATCATCGCTCAACCCGTTGAAATCCGCGTTCAACTGCCAGTTGTCTGACAACGCCCCACTGTGAATAAAACGATAAAAATAGCGGGAGTCGCCGGAGGATGTTTCTGAATCATCGGGTAAATATTCCAAATTAAGCTGGCCGTTGCTTTGCTCTGTCAGGTAGCGAAATTCGGTTTTCAGTTGCACCCCGCGTTTGGACATTAATCTGGGACTAATAGTCGCATCGTAATTGTCAGCCAGGTTTAAGTAATAGGGCTGTTCGAAGCTGATCCCGGTGGCACTGCTACTCCCCGGTTTAGGCATAAGTAAACCTGTCTGGCGTTCGTCCGTAACCGGAAATGAATAATAAGGCAGATAAAATACCGGTATATCCTGCAAATAGAAAAACGCATTACGCGCCACGCCCCGGTTACTGTCCGGGCGTACCTGGATACTGTCAGCCTGAATTAACCAATCTTCATTACCTACCGGGCAGGTAGAGAAGGACACGCCGTTGAGTTTTACTCCTTCTTTTTCGTCAAGTAACAAAAATTTCGCCTGGCCACGGGCATTGAGTTGGGTAAACTCGTAGTCGGTGTCGGCTATTTCCAGGCGATTGGTCAGGGTATTAAGCACAATTTCCTGACTGGTAACACTCAGTTGTGGATTCTGATAGCTTACGTCGCCCTTGGCGGTGAGTTGTTGTGTATTGCGGTCAATTCTGGCGCTATCTGCCTTTATTTGTGAATTTTCCCGGGTAATCTCAACTTTGCCTTGAAATTCTGCCACGGTATCCTGTTGAATTGAGGTTTTGCTGGCAATAACCTGGATCTGACCTTTAGACAGGCCTGTATCTACCTGGAATGTATTTACCGGCGTTGGGCATAAGTCCTGGGCGCCACTAAACGCACTCGGGACAAGGAAAAATACTAGATATAGAGGTTGCTTGATTTTCATACGGTAGGGTAAAGATGCAGCCTAATAATAGTTGAGGTCATGCTAATTAAGCTCCAATTTTAAGGGTTTCACACAGATTTACCAGCAGACTTGCAAAAAAAGACATATTTCGCCATTCTTCGCTGTTCAAATGTACCCTAATACGAGGCCCTAAGTGAGTAAATTGGCACAAAGACAAGCACAATTGTTGGATTGGATTAATCATTCTACGCCCTTTGTGTGTCAGCAACTGGAGATGGTGTATGGCGATGCCAGTTTTCGTCGTTATTTTCGTTTCGCATACCAAGATCAGTCAATCATAGCGGTTGATGCGCCTCCAGAGTTTGAAGACAGCCAAAAATTTGTATTAGTTGCCGAACTTTATGCAAGCAAAGGTTTGTCAGTGCCACAAGTGCTGGCCCATGATCAAGTTCAGGGATTTTATTGTTTACAGGATTACGGTAATGAATTGTTCTCCGCTGCCCTTACCCAGAAAAGCTGCCAGCATTTATATCCCCAAGCCTTAGGATTGTTGCCCAATGTGCAATTATGTATTGCCACCTCACAGGCTAACTTACCTAGGTTTGATGACAATTTATTAACCGCAGAGTTCGAAATTTTTACCCACTGGCTGCTCAAGGTTCATCTTAAACTGACCTTGTCAGAAAATGAACAGCTAATCATCGCCCAAACTTTTGCCTGTTTGCGGGCTAATTTTTTTGCTCAGCCCCAAGTTGGGGTGCATAGAGACTTCCATTCTAGAAATTTAATGTTACTGGATAATGGAAATATTGGGGTAATCGATTTTCAAGACGCAGTGGTGGGGCCCATTACCTATGATGCGGTATCCTTATTACGTGATTGTTACCAGCGCTGGCCATCTGCCTGGGTGGAGCAGTGGTTTGCAAATTGGCATGCAAAATTTTACGCGGATTATCCGTTTAGTCAGTTTAAACGTTGGTTTGATCTCACCGGTTTACAGCGTCATATCAAGGCCAGTGGCATCTTCGCTCGTCTTTATCATCGGGATGCAAAAGGTCACTATTTAGCGGACATCCCCCGTACATTAGAGTACCTGTGCGAAATAGGAGCACAGTACGACGAATGTCAGGATTTTGCCCAGCTAATTGCCGATAAGGTTATGCCACACGTTGCACGGGTGGAAATTGAGATGCAGCGCCAACACAGCGAACAGCAGCAACTAAATACCTGTCAAGCTAGCACCAAACAAACATATGAGAGTGTCGATTTCAGTGGCAACTAAAACCGCGATGATCTTGGCTGCGGGGCGCGGTGAGCGTATGCGCCCTTTGACCGACACTATACCTAAACCCTTACTTAAGGTTAATGGTAGGACTCTGATTGAATATCATATAGCTGCCCTTGAAAAATCAGGTTTTAACCGCATTATCATCAACCATGCTTGGTTAGGGCAGCAAATAGTGGATCATCTGGGAGATGGGCATCATTTGGGGGTGCAGATCATTTATTCACCAGAGTCTGCTGCGCTGGAAACGGCTGGTGGCATTATTAACGCTTTGGACCTGTTATGCCCGGATGCAGACAGCCAAACCTTCGCGGTGGTCAACGCCGATATTTTCTGTGACTATGATTATGGGATGTTACCAACCAAACTAAGCAATGATTTGGCCCATCTGGTACTGGTAAACAATCCTGCGCACAATCCCAGCGGGGATTTCGGTATCCAGCATAGTCGTTTACAGCAACAAAGCAGACAAAAATATACCTTCAGCGGCATTGGCCTATACCACAGGGATCTATTTGCCAATCGCCAAGTCGGTAATTTACGTTTGGCCATATTATTATTTGACGCAATTGGGCGACAACGAGTCTCGGGGGAGATCTATGCTGGCCAGTGGACAGATATTGGAACCCCTGAACGTCTGGCACAATTGAATTTAACGGAGCGAGTCGCACACTATGATAGGTAAAATTTTAGGCACCATTTTTGGTTTTATGTTTGGTCGTATACCCGGTGCGATCTTGGGGTTTATAGTTGGTCATCTGTTTGATAAAGGTTATAGCCAGGACTTCAATCAAATGGGCGGGTTTAGCGGTTTTTTTACCAGCCAGGATGAATTTAAAAAGCAGGCTATTTTTTTTCATGCCTTGTTTGCCGTGATGGGCCATGTGGCCAAGTCTGATGGTTTGGTGAGTGACGCCGAGATCCGAATGGCCAGCACCCTGATGGATCAAATGGGCCTGGAAGGGGAGACACGTAAAGAAGCCCAACAAGCGTTTCGCGAAGGTAAAGAAGCGGATTTTGCGCTAAAAGACATATTGCTCGAATTTAAGGAATCATGCCATGGTCGGCGTGACATTATGCAGGTATTTTTAGAGATCCTGATCCAGGCGGCTTATATAGACGGCAAGTTAGTTAAATCTGAACAGAAGGTACTGGAAGAAGTTGCCCGGCATCTAGGGTTTAGACAGAACGAACTGTTATATTTGCTTTCGGTGTTTGAAGCTGAAATGCGTTTTCGCCAGGGCCAGGGCCGGCAGCAAGGTGGTACTCACCAGCGCAGCCAGTCCTCGTATTCAGCTCAACAGTCACTGGACGATGCCTATCAGATCCTGGGGGTGAGTAAAAGCGACGACGATAAAGAAATCAAAAAATCTTACCGTAAATTAATGAGTGAACATCATCCCGACAAACTGGTATCCAAAGGTTTACCAAAACAAGCGTTGGAGTTGGCTAAGGCCAAAGCGCAAGATATTCAGGCAGCCTACGAGATGATTAAAGAAAAGCGTGGTATGCGCTAACTATCACTCAATGACCAAGCTGCGCAACGCAGCTTGGTCATTGAGACAGGATCAAAAAGCCTCGGCTTATTTTATAGGTTTTATGCCAGGTTAAAACATTTACCCTATTTACAATTGGGTTTGACAACCCTTCTGGCTACTGCCCCGTTAGTCATCCTCACTCTGAGGATAAATATTTGTTTTCTTTTGTATTTATTTCGATTTTTGTCATAAAAATATACTCTAAACGTTGCTTAAACGTCACAAATCCTCAATCAATTTGTCACAGCAACAGGTCAGATTACTGCGGTCTTATTACTTACTTGGACCACAATAATGAATTCAAAAACTCTCAGTCGTCTTGCTTTATGTGTTGCCTTTGCCCTGGGTAATCAGGCGTTAAGCACCAGCGCTTTGGCACAAGGCGCCCCCGATGATGGGATAGAAGCGATAACCGTAGTGGGCAAAAGTGTTTCTTATGCCAACAACCAAACTTCCGACGAAATGGTTAAACAACAAAGCTCGTTAACCAGCGTATTGGCGGTAATTGACAATCTACCAGGGGTATTGATCAACGAAGGCGATACCTTTGGGTCAGATGATTGGTCTACCACAGTCTCGATCCGCGGCTTTCAGCTTAGCTTGGACGAACAGCAAATAGGTATCACTATCGATGGTATGGCTAACGGAAATTCTAATTATGGCGGGGGGGCAAAAGCCAATCGTTATATCGATACTGAAAATTTGGCTTCGGTAGAGGTTTCTCAGGGCACGGGAGATATCGCGTCACGTTCCAATGAAGCCCTAGGTGGCACATTAAATTTCACAACTATCGATCCCGGTGTTGATGAGCGCATGACGATCAGTGTTTCAGGTGGCAGTTTTGATGCGCAAAAATACTTTGTACGTTACGAAACTGGCGAACTGGCAAAAGACACCTATGCCTGGTTTAGCGCCTCAAGCAGTGAAAATACCGATTGGGTTAATCAATCTGCCGAGAATAAACGTGATCATCTGGCGGCTAAATTTATGACAGTGCTGGGTAATGTTGATATTAAAGGTTATGCCTCGTGGGATGATACCCATGAAGATAACTATCAACGGGTTAGCTTGACACAGTTTGAACAAAACCCGGGATCTGACGGTTTGACTAGCGAATGGACTGGCATTCCTTACGTGGATCAAGTGTACCGCAAAGGTTGGTCTACCTTACGTGAAAACCTGTTTGGGTACCTGCAAGCAGATTATAAAACCGACAATCTGGAAGTATCAGGCAATCTGTATTACCACAACAACGAGGGCCGCGGTGATTGGGTTCCTCAGTATATGGTAGATGTTCAGGCTGACGGTGATGGCGAAGCGCACTCAGAGCTGGCCCCCGGTAATACCGTATACGGAGGCAGCGCTTTGGGGCAATTATTTTTTGTCAATAAAGCCGGTGATGCACTTAAGCCCCTAGGCGATTGTGCCAGCTCAATTACCTTTCCATATGGCGGCGCGGGGCCAGAGTATGATCCCGGTTGTTATGCACAAGGTGCAGTGCCCGTTGGTTCGTATCGCCATACTCACTATAAAAAAGAGCGTTTAGGCTTTGATGCCGATTTTGCCTGGTTTAGCCAAATAAACGGCATGGAAAATACCTTGCGTGGTGGTGTGTGGTACGAAGATTATAACCGTCAAGAGTCTCGGGACTGGCACAAAATTATTGATTCGAAGACCAGTTATGAATTTGATCATACCCCTTATTGGGTGCAGTACGATCGTGAATTCCCGGTTGAAACATTTATGCTGTATGCCCAAGACGAGCTTGATATGGGCTGGGCGACTTTGCGTGTGGGCGCTAAACAATTTTTTGTGGACCTAGAGCGCCAAGATAAGTTCGATAACGCTAATACCGCCAAGGTTAACTCAGATTCTGACACCTTGTTGTCTGCTGGGATAGTGGCGCCGATGCCTATTGATGGCCTGGAGTTATTTGCCGGTTATGCCGAAAACTTCGCGGCCATTAAAGATGCTGTGCTTGAACGCGATGCATCAACCTTGACCTCAGTTACCCCTGAAACAGCAAAAAATATCGATCTGGGTTTACGTTTTGTATCCCGGGATGTCACAGCCAGCTTGACCTATTACAGCATTAAATTTGACGATCGCCTGACCTTTATTGCACCTGACTCGCTAGATGGGATTGATTATTTGATCGGCACCAATGGCAGTTATGTCAATGTAGGTGGTATTGAGTCATCAGGTCTTGAGGCCGCGTTGTCGGTTAACGTCAGCGATACGTTATCGGTTTATGGCTCTTATACCTATAACGATTCACAATATACCCAAGGTTCAATTGACTTCCCGGCTGGCAATACGGTATTTGGTTCACCTGAAAATATGGCTGTGGTGTCAGTGGATTGGACCCGTGGAAACCACTTTATTGGCGCCTCCACCAAATGGGTTGACGAGCGTTTTATCGATGCGGCCAATACTCAAGTTGCCCAAGCGTATATCGTAACGGACTTATATGCTGGAGTGAGTATCGATGCTCCTGTGCCGAGTATCGACTCAATTGAATTGCGCTTTACTGTCAACAACACCTTTGATGAAAGCTATTTAGGTGGCATAGCCGGTCAATCGGCTTGGATAGGGGCACCACGCACAGCGGCCTTTAACGCCACAGCACGGTTCTGATGAACGACAAAAAGTAGCCAAATAGGATTAGGTGAGCAGATGTTCGCCTAATATTTCCGTTTTATTAGGGGCAAGATCATGATCCATTGCATTAAGCAAAAATTAAACATTCAGCGCAAGGCACTCGCGGCCTGGCTGTTAACCTTGTTATGTTGCGGGCCGGTATACAGTGCTGACAATCTGCTGATTATCAGCATTGACGGCCTGCGCTGGCAAGAAGTATATCGAGGATACCAACAATCGTTGCTGGAACATGCCGACTTTGCCAAACAGGCAAAAGGCCTGGAGCAAGACTTTGGTGGTGACAATGCACACATAAAACGCCAAAAATTGATGCCATTTATATGGAATACACTGGAAAAAAACGGTGTGCTTTTGGGGAACCGCGACCGCCAATCTGCGATGCAGGTATCCAATAGTTGGTGGTTTTCATATCCGGGTTATAACGAAATATTAACCGGTAAAGCTGACCCGCGTATCGATTCAAATCAGCCCGTGGCTAATCCCAATGTGAGTTTTCTGGAATGGTTAAATAAACAACCGGCTTTCAAAGGCAAAGTCGCTGCGTTTGGCAGTTGGGATGTGTTTCCGGCGATCCTAAATACCAAGCGCAGTAATTTACCGGTCAACGCCGGTTTTATGCCTGCGGATTGGCCTAACGTATCAGCGCAAACAACCTGGTTAAACACCATGCAAAGTGACCTGCCTAGCCCCTGGCATAACGTACGGCTAGACGCTTTTACCTTGGGATTTAGCCAGGAATATGTCAAAAACTCTCAGCCAAAAGTATTATATGTGGCGTTTGGTGAAACCGATGATTTTGCCCACGATGGGGATTATCCGGCCTATTTACGTGCTGCGCATCGCACGGATGGGTTTATCAGTAGATTGTGGCAACAGATTCAGTCTATTGCACAATATAAAAACAATACCAATCTTATCATTACGGTTGATCATGGACGGGGCAATAGTGATGAAACCTGGCAGCATCACGCCAGTCCCAAAGCCACTCAAGGCTACCTCAAAGATTTGGCCAAATACCCACAAGGTATAATTGGCTCTAATGAAATATGGATGGCGGCCATGGGCCCGGACATTAAACATGGCGGTGAAGCAAGCAACACTCCGTTGTATAAGCTCAACCAAGTCGCCGCCACGGCATTGGTGCTACTTAGCCAATCCCCCCAAGCTTTTGCTAAGGACACCCAAAGTGAAATTGGTCAAGCAGTGGGGATAATGCTTGAACAAAGCGCCCAACATTAACGAGATAATATGAAAACTTTCAATAGCTTATTTTTGATGATAGTCAGTTTTGTCAGTGCATTGGCCATCTGCGGCCAAGCATACAGCGCCCAGCAAAATCCTGCCCGGGGTTTTAAAGTGGTGATTGGTTCATGTTTGCACCAGGATAAACCTCAACCGATTTGGCAACCTATGTTGGTTGAGCAGGCCGACCTTTTTATGTTGCTGGGCGACAATATATACGCAGACACCCAAGACATGGCGGTACTTAAACAAAAATATCAAAAACAGTGGGCTAAAACCGGCATGCAAAACATGTTGGCCAGTACTCCCACCATTGCCATATGGGATGATCATGATTTTGGTGAAAACGACGCTGGCAAACATTACCCGCAAAAAGAAGCCTCGCGGCAAATCATGCTCGATTATTTTAACGAGCCCCAGGATAGCTCCAGACGCACCCGTAGCGACGGTATTTACACCAGTTATCTGTATGGACAGGCCCCCCAACGGGTGCAGGTGATCATGGTGGACTTACGTTGGAACCGGGATGATCTCATTAGCGTTCCCCCTGCCGAGTACCAGCAATACAAAAAACCGCATAATTTAGGCCCTTATTTACCTCACACCGATCCTAACCAAAAGATGCTCGGTGACACACAGTGGCAATGGTTAGAGCGCCAGTTACAGCAGCCTGCAGAAGTTCGTATATTAGCCTCTAGTTTACAATTATTACCCGAGTTTACGGGCTGGGAATCCTGGGCGAATTTCCCCCGGGAACGTCAGCGTTTACTGCGTTTATTGGATAAATATCAAATCGATAATCTGGTGATTGTTAGTGGGGATACCCACTGGAGCGAGTTTAGTCAAGTAACGCGGCAAGGGAGAAAGCCTCTTTGGGAAATAACCAGTTCTGGGTTAACAGAAGAGTGGAAACAAGTCAGTCCCAATCAACATAGGGTAGGGGTTAGTTATGCCCAGGCTAATTACGGAGTTTTGGAAATTGACTGGCAGGGCAGCGCCCCGCAGATCACCATGAGCATTAAAGATGTTACAGGTGACGTGAAATTGCAACAGCGCGTGGATTTGTGATTCATTGAGCATGAAACAGAGTGGGAGCTGAGTAGGTATTGATAACACCTGATGTAAACATAGTTTTAACAATAAGGAGTATTATTTTTCACAAGCGATAAAAAAATTGACACATTTCAGTTTGCTTGTATGCTAATTAATACACGTCTTGAGTTGAAATGTTAATAATTTAAGACCAACACCCTTGCGCTATCGACCAAAAGGATTTGTCATGCGTGATCTCGCCGTTCGTTTATTCAGTCTTTGCTTGTTGTACTCCTTTTTTAATATTTCCAACTTTGCCACTGCTCAGGTGCAAACGTCTCTGGCTACCAGCAGTGTCGTTGACACATCGTCTTGGAGCAAATGCGCCGATGAAAAAAAACTATGTGATTTCACCGGTAGTAAAATGGTTCACTATGGAGCAAACGATACTTACGTCTCACTAGAATTAGTCGATGGCACAGTTTGTTCCAATGCGATATTTGGAGACCCTTTACCGAATATTGTAAAAGCCTGTTTTATCGATGATACGCCTGCTCCAAATGATTGGGAAAAGTGCGCAGATGAAGGTGGGCAATGTGCTTTCACAGATAAGAAAGTGGTCCGATACGGCGCTAGCGATACGTATGCGGTTCTAGAGCTCACTGATGGCACCCCTTGTACTAATGCAGTTTTTGGTGATCCCATACCTAATACCCTCAAAGCGTGTCATATAGCTGTTTATAGGCAGGACTTAGTTGATATTGACTATAACGGTTCTACTATTGGCCGAGATGTGCGGACCAGTGAACAATTTAAGGTGGTTGTTACTCCAAAACAAGGCAATGAAAGTGTTGTCCAAGCAGTCGAGGTAACTTTAGATAACGCTACATGGTTTGATGCCATTGCGAATACTTCTGGTGCATATGTGTATAACTTTGGAAAATTAATTACTCCAAACGACTATACCCTGAATGTGCGTATAAATGGCGGCGCGTCACAAAATGTAAATTTCACCGTTGTGGAACTGATCGTACCGGAAAATAGCTATTATTTTTTAAACGAAAGATGGGTCGGTGAGCATATTAACTAGACATATATGGACACTCCCGTGATGTCAACACAGCCGTGCTCTGTTCATGCTGCGCAGCAGCATGAAGTCTTGTTTGTTTTCTTGTTCCAGCTCGCCTAATCGTGTGAAGTTAAGTCTAAAAGTGGCTTAGTTCTGACATATATTCAGGCTCTTAATAGGAATAGGTTTATTATTCCAGGCCTCTGATGAACTCCGTACCTTATCGCCTTTTTATTCACTCATGCGGATTGTTATATCCGTGCCTTAGTCTGGCTTTGATGAGGTAGGGTAGACCGTTTTCTTCATCATGTGTCGACTAAGCTGGTTGGGTAAAAAAGTGTTATCCCGTGTCTAACCTTCCACAACACCCATACAGGCTTTGTACCTTTGTCTCGGACGGATTTGAGTTCGACAGGGATAACGTCAACTGTGTCATATCATGCGCTAACTTGTGTATTCGGCATGGCTTGATAGTGTTCTTGACGAGTAAGCAGTATCCACATAAGCCGAGCAAGACGGTGTGCAACGGCCACCGCCACTTGGTTAAACGGTTTACTGACCCGAAGTTTCATCGCCCATACCGATAAGGGGTCGTTACTTTTAGCGGCTCGGCTAACCAGTGCTCTGGCACCATGCACCAGCTGTTTACGTAAGTAGCGGTCGCCACGTTTGGTGATACCGCCCATCTTGCTCACATTACCTGATGCATGTTGTTTGGGCGTGAGCCCTAACCATACAGCGAATTCTTTGGGGCTGTTGAACGCCTGGCCTTTGTCGATGGCGGCTAGAAAAGCCGAAGCATTGATGATCCCTATACCCGGTATGCTGAGTAAGATTTGGCCGCTTTTGCTGTTATCCACAAAACCACGTAGTTGCTGTTCAATGTTTTTTACGCGTTTGAGTATGGCGCTGTACTCATTGAGCATATCTGCCATGATCTGTTGCAACCTGACACTGTATTGCGGGTTATCGATGACGCTTTCCAACCCAACGAGTAGTGCCGCATGACCACAAGGAAATACCACACCAAATTCACTCAACAGCCCACGAATTTGATTGCTCAACGCCGTTTTGTTTTTAATCAGGCGCTCTCGAATGCGATGTAAACACATCACTTCTTGTTGATACTCTGATTTAACCGGCACAAACCGAATATGTGCCCGTTGACTGGCTTCCGCTATGGCAAAGGCATCATTGTGGTCATTCTTATTTCCACGTACAAAAGGCGTGACATGCTGCGCTGGGATAAGCTTCACATCATGACCGAGTTTGCTTAACTCTCTGCCCCAATAATGTGATGAATAACAGGCTTCCATTACCACCACAGTCGGCGATTGCTGGCGCATAAAATCAAGTAACTCATGGCGTTTCAACTTCTTATTAAACTGCGGCTTTATGTGCTCATTCACGCCACATGCCTGAAAGACATTTTTTGCTAAATCGATACTAATTGTTTTAAACTTCATGGTGGACACTCCTTATGTAAATAGTCTGCTTAACACTACTATTTTGGCGCATTGACGCCGTATTAGGGAGTGTCCATCTCATCACCCATTATAAAATTGCCTGTTTTTTAAACTGAGCTAAGCTTGTGGGGTGTTTTATTTTTAGTCAGGTAGGTGGGTTATGCCCCAGCCTCGAAAAAGCCAAGTCAGTTTAATGGATACGCCGTATTACCATTGTGTTTCCCGCTGTGTTCGTCGCTCATTCCTATGTGGTATGGATAAGTACTCAGGCCAAAGTTATGAGCATCGCCGAGGATGGGTAGAAGACCGATTACTGTTCTTATCTGGTGTCTTTGCCATTGATATATGCTCTTACGCGGTAATGAGTAACCATACTCATGTTGTGCTGTATGTAGATAAAGCTCTGGCTGACAGTTGGAGTGCGAATGACGTGCTCAGTCACTACCACAAGCTGCACAAGGGCACACTGCTAACTCATAAGTACCTTAAAGGGGACGAACTAAGCCCAGGTGAAGGTATTACCTTTGATGAAACCGTGGAGCAGTATCGGCAACGCTTATACGATATCAGCTGGTTTATGCGCGACCTCAATGAATACATTGCTAGAGAGGCCAACAAAGAAGATGGCTGCACAGGTCGGTTTTGGGAAGGGCGGTTTAAATCCCAAGCCTTGTTAGATGAAAGTGCGGTATTGGCTTGTATGGCCTATGTGGATTTAAATCCTATCAGAGCGAAAATGGAAAAAACGCCGGAAACGTCAAAATACACCAGTATTAAAAAACGCACCCAGGCAGTTAAAAGCAAACAGTGCCAACTGAAAACCTTGATGCCCTTTGTGGGCAATCCCAGAGACAACATGCCGAAGGGCATTGCCTATCAATTAATAGACTACTGCGAACTGGTGGAGACAACAGGCCGCTGTATTCGAGAAGATAAAATCGGATATATCGATACTGGTCACAGCCCTATTCTAGAACGATTAGGCTTAGACTCAGCGCAGTGGTTAACCTTGACTACTGAGTTTGAAAAACACTTTTGTTATGCCGCAGGAGCAGAGCTGATGATGAATGAGTTTAAACGCCATACTCATCATCAACGCCTTCGAGGGATGGGCAAAGCAAAGGTGTTACTAAAACACGCCTGATTACCCTCACTCACTTAAATAAACAAGCCCAAACGTCACCACAGAGCCATGCGGGATAATTTGTTGTCCTCAATCTGACTCTAATTAGCCATTTTATTACATTCTACTGGCGCACTGACCAAACTGAGACGTGATTTACGCTTGCGCTCCTTTTGTTAAAATGGGGCCAATAAAGTAGTGCTCTTCTGCGCGTTAAGTACTTAGCTTGGATGTCTTGCTAAACTCTGTTGCTAAACTCGGGGTAAGGCGGCTTCTGCAAACGGATTGCAGGCTATGGATATTGGGGGGGGAGGGGGATGGCAGGCTACTGGCGTAGTTATGGGGAGGGCTGACGGAGTAAATTCAAGAAACGGTTTGCTACGAGATCAAATTCAGAGTCAGGCTAAATCTGGAATCTTTGAAATTGGAGAAAACGTCGGTGCTGATGGGGTGAACACAGAATTTGAAGGCAGCTATCAATTTGAAGAAGGAACTGGATATAGATTTTCTGCTTCTTTGAGTGATTTAGAGATGAGCGTTACAGCTGCTGGAGTTATTGCTGGATCAATCCAAGAATTTTCTAAGGGTAAAAGTTCAACATGGCGTCAAATTTTTGATTTGACGGATGCTAAACGAACAAAATATCGTAACATCTCAAAATGGGCAAATAGAACTGGAAAGGCCTTTTTTGGTGTTTACCTTGTTGCTAGGCCTATTAATGCATATAACAACATTAAAGGAATGAGGTCTTCTGAAGAGAAATTTTATGAAAAGGCTGATGCGAGATTAGATATTGCGTTCGGTTTCCTGGCGTTTGCAGGGCCATTAGGTGTAGGAGTTGCTGCTGCTTACTGGGTTGTTGATACTTATTACGATGATAATGCATTTAGATCTACGTTTAAGGCTACCAGAGAACTGATAGGAAGAAAGGAGGACTAAAATTGTTCAAATCGCTATTTACGAAAACACTCTTCCTTTTGCTTTTCTCTTATGAGGAGATTAAAAGAATCTTGAAACGAAATAACGTTTCCGATGTAAATTGGACTGGTGCTTTGCTTTTATCTGTTTGCTTGAGTTTAAATCTTGTCTGGGTATTTCTATTTTTAGTTGAGCATTTAGAATTGAAATTTATTCAGTATGTTGATGAATTCATTTCCGTATTAGCGGCAGGACTATTAGTAACGCTTTGCTTTATTTGCATTTGGAGGCTTTCAGCATCTAATCTTCGGATAACAAAATACATTGAGTGGCGCCGCTCAATAACCTTAAATTCGTACAATGTCATGCGGTTCTGTTTTGTATTGTGGTTTATTATTACAACAGTAATATTGCCTTTCGTTTTCTTTTTTTTGGTCATGTAAAACTGCAAATAACCGCTTTATCAAATCGATAACTATCAATAAAAACGGCAATTGCACTCGTAAGACGTATATCAGCGATGTCGCCATATTGACCAGGAGCGATACCAAAGGGCAAAGCATAGCCTTTATCCACCGAGACAGATTGGGCAGCGCCGCCACCATGACCGATCACAACGACCAAGTGCTGATCCGTCGTCATTTTGACCCATTCGATAAACCCCGAGCAGGCGACTGGTCTGCGCTGGAAAGTATAGGTGCCAGAGCCCAATTGCGGGATAATCCGCTAGACATGGTAATGACCACTCGCCGTGGTTTTACCGACCACGAGCATTTGGATGAAGCCGAACTTATCCATATGAACGGCCGGGTGTTTGACTACAACCTAGGACGGTTTATGTCGGTTGACCCCTTTATTCAAAACCCCACCAACAGCCAGAGCATGAACCCCTATTCGTACATTATGAATAATCCGATGAGTGGCACAGATCCGACGGGGTATTCTTGTAACCAAGAAAACGGTTCGGCCGGGGGGCAGTAACGCTGAGCAGGAGCAACAGCAGAAGGTGCAGGTATCGAGACCGGGCAGTCGGATCAAAACTAGTGTCACGGTAACATCTAGTTATAGCAACGGTGTGGGCACAGCGACAGTCAGTGGGGGCTCGCAATCCGCACGAAATTCAG
Source organism: Paraglaciecola sp. IT1134 (assembly GCF_058068185.1). Taxonomy (NCBI): domain Bacteria; kingdom Pseudomonadati; phylum Pseudomonadota; class Gammaproteobacteria; order Alteromonadales; family Alteromonadaceae; genus Paraglaciecola; species Paraglaciecola sp. IT1134. Next base: position 4,057,503 of record NZ_CM176486.1, on the reverse strand, counting down.
TGAAAGGGGCGTTGGGAGCATCGGCTTCTGCAAATGGATTATATTAACTAGAGACCCTGTGCGCCGAGATAAATCGGTAGAAGATCGGAGGTGCAAGTCCTCTACTTGGTAAGGTAAGCACACCGCCAAGGCCCCGAGTCATGGACTTTAATTACGCAGAAATTACGCAGACACCCAAGACATGGCGATATCTCTACAACCATGGTCTATACCCACGTAACCAACCCTGAGCTAGAAAGAGCTTACGAAAAGTCACATCCTGCTGCTAGGTAACTAGTTAGTAGTGAGATCTTTATGTCACGCAAAATAAGACATAGTATATATACAAGCGATGTCGGCTAACTAACCAGAACCAAGAATAAACTCGGTTATTTAATAGCGAATTAATGCAATGGAACAATATGCAGCAAGATTTAAGAAGTGTTCATGAGCACATGATACGCCTTGGGAGGGCAGCTCTTTCACACGCTAACTACCATTCATGTTTTTATAGCTCTGAAGGCGAAATGTGGGATGAAATGTCAGTACTTCAAGCTGCACATGCTGCTGAAATTTTTATTAAGGCTAGAATTGCGCAAGAACACCCGCTTTTGATTTTCGATAAAATGCCCCGTTCTACTCAGGCTGGAAACGACCTATTAAGTTTTAAAGATTTAGTAAAGAACGCAAAAACAATATCTTACTTGGATTTACCTGAACGGCTATGGGCTGCAACAGGGATAAAAGTACCTAACCTCGACTTGTACAAAGAGTTTGGTCAACTTAGGAATACAATACAGCACTTTACAGTGCCCGATGAATGGCCTTGCGATACAAAAACATTTATATATGAGGTAATAGATCCTTTTATTAATGAGTGTTGGGGACTATTCGCGATTGATCATCATGAAGATAATGATAGGTACAATAATATCGTTGATGTTTTGATTTCTAGTGAGATCCCATTCCTCCTTTCTCCAACGTGTGAATCTGAAATGGGCGGCTATGAATTACTACTAGATGACTGTTCTGATAAGTACAGAAAAATTATGTTAGAGAAAATCTCTAAGCGTTAATAGACTATTAAAGTTAGGGAAAACAATGAGTAGATATGAAAAGGTAGATTTAGCATACGAGTTTTTAGCATGTAGAGAACGCCAAGGAGAAGCTTTCACTATTGAGCAACTTTCAGAAACTACTGGCTGGAAGGTTGATACATGTCGGACATACCCCTCTAAGCGTTGGCATCAATATGTTGAAAAAGATGGAGACCAATATTCAAGTTCTGGAATATGCTTTTTAAGCAAAGAAGAATTCAGAGCTGTTCACAGCCAGAAGTTGCAGCAAACAGCCGATATGTCTGCAAAAGGAGTGCTTCTACATAAATCCAAAGAATTCGCACTTTTGGCAGTGTCTATTTATAACAATCCTTACACTGAATTTAAGACTTATGGTTTCATTGTTAATTTGAACATTGCATTTACCGCATTATTCCACGCCATTTTCGAGAAAAAAGGAGTCGATTATTTCCATTATGACCAGCAAGGTAACCCAATTTTAATTGATGGTGATAAGAAAGCTTGGGAGCTTTCTGAGTGTGCAGAGAATTATTGGAATGGGGTTACCAATCCTGAAAAAGCAAATATTAAGTTTTTAGTCGGCCTTAGAAACAAAATCGAACACAGGAATCTTCCAGCTATAGATTTAGCTGTTGTGGGTGAATGCCAATCAGCACTTAATAATTTTGAAGAAATTATTGTTCAAGAGTTTGGCGATAACCATGCTTTAACTACCTCACTAGCATTCGCAATGCAGCTAACTCGTGTTTCAGAGCAAGCTCAAATTGATGCTTTGAAGCAAATGCAGAAAGAGAATTACAAGGTGGTTCGAGAGTACATGGAAACCTATCGTAATGATTTAAATGATGAAATTGTCCAGAGCCAAAAATATCGACTTAGGGCCTTTTTGGTTCCCAAATTGGGCAATCATGCTACATCTTCAGATTTAGCTGTTGAGTTTATCAGTGTAGATAGCCTTTCAGAAGAAGAACTACAAAACTACGAGCAAGCTGTTGCTTTTATAAAGGGAGTTGAAAATCCATTTAGGCTTTATAGAGCGTCAACTACTTTGACCGGTTGAGCGTCAATTAACTTGACCGGTTACTTCTGCTTTCTTCGTCTTCTTTCATGGCCGCTTTTCTTCTGTAACTTTCTCCTACTAATTGAATAATGTGTGCATGATGAACCAGCCTATCTATGGCGGCTACGGTCATTGCGGTATCGGTAAACAGCTCATCCCAATCTTCGAATGATTGATTTGAGGTGATGATTAGGCTGTGTCTTTCATAGCGGTGGGCAATTAGTTCAAACAGAACACTGGTTTCTTGTTCGGTTTTTTTAATATAGCCGATATCGTCAATGATAAGTGCTTGGTATTTATCGAGCTTGTTTAATGCATCCTGCAATTTCAGTAGTTGTTTTGCTTCTTGCAGATGCTGTACAAGGGCTGTGGCTGAGTAAAATTTGATACGGATACCTGCTTCAATCAGGCTATAACCTAGACTACTGGCTAAGTGTGTTTTGCCAACGCCACTGGCACCGAACAATAATAAATTGGCTCCTTGTTTTACCCAGTCATGATTGTCGGCCAGCTCATACATACGCGCTTTATTCACCCCTTCGATGGCAGTAAAGTCGAAGCCGCCTAAGTGCTTTCCTGATGGCAGGTTCGATTCTTTTACATAACGTAATTGTCGCTTGTCGGTGCGACTCGCCAGCTCTATGTGGCACAACTCGCTTAAGTATTGTTCTGGCCGCCATTGGTCATGTAACGCTTTTTCTGCGATGGTTTCCCATTGCTCTCTAAACACACTTAGGCGGAGGCTTTTTAGCATCAACGGTAATGAAGCGGTTGCACTATTCATGATGACTTCCTTGCGATAGCGATTGATATTGGGATAGTTTGTGTTGCATCACGTTGACTTGTGGAATGTCTTTGGGCTTGGTGCTAAAGCGTTCTTGGCAGTCAAACAAGCTGGGTAAACGGCTTATGCTTAACTGGTGAGTAATAAAGCGACCTAGCCGCATTTCATTATCTGCTTTACTCGCTAAATGCAGTATTCTAACCATGTAATGGCTGGCATCATCGGCTTTCATTGTCGCCTCAACATACTGCCATATCGTTCGGTAGTCTTCGTTAGGCAGTAACTCATCTCGCCATTGTGAACATCTAAATGCTCTGGGCTTTTTAACGAGCGCGTCAATAACATGTTTGTAATTGACGCTGCGTTTACGTGAAGAGCCTGGCGCGTAAACGCGCTCTAAACGGTAGGTGAATTCTTGGCCTAAGAGTAAATCGATATGATCATCATATACATGCACTTTCAGTCGACTATCCACCAGTCTAGACGGCACCGTATACATGACTCGTTTGATATTGACCGTGCTTGTGCGCGTAACCCGCACGTATTCTTGCGAGTAATTGACGCTCTTATAGGCAGGTAAGGTGTGTAATTGTCGCTGCTCTTGTGCGAACTTGGCCGCAATGCGTTTGTTGCGACGACTGGTCACGCCTTCAATGAAGGTCTCGTAATCGGCGCGACAATTAAAATCGAACGAGCCTCGCACTCTTAGTGCCTGTTCAACTTGCGATTTAATATGACGGTTGGGCGATTCAATGGCACCATTTTCATGAGCAACACCGGTATTATTTCGTGTGCCAGCAAATCCATAATGCGTCATCAACTCTTGATAGCGCTGAGTAAAATCCTCAACCGTACCATTATTCTTGTATGCCGCGCTTAAGCTGTCGGTGCGCACCTCAGCAGGTACGCCTTTGCTTTTAGCGAATGCATTTTGCAAACCATCGGAGAATGCCGCGAAGCTTTCACCACCATAAATAACTTGCGAGAATGTCCAACCACTAGCGGGTAGCCGGTAATTAAACAGCATATGTTTAAAGGGTTTTGCATCAATCGTGACGGGGCTTGTAACATGTGTGAAGTCGCATATACCTAGCTTTCCAAGCTCATGATGTTGCATAAACATCACGTCCTTAGCTGCGCCATGTAAATGACGCCATTGCTTGATCCTGCGCTCTAGCGTGCGTCTCGATGAAGAGCTAAATACATCCGCATGAAACTCGCACAAATGATCAAACACGCCAACAGGACTTATTTCGGCGTCTTGTTTTAACAATGGCAACACAATGAGATCCCATATTGGTGCAAGCGGATCTGCTCTAGTTCGCCAATCTCGTTTATCTTTTTTAGGTTGGTGCCGTTCTTTTTCAATTCGGTGTCCGGTGCTAACTGACATGCCGACTTTTGCTGTAGCCACTTCTTGGGTGAAATCCTTACGTAACTTCATATATAACCTGATTTGTCTTTCTGTGATGTGATTACCCGACACTAAATCCCCTCCGAATTTCAGTGTCGAACCTTAACAGAACGACCGGTCAAGATAGTTGACGCTCAACCAATCAAGTTAATTGTCGCTTAATAGGCTTAAACCATCGAGAGTCGTTGAGCTTGTATCGAAAGTTAATTCTGGTTTCAACATGACGTTACACACGAAATGTTGGAAATTTTACAATGCAAGACCAAGAGAAATGAACAGGGATTATAAAGGCGAATACTCAGCTTATATGGAAGGGTTTGATGGTTATCTTTACTCAATGAAATGGGTAAAATTTTTAAGGGAAGAACTGAAAGACTCAGAGAAACTTCGCTTAGTTAAATTGCAATCAGTTTAAAGTCAGGGCGCGAGCGAACTTTGTAACTAATTTGTAAACAACACATCATGACGATAGTTCTCGTCCCATGCCGCCTTGTTCATCTTGCGTGGCATGCTCTGTTTCCCATTGTCTCGCCTGAGTAAATTCAATACGAAACGCCTTACTGTCGCCATATTCTGCGCGGCCTTGCGTGTGTAAATGGTTTGAGCATCTTCTCTGAATACAACGTCTAGCACCCAGTGCTGACGATTTTCAGTGTCCCAGTGACGACGTGTGGCATCCGCTGCCAGGGCTAAGGGGAGGTGGGTGGTGCAAGCAAAATAAGCGGTTTCGTGACTGACTTTATTCGCTATCTTGCGGGTTCTAACGACCGCGATAACGCTTTCTAACATTGACCACTTTATCTTGAGTGCCTCGCCAAGAGTAGCAGGCAGGCTATATACACAACGAGACTCTTCCCGGCCATGACCTTTATTCTCACTTGCCTCTGCGATGTGGTCCTGGGTTTGAGATTGTTGCCAGTATGCCTGAAATGCCCCATCTATCTGATTGAATAAGGCGTCCTGGTTTTTTTTGACTTGTACGAGTGCATCGCCGCCGCGTTTTTTGATCAAGCTCAGTGTGTCACTTTGGCAGTGCAGTGCATCCATCGTCACAATGCAATCCTGGATATCCAGTGCATCAAGCAGATCACACACCGCTTGAATTTCCTGACCTTTGCCTTGTGTGGCACTATGATAGAGCACTAAGCCTTGCTGCACATCAAAGGCTGAGACAATACTCAGGGGCGAGGCTTTACCACTGCGCTCGACACCCCGAATATCTTTCCCATCTAATGCAATTAATGGCTTGCCATGGCGGGTGCGCCGCACATTCGCCCACTTGACTAAGGCACCGACAAAGCTATCCGGCACGACAGCACGGACTATCTTGGCGATGTTATGCCGGGTGGGTATGCCATTCTCATAAGGCAAATAGCGGCGTAACCAGTCAAGATTGCCGTCACCGAAATCTTGTATATCTGACCACCCTTTCTGGCCACAGGCTAAAGCCGCCACCACTAGGAACATGATTTCCAGTAACGGATATGTTTGATTAATATGCGAGCGTGTCTCTTGAACGTCTTTTAAGCAGTCGATGAGTTCCATATGATAATACCGATTGGGGAAAGTTGACGATCTGATCGACCCTCAAGCAAAAAGTTCCAGACTGTTTATATCAATAGGTGATCGATAGATGACTAATTATAACCTAAAGTTTGATCCCGCCCTGAGTTTAAAGTGGGAGATTGCAATATGGAATGGTTAGAAAAGTACGCTGAATTCAATAGCCCTAGCAAGCGAGTAAACTTTTTTAAAAGCCATGTAGTTAATATGCATCAAGGTGATCTTTTATTCTGCGGAGGCATTGAACCTGCAATTCTTGCAGAAATTGAGGATAGCTTTAAACGCGGAAACTTTTTTGCGTGCGTTTTGCTTTGCCAATTAGTAATTGAACACGCTCTCGCTAGTATTTTTATGTTGACAGAGCATGAATCAATTATCACTAAGGGCTTTGCCAAACTTATAGCCAAGGCAGAAGAGATGGGTACAATTAATGGTGATATGAAATTAAAGTTGACCGAGTTACGGAAAATGCGAAATCCATATGTTCATCCAAAGTTTGGAGATGGGCAAGGTACGTATATTAGGCGTGTGCTTGATCAGGAAATGGATTACAACGAATTACCCATAGCTGATGGTATTGAGGCAGTAAAAATTTTAGGTGATTTTATTAACCGTAAAGTAGATTAAGGTAAATTAGGTTGAACACAATTGCGACAGTCGTTTTAGCTTTAGTTTCTTTAGCTCTTACATCTTATGGTCGAAAGATTGATGAAAAAGAAAAGTCTCGTTATTTGATTTGGGGCAATATAGCTTGCTTAGCAGGGATCATCATTTTAAATGCGATTAGCCAGTTAAATTCGTCAAATGAGTCGAATAAATACAAACAATACATTCTAGAGCTAGAAGTTTTGTCAAAGGTTAACGAGTTCGCAATTCCTGTTTTTGAAAGGTATGCAATTATATCTAACAATTTTGTCGCTGTTAAAAATTACATTAACGTTGAACAGGCAAAAGAGCTGAATCCTGACGCTCTTTCAATTCTTGAGCGCCAGCAGGGGCAAATTAAATCAACGCAATCTTTTCAAGATTTAAAACAAGCATTCGAAGATCTCAAATCTATTGCCGCCAAAATACATGGGCTTCACCTTCAATACGGGAATATAGTGCCTAAAGAAATTATTGACTGGGCAAATATTGTTTTAAAAATGGAATTAGAAGGAATGGATGAGTACTTTGATCCCTATGTAAGAGAAGGTGATAGCCCAAGGCGCTCTGTTTTAAATTTCTTCGAGCTTAGTGGAAATGCTTTTGGCTTAAGTATAGGAAGGGTTCGGTTAGTATCAGAGTCAATAGTATCATCGGTAAAGTAGGCCCTATTTTAGCGGGATCGTAAATCCGTTGCATTCATATGAACGGTCGGTGACGTGGTCAACCTAAAACGACCACCCCAGTTAAGCTACTTTTTGTAATTCATTGTTTTGTCTTTCAAAGTCATCAGGGCTTTGGTAATCCAAGTACGAATGAAGTCTATGGCTGTTGTACCACATCGTAATGTAATTCAGGATATCCTGCTGGGCGCTAAATCGTGTTGAGTAATTGCGCCAATGCACCCGCTCTTGTTTTAAACTCCCGAAGAAGCTTTCTGCTACAGCGTTATCCCAACAACACCCTTTTTTACTCATGCTGCCTATAAAACCATGTGTTTTGATAAGGCGACGATAGGCTTTACTGGCATATTGTACGCCTTGATCTGAATGCACAATTAACCCTGCTTTCGGTTGTCGTTGCCATATGGCCATAGTTAATGCGTCACACACTAAGCTGGCTTTCATTCTTGAACTCATACTCCATCCCACGACTTTGCGTGAATATAAATCAATCACCACCGCTAAATACAGCCAACCCTCTGATGTCCAAACGTAGGTGATGTCTTGAACCCAAGCTTGGTCTGGCTTTTGTGCGACAAAGTCTTGCTTGACTACATTGTCATAAATGGGCTTCTTATGGTCGCTGTTGGTGGTGGCTTTAAATTTCTTTTTGTACCGCACCCACACGCCAGCTTCTTTCATCAATTGAGCTGTTTTCCTGCGACTCACTGGGAAGCTCAGCGTATTCAATACTTTTTGAATGCGTCGTTCACCATAGGTGTTGTCACTGAACTTGGCGATATCTTTTATCCATTCCAACATCTCTTGATGCGTTAGGTCATCAGGTTTATCCGTTTGCCGCTTCTGGTAACTGTAATAATTGTGGCTTTGTACACCCAGTAATCTGCACATTAGTCGCACAGGCCAGGTCTTCTTATATCGGGTAATAAACGAGTATTTCACTTCGTTTCTTTGGCAAAGAAGACCGTCGCTTTTTTTAATATCTCACGCTCCATTTCAAGGCGCTTTACTTGCTCCTTTAAACGGCGGATTTCAGCTTGCTCGGGTGTCAGGGTGCCATTACCTCGAAAAGCTTGACCATCATCATCTTTGGCTTCTTTAAGCCAACGACCAAGTATTTGAGGGCTAAGTCCTAAATTCCTAGCCGCCTCTGTTCGACTGTATTTTTGCTCTACCACCAAGGCGATGGCATCCAGTTTGAATTCTTTTGAATATTTCTTACGTGTTGTCATTATCTATCTCCAGTTAAGGCTATTATGTCTTAACTGGGGTGGTCGTATCTATTCAACCACGTCATTAGTGCCTGGACTAATTTTAGGGATAAGTGGTTAAAACCCATCGTAGCGATTGCCATAACAATTCATACAGGTGGCCTTGCAGCAGGTTATGGGTTTACATGGGTAGGTGTGGGCATTGCTGCTGCTGGGGGTGCTGCGGCAGGTTATGTTGCAACTGGTTCATTGAAAGGGGCATTAACTGGGGCTTTCAGTGCAGTTGCCTTTTTAGGAGTGGGAAGTTATTTTCAAGGAATAAAAGTAGCAAATGCAGGAGTTGAAGGGTTAAGTACGTTGGAAAATGGACTAACCGCAGCTCAATTTGCAGGAAAGATAGCGGCACATGCAGTTGCAGGTGGGGTGATCTCTGACTTAAACGGCGGTAAATTTGGACACGGATTTTTTGCTGCTGGCGCGACCCAAGCGTTAGGTTTGCAAATAGACGGAATCGAAAATGCCAACTTTCAAATAATAACCGCTGCGATTATTGGAGGGACTGTCTCAAAGCTCACTGGAGGTAAATTTGCAAATGGGGCGGTGACAGCTGCTTTTGCAAGAACGTTCAATGATTTTATTCATGATGTCGAAAAAGTTTCAAATCAAACTGAAAAAATACGTAAACAAATTGAGTTAATCAAATCACTAAACTTAAACGAGGATATCGATAGAATAAAAATGGCATACATCGCAGCAGAACATGAACTAGTAAGTCAGTCTGAGTGGGAGAAGATACAACTCGATGTGTCTTATGCCAAAGGAATACGATACTCGTTAAGCATTAAATTAGCTTTAAGGGCTAATTACCTTGCTGCCGCAGGTACGCACGACGTTACAAAAAAACTATTAACTAGGTATCCTCAGGAGCTTGCTATTGGTGCAGCATGTGCGGCAGGTGCTAGTATCGGATGCTTAATTAATATGTACCTAACGGGTGATAGCATTGCTGGCGATACCATAAAAGATTCGGTAAAAAAAGATGAGTAAAATATTATATTTGCTAATTATTATGGCTCTTCCGATTAGCGGTTGTTCTTTAGCAATTGAAGCTTTGCCTATATGTACCCAATATAACGCTATTTCAAATGGCGTAAACATTTCTGTTGGGAACATCGACAGGGACTTAAAGCCAACACCGTTAAGCGAACAGCTTTATATTTTTGAAAATGAAGAAGAATTGACTATAACGGCCTTTTCTGGGGGAAAAGAGCTGATAGTTAGGGTGTTAAAAACTTCAATGGGAAAGAGTGAAGAACTTAGAATGCTTGCGAGCAATTTTTACAAATTATTAAGCGAATATCCCTTGTGCGATTCAGATACTAATAAAAATGAGATATTTATTAATTTATACAATAAGACTCTATTGAATCTGCCTATTATAGATAACATCAAATCTGCTAAGTTCGACTTAGATAATTCATCTGCAAAGTTAACTCTGGGTGTTGAAAGCTTGTTGGGAAGTTCTCATTATTTTTACTATCTCAAAGAAAAAGAACTTTTTATATATGTCATTTATCCTACGCTTGAAGGGATGAAATTAATTGATTCAAATTTAAGCTTAATACAAATCTTTCATGTGATTGATAAAATACATAATCCAGAAATGATAACTAAGGCGTTAATAGATAGTGGATTTAAGATAAATTAAAACTGAATTTAATCATTGAGTCGCAATCAAATAGTAATTTGCGAAAAGTTAACAAGACATATATGACACTCCCGTGATGTCAACTCAGCCGTGCTCTGTTCATGCTGCTCAGCAGCATGAAGTCTTGTTTCTTTTCTTGTTCCAGCTCGTCTAATCGCGTGAAGTTAAGTCTAAAAGTGGCTTAGTTCTGACATATATTCAGGCTCTTAATAGGGTAACTGTTCACCGGGGTGCTATTGAAAGGAATAAATACTTACTTTTCTTGATCCCAACGATCCTATTGCGCGATCTAGTCATTGTGTTGACATGACACGCAAAATAAATTTCTTCCGGCCGCCCCAGAGCCGATACGCTTGAAAAACGCCGGTTGTAGGAGTCGGTTAAAAAGCAGGTCGTTGGATTATTTAACTAACCTGAGTATGTCCTTAAACTCCGGAGTTTGGCAATTTCCCATTAGTTCGTACAAACACATCTCCAAGGTTGTGAGCTCTGCACCTTTGAGTACCAATTTAGTAATAGCTAATTCTTTATTGAGTTCTGTGCGTGACGATATGCAGTCGCATACCAGTTCTACCTCATATCCCAAACGCAGCAAACTTAAGGTGGTCTGGTAAACACAAATATGGGCTTCCAGGCCACAAACTAACCACTGTCTTGCACCTGATTGTTGTATTGCTTGCATGAATTCTGGGGTATCGCAGCCATCGAAGGTATATTTACTTATCGGTTTATGACCGGCTAAAGCTTCGTAAACAACAGCTGAGGTGTTACCCAGTTTGTCGGGATTTTGCTCCAGCCATAAAATAGGCAAGCTGAGTGCTTGCGCTCCTTTGATTAACTTGACGGTATTTGTGAGCAGTAATTCACTTTCTTGCACGATATTTGCCAACGTGCCCTGTATATCTACTATCAACAGGCCTGCCTGGTGTTTTTTTAACATCTCATTTTCCCGCTTACTGATTTACCTATTCAATCCTGCCGGTAACGCGGCAATCGACCCTGTAATAGCATTATTTACCATACGGCTGGAACCACAGTGTAGGCCAAATCCGTTTTCACTTATTGACTTGTAAATACCCTTTTAATTTACCCCTCACAAAAAAATTGAACAGGCTTACCCTGAGTAACCAGTTCAAGCCTATTTTTTTTGTAAATAAATAAAAGCGGTCTTTGGCTCTGCTATACAGGGCCCTGCGTGTGGCGAGTGCGACATCAGCTATACTGGCGCCGCCCAAATTTAAGTTATCTAATGCTTGTTGTACCTCGGTCGTATCGATTTCGCTGATATTGAGGGGCAAGTGTATCGAACTCAGAGCCGGGTCTTTATTCGAGCGAATGATATGGTTGAGCACTAACATGGCATTTAATCGACCTCGTAAATAATCATGTTTTCTGAAGCGTTCGTCGAGAAAACCAAGGAAAGACATCAGTTCTTCACTGGCCAGCTCCTTGTCTTGAGCCGTCACGGTATAGACCCGCATTATATCCCGGTCCTCCAGTTTCCCCGATTTTTCTAGTAAGGCTATGCTGTATAGCCAGGCCGCCTTTTTGGTGGGATCCAGGCGTTCGAAATCAAGGTAATCTTCTTGATATTGTAGGCTCAGTCTTACGATGGCTTGATCTAGGGATTCTGTATCCGGGCGGGGCGTTTTTCCAATGACATCTGGCGCTGTGGTTTGGGTGTTATCCACCTCTTGGGTCGCGTAAATGGCCAGACACAACTCTTTTGCTACTTTAGCCATGTTAGCGACGGCTTCATCTGATGCGGACTCAATATAGTCGACTAATTCCACTGCGCGTTTGTCCAGCAAGGCCACATCTTTATTAAATTTATCAGTCATTAACCAATCTTGAAACCTGGCTTGGGTGAACAATGCTCCGGCTATTTTAAGGGCCGCATGTTGCATTAAAATAGTAGGTGAAGACGCGTCGAAGGCGTTATCCATAGAAGATAATTTTTTATGGGGCGAAATATAAAAATAGAAACGTTTGCTGTAATCCAGGGGGTTATTATCTATGGTTGTCACTAATTCTCTGGCCATGCCTAGGGGATAATTATTAAATGCCCCGCCATCCATAAAGGAGAAATTACCTTCGGGCAAACGTTGTGAAAAATCCTCGGCCCCGCGATCTTTGTAATCGTGCTCGTTCCACTTTCTGCTCATACACAGGGGTGAGAATATAAAGGGGAAGGAGCCACAACAACGCGCCGCAGTGGCGATCCGTTGCCAAGTCTGCTTTTCATCCGTTTGGGGCCCCAGCTCTATCGTCACCCTGTCCTGATGCCGGGTTTCCACAAATTTGCCGTTTTGTAGCCCTTGATGGGTGGCCTCGAATATATTACGGGCATAATCTACACCGTTGAGGTTAGACATGGCCAACCCCAGTATAATCGTGGTGTCGCTGGCTAAATGCAGTGAGGGGGGCTTAGTGGGGGAACTATCGTACCGGTTGAGCATATGTTTATCGGCGATAGTGGCCACAAAACCGCTGGAAAAAATAGAGGTGTTGGGGTTGTCACCCTCGTGGTGAGTAAGCAAGCCGTCTATATCCACCGATTCTACCCAGGCCTGGTAACCTACGTTGGATTGCGGATTTTCCAGGGCTTGGGCTTCGTATAACAGTTTTTGGGCGACCAAAGCCGCCGTCATGCCACCGGCACTGGCGCCGGTCAATACGTCAATTTTAATCTGCTCAGGATCCGGGTTTTGGTTATTATGCAGTTTAATCGCATTAATAATTTCATACATGGTCCCAGCTTCGTATGAGCCTAATGAAACCGCTCCCGATATAGCAATGGCGACTTTATATGTCATTGAGGCATCCCTTTGGTCGTTGAGTTGCATGATACTTAAGGTAAGGTTTTTTCTTGGCCTTGCAAAGCTTTTGCCCAGAGTGGATATTTGTCAAGGTTGAGGGGTATTAATCTAGAACTCGGTTGGCTAGCTGGCGCTTCGCTAATTACCAATATTGGTATAACCATACAAAATGCCCGAGTCCGGCAGATGCTAGAGATGTATCGCTCTAAGGCGATTTGTAACCAGCTTGGGTAGCGGTGTACACAAGGTTGTCAACTTGCATATATCTTGTCCACAATTAGTGAAGATACCTGATCACAAAAATCAAATCCTGAATAGTCTGGGTTAAAACCGCTAATAAAAGGTACTGCCATCATAAAATAGCGAGCACAGGGCTGTCCGTCTTTACGTAACAGTTGATAGTGATCATTAATGGCCAGCCCACTGACAGTGAGCCAGTAATGTCCGCCTGGATCCTTGCCCACGTTTGTGTCTCCTTGCTGGAGCAAGGTTTGGGCGTTTTTTATGGATTTAAATCTGAGTTTAGCGGTTAGGGATAGCTGGGGACTTAACATGGATTTAAAGGGGAAGGCGTCTATAGGCAAATGCTGCTGGCCCGTACAATCCACAAAGGTGGCATATTGTTGTGTGATGGGGCTGTTGTTGCTGTCCTTGTAAATATATTTAAAAACATTGGCAGCTTCTATTTTCACCTCACTGTCTGTATCAACTGAAACGACTTGCAATACCCCGGCAGTGTGCAGGGCCAATAGTTGTTCAGCGGACGATTGCGGCACATTGGCGATAACCAGTGCTATCAGTGGCTGCAATACTTTTTGCAGCCTTAACATATCTTCGGCGCATAAGTACTTGGCGGGGTGGTTGACGGCAAAACTCAACTGTGACAATACCTCCATCCACTTGATCGAATGTTCATCTTCAATGGACTGTCCGGCCTGGAGGTATTCAAGTTTAAATAAGATAAAGGGCTCAAATGCTTTTCGTGAGCTCAACATCCAGTCGACAAACGATTCCAGATCCTGGTCGGCTATTTTGGCGTAAAAAGCCGGATCCTTATGTTTTAAGATTGCTTTAAAATTTTGTTCAAATATAAAATCCAGGGATAAAAAGCCGCCATTGTGGCTGATATGCTCCTCGATTTGTTGCTCGCTAAGCATGCCATCATTTGATACCAGTGGCTCGTCTAGATGAAAACGCACATTGGGCAGTAGGCCGTGCAGAGAGTGCATAACCAACTTGAAATTGGGCACGTCGTCAGCTACCTGGTATTTAAGTTGACCGTTGCTATCGGTAAAATAACGGCCATTGGCCACACTTAATGTTCTGATAGCATCGATCGCGGTTAATGAACTGCCTTTGAGCGCCACAGGGTGGTTAAACTGCTGGTTTAATTTCGCTGGTGGGTAAGGGGAACCATAATATCCCGTGGTCTTGAGTTCTTCAGTTGTGGGCCACACATGTCCAGTACAAATAATGATTATGTCAAAGCCGTCTATTTTACCCGTTTGCAGCAGCACACTGCAGGTTTGACCGTCATCGCTGGGTATAATATCCACCACGTTAGTCTGCAAATGCACCTGAGCAAGCAAACCTCTTTTTTCACTTTCAGTTAATAAAACCTTGAACTGGTCTTCCAAGTACAGACCAAAGAGTAATCTTGGAACCACTTGTTTTTCGTGAAAGGTCGATTTTTCGATGGCGAAGTCAGCCAACACTGCATTTGGTTGTTTGTTAATCCAATCGACCAGAGACTCACTTAACAGGCATAGCTCGTCTGAGGATACATTAGTGACATGTTCTAATGAAGCACCTTGGTGGCTGTACGGCATGCCCCTTCCCAGCACCGCCTGACGTTCAAAAATATCGACGCTGAACCTATTAGGCTGCTTGTGAAGCAACTTTTTGACAATAAACAGCGCACTGGGGCCACCACCGATCAAGGCAATCCGTATTTTTTCCATCAGCTTCATTAGTAACATAGAGAATATGTAATTTTGCTAAGCACTAATCGGGCCTGAAATTCAGCATCCTTGCATATCATGCAGGCCTTAAGTGGCGCGCAATTAACGTATACCCCCATCAAGCTTTAACTAACTGTTAGAAGATAAAAACTGAACCATGGAAGATTTTTCTTCACTGTATGGCAAATTTTACTTATCTCTTGTAGCGCTTGGGCATGGGTGTTTATAACGGGCAAATAAAACAGCGCCCTATCGACAGCCCGCAATATTAGATATTCTATGCAGGCAATCTTGAGAGTTTACTCAATGATTAAAAATTGAGGTTAAAGATGAACTATTTATTCGGATTAATATTATTGTTATCAGCCTGTAGTGTTCAGGCGTATTCCTACACTAAGGAGTTTACCGAGGCAGAGTTGCAAAATATGCTGAGCGCCATGATGCCTCTTAGCAAAACTAAATATTTTGTTACCCTGACCTTTACCCAGCCCAAGCTGCACCTGCTTGAAGACTCCAACGAACTAGGATTAGGGGCGAATATTCGGGCTAACGCCCTGGGGGCATTTAGCGGCAACGGCACCACTTATCTCACCGGCAGTATTTCCTATAACCAGGAGGAGGGGGCGTTTTATTTTCATAATCCCAAACTGGTGGAACTCAAATTAAATGGTGTGGCCAAAAAGCAGGAAACTGAAATTCAAAAACTCGCTCAATCGACCATTGCCAGCCTATTGGCTACCCGGCCTATCTACATTCTTAATGATAATGATTTAAAACAAAAGTTGGCCAAATCAACTTTAGAGTCGGTCAAGGTAGAAAATGGCAAACTGATCGTCAGCTTGAGTGTATTTTAATTGTACGTAGACAGTTATCACGCAAGTAAGGGGAAGGGCTGTTTAACGGGTGAAATTCAGACATAAAAAAGCCGGCGAGCCGGCTTTTACATATTCAGATAGAGCGAGATTTATTTTTTAAATCGTCTGCCCAAACCTAAGCCTAACAAACCCAGGCCTAAAAATGCCAGACTCCCAGGGGCAGTAACGGGACGTTGGTCTAAACCAACCACTATGTTGTCAAACTCACCGGCCACGCCTGAAGTAATTACCCGTAATCGGTTAAAGGCTTCAGCAAAGCTAAAGTCAATGTTCACATACACGTTAGAGGTATCGGCGACCTGGTCACCGGCTTTGCCGTTTAACTGAGCCAGCAATTCAGGGCCAGTAATTTTCGCCACTAATACGTCATCAGAGTAAAACTCAAACGAATTGTATTCATCAACTGAGCCCCAGTAGAACCCCAGATAGTTGATGTTTGAGTCCACTAAACTCGGCTCCATATTGCCGACAGTAGTTAAAAACGCCTTGTAGTCGATGTCCACGTAGCTATTCACACCAACAGTGGTTGGGGTGGTATACCCGAAACACGTGGTATCACCTGCTGGGGCGGCTGCCACATTTTTGTCTGAGCCGTTTCTGATATTAACCACATTACCACCACTTGGGGTAATGCCCAGGGGGGAGTTAATGGCACAACCTTCCGATTTACCCGCTACGTTGAATTGTGTGTCGCCACCACCCAAAAAACCCGGTATAGCGGTTGCTGTATCGAAGGTTTCAACGAAAAAGCCGTTGTTTATCGAGGTAACGGTATTATCAGCGTTTACATTCGCGCTAGTTTTACTTGAGCCATCAGTAGCTGCTTGACCACCAAAAGTAATGGTAGCCGCCCCCGCTTGTTGAGTTGCCGCTAGCGTTAAAAGTGCTGCGATTGATACAAATTTTGGTTTGTTGATTAACGCGTTCATATTGTTTGTTTGCCCTAGTTAGACAGTTGAATGATTGTCACCAGCGAAGCTGGCAAGGATGAATTGCACAACTAATGCCAACTATTAATTGAGTTGTGCGTAGCCTTAAACCCTTCAAATCGATCTGTTGCTAGGTGTGTATGAAATGTCTAATTGGCAGCTTTCATTTTTTGACATATAAAAACCGAGCGCTAAACAGCACAACAGTAAAAATATAATATAATCATCAGGTTGTATTTTTACCTGGGAGTAGGACAGCTATTTGGGTAAACTTTATTAACTCCATCGGTTACCGTTAAAACTGCCAGAGGGTTGGTTTAAGGTAAATAAATTAATTAAATAAGGCGGGTGTCAGTACCACGCTAATCAGTTTGGGTAGCCTTGTTTCGTGGTTTATTTGCGACACTGTTGGCGCAGCGGCTGGTTAAAACATTGCTGCTTGAAAGCAGTGAGTCCAATGTAATCCTTGGCATTTTACATGGTGTCTAAAACTAGGCGGACACCTAATTCTAAACCCTTGTCTGGTAAATTGTGCTCCTTGGGCGGAGTTATCCGTTTAAGTCTTAAGATCGCGCAGATCACCGCTTATTTATTCTCAGGCACCTCCACCACAATTTTTATCTCGCTGACTTTTTATTCCAGGGCGTTAATTTGCTTGTCAATTAACTCATGTTTGCTTTTATCCGCTGTTGATAAGCGTTTTTTCAAGTCTTCTGACTGACCCCGCATCTCAATTTTATTTGTGTCATTTTGTTGGGCATATTTGGCCTTATTAACGACCACGTCTTCCGCTTTGTTATCATGCTTTGCGGTGTGGGATTTAGGTGAAGGGGCGCTTTATTTTCATAACTCTAACCTGCTGGCATTCAAATTAAATGATGTGGCTAAAAAGCCGGAAACTGAAATCCAAAAACTCGCCCAATCGACTTTAGAGTCGGTCAAGGTAGAAAACGGTCAACTGATCGTCAGGTTGAGTGTATTTTGAATCGTAGTTTTTGGTCATTTCGCAGGTCGGGTAGGCTGTTTTAACTGACATAATACGGGCATAAAAAAAGCCGGCGAGCCGGCTTTTACATATTTAGATAGAGCGAGATTTATTTTTTAAATCTTCTGCCTAAACCCAGACCTAACAAACCCAGGCCTAAAAATGCCAGACTTGCAGGAGCGGTAACAGGGCGTTGGTCTAAACCAACAACGATGTTGTCAAACTCACCAGCCACACCTGAAGTAATAACGCGTAATCTGTTAAAGGCTTCAGCAAAGCTAAAGTCAATGTTTACATACACATTAGAGGTATCGGCCGTCTGGTCACCGGCTTTGCCGTTTAATTTGGCGAGTAATTCTGGGCCCGTAATTTTCGCTACTAATACGTCATCAGAGTAAAACTCAAACGAGTTGTAGGCATCAACTGAACCCCAGTAGAAACCCAGGTAGTTGATGCTAGAGCCCGTTAAGTTCGGTGCTAAACTGCCGATATTAGCTAAAAAGTCTTTGTAGTCGATGTCGACGTAGCTATCCATACCTACTGTTGTTGGGGTGGTATAAGCGTAACAGGTGGTATCACCGGCAGGGGCGGCAGCCACATTGCTTTGGGAGCCGTTTCTGACATTTACGACGCCTTCGCCACTTGGAGTAATGACCAAGGGAGAGTTGATGGCACAACCTTCAGATGTGCCTGCTACGTTATACTGGGTGTCGCCACCACCAGGAATGCCCGGTATAGCCGTTGCTGTATCGAAAGTAGAAACGAAAAATCCGTTATTTATCGAGGTAATGGTATTGTTAGCGTTAACATTTACGCTGGTTTTATTCGAGCCATCAGTAGCCGCTTGACCACCAAAAGTAATGGTTGCCGCACCTACTTGTTGAGCTGCCGCTAGCGCAAAAAGTGCTGCGATTGAAACTGATTTTGATTTATTCATTAACGCGTTCATGTTGCTTGTTTGCCTTATAAGACAGTTGGATTGTTGATACTGCTGCAAACGCATTAGCATGAGTTGTGCCATGATTTAATTTTCTTTTAAATCAATTGTTTGGTGGTGATAATCAACTGATGCAAAGCGAAGTGTAAACTTTGCTGACTACATTTTTTCGGTGTTAAAATTACCCCGAATTTAAATCTGAATATAATCAATTGGTTAGCATTTTTACCGATGTTTATCGAAAATTATTGTGTAAAATTTATTGACACCTTGTTTGCCCAATAAAACAGTCAGCGGGTCGCTTAAGCGTTTTTATTTTTCCTAAATCAGATTGAGACAGATAAACCGTGAAAAAACAGCCTATTTTTTTTCATCGTTAGACACAGCAATCCATTATCGCCTGAATTGTTATCCTAAATGATCATTACCTTTATTTATCTTCTGGCACCTCCACCACATCTTTTATAACGCTAATTTTTTCTGCGAGAAGCTCAATTTGCTGTTCAATTGTTTCATGCTGGTTTTTATTCGCAGATGATAAACGTTTTTTCAAGTCTGCTAACTGCTCCTGCATCTCAATTTTAGTGGTTTCATTTTGTTGGGCTTGTTCGGCTTTATCAAATACCACGTCTTCCGCATTAGTATGGCTGTGCACGGTATCTGTGGTCTGTGATGTGGGGGAAGGGGCAATTTCTTTCTGAACGTCTTGCCCGGCGTGCTGGCTGACAAAAGTGGGTGACATAATTTCAATATCGTTGTCATGCAAACAATCCAGAACATGGCGATGCAAATTTGAACGGGTTGTTAGCAGGTTTTTTACCTCGACCAGCAGCCCACTAACCGTGTAACTAACTGAAAAATCACCTAACTGGGTTACATGAACAAATGGCTCTTCCAGCCCGGTTTCTTTGGCTGCTAGCAGTAATAACTCATCGATGCGGCTATGGTGGATGTTATAACCTAGAGATAAGGTAACGGACACTATTGTACCGGATCTACGTATGACACTTACCGGCTTGTTGATTAATAAATTGTTTGGGATGGCGATTAATTCTCTGGTCTGGGTTTGAATTTCACAATCAAATAAACCCAACTCCGTAACTCTGCCAAAATAATTGTCAAAACTAATAAAATCCCCTGTGCGAAACGGCTGGGTAAAACGCATCATGGCGCCGGCCACTAAATTACTAAAAATGGTGGTCGAGGAAAAAGCCAGTAGTCCTGATAACATTAAGCCAATCAGACTCAGAATTTGTAGTTCCAGACTTTCCTTGATGGGTAACGTGATAACTACGGTGATTAAACCCACCAACATCAGCAATAACATAACAAGCTGTCGAGCGAATATATTTTCGTTGCCAGTGTGTTTGAGTTTGTTAAATAGCAACACTTGGGTCAACCAGGTGAGCAAACCAAAGATGATTAGAGTCACCACTACTGGCAGCCAGTTACTGATAAAATTCTCACTTACTGCCATATTTATTCCCATATTGTACTCATTTAACGTGGTTGTATTTTACCAACAAGATCACTTTTAGTGAGTTGTTATCATGCAGTTATTTGCTCAAATCTGGCTTGTGGCTAAATGTTATAACCCAATATGGCGGCCTAGATCTAGCTAATTCAGCCTCAAGCGGGCGTGGCATAATGAGTGCCTCAGGGTTGGCTATTGACATGTGAAATTTCATATATATGATAATGCATATATCAATATGGAGAAACACGATGGACATCACCCCACTTTCATTTTTCAAATGTTTGGCTGATGACACCCGCCTGAAATCGCTAATGCTAGTCTACCTTGAAGACGAATTATGTGTATGTGATTTGATCACGGCTTTGCGGCTGAGCCAGCCTAAGGTGTCTCGGCACCTGGCAGAGTTGCGAAAGTGTCAGTTACTAGTGGATGAACGGCGCGGTAAATGGGTGTATTACGCCCTGAATCCCCAACTGCCCCAATGGGCTCTGGCTGTGCTTATAACTACTGCCCTTAACAATGAGCTCTATCTAGGTGTTTGTATCAAAAATCTACATAGCGCTAAACAAAATGAAAGTTGCTGCTGAGCCTCAGCGCCGCACAACGTCGAATATATTTTTGCTGGAGTAACATAATGCTGAAAATTTTGTATATCTGTACCCATAATCGCTGTCGCAGTATTTTGTCTGAAGCCATTACCAATCATTTGGGCAAAGGTAAAATAGTGGCAAAAAGCGCCGGTAGTCAGCCTGTGGGGGAGGTGCATCCGCTGTCGATTAAATATCTTAATGAAGCAGGTATCGCCACCGATGGGCTAAGTAGCCAGTCATGGCATGAGTTTGAAACGTTCGCGCCAGACTTGGTGATAACCGTATGTGATTCAGCTGCTGCAGAGACCTGCCCCCTGTGGTTTGGTGATAGTCTCAAAATACATTGGGGCCTGAGCGATCCATCCAAATTGGCAGGCAACGAAGAGCAGATTGCTGATGCGTTTCGTACGACTATCAACGAGGTTGAACAACGGGTGCAGGCTTTGCTGAAGATTGATTTTGTCGGAACGGATCAGGCATCCTTGAGCCAGGCATTAAACACACTGGGGGCGAGATAGTGGCTGAAAGTCAAAAAATAGCAGTGGCATTGCCAGGCAATATTGAAGATAAACATTTTCAGCACCCGGATAATACCCATTTTTGTATTGATCCGTCGGGGCACCCGCCACGGATATTGTTATTATATGGTTCGCTGCGCGCCCGTTCATTTAGTCGCTTAGTGGTGGAGCAGAGCGCCCGTTTGTTGCAAGCCATGGGGGCCCAAACCCGTATTTTTGACCCCACGGGTTTACCTTTGCCAGACGGCGACGAAGCAAGCCATCCTAAAGTTGTGGAACTGCGAGAACTGATGATGTGGTCTGAAGGTCAGGTATGGTGTTCTCCCGAGCGTCACGGCGCCATGACCGGCATACTGAAAAGCCAAATCGACTGGGTACCACTATCGATAGGTAGTGTGCGGCCCACTCAAGGTAAAACCCTGGCAGTGATGCAAGTCAGTGGTGGTTCTCAGTCCTTTAATGCAGTCAATCAAATGCGCATATTAGGTCGCTGGATGCGTATGTTGACCATCCCAAACCAATCCTCGGTTGCCAAAGCCTTTATGGAATTTGATGACAATGACCAAATGAAACCTTCACCTTATTACAATCGAATTGTAGACGTACTGGAAGAATTGCTGAAATTTACCTTGCTGACACGAGACAATGCCAGCTATCTGGTTGACCGGTATTCAGAGCGAGTAGAGACAGCAGACCAAGTGAGCCAGAGAGTCAATCAACGCTCAATTTAGGCGTTTGTAAATAAGTATTTAGCGGAGAAAATCATGGGTCTTTTTGAGCGTTATCTTTCAGTGTGGGTGGCATTGAGTATTACCTTGGGTGTGGCTTTGGGTAGTTTACAGCCAGGCGTATTCGCGGTGATCGCCGGTTGGGAATACGGTCATGTAAATCTGGTAGTGGCCCTGCTTATTTGGTTGATGATTTACCCTATGATGATCCAAATCGACTTTTCATCCATTAAAGATGTGGGCAGTAAACCCAAAGGCATAGCATTAACTCTAGTGATCAACTGGTTAGTCAAGCCTTTTACCATGGCTGCTCTAGGCTGGTTGTTTTTTAAAGGCATTTTTGCCGATTGGGTTGACCCACAAACCGCCAATGAATACATAGCCGGGATGATCCTGCTGGGTGTGGCGCCTTGTACTGCCATGGTGTTTGTCTGGAGTCAACTAACCAAGGGAGACGCTAACTATACCCTGGTGCAGGTGTCGATTAATGACATCATCATGATCTTTGCCTTTGCGCCACTGACTGCGCTGTTACTCGGCGTGAGCGATATTCAGGTGCCCTGGCAAACCCTGCTTGTGTCGGTTCTGTTATATGTGGTGTTGCCGCTGATCGCCGGTGTGCTCACACGCGGGGCGCTTGAGCGCCAAAATAAATTAAACGCTTCTTCCAGTGCGCATGTTGGGGTAAGTCATTTTGTTGAGCGCCTCAAACCCTGGTCTATCGTAGGTTTGCTGGCCACTGTGGTGTTGTTATTTGGTTTTCAAGCCCAGACGATTTTAGCTAAACCGCAAATGATCCTGTTGATAGCCATTCCGCTACTGGTGCAAACTTATGGCATTTTTGCGCTCACCTATTTTCTCGCCAAGCGTCTGGCTCTACCGCATAATGTGGCTGCGCCTGCCAGTATGATCGGTTCATCGAATTTTTTTGAATTGGCAGTAGCGGTGGCCATCTCGCTGTTCGGTCTACATTCAGGGGCTGCTCTGGCCACAGTGGTGGGGGTATTGGTGGAAGTACCGGTTATGTTATCCCTGGTTTATTTTGCTAATCGCACCCGCCATTGGTTTAGCTCGCACGAGGCAAGCTAAAGCTGAGGTCACTTGGGTATAGACCTAAAATCATGGAATTTGCATGCCGGCGGCGAATGCGTGTAGCCAACAAACATGCAGTTTTAAGAATGCAGGGTATATTAATCGTTGCTGTGCAAGCTGGCGTTCAGCCCACCCCACTTCGACGAATCGGCAACCAGCGCCTCTACCGCCCCGCTTTGACTGTTACGACGGTAAAGCAAACCGGACATGCCAGATAACTGACGGGCGGCAACCACCTGACCATCTGGCGTTTTCACCTTGGTGCCAGCGGTTAGGTATAATCCCGCTTCCACTATGCAGTCATCCCCAAGTGAGATACCTATACCGGCATTGGCACCAAGCAAACTGCGCTCGCCAACAGAGTTCACGGTTTTACCGCCACCAGAGAGGGTACCCATGATCGATGCACCGGCACCTACATCGGAATTTTTACCTACTATTACCCCGGGTGTTACTCTACCCTCGACCATGGAATCCCCCAGCGTGCCAGCATTAAAGTTCACAAAACCTTCGTGCATTACGGTTGTGCCTGGGGCCAAATGTGCGCCCAATCTCACCCGGTCAGCGTCACCAATACGTACGCCTTCGGGTACAACATAATCTGTCATACGGGGAAACTTATCGATGGACGTGATGGTCAGGTGATGATGTTCGCTGGCAATAGCGCCACGTAATGTGTCAACTTCAGTGGGTAACACAGGTCCGGCGGACGTCCAAGCCACATTGGTTAACAAACCGAAAATGCCTTCAAGGTTAATGCCATTTGGCTTAACGATACCTTCGGACAATAAATGTAAACGCAAATACGCGTCTTCTATGGTTTTGGGTGCACTATCGATGTCAATGTCGATTTGCACAAAATCACTTTTTATTATCCCGACTTTTTGCGCCAGACAACTGCGAGCCAGTTGCGTATTTGCCCGAGGAAACCATACATCCAAAGTCTTACCACTGGCGGCATCGATATAACGATGACCAATACGTTTTACAGTCATTTATTTTTCCTAATTTATTAATTATTCAGCTGATAGCTGAATTATGTCTTGAATTGATAGCTTTGACAGCCATGTTTTGCTTATAGGTTATACCCAGGTGTACAGATGAGGTTGACCTGAGGGACCGTCAAGTCTGACGGCAGGCTGCCAACTCAGCCCGCGGGGCAGTCGCAGCGTCATAGGCTTAGGGATAATGCGCTTTTGGCCTTTTCTTTATCGGCCACTTTTTGCTGTACGGCGAAATTCATCAACGACAACTCCACCCCGCGATTATCGGCATTTGCTGCATTGGGGGCAAAAGAGCACAAAGATAAAATTTCGGTGAAATCATTCTGTTGCCAAAAATAACAGCGATTGAAGCCGGTGCGTAATACCGCGCGATCACCCTCGCCACTGACAAAGCCGGCGCTGCGGGAAATATTTAACTGATTGAAATAATCCTTAACCAACTTGTCCACCTGGGAATTAGGCTGCAGGTTGCGGATAAAAGTGCGCAGGGGAACCGGGGACTCCGAGTATTTTGCAATCTGACTGATTTGGCTCAGGCGCAGAGGCTCTCCGTACTTGGCTACTGCCGATTGCAACACTTCCACTAAAATTGGCCCTATGCCTAAATAAGCACTTTCGATTTTATAGGTGCTGTCAATTCGAGTGATAAAACCATTGAATTTATTGAAGTGTAATTCAAGTTGCTGTTCGAGGCGGGAGTTCTGGTAGGGTTGGTAGAAACTCAACTTGACCTTGTCACTGCGACTACTGCCAGCAATATGGTGTAACTTGGCGCCCTGATCATAGAGGGTTATCGCTTGGGCCAGCACATTGTCGCCTACGTGTACCCCTTTGATATCCTGTTGGGACTGGCTATGCTGATCTTCCCCCAATGAGATGTTTTTATCGAAACGTTTAAGTCCGGTTTCTTGTTCCAGTGGATGAATATCATCGGGCGCGGCAAAAGCGCATGTTATGGCGGCAAACCAAGTGCATAACATTATGAATTTTAATTTTTTTATGATCATCATTTTCCTATTGGGCGAGCAAGACTAACTATCTGACCGCGCAAGCATAACATTAGTTGTGTCTGGTCAAAAACCTGGTTATCGGTTAGTGGTTAACGCAGGTCAAAGCACACATGCATTGCTGCGGATGTGATTTGCCAAACTGTGGTTGAGAGAAAACAACCGCCGTGAAACAGGCGAAAATATCCAAAGCGCTGCAGATTATTGGTAAAACTGCAGGATACCCTTGATCTTGTGTATAAGCGCCATTAATCTAGTGGCCAGTATTTTGCACTGGGTTGTATACCCAACATGGAGTTGGCAAATCAGCCAACCGATATTAAGTCACTTATAAGGCGTAAAGTTGATTAACCCTAGTTCCCTCTCCTGCAGCTATTCCATGCATTGGCTAACTGCTGTATAACGACGCCATGAAAATTCCAAAACGAATCCAACCTTTAGTTGATGACGGTTTAATAGACGAAGTGCTTTACCAATTGATGAGTGGTAAAGAAGCGACTGTCTATGCCGTGCGTTGCGGCAACGAAGTGCGTTGTGCAAAAGTATATAAAGAAGCGATGAAGCGTAGCTTTAAAAAAGCGGCCCAGTATCAGGAAGGGCGCAAGGTACGTAATACCCGCCGTGCCCGAGCTATGGAGAAAGGTTCCAAGTTTGGTCGCAAACAACAAGAAGATGCCTGGCAAAATACCGAGGTAGATGCATTATTCACCTTGGCCAAAGCCGGGGTACGGGTACCAGAAGCCTATGGCTGTTACGACGGCGTATTACTGATGGAGCTCATTACCGATGACGAGGGTGATGTGGCGCCACGCCTAAATGACGTGGATATGCCGTCTGAACAGGCGCTGGAGGATCACGCCCTGGTCATGACTTACGTAATGCGTATGTTGTGTGTGGGCCTGGTACACGGTGATCTGTCGGAATTTAACGTGCTGGTGGATGCCTACGGCCCGGTGATCATCGATCTTCCCCAAGTGGTCGATGCGGCGGCCAACAACAACGCGTTTAAAATGTTGCAACGTGACGTAGGCAATATGACCGAATATTATGCCCAGTACGCTCCGCAACTGCGTGAAACCCACTATGCCGAAGAAATGTGGGCCTTGTATCAAGCAGGGGAACTGGATTTGAATACCCAGTTAACCGGGGAGTTTGTCTTTAGTGAAGAAGCTGCAGACGTAGATACGGTACTGGAAGAAATCAAAGCGGCCTTTGCCGAAGAACAAGAGCGCAGAGAACGCATTAAAGATGCCGACGATGTGGAATAATCCCTGAGTCGGTGTGATTAACCCCAATACAATCTAGTATCTCGGTTAGCTATTGAGTCGTCATTGTCATACACCGCTAAGGCCTGTTCGGGTGTTGGCGGGGTTTCCGTTGCTCTTGTTCAATTTAGTTTAAATACAGCCTGGCATTTTTCTGGTCGAGGCGAAACTCAAATTCCCGTAGAAAATTCATACCCAGCAGCCCATCGGCATGTTCCATCTGAGCCATGGGCAACACCACAACAGAGATATTTTCCACTATAGCGTGATTGATTTGTAGCGAGGCAAACTGATACATGGGTGCCAGTACTTCACCGTTTGCGGTGTTGACTAAAAAGCGACCAATGAAATTGATTTTATATTTATTGTTTAACTGACTAAATACCTGGCGAGAAATGGCCGTAGTAGAGGCGCCGGTATCAATGAGTAAATTCAGGCTATTACCGCTCAATTGCACGCTCACCACGTATTGATCGCCATGTTGGCTAAGGTCAACCCCAATGGCAACGTCATCATCTACGCTATCATCGGTTGATAGGGTATCTTGGTTTGCAATTTGTTCAACTTGGATGATGTTTCTGATAGCCATGGCATCCGGGTCGTAGTAATCCAGGGCCGCCAGGGTGTTTTCCATCAAACTGACTTGCTGCTGTTCGGCATAAGCCTGGCTAAGGGCCAGAATAAATTCTCTATTGGTTGGGGCGATTTGTAACAATGGCTCCACAAATACCGCTAATATGTTCCAGGAATAGGCTTTTTTAAGTTGGGTGATAGTATTTTTCGTCAGCGCTTGGATGGTACCTTTAACCCGTGTATGTTGTGCCTCACTAAGAGGTAAATCTAGCAGGGCGTAATAATGCAGTATGGCGTCACTGAGTAAGCCTGTTTTTGCCACCAGATCCCCTTCCAGAATTAAAAACTCCAGATCCCTGGGGTACTGTTTTAAGTATTCCCGTAAAAAGTGAGCGACCCTCTGATATTGCCCGTCGCCCAGCCATGTTCGGTTTTGGTGTAACCAGGTTTCCCGCAGCTGAGGTGTTAGTAAACCCATGTCTTTAGGGGAGGGATTTCCGCCTCGGCGGGAAACGGCAAACTCAGGGGCGGCAGGTTTTAGTTCGTCATGGGCCATGGCAGTAACATCCCGGCTACCAGGCTGTCCGACAGATAATTGTTGTTGAACCTCCGTTGGCTCCACTAGCTGGTTATGCCCCAGACGAGTAAACAAATAAAGATTCAACCCCAGTGACAGGGCTAAAACTAAACTCAAAAGCCAGACGCGCAAGGTCAACAGGCAGGACTTTTTAGTGCCTGACCATAGGTGCTGACAAATATGTCGGGCATACGTTTAGGCCGGCCGCTTGATAGGGCGATGCAGACAAACTCAGTGCGAGCCTTGAGCATATTCAGACCATCAGACTGGCGAATAAACTGGAACTGACGTGTAAGTTTGAGTTTTTTATCGCAGGCAACAATCCAGGTAGCGCAAAGCAGGGTGTCACCTAATAAGGCCGCAGCCTGATAGTCGATTTCATGACGACTGATAGCCATACCCCGGTCCAGTGCCTGATATTGTTCAATACTCAGTCCTAAGGCATTGGAATGGGCCCAGGCGGTGCGTTCCAGTTGACTGACATAAGCGACGTTATTGGCATGGTTATAATGATCAATCTGCGCCTTAGCAATTGTCCACTGAGTAATAAAAGGTTCGGGCATTAGCCAGTTAACGTGTTCAGCCGTACGTTGCATATTTCACACCTCCAGTGCCGGGGTGTAGAGTGGAATCATTGGTAATGGATTGTCCTCTGCTGGGTCAAACAAGGCGGTCATCAGTTGTTGTTCACGCTGGACTATGGGCAGTATAAAGTCATCCGCCTTACCCAGGTGTTTGAAGGCTTTATGTCCGCTGGACATAAATTGATGTAATACCCCTAAACCGGCTTTTTTTGCGGGCCGTCGAGAAAGCATCAGTAGGGTGGAAATACCTTTAGTGGCCACCGCATCGGCTAAGTGGTTACCTAAAGCTTGCATAAGTTGTAACTGTGTCTGGCGCTGGGGCTGGTTGTCACAATTCAGGTAAGCCCCGGCGTACAGCTGACGGTCGATGGTTTGGGACTTTAGGTTACGTGCCAAGGCGTAATCCAGTTCGAAAGACAGGGCATTTAACTGTAATGCATCCCCCAAAGAGACTAATGCGCTAGCTGGTAGATATTTGCCCAATTTAGGTACCAGGCGCCCAATATCTTGATCCCGTTGGCTGAAGTCTTGGGGGCCATAAACGTGATCGACAAAAAAGTGCAGAGCTGGGGCAAATCGCGGTTGATGTAACATCTCCTGGTGGGTTGCCAATATACGCTGGCATTGCCAATCCTGTACGTCAGTTATAGTGTCGAGCAAATTGGCGTCCCGGGCAATTTCACGCATAGTAGCCACCGCGTGCAACTGCCGGGTAATATGACTGATCAAATCTGGCATACTATTTTACCAGGCGAATTTCACCAAATACGTCAGCATCGATAAAACCGCGATTTTTATCACCGTCTAGGGCCTCTATCTCATGGGAGCCCATAAAATGCTCGCGCTCGGGGCTATTATCGTTGTCGCAATAAGCCAGCATAAAACCGATTTTGTCTCCGGTTTTCAACGCGATCGGTGCTTTGGGTGCGGCATCAGTGTAGTCATTTGGGTAACGTTTGATCGCAACTTCCCATAACAGGGTATTGGGTTTATCCAATTGGCGTTTCCAGTTACTGACTAGATGGTCGTTATATAAATGGGCTTTTTTATCATCGCCGATATCCGCGGCCTGATTATCCAGTGCTATGTGGTAAGCCAAAGCGCTGTGATTAAATTGGTGAATACCACCTGAGGCATCGCCATCGATAAAAACTTCCAATGCATCATCATCCCAATATTTCACTAATGGATCTGCGGTCTGATCCATCAGCCGGTCATCGGTGATTTCAGCCTGTAAATACAGATATTGTGCATCCCACAACAGTCGGTAACGTCCACTAAAATCTTCGCTGGAAGGCAAGGTGCCCGCCATTGAATAAGGCATGGGATGCCAGTTGGCAGCTTGCCACACTGAGTCTTGTTGCCCGTCAATTACAGGTGCTACGGACGTAAAAGATACATCAAACGCCAGTGCACCAGAGCTGCACAAAACAGCACTTAACAATAAAGATTTTATTAACATAATGGTTCGTTCTTGGTCAGTTTGTCATAGCTTGGCGTAAAGCCGAGATGAAAACAATAGCCTTGTTAGTTCTTGAGTTTATAGTGTTGGGTTAGGTAGAATGCCGCCCGCAATGAATACATCTTCTTTAAATCTTTCAAGCGTCCAGCGCCATCGCTATCAAGACCTTATTACGTTATTCGATAGCACATTTGGTGAGGCGCAAAATACTCGCTTGATCAAAGGCGGGCATGAGCCCGAATATTTGCCTGCCTCCAAGCAGGTACATTATCACCAGGTTGTCTTCGCTCACGGCTATTTTGCTAGCGCTCTGCACGAAATTGCCCACTGGTGCATGGCCGGAGCCCAGCGCCGATTGTTGGCCGATTATGGTTATTGGTATTGCCCGGACGGTCGGAATAGCCAACAACAAAAACAGTTTGAACAAGTAGAAATTAAACCCCAAGCCATAGAATGGGCTTTTTCTGTGGCGGCAAATACAGCTTTTCGGGTCAGTACGGACAATTTAAATGGTGTCGAGCCGGATACCCTGGGTTTTACTCTTAACGTGCAGCGTCAGGCCCTTTCTTATCTAGAACAGGGGTTTCCACCCAGGGCCCAGCTATTTATCACCGCGCTACATGGCTTTTATGCCACCCCTAAACTTTGCACCCAAGACTTTAGCTTACTTAAAGACACAAACAACAATAGCCCTGTTAGCCTTTGCGAGAACCTATGATGGACCAACCAACACCCCATAACCCGATATTTCGCCTGGGGCTGATCATCAATCCTTATGCTGGGATCGGTGGGGCTTTGGCGTTAAAGGGCAGTGACGGGGCTCAGATCCGTGCTCAGGCCCTAGCCATGGGAGCTGAGAAACGGGCCAATGAGCGTACGCGCTTGGCCTTGTTAGAATTGCTGCCTTTTAAAGATCGTATTCACATTTATACCGCCCAAGGTGAAATGGGCGCAGACTTGGCCCAAGAATTGGGCTTTGACTACTCGGTTATCTATCAGCCGGCCCAGGCGCAAAGTGAAGGGCTAGATAGCGAATGCTGCGCCGCTTTGTTAGCCCAATTAGGCGTGGATTTGCTGCTATTTGCAGGCGGTGATGGCACGGCGCGAAATATTTGCCACGAAATCGGCCAGTCCATACCCGTGCTTGGGGTGCCAGCCGGCTGCAAAATACATTCTGGGGTGTATGCCGTTACCCCCCAAGCTGCGGGTAGAGTCGCGGCTATGCTGGTGCAAGGGCAGATCGTCAGCCTCAACGACGGCGACGTGATGGACATAGATGAAGATTTGTTCAGACAGGGACGGGTCAATGCCAAACATTATGGTGAAATGCGCGTGCCCAGTGAATTGCGATATATGCAAGCGGTCAAAATGGGGGGCAAAGAGTCGGATGAAATGGTGCTGGCGGATATCGCCGCTCATGTTATTGAACAGATACAACTCCAGCCACGACGGCTGTTTGTCATGGGGTCAGGATCCACGGTCGATTTTATTATGCAAGAGCTTGGGCTTGCCAATACCCTGTTAGGGGTGGATGTGGTAATGGGAGGGGAATTACTCGCCAAGGATGTCACTGCCAACCAACTGGTCGAGCATTTATGCGGCGTTAAGGCGACACTGGTGCTTACCTTAATTGGTGGTCAGGGGCATATCTTTGGCAGGGGCAATCAACAACTTAGCCCACAAGTTTTACGCAGCATAGGTCGGCAAAATTTTATGCTGGTGGCGACAAAGACCAAACTGCAAGCCTTGAACCACAAACCCTTAATCGCCGACACTGGAGATATTGCTCTCGATGTCCAGCTAGCCGGGTTAATACCGGTGATCACAGGTTTCCATGATCAAGTTTTGTATCCCATCGCTAAATTCGAATAAACCTAAACGTTAAAGTGACTCAAATTATGCCAAATTCAATGAATTCCCCCACCGTTAAACAGACATTTAGCCTCTTTGTTGATGATGTTCAAACTGAGCTAGATAAGGTAGTGCTCAAGGGAAGCGATCAGCAACTTTTTATTGCCAGTTATTTAACCGGGCATTTTTCACTGCTCCACAGTCATGCCAAAAGCAACGATGATTATTCGTTCGAAGCGATAGACGATTACATGATCAGCAGTTTGAACGTTGCTTTTGCCAACAAAGAATTAGCTGAGGCAGATCAGCAACAAGTACTGGACCTATGGCAGCAGCTTTTCCATCAATATGCTTAATTACGGTACAGTTGTATAGGAACTTGATTACCCTGGGCTAGCAAAGTACCGCTTAAACGAGTGGCACTCGGGTTGAGTTGCAATTGGGCTTCAATACTAATGCTGGTGACAAACATATAGGGTTCAACCCAACTTAAAAATACTTGGCGACCTTCAACAAATCCTTGACCTGTACCCACTATGTTGCCCATGCCATCAAATTCCTGCAAGGTTATCTGGGTCCCAGTTTGGCCTAATACGAAAGTGAAGGTGCCAAAATCATTGGTCAGATACCAATTACCAGTGACGTTTACTACGACGGGTAGTGGGTCTGCTTGGGACTCTTGTTGTACTTCTCGCTGCACTTCTTTTACTCGCTGGCGGCTAGCCTTTCGCAAGGTTTCCAATTCCTGCTCAGCCAGTAGTTTTTGCCGTTCCTGATTGATACGCAAATCGTCCAACTCTTTTTGACGTTGCAAGGCGGCCATTTGTTGTTGGTGTTCATCTTCGTCCAGCACAATCTTTTTAGCCGGTTGCTCGGTTTGTTGAGTAACCTGTTTGAAGCCGTCAGTGGCGACATACAAACCGGTAATGGCGGCTATTAATGAGGCTAACCCGGTAAATACGCCTGGCAAGGTACTGAAAAACGACTTGGGGCTGTCGCTCATGCTTGAGTCTCAACATCTCTAAATAGCTTAATTATACTCAAGTTGCCTCAAAATTCCCGCTGGATCGGGAATTTAACGGTGACTTGGCTTTGTAGTAAACGTTCTTCTATTGCCATGGCTCGCAGCGAGACCGTTTTTTAGCTGCTGCAGGAACCTAAAGCTGGCGACGGATCAAGTCGCGGATCAAAAATCGATTGGGATTGAGAGCATTAAGCAAAGTATTGCCCAGTGGCAATGGCTGGTTGGCAATCTGACTGGCTAACAGTTCGGCCATTAATGGTGCAGTTGTCAGGCCTCTTGAGCCCAAGCCGCTGAGCATGAACAGATTAGGTAGATCCTCTGCCTGTGGATAATGTGCCAGAGGCAGGGCTTTGTATAAATCGGCGTACTGGCCCTTTTGCACCTCCAGGTTGGCTATAGCACCTACCAGGGGGAGATGATCCGGACTACTACAACGAATAGAGGCGCGTCCCTTTGCCATGCCTTGAATGTCCTGAGCCCACGCACAATTTGTTAACGCCTGACGGTGCATGTCCAAGTTAGTGCTTTGCTCGTCTAACCTATATTCACAGTTGGCATCACCTTTGATGTAGCTTGAGCCCAAGGCATGATGCCCATGATGTTCCGGTGTTAAATAACCCTTGTGGCACAATACGGTGCTTAATCCCCGCAGCGGATCCTGGGCTTCAATGGCTTCCACTTGGCCCCGCACCAGTCGCAGTGGAAAGTCAGCTAAGGGGGCAAGGTTGGTACTCTGGGCCCCTGTGGCCAGCACCACTATTTCAGCCAAGGACTGAGTGCCATCTTGCCACTGCAACAACCACCCTTGTTCTGTTTGACTCAGGGAAGTGAGCTGTTTGCCTGTACTTACCTGACAAGGACTGAGTTTAGCGGCTGCAGCTATTAGGGCGGCGACCAATTCAGGTGGGTTGAGCCAACCTCCCAGAGGCATAAATAGTCCACTGTAGGGCAAGTCAAGCTGGCTCAAGGCGCTGGCCTGTTGCGGCGTGACGGCATGTATTAGGCCCTCAGGCCAGATTTTGTTGTCAATCAATTTGGCATGGCGCGCCTCAACTTTGGTATTAAAGGCTACTTGCAGTACGCCGCACCACTGGTGGGCGAAGTCATGTCCCCCTTGCAATAATTCCTGATATATTTTTGCCCCGTAGCTAAAGCTTAAGGCGTTGATTTGACTTATAACACTGGCCTGGGCGTTAAGTTGAGGATAAAAGCCCCCCTGGGGGTTGCCCGATGCGCCCTGAGATAAGGCCGATTCCTGACAATAGACGTTGACCTGATAACCACGCTTTGCCAGGGCATAAGCACCATTGGCACCGGCCAGGCCACCACCGATTATGGCAACCTGTGGCTTATCACCCGATCCTGGGTTGTAATGGGGCTGAGAAGGATTGCGCGCAAAATAACCGGCTTGTTGTTTGTCCTGACCAGTATCATCAATATGGCCCGCCAGCATGTCCCGTTTATGCCCGTGGCCCGGGCGTTTATGTACATCAAAGCCGGCGGCGCGTAAGCCTCGTTTGACAAAACCCGCGGCGGTAAAAGTGGCAAAGGTGCAGTCTGGCGTGGCGAGTCTGGCCATTTGTGCAAACAACTCCTGGGACCACATCTGGGGGTTTTTGCTCGGGGCAAATCCATCTAAAAACCAGGCATCTACTAAGCCAACGTCTGGGGCATAGAGTTGGGGCAAAGTATCATGTACATCCCCTAACCACAGGTCTAAAGTCACCCGGTTTTGCAAAAATGACAGCCTGTGACAGCCGGCTAGAGGTAAGGGATACTGGCGGATAAGGTCGACACTGTTGGCGCTAAATTCACTAAAATACAATAGAGCCTGGTTTAGATCGGCCTTGTTTAGGGGGTATTTCTCGGTGGAGATAAAATGCAAATTAAAATCACAATCCGGACTATTTTGGCAGAATAGCTCAAATGCCTGCAGGGTCACCAGAAAATTTAAACCCGTACCAAAGCCAGTTTCGGCAACGACAAATTGGCGTTTTTGCCAATTCTCCCAGCGTCGTGGCAATTGGTTATTGGCCAAAAAAACATACTGGGTCTCTGCGACGCCCTGGGCATTAGAGAAATAAACGTCGTCAAAATCAGTGGCGACGGGGGTGCCATGAGCGTTAAACTCAATATCGGCGGTTTTTATGCTCAATCTAATTCGTCTCCGAATGTGCAGGGGCTAGTGTTCAAAACCGTGATAGTTTAAGGTAAGGGACTAAACATACCAAACAGTGTGGCTATTTTTTTACAGATTCAGTTTTGCAATTGAGTGATTTATTAGTTGAATTTTGTTTACCAAAGAGCAGACCACTTTATACAATAAAATGGTTACCATATGCGGCAATTTAATACGTAGCAATTTATTGCTTGAAGGGTTCATCATGAGAAGAGCGGTTATCACCGGACTAGGCATTGTTTCTAGTATTGGTAACAATAAAAGTGACGTTACGCAGTCCCTTAGAGAAGGTAAGTCTGGCATAACGTTTTCAGAGCAATTTGCCGAGGTTGGTATGCGCAGCCAGGTTTGGGGCAAAGTCGATATAGATTTAAAAGAACATATAGATCGTAAAACCATACGTTTCATGGGCGATGCCGCAGGTTTTGCCTATGTTGCCATGCAACAGGCTATCGAAGATTCAGGGTTGAGCGAAGACATGGTGTCGAACCTGCGAACTGGTATTATTGCTGGCTCAGGCGGCGCGTCTTCCCAGCATCAGGTTGAAGCTGTGGATATTTTGCGGGAAAAAGGCGTGAAACGGGTCGGGCCTTACATGGTCACTCGGTGCATGGGCAGTACAGTTTCTGCCTGTCTGGCGACACCTTTTAAAATTAAGGGGGTGAATTATTCAATCAGTTCAGCCTGTTCAACCAGTGCCCATTGTATAGGTAATGCCCTGGAGCAAATTCAGCTAAACAAACAGGATATCGTGTTTGCCGGTGGGGGCGAAGAGCTACACTGGACTTTGTCTATGGAATTTGATGCCATGGGTGCCCTGTCAACCAAATATAACGATGACCCGACCAAAGCCTCGCGTACCTATGATGCAAATCGCGACGGCTTTGTCGGCGCAGGTGGCGGCGGCATGGTGGTGGTCGAAGAGCTGGAACATGCGCTTGCTCGTGGCGCCAAGATTTACGGTGAAATAGTCGGTTACGGTGCCACATCTGACGGTGCCGACATGGTTGCTCCTTCAGGTGAAGGTGCGGTGCGCTGTATGCAGCAAGCCATGCAGGGTGTCAAAGGCCCCATCGATTATATTAATACCCATGGCACCTCTACCCCAGTAGGTGATGTTAAAGAGTTATGGGCGATACGCGAAGTGTTTGGCGATAAAATCCCGCCCCTAAGTGCCACCAAAGCGATGACCGGCCACGCCCTGGGTGCAGCCGGGGTGAACGAAACGATTTATAGCCTGTTGATGATGGAAAATGACTTTATTGCCCCGTCTATCAATATCGAAACCCTGGATGAAGCGGCCAAGGGCATGGATGTGGTGACCGAAACCCGCAAAGCTAAACTCAATACTGTGATGTCCAACAGTTTTGGTTTTGGCGGTACTAACGCAACCTTGGTTATACAACGTTACACAGGTTAGGCCTCAGGTTTTATTTTAAAGTATTAAAAAAGCCCGGACAAGCGGGCTTTTTTGTGGCCTGTGACTTACTTAGACATCGCTGATGTAGGCAGCACCGCTGCCAAAGCCAAATTTATTGATTTTTTCGCACTGGGCGAAGTAATTGTTTGAGCTATATGGCGTGGCGCTTTGTTGCACATCGGTCTCAACATCTTGGCCATTTTTAACAAAGACTTTGCGCTCAAACCAGCCGTTAAGCGTTTGACTGTAATCCATCTGCCCATCCAACATCCTGCTAGGTATGACAGGCCACTCATGGCCTGCCCGATATCCACTTATCCGCCTTTTTACTCGCAATTATTTTGCACGGTTGCTTGTAGCGCGCTATGTAGAGCCATTATTTTTATGCTGGCTGTCTATGTTATTGGTCTTTAGGAAACGCCCTGTGCGGAGTCGTCCAGGCCGAAATCACGGTGCAGGGTGTTTGTGAGGGCTGGAGATTAGGTGACGTCTCTGAGTTCTTGTAACTCATCTGCCGACAGAACCTTAGGTTGACTCACTGGTTGGCCGTCAGCTCTGAAGAACGGACCAACCGATTTTGAAAATAGGCCCAGACACGAAATACCAATGAACTTGATGATTGCTAGCGCAACGCCGGAATCTTTCAGGCCAGGATTAGAACAACGTCTTGTGTTCAATCTGCACGTCACTGGTCCAAACGTTGACTCGATCGGTTGGCTTGCCAAAAAATTGTGGACCAGCCCAACGAAGAAAGGGTTTCTCCCCTGGCTAGTATTGCCGATTGGCGTCTGACAGCAACTTGAGTACCACCTATTCGGGCCTTTAGGGGTGAGTTGCATGCATGCTAGGTATTTTACCCCCTCGGTGATAGTTACGGAACTCTGCGGCAACTGAACGATGTCCGTCCCTCCGTCTGGGTCAAGGATGTTGCTGGGCACGCCAAGATAGCGCGCAAAGCCTTGGCAATCCTTGCAGTAGCAGATTGCTCTATTACTGATGGAGGGCCTAGTTACAAAGCCCTTGATAGATCCACAGCAGCAACGAACAGCGTGCTTCACTTTATTCACGAGTCACCTCCGGGTAACTGAGCTATCGAAATATTCAGTTCAAAAAGACGGTTCATAACTTCATAGTGATTTTGCCCCAAACGGGATTTTTATGCTGGCTGTCTATCTAATTAACGATAAAATAGTGTGTTTAAATCCCCCTAAATTCCAATGCAATCCAGATCATATTTTTACACCCCCCCGCATGTGTATCTTTTATATGGTTCTTCTCAGCGTTGTGCACAATTTACTTCAGGGAATTACCCAATTTGTCCCCGAACTGCGGTTATTGCACAAAAGCGAAGAAACTGTCTGTACAATCAGAATTGTTGACGGCGTCGATATGTCTATGATTTCCGCTTCATTCGCATAATATAGCCCAAAAAAACGTGGGCGTTATTAACCGAAGGAAACTTAGTATAAATAACCATGAAAATACATTACCTACCGATTTACCTTTTACTGGCGACGTTGCTGAGCTCCTATTATTTGGGTTATACACCTTTGTTGTTGACGCTGATTTATGTAGTACTTAGCCTGGTGACCTATAGTGTTTATGCCAAAGATAAGGCAGCAGCGCGAAATGATGAGTGGCGGGTGCCTGAGAATACATTACAGCTACTGGCTTTGTGTGGTGGCTGGCCGGGCGCCATTGTGGCCCAGCAGCGTTTGCGGCACAAAACCCGGAAAGTCAGTTTTCGTCTGGTGTTTTATGTAACTTTAATGGGCAATGTGGCGGCTTTTGTTTGGCTACATGCCGGGCAGGGTACCAAAATACTCTACAGAACGACCCAGTATCTCGAGCGCGTTGTTAGCACGGTACTCGGACCAGAAAATATGGCAAACAAGCTGTTGTTTTATTACCCGGCAGCGTCTTAGCTAATGATAATTTGGAGGCGTTAGCTGCATCCTATTCCGAACTATGGGGACGGCACCGCCTTATACAGTCATAGTTTGGCGTAATTCCACTAAACTACGCCTGATGCAGCTCTTAACTGTACCTAATGGTTTGTCCATATAACGGGTTATCTCAACGTGCGATAACCCTGAGTAGTAGGCTAACTTGATGGAATCACGCTGTTTAGTTTGCAACTTGTCTATTTTTTGGCGTAACTGCTGATGTTCATGTTTAATCGAAGGGCAAGGGTCGGTTATTTGCGGCAAATTGAACTCGGTTAGCAGTTCTTCTTTACGCCGATTTTGATAACGCAGACAATCCAGCGCCCGGTAGCGGGTGATGCTGATCATCCAAGTTAGAGCCTGCGCCTTGCCCAGTTCGAATTGAGCCGCATTGAGCCAGATTTGCACAAAAGCTTCTTGCACTGTCTCATCAGCCAGTTCTTTGCGACCGACAATCTTAAAGGCGATGGCAAACAGCCGTCTCTGGGTATGTTTATACAAATGAGTGAATGCCCTATTTTCCCCTACACTGGTGCGGTAAATTAGCTCTGCGAGTTGCTCATTAAGCATGTCGCAAGCCCAATAAGTTGGTAAAGGTTTTGTGGCAAACAATAGACTTGCCTGCCTGATTTGTGACTGCAGTAACAAGTGAATAGCGCTTATTAATTAGGTGTGTGTGTTTATCCAAACACAGACTGAGTAAATAACAGCTACAACAAGCAATATGCCAATACATGTGGCTGACTTCGGTTGCGACAGATTACGGTTAGTGAGCAATATATGGCCCATTTTGCCGAAGCCCTTCCGTGGGTCTTTTACCTGGTTATTGGCGGGCCCTTTGAAATGGCCTGTAGACCAGCATCCTGGTGCTAGCAATACATTACAATCGGCGGAGTATAAACATATAAACGCATTTTTTTTCAATCACTTTAGCTGGGTACCGACAAAGACCAACGCCGAAATCAGGGACTAATTTACAGTTCTAGCGGCAATATTTACACCCAAAAAGGAGAGGCGAATTCAATCTTACACAGCATTTTTAGCATGTATTTTCCCTTGGCAGCGTGTGTTATTTAAATGGCGGATTATGTGCTGACTATCATCGACCACTTTTTAAGCAAAATCTGTTGAAAAGCCCACTGGTACCGCTCATCAGCAGGTGGATGACATCTGAAAGCTTGCAGCGCAGTTTTACTAAAATTTTCGCTGCTGACAGTCAACCTGATCCTGCTCATATCGAAGTGTTGTGGCGCTTACTTGAGCAAAATAATGGCAAGCAGACGATACCGCGGTTGCTGACCTATATTGATGAGCGCCACGAACACGCCGAACGGTGGTTGCATGCCATGCAAAACACCTCGGTGGCTCAATGTTTTATTAACGGGGTACAGGATCCTATTTCTGGTTTGCATATGTTAGCGCACTTTCGCAAAGTAGTGCCAAACGCAAAAACTCATGGGCTCGATGTGTGGCATTATCCCCAGCTCGAAGCACCCCAGGAGGTCTTGCCTCTGTCAACAATTTTTGCTGGATACCTTTAAATAGACACTATCGCTATTTATGTTTCAGCATTGCCTGGGCTCATGGCATAATTCTGCTCTTTTTGTTCACTTGGGTCCCACGTTAATAAAATATGAATATTTTTTACGAAGACAGTCTGCCTTATGCTGCGCAGTTTTTTGCGGATCTTGGCCAGTGTCAGGTGTTTTCCCATCGCACTGTGAATGCCCGTCAGGTGGCCGATGCAGATATTCTGCTGGTACGGTCTACTACCAAGGTGGATGCCAAGTTACTGCAATTCAACCACGGTATTCAATATGTGGCTACCGCCACTGCTGGCACTAATCATCTGGATAAAACCTACTTGCATGAACGGCAACTGGACTTTGCCTCAGCCGCCGGTTGCAATGCCACAGCCGTGGCCGAGTATGTATTAAGTGCCTTAGTTGTGATGGCCCAGCGTCTGGATTGGCAATTGGCGGATAAAACCGTGGGTATAGTGGGGGCAGGCCATGTGGGCACTGCCCTGGCAACTAAACTGACAGCCTTAGGGATAAGCTATAAATTATGTGATCCCCCACTGCAAGCACAAAACGACCCCCGGGAATGGGTGCCAATGGAGGACATCATGCAATGCGATATTATCAGCCTACATGTGCCTTTGATCCAAGGGTCGCATCATGCCACTTACCACATGTTCGATTCCATACGGTTGGCACAGCTGCGCGATGACCAATTATTGATCAATGCCTGTCGCGGAGAAGTGGTGGACAACCAGGCTTTATTAAACTGTTTTGAAAATGGCCGAAAGCTAAAGGTGGTGCTGGATGTATGGGAAAACGAACCGCATATTAATCTCGCACTGGTGCCTTATATTGCCTTGGCCACAGCGCATATAGCCGGGCATACCATAGAAGGCAAAGCACGGGGCACGGAAATTCTATATCAGCAGATATGCAAGCGTTTACACAAGCCAGTGGAAAAATCCTTGCTTGACTTTTTACCCCCTGCAGAGCCAGACAGTATAGATGTTCCCCTAGGGTTAACTGGCCAAGCATTGTTTACCTATCTGATCCTGAGCGTGTATGATATCAGTCAAGACTCACAGCAGTTTAAACACAGTGTTCAGCAGCCGGATCAATTTGGATATATCCGAAAAAACTATTCTATTCGAAGAGAATTTGCGGCACTTAAGGTAAATACTGGAAATTCGGCAGGAACAGAGGCAATCTACGCCCTGGGTTTTGCCCGTAAATAAGGCGCTGCAAACCGATTGACTACAACGGTATGACAGTGTCAAAGATGATTGTTTTTTAATAAATTTATATAGGAGTTACGTTTAATGTCTCGGTCTTTTGATGTCGCCGTGTTGGGTGCTACAGGTTTAGTAGGGCAACACATGATTGAAATTCTTGAACAAAGAGGATTTCCGGTCAATAAACTTTACCCACTGGCCAGCTCACGCTCGGCAGGTGGCAAGGTGACTTTTAAGGGCGAAGATATTACCGTACTCGACGCCGATGATTTTGACTGGAGCCTGGTGCAACTAGGTTTTTTCTCGGCCGGTGGCAGTGTGTCAGCTAAATATGCTCCCATGGCTGCCCAAGCAGGCTGCGTGGTTATCGACAATACCTCTGAATACCGCTACGACCCGGATATTCCCTTGATTGTGCCTGAAGTCAACGCCCATGCGTTAGCAGATTTCCGCAATCGAAATATTATTGCCAACCCCAACTGTTCGACGATTCAAATGATGGTGGCGTTAAAACCCATTCACGATGCGGTGGGAATAGAGCGTATCAATGTGTCCACTTACCAGTCAGTATCGGGTGCAGGGAAAGAGGCGATGGATGAACTGGCAGCGCAAACTGCCGCCATGCTCAGTGGCCGAGAAGTAAAAGTCGAAGCCTTTAGCCGCCAGATCGCGTTTAACGTCATCCCGCAAATCGATGTATTTATGGATAATGATTACACTAAAGAAGAAATGAAAATGGTTTGGGAAACCCAGAAAATTCTGGGAGACGACAGTATTCGGGTAAATGCTACAGCAGTGCGGGTGCCGGTATTTTTCGGCCATGGTGAAGCCATTCACCTGGAAACTCGTCAGCCCTTAGATGCAGAGGATGCCAAAGCATTGTTGGCCGCCGCCCCGGGGATCATTTTGAAATCTGAACGGGAAGAATTCCCTACCCAGGTTGGTGATGCCAGCGGCAAAGACGAGGTATTTGTCGGCCGGGTGCGTAACGATATCAGTCATCCAAACGGTCTTAACTTATGGGTGGTATCTGACAACGTTCGTAAAGGTGCCGCCACTAATAGTATTCAAATTGCCGAAGTCTTGATCCGCGATTATATGTAATAGCCTGTACCTTGCATCATATGGGCCCTTGACTGGTTGTACAGCTAGTCAATGGGCCTAACTTTTTTTATATTTTAGCCGATAGTTAACTAGTGAGTGCCGTATTTATTGATTACTTGGGCGAAATTGCCGGCCTTAACCACAAGGTCACTTAGTTAAATTGAGGCCTTTTGCCTTTCTAGAACATCTTGAACTTCTGGTTTATAGTATGCTCGCGTCAAGGCGGTGCTATCAAACATGGAATGTATTTTGCTCAGCATCTGGCAAGATGACTGCAACTTGATTTCGAACCCGACTATTGATCATCAAGTGAAGTTGCACTTGAGTCTAATATTGAATGTGGCGACAATAATAATTAGAAATGGTAAATGGCCATCGAACCTGGCATTCACCCCAAATTTTTGAGGCGTAGAACGGAAAAATGAATTTGCGAAAGCTAGTAATACTGCTTATAGCGAGCCTCAGTTTTAACCTTACCTCAGTTGTTTTTGCTGATGATTTTCAGCAAGTTCGTATTAAGGGCCCAAAAAATTCCGACAGCCAGTACTCGGGCGTAACTTACGGGCCTATAGTTGCCAGTGATACCTTGTGGGCCATTGCCAGTCAATACCGACAGAATAGAAACACCTCCATATACCAGGTCATGCAAGCAATATACGAGCTGAATCTTGATTCATTCGAACGTAATAATATCAATTTACTCATGGACGGTGCCATTTTACGTCTACCTTCCCAGCGTTACATTTCTCGGGTAAATAAAAAACAAGCCATCGACAAAGTCGCTGTAGACAACCAAATTCTGCAAACCGGTGACGGCGGGCAAGCAGC
This sequence comes from Paraglaciecola sp. IT1134, assembly GCF_058068185.1. Taxonomy (NCBI): domain Bacteria; kingdom Pseudomonadati; phylum Pseudomonadota; class Gammaproteobacteria; order Alteromonadales; family Alteromonadaceae; genus Paraglaciecola; species Paraglaciecola sp. IT1134. Next base: position 4,014,887 of record NZ_CM176486.1, on the reverse strand, counting down.
TAACGTCAAAAGGTCTGCATCGACGGACAAGCTTGCCAGTAAAACGGATCTAGATGAAACCAAACAAATTCTGGAACAAAAACTTGGCGCAATTGACGAGGAACAAAATCGCCAGTTTCAGGCAATACGGCAGCAATTTGCCGAGTCTATTGTCGGTGTACAAAGCATACTCACTGAAAATCAGAAAGTGTTTGAACGTTTAGACTCGGTTAATAACGATTTAGAATCTCTGCGTAGCCAGGAAGTGCTTCGAGAGCAGCAGATGACTCAGATGGGCCAAAGTATTGACGAACTGCTGAATAAATCCCGCAAGGAAGAACAAGCCGCACTGGCTGCCAACCAAAATACGGCGTTTGCCTGGTTAAGCAAACCACTGACCTTAATAATCAGCTCAATCCTGTTAACTTTATTACTATTAGGCGGACTTGCTTATTGGTTAATCAAACGGCAATCCGCAAGTGAAATGGACCTGGATTTGTTGGCATCCAAAGATGAACCCTTAGATAGCCATGTCGCAACTGAGATGGATGATTTATCGGACGCGTTAAGTGAAGAGCTAAGCGGAGAGTTTGGCGACAACCAGCTTTTTGGTAACGAAGAGGCTCAGGATGACGTGCTCGCCGAAGAGCTGCAAGAATCCCTGGACGACGCCTTAGACGAATTTGATGATCTCGGCGATGACATGTTGGTGCCGGAAAACGCCGAAGCCACTGAAGATTTTGATTTCGAAGAGGGCAGTGATGTCATAGATCAGGACGATTTAGACAGTTTGTTTGGAGATGAAGATGATCTATTAACTCAAATTGATGACGAATTGGACAACATTGATTTATCCAGCGCCGAAGACGTGCAGGACGAACAGACCCCGCCTGTTGATGACAGCTCTGAGAGTCAATCCCCCGTGGTAGACACGACTGAAAGCCAAGAAACCACAGAAACAGCACAAACGCCAGAATCTTCAACTGTGAACGAAGAAGTGGATGATGTTATTGCCAAGGTCGCGGATCAAGAAGATCAACCTGAAATTAGTATCGATGAGCTGCTGGCAGAGCCCGTAGTGGAATTACCCGGCGGTCGTGACATTCAATCTAGCGATCCGATTAACGAAGAAATCTTGCAGCAACTGGACAAGGAAATCACCTCCCAAAGCGAAGAGCTGGACAATATAACCAGCACCTTGATTGATGAACTCGAACAAGTCGAGTTAATGCAAGACATGTTGCCCGATGATGAAGAGCCCCCGGAAACGTTTAACGGTGAGACACAACGCGGTATTCAGCAACTGGATAAAATCACCGAAGACTTGGGTGATATTTTTGTTGATAGTGAAGAAGACTATGAGTTAAACGATGTTTTTGGTAACAATGAGATCGTTGATGATTTAATTGCTGAGTCTGAACAAGACGGCATCGATGGTGATATGCCACCGGCCGTTTCAGTGCCTGCCGCTAGCAACCCTGGCCCCGCACAGGAGCAAGGAATAGAGCAAACTGCCAGTCTGGAAGATATAAACGGGGAACCGGATATACCCAGCCCGGTAGGTGCTGAATCGAAGGTTCAGGAAACACCGGAAAATCATTCACAATCTGACAACTTAGTCGTTGAAACGACACCAGAAGAGAAACCAGACAGCCCACAAGAAACCCCGGCAAAAGCGCCTGAAGCTGAGTTGCCAGAAGTAGAGGCTACAAACGCAGGGGAACAACAGCGTGATGGCCAAGATGAGCTGGGTAACAACACTAAAACAACGGCTGCAGATCATGACAAATCATCCCAGGTCGAACCCCAGAGCGCTGACACAGATACTCCGCAGCCGGTTGACAACAAACTAGAGGATGAATCCCAAGCTGATGATGGTGATATTCTGGAGCAGGCTGATAGTGAACAGGATTTCGAACCTGAACCCGAGCCCGTTGACACAGATATTCCGCAGCCGGTTAATAACAAGCTGGAGGATGAACTCCAAGTCGATGATAGTGATATTCCGGACCAGACTGATAGTGAACAGGATTTCGAACCTGAACCCGAGCCCGTTGACACAGATACTCCGCAGCCGGTTGAGAGCGATCTAGGGGATGTAGTCCAAGCAGATAATAGTATTATTCCGGAGCAGGCTGATAGCGAACAAAATGCCGAAATCCAGAGCGCTGACAAAGACACTCCGCAGCCAGCTGATAATGAGCTAGGGGATGAACTTCAAGTCGATGATAGTGATATTTCTGATCAAGCTGATAGCGAACAGAATGCCGAAATCCAGAGCGCTGACACAGGTACTCCGCAGCCGGCTGATAATGAGCTAGGGGATGAACTTCAAGTCGATGATAGTGATATCCCTGACCAAGCTGACAACGCACAGAATGCCGAAGCCGAACCCGTTGACACAGATATTCCCCGGCCGGTTGATAACGAATCATCGGATGAAATAGCGCTGGATGATCAGCTTGATAAGGCCTTGGCTGATTTTGATAATGATGAGGAACACGAGACTCCAATTGAGTCAGAGCTGGACAATAATATTGCTCCTGTTGCGGCGAGTTCGTCGACTTCAGCCTTGCCTGATTTGAATGATATTGGGTCATTAACCGACTTTGATGATGATGAGCTGGAAAAAGCCCTACAAGGTTTTGAGCTTGACGATCAAGAAGAAGACCCATCGTCGACGTCCCAGTACGAAGGTCAGCACAATCATGAACTGGATGATGTACCCGGGTTAGGCGATTGGCTCAACGAAGCTGATGAAGATGACAAAGAGCTGATGGCAGAGCTTGAAAACGCCAGTTTTGATGAATTGTTGCAAAATATTGACGAGCCGGATGATGATGATGAGGATGACGAGCTTGATTCAGCAGTCGATTTTGAGGCCTTACTCAACGAGAATAACGATGATGATTCCAACTTGGACTCGGACGATGAGGACGACGACTTTCTGGATGTAGATACTTTATTAAATGAACGATTTGATCATGGACCCAGTCCTCTGAGCGATAAAGATCTGGATTTGAATTCTGCGTTTGGCAAGTTCAGTGGCATCCCAGACGATGCTGACACGATAGATGTGGACGGAGACAGTGGATTCGGTGCCAAGTTAGATTTGGCTCATGCTTATATTGAAATTGGTGAAATTGAATCAGCGAGAGAGTTGTTAGCTGAAATTATTGAACATGGGCAGCCACCTCATTCGGAAGAAGCCCAGCTCGCCCTAGACAGCCTCTAAAACAGTTCGGCATACACTCACGGTAAATATGTGTCTTTCGGACGGTTTGTTTATTGTTAGCACGGTTAAAGGGCCAGGCAGGGGGATTAGTGGTAGTAGAGTTCGACGTAGATTTCTTTAAAATGAGCACCCACTCCTTACACACAAAAATTTAAAAAAAAACGGCAACTTAGTGTGCCGTTTTTTTTAATCTGGCATAGGGTTTAGAAAAAAGTGTAAACCACTGTCACTGCTGTTTGGGTATCAAGTTTTTCAGTGTCGCCATCTACATTGGAGTTATGATCGAAGGTCAGAGATAACTTCATAGATAAAGAGCCATTGATTTTGGCAGACAGCGAGGTTTCAGATTTAGATTTAGTGTTATCTTCACCCACTTCACTGCTCATGACTTGCTTAAACCGCGCCGTTTCAGAAATTTTCCAGTTAAATCCCAAGGCGCCACGGACGATAAAGCTGTCAGCATCTTCGCCATCTGCGGTTTCGGCAAAGGCATAACCCGGACCGACACTATATTCGAACTTGGTGGTTTCGTTGTCCCACAATTTTTGACTCCAACCCACAGCGACAGTGGATTGATAGTTAAAACTACTGAACCTGTCATCTTCATAAGAGGCAAATCCGAATAGTCGATGATCGGGATTGGTTAGCTTATAGTTAGCCTGACCGGATAAAAAATATTTTTGGGCGGTGGTCTGGGATACGGTGGTATCGTCGGCTAGCGTGACGTCATCTTTTTTGTACAAGGCCTCTATCAGGAAATCGTTACTCCACTGTTCCAGCTCTTGGTAAGCGGCCAGTTTGCCTTTAAGGGATGTGGTTTCAGTATTGCCTGTGGTCGCAATAAAACCGAATTCACCATCCATTGTAAAAGGTTTAATTTCTTCACCAGCCGGGGTTTGAGCCAGGGCATTGCCAGCGTAAAATATAGCCGCGCAAATAAGTGTTTTTTTCATCGGGTTTTCCTTGGTATACGTCTAAAGTGTGAATAGTAAAAAAGGTAACGGTTCTGCTTAACGGCTAGGAGCCTAAAAGAATTGATAAACTAAAGTGACGGCTGTTTCTGTATCCAGACTGTCCTGATTGACTCTAGCGTGACTGTTGTGTTCCATTACAAAGGATAACTTCATGGCCAACGAGCCGAAAATCTTGGTGGACAGTGAGGTTTCGGATTTGGTGATAGTGTAGGCAGGATCCGATTCGGTGATCAGAAATTGACTTAGTTGGGCGGTGTTTGAAATTTTTAAGGTAAACTCCAGGGCGGCCCGTAAGATAAGTCCCTGCAAATCATCATTTTTTTCTTCGTTTTTGGCTTCAGCCAGGGTATAGCCTGGACCTACACTATATTTAAATTCGCTGATTGGATCGCGCCAAAGCTGTTCACTCCAACCACTGGCAATGATGGCTTGATAGTCATAAATATCGAATCGGTCATTCTCGTACTCGGCGTACAGAAAAATACGCTCGTCGGGAGACGTCAGTTTGTAATCCACTTGAGTAGAAATAAAGTTTTTTTGGGCAGTAGTGACATTGTTGGTAATACCATCCTCGGCCTCTTCTGTGGTGCGGTAACGCAGGCGAGCAATGGTCTGATAACTCCATTGTTGCAACTCTTGACTGACATTCAATTTGCCGTTGACACTATTGCTGTCGGTATTGCCCTGGGTAAACAACACACCAAGCTCGCCAGTGGCGGAAATGTCGCCGATTGAATCTTCCGGTATGGCGCCTTGAGTATCAGACATATACAACGAGCGCATAAAATTCAGTTGTGCGTGACAGGGAAAGCAGAAAATCAGCAGAAGAAGATATCGGGTCATGATTACTCGAATTCGGCAGGTAGGTAAAGCGACAAAATTGCTGGGCATTATATATAAAAGCACAGGATAATGCATCCTCGTATCCCGCCCTTTACGGATTAAACACTTTAACTGGTTTAGCGGTAGGCTGAAAAATGTCCAGTAAGTTATTGGCTTCCATGTAGGCAAACTTAATCGCATCCTGGACGTCTAATTCTTCCAGCCCTACTGCATGCAAAATATTCGGGTTAACTAAATGATTAATTTGATATTTTTCGTTTTCAATCATAGACATGGCGGCCCGCAGGGTAATAAAGGTTAAACCGACCTCTCGCATTTCTAAGGCTTTATATTCATTATGGGCGAAAAATAAAGGTTGATACAAATTGCTCGGCAGCTGCCATTGGCGCATTAATTCACCTGCACAGTCAGCATAGGTGAAACCCAAAATTTGATTTTGCACGATCCAGGGCGGAGTTTTGACTGTACAGGTGTTACAACTTATTGCCAGGTTGGGTGCTTGTACGGCAACCAGTAGTTCCCCCAAGTTATGTAATAATCCAATGAGGAAAAAGCGGGCACTACCTCGTATTCGGGCAATTTTAGCCAGATGTTTTGCCACTAGGCTGGCATAAATACTTTGCAGCCAAAAACGTTTTAAGTCGATGACGTCACTGCTGAAGTGTTCAAATGCAGATGAGGCTGTTTCAGCCATAACCATATTATAAAGGGCCTCGCCACCTATGACCTTCACTGCTTTATCAATGGTACCGATTTCCGATTCGAAACGAAATAATGAGCTATTGGCTAATTTGAGCAGTTTGGACGTCAGTGCAGGATCAGTGGACACTACCTGCCCAATCTCTGCGGCACTGGCCTGGTCACTGTCCAGCATGCGGCGAATTTTTACGCAGATATCTGGTAAGGCGAATGAATGACTGGCATGGCTGGCAAACTCTCTGGCACTTAACACTAATTGAACTCGAATAGTTTTTGCTAATAATACGAGATTATAAACAACTGAATTTTGAAAACTGCGTTATTTTCCGCCGTAGGGATGAAAAACAATACTTTGCTTCGCCAACCGCTGATAGACCTGCAGGATGCCAGATAGCCTCAGTGGTTAGTAAACTTGCTTCTTGAGTCGCACCGCAGGTCTTGGCATAGTGACTAAGTGTCGGGTATCTTTGCCCTAGCAGCCAGCTGTACAACCGCTTATTTAATAGACTGATAAATTGATATGAAAAACTCTATATCCCATCATCCGCAGCAGATTGTTACTCTCAATAATGTGCACATTGCCTATGATAGTTTTGGTCATCACTCAGCCCAGGCGCTGGTGTTAATCATGGGCCTGGGAGCGCAGATGATATTTTGGGATGATGACTTCTGCCGTTTGCTGGCCAATCAGGGTTTTTGGGTTATTCGCTTTGACAACCGTGACAGTGGCTGTAGCACCTGGGACTATGGGCAACCACCACCCAATACGCTGCAACTCGCTGCCAGCAGTCTTTTTGCCAGACCACTAAGCCCTCCCTACACTTTAGAGGATATGGCAGACGATGTGCTGGGTTTACTTAACCACCTCGGCATAACAAAGGCCCACGTTGTCGGGGCTTCCATGGGCGGCATGATTGCCCAGTGCCTTGCTTTGAAAGCGCCCCACAGAGTACTAAGCCTAACGTCGATCATGTCCACCCCGGGGCAGCGGGCGCTTATCAAGCCCAGTAAACGCATTCTGCTTAAAATGCTCGAGCCTTTGTCCACAGACAAGCATAAATCGGTGCAACATGGCGTAAAATTATGGCGACTTTTACACGGAAATTATTATCCATTCGATTTGGCAAAAGCCCAGCAGTTGGTAAGCTTGGCGTTACAAAGAGGCATCAATGCTCTTGGGGTCAGGCGGCAATTGGCAGCCATTTTAGCTGCGCCGGATAGAACATCACGCTTGGCTGGTCTGAAACTGCCTTGCCTGGTGATCCACGGTCAAGCTGACCCGTTGCTCCCTGTGGTAAATGGCTACGCTACTGCCAAGGCAGTGACCAATGCCAAACTAGTCATATACAAAGGTATGGGACACACCTTACCCAGTCAATTGTGGCCGGCTATGGCTAAAGAAATTCAGGCTTTACGTTAAGTGAAGTAGCTCATACTCGACTAGCATCCCTGAATAGAACAGCCTGAAATGAATTAGTGTCATTACCAAGGGAAACTATCGGACTCATTACCGAGCGACGTTGACGTAAACACCGTATCAGTTCACTTATATATCCGCAATCTAACGGCCGCTATTAGGTCGTTAGGTTGCTGATTTAAAAAGTATTTTGCACAATAATTTTGCTGCGGTAGCGGACGGTGAGACTGTCAGGCATTTCCTGTGCAAACGGCCAGTTGCCAGTTACGTAACGTCAGTATTTTCTCAACCCAGGTCGGTTGTATAGATCAGGCATAGCGCTTATTCTTCCTATACTCATGTTGATGAGGCACTTCTAAATGGATTTAATTTTCTTTTAAGTGACAGCATATAACAGAATGACGGCATTTTTAAAAATAGACTGCGGCAATTAATCAGGCTTTCTTCCACAAGTTTTGCAGTTTTTTGTAACAAAAGAAGCTATAAGGATTCCAATAGCCGGGGATCAAATCTAACTCCCTGCGCTCTTCAAAGTTTGATACCAGCTTACGGAGTATTTCCTCCAGGCGAGCCGGATTAATTTTTTCTAGTTTCTTTTTCGCTGCGGGGAAGTATAGATTGCTTTCTGTCTTCACAGGGATTGTCTGACCGTTGGGGATAAAGGTTAGATTGCGGGTTGCAACCCGGCATCGTGGTATATAGGGATCTGCAGGATTGAGCTCTGTGACTATGGCATATTCATAGCGATCCATGTCCTGCCTGTCATCATCTTGGGGGATATAAGTAATCCCATAGCCCTGGGGAAAGTGCCCCACTATAGACAGTAAACTGTCAGCGGCCACCTTGCTTATTGCCCCTCCTTCGGCTGCCTTGGCGATGACCAGGCCTGCTTTAGGCAGATCCAGAAAATTATAGTTTTGCTTGGAAGAGAAAATGACTGAAGCGTAAATGTGGGGGACCCGGATTAGGTTTCCTACTCCCAACTTGGGTTTAGGGGCCTCGACCAGCAGGATACGGGTAAAGTTCAGTCTTTCTTTTTCATTGCGCTCAAAAGCCGCCCTTTTTTCTTTAGAATTTCCGATATATTGTTCCATGCCCAAACCATGGGTAATGTAATCCAGTGTATGTTCATGACTTATTTTGAGCAAGGCCAGACGATCTTCTTTGCCTAGCACCCTGGATTCATCCAGGGTTCCATCTTCGCCCTTTAAGATCAACAGCGCCTTGGGGTGTAATAAACCCACATCCTGAAATAGCGCGGCAATGAGCACAGGTATAGCTACATCGCGTTGGAACAGGGTCAGATCCCCTTCTTCTTCGGGATAACGCAATTTCGCCTGGTAACGCTGGTTGATGTACTGATTACTAATTTGCTCATCTTTTAGTAGTTTGTCTAATAACCTTAGGGCAATAACCCCTTTATAGACGGGTTTGAGTCTTCGGTTTTGCTGCGCTAATTTTGCGCCCTCGCCAGGAGTGAGTAATTGCAAGGTTCCGAGTAATTTTGCACTGTTAACCTGAGTTTCCTGCCAGTTATCTGCCTCAGCCAGGCCGAGTACCTTAGTACATATGTCAGTGACGTTTTCGAACCTTAAGGTGCGCGTTTGTTGCTGACGGGTCCGTTCTTTCTTCAACGCTAGTTGGGCCGCGTCGAATTTTTTGTTCATCTTGGCTTTGGTTTTTTCGTCAGCTGTTTGTAATAAGCTTTCTATGCTTTTAATTTGTTGCTGGAGGTAGAGGCGGGATTTTTTATCTGCATCAGAGGTTTCAAAATAGAGCTGAGCTTGTTCAAATAGGGAATCTTTTATTGGCGTGTCGCTTTGAATGTATTTAACCAAAGTAGTGACCGCTTTGGTATAAATTGATTCTCCCATCGGTCCGTGCATATTTTTTGTACCTGAATCTAAGCCCATCCATCTAATAGAAAAATATAACTTAAATTGTTGGCCGTAAAGATATATTTATTAAGACCTTGCAAGTAAATTTTATACTTTAAGTCGTTGTAAGGGACGAATTTGTTCGCCAAAAGTAAAATGAGGCATTGTGGGTGAAGCCATAAACAACATAAATTGAGTTTCAATATTCATTTTCGAAAACGCCGGGATAATTCATGAATAAGTGTGTGAAAGATTCTCTGGTGATGGCGCAAAATGCTTTAGGATGAAACATGAATGCTCTGACTAACGTTAAATTGTATTGATCTTCCGCAAGCAGAGTGGGCGCGGTCTGAGATGCGTAGGTTAATCGCCAAGATAGTCCCCGCGTCAAAAGACTTAATTGCCCAAGTAGAAGAGTTACCAATTGAACCCAGTAGGCCAGGGGAGCTTGGAATGCTCCGAGAAATACATAACAGTTGTATTCAAGATATGGCAGTTAAAATAAACCCCGGATAACCGGGGTTTATTTGTTTTCTGGAAACTTTCAGATTAGTTGCACGAATCCTTCAAACTTTTACCCGCTTTAAAAGACGGGGCATTTGACGCCGCTATTTGAATGGTTGCTCCCGTCTGAGGATTACGACCATTGCGGGCAGCACGCTTGGACACACTGAATGTTCCAAAGCCTATTAAAGCCACAGATTGACCACTAGCCAGTTCAGACTGGATAGTTCCAATTGCTGCATCCAATGCCTTGCCTGATTGGGCTTTAGTCAAATCTGCTCTTTGAGCGATGGCATCAATTAATTGGGATTTGTTCATTTCTTCTTTTCCTTATGTGCTATACAGACAGCCTCAAATGTACCAAGGGAAAATCCATTGGGAAAGGCCTGGAAGGTATAAATTTAGCAATATACGTATACTGCTCAGGCCCAGCAATCAGACTTTGGCTGCTAGACTAGCTTCGCTCACCGTTGTGGGCAGCGTTAACGTCTGCTCCTGACCGATTACACTCACAGCTCTGAGCTGCCCGTCAGAGTTAATTAGGTTCTATGTCTGTAAAGTGTCAGGTTGAGTGGCGAGCAATCCACGGTAAGCATCAGCAAACTATTATTTGTCCAATAACTCACCTTGTAACGGGGTATTTTGCCCAACCACGGTCGGAGCCTTACGCTTTTGTGCAGCACGTTTTTTACGCAAGGCACAGGCTTTGACTATTTTGCTTTTCACTGGCGCGTCGAGCTTTGTCCAATGCAGGCGCTCTTCTCGGGAGCGAAAACAGCCAAGGCAATACCCTCTGGGGCCGGATTGGCAGATGCCTATGCAGGGACTTTCAATATCGAAGATCTCAAGCTGTTGCACATGTCACTCCGGGGTAATTCAATGATTTAAGTTTACGTTAGCAATTGGAAAATTGGTATAGGCCGAATAACGACTGAAAATACGGCTCGGTGGCTATCATTAAATGGCGAGTTAGCGCAACTTTCTGGAGTAAGAACGCAAAAACGACCAAGCTCAGAGTTGAAGTTGGTCGTTTCTATCGTTACTCGCTCTGGGGCACCAGACCTTGGCTTACCAAATTTGCACTCTATCTTCAGGTTTGAGGTACATAGCATCGCCTTCTTTGACATCAAAGGCCTGATAAAATGCATCCACATTGCCAACTATGCCATTGACTCTGAACTCACCGGGCGAGTGGGGATCACTGAGCAATTGGGCGCGCTGGCTGTCTTCGCGCATCTTACTACGCCAAACCTGAGCGTACCCCATAAAGAAACGCTGATCGCCGGTTAAGCCATCTATTACCGGCGCTTCTTTACCGTCTAATGACATATGGTAGGCTTTATAACCTATGGTCACACCCGCCAGATCACCGATGTTTTCACCCAAGGTGAGTTCGCCGTTCACGTTCTGACCTTCGATAGGCTCAAATTGATTAAATTGGGCGACCAGCTTTTTGCCCAATAGATCAAAGGCGGCACGATCCTGCTCTGTCCACCAACTGCGTAAATTACCCATGCCGTCGTATTTAGAGCCTTGATCATCAAAACCATGCCCGATTTCATGGCCTATCACTGCACCTATGGCGCCGTAGTTAACCGCATCGTCGGCCGTCATATCGAAAAACGGCGACTGGAGGATCCCTGCGGGGAAAACAATCTCGTTGCGCACCGGGCTATAATAAGCATTTATGGTCTGGGGCGTCATGCCCCAATCGGCTTTATCTACGGGTTGGCCAATTTTGTTTACCTCGTAATCATGGTCGAACTTACTGGAACGAATATAGTTACCCACCAAATCATCGGCTTTAACGGTCAGCTCACTGTAATCCCGCCATTTATCTGGATAACCAATTTTGGGTGTGAAGAGTGCTAACTTTTCTTGGGCGGCTTCTTTCGTGTCTGCGCTCATCCAATCAAGTTGGTTAATACTTTCGCCATAGGCCTTAGTCAGGTTTTTAACCAGGTCATCCATTTTGGTTTTTGCCTGGGGGGTAAAGTGACGCTCAACATATTGTTGACCTAATACCTCGCCAAGTACGCCGCTAGTAGCCGCAACCGCGCGTTTCCAACGGGGTTGTTGTTCGGGAATACCATTTAAGGTGGTGGAGTGAAAAGCAAAGTTCAAATCCACTAATTGTTGGTTCAACTTAGGGGCATAGGCATCTAACAGGTTATAGGTGAGGTAATCTTTCCAAACCTGTACATCATGGTTTGCGAATATTTCGCCTACGGTTTCGAAATAGGGCATGTTGCGCACGATCACTTCCGGCACTTTACCTACGCCACTGGCATCGGCGTAAGCTTGCCAGTCAAAGCCCCCCATCAAGTCTTTTACTTGGGCGACAGTGCGTTTGTTGTAGTTTTTTTCCGCATCACGGCTTTCTACCCGTGAAATATGTTTGGAGGCAATATCGGTTTCAAGCTGCATCAACTGCTTCGCGGCTTGTTCTGAGTTTTCTTCACCTGCCAAAGCCAGTACATCGGCCATATATTTTTCGGTGGCAGCGCGGAAATTAACGAACTTTTCGTCTTGCTTAGAATAATAATCCCGGTCCGGCAGGGTTAAGCCACCTTGCACCAGGTATAACCCTACGATTTCAGGATCTTTGGCATCCGGTGAAGTATAAAAATTAAAGGGACCGCCCACACCCATGGTGTAAAGTTCACCAAACTTGGCGGCCACTTGCTGCATAGTTTCAATCTTGGCAATGTCGTCAAGCTGGTTTTGTAGCGGTGTCAATCCCAGTTGATTAGTCAGCTCTTCGTTCATGTAACTGTTGTACATGTCGCCCAATTTTTGGGTATTAGTACCTTGTTCGGGTGTGGCGTCAGCCGCTTTTTGGATCAAGGTTTTTAAATTATCCTGGGTATCGTCATATAAAACGTTAAACACACCATAACGAGATTTGTCTGCAGGGATCTCGATGGTTTTTAACCAGTTACCATTGACGTGCCGAAACAAGTCATCTTGAGCACGAACCGTGTCATCAACAGCGCTTAAATCTATCCCGGATAACGTGGGAGTTTTCTGTTCTACGACCGTGGTGGTTTCTGGTGCGTCTTTTTGGGCCGGGCTGCATGCGCCAAGTCCCATGGCTACAAAAACACCCATAGCCACTAGGGATAGCTTTTTCATATAGTTCCTTGTGAAGTAATGAAACACAATAATGCCTAATATACCCTGAGGTAGGCGTGCTCTCACTTTCGTTATATAAGTCGTTAGGCAAGTGGCAGTCTAATGACTAGTCAATCCAAGTGCAAAGTGAAGTGAAAATTAAATGTAAATATTCTTAACATGGCCAGGACGGCCTTTAGGTGCAGCGCAGGGATAGCGCGTAATACTAATAGGTCGGGAGCCTATTAGAACGTCCAGAGGACGGCCTTTAGGTGGAGCGCAGGGATAGCGCGTAATACTAATAGGTCGGGAGCCTATTAGAACGTCCAGAGGACGGCCTTTAGGTGGAGCGCAGGGATAGCGCGTAATAAAAAAGGGCCATAAAGGCCCTTTTAAAATCGTGGTAACGGCTTATTTTTTCTTGGCTTTGGGATTGGGTAAATCCGTGATACTGCCTTCGTACATTTCAGCAGCCAAGCCAATGGATTCATTGAGTGTGGGGTGAGCATGGATAGTTAACGCAATATCTTCAGCGTCGGCCCCCATTTCAATCGCTAGCCCAATTTCACCGAGCATTTCACCGGCGTTGGTACCCACTATGGCACCACCGATGACGCGATGGGTGTCTTTATCGAAAATAAGTTTGGTCATACCATTAGTCGCGGCAGACGCGATAGCCCGACCGGAAGCAGCCCATGGGAAACTGGCGGTTTCATACTTGACCCCCTGTTCCTTGGCTTCTTTTTCTGTCAGACCAACCCAGGCCATTTCTGGCTCAGTGTAAGCAACGGACGGAATACACTTGGGATCGAAATAGTGTTTCATGCCTGAGATGACCTCAGCCGCCACATGACCTTCGTGTACCGCTTTATGGGCGAGCATAGGTTGGCCGATAAGATCACCGATGGCAAATATGTTGCTCACATTGGTACGTAGTTGTTTGTCCACATTGATAAAGCCTTGGTCGGTAACTGTGACACCGGCTTTGTCAGCATCAACTAACTTACCATTGGGGCGACGGCCCACAGCGACCAATACCTTGTCATATTTAACGGGCTCTGCGGGTGCTTGTTTGCCTTCAAAAGTGACATACAAGCCGTCTTTTTTGGCTTCAACTGCTGTCACTTTAGTTTCCAGCATGATATTGAATTTGTCTTTGACGGTTTTGTGATACACCTTAACGATGTCTTTATCCGCAGCGGGTACCAATTGATCGAGGAATTCCACTACGTCAATTTTTGTGCCCAGGGCGCTATATACTGTGCCCATTTCCAGGCCAATAATTCCGCCACCTAATACCAGCATTTTTTCTGGAATGTCAGCCATTTCCAATGCGCCGGTAGAATCTATTACCCGGGCGTCGTCTTTAGGAATAAAAGGCAGGTTTACCGGCTCAGAACCCACAGCGATAATAGCATTATCAAAGGTAATCGTGGTTTTACCGTCTTTGCCTTCTACTTCCAGGGTATTGCTGGAGGTGAATTTACCAAAGCCTTGCACGTGTTTTACTTTGCGCATTTTGGCCATGCCAGACAAACCTTTGGTTAACTGACCCACTACGTCGTCTTTCCATTGGCGAATTTTATCTAAATCGAATGTTGGCTCACCAAAACTAACGCCATGGGCTGATAACGATTTGGCTTCCTCAATGACTTTCGCTACATGTAGCAAAGCTTTAGACGGTATACAGCCAACATTTAAACACACGCCACCTAAGGTATCTCGTGCATCTACTATTACCGTTTCAATACCTAAGTCGGCCGCACGAAATGCTGCAGAATAGCCGCCAGGGCCTGCACCAAGTACTACCAACTGAGTTTTAATTTCACTCATTTTGACCTCAATCTATTGTTATTCTTTCAAAACCTGGGAAATTCTACCTAGGCAAAGACTGGTTAGCAAAGAAAAGGCGATAATCATTTTTAAAGAGTATCGCCCGGCAACGGGCTAGAGCAGCATTTGGCGCAAATCGCCTAATACGTTGCTAAGATGAACCGCAAATCTAGCTGCCACAGCACCGTCTATAACCCGATGGTCGTAAGACAGCGATAAAGGCAACATCAGCCTGGGTTCGAAGTCCTTGCCATTCCATTTGGGTTTTATTTCACTTTTTGATACACCTAATATGGCGACGTCCGGCGCATTTACAATAGGCGTAAAGGCTGTGCCACCAATGCCGCCAAGGCTCGAAATAGTGAAGCAACTGCCCTGCATATCCACAGCTTTTAGCTTACCATCCCGGGCTTTGATGCTGATCTCCATCAACTCGGCGGACAGGGCATAAATACCTTTTTGATCCACATCACGCACCACAGGCACCACTAAACCATTAGGGGTTTCAACGGCTATGCCGATATGGAAATACTTTTTCTGGATCAGGCTTTCGCCAGTTTCAGACAAAGACGAGTTAAATACCGGATAGGCTTTGAGCGCATCGGCCGCTGCTTTTATCATAAATACCAGCGGGGTAATTTTAAAGCCAAGTTTTTTCTTCTCCGCCACTACGTTCTGGGCTTTTCGAAACGCTTCGAGTTCCGTGATATCCGCTTCTTCAAACTGGGTTACATGGGGAATAGTAACCCAGTTACGGTGCAGGGTGGGGCCAGATATTTTCTGAATACGGGTAAGTGGAATTTCTTCCACTTCGCCGAATTTACTGAAATCAACTTTAGGCGGCGCCAATACTTGCAAGCCCCCTGAACCACTACCCACGGTCGAACCGGCATTCATTTTGGGACGGGATAATTCGTATTTCACATAGGACTGCACATCTTCTTTAAGCACCCTGCTTTTGGGGCCCGTACCTGTGACCAGGCTTAAATCGACGCCAAACTCCCGGGCAACCCGGCGCACTGAAGGTGAGGCATGTACTTTACCGGCTTTACCACGTTCACCGGCAGAAGGGTGATGAGGCACAGGCGCAGATTTTTGCGTACTGGTAGCAGGTGCCACCTTTGACTGTGACTCAGCAGCGGCTTTTTGAGTATCTGTTTTTTCAGGAGCCGCAGCTGGTGCTGCTTTAGGCGCAGAGCCTGTCACTTCCAGCAGCAATACCAGGGAGCCTTGGGATACTTTATCCCCAACCTTAATTTTAAGCTCTTTGACCACACCGGCTTGGGGAGCCGGTACGTCCATGGTGGCCTTGTCGGTTTCCAACGTAATAAGGCCCGCTTCTTGTTCGATACTGTCCCCCACAGCTACCAACATTTCGATAACTTCCACATCGGTGTCGCCACCAATGTCCGGCACTGTTACTTCTATAATTTGTGGCTCACCCTCGGCTTCTGGCTCTTCTTCAGGCGCAGATTCTGCGGCTGAAGGGGCGGGTTGCTCTTGTGTAGCTGGCGCCTCTGCTGGTTCCTTTTCAGGGACTGCTTCTACTGTGCTTTCGCTCGCCCCGTCGCTGCTGGTCATTTTCATGATCAGCTTGTCCTGGCCAACTTTGTCACCCACGCTAACCAAAATTTCGCTGATAGTGCCAGCAAAAGGAGCGGGGATATCCATGCTGGCCTTGTCACTTTCTACAGTGATCAATGAGGCTTCAGCTTCAACCACGTCGCCTACGGCCACACAAACTTCAATGACTTCGACTTCGTCACCACCTACATCGGGTACCAATACATCTTTATTATCTGACATTTTGATTTAATCCTCTAAGCGTAAAGTGGGTTGATTTTACTTGCATCTATACCGAATTCGGCAATGGCAGCAACCAGCACTTTTTTCTCCAGATCACCGGCTTTCACCAGTTCACGTAACGCCGCCACCACAATAAACTTGGCATCCACTTCGAAATGGTGGCGCAAATTTGCACGGCTATCCGAGCGACCAAAACCATCCGTACCCAGCACTTTATATTGGCCTGGTATAAAAGCACGCACCTGATCTACATAACTTTTGATGTAGTCCGTCGCCGCTATGGTTGGGCCGTCAAAGCCGTCATTGAGCACATTAGTGATATAGGGTACACGGTCATCCTTGTCAGGATTGAGCATATTAAAGTGCTCACAATCCACCCCATCACGGGCCAATTCGTTAAACGAGGTAACGCTATAAACCTCAGACGCGACTGAGAACTTGTCCTTAAGCATGGTAGCCGCCTGACGCACTTGCTCCAAGATAGTGCCAGAACCCAGTAACTTGACTTTTTTCTTGCTGTTGGCTGTACCGTGTTTCTCGAGTAAATAAATACCTTTGACTATGCCTTCTTCCACGCCTTCTGGTAGAGCAGGCTGTACGTAGTTTTCGTTCATTACGGTTAAATAATAAAACACGTTTTCCTGTTCTTCGAACATGCGACGCATACCATCTTGCACGATAACCGCAATTTCATAGCCATAGGTGGGATCATAAGATACACAGTTAGGAATGAGCGCCGCCTGTACGTGACTATGGCCATCCTGGTGTTGTAAACCTTCACCGTTCAGTGTGGTTCGACCGGCTGTACCACCGACCAAAAATCCACGTGCCTGGCTGTCTCCCGCTGCCCATGCCATATCCCCAACACGTTGGAAACCAAACATAGAGTAGTAGATGTACACCGGGATCATGGGTAAATCGTTGGTTGAGTAGGAGGTCCCCGCGGCAACCCACGACGCCATGGCGCCTAACTCGTTAATGCCTTCTTGCAGTACCTGACCTTTTTCGTCTTCACGGTAGTAAGCCACTTGGTCTTTATCTTGTGGTACGTATTTTTGTCCGCCGTTGGAGTAAATACCCACTTGACGGAACAAACCTTCCATACCAAAAGTACGGGCTTCGTCGGGAATAATAGGCACCACCCGGGAACCGATTTTTTTATCTTTGAGCATAACCGTCAGCACACGCACAAAGGCCATAGTGGTGGATATTTCCCTATCCCCAGAACCTTTGGTAATGGCTTCAAACGCTTTGAGCGGGGGAGCGGGTAAATCTTCTGAGCTTTTTGCCAGGCGCACGGGCATATAACCGTGCAATGAATCACGACGGGCGCGCAAGTACTTCATTTCTTCGCTGTCTTCGTCGAATTTGTAATACGGCAAATTTGCTACATCTTCATCGGCCACCGGGATATTAAAACGGTCGCGGTATTCACGTACTGATTCAACGTCCATTTTTTTGACGTTGTGGGCGATATTTTTACCTTCGCCAGCGGCACCCATGCCATAACCTTTGACAGTTTTGGCCAGGATGACTTGTGGGCGACCTTTAGTTTCAGTGGCGCGTTTATAGGCCGCGTACACTTTAACCGGATCGTGACCCCCACGGTTTAGACGCCAGATGTCATCGTCTGACATGTTTGAGACCATTTCTTTTAACTCAGGATACTTGCCAAAGAAGTTCTCACGGGTGTAAGCGCCGCCTTTGGCTTTGTAGTTTTGATACTCACCGTCAACGGTTTCGTTCATCACATCCAATAGTTTCCCCGATGAATCGCGCGCCAATAGTGGATCCCAGTAGCGTCCCCAAATGACTTTCAATACTTCCCAACCGGCGCCGCGGAAGGTACCTTCCAGCTCCTGGATAATTTTGCCGTTACCCCGTACCGGACCGTCCAGACGCTGTAAGTTACAGTTGATAACAAACGTGAGGTTGTCCAGGCCTTCTCGTGAAGCGAGGCCAATGGCTCCCAAGCTCTCAGGCTCATCTACTTCGCCGTCACCCATAAAGCACCATACTCTTTGCTCAGAACAGTCTTTGAGTCCACGGCTGGTGAGGTATTTAAGGAAACGGGCAAGGTATATTGCCTGCATCGGTCCCAGACCCATAGACACAGTAGGGAACTGCCAAAAATCGGGCATTAATTTAGGGTGGGGGTAAGAAGAAATACCCTTTCCATCGACTTCCTGACGGAAACCGTCAAGTTGCTCTGCACTTAAACGGCCTTCGATATAGGCTCTGGAATATATGCCCGGTGATACGTGACCTTGTACAAACAGGTAATCCCCGCCATCTTTATCATTTGGAGCCCGGAAAAAATGGTTAAAACCCACATCGTATAACATGGCAGAAGAGGCAAAGCTGGAGATATGACCTCCCAGTTCCAGGTCTTTTTTAGAGCCACGTAGCACCATCATCATGGCATTCCAGCGGATGGCATTACGGATCTTGGCTTCAATGGTTTGATCACCCGGCATAGTTGGCTCTTGGCCTGCTGGGATGGTATTGATATAAGCCGTAGTTGATTCGTAAGGTAAGTGAGCACCGCTGCGACGTGCTTTTTCAATCAAGCTTTCGAGCAAATAGTGGGCACGCTCTATGCCTTCTTCTTCCAGCACTGCGTCAAGGGCGTCTAACCATTCTTGGGTTTCTTGTGGATCCACATCCGGATGCATCATATCAGCCATGGTGCTCTCCTATATTTTAAGTTGTTATTAAATTCACTCCACTGACAAAAACACGTTGTTGACTCAACCTGCTAGCCCGTGGAATAAGTTATGGTGCTATTACTCTTGTATAACTGTTTACTCTTTCACTTCTATCCTGCGCAGCGCTCGTTGCATACGCAGGTCTTGACGATTGATATTCAATAAAGTTTCTTCTATATAGGCAAGGTGCTCATTACTCGCTTGGCGGGCCAAGACCGGGTCCCGTTTGAGTATGGCTTGCACTATGTTCTTGCGCTGCTCGGTGATTACTGTCTGTGCTTTAGGATGAGCCGAAAGCACCTCCAGATTACGTTGAATATTGTCTTTCAATAACGCCTGCAGACTGCGCATAACATGCAGCAACACCACGTTGTGAGCAGCGATTGCCATGGTTAAATAAAAGTCGACCAGCGCCGTGGCTTCTGCACTGCGATCTTCCCCTTGTGGATCATCGGGTAGTTTATCCAATGCATTGAGCAGGGCGTCATAATCCTCTTGTTGGCCACGCAAGGCTGCATAATATGCGGCCATGCCTTCAAGGGCGTGGCGAAATTCCAGTAAATCAAATTGGGTTTCAGGACGGGTGGTGAGTAACGCCATTAACGGATCGGTAACCAGCGTATTGATGCGCTGACGAACAAAGGTGCCGCCGCCTTGTTTTCGTTCCACCAAACCTTTAACTTCAAGCTTTTGTATGGCTTCGCGTATGGAAGGCCTGGAAACGGCAAACTTGAGGGCAAAGTCGCGTTCGGAAGGCAGCTTTTGCCCAGCCAAAAAGGTGCCGTCTATTAACATAGATTCGAGCTGTTCCATGATCCCCTCAGACAACTTTTTGGTACGAATTTGCTGCATGTATAGCTGGTATCCCGTCCTATAAAAAAGTACGTGCAGCTCGAAGCGTCACGTGCTGATTGGTTAATTGGTAAGACCAATTAGCCCAATAGTTTAGTCCAGTATCGCTTATGGGTAAATGCCCATTTGATATTAATGCGTGTATAACAGGGGGTTAAAATTCATACAGCCTATATAAACCGAGGCATAGCTTGGTTTTTTTGAGCTGGTCTGAGGAGTTAACTTAGCCAGCCGGTCAGGGTCAATCCTGAGATGACTACCATCAAAAACATGATATTACGCTTAGCCAGACGCACCAAAGTGCAGGGTTCTTCGGTGCAATTTAGCTCATCTGGTTCAATTTCTTCTGCGGCAGTACACACTTCCGTCAACAGTGTTTTGGCCGGTACAGTGGGAACCAATAAATGTCCCAACCAGATAGGGAAGGCCCGAGAAAAATGGCCGACCAGTAAAAAGCCCAGGGCAGTAATGCGCACAGGTAACATGTCCAATAAATGCATAATGTTATCTATGGGGGGCGATTGACCCAAAAACCTGTTTTGCAGGCCTCGAGCAATAATATATAATAGGGCGCCGGCGGCGCCAAAGGCGACAAAAAACAGGATCACAGCGGCATAATGACGATAGTTTTGCCAGACCAGATTTTGCCCTAGGGTTTGCATTTCTTCTTCCGGCCCGGTTATTTGTTCGGCGTACAAGCTGCAGGCTTCAAGATCTCCGCGCTGTGCAGCTTGTAAATAATGTTTGTAGTTTGCCCTAACATTCGGACAGCCCATACATACCATAAGGATAGCGGTACTGATCACAAACCCTAGTACGCCACCTAGAAACCAATGTAAAACCACAAATAGAATTAAAGCAGGCACTACTATGACAAGACTCAGCAGCCAGGTGGGGGACGAGGGGCCTAACCATTCTCGTTTACTGAGCAAATCCAGGTATTTGTTTACATAAAACTCGGCTTGCCAGTAGTGTGACTTAGTTGTGATGCGCTCAATAAAAAGCACCAACAACAGGCTGATTAATGTCATTTTTATTCCTTTTAACCTGATTTCAATTGTTTGAATGGCGCGGTTTGTTAATGAGGCGAACCACACACCACCTATTTGAATGCCAACATCTGTCTAAAGGTCGACCAGTCAAAGGCAACCCCGGGGTCGGTCTTACGGCCAGGGGCAATATCGTTGTGGCCAACTATGCGCGCCAGATTTATTTTGGGGTAGGCCTGCATGATAGCTTTAGTCACCTCTGCCAATATTTCATATTGCACGTCAGTGTATAATATGTGGTCAGCCCCTTCTAATTCAATGCCGATGGAAAAATCGTTACACTGGCTACAACCCTGAAAACTTGATACCCCCGCGTGCCATGCTCGTTGGTCGAATGGTACAAATTGTACCACCTCGCCGCTGCGTTTGATCAGGCAGTGGGCTGATACCCGCATAGTATGAATTTGGATAAAGTAAGGATGTTGGGCGGGATCCAGCTTACCCGTAAAAAATGCTTCGACGTAACTGCCGTCAAACTGATTGGGTGGCAGGGATATGTTGTGGATCACCAATAATGAGATATCAGACCCACCGGGGCGGGGATCCTGATGAGTGGTAGCCACCAGACGAGCGGTATTGAGCAGGTGATCACGCACCACGGTTTGATTCGACAATGCAGAGGCCCTGTTAAAACGTGACTGGATTGGTATTATTCAGCTTAAGTTTATAAATGTCGAACGGAATATGTCGAAAAACCAGCCTTTAGAAGATGCACAGCGACGCAGTCAGGGTAATACCGGTAAATGGATGTTGATCCTGGCCTGGGCCGCAGGTCTGGGTTTGTTAACCTTATTGTTTGACGATCAGCTCGCCCAGCAGTTTAACCCTAACCCTCAACCAGTTAGTAGCCGGGGGCAGGGTAGTGTAGAGGTTAAATTACAGCAAAATCGCTTTGGTCATTATGTAGCCAGCGGGCTTATCAATGGTCAGCCGGTGGTTTTTTTGCTCGACACTGGGGCGACTGATGTATCCATTCCTTATGCGCTGGCCCAGCAGCTTAATTTAATACCGGGCAGAGCGGCCTGGGTACAAACCGCTAATGGCCGGGTGCGGGTCGCGCAAACGACTATCGCGCATTTACAGATAGGGGGCATAACATTGCATAATGTCAGTGCCCACCTGAATTACGCAGACAGTACAAACGAAATATTATTAGGTATGAGTGCCCTAAAACAATTAGAATTCAGCCAACAAAAGGATATATTGATCCTGCGTAGCCGATAAACTTTCTTATAATTTTCAATCAAAGAGTGACCATGTTCCAACAACATATTATTCAAGCCGTTAATTTTGCCCTTACCGAAGACTTGGGTGGCCTGGACGCCGCCCGGGGGGACATTACCGCCAACCTTATACCTGAGCCCCAGCAAATCAGTGTCAATATCATTACCCGTGAAGACTGTGTTTTGGCAGGGCAGGCCTGGGTCAATGAAACGTTTGGCCAATTGGATCCGCAGATCAGTGTTAGCTGGTTTTACCAGGATGGGGATCGCGTCAAGGCGAATGAGATATTGTGCCACATTAATGGTAATGCCAGATTGATCTTGACCGGCGAGCGCACTGCCCTTAATTTTTTACAAGCCCTTTCCGGTACCGCCACAGTGGTGGCGGACTATGTCAGCGCCTTGGGTGACAGCAAAACCAAATTGCTGGATACCCGCAAAACTATTCCCGGCATGCGCCTGGCACAAAAATACGCCGTAACCTGTGGTGGGGGCAAAAACCACAGGATCGGGCTGTTTGACGCCTATCTAATCAAAGAGAACCATATTCTGGCCTGTGGCTCCATCGCCAATGCCATAGGTAAAGCCCGGGAAATGCACCCACATCTGCCGGTGGAAGTGGAAGTGGAAAGCCTGGCCGAGCTGGAGCAGGCATTGGCCGCCAAAGCGGATATTATTATGCTGGATAACTTTAGCCTGGCGGATACCAAACAGGCAGTCAGTATCACCCAAGGGCAAAGCAAGCTGGAAGTATCGGGTAATATAAGCAAAGCCCGGGTGGCTGAACTGGCCAACGTTGGGGTGGATTATATTTCGTGTGGGGCCCTGACCAAACATATCAGGGCCATTGACTTGTCGTTGCGGGTGGTCTGCCAATAGTCCTCAAGTTTAGCTAACCTATTGCCGACACATAGGTATGTCTGTGCATACTTGTCAGTTGAGTCAGTCGTTCTATACTGAGTTGGAATTTACAGCACGCCATCTGACAGTTAGCTGACATTGGCCAAACTTTGTTAAACAACACGCAAGCACATTAAGTGCCGGAGAGTTACCCATGAACACAACTACAATCAACAATGCAGCAACGAAAAAGAACGGCGGCTTCACCCTTATCGAATTAATGATAGTGGTTGCCATCATCGGTATTCTAGCCATGATCGCTTTACCCGCTTATCAAACCTATACCGCTAAAGCGGGTTACAGTGAAGTGGTGATGGCCGCTAGCGCGGCTAAGACTACTACAGAGATTTGCGTGCAAACCGGCATCCCTGCTAATTGTGCGTTAACTGCAGCAAACGCGCCAGCTGGTTGGTCAGGTGGTGAGGCAGTGGATACAGTTGCAATTACTAGCACAGGAGTTGCTCCAGCCGTTGTCTATACCATTACTGTAGTTCCCAATGCTGGCGTGATGCCTGGTGTGACGGCCACAGAGGACTATGTATTAAACGGTACAGTTGCCGCCGGGGCGATAACCTGGGCGCTAGATGAAACAAATTCTGGCTGTTCTGCCGCCAACGTGTGTTAATCAGTGTTTAGCATCTTGTAATACCTTATAAAAAGCCCAGATTTATCTGGGCTTTTTTTTCAAATTTTTTAATCGGCAGCAGATAATTCCTATGGCGAAACCTCCTATTACCTTTGTATACAGCGGCGTGAATAAACGCGGGCAAAATATCAAAGGAGAAATCAGCGCCCTGTCCATACTTGAAGCAAAAAACCAGTTACGCCGCCAAGGTGTGTCGGCCAAACGGGTGAAAAAGTTAGCTACCCCGTTATTTGGCTTAGGGGCCAAAAAAATCGCCCCCACGGATATTTCGGTGATGTCCAGGCAAATTGCCACCATGTTAGGCGCGGGGGTGTCTTTGGTGCAAACCATAGATATGATTGCCCGGGGGCATTCGAACCCCACTATGCGTAAAATGCTTGGTGAGATTGGCAATGAGGTCAAAGCTGGTAATCCCATGTCCAGTGCCTTGCGCAAACACCCTAAACAATTCGATGATTTGTATTGCGATCTGGTGGAAACCGGTGAGCAATCCGGTGCCCTGGAAACCATTTACGATCGAATCGCTATCTATAAAGAAAAAGCCGAAGCGCTAAAATCGAAAATCAAAAAAGCCATGTTTTATCCCATAGCAGTGATAGTGGTGGCCTTTATTGTGACCACTATTTTATTGATTTTTGTGGTACCGCAATTTGAGGAGATATTCAGTAGTTTTGGGGCAGAGTTGCCGGCTTTTACCCAATTCGTGCTAGGCATTTCACGGTTTTTACAAAATAACGGTATTTTTGTCGGTGTAGGATTAATTGCGCTGGGTGTGCTTTTCAAGAAAACCCATCAAAAATCCAAGAAATTTCGAGATGCGGTAGATGCCAAAATACTCAAAATTCCGGTGATAGGCGGTATTTTGAAAAAAGCCGCAGTAGCCCGTTTTAGTCGCACCCTGGCCACCACCTTCGCCGCTGGTGTACCGCTTATCAGTGCCCTGGATTCAGCGGCTGGCGCCTCGGGAAATGCCATATTCAGGGACGCTATTTTATTTATAAAAAAAGAAGTCGCCGGTGGGATCCAGATGAATTCCGCGATGCGCGCTACCGGAGTATTTCCGGAGATGGTGACCCAGATGATCGCTATTGGTGAAGAGGCCGGTGCGGTGGATGAGATGCTCAGTAAAATCGCCACCATTTACGAAGCGGAAGTGGACGATATGGTAGATGGCCTGACGAGCTTGCTCGAGCCCATGATCATGGCGGTATTAGGAGTCGTAATAGGTGGCTTGATCGTGGCCATGTATCTGCCTATTTTTGAAATGGGTAATGTGATTTAAACATAATTAATCTAGTGCCAGGCACACATTTCTGGCAAGCTAGGCCCTAGTTTACTTCACCGTATAAGTCCGTGTTATGGATGCAATTTTTCAGCTAATGGCTGACTCTCCGGTATTTTTCCTGTCAATTGTTTTTGTCGTTAGTTTGATGGTGGGCAGTTTTTTAAACGTCGTGATCTATCGCTTACCCATAATGATGGAACGCGCCTGGCAAGCTGAATATCACAATTATTTTTACCCCGGGACCCCCGCACCCGAGTCTGAAACCTTTAACCTGATTAAACCCGATTCCACTTGCCCCCAATGCCAGCATAAAATTCGTGCCTGGGAAAACATTCCCCTGCTGAGCTGGTTATCTCTCAAAGGCAAATGTAGTCAGTGCCAAAAACGCATACCCATTCGTTATCCTTTGGTTGAGTTGGCCACGGGACTGGCGTCTTTGTGGGTGGCCTGGCATTTTGGTTATTCGGCCAGCGCCTTTTGGGGCGTGTTATTTACCTGGCTATTGGTCGCCTTGATTTTTATCGATGTAGACAAGATGCTGTTGCCGGACCAACTGACCCTGCCTTTGTTATGGTTAGGTCTATTGTTTAGCCTAACTAATCCGCTGGTATCCAGTGGTGATGCAATCATCGGTGCGGTGGTGGGTTATTTAAGTTTATGGTCATTGTACTGGGTGTTTAAATTGTTAACCGGTAAGGAGGGCATGGGTTACGGCGATTTTAAATTGCTTGCTGCTCTGGGGGCCTGGGTCGGTTGGCAATATTTACCCATAGTGATTTTACTGTCATCATTGGTGGGCGCAGTGGTCGGTATCAGCATGCTCAGCCTGCAAGGCAAAGACAAGGGGCAAGCCATTCCCTTTGGACCTTATTTGGCCACAGCGGGCTGGATCGCCCTGTTATACGGTGACTGGATTGCCGGAAAATACTGGCACTGGGCAGGATTATAAGCCAGTCTAGCTGCCAGCGGGGCTGGAGCACCTTGTTTATTATACGGTGACTGGATAGCTAGGCAATATTGGCAATGGGTGAGATTATGAGTCATTTTGTGGTGGGGTTGAGTGGGGGCATTGGCAGTGGTAAAACCACGGTGAGTAATATGTTTGCCAAGTTGGGTGTGCAGATCATCGATGCGGATGTGATCGCCCGGCAAGTGGTTGAACCAAACAGCCCGGCCCTTGAAGCTATCTTAGCCAAATTTGGCCCGCAATTGGTAGACGAAAGCGGTAACCTGGATAGGCGCAAGTTGCGTGACATAGTGTTTAGCAAGGGCGAAGCGAAAAATTGGTTAAATGCCTTGCTGCATCCGCTTATCCGCCAGCAAATGCAGCAGCAAACCAGTCAGGCAAAATCCGACTACTGCATACTAAGCGTACCGCTGTTAGTAGAGAATAAAAGTTATCAAACCGTTGACAGAGTGCTGATTGTCGATGTCCCTGAAGACCTGCAACTAAGCCGCAGCAGAGATAGAGATGCTGCCAGTGAATCGCAGATCAATGCTATTATGGCCGCACAGGCGTCCCGGCAACAACGTCTTGAGGTTGCCGATGACGTGATAGATAATAGTGGCGATGAAGAGGCTCTATTGGCTCAAGTTACTCGGCTACATCAACAATATCTAGCGATGGCCGGGGCGATATAGCTTTTTTTAGACAGGTTTTCGGGCACGACAATCGTCTGGCGGTTGACGATACTTATTTTTAGGCAAAGCTTGAAAGTACCAGTTTTTTACGTTTTAGTTATTGTATACAGTTTTATTAATACCACTTTGAGAGAGCAATGCCCCACGCGATTTATGAATTTCCGCTCAATGAAAAGGTCAGAACCTACCTGCGCCTTGAGCAACTTTTCACCCAACTAATGCAAGTCAAACAGGCGACTGAAGACTGGCAATACATCAATTTTTTGTCTTCGTTATTTACCCTGCTCGATTTACTGGAGCGTGTGGACTTACGTACCGATGTATTAAAAGATATTGAATCTCATGAAAAAAATCTGGTGTTGTGGTCGCAACATCCGAATATAGATAATGATGCCTTACAGGCTGCACTGCAGAAAATTTTGCGTTTGCGGGAACAAATGAAAGGGGCCAAAAAATTCGGTTCAGACTTAAAAGAGGATCGTTTCCTGGCATCCATACGCCAGCGTTTCACTATCCCCGGAGGGACCTGCAGTTTCGATTTACCCAATATGCATTATTGGTTGAAGCAGTCCAAAGATCAGCTGCAACAGGACGTGAATCGCTGGATGAATGAGGTGTCATTGATCAACGCCGCGTTGCAAATCACTCTGTCATTTTTGCGTGAGAGAGGGCGTTTTGTGGATATCCAGGCCAATAAAGGCTTTTACCAAGGTGTGGCGGATGATAAAAACGAGTTAATTAGGGTGAAGTGCGCTACTGACCAGGGGTATTATCCCGTACTCAGTGGTAATAAATATCGCTATGCGATCCGTTTTATGTTGTTTACCCCCAGTATGCAAGGCAGTACTGGGCTGGATGAAGTGGTTGATTTTAAGCTTGCTTGCTGTTGATAACCGAAGAGAATATTGAATGATTGTAAATTGCCCAACCTGTAAAAAAAGCGTTGAATGGTCTTCCCAGAGTAAGTTTCGACCTTTTTGCAGTAAAACCTGCCAGCTTATCGATCTAGGTGAATGGGCAGATGAAGAAAAGGCCATCCCTTGCGGGCCCACTAAAGACGCCGAAACCGGCGCTATGCCGGATATTGAAGATATTGAAGCGTTGCTTGCCCAGCAGCAGGATGATTTTTTTAAGGAATAAATAGCCAGTCGTTGTAGGGTAGTTCATGGTAAAAAGCGATTAGACTGATTGATTTTAATCAGTTCATCCCTGAATAACGCTTCTGTATACTCTTTCCATCGACTTAAACAACATAATTTAATCAGCGGAGCATCTATGTCCAACCCAAATTTCCAAGATAAAACAGGCCAAAAAGTACCCAATGTAACCTTCCCAGTGCGGGTCAATGACGAATGGGAAAAACGCACCACTGACGAGATTTTCTCCGGTAAAACGGTTGTGGTTTTCTCGTTGCCAGGGGCATTCACACCTACTTGTTCATCGACCCATTTACCCCGTTATAACGAACTGGCAAAGGTTTTTAAAGCCAATGGCGTAGACGAAGTTGTCTGTGTTTCGGTCAATGACACCTTCGTTATGAATGCCTGGGCGGCGGATCAAGAAGCGCAAAATGTTACCTTGTTACCTGATGGTAACTGTGAATTCACCGATGGCATGGGTCTACTCGTTGATAAAGCCGATTTGGGGTTTGGCAAACGAAGCTGGCGTTATTCTATGCTGGTAAAAGATGGTGTAGTAGACAAAATGTTTATTGAACCTGATTTACCCGGCGACCCTTTTGAAGTGTCAGATGCTGATACAATGTTAGATTACGTGGCCCCTGATGCGCAAAAGCCTTTGCCTGCAGCCATATTGTCCAAACCCGACTGTCCTTTTTGTGCCAGAGCCAAAGCCTTGTTGACTGATAAGGGTTACGAGTACGAAGAGTTAATGCTGGGTAAAGAGGTAACCTTCACTGGACTTAAAGCACTAAGTGGCCGTGATTCCTGGCCTCAGGTGTTTATCCATGGCAAACACATAGGTGGCAATGATGATTTAGAGGCATTTTTCGCGAATAAATAATCAGCGATTGCATCATTAAAAAAGGGCTATTTAATAGCCCTTTTTTATTGCGCGCTATCCCTGCGCTCCACCTAAAGGCCGTCCTGTGGACGTTCTAATAGGCTCCCGACCTATTAGTATTGCGCGCTATCCCTGCGCTCCACCTAAAGGCCGTCCTGTGGACGTTCTAATAGGCTCCCGACCTATTAGTATTGCGCGCTATCCCTGCGCTCCACCTAAAGGCCGTCCTGTGGACGTTCTAATAGGCTCCCGACCTATTAGTATTGCGCGCTATCCCTGCGCTCCACCTAAAGGCCGTCCTCTGGACGTTCAAATAGGCTCCCGACCTATTGGTATTGCGCGCTATCCCTGCGCTCCACCTCCGGCCGTCCTGTGGACGTTCAAATAGGCTCCCGGCCTATTTGTATTGCGGCGCTATCCCTGCGCTTGACCTCCGGCCGTCCTGTGGACGTTCAAATGGGCTCCCGGCCTATTGGTATTGCGCGCTATCCCTGCGCTCCACCTCCGGCCGTCCGATGGACGTTCAAATAGGCTCCCGGCCTATTGGTATTGCGCGCTATCCCTACGCTTGACCTCCGGCCGTCCGATGGACGTTCAAATAGGCTCCCGGTCTATTGGTGTGTCTGCTTAAAAATAGTTTTGGGAATCATTAGAATTTAGCTAACGCCCTATATATAGTAGTTAATTACTCAAAAACGCAAAAAAGATCCTGCCTTATGGTTAAACCTGTGCTGTTTATCGCTGCCATGCTTTTCACTCTTCACAGTGCTGCTGGGCAGTTGGACCAGGTTTTTGACTCATTCGAGACGCTTTACCACAACGAACTCGGTGAAATTAATAGTTGTGCACCCATCAACGAACACACGTTGAGAGTCTGCTCCGAAACACTGAAAAATGATGGCAACGCCCCCTATATTTTACATCACGGCATGCAAACTAAAAAGGTGGTGGTATTGTTTCATGGTCTGAGTGATTCACCATTTTTTATGCGTTCAATAGCCCAGGCGATTTATCAACAAGGGGCAAATGTGGTGGTGGCCTTGTTACCCGGACACGGTAAAAAGGACGCGGATCTGGATATGCAAGATCCCACTTTAGCCAGCCGCTGGGAGCAGCATGTGGAAGCCACCATGGCCTTAGCGCCGGCGTTGGGCGAGGATCTATATATTGGCGGCTTTTCTACCGGAGGCACGTTAGCCACCCAGTATGTGTTAAGCCATCCCGGAAAAGTTAAGGCTTTGTTGTTGTACTCAGGTGCCCTGGCCCTGGCGCCAAGTGTAGAGATCCTGGCCAAAGTTTGGGGCATAAAATGGCTGGCCAAAACCTTAGATGGTGATTATCAAACCTCAGGGCCTAACCCTTACAAATATCCCAGCGTGGCCCGTTTTTCTGCCTTTCAACTCACGGATGTTATTTTTGCGGTCAGGGCAATGATGGAGAGTAAATCACCGCTGGATTTACCTATTTTTGCTGCTCATTCTCAAGCTGATGTCACTACTATGTACGCCGGCGTAGAAGAGTTGATGCAATACAATCAGGGGGACAACGTATTGTATGTTATCCCTGAAGATCAGGCCGTATGTCATGCGGATTTGGTGGTAGACGAGGCCCAGATAGAAGATATGCATTTTGATGAAAGCCAAGTGCTGGAAGTACTGCCGTGCTCCGTACCAAAAGCCAACCCAATGCACGGTAAAATGCTCGCAGCAAGCCTGAGGTTTTTACAGCAACACTGAGCTGTTCCCATTACATAATATGCTGCGCCCGCCCGATTTTTAGGCCTTGCACGCCATAAAAAATGACGGTGGGTCCTTTGCACTTGAAAGTAGTATTTTTTTCTTTGTGCCCTCCAATAGATTGGCCATTCAAAATTGGCTCCAAAGTCGAGAAGTTACTCGGTGTACCCGCCACTGCGCGCAATACTAATGCCCTGAAAAAACGGGTTGATATTTTTCATCACTAATTAGTCGGGATGGACAAAGACGGCTCATTGAGGGGGATATACATTTCGAATCTCACCCCTTGATTCAGAGTCGATTTACAATCAATGGTCCCCTTTAATATTTTGACCATAATGTTGTAGCAGATGTGCATGCCTAAGCCATTCCCCCCAGCCCGGCTGCTCAGGGTAAAAAAAGGTTTGTACATATTGTTGATCGTATGCGGATTCATACCCCGGCCATTGTCTTCGTAGACAAGCACTAAGGCCATATTGGAACCTCCGGGGTCGCTAATTTTCCCTTGGATATGGATACGTCCGGAATTTTGTTTGAAAAACCCGTGTTGCACTGAATTCATGATCAAATTAATCAGAACTTGGCCTATGGCCCCAGGATTACTGACTATGGTCAAATCGCTGGGGATATCGAGACAAAATGTATGGCGGGTGTTTTTCATTCTGGGCTTCAATGACAGCAACACTTCACTAATATAGGCGCTTAGGTTCAAAGGGCGGCTGGTATGGCTGCGTTGATCCGCCGCTAGCTGCTTAAAGGTTTGAGTCAGTTCGTTGGCCCGGGAAATATTACGTTCAATGATTTGACAGGATTCTTGAGCTTGCACATAAAGCTCTTCCAAGTCAGATCTTTTTAAGCGTTTATCAACAAATTGTTGGTAACTGGTTCTATGCATTTCCGCCATATGAGCCGCTGCGGTGATGACAACGCCTAGTGGCGTATTGATCTCATGAGTAAAGCTTGCCATCATGGTTCCCAGAGCTGCCATTTTTTCCATATCGATCAGTTGTTCTTGTACATTATCTCTTTGGGTCAGTGCCTTACGCAGCAACAGGTTGGCATCATTTGAGGCCAACTCATTTTTGAACACTTCTTGGTCGCGAGCAGATTCAAGTAAGCGGATACGCTGCTTGAGTTGATCCTGGGAAAATATCAGACCCAATGCTGACAACACACAATCCAGCAGTTCAGCGTCTGTTTCAGATGACGGATTTATGTTCAGATTATAGAGGGACAAAACCCCTGACAATTGTCCGAGGTTATCTTTGATGGGATAGGAAAAGCAGTTTTCGATGTTATATCGGGCAAATACCTCGTGTAGCGCAGACCAGGAAGCGGTGCGGCTAATATGAATACAGGACTCTGCTTCATGGGTGTTGGCTACATTATGGGGCCCAAATAACCTGGGGTCGTCATTGAGCTCGGTGATGGCCTGCAACACTGCATAAGGTGTGTCGCCGGGTAACAAACTGACAAGGCTGTTATCTGGGCTTAACGACCAGATTACATAGTGACCATACTGCAAGGCGGTTTGCATTTGTCTTACCACTGACTCGGCTGTCTCTAGACTCGGGCCATTGACAAGCAAGGCGTCAAGGATCGCCATTTTCATACCCTGATTGCTGGCAGAAATAGTCAAGGGGTCAGGATCTTTTGCTGGCATTATTTATATAACGGGAAGAGTGCATTGAAGGCTCTGATTTGTCGGTTGCTGGGGCCAAAATAACACAGATTTTTGGCAAGTAAAGTTCGTCTTTGGTTTACAAATCGCCATAAATGGCTTGCAAGGCTGTGATGGCGGCAATCGCGGCCGTTTCGGTGCGTAATACCCGTGGTCCCAATTGTACCGCTTGAAAACCTGCCTGTTCGGTTTGATAGAGCTCATGTTCAGAAAAACCACCTTCTGGCCCTATGAGTAATCTCGCCCCGGCGTTGCCCATATTAATATGACGAAAACTTTTCTGTGCTCTAGGATGCAAAGTGAGGCGCAATTCGTTAGTAGATTGATTGATCCACTGATTAAAATCCGTGGGCATGTTCAACTGGGGTACGATATTCCTGCCGCTTTGTTCACAGGCTCCAATGATGATTTTTTGCCATTGCAGATGTTTCTTCTGCCAACGTTGTTCGTCGAGTTTTACCCCACAACGCTCTGTTATCAGAGGCGTGATCTGGCTAACGCCCAACTCCACTGATTTTTGCAGCACCATATCCATGCGATCGCCACGGGAAATACCCTGGGCCAGATGAATGGTAAGAGGCGACTCTACATTTATGGATAATTTGGCATCAATTTGTACCAACACTTTACGTTTTGTGACATCGATCAGTTCCCCGCTGTATTCGTTACCGTCACCATTGAACAACACGACCGGTTGGCCTGCTTTAGCCCGCAAGACATTAGCCACATGATGACAGGCATCAGGGGTGAGCTCGATCACGTGTTCCACAGGTAAAAGATCTGGATGATATATTCGACAGATTCGCATAGATTCTACAGCTTAAAAATTTTTGTTATGTTAACAATGCATAGGGGCGGGGTGAAAGTGAATTCCATTATCTTTGGCAAAATATCCAGCCCCCAGGTTTATTGGGGAGCCTTGACTATCAACAATAGGTTATGCCCTGGCGTGAGATTGACAGAAATCTCGGTAGCTGGTTCAGGTCTACCGAGACTTGTGTTAGCTTAATTCCACCATGTTTGCCGGTTCCATTGGGGACCCTTGAGCTTTGACGTCAGCTTCTTTGCGAGCAAACTTGGTATTCTTACCCGTATCTCTCGTTAATGAATAAACGAAAAGCAGGGCAATGATCACGGCTAATATAATAAGAAGCAACATTTTCTATTCCTTTAAAAATATCATGCCATGCCGACGATATCGGCAAAACACAGTATATCATCATCTAAAATAAATTCTCAAAAATCAGCAGCTTTTAACAAACATAGTTAGTCAAAAGTTGTAGACCAAAACATTATATTTTAAATAAATTACAGGTATATTAACGCCGCTGAAAAAGCAGAAATTATTTCGGCTATTTTTGCTGTGGCGGATAAGCCTGATGGCTAGCCATTAACAAAAAATAAATAGTAAATGGAGTAATGCATGGTTGAGTTTGATTCGCAAAAAATGTCCGAGATGATTGACGTCTATGTTATCCCCTGGGCCATCAATATTGTTATGGCAGTGCTGATTTATATTATTGGTAAGATAGTTGTTAGCATATTGCTTAATGTTTTTGGCAAGGTGATGACGCGTTCAAAATATGATGACATGCTCATCGATTTTATCAAAGCGATCCTCAGCGCCGTACTGATGTTGTTTGTAATCGTCGCTTCATTAGACCAGTTGGGTGTTGATACGACCTCATTAGTCGCTATTTTAGGTGCCGCGGGTTTAGCTATTGGCTTGTCGTTACAAGGTTCATTACAGAACTTCGCCGCAGGCGTTATGTTATTAGTTTTTCGTCCCTTTAAAGCTGGGGATTTTGTGGAAGCCGGTGACGCTATGGGCGTGGTGAAAAGCATCAGTATTTTTACTACCGTGATGACCACAGGGGATAATAAAGAAGTCATCGTGCCCAATGGCCGTATCTACAGTGGGAATATCACTAATTATTCGGCGAAGGAGACACGTCGCGTAGATATGGTGGTAGGTATAGGTTACGACGCAGATCTGAAACACGCCAAAGACGTATTAAATGAGCTCATTGCTGGCGATGAGCGTATCCTCGCTGATCCCAAACCTTTGGTTGCCGTTTTGGAACTAGCAGACAGTAGTGTAAATTTTGTGGTGCGGCCCTGGGTTAAATCTGCAGACTATTGGGCAGTTAAATACGCGTTTACTGAAGCGGTGAAATTGCGCTTCGACCAAGAAGGCATTTCCATACCCTTTCCGCAAATGGATGTACATTTGCATAAAGAAGCAGTAGAACAGAAAGCATAATTAACGATATGTAGACGCAGCTAACGTTGGTTAGCCTTAGATAAAAAAGCCAGGCAAATTAATTTGTCTGGCTTTTTTTTAAAGGGTACCTACCGTTTGAATGTTTTTAGTTTTCAGTAAATCTCTAATTTCTTCTAATAATATTTCTTGTTTAGGCGGTGCAACTGGTTTAGTTGGCACGGCTTCTTCTTTGTGTTTTAGGGAATTCATGGCTTTAATACCCACAAATACGGCCATCGCAATAATCACGAAATCTATGATCGTTTGCACAAACTTGCCCCAGGCTAGTAAGACCGCCGGCGTGTCAGCTGTTGCGGCTTTAAGCACAACAGCCAGATCCACAAAATTAACGCCGCCCAAGGCTAGTCCAATGGGGGGCATAAGGATATCAGCCACGAACGAGGCAACAATTTTACCAAATGCCGCACCAATAATTATACCGACAGCCATATCTACTACATTTCCTTTTACAGCAAATTCTTTGAACTCTGATGCAAAACTCATGTTTTATTCCTCAACTGATTGTTATTTTACAGGATTTTATTTCTTTCTTTCTTGGCTGTTACTTGAACAACAAAGTGATTTGAGTGTATATGGGGTGTGTAATTTGTACAATAAGCAGTCAAATTAAGACCATGGAATAAACCCCAAGAGCTTTGAGTCGCTCTTGAGGTGGCTGTATTTATTCACGGCAATCCGGTTTATTGGTGGCTGCGTTATAGAGACTCAGGGCGCCGGGCATATTTTTGTGCAGGGTATCAATGCGCGTAGTAGGTAACGGGTGAGTCGATAACAGTTCCGGTTGACGATTGTCTCCGCTGGCTTTGGCCATATTCTGCCACAAATTCACCGATTGTTTGGGGTCAAAACCGGATTTTGCCATTAACTGTAAACCGATTAGATCCGCTTCGGTTTCATGGGTGCGACTAAACGGCAATTGTACACCTACCTGCACACCCACCCCTATTGCTGCCATGATTAGATTATTGTTGGCAATTTGATTGGTTTCCAACAATTGATTGGTGACCTCCATACCCACACCGATCAAGGTGCTGCTGGACATGCGCTCGTTGCCGTGTTCGGCAATCACATGGCCCACTTCATGGCCTATGACGGCGGCTAATTGGTCCTGATTTTCGGCTACTTTCAACAAACCGCTATAGACGCCTATTTTCCCACCTGGCAGGGCGAAGGCGTTCACTTGAGGATCATCAAACACCACCAGTTCCCATTTTCCGGCGAATACCGACTTAGGCACATGTTGGGTAATG
Organism: Paraglaciecola sp. IT1134; assembly: GCF_058068185.1. NCBI lineage: Bacteria > Pseudomonadati > Pseudomonadota > Gammaproteobacteria > Alteromonadales > Alteromonadaceae > Paraglaciecola > Paraglaciecola sp. IT1134. The sequence continues at coordinate 3,979,329 of NZ_CM176486.1, read as the reverse complement.
GCATCGGCTACGCAAGAGACAAAATGATTAGTGACCGGTAAGGTGGATACTTTTTGTTCTGCCTTCATACCATCAAAGGTTTGCGCACCCATATTGGCGAGCTGGTCAGAGGAATACAATTTAAATTGGTTACGCCCCAAGGGCGATGTTGCGCAACTGGATAGCACCAGTAATGACGTGCTAACTAAAGTAATCTGCTTGATAAATTTGAGTGACATTAAGGCCTTCCACATAAAATGCTGCTTGCTGATATTGTAGCGATAGTAACTCGTTATGCATTATTCGTTAAGTATTTGCCTGAGTTTTTGAATGTCATCCCCATGTAGTGGCTAATACTTAAGTTCTTTTTGCACGAGGGAGTTTATTCTCGGCAACCAAAAAGGCTTAGCTGGGGTAACAGCTAAGCCTTGGTGTAATTAAAGCGCGCTGACATTTGGCGGCTATTAAAGGGCGGCTGCTCGTAGTGCCTCGGCTTTGTCGGTTTTCTCCCAAGGAAATTCATCACGGCCAAAATGCCCATAGGCTGCGGTAGCCTTATAAATGGGACGTTCCAAATCTAGCATTTTTAATAAACCATAGGGACGTAGCTCAAAATGTTCCCGTACCAGAGCCGTGAGCGTTTCATCTGATACCAAACCACTACCAAAAGTATCAATATTGATGGACGTCGGCTCTGCCACACCGATGGCATAAGAAATTTGAATTTCACAACGTTTGGCAAGTCCCGCCGCCACTATGTTTTTGGCCACATAACGACCTGCATAGGCTGCTGAGCGATCTACTTTGGAGGGATCTTTGCCAGAGAAAGCACCGCCACCATGCCTGGCCATGCCACCATAGGTATCGACAATGATTTTGCGCCCAGTCAGGCCACAATCGCCCATAGGGCCGCCAATTACGAAACGTCCGGTGGGGTTGATAAAGTACTTGGTGTTGGCTGTTAGCCATTTAGCGGGAATAACCGGTTTGATGATTTCTTCCATCACGGCTTCACGTAAATCTGCAGTGCTGATTGAATCGCAGTGCTGGGTTGATAACACCACTGCATCTATGCCAACCGGTTGGTTGTCCTCGTAGATAAAAGTGACCTGACTTTTCGCATCGGGACGCAACCAGTCAAGTTGACCACTTTTACGCACCTCGGCTTGACGTTTAACCAAACGGTGAGCATAAGTAATGGGAGCGGGCATAAGCACATCGGTTTCGTCGCTGGCATAGCCAAACATCAAACCTTGGTCGCCGGCTCCTTGATCCTCGGGACGGCTGCGATCCACTCCTTGATTGATGTCTGGAGATTGTTTGCCAATGGCATTTAGTACCGCACAGGAATCTGCGTCAAAACCCATATCTGAGTGGGTATAGCCGATTTCACGCACTGTATCCCGGGTCAGTTGTTCAATATCGACCCAGGCATTAGTCGTAACTTCCCCCCCCACCAAGACCATACCGGTTTTGACGTAGGTTTCGCAGGCTACCCGGGCTTTGGGATCCTGGGTTAAAATAGCATCGAGAACGGCATCGGAAATCTGGTCGGCGATTTTATCTGGGTGCCCTTCAGAAACAGACTCTGAGGTAAAAAGATGTTTGGCCATGGACTTTCCTTATGTGAATAGAGGTGACTATAGCGATATTCTACTGATTGGGAGCAAAAATACCAGTCTTTACATCTAGACGTCCAAACGGCCAGGCGTAAATTTAACCTTCCAGTTAAAAAAAGACACCGGCCTAAGGATTTTCATCAATGATTTATCGTTGCAGTTATCCCCGGCCTAAGACAAAATGGAAGGCCAATTTGCCAAGCTATAGAGAAACATACCCAAGTCACTGAAAAGACAGCCAGGCTGTGTAGTAAGTTACTCCATGAACAAGATTTGCATATAACTATGGGGTTAACAGACGATACGCAGGCCAGGTGTTTCAAACATGAAGGTAAAATCAGCTTTGCTCGTCAGTCAATTAATATACCAGGAGACAAAATGCCGTCACGTCAAGAACTCGCTAACGCTATTCGTGCGCTTAGTATGGATGCAGTACAACAGGCTAAATCAGGTCACCCCGGAGCCCCCATGGGCATGGCCGATATCGCCCAAGTATTGTGGAATGACTTCATGCAACACAATCCGGCCAATCCACACTGGCCTAACCGTGATCGTTTTGTCATGTCTAACGGCCACGGCTCTATGCTGGTGTATTCTTTATTGCATTTAACGGGTTATGCCCTACCTATTGAAGAATTGAAGAATTTCCGTCAATTGCACTCTAAAACCCCGGGTCATCCGGAATACGGTTACGCGCCTGGTGTAGAAACCACCACCGGCCCTCTTGGCCAAGGTCTGAGTAATGCTGTGGGTATGGCAATCGCCGAAAAAACTTTGTCGGCCCAGTTCAACCAACCGGGTTTTGATGTAGTGGATCACCATACCTATTGTTTTCTCGGTGACGGCTGTTTGATGGAAGGGATTTCCCACGAAGTGTCGTCTTTGGCCGGTACACTGGGGTTAGGTAAGTTAATTGCGTTTTGGGATGACAATGGTATTTCCATCGACGGTCACGTTGAAGGTTGGTTTACCGACAATACCCCAGCACGTTTTAAAGCGTATGGCTGGCATGTTATTGCTGATGTTGACGGGCATGATCCTCAAGCCATCAAATCCGCCATCGAAACAGCCAAAACACAAACCGACAAACCGACTCTGATCTGCTGTAAAACAGTGATTGGTTTTGGCTCTCCCAATAAATCCGGTAGTCATGACTCCCACGGCTCACCGTTGGGGGAAGATGAAATTATTGCGACCCGCAAGTTTCTAAATTGGCCCCATGGCGCCTTTGAAATTCCGGCAGAGATTTATGCCGGCTGGGATGCCAAGGCTGCCGGTGAGCAAAAAGAACAAGCCTGGAACGATACTTTGGCCACTTATGCCAAGGTACATCCTGAACTTGCTGCTGAGTTAAAACGACGGGTCGATGGTGATTTACCCACTGATTTTGCTGCAAAGGCCCAAGCGGTTGTCGAGCAGGCTCAAGAGAAAGGGGAAAATATTGCCAGTCGCAAGGCTTCGCAAAATTGCATTGAAGCTTTTGCCACTTTGTTGCCTGAAGTATTAGGGGGATCTGCGGATTTAGCCGGTTCAAACTTAACCTTATGGTCAGCTTCAAAAGGGATCACCGCAGATGACGCCAGTGGCAACTATTTATATTACGGTGTACGCGAATTTGGTATGAGCGGTATCATGAACGGTATCGGTCTGCACGGGGGCTTCCGTCCCTTTGGTGCTACCTTTTTAATGTTTATGGAATATGCACGTAATGCTGTGCGTATGGCATCGCTTATGGGCATTCCCAATATATTTGTTTATACCCATGACTCTATCGGTCAGGGCGAAGATGGCCCAACTCACCAACCCATAGAACAATTGGCAAACTTGCGTATGACACCTAACTTGGCGACCTGGCGTCCTTGTGATGGAGCTGAAACAGCTGTTGCCTGGAAGGCAGCGCTGGAACGTAAAGACGGTCCCAGTGCACTGGTTTTTAGCCGTCAGGGTTTACCTGCGCAAAAACGTAACCCAGAACAACTGGCAAACGTGGCCAAGGGGGGGTACATTTTGCTCGACAGTGCGACCACCCCAGAGGTAATTATACTGGCTACAGGTTCAGAAGTGGGTGTGGCTATGGATGCAGCCCAAGACTTAACGGCCCAAGGAATTGCTGTGCGCGTGGTGTCTATGCCAAGTACATCGGTATTTGATCAGCAAGACTCAGCATATCGCGAATCTGTGTTACCCAAAGCGGTCACCAAACGAGTGGCAGTTGAAGCAGCCCACGTGGATTATTGGCGCAAGTATGTCGGTCTAGATGGTGACGTAGTGGGCATGACCACCTTTGGCGAGTCAGCACCTGGAAACGTATTACTGAAACATTTCGGTATTACCGCAAGTGCTGTAACCAGCGCGGCACAAGGATTGTTGAATTCCCAGTAAAATGGCTTCCAGTTAATCCAATAAATCTATATTCTAAGGCGCTTTATGCGCCTTAGTTATATGGCAGCGAAAAAACTATCAATAAGGGCCAGATGATACGAGTAGCAATAAACGGGTTTGGTCGTGTTGGTCGCAGCGTCTTGCGTGCGTTATATGAAACCGGTCAGAATAAACACCTGCAGATAGTAGCCATTAATGAATTGGCTAAACCACAAGGGGTGGCCCATTTACTAAAATATGATACTGCCCATGGACGTTTTTCGTTTTCGGTAGCCTTGACTGACGATAAATTGGTTGTGGCTGGAGATAACATTACCTTGCTGCAACAACCTGATATCGCCCAGTTGCCCTGGGCTGAATTAGGTATAGATTTGGTGCTGGAATGCTCAGGGGTACACAATACACGCCAGGATGGCGAAAAACATCTAGCCCAGGGGGCCAGCAAAGTCCTGTTTTCCCAGCCTTGCGGACCGGATATGGACGCCACTGTGATCTTTGGCATCAACGATCATGAGCTTAAAGCCAGCGACCTTATCGTGTCGAACGGCTCCTGCACCACCAATTGTATTGTTCCGGTTATTCAGGTTCTTGATAATGCCTTTAATGTATTAAGTGGTACGATCACAACTATCCATTCTTCCATGCATGATCAGCAAGTGATCGATGCCTATCATGAAGATTTGCGCCGGAGCCGGGCTGCTAGTCAATCGATTATTCCGGTGGATACCAAGTTGGCCTTGGGAATTGAACGCATTTTGCCTAAATTTGCCGGTAAGTTTGAAGCAATTGCGGTGCGGGTGCCTACTATCAATGTAACCGCCATGGATTTAAGTGTGACGGTGGATTCCAAGGTCAGTATTGATGATGTTAATCAGGCCCTTAAACAGGCAAGAGAAGGGCGCTTAAGCGGGATCTTAGGTTACACCGAGGAGCCTTTAGTCTCAGTAGATTTTAATCACGATCCCCATTCATGCATCGTCGATGGCACGCAAACCAGAGTCAGCCACAAACAGTTGGTTAAAACCCTGGTGTGGTGTGACAACGAATGGGGTTTTGCCAATCGCATGCTCGACACCGCTTTGGCAATGTGGCGGCATGACGAACTACACTAATACAATTTCATAGGGGATATTATGTCTATAATAAAGATGACTGATTTGGATGTGGCGGGTAAACGTGTGCTGATCCGCCAGGATCTAAACGTACCTATTAAAGACGGCAAAGTGACTTCTGATGCGCGCATCAAAGCATCTTTGCCAACGATTAAACAAGCCCTTGAGGCTGGCGCCAAGGTTATGGTGATGTCGCATTTAGGACGGCCCACTGAGGGGCAGTTCGAAGCAGAATTTTCGTTGCAGCCGGTGGTAGATTATTTAGCTGAAGTCCTGGATTGCAAGGTCCGCTTGGAGCGCGACTATTTGCAAGGAGTGAATGTGGCAGCCGGTGAACTGGTTATTCTGGAGAACGTACGTTTCAATCCAGGGGAAAAAAGCGATGACGAAACTCTGGCCAAACAATACGCCGCCCTGTGTGATGTTTATGTGATGGACGCTTTTGGTACGGCTCACCGTGCTCAGGCGTCCACTCACGGAGTGGGAAAATTTGCACCTGTGGCGTGCGCAGGCCCGTTACTGGCCGGTGAACTGGCCGCGTTAGGTAAAGCCCTGGACAATCCCGCCCGACCCTTGTTAGCAATTGTAGGAGGCTCAAAGGTATCGACTAAATTAACCGTACTTGAGTCACTGTCTGCTAAGGTGGATCAACTAATAGTGGGCGGCGGCATAGCCAATACTTTTATTGCGGCCATGGGCCACAATGTGGGCAAGTCTTTGTATGAAGTAGACTTGATCCCCGAAGCTAAACGTTTACTCGCTGCAGCTAAGGCCAACGGCTCAGAAATCCCTGTGCCCACTGATGTGGTTACTGCCACGGAGTTTGCTGAACAGGCTACGGCCTCGTTAAAACCCGTTGAACAGGTAACTGATGGCGATATGATTTTCGATATTGGTCCCGTGACCGCCGCCAAATTGGCCGAGCAAATTAAACAAGCCGGCACCATAGTATGGAATGGCCCGGTAGGCGTGTTTGAATTCGACCAGTTCGGCCAAGGCACAAAAACCTTAGCTTTGGCAATCGCCCAAAGTGATGCGTTTTCTATCGCTGGAGGCGGTGATACGCTGGCAGCAGTAGACAAATATGGTATTGCAGATAAGATATCTTACATCTCCACCGGTGGTGGGGCCTTTTTAGAGTTTTTAGAAGGTAAAGAATTACCCGCAGTTGCCATGTTAGAAGCACGGTCAGCTGAGTAATAAGCGCTGAAATTATTAATTAGAAAAGCTTAAGCTTTCAAATCCCTTTGTAACCTACAAGCCGTTATGCCCATCGGCTTACAACACAATTAAGGAGTGTTGCACATGGCGTCACAAGTTCAATTAGATATGTTAGAAAAAATAAAAACTCAGGAAGGTTTTATTGCGGCCCTTGATCAAAGCGGCGGCAGCACACCTAAGGCCCTTGGTTTATACGGCGTTGACGAGTCACAGTATGGTAATGATGAACAGATGTTTGCTCAGGTACACCAGATGCGTAAGCGTATTGTGACTAGCCAGGCGTTTAATGGAGAGCGTGTATTGGGCGCTATTTTGTTCGAAAATACTCTAGACAGAGAAATAGCGGGTAAAACCTCTGCTCATTATCTGTGGCAAGAAAAAAATGTGGTGCCCTTTCTCAAAGTCGACAAAGGCCTGGTAGACGAAGCCAATGGTGTGCAACTGATGAAACCCATTGACGAACTTGATAAATTGTTGGCTAAAGCCAATGCCCAAGATGTATTTGGCACAAAAATGCGTTCAGTGGTAAAGCTAGCGAATGAGCAAGGGATTAACGAGTTGGTTGCCCAGCAGTTTGCTGTGGGCAAACAAATCTTGGCTGCAGGTCTGGTGCCTATTATTGAACCTGAAGTGGATATCCACAGTCCTGAAAAAGCCCAAGCAGAGGCGTTGTTAAAAGCTGCAATTATAGCTGAGTTGGACAACCTGCCAAGTGAACAACGGGTAATGTTGAAACTGACCTTGCCGGAAGCGGCCAATTTCTACAAAGAATTGGTGGCCCATCCCCGGGTTTTGAAAGTGGTCGCACTTTCAGGTGGTTACAGCCGTGAAGAAGCCAATCATCGTTTGAGTGAGAATAACGGCGTTATTGCCAGCTTTTCTCGAGCATTAACCGAGGGGATTAATGCCCAGCAAAGCGACGAGCAGTTCAATACTGTTCTCGATAGCGCCATAGAAGCTATTTATCAGGCTTCTAAACGTTGAGCGTGACGCACTAAGTTAGTTGCAGAAAACCGGGTCACTTCAAAAACCCGGTTTTTTGTTTTTAACCCTAGTGTTTAGTGAGGCGATAAATTATTCTAGATACTTGATTCTCAAGGATAGCTATTCTCGATATGTCTACATCCCTGCCGCTTCCCCTGTATAAAAAGCTGACCGTCACCTTTCGTGTTGAACCGGGTTGTCTTGGGCCGGATGGTGCGCAACACATCGGCGCTTTTTGTAAGTTTGCCAAAAAAGAAGTGGCAAATCTGGACAGTGATTTTGTGCGTTGGGTTATCGTACCGCGCTTTGATAAATCCATGGCTGAAACAGAATATAAAACCAACAACAAACACCTGGACTATGTTAAGGCCGAAAAATACTTAAGTGTGTTTGGCAAAGATCTCGAACAATTTGAAGAACATTTACAAGATAAACTCGCGCTGCTGATCGATCAATACCTGGGTAGATAAAATCTTGCCTTAGGATACCGGCAGATTACGGGCGCAACCAGCCCTTATCAACGGCCAGTTCTACCTGTTGACATACGTAATCCCATAACTTGGGGGCCAAGACTTGCAAATAATTATTGCGTGCCAAAACCTGCTGTTTTTGCACACCATGTTGCAGCCAACTCCCCCCGTTATTACTCATATTTTGCAACACAGGTAATACTCTATCCATCGCTTTGGCAAATCGTGCATCTGCACTTTGTGCTTGCTCAAATTCCAGCCATAACGCTTTGGTGGTTGCAAATTGCGCAGCGGGCAATAGACCAAATATACGCTGGGCAGCATGCAGTTCTTTTAATTCCTGGTCGGCCAGTTCTTTATCATTGGCAAAGGCGAACAAATCACCGGCGTCGATTTCAACTATATCGTGGATCAGCAACATACTGGTTACCCGCTGGATATCTATAGCTTCGCTGGCATATTGTTGCATGATCTGGGCTAACAGAGATATATGCCAGCTATGTTCTGCGCTATTTTCCTGACGGTTACCATCCGCCATTACCATAGTCTTTCGTTGCACAGCTTTAAGTTTGTCCAGCTCCAGGATGAAGGCTATTTGTTGGTGTAATTCAGGCATTGATGCTCCTAGGGATCAAAAATAGACAGTTAGTGGCTAAATCTGACGCCATTTATTTTAATTTTTGGGGAGGGGGAGAACAAAAAAACTGGCTCAGACTACAGCCAGTTTAAACATATTTATCAGTCGTTTAAAGCATCTCCGGGTAGTGTTCCACCGGGTGACGTTCCACCGGGTGACGATTCTCCGCGTTCGGCAATTTTTTGCAGATTTTCATGAATTTTGAACAACACTATCATCAACTCACACCAGATCCTGGCAGCTATCGCACCGCCAATAATAATACCCAGACCAGAAAATAGATTACCGAAAAAACCGCCATATCCGGAAAAAATGGCACCAATACCTGAGACCACCGTAGCAAATAACATCAGCCAGTAAACAAAAGTAATGATTTTCGGGGTTAACATTGAATCGAAAAAGAAAACGTCTTTCATAAGTTCTTCCTTATTGAATTTAATCAAGCAAACATAGATATAGAACATCCAAGGCAGTATTACATGTTCATATGCTAACTATATGTGCTTTAAGGAGAAAGTTATAGTGTTTAACCTTTCATTGGCAATAGGTAAGGTCTTTACTGGTATTTCAGGTTCAGGTCTAAAGCTTTGATATAGTTGGCTTCACTTTCCAGATCCGCACTAAAAATCGGCTTAACCGCTAACCAATCAGGCGGGAAGGCCAATTGCAGGGTGTTGCCTTTAACCTCGATATCTATCTGCGGCAATATATCATCTTGACGTTTGATATTAAGTAACACGGCCAAACGTAGAATGGCGATTAGTTTGTAGACCACTTCATTTGAGTGCAAGGCAAATTCGGGAATATCATGGATACGGATTTTTTTGCGATGAAAACGCACCAAGGTCGCGACCAGATTCTGCTGCTCTTGGTTAAAACCAGGTAAGTCAATGTGTTGCAATATATAGCCCGAATGACGTTGCACACCTTGGGTATTAATTTGCAGTCCAACCTCATGCAGCAGCGCTGCCCAGCCGAGCATCGCTTTGGACTCCTTGTCAGCAATCTTCCAGTCATGTTTAATACTGTGATAGAGGGTCAAGGTCGTGGCATGCACGCGTGTGGCGTGTTCGATGTCCACATCATAACGGGTCGCCAGGCTTTCTGCGCTGCGCTGACGAATATCCTGGTGAGCCAGTTGTTCCTCTTCCATTTCATATAACACGCCTTCCCGTAAGGCCGCTGAGGAAAATTCCATTTCTTCTATTTGTAAACTTTTAAATATGGCGGTTAATACCGCCAAACCTGCCGCAAAAACCGGTTTACGATCGTCACTCAGAGCAGGTAATTGCAATTTGTCCAGGGAGCCTGCCTCGCAGCATAACTTTATCAGTTTGTTCAGTTCGCCCAAGGTCACGCAGTTTTCCTTGGCTTTGTTGTTAATCTGTTGTGCCAACTCGATTATGCTGCGTATGGTGCCGGAAGTGCCGATGCAGATTTTCCAGCCTAGGAGCATATATTTTTTATCGATCATTTCCAGCTCTTGCTGGGCCGCGGTGATGGCTCTATCAAATGATTTTGATTTTAATTCGCCGTTTTTAAAAAAACGCTTTGTATAACTGACACAACCCATTTGCAGGCTGCGCAGTATTTTAGCATTGAAACCTTCGCCGATAATAAACTCAGTGGAGCCTCCGCCTATATCGATCACCAGACGTTGACCATTGTCATGACTGGTATGTGCCACGCCGAGGTAAATTAAACGTGCTTCTTCAGCGCCGCTAATCACTTCAATGGGGTAGGGTAATAGTTTGCTTGCCGCGCGTATAAAGGTCTTGGCATTTCTGGCTTTACGCAGGGTATAAGTGGCCACAATACGCACGTTTTGTGGCGCGAAACCTTGCAGGCTTTCCGCGACAGCGGTCAGGGCATCCAGCCCTCTTTGTTGGGCCTCGTCACTCAAGCTGTAGTCGGCGCCCAATCCTTCGGCGAGTCTCACTTTTTGTTTAACCCTATGCACTATTTGCACTGAACCGGCTACCACCCTGGCAACAACTAAATGAAAACTATTTGAGCCTATGTCTAATGCTGCGATTTTGCTGGTGTCACGCACTTCCACACTATCAAATGGAGCATTAATCTTCTGCATTGGGGCGGTTTTCCCGTTCCTTTATATACTCGTAAGTTTCGATTTGTGAGCGCAACTTTTTACGATTACCACGACGCACATATTTATTGGTTTGATCCTGGTCGATGATACGGGCTTTAAGGGTATCTTGAAATTGTATTTGCAAAATATCGACTATTTGGGCGATCAGTGACTTGTCATATATGGGACAACCGACTTCAATGCGAAAATCCATATTGCGAGTCATCCAATCGGCGGATGAAATAAATACCCGTTTATCGCCAGCATTCTCAAACATCAATACCCGGGGATGTTCCAGAAACCGGTCAACGATACTGATCACCGAGATGTTTTCACTCAAGCCTTTGACACCAGGCACCAGGGAGCACATGCCACGAATAATAGCGCGGATTTTCACCCCGGCCTGGCTAGCTTTGTACAAGTCGTCTATTAACAATTTATCGTCTAAATTATTTAATTTCAGGGTGATACCTGCCGGTAGCCCTTCCTTGACATTCTGAATTTCCTGCCTGATCAACAGTTGCAGTTTGGTGCGGGCATTAATGGGTGAGATTTGCAGGTGATGAAATTTCTGTCGGCGGTAAGGTTGTTGGATAAAGGTAAATACACTGTCCGCTTCCATGGCCAGTTCCTGATTACGGGTGAATAGGCTGAAATCGGTGTAAATACGCGCAGTTTTTTCGTTAAAGTTACCTGTGCCGAAGTGGGCGTAGTGCACCAGCTCACCTTTTTCTTCACGGCTGACCAGACATAACTTGCTATGGATTTTCAAGGCGTGCATGCCAAACACCACCTTGATACCGGCATCTGTCATGGTTTTCGCCCAGCCTATATTGGCTTCTTCGTCAAACCTGGCTCTGAGCTCTACCACTACGGTGACCTTTTTACCGTTATCCACCGCATCAATGAGAGAATCGATGATCCGGGAATTTTTAGCTACTCGATAAATATTTAACTTGATTTGTTTCACATTGGGATCAAAGGCCGCCTGGCGCACAAACTCGGTGACATGCAAAAATCTGTGATAAGGGTAATAAAGTAAGATGTCTTTTTCAGTTATGGCATCAAATACGGTGTTATAACGTGAAAAATCACTGGCGGTGATGGCGGGTAACTTAGGGTTTTCCAGATAGTCACGGCCCACATTAGGAAAACCGATAAAATCTTTAAAGTTACGATATGTGCCCCCGGCAATCAGGCTGTCATAGGAGGATATTTTCAAGCGTTTTTTCAGGTTGCGGACCATTTCACTGGGCATTTGCTCGTCATATACTACTCGCACCGGTTCAGCAATCAGGCGTTGTTTCATGCTTTCTGACATTTTTTCGACGTAACTTTCTTCAATTTCGTCGTTAATGGAATATTCCGAATCCCGGGTCATTTTAAAGGAAAAGGCTTCACCGGTATCGAAATCCACGAACCCCTTAAAAATGCTCTCCAGGTTTAGGCGAATGATGTCATCCAGCAATATGATGTACTTTTTCTTGCGGCTCTTCTCAGGGGGGATGACCACAAATCGTGATAGCGCCCTGGTAGGTACCTCGATGGTGGCATATTGTGTGGCCTTATCTGTTTTGTTTATCGCCACATATAAGTAGGTGGCTGAATCATTGAGGCGTGACACCAGATTGACTTTACTGTGCAACAAGATAGGCGCGATATGGCGTAGCACTTTATTTTTAAAGTAGTTTTTAAGCCAAGTCGACTGGTATTCATTAAGGTCTTCCTCGCCAATTAAAAAAATGTTGTATCGAGCCAGACGATGCACTATGTCCGTGCGGACCCGCTCAAAATCTTCAGTCATACCCAGTACCTTGTCCTGGATTTGCTCCATCAATAGTTTGGTTTGCTCAGCCTTTTCTGTGTCCCCTTCATCCAGATGAATGTATATCTTGCGTTTAACATCAGCGACCCGCACTCGGTAAAATTCATCCATATTACTGGAGAAAATACCTAAAAAACGGATGCGTTCCATTATGGGGTTTTTACGATCTGCGGCTTCTTGTAAAACCCGTTGGTTAAAGGCTAACCAACTGATTTCACGAGAGTAGTATAAATTGGGTTGGGGGGTCATAGGATCCTGTTTTCATCTGGGATGCAAAAATGCGGCGTTATCTTGTCAACAACCTGTGACAAATTTATGACAAGGCTGTTGACTGAAAGAATAAAGCATTACTCCTTTATGGCGATATCCACGACCAGATCGTCGCCTAACTCCTCCAATGCAAAACGCAGCTCATCCAGTTGGAAAGTTTCGTCTACTGCAATTAACGCCTTGGCCTTAAATAGCTGGCCCCCCCAGTTTGGTGCGCTGAGACAACTTGAATCAAAGGTGATGATGTTGAGATTGAAGCGACTCAATATCGCTGTGAGTTCTTGCACTATTCCGGGTCGGTCATTGCCCATAATATCAATCTGAGCAGTTTTATCAGTGACGGCACTGTCATCGTTGCCTGCCAGCAGTTTTATACTCAGATCAGGATGTTGGGAAAAACGTTGAATGAGCTCACTGTGACGTTCTTCGGGTAAACGTATTTCCACAAAACCGGCAAAGTGGCCAGCCATATGGGAAAAATTGCTGCCTAGCCAGTTGCCACCTAAATCGAACACGGATTGTGCTAAGGACTCAATTAAGCCCCGTTTGTCTTTGCCAACTAAAGTAAAAATCATAGGTTTCATAATATTTCATTCCAGATAATTGCCAGGCCGCTATAGGCTCTTATAGCATAGTGTAATACTTTACACCCTGGGGTGCATTTTCTGTTAATAATCAGGTGTTAGGCCATAGTATTTAATAAACTAGGCTGATCTTTTTGGGTTACAAAGTTTGCCTCTGTATTTAAGTACTGTAACCCTTGAGCAGCTATTGCAAGTATATAGTGCATGTAAAAAGCGGTGGTTGGTCATTTTACTGGTATATTTCTTCAGGTATGATGCGCCGCACAAATAGTAAGAATGGTATTCCTCAACCAACGAGATAATTACATATGTCTTCAAATTCATTTTTAGGGGTGTTCGCTAAATCTCCTCTTAAGCCACTCGAGCAACATATCAAAGTGGTGCATAAATGTAGCCAGGGATTGTTACCTTTTTTTACCGCAGTCTTTGCCTCTGATTGGCCCAATGCCGCTCAATGCCAACATGAAATTTCAACTCTGGAAAAGGAAGCTGACGAACTTAAGCGCGAATTACGCATTAATTTGCCCGCCGGTATCTTTATGCCTATCCAACGCCAGGATGTGCTGGACCTGTTAACCCAACAAGACAAAATTGCCAATAAAGCTAAGGATATTTCCGGGCGCATTTTAGGCCGCGAGTTAAATATACCGCTGCCTATGCAAGAAAGCTTTATGCAATACCTTAAACGTTGCCTGGATGCGACCAAACAAGCCAAGAAGGTCATTTACGAACTTGATGATTTATTGGAAACGGGGTTCAGAGGGCGCGAACTGCGCTTGGTAGAAGATATGATCAGCGAACTGGATCTTATTGAAGACGATACAGACAGCTTACAAATCCACCTACGTAAAGATCTATTGGCCTTGGAAAAAGATCTTAATCCTGTCGATGTTATGTTCCTTTATAACATCATTGAATGGGTCGGCGAGTTGGCTGACATTTCTGAGCGGGTCGGTTCCAGACTCGAACTTATGCTAGCCAAATAAGAGATATTTAGCATGGATATTATTCAAACTTACGGTTTTATGTTAATCGTACTCGCTGCTGGGGTTGGATTTTTAATGGCCTGGGGCATTGGTGCCAACGATGTTGCTAATGCTATGGGCACGTCTGTCGGCTCTAAAGCATTAACCATCAAACAAGCCATTTTTATTGCCATGGTCTTCGAGTTTGCCGGTGCCTATTTGGCCGGTGGCGAAGTCACGTCCACTATACGTAAGGGCATTATAGATAGTGCCTATTTTGTCGATTCACCGGAGCTGTTGGTGTTTGGCATGATTTCGGCCTTGTTTGCCGCAGGGATCTGGCTGGCATTTGCATCCTATTTAGGTTGGCCTGTATCGACCACCCATTCAATAGTCGGGGCTATAGTAGGCTTCGCGGCCGTGGGGGTCAGTACTGATGCTGTTTCTTGGGGGAAAGTGGGCGGCATAGTGGGTAGTTGGATTATAACTCCGGCTATATCCGGTTTCATCGCCTATCTGATTTTCCAAAGTGCCCAAAAACTGATTTTTGATACGGATAAACCTTTTGAGAACGCTAAACGTTATGTACCTTATTATATGGCGATGGCGGGTTTTGTTATGGCGCTGGTAACCATCAAAAAAGGTTTGAGCCATGTGGGTTTAGAACTCCCCGATGCACAGGGGTATTACATTGCCATAGGGATCGCCATAGTGGTGGGTATACTGGGACGTGTGGCGATTAATCGTCTTAAGTTTGATCCCAAAGCTGACAAACATATGCATTACGCCAACGTGGAAAAAGTATTTGCGGTTTTGATGGTGGTGACGGCCTGTTGTATGGCCTTTGCTCACGGCTCCAACGATGTGGCAAATGCCATTGGCCCGTTAGCCGCAGTAGTCAGTATTGTTAGCAGCGGTGGCGAAATAGCCAAAAAAGCCGCCCTCACTTGGTGGATATTACCCCTTGGTGGTTTGGGTATAGTGGCTGGTCTGGCATTATTTGGCCACAGGGTAATTAAAACCATTGGTAATGGCATTACTCATTTGACGCCCAGTCGTGGTTTTGCCGCAGAACTGGCAGCAGCCTGTACAGTGGTTATAGCGTCGGGCACGGGTTTACCTATATCAACCACCCAAACACTGGTCGGTGCCGTATTAGGGGTAGGCATGGCCCGGGGAATTGCGGCCATCAACATGAACGTGGTACGTAACATAGTCGTGTCCTGGGTAATAACATTGCCTGCAGGCGCGGGCTTGTCGATTATCTTTTTCTTTATACTCAAAGCCATATTTGTTGTTTAGATCGTCGATTATTATGATCCGTTACCAAGCCGATGCTTAAACCCCATCGGCTTTTTTGTATGTTTGTCGGCAACGGCAATCGCCCACTTTGTGGCCTTCCTGGGGGCAGGTGAAATTTTCAATTTGGTAAAATTAGTTTATATCACTTCACCACTTAATTTAAATTTTGCGCTGTAACATAAGCGTCATAAAGCTGTCATATACTGGCCGCGATTTTAATTACTACCATCTGGAAGTTAATATGAAAAAGCCATTAATCCTCGCTGCCGTAGCACTTTCATCTACGTTTACAATCAATGCTGCACACGCCGCTCGCGACTACATAAACGTTGTAGGTTCATCTACTGTTTATCCTTTCTCAACAGTAGTAGCTGAACGTTTTGGTAAATCTACCCAGTTTAAAACCCCTAAAGTTGAATCAACCGGTTCAGGTGGGGGGTTGAAATTATTCTGTCAAGGTGTAGGGGTTCAAACGCCGGACATTACAAATTCTTCGCGCAGAATAAAAGCATCTGAAGTGGCCCTTTGTGCAAAAAATAGTGTCACTGACATAGTCGAAGTCCTCATTGGTTACGACGGTATAGTTTTAGGTAAATCAAATGAGACCGCACAGCTAGAGCTAACTCGCCAAGATCTCTTCCTTGCCCTGGCAAAAGAAGTGCCGAATCCAGATGGCACTCAAACCATGATCAGCAACCCTTATACAAACTGGAACGAGGTTAATTCTGCATTACCTAACCGTAAAATTGAAGTATTGGGACCCCCGCCAACTTCTGGTACACGGGATGCATTTTCTGAACTGGTTTTAGAAGGTGGTTGTAAAAAAACGGATTGGATTGCCGCCCTTAAAAAGCAGTCTAGTGCAGCTGAAAAGGCCGGAAATAGCCAATTAGCATCTGAGCTTAAAAACCAATATAAAACCATTTGCCATACAGTACGTGAAGATGGAGTGTTTATAGAAGCGGGGGAAAATGACAACCTAATTGTGCAAAAGCTGGATGCTAACCATAACGCTTTGGGTATCTTTGGGTTCAGTTTTCTGGACCAAAACGCGGATAAGATCCAAGGCGCTATTATTGACGGTTTTGCCCCGACTTTTGAGTCCATTGCCGATGGTTCTTACCCGGTATCTCGCCCGCTTTATTTCTACGTCAAAAAGGCACACATAGGGGTTATCCCGGGGATAGCTGAGTACCTTGCGGAATTTACTAGCGAGAAAGCCTTTGGTGAAGAAGGTTATTTAACCGAGAAAGGCATGATCCCCCTTGATGAAAAAATGCGTGCCACTGTCAAAACTGATGTGAAAACGTTGAAAAATTTGATCCTATAAGCATAAGTTCGCATATGACTGGTAGCTAGTTTAGTATGCGTTTAATAGGTTAGCCTGGTTAATCCATTTGGTATTAACCAGGCTAATTTTTTGGTGAATAGCGTTATATTTGAGGGTTTATGGATACTTCCAAGCTGATATTGATTGCCATGTTGTTGATAGTGGCAACCTATTATATGGGAAAAAATCGCGCCGTAGCGGTGGCCGGTGGTCAAGCCGGGATACGTAATCTTAACTCTCTACCGTTTTATTATGGTGTTATCACCGCGTTGTGGTGTGGACTGCCGTGCATATTGTTGCTGGGGGTTTGGAGCATTTTTGATGATTATTTTATTCAACAAATTGTTATCCAGGAATTTCCCGCTGATATTCGCCAATTATCCAAATCCGATTTAGGTTTGTTATTAAACACCGTCAGTAATCTAGCCACCGGTAGTTTCGTTGAACCCAATCTTGAGCCCTATATTGTAGCGGCAGCACAACGTTTAAAAGGTTTGCAGTCTGTCAGTCAAATGGCACTCAATGTGGTATTTGGCTGCGTTGCTATAACGTTGATGTTGATTACCTGGTTACGGATCAATGCAAAGTTGCGAGCCCGGGTTGAGGTTGAAAAAGCCTTCAAATGGTTCCTGTTACTTTGTGCCAGTCTGGCGATATTCACGACCGCCGGAATTATCCTATCGGTTTTGTTCGAGTCTATTAAATTCTTTAAGTCCGTGCCCATCAGCGAATTTTTGTTTGGTCTGGAATGGAGTCCGCAAACTGCTATTCGTGCTGACCAGGTAGGTGGCTCCGGGGCCTTTGGTGCGGTACCTTTGTTTGCAGGCACCATGTTGATCTCCTTGATTGCAATGCTTATTGCTGTGCCGGCGGGTTTGATGTCAGCTATTTATCTATCTGAATACGCCACGCCCACTGTACGTACTATAGTCAAACCCATGTTAGAAGTATTGGCCGGCGTGCCCACCGTAGTATATGGCTTTTTCGCCGCCCTGACGGTTGCGCCCTTTATTCGTGAATCCGGCACGGTTTTTGGATTAAGTGTGTCTTCTGAAAGCGCGTTGGCCGCAGGATTGGTCATGGGCGTGATGATTATTCCTTTTATTTCGTCTTTGTCAGATGATGTGATTAATGCTGTTCCTCAATCTTTACGTGACGGCGCCTATGGGCTCGGAGCCACCAAGTCGGAAACCATTAAACAGGTGATCATTCCTGCGGCCCTGCCGGGGATTGTTGGGGGGGTGTTGCTTGCAGTGTCAAGGGCAATAGGGGAGACCATGATAGTCGTGATGGCAGCTGGCTTAGCCGCACATTTAACCGCCAATCCCCTGGAGTCGGTGACCACCATAACCGTGCAAATCGTTACCTTGCTAGTGGGCGATCAGGAGTTTGATAGTCCCAAAACGCTTTCGGCCTTTGCTTTGGGCTTGATGTTATTTGTGATCACTTTGGCATTTAACTATGTCGCGCTGCATGTTGTTAGAAAATATCGAGAGCAGTATGAGTAGAGAAAGCGAGACACTTATGCATAAATCTAAAGACAATAAACCAAACACCATTGACTTGGTTAACAAAAACCTCAAAAAACGCTACCGGGCAGAAAAGCGTTTTCGTGCCTATGGCATAGCAGCCATTTTATTTGGTTTAGCCTGTTTGGTGGTGTTATTTACCGATATCATCGGTAAGGGGCACACGGCGTTTTTACAGACCTATATATACCTTGACGTGAGCTTGGATGCACAGCAACTGGAGATCACCGATAACACAGATCTCAAGCAGTTGGCCGTGGCCGATTATCAGGGCGCGGTTAAAACTGCGTTACGCACAAAATTTCCCGACGCGCAGGGACGTCAAGATAAACGGGACTTATATACCTTAATCAGTAATGGAGCTGGATTCACCCTGCGTTCAATGCTCGAAGAGCAGCCTGGTTTGTTGGATCAGAAAATAGGCGTATGGTTGTTAGCAGACGATGATATTGATACCTATTTGAAAAGCCGCAACGATGATGATTCGGAAACCTTTACGGCGCGAATGAATCCCAAGAAGATTGCCTGGGTAGAAACCTTGATCGCTGATGATCACATTGAATTGCAGTTTAACCGCACCTTCTTTACCAGTGGCGATTCCCGAGAGCCAGAACAAGCGGGTATCGCAGGGGCAATGGCCGGTTCCCTGTTTACCTTATTGGTGACTATTGCCTTATCATTCCCCATAGGGGTCGCGGCTGCGGTGTATTTGGAAGAGTATGCGCCCACCAACCGTATTACTGATTTTATCGAAGTGAATATCAATAACTTGGCCGCCGTGCCTTCGATTATATTTGGCTTATTGGGTCTGGCCATTTTTATTGGTTTTTTTGGCATGCATCGTTCTATTCCTTTGGTAGGGGGCTTAGTGTTAACCCTGATGACATTGCCCACTATAATCATTTCCAGTCGCGCAGCGATTAAATCGGTACCGCCGTCCATAAAAGACGCGGCCTTAGGTTTGGGGGCGTCGAAGATGCAAGTGGTTATACATCACGTTTTGCCTTTGGCAATGCCAGGCATGTTAACGGGGGCTATTATTGGTTTTGCTCAAGCCTTGGGGGAAACTGCTCCCTTGCTGATGATAGGCATGGTGGCTTTTATAGTGGATATACCCGGTGGTGTTTCAGACCCGGCTACCGCATTGCCCGTGCAGATATTTTTATGGTCTGATAGCCCGGAAAGGGCCTTTGTGGAGCGCACATCGGCCGCTATTATGGTGTTATTAGCCTTTCTTATTACAATGAACACATTAGCTATTTGGTTGCGTAAACGCTTAGAGCGACGTTGGTAAAATGTCTGGATTACGGCGTATAGTAGGAGGATTATCGTGGAAACAGTTATGAAAAAAGCAATGACTGAAAATAGTCAAACGGCACTGGAGATGGAAAAAACCACAGATATTGCACAGGATATATCTAGCCACAGTACGGTGGGAAAACCATTTTCAGACAATGCCAAGATGTCGATGCGTAACGTGAATGTATTTTATGCTGATAAACAAGCTATTCACGATATCAGTCTGGATATAGGCAAAAATGAAGTCGTGGCGATGATCGGTCCTTCAGGATGCGGAAAATCTACCTTTTTACGTTGTTTAAACCGCATGAATGACACCATAGAATCGTGCAAAATAACCGGGGATATAACCTTGGAAGGTGAGGATATTTATCATCCTAAACAGGATGTGGTACCGCTAAGGGCCCGGGTAGGTATCGTCTTTCAAAAACCCAATCCTTTTCCAAAAACCATCTATGAAAATGTCGCTTATGGGCCAAAAATTCATGGTTTGGCGACCAGACGGGCGGAGTTGGATGAGATTGTTGAAACCAGTTTGCGTAAGGCAAGTTTGTGGGAGGAAGTAAAGGATCGTTTATTTTCCCCAGGTACGGGCCTCTCCGGTGGACAACAGCAACGATTATGTATTGCACGCACTATAGCGGTCAGCCCCGAAGTGATATTAATGGATGAGCCTTGTTCCGCTCTCGATCCGATCGCCACGGCTAAAATTGAAGAGTTAATGGCAGAGTTAAGCCAAAATTACACGATTGCCATCGTGACCCATTCCATGCAACAGGCCGCTCGTGTGTCGCATCGCACGGCGTACTTTCATATGGGTAAACTGATTGAAGTTAACGATACCAAAAAAGTGTTCACCAACCCGGAACACGATCTTACCGAGGCCTATATTACTGGCCGTTTCGGTTAGTCGGTAATACAGGAGATAAAAATGGAAAAATTACATCTGGATAAACACATTTCACAGCGCTTCGATGCCGACCTGGAAAGGTTGAAAAGTCAGGTTCTGGAAATGGGAGGAGTGGTTGAACAGCAAATTATTGATTCAGTTAAAGCCCTTGAAACTGCCGACAGTAAAATTGCAGAGCGCGTGATCCAAGTTGAAGACGATGTTGATTTACGAGAAGTCGCTTTAGACGAACAATGTACTATGGTACTGGCATGCCGACAGCCCGCTGCTTCCGATCTGCGTATGGTGTTAACCGTTACTAAAATGATCCGGGATCTGGAACGTATGGGCGACGAAGCGCAAAAAATTGCCAAGATGGCTATTGCGCTAAATGAAAGTGGTGCGGCGCCAGGGGGGTACGATGAAGTGCGGCATATGGGGGCGTTAGTGCAACAAATGGTAAATTCGGTGCTGGATGCTTTTGCCCGTTTCGATGTTAATCAGGCGCTGGAAGTGGCGAAAGCCGACAAACAGGTTGATCGTGAATACAAATCTGCGATGCGTGAAATTGTTACCTATATGATGGAAGATCCACGCTCCATTAGCCGGGTCATGAATATCCTGTGGGCTCTGCGTTCATTAGAACGTATTGGTGATCATGCACGTAATATCGCCGAACACATTATTTATCTGGTCAGAGGGCTAGATGTGCGTCATACCAGTGTCAGTGAGATGGAGGAAAAATTAAACAAATCCTGATATGGTAGTTTGGGTTGTCTTGTTATACTAGAGCTTAAGGACGGCCCAGCTCCCATGAGCACCACACTGCTTAATTACTGACAGGCAATGTCATTTATCTTTCATGAAACTGTCACCTTGTCATGCAAATGTCACAAAACTGCCATATATTCCTTGTCGAATCATTTTAGAATTTTAATCAATGAGAGCAAAGAATATATGAAACTTCTTCCATCACTATCCCTAACCTTGATTGCCGGTGCCTTTTCTGCCCTGAGTTATGCTGATCCTGTAACCCTATATGGTAAGGCCAACATTTCTGCGCAAGCGGCGGATGAAGGAGAAGGTAACTTTACGGAGTTAAAAAGTAACGCTTCGCGTTTTGGGGTCAAAGGTGACCATAAACTGGATAACGATATCGAAGTTTTATACCTGTTAGAGTGGGAAGTCGATATGGCTGATGAAGCCGGTTCTGACAATATCAAAGCACGTAATCAATATGTTGGCTTAAAAGGCAATTTTGGTACAGTGCTGCTGGGCCGTAATGACACGGTTTTAAAACAGTCTCAGGGCAAAATTGATTTATTTAATGATTACGAGGCCGATCTTAAAGGTTTGTGGAAAGGCGAGAATCGTATGGGCAATTCGGTGAGCTATTATTCTCCTAGCGTGGCGGGTTTTACCCTTGGAGCAAGCTATATTGCACAAGACGATATTGCAGGCGACGACGCCCAATCTGTTTCTCTTAGTTACGGTGATAAAAATCTCAAAAAAGACCGGTGGTTCGCCTCAGTAGCCGCAGATTTTGATATGAAAGGCTACGATACTATTCGTGCATCTGTGCAAACCACACTGGATGCAGTGACGCTCGGTGCAATTTTGCACCGCCAGGAGTCAATTGAAACAGGCATAGAAAAAGACGGGGTAATGTTAAGTGCGGCCTATACTATCGATAAAGTGGTATTAAAAGCGCAATATCAAACCCTGGAAGATGACAACAGCGTTACAGTAGGCGGCGATTACAAGTTGGGCAAGGCCACCAAAGCTTTTATCTGGTACACCGACCGCGCCCTTGATAGCAGTGAAGACCAATCTTGGTTGGCGCTTGGTCTGGAACATAAATTTTAGACAATCCTGACCAACCCCGCCGGGTTAAGACTGGCCGGTATCAATAACAAGCCGTTCTGGGTAACTCGAACGGCTTGTTTGATTTTAAAAGCGATATAAAGGAAGAACAAAAAAACACTTACATATCTAATAAATTGATTTAAAATCAATTTATAATCGTTTAAATTGAAGCGTAATGTAGATGAAATGGCCCAACCTTAAACACCTTTATTATCTCGTGACCCTGCACCAAGAGCAGCACTTTCACCGGGCGGCCAAACATTGTCATGTCAGTCAGTCAACTTTAAGCACGGCCATCCAAAATCTGGAAGAACAATTTGGCTGCCAATTGTTGGAAAGGGAACATAAAACCTTTGTTTTCACGCCTTTTGGTCTGGAGCTGGTGGAGCGCAGCCGAGATTTGTTAACCGAAGCAAATGAGCTAATAGATTTTGCCCAGACAGCAGGAAACTGGCAGTCCGGTAATTTGAAGATAGGCGTGATACCCACCATCGCTCCATTCTTATTCGAAGGACTGATTGGCACAGTGCAACAATATTTACCTGAGATTAGCTTGCAGCTGCAAGAAGACACCACGGCGAATTTGCTCGGCCAATTAAATGAAGGGCAGCTCGATTTGTTGATTTTGGCTTTGCCGATGGAAACCCCTGGTTGTAAACAGCTGGTCCTGGGGAATGATCCTTTTCACCTCATAGCCCATAGCGATCTGGTAAACACCCTGCCTATGCCCATGGACTTTTCTGCTTTACCCGCAAAAAGTGTATTTTTGCTGCAACAGGAACATTGTATGACCGGACATGCCGTCAGTGCCTGCAAACTGAAACATAAGGAACAAGTCAGTTCCCTGGCCGCCAGCAGTTTGTATACTTTGGTGCAACTGGCGAACAGTAAATTAGGTTTTACCTTTATGCCTGAACTGGCGATAAAAAATCATATTCTCAGTACCACCCAGTTGGTGTCCATGCCGGCCGAGGACAGCGCCTATCGGGAAATCGGTATGGTGTGGCGTAATGCGACCACCCGGGTTCAATTGTTTCGGTATCTGGCACAATTGCTTGCCCCCCTTACCCCGATCCCAACGCTGGAAAAATAATCCCGCAATAAAACCTAATTAAACCAAACTATTTTTGTTAACCCCTCGACTATATACCCAAGTAACCTCTGCATTTGAGGTCACTTGAGTATATTACTAGTCATTAAAACAGGGAACACAGTGAGTGTTTGAAAAAAGCGATCAACAGCTAATAGACAAAGCACTACTGGGCAACAAAAAGGCCTGGCTTAACCTGCTCAAGCGCTATGAAAAGTCCATTTATAACTATGGCTTACGTATGACAGGAAAAAATGAAGATGCTCTGGACTTGATGCAAGAAGTTTTTATTTCGGTGTTTCGCAATCTGGGCTCTTACCGCCAAGAAGGCAGTTTTAAGAGCTGGTTGTACCGCATAGCCCACTATCGCTGTATCGAATTCTATCGGCGCAAGCGGCCCATGCAGGGCTTGGAAGATACCCCGGAAATGGTCAGTGAGGGGATTAGCAGTGAACAGCAAATCGCCACTGGGCAGCAAAATACTGAATTAATCCAGGCCATGCAACGTCTCTCTATCGCCCAAAAAGCGGTGGTTGAACTGAAGTTTTTTGGCCAATTTACTTTTGAAGAAATTGCCGAGCAAACCGGGATGTCAGCCAACACGGCTAAATCTCGTTTGTATGGTGCCCTAGCCAATCTTAAACGCTTGATGGAGGTTGAATATGTCGATGTATGACAATGAGCAATTGCTTGGATTATGGCTCGATGGCGAACTAGATGAGACCCAGCGCCAAGAGTTTGAACAGCGTTGTATGCATGATCCGGTATTTGCCAAGCAGGTAGAAGTGGCCAACATGCTGCGCCTGCGCGCTGATAACTTTATGGAACAAGAGGTTCCATCCTGGGATAAAAAACACATCTTTGATATGCCCCAAACGAGGCGGCCGTGGCGCTGGCTGCCTGGGGTCTCGTTTGCCACCTCTTTGCTGGCCATTGTAATAGTGTTCAGCGGCACTCAGGTGCGTTTTAAAGAGGGGGAAGTGCGCCTCAGTTTCGGTAGTCAGCAGGCCGAGCAAGCACTGACACAAATGCTCGATACCAGGCTTGATGAGTTTAAACAAAACCAGCAAGCCGCGCTCAGTTTGTATGCCCAGTCGTTGCAGCAACAGCAGCTGGATACCAGCAATCAATTGACCAGTTATTTGCTTACTTCGAGTCGCAAGGAGCGCCGTGAGGACTTTGCCGAATTAATTAAATTTGTCAACGAGCAGCGCAGTGACGACCAATATTTTTATGCTCGGCAACTGAATAAATTGCAACAAGATATCTATCGTGACGCAGATGGCGTTGCCCTAGACAGTATTAATCCGTAGAGGTAGCACTATGAAAATTATCAATCGAAAAACTCTGTTAGCCACGCTTTTTGCCACTATGACAGTGAGCTCGGTGTATGGCGAAACCAATACAAACGAGCTCAATGACGAATTGGAAATTATGAGCAACATTTTACAAACCGCGTTAAAGCAAGACGGCAACACGGGTGGTATTCGTTTGCGTTCTGTGGGCTTTACCTACCTTAAAAATCAAGGGGTGTTATTTCAGGTCGATACCAGCCGTTCGGCTTCATCCCGGGTGTTTGACTTTGTCACTCATGGGTCTCCGCGAACCGCGCCTATGCCACCTGAAGCGCCACAGCAATTTGTTGAAATGGACGAGTTTGATTTCGGCATTGATGAAGACGCAATTGAAGATGTAGTAGAACAGGCAATGGAACTGGCCCACGACATGACCCGAGAGGCAAAGAGTAAGTTACGCTCGTTGGGTGAAAAATTACGCGAATTTAGCTGGGAGCAGCGAGAATATGAACGTCGTCGCCGAGACTTGGAGTTTGAAAAAAACAATAGCGATAAGGGCAGACGTAAAGAGATTGAACAACAATTGCAGGAACTCAACAGCGAGCTTGAGCAAGTTCAAAGCAAGCGAGCGGAAGTGGAACGCTATCGCGCCAGCATTGAAAAAGAACGTAAAGAACAGGCTAACCAGCGTCAATTAGCCCAACAGCAAGAATATACACAATTTTTATCCAGTTTTGAGAACAATGTCGGCGAGGTCCTATGCCGCTATGGTGCCGGTCTGAAAGCCCTGGATAGCGATGAATACGTGAACTTCATTTTACCCCACTTCAGTCCACCACAAGGCGGCAGTCGTAATAAACAAGACAGGATATATGTATTTAAACATAAGGATATTCAAGCTTGTGTGCGCGACAAGATAAGTAAAGACAAATTATTGGCTGGGGGGAGAGGCTATGATTTTTGAGGCTTGCCTGACTTAGTTAACATCCCAATTAGGTTTTTGTTATTGCGCGGTGCCATAACCTTTTCAGGACCCGTTGCCACAACCTGTGTCGTTCTTGACTCCCGGTTGTGGTGCTATTTCCTCTCGTTAAGAACAACGGTTAGTCATTAATCCCTTTGTGGTGTAAAAGTGAAGTGAAAATTTGTATCTAGTGCTTTTTCAAATGGATTTATGTGACAAAAAATGACCATAAGTTTGATTATGCACCCAATCCTGACATTTCCTTGTACCAAGGGTGATCAACACTCATGACATTTGATCAGCAAAACGCTAAGCTACACTGATATTTTCATTAGGAAAAATAATATGACCCTGCCTGCAGTGATTAGTGGCTCTGGATTGTGGAATCCGCCCCACAGTATCTCCAATGAAGAGTTAGTGACAGCGTATAATGCTTATGCCAATCACTATAACGAGCAGCATGCACAAGCCATCGACAGTGGAACCATCGAGCCTAAACCCCAGTCAAGTGCCGAATTCATCGAAAAGGCCTCGGGTATTCGCAGTCGATTTGCCTATGTGAAAGAGGGTATTTTAGATATTCATCGTATGAGACCCGCCATACCTGAGCGGTCTGACGAACAAATGTCAGACCAGGCTGAAATGGCTGTGAAGGCGGCCAAGTTGGCGTTGCAGGCCGCCAATAAAAGCCCCGATGATATTGATGTAGTAATAGTGGCTTGTGCCTATACCCAGCGTTCTTATCCCGCGCTGGCCATAGAAGTGCAAGACGCCTTGGGGATCAAGGGTTTTGGCTTCGATATGCTGGTAGCCTGTTCCGCCGCGACTTTTGCCATACACCGAGCCTTTGAAATGATCACTGCAGGTACGGCCAAGGGGGTGTTGGTGATCAACCCCGAGCTCACATCCCCACAGGTGAATTATTGCGATCGTGACAGCCATTTTATCTTTGGTGATGTGGCTACTGCCATGGTGGTGGAAAGTGCCCAGACGGCTAACGCCGAACATGTCTTTGAAATCATGAGCACCAAGGCCGTCACGTCTTATTCCAATAATATTCGTTCCAACTTTGGTTATGTCAGCCGGGCGAATGATTCAGACCCCTTTGCACCAGACAAGCTGTTCCACCAGCAAGGGCGTAAAGTATTTAAGGAAGTCTGCCCGATGGCGGTGGAACATATCAATGAACACTTGGCCCGACACCATCTGAGCAGTAAAGATGTGACCCGTTGGTGGTTACACCAAGCAAACATTAATATGAATGGTTTGATCAGCAAGAAGCTGTTAGGGCGCACGCCGACCCTGGAAGAAGCCCCTATAGTACTCGACCAGTATGCCAATACCGCTTCTGCGGGATCAATAATTGCATTTAACTTGCATCATCAGGATTTATCACCAGGTGACTATGGGGTGTTGTGCTCCTTTGGAGCAG
This sequence comes from Paraglaciecola sp. IT1134, assembly GCF_058068185.1. Taxonomy (NCBI): domain Bacteria; kingdom Pseudomonadati; phylum Pseudomonadota; class Gammaproteobacteria; order Alteromonadales; family Alteromonadaceae; genus Paraglaciecola; species Paraglaciecola sp. IT1134. The sequence continues at coordinate 3,952,196 of NZ_CM176486.1, read as the reverse complement.
GGTACTCCATTGGCAGTCTAGTACTTAAAAAATGTTAATCTTCGGTTTATAGTTAAGCACCACCAGGGACAGAGGCGGCCCAGCAATCACACCGCGCTGAACATGGAATAATAATATCAAGAAAGGAACCTAATGTTAGCCATTTTGGGATACGCAATCAGTGCTGCGGGTTACGCACTGCTGCTGTTATTATTGCTGACAGTGCGCAAGTCAGGCCTGGCCAAATATTTATTGATCTTAGCCACGGCTGCCACTTGCCTGTGGTCCTTGTCACCTTTTTTAGGTGGTGAAATTTCCATCGACAAACTGCTATTTTACGACAACATCAAACAACTATTCTGGTTGCTGTTTTTAGCGTCATGTTTGAAAGATAACTTCAGCAATATTACCGATGTGTTGCGCCGACCTGAAACTTGGCTGATTTTAGCCTTGCCTATATTTGCCCTAGTATTACCCCTGTTTTTCAATTTGGCAGACACCTGGCAGTTTTTGTTGCAAACCGTGATTGCCCTGCAGGTCTTGATTTTGCTTGAAATTATATACCGCCAGGCGGGGGATAATCGCTGGGCGCTTAAACCCCTAATTCTGTATCTGGGGGCAACCAATTTATTCGAATTTGTGACCTTTGCCAACGCCTTGATGGTGGAACAAATTGATTTTACCTATATCGCAGCCCGTGGCTTTATCTATTTTGCCTTGATCCCATTTCTGGTGCTGGCTATTCGCCGAGTGCAAAATTGGGGAGTAAATATCTTTGTTTCCAGAGAAGTGGTGCTACATAGCTCACTGCTGGTGGTAGCTGGTGGCTACCTGTTTCTGATGGCATTGATCGGTTATGGGGTGAAATATTTCGGTGGCCAGTGGAGCACTACAGTCCAAGTTGTACTGATTTTTTTATCCTTGGCATTGTTGGTGACACTATTTTTATCCGCGGGCTTTCGCACCCAGATAAAGGTATTTATCACCAAACATTTTTTTGCCAACCAATTCGACTATCGTATCGAGTGGCTTAAGTTGACTCGGGCATTGGAAGATACCGAGCCTGAGCAGAATGTTTACCACACCGCCTTACAAGCCTTTTTGCAAGCCATAGATTACCAGTCAGGTATCTTGATCCGCAGGGCGGGCAGTGAAATTGAGTATCTGGCGGATGTCGACGCTGCCGCTCTGAATGCTGATGAAGTCAGTATTTTGGGGCAGTTTTTTGAATATTTCACTCACAAAAACTGGATCATAGATATCGCAGAGTTGCGTACTCAGCCCTTTGTATATGAAGATTTAAAAGTGAACCATGCATTGCTTAATCGCGCGTCATTTCAGTTAGTCGTACCCATTTATCGGGGGGATACTTTATGGGGACTGGCGGCGTTAAGTAACAACGAAAATTCAGGCCGTAGCTTAAATTGGGAGTTGCGGGATTATTTAACTGCGGTCACCGCCCAAGTGGCGAACTTTTTATTTCACCACGAGGCAGCCAAAGAAGTAGCCGAAAATGCTCAGTTTGCCGCTTTCACACGGATGTCGTCTTTTGTATTACATGATTTAAAAAACGTACTGGCGCAAATTGATCTGATTTTATGTAATGCCCAGCAACATAAAGATAACCCGGAATTTATCGACGACACCTTTGAGACACTGCAACATACCAAGGCACGCATGGAAAAAATGTTGCAGCAACTGTCGGAAAAAAGCGGCGAACAGGCCAAGAGCCAAAGTTTGTGTAAGTTGTCTGTGTGTATAAACAATGTGCTGTCCCAGCGCTGTGCAGGCCAACTACCTTTGGCTACTATAGAGGTACACAGTGAAACTGATGTGGTACTGGAGCAGGATAAATTTAGTAATGTGATCTATCACCTGGTCAGCAATGCCCAGCAGGCCACCCAAGATCATGGGTTTGTGAAGATTGACATCAGTCAGGCTGACAATCTTAAACAGATGCTGGTCACTATATCCGACAATGGTACAGGCATGAGTAAAGACTTTATTCAAAAACGCTTGTTCAAGCCGTTTGACACCACTAAGGGTAATGCTGGAATGGGCATTGGAGCCTATGATGCTAAAACGTTTTTGGAAAAAATTGGTGGACATTTACAGGTCAAAAGTGAAGTAGGGGTGGGAACAACGTTTACGTTAGTTATTCCCACAGACTAAAAACGCAAGTAGCACAGGAATTATACATGGACAAAATTTTAGTTGTAGATGACGATTTGGGCATTCAAAAGCAGCTGAAGTGGAGCTTTTCGGGTTATGAAGTGATTTTTGCGGATGACCGCACTTCAGCCATCGCCCAGTTGCGTCGTCACGAGCCAAAGGTTATCACTTTGGATCTTGGTTTACCGCCGGATCCTGCTAATGCCACTGAGGGGCTGGCGACCCTGCAGGAAATTCTTGAGCTAGCCCCTCAGACCAAGGTGATAGTCGTCACCGGCAATAATGACAAAAGCAATGCCTTAAAAGCCATAGAATGTGGGGCGTACGACTTTTATCAAAAGCCAATCGACTCGGAAACTATTCAGATCCTGGTAAGCCGTGCCATTCACCTGTTTGATTTGGAAATGGAGAATCGCCACTTGTCACTGGTGGCTCCTTCTATGGACAGGATCATCGGCAACAGTGAGCAGATTTTAGCGGCCAGTCGTAAAGCGGAAAAAATTGCCCAAACCGACATCAGTACCTTACTGCTCGGTGAGAGCGGCACGGGTAAGGAGGTCTTTGCCCGTAGCATTCATGAACATAGCTTGCGCAAAGACAAGGCTTTTGTGGCTATCAACTGTGCCTCTATTCCCGAGAACCTGCTAGAAAGCGAATTATTCGGTTATGAAAAAGGGGCCTTTACCGGCGCCAATAAAACCACACCCGGTAAAATTGAAACGGCCCAGGGGGGCACACTTTTTCTGGATGAAATTGGGGATATGCCCATAGGGCTGCAAGCCAAAATGCTACGCTTTTTACAAGAGCGGGTGATTGAGCGGGTGGGGGGACGTTCGGAGATCCCGGTAAATATTCGGGTGATCTGTGCAACGCACCGTAATTTACAGGATATGGTGGCGCAGGAAACCTTCCGGGAAGATCTCTATTACCGTATCGGTGAGATCAGTATCCTGATCCCCCCTTTGAGAGATAGGGCAAACGACGTCATTTTGCTGGCCCGCACATTTTTGACTCAGTACAACGAAGATTTTAAAACCAAGATCAAAGGCTTTAGCGATAAAGCCGTGAAGGCGATGTTGCAACATCAGTGGCCTGGTAATATTCGTGAATTGCAGAATAAGCTAAAGTCAGCGGTCATCATGGCAGAAGGCACACACATCCAGGCCGATGACATGAGTTTGCAGGTAAATGACAATGAAACCATGGAGACCTTGAACCTGCGTGAAGTACGTGAGCAAGCCGAAAGCCGGGCTATCCGCAATGCCTTTCAGGTGGCAGAGCGCAACATGTCACGTACCGCCGAATTGCTGGGGGTTACCCGGCCTACGCTGTATGCACTGATTGATAAATACCATCTGGAAGACATTAAAACCGGCGCGTGAGCCAAAGGCAGGTGTATTGAGGATTACGAATGAGATCCACTATAATAGTCATCAGGTATCTGCTGGCCTTTGTTGCCTTAGTCGGGTGCTGGCAATGCGGTGTATGGTTAAGTTTACTCATTCCTCTACCGCCGGCTTTATTGGGTTTATTGTTGCTGGTCGGCGCACTGTTGTTGTTAGGGGAAGTGCCAAAGGCATTGCTGAGAGTGGCGCAATTTATGGTGCTGCACCTGTTGTTGCTATTTATTCCTGCGACCATGGGGGTGTTATTGTACGCCGAGCAACTCAAGGCGCATCTTTGGGCAATCATCGCTGCAATACTGTTCAGTACAGTGTTAAGCCTGGTTATTACCGCTGGCATTTGCCAGTGGCAACAACGTCGACTCGCCAATGATCCACGACCTTTATGATCTGATGCCGTCTTCTGTGATCTGGTTGTGGGTGACCCTGTTGGTTTACCTGGTTTCTATGCGTTTATTTACGCTCCTTGGTCGTAACCCACTCTTTCATCCATTGATTTTTTGCCTGTTACTAATCTGGACTATATTGGAATACTGTCAGCTGCCGATAAGGGAGTATCAGGAACACGTTAAACTCTTACATTGGCTGTTAGGGCCGGCGACAGTAGCCTTGGCAATCCCGCTTTTTGGTCAACTCAAGGCGATTAAGAAAACCGGCAGTCAAATACTGCTGCCCATAATCATAGGTGGTGTTTTAGCACCCGTATTAGCCTTGGCCTGGTTATACGATCAAACGATTGATAACAGTATTAAATTTAGTCTGTTAACCAAATCCATTACCACACCTTTGGCTATGGATACGGCGGATTTGATCGGCGGGGTACCTGAGTTGGCGGCAGTGATGGTGATTTTTACCGGTATCGTTGGAGCCGCTGTGTGTGGGGGACTGTTTACACTGTTTTCGATTCGAAACGAGCATGCTAAGGGCATAGCGCTGGGCACTGTGGCTCACGCAATTGGCACGGCCCAGGCGTTTCAAATCAGCCAAAAAGCCGGCGCGTTTGCCACCCTCGCATTATGTATTAATGGGGTGCTGACGGCGATATTTTTGCCTTTGCTGTTTTTATGGTTGGGCTAAGATTTTTATTATTCCGCGGTCTTAAATAAATAATGGGTGATAACAGGAGAGTATGTTGATTGCAGTCAGACTTTTAAGCTTAAGTCGTAACGGGATAATTAGATGTAAGTTGTTGTTACCTATGGTACTGGCGTTTGTTTTGCTGGGCTGTTCCGGTAGCTCTACTGACTCAAGTGATACGCCTGCTGAGCCCTTGCTGATTGTTAATGCAGGCAGTGCTAAAACGGCCAATGAAGGCACTACCGTTAGCCTAACTGGTGATGCGTTGGGGCAAACCACAGAATTGAGTTTTGCCTGGTCCGTGACCCCCGCCTTAGGCATCATACATGAGGATACGGCCTCAGGACTGGCGTCTTTTATTGCACCGGCTACTGTCGACGAATTGAGTTACGTTTTTACCCTTAAAGTCACAGATGGCGCAGGAAACATTGGCAGTGACAGCGTGCAGGTGAAAATTGCACCAGTGAATGAGTCGCCTGTGGCGCGGATCACCTTTGAGCAGTCAAGCGATTTGCCAGCCAAGGTGTTGCAGGCCGGTATTGAAGTGGTGCTCGATGGCAGTAGCAGCAGTGATTCAGATGCCGAGGATCCAACTAACCCAATTGCGAGCTACCACTGGCAACAACTTGCCGGACAAGATGTTTTGCAGGGGCTGAGCAATCAAGGCCAACGTATTGCATTTGTGACACCTATACTGGATGACGATTCAAGTTTAACCTTCGAGTTAACGGTCGCCGATTTTGAAGGCGCGCAGCACAGCAAACAACTCAGCATCAACGTATTAGGGGCCAGCCATAATTTTCCCACTGTGGATGCCGGCGTCGATCATCAGCTATTTTCCGGTGAAAGTATCGTGTTAACAGGATTGGCAGATACCACTATTTCTGCAGCTAAGCCTTTGATTTATATGTGGTTGAATGATTCAGAATTACAGCCGGTTATCGACAATGAAAATGCATTGCACACCTTTGCGATGGCCCCGCAGGTAAACACAGAACAAGATATCAGTTTTACCCTACGGGTCACCGACGCGAATAACAATGTGGTGGATGACAGCATTACGGTCAAGGTCAAGCCATTGCCTGTGAGCTTGATCAATGACACCGGGATGACGATGCAAGCCAGTCAGTCTGAGGTGAACAATTTACATCAAGCCTTGTATCCTGGGCAGGACGGCCAGCGTGGCCAGGACATAGTGGCAAAAAATGGATTATTGGCCAAGGCAGGACGAGGTGAAGGCGGTTTTGATTTTACCCGACTGGACGATATAGGTGATGAAGTTGATGATATTACCCAGCCTTGGCGCTGCGTGCGGGATAACGTCACAGGCCTGGTGTGGGAAAGTAAAACCAGCAACGGTGATTTACATGGCAGACGCCATACTTACAGCTGGTTTTCTGAAGACGCAAACGGGGGTTACAGTGGCGCCGTTAATCCTGATTTACCTAGTTGTACCTTGGCCAGCTGTAATACCCAGGCATTTACCGATGCGGTCAATACCCAAGGTTTATGCGGGTTTTATGACTGGCAACTGCCTACGCACCAGCAACTGTTATCTATTGTACATTTCGGCAAAAGTCTGGGCCTCATGCTCGATAGCAGTTATTTCCCCTATACAGATAACACCCTGACTGCAGAGTTATGGTATTGGACCCGACAGGCCAGCGTGGATGGCACCAATGACACTGCGCAAAATGCCTGGGCAATCGACTTTGCCACGGGCAATGACAATTTTTTAAATAAGTCGCAGGCCGTTAGTGTGCGTTTAGTCAGGGCAGGAAGATAAATGAAATTATATTGTCTGTTAGCCGTATTTTGCTGCAATGTTAGTGCACAAACCTGTTTAAGTGATGTGGACGAAACCGCCGGTAGCACGCAGTTTGAACTAAATGGAAACGGTACCGCGACTCAGCCAGCTACTGGCCTGACCTGGATGCGTTGCAGTCTGGGGCAGACCTTTAGCAATGGCAGCTGTCTGGGGGAGGCCAGCAAGCTGGATTGGCAACAGGCCTTACTTACCGCTCACGGTTTTAGTTACGCAGGGCTGGGTGGATGGCGAGTACCCAATATCAAAGAACTGGCCACCATCACCGAACGTGCCTGTGTACGTCCGGCCATCAATATCACTGTGTTTGCCAATACGCTGGCAGATGACTACTGGACTTCAACCCCCTCGGTCAGCGATCCCCAACGTGCCTGGGTGGTGGCTTTTTTCAATAGCAGTAACGCTCTTAAACAGAAAAGCCTGTCAGTCTACACTCGTCTGGTAAGAACAGCTGATTAACCTGAATTTTTAGAGACTTGTCCCAAATCGGTTCAATTGTCAGTGAAGAAACGCCAGAATAGGATTAGTTATTGTTTAAATGGTACTTTATGCGCTTTTTGTGGTGGTTAGTTTTACTGGTGGGCATGGCCGTCAGCTCCGTCGCCCGAGCGGATTTCAACTGTGAAGTCGAGCTTAACTATGGCCTGGTGGTCAACGACCAGCAAATTCGCGTCATCGACAACAGCCGTACCGTTTATCAAATCAATCACAACACTCAATTATTGGTCGAAGGTAACTGGATTGAACTGGAACCCAAACAGCAACAGGCATTAACTCAGCTGGCAGAAGGCGTGCATAGTGTGGTGCCCAAAATGATTTTACTTGCCAGTGAAGGCGTAGATCTGGCGGTGGATACCATAGAGCATGTCTACACAGGTTTAGTCGGTAAAGAGCACGACAGCTACGATAAGCTGCAGTCGTCTTTGCACCGGGTGCAAATGCGTATCAAAGAAAAGTTTATTCATGCCGGCGATAACTTCTATATGGGCCCGGGGACTCTGGAAAATGTGGATGATCTGGTGGACAGGGAGCTAGAGGAACAGATTGAAGAAGCCATGAACACCTCCTTAGGCGGGATCCTCTCCGCTATTGGCGGTTTGGTATCTGACAGTGCCAGCACAGATGAAAAAATTGCCTCCTTGGCCCGTCGGATAGAAAACTTGGGAGGCAAGATGGAAACACAAATTGGCCCCAAAGCCGACAGTCTGAAACACAAAGCCCAATGGTTCTGTAATCAGTTTCAACACTTGGATAAAATAGAAGAGCAGTTGCGCCGGGATATTCCCCAATTACACCCTTATAACGTTATCGTTACCCCAGAGCATCAAGTGCAATAGCTAAACGCTATGTTTGTACCAAAGTGAGCTCAAAATGTAGAGGCCACTTTGGAATAATGCTGTCTCGCTGGTAGTATGACGACCATTTTTAACTGCCTAGTCCTATAGATATTTATAATCCATGAGTTTGTGCAAAGCAGGATCGCCCGTGCTTTAAACCAATAATTCCAGCAAGCTATTTAAAAAACGCCGTCCCAGTAAAGTCACTTGCCAGTGATTCAGAGTTTCGCTTAACAGACCCTTATCCATGGCGATTTGCAGCTTGGCCGTTAGCTGCTGATCGATGGCTAGGCCAGTAAAATCCTGATAGTCCTGTTTTGGGCAGGGCTCCAATAAACGCAACCGGTTCATAAAAAACTCAAAGGGCAGTTCGGCGTTAAGTACAGTGTTTTGCTGGTGCATATAAGGCCGGGTGAAATCCATATAGCCCTTGGGATGTTTAACTTTGACGGTACGTATTATAGCGTCGTCATCCAGGGAGGTCAGCTTGCCGTGCGCCCCACAGCCTATGCCTAAATAATCCCCAAAGCGCCAATAGTTGAGATTGTGCTGACACTGGTGACCAGGCAAGCTATAGGCAGATATCTCATATTGCCGGTATCCGGCACTGAGTAATAACTCATGGCCTTGATCCTGAATGTCCCACAGTATTTCATCATCGGGTAGGATGGGTGGCTTGGAGTGAAACTGGGTATTGGGCTCTATGGTTAACTGGTACCAGGATAAATGGGGGGGGGCTTGTGTTATGCCTTGTTGTAAGTCGAAGATGGCATCTTCTAAAGATTGCTCCGGTAATCCATGCATCAAATCCAGATTGAAGCTGTTAAGTTTGGCGCCTCTGGCGTAGCCGGCCGCATTGAGCGCCTGATTTTCGTCGTGTATGCGGCCCAATTTTTGTAATTTATCCTGCTGAAAACTTTGTACTCCTATGGAAATTCGATTGATGCCAGCGTCTTTGAAACCGTTGAAGCGTTCACTTTCCACCGTGCCTGGATTCGCTTCCAGGGTGATCTCTGCGTTGAGGCTTAAATTGACCAATTGGCCTACACCTGTGAGTAATCTGGCAATTGCCTTGGGGGAAAACAAACTCGGGGTGCCGCCGCCAATAAAGATGCTCTGCACTTCTCGTTTGCCTACCAACGGCGCATCAGCAGCCAAATCATCCAGTAAATGGCTGACATATTCGCTTTCGGGTAAGGTAGCCTGTTTTTGACCGTGGGAATTAAAATCGCAATAAGGGCACTTTTGCACACACCAGGGAATATGAATATAGAGCGACAAGGGCGGTAATTTTAATAGGCTGGACCCCGGCACTTTTGGCGCGTTATAGGAGTGGTTTTGGGCCGTATTATCCACGTTGTGCTGCCAATTGCTCAAGTAATAATCTTAGTGCCTGGCCGCGATGGCTCAAGGAATTCTTCTCTTTGGGGTTCAGTTGAGCCGAGGTGCACTTGTGCTGATCAAGCCAAAACACCGGATCGTAACCAAAACCGTTTTCACCAATAACTTTGTCGGTTATCCGCCCCCGCCACTGACCCTGACAAATAATAGGAGTCGGGTCTTCAGCGTGGCGCATATACACCAATACACAAAGGAAACGCGCCTGACGTTGTTGGGCTGGGATCCCCGTCAACTCTGCCAGTAATTTTTGAATATTATCGTTATCTGTGGCATCTGGGCCTGCAAAACGGGCGGAATAGACTCCAGGGGCGCCGCCTAGGGCATCAACTGCCAAACCTGAATCATCGGCGATAGCCCCCAGACCAGTGATGTAGGAGGCATGGCGGGCTTTAATGATGGCATTTTCTACAAAAGTTGTGCCGGTTTCGGCAACATCGGGCACCTTGAATTCGCTTTGTGCCACTACATCCATGGCTAGGGGCGCTAACATTTCGGCCAGCTCCGCGACTTTACCTTTATTGCCTGTAGCTAATACTATTTTGCTCGTCAATTTAGTTACCCGTTACATCTATAAATGAAGGCGGATTTTACCCTCTGGCGGGTAAAAATGATATTGCACTTACTGGTGAAATTTCTTAGGTTAAGGTCTGACGATTGATAGCAAGGATGCTTCATGAATAAACTCCTCAGTTTAATAAATATCATATTGTTAAGCATGAATGCCCAGAACACTGCAAAAGATGCAACCATATCAGGAGGCACTGCTCTTCCCAGTTCCAAATTACTCGAGTTCGGGGTGATGCCCAAACCAATTAAACGTGTACCTCCCGCCTATCCTATTTCGTTAGCCCGTTCCGGTAGCGAAGGCTGGGTACAGTTAAGTTTGTGGTCGGCAAAGATGGGGCTGTGTTTGACCCGGTAGTAGAATACTCGTCCGGGATCAGCGGTTTTGAAGAAGCGGCCTTTCGGGTGATAAAAAAATGGCAATACAAACCGGCCTTTATGGATGGTGAGGCCGTTGAACAATGCAGTGAAAGGTGCAACTTGATTTTAAGATGCATGAGACGGCCAAAGGCGTGCGGCGTATATTTCGTAGTATTTATATAGTTGCCAAAGATGCATGAGATAAAGGGAAGTTGCCCCTTGCCAGCGAATTAACTGCCAACTTACGGGCTAAAAACCAATGGAACGCCTTGGAGTCAGCCTGGTTTTGGCTGTTCGCGGCCAATCTGGCCACATACCGGTCTGACTAGACTAAATGAATGTATGCTTTGCCACGGACCTTAACGATGGCGGCATATTATGGAGCCTATCTTAAGATAGGCTTAAAGATTTCTTAAAGTTTACTGAAGTTGTTGATAATGACATGCACGCAACGGAATTCTGCGGTTTGATAGTGACCAACTCGATAATAATTGCTTTAGTTGTATTTGGAAATCCCATGCGAAATATTGTCATCTTATTGTTCGTGTTATTAAACACAAGTTGCAGCTTAAAACCTACTGAGGTGCAGGTCGCATCCAAAAAAGCTGATCACGCAGTAGTATTTGATATTGATGGTACCCTGACCCCCAAAAATATTAGTATTTACACAGCGCGAAATAATGCCGCCCATGTTGTAAGATTATATGCTGACAAAGGCTACAAAATTATCTACCTTAGTGCCCGTAATAGATTTTTTCAGTTCAATATACCTGACTTTCTCAAAGATAACGGTTTTCCCCGTGGGAGCGTGCATGTTCCACAATCAGCGGCTGATAGAGATGACTTTTCTGCATTCAAACAGCGGATCCTGGAGCGCTATCTGATAAAGGGCTGGGATCTTGCGGCGGCCTACGGAGATTCTTCTACAGATTTTAAAGCCTACGCTGACGCAGGTATAAACAAGGATAATATCTACGCAGTCAAACGTGCCGGGGAAAAATCATGTCAGCCAGGTCCATGGGCTAAATGTTTGGACTCATGGTCTGAACAAATGCCTTCTGTTGCCCAGTTACCCAGCCCTAACTCCGCATTAGATGTCCAGGTCTCTCATCCATAGTACAAACAACCTGCAATTTTGCTGTGAAAGCGATGACTAACAGGATAACGTATTTTGTTGCAGCAAAACGCTTCGACTGTCTTACATAGGGACTTATTTACATGAAAACGGCGATCTTACTTTTGGCCATGTTGATTTGTTTGTTGACACATGCAGAGCAAACTATAGGCAACCAACCGGCAAAGACTCCAGTTATTGATGGATCAGCAGTATTCGGTGACTACTTCGCGTCATACGAACTATTTCGCAGTGGTAAACGCCGAGGGACCGCGCAGCGACAAATTTCACAGGGCGCTGATGGCAAACTTGCATTGACCATGCAAGCAGAAGCTTCTATGTTTTTTTACACCATAAAAACCTGTGAAAGGAGCCAGTTTTCGTTTGCTAATGACAGCTTGATGCCACTTACCTATGACAAGATTGACAACCGTACCTTCAAAGACAAAAAGACACTGCATCTGGAATTTGATCACAGCAATTCTCAACTAAGGGGATCCAATGGCAAAGAAGATTGGTCAAATTTTTTTACAGGTGAGGTGTTCGATCCGCTACTGGTAGTGGAAAATTTGCGACTGATTGCGCAAAAAGGCGAGCACAGAGATCTGCAATTTCCCGTATATGATGATCAACGACTTTCACAATATAGCTTTATTTTCCAAGGATTGGAAAACGTGAACACCCCAGTGGGTGTATTTAAAACCGTTAAATATACCCGAGTAAGGCAAAATAGTTCTCGGCGCACCAGTTTCTGGCTTGCTATCAATAATCAATTTATACCTATAAAAGTGATGCAGGAAAAAGATGGCGACGAGCAGGCTACCTTAATTATCGCGTCCCCTATTATAACCCAAAAAAATCAAACATCAGAGAGCCAAAAATGGAAAATAAATTGCTGAGTCCTGTCAAATTAGTAAAAATGTAGGTTTATGCGCTCCTTGCTTGAGGATAGCGATGTTCAGTGTCGATCAAATGAAAAAACTGGGGGTTTTATGATCCCCATATTTTTATCTGACAACGTCAATCCAGCACGTTCAATTTTCAGCCTGCTATTTCTTGGCGCGATTTTTACGCTTTTTCACTTTAGATTTAACCGGTTTTGTGGCGACTTTTTTCGCCCTGGCCGTTAATTTCTTTTTGGTGGGTGGTTTAGCTTCTTTGTTATTTGGGCGTAACTCAGCTATCACCCGACGTTTGATGGGCTGCTCGGTATAACGCTCGATTTTGGGTATTATGCCGACATCGTGGGCTTCTACCAGAGAGATAGCGGTGCCCTTGTTACCCGCCCGGCCTGTGCGGCCGATGCGATGTACATAGATATCGGCTGTGCGCGGCATATCGTAGTTGATGACGTGGCTGATGTTATCCACATCTATGCCCCGGGCCGCCACGTCAGTGGCGATCATGATTTTTACTTCCCCCGAGCGAAAGCGGGACATCGATAAATTGCGTTTATCCTGGGGCATCTCCCCCTGCAACCAGCAACATTCAATGCCGTCACGATCGAGCAGCTGTTTGAGTTCGTTGATGCGATCTCGGGTCTTCACAAACACCACGGCGGATTCGACCTGGTTTTGCAGAATATGTTTTAGTAGGGCGTATTTATGTTTAACGTCGTCGGCCAGATGGATCCATTGATGGATTTTCCCTTGCTCTTTGCGACTGGGAACGGCTTCCAGTGCTACCGGCTCTTTGAGAATATCTTTTGCAAAGCGATTAATGCCTGAGCCTTCAAGGGTGGCTGAGAACAACATGCTTTGTTTGCGCCATTGCGCTTCGGCGGATATCTGATTGACTATGGCTGAAAAACCCATGTCCAACATACGATCCGCTTCATCCAGGATCAGGCATTCGATATCCCGACAGTCGAAACTCTCCTGTTCGATATGCTCATACAGGCGTCCAGGTGTGGCTACCAGTATATCCAGGCTTTTTTCCAGGGTCTCACGATCCGTTCCATAGTTAATACCACCGGTGATGACGCCACACACTATGTCGGTGTATTTGCTTAATAACGTGGCTTGTTCATACACTTGTAACGCCAGTTCACGAGTAGGGGTGAGGATCAATATGCGCGTCGATCCCGGCTCCCTACGCGGAAAGTCGAGGATAAACTGGCATACGGGCAACAAAAATGCCGCGGTTTTCCCCGTGCCTGTGGGGGCTGACGCAAGAATGTCTTTGCCTTCCATCGCTATCGGGATAACTAATTGTTGAATACTGGTCGGTTCGGTATAACCCAACTCCGCGACTGCGCGGCAAAGTTCATCGTCTAATTCTAGTTGCTCAAACATGGGGAATTCTATAGCGCTCTAAGTTGCCGTAATTATAAAGGACTCGAGGGCATAAAGGCACAGCTTGTTGCCAATGTGGCCAAAAAATCGCAAGTTTAAGCGCCAAGGCCCTATACAACGCTGACTTTGGCGGAGTTTAGCGGTTACCCTTAGTGGGGTCAGCCCGCTTATGCGGGGTAGCGCTCTTGTAATCCGCTGTAAACCTGCTCGCTATAATCGGCCAAGCCGATATCCAACGACTCCAACACCTCAACCAAATGTTCGTTGTCTTCCCGGCCATGCCAGACTTTCTGGTAGCTACCGGCTTTGTAACCGTTGTCCTGGCGGAAGAAATTCAGCACGTTTTTGCCCACATATTGGCGATAAAGCTCGTTGGCATCCATCTGTGCCTGTTCAACTATTTGCATGAAAAGTGGCACGTCAAAACGTTTGGCGGCACATAAACCCGCCATTAACTGCAGATTATCCAATATGTCCAACTGACTAAAGTCATAGTTTTGACCATCGAAGATAAGTGTACTGCGTTTGGACGCCAGTTGGGCTGCTATGGTTTGGGCGGACTGTTCAATATGCCCTTCAAACTGGATGATGATAGCCGACAGGGCAAAGTGCCAAATATCCACCAGCTCCATCTGCAGTTGAGGTAGGTCTTTGTGCTGGGCTTTCCACCACTTCCAGCCGTGATGTTCTATGCCTTCCACGGATTCAATCATGGCGGCGCGCAGATAAGCGTAGTTGGCCGTGAGCCACCGTGGGTTGACTTTTTTATTCATGGCGTCTTGCAGCGCCAGCATAGTATTAAGTTGGGTAGTTGATAACATAGTTAACCTTGTTCGTGATCCAGTGTTGGAGTCTCTTGGGTATAGGTGCCCAGTCGCATCTGCTGTTGGTTGCGCTGGCGGGATTAAAGTCATTATGCCATGTTCGCCTGGATTGCCTGAATGCGATTTTGCCTAAGTTGCTGTTTTATTTGTGGGCCCTGATAGCCGGCGTTAACAATAGCCCGAACATCCACCTCTTTGGCAGTAAGGTAAGCTTGCCAAATATAATCAGCATTCGGATAAGGGGCATCTTCAAAGCCGGTGCGCCCCCTGGCATCTGCGGTACAAGTGAGCAGCAAGTCGGCAAATCGTTGGGGTTTTCGCCATACGTCACAGCGATCAAACATATCAATAATAGTGCTGGCTTTAAGCTTAAATGCATGATGGATATGGCTATGGTAGGCGCTGACCATCACCCCCAACTCGCGGCAATCGTTGGGTACCTTTAAACGTTCACTCAAGTCGACAATGGGCTGCAGCCCCATTCTTTCATGGCCGTGATGGGAGGGCCACAACTGTGGATCGGTTTTACCTTTACCCAAGTCATGAACCAGTGCGGCGAAGCGCACGGTGAGTTTGTCAGATAACAGCACCGCTTGTTGCAGTACCAGCATGGTGTGCACGCCTGTGTCAATTTCAGGGTGCCACTTGGCAGGATTAGGCACACCCCATAATGTATCCAGTTCAGGGAACCATACCTTAAGCGCGTTGCAGGACCGCAACACTTCAAAATAGACCTCCGGGTGGTCTTCCCCCAGACTACGGGCGGTTTCTTGCCAGACCCGCTCGGCTGTTAGGTGCGCTAATTCGCCACTTTGGCTGATTTCACCCATCAAGGCCAAAGTTTCCGGGGCGATGGTAAAGCCGTAACTTGCATAACGTGCGGCAAAACGAGCGACTCTCAACACCCGTAAAGGATCCTCTACAAAGGCGTTGGATACATGGCGCAACACTTTGTTATTCAAGTCCTGCTGGCCATTATAGGGATCGATAATATTGTGTTTGTCGTCCATGGCCATGGCGTTGATGGTCAGATCCCGGCGGGCAAGATCTTGCTCCAGGGTGACACTGGTCGAGGCGTCGCACGCAAAGCCGGTATAACCTTGGCCATTTTTACGTTCGGTGCGTGCCAGGGCATATTCCTGCTGGGTTTTAGGATGCAGGAATACGGGGAAGTCTTTGCCAACTTGCTGGTAACCCAAGGCAAGCATCTGCTCGGGTGTGGCGCCCACAACTACCCAGTCCTTGTCTTTCACCTGTCTGTTAAGTAGGGCATCACGCACGGCGCCGCCCACTAAATAAATTTGCATAATATTCTTTTTGGTTTCGTTGCCATCAGTATGCCTGAATTTTGTCTGCCTTCAAAACAACCGGCGCGCAAAACAGCGCGTATCGAATGGGCACATAACCGGGAAGAGAATCTTTTGGTTCTCTTTGACAAGCAGGTTTTTACTGGTTAGTTTATCTTCCGCTTATCCTCCTACTGGTAACCAGCTTAGACTCATGTATCTAAATTATTTTGGATTATCGGACAATCCCTTTTCCATAGCACCTAACCCTGCGTATCTGTATATGAGCCCCAGGCATAAAGAAGCTCTTGCTCATTTGACCTTCGGTTTGCGTGAAAGTGGCGGCTTTGTGATGTTAACCGGCGAAGTCGGTACAGGAAAAACCACGGTTTCTCGCAAGCTATTACAACAGCTGCCGGACAATACCCAGGTGGCGATGATCCTTAACCCCACCTTGTCGGCGGTCGAGCTTTTGGCCAGCATCTGCGACGAGTTAGGTATAACCTACGTCGATAATCGGCCCAGTCTGAAATACTTCACGGACTTGATCCTGGCCAAATTAGCCGGTAATCATCAGGCCGGTTTGAATACCATATTGATCGTTGACGAAGCCCAACATTTATTGCCTGAAGTGCTGGAACAACTGCGTTTGTTGACTAACTTGGAAACCAACCGGGAAAAACTGCTTAAGGTAGTGCTCATCGGCCAGCCTGAATTACAGCAATTACTTAAACGTAACGAACTGCGCCAACTGGCCCAGCGGATCACCGCCCGTTACCACCTGTTGCCGTTAACTGACGGTGAGGTCAAGGCTTACATCGCCCACCGTTTAAGTGTGGCCCACGGTGACGCCAGTATCTTTAGTCAGGCAACCTTACAAGCTGTTTATCAGATCACAGGGGGCATACCCAGGGTGATCAACTTATTGTGTGATCGGGCCCTGACCCTGACTTTTACCAAACAACAAACCGTGGTGCAAAAACATATTTTTTATGCCGCCGCGGAGCAAATACTCGGAGCTGATGTGGTGTATCAGCGTCGGGGTAAACAGTGGAATCTGCTATTGGGGATTTTGTTGGCCGCTGGTATCGTCCTGGGCTATCTCGCCGGGAGTTGGTATGGATAGGTTAATTGAGATCGACGATCTATTGCCGGGAATGGTGATAGTCAAGATTACCCGGCAAAATGGCCCGATCAAGATACGCAAATCTGGCTTGGTCACTAGCCAAGAGATGGTTAGCGGCCTGAATGAAATGGGGGTGCAGCAATTAGAGATCGATCCGGCTCAGACCGTGGAAATCGATCCGGCGGTGGCGCAAAAGTCGCCAACCCAGCAATTGCTACAAAGTGATAAACGCTCGGTGCACGGCCTTGATAATGCATTGTCTGAGCAGTTTACTCGTAGTTTGTTTTTGCCCTCGGTAACACAAATACCATCCCTTTGGCAGTATTACGCCAAACGTCTTATTACCGGAGCCTTAGTGCTGGCGTGTGGTTTGGGGATCGGCTGGTTAGGGGCGACTTACCAGCAATGGTTACCGGGTAATCACTCTAACGTCGTTATTAAAGTACCCACTCAGATTTCAACCCAAGATGAGGTTGCCGGTCCCCAAGCAATGCCAACTCCAGATAAGACCACGGCCCCTGACGCCCAAGTCGACACAAACCCGGCCCCACAGGGCGATAATTCCCAGGATGAGACGGATAGCAAAAAAACTGCACCCAAACAATCTGTGGTAACTGAACCCAAAGTAAGTCAGGTCAAGGAGAGCCAAGCACCAACGTCAACGCAAACCACCCAGGCACCACGCATTTCCAGTGATTTACTCAAACGTTTTGAAAATGCTATCAAGGATGTGGACAGTGAGCCTGAAACCGGGTTTGAGCCGCGTCCTAACAGCGCCAGCGATGTGCCACGTATCGACCAGCTGCCGGCCTGGGTATTAACCCAATTACCGGCTATGGCGTTTTCGGCTCATATGTATGCTTCCAATGCGCAAGATCGTTGGGTGCGAGTCAATGGTGTGCGTAAGGTTGAAGGAGATATGATTGACGCTAAGGTGAAGATCCAAAATATTGAACCCCAGCACGTTATTTTAAATTTTGACGGTCAAACCTTTAGCATGGCGGCTTTAACCGATTGGTGAGCCGATACCGTTCACAGGTCAATATGCGAAGACATACTTCAATGGGTAAAATCTCATTACTTTTGGCCCTGATCCTTGGTCATTTTATGCTGACTTATTGCTCCGATGCTTTTTTATTTTCACAGCAGTATTAAATCCATTGCAGACGGTTTGGGCTGCTAACAGGTTTGTATTACTCGAAGCTGCCAGCCCCGAAAACCCGCAACCTAAGAAATTATCGGTATAGGTTTGCTAGGTAAGCGCAAAGCGTTACAAAGTCTAGAGAGTTATTAGCGGGGCGGACAGACTCAGCCCTGGTATTTGTTGGGACTATCAAATGCACTGAGCAGGGTCGATATTTCGGGCACTATGTGGCTAGTTACCTGGAATTTTATATTCCTCCATCACGACTTTTTACCTCATGCTGGGGCATGATGGGTATCGTTTGGGCCGCCTGCATGCAATTTAGCATTCTGGCCTTTGCCGTTTTAGCCATCGGTGTGATCGCCTGGGACGTTGCATGCAGGCGTACCTGCGGGTGGGGGTAACCGACTTTTTAGCTCGACACCTTTCTAATTTTGAGATGCAAAAATATTGCCCCCCAAGTCACTGGGAAGCGGCATCAATGAGTACTAGGCTTTTTATACCGATCGCCCGGAACGGTTAATTGCATATAATCAGACTAAGCGTCGTTATGGACTCGTCTGCCCATAAGCTTTGGTTCCCCACAATGGCACAGTCGATAAACTATGTTTAAAGCTGCCTGATGTTTCTTTGGTTGAATAAGACACATACATCAGCGTCTGACTCTGCTCATCGAAAATCCGGCGTATTTTCATACTTTTGAAAAATACACTTTTGGATTTTTTAAACACCACATCACCCGAGGGCGATTTGTCGACCTTGGCGATCATTTCCGGGGTTATCTCACCCGTTTGGCGGCACGCGATAGAGCTGTCGGAAGGGTCCGAAAAGCTCAAATTGGCTTCGATACTTGCCACATGACAGGTAACGCCAGTCACGATAGGGTCGACCAAGATATTTAGCTTGATATCTTTGGTAGTGAAAATCCCCAGGCTAACATCGCCAACTTCGTTAGAATCGCAAGCAGCAAGGGTAAAAGCTGTGGTAAGTACCAGCAGGAGTTTTTGCATGAGTTTATTCGCCTTTAAATTACTTGAGCCGATTGTAAAGTATTCCCAAGGAAAACGCTTGTCCGTGTTTTTTTCCCCTAATAACGGGCTTTTTTTGTTTTGTTAAAATCCTCAAAAGTGCCAATGCTGTTGGTACTTTACGTTGTGAGAGGTTTGCTTTCTTTCGAGAATATCCAGCAAACCTTTGACCTATGTTCTTTTGGGGCTGGCCAGCAAGGGCTGAGCCGATATTTTGCCAATCCCATACATACTGGCGGGAAGGGCCCCAAGCTATGGTCAGTAAATTTGTGTGCAATCTAGAGACGCATAATATAACTGAGAAAGTTGTTCTGGTTAAGAACCAATTTACTCTTGGCGGTATGGGCCTGTGTGAGGCAAGATAGGCACATAAATAGATTAACTCCAGGTGTTTATTAGCACCTGGGTAGTTAGCGGCGCAAGGTTGTTTAGCCGAGACGCTTTACCAAATAGGACGACATTTAGATGAATTTGAGCACATTAGACCTGACCGTTTTCTGTTTGTATGTAGTGGTACTAGTGGCGGTTGCGCTGTGGGTATCCAGAGAAAAAGCAGGTCATGACAAAGATACCAGTGACTACTTCTTAGCCAGTAAAAGTCTGTCATGGTGGGCTATTGGGGCCTCATTGATCGCGGCCAATATTTCCGCGGAACAGATTATTGGTATGTCTGGCTCGGGTTTCAAGGTAGGTTTGGCTATTGCGTCCTACGAGTGGATGGCTGCTATCACTCTGCTTATAGTGGGCAAGTATTTCCTGCCCATTTTCTTACAGCAACGTATTTACACTATGCCCCAGTACCTTGAGCAGCGTTACGATCACCGAGTAAGGATCATTACCGCATGTTTCTGGCTCGGGGTATATGTGTTTGTTAATCTTACCGCCGTATTATGGTTAGGGGCGCTGGCTATTAATTCGATTGCGGGTGTCGACATGGTCTATGCCATGGTCTTTTTGTGTGTATTTTCTCTTGGCTACTCACTCTATGGTGGCCTCAAAGCGGTAGCACAAACCGATATCATCCAGGTGGTGTTGCTGGTGTTTGGGGGGCTTTTCTTGTCCTATACCGCATTAAACCTGATTTCTGACGGCCAGGGCGTGTGGCAAGGCTTTTCCATTTTGACCAGCAGTATTCCGGAAAAATTCGACATGATATTGACGCCAGACAATGAGCATTACATGGATTTACCCGGGATTTCGGTGCTGGTGGGAGGCATGTGGATAATGAATTTATCGTATTGGGGATTCAATCAATACATCATCCAACGCACCCTGGCGGCCAAAAGTCTGGCGGAAGGTCAAAAAGGTATAGTGTTTGCTGCATTTCTAAAACTGCTTATGCCCTTGATAGTGGTTTTGCCTGGCATAGCGGCGGTGTTGTTAGTGCCGGATCTGCAACGTGCAGATGAAGCCTATCCTACTTTAATGAACATGATGCCTAGTGGTCTGAAGGGCTTGATTTTTGCGGCATTGGTCGCGGCTATCGTGTCTTCCTTGGCCTCAATGTGCAATAGCGTATCCACCATCTTTACTATGGATATCTACGCCCATAAACGTCCCAATTGCAGCCAGAACCACTATGTTACTGTGGGCCGACTCGTGAGCATTTTCGCCTTGGCTGTGGCTGCGTTTGTTGCCCAACCACTGCTGGGTAATTTTGATCAGGCCTTTCAATATATTCAGGAATTTACCGGCTTTTTCACACCAGGTGTAGTGACCCTGTTCCTGTTAGGCATGTTTTGGAAACGGACCACATCCAACGCAGCTATTTGTGCGGCGATAAGTTCTGCGCTTTTGTCATTGGCCTTTAAATTACTCTGGCCAAGCCTGCCCTTTATCGATCGGGTAGGGTTGGTCTTTTTATTGTGCGTAGCAATAGCCGTAGTCGTCTCTTTACTGGAAAACAAGGGTCACGCCGAAAATGCCACCGACTTGTCTGAGGTGTCCTTTTCAACATCCAAAGAATTTAATTTTGGCAGCTTGGCGGTAATTTTAATCCTGTCGGGGTTTTACGTTAGCTGGTGGTAATGATGAGGCTTAGTAAGCTATTAGGGCCTTTGACAGGCCCTGTAGTTACTGCGTTGCTCAAGTAACAACTTCATGCAAGCATTGCCTACATCTTACCGTGGCTGGCGTATGGTGGTCAGGGCCGGGGTCATAATTGCAGCATAACGGTTATCATCAAAATCGATAATCGACATATCCTGTGGGATACGAAAACCACTGGCCTGTAATATGTTCATGGCACCGATGGCCATGTCATCACTGAAACAAAAGACCGCGCTTGGGCGCTGGGAGTATCAAGGGGACCCATTGTCGCGCCAACTTTGGTGTGACCAAAATCCAGTAAATGGCCAACAGCAGCTTTGGCACCGGCCACGTTATCAACCATCACCTTATTGATCCCTTCGAGTGCCATGTTTTCACTGTAATTCACCAGAAGCGGTAACTGCTGTGCCAAGGGAATGTCATCTTTGGTTTGAAAAGGAAGGCAAAATGAGAATAACAAGATCCCATCAGCCTGACCGGATTGAGTTGCCGGGGACACCTCTGATATTGCCACTGTATCTATGATACTTAGTTTAGCTAAGTGCCATCCTCATTGATAAAAAATACGTCACTGGACACGGCTTAGTCGCAGGCAGACTGGGTGTAAACGTTTTTAAAGTATCAAAGGGGTAGGATGATTTTAACGGCAAAAGTTTTGATTTATAATAAGATTCGGTAGCAGTGAGTCTGAGTCCGCCAAACCGCCTGTTGTTGGCTGTCTGGCGAGTTTTAGTTTCGATCACTGGCTCAGCTTATACCTGCCAAGCCATTTGTTTGCTTTCGTATTGGCTGATTTTATTTGCCAATTCCAACGTCTGTCCTATGGCATCCAAACCTTTAAGCAAATTGTTTTTATGGTGGGGGGCAATTTCAAATTTAAAGGTATGTTCATTAACCGCTACTGTCTGGGCAGCCAAATTCACTTTTATACAGCATTTAGCATCGCCATGCACAGCAGCAAAAAGTGCATCTATCTGCGCGCTTGGCAGTTGTACCGGCAGCAGTTGGTTATTAATGCAGTTGCCGTAAAAAATATCCGCAAAGCTCGTGGCAATCACTACTTTAAAACCATAGTCATCCAGGGCCCAGGGGGCGTGTTCTCGGCTAGAGCCACAACCGAAATTTTCCCTGGTCAGTAATATACTCGCTCCTTGGTGTTGTGCCTTATTCAGTACAAAAGCCGGATTGGGCTCTTGTTCATGCAGATCCAGATAACGCCAGTCATGGAACAAGTGTTTACCATAACCACTTTTGGTTACCGACGTTAAAAACTGTTTAGGAATAATTTGGTCAGTATCCACATTGGCCTGGTTCAGAGGTGCCGCGGTACCGCTGTGCAGATTTATGCCTTGGCTTGAATTAGCAATTGGGTTAGTCATTTTCATTCCTGTATCTTAAATATTGTCAGCAAAGTCACGGCTGTCGGCGAAGTGACCGGCTAAGGCCGCTGCAGCCGCCATGGCGGGGCTAACCAGATGGGTACGTGCACCGCGGCCCTGGCGACCTTCAAAGTTACGATTGCTGGTAGAGGCACAGCGATCCCCCGATTGCAGTACGTCATCGTTCATGCCTAAACACATAGAACACCCAGGTAAACGCCATTCAAAACCGGCATCGAGGAATACTTTATCCAGCTGTTCGGCTTCCGCTTGAACTTTTACCGCTGCCGAACCCGGTACCACTATGGCCGTCACATGACTGGCCACCTTGCCTTGTTTGGCAATCTCGGCGGCAGAACGCAGATCCTCAATGCGTCCATTGGTGCAAGAGCCAATAAATACATGATTAACGGTCAGTTCAGATAATTTTTGCCCAGGTTTTACATCCATATATTTCAGTGCTTTTATTGCTGAATCTCGATCGATAGGATCGCTAAAATCTTCGGGGGCGGGTATGGGTTGATTAACGCCTATCACCTGACCTGGATTTGTCCCCCAGGTGACTTGGGGGGCGATTTCCCGAGCATCCATTTCAACCACGGCATCAAATGTGGCACCGGTGTCAGATTTCAATGTTTGCCAATAAGCAAGAGCGTCGTCCCAATCAGTGCCTGTGGGGGCATATTCGCGGCCCTCAAGATAATCGAAGGTAGTCTGGTCAGGAGCAATCAAACCGGCTTTGGCGCCGGCTTCGATACTCATGTTACACACTGTCATGCGCTCTTCCATGCTTAGGGCTTCGATAGTGTCACCGCAATATTCGATAACAAAACCCGTGGCGCCCGCATGGCCAATTTTGCCGATTATGGCCAGAATAATATCTTTGGCCGTCACGCCGTTAGGGCGCTTGCCTGTGACCTTGACTTGCATGCACTTGGCTTTGCTTTGTTTCAGTGTTTGGGTGGCAAACACATGTTCAACCTGGGATGTGCCTATACCAAAGGCAAGAGCACCAAACGCGCCATGGGTAGCCGTGTGAGAATCACCACAGACCACCGTCATGCCGGGTTTTATCAAACCCAGTTCCGGGCCCATCACATGCACTATGCCCTGTTTATGGTGGCCCACGGGATACAAACGAATACCGTGTTTGACACAATTATCTGCCAAGGTTTGCAATTGCAGTTTATTAGCCGGGCCACAGGCGTCTATGGCCAGTGAGCGGGTGGAAATACTGTGATCCATAGTGGCGAAAGTCAGATCGGGCCGGCGTACTTTACGCTGTTTCAAATCCAGGCCATCAAATGCCTGGGGAGAGGTGACTTCATGGATCAGGTGGCGGTCAATATAGATCAAGCCGTCATCGCCAATTTCATCTACGATATGTTGTTGCCAAATCTTGTCGTATAAGGTTGTGGCCATTAGTTAGCCTCCTGTGGTTGAGCGATAAGCTTGGCAATATAATCGCCTACTTCACTGGTTGATTTTGCCTGTGCGCGGTTTTGTGGGCTCAGTAGCTCACCGGTTAATATACCGTCTGCCAGGGTTTGAACGACGGCGGCGTCAATTGCATCTGCAGCATCCGTCAGGTTTAAACTAAAACGTAATAACATGGATGCCGACAGGATCTGGGCAATTGGGTTAGCAATACCAAGGCCAGCGATATCGGGGGCTGAGCCACCGGCCGGCTCATACAAACCAAAATTCGCGCTGTTGATACTGGCCGAAGGCAATAAACCCATGGAGCCGGTGATCATGGCACATTCATCAGAAATAATGTCGCCAAACAGGTTTGAACACAACATCACATCGAAATCGCCCGGGTAACGTAACAGCTGCATAGTGGCATTATCGATATAGATGTGTTCCAGGGCAACTTCTGGGTAGTCTTTGGCCACTTCTTCGGTGACTTCTCGCCACAGACGGCTACAGACCAAGACATTGGCTTTATCCACCGAGGTTACTTTTTTACCGCGCTTTTGCGCCGCTTCAAATGCACTTATAGCAATGCGGCGGATTTCTCTTTTGCTGTAACGCATGGTATCAAAAGCAAATTGTTCTTCGCCTTCGCCTTCAATCCCTTTGGGTTGACCAAAATAAATACCGCTGGTTAACTCACGCACCACTAACACATCAAACCCACTGGCAGCGATATCGGCGCGTAATGGCGACAAGCCCTCAAGGCCAGGGTATATTTTCGCCGGGCGCAAATTACTGAATAAATCAAAGTGGCTTCTAAGGGTTAGCAAAGCGGCGCGTTCCGGGCGTTGCTCCAACGGTAGGTTATCCCATTTCGGTCCGCCAATTGAGCCAAATAAAATCGCATCTGCCAGCTCACAACCTTTTAGGGTGGCTGGTGGTAATGCCTGACCATGGTTGTCTATGGCCACGCCACCCACATCAAATTCGTGTAAGGCAAACGACAAATTAAAGGCTTTTTCTACTGCAGATAAAACCTTCTTTGCTTCTTGCATGACTTCTGGGCCAATGCCATCTCCCGCCAATACGGCAATGTTATAATTCGACATGTGTTCCTTATACTCCGGCAATCTGGGTTTGTTGCTTTTTCTGGTGATCAATCTGATCCGCTAAATAGGTATTATTCAAAACGTGGATTAAGGCTTTTACGCCTGCTTCCACTATGTCTGTGGCTAAACCAATACCATTGAAACGGCGGCCATTATATTCAACGATTACGCTGACTTGGGCCAGGGCATCGGCGCCTTCGCCTTTTGAATCCAATTTGAAATCAACTATGTCTAATCGGTCATGGCCAAGGACTTTGATAATGGCGTTGTAGGCTGCATCTACCGGGCCATTACCCACGGCGGACTCGGTTATCTGCTGCTCGCCAAGTTGCATTTTTACCGTGGCGCTAGGAATAATTTCCTTGCCTGAACTGGCTTGCAAGTATACCAACTTGTAATGTTCATCCGCAGGCTTTTGTTTGTCGAAAAACAACAACGCTTCAAGGTCGTAATCAAATACCTGGCCTTTTTTGTCCGCTAACTTCACAAAGGCGTTATAAAGGGTATCCAGATCATAATCCTGTTCTTTGTAACCTAATTCTTCCAGGCGGTGTTTGATCACGTGACGGCCCGATCGCGAGGTCAGGTTTAAGTTGTTTTTGTTGATCCCCACACTCTCGGGAGTCATAATTTCATAGGTGTTTTGCGCCTTTAATACCCCGTCTTGGTGAATACCAGAGGAGTGGCTAAAAGCATTGGCTCCTACAATCGCTTTGTTGGCTTGAACGGGCATATTACACAGCTGACTGACCAGTTTTGAGGTGCGAGAAATTTCCTGGCTACGAATATTAGTGTGTAAACCCAACAGGGCTTGGCGGGTTTGCAAAATCATGGCGATTTCTTCAAGTGAGCAGTTGCCCGCCCGCTCACCGATACCATTAATGGTACATTCAATCTGACGGGCACCTTGCTCAACTGCCACTAGAGAGTTGGCCACCGCTAAACCTAGGTCATTGTGGCAATGCACGGAAATAACCGCTTTATCAATGTTAGGCACGCGGTTAAACAAGCTCTGAATGATACCACCAAACTCCGTGGGGGTGGTGTAACCTACAGTATCCGGAATATTAACTGTGGTAGCGCCGGCCTTAATTGCGCCTTCGACCATGCGACATAGATAATCGATTGGAGTGCGCCCGGCATCTTCACAGGAAAACTCAATATCGTCAGTGTATCGACCGGCGTGTTTGATGGCCCTGACCGCCATTTCAACCACCTCGTCCTGCGTCTTACGCAATTTGCTGGTAACGTGAATATCTGAGGTGGCAATAAAGGTATGAATTCGAAAATGCTCGGCTATGTTTAATGCTTCGCCGCAGGCGTCAATGTCTTTTTCAAGAGCTCGGGACAAACCACATACGGTGGCGTTTTTCACTGCTTGGGCAATAGCTCGCACCGAACGAAAATCACCGGGTGAGGAAACCGGGAAACCAGCTTCGATAATGTCTACCCCAAGTCGTTCCAGGGCTAAGGCAATTTGCAGTTTTTCCTTCATATTTAAACTGGCAGCTAGCGCCTGCTCGCCATCACGTAATGTGGTGTCGAATATTTTGACCTGGTTAGCTATAACCTTGTTAGACATAACCTTTCCTCTTTTGATATGCAGCGCTTTTTTGGCGCCAAAACGAAAAAACCCGTGCTGGGCACGGGTTTTAACAATTGTTTGCGTTTCGCTTACAACCTACCCGGGCAGTCTTGCTGCCAGCAGTAGTAGAGTTGAGAGCTGTAAAAATTTCATTATTTTAGGTCCGAAACGTCAGTAGTGTATTTGTAACTCTTTGGCCCGCAGGCGTCAACCTTAGTTAACAAAACTTGATATAACAAAATAGCATAACTGAGTTGCTAACAAACACATAAAAAGATTAGCAGGCTGCAGTATATGCAATGACTTAACGAAAGTTCTTCCAGTTAACGTTGGCAGATAACAATAATTCTCGCAGGCTGAGGGTTCGGGGGGCCGTTCGCCCATTGTGATCCCAGCTATGTCCGCAACAAGCCGCACTGAGCAGGGCTTTGTTAGGCTGTAAAAGGGTGGTGTTGACCGCTCCAGCATCATTGCTGTGAACCATTTCAGGTTCACCATCTAGGGTGAACCAGCCATATTTATTCAAATGGACTCGTTGCTTTTCAATTCGGTCGATGGAATCCAGTTCAATATGCTCTGCGCCTATAGTCGATACATGTAAGGGCACAGGTAACCCTAAACGACTATATACACTAAACCAGGCCGTGGCTTTGGCTGGATCATGTTTAGCAGCCATACATTTAGTCGCCTGTTTGGCTTGCCAACTGGCATTGTGTACGTCGACCGTTAACGGGCCATTATGATGAAGAAAGTGAAAGGCTGCGCGTTTAACGTGGTGGCGTAATCCACCTATTTTGCGCTGCAACAGGCTGATATTGGTATACTTTGTTTGGGACAGAATAAATAACTCGCGCTCGTACAGGGCGTTACAGATTTCAGCCACATAGCGCTGCTGCTGTGAGTCACAGAATATATCGCTTTGCTGACTAGCAGACGGGGTGAGCATAAGAAATAGGGCAGCTAAACTCGCTGCCCTTGAGGCTTATTGACCTTTTATTTCTTGGCGGCCACCGTAACTAACGGCATCGCCCAGAGCTTCTTCGATGCGCAATAACTGGTTGTATTTCGCCACACGATCAGAGCGACATAACGAACCGGTTTTAATTTGGCCCGCGGCTGTACCTACGGCCAAGTCGGCGATAGTGGCGTCTTCCGTTTCACCACTACGGTGTGAAATAACCGCGGTAAAACCCGCTGCCTGAGCCATACGAATGGCTTCCAGCGTCTCGCTGAGGGTGCCAATCTGGTTGAATTTAATCAAAATCGAATTGGCCACACCGTTGTCTATACCACGCTTTAAAATCTTGGTATTAGTTACAAACAAGTCGTCGCCCACTAGTTGCACTTTGTCGCCTATCTTGCGGGTCAAACTTGCCCAACCATCCCAATCGCTCTCATCCAAACCGTCTTCGATAGACAGAATAGGGTATTTGGCCGCAAGTTCTGCCAGGTAATCACCGAAGGTTTCAGAATCGAACACCTTGCCTTCGCCTTTGAGGTCGTATTTGCCGTCTTTATAAAACTCAGATGAGGCACAATCCAAGGCCAGGGTTACGTCTTTGTTCATTTCATAACCGGCGTTTTCAACCGCCTGGATGATGACTTTCAGGGCTTCTTCATTTGAGGACAGATTGGGTGCAAAACCACCTTCGTCTCCTACTGCGGTACTTAAGCCTTTTTCTGACAACACCTTTTTCAAGCTATGGAAAATTTCTGCACCCATACGTAGCGCTTCACGGAAATTGGGGGCGCCTACTGGTTGCACCATAAATTCCTGAATATCTACGTTGTTGTCCGCATGTTCGCCACCATTGATGATGTTCATCATAGGCACAGGCATAGAATACTTGCCAGGGGTGCCGTTTAGCTCGGAAATGTGTTGATAGAGGGGGATTTTTTTATCCAGGGCGGCGGCTTTGGCCACGGCCAATGATACGGCCAAGATAGCATTAGCACCAAATGTTTCTTTATTTTCGGTGCCATCCAAGTCGATCATAATTTGATCGAGCTTTTTTTGCTCATAACTACTGTTACCTAGCAGGGCAGGTGCAATATTCTGATTAATGGCCGCAACGGCTTTTAATACCCCTTTGCCTAAATAGCGGCTTTTGTCACCATCGCGCAATTCCAGCGCTTCTCTGGAGCCCGTCGACGCGCCGGAAGGTGCGCAGGCTCTGCCCATCACACCAGACTCTAAATAAACATCTGCTTCTACTGTCGGGTTACCCCGGGAGTCCATAATTTCACGACCGATGATCTTGCTGATTTTTGACATAGTTGTTGCCTTGTATAAAAATTTATCGATTATCTGCGAGCAGATAGACTAGTTAATTATTATTTTTATAATATTCCCCCGCGGCTTTGACAAATCCAGTAAACAAAGGATGTCCGTCGCGAGGCGTAGAGTTAAATTCCGGGTGAAACTGACCCGCCACATACCAGGGGTGGTCTTCCAGCTCAATGACTTCAACCAGACGTTTGTCGGTCGACAGGCCGGTGACTTTCAAACCCGCAGCTTCAAGTTTGTCACGCAAATTATTATTAACTTCATAACGATGGCGATGGCGCTCGTATATTTCACTGGACCCATAAAGTTGATGAACTTTACTGCCGGGGATCAAATGACACAACTGACTGCCCAGGCGCATGGTGCCACCTAAGTCAGAACTTTCGTCACGCATTTCAGTACCACCGGCAGGATCCATCCACTCGGTAATCAAGCCTACTACCGGATAAGGCGTTTGGGCATCAAATTCTGTGCTGTTAGCATTTTCAAGCCCCGCCACATTACGCGCAAACTCGATAATAGCCACCTGCATGCCCAGGCAAATACCCAAATAAGGAATTTTTTGCTCACGGGCATATTTGGCCGCAGCGATTTTACCTTCCATGCCCCGTTCACCAAAGCCACCTGGCACCAATATGGCATCCAATCCTTGCAGCACTTGTTCGCCTTTGCTCTGGACATCTTGGGAGTCAATATAACGGATATTCACCGTCAGACGGTTTTTCAATCCGGCATGTTTAAGGGCTTCATTAACCGATTTATAGGCATCGGGTAATTCTACATATTTACCCACCATACCTATGGTGACTTCACCTACGGGGTTGGACTCTGCGTACAGCACTTGTTCCCACTCGGTCAAGTCTGCTTCCGGGCAATCCAGGCCAAAACGCTGCACCACTAATTCATCCATGCCCTGGGCTTTTAATGCCGCCGGAATTTTGTAGATACTGCTGGCATCGCGCAAGGAAATGACAGCCTTGTCGGGTACATTGGTAAATAAAGCAATTTTTGAGCGCTCGTTGGTCGGCAGGGCACTTTCGGAACGGCAGACCAGTATGTCTGGCATGATACCGATAGAGCGCAATTCTTTCACCGAATGCTGGGTGGGTTTGGTTTTAACCTCACCGGATACAGCTATATAAGGCACCAATGTCAGGTGCATATACATGGCGTGTTCCCGGCCAACTTCGGTGCCTAACTGGCGAATGGCCTCTAAGAAGGGTTGTGATTCGATATCACCCACAGTGCCGCCAATCTCTACTATGGCGATGTCTACCCCTTCGGCCCCGGCGATAATACGGCGCTTTATTTCATTGGTAATATGCGGGATAACCTGAATGGTAGCCCCCAGATAATCACCCCGACGTTCCCGTTTGATCACTTCTTCGTAGACACGGCCAGTGGTGAAGTTATTACGTTTGGTCATACGGGTGCGAATAAAGCGCTCGTAATGGCCTAAATCGAGGTCGGTTTCAGCCCCATCATCAGTAACAAACACTTCACCGTGCTGAATGGGGCTCATGGTGCCAGGATCGACATTGATATAAGGGTCGAGTTTGAGCATGGTGACATTTAACCCGCGCGCCTCAAGAATAGCGGCGAGAGAGGCAGCAGCAATGCCCTTTCCAAGTGATGAAACGACACCACCTGTGACGAAAATATAGTTTGTCATGAGAACCCTAAGGCGTTGGAGTTGAAAAAGATTTTTTTTGAAACTGAACCCAATCATTCCATATAATTGAAATGAAAAACATTCAGTATCAGACGGCGTAATAGTATACCCAAAGCCGGGCAAACAGACAATTGAAAAAGGTTTTATGGCGTGCAAAAAATCTACTTGGCTCAGTTAGTTGTGTGTTAAAGCAGGGCTTGGCTTTAATTTAAGGGGAAATAAATGGATAAATTACGTCCCGATTTAGTGCTCGATGATGTGGAAGCTATCTGCCCGTTTTTACGCAGGACGCTGCATGACATGGGGTATATACATGTCGGAGGTAATGCTCCGGGTGCGGCCCCACGCCAAAATTGTCATGTGTTCCCAGGTTAGTTCCGAGCAAACCGTGCAGCTGGCCATGGAGATAGGTTTAGTCAGCGCACTGGAACGGCTTTAAGAGCGGCACTGCGCTATCTATCACCCCAGGGATTTTAACTGATATAAATATTCCAGGGCCTGCTTGGGAGTCAGTTCGTCAGGGTCTATAGCTGCAAGTAGCTGTTTGACTTCATCCATATTATCGAGCAAATCGAGCTGCCCCAGGGGCGCTGGATCAGTGGCGCTCTTGGGTGTTACCGGGGATTGCGCAGTATTAGGTGGTGATCCAGGATTATGTTGAGCTTCCAGTTCATGTAACTTGTGTTTGGCGGCCAGGATCACCGCTTTAGGTACACCCGCTAACTGAGCCACCTGCAAACCGTAACTTTTATTGGCCGCGCCTTCTTGCACCGCATGCATAAAGTGAATGCTTTCGTCATGTTCCACCGCATCCAAATGTACATTGGCCAATTCAGGCAAGGATCCCGCCAGGCTGGTCAATTCAAAATAGTGGGTGGCAAACAGGGTAAAGGATTGCAGCTTGCGAGCCAGATATTCTGCGCAGGCCCAGGCCAATGACAAGCCATCATAGGTACTGGTACCGCGGCCTATTTCATCCATCAATACCAAACTATTGGCCGTGGCATTGTTGAGTATATTGGCGGTTTCAGTCATTTCCACCATAAAGGTTGAGCGGCCTGAGGCCAGATCATCGGAAGCACCGATGCGGGTGAAAATACGATCTATGGGGCCAATCTGAATATTTTCTGCGGGAATATAACTGCCGATATAGGCCATTAAAACCAGCAACGCCGTTTGGCGCATGTAAGTGGATTTCCCTCCCATGTTTGGCCCGGTGATCACTAACATGCGTCTGTTGGGTGACAACGCCACCGGATTGGCAATAAACGGTGTATTTAATACGCTTTCGACCACAGGGTGGCGACCCTGCTCAAAATGGATGCCGCTTTTGGTGCTTAGGGTGGGACAGTGATAATTCAGGGTATCGGCGCGTTCAGCCAAATTGGTTAAAACATCCAGTTCGGCCAGGGCGTCGGCACTGGCCATTAGCTCAGGCAATTTAGGCAACAACAAATCAAATAACTCATCGTACAGGCGTTTTTCCAGGGCCAAGGAACGACTTTGGCTGGTTAGTACCTTGTCTTCGTGTTCTTTAAGTTCGGCGATAATATAGCGTTCATTATTTTTCAGGGTTTGCCTACGCACGTATTCAGGGGGGACCTGATCGGCGTAACTGCGACTGATTTCAATGAAATAGCCGTGCACTCTGTTGTAACCGACTTTTAAACTGGGAATACCGGTGCGCTGTTTCTCGCGCAATTCCAGTTCTTGCAAATAATCGCTGGCTCCTTTAGATAAGGCTCTTAATTCGTCCAACTCGGCATTGTAACCAGCTTGGATCACCCCGCCATCACGAATAAGCACAGGGGGAGCTTCGATAACGGCCCGTTCCAGTAAATCGGCGAAATCCGGAAATTGACTGACCTGCGATGCCAAAGTGTTCAAGCTGCAGGGGGTATTTGGCGCAGTTTGTCCGTTGATAAATGCCTGGATCTCAGGCAATAAACTAAACGCCTGGCGCAGCCTGGCAAAATCCCGGGGGCGGGCACTACGCAACGCTAAACGTGCCAATACCCGTTGCATGTCGCCGACCTGTTTTAAGGTCAACTGCAACTGGGCATAATCGCTATCCAGCAAGGTGGCAATATTTTGCTGGCGCAAACTCAGGGTGGGTACATGGGTAAGCGGCCGGTGGATCCAGCGCTGTAACAAACGACTGCCCATAGGGGTAGAGGTTTTATCTAGCACACTGGCCAGGGTATTTTCGCTGCTTCCGGCCAAATTTTGGGTGAGTTCAAGATTGCGCCTGGTGGCAGCATCCATGATCACTGTGTCGGTGTGAGATTCCAGCAAGATACGTTGGATATGGGGCAGGGAGGCGCGCTGGGTATCCTTGATATATTGCATCACGCAGCCTGCGGCGCAAATACCCAACTGGTGCTGGTCTACTCCAAAACCTGTTAGCTCCTTGGTGCCAAATTGGGCGGTCAATTGGTCAACTGCTGTGTGAAAATCAAATTCCCACTTGGGGCGGCGACGCAGACCTTTACGTTGCTCAATAAGATGCAAAAAGGCAAATTCCTCGGGGTAAAGCAGTTCTGCAGGGTTAGTGCGTTGCAACTCGGCGCTGAGCGCCTCATCGCCGTCCAGCTCACATAAGGTGAAACGACCACTGGTGACATCCAGGGTCGAATAGCCAAAACGGATTTTATGGGTCTGTTTATTGTGGGGCAACACCATGACTGCCGCCAGGATATTATCTTGTTTATCAACCAGCAAGGCTTCGTCTGAGACAGTACCCGGGGTCACAATCCGCTGAACCTGGCGTTCAACCGGGCCTTTACTGGTGGCCGGATCGCCAATTTGTTCCACTATGGCCACCGAATGGCCCATTTTTACCAGGCGAGCCAGATAATTTTCTACCGCATGATAAGGAACCCCAGCCATGGGAATAGCATTTCCCCCAGACTTGCCTCTAGCCGTCAGGGAAATGTCGAGCAATTGTGAGGCTTGTTTGGCGTCATCAAAAAACAATTCATAAAAGTCACCCATGCGATAAAACAACAAAATATCCGGATGTTGGGCTTTTATTTTCAAGTACTGCTGCATCATAGGTGTGTGATCTGGCGTGTTTGCGCCTGACGTTATTGGGGGATTTTTTATTTTCATGCTAATTTTTATGGTTTCTTGTTTCAGTTAGCGAATATGACGGTGTGATCTTAAACTCATGAATTTTCGATGAATATCAAGTTTTTACTCATAAATGTAACATTTTTTTGTATTGAGGTGATTTATTAGAAAATGTTCTACGTTTGAGTGTCGTTCGTGATCTAAGGCATTAACTATTAACCCGCTCAAATCGTCCGATGACAAACCGGCATAGTGACACAACAAAGAATAACAAACCTTTATCAACGATGGCACTGAAAATAATGACGCTCGACAATAAAATTGGGTTGAACTTAAGGGTATTGCATTATTTAATGTGGCGTTATTCGACATTGTATACCAATCGAGGTGCGCAGCATGATCTCGATGCAAACCGCGCAGCTTCTGTACGTTAGGTACTCTGAAGGGCAAACGCGATCAGAATGAGTGGTCGCACGGAATATGCTTAAATGAGGACAGATATATGTTTAATGAAATGGGGGTGGGTATGATGTTGGGAATGGGTTTGGTTTGGCTATTGTTGATTGGCCTCTTGGTTTTGTCGATTGCTGCTTTGTGGAAGTACGTGCGTTCAGGGAAAAAATAATTTGATGGGACAGACTTGGATTGAGCGCTCGCTCCGCAATCCAGAAGCGAACTTTTTGCTTTTTTCCTTTCTCTTCAATTTTGTTTGGGAAATGTGGCAAATGCCATTCTACGAGGGACTCAAAACACTTGAATACATGAGCGTCGTTCGCACGTGTACCCAAGCGAGTCTAGGTGATGGTGTGATCAGTGTCTTGGCATACTGGAGCGCCATCGTGATCGCTCGTTCCAGACACTGGATCCATGTGATGGCCGCCGCTCCAACGGTAGTTTACATTACCACCGGGCTCGTTATCACCATCTTTATGGAGTGGCTCGCAACGGACGTATGGGATCGCTGGCAGTACGCGCCAAACATGCCTGAGCTGCCGCTAGTCGGTACTGGGTTGCTGCCAATTTTACAATGGTTGATTTTACCACCGTTGATCCTCTGGGTTGTTCGTCAACAGACCCTGACGAGACCATAAAAACGCTATCGAGTGATCTCGCTATGTTCGAAATAACCATAAAAGTACAAACCCGTTATTTAAAAATGTGCGGGTTAGATAAGTTCATGATGGATGTAAAATATGACCAATAATTCAGTTCTATTAGCACAACAACTCGGTGAACAGTTGGAGCGTTTAGGCTGGCAGGTGACCTGCGCTGAGTCGTGCACGGGCGGGGGCATAGGCTACGCGATCACAAGTATCTCTGGCAGCTCAAGCTGGTTTAAAACCGGCTTTATTACTTATGCAAATGAGAGCAAACAGTTGTTGTTAGGGGTTTTGCCAGCCACCCTTGCAACCTATGGTGCAGTATCGGCGCAAACAGTACAAGAAATGGCCCAAGGCGCCGCGGCCAAAGCCGGGGCGCAGATAGGCATTTCGGTGAGCGGTATTGCAGGCCCGGATGGGGGAAGTGCACAAAAACCTGTGGGCACGGTGTGGTTTGGTTTTAGCACTTGTGGTCAGATATACTCAGAAAAACAATTATTTAGTGGCGACCGACAACAGATAAGGGCGGCCGCGGTGGATTATG
The DNA here is from genome assembly GCF_058068185.1 of Paraglaciecola sp. IT1134. Lineage (NCBI taxonomy): Bacteria > Pseudomonadati > Pseudomonadota > Gammaproteobacteria > Alteromonadales > Alteromonadaceae > Paraglaciecola > Paraglaciecola sp. IT1134. The sequence goes on along the minus strand of NZ_CM176486.1, from coordinate 3,917,046 downwards.
CCTTACGGCGGGCGATTGAAATCTGCCAAGAGTCATAGAACAAAGCAGCAAGTTAAATAATTTCGATATGCGGCTTGTAACTGTATGGTTGTACAGTATACTTGCGGCAGACAAATCACACTAAACGGCTCGGGTATCCGAAAACCTTGAGAATAATGCGAGCCGTAAAAAGAGGACATTTCGATGGATGATAACAAAACCCGCGCCCTGACGGCGGCGTTAGGACAAATTGAAAAGCAGTTTGGTAAAGGTTCGATTATGAAACTGGGTGATAACAAATCCATGGACGTAGAGACCATCTCTACGGGTTCATTAGGTTTGGACATCGCTTTGGGCGCGGGTGGCTTGCCACTGGGACGTATAGTAGAAATTTATGGCCCGGAATCAAGCGGTAAAACCACCTTGACCCTCGAAGTGATTGCAGAAGCCCAACGTAACGGTAAAGTTTGTGCCTTTATCGATGCCGAACACGCACTTGATCCTATTTATGCGAAAAAATTAGGTGTGGATATTAACGAGCTTTTGGTTTCCCAACCGGATACCGGCGAACAGGCACTGGAAATTTGCGACATGCTGACCCGTTCTGGGGCAGTGGATGTGATAGTCGTAGATTCTGTGGCGGCATTGACTCCCAAAGCGGAAATCGAAGGAGAAATCGGCGATTCACACATGGGTTTGGCGGCCAGAATGATGAGTCAGGCCATGCGTAAACTGACCGGTAATCTAAAACAATCCAATACCATGCTTATTTTCATCAACCAGATCCGCATGAAAATCGGCGTGATGTTTGGTTCACCTGAAACCACCACTGGTGGTAACGCCCTTAAATTTTACGCCTCGGTGCGTCTGGATATCAGACGTATTGGCGCTGTCAAAAATGGCGACGAGATTGTCGGCAATGAAACCCGGGTAAAAGTGGTTAAAAACAAGATAGCTCCGCCCTTTAAGCAGGCTGAATTCCAAATTCTGTATGGTCAGGGTATCAATAACTTAGGTGAGCTCATTGATTTGGGAGTGACCCATAAGATGGTAGAAAAAGCCGGTGCCTGGTATAGCTATAATGGCGAACGCATTGGTCAGGGTAAAGCCAATTCAACTATCTATTTGAAAGAGCATCCTGAGATGGCGGCCGAAATTGATAAACGTTTGAGAGATTTGTTATTGGCTAAAAACGTTGAACCTGAAAACACCGAAAAGACCGAAAAAGCCACCGCTGAATAAAGACCAGTAGAACAATAAGTAAGACCCTAAACCCCGCTGTCCACGCGGGGTTTCTTATGGTTTTAGCGATAATTTTTTAGTGTTGCGCGGGACACGGATTGGCTTAATACCCATCGGCCTTAAACTAATTTTGATACTTTATGGTGTTCTTTGGCCCAGCTTTCGGGGTACTTACCCTGCAATACATAAGAAAAGCTGATCAGCTCGGCGATAACGTGATAAAGCTGTTCGGGGATTTCTTGGCCTAAATCTAAGCCCGCGAGAAATTCACTCAAATAAGGATCCTCGTGGATCAATACCCCGTTTTGTTTGGCCAGGGCAATAATTTCATCCGCTAATTCACCAAAACCCTTGGCGACAACCTGAGGGGCGTTTTTCTTGTCTCCTTCATGGTGTTTTAACGCAACGGCACTTTTGGCTTTTGCCCCCGTAGCTGATGGTTGTTCACTCATGGATATTGCTCCGCTATATACATATTTTTGTGAGACCTGTAGTGATATTGACAGTTCATACCTTAGTTTGCACCAAATGATAGGGCTTTTGCTGCAGGCTAGGGGGGATTTTACCCAGCTGACAACTGCTTTTGGCCACGTCAATACCCAGGCTAGTTAGACGTTTTTTCAACAAAGGCAGGAAATTTAATACCTGGTTACGGGTTGATTCGTTAGAGGTATAAAAATCAATTTCCAGGATATCCTGTTTGAGTTTGGCTTTGGTTAACAGCTCGCCCAGTTCGCCCACACTGAGTTTCATGGTCAGGTGCCACTGACGGTTTTTTGCTTCGTCCCCTGATGTTTGTTCCTCCCTGCTTTGTTTTTCACGGCGCAGCAGTAATTCTATATCCCGCAGGTTATCCCCAAAGGCGCTGGGCAAAGTATAATAAAAGCTATCCTGGCCCTGCAATAACTGCTCGGCATTGCCCAGTTTACTGGTTTGGTGCCCGGCAAATAAGCGGCTGAGCTCTTTGAGTAATTGGTGTTTTTGTTCGATTTGGGAAAACTCAGTTAGGCCTTTGGGACTCACTCCGGTGGCGGTTTTTGCCGCACCAGATGACTCGCTCGACGTCAGTGGTGATAAGGCATCGGCCAGGCGCTGGGTCTGGCCGGGTTGCGAGCGGGACAAACGCGAAGCCAGGGATATTTGCACCAAGGCTAATAGTCCGCCAAGTAAACCTTGGCCAGGCACGGGTGTGAGGATCTGCAGTGGGTTCAAGCTTAGAGTGGGTTGGGTTAATAACTGGCGGATCTGACTGGCATCCTGCTCTTTGCCTTGTGGCAGCCCCTGTTTGACTTGTTGCCCTAATTGCTCAGTAAGTTGTTTAATGGAAGGGTCGTTGGCCAATTGTGGATCCCCCAGCGCCCCAAGAATACGTTGTAAACTGTCGCTGGGTAATTCAGCGCGAGCCTGTACAACTCTTAACAAACTATGCAATACACCCAGCGCTTGTGCTTTGACGCTGTCGCTCATCTGGGGGGCCTTGACGAGCACATCTTTATTTTGGGTAACTGAGGTGGCATTTTCCGTGACTGCAGTCGGCGGCATAATATTACTGCCCTGTACCTTGGCCGTGTTTGGCAAAACGCCAGCAGGTACTGTTTGCCCGGGACCCACAGCCATAGCAGGATTTTGAGCCCCCAGACGCACCTGATCAGGCGCCGGGCTAATGGCCGCTGACAAATGTTGCGATAAGCCCGGGCTTATCGGCGCCGCTGGACTTGCCGCCGTTAAAATAGCTTCCAGACGGCGGATCACGGGTTTGCTTAAAGGAATATCCAGAGTCTGCAGCAGTTTGCTTAAGTTGGCGATGTTGGTTTTGCTAGCGGTGATTTCGGCGCTGGGCCTAGTGCTTAATTCTACCAAGGTCGCCTTGCCATCAGGTTGGATTTGCAGGCCAATTGGGCCAGTTAATTTGGCTACATTAAGCACGGGGATATTATTTTCGACCCCGGCCGCAGATTGCGTTAACTGGTGTACGGCTTTGTTATCCACAGGTAATAGCCTGGCGCTTGTCCCTTGGCTTTGTGCCAACAGAGTCTTTAGTAAAGGCAATGCTTGGCTTGCCACCAGGTTGACCCGGTCAGATTGTTTAGGGGTAATAAGCGCGGCAGTGGGCAAAGACGCACTTTGCTTGACGGGTGAAGGGGACAGACTGACTTGCCAGTTTTTAGCCGCGGGTTTGAGTTCGAGACTCACGTTACTGCCCATGGCAAACTTTTGCGCATTGGGCATATCCAGGGTCATCGTCTGTTTGGGTTGGCTGCCAATGATGTGCAAGGTGAGTTGATTGTTGGTATTTGCAGTCACCAAAGTATCAACTTTGAGTAAATTTGGGGGGATCTTTGTACTGAGTAACTGATTTGCAGGCAGTTTAAGCAAGGCATCCAACTGTTTTTCGTTTAACGATGTGAGCACGGGTGCCGTTGGGGATTGGAGAATAAATTGCAGCACGGGGTTTTGCTCCCGCTGGATCACCTTAACTTCGTATGTTTGCTTGCTCTGCAAGGTGCCGCTTAAATCAGTTTTGGCCAGGGTGATGTTTTGCCCGCTGGTGGTATTGGCCAGATTTAGCAGGTTGCCACTCAAGTGTTTAACTAACACTTCCACGCCAGCCTTGGCGAGTTCTGATTGGGGCGCAAGTTGGCTTAGCTGGGTTAACGCCTGGGCCAGTTGTTGGGATGATGAGATAGTATTTTCAGACATACAGGGGGTATCGGCCAATACGCAGTGATCCTTGGATAAAATCACCATACAGGTTTATGTTATTTTTAGGCAATAACCTAAGCATTATTTGCTAACACTTTTTTGGTTTGATGAGTATTCCACTGTGGCACCCTGTGGTATTATCGCGGCGTTTTTTTGTCGATTTAAGGAATGTTTTGTCGCTATTTTCCGCTCATGATTTATGTGTAAGCAAAAGAGATAGGCTTTTGTTTGACAAGGTAAATCTGTCTGTTGATGAATCCGAGCTTTTGTATATCAAAGGCCCCAACGGTGCTGGCAAAACCAGTTTGCTGCGGGTGTTAACTGGCTTGGTCAGTGCGGACCAGGGCCATGTCAGCTTCAGAGACAACAATATAAACTACGACCGTGAGCGGTTTAATCAAAATTTGCTGTATTGTGGGCATTTACTTGGGGTCAATAACACCCTCACAGCCCGGGAGAATCTGGATTTTTGGTGCAAACAGCATCAGATCAGGGTTAATTTCCAGAAGATTTTCGAGGTATTAGCGGTCTTAGGCTTAGTCGGTTTGGAAGATATGCCAGTCAATAATTTGTCTGCCGGTCAGCAAAGGCGCGTAGCGCTGGCGCGTTTGTGGTTGAAAGAAGACGCGGTAATCTGGATCCTGGATGAGCCTTTTACTGCTCTTGACGTACAAGGTGTGGCCCTGTTAAATCAACGTATTGTTGGCCACCTGCAACAAAAAGGTTGTGTGATCATCACATCTCATCAAGAGCTTGAATTGGACTATCCAACCAAAGAGCTGTTGTTGGAGTATCGAATTTGAGCGCAACTTTGCTGGCAGTTTTACAACGTGATTTGGCTTTAGCCTATCGAAAAAGAGCGGAAATACTCCAACCTATGATGTTTTTTATCCTGGTGATCAGTTTGTTTCCTTTGGGTATAGGGCCGGGCCCACAAATATTACAAAAAGTTGGGCCGGGGGTGATCTGGGTGGCAGCGATATTGTCCTCATTGCTGGGCATGGAGCGCTTGTTTAAAGATGATTTTCAGGACGGTAGCCTGGAACAGATGATCCTCTCTGCTACGCCTTTGCCGTTAGTGGCCTTGGTTAAGGTGTTTGCCCACTGGCTGACCACTATTGTGCCCCTGGTGATATTGTCACCTTTGCTGGCACTATTTTTAAACTTAACCGAAGCTATGTATTGGGCTTTATTGTTAACCCTGCTGCTGGGCACACCCCTGCTAAGTTTGGTTGGCGCCATAGCAGTAGGGTTAACGGTGGGGTTAAATCGCGGCGGGGTGCTGCTGGCTTTATTATTACTGCCGGTATTTATTCCGTTACTTATTTTTGCCACCTCGGCGGTGGACGCGGCCGCCTTGCAGCTGCCTTATACGGCGCAACTGGCTATGATTGCCGCGATGTTATTACTGTCACTGGCGCTGGCACCTTTTGCCATCGCTTATGCTTTAAGAGTGAGTCAAAACTGATGTGGAAATGGTTGCACCCTTATGCCAAAACTCAACGTGCTTATCACCTTTGTCAAACCCTGTTGCCCTGGTTTTGCGTATTGGCGGTATGCACCCTGTTGCCGGGCCTAATATGGGGGTTGGCGTTTGCTCCAGCGGATTATCAGCAAGGTGATTCGTTCCGTATTATTTATATTCATGTGCCCAGTGCGATCCTGTCAATGGCGGCGTATAGCGCCATGGCCATCGCCGCCTTTATCGGCCTGGTGTGGCAGGTACGTACCGCTTTTATGGCGATGGTGGCCTTGGCACCCATAGGTGCGGTGGTCACTTTTATTGCCTTATTCACCGGCGCAGCTTGGGGTAAACCCATGTGGGGAACCTGGTGGGTATGGGATGCACGTTTAACTTCAGAGCTGATTTTACTGTTTTTATATTTGGGCGTGATATCCCTGTATAAATCCTTTGATGACAAACAACAAGCCGGGAAAGCGGCAGGGGTAATGGCACTGGTGGGGGTGATTAATCTACCCATTATCCATTATTCGGTCGAGTGGTGGAATACCCTGCATCAAGGTGCCAGTATCAGTAAATTCGCCAAGCCCTCGGTGGCACCCGAAATGCTCTGGCCGTTGCTGATCAGTATATTAGGTTTGGCGTTAGTGATGAGCGCGCTATTTATACTGCGCTTGCAAAACGAGATCTTACGCCGGGAAATACATCGTCCCTGGGTGATCAGTCTGGTCGGCCGTGCGGGTAAGGAGGCATAATGTATTTCGACAGCTTGAGTCAATTTTGGCAGATGGGCGGTTATGGCTTTTTTGTATGGTTGTCCTTTGGGGTGAGTTTGTTGGCGCTGGTGATCCTGGCAATCGACTCAAGCCTGGACAAAAAACGTTTGTTTAAACTGGTGCAAAGTGAAGTGAGCAGGAAGGCTCGAATTAAAGCGGCGCGCAACGCTACCCAAGCACAGACTAAGGAGGAAAAATAGGTGAATCCCAGACGACAGAAGCGTTTGTTGGCCATATCAGCAGTAGTAGTGGTAATAGGGGCCGCCATAGGTTTAATGCTTTATGCCCTGAGCCAGAACATTGATTTATTTTACACCCCTTCAGAAATCATTGATGGTAAACAGATTGGCCAAAATACGGTCGTTCCCCAAGTTGGCCAGCGTCTGCGTATAGGTGGCATGGTGGTGCCCGGTTCGGTGCGCCGAGATAAGGATAGTCTGGCGGTGAGTTTCGATTTGATTGATACCGGGCCGATTGTCACCGTGAGTTACGAAGGTTTGTTGCCGGATCTCTTTCGCGAAGGCCAGGGTATAGTTGCCACGGGCATATTAAACAAACCTAATCATATTGTGGCCCATGAAGTATTGGCCAAACACGACGAAGAATATATGCCCCCGGATTTGGCAGAAAAAATGAAAGGTATTAAACATGTCAAACCCCAACAACCTGCCTATGGCGCGGCTACAGGGAGCAATTAATTATGATCGCTGAGCTTGGTAATTTTGCCCTGGTTATGGCCTTGCTTATGGCCATGTTGTTAGCCATTTATCCGATGTGGGGCGCATATAAAGGGCATAACAAATTGATGGAGATGGCCAAACCTTTGGCCATCGGCATGTTTATATTTACCTTAGTTGCCTATATCTGTTTGACCTATGCCTTTGTCAGCGATGATTTCAGTCTGGCCTATGTGGCTAATACCTCCAATAGTACCCTGCCACTGCATTACAAATTTACCGCTGTGTGGGGAGGTCATGAAGGTTCATTTTTATTATGGGTGATGATTTTTTCTATCTGGACTGTGGCGGTTGCCCTATTCAGTAAGGCTATTCCCCTGAAAATGGTCGCCCGGGTACTGGCCATTTTGGGCATGGTGGCCATGGGCTTTTATTTGTTTATGCTGCTTACCTCCAATCCCTTTGACCGCTTGCTGCCCTTTTTCCCGGTGGATGGCAAGGATCTAAATCCGTTGTTGCAAGATTTTGGCATGATCATTCACCCGCCTATGTTGTATATGGGGTATGTGGGCTTTTCCGTGGCATTTGCCTTTGCCCTGGCGGCGTTAATTTCCGGGCAATTGGACTCAACCTGGGCGCGCTGGTCGCGCCCTTGGACCCTAGCCGCCTGGTCATTTCTAAGTGTGGGGATCGCCCTGGGCAGTTGGTGGGCGTATTACGAACTGGGTTGGGGTGGTTGGTGGTTTTGGGACCCAGTGGAAAACGCCTCTTTTATGCCCTGGTTGGTGGGCACCGCTTTGATCCATAGCTTGGCGGTCACAGAAAAGCGCAAGGTATTTAAAGCCTGGACAGTATTATTGGCCATCGCTGCGTTTTCGTTGAGCCTGTTGGGCACCTTTTTAGTGCGCTCTGGCATATTGGTATCGGTTCACTCCTTTGCCAGCGATCCCAGTCGTGGCCTGTTTATCTTGGGTTTACTGGTCGTCGTGATCGGTGGTTCTTTGTTGTTATTTGCTATCCGGGCACCGTCACTTAAAGGCGCCGGGCGTTATCAGCTTTTCTCCCGGGAAGTGTTGCTGGCAGGCAATAACGTGTTTTTGAGCGCGGCTTGCCTGGTGGTGTTATTGGGGACCTTGTTACCTTTGGTGCACAAAGAGCTCGGTATGGGCTCGATTTCCATAGGTGCGCCCTTTTTTAATCAAATGTTTACGTATCTGATTGTGCCTTTTGTATTTTTTATGGGCATTGGTCCGTTGTCACGCTGGAAAAATCAGCCGCCCTCGGCATTGTATAAACAGTTACTGCTGGCCTTTGGGCTCAGCTTGTCAGGGGCCGTGCTGGTGACCGCCAGTTTCGAGCAGACCTCCTATATGGCGGCGCTGGGTATGGTACTGAGTTTTTGGATAGTGGTGACCACTATAATGGAAGTTAACCAGCGCCTGGCAGCTAAGGGCGGTAAATCAGGTGCGGGTTTGCTGGGTGGGTTGCAAACGCTTACCCCCAGCCATTGGGGCATGGTTGTCGGGCATCTGGGTTTTGCCGTGGTACTCATTGGCATCACCTTGGTCAGCAATTACAATCAGGAGCGGCATGTACGTATGGCACCCGGAGATAGTTTGGATTTAATGGGTTATCAATTTGTATTTAATGGGGTGAGCAACATACGGGGCCCCAATTACACGGGCTACAGTGCTGATGTACAGGTGTTTGAAGAGGGGCAAGTTGTTGCACGTCTGGATGCGCAAAAACGTATTTACACCGTGCAACAAAATACCATGACAGAAGCGGGTATCGATTCCAGTATTAGCAGGGATTTGTTTGTTGCCCTAGGCGAACAGCTTGAAAATGGAGACTGGGCGTTACGCATTTACGTTAAACCCTTTGTCACCTGGATTTGGGCCGGTGCTTTTATAATAGGCTTCGCGGGACTGATATCGATTTCTGACAAACGCTATCGCATGTCAAAACTGGTTAAGAACAAATCCCCGATTAAGTCGCCGCCTGGTGTGCCAGTGGAGAGTCAGTCGTGAAAAAAATCAGTGTTTTTTTGTTACCTCTGGTGCTCTTTACTGCACTGGCCGTGTTTCTCTTTCAGGGCTTATTTGACGATCCCCGGGTGCATAAATCCAGTTTACTGGACAAACCGGTGCCAGCTTTTAACTTACCGGATTTGATGCATACCCAACAGACTTATACTGCACAAGTGTTTGACGGGCGAGTGACCTTGCTCAATGTATGGGGGGTATGGTGTATTACTTGCGCGATTGAAATCCCTTATCTGGTTGAGCTAAAGAACGAGGGAAAACACATAGTTGGTTTGTATTACGATCAGGATATCGATCCGGATTTTGGCATTAAAACCGTGGCCCGGGTACAGCAAGAAGTGCAGCAAAAACTGACCCAGTTGGGTAACCCTTACACCTACAATATTTTTGATGTAAAAAGGGATTTGTCTTTGGATTTAGGCGTGACAGGGGCACCCGAAACCTTCCTGATCGACAAACAAGGGGTGGTGCGCCTGCACCATATAGGCGACATTAACCCAAGAGTGTGGCGTAACAAGTTTGCGACTATCTATCAGGAGTTACTCGCCCAATGAAATGTTCTGTGTGGTTAATGGCCGCCTGTTGGGCAGTATTCAGCTTGGGCGCTTTTGCAACTGAAGAAACCTATCAGTTTGACGATCCTCAGCAAAGAGCCCTGTTTTTTCAGCTGACTCAGGAGTTACGCTGCCCTAAATGTCAAAATCAGAACATTGCCGATTCGGATGCGATGATAGCCGCCGATCTTAAACGCAAGGTTTATCAGTTAGTGCAGCAAGGCCAAAGTAGAGAGGAAGTCATCGCCTATATGAAACAACGTTACGGCGATTTTGTGTATTACCAGCCGCCGGTGAATTCAATGACCCTGTGGTTGTGGTTGTTACCCATATTATTTGTATTAGGGGGCATTGTTGTGGTGGTACTTGGTCGCCAAGCAAAACCTCAACTTAAAGATGAGACGAAACTGGCCAAAGCCAACAAGCTACTGGAGGATGATAAGTGAGTGTATTTTGGCTAGGAGCCTGTGTATTACTGCTGGCTGCGTTGGGTTTTGCAGCGGTACCTTGGTGGTTTAGTATCAAAGGTAAACGCCAGGATGCGCTGACCAATACATCTTTGATCCGCCAGCGTCTCAATGAGTTAAAAAGAGAAGAGCAAGAGGGCCTGTTGAGTCCAAAGGATCGCCAGGAAACAGAACAAGAGTTAAAAATGGCCTTGCTCGACGAAGTTGAACAAGGACACACATCGAGTGCCTCGGCCCGTTGGGTGCTGGGAGCCGGGCTGGCCCTGAGCCTGATTGTGGTGGGCGGTGTATATTGGCAGGCAAATAATGTGCAAGCCCTGACAAATTGGCAACAGGCCCTGGAAAAACTCCCTGAGCTGGCCACCAGGATCGTCACCGAAGGTGACCAAGACATTGACATGCAAGATATGCGTGAATTTGCCTTGGGCCTGCGTACCACTTTAAGAGACAAACCCGACGATGCCACTGCCTGGACGTTATTGGGCCGGGTATACAGTGCCACCAATCAGTTGGAAAGTGCCTTGCAAGCGTTTGACAAGGCCCTGGAGCTGGAGCCAAACAAAGTCGACACTTTAGCCAATTACAGCCAAACCTTGTTGATAATCAATCAACCTGCCTATTTGCAACAGGCGCGCAGACTACTGGAACATTTATTGACCCTTGAGCCACAAAATACCGGGGCCGTGGGCATGTTGGCGATGGTGGCTACCCAGCTTGGTGATCAGGCATTGGCCCTTAAAAGCTGGCGGCGCTTACAGCAATTTGTTCCCAAATCCGATCCCATTTACCAGTCTATAGAACTGCAAATTACTAAATTAACAGCCGCAAAAAACGGCGGTAACGGTACCCAGCAAGCAAAAAATGCGGCGTCTGGCACCTCCAGCACGCGGCTGACGATTGAGGTAACACTGGCTGAAAAGTTAAGCGCTAAATTGCCTAAATCAGGATACCTGTTTGTTTATGCTCAAGACGGCACAGGCAGCAGCAGGATGCCAGCTGCGGTGAGTAAAATGCCGTTGCCTGATTTGCCAATAAAAGTGCAGTTATCTGATCAGAATTCAGTAATGCCTACTTTGACCCTTTCGCAGTTGAGCAAGGCCAGGGTGATCGCCAGGGTTTCTGCCAGTGAAGATGTCAGTCAAAGCCAAGGCGACCTGCTGGGCACAGTAATAGTAGACGTTGAAAATAACGCCAACGTTGAACTGACTATTTTAATTGACGAGGAAGTTCAGTGAACAAAATGAGATACCCAGCCCTATTTTTGACCCTGATGCTGCTTGGTGGCTGTGCGTCAAACAACAGCGCAGACCAGCAAGCGCAGCGATACCAGGATCCTAAGGATCCCTTTGAGTCAGTTAACCGGGATATGTGGGATTTTAACTGGGATATTCTCGACAAACACATACTACGCCCGGTTACCGTGGCTTATGTGGATTATACCCCGCAGTTTGCCCGCACCGGTTTGTACAATATGGCCCTGAATTTGGAAGAGCCAAGCAACTCGGTGAATAACTTGTTGCAAGGCAAGCTGGACGGCATGTTAATTAGCTTGGGGCGGTTTTTACTTAATTCCACCGTGGGCCTGTTAGGTAGCATAGATGTGGCCACCGAGTTGGGCCTGGTGCGGGCCGATGAAGAGTTTGGTGAAGTTTTGGGTAAGTGGGGCGTGGGTACCGGCCCTTTCCTGATGATACCCGCCCTGGGGCCCAATGATATTCGCAGTGGTACCGGTGATATAGTGGACACTGCCTATGGCCCTCTGGATGCCCTGAATATCTACTTTTCGCTATTTAGAAGCGGGATAAAGGTACTGGAGACCCGGGCAATGCTTATCCAACAAGAGCAGCAATTAGAGCAATCCGTTGATCCTTACAGCTTTGTGAAAAATGCCTATTTCCAGAACCTGGAGTTTAAGGTCAAAGACGGCAAAGTGGAACAAACTGTGGAAGAAGAAGCCCTGGAAGATGACATCGATGCTTATCTGAATGATTTATAGTCCCTCTTCCTGATTACGACAAATTAGGCGAAAAATATACAAAGAGGGATTTGTGAACTTACAACGTATTGAGCAATGTTTAGCCAGCATTGCCGCCCAGGCTAGTTTTATTTTTAGAATAGATAATAAAACGGAGCATGAAAAAGCGTTAGCGTTAATGGAGTAGCTAATTGAAAACTACGACAACCACGAACCATTGATAGATCTACTGTGTATTAGTATCGAAAAATACGAAAATACTGCTGAACAATTTCATGCTTTCAACCAACGTTTGGCAGAAATGAACTCTGGGGTTTCAGCGTAACCGTATTAATGGATCAACATAACCTTAATGCAACGGATTTCGAGAATGAAATTGGCGGTAAAAGCTTAGTATCGATGATATTGAATGACAAACGCTCTTTAAATTTTAGACATATTCGCAAACTGTCAGAGCGTTTTCACGTTTCGCGACAGTTATTTATCTGATTTCATCATGATACATTTAGCTTTAGAAACTGGATCTGGCCTAACAGGCTGTTTGCAGACAACTGTGCCTAGTTCTGTCCCCCAGGCGTTGCACTTCGGCAAAAAAGACAAAATAAAATACACTATGCAAGCGGATGGCAGTGGTTAGATGTCCCGCGCTCAAGCAAGAGAAAGTGGCCCTGTACTGGGTGAATTTTTGTCATTTATTGCACGAGATATGCAGCGCCCTAGATAGCAGACTGTCAGTACTTTCATTCTGTAATCGTTGTCCCACCCTGCTTTAAGGTCTACAAAATACTACCTTTTTGGGTGATATGTTGTAGACCTTGTTAGTTTTAGAAACTCATATCAAACTTACTTTTTGGCTTATCACCGTTAAGTAGTGGGCTTGACATGTTTTTGATTTCTGATTGCACGTAAGTCCAATAATCTGAGTTATCAACAGTCCTCTCTTTAATATGCTTAGGGACGAAGCGACTCATCTCCATGTTAAAGTCTTTGCGAACCTCATCGTCTTGCAGCAACTTATCTACTTGAATACGAAGTTCTTCAGTAAAGTCGGCTTTAGTTTTGTTTCTCGCTTCAAGCTTTTTGTCGATCAGATCTGTCGAAACGCCAATCCCTCTCTGCTTGATCCAGACGATATCCCACACATCACGAGGCTTTATGCGCCTTGCACGGTATGCCAAGGCAATAAATTTGTCTGCTAACGCTTCTTCTAGGGATTGAACGGGGATGAGTAAACCTTCTGTTGGAACAACAATGTTGTAGTGGTTTATCAGCGCTCTCTTTTCAACATCAAATGACGGAATAGAGCACACGTCTATATGCATTTTCTGACGTGGTAAGTCAGGCCGGTTAGCTTCTCTCTCAATGCTGATTTTCCACGAGGATGTGTCGCCCTGCTTATCCTTATTCGGCTTGTTCACCCACACTTTCGTTTCATACTTGTTTTGTATGTACTTTTGGATCTCAACTTCCAATCCATCAAAGTCGGCCGGCTTGAAATCATGCCCACCGTTAAAGTCCAAATCCTCAGATAGTCGAGAACTGTTGTAGCACAAGCGAAGAGATGTCCCTCTGATGAATGTTAGGGATTGCATAGCACCTTGCTTTACCATCACATCCATGATGTCGTGATGAAGGATTTCTTTTTCTAATACTGGCGTAACAGCAGCATATTCTGGATTTGAGTCAACGATGTGTCGTATGTATTCTTTTAGCACGTTAGTTCTCCAACATATGCACGTTTCTATTGCAATCTTTTAGGTCAGCAATAGCCTGGGCAGTCTTTGCTCGATACATGTTTATGTCATTATCAAGATATAGGTTTGGTGCGATCTTGTGGATAGGCTTCTTTGAGTGTGTGAGTTCAATAACGCCATATGGGGTTGAAAACGTCCCACTTCGCCCTTTTGTTACAACAGTTAGTCTATCCATTAGCACTTGAGAGATGTCGCCAGAGTAACTAAGCTGACTTTCTAGACTAATATAATTTAAAACCCCTCCACGGAGCTTCTTCACTATTTTGTAAACGGCAGAGGATGGATCAGATGGGGTGAGTGTGCTTTCAAAAATCCCAGTTGCAACCCTGCGCACCACGCCTTTTTTTACGCAGTCTGTGAGAAATTTTGTGAATGCTGGAGTGTATTGTTCACCAATCATATAGGCTAACTCTGCCCCTGTGTGAATGCCGCCGCCAGCCTTAACAGCACTCGAAAATGCAGATAATAATTTTTCTTTCTTAGTCATGCAGGTCTACACTTTATTACCGGTATAGTAATGAATTGTAAACCTGAATACTCACTGGTCAATATAAGATCACCAAGGTAGACATAATTTTACCTATAATGTAATAAATTGTAGATCAACCTCCGTTTGTTTCCCTGGGGGATGACTACAATTACTCTCGTGCATACTTTTGCCGTCATTGCGTATCAAGTGAACTGACGCTCTCTTGATCGAATGTCGCAAATAGCTACAATAAACCCGCAAGTTACGGCTTTAAGTCGATGTCGTTGCTTATAATCACCGTTTATTTTTGATTAAATCACGCAACTTTGAGTGCATTTTTTTGCACGAAGTCTCCTAATTGCAAATTATGTTATGTTCGTACCTCGGACCAAGAGGTCATATCATTTACTCTGACCCCAACGATAATTATCGTACCTTAAATGCAACTTATTGGCGTGCTTTAAATGCAATGTTAAGGTGTGCTTTAAATGCAATAATATTTATTAAATACCTTGCAGTCATATAATATTCAGCTCGCATGAGCGCTCACGGTAATTAAGTTCATCAATAAGGTTGTTGTGTTATGGCTCAAATAGCAAATGAAAAGCTAGCTAAAGCGTTAGAAAAAGCATCTAACGTTGCTCTCAATAACATTGTGCAAGCTAAAATGCTTACAGAAAGGCATCGAAATATATTGGTCAAACAAGGGTTTCTTAAACCTGTGATACGTGGCTGGTATATGCTTGATGCAGATATCACAACAACTGATGCTGGCGGATCAGCACTTTGGTTTGATTCTATCTGGGGATTTATTGGTCAATATTTAAAAGAACTCTTTGGAGAAGAATATTGGCTGAGTCCAGAATCTTCATTAGATTTATTGACCGCTAACAATGCGTTGCCAAAACAGATTGTTGTTTATGCACAAAGCTCTACGCGGATTGTTAACCTGCCCCAAAACATGAGCTTGCGGGTTATTAACAGTACAAAAAAACCTTATAAAATAGAGAAAATTGCTGGCGTTAATACCATTTCAATCGAAGGCGTATTAGCGAGTATTAATCCGTATGCATATATTCGAAATCCGGTCTCTGTTCAGATCGCTTTGAGTATGGCTGATACCAGCGAATTAGCTGGCGCATTTGAGCATATTCGTAATGCATCAGCAGTGGGTCGTATATTAGGAGCACTCAAGACTTTAGGTCGAGCGGAAGATTATCAAAGGTTAAAACGTATTGTTGATGGAATTGGCTTTCTAGAGTTAGACCAAAGTAACCCATTTGAACAGCCAATGACTCAAATAGGAGCCTCGCATAAGGAAAACCCTGCAGCTATTAGAATACGCGCATTGTGGCATTCGTTGCGCGTTGAGGTTGAACGGGTTTTCATCGATATTAGACCTAGCTTTGATTTTATGTCTCGTCCACTGGAAGAGACCTTTAAGGATATGGAAGATTTATATGTTCAAGATGCCTACCACTCATTGTCGATTGAGGGTTGTAGAGTTACACCAGAGTTGATTGAAAAAGTTCGGGGCGGAGACTGGCATCCTGAAATGATCGCAAAAGATAAGGAGGCAAAAGATGCATTAGCTGCCAGAGATTATTTTGAGGCGTTCAGCGCAGTGAAATCGGCCTTAACAGCAATGCATGAACAAAAAATAAGCTCGCTATCCTCTGCCATTTCAATTGGCGTAACCGATTGGTATACCTCTTTATTTCAACCCTGTGTTACGGCTGGACTCATTGCTGCAAAAGATATTGCAGGGTATCGCAAAGGGCCAGTATATATTCGAACGTCTAGGCATGCGCCACCCGCTGACGCCTATTTACGGGACTGCATGGATGCGCTCAAAATGTTAATAGAGGACGAGCCTAACGACATTGTCAAAGCTATTTTAGGACACCTTTGTTTAGGTTACATCCATCCCTTTCCCGATGGGAATGGGCGAACAGCCAGGTTTTTGATGAATTTTTTATTAACACTGGGCGGTTACGGTTGGACAATTATAAGGCTAGAGGACAGAACTAAATATTTAAGCTCATTAGAGATAGCCTCCATCGACCATCTAGGTACTCCCTTTGCTGAATTTGTTTTGATGTCGATGCAAAAGACAGGAGAGGAAAAAGGTAAATAAATAATCAAAATTCACAGCTATTAGTAGATATAACTGTTTTTCATGGCCGATAATTACTTTTCACGTTCATGGGGAGCACTTTTAGTTGTACCATCAAAGGGAAGCTGAAACGTTATGTGTTCTACTACTATTACACTGTTAGCTAAATTGCATCATAAATCCGATTACTCCATTACAAAGTACGGATTTACCATGCAAAACTAGGGCGATTTCTGTTTACTCAGAAATGCCCCATTCATGAAAATATTTGGGTTTTACAACCTTTTAATACCCATCAGGGGTACTTGATGAACAATTTTGCAATTTTGAAGTCACCCATCTTAAATTTTCTGAATAATGGCTAAGAATCCCTTTAAAATTAACATGGGTAATGTCAATTCGTCTTATCCTAGTATCAAGTATCTCGTACCAAGAAGTCATATCATTAACTCTGACCCTGACGATATTAACTCTGACCCCAACGATACTGACCCCAACGATATTTAATAACCCTCGGGGTTATTTGATTGCCAGTGCCATGAATCGCGACACATGTCTGCCAGGCCTTTTTGGGCCTGCCAACCTAAGGCTTCATGGGCCAGGGTGGGATCAGCATAACAAGCTGCAACATCGCCTTCACGACGGGGTACAAATTTGTGCGGAACCGGTTTGCCACTTTGTTTCTCAAACTCTTTGATCATGTCCAGTACGCTGTAACCTTGGCCCGTACCCAGGTTATAGGTTACCAAACCCACATTTTGTTGCAGTTTTGCCAGGGCTTTTAAATGGCCGTTGGCTAAATCTTCAACATGAATATAGTCCCGTACACCTGTACCGTCTGGGGTATCGTAATCATTGCCGAAGATGGATAAAAACTCACGCTTGCCGGTGGCGACCTGGGTAATAAAAGGCATCAAGTTGTTGGGTATGCCATTGGGGTTTTCGCCTATGCGCCCCGAAGAGTGTGCACCTGCTGGGTTAAAGTAGCGCAGCACCGCTATGTTCCAGCTAGGGTCAGATTTATATAAATCCCGCAAGACCAGCTCAACCATGAGTTTTGACTGGCCGTAGGGGTTGGTTGGCTGCCCCGTGGGTAAACCTTCATGCAGCGGAAGCTCAACGGGATCACCATATACCGTTGCTGATGAGCTAAATACCAGGTTTTTAACCTTGTTCCGCGCCATTGCTGCGCATAAGACCAAGGTGCCATGTACGTTGTTATCATAATATTTAAGAGGTTGTGCTACAGATTCGCCTACCGCTTTTAAACCGGCAAAATGGATCACTGAATCAATACTGTGCTGAGCAAAAAGCTTATCCAAGGTCTCACTGTCACGAATATCACCTTCCACAAAGGTCAGGGTTTTAGCCGTTAGCTCTTCTACGCGCTTTAACGCTTCTTTAGATGAATTACATAGGTTGTCTAACACTATTACCTGGTGATCTGTTTCAAGTAGCTGCAACACCGTATGGCTGCCGATGTAACCAGCGCCGCCTGTGACTAAAATCGTTTGCATCTGTTTATTCTCCTTGTGCCTTAGGTTGTTCAATATATTTAGCGCATAAACCATACTGGATAGGTTTAAGTACTATTGGGTAGATCAGGGCAACCAGCGCTGCCCACAATAACGAAAACCAGCTTTCACTGGTTCTGAAAATCAAGATGAATACCGGCAGTAAAATTGCCAGTTTTAACAGGTTTAGACAGAGCTTTTCTGGAGCCGTCAATTTTTGTTGGGCCTGGGCAATGACCGCTAAACGTTGGGTTAGGGGTAAATTAGCCAAACCTGGAATGTCTCTGGAAGAAAAATAGATCGTCATTTTACTCTTGCTGAGTTAAAAGAAACGCCCAACTGCAAAGCAGATTGGACGTTAATTATAATATAATACTATTACTTCTCAAACCAGTCGGTTTGCAAGGGTAAAGTATTTTACTGAGATAAAGCCGGTTGAGGCTCAGCGGCTGGGGTATCGTGCTCGGCACATTTTTCCCAGGCTTTAGTTTTAAAACTGAGCAGTAAGATAACAACGCCCACCGCTATGGTGATCAAACTGATTTGCAAGTACAAGGCAGGCATATCTTCGACGTTGTTGGGATCAAAGTTGCCCGCTAACAAGCCCGCAACCACATTGCCGATGGAATAGGTTAATACAAACACCCCCATCATTTGGCCGGCAAAACGTTTGGGTGAAAGTTTGCTTACTGCGGCTAACGCCACTGGGCTTAAGCACAGTTCACCTACTGTATGTAAAAAGTAAGTCGCTACTAACCAATAGGGTGCCACACGCATTCCGCTGGCCGCTAACTGGGCGGCAAAAAACATCACGATAAAGCCGGTGGCCATAATGATCAGGCCCACGGCACATTTTAAACCGTAAGACGGGGTCATCATGCGTTTTGCTAGGTTTATCCAAAGGGCAGCAAAAAAGGGCGATAGCAGTACGATGAAAAAGGAATTAGCTGATTGGAACCAAGCAGTGGGTATTTCGAACGCGCCGATCATGCGTTCGGTGTAGTCACGGCCAAATAGGTTAAGTGAAGAGCCGGCTTGTTCAAACCCCGTCCAGAAAAATATAGACGCCAAACACACCAAAAATAGTGCGCCTAAGCTTCTTTTTTCATTGGCATCCAGGTTACCAAACACAAATATGCCAATATAATAAGCCAAAAATACCGTAGTTATACCAATGGCCGTGTACTGGGCCAGGGTAACGGGATCAAAACTTAGGCGACCGGTTAACATCATAAAGGTGACAGCAGCTAACCCCACCAGGAATAAACCGATGATCTGCCAGCTACGTTTAGTACTGGCCGGCGACATTCTGACTGCTGGCTCTGCGCCGGCTCCTTCAAGTTTGCCCAAGGTGTAGCGGTACTGTAACAAACCAATGCCCATGCCTATGGCCGCCGCGCCAAAGGCCCAATGCCAGCCCATGTTCACCTGCAGGTAACCACAGACGATATAACCGATGATAGAGCCTAGGTTTATGCCCAGATAATAAAGTGTGTACCCACTATCACGACGACCGTCATTATCGGCGTAAAGTTGCCCAACCATGGCGCCAATATTGGGTTTAAGTAAGCCAGTGCCTAATACCACAAGCACTAAACCCACAAAAAAAGTTGAATCGTTAGGTATGGCCAAAACAATGTGGCCACACATAATGATGATACCGCCGTACCACACCGCTTTTTGCCCACCAATCAAGCGATCAGCAATCCAGCCGCCGGGTAAACCCATGAAATACACAGCCCCAGTGTATAAGCCATAAATGGCCGTCGCCGAAGCCACAGTAATGACCAAGCCACCTTCCTGGATACTGGCGGTCATAAATAATACTAACAAGGCGCGCATGCCGTAATAACTCATGCGCTCCCACATTTCAGTAAAAAACAGGGTTGAAAGGCCCCCTGGTTGGCCTAAAAAGTCTTTGGTTTTAGTTGTCATGTTACCTGCCGTATGAATAGCCGCGCCGTTAAATGGAAGAATATACGTTCAACTGGCATCAGCTAATCTGGTTATAATTATTATATTTGCCTAAGCCACCCGTTAGGTGGAGACGATTTTCAGCCCTGTTTATACTAGAGCTGGCGGGCGAAAACAAGAAAACAGGTTAATTCTTGTTTGCGAGATAGTGGAGTAATTCATCCAAGTTATTAACATAATAAGCCATAATTAACCGTTTCACTCCCGAGGTAAATCGGCTATTATGCGGCCCCATTTATTTGGCGTAATTAATCCCTTGCCAGCCTTATGAGAGTTAGGAATAGCAGCATGTTAAGAAAGTTGAAAATTTATATATTAGCGTTAGTCGCTTTCGCATTTATAGCACCTGCTTTTGCACAGACCCCTACAACCCAGCAAATTGAACAATTTAAAAATATGCCTAAAGCCCAGCAAGAAACCCTTGCCCGGCAGATGGGGATTAATTTATCGGATCTAAATTTATCCGGCAGCGGCACTAATAAACTACAAGTTCAGCCAGAAACCAGGGTAGACCGTTATGTTGATCCCAACAGCATCGCCCAGCGGTTGGCCGAGCAAAGTGCCTATAAAGATAAAACCAAAGAGTTAAAACCGTTCGGATATGACTTGTTTGCGGCATCCAGCGCTTCCTTTGCGCCGCCAACCAACTTACCTGTGCCGGCAGATTATATTATGGGCCCCGGCGACAGCATTCGTGTTCAGCTTTTTGGCAAGGTAAACAATCAGTACGAATTGCAGGTGAACAATGAAGGTGTAATTGAAGTGCCAGACTTGGGGCCGATGAACGTGGCAGGGCTAACCTACAGCGAATTAAAACAAAAATTGACTCAGCGTTACAATGAACAAATGATTGGAGTGACACCGAATATTAGCATGGGCGAATTACGTACCATTCAGGTGTATCTGGTCGGTGAGGCGTATCAGCCCGGCGCTTATGTGGTCAGTTCACTATCGAGTATTACCAATGCCTTGTTTGCCAGCGGCGGGGTAAACGACGTGGGCTCACTTAGGCATATACAGCTTAATCGTGGTGGTAAAACCGTCACCGAATTTGATCTTTATGATTTACTAGTGTTTGGCAAAACGGCTAAAGACCTACGTCTGCAACAGGGTGACGTGATTTTTATCCCCATCGTCAAAAAACTGGTGAGTATTGATGGCAGCGTACGCCGCCCTGCGATTTACGAAGCCAAAGATAACGAAGATATCTCAACCTTAATTAACATCGCCGGAGGTTTATTACCCACCGCCGCTGCCAGCCGATTACAAATAGCCAGAAGTACGCCCTCAAAAGGGTTAGAAGTTAACACCGTTGATATGCAGAGCAGAACCGGAGCCGGTTTTAGCCTGAAAAGCGGTGATTTTATCAATGTACCTGCGGCCAATAACGAGTTTTCAAACGCGGTAATTATTTTGGGGGCTTATGCCACACCAGGCTTAACCCAATGGACAGAGAATCTTAAACTATCGGGTTTGATCGACAGAAACAGCTTATTAAATACCACAGATGTGGATTATGCCCTGGTGATGCGTGGCGATAAATTTAGCCGCCAAAGTGAAATAGTGCAGTTTGAGCCGGCCATGGTAATATCAGGTGACTTTGACCTTGCCTTGCAAGCCTATGACAAAGTAGTGTTATTTAATCGGTTTACACCGGTTAAACCTGAGCCAAAAATACCGGATTGGATGAAGCAGCAACAATACTCTGAGCAGTACCCTGGGCAAACCGGTTTGAATCAACCAGACCAACAAAACAATCAGCCATATACCCAAAATGGTCAACAAAGTACGCAAAATGGTCAGCAGTATAATCAAGCGGGACAGGTTTACGACAATACGTCTTTAGGGCAGAGCGACAATAACATCGCAAGACACGAAACCACCTTGCGAGATCAGCAGCCCGAACGCAAGCGCAGTCGCAATGGTGAAGATGATGAAGATGAGTTTGCGGATAACAAGCCAAACTTCTTACAAAAATTGGAATTGGCCAGTTTTACCGAAAAACACCTGATCCTTAACGAAACCAAATATTATTCGCGAGAAGAATTACTGGAGCCGATTATTGCACGTTTACAAAACGAGAGTAATCAACGCTCACCAGTAAAATTGGTTGAAATTACCGGCCAGGTTAAATTTCCGGGGGTATACCCGGTGCAAAAAGACGCCAAGGTACGGGATTTGATTTTAGCAGGTGGTGGGTTATTGGAATCCGCATATCTACAAAAAGCCGAAATTTCCCGCACAGCACTGGATAGTGAAAAGGCCTTGAAGATAGAGCATATCGAAATAGACCTAGTCGACACCTTGCTAGGTAAAAAAACCACCAACATTGCTTTACAAAGCAAAGACACCCTGAATGTTTTGCGCACCCCAGACTGGCAAGAAAACAAGACCGTTGAGCTAGTAGGCGAAGTGGTATTTCCGGGTGTTTATCAGATCAAAAAAGGCGAATCACTTGCGCAGTTAATTAAACGTGCCGGTGGATTAACAGGCGAGGCGACCGTAAAAGCCGCTATTTTCACCCGTGAAGAATTAAAAGAACGGGAAAGAGAGAACTTAGATAAGTCGGTAGAAAACCTGCGCCAGCAGATCGCCTCAACCAATTTCTCCGGCAGCCAAAACGTAAAAACAATCGACTATCAAGAAGCCAGTATTATATTGGATGAACTGCTATTGGTGGAGCCAGTTGGCCGTTTAGTCATCGATATGCCTGCACTTATTGCCGGTAATCCAAATGCAGATATTACCCTTAAAGACGGTGACAAAGTGTTTGTGCCAAATATCTCATCTTCAGTATCTGTGGTGGGCGAAGTGTTTGTACCCACCACCCATATGTTTACAGCGGGTATGAGCCTCGATAAGTACATCAAACATTCCGGTGGGGTGACGGATCGCGCCGATAACGGCAATATATATATCGTTAAGGCCGACGGGTCAGTATCAATCCCCAATACATCGTTTTGGTTTGACTCACGAGACACTCACTTAGAGCCAGGTGATACCATAGTAGTACCAAGAGACGTAACCAACTACGAACGCCTAGGTTTGTGGCAAACCGTCACACAAATCGTTTATCAGTCGGCTATCGCGCTTATCGCAATTAGTGGACTGTAGTTCACAGACGAATATAATTGAGTAATTGATATGACTGATATTCAAAACAAGCAGCCACCAACTGACAATGTGCAATACGTGGCGATATCACCAGACATGTTGCAGGGGCAAAATAACAACGACGACGAAATAGATCTGCGTGAACTTTGGAACGCCATTTGGAGTGGTAAATGGATAATTATTGGTGTGACCGTAATATTTTCCATTGCAGCTGTATTTTATGCTTTGAGCTTGCCTAATATTTATAAATCTGAAGCGTTACTTGCCCCCGCTAACAGCGAACAACAAGGTGGCTTAGGTGCTTTAGCTGGTCAGTTTGGTGGTTTGGCATCATTAGCAGGTGTTAATTTAGGTGGGGCTAAAACGGACAAAACCGCTATGGCGATTGAAATCCTTAAATCTCGCGAATTTTTCACCAAATTCGCTGAAAAGCACAATATATTGCCTGATTTGATGGCTGCGAAAGGTTGGGATTTAGGCACTGATACAGTTATATATACTGAAGAAGTATATTCCCCTGAGCTTGACGAGTGGCTGAGAGAAGTTAAGCCGCCGAGAAGATCGCAACCTTCTTTGCAAGAAGCAAAAGATGTATTTGATGGCCTAACAAATATCGAACAAAGTCAGGATACGGGCATGTTGACAATTAAAGTTGAACATTTTTCTCCATCAGTAGCGAAACAATGGGTAGATTGGTTAGTTGAAGACATTAACCACACTATGAAAGTGCGTGATAAACATGAAGCTGGGCGTAGTATTACGTATCTTCAATCTCAAATCGAGAAAACTTATATCGTCGAACACCAAACCTTGCTTTATCAACTGATAGAAGAACAAGCTAAAACATTGATGTTCGCCGAAGTCCGCGATGAATATGTGTTTGAAACAATAGACCCCGCCATAGTGGAAGAAACTAAAGTGAAGCCGCGACGTTCAATAGTTGTACTTATTATTGGCGCTTTAGGTGTGTTTTTCAGTACGGTCTTTGTCATTATAAAACGACAATTTTAATTAATATGAAATTATGAATTCATTTTAAGGGTGTTAGAATAGTTATGAAAAAAGCATTAATTACAGGTGTGACAGGCCAGGATGGTTCTTATTTAGCAGAGTTATTATTAGAAAAGGGTTACGAAGTACACGGCATTAAGCGTAGGGCATCTTCGTTTAACACCCAAAGAGTTGACCATATCTACGAAGATGTGCATGTGAAGAATGCACATTTTAAATTGCATTATGGCGATTTAACCGATTCATCTAATTTAATACGTATTATGCGTGAAGTCGAGCCTGATGAGGTCTACAACTTGGGGGCTCAATCCCATGTTGCGGTATCATTTGAAGCGCCGGAATACACGGCGGATGTAGATGCTATGGGTACACTCCGTTTGTTAGAAGCAATAAGGTTCCTTGGTCTCGAAAAAAAAACCAAATTTTATCAAGCGTCAACGTCTGAGTTATATGGGGAAGTACAAGAGATTCCTCAAAAAGAAACAACTCCTTTCCATCCACGTTCACCTTACGCTGTGGCTAAAATGTATGCCTACTGGATAGCAGTTAATTATCGTGAGTCTTATGGCATTTACGCTTGTAACGGTATTTTGTTTAATCACGAATCACCTCGACGTGGCGAGACTTTTGTTACTCGCAAGATTACACGTGGAATAGCCAACATTGCCCAAGGCGCAGAAAGCTGTCTTTACTTAGGCAATATGGATGCCCTCCGTGATTGGGGCCATGCGAAAGATTATGTGCGTATGCAATGGATGATGCTGCAACAGGAAAATCCAGAAGATTTTGTTATAGCCACAGGCAAACAAATTTCTGTTCGCGAATTTGTGCGCATGTCCGCAGCTGAGGCCGGACTCACTATAAGCTTTAGCGGCGAAGGTATCAATGAAGTCGCAACAGTAACATGTATTACGGGAGAAGATGCTCCAAGTGTAAAAGTTGGGGATGTAATCGTTAAGGTTGACTCTCGCTACTTTCGGCCCGCAGAAGTTGAAACATTATTGGGTGATCCGACAAAAGCGAAAGAAAAGCTCGGTTGGACGCCAGAGATTACTGTTGAAGAGATGTGTGCTGAAATGGTGAAACATGACTTGGATAAAGCTAAGCAACATTCATTATTGAAAAAACACGGCTTTGACGTCGCCTTAGCTAAAGAATAACGATAATCTGAAATAATATCAGCCTTTGTTTATAGGCTGATATGTGTTTAGGAAAAAGTAAATGAAGAAAAAGATTTTTATTGCAGGGCATCAAGGTATGGTTGGTTCAGCTATAGTACGCCAGTTTGAACATCAAAATGATGTTGACTTGGTTTTACGTAGTCGAAATGAATTAGATCTCACTAATCAACAAGCAGTGCGTAAATTTTTTGAAAAGGAAAAAATAGATGAAGTCTATTTGGCCGCAGCTAAAGTCGGCGGTATTATTGCAAATAATACTTATCCTGCTGAATTCATTTATGAAAATTTAATGATTGAGTGCAATATCGTCCACTCGGCTCATGAAGCAGATATACAAAAATTGCTATTTCTAGGTTCATCGTGTATTTATCCAAAACTCGCAGAGCAACCTATGAGCGAGTCTGCATTACTCACAGGTACTTTAGAGCCAACTAACGAGCCTTATGCAATAGCGAAAATAGCGGGTATAAAACTCTGCGAGTCATACAACCGACAATATGATCGTGACTTCCGCAGTGTTATGCCTACAAATCTTTATGGCCCCAATGATAACTTTCACCCGGATAACTCACACGTTATTCCTGCATTGATACGACGATTTCATCAAGCCAAATACAGCGGTGATGCTAAAGTTATTGCTTGGGGAAGTGGTAAGCCAATGCGCGAGTTCTTGCATGTTGATGATATGGCTGATGCATCAATTCATGTTATGGGATTAGAAAAAACGCTTTACGATGCCAATACCGAGCCTATGTTAAGCCATATTAATGTTGGATCAGGTGTCGACTGCACGATTCGGAAGTTGGTCGAGACCGTCGCTAAAGTCGTAGGTTTTAATGGCAGAGTTGAATTTGATTCTAGTAAGCCAGATGGCGCACCACGTAAATTAATGAATACCGCCCGTTTAAATTCACTAGGGTGGCATTGTTCAATTTCACTCGAAGAAGGCTTAATGGAAACCTATAAATGGTTCGAGACATACCTAAACGTGGTTAGACATTGATATTTGAAGCACCGTGAAACTTAGCTTGTTATAGGTAAATACATTAAGAGAACTTTAACAGTATTTAAAAGGTCGGAAGATAAGAGAATATGCATAAAAGCAAAATTGCAATAATTGGATTAGGCTATGTTGGGTTACCTTTAGCTGTCGAGTTTGGGAAGCAATATATAACTATAGGGTTCGATGTTAATTCATCCAGAGTAAAAGAGCTCAAGCAAGGAAAAGACTCGACCCTTGAGTGTTCACCTGCTGAGTTAAAAACATCTACGAACTTAAAATATACAGACCGATTAAGTGATATCTCACAATGCGACGTCTATATTGTTACGGTTCCTACCCCGATCGACGACAATAACTCTCCTGATCTAACCCCATTGAAAAAGGCTTCCGAAATGATAGGTGATATCATTTGTAAAGGTGATATCGTTATTTATGAGTCTACAGTGTACCCAGGTGCTACTGAAGAAGTTTGCATACCTATCATTGAAAATAAATCAGGACTGAAATTTAATAAAGATTTTTTTGCAGGCTATTCGCCAGAGCGAATCAATCCGGGTGACAAGGTTAATACGTTGACCAAAATAATGAAAATAACCTCTGGCTCAACCCCTGAAGTCGCTCATAGTGTCAATGAATTATATTTATCCATTATCAAGGCCGGCACTCACAAGGCAAGCTCTATTAAAGTGGCTGAAGCAGCAAAGGTAATTGAAAATACTCAAAGAGATTTGAATATTGCGGTAATTAACGAGTTCGCTAAAATCTTTAATCGATTAAACATAGACACTGAAGAAGTGTTAAAAGCCGCCGGAACTAAATGGAATTTTCTGCCATTTAAACCAGGTTTGGTCGGGGGGCATTGCATCAGCGTTGATCCTTATTATTTAACATTCAAAGCTAAAGAAGTTGGTTATTCTCCTGAAGTAATATTAGCGGGAAGGCGTATTAATGATGGGATGGGCAGCTATGTTGCTACTCAGATGGTTAAAAAGTTGGCAAGCAAAAAAATTCATATTGATGAAGCTAACGTGTTGATAATGGGCTTCACTTTTAAAGGTGACTGTCCTGATGTGCGTAATACAAAGGTAATTGAAATCATTAAAGAACTTCGAAGCTTCAATATAAATGTAGATGTATATGATTCGTGGGCCAATCCGACAGAAGTTAAAAGTGAGTACGGTATTACGTTAATTAACGAACTAAAAAATAATATTTATGATGGAATTATTTTAGCAGTTGATCATAGCGAACTGAAGAATATGGGAATAGATAAAGTGCGAGCTCTAGGGAAACGTAACCATGTCGTTTATGATGTGAAATATGTTTTTGCTGCAAATGAAGCTGATTTGCGATTATAAATATTTAGGATACTTAGAATGAAAAAATTTGCTTTGATCGGTGCCGCTGGATATATCGCACCACGTCATTTAACTGCCATTCGAGACACAGGTAATATTCTGGCTGTTGCAATGGATGTAAATGATTCTGTAGGTATCATGGATAGTCATTTTCCTAAAGCTGAATTCTTTACTGAGTTCGAACAATTTGAAGCATACGTTGAAGATGAAATACTAAAAGGTAATAAATTAGATTATGTATCAATTTGTTCACCTAATTATTTGCATGCTCCACATATGAAATTCGCTTTAAAAAATGGTATTGACGTTATATGCGAAAAGCCTCTAGTACTTGCTTCGTCAGAAATTGATATGTTGAAATTATATGAAGATAAATACGGTGCAAAAGTAAATAGCATACTACAACTGAGATTACATCCATCAATTTTAGCATTACGAGAGAAAGTCCAAGCCTCACCAGTAGATAAAATATTCGACGTGGAACTAACATATATGACGTCACGTGGTAAATGGTATTTGAAATCGTGGAAAGGCTTTGATGACAAATCGGGGGGAGTCGCAACCAATATAGGCGTGCATTTCTATGATATGCTGCACTTTATTTTTGGAGACGTTCTGCACAACGAAGTGCATTATCGCAGCGACACCACCACCTCTGGATATTTAGAGTTTAGAAAAGCACGGGTTAAGTGGTTCCTTTCAATCGATGCAAACAATCTCCCAGAAAATGCAGTGAAAGGAGAAAAAACGACGTATCGGAATATTGATATCGAGGGGGAGCAACTTGAGTTTTCCGGCGGATTTACCGATCTACATACCAAAAGCTATCAAAGAATATTGGCAGGAAATGGATATGGCCTAGAAGATAACAGGACCGCTATTACTACTGTAGAAACTATTCGAAACAGTCCAATTACACTCGATGATTCTAACGCTCATCCATTGATGAGAAAACTAAAATAACTTTCAAAATCGGTATATTTACTTGTGCCGGTTCTTTATATTGTGAGTTGAACTATGTCGTATTTTAAGCACGATACTGCCATTGTAGATGATGGCGCGGTTATTGGTAACGGTAGCCGAGTTTGGCATTGGGCCCATGTATGCAGTGGAGCTAAGATTGGCGCAGAAGTTTCATTAGGGCAAAATGTTTTTGTTGGTAATAAGGTAAGTATCGGTGATAAGTGCAAAATACAAAATAATGTGTCGGTATACGACAATGTACATTTGGAAGAAGGCGTATTTTGTGGTCCAAGCATGGTCTTTACTAATGTATATAATCCCCGCTCGTTAGTAGAACGTAAAGATGAATACAGAGATACTTTGGTAAAAAAAGGCGCAACTCTTGGGGCTAACTGCACCGTAGTATGTGGTGTCACTATTGGCGAATATGCTTTTGTAGGGGCTGGCTCTGTTATTAATAAATCGATTAAACCTTTTGCGCTAGTTGTCGGTGTACCGGGTAAACAAATCGGTTGGATAAGTGCATATGGTGAAAAATTACTACTGCCCTTAGAAGGACATGAAAAATTAATATGTCAGCATACCAGCGATATTTATAAATTAGAAGGTAGTGAGCTAAGTAGAGTAGAGAAATAATAATATGGAATTCATCGATTTAAAAGCTCAATATAAACATCTAAAAGCAAAGATTGATAAGCGAATTCAAACGGTATTGGATCATGGTCATTATGTTATGGGACCAGAGGTAAAAGAGTTTGAAACAAAACTTGCTGAATATGTTGGCGTAAAACATGCTATCACATGTGCGAATGGCACTGATGCTCTAACATTAGCCATGATGGTGCTGGACGTTAAAGAAGGTGATGCCATTTTTTGCCCTACATTTACATTCTTTGCTACCGCAGAAGTAATTGCGTATGAGGGGGCTACACCAGTTTTTGTTGATTCAGACCCCCATACATTTAATATATGCCCTAAAGATCTTGAATCACGAATCTCTGCAATTATTAAAGAAGGTAAGCTCAATCCGAAGGCTATTATAGCTGTTGACCTATTTGGACTGCCGGCTAACTATCCCGAAATAGAAGTAATAGCAAATAAATACAACTTGATACTCGTGGAAGACGCTGCACAGGGTTTTGGTGGGGAAATTAATGGTAAGCGAGCTGGAAGTTTTGGTCATATCGCTACTACCAGTTTTTTCCCTGCAAAACCTCTAGGTTGTTATGGTGATGGTGGTGCGCTATTTACCAATAATGACAAGTATGCAGAATTATTGCGTTCTTACCGTGTTCACGGGAAGGGGCGGGATAAATATGACAACGTAAGAATTGGCATGAACAGCCGTTTAGATACTATTCAAGCAGCAATATTATTGGAAAAATTAGTTGAATTTCCAAACGAATTGATAAATCGAACTAGATCTGCAGTTATTTACAGAAATGGATTATCTAGTTTGTATAGCCAGCCTCAAGTTCCTAATGGGTATATAACTTCATGGGCACAATACACTTTGATTAGCAAAGATAGAGAACAAATTATGTCTATTCTCTGTGCTAAAGGTGTCCCCTCAGTTGTGTATTACAGTAAATGTATGCACCAACAATCTGCTTTTGAATATTTAGGTTATAAAGATGGCGATTTTCCAATTGCTGAGGATTTATCAAACGATGTTTTTAGCCTGCCGATGCATGGTTACCTAATTGAAGACGACATAAAACGAATTATTGACTGTCTAATTCTTTAAAATATATCTTAACCGCAGAACAGAGCTATAAATATAGCAATATTTTATCCGAAATTAATGATGGCAGTATGATGCACTATTTTTGTTTTAAAAGTAGATTAGAGAAATATTTATTAAGTTATATTATTCAGTTGAATAAAAAAAGATGGTAGTTGTGAATCCGAAATTCTTAAAAAGTGTAATGACTTTAAGTTCTGCAACTATATTTGCTCAAGTCATATCTTTATCAATAATGCCACTTCTTACACGAATGTATAGTCCAGCTGAACTTGGAGATATGTCGCTTTTCGTTAGTTTTAGTTCGATATTGGTGGTGTTTTTTACCTTGCGCTTAGAACAAGCTATACTACTCCCTAGAAAATCCGACAACGCAATGGTTCTAGCTTACATTTCATTATTTACTTCTATATTTTTTACAATTATTACCATTTTTTCTTTATATATATTAGAGATGATTTTCACCTTTAATAGGTTAGGTAATTTCTTATATCTAGTACCATTGTCAGCTTTATTTTTTGCTGTCTATCGTGTGGGTAATAATTATTACAACCGAACAGAGCAATATAATCGTTTTGCGATTAGTACTTTAGTTTTTTCTAGTTCACAAGGCGCATTTAAGCTCATCTTAGGTAGCTTCGCAGGATTATCGACAGGGTTAATATTTGGTGTATTGATTGGTAGGGCAATCACAGCAATATTAATTTTATATGATATTTTAAGAAATCAAACGTTCATAAAGCTAAACCTCCGCACCTTTCTTAAAATGAAATTTCTTTTTAAGCGGTATAAAAGAATTACTACTTGGTTGCTTGCATCAGACCTTGTGAACACATTATCGATTCAATCACCGTTCATTTTCACAGCATATTTTTTTGGAAGCGAATGGGTCGGGTACTTTACCTTAGCATATAGTACGTCAGCTATTCCTTTACAGTTCGTTGGATCAGCGATAGGAAATGTTTTTCGTGCAGAAGCCACACAACTAATGCGAACGGCAGGAAGGTGCGATAGCTTATTTTTATCACTTTTAATTAAAATTTCTCTACTTTTGACTCCTTTGTTTTTACTTATATATTTTATCTCACCTAAATTATTCAGTATTGTATTTGGTAAAGATTGGATCGTGTCTGGAAATATTATCCAAGTGCTAGTTGTTATGTTTTTCTTTCAATTTATATCTCGAATATTTAGTTACCTATATATTATTAAGGATCGACAAAAAGAAAACTTCATGATTCAAGTGGTACTGCTAACTCTACTGATTTTAGTTTTTTACGTAGGAAGTGTTTATCTTAATGATTTTCTGTCCACTATAATGCTCTTTTCTGTAACTTATAGTTTTGTATATATATTTGTTATTATTCGTTCTTATATTTTTTCAAAAAACAAAATTTAAGGAAAGGAAGATGTTTTTATATAGGTGTTACCTAAAACTGAATACTTGGTTTAGAGCCAAATCCCGACTCTATGATTTGAAGATTTTAGAGGAAAATATCAAAAACCTAGGAGGGAAGGTTGGCGAGAACTTTGTCATTGGTAATGATGTGATGATATCTGGACTCGGGAAGGTTGAAATTGGTAATAACGTGAGCATTGGAACAGGCTCTTTTATGCGTGCGGAAGGAGGATTGAAGCTTGGGAATAATGTAGTTATCTCTAGAAACTTAGTATTGTACACGACAAGCCATAATCACGAAGGAAATAAGTTGCCATTTGATAACACAAATATTTTAAAGGAAGTGATTATCGAAGATAACGTTTGGATTGGAATGAATGTGACCATTTCCCCAGGTACTATCATTAGAGAGGGGGCAATTATTGGACTTGGTAGTACCATCTGGGGTGAGATTGCCCAAAGGCAAATAATTGGCAGTAATAAACCTAAATTGATTAAATTGAGGAACGGAGTTCATTATGAATCTCTCAGAAAGAAACAACACAGATGAAAATTATCATGCACCTCTTGTGAGTATCATTATTGCAACTTATAACAGAGCAGAGTTTATCTCGAGATGTTTAGACAGTGTATTAAGTCAAAACTACTGCAACACCGAGATTATTGTAATTGATGACTGTTCTACAGATAATACATTACAAGTATTAGCGAAATATTCAAATAATATAACTATATTAAAAAATAAAATAAATATGGGTATTTCGTATAACAGTAATTTAGGATTTTCTAAATGTATTGGAGAATACATTTGTCTTTTGGGCGATGATGATTTTTGGAGTGATAATTGCAAATTAACTAGCCAGGTCAGTAAGTTTAAAGAATCTGATAATATCGGTATCTCAACTACCTGGTGGTATGAGTTTAACTCAAAAAGCGGAGTTAAAACACCAAAAATGCCGGTATATCCTCAAGATTTAAAAGAGCGAGTTCTTTCAGGCGGCGGGTTGATATGTGGATCTGCTGTAATGGTATCAAGGGCAGCATGGCTTATGGTCAATGGCTTCGACGAGTTAAAGCAGAGGGGGACTGATTCGGATTTCTTTAGAAGAATAGTATTAGCTGGATACGATATAAGTATTCTTAAATGTTTTATGGTTTCGGTGGATGTGACAGAAGGGCGGACTCGCATGACTGGACTAGTTTCAGCAAACCGTATTCAAACCCATATCGATAGCTTATTGTATACACTATCAAAACACGAGGCCGAGTACGCTTTGTACCCTAAAGCTAAAGCAACTTATCATGAGAAGCTCGGGTGGTTATACGAACAAAAATTTAATTATATTTCCGAAGGGGGCAACGAATCAATCCATTACTATTGGTCATCGTTGTTACTTCGACCAATGAAAGTGCTGAATATGGTACGTTTAGGACGTATAGTTTTTAGTATGTTTATTAAACGTATTAAGAAATAAATATTAATGTCTTTAATTAATTTATAATGTTTACTTGGAAATGATGAACAAGATAAAAGTTTCAATTTGTTTAACTACATTTAATCGCAGTGAACTTCTCGAAAAGACAATCACTAATGTTATTAATCAATCATATACAGATTTAGAATTGATAGTTATCGATGATTGTTCAGTATCTGAGCACCAGAGTGCCATTTTATCGCTACCCAAACGTATTTTGGATCCGCGAGTGATTTTTATTTTTAATCAAGTGAATCATGGTCTAGCGCATAATCGTAATCTGGCAATAAACCATGCTTCAGGTGATTATTTCACTTTCAAGGATGATGATGATGAATGGGACCGGAACTTTCTGCTTGAGATGGTTGATACCGTAGTATCCTCAGACGAACCACCCGAAGTGGTATTAACTGGTTACAAAAGTAAAAATCGGGATATTTCCTTTAATTTTAAAGAGCGCACAACTACTCTATATGATTGTTTCTTGCTCGGTTATACCCCACCTGTAGGCGGCCAGTTTTATAATCTACCGTTGCTCAAATCTGTCAATGGTTATACCGATGTCAAAACCGGTGTTGACCACGACCTTTGGATAAATATAGTGGCTAGTAAACCCCACACAAAAGTTGTATTTATCGCTAGCTCACTTGTAACACCAGACGCATTTTCTTTGCCTGGAAGTGAAAAAATGACTACAAATTTTGATAAAAGGGTTATTGGTATTAATAAATCATTGGAGGTTTGGCGGGAAAAGCTAATAGTTACATTTGGAGCTGCTTTTTATCGACACTTTAGTCGACAGTATAATTCTTATTTGTGTCAGAGGTTTTTAACGTTCGCTGTTAAAAACAGAGATATTAATTTATTGTATAAAGTTATTAAGTGTGAATATTTATCCTCTCATATATTATCCTCGATAGGCGTTTTAATTCGTAATATATATTTGAGTAGATTTTTACATAAAAAAGATATATTGCCTTTATTTAGTCCATTTAGGAGAAAAAAATGAGTTTGTTAACGATTGTTACTATTGTGCGTAACGATCAAATTGGGCTTCAATTTACGCATGATTCACTGGCTATGAAACCAGATAATGTAGATTGGGTAGTTATTGATGGAGCTTCAACTGATGGCACTAAAGAGTATATAGTCAATAATTTGGACTCTATAAATTATTGGGTGTCAGAAAGAGATGGTGGAATAGCCGATGCTTTCAATAAAGGCATTTTAAATAGTAAAGGTGACTATATACTTTTTCTTAATGCAGGCGATTCTCTTAAAGAGGGTTTTTTTAAATCTTGCGAATATATAGCCAAAGAATTAGAAGGTAAAAATGGTAATATTGCTGTTGCAAAAGTTGACTTCGGCGGTCGTATAGTTGGGAGTAAAGTCACTGCAAAAATGCAGTTAAGACGTAATTATCTTCCTCATCAAGCCATGTTAATTAAGCGTTCATTATTCAGGGATGTTGGCTTGTACGATGCGGATTATAAATTAGGAATGGATTATGAGTGGAGCTTGAGATTCATTCATGATTGGCATGATTCTTTTCTTTTTTTTGATAATGTCTTAGTATATATGGATGACTCTGGCTTGAGTATATCTAATTATAAACAGACGTTTTTTGCATACCATCGAGCTAGAATGAAACATGAGATAATATCTGGCACAGAGTCATTGATGTACGCTTTATATTTTACCTCTCGTCGATGGTTATCTCTGCAATTCACTCACCTTCGAAATCTCATACGCTAGGTTTTTAGCTAAATGATATTGTGATTTTTGGTTTTTCAGTGATTTTATCTATCACCAATTTTAATGTGATTTATATTAAAAGTGTATTGCGTAGATTGGATTCCATATCATCTTTCTAAACTTATGTTTTTGTTCGTGTTGCGTGTAGTCGGGGCTGATTAAAAATGAGAAAATATTTTGAACAGAATGTAATTGTATGGTTATTCACATTAACTCTTGTTTTCTTTTTTTCATTGCTCTTTTCATATCTCGGAGATAGAGGGGATCAATTGATATACATTGATGTTTATCAATATATGAAAGGCAAAAGTTTAGTTGATAGTTATTTGTATTACTCAATGAAGCTGTCAAAAATTGAGTTCGTACATTTCTTTTTGACGTACTTAGGTAGTAATTTGGGTATTAATAAATTTGTTTATATGTCTGTTTTTAATGCCGTATTAGTTGCAGCTGGTTTAAGGTTTTTAAAAGCTTATGGTTTTTCATTTCTTCTATCCTTTTTTATATTGTTGAGTAATTATTATATATTTGTATTGATGTTTTCAGCTGAGCGGTTGAAATTCGCATTTATATTTCTTTTTTTATTCTTTTCGGTTAAAAACACCCCTAAAATCTTGTTGGTTTTATTCTTGCTTTCTATATTTTCACATGTTCAATTAATTATATTGTATGGTACTATTTTTCTACAAGATTTCTTCGCTCGTCTTATTAAAGTATTTAAAACGTTGAGAGTTAAACCGATATTTATACTCTCATGTATTTTGTTCCTGGGTTTACTTCTATTCCTTGCGCCACGGCTAGCGAAAAAAATAGTATTTTATGTCACCTACTATGGAGATAACACATTCGCTAGTATATTGAAATGGCTGGTTTTTTATGTGATTGTTTTTATATCAACCACCAAAAAGAAGTCTATATCATTTAAGTTTTTGATATTGCTTTTCCCAATTTACGTGGTTGGTGCTGAACGACTTTTAGTTTTTTGTTTATTACTATATTTCATGGAATACCGAAATCGAACAAAGTATTTTATGCTTTTTATGTATCCTTTGTTGTTATATTATTTTATTAAGTCTATATTTTTCCTCAGAAATATATACATATTCGGGGATGGTTATTAACTCGGTTTTGGCTATTTGGTTTTGTTTGTCTTTTGGGAGGTTTTCTCGGTGTTGGTTTCGGTAATAGAAAATATTGCAGATGAATATGGCGGTCCGGCCAATTCTTTGCCAAACATGTTAAATGCAATTCAAAAGGAACTTGCTATCAACTCGAAAATATATTCAATTGCAAATTCAGAGCACGAGAAGAACGAGTTTATCGAGCGTTTTTCGATTCCGTGGGTTCAGTGTCGGCAAAGCGGTATAAAAAAAATAAGCTATTCTAAAGAATTAAGAGTTAGACTGACTTCAGAATTGAAGTCGTCCGATATCTTATTCTCTAATAATCTATGGAATTACCCAGCATTTCTTGCATACAATTTGACAAGAAAAACTAATGTTCCTCACATAATATCTGTCAGAGGTGCTTTGTACCCCTGGTCATTATCACAAGGGGAGTTACGCAAGAAAATAGCTTGGGGATTATTCCAAAAAAAATCCTTCGAACAAGCCAACTTAATACATACAACTTGTGATGCAGAACTCAATGCCGTTCGTAATTTAGGTATTAAATCACCTATAGCTGTTGTCCCTCATGGTATAAATTATGATGATTATCAAGATTTGCCTGAAGGTAGTGTTGCTAGAAGGCACTTAGGCTTGACCAGTGATAAGAGGTATATACTGTTCATGTCGCGTCTACATAAAAAGAAAGGTTTAGATTTGCTTTTGGATTCTTGGGTTAAAGTAGCAAAAAATAATACAGATTGGTGTTTATTAATCGTAGGCCCCGATTATTCGAATTATGAAGAAAAAATCAAAAAGATTATAGTTGATGAAGGCATAGAGCAGAATATTAGTACTTTAGGTATGCTTACAGGATTTGATAAACTCTGTGCGTTCTCAAGCGCTGAATTTTTTGTTTTACCAAGTTTCACTGAAAACTTTGGAGTTGTTATCGGCGAGGCACTCGCGGCTGGACTTCCTACTATTACTACAACAGGAACCCCTTGGGCTGATATAGAAGTTCGAAATTGTGGGAAGCAAATTTCGTTATCCTCTGAAAATTTAGAAGAATCTTTGCGGCATATGATGGCCTTATCAAAGGAAGAATTACGAAAGATGGCCGCAAATGGTAAGTCATTAATTAGAGATAATTATACTTGGGCGGCACAAGCTTTAAAGTTCGGCCAAGCTATCGAGTTTATCGAAACGGGTAAGAGCGCACCTGGTGTCGTATACACTTAAACTTGACCCAATAATATATTTGAGGACGTAATACGGTATTATGAAAATAACGGTAATAACAGCTACTTGGAATAGTGTAGCTACCATACAAGATACATTGAAGTCTTTTCGATCTCAGTGTTATAAGAACACTGAGTATATTATTATAGATGGTAAGTCTACAGATGGAACACTGGACATTTTAAGAAATAATAAAGATATGATCGATTGTTTCGTGAGTGAAAAGGATCATGGAATATATGACGCGCTTAATAAAGGAATTGCATTAGCAACAGGTGATGTTATTGGTTTTCTACATTCTGATGATACTTTTTCACATGAATCTGTATTAAAAAACATCGCGTATACTTTGCAGAGACACAACGTAGATAGTGTTTACGGCGATTTAAATTACGTATCCCGCACTGATATTCACAATATCGTCCGTAGTTGGGTAAGTGGTGATTTTGATCGAAAGAAAATCTTAAATGGTTGGATGCCACCTCACCCAACATTTTATATGAAACGTGAATGTTATAAGCAGTATGGTAGTTTTGATTTAAATTATAGTATTGCTGCTGATTATGACTCTCTTCTCCGCTATCTTTGGAAAGAAAATGTTTCGTCAACTTATATTCCTGAAGTATTAATAAATATGCGCGTTGGTGGTGAAAGCAATCGAAGCTTAAAAAATATTTTTCTTAAATCTAGGGAAGATTATTCAGCGATGAAAAATAACTCCGTTCCTGCGATAAGAGCCATATTAGGTAAAAATCTATCTAAAATTCCTCAGTTTTTCTAATTAACAATGTACCTATTTGCAATGGTGAACTAATTCTTGATTGTAATTTAGGTAGGTTTTCCGTAAACGTCCGGCGAACACCGTCTTCAATACTTGGAACATATTAAGCACACTGGGTTTCATTCAATCCCTTGGGCGCCAATATGAATATGTTTGCAGACACAACATCTTTAAATGTGATCCTCGTGTGTGGGGTAACTGATATGCGCAAAGCCATCGAGTAACCGTTCACCGGGGAGCTATTGACTTAAGGCCGTTAGTTCAGGGAGTGCCGGATATTCCGAGCGAGTGATGACGGCGTGGACGATTTGCCTTAGCCAGTCCATAGGATTGGCCTCCAGCTTGCGGCAGCTTTTTACGATGGTGAGAAGTAACCGTTCACCGTAAGCGTTCACCGGGGGACTATTGACTGGGATACATTACAGAGTTCGCTTGCCGAAAAGCCTAAAGAATTATAAATCACCTCCTTTAGTAGTTTTTTGGTAAAAAATGCATGCTATAATCCGTCGACTTATTTTTGGAGATATACAATGGATTTTATATCTGAGGGATACAACTCAGTTTTTATATGGGCATTTGCGGTAGCTTGCTTATCTATTGTAGGATTGCGGCCAATTGCAGCCAATATCGGTTTGGTTGACCGGCCCGATGCGCGCAAAAAGCATTTAGGCGAAATACCCCTTATAGGCGGTATCGCTATATATTTTACCGTACTGATTGTCTCACAGGTTTTTTTGCCTGAATCTCAGTTAGTTAAACTATATATGATCTCGTGTTCGTTTATGGTGCTGATTGGTGGCTTAGACGATTTTTATGATGTCAGCGCTAAAGTGCGTTTGATTGCCCAATTGCTTATTGCTTCTATCTTGGTGGTAGGTGCAGGGCATGCTTTATACGACATGGGGAACCTTTTAGGTTTTGGGAATGTGCACTTAGGCATATTCGCTTTACCAGTTACTCTACTGGCGGTTGCGACAGCTATTAATGCTTTTAACATGACCGATGGCATTGATGGTCTAGTGGGCGTATTAGGTGGGGTCACCTTCGCTAGCTTATGTGTGTTGTTTTACTGGGCTAATAATGTCGATTTATTTACGATATCCGCTATTTTCGTAGCAGCACTATCTGCCTTTTTATTGTTTAATCTAGGTGGTTTGCGCCGAGTGTTTGGTAAAGTTTTCATGGGTGATGCGGGCAGCATGATGATCGGCCTTAGCGTTATTTGGCTGTTGGTATTAGGCACTCAAAACGGTGAAGCGAGCTTTCGACCTGTTACTGCTCTATGGATAATTGCCATACCCTTGATGGATATGTTTGCTGTAATGCACAGAAGGGTAAAAAAGGGCAAATCACCTTTGTCTGCCGACCGTGATCATTTGCATCATATTTTTATGCGTTTTGGTTTCTCATCTGAGAAGGCGTTGGTATCAATAGCTGCGCTTGCAATTGGCATGGCTGGTTTTGGTTTGACGGGTGAGTTTTACGATCTCCCAGAGGTACTGATGTTAGCCTTGTTCATCGGTATATTTCTTGCGTACGACTATTCGTTTATTCATGTGTGGAAAATATCCCGCTGGTTCAGAAAGTAATAAACTAAACTGTTAGGCCTTGATGAGTCTTTCATCAAGGTCGTAATATATTCACTCTCCATAATTTACCTCTAGGTTTCCATATTCAATTTCCTATAAATCTTAATTCAGACTTTGTCGCTTAGCGAGGCCTTTCTGTAGTTTGCTAGCTAACATACACTTGTTATTTAGTCAGGATCAGCCTGCTGTGTAATAGCTTTATTAACTAGAACGTTTTTATCTGTGCGTGGCCACGGACCGTTAGTATCTTTTCACTGTAAGCGATCAATATAGCACGTCTGTTTTTTTGCTCGGAGCACCGGCAAAATTTCATCATTATTCCAACGGAGCATGGTAACCGTTCACCGGGGAGCTATTGACTTAAGGCCGTTAGTTCAGGCAGTGCCGGATATTCCGAGCGAGTGATCACGGCGTGGACGATTTGCCTTAGCCAGTCCAGAGGATTGGCCCCCAGCTTGCGGCAGCTTTCTACAATGGTGAGAATGCGTTGCCGAAATTGCTCGACCCGGTGTGAGTACACGCCATAACTGCCTTTGCGCCACAGTACATAGCTGCGCAAGGAGCGCTCTGCCTCGTTGTTGGTCAGAGGAATATCCTTATCCGTCAGAAATGTCCAACAGCTTTCATCGTGTTTGAGCAATAATCCGCAGCGGTTTCGATACCGCGGGGTAACACAAGCTTCGGTGGCATGTTCCAGGGTGGCTTGCCAACGTTTGCGTAGTTTACCCATACGCTTTTGATACAAATAAGGCGATAGCTCCCCTCGCTCAAATCGGTGGCGGGTACGAAAGATAAGATGGATCAAGGTTTCTAATCGCTGCCCTATGGGTTTATTCGGCCCCCAACTATCTGCTATTGCCCCCACATTACGTAAAATATGGGCCCAGCAAAATTGCCGCTGAGATGGGGGGAGATAATGGTAGCCCGCATATTGATCGGTAACGATCACGGCTTCGGTGACGTCGCCTAATAATGCCCTGGCGGCATGTTGCGCCCGGGAGTAGTGGATCATAAAACAGGATAATTCATCGGTGCAGGCCAGCCACATCCAGCGGTTTTCGTTCTCACGCTTGTGCCGGGTTTACTCACCTCATCCCTGAGGCTCACCGTTTCACGGCACGCTGAAGCGGTTCAAATGCTTTCCCGAAGCATTTGTCGTCAGCGTGGATAACGGTAGGATCCTGGACTAGCTGTTTGATCTGTAACCGTTCACCGGGGAGCTATTGACTTAAGGCCGTTAGTTCAGGCAGTGCCGGATATTCCGAGCGAGTGATCACGGCGTGGACGATTTGCCTTAGCCAGTCCAGAGGATTGGCCCCCAGCTTGCGGCAGCTTTCTACAATGGTGAGAATGCGTTGCCGAAATTGCTCGCCCCGGTGTGAGTACACGCCATAACTGCCTTTGCGCCACAGTACATAGCTGCGCAAGGAGCGCTCTGCCTCGTTGTTGGTCAGAGGAATATCCTTATCCGTCAGAAATGTCCAACAGCTTTCATCGTGTTTGAGCAATAATCCGCAGCGGTTTCGATACCGCGGGGTAACACAAGCTTCGGTGGCATGTTCCAGGGTGGCTTGCCAACGTTTGCGTAGTTTACCCATACGCTTTTGATACAAATAAGGCGATAGCTCCCCTCGCTCAAATCGGTGGCGGGTACGAAAGATAAGATGGATCAAGGTTTCTAATCGCTGCCCTATGGGTTTATTCGGCCCCCAACTATCTGCTATTGCCCCCACATTACGTAAAATATGGGCCCAGCAAAATTGCCGCTGAGATGGGGGGAGATAATGGTAGCCCGCATATTGATCGGTAACGATCACGGCTTCGGTGACGTCGCCTAATAATGCCCTGGCGGCATGTTGCGCCCGGGAGTAGTGGATCATAAAACAGGATAATTCATCGGTGCAGGCCAGCCACATCCAGCGGTTTTCATTCTCACGCTTGTGCCGGGTTTCGTCAGCGTGGATAACGGTAGAATCCTGGACTAGCTGTTTGATCTGCTGATGAACGGGCGTGAGCATCGCGCTGACCTTGCCGTGGGCTTCAGATATGGCACCTCGGCTAAAGTACACCCCGAAGTTCTGCTGCAACTGTTGCTGGATTTGGCTGATACTCTGATGGAACTGCCCGGCCTGTATGGCGATAAAGGCCAACATGTTGGCCCCCATCTGACCATTGTTGACGGTTTCGGGCAACGTCGCCTGAACAGCCTCCCCACAGCGGCAACAGCTACCTTGATAAAGCTGGTGCTCCGTCACGTTGTAGGCTTGTTGAGGAATATCAAACACCTGATGACGATAATAAGGCGTGGCATTGGATACCACTTTCCCCCCGCATGCACATTCGCCGGGAGGATAATAGGACAGTGTCACATCCACCTCATCTACTCGCGCGCGATTGCTGCCCTTATGCCCCGGCTGGGCGCCTCGCGGTTTGCCGCTACTTTTACGCGGGCGATCTACAGCCGCTGGGCCATCGGAAGAAGGCGGGCGAGAAGAGTTGCGACTGGATTGTTTCAGCCTGTCTTCAATGTCATTGAGCCTATCCCATAACGACTGAATAAGCGCATTGGCTTGTTCAAGCGTGTCGGCTTTAGGGGCGGCTGGACGGGATTTTTTGCGTGTCATGTTGACACCATGCCACATGGGCGGGATCGCGCAATAGGATCATCGGGATCATGCAAAATAAATATTTTTACATGTCAATACCTGTCCGGTGAACGGTTACGTTTGATCTGCTGATGAACGGGCGTGAGCATCGCGCTGACCTTGCCTTGGGCTTCAGATATGGCCCCTCGGCTAAAGTACACCCCGAAGTTCTACTGCAACTGTTGCTGGATTTGGCTGATACTCTGATGGAACTGCCCGGCCTGTATGGCGATAAAGGCCAACATGTTGGCCCCCATATGACCATTGTCGACGGTTTCGGGCAACGTCGCCTGAACAGCCTTCCCACAGCGACAACAGCTACCTTGATAAAGCGGGTGCTCCGTCACGTTGTAGGCTTGTTGAGGGATATCAAACACCTGATGACGATAATAAGGCGTGGCATTGGATACCACTTTCCCCCCCGCATGCACATTCGCCGGGAGGATAATATGACAGTGTCACATCCACCTCATCTACTCGCGCGCGATTGCTGCCCTTATGCCCCGGCTGGGCGCCTCGCCGCTACTTTTACGCGGGCGATCTACAGCCGCTGGGCCATCGGAATAAGGCGGGCGAGAAGAGTTGCGACTGGATTGTTTCAGCCTGTCTTCAATGTCATTGAGCCTATCCCATAACGACTGAATAAGCGCATTGGCTTGTTCAAGCGTGTCGGCTTTAGGGGGGCTGGACGGGATTTTTTGCGTGTCATGTTGACACCATGCCACATGGGCGGGATCGCGCAATAGGATCATCGGGATCATGCAAAATAAATATTTTAATGCGATTGCCCTGGGTGAACGGTTACGCCGTAATCTGGCTGAAAGGCATTGATATATTGATGTGTTATATGAATAGATAAAAATTAAGCAAACTCAATTCAGTTGGTTTGCTTAATCTTACGGGGATTACTTATAAAACGGTGAGCGATCCTCTGTAATATTGTAAAGGCTAATGGGTCTATTTAACGCTTGGCCTCCATCTCTTGCAATGGGGATCCAAGGTAAGCGGCCGCGGCCTTTGGCTGGCGTGAGTGAAAACAGATCGAAGGGTATAGATAGGTAAAAGCCTTTTGTGAAGCTGCCTTCGCCGTATTCGACCGAACTTACATTGGTAATCGCCGCATAAGCACCTACAACTATGCCACTGTCGAAGCGTTTAGCGAAATCAATGGTTACACCTTTATCCTTGGCCAAGTACTGGCCAATATTGAAGGTTAGCTGGGTGTCTGGTAAAAATGGCGGTTGCCAGTATATATTAGCATGGCCGGTTAATACTTTGTAATCAAAAAACTCGATATCATTCTCGTAAGAACGCTGCTGCACATAGTTGATATCAAAGCCAAACGCCAGGTTGCTATCTACTGGGCGATAGAGCAATTCAGCACCCACACCACCAAACATAGTCTCAAGATAGCCACCATAGACTTGGGCATAAAGATTAGGCGCAATGCGGTCGTTCCAATGTAAAAACAGGTTTTCCATGGTTACTTCACGATTGGATACATACTCCCTAACGTTAGTGCGTACCCTGGGTAAACTGCTTGGTGCACTGTCGGTGGTGAAATTAAATTTATCGAAATTTTCAAATAG
This sequence comes from Paraglaciecola sp. IT1134, assembly GCF_058068185.1. Taxonomy (NCBI): domain Bacteria; kingdom Pseudomonadati; phylum Pseudomonadota; class Gammaproteobacteria; order Alteromonadales; family Alteromonadaceae; genus Paraglaciecola; species Paraglaciecola sp. IT1134. The sequence continues at coordinate 3,873,384 of NZ_CM176486.1, read as the reverse complement.
ATTAACCTTGATAGCACCTGCAATACTGGTTTTACCATCGAAACTATAACCCCCATTAACTAGAACCCCTGCCTGGTATAAATAAAAATCTTCTGGATTGCCAAAGGTTTGGATCCAGAAGGTCTCGATACCGGTAAAAAAGCCGGCGGTATTTTTGGGGTGGTAGTTATCTATTGTGGTTTGACTAAGATCTTGGCGCTGATAGGTGTTAGGTAAATCAGGCTCAAGGGTTTGGTATTTAGCTTGAGTTTTAAAGGCATCAGCATCGATAATTGTTTCCACCAAAGGAATAGAGCCTACGGTATTGACTATATGATAGGTTTTTACCGATTCAGGCAACTCCGAAGCCATGATACGTCCGACTCGTTCTACCGCTTCCTCTTCATTCCGGTAGCTCGTTTGTTGCCCGTAAAGAGTGACATCTGTTTTAGTGAGATGAGATGTACTTACCGCAAAACCGGCTTGATAATATAAATCTTGAGTAAACCTAGTTCGATCTATCTGCTCCATTGAGAAATTATTTATTTTTGTAAGCGATAACGCGCGAGGTGGGCTATCAACTTTTACTTGGCTTATAGTATGTAAATTAAAATTATAATTGATACCAAAGCCAATGGTATTGCCTCGTTGATAGTTAACACTAAAATCGAAGTCATTCCAGCTGTATGCTGCACCGATATTCCAACGGCTATCTTGTGTTAATGCGCCGGCTTGGTCGTTAATATAGTTATTACCCTCATACTCGAGTTTTATGCGCAGTGGCTGCCAAGGGGTTTGGTATTCTACGCCTCCAAATACAGAAGCTGGGCCTTTGAAGAACCGCTGATAGTCAACTTTGCCGCCACGGCCGCTAAACCCTCTGGGGCGATCACAATAGCTATCGCTGAAATCACAAAACGGATTGGATGTATTGCCCGATGTGCCCAAATATCCCCAGCCCATATTCACATGAAAGTCGAAATTACCCGCTTGTTTACTTAAACCGATAAATTCACTTTCAAAAAAACCCGTGCCGCCAAAATCACGAAAACCTATGGATATCTCAGGTAGATAGTAACTTTCAGTTAATAAACGGAACTTGGCATCAATACCTTTGTCTTTGAGAGTTTGATCACCACTAAAGCCTGGGGACTTACTATAAAGGCGAGTTCGAGTATCTGTGTATCTAAAAGTAGTTTGCATCCACGGGAACAACTGCATGGTTACTGACCAAAAGCGATATTGATCGTTGTCTGTGTAGCTTACTCGTAAGTCACCGTCGGTGAGCATGCGTGCTGTGGGGGTTTGAATAAGGCCTGTGCCACCGTGCACCATTAACGAGCTACCAATGGGCGTTAAATCCCAGGTTTCTGTAGCTGCTTGTGCACCGGCTGTTGTGTTAATAGCCATCGCTGCGAAAACAATTAAATAATGATTTATGGGGATTTGTTTCTTGTTTGTCATATTTACAACACCCTGTTGACGGCGAGTTTTATTAACTGCTGATTGATTTTGCTAAGTTCAGGGATAAACAGACTCTGTTTAAAGGGCACAAAGAGTTGGCTGCCAGGCATGACTTCTTGATGCTTTTTATTCCAGTAAGCTACCGGCGCTGTGATTACTCTGCCATCGGCTTGAATAAGTATGACTATGTCTTTATCGGCCAAGTCAGTGAGAGGTAGCTTAGTTATATAATCACTAACATCGGCGTGGCCCAAATGGGCAATTTGCTGTGAGTAATTAACCGCACCCAATACCCGCACAATGTTTGAGCGTTGCGTTAAGCGCAGTAGATACCGGCCCTGGGTAAATCGTGGATTAGCAGCGGCCGTGATACGTGCCAGGTCATAATCAATTGCTATAGGTAGTCTGCGCGCTAATGTCCAGCTTGCGATATCTGTAGCAAGTTGCTCTATAGCTAATTTGAGTTGTGAGTCCTTTTGCCTTTGGTTTTCCGCCAATATCGATAACTGGTTAAGTGCCTGTTGGCGTGTATCTTCCAGCTCACTATTATCTATTTTATATAATGCAGCGGCGGGCCAATACCCGTTTTTCTGAGCCGCCAGGGGGGCTAAAACTTCAACCAAACGAGGTTCGTTTGCAAATACATATTGCTGTTGGTTAACCATCACTGTTACTTCGGCCTTAGCGTTATTGCATGCCAAGTAAGTTACTGATAACAAAAGTATCAAATATAATTTATTCATTGGTGTTTTATCCGGTGACTATTATTGATTCATGCGGGCCATACGGCTTAAGTAGGTAATTTCCAGTGGTTCCGCCAGAGGAGAAATGCGCTGGGTACTTTTGAGCAGTTCGCCGCTTTGTTTGTCGTACCAGTAATGGTTTTGCCAATGGGTATTAAGACGAATAAAGTTTGCCGGCGCTAAGTAACTTACATTTTCAACAAAATGTAAGGTGTCTATATTCAGTGTTAGTGCCTGTAACTCAATACTTTTGCCTGCAGTGAACGTTGATACTAGCGGGTAACCGTATTGGTCGCCGGTGTAATCTGCTGCGCTTTGCCATTGATTTTTTTGCATGTCAGAAGGAAGAGCTTTGAGTGGATCTGTTTCGGTATTGCCAAGATAAAGTAAATTTTCTTTTAGTCCCAAAGTACGAACAATGCGGCCCTGATCCATTATGAGCATGGCGTTGTCGCTTGAAACCCATTTATGCTGGCCATTTTCTAGGTAAGCTAACGCCATTATGACGGCAGGTCGCTCCCCGCGCTTTACTGAAATAACATCTATATCTGATTGTTGCACTTCTGAAAGCGACATCTGAGCATCTGTCGGTTCTGCAATGGCCAATCTCAGAGTTTCATAATATGAATGGTAAGTACCGCTACAACCGCTGATAAATATTAATACCACTGCGCTAAGCGTTAAGGATTTCAGATTCATTTTGGTCTATCTGTCCGGAAAAAGAAGGATTTGAAAACAGCAATACTAATAGGCTGGGAGCTTATTAGAACGCCCGCAGGTCGGCCTTTAGGTGTAGTGCAGGGAGAGCGCGTAATAAAAAAGCCGCCTAATGGCGGCTTTTCAACTAAAAGTAATATTACGCAGTGGGTGTATAAGTGAAAGTCACTGGAACAGTAACGGTGCTGGTCATAGTGCCAGTGCCAGTAACAGTAACAGTGCTAGTAGTACCAACACATACGCCGTCAACTAAAGGGTCATCGCCATTACAAGTTGGGTCACCTGGGCCTGGGTCTGGAGCTACTTTTGCGTTTCCACGGTTGTTAGCAACAACAGCACCAAGAATACCAAGGCCTACAACGCCCGCGGCAACAGTTGATTTGTCTACATCACCAAATGCTGAATCAGATGCAGCGTTACCACCGGCATTTTCTTGAGCAAAGGAGTTACCTGCGAAACATAAAGCGACTGCAGCAGCCATAAGAATTTTTTTCATAGTATTTCCCTTCAATTTAAATTAAAACGCAACTCTCGTGATTCTAATTGAATACTTTGCCAAGCTCAATAGGTGTTCGCAAATCAGCTACGAAAATGAATAATTATTCCCCATGTGCCATCCGTTGATAGTCTTACCATGAGAATTAATTTTCACCGGCAGGGTACAGCATATTTTGCTCATTGTCAGTGATAAAATGATCAGCTTGCCTGGTGCGGGGTCAGACCAAACAGTTAGGTTAAAAATCTCTTTCATCCCAGCCTTGCGTTTAGGCACTGTTTTTGCTCTTATTATCAAAATTTTGTCATATTTAGTCAGTAGTGTCTGTCAGGAATTACTTTAAGGAAGTTTAGTTAGATGAAAGTTACAGTATTTGGGATTGGTTATGTAGGGCTGGTGCAAGCCGCGGTTATGGCTGAAGTGGGCCACGATGTGGTATGTGTGGATATTGACCAGAACAGGGTTGATAGATTAAAACAAGGCCACATTCCTATTTATGAGCCGGGCCTTACACCGCTGGTAAACAGTAACTATGAAGCCGGTCGTGTTGATTTTACTACTGATGCTGCCCGCGGTGTCGAACACGGCGAAGTCATTTTTATTGCCGTAGGCACGCCGCCCGATGAAGACGGCTCAGCTGACTTAAAATACGTATTAGCTGTAGCCACAAGTATTGCTCAGCATATGCAATCACATAAAATCATCATCAACAAATCTACTGTGCCTGTGGGCACAGCAGATAAAGTGCAAGCCAAAGTGAATGAGACGCTCACTGAATTGGGCAAGGATTTAACGTTCGATGTGGTATCCAACCCGGAATTTTTAAAAGAGGGGGCGGCGGTTAATGATTGCATGCGCCCTGATCGCATTATTTTGGGTACCACCAGTGAGTCCGCCGAGAAAAAACTGCGGGAGCTTTATTCACCCTTTAATCGTAATCACGACAAAATCATCATGATGGATATTCGTAGCGCCGAGCTGACCAAATATGCCGCCAACTGTATGCTGGCTACCAAGATCAGCTTTATGAATGAAATGGCTAATCTGGCCGAGTTGTTTGGTGCCGATATCGAAAACGTACGTCGCGGCATTGGCTCTGATCCGCGTATTGGTTATCAGTTTATTTATCCCGGTTGTGGTTATGGGGGGTCTTGTTTCCCCAAAGATGTACAAGCCCTGGTTCGCAGTGCCACTGGTGTGGGTTATACCGCCCAAATCCTCGAAGCTGTTGAGGCGGTCAACTACGCCCAGAAAGAGAAACTGTTTGAATACATCATGCGCCATTTTGGCGGTGATGTGAAAGGCAAAACCGTTGCTATTTGGGGGCTGTCATTTAAACCTAATACCGATGATATGCGTGAAGCGTCGAGTCGTGTGCTGATGGAAAGCCTCTGGAAAGCCGGAGCTAAAGTGAAAGCTTATGATCCAGAAGCGATGGAAGAAACCCAACGCATTTACGGTAGCCGTGACGATCTGAGCCTGATGGGCACGAAAGAGTCAGCGCTTAATGGCGCAGATTTCCTGGTGATCTGTACGGAATGGCAGGCCTTTCGGGCCCCGGATTTTGCCTTAATAAAACAAAAACTTACTTCGCCGCTGATATTCGACGGGCGTAATTTATTCGAACCTAACATGATGCTGGAATACGGCTTGCATTACTATGCCATAGGTCGCGGACTATCAGTCAAGGAGAAATAAAATGAGTCAAGTGAAAAAGGCAGTTATCCCAGTTGCTGGATTAGGTACACGTATGCTGCCCGCCACTAAGGCGATCCCCAAAGAGATGCTGCCACTGGTCGACAAACCTCTTATTCAATATGTGGTATCCGAGTGTGTGAATGCCGGGATCAAAGAAATCATATTGGTGACCCACGCCAGTAAAAACAGCATAGAAAACCATTTTGATACTAGCTTCGAGTTAGAAGCGACGTTAGAAAAACGTGTTAAACGTCAATTATTAGAAGCGGTTCAGGCCATTTGCCCCCGTGATGTCACCATAATGCATGTTCGCCAAGGTGTAGCTAAAGGCCTTGGCCACGCTGTGCTGTGCGCTCGCCCTATGGTGGGTAATGCACCTTTTGCAGTGATATTGCCTGATGTTATTATTGATGAAGGTACGTGTAATCTTAAGAAGGACAATCTGGCAGATATGACGGCTAAGTTTAATACCAGTCAAGTCAGTCAAATCATGGTGGAAAGTGTTCCCCAGGAGGATATTAGCAAATACGGTATTGTAGACTTAGACGGCGTTAATATTTCACCTGGTGAGTCAGCGAAAATTCACGGTATGGTTGAAAAGCCAAATCTGGCCGATGCACCTTCTGATTTAGCCGTTGTAGGGCGGTACGTGTTATCTGAAAAAGTGTGGGATCTATTGGCTAAAACCCCCCCAGGCGCTGGGGATGAGATACAGTTAACGGATGCCATTGATGCGCTGATGCGTACCGAACAGGTTGATGCTTATTTTCTAAAAGGTAAAAGCCATGACTGCGGCAGCAAGCTGGGCTACATGAAAGCCAATGTTGAATATGCCATGCGTCATCCTGAAGTGGGGGCAGAATTCACCGAGTTTTTACACGAGATAGTGAAATAAATTCACTATAAGAAGGGTTAAAGCCGCTTGATATATTATCAAGCGGCTTTTTTTTATTTTACTTCTACAGCATCTGCCAACTTCAATACCATTTTTGAACCGATACCCTTAACGTTCGCCAAGTCATCCACTGACCTGAACTTACCGTTTTGTTCTCGGTATGCAACGATGGTGGCGGCTTTTTTGTTACCTATGCCAGGCAAAGAGACAAGCTGCTCGACTGATGCAGTATTGAGATCAATTTTTTGTGTTTTTGATATACTGCTTCCATCGCTAGCCGACTGGGCAAGTACTAACCCTGAGTAACTGACCAACATAAAACATGCAAAAAATAGCGGGGTGAGGATTTTTTTCATGATTAACTCCTTGTTAAATTGTTCCATTTAAGTGCAGTTGCACAAAATTAACCCTAGTCGAGCTTTGTATTTTGGTAAAGAAATAATCCAAGCTAAAAAAAAAGTCAAAAAAAGTGGCCCATTATGGCCACTTTTTTCAGCAGATATTTGAGCTTACAAGCGCTCTAACATCGCTTGGGTGAAATCACTGGTGCCGTGCACGCCACCCAAGTCACGAGTGGTACGATCACCGGATTCTATGACTTGTTTTAGGGCATAACGAATTTTTTCCGCTTGCTCACTCATATCCAAATACTCGAGCATTTGAATAGAAGCCAGGATCACGGATGTGGGGTTGGCCAGATTTTTACCTGCAATATCAGGAGCAGAGCCATGTACCGCTTCAAATATGGCGCAATCAGTACCGATATTAGCACCGGGTGCCATACCCAAGCCACCCACTAAACCGGCACACAGGTCAGATATAATATCCCCAAACAAGTTGGTGGTGACTATTACATCAAATTGATGAGGGTTCATTACCAATTGCATACAGGCGTTATCGACGATCATTTCTGTCGATTCAATATCCGGATAACGCTGGGCTACTTCCCGGGCGACTTTCAAGAATAACCCTGAAGTGGATTTTAGAATGTTTGCCTTGTGTACTGCGGTCACTTTCTTGCGTTTATCCCTGCGGGCCATTTCATAGGCGTATACCAAGATACGTTCGGCGCCGGTGCGGGTGATTTTACTCATCGCTTGTGCTTCGTTGCCATCGGCAGAAACCACTTGGCCTAACCCCGAATACATACCTTCGGTATTTTCACGTACGGTAATGATGTCGATATTTTCATATCTAGCCTTGGTACCCTTGAATGACAATACCGGGCGCAAGTTGGCGTATAACTGGAATTTTTTACGCAGACTCACATTGATTGAGGTAAACCCTTCGCCAACAGGTGTGGTCAGCGGCCCTTTAAGAGTCACTTTATTTTTACCGATAAGGTCCAGGGTTTCCTGGGGTAGTAACTCACCATGATTTTCCAACGCCACTAAACCTGCATCCGCAAAGTCATATGCAAAGTTACAACCGACTTTGTCTAAAATTTGTAACGCGGAGTCGATTATATCCGGGCCTATTCCGTCCCCGCGTATTACTGTTATACGTTGTTGAGTCATAATAAATTCCTTAAAGTTAGTCGTGGCTTTCTATAAAATTGTTCAGCGTGAGCGATATTTTGGGGCGCGATTTATACCACAAATAGCACTTTTTCACCAGTGAAACTATGCCATGGCGCCTCAATCAATTGGCGAATACACATGACAATAGGCCACAGATTGGTCTTTAATTGTCTCGATTTTCTGAGGCTTTAGGTCAAGCAACAGCAAGGCGTCTTTGGCGTACTGTTGCCCCTGTTTGCACAACTGGGGCTCAGCAAAAAACACTTGTCTGGCCATCAGCAAACTCATACCTAATAAGGCCGCCAGTTTCGCTGAACTGCCTTTGCTCGTTTGCGGTTGTGGCATGTGATTATGGGTACGTAATGCAACAATTTCATGACTCGGCTGATGCCAGGCCTCTGCCAGTGCAACAGCTTGCAAGCCTAGTTGTTCTGCTCGTTGGCAAACAACCAGTTGGCTGATATCAAAGATCTGTGTCTCGCCCCTTACCCACTTGCTCTGGATCTTCAGGGCGGGATGGGTAAATAAACCACTGCTGGCAAAATAAGCCAAGGTGCAGGCCTGTTCAGGAAGACCCAGGTCACATTCTTTAGCCAGGCAACTGGCAAGGTAACCTCTTAGTTGGGTGAAGTTGATAAAATGGTGTTGCAGCGGGAAATAATGCTGATTGATCCGGCTAAGCAAAGCCTGTTGCATAATAATGCTGCCGGAACGGGCAAAGCCATGCACCATCAAGCTGTGTTGTATTGCCAAAACAGGCAGTTTTTCGCGGCTGCTCTGAGTCGCTGTGTTTTGCAGATGCACGGCGAATGCCGGCTCTTTAGCGATAGCCTTGGCCAGTTTTTTAATGTCTTGCTCGGGCTGATTCAGTTGGCATTGGATATCAACTAAGGTGCTAGGCGGGTGACTAATGTTGTAACTGTGGTTAAAAGGTGTATTTATAATATCCTCAGACGTTGTTTGTGGAGTCCCTTGGTACTGGGTCCAATCATCGCCCCACCACTGACTAATTTTGTCGAACCGGCTCAGTCCATCGCCGGTAAAACTTCGGTTGATCGTGCTGCGAGCCAGCCGGCTAATTTGCGAAGCCCAATTGGTTTCCTTACCGCTTAAGTTGCGAACCACAACGTCTTGCTTGGTAACCGCCAATACCACGGCATAGCCCGTGTCAGGCAGTCGTATATAGCTGCCTGGTGGCACCAGGCCAGGGTAATCCAGCAGCGGGGCATATAGCTGATAACAGGGGGCAGGGCTGGCAATAATAGTTTTTCTGAGGGCATCGGCAAAATTGAGCTTTTTAAAACGTGCATTTGGGGTGGTTAAAAAGGCGAGTCTGGCCGCAATGACTAATATTGCTTGGTCTTTGCTTAATCGATCTAATTGGCTTATTTGATCACCCAGATTACGATGGATATGGGGGCTTAACTGATAACCCCTCAGCCAGGTTTCTTGCCGGGTTTTTTGCAATACCTGACATAAGCGCCGGTTTAATTTTCCCGCTAATTCCTCGGTATCCTTAGTATAATATTGTTCGATAATTTTCTGTTCGAAAGCAAATAAGGTAATAGCCGCACACATGAGCTGTTGGCTGGTCGTGTCATTTATTTTGTTACGCGCACCAAGTAATGCGCTATACAGGCAACAATTAAAGCTCAGGTTATAAACATAAGGCAGCTTTTTTTTGTAGAGCTGCAGTTGGGCAAAGGTTGCATCTGGGTGGGATTTAGCTACGTGTAATAGCGAGCCACAAAATTTCAGCGTTTGCTGGATCAGGTCGCTAGACAATGGCTCGCTACGATAAGACGACAACAGTGTGGCTAAGCTCTGATACTGCTGTTTAATTAATTCTGCCGGCACAGAGCGAAATTACCTATCGGTTTACGTAATCTTGATAGGCGCTATCACCCCAAGCCACCAACTTATCATTTTCTAGCAACAGGGCAGTACATTCATCCTGGGTGGTGATGCCGTCGGCTTTGATATGCTGAGTGCGGTAAAACAACACCTGCCAGGTATTTTGCGCCGACTTCTTGGCTTCGCTGATGTCCGGGCCCCCGAAAATGGCAAGTATTTGATGTTTGCTCAAACCCAACTCAAGCTTGGAGACTTGGACCTTATTGTATTCTTCTCTGTCTTTCCAATCCATGTCTTGGGGTCTGTCAGGATAAAACAGCAGCACTGCTGCTACAAAAAGCCCATACAAGACCACACCAAAGCCAATTCTCATTAGTATTTTTTTATTCATTGAACGCCAATATCAATTTGTGATTAATCACTTAACAGTGTATACATTTTACGTTTGGGGTGAAGTATATACTAAGCGCGTATCTGTGCTTCTCATCCTATACATCCACCCTGGCACTACTTTACTGCAAAATTTCATAACAAGGCACATATTTGCTACCCGGTAGCTTCATGCGTTGCTGTACCACGAACGATGTCAGCAACTCATCCATCATCTGCATTAATTCACTGTCGCCATTTAATTTAAATGGGCCTTTATCCCGGATGAGTTTAACGCCTTCAGCTTTAACATTACCAGTTACAACCCCAGAAAAAGCTTTGCGTAAATCAGCCGCCAAGCTTGCCTTAGGTTGATCATAATGTAAGTTCAAAGCCGTCATATTGGCATGGGTTGGGGTGAAGGGCTGCTGAAATTCCGGGTCTATTTTCAAAGACCAATTAAAATCAAAGGAGTCACCCGTTTCCTTACGATAAGCCCTGACTTTGGCACGTTTATTATTAATACTTTGTGCCACCAAAACCGGATCGTCGACAATAATTTGGTACAAAGACTGCGCTTCTTTGCCCAGGGTAGCGCCAATAAATTTGTCTATTGCGGCAAAGTAGCCCTGACAAGCCTTAGGCCCGGTGAGAATGATAGGCAATACTTGCTCTTTATTCTGCTCATTAAGCATGATCCCCAATAAATACAGCAATTCTTCTGCCGTGCCGGCGCCACCGGGGAAAACAATGATCGCATGGGACATTCTGACAAAAGCCTCGAGGCGCTTTTCGATATCAGGCATGATCACCAGTTCGTTGACAATTGCATTGGGGGGCTCGGCGGCAATAATACTGGGCTCGGTGATCCCCAAATAACGGCCGGTACGGTAACGTTGTTTGGCATGGCCAATCGTTGCACCTTTCATCGGCCCTTTCATGGCGCCAGGGCCGCAGCCCGTGCAGATATTTAGTTCGCGCAAACCTAATTGATAACCGACGGCTTTGGTGTACTGGTATTCTGTCTCACCTATGGAATGCCCACCCCAGCACACCACTAAATTCAGCTCGGCAGTATTTTTTATGGTTTGAGCATGGCGCATCATATCAAATACTTTATGGGTGATATAAGCGGTTTCAGGTACGCCTGGAAACTCTGCTCCGTTAAAACTTACGCCCATGTGCAACAGATCGCGCAGTACGGAGAATATATGCTCATGTACGCCTTTGATCAGTTTGTCATCCACAAAGGCAATGGCAGGTGGGTTGATCAGTTCTACCTTTACCCCACGCTCACGGCTAATTAAGCGAACATCAAAATCCTGGTGCTTGATAAATAAATCTTCACAATTATCGGTTTCCGCACCGCTATTTAACACTGCCAGGCAGCAATTGCGAAACAACCGATAAAGTAGGCTATCGGGGGATTGATTTAACCTGTCCACTTCAATTTTTGAAAGTTGGCTCATCGACCCGACGGGGTTCAGTTGTATACTCTTCATCTTTTTCCTTAATTCAAATAAAACAGGAATTCATCTTTACTAAAATTACCCGGGCCCGGCACTATTGGTTGAATTTTCAACTGGGTAACTATTGGCGGGCTAATCGCTGCTCAGGGTAAATGCTCTCAAAGTTACTTCTAAAGGGATTAATATCCAGCCCGCCTCTGCGGGTGTAACGAGCATAGACGGTTAGTTTTTGTGGTTGACAGTGGTGCATGATGTCACAAAATATGCGTTCGACACATTGTTCATGGAATTCGTTGTGTTGACGAAACGATATTAAATAGCGTAACAGAGATCCTTTATCTATTTTTTTACCATGATAACGGATCAATACGCTGCCCCAATCGGGCTGATTAGTGATCAGGCAATTGGATTTTAACAGGTGGCTGCAAAGGGTTTCAGTTGTGTCGCTGTGGCCAATTTTTAATATTTGAGGTTGCAAATGATACTCGTCAATCTGGATATCAAGATCATCTATACATTCTGCTTCCAGGGTGCCCAGTTGTAGACCTGGAAACTCTTGGCGACTATAAACTTGTACGTTAACGGGTAAACCCGCGCAGCCGGATAAATCCTTACGAAGCAGCTTTTTCACATCTTCTATGGAGGCTATTTTAGTTTGATTAAAGCTATTTAAATACAGCTTGAAAGATTTGGATTCAATCAGGTTGGGAGAGTTAAATGGAACTTCACAGCGCAGGATGGCGATCTGTGGCTTGCCCTTGAGGTTTAACCAGGAAAGTTCATAACCATTCCATCTGTCTTGCCCGGTAAAAGGTAAGGTGTCGGTTAAATTTAACGCCTGGCGATTTAAATTTCTTGGCACTGCCTGAAGTAGTTCAGGGGAGTAAGTCTCTTTATATTCCGAGATTTTACCGAGACTCAGATGACTTAATAATTCAGATGTGTTGGGTAGTTCGCTCATATTTTGGGCCTTGGCTTACACTGGGTTCATTGTAACTCAAGTCGTTGCTCAGACTAAAATTTTCGCCGCAGAATTACTCTGTTAATGATACATTAGCCGAAATTATAGCCCTAGCTGGAACAGGTATATGAGTTCAACGGTAATCGAAGCGCTGGATGATTTCATGCAACGTTTTAAGCAACACAGCATGATATTTCCGGCGATAGCCTGTATCGAATATGATCCAAAGTGGCCGTCAGAGTGTTATCAGCCGCCGGCGGATCATGAGGAAATAGTCACTGTTAGCTGGCAGCCGGTAAAACGCTGGCCAACCGGAAACCTTTCTGATTTGGAGCAGGCTCTGGAGTTGATCCTTCACCCGGATATTAAAGATTATTATGGCCATTACTGGAGTGAGAATATCTATGCTCACAGCGAGCATGGACAATTGCAATTGCTGCAGGCCTGGAACCTCGAAGATTTTGCCATACTGCAACAAAATTTGGTGGGGCATATATTAATGAAAAGGCGGTTGCGCCAGCCGGAAACCTTATTTTTTGCTCTCACGGATCAAGATGACTTTATCTTAAGTGTGCATAATCAAAGTGGGGAAGTGATGTTGGAACAGGTTGGTTTGCAACCGCAAAAAGTTATAGCGCCTAACTTGGCCGCTTTTTTAACTGATATCACGCCCAGTGACTCGGCCCCAAGCCTGACATAAACCCAGCTTAACCCTTAGCTGTCTCTGTTTGTTAACGCTTTTACGGCCGCAGTTAACTGTAAAACCTGTTGTTCGAGTAAGCTGACCCGCTTGTCCAGATTTGCTGGTGAGTCCTTAATGTTCGGCGGCGTATCGTCTGGCACAAGCACAGTCTGCTTCGGACTATGTTGCCAATTCTGTATGCCTTTGATTATTTCTGGGATGGTTAGTGAGCGCTGTGCACGATTACGCACTAAGGCAACTGTGGGCTTTTTGCCGTCGCTTACCAGCTGCTGACATACGCTAACAATATAGAGTTGGTTGTTGTTCATTTAGTCAATTAGACGAATAAGTAGTGTGATGTCCCATTTAAAACTAATCCGAACCCACTGTAAATATTTAATATTTAGTTAAATCAATAAGATATAGATGTGGCGTTATTTTTGTATACAAGGTTCTACAAGCGCATAAGTAAATAGTGCCTACAACTAAAATAATAAACTCGACTTTCAAGGAGTCATACATGAAAAAACTACTCTTAATCACCTCTCTCGGTTTGACATTAGCCTTATCAGGTTGCGTTATCTCAGTAGATGGTGACGGACGTGATGAATATCACTCAGATTGGCAAGACAGAGAACAAAAAAATCGCAAAAGTATTGCTAATTTGCAACCGCAGCTCAGCATGCAGCAGGTCTCGGATCGGCTAGGGGTGCCAGATTACAGTGAGTTTTTTGAAAAAGATGGTGATAAATACCATGTATTGTATTTTAGAACCCAGCGCAAAGATAGCGACGGTATAACCACAAAAGATGAATGTACCCCACTGGTATTGCGTAATGACATGTTAGTGGGGTGGGGAGATTCAGCCTACGCTCTACTGAATAAATAGGATTGGGGTAAGGGCATCATGGCGTGGGCCTTGATGCCAATTTATATTAGCGAAGGCGAGTATTAAGTTGGTCAATGAGCTCAGCCCACTCCGCATCCTCCAACAGTGCTGTTTTAATAAAGTCGGCCTGCTGCCGGCTCCAAAACTCTGCGTCTTCTATGTGTATGCCCTGGCGCAACCCTTTGTGCTCCGAGATAAATTGCTCTATCTCACCCTCTGTACTGGCTAAACCCAACTGTTCGAATAAATCGCTCATAGTTGTGTGATACTTTTCCATCGATATACTCCAAATAGTGGTTTTTTGTTTTAAATCAAATAATTATTTACAATATATTAACATATGTTGTATGTTCCACTAGCGTATCCAAATCTCCAGGAGAGACCAGCATGGCCATTTCTAACGCGGTCGAGGACCTTAAACTAGACAATATCAAAGCAGTGTATCTGGCTGCTGAGGATCTTAAAATAGCCGCATCGATCTTGTATCAGGCTTATCATGATGACCCGCTTTTTGTAAATATATTTCAGATCGAAAAAGACGGATATGAATCGCGTTTGCGTTCTGCTATACGGGAAGAGTTAAACGCGTTTTGGTTGGCAAAGCAACCGATGATTGGTCTGTTTGACGAAGACCGATTATTGGCTGTTGCTTGTTTAATAGGCCCGGATGCTGCGTTTGGTCCAGGTCGTTTCTGGCATTGGCGGCTCAAAATGTTGCTTACTGCGGGCTTCCTTGGTACCAGACAAATGGTTGATAAAGAGCAAAAAGTAAGAGAGCATATTCCTGCTGAACATTATCATATGCTGTCATTTATAGGCGTGCATCCTGATCATCAACATCACGGTCTTGGTCATATTTTAATGAATGCTATCGACAGTGTCATGTTTGAAGATGACAGGAGTGAGGGGGTCGCAGTGTTTGTAACCCTACCTAAGTGTCTGGCATTTTTTGCTGATGGAAATTACCAGTTGCTTGAAGAATTGCAAGTCGGACAATTCTCTGGCCAGTTAATGTTTCGACAAAAAATTTAATAATTTACTTTTATTGCGTCTATTAAAGTGGATCTGCTATTTAATGAATTTTCTTCCCATAAATCCTCGTAAGAAATAACCCCACACGTTTGTACGAAATCTCGTACAGACGTGTAAGACAAAAGCACTGATATCTGTTGGTTTTGTGCAGGTAAAAAATATAACCGGCTGTTTTTGCACAAAAAATTCCTCAGTATTAGACTTTAGTATAATAACCCCGCGATAATTAAGGGAAACGACTATCGAAAATTTTTCTGGTTGTTATATCTTTATCTGCGTCACAAGGAATCACGACGGATCAGGATGATACAAGGATGGCTTGGACAACCTCATAGATGAGGAATACTGCTAATGGATTTAGCCGTAATAGGGATTATCAGGATAGGCTCGGATATTGAGCAACCCATTTAGGAAATGGTAACAAGGAAAAGGACCACTTAGGGAGGAGTGCCACACTGGAAGTGCCACACAGGGAGTGTCGCAATGGAAGTGCCACATTTAGGATGAATGTGTAAAGGACAAAAGAGCTCATGATGAGCCGCCCATTTAGGAAATGGGTAACAAGATAAGGACCAGCTCAAGGAGGAGTGCCACACCGGAGGTGCCACACAGGGAGTGTCGCAATGGAAATGCCACATTGGACGTGTCGCAGGGATGAATAGATGGAAGTACAAAAAACAAGGATGTAATTAAGGCTTTATTAGCAATGGAGGGCTGAGAAGAACCTTCACTTTTCTGTAAAGGCGTGGCTTGAAGTTTTTCAGGTTAGGCCTTTACGCTTTTAAAGGCCACCGCAGTGGCGGCCTGACGGACAAACGCAGATTAATCAGCCCGGTAAGCTGGTGTATCTACTTTCAATATCGCCAATCCGCTCATCATCAATTCTCCTTGATAACTGTTTTCCCCATTTCCGGAAAATTCAAAAATAAAACCGCTTTGCCAGTCTAACTTGCCTCGATAACTGCCTAAACGGGTTTTATGTCTGGCGACACTTATTAGTTGCAGTTGGTGGGTTTCACAATAAGACGTCAGATACTGGTTAGCCTTCTCGGTGATTGCCCTAATGCGCCAAAATTGCAGACCGATAACGAGGATCACTAACAGCACTGTGAGATCAAAAAGGTTCATCAGGCTTGGCCACTCAATAGTTGACCGATGATCCCGGTGAGCGTGGCAGATTTTTCTGGCCAGCGGAGCACGTCCAAAATACAAGGGCGAATGGAAGGGATCTGAACTAAATCGGTATACAAGCTGATAAATAACTGCTCGTCCAGTTCAGCCAATCGGTTGATGTATAACGCCAGAAGATCTGCATCACTGAAATACTGCCAATGCCTTGCGGCGATCAATACCATAATATTAACGTTAATACCCTGCTCGGATTGTAAGACTTTAATTAGTAGGTTTTTTACCGGTACTTGAGCTGAACTTTGCGACAAGGCTCGCAGTCCATGTTGGAGCTGTGAAACCTGATCTAAATTAGCCTGACACCAGTCGATGAGAAAATGGCTTAGACGTGCGTCGATGACGTGGTTTTCCAGGGAAGCTAACAAGTGTGTTCTCACCTGTGGTGCCAGGTCATAAAAGCTGTTTATAAGTAATGATACCGTGGCTTTTTGGGACGTAAGCGCTGCAATGTCCGCAATCCCCTGCAACGGCACTTGTTGCCAATCTTGTTGTTTGGGGTGCTTAAAATATGTCTGTGCCAATGGATAAAAGGTGCTGGGTGGCAAAGATAAAGCATTGCGACTAATGCTATTAAAATCAGCCAATTGCTGTTGATTTGGTAAAAAGCTATAGGGGTTCTCCGGCAGACTGCCTTTGGGGTCGTTGTTGTATTCAAGTTGTTGGCCCAGGGCATCGGTAATGATCTGCAAAAAATGATTACGGGTCGCCGTAATGACCAGCCCTTGCTCGTCCAGAGGTAACTTTACAAACCAAATATAATGTTCATTGCTTAATTCTCGGCTAAAAAAAATCAGCCCAAACCAAGCGTGTTGTAACCGTGGGTTAGGGGCCGCAAGACTGGCATTTTCTATTTCTAAAAAGGTTTGGTCTGTAACCGGCCGGATCCCCCGGCCCATGTCAAACACCCGGTATTCGGTTTTGGCCTGGAGAAGAAATTCGCTGATGGAGCTGATTTGATTCATGTTTACCTATAAACTGCCGCGAAAACGTACGAAGCACATTAACAATGGTGAATTTATCACCGTTTTTGAATTGGAATTTTATGCAGCAAAGAATGCCACGTAGTGCCTTGGAAGTCCAAACCAAGGCGCTGTTGATTGAACTTGAAACGTCACTAAAAGCCGCAAATTTGTGGTGCTCTGAATGCCCCTCTGATTGGGCTATAAGCAGTACCGCGCCTTTTGCCTGTGATCGCATGTACTTTGAGCAATGGTTACAGTTTGTTTTTATCCCAACCCTAGGTGAGTTACTTGAGCAGGGGCGAGAGTTGCCAAATAAGATTGGCCTATTGCCCATGGCTCAAGAACGATATAAGACGCAACACACAATGGGTGCGGCACTGGGGACTATTGCCAGGTTTGATCTTCTACTCACAGGAGCCAGGGGTTGAGTTTGCAAATATTGTATCAAGACACCTATTTGGTGGCGATTTACAAGCCACCAGGTCTGTTGGTTCATCGTAGCCCTATTGATAAACACGAAACACGTTTTGCCATGCAGATGCTTAGAGATCAGATAGGTCAGCATGTATTCCCGGTCCATCGCCTGGATCGGCCGACCTCTGGGGTACTTATTTTTGCACTTTCATCTGATGTGGCCAGATCACTCAATGAGCAATTTGCCCAACATCAGATCAGCAAGACCTATTATGCAATTGTCCGTGGTCATGTGAAAGAGCCGGGAACTATCGATTATGCCTTGAAAGAAAAACTGGATAAAATTGCCGATAAGATGGTCAAAACTGACAAGCCAGCCCAAACAGCCCAGACATATTACACGCCACTTCGCACCTTCGAATTGCCCTTTGCTGTTGGTAGGTATGCCAGTGCGCGATATTCATTGGTAAAATTAACGCCTAAGACAGGTCGCAAACATCAGTTGCGACGACATATGTGTCACATCAACCACCCTATAGTGGGCGACACCACCCATGGTGATGGTAAACATAACAACTTTGTGCGCCAGCAGTTCACCTTTGATGGGTTAGCTTTAACCTGTCATCAACTCGAACTTCTGCATCCTTTCAGTGACCAACCCCTGACGATAGGCGCGGTATTTGATCCGCGCTTGCAAGCATTGCTCGAACTTTGGGGGCTGAAGGAAAAGGATTTTAGTGAGTTAGATTTGCCGCTGGATAATAGGTAACATTACATCGATAACATTGAGGAAAACAGGAATATGAGTGGAGTAGGTATATTTGTGGGGTCGGTTTACGGCAATGCACAACATGTGGCGGAACAAGTACAAACCATGCTGACGAGTAAGGGGGTGAAAAATAAATTGTATGATGATCCCAGTATTGATGATTTCAAAAACAGTGCGGGTTATATATTCATCAGCTCCACTACAGGCCAGGGAGATATCCCCCCTAATTTGGAATTTTTCATCTCCGACTTGCGAGACATGTTTCCTTTGATGGCACAAAAACCCTTCGCGGTAATAGGTTTAGGGGACAGCAGCTATTGTGATTCATTCTGTGGTGCGGGCGAACAAATACAAGCCTTGTTACTCGAATTGCAAGGTACACCTGTGGCTGAATTATTAAGAATAGATGCGTGTGAAACCCTGGAACCGGAAATAGAAGCGCTGGCCTGGCTGGAGAAGTTGGTGCCGCAATTTAGCTGACAGCGTCAGTATCAAACAATAACATGGGCGCTACTGGGAACTCTGTGCCTTTCCCTTTTAGCGATTGTACGCACCTTAGTGGCTATGGGTACATTAAGCCTGGCGATAATCAAACCCCCAAAGTGGGCAGGACTTGTTAAACGCCAGGCATAAAAAAAGCGCCTAAGCGCTTTTTATCATTTAAGCTTCTGTACTGATATTAAGCCAAGGCTTTAATCTGTGCAGACAAACGGCTCTTATGACGAGCAGCTTTATTTTTATGGATCAAACCTTTAGTTGCCATACGATCAAGCAAAGGTGTTACTGCAGTGTATGCAGTTTGAGCAGCAGCTTTATCACCAGAGGCGATAGCTGCAAGTACTTTCTTTAAAGATGTACGTGTCATCGAGCGACGGCTAGCGTTATGCTGGCGACGTTTCTCAGATTGTAGTGCACGTTTCTTAGCAGACTTGATGTTAGCCAAGTTGGAACTCCCAAAAAATTCTAGTCAAAATTCAAGGGTGCGGATTGTGCCTACCAAAGCAGACTTTGTCAAATGCTTTTACGGCATAAATATGCATAAGACTCCTTATGATGCGAGATTAAGTTTATACCGAGTTATCTGCTGAATGAAAACCAAAGTTGTGTACTTTTTGCCTGATTTTATGACCCAGGCTAACCGTAGGTCTCTTGTTTTACTTCAACAAAGGCTGCTGTTTTTTCTGACAGCACTTCTAACTGTTTTGGCCTTAGCGCATAATGCGCAACCATTATTTGCTTTACGTATTTTCCCCTAAGGAAGCCGAGTGTCGAATCGATTGTTGAAGTCGGGATTAATTGTCAGTTGCATGACTTTCATCTCAAGGGTATTGGGCCTGGTGCGGGATGTCGTTGTCGCCAATTTGATGGGCGCAGGGGCCGCTGCAGATGTGTTTTTTTTCGCCAATAAAATTCCCAACTTCCTGCGCCGCTTATTTGCCGAAGGTGCTTTTGCCCAAGCGTTTATCCCGGTATTAACTGAAGTGCATAATCAGGATGATAAACAGGCACTTAAACAATTTGTGGCCAAAGTTTCCGGCACCCTGGGAGTTGTGGTTACTGTGGTGACTTTTTTCGGGGTAATTGGTTCGCCCGTTGTTACGGCATTGTTTGGCGCTGGCTGGTTTGTCGAATACCTTAACGATGAACCTCAAGGGGCCAAATTCGAGCTGGCATCCTTGATGTTAAAAATCACGTTCCCCTATTTGATGTTTATCTCTTTGGCGGGGCTGACGGGCGCCATTCTCAATACCTTAAACCAGTTTGCCGTCGCGGCGTTTACCCCGGTATTGCTGAATGTGGCTATTATTAGTTGCGCGTTATTTATGGCTGACAGCTTCGAAGAACCGGGCTTTGCGCTGGCGTGGGGGGTGTTTATTGGCGGAATTTTGCAATTTGCCTTTCAACTTCCATTTTTACACCGAGCCGGATTATTGGTTAAACCCCAATGGGGCTGGTCAGATCCCCAAGTGACCAAGGTGCGTAAATTAATGCTTCCTGCCTTATTTGGGGTGTCGGTTGGTCAGCTAAATCTGTTATTGGATACGTTTATTGCCAGTTTCTTGGTCACAGGTTCGATCAGTTGGCTGTATTACTCGGATCGTCTGTTGGAGTTCCCGCTTGGGTTGTTTGGTATTGCCATTGCCACCGTGATCTTACCGACCTTGTCGCGCAATCACGTCACCAGTGATCATAAAGCCTTTAGTGCCAATATAGACTGGGCCTTAAAAATAATTTGTTTGCTGGGGATCCCGGCCTCTGCAGGCTTGATGATCTTAGCAGAGCCTATGTTATTGGTACTATTTCACCGCGGCGAATTTACTGCCTTGGACGCCACTCTGGCCTCTTATAGTTTGATTGCCTATGCCACTGGCCTGTTAAGTTTTATGTTAGTCAAGGTCTTCGCTCCGGGGTTTTTCTCCCGTCAAGATACCAAAACTCCGGTTAAATATGGCATCTGGTGTATGGCAATGAATATGCTGTTCAATTTGATTTTCGCTATCCCCTTTGGCTATTTAGGCTTGGCTATTGCCACTAGTATGTCGGCAACCATGAATGCCGGATTGCTTTATGCCAAATTGCATCAATTAGACGTGTATCGCGTATCGGCCAGTACGCTGGCCTTTCTGGCTAAAGTTTTGACGGCAACCTTAATGATGTCTGCAGCCCTGCTATATTTCAGACCGAGTATTGACAGTTGGCTGACCTGGTCGCTGATGCAGCAAAGTTTGCACCTGAGCATTATGATAGGGGGGGCGGCTTTGGTGTTTATAATCAGTGGGTTAGCAATAGGTATCCGGCCAGGACAACTTAAATCCCGGGTTATTCAGTTAAATTAATGTGCACACAGCCTATTACGGGCTGTAACTATGCGCGTAGTTAGTTATAATCCTTCGTTTTGAATTTGGCCAATATATTGGCTGTGCGCATGGCAGCTCAGGCGGCGAAGGGCATATACGTTATTAGAGGAACAGGGTGGAATTAATCCGCGGTTTACACAACCTTCGCGACAAACATCGGGGTTGTGTATTGACAATTGGCAAGTTTGACGGAGTCCACCTAGGTCACCAAGCGGTATTGAGCCAGGTGATCGTAAAAGCGCGAGAGCTGGGTTTGCCTTCTACCGTTATGGTGTTTGAACCCCAGCCTGAAGAGTTGTTCAATCCAACCCGGGCCCCGGCACGTCTGAGTCTGTTGCGTGACAAGTACATTCAACTTAAAGCCTTAGGGGTTGATCGGTTGTTGTGTATAAAATTCGACAGGCGTTTTGCTGCCTACAGTGCAGAATATTTTGTGCAGCAACTGCTGGTAGGCGATCTTGGGGTTAAATATTTAGTGGTGGGGGATGACTTTCGCTTTGGCAAAGGCCGGGTAGGGGATTTCGCCATGTTGCGGACCGAAGGGCAAAAATGTCAATTTGCCGTGGTCAGTACCCAAAGTTTTCGGGTAGAAAATTGCCGCATCAGTTCAACGGCAGTGCGTGATGCCTTACACAACGATGATTTTGTGCTGGCAGAAAAAATGTTGGGCAGACCCTTTACCATTGCCGGCAAAGTGTTACACGGCGACAAAAAAGGACGCACTATAGGTTTCCCCACCGCCAATTTATTGCTCAAGCGCTGCAAGGCGCCGATTAATGGCGTGTTTGCTGTGCAGGTTGATATAAATGGGCAGGAGTACGCTGGGGTGGCGAATATTGGCAGCCGACCAACGGTGAACGGCCAGCGTTCACAACTTGAAGTGCATATATTTGATTTTACTGGCAATCTTTATGGTCACTTTATTTCAGTGGCGATAAGGGTGAAATTGCGAGATGAGATCAAGTTTGATTCATTCGAATTTTTACATCAACAAATACAACGTGATGCCCAGCAAGCTAAACAGCTGATGGGTATTAACTAAAATTTAATAGTGACCAACGACGATTTTTGGATTTAGCAATCAATGAGCGATTATAAACATACTTTGAATTTACCTGAGACCGAGTTTCCCATGCGTGGCAACCTGGCTCAGCGCGAGCCCAAAATGTTACAGCAGTGGACCGAAAAGCAGCTGTATCACAAAATTCGTGCAGCTAAAAAAGGTAAACCAACCTTTATTTTGCATGACGGCCCTCCTTACGCCAATGGCGATATCCATATTGGTCATGCAGTAAATAAAATTCTCAAAGATGTGATCGTCAAAGCCAAAACGTTATCGGGCTTCGACGCCCCTTATGTGCCTGGTTGGGATTGTCACGGCTTGCCTATCGAATTGATGGTGGAAAAGAAAGTCGGTAAACCAGGCAAAAAAGTCACGGCGGCACAATTTAGACAAAAATGCCGGGAATATGCAGAAAAGCAAATTGCCGGGCAAAAAGCTGACTTTATTCGTCTTGGCGTTCTGGGGGAATGGGATAAGCCGTATAAAACCATGGATTACCAATCTGAAGCGGACATCATTCGCGAGCTGGGCAACATAGTGCGCTCAGGCCACCTTGAAAAAGGTTTCAAGCCTGTGCATTGGTGTACGGATTGCGGCTCGGCATTGGCAGAAGCCGAAGTGGAATATCAGGACAAAGTGTCCCCCTCCATAGATGTGCGTTTTGCAGTGTCAGATGAACAGGCTTTCTTGAACAGTTTTGACACACTTGCTAACAACGGCGGACAGGGCACTATTTCGGTGGTTATCTGGACCACTACGCCTTGGACATTACCGGCTAACCGCGCGGTCGCGCTTAACCCGGGCCTGGAATACAGTTTGGTGCAAGTCACGGGTATTCAAGGCCCCGAGCGTTTATTACTGGCCAGTGACTTACTTGAAGAATGTCTGCAACGTTTCGGCTTTAGTGAACATCAGGTATTGGCGGTGTGTTTGGGCCAGGCCCTTGAGAATCAGCAGGTTAACCACCCTTTTTATGATTTTACGGTGCCGCTGATCCTCGGTGATCACGTCACTACCGAGTCGGGCACGGGTTGTGTGCACACCGCGCCGGGCCACGGTGTGGAAGATTTCAATGTTGGGCGCAATTACCAGCTTGAAGTGGCCAACCCTGTGGGGGCCAATGGTGTATTTGTTGAAGGCACGGAGTTATTTGCCGGTGAACATGTATTCAAAGCCAATGAACATATAGTTGAGGTATTAGGCGAGCGTGGTGCCTTGATGCATCATCACAAATACAGCCATAGCTATCCACATTGCTGGCGCCATAAAACGCCGCTGATATTTCGAGCGACGCCACAGTGGTTTATTAGTATGGATAAAAATGGCTTACGCGCAGCATCCATCAAGGAAATTCATAAGACGCAGTGGATCCCCGAGTGGGGTGCCAGCCGCATTGAAAATATGGTGGCCGGTCGCCCGGATTGGTGTATCTCTCGTCAGCGTACCTGGGGCGTGCCCATCGCGCTGTTTGTACATCAAGATAGCGGCGCCTTGCATCCTGACACCGACAGGCTGATCGAAGAAGTCGCTGAAAAAGTCGCGTCACAAGGAATTCAAGCCTGGTGGGATATCGATAGCCGGGACATGCTCGGTGACGATGCCGATACCTATGTCAAAGTACTCGATACCCTGGATGTGTGGTTTGACTCGGGTGTAAGCCATTATTTTGTGGTTGACCGACGGGAAGATATTCCTGCCTCAGCAGATTTATACCTTGAGGGCTCGGATCAACACCGTGGCTGGTTTATGTCGTCCTTGATGACGTCAGTTGCGACCACCGGACATGCACCTTACAAACAAGTACTGACCCATGGATTTGTGGTCGATGGTAATGGCAAAAAGATGTCGAAGTCGTTGGGTAACACGGTTGCACCCCAACAAGTGACCAACAAACTTGGTGCGGATATTCTGCGATTGTGGGTAGCATCAACGGATTACCGTAGTGAAATTGCCGTTTCCGATGAAATTCTTAAACGTTCGGCAGATGCCTACCGGCGTATACGTAACACGGCCCGCTTCTTTTTGGCTAACTTAAATGGTTTTGATCCTAAAACAGATTTAGTGCCCTTTGATGACATGGTTGAACTGGATAAATGGGCCGTGAGTCGTGCCAATACTATTCAACAAGAAATTGTCCAGGCCTACGAGCAATATGATCTGCTCGCTGTGACCCAGAAATTAATGCATTTTTGTTCCATTGAAATGGGCAGTTTTTATCTGGATATTATTAAGGACCGCCAATACACGGCTAAGGGCGATAGCGTGGCACGTCGTTCCTGTCAAAGTGCGCTTTATCATATAGTCGAAGCGCTGGTTCGCTGGATGGCGCCCATAATGAGTTTTACTGCTCAGGAACTTTGGCAAGAAATGCCTTGGCAAGAAGATGAGTTTGTATTCACTGGCAACTGGTATCAGGGGTTGAGTGCCCAGCACGAGCAGACCCAATTCAACAATGCGTTCTGGTTGCAAGTCATGGCGGTTAAGGATGAGGTGAACCGCAGCATTGAACTGGCCAGAAAAGAAGGCACTATAGGTGGCTCACTCCAGGCTGAAGTCAAAATATTTGCCAATGCCGACCTCGCCCGCACCTTGGCAAAGTTGCAAGATGAATTACGTTTTGTGTTGATCACCTCCGCAGCGACAGTGGAGCAAGTGTCTGTTGCGCCTGAAAATGCACAAGTCACAGAGGTTCCGGGATTGTGGCTGCAGATCAGTGCCTCACAAGGACAGAAATGCACGCGCTGTTGGCATTACCGGGAAGATGTGGGTAACACCGCTGCTCACCCGGAATTATGTGACCGTTGTGTCACCAATGTCGATGGTGAGGGGGAGACTCGAGCCTATGCTTAATTTATTCAGACAAACGGGTATGCGTTTCTTGTGGCTGGCTGCGCTGGCATTTGTGCTCGATCAGCTAAGTAAACATTGGATTGTAGCCAACCTGGAACCTTACCAAGCCATCCAGTACACCTCCTTTTTTAATCTGACTCACGTCTATAATTATGGTGCCGCTTTTAGTTTTTTGAGTGATGCCGGAGGCTGGCAACGCTGGTTTTTTACCATCATTGCCTTTGGCGTCAGTGGTTTAATTTTGTGGTGGCTTAAAGAAACCAGCCGCAAACAGGTGTTATTGCCCGTGGCGTTTTCACTGATTTTGGGTGGCGCTTTGGGTAACGTTTATGATCGTATGATCCATGGTTACGTTATCGATTTTTTGGTATTTTATTATCAGGACTGGTACTGGCCAGCCTTCAATGTGGCTGACAGCGCCATATGTTTAGGGGCGATATTAATGATCGTCGACATGTTTACCAGCAAGGATAAAAAGCATGACTGATCAATCCCAAGTTATAGGTGAAAACAGTGAGGTCGTGCTGCATTTTGATTTAAAACTCGCCGATGGCTCTGCCGCCGACAGTACTAGAGTGGCTAACAAACCCGCCAAGTTACGCATAGGTGATGGCAATTTAACCCCAGGCTTCGAACAATGTTTACTGGGCTTGTGTGCAGGGGATAAAAAATCCTTTACCCTTGAGCCCAGCGAAGCGTTCGGCCAACCCAACCCGGATAATATTTATCATCTGGATCGCAGCAAATTCAGCACCGAAACGCCGGCCGAGGAAGGCATGATTATGGCCTTTTCCCAGCCTGATGGCAGTGAGTTACCAGGCATAGTTCGCTCGGTAGCCGGAGAGTCGGTCACGGTAGATTTTAATCATCCGCTGGCCGGGCAAACTATTACTTTTGACGTAGAAATTTTATCGGTTGTTTGAGTTTAGCTGTCTCAGGGGCCAAACTTGGATAACCGATTAACAGGAAAATATATGCAAATTCATCTGGCTAATCCCCGTGGCTTTTGTGCCGGTGTCGACCGCGCCATCACCATAGTCGAGCGCGCGTTGGAAATCTTTTCTCCCCCTATTTACGTGCGTCATGAAGTGGTTCATAACAAATTTGTGGTGGATGGGTTAAAGGCCCGAGGTGCGGTGTTTGTCGACGAATTAGGTGAAGTACCCGATAACAGTATTGTGATTTTCTCGGCCCATGGCGTGTCACAGGCAGTACGCAGCGAAGCATCTAGACGGGGTCTTAAGGTGTTTGATGCAACTTGTCCGCTGGTCACCAAGGTGCATATGGAAGTCATGCGCGCCAGTTCAAAAGGAACGGAATGTATATTGATTGGCCACCAAGGGCATCCTGAGGTGGAGGGGACTATGGGACAGTATGACAACGCCAAGGGCGGTATATATCTGGTTGAATCGGTATCTGACGTGGCAAGTTTAAGCGTTAAAAACCCCCAGGCCTTATATTATTGCAGCCAAACAACCCTGTCGGTTGATGACACCGCAGACGTCATCGACGCTTTACGTGAAAAATTTCCGGCGATTGAAGGGCCGCGCAAAGATGATATTTGTTATGCCACCCAAAATCGCCAGGATTCGGTACGCGAGTTATCCGCCGATTGTGACGTGTTGTTAGTGGTGGGAGCGCAAAATAGTTCTAACTCAAATAGAT
The DNA here is from genome assembly GCF_058068185.1 of Paraglaciecola sp. IT1134. Taxonomy (NCBI): domain Bacteria; kingdom Pseudomonadati; phylum Pseudomonadota; class Gammaproteobacteria; order Alteromonadales; family Alteromonadaceae; genus Paraglaciecola; species Paraglaciecola sp. IT1134. The sequence continues at coordinate 3,846,847 of NZ_CM176486.1, read as the reverse complement.
TGCGGGAGCTGGCAGAAAAAATTGGGGCCAAGGCCCACTTGATCGCCGATGCCAATTGCATTCAGCGTCAGTGGCTGCAAGGAGCCCAGCATATAGGCGTAACGGCTGGGGCCTCAGCCCCGGAAGTGTTGGTGCAGGGCGTCGTCGAGCGGCTCAAGGAGTGGGGGGCGGTCAGTGCCACGGAGCGTAGTGGACGAGCGGAAAATATTGAATTTGCCGTGCCTAAAGAGTTGCGGGTAAAACAAATAGTCTAGGGACTGATACCTTTATCCTAAAGCCGATAACCTTTGTACGCCTATAGTGAGTTAAGCTAAGTTTACCCGGTAGTATAAAAAGGTTCTCACACATTTCTACATTCAGTTTTCAACCAGCTAGTACGTTAGCGCTATCAACGCGCGGCAGGGTAGCGGGTATTGGCATGATAGAAGTGTTGGTGACGCTGTTTATCCTGTCTATCGGTTTGTTGGGTGTGGCATCGTTACAATTTGTCAGTGCTTTTTCTAATGCCGATGCGCTTAATCGTAGCCAATCGCTGTTGGTGGCCCAGCAATTTAGTGAGCGACTGCGTGCCAGTGCCAGCCTTTCAGCTACAGGGAATGGGCTGGTGGTGCACAATGACTACTTCAGTCCCGAGCTATACAATTTTACCAACTTGAGTTGCCCAGACGGCGGTACGCCGGAACAATGTTACTGTCTGGCCTTACCGGCTACTATTCCTGATTGCCATGCTAATCTGTGCAGTGCGGCGCAGTTCGCTGTATTTGATGCCTATGAGGTGTCGTGTGCGGCTACGTCTGCAAACCCCATTGTCAAGATTGGCTTGACCTGTAATGACAATAACCCGGCGGACGCCGATTTGTGCAGTGTGGGCTCGCGTCAGCGCATCATACTGTCCTGGCCTATCGAAAACTGGCAGGACAATCAAGGTATTCTTAATCCAGACTGCAATGTCGATCAACCTACTCCCCATGCTTGTATCATCCTGGACCCCACTTTGTGAGTGGCACCGGTAGTCATTCAATACGCACCAGCGCTGGCTTTAGTCTGGTTGAACTGATGATCGCCCTGGCTTTGGGGTTGGTGATCTCCGGGGCCGTTATTCAGGTGATGGTTAGCACCAGTGTCACTGAAAAACTAAACCGCTCGGTTGCATCGGTGCAGGAAAACGGCCGTTTTATCATCGCCAGGCTGCGCCGGGAAATCCTGATGACAGGGCGCTACGATCCACTGTCGGTGCAATTGAATCGCGATGTGGATACGGTGGAAGAAGCGGATTTTGTGCAAAATCATCCGATTTTGTTACCCAATGAGTTTGTATTGCAGCCCACGTTAGGTGCCATGCAGGGCAGTAATGGCGCCAACGATACCCTGGTCGTGGGTTTTCAAGGTAGTACGGATTGCCGCGGTAATAGCTTGGGGTATCCGCCAGGTACGGAGTTTTATGTCATCAACCAATATTTTGTCGAAGAAAATCAGCTTAAATGTCGGGGTTATGACGGTCGAGTGGTACGCGGCAAGACCCCTGCAAATATAGTTGTGGACAATATTGCCATCACTTTGCTTGACGATGTGTTCAGTTTTCAGGTGCTCTATGGCGTGACCAATCACGGGGTCAATGGCGATCATTCAGCCAAGCCAGTACGTTATGCCAGGGCAGATGAACTGGCGGCGGAGATTGCCAATAACAGCCAGGTAGTAGCGGTGCGTATCGCTCTTTTATTAAAGGGGGAAGGGGCGGTCAAGATCGCTCCTAAACCTAAAGTGAAACTGCTTAATGAACTAGCTATAGTCGCCAGCGAAGACGGATTGTTTAAACAGTTTGAAACCACTGTCACCCTTAGAAATATGAAGAATTTTATGCGGAACAGGAAATTATGAAACAAGATGGTTTAGTCATGGTATTCGCCTTATTGGTATTGATGAGCATTACGGTCTTGGGAGTCGCCTCGGTTTCAAGCAGCCTGTTGCAGAATAAGATGGCCAGTTCATTGCAAACCCAAACACTGGCATTTGATGCCGCAGAAGCAGCCATTGCGGGCGTGCTTTTTGAGTCAGAAGACAAGATTTTGCTAACCGACCCGTTACTGGATGATCCGCTAACAGATGCCAGACAGAGTGTGGCGATTGATCTGCAAAATCAACAGTTAAGCTGCCAGGAAGATCTAACCTGGACCAATCGCCAAGTCACAGCTGCTGGCTTGGTCGGTGGCAATCAACATACGGCCAACGGATCCTATGCTAACCGCCCACCCATGGATAGCTGGTCACGCACCGCTTATGTGCGCGAGCAAGCTTGTCTTGGCTCGAGTAACGTCATTGGCGGTAGTCATATAACTTGCCATATATTTATTATTAAAGGATGTGGTCAGCAGCAAGGTAGCCCACTGATCGTCGCCAATAGTCTAACTGCAGCGGTGTTTGCTCCTGCTTCACAGTAATGAGAAATATTATGATTTTATCACGCATGACAGGTCGACTTGGGGTTTTGGGCTGTATATTGGCTTGTTTCCTGGCTCAGGCTGATGATTTAGAAATCTATTTGGGCAGCGCCAGTGAGCTAGTCAAATACGATCCCAATGTGTTATTTATTATGGATACTTCGGGCAGTATGGCCGCCACCGATGGTACCGCAGAATCGCGTATGCTCAGGGTACAAAATGCTCTCAAACAGACCCTGAGTTCGGTGACCAACATTAATGCCGGGCTGATGCGCTTTTCCGATCTTGGGGGGCCAGTATTGTATCCAGTCAGAGCGATTGATCAAAGTGTAACGCCCGAGTTGATCGTACCCATCATTCAAGGCAGTGACGATGCTAACGAAATAAGTTCTGTGGTCAATTTGAGTGCCAATACCTTAACACTTACCCAAGGCACGGCCAGCGTCATCACTGGACTGCGTTATCAAAATATCAATGTGCCCCAAGGCGCGACAATAACCAGCGCCTATTTGCGTTTCACCTCAAAAAGTTTTAACAGCACCGCCACTACCCTGGTATTTAGTGCCGAGTTAACGCCTAACTCAACCACTTTTGCCGGTGGCAATAACAATCTTTCTGCACGCACCAAAACCCTCAGTGAAGTCACTTGGGACATCGGTAACGAATGGCCAGCCGCAGGAGAAACGGTGGCAACAGCTGATTTTACCCCTGTGTTACAAGAAGTGGTGGATCAAGCCGCCTGGTGTGGAGGCAACGCCTTGAGTTTACTTATCACTGGCACGGGCTTAAGCGCCGCTAGCGCTCGCATTGCAGAAGCCTTTGAGCAGGGAGGCGGATTGTCTCCCCAGTTAGTCGTAGTCTATGACGATTCAACGGCCACCGGATGTGTGCAAGGCAGCCTGACCTACCAAATAGATTCACAAAGAAATAATGCCGAAGAGAGAGCCGATGGCTATCAGTCTACCGGCAGTGAGCTAACGATTAATGCTTCTAGTAATACGTACATAGGTTTACGTTTTAGGCAGATCGCGTTGCCTCCAGGGGCGGTCATCAGCAATGCCTATCTGGAATTTAGCGCCTATCAGAATAGTTCATCTAGTTCGGCATCCTTAGTGATCCAGGCGGCCAATGAAGCAGATCCCGGCAGTTTCAAAAAATATCCCAGGTACCTGTTGCGCGACAAGGCAAAAACCACAGCCGTGACCTGGAGTGCCATCCCCACATGGTATCGAAACACCAGTTATCGCACTCCGTCGCTGAAAAGCATAGTGCAACAATTGGTCGATCGCCCCGACTGGCTGCGTAATAACGACATGTTATTTATTTTATCTGATTTTATCGGTAGCCGCGGCGCCTATACCTATTCAGGCCGACCTTCAGGCGCGGCAAAACTGATCATTGAATACCAAGGCCAGGCGACGCCGAGCAATACGTCGACCGTACGCCAGCATCTGATCAGCAAGGTCGATGAACTCAGTGCTAGCGGCTATACCCCTATCGTAGATACGCTTTACGAGGCGGCACTATACTACGGTGGCAAAGCGGTTGATTATGGATTACGCCGAGGTGATTACTCGGTGAGTAATACCGTCAGGCGCAATACAAGAGTCAGCCACAGGCTGTCTTACACTGGTCTGAACGCTGACTTACCAGCGGGGTGTGAAGCAGATAACTTAAGCTCTTCGGCCTGTATTGAACAGAGTATTCCCGCCGGGGCAGCTTATATCTCGCCTGTCGTCGACCGCCAATGTCAGACCAATAATCATATAGTGTTGTTGTCCGATGGTGCGGCCAACAATAATCATAGCGTGGGTAAAATTGAATCCCTGTTGGCGGCGTCCTGCTCGGGCAGTGGTGGCGAAAAATGCGGGTTGAATCTAGTTAAAAATATCGGCGATACTGAAGATACGGTCATCGGTAGCCGGGTCGTGACCCACACCATAGGTTTTGCCGCTAGCGCTCAGGCGAACAGTTTTTTAAATCAGTTGGCTTTACAAGGGGGCGGCGGTTTCTATCAGGCAGAGAATAGCCTGCAGTTGGTCAGTGCATTTCAATCTATTTTAAAAACAGTCAAAGACGTTAACGCAACTTTTGTTTCTCCTGGCGTTGCAGTGAACCAACTCAATCGTTTAACTCATAAAGACGAGTTGTACTTTGCGTTATTCAAGCCTGCTGAAGGGAATGTATGGCCAGGTAATCTGAAAAAATACAAAATCGATGGCGATACGATTTTGGATAAAAATGGCTTACCCGCTATAGATGAGGGCAATGGATTCTTCTCTGAAAATTCGCATAGTTATTGGTCTGTACTGGTCGATGGCAATGATGTCCGTCAAGGCGGTGCCGCTAGCCGAATGGATCTAATGCGTAATATGTATGTATTTAATGCGTTGGGTAACATCGCTACCAGTGCCAATATAGTTCATGAAAGCAACAGCAACATCACCCTGCAACAGCTGGGCATAGAGGCGCTGCCCGATGCCGCTACCGTGCGTTCAAATTTGTTACAATGGGTACGGGGAGTGGATCTTAAAGATGATGATGGCGATGGCTTAACGAACGATGTGCGTCTGCAAATGGGCGACCCTATTCATTCCCAGCCGGTGATTGTTAATTATTCGCCGACGGATAGCGCCATACTGGTAGCCACTAACCAAGGATTTTTACATTCCTTTGATTCCCAAACCGGTGATGAAAACTTTGCCATCATCCCGCAACAATTATTGACTAATCTGCATGACTTTTATCGGGATACATCGAGCCTTGAGCATATTTATGGCCTGGACGGTGACCTGGTATTGCGTCAAGTGGATGCCAAAACTTATTTGTATTTAGGCATGCGCAGGGGCGGTCGAAATTACTACGCCTTTGATATTTCAAGTAAAACTGCACCAATTTTAGTGCATCAAATCCAGGGGGGCAGCCCGGGCTTTGAAAAGCTGGGGCAAACCTGGTCTAGGCCAACCCTGAGTAAAATTCGCCTCGGGGCAACCGTCAGAAATGTCATGATCTTCGGTGGTGGTTATGATCCTGAACAGGATAATAAGGCAGTGCGCAGCGCCGATACAGTGGGCAATGCCGTATTTATCGTGGATGCAGACAGCGGCCAGCTTATCTGGTCTGCGAGCAACGCGGGTGCCAACTTACTCTTGCCCGACATGCAATACAGTGTCCCGGCAAGAGTGTCGGTAATTGATCGGGATAATGATGGATTTGCCGATCATATGTATGTGGCGGATACAGGGGGTCAGTTATTTCGCCTGGATATCCATAACGGCAACAGCCTGAGCGAATTGGTCAGCGGCGGATTACTGGCCAGTTTAGGGGGCGATACGGACGAGCAGAACAGACGTTTCTATTATGCACCGGATGTGTCAGAGATCAGTACCGGTGATCAACATTTTTACGCTGTAGCCATAGGGTCAGGATATCGCGCCCATCCTCTGAACGCGCAAATTAACGACAGCTTTTATATGATCAAAGACTTTGGTGTATTTAATCTCGACCAGTATGGCAATTATAGTTTGCCTGCTAGTGGCTTCACCACCGTCGACTTGTATGATGCAACTGACCATTTACTGACATCCGCCGTCAGTAGCGAACAACAATATCAAGCAGAATTGTTTGCTTCCCGATCAGGCTGGTTGGTGAGGCTAGCCGCGGGAGGGGAGAAAGTATTGGCATCGCCTTTAATACTGAATTATCAGGTGTTTTTCACTACTTACTTACCCGCTACCGCTAACGACAGTCTCTGTGCACCGCCTACGGGCAATGGCCGAGCTTATCTGGTGGAGCTGATCAATGGCAATGCGGTAGTCGATATGGATCACGATGGTATAGGGGAGCACGTTGACCGCTACGCACAGTTAAAACAAACGGGAATTGCGCCGGATAGCAAAATTCTGATCGAAGATATATTGCAGCCTGTGGTGTGCTTAGGCACGGAGTGTGCTTCAGCCGTGATTCAAATCGATGAAAACGGCAATGAAGTGGCCTGTGGCTCTGCCTTTGCTTGTCTTTCGCAGAATATTTATGGGCGCTTCGAAAGGGTACAAAAAAGCAGTTGGAAAACTGAAACGGAAAGGCAAAATTAATGAATATAAAAATGCAGACGTCTATCCCGGTGCAAGGGGGATTTTCATTAGTAGAATTGATGGTCGCGGTGAGCATTGTGGCCATTATTAGCATGCTCGCTTATCCGAGTTACCAGAGTTATTTGCAAAACAGCAAACGCGGTGCTGCCCAAGCGGATTTAATGGCTTTTGCTGGCACCATGGAGCGCCACAAGACGGCTAATTTCACTTACGCCGGTGCAGCCTTGGCGGGAGCGAATACGGGTAAGCCAGCCATTTTTTCCGACCATTCTCCCGCCAGAGAACCAGCAGCGAATAAACAGTATGATTTAGTTATTGAAAGTGTGTCGGCCACGGGCACAGCTTACCGGCTCAAAGCGACCCCAGTTAGCGGCGACAATGGTACATTATATTTTTATAGTGATGGGCGAAAAGCCTGGGATCAAAACAATGATGCTATCTTGGCCAACGCAGAATATTGCTGGCGTTGTTAGAGCCACTGGTACCAAAAGCTAGGTTAGCTGCAACTTAAGGGGACGCCATTCATATCTTCATGGATGCCGTTTTTATCGCTATCGATACTGGTTTTAACCCGGCCTTGCAGGCTTATTAACAAGGCCCTGGCTTGGGAAGTGGCACCTGTTTGCGAGCAAAATACTATTTTGGCCGGGGTGTTAGTGGCACCATTGGCTAAAAATCTCAGTGCAATTGCCGGACCTGTGACTACACTGGGTGCGCTTACGGCGCTTTTGGCCACTAACAATTCTTCATTTTCATTGCGTCGTCCGTCGGCGTTGCTGTCGACGAACACGATTTTACCTTGCTGCCAATTAGTGTTGCAAGTAGCAAAATCACTGGAAGGACAAAGGATGGTGTCTATTTGCTGATCTATCGCGTGGCTGCGGGCATATTGCACCACGGCACTAAGTTCGTTCATCTGGGCGGTAATACTATTTTTGATGAGCATGCTTTGCATGCTAGGTGCCACAGTAGTGGCCAGCACACCTACTATGCTCACTGATATCATCAACTCTATTAGCGTAACGCCGGTTTGTTTAGATAATAACTGCAAGGAGTGCCCAATCTTTTTGCAAAAGATAACAGCATACAGGTTTTTATCTATTTTAAGGTATAGCCGCTGGCCCTAAGGTATTAGCTTCAGATGGCTTGTCATTGCCAGCAGTCCCGGGGGACTTTTGTCATGCTTTGGTCGACGGACAGTACCCTACACTGTGTATCCAATATTTGGCTATTGATCGCAGTGGCACTTAGCGTGAAAGTGACCGGACTTACATTTTCCACGGAGAAACGATAAAACTCACTGCTTGGCAGGCCTAGCTGATCGGTATTGGCGTATCGGGGCTGTGCGATACGATAAACCTCCTGTTGGATATGCAATTGCAACAAATGCGTCATCCCCTCATCTCTGCGACTATGCTGGATCTGTTGTTGATAGCTGGGCATAGCCAACATTAACAGGATACCGACAATCGCCACTACTATCATCAATTCCAACAAGGTCACCCCACGTTCCGTCTGGGTCTGCATTTATCCGTCACTTATCTTTTTGCCAAATTGAACTATATTTATAAACCTGAATGACTGAAGTCGCCATGTCAATCGAGTTTTTGGGGTTGATGGCATGGGGTGAATTGACACGGAAGACAAATGAACGCTCAACATGGAATGTCTTTATTAGAGCTGATGGTTATTATTTCCATCACTATGTTATTGGTTACTATCGGTGCCCCAGCCTGGCTGTCTGCCAAGGATGATCTGCAACTCAAACACGCTATTGAAGCTAGCTATTTTCTTATGCAACATGGCCGATCCTCAGCTATCGCCTCTGGAAACGATGTCTTCGCCACATTCACCCCTGGGCCTAACTGGTGCCTGGGCCTAAATGTGGCCGCACCGTGCGAATGTGCAATAGCCGGTAGTTGTCGCCTCAATGCATTGGATATGCGGGTTTCTCAGCAGGATTTCACCACTGTATCTCTTACCAATCTGCGTTTTGGCGTTGACACCAGTGCCGTATTTGACGGCGCTCGTGGTATTGCTATGGGCAACGCCGGCTCTGTGGTATTTAGCGACAATGAGACCCAGGCAAAATTAATTGTTAGTAACCTTGGGCGAGTCAGGATCTGTATTTCGGCAGGCGAGCTTGGAGGGTATCCGCCATGTTAGTCGATTTAAGACAACAAGCTGGCAGCAGTCTGGTAGAGATGATGATTGCAATGGTACTGGGCTTGTCCTCCTTATCTGCGTTGTGCTCTTTTGTTGGTTATGGGGTAGGGGTTAACGCCAGACTACTGACTAGCTCGAGATTAAACGAGGAAGTTAAGGCCATCAGCACTCTAATGAGCAGAGATATTTCCCGGGCGGGTTTCGACGGACTGACCAGTCAACAGGTGACCCACCCAGGGGAAAATGAACGGCCCTTTGTTGATTCGGTGTCACTGTCGGCTTATCCAGGAGAATCTCCAAATAGCTGCATCGTATTTACTTATGATCGCAATCACAATGGCGTGCTGGATACTGTGGATGGCAACGAGAACTATGGTTATCGATTGCATGACCAGGCTATAGAGATGAGAGTAGACGGCGCAGCTTGCGACTCAGGCGGCTGGCAAGATCTAACCGATAACCAGGTTGTGCGAATTGTCAGCTTGCAATTTAGGCTTCACGAACAACAGGCAGGAGCGGTTAGGCAATCTCAAGTCGCTCTGTTACTGGTAGCCAATCTAGTCAAAGACAGCGACATTTCACGCCAGGTGAATATTCGTTTTGCAGTCAACAATCATGACTTGTAAATTGCAAAAGCAAGACCGGCATGACGGGCAACGAGGCGCAATGTTAATCGTCAGTGTCACCTTGCTGTTGACGTTAATCACTCTGGTAACCCTGCATACCAGTAGAGTGAAATCCCTCGAATATAAAATTATTCTCAATAATCAAAATTATATCCAGGCCAAGGCCGCCGCTAAGGCAGGGCTGGCCCATGGTTTCACCCTTGCTAAACAGGATGTAAATTGGTTAGGTGAGGCGAAATCCCTGACACTGGGAGCCAGCGGACGCGCTGGTGTGTCTGCAGTATTTGAAGATATCCCTCGAAATACCCTGACATTGCGGCTATTTACAATTAGTGCCACTGGTTTTTCCAGTGATGGCCTGGCACAAGTCACAATGAGTGAGCAAGGATTACGTTTTCCGTTAGTTGGCGTCATTCCGCCGGCCCCGCTGATCAGTGCAAAAAAATTAACTGAGGATCTTGGCTTGCAACTGGGAGCCAATCCAAACGGCGGGGCCCCGGGGGTACCTATTTCACTGTGGGCTGGACAGCCGAGTGTTCTTTCTGTCAGTGACGCCCACACTTGTGCTTTGCAAGCCTTTGATGAAAAACGTTGCCAACTGGATGGTTATGCCACTTTGGGCCAAGCCGATGCAGACATTGTCGATAACGGCGCAGATTTCCCGCCTGACTTACTGAAATACCTGTTTAATATTACCAGCGAAGACTGGCCATTACTTAAAGCTGACGCGGATGTGATCAGTGATCATTGTGCACAACTGCCTTGGCAACAGGCACCCTACATCTGGGTCTTGGGCGATTGTCATTTGTCCCACGGTCAAACTATTGGCTCCCCTGATCACCCAGTGGTACTGATTGTTGAATCGGGTAATCTGACTATGGCCAGCACCAGCATGATTTTTGGCTTGGTTTTAATGTTTCGCCCGGCTGATATTCTGCATGCCTATGGGGTAAGTATGGAAGTTGGCGCTTATGTCAGCGGTGCATTGGTCACTAATCAATCCTTGCATGATGCAGGAAGCTATATTCGGGTCCGCTACCACTTAGGGGTGTTAAGTGCCCTGATGCAGAATGACAATCTGCAGCGCCTGGCTCGTGTGCCCGGCAGTTGGCGAGATTTTTAACCGTGAACAATCAGGGTTTCAGTTTACTCGAAGTGTTGGTGGCCTGCGGCATTATGTTACTTGGGGTAACGGGTTATGTGAGCTTACAAAGCCAGTATATTCGTTTGGACAGCAGCTTAAATATGCGTCAGCATGCGCTTTATCTTGCTCAGGAAAAACTGGACGATTTACAAAGTTTTGCTGCCTTGCAAACTCACCAGGGTGTCTCGGCTTACAGCTATATAGCCACTGACAGTGGTGGCTTGATTGCTGCTGGGGATGTTCAGGTGAGATTAAGTGCTCAACCCCAACATGAGATGGTATTTTCCAGACATTGGCAGGTGACTAACAGGTATTATATCGATACCGATGACGACCAAATTCCCGACAGTTGGTTAGAGCAGGGCTCCCTCAATTTACCGAATTTGTTACCTGTTATGGCCCCCCAAAAACGCTTGGTAGTGACCGTTAGCTGGCAAGGATATCAAGGGCATACACTAACGGTTACATTGGGCAGCTATTTGTCACCGGTTGGTATCGGTGCCGGTGCGCAAATTGACAATCAGGGGTTAGGGTCTAAGACAAGGCCCGAGGTTAGTTTCACCTCTTTACCGTCGGCGGATAATTTTCCTCTAGCTGTTACCCCTGAGCAATTTATGCAAACTTCCTCACCCCAGGTTCGACTCAATGGGGATAAGGCCACCGTCAATTTCTCCCACACCAACTTTACTGAACACTTGCCTATCCGCCTCCAGCAACAAAAACAAAGCCTGTTAGTGACCGATTGCCTGTGTGCCCTGACTTATCGCGGGTTGGGCATGACGCCTGCCATGATCACCTTAGAGGGCGACAGGCAAATAGTGGAGCCAGGACAATGGACAACTAAATTGACCGGCCAACCGGTAGACACGGTACAGTCTGAGCAATGCGTCCAGTGCTGTCGGGATCATCACGACACAGACGCCATGGTAAAAGCAGATAAATATTATCGCACTGAACAAAGTGCCGCCCATAAGCATTATAACCGTTCACAAGACGGTACTTATCGTTTGGCGTCAAACGAGGGAGATGAATATCAGGAGGTCTGTCACTTCAAGCGTCAAGATGGTTTTTATCAAATATTTGCCGATTTGCAGTTATTGGCAGTGACTGAATTGCCCCCGGGTTATTTGGATCAGCAAAATAAGCGCAATATTTATATGCAATTCATTCAACAAAAAATTGCTGCCACCGTGACTGGCAGTAATCAGCTTGAAATACCAAGTGCAAGAACCCATGCAGGCAATACAGTGAGTCATCAATTTGTGGCCCGAGCTTTGTACATAGAGCGCCTGAAAGCGGTGGATAGGCACAAACTGGCCCGACTAATAAATCAGGATGATTCGGATTGGCTGGCCTTGACGCCGTATTTTGATTTAAATGTGACTTTGTTAGCAAACTGGGTCTCATCCGATGAGGAAGTTGCTACTGTGACTAGCCAAGTCTTGCAAAATATAACAAATCCACGGCAGGATTATTATGCGAGTTATAGTAGGGGATGGGTGCAGGGCGTTAAGGTGGGCACTAGCCTAATCAGCGTATCGTTAGCGCAAGGCAATGCAGGTCTGGTTGCGGGTTTCCCGTTATCGCCTTTCGATGTCTTGCAGGTGTTAAGTGGTGATGGTGTGCTGCTAACGGTCAGGCCTTAGGCAAGCGCACTGCCGAATATTGAAATTGCCACAGATTTATCCGAAATTATCGCGGTATTTTGGTGAAAAATTAATTATCATAAAGTTATCCAGCAACAGTGAGACAAAACATGCACAAGCAAGCGGTTATTGATGAGATGCGCGTTATACCGGAAATAGATGTGGAATATGAAGTTACCCGGCGCGTGAATTTCATCAAGACACAGTTAAAAGCTTCAGGTTTGACAACGCTGGTATTAGGCATTAGCGGTGGCATAGATTCATGCACTTTGGGTCGCTTGGCGCAACTTGCCATCAATCAGTTAAATGCCGGGCAAAAACAAGAATACCAGTTTGTTGCCGTACGCCTGCCTTATAACGTGCAGGCGGATGAAGCGGATGCGCAAGCTTCAATTGATTTTATTCAACCCAGTCATTCCTTGTGTGTCAATGTACAGCCAGGGGCAGACGCTATTGATCAACAGACCTGCGAGGCATTGGCGGGGGTAGGATTATTGCCTGACAGCCCGGGTAAACAAGATTTTGTCAAAGGCAATGTTAAAGCGCGGACCCGTATGATCATTCAATATGAGATTGCCGGATTGTTAGACGGACTTGTGTTAGGTACTGATCATTCTGCGGAAAATATCACTGGTTTTTATACCAAATATGGTGATGGTGCCTGTGATCTGGCACCATTATTTGGTTTAAATAAGCGACAAGTGCGCCAGGTCGCTTTATATTTGGGCGCCCCCTTAACTGTGGTGTACAAAGCGCCTATGGCGGATCTTGAAAACCTAGCACCGCAAAAATCCGATGAGGCGGCTTTAGGTATGAGTTACGACGATATTGATGATTTTCTGGAAGGAAAACCAGTGGCACTGCAAATTTCCCAGCGTTTATTGGATATCTATCACAAAACCCAGCATAAACGTGTGCCCATCCCCAATATATATGATTAACAGCCTCACCAGGAGAACGACAAATGAAGAAAATTGAAGCCATTATCAAACCCTTCAAAATGGATGACGTGCGCGAAGCACTCGCTGAGGTCGGTGTCAGCGGTATGACAGTAACAGAAGTAAAAGGTTTTGGTCGCCAAAAAGGCCATACCGAGCTGTATCGCGGGGCCGAATATAACGTGGATTTTTTACCTAAAATGAAGCTTGAGGTCATACTTCCCGATGATCAGCTGGAATTGGCGATAGAAGCTATACTGAAAACTGCCCAAACCGGTAAAATTGGCGATGGCAAAATTTTTGTGTATGACGTCGAGCGGGTTATCCGCATTCGCACCGGAGAAGAAAATGAAGATGCGGTTTAGAAATTTGCACTGGGGTCAATAACACAAAAAAAAAGGGTTAGATGCTGCTAGCATCTAACCCTTTTTTTATCACTTCAACTGCACATTACTAATGCTGATGGCCACACCCTTCAGGTGTATGGGGGTGGCCGTGAGCGATTTCTTCTTCGCTGGCCGGGCGTACTTCTAACACTTGCACATCAAACGTTAGGGTTAAACCCGACAGGGGATGATTCCCGTCTACCACAACTGTTTCTTCGTCAACGTCCAGGATCATCACCGATTGCTCACCGTCATCAGTGGTGGCGCGAAATGTCATGCCGGCTTCAATTTCCATACCTTCAAACATAGTCTTAGGTACTTCTTGTACTAATGTATCGTGACGCTCCCCATAGGCCAGTTCTGGCTCCACATCCAAAACGAATTTGTCACCGGCTTTTTTGCCTTCAAGGTGATCTTCCAGGCCTTGAATTAAATAATGGCTACCTTGTAAAAACACCATAGGTTCGCTTTCTTTTGATGAGTCAATTTGGGTTCCGTCTGCAGAGCTGACGGTGAAGTGCATGGTCACGACTGTGTTTTCTGAAATGTTCATAAATTGTCCACTATAATCGGTGGCGAATACTCAAGGAGTATTCGCTATAATAAGAAATGAATTTGCGGGGTTATTCTAATGAATAAGGTAAAGATTGCACTGTAAATACACAATTTGGATGGTTCTTGAGGCGCATAATCGAGCCAACCTCGGTGTCATTGGCCACGACTGCCAACAGCCAGGTCTGTTCATTCAGTTGTGCCGCGCGCAGTACCGTGCCGCCTTTGCGCCAATTTTCGCCGGCAGGAGATTCTAAAACATCACCTGCGACCACAGGCCCGGCTTGCTCTGCTTTGAGAATAAATGCAGCGCGTTTGTTTTTACCCAAAAATTTAGTGCGTGCCACCACCTCTTGACCCATATAGCAGCCCTTGCTGAAACTGATGCCATTTAAGGCTTGCAGGTTCATCATTTGGGGCACGAACTCATTGCTGGTGGCCTGTTGAATTTCAGGGATCCCAGCCTGAATATCTAGCAGCTCCCAAAGGCTAGGGTCGGCCAGTTCCTGGCCATAGTTTTCAACCAATTCCTGAGCTGCATCAGGGGTAAGCACTAACAAATACCTTGGTCTTGGAGTCTGGATGGCTATGACCAAGCCCTGTGCATTGCTGACAGTTTGTCGGTCACCAACAGGCAGCCCTGGGAAACGCTCTTTGATCAAGTTTTGCAACCTTTCCCCGGCACCCGCTAAACACACCCACTGCTGATTTTGGGTTAACTCAACTTTGGCGAAAACTGCGTATTTCTGTAATTGGGCAAACGAGGTGATCTGGCTTTCTTGATGGCTAATTAACAATACCGATCCGCCCAATTGTGCAGCGTAAAACACATTCCAGGTCTTACCTTTGAAATCACAGTGGCATCCTAGCAAGCTCTGATCGGCACTGAGCTTTTGCATATCTGCCGTGACTTGTCCCTGCAAATAGCTAATCCTTTGTTCGCCATCGACTTGAATGACACCCTGTTTGTCCAGGCGGGTGAGAAAGTTTTCAGGTAGTTGGTTGGCAGTATCAATTCGAGACATAGTGATTAAAGTTCACAACAATTAATAGTATTAGCTTAAAGATATAAGGCTAATTAGTTATTTAGCAAGTGCAGGTTCGAGATTAAACAGAATCACGTTGGTAAATAAGGGGGCACTTGGTAAACTCGTGTTAAAATTATTTCAAAATTAAATCAAAGGATTAGTTATGTTCACCAAGCACAGATACGCCCGTCTTAAATGGGCATGCCGCAGGGGCATGTTGGAATTAGACGTCCTTTTTATGCCCTTTGTGGACGAAGGTTTCAATGACCTGTCAGAGGCAGACAAAGAAATATTTGAGCGTTTGTTGACCAGTGATGATCCTGATTTATATGCTTGGTTTATGGGCCACCAAGCCTGCCACGACAAAGATTTCAAGCGACTGATTGAGCACGTATTGCATCGTGTCAAAGTATAGGATTGAATTCGGTCCGTCACGTATTCAATATTGGAGCTTTGTCGCTCTTGTTTTAGTGTTGATGTTGTCTATCTGTTTGTGGCAGCGTGAAATAATGCCCTATCAGGCAGTCTTTCAAGGCCTATGCATTGTGTTTTTAGGATATTATGCTGTGCGAACTTGGCGTCAAATAGCGGCCAAACCACAACGTTTTGCCGCTGTGGTCTCTTACCAAGGGGAGTGGACTTATTTAGATCAACGCTCCACGCCCAGCTGGATCCTTAGCCCTGATTCGAAAATGACCAGTCTGGTGTTGTGGATCCGTTTACAGCCCAAACTGGTGGGCAAGCCAAGTTGGCAGTGGGTTTTCAGAGATCAGGTGAGCGAGCAGGATTATCGGCGTCTGTGCCGTTGTATCGTATGCGCCGCGCAAAAAAATTCCTAGTCTGGCCCGTTAAACCTAAGAACAAACCTATTATGACAAAACGTGACTCTATGTTCACCCCGCAAAGTTTACCCAATCAATTTTTAACCCTGCTCAAAGCGGGCCTTAAAGGCAATAACTATACTGTGGGTCTAGCGCACAATGGAGTGCTTGTCCCCCCAGCCCTATGCATGGAACCTATTCACCTTGAACTTGGACCCATGGCAGCAAAGCAAGTACACCGCTACCACAAGTTAGTAAACTGGACAGACAGTGAGATGTTACATCCTTGTTTGTTACATATTTTAGCCTTTCCCTTACATCTGCTGCTCATGACCCGGGCCGACTTCCCTTTTAAGTTGTTAGGTCTTATCCATATCAGTAACCAAATCAGCCAGTTTAGACCGATTAAGGCGGATGACCAATTGCTGCTAAGTTGTTATTTAACGGACATTCAGCGCCATGTAAAAGGTTGGGTCTTTACCCTACAAACCGAGGTGCGAGTAAAAGACCAGCTATGTTGGCAAGCCAAAAGCATTAATTTGTTTCAAGATGGCTCGCAACACGGTAGCCGAACTGCCAGTCACGGGCCTGTAACCAAATTCGACGGTGGCTCACAGCAGTTTTGGCAGCTTGGCAGTGACTTAGGTCGCCGTTATGCTTCGATATCGGGTGATTTTAACCCCATACATTTGAATGGAACTTGTGCCCGGCTCTTTGGTTTAAAACGTCAGGTTGCCCATGGAATGTGCAGCAAGGCACGTTGCATTTCAGCACTGTATCAGTTATACCCGGATTATTTTAACGTGGCTTTTTCTGTGCAAACGAAATTCATCAAACCTATTTTTTTACCCGCCAAGATCAGTTTTATTCAGAGTGATAAAATAGTCGGCGGCGAGTCACAGGAAATAACATTCAGTTTAAGCGCGACAACTAGTCTGACGGAGAGGGAAACTCAGGTGCCCCATTTAACCGGGGCGATAAAGGTCATTTAACGGTTTGACGTTTTATAATTGATGGTTTGGGATCAGCCAATAAATCGGGATAATCCAGATTGTAGTGCAGGCCCCGACTTTCTTTGCGCAGTTGGGCGCATTTTACGATGAGTTCGGCCACAGTTAACAGGTTGCGCAATTCAAGCAGGTTGTTGCTCACCCTAAAGTAGGAGTAGTATTCGTCGACTTCCTGCTTGAGTAAATCGATACGATGTTGCGCCCGTTCCAAGCGTTTGTTGGTGCGTACTATCCCCACATAGTCCCACATAAAAAGCCGTAACTCATGCCAGTTGTGTTGGATGATCACTTCTTCATCGGAATTGCCAACTTTGCTTTCATCCCAGGGTTCAATACTTTCAATGGACTCCTTATCCCCCAGACGTTGGGTGATATGCTCGGCTGCGGCATGGGCAAAAACGATGCATTCGAGCAATGAATTACTGGCCATTCGATTGGCACCATGCAACCCGGTATAGGCCACTTCACCCAGAGCATAGAGGTTGTCTAAATCGGTTTTTGCATCGAAATCTGTAACCACTCCGCCACAGCTATAATGGGCGGCAGGTACCACTGGTATTGGCATGCGCGTAATATCTATGCCTAGGGCACGACATTTACGGTAGATATTGGGGAAATGTTTAGTGATAAAATCCGCGGGTTTGTGACTGATATCTAAATACATACAGTCTGCCCCCAGGCGTTTCATTTCAAAATCTATGGCTCGGGCTACGATATCCCGGGGCGCCAAATCCCCGCGCGGGTCAAATTTCTGCATAAAAGGCGTGCCATCTGCGTGGCATAAAATAGCGCCTTCGCCACGCAGCGCCTCACTTATCAGAAAATTTCCCGCTTCAGGATGAAACAGACAAGTGGGGTGAAACTGGTTAAATTCCATGTTGGCTATACTACAACCTGCGCGCCATGCCATGGCAATACCATCACCACTGGATACATCGGGATTGGACGTATATTGATAGACTTTACTGGCGCCACCTGTTGCCAGGGCGACAAACTTACCTCGTATGACTTCGACGTGTTCCTGATTACGATTCCACACATAAGCACCGAGCAGCAAATTCGGATCTTCAACACTTCTGATTAAATCTACCGCATTGTAGCGTTCGAACAAATGGATGTTAGGGTGTTGTTTTACTGCGTCAATTAGGGTGACCTGCACAGCGGCACCGGTTGCATCTGCGGCGTGTAAAATGCGTCTATGGCTGTGTCCGCCTTCACGGGTTAAGTGAAATTTTTGCTCCCCGGGCTTGTCCGTAACCTGGTCAAAGGGCATGCCAAAATCGATCAACCATTGCATACACGCCTTGGCGCGGGATGCCGTGTAATGCACCACTTTTTCATCACACAGACCGGCCCCGGCCAGTAAGGTATCCTTAACGTGGGATTCAATGGAATCATCTTCGTCAAATACCGCTGCTATGCCACCTTGGGCGTATTTGGTTGATCCCTCTGCCAGACTACTCTTGCTTAACACTATTATTTGGCAATATTCCGCAAGTTTTAAGGCCAGACTCAGGCCGGCAGCACCACTACCAATAATAAGTACGTCACAACGATGTTCAAATGAGGAGCGCATAAGGTAAACTAGACCTGGAATGTCGATATTGGCAGGCAATACTAATTAATGTTTTTAAAAATACAATGGATTATAAAATTTAACTGACTATGGTGCGGTTTAACTGAAGACCTCGAGTCTTTTACCGGCTTTAATTAAATTAATTTTGCAAAAAGCATGAGATAAAACGAACTTATTGTATCTAGCACGGTCAATTATAGTGCTTGCATGAGCCATAGTAGTTATTGTAGCAGGAGTAGTGGCTCGAATGAGCGAGCAGTTAACAGATCAGCAAATTGTTGAAAAAGTGCAACGCGGGGATAAAAATGCTTTTGGTTTGTTGGTGATTAAATACCAACACAAAGTTGCATATTTGGTTTCACGATACGTGAAAAACTCCGGGGATGTTGCTGACGTAGCACAAGAAGCCTTTATTAAAGCTTATCGTGCATTACCTAACTTTAGAGGCGACAGTGCTTTTTATACTTGGTTATACCGAATAGCGGTAAACAGTGCGAAAAACTATTTGGTTTCCCAGGGCAGAAAACCACCGGCCAGCGACGTCGATGCAGACGACGCAGATTATTATGACGGCAGTGAGGCGTTGAAAGAGAACAACTCACCGGAAAAAAGTTTAATGTCGGATCAAATGGAGAAATTGCTGTTTGAGACGATGGAAAAGTTACCCGACGATTTACGCATGGCGATCAGTTTGCGTGAATTGGAAGGGTTAAGTTACGAAGAAATTGCCAATGTAATGGATTGTCCAGTTGGTACGGTTAGGTCAAGAATTTTTCGAGCACGGGAAGCCCTTGATAAAGTTATTCAACCCTTATTGCAAAACTAGGCGTAAAGGGGTTGGAGCAGGCAACCGTAACAAAAAAATTATGACAATTGGATAGTCGGTACAACAGATATTTGAGATAGAGGTTTATTTCGAATGAGAATGAGTTTAAGCGTATATTCAGGAACCTTCTTATATGTCGCAAAAGATTGAAAATTTGTCTGCTTGGGTTGATGGTGAGTTACAGTCGCATCAATTAATCGATGAACTGAAAACCGATGAACTTCTGGCGCAAAAGTGGCAGCGTTATCATTTGATACGCGATGGGCTGCGTCAAGAGTTACCGGACCAAATCAATTTTGATATTGCGGCGAATGTTGCCGCAGCGCTGCAATCTGAACCCTCAATATTGGCACCCAAAAAATCCTGGCGAGATCTGCCTTTAATTGGCAGTGTGGTACCCTTTGCCAAACAGGGCGGCCAAATGGCCATTGCTGCCTCGGTCGCGGTTGCTATGATTATTGGCGTGCAACAGTTTAATCAACCGGAACTGGATCAACCTTTTAATTCTGCACCGTCGATTTTAGGCATTCAAGGTGGGTTGTCACCTGTTAGTCTGGAACAAACCCGCACGTTACCCCGTACTGATGCTTCTGAGCAAAGACGGGTAATAAATGCCTATTTAAATGATCATAAACAGCAATTACGATTTAAGGCAGTGCCGATTGAAGAACAAGCAGATTCAGGATCACATGATATCAGTCAGCAGTACGACAACGTTGAAAACGCGCCGCAAAAATAATTTTGGGCTCCCGCTAAGACAGATTTGTTTAATCTGTCTGTTGTCTTTTGGCGTCACCGTTGAGGGCGCCGAAGTTCAACAAAGTAGCGAAAAATCATACCCTTCCAATAGTGCTCAGGCCTGGCTCGACAAGATGGCTCAAGCCCATTCTACGCTCAATTACAGTATTTCTTTTGTATTGCTCAAACCTGGGGTGGATTCGCAGCCTTACTTGTGGCGCCATGCTGTGGATAGCAACGCGGTGAAAATGGAACAGTTGAACTTGCTCAATGGCCCAGGGCGTGAAGTGGTGCGCATTGGCGACAAGGTCAGCTATTTTGAACCCAATGTGCCCCCTTATTCTTTGCAGTCATCGGTGATCAACGGTCCCTTTCCCAGTGAGTTCTTTCAACAGCCAGAAGAATTGCGCGCTAGCTACGATTTTGTAATGGTGGGTCGTAGTCGTATATCCGGACGAGCTGCTCAACAGATCCGTGTGGTAAGTAAAGATAAAACTCGCTTTGGCATGAATATATGGCTGGATCAGGAAACGGGTTTGATGCTCAAACTCAATTTGGTTGATCTAAACGGTCAACTTTTAGAGCAAATTCAGGTAACAGCCTGTCAAGTTACTGAACAGCCGGATCCTTTTTTCGCCAAAATCGAACCTGCGATGTTACCGGAAGTGTTAAAAATGCGTCCACCGCAAGACAATAAACCTATTTGGAATATCCGTTATTTGCCAGTGGGCATGACGGAAATAAAACGCGATGTGCACCGCTTGCCTATTACCGGCCAAACTGTTGAATACGTGATGTTAAGTGACGGATTGGTGGATGTGTCGGTTTACATGCGGGAGGCGCAAAATGACGGATTAAGTCAGGATATTTTATTGCGTCACGAATCCGATACGCTGTTAACGCGCAATCAAGGCCAACTCAATGTAACGGTGATCGGCAAACTTCCCCCGAAAACCGCCAATAATATAGCCAATTCTATACGTTTGGCACCAGGTCATGATTGAAGAAATAGGCACAGTCACCGCTATCGAGTTTAAACAGGGACGTCGCTATGTGTGTATCGAAACTCAGATCAAATCTACTTGTGGTGGTTGCCAGGCCAAAGACGAGTGTGGCACCGGTATCATCGCCCGAGCTTTCTCCCCTAAAAAAGATCAGCTTTGGTTAGCTTGTGAGCAAGCTGTGGGCATTGGCCAAGATGTGAAATTGGGTATTCCGGAAAACCTGTTACTGGGCGCATCTTTGCTCGTGTATATATTGCCTCTGGTCATGTTACTGCTGGCATCAGTGGTTGGCTCTTTTGCGCTTAAAGCAATGGGGATCGAAGGAGAAGGCGCGGTGATTTTGCTGGCGTTTGCTAGTGCGAGTGTCAGTTTTTACGGGGTAAGGTATTACTTGACCCTTTATAATCCGAAACGATATGAACCGAGCCTGCTGGCTGTATTGCCCAGGCGAATTGACTGTCTCGATCTAGAAGTCTCCGACTAAAACCCCTCATTAAGTAAGAATTATGCATAACTGCCGAGTTCTTTATCGCAAATTGGTCGATAAAATTGTAAAATCCCCTTCTATTTAATTAATTTGTTCCCCTAGTTTCCTTCAGCACATATGCGCTGCTTGCAAAATTACGCTTAGGGCAGGCAAAACGTACTAGGTACTTTTCAAAAGTCTATGCAACACAAGCACATACGTAACTTTTCAATAATCGCGCACATCGATCATGGTAAATCCACACTGTCTGACCGTTTGATCCAGCACTGTGGTGGCTTGAGCGAGCGGGAAATGTCGGCACAAGTTCTCGATTCAATGGATATCGAGCGGGAGCGGGGCATTACTATTAAAGCCCAGAGTGTGACGCTCAATTACAAGGCCAAAGATGGGGAAACCTATCAACTGAATTTTATCGACACCCCCGGACATGTGGACTTCACTTATGAAGTATCCCGCTCACTGGCTGCTTGTGAAGGAGCTTTGCTGGTGGTTGACGCCGGCCAGGGTGTGGAAGCACAAA
Organism: Paraglaciecola sp. IT1134; assembly: GCF_058068185.1. Lineage (NCBI taxonomy): Bacteria > Pseudomonadati > Pseudomonadota > Gammaproteobacteria > Alteromonadales > Alteromonadaceae > Paraglaciecola > Paraglaciecola sp. IT1134. Next base: position 3,824,847 of record NZ_CM176486.1, on the reverse strand, counting down.
CCCTGGCTAATTGTTACACGGCTATAGATTTGAATATGGAAGTCGTGCCGATCCTCAATAAAATTGATTTACCCCAAGCTGAACCAGATCGGGTGGCGGAGGAAATTGAAGATATAGTCGGCATAGACGCAGTTGACGCAGTGCGTTGTTCGGCCAAAACCGGGCTGGGCATAGAAGACGTGCTTGAGGTTATCGTCAGGCGCATACCTGCGCCGGTCGGAGAAATTGATGCCCCCTTACAGGCTCTGATTGTGGATTCCTGGTTTGATAACTACCAGGGAGTGGTTTCACTGGTGCGCATTATGCAGGGTGAATTACGCAAAAATGACAAGATAAAAATCATGTCTAACGGCGTTATTCATCAAGTGGACAAAGTCGGAATTTTCACCCCCAAAGCCACCGAAACCGGCGTTCTGCGGGCCGGCGAAGTTGGCTTTATTGTCGCTGGCATCAAAGAAATTCATGGTGCCCCAGTGGGTGACACCATCACTTCTGCCCGCAACCCCACGGACAAAGCTTTACCGGGATTTAAAAAAATCAAACCCCAAGTTTATGCTGGCTTGTTTCCCATCAGTTCAGACGATTACGAAGATTTCCGCGACGCGCTGGCGAAATTAAGCCTCAATGATGCATCGTTATTCTTTGAACCTGAAAGTTCTTCTGCGTTGGGCTTTGGATTCCGGATTGGTTTCTTGGGTATGTTACATATGGAAATCATTCAGGAACGCCTGGAGCGGGAATACGACTTAGATTTAATCACTACTGCGCCCACGGTGGTCTACGAAGTGGTAACGACATCCGGTGATACCGTTTATGTGGATAATCCGTCTAAGCTGCCGCCAGTCAATGAGATCCACGAAATTCACGAGCCGATAGTCGAGGCGCATATATTGGTGCCCCAAGAATATCTGGGTAATGTGATTACCCTTTGCATCGAAAAGCGTGGTATGCAGACCAGCATGACCTATCACGGTAAGCAGGTCGCCGTCACTTATGAGTTGCCTATGGCTGAAGTAGTCATGGATTTCTTCGACAAACTTAAGTCGACCAGTCGTGGCTTTGCATCACTTGATTACAATTTTAAACACTTTCAAACAGCAGAAATGTCTAGACTGGACATCATGATCAATGGTGAACGGGTCGATGCATTGGCCATGATCACCCACAAAGATAATGCCCAGGGCCGTGGTCGCCTACTAGTGGAAAAACTGCGCGAATTGATCCCCAGACAAATGTTTGATATTGCTATCCAGGCGGCTATCGGTAACCAGATCATCGCTCGTAGTACGATCAAGCAGTTGCGTAAAAACGTTATCGCCAAATGTTATGGTGGTGATATTAGTCGTAAGAAGAAACTCTTACAGAAACAAAAAGATGGTAAAAAACGCATGAAGTCAGTAGGCAATGTTGAGTTACCCCAAGAGGCCTTCCTGGCACTCCTTAAGGTTGGAAAATAAATGGCAAATTACTTCTCTATATTTCTGGTGGTGCTGACAGTCGCATCAGGCCTAATCTGGTTGGCTGATTCACTTATGTTTGCACCCAAGCGTAAAGAACGCATGGTAGTGGCGCAAGACGGTTCCCATGTAAGTGCACACCCCCAAGAACACAGGCTGCCTTGGCTGGTCGATACCGCTCAGCAGATATTTCCCGTTATCGCTTTTGTTTTAGTGTTGCGTTCTTTTTTGTATGAACCTTTTCAAATTCCATCAGGCTCGATGATGCCAACTCTGTTGGTAGGGGATTTTATTTTAGTGGAGAAGTTCACTTATGGTCTTAAAGATCCTGTGGCCAGACATAAGTTCTGGGATATAGGGGCACCGGAACGCGGTGATGTGGCGGTGTTTAAATATCCCAAGAATCCCAGCCAAGATTACATAAAACGCGTGGTCGGCTTACCTGGTGATACGGTTATCTATCGTAACAAACAGCTGTTTATCAAAGCGGCTTGCGAGCAAGCCGATAAGTGCGAGCCCATTGCTCCTGTTGAGCTTAATTTCGAGAGTCGTGGGGATGCTTTTCAGAGTTTCGTTCCTCTTGAAAAATACCAAGAGACGTTGGGCGCGGTAAGCCATGATATCTATCGCATGGCGAGTAATATGACTCGCACCCAGGATTATTATCAACAACCCGGTACCCAGGCAGACGAGTGGATAGTACCTGAGGGACATTATTTCATGATGGGTGATAACAGAGATAATAGTCTCGATGGTCGATTCTGGGGGTTTGTGCCTGATGCCAATTTGGTCGGCAAAGCGGTTGCCATCTGGATAAGCTTTGAATTTGATCGGGCACCTAGTAGTTGGGTACCAAGCTGGGTCCCCACTGGCGTGCGGTTTAATCGTGTTGGTGGCATAGTTTAGATGCAGTTGATTGATCCCTATAAACCTTTGTACACCAAGCTCGGGTATAAGTTTGCCAACCCCGATAATTTGACAGTGGCACTGACCCATCGCAGCGTTGGCGCTAAACATAATGAGCGACTGGAATTCCTGGGGGATGCCGTGTTAGGTTTGGTTATTGCCAAGGCGCTATTCGAGCGTTTTCCCAAACAACCCGAAGGCAATTTAACTCGCATGCGGGCCAGTTTAGTCAAAGGAGACACCCTGGCCGAAGTCGCCCGGGAGTTTGCCTTAGGCGATTTATTATTGCTGGGGCCGGGGGAATTAAAAAGTGGCGGCCACAGGCGTGACTCGATATTAGCCGATGCGGTTGAAGCGATAATAGGTGCTATTTATTTAGAGGTGGGCATGCAGGAGTGTGAACCCCTTATCCTTGCCTGGTTTAACCAGCGTCTGGATGCCTTGGATCCCGATGCCACACCTAAAGATGACAAAACCCGCTTACAGGAGTACCTTCAAGCTAGGCAGTTGCCTTTACCTGACTACGAGGTCATCAATATCGGCGGAAAATCCCACGAACAAACATTCACCGTGCAGTGCAGTGTCTCCGGTCTTAGTTCACCTATTTTAGGAAAAGGAAAAAGTCGCCGCAGAGCTGAACAAAAAGCGGCCAAGCAAGCATTTGAGAGCCTTAAACATGTCTGAAAAAACCTATTGCGGAATGATTGCCATTGTTGGCCGGCCGAATGTTGGAAAATCCACTTTGCTAAACGCTTTGCTGGGTCAAAAGGTCAGCATTACCTCTCGTAAACCTCAAACCACCAGACACCGGATCATGGGTATAGATACTCAGGATGATTATCAGGCGGTTTACGTAGATACCCCGGGGTTACACATTGAAGAAAAGCGCGCCATCAATCGTTTTATGAATCGGGCGGCCTCAAGCTCGATTGCAGATGTGGGCCTGGTTCTGTTTTTAGTAGAAGGGACGCGCTGGACAGATGATGATCAAATGGTATTGACCAAGATCATACAAAGTGGTGTGCAATGCTGGTTAATAGTCAACAAGTCTGACAACGTTAAAGATAAAGAAACCATGATGCCTCATCTTAAATGGTTAGGTGAGCAACATAATTTTCAAAAAATCATGCCTATTTCAGCAAAAAATGGCAAGAATGTTAGTCAGTTACGGGAATTGGTTAAGCAAAATTTGCCTCCTAGTGAGTTCTATTTTCCCGAAGACTATATTACCGATCGCTCGAGCCGCTTTATGGCCGCAGAAATTATTCGCGAGAAATTAATGCGTTTCACCGGTGACGAATTACCCTATTCGGTAACAGTGGAAATCGAGCAATTTATGCTGGCTGATAATGGCATCTATCGGATTAATGGTTTAATTCTGGTGGAGCGCGATAGCCAGAAAAGTATGGTGATAGGCAAAGGGGGACAGCGCCTGAAAACCATCGGCGCCGAAGCGCGTAAAGACATGGAACATTTATTTGATACTAAGGTGTTTTTAGAGCTGTGGGTCAAAGTGAAATCTGGTTGGGCTGACGATGAGCGTGCTTTGCGCAGCTTGGGTTACGGTCAAGAGTAGGTTAGTCATCCGTTTTTATTTCATGGCCGTTTAGTCAGCAATATTAAGTCTATTTAGGAACTATGCCGTGCAACCCTTGAGTAACATAAGACGTGAATATAGCCGAGCTAATTTAACCGAAGACAGCCTTAGTAGCGATCCTTTTGCGCAATTTGAGCGATGGATGGCCGAGGCCGTCGAGGCCGGGTTGAGCGATCCAACTGCCATGACAGTGGCCACTGTTGATGCATCAGGACAACCCTCCCAGCGCATTGTGTTGTTGAAAGACGTAAACCAGGTGGGGTTTGCCTTTTATACAAATTTGGCCAGCCGCAAGGCACGGGATCTCGCCGCTAACCAACAAATGTCCCTGCATTTCCCCTGGCACCCACTAGAACGTCAGGTAGTGATACGAGGCAGGGCACAAATGCTGGAGCGTGAAGAGGTGGCTGTATATTTCGCCTCTCGCCCCAGGTTAAGCCAGCTCGCTGCCTGGACATCCCATCAGAGTGCGCCTGTTGCCAGTCGCGAAGCCCTACTGACCAGATTTGAGTGTATTAAACAAAAATTTCAAGATGCTGTTATTCCTGTACCTGAATTTTGGGGAGGGTACCGGGTGCTCCCCTTAGAAATTGAATTTTGGCAAGGGGGAGATCACCGATTGCATGACAGGTTTGTCTTTAGCAGACAGACAGAGATGCACAAAAGCTGGTCTATTCAGCGTCTCATGCCCTAAAAACAGGCAGCTCGTAGATGATTGATAGTCACTGTCACCTGGATTTCCCGTGTTTCGCTGGAGATGTTGATAACATCTTGCTCCAGTGTCAGGCAAGCAATATTCACAAGGTGGTGATCCCCGGCACCCAGGCAGCAAGTTGGCCCCGACAGATCTCTTTGTGTCAGTCTTCGTCTCTGCTGGAATTTGCCTTAGGTTTGCATCCTTATTTCCTCGAGGTATATAACGAGGATGACCTGACGTTGCTGGATCAACTCTTAACCCGGCACAGACAGAGTGTGGTGGCAGTAGGTGAAATAGGCCTGGATAACAGTCTAAAATGCGCGCCTGACGTGCAGGAACAAGTCTTCGTGCAACAGTTGCTACTGGCCGAGAAACACCAGTTGCCTGTCATTGTTCATCATAGGCGCTCGCACAACCAGCTTATCCGCACCCTGAAAGGTCATTTACCCAGCAAAGGCGGCATAATACATGCGTTTTCCGGTAGCCTGTATGAAGCACAAACCTATGTTGAAATGGGTTTTAAATTGGGCGTCGGTGGAATTATTACCTATACCCGGGCGAGCAAAACCCGCGAGGTGATCAGTGTGCTACCGCTATCGAGTTTGGTATTGGAAACCGACGCTCCGGATATGCCATTACATGGTAAGCAGGGGCAGCGTAACAGCCCCGTTTATTTGCCTCTGATACTCGCTGCCCTGCAAGAGTTGCGAAATGAAAGTGATGAAGACGTCGCCTACGCCTGTGAAAAAAACACCAAGGATATATTCTCCCTGGACTAGTTTTTAGTTTATTTTAGCGGCAGGTTTGTCAGTTTTGGCATAATTGCGATAACGAAGTTTATAAAAGGCTCGGGTCACTATTAGCGCACCACAGGCAGCTAATAAGATAAACAATTCGAGTTGCTGGCGAAGTTGACGTTGATAGTCCCCGTGATAGGCCATGACTTTTTCGGCACTGAGCATCAAACGTACATATCCGTATATTTGTTGCTCGTTGTGGATGTCTTCGACAAATACCAACGGCAGATCCTGCTGCTCATGGTAGCGACTTACCAGTGGCCTGTTGTCCCCCTGTTGTTCTAGTATTTGACCATTTTGGTCATACACGGCAGCGCTTAATACATGGGGATCATTCACCCAATGTTGCAATAAGCTGGTTATGCCCATTGAATCTTTTTGAATTATCGGTGTCACTAACACTCTACTGGCTAACAGGCTTAAACTATTACCCAGTTGATTCATTTGTTTGTGGTGCCAGTTTTCAGCTTGCTCGTTGCCAAGTAACCACAAATTGATAAAAAGCAGACTGATTATGATCGCCAACGCCAGATTTACAATGCGCTTAACTATAGAGTAGCGACTGTGTATCTGCTGAGCAGCAGAAGGTAAGGATGTTTTTGCCATATTCATAGGGAGTGACAATAAGGGAAGCCAGTATATTTGCCAAGATATTTCCTGTTTCATCGGCTAAAAGAGTCGCTTATTTTCACTATCGTTCATTTGTCCAACAACTTTGTTTGGGATAGCTCAACCATCAAAATATTAATCAGCAATCAACGTGATCAGCCGTTGAAACCCAAGATGGATAGCTATATCTTATTCGCGCTAAACTTTCGGTCATTATAGGGACACTATGATATCTGTAAAAAATTTGATTAAGTCGTTTGGGCATTTCACCGCCGTAGACGACTTGAATTTCGACATTCAGCCCGGCGATATAGTGGGTTTTTTAGGGCCAAATGGGGCCGGTAAGTCCACCACCATGAAGATGCTCACGGGCTTTTTACCCCCTACCAGTGGTGATATCACCATCTTTGATTTGCCTATGGCCAAAGCCGCTACCGAGTTGCAAAAAAGGATAGGGTATCTGCCTGAGGGTGCCCCTGCCTATGGTGATATGACGCCTTATCAGTTTCTTAAATTTATTGCTGAAATTCGGGGATTTAGTGGTCAGGAAAAGCAGCGACGGATCTTAGACGTAGTGGAACAGGTGGAGTTACAGGAGGTCATTAACCGCCCCATAGAAAACCTGTCTAAAGGTTTTAAGCGCCGGGTGGGTCTGGCTCAAGCTTTACTGCACGATCCGGATATACTGATTTTAGATGAGCCCACCGATGGTCTTGACCCTAACCAGAAACACCAGGTTCGAGAGCTTATTACCCAGTTAGCCAAAGACAAGATCGTGATTATTTCGACTCATATTCTGGAGGAGGTCACGGCAGTGTGTAATCGGGTGATGATCATCGCCAAAGGCCGATTGCTGTTTGATGATACGCCGTTGCACTTACAACAACGTTCTCGCTATTACCAGGCGATAACTATGCATTTCAGTTATTTAGCAGATATTTCCGGGCTGGCAGAGCTCGATGGCGTCGCGGATATGGAAGTGGAGCGCAAAACCGGCCATGTCACTTTGTTCCCTGAACCTGGGCGTCAAATATTGCATCAGGTGACTGCCCATGTGCAGCGTAATAAGTTGCCTGTTGATACCTTGTTTATCGAGCAGGGACGTCTGGATCAAGTATTTCGAGATATTACTAAGGAGGCCGTGTAATTATGGGGCATGTCAGTATTTTATTTAGGCGAGAATTTGCCAGCTTTTTTGCATCACCCGTGGCCTATGTGTTTATCGGGATTTTTTTGGTGCTATCGGCCGTCTTTGCGTTTTTCATCGGTAACCTGTATGAAAGGGGGCAAGCAGACTTGTTGCCGTTTTTCAATTTTCACCCTTGGTTATACCTGTTTTTAGTGCCAGCCATTGCCATGCGTAGTTGGGCTGAAGAGCGCAAAAGCGGCAGTATCGAGCTGTTGATGACCTTACCTATCAGCACCTGGCAGGTGATGTTAGGCAAATACCTTGCGGCTTGGGTGGTACTGGGATTAGCGTTGTTGTTAACCTTTCCACTGTGGCTAACAGTCAACTATTTAGGGGAACCGGATAACGGTATTATCTTGGCCGCCTACCTTGGTAGCTGGCTAATGGCCGGGGGATTTTTGGCCATAGGCATGTGCATGTCTGCACTAACCAAAAATCAGGTGGTAGCTTTTATTTTGGCCGTGGTTGTGTGCTTTTTATTTGTGGTAAGTGGCAGTGGCATAGTGCTGGATTCATTTAAAGGGTGGGCGCCGTCATTGTTGCTCGATACCATAGCCTCCTTTAGTTTTTTGAATCATTTTGAAGCGCTGGCTAAAGGTGTAATAGCCCTGAACGATGTTGGTTATTTCCTGCTAGTAACCCTTAGCTGGTTATATGCCGGCTTGTTGATTATTGAACAGAAGAAGGCGGACTAGGCATGCACAATAAACTTACGATCTGGTTCAGTATGCTCTTTATCGCCGTACTGTTTTTTGCCCTGGTGTTGCTTAACAACCAGCTACTTTCTCCCTATCGTCTGGATTTGACCGAAGATCAGGTGTATTCGCTTTCCGACGGTAGTAAAAAAATACTGACTGAAATTGATGAGCCGATTAATTTGTATTTTTTCTTTTCCGACAAAGCTAGTAAAAACATGATCAGTTTGCGCAATTATGCGACCCGCGTGCAAAGTTTGTTGGAGGAATACGCCAGTATCGCAAACGGTAAAATTAACTTACAGATTTTGGATCCTGAACCCTTTTCCGAAAAAGAAGATACCGCCAACCAATTTGGTTTGACGGCCGCTAATATAGGTGCCGCCGGCGAAGCTATTTACATGGGGCTAGCGGCCACCAATGCTCTGGATGATCAAAAAGTCATCGCGTTTTTTGATCCCCAACAAGAGCGTTTTCTGGAATATGAAATCAGTAAGTTAATCCATCAGTTAGCCAAACCTAAACAAGTAAAAGTCACCTTGCTTACAGATTTACCTGTGGGGGGAGTGCAAAACCCTATGACCGGTGCATTCGATCCCCAGTGGGCCTTTTATGCCCAGTTAGAACAGCTGTACGTGGTGGAAAAAATTGCCAGCGATGCCAGCGAACTACCTGCTGACACAGATGTATTGATGGTAGTTCATCCGAGTGGATTAAGTGATGAGTTACTCTTTGGTATAGATCAATACCTGATGGGGGGCGGGAAAATGCTGGCCTTTGTTGATCCACATAATGAGTCTGACCAGATGGCCATGTTTGCCGGTGGTGCCCTGGAAAGTAACAGTTCCAACCTTGGTTCCCTGTTAACGGCATGGGGAATTGAGTTTAGTGCTTCCCAAGTAGTTCTTGATGCCATGGCGGGATTGGATATTCGTACTCAGGAAGGCGGGATTGCCCGGCATTTTGGCTTTGTTGGTTTGTCCAGCGATCAGCTTGATGACAAAGACGTGACCACCTCTAATCTCGATGTGATCAACGGTGCCTCTTTTGGCGTTTTTAACAAACTAGCGTCCAGTGAAGTTCGTTGGACCCCCTTGTTTCATTCTACTGTTAATGCAGATTTGATTGATGCCACAAAATACGCCGCTACCCGGGATCCCCAGGAGTTAAGCAAGGATTATCACAGCACAAATAAAGAATATGTGTTGGCGGCGCGGATTTCTGGAAAAGCAAAATCTGCCTTCGATGCTGCACCTGAAGGGATTGATGGCGTGAAGCTCATAAACACAACAACAGATTTAAATGTCATTATGGTAGGGGATACGGATTTACTGTCCGATCGGTTCTGGGTACAGCAGTCAGATTTCTTCGGCCAAACCATTACCACGCCCTTTGCCAATAATGGTGATTTTGTTACCAATGCGGTGGAAAACCTCGGTGGCAGTGACGCCCTAATCAGTATCCGCAGCAGGGGAACTTTTGCCCGTCCATTTAATAAGGTTGACCAGTTGACTGTTGTCGCGGAAGAGAAGTTTCGTGAACAAGAACAATTGCTGCAGCAACAGTTGGAAGATACCGAGAACCAGTTAAGGCAACTTCAAGAACAACAAAGTGAGGATGGCGCTTTGGTCATCACCCCACAACAGCAGCAAGCCATTGATAATTTTACGGCTCAGAAAATCCAAATCCGCAAAGCCCTCAGGGACGTCAGGCACCAACTGGACAAGGATATAGAGCGGCTGGGCAATGGCTTGAAGTTTATTAATATTGTCGCCGCGCCTTGGATACTTGTATTGTTATTGATGTTTTTTGGGCGACTGCTACGCAGTAAATTCAAACGACCCAAATCAAACAAATCAAACAAATCAAATATGACGGAGCTAAAGAGTGAATAAGTCGTTAATAGTTCTGTTTTTGTTAGCTGTATTCGCTGTCGCTGGGGGGTACTGGGTGCAATTTACCGCAGTCGTGCCCCAAACGGACAAAACAGCTTTGTTCCCAAATCTGGATGAGCAGGCGAGCGCTATTACTCAGATTGAATTGAGCAACGCTTCGGGCACCTTATTTCAGGCCAAACGCACCCAGGAACGATGGTTGGCGACGGTGCAGGACGAACAGGGGCAGACCATCGGCAGTTACCCGGTTGCAAAGGACGAACTTGGGGCCTTGGTATCTGCTTTGGCCGAGGCGAGGTTGATAGAAGCCAAGACCGCAAAGACCAGTAATTATCATCACCTTGGGGTGCAGGCGGTAGACGCTACTGATAGCTTAGCCATCCTGGTTAGCTTGAGTAGTGATAAACAGAGTTGGCAAGTATTAGTCGGTAATCACGCCACAGTGGGCAATGGCAGTTATGTGCGTTTACCCCAAGGTAAACAGGCATGGTTAGTGGATAAAAATATTGAACTGCCCTTGACCAATAGCGCATGGTTTAAACAGCCTATTTTACCCTTTGAGGACACGGATTTTTCAAAAATCGCCCGAGTGGACAAAAATCCCTGGCATATACAACGGGCGGATGCCAATGCTCCGTTTACCTTAACCAACATGCCCCAGGATCGCCAGTTGAAATATGCAGGTGTATTGGAGGCGTTAGCTATCAATCTTGCCAGTTTGAATTTCGACGGATTAATTGCGCCTGCTAGATTGCAGTGGCACAACTTAAGCACCTTAGTAGAGTTGGATGTCACTACTTTTTACGGACATGCCTTTACTGCCGAGGTGGCGAAGGGCAACGACAAGGTTTATGTGCGCTTGAGCAGTGAATTGACCAAGGATTATTGGTTGGACTGGGTATATGAAATATCGACTTTTGCCGCTGAGCAATTGGATAAAAGCCAACGTGATTTTTTAATGCAACCCCAAGAGGACAAAACCGGTGTGATAACGTCTGGTGCAAGAGAGGTAGATGAAGGCGAATCGCCGCTATAGCTGCGTTACTTCACGCCTCTAAGACGAGACATTACCCCTTGCCAATGGTTGAGGCCTAATGCCCTGGCTTTTGCCATGTTGTTATCGGGGATAGATTCTGGGTTGGGGTAGGTGCGCAATACTCTGTTTATACTGCTTTGACGCAAGATATGCAGGATCGGGTAGGGGGCTCGGTTGGTGAAATTTGCCGGGTCATCCATCGATTCATCGGCAAAACAATAATTCGGATGGAAGGTTGCCAACTGATAAATCCCGGCATACCCACCCTGTTCAAGCAGGGCATTGCTTAAGTCAACCAAATCCAGGTAATCCTCAAATTGACCAAAGCCAATATCGAAAATGATTAATGTGGTTTCCACTTCACTGCAGCCATCCAGTAGCGCCAATTCATCTAGCAACACTGACAAGGCCTGTTTAACATTCTGTTCATGGCTGATTTGGTAGCGAATGCTATTGCGCTCAAATTCACGTTTGGCAAATGGGCAAAAATTAAGGCCGATGATGATCTCAGTCAGCCAGGTACGGACAATCTGCACGACGGGCTCAGTGTGTGAGGGGGTGTTCATTGTGAATGATATTTAACATAGGCTTCCAGGGTATTTTCGAGCAGGCTAGCCACCGTCATCGGCCCTACTCCCCCTGGCACTGGCGTTATCCAGCCGGCCCGTTGTTCAGCTGAGCTGTATTCTACATCCCCAACCAGGCTGCCATCACTTTGTCGATTGATACCCACATCTATTATTATTGCCCCTGGCTTGATCCACTCCCCTGGAATAAACGCTGAAATGCCTACCGCGACTACCAATAAATCGGCGCGCTGCACGTGGGATTGCAAATCTTTGGTAAATTTATGGCAACTGGTGACGGTACAACCGGCTAGCAGCAATTCCATAAACATGGGGCGGCCCACTATATTAGAAGCACCTACTATGACAGCGTCTAACCCTTTGATCGGTCTTTTGGTCGATTCAATGAGGGTCATAATGCCTTTTGGGGTGCAAGGCCTAAGAGCCGGGGTACGCTGGGCCAGGCGGCCTATGTTATAGGGGTGAAAGCCGTCCACGTCTTTATGGGGATGAATGCGCTCCAATATCTGTTCTTTATCTAACCCCGCAGGCAAGGGTAACTGCACTAAAATGCCATCTATGGCTTCATCAGCATTTAACTTGTCAATCAGTTCTAGCAAATCTTGCAGGGACGTCGTTGAGGGCAGATCAAAGGACTTTGAAACAAAACCTACTTCTTCACAAGCTTTACGTTTATTTGCCACATAGACATGGGAAGCTGAATCGCTGCCGACCAGTACCACCGCTAAGCCGGGGGGGCGTTTTCCGGAAGATACAATGGACTGAACATGAGCGGCAACATGTTGACGAACATGTTTAGCGATTAATTTACCATCAATTTTTTGTGCAGACATAGGAAAAACAACTGAAAGGATTATGTTGGCTATTGTCACATAATGCGGCCTACCCAGGCAATCGACCCATCCATAAAAAATACAATTGTGATGAATCTGCTTGCTCAACGCTCGTTTCTAAACAAAGATAAGCCGTCTTTCTAACTATGTGGATTTTTTCCTGAGTTATCATCGCGAAAAAATCAAACACCTTTTCTCTCGCTTCTTAAAGGTCGCGGCCGGCCCCAAGCGGGACTATTATTTTTTGACCGAACGCACAGCAGTGGTTGGTATATTATCGGGTTATGAACAGGGGCCCGGGATCTTTGTGGAGGATTTGGATTTTGTGATCCCCGTTTATCGAGATTGCAGATTAGGGCATTACACCCTGGGTCATGGTCAGCAGCTGGCCAAGCAATTTGACGACCAGGAGGTCTCGCCTTAGCGGACAGCTATGAACACGAACACTATTTGACTGCTCTGGGCTTAACACCCAAAAAAATGGACGTTGGACCTACGATGGCCAACATTAATACTTGATCGTTAAATAAGGCAGTACCATGAAAAAATTACCCAATGAAACCCAGTTAGTTAAAAAAGCGCTGCAAGTTGGTGAGGCTTATGCCAAAAATCGCGGTTATCAAACATTTTCGCCAACTGACTCTGCCAAACAAAAGGTTGAATGTATCTACCGGTTGCTGGTAAATGATAAATTAGTTATCCCTTTACCAGCCGACTCAGAAGATTTATTAAGTATGAAACACAAGCTGGCGATGTGGTTGCGTAATAAACTCCCTGAAGACCATCCGTTACGAAATGCCTAAATTGGCAAAAACGGCAGGTTTTTGCTTGAATTGTACCCAATCCGATAAAAAAAACCGCACTCGACATTTTTCTTTGAAAAAGTGTTTGACGAGGCAAAAACAACTGGTTAGTATGCGCTCCCCGTAGAGAGACAGAGAATAACTTTACGGGTTAAGTCGGTGAGTAGCGCAGCTTGGTAGCGCACTTGGTTTGGGTCCAAGGGGTCGCAGGTTCGAATCCTGTCTCACCGACCATTCTCTGATTTGCTGTAAAGGTTGTAACCCAAGCGCTTGTAGCTCAGCTGGATAGAGCAACGGCTTTCTAAGCCGTGGGTCGCAGGTTCGAATCCTGCCGGGCGCACCATCTTTTGGGGTTCTGGGCAGCAAGAGTAATAACTTTGGTGGGCGTAGCTCAGTTGGTAGAGCCCCGGATTGTGATTCCGGTTGTCGTGGGTTCAAATCCCATCGTCCACCCCATTCGCGGGAGTGGTGGAATTGGTAGACACGCTGGATTTAGGTTCCAGTGCTTCACGGCGTGAGAGTTCAAGTCTCTCCTTCCGCACCATATTTAGCGTTAAATAAATCGATATTTGGTTTGTTAAACGCAGCGTTTTGTATCATTGATCACTTATCTATCGGTTAGCCAGTCTCCGGTTTACATAGTGATGATTTAATACCGGTCAGAATAATAAACTTTACTTCTCAACGTTCAACGTAGTTATCTCAATTAAGCTCATAATTACCTCTGCTTAGATTGTCTTTTCTTTAACAAAAATTATAATTTTTTTCGAAACAGACGAATATATTTCGTTTGTTGGCCACAAAATCCATAGTAAACAACAAACAACGCACAATTAAAACGACCAATAAGTTGTTCGCGGTAACCTGATGAGAGACCACTGGCAATTTCGTTGCCCCTTGGTGTATCTACTTCTGGCTGATCCTTAATTTAATTTTAAGTCATTTATCTTAAGCCTTGATTTTCCCAAGAAAATTTCGGGCACCAAAAAATACTTCCCAATCTTTAGTCAAGGGCAGCAATCGAGATTCGGTCTGGTTTAGCCATTCTCGTTATTTTTCCACAAATTAGACAAAAGGTTGGCCTATATCACTTTTAAGCTCGACTCTGTTTTTACCTGGCTGTATACTTCTGCGTCTTAAATTTAACTGAGGCGGGCCGCAGTAGGTTCGCTACACACTGTGATAAGTTAATTTACGCTGCTTGACATAAGTTTGCTGTAGTTATCCACAGTATGATCGAATAAAACGCCAAACGGCGCAAAGTTGAGGTAGAAGAATGCAAGTTTCCGTTGAGACGACTCAAGGTTTAGAACGCCGTCTTACCATCACTGTTCCTGCTGAATCCATAGATACAGCAGTCAAGTCACGCTTACAACAATTAGCTAAGACTCAGCGCATTAATGGTTTCCGTCCAGGTAAAGTTCCTGTCAGTGTTATACAGAAGCGTTATGGTCAAGCTGTGCGTCAAGAAATTGCTGGCGAAGCCATGCAGCGCAACTTCTATGAAGCCATCGTTCAAGAAAAAATTACCCCAGCGGGTATGCCAAATTTTGAAATGAAAACAGATCTAGACGGCCAAGACCTAGAGTTTGTGGCGGCATTTGAAGTTTATCCTGAAGTTGAAGTTAAAGACGCCGACAAGATCGAAGTTGAAAAACCAGTTGTTGAAATTTCTGACAAAGACTTAGCTAACATGATGGACACCTTGCGTAAGCAACATGCATCTTTCAAAGAAGTTAAGCGTAAAGCCAAGAGCGACGATCGCGTCACGCTAGATTTCGTTGGTACCATTGACGGAGAAGAGTTTGAAGGTGGTAAGGCCGAAGATTTCCAGTTGGAAATGGGCAAAGACCGCATGATCCCAGGTTTTGAAAAGCCGATTGTTGGCAATAAAACCGGTGAAGAAGTCATTGCCGATGTCACCTTTCCAGACGATTATCATGCAGATAAACTTAAGGGTAAAGAAGCACAGTTCACTATCACCATCAAGAAAGTTGAACAGTTAGATTTACCTAAGGTAGATGAAGAATTTGCCAAGTTGTTTGGCATTGAAGATGGCAACATCGATTCTCTTGAAGCTGAAGTACGCAAAAACATGCAGCGAGAGCTGGATCAAACCTTAAAAGCTAATGTAAAAGAGCAAGTGATTGCTGGTTTGTTAGCAAAAAACCAAATTGATTTGCCTAAGTCTTTGGTTGAGCAAGAAATTGGTGCACTTAGAGAGCAAGCTAAACAGCGCTTTAGTCAACAGCAAGGAGGGGATGTAGCTAATTTACCTGAATTGCCTGGCGATTTGTTCGAAGAAAACGCCCGCAAGAGAGTCACTATAGGTTTATTACTTGGTGAAGTGATCAAAACCGAGAAGTTGAAAGTAGATACTGCTAAGGTTGATGCGCTAATTGAAACAGCGGCCTCAGCTTATGAAGATCCGCAAGAAGTGATTGAGTACTACAAGACTAACGACGAGTTATTGCAACAAATGAATAATGTTGCCCTGGAAGAACAGGCCGTTGAAGTACTACTCGCTAAAGCGAAAGTAAAAGAAGTTACCAAAGCGTTTGATGAGATCATGAACAAACAGGCTTAATTTGCCCTTTGTTATTTGACTTATCTAGTCTGCAGCTGCTTAAATGCTCGGTAAATACCGAGCATTTTTATTTGTGAAGAATCCTATTTATGATGAATACACCGTTTGATCCTACAAATGCGTTAGTTCCAATGGTGGTTGAACAAACCGCCAAGGGCGAGCGTTCTTATGACATTTATTCACGTTTATTAAAAGAAAACGTGATTTTTATGGTTGGCCAAGTTGAAGATCACATGGCTAACTTGATTGTCGCCCAGATGTTATTTTTAGAAGCAGAAAATCCTGAGAAGGATATTTTTCTGTATATTAATTCTCCTGGAGGTTCAGTAACAGCAGGCATGGCGATTTACGATACCATGAACTTTATTAAACCTGATGTCAGTACAGTTTGTATTGGCCAGGCCGCCAGTATGGGAGCTTTTTTGCTTTCAGGTGGTACCAAAGGAAAGCGCTATTGCTTACCGAACGCCAGAGTGATGATCCATCAACCTCTGGGAGGATTTCAAGGACAGGCGTCGGATTTTGAAATACATGCCAAAGAAATTCTGTCTATTAAAGAGAAGATGAACCGTTTAATGGCTGAACATACTGGTCAGGATTATGAAAAAGTAGCGCGAGATACCGACCGTGACAACTTTTTAGGAGCCCAGGAATCAGTGGATTACGGAATTGTCGATCAAGTGCTAGCCAGCCGTCCTGATGTTGGTAAACTAGACATTAAGAAGTAACCGCTGACCCTAGATGTTGTGCGTGAAGTTTGAGTAAAGCGGATAGTGAGCTGATGCATAACAGTGTTAGCCAAAATGAAGAAGAGATAATAGATGAGTGATAAGCAAAACGGAGATGGCGATAACAAGCTACTGTATTGTTCTTTTTGTGGCAAAAGCCAGCACGAAGTCAGAAAGTTAATTGCCGGTCCTTCAGTGTTCGTGTGTGACGAATGTGTTGAGCTGTGTAACGATATTATTCGTGAAGAAATCAAAGAAATTGCCCCTAAGCAAAAGCATGATGAGTTACCTTCTCCCAAGGAGATCCACAGCCATCTTAATGATTATGTTATCGGTCAGGAGCACGCCAAAAAGGTGTTGTCGGTAGCGGTTTATAATCATTATAAACGCCTGCGCAAAGGTGATGTGCACAATGGTGTGGAACTGGGTAAAAGTAATATTCTGCTGATGGGACCGACGGGAAGCGGTAAGACGTTGTTGGCTGAAACCTTGGCTAGGTTACTCGATGTGCCTTTCACTATGGCAGATGCCACGACTTTGACCGAAGCAGGTTATGTGGGGGAAGATGTTGAAAACATCATTCAGAAGCTGTTACAGAAATGTGACTACGATGTCGAGAAGGCCCAGCGCGGTATTGTTTATATCGATGAAATAGACAAAATATCACGCAAATCTGATAACCCGTCTATTACCCGGGATGTGTCAGGTGAGGGTGTACAGCAGGCCTTGCTTAAACTTATCGAAGGTACGGTAGCATCGGTACCCCCCCAAGGTGGACGTAAACATCCTCAGCAGGAATTTTTGCAGGTTGATACCTCAAAGATACTGTTTATCTGTGGGGGCGCATTTGCCGGACTAGACAAAGTGATTGAGCAACGGGCCAATAAGGGCACCGGGATTGGCTTTGGCTCTGATTTAAAAGATACGAGCAATAAAGCCAGAGAAGGCGAACTGTTCAAAAAGGTTGAACCTGAAGATCTCGTTAAATATGGCTTAATCCCTGAGTTTATCGGGCGATTACCGGTATTGACCAGTCTTGAAGAGCTAAGCGAAGAAGCCTTGATCCAGATCCTACGGGAACCTAAAAACGCTTTGACCAAACAGTACTCCGCTTTGTTTGCCATGGAGGGGGCCGAATTGGAGTTTCGAGATGATGCTCTGCAAGCCATAGCCAAAAAGGCCATGACACGCAAGACAGGTGCTCGAGGACTGCGCTCAATCGTTGAAGCGGTGTTGCTCGATACCATGTACGAACTGCCATCTATGAGCAATGTAAGCAAAGTCGTTGTGGACGAAACTGTCATCAGAGGGGAATCCAAACCCATTCTTATCTATGACAGTGCACCAGATAAAAAATCCGTATCTGAATAATTGATAAAAGGCTCCCCAGGGAGCCTTTTTTATTGGTTTTGACCCGTCCTAAATAAGGTTGTCACTTTGCGTCTTAGGCTGAGTAAACAGACAAATTCAAAACATTCATCTTATATCTGTTATCGTTAAATTTTTGCGGAATTTATTCTGAGCTAATAATTAATCGTTGTTAAAACAGGTTTGTTTGACTTTTTCGTTTGAACTTTAGCAGCCCAGCCCCATATACAATTTCATTGTGCCAGTTTTACTATTTATTATCCGAGAGCAAATATGACCAAAGAGAATATTAATTATACAGAAATGCCAGTTTTGGCATTGCGTGATGTAGTGGTTTATCCGCATATGGTTATTCCCTTATTTGTCGGTCGAGAAAAATCCATTCGTTGCCTGGAAGCTGCAATGGATAAGGACAAACAGATATTTTTGGTCGCCCAAAAAGATGCAGGGGTCGACGAACCAGAAACTGACGATATCTATCAAGTCGGTACTATTGCCACTATTTTACAATTGCTTAAATTACCCGATGGCACAGTCAAGGTGTTGGTCGAAGGTAACCACCGTGGCGAAATCACCGAGTTTGTGAGCACCGATGATTTTTTTGTGGCTCAGGTTAACGGCAAACAAGACATTGACGCACCAGAAAATGAGCAGGAAGTGTTGATCCGCTCAGCCATCTCCCAATTCGAAGGTTATGTCAAACTCAATAAAAAAATTCCGCCCGAGGTTTTGACCTCCCTAAGTGGTATAGAACAGGCTGCACGCTTGGCTGACACGATGGCGGCACATATGCCTTTGAAACTTGCGGAGAAGCAAAAGGTATTAGAAATGGACGGTGTCAACGACCGTCTGGAATATCTGATGGCCTTGATGGAAAGTGAAATCGATTTACTGCAAGTTGAGAAAAAGATCCGTACCCGGGTTAAAAAGCAGATGGAAAAAAGCCAGCGCGAGTATTATCTTAATGAGCAAATGAAGGCCATTCAGAAAGAATTAGGCGAGTTGGAAGATGCGCCAGATGAATTTGAAGCGCTGAATCAAAAAATCGAAAATGCAAAAATGCCGGAAGAGGCCAAGAAAAAGGCCACTACTGAATTAGCAAAATTAAAAATGATGTCAGCCATGTCTGCCGAGGCAACGGTGGTGCGCAGTTACATTGACTGGCTAACGAATGTACCTTGGTTCAAACGCAGTGCGGTCAAAAAAGACTTAGCCGCCGCAGAGACGCTGCTCAATACAGACCATTATGGTCTGGAAAAAGTCAAAGAACGTATTCTCGAGTATCTGGCCGTGCAACAGCGGGTCAAGAAACTCAAAGGACCCATACTTTGTTTGGTTGGCCCCCCCGGTGTGGGTAAAACATCCTTGGGTCAATCCATTGCCAAAGCGACAGGGCGCAAGTATGTGCGTATGGCGCTTGGCGGCGTAAGAGATGAAGCTGAGATCCGCGGGCACCGCCGTACCTACATAGGTTCTATGCCAGGTAAACTGATCCAGAAAATGGCCAAAATAGGCGTGAAAAACCCGTTATTTTTACTCGATGAAATAGATAAAATTTCATCGGATATGCGTGGTGATCCCGCTTCAGCGCTGTTGGAAGTGCTGGATCCGGAACAAAATAGCACTTTTAGCGACCATTATCTGGAAGTCGACTATGATTTGTCAGACGTGATGTTTGTTGCGACGTCAAACAGCATGGATATACCGGGGCCCTTACTGGATCGCATGGAGGTTATCCGCCTTTCGGGCTATACCGAAGACGAGAAACTCAATATCGCCACCGGTCACTTAATCGACAAACAAATATCCCGCAATGGACTTAAAGCCAAGGAGCTGGTGATTGACGAGTCGGCGATAATTGGCATTATTCGTTATTACACCCGGGAAGCTGGAGTGCGTAACCTCGAACGAGAAATTTCTAAAATTTGTCGTAAGGCGGTAAAACGTATTTTACTTGATAACGATATCAAACAAGTGCGGGTAAACCAGGATAATTTGTCGGAGTACTTAGGTGTACAACGTTTCGATTATGGTAAAGCAGATAAAAACAATCAGGTTGGCCAGGTCACAGGGTTAGCCTGGACTCAGGTTGGTGGTGACTTGCTAACCATTGAAACCACCTCTGTGGTAGGTAAGGGGAAAACGACCTTTACCGGCTCTTTGGGGGACGTTATGCAGGAGTCGATCCAAACCGCTATGACAGTGGTCAGAAGCCGTGCCGAAAAACTGAGAATTAATAACGACTTTCATGAAAAGCGCGATATTCATGTGCATGTCCCTGAAGGGGCGACGCCAAAGGATGGACCCAGTGCCGGTATAGCCATGTGTACAGCCCTTGTGTCGACATTAACGGGTAACCCCGTTCGTTGTGATGTGGCAATGACAGGTGAAATTACCCTGCGTGGTGAAGTGCTGGCTATTGGTGGTTTGAAAGAAAAATTATTGGCTGCCCACCGCGGTGGGATCAAGACGGTGATCATTCCTAAGGAAAATGAAAGGGACTTAGAAGAGATCCCGGACAACGTCAAACAGGATTTAGATATCCACCCAGTGCGTTGGATTGACGAAGTTTTGGAGTTAGCCCTGCAAGACAATCCGGAAAAGTTTGTCCCAGTTGTGACCAAATTGGCTAAAAAGTAGCCATAAAACCTGTTTTTTTTTGATTTTATTGGATTTTAGGGCTTCACTCTACAAAAAGTTGTGGTAGCCTTTGTCGCAGTTTCGCCTTAGGCCT
The DNA here is from genome assembly GCF_058068185.1 of Paraglaciecola sp. IT1134. Classification (NCBI taxonomy): domain Bacteria; kingdom Pseudomonadati; phylum Pseudomonadota; class Gammaproteobacteria; order Alteromonadales; family Alteromonadaceae; genus Paraglaciecola; species Paraglaciecola sp. IT1134. The sequence continues at coordinate 3,804,329 of NZ_CM176486.1, read as the reverse complement.
TGTCACAAAAGGGATTGCGGCGATACCAAGAAGTTAAAGATTTGTGAATTTAAGCTTGAAGTTAAATTTTAGGCTTGGTATAACACTTTCCGCATCGCATTTTGCGGGTAATAGTATAATAACAATTGAAGGGGATCATATTGTGAATAAGTCTCAACTTATCGACACCATCGCTGCTAGTGCAGACATTTCTAAAGCTGCCTCAGGCCGTGCGTTGGATGCATTAACAGATGCAGTTACCGCGGCTCTTAAAGAAGGCGATCAGGTTGCACTTGTAGGTTTCGGTACTTTCTCAGTACGTGAACGTGCTGCCCGAAGCGGTCGTAACCCACAAACTGGTGAAACCATCCAAATTTCAGCGGCGAAAGTACCGTCGTTCAAAGCTGGTAAAGCGTTAAAAGACGCTTGTAACTAAGCTCTACTTTTTTGATGAAAAGGCGATGATTTATCATCGCCTTTTGTTTATCTGCGGTTAATTAATGACAACTATTAATATATAATCCCGCCTCTTAGTTAGTCAGTAAAAAATTCAGCTTACCTAAAGCAACTCATTGGGAGTTTTAAACGAACATGTTGGAAAGAATCAGAGAAGGCTCTCAGGGCGTATGGGCCATGGGGATCCTAGGATTGGTCGTTTTAAGTTTTGTGTTTGCCGGTGTTGGCAGTTACATCAATTCCTCGGCTGATACGTCGGCCGCTGAAGTAAACGATGAATCTATTAGTCAGGCTAGCCTGGAACGCGCCTATCAAAATGAGCGTGCACGCATGGAGTCGCAGTTTGGTGAAGCTTTTTCCGCCCTGGCGGCAGATTCTGCTTATTTGCAGCAGTTTAAGCAAGGGATCCTCGACCGCTTGATTGGCGAGAAGTTACTTGAACAAACGGCTGACGATCTGGGCCTACGAGTCAGCGATGCCCAAATTAAGCAAGCTGTTGTGGCGATGCCTGAATTCCAACTCGACGGTAAATTTGATAACGAGCGTTATCAGGCCGTATTGCGCCAAGCCGGATTTCAGCCCAACGAATTCCGTGATTATATGCGTATTGATATGACCCGCCGGCAGTTGTCCAGCGCGTTGCTAGCTAGTGAGTTTACGTTAGGCAGCGAATCTCAGCTTGCCTATCTGTTACAAGAGCAAACCCGTGACGGGCGTTACTTACAGGTTGCTACTGGTCCTTTCAAATCAGCGATAAAAGTTTCCCAAGAAGATATCGCGGCTTATTATCAAAATAATATTTCCCAGTTTGATACCCAACAGAAAGTTAGTTTGGCCTATGTTGAACTGGAATTGACTGATTTGCTGCCAGCAATCAGTGTTAGTGCCGAAGATGCACAAACCTATTACCAGCAAAACATCCAGGAGTTTGGTAGCGAAGAGCAGCGCCGGATCTCACACATATTAGTTGAGTTTGCAGATGATGAAGATGCTGCCCAGACCCAAGCTGAAAATATTTTAGCTAAGGTTAAAGCAGGAGATGATTTCGCTGAGTTGGCCAAAACGGCATCAAGCGACACTTTTAGTGCCGAAGACGGCGGCAATCTGGGCTGGATAACCCCAGGCATGATGGATCCAGCCTTTGAAGAAGCAGCGTTTGCGCTACCAGAAGCCGGGGCCGTGTCGGCTGTTGTTAAAAGTACCTTCGGCTATCACATCATCAAGTTAACAGAGATCAAAGAAGCCCAAACTACGCCTTTTAGTGAAGTTCAGGATGAAGTACTGAGCAAACTGAAAACCCAGAAAGCCGAAGAAGAGTTTTACGCTTTGCAGCAACGTATGGCTGAGGTGGCTTTTGAATTACCAGACAGCTTGGATGAAGTAGCCGCCATTGCCAATAAAAAAGTGCAAACAACGGCTCTTTTCCCACGCAGTGCTCCGCCAAAAGTGGTTACGCCCAATGTATTAAACGCGGCGTTTTCAGATGAGTTGCTTAGGGATCATGTTAACAGCGACGTTATCGAACTGGGTGATAATCATGTGATTGTGGTTAGGGTGGCTGAGCAAGAGCCACAACGAACCAAATCCGTGGACGAAGTCAGTGCCGATATTGAATTAACCTTGTTGGCCGAAAAGTCACAAGCGGCTGCTAAAACTTGGACTAATGAGCTACTAACACAAATGCAGACCGGTGAGGATATCAGCACCAAACTTGCCGAGATGGAACTCCAGTGGCAGTTACAAGAAGGCGTGGCACGCGTAGGCTCAAGTCTTGAATTGGGTATAGTGGACACGCTGTTTCAGTTGAGTCTTGATGCCAAGAAAAATGCTGATGTTGTGGAATTATATAATGGTGATGTCGCCCTGGTTCAACTGACTAAGGTTAATCCAGCCCCCGCCATACCTGAGAATGAAGTGCTAAGTTTACGTAATCGTTTAGCCTCAACTCGAGCCCAATTTACCTATGGAGAATTTATCCAATCTCTGAGGGCTCAAGCGGATATAACGATTTATTAGCCAAGTATTTTGCTAATGCCATAAAAAAGGAGCCTAGGCTCCTTTTTTATTTACTCCTAAGAGCCGTATTTTATTGACAATCAGGTTGCCGTTAACCACATCATCAGGGTATAAAATGCTGCTACGACTAAAGAAAAAATCAGGATATAGACAAAACCTTGTTTTCCATCCGACAAACTGTAACCCCTGAGTCGTAAATAACCAAACCAGAGAAGACAAAGGCCCAAGGGCAGCATAAAGAGTAATTTAAGCAAGCGATTCCCTATGTAGTGACTGTTACTGATAGGGGCAGTCTACGCATTTTTAAGGCATTTATAAATGCCTGGCTCACAGGTACTACGTTTAAGCCTGTGCAGTAATACCTAACTCAACCAGCGAGCAGATAGTACACCAACCCAGGGTTATAAACTTGGCTGGAAAATATCCGCGGGTATTATTAGGCTTTTAGGTGGTAAACCCTTATAATCCGCGCGAATTTTTAATCAGCTATTTTTTCATCGGAGACCTCACATGGCCTTAGAACGTACTTTTTCCATCATTAAACCTGACGCAGTCGCTAAAAATGTTATTGGCGCTATCTACAATCGTTTTGAGTCAGCGGGCTTGCGCATAGTCGCCTCTAAAATGTTACACCTTAGCAAAGAACAAGCAGAAGGCTTTTACGCTGAGCATAGCGAACGTCCTTTTTTCAGCGCATTGGTTGAGTTTATGACATCTGGTCCAGTTATGGTTCAGGTTTTAGAAGGCGAAAATGCTGTACTTAAAAACCGTGAAATCATGGGCGCGACTAACCCAGCTGATGCACTAGCCGGTACTCTGCGCGCAGATTATGCCGCTTCAATTGACGAAAATGCTTGTCATGGTTCTGATGCTCCCGAGTCAGCGGCCCGAGAAATTGCCTATTTTTTCTCTGACGAAGAAATTTGTCCACGGACGCGTTAATGTAAACAAAATTTTTTGACAGGGAGCCTAGGCTCCCTTTTGTGATCTTTTAAACCCAACAAAATAGTAGTTTCAGTGCAAAAAATGTACACTATTTTCTTTTATCCGAGGTACCCCGATCCATGTCTGAGCCTATTTCAGCCAAATCAAGCAAAATTAATTTACTCGATTTAAACCGTAAGGGTTTACGTGAGTTTTTTAGTGCCATGGGCGAAAAGCCCTTTCGTGCCGATCAGGTGATGAAATGGATTTATCAGCAGGGTGTGGCAGATTTTGAGCAAATGACCAATCTCAATAAAACCCTGCGCGGTAAACTGCTTGAACGCTGTGAGATTAAGGCGCCAGAAATAGCTTACCAACAAACCGCTAGTGACGGCACCATAAAATTTGCCTTACGTCTTGAGGGTGGCCAAGAAGTGGAAACAGTTTGGATCCCGGATGGTGACAGGGCCACATTGTGTGTGTCTTCCCAGGTCGGCTGTGCGCTGGAATGCACCTTTTGCTCAACGGCCCAACAGGGATTTAACCGCAACCTCAGTGTTTCTGAAATCATCGGTCAAGTATGGCGCGTTGCCACAACCATAGGTTTATCCAATGACTCTGCCAAACGCCCTATCTCAAATGTAGTGATGATGGGTATGGGGGAACCCTTGCTCAATCTGAAAAATGTAGTGCCGGCGATGGACCTGATGCTGGACGACCTAGCCTTTGGGTTATCCAAAAGGAGAGTGACGTTAAGTACTTCGGGAGTGGTGCCTGCCTTGGATATGTTGGGAGACCAAATCGATGTCGCTCTAGCGATTTCCCTGCACGCCCCTGACGATAAACTGCGCGATGTGCTGGTACCAGTGAACAAAAAGTATCCGATTGAAGAATTTTTAGCCGGGGTGCGTCGCTATTTGGCGAAATCTAATGCTAATCAGGGTAAGGTGACAGTAGAATATGTGATGTTAAATGGCATCAATGATAGTACTGATCAAGCCCACGAGCTGGCTAAGGTTTTGGCCGATACACCTTGCAAGATAAACTTGATCCCGTTTAATCCCTATCCTGGCTCACCTTATACGCGTTCGAGCAACTCACGCATCGATCGCTTTGCAAAGGTATTGGGCAGCTACGACTTGATGGTTGTGGTGCGTAAAACCCGCGGTGATGACATTGATGCGGCTTGCGGTCAATTGGTTGGTGATGTGGTAGATAGAACCAAAAGAATGTTAAAAAAACAGCTCAAGGGCGAGGAAATTTCGGTGAAAATGGCTCAGTAGCTGAGGAATAACATGAAGTTGATGACAAATTTGCGGGTTATGCTGGTGTTTTCGCTGTTGTTACTTTGCGCGTGTAGCAGTCAAAGCGTCCCTAAAAATCAGGATTTCGATAAAGTTAAAGCAGCCAAAACCCGATTATCTTTGGGACTGACTTATTTAGAAAACGGTAATTTTAGCCAAGCTAAATACAATCTGGATAAGGCACTGGAATTTGCTCCGCATTCTGCGCAAAATCATTACGGCATGGCCTACTACTATCAAACAGTAGAAGAGTTTAATTCTGCTGAGCAATCCTATCAGCTGGCCTTGAATTTGGCACCCAGGGATGCGGATATTGCCAACAGCTATGGCGCTTTTTTATGCGCAAGGGGCAACTACACCAAGGCCAAAGTGTATTTTTTAAAAGCAGTTAATAGCGATTCTTATATCTCTTCTGCCGAAACTTATGAAAATTTGGCGTTGTGTAGCCAGCGCCACGGGCAGTTGCACGACGCCATAGAATATGTGGGCAGTGCTCTGAATCATCAACCGGGACGGGCCAAGAGTCTATTTTTGTTGGCGGACATGTTGTTGGCCAATAAACAACCAGATGCGGCAAGAGAGACCCTGCGCCGTTATGAAAATGTCAGTCAAGTATCTGCCCAGAGCTTGTGGTTAGCCAGTCGTATAGAGCAAGCCGCTGGCAAAGAGCAAGCTGCTATCGATTATGCCAACATGATAGTCAGTCTTTACCCCAATTATCTAGCGGCAAAAGACTATTTGGCTGGGCAGCGCGATAGGGTTAAATCCGCACCTAATGCTCGCAAAACCATCAAACCAGTCGCTGCTCAGATTGAACAAAATAAGCAAGCTGCAGTTGATATTTCCGCACAAGACCCCGACGGGCAAACGCGTTATCATGTTGTACAACCCAAAGAAAACCTTTATCGCATTTCGCTGCAGTATAACGTTAAAATACAAAGTCTGATGGAATGGAACCAAATGCAAGATCCGTCAGCTATTTATGTTGGCAAAAAATTAATTGTCGTAGACCCTAAAATTGAAGAGTAGTGCCAGTTTAATGAGTGAAGTACAACAACCAGAAGTACCACAACCTATCGGCCCGGGCCAACTATTGAAAAATGCTCGTCTGGCGAATCATCTAAGTCTCGAACAAATCGGTAGCCGCATCCACCTCAAAGTGAGTTTACTGACAGAGCTGGAAAATGATCATTACGATCAGGGAATTTCAATGACCTTTATCAAGGGGTATTTGAAATTGTACGCGCGTCAAGTAGGCGTCACCGATGCCGAAATTCTTGACGCCCTGGATACGCTTAACATGCATAAAAAAGAGCCGGCCAAGCTACAGAGTTTTTCCAGGCGGGTGGCGCACCAGGCCAATGACGACAAGTTAATGTTAGTGACATATCTTATTCTAGCGGCCGTGGTTGCGTTGGTCGTTGTATGGTGGTTCCAGCAAGATAATAAAGACACCTCGGTCTCGGGGCCACAAATTTTAGCTGAGTCGCCAGCGCCCATTGCGGCTGTTACGGATCCTATTGCATTAGACGGGGGATCGGCGATAAAAGGTACCAAAGCCGTCACGTCAGAACCCTTTATTGCCCAACCTGCCGTGACACAAGTCGAAGAGGACGATGCACCAATAGAGCCAGAGGAACTGCCGCAAGAGCAAACCGATATACCCTCTTTGCAGCAAGACGCCGGGCAGCTGACTGGTTTATTAGATACAGCTGTGAATGCCTCAGACGCCGGGCTGGAAAAAGTGCAACTGGTGTTTGAATTTATGGATGACTGCTGGATGAGTTTAACCGACGCCACGGGTGAAGCTATTGCATACGGAGTAAAGGTATCCGGGCGAGTGATGACGGTATCTGGCGTGCCACCTTTTAAGGTTATATTAGGCGCCCCCGGCGTAGTGAAAATTAATTACTCTGGAGAGGATTTGGATATGACAAGGTTCAACGCCAAGCATACCGCAGAGTTTTCGTTGCCATTAATTCAGTAAGTTAAGCAAAAAAGTTAGGAATAAGCATGTTTGCAGAATCACCCATTACGCGCAGAGTGTCTACTCGGATTAATGTGGGAACCGTGCCTATAGGTGGCGGGGCTCCCATAGCGGTGCAGTCCATGACAAATACGCCGACCACAGATGTTGCAGCGACTGTGGCGCAAATCAAACGTATTGTGGCCGTGGGCGGAGAAATTGTCCGGGTGTCGGTACCTACTATGGATGCCGCCGAAGCGTTCAAGCTGATCAAGCAACAAGTGAGCGTACCGCTGATAGCCGATATTCACTTTGATTATCGTATCGCCCTGAAAGTGGCGGAATACGGGGTGGATTGCCTGCGTATCAATCCAGGCAATATTGGCAGTCTGGATCGCGTGCGCTCGGTCGTGGATTGTGCCAAAGATATGGGTATTCCTATCCGTATCGGGGTTAACGGCGGGTCGTTAGAAAAAGATTTACAAGAAAAGTATGGTGAACCTACACCAGAAGCGTTAGTCGAATCGGCCATGCGCCACGTGGATATCTTGGATAAGTTGAATTTTGACCAGTTCAAAGTCAGTGTCAAAGCCTCGGATGTCTTTTTGGCTGTAGGTGCCTATCGGGCCCTGGCCAAAAAAATTGATCAACCCCTGCATTTAGGTATAACCGAAGCTGGCGGATTCCGGGCCGGAGCGGTCAAAAGTGCCGTTGGGCTGGGTATGTTGTTGGCAGAAGGTATTGGTGACACTATTCGTATTTCACTGGCGGCGGATCCGGTGGAAGAGATCAAGGTTGGCTTTGATATACTTAAATCCTTGCGCATTCGCGCCCGTGGGATCAATTTTATCGCCTGTCCTAGTTGTTCACGCCAGGAATTCGATGTGATAAGCACAGTCAATGCACTGGAGCAACGCCTGGAAGACTTACTCACGCCTATGGACGTATCCATCATCGGGTGTGTGGTAAATGGTCCCGGGGAAGCGGAAGTTTCAGATTTGGGACTCACGGGGGCACGTAACATGAGTGGTTATTATGTTGACGGCAAGCGCCAAAAAGAACGCTTGTCCAACGATGACCTGGTGGATCAATTGGAAAAACGGATCCGGGCCAAAGCAGCTAAATTAGATCAAACCAGGCAAATTCAAATCAAAGATGTCAGTTAATTCCTATCTTGATAGGTAAATGGGCAAATAAGCGTCGCTAGCGTTTTACGTTTATCGGCAAAGCCCCTATAATGCCTGGCTTTTAATGTTATCTAGTCAAAGAGAATTTCTTTAGTGTCCAAACAAATACAGGCAATACGCGGCATGAACGACTGCCTCCCAGAGCAATCCGGTGTATGGCAATGGGCAGAAAATGCCATTCGTGAGGTCGTAGCCAGCTATGGCTATCAAGAAATACGCACGCCTATAGTGGAAAGTACGGATCTTTTTAAACGTTCTATCGGTGAAGTGACGGATATTGTTGAAAAAGAAATGTACACATTCGCCGATCGTAATGATGACAGTTTGACCTTGCGTCCCGAAGGGACTGCCAGTGTAGTGCGCGCCGGTAACGAACACGGTTTGTTGTACAATCAACAACAACGGTTGTGGTATTTGGGCCCAATGTTCCGCCATGAGCGACCGCAAAAAGGCCGCTATCGACAGTTTCACCAGTTCGGGGTAGAAGTTTTCGGTTTGCCCGGGCCGGATATTGATGTAGAAGTCATAGCATTAAGCGCCCGTTTGTGGCAAAAATTTGGCATTGCCGACCAGGTCAGTCTGGAAATCAATTCTTTGGGCTCGACTCAGGCGCGTGCGGATTATCGTGAAGCCCTGGTCGCCTTTCTGACCCAGCGGACATCTGAGCTGGACGAAGACAGCCTGCGCCGTTTGGCGACCAATCCACTTCGGGTCCTTGACAGTAAAAATCCTCAGGTGCAGGCCGCCATCAAAGATGCACCAAGCCTGCTTGATTACCTGGACGACGAGTCCAGACAACATTTTCAATTGCTGTGTGAACGATTAGATAGCTTAGGCATCCAATATCGGGTTAATCCCAGACTGGTACGTGGTTTGGACTATTACAATCGTACCGTTTTTGAATGGGTAACGGAAAGTTTAGGCGCCCAAGGCACAGTCTGTGCCGGTGGACGCTACGATGGACTCGTTGAACAACTTGGTGGTAAAGCGACCCAGGGGGTCGGTTTCGCCATGGGTATTGAACGTCTGGTATTGATGTTACAGGCCAAGGGGATCGGTGAAAAAATAGCAACACCTGTGGATGTATACGTCACAGCCATGGGCGACAAGGTTGAATTATATGCCCTACACGTTGCCGAAGCACTGCGCGACCAGTTGCCTGGGCTAAAGGTGCAGAGTCATTGTGGTGGCGGTAATTTCAAGAAGCAGATGAAACGGGCTGATAAAAGCGCGGCTACTTTGGCTTTGGTATTGGGTGAAAGTGAATTGCAGGAAAATCTGGTGACAGTCAAGTACCTGCGCGAAGACAAACCGCAGCAAAGTGTATCCCGGGATGAATTAGCGCCATTTTTAGCAGCTTTGCTGTTAGCCTAGGCAACGTTATATTCCCAAAGCCATTGGAGTTGCAGCCAGGCGGCAAAGGTCTCCGGCCCATGAGCTTAGACCTACTAAGTGATTGGGGTGAGTGACAGCAGCCAACAACGCTGCAGCTTCAAGGGGGATGGGTATACATAGCATTAATTATCACCGCATAATAGATGACGGTGCAGCAGTAAGAGGAATTGGCGATGGAACATTACGAAACAGAAGAACAACAAATCGAAGCCATTAAGCGCTTTTGGAAGGAAAACGGTACGGCGATCATAGTCGGCGTAGTACTGGGGTTAGGCGGCCTTTATGGCTGGCGTTATTACAACGAACAGCAAGTGGGTTCGCAGGAACTAGCATCTGCCAATTTCGAAAAGCAAGCGGCTCAACTTGGGGATAATGAATCTGGTTTCAGTCAAGCTCAAGCATATATCGATGAGTATTCTGATACCGGTTATGCCTTATTGATGGCCTTTAAACTGGCTCAACAAGCGATTGAACGAGGTGATTTGGCTGAAGCAGCTAAACAACTCTCCTTTGCTGCAGCCAATGCTGATAACGTTGCGGTAGAGTCTATTGCCAATCTTCGTTTGGCGCGGGTGCAACTTGAACTGGGCAATAGCGATGACGCACTAGCGACCATAAATAAAGCGTCCGATAAAGCCTTTGCCGCTCAACAACAAGAGATCAAAGGGGATATATACGTCTCGCAAAAACTGTTTGATAAAGCCAGAGCCGCCTATAGCGCCGCATTGGAAGCGAATAACGCTAACAGTATTTTAAAAATGAAATTAGATAACCTGGCATTAACTGCCAATGGTTAAGGACAGTATAGTGAAAAAAGCCTTATTGCCGTTGCTGTTAGTTAGCACATTTGGATTATCTGCATGCAGCACTGTCTCCAATTGGTTTGCCGATGACGAAGAGTTGGAAGTGCGGATTTTAAAACCTATCGAGGCCCAATTTACGCCTGAAGAAATCTGGTCAGCGGATTTGGGGGATGGTGTGGGGCATTATTTCTCCCATCTGCGTCCCGCTGTGGGTTATGAAATGGTTTTTGCCGCTAATCGCCAGGGGCGTGTCGTAGCATTTAAGCAAGATAGCGGCAAAAAAGTGTGGAGCAAGAATTTCGCCCAGTTTAAACATGAAGGTTTTACCTCCAGTATCACAAATTTGTGGTCAAGTGGCATAGCAGCCAAAATTTCCGGTGGCTTGAGCGTTGCCTACGAAACCCTGTTTTTCGGTACCGAAAACGGTGAAGTGGTCGCCCTGGATGCACTTACCGGCGAGCAGAAATGGTTGGTTAAAGTCAAAGGTGAAGTGCTGGCAGAGCCCGCCATTGATGAAGGTGTAGTGGTCGTTAATACCGGCTCCGGTTTGATGTTTGGACTAGATGCCGAGACAGGTGCCCAGCTTTGGTCTTATGAGTCAGAAGTGCCGCCGTTATCTTTGCGGGGTATCGCTTCTCCTGTTGCGGCCAGTGGTGGCGCCATAGTGGGGACGGCTTCGGGTAAATTGGCGGTTAATATTTTGGGAACCGGTCAGACAGCGTGGGAGCAAGTCATTTCGTCACCTACGGGTGCGACTGAGTTGGACCGAATTGTGGATATCGACAGCCAACCCCTGGTTGCCGGGGGCGTGATTTATGTGATTTCCTATGATGGCTCTCTGGCGTCGGTTGAGTTGAAAAGTGGCCGGGTGATTTGGAAGCGCGAGTATAAATCTTATCGTCGACTGACTGCCGTGGGCAATACCCTGTTTTTAGTTGATGCAAACAGCAATGTCTTTGCCCTCGATAGCCGCAATGGTATCGAACTTTGGAGTCAAGGTGCACTCAAGCAACGCTCGTTAACTTCTGCTGTGCCCATAGGTGAGTATTTGGTAGCTGGTGATAAGTGGGGTTACTTACATTGGTTTAACCAAAGTGACGGAAAAATCGTGGCGCGTTTGGCTGTAGGCGATGATGATGAGGATGAAAGCATTTATAGCGATCCTGTTGTCGAGGACAAGGTGCTGTATACTCAAACTCGTGACGGCAAACTGGTCGCGTTAAAAACGCCTTAGATTTGCGGTTGATAGACGGCTTGTAGGCCGTTTGTTTATATTTTTATCGGCTTGGGAAAAAGCATTCCTGAGCCGTTTTTGTTTTAAGGATAGTTATATGTTACCCGTTGTTGCCCTTGTTGGCCGCCCTAATGTGGGTAAATCCACATTATTTAACCGTCTGACGCGGACCCGAGACGCCCTGGTGGCCGATTTTCCAGGCCTAACCCGTGATCGAAAATACGGTCAGGTAAATTATGAGGGTTTACAATTTATTGTGGTGGATACCGGCGGGATAAGCGGTAACGAGCAGGGTATTGATATGGCTATGGCCCAACAGTCGTTACTGGCCATTGAAGAGGCGGATGTGGTGCTTTTTCTGGTGGATGCCAGAGCCGGTATGACACCTGCCGATCAGGGCATTGCCACCCACTTACGCAAACAGGATAAATCTGTTTATGTGGTTGCCAATAAGGTCGATGGTATTGATGGTGACAGCGAATGCGCGGATTTCTTTGCCCTTGGCTTGGGTGATGTGAGCCAAATCGCTGCTGCCCACGGCCGCGGCGTGGCTCAGTTGCTGGAGCATACCCTGGGGCCGATTTCTGAACAGTTCCCTGATATGCATGTCCAGCCTGTGGAAGAGGGGACCGAAGAAGTAAATGCCGAGGCCCAGCTGGAAAAGCTCCTTGGTCTGCCGATCAAACTGGCTATAGTGGGTAAACCCAACGTAGGTAAATCAACCCTGACCAATCGCATTTTGGGTGAAGAGCGGGTGGTGGTTTTTGACCAACCGGGTACGACCCGAGACAGTATCTTTATTCCCATGGAGCGTGATGGCCGGGAATATATACTGATCGACACAGCTGGCGTACGCAAACGCAAAAAAATATCTGAAGCGGTGGAGAAATTTTCCATTGTTAAAACCCTGCAAGCCATTGAAGAATCGAACGTGGTATTGCTCATCGTCGATGCTCAAGAGGGGATCACCGATCAGGATCTCAGCCTGCTGGGTTTTATTTTAAATTCAGGACGTTCACTGGTAGTAGCAGTAAACAAGTGGGACGGCCTTGAAAAAGATGTTAAAGAAGAGATTAAACGCGAGCTCGACAGACGTCTGGGTTTTATTGACTTCGCCCGGTTACATTTTATCTCAGCTTTGCACGGCACCGGGGTAGGGCATTTGTTCGAATCGGTTCAAGAAGCTTATAATTCGGCAACCAAAAGGGTGAATACCGCCATGCTGACCCGGATCATGGATATGGCCCAAGGGGATCATCAACCTCCGATGGTGCGTGGCCGACGGGTTAAAATGAAATATGCCCACGCCGGTGGTTATAATCCTCCCCTTATTGTGGTGCATGGTAACCAGGTAAAAGACTTGCCGGATTCCTATAAACGTTATTTGGTGAACTATTTTCGCAAGTCGCTCAAGATCATGGGCACGCCGATTAAAGTCGAATTTCGTGAAGGGGCTAACCCCTATGAAAGTAATAAAAATATGATGACAGATTCCCAGCGCCGTAAACGCAATCGTTTGATGCGTTTGCATCAAACCGGCAAGAGCAAGGGCTAGCGTTTTTTTCACCTAGGGAATTTAGCTTGCTATTTACGCCCCGCCTCTGTGCGGGGCTGTTTTTCATAACACCTTACTGATGACCTCTCCGTCGATAAAACGGCTGGTCAATTCATCCCCCGGATTTAATGCCTTACGACTTTTAACAATTTCTCCGTCTTTAAAGCTGATACTGTAACCCCGAGCTAGGGTGGCCAGGGGACTGACCGTGTCTAATAAATGGCTATTAGTGGCCAGTGTTTGCTGTTTGTTGGTCAACACCTGTTGCCAACTTAACGCTAAACGTTGGCTGAGGGCCTTGCTCGACTGATTATGTTCGCTGAGCAAATGTTTGGGGGATGCCAAGTGTAATTGACTGAGTAATTGCGCGTTATATTGCTGGCTACGTTGCAAGTGGGCGCTAAACCCCGTTGTCAGGCTAGCCTGTAATCTGTCTATTTGTTGACCGTGCTGCTGCAACTGATTCTTGGGGTGATACTTTTGCAGTTTATGTTCACTTGTTTGTTGCTGATAGTTAAGCTCTTTGAGTCGATTTGCTGTCAACCTGAGCAGTTTATCCTGGGCTACCTTGAGGCTAGTTAACAATTCTGCCTGATCGCGACATACCAGCTCGGCAGCGGCCGAAGGCGTTGGGGCACGAATATCGGCCACAAAATCCGCTATGGTAATGTCAACTTCGTGGCCCACAGCGCTGACGATCGGCAACGTAGAGGCGTATATTGCCAAAGCCAGTTGCTCTTCATTAAAACACCATAGGTCTTCCAGCGAGCCGCCGCCCCTGCCAACGATCAATATATCCACTTCAGCTCTGGTATTGGCCAGTTGGATCGCCCGGCAAATTTGTCCGCAGGCACTGTCGCCTTGTACCTGGCTGGGATAGATGATCGCCTGCACTGCGGGGTTGCGCCTTTTCATAACGGTTAATATGTCATGCAGGGCTGCACCTGTCGCCGAAGTGATGATCCCCACCCGTAATATACGTTGGGGTAAGGGGTGTTTGTGTTGTTGAGCAAATAAACCCTGAGCTGCCAGTTTAATTTTTAATTGTTCAAATGCTTGTTTGAGTTGCCCTTCACCCTCAGGCTCCAGGTGTTCAACGATCAATTGATAGTCGCCCCTGGGCTCGTATAAGCTAAGATTGGCCCGCACCAGTACCTTGTCACCGTTTTTAGGGGCAGCGATGACCTTGCGGTTGGCACCTTTGAACATCGCCCCTTTCACCTGGGCGCGATTATCTTTGAGGGTGAAGTACCAGTGACCGGAGCTGGCAGCTACGAAATTGGAGATTTCAGCAGATAACCAAATCTGGCCGATTTCCGATTCTAAAATGGAACGGGCGAGGTGATTTAGTTTGCTGACGGTAAAAATATTGCGATTGGCTGGTGTGGCACTAAACATAACAAATAAAATCTTTCATAAATAATAGGAATACAGTTTACCTGATAAGGCAAAGCAGCTACAATTGCGCCGCAATAAAAACCCATTTACAGGTGTTGTTGCATGTTACGGATCGTTAAAGAAGCTCTCACGTTTGATGATGTGTTGTTAGTGCCTGGGCACTCAACCGTTCTCCCCCATACCGCAGATTTGAAAACCAAATTAACTCGCGGAGTCAGCCTAAATATTCCCCTGATTTCAGCCGCTATGGATACGGTATCCGAAGCTAGATTGGCTATTGCCCTGGCGCAAGAAGGTGGTATAGGTTTTATTCATAAAAATATGCCAGCAGCGCAACAGGCAGATCACGTGCGCAGCGTCAAAAAATACGAAAGCGGTGTGGTATCTGATCCCGTTACTGTGTTCCCCGACGCCACTATTGGCGAAATTAATGCCCTGAGTAAACATCATGGTTTCTCCGGTTTTCCAGTCGTCGATAGAGAAAACATGCTGGTGGGCATCGTTACCGGCCGCGATCTACGTTTTGAAAAGCGTTTCGATTATCCCATTTCCAGAGTTATGACTCCCAAAGAAGATCTCGTCACGGTTAAAGAAGGGGCGAAGTCCGAGCAGGTACTGGAATTGATGCATGAACATCGTATTGAGAAAATATTGGTGGTGGACGATGCCTTTAAACTCACTGGCATGATCACCGTGAAAGATTTCCAAAAAGCCGAAAGTAAACCCAATGCCTGCAAAGATGAGTTGGGTCGTTTGCGAGTGGGTGCAGCGGTCAGTGTAGGACCAGGGACAGACGAACGCATCAAACTGTTGATTGAAGCCGGGGTTGATGTGTTGCTCATTGATACGTCTCACGGTCATTCACAAGGCGTAATCGATAGAGTTAAGAAAGTGCGGGCCGATTATCCCGATATTCAGCTTATTGCCGGTAATGTAGCCACAGGTGAGGGCGCCAAAGCCCTGGCCGATGCCGGTGTCGATGCGGTGAAAGTAGGTATAGGCCCAGGCTCAATTTGTACCACACGTATAGTCACAGGCTGTGGTGTGCCACAGATCACGGCAGTGTCGGATGCGGTCGAAGCCCTCAAAGATACCGATGTACCTGTTATCGCCGATGGCGGCATTCGTTTTTCCGGGGATATAGCCAAAGCCCTGGCAGCCGGTGCCAGTTCGGTGATGGTTGGCAGTATGTTAGCGGGAACCGAAGAAGCCCCGGGAGAGGTCGAACTTTACCAAGGCCGTTATTTTAAGTCATACCGCGGTATGGGCTCACTTGGCGCCATGGATCAAAACAACGGTTCGTCGGATCGTTATTTCCAAGACAGTAAAAGTGCTGACAAACTGGTACCGGAAGGAATTGAAGGCCGTGTGCCATACAAGGGCCCGATTGCCAACATTATACATCAGCAAATGGGCGGTCTACGTTCGGCCATGGGCCTCACCGGTTCAGCGACTATTGATGATCTGCGCACCAAATCTCAATTTGTAAAAGTGACCGCTGCGGGTATGGGCGAGTCCCATGTGCATGATGTGAGCATTACCAAAGAAGCACCCAATTATCGCTTAGGTTAAGAACAACGACATTCGATTGGGCTGGGGTGAACCAGCCTTCTTTTATCGTAAACGCGCTTTTAATAAATGAGTACAAGATGACAACAAATATTCACGAACAACGCATACTAATCCTCGATTTTGGTTCTCAGTATACTCAGCTTATCGCCCGTCGAGTGCGTGAAATCGGTGTGTACTGCGAGCTTTGGGCCTGGGATGTGACCGAAGCGCAGATTCGTGAATTTAATCCCAATGGCATCATTTTATCCGGAGGGCCGGAATCTGTGCACGCTAAAGATTCTCCCCGGGCACCCCAATATGTATTTAATGCCGGCGTGCCAGTGTTTGGCATCTGTTATGGCATGCAAGTCATGGCCGAACAGTTAGGTGGGGCAGTATTGGGTTCTGATATACGGGAATTTGGTTATGCCCAGGTCGAAGTGACAGCCGATATGGCCCTGTTGAATAATATTGAAGATCACGTTGGCGCCAATGGTAATGCCTTGCTTGATGTATGGATGAGTCACGGGGACAAAGTGGCATCCGTGCCTGAAGGTTTTATTAGTGCTGCGAAAACTGACAGTTGCCCCTTTGCCGCCATAGTGCACCCCCAAAAGCAGTTTTATGGTGTGCAGTTTCACCCTGAAGTTACCCATACCCGCCAGGGACAACGTATTTTATCCCATTTCGTATTAGACATCTGTGGCTGTCAAAAATTGTGGACCGCGGATGCCATAATTGAAGATGCCATAACACGCATGAAAAAGCAGATCGGTGATGATAACGTTATCTTGGGGTTATCTGGTGGAGTGGACTCCTCTGTTGTGGCCATGTTATTGCACCGTGCGATAGGCAAGCAGCTAACCTGCGTGTTTGTGGATAACGGTTTGTTAAGGCTCAATGAAGGTAAACAAGTGATGGACATGTTCGGTGATCACTTTGGCCTCAATATTGTTAAAGTGGATGCCGAAGAGCGATTTTTATCCGCCTTGGCGGGGGAAGATGAGCCGGAAGCCAAACGTAAAATCATTGGCCGGGTATTCGTGGAAGTATTTGACGAGCAAGCCAAAAAACTAGCCAACACTAAATGGCTGGCCCAGGGTACCATTTATCCCGATGTTATCGAATCGGCGGGTTCGGCCACGGGCAAAGCCCATGTCATCAAATCACATCATAATGTCGGCGGCTTGCCAGCCGACATGTTAATGGGGCTGGTTGAGCCATTGCGGGAACTGTTTAAAGACGAAGTGCGCAAAATCGGCCTGGAGCTTGGGCTACCCTACGATATGCTTTACCGTCATCCTTTTCCTGGGCCAGGCTTAGGTGTGCGAGTGTTGGGTGAAGTGAAAAAAGAATACTGTGATTTGCTGCGCCGGGCGGATGCCATTTTCATCAGCGAATTACACGCCCATGATCTATATCAAAAAGTTAGCCAGGCCTTTACGGTGTTTTTACCGGTTAAGTCGGTTGGGGTGATGGGCGATGCGCGCAAATACGATTGGGTCGTGTCGTTGCGCGCGGTAGAAACCATAGATTTCATGACGGCTCATTGGGCACATTTACCCTATGAATTTTTGGGTAAGGTGTCCAATCGCATCATCAATGAAATAGACGGCATTTCCCGAGTCGTCTACGACATCTCAGGTAAGCCACCCGCCACCATTGAGTGGGAATAACCCTGCTGTTAGAAGTTTTGCATAGCGAATTTAACGGCCAATATTTATTGGCCGTTTTTTTCACCACTGCATCAGCTGTCTGTCATTGTTTGTTTACCCTTAAGGCTCAATTATGGCGTTAAAGCCGACTATTTATAAATTTAAAATTGCCTTGTCTGATCTAAACCGAGATCATTATGTGCAACTGAACCTAACAGTCGCTCAGCATCCGTCTGAAACCCTTGAACGCATGATGGTGCGTGTCTTGGCATTTTGTTTTAATGCCCAGGACCATCTAAGTTTTACTAAAGGACTTAGCTCGGTGGATGAGCCAGACATTTGGTTGATAGGCTTGGACGGCCAGCTTAATCAATGGATAGACGTAGGAGAGCCGGCATTTGAGCGGATCAAAAAAGCCAGCCGTCTTGCCAAGTCGGTTAAGGTTTATAGTTTCAATTCCAAATCAGATACCTGGTGGCAACAAAACCGGACGCAATTTTCAACTGTGAAAGTATGCGTATTTCAGTTTCCATGGCTGGCGGTGCAGACGATGGCATCCTTGGTACAGCGCACCACAGATATGTCTGTGACTATTACCGGAGACTCAGCGTATATCGCAGCACAAACGGGTGAAGTTGAAGTGCATTGCCTTGAACTTAGCGCTTAACAGCTTAATTGATAGGTGTTTTTTATCGCTAAATGATACATTTAGGTTTGCCGATTGGCTATTTCACAGGCAAAATGCTGGCCCCATTTTAATAACCTACAGTTAACGAGACGCATGACCGCAAAGTTTGACTCCATACGACCCTTTAATGACAGTGATTTGCCATGTGTGCTCGATAGACTGGTCAATAACCGTCAACTAATGGCAAGTTTGCTATCTTTTCGTTTTTCCTCCTGGCCAAAGTCATTGCACCCACTGTTAGGTTGGTTAACACGCAGATATGTGCTCAAGCAGAGCAAAAATATTCGTAGCTTGCGGGATTTTCAGGTATTGGTCGAACCTTACATGCAACGTATGATCGACAAAACCACGGATAAATTCAGCATCAGTGGGTTAGAGCAGGTCGATTTGACCGTCCCCTGTCTGTTTGTCAGCAATCATAGGGATATCGCCCTGGATCCGGCTTTTGTTAACTGGGCCTTGCATGTAAATGGCCAGGATACGGTACGAATTGCCGTAGGCGACAATCTGCTAACCCAAGACTGGATCACAGACTTAATCCGGCTAAATAAATGCTTTATCGTTAATCGCTCGGCCAAAGACAGGCGGCAAAAATTAGCCGACGCTAAACTGCTTAGTGAATATATATTTCATACCTTGAAAACTGATGATCAACATATCTGGATCGCCCAGCGCGAAGGTAGAGCCAAGGACGGAAGAGATGTAACCAACCCGGCAATCATCTCAATGTTAAGCCTAAATAAACCTAAAACAGAGGAATTCTCAAGTTATATCCGCCAGCTACGCATAGTACCTGTGTCAATATCCTACGAATTTGACCCCTGTGATATCAGTAAGGCCACGGAGTTGCACGAAACAGAATTAACCGGCGCTTACGATAAAAAGGACAGCGAAGACATCAAAAGTATCATCGATGGCATAACTGGCTACAAGGGCAAGGTACATGTGCATTTCGGTGAGGTCTTGCACGGGGAGTTTGCCAGCGCCAAGGAAGTAGCAGAGCATCTAGATAAGCAAATTATGGCGGGTTATCGTCCGTTTGCTTCAGCCGTTGTGGCAGCAGAACATCTCGGACTGACGGAGTATGCCGCTAAGCTGGACTTTTCAGAACGGGAAATGTCCGTGGCCAAAGATTATATGGCAAAGCGTACCCAGAAGCTGGATCCACAGGTGGCCACGAAATTACTGCAAATGTATGTTATGCCCCTTACGCAGAGCAAAACATAACTGACTTGGGGCCGCTTGAAGTTGCCATTGGCCTGACGGGCACTTTGCATACCTATTTATTCTTTTAAACCCCGTCATAGACGGGAGGCACCAAATCCCGGTGATCCTCTCAAGCTACCTTATCTTTGTTTAAGTTATCAAATTGGCGATTCAGATCATATTTCTCATCGGTGACAATTTTCTCCAGTGTTTCAATCCGGGCTTTTAAATCGGCCACTTGCTGCCTAAGCTCGTCATTTAGCTGACTGTCGGCTTTGTCTTTTTTTTTGGATTTTGAGCCTTGTGTTAATTCAACAATGGCCCAGCAAATGATAGCGACTATTGCAATTGCGGTTAGGTTCATGTCAATTCCTCGGTTAGTTATGATAATATTATTTTTGCGATTATCTTAGTAAAGCAATTAATCGACCAAAATTTATAATCGATTATTATCAATAAGTTATGTTTTAATTTTGTATTTTCACTTGCTCAATCTGGCGAATTTGACGAATTATTTATTCATTTTCACCAACTCAAGCATCCCTGTTTCTATCACGACTAAGAGTAAGATGAGTTCACCACAAGATCAATATTGGATGCAATATGCGTTGGGATTAGCGGCAAAAGCCGCAGCCCAGGACGAAATCCCGGTGGGAGCGGTGTTGCTCAAGGATAATAAACTTATTGGTGAAGGGTGGAATCAGTCCATCATGCTCAATGATCCTTCAGCCCACGCCGAAATGCAGGCCATCAGGCAGGCAGGCCAAATAGTAGAAAATTACCGTCTGATTGACACCACCCTCTATGTAACGCTGGAACCGTGCACTATGTGTGCCGGTTTATTGGTGCATAGCCGTATCCAACGCCTGGTATTTGGGGCTTACGATTTCAAGACTGGCGCAGCGGGCAGTATTATGAACGTGTTAGCGGACCCACGCTTAAATCATCAAGTGTTAGTTGAGGGAGGAGTGTTAGGCAAAGATTGCGGTGATCTGTTGTCGGCGTTTTTTCGTCAGCGCCGGGCTGCCAGCCGAGCTGCGTCCAGCCGGGCTGCGTCCAGCCGGCTGCCAAAAAAGCCTTGAAAAGACCAACCGCTTAGCTTGCTAAGGAAATATCTTCCGGCTCAGTTGTTTGGAACTGCTGTCTTCTCAGTGCAATTTTGTGATGCACACGTTTGAGAAGATGTCTTCTTCGGTTGGCGGTTAACACTCGTGGACGATTATTGATAGTTGCACGTTTCTTCATGGCGATCCTCCTTGTTGTTGGCCGTGGCGCTCCTTTTTCATAGAGCACTTAAGTGACCCAAAAGTTCCCCGGTTATTTCATTGTCTGGGAACAATTCAAATATCATTTGTAACACCTCTCCGTGAAGAAAAAATGACAAGGGATTATTGTTGCTCACCAACCGCTGATTTTAGCGGTTCCATAAGAGGGGAGAGGGGGGGCTGAACTGACAAATCTTGTAATTCTTCCAGAAGTTCGGGCTGCTGATCATTGAGCCATACCAGGGTATCGTAATAACGGCGAATATTGGCTACATAGATCACCGCTTCGTTGCCTCGGGCATACCCATAACGGGTCGTTTTGTAATATTTTTTCTGACGTAATTGGGGTAAACGTTTTTTTACATCGACCCACATATCCGGGTTACCACCTTGCCTCTGTGTTAGGACCCGGGCATCTTCCAAGTGCCCCAGACCCACGTTATAGGCTGCCAAGGCAAACCATAATTTGTCAGGAAACGGAATACGGTCCGGCAAACGGACTAATAAACTGGCTAAATACCGCGACCCTCCGGCAATGCTTTGTTCCGGATCGAGGCGCGAGTCAACGCCGAGATCTTTGGCAGTGGTCAACGTGAGCATCATCATGCCACGCACGCCGGTAACCGATCGGGCGTTAGGTTTCCAGTGGCTCTCCTGATAGCTAAGTGCCGCCAGTAAACGCCAGTCAAGCTCATCAGAATAACGCTCAAAAAGTGCCCGGTATTGGGGTAATACCTGATTTGCAGAGCGGATAAAATCACGTGTATCCACGTAGTTAAATTGCCGTACGTGGCCGAAGTGTTTGTCTTCCAGTGCAGCCAAGGTACCGTCTGCGTCTATTCGACCGAAATATTCGATCACTGCCGCCCGAAGCGCGTTATCACGATTTTTACTGGTGGCCCAGGCGATCCCTTGTGAAGAGCTAAGGGAAAAACCTATGCTAAGTTCGGGATAACGACGGCGCATTAAAGCCAAAATGTTGGAGTCCGCTATGGTGTAATCCAGCTCATCATCGAGCACCATTTCCAGCAGCTCTTCGGCATCTCTGTCATTGGTTTCAGTCCATTGCAATGCTTCATTTTCACGTTTGAAACGACGTAATGACTCACTGTGGGCGCCCCCCGCCACTATCGTTAAATCGCCTATTAAATCAGACAACTGTCTGGGGCGTACATTGCCTTGTTTAAAGACCAGTTTTTGACTGACAGTCTGGTAAGCGGGACCAAAACGGAAATTCGCATAACGTTCCGGTGTCACATTGATACCGGCAGCAACCACATCAAGATGGCCATTGTCGAGCTGGGGAAATAGTTCATTGACCGTGTAGTAGGGAAATATTTCCAGCTTTACACCGAGGTAATCAGCGAAGCCTGCCGCCAAGTCGTACTCAAAACCTTCTGGTCCACTGGGACCATTAAAATAGGTTGTCAGGCCATAGGTGGTACCCACTCTTAACACGCCCGTATCCAATACATCTTGCAAGCTGTCTGGTTGTTTAGGTTCATCGCAGGCGCTGACAAATAACAACAGCGAAAGTACTAAGTAGTAACGGATGGAGATAAAACACACCTCAATAAAAGGAAATCACCGGGTATTGTGAACAAATTATCGATTTTCATCCAGCTCTTTATTATTGCTGGAAATTTGATTTACTGGTACTTAAGTGCTTATCAATTCTAGTAAATTCAGTATATAATCCTGCGCTTAAAAATTTCCCGAAAATCGGTTTGCCATCACGATAAGTGGGCGAGCCCTGCAACTTGGTGACTACCTTATGCTTGTCCTGCGCGGCGCTCCAGCCCTTTCTGAATTTCGTAGTAAAAAATTGATGCAATCTATTGCTGGCCTTAATCTGCCTGTGAACGATCTGTTTGCCGAATTTGTGCATTTTGCGCGTTTATCTGAGCCTTTGAGCGACCATGAGCAGGAGGTATTAAATAAACTACTAACCTATGGGCCAAAAATTGCCCGGCAACAACCCCAGAGCCAGGCATTAGTTGTGATCCCCAGGCCAGGCACGATTTCACCCTGGTCTTCCAAAGCGTCTGATATCGCTCACAATTGCGGATTGCAAAAGGTTGTCAGGTTAGAGCGTGGCTGCGTGTATTACATCGATTCAAACGAGTTGTTAAGTGACAGCCAACTGGCCCAGTTAAAAACCTTGTTGCACGACCGCATGACCCAAATTGTGATCAGCGATGTGCAGGCCGCCGATGTATTATTTAACCATGACACACCCAAACCCGTGACCAGTATCGACATTATCAATGGCGGACGGGATGAGTTGGTGAACGCAAACTTGCGTTTGGGTCTGGCCTTGGCTGAAGATGAAATTGATTATTTACTCACGAGTTTTAATAGACTCGGCCGTAACCCCCACGATGTAGAGCTGTATATGTTTGCCCAGGCAAACTCTGAACATTGCCGGCACAAAATTTTTAATGCGGATTGGACCATCGACGGTGAAAAACAGCCAAAGTCCTTATTCAAAATGATCAAAAATACCTATGAACTATGCCCGGATTTTGTGCATTCAGCTTATTCCGACAATGCCGCCGTGATGGAAGGCAGCTTTGCTGGCCGTTTTTTCCCCCAAGCCCAAAACAACCAATACCTTTACCATCATGAAGATATCGATATTTTGATGAAGGTAGAGACCCATAATCACCCCACCGCCATTTCACCTTTCTCTGGCGCAGCTACCGGTTCAGGTGGTGAGATCCGTGATGAGGGGGCGACGGGGCGGGGCTCAAAACCCAAAGCCGGATTGGTCGGGTTTTGTGTTTCCAACTTGAAAATCCCCGGTTTTGAGCAACCCTGGGAAGTGGATTATGGCAAGCCTGAGCGGATCGTGACGGCTTTGGATATCATGCAGGAAGGCCCACTGGGTGCCGCAGCCTTTAATAATGAGTTTGGCCGCCCGAATATTTTGGGTTATTTCCGCACTTACGAGCAGCAGGTCAACAGCTTTAACGGGGTGGAGGTGCGGGGCTATCACAAACCTATTATGTTGGCTGGTGGGCTGGGCAATATTCGCAAACAACATACCCAAAAAGGTGAAATTACCCTGGGCGCCAAGTTAATCGCCTTGGGCGGCCCGGCTATGAACATTGGTTTGGGCGGCGGGGCTGCGTCATCTATGGCGTCCGGTGAATCCTGCGAGGATCTGGATTTTGCCTCAGTGCAAAGGGGCAACCCGGAAATGGAGCGCCGCTGTCAGGAAGTCATAGATAAATGTTGGCAGTTGGGTGAAGACAACCCCATCCAGTTTATTCATGATGTGGGAGCGGGGGGCCTGTCCAATGCGTTTCCTGAATTGGTTAACGACGGCGGACGTGGTGGGAGCTTCGATCTGCGCAGCGTGCCAAATGACGAGCCAGGTATGACACCCCTTGAAATCTGGTGTAATGAATCCCAGGAACGTTATGTCATGTCAGTTGCCCCAGAAAATCTGGCTACCTTTGCCGATATATGTGCCAGAGAACGGGCTCCTTTTGCGGTGGTCGGAGAAGCCACAGAGCGACGACATCTCATGTTGGATGATAGCCATTTTGCCAACAAACCCATAGATATGCCTTTGGATGTACTGTTGGGTAAAGCGCCCAAAATGCATCGAGACGTGGTGTCTAAAACAGTGCACAGCGAGCCGTTGGACTTGGCCCATATCGATTTGCAGGAGGCCGCCAAGCGCATCCTGTGTTTGCCTGCTGTAGCCGAAAAAACCTTTCTGATCACCATAGGCGATCGCTCGGTAACGGGTTTGGTTAATCGGGATCAGATGGTCGGCCCCTGGCAGATACCCGTGGCGGATGTCGCTGTCACCGCTTCGGCCTTTGATACCTATCAAGGAGAGGCCATGTCACTGGGAGAGCGCACGCCTGCTGCGTTGTTAAACTACGCAGCCTCAGCGCGCCTGGCAGTGGGCGAAGCCTTGACCAATATAGCCGCGGCGGATATCGGCGACTTAAAACGCATCAAACTGTCGGCCAACTGGATGGCGGCCGCAGGTCACCCCGGGGAAGATGCAGGTTTGTATGCGGCGGTTAAAGCCATTGGTGAGGAGTTATGTCCGGCTTTAGGTTTAACCATTCCCGTGGGTAAGGATTCGATGTCGATGAAAACCCAGTGGCAAGAAGATAGTGGTGACAAAGCCGTGACCTCACCTTTGTCCTTGGTGATCACCGCCTTTGGTGCGGTCCAGGATATTCGTAAAACCCTGACCCCTGAACTTAATACCGACAAGGGCGACACCTTGCTGATGTTAATTGACTTGGGTGCGGGTCAAAACCGAATGGGTGCCTCGTGTTTAGCTCAGGTTTACCAGCAGTTAGGTCAAAGTACGCCTGATGTAGACTCTCCTGAAATACTCAAAGGTTTCTTTCTGGCCATCCAGCAGTTGCTGCACGAAAAATGTTTGTTTGCGTACCATGATCGCTCTGATGGTGGCTTGTTCACAACCGTTGCCGAAATGGCCTTCGCTGCTAATACTGGGGTGGATATTGTGCTCGATACCCTTGCGGGGGATGATCTCAGCGCGCTCTTTAATGAAGAACTCGGTGCGGTCATTCAATTTGATGCCGGCCAATTGGCACACGTACAGGAGGTGTTTACGCAGCATGGCCTGATGGATATGTTACATGTAATTGGCACCACTAATGATGACGATCAAATCCGTTTTAGCCGTAACAAGCAACGGGTATTGCAAAACAGTCGTGGGTTTTATCGTAACTTGTGGGCGCAAACCACCCACCAAATGCAAAGTATGCGTGACAATCCAGTGTGTGCCGAACAGGAATTAGCCAGCAAAAACGACGCCCTGAATCCCGGTTTACACGCCAAGTTGAGTTTCGATATTAACCAAGATATAGCTGCTCCTTATATTGCTAAAGGTGTGGCACCTAAAATTGCCATTTTACGAGAGCAAGGGGTTAACTCTCAGGTGGAAATGGCGGCAGCCTTCGACCGCGCAGGGTTTACTGCAATAGATGTGCACATGAGTGATGTGTTGGCAGGGCGAGTGTCTCTGGACGAATTTAAGGGGCTGGTAGCCTGCGGCGGTTTTTCATACGGTGATGTACTGGGAGCGGGCGAGGGTTGGGCGAAATCGATCTTGTTTAACCCCGTGGCGCGGGATCAATTCGAGGCGTTTTTTGCCCGTAATGAGACCTTTACCTTAGGGGTTTGTAATGGCTGTCAGATGTTATCAAATTTGAAACAGCTGATCCCGGGCGCACAGCACTGGCCGCATTTTGTCACTAACCAATCAGAACGGTTTGAAGCCAGGGTGGCCATGCTTGAAGTCAACGCCTCACCGTCTATTTTATTTGCAGGCATGCAAGGTTCACGTATTCCTATTGCCGTTTCTCATGGTGAAGGACGCGCGGAATTTGCCGCTGCTAATGGGCTGCAAACCATGCAAGAAAGTGGCACTATTGCCCTGCAATATGTAGACAATTATGGTCATTTAACCCAACAGTATCCCGCAAACCCCAATGGTTCTCCCCTGGGGATTTCCGGTTTAACCAGTGCCGACGGTCGAGCCACTATCATGATGCCCCATCCCGAGCGGGTATTTAGAACAGTGGCAAATTCTTGGCATCCCGCTGATTGGCAAGAAGATAGCCCCTGGATGCGTATGTTTCGTAATGCACGGGTATATCTAGGCTAAAAGTTGACAAAAATAACCCCGTGCAGGGGTTATTTGATATGAAAGACAGCCCAATAGCCAGGTATTCAAAGGCCTGCGGTCGGCTTTAGCGGGAAACACTTATTTGTCAAAGGTGAAAATATTAATGGCGTTGCTGGTCTTTTTACGGCAGTTATTAGGCTATTTTCAGTTATTTTGAGTCAATTCTTTGATTTAATTAAATAAAACCTTGTATCGCGGATAATATCTGATTATTATTTGCTCGTTTGTTGACAGGACGTTGCAAATCTGATTGTTAATAAATTATGAGAACGTTATGAATATCAGTACAAATTTTAATGAAAATAATAAGAGACGTTTATGAATCGTTCATCGAAAGGTTTTGGTTTGGCCGGTGTGCTAGCCACTGTAGTCTTTTTGATTGTTGCAGCCATATTTAGTGCGTCTGCAAAATCTCAGACCTTTGACTCATGCATGCTGAGCAAACATGGATCTGCAAACCAATTAAGCCCACGTCAGATCAGTCTGCTCCAGGTACGCCTGTTCCAGGTATGCCTGGCGAACAAAAAATAGTTAATAAACCAAAGCCGTTAGTGGGTTATTGCCAGCCTTTGTCACTCGTTACTTAGGGGGTGCTGACTTTTTTGCATAATCTCTGCTGGGGCTGTTCTTGCGAAGCGGGACGCTCGCGGTAGTGAGAAACATCGCTTCTATCGCCTCAACATTTATAAGCTCTGAGTAAACTGCCGTTCACTACACCCAAAAAAATACCCAAAAAATTCTTATCTCGCGTGTTTAATGCCTAAATATACCGCTTGGAACCCAAATATAGCCATACTCCCGACTGGCAGTTAAAAAGCCCACAGAAAAGCTGTTTTTCGTCGTTATTAGCGTTTTGACTTGCCAACTGCCAAATAGGCTAGAGAGCCTGAGGGTAACATTCACTGTACATGTGTTTACATGGTTCAATGAGGGCTTACTGTTCTGTTCGCTTGCAGAGTATGCAACAATTTATCCGATACCCTAAAACAGGAATAATAATGAGACCGACATTTTTAATAACCACCATTTCTGCGCTATTGCTTATCAGCGGCTGCTCAGACAAAGAAGTTGCCGTGCAACCTTTTAACTCAACTCCCTCTACTGAGGCGGTCACCACTGACAAGGCGCTGGAGGTGGGTAAAGATTATCATTCGTTTGCTAACCCCGAGGTGATGAAAACCACCCATTTAGCGCTGGATTTGAATGTTGATTTCACCCAAAAAGTTATTTCAGGCGATGTACAAATCAGCTTTAAGCGCGTGCAGCCAGGCGCCAATACCTTAATCCTGGACACCCGAGATCTGACAATTAATGGCGTGACCGCAAACGGTGTACCCGTGCCCTATACCCTTGTCAAAGAAGATTCATTCCTGGGCGCGGCCTTACAGATCACGGTTCCTAAAGAAGCAGATAAAGTCACCGTTTCGTACCATACCTCTCCCCAGGCGACCGGTGTGCAGTGGTTAACCCCGGCGCAAACCGCAGGTAAAAAACAGCCGTTTTTATTTACACAATCTCAGGCGATCCATGCCCGCAGTTTTATGCCGTTGCAAGACTCCCCTCAGGTGAGGGTAACGTACGAGGCGATCATTCATACACCTAAGGAATTGCTGGCGGTGATGAGTGCGTCCAACGATCCAGATACAGCCCGTGACGGTGTGTATGAGTTTTCTATGCCTCAACCTATACCCGCATATTTAATCGCGTTAGCGGTGGGCGATTTGCAATTTAAACCTATGGGCAAACGTACAGGCGTATATGCTGAGCCAGCTTTGCTGGATGCCGCGGCTGAGGAATTCTCTGATACCGAATCCATGTTAGAAATGACCGAAAAAACCTATGGCCCCTATCGTTGGGATAGATACGATTTACTCATTTTACCGCCATCTTTTCCCTTTGGTGGCATGGAAAACCCGCGTCTATCCTTTATTACCCCGACAGTTATTGCCGGTGATAAAAGCCTGGTTTCGTTGATTGCCCATGAACTGGCCCATTCCTGGTCAGGCAATACGGTTACTAACGCCACCTGGCGTGATCTGTGGTTAAACGAAGGCTTCACTACCTACCTGACCTATCGCATCATGCAGATGGTCTACGGCGACGAGCGTTACGCCATGGAATCGGTATTGGGCCAGCAAGACTTGCAGGCGGATATTGATTCGCTGCCAGACAGTGACGAGATTTTAGCCATTGATCTTAGAGGCCGGGATCCCGATGTGGTTTTTAGTAATATTCCCTATGAAAAAGGTGCACTGTTTTTACGCGAACTGGAGCAAAAAGTCGGGCGTGAGAATTTTGATGCCTTCCTGCTTGAATATTTTGAGCACTTTGCCTTTCAGAGTATCACCACAGATCAGTTTATCGATTATCTGGGTAGCACCTTGTTAAAAGACTACCCTCAACAACTGTCTGGCAAACGTATCCAGCAGTGGATTTTCGAACCAGGTATTCCGTCAGGGGCACCCGTGGCCGAGTCTGATGCGTTCACTGAAGTTGATGATGCACGTAACAACTGGTTAGCAGGAGAGATAGCCGCCGATGAAATCGAAAGCGACGACTGGGTCGTGCACCAATGGTTATATTTTTTAAATAATATGCCAGAACAACTCACCCAGGCTCAACTTACTGAGCTAGATGACGTGTTTAATCTTACCCAGAGCAAGAATAATGAAATTGCGCATAGCTGGTTATTGATGGCGGTGAAGAACTGGTATCAGCCAGCCTTACCACGGGTGCATAGTTACTTGGTTAGTATCGGACGAAATAAGCTGGTTAAACCCATCTATAAGGCGTTATCACAAACCCCTAAAGGCAAAGAATTAGCCCGTAAGGCATTCGCCGAAGCTAAGCCGGGTTATCACCCGTTGACGGTTAAAGCTAATGAAGGCTTTGTGGAATAAGCCGAAATAGTCGAAAGGGACAGCGCGTAGTACAAATAGGCCGGGAGCCTATTTGAACGTCCATCGGACGGCCGTTAGGTGAAGCGCAGGGATAGCGCGTAGTACAAATAGGCCGGGAGCCTATTTGAACGTCCATCGGACGGCCTTTAGGTGAAGCGCAGGGATAGCGCGTAGTACAAATAGGCCGGGAGCCTATTTGAACGTCCATCGGACGGCCTTTAGGTGAAGCGCAGGGATAGCGCGTAGTAAAAAGGAGACCCGATGGTCTCCTTTTCAGTGCTAGAACTAACATCCATTAAGAGGGGATTATGGCGCTGAACCCTGGGGACTGCTGTTTAGTTTCTGTTCTGCGTCTTTACGCCATCTTTCAAGTTGATTTAAACGGCTGGCAAGGTCGTTGTTTGCCAAGGCGGTAGACATAAGCTTTTCGCGCAAACTGGCTAATTGTTGATCCGATTCATTGGCTGTCTGTTCTACTTTCCTCAATAAAGTCGACATTTTTTCCGAGGCTTTTACGTTAAAATCCAGTTGCTCCTGAAGCAAACCTATAGTGGTTGCATTCACGTCATTTTCACCTTTTACCGCACTAATGCTTTGTGCCAGTTGGGTATTCTGGGATTTCAGGCTGGCCGTTAAATCCTTTATTTCTGACTGATTCTTGCGCCATGCTGAAGCCCATAACTTATCCATTTGCTCCCACAGATCTTGCGTTTTATCACTTAACTCAGTGACCCTGACTTGCATGGCCACCGCAGACTCGCCCATTTCCTCCCCTGTGGCGGATAATCGGCGTTCGAGCTCACTGATCCGCTCTTGTGCTTTGATGACAACTTGTTGTTGAAGTTGCATATTGTAAAAGCCATAACCTATAGCCCCTGCCAGCAGAATAACGAAAAACAACACTGCTAACCAGGATGGGCCGCCAGTTCTGCCCTGTTTACCAGGTTTTACGGTTTTATCCACGTTAGGGGATTTCTTGGCGCCGACAGAACGAGCGCGGTGATAGGAATCAAGATCATCTTTATCCAGCACAAGTGACGGCATTTCGTCGTTATTTTTATCGGTCGACATAAACGTTGGGTGATCCTTTGCGAGTAACTTAAAAAGGATTATACCTTTGATCTTGAGGAAATTACCAAGTGTGTATTTTCCTCCCGTTTTTTTTGGCTGAAGGAAAGGTTTTAAGTCGGCAGATAATTGGCAAGCGACACGTTTACGATGTCTGTCCAGAAGGAATGGATATCCATTACCCAGATAAAATATAACGCTAAATAGTAGATATAACTGCGGTTGGTTAATTGTGGCATAAACGTGCAAACAGGTTTAAAAATACATTATTAATTCATACTGTCTATGTACATCTACCACGGTCTACTATTGATTAACTTAAGTTCTTCGAGCAGTTGAAGTGCCTCTTCAAAAATTGCATTACGCTCTTTACATTGCCTTTAGTAAGCATGGGATTTTATACCTTTGTATGAGTATAAATGCTCCCAAATAAAGAAAAAAACTTTCCTTATGAGTTCTGCGCCGTAGACTATTTTAGCTCGAATAATAGTCGAAAAGTGTTGATTCTTTAGGAGATGGTAGGGAAATGTGCGGATTAAGGACGATTTACATCGGTATATTGCTGTCTGCTTTTTCTTTACCATTGTGGGCGCAAGCGCAAACTATTAGCAATCATGAAAAACAAATCAAACAAGGCAATGACAGACTAAATCATCAAATCGATCCTTTGTTGCAACGCCAGAATGTGTTTCTGCAAGAAAGTTACACCTCTGTGGAGCAGGGTTCTCAAGTCGATGATAATGCGGATACCTGCTTTGCTATTCAAAAAATTATTATTGAGGGGGCAACACTCCTTCAAACAAGCGTTGTTAAACGAATAACCAACGCCTATGAGAATAAATGCCTTGGTTTACAGAAAATTAATGGTCTGGTCGCGGCGATTTCTAACCTTTATCTTGAAAGCGGTTTTGTCACCAGCCGCGCCTATGTCGTCCCTCAAGACCTATCCGAGGGTATTTTGCAGATTGTGGTGCTTGAAGGGGTAGTAGAGGCACTACATGGTGATGGTTTGAACGCGACTCAGTTGCAAACGGCTTTTCCAATTGAGTTACATGAAGTGTTGAATCTTCGTGACTTGGAGCAAGGCTTAGAAAATCTCAATAGCTTGGGGCAAAATCAAGCCAAACTAGAATTGGTACCCGGGGTTGAGCAAGGCGGCAGTATCGTCAACATCCAAAATCAGTTTTCTAAGCCATGGCACGGTTCGATTGGGGTTGATAATACCGGTGTCAAAGAAACCGGGAAATATCAACTAGATGCTAACTTTCTATACGATAATCTATTTGGCCTAAATGACAGCTTTGTCGCCTCTGCATCGTCTAATGTAGGAAAACATGAATTACCACAGGCTACGTCTCGCAGCTATTCGCTATCAAACTCCATCCCCTATGGTTATTGGTTATTCAGCTTAAATAACAGTTTTTTTGAGTACGAGCAGACAGTGATGGGCGAAAGTGTTGATTTTTTGACTCATGGCTCATCGTTTAACTCTAGCCTTACTAGCAAACATACCTATTATCGCGGGCAAGCAGATAAACTTGATCTAGCGCTGACGCTGACCCGCAAAGAAAGTCGCAATTTTATTGAAGACATTTTTTTAGACACCTCCTCTCGCGTAATTTATGTCTGGGATGGCTCGGCTCAATATGTGCGTTTTGTTACCTCTGGCAGTGTAGATGCAACCTTTCACATTAATAAAAGCGTTGCTTGGTTAGATGCCACACAAGAATTAGCTGGCGCAGAAAACGATTTTCAATTTACTAAATATTTGTTTGATTTTGGCTTCAATACGCAATTTCAACTCAACCAGCAAGCCGTTGGCTATTCCGTCAAGTTATATCTTCTGTACTCCCCCGAAATCATTTTAGCTTCAGAAGGCATTACTGTCGGTGGCCGTTACTCGGTGCGTGGTTTGTCGCAAGGCAGTTTATTTGGCTATCGAGGAGGTTACGTTAGAAATGATTTTAGCCTGCCTTTTGAAACATCTTGGCCAGTGTTAAATCGCCTGCGTTTGCAGTTAGGGCTTGATGCTGGCAGTACGAATGTACAAGGAGTCAGTGGGCAAGATAACGAGTGGGTTGCCGGCGGTTACTTAGGGCTGGTTCTTTCTGATGAAAGATTAATGGTGACACTTTCTTATGCTAGAGCCCTGCGCACCCCGGATTTTTTGGATACTCAGCAACAGGAAATAGATTTTTCCGTTCGTTTAAGTTTTTAAAGGACTGCCATCACTATGTTTACTACCAATATCCAGCGCCAAACAGCTCGTGCTCTAGTTTATATTCTATGTTTCAACCCTGTACTGGTAGCAGCAAAAGGTATTGAAAGAATAGCAAGTGAGGATCCTACCGACAGGAGGGAGGCTGCTTTACGACTGGCCAGTTCGTTTGAAGCCCCTGTCAGTACCAATATTGTCATTGGCAATTTTACGCAAAATAGTCGCCAGCCTGGTAGCAGGCTATCGGCCAACGGCACCAGCGTAATTGATATAGTCGAGCCAAGCCTCGCCGGGGTATCTCATAACCAATTTAATCAGTTTAATGTCTCAGCCAATGGCGTCATTCTCAACAACAGTGCGGCGCCCGCCATATCCGTATTGGGAGGCTGGACAGACGGTAACAGGCGTCTGGCTGGGGGCGCGGCCAATATCATTCTGGCCGAGGTAACCGGCTCTGGCATATCGTCACTATTGGGTTATACCGAGATCCTCGGCTCTGCCGCTGAGTTTGTGCTGGCCAATCCCAATGGCATTAGCTGTAACGGTTGTGGTTTTATCAATACCCCTAGAGTGGTGTTTGCTACTGGGACACCCGATATGGTGAACGGCAACTTACAGGGGATCAATGTTAGTGGCGGGACTGTCGCCTTCGAGGGGGAAGGGTTAAATGCTAGCAATATCAGCAAGTTTGATATTGTCACCCGGGCAATGCAACTGAATGCCGCGCTGTATGCCAATGAGATCAATATTGTTACCGGGCAGAATTATTACGATTATGCCAGCGGGAAAGTCACCGCGAGCACCTCCGATACATCGGTAAATCCGCTGCAATTTGCACTGGATGCCTCAGCGCTTGGAGCCATGTATGCCAATAGCATTACATTGCTGGGTACCGAAGCCGGGCTTGGCGTGCGCAGTGAAGGCCTGATCAATGCGGTTAGCAGTCTTGAACTAACCGCAGAAGGAGAATTACGCCTCAAAGACACCATTAGCCATGGCAGCCTCAAGCTGCAATCTGTCAATGACGGATTGGTAACCAGTGGCACAACTTACGCCCAGACAGTCAATATAGACGTTAACCAACAATTGGTGAATACCGGCAGTTTAGCCGCTGTTGAATCGATAACTCTGGCAGCAGGTAGCGTTAGCAACCAGGGAAATGTAGTGGCGGGGCTGGATGCTGATGGCAATGTTGATGCCAGCGGTGAGCTAAGTATTGCGGCCGACGACGTGCTAATAAGTGGTGGCCAAGTGCAAGCGGGCAATATTCAGCTCAATGCGGGAACTGTGCAGTTAATCGAAAGCACAATATATCAGTTCGGGCAGGACGGAACGCTGCACTTAGAGGGCAAGGATATTGCCATTGAAAGTGGGCAAGTGATCGTGGATGGCACAGCCTTACTACTGGCCGATTCCTTTGCCAATAATGGCGATTGGCTATTGCGCGGCGGCGCCACGTTTACCACTCAAGCCCTGGCCAATAGTGGCGCCATGGAATTTCATGCTGCCAGCCTGTTGCAAGTTGACATGCTGGAAAATAACGGCGTCATACAATTTTTGGCGCAAAGCATTCCTGAGCTAAATATTGCTGATGATTTTACCAATCAAGGGGTAATTCAGTTTAGTAGCAACGACGTTTTACTTGAAACTGAGTTAATGAGTAATGATAACGGTACGATTTACCACGCCGGTTTAGGGGAGTTCACGATCCATGCCGAGCAATCAATAAGTAATGTCGCCGGTCAGATAATCAGCGATGGCTCGCTGGCGTTAACAACAGCACAACTCAACAATCAACTCGGTAGCTTGCACGGGGCAGAACAATTGGTGATCACCAGCGCAAATCTGGGGAATGTTGGTGGTCATATTAGTGCCGACAGTATAACCATTAATGCCAACCAATTTGATAATTCAGCGGGGCAATTGACAGCTCAACAAGTAGATTTGCACGGCGATACATTATTAAACAGCGCGGGAGTGATTTGGGCTACGGGCACAGGAATTGAGACGCTCAGCCTTGACTATCAAACTGCTATAGATAATAGCGCTCAGGGCTTTATCCACAGCGCAGGCCAAAACCTGCACTTCAGCACGTTGAACCTCAATAACGAGGATGGGCAAATTCAGTTGGCGGGCAATGGTCAGTTGAAAGTGGAAAACGTTGAGCTGCAAAACACCAATGGCAGTATTGCCTCCAACGGCGATCTGACTCTGGATATGGCGAGCTTACATAATCAAGGCTTACTGTCGGCTGTAGGCCAACTCGCCATCAGCGCCGATGAAATTAACAATGATGGTGGCGCCATACAGGCAGGGGGAGACTTATCTCTCATTACCGGCGAGCTGTTTAACATGGGCGGGCAGATTGTGTCCGACAGTCAATTATCAATTGCCACGGATGAGCTACAAAACACGCTACAAGCAGAGATAAGTGCAGTAACGGTCAGTATTAATAGCGCCAGCATTTACAACGATGAAACCTCAGTTCTGCAGGCAAACGAATTAATAATTGCATCGACTAGCCTAGAAAATCAGGGTTTGGTCCAGGCTCATGAAGGGATGCAGTTAACGCTCGAGCAGTTAGCCAACAAAGAAACCGGACGTATTCAAAGCGCTGATTTGCTCATCACTGCACCTGAGTTAATCAATCAGGGGCAAATACACTCCGGCAATACAATGGTACAAAGCCAAATGCTAGTAAACAGTGGTGACTGGTTGGTGGCTGAATATCTTGAGCTTACCACCGAACAACTAGACAACACTGATGGGCTGATTGAGGCCCAGCAAGGTGCGCTTATCAGCACTGACAGCCTAATTAATCAGGCAGGGCAGATATTACTGCTCGGCCAACAACAGCAGCAGATTAGCGCCACTACTAGCCTGGATAATAGTCAGGGTGAGATTGCTTTAAATAGCGACGCTGGTCTACTAAGCGCAGCGCTACTACTTAATACCGGCGGTGATATCGCAGTCAATAACGCCGCTTTGCAGGTAGATAACCTGGATAACGCAGGGCAAATTCAAGCTATCGGTAGTCTGGACATAACCGGCAAGCAGCTGACATCTCAGGGATTGATTACTGCCAAGAGCCTAGTTACCAACGCAACACAACTGACCAACGCCGCGGCCGGACAGATGAATGCCAAAGTACTAACAGTCACCGCTGATGAGCTGGACAATCAGGGCATGATCTATGGCGATGATTTACAGCTCGTTGCTGGTACATTAAGCAATAGCGGCCGGATCAGCAGTGATCTTTCTGGCTACATAAGCGCCGACAGTCTGACTAACCAAGGCGGCGTTATCGATAGTGGCGGTCAGCTCAAGCTGGATATCGCCCAGCTCAATAATCACCAGGGGCAAGTCCAAGCTGAGCAGTTGCTGCTGACAAGCAAGGAACTGGATAATCGCGAGGGTACACTGTATGCCAGCCAGCTAACATTACACACCGAGCGTTTGCTCAATGAGCAGGGACGTATCACCGCCCAGCAAGGGCTCAATATCACTAGCGGTTTACTGGATAATAACCAGGGGGAAATCATCGGTGTTGGTGGGCAAGGAATTATCACCGCAGGCGACGTAAACAATGATCAGGGCCTGATCAGCCTACAAGGGGCTGGTCAGTTGGCAATAAAGGCACAAGCGCTAAGTAATAGCGGCGGAACGCTCACAGCCAGCAGCGATTTAGTGCTTGATGTGAGCACCCTGGATAATCAAGGTCTGATCAACGCCAGCCAGATGATTGCCAACACTATGCACCTGGTTAATCAGGGCGTGATGCAAAGCGACGAACTGCAGATCAACAGCACAGATATACATAACCAAGGGGTTATTTTAGCTACCGGCAGTGATGGCCAGGGCCTGAGCATTAATACTAGCGCAGTGTTGCAAAATGCCGGGCAGATAGAGAGCGCCGGGCAGTTATCGCTGATAGCTGAGTATTTCGACAATCATCTGGGCAAAATCTACGCCCAACAAGCCCTGCGCATAACTGGAGGAGAGTTGAACAACCAACATGGTCAGCTACAAGCCCAGGGTGATCTCGTCCTTGAGTTGACATCAATTGATAACCGCAATGGCGAAATAGCCAGCCAGGGCGAACTAGCCAGGATTAACCTAAGCGACACGTTGCAAAACCAAGAGGGGCAGATTTTACTCAGTAGCCTCAGCAGTGCGATTGCCGCAACTGACATTGTGCAAGGTGATGGCACCATCACCAGCAGCGGTGATTTGGCGATCAGCGCAGATAATCTCCATAACCTTGGCGGGCTGATCCAGTCCGAACAAGGATTAACCATTACTGCTCAGCAGCTAAGCAACCGGGGTGAAGGGGTATTAAGCGCGGCGCAGTTGAGCCTGAATACCAATACCTTGGATAACAATCAGGGACTGATTGAAGCGGCCAGCAGCATGAACATTGAGGCGGACCAACTGGTCAATCACGGCGGGCAAATCTTGGCCTTGGGCCAAGACTTTGGATTGACTGTCAGCCAAGAATTTGACAACAGTCAGCAAGGTTTACTGGAAATTCACAGCCAGGATGCAACGCTTAGCGTGATGCAGCTAAACAATCAGGGCGGCACGTTGGCCCACCTTGGGCAAGGTACAATGAGCATCCAAAGTGATGCAATGCTGAACAACCAATTGGGCGTGATAGCAAGTACAGGAGCGCTGGAGCTGGCGCTTAATGGGCAGTTGGGTGGTTGGGCACTGAACAACCAGCAAGGAACTATTCAAGCTACCAGCGACTTGCAGATCACTAGCCCCTACGCCATTGATAATACCAGCGGAGTGTTGCAGGCCCAAGGGCAGATGCAGTTACAAAGTGCAGACATTAACAACAGCGCAGGGCAAGTCTTAGCGGGCCAAGGCCTTAACCTACAAAGTAGCGGCCTTATCTACAATCAAGATGGCTTGTTGTATAACGCCCAGGGCAACGCCAACATCGAAGCCGATACACTCGATAACGGCAATGGGCTAGTGTTGCAACAGGCCCAAGAGCGTCTAAGTCTGACGCTGAAGCGTTTGTTTAATGAAGGTGAAATCGGTGTTTCTTCAGTGCTGGCCATCGAAGCTCAGCAGATCAATAACAGTGGTGTGATAGAGGCCGGTACAGCACAGCTACGCGCCGCCAATCTGCTTAACAGTGGCCAACTGGTGGCGGATCATATCAGCATTGATGCCGATGTATTAGACAACAGCCAAGGTATTCTGGCCGCCAAGGGGCAAACAGGGCAGGCGCTACAGCTCAGCGCTGATACACAGATCATCAACTATCAGGGTGTTATCCAAAGCCAAAGTGGAGATATGGTCTTAACCGGGCAAGTGGATAACCGCCAAGGCGAAATTTTACTGCTTAGCCAGAGCAGTTTACTGCTGGGTGAGCTGAATAACAGTTACGGCCAGGTATACAGCACAGGCGCGATAGTGAGCCAAGGGGCATTGAATAACGATGGCGGTGTGCTGCAAGCAGAACAGGCGCTGACAATCACCGCGAGTGCCTTGAGCAACCAGGCAGGTTTAATTCAAAGCGCTGGGCAATTGGCGATAGCAGCCACTAGCCTGAGCAATCAACAGGGTGAAATCTCCGCCACCGGCAGCCAATTTGCAATAACAGTAGCGAGCGAGCTGGACAACAGCGATAACGGCATCATGGCCAGTAGCGCTGACGATATGACAATCAGCGCCCAAACCGTCACTAACACTGGTGGTGTGTTAACCCAGCAAGGCGCCGGTGTATTGGTGATTACTAGTGGCGATATCAACAATGCTAACGGCAATATAAGCTCCCAGGGGAAGGTTGAGTTATCAGCCAATAATCTAAGCAATCAAGCTGACGGTCAGGTGGTCGGTGAAACTGTTGAACTGAATGTTAACGAGAGTATTGATAATCAAAACGGTGCCATTCAAGCCCAAAACCTGGCAATCAATGCCGCAACTGTTAGCAACAATAACGGTTTATTGTTGGCCCTCGGTACTGGCAATGATTCACTGACCTTAGCCGCCGATACGTTTAATAACGTCGGCGGAGTGTTAGAAAGTTATGCTTACGATCTAGCCCTGGATCAGTTGGGGCAGGTAAACAACAGCCAAGGGCAGATACGCCATTTAGGTGCAGGGGTGTTGCAGCTTGTTGCCCAAGACGGCTTTGATAACAGTGCCGGGGCTTTGCAAAGTAACGGCAGCATAGCGCTGGTAGCTCAGCAACTTACTAATAACAATGGGCTGATTTCCGCTGCCCACAATGCCAGTATCAATGCCAATAGTATTATTAATAACGCCGGCAGAGTTGAAGCTGTCACCGCGCTAACCCTGGATGCACAACAGAGTGTTACCAACCGCAACGGCCAACTGGTTGCCGGCCAACAGTTAAGTATCAATACAAATGGATTGCTCGATAACTACCGCGGCGCAATCCAGGCTGACCAGGTTAATCTATCAGCTAGTCAACTGACCAACACCCAAGGCGCTACCCAAGGAGCACAACTCACCTTGAATGCTGCCACCATCGTCAACGACGCTGGTTTGCTGCTGGCCAGTGGCAACATGAATAATGCGCTGAGCGTCACCAACCTCAATAGCTTGAACAATACCGGTGGCAATATCACCAGTTACGGTAATAGCTTGTCATTGTCACTGGCTAAGCTGAACAACCAAAACGGTGAATTACTTCATCTGGGGCAGGGGGATTTTACCCTGACCCACAGCGGTACATTACAAAATAGCGGCACTATTGCCTCGGCGGCGAATTTATCGTTATTAGCCACTGGGGTGAACAATCAAGGCAATTTGCAGGCGCAAAACACCTTAAGTCTGGATGGCGGGCTAACTAATGGCGCTGCCGGCAAACTAGTGGCAAGCAATATCGCCATCAATGCAGGCACGCATAATGTGATGAACGCCGGTACAATCTCCGCCACGGATTCCTTGGCTATTCGGGCCGGTAACCTGAGCAACACCAAGCTGCTATATAGCGCCGCCACGCTGGATTTAGCTGCGCTTAACATCACCAACAGTGGCACCCTTTCTGCCAACCACCTGTCGGCGGATTTTAGCGGTTTACAAAACCTGGGCAGGGTAGAGAGCGTAACGGCCAGCTACAGCGGCAATGAATTGCGTAATAGCGGTGTATTGATCAATAGCTCGACCTCAGCCAATTCTTTGCTGCTCAATGTTAGCCAATTAACTAACCAAGGCACCCTGTACAACAGCGGCGCTAACATGATCTTGGGTGGCAGCCTAACCAATAGCGGCACCTTGGTGCATGCCGGGGGCGGCACCTTAACCCTTGGCAATAACGGCAGTGTTAATATTGCCGGTGGTTCAGTTGCCACAGCCGGTACGGCGCAGTTTAAAGGCAGTGTAAGCGGCGCGGGCAGTGTCTTTGCCAAAAAAGCGATAAGGGTCGACACCACAGGCACCTTTACCAACAGCAACAGTACTTTGTACACCCAGGGCAATGTGCAAATCAATAGCGCCCTTAACAATCAAGGGGGCAGCCTGATTGCCGACGGTACCTTGGGGATCAATACCACTGGTGCGGTGATCAATAACAGCGGTGTACTGCAAGGCAATAACCTGAATGTGAACGCCGGTAGTATCAGCAACACCGGTGGCACTATTACCTCACTGGGCAGTGGCAGCGGCATGTTAAGCGCCGGCAGCATTAATAACAGTAGCGGTACCATCCAGTCCAACAACACCCACTTCAACATAATCACCACGAATGGTGGTGTAGATAATAGCAATGGTGAAATAAGCCACACTGGGAGCGGTAATCTTGTGCTCAGTAGCACCGGGGCACTGGTACAAAACAATGGCAGCCTTACATCCGCTGGTAATTTGAACCTGACAGTGGGCAGCCTTAACAATCAACTTGGAATGATCAGCGCCAAGAGTGTGGCGATTAACAGCCTTGGCAACCTAAACAATGCCAATGGAAAGGTGTTAAGTACAGGCGCGGGGAGTGCCAGTATTCGTGCCAATGCCTTGTATAATACCGATGGTTTGATTGCAGCCAATGGCAACGGCCTGAGCATAAGCGCAGGGGATCTAAACAACCGTAGGGGTGATATTTTGTTGGCCGGTAGCGGTACGTTGGCTATCACCGCCTCCGCTGTATTCAACGATGTGGTAGGCAGCAATATTAACAGTAACGGCGCGCTGAGCATAAATGGCGGCCGTGAAATTACCAACGCCGGGCAAATATCCTCGGCTGGTAACCTAACTATCACCGCAAGCGCCATAACCAATCAGGGGACCATGGCCAGTCGTAACGCCAAACTGGACCTGGATACTGGCGGCACCTTAACCAACCAAGGTAGTATTTCCGCTAAAACCGTGACCGATGTGACGGCCAACCGGGTTAATAACGCCGGCGGCCAAATCCAATCAGACGGCAGCGTTAACCTGATTGCTGCCAGTTTACCGGCCGTAGGTAAGGTGACAGGCGGCAATGTGAACGTTGATATTACGGCCGGGATAACGCTGTTTACGGGGGATATGTTCAGTGCCAGCAATAATTTAGTACTTAGCTCAGGCGCTGACATTAGCAATAATGGCACCTTGTCAGCCGGTGGCAATATGGCGTTAGCGGCGCGAAAGTTAACGAACTACACCGATATCAAGGCCAAGGGTAATAATCACCTGGATTTGAGTACTAGCCTTGATAACCAAGGCACCATCAGCAGTGATACTACCCTGACCGTCGACGCCAGCTTTATCACCAATAGCGGCACCTTGGCGGCAGCCAACACCCTGGATATCAATAGCAGTATTAACAACAGCAACTTGTTGTATGCCGGC
The DNA here is from genome assembly GCF_058068185.1 of Paraglaciecola sp. IT1134. Lineage (NCBI taxonomy): Bacteria > Pseudomonadati > Pseudomonadota > Gammaproteobacteria > Alteromonadales > Alteromonadaceae > Paraglaciecola > Paraglaciecola sp. IT1134. Next base: position 3,763,067 of record NZ_CM176486.1, on the reverse strand, counting down.
AGTAATCTGAGCATAGATGGCTCAGTGACCAATAGCAGCAGCATTTTTTCTGCAGGCAACGCCAGTATAGTAGGCACGACCATAGACAATAATGCCGGGTCGATCTCGGCGGCCAATAACCTGGCGCTCACCGGTACCATCAATAACAACCGCAGTGGCACGACTAGTTTTAGCCTAGGGGAAACCACGGTCAGCACCCGTTATCCCTATGGGGACGAGTCCGGTTATGAGAGTGCTGGTCAAACGCGTAAACTTGAACATTTCAGTATAACCAAAGAAACTCGTACTACCACCACCTATGCCGCCACGTCAACAGGTCAAGCGGGTGTGATTGCCGCGGGTAATAACCTCAGCCTGACAGGCAATATTACCAATAACTACAGCACGATTTCAGCCGGCGGCGTATTAACTTTGGCGGGTACCGGCCTAACCAACAATACGGCACAAAACAAAGAAGTATCCTCAGTAGAAGTGACTGAGGAAAGTTGGACTTCTATTTGTTTACAGTTTAGTGAGATAGATAGATGCACTGAGCCGGATGGACTAAGTTATAATGGCGAAACGATAGTTGATACCTATAGCAAAACCACCTTTACCGGCGGCGCTTTGGGTACCATCGCCGCAGGCGGCGGCATCACCGGCAATTTGGTGGGCGCCATAACAAACGTCGAACTTAATCCAGAAGGTGTCGGTGGCCAAACGGTCGACACATCCGCCAGCGGCTCTAAGGGTACAGCAACGCGGGGCACCAATACCGGCACGCAAAGTGCCGCAGGCACCTCAGTAAAGCAAAAAAGTGGCACCGCCCGCAGCACAGGGGGCGCCCAACGCGCTGCCAGCGCAACCAGTAAAACGGCCATAAGCGGGGTGGCGTATGTGGCGGACAATAACTACGCAGGCCAGCAACAGGCCAGTGCCGCCGTCGCTGGGGCAACAGCTGTCATCGCCGGTCAAGCCGCCAGTAATGCACACACTACCGCACCCATCAATCGTGAAGATAAAAACTTCAACGATGATCTAACAAACACCCAGCGCAACCTCACGTCAGTAGACAAAACCGCAGCAGGCAATACATTGGCCCAGCGTCAGACCGTTAATACAGGCTCTGAGGCTGGGGGTAATGAGCTTGCAGATGTTGCACTTTTACCTGCTCAAATTGACCCTGTTGCCGGCTCAGGCAAGGTGCTAAGCCAAGATGAGCGAAGCTTGCTCAGTGCCAACGATGCCAATTTTGGGCAAACCTTGAATGATCCAGATGCGCTGCCCCCGGCCCAATTTGACGGGCAAAATACCCATGAGGGTGCGTTATCCGCTGATGTTGACCAGCTAAACATCAATGCTCCAAAAACTAACAACGCACCTGACATCACCCTGCCAACCGCTAGTGGCGGCTCCACAAATCAGCAGCAATCCGCACTGCCACTTGATGCCATGCCTAACCCGGAGCATATTTTCAAAAATATGACCGAGCAACAAGCCCAACAAGTAAAGGCCAATACCGACATCGCCCAAACAGCCCGCAAGCCGCTGGCAACAAACCCAGCTAATACTCAAGTCGGGCAGAATATTTTTATCAGCGACGAGCAGGTCAGAGTACTGACCGAAGACTTGGGGTTTGATCAAGCCCATATTCAGGCCGGCCAAGACGTGCTTTATGCCACTATCAGCCAAAATGATCTATTGGCCGATGGCGTGACCATCGGCTCAGCCGGGCTTATCGATATCCGCGCCGATGGCGGCATATATCTGGATGCCGGTATTCAGGGAGACGCCGGCTTGATCCTACGTACCGACGGCGCATTTACTGTTACCGCTACCGGCTCATTTGCCAGCGATACCCTCTTAGGCCTGCAACTGGGCGGCGATTTTACCAATACCCAGGATTTAACCAGTGAAACCCTGTGGTTAGATATAGGCGGCGACTTTACCAACAATGCTCTGGTGCAAGCTAATAGACTTGATATCACTACCGGGGGGGACTTGCTCAATAACCGTGCCCTAATCGCTAACGGTAATCTGAACCTAAACGCCGGACACAACCTGATCAACCAAGGCGGTGCGCTGATACAAGGCGCTGATGTGGCCTTAAGCGCCGGCAACGACATTATCAATCGTACCGAGTTTAGCCAACATACCGCCAGCCAAGCGGGTAAACACGGCACCAATAGCACTACGTACACCACAGTTGGGCCCGCGGCGCAGATTGTATCGACTAACAGTTTGAGCATGAACGCGGCACATGATATTGACCTGCAAGGCAGCCAATTAGCCGCGGCCAACAACATCAGCTTAAGTGCCGGTAACGATGTGTTATTAGGCGCAGTTGAGCGCACCAGCGGCAGCGAAAAATATTTTAAAGGCGGCTATGACATCACCGCCGACACCACCTATGACGTCGCCAGCCTGACAAGCGGCGGCAACCTCAGCGTGATGGCCGGCAACAACCTGCAATCCCATGGCGCACAATTTACCGCCAACGGCGATGTAAGTTTAGCCGCGGGTAATGAGTTGAATCTGTTAGCGGTGGTGGAGTCTCACGCCAGTAGCAGTAAAACCACCAAGAAAAAGACCTTCTCCAAGAAAGTCACCCTTAACGAGTCACAGCATGACGAGGTGCTTGGTAGCTCAGTAGTGGTGGGGGGCGATGTATTAATTAACGCCCAGAAAAATGCGGATGGCACGCTTGCCATCCAGCAAAGCGGTGATGTGAATATTATTGGCTCACAGTTGCAATCAGGCGGCGACACGGTTATTGCCGGTAATGACATTAACGTGCTGGCCCAAACGTATACCGATTATGAAATGCAATCGGTCAGTAAAAAAAGCTTTGGGGGTTTAAAATCTAAAGCCAAGCTGGATGCACAACAAACCCAGCAGTTAAGCGCCAGCCAACTGGTATCTACGGGTGATTTAACCCTGATTTCAGGGGATGATGTGACCATAGGCGGCAGTGAGTTATTGGCTGATGGGGATATCAATATCGCGGCCTTTGATGAGCTGCTCATCAGTGCTGGCGAAGAAAGTAGCCAGGTTGAGAGCCTGCGTAAAAAAGGCGGCTTGTTAAGTGGCGGCAGCCTATATTCCTCAAAAGAGAGCATGCAGGGTGAAACGGCGACCACTGCCTATAGCTCGTTGCTGGATGCCGGTGGCAATATCACTGTGGATGCGGGCAGCGCCGCCGTGGTGGGCTCAGATATAATCGCCGCCGGTGACACCGCCATCAACGCCGACATTGGTGACATTGAAGTGCTGGCAGCACAAGAAACCCTGGAAACCTACGCTCACGCGCGCAAAATCGATGTGGGTTTGGGTGATACCTTAAAAGGTTTAACCAACCCCAGTGAGCTCATTAAACAAGAAGACGGCCAACTCAAGCTCTCTATTGGCAATGCCAATTATACCGAAACGGATTTTGCTAGCAGCAGTACTACCCAGCAGGGCTCAACCTTAGCCGCCAATGGCAATCTCACTTTAGACTCAGTGGCGGATATCCGGGTGGAAGGCTCCGATATAATCGGTGATGCTGAGCAAAACGGCCAAGGCGCAGCCAGCCTGCTAGCCGGCAACGACCTCATCATCAAAGAAGCTGACAATACCTACAGTGAAACCACAGAACAAACCCAAGGCAGTGCCCAGCTAAGTGTGGTGGTGCAGCACCAGGCGGTCGAAGTGGTGAAGGCTGCTGTGGCAGTCGATGAAGCTAAAGACCAGTTAAAACAGGCCGAGCAAGATTACCGCAAATATGAAAAAGAGCGAGACCAGCTAACAGGCACACTCGCACAGCGAGAAGCAGAATACGCCAATAGCACACCAGGGGTGGATCACAACGATGTACTGGCGCTACGCGAATTACTGGCTGATGTGCAAGATGATGAAGCCTGGTATCGAGCGGGGTTGGCTACCGCCACCGCCAATGTGGTTTCCAAAAGCACCTTGTTGCTACAGCAGACAGCAACTGCGGCGCAAAGCACTGGCACTTATGGCTTTAATGCTGGCTTACAGCTGGATATAGACGCCAGCAAAACGGTTAGTCATTATCAAGAAACCACCTCACTGGCCTCAACCGTTAGCGGGGCGAATGTTAATCTAGTCAGCGGCCAAAATACTGAAGACGCGGCACAAATGCTGATTCAAGGCAGCCAGATTGACGCCACCGGCCAACTGAATATTCACACCGATAAGCTCAATGTACTGGCCAGTCGCGATACGACCAGCAGCACCTCAGAAGACCAGAGCGGCCATATCACGGTTGCCCAAACAGTGTGGGGGGCAGCGGGTGGCCCCACGGTAAATGCCAGCTATAACCGTAACCAAAGTAAAGACTCCAGCACCACTTACAACAACAGCACCCTGAGTGCCGATAACTTGACTATCAGCACCCAAGGCGATGCCAACTTTATCGGGGCTACGGTGCAGGCCGCCAACGATATGAGCATGAATATCGGCGGTAATTTAACCCTAGAGTCGGCGCAAAACCGCCAAAGCGGCAGCAGCAAAGGCGCGGGTATCAGCGGCGGCTTTGGTTTTGGTGGCGACAGTACAACCCATACCGGCAAGACAGCCGCGACCAGTGTTAATACTGTGGGCGATACCAGCGAAGGCGTGAGCAGCGTTAACGGCGGCATAAATGCCAGCAACAGCCGTTACAGCAACCAAGACACGCAGCTAAGCAGTATCACCGCAGGGGGCAAAGCAGACATTACTGTAGAGGGTAATACCCAGCTCACCGGGGCGCTGATTGCCAATGTGGACGCACAGGGCAACGACTTAGGCCAACTCAATTTAAGCACCGATAGCCTGACCTACACCAACCTCAGCAACACCGACTACAGCAGCGAACAAAGCATGGGGCTGAGCACCAGTGTCGGGGTAAGTGACTCTGCCAACCCCAACGACCCAAATCAAAGCAACACCGACCTGGCACTCAACAGCACTAACCTTGGTTACAGCAACACCAACAGCCAAAGCCTGGATAAAACGCTAGCCACGATTGGCCAAGGTAATATCAGTGTAGGCAACGAGCAAGACAGCACTGACCTGGAAGGATTAAACCGCGATACCGCTAACCTTGATAAAGAGATATATGACGTAGATCGCCAGCAAGGGAATATTGAGCTGACGGTTGACCATAGGTTGCTCAGTGAGGACGGTAGAAAGCAGATAGCAGAGGATGTGCAATCGATCCAAAAGGCAGCAGGTGAAGTGCTAATCGCTGCGGCCGACGGGGTTGAACAGCTCACCGATGCTTGGGGTATAACGAACTTGTCTCAGGACGAGTTAGTCGCCTTAGAGGATGATATTAACAATGCCTTACCGGCAGATTTAGCTGCAATCAACGTCAAGAGTGAGCAGCAAGCAGCTCAATTTGAGCAAGAAGCGCAACAACAGCTTGCTATGCAGCTTTTTGGGGAGAATGTTAAGCTCACGGATACGGTCACCGTGGTGGATGCCAAAGGTCAAACCGTTAGTATCAGTTATGGCGAGGTCATTGCTGATTTCTCCAACCGTGGCGTGGATGCCTTGCACCACTTTGTTGAGGTACTCGAAAGCGCAGATTTAGCCAGTGTATCAAACACCGATACCGTTGCCGAAGCGAAAGAGACCGCGCAGCTATGGTTAGACCGTTACAACGATAATAGTGAGTTATACGAGGCCCTGGAAAACTACGCATCAGGTCAGTTGATAGTGAAAATGGTGGCGGCCGGGGTTACCGACATCGCTCAAGCAACTGGGGTACTGAAGAGCACGGCTGAGACAGCAGGAACGTTGCAAGGTGAAGCGATAGTTACCCTGAGAAAACTTAAATCAGGGTTGGATAATCTAATTGGTACAGGGAGACCTAAGCCAAATGCTAATGGCACAAGTGATATCAATGGCAATGGCGAAGTGGACTTTTATGCAGGCACAGAAGTTTATGGTGTTAGCGGGGATTTCTATAAATATATTGCTAATACTATAACTCATGAGCCAACTAGCGGCTTAGAGCTGGCCATTGCTCCTGATAAAACGACAACTGTTCTTGGTAATTATATACTAGACATGAAACCTATTATTGATGATATAGGTTATCCTAAAACAAGTAATTTTGATGCAAAGCTTGGTTCGCTGAATATTTTAAATGTACCAGATGGTCAGTTCAAAAGTGCAGATCAATTTTGGGAGCAATATAACAAACCATTTTTGGATAATGCTATTAATCGTGGTGATGATATCGTGTTAGCTACGCAACCAAAAATAAGTCTATTGAAAAACGAAGAAACTGGCAAGTTAACGGGTTTTGGTAAGGAGTACGCATACTTAATACAGCATGGGTATACTTACGATCCTAAAACTAAGAAAATGACAAAAGGCAACTAAAGTGACATGTAATACACTACCCCCTAATGGTTATTATATAACGGATTACGAAAAAGAAATCCGTGAAATATGTCACTTTCTTGAAAAGGAAGGAATGTATTATAAGCTTGATAACGAGTTTAAAATCACTTATCGATCTAATGAATTAATTATTGAAATTATATTTGAACGTTATGGTGAGACAGTTTGGATTGATTACTTATTGCCATGTATAAGTAGTGGGAATACTAGCGATTCTTGGGAAAGGTATAGTATTGGTTGGACTATAGTGGAGTATTTGGGTGGAAAGTTAAAGGAAGAGTATTTACCAAGTAAAATGCATAAATTAGAAAAAGTAAAGAATTGTTTGAAATTTTTCAAAGATTATAAATTCTTGCTAATGGATCGAAAACTTGCTAATGAACTCAAAGAAAAATACGAAAGGTTAGAAATTTAATTTAAGGTGGCACAGCAGACATTACTGTACAAGGTAATACCCAGCTCACCGGGGCGCTGATTGCCAATGTGGACGCACAGGGCAACGACTTAGGCCAACTCAATTTAAGCACCGATAGCCTGACCTACACCAACCTCAGCAACACCGACTACAGCAGCGAACAAAGCATGGGGCTGAGCACCAGTGTCGGCGTGAGTGACTCTGCCAACCCCAACGACCCAAATCAAAGCAACACCGACCTGGCACTCAACAGCACTAACCTTGGTTACAGCAACACCAACAGCCAAAGCCTGGATAAAACGCTAGCCACGATTGGCCAAGGTAATATCAGTGTAGGCAACGAGCAAGACAGCACTGACCTGGAAGGATTAAACCGCGATACCGCTAACCTTGATAAAGAGATATATGACGTAGATCGCCAGCAAGGGAATATTGAGCTGACGGTTGACCATAGGTTGTTATCCAAGGAAGGGTGGGCACAGATTGCGCAAGATGCTGAGAAAGTCGCAGAAGTAACCATTGCAGTAAAGCGTGAAATACAAACCTGGGGCGACCAGGCACCCGCCGCCATACAGGCTGTGCTGCCTGAAATAGAAGCCATCATCGACCAAGCCATTTTGGACGGTAAGGATGTGGATGAGGTGTTGCAGGTGATGCGCACAGGCAGAGTTAAAGAATCCATAGCGGCCTTCGCGCCTTTGGCTGAACTGGCAAAGTCTGATCCACAAGCATTAAAAGCCCAGTTAGCACAGGGGCTGGAAGTCAAATTTATTACCGACGAACAAGGCGAAAATCACATCACCATTACAGGTAGCGGGGAGGTCGCCGCAGTTACTCAGGTGGTGGATGGTGTTAATAGTCTGATGAAAATCATTGATTCTGCGCCAGATGAAATAGCTACAGTCACCAATATGGTGTTAGTTGCTGCAGGTGGCGCGGCCTCTATTGTGACCGAGGTCGTGATGGAGATCTTGGCACAAACAGAGGCAGGGCAGGCGGTGCTTGCTACGTTAGATGACAGTATGACGACGCTGGGTAACCACGTCGGTACTGTTGCAGCAGGCAGTGAAAATATTGATGAGTTCACCGACGATCTTACTGCCGAGCAACGCTACGGCGGCAGCGACTTTTTTGACAGCATGCAAGGCGGTGGTGAGGGTGTCGTCAAGTTGGCGGGCTTGTTGATTGGACTGAAAGGCGCCAAAGGGAAGGGTGGGAGTGGTTCTAATGATGGTAGTGAAGTTGGTGCAAATGATTTTACGAAAACAAACCCACAATCAGTTCCTGATAGTGTAACTCGAAGTGACAATGATTTTTCCGCGACGACAAACTATCAGCATAAGAAAAAATCTTACCTTGATGGGGATGGTAATTTAACGCCAGCTAATCCTGATGGGAACATTACTATTCAGCAACATGTAAGAGGCGCCGATCCCACGAAAGGTAATAGTCAATATACATCAACCACTGCGGTTGATGATGTTGCTACAGTACCAAAGGATTACGGCAACAACACTATTGAAATTGATACTCAACGTTTGCAGCAAGATATTAATACGGGCAAAGTGCAAGATGTTGAAATAATATCTCCACAGCTTGTTCAAACAGAATTACATAAGAAAATAAATGAAGCTCAAGCACGGTATGATGCTAACCCTTCACAAAAAAATATTGATAAACTTGATGATGCCAAACGTGACTTTCACCATGCTGTAAGAGATAACGAGTGCTTAATTAAGGGGTGTGTTCCTAGTGAATATATTAAAGGAGGTTAGTAATGGTGACTTTACAAAAGTTAATGGGACAGGAAGTGTATGACTTACTTTATACACATTATGACCACAGCGGTGAACTCATTGAGGATATGGCGGATGTGTTTTATTGTGATGAAAAGGATATTTCTCAAGACCGTATCCTCAAGTTAGAAGCTTTATTGATACCGATTACTGATGCTAGAAGTTCCCAAATCTCCATTGAAGCAGCTAAATTATTAGCCGCTTGGGGTTCTGAGAAAGCAGTTGATTATTTTGAAGTATGCATTGATCAACGTATAGACCGCTTAGGTAACTTAGATCCTCACAGGTTGCATACATGTTACGATACAACGTTTGAAAGAGTGGCTGATTCGCTATTTCAGTACCATGTAAGATACACAGAAAGAGACTACATTAAATTCAAAACTTATAATGGTCCTTTGGGTGAAAAAGCTAGAAAGCGCATTAATATTCCTTTAGTAAAAATCATTAAGTTATCTAAAGAGCTCGTATTGGATATTGAGACACTGAGCAATAAAATAAGGTCGAGAGGGTGGGTTGAATATTTACCGGTTTTTAAAAGGTGTTATTTAGACTTTATCCAGAGGCCTGAAAATGATCTCAATAGAAAATGGAATTTAGATGTGTTAGAGGAACTACTACGGGAATGGGAACCAGAGTTTTTAACCAATATTAAATAGTTACCACGAGAACATAAAAATCATCATAACAATTATCAAGACATATATGGACACTCCCGTGATGTCAACTCAGCCGTGCTCTGTTCATGCTGCGCAGCAGCATGAAGTCTTGTTTCTTTTCTTGTTCCAGCTCGCCTAATCGTGTGAAGTTAAGTCTAAAAGTGGCTTAGTTCTGACATATATTCAGGCTCTTAATAGGAATAGGTTTATTATTCCAGGCCTCTGATGAACTCCGTACCGGGTACCGCGTACCTTATCGCCTTTTTATTCACTCATGCGGATTGTTATATCCGTGCCTTGTCCGGTGACCGCGTCATGGCTTTGATGAGACATTCACGAACACGATGCAAGCAGGATATTTCTTGTTGATGCTCTGATTTAACCGGCACAAACCGAATATGTGCCCGTTGACTGGCTTCCGCTATAGCAAATGCATCATTATGATCATTCTTATTTCCACGTACAAAAGGCGTGACATGCTGCGCTGGGATAAGCTTCACATCATGACCGAGTTTGCTTAACTCTCTGCCCCAATAATGTGATGAATAACAGGCTTCCATTACCACCACAGTCGGCGATTGCTGGCGCATAAAATCAAGTAACTCATTGCGTTTAAGCTTCTTATTAAACTGCGGCTTTATGTGCTCATTCACGCCACATACTTGGAATACATTCTTTGCCAAATCGATACTAATTGTTTTAAACTTCATGGTGGACACTCCCTATGTAAATAGTTTGGTTAACACTACTATTTTGGCGCATTGACGCCGTATTAGGGAGTGTCCATCTCATCACCCATGTTAATTTCGCCTGTTTCTTGAACCTTGATAATCAGGTTAGTCGTGATATCAGCTAGTTAATTTTTACTTTTTTACAATGGGTGTCTTGTTAATTTTTTTGTTAATTTTTGCTACGGAACAGCAACCAGAATTTATTGTGACAGTGAAAGATTCAAATACGGGGACTAACTTACCTGTCGTAAGCGTAGCTTAAAGACCGTCTTATAAATATCCGCGTGGTACAGCACAATAATATCTTTGATAATTGTTCGAGGATATTATGCGCCGACAACGCCGAACAAAAGATGAGTGGGAAATCATACTTGCTGCCCAGCAAGATAGCGATTTAACTGCGCCTGAATATTGTGTAAAGCACAATATCCATCTTCAAACCTTTCACGCACGTAAATGCGATATTAATAAAAAAATAGCTCAAATAAAATTACAAAGACATATATGGACACTCCCGCTATGTCAACACAGCCGTGATCTTTTCATGCTGCGCAGCAGCATGAAGTCTTGTTTCTTTTCTTGTTCCAGCTCGTCTAATCGTGTGAAGTTAAGTCTAAAAGTGGCTTAGTTCTGACATATATTCAGGCTCTTAATAGGAATAGGTTTATTATTCCAGGCCTCTGATGAACTCCGTACCGGGTACCGCGTACCTTATCGCCTTTTTATTCACCCATACGGATTGTTATATCCGTGCCTTGTCCGGTGACCGCGTCATGGCTTTGATGAGGTAGGGTAGACCGTTTTCTTCATCATGTGTCGACTAAGCTGGTTGGGTAAAAAAGTGTTATCCCGTGTCTAACCTTCCACAACATCCATACAGGCTTGGAGCCTTTATCTTCACCGGATTTGAACCAGACCGGGATAACGTAAACTGTCTCATCTCATGCGCTCGCCTGCGCAGGCATAGCGCGATAAGATTCCTGGCGAGTGAGTAATATCCAGATCAACCGAGCGAGGCGGTGGGCGACTGCTACCGCCACTTTATTAAATGGTTTGGTTGCCCTAAGCTTGGTCGCTCATAACGCTAAAGGATCAGCGCTTTTAGCGGCTCGACTTACCACGGCTCTGGCACCGTGTATCAGTTGTTTGCGTAAGTAACGATCTCCCCGTTTGGTGATGCCGCCCATTTTACTGATATCTCCTGAGGCGTGTTGTTTGGGCGTGAGCCCTAACCATACAGCAAATTCTTTGGGGTTATTAAAGGCCTGGCCTTTGTCGATAGCCGCTAAAAAAGCCGAAGCATTCAGATAGCCAATACCGGGGATGCTGAGTAATATTTTACCGCTTTGGGACTCATCTACAAAGTGGCGTAACTGTTGTTCAATACGCTGGAGACGGTTACGTATATCTTGATATTCATTGCGCATCTCGTCCATCATGTTTTGCAATCTGGCGCTGTATTGTGGGTGATCAATCACCCTGGCCAGGCCGGTTAACAGAGACTTGTGGCCACAAGGTGACACCACGCCAAATTCACTGAGTAAGCCACGTATTTGATTGCTCAATGCGGTTTTATTCTTGATTAAACGCTCTCGAATGCGATGTAAACACAACACTTCTTGTTGATATTCTGATTTAACCGGCACAAACCGAATATGTGCCCGTTGACTGGCTTCCGCTATGGCAAAGGCATCATTGTGGTCATTCTTATTTCCACGTACAAAAGGCGTGACATGCTGCGCTGGGATAAGCTTCACATCATGACCGAGTTTGCTTAACTCTCTGCCCCAATAATGTGATGAATAACAGGCTTCCATTACCACCACAGTCGGCGATTGCTGGCGCATAAAATCAAGTAATTCATTGCGTTTAAGCTTCTTATTAAACTGCGGTTTTATGTACTCATTCACGCCACATACTTGGAATACATTCTTTGCCAAATCGATACTAATTGTTTTAAACTTCATGGTGGACACTCCTTATGTAAATAGTTTGGTTAACACTACTATTTTGGCGCATTGACGCCGTATTAGGGAGTGTCCATCTCATCACCCATGTTAATTTCGCCTGTTTCTTGAACCTTGATAATCAGGTTAGTCATGATATCAGCTAGTTAATTTTTACTTTTTTACAATGGGTGTCTTGTTAATTTCCCACGGTCTACTATTGATTAACTTAAGTTCTTCGAGCAGTTGAAGTGCCTCTTCAAAAAACAAAATTTACCAGGACGGCGATTGATAATTTTGTCTGTTTTTTGAAGCCTAGATTCTAAAATGAAGCGCACCACTAAGTTCATCATAGACTTCATTTGGCGTTTGACTATTCAATTTAGTTACAGTGGATGTCTCTGTATTTAATAATGTTTAAGGTGAATTTTTTAAACAGGATGTCCAGTGTCAGAATCTTACCCTTGTGACCACGGAGAATCGTTTAGAGCCAAAGCTAGCCACTTGACCGTGAGCAATCGCTATTAGCATTACTAGATGCGTCTTCCTCTTCTTTCACTAGCTTGAGATAAGTAGATAGACTCTTTTCTTTTTCATCTTTATAGCGGGTATCAAGTCTTGTAAATTCAGATATCCTATCAAGACGAAAATTTCTAAATGCTCTTCGTAGCTCACACCAACCGGCCAGCAACCAAATCGGACTAAACGATATGAGGGCGAGAGGTCGAATGACGCGCTGAGTTTGTTGTTCGTTAAGGTCTAAATACGTAAAGCTGACTACGGACTTGCGTCTAATGCACTCTCTTACTTCAGTGAAATTTACCTCCCATGGAATCTTGTAACGACTAGGTGCAGAAAACGTACTGATCTGATGAAGTTCGTTTATTAACGGCGCGGGCAATGTAGCCTGAATTTTTCGATATGCGCTTTGTGCTTTTTCCGCGAATTTTTCATCGGTCCAATTACTTACCATGCCAATACCTAACGCTATCGCCTCTAATTCATCCACGTCGAACATAATCGGCGGCAAATGATATTTTTTATCTATTACGTAACCTACACCTGCTTCACCTAAAATAGGTACACCTGAATCAATCAGATCTTGGATATCGCGATAAATGGTTCTGTGGCTAACTTCAAATGTCTCAGCCAATGTATGCGCTGTAACAGCTTGATGCATTCTTCTTAAGTGATGAACAATATCGTTTAGTCTCTCGGCTTTGCGCATATGTGATTACTTCATCTCTTTGAATGTCTGTTTTTATTATATGCAAACACTACTGACATTAACTGTCAGTAGTCAATGGCTACTATGAGGTTGCGTTAATTAATAACTTACAGGAGAACGCAATGATTGGATACGTAACGATAGGAACTGCAGATTTAGCTAAATCAGGCGCTTTTTACGATGCCTTGCTTGGCACCATAGGTGCAACACGGTTCATGGAAGAGCCCAACTACTTTATTGCTTGGGCGAAAGCGCCAGGCGAACCGTCACTTGGCGTAACATTGCCATTTAATAAAGAGCCTGCAACGGTAGGCAATGGCACGATGGTTGCTATTGCACTTGAAAACCAAGAACAGGTAAACGCCTTCTATAATAAAGCACTCGAGTTAGGTGGTACATGTGAAGGTGAAGTGGGTTTTCGTCCTCAAGACGCTGAGTCAGGCTTTTATGCGGGTTATTTTAGAGACTTAGATGGCAATAAGCTGAATGCGTTTTGTATAGTGGGCGAGGCCGGTTAATCATGTAACTAGTGTTGTGTAAACCTTCCGAAATTTGGGAGGTTTTCGTTACAGTCTCCAAAAGCCCTGAATATTGCTGGCCCAATTTACCGGACAGCCATGATAATCTTGTCTGTTTTTTGAAGGCCAGATTCAATTTAGTTACAATAGGTGTCTCTATATTTGTCTTTTTTTTCTTGTTCGAGATCGACTATTTCACAGGGCGCGTTATTGAAGTTGATGGTGGTTTACATCTGTAAGCTAGTTTTACCGTTATGCACTAAGATTAAATTGGGGGTGCGGTTGGCTACTGCCATTACCGTCGAGCCGCGTGTCAAAAGCCACAAGATAATACCCGCTCGAATCAACAATTTTTAAAGATATAATTTTGACGAAGGTGTAAATTATTTAACGCTGAATCTTAAATAAACTAAAAGGAAATAAAATTATGAGCCAAGACATCGTAATCGTTGCAGCTGGCCGTACCGCAGTCGGCAATTTCAATGGAAGCCTAGCTTCTGTTCCAGCATCAAGATTGGGAGCAATCGTCATCAAAGACTTACTTAAGCAGACTGGTATTGACCCTGCAAGTATTGACGAAGTGATTATGGGAAACGTATTGACCGCTGGGTTAGGGCAAAATCCTGCCCGACAGGCTGTTATCGAAGCTGGACTTCCGGAATCAGTACCCGCTATGACCATCAATAAAGTGTGTGGTAGTGGTTTAAAGTCGGTGGTACTTGCTTATCAGGCAATCGCATGTGGAGATGCCGATATCGTAATTGCAGGAGGACAGGAAAATATGACTGCTGCACCTCACGTTTTACCACACTCAAGAAGCGGCCAGAAGATGATGGACTGGACTATGAAAGATTCTATGATCACGGATGGTCTTTGGGATGTATTCAATGATTACCATATGGGTAATACTGCAGAGAACATCGCGAACAAATACGGTTTTACACGTGAAGAGCAAGATGCATTCGCCGCCGGTTCACAGCAAAAAGCGGAAGCTGCACAAAAAGCGGGCAAGTTCAAGGATGAAATTATTCCTGTTGAAATTCCACAACGCCGTGGCGATCCGCTTGTATTTGCTGAAGACGAATTTCCTCGTCACGGAACAACGGCAGAAAGCCTAAGTAAATTACGCGCTGCTTTTAAAAAAGATGGAACTGTTACCGCAGGTAATGCTTCGGGTATTAACGATGGTGCAGCAGCGGTAATCGTCATGACGCGTGCTAACGCTGAGAAGCTTGGTCTAGAGCCACTTGCTAAAATTGTAGCAAGCGCATCAACCGGTGTTGATCCTAAAATTATGGGAACTGGTCCTATTTCGGCAAGTCAAAAGTGCTTGAAGAAAGCTAATTGGACAGTAGATGAACTTGACCTTATTGAAGCGAATGAAGCATTTGCTGCACAAGCAATGTCAGTAAACACAGACCTGAAGTGGGACTTAAGCAAAATCAATGTTAACGGCGGCGCAGTTGCTATTGGACACCCAATCGGTGCTTCTGGAGCACGCATACTCGTTACATTACTGCATGAAATGAAGCGTGCAGATGCAAAAAAAGGGCTAGCAACTTTATGCATCGGTGGCGGTATGGGAATTGCCCTGGCACTAGAGCGCGCATAATAAGAAGGGTCACTACAAGTAGGTTTGCCTGAACAAAATACTATTACATTAATAAATTTTTTGATGGTATGGGGAATTTAACGAATTTACCTGGACATATATGGGCACTCCCGTGATGTCAACACAGCCTTGCTCTTTTCATGCTGCTCAGCAGCATGAAGTCTTATTTCTTTCTTGTTCCAGCCTGTCTATAAATTGTTATCGGTCTAAAAGTGGCTTAGTTTTGACATGTATTCAGGCTCTTAATAGAAATAGCTTTGTTATTTCAGGCCTCTGATGAACCGGGTACCGCGTACCTTCTCGTCTTTAATATTCAGCCATGCGGATTATTATCCGTGCCTTGTCCGGTGACCGCGTCATGGCTTTGATGAGACATTCACGAACACGATGCAAGCAGGAAATTTCTTGCTGATGCTCTGATTTGACCGACACAAAGCGAATATGGGCTGGTTGACTCGCTTCTGTTATAACAAAAGCATCATTAGGGGCATTCTTATTTCCACGTACAAAAGGCGTGACATGTTGTGTTGGAATAAGCTTCACGTCCTGTCCGAGTTTGCTTAACTCTCTTCCCCAATAGTGTGATGAATAACAAGCTTCCATCACCACCCTGGTCGGTGATTGCTGGCGCATAAAATCACCCGGCTCATTGCGTTTAAGTTTCTTATTAAACTGCGGCTTTATGTGCTCATTCACGTCACATGCTTGAAAGACATTTTTTGCCAAATCGATACTAATTGTTTTAAACTTCATGGTGGACACTCCTTATGTAAATAGTCTGGTTAACACTACTGTTTTTGGCGCATTGACGCCTATTAAGAAGTGTCCATCTCATCAGTCATGATAGTTTTGTCTGTTTTTTAAACTGTTCTATACTTATCAGGTGTTTCACATTTTGTCAGGTAGGTGGGTTATGCCTCAGCCTAGCAAAAGCCAAGTCAGTTTAATTGGTACGCCTTATTACCATTGTGTGTCCCGCTGCGTAAGGCGTTCGTTCTTATGTGGTGTGGGTAAATATTTTGGTCAAAGCTACGAGCATCGCCGGGGATGGGTAGAAGACCGATTGTTATTTTTATCGACCCTATTTGCTATTGATAGCGCGGCTACCGTATTTGTGCTTACGCGGTAATGAGCAACCATACCCATGTAGTGGTGCATGTCGATAAAGCCATAGCCGGCAGTTGGGATACCGATGGGTATTAACTCGTTATCACAAATTACACAAGGGCACACTGTTAACCCATAAATTTGTAAAGGTGGCTCAGACCTGACATCTATTTTCCCCTAAAATAAAATCTATAAAAAATGTGATGTAATACAGACTCATGTCAAAAAAACTATGGGAAGAGTCGAAAACGATAGACATTGCTTAGACTGCAACATAGGCTAAAATTCCACCAACTACAAAATGCGCAATATTCGTTTATATCACGGTATTTTGGAGAAAATCCTATGAAAGTAAAAATTGAATTGGAATTAAGCCCCGCCGAGGCCCGCGAAATCTTCGGTCTACCTGATTTTAGTCAGTTACATTCGACGATAACCAAGGATCTAGCAGAAAAATGTGCGCAAGATCCACAAAAAGCCTTTGAAACATTTATCAAACCTTCAATAGAAAGCGGAGTAACAGGCTTTACGGCCTATCAAAAAATGATGGAAGGCTTCTTGAAAGGCCAGAATAAAGCTGAGTAACAAAAAATATGATCATTCATAACGACCAGTTACCGCAGCGAAAACGTCACAATGGAGAATGAAATGGGTACGGATGAGAGTAAATTTTTAGCATACATTGAGAAGTATGCAATCGTATTTAATGCTTTGGCTAAAGAGATGTTGACGAGAACAAACAAAACAGCAGGAGGCGCAGGTGCATCAGTATCCGGCATGTTCGATCCGCAAAAATTAGCATCGCTGTTAAATGGTGAGATTAAATTTGATTCGAATAAACTCATTCAACAGCAAATGCAATACATGCAGAAACAAACCGATTTATGGCAACAAGCCTCTAAAGCAATGATGGGCCAGAATCTGTCTGCCCATGCAGAAACGGCAGATTCAGAGGTGACAAAACCTAAAGCTAAATCCGACGATCGCCGATTTTCACATAGTTATTGGGAGCAGAACCCAGTATTCCGCTACATAAAAGAATCTTATTTAATGAATTCTGACATGCTCAGCAATATGATTGATGCTATTGAATTCAGTGATGAAAAAGCAGCAAAGCGAGCCAAGTTTTTTACTCGCCAATATGTTAATTCGCTTGCGCCAACGAACTTTATCTTAACCAATCCTGAAGTTTACGAGGAAGTTATTAACAGTAAAGGCGAAAACTTAGTCAAAGGCATGCAAAATTTTCTTGAGGACTTAGAAAAGAGTCCTTTGGAAGCTTTTAAAATACGTCACTCCGATAGCAGTGCCTTTCAGCTTGGTGAAAACTTGGCGAATACCTCCGGAAAGGTAATCTTTCAAAATGAACTCATCCAGCTTATTCATTACACTCCCACTCAAGAGAAGCACTATCAAATACCCGTTTTGATAACGCCACCTTTCATCAACAAATACTATGTTCTTGATTTGGACGAAAAGAAGTCGATGGTGCGCGAGTTGCTAAATTCGGGGTATTGCGTGTTTATGATTTCTTGGGTTAACCCAATGTCCGAATTAGCAGATTATGATTTCTCGGATTACATGCACAAAGGCCCCTTAGCCGCTATTGAGCAAATAAAAGCGATAACTAAACAACAGAAAATCAATCTAACCGGATTTTGTGTTGGTGGTACGTTATTGTCAATGACAGCTGCCTATTTGAGAGCGATGGGGGATGAGTCTATTGCGTCGCTTACTTTGTTAACCACATTATTAGACTTTAGTGAACCGGGCGAAATTGGCAATTATTTATCGGAAGATATGCTACCGATAATTGAAAAAAACGCTGAAACTAACGGTGTTTTCGACGGGCGGATTATAGGTATGAGCTTTAGTATGCTGCGCGAAAACAGCTTATTTTGGTCGTTTTTTATCGACAACTACCTAAAAGGTAAAGACCCGGCGCCATTTGATATCCTCTATTGGAATAGCGACGCAACCAATATCCCATCAGCTTGCTTTAAGCAGTATTTACGCATCACCTATTTGGAAAATAAGTTAATAGAATCTGGTGCCGTGGTTATCAATGGTGTGTCAATTGATTTGGCTAATATTGATATGCCAACCTACTTTTTGTCCACCCTCGCCGATCACATCGTACTATGGCAAAGTGCTTATGAAGGAACCAAAATTGTTTCAGGCGATTGCCGCTTTGTATTAGCGGGCTCGGGGCATTTAGCGGGCGTCATCAATCCTACAAAAGGCGGTAAGTATCCGCACTGGATAAATGACGAACTACCTGATTCAGCGCAAGACTGGTTAGACGGCGCAAAAGAACACAAGGGTTCTTGGTGGCCAGATTGGCATCAGTGGCTGCAAGCCACATCAGGCAACAAAATTAAGGCGTTACAACCGGGTAAAAATAAACAGTATCCAGCCATTATGGACGCCCCTGGCGACTATGTGCTCAAACGCTTAGATGAGTAACAACACAACATTGCCTCAAACCCATGTAATTTTTGATACACTAAGCTAACCGGGCTCTTAAATGGGCCTTTTATTTTGCACAGTGATTTGCTGTTTACGACTTCCCAGAGGTTACCTTGGTCATCATCAAAAAATATCCGAATCGTCGTTTGTACGACAGTTCACAAAGTAAGTACGTTAATTTAGATTTTATTAAAACACTGATAAATGACCGGATTGAATTCAAAATAGTGGATTCGAAAACCGATGCAGACATTACCAAGTCGGTACTCTTGCAAATTATTAGTGAGTCGGAAACCAATGAACAACAATCGCTTTTAACTGATTCCTTGTTGAAACAACTTATTCGGTTTTACGACAGTGATATGGAAGTGTTTGTTAGGCAGTATCTCGAGCAAAGCATTGTTGAGTTCATAGCACAGCAAGATAAAGTGCAAGGATTAATGAAAAATATGGTCGACAACAGCCCAATTGGTATGTATTCAAAGATTATTGAGCAAAACATGTCAGCTTGGAACATAAATCCTCTAAACAAAAAAGACAGTAAAAACAAATAATTAACTGCTCCCCGGCTCAAATACCTTAATTCACATCAAAAAATGCTGCGATGCAGCAAAATAAGCCTTGATCTTCTCTACAGTTCGTCTATTATTCAAATAAGCCGAATGCTGCATCGCAGCAAAATTAGATAAGTAGAGGGATAAAAAGTATGTTTAGTCAATTTTCAGAACAGATGAAAAATTCATCACAGCCCGTTAGTGAGCTTTTTGCTGTTAATGTTAAAGCAATGGAAGCGGTGACTAAACAACAAACCCAATTTTTCTCTGGGTGGGTTGATGACAGCGTTAAGTTAATGCAAACCATTGCTCAACAAACAGAAATGAAAGACGTATTGGCTGCTCAAACTGTTTATGCTGAATCAGTAATAGAGCGCTTAACGAGCACATCTACGAGTACATACGAAACAATAAGTTCTATTTCAAAACAGTATACTGACGCATTAAAATCAGGCTATGAAACAGCAAGCGGAGCAGCAAAAGAATCAGTTGAAACAGCGACTACACAAACAGCCATTGTTAAAGCTCCGACTGTAAATAAAACAGCGCGAGCGCCAACAAAAAAAACAAGTGTAAAAACGGCTCCGGTTTCAACTGAAACACCAAAAACAGCAGAAAAGCCCGTTAACACAGCGGTGACCAAAGCAAAGCCCGCCCCTAAATCAGTGGCTAAGCCAGTCGCTAAACCAGCAACTACATCAAAGGCTAAACCAGCAGCTACATCAATGGCTAAGCCGGTGGCAACGCTAAGTACTGAAGAAGTGAAAGCAGCGGAAAAAACGCAAACGACGGAAGTTAAAGCGGCGCCTGATAATAAATCAGCGCCTGAGACGCAAGCGTAATTACAACTTACTTTTAAATATTGGAGATACATCATGTTAGACAAAATCAATGAACAACTTAAAGAGTCAATGAAGCCTGTTACTGAATTAGCGACATTAAACATGTCTACTCTTCAAGCACTTGCTGAAAAACAGAATGCACTTTTTTCAACGCTTATGAGTAGTGGTGTTGCGTTTGCTGAAACTGCAGGCCAGCAAAAAGACGTAGCTAGCCTAGCTGAAGCGCAAAAAGCGTATTTAGAAGGTTTACAGCAAACGGTAACTGAAGCAGCAAAAGAAACGTATACCCTTGTTTCTGGTGCTCAAACTAAAGCTGGTGAAATGATCAAGGGCTTAAGTGAAGAAATGACAGCTAAAATGACTGAGGCTGCTAAAGCTAAGTAATATGTGCTGTTTATACACGCCTGTTAGGCTTGTATTAACTCTAAAACAACTCCACTCGCAGGATGTATTGTTCCAGCGGTTGGAGTTTTTTTGACCCAGCAAGAACTGTTGAGCCAACTTACCCAGCATTTGTCCAATTCCGCTGCTGGCATCGAAGTACTAGGAGACGACATGGTGAAGTATCAGGCATACGATAATTTTGTAAAAAGCGGACAATTAGTGAACGAAGGTTTTCGCTTTATTAATAATCTCATTTCTCATCCCAGCAACCCATATTCATATACTTGGGGCGGCCGTATTACAAGCGCGACTCTTCAATCAGCGATGCGACTCACGCAGCGTTATGACAAACTGGGGTTTAATATCATCGATACGCTTGATATAAAAGGCAAAACAGTTGGTGTTCAAGAAGAAATTGTATTAGCAAAACCTTTTTGCAACCTAATTCATTTCAACAAAGAAGGCCTAACTGACAAAGATAAAGTGTTGTTAGTCGCACCGCTATCTGGACACCATTCAACCCTATTGAAAGGAACGGTTGAAGCCTTGTTGCCAAACCACGAAGTATATATTACTGATTGGTTAGACGCGCGTGAAGTACCATTAGAAGAAGGTCCATTCTCATTCGATTGTTATGTTAGTTATTTAATTGATTTTATGAATAATTTAGGGCCAGAGACACATTTGATTGCTATCTGCCAACCTACTGTTCAAGCATTAATTGCCACTGCGGTAATGGCGCAAGAAAAAAACCCGAATATCCCGAAGTCATTGACTTTGATGGCGGGGCCGATAGATACCAGTAAAAATCCAACGCGTGTGAATGACTTTTCACAACAACATCCAATGGGCTGGTTTGAAAATGTGGCTATCCAGAAAGTCCCCCCAGGCTACCCTGGCCAGGACCGCAAGGTCTATCCTGGTTTTATGCAGCTAAGCGGGTTTATTTCAATGAATCCACAAACCCACATTAAGAAGCATCAAGAGTATTTTCAAAATTTATTGGTTGGCGAGAAGGAAGATACTGATCGCTTTACAGCATTCTACGACGAATACTTGTCTGTGTTAGATATGCCAGCTGAGTTCTATCTAGAAACAATAGAGCGTATATTCAAAAATAACGAGTTGGCCAACAAAACGATTACTTATGCCGGCAAGCTTGTCGACTTCAATGCGATCACCAACACTCCCCTACTTACCGTTGAAGGTGCAGAAGACGATGTTTGTGGTATCGGGCAAACTGAAGCGGCCCAAGATATTTGCCAAAACATACCCAAAAATATGCGCAAACATCATCTTCAACCAGGCGCTGGTCACTATGGGATATTTAGTGGCTCGATGTATCGTAACAACATTCGCCCATTACTTACTGAGTTTATTGATAAACATTCCTAAATTGCTTGTATATATCTAATGTATTGGAGACGTTGACAGAAAAGCAAAAAGTGCGAAATTTCGCACTTTTTGTATCTATGATGGTCTGATGGACGAAATGTCTCCAAACAGTGAGCACTGTATTTGTAATTAGGCCGCCCTATTAAAACCGTTCAATTGTGCGACCTAACGAAACATACCAGTGGACATGCACCAACTTAATACATGTGTTGGCCACCATTAATAGATAATGTAGAGCCTGTAATAAAGCTTGATTCATCATCAACTAAAAAAACCACACTGTTGGCAATATCCTCAGGTTTACCTAAACGGCCAACCGGGATCGTTTTTATAATTTTAGCTAAAACATCTGGAGGCACTGCTCGCACCATATCAGTGTCGACGTAACCGGGTGCTATTGCATTCACCGTAATACCTTTACTTGCAACTTCTAATGCAAGTGCTTTAGTAAAACCATGGATACCGGACTTAGCCGCAGCATAGTTAACTTGCCCATATTGACCTGCTTGACCATTTACCGAGCCTACGTTAATAATACGACCAAACCCTCGGCTGCGCATGCCCTCAAGTACAGCACGACAAGTATTAAAGCAAGAAGCTAAGTTAGTTTGAATAACAGCATCCCATTGCTCAAAACTCATTCTATGCATAGTGCTATCTTTAGTAATTCCGGCATTATTTACTAATACATCAATGGGGCCATATTCGCTTTCGATTTTAGCTATCCCCGCAGCAGTTTTCTCAAAGTCTGATACATCAAATTTTGCTATTGGAATACCAGTTAGTTCAGTAAATTCTGTTGCTTTAACATCATTGCCTGCGTAATTAGCGACGACTTTGTAACCTTTATCCAAAAGCTTCTTACAAATCGCTTCACCAATACCACGCGTTCCCCCTGTGACTAATGCTACTCTGGTCATATTCATTCCCTATTCCGTGACGTAACTGTTAAACAAAATCCTGCACAAACTTTGCTCTATATATAGTACAAAATACGTATAGTAATAATGCGACCTTAGTCTAAAGGTTGTATTTAATGACAACCCAATTGATATAGATCACAATAAAATCTAGCATATATTTCGACCAAGTAAAGTAAAGTGAAGTTTCAAAAACACTCGGCGTATACGTTTCACTCACAAACCACTTTATATGTACAAAAAACATACAAAAAAACACATTGCAGAACAAGAAACTCCCGGAACTTAACAAATTTGGAATTTAACAGGGCAGCCATGATAATTTTGTCTGTTTTTTGAAGCCAGATTCAATGTATCGATATAGTTGAATGAGGTAGTTTTTTCCTGCGCTAAGCAGGATTTATAGCAAATGCGGATTCGTCGTCAAAAACCTCTTAAGTTGCAACGCCATCGTACGGAAATATTGTATCTACCTGATCGACATCTACTGACTTGCCATGTCGATTAACCGCACGATATCTGCCTACTTCGGCAGGTTCAAGATAACCGGAAAGCTGTTCCAAATCATTTAATCGCGCGCCCTGGCTAACTAAGTAGGTTAAATAGGTATGCCGTAAAACGTCGGTAGATAACTGCTCTGGATAAGGCAACTCCGCGTCATGGCTTGCATTGATAATGATTTGGCAAAAATCCTCAATCGACAACGGGCTTGACCACAGTAAATCATCCGCCTGCAGGTCCGCACAAAGTTGTTCAATGATTGTCGTCAATTGGCCGGTCAAATTTACTTGACGGGCATATGCGCCTGTTATTTGCAGCTTAGTATAAACCTCAACAAAATCGGCCTTTGTGATGTTGCAAAGCTCTGTGGCATTCACCCCGCTAAGTAACAAACTAATAACCACCTTAGCTTGCTTGTTCGCTACACGGTACAAACGCTGGCATTCGTCTACCGTTAATAAACGTATATTGGCATGCTGAATGTTTCCCTCGCCTATCTGCAAAGGTTGCGGCCTTGACGGTAATTTATCGTGTTCAGTCAGTGGCAACTCTGGGTAATGGTTTGCTTGCTGTTGGCCGGGTAACACCACAAAATTTGTACCCGCAGCCGGTAGCGATTTTTGCCGCACAATAAAGCTAAAAAGTAGCAGTGCTATCACTGCCGATACGATAGCAGCAACAATACTTATCAGTGTATCTTGCCAATAGTCGGGGCCTATTGGAAACTGCGGGGTAAAAGGCTGTTCGAGTATGCTTATTTTGGCGACAAAGGGCTTCAAGACTTCCTGTTCAATAAGCTGGTTTTTCAGGGTTTGCTCGTGTAATTGCAATTCTTTCAAGGCCTTATCTAAACTACGATAATGCTCTAACTTTTGGTTGAAAACCTGAGCCTGGTTTTGTAAACCCGCTAGTTGCTCTCGCAAGGCATTAGCTTTACTCACAGACACAGTTAAATTACGTTGGGAATCTTGAAAATACAACAACTGGCTGTCGGCAATTTGTTGTTCTAAGTCTTTGCTTAGGATTTTAAATTTCTGCTGCTTGGAAACCACATCCGGATCCCGTTGCAAATATTCCTGGGTATATTTTTCGGACAGTGCTGATAGCTCTGCCTCCAATTTTTGCAGAACTGCGCGGTTTGCATCAATACTCGTCTTATCCACCGGGCGTTCAATCAGTTGGCCGCTACCACGCGACTCATTAAGACTATCCAACTCTGCTAGTGCCTGGGATTTTTGCGCTTCAGCTTCATCTAAGGACGCTCCCAATCTTTTGATTTTATTTGGAATTCTATTCTCGTCACGCTCTAACGAAATAATATTGTTGGCTTGCGAGTACACATCTACAATCTGTTGCTGCTCAGTAATTTTGTGCTCAAGTGCGGTCAGTTGTTGCTGGTATTGCAGTATTTCATCGGAGTTATTGTCAACGCGTTCCCGCTCCAGTAACGACATATATAATGTCAGCCACTGCTCCAGTGCGGGTTTGAGCAGCTCGGGAACTGCGCCTGCAGTGTGCAAGGTTATTATTTGCCCCGCGCTACTGGATGTTGCGCTAAGCATGTCTCTCAATTGTTGGATGTTGAGATCAATCAAGCTTTCCCCGCGCAACTTAGCAGACAAGGCCTGTAACATGCTGTTGCTCGTCAAACGCTTTTGGTTAAGGATAAGTTGTTGCTGAGCAATATAATCTAGCTCCTGGGCGTTTTGCGTAGCATAAGAAAAATGCAAAATCGCCTGACTCTGAAACTCAGGTGGTCTGGCCCAAATGAATATATTTGCTATCGTCAGAACAAAAACAAATACGCCAACCAATACTTGCCAGCGCTTTCTTTGTGTTTTTTTTTGTTCTTGTGCCGCAAGGTGATCGTGTCCGCCGCTAGGCATATTGGGAATATAATTAACGTTGTTAGTAAAGGGCATTGTGCAGTTCCATATGACTTTAATACGATGAGGTAGCATGGGTATAACTAATGAATATTAAGATAAAACTGATCAATTTACTGCCTATCATTTTTAGTTTGTCCAGACTTGTTCCAGATGCCGTTAAAAACGTGACGAGCGATTATACAGTCACTAAAATAATGACTGACTACATAAAGACCGGTAATGACCAACGCGTGTCGTCATAAAGACGCTTTTGTAAAACTTATTCATGTGCTCAGTCCGCTTGGATTTGTCGTGCTTTAGAACCGTTGCAATGCCCGGTATAAATCTTTTAAAGACCGTTCAAACTAATTGTCGGTTAATCTTCAGAGATGATGATTTGTTAATTTTGCGGTCTATAGCTACGTTATTCTTGGTTTTATTGCAGCGTAAAAACTACTAATTTAACGCGACTATTTTTACCTAACATCTCTCAGCACCCTTGTTTAGCGGTGGAAAAATCCAAATCAGATCACGCTGTGCAGCACATGTGTATCAATAGACATGAAAAACAGTCTATTTGGGTTAAAGTGTGAAAAGTAGGGAAGTTGCCTGTAAGCATTGATTTTATTGGTCTTGGATGGTTTTTGATTAACTGTTATAGATAACGATATGCGATATACGACATGGTGTCCCCACCTGGAATCGAACCAAGATCTAGCCCTTAGGAGGGGCTCGTTTTATCCATTAAACTACGGGGACCAAATCGCGCTACATTATTACCCAGCCATCTGGGGATTAAAAGCCTTAACGTCTGGCGACAAAGTCGTTTGCTTGAATATTAGCCAGCGGGGCGCCAGATGAAGAGGTGACTATTGCAGTGGCAGAGAATGTGTCGATAACCCGCACTTTTTGCGGATGTAAATGAAACTGTTGATGCATGTTGCCGCTCGAGTCAAAAAACTGGCTGAGTTGAAATAATGTTAGTTCATCGCCGTTTTGCACCCCGTGACTTGTGCCGATATTGACCGTAAGCTGACTATCATTAACTTGCAAAACTCTGCCGTAAGTAGGCAAACAACTGATCGCTTCATCAATGATCTGGGCGTTTTCTTGTAACAAGGCGCTGACCGAACTGCCAAACGCTGATTGCCAAAGCGCCGGGCTGGAATTGTTTACGTGCTGATGTAAATCAAATTCCCAAGGTGCGTTAATGGCTGAAACCTTATCTGTTATGATCTCGCCGGTATTGCCATCAAATAAATCCAGCTCCAAGGTAAAGTTACGCATCAGCGCCGCTGAGCGCCAAAACACTAGACTATTTTGGCTTTGCCGTTCAACGGAAAACTCAGTTATCTCCCCGACTAGCACAAATTGGCTATTGGTTTTGCGTGCCAGGCTCAGTACTGAGCTTTTGATGTTCCCGTGGGAAGGGGATAAATAATAGGGTTCAATTTCAGTTATTTCTGAGTAGCGACTATGACGGTTAAATTGTTGTTTGAAATGTTCGGCAACGGTTTGCCCAAAGCCGTGCATGTTGCCTACTGAAGTTTGCTCCCTATGTTTGATAGGAAACCAAGCCGTGACTATATCTTTTTGGTATTGGGCAGCTTGGCAGGTGTTTTGTTGGGCGAATATATCGGCCCGGATACTGATTGATACATAGCCATCATGGTAAGTTTCACTGATGAGCTCCAGGTCGTTGACCTCGCCTGAACTGCGGATTTCGACTCGGTCATGTTCAAGCAGTCCATTACTCATCTCCTGCACACTGCTGACAGAGGCGCCAGCAAACAGCAGGGCTTGTTTTATCGCTTCTTGGGTTGCCTGCTGTTTAGCCGCTTGTTTATCGCCGTTGTGGATCACGGCCTGACCACTTGCTTCAAACCAAACCGCCTGAGCCGAAAAGCTGAACATTAAGACAATGGTCTGGCATACAATTAACCGCAATACACTTGGCATGTTGATTTTCTCTCACATATCGCCCTGGTGAAAATATTTGTCCGACGTCGGCAAAAAATTGACGTTAAAAACGCTAGGCATAGGAATATAGGTAAATACTAGCATTTTCCATACCTATAATTCAGATACTGGCTCGACAGTGGATGGTTTGCGCCAATAGGTACGAATATTGCTGTAAAATAACATCGAACACCAAGGTGTACTTCAGTTTCCCGGGGATCTAACATGAAAAATTCATATCTTTTACTAATCAGTATCTGTGCCTTGATGGTGGGGTGTTCATCTGTTTTTGATAAGCAAGTTGAGTGGGAAGTCATTGAGCCCGAGACTTATCCGGTTATTTCGGCCATAGGATATGCACCTATTTCTGCTCAGCATGGTCAAGGTGAAACCAGTAAAATGCTGATGGCCATTAAAGCTTCAAAGTTGGATGCATATCGGGAGTTGACCGAACAGGTCTATGGCCAAAAAGTTGACGGGGGGCAAACTCTGGCCAATATGCTGCTAACGGATGAAACCTTAAACAGTTCGGTACAAGGTGTTATTCGCGGTGCACGGGTGATCAAAAGCTATCCGGTAGGAGATGATATGTATGCTACCGAGCTTGAACTAGATTTTAAGCGGGTGTATGAAATTTACTTATCCACTGCCAGGCCGAAACGTATCAAAGACGTGCATTACTATTAATTTATTCAATACTCGGCCAAGCCTGACTATGCAAGCTGAACGTTAAACGCTCACCCCACGGTTGCTTTTTCCGCCTTGGGCTTTGCCACTTTTATCGTAAGTCATGGATTCTTTGGCGCGCGCTTCAAGTAGTAATGTGCGTAGGTGTTCGAGTCGCAGCTGTCCTTGCTCAACGGCAGTTTGATTAATCTTGGTACGGTACGCGCATTCAGATACCAGAGCTTTAGCGTGGTCGAACAGAGATTGTACTTCGTCGGTATTGCGTTCAACTTCTGGGCTGGCCAAATAAACAGCGCTAATCAGATTATCCTGAGCCTGAATGGCTTCCAACAGATTTTCTTTATTTTTGAGTAGATTGATCAGTGATTCTGCATCACGACTACTGATCAGATGCAGCTCACTTTCTAGCGCGTGTTTGAGATTTTCAAGGTGGTCAAATTGGATCTTTATGGCGTTTATTAATT
The DNA here is from genome assembly GCF_058068185.1 of Paraglaciecola sp. IT1134. Lineage (NCBI taxonomy): Bacteria > Pseudomonadati > Pseudomonadota > Gammaproteobacteria > Alteromonadales > Alteromonadaceae > Paraglaciecola > Paraglaciecola sp. IT1134. The sequence continues at coordinate 3,734,634 of NZ_CM176486.1, read as the reverse complement.
CTGACATATGACGTGCCCTTAATTGACTAGTCAATTAGTATGCGTCTGATTTTAGTTTCTACCAAATATTTCTAATTCTTGGGCGGATATATTTTTCGCTAATGTCTGCGGATTAACGCTGTATTCGCCACTTTGTACCGCTTCTTTCAAACGATCGACTTTTTCTTGATTAACCGGAGCTTCACCACTTCTTTTTTGTACCTGACTTAATTGCTGAGCTGAATTAGTCAAGGACACCGAATCTTGGTGCACAGCCTGGCCGCTTGCATCTTGCTTGGCAACAGACTTATCGCCGGCATTTTGAATTTGTTGCTGGTTCAGCTTCTGATTTTCTAACGCTGGCTTATGACCATTGTTGTTTACATTGTTTATAGACATTTTATTTTCCACCACCTTTTAAACTTCCTCACCCAATGTATCGGCAAGGGTAATATATTCTTTAATAAAAATATCGTTTTATACGTAAGTATCGAAAAACATACGGAAATTTCTGCAGTTGAGCCAGTTAAATATTAACCGTTACCTCACGAGTGTTAGTAATACGCGCATCAATCTGTTTTTTAGAACGGCTATTTTTGACTGAAATTGTTTCGCCAATGTTGCCGTCTTCCATTGCGATACCTGTTGCTTTGACCTGCATTGAACCACTTGACGCATTGATCACGATTCTATCACCCTTGCACACAAAACATAAATTATTTGGTGACACAGGCTGGCCTGGCCTGACTCTGCGCTTTATTCTTGCGCCAATAACTTGCTGTATATCAGTATAGGTGGTTCTGCGAATTAAACTTTTATTCATCTCTATTATTTTTAGATTTCTTTCGGTTAAAATAGTGCCCGGGCTGACGGCGCTGGCTATTGCTACCACGGATTGCATTTGCACGACACTGACCATTAGGTACATATACCAGTTTGAATCGTTACAAAAGGCTTTGACCGCAATATTGCTTTGATTAATAACATCATTACTGGCGCTATACTCTATGGCGGTAGGGCATACAGGGATAAATACACGCTCATCTACTTCGGCGGCATTAATGGTTAAGGATGAATGTGCCGATAGCTCATATTGGGTTGCAACATATTGTTCAGCCCCTTTACGAATGTTCGCTCGTGATGCCAGGTCATTTGCTACGGCAAATTGACAAAAACTGTACAGGATACCCGCGAGTAAGTAGGCTGTCGGCTGGTGGAAGGTGGTAGTATTCATTTCACTTGTGACCAATTTGGCTATGCTTAAGCAAATTAAACGATTACTGAGCGTCAAAAAACAGACGTTTGGCGCTGAAATCGCAGAGATTCGCCGCGGTAAATAGCTTTAAAGCAACTATTAAGCCGACTTTAAAAGTCATTGGAGTGTTTCATGTCCGAAATTATGAATTCCGTCAATCAGCGTACGCAATTGGTGGGTCAGAATAGATTGGAATTGTTGTTATTTCGACTCAATGGTCGACAAAAGTATGGCATTAATGTTTTCAAAGTACGCGAAGTTTTACAGTGTCCGCCATTAACTTCTATTCCCAGGCTCAACCCGTTGGTGCGGGGGATAGCACATATACGTGGCCAGACCATTTCCGTGATTGATATGAGCCTGGCCACTGGCGGTAAAGAAATAGTCGATCTGGGCAGTGCGTTTGTGGTCATAGCCGAATATAACAGTTCGGTTCAAGGGTTTTTGGTTGGTGCAGTGGAACGTATTATCAATACGAACTGGGAAGCAATTATGCCACCGCCAAAAGGTAGCGGGCGGGCTAGTTACCTCACTGCCGTTACCGAGTTTGAAAAAGAATTAATTGAGATCCTGGACGTTGAAAAAATCCTCAACGAAATATCGCCTATTAGCACGGCGGTCAGTGATGAGGTTTCCAGTATGCGGGTGGAGAATAAGCAAAAGAAAATCATCTTTATTGCGGATGACTCTTCTGTAGCACGCAATCAGGTCAAAAAAGCGCTGGCCACCCTGGGGCTTGAAATCGAAGTGGCTAAAAATGGTCTGGAAGCCCTTAATCGTCTTAAAGCCATCGCAGCAGAAACCGGTGATGTGACTGACCGGGTTGGGGTCTTAGTGTCGGATATCGAAATGCCGGAAATGGACGGTTATACCTTGACCGCTGAGATCAAAAACGACCCGACTCTACAAAAACTGCATGTGGTGTTGCATACCTCACTAAGTGGCGTCTTTAATCAGGCCATGGTGCAAAAAGTGGGGGCCGATGACTTTATTGCCAAATTTCATCCCGACGAATTAGTGACTTCGGTCCAAAAATGGTTTGGAAATAACTAAGTGCCAGGTGTTGGCTTAAAGAAGGAAAGGGTATTGTTCGATAATAATATTGGTGTGCAGGAGTACATGGCGTTTTGCCAATTTTTGGAACACCAATGCGGCATTGTATTAGGGGATAATAAGCAGTACTTAGTGCGTAGCCGGTTATCGCCACTTGTCGCCAAGTTCAATATCGATTCTTTGTCGGCTTTGACCATTAAAGTGACGGCCAATCGGGATGTGCAACTGCGTAACGCCGTGATCAATGCCATGACAACCAATGAGACCTTGTGGTTTAGGGATACCTACCCATTCGACATTTTACAGCATACGTTATTACCAACATTTGCCGCCCAGCGCAGCCCTTTACGTATATGGAGTGCCGCTTGTTCATCCGGGCAGGAAGCCTATTCTATCGCTATGAGTATTGCCGAGTATAAGAAGCAACATCGCGGAGCTTTTCCTGGGGGGGTACAAATCGTCGGCACGGATATTTCCAGCGATATGATTAAACATTGTGAAGCGGCAGAGTATGACAGCATTTCCCTTTCCAGAGGCTTGTCTGAGCAACGCAAAGCGCAATTTTTTGAGCCCTGTACCGCGCCAGGCGGTGCAAATCGCAGCCGCTTAAAAATGGAAATACGCAATATGGTGACATTTATGCCGATCAACCTGCTTGATTCGTTTTCCAATGTGGGCAAATTTGAGATCGTGTATTGCCGTAATGTCTTGATCTACTTTTCCCCAGCCTCCAAACAAAAAATCCTGCAAAAAATTGCCGCCTGTCTGCCACACCAGGGCGCGTTATTTGTTGGCGCATCGGAATCCTTGTCAGGGATCAGCACTGAATTTAACATGTTGCGCTGTAGTCCTGGTCTTTATTACACTAAAAAAACCTAGCTATTTCATAGTCTTACTCAGTTTTCCTGCCATCGTCAAAATTTTTTTGGCACAGCTATTGCTATAACCTCAGCAAATGAGGAGTTTTTAGTATGGCGATAAGTTTAGATAAGTTGATGGGATTTCAGCAAAAAGCATTACAGGTTCGTACTGAACGTATGGAAGTGATTGCTGGAAATCTTGCCAATGCAAATACCCCAGGGTACAAGGCCCGAGATATTAATTTCCAGGATGCGATGAAAAGCGCCCAGTCTTCTCGGGATCAAAATCTAACTCGTACTCATGAAAACCATATTCAGGGCCATATGAAAGGCACAAACGATATCGACTTTCGTATCCCTAACCAACCCGATACCGGCGATGGCAACACCGTTGATGTGCAAGTGGAACGGAATAACTTCCTGGATAATGGTTTACGTTACCAAGCCGGGATGGAGTTTCTAAATGGTAAAATTAAAGGTATGAAAAAAGCAATTAGTGGAGGGCAGGGCTAATGAGTTTATTTAACGTTATGGATATCGCCAGCACGGGTATGAGCGCTCAGAGTGTGCGTTTGAATACCACGGCCAGTAATGTGGCCAACGCAAACAGTGTTAGCAGCAGTTATGACCAAACTTACAAGGCTCGTCACCCCGTGTTTGGCGCAGAGTTGCAGCGCGCCAGCCAAGACCAAAGTGTGGGGGCGCGGGTTGAAGTGCTGGGCATAGTGGAAAGTCAAAAGCCCTTGCAAATCGAGTACAGTCCTGGGCATCCCATGGCGGATGAAAACGGTTATATCTATAAACCCAACGTCAATATAGTAGAGGAGATGGCTGACATGATGTCAGCGTCAAAAGCCTACGAAACCAACGTTCAGGTTGCCGATACCACCAAAAAGATTTTTAGAAACGTATTGCGCTTAGGGCAAGGTAGCTAGCACTGATACGTGAGCGGTTTAACATCGAGGAAGAAACGTGGATACATTAATTAAAAATGGTTTAAACAGCGATCTGTACTGGCAGCCTGAGACCGTGCCGGTGGCAGATAAGAGTGCCCAGAACCTTTCCCAAGAAGATTTCTTCTCGTTGCTTACCGAACAGTTGGCCAATCAGGATCCAAGTAAGCCGATTGATAATGACCAGATGGTGGCTCAGATGACGAGTTTCACCATGGCCGATGGTATCAGTCAGTTAAACGACAAGTTTGAGTCTTTCGCCAGCTCCATGACGTCCAACCAGGCTTTGCAAGCTTCAAGTCTGATTGGTCAACAGGTGTTGTTGCAAGGTGATATAGGCTATATGGCCAATGAAGGTCAGGGGATTTCCGGAGTGGTGATCAATGATGCCACAGCCCAGAACATGGAAATCACCATCGAAAACGAAGTGGGTGAAATCGTCAAAACCATCAATGCGGGCACTCAAACGGCGGGTAACGTCGAATTTGAATGGGACGGCACCGATGCAGGAGGAAATTTATTGCCGCCCGGCAACTATGTGATCAAAGCACAGGGTGACGTGGCGGGTGAGCCGCAACAATTAGTGACAGCAGTGAATCGGCATGTGGACAGCGTCAGCCTCGCTGGTAGCAGCCAAGGTATTATTTTAAATCTTGATGGTGATGTAAGTGTCAAACTTGACGACGTCATTCAACTCGGTGGTTAACAGGAGAATTTACGATGGCTTTTAATATTGCATTAAGTGGTGTGTCAGCCGCGCAACGAGACTTGGATACAACCGCAAATAACATAGCAAACGTTAATACGGTGGGTTTCAAAGAGTCACGGACTGAATTTGGTGATGTGTATGCATCATCGTTGCTCGCAGGGGGTAAAACCAAAGTCGGTGACGGCGTGATCACCCAGGAAGTGGCCCAGCAGTTTTCCCAAGGAAGCCTGCAATTTACCAATAACTCATTGGATTTAGCTATTACCGGTAACGGTTTTTTTGCCACTGTACCTGAAATTGAATCCCGGGAGTTCTCCTTTACCCGCGCCGGCATGTTCAAGTTAGATTCAGGAAACTTTGTGGTCAACTCCAATGGCGATAACCTGTTGGGTTTTCCCGTCAACCCTGACGGCACGTCATCTTCTGTGGCCTTAAGTACCACCCAACCGGTACGTATTCCCGATTCATCCGGCTCGCCTCAGCCAACCTCTGAAGTGTCGTTGAAGATGAACCTACCCGCGGGGGATGATGCGGTTAACCTGGATTTATTTAATCCTGCTGATCCACTCACCTATAATGCGGCCACCTCGGTCACCGTGTTTGATTCATTAGGTGACAGCCATGTGATGACCTATTATTTTATGAAGGATCAAGCCCAGACCAATGAGTGGGTAGTGGCCACTTATATGGATGAAATACCGCTGCAAACCGAAGGGAATACTCCCGGGACACCACCTACGACAGGTGCTAACGTGGTGGGTGAAACTTCGCTAGGTGCTGGTAACGAAATTGCCGGTTACCGAATGAAATTTAGCAGTGGCGGTGATTTCATTGAAATTCAAAATTCTGACGGCACTTCAAGCCCCACTGGTGATGTTAACAGTGTGCCATTAGGCGGCACTATCTTGGCAAATGGCTCGGATCCAACGCAAGTTATTACCACCAATTTTGCCTTTGATCCGGCCAAAGCCACGCCGGATGAGCCTACTCAATTCGCCTCGGCATTTGAAGTGACTTCACTTGAACAGGACGGCCTGGCCGTTGGGCGACTAACCGGGATTGACATTGGGCCTGACGGCCTGGTACGCGCCACCTATTCAAATGGTACCTCTGAGCCTATTATTCGGGTTGCTTTAGTCCGTTTCTCCAATGATCAGGGATTAACTCAGAAGAGCAATACCCAGTGGCAAGAGAGTATTTTATCCGGTGAAGCCCTGGCCGGTGAAGCGACAACCGGGACCTTCGGTGATATTAACTCGTCAGCGCTTGAGCAGGCGAACGTTAATCTCACTACAGAGCTGATTGATTTGATCATCGCCCAGCGGAACTTCCAGGCTAACTCACGGGCGTTGGAAGTCGATAACCAGTTGAATCAAACAATCTTAAATATTCGTTAAGTTTTTAAATCACACATTACCAGAACAAAAGGCCGCGCATCAGCGGCCTTTTGTTTATCCCCTCGCTTAAATAGCCCTCATCTGTATATACATGTGAACCGCTTGATATTGGTGGCATCTTATTTGCACAGTTCTAGCTAAGGTCCTTTTTAGTCAAGAAGTTGTCATGGATAAATTGCTCTATATCGCCGCCAGCGGTGCCAAACAAGATCTCCTTGGCACGGCTGTCAAGGCCAACAACCTGGCCAACGCCCAAACTACCGGTTTTAAAGCGCAGCTGGAACAAGCCAGAGCGATGCCGGCTTTCGGCGAAGGTTTGCCGACTCGGGTTTTTTCGATGACGGAAAACCCGGCCAATAATTATGAAGGTGGCGCCATGATCCAGACGGATCGCGAGCTGGATGTGGCCATTCAGGGCGAAGGCTGGTTTTCGGTATTGGATGCCAATGGTAATGAAGCCTATAGCCGCAATGGCAGCTTTCAACTCAGTGCTGATGGTCAATTGCAGGATACATCGGGTAACACTATTGTCGGCGATAACGGGCCGGTGTTTTTGCCCGTACCGTTATCGAATATAAATATTGCCGGTGACGGCACCATCTCAGTCAGGCCTCAGGGCGCACCAGAAACGGTATTGGAAGAAGTCGGGCGCTTAAAGCTGGTTAACCCTGACGTTCAGAATGTAGAACGGGGCACAGATGGTCTGTTCCGCCAGAAAAACGGTGAACTGGCCGCTGCGGATGCCGCTGTTAGTGTTCGTACCGGCATGCTGGAGGGCAGTAATGTCAATCCGGTTGAAGAAATGGTCGACATGATCAGCCTGCAGCGACACTACGAAATGCAAGTCAAACTTATGAAAAGCGCAAGTGATCTGGATGCACGTGGTAATCAATTACTGCGTCTTATTTAAAAATGATTACTGCAAATTTAAATCTATCAGTGGAGGTGGCTTATGCACCCAGCATTATGGATCAGTAAAACAGGACTCGACGCCGCACAAACCGATGTGGCGGTTATCTCGAATAACTTGGCTAACGCCAGTACTGTGGGCTTTAAAAAAGACCGGGCCATCTTTGAAGATTTGCTGTATCAAAATATTAATCAGCCCGGGGGGCGTTCATCTGCGGATACCGAACTGCCTTCAGGCTTAATGTTAGGTGCAGGTAGCAAGGTGGTGGCGACGCAAAAATCCCATACTCAAGGCAATATGCTGACCACAGACAATTCGCTGGATATGTCTATTCAAGGGCGGGGTTTTTTTGAAATTCTGCAGCCAGATGGCAGCACTGCGTATACTCGTAATGGCCAGTTTACCTTAAACGACCAGGGCCAGATTGTAACCCCGGGAGCCGGGTTTTTAATGCAACCCACGATAACCGTGCCAGAAGATGCCCAGCAAATAACTATCTCTCAAGATGGGGAAGTGTCAGCCAGCATCAGGGGCCAGGCCGATCCCCAAGTGCTGGGACAGATCAGTGTTTCTGACTTTGTCAACACCACAGGTTTGCAACCTATCGGTCAGAACTTGTATGTAGAAACCGCGGTAAGTGGTGCGCCAATCCAGGGGATCCCAGGTTTGGAAGGTTTGGGAACTGTGATACAGGGCGCCCTTGAAACCTCAAATGTGAATGTCACCGAAGAGTTGGTTAACCTGATTGAAAGCCAACGTTTATATGAAATGAATTCCAAGGTTATATCGGCGGTCGACTCGATGCTTGGTCAGGTCATTCAGCAACTGTAATGGCTAGTCTAATGAAAATCCTCTGTGTGATTGTTTTAGCGGCAGTACTGGGCGGCTGCCAAAGTACCCAGCAGCCAGATATTATGCCTAATGATCCCTACTATGCGCCCATAGCCGCCGACTTGCCGGAACAAAAAATTGCCGACGATGGCGCATTATTTCGGCCTGATATGGCTAACAGCTTATATTCCGATGTGAAAGCCCGTCGAGTGGGAGACATTATTACGGTTAATTTACAGGAAAACACCCGGGCCACCAAATCTGCGGGCACCTCTACTGCTAAAGACTCTCAGGTAGACGTGAACCCTATCATCGGCCTAGGTGGTAATGCGGTTAATCTTGGCTCTCAGTCTATACAGTTGGGGGTCGGTGCCAGCAATGCATTCAGTGGTGATGCCTCGGCGAATCAAAGTAATAACCTGGTGGGCAGTATTTCGGTAACGGTGATGCGTGTGATGCCCAATCAAAATCTGTTAGTACGGGGAGAAAAATGGCTGACGTTAAACAATGGCAATGAATACATTCGTCTGACCGGTGTCGTTAGACCGGCAGATGTAAGCCCCAGTAACGAAATTGTATCGACAAAAATTGCTAACGCCCGTATCCAATATAGTGGTACTGGCACCTTTGCCTCCGCGCAAAAAGAAGGTTGGCTTAATCAATTCTTCTCTTCCGAGTACTGGCCTTTTTAGGCAGGAGCATAAAATGAAATCATATTTAGCGTTATTGGTGATCTGCAGCTTGTTGCTTGCACCTTTTGGCCATGCTCAGCGTATAAAAGATTTAGCCAGTGTCCAGGGCGTACGCGCCAACCAATTAGTGGGATATGGCTTAGTAGTCGGTTTGCCCGGTACGGGGGAGCAAAGTCCTTTTACTGAACAAAGCTTTCGTACCATGTTGTCAAACTTCGGTATTAGCCTGGCCACCAATGTAAAACCCAAGATCAAGAATGTGGCAGCGGTAGCGGTACACGCTGAATTACCCCCTTTTTTAAAGCCGGGACAAACCATAGATATCACCGTATCTTCCGTGGGAGAAGCGGCAAGTTTGCGTGGTGGTACGTTATTGCAAACCTTTTTAAAAGGCCTCGATGGTAAGGTTTATGCCGTGGCGCAAGGTAGTTTAGTGGTTAGTGGTTTTGGTGTGCAAGGTGCCGATGGCTCAAAAATTGTTTCCAATACCCCTACTGTGGGGCGCATTGCCAATGGCGCGATTATCGAACGTGCTGTGCCAAACGGCTTGATGCAGAACGACTTCTTAACCCTTAATTTAAACTACCCGGATTTTTCCACCGCCAAGATCCTGGCGGATACCATCAACCGCCGTCTGGGGGCGGATCCAGATAAAGGTTTTACCATTGCCACGCCCATTGATGCCGCATCGGTTCGGGTCAGTGCACCCAGAGACGTAGGACAAAGGGTAGGTTTTTTGGCCACCCTGGAGAATTTTGAATTTGTGCCTGCCAAAGCGCCGGCCCGTATTGTGATCAATAGCCGAACTGGCACCATAGTGATCGGCCAAGACGTGCGTTTGTTGCCTGCAGCTATTACCCATGGCGGATTGACCGTTACCATAGCCGAAAACCAGACTGTAGCGCAGCCTAATGCCTTAGCGGCCGGAGAGACTGTGGTCACTGATCAATCCATCATAGATGTCAGTCTCGAAGATACCAGAATGTTTAAATTTGATCCTGGCGTGACCCTGGACCAACTGGTCAGAGCGGTTAATGAGGTAGGGGCGGCCCCAGGTGATTTAATGGCGATACTCGAAGCGCTCAGTGAGGCGGGTGCCTTACAGGGCGAGTTAGTGGTCATTTAAAGGGCTATTGAGCAAACTTATTATGGAACAATCATTTAAACTTCAAGGCCAGTTTGACCAGTCACGTAATGCCAATGATATTCAAGGTTTGGATACGTTACGCCGTGCAGCACAAAGTGGTGACGAGGGGGCACTAAAAGAAGCCGCTCAGCAGTTTGAAGCGATTTTTGTGCAAATGATGCTTAAGTCCATGCGTAAGGCGCAGGATGTCATGGCGGACAAAGACAGCCCTTTTAACTCTGAGCAGGTCAAGTTTTACCGAGATATGCATGATCAACAACTGGCCACCGACATGTCCAGTAACGGCAGTATAGGCCTGGCAGATATCATAGTGAAACAGCTTGGCAAGGGTACCGAAGGTTATACTCCGGCTAGTGTGATCCGTAATGACGGTAACTTGTCAGATATTAATCGCCATACCATTAAGGCTGTGGATCAGGCGCAAAAGGCAGTGTTAGATAAACCGGTGCCAGATGTTGTGGGTTACAAAGAAGCGGCATTTGACAGTCCCGAAGCTTTTATCAGTCAACTGTTTCCCGCCGCACAAGCCGCAGCCAAAGAATTAGGACTCGATCCCAAAGCGATGCTGGCCCAGGCTGCGGTTGAAACGGGTTGGGGTAAATACATGATGCATAATGCTCAGGGTAATACTCACAACCTGTTTGGTATAAAAGCAGATTCCAGATGGCAAGGTGATAAAGCTATCGTGAACACGCTGGAGTTTGAGCAAGGACTGGCCACACCCAAAAAAGCCGAATTTCGCGCCTATTCCTCTTTTGCCGATGCAATGGACGATTATGTCGCATTTGTCAAAGAAAACCCTCGTTATGAGCAGGCACTTACCAATAGTGCAGAGCCTAAGCGCTACTTTGAACAGTTGCAACAAGCGGGCTATGCAACCGACCCTGGTTACGCTAATAAGGTATTAGGGGTTCTAAATAGTGCCCCCTTAAGCGGATTTAATCCATGAAGCTAATAGTCAGTGTCAATGCGGAGAATAACCCATGATCAGAACGGCGGATTTACTGTCTATTGCGCGCTCAGGCATTGAGGCCAGCACTCAGTTATTAGGCACCACGGGTAATAATATTGCCAATGTCAATACTGAAGGTTATGTGCGGGAGCGGACCCTTTTTGTCAGCGAGCTGACAGGGGGGGTGGGGCAGTCGACCACCGAACGGGTGATCAACGTTTTTGCCCAAAATCAGTTACGCCGAGATACTACTACTTTGGGGGATCAGGAAGCATTTTGGAATAAAACCCTAGTATTGGATAACGTCTTTGCCAGTGAAGCGAATAGTGTTTCGGCCAGTATGAGCCGTTTTTTTTCGGCTATGCAGACCGCAGCAGATGATCCTACCAGTATGGCTGCACGCCAGTTAGTGTTAGGTGAAGCAAAATCTATGGTTGGTCAGATCAGTACTATATCCGATTTTCTGGCAGACAAGGAACGGGAACTTAATTTTGAATTTGAAGCGTCACTGAATAAAGTCAATTCACTGGTGCAATCTATAGCGGATCTGAACGACTCTATTCGTATCAGCCAGGCCAATAACCGCAATGATGAACCTGGCGCGCTTAAAAATCAGCGGGACAACGCTATTTTGGAATTGTCGAGCTTGGTGTCTATTGAAACCCGGATCAATGCTAACGATGACGGGGCGGTGATGGTTAATCTTACCTCGGGAGAATCCTTGGTATTACAAGACGGTACCTTTAATGTATTGCAAATTAACAGTGACGCGGATTTAAATTATAAATCCCTGCAGTTGTCTAGTAACGGTAGACCCACGTCGCTTAACATCGCCGAAACTAAGCTCGGTGGCAGTATGGGTGGCCTGTTTCGTTATCGGGATGAAGTGCTGGAACCAAGTCGTCGAGAGCTGGGGCAAATAGCCCTGGCGGTGACCGAGTCGGTTAATACCCAAAATAGAAGTGGCATGGACTTCGACCAGCAACTGGGCGGTGATATTTTCTCTCGGCCCACTATCTTAGGCCTGAACTACCAGGGTAACGGCAGCCCAAATAGTGTTATGAGCGGCCGGATTGCCGAGGGCGCCGCCAGTGAAATAACCAGTGCCGATTATCAGGTGACGTTTGATGCGGTAACGCCTGGTGTACCAGCGACCGTGGATGTGACTGTGGCCCTATTAAACGGAGATGGTACACCGGTAACCGATGTAAATGGCGTGGCAGTAAGCCAAAGCTACACAGGTCTAACTGCACAAAGCGGTACGTTTAATCAGGTTTTAGGAGGAATTGAACTTCAGTTTCAAGATGGCGCCAGCTATTCCGCCGGCGATCAGTTTTTATTGCAGCCGACTAAAGAAGTGGCCAGTAAAATCGAAGTTATCATGACCCGCCCAGAGGATTTGGCCTTTGCCAGCCCTGTGCGAATAGAATCGGATATCAATAATTTAGGTGAGGCCCAGTTAACTTTCACTGGCGTTAGCAATACTTTGGTCGATAACAGTTTTAGTGACTCTAGAGCCTCAGCATTTGACGGCTCCGGTGGTATTCATGGACCAGGTGCGGCCCCTGGAGGCGGCGTAGGTGCCCCGGCGAAAATTGTCTTTAGCTCGGCCACTGATTATGAAGTGTTTGATAGCAGCGGTAACTCGATCACTACTGTGACAGGCGCCAGCTCTCTGGACAATCTGCTTGGCCAGGCTGAGGCCGGTGGCGCACCTTGGCCTGCGGCCTTCAGTGCGTTAGACGACTACCCTGGCTATGATTTTAGCTTACAAGGCGTGCCCAAAGCTGGAGACAGTTTTGCTATCAATTACAATACTGATGGACTGAACGATAATCGCAATGCCTTGAAGATGGCGGACTTACAGAGTTTTAATACCATGCAGCTCAATAATAGTGGCTCTGGTAATCCGGTCAGTTTTCATGAAGCCTATGCTAATATTGTCAGTAACATAGGCCAAAAGTCAGCCAATGCGGATGTGGCGGTACAGGCTGCTGAAGCGCTAAAACTTCAGTCTGAGGATTGGTTTGACTCTGTCTCCGGTGTGAGTTTGGATGAAGAAGCTGCAAATTTAGTCCGTTTTCAGCAATCTTATGCGGCTGCGGCGCGATTATTGAACACAGCACAAGAGATGTTTGACACAATTTTAAGCATGGTTAGATAATAATCAGATGAGAGTGTAGTTATGCGTATTTCAACCGGTCAATTGTACGATCGAAGCATTCGTTCAGTATTAGAAAGTCAAGGGGATTTGTCTGATGTGCAGCGCCAGTTAGCATCAGGCAAGAAATTACTGCGTCCTTCGGATGACCCCGTAGGTGCGGCGCAGGTGATCCGCTTGACCGAAGAAATCGACCTGATTGGTCAGTACAAAAAAAACAATAACTTGTTAACAAGCAGCTTGGGGCTGGAAGAGGTAGTGTTGAGCAACATCAACGATAGTGTGAACCGGGCTCGGCAGTTAATGATCCAGTCAGGTAACGGCATATTAAGTGTTGATGACCGCCACGCTATCGGTATCGAAATTGGCCAAATACGTGACCAAGTATTTGATGCCATGAACAGTCAAAGTGCAAACGGTGAATATATTTTTGCCGGTTATCAATCTGCCGCCCCAGCGTTTAATTTGGATCCCAATGCGCCAGGCAACAAATACACTTTTCAGGGCGATGAAGGGGTCAATGAAATCCAAGTTTCGGATTCATTGTCTTTGGCGGTGAATAATTCCGGTAAGACTGTATTCGAAGACGTTTTTGCTCGGTTAAAAAGCGATATCACTTCTAGCGTAGGCGTTACCGCAGCTTCTTCAGCAATTACTGCCCAGAGTCAATTCGATAAATTCCATACGGCTAACTATGATGCGGTAAATCCTGCAAATAATGAATTTCAAATCAGTATTGTTGGGCCTAATCAAGTACAAATAAACAATGTGGGTTTAGGGACTACAGAGGCCACCCAAAGTTTTACCAGTGGTACCCCTTTTGTGTTTAATGGTCAAGAATTTAGCATTGAAGGCACGACAGGGGATTCTGTTAATTTTACCCTGCAAGAGCCGACAAAAAAGAACATTGCTGAAACCCTTAATGACTTTTATCTGAGTTTAAGTGATGGCAGCATTTCTGACCTTGATGCTCAAGTGGCGCTCAGCGATGCACTGGTGGGCGTGGATAACAGTTTAAACAGTATCGGTAATGCCACCTCTATGATAGGAGGCAGGGTGAATGTGGCGCAATCTGTGTTGGAGTCAAATCTGGATCTGGAGATAACAAACAAGACCGCTCGTTCTAATATCCAAGACGTGGATTACGCAGAAGCCGTATCTGAGTTAAGCAAGCAGGAGACAGCCCTGCAAGCCGCCCAAGCGACTTTCTCAAGGGTAACTGGCCTGTCTCTGTTTGATTATATCTAGGTAGGGGTTAGTTTTATAACAGCATTACCAACTTGCGCACTCAGACTAATACAAGCCAAATAGATACAGCTTTTTTGCTCCCGATGAGAAGAGTAATAACTCAAGTATAAATCGTTATTTTTTATCACCAACCCCGGGTAACTGTTATCTCCTGCCGATGGCAGTAATAATTCCACAACGGTGCGCCCAGTGACTAAATCCATCCTTAATACCCCAGTGCGTAAAACGTCCTTAACTAAAATGCGCCCCGCCACAATAGCCTGTTGATCATTATGTAATAACATCACCGGGCCACCCAGATAAAACCCCAAATCCATCCACTGCCACTGACTATAAGGTGTTTTACTTATGCCTAACTGGGCAGTGTAGCTGTCGGCATCCCGGCGTATCAGCGCATAAGCGGTTCCTTTGGAGGTAAAAGCCAGGTCGCTTTCGTTGGGATAACCTTTTCCATGAGTGACTAAGCTCAAGGCGTTCTTCTTAAGCAGATGAAAACTACGCCTGGGGTCGCCAGTGTATAGGTTGACGGCATTTTGACCTCGGTTGTAAGCAAAGCCATAGGCTGTATTTTGAAACCAGCGTAGCCGCCACAACCACCAATTTTTATCTGCCAATCGGTGATGCCCTGACCAGCTCAGTCCGTCACTGGAAAACCAGCACATGGATTGACTGGCCGGCGCGCCACTTTTCGAGCTGACATTCCTTGCATAGGCCAACAATAATAACTTGCCGTCTGGGGTAACGCTGAGTTTCGGATCCCGTAAATCTATGTGACCCATTTGCACTAAATTGGATGTTAAAATACGGCCTTTGTCATCGAGTTTTAGTATGCGAATGACGCCATCGTCACTGACATGATTGCGCGCTTCGCGAAAACAGCAATATAGTTGGCCGTTAAACTCACACAAGTCGGTAAACGCATTGTGTGCACTTTTTGACCAGAGCTTGGTAAGAAATTTTATTTGCATTTTTTTTACCCTTCAAAATTAGATAAATCCATTGAAACTCAATGAATTAGCAATGACAACGCTGGCAAAGTTGGGCCGGGTTGGCAAGATGCGGCAATATTTATTTAAAGAAAGTTTAACCAGTGTCGATAACATTTGTGAGAGAGCAGGAATAATGATTTATTTACCTAATCATGTTTCTATTTAGTGTTATTTAATCACCGATATGTACTTCGGTTGCCAGCTTCTGCTGGACTGAGAGTGTAGGAGCAAACCATGAGTTTATTCGTAAATACCAACGTTTCGTCATTAACTGCGCAACGTAACTTATCCGAGTCATCAAATAGTTTAAACACGTCTTTTGAACGTCTTTCATCTGGTTTTCGTATTAACCGCGCTGCAGATGATGCCGCCGGCCTACAGATATCTGATCGTATGACGAGTCAAGTGCAAGGTTTAAACCAAGCCGTTCGAAACGCCAATGATGCAATTTCGTTAACGCAAACCGCTGAAGGTGCGTTAGGTGAAGTTACCACTTCATTACAGCGTATGCGCCAGCTAGCGGTGCAGTCACAAAACGGTATCAACTCAGATGCAGACCGTGCAGCTTTGGATAAAGAATTTCAAGCCCTGGGTACAGAAATTGACCGTGTAGCGGGCACCACTAAGTTTGGTGACATCAATCTTCTGAGCGGAGGTTTAACAGCCTCATTTCTGGTTGGCGCTAACGGTGGCTCTGCTGAAAAAATAGATGTTACTGCGACCACAACAAGCTTTAGCACTAATAAAATATTAGGCGCAGCTAGTGATGTAACGACTTCAGCCACGGCAGCCACTGCGCTAACCAATATAGATGCTGCGCTTAGCACTGTAGGTACTCAGCGTGCAGAATTCGGTGCCACACAAAACCGCTTCCAATCGACTATTCGGAATTTAAGTAATATTTCCGAAAACGTCACAAACGCTCGTTCACAAATTCGTGATACAGATTTTGCTGCAGAAACGGCTAAGTTAACCCGTAACCAGATCGTTCAGCAAGCAAGTTTAACCATATTGAGTCAGGCTAATCAGCGCCCGCAAGCCGCTCTATCTTTACTCGGTTAATTGGTTAATTAGCCTAGGTTTCGAGACCCTACTGTTTGGGGCTTTGAAGCCAGGAGGTCGTGTACCAGGTTAAAAGAACCAATCAGTTGAGGGCTTCGCTCGCTCTCTCCTAACATCAGCGCCTTTAGCCGGAGAATTTTCTCCGGCTTTCTTATTTTTTATTTCAATATATTGAAATGTATGGGTTTAATTATTTAGTTTATTTTTATGTTAAAGGATTTCCCCGTCCTTACAATAAATCCTACATAACAGCTAGGTCATTTCAAACAATAACAAGTCAGCGCTATCACAGAGACCTAACAATAAAATCAAGGGCCCTGT
The DNA here is from genome assembly GCF_058068185.1 of Paraglaciecola sp. IT1134. Classification (NCBI taxonomy): domain Bacteria; kingdom Pseudomonadati; phylum Pseudomonadota; class Gammaproteobacteria; order Alteromonadales; family Alteromonadaceae; genus Paraglaciecola; species Paraglaciecola sp. IT1134. The sequence goes on along the minus strand of NZ_CM176486.1, from coordinate 3,718,115 downwards.
ACCCGCCATGAAACATAATATAATAGTCGAGCGGTCATTAAAAAATCGTTAGGTGAAAAAAATGAGCTTATTCGTAACACGAATGTGTTGTCGCCAAATACTACACGTCAATTATTCAAGTCGATCAATAATTTAAATACTGCCTTTGAACGTTTATCATCTGGTTTTAGAATTAATAGCGCCAAAGAGGATACCGCTGGGTTGTAAATATATAATCGCTTAAGCACACAAATTTTAGGCTTGAATATGGCAGTGCGTAAGGCTAACGATGGTATATCTTTGGCACAAATTACTTTCAATCCATTATTCGAAATCCGAGTTACATTTAGGAAAATGTTTCTGCGGCAAGAAGTTGCATCAGAGATACGGATTTTGTCGTCGGATCGGCAGAATTGACCCGCTGGCAAATCATTCAGCAGGCGGGTATTGCCATACTGGGAATCAGCAGCCACAGGTAGCGTTGCGTTTGTTGCTGGGATAAATATGACTATTTGGCAGATGCCCGTTAAGATTGAGCAAATTGTATCGGTAGTAATAGGGTAAAACTCTGGCTATGGTGAGTAGGGCACCCATAATAATGGTTGGTTGCTGACAGACAGGGAGAACGCCAGGAGGGAGTGAGGTTTTGAGGTGTAGGCCATCAAACCTGCCTGTCAGCTTGAGCTTACGCTCAATAAAAACGCTGACCAGGGTACCAGTCAGCAATATTATAAAGCATGTTGTATGCCAAGTGGATTGCACGGTGCAAAACACTGACTGTTAATTTGCGCGTAAGAATAACAGTTATGGTATTTGCCAGCCCACAGGGTGTAATTAAGGCAATGCTAAATACCGTTTGGCAAACCGAGGCTAGACGTTAGCAGGTGTTGTACCAAGCTAGTGCTGATAAGACGTTTGCAATAAGAATAGTGTTTTCAAGCTGTTACGGGATCTCAACTTCCCCGTGTTTATTAAGCATTTGAACAGTAATAGGCTGTTAAAGACTCGTGCAAACGGATCATCAAGACGGATGGTAGTGATAGGCCTCAATAGGGACCTGGTTAGATAGTAAACATTGTCGATGAGGGGGCAGGCAGCGGCAAGTTTATACTTAACCGCCAGTAACCTTGCCACCTAATCGGCAGCGTTATACCGCCGATATCATGCCAATCCCTGACTTAGGAGAGTGTCTAGGCATAGCTATTAGCGGAATATCAATATTGTTATGAAAGTTATTATTTATGAGGGGAGGAAACGAGTGGCCAGTATTCATTCTCTATTGCTGTCAGCCGGACAGAAACTCTTTTGCTCGTTCTGCTAACGTGAGCAAGCTGGTGGGGATTTTTATCCTATTGTCAAATTCTTGACTTCAATTGGTTTATCTCGCTTCACCTCAAACGTTTATTTTTTTGCATATTGCGTGCAAGAAAATCTTAGTTAAACCCACCCCTACTCATTTATATTCTAGCGGCGCTATGGTTAGCGATCAAAAATATCGTATATGTGCGGACCGGTAATCAGTTTAAATTTTATGCATAAAAAACTAAAGCTTCTGAAGTTGTGGCCGATAGCCTTAGTTAAGGGATGTACTATCTGATTATTTTCAGAGTGGTTACTTGGCAGAGGTGCCAAGTAACAACTAAATGAGGCAATGCTGACTGAGAGGTCTGTCATGCATTGAAAATTGAGGCGGATCTATTGGTGAGTCTAATTGACTACAGCTTTAGATTTCCAGGGGGATCCAATGGCGTTATTTGTTAAGAGTAATGTGTCGTCATTAAATGCACAAATACAGTTGTGTCATTCAGGAGCGGTACGTAATGCCAATAACACAATTTCGTTAACCCAAACCGCAGAAGACGCATTGTGCGAAGTAACTTTATCGCTGCAACCTAGACCTCAGTTAACGGTTCAGTCACAGAACGGTATCAACTCCTGTGCTGATGGTGCTGCTTTGCAAAAACGTTTTCAATCGAGCATTCGTATTCCCAGTCATATTTTTGAGAACATTACCAGAGCACGTTTAAGGATCAGCAACACAGATTTTGCTACTCAAACTGCAGAATTAACCCGCAACCAGATCTTCCCAAAGGCATCCTTGTCTACGCTGAGTTAGGCTGCATCGTCGCTATTGGGCTAATTTTTGGTGTAATATAGAAAGTTAGTGACCATTAAAATGGAACTAATTTTTACTTAATATTTTTGTTTGGCACTATTTAAATCTCAGCATTTGATAGTTGCCTTGCCTATTTTGAGGTGGACTATGGACGTTAATTTCACACGACTTGGCCAGAACTTTTCCGACATTAAGCCCGCTAGTCACACTGTTGGCAAGGCTGAGCGCTCACATCAAAAAATTGACCCATCTGAGCAGGAAGTTCTGTTAGACAAGTCAGTAGACAGGACTAAAGGCATTCCTTTATCAGCCGATAACCTGGTTGAACAGCAGGAGAGCGACGATCTTGATGCAACAGTGGATGACGCGCTTACCCAAATCAATGATTTTGTGCAAAGCAAGAATCGGCAGTTAAATTTTTCTGTTGATGAAGACAGTGGCAGACAGGTAATAAAGGTAACCGATGCGGGATCAGGAGACGTTATTCGTCAAATTCCTACTGAAGAAGTGTTAAAATTGTCGGCGCGAATACAAGAGCTGCAGTCCGATGTGGGATCTGCAGTGGGGTTGTTTTTTGATAATCAAGCCTAAAAATTAAGTTAACAAAGAGGTTCATATGACTATCCAATCACTGGGTGTGGGATCAGGGCTAGATTTAGAGAGTCTGGTTGGCCAATTGCTAGAAGCTGAAAGAAAGCCCAAAGCTGATCGTCTGGACAAAAAAGAAGAATCTCTTGACGCTGAAATTTCAGGGCTTGGCAAACTGAAATCTAAAATGAAAGATTTTTTGGATAGTGTTGATGAATTACGCAGTGATAGGAATTTACAAGGCCGTGAGCCGACCATTAAAAATCCCAGCGAGAATATCGAGCCCTTTACCGCTGAGGCATCTAACAGTGCGGTGGAAGGCGATTATGAAGTCGCTGTAACCCAGCTTGCCAGTGGTAGCCGGATAGAATCAGATGATGCGTTAAATGGTGGCTTTAGCGCGACCACAGACCCTGTATTAACAGGGGGAGCTGGCAGTTTAACCTTTAAAATTGGCGCAACCAGCGACAGTTTTTCAATTAACGTCACTGCTGGTATGACATTGCAACAACTCAGTTCAGCGATCAATGCCTCTGCAGATAACTTTGGCGTCAAAGCCAGCATTATTGATACCGGTACCGCAGATGGTGGTGCCAAAATGGTGTATACCTCGACCATTACAGGTGCAGGTAATGACCTGGTTGTGGTTAATGACAATGATTTAGCCGAGCTTAATCGTGTTACTACGGCGAATTCCACTGAAACGGTAAGTTATTTAGCCCCGGTCAAAAGTGCGCAAAATGCCAAGGCGACCATAGACGGAATCGATGTTGAAAGTACCAGTAATGAATTTAAGAATGTAATTGAAAACGTGTCTTTTACAGCATCAACGATTTCGGAACTGGGGGCAGATGGAGTTACACCCTTGTCTTCCACTTTGACAATCGGCTTCGATGCTGAGGGGTTGGAAACTAAAATCCGTGATTTTGTTGATGACTATAATGCCCTTAATACCGAGATAAGCTCACTTACCCGTTACGGACAATCGGATCTTGAAGACGATGGAGCTTTTGCGGGGGACTATATGGTCCGTGCTATTCAGCAAGGCATGTCAAATATCGTAAGTTCGGCTGTGTCAACCTCTGCGTTAGGCGGTCTGTTTCAGTTGGGCATTGAATTTAACGATGACGGTGACCTTGAAATAGGTTCGTCAGATAAATATGGATTTGGCAGCGGTGAAGACCGGTTAAAAGAAGCGTTAGAAGGTAATTTTGATGATATTTCTTCGCTCTTTGCAGACCCGGAAGAAGGAGTAGCTTCACGCCTGTATTCCTATGTTGAACAATATACAAACTACAGTGGTTTACTCAACTCAAGAGAGCGTTCGGTCAAGGATCAAAAAGATCAACTGGGTACAGAGCGAGAGCAATTTGAATTAAGAATGGCCAATACCGAACAAATACTGAGGGGTAAATATTTGAACCTGGATCAAACCGTCGCAAAATTAAATTCAACCCGTTCGGCGCTTTTAGCCGCAATGGGTTAATTTAGTTACTCACATTTACTGGAAAATCACATGGCTTTAAAAGGTATCAATGCTTATAAAAACGGCAACCTGAAACAAGAAATTGCTCAGGCTGACCCCCACAAACTCACTTTACTGTTAATGCAGGGGGCTCTAGATCGTATGGCCTACGCCAAGGGCTGTATCGAAAGAAAAGATTTTGCTGGCAAAGCCGATAATTTATCCCGTAGCTCGGCTATTTTGATGAATTTGCGTGATACCCTGGATTTGGGCACTAAAGCAGAAGTTGCAGAGAATTTATATTCCCTTTACGATTACATGATCCAGCGGTTAACAGACGCTAATGTGCAGAATAGCTTGAAGATAATGGACGAAGTGATTAATCTGTTGTTACCCATTAAAACGGCCTGGTCGCAAATTCCTGAAGCTGCTAAACAAGAAGCTTATGAAATGCAGAGGCAAAAACGTCAAGCAGCCGTTTGAAAAATATCATATTAAATCATCAATTTACCCCTCCTGATCTAGTCCAGCTTAATCAGGATCTGACGGTGTTGTTAACAGCACCAGATCCTGATGAGAAAACATTTTTAGCACTTGTGACTCAGCGTGACGTTGTGATCACTGCATATCTAACCACCTTAGCGGATGCTGACAAGCAAGTTTTTGTTGCAGCCGAACTGGAAATAAATGGTGTATTAGTTGCTTATGCTAACGAAATGTTTAATGCTTCGTTAAAAGAATTAAGTGGATTGATACGCGGTCGAAAAGCGCTAAAAAAATATACATAGATTCTTAGATTTTTTTATCTTCATATCATTTCGAAGCACTAACTGGGTTGGTTTATGATTGTGGAAACCGTCCGTTTTCATGTCGATATGCACTAGATAATTGCGACATTGTTCCTGTCACCTACAGTTCTGGAAAAAAAATGTTTAATAATAAATCAATATTAATAACTGGCGGCACAGGCTCTTTTGGCAATCGTTTTGTTTCGTTTCTATTAAAGAATTACAGCCCTCGAAAACTTATTATTTATTCGCGAGATGAACTTAAACAATTCGAAATGCAACAAGTCTTTGATGCACCTTGTATGCGTTACTTTATAGGTGATGTGCGTGATAAAGAGCGCATGACGTCCGCGATGCGAGATGTGGATTATGTAGTGCACGCCGCGGCCCTCAAACAAGTGCCTGCAGCCGAATACAATCCTAACGAATGTATTAAAACCAATATCTATGGTGCGCAAAATGTCATTGATGCGGCGATAACAGCGAATGTTAGTCGCGTAATTGCATTGTCTACCGACAAAGCAGCCAATCCGGTAAATTTGTATGGTGCCACCAAACTCGCGTCGGATAAGTTATTTGTTGCCGCAAACAATATGTCTGGGGCAAAAGGCCCTCGATTTTCTGTAGTGCGCTACGGCAATGTAGTGGGTTCACGTGGTTCTGTGGTGCCGTTTTATCGCAGTGTTCTAGCCGAAGGGAAGGATGTGTTGCCCGTTACTCACGCTGAGATGACCCGCTTTTGGATAACCCTGGACGAAGGTGTTGAGTTTGTGGTTAAAAGCTTTCAGAGAATGCAGGGGGGAGAGATTTTTGTGCCCAAGATCCCGTCGGTGCAAATTGTAGATTTAGTCGAAGCCATGAGTGGCAAAAGGGAACACGAGATAGTCGGTATTCGCCCAGGTGAAAAATTACATGAAGTTATGGTGCCAGAAGAGATGGCCCACCATTCATTGGAATTTGATGATCATTATGTGATCACCCCTGCGATTATCTTTTTTGAAAAAAATATGGACTACAAAAAAAACAAGCTAGGTGAAATAGGTAAGCCCGTGGATGATAAGTTCGAATATCACTCGGGCACCAATCCGTATTTTTTAAGCGTAGAAGAATTGCGCGTCCTTGATAAAGTGACTGTATAACTCGTGAGCATGCTGCCTTACGGCCGCCACCATATTGATCAGGCCGATATCGATGCGGTCACTGATGTTTTAAAAAATCAGTTTCTGACTCAAGGAGCCTGTGTTCCGGCCTTTGAAAAAGCATTATGTGATTATACAGGGGCTTGTTTCGCTCAAGCGGTGAACAGCGGCACATCTGGATTGCACATAGCTTGTTTGGCTGCCGGTATCAAGGCAGGAGATGTGGTTTGGACTGTACCCAACTCATTTGTGGCATCTGCCAACTGTGCCCTATATTGCGGTGCCGACATTGATTTTATCGATATCGATCCCGTTACCCGCAATTTGTCAGTAGAATTATTACAAGCCAAGATTCAGAGTAGTCATACGCTACCTAAGGCGTTAGTTGTGGTGCATTTTTCCGGTGCTAGTTGCGATATGCAGGCCGTCTGGGCACTGACCCGCAAACATAATATTACCTTGATTGAAGATGCCGCTCATGCCCTTGGCGGTACCTACAAAGGTAAACCTATTGGCAGTTGCGAATATAGTGATATGGCGGTGTTGAGTTTTCACCCGGTCAAATCGATAACCACTGCCGAAGGTGGAGCGGTTATCACCAATGATAAAAAACTGCATGAACGCCTAATGTTATTTGCCAAACACGGCATCACCCGAGACACCCAACGTCTGCTCGATGTCTCCCAAGGGGACTGGTATTACGAGCAACAAGAGCTGGGTTATAATTACCGCTTGAGCGACATTCACGCAGCCCTTGGTATATCTCAATTAGGTAAACTCGATCATTTTATTAAGCTTCGACGCGAAAAGGCTGCTATTTATTTGCAAGCATTGGCAAATCTTCCGTTAATCTTGCCCGCTGAATCGAGCCTAGAGGGCAGTGCCTGGCATTTGTTTATGATTGAGTTAAAAGAACACGACAGAAGAGTTGTTTTTGAGCAGTTACGTACTCAGGGTATTGGCGTAAATGTGCATTATATCCCCATTCATTTGCAACCCTATTATCAGCGCTTAGGGTTTAAGGCAGGTGATTTCCCTAACGCTGAAGGGTTTTACCACCACGCACTTACGCTACCGCTGTTTACTCTTATGTCAGATGAGGAGCAGCAACAGGTTATCGATGTGTTGCATCGATTATTAGTTTAAGGGTATATAGACAGTGAATTTGGCCATAATCCCTGCTCGCGGAGGCAGTAAACGTATTCCTGGTAAAAATATCAAATTGTTTGCCGGTAAGCCTTTAATAGCGTATTCCATTGAAGCGGCGGTGGCATGTAAATTATTTGATAAAATCATTGTCTCGACGGACAGTGAAAAAGTCGCCGAAGTAGCCAGGGCTTACGGTGCCGAAGTACCGTTTGTGCGACCGGAGCGGCTATCTGACGATTATGTTGGCACCGTCCCTGCGGTCCAACATGGGATTGAATTCTGTCAGCAGCATTATTTTGAACCACAATTTACCTGTTGTATTTATGCCACTGCGCCTTTTATCCAGGCGACTAAATTAATCGAGGGTTTTACACGTTTGCAAAACGAACAAGATAAACATTTTGCGTTTTCGGTGACCAGTTTTGCGTTTCCTATCCAACGAGCGTTGAAGATGCAAAATGGTGGCGTGGTGCCCTTCAGCCCTGACGATATTCCCAAACGTTCCCAAGATTTAGAAGAAGCCTACCATGACGCCGGCCAATTTTATTGGGGGCGATCAGCGGCTTTTTTAACGGGCAAAAGAACTTTCACTGAACAAAGCATTCCCATAGTGCTACCAAGGTTCTTAGTGCAAGACATCGATACATTGGAAGACTGGCAACGCGCTGAACTGATGTATAAGGCCTATGTAAAAGACAGGATGTAAAGATAATATGCCAAACTCAGTAACCTTGGAAGGAGAAACATATTGCTCATCCGTATGTTAAGTGTAAAAGATGTCGCCACCATTAGGGTGCCTGCTTTACGTCATTTTCAACAGACGTCGCACAATGCAGATATCTAGTTTTAACCTTTGGTCAGGGGGGAGTTGTTGTCGTTAGCTGCCCCTAATGTGCAGATGAAACGTTAGATGAAGATGCCAGGCCTAACGATTTACTGGTAACCAAAGCGGGAGAAAGTTAGTGGTTTGGCAACGCTGTTTGTTGCCCGGTTCACGTTACTGGGGAATTGTTGCCAGCACATGGTAAAATAGTTAACCAACTGTGTAACTGTCAATGAGCTGGCCCAAAAGTATCGATTCAATCTTCAGGGAATAGAACCGATAACGCTAATAGTGCAGCTATAAATTTCAAGAGTGGAAGATGTCACTACAAGAAAATAAGTCCATCACTATCGGCGATGTCCAGATTGGTCCAGGTCATGCACCTTTTGTTATCGCCGAATTAAGTGGTAATCATAATCAGCAAATTGATCTCGCCCTTGCCATGGTTGACGCCGCGGCCAAAGCTGGCGCTCACGCCATTAAGCTGCAAACCTTTACTGCCGACAGTATGACCTTAGATGTTGAAACTGACGACTTTGTGATCCAAGAAAAAGACAGCTTATGGCATGGCGCATCTTTGCATGGTTTATACGCCAAAGCGGCGACGCCCTATTGTTGGCACCCTATCTTATTTGAACGCGCCAAGTCATTAGGCATGCTGGCGTTTAGTTCGCCATTTGACGAAGCAGCGGTGGATTTTCTGGCCGATCTCGACGTGCCTTGTTTCAAAATAGCCTCGTTCGAACTGACAGATTTACCCCTAGTCAGCAAAGCAGCATCAACGGGAAAACCGTTAATATTGTCTACAGGTATGGCCAGCCTAAGTGAAATTGAACAAGCAGTTACGACAGCTAGAGCCGCAGGCTGCGAGGAGCTTATTTTGCTTAAATGCACCAGCACTTATCCTGCGCAGGCAACGAGCACCAATCTACGGACCATTGGGCATTTGCGTGACGGTTTTGGCTGTCAAGTTGGGCTGTCTGATCATACCGCAGGGGTGGGGGTTTCAGTGGCAGCTGTGGCGCTAGGGGCCACAGTGATCGAGAAGCACTTTGTGCTGGATAAAAAAGCCGGTGGCGTGGATGCTGAATTTTCCTTAGAGCCACATGAGTTTAGTCTTTTAGTCAGTGAAACCAAACGTGCTTGGCAGGCAATGGGGCAGGTAAGTTATGGCGGCACGCAAGCCGAGCAAAAATCCAAACAATACCGGCGTTCGATTTATGTGAGTGAGAATGTTAAAGCGGGGGAATGTTTAAGTGGCGATAATTTGCGCATTGTACGCCCGGCATTTGGATTAGCTCCCAGGCACTGGGACGAAGTGCAGGGCAAAGTTGCCCAACAGGATTTGCCTAAAGGCACCCCCCTATCCTGGGCTTTGGTTAAATAGTCGGCTATGTCGCGTTGTATTGTATTTAGAGTAGATGCCAGCCCTACGTTAGGCCTAGGGCATTTGATGCGCTGTCTCTCACTGGCGCAGGGATTAAGTGAATATACTGTGCGCGTGGTGTTTGCTATTCGTCCGTCAACCTTACCTTATTGTACTGCGCGTGCCGATTGGGTAGGGGAGACGCTTTGTATTCCTTGTGTTTCACCTATCGAAGAGCAGCAATGGTTAGCCCGTACCTGCAGTAATATGGGAGCAGATTGGCTGATATTGGATGGCTATCAGTTCGATAATCATTATCGTCAGGCCTTCGCTAAACAAGCTTTTCATCTGGGCATGTTTGACGATGGCCAGTTATATACAGATGCGTTAGTCGAGACCTATGTCAAGCTTGTGATTAATTGGGCAAGCCAAGCACAGCTGATACCTTATGGTGACGTTGTGCCAAATGCCCAGCTATGTGTGGGTGAGAATTTCCGAGTCTTGCGTCAAGAATTTTATAAGAATAATAATACACCTTGGTTGCAAAGGCGCGGATTACTGCTGATGTTTGGAGGCAGTGATCCGTTTGATTTAACGTTGCCATTATTGACACTGTTTTGCCAATCCCCTATTAGATTGCCGATCACGGTGGTGACAGGCGCGGGTTATCAACAAATCCCGGCATTGCAGGGGGTGATCAGCAACAGCAAATTATCAATAACCCATATTCACGATTGCCAAAATTTGGCCGAAGTTCTCGGCGAAACACGTCTGGCTATTTCTGCAGCAGGAGCTAGTCAATATGAATTATTGTGTTGTGCTACCCCCTCTATTTTAACGGTGGTGGCCCAAAACCAACGCTTTGCTAGTGAGCAAGCGGCAAAACAAGGTTGGTGCCATGTGACTGATTACGATAGTACCCAGCCGATAAATACGCTGAAGCAGTTATTTGAACAGGGTATGGGGCTATGGCATCACCCCGAATTATTATCTGCAATGCACAGTCACGCCCTGCAATATCAACATAAAACAGGAAGTAAACATATTATCAAGATGTTATATCCTGATTTAAGCAGTACTAATGAAAATGGAGTGTCGAGATAATCGTGAGTGCGCCAACTTTCAGCCAGCAGTTTGTCCCCATGACACACGAGCACTTAACGCGTGTTTGGGAGTGGCGCAATAACACCAGAGTGCGGATTAACATGCATTACGATAAACTCATTAGCTGGCAAGACCATCAAGCCTGGTTCGCAGAGTTGCAAGCAGATCCTAGTCGCCAGTACTGGGTTTATTGTCAACATCAACGCCCGATAGGGGTGTTGAATTTTTCAGATCTTGATACCGATATTGCCCAGTGGGGCTGTTACCTTGGTGAAACTGATGTTTTACCTGGAAGTGGTTTAGTGCTCGAATGGGCCGCCCTGGAATATATATCGGGGCTGAGAACTTGTACTGCACTGGCTGCACAAGTGCTGTCGTTTAATCTAGCCGCCATTAAATTACACAAATTATTTGGTTATCAGACTGTTAAAACTGAAAAGAGTGGATTACGTCAGTTGCTAGACAGCACTGAGGTAACACCTTACGACGTACAGTATTTTCGTTACTGTATTGCTACATGGCGGGATAATAGGCTTAAGGTGTTATCCCGTTTGCCCAGACCAATGCAAAATGTGATGCAACAAATACAATTTTTAGCAAAGGATAACCTGTGAACATAGAACAAGCAGTACGACATGCCATGGTTGAAGTGGCGCAAATAAGCGATTGTCAGCTGATTGAACCTATTGAGGCGGATACCTTATTACTGCAATGTGGTTTGGATTCGTTAGGGTACGCCATGTTGGTTGCCCAACTGGAGGAAGATTTAGGTTTTGATCCTTTTACTGAACTTGCCATTCAAATATACCCTAATACGTTCGCTGAATTTGTTGCGGTTTATCAGCAATGTTATGAGCAACATTCGGCTTAAGTGTGACAACTTTTCTAACTGAACTCGCTAAGCACTCCAATACCGCCTATATTCTTGCCCAAAGCGGGGCGGTGGGGGCCGATGCATTAATCGAAAAAGCAGCTGCCATTCGTCGCCACAATCCACACCTATATGCCCAACCAGTTGCTGTGCAATACACCAATTTGATTGATTTTGTGATTGCGCTGGTGGCATTTGATGGATGGTGCGAAGCACTTTATCTTTGTCCCAATGTGGGCATGACTGAATTTGTTGCTGGTATTTATGCTTGGCCACACAATGATACGCAACAAGCGACAGGAGACGATTACACGCCAAATAAAGTTGCACACAATCCGGTTATTAATAACGTTCACAGTGGTATTGTCACAGGTTGGTATTTGGCCTCATCGGGCACCACAGGCGCCCCTAAATGGTTTAGTCATACGTTTTTATCATTAACCAGCGGCGTTAAACATTCGCAACGTTTGCAGTCTTTGCGCTGGGCAAGTTTGTATCAAGCTCATCGCTTTGCCGGCTTACAGGTATTATTGCAAGCGTTGTTAAGCGGGGCATGTATCGTTGATGTTTGGGCTGACGATTTGGTGGCCCAAGTGCAACACTATGCCCAATCCAAGGTATCGGCTATATCAGCCACCCCCAGCATGTGGCGACAGTTATTACGCACCAATAACCTCAAAAACGTACCACTAACTGATATTACCTTAGGCGGTGAAATTGCTGACCAAGGTCTGTTGGACATACTACATCGAACCTTTCCCCACGCTACGATACGCCATATTTATGCCTCAACCGAGGCCGGTATGGGGTTTGTGGTTTCGGATAATCGCGCGGGATTTCCTATTCATTGGTTGGCTGACGGCATATCGGGTGCCTGCCTGATGATTGATGATGATCAACATCTTAGGATCAAACCTTGTGCGCGGATAGATGCCACTTTAGCCCTTAGAATTGATGCTAATGGCTACCTCGATACCGAGGATAGGGTCGAAATTACTGGTGACCGAGTACTGTTTATGGGGCGGGCCAGCGGCGTTATTAATGTGGGGGGCAATAAAGTTCACCCTGAAAAGGTTGAAACCGTGATCATGCAAGTACCACAGGTGCAGCAAGTCAGAGTGTTTGCCAAAAACAACAGCGTGATGGGCTCGCTAGTTATGGCTGATGTGGTGGTTAATGACGATGCGGATTGGCCAACTGTTGTCGAAAATATTCGCCAACAGTGCAAAACACAGCTGCAACGCTTTGAAATACCTGTAAAATTTAATCAACTAAAACTGATTGCTGTGAATCCTTCGGGTAAATTAACAAGGACAACTGAAAATGGCTGATTACGTTATTGTCACTGGCGCGAGCAAAGGTCTGGGGTTAGCCATTTGCCGTCATGCCCTGGTAAGTGGCTTTGAGGTGGTGGCTTTGGCGCGCACGCGATCTAAAGAGTTAGAGGAAATCACAGCTGCGTCAGCCGAGCGTTGCCATTACCTGCGAGCTGACTTGTCAGACTTAGAGCATATTCCGGCACTGTGCCGTCAGATTGTAAAAACTTTTGGTCGCCCTTATGGGTTAGTCAATAATGCTGCTGCTGGCCATGATGGAGTGTTAGCCACGATGCCCAATGGTGAAATAGACCATCTCATGCGTTTGAATGTGCAGTCCCCTATGTTATTAAGTAAATATTTGCTGCGCTCAATGTTATTAAATCGCAAAGGTCGAATTATTAATATCTCATCGATCATCGCTAAAACCGGATTTAACGGTTTGAGTGTATACGCTGCGACCAAGGCGGCCCTTGAGGGCTTTAGTAAATCCTTAGCCCGAGAAGTGGGTAAAGCGGGGATCACCGTAAATTGTGTGGCACCGGGCTATATGCAAACTGACATGACGAGGGACTTACAGGGTGAAAAGTTAGCGGCTATCAAGCGCCGTAGTCCATTAGGTAAACTGGCCACGGTGGATGATGTTGCTGCCATGGTGATTTTTTTGCTAAGTGAGCAAGCCTCTTCGGTTACCGGCACGGTAATGACAGTGGATGCTGGCAGTACTGCCTAAATCGAAAGTTGAGTTCGCTGTGAAAATAACTAAGACGAGTACGAGCAGAACAACGGGTGAAACGTAGGTACCATCACATGATAGAAACCTTCTAAAACATGGAAAACCATTGACGAATATTAATGGTTTTGTACCGCGCGTCGATACAAGATAAAGCCTGAACTAGGCTCATTAAGAAGGCTAGAGTTTTATGCCTGTTAATTTGTCAATTAATTGCATACCCCTATTGATGTGATTTATTAGGGTATGGTGATTGTATTTAAATGAAGTCGCGAGATCCGTCATGGTAGAAAATAGTAAAAAAAAACCAGTGGCCATTATTTTTGGAGCCAGCCTGTCAGGAAAAAGTGCGCTAAGCATTGTTGCTGAATCATATGAAATTATCGCTTTTATTGATAATGCTGAAGAGAAACAGGGAACAGTGTTAAGTCATATCCCGGTTTATGCGGCACCTAAAATTTTGCAACTTATATACGATAAGATTTTGATTGCCAGTGAGTTTGCTGAAAAAATTCATCAGCAGTTAATTAATCAATATAATGTCGATCCCAGTAAAATAATCGTTTTGCCTAACCGAGTGACCAAACCCATTCAATTCGGTCTTGATGAAACCTTTCGTCAACTAAGTATAAAAATATTGCTGCTCATTTGCACTCGCTTAAATAAAGCTAAAGTCGCTTATTATGTGGATGCAGGCTCGCTATTAGGCATATACCGCGATGGTGCGCTTATTCCTTGGGATGACGATCTGGACATTGCCGTACCTTCCAGTTCGCTGGATCACGCCAAAACTGTAATAACAGGTTGCTTGACAGAATTACAAATATTGTCTGGCGAACCATGGGAACTGATTACCCACTTCAGTGAAAAACAGTTTGGAGCGGTAAACTCAGGTGATGTGAGGGGCTTAAAACTAAAAAGTAAAAACATAGATTCAAAGTTGCCGATGATGGACGTATTTGTGAAGTATATTGAGGGCGACGTTATGGATTACACCTTGGCGTCCAGAGGATTTCGTATGCCAAGTGAACATATATTAGCACTTGATACTATGGAATTTGAAGGTTGTATAATCAACATCCCGTCTAAGCCCGAGTTGTATCTGCAAAGGCATTACGGAGACTGGCGCACACCAACCAGAGATTGGACGTTAAGTATGTTAAAAAACACGACGGTTTTTAATTAGTTCAATGTTATCTAAAGAATAAATCGAATGGCAAACACTGATTTAAGATGTAGCGTTACGCGATACTAAGCCAGTAATTGTTGTAGAGGAAAAACGGCGATGAAAACCATATTAACCTATGGCACTTTTGATCTCTTTCACCTTGGGCATCTTAATATGCTTGAGCGTTTACGTGATATGGGCGATAGATTAATCGTTGGAGTGTCTACCGATGACTTTAATTTACTTAAAGGCAAACGGAGTGTTTTTAGTTATGCAGAGCGGTCACGAATAGTCGCCGCTTTACGATGCGTTGACCTGATTTTTCCAGAGGAAACATGGCAACAAAAAATCCATGATGTCAGCAAATATGATGTGGATGTATTTGGTATCGGCGCTGACTGGCGAGGCAAATTTACGGATTTGGAATCGTTGTGCGAAGTTGTCTATCTTGAACGAACTGCAAGTATTTCAACAACCGAGGTTAAACAATCTCTGGTAAGGTTGGATGAGAAACAAATACAGCAAATTAAAGACAGTCTTGATTCGGTTATGAGCATTATGCAGGCGATTGAGTGACACATGCACTGTCAACTAGATAAAATTTATTCTGACTATGCTAACGTACACCAGGTTTACACAGAAGTGTTCTACTTATCGGGACTTCAAGACTCCCATCAAACGATTGGGCCGTTCTCAGGTTTGGATCTATTCGCTATGATCAAATTCATTGGACCGATAAATTATTTAACCAAGTGTCGATTATGAATTCAGAGCAAGGCCGCAGACATGCTAACAAAAAAGAAGCCGAATATATAAAAACCATGTTGCATCGTATGCTCAGCCATCGACGAATATTAGTATGAGTCATACTCGTATACCAAACAATATCAACGGATTAACCAACAAGTCCGAGTTAATTAAATCGATATTGGACTTCGTTGTTGAAAATCAGATAAAAACGGTCTCGTTTGACGTGTTTGATACTATCGTCTTTAGGCGAGTTGCTCGGCCAGTGGATGTGTTTTCAAAAGCTTATTCCCATTGCGAGGCGAGCTTAAATTTGACAATGAATAGTGAAGAATTTAAAGAACTGCGCATTCATGCAGAAAAACAAGTTAAACGTGACCGCATCAGTGGTGAAGTAACCTTAGAGGAAATATACGCTAATCTACCTTTTGACGCTAATGTCCGAGAAATACTTAAAGAAGCCGAGCTAACTGTTGAAAGCCAGTATAGTTTTGTTTATGAACCTATACTGGATCTTATTTTTGGTCTTATCGAGAGCGGCAAAAACGTTATTCTGATTTCTGATATGTACCTCAGTCGTGAGCAAATAAAACATCATTTTTTTGCTCAATATCCGCAGTTGCAGACCTTGGAGCTATACGTATCTTCGGAGTATCAACTAAATAAATCAACGGGGACCATATTTGATTACTTGGCTGAAAAGCTATTATTGGAAAGGCAGACTTGGTTGCATTTAGGGGATAACCGAAACTCGGATTATTTTGTGCCACAACAGAAGGAAATTCATGTCAAATTGTTATCATCGAAATTAGATGCTGATTCAATTTTTCAACTCGAGAATACTCTATTTTCACAGGATCAAAAATTTAATAGTGCTCGTTTTATTGCTGCCACGCACTATATATCTTCTGAAGAACCGATTGCCTTCAATATTGGCGCACTAGTTTGGGGGCCAATTCTTTATGCGTTTTCTGATTGGATTATAGATCAGACTATTAGGGCCAAAAGTAAATGTATTTTGTGCTTGATGCGCGAAGCAGAGGTGTTTTCCCCATTAATTGAGTTACGACTGCAACAGCGAAACATCGCTAATATCACGGTTAAAAAACTCTATGCATCGCGTAAATCGACATTTTGGCCAGCGATAGATACTCAAAAAGAGAGCTGGTTCGAAGATCTCATTTATATTCTGGTGCAAAGAAGAGGGTATACGGTTGATGATTTTTACCGCGATTTTCACCTCTTACATGACGCTGTATATGCTGCTTACCACGCAACCTTAATACGTGATACTGACGGTTTATTTTATCAAGGAACTAATCTGCTCAAACAACTAACGGACTTAGCTAGAGAAAACCGTGAACAAGTGAAAGCCTACATTGAGCAACAAAAAATCTTATTTATTCGTTATTATGCACATCATATTGGAGAGTCCTTGGCGTGTTGCAGTGTTGTCGACTTAGGCAATGGTGGGACAATACAGCATCAACTTGAATCAATACTTAAGGTCAAAAGCGCGCAAAATTTACTACTATATTCAACCGATAGAGTTTATCGCTACCTTGGCACCACACAATATTCCAGTTTCATTAACGCGGGGACAGATGAACGCGGTTTGCGTCAAATTTTGTTTCGTTCGCCAGAGTGCATTGAACCATTGTTAGTGGGCGACGGTGGTACCACCTTGGGCTATCAAGACGATCAACAGGGCTCGCCTATATTGAGTGTTGGTCTTGTGGAAAACAGCACAATTGTAACAGCCTTTATGCAAGGCATTTTACGGTATTTTATGGTTCATCATGACCTAGGTTTCAAGCACATTGACGTAGAGCAGGTTACGCCAATCCTCTATCGTTATGTGCAATTGCCTACGAAACCAGAAGCTGAGTTGTTTACACGAATTTTGCATCAAGATAATTTTGGTTCAAATGATGCGTACCCCGTTGTGACTCAATTGCAAATATGTGATGTGAAAGCGAGGGGAATGGCTGATTTTTATTTAGACTTATGCCAGCACCCGCAGATGGAATTGGGCAAAATTCACTGGCCCCAAGCTATCATAACGTTGCTTTCAGAGCCGTTTCTTGCGATACAATTAGGTCTGTCGACAATGGATTCGCAAAGCGATGTCCTCGCTCTCGTTGAGCGTATCACACAGAATAAGTGGACGCATTTTTCCATATACGGGGCCGGTCTTTTTTTTGAAAAATTGTTACCTTATTTACATGATAATAATCTGCAAATTGACTGTCTAATTGATCGAAAAGCCGAAAACTCAGGCAAGTATAATTTTGCGGGGTACCAAGTGATCAGTCTGACGGAGGCATTAAACAAAGGCTGTCAAAAAATTGTTATTTCATCTTTTGCGTTTAAGGAGGAGATTGCCAAAACCATTTATGACCAATCACAACAGCATGACGGCGTATTTGTTGAGGTATTGAGTCTTTAGATGATTTTGCCCGTAGGTGATTAACGAGTATGTAGGATAATGTGAAAATAAATTTCACTAAGATGTAAAAGTACAGTCGTTGAACATTATGTCTGAGTATAGGAACCATACTCACCGACAAATAACAGAGGTTACTGGTGTCTAGTGAGAAGCCTTTAAGGATTATTATTGATTAGTAAATATGGTTATGCTGCCGGCGGAGCCAACCTAGTTGCTGAGCAAATCACCGACGCGCGGGTCACAAAGGGGCATCAAGTGCTGCAGTTTACTTGCGTTGCTGCAGAAGGATTTAATGATGTACGACGTCCTCTCTATGGTATTAGAGCTCAAAAATGGAATGCATGATGAAACAACTACAGCGCGACCATACTAGTTTTTGTGAACTTCTCTATGCAGCCTAAGTTTAATCCAAAAATTTCAGTCATAGTGCCTAGCTACAACCATGCTCAGTATTTGCCTGAGCGGCTTATGTCTATCAGAAATCAAACTTATAGTAATATTGAAATAATTTTGCTCGATGATGCGAGCGACGATAATAGTGTTGATACTCTCGAAAAATTTAAGCAATGTGAAAAAAGGGTAGTCCATACTGATTACAGCTCTGAAAATTCTGGACAAACCAACAGTCAATGGATCAAGGGGGTTGAAAAAGCACAAGGCGACTTTATATGGATTGCAGAAAGTGATGATGTCGCTAAGCCAGATTTTTTGGCAGTTTTACTAGAAGAATTTGCAGTCAATGAAGATATAGCATTGGCCTACTGTGATTCGTTAATAATAGATGAGCAGGGCGCCTCAATGGGGGGATACAACTATGCATCTAAGAACTATGCAAATATTTGGGATAAATCTTTTATAAAAGATGGAAAAGAACTTATTCGTGATTACTTTGTTTTTTCAAATGTCATTCCTAATGTTAGCGCGGTCCTATTTAAAAAAGAACATCTACAGAAGGCTCTTGTAGTAAATGATTTGAAATATTGTGGTGATTGGTCTTGCTACATAAGGTTAGCAATTAAAAACAAAATTTCTTTTGTTAGTCAAAAATTGAATCAATTTAGACTGCACGAAAATACCACTCGTAATCATGATGTGAAAAGTTATAATGTGGCGTTAAAAGAAAAAATATACCTTTTACGCTTGATTCGAGATAGCGGTGTTAATGACTGCTCTAGAAATATTGAGATTTCGTTGTCTTATTTGTATTCAAATAGAGATAAACACAAGCGTATTTTCAAACTCCTAAATACATTAGACAAAGAACACACGACTAAAAATACAGTACTATACGGGTACAATGATATCTGCGGTATTTTGATGAAAAAGAGTAAAAGAAAACGAAAAATAACTGCTATTCTTGATCAAAAAAGAGCTGGGGAATACTGTATGGGAGTGCCTGTTATAAATATCAAATCAATTGCTTTTTGCGATATTGATGTGGTAATTATTTGCTCTTTATCACACAGAAAAACAATGACAAATGAATTGACAAAGTTTGGCTTCGGGGGAGTTGTCATAGCTGTTTAAGCTTTGAATTGGTTAAGATGATTTTTTATCTTTCAATAAATATTTATTCAATGTGTTATTTGTGTACCATTAAAAATTCGTTATAAAAGATACTTTCAATATTAATAGGTAGCGAAATGGAAAATAAAGAATTTTGAGGCAATAAGTACGTTTGGACAACCAATTTGAAGAGTAATATAAATGTTGGGATAATGCCTGGTCCCAGTGGTCTTCATCCATTTATCCAAGAATACAACGAAAACTGCCATGTACAAATATCCTTGAATTAGCCAGTGTGTATTGTAGCGGCAGCGTTAATTTGGCCACATAATTAGAGAATGGATAAAATGTCTTCCTTAGAATTTGTCATTACTGGTACAGGTCGGTCGGGAACAGGTTATTTAAGTCGTCTACTAAGGATGCTGGATGTGCCTTGTGGCCATGAAACAATTTTCCACCCTTTTTTACGCGGTGACATTGTTGGGTATTCAAATAATAATTTTGTGGGTGACTCTAGTTGGCTGGCAGCTCCTTTATTGGAACAGCTGTCAGAACGAACGCAGGTGTTTCATCAGGTCCGCCATCCAATAGAGGTTGCGAGATCATTTTTAGGTATTGGTTTTTTTGATAAAAATCCAGCGTCAAGCCATACCCCTTACTTGGAGTTTGTTAGACGTCACCAGAGCTTCGACAGGATTATTGATGAATTTGAAAGGTTTATGTTTCATTGGGTCTGCTGGAATCAAATGGTTGAAATAAAGGCAAAAACTAGAGGCCTAAATTACCACCGCATCAAGCTGGAGGATATGGATGCAGAAACCATCAATATGAAGTTATTATTCAAGATAGGGCGATTGAGCACAATAGAAACAATCCAAAAGGCTCAAGCTGCATTAGGCACTATCACAAACCGTCGGATAAGACGGGAGGAAATTTCCTGTGAGAATCTCCCCAGAGGAGAAATCTTTGATAGGTTTAGGGCTCTAGCCATTGAGTATGGCTATGATATAGGAGCTCTCTAGCTGAGGTTACCTTTAAAATGTAAAACGATCACAGTGAATCATGTGCGGTGTACAATGAAGGCCTTAACTAAGTCTTAGTTTCTCTAAAAGGCTGAAATAAAAACTCTTCACAAGCATTATGGGTGAGTTGTGTATGACGCTCTTCGGGGATACATATTATATCATCATTTCGTATATATATTATATAGTTCCAGCTCATCATAAGCTCAAAAAGTTCATTTCTCAGATGGCTGAATTTTTCGAGACTCCAAGATTCTGTAATAATATATGGCCGTGATTTCTCGATTACCAATTCAGCGCCTTTCAAAATTGATGTTTCCATGCCTTCAGTATCTATCTTTATTAAGGCTATTTGAATATTGTTAAATTGTGTGTCTATTGTAGAAGTTATCATTTGGTTAAACTTGGTACAATTCGATGTTGGTTCTGCAACTCCTTCCAATCCGTCACGTATAGCTATCACGCTTATATCCAAACTTACTGACCCTGTGTAGCGTTCTTGGTAGTTGTCAAATTGAGGCACCTGAATATTAATGATAGCGTCAGCTAGAGGTATGCAGTACGGTTCTATAGTTTCTGATTGTTGATTTATTAGAATATGGCTACATAGGTGCAAAAATACACTTTTTTGACATTCAAAACAGTGTATTTTCTTCTTGCTTACCATATCTCGTGCGAGTGGTATGGCGAATGTTCCGATATTGGCGCCTACATCTATAATATCACCATCTATAGGGGCTATCTCTAGTATTCTTTTTGCAAAAGACGAGGTGAACAGTTCAAATTCATGATCATTAATTAGCGAATGTTGTATTGTTTCATAGGGATTTATAACCAAAAGTTCAATTTGATTGCAATTAATAATCGTTTTTTCTTTTGGAGTTATATTCCGCTTTATAGCGTCTAGAAAGTCCTTTCTTTTTTTTGCATAGCAATCATTAGGATGCCTGATGTACATAAGTGAGAAAATTTCACTTAGTTTTTCTGCCTCATTTGGATTACGCTGTTGGCGTGATGGAGATGTGGTGATATTGGTGAGAATTTCTTCAGTAAAGGCAATTTTTAATCCACTTATATTTGATAACAGGAAGTCCCAGTCCTCATGTGAATCAAGGTATGGATCAAATCTCTCACGCACAGAGTGATGTTTGATTAAAAAGGCGCTGATAGGTATAAAATTAGTTATGAAAAGAGTTTCAATATTGTGATTTGTTAGTTTGTTAATTGCTTTATTTAATATTACTTGTTGCTCATCTTCTTTTATCCAGTATGTATTTGAATAAACAAAATCAGCACTCTCTTGTCTGGCGGTTTTTAAAAGTGTATCAATAGAATTTGGCTCTATAAAATCATCGTCGTCCAAAAAAATAATATATTCGCCGTTTGCAATATCAAGACAATGGTTTCGTGCGCGTGAAACACCTCTTCTAGAATTTTGCTTACTATTCTGTATGAGCTGGATTGACAAGTTATCTATTGCCTGCAGTGCAATATCAAGTAAATCTTGACCGTCATTATAAATGATTAACTGAATGGGTTCGTTACATATTTTGGCTGCCTCTATAACGCTTTGATAAGCACGAATGAAAAGTAATTTCCTATCACATGTTGTCAAAATAACAGTTACACTTGGATTTGATTGGGGCATTAGTTTGGTCTCATGTGTCGTTTATATTTCCTTCTTAGGAAATATAAGATGAATAGTTTCATGTGGCGCATGCTGTGGGGTTTTATCAATAATATTTAACCCATGAAAGGCATTTTCCTGACATTTCGTCTCGCTAACAAGTGATGCTGTACATATGCTACGTTAACTTTTTAATACCTTTTGTTTTATATCTAAATGGCGCTTTTTTATATCTTTAAGACTTTCGTTAGATATGAGTGGCATTAATATGTCCTTGATTAATAATTTTTGGTGTATTGGTTTACCTGCTGTGCCGTTTTGTGAACTCTTTGAAGTATCCGAGGTTTGGTTATATAAGCAGATGTACGAATTATAATCCAACGCTAAATATTTCTCCGTAGGCAGGCAGAGTCTTTCATTATCAAAAGGTTCTGCTATGGAAGACCAATATTTTGGCAATATTATCGATGACTTATGGGCGTTTAAACATACTTTTATTGTTTGCCTTACAATCCATATTAAACCTCTAACAGCATGTTTTTCATTGACATGTGGGAATACTAAAGAAGTAATACCCAATCCCTGAAGTGTATTAACATGTTCGAATGAATCAGTTACAACTACTGTACTAAGTCTTCCTTTAGTCGGTACGGATTCAGTATTACTGGTCAGGAAATAAAGACAATAATCAGGTACATATTGTAGATTTCGACTCTCAACCAATGTGAGGGCTGATACTTTCAACCAAGGAAAGTCGAGTTGCAAGAAGTATAAAGCAAACTTTTTAAACTCAGAAGAATCTGTAACGATTATTAATTTTCCGTTTCTATAATTTAATTTTAAATACTCTAATTCTCTTACGTTAATATTGTATGATGAAATATCAAAAGATGAATCGGCAGTATTTACTAGTTCTAATTCTAATTTTATTTTTTTAACTGTTTCATGCCACTTATCTATTGCTTGTGACAAGCAAACCAAAAACGAGGTATCTTCAGTATTGATACTTATTAATTTAGTTAAAACCGCATTCGCATAATTCACTGTTCCGTACAAATAATAAAATAGCAGTGACTTGCCATTTTTATACGAAGAAAAAAGCATTTCTTTTTGTTTGTTAATTATATTGTTAATATCTTCCGTGCTGACAATCTCTTGTTCAAGTAGAGTTTCAAAGGCCTGTAGCTCTTCAATTAACACGTCATGTGAAAATTGTGCTTCATACTTCTCAATAAAATGGCTATTGAATTTGGTTGTAAATGCAGCACTTTTCATTTGCTGTAAAGCGTTTTTCTTCTGGTCTGTCGTTGCAACTATAAAAAGGTTTTCGATACGCAGTGGTGTTGTGCCTCCGATTTTTGCTCCATCACTACAGTTGTAAAATGTTTGTTCTTTGGGCTTCTTTTGAGTGACTTGTTCGATGGCTCTACATGAGAGCTTAAACTCATATTTAGTGTTCACTCTGGGCCGAAAGTTGCCTGGCACCACAATCGTCGTTATATTTTCTTTCGAATAGTCAAAGGTTTCCTTGCCATCCTCTTGGTAATAGCCCGAAGACTTCGAATGGTGGTGTTTTACATCGACAAAACCTAAATCGACCCCCATTAAATAGATGTGATTGAAGCCTAAAACACTGATCAGGTTAGTAACAAAGTTACTCACTGTGGGGAATGCATGTTGCAGTACTTCAAAGTGTTGGTTACCTAACACTTTTAAGGCTGAAACGGTTGACGATTCCCCTTCTTTAAAAGCTATCATTACATCTTTATACAGCTCGCAAGTATCGGGGTGAATACCGTTAGTCGAAATTAGGGTGATTTTTTTCAGAAATTCCAAGTCACCAACAAGGACAGCCCAATCAAAAGTACAGCGGTTTTGTTCTATTTCCGCATGAAAATCCGGTGTTATACCGTTGCGATGAAGGGCTTGCAATGCGGTGCCGCAACTGATGACTATTACCTGTTCTCGGCATTCTTTAATTGCGTCTATCGACATGTCCAACGAGGGCCCGTTACCTACGATAAAAACCGGTACTTCTTTATCGTCGTAGCTAAGTTTACTCGACGGATTATGGGTTAATACCGGAATGTTTCTTCTAAAACCCTCTTTGGTGTGCTCTATCCCATAATAGACAAAATCAAAATTTTCACCGATAGATATCACTATTTGCAATTGTTCTCTTAATTGGGCTATGGCTGAGTTTAAGGATGCATTGTAATAACTTTGATAAAAGTAGGTGTTATTCAGAATAAAGGGGCCAACAAAGTAAAATTGTTCGTAAAGATCATTAAATAACTGAGTACCATCATCACCGATGTTTAAATAAATTTTGGCGTCACTTGCTTCTATTTTTTCAAAAATCGTCTGCCAGTCTATAGCAAATAGCGAGGCATAGAAAAAATCTGGATTGGGTTCACAGATAAAGAGCTTTTCAACTTTATGCTCGTCGAGTAGCTTTTCAAGTTGATAACCAACGCCTAAACCAAACATGATAATTGATGCCACGGTCTCGGGTAATTCACCTAGTTCTTCTTGTGCCTCTGCCTCTTTCAGAAGCTTTTGGGTTTCATTGACAAACTGATAGTGGATATAATGAGCCAACTTGGTACCGCTATAACCTAGTTTTAGGCCATCTTTATTCGGTTGTTTATTAAAGTTTTCGAAATTTTGAATACAATCTTGCTTGGGTGACTTCCCATACCAGGTGTATAAACCTTTGCCTTTGAGTAAATTGATTTCATCGGTAGAACTGTTTATCGGTAGCCATACTTTGGGTTTGTAATCTTTGTATTCTAAATAGATATCCGGAAAATATTTTTCAAATGCCTTAAGGTTTTTCTTTAGTCGATTGCAGTCGCTTGAAACCGGCACTTGTTCAGTCAAGTCAATCTTAGGTGTCCAGGTGGGTATATACTCTAGATGATTGTTGACGGGCGTTATGTTAAATCCGTTATTGTATATATCTAACCAGTCGCGCTCACTGAGATCTCGATAAATTGAGTCAAAAACTTTCTGATTATAGTGCTTATAAATATAAAAACTCGATATGGAGGCATGTTCTTTAAGCTCATTTATGTCGTCTAATAGGTCACTTCCATCCTTTTCAAGCTGCAGAAATAATGAAGTGCCTTGTTTCTTCGCTAAAGCAAAAATATCCTGCCATGAGGTCGATAGAATTGAGCATTGGAAATACTGAACTTCAGGCTCATATATAATCAAGTGTTTGATTTTTTGGCGCTCAAGTAAATGTTTGATATGTAGACCAAGGCCGCAACCTAACACAACGAGACATTCCACCTCTTCAGGCAGGGGACGTTGCGCTTGCTCAATTTTAAAGCTCTTAAGTTTTCTAAAATTAAAGGTATCTTCGGTTTCTTTCCCTAACTCAGGTCTCGTTGCCCCATACGTTAGGTCAACACAAGGGCTATTTAGCAGAGCTTGTGATACTTGTTGGCTTATCTCTTCATTCGGATAAAAGCCATATAGTGTTCTGCCATTACTGTAATCGACAATATTGGTTTCGCCGTATTTATTATTGAACAACGAATAATTAGTGAGTTTCGAATATTGAAGATAAGGAAGTAGCGAGGGGATATTACGCTGAAAAGCATTCATATTATTTTTACGTGTTTCAACAATCTTCCGTGATAACTCATTTTCTAACTGAGTCTGTTTATCTTCATTTTGTTCTAAATGCAGCCGAATATTCTTTAACATAGCTCACTTACTTTAAATCTCAATGGTTTTACACTGGGCTTATAAATCAATAGATTGATAAGCAAAAAACGGGCCCATTATATAGGCGTTTAATTGACACAAAGTCTACCTAAGCATTTTGATAAAAGACAGAAGCAAACAATGTTTAGACATTCTGTACTATAAATGTATTTTATTTGCAGCGAATGTATAAAAATTCATACTAAAGGCTTGCTTACTTTTTAACCCGATGTTTGCTACTCTTGGACACAAGTTTTTAGTACGAACAGTTAAACGGGCTGCAAGGGGTAGGTTTATGATCAATCTAAACACAGATTCCAATTCTTCTTCATTGTTGCAACAGGTGCAGCAAAAACAAGAATCTATTTTTGAGAAACTGGCCTCAGGCAAAAAAATTAATGGTGCCGCAGACGGTGCCGCTGCCCAGCAGATTATTGATCGGTTGACATCGCAAGTTGAAGGCAATCGTCAATCTGTGGCCAACGCTTATGATGGCATATCACTGAGCCAAGTGGCAGAGAGTGGCTTGTCTGGCATTACCAAAGATGTGGATCGTATTCGAGAGTTGTCGGTTCAAGCCGGCAATGGCATTTTAAGCGACGCGGATCGCAGCGCTATTCAGGCGGAAGTGACGCAACTGCAAGAAAACATTACCCAAACCATAGAGCAAACCGAGTTTGCCGGTAAGCCGTTGTTAAGCAGTGATAGCAGTATCGATTTTCAGGTGGGCGCTAATGCCGGTCAGAAAATCGGCGTCGCTACCCAGGATATCGCGGCAGGCTTAACGGATGTACTGAATGTTGACTTAAGTACCGCTCAGGGGGCAGAGGATGCGCTTGTTGCAGCGGATGATGCAGCGCAGTTTGTTAGCGCGGCAAGGGCAGACCTTGGTGCTACCCAAAACCAGTTTGAAAGCGCGGCGCGTAATCTGACTCAAAGTAATATCAATGTCGCGGCCGCTCGTGGCCGTATTCAAGATACGGATTACGCCCAGGCAACATCAGAAAGTGCGGCGGCAGATATACTCAACCAGGCCAATTTAGCCGTGCAAGCCCAGTCGAATCAACAACAAGGCCAAGTACTTACCTTGTTAAATGGTTAGTCTGGCAATGAAGTTCATCCAAGAGCAGCTGGTCTGCTCTTTTTTGTGAGCACTAATTGACTGACGCCAGTAGCTCATGCAAAATGCCATCCAGCGAGTATCCTACAATAAATCGTAGCGGTTGTTTTTAGGGGGGGGCCAGTACTTCTACTAAAGGCTACCTATTTTGCAGGTAATGACTATTGCTATCCATCCGTGAATGGTTAAAATTACACCCAGTCGCATAATTAAAATAATAAACATATTGAGGGATGCATGAGCAATATTCTGATTATCAGTGGGCGGCCAAAGCTCGGGCATAATCTGAACACTATCCTGACGTTTCTAGGCGAATTTAGCACTGTTATCACATTTGAACAGGCTATGAGTACGCTAAAGGGCCATGCTGTTTTTGATGCAGTATTGATCGATGCGCAAGATCGTGAGTTGGCTTGTGACATTTATGACAAATTCCCATTGCAACCGTTTATTCTGGTTGATGTCAAAGATCCTGAATTCAAAAGTGCAGGCAATTGCGTTGGTAAGGTCAATACCGCCGTCACTTATCCTGTGCTCACGCAAATGTTGCATCGCTGTCAGGAGCACAGGCGCCTACAACCGAACCGCACCACCAGTCCGCAAAATAAAACCAAACTATTTCGTAGCCTGGTAGGTAAAAGCAAACAAATTCAGCATGTACGGCATCTTATCGAACAGGTCGCGCCTACCGATGCCAATGTATTGGTGCTGGGCGAATCCGGTACCGGTAAAGAAGTGATTGCGCGCAATGTGCATTATTTGTCCAAACGCGGCAGCAATACCTTTATTCCCGTCAATTGCGGGGCTATTCCCGGTGAACTGCTTGAAAGCGAGTTGTTTGGACATGAGAAAGGGGCATTTACCGGCGCAATAAATACCCGTAAGGGCCGTTTTGAGCTTGCCGAAGGGGGAACACTCTTTCTGGATGAAATCGGCGATATGCCCCTGCAAATGCAGGTCAAGTTGCTTAGGGTATTGCAAGAACGAACTTACGAACGAGTAGGGGGCACCAAGCCGATTAAATGTGATGTGCGAGTGGTGGCCGCTACCCATCGCAATTTGGAAGAAATGATTGCTGATGGCCAATTTAGAGAAGATTTGTATTACCGGTTAAATGTATTCCCTATCGAAAGCCCGGCTCTGAGGGATCGCAAAGAAGATATTCCACTTTTACTGCAAGAGTTGGTGTCTCGTATGGAGCGCGATAATGCCCAAATCAAATTCACCGAAAACGCCATGAAATCTATGATGGAGCACAGCTGGGCTGGCAATGTGCGAGAGTTATCTAACCTGGTGGAAAGGTTGATGATTTTGTACCCCCAGCAACTGATCGATCTGCATGACTTACCGCCTAAATACCAACATCTGGATGTGGAAGCCTACCAGCCAGAGTACCCTGATGAACTCTTGGAGCGAGAAGCCTTAAACGCCATGTTTGGTGCAGGGGCCCAAAGCGATGATGACGGTGACGGGCCTAATGGTGAGTGTGCCGAATCCGATGTGCTCACTTCATTGCCACCAGAGGGCATCAACCTCAAAGAGTATATTTCGGAAATGGAAGTGAGCTTGATTTCCCAAGCCCTAGAGCAGCAAGACTGGGTGGTGGCCCGTTCAGCCGAAGTGTTAGGTATGCGCCGCACAACCCTGGTTGAAAAAATGCGCAAATACGATATCAGCAAAGCTTAAGGGCTCATCCTGTCGAAGTGTCATTTCATTGACGATAAAATCCCACTGATTTAATTGTAAGCTTTTGATTTTCAATGCTTTATTTGTTGGCATAAGATGTGCTTGCTCTATCCTGTATTAAATCTGTCTAAGTTTTGACGTGAGGA
The DNA here is from genome assembly GCF_058068185.1 of Paraglaciecola sp. IT1134. Lineage (NCBI taxonomy): Bacteria > Pseudomonadati > Pseudomonadota > Gammaproteobacteria > Alteromonadales > Alteromonadaceae > Paraglaciecola > Paraglaciecola sp. IT1134. The sequence goes on along the minus strand of NZ_CM176486.1, from coordinate 3,689,490 downwards.
ATATATGGCATTGAGTAACTTGGTTTCCCTTAACAAAAAAGCCCGCGTATCGGTGAGCGCACCCTTGGCCCTTGCTTCCTCTACGGATCTTCTTAAACCGGATCTATCCAGACCGGGTCCATCCAGACCGGGTCCATCCAGACCTGACCAACCCAACGAATTACAGTTGTTACGGCAACAAGCCACGCGCCTCGAACATTTGCTGCAAGTTATGCCTGCTGGGGTGGTGGTTATCGACGGTAAGGGCCTGGTTAAGCAAGCTAATCAATTGGCGAAATCCCTATTGGGTGAGCCTATCGAAGGGCAGGTGTGGCGCAGTATTATTCAACGTTCTTTCCGTCCACAAGCTGACGATGGCCATGAAGTCTCGTTATATGACGGGCGCAAGGTCAAGCTGTCGATCACGCCTTTGATGAACGAACCGGGTCAACTTATCGTACTGACGGATTTAACCGAAACCCGTCAATTACAGCGTCGTATCGGTCATCTGCAAAGATTGTCTTCTTTGGGTAAAATGGTGGCCTCACTGGCGCACCAGATCCGCACACCCCTATCCGCCGCTATGTTATATGCGGCCAACCTGTCAAACGGGAACCTGGGCAAGGAGGCACGTCAGCAGTTTAGCGATAAATTGATTTCTCGCTTGCGGGATTTAGAAAGTCAGGTAAATGATATGCTGTTGTTTGCTAAAAGTGGCAGTGAACAAGTGGTGGTGGATTTATCTATGCAAGCCTTGTTCACCGAAGTGCAAGGTGCGGTTGAGGCCTTGCTGACGCGCCACAATGCCTCACTTGAATTAATTTCCCCCAAAAGCGATATCACCATTTTGGGCAACAAAACCGCGCTTTGTGGCGCACTACAAAATCTGATCCACAATTCTTTATTGGCCAAACCCCAGGGAGCAAAAATCATTCTGAGTATCCAGCATGATAGTGAGCGACCTGAATGGGTCAACCTGTCGGTAACAGACAATGGACCCGGTATTGCAGAAGACAAGTTGCAGGCCATATTCGAACCTTTTTATACCACCCGCAGTCAGGGTACAGGATTGGGGCTGGCCGTGGTGAAAACCGTTGCTCAGTCACATCATGGCGAAGTTGCTGTTACAAACCTTGAGGCTGGTGGGGCGTGTTTCACCCTGAGTCTACCCGTGCTGAAAAGGCAGATAACAACACCAGTTGTCGCCACAGACCTTCCCCCATCACAATTATCACATGCCCAAGTGGCAAGGAGCTGAGCTATGTCTCAAGCAACAGTCTTAATAGTCGAAGATGATGCCGGCCTACGTGAAGCCCTGGTCGATACCCTATTGTTAGGTGGTTATAAGGTTGTGGATGCCGACTGCGCTGAGCGGGCCATGATCATGTTAGCAGACCAGTCTGTGGATCTGGTGGTCAGTGATATTCAGATGGGAGGGATGAGTGGCCTTTCATTACTGCGCAGCTTAAAAAACAAATACCCGAATCTACCCGTGTTGTTAATGACGGCCTACGCAACTATCAATGATGCTGTGCAGGCGATGCGTGATGGTGCCACGGATTATTTATCCAAACCTTTTGCCCCTGAAGTGTTGTTAAATTTGGTCGGGCGTTATGCACCGGCGCAAAAAGTGGAATCTCGCAACCCAATCGTTGCCGATCCCTCAAGTATCCAATTACTCGAATTGGCACAAAAAGTCGCGGCGTCCGATGCCACCGTGATGGTGCTTGGCCCCAGCGGCTCAGGTAAAGAAGTGCTGGCCCGTTATATTCACGACAAATCATCCAGAGCCGACCAGGTCTTTGTCGCTATCAATTGCGCAGCCATTCCGGAAAACATGCTTGAAGCCACCTTATTTGGTTACGACAAAGGTGCTTTTACTGGCGCATTGCAAGCCTGCCCGGGCAAGTTCGAACAAGCACAGGGAGGAACCTTGTTGCTGGATGAAATCAGCGAAATGGACATGGGTTTACAAGCTAAACTGTTGCGGGTCTTACAAGAAAAAGAAGTAGAACGTTTAGGCAGTCGTAAAACCATTCCCCTGGACGTGCGCGTGATCGCCACCAGTAACCGAAATATACGTCAAACCGTTGAGTCAGGTGAGTTTAGAGAGGATCTTTATTATCGTTTAAATGTATTTCCTTTGACCTGGATGCCATTGGATAAACGCCCCGGTGATATCGTGCCACTGGCAACCCACCTGGTTGAAAGACACAGCAAAAAACAGGGCGTGGCCGCCATCAAGTTTACCAGTGCAGCCCGCAGCAAATTATTACAACATAGCTGGCCGGGTAACGTGCGCGAGCTGGAAAACGTGGTGCAGCGGGCATTGATACTCTGTGACGGTGAAAAAATAGACGCCCAGGATTTGATGATTGAAACTGATTTACCCAATACCTGTATCGAGGGGCAAATTAGCTTTGAAGACGATAGCAGTAAACTGGGTTCGGAATTGCGTCAACAGGAACATCAGATCATTCTGGATACGTTGCAATCTTGTCATGGTCGGCGTAAAGATGTAGCCGAACGTTTGGGCATTAGCCCTCGTACGTTGCGTTACAAGTTAGCCAAGATGCGCGAAGTCGGTATAGAGTTGCCCGCTTAGCTTTATTGGCTCAGCCCGATGCTAATCTCCTACATAACAGTATAAAAACCGCCATTAGAGGCGGTTTTTATATAACAAACAGAAAACTCCTGCCTGGACTTTTCTGTAAACCGCCCCTTACCCGGTATTCTAGTCCGCCGTCAATAAACTGACAAGATACCGCAAGTCCCTTAATAAATAAGCTAACAATCTGAAATATATAAATAAAATTGTTTGGCATTAACCTTGCTATATTCAGGATATACCTTAGTAAAACCGTCACTTATGAACGCGTTTCACGGAGCACACCATGGATATCAAAGCACAATCTCTTTACCAAGACATGCAAAGCATGGCTCTGCAAAGCAAAGCTGGTGTTGGGGAGATCCCCGGATTTAATTTGCCAGGGATCCAAAGCAATCCTTCCGGCGAGAACTTTGCCGATATGCTGGGCCACGCCCTTGAATCCGTCAATAGCATGCAGTTGCACGCCAAAGGTCAGGCTGAGGCTTTCGAGATGGGTGCCAAAAACCTAAGTCTGGCGGATGTGATGATCGCCAAAGAAAAATCCGGGATTGCCTTTGAAGCCACCATCCAGGTACGTAACAAAGTGTTGGACGCTTACAAAACTATCATGAACATGCCGGTCTAGGAGTTAATCAGTGGCAGATCCAACAGGCACAGAATTGGCAATGAGTGATACGGGGTCAAACCTGTATACGCCAGATTCGGAGCACGAACAAAAATCCGGTTTTATGGACTCTCTGGGCTCCACGGATATGATGCGTCAACTCACTTTGGTGGTGGCGTTGGTAATATGTGTGGCGATCGCCATATTTATCATGATCTGGGCCCAGGAGCCTGACTATCGGCCTTTGGCAAAAATGGAGACTCAGGATCTTATCGAAGCACTGGATTATTTCGATCAAAATCAGATTGATTATCGTCTTGAAGGCAACACCGTTTATGTCAGTGATAGTCAGTACCAGTCGATTAAACTGGGCATGGCTCGCCAGGGGCTTAGCCAGGGCGCATCTGAAGGCACCGATATTATCATGCAAGATATGGGGTTCGGCGTCAGTCAGCGAGTAGAAAAGGTGCGCCTTAAACATGCCCGGGAGCAGCAACTGGCCAGAACATTGGAAGAAATGAGTTCTGTGGGCCGGGCCAAAGTGCTACTGGCTTTACCCAAAGAAAATGTATTTGCCAGCCGTGAGAAAAAAGCCAGTGCCACTGTGGTTATTACCTCTAGGCGCGGCGGCGTGATTTCCAACGAAGAAGTCAGTTCCATTGTGGATATAGTCGCATCGGCTGTACAAGGTCTTGAACCCGAGCGGGTAACCGTCACCAATAGTAACGGTCGTTTACTTAATTCTGGCTCCCAGAGTTCTGATTCAGCACGCTCCAAAAAAGAATTTCAAATGGAGCGTCAGCGTGAAAGTGAATATCTGACAAAAATCGACGCAATTTTGATCCCGGTTTTGGGGCTGGGTAACTATACCGCTCAGGCAGATGTGACCATGGATTTCACCTCGGTAGAACATACTAAACGCAGTTATAACCCTGATTTGCCCGCAGTGCGCAGTGAGATGACGGTGGAAGATTCCAGTATCGGCGGGGTGATCGCAGGTATTCCTGGGGCGTTGACCAACCAGCCACCTCTGGATTCGACTATTCCCGAACAAGCCAATGGTGCCAACACTCAAACCAGCACACCAGGGCGCAGTCACAGCGAAGCGACCCGCAATTATGAGCTCGACACCACTATTAGTCATACTAAACAACAAGCGGGTGTCATTCACCGCTTAAGTGTCTCTGTCGCCCTTGATCACGTGCCAAGTGTGGCTGCCGATGGTGTCACGACTATGGTTCCGCGCACCCAAGCACAGTTGCTCGATATTCGCCGATTGTTGCAGGGCGGAATTGGCTTCGATGTTACCCGTGGTGATTCACTGGAAGTGGTTAGCATTCCATTTAGCCGCGAAGGCGTAGTTGAGATAGCTGAGTTACCGATTTGGGAAGATCCCAAGTTTATGCCCATACTTAAACTGCTGGTGGGTGGTTTAGTGATTATTGTCTTGATCCTAGCTGTTGTACGGCCCATGCTACGCAAACTTATTCACCCTGAAGACACCACCGGTGGTGACGATTTCGATGCCGATGAAGGTTTGGACTTAGGGGATGAAACCATTAGCATGCTGGCCCAGGAATTTGATGATTCCCAAGTGGGTTTTGCTGCCGATGGCTCCTTTATGTTACCGGATCTGCACAAGGATGAAGATGTCCTTAAAGCCGTGCGCGCCCTGGTGGCCAATGAGCCTGAGTTGTCCTCACAAGTGGTTAAAAACTGGTTGTTGCAAGATGAATAAGCAACTGAGTCTCGTGTCATACCAATCTGTTATTATATTAAGAGAACATTATCATGCCAGCTGAAAAAGCCGAGTCGACCGAAGTTGCCAGCACAGGTTACGATGTTGGCAAGCTTGAGGGCGTAGAAAAAGCGTCCATTTTATTGCTCAGTTTGACCGAAGAAGACGCGGCGCAAATTTTAAAACACCTTGAACCCAAACAAGTGCAGCGTCTAGGTCAGGCCATGGCGCAAATCGATGATATGACCCAGCCGAAAATCACGGCTGTGCATAAACATTTTATCGAAGAGATCCAAAACTACAGCACCATAGGTTTCCAGAGCCAGGACTTTGTCAAACGCGCCCTGACGTCTGCCTTGGGAGAAGACAAGGCCGCCAACCTCATCGATCAGATTTTAATGGGAACCGGGGCCAAAGGTCTGGATTCACTCAAATGGATGGACTCCAAACAGGTGGCCAGCATTATTCGCAACGAACACCCGCAAATACAAACTATTGTCATGTCGTATTTAGATGCCGAGCAATCGGCGGAGATCCTGGGCCAGTTCCCGGAAAAAGTGCGCCTGGACTTGATGATGCGGGTAGCTAATCTGGAAGAAGTGCAACCCGCAGCATTGCAAGAACTAAACGAAATTATGGAGAAACAATTTGCCGGACAAGCAGGCACCCAGGCCGCCAAAATGGGCGGCTTGAAATCTGCAGCGGACATTATGAATTACCTGGATACCAATATTGAAGGCCAGTTAATGGATGCTATCCGTGAACAAGATGAAGAAATGAGCCAGCAAATTCAGGACTTGATGTTCGTATTCGATAACTTAGCTGATGTTGATGATCGGGCTATTCAGGCCATTTTGCGTGAAGTCCAGCAAGATGCCCTGCTCAAAGCCATCAAAGGTGCCGACGAAAATCTTAAAAGCAAGATCACCTCCAACATGTCCAAACGGGCGGCGGACATGCTGCTCGATGATCTTGAGGCCCTGGGACCGGTACGTATCAGTGAGGTCGAAGCTGCTCAGAAAGAAATCCTGGCGGTTGCGCGTCGCTTAGCGGATGCGGGAGAAATTATGCTCGGAGGCGGCGGCGGCGATGAATTCTTATAAAGTCAGCTTTTGGCTGACAAGTCTATGAATCATGATTTTCCAGAGGGCAAGGATGACCATATTAAAACCTGGGACTTGCCCTACATCGAAGACGAACGCAAGTTAGCCGATAGCCAGACTACAGATGCGTTGAATCATCGTCCTAACTGGCAATACGAACCACCAGAACAAGCGCCGGAGGAAGAGTTCCATCCTCCCACTGCCCAGGAAATTGAAGCTATTCGGGCAGCCGCTCAGGCCGATGGTTTTGCCGAAGGACAACAGGAAGGTTTCGCCCAAGGACAGGCTCAGGGGTTAGAAGAAGGTAAGGCCGAAGGTTTGACCCAGGGCTTGGAAGAGGGCAAGGCTCAAGGTTTAGCCCAGGGGCAGGAAGAGCAAGAGCAACACAGCGCGTTATGGCAACAACTCATTCAAACTTTATATGCACCTGTGGCTACGGTTGAACAAGAGTTGCAGCAGGAATTGGTATTATTGGCGGTATCCTTGGCCAAGGCGGTCATTCGCAGTGAGATCAAGACCAATACAGATATCATTTTTGCTGCGTTGAGTGAAGGCCTCAAGGCTTTACCTATTCAAGAATCCCAGTATCAAATCCATTTACATCCTCAGGACATCGAGTTGATCAAAGGTCACTTCAGTGAGCAGGACATCGAAAAACATAATTGGCAGTTGATTGAGGCCCCCAATTTAGCCAGGGGAGGGTGCGATATTGTCACCCAAAGCAATGCCGTTGATGTCAGTATCGAGCGACGGATGCGTGACGTACTAGACAAATTTTTGCTGGAACAGGGGCTGGCCCAGATTGATCCCAATCAAGAGACTTAGACAAGTACCATGAGCAGCCAAATTCTAGCCAATATCAAGGCACTGCAACAACAAGTACCTAAAGCTCCTACTGTCGCCGCAGGTAAGCTTGTGCGTGGTATTGGCCTGACTTTGGAAGCGGTGGGTTGTCAAATGCCTGTGGGCAGTCAATGTTTAATTCAAACCGTGGATGGTGAAATTGAAGCCGAGGTCGTAGGATTCGCGGAAAATATTACCTACTTAATGCCAACCCAAGCCGTCAAAGGTATAGTGCCTGGCTCCAGGGTTCAACCCTTGAACCGGGAACAGGGCATACCCGTGGGCATGTCATTACTTGGGCGGGTAGTGGATGGCAATGGTCAGCCACTGGACGGCTTGGGGGCTATTGTTGCTGAGAAACGTGTCCCTCTGACACGGCCACCGATGAATCCTTTGTTACGTAAACCCATAACTCGTCCCTTAGATGTTGGGGTCAGGGCGATAAACACTATGATCACCGTGGGCAGTGGTCAACGTATGGGGTTGTTTGCCGGCAGTGGAGTGGGGAAAAGCGTATTGCTGGGCATGATGACTCGGGGCACCACCGCCGATGTGGTCGTGGTGGGTTTGGTGGGTGAACGTGGACGGGAAGTGAAAGAGTTTATTCAGGACATTTTAGGAGAAGAGGAGCGTAAAAAATCGGTAGTGGTGGCCGCGCCTGCGGATACCTCTCCTCTGATGCGCCTAAAAGGCTGCGAAACAGCCGTTACTATTGCCGAATACTTTCGTGATAAAGGCATGAATGTCTTGTTGCTGGTCGATTCGTTGACCCGCTATGCTATGGCTCAGCGAGAAATCGCCCTGGCGGTGGGTGAGCCTCCCGCGACTAAGGGCTATCCGCCATCGGTATTTGCGCGTTTGCCTGCACTAGTGGAACGAGCGGGTAATGGTTCGGAATCCCAAGGCTCTATCACCGCATTTTATACCGTATTGACCGAAGGGGATGACTTGCAAGATCCCATAGCAGATTCTGCTCGGGCGATCCTCGATGGGCATATAGTCTTGTCTCGGGAACTCGCCGATTCTGGGCATTATCCGGCAATAGACGTGGAGGCATCGATCAGTCGCGTGATGCCCATGGTAGTAAGCCCGGAGCATTTGCAAACCGCCCGGCGCATTAAACAAGTGTATTCAACCTATCAGAAAAATCGCGACCTAATTAGCATAGGTGCTTACACCCGAGGCAATGATCCGCGGATCGATTTGGCTATCAATGCGGAGCCGGCAATCAACGCTTTTTTACAACAGGGCATGCAGCAAATCCTGACCTATGATGAATGTCTCGAGACCATGACCAAACTCGGCAGCGGACTAGGTAAAGCCTGATGTTATCCCTGATGATCTTGTTACAAGTTTTGAGCGTCGTCAGAGGTTGGTATGGCGGCTAAAAAACAGCTAGAGATAGTAGCAGACTGGGAACGTCAAAAAGAACAGAAACTGGCCCGGGACTATCAGCTCGCGCAACAAAACGTGGCGCAAAATAAACAAAAACTGGCGGGTTTAGATCAGTATAGAGTGGAATATTTACGTGAAGGGATCCGCAAGGGCCAGTTGGGCCTGGCCGCCCAGAGCTTTGGCCAGCATCAGTCTTTTGTCGGTAAAATAGATAAAGCCTGCGAACAACAAAATAGGGTATTAAGTAATGCCCTGATAGTGGCGGATCAACGCAAACAACAATGGTTGGTGCAGCAACGAAAACGCAAAGCGATAGAGTTCCTGCTGGATAAAAAACAGGCCCAGGTATTAAAACAAGAAGACCGCATAGAACAGCAAATGCTGGATGAACTCTCCTTACAGAAGTTTTTACGCAGTAAATGAACCCCAATACGTTGTCAACCCCATCAATTCCTCACTCATTTTAAGGCCAGCTGGTAGAGTTGGAACGAAGTTTGCTTTTACTCCCCCATTAGTCGCAATAAACATGTTGCAAGACGCTTTTTCGATACCTAAAGTGGTGAGTGTTAGAATGAATGTAGTTTATAACGATTTGATTAATAAAGAAAAAAACCATTATCAATTCAACCTTGGGATAGAGGGCTAATCATGCTGCAACAAATTGCCACCGCTAACGCAGATGTTGCCGCGTTTGCCTTTGAGCCATCAGCGGATGATTTGGCCAACCTAAAGTCTGCCGATGAATTTGCGCTTATGCTCAAACACCAACAAGCGGGCAGTCAGCTCAATTCAAAGGGGCCCAAACCCGAGCAAGCTTCACCTGAGCAGACGTCCCCCGGGCACGCGTCCCCCGGGCAGGTGAGCCCCGAGTCATCTGCGGGCGCTGTGCAAACAGAGATTGCTGGTGAGACTCAGCCAATTTTGCCCGGAGTTGAAAAACAGCCACTTCTGAGTAAAGATGCCCCGTCTGACGAAACCTCTGCAACCTCTAACCTTGCGCCAGAGACTGAAGTGGTGGACGGGGGATCAGAGGAAACCCAAAACCAAGAACAATTGTTAGACACCGCAGGATCAGCAAACGTTGTGGAGGAAAACCAATGGCTATTGCTGGTTGAAAAGCTGGTCAACGATGCAGTCAATGCCGGTTCGGACAAACCAAACCCTGCTGACCACAATGTGTCATCCGCTAACGAGCTGCAGCAAGTTAGTGTCTCCGATGACGGAGCGAATGCTGAGACACAAGACACAATGACCCAGTTAGCTGCGCTGCTCAATAGCCTTTTTGACCCAGAGCACAATGAAGAGGGGGTCTTGTCAGAATTAGAACAAGAAATCCACAATCTTTTGAACGAAAACCCAAAAATCAGTGAGGCGTTTGCGCAGTTGCTAAAGTTGCACAAAGAGGACCTAGCTGGAGAAAATAGCCCCTTACCAAGTGAGCTGAGTACCCTTGATAATGGCCAGCAAGAGGATTTGTCAACACGGGTCCCCACAGATGGAAATGTACTGCCCCCAGCGGAACAACAACTGCTTGAAGTGTTGCTGGCAGAGGCCATCGTTGCGGCGGTAAATCCGCCAGGCTCCCCACAAAATTTGCAACCAACTTCAGATATCGGGCCAGAGGAGCTTAAAAGTGATGGGGCCATACCTGCGGATCCCCTGGCAATTACTGCGTCACTAGAGCTGACACTTAGCCCCGAGGTATTGGCAATGTTACCTGAAGCGTCTTCGATGGCAAAAATCATTCAGCTTCCTAACGATAAACTGGATAAGGTTTTGGCTTACCTGGAGCAAAAACTGAATGTCAACGATACCACTGCCAAGAACACTACCGCTGCGGCTGAACAACAAGCCGCCAATCTGGGGATAGACAATGCACTAGGCAAAACCGATGGGGTGTCAGAATTTGTCGCTGCATTAAAAACAGGTATTGCTGAGTTTAAGGCCCAATTGAGTCAAGGTCGTGAGCCTGGTATTGATTTAAAGAGCCTGGTGAATGAGGCGCTTAAATCGTCGGGGGAGTCAGGTCAGTCCCCCTTTACCAAGCTACCTGAGCAACTGGATCCCACCCTTAAAGCCTTTAACCAAACCCTCGATTTTGCTCAGCAGCTAAGCAGTGCTTTAGAGCAATCCTCGCAACTTAGCGTGGCCAGCAATAGTTATCGAGAGTTGGGGCAGTTGCAGGGCGAACAAGTCAAAGCGGCGCAATTGCATACCAGCCAGTTCGATAAAGCATTGAATTTGGCTAAACCTGAGGCTCACCAACAGCTTGCCGAGAAAGTGCGCTGGATGGTTAATCACAGTCAGTTGGTCGCTGAAATTCGTTTAGACCCGGCGGAATTGGGTTCCATGCACGTTAAAGTGTCCTTGGCTGGCGAGTCGGCCAATGTCAGTTTTGTGGTCAATTCCGCCCAGGCTAAAGAAGCGGTGGATAATGCCACCCCAAAACTGCGTGAGATGCTGGCTGAAAAAGGTATCGAGTTGGGTCAATCCTCAGTTGAGCAAGAACAAAATGCACGGGGAGAGGAGCAACAGACGGCCGGTGATGGCCAGAATGCCCAGCAGGGCGACGTCGGTGAAGGACTCGTAGACGAGCCTGTACTGCAACAACCAATAGTCAATGGTGCTTTAGGGGGCATTGATTATTTTGTCTGACGCTTATCTGTGAGTAAGGCATTGCGATTTTTTGGGTAAAGCTGATAATAGCCAGCTTGATTAATGAATTGGGATTAAAATGGCTGACGAAGAATTACAAATGGAAGACGGCGGTAAAAAAAGTAAACTAAAAATGATTATTATCATAGTCGTGGTGTTATTAGTTGCCGCAGGCGCAGCAGCTTATTTTTTACTGGGTAGCTCAGAGGAGCAGGTTGACCTCGAGGTAAACGCCCTGGCGGATACGGGTGAAAATATAGAGCAAGAATATACTGGTCCCGCTAAAATGGGCACCGCGCTTTATGTGTCTATCCCCAACCCTATAACGTTCAACGTACCAGGTGCCAGTCGAGACCGGCTGGTGGAGATCAAGGTACAGTTGATGGTACGCGGTGCCGATCATGAAGAAAAAGTCAAAATGCACATCCCGTCCATTCAAGGTGCTCTGAATACGGCTTTTAGTAAAGCCAATGCCGACGACTTGTCCACAGAAGCGGGCAAGATAGCGGTACGTGACAATGCGTTAAAAGAAGTGCAAAAAACCTTAAAAGATGTGGCCGGAAACGAACTGGTAGAACAAGTGCTGTTCACCGGTTTTGTAATGCAATAGGCAGGTTATGAATAAGCGAGAGTTAGAGTGAGCGATTTATTATCCCAAGACGAGATCGATGCGCTACTGCACGGCGTCGATGAAGTCGATGAAGAGGATATAGATAGTGGCGAGTCTGATGGCTCGGCACTGGAATACGACTTCTCGTCTCAGGATCGTATCGTGCGTGGTCGCATGCCGACTCTGGAGATCGTCAATGAGCGTTTTGCGCGCCATATGCGGGTCAGCCTGTTTAACATGATGCGCCGCTCTGCCGAGGTATCGATTAACGGCATACAGATGATCAAGTTTGGTGAGTATATCCATACCTTATTTGTACCTACCAGCTTGAATATGGTGCGTTTTCGTCCGCTCAAGGGCACGGGGCTAATTACCATGGAAGCACGCCTGGTCTTTATTCTGGTGGATAACTTTTTTGGTGGGGACGGGCGTTACCATGCAAAAATAGAAGGCCGGGAGTTTACCCCGACGGAACGGCGCATTATTCAGATGTTGCTGAAACTCATTTTTGAGGATTACAAAGAAGCCTGGGCACCGGTGATGGATGTGTCCTTTGAATATCTTGACTCCGAAGTAAATCCTGCTATGGCAAATATCGTCAGCCCTACTGAGGTGGTGGTGATCAGCTCATTCCATATAGAGCTGGATGGTGGGGGGGGGGATTTTCATGTGTCTTTACCTTATTCGATGCTGGAGCCCATTCGCGAATTGCTCGATGCGGGGGTACAAAGTGATAAGGAAGATACGGATTTACGTTGGAGCAAGGCGCTGCGGGATGAAATCATGGATGTACAGGTCGAACTCTCGACCCATATGATGAGCTTAACTCTCACTCTGCGCAAAATTATGGACATGCAGGCTGGAGATATTATCCCCATCGAAATGCCTGAACATATCACCGTGCTGATTGAGGAATTGCCAACCTTTAGAGCGAAATTAGGACGTTCAAGAGATAATCTGGCGATTAAGATCACGGAAAAAATCCCGCGTCCCACGTCGGTCAAGTCAGAGTTACAGTTATTAACCAAAGGTGGCCGCAGAATTGACAGCGACGCTGAGTTACAAACCCTTGAAGATGATTTGTAACCAATTAGAAGGTATAAGTTATGAGTGAAGAAGACGGATTGGAAGATTGGGCTGAGGCCATGGCAGAACAAGCCGATGACGAAAGTAAAGAGGGGGCCGAGCCAGAAGCGAAATTGGCCCCTTATGATGAACTTGAAGAGGACAGGGATATCACCCCTGCGGAAAAACGCAAGTTAGATACTATATTGGATATACCGGTAACCATCGCCATGGAAGTCGGTCGTAGTCATATCAGTATTCGAAACCTGCTGCAATTAAACCAGGGATCAGTAGTGGAACTGGACCGAGTTGCAGGTGAGCCATTAGATGTTTTAGTAAATGGCACGTTGATTGCTCATGGAGAAGTAGTAGTAGTCAACGACAAATTTGGTATTCGCCTAACTGATGTTATTAGCCAACTGGAAAGAATCAAAAAGCTCAGGTAAACAAAACCTTTGCAAAACATGGGCTTGGGTCACTCTAAGCCTGCTCGTATTAAGCTCTTTTGGCGTGCACGCCGAGCCAAAAAACCTTTCAAACCCCACTTCAATAGTGTCAATTTTCCTATCATTGCTGCTGGTTATCGGCGTGGTTTTGATCTTGGCATATTTGATGCGACGGTTTAATGTCACTTCGTCAGGTTCGTCCCAGTTAAAAGTTATCGCGTCCATGAGCGCCGGCACCCGGGAACGGGTGTTGGTAATAGAAGTGGGCAATGAACAACATTTAGTGGGTATCACCAGCCACAATATTAGTCATCTCGCCAAGCTTGAAGTCCCCCTGCACTCGGATAAAAGTGCTACAGGTGAGAACTTCAAAGACAAGCTGGCCCTGTTTATGGCCGGTAAAATGTCCCCTGGCGACCAGCCAAAAAAAGGCCACAAACAAGGCAAGCCCCATGCGTAAAATCATTTATCTGGCGCTGGGAGCCCTGCTGTTATTTCCGGGGCTGGCGTTTGCTGAGCCAGGCATACCCGCATTAACCATGACCGCTAATCCTGATGGTTCTCAGGATTACACCATGACGCTGCAAGTCGTGGCGATCATGACCGCCCTTAGCATGCTGCCGGCATTTTTGATGATGATGACCTCTTTTACACGGATCATTATAGTATTGTCTATTTTGCGCCAGGCCATCGGTTTACAACAGTCACCGTCAAATCAGATCCTGATCGGGGTAAGTTTGTTTTTGTCGATGTTTATTATGGCACCGGTGTTTGAGAAGATTAATGAGACGGCGCTGCAACCTTATATTAATGAACAGATCACCTCGATCCAGGCTTATGAGCTGGCTAAAGAGCCCTTGCGCGGCTTTATGCTGGCGCAAACCCGGGTTAAAGATTTGGAAACGTTTGTACAGATCGGTGGCATGGAGGGGCAATTCCAGGATCCCCAAGATGTTCCCATGAATGTACTGATACCGGCCTTTGTGACCAGCGAGTTAAAAACAGCCTTTCAAATTGGTTTTATGCTATTTATCCCCTTTTTGATTTTGGATTTAGTGGTGGCCTCAATTTTGATGGCCATGGGTATGATGATGTTATCTCCTATGATTGTATCCTTGCCCTTTAAGCTGATGCTCTTTGTGATGGTTGATGGCTGGAACCTGATTTTTGGCACCCTGGCTAACAGCTTTGGAATGGGATGACGTCATGAGCCCAGAAGTCTTTGTCGATATTTTAAAAGAAGCGTTGCACATGGTGATCTTGCTGGTATCAGCGATCATCTTGCCGAGCCTTTTTGTGGGACTGATTGTGGCGGTATTCCAGGCCGCGACCTCAATTAACGAACAAACCATGAGTTTTTTACCTCGTCTGATTGTCACTTTGTTGGCGCTAAGCTGGGGCGGGCACTGGTTAGTGCAGCAGTTGATGGATTTTACGTTCACTATGGTGGAACGCATCCCGGAAGTGATCGGTTAGCGGATGGAAATCGCTGCGGGTACCATTACCCAATTTTTGGCCGATATGCTGCTGCCTTTTATGCGTATTTCGGGCATGTTTGCCACCATGATAGGGCTAAGTGCCAAGACTGTCCCTACGTCTGTCAGAGCGCTACTGACCCTGTTTTTAACCTTGTTGATTATTCCCATTATTCCCCCTGTGCAGCTCGATGAACTCATGTCAGCCGGTACCTTTGTACTGGTCATACAGCAAGTGATCATAGGCGTCTCCCTGGGGTTTATTTCCAACATGGTGCTCAATACCTTTGTGTTAGCAGGGCAGGTAGTAGCGATGCAAACCGGTTTGGGCTTTGCATCGATAGTCGATCCGGTCAACGGCATTAATGTGCCCGCCGTGGGCCAATTTTATTTGATCTTGGCCACCTTGTTGTTTTGGGCACTGGATGGGCATCTGGCCATGATCCGCATGGTGGTGATGAGTTTCGACGCTTTTCCCATTGGTCAAGCCTGGTTGCAACCCGAACAGTTTAGAGAAATTGCCCATTGGGCCGGGTGGATGTTTGTATCTGCTGTTACCCTGTCATTGGCCCCCATAGTGTCACTGCTGATTGTCAATCTGGCCTTTGGTATAATGACCAAAGCGGCGCCCCAGCTGAATATTTTCAGTCTGGGTTTTACTATCGCGCAAATTATGGGCCTGGTCATTATCTGGATGACCATGGATAACTTTACCCACCATTTCGAGATGCAGTGGGAAAGGGCACAACTAATGATGTGTCAACTTGTTAACGTTTGTCACTAGGGCGGGAGGCTAACCATGTCGGACAGTAACGAAAAAACCGAAGACCCCACGGCCAAAAAACTAACTGAGGCCCGCAAGAAGGGGCAGGTCGCGCGCTCCAAGGAATTGTCTACTGCCCTGGTGTTAGTCGTCAGTGCAATCGCCTTTATTTTGATGGGTAGCAAGATCGCCCAGGCAATTTACATTGTTACCCAGCGGACTTTTACCTTGTCTCGTGATGAAACCTATGATTTCACCCATATGTTTCAGGCGTGGGGGTTTGCGATCGAGACCATAAGCTGGCCCGTGTTATTGTATATGTTGATCGTGACCGCAGCGGGTATTTATGGCAATGTCGCCTTGGGGGGGTATAACTTTACCTGGGAATCGGCAGCGCCAAAAGCCAGCAAACTCAATCCTATGGCCGGTTTAAAACGCATGTTTGGTATGAACGGTGTAGTGGAATTACTTAAGGCGTTGGCTAAATTTTTTGTTGTGGCGGCCATGGCCTATGTGGCTATGGTGATATTTCATGATGAAGCCATTCACCTGGATCTTGAACTCTATCCGCAGAATTTGTTTCATGCCCTGGATCTGATTTCCTGGGGCTTTTTTATCATGTGTTGCGCCTTGATCCCTATTGCCGCATTCGATGTGCCTTATCAAAGTTTTAAACATAATAAAGAAATGAAAATGTCTAAACAGGAGATCAAAGACGAACACAAAAATGCTGATGGCGATCCCCAGGTGAAAAACCGCATTCGACGCTTACAGTTCCAAGCTGCAGCTAATCGCATGATGCAAGAAGTGCCAAATGCCGATGTGGTGGTTACCAACCCTACTCATTATTCTATTGCCCTTAAATATGATCAGTTTGGCAACCGGGCACCAACCTTGGTGGCCAAGGGCGTGGATGAAATGGCTATGCATATTCGTAAAATTGCCGGTGCTCACGATGTGCCTATTATCGCCTCACCCATGTTGGCGCGAGCCATCTATTATTCCACCGAAACTGACAGTGAAATCCCCTCTAAACTCTTTATGGCCGTCGCCCAAGTATTGGCTTATGTGTATCAGGTAAAGGCTTATAAAAAAGGTAAGGGTAAACGGCCTGTTCCATTGAGTAAAAACCTGCCCATCCCACCAGAGTTTAGACGTTAGGCATATCCTTCACCCTCGAAACTGCCTGTTTGTCGGCTACATTCATTCGCCCCTATCGCCAACCGCGTTGTGCCAACCCCTATCGTCACCGTGCTGCGGTAACCGACGTTGTCGCCGCCGTGCAATTCCCATTATTTTGGGTAGATAAACCTTTGGTGCTCGACAGTTGCGAGTTGGCTTATATATTGCTGAGTGTAAGTATGTTTATTTACCGTCAAAAATTCGCACTATGCAATTAACCGCTTATTTTAATCGTTTTGACAAACGGCATTTTCAATCGGCTTTAACGGGTCTGGGTGCGCCGCTGGTATTGTTAGCGATCATGGGTATGGTTATCCTGCCTATGCCTGCTTTTTTACTAGATGTGTTATTCAGCTTCAATATCGCCCTGTCTCTGGTCGTTATTCTTGTGTCGGTGTTTACCAAGAAACCGGTTGATTTCGGTATTTTCCCCCTGGTGCTTTTGATCGCTACCGTTTTACGCTTAGCGTTGAATGTGGCCTCAACCCGGATCGTCTTGCTTGAAGGGCATGAAGGTGGGGATGCTGCGGGTAAAGTGATCCAAGCTTTTGGTGAAGTCGTGATAGGCGGCAATTATGCTGTAGGTATAGTGGTATTTGCCATCTTGCTGATCATCAATTTCAAGGTTGTGACCGCTGGTGCCGGGCGAATTTCAGAAGTTAGTGCCCGTTTTACCCTGGATGCCATGCCCGGCAAACAAATGGCCATAGATGCAGATCTCAATGCCGGTTTTATCGATCAGGACGAGGCGCGTAAACGCCGCTTTGAAGTGACTTCAGAGGCGGATTTTTATGGCTCTATGGACGGGGCATCCAAGTTTGTTAAAGGTGATGCGGTCGCGGGTCTGTTTATTATGTTGATCAACATAGTAGGCGGGCTGTTTATCGGCATTATTCAACACGATTTGGCTTTTGGTCAGGCGATAGAAATCTATACGTTATTAACCATCGGAGACGGTTTGGTAGCGCAAATTCCGTCTTTATTACTGTCCGTGGCGACCGCAATCATAGTTACACGGGAAAATGATTCCCAGGAGATGGGCCAAGAGCTGACCCGTCAGTTGGGTAATCGTCGGGCTTTGTATATCACCTGCGGGATCATGTTTATCATGGGTATCGTACCTGGCATGCCGCACATGGCCTTTCTAGGTTTTAGTGCTGTGGTTGGAGGTTATGCTTATTATCAAAAATGGCTTGAAGAAAAGCGTGCCGCCGAACCGGAAGTGGTTACGCAACTGCCGGATCGCGCCAATCAACAACCGGCAGAAATCAAGGAGCTGGGCTGGGATGACGTGCAACATGTGGACACCATAGGATTGGAAGTGGGTTACAGACTCATCCCCCTAGTCGATAAAAGCCAGGGTGGCGAGTTATTGACACGTATTAAAGGGGTGCGTAAAAAATTATCACAGGAACTTGGCTTTCTCATTCCCCCAGTACACATTCGCGACAATTTAGATCTCAGTCCCAACAATTATACTATTTCCATGTTGGGGGTGTCGGTTGGGGAGGCAGAAATTAGCCATGACGACGAACTGGCCATCAACCCGGGGCAGGTATTTGGCAAACTGGAGGGAACGGCAACCACCGATCCCGCTTTCGGCCTGGATGCTGTTTGGATCCGCCCTAACCAACGTGAGCACGCACAAACCTTAGGTTATACGGTGGTTGATGCGGCGACGGTGGTGGCCACCCATCTTAGCCAGTTATTGACCAATAACGCGTATCAATTACTGGGGCATGAGGAAGTGCAGCAATTACTTGATTTGCTGGCTAAACAAAGCCCTAAATTGGTGGAAGGGTTGGTACCGGACATTTTGCCTTTGAGTACGGTCGTTAAAGTCTTGCAAACCCTTTTGTATGAAGGCGTGCCTATTCGTGATTTGCGCACCATAGTGCAGACCCTGTGTGAATATGGGCCCAAGAGCCAGGACCCAGACGTACTGGTGTCTGCCGTGCGAATTGCCCTCAAACGCCTGATCATCCAGGAAATCAATGGCGGCAAGTTAGAGTTACCAGTCATAACTTTGGCGCCAGAGTTGGAACAGATGTTGCACCAGTCATTACAAGCAGGTGGTGGTGATGGCGCAGGTATAGAGCCCGGGTTGGCAGAACGCTTGCAAAAATCTCTAAATGAAGCTTCGCAACA
Organism: Paraglaciecola sp. IT1134; assembly: GCF_058068185.1. Classification (NCBI taxonomy): domain Bacteria; kingdom Pseudomonadati; phylum Pseudomonadota; class Gammaproteobacteria; order Alteromonadales; family Alteromonadaceae; genus Paraglaciecola; species Paraglaciecola sp. IT1134. The sequence continues at coordinate 3,670,873 of NZ_CM176486.1, read as the reverse complement.
ACAAGAGTTAGCTGGCGAACCAGCCGTGTTACTGACATCAGGCATGTTACGCCCAGTGTTATCCCGATTCTTGAAACATGCGGTTGTTGGATTACATGTGTTGTCGTACCAAGAGATACCGGATGACAAGCAAATTAAAATAGTCAGTGCTGTGGGTCAATAGACCGGCATTGAATAGAGCAGTAAGGGGTAATTTGTGAAAATTAGACGTTTTTATGGCAAAGATATGCGTGATGCATTGAAACAGGTCAAAGATGAGTTAGGTAACGATGCGGTTATCATGTCTAACAAAAAATTGGCGGATGGTGTTGAAATTGTTGCCGCTTATGAACAGGAACCTGCCGCGGCGAAAAATTTCGTCAATAAGCCAGCCACTTCGCCTGCCAGAAAGGCCGCGACGCCGACTTTAAGTGAAATTATCGGTGACAGTGGTCCCGATAGTCTGCGTGCGTTGCTGGAAAAACAGTCCCAAACCCAGAAGTCTGCTACTGCATCTGGCTATGAAAATAGCAAAGTTGTTACCCAAACGAAAAATTTAGGCCAGATTGCACCTCCCCAGCACGTCCCAAATCCTGGAACGCATGCAGGCACGGTGGACAAACAACAAAGTCATGTCTTGAACGAAATGCGCCAGGAGCTTTCGTCACTGCGCAATGTATTACAGTTTCAGGTGGCGGGCCTGATTGAGCAAAATAATGCCCGTAGTCATCCTCTGCACGGTTATCTAACCTCGCGCCTGGAGCAAATGGGGATCAGCAAAACTCTGGCCAATGAAGTGGTGTCATACACACCCGCTAAAGCTGACGAGCGCCAAGCCTGGCTGTTTTTATTGAAATTGCTGGCTAATAAAATTCAAACTCAAGAAGACAATATTCTCAACAAAGGTGGAATAGCGGTACTCATGGGGCCCACCGGCACAGGTAAAACGACCACTATAGCCAAACTAGCCGCCAAGGCTGCTCAAAAATACGGCCCGGATCAAGTCGCACTTATCACGATTGATAGTTACCGGATTGCGGCTTTTGAGCAAATATCTACCTATGCGCGTATTATCGGCTGCGGGGTAAAAAAAGCGCAAAACGCCGAAGAACTGTCTGATCTACTTTTTCAGTTCCGAAATAAACGCATCATACTAATTGATACAGCAGGTTTTGGCCAAAGGGATGTTAGACTGATACGGCAGTTAGAAACGTTAAAGCAAAGTGCATGTGCTAATATACAGAACTATTTAGTCATGCAGGCAAATAGCCAGTATCAAGTGATGCAACAAACCATTAATGCGTATAAGCAAGTTTCTTTGCAGGGATGTATTTTCACAAAATTAGATGAGTGTTACAGTCTTGGGGAAGCGATCAGTGCGGCTATAGAACACAAGCTTCCGGTGAGTTATGTTACCGATGGACAACGGGTACCTGAGGACTTAAAAGTGGCAGAAGCTAAATTTCTAATTACCAGTGCAGCCAGACTTTATAAACAACACGGATTAATTCATACTACTGGCCATTCAGTTAATAACGCAGTAGTGGCAGTATGATTGAGGATCAGGCGAGTAGCTTAAGACGAATGAATCAATCGCGATTGATAAAAGTGATAGCCGTGACGGGCGGCAAGGGTGGGGTGGGCAAAACCAATGTCACCCTAAACACAGCCATTGCCATGGCCCAGCAAGGGAAACGGGTGATGGTGCTTGATGCTGACCTCGGTTTGGCCAATGTGGATGTATTACTCGGTTTACGAGTGGTGAAAAATTTGTCACATGTATTATCTGGCGAGTGCACCTTGGATGAGGTGCTGGTAGAAGGTCCCTATGGCATTAAAATAGCGCCAGCCACATCTGGTAGTCAATCCATGACTGAGCTGACTCACACAGAACATGCTGGATTAATTCGTGCCTTTAGCGAATTACACACGCAAATAGACGTATTGATTGTGGATACGGCCGCGGGTATTTCCGATATGGTACTGAGCTTTTCCAGAGCGTCCCAGGATATAATGGTAGTGGTGTGCGACGAACCGACTTCCCTGACTGATGCCTATGCACTGATCAAAATATTAAATAAAGAGCACGGTGTCTTTCGTTTTAAGATAGTGGCTAATATGGTGCGCAACATGCGTGAGGGTCAGGAACTTTTTAGTAAGCTTAGTAAGGTCACCAATCGATTTCTGGATGTGGCACTGGAGCTGGTGGCCACAATACCTTTTGATGAAAACGTGCGAAAATCCGTACGCAAGCAAAAGGCCATAGTTGACTTGTATCCCACGTCCCCTGCAGCAATAGCCATTAGAAAATTGGCCCAGCAGGCTGCAAGTTGGCCGGTGCCCACTCAACCGGGCGGTCATTTGGAATTTTTTCTTGAGCAGTTGATTACTAAAAAAGCAGTAGGCGAAACCCGGTGAACAGCAAAACCTCGGCATATCAACAGTTAAACGATAAAAACGAACTCGTTGAACGCCATGCGTCGCTGGTCAAACGCATAGCGCATCATTTAATTGCACGTTTACCTGCCAGCGTCCTGGTTGATGATCTCATTCAGGCAGGAATGATAGGTTTACTGGAAGCGTCACGTAATTTCGACGGCACCAAAGGGGCCAGTTTTGAAACCTTTGCGGGCATTCGTATCCGGGGTTCTATGCTGGACGAAATCCGTAAGGGTGATTGGACACCGCGTTCGGTGCACAAAAATGGCCGCGCCATCACCGAGGCAATCAATCAGGTCGAACGACAAACCGGTCGAGATGCCCGGGACGTGGATATCGCACAAAAACTTGACGTCAGTCTCACCGCTTACCACCAAATGTTAGGGGAAGTTAACGCCGGAAAAATCATCGGAATCGAAGATATGGGCGTAAGTGAGGACGTGGTGAGCAATGAGCAAACCAAAGCGTCCGATACCCCCTTTGAAGTTCTGTTACAAGGCTCATTTCAAAAGGCGTTGGCTCATGCTATTACCACCCTTCCTGAGCGTGAAGCGATTGTCCTTTCGCTCTACTACGATGAAGAGTTAAACTTACGTGAAATTGGTGAAGTATTGGATGTCAGTGAGTCCAGAGTAAGCCAAATCCACAGTCAAGCCATGCTGAAGCTTAAAAGTCGAATGCAGACTTGGCGCACAAATGAATAAATAGCATAATAATAATTTGGGTTTCCCCTCACCGGAGATAGTTTTGGATAAAAATATGAAAATTTTGGTTGTTGATGATTTCTCGACCATGCGTCGAATCATCAAGAATCTATTAAAAGATCTTGGTTTTACTAATATTCAAGAAGCTGATGATGGCAGCACTGCATTGCCTATGTTGCAACAGGGCGATTTCGACTTTGTGGTCACCGACTGGAATATGCCCGGTATGCAAGGTATTGACTTACTGCGGGCTATTCGAGCCGACGAAAGGCTAAAACATACCCCCGTTTTGATGGTGACCGCCGAAGCAAAAAAAGAACAAATTATTGCCGCAGCTCAAGCTGGGGTAAATGGATATGTGATTAAACCTTTTACGGCAGCAACCCTGAAAGAAAAACTCACCAAAATATTCGAACGTTTAGGTTAATTCAGGCACATCCTGACAAGTAAGGAAGGCCCTATGACCTTTAGTTCTGCCCCGATGTCGTTAGAAGATGCGAAGACTCTGGTTACATTGCTGGAAAATGGCGATAACCAGGGTGCGCAAGCTCTTCTGGATACGGTAACCGAAAGTAATTCTGCCGAATTGTTTGCCGAAGTCGGTAAGTTAACTCGACAGTTACATGACTCGCTAAATAATTTTCAACTGGATGAGCGCATCGCCAATTTGGCCACGGAAGACATCCCTGACGCCAAAACCCGTTTGATGTATGTGATAGAAACCACCGAACAGGCCGCAAATCGGACCATGGATCTGGTGGACAGTTGTATGCCCATTGCGGAAAACCTGAGTACCGGCATAACCTCTATCTTGCCAGAATGGAAAAAGTTAATGAGTCGGCAATTGCAGTTGGGTGAATTTAACACCCTCTGTCATGACCTGAATGAGTTTCTGGAAGTCGGTGGTGCTGAATCCGCCAAACTAACAGAATTGTTGACCGAAGTATTAATGGCCCAAGGTTACCAGGACCTAACCGGCCAAGTTATTCGTCGGGTAATTGATTTAGTTAAGGAAGTTGAAGACAACCTGGTTCACATGTTGACCATGTTCGGTGGCGCGGCAATAAGCGAAAAGACTAAGACATCTGAAAAACAGGCCGATAGTGTAAAAGCGGAAGGCCCAATCATAGATGCTGCCAACCGTGAAGACGTCGCATCTGATCAGGATGATGTCGATGATTTGCTGTCAAGCTTAGGATTTTAGGGGCATTAAGATATGGCGTTTGATGTTGACGAGGAAATTCTCCAGGACTTTTTAGTTGAAGCCGGAGAAATTTTAGAACAATTACAAGAACAACTCGTCGAACTTGAGAATAATCCACAAGATGCTGACTTATTGAATGCAATCTTTCGTGGTTACCATACAGTCAAGGGCGGTGCTGGATTTTTGTCACTAACTGAGTTAGTCGACATTTGCCACGGCGCTGAGAATGTATTCGACGTGATGCGTAACGGGCAGCGGTCGCTTACCCCGGAGTTGATGGATGTGATCCTGCAAGCCACGGACGAAGTCGTTGAAATGTTTGAAAGTGTCAAAAATAAAACCCCCTTGATGGCTGCCGAACAAAGTTTACTGGATAAATTGCATCGACTGAGTAAACCTGAGTCACAAGATGAAGCTGTAGTAGCCCCGCCAGAAACTCAAAATGAGCAATCTGGGCCCGTTACCGTTGAATCCCAAAGCGGTGATTTCGATGAATCGGAATTTGAAGCCTTGTTAGACGAATTACATGGTAAGGGCGAGCCGATCGGCGTCAGCAAATCTGTTGCGACAGATAAAATTGCTGCTGACAGTGACGATATCAGTGACGACGATTTTGAGTCTTTACTGGATCAACTGCACGGTGAAGGACAATTTAGCGCACCCAACGCTCCCGAACCTTCCAAACCCACTCCTGCACCAGAAGCATCCTCGGCAGGCGCAAGTGGTGATGACATCAGTGACGACGAATTTGAAGCTTTGCTGGATCAACTGCATGGAAAAGGTCAGGGGCCAGCAGTTAAACAAAAATCCTCAACGCCTGTACCGGATAACAAAGCAGAGGATAAACCTGCGGTTGCCTCCCAGGCTCCTGTGGTCAAACCAACAGAGAACAAAACTGAAGCGGTTGCCCCTGTAGCCAAAAAAGAAGAGAAAAAACCCGCCGCTCCCCAACCCGAAACAACTGTGCGGGTGGATACCAAACGGCTTGATCAGATCATGAATATGGTCGGTGAACTGGTATTAGTGCGTAATCGCTTATTAAGTCTGGGCTTAACGTTAAAAGATGAAAGTATGTCCAAGGCAATCGCCAATTTGGATGTTGTAACCGGTGATTTGCAAGGCGCGGTAATGAAAACCCGCATGCAGCCAATTAAGAAGGTATTTGGCCGTTTCCCCAGAGTTGTGCGGGATCTAGCCCGTACCCTCAAAAAAGAAATTACTCTGGTGCTGGAAGGTGAAGATACCGATCTGGATAAAAATTTGGTTGAAGCCCTGGCTGATCCATTGGTGCATTTGGTGCGTAATTCAGTAGATCACGGCATTGAAATGCCTGAAGAGCGTCTCGCCGCAGGCAAACCAAGTTTGGGTACAGTGAAGTTAGCTGCATCTCAAGAGGGGGACCATATTCTCCTCAGGATAGTAGATGACGGCAAAGGCATGGATCCTCAAAAGCTTAAAGAGATAGCCATTTCCCGGGGAGTATTGGACGCAGACGCCGCGCAACGTATGACAGACGTAGAAGCATTTAACCTTATTTTCGCCCCTGGTTTTTCTACCAAGACAGAAATATCAGAGGTGTCTGGCCGTGGTGTGGGTATGGATGTGGTGAAAACCAAGATCAACCAACTCAACGGTACTGTGAATATAGATTCAGTGTTAGGCAAAGGTACCACCTTGGAAATCAAGGTACCCCTTACCCTGGCGATTTTACCGACTTTGATGATAGTGGTTGGCGATCAGACTTTCGCTTTACCTCTGGGATCGGTCAATGAAATAATCAACATGGATATGTCTAAAACCAATACTGTAGACGGTCAACTGACCAAAATAGTGCGCTCTAAAGCTATCCCACTGTTTTACCTACGGGACTGGTTACACCGCAAATCCGCGAAAAATTTACCTCTGGATCGCAGTAAAGGACATGTTGTGGTGGTACAGATTGGTACCCAACAGCTTGGGTTTGTGGTTGATGCCCTTATCGGACAGGAAGAGGTGGTCATTAAACCATTGGATGAATTACTTCAGGGTACTCCAGGCATGGCTGGTGCAACGATTACCAGCGACGGCGGGATCGCCCTGATTTTAGATGTTCCTGGACTTTTAAAGCATTACGCCAGTAAAAAAGCAGAAGCGTTAAAACAGTTAGCCCGATAATCACGAGGTTTCGACAAGAAGTACATGGCATATAAAGTTTTGGTAGTGGATGATTCAATTTTTTTTCGTCGCCGTGTTAAGCAAATTCTCGAACAAGACCCGGGTTTAACCGTTATCGGTGAGGCCAAAAATGGTGAAGAGGCAGTCGCTCAGGCGAAGTTATTAGAACCAGATGTTATCACTATGGATATTGAGATGCCGGTGATGGACGGGATCACCGCGGTGAAAAAAATCATGGCGTGGCGCTCAGTGCCGATCATGATGTTTTCGTCGCTAACCAGCGAAGGTGCCCAAGCTACACTGGATGCGCTGGATGCCGGAGCGCTGGATTTTTTGCCCAAACGATTTGAAGATATTGCATCTAACCGCCAAGAAGCGGTGCAATTGTTGCAATCTAGGGTCAAGGGCCTGTGTAAAAAACGCTACGGTTATCGGCCATTGGCAAGCCGTAGTGAACCCAAAGCTATATTATTTAATAAACCCTCTAGTCCGTTAACAAAATCTTTACGGGACAACGGTGAACAGGTACCGCCTCAGCTTTATGCATCAAACGGTAGTAGAGTGCCGTCAGGCAAACGCTACCAGTGTTTGGCTATAGGTACGTCAACCGGCGGCCCGGTGGCCTTACAAAAAATATTAACGCAATTACCTGTGGATTTCCCTTACCCGATTTTTGTAGTGCAACATATGCCGGGATCATTTACTCGGGCATTTGCTGAACGTTTAAATGTAGCGTCAAAAATAACCGTGAAAGAAGCCCAGCATAACGAAGCGATCAAAAACGGTGTCGCTTACCTTGCTCCAGGGGGACGGCAGATGTCGGTTGAAGGGCGGCCTCAAGGGGCAATATTTCGTATCTATGACGAGCCACATGCTAGTGGCGTCATGTACAAGCCCAGTGTGGATCTGACATTTAAATCTTTGGCCAAAGTTTACGCCGGGGATGTACTCGGCCTTATCCTGACAGGTATGGGGGCAGACGGTAAAGCCGGAAGCGAGACCTTAAAAAATAAAGGCGCCAAAATTTGGGCGCAGGATGAACAAAGTTCAGTGGTGTATGGCATGCCTCAAGCGGTTATGTCTGCCGGGATTGCCGAGCGAGAATTTTCCATAGAGGCATTTTTTGGCGGTATTCAAAAGGAAATGGTACCCCAATAATGGCTGTTACCATGCATCAGGCTAAAGTCTGGGTGTATTGTATGGGTGAAAATCATTTAATTGGCAACTCGCAACCTGGGTGCGGATAGCGGACTAATACAAGGTAACAAACGTGAAAGTGTGGACAGTGGCAAACCAAAAAGGTGGGGTGGGGAAAACCACGACAACTGTCTCTCTTGGTGGGCTATTAGCCCAGCGTGATGCCAAAGTTTTGTTAGTTGACACCGACCCCCACGCGTCTCTAAGTTACTATTTTGGCATTGATTCGGAAGAGGTGTCTCAGGGGCTTTATGATGTTTTTACCTCCCCCCAGCCTCTGACGAAAGAGACATTATTAGCTTGCTTGTGCCCGACTAAACTCGATTCATTATTTGTATTACCCGCCAGCATGGCGTTATCAACCCTGGACCGAAAACTCGGTAACCAAAATGGCATGGGTTTGATTTTAAAACGAGCACTGGCATTACTCGAAGATGACTTCGAGTATGTGCTCATCGACTGTCCGCCAGTATTGGGGGTGCTTATGGTTAATGCTTTAGCTGCAGCCACTCGCGTGGTGATCCCGGTGCAGACGGAATTTTTGGCACTTAAAGGTCTGGATAGAATGTTGCACTCTTTGGCCATAATGGAAAAGTCTCTTGACAAACATTTCGCTTATACAATTGTACCCACTATGTTTGACAAACGAGTTAGAGCAGCGACTGACGCTTATCGTACTTTACGGGAAAGTCATGGTGACAAGGTGTGGCAAGGTTTAATCCCTATAGATACTAAATTCAGAGATGCCAGCTCAGCCCAGACCGCACCATCAGTATATGCGCCAAAAGCCCGGGGCGTGTATGCCTATACGAGTTTATTACGTCATTTACGCATATTGGAGGCAACGTCATGAGTCAGAGTAAGTTTGCCAGAGAAAACGTAATGGAAGATTATCTGTCGGCTTTACTTACCGAGGAACTACCGTCATCTGCACCGGCATTACCTTTGGCTAATGTCAGCCAGTTACTGAGTTCGGCGCTATTAGCGCCCCGGGACGATGTTATCGATCAACCGATCCCCGTGCACGATGCGCCAGAAATTACAGTTATTGCGCAGCCTGCCGACAAAGAAGAAGAAGCTGTAGCCCAGACCGATGAGCAACTAAGCGGCATTTATGACTGCCAATTTCAGGCATTGATTTTTGAAGTAGCTGGTTTAACGCTGGCTTTGCCGCTAACAGAATTAGGTGGTATTCATCAATTGGGTACGGTTAATCCATTATTTGGTAAACCTCAGTGGTTCAAAGGTGTGATGTTGCATCGAGAAGAAAAAATTAATGTGGTGGATACCGCCTTATGGGTTATGCCAGACAAATGTGCTGAAAAACTGGCAGAGTCCACAAAATATCAATATCTTATTATGTTAGATGACAGTGGATGGGGGCTGGCGTGTGAGAGCCTGGTTAATACCCTTACCTTGCAGCCAGAAGATGTAAAATGGCGTAAAAATGATGGTAAGCGCCTCTGGTTATCCGGCATGGTAAAGAAAAAAATGTGTGCCCTAGTGAATGTTAAACAACTAATTCGTTTACTGGACAAAGGCATGAGCAGTAATAATAAATAATTCAAGTGCGGCGGAGTATAAACAATGTCTAATAGTAGAATGTCAAATAACACAGCGTCTGAGCAGGATGACGAAGTATTGCAGTGGGTTACCTATAAATTAGGTAACGAGACCTATGGCATAAATGTCATGCAGGTGCAGGAAGTTCTTCGGCACACAGAGATCGCTCCGGTACCTGGGGCACCGGATTATGTATTAGGTATCATCAATTTACGTGGCAATGTAGTGACTGTTATCGATACCAGGGCACGGTTTGGCCTGGAGCCCGCTGAATTGACTGATAGTTCCCGCATCGTTATCATCGAATCTGACGAACAAGTTGTGGGAATATTGTTAGATAGCGTGGCTGAAGTAGTTTATTTACGTTCATCTGAAATCGAAAGCGCACCCAATGTTGGAACCGAAGAAAGCGCCAAATTTATTCAAGGGGTAAGCAACAGAGATGGCCAATTGCTGATTTTGGTTGACTTAAACAAACTACTTAGTGATGAAGAGTGGGATGAGTTAACTAATATTTAGCCGAGCTGATTTGGTTAAAGGATTGGGTATGGCTAAACGTACTTGTGAAAAAAAATGTTATGAATAGTTTGACTTACATAGTGCTGATCTTAGGTCTGCTGCTCGGATTAGCCATCTGGTGTTTGTTACTGTACAGACGTGTGAAACAACTGATGCAGCAATTAACTCAAGTACAAGCCCAGCAAGATGGCTTGCAACAACAAATATTGATTAACCAACAAGAGATCCATGAAGTGCGCAGCGGGTCCATAGGAGTCGGCGATAAGGTCAAAGGTCTGATTAAACTGATTAAACAAACCGAAGCCAAACAGGAGTTGCTCGCGACCCAGGATCCCCAAAGTCGCCTTTATAACCAGGCAGCGAAACTGGTTGCCAGTGGCAGTAGCATTGAAGAAGTGATGCGCGAATGTGACATGCCAAAGGCCGAGGCTGAGCTGGTTTTTAACTTACACAAGCAATAACGGTACTCACGCCACGGGTAATAACAACCAATATGCCTCTATTATCAGTGGTTCACTTGGGCTAAATATGATCATGTTTCATTTTGGCCGTGTAACTAGCTATTAAGCTCCCCCCCTCTTTCCTCCTATACTGACTCCTTAATGGGGATTGCTATGTCAGCAATGCTGTAAAAAAGGGATGATTCAAGCAATTTCATTTAGACGTCTAGACGTAAAGATGTTGACATCTCCGGTGCTTTGCTGCAGATTTAACCTCTACTAAAATCATCTTGGAGCCTTTATGCCCATACGTATTCCCGGTGACTTGCCTGCACAAAGCATTTTACACAATGAGAATATTTTTGTGATGGATAACGCTCGCGCAGCCATGCAAGATATTCGTCCCCTTGAAGTGGGAATATTGAACCTGATGCCTAATAAGATGGAAACCGAAGTACAATTACTGCGGCTCTTGTCCAACACTCCTTTACAAATTAACGTAGATCTTATTCGTATAGACGATCAGGCCCCCAAAAATACCCCTGAGTCCCATATGAGCGCGTTTTATCATATGTTTGATGATGTGGCGGGCAAAAAATATGACGGATTGATTGTCACCGGAGCGCCATTGGCCTTTTTAGCTTATCAGGATGTGAAATACTGGGAAAAAATGACGGTTATACTCGACTGGGCCAGACGGCATGTGCAATCTACCTTATTTTCATGTTGGGCAGCCCATGCGGCTTTGTTTCATTTTTTTGGTAAAAACCGTATTTTACGTGATACTAAACTCAGCGGTATCTTTACCCACCAGGTGCTAGATGAGCACAATGAACTGATGCGTGGTTTTGATCCCCTCTTTAACGCTCCCCATTCCCGTTATGGCGAGATAAGTGTGGCGGACTATGAGTCAGTACCCGGACTAAATGTGCTCGCTAGCTCAGACACCACAGGGGCTTACCTGGTTGCGTCGCAAGATCGTCGACTGGTGTTTTTAACAGGGCACCCTGAATACGATCCGGATAGCCTGGACCAAGAATACCAGAGAGATAAAGCGGGTAATTTAGACCCCAGTATTCCCCAGAATTACTATCCAAATAATGATCCCAGCCAACCGCCCTTAGTAAGCTGGCGCTCCCACGGAAGCTTATTGTTTACTAATTGGCTCAATTACTTCGTTTATCAAAACACACCTTACGATTTGACTCAGTTGTCGAATAAAGAGGCATAGCTAATATTTTTAAGGAAGGTACGTGTCTAAGTCTTCATCACAACAAACACTCATGGCCGCAGCGGCTAAACGTATTCTGATTTTGGATGGTGCGATGGGTACCATGATCCAGCAACATGATTTTCAAGAAGACGATTATCGCGGTGAACGTTTTGTCGACTGGCCGAGCGATGTGAAGGGTAACAATGACTTACTCAGTCTCACTCAGCCTCAGGCTATCTTTGACATTCATAGTGCATACCTGGAGGCCGGGGCCGATATCATCGAAACCAATACGTTCAATGCGACGACTATCTCCATGAGCGATTATAATATGCAGTCACTGGCGAAAGAAATTAACATTGCGGCTACCAGATTAGCCCGTCAAGCGGCGGATAAATTTACAGTGCTAACACCCGACAAACCGCGCTTTGTCGCTGGGGTGTTGGGGCCGACCAGTCGCACCGCCTCGATTTCACCCAATGTAAATGATCCCGGCGAGCGCAACGTCACTTTCGACGAGCTGGTTACAGCCTATGTAGAGGCGACACATGGCTTAATCGAGGGCGGAGCCGATTTGATCATGCTGGAAACCATATTCGATACGCTTAATGCCAAAGCGGCGGCGTTTGCCGTGGATAGCGTATTTGAAGAATTAGGCATGAGATTGCCGGTGATGATTTCTGGTACTATTACCGATGCCTCCGGGCGTACCTTGTCCGGACAAACCGCTGAGGCTTTTTATTATTCAATGTGTCACGTTGCACCCTTTTCCTTTGGTTTGAATTGCGCTCTGGGGCCGGATTTACTGCGCCAATATGTAGAAGAAATAGCGACGGTGGCCGAATGTCTGGTATCCGCCCATCCCAATGCCGGCTTGCCAAACGAGTTCGGAGAATATGATTTAGAAAGTGCAGAAATGGCTGAACACATCCAAGAGTGGGCGCAATCTGGTTTAGTTAATATAGTAGGCGGTTGCTGTGGTTCTACGCCTGAACATATAGCCGCTATTGCTCAGGCTGTAGAGGGGATCGCACCGCGGAAAATTGTAGCCAGAGCCGTCAAATTGCGATTGTCGGGACTGGAGCCTTTTGTGCATTAAGGGCAAAAGCGTGTATGCCAATGAGTAGACCCATTTCGTATGTAAATGATTTTAGATTTGAATTTCCAGGACTGAGTACATCATGACCCAAGCAAGTACATCTTTTATCAATGTCGGTGAACGTACCAATGTCACCGGTTCAGCCATGTTCAAACGTCTTATTATGGACGACGATTATGAAAAGGCCTTAGATGTTGCCCGGCAACAGGTGCAAAATGGGGCGCAAATTATCGATATCAACATGGATGAAGCCATGTTGGATTCCGAAGCCGCCATGACCCGATTTTTGAATTTAATTGCCTCAGAGCCGGATATTTCTCGGGTACCGATCATGATTGACTCCTCTAAATGGTCAGTTATCGAAGCGGGGTTAAAGTGTGTCCAGGGCAAAGCCATAGTTAACTCCATCAGCCTAAAAGAAGGCGAAGAAAATTTTCTCGCTCAAGCTAAATTACTTAAACGCTATGGCGCTGCCACAGTGGTCATGGCTTTTGATGAACAGGGCCAGGCAGATACTGAAGCTCGCAAATTCGAGATATGCCAGCGCAGTTATCAGTTACTCACCCAGAAGATAGGCTTCCCCCCGCAGGATATTATCTTCGACCCCAATATATTTGCTGTTGCCACCGGCATTGAAGAGCATAACAATTATGCCATGGATTTTATAAACGCCACCCGGCGTATTCGTCAGGAGCTGCCACATGCTCATGTCTCGGGAGGTCTGTCCAATGTGTCCTTCTCCTTTAGAGGCAATAATCCGGTACGGGAAGCCATGCACTCGGTGTTTTTGTATTACGCCATTCAGGCAGGTATGGATATGGGGATTGTTAATGCCGGGCAGCTGGAAGTTTACGACCAAATTCCGTTGGAGCTGCGCGAAGCGGTAGAAGATGTGATTTTAAATCGTCATGCACAAGCCACAGACCGGTTATTGGAACTGGCCCCGAAATACCAGGGAGACGGTAAGGCGCAAGTCAAAGATAACCTGGAATGGCGTGAGCTACCCGTGGGTAAACGTCTGGAGCATGCGCTGATACGAGGGATCACTGATTTTATTGAGCAAGACACCGAGCAAGCGCGTCTGGAAGCCGAGAAACCCCTGCATGTCATTGAAGGTCCATTGATGGATGGGATGAATGTGGTGGGTGATCTGTTTGGTGAAGGTAAAATGTTTTTGCCTCAAGTAGTGAAATCTGCCCGAGTAATGAAAAAGGCCGTGGCCTATCTCAATCCCTTTATAGAGCAGGAAAAAGAGCAAGGTAGTAGCAATGGCAAAATCTTGATGGCTACGGTCAAAGGTGATGTACACGACATAGGCAAAAATATAGTCGGTGTGGTATTGCAATGTAATAATTATGAAATCATTGATTTGGGGGTCATGGTGTCTTGTGCCAAGATCTTGCAAGTGGCTAAAGAGGAAAATGTTGACATGATTGGCCTGTCAGGGCTTATCACACCGTCTCTGGATGAGATGGTGCACGTGGCCAAAGAAATGCAACGCTTGAATTTCACCCTGCCTCTTTTAATTGGTGGAGCCACGACCTCTAAAGCTCATACAGCCGTAAAAATCGAGCAGCATTATGCTGCACCTGTGGTCTATGTACCCAATGCCAGTCGGGCTGTGGGAGTCTGCCAGAAATTGATATCTGACGAGTTTCGACCGGCTTATACCGCGCAGTTAGCAAAAGAGTACGACACTGTGCGCCAGCAACATGCTCGCAAGAAACCTCGTAGCCGCCCTGTTACCCTGGAACAGGCTCGGGCTAATGGGTTTGCGTTTGATTGGGCCAATTACACCCCGCCTGTACCGCAGCGGTTGGGCGTACAAGTAATGTCGGTGAGTTTACAAACTCTGCGGCCCTATATCGACTGGACCCCTTTCTTTTTGACCTGGTCGCTGGCAGGCAAGTATCCGCGTATTTTGCAGGATGAGGTAGTTGGTAATCAAGCCACCATTTTGTTAGCCGATGCCGAAGCTTTACTTGACCAATTGTGTGCCAATTCCCAGCTGCAAGCCAAAGGTGTGATGGGCATATTTCCGGCCAATCGGGTAGGGGATGATATCGAAATATACAGTGATGAAAGTCGCCAGACAGTGATCCAAAAAAGTTGCCATCTGCGTCAGCAGACTTTGAAAGACAAAGGGTTAAACAATTGTCTGAGTGATTTTGTTGCCCCTAAATCCTCCGGGAAAGCGGATTACTTGGGCGCCTTTGCTGTTACTGCGGGTGTAGGGGAAGACGAGCTTGCAGCCGAGTTTGAACGACAGGGTGACGATTACAACGCCATTATGGTTAAGGCCTTAGCTGACCGTCTGGCAGAAGCTTTTGCCGAATATTTACATCTACAAGTGCGCCGGGAGATTTGGGGTTTCGCCGCCGGTGAGGCCTTATCCAATGAGGAGCTTATTCGCGAAAAATACCAGGGGATCAGGCCCGCTCCGGGTTATGCTGCCTGTCCTGAGCACACCGAAAAACAAGTTATCTGGGATCTGCTGGATGCCCGCAGTCATACCGGCATGTTTTTAACCGAAAGTTTCGCTATGTGGCCTGGCGCATCGGTATCCGGTTGGTATTTTTCACATCCAGAAGCCCGCTACTTTGCGGTGGCGCAAATTCAGCAAGATCAGGCCCTGGATTACGCCGAGCGTAAGGATTGGCTCGAGCCCGAAATAGAAAAATGGCTTGGACCGAATCTGAACGGTTGATAATGTGAGAAACACAGATAACATTACGCAACCTCACAGGAGATATAATGACCAAGGACTTTAGCCAAGCCTGTTTGAACAACAGTCAGCCTATTCTCAGCCAACTTACTCGTCTGCTCAGCAAGACTAAGCACTTACTGGAAATTGGTTCGGGTACGGGCCAGCACGCTGCTTATTTCGCCCCCAGTTTGCCCCAATTAACCTGGCATACCAGTGATGTATGCCAAAATCATGGCAGTATCAGCGAATGGATAGCGGGATCTGGAGCCGATAATATAGCGCCGCCAGTGCGCTTTAAAGTGGGAGAAGATGACTGGCCTGTTGCGGGTGCCGACGGGGTATTCAGCGCCAATACAGCGCACATTATGCAACCAGGGGAAGTGCAATTGATGATGCAGATGATCGCTAAAAACTTGGCTCCTGGAGGTATTTTTTGTCAATATGGGCCCTTTAAAATCAATGGTCAATACACCAGTGACAGCAATAGAGCCTTTGATTTGCACCTTGCCAATGAAGGTTGTGGCGGTATTCGCGATATTGAAGAATTACTGGACTGGGAGAAGGGCCTAATATTAAGCGAGCAGGTAAATATGCCGGCTAATAACTTATTACTGGTGTGGCGAAAATTGGCCTTCTAACTCGCATTTTGTGTGACTTTGTAGGGTAACAAAGCCTCGGCATTTTTTTTATAATCTTCGATCATAGATTGCTCGTGGACTAAAAACCGCCGGACCCCATCGTGGAAAGCAGGTTCAGCCAGCCAGTGATTGGAATAGCAGTAAATGGGCTCGAATCCCCGTAATATCTTATGTTCTCCTTGTGTACCGGGATTAAAAGCGGCGATGCCATTGTCGATACAAAACTCGATGCCCTGATAATAACAACATTCATAATGCAAACCATCTACATCTGCTAAGGCCCCCCAATAACGACCAAAAAGGGTTTTTTCATCATAAATATACAATGCACTGGCAACGGGGTGCCCATCTAGCTCGGCGATAACCAATAACATTTTGTCGCGCATATGCACAAACAATTGGTTGAACAGGTCATGGCTCAAGTAACCATTGTGTCCACTGCGTTTGAGGTAGGTTTGTCGATAACATTGGTAGAAAAAATCCATAGCCTGCGCCGTGAGATCCTCTCCCGTTAGGCGTTTCATAATCACCCCCTGTTCGATAAGTTTGTGCCGCTCCTTTTTAATACTCTTACGTTTACGCGAGGTCAGAGCATTTAAAAAATCCGTAAATTGTGTATAGTCGCGGTTATACCACTGAAATTGCACAGAACGCCTGACTAATTGCTGGTGCTGTGCAAGCATTTCGCTGAGCGCCAGCGGTACAAACAGCCAGTGCATTGAAGATAGACCGGAAGATTTAACTTTGTTTTTGATAGCCGCACACAGTGGCCCCATAAGTTGTTCAGGATCAATATCATTTTTAAGTAATAACCGTGTCCCAGTTACCGGAGTAAAGGGTATAGCATTGACTAGCTTTGGGTAATAATTAAGACCGTATTCTCGATAGGTATTTGCCCAGGCAAAATCAAATACGTATTCACCATAACTATGGGTTTTTATATACAAAGGTAGTATGCCTATCAGCTGTTTATTTTGATAGATTGTAAGATGTTGGGGTTGCCAACCGGTGGCAAAGGAGATACAGCCAGAGTTTTCCAAAGCCCCAAGAAATTCATGTTGATGAAATGGATCGCTTTGGTCAGCTAATGCATTCCAGCTGGCTCTGTCTATTTGCCCTATTGCTGTTAGAAACTTAAAATTAAATTGAAGACTCTTCACAGGCAGACAGGTTTCCAGATCGGGGGAGAATATATTACCTAATATGACAGACAACGACATTAAGATCATCAACAATACTATCAGCAGGTTGTTAGCGATGCGAGAGCATAGTCGCAGGGAACTACTAACAAAATTGTTAAACAGAGATTTTGACAAGCATTTGTGCGAAATCCAGCTTGATAAATATACCCAGGCAAATTTGCTCAGTGAAAAACGCTTTGCAGAAGTGTTGGTTCGCAGCCGAATAAACAAAGGGGTCGGTGAGCAAAGAGTTAGGCGGGAGTTGGTGGAACATGAAATCCCTGAGGAACTGATTGAGGCGGCCTTTTCAGAGCAAGATCAAGATTGGGAAGCACTTGCCCTTAAAGTGTATGTGAAGAAGTTTGGTCAAATAATGGCTACAGATTGGCGAGAACAACAAAGGCGTAATCGATTTCTGCAGTATAGAGGCTTTAGTCACGAGCAAATTCGCAGTGTTAACCAGGCACTGAGAAGTCATCTAAGTGCCTAACAAGTAAGCTGGAATCGTGATATTGTTGCCGACCCAGTATATAGAAATGGCAGTTTCAGGCCATTTGTTATCTCAAACCAATAAATGTTGATTCAGGATCATTAATGAGTAAGAGCACAGCGCAAATTCGACAAGCTTTTTTAGCGTTTTTTGCTGACAAAGGACATCAACAAGTTTCCAGTTCATCCCTCGTACCGAGTGACGATCCAACCTTGCTGTTTACCAATGCAGGCATGAATCAATTTAAAGATGTATTTTTGGGCACAGAGCAACGTAATTACACACGTGCAGTTTCTTCCCAACGATGTGTACGTGCTGGTGGCAAACACAATGATCTGGAAAACGTAGGTTATACCGCCAGACATCATACCTTCTTTGAAATGTTGGGAAATTTCAGTTTTGGGGATTATTTCAAAGCGCAGGCGATTCAATTTGCCTGGCAGTTTTTAACCGTCGAACTAGGGTTACCCAAAGAAAAGCTATTGGTAACGGTATATTCTGACGACAACGAAGCCTACGACATTTGGCACCAACAAATCGGGGTGCCGGAAGATAAAATTATTCGTATCAGTACCTCGGATAACTTTTGGTCCATGGGTGATACCGGGCCTTGTGGACCTTGTTCTGAAATATTCTATGATCATGGTGAGCACATTTGGGGAGGCCCCCCTGGTTCACCCGAAGAAGATGGTGATCGTTTTATCGAGATCTGGAATCTGGTCTTTATGCAATTTAATCGTCAGGCAGATGGTGAAATGCAACCCTTGCCGAAACCTTCCATAGACACAGGAATGGGGTTGGAGCGCATATCGGCCATTTTACAAAATGTGCATAGTAACTATGAAATAGATATTTTCCAGAACTTAATTAAAGCGGCGGCAGAAATAGTCGGTTGCGAGAGTTTGGAAGATAAATCATTACGGGTCATCGCTGATCATATACGCTCCTGCAGTTTTCTGATCTGCGACGGTGTGATGCCATCAAACGAAGGCCGGGGATATGTACTGCGCCGTATCATCCGCCGTGCTGTTCGCCACGGGAACAAACTAGGGGCAACGGATGTCTTCTTCTATAAGCTGGTGGCCGCCCTTGGTGAACAAATGGGTGATGCGTACCCTGAACTTGTTGAACAGCGCTCGGTGATTGAAAAAGTTCTGCGGGGTGAAGAAGAACAGTTTACTCGTACCCTTGAGCGTGGCATGAGCATTTTGAACGAAGCGCTGGCTGAACTCGAAGGCAAAGTGGTACCAGGTGAGCTGGTCTTTAAACTCTATGATACCTATGGCTTTCCCGCAGATCTCACCAATGATGTGGCCCGGGAAAAGGGTTTGAGTATCGACGAGGAAGGTTTTGCCGCGGCGATGTCAACACAGCGTAAACGTGCGCAAAAAGCCAG
Organism: Paraglaciecola sp. IT1134; assembly: GCF_058068185.1. Classification (NCBI taxonomy): domain Bacteria; kingdom Pseudomonadati; phylum Pseudomonadota; class Gammaproteobacteria; order Alteromonadales; family Alteromonadaceae; genus Paraglaciecola; species Paraglaciecola sp. IT1134. The sequence continues at coordinate 3,651,950 of NZ_CM176486.1, read as the reverse complement.
TCAGTTTGATACCGACTATAATGAACAGCTTAAAACACAGCAACGCTCTTTGTTTGTTGGCTATGATCATGAATCCAGTAGCGCCACGATAGTGGAGATTTTCGCCAATGGTAAAACGGTAAGCGAATTGCAGGCGGGAGAAGAAGGCGTTTTATTACTCGATGAGAGTCCTTTTTACGCTGAGGCAGGCGGTCAGGTGGGAGATTCTGGTTTATTAACCAGTGAAGACGGCGGGTTTCAGGTAACTGATACGGCCAAGCTGGGCAATGCTATTGCCCATAAAGGCCGCGCGACAGGCAAGATCAAGTTAGGTAGCCAAATTAGTGCCCAAGTTGACGGTTTTCGGCGCCGGCAAATAAAAATTAATCATAGCGCCACGCATTTGCTGCACGCTGCTCTAAAACAAGTATTGGGGGAACACGTCAGCCAGAAAGGCTCTTTAGTGCAACCTGAACGATTAAGATTTGATTTTTCTCATTTTGAAGGGATCAGCAAAGAACAGCTATCCCAAGTGGAAAATATCGTGAATCAGCAGATCCAGGCTAACCATCCTTTAGTGACGAAATTGATGGATTTAGAGCAAGCTAAAACTGCAGGGGCGATGGCACTGTTTGGTGAAAAATATGAAGAGCAGGTCAGAGTAGTCTCCATGGGGGAGTTTTCCATGGAACTGTGTGGTGGCACACACGTAGAGCGCACTGGTGACATAGGTTTGTTCAAAATTCTGTCAGAAAGTGGTATCGCTTCTGGGATCAGGCGCATAGAAGCTGTTAGCGGGGCAGTAGCCCTGGCGGCAATGCAAAAACAAGCCATGGATATCAATCAGATTGCTGGTCTGCTTAAAACAGATATTAATAGCGTACCTGAGCGTGTTTCACACTTGTTAGAGCTGAGCAAGAGCCTGGAAAAAGAAGTTAATCGCCTTAAACATGAAATCGCTAGCAATGCAGGAAGTGATCTTTTATCCCAGATTTACGAAATAAAAGGTATAAAAGTCTTGTCTTCTCACTTAGAAGGTGTGGAAAGTAAATCTTTGCGTCCTATGGTGGATGACCTTAAGAACCAAATGGGCAGCGGGATTGTCCTATTGGGTGCAAGTGAAAATGACAAGGTAAGCTTGATAGCTGGCGTGACCAAGGATTTGACAAATAAAATTAAAGCGGGCGAATTGGTTAACTTCGTCGCCCTGCAGGTAGGTGGTAAGGGTGGTGGTCGTCCTGATATGGCTCAAGCAGGGGGAACGCAGCCTGAAAACCTGGACGCTGCGATAGCGTCTGTCAGTGCCTGGTTACAGGGTAAGCTTTAAAATCGGAATTATTCGACCAATTTTTGCGGTGACAACAAAAATAAGGAAGGGTCGGGTGTGTAGTTCTTTGGTATTTTCAAAGAGGTACACTAATTTTAATAAGGGATAACTTTTGAATAACGGATAAGGAGCAATAGAATGCTAATTTTGACCCGTCGTGTCGGTGAAACCCTTATGGTCGGTGATGAAGTCACAGTGACTGTGTTGGGCGTTAAAGGTAATCAGGTAAGGATAGGGGTTAATGCCCCCAAAGAAGTGTCTGTGCATCGTGAAGAAATATACATGCGCATTCAAGCTGAAAAAAATATTCAATTAGCTGCTGGTGAACAAGAAACCAAAGACGACGAAAATTAATTTTAGGTATTATAAAAAAGGCTGGTTTCACCAGCTTTTTTTATGCCTGTAATTATATGACGGTAGCCGCTGAACCAGAATAAATACTGCACTTATGTATGGCTTTTAGCTAAAAATTAAACGAATGGTACAAAATACCAGCAAGCAGTAACGTAGAACATAAAAAGTGTTTGACTTACGTATGGGGCACGGTAAACTTCGGCTCCAGATTTAGGAGAGGTGGCCGAGTGGCTGAAGGCGCTCCCCTGCTAAGGGAGTATAGGGTTTATAGCCCTATCGAGGGTTCGAATCCCTCCTTCTCCGCCATTTATTGGTGGTAACCTGATTATTCAGGTTAACGAGATAGCTTAGACCAAGGGACTTAAGCTAGGTGAGACAAGGTAGGATACCTTAATATTGTGTCATCGATGTAATGATTTTGCGCGTGTAGCTCAGCTGGATAGAGTACCTGGCTACGAACCAGGCGGTCGGAGGTTCGAATCCTTCCACGCGCACCATTTAAAGTTTATTATTTTGGTCGAATAATAACGAACATGTTTATAATGCGCGTGTAGCTCAGCTGGATAGAGTACCTGGCTACGAACCAGGCGGTCGGAGGTTCGAATCCTTCCACGCGCACCACACAGTAAAGTCCGTTGAGTAATCAACGGGCTTTTTTTTGCCTGGGAGAACAAAAATCTCCCTGGTTTGACCAATTTTTCGGGAGAAAATTAGCGCGTGCGCAGCCCGACCCTGCATGGGCAAAAGGCAGAATGCCTGAAGTACAAATTCGTCGGGAACGAATTTGAACACACGTAGTGTGGCCCGAAGCGGCCGCCGCGCGGGGCGAAAGGCAGGATGCCTGAAGTAATCCGTCGGCGCGGCCAAATTAAAAAACACTGTTATCCATCGTTTTTTAGCTATAAGATAATCGTTAAAAAATTCAAAGCACTATAGTATCCCCTCCCTGGGTAATAATTCACGTAAAGTGAATTTTTTCTTATTAAATATACCCTTTAACTCATGCCTAAAATTTGTGTTTTGTTAAGCCCCATGGTACTTATCTGGTCGTTTGATCGGGTTACAGGAAAAGTCCAGTTATGCATACTGACATTACATCATTATTGTTCGAATCCGCTAACTTATTAGTCGTTGGTATGGTGGTGGTCTTTCTATTTTTGTCCTTATTGATTGGTGCCATAACAGGCATCGCCTGGTTGTGTGCCAAATTTCCCGAAGAGGATGGCTCGGTACAGGCCGCCTTAGAGACCAAATCTAGAGTCGCCATTGTCCACCAAGGCGAAATCGGCAAACCGGTGATCGCTGCTATAGCCGCCGCTATCAAGCAATATCGTAGCCAACGTTAATTATAATCAACTTTTTACGGGAATTGAATATGTCAAAACCTTTAGCTATCACTGATGTTGTGCTGCGTGATGCACACCAGTCCCTGCTAGCCACACGGATGCGTATCGAAGACATGTTGCCCATTGCGGCCAAACTAGATCAAGTCGGCTATTGGTCACTGGAAACTTGGGGGGGGGCAACATTTGACGCTTGCATCCGCTATTTGGGAGAAGATCCTTGGGAGCGTATCAGGTTACTTAAAAAAGCCATGCCTAATACCCCCCAGCAGATGTTACTCAGAGGACAAAATCTACTCGGTTACCGTCACTATGCCGACGATGTGGTACGAAAATTTGTGGAGCGGGCTCATGTCAATGGCGTAGATGTTTTTCGGATTTTCGATGCGATGAATGATATGCGTAACCTGCAGACTGCCATCAAATCTGCCATAGAAATCGGCGCCCATGCCCAGGGAACGATGTCTTATACCGTCAGTCCGGTGCACTCGATGCCCCTGTGGCTGGATATGGCTAAACAGCTAGAAGATATGGGTGTTCATTCCATCTGCATTAAAGATATGGCGGGCTTGCTTAAACCTTATGTGTGTGAGGAGCTTGTTAGCCGTCTCAAAGAAACAGTGCAGGTTCCTATTGCCATGCAGTGTCATGCCACTACAGGTCTAAGCACTGCGACTTACCAGAAAGCCATAGACGCCGGTATTGATATTTTGGATACCTCTATTTCATCTATGAGCATGACCTATGGTCATACCGCTACTGAAACTATAGTCGCCATCGTTGAAGGAACGCCCAGAGACACAGGGCTGAAGCTGCCTTTATTAGCCGAAATCGCCGCTTATTTTCGGGAGGTGCGCAAGAAATATGCAAAATTTGAGGGGAGCCTTAAGGGCGTGGACGCACGGATCCTCATTGCCCAAGTACCGGGTGGCATGCTGACTAACATGGAAGCGCAGCTAGTCGAGCAGGGGGCACAAGATAGGCTGGATGAAGTACTCAAAGAAATCCCCCGGGTTCGCGAGGACTTAGGTTTTATTCCTTTAGTGACACCCACTTCGCAAATTGTCGGCACCCAATCTGTACTCAATGTGCTTACCGGGGAACGGTATAAAAACATTACCAAAGAAACCGCTGGTGTACTCAAAGGTGAGTATGGCGCTACAGCGGCTCCGGTTAATAAAGAGTTACAAATGCGGGTACTGGACGGTGCACAACCTATTACCTGCAGGCCGGCAGACAAACTTAACGATGAATTGGTCAGTCTAGAACAAGAGCTGCTAAACCATGCCAAAGAGCAATCCATTACGTTAGCTGACGAACTTATGGATGATGTGCTGACCTATGCATTGTTTCCACAGATTGGTCTGAAATTTTTGCAGAACCGCCATAACCCTGAGGCATTTGAGCCAGTTCCCGGTGCGGCGGCACCCGATGCGGCGGCACCCGATGCGGCGGCACCCGATGCGGCAGTATCTGAAACAGCCGGATCTGAAACAGCGGTCTCCCAGACCCGAGATACGGGCAGCGCTTCTTATTCAGTGCGGGTTGATGGAAAGGTCTACGCAGTAGAAGTCGCCCAGGGTGGAGCTTTAACAGACGTAACAGTTGCTAAACCCGCCACCCAAAACGAGTCAGCTAAAAGTACAGGAGAGGTGGTCAACGCTCCGCTGGCCGGTAATGTTTTTAAACTATTGGTGCGTGCCGGAGACGAGATTGCCCGGGGCGATGTGGTGATGATCATGGAAGCGATGAAAATGGAAACTGAAATTCGCTCTACTGGGACGGGAACCATAGTGGACGTTTTGGTCAAAGAGGGCGATGCGCTGCATTCAGGGCAGCCCATGTTAACGCTCGGCTAGGACGACTATCGCAATGGAAAAATTAACATTATTGTGGCAAAGCACAGCATTGGCCCACTTCAGTTTGGGCCAAGTAGCGATGATGGCTGTGGGCTGCATATTGCTTTATCTGGCGATCGTCAAGAAGTTTGAACCTCTACTGTTGCTGCCTATAGGGTTTGGGGCGATATTGACTAATATTCCCTTGGCGGGATTTAGCGAGCCAGGAGGTCTGCTGTATTTAATCTATCAGGTGGGCATTGAAACTGGGGTATTCCCTTTACTTATTTTTATGGGGGTGGGTGCGATGACAGACTTTAGTGCTCTGATCGCCAATCCCCGGATGTTGCTACTGGGCGCTGCGGCCCAGTTTGGTATTTTTGGCACGCTCTTTGGGGCTATCGCTTTGAATCTGGTACCGGGTTTCGAGTTTAGTCTAAAAGATGCCTCTGCTATTGCCATTATCGGCGGAGCAGACGGTCCAACCGCCATTTTCCTGGCGTCTAAACTGGCACCTGAGCTGCTTGGTGCAATCGCCGTAGCGGCCTATTCATATATGGCTTTAGTTCCGATTATTCAGCCGCCAATTATGCGTTTGTTGACCTCAGAAGCTGAGCGTAACATCGAGATGGCGCAATTGAGGAAAGTATCAAAACGTGAAAAAATTCTCTTTCCTTTGGCGGTGTTATTGTTAACCATTTTCTTTTTGCCAACAGCCACACCCTTGGTGGGTATGTTTTGCCTGGGCAATTTGATGAAAGAGTCAGGAGTGGTCGATCGTCTGAGTAATACTGCCCAGAATGAGCTGATTAATATAGTGACCATATTTTTGGGACTGGCCGTTGGCTCGAAGCTTTCGGCAGAGAAATTCTTGACCCTGGAAACTCTGGGTATTTTGGCTTTGGGAGCAATAGCATTTTCCATCGGCACCGCTGCCGGCATACTAATGGCAAAACTGATGGGCAAATTTAGCACTGAAAAAATTAATCCTTTAATTGGCGCCGCAGGCGTTTCTGCCGTGCCGATGGCAGCCAGGGTGGTCAACAAAGTGGGGCTGGAGACTAACCCCCATAATTTTCTTTTGATGCATGCCATGGGACCGAATGTCGCTGGAGTATTGGGTTCAGCGGTAGCGGCGGGGATCCTGCTGGCGCTAGTGGGTTAGCTGGCTTACAAGGTGTAAGGTTAATGTTCAATCGCCAATATTGCTATTGCTTGCCTGGCGGTTGAGCAACGCTTGGTGCGAATTGACCAGTTTCTTGGTGTATTCATGTTTAGGCCAGTTAAATATCACCTCGGTTTTGCCGGATTCCACAACCTTACCATGTTGCATGACCAGAATTTTGTCACTGATATGCCGAACTATGCCCAGGTTATGGGAGATGAAAATAAAACCCAACCCCAGGTCCCGTTGTAATTCCATGAGTAGATTAACGGTTTGTGAGCGTACTGACGGGTCCAGAGCGGCAAAAGGCTCGTCGGCCACTATCACCTGGGGATTAAGGATGATCGCTCTGGCAAGGGCGACACGTTGACGCTGACCGTCTGACAACATATGCCGATAGAAGAATCTGTGTTCGGCCATCAGCCCGACTTTTTTTAACGTTTGTTCGACTTTGCTGATACGCTCTTGTAGCTCAAGGCTGGTGTTAAGCTTGAGCGGTTCTTCCAGGATCGCCCCTAGGGTAATGCCCGGATTTAACGACTCATTACTGTTTTGAAAAACCATGCGAATATTCAAACAGCGATGTTTGTTATCGTATTTTTCCAGCTTTTTTTCGTTCAAATAGATGGCGCCGCTATCCGGGCGCTCCAAACCGACCAACAATTTGGCCAATAATGACTTGCCCGAACCATTCGGTCCCACTATGGCTAAAGTCTCGCCGGCACTGATATTGAAGTTTATTGGGCCGAGTTGAAATTTACTGGCTTGGTTTTGCCAACGTTTTCCATGGCAATTCTGAAAAGTTAAATTCTCAACTGAGAGTAAATCGCTCACTTTTTATCTCTATGTAGCGGGAAATGACAACTGTAGGTATGGTCGTGAATGCGCCTGACCTCCGGTACCTTTACACATTCCTTTCTGGCTCTTGGGCACCTGGGGCCTAACCTGCAGCCTATAGGTAAGTGTTGGAAGGTAGGAATGGTACCGTCCAGGGAACTCAAAGGGGATTTAGGTGGCAAGTCTTTGCGAAAGCTTGGGGCGCTATCCATTAACGCCTTGGTGTAAGGGTGCAAAGCACGTTTGCGCAACTGTGACATTCTGCCGCTTTCCACTGTCTGCCCGCAATATAGCACTGTCATATAATCGGCCATGCTCGAAATGGCGAGCAAATCGTGACTCACATACAAGATGCTGAGTTTTCTTATCTGACTGACCCGGCTTAACAGTTTCAAGATTTGGGTTTTATCGGTAATTTCCATACCGCGAGTGGGATCATCGGCGATGATCAACTTAGGCTGGGACGCCAAGGCCATAGCGATCATAAATTTTTGACAAACATCGTTGGGGATCTGATGTGGCAGACTGCGCATATAGACTTCATGATCTTTAATGCCCACACGGTGCATTAATTCTGCGGCAAATTTATGACGTTGCTTGCCACGCTGCCAAAACATGCCCTGTTCAAGGTTGGAAACCGATATGACTTCTTTTATCTGGTCCCCCAAAGTGGCAATGGGATCCAGAGAGCTCTTTGGATTTTGAAAAATAACCGAAATATCTGAACGGATAATGTTGCGTCTTTCCTTAACTGACATCTTAAGCAGATCCAGACCTCGCCAGTTCATGCGATCCGCAGTTAAACGCCAGCGTTCGGATATCGCACCTACTATTGTCTTAACTATGATGCTTTTACCCGAGCCTGATTCACCCACCAGAGCATGGATCTGCCCCTCTTCGATGACTAAGTTAATTTTATCAAGGGCCTTTATCCAGCCATTTTGGGAATCGATTTCCAGGGTTAGATTTTTTATATCCAGTAAGCTCATTAGCGTAGCAGCCTATAACGCAGGGCAGAGCGTAACCCATCACCCACCAGATTAATTGATACCATCATCAGAAATATTGCTGCCCCAGGCAGGGCGATATTCCACGGCGCTAAATAAGCAACATCCAAGGCTTCGGACAACATGGCGCCGAGCTCTGGTGAGGGAGCCTGGGCGCCCAGGTTCAAAAATCCCAGAGCACTGATGTCCAGGATGGCCGTGGACATGGCTAGCGTCGCTTGCACTACCAGCTTTTCACCCATATTAGGCAAGATCGAATTAAAAAAAATGTGACGCTTACCGGCGCCATCGAGTTGGGCAGCCAAGACATATTCTTTTTTGAGTTTTTCTCGCACCAGATCCCGGGTTTGATGAACAAATTGGGGGATAAGGGCCAGGGAAATAGCCCACATACTGTTGACCAAACCCGTGCCTAATATGGCAATAATAATGATGGCAATCAGTAAGGTGGGAATAGCCATTAATGAATCCAGCAAATGGTTCAAAAAGCTCGAGCGCAAACCCCGGCTCATACCTGCTATCGCACCCAGGGTGACCCCCACAAGCAATGACAGTACGACTAACAACAGGCTGATACCGAATGTCATGCGGCAGCCGTAAATAATTCTGGAAAGCATGTCACGGCCTAGGCCGTCAGTACCAAATAGGTGCAGGATATTACCGTTGCTATCCCATGCCGGTGGCACAAGCAAGGAATCTATATGTTGTTGCAACGGATCAAAGGGGCTCAGCAGCGGGCCAAAAATCACTAAAATTATGAAAAATAACACGCAATACAAACTGGCCACTGCGGCGTGGTTTTCGGTAAATTCCTTCCAAGTGTTTTGTAAGGGAGAGGGATAATACTCCTCTTGATATAATTTATGCCGTGGCATGTTGGGGCCTTCGTAATGGGTCGATTAAACGGATCAAAAGATCCATCGAGATGATAAATGTCAGCACCAGTACAGACACAGCCAACATACCGGCCCTGATTGCAGGAAAGTCCCGCTGGTAAATCGCCTGGATCAAGCCATTGCCTATGCCTGGCCAGGAAAAAATGGTTTCCACTATCATAGCGTTGGTTAATAGTGTAGTAAATTGCATGACCAGCAGCGGTAAGATCGGCATAAGTGCGTTTTTTACGCCATGCCTTAACAATACTTGTCTGGAGCTTAACCCTCTGGCGTAAGCAGCCTGAATGTAGTCACTGTTCATCACTTCAATAACGGAGCGACGAGAAATACGCAGCACTATGGTACTGGTGACAATAGCAATGGACAGGGTCGGAAGCACTATATGGCGCAGCGCGTTGTAGAATGCGTCGGTTTTATTAGGTAAATCTGACAGAAAAATATCAACTAGAATAAAGCCGCTAATATAAGGGACATCATACAGTAAGCCAATGCGCCCGGATAAGGGAAACCAGCCAAGTTGCAAAGAAAAGATCAGTATCAGGATCAGGGCCAGCCAAAATACCGGAATAGAATATCCAATTACACTGGCCGAAAGCAAAGAGTAATCAGCAAACTTGTGGTGTTTAAAGCCTGCGACAAAACCCAGAGGTAAACCTATTACAAAAGAAAACAACAAGGCATAGGCACTTAGCTCAATGCTGGCCGTTAGCGAGCGACTAATTTCCTGGGCCAGGGGCAAACCCGAACTAAAACTGATCCCCCAATTTCCCACAAATAGTTGCTCGAGATAATGCCAGTATTGAGAAAGGAAACTTCCGTTAATATGATAACTGGTCGCGAGCAGGGCATACACTTCCTTATTTTCTGGCTGCACTCCAGTCAGATTGGTAAGCGGATCCCCAGGAAATAAAAATGCCAGGGAAAAAGAAAACAAACTCAACACACTCAGAGTTAGCACAAGCAAACTTAAATGGCGCAAGACAATTTTACCCATTAACGTTTACTCGCATCACGAAATTGAATGCCACCGTAGGGGTTGATTTGCAAGCCGGAAATATTGTCTCGAAATGCCTGGTAACGGTATGCGTGAGCTATGGGCATTAACGGCATTTGTTCAACCAAAAGTTCGTTGGCTCGGTTGTAAAAGTACGCCCTCTCTTCTTGTGCGGTATATTGGAGGGCTTGGCTAATAAGCTCATCATATTCCTTGGAGCACCAAAGGGCACGATTGGTGCCCGACGCTACAGCTTCGCAGGTCAACAATGGGCGATAGAAGTTATCCGGGTCGCCATTGTCCGCTGACCAACCTATAAGCACAGAGTCATGCAATCCTTGTTTTAAACGGGATCTAAAGGTTGACCATTCATAACTGACAATATTGGCCCGCACGCCTACGTCGCGCAAATAACGTTGAATCAATTCGGCCATTTTCATGGCATTGGGGTTATAGGCCCGCTCAACGGGCATCGCCCATATATTCATTACAAAGCCTTCTTCGATATCATTTTCCCGTAATAATTTGGCGGCAGCTACAGGGTTATAATTGATCCCTTTCAAATCAGGTTGAAAGGCCCATGACGAAGGGGGAACAATAGAGGTTGCTGGAATGGCACTGCCATAATAGATGGCTTCAAGTAAGGCGTTTTTGTCTATTGCCATGGCCAGAGCTTTTCGCACATTTGCATTGTCGAATGGCGGTTTGGTGGTATTAAATGCCCAGAATCCTACGTTTAATCCGGGTTTTTCATCCAGTACTAAATCTGGGCGTTTACGAATGATGTCTAATTGGCTGTTAGCGGGGTAAGCCATGGCATCACATTCGCCGGTCATTAACTTGGCCAAACGCAAAGAGCTGGACGGTGTGATATCAAATATTAGCTGTTGTGTTGAGCTGCGTTCCCGCCAGTAATTGTTGTGCTGCTTAAAACGTACAAATCGATCCTGCCGGAAACTGTCAAACTTATAGGGGCCCGTGCCTATGGGGTATAAATCGATTAAGCCTTGGGTATGTTGCAGTATGAGTTGCTCGGCATATTCGGCGGATAAAATAATGGCAAAATCCGTCGCCAGATTTGCTAAAAAAGAACTGTCTGGATGGACTAACGTGATCTCGACTCGATAACCATTCAAGCGTTCAACATGACTGATTAAATGGTGTAATCCCAAACTGCTAATATAAGGATACTGCCCGCCAGATATTGCATGATAGGGATGGTCGGTTAATCGCCAGCGATCAAAACTGAAAACTACGTCGTCGGCGGTAAAGGGGCGAGTGGGAGTGAAGTAGCGCGTAGAGTGGAATTCAACATTTTTGCGTAACTGAAACGTATAAGTTAGCCCGTCAACACTGGTTAGCCAGCTGGTAGCCAAACCGGGCACTATATCGCCAGTAAGGGGATCGAAGTCCAATAACCTGTCATATATTTGATGGGAAGACACGTCAACCGTGGTGCCAGATGTATCTAACTGGGGATTAAAACTGGTGGGGTTACCTTCTGAACAGTAGATAATGCCATTAGGTTGCACCAAATCGGCGGTATTGGGACCACAACCGGCCACAACAAAGATCAGACTGACTAAAAACACAGAGCAAGGTATGGCAGATGAGACCTGAAGTTGAGCTAACATAGTTATGGCTCCATATCCTCGCCGGTTGTCTCTAATAAATTATATTTTTTCAGGTATCCGCGCAACTGATGATATGTCAGAGACAATTTTTCTGCGGTTTTCTTTTGGTTATACTGGCTATCCGCCAATGCTTGTTTGATCAAATCGATCTCGAATTCTTGAGATAGCTCCTTTAAATCCACGGGAAATTCGTAACTTGCCGGTAGACTACTTGAAGACTGGACTTCTTTATTTTCTATGGCGGGAGTCGCGTCAGGAGCTTCTACAATAGGCACTTGATGTACAATACGATCATGGGTTTTGGTTCTGGTTTTAGGACGAAAAGCTGACTCAAAAGGGTCAAGAATAATGTTGTGCACAGGAATGTCCGGATTATTGCTGCGATAAACCGCCCGTTCCACAACGTTTTTAAGCTCGCGAATATTACCCGGCCAAGGGTAGTCTAGTAGGGTGCGTTTGGCCTTTTCCGTGAAACCGCTGAATAAGTCCATTTCTAGCTCTCTGGCCATATTGATGGCAAAGTTTTCCGCGAGCATCATAATGTCGTCTCGCCTTTCTCTAAGGGGCGGCAGGGTAATCACATCGAATGCGAGACGATCCAGCAAATCTGCCCGAAACTCCCCTGATTCAGCCAGGGCAGGCAAGTCTTCGTTGGTCGCGGCAACCAGGCGAATATCAACTTTGACACTTTTAGAGCCACCAACACGCTCGAATTCCCCGTATTCAATAACTCGCAACAGTTTTTCTTGGATCATGCCTGAAGTATTGGCCAGTTCATCTAGAAACAAGGTGCCATTATGCGCTGTTTCAAATCTGCCTTCGCGTCTTTTGGTTGCCCCGGTAAAGGCACCCGCTTCATAACCAAATAATTCACTCTCAAGCAAACTTTCGTTTAATGCGGCACAATTTAGCTTGAGATAGGGCTGTTCCCAGCGCTTTGATAAATAATGCAGACGTGCAGCGACCAGCTCCTTACCTGTTCCTCTTTCGCCTATTACCAGAACCGGTTTATTTAAAGGGGCAATTTGTGATATCTGTTCCAATACTTCGAGAAAGCTATTGGACTGTCCTAACAAATTATCTTGTTGGCGAAAACGGCTCATCAATATCCTCAAAAAATGGTCTAATAGACTAACTTGTGGTGTAGACAAATATTATTGTAGATCTCACCACCCTGAGAGTAAATAATTATTTGTTTAAAATCAGTGATTTAGTTAATTTAACTTATTGGCCTGTTATTTGAATAGTCTTACCCAGGAACTGGCATGTAGCGTATTGGCTAGGTGTTCAATTAAACTGTCATTTTAAAGAGGTAAAAACTATGGGTATATTCTCGCGTTTCACAGACATAGTGAACTCAAATATCAACGCTATTTTAGATAAAGCGGAAGATCCTGAAAAAATGGTCCGCTTAATCATCCAAGAAATGGAGGATACGTTAGTAGAAGTGCGTTCAGCGTCCGCAAAAACCCTGGCTAATAAAAAAGAAATTTCTGCGCAAATCAGTAAGCTAAACAATGAAGCTAAAGATTGGCAGAGTAAGGCTGAGTTAGCAATCAGTAAAGATCGTGAAGATTTAGCCCGGGCCGCACTGCAAGAGAAAAAGAAGTGCGATGAATACGGCACCACCCTTAGCCGTGAACTGGATGTGGTTGAAGGACAAATTTCCAAGTTGCAATCAGAGGTGGGTCAGTTGCAAGATAAATTGGCGGACGCCAAAGCTCGTCAGAAAACGATAGTCATGCGTCAAAAAACCGTAAGTTCGCGTTTGGAGATTAAAAAGACCTTAGACAGCAGCAAAGTGGATGCAGCCATGGGGCGCTTCGAGCAATATGAACGCAAGATCGATGATCTTGAGTCTCAGGTTGATGCCTATGACTTAGGTAAAAAAACCCTGGCGGACGAGTTTGACGACCTAGCGTCAGATGATGAGATTGATGATGCGTTGGCGGCACTGAAAAAGAAAGTCAAAAATCAAAGCAGTCAATCCCAAAAACACGATTAAGATGTAGCTAAGGAGAGTTATTGTGGAAGATATAGTGGGGATCATTATTGCGCCAATTATCGTTTTTATGGTGATTGTCGCCCCTATTTGGCTGATATTACATTACCGTAGTAAGAAACAGATCAATCAGGGCTTATCTGAGGAAGAATACGCAACTTTACAAGAATTAGCAGATCGTGCTGAGAAAATGGCCGATCGGATCCACACCCTAGAATCGATTTTGGACGCAGAGGCTCCTCAGTGGAGGAACAAGGTATGAAAAGCCGTGGGGAGTTAACCCGGGATCCAGAAAGGGGTAAAATTGCGGGGGTGTGTGCCGGTCTGGCAGACTATTTTGGCATTGAACTGTGGTTGATTAGAATTATGGTGGTGACCGCTTTCTTTTTGTCAGCAGGTACCTTCATCATTGTTAGCTATATTGCTGCCTGGTTTATTCTGGAAAAGAGGTCTTACGTGAAGCATTCAGCACATAGCTCCTTTAAAGGCCACAGTCACCAATTTGAGCACGTTGGCAAGGGCTGGCACAATGTGGCTGAAGAAGAAGACGAAAAAGTTAAGGTAAAGTCTAAGGTTTGGCAGTCAGGCGAACCCCCTAAACAGGCCTTTGCGGATATCAAGCAACGCTTTGAGCGTAATGAGGAAAGGTTACGTAAAGTTGAAACTTATGTGACTTCATCCGAGTACCAGTTGAACCGCGAGATTAACAGTCTTTAATCAGGTAGTGCATACGTATACCCAAGTGACCTCAAAGTGCGGGTTCCAACGGGAAGTTAAAACGGTTTAGATAAATTAATGATCTAAGCCGTTTTTTTAGTTATGGCGTTTGTTGCTGTGGCTTAATAGTATTGAGCCTAATAAATGGCTTGAACGAGTATGGAGAACGGACTGTATGAGTAAAAAAAGTGAAGGGTATGCTTTTGTGTCAACGGCCAAACAAAATTTTAAAATGGTTGGCGCCCGACTCGCAGATAAACATTTAAACCTCGCAGTAACCGGCTTAAGCGGAAGTGGTAAAACCGCATTTATTACCTCTTTGGTCAATCAATTACTGGAAGCAAACGACGGGGCTGACCTGCCTTTTTTTTCTGTGGTCAGGGAAGACCGGTTGCAGGGGGTGCGTCGCGAAGTGCAGCCCAATCTGAGTTTAAGTCGATTTGCTTATGAAGAAGCGATGGACGATTTAAATGCCTTACCGTGCAAATGGCCAAAATCTACTCGGGGGATTAGTCAGGTAAGATTGCGCCTGCGTTATCGTAAAAATTCTGGCCTGAGTCGTTATTTCAGCGAGCAAGGTTACTTAACCTTGGATATCACCGATTATCCCGGGGAGTGGTTGTTGGACTTACCTCTGCTCGATATGGATTTCAGCCAGTGGTCTCGCCATTGTGAAAATGAATTGGCCCAGGCCAAGCGCCAAGAACTTGCTGCACCATTTCTGCTCCTGCGTGAGCAACTGGATCTGAACGCTGTGGGTGATGAACTGATGTTACAGGACATCGCCCAGGCCTATACCGACTATTTACACGCATGTCGGGACTATGGTTTTCAACTATTACAGCCAGGGCGTTTTATTTTACCAGGCGAGCTGCAAGGTGCGCCGGTATTGCATTTTTTCCCTTTGAGTGGATCCTCACTTATTGACCAACAGGTGGACTTGTCAGCGCCCAAAAAGGGCAGTAACGCCCAATTATTGATCAGCCGTTTTGAGCATTACCAGGATGAGGTGATCAAACCCTTTTACCGCCAGCATTTTAAACGCTTTGATCGCCAAGTGGTGTTGGTGGATTGTTTGTCGGCTTTGAATCATGGAAAAAGTTGCTTTAACGATTTACAGCAAGCATTAAACTGGTTGTTAGGTAGTTTTGAGTATGGTAAGTCCAATGCCTTGAAACGACTATTCAATCCTAAGATTGATAAGTTGATCTTTGCTGCCAGTAAAGCGGATCACGTGACGCCGGATCAGCAAAATAGCTTGGTGAAACTGCTCGATTCAATGTTGCACAGTGCCCGCCAACAAATCCAGTTCGATGGTGTGTTAACTGAGTCCACTGCCATTGCCGCCATTCGTTCTTCGCGTGCCGGGATCAGCGAATATCAAGGAGAAAATATTCAAGTATTAAAAGGCTTCGATCTTAATGGCTCCCCCGTCACCCTGTTCCCAGGCGATGTGCCCCAACAGTGTCCAGATGAAGGATTTTGGCAACAGCAAGGGTTTGATTTTCCGAGCTTTGCACCCCCGGTCAGAAAAAGCACTGAGCCGTTACCACATATTCGTATGGATAGAATTTTGGATTTTATACTCGGGGATAAAATGCAGTGAATAACGACAGGACAGAACCTGCTTCGCCAGAAGTAGTATTGAAGAAAAAAATAGTCTTAACCGAAAAATCAGCTCCCGACGATCCGATTAAATTACGGGTTATGACCAAACTGGATGATGTGATCGACTGGCAGGATATCCACGCGTCAGCTGCCAGCGATGGTGAGCCGTTAGTCCTCGACAGGAAGGATACTAAACCGGCTAGAAGCCGTTGGTGGTCTAAGTTGTTTGCGCCAATCTCCCTACTTATTCTGGTTCTTAGTTGTATCGAATTGATGCAGTTTATTCAGCAAATGTATGTCAGCGAAGATTGGTTAAGCGGATTATGGTTGGTGGTCACAGGGCTTATTTTGAGTTTGGTAGTGGGCGCAATCATCAGCGAATGGCGAGGTTTAAGACAATTAAAACGTCAGCAAAAATCCCGACAAACTTCAATGGAGCTGTTTAACACTCCGGCCATTGGTTTAGGCCAGGAGCATTGTCTGACGGTTGCCCGGCGATTGCCGGACGGCTATGAGCCTGCTATTGCAGCCTGGCAAAATAGTGTCAAAGAACATCATACAGACAGTGAAATTATTTCGCTGTTCGAACATATAGTCATTAGCAAAGTGGATCAACGGGCCCTTGCCAATGTGATGAGCAATGCGGGTGCTGCCAGCGTTATGATCGCCGTGAGTCCGTTTGCACTGCTGGATATGGCAATAGTTTTATGGCGCAATGTGCGCATGATGAATCAAATTAGTGAAACTTACGGTGTGAGACTTGGTTATTGGGGGCGGGTGGCTCTGATCCGACGCATATTCCAAACCATGCTGTATGCGGGCGCCGCGGAGATCATCTCTGACGCGGGCAATTATGCATTGGGTGCCAGTGTGACGGGCAAGTTGTCGACCCGCATAGCCCAGGGGATGGGGGCAGGCGTGTTAACGGCTCGCATTGGCCTTAAAGCTATTCATGAGTGTCGACCCTTGCCTTGGCTTACCGTACAAAAGCCAGGCCTGTCAGAGATCAGCAAGAAGTTAGTGTCAGATTTGCATAACCGTTTGAAATAGGTCACTTGGGTATCATAGGTTATTCGCGCCTCTTGACTTAAGGGTGAACGTATCTTTTTATTTGCATATTGTTGCCGGGTTGTTGCACGTTAGTGTCTTTTCCTTTGTGTGCTTTTGCGTAGACTCCGGCGGTATGAATGACTCAAATACGGCAGTTATGTATTATGGCTAAGTAATCCCAATATCAGTCCCACTTTCCAGACGCGGATGGTGTAGTTCATTGGAGTGAAGAAGAAAATAAGATTTGGCAAGATTTGATGCACAGGCAACGCCAGTTACTCGACGGCCGTGCCTGTGATGAATATCTGCAAGAGCCTGACGTTTTCCATGAGATTTTTGGCCATTGTCCACTGTGGACTAATCCCGCATTCGCCCACTTTACCCACACCTATGACAAATTAGGTTATGCAGCGAATAAAGAACAACGTAGTTATCTGGCTAGGCTTTACTGGTTTACCGTGGAGTTTGGTTTAGTCAAAACCGCCAATGGAATCCGGATCTATGGTGGCGGAATTTTATCCTCCCCCAAAGAAACCATTTATGCTCTGGAAAATGAAGATGCTGTGCGTCTGCCCTTGTTCCGCTGGACGTGATCCGTACCCCTTATCGAATCGATATTATTCAGCCCGTCTATTTTCTGTTAAGCGAATTTTCTGAATTATTCGAATTGGCTAATATGGATATTATGCGCCTGGTACAAAAGGCCCAGACTTTAGGTTTACATCCCGCCAGGTTTGCCCAAAAGACCAGCTCACCTAGTTAAACTCACGCCGGTAGCGATAAACTCCTGGCCACAGCACATTAATAAAAAGCCCTTGGTGATGAAATTAATGTGCTGAGCCCCGCAAATATGTAATAATATCTTTACAAACCACTAAATTAAGAAACCTTATGCGATTGGAAATTAGCTGTCAGGATAGGTTGGGTATCACGCAGGATATTCTGGATATTCTGGTGAGCCATAAAATTGATCTGCGGGGGATTGAAATTGACGCAATCGGTAAGATTTATCTGAATTTTCCGACTATCGAATTTGTCGATTTCCAACACTTGATGCCGAAAATTCGCAAGATATCAGGTATCGATGATGTTAAGACCATACCTTTTATGCCCCAAGAACGGGAGCAAAATCAACTGCGCGCCTTACTGCAAACGCTACCGGATCCGGTATTTTCGGTTGACACTAAAGGGCGGATTTTACTGGTTAACGAAGCTGTGGTGTCGAGCCTCGAAACCGACTGCAGTAGTTTGATAGGCACGGAAATCGATGAACTGGTTAAAGGATTTAATACCCCCCGCTGGCTCGAGAGCAACAAGATCACTAGTCTTAGCCAAAAAGTTCGATTTATCGAACAAGATTATTTGGCGGATGTTTTGCCGGTGATGGTACCCGATGCTGAAGGTGAGCCTATTCTTGCCGGTGCTGTGTTTATTCTCAAATCAGAATTTCGTTTGGGACAACAATTAACCGTTTTCCATCAAGCCAATATTGACAGTTTCCTCTCAGTGCAGGCGAGCAGTAAAACCATGAAAAAAGTGGTGCGTGAAGCCAAAAGAATGGCAGAACTGGACGGTTCCATGATGTTGTGCGGTGAGACAGGCACGGGTAAGGAGCTCATCGCCAAAGCTTGTCATGAGGCGAGCAGGCGCAGCGAAGCGGCCTTTTTAGTACTCAATTGTGCTTCCTTGCCCGACAGTGTTGCCGAAACAGAATTATTTGGTTACGCAGCCGGCGCATTTGGTCAATCGACCGGTAAGCCGGGCTTGCTTGAACAGGCCCAAGAGGGCAGCCTGTTTTTAGATGAAGTTGGAGACATGTCGCCCCAACTTCAAGTCAAACTGTTGAGAGTGTTACAAGACGGTAAATTCAGACGGGTAGGGGATGACAAAGAAGTAAAGGTAGATGTCAGGTTTATTTGTACCACCCAGAAAGATTTAAGCCAGATGGTTCAGGAGGGGCGTTTTAGAGAAGACCTGTATTATCGATTAAACGTACTGAGTTTGGTTATTCCCCCGTTACGGGAGCGTAAAACCGATATAGTGCCCCTAGCTGAAACCTTCTTAAAACAACACAGTGTCAAGCTGGGGCGTAAGGTACCCAAGTTGACCAAATCCTGTGTCGATTATATTCAAGCGTATCCCTGGCCGGGCAATGTTCGTCAACTTGAAAATGCCCTATACCGGGCCGTGTCTTTACTGGAAGGTAATGAATTGAGTAAAGAGCATATTCAAATTCCGTCTTGTTCCACTGCCGTGAGTTTTGTAGCAGATGACTTTGAAGGCAGCTTGGATGAAGAGGTGAAACGTTTTGAAAAAAGTATCTTGCAACGCTTGTATCCCAGTTATCCTAGCTCCCGGCAACTGGCTAAAAAGTTGGGTTTAAGCCATACCGCCATTGCTAATAAACTGCGCGACTACGGGATCAATAAAAAGACCGTAAAGATTTAAATACACGTTTGTAATGTAATGCTGACGCATGCTGCCCTGTAACGGGCTAGAATCAAGCTTTTTAGTCTGCTAAGACCGGTTGTAAATTTAAGGTTACTAACCGGTTTTTTTTGCGCATAACCCATCGTTATCTGTCCCCTATGCAATTTGGTTTTTTTGGTGTTTATTAGTGTTTTATTCTAATCAATACGGAAAGACCATGACCACTAATACGGCTTACAATCCATTAAACACCGATGGATTTGAATTCGTCGAATACACTGCGGCGGACGAAAAAGGCATTCAAGACCTAAAAGACTTATTTATTTCCTTGGGTTTCGCTGAGGTTGCCCAACATCGTTCGAAGCGAGTGTGGTTATTTAAACAGGGTGATATCAATTTTATCGTGAATGCCGAGCCCGCCTCTCAGGCTGAAGAATTTGCTCGGCTACGTGGCCCGAGTGTATGTGGTATGGCCTTTCGGGTTAAAGATGCAGCGACGGCATTTCAGCACGCCCTTAAAAATGGAGCCAAACAATTCATCGGTAATTTGGGTGTTATGGAGCTCAATATTCCTGCGGTATACGGCATTGGGGAAAGTACGTTGTATTTTGTAGACCGTTACGGTGATGACTCTATCTATCAGGTAGATTTTCGTTTTTATCCCGACTGGCAACAGAAAATGCGTGATGTCGATGCCGGTTTAAATGTGCTTGATCATCTCACCCATAATGTGAAACGCGGCAATATGGCGGTGTGGGCTGATTTTTATGAGCGCCTGGCCAACTTCCGGGAAATTCGCTATTTTGATATTGAAGGTAAATTAACCGGGCTGGTCAGCAAAGCTATGACGTCTCCTTGTGGGAAAATCCGCATTCCTATCAATGAATCATCTGACGATAAATCTCAAATTGAAGAATTTATTCGAGAATACAATGGTGAAGGAATACAACATATCGCCTTGTCGACCGATGACATATATAAGACCGTCAGAGATTTACGTCAACGTGGTGTCAAGTTTTTGGGCACGCCTGATACTTATTATGAAGGGGTTAATGCTCGGGTTGAAGGCCACGACGAAGACTTAGATTTACTACGGGAATTACGTATATTGATCGACGGTGCGCCCATGAAGGATGGTATTTTGTTACAGATATTTACCGATACGGTGATTGGGCCGGTATTTTTTGAAATTATTCAACGCAAAGGCAATGAAGGTTTTGGTGAAGGAAATTTCAAAGCCTTGTTTGAATCCATTGAGCAGGATCAAATCCGTCGTGGTGTCATTAATGATGAGCCAAGTGAGGTAAAAGAGAAAACGTCATCCGGAAACGATACCCATGCGTAAATGGATCAATTTTCCCCATCAGGAAGGTAAGATCTCGCGCCAGGCTCATGCGGATCTGCCTGATGAGGGAATTTACGAGCGGGAAGTGGGACGAAATGGGTTTTTCGGCCCAGCAACCCATATGCATCACGCCCATGCGCCCACTTCTTGGACAGATTGGCAAGGGCCGTTAAGGCCCAGAGCGTTCGACCTAAACCTGCTAGTGGGTATAGCAAAGGAGACCCAAAATGATACCTCCCCATGGCAAGCGGCTACTATATTAAGCAATGCCCATTGTCGTTACCGTATGTGGCATTGCCAGCAGAGTATGCATAAGTTGGCACGCAATGCCGATGGCGATGATCTGTTCTTTATCCACAGCGGAAGCGGCGATTTTTTTTGTGATTATGGGCATTTAACGTTACGGGAAGGCGATTATGCAGTGATCCTGGCGCATTAAAAGTGCCTTTTTCTCACAATAACGACGATTACGACGAAGTGTTGTTTTATCATTGTGGGGACTTTTTCAGTCGTGACAATATCAACGCCGCAATGGTGACATTTCATCCCGCAGGCTTTACCCATGGACCTCATCCAAAGGCGTTTCAGGCTGGACGAGAACATAAAAAGACCTTTACCGATGAGGTTGCCGTGATGGTGGATACTCGGGATGCACTGGATATTCATGACAGCGCTTTGGTCTTGGAAAATACCGAGTACGTCAATAGTTGGCGCTGAGCAGTTAACCAAGCTGTTAGCTAAGTTACTACCTGGATATGGATAGGATACTTTTCACCTTGAATAAGAGAAATAAATGAAATTAGCGACAATACAAAATGGTACACGGGACGGTCAGTTAATAGTGGTCAGTCGCGATTTAACCCAAGCAGTGACAGTGCCAGATATCGCAGCAACGATGCAAGCTGCTCTGGATGATTGGCCGGGGTTGTCACCTCAGTTGTCTCGAGTCTACCAGCAACTAAATGATAGCCAAATGGCTTCGGCCTTTCCCTTTGAAACAATCAAATGCTGTTCTCCCCTGCCTCGGGCTTACCAGTGGCTAGACGGCAGTGCCTATGTAAACCATGTCGAATTGGTCAGAAAAGCCAGGGGAGCTGAGATGCCTGAGAGTTTCTGGACAGACCCGTTAATGTACCAGGGAGGATCGGACGATTTCATTGGGCCCTGTAACGATATTCGCCTACCGAGTGACGAATGGGGCATAGATTTTGAAAGTGAAATCGCCATAGTGACCGACGATGTGCCTATGTCTACTACGGTGGATGATGCCGCCAAACATATACGTTTACTTATGCTGGTTAATGACGTGTCTCTACGTGGCTTGATCCCCCAAGAGCTAGGAAAAGGGTTTGGCTTTTTGCAATCAAAACCGGCTTCGGCATTTTCCCCTGTTGCTGTGACGCCAGATGAACTGGCTGATCATTGGCAAGATACTAAATTATGTTTGCCTCTTGTGACCGAATACAACGGTAAGCGTTTTGGTCAACCTCAAGCGGGCGAAGATATGACATTCAACTTTTCTCAGTTGATCAGTCATGCCGCAAAAAGCCGTAACTTACGTGCAGGCAGCATAATTGGCTCGGGTACCGTATCCAATAAACAAGGTACAGAGTATGGTACGGCTATAGAAGAGGGCGGGGTAGGCTATTCCTGTATCGCCGAAGTACGAATGATCGAAACTATCCGTGATGGCAAGCCAGGCACCAATTTTATGCAATTTGGTGATCGGGTAAAAATACAAATGCTTGACCCCCACGGCCAAAGTATCTTCGGAGCGATTGAACAACAAGTTATTAAGGCTTGATGTTTCTGTTAGTTAACATTGACTAAAAACGAGGATTTACGAGCATGAAACTTTATGGATATTGGCGTTCTTCGGCCAGCTACCGAGTCAGGATAGCGCTGAATTTGAAACAGGTGGAGTATGAATATATTCCCGTACACCTGGTTAATGATGGGGGCCAGCAACATCACGCTGATTATCAGCGCCTAAACCCCAGCGAATTGGTCCCCACCTTGATTGATGAGCAGAGGGATATCATTTTGAATCAGTCTTTGGCGATCATCGAGTACCTGGATGAAAGCTACGAGGGGCCTGAACATCTTATCCCCGAACATAAGCAGTTGCGCGCCAGGGTGCGCACCATTGCTTATGCTATTGCCTGCGACATTCAGCCACTGGGTAATCTGCGCGTGATGCAATATCTAACTAACGAAATGAATTGTGGTGGGGAGCAACAGGACAAATGGTCGAAACACTGGATAGAAATAGGTTTAGCCAGCGTAGAAAAACGTTTGGAAAACACCGCCGGCGACTATTGTTTTGGGTTTGATTTGACCCTGGCCGACGTATGTTTGATACCACAAGTTTATAATGCATTACGTTTCAAGGTGGACATGGGAAAATATCCACTGGTTAAAAGGATTGCAGATAATTGCAATAAGCTTGAGGCTTTCATTCAGGCCAAGCCAGAAAACCAGGTCGATGCCGTGGGCTGAATCTGACCCGCTAATTGGGTGCGGGTTGGTATTTGCTGTTCCATTAATGATTTGGCTTGCCGAACTACCCAGCCGATACGGCTAGTCTATTCAGGAGGCCTATTCAGGAGGCCTATTCAGGAAGCCAGATCGTTTATGGAATATTAGGTTACTGATTTTTAATGGGTAACTCTGTGGTATTTTTAACTTGCTTGAGGGCAAAGGTGGAACTCAGGTGATCGACTAATGGCAGATGGGTCAGCTTCGATTTGAGCAACTGTTCATATTCTTCAATACTCTCAACAATAACTTTTAACAAATAGTCTTTTTCGCCACTGGTGGTATGACACTCCACTATTTCATCGATGCTCTGCACCGCTTTTTCGAAGTCATTGAGTGATTCGCCATCATGATTTTTTAGCGTCACATAAATAAAAACTGACACCCCCAGATTGAGCTTTTTGCTATTAAGCAGGGTGACTTTTTGCAAAATGATACCGTCGGCCTCCATTCTTTTTACCCTGCGCCAACAAGGCGTATGAGACAAGCCAACCTGCTGGCTTAATTCAGCCATGGAGACAGTTGCATCCCTTTGCATCACTCTGAGTATTTCACGGTCAAACTTATCGAGTTTCATAAT
Organism: Paraglaciecola sp. IT1134; assembly: GCF_058068185.1. NCBI lineage: Bacteria > Pseudomonadati > Pseudomonadota > Gammaproteobacteria > Alteromonadales > Alteromonadaceae > Paraglaciecola > Paraglaciecola sp. IT1134. Next base: position 3,628,306 of record NZ_CM176486.1, on the reverse strand, counting down.
TCTGATTCAATTAATGCTGTGGAAAATTTTGTGGGTAGCATGCTTAAAAACCTTATCATTTTCAAGAAAAGAAACTAGGATATTTATCCTAGTTTCAGGCGATGAGTCGAACGCTTGATTGCGTGTAACATTTTTGTGTTATCAACATTGCAAGGCATGTCCTCCCGTGACTGAGCTAGTATATCCTTTTGCAACTCAATATTTAGCCAGAGAACTATAAAATGTCCGTTTTTGACCATATTGAATTTGATGAACATGAACACGTTGCTTTTTGCCATGATAAGGCTACGGGTTTGAAAGCGATTATCGCGGTGCATAATAGTCATCTGGGGCCGGCGTTAGGCGGATGCAGAATGTGGCCTTACGCTTCTTGTGATGAAGCCCTCAATGACGTGCTGCGTCTGTCCAAAGGCATGACTTATAAGGCTGCCATGGCCAATTTGAATCAAGGTGGCGGCAAAGCCGTTATTATTGGTGATCCAAGAACGCAAAAAACACCCGAAATGATGCAAGCCATGGGACGCTTTGTTGAAAGTCTTGGGGGGCGCTACATAAGCGCTGAAGACTCCGGAATGTCGGTGGACGACCTGAAAATCATGGCGCAAGAGTCGTCTTATATTTCAGGTACGAAAGCCCAGTATCGCTTCGATGGCGGCGAAGCGGATGGAAATCCTGCACCTTCAACTGCCTATGGTGTGTTTATCGGTTTAAAAGCTTCGGTTAAATATAAATACGGCTGTGGGTTAAAAGGAATTAAGGTCGCCATCCAAGGGTTAGGCCATGTGGGGTACCGGTTAGCTGAACATTTACACAGTGAAGGTGCTGAGTTATTCGTCGCAGATATCTATCCGGAGAATCTGCACAAAGCTCAGGAATTGTTTAACGCCACTGTGGTGTCGCCAGATGAAATCCTTGGTCTCGATGTACATGTTATAGCGCCCTGCGCTATGGGGGCCATTATAAATGACGAATCGGTCCGTAAAATTCAGGCTAAAGTAGTTGCTGGCGCGGCCAACAATCAGCTGGCAAGCGAGAAGTTAGGGGAAGTGTTAAAAGGCAAAGACATATTATACGCCCCTGATTATGTGATCAATGCTGGTGGTATCATTGATATCTATCACCAGAAAATGCTCAGTTCATCTGAAGCACTGCGCGGTCACCTGGAAAAAATAGGCCAAACTCTGGAAGAGATATACAGTCGGGCTGGCGAACAAAATTTGGCCACTAATATAGTCGCTAATACCATTGCCGAAGAAAAATTCAAAATTTAACAGCCTAAATGCACAGAAATCGAGGATGCGACTTGCATCTTCGATTAGTTTTGACATAATGCGGCCGCCTGGACAAAACGCGATGTTTTGATCAGGCGATTTTCAATGGTGGTCCTTTGGTCCCTCCGCAATGATACTTTGTGAACCCGGTCAGACCTGGAAGGGAGCAGCCGCAGCAGACGACTCATGTGCCGGAATGTGGCTGGAGGACCGCCACCTCAACTCCCCTTAATTATTTATTCTTTATTCCATCTAAAAACGTTACAGCTTTATTTATTGCTTCTAGGGTATTCATTGCCATTTGCTGACGCTCGTTTTGGGCTAAATAAAACGACATGTCCACTTCATAACGAATATAACGTGGCGGCAGTTGATTGAGGGCTAAGCAACACAAGTCGGCGATATAATTCTCGTCTTTTTCGTCCGCTATTTTCATCTCAGTTATGCGATCTAACACCAAATGTTCGTAATAATTATGTATATCATCATCAAGTTTCATTTTTATCCGCCCGTTAATCAAAGGTTTCCTGCTTATCCTACAACAGATCCAAACTAAAACTACTCCAATTGATATTATTTTGCGCTTTTGTGTAACAGAAAAAACTGAAAGTTTTTTGAACTTTGTGAATTAAGCGTAAACAAGCCATTGACCAACTGCTATTTAGGGCTATATTATCGAGTTCGAGGCTCACTACCTCATAATAAATAATTCGCTTAAGCGATAAATAATTACACTAATTAATAGTGGTCCAGGGAGACATACATGTCCATTTTTAAAAAAAGTATCACGGCTTTAGCTGTGACGGCAACTCTAGGTGCAGCAATGCCTGCACTAGCAGCTGTAGGTTCAGGTTTTATAAGCGGTCACTCAATCAGCGCGGATGGCGACAAGTTGGGGGGCGTTAGCGTAACCATCAAGAATATTGATACCGGCCTAACCCGTACGGTTTTATCTGATGAAGATGGCGTTTTTCGTTTTCCATTGTTGCCCGCTGGCAACTATTCCATGGAAGCGGTAAAAGATGGATTTACCATTTCTAAACAGGAAAATTTTTCTGTTGGTACCAGTGGTAAAACAAATATCGACATCGCTCTAGCCAGTGGATCGGATATGGAACGTATCTCGGTAACAGGTACTTCTATATCTAGTTTCGATATATCTTCTTCAGAATCCAAACTGGTTGTTGATCAGGACTTGATTGCTCGTGTGCCAATCGCACGAGACATGTCTTCAGTCGCATTATTGGCGCCAGGAACTTCCTTGGGTGATGGTTCTTTTGGTGAAGGTTCGGCCATTGAAGGTGGTCCTGGTTTCGTATCTTTTGGCGGCGCATCACTGGCAGAAAATGCGTTCTTGGTTAACGGATTGAACTTAACTAACCTGCGTAAAGGTCTAGGTGGTAGCTCAGTTCCGTTTGATTTCTACGATACCTTTGAAGTTAAATCCGGTGGTTATTCTGCTGAGTTTGGTCGTGCCTTAGGCGGTGTGGTTAACGCAACGACCAAAAAAGGCTCAAACGAATTCCACGCGGGTGTAAACGTGTATTGGGAGCCAGGTTCACTTCGTAGCGACAGACCACAAGTATTCCAGGACAATGGCGTATTACACGCAATCAATAATGAAACCGAAAGTGATTCACTACAGGGGAATCTTTGGGCCAGTGGTGCACTAATTCAGGACAAATTATTCTACTACGTAATGTTTAATCCACGTAGTGTAGAGATCGAGACTGAACAAGCGTCAACGACCTCTACTGACAAATCAAGTTCCAGTTTTTGGGGATCAAAAATTGACTGGTACATTACAGACGACCATTTACTTGAGCTTACTTACTTCTCTGATGACAATGAAGTAACCCGTAGTCAGGTTAATATAAATCCGGATACTCGGGAAAACGAAGGTTTCCGTGGAGCCGGCGTATACAACCGTGGTGGGGACAATTATATTGTTAAGTACACGGGGATCATTACCGACGATTTTACTATCAGTGCCTTGTACGGGAAAAATGAAGCCGATCGCTCTGAAGATAACTCCGATCCAAATACCAACCTTATTACCGATAGAAATACCGGTGTTGCTTACGGTAATTGGGTAGTTGACTTCTTTGAACATGGTGCCGATGAGCGTGATGTTTTTCGTTTAGATTTTGACTATTACTTAGGTGATCATGCCATACGTTTTGGTTATGACAATGAAGACTTAAGCTCTGCAGCTGAACGTGGCTATCCTGGACGTTTCTTCTACCGCTATCAGAATGTCGATGATGTGCCTTTGCAGCGAGTTCGTGTTCGCGAAAACTTCCAGGCTTCAGCAAATTTTAAAACGGATTCTCAGGCTTATTACATTCAGGATACCTGGCAGGTTACAGATAATTTTGTTGCCAATATTGGTATACGTAACGAAGAATTTATCAACTACAACGGCGACGGCGAAGCCTTCATCGAAATTAAAGACCAAATATCTCCACGTGTAGGTTTTGCCTGGGACGTGATGGGGGACGGCGAGTCTAAATTGTATGCAAACTATGGTCGGTATTATATTCCTGTTCCAACCAATACTAACGTCCGTGTCGCAGGTTCTGAATTATTTACCCAAAAGACCTGTGATGTTGTCTCAATAGACAGCGATTTTGTGCCTACTTTCGATAACTGTGGTGCTACGGCCATTTTTGGTGATGGTACTCAAAAGGGAACACTGGAGGTAGTTGACGCTAATGTAGAACCTATGTATCAGGACGAATTTATCTTAGGTTATGATTTTAACCTGAATGAAGAATGGAGCATGGGTATTAAAGGCACCACCCGCGAAGTGGGTGTGGCTCTTGAAGATGTTGCCATAGATAAGGGTTTTGATGACTACCTTAGAAGAGAGTTTGGTAGTGAATGTACAAATTGTTCTGGATTTCACTACTACGTGTTAGGTAATCCCGGAAGTGATATGACTATCACTACTGATCCTGATGGCGACGGTCCACTTGCCTTGCAGGCGTACACTGTTCCTGCTGCAGATTTAGGTTACCCTGAAGTGATCCGGAAATATCATGCCATCGATGTTACTTTCAATCGCCAATGGGATGGGGTTTGGATGTTACAAGGTTCTTATACCTGGTCACACAGTTATGGTAACAATGAAGGTTTTGTTCGTTCAGACAATGGCCAGGACGATGCGGGTATAACCACTAACTTCGACCAACCTGGGTTGGTTCAGGGTGCCTACGGTAATTTGCCTAATGACCGTCGCCATCAGGTGAAGGTGTTTGGTGCTTACTCTATCCAGGAAAACTTGGTTGCTGGCGCGAACTTTAGGTACCAGTCTGGTCGTCCTAAAAATGCTTTTGGTCTTCATCCTACAGATGAGTTTGCCCAAGGATACGGTAATGACTCATTCTTTGTTGGTGGTGAATTAGTTCCACGTGGTTCATTGGGTAACCAACCTAGTTCCTTTACCTTAGATCTGTCCTTGACCTATACCACCAAAGTTGGAGATTACGATCTTGAACTGCGTGGTGATGTATACAACGTGCTGGACAACGATAAAGTGCAGGAAACGGAAGAAGATGCGGAATTTGATGATGGAACACCCGATCCTGATTATAATTTAGTTGATCGCTATCAGGCTCCGCGTTATGCCCGTCTAAGCGCATCGCTCAAGTTCTAAAAATCTGCGTAAGCTGTAGTTACTTTAAACTATCAGGTTAGCGAGAAAAAAAGTCCGGTGATAAAGTATCACCGGACTTTTTTATTTGGATTGGTTTGTCTGAGAAAGGGGCTGAAGTTGAATGATGTAGCAGAATTAGAGCGAGTGCTGAAAGATTTTAAGGCTGGTGATAGAGAAGCGGCATGCAAGCGTCTGTCTCACTTAGTTAACAATGACGCCATGTTGGGTGATAATTGGTTGGTAGCGGCCAAATTGGCGCAAAATATGGGCGAAGTTGAACTGGCACGAAATGCGGCACAGCGTTATACCAATATGAAAATTCACCATCCTCAGCGACAACTTGTCAGAGCTGGGATATTGGCCGAAATGGGGCAAATATCTGAAGGACTGATGTTAATTGAAGACTTACAGAAAACGCTCCCCTACGATGTAACGCTGCAACACTTTATTGCGTCAACCCGTTCCCAACTTGGGGATATCCCCGGCGCTATTGAGGTTTTTAGGGCGTTATTAAAGCAGTGGAAAGGCTCAGGTCTGAGTTGGCTCAATTTTGTGGCCTTAAAGACCTTTGCTTCGGACGATCCGGATTTAGTGCAACTCAAAGCTGCAAAGGAGTCGGTAGCAAAAACTGATCAAGTATCCAGAGCAAGCTACCTTTACGCCCTGGGCAAGGTGCGGCTAGATGGTGCAGACGTTGATGGGGCATGGGAAGCTTTTACATCCGGAGCGGAAATAATGGCATCCCGGAACAAATATGTTGTATTGGCCGAGCGAAGAATGGTTGATGCACTGATTAGAAGTTTTAACAAAGAGGCATACGAAAACCTTGCCTATAGTGAAGCTGATTCAAAATCGCCTATTTTTGTTTTGGGTTGGCCTCGCTCTGGTACTACTTTGGTAGAGCACATTATCACCGCCCACAGTCAAGTACTTGGTGGAGGTGAAATTGATCTTGTCCGAAAAGCAACCTTGGAAATGAGAGGTGCTGGTAGTCAATTTGCAAAGGTTTACGAGGACAAATTTCAGCTCCCGGAGGAGGCGTGGGGTAGGGTTTCGGAAATCTACCTTGGTTTGGCTCAACAGAGATTTGGCGGCACAGGGACAATAGTCGATAAAACCCTAAATAACAGTCGATATTTGGGATTAATAGGACATATATTCCCACGCTCCCCCGTTATTTGGTTGAAACGAAATCCTCTGGATTCAGCCTTGTCATGCTTTCGCACTTGTTTTAGTGGCAATATGCCATGGAGTTGGTCATTGACAGATATTGCAGAACATTTTAACAACGAAAACAGATTATTTGCCCATTGGAAAAATTTGCTGGGTGATAAAATACTGGTAGTACCTTATGAAGAACTGGTGTGTTCGCCACAAGAATGGACAAAAAAAATATTAGCCCATTGCCGACTCAGTGATGAAGAGTTGATTGGCAATTTCTATGAAAAGAAAAGGGAAGTGACCACGTCTAGCTCTTTACAAGTTAGGAATCCAGTATATTCAAAATCTGTAGGGTTAGGGACTGAGTTTGCTAAATACTTGCAACCATTTAGTGATAATTATATTGACCAATGACTTTCCTTTATCACCTATTTTCATCAGCATTGGTGATTTCTCATTGCTTTATTTACATACAACATTCTTCACATTACCGTTAAGCAACGGGGAGAGAATTTCGCTACAGGTAAAGGACAAAGTCAAGGCATTACCCCGATACCAGGTTTTAAACATCCTAGAGACGAGAGTAAATCACCAATGCTTGAGCTAAGTTGGCGAGGAGCTAGTGAGGCCAATTTTACGCTGCCGACAGCCCATTGATTCGAATGCGACAGCACATGCTCAAGAAAAGACATGGATAAATGCTCCGCTCTAGGTAAATCTGTATAAGTGGTAAACGCTGTATTTCATTTTTCATATTAGCTTCGCACTCAATTAACTTTGTTGACGTATGATGAAGTTGATATGAACAAGATGAGCATAAAAGCAGACTGGTATGGGATAACCCAAGCCCAATAGACCTATAGAACAGTGGCTTAAAACCACCGGCGTTTTGGGAACCTGAACAGCTAAAAGTGTAAACAATCTATACCAGGCGTTGTGACTTGCGTGATGATATTGCAGCTAGGCGATCCCAGATTTACCTTACCACTTAGGCTCGAACCTCAACGATATCTCAAACGCTCAGGGTGTTGTCCGTATGAAAATGTTTCTGGGCGGCGGATATCTATTTGCATATTTAGGCGGTCTATTTCCGTAAATCCATCAATGGTCTGGTGGTTGGCTAGCGTAAGAGCTTGGGCTACCGCCTTTTAACAATGCGCTGTTTATCTTCAGCAACAATAAACTGGATAAAAAAGTAATGTACTGGAATAGAGCAGGCGGGTCTGGTCAAAGCCGTAACGAGTCAGGACGTCGATACTGACTTTCTTATAAAACCGAGAATAGCATTAGTCGTGCACTACACCTCAAACTACTAATAACATAATTAGCAATACAGGTGAAATACAAGTTTCTATAGGTAATTTATGGGTGTTGAAAATACCTCGCGTAAACAAATTGCTACGATGGGCTTGTGTTCATTGCCATATAACTTGGAACTTTTAGGTATTCTACGTTGCTACTTATTGACCAATACAAGTTTGATTCGCTATTATCAGCTTGAGATCCACTATCTCATAATAAATAATTCGCAAAAGCGATAAAACTCACACTAATAAATTAGTGGTCCTGGGAGACATACATGTTTACAAATTCCAAACTAGCGAAGTCAATTCGCTTGGCAATTGCCTTCGGTGCGGCTGCCACTGCATTATCAAGCACCACAGTAAATGCACAAGAAGCTTCTAAAGCAGAAGCCGACGTCGTTGAGAAAATATCCGTTACGGGTTCAAGAATAAAACGTCAAGAGTTGGTTTCAAGTTCGCCTATAAACATCATCAACGAAGTTGCAATTGAGATAACCGGCGCAAGTAACGTTGCAGACTTCTTAAACGAATTGCCATCAGCAGGTATTCCCGGTTCGGCTGACACCAGCACTAATTTTAGAACGTCTACAACGGGTCTCAACACAATTGACTTAAGAAACTTAGGCTCAGAGAGAACATTAATCCTAGTTAATGGGAGACGTCATATAGGTGGCTCAGCGGGGTCATCTACTGTAGATGTATCTATGATCCCAGTTAGTTTGGTTGAGCGCGTCGAAGTTGTGACCGGTGGCGCGTCTGCTGTATATGGCTCTGAAGCAATATCCGGCGTAATCAACTTCATCATGAAAGACGATTTTGAAGGTTTTGAAATCGAAGGTCGCTACGGCGATTCTGATATTGGTGGTGGCGATCGTACTGACTTGTCTTTGACTGTGGGTAGCAACTTTGCTGACGACAAAGGTAATGCAGTACTTTATTTGGGGCATAGTGATAGTGGAATACTTAACTCCAGAGATAGAAAGTTATCTGCGAACGATGCAAACAACAGTTCATTTGGCCCAAAAGGTAATTTCCAAATTCCTGGTGGCGGATTTATCACCCAGAATGATAGTACAGGGGTTTGGGATAAACCTTTAGATTTGGCTGAAGACGGTTTTGACCGTAACCAAGTTAGGATTATTAAAGTTCCAACAGAACGTACCCAAGTTAGTGCAAATATCAACTATGAGATTAACGAGCATTTCAACTTTTTTAGTGAAACAAGTTATAATGAATTATCATCTTTTTCTAGATTAGAGCCTAGCATCGTTGGTGATTTTATTAGCGTTGGTAACAGTATAGCTAATATCCGTATTCCTATTGATAACGCTTTTGTTCCAGCTGAATTGCGTTCAGCTGTCTTAGCCGGAGATCCTGACGCAACTGAAATCGCAATGCGACGTCGCTTTGTTGAATTGGGTCCACGTTCTAGTGATGTACAAAGACGTGTATTTAGAACGGCCCTTGGCTTTGAAGGTATAATAAACGATGACTGGGAATATGAAGCGTACTATCAGTATGGCAACTTCGGTCAAGACCAGACAAATGGTGGTGTATTTAATACACTCAACTTCTTTAATGCTCTAAGAGTTGAAGCTGATGGCGCCGGTGGTTTGCAATGTGTTGATAGTTTTGCGAAAGACTTGGGGTGTGTACCCATTGATGTTTTTGGCGCTGGTAGTATATCAGGCGCTGCTTTGGACTGGGTTTCAGTTGATAGTCAGTTAACATCTAAAATGGAGCAAGAAGTAATTGGAGCTACCATTTCAGGTGTTGCTTTTGAATTACCAGCTGGTGATGTTGGAGTTGCCTTTGGTTATGAATGGCGTGAAGAAGAGAGTCGTTTTAATTCGGATTCTTTAGCTCAATCTGGTTTGACTTCTGGGAATACAACACCCAATACAGTTGGAACATTTGACGTTAGCGAGTTTTTTGCTGAAGCAGTAATACCTTTGCTTGCAGAAGCGCCGTTAGCGCATTATCTTGGACTTGAATTCGCTGTTCGATATTCTGACTACAGCACCACTGGCGATGCAACGACCTATAAGGCATCGTTAGATTGGTCTCCAATCGAAGATCTTAAGATTCGTGGTGGGTTCTCTACTGCTGTAAGAGCACCAAATATTGGTGAGTTGTTCGACCCAGGTAGTGAAACTTTCCGAGATTTTGTTGATCCTTGTGCTTTTGGTGGCGCAGGTGGCACAAGTTCTACAGGTGAGACATATCAGACTCAATCTGCGACGGTTCAAGCAAATTGTGCAACAATTGCTGGGACTGCAACGCTAGATCCGTTTGGCAATAACATAAGAAGCGCCGGTGGTTTGTCTGCTGGTAACCCTGATTTGACAGAAGAAGAGTCTGAAGCAACCACTATTGGATTTGTTTACACACCGTCGCAGGTAGAAAATCTTAGCTTTACAATGGATTATTACAAAATTACGGTTGATAATGCAATCAACGAGTTTGAGGCACAGACCACTGTTGATCAGTGTGTCCGCCAAAGTTCTTTCCCGAATAACCCGTTCTGTGATTTGATCGAGCGTGATCCTACTTCAGGTCTGGTGCTTAGAATTGATGCTCTATCAATTAACGTTGCTGAGTATGAAGTTGAAGGCGTTGATTTTACTGCTGATTACTCAATGGCAGTGGGGGAAGGCAATCTAATTCTTGGTATGGTTGGTAACCATTCAATGGCGAACGACTTTGTTCCCTTTGCTGGTGGTGAGGCGGTTGATAGCCAAGGTGAAATTGGTGCCCCAGATTGGAAAATCAACCTGAGTGCAACCTATCAAATGGATTACCTTACCGTTGCATGGTCAACTCGTTACCTTGATCGCGTTTTCGTTGAAAATGATCAGAAAGAAAATTTTGGCGAGATTGGTAGTTTTGTTTACCATGATTTGCAAGCAAGATATACTTTGGACGAAGATGGAATGTATGAGATCTACGCTGGTGTAGATAATCTTTTCGATAAAGAACCTCCTTTGCTTGGACAAGGTGTCCCTGGCGATGTTACGGGAACAAACACTGCCTCAGATGTTTATGATGCTATTCGTAGATATTATTATGTTGGCTTTAAATTAAGTTTCTAATTACAGTTAATATTGTTTAGTTTTAAAACCCAAAGAACGTGGTTCTTTGGGTTTTTTTGTTTGCCCAGCGAAGCTGGCAAACCCGTCCACTTGAAAGATAGTGGAGTCACCCTGACTAAGGGGAAGATAATCTGAATGGCAAGTGCGCCACTGGCTAACGGTGGGGTGTGAAGGAAGCCATAGGAAGTTAGAGGTACACAACTAACCGTAACCTGTTTCGGCGGTATTGGTGGGTAAGCGTCCAAAATAGCGCGAAGCCCAATACTTAGTCAGACCAATGCTGTGATTGAGGGTGGGATTTCTAACAGGGAGTCAGTGCAGTAACTGGGGAAGCCTGGCATCTAAACTTACTGTAAGTAAGTGGTCTAAATTCAAGGGGAAACCCAAGGTTTATGGTCGGTGTGAGGTGGCAGATGAACCCGTAGTAGTGAGTAAGGCTAGGCCGATGAAAGCCAGTAATGGTGTGGAGGATAAAACCAAGCCGACTATCAGCAGTGTGTCTGGTAGGGTCAATTTTAGCCAAAAGCTTCAATTGATTGCGAAGGGGGGAAGTATTCTTTAAGCGTATGAAAGACGAGGAATTTAGTTTATCGGCTCACAAGTGTTTCGACGGAAACAGCCAAGACATGACGGCCAAGCAGGAATGTGGACGCTGAGAATAGAAGGGCGAGCAAGGGAGTAATGACCGACCGCTTAGGCAGATTGCCAATAGGCTAGCACACCTAATGTCATCATAAAGGATCCACCGATAAGCAAAATAACACGAACCGACATACCGCAAGCAAAGGTAGGAAATGACAGTTTACTACAGCTTGTACGGACAATTGTTAGATATCAACAACCTGTACAAGGGATTCAAAAAAGTGAAAGCTGCTAAAGGAGCGGCCGGAATAGATGGGCAGTCCGTAGGCGCATTCGCTCTGAATTTAGAAGCAAACTTGAAACAACTGCAACTTGAACTGCAAACCAAGCAATATCGAGCGCAGCCAGTCAAGCGGGTAGAAATACCTAAAGACGACGGCAGTATAAGAATGCTTGGTATTCCCGCAGTTAGAGATCGTATAGTGCAACAAACCCTATTGAACATTATCCAACCGATATTCGACATCGATTTTCACCCATCAAGTTATGGGTACAGGCCGAAACGAAGCTGTCATGACGCTATCAGCAAAGCGACGGTGTTTATACGTAAATATCATCGTGACTGGGTTGTCGACATGGACTTGTCCAAGTGTTTTGACTTACTGGATCACGAGTTAATTCTCAGCAGTGTTAAACGCAAAGTGACAGACGGTAGCATTTTGAAGCTGATTAATCAGTTCTTGAAAAGTGGGGTAATGATAGGCAATCACTGGGAAGTGAGTCAGGTAGGAAGTCCTCAAGGCGGAGTAATCAGCCCTTTGTTGGCTAATATCTACCTAGATGCTTTTGATCAAGAAATGAAACGACGAAATCACCGAATAGTGAGATACGCCGATGATATATTGATCTTGTGTGGCACGGAAAAAGCAGCACAAAAGGCATTACAGACAGCGACTCAGATACTCGAAAAAGACTTGAAGTTAACCGTCAATCAGAAGAAGACGCATATTGCTCATAGTGGCAAAGGAGTCAAATTCTTAGGAGTCGAGATAGGTAGCCAATGGACACGGATACAAGCATCGAAACTCACAGGTTTTAAACAGAAAGTTAAGCAATTAACCAAACGTAATGGCGGGATAAATTTAGCTGAAGTGATAAAAAGGCTAAACCCTGTGATACGAGGTTTTGTGAATTATTTTAGTATCGCCCATTGTAAACGAGAGTTGCAAGCCTTGGCAGGGTGGATAAGACGAAGATTAAGGGCAATCCAGTTGAGGTTGTGGAAAACGCCATTAAGGCTACATCGACGACTAAAACAGCTAAAGTACAAACCACCGTTTAAGCTAATACAGATGAACACGTGGCGCAGTGCAGCCAGCCCTTTATCGAGTTATGCCATGCCCAATCAATGGTTTGTAGAGCTTGGTTTATATTCAATAGAAGACGTCAGGACAGGATGGCTTGCTTCATCAGTTACTAGGAAGTAACGGATGAAAAGTGAAGAATACAGGAGCCGTATACGAGGTCCGTACGTACGGTTCTGTGAGAGGGATGAGGCATAAGTCTCACCCTACTCGATTTGCCCCACCGGGGTGGTGAATCCGAAAACGCTCTAAATCAGAATGAGTGGGCATCTCGTTAACCGATTGTTGAAACAGAGAAACTTTATAAATCACTTATACAAAGTTACAAACATCCCGAAATATATAGAATGTACGGTTCCCTGCTAGTCGAAGGTGGAAGGTTTGAGCAAGCAAAGATTATGTTTGAAAAAGCCTGTTCGGCATAAACAAAGAAATATGAAGGTTAAAAGTTACTGGTAATAGCTACAAATCAACGTTTTAGTTTAGATGAACTAGCCAAACGAAATAGTGGTCAGAGGAGTTGGCCGTAAAAATATCGCCTCGTCCTAAAAGTTAGGCTGGTCAAACATTCTGTCTATTTATGTGTAAAAAATAGCCTCTTTATCAGTATTTGTTCGAAAAGCAGGCGTTATATTGAGCGTGTTGGCAAATACTGCCTAAATTTAGCTTGAAAATGTAATTTCACTAGCGTCTACTTACCGCTGTGAGCCACATACTATGCGTAATTTTGTTGTGCATAGTGCGCCTCCCACCTTGACAATTCGCTGGTATCCGTGTGAATATCTTGGGGTCTTAGTGTTAAATTAGATTTATACTAAGCCCCTATAACTTATAAAGCTTAAGAGCCCCTTGCTACGATTTTTTACCCGTAAGCGAGGATCCAAAACAAGAAAATTGGTTGGGAATTATGTCCAAAATGAGCAAGAGAAACCTTATTTCTTCTGCCGTAATCGGTGCTTTCGCACTCGGTAGCAGCGCAGTTGTCTCTGCAGATTCGTTGAATGATCTTCATAATGAAGAAGCAAAAATTCACGTAGCTGCAAAGAAATCTCAAGAAAAAATCAACAAATTATATGAACAATCGTTAGACATTTTTTCTGACTATCGCCAAGTAGTCGATGAAACAGAAAATTTAAAAGTGTACAACGATTACCTTGCAACTTTGGTTGCTGATCAGAAACGCAGTATCGATTCACTGCAGAAGCAAATAGACGGTATTGACGGTGTTAAACGTGGCGTTGTACCGCTTATGTTTAGAATGATCGATAGTCTTGAACAGTTCATAGAATTGGATATTCCGATTAACCTTGACGAAAGGCATGCCCGTGTCGAGCGTCTCCGTGATGTTATGGCTAACTCAAACGTAACCACGTCGGAGCAGTTCCGTCAGGTGATCGAATCTTATCAAATTGAGAATGAGTACGGCAGAGGTATTCGGTCCTATCAAGGTAAACTTGATTTTGAAGGAACTGAAATTACTGTTGATTTCTTTAATCTTGGCCGTACAGCGTTAGCTGCATTGTCACTAGATCAAAAAAATGCCTGGGTTTGGGATAATGATGCAAGAGCATGGCAGAAACTAGGTGATGAATACCTAAGTTCTGTAATCAAGGCTGTGCGTATGGCCAACAAACTCGTGCCAGCTGATCTTATTAAACTACCCATCAAAGCTGCGGAGTGATATCGATGAAAACAATCTTTAAATCAGTATTGGCTGCAGTATCGATAGCATTAATCGCATCTTCAGCCCAAGCTGCAACATCTTTAGAAGACCTGTTGCAAGAAGTGAAGAAAAACCGTGTTTCTGAAGCACGCATCAACAAAGATCGTGAGGCCGAATTTCAATCTGCTCGTGCCGACAAACAAGCATTGTTGAGAAAAGCTCAGGCAAATCTAAAAGCTGAACAAGCTCGTGGCGATGCCCTTACCAAGCAATACGGTGACAACGAAGTTGCGTTGGCAGAAAAAGAACAAGAATTAAATCAAGCTACCGGAACCCTGGGCGAAATGTTCGGTGTGGTTCGTCAAGCGGCTTCTGAAGCTTATGGCCAAATATCAACATCAATCGTTAGTGCTGAGTTCCCTGGACGTGGCGAATTTTTGAAACGTATGTCTGAAGAATCTAAAGGCCTTCCTAATATTCAAGAATTGGAAGACTTGTGGTTCGCTTTACAGACTGAAATGACTGAGTCTGGTCAAGTATCGCGTTTCCAAACAGAAGTAGTGCTGCTAGACGGTGGCTCACAATCTCAAGAAGTGGTGCGTATCGGTACATTTAACTTGGTCGGTGAGCAAGGTTATCTGGTTTATGACGACCAGAATGAAATTGTTCAACCACTAGGTCGTCAACCTGACAGTTATTTAGTTGATTCTGCCGACGAATTACTTAGCGCAACATCTGGTTTGGTTCCTTTTTATGCGGATCCCTCTAGTGGCGGTATTCTTGGTCTGTTAAAAGAAAAAGCCACTATGATAGAGCGTTATCATGCCGGTGGTGTGGTTGGTTATGTTATCACTGTGATGTTAGCTATTGGTTTACTTATCGGTTTGTACAAACTCATTACACTGACCATTATCAGTGGAAAAATGCGTTCACAGCTAAATAATACGGCTAATCCTTCGTCTGGCAACCCTCTGGGCCGCATACTGCAAGTTTACCATACCAATAAAACATCTGATGTAGAGAACCTTGAGCTTAAACTTGATGAAGCAATCTTAAAAGAACTGCCTAGTATCGAAAGTGGTATTAATATCATCAAGATATTTGCCGCAATCGCACCACTGTTAGGTTTGTTAGGCACCGTATTGGGTATGATCATGACCTTCCAGCAAATCACTTTGTTCGGTACAGGCGACCCAAGATTAATGGCCGGCAGTATCTCTATGGCGTTGGTAACAACGGCACAGGGTATTATCGCCGCATTACCATTGATTTTGATGCATAGCATCGTAGCGGGTCGCAGTAAATCAATCGTGCATATTTTAGACGAGCAAACTGCTGGTATAATTGCAGCGCACGCAGAGTCGGAGAAAGCATAAGATGTTATACCTGATAGAACTATGGGAGTCTGTCAGGGACTTTATCGCTGCCGGCGGTGACGTATTATACGTTGTCGCCTTAGCGCTCTTCCTAATGTGGGCTTTAATGGTTGAGCGTTATTGGTACTTAACTTCTGTGTTCCCAAAATTGAGAAAAGATATTGTCTCAAAATGGGATGCTAGAGAAGATACTACCTCTTGGTATGCGCATAGAATCCGTGACGCATGGATTTCGCAAGCATCTGATGGTCTTAGTGCAAGAATGGTATTAATCAAAACTCTTGTCGCTATGTGTCCATTAATAGGCCTTCTTGGAACAGTTACCGGAATGATCGGTGTGTTCGAAACTATGGCCACGCAGGGCACAGGTAATCCGCGCTTAATGGCTGCCGGAATATCCATGGCTACGATTCCAACGATGGCTGGCATGGTCGCGGCTTTATCTGGAGTCTTTTTCAGCTCTCGTCTTGAGTCGAGAGTGAAAATGGCACGGGAAAAGCTAGTCGATAGTCTGCCCCATCATTAGAGAGAGGAATTTATGGCTCGAAAAGTTCGTGTTGAAGAAGAAGATGCAGCGATAGACATGACGCCGATGTTGGATATCGTGTTCATCATGCTGATCTTCTTTATTGTAACTACAGTTTTCGTAAAAGAAGCAGGTATTAAAGTTAATAAACCTGGAGCTAGCCAAGCTATTATGCCAAAAAATGCCAATATTTTTATTGCGGTAACTGAAGACGGAAACGTCTGGATGGATAAACGTGAAATTGATATTGATAGTGTACGGGCAAACTTGGAGCGCTTGATGGCAGAACAACCTTCTGATGTGATTATTATTCAGGCTGATGAAAAAGCTGAGCATGGCGTGGTAATGCAAGTCATGGATCAAATAAAATCTGCAGGCATAGATCGCGTTTCTATTGCTGCTGAGGGGAGTTAGTATGGGACGCATAATAGTTTCAATACTTCTTGGTGGGGTAGTGGCATTTGTTTTGTTTGTGATCATGGCGAAATTAATAGCTAACTCGTCAAGTCCACAAGAGAAGGTGCCGCCAGCACCGGTTATCGATATAGTCATGTCTACACCTGACGACGCTACCCAGATCAGAAGTCGGGTACCGCCGCCGCCGCCTCCACCGCCTCAACAACCTCCTAAACTGGAACCTGTTGAACCGGATACAGCGGATGCAGATACTGACGGCTTAAGTTTTAATATGCCAGCAGTGGATATTGGTGGTGCTTCGGTTGACATAGGTGGTGTTGGTGCGATGCAACGAGATGGTGATGCAACACCTATCGTTCGTATTGAGCCTAAATACCCGGCGCAAGCCGCTCGTGATGGCAAAGAAGGTTGGGTTAGATTATCTTTTACCATAAATGAGGTCGGTGGCGTAGACGACGTAGAAGTTATCGACGCCGATCCTAAGCGGGTGTTTGATCGTGAGGCTAAACGTGCTCTGGGTAAATGGAAGTACAAACCCAAGATCGAAGACGGTAAGCCGATGAAACAGTTCAATATGAAAGTTCAATTAGACTTTAAGTTGGATCAATCATGATGAATAAATACATTACAACCATCTTGGTGGGCGCTACTTTTGTAGCCACAACACTGGGCAGCAGTTTTGCTAATGCACAATCTGCAGCCATAGTGTGTCCGGGTTATAAACGTGGTCCAACTAATATTCCTAGTGAAAGAACAGGTAAGAAAGTCCAAAAGGCATACGAGGCCTATAACGAAGATTTGGTTGACGAAGCGTTATCACTTCTCTATGAGATTGATACCTCGCAAACATTTGACCGTGCATTCACTGACAGGTTTATCGGTAATTTACTTGCCACCAAATCTGAAAATGGCACTAAAGCCCTCGAATATCTTGAAAAGTCCGTTAATGCTAAGGCGTTAAACGATACTGAACAAGCTGGCACATTGCGTTTGATTGCAGATTTAAACATGCAAGAAAAACGTTATGCAGAAGCGGTAACTCGGTATAAACAATGGATGGATTTCACCTGTAAAGAAGACGCTGACGTCTATCTTAGAATGGGTCAGGCGCTTTATGAGACTGAGAAGTACGCAGATATGATTGCGCCGCTTAATAAGTCTATCGAGTTGGATGATAAGCCAAATAAAAATGCCTATGCACTTAAATTAACCTCTTATTACAGTCGTAAAATGTATAAAGAGACATTAAAAGTAGCTGAGGAAATGGTTCAAATCTTCCCTGATAATAAAGCGAACTGGACACAACTTGGTTTCTTTTACATGTTAGTTGAAGATTACAAGAAAGGCCTGTCTACCTTTGAAATGGCTTATAATCAGGGTTACCTGACCAAAGCTGCAGAAATCAAAGCGCTGACCCAGTTGTATGCGACCAATGAAATTCCATACAAAGCTGCTTTTATCTATGAAAAACACATGAAAGACGGGTTAATTAAGAGAGATGAAAAAGTTCTTAGTAGCTTGGCGAACTCATGGCATCAAGCCAAAAACTATAAAAAAGCGGCAGCTTATTATGGTGAAGCGGCGAAGATGAGCTCAGATCCAGAGTTGTATCGCAAACAGGGTACGTTGCTCTTGTCGTCTGAACAGTATAAAGATGCTTTGAGCGCTCTTCAGAAGGCGCTAGATGAAGGGGCTGATGATAAAGGTCGTATTCATATGGCGATGATGGAAGCTAACTTTTATACCGGTAACTTTAGAGATGCGTTTAAGCATGTTCTGGAAGCCAAAAAGGATAAATCTACTGCTCGCAGCGCGAGAAGTTGGGAGCCTTATATAAAAGAGAAAGCTAAAAATCGCGGCATTACGCTGTAATTGTCTAAAACTTAAAAAAGGCTCCATTTTGGAGCCTTTTTTATTACGCGCTATCCCTGCGCTCCACCTAAAGGCCGTCCTACGGACGTTCTAATAAGCTCCAGGCTTATTAGTATTACGCGCTATCCCTGCGCTCCACTCCACTCCACCTAAAGGCCGTCCTGCAGACGTACTAATAAGCTTTAGGTTTATTAGTATTGGTGTTGCCCCATCCTAAACCCCTAGAGCAAGCTTCGCATAGCTATTAATATATTGTGTTGCAGGGCCTTTTTACCAGTGAACGAAAACAGTGTACAGACCTCCCTTGCCGTTTTGTGCTGGATCAGCACGGCCATCAATAATCGTTCGTTTTCAGCGGAGATTTTAGTTAATTTCTGCTGACTCAGGGTAAGGATAAAGTATTTCGTAATAATTCGTTCACAGGATTGATAGTTGCGCGAACCCGCTAAAAACTGTTCCAGTAGCTTATTCTCTTGTGGGGTAACCGTCAGGTCAAAAGCCACGGTCTTAAATAAATGACACATTAAGTCGCTATCCAGTTTTTGGTAGTGTCTGGTGCTGTGAAATAATAATTCTTCGCCGAAGCGGCGGTGCAAAACTGCCAGGCTGGCAGTGGTATTAGAATTTAAGCCCCGACATACTATTGCACTAACTTCATCACTGGCAGCATCGCGTTTAAACCCCAGTTTTAGTGGTATAAAATTGTTCGTCTTCCAGAAGTATAAAAGGTCAGGGGTCGCTCCAAAAGAACTGCTAAGCATATCAATACCTGCTTGTTGGGCATCTTTAACGATTGATTGCAGCAAGTGTGTGCCAATACCTGAATTGCGATGTTGAGGGTGCACCGCGATACGCAGAATTCGTCGTTGTTTGAGGGTGCAAAATAAACTATCGGCAGTATGGAACGCGAGGTTTTGGGCGACCATATGCCCCAAAACACGGCGTTGCCCACAGGCAATTTCCTCAGCTATTGCTTCTAGGGTCTCTCCCCCTTCGTCCACTAACAGAGCGACGGCAAGAATTCGGCCTTGGCACTCAATACTGTGTAAACTTTGTTCTGGCGCATCAAGTAATCTCACCAGATCGTCGGGTGTTGTCTGATAGTGGGCATTAACCAATAGGTTGAACATGGTGAAAAGAGTATTCGAGTCTGCTAGTAATGCGCTTCTGTCGACTACTTGATAGTTTAGCGAACACAGTTCTGTGCACACCGTAGGCAATGCAGGTTCATCTTGCATCAACATTACTTTGAACCAAAAACATTCCAATACATCATTCGGGTACCATCTGATAGGCGCGCTGAGATGCAGGTGTTTCCATCCTGCTTTTACCTGATCTAGATAAGGCTTGAACCTCAACTCGAATCCTCGTCCGCCCCCCTCATAACCGTGCACAGTGGTGCACATAACCACTCTTGGAAAGCGCTTAAGCAGCTCTTTTAGAATGGATGCAGGGATAGCCGCTGCTTCATCGATAAAGAGCATGTCAGCCTGATGGTCATCGCGTAACAGTATGTCTGGCGGGATATAACGTAAAGAGCCTTTAGATATAGGAGGGTTAGTCTGGCTGCTATCTCTTGGGGCAACACTTTGCTTGTTATGGGCAAAGACTTGTTCGACATTTTGCATAGTCGGAGCGGTAACTATTATGGTCTTTTGCTGCTCTTTTATCAGTTTAGATGCGGCCATGCCCAAAGCTGAGGATTTGCCTCTGCCTCTGTCAGCCGTTACAACTAGCGGGCGGTGTCGGTGACCCACAGCTGTGTGCACAATCTGCTCAATGGCAATCTGTTGCTCCGCAGACGTTTCATATAAGGAATGAGTTAACTCACTGGCAGCAACATAAGCAGGTTCACCGCTGATACCGTTTTGTTTGACAACCAGCGCCGTTGGCTCATTCAGAATGTTTTTGATTAACCAGTGAGTAAATAAGCTTTGGGTCCCCTGATTAGAGAGCCCGAAAGAGGTGCGTTTATGTGCTTGTGGATCGTCATAACTAGGCCATTTTTCAAACTCGGGACAAATTAAAATCATCAGGCCATGTGCCCGAACGATGCCACTATAGGCAATCAAAGCGTTGGCTCGTAAACCTGAAAAACAGTTATAGACTACAGCGTCTCTTTCTTGACCCAAGTGTTGACGATAAGTGCCACAATGCTCAGCTATGGTTGCTGTATTACGAAAACCTACCCACAGAGTAGGATCAGGGGAAAGTTTGCTGAAACCTTTTAAAAATTGTTCTGCTTGTTCAATTGCCCATGACTGCTCGCCACTGATAATCACCAATTGTCGATGTGAGACATTTTTATTTCGTTTTTCTAGCCATTGTTGTATTTGAAACTGTAAATCCACGCTGTTTTTATCTGTACAATGTATATAAGTAACGCCAGTTTAAGCAATGTTAATAAGGAATACGAATGCGCTTTTTATCTCGACGGCTTGTTATGCCAAATGATCTCAATTATGCCAACGCACTTTTTGGTGGAAGAGCCCTGGAATGGATTGATGAAGAAGCCGCGATCTACGCAATATGCCAGCTCGAAAGCAAATTATTGGTCACTAAACACATAGGTGAAATTACTTTCGAGTCACCAGCCATGCAGGGAGATATAGTAGAGTTTGGCTTAGTCACAAAAAAAGTAGGCAGAACCTCTATAACGGTAACGTGTTTGGTACGCAATAAAGAAACCAAGAAAACGATTTGTTTGGCGGATGATATTGTATTTGTACGAGTCGATCGTCAGACCCGCTTACCCGTGCCTCACGGCAAAACCATGGATCAACTGGCTTTCAAACTCAAACAAGAAATGAGTGCTTAACGTTAAGTAACCTGATGATCAAGGCGAGTTAAACCTGTAATCTATACAGTTGCCTACAGCGCAACAATTAAGGACGTTATGAAAGTACGTGTATTTACCTTGCTTTTTAGCTGGTTACTATATGGCTGCAATATTTCTTCAGCAGTTACCCCTCGTTTTGATATTTTGGAACAATGGCCACTTCCTGCTGCCCTGGCTGAAAGTTCCGGTCTGTATTGCGATCAGGATCGGCAAACGTTCACTGTCAATGATTCTGGGAATGCGCCAGTGATTTACCAAATTGATGACAAAGCCGCAATTGATGCTGAATATCCGCTTAGGGCCAAAAATAGAGATTGGGAAGCCCTGACCGGTGATGAGAATTATTTGTATGTAGGGGATATAGGCAATAACAATGGCCAGCGAAAAAGCCTGAATATTTATAAAATCAGTAAAACACGTTTAGGGCAAGGTGATGCAGTGCCCATTGAGGTAAGCTATGCTGCCAATCAACCTCAGCTCAACGAAACGTTAAATCATGACTTTGACGCAGAGGCTTTGGTGGCAGTTAATGATCATCTGGTGTTATTTTCAAAAAGTTGGAAAACAGATCTGCTTAGGGTTTATTTGCTGGATAAGTCGCAGCCTCAGCAGCAAATCGAACCTTATAGTTTGATCCCCAATTTACCCGGGGTTATTACTGGAGCGGACTACGATCCTGTTCATAAACAATACATTTTAGTGGGTTACCCCTCTAAGCGTGTTGGCTTTGGCGATCCATTTATGCTGATATTAAGTGATGAATTTGTGTTGATCGAACATTTTCAACTCCCAGGGTTTGGGCAAGTTGAAGGGGTATGTCACCATTCATCTGGCGAAATATGGTTTACTCAGGAAGATTCTATATTGAGCTCAGCCAAGCTGGTCAAAATAAGATTGAGGCACAGCGATTTATAAACAGATAGTTTGTTTGATTATTTAAGGCGTATTGCAACTTGAATAATATTGGCTTGCGATTATGATCTATATTGTTAAACTGTTGCGCGCTAACTAACCACATTAAGAGTTAGCAACCAAGGGGTGCCGAAAGGCTGAGATTTATTTCAAAATTGGAAATATGACCCTTACACCTGATCCGGATAATACCGGCGTAGGAATGGTAATTTCGTCTACATGACAAAAGTGTAAGCATCTCCCATTTATCTGCCGCAAAGCCGGGTCTTTTCAATCGACAATCGAAGAGATCCAAATGAAATTTCGTTCTACCTTACTTGCCTGTTCTATCGCGTCCTGTTTTCAAGTCTATGCAAACGATACACAAAGTGTCGAGCGGATTACTGTCAGCTCAGATTTCCGCCAGCAAGACCTCCTGTTTTTACCTGCAAGCGTCACTATTTTAAGTGATACACAAATTGAGTCGCGCCAGGCTCAGCATCTGGAAGATATTTTAAATCTCGGGGCAAACATCAATTTTACCAGCGGTGCATCTCGTGGGCGGTTTGTTCAGATCCGTGGAATAGGCGAACGTAGTCAGTTTGCCGAACCCAGTAACCCGTCTGTTGGATTTTTGGTCGATGATTTTGATTTCTCTGGCATAGCCGGTGTCGGCACCTTATTTGACGTCGAGCAAGTTGAGATATTACGCGGGCCACAAGCTACTGAGTTTGGGGCGGGGGCCATGGCAGGAGTTATCAAAGTTAAAACCGTTGACGCGGGCCCTGAAGCCAGCGGTCGGATGGCGTTAACACTCGCCGAGCAGAATACCTGGAGCTTAGGGGCCGCTTACGGCAACGCCATAAGCGACAAATTATTTTATCGTGTTGCTCTGCAGCAGTATAAAAGTAACGGATTTGTCGAAAATACATTTTTAAATCGTAACGATACCGATAATTTGCACGAGTTCACTTCCAGAGTGAAACTTAAATATCTGGCTGCGGATTGGTTGACCTTTGATCTTAATTATCAATATTTTGATATCGACAATGGCTACGATGCGTTCTCCTTGGACAATGATCGTAAATCTCGTGCCGATGAACCGGGTTTCGATCGCCAGGAAACCCATGCCATAGGCTTAAAAACCGAAATCAATTCCGATTTGGCCGACATTTTTGTGATCCTTAGCCAGTCAGATAGTGAAATCGGGTACAGCTACGATGAAGACTGGACCTTTGTTGGTTTTGATCCCCTGGAATATTCATCTGTGGATAGCTACTACAGACAGCGTGATACTCAAAACGCTGATGTGCGAGTGTTGTCTAACGCCCAATCAGCCTTGTTTAATGCCAGTACTGATTGGTTATTTGGGATTTATATAAAATCTATGGACGAGAGTTTGTTACGCCAATATACCTATGCTGAACGTGATTTCACCAGCGATTATCAACAGAATAATCTGGCCGTTTATGGGCAAACTGATACGCGCTTATCCGATAAACTAAATCTGCGCTTGGGGGTACGAGTTGATCGTTTTGAAATTGACTACCTTGACAGTAACGGTTTTGTCGAAAGTAACCAAAAAAACCTGGTGGGGGGAAAGGTGGTGCTGGATTACAGTATCGATAGCGCCTCAGTTTATGCCAGTCTGTCCAGAGGATATAAGGCAGCGGGTTTCAATCCTGATGAGCGTGTGTCAGAGGATAAACGCATTTTTGCTCCGGAATTCAATTGGAATTATGAATTAGGCGTTAAGGGTAACTTCATCAATTACGATGCGTTTGTGCGCCTGGCGGTGTTTTATATGGACAGAGAAGACACCCAAGTGAGCGACTTTGATGTGCAAACAAGAGCGGATGGCACAACAGACTTTATCGATATTACAGGTAATGCCGATACAGGCACAAATTGGGGCCTGGAGCTTGAATCGGGTTGGCAGGTAAATGACGCCGTGGATCTGCACGCCAGCCTAGGGTGGTTAGATGCAACGTTTAAGGGTTATGCACTGGCCGATGGCAGTTACATCGATAAACAAGATCAAGCCCAGGCGCCTAGTTACACCTTCAATTTGGGCACCAATGTCACCTTATCTGAAAATATCAACTGGTTGCTTGATGCCGACGGGAAAGATGATTTTCGTTTCTCAGATGGCCACGACGAACGCTCACCAGCTTATGTACTTGTCAATACCTCTATCAAGGTCCAGTTGCCCGAGTGGTCATTTTCGGTGTGGGCCAAAAATTTATTCGACAAAGAATATTATGTAAGGGGTTTCGGTGGCTTTAGTAACGATCCCCGAGACGGCTATGCCACCCCCCAGCCTTATTTTCAATTAGCTGATGGGCGTCAAGTCGGTATGAGCGTGAATTATGAATTTTAATCGAGGAGAATAATATGAAACTAGTGGCAGAGATTTCTATGTATCCGCTTAATGAGCAATATTTAGAGCCTATCCAAACCTTTATTGATCGCTTAAATAGCTATTCCTATTTGCAGGTGGTCACCAGCGTCACCAGCACTGTGGTTAGCGGTGACTACCTAACGACCATGCAGGTACTTGCCAAAGAAATGCAGCGCAGCCATCAGGAAGTAGGTCAGGCAATTTTTGTCTGCAAATTTTTAAATGGCGATAAAATGAGTAGTGGGCAGTAATGGGGGATGTGATATCACAACTTGGTAGTCAGTTTGCCGACCAGTCTTGGACGGAGATGCTGGCCGTCCTGCTGGCATTGGCGTATGTTTGGCTGGCCGCCAAGCAGAGTATTTGGTGCTGGCCCTGTGCCCTGGTCAGTACCGCTATTTATACCTGGTTATTCTGGGAAGTGGCCTTGCCTTTTCATACCGTTTTAAATGCGTATTACCTGTTAATGGCCCTGTACGGCTGGTTTATATGGCGCAAACAGAATGACGACAATGTGGCTATTCAGACATGGCCAATAACGCGGCACCTAATGTGCGTAGCAGGTTTGACATTGGTATCAATACTGATGACACAAATCGGCGCTATGTGGTTAGATACAGAATATTTGTACCTTGATGCATTTGTCACAGTGTTCAGTGTATTTACAACTGTGTTGGTTGCCCATAAAGTGCTGGAAAACTGGCTGTATTGGCTCGTCATTAATACTTTTGCCATGTATTTGTATTTTGCCAAAGACATGCAATTAACCGGGCTGTTATTTGTCGGTTATGCAGTGTTTGCCCTATACGGTTATTTTAAATGGCGGCAGCAACTGACAGGACGAGAGTGTGCCCAAGCCTGATATCTTATCGCAATCTATATGTAGTGAGATCCAGGGGACTGGGTTTTTTGAGCAAGGTTTCGATGTCCAGCAGATAAGAGATGGCGGCGCAGTAAATACTAGTTATTGTCTGATGGGCGATGGGCGCCGTTATTTTATGAAAACCTTTGAGTCTGATGAAATCGCCCAGCTTGATCGCAAAACATTGTTTGGTATTCAAAATACCTTGTTTGAGGCCGGTGTAGCGAGCAAACCTTTGTATCTGTCTCAAGCCTGTGATTTTCAAATAGATGAATGGGTTGAGCAACTTACCCTGGATAAGTGCTCAATATCCATGGAAGAAAAAGTAAAAGTACTGGCACATACCCTGGCAGATATTCATCAACAAACACTGGATGCGCCGCTTTTGGACTTACCCCAACAATGGCAACATTATCTTAGCCAACTTAATAGGGGCATGACCCCCGAGGAAATACTTATACATAAGCAATACGCCGAATACTGGTACGCCTGTTGTGCTGATGAAAAAGTATTCTGCCACAATGACTTGTCACTCAAACATGTGACCCAAGGAGAACCAGTCGTGATTTTTGATTGGGAATATTGCGCGGTTTCAAGCCCTTATTTTGATCTTGCTTCTTGTGCCCAGGTTAATCAGCTAAGTGAAATGCAAGGCAAATTGTTATGTCAATTTTACGCTCAGTACATAGGCCGGTCAGCAAAAGATATTGAGGGCAAAATGAGTTTGATGGCGCCACTGGTTAATTTAACCTCTGAGCTCTGGTACCAAGTGGCAGGGGCCTCAAGCACGAACATTCGACAAGCTGGTTATTAATTGTGCGTTTAAGCCGCGTACGCCGTTTCAGGCGCAAAAGCGCTTTACCTTTTGGCTCTGATAAGTATAATTCAGCCCCTCAGCAGGGGTGTAGTTCCAATTGGTAGAACAGCGGTCTCCAAAACCGATGGCTGGGGGTTCGAATCCCTCCACCCCTGCCAATTTATTTATGTTTGTGATCCAACAAAAATAATTTTCTGAGCTTGGGCTCTTTCAAAGAGTTATCGTGATAATCTCCAGACATGAACGCAAAAGATTCCTTTTCTCTTACTGACTACCAACTTGGAATGTTAACGTCCATGGGGATATCCTCATGGACGTTGCAAACACAAAGTGATGCCCCAGTGGCAGATAGCCAACAAGAAACCCAGATAGAAAAAAGCATTCCTGAGGCTATCAGTAGATTTAAAAAAACCTCCCCAGTTGCTAAAAAAGAAGTGAAAGCAATCCCTGGTCAGTTGTTGTTACTTATGCCTCCTGAGCAGGCGGAAGAAAGTTTGGTGGCAGATATTCTACTTGCCGCTTGTTTTTTGCCTACACATACCAGAACCATTGTTGACCAAGATATTACTGAGTTCAGTAACTTTGACTTTGCCTGGCAATTCGGCCATGAAGTGGAGTTGTCGGGCTCAGTGTTAACTACGCCACCCCTAGATAAGATGCTTCAGCCCGAATTAAAACAACAGCTTTGGAAAATAATGTCTGCTCATGCCACACAATAACTTTACCCGTCTGACATCGGATAATTATCGCAGCGCATATGAAATTCATGTCGATGCCCACTTTTCACCCTGGTCTGAAGCTATATTTTGCGACTGCCTGGACGGACAATATGCAGGCTTTAGTCTGGAGCAAGATAATAGACTGATTGGCTACTATTTGAGTCTGTTTGTCTTGGGTGAGGTGACGTTGATGGACATAAGTGTAGCTCCTGAGTCACGAGGTAAAGGATACGCCAAAGTTTTAGTTCAGCATCTTATTGAACAATGTTGTGCAAAAAATATAACGGGTATCTGGTTGGAGGTACGGCAATCGAATACGGTCGCCATTGAACTTTATGAAAGTAGTGGTTTTGTGATGGTAGAACACCGCAAAGACTATTATCCTGCAGCTCAAGGGCATGAAGACGCCTTGATCATGACGCTTACCTTGGCTGACACGCAGTAGACTAACAGCGACCCTTAAGTTTGCATTCATCATTCATGGCAAAAACGATGAAGCCCAAGCGGGCTTCATATCGCAGAATTTATCTTCGCGCTGAAGAGATATTAAGTTGCTGAGTAGTATCTTGACGCTCGATAGCCAGTTTTATAAACTTTGAAGAGTTGTAGTTACAGCCAACACACATCGCAATGAATTGATTCATACTTGGGCTACCTATCTCTTTCTCCCAGTTTTCATAAGTCTTACGCGTTTTTACATTAGCAAGTTTCGCCATTTTAACTGTGGTAAGGCCTGCGTCTTGTCTCATCTTTCTTAGATCTGAACCTGTAATATACATGCTTTCATCCTTTTTTTTATTGAAACTGCAGTAAAGCCAAATACATGTATTATTCACTCGGCTTCACTTTCTCTAATCAGGTCGCAGTGTAAGATAGTAAATGTGGATTGGATTCCACAAGGTGAAATAACTTCACATTATTTGCATAAAAGTTGTTTTTTTAAGGACAAAAAACAAACGATAATGTATCGAGTCTGCTTTAAAAGATAAACGCAAACCCCACTGAGTGGGGCACGTAGGTACTGTTTTTTATGTGATGTTAAGGTTATGAATTATATCAAACAGTAAGTTACTTAGCTCAAGGCCAGCATAGGCGGTTTGCTTTTACCGGTATTCATGGCCAGCATAGGCGGTTTGCTTTTACCGGTATTCATGGCCAGCATCGGCGGTTTGCTTTTACCGGTATTCATAGCCAGCATAGGCGGTTTGCTTTTACCGGTATTCATGGCCAGCATAGGCGGTTTGCTTTTACCGGTATTCATAGCCAGCATAGGCGGTTTGCTTTTACCGGTATTCATGGCCAGCATCGGCGGTTTGCTTTTACCGGTATTCATGGCCAGCATCGGCGGTTTGCTTTTACCGGTATTCATAGCCAGCATAGGCGGTTTGCTTTTACCGGTATTCATGGCCAGCATCGGCGGTTTGCTTTTACCGGTATTCATGGCCAGCATAGGCGGTTTGCTTTTACCGGTATTCATGGCCAGCATCGGCGGTTTGCTTTTACCGGTATTCATGGCCAGCATCGGGGGTTTGCTTTTACCAGTATTCATGGTGAGCTTGGATAAGTCTCTAAAATCGCTATTGGTCAATTTACTGGATTTTGCAACCATGGTAGTAGCTAGGGTTAAGCTGAAAAGTGAGATCCCTAAAACCAATTTCAATACTTTCATCTGATATACCTCGAAATAATTAACGTAATGCGACTATTCGCAGCGCTAATTATGTCGGTTTTATATTCAGATGTGGAGTTTTATGCTTTTAGCAACCTTGGAAGGAGCAATTTATAACTTTCATTGAATATGGCCCATATAGCCAAAGTTGCTATACCGTGCATGAAATATGCGTTTGAGTTGTAGAAAAACAGCAGTTTTGAATAACCGGCAATGTGTCTAATAATATACTCAATCACTATCGCAGACTGAATTAACAATGAAATCCCGTACAATTTAAAAATTATCCAATCTAAATTGACCGATTTTGCTTTTTTGTCAAAGTAGTGTTCGGTAATACTTACCCTCGAGAATACTAAATTTCTGGCGACTAAATTAACCGCAATAAGAGCGATATGCCAATATATTTGAGGCGCTTCATAGTATCTGATGTACCAATAAAATTCCCCGGCCGCAGCCAATAAGGTACAGAATAATACTATTTTCGATATTCCATCGTGGCGTAAATAATATGCTAACCACAAGCAAGTTATATAGATACCAATTTTCAAAATCTCATTATTTGTCAAATATAGCCAAGCCAATTCTTCAAGAGAATGTTGGAATATTATTATGACGACCACCCCAATGACATTTACGTCTTTGCGACACACAACAGCCGTAAATATCAGAATACCAATAAACAACCTATCGAATATTGTAGCATTTCCAAAAGTCAGTATCCCGGCGGCGATAAAAAGCCCTCCAAAGAGGGCTGTCATTATCTGGGGAAGGTAAGCACGAACTAACATTATCCGTGATTAAAGCCGAAGTATTCCATTACGGTAGAGAAAAATGAATCCCGGGTTTGTGCCGAGGCCTTTTGGCGACATACAGACCACCACTTGCTGATAATTTCCACACCTATGTTGTTCATGGTTTCAGGTTTTTCGTTTTCGATAGCCGAAACGGTTTCCCTACTGATACCCACGCGGATCGCTAGCTCACCTTGAGTGTAGCCTGCTTCCTTGCGTAGCGACCTTAACTGGGTACCGCTGAACTTCTTTCTGCGTGACATGATGAATTGGCTTCCTAGATATTATTCTTAGCGAAGTAAGGATGAAAAAAATTACCCTCTATGCAAAGAATATAAGGGAATATTTACACCTTGTAAATAAGTTTTAACAACCAATTTATCTCGCCAGACCAATAATTTTTTGTTTGAGCTTCTTTAGGTTAATTGTAATCAAAGGCTAGTATTTAGGCTACTGCCAGTTTATACAAGGGTATAGAAATATAAGTGAATCAAACATTGTGTAGACCGCAGAAGATCAGATTAAATCCGGAAAAAAAGAAATGTTTACACACCTTATGGCCGATCTGATTGAAGCCGCTCCTTCAGAGCCTGGCACCATTGTTTATGAATGGACGATAGCGGAAAAGGCTAGTCGTATTCATATTTATGAGCGTTATGAGGATGAAGCTGCTGTTTAAGCACACCTGAGTGCCTGGAATCAGCATGGTCCGCGTTTTACCGATGTAGTCGAGATCGCTAAAATCACAGTTTTCAGTCAAATGTCCCAGGCCCTAACGCTGCATTTGCAGGCCCTAACACCGTTTTTATTTCCCCTGAGGGTGGTTTTATCAGGTAAGGCATCCTAGTAAGCTACTTCATGCCATTGCTTTGTTTTTCAGACAAATGACTAATGAAAAGGGGTATGAGTATCTGGTGCTTGGGCGTAAGTTTGATGCGCATAGCGAACCTAACTATGCGCATTTCTCAATCGTCTTTACCCAAGCTGCTTGGTTAATGCCAGAGATGCTTAAAAAGCTAATCCTACAACAGTAAAACTTTACACAACATGAAATACCTAAAGGTCGAATCAGCTATTTTATCGCAAAGGTTTAGCGTTGTAGTTGGTTTACTTTTCTTCACTCATTAAACGTTGATACAGCACGTCTTTTAATGCTGCTCTGTCGTGTTTCATCTGTTGCATCGAGTCATCATCAATAGGCGAGTCTTTTAATTCTAATATGCGAATTTCTTTATCTAAAACGTCATACTGTTTCGCCTTTTCTGCAAACGTCTTATCGCTTTTATTTAGCGTTGAAATGGTGTCTTTGAATTCTGGGAAATCGCTATTAAGTGAGTGATTCTCGCCTAACATATTAACTCCTTTATTTAAGAGGGAACGAATGAGGCGCTCGCCTGGCATATCGCGTTCGACTGCCAAAATTGTGCGTTCGCCTCACGTAAAGAATATATAGGGACGATGAAACCCTTTGTCAATCCCTATGCTTTTTTGGGTTGGCGTTTGTGCCACTGAAACGACTGTTTTAAGAGCGTTGCGTTCAATTTACTACTCTTCCCATTCGCATACAATATCTGCACACCAAAGGGGCGTTGTTGATCAAATCATAGCTAAAAACGCAGCTACCCCAAGGGTTTGCTTTAACTAAGCAGCTTGTTCCCTAACGGTCATACCCAGTTTTATGACTTTGTTCATGGCCTTTACTCCAGCCAACGCTTCGCCTACTTGGGCATGGTAATCTCGCAGGCTAAGTTTCGGGCTAACCAGTTGCTTATATCGATATATCGCTGTCTCTGACAATGATCTTAGGTGATAGTCATTGTCTTCCTTACACTGCGCCAATTCTCCCTCCTTTAACGCTGTTACGGCCTCGTTTCGTGGATGGTTATCCTCCCAGAAACCCGCGTTGCTTCTTGGTGGAATACTCGCTTTGCATCCTTTGCATCCTTTGCGTTGAAGCAGTGAATGACATGCCTTGGTGTCATATGTGCCATCCGCTGACACTTGCTCTATGCTCCTTCTCAACGGGTTCAGCAGCACTTCGTTGTCGGCCACACCAACCCCAGACAGAGCAGCGGCCACGACTTCATGCGTATTGGCATCCACCGCTAGGTGCAGTTTGCGCCATGTACGGCGTTTTTCTTTGCCGTGTTTACGCACTTTCCACTCACCTTCACCGTAGACTTTTAGACCCGTTGAATCAATGACAACATGTGATATAGAGCCTCGACTCGGTGCCCGATAGTTGATATTAACGGTTTTAGCTCGCTTGCTAATACAGCTGTAACTCGGACAGGTCAACGGCACATTCGCCAACTGGAAAACGGAGTGAGTGAAGCCTTCAAGCGCGCGCAAAGACAAGTTGAATACGCCTTTAATGACCAATGCCGTTTCTATCGCTACATCACAGAAGATAAAGCCACGACCACGGCGCTCGTGATGCTCAGTGCAACACCAAGATTTGATGGCTTGTTCATCAATCCAGAACGTCAACGAGCCTCGGTTAATTAATGCTTTGTTGGAGTGTGACCAATTGGTTATTTTACGTGTAGATTTGCCCATTTTGCTGCTTGCCCAGAACCTGGTTGGGAGATCTGATCACGCTAAGGTAAAAAGGTTCATTTGATTTAGGTAACAACGCCGAGCATCGCTATTAACTAGCTTCATAGTTTATATTTTATATTATTTAGGTACTTAAAGTGCCTAAATATAAATTAAAATAAACTCTCACCTTGAGTTAGTTTATAAAATTGTGTAAATTGGTACTATGAGTACCGAAAAAAAATCAAAATTAAACTCACTGCTTAGCGCTCAACCTTCAGGGGTTGTATTGTCTTCTGCGTGGTTGGTAAATCAGGGCTATAGCCTTGATTTACAAAAGCGCTACAAGAAAAGCCAATGGTTTGATTCCATCGGCACGGGGGCGCTGATACGTCACAATGATAAAGTTGATTATCTGGGCGGCGTATATGCATTACAAACTCAGCTTGGTTTATCTGTGCATCCTGCGGCGAAAACGGCGCTGTCAATGCAGGGCAAGGCGCATTATTTAGAATTATCGACCAAGCGCGTGCAGTTTTTCGGCGGCAAAGATGAAAGCCTGCCTCTTTGGTTTAAAAGGCGCGATTGGGGTGTAAGTTTTGAGTACAAAGCTACGTCAATATTACCGCCCGATCTAGGCTTGGTGGACGTTGATCATAAGGGCTTTAAGATAAAGGTCTCCAGCCCTGCACGGGCAGTGATGGAATGCTTATATCTCGCCCCTAAGTATCAACCGCTTTTCGAAGTGTTTGAGCTGATGGAAGGGCTGAATAATTTACGGCCAGCGACCGTACAGAAGTTGCTAGAAACTTGCACTTCAGTAAAAGTAAAACGCTTGTTTTTGTATATGGCTGACAAAGCTGGACATGATTGGTTGAACTTTTTACAACTGGATAAGGTTGATTTAGGCTCAGGTAAACGCAGCATCGTAAGCGATGGCATTTACGTTTCCAAGTACCAGATAACTGTGCCAAAGGAGTTGGAAGCAGTTCATGAATGAAGCATATAAAAAACAGGTAAAGTTGCTTCTGGATGTGTTGCCAGAAGTTGCGAAGGAAGATTGCTTTGCCATGCATGGCGGCACGGCAATAAATCTTTTTGTCAGAGACATGCCCCGTCTATCCGTAGATATTGACCTGACTTATGTTCATATCGCTGAACGCGCGGAAACATTAGAAGGCATTAATGCCGCGCTTAGTCGTGTGCAGGAACGTATTCAAGGGCTTCGCTCAACTATACGTGTCCAGCACAAGGAAGCTATATGCAAACTACAGATTTCTGAAGCAGGCACACTTATAAAAATTGAGGTCAATACGGTTGGGCGCGGTTTGTTAGCTGACGCCAGTAAAGTCCAGCTTTGTGAAGCGGCACAAGAACAATTTGACGTTTTTAGTGCCATACACATAGTGCCACTGGCTCAGTTATATGGCGGTAAAATATGCGCAGCCTTGGATAGGCAGCATCCAAGAGATTTATTTGATGTAAAGCTGCTATTGGAAAACGAAGGGTTTACGGACGAGCTAAAACGGGGTGTTCTCTTTGGTCTAGTGAGTAGTAATCGACCAACCTATGAAATGCTTGCGCCTAACATGCTTGATCAACGTTTGGCCTTTGAAAGCCAGTTCGAAGGGATGAGCACTATTGCGTTTAGTTACGATGATTATGAAGCGACAAGGCTCACACTCATTGAAACGGTTAGGGCAAGCTTGAATGATCAGGATAAAGCGTTTTTAATTGGCTTTAATGGTTTAGAGCCTGACTGGTCAATTTATAATTTTCAGTCGTTCCCGTCTGTACAGTGGAGGCTTCTGAATTTAGATAAATTTAAAAAGGAAAACTCAGGTAGATACCAGCAGCAATTAGGTGCGTTAAAAAAGCTGCTTGAGAATTAATTTATAGGGCGCACGTCTTCTGGTCCAATCGCGCCCCTAATTTTTCATTGCTTTGATGGGAGGTTTTGCAGGCTGAAGTCTTTGGCAGACTATTGGAAATCAAAGCTTAGAGTAAACTTTATTTTTTTGTACAAATTATTGTACAAAATGGCATCAAAGATATATGGCTGATGCCAATTTTGTTAATGAAATCAACAAGCGAAGGACATTTGCTATCATTTCGCACCCCGACATTCAGCACTAAGACAAGTTAAGACAACAAAAGACACATTTTATAGTTAAATCAAAATGTTATAACGCGTCTTGGGTTGTCCTATTGACGATTAGAGTCAACAATTGTCATGCTGAGCCATCTGAAATGGGTGTAAATTCAGGTGGAAAATATAGCCTTTTAAGCGCTTTAAAAAAGTTTACACCCATTCCTTCAAAATTGAAGAATGGGAGAACAGCAAATGGCACTTACAGATGCTTGGCTAAAAGCAAACCTGAACAAGACTATAGTTAAAAAACTCATCAAATCAGACCGCGATGGTCTCAATATTCGCGTGTCCCCAAAGGGCAAAATGACCTATATGTTCCGTTACTATTACAACGGAATGCGTAAAGAAATTGATTTAGCCTCGTATCCACTATTCAGCCTCAAAGAAGCGAGGGAAGAAGTGACGCGTCTTCGTAAGTCTCTGGGGCAAGGCTATGATCCGAAAGTCATTAGACTGTTAGAAAGACAGGCAATCATTGCCGCAGAGTCACTTACAGCGCTATTTGACCTTTGGTATGAAGCTTATTGCGTTCATAACAAAAAAGGGCATTGGCTGACTATGCTAAAGAGCTGACTGAAGAAACCACGCAGATCCCAGAGCATTTAGCCTTTTATATTGACTATGAAAAGATGGGGCGTGATATGGAGCTGGGCGGCGATGTATTCACCATCGAAACGGGTTATCAGGAAGTGCATATTTTCTGGAACCATTAAACAGACGAGCTCTTACCCTTTCTTGTTGAAGGGGTGAGGGCTTACTTTTTGCAGCGCACTTTTGGGGCTCAGAGGCCTAATTCACTCATGCTTCGCTTGTCTCCGCTGTCGCCAAGCTGAGCCCCAAAAGTTTCAATCAGGCTTGTTATCGGTAATGACAACACCGATAGCAGTTTACATCTTCACCATTTTACGGCAAGTAGCACCGTAAAATGCTTATTTCATAAACCATTAGTCAATGTATATGTTTACTTGTGTTTTATTTTTGTATATATATATGTATACTTTTATGTCTTCTTGGTACACATTTTTATTGACAGGCAATTGCACTTGGTATATAAATATGTTGACTTAATTAACGTCATCGTAAACATAAAGGTTGACAATGAGTATAGAGAAGATAGTTGCTAAGCAATATCGAGATAAAGTTAACCAAGCTGTAAAACAGTTTGGTGATTTCTCTATGCATCCCCAAGAGGGATGGCTCAGAACCGTTAGAAATGCGCTTGGCATGTCTGGTACGCAATTGGCAAAACGGCTTGGCGTTACTAAATCCAGAGTGTCAAAAGCCGAGCAAGACGAGCCGTTAGGCAGTGTAACATTGAAGACAATGCAAAGCATGGCACAAGCCATGGATTGTAAGTTTGTGTATGCGGTCGTGCCAAATGAAGATGTAGAGGCAATCATCCAGCAACGTGCGAAGAAGAAAGCACGGTTGCAGGTAAAAGCAGCCTCTACTCATATGGCGCTTGAAGCGCAGTCTTTGAATAAAGAACAACTAGAATTTGAAATTGAACGAATTGCTGCGCAAATCATTGATAAGATGCCGTCAGATTTTTGGAATGATGAATGAGTGATGATAATTCCAAATTTGGGGATTACCCAGAAGGCGCGACGCCTCTAGATCCAGATGAGCTTGCAGGCCTTCGTTTTAAGCATGTTTCGACCACAGGTGAGCTTGACCAGCTTGAGCAAGCGGGTATCACAGACGGTATCAAATGGTTGGCCAAGCAGAAAAAGCCTGATGTATTATCACAAGCTTTTGTATGTGAACTACACAGAAAGTTATTTGGTAGCGTTTGGCTTTGGGCGGGTACGTTCCGCCGAACTGAAAAGAATATTGGTGTTGACCCGATTCAGGTGTCCATCCAGTTAAGGCAATTATTGGATGATGCAAAATATTGGATCAAACATGGAACCTATGAGCCCAAAGAATTGGCCGCAAGGTTTCATCATAAATTGGTCTATATCCATCCGTTTCCTAATGGTAACGGTCGTCATGCTCGCATAATGGCTGATGCGATATTAACTAAACTATTAAATGAGCCTGCCATTGATTGGGCGGGTAATTACAGGCTGGAAGCCATGAATGAACGCCGCAATGAATATATTGCAGCGCTTCGAGCCGCCGATGGGCATGAGTTCAGTCCATTACTGAAGTTTGTCGGCGCTTGATAAACCGCTGGAGCTTGATAAATAACTATCAACCTCCAGATCACAAGCCACCTTCTAGCAAGATTTAGAGGGTGTGTTAATAACGGGTGTAAATTTAGGTGTATATAAGGGTTTTTTGGGTATGAGCGATAGCAATTTTGTCAATGAAATCAACAAGCGAAGGACGTTTGCTATCATTTCGCACCCGGATGCGGGTAAAACCACTATCACCGAAAAATTATTATTGTTTGGTAATGCTTTACAACGAGCGGGCACGGTTAAGGGTAAAAAATCAGGGCAGCATGCTAAATCTGACTGGATGGAAATGGAGAAAGAGCGAGGGATCTCGGTAACTACTTCCGTTATGCAATTTCCCTATTCGGAATGTTTGGTTAACTTGTTAGATACCCCAGGTCACGAAGATTTCTCGGAAGATACCTACCGTACCTTGACTGCTGTTGATTCGTGTTTGATGGTTATCGACGCTGCAAAAGGTGTTGAAGCCCGTACCATTAAGTTAATGGAAGTTACGCGTCTGCGCGATACGCCTATTATCACTTTTATGAACAAGCTTGACCGGGATACCCGGGATCCCATCGACTTGATGGATGAAGTGGAAACCGTATTGAATATCAAGTGCGCACCTATTACCTGGCCTATTGGAATGGGCAAAGAGTTTAAAGGTGTGTATCACTTATTGCGAGACGAAGCAGTATTGTACCGAACGGGTCAAGGACACACTATCCAGGAAAGACGGGTGATCAAAGGTCTGCATAACCCTGAGTTGGATACCGCAATCGGTTATTACGCGGCGGAATTACGGGAAACCCTAGAATTAGTGCAGGGCGCCTCACATGAATTTAATCATGCTGAATTTATTGCAGGGGAGTTAACCCCGGTCTTTTTTGGTACTGCTATGGGGAACTTCGGGGTCGACCATATGTTGGATGGACTGGTTGAGTGGTCACCAGCGCCTCAGGGCCGTGAAACAGATATCCGCACAGTAAACGCCACGGAAGACAAGTTCAGTGGTTTTGTATTTAAAATTCAGGCCAATATGGATCCCAAACATCGGGACCGTATCGCGTTTTGTCGGGTGGTGTCTGGCAAATATGAAAAAGGCATGAAAATGCACCATAGTCGGATTGGCAAAGACGTGCGTATTTCCGACGCTTTAACCTTTTTTGCGGGGGATCGTGAGGTACTTGAAGAAGCTTATGCCGGAGATATCATCGGTTTACATAATCATGGTTCCATACAGATCGGCGATACCTTTACCGCGGGTGAAAAATTCCGTTTTGCCGGCATTCCTAATTTCGCTCCAGAATTATTCAAACGTATCCGGCTGCGGGATCCACTTAAACAAAAACAATTACTAAAAGGTCTGATCCAGTTGGCCGAAGAAGGTGCAGTGCAGGTATTCAGACCATTGCAAAATAACGATTTAATCGTTGGCGCAGTCGGCGTGTTGCAGTTCGAGGTGGTGGTCGCCAGACTTAAGGGCGAATATAATGTCGACGCCTTGTATGAGCATATTAATGTATCCACTGCCCGTTGGATTTATGCCAAAGATGATAAACAGTTAGAAAACTTTCGCCGTAAAGCCGAGGCTTATTTGGCTCTGGATGGTGGAGATAACCTCACCTATATAGCTCCGACTATGGTTAATTTGTCCCTCTCCCAAGAGCGTTACCCTGATATAGAATTCCACAAAACTCGAGAGCACTAGGCTTATCGGTATTGATGCAATGGCAAACAAAATATGAATTTACACAGCACATTACTAACAAGATTTAAAGCGGCTCTGGTTAAAATCGGCGCACCCGAAGACTCACCGACGCCCCTTAGCCGAAGTACTCGCCCCGAGTTTGGCGATTACCAGTTTAATGGGGCTATGGCCTTAGCCAAAACGCTCAAAAAAAAGCCTCGAGACATCGCCCAGTTGATTGTCGATGCGGTTGAATTGCACGATGTGGTCGAAAAGCTTGAAATAGCCGGACCAGGTTTCATTAATATCCATCTGAAAGGCCAGTGGCTAGCACAGCAGTTGTCAGCGGCCGTGACAGATGACAGGTTAAATATCCAGTGCGAACCATCCAAAACGGTTGTTGTGGATTACTCGTCGCCTAATTTAGCCAAAGAAATGCATGTGGGACACCTGCGCACCACCATTATAGGTGACGCTGTGGTCAAAGCCCTTGAATTTATGGGTCATAAGGTTATTCGCCAGAATCACATGGGAGACTGGGGCACGCAATTTGGTATGTTGCTGGCGCATTTGAATGACAAGCTGGCCAGTGAGCAAGTGGCTGAAACGGCCTTGTCGGATTTAGAAGATTTTTACCGTGCAGCCAAAGTTCGTTTTGATGAAGAAGAAGGTTTTGCACAGCGCGCCCGAGCTTATGTGGTTAAGCTACAAGGGGGGGATCCGCACTGTTTAGCCCTTTGGCAAAATTTTATCGATGTTTCCATCACCCACAGTGAAGAAGTCTATAACAAACTGAATGTGAGTTTGACCCGTGACGATATTATGGGGGAAAGTGCCTATAACCCTGATTTAGCCAAAGTTGTCAGCGAGCTACAGGCTAAAGGTCTGGCGGTAGAAAGCCAAGGTGCTCAGGTGGTATTTTTACCGGAACTAGCGGATAAAGAAGGTAACCCGGCTGTATATATAGTGCAAAAATCCGGGGGGGGCTATCTATACGCCACCACGGATTTAGCCGCCATCCGCCACCGCTGTAGTGAGTTACATGCGGATCGTACCCTTATATTGACCGATGCTCGCCAAGCACTGCACTTCAAACAAACTGAAATTGTCGCCCGTAAAGCTGGCTTTATTCACCCTCAGCAAAGCTATGAACATTGCCCATTTGGCATGATGCTGGGAAGTGACGGCAGGCCATTTAAAACTCGTACGGGCGGAACAGTCAAGTTGGTTGAACTGCTAGATGAAGCGGTCGAGCGTGCGCAAGTCTTGTTAAGTCAACGGGAAACCGATTTAAGCGCGGACGAACTAAAAGTGTTGGCTAATAAAATCGGCATAGGCGCAGTTAAATATGCTGATTTAAGTAAAAATCGTACGACAGACTATATGTTCAGCTGGGACAGTATGCTGAGTTTCGACGGCAACACCGCGCCTTACCTGCAGTACGCCTATACACGAGTAAAAAGTATTTTCCGCAAAGCTGGAGTTGAGGCGCAAACAATGAACGCGGCCGTGCAACTTGATGTGATGCAGGAAAAAGTACTGGCGGTGAAACTCCTGCAATACGTCGAAGCAATCAAACAGGTTACGGAAGAGGCAACCCCCCATACGTTGTGTACTTATCTCTATGAGCTGGCAAGTTTGTTTATGTCATTTTACGAGGCCTGTCCGATGTTAAAAGAAGGGATATCTGCAGAGGTGCGAGACAGTCGTTTGACACTTGCTGCCCTAACCGCTAAAACACTTCAATCTGGCTTAGCACTGTTAGGCATAGAAAGTATGGAAAAAATGTAAACCAGTAAAACAGCCGTTAATCACCCGTCTGATGGCGGGTGATGTGTTCTGGTCACCCTATTGTGTTTCAAAAAGCATCCGTCAAGGCGAGTAGCGTGACCCTATGCGTTGCGGCCCTCTGTCAATAACGGATAAAATCCGGTAAAATCCGCCGTCATT
The DNA here is from genome assembly GCF_058068185.1 of Paraglaciecola sp. IT1134. NCBI lineage: Bacteria > Pseudomonadati > Pseudomonadota > Gammaproteobacteria > Alteromonadales > Alteromonadaceae > Paraglaciecola > Paraglaciecola sp. IT1134. The sequence continues at coordinate 3,588,533 of NZ_CM176486.1, read as the reverse complement.
AAACCGTTATTACAATTTTAAGATTTATGTTTGAAATCAATCCTGTACAAAATACTATTGCCGATATAAAACAGCGTACCGCGTCGCTTCGGGGGTACCTTTGACTATGATCATAAAAGTGAACGCCTGGAAGAGGTTAATCGCGAGTTAGAAAACCCCCAGGTGTGGAATGATCCAGAGCGCGCTCAAGCGCTGGGTAAAGAAAAAGTGACCTTGGAACAGGTAGTCGATACCATCATACAGCTTGAAAAAGGCTGTCAGGATGTTGAAGAGCTGCTTGAACTGGCGGTGGAAGAACAAGATCAAGAAACTTTCGATGAAGTCCAGGGTGAGCTAGCTGAACTCGTCACCAAACTCGAAGCCCTAGAATTTAGACGCATGTTTAGCGGTCCTAATGATGCCAATGACGGTTACCTGGATATTCAGTCCGGCTCTGGTGGCACCGAAGCTCAGGATTGGGCCAACATGTTGCTACGCATGTATTTACGTTGGGGCGACGCCCATGGCTTTAAAACCGAGCTTATCGAAATCTCCGATGGAGACGTAGCCGGGATCAAAAGTGCCACCATCAGGTTTGCTGGCGAGTATGCTTTTGGCTGGTTACGCACCGAAACAGGTGTGCACCGATTAGTCCGTAAGTCACCCTTTGACTCAGGCAGCCGTCGTCATACGTCATTTGCTTCAGCTTTTGCTTATCCGGAAATTGACGACGATATCGAGATTGAAATTGATCCTTCGGATCTACGCATCGATACCTATCGCGCCTCAGGCGCAGGTGGCCAACACGTTAACCGCACAGATTCAGCGGTACGCATAACCCACGAGCCCACTAATATAGTGGTACAGTGCCAGAATGATCGCTCTCAGCACAAAAACAAAGCTCAGGCGATGAAGCAGCTCAAAGCCAAGCTTTACGAATACGAAATGCAAAAGCAGAACGAAGAAAAACAAAACCTGGAAGACAGTAAATCAGATATTGGCTGGGGCAGCCAGATACGCTCTTATGTACTGGATGACTCACGGATCAAAGATTTACGTACAGGTGTTGAAACCCGTAATACCCAAGCGGTGTTAGACGGTGATTTAGACAAATTTATTCAAGCCAGTTTAAAGTCTGGTTTGTAATTTTTATGATTCATTTTTACCCACAGGAAAGTCGATGACTGAACACCAACATGACGAAAATAAGCTCATTGCCGAGCGCCGAGCAAAACTTTCGCAAATTCGCCTAAATTGTAAATCAAACGGCTTTCCAAATAACTTCCGCCGGGAATTTTATAGTGCTGACTTGCAGGCTGAATTTGGTGACATTGACAAACCGCAGTTGGAAGAACTGGCTAAGGTAGTCAGTATTGCCGGGCGTATTTTGGCCAAACGTGGACCATTCCTGTTATTACAAGATATGTGCGGTCGTATTCAATCTTATGCGTCCAAAGACACCCAAAAAGATATTAAAGAGCGTTACGGCAGTCTTGATATTGGTGACATCATCGGCGTTAAAGGCGAGTTACATAAATCGGGAAAAGGGGACTTATATGTCAATATGACTGAGTACCAGCTTTTGACCAAGTCCTTGCGTCCATTGCCGGAGAAGTTTCACGGCCTGGCGGATCAAGAAACTAAATATCGTCAGCGTTATGTTGATTTGATCACCAATCAACATACCCGCGATACCTTTATGATCCGTAGCAAAATTGTCAGTGGTATTCGTAATTTTTTAACCGAACGCAACTACATGGAAGTGGAAACCCCCATGTTGCAGGTTATTCCAGGTGGTGCAACGGCTAAACCCTTTAGTACCCATCACAATGCGCTGGATATCGATATGTATCTGCGCATCGCCCCTGAGCTTTACCTCAAGCGCTTAGTGGTCGGCGGTTTTGAGCGGGTATTTGAAATCAATCGCAATTTCAGAAATGAAGGGCTATCCACCAGGCATAATCCTGAATTTACTATGCTTGAATTCTACCAAGCCTATGCTGATTATCATGACTTGATGAATCTCACTGAAGAGATGTTACGTACCGTTGCCCAAGACGTATTAGGAACTATGGTCATAACCAACACGGTTAAAGACACTGAAGGTAATGTATTGGAAGAAAAATCTTATGATTTTGCCCAACCTTTCCTGCGCCTCACCATGAGCGATGCGATCATCAAATACTGGCCAGAAGCTAATGTGGCTGCAATTGAGGATCCGGTAAATCATCTAGATGAGCTAAAAGTCATGGCTAAACAGTTACATATTAAAGAGCCTGTTGTGGACGGTATCTGGGGGGCGGGTAAATACCTATGCGAGATATTTGAAGCCACGGCTGAGGAGCAACTGGACCAACCAACCTTTATTACCGCTTATCCATGGGAAGTGTCACCTTTAGCCCGACGCAATGACGACAACAGCTTTGTCACGGACCGATTTGAATTTTTTGTGGGTGGCCGTGAACTGGCCAATGGTTTTTCAGAGTTAAATGATGCAGAAGACCAAGAGGCCCGTTTCCGCAAACAGGTGCAAGAGAAAGATGCAGGTGACGATGAAGCCATGCATTTTGATGATGATTACATTCGCGCATTGGAATATGGTTTACCGCCAACGGCAGGGGAAGGTATTGGCATTGATCGTTTAGTGATGCTCTTTACTGACAGCCCAACGATTAAAGATGTGATCTTGTTCCCGCATATGAAACCTGAAGCCTCAGTGGAATAACAGCTCGTCAGATAGTATGTTTGCAAGGGCGCTTAATAGCGCCCTTTTTGCTCTTAGTCTCCTGGTTAAGGGACGAATTGAAGTTAACTGCCTGATCGGTAATGCGCTTCCCGTTGGAGTATGGCGTTCTGTAACCGAGAGTGGTTGGGGGTATGGATGCCTAATTTTTGTCCTTGACGTACCAGGTAACCATTGATGAAGTTTATTTCGGTTTTTCGTGCATGCAAAATGTCTTGAAACATAGAGGAATAGTTGTTGGCACTACTTTTTATGACCTGGTTTACGGTTTTAATCAGATCTATGGGGGTGACGGGATAACCGCTCGTTTGCATAACCTTGGCGGTTTCGGCGCAAAGGTCCGCAATTATCACTTTATATGCGGGTTGGGCCAGTTGACCATTTTTTATCTGGTGCAAGGCAGTAAGCGGATTGATCACCGCATTTATGGCCAGCTTATGCCACAGTGGGGCATTAATATCCGGGTGCCAAGTACAAGGGGCCAGCAAATCATCCAGTAATGACACAATGGCGTGTGAGCCTGCAATCTCCGGCTGCTTAACGTATCCGCAATGCGTCGTACCTATACCGGTTTCGTGCACCTGAGTCATGTCTGGCTTATATGCCGCGTGGCTGGTAGTGGCGGCGATTAAGGGAATGTGGGGTAATAGCGCTTGCGCTTCATCTAACACACCCATGCCATTGTGCACTAATACCAAAGTTTGCCTTGGGGTTAAGGTGTCCGCCATTTGCAATAAGGCAGGGATCACCTGATAGGCCTTTACCGGCAAGATCACCAGATCGAATAGTTTAACTTGAGAAACATCGGCACTATGAATAGGGATAGTAAACTGCTGCCTGTTGATATCAGTGGCCGACAATAGAAAAGGTTTTCTATCCCGGGTTAGCAAACTAAAGGGCTGATGCAATTTATGACATTTCAAGGCTAATAAATTACCTATGGCCCCATTGCCTAAAATTCCAATTTTCATGTCAGCAATTTCTGGCGGCAGCAATTCGCTTAATGACCGGCCAGTTTAACAACCAGGGGGACAGGTATTGTTGCAATGCCAGATTAAATTGTTCGGTTTGAAAGTATTCCCCGAGGTTGGGGACGGACTGGACGCAAATTGGTTGACCTTCATATTCAAAGCGTAAGCTGTAGGCATGCAAGTACGTGCGATCTGTGGACTGACCTTTATATAAGGTGTCGCCCAATATAGGACTGCCTAAACTTTTAAGCATGACCCGTAACTGGTGCGTTTTGCCCGTAAGGGGTTTGAGTAAGAATAGACGGATCCCCGCAGCCACACTTGTGCTAAAAAACTGCGTAACAGCTGGAGATCTTCCTGTAGTGGCAAGCGCCCATTTCCCATCTCTAATCTTTTTCATGCAGCCACTGACACTGCCTTGTTTTTTCTTGGGTTTTTGCGCGCTTAGGGCAATATAGAATTTTTCGATATGACGGGCTTCAAAAAGTTTGCCCAATCTTGACGCCGCCTCTGCCGATCTGGCCAAAATTAATAAGCCGGAAGTGACTTTATCTAACCGGTGTACCAGCCATAATTTATCAAGTTGTAGCTGTCGGCATAAAACTACTAGAATTCCAACACTTTGCTCTTCGTCCTGCACGGCTATGCCAGGTGGCTTATCGATAATAATAAAGTCCTGATGTTCATATACCAGTGCAATGTGGCTGTCCGGATTATTCAAACAGACTGATCGCTGTTTGATAATCTAAATCGTCAATGGCTGTGCGCAAAACTTGCTGTTGTTCGGGTGTTAAGCCACAACCTTTAACAAAATCTTCTAATTTATTGGCGGTAATAAATTCATTGCGTTTAAGCGCTGTCAACAAATCTTGTCTGGTTTGGGTGCAAAAATTGGCCTCTGTCGCCACAGCTGGCTCCTGCAATTGGTTCGCAGCGCTATATTCACTGATACTGGCGATAGTGTTGCTGATAACTTGCAGGTAATTGGTTGGATCCGCAAGCGCTGGGGGCTGGTCTTTTAATTCAGATTCAAACTCCCGACTGGCCTGGTGTAATGCATGCATGCCCAGATTACCGCTAACTCCCTTGATGGTATGAATTTCCTGTTTTGCGGAATCCAAATCTGAAGCATTTAATTGTTTTTTCAGTTCCACTGCAAATGTGGCGTATTGATCAGTAAATTTTTTGAGCATTTTAAGTAACAAAGGTTGGTTACCACTAAACTGCTGTAATGCGAATTCTGCGTCAAAAATAATTGGCTCTTGGTACATTAATCAGGCTCCTTAAAGGAAGATAGGTTGCTCCCCTGTCTACTCGACCAAAGCAAACGCCAAAGAAAGGGTAACTGGGTGACTTTTTGTTAAGCGAAAGGGTAGACTATTAGGCTACAACAAATCAATGGACAAGTCTTAAGTGTTAATAAAATTCCTTACTCTATCAGCTATAGCTAGTGTGTTGCTGGGGTGCCAGCCGACGCCAACCTCCAGTGAAGAGGTGGCAACATTATTGCCAGTTGGAATGACTTTTGTCTCGTCCAATCATCCTAAAGAGGATGAAATTACAATTCCTTACAAAAAGTACCAGCTCGCCAATGGGCTTACGGTGGTTTTGCATGAAGATCATTCAGATCCATTGATCCACGTGGATGTCACTTACCATGTTGGCTCGGCTAGAGAAGCTTTGGGTAAGTCGGGGTTTGCCCACTTCTTTGAACATATGATGTTCCAAGGGTCGCAAAATGTGGCAGATGAGCAACATATTAAAATGATTACCGAAGCGGGTGGCCAGATGAATGGCACTACCAACTCGGATCGCACCAATTATTATGAAACTGTGCCCGCCAACCAGTTGCAAAAAGTGCTGTGGCTTGAAGCTGATCGAATGGGATTTTTGCTTGGCACAGTCACCCAGGAGAAATTCGAAGTACAACGTGAGACGGTCAAAAACGAACGTGGTCAAAGTTATGATAATCAACCTTACGGACTGCGTAGCGAGCGTAATTCACAAGCATTGTATCCACTTGGACATCCATACTCCTGGTCAACCATAGGCTATGTGGAGGACCTGGATAGGGTGAATGTGGAAGATTTGAAAGCATTTTTCAGCCGTTGGTACGGCCCAAACAATGCAGTGTTAACTATAGGTGGTGACATCAAACCTGAGCAGGTTTTGAAGTGGGTGCAGCAGTATTTTTCACCTATACCAGCAGGTCCAGAAGTCAAAAATGCACCTAAGACATTAGTTAATTTGGATGAAACTCGTTTTGTCACCCTGGAAGATGAAGTACATCTACCCCTGCTGCAAGTGACTTATCCAACGGTTTATGTGCGCCACGCAGATGAAGCACCACTGGATGTGTTATCCAATATATTAGGCAGTGGAAAAACCTCTCTATTTTACAAAAATTTAGTTAAAGACGGCTATGCGGTGCAGGCACTTGTCTCTCATCCTTGTCAGGAACTTGCCTGTGAATTTCAATTGATTGCCCTGGCAAATCCTACCAATAGTGCTAATTTGGCAGACATCTACGGGCGTTTTGAACAGACCCTGGTCGAGTTTGAGCAGCGTGGCGTCAATCAGGACGATTTGGATCGAACTAAAGCCAGTATTGAATCCTCGACTATTTTTGGCTTACAGGGGGTCTCTGGTAAGGTCACGACCTTAGCAGCCAATCAGATTTTTGATGACGAGCCGGATATGGTGCAATATGATCTGGACCGCTACAACGCGGTCACAGCAGATGACGTAATGCGCGTTTATGTACAATATATAAAAAACAAACCGAAAGTGGTATTAAGTATCGTGCCCAAGGGGCAAGATTCGTTAGCCGCTAAGAAGGCAAATTTTACTCCTCCCCCCAGGGTATTTGATCCTCAAGCAACTGCGCCTTCAAGCGTAGTTAAAGAGCAAATAATCGACAATTTTGATCGCAGTGTTTCCCCTATTGCTGGTCCGTTGCCTGTGGTGCAGGTGCCGGATTTTGAACAAAAAACTTACGCCAATGGCTTGACCATAATGAGTCATCAAACTACTGAAACACCCACAGTAACCATCAGCTTTAATATGGAAGGTGGGCCGTTACTTGATCCCCTGGAAAAAGCCGGTTTGGCCTCCATCACAGCACAGATGATGAACGAAACAGCAACTGGATTGGGCAATGAAGAAATGGCTAATCAGTTGGCATTACTGGGCAGTAGTATTCGTTTCGAAGCAAATGGCAGATATACCACAGCACGTGTCAGCAGCCTTAGCAAAAATCTGCATAAAACCTTGACGCTGTTTAATAAAAAGCTGTTTTCCCCAGCCTTTCTGGAGGGGGACTTCCAACGTTTGCATCAAAGGGTGGCCCAGTCGTTACAGCAACAAGTTAAAAACCCTAGCGAATTAGCAAGCCGGGCAGTAAGTAAATTACTGTTTGGTGCCAATAATCGCGTCAGTTTGCCGGATTCTGGCACCTTGAAAACGTTAGGAAACATAACGCTGGACGACGTCAAAGGGTATTATCGGGAGTACTACTCTCCACAAAAGGCAAATTTGGTCGTGGTGGGAGACCTGTCAGCCCAAAAGGTCGAGCAAGCATTTGCTTTTTTAACCGATTGGCAAGGCAAAACGTATTCGATCCCTGGCTATGCGGAATTTCCGAATTTTGACCAGCCGAAAGTTTATTTAGTTGATAAGCCTGGGGCTAAACAAGCCGTAGTGCGTATTATTGAGCCTGCATTACCCTACGACGCAACCGGGGAGCAATTTCGTAGCAAATTAATGAATTTTGCCTTAGGAGGTATGTTTAACAGCCGGATTAACCTCAATCTGCGGGAAGATAAAGGTTATACCTATGGTGCTTCCAGTAATTTTGTGGGTGGTAAAACTTTGGGTTGGTTCCAAGCTGAAGCGGACCTAAAGGCCGGAAATGCTGCTGATGGTATTAAGGAGATAATTAACGAAATCGAAGGTTATCGCCAAAACGGTATGACGCAACAGGAGTTGTTACTCATGCGTAATGCTTATACCCAAGGTGATGCACTGGCTTATGAAACACCCTCCAGTAAAGCTGAGTTTCTGCACCACCTGTTAACTTATAATTTAGATAAGACTTATAGCGAAAAACAAAATAAGATTATTAACAGTATCACCACTGACGAGCTTAATACCTTGGCTGCAAAACTGTTGCACCAAGAGCAGATGCAAATTGTGGTGGTGGGAGACAAAGACGTTATCCGCCCCCAGCTGAAAACCCTGGGGCGTGAAATAGTAGACTTATCAGTCGAATATTAATATGAGTGCGCTCGGCTGTCGACACTCGCCGGACAGGAGCGATTACCGTCCGGCATGGATGAATATCCTTGAAAAAACCTTAATGCTCCCCATTTAGAGTGGGTTGCTGACTACTTTGGAATTTATTTTGCAAGCATTACAACTAGACTTTACCCAGCGCCTGGCTGTTTTAGCCACCAGTGATGTCGCTTCGACTCTCAAAGGTATCCGCCATGGCATAGAGCGCGAAGCATTGCGAATTCAACCAAATGGTAGTTTGGCGCAAACACCGCATAATAATAAACTGGGCGCGGCCTTGACCCATGAATATATAACGACTGATTTCTCCGAATCCTTATTAGAGTTTATTACCCCACCGGAAACTGACCCTGATAAAACCCTGGGACAACTCAGGGATGTACATAAATTCACCCTGGAAAACATTGGTGATGAGAGGCTTTGGCCTATGAGTATGCCCTGTTATATCAATAATGAAGAGCAAATTCCCATCGCCCAATTTGGCCAATCTAATGCCGGTCGCATGAAGAGTTTGTATCGCACCGGTCTAAAAAATCGCTACGGTAGTATGATGCAAGCTATCGCAGGTGTGCACTTTAACTTTTCTTTACCTGACGAGTTTTGGCAGGCGTGGCTACCTCAATCAGAAGGGGCCCAAGTCAATAAAGACACGATATCCGCCGCCTATTTTGGGTTGATCAGAAATTACCGTCGGTTCTGTTGGTTAATACCTTACCTCTATGGTGCTTCACCAGCATTGTGCCAGTCATTTATTGCCGGGAAAGTGAGCACTTTACCCTTTAAAAAGCTGGGGAAAGGCACGCTATATTTGCCTTATGCAACTTCGCTAAGAATGAGTGATCTGGGCTATACTAACAGTGCCCAATCAGGATTAGGTATATGTTACAACGAGGTCGACAGTTATATTGAATCATTGCGTGGCGCGATAAATACCCCCTCTCACGCATTTCAAAAATTTGAAGGCAAAAAAGACGGACATTATCAGCAACTTAATAGCAATGTATTACAAATCGAGAACGAACTATATTCGCCAATCAGACCTAAACAGCCAACTCGTCCCCTGGAAAAGCCAACTGATGCCCTGAACGAACGTGGCGTCAACTATATTGAGGTCAGGGCACTTGATGTGAACCCATTTAGTGATATAGGTATAGAGCGTAATCAGTTTTTCTTTTTAGATGTGTTTTTGCTTTACTGCCTGGTGACGCCCAGCGAATTTATGACGCCCGAAAGTTTTCAGGAGACGGAAGATAACCTCAAAGCGGTAGTCAATCATGGACGAGATCCGGCTCTGACATTAAGTGCCTCAAGAGAGACTAAACCGATGGTGAAGTGGGCGCAGGAGATATTTAGTGGATTACGTGAAATTGCCCAGGTTTTGGACAAAAATTCCGCTACTCCTGAATTTACGCTGGCGGTTGAACAAGAGTGGCAGAAAATAGTCGATCCGGCGCTGACGCCATCGGCAAAAATTTTGGCCATGTTGTTAGATAACCAAAAAGACAATGGTGTACTCGGGATTGAACTGGCGGAGCAGTATAAACTAGGATTGGCCCAGTCAGATTATCAGTACATCGATGGGCCTATGTTAGAGCAACAAGCCAAAGAATCCCTAGCAAAACAAGCTGAAATCGAGCAAGGAGATACTATTAGTTTCGATGATTTTTTGGCTGACTATTTTGCGTACGACTTGGCAGTTAGCCTGGAGAGTTGACAAAAAAAAGCCCAACACAGGTTGGGCTTTAAAGACTTACTTGGGACACACACATAAACAAAACACACACCAAATCAGACTGGTAGATAAGCGGTAAGTTCACCTTCCTATAAAATAAAATACAATTTTTTGTTAATTAATTTATCTGCCAGGTAAAGTCTTCCCCAAACACCACTGCCGAGTCCCTAGCCCTTTCAGATCAGATCAATTTGGGTAAAAAAAAGCCCAACACAGGTTGGGCTTTAAAGACTTACTTGGGACACACACATAAACAAAACACACACCAAATCAGACTGGTAGATAAGCGGTAAGTTCACCTTCCTATAAAATAAAATACAATTTTTTGTTAATTAATTTATCTGCCAGGTAAAGTCTTCCCCAAACACCACTGCCGAGTCCCTAGCCCTTTCAGATCAGATCAATTTGGGTAAAAAAAAGCCCAACACAGGTTGGGCTATAAAGACTTACTTGGGACACACATGAACTAAACACACACCAAATCAGACTGATAGATAAGCGGTAAGTTCACCTTCCTATAAAATAAAATACAATTTTTTGTTAATTAATTTATCTGCCAGGTAAAGTCTTCCCCAAACACTATTGCTGAATGTTTGGCCTTTCAGGTGAGATAAATCTAGGCAAAAAAAAGCCCAACACAGGTTGGGCTATAAAAACTTACTTGGAACACACATGAACTAAACACACACCAAATCAGACTGACAGATAAGCGGTAAGTTCACCGTCCTACAAAATAAAATACAATTTTTTGTTAATTAATTTATCTGCCAGGTAAAGTCTTCCCCAAACACTATTGCTGAATGTTTGGCCTTTTAGGTGAGATAACTTTGGGCAAAAAAAAAGCCCAACACAGGTTGGGCTATAAAAACTTACTTGGAACACACATGAACTAAACACACACCAAATCAGACTGACAGATAAGCGGTAAGTTCATTTTAAAGAATAAAAAAGAGTCGGACTTTTTAATATTTTTATTTTGGTTTATACATACGACTTCTATTGTGCTCAACACGCAATAAACAACCTCCGTTTAATATGATGAGCCGATCTAGGTTATCTTAGCGCGAGTTTCGCGAATTAACGCATATAACTAGAACCGATTTCGTCACAATGCAATAATGCCTCAGTGGGCAGGGATAAACTGTGAGGTTTTCACCCAAAAAAAAGCCCAACAAAAGCTGGGCTGACAATGTCAATTTGGGAAAACACACATAACTAAAACACACAATAATTCAGAGTGACAAATGATACAGAAGTTCATTTTCAAAAAACATTATATCAAAACTAGTTTTACAGTATTGGTGCTGGCATTTTCAACTATTAGCTGTACTGCAACACCTCCGAAAAATATTAGTAATATATGTGAGATTTTTTTTGAAAAACGGGATTGGTACGATGACGCTGAAGATATGGCTGACAAATGGGGAGTACCCATTCATGTGCCTATGGCGATGATGTATCAAGAAAGCTCCTTCAGGGCGGATGCTATCCCACCAAAAGATTATGTGTTCTTTGGATTGATCCCTTGGGGCCGGGTAAGTAGTGCTTACGGTTATTCTCAGGCCAAGACGCCAACCTGGTCAGATTATATGCGAGAAACGGATAACGACTGGGCGGATCGTGAAGACTTTGATGATGCCATGGACTTTATGGGCTGGTTTATTTATAAAACCCATAAAATAAATAAGGTATCCAAGTGGGATGCTGAAGCGCAATATCTTAACTATCACGAAGGCTGGGGCGGATATAAACGAAAATCATTTCGCAAAAAAAGGTGGTTGGGAGCGGTAGCAAAAAAAGTTAAAGCTAGATCATTACGTTATGCCACGCAATTAAAAGGTTGCCAAGAAGAACTGCGAGAAGGTTGGTTTTGGCGAATGTTCACTTGAAGGCTAAACAGCCCTGGGGTGTAGTCTTCAAGTGCAAAAAAACTTCCTACAGGCTTTTTTACCACTTAACACGGCGAATGCTGGTTTTAAAACCATCAAAAATTTGTTCGGTCAGCAGGCAACTCTTTTTGTCCGCGTAGTTAATGGTTATTTGCGCAGGTTGATAAAAGTCTCTAATGGCCTGTTTTTTGCTCATAGGTTTTTGTACTGCACATATACCGAAATCTACACCTGAGATTTTACCACTGGTCGCTTCAATGGCGGGTATCACACACTCGTTGAGTAACTCCGACGATAAAGGATGGCAAAATACCAGGGAATGAAAACTGGTTTTGCGTGATAAGAGAACGCCGATTTGTTGACAAGTGCTGGCTAGCTGTAGAGTATTCTGTTCACCTTCAGTTAGGGGGCAAACGAGCGTTAGATCGGTGTGCCTAAAGGCATTGTAGGCATCGTCAGTAGCCACCAAGTTGTTAAATCTGGATATCTGGTGAAGTAATTCACTCAGGCCTTGTTCATCTGAAAAAGTGCGTCCTTGATTTAGGGCGTTAACCCGTCTTTGATCTTGGTCGATACCTATAACTTTATGTCCCAGAGCCGCCATACAAATAGCAGAAACTGTACCCTGGTGACCTAGGCCCAGCACGCTAATACGTTTACTGGCCCGACTGATAGGGAGTTGGTGACGCTCATGTTCTGCGTAACCAAAGGCTACAACACGGTTAAACCCCGATGGTTTTGGTGTGGTAATTGGCGTGGGGGGCACCATCTCTTGGTTTTTGTAGTGGTTGTCAAAAGCGGGAGCTTCATAACTTTGTTGTTCAAACATCTCTACCTGTCCTTCTATTTTTTTAGTGCTAGCCCGTCACTTAGGGGAGGGCAGGCCTACTGTTGAAAATAGTTTTGCATGTACCGTTCCATGTTTTAAATTGCCATATAAAACATATGGTTAGATTGTTTTTAGGCTGGTGTTAAGCGTGTAAATGTTGCAAAATAAAGACAATCTTACCCGGTTACTGACTAGTAGGTCCGCAGAAGCTTAGGGACGAGGGGGAAAGCTTTAATGTTTTTTTGATAAACTTACCCGAATCAGTATTTACTGTTAATTTGTGGTAAATCAACTAACACCAACAGCGCTCCTTGACCACCCCATTCTAGCGGGGCTTGGTGAAATCCTTTGACGGCAGGGTGTTGTATTAACCAATTAGGCACAATTTTTTTTAATACTAAGCTGCCGATGCCATGTACGATACATACACAATGGCAATGTTGTTTTTGCGCAGCGTGTAGCAAAGCGGCGACTTCAAGTTTTGCGTCTTCTTTAGTGATGCCATGCAGATCCAAAATAAGATCCGGCGGGTATTCGCCCCGGCGCAGACGTTTGACTTCGTAACTGTCGCTGCCAGGCTGCACATATTTCATTGGTTGAGAGGGATCAAAATAACCTTCAAAACCATCTGAGAAGTGAAATGAGGCCATCGCCTGTTTTAATTGTGCCTGATCTGCCGATTTTTTCAGGCTGTATAGGGATTTTTGCTTGCTGGAAAAGACCTGGGGCGTTATTTTGTCCTGCTTAATAGGTGCCACATCGGCAAATTCACTTCGAAAGAGCGCGCGGTCGTCTGGATTGGGTGGGGACGTTTTTTTCATAACACTATGGGCGGGCAAGTCATTGAGGCTAGTCTAGCAAAATGCTTGCATCTAATACACGTGCAGCGCAACAAATGGTTTAGCAAATTTTAGGTATCAGATGACAGATAATTTCGACATTGAGCAAATTGAGCAAACAGTATCCGATTTACATTCTATTTTGGATATCGTCCGGTGGTCGGTTAGCCGTTTCAACGAATCAGGTTTGTATTACGGTCACGGAACCGACAACGCTTGGGACGAAGCGGTTAGCTTGACCTTGCATTTATTGCATCTGCCGCAAGATATGATTCAGCAAACCAGTGAGCAGCTATTTCAAGCGCGTTTGACCCGGGATGAGAAACTCATCATCGTCAATATGGTGCTCAGGCGTGCCCAGGAGCGTATTCCAGCAGCCTATTTAACCAATCAGGCCTGGTTCTGTGGATTACCTTTTTATGTGGATGAACGGGTATTAGTGCCACGTTCGCCTTATGCTGAATTAATTGAACGTAAATTTGATACTTGGCTAACTGAGCTACCAAACAACATTTTAGATCTGTGTACTGGGGGGGGCTGTATCGCCATCGCGCTGGCGTATGCGTTTGACAACGCGATGGTGGACGCTGTTGATATTAGCCTCGACGCCCTGGAAGTGGCCGAAATTAACATCACTGAACATGGGCTGGGCGACCGGGTATTCCCCATTCAGTCTGATCTTATGGCGGCGTTAAAGGGGCAAAAATACGATTTAATTGTCAGTAATCCTCCTTATGTGGATGCCCAAGATATGGCTGATTTACCCGATGAATTTCGCCATGAACCTGAACTAGGCCTGGCTGCAGGGGAAAATGGCCTGGATTTAGTGCATAAAATGTTACGCCAGGCACCAGAACATCTGTCTGAAAATGGCTGGCTGTTTGTGGAAGTAGGAAATAGCCAAATTCACATGGAAACCGAGTACCCTGACCTACCCATCGAGTGGGTAGAGTTTAGTCGGGGTGGGCACGGGGTGTTTGCGATTAACAAAGTTGCGCTTGACGAATATTTTTCGACAGTTTCACCCAATTAAATAAATTAGAGGAAATTCCACTTATGGCTGGTAACACATTTGGCAAACTCTTTACCTTAAGTACCTTCGGTGAAAGTCATGGTATTGCCATTGGCGGGGTGATCGATGGCTGTCCTCCCGGACTCGAGTTAAACGAATCCGACTTGCAAGGTGATCTGGATAGACGAAAGCCAGGCACCTCGCGTTATACTACGGCGCGCCGGGAAGAAGACGAAGTGCAGATTCTATCCGGTGTATTTGAAGGCAAAACCACAGGCACCAGCATTGGATTATTGATAAAAAATACCGATCAACGCAGTAATGATTATTCGAAAATCAAAGATACCTTTCGTCCAGGTCATGCTGATTATACCTACCAGCAAAAATACGGGTTTCGTGACTATCGAGGCGGTGGCCGCTCATCGGCCCGGGAAACTGCTATTCGAGTAGCCGCAGGAGGTGTGGCAAAAAAATATCTGAAATCCCATCTGGGTATCGAGATCCACGGCTATTTATCCCAGTTAGGACCGATTAAAATCGATACAGTGGATCATGCAGTGACCAATACTAACGCGTTTTTTTGTCCCGACGAAACCAAGCTTGAGGCATTGGATGCCTACATGCGTGAACTGAAAAAACAAGGTGACTCCATCGGTGCCAAAGTTTCGGTTGTCGCAACCAATATGCCGGTAGGTTTAGGGGAGCCAATTTTCGATCGCCTGGATGCTGAGCTGGCTCATGCGATGATGGGCATCAATGCGGTTAAAGGCGTTGAAATCGGAGACGGTTTTGCGACAGTTGAACAAAAAGGCAGTGAACATCGCGATCTAATGTCAGCTGATGGTTTTCACTCCAATCGTTCAGGCGGCGTATTAGGGGGCATATCCAGCGGCCAAGATTTAGTGGTGCATATGGCCCTTAAACCTACCTCAAGTATCAGCGTGCCCGGTGAGAGTATCGATATTCATGGTCAAGCTGCCGAGGTTGTAACTAAAGGTCGCCACGACCCTTGTGTGGGCATTAGAGCTGTGCCCATTGCAGAAGCCATGATGGCATTGGTTTTGATGGATCACTATTTACGTCATCGTGGTCAAAACGCCGACGTCACTTCGATTACGCCTATTATTCCCGCTCAGACCAAACAGTAAGCTGAGCGTGCTCTTCACTCAGACGGCATTTTCCAGAACCAATCTGGTAATGCTGTCAGTTACCTATCTTTTGTATTTTGGTCAACTTGGAGTGCTGGTTCCTTACCTTGGGGTATTTTTGGATGGTAGGGGATTTAGTTCCACAGAAATCGGTGAGCTGTTTGCCCTGATCACTGTAATGCGCATTCTGGGGCCTAACCTCTGGGCTTCCATGACTGACAAGTCAGGCAAGAGTTTACGCGTATTGCAAATCGGCAGTTTGTTAACTTTCAGCTCGTTTTGTTTAGTCTTTTGGGTAAACAGTTTCTGGGGGTTGACGTTGGCGTTTTCCCTGATGATGCTATTTTTTACCGCCATATCACCCCAGATAGAAGTGATTACTCTGGGGTGTGTTTTAGGTCACCCCGACCGCTACAGCTATATTCGGTTATGGGGCAGTATAGGTTTTATCCTATTAACCATAATCGCCGGGAAATTAATAGATGTGTTTTCCAGTGAGGCACCAATATATATCAGTGCGGTAGTGTTGCTGGGGTTATTTATTATTACCCTAGGCTTAAAAGAAGCTCCTCAGGCTCCAAGTGACGAAAGCAACACAGAATCTATTTGGCGTAAAGTAAGCCAGCCCGTATTTATCGGTTTTATTTTAGCGTCATTATTGATCCAGGTTAGTTTTGGTCCCTATTACGGTTTTTTCGCCTTATACGCCCGGGACTTGGGTTATACGGGGCAAGAAACGGGTGGGCTGATTGCCCTGGGCGTGGCGGCTGAAGTGATCATATTTATTCTGGCCGGCCGTTTAATTAACACGCTAGGGGTTAAGTGGATACTATTCACCTGTATGCTATTAACCGCGTTACGGTGGTACCTGTTAGCGGTACTGGCAGATTATTGGCCAAGCTTAGTCCTTAGCCAAACCTTGCATGCTTTTAGTTTCGGCCTGATGCATGCTGCTTCAATTCACTTTATCCAAAAATATTTTACGACCAGATTTCGCAGTCAAGGCCAAGCGTTGTATGTCAGTATTGCGTTTGGTGTGGGTGGAGCTATGGGAAATTATGGTGCTGGCGTAGTGTGGCAGCAAGGGCAGGGCGCCGAACTGGCTTTTAGCCTAGCAACACTCGCGGCATTAGTGGGGGCAATTATGATAATTTTTATCCCTAAAGAAAAAATGTAGTACTTAGCAAGCTGACACAGGTATCGACCCAAAAACGGATGCACAGACAAGGGGTATGCCTAACGTTCATTTTTTAATCTGCCGGACTGGGTTTGGTTGCTTCTAAAAGAGTAAGATAGATCTCAGGGGAATAAGGAGTAGATAACCATAAGGTGTTGATAAGTCAGTCTTGTTAGACCAGTGAACATAATAAAAATAGTTGACGTAAACCTCAGGGATGCTATCCTAAACGAGCTTGAAAGTACGTTTAATATTTATGCACATTGTTTCGATGTTCCATTGTAGTACCTCGTCTTGTAGATCATAAGTAATAGCAACACGCTTCAGCAAACCCCGCCTTGAAAAAGGTTTTTTATTACTATTGAAAAATATATAGGAAAGACTATGTCTACTACTACTGGTACAGTTAAATGGTTCAATGAATCTAAAGGTTTTGGTTTCATTCAGCAAGAAAATGGTCCTGACGTATTTGCTCACTTCCGTGCAATTACAGGTACTGGTTTCAAAACATTGGCTGAAGGTCAAAAAGTTGAGTTCACTGTAACTCAAGGCCAAAAAGGCCCACAAGCAGAGAATATCGTAGTACTTTAATTCGAGCTTGCTTGGTTAATTACGAATTCCAAAAAAAGGCAAACCATAGGTTTGCCTTTTTTTATGGGGTTTTGAACACTCAATACCTGTGGTACTAATCTATAGTCAGTTCTCCCCGTAAGTCACTGACCAGTAATTTTTTCATCTCTTGTATACTCAGATCTTTACTCAATAAATAATGTAACTTGGCTAGCGCTGCTTCAGGTGTCATATCTCCCCCTGACAACACCCCTATATCTTGTAAAGCATTGCCATTGGCGTAACCAGACATATTTACCTTACCGCGCAAACATTGGGTGCAGTTGAGTATCAACACACCGTTGTCATTAGCACGTTGTAATTCCCCTAACAATGCGGGATTTTGTGGTGCATTGCCCACGCCGTAGCTCAATAATATCAGTGCCTTAACTGGCTGCATTAGAATATTATGTATAACCTGGGCGCTAATGCCGGGGTATAAACTTACCACGCCAACGGGCTGGGGCGTGACATCACTGACCGACAACGGATGTTGGCTAATGGGCGTGACCGTACCCGCTTTGACTTCGATATTGATGCCAGCTTCCAGTAAAACCGGGAAATTAGGCGAGCCAAATGCGTCAAAACCATCGGCATCTACTTTCCTACTACGGTTGCCTCTGAGTAACTTATTGTTGAAAAATAAGGTAACTTCAGGGATGGGAAAATTGGCGGCTAAATATAAAGCATTCAACAAATTTTCCTGTCCATCAGAGCGAAGCTGGGCAAGAGGTATTTGTGAGCCGGTGACAATCACAGGTTTGCCTAAATTCTCTAACATAAAAGACAAGACTGATGCGGTATACGCCATGGTATCGGTACCATGGAGTATGATGAAACCATCATAATCTTGATATTGGCGTTGGATGTCGTTGGCAATGTACTGCCAGTCTTTGGGGCTCATATCAGCTGAGTCTATCAAGCTGTCATATTCGTGTATGGTGAAATTTGGCATTTCCTGGCGATGAAACTCAGGCATTTTGGCAATCGTTTCTGATAAGAAACCCGCTACGGGTATATAACCTTTGGCCGAGGGGCGCATACCGATAGTTCCGCCCGTATAGGCGACGTAAATTTGTTTTTTCACTGCTTGAATACTCGGTCGCAAATTTTATTGATTGTAACGTTAGTCATGTATAGATAACTACTCGAGCCGGGTTTTAATGGTAATTTATTTGGAAATTCAGAGATTTGGTTTAGGATACCAGGCCTACTCCTCGTCACCAGAGTCAGGTAAGGGTAGTTTTTGACCCAGCCCTGGTCGTGACGTTTAACTATGATTTGTAGAGAAATATGCTAAAAAAAACCTGGATTGCCTTATCTCTAAGTTTGACGTTTGGCCTAGCGGCCTGTCAGTCAGTCATTGCACCCCCAACGACTCAAATAACCCAAAGTGCCAGGCAAGGCGAGTCAGCCAAGCTGAATCTGCTGTTCGAGAATTATTTTTCGGAAAAATTGGTATTCGATCCTGTGTACGCTAGCTTCGTTGGGGAATATCAATTTAATGATAGGTTTACCCCACCCATCACCGCCACTAATCGTGCCAACGAGCTGGCTTTTGAACAAAGGTATTTGGCGGCAATTGAAGGCATTGATGTCGCTAAATTAAGCGGACAAGACTTGCTCAGTTATCAAATATTTCGCCATGATCGACAATTCGCCATAAAGGGAGAACAGTTTGCAGACTATTTGATGCCTCTGAGTCAAATGGGCGGGGCACACACGACATTCGCGGCTCTCGGTTCTGGAGAAAGTGCCCAACCTTTTAATACCTTTGATGATTACATCAATTTTATGGCCAGGGCCAGAGGGTTTGCCATATATATGGACAGTGCAATCCTTGCCATGCGTGAAGGGATCAGCAAAGGTATAGTGCTTCCTAAACCTTTGATCAGTAAAATCATCCCCCAGCTAAATACACATTTAGTTGAAGATGTGAGCGAAAGCGTGTTTTACGCCCCGCTGACTGAGTTGCAGCACAATACACTAATTTCCGCCCCCCAAAAACAACAGCTCAAACAAGATTATCAAGAGATGATCGCTGAGATCATTATTCCTGCTTACAGTCGCCTACATGATTTTATGCTGTTTGAATACCTTCCTGCCGGGCGCGACACCGTCGGGCTATCCGCCTTGCCAAATGGTAAGGCTTGGTACGAATACGAAATTGCAGCCAATACCACGTTGGAGCTCAGTGCGCAGGAGATACATGAATTTGGCCAACAGGAAGTTGCGCGCATTTTGAGCGAGATGACCGACGTTAAACAACGTGTGGGATTTAATGGTGATTTGGCTACATTTTTTGAATTTTTGCGCAGTGATGCGCAATTTTTCTTTACCTCACAAGAAGCATTGATCACCGGGTATACCCAAGTAAAAGCAAAAATAAACCTGCGGTTACCTGCATTGTTTGAGCTATTTCCTAAGGCTGATTACGAGGTTCGCCCGGTGGAAGCCTTTCGTGAAGCCTCTTCTGCCGGTGCCAGTTATCAAGCTCCGGCCCCCGATGGTTCACGCCCGGGTATATTTTATATCAATAGTTACAACCTTAAGGCCCAACCTAAATACCTGATGGAAACTCTGAGCATTCACGAAGCGGCCCCAGGTCATCATTTTCAAATTGCAATTCAACAAGAAGTCACAGGTTTGCCCAAATTTCGTAAATTTGGTGGTTACACAGTATTTGCTGAGGGTTGGGCTTTGTATGCAGAAAGTTTAGGCAAAGAGCTGGGATTATTTACTGACCCCTATATGTGGTATGGGCGCTTATCTGATGAACAGCTAAGGGCCATGCGTTTGGTCGTGGATACCGGGCTACATGCTTTTGGCTGGTCCAGGCAACAGGCAATTGATTTTATGCAGCACAATTCATCTTTGGCGCTGACGGATATTGAAGCTGAAGTGGAGCGTTATATCGCCATGCCTGGCCAAGCGGTAAGTTATAAAGTGGGACAGCGGCATATCCGTATGTTGCGTGATAAGGCGGCCCGCATTCTAGGGGACAAATTTGATGTGCGTAAATTTCACACTCAAATACTAATAGACGGAGCCTTACCTATTCCAATCCTATCGGTAAAAATTGATAAATGGATAACCTCAGTTCAAAACTGACTAGCAAATACAAAGTTGCCGGTTGGAAGATAAATAACTTATGAGATTGTCATACTCGAGGACAGGCTCCCTATTTTGTGTTGGCAAATTCTAGCGGATAAATCTCTCGCGCCGCTTGATGTTCATAGTTATACAAAAGCTGACTGAATAGCGGCTCGCCGATTAAGCCGTCCAAGGAATCCATAAGTTGGGCTGCGCTGGTGTCTCCCTGGCGACAACACAGTTGATATTGGGCGATAAGTGACTGTAGGCTAATATGATGCTTGGTGGTTAACTTGCGATCGGCTAATACAAAAAACCAGGCTCCGCCCCAGTACGCTCCAGGGTAATTATTCTGATCCATCAAACGCCTGGCGATATCCGCTGGCGGTAAATCGCTGGAAAACCATTTGAGGTGAGGTGTCAATTTATTTTGGTAACTCTGACCCAAAGTGCTGGGCAAAATACCTGCTTTGGCCATAATCTGGTATTGCATGAAACTGGCAAAACCTTCAGATAACCAGGCGTATTGATCTCCCAGAAAGGGCAAGGCCAGGTGGCTTATTTCGTGATATAAGGTCCAGTCATTAATAAATTTATCCAGGGGGAAACGTTGATCTATATAGAGATGAATACTTTCTGTTGGCCCGCGGCGGGTATGTGCCCAGGGCACGGGTTGGTTGGATTTTTTAGGATAAACAAAAAACTCCAAGGTCTGTGGGTAGTAACCGTTCACCGGGGAGCTATTGACTTAAGGCCGTTAGTTCAGGCAGTGCCGGATATTCCGAGCGAGTGATCACGGCGTGGACGATTTGCCTTAGCCAGTCCAGAGGATTGGCCCCCAGCTTGCGGCAGCTTTCTACAATGGTGAGAATGCGTTGCCGAAATTGCTCGCCCCGGTGTGAGTACACGCCATAACTGCCTTTGCGCCACAGTACATAGCTGCGCAAGGAGCGCTCTGCCTCGTTGTTGGTCAGAGGAATATCCTTATCCGTCAGAAATGTCCAACAGCTTTCATCGTGTTTGAGCAATAATCCGCAGCGGTTTCGATACCGCGGGGTAACACAAGCTTCGGTGGCATGTTCCAGGGTGGCTTGCCAACGTTTGCGTAGTTTACCCATACGCTTTTGATACAAATAAGGCGATAGCTCCCCTCGCTCAAATCGGTGGCGGGTACGAAAGATAAGATGGATCAAGGTTTCTAATCGCTGCCCTATGGGTTTATTCGGCCCCCAACTATCTGCTATTGCCCCCACATTACGTAAAATATGGGCCCAGCAAAATTGCCGCTGAGATGGGGGGAGATAATGGTAGCCCGCATATTGATCGGTAACGATCACGGCTTCGGTGACGTCGCCTAATAATGCCCTGGCGGCATGTTGCGCCCGGGAGTAGTGGATCATAAAACAGGATAATTCATCGGTGCAGGCCAGCCACATCCAGCGGTTTTCATTCTCACGCTTGTGCCGGGTTTCGTCAGCGTGGATAACGGTAGAATCCTGGACTAGCTGTTTGATCTGCTGATGAACGGGCGTGAGCATCGCGCTGACCTTGCCGTGGGCTTCAGATATGGCACCTCGGCTAAAGTACACCCCGAAGTTCTGCTGCAACTGTTGCTGGATTTGGCTGATACTCTGATGGAACTGCCCGGCCTGTATGGCGATAAAGGCCAACATGTTGGCCCCCATCTGACCATTGTTGACGGTTTCGGGCAACGTCGCCTGGACAGCCTC
Organism: Paraglaciecola sp. IT1134; assembly: GCF_058068185.1. Lineage (NCBI taxonomy): Bacteria > Pseudomonadati > Pseudomonadota > Gammaproteobacteria > Alteromonadales > Alteromonadaceae > Paraglaciecola > Paraglaciecola sp. IT1134. The sequence continues at coordinate 3,566,489 of NZ_CM176486.1, read as the reverse complement.
CCCACAGCGGCAACAGCTACCTTGATAAAGCTGGTGCTCCGTCACGTTGTAGGCTTGTTGAGGGATATCAAACACCTGATGACGATAATAAGGCGTGGCATTGGATACCACTTTCCCCCCGCATGCACATTCGCCGGGAGGATAATAGGACAGTGTCACATCCACCTCATCTACTCGCGCGCGATTGCTGCCCTTATGCCCCGGCTGGGCGCCTCGCGGTTTGCCGCTAGTTTTACGCGGGCGATCTACAGCCGCTGGGCCATCGGAAGAAGGCGGGCGAGAAGAGTTGCGACTGGATTGTTTCAGCCTGTCTTCAATGTCATTGAGCCTATCCCATAACGACTGAATAAGCGCATTGGCTTGTTCAAGCGTGTCGGCTTTAGGGGCGGCTGGACGGGATTTTTTGCGTGTCATGTTGACACCATGCCACATGGGCGGGATCGCGCAATAGGATCATCGGGATCATGCAAAATAAATATTTTTACATGTCAATACCTGTCCGGTGAACGGTTACCTGTGGGTAGACCCCCAATGTATCCCGCGTCGCATTCACCCCATGGGTTATCCATTGCCTGATTAGCGTTTTTTGCGCGGTTGAAAAGTTAGAAAGGCCATGTAACTTAAAAGGATCATATTTGCCTTGATTGATTGCATCAATGGTGGCCCTGGTTTGTGCCTCACCTAAGCGTAAAGGTTGCACTAAGGCCAAGGTTGCTGGAAAGGCAGCCAATAACAAACAGATACCCCCTGTCAGGCGTAGGTACTTCATGTTCTGCGCAACACAAAATTAGCCATATAAATTATTTACTCACTTCGTCGTTGTGGTAGCTAGGTGCGCAGCGTTCGATTAAATAGGCTCACTGCCATCTGGTAACATTGCATGGCCAATTCTGGATCGTATCTGTCGCCCTCATCACGCATAAAGGCATGTTGGGCATTCAATTCGTGCCAGGTGAAGTTAAGGTGATGATCATCCATAGCTTGCTGGATCAGCGCTCTGCCAGTTTGGGGAACATGGGGATCTTGTTTACCAAACACCATAACCAGTTCAGCTTGAATATCACCGCAGCGTGTCAACGAATCATTGCCCGGGTTACAGGGCAGGGAATTTGAGTGGATATCAGTGGGATATAAACAAAATGCCGCTGCGATGCCAGCGTTAAGAGCTGCCCTAAAAGCCAAATGTCCGCCAATACATACCCCCATACTGCCAATCAATCCATTGCAATATGGTGCACAATGAAGAAATTCGAGCATAGCCTCGGTGTCGCTATCGTGTTGTTCCAAGTGTTTGGCGAGTTTATCCGCATTGCCCTTATCTTTGCCTTCATCATCATAGGCCAACACGGTACCCACAGGATTGAGTTCGTGAAATACCTCTGGCACCAGGACCACAAATCCGTGACCGGCCATTATCTTGGCACTGCGAGTAATAGGTGCGGTTTCTTGAAAAATTTCTGAATAAAAAATTATCGCCGGATAGTGACCAGCCGCAACAGGACGGTAAATCGAGGTAAACATGGGGCCGGTGGGGGTAACAAGGTTCTCTCTTTGAAATTGTATTAACATAGGGTGTCCATCATCAGTAATAACGTAAGGGTAATCCAAGCCTAAGTCTGTTTGAAGAAAAAGATAATAGGCGTTAATCGACTAACCCAGCTCTTGAGGCATCAGTGATAAAAATGCTGCGTCGACTTTCACCCAAATAACCTATCTTTCGCCTGCTGAGAAGGCTTCAGTGATTTGAATCACTGGATTTTTAAAATCGCTGCCGGTTTTTTTCTATAAGACTAAGCAGTTCGTCTCCAGGAACAGCTTTACTGTAATAATAACCTTGATAACTATCGCAACCGTTTTGCTCCAGATAATCATATTGTTTTTGGGAGACCACACCTTCTGCTATTACCCATAAATTCAAATTTTTAGCCAGAGATATAATAGTTTGCACTATGGCCTCATCATTCGCGTCTATCGTTATATCGTTGATAAAGTATTGGTCAATTTTGAGCACATCAATGGGGAGATTTTTAAGGTATTGCAGTGAAGAGTAGCCGGTGCCAAAATCGTCTATCGCTAGGCGAACGCCCATCTCTTTTAATTCGAATAATTTTCGTGTTGTATCCTTAAGGTCGTGAATAAGAACGGATTCAGTGAGTTCAAGTTCCAATTGTTGTGGTCGAACACTGTTAATTGCCATCACTCTGCGAATTTCTGAGACAAAGTTTTTTTGTTGAAACTGGCGCACACTCATATTGATCGACAGATAAGGGGAGGGGGGAGACGCTAGTTTATTCCAGGCACCAATTGTGCGACAAGCTTCTTCCAATACCCAGGCCCCTATAGGCACTATCAACCCGGTTTCTTCCGAAATTTTTATGAAATCATCAGGACAAACTAAGCCATTCTTGGGATTATTCCAACGTATCAGGGCTTCAACCCCACTAATAGACCGAGTTTTGAAATTAACCTGGGGTTGATAATATAACGTGAACTGGTCTTGTTTTAGCGCTTCATGTAGTCCGTGTTGCATGTTTAGACGTTTATCCGCTTCTTTTTGCAAACTGGGTGTGACGAATTTATAATTATTGCGACCGAATTTTTTCACTTTATACATAGCATTGTCAGCTAGTTGGATCAGTTCAGTAAGGTTATCCGTGTCATCTGGAAACATAGCGATGCCAATACTAACGGTTATTTCTAGCTTATTTTCATTGATGGTGATGGGGTCAGAAATATTGTGAATGATTTTATCCGCCACACTAGTCGCGTGCATAATGGCATGTTTTTTATCTTCACCTAGGTCTGACAGCAGGACAACGAATTCATCCCCGCCCATACGGGATATAGTGTCTTCTTCACGTATACAACCCGTTAAGCGCCTTGCTACCTCCTGTAGAAGTTCATCACCGACCAAATGCCCCAAAGAATCATTAATAATTTTAAAGTGATCTATGTCCAAAATAAACACTGCGCCGTGCTGGCGATTACGATTTGACTGCGCCAGGGCCTGTTTTAACCTGTCTTGCAATAATAACCTATTAGGCAACCCCGTTAGGGTGTCGTAATACGCCATAAAGTGCATATGATCTGCGTCTTTTTTACGTTGGGTGATATCGGACGATACGCTTATATAATGAGAAATAGCATCGCCGGTATTTTTTATCGCCGTTAAACTGATCCATTCTGGATAGATCTCACCGTTTTTACGTTTATTCCAGATCTCGCCTTGCCAACTTTGATGCTTATGAAGTGTATCCCACATATTTTCATAAAATGTTTGGTCCATTCTTTTTGATTGCAAAATATTTGGATTTTTTCCAAGTACTTCTAATTCAGAATAGCCGGTAACCTTAGTGAAGGCCTTATTCACCCTGATGATTTTTCCGTTAGCATCTGTGACAACTATCATTTCGGCACATTCATTTAAAACAGAGGCATCCAGGCTTAACTTTCTTTCCATCTCTTTCAGATGGGATATGTCACTAATAGCGATATGGATACGAAATCCATTATCTTTAATTTCAAGGGAGCAATTTAACTTAACCCAAGCTGGATTAACTTGTTCACTATATAATCTTATTTCACAGGTCTGTTGCGTTTTTTCTTCCGCCAACTTTTTATGACAAAAGTAAAATTCATCTTGATCTACTGGGAATATAAAATTATTGAAATATCGATTGATGATCTCATCTTTATCAAGCTTTAATTGTATGCAGAGGGTCTGATTTACTTCCAAAATCTTTTGTGTTTCGTCTATAGTTATATAGCCAATAGGTGCTATATCAAAATGCCTGAAATGAACAGATATTTCTTCTTTCAACATGTCTTGAAGTGAATTTAACTCGGTATTAGCTGTTAGCAACTCTTCGTTTTGAAGCTCCAGTTCTATTCTGTAGGTATCGAGTTCGTGTAACAGCCTGAAAAGATCGATGTTTTTATCAATAACGTCAGCATTGGTTGACATCTTCAATATATCTTCTGCACGTTCCCTAAGCTTTGAAAATTTATCTCCGGTGTTCATTTATGTAGGCCCCAATTAAATTATGATATTTCTGGTGTTAACACCAAAATAGTATAAGTAAACCTAGATTCGTTAATTATATCTGGCATAGTAATTGTCATTTCACAGTTAATGACTATATTATCTGGAGTGGTTATTGCTGATTTAAATACTGCATTTAATTTATTTTCTATAATTATTTTCATTTGATTAAAAAGATAGATTTCAGTGTCGATCGAAATAGGTATGTTTTCTAATAGAGATTTTTTGTTATTATCAGCAAACAGCAACAGACCTGAATGGTTGACATTAAGCGCTTGGATAAGTTTAGCTGTATTTTTTGCTACGAAAGCTTTGCTGTTTAGATGAGTCTTTAATTCATCTACGGTAGTCAGTTTATTTTCTTTAATATACTTAGCAAGTTTAGACGTATCGATTTCAAGTATAGCGAAAGGGCAATTATCAAACAAACTTTTGTAACGTTGTTCGCTGTCTTTCAAAGCGACTTCAGATTTTTTTACAGTTGTTATATCTTCAAAGGATATTACAACGCCTGCAATGATATTGTTTGCTGTACGATAGGGCAGTGCCCGTATTTTATAACAGTTATTTTCGTCGTCGTAAACTTCGAGTTCAGCTTTGTCTAATGTTTTCAAAACGTTATTAGCAATCTCTGGTAACTTGATATTGCGTAAGCAAGATGAAAGGTGCGAAATGGGGCGGTGGATATCCGTGGGCATGACATGGATTATTTCCGTCATTTTTGGCGTAAAACGCCTAATTTTCAACTCGGTATCCAGAAAAACTGTCGCCACCTGAGTGCTATCAAGAAGATTTTTTATATCGTCATTTGCAGTAGATAATTCATCAATATGACTTTGCAGCTGGGCATTAACGGTTACCGACTCTTCGTTAAGGGATTGCAATTCTTCTTTAGATGTCTCTAGTTCTTCATTAGTTGATTGTAGCTCTTCATTTGTCGATTGTAATTCTTCATTCGAGGATTTTAGTTCTTCATTTGATGTTTCCAGTTCTTCAATGGTAGATTGTAAGTTGTCGCGGGTACGCTCTAACTCTTTAACCAATATATTCACATCTTGAGGCGTCGCACTTGATGTTATTTCTAATTCTTTTTGGATAACATTGGTGTTTTCAGAAAAGTTGACCATTACCAAATTTTTCAAACCGCCAATCTCTTGTAGTAATTTGACGGTTAAATCTATAAATTTATTTTTATCATCTATTTCAATGGGTATTGACTTGTTGGTGATGTCATTTTTATGGAGTTGTACATTTCGGATAGCATTGGATAAAGCATCCCTAAGTTCTGGCGTACGTGCCATTTCTAATATGTGACTATTTAAGCGACCTTCAGCAGGTTCCAGGTACTGTCCTAGTCGACCATGAACATAGATAATGTTCATTTTATTATCCACTATGACACAAGGTGGGTTATGATTTTTTTTGAGAATAGTTTCAACAATTTGCAGTGCACTTAATTCAGTGATTTGTAATGATGTTGACGGTGTAGTAATTTTTTCCATTTTTATTGAACTCAGTGAGTCAGTAAAATGCAAACCAAAAACTGAATTTTTATTTAAAGGTTTACGTTTGAAAACCTTCCATTTTTTGCTGATTATTTCAAAATACTCGTTAGATTGCCCTGTGGTTTCAGCCGGCCCAATAAAAAGAATGCCGTTTTCTTTTAAACTATAATGGAAGACGGGAAAAATGTGTTTTTGCAATTCCTGGCTGAAATAAATCAATAGATTCCGACAACAAATCAGATCTAATTTTGAAAAAGGAGGATCTTTAGTGATATTTTGCAGAGCGAATACAACCATTTCTCTCAGAAATTTCTTAACGTGATAATATTCTCCTGATTTTGTGAAGTAACGTTGACAGTATTGCTCTCCTATATCACTCAAAATCGACAAGGGGTATATACCGCTTCGGGCCCTTTCAATAGCATGTTCGTCAATATCTGTGGCAAAAATTTGTATTTTCATATTTTTGCCAGCTGTGCTTAGGTATTCCTGCAATAATATGGCGATCGAGTAGGCTTCTTCACCACTGCTGCAACCCGGGATCCAAACGCGGATCGTATAATTATCGGCTTTATTATCTAGTAGTTCAGAAATGACGCTGGTCGAGAGTAAACTAAAAGCTTCTTTGTCTCTAAAAAAACAGGTTACACCAATCAAAAGATCCTGGAATAAAGTGTTTACTTCATTAATATCTTTTTCTACTAAAAGAAGGTAATCGTTAATATTAGAAATATGATGTACTTGCATTCTTCTTTCGATACGGCGAAAAATTGTCTTTTTCTTATAAAGCGAAAAATTATGACCCGTTTCATTTTGAATAATATTTAAAATATTAGAAAATGACTCTGTTGATATTTTCATATCTGAAATGTGTTGATGTTCTTGCATATTTTGTTTTTTAAAATGTTTTATTAATTGTTGTGGCATTTCGTTTGGTGGTATTACGCAATCAGCCATTTTGGTGGCGATGGCATTTTTTGGCATACCATCATATTTGGCTGATTGTGTAGATTGAACCATGACGTACCCCGACTCTGATTTTACGGCTTGTAACCCAATTGTGCCGTCTGAGCCAGTACCCGACAGAATGATACATGCGGCATTGTTACCGTGTTCCCGTGCCAAGCTTTTAAAGAAAAAATCTATTGGCAGTTTAATGTGTAAATCAGTAGCTTCTATTAAATTCAGGGTACGGTCTGAAATCTTTAAGTTTTTATGGGGGGGGATTACATAGATCTTATCTTCTTCAATGTACTGGCCATCATTAATTTTGATAACATCCATTTTGGTTTGTCTTTGCAGCAGTTCAGGTAATAGGCTTATGTGCGAGGGGTCTAAATGCATGACAACAATAAATGCCATTCCGCATTCACTTGGCATGTTTTTGAAAAACATTTCTAAAGCTTCCAGGCCACCTGCAGAAGCTCCTATACCAATAATGGGTAAATTATTATTCATATCGCATCAGGTTTGGTCCCTCTGTAAACTGGTTGGCACAGTGGAAATTTAAAAATGAGTTCACACAATAAAATCATCCTAGCTCATTTCGTTCGTTACCTGACTAGCCGTTATTAATTAATATATCTGTCATTTTGTATTGATAAGCTAGCCAATAAGCGAAAATAAGTATCCCATAATACTCTGTTTTTGTCGCCAACAACTAAGGTCATTCCGCCATATGAGTGATAACGTATTTGACCCTAGAGTAAACCTATCATGTACAAGTGCCTGGGGTAACTTATATACCGGGTTTATTGCGCGTCACACTGATCCCTACCGGAATATTACCCTTTTGAATTAGTCGCTCTTAGCCTCATCCACTGCTGGTAGCCAGAGGTAAAATAAATATTTATGAATTTTAACCAATTATTTTGCTATATCTCAGACAGGTCTCACGTATGATCTGATGGTGCAAAGCTGATACATTGGTGTCAGTTAAAATAAAGGATTTGGAGATAATAATGTTTGACGTAAATGAATATTTTGCAGGAAAAGTAAAGTCTATCGCTTTTGATACGCCCGCAGGTAACTCCACGTTAGGGGTGATGGCGCCGGGTGAATACGAATTTGCTACCAGTCAACACGAGACGATGACGGTCGTCAGTGGTGTGATGAACGTTTTGTTACCTGGAACGTCGGAATGGCAAAATTTTGTTGCCGGTCAAGTATTTAAAGTCGCTGCAAACGTTAAATTTGACGTACAGGTTAGTGTCAATACTGCTTATTTGTGTGACTACGTTTAATTTTTTATGATGAAAAAAACCGTAAGAAAGCTGGATAATAATGTCATCAAAGCCCTGACCTTAGCCTGTGAAATGGCCAAAGATAAGGTTCCAGGTTTTAAGTGGTTAACCCATACCGCAAGTTATGATTGTTTTCCTGGAAGCTTGGCGGTGTTTTGCGTCTTCGATACCCAAGCTTCACTGCTTCAAGCACAAATCGACGAACTTGATGTCTATTTACGTCGCCTGATCCAGGGGCAGTTATTGAAGGTCGGCATCAAACTTAAAGATGTTCGTCACCACGTACGTCTAGATAGCGAAGAAGCCTGCAAGATGCAAAATACCGGTGACTGGGACCAGCGCCTAAAAGTACATTGAAGCTATGCACCTAAAGGTGAACGCCCGTAAAGGGACAAACATTCCGTCACCGTGCATGGTTGATATTAAACATTAGGCTAATTTTGGCGCCGCCCAGATTGCTGTTGCCTATCTGCAACTGAGCCTGATATATGCTGAACAAAAATATTGCGCTTAATATAATTCAACGAGCCGCCAGCCTCTTATAATGTGTCAAACACGCTCTGGCTAATGTCTTACCCCGGGATGTCATTTTGCTGTTTGTGCTCGAACAGTGCCAGGACATTCATGATTGGCTCATTGGATTAGCGCACAATTAGCCCGTCCATCTCAGATAGCCTATGGAAGATCCGTGGTCCGCCAAACACAAATTCGGCTAATCCAACTCGAGCTTGGGTATAAGCTAGTGGCTTACCTTAAAATTTTAGCCACAGTGTGTTTATCCAAATATCAGTACGCCTATTTGGGTAATAAACAGACCCCGGATATCTTCTTTACCCAAACTAATTTACTATCTTCATTCATTGATCGTATTTACACTTTTTCATTAAATGAAATGCAGTAAAACGGATTGCTAGATTAGCAAGAATATAGTGAGAACTTATGCAAAGTAGAATAAAGGCGATTAATGCAAAATAGTGAACAGTCGACACCCAATCCTAAGCATTCTAAACCGAAATTATTTTGGATACCGTTAGGCATTTTTATTACTGGGTTGTTCATCGCATCCTATCTCGAAAGGCAACAGAAGCTGGAAAATCAGCAATATATTGAATCGAGACTAAGCTCCAGGCTTGCTCAAATTAGCGCGGCTGCCGTCGAACGAGTAACACTTTATCAATACGGTATAGGAGGACTTAGAGGTGCTATTTTAGCCACAGGCTTGGAAAGCTTTAATTACGACGATATGCAAGTCTACAGGGTGTCTCGTGACTTCGATAGTGAATTCCCTGGTGCCAGGGGGTTCGGACTAATTCGCTATGTTGCCCCAAAACAGGAGGCTGAATTCATTGAGTATGCCCGGCAAGATAGACCGGATAAGACGTTCGAAATACGCCAGTTAAATTTGCATGACGACAGCCAATTTATTATCCAATACATTGAGCCGGAGCAAAAAAATAAACAAGCGATTGGTTTGGATATAGGCTCAGAGTCTGTGCGTCGTCATGCAGCAATCGAATCGGCTAAACACGACGAAGTGAGACTGACTGCGCCAATCACCCTAGTCCAGGCAAGCAACAAAACTCGTCACGGTTTTTTAATGCTCATGCCGATTTATCGTGTAAGTCCTGCGCCTCAAACCATTGAACAGAGAATGGCCAGCATCGAGGGGTGGAGCTATGCACCGCTATTAATAGATGAGGTGTTAAACACAGTTAGCACTCTTAAGAACGATTTAATCTTGAGTATCAAAGATACTGATGGAGAAACCTCAACCACTTTTTATCAATTTGGCCAGTTGGATGAGGGGGCAGCGGATTACAAAGTAAGTCAATCGATTAACCTCTTTGGTCGTAACTGGGTTTTGGAGCTTACCGGTAAGCCGCCATTTATTGAAGCGCTTTTACTGCCAACCAACCACCAGGTGTTTCTGACTGCCATGGGCGGAACCATCTTACTTATGCTGATTGCGTTTAGTATTCAGTTGACCGTGGCAAGGCGAGGGCAGGCGAGCGCGCACAAAATTGAATTATCCCTGGTTACCCAGAAGGCCCTTAAACAAGCCAATAAGCAACTTGAACAAGAAGTATCGAAAAGAATAAAGCAAATATCTCATGCGAGTGTATTGCAGCGCAGTATTCTTGAAAGCGCAGGTTACGCTATTATTGCTACCGATGAGATTGGCACTGTCACCGTTTTTAACCCTGCCGCTGAGACACTACTTGGCTATTCAGCCCAAGAATTGATTGGCAAGCCTATTCCTGTGGCACTGCATGTTATCGATGAAGTTATCGCCAGGGCAAAAGTCTTATCCACAGAGTTTGGCTATCAAGTCGAACCGGGCTTTGAGGTGGTTGTCGCCAAAGCGCGTTTAGGGGAGTCTGACACGAACCCATGGACTTATGTGCATAAAAGTGGGCGGCATATTCCAGTGCGCTTAACGATAAGTAGTTTATTTGACGACCAACACAACTTGTTTGGTTTTTTGGGCATAGCCTATGATTTAACAGAACAATTGGAACATGTACGGGTGTTAGCCGACGCCAGAGTGCAGGCCGAGCAAGCCAATGAGGCCAAATCCAAGTTTTTAGCCAATATGAGTCATGAAATCCGCACCCCGCTAAACGGTATCTATGGGACATTGCAAATATTGAAAAAAGAAATTATTTCGGAACAAGGAATGGATCTGCTCAATAAAGCCCTTTATTCAACAAGAGGCCTCAATATTATCATCAACGATATTCTTGATTTCTCGAAAATTGAAGCAGGTAAGTTAGTGCTGGAAAGCTGCGTGTTTAAATTACCTGAGTTGCTTGAATATTTGCGTTCAGATTTGTCCGTTTTAGCTTGCCAAAAAGATATTGTATTTAATCTGTCAAATAAGGTGGAACACCAACACTGGCAAGGAGATCCTACCAGGATACGTCAGATCCTGCTGAATATCGCCTCAAATGCTATCAAATTTACTAAGTTGGGCAGTGTGACATTAAATGTCAGCTATAAAGAATCTCAGGGTCATTTAATCTTTGCAATGACAGATACGGGTATCGGCATAGAGAAAGCGCAACAACAAAGGCTGTTTCAACGCTTTGAACAAGCTGACAGTTCAACAACACGTAAATTCGGTGGTACCGGTTTGGGTTTATCTATAACCAACTCCTTAGTTACCCTCATGGGCGGCAACATATTGGTTGAAAGTGAGCTGGGGATAGGCACGACATTTACCGTCATCTTACCTTTACACAAGGCAGCCGCACCAGAGATTAAGCCAACGCAAAACAATAAGGAGGAAATTAACTTTGTTGGAAAGATTATTCTGATCGCCGAAGACAATGAAATAAATCAAGTCATCGTTGAATCCATGCTTACTCCTACCCAAGCAACACTTAAATTTGCATGTAATGGGCTTGAGGCTGTAGCAGCCCAGCAAGCAAGCCCTGCGGATATCATTTTAATGGATATTCAAATGCCTGAGATGGATGGCATAGAAGCATGCAGACAAATAAAAACCACTCACCCCGATACGCCTATCATCGCACTGACGGCAAACGCTATGAGTGAAGATATTAAGTTGTATGAACGTGAGGGATTTGATGGATATATTTCCAAGCCAGTGGAACTGGCGTTGCTTTTAGAGAAATTGCAAGCAATCTTGCAGAGCTAGAGAAACGTCTGGCCAATGCAAAGCGCTAGCGAGTTAAACTCACTGTCAGCAAAGGGAAATAGCCGACAGCACTTGAAATGCTGGCTACTAGGCGGGCAGATGCGGCGGAGATTATTCACCGAGGTTGCTACCATAAAACAGCCAGTTTAGACGTGCTTGTCAGTGCAATGATCCGCTAAACGGATAGACGATTTGGGGATAGCTCAACCTGGCCAAAGAAACAGGTTTTGAATTTGAGTTATATTTAGCCCGTCGATACCTTGGTTTAATCTTGGCTTTTTCAGTTCCCATCAATGTCGCTCATGCGTTAAGTAAACAAAAACCGCGCAATATTAAGCGGTTGGATTTTATGTTTACTCGTGTGCCAAGGGGGAATTTCTCTTAGCCAATTTCTGTTAGGTAAACATATTTTTGAACGGGAGTTCGAAAAGCCCTATACACGCCCTAGTTAACTGTTAATACATCCCTCGATGCTGGCAATGTTTAAGCGGCTATTGCTCTATGGTGATATTGAAGCTTAAGCTGATTTTAGCGCCGCCTAGCGTGCTATTGCCGATCTGCAATTGGCCCTGATAGGCGTCGACCAGATCCGCTACTACTGCCATGCCAATGCCTTGGCCTTCGGTGTAGGTGTCCAAGCGGGTGCCGCGGTTGAGCATGAGTTGGCGTTGGTCGGTGGCAATACCGGGACCATCGTCTTCCACCTCGATAAACAAGCGCGTGACATGTTGATAGACCGATATTTGCACCTGCTGCTGGGCGGCTTTACAGGCGTTATCCAGCAAATTACCCAGTAGCTCCATTAAATCTGTGCTGTCACCATAAAAACACAGACTTTGGTCCTGTTGTGTGTGACTAAGGGTCAGAGCTTTTTCTGCGTGTACCTTACTCATGGCGTTAATGAGTCTAGCTACCACAGGGGCTATCACCACCCCTTTTTCCCACGCATTGACCGTGCCAGCGGTAGCCCGCTTTAACTGACGGCGAATTTGCTGGTCGATTTGCTGTATGGGTTCGTTGGCATCCTCGGGTAAATTTTGAATACCTGCCAACACCGCCAGGGGAGTTTTTAAACCGTGGGCCAGATCGCTGAGGCTATTTTTGTAGCGGCTGCGCTGCTGCTGCTCGGTGGCAAGCAAATGGTTAATACTACTTTTTAGCTTTTCAAGTTCCGGTGGGTAGGTTTGTTTAATGCGTTGTAGTTTGCCAGCCTCGGCTAATTTGATTTGCTCAATCAAACGGTTTATCGGTAGCAAGGCTGCATTGAGACTGAGTATCAGTAACACCAGCAAAATTAGACCAATCAAGCTCAGCCACTTCCACAACGTGTTGATAAAGGCCTTTTCTTCTGCGTCATAAGCCCGTTTGTCTTGCAGAATATAAAAACTTACCGGTATGAAGGCATCTTCGGCGTAAAACTCTGCGGTATAAGCAAACAGGAAATAATCAGCGAGCAGGTTGAAATCATCACGAAACTGCTCTTGGCCTATTTGGGGAGCGCGAAACCGAGGCATTTTTTGCCAATTTAAGGTCGAAATAGATTGCCAGATCAACTGGCCGTCTATTTCGATAAAGGCATACAGACCCGACCCGGGAATATTGAGCTGATCGTTAAACAATTGCTCTGGCATTTGCGGTTGTTTTTCATCCATTTCAAATTCGGATATCAGGGTCAAGCTTTGCACCCGCAATTGCTGCAACATGGATTGGCTAAGGCTACTGGTAAAGGCTCCTTTTAAGGTCAGCGCTGTTAACGGAATAAATACCAGCAATACCAATAGGGCAGCCGCAAAACTGCGTAGGCGTAATGATAGGTTTTTCACCCGGGGAGCTTAAAACTGACGACTAATGCGGTAACCGCGCCCACGGAGGGTCTCGATGGGATTGATTGTGCCCAGGGGGTCGAGCTTTTTACGTAAGCGCCCCACAAAGACCTCGATCACATTGCTATCAAGATCGAAATCTTGATCATAGATATGTTCGGTAAGCTCGGTTTTTGAAACGATTTTTTTGGGGTTGAGCAACAGATACTCCAACACCTTGTATTCGTAAGCAGTCAGTTCAATATCCTGGCCGTCAATGCTGACCTGTTCACTTAACGTATTGAGGCTAATAGGGCCCCTTTCGATAGTAGGACTGGCTTGGCCGGCGGCGCGGCGGATCAGGGCTTTTACCCTGGCCAACAATTCTTCATTTTGAAAGGGTTTGGTCAGGTAATCATCGGCGCCTGCATCCAGACCTTCCACTTTTTCTTGCCAACGATCCCGGGCGGTGAGGATCAATATCGGGCAGGTGATTTGGTTTTTCCGGGTTTTTTGGATCACATCAAAACCGTCCATAACCGGCAGGCCAATATCTATTATGGCCAGATCGTAAGGGTGTTCGTTAAGTAAAAATAAGGCCTTGGCACCATCATCGGCTAAATCAACGCTGTAACCATTTTGCTGCAATAGTGAATCCAGCTGGGTTAATAAACGACTGTCGTCTTCGACAATTAATATCCGCATCATTCATCTCTCTTGGTTTTACTGCTGACTTTGCCCGACGTTTTATCCACATCCACTGATACGACCCGGCCAGATTTTTGTAATACTTTTACCCGATACTTATTTTTATTTTGATCGACTTTCAATACCCGGCCTTTATATTGTTGCTGGACTTTTTGCGCTGCTTGGGATTTGTCTATGGGTTGAGGTGTGTCTTGAGCCGCAAGATCACCGGCTGCACATAGCGTAAAGCCAGCAAACAATATAAACAGCAGATTCTTACGGTTAATTTTCAAGTCATGATCCTTCTCAGCACACGAAAGCATTCTAGTCTAGCCCAACCACACCAAGTGAGGAAAGGCTTTAAGGTAGGCTGGCACAAGTATTTTTCACTAATGACGACCCTATCTAATGGGTTGAGTGTAACCGTCCTAGTCTGAATTTTAGCTGAATTGCCGGAGGCAATCGCTAAGTTAACGGCCAAATATTGAAGAGCACAAACGGCTTATTAACGGTGCTCGCGGTTGGCATGAGTGGCCGACAAACTGTATTTAAAAATCCACCTTTTTCCGCATCACCTTCTTTTGCCCTGATTTTTTTTTGCCTTCAATGCGGCGAATTTGTGAACCCTTGGTGGGTTTGGTTGCCCGGCGAGTTTTTTGCACCACGCCGGCTTGGCGAATAATCTCCACCAGACGTTCAATGGCTTCCTGGCGGTTCATATCTTGGGTGCGATGGGCCTGGGCTTTGAGTATTAATACACCATCTTGGGTAATGCGATTATCGTTACTGGCAAGTAACTGCTGTTTATAAAACTCTGGCAAAGAAGAAGCGTTGATATCAAAACGTAAGTGGATCGCACTGGAAACCTTGTTAACGTTTTGTCCTCCGGCACCCTGAGCCCGAATGGCCGTGAGCTCTACTTCATTGTCTGGCAGCAACAGGTAACTTTTAATTTCAATCATTTCCACATCTTAACGGTTTATGGGTGGCAGCAGGATATTTCTAGGGCAATAGTCTTGGCTATTGCCCTGGTGAGGCCCTAAGGCAATACCTTAATATAGGGTTTAACCACCACTTTCTTAAAGACCCCTGCTAACATGTAGGGGTCGTTATCGGCCCAGTTTTGCGCCTCGGGTAAACTGGCAAACTCGGCGATGATCAGCGAACCACTAAACCCCGCTTCTCCTGGGTCTACACTGTCAATGGCAGGACAAGGCCCGGCTACCAGTATTTGGCCGGCATCAACCAGCTGTTGAATACGGGCCAAATGCGCCGGACGGGTTTGTTTGCGCAGCGCCAGGCTACTGGCAACATCTTCACAATAAATCATATACCACATAAGCTATTTTCCTTTTTTGGTTGCCTGTTTCATATCTAACACAAATTCCGTCAGCTTATTGAGCATAACTTGTGGCTCGGCCAGATGTTTGGCAATGATATTGACTGTGGCTGAGCCGGATATGGCGCCAGCAGCACCGGCGGCAATGGCGTCTGTAACCTGCAGGGGGGTGGATATGCCAAAACCCAGCAAAGGTGGCGCAATTTTATAACGGGTCAATTTGGCGATCAGTTCACTGGCAGGAATAGTGACTGCGGTTTCGGCTCCGGTTACTCCCGCGCGCCCAAGCAGGTAGGTATAACCCTGAGATTTCTGGCCTATCTCTCCCAAAGTATCATCACTGGCATTGGGCGGGGCGATCAAAATTTGTTTGATACCGGTTTGTTGGGCGACGGCAATAAAACGATCGACTTCCCGTAAAGGTACGTCAGCTATCAAGATTGAATCTACGCCAGCCGCCGCCGCATCCTGGTAAAATTTTTCAATGCCGGGTTTGATCACCAGGTTGCTATACAGCAGCAAACCCACAGGGATATCAGGGTGAACTTCACGGAACTGGCGCAATACCTCGAAACAGTCTTTGGGGTGAATATGATGGCTCAAAGCGCGAATACTGGCCTGCTGAATAGTCGGGCCATCGGCTATGGGGTCTGAAAAGGGAATACCTAGTTCCAGAGCATCCGCACCGCCTTCAACCAAAGCCATAAGTATGGCCAAAGAGGTTTTAAGATCCGGATCACCCAGCATCACAAATGGCACAAAAGCCCCTTCGTTTTTGTTTTTTAGCTCAGCAAACATGTGTGCATATCTGTCGGCATTATTGGCCATGGGTTTGATCTCCTAAAATGCTGTGTACGTGGGCTAAATCTTTATCACCGCGACCGGACAGGTTGACCACTATGATGGTCTCTTCTTCTGCTTCATCGGCCATGTTTAAGGCATGGGCTAGGGCATGGGATGACTCCAGGGCGGGGATAATACCTTCTTTACGTGACAACAACTGAAAGGCATTGAGTGCTTCTTCATCAGTAATGGCAACATATTCGGCGCGACCTATATCGTGTAAATGCGCATGTTGGGGACCAACCCCCGGGTAATCCAGGCCTGCAGAAACCGAATAAGACTCTTCAATCTGGCCGTCTTCATCTTGCATGATGTAGCTATAAGCACCGTGTAAAATACCCGTCGTACCTTTGCCAATTGCAGCACCGTGTTCCATGGTGTGCAAACCTTTACCCGCTGGCTCGACGCCGATTAACCTTACACTGGGCTCATCGATAAAATCGGCAAACATGCCTATAGCATTGGAGCCTCCACCGACACAGGCGACCACCGCATCGGGCAGACGGCCTTCTTTTTGCATGATTTGGGCCCGGGTTTCTTCACCTATCATGCGGTGAAATTCTCGTACTATGGTAGGGAAGGGGTGGGGTCCGGCAGCAGTACCTAATAAATAATGGGCCTTTTCATAACTGCCAGACCAATCGCGCATAGCTTCGTTGACGGCATCTTTTAAGGTGCCGGAGCCAGCATTAACCGCAATGACTTGTGCACCCATTAAACGCATTCTAAATACATTAGGTGCCTGGCGCTCCATATCTTTAGCGCCCATATAAATTCGCGCTTTAAGACCCAATAAGGCACAGGCCAGAGCAGTGGCCACACCGTGTTGTCCTGCACCGGTTTCGGCGATAACTTCGGTTTTCCCCATCCGTTTGGTCAATAGTGCCTGACCCAGTACCTGATTAGTCTTGTGGGCGCCACCGTGCAACAAGTCTTCACGTTTTAAATACAATTTCACTTTCGGGTTGCTTACCAGGTTACGTGACAAGGTCATAGCCGTTGGGCGGCCCGCGTAATCTTTAAGTAAACCCATAAATTCTGCTTGAAATTCCGGATCGTTTTGGGCATCGATAAAGGCTTGTTCTAGCTGATCAAGCGCAGGTATGAGCAATTCCGGCACATACATGCCGCCGAACTGGCCAAATTTACTATCTAACTTATTCATAATAGTTGTCTCATTTTTTAAAGGGGTCTTATTCGATTTCGTTTGGCCGCTTCTTAATACTGGCGAAGCAGGCAAAAAGCTTGGTGTATCTTTTCTGCGGATTTGATCCCTGGGACGCTTTCCACCCCTGAATTCAAATCAAGCCCGGCAACTTGTCTATTAGCTGCCTGGTGTAGGTTGCCCAAATTGATACCACCGGCTAACACTAGCTTGGATTTATCCGTCAGGGCGTCCAGCAGTTGCCAATTAAAGGCTTGCCCTGTGCCACCAGATTGCCCACCTATTTGGCAGTCCAAAACAAATTTGTCTACCCCTTCTTCAGCCAGTGAGGGCAGCTTTTGTGTTACCCCTTTAGCTAACCAAATCTGGCAGTCGGCTCTAAGTTGTGGACGTAATTCATTGATATAGGCCTGGTTTTCCTGGCCATGTAACTGTACCGCGGTCAAATTCAGGGTATCGGCGTATTCCAGCACAATGGCAACCGGCGCATTCACAAACACCCCTACGTAGGCAAAAGGTACGTCCTGGGTGATGTTACGGGCCTGGGCCAAGGTGACATAGCGTTTGGATTGATCATAAAAAATCAGTCCGGCATAACTGGCCCCGCTTGCTGCCACTACTGCGGCGTCTTCACTGCGGGTGATGCCACACACTTTTACGCTGCCATACAGCAACTCTTTAACCGCCTGGGTGATGTTGTCTTTTGCCATCAAGGCACTGCCCACCAAAAAACCATCCACCAAGGGGGCCAAACGACGCACATCCTGATGATTATAAATGCCCGACTCAGAGATGATCAGGCAGGGGTGTTTCGCTTGTTTGATCAAAGGCACCAGTTTTTCAGAGGTGGCCAAATCGGTACTGAGATCCCGCAGATCACGGTTATTGATACCAATGATTTTGGCCTTAAGTGCCAGGGCTCTGTACACCTCTTGTTCATTACTGACCTCGGTTAATACATCCAGTTGTAACGACTCCGCCAGCTCAGCCAGTTCAGTGTATTGGCTATCATCAAGCACCGATAACATCAACAAAATGGCATCCGCGCTGTGATATCGGGCTAAATACACTTGATACGGATCGATGAAAAAATCCTTGTTGATCACAGGTTGTGTGACACGCTGGCGCACATATTCCAGGTACGCGAACTTACCCTGGAAATATTTTTCATCTGTGAGCACTGAAATACAGGCAGCATAGGGGCTATAGGCGGCAATAATGGCATCCAGATCAAAATCCGCTCTAATTAACCCTTTGGAGGGTGAAGCTTTTTTACACTCGAAAATATAACCGGCATTGGGCTGAGCTAAAGCCTGATAAAAGCTACGATCTGAGGGCGTTAAGCCATCAATAAAACTAACCAGTGGCAAGGTAACTTTTCGCTGGGCGATTTCCTGGCGTTTGTCCTGGACAATTTTTTCTAATACATTGGCCATTATCGCTCCTTATTGTTCAATACGACTGATAGCCGCCGATTGTTTTATGACCTGCAACGGCAACTGGTTTTTCATGGCTTCCAGGGCCATTTTCGCCCCTTGTTTAAACGACTCTGCTTTGCCACACAAGGTTAACAATGCCCCAGCGTTCATAGCAACAGCTGCTTGGTGCGCCGCCTGGCCCTTGCCACTTAAAACCTGCTCAATAAGCAGCTTATTTTGTTCAGGGTCACCACCTGTTATGGCGCTTAATGGGAATTCTTCAAGGCCAAAGTCTGCGGCACTGACCGAGTACTGGCGAAGTTCTTGGCTTTTAATTTCAACTATTTGTGAGCTGCCGTGCAGGGCCAGTTCGTCTAACCCGTTGCCGTGTACTACCAGTGCATTTTGGTAACCGAGAAGCTGCAATGTTTGGGCAAAAGGCATTAACAAGGCGGGATCGTATACCCCGATCATAATATGACTGGGCCGGGCCGGATTGACCAAAGGCCCCAATAAATTGAATAGGGTGCGGGTTTTAAGAGTAGTGCGCACCTCCATCGCGTGTTTGATTCCCGAGTGATATACCGGGGCAAACAAGAAACACAGATTGGATTGTTCCAAACAGGCCAGTGCACTTTGGCTACTCATATTTAATTCGAGGCCGAAGGCTTTAAACAAATCAGCAGAACCGGATTTACTCGATACACTGCGATTTCCGTGTTTGGCGACCTTGAGACCACAACTGGCTGCCACTATTGCCGCAGCAGACGAAATATTAATAGTATTGTGACCATCGCCACCTGTGCCGACTATGTCCGCAAAGTCGTAATCGGGGCGGGGGAAAGCCGTGGCGTTTTCGATTAGTGCGCTGGCGGCACCGGCGATTTCTTGTGGGGTTTCTCCCTTGATTTTAAGGGCTGTTAACAAAGCAGATAAAACAATGTTGTCGACCTGACCGGTAACGATTTGTTTGAAAACGGCCTTGGTATCGTCCTGAGTTAATGATTGACCTTGATACAACTGCTCTAACACGCGGTGTAACATAGTGATGCTCCTAATTCTGCGGCGGGTTAGCTGCATGGGTTAAATAGTTTATGCTTTGTATCAGCAACTGACTGCCAAAGACGGTCAAAATGGACTCAGGGTGAAACTGAAATCCCAGCATACGATCTTGTTCGTGGCATACGGCCATAGGTACCGCTTCGAACGTAGCCAGCACCGCTAATTGAGGCGGCATATTGCTAGCCATTAGGGAGTGATAACGGGCGACCGGCAGTGGCTGGGGTAATTCACTAAACATCTTGTCACCACAATGCTTGATCAACGATGACTTGCCATGCATTACGATATCGGCGCGTACAATGCTGCCTCCGTAAGATTCCACTATTGCCTGATGGCCCAGGCAAATACCCAGTACCGGAAAGTGGCCTTTGACCAGGTTTAACAAAGCCGGCATGCTGCCTGCATCGGCCGGGGTACCTGGCCCAGGGGATAACATCAATAACACCTGGCTGTGTTTGGCCTGTTCAGACATTTTGGAAAAAATAACCTCGGCGGGCACTGAGTTGCGGTAAATCTGCAAGGTGAGGCCCATAGTGCGTAGCTCATCCACCAGGTTGTAAGTGAATGAATCAAAATTATCCAGCAAAAATACGCTGATTTCTGGGTTAACTTTAAAACCTGGGGTCGTTGTGGCTGGATGGCTCATTATTGTTGCCCTTCATGATGATGCGCAGTTAAAATCGCCGTGATCACAGCCTGTGCTTTGCCCCGGGTTTCGTCTGCCTCAGATTGTGGGTCAGAATCAAAAACCACTCCGGCCCCGGCTTGAATGTAGGCGGTGTTATTTTTAATAAAGGCTGAACGGATGACGATACAGGTATCCATGTCGCCATGGCCGTTTACATAACCTACTGCGCCGCCATAACTGCCCCTGCGCTGTTTTTCAACCTGGCGAATTAATCCCGCAGCACTGACTTTGGGGGCGCCTACCAGGGTGCCCATATTCATGCAGGCCTGATAGGCGTGCAATGCATCAAGATCATCACGCAGCTGACCTACTACCTTGGATACCAGATGCATTACATGGGAATAGCGGTCGACCTTGAGCAAATCCTTTAAATGACGGGTACCGGGTTTTGATACCTTGGCCACGTCGTTACGAGCTAAATCGACTAACATCAAATGTTCTGACTTTTCTTTTTGATCTTCCCGCAAGTTGAGTTCAATTCGGCTGTCAAGATCCAGATTAATGCTGCCATCTGCGTGTTTACCCCGGGGGCGGGTGCCGGCGATAGGGTAAATCTCTACCTGATTGGTGTCCTGCAAATACTTAAGGGCGGATTCAGGAGACGCGCCAAACATGCAAAAATCCTCATCCTGCATAAAAAACATATAGGGGCTGGGGTTCTGGCGTTTTAAGGCTTCGTAAGCGCCGTGGGGATCCGGGCAGGGCAAACTGAAGATACGAGACGGCACCACCTGAAAAATGTCCCCGGCTAGAATGTGTTGTTTGAGATTTTCTACATCCTGAATAAATTCAGCGTCGGACTTGCTGACCTGTAATTGTTGTTTGGAAACGCTGTGTTTGGTTTTGGGGGGCAGGGGTTTGACGTTAGCGATTTTATGTTTGATTTGTTCCAGCCGTTGGCTGATGGCGAAGAAATTATTACCGACATTTTTACCGCTAAACACACTGCCGATCAATTCACTCTTCTGAGCTTGGTGATCAATCAATAATAAGGTTTCGGCCAAGTAAAATACAAAGTCTGGGCAGCTGTTTTCACTGTCTGTTACTTCGGGCAATTTTTCGAAGCTGGCCAATAAGTCATAGGCAAAAGCCCCGCCTAAAAATAACGCTTGGGGATGTGGGCGAATGGCCACAATTTGTTTGATCAGCATACGCAAGCCGTCAAAGACGGAAGGGGCTTTTAAACGACTATCTTCATCTAAATCCCCCGCCGCTTGTGGAAAAGTAAGGGTAATTGTGTCGCCCTGTTGATCAGATTGATGGTCTACACCTTGGGGGCAATAAGCGGCGAATAGCGGCAATACCGCCCGGCCGTTTTCAGATAAGGCCTGACAGGAAACTTGCTGGCCGTGGCATACCAGCTTTACGGCCGCATCAACCAATAACAGACTTTTCAGGTTGTCTTTGCTGTCAATTTCCGCGGATTCAAGCAATAAATTATGTGACTTACCCTGGCACAGGTACTGGTAGACTTGTAGCGGATCCGCGATGTAATTCACTGATAATAATAAAGTTTCTACCTTTCCTGCTTGTTCTGTTAATTGCGCTAGACTCATGGTTTTCTCGATTAATATTTTTAAAGTGGGTCGATGTTTTTAATCGGGCATAAAAAAAGCCCGTATCATACGGGCTTTTTAGTAATTTTATTTGCACAAATACAAACACTCACAGCCCGCTAGTTAGGGATGTGCCACCACCAATTCATGTTAGTTGTTGAGTATTGTGCTTGTGTCATGTCTTTATATGCTCTTAAATTTGTTTGTTATGACTTGCCCGATATACACAAACTTCGACCTTTTTTACGGTTTTGTCTGCTATTCACCTTGGAATGGGTATAATACGCAATCTAGGCACATAGAAGAAACCAAATTCGCTTCGCTGTCAACACTCAATCAGGTAATTATTTTAGTATTTATGAAAATCGACTTGCATAGCCACACATATTATTCCGACGGACAACTCTCCCCCACAGAGTTGATAGACCGTGCGCACAATATGCAAGTAGACGTGTTGGCGATCACCGATCACGATAGCATAGAGGGGCTAGCTGAAGCCCTGGCCCATCAGGCAAAACAGAAACGCCCCTTGCAAATTGTATCTGGAGTGGAAATCTCCACCGCCTGGCATAATTTCGATATTCATATTCTGGGGCTAAATGTGGATCACCAGGATCCGCTGTTTTTGCACCGTCTGGCGTTGCAAAGTGCGGAACGGGAAACCCGGGCGCAAAAAATGTCAGACAAATTAGCCAAGGCCGGGATCGAAAACGTATTGCGTGATGCCAAACAGTTAGCCGGCGTGGGACAAATCACCCGAGCCCATTTTGCCAGGGTACTGGTTGACCGCCAGGTGGCAAAAGATTTTGACAGCGTATTTAAAAAATACCTGGGCAAGGGCAAAAAAGCCCATGTCGCCCCGCACTGGATCACTATGGCCCAAGCGATAGAATGGATCCACGACGCAGGCGGCAAAGCGGTGTTAGCTCACCCTGGACATTATGATATGACCGCCAAATGGTTACGCCGGCTGGTGGGAGAATACGCCCTTGCCGGAGGAGACGGCATGGAAGTCACCCATGCTCGATTGAACCCGGAAAAACGCAAACTGATTTATGAATTGGCAGTAGAGCATAAGTTACAAGCCTCGGCGGGATCGGATTTTCACTTTCCCAACCGCTGGACAGAGTTAGGCAAAAATTTAGGTTTACCCCAGCAGCTTGAGCCTATTTGGCAAGACTGGTCGTTTATTAACATGACACCTCACGCTGAGAATAGCGTTTAAAAATCCTGGAAATTTTAATTATGAGTCAATTTTTTTATATCCACCCGGACAACCCTCAACTTCGATTGATCAAGCAGGCCTGTGAGTTAATTCATCAAGGTGAGGTAGTGGTATATCCCACTGATTCTGGTTATTCCATCGGTTGTCATATGGACGATAAAAATGCCCTTGAGCAGATTTGTCGCATCCGTCATATTGGCAAGGATCACAACTTCACCCTGATGTGTCGTGATATGTCTGAATTGTCTGAATATGCCCGGGTCGACAATAGTGCCTTTCGTATGATTAAAAATAATACCCCAGGGCCTTATACCTTTATTTTAAAAGCTACCAAAGAAGTGCCCAAGCGTTTACAAAACCCCAAAAGGCGCACTATCGGCATTCGCGTACCGCAAAATACTATCGCCTTGGCTCTGCTTGAAGAGCTGGGCGAACCTTTGATGTCTACCACCTTGATTTTACCCAACGCCATTGTGGCCGAGTCTGATCCCGATGAAATTCGCGATAAACTGGAAAAGCAGGTGGGGTTGATCATTCACGGGGGCTTTTTAGGCGAGCAGCCTACCACAGTGATCGATATGTCCGAGGGTGAAAATATCATTCTGCGGGAAGGTAGCGGCGATATTAGCCCGTTTATTTAGCCATGGTTTAGGTTATGCAAAACAAGCTACAAAACACTTCTCTGGCATGTCTGTCGAATGCGCTGAATGTAACAAGCACAAATTAGTATGACAACGACTGACGACTTACTAAACCTGAGCCATGAGCTGTTACCCGATCCGGTGCAGCAACCCTTGCCGCTGGCGTTTATCAATGGCCAGGCATACACCGACAGACCAGAGGATTTATATATTCCGCCGGATGCCCTCGAACTGATTTTAGAGGCGTTTGAGGGGCCACTGGATTTACTGTTGTATTTGATTCGTCGGCAAAAATTTGATCTGGTAAATTTGCCTGTGTACCAGGTGACCAAGCAGTATATGGAATACGTGGATCTAATGACGGAGTTAAAGTTGGAGTTAGCCGCAGAATACCTATTAATGGCCGCAATTCTGGCGGAAGTAAAGTCGCGGTTGTTATTGCCCAAACGGCCGGATGTCGAAGAGGACGAAGACGACCCCAGAGCCGAGTTGATCAGGCGGCTAAAAGAATACGAGCTGATCAAAACAGCCGCTCAAGAGCTCGACAGTATACCGCGCCAGGAGCGGGATGTGTTTAGTGCCAGTGCCCAGCCAAATGAGTCGGTGGCACCGATCAAGATTTTACCCAAAGTCAGTTTGCAAGAACTGGTAGTGAGTTTTCAGGCAGTGTTGCAGCGCGCTAACGCTTTTGAACACCATCATATTGCCCCAGAAGCCTTGTCGACCCGGGAGCGCATGGCCAGAATACTGGAGCAAATTAACAGCGAGCAGTTTACCGGTTTTGATCAGTTGTTTAGTGTCAAAGAAGGCAAAGCAGGGGTGGTGGTGACATTTTTGGCCATCTTAGAACTATGTAAAGAGCAATTGATTGAATTGGTGCAGGCGCAGCCATTTGCTAATATTCATGTTAAAACGAATACTCAGGAGCAGATTTAATGGCCAAGATATCGGGCGTGCAACTCAAGCAATTACTTGAGGCGGCGATTTTTGTCGCCGATCAGCCTTTGAGTCTTGAACAACTCCAGGGCACTGTACTTGATGGCCTAAGCGTCAGTAAAAAGTTGTTGCAGCAAACCCTGGATAATATTCAACTGGATTATCAAGCCAGAGGGATCCAACTGGTTGAAGTTGCCAGTGGTTACCGGTTTCAGTCCATGGACAGTTTAAGCCCCTGGTTAAGTAAATTGTGGCAAGAGCAGGCACCAAAATATTCACGGGCTATGCTTGAGACCCTATCGTTGATCGCGTATCGCCAACCGATCACCCGGGGTGAGATTGAAGACGTGCGCGGTGTGGCGGTTAGCAGCCATATAATGAAGTCGTTGTTAGAGCGCAATTGGGTAAAAGTAGTGGGCCATAAAGAAGTACCTGGACGCCCCGCACTTTATGCTACTACCCGGGAATTTTTGAATTATTTTTCGCTGAAGAATTTGCAAGACTTACCCAGTACCGAAGTCTTTCGCGACAAGAACATCACCGATACGCTCAAAATATTGGATGAGCCCCAGGTGTCGTTAAGCGCTGCGCCTGTAGCCAAGCCAATAGACCCTGATAACGCAAGCGCAGATGAGCAAACTAATAGCGGCAATGCCGTTGAACCTAATCAACAAGAGCAGTTACATTAATGAGTGAAAAATTACAGAAAGTACTAGCCAACGCTGGCGTGGGCTCCCGTCGTGAGATGGAACGTTGGATAGAGCAGGGGCGCATTTCAGTTAATGGCAAAATTGCCACCCTGGGTGACAGGGTAGAGCCGCTAGATAAATTGCGGGTTGACGGCAACTTGCTCAGTGGCGCACCACAGAAAAGTATGTGCCGGGTGATAATGTATAACAAGCCTGAAGGCGAGTTATGCAGTCGTAAAGACCCTCAAGGGCGTCCGACCGTATTTGATCGCCTGCCAAAAATACTCAATGGCCGCTGGATAGCCGTGGGACGTCTGGATATCAATACCAGTGGCTTATTGTTATTTACTAACGATGGTGAACTGGCGAACCGTTTGATGCACCCCAAACACGAAATTGAACGTGAATATGCCGTAAGGGTATTTGGTGAAGTAGACCGAGAAATTCTTACCCGTTTAACCAAAGGGGTTGAACTGGAAGACGGTATGGCCAAATTCACCGAAATTCGCAAACGCCCAGGTGATGATGAAAGCCTCAACAGCTGGTACAACGTGAGTCTTTCCGAAGGCAAAAACCGTGAAGTACGCCGATTATGGGAATCTCAAGGACTGCAAGTGAGTCGCCTGATCAGGGTACGTTACGGCACGCTGGAATTACAAAATCGCTTGCCCCAAGGTGGCTGGATAGAATTGCCCTTACAGGATTTAAACGTATTGCGTACCAGCGTCAAGCTTGATGTCGAATCAGAATCCTTAGTAGAAGACAAACAAACCAAACTCGATCATGTGCGGTTAAGCAGAATGCGCCGCTCGGTACAAAAACATCGTTTAAATCAAGGTAAAAACAAAAAAGCCTAAGGCAGAGCAACCTAGGCTTTTGGCTATATCAAATCATCCTCATATTAGCGTTAAGCCTTTCGGCTTGGGTAAATCAGCCTAAGCCAACTCCCGAGTGTTCATCTACTTATGCCAAATTGGTTTAACGCACTCAGACAGTTGTGAATTTCATCCGCGGATAAAATAATCACCGTTTTTAACTTCTGGGCTCACCAAAAAAATCCACTAGGCAATCAGCCCCACGCACTTTGCTATGTTGAATCATGGATCCATGCATATCGCCAAATTTCACTCACCATTTTTAAAACAATGCTGAACTAAAATTCGCTCGCAGTTTACGCGAGCAACAGGCATGCCTCTCATTTTTTTAAGATCGCCAGGATCTGATTGTTGGTATCTCGTGATCGCTGCATGAAAACTAATGCATTGTAATGTATGAAGTTTTTAACTTGAGTCGGGTCCGGCTTTATGGGGTTATCTTTGGATGTCATGGGGTTTAGGGGAAATTTGTTTACAGACTAAACAAATATGTATTTTGTGGATTCTTGCTTAAGCGCTGTTCATAGTTTATATATTTTGCTCACCTTTTCGCCAGGTTGGACGCAATTGAAGGTGATAAAAACATGAAATCACTAAAAATCATATGAACAAATTTAGATTTCTCCTCACTAGAAGTAAAAAAAGGAAAAAGGATATTTTATGACTCATTTGCGTTTGAAATTACTCTGTCTTTCAGTAGGTATGGCCTTAACGCCAGCTTACGGCACAAACTTGACCCTTAGCCCCGAAAACCAACCTACAAATGTGAAAAGCGTAGCCAGTAACGGCCAGTGGAGCAAAACCACAAACACCGGGACGACAGGCGATAAAGTTTACATCGTAGAGTTTACCGATCCTCCTGTTGCAACGTATGACGGCGGCATTCGAGGTTATAAAGCAACCAGTAATAAATCCACCGGTGCAAAAAAGCTTAATACTAACAGTAAAGAGAGCAAGGCTTACCGCAAATACCTGAAGAAAAATCAGGAAGATTTTGTTAATCAGGTGGGTGCACAAGACAAAGTGAAATTCGACTATCAATATGTATTTAATGGTGTGGCTATGACCATGTCTGCCACAGAAGCTAAAGCGTTGGAGTCTCAACCAGAAGTTAAGCGGGTTTATCTCGAACATATTGAAACACCCGACACCGATGCCGGTCCTAAGTGGATTAATGCTGATTCTATTTGGGGAGGAACTCCTAACAATGTTCCGCATTCCCAAGGCGCGGGCATTGTGGTGGCAGTATTGGATACCGGGATCAATCATGC
Source organism: Paraglaciecola sp. IT1134 (assembly GCF_058068185.1). Lineage (NCBI taxonomy): Bacteria > Pseudomonadati > Pseudomonadota > Gammaproteobacteria > Alteromonadales > Alteromonadaceae > Paraglaciecola > Paraglaciecola sp. IT1134. The sequence continues at coordinate 3,538,841 of NZ_CM176486.1, read as the reverse complement.
CAATAGTTCATTTGCTGATGTGGGCGGTGACGGTTACGATCACAGCAACCCTTTGGGCACCGGTAATTATGTCGCCGGCAGCTATTGTGATACCCAGGATCCAAGCTTTTGTAATGACAAATTAATTGGTGCATGGTCTTTTGTGCCAGCTGACAGCCAATATCCAGTGCCTGAAGATAGCGATGGACACGGCTCTCATACGGCTAGTACAGTGGCCGGTAATATTAATTCCACAGCAACAGTTATCGCCCCTACCACTGCGTTGACCCGTTCGATTTCTGGTGTTGCGCCCCATGCAAATATCATCGCATACGATGTATGTACTGCAGGTTGCCCGGGCTCTGCCTTGCTCGCTGCTATAAACCAGGTGGTGGTGGATGCAGCTAACCTGCCCGATGGGATCCATGCGTTGAATTACTCCATCTCTGGCGGAACCAACCCCTATACTGATGCGGTAGAAATTGGCTTTTTGAACGCTACCGCTGCGGGTGTTTACGTATCTGCTTCAGCCGGTAACAGCGGTCCTGGCGCTTCTACAATGGGTCATCAATCGCCTTGGGTATCAACCACAGGCGCAAGTACGCATAATCGTACTCTTGCCAATAGCCTGCAGGGTATGCAAAGTGATCAAGCTTCATTGCCAGATATCACCAGTGTGGGCTTTACCTCAGGATATGGACCGGCACCGATCGTTTATGCTGGTGATCATCCCACCGCCAATGGCTCGCAAAATGATGGTGATCCAGCCCAGTGCCTGGATCCCTTCCCAGCCGGACATTTTAGCGGTGAAATCGTAGTCTGTGATCGGGGAACTATTGCACGCACCGCCAAAGGACAGAATGTTCTTGCCGGTGGCGCTGGCGGATTTGTGTTGGCTAACCTTGCTGGCAATGGTGAAAGTGTCACCGGGGATGCGCACTTTTTACCTGCTGTGCATCTGGGCGTGACCGCGGGAGATACGCTTAAATCCTGGATTGCGGCAAATACCAATACTGAAGCCGCTATTTCTGGTTTCGAAGTAGTAGTAGATGACAGCTTGGGTGATGTTATGGCCGGTTTCAGTTCGCGAGGCCCCAACAGTGCACTTGATATTATTAAGCCTGATATGACCGCCCCGGGGGTAGACATTTTAGCCGCACTAAGTGCAGTTAATTCGGCTGACCCTGACGTGTATGGATTCCTTAGCGGTACATCGATGTCAAGCCCGCATAATGCCGGCGCCGCTGCAATCGTTTCTGCGGCGCAACCCGGATGGTCACCCTATGCCGTAAGATCGGCGATGATGATGTCCAGTTCCACGGCCAATGTACTTAAAGAAGATGGTGTCACTTCTGCAGATCCCTTTGATATGGGCGCAGGGCGTATTGATCTTGCCCGTGCCATCGAAGTTGATTTGGTATTGGACGAAACGCCTACGAACTTCTGGAATGCTAACCCTGACACAGGCGGCGACCCTAAAACATTGAACATCGCCAGTATGCAGGATGGTACATGTGTGGGAAGTTGTCAGTGGACTCGTACCTTCACCAATACTGCCGGGCATACGGTACATGTTGATCTTAGTGCCAGTAGTTCTGGTGATGCTAATTTCGTTGTTTCCCCTGCCAGCCTGAAGCTCAAGGCAGGTAAAACGGCAAGCTTCACCGTGAATGCTGATACGACCGCTGCAACCGGTTGGAATTTTGGCCAGGTGAATATAGCCCGTAAAGGCAACGGCCCAGATTTGCATATGCCCATTGCGGCCAATGCGGTCACTAGCACAGATGCCGCTGTTTTTACCAAAACAGTCGATCAAGCCAATGCCGATAACGGTGACATTCTGACTTACGCGATTAATATCACCAATGGCCAGCTAAGCGGTAACATAGATTTGACCGATAATCTTCCAACAGGTGTCACTGCTGTAGCGGGCTCCGAGACAGCCAATGTGGTTGGCGGTACGACCATCTCACCGCTGGCTATTAGTGGCAATAACGTCAGTTGGACAGGTACCCTGGATGTAGGCTCCATAGCCGTGACTGAGTCACCTTCTCCCTTTGGTTTATTCCCACTGGCTAGTTTAGGTGTTACACCTGAAGGTTGCCCATCTGACTGTGATGACGGCGCTTTTAGCTTTAATGTGCCAGCGTTTAACTACAACGGGCAGATGTATAGCCAAGTTATTATGTCAGTTAACGGTACCCTGGAAGTAGGTGCGGCCAGTGGTAGTGCGGCCAGTGCCAGCATAGATAAGTTACCCAGCGTTACGCCGCCTAATAACCTGTTGGCCCCCTTGTGGACCGATTTAAATATGAACGATGGTGGTAATATGTATGTCGGCGTACTTAATGCTGGTCCTAATCAGTTTACGGTCTATGAATGGAGTAACATTCCTCAATTTGGCACGGGCAATACCGAGCAATACACCTTCCAAATTTGGGTGCTAAATGGTAGCGCTGGTGGTATCTGGTTTGTCTATGGTGCCTTGGGGGATCTGAGCTATGCGTCTGTAGGGGCCGAAAATGAAGATGGTAGCACGGGTTCTTCGTACTACTTCTCTGGCGATGGCTCAGGCACTGCTCCAGGTGCAGACTTGGCCGTGACTGCCGTGCAAGGTGGTTCTGCAAGCTTTACTTTCCAGGCTGAAGTGTCTGGTTGTAGTAATGGCGAGGTGCTGGTCAACGAAGCGGAAATTAGCGCCGATGATAATGCCCATGAAAGAGCTATTGCGGTGACCAAATGTAATTAGTAGGACGAGTGATTACTAAAGGGCTCTTCGGAGCCCTTTTTATTGTTTACTGGAAAATTTGGAATGTCATTTTGTAATGACATGGGTAATTTGACCACCTAACCTGAGTGATAAGTTTTGCCCCCATACCAATAGGCATAAATAAATGAACACTCAGTTAGCATTTAAAAGGGCTTAATGCCCGGCTTAAGCAAAAGGCAGCCTAATATCAGCAGATTGATACGTCCTTATAAGTTAAACCGCTGGTATCCCCAGGATCGCCAGAGCTCTAAAGTGAAAAAAGTGGCGGTTCCAAATACGACAGTACTTAATTCTCTGTAGGCAGGGGTGTGTTATCTGTATTTTCCTTTTCAGTCATCCCGGGTTTTTCGATGGGTTTGTCTTTGGCCACAGGATTTACCGCAGATATTAAGGCTTTGTTTTGCGCTTTGCTCAGTGGATAAATACGGCTGATATTGCATTTGAATGCGTGATCATCTGGGGTGTAAACCGAATCGAACCCTGTGCTTAAACTATTTGGAATGCGGGAATAGATGAGTAAGGTAGGTGAAAAATCCAGATCATTGCAGCGCGTGAATAATTTGATCAAATAAGGTCTAAAGGGAGACGTACGCAGGATCAGATATTGATCGCTTAATGAAGTCCAGCTATCCATATTAAAAGCACTGATGGTACTGCGCGGTTCGAGTTTTTCAGAAGCAATAAAACTTTCGATAATGGTCGATTTTTCTGTGTCAGATAATCGCTGGGACGCACACCCGGCTAAGGCGATGAGCGCAAGGGCCAGTAACATAATGTTTTTCATATTCTCTCCTTGGATATAAAAATGATGAGTTGTTTGAGTTTGATCCACATTAGGCTATTTTGTTTCGTTAAAGATGCTTAAATTACACTTTATTATATTTGGCGCACTGAAATGCGACAACAAAATGACGGCTTTAGGTAGGTTAAACAGATGTTGAACTTCAGCCAAAAATTGACTGGTCAACAGGCCTAAAGTATTGCTAGTATTGAAAAAATAAAAAACAAAGCGGTGAATAAAGTGGGCGGGCGTAAGCTGGCTTACATACGGTGTTCGCGCTACTAATTCTTCAATGAATACTTTATCAAGGAATGTTATGAAAGGATTTATAGGTTTATTATCAGTTTTACTTTGCTGCTCGTGTGCAACGGTTAAAACCTTAGATCCGCCGCGCAATCACATCAACATTTCTCACCAAGGTAAAAAAAGTTACTGCGATGAAATCCCCAGGATCTACAGTGGTCTTTCATATAATTTTTGCCTGATGTACGGCGAGCCTAGCCGAACCGTGAATCTTGGTGATTCGTTTAATGGTGTGCCATTCGTTTTCCTGGATACGGTTTTTTCTGCTGCGACCGATACCCTTGTTTTACCTTATACACTCGTGACTCAGGCGAAAAAAGGCTCGATTAAAGTAAATTAAGCTACAACTGGCTGAGCTTCGCGCCCTAGCATAGCCACCTTTGACGGGTGAAAGGTATTGGGGGGCCCCAGCCAAGCCCTCGAACCTTGACTAACCCGAGAATATGCTCAACATTAGGTGGGATCGCCACTTGGATAGGGTTGTTCTGGCAAAATGGACGTTACGTCTGGTTCGGCTTAATTCGCGGATGGCCTTTGAGTTTTCTGCCTTAGCACAAGCCTTTAATAACACTGACTGTCACATACAACTCAAACAACACAGGCACCAGCGGGTAGCGTAACAACAGGATAAAATCAAATCGGGCAATCTGCATAGCCGGGAATGAATAGTAGGCTATCAAGCTGGAAATACTGTAAACAAAGATCAGCTTCCAGTCTTTTTGGCCGCCTGATCTTAACACCAACAGCCAATACAGCCGCGGCAATAACACAAAATAACCGATACTGGCTACTATCACAGGTGTACTGGCCTAGCCAGCGTCCACTGCATCTGGAGCAATTGAAAGCCCAGGGCGTAACACACTATGGCCGTGACCATATACAACAATCTTTTTCTTATGACGGCCCACATTGGTTATTTCTTTATCAAACCACGCCAATGCAGTGGTCATACTGATAAGGTGCAACTGACAAAAGTTGCGCACAGAAGGCATTTTAACGCTCACGGCGTTTTGCCCCCGTTCAATCTGGTGGATCACGTGTTTTGCTATTAAAATATTTTTCACCACACTACTCATCTGTTATCTGGTCGGGTAAAACATAAACATAAACTAATGGGATTATCATAAACAGGGAAACCAATATGCAATATTGCAAGCAAACCAATGAGACGATACTTCAAGCGTTATCTGAACAGTTTCGTGCATTTCATCAGACGTTGAATAGCCGAGACGTGGCCAGCCAACGCACAAGCCCTGTGGTAACCAGACTTTCAGAAACCGGAATGTCATTTAAAGCGTTAGATACATTGATCAGTGACGAGGTACGGCCTCATTTATCGGCCAGTAACGGCGGGCGCTACTGGGGATTTGTCACGGGCGGCGCTAATCCTGTGGCTACTTACGCAGACTGGTTGGTGACAACTTTTAATCAAAACGTTGCCAAAGGCGGAGATTCTATTGCCTCTGAAATTGAACGGCAAACCTTGAATTGGCTTTGCGAGCTTTTTGCATTGCCCCAGTCATTTAACGGCATTTTCACCACAGGTGCGACAGCCGCGAACGTGTTGGCGGCCTTTACCGCTCGCCAGTACGCTGGGCAGCAGCAAGGCATAGATGTAGCAAAATCCGGCATGGCTGGGTTAGATGTAGACATTTTCAGCGCCACGCCTCATGCCAGTATGATTAAGAGTTTGGGTTTTGCTGGATTTGGTCAAAATAGCTGGCAGAAAATCGCCTGCAATTCTAATGACGAAACAATGGACATTCGCGCCTTAGAAGCGGCACTGGCAGGCAGTAACTCACCCAGTAAAGTGGTTATCGCCAGCGCCGCAACGGTTACAGGAACGGACTTCGATGACCTCGACGCTATCGCTGCAGTGTGCAAAAAATATCAGGCTTGGCTGCATGTTGACGCGGCGTTTGGTATATTTGAGCGTTTACTGAGCAAAAACGAGTGGAAAACTCGTGGTATTGAGCATGCCAACAGTATCACGCTAGATTGCCATAAGTGGCTTAATGTACCCTATGACTGTGGAGTGTTTTTAACCCAACATATGGGCCTTTTAGAGTCATGTTGTGAAGTGAGTGCGCCGTATTTAGCCAACGCGGAAAGTTCCCTTTCCTACATGTCCTTGGGCATTGAGAACTCCCGTCGTTTTCGCGCCTTCCCTGTATGGGCAACGTTATTGGCTTATGGTAAACAAGGCGTAACGGACAACATAAAATCGAATATGCGGCAGGCAAGAATGTTATCTGATTGGATAACCCAGTCAGATAAATATGTGTTGCTCAAACCCTGCGAGCTTAACGTTGTGCTGTTTAAACCAAATACATCTGTGGTAGGGATTACGACTGATGAGTGCTTGACTACACTTAATGCATCCGGTCAAGTATTTTTGACTCCGGGTGTCTGGCAAGGAGAACCAATTATTCGTGCTGCATTGAGTAACTGGGCGACCAGCGATGAGGATGTTCAGCAGGTGATCACCGCGTTGGATCAGCTATAGCAGAACCTGTGGGATCCGATACCTGAGGTGTCCCCACAAATAATTTTGAGAAACAATTAGATAGATAAGAGTCAGAGTGCATTTATGGCATTTGGTGATCAGATCTATTGATAAACAAAACTAATCGGTAAACAGCATGAATGTCGGCACTATCTTGAATAATACTCTATCGCTTGTCACCCCCAGTATGCATAAAGTTCACTATCAAGCACCGAAGGAATGTGTGCACAGCCTACTCCATGGCGGCGTTGCCAGCATTACCGGCATGGGACGGGGAATAATTCTGAAGCCTATGGAAAACATAACATTAAACGCGTCGACAGGCAGTGCTCTAATCCACATCTGCTGATTGGATCGGATTGCATTTATTCTGTAATATGTTACCTGTTTGGTCGCATATCATCCCGCCCGATCATATTAGTGGAATGATCAGATTTAGATGAATAAAGGGCCATTTTTTGCTTCGGGCTTCGTTGGCATTTGATGGGCGCTATTAATATTGTAGGTATGTGAGGGGGTCATTAAATACCGCCATTTGATAAACGCAGGTCACGTAAAAACGTTATATACTGCTGGCGTTAATCTAGACCTAAAAGATCCTGATAGGGATCAACAACGAGTGTAATTATGGCTATAGCTATTTCCCCGTCCAAGCTGAGCCTACCGCAGCACAATCCCGGTGTAACGACTGTTCTAGAGTTTCTAATTCTCAAGTTCCCCGCTATAACCAGTGATGTTTGGCAACAACGTATGGCTGATAGCAAGGTTCATTGGCATGACGGGCGTAAAATCTGTGCACAAACCCCTTATGCAGCCCAGCAACGGGTTTATTATTATCGCGAAGTTGCAATGGAGCCGGTTATCCCTTTTGTAGAGAAAATCATTTTTCAGGACGAGTTGATCTTGGTGGCATACAAGCCGCATTTTCTACCGGTCATGCCAGGCGGTGGTTTTGTTGAAGAATGCCTGCAAAATCGCTTGCGTAATAAAAGTGGTAATCAGCAACTGCAAGCGGTGCATCGTATCGATAACGGCACCGCAGGCTTGGTATTATTTTCGGTTAGTCCCGATTCACGTGCACATTACCACCGTTTATTCGAAACCCATCAAGTCAGCAAAACCTATCAGGCCATCGCCAGCACAAATGGCAATGTACCTATGCACAACCAGCAATGGGAAATTAAAAATCGTTTGGAGAAATCACAGCCAAGATTTTTGATGCGGATTGTAGAAGGACTGGCCAACAGCCATTCCCGCATTCGTTGCCTGAAACGTTCAGCCGACAAAGCACTATTTGAACTGCACCCCATAACCGGCAAAACCCACCAACTGCGCTTGCATATGCAAAGTCTTGGCTGGCCGTTATTACACGATACCTACTACCCAGAATTACAGCCAAGTCAGCCAGATGATTACACAAAACCCCTGCAGCTATTGGCACAGCAACTGCAATTTATTGACCCCATAACCCAACAACCTAGATGCTTTTCTAGCAATACCGAACTTAAATTGGATTAAGGGGCATACCCAGTGTGTGCTCTAACATCTGCTGGTGTATTTATCACGGATATCCATGTGATTCATCTCTCAGCCGACTTTATATTCTCGGTCATTTTACATGATTGCTTATAATACGTGCTCTGTGGAGCCGTTATTTATATGTTGACGGACTATATACTACCGCCAGACAATGTAAGCGACAAAACCCAACCAGCTTAGCGCCAACAAGATCCATGGTAGATATTTCATACGAATGTTTTTGGGTGCCACTTCCACGGTTTCGGTACTTTTATTTTCACGTTGTTTTATCTTTTGTTTACGCTGTTTATCTATTACACGTAACTTAATACCCTGCTGTTTCTTATATTCAGCAATACCCGTTTGAATACCTTGGGCAATCAACTTGGTTTGCTCTTTAGTTTGACCAATTTTTTGCCTTCCTTTGGCCATTTTCATCGCTTGAGCTTCAACTTCTGGTGATACTTTATTTTTCATCATTGAACTTAACTTATTAAAACAGCTAATGAATATTAGCAGCATATAGACATATTTATGACAGGTACTTTTTAACTACTTAGCACCTTAAATAAATAGGGTGGTTGCTAATTTCAGTATCGCCACGCTAAATCCCAGCAAAAATAAAAGCGTTACACCCAGCATGTATTCCTTAGCCGACTCTATACTCCGGGGTTTTCTGCATGAATACTTATATTGCGTGTTCTGTGGGGCCGTTATTTTTATGTTGGCTGTTTATGTAATTAATTTTCTTAACATAGTGATTCCACTCTTTTTTATAGTCTCTTTAAAACTTTACTGGATTAAACGGTAAATTGCTTGGTGATAGCCTCTAGGTGATTTGCTAACTGTGCTAACTCGTCACTGGCAGAGGCTAATTTATTTGAGCTACTTGATGCATCTTCTGAACGCGAGTAAATATCATCCACATTTTGACTAATGGCATTGGCTACGGTTTGCTGCTCTCCCGTTGCTAGGGCAATCTGATCATTCATTTCGGTAATGGTTTTAATCGTGTCGTTTATTAAATCGAGGCTCTTTCCTGCTTCGTTGGCAGTGTTGACACTTGCCGATGCCTGCTCTTTGCCTTTTGTCATTACCTCTACCGCAGAGCGAGCGGCATGTTGTAATTGTTCAATAGTCGTCTGGATTTCTTCGGTAGATTGTTGTGTTCTTGAGGCTAATGTTCTGACTTCATCCGCGACTACGGCAAAACCGCGGCCTTGCTCGCCTGCTCTGGCGGCTTCTATCGCAGCGTTTAAGGCCAGTAAGTTGGTTTGATCGGCAATGCCTTTAATTACATCCAACACTGCTCCCACTTGGCTGGAATCGGCCTCAAGCTTTTGCACCACATCTGCGGTGTCTTCAACGTTGGTCGCCAACTTCTGAATATTATTGACGGTTTGGTTGACAATTTTTTGCCCATCCCGGGCGGCATCTTTAGCCGTAGAGGCGGCTTTAGCTGCTTCAGACGCACTCTTTGCTACTTCTGCCACACTGTAGGTCATTTCGTCGACCGCTGATTTTGCTTCTGTTGCAGCTCCTTGTTGCAGTGAAATAGTTTGATTAGTGTCGGCTGTGAGTTGGTTCAGGCTCTGAGCCAGTTCAGAGAGCGGTAGAGATGAATCAACGACATCCTTGACCACCGCTTGTAGCTTCTGCATAAATTGGTTAAACCAGTTTACCAATTCGCCAATTTCGTCTTGATTGCGGGACTCAATACGTACCGTGAGGTCGCCATCTTCTTGGGCAATGTCACGTAGTGAATCAACTACCCGCACGATACTGTTTGTTATACCTGAAACTATAGGAATTGCGATTGCAAATAACAAAATAGAGATGATGATGCCCATCACAATCCCTATTGTGATGTTAGATTCAGCGGATTCGTTAACCAGTGCAATATTTTCCTTGAACAGAGCCAATCTTGTATCACTGAATTGACTTAGCGTATTGGTTGCCTCTTGGTAGTAACCGTTCATTTCTTCAGATAGTTCAGCAAGTTTACTGAAGTCCGCTGTATCATTTACCAATGAGTCAGACACATCATAGGCAATGTCAAAATAATCGTTGAATTTATTCAATATTGCTTCGACTTCCGTGCTTAGCATCGGAGTAATGGTAATTAGCTGAGTAAGTTCGTTTCTGGTCATCTCGGCAAATTCACTAGCGGTGTCCAGCAAGTCTTCGTCGCCTGTAGTTGCGGCACTAGCCAGGTTATCTTTCACTTTTTCCATATATACCACGGCCTTACTTGATGCCTGTACGGCCGGAAACTCTACGTCTTTTGCATTATTTAGCAGTTCAACATTTTGGAACGAAGAAACAGTGGTGATGGTTAAGTAAAGGAGAAACCCAAGTATTGCTATTATGGGAATGAGGAATATTTTGTGGGCTATTTTTAATCTTGAGAAAAAATTCACTTACAGATCCTTACTTATCATTCATAACATATTAACTAATATCGGAATTATCCTCGAAACCGTTAATTTAACTATTATACTTTAGGCGAATTAAATTTTGCACGGCAATGACCTTGGCTTCGGCATTGACATTAAATTTGTCGTACATTTTCTCAAATTAAAGGGCTTGCGGTGGCCGCGTTAAGGGAAATTAATTGTTGGGTTGTGATCTTATTGTGTCAAAAAGATTTTTAAGACCAATAGTGGAAGAGCTGGGTAAATTCCCAATAGCCCGCAGTAAATCAATCATATATTCAGACCCATTATCCTGATGGTATTAGTAACCCTAAGGATAGCGTCGTTCTGGGCGGTATTTTGTTTATCTAACATCCGCGTTTGATTAATGACGCATCAGGATAACATTAATTCATTTTCCCCGATATTTGTGACAATACACTTGGTGCATTCCTAAGGTTAAGCCTGGCAAGGGAGGCGCAGTGTTTGTATGTTATGTCTGAAAATTCAGTTTGTATATTTCAATATTCAACTAAAGTTCAATATATTGCTAATTTTTTTTGCACTACCCTGTGGATGCTGTAAAGGTATAAAGATATATAACTTGTTGTTATTCAAATTATCAAATCCAAGGCGAAGAAATCGTGAATAAAATTAATAAAATTAATAAAATTAAGGGTGGCCGCATGTCGACGATTGTTAGCATTGCTTCATTTCTGCTGACACCTATAGCGCATGCAAATATTTCTGACAACACTCAGTTATATGGATATATGGCATGGCGAGTGGAAAAGGTCTGGGACGAGCCTTCCCGGGACGGCCAGGGCAACACTACTTTTGAAGACGCGCCAAGGGAAATTGATACACCGTCTTTTAATATTATGCTGCAAAGTAAGCTACACGATAAGGCAAAGTTTTTTGCAAACCTCAATGGTGGTGGGGGCGAAGAGATAACTGTCAGAAATGTGTGGGGTGAATATAGCATCAATGACTTTCTTAACATCCGATTAGGTAAAATGTATCGTCGATTTGGTTTGTACAATGAACAGCTGGATGCAGTGCCTACCTACATTGGGATTGAACCTCCTGAATTGTTCGACAAAGACCATTTAATTCTTTCCAGAGAGACCCAGGCCATGGTGCATGGGCTGCTTCCTGTCGGAGATGGTGAGATAAGTTATGCGGTTTCCACCGATAATGGTGAGGGGGGTCCTAGCGGGGAAGATAATATTCCGCTTGGTTTTGATCTGCGCTACGATTGGAATTTGGGTGATTATACTGTAGGTGTAAGTGGTTATTCTTCCAACGGAGATACAACATCCGATGTTGGGGTAGGGGAAGGCTCACCACGAACAGGTATATTACCCTGGATGGAAAAAGATGATTTTTCTATTATTGGCATTTACGGTCAGTTTGCCATAGATACCTGGCAATTACAGGGAGCCTACTGGCGAGCATCTCACGATGCGGTGAGAGATTCAGACTCAGTCATTACGGTCATTAATAACGCTAACATACATCAGTACCAACGGGCTCGTTTTATGAATAATTCTGATGGCCCTGTTACGGCAGATAATATCAATACAAATGGAGACTATGACGTCACCACTTGGTATATTCGAGCTGGTTATTCCTTCTATACCGAGTATGGTGAATTAGTGCCCTACGTTCAGTGGGATAGTTATAAAAATCCAGAAACCATATTTAATAAAACTTATGGCGGCGACGCTGAAGCTGGTTTGGCAGATGATGGCCAATTCACCAAGTCCACCTTAGGCGTTATACTTCGTCCAATTCCGCAAGTGGCAGTCAAAGTAGATACAAGTACTCATTTTCAAACTATTAACGGCAAAGATGAGAGTTTTTCCGAAATACGGTTTGACGTTTCCTATATTTTTGGCCAATAGATTATAAGGAGGATAAGTATCATGAAAGTACAAAACTTAATTAAACTAGTTCTTTTAATTACCTCTTTGGCTACATTCAACGCAGCCGCTGAACTTGTCGTTGTTGTTAACGCTGGGAGTAGCACTTCATCAATGACAAAATCGGAACTAGCTCGTTTATTTATGGGGAAATCTGATGCTTTTACGGCTGTCAATCAAGATTCATCGAACAGTATTTATGAGCAATTTTGTAGTGATTATTTGGGTAAGAACCCTGGACAAATAAAAGCATATTGGAGTAAGAGAATGTTTACCGGTGGTGGAACACCTCCGCAAGAATTTGGTTCCGATGCAAAAATTGTTGAATTTGTATCGGCTAATGTCAAGGGTGTAGGGTATATAGACAGTGCCAGCCTAACCGATGGTGTCAAAAAAATAACAGTGAATTGAAGGATGTTTCCTTTCTATTTTAGCTAGGGTAAATATTTTGGGGCAGCCTCGACGTATTCTGGGCTGCCTTTAACATTTTGCCAACAGCAACTTGATAGCAATGCGCACTTTGGATAGCCAAACTAAATTCATTGAGCAGCAACTATTAGCGTCAAGTATCCCTACAAAATGAATACACCTTGCTCACATCGGTGACGGGTATTGCGCAAATACGAAGACACAAATGTTAAATGTTTTACACGCATAAAAACACCTCTTTGTTATCGTTACGTTAACCAAAGAGAAAATGCAGAGACAGGCATGATAAATATTCAAAATACCGACATTGGCCATTATCACCGGCGTACCGGCCCAGCATTCGGCAGCCAAGGGAATAACAGGCTGACTATCGCCGTGATTAAATGTGACAATCAATTTTTAGTACGGGTCGTATTTTTATTCGTTTATCAAACCACATAAAAGCGCTATTCAGCACTATTAATTTCGTAGACATGTTAGGGTGCATTAAGTACTGCCATTTGCTAAAAGCAGGCTGAGTTAAAACTTTATATACTCTTCATCCCAGCAGCTGCTTTTCTGTTGGCTACACTCATTCGCCACTAGCGCCAACCGCGTTGCGCCAACCGCGTTGTGCTTAGTGGTCTAAGCTAATGGGCTCTCATTTATTTGCTGCCGCCATGCAATTCCAATTGATTTTGGGTTTAGAAGGGCAGGGCATGCGCTTCACTTATGGCATCTTTGATTATATATACCTAGTCACTACATCCATATAGTGCCGTTTCCGAAAGGATCCAGTTTTCTCCCGCTTCAGCTGTCGATGCTCGGCGAACATTGAATCGAGAAAAAGCACAGCTGCGCTGTTTAACAAAAATACAAGCGTTACACCCAGCATGTATTCCTTAGCCGACTCTATACTCCGGGGTTTTCTGCATGAATACTTATATTGCGTGTTCTGTGGGGCCGTTATTTTTATGTTGGCTGCCTATGTAATCTTGATAGATCGCTTTGTGGGACTGTTGGGTTCTTTGCGAAATTTTCTGACGGTCAATATTAATAAACTGAGCCCAGCGAAAATTGATGCAAAGGTGGTTGGTTCTGTTACTACCTGAAATACATCTTGTGCGTCATTCCTAAATACGAGCTGTAAATCAAAGGGATTAAGTCCAGAAGGAGGAGGCAGAACTCCTCCGGCCCCAGGAAACCCGACAACATCGCCAACTTCTACTATCGGAGATTGAGAAGGGCTAAATCCCAATTCGTGCGAAAATACTACCTCACCTAAGCCGCTCAAAGAATCAATGTCTATTTCGGTTCCATCCAAGAATGTTACGTCAAAAGCTATAGTAAAAGTTTCTCCTGGCTCCAGGGGATTACCCAATGGAAAGAAAAAACATATTCCCTCATTATCAAAGGTGCTTAATGGGGCTGCATCCTGAAAACCTATGGAAGCGCTAAAAATATCATGCGATGTCAACCCAGTTGAAATATTATAATCAGACGTGATCTGCGTGCTGCGGGTGCTAAATTCATTTTCTCCATCTCCAATAGCAGCAATATGAAAATCAGTAATATCCCCTAATAATACGGAAAGCGGATCATCAGGAGCAGTTGCAGTAATGGTGACTGGAATAGCCCCGGCATTTTCCACAAAACAAAGTAAGATAAAGCTAATTGTTAATTTGAAAATTTTCATTATGTTCTCCTGTTTTCACGCCAGCGAACAAAAACCTTAATCTGAGTACGATAAATATTGGTTATTTGCGCCAACTAATCGATTTATAAAGGCATTTTTTGAGCCAAAAATATTTTTCCTAATGTAATTAATTGCTTGGAATATCATCGTAATCACAGGTTATAAAAGTGTAAAAAATTCCGACAAAATCTCTGATTAATGCCACTCTTTTATTGGAGAATGATCCAATTCAGCAAACCGAATCGCACATTTTTTCTAAGTCATTTCACCCATATTTTGTTAATGTTTAGGGAGGGAACCTGACTTTTGATATAAAATTTCCCACATTGATCTCGTAATGATATAAAAACCTGTGAACTCCTATTGTGTAACATGATCAGATCGGTTTTTATCTTTATCAATCATCGTTATGCGTCTCATTACTCGCTTCGAATTACATGGCCTCCCATAGGTACTCAATTGAATATTTAGAGTCATTTGACAATATTTACATTGAGTATATTGTTGATTTTTTGCTCCCCCACGACCCAGCATCCAAAAAGCTTTTTAAGCAAAACCGAACTCAGCTTAGAATAACTGGCACACACTGTGTGTGCGCTTTACAGGGATGTTGCGTTGCACCGATCGGACAATAAATAGGATGTTTATAACGGATCAGAAAGTTTACTTGGGGAAAGACTTTTTGGTTACTTTATCGTCTTTTGAAAAAGTTACTGGCTGACAATGCGACCTCCATGGAAAAAGGAAAGTAGAATAACGCTGTGAGCACCGGGCTGGCGTTCCACCGGGCTGGCGTTCCACCGGGCTGGCGTTCCAGTTATCGAGATGGTCTGTCATACCCGCCAAGAATGACAGTAAGCGTAGCGCATGTTTTGTGCACGAAGTGCATGCTCTGTGGCCGCAGGCCAGAAAGGTAAATACCCCATCCATTGTCGACAATCAGCCCATTAAAACCTTGAAAAACCATTTTACTGTGCTATATTGTCGACAATATTCGATTGGGCAATCTCATACAAGACATGCAATTTTTCCTCGAACAGCCAGTAACGGCGGCAGATAAAACCTTTTTTCAACTGCGTAAAGACATCGTTGAAGGTCAGATCCCCCCTGGCTCAAAACTGAGTGAAACTGAATTGTCGACAAAATATGCAGTCAGCCGGGCGGTGATCCGCGAAGCGATCAGCCGTTTGGAGTCTTGTCAACTCGTTGAGCGTAAAGCGAATATCGGTGCCCGGGTAGTGGCCTTGACTCCAGAAGGGTTGGTGGAGTTATATCAGGTGCGTGAATCCTTAGAAGGCATGGCGGCGCGTTTGGCAGCCAAAAACATGACAGACGCCGAAATAGCCGATCTGAATGCCTTATTGGCCAGCCACTTTCAAGAAGTCAAAACCGGCGAGTCATATTATCAGGAGGCCGGTGATGTGGACTTTCATTATCGCATTATTATGGGCAGTAAAAATACCCATCTTATTTCCATGTTGATCAACGGGATTTATCATCTGGTGCGTATGTATCGGGTGCAACTGGGTATGTCTGGGCCACGGGTCACCACGGCCTTTGATGAACATAAACATATCGTGCAGGCGATTTCTAATCGTGATCAAGAACTGGCAGAAATGCTGATGCGCCGCCATATTCTGTATTCGAAAAACAACATTGAAAAAAAGCTGCTTGAGACGCACACCCAGACAGCGCAACGAGCATCATAAAATTGGTTTCATAAAACTTTTGTACGCCACCCCAGGGCGGCGCATAGTAACTATTAACCCTTTAAAAGGAGCACCTCTATGAGTGCAGGTCAAAAATTTCGTCAGGCCTTAGTCGCTAATCAACCTTTGCAAATCGTGGGCACCATTAATGCCTATTCGGCCATGATGGCCAAAAAAATCGGGCATCAGGCGATTTATTTATCTGGTGGTGGGGTGGCCAATGCCTCTTATGGTTTACCTGATTTAGGCATGACTTCATTAAATGATGTGCTGGTAGATGTGCAGCGCATTACCTCGGCTTGTGATCTGCCGTTACTGGTAGACATAGACACCGGCTGGGGCGGTGCCTTTAACATCGCTAAAACCGTTCGGGATATGGAAAAAGCCGGGGCCGCTGCGGTGCATATGGAAGATCAGGTGGCACAAAAGCGCTGTGGCCATCGGCCCAATAAAGAGATCGTACCGGTAGAAGAGATGGTCGATCGGATCAAAGCGGCGGTAGATGCCCGCACCGATCCAGATTTTTTCATCATGGCGCGTACCGATTCTTTCGCTCAGGAAGGCTTAGATGCCGCCATTGCCAGGGCTAAAGCCTATGTGGAAGCCGGCGCCGATGGCATTTTTGCCGAAGCGATTAAAACTGAAAAACATTACCGAGCCTTCGCACAAGCCTTAAAAGTACCCATTTTGGCCAATATTACCGAGTTCGGCCAAACTGAATTATGGAACAAAAACGTGTTGGGCGAGTGGGGCGCCGCTATGGTGCTCTACCCGTTAAGTGCCTTTAGGGCCATGAACAAAGCTGCCGAAAATGTGTATACCGCTATTTTAGAACAGGGCGACCAAAAATCTGTGCTCGAGAGCATGCAAACCCGCATGGAACTTTATGATTACCTGGGCTATCACGACTATGAACAAAAGCTCGATAGCCTGTTTGCCCAGGGTAAAAACAAATAACTAATTGATTAAGCCACTGCTAGCAATGGCCAATACACTTTATATAAACATCGAATTGAAAATATTAGGAGCAGATTATGGTAGATAAAAAATTATCAGGGGCCGGTTTACGTGGTCAAAGCGCGGGTGAAACCGCCCTGTGTACAGTCGGTCAGTCCGGATCAGGCTTAACGTATCGCGGCTATGATATAGCGGATTTAGCCGAGAATACCACCTTCGAAGAAGTGGCCTATTTACTGTTTAATGGCGAATTACCGAATCAAAGCCAACTGGCCAGTTACAAAACCGAGCTTAAGACCCAGCGGGATTTACCCCAAGCCCTCAAAGAAGTATTACAACGCATCCCTAAAGATACTCATCCCATGGATGTAATGCGCACCGGCTGTTCGTTTTTAGGCAATCTTGAGCCAGAAATGGATTTCTCTGAACAACACCAGGCGGCCAATCGTTTGTTGGCGGCGTTTCCTGCCATCATGTGTTACTGGTACAAATTTAGCCATGACGGGGTAGAAATTGACTGCACCACAGATGAAGAATCACTTGGTGGCCACTTTTTAGCGTTATTACACGGTAAAACTCCCTCTGAGCAGCACCGCAAGGTTATGGATGTCTCGCTGATCTTGTACGCCGAACATGAGTTTAATGCCTCTACCTTTACTGCTCGGGTGTGTGCCTCAACCCTGTCAGATATGTATTCCTGCATTACCGGTGCTATTGGTACCTTGCGGGGGCCATTACATGGCGGCGCCAATGAAGCGGCCATGGATATGATCGAGAAGTTCAGCTCACCAGCAGATGCTAAAGAAAAAATGGCCGGCATGTTAGCCCGTAAAGAAAAGATCATGGGCTTTGGTCATGCCATTTACCGTGAATCGGATCCACGTAATGTGATCATCAAAACCTGGTCTGAAAAACTGGCCAAAGAAAATGGCGATACGTCGTTATATGATATTTCCGTGGCTTGTGAAGAATTTATGTGGGACAGCAAAAAACTGTTCTGTAACGCGGATTTTTTCCACGCTTCGACTTATCACTATATGGGCATTCCCACTAAGTTATTTACCCCCATTTTTGTGTGCTCACGCTTAACTGGCTGGGCAGCCCATGTAATGGAGCAGCGTAGCAATAACCGTATTATCCGCCCCAGTGCGGATTATGTGGGCCCAGAGCCACGTAAAGTGACCGCCATCAGCCAACGCTAAGTACCAAGCCTGCGGCGCTATACCATACGCCGCAGGCGAGTTTGTGCTTGTTTCGTTAGTTTGCTAAAAGGACCAGTTTATGAACAGCAATTACCGCAAATCGTTACCGGGCAGTGACCTGGATTATTTTGATACCCGTGAGGCAATTAATGCTATCGCCCCGGGTGCCTATGAAAAATTGCCTTACACCTTAAGAGTGTTTGCCGAAAACTTGGTGCGCCGTTGTGATCCGGCGGTGTTGACTGATTCTCTTAAGCAGTTTATCGAGCGCAAGCGCGATCTGGATTTCCCCTGGTATCCGGCACGAGTAGTGTGTCACGACATTCTTGGGCAAACCGCCCTGGTCGACCTGGCCGGCCTGCGTGATGCGATCGCCGCCCAAGGTGGTGACCCGTCAAAAGTAAACCCTGTGGTGCCCACCCAATTGGTGGTGGATCATTCATTGGCCGTAGAAGCCCCGGGTTCTGATAAAGATGCCTTTGCTAAAAACCGAGCCATAGAAGACAGGCGCAACGAAGATCGATTTCATTTTATCCAGTGGACCAAAACTTCATTTAAAAATGTGGATGTGATCCCCTCTGGCAACGGTATATTGCATCAAATTAACCTGGAGCGTATGTCGCCCGTGGTGCAAGTACGTGACGGCGTAGCGTTTCCGGATACTCTGGTGGGCACCGACAGCCACACGCCAATGGTCGATGCCTTGGGCGTGATCGCCATTGGTGTTGGTGGGCTGGAAGCAGAAAGCGTGATGCTGGGCCGGGCCTCGTATATGCGGTTGCCAGATATTATCGGCGTAGAATTAACCGGTCGCCCCCAGGAGGGTATTACCGCCACTGATGTGGTGCTGGCGTTAACCGAGTTTTTACGGGCGCAAAAAGTGGTGTCGTCTTATCTGGAGTTTTACGGAGAAGGCACCCAACACCTTACCCTGGGTGATCGCGCCACCATCTCCAACATGACCCCAGAGTACGGCGCCACCGCCGCGATGTTTTATATCGACCGTCAAACTATTGATTATTTGACCCTTACCGGCCGTGAAGATGAGCAAGTTAAGTTGGTTGAAAGCTACGCCAAACAAACCGGCCTGTGGGCAGATACCCTGCAAGACGCCGAATACGAACGGGTGCTGAGCTTCGATTTGTCGTCAGTGGGGCGTAATATTGCCGGGCCGTCTAACCCTCATAGCCGGGTACCTACCTCGGAGCTGGCCCAACGCGGGATCAGTGGCATAGTCGAAAACGAAATCGGCAAAATGCCCGATGGTGCGGTGATCATCGCCGCTATCACCAGCTGTACCAATACCAGTAACCCGCGCAACATGATTGCCGCGGGTTTGATTGCCCGCAATGCCAACAAACTCGGCTTGACCCGCAAAAAATGGGTGAAAAGCTCCCTAGCCCCGGGCTCCAAGGCGGTGCAACTGTATTTAGAAGAAGCTAATTTATTGCCTGAGCTGGAAAAGCTCGGTTTTGGGGTGGTAGGTTTTGCCTGTACATCCTGTAACGGTATGAGCGGCGCCCTGGATCCGGTTATCGAACAAGAAATTAAATCCCGGGATCTTTATGCCACCGCGGTATTGTCCGGCAACCGTAACTTCGATGGGCGTATTCACCCCCATGCTAATCAAGCATTTTTGGCTTCACCACCTTTGGTGGTGGCTTATGCCATTGCCGGCACCATACGTTTTGATATTGAACGGGATGTGCTGGGATTAGATAAAAACGCTGAGCCGATAAGGTTAAAAGATATTTGGCCAACCGATGCAGAAATTGATGCAGTGGTTAAAGCCAGTGTTAAACCTGAGCAGTTTCGTAAAGTGTATAAACCCATGTTTGATTTAAAAGTTGAATACGGTGAGCACATTAACCCCCAATACGACTGGCGGCCACAAAGTACCTATATTCGCTGCCCTCCCTATTGGGAAGGTGCCTTGGCCGGTGAACGCGCCATGACAGGTTTGCGACCACTGGCGGTGCTGGGGGATAACATCACCACTGACCATCTGTCACCCTCTAACGCCATTCAACTCGATAGCGCGGCCGGGGCTTATTTGCACAAAATGGGTTTGCCGGAAGAAGATTTTAATTCTTACGCCACCCACAGGGGTGATCATCTTACGGCCCAGCGCGCCACCTTTGCCAACCCGAAACTGTTTAATGAAATGGTTCAGGAAGTGGGCCCTGATGGGCAGTCTAAGGTGAAGCAGGGCTCTCTAACCCGCTTGGAGCCACAAGGTAAAGTGATGCGTATGTGGGAAGCCATTGAAACCTATATGCAGCGCAAACAGCCGCTGATCATCATAGCCGGGGCCGATTACGGCCAGGGTTCGTCACGGGACTGGGCGGCCAAAGGTGTACGTTTAGCCGGCGTTGAAGTCATAGTCGCCGAAGGTTTCGAGCGTATTCACCGCACGAATCTGGTGGGCATGGGGGTATTACCCCTTGAATTTATAGACGGTGAAAATCGCCATACCTACCATATAGATGGCAGCGAAACCTATGATGTATTGGGTGAACGTACCCCCGGAGCTAAAATGACCCTAGTGATCACCCGTAAAAATGGCGAGCAGGTTAAAGTACCGGTTAAATGCCGCATCGATACCCAAGAAGAGCTGTCGATTTATGAAGCCGGTGGTGTATTGCAGCGTTTTGCCCAGGATTTTCTTGAATCAAACGTGGCTTAACGTACCCGACTGTCGTTTGTAATCCGCCGTTTTGCGCATTACAAACGATAGTATCAATTTCAATTGAGTAGGAGCAGCAAATGGCCCACCCAGCACAAATTAAAATTCCCGCTACTTATATGCGTGGTGGTACCAGTAAAGGGGTGTTTTTTAACCTCAGTGATTTGCCCGAGCGGGCCCAGGTACCCGGCCCGGCCCGAGATGCCTTATTGTTAAGAGTGATCGGCAGCCCGGATCCCTACGGTAAACAAACCGACGGCATAGGCGGGGCCACCTCAAGCACCAGTAAGTGCGTTATTTTAGCTAAAAGCACCCAGCCGGATCACGATGTAGACTACCTGTTTGGCCAGATGGCCATAGACAAGGCCTTTGTGGATTGGAGCGGTAATTGCGGTAACTTGACCGCGGCCGTGGGCTCCTTTGCCATCAGTAATGGTCTGGTGGCAGCCAGCCGTATACCGCAAAATGGTATGGCCGTAGTGCGTATCTGGCAAAAAAATATTCAAAAAACCATTATTGCCCATGTGCCCATGACTAACGGTGAAGTACAAGAAACCGGTGATTTTGAACTGGATGGGGTAACCTTTCCCGCCGCCGAAGTGTTAGTGGAATTTATGCACCCGGCGGATGCAGCCGAGGGGGCGGGCAGCAGTGCTATGTTCCCCACCGGTAACCTTATTGATGAGTTGCGCTCCCCTGAGCTTGAAGCTATTGGTTTAATGGGCTTAAAGGCGAGCATGATCAACGCAGGCATACCGACTATTTTTGTTAACGCCCAAGACATAGGTTACACAGGTACTGAACTGCAAGATGGGATCAATAGCGACCCTGAAGCTCTGGCCAAATTTGAAGTGATCCGCGCCCAGGGCGCGGTACAGATGGGTTTGGTCGAGAACATTAGTCAGGCAGATAGTCGCCAGCATACCCCTAAAGTGGCCTTTGTGGCGCCGCCTCAGGCGTATGTATCGTCCAGCGGTAAACAAGTAATGCTTGACGACATCGATGTGCTGGTACGCGCCATGTCTATGGGCAAGTTACATCACGCCATGATGGGCACGGCTGCCGTCGCTATAGGCACAGCCGCTGCTATTCCCGGCACCCTAGTCAACCTGGCCGCAGGCGGCGGGGAGCGAAGTGAGATACGTTTTGGTCACCCGTCGGGCACATTGCGGGTCGGCGCTGCCGCCGAACAAATCGATGGCCAGTGGACAGTGATAAAAGCGTCAATGAGCCGCAGCGCCCGAGTACTAATGGAAGGATGGGTAAGAGTGCCGGGGGATAGTTTTTAATCGGATTAACGACCCCGCCTGGTATGCGTGGATGGCGGCCATCGCATGGCGGCCAACGTTTGGCTGGGTCGCCTTTTTTTTAAATCAGTTACTAATGTTGTCAGGCCATGGCCTGTCAGCAGTTCGTGACGTTTCATCGTGGAAGCCCTTTGTAAATCAATGATCACCCCCAGAACGTTCGCTTTTTGGCGCGCCACTTTAGCCTTGTGTCTAGGCTCTTTTATGGTGTTTGCCAACCTCTATGTGACCCAACCGCTGTTGCCGATGATCAGTGGGCATTTTCAGGTCTCTGCGTTGCAAGCCAGCGCCAGCTTTACCATTACCACCTTTACCCTAGGAGTATCGTTATTACTTTATGGGCCACTATCTGACGCCATTGGCCGCAAAGGTATCATGCTGCTTAGCATGGTTGGCATTACCCTGACCACCGCGTGTCTAGCGGGTATTAACAATTATCATGGTTTATTGGTTTTACGGGCGTTACAAGGTTTTTTTCTTGCAGGGTTGCCGGCCATAGCCGTGGCTTACATGAGCGACGAATTTAACGCCGATGCCTTGATGATTGCCGTTGGTGTATACATCAGCGGTAATTCGTTGGGTGGCATAGGCGGCAGGTTATTAGGAGGTTTTTTAGGTGAGCGGGTTGGCCTGGAAAACACCTTCGCCGTTATGGCGGTTTTTAGTTTGGTGTTAACCGCGGTGTTTGCCTGGTTGTTGCCTGCATCGCAAAATTTTGCCCCTAAACGGCTGCGGCCGAGACCTATGTTAGGACAATTGGCCAGCCACCTAGCCAATAAAGATCTATTGCTTAGTTATGGTATTGGCGGCTTAAGCTTCTTTATTTTTGTTAATCAGTACAGCTATATCACCTTTGTGCTTGAGGCTAGCCCTTATAATTTGACCGCCAAATTCATCGGCATGCTGTTTTTAACTTATTTGTCAGGCACTTATGCCTCGGCCGTATCCGGTAAATTAGGCAAACGCTGGTCCCAACCCCGTTGCATGATGGCAGGCACAGTGATCCTCATGGTCGGCTCGGCTGTGACCTTATTGCCCTCGTTATATGCCATTATCCTGGGTTTGCTGATCAACAGCTTCGGATTTTTCCTCACCCATGCCACGGCCAGTAGCTGGGTAAGCATCAAGGCTAAAGGTGGCAAGGCCAGCGCCTCGTCTTTGTATTTAACGTTTTACTATATTGGCGCCAGTACCGGTGGTATTTACCTTGACCCATTTTGGCGACAAGCACAGTGGCAAGGCGTGGTGCTTGGATCCTGGTTAATGTTGCTGGTTATTTTGTTGCTTGGATTTGTTTTGCAGCGTAACGCTCGCGTGCTCGAGCAGGGGGGCTGCTGATGCTAAACAAACCAATATATCTCAATAACTTATGCCTTTGATCTGCTACTGTACGCAATTTACGGTTTATTGGCCGACTGGGTTATTCAGAGGACATCGATGCAAATAGAAACACTAGCAAGCTCTTCGGCATTTAGCTTGCAGCGATTTAGGCTGATGTTGTTGGTGGGTGCGGGGTTAATGATGAGTTTTATCGTTGCCGATCTAACGGTTATCCCCGAAGCGGTGCATCAGGTCTATTTTATCTCTCGATTAGGCATGCAATTGCCAATATTAAGCGTGTTTTTTGCCCTGACATATTTGCCATATTATGCCAGGTCTCACCATCTTGCATTTAGGGCAATCGCATTAAAAATGGCTTGACACAGATCCCCTAATTTGATCTATTACTTCGCTTTACGCGACGTAATATGACCAAATACAAGCCCACACTTATCGAACATTTCAAAGACATCGAAGATCCTCGTCTTCTAAGAAAACAATTACATAAATTAGATGATATCTTTTTTATTACCCTATGTGCCGTTATCTGTGGCTGTGATGGCTGGGTTGCCATTGAAAAATTTGCCAACATTAAACGCACGTGGTTTGAACAATATTTATCCCTAGAAAATGGTATTCCGTCTCATGATACTTTGGGGCGTATTTTTTCCTTAATTGATCCTGAGCAATTTCAAACCTGTTTTTCTAGCTGGATCAAAGAGATAGTAAAAAATGTCACGGGGGATGTGATCGCTATTGACGGTAAATGCCTTCGACGCTCTCATGATAAGTCATCTAATAAATCAGCTATTTATATGGTTAGCGCATGGTCACATGATAATCAGCTGGCACTTGGACAAGTGAAAGTTGATGAAAAATCGAATGAAATAACCGCCTTACCTTCCCTACTCAAAAACTTAGACATCACAGGCAGTATCATCACAACCGATGCATTAAACACACAAAAGAAATCGGCTGAACTGATCGTGAGTAAAGGCGCTGATTATTTAACCGCACTGAAAGGAAATCAAAGCACCCTACATGATGATGTGATTTTATTCTTTGAAAATACCCCTAAAAGTTATGAGGGCATGTTAAATACTTATAAGAGTATTGATTCAGGGCATGGCCGTATTGAAGAAAGAACAGTGACTTCCTGCAACCGAATTGACTGGCTTACTGAGCATCATACTCACCCACACCTTGCCAGTATTGTTAGCGTTAAATCAAGAAGGTTTCTTGCGAACGAATGGTCAGAAGAAACGCGATACTTTATTAGTAGCGTTAAGCATAACGATGCAGAGAAATTTGCTCACTATGTACGTGCTCATTGGGGGGTAGAGAATAATCTTCACTGGAGATTAGATATGGCATTTGACGAGGATCATTGTCGAATTCGTCAAGGATATGCAGATCAAAACATGGCAATATTACGCCACATATCTTTGAATTTATTAACGTCAGATAAGGATAATAAGGTAGGTATTAAAATTAAGCGGCAAATGGCAGGTTGGGATAATGATTACTTGCTGAAACTGCTACAAATATTTTAATGCGATTGCCCTGATCTTGCATTGTGTCTAAGCTTACTTGGGGTGAGCTACGCCAACTATTGGTTAATTGCCCAGTGCTGGCAAATAGCCGGGTTTTCGTTTCCCTATGAAGGAAACTTGCTGTACGGGCTGTTTGGCATGTTTATATTGCGCTTATATTATAAGTATTCGGTTATCTTTGTATTGTTATCCTTGTTAGGGTTTGGCGCCTTGGTTTTCTGTTATCCGGTTTACGGCCAATTTGGTGTGGTTAATTTGGGCTTTTTATCCTTTGGTTTAGGCATAAGCCTCATAGGAGTGAAACAAATTGAGACAGTATTTGGAAAGTTTAAACAGGTCAACGAGCAGTTACTGCATTTAAGCCAAATTGACCAGTTAACGGGTTTGTATAATCGTGGCGCTTTTGAACAAAACTTCGATCGCATGCTGTCGATAGCCACCCGTACCCACTCGAGCATCAGTGTATTTGTGGTGGATTTAGATAATTTCAAAGACTTTAACGATGGCTTTGGGCACCTGCGCGGCGATGAAATTATTCAGCTGCAAGCAACAATTTTACGCGAGGTCTTTAACCGTGATACGGATATAGTCGCGCGTTTCGGTGGTGAAGAATTCGTGGTGATTTCATTGGGTAACAACCCGGCAGAATGTGAGGTATTAGCGGATCGTATTCTACAGGGGTGGCGTCAACACAAAATCGAACATGGTAAAGGTAGCGGCCAGCGTTATGTTAGTTGCTCTATCGGACTAATAAACGCATCGGTGAATAAAGACACCGACAAAAAACAATTATTCAATCTGGCTGACAATGCGTTATACGCCGCGAAAAACTCTGGCAGAGCAAGGTTTATGACCGCAACCGAGATGATTGACGATTAATCCTCAAACATGGATATTAACATCCTAATCACCCTACCTATTGTTTGCCCCTGGCGCCTATCGGGTGCTCGCTCAAGCATAAAGCTTGTAGTTTGCCCACAATGCCTGGCATTTAACAGCCGTCAGTGTGGAGCAAAAAACACCGCCTTGGCATTGCAATTACTACCAATCCTCGGAAATTTTTACTTATATCAGAGCTGATATTCCCCCATTATTTCGTTGGTTCGGTTAAGCGCCGTTTCCCTGAGTAACCCTGTTGACGTGGGTTTCGAGCTTATTTTTTTGGGTTGGAATAGCCCTTGCTTCGAGCTGTCGAGGTAAATTTCAGTTTGTCCTGCCTGGCGCGCAACTAAGCGCCATTACATGAACTTAGGGCAACGCAACAGGAGCAAAGGTCAATTGACACAACTTAATGGTAGATCGGAAAATCAACACGAGATAGCGCATAAAGCTCTTAGCGCGCCGTTAACGCTGGGTAACCTTACCCTGACTAATCGTATTTTTATGGCCCCTCTGACCCGCTCGCGTTCGGCCCAGCCGGGCAATGTACAAACCCCTTTGCATGCTTTGTATTACTCTCAGCGGGCATCTGCGGGTTTGATTATTTCAGAAGCCACCCAAATTAGTCAGGAAGGGCAAGGGTATGCCTGGACACCAGGCATTCATAGTGATGAACAAGTTGAAAGCTGGCGTTTGGTGACTGAGGCCGTGCACAACGGGGGCGGGCGCATTTTTTGCCAGCTATGGCATGTAGGTGCGATTTCCCACCAGGTGTTTCAGCCCGACAATGGCCGGCCCGTATCCTCCAGTGAGTTTCAGCCAAAAGGTGAAGCCTTTGTGGGAGACCTTCACCCCGATGGGCCGACTATTCCCCATCCCAAGGCCCGGGCACTGACTTTAGGTGACATACAAAGGCTGAAAAACGATTATCGCCACGCTGCCCAATGTGCCAAATCTGCCGGATTTGATGGGGTGGAAATACATGCGGCAAACGGTTATCTGATCGATCAATTTATTCGTTCGTCAGTTAACAAGCGTGATGATCAATACGGTGGTTCACTGGAAAACAGGCTACGGTTGTTAACCGAAATCATCGATGTGGTTAGCGAAGTGATACCCAAATCAAATATTGGGGTGCGTTTATCGCCTACAGGTGGTCCGGGTGGTAGTTATGATGATGATCCCCAGTCAACTTACGTGGCCGCAGCCGAAGCGGTTTCGGCCCAAGGCGTTACCTATCTACATGTTGTCAGACCAAACAATCATACTGGCGACGGCTCTGGGGTGGAACAAGGCAACGAGTTATTGAAAAAAATGCGAGAAGCCTTTGAGGGAATATTTATTGCCAATGGCGAATTTGATGCCACAGAGGGGGAAAAATGGCTAAACAATGATGATGCTGATGCCATCGCGTTTGGGCGGCCATTTCTAGCCAACCCAGACCTACCTGCGCGTATTGCTCAAGACGGCCCTTACAATGAGCCTGATGAAAAGACCTTTTATGGTGGCGGCAGTGAAGGTTACGTGGATTATGAATCCCTAACGCATCGCAACAGCGCATTATAGTATTGGTAGACTAAAACAAACTCCAGGCGCCCATGGTTCTCCCATGGGCGCAGTATTAACCTTTTAGATAAACTTGATTAGTCAAACGAGGCAATATGTCACAGATATCAGCTTATGCAGCAAAATCGGATGATGGCCATATGCAGCCACATACTATCAACCGTCGAGAGCCTGGCCCGGAAGATGTGCAAATCGAGATCAAATTTTGTGGCGTTTGCCACAGTGATCTGCACACCGTTAAAAACGATTGGGGTGGATCTTCTTATCCACTGGTACCTGGCCATGAAATTATTGGTGAAATCAGTGCTATAGGTGACAACGTTAAAAACTTTGCCGTGGGTGATACTGTCGGTGTGGGTTGTATGGTGGATTCCTGTCAACGCTGCGCAGCCTGCGACGACCACCTGGAACAGCATTGTCTTAACGGCACGGTGATGACCTACAACAGCAAGATAGACGGGCCAGAGGAAGAGAGCATTACCCAAGGTGGTTATTCAAAACGTATCGTAGTGCAAGAGCATTTTGTGCTGCGTATTCCTAAAAATTTGGATCCCGCTGCCTCGGCGCCATTATTGTGTGCCGGGATCACCACCTATTCACCGCTGCATCAGTATGGTGTAAAAAAAGGTATGACAGTAGGGGTGATTGGCTTGGGTGGCTTGGGCCACATGGGCATCAAGTTTGCTTCCGCCATGGGCGCCCATACGGTGATGCTCACCACTTCTGAGGGTAAATCAGAGGATGCCAAAAAACTTGGGGCAGACGAAGTGCTGGTGACCACAGATAAAGAGGCCATGAAAAAATGGCGCGGCAAATTTGATTTTCTACTCAATACCATTCCCGTGGGTCATGACGTGAACCCCTATATGAAGTTACTGAAATACAACAGCACCATGTGTTTAGTGGGTGCCATAGAGCCATTGGAAAGCACGAACGGCGCCATCATAATTGGTGGCCGCAAAGCCTTAGCCGGCTCCTTTATTGGGGGCATTAAAGAAACCCAGGAAATGCTCGATTTTTGCGGTAAACATGATGTGGTCTCTGAAATCGAAAAGATCGATATGCAAGGTATCAACGAGGCTTTTAAACGCATGAAAGACAATGACGTGCGCTATCGCTTTGTGATTGATATGCAAAGCCTTTGATTGCATGCCCGTAATGATAGGCGAAAGGAGGCGTATGGCAATTTAAGCATGCTCTCTTAAGTTGCTAAACGAATGCCCTAGCTCTGTATGTAGACATTTAGTTACCCCTACAACCGCCATTTTATGACAGGGGTAACTGTTATGCGGCTTAACGTTGGCCGCATATTAATGGGTTGGCATTAAAAATATCTCACGCACGTTATTGCGTGGCTGAGCTTGTATGGCAAATAGTACCGCTTCGGCTACGTCACATGGGTCTAACTTGTCGGGTTTGGCCTCGTCAAAAAACGCCGTATTAACCATGCCTGGGGCAATGGTGGTGCAGCGGCCGTTCCATTGGGCCATTTCTTCGGCCAGATTCTGACCAAAGCCGTAGGCAAACCATTTGGTGGCGCCATAAATCGAACCTTTAATCGCCGTGCGTCCCGCCGCTGAGCTGGTTAAAATAAAATGCCCCTGGGTTTCCCGCAGGTGGGGCAGGGTTACTTTGGCCGTCCATAACAAGGCTTTGATATTCACATCCACCATTTTTGACCACTCATCGGGATCACCTTTTTCGGTGCCTGAGGTAGACACCCCTGTGCCCGCATTAGCAAAGGCCACATCCAACCTGCCGAATTTATCGATGCCCGCTTTCACTACTTTTTCTAAGGCATCAAATTGGGTAGCATCGGCGGCAACTGCCAGGGCGTTATCCTCCCCCAGGCTTGCCACTAGGTTATCCAATTTCTCTTGTCTGCGGGCGGTCAGTACCACCTTGTGTCCGTTTTTGACCAAAGTCTTGGCCGTTGCTTCACCGATACCACTGGATGCACCTGTGATTAACACAATTTTTTGCTGGTTCATGTCTTGCTCCTTTTACTGTCATAAAATATTGATACGTTTAGGGTAGTGGCTGGGTTCATAAATACCAATGGTTATCCCCGTCGATTAGCTAATTACTCGTAATGTTTTGCCCTAATGTATCCCTGGCAGCTATTAGTTTTTCTAACCGACCCTGCATAAAAAATGTGCGTTGTTAAGTGGCCCAACAACCGCTAGGATCCGCGCCATTAATAATGTGATGCCAGTGAATGTTTTTTGGCCCATGACTAAGGTTTTTTGTGAATACTGCTGACTTTATCCAAATTCGTCGCTTTATCGTCAAGCTGGGCAAGATGCTGCACAAATACGGTACTCCCGCTTTTCGTCTTGAAGCCTACTTGACCGAAGTGGCCACTCATTTGGGGGTGCGTTCTTCGTTTATCGCCACGCCCACGGCGCTCACTTTCGTGATTTGGAGTGACAGGCACGAAGATGAATACAACCATTCCGCCCGGGTACAACCCGGTGATTACGACATGAATGCCTTGTCACGCACGGATGAGCTGGCTAATCGAATGTTGGCGGGCGAAGTATCTTTGGCCGAAGCTGATCTTCAGTTGGATGTGATCAACGTCATGCCCAGCCCCTACGGTAAGGTACTAACCGGATTAGGTTTTTGTGTCGCGCCTGGGGCCTTTGCTATGTTGATGGGGGCCAGCTGGCCGGAAATATTATGGACCGGCTTAATCGGCCTGATGGTCTATTTTTTAGTGCTTTGGTCACAAATTTCCAGGCGCGTGACCTTAATGTTAGAGCCTGCCGCTTCCTTTTTAGCAGGGTTAATTGCCTGCGCCATTAGCCGTTACCTGGATCCGGGGATCAATATTCCGCTGATGGTGCTATCGTCGGTGATCATTTTGGTGCCAGGACTGGCACTGACCATAGGTTTGGCGGAGCTGTCATCACGTAATCTGGTATCAGGCACGGCTCGGGTGATGGATTCCGTGATGCAGCTATTTAAACTGTATTTCGGCGCGTTTTTGGGCATTAGTATCGGCTTTGGCCTGTTTGGCCCCAATGAATTTATCGAGGCGCACTCCTTACCTGAATGGACCACCTGGTTCGCGATATTCTTGTTGTGTTCGGCGCTGGTGGTGATATTTCGCACTCGCATCAAACATATTCCCTGGGCGCTGTTATCTGGCTTTATTGCTTATGGCGCTACGGTGTGGAGCTCAGCTTATCTGGAACAAGGCTTGAGTACTTTTGTGGGGGCGTTTGCCCTGGGTATTTATGCCAACCTGTTTACCCGAATTGCCAATGCACCTGCGTCATTGGTCAGTATGCAGGGGTTAATTGTGCTGGTGCCTGGCTCGAAGACTTATATTGGCTTGAATTCCTTTGTCTCTGGGAGAGACTTCGTGCAGGCGGAACATATCGGGCAGGAAACCTTTTTGATTTTTATGTCGCTGATCGCCGGCCTGATATTCGCTAACGTCGTCATGCCCACCAAAAAGGCGCTATAGCGGTTTACGCTTAGCGCCTTTGCTGGTGTCACCTGGTATTTAGCCCATTTCGCTAAGCGACGAGCCGATGCCACGATCCAAATTTTGCGCAGGGGCTCAAGGGTGTTCCACACGCCGACAATGCCGGGTTTTAAAATGAAATTGTCGCCAGCTTTACGCGAATAGTGTCTGCACCTTCTTCGGTGATCTCCCCAGGGCCTGACAATATTTTGCGTTTGATTGACGGTTGCCTTGGTCAACCGATACCAGTTTTCGCCGATTATAAATGGTAATCAGGCGCCGCAGATAGATCAAACAGTAAAAAACACCTTGAGTGCGGGAGAGGCTGAGTTACTTATAGGCTGGCAATTTATCGTCAGCTTAAAAACCGCACCTATCAACTGACTATTTTGAACAATGCCAGTGCAGACGGACCAGCGATTACTCAAGAAACTTTCGGGCCAGTGCTAACCGTGTGATGCGCGCAATAAAAACGATTAAAGCTGGGACGGTGCGGCGGAATCAATATGGTCGAAGTTCCGATTTTATTATTCCTAGCGGTGGCTATAAACAGTCGGGTATAGGGAAGGATTTAAGGCGTCAAGCCTACTTGAGTAACTTACATCAAAAAAGTGTGCTTATCGCTATCGACCAGTAGTAGCGCCCATACAAGTTTGCTGCCAACGCCAAACTTGTGTGTTTTATGCGATAAGCTGGATCCTATACAGCTTATCGTATTTTTTCCTTAACTGACTTCCTTTAAGCCTTCAGTGGTTTCTGCCACATAGCGTTTAGGATAAAAACTTTCTGTGCAGGATTCAGCTAAGGCTTGCACAAACTTGGTCGGTGCTTCCTTATTAAAGAAACTGCCTGGCACTGGGCTGACGTAGATTTCATCGAAGCGACGTACTTCTGTTTGACTGATGCGGCGGAAAATATGCGAGCGATTTAAATCAGAGGTATTGCGCAAACCCGCAGAAGCGATGATTTCTAGGGCGGAGTTGACCGTTGCCTTGTGATAGCGCGCCACACGCTCGGCTTTATCGGGAACCACCAAGCCCCGGGTTAATTTGGGATCTTGGGTGGTGATGCCTGTGGGGCATTTATTGGTGTTGCATTCCAATGACTGCACGCAACCCAGAGCAACCATCATGCCCCGGGCGCTGTTGCAAATATCTGCGCCCAGTGCCAGGTTTTTCACCAAATGAAAACCACTGAAAACTTTACCGCTGGCGATAATGCGTATGTCTTTTTTAAGGTCAAAGCCAACCAAAACATCAGACACAAATGACAAGGCTTCACGCAGCGGCATGCCCACAGAGTTTGAAAATTCTAACGGCGCTGCACCTGTGCCACCTTCCGCCCCATCGACGGTAATGAAATCTGGCTTAATGCCGGTTTCAAGCATAGCTTTACACACAGCCACAAATTCGCTGGCCCGACCAATACACAGTTTGAAGCCCACGGGTTTGCCCCCAGAGAGCTCCCGTAACTGCTTAATAAATTGCATCATTTCAAGGGGAGTATCAAACGCACTGTGAGAAGGCGGTGAATCCACTTGGGTACCGGGTTCAACGAGTCGAATACGGGCGATTTCGTTAGTGTTTTTTTCTGCTGGCAGCAGCCCACCATGGCCGGGTTTAGCACCTTGACTGAGTTTGATTTCAATCATCTTGATGGCATCATTGTGGGCGATTTTTTGAAATGCATCCGGGGCAAACTTACCTTCTTTATCACGGCAGCCAAAGTAGCCAGTGCCTATCTGCCATACGATGTCACCTCCGTTTTCCAAGTGGTAGTCGCTAACGCTACCCTCACCCGTATTGTGATAAAAGCCGCCAATTGCCGCCCCTTTATTCAATGCACGTATGGCATTGTCACTTAGGGCGCCAAAGCTCATAGCGGAGATATTAAAAAAGCTCGCCTCATAGGGTTGGCTACAATCGGGGCCACCCACTTTGATACGAGGTGCAGGGTGCTTGGCGTCATGATGTTTGGCCGCCATAGAGTGGCCTATCCATTCATAACCCACTCTTTGGGTATCTAGCTTAGTGCCATAAGGGTTTGAATCTAGGCTGCCTTTGGCACGCTGATAAATCAGTGAACGAAACATACGACTGATAGGTGTGCCATCTGTTTCAGATTCGAAAAAATATTGGCGAACGAAGGGGCGAAAGCGTTCCATTAACCAGCGACCATGGCCGACTACCGGGAAGTTGCGTAAAATACTGTGACTGGTTTGATGGTAGTCGTAATATCCTAAAGCGACGATGGGGATAAGCACGACAAATAACCATAGCGCGGGAAGCCAGAGTAAACTCAGTAACAGGACCACTACGGCTGACCAAGTCGCAATTTTTTTCAATTTATTTTCCATTGTTGCTCACTATTATTTGTTATTGGGTCAGTATCTATCTGACCCTGCCAGAGAAGGTATTCGTTCAAGTATTCCAGTTACTGGTGAATAGTCTACTTGGTTGTGTTTCAGTATATTTCAACTGTTTAGGCAATATAGGTTTAGATCTGCCGAGAAAATACACTACACGCATGCATATTAGCTACGTCAAATCGGAGGTGGTGGATCTGGCCATAGGGGCTTCCTTAACCGTCAAAAGGCAGGCGTTCTACTATTTTTCTGCACCCTATAGAGTTGAAAATGGTTACTTTTACGGCAAGGAGTACTAAAAACTGATTACTCATCGGGAATATCAGCCCCACATAAGTGAAGTATTCGATATTGAACAAAATGTGACGTTATTATTAAACGGCCACCTTGACGGTTTTTTAGTTGACCGGCTGACCCTCAATGCGTTCGTCAATAACTAGGATATGCAGGATGAATTTGAGTTACACCCATTACCGGTCTAAAGCGCAAACATCCATTTAATGGTACGTGAAAACAACTGACGCCCGGGGCTGATTAACAAACCAAACAGCGCCATCCTTGCCCTGAAATAATGGAAAGTTAGACTCAATCATTCAGCATTGCACTGATTTTCAAAGCTAATATTGTGAAATTTTCCTGCCAATTTTGTCGTTCAAATGAACGAACATCATAGAGCTGTTCGGGGGCAATAGGGTGGGCTAAACGGCTCAAGTATTGAAGACGTGCTTGCTTGAACGAAAGGCTAAAAAATTTGGGTATTACCACCTGATCCAAACTAAGGTTTCGCTCATACAAAGCAGTACCCTGGTGCTCGTTTAACTTGCAGAAACCATTAGTGAATAAAATCAATCCAAAAAAATTACACAACAGTAAATGGACGGCCGTAAGGCCCCTTAACCGAGAAAAACATTTTTTGGTTACTGAGGTCGAGCTCGATGAACAGGGTGGGGTTATCTGTTGTATTCTCGAAGCTATTTTGTCTAATCGGGCACAGCCGATAAGGTGGCTTGAATTAACGGATAGCCAACACTGGATCCAAGGTTGGAAATAGCCGGATTTTTATCAGAGGTACTCAATATCTAAGCCAGAGCCACAATAAAATTATAAGGCTATGTTTTTTGCTAATGGCTCATTGTGATTTAGATGCAAAACGTTGTTTCCACAGCTTGCGTGCTTCATCCATTGTTTGCTCGTCAGGCTGAACATCCTCAGCCAGTTCAGTGGCGATTTGGGTAATTATGCTATTTCTGGCCGTGATAAGCTGGTCCGCCTCGGCAAACAGGTCCTGGGCTTCAGGGTACTGTGCTTTTGCCGCGTCTATATCATCAAGGGCGTAATAAGCTTTTTCCACAGCGTCGTTGAACAAACTGCGTTTTGCTTGAAATATGACATAACTCTCGGCCATATCAGATTGAAAATAATTAACGTCCTGTTCTGGTAGTCCGGCGGTTTCTGCTAAATCGGCGGCTTTTTCCAGCCAGTCTTCAATGGCTCTATCATCGTTTTGCATGACAGCCTGTTTTACGCCATCGACCAAGTCAGACGCTTCAAGTATTTCCTGACGGGAAATTAGCGGTATTTGGGTGGATTCCGTTGATAATGCGGCCTCGTCCGATTGATTGGTAAACCAGATCAATCCCGTTGCCGCTATTAAAATAAATACCGCTAATATTACTTTCATTTCGTCTCGTCTCGCCTATTTTTTTATTTGCTTATTGTTTGTGTGATACTAAATGAGGGCGGCATCGCATAATACAACCTAATAATATATCCTGTTCGCCTTCCATATGTTTGTTTAAATTCCACGGCAGTTTGACGCCTAAAACCCAAAAGCTGGTGCGCCTGATGCCCAGCTTGGCGCAATGAGTGGCCTTCACCACCTCGTTTCGTCTGGAATGAACAAACATCTAGCTAGCCTTTGAACATTTCTTTGGGATTTCCTGCACAAAACCATGCATATCTTTCCACCAAATATCACTACCCATCAAAATATCTATACTGCCAAAAATCTTATCAACTTATTGTTTTTTATCTAGTTAAATTTATCGTAAGCATGACTTCATGATGACTAATTACACCGTTAGGTTTCCGTAAACACTTTTTAGTGAGCCGGGATCATAATCAACTCAACATCACGTTATGAGACAGCACGAGATTGACTATGTAGTCACGTCATTTTGTCTGAGTTGGTTATTTACCCAAGGAAAAAAGATGAAAAATTTACAGCTCACATTAAGCGTTTTCCTGATCTGTTTTTTCAGCGCAAACGCATTTTCACAAAACGCCATCGTAACAGAAACCGCTATACGCAAAGACAATGGGTATTTTGCCTACATGCAAAAGCCTGAGTGGTTAGTTATTGGTTCAGATACTGCTGATATTGACATAGAAGTTCATTTACCGCGAATCAAGACTGTCAGTGAGCTTACCTGGTCCCAGGATAATAGATACCTGACATTTACCACTAAAGATCGTCAACATTGGCTTTACGATCTGCAATATAAGGCCATTAGCTTACTCGAATCGGTGCCCGCTTCGCACACCAAGGTCAAGTACTCACCCCAGTGGTCGGGCGACAGTAAATGGTTGTTGTTTATTTCGCACCAATATACCGGATCACGGCCGCGTATTTATTCCGTTGAGCGAAAACACAGCTACGCCTTGCCCATATCCACTAACCAATTTTCTTCCATCGCCTGGGCCGATATAAGCAACACCATTACCTTGTCTGATTTTGTCGGAAACTCTAAACGCATTGCATCATTTAGTGCTTTAGGTATCACCCTTGAACAGGCTGAAAACGACAGATTAACCGTTTTACACAAATAACGTGGATTAACCACGATTATACTTAGCAGGAAAATATCATGAAAAATTCCATTCAAAAATCGTTGTTTATTGTATCCGTCATCAGTGTATTTAGTGTGTTGTTTATCACTTGTGCACAGGCGGCAAGTTTCACCAAGTTAATGAAAATTGGTATTATTAATCCCAATTCTGCCGATAAATATGTGGTTATTTATAATCATGACCAGTCAGAGTGTTTGTCTACCTACGGCCATAATCGTAGTGGAACAAAAAACTTATCTTACGCCCCGTGTCGTATGGACGACACCGATACCTGGGTGATCACAACCACAGGTAAGATTAAAAATAAGCACAGCGGCAAATGCCTCAGCTCTCCAAAATCGCAAGATAATCTTGTATTGATACATTGTAATTTTATGTATTCCAGATATAAGACTGCATATGATTTTATCATTCTCGATCATTTAACTGACAGTGACGATGAGACAGTTGAAATAGCTGATATTCGTTATTAAATGACGCTGTACCGACGTGCTCTTTCTTTTGCACGCCGGTACACGCAGCCATTGTGTGTGCGCAAAAAACGACAAATAAGGTTGCAAACTCCCCGACTCGGTTTAGACTCATACGTGGCAAATTGATGACTCAAAAATACGTATTATCAATGGGTTGCAGCACAAGTTGCCATGGATATGGGATATCTGTAGACATGAGCGAAACTTTTCAACTGGGCGATTGGGAAGTCAACACATCGTTGAATTCACTGACTCGTCAAGGCGTGTCCGTTCATCTTGAACCAAAGATGATGGATGTGCTTGCGTATTTATCGGCACATGCTGGCCAAGTGATCAGCACCGAACAACTACTTATCGAGTTCTGGCGGGGTACATTTTACGGTGACGCGCCGGTGCAAAAGTGCATTGCCATGTTACGTAAAAAATTAGGCGACAACTCCCGTCAACCTATTTATATCGAAACCGTCCAGCGCCGAGGGTATCGCATTGTTGCTCATGTGGTGCACTTAGACGGCCGCCAGCGTTGGAGTACCTTAAATCAGCTAGAAAATTGGACAAACGGCTCTCCCTATCTTGGACTACAAACGTTTCAGCCCCAGCATGCTGCAATATTTTTCGGTCGTAACAAGGCAATAGCCGAGGTTGTTCATCAGCTAAACCATGCTCTGGATGACAGCTTTCCATTACTGCTACTGATGGGCAAGAGCGGCAGCGGCAAATCCTCATTGCTACGTGCCGGTGTCATCCCATTTTTAACCCGTAACGAAGGGTTGGCCGGTATAAAAATCGAACAGTATAAAGTTATTACACCCACACGAGGCCAGGTTACCAGTATTTTTAGGCAGCTTATTGGCGCCTTGGATGATATGGGTATGTTGGCGCAAACCTGGGATCTCGATGCACATGCTAATGACTTGAGTCAGCATCCCTCACACCTGAACAAAGTGCTGAAAAATGATGGCGCTATTACGTCTGACGTTGTTGAAGAGCCAAACCAAAAGGCTCAAGTACTTCGCCCGCAAAAACTGATTGTAATTGATCAGTTCGAACAAGTTTTGCAAGACAACAGGTTATCCGGCAATGATTTGGAACGTTTAATTGCTTTTCTTAATGAGCTGGTTAAAACCCAACGTCTGATCCTGATCGTATTACTCCGGAATGATTTTTACGCCGCCAGTATGGATGTGAAGGGCTTTGCCGTTCTAAAAGACGAAGGGCAACAATATGACCTGCAGTCGCCCAATGCCACCGATATAGCGCGTATGATCCGTCTGCCTGCAATATCTGCAGGTTTAAGCTTCGAAGAAAATCAAGCTACAGGAGAAAAACTCGACGAGGTACTGCTAGAGGCTGCAATAGGCCACCCCGACGCGCTACCATTAATGGAGTTTACCCTGGATTTACTTTACCAACGCCGGGATAAGGGCAACACGCTGCTGTTGTCTGCCTATTCTGACATTGGCGGGGTAGAGGGGGCCATTGCGAGGCAGGCCGAGATAACCTATCAATCGTTAAGCATAGAAACTAAAGCTAGTTGGCAAAGTGTGATGCACGAGCTCGTGACCATCAATAACGTGAATCAAACCGTGCTGACGGCGCGAAAAGTACCGCTGGACCATTTCACCAGCCCCCAGGATTTGACCTTCATTCAACAATTTGTCAATGCGCGTTTATTTGTCAGCGAATCAGATATCGCTATAGGCGAAAATGGCAATGACAAACGTGTCAGTGTTGCCCATGAAGCCCTACTAAAACATTGGCAGAGGATAACCGACTGGGCCGAGGACAACCGCGCTTCGATGTTAAAACGGACGCAACTGGCCACAGATTGCAACCGCTGGTTGAGTGAGGGGAAACCCCAGGACATGTTATTACCCGCGGGCAAAAAAGTGGATGATGCCCGTTGGATTTCCAGACAAACATATTTGCATCTGACAGAGCTTGAACAGCAATTCATTCAGTTGTCAGAGCAACGGCAGAAAAAAGGCCAACGTTTTAAAACGGCCGCCATTGTCAGCCTGGTTGTGCTTGCACTAATGGCAAGCGGGCTGGCAATACATGCCAACAATCAGACCCTGATAGCCGTAACGCAGACAAATCAGGCAACGCTGCTACGCGATAAAGCCGAGGGCCTGGTTGATTATATGTTAGGCGACCTGCGTGGCCAGTTAGAGCCTATAGGTAAATTAGATGTGCTTGAAGGGGTAGGGCAGAAAACTTTGGATTATTATGCTGGCATTGAAACCGGCGGCAAGCTTCGTCAGGCCAATTCACTCAAATTGTTAGCTGAAATTAGTATTAACCGGGGCGATTACGAGCAAGCGAAGATTCAATTAGCCAAGGGCCTAGCCTTACTTGCTGCTCATGGATCCGAAAGTGGTGTTAGCGAACAGTTGTTGTTTTTAAAAGGCAATATGCATTATTGGTTAGGCGTGATCTCCTACGTTAAACAAAACTACCCCGGTGCTATGCAAGACTGGTTAGCATATTTAAGCTATTCAGAGCAGCTCCTTGCTCGGGATGAAAATAATCTCAAGTGGATGCTGGAAGTGAGCTCCGCACAGCATAATATCGGTGGCTTGGCATTAAGGAACAATCAATACGACAGGGCTACAAGTAGTTTTCGCTCTTCAATCCAATTAAAACGAAAAATATTGGACTTAGATCCGACTCAACCTGAGGCGAGCACCTCATTACGACGCTCGCTATTAGGCTTAGCGGTTGTAGAATTTCAAACATACCAATTTACAGCCGCTGAACGTTTAGCAGAAGAAGCCCACGACATTGCCACAAAATTACTGTCTAAAAATCCCAATGATTACAATAAAGTTTATCAGGCTCTGTCTACCGCCAACCTTCTCTTACACAATCAATTAGCCGTAGGCAACGGCGACAAAGCCAGAGAAACGCTTAACGAAGGGATAAATCTGGCAAAAAAATTAGCCAAACAAGAGCCGCAAAACGAAGTGTGGATGACGACAATCGCCACCCTGCTATTCTATTACTGGGATTCTGGCTTACTTTACCAAAAAAATATTCAGCAATTAGATCTCGAGCTTGTGCAGCTTACTGAAGTGGCGTACAAAAAAACTAAAGACGCTCTCGTAAAACAACAAATGTTCAGCGTAAAGATAATCTATGAACAGAAATTAAAGGGTCATAATTTTTTAAACATAGATTTTCCCGGCTGGGATTTTAATATTGAATCCATCCCGCGCTTAGCTGCGGAGCTCAACCTGAAATGCGAACTAACCAGTTGTGAGGCAGATGAACTTCAGCGCTACGCAGTGATGAAAGCCAAAAAAGTTGAAAAAAATGTCAATTCAAAATTGTCTGAATTTTATTTTTCACTTATAGCATTTGATTTAGATAAATCCTGGGGAACTCTGCTTTATCTAGAAAGGAAGGGCTATGTACATCCTCACCTAAGAGACATATATAACCGCTATAGAAACACCCACCCATCACTTAATGAGGAATGATAAATGAATAAAAATGACGGATATACACTCAACCTTTCGGTGTGGAGCGATAACCTTATGCAGACGGAGGGCTTAGTGAAACCTGGAGAGGGTACTGAAGAAGGAGAGAAGTACTTCTTTCTTTATGACGGAAAGGATTTTGTTAACGGTAAATTGACTATTCCTAGTCAAAAGTTTGATGATGGTCCGGTAAAGATAACCTTCAATTTAAATCAGCCAGCTAACTCCGCACAAATAAAAGCAGCGGATTATAAGTTCAGCTGGATCCACGCCAGACGCGGGGGAAGCAAAGAAGACTATATCGGTCGAGGGCAGAGGTTTGACATGGAAAAATGGAGTGAAAATTCCGTTTCTTTTTATTTGAGCAATAAAATGCAATATAAGTCTGGTGGCATATGGAAAACCCATGATTCAGTTATTTTGGCATTAGACGTATGGGTGCAACATAGCTATGTTGATCAACTGACAAATAAAGCCGTAAAAGTAAAAATTAACTGCGATCCGGAAATAGAAATTCGACCACAATAATAAGGTGTATATGATAAGAGAATTGACCCTAGCTGATTTTGCTGCCGTGTTAAGTTTAGGTGAAACTGTGCATGGCAGTGGCTATATGGACATGGCCGAGTTGCAGCAGATTTACCAGCAAGGGATCAAAAATGGCATTAATGCCAGTTTCGTGGCCATAGAAGATAAGCAACTAATAGGCTTTCGGTTAACCTATGCCCCTGGCCAATGGCTGCAAGATCAGTGGTGCACGGTTGAATTATGGGGCGTTGACATTGCGCAGGTGTGTTATTTCAAATCTAATACCATAGCCGAGGCAGCCAGAGGCGAGGGGCTTGGCGGGCAATTATTAGCGGCATCGAAAGCGGCGGCGATTGCCCAAGGCGCAAAAGCCGGGGTAAGCCACCTATGGCAGCAAAGCCCAAATAATGCCGCGGTGCGCTATTTTACTAAGGCCGGCGGCAAATTAATTAAGCTCCATCCCCAGCGCTGGCATAAAAGATACACCGGCGATTATGAGTGCGTGTTGTGCGGTGACGACTGCCACTGTGTTGCCTGTGAAATGTTGCTAAAATTCTAATCTTGCCTAGCATGCTGATAGGAGTTGATCAGAACATTAACTAGCTTGGCAAATGAGTGTCGCCACTAAACATGCAGCGTCAAGGATGAAGAGGTTAAAACAAATATAATAAGAAGAATACTATGTACGATCCGCTGATTAATTCCCATCCCCATGACCAACCTCTGGCCCCGAGTTATTGGGCGAGTACTCAGATATTATCGCCCTTATTGCCTTGTCTTGAAGGGCGTCAACAAACCGATGTGGCGATAATAGGAGGCGGCTATACCGGGCTGCTTAGTGCTTATTATCTTGCCAGTGAGTTCAATATTGATTGTCACGTGCTTGAAGCAAATCAAGTCGGCTTTGGGGCCAGCGCTCGTAATGCCGGGTTTGTATTAAAAGGCTCAGGCCGTTTGGGGTATGCGGCCATGGCCAAGCGCTGGGATCTAGCCACCGCCAAGGGCATTTATGATGAGTTCACCCAGGGTGTGGCCAGAGTTGACGGCTTAATTCAACAACATCATATTGCCTGTGAGCCTCAAGAAGCCGGTTACTTAAAAGTGGCACACAACCCCAAAGCATTGCGCCAGCTAAAAGGGGCTGCAGATTATATTCAACAATACCTTGCCGATAGCAGTGAATCGGGTGCGGAGCTTATTTCTCAGGATGAATTATGTGCCCGTTATTTAAATCATCATCAGGCTTATGGTGCGTTAAGGCTTAAAGATGGCTTTGGTTTGAATCCGTTAAAGTTATTGCTCGGTTATAAATCCATGGTTGAAACCCAAGGCGTAAGAATTTCAGAGCAATCCTGTGTACTGGATTGGGTTGAAGAGGACGGTAAACATCGCTTGTTCACCGATAAAGGTGAGCTGCTGGCCAATAAAGTCATTACGGCGGGCAATGCCTACACGCCTAAACGTTTTAATCCACGAGTGGATGACAAGTTTCTGCCTATTCTGAGTAATATAATTGTCACCGCGCCACTGACCACCGAAGAATTAGCCGAAGCCGGCCTATATACCCGTCAAGTCACTATGGATACGCGGATCTTGAAATACTATTACCGCCTATTGCCAGACAATCGATTGTTGTTCGGTGGGCGCGGCGCGGTGTGGGGCAAAGATGCCGCCAATCCAGTGTATGGTCAACGTTTAAAACAAGCCTTAGATAAGTGCTTTCCAAGTTTGCACAATAAAGCCATTGCCTATAATTGGACGGGCTGGATTGCGGCGGCTATGGATGATATGCCCCATGTGTACAGCAAAGAAGGAGTCGGTTATAGCCTGGGGTATTGTGGGGCGGGGGTGTCTTTTAGCAGCCAAGCGGCCTATCGCTTAGCCCAAAGTATTGCCGGCGAGACATTACCTAATCTGCCGTTGTATCAACAACCCTTACCGGCATTCCCGTTCGCCGGCGCAAGGCGGCTTGGGCAATGGGGCTATTATCATTATGGTTGGTTAAAAGACCGCTGGGGTTGATGCATTGACTTAATATGTGGATCTGGCGTTTAACCTGCGAGGGAATGAAGGAACTGCCAGAAAAAATTAGCTCACCCGCTCATTCAAACTTCAAATTTAGCCTTCTTGGTATAAGCTTAAGGAAAATTAACTAACAGGGCCGTTCGTTATGTTTCACAGCTTATTAATCTCTGCTTTAACCCTGGCTTTATGGCTGCCTAACGGTGCCAGTGCCGGAACCAAGATAATCAATCAGGACTCGACAGAGGGCCAAT
The DNA here is from genome assembly GCF_058068185.1 of Paraglaciecola sp. IT1134. NCBI lineage: Bacteria > Pseudomonadati > Pseudomonadota > Gammaproteobacteria > Alteromonadales > Alteromonadaceae > Paraglaciecola > Paraglaciecola sp. IT1134. The sequence continues at coordinate 3,495,913 of NZ_CM176486.1, read as the reverse complement.
TGAACAATCTCTATATTCAGGATGGCATGCTTGCCACTTTAATCATTTACGACATGGATATTATGATGTCACTTTTGCAGTGAATATACAGTGGAGGGGAGCTTGACCCTAGCAAAAGCCGAGGGTCAATTCATATTACGGATTGGAGCGAAAAAGCACTGCAATTGATGAGCAGAAAACTCAAACTGATAAGGCCAATGATAAATCAGTAGCCCATGATAATATTATTTATTGTGATCATGCTCGCGCAAGGGATCAAACATGTAATCAATGCTTTCGTTGAATTTATCCATGTACTCGGGATCATTCAATTGCTCTTCTGTTAGCTCGTTACGACGTGGAATGCTTCGTTCCCAACCTGCTGGATCTGAAATGAAAATTGCTTGAACAGGTTTCTGATCCAAAGTTTTAGCAGAGTGTAGAGTGTTTGGTGGAATGAAAATGAGATCCCCAGGATTGAGAATTTTCTTTTCGCCCTCAACCATCCACTCCATTCGCCCTTTGGTAAGAATAAAGGTTTCAGCATGTCTAGCATGCCAATGACCAGGAGATGAATCGAAACCTTTTGGGAAAGTGAAGTCCATGATGCTGTAACGACCCTCAGTGTCGTATTGATTCAACTTTACTTCGATCTGCTCACCGACAAACCAACCATTTCGATCGAGACCTGCAGACGACCCCTTTATATGCCAAACATGAGGCGTCACTTTTTTCTGTGAAACATTAACTTGCTTTTCAGCCTGTTCTTGCGCAAATACTACTTGCGGAACAAGAAGTAGAGCAACCGACGATATAACCTTTAACCCTTTTAATAAATTCATTATCCACCTCGCATAGGAATATCCTTGTTAAGATTAAAACAATATGCATTTATATATTGCATATTGCAATAACAATATGGCTATAAATTATGTTGTTTTCCATTCTTCCATGAAAACATAAGAAAAAAGCGCTGTTTTCGGATGGTTAACGATACATTTTACTATATGGAATATAGGTGGCGTATCAAATAATCATTCATCCTCTTAATATAATGAGAAGCAGTAAAATTACAGAATCCCTTGTTGTCATGGCAATGTGGTTGATATTAGGCTTCAGTTCTTTTATATTGCAATAGTAACGATTTTTACTACCCATACATTCAAGGCACTTATGGCGTGCGTGCAATTGCTGATTAGTATAAATCGGGCGAATTAGCGCCAGAACAGACATTTTATTGACTGTTTACTTACTTATTTAGCCTAATCATTTATTGGCGATAATCACTTCAAAAGGATCCTATTATGCGTACCAACAAACTAGTCATGCCGGTATTTTTACTTATTATTCTGGGTGGTTGCATAAGTGCTCCCTCCTACAGCCAAGAATGCGACGTGAAGTGCCTAAACAATACTATGGATAATTTTATGCAATCAATGCTTGAAAAAAAGTATCAAGATATCTCTCTTTCTGAAACCTCTGAGATCAGAGAAAATGTAAAGCGTGTAGGGATTGAAGAAACAGTTTGGGGGCAAGTTGTGGACGTAAAATCAAAAATTACCTTTACTGATGCGCTGACCGGCAATGTTGTAGCTAGGACAGGTGTCGTTTTATCCGGAGATAGAATAGGCTACATATCTACTCGCCTCAAAGTTATTAACGGCCGAATTGCAGATGTTGAATTAAGCTCTGATACCACAGAGCATGTCGTAAGCGACTACGTTTTTAACTTAAGCATGAACGAATATGAGCCCTTACCTGAAAAACAACGCTCAAGCAGAATTGAACTCGAAACCATTGCTAGAAGATACTTTCAAAATCTCACGGATCACAATCCTCTTAAATCAGACTTTGCTGAGAGCTGTAACCGTTTTCACAGCGGACAACAAATCACTAATGTTGCAACAAACACAGTGGAAGAAGGGGGACTGAAAACGTGCTATACCAGCGTAGCTGGGACGCCTCCTTGGGGGCCATCGCTTGAACATCGCTTTCCGGTGATAGATGCTGAACGTGGCGTTGTGCTTGGTCTCACGTTACTCATCAGTGAAAATAAATTAGGTTCAATGTACGTTTCGGAAGTATTTAAGATTGTTAATGGTTCAATCGTTAATATTGATAACATTGGGCTATTTACTAAGCAACAAACTCTTGGGTTTACTCATTAGCGCAGACTACTTATTAAGCGTAAATATCGGTGAATTAATGGGTTGGTGTTAATGCTTAGAATTTTACAGCTCGAAAGTTTGAGCTGTAAAATTGTAAAAGACTTACTTGTTAATTTGGAGATTGCTTGGCTTAGCATTTTAGTTGGTCGTTTCAGAATGCCAGGTTCAGGGGAGGTATCCAGCGTAATAACCCCCTGTATATAAAGAAATAAAAAGTAAGTAACCTTATCTAATATGTCGAGCGGTGCTTGGCATGCCTATGAATACTAATGATGAAAGTGCAGCTTGCTAATGAAAATAGAAGGCAATCAGTGCTGTATGATACTGTGTGCGCGACTTACCAATTACATCGTTGATTCCAGATAGCGTTGTTCCCGTGAATATTTAAAAAAGGTCCAAAAGATGTCAACGCAACCAGCAAAAAATGAAGAGACGGTTAGTATTGAGACGTGTATTGGTCAACCGATAAATCTAATCGACATGGACACGTCTGTACTTAGCCAAGTGCATTTTGTCGGTAATTTAATCCAGTCAACGGGCATGGCAGGCTATCGAAAATGGTTTGATACCTCTATTTCTGAGTTTCGCTTATTGGTCGTTATCTCTAACGAGCCAGGGTCAACCGGCGCTCATATGAATGAAATAATGGGCCTCGATCTTGGAGCTATTAGCCGTACGCTGCGCAAAATGGAAGATAGAGATTTAATCTTCAGTACGCCTCACGAAAAGCATCCGTCTTATCGCTGTTGGTATTTAACACGAGCAGGGGCAAGTCTTCATGATGATATTCAAAAAATGACTCAAAAGAGAGAAGAAGCAATATTAAGTGGCTTCAGCAAAGCAGATACATTGCAATTGTTGTCCTACTTACATCGATTATTCGAAAATGCCAACGAGTTAAAGCGTATTGCTGAGGAAGGCGAGCGTACATAACCACCATTAAGGCCAGATATACAGATGGCCAGAATTAACCTTAGAATAATCGATTGTCTAATTTTAATATAAACCATTGTTTCAGGCTTTGTCCTATATGTCACCGGCAATGTAAAACTGACCCACTAACGGTAATTTAAAACTGACCCACCTGAGGCACAATTGCCACTGATTCTGAAAATGAAGAGGCGGCGTGAATGCAATGTTAGATCAGGAGTCATTAGTGGATATACATGTGTTACATAGACAAGGTTGCAGTATTCGAAGTATTAGCCGTCAACTAGGCATATCTCGTAATACGGTGAGAAGTTATTTACGAGATTTGGCTAGGTCGTCAGACTATGGACCTCGCGCAGCAAGGCCATCTATATTGGATGCGTTTAAACCTTATCTTCGAGAAAGAATAGACGCCGCCAAGCCGCACTGGATACCGGCAATTGTTCTGTTTCGAGAGCTTCAAACGCAAGGGTATGAAGGACAAGATGGACTAGTGAAGATCTATGTTCGTCAGTTCAAGCCCGCAACCCAAGATCCTGTGGTTCGTTTTGAAACGGCACCAGGTCAACAAATGCAAGTTGACTTTACGACGATCAAGCGTGGCAGAAACAAACTAAAAGGCTTTGTCGCTACATTAGGATACAGTCGAGCTAGTTATGTTTGTTTCAGCGAATATGAAAAGCTAGAAGACTGGTTAGCGGGTATTGAAGGTGCACTAAATTACTTTGGTGGTGTACCCAAGGAAATCCTGTTTGATAATGCCAAATGCATCATGATTGAACGAGATGCTTATGGTGATGGCAAACATCGTTGGAACAGCAAGCTCCTACAACTCTCCGCTGACTACGGCTTTAGATTACGCGCATGCCGCCCATATCGGGCTAAAACCAAGGGTAAAGTAGAACGCTTTAATGGTTATTTAAAACACAGTTTTATCACGCCTCTGGCTGCCACAATGAAACAAGCAGGACTGGAACTGGACGTCGACATTGCTAATGGTCAAATCGGTCAGTGGCTGCATGATGTCGCACATCAGCGCATTCACGGCACAACTAAACAGAAACCAGAAGTCTTGTTAATAAAAGAGAAATTGGTGCTAAGTGAATTACCAACAACACCGATAGTAGCCAATATCATTGCACCGATAACTCGACATGCTTTACCGATTGAAAGCTTCCAACATCCGTTGAGCACTTACGACCAACTCATTGAGGTGGCGCTATGAACTTGCAAATGGACAGAATATACGGTGCTTGTGAAGCACTTAAACTCGATACGATGGCCGTTGAATGGTCTGCGATAGCTGATACGACAGCGGGAACCGATAATACCTTAGCGGACTTCCTTGAGCAGCTGTTGAATGTGGAGCTTGATGCTAGAGCGCAGCGAACACGCGAGACGCTATTGAAGTTTGCTGGTTTACCGGCCATAAAACGCTTCGACGAATATGACTTCAAATTCGCAACCGGCGCTCCGAAAAAACAATTACAGGAATTAACGGGGCTGAGCTTCATCGAACGAGCGGAAAACCTTGTACTGCTTGGGCCAAGTGGCGTTGGTAAAAGCCATTTAGCCTTAAGCTATGCTTACCAAGCAATACAAAAACGGATAAAAGTACGTTTCATTACCGCTGCCGATTTAATGCTTCAACTGGCTACGGCAAAGAAACAAGATCGCCTTGAAAACTATATAAAGCGCAGTGTACTTGGACCAAAGTTGTTGGTAATTGACGAAATCGGTTACTTACCTTTCGGACGAGAAGAAGCCAATCTTTTCTTTAATGTGATAGCGAAACGATATGAATATGGCAGCGTCATTGTTACGAGCAACTTACCATTCTCACAATGGTCAACGGCATTTGCAGATGATCAAACACTTACCGCTGCACTATTAGATCGATTGCTTCATCATGCTCATATCATACAAATATCTGGCAATAGCTATCGATTAAAAGGAAAGAAAACAGCAGGAATAACTCCTGCAATTACAGAAACCAAATAAAGTAAAAAACGCTAAGGGTGGGTCAATTTTACTTTACCGATTTTAGCAGTTTAGTGGGTCAGTTTTACGTTGCCGTTGACAGCCTATAAAATAGCCGTTATTTAACGCTTGTGATTGGGCCTAAATATTTTGCTTTTCGGATCAATTTGATAAAAAATTGAACTCCTCGCCCAACTGCAGTTATGCAGGATTGAGGTTTGTTTATTTGGTTGATGATTGAGAGCACCGTTATAGCTGAGAAAAAGCCTCAGATAAGTCTTGCGCTTCAAAGAAGATGACAATTTGAGGTTTTTGTTTTTCAGAAAAGCCCCGATGGCCTTTTTTGCGAGCTATATTTTTGTAGTGCTGAAACTCAATGTTCACTAACCGAGTCTGCAACTTGCCTGAGTTTGTTAAGGAATAATTGTGCCGCTGGCGAGGGTTCTGTTCGACGGCGCATAGTGATCCCTATGGGACGATAAGTTTCCCCAATATCTACTGGTAACACGTCGAGTAATTCATGGTTTCTATCATAGTAAATTTGATGTTTAGACAGCAGCGTCACGCGGTCACTGCCCATTAATAGGCCCCGAACCATGGATAACGAGCTTGTATGGATTGAGTGAGCAGGAATAGGAAGGCCGTGAGTTTTCATTAATTCAAGAAAAAGCATACCTGAAGGCGTGTGTAATTCTGGTAGCACCCAACCAAAGTTAGATACATCCTCTAAAGATAAATTTTTGCGACCCATTAACGGGTGATTCGAGCGGGCAATAACCGATAATTTATCTTCGAATAGGATTTCGGTGTTCAGATCACTGTCTTTTTCAGATGGGCGAATTGCCCCAATGATAAAGTCGATGTCTCCATTACGTAAGGATACTTCGAGTAAATTATACGGACCTTCGTGGGTGGAAACATCTAAGTTGTGATGCTCATCTAATAATAAATTAATTGCTTGGGGAGTCAGAAATGTACGGGTGTATGGCAAGGTGCCAATTTTAACTGATCCACTGGTAATGCCATCCAAGTTAGCCAAGTCTTCTAAGGCGTGCCGTATCTCGGAAAATGCTAATTTAAGGTGTTGTGCTAAAACGTTGCAATAAGGGGTTGGAACGACACCGTGGGGTTCACTTTCGAATAAAAAGATACCCAACCATACTTCAAGTTGTCTTACGGAGCTGTATATTGCCGCTTTTGTGACGTTCAACTGTTCGGCGGCGCTGTGAACGTTTTTACAATGATACAAAGAAATAAATGCGGCTAAGCGTTTGTAACTCACATCCATCGAAAATATAGGGTTGTTCTCAGAATTCATGTGCAATTTAGAGTAGCTTGCAAAGCTCTTACTTGCTTTTTGGAATTCATATATCGCACGTTGTGTGCGAGTTGCAAAAGCTTCACCATAGGCGTTAGCAATCATACCCGTAGCCATGCGATCGAATAAGCTGACATTCAATGACTTCTCTAAATCGGTAATGGATTTGGTGATAGCGGTTTGAGAGCGATTCAGTTCATGTGCTGCTTTTGTCACACTTTTCAGCTTATACACACACATGAAAAAACGCAGTTGACGCAAGCTGAGCTCTGGTATGCCATTCGGATCAAGATTTATCATTCTAGGCTTTTACTTCCAAATATTAACAACATATTTAATTTTTTCGGTAAACACAACTTCAATGTTGGGTTGGCATTTCAACTCAGTATAAACAACTTTTTTGCTTCAGTTATCAAATGCTTTTCATCGCTATTTGGAAGGAGTTTTTACTTTTTTGGCTTAAAATCAACGGCGTGTTCACGACATATGGATTTTAAACTACTTCTATTGTTAACGTTCATCCTATTTCCTTCCACTTTAACCACGACAAAAGACCAAACAATATCGCCGTGATGTTTATTAACAAGTCAGATTCAATTTTTTCACATACCTTATCAATCAATTCACATTGGTTGCATATGGGTATATCCAATACACTTTGCTTAACTGATAAAAGGCGCTTTAAGTTTTTAAAATAACACGTTAAATGCGTTTACCCGCTTAAAGCCACGCATAGGGGATTAATTACATGCAGTCATACCAACTATTTATTAACGGTGAATATAGACAAGCAACGTCAGGGAAGGAGGACACGAGTTATAACCCAGCGACGGATGAGGCGTATGCAACTGTGCAATTGGCTAGCGTGCAAGATGCTACCGACGCCATAGAAGCTGCACATACTGCATTCCAAACTTGGAAAGATGTACTTCCATCTGCACGGGAAAAAATTCTACTAGACGTTGCTGATGCTATGGAGCGCCGGGCAGATGAGTTTAAAGATCTGCTCATCGATGAGGCTGGCTCAAGTATGCTTAAGGCAGGCTATGAAACGCATCATGCGCCTAGTTTTCTTCGTGGAATGGCGGGTGAATGTCGCCGCGTAAAAGGTGAAACATACCAATCAGATTATCCTGGGGTCAAATCGTACTCTATTCGCCGTCCGCTCGGTGTTGTACTTTCCATCGCACCATTTAATTTCCCACTATTGTTGGCGATCAGAAAAATAGGTTGGGCGTTAGCCGCTGGAAATACAGTTGTACTTAAGCCGTCTGAAGTGACTCCCGTTATTGCACTGAAGCTAGCAGAAGTTATGACAGAAGGCGGTTTGCCCAAAGGCGTTTTGAATGTCATACCTGCTAATGGTGCAGAGTTAGGTGATGTGCTGATCGCTGATAAACGTGTACGCAAAGTGACGTTTACAGGCTCAACCCGTGTCGGTAAGTCGTTAGCGTTAGCTTGTGCTAAGTATCATAAGCCGATCACGTTAGAAATGGGCGGGAAAAATCCCTTTATAGTACTCGCTGACGCGGATGTGGATTATGCCGTAGACGCGGCGACATTTAGTAACTTTATGCACCAAGGACAAGTCTGTATGACGGGCTCTCGCGTCATCGTTGAAGATGCTGTTTATGATGAGTTTGTTGGTAAATTCGCAGCCAAAGTAAAAACACTGGGTTACGGTAACCCGCGTGATCCTGGCGTTATAGTCGGTCCGCTAATTCGCCCGACACAGCCAGAATTTATTAAGAAACAGGTCGACAAAGCGGTTGAGCAAGGCGCGAAGATTGACGTCGGTGGCAATTACGAGGGCAATGTATTTCAGCCTACCGTTATCAGTGGCGTGACATCCAAGATGTCCATTTTCCATACTGAATGTTTTGGACCCGTGGCAAGTGTTATTAAAGCGTCTGACCATTTACATGCATTAGCATTAGCAAACAACAGCGAATATGGCTTGACCAGTGCCGTTATAACCAATGATCTGCAAATGAGTTTCTTCTTTTCTGAAAACCTCGAGAGCGGCATGGTTCACATTAATGGACCGAGTATCCGTGATGAAGCAGTCGTTCCTTTCGGCGGTGTTAAAGACAGTGGTATGGGGCGTGAAGGTGGCACTTTCGCAATGGATGAGTTCACGGAGTTAAAGTGGATCACCGTGCAAACAGGTAAACAAAAATTCCCATTTTAATCTAGCGTTCACCCGCTATATCAGAGTGAAACATTAAAGTTTGGTGATTTCACATTACGTAGATGAGCCTGATTGCTTGAATTCATAAAGTCTAGACAATAGGACAAGTGCGCTATGTGATAACTCGCATTAGCGTACTTATTAAAGCCGCGCCCTTAAATCAACTCAATCGTCGACGCCCTATTTTAGGGGGGGGGTGAGCTTTTTTAACGTTAAAAATAGTACCAAGCAAAGAAGTTATTTTGTAATAGGACGTAATATTCACTGTGCATAAGTGAGTTGAGCCCCGCTATTCAAAAACGATTTAAGCGTGCTCGATATACAAAATTCAAGGCATTAATGAATATACACGTTCTTGCTTTATAGCCGAAATGGTTTGCTTTAATCAAATAATAATACCGGAGAGCCTAGTGAGCGAAGTTCAGTCAATTGAAGAAAAACAGAGTAGTCCGATACTCATTGGAAGTTGTGCAACCTTATTAGTACTGCTGGTTTCATCCCTTATCATCGCCGGATTTACGCAAGCTTTCGGGCTATCCTTCTTTTTAGAGTGGGTTGGTACCTTCTTATTATGTGCAACCCCATTCCAAGTGATGATGGCGGTTGTATGGCAACACAGTGTGCCGAGTAAAATAACTAATATAGCCCAACCGCTTAAGGGAAGTCTGCTCACATTGATGGTGTTATTTGCTGGGAGCGTCATTACTCCATTGCTTTATTTTACCGTTGGGCAAGGCGTGATGAGTCCTATATTGATACACTTTGCGATCCAATCAGTTGGCGTAAGTTTGCTGGTCATACTGGTATTTGGAGGCTGGCCAATCAATAAGATGACAGACAATCCTATATTGCAAGGGTTGGGTATATTGATTTACTGCTATTTACTGAATGACGTACTTTTTGAAATATTCTACAACTACAGCTTTTTTGCAGGCTTACCATTTTATTCCGCAGACTTAGAACCGGGTGGAATGTTCAACGGAATCAGTGCTCTGTCATTCGCGGTTACCGTTGTGGCAATGGTTATGGTTGTAACTATGTTTGAGATGTGGCCAGTAACGAAGGCTGCAAAAGCAATTAGTCAACCGTTGATGGGAATATTAGGCACAGCTTGGATCGTTTTTCTGGCTAGCATTTTATTTTACGTTTTTGTTGGCGTGCTTGAAATGGAGCCAATGGACTTTATGGTTAAAGGCCCTGTGTGCATTATTTTCGGTACTTTTTTAGTCGATAATATGATGCAGTTTCAGCTCTTTAGTGATCGGCTTCAGCCAGTTAAGGGGTTAATGAAAACGGCATTATGTCTGATTGGCGCGTTTGTGATGTATCACCTTTATTCATTTGTGTTACCGATGTTTGCTGGCATGGAACTGGTTGCTGGTCCTGAGATGGGATACGCACGTGAAGCCTGGATTGGTACGGCGATGTTGGGTGTTACTTTCCCTGTTATCAATATCATTGCTGGTGCATTTGAGCTTTGGCCAGTAAAACGCAAATAAGCGAGTTTTATTAAGATTATGATTCGGTGCTAACGAGGCTGTTCAGCACCGAATTCTTGTATTTTCATCTCTCAAGTCGCTTCAAATAACTATTCCCTTTGTACTGCGAAATACTCGGTGAATCGTCACTAATTTTTTCATTTGCGTAAACGAGTGTGTGGATTAAAAATATATTTACAGAGACATCAGAGTCTCTCAGCTATGAAGTCTATATGTATCAGTCCCACGTGATTTTTTTCACCTTATAGCTTCGACTATCAGCACTCTGGTTGGCCTATTGATAAGTGCCCTGAGGCACACTCTAACGCTATTATAGATAACAGCGCATTCCTTACCCATGGTGCTTTTCTCGCGCAATATACTGTGATGCACACCACCTTGTTAAGACGCCTTAATATGCAAGTTTTATCTTCCACCAGAGGATAAAAATTCACATCAAAAAGAAGGTCTAGTGGTTAACGAGCGATTCCAAGTTCGATAGTATTGTGAGGTAGCTTGGGGGGAGTGGTTTTGGCTGAGTTGGACTTGTTTAATCCGTACATTGCAAAAAAGCTAGCCTGTTAGTTTTATAACTAACAGACTAGTAAGGTAATTACCGCGACTTGAATTTACACGTCGGAATACGGCATGCCAACATATTGGGTCGCCATAACCTTCTGACCTTCTTCATGAGTCAGGAAGAAGTCCAGCTCTGATGCCATGAAACGCTCGAAGGTTTTATTGTCCATGTCATTTGCGTCACCACCACATTCGCTAAATTCGTGCAGCATATTACTCATCCACCACGAAAAACGTTCGGCATGCCATACCCGGCGCAAGGCTATTTCTGAATATTGTTGGGAAGCATTGGTCGCACCCTCGTTGTACTCTTTTGTTAGCAAGCGGTACAAGGTTGATACATCTGAAGCCGCTAGGTTTAACCCTTTTGCGCCTGTTGGGGGCACGATGTGAGCAGAATCACCGACTAAAAACAGCTTACCTAACTGCATCGGCTCACATACAAAACTACGTAGCGGGGCAATACTCTTTTCGAGGCTTGGTCCGGTAATGAGCGTGCTAGCAGCTTCTTGAGGTAAACGCTTTTTCAACTCATCCCAAAATCTTTCATCACTCCACTCTTCGACTTTGTCCGTTAGTGGCACTTGTAGGTAATAACGAGAGCGTGATGATGAGCGCATACTGGCCAAGGCGAATCCACGTTTAGTTTTACAGTAGATTAGCTCTTCGCTGACAGGCGGAGTGTCGCTGAGTAAGCCTAACCAGCCAAAGGGATACACGCGTTCAAACTCGTTGCGCTTTTCTTCTGGAATGCTTTTGCGTGATACACCATGAAAGCCATCGCAGCCGGCAATATAGTCACACTCTAATGTGTATTTAACACCATCTTGCTCGAAAGTTACCGAAGGTTGGGCACTTTCAATATTATGTAAGGCAACGTCACTGGAACTGTAGTATGTCGTTAACGCTTTGGTTTTTCGGGCCTCCATTAAGTCGCGGGTGACTTCGGTTTGTCCATAACACATGACGGTTTTACCACCAGTCAGCTTATTCAAATCGATACGGTATGAGGTGCCATAGTAACTAATTTCAAATCCATCATGCACATGCCCCTCACTGTCCATCCGCTCACTGACTTGTGCCTCACGGAGCAAATCCACTAAGCCTTGTTCCAATATCCCGGCACGTATACGGCCTAACACGTACTCACCAGATACTCGTTCAATAATGATGTTGTCGAGACCCTGTTTCGCCAAAAGTTGGCCTAACAATAATCCTGATGGTCCTGCGCCGATAATGGCGACTTTTGTTTTGATGGTCTGCATTATTTTCACTCATTGACTAACTCAGTGACTTTATAATCGGATAGTTATGGAGATTTTGTAATTCAACTCTGTTGCATATCATTGTACTTTTGCGTCATGTTAAATTAATGTCACTACACGTTAACTTATGATTAATAGATATGTCGGCTAGTATTCCTTTTTACGATTTATATGGTGAATCCTTTATTCGCAAGGATGTTGGTTTGGCTCATGTGGAAGATATAGCCTTTCGAAGCCGTGGCTTAGGATGGGAAATTGAACCGCATAGACATGACAAGCTCACGCAAATCATTTGTACTTTTGATGACTCATGGGTAGTTCAACTTGACGATAAACGGTATGAGCTAAGTGGAAACTGGTTAGTGTTAATACCCGCCGGTGTAGTGCATGGCTTTGTGTTTGAGCCCAATATTCAAGGCTATGTAGTATCGCTAAACCAAGATGTATTAGAAGGTACGAGCAATGTTGACCCCCAATCCACTTTACCAGAGCCTTTATGGGTACCCTCGGTGATTGAGTTTCGTGACAAGCAGCAAATTGAGCGCTTTATGACTTACATCAAATTGCTCAAAGATGAACTGGTTAGCGCAGAAGCAGAGCAGGGACTTGCAATTAATAGATTAGTGCAAATGATATTACTCACCATCAAGCGACAGCAACACTTGCAAGCCGTGAGTGCAGGCCCAAGCGGACGTGTGTCAAAGGTTTTGCTCGGGTTTCGACATTTAATTGAGCAGAATTATACCCAGCATTTATCGGTACAGGATTATGCAAAGTTACTACACGTTTCCGTGTCGACTCTCAATCGATTGTGTCAGGGACAATTAAACGACTCACCTAAGTCAATTATTCATCAACGCGTGATCAGCGAAGCAAAACGGCGACTGATATACACCCGTCAGAGTGTCGAGGAAATCGCTTATACGCTGGGTTATAAAGAGCCAGGCTATTTCAGTCGCTTTTTTAAACTCGGCGTGGGTATGAGTGCGGGGGCGTATCGTAAATCAAGTGCGATTTCATAAGCGACTTATTTCATTGCGAAGTGGTACTTTGCTCATAGTGAGATTCAATTATTTGTAAAAATCGATTTTGAATGCGGGTGGCTTGCCAGTTTTTTCGCACGCTCAAGCCTATTTCACGATTTGTATCCGCCAGAGGCATAGGGCATACCGCCAATAAACCGTTCTTAACTTCGACTTCGACTTGTCTTGCTGGCAATAAGGCGGCTCTTTCACTGTTGAGCAGTAATCCGCGTATAGCGACCATGGCGCTGCACTCTATTACCTGCTCGGGCGGCACTAAGCCACGGCTGTTAAATAACTCATCAAATACCAGGCGAGCGGGTACGCCTTTTCCTGGTACCACCCACTTCAGGCTTTGCAATTCTTCGTTTGACAAGGCTGCACGCGTTGCAAATTTGTGGCCTGCTTTAACCACCATACTCAGGGGGTCATCAAATAGCTTATGTTGCTTTATATCGTTATGTGGCAGGGGATGTCGTAACGCACCTACGATAACGTGCAACTGGCCATGCAATAGATAGGTGACTTGTTCTTCATAAGACCCATCAATAATACTGACCTGCGCCAGCGGAAATTCGTCTAGCAATTGCAGCACACAGCGAGGCACAATTTCGGTGCGGGCCAAAGGAAGGCTGCCAATGCGTATTGAGCCATTCATACGACCACTGACCTCGCCAATTTCTTCTACCCCTTGTGTTAGTTCGGCGAAAAATAAGCTGGCATAACGTGTTAGCTGACGCGCACGCCACGTAGGCTCTACACCTGTTGGTGAACGTTGGAATAACGATTGATCGCACAAGATTTCTAAATCTTTAATGGAGCGATGTAACGTGGGCTGAGTAAGCCCCAAGCGCATGGCAGCAGCGGTATAGCTTTGTAGCTCGGTGATGGTGATCAGAGCTTTTAGCTGGCGACAACTGACTGAACGCACAAAGGAGTGCTTCTTTGGCTTGTCGGCACTAAACAACATAGCACCCACATAATGTAAATGTTTAAAGGCACGGTCAACCCGGTTTAAAAAACGAGCACCGTTGTCAGTACAATACATACCTGAGTTAGTGCGGCTGAAAAGTGACAACCCGAGAGTCGCTTCAAGTTTATTAATACCTTGAGTGAGCGCAGATTGGGTTAAATGAATCTGTTTAGCTGCTGCACTAATGGTTCCTGTGTTCTGTATTTCTAACGCGCAAAGCAAATGCCTGAGATTAAATACCATGTTTATTTTGTTAGCTTGTTTTTCAGTCATTATAGAAAAAACTAATGGTGAGTGTCATCTTTTTAAACTGTTTTTTAACGAACTGTACGCCATACTGATTTTCGTCAATTTTATTTCAATAGGTGAAGCTATGGCAATTTGTGTAACTGATATTCCTCGTCCTGATAAAACTCTTGTGGCTAAGTATCAAGGAGCTGAAGTGGCTACTGTGCACGAAGCGCAGGGTCGTAAAGGTTTATTAGCTGACTATATGCGTCCGATTTACAAGCCCGCTAAAATTGCTGGTCCCGCCGTGACGTGCGAAGTGGCACCGGGTGACAACTGGATGATCCATGTTGCAGTCGAACAATGTCAGCCTGGTGATGTGTTAGTGGTTAAGCCTACCAGTCCTTGTATTGATGGCTTTTTCGGAGACTTACTCGCCACCTCACTTAAAGCACGTGGCGTATTGGGTCTGATCATCGAAGGGGGGGTGCGTGATACCGCCACCTTAATGGAAATGAATTTTCCGGTGTGGTCAAAAGCGGTGTTTTCTCAAGGTTGCGTAAAAGAAACCATTGCCAACGTTAATGTACCTGTCATGTGTGCTGGTGCCTATATTCGCCCAGGTGACATAATTGTTGCGGATGAAGATGGCGTTGTCGTGGTGCAGCGCGAAGAAGCTGACAGTGTATTGACTAAGATGGTGCAGCGTATGGCAAATGAAGAATCTAAGCGCGTGCGTTTTGAGAACGGTGAGCTAGGACTTGATATTTACAATATGCGCGAACGGCTTGCGGCTAAAGGTTTGGTTTATGTTAAGTACGACGAGCAATAAGCATGGCTGCAACACACCTACAAAGCGCCATTTCTTGTTACATTATGCGCGGTGGCACGTCTAAGGGATTGTATTTTCTGGCCGAAGATTTGCCAGTTGATCCCATTGAGCGCGATCAATTATTACTGAGATTGATGGGCTCGCCAGATGAGCGCCAAATTGATGGGTTAGGTGGTGCTCATCCACTCACCAGCAAGGTCGCTATTGTGAGTAAGTCGACTCGCGATGACGCTGATGTGGATTACCTATTTTTACAAGTGGTGGTGGATAAAGCGGAAGTCAGTGATGCGCAAAATTG
Source organism: Paraglaciecola sp. IT1134 (assembly GCF_058068185.1). NCBI lineage: Bacteria > Pseudomonadati > Pseudomonadota > Gammaproteobacteria > Alteromonadales > Alteromonadaceae > Paraglaciecola > Paraglaciecola sp. IT1134. Next base: position 3,480,672 of record NZ_CM176486.1, on the reverse strand, counting down.
CGGAAACTTACTCGCTGGTGTTGGCCCGTTTGTCATTGAACAAAAATTGATTGCAGCCTCTGAACCCTACACAGATGTTCGCATTCATATGCTCAATACTGGGGCCAATGCGGTTACGCGAGTCGAAACTCCGCAAGGTATCGTTAATTACCAAGGCAAAGCCGCGATCGACGGCGTACCGGGTAGCGCGGCACCAATCTTAATTGATTTCTTGGACATTGCAGGCTCGAGCTGTGGTCAGCTTTTCCCTACGGGAAATGCTCAGGACGTGATTTTAGATGTTCCTATCACCTGTATTGACAATGGCATGCCAGTGGTGCTGCTTAAAGCAGAGTCATTTGGTTTAAGCGGCGCCGAAACACCCAGTGAATTAGAATCGAATCAATCACTTAAAGATAAGGTTGAGGCGATTAGGCTAGAAGCCGGTAAATTAATGAATCTGGGCGACGTAAGCAAAAAAACCGTGCCTAAAATGAGTTTGATATCCCCTGCTTTAAAGGGGGGAGTACTGAATACCCGCACCTTTATTCCTCATCGCGTACATGAAGCGATAGGTGTTTTAGGTTCGGTGAGTGTTGCCACGGCCTGTGTTTTAGAAGGTACTGTCGCCAGTGATTTGATTCAGCAAACCTTTAGTGACGGTACTATTAGCATTGAGGTTGAGCATCCCACTGGGCAGTTTACTGTCGAAATGGAAGTGGTGGGTAGTCATAATATTGCCGAATTTACCGTGCAACGGGCTGCGCTTTTGCGCACTGCGCGTTTGTTAATGCGCGGCGAAGCCATGTTACCAAGCCAATAAAGTGGCTGATAAAGATTTGTTAGTTTTTAGGTAAGAAAAATTAGATCCGCAGAATTGAGGAGAGATATATGATCATCGATTGCCACGGCCATTATACGACCGCGCCAGAGCCTTTACAGTTGTTCCGTGAGGCGCAGGTTAAAGCTTATAAAGACGCTAAAGCCTTGCCTGAAGTACCGCATATCAGTGACGAACAAATACAAGAAAGTATCGAACTTAATCAGATTAAATTGTTAGATGAACGTGGTCTAGATATGACTATCTTTTCCCCACGAGCTTCTGCCATGGCTCACCATGTGGGGAATGAAGCAGTATCAAAACAGTGGACATCAGCCTGCAATGATTTAATAGCGCGTGTAGTCGATTTATACCCAGAGCGTTTTATTGGTGTATGCCAACTACCACAGTCGCCTGGCGTGCCCATTCAAAATTCTGTTGCAGAGCTGGAACGCTGTGTTACTGAGAAGGGATTTGTGGGCTGTAACTTAAATCCTGATCCTTCAGGTGGTCATTGGACTTCAGCGCCTTTAACCGACCCAAGCTGGTATCCAATGTATGAAAAAATGGTTGAGCTTGATGTGCCAGCGATGATCCATGTGTCTGGCTCGTGTAATCCCAATTTTCATGCTACCGGCGCTCACTACATGAACGCTGACACCACAGCTTTTATGCAGTTTTTAGAAGGTAATCTGTTTAAAGATTTTCCAGACTTACGTTTTATTATTCCTCATGGCGGCGGCGCAGTACCCTACCACTGGGGCCGTTATCGTGGGCTGGCGGATATGATGAAACAACCGCCTCTGCGTGAGCACGTGATGAAAAACGTGTATTTTGATACCTGTGTTTACCATCAGCCTGGTATCGATTTACTGTTCAAAGTTATCGATATTGAGAACATTCTGTTTGGCTCTGAAATGATCGGTGCGGTGCGCGGAATAGACCCTGAAACAGGTAACTATTTTGATGATACTAAGCGCTATGTTGATGGATTGAACCTTTCAGACGAAGACCGTACAAAAGTGTATTCAGGCAATGCCCGCCGCATTTACCCTGGATTGGACAAAAAGTTAATAGGAATGGGACTATGACAGGCTTCACCAAAGACGCTGATTGGTTAGATTGGGATCCGTCTCCCTCTAAACCTAAATTTGTTGTGCCTGAAGGGGCGATTGATGCCCATTGTCATGTATTTGGACCTGGCGCAGAATTCCCGTTTGCCCCGCAGCGTAAATACACTCCGTGTGATGCCTCGAAAGCGCAATTATGGTCACTGAGTGATTATCTTGGCTTTAGTCGCAACGTGATTGTGCAGGCCACCTGTCATGGTGCAGATAACCGCGCTTTAGTCGGCGCACTAAAAACTTCGCGTGGTTTAGCCCGTGGTGTGGCAACGGTCACTGAAAGTGTAACAGATGCAGAACTTGAAGCCCTGCATGCAGCGGGGGTGCGTGGCGTGCGCTTCAACTTTGTCAAACGTCTGGTGGATGCCCTACCGTTTGATTCACTCAAACGTATCGCCAGTCGCATCAAAGAACTGGATTGGCATATTGTGATTTATTTTGAAGGTCAGGAACTACCGGAGTTATATGACTTTTTTACCAGTCTGCCAACCACGGTGGTGGTCGATCACATGGGTCGTCCTGATGTATCAAAACCCCTTAACGGACCGGAATTTAACTTGTTTTTAAAGTTAATGTCTGACAATGAAAACTTCTGGTCAAAGGTAAGTTGCCCAGAGCGTATATCTGTTGTTGGCCCATCGAAGCATTATGTGGATGTTGTTCCCTTTGCCCGCACCGTAGTTGAGCAGTTTTCTGACCGGGTATTGTGGGGTACTGACTGGCCACACCCGAATATGAAAACGCATATGCCAGATGATGGTCAATTAGTGGATATGATCCCACTTATTGCACCAACGGCTGAGCTTCAACGAAAGTTACTTATCGATAATCCCATGCGCCTGTATTGGCCTGAACAGGACAAATAAGCTAAAAAGGAAGAAATAATGTCTTTAGATAAGCCTTATCAAAAAATCCCAGGCACAACCGTGTTTGATGCGGAAATGAGTCGCCTTGGCTATCATCTTAATCAATTCTGCATGTCGTTAATGAAAGCAGAAAACCGAGAACGGTTTAAAGCAGACGAGCGTGCTTATGTAGACGAGTGGGATATGACCGAAGAGCAAAAGCAAGGGGTGCTAGCTCGTGATTACAATCGCATGATGGCCAGTGGCGGGAATATTTATTTTCTAGCGAAAATATTTTCCTGTGATGGACTCAGTTTTCAGTTTGCTGCGGCTACCATGACCGGTATGAGCCAGCCAGAATATGCCCAAATGATGCTCGATGGTGGGCGAACTCCCAAAGGCAACATGTTTGAAGGAGATAAATAATGGCTAAAATTACAGCCGGTGTGGCTACGTCACACGTACCCGCTATTGGTGCCGCCATCGATAATGGCAAAACAACAGATCCTTACTGGCAACCCTTGTTTGCCGGCTATGATTTTGGCAAAGAATGGATAAAGCAAAGTAAACCCGATGTGGTTATTTTGGTCTATAACGATCATGCCTCTGCTTTTGACATGAATATTATTCCTACTTTTGCCTTAGGCTGTGCACCGTCTTTTGCCCCTGCTGATGAAGGGTGGGGCCCAAGACCAGTACCTACAGTCGAAGGCTATCCTGAGCTTGCCTCGCACATCGCCCAATCTGTTATTCAACAAGATTTTGACTTAACTATAGTGAATAAAATGGATGTGGATCATGGCTTGACCGTGCCTTTGTCGCTCATGTTTGGTCAACCAGAAAGTTGGCCCTGCAAGGTGATCCCACTAGCCGTCAACGTAGTGCTATATCCTGCACCATCTGGTAAACGTTGCTATGCCTTGGGCAAAGCGATTCGTAATGCGGTTGAAAGTTTTGATGAAGATGTAAACGTACAGATTTGGGGTACGGGTGGCATGAGCCATCAGTTGCAAGGCCCACGTGCGGGCTTAATTAATCAAGAATTTGATAACAACTTCTTGGATCGTATTGTTGACGATGCTGAAAACTTAGCCGAGATGCCGCATTTTGATTATTTGAATCAAGCGGGTTCTGAAGGTGTCGAATTAGTCATGTGGCTAGTTATGCGCGGCGCATTAAATGACAAGGTAAAACTTAAAAAACGTTTTTATCATGTTCCTGCGTCAAATACCGCTGTCGGCCATCTCGTTTTAGAAAATGATTAGGAGTTAATAATGAAAGTAATAATTGTGGGCCCTGGCGCCTTTGGAATTAAACACTTAGATGGCATAAAAAATATTGCCGATGTTGAAGTGGTTGCTCTAGTGGGGCGCTCGCCTGAGAAAACACAAAAAGTTGCCGACGAATATGGGATCCCGCAAATTTTTACCGATTTAGGCGAAGCCCTGAAAATTGAAGCTGATGCGGTTATTTTATGTACCCCAACTCAACAACATGCGGAGCAATCAATTCAATGTATGAAGGCTGGCAAACATGTACAGGTAGAAATTCCACTGGCGGATAGTTGGGCAGATTCCCAAGCCGTTGTAAAAGCCCAAGAAGAAACGGACTTAGTGTGTATGGTCGGTCATACTCGTCGCTTCAATCCTTCTCACCAGTGGATTCAGCAGCGTGTAACCGCCGGCGAGTTAAATATTCAACAAATGGATGTCCAGACTTACTTCTTCCGTCGTAAAAATATTAATGCGAAAGGCGAAGCACGCTCTTGGACTGATCATTTGCTATGGCACCATGCGGCACATACCGTTGATTTGTTTGCTTATCAGGCGGGCAGTAAAATTGTTAAAGCGAATGTGGTACAAGGGCCGGTTCATCCAGAATTAGGTATAGCACTGGATATGTCGATTCAGTTACAAGCAGAAAATGGCGCAATTTGTACCTTGTCTTTGTCGTTTAATAACGATGGGCCGATTGGCACCTTTTTCCGTTACATTTGTGACAATGGCACTTACTTGGCCCGTTATGATGACTTGGTTGATGGTAAAGAAACGCCCATTGATGTATCCCAGGTTGATGTATCTATGAATGGCATTGAACTGCAAGATCGAGAGTTTTTTGCGGCAATTCAAGAAGGCCGGGAGCCGAATTCAAGTGTTGCTCAAGTATTAGGTTGTTATAAAGTTTTGCATGATCTGGAACAACAACTTAGTTAAATGTTACTTATAAAAATAGGGGAAGCTTCGTTTGAAACAGCGTAAATTAGCCGGGCAGTGGGTATCTGAAATTGGTTTAGGGTGCATGAACTTAAGTCATGCGTACGGGCATCCCTCGACTGAAGCCGAAGCGGCAAACGTTTTAAACGAAGCTCTGTCTATTGGCGTAACCCATTTTGATTGTGCGGCCCTGTATGGTTTTGGCCGCAATGAAATATTGCTTGGCAAACTACTCAAAGCTCATCGGCATAATATTTTTCTAGCCAGTAAGTGTGGTATGAAAGGGGTTGATGGCAAGCGGATGATTGACGGTCGTCCTGCCACCTTGCGCGCTACATTAGAACAAGCCCTTAAAAGCTTACAAACTGAAGTAATAGATTTGTACTATCTGCATCGCTGGGACAAAACTGTGCCCATTGAAGACAGTGTAGGCGAGCTTTCTCGCATGGTTGATGAAGGCAAAATCAAGGCTATCGGTTTGTGCGAAATTTCATCAAATACCTTGCGCAAAGCTCACCTAGTGCACCCTATTGCGGCTTTGCAAACTGAATATTCATTGTGGACCCGCAATGCTGAAATATCGGTACTCGATACTTGTCGCGAATTGGGCACTGCCTTTGTGGCATTTTCGCCCTTGGCTCGTGGTTTTTTGAGTGGTCATGTAAAAGATAAAAATGAGTTGGTTGAAGGTGATATTCGTAAAGGGATGCCACGTTTTCAAGCAGAACATATGCAACGTAATCTGCCTTTATTGGCAGAGCTAGAATCGATGAGCAATGAACTGCAATGCAGTATGGCACAGCTCAGTTTGGCTTGGTTACTTCATCAAGGCGAGCATATTCATCCTATACCGGGTACCACCCAAGTTTCACATTTGCGTGAAAATGTTGCTGCGTTGAATATCCCGCTCACCACTGAGCAGTTAGAAAAACTGAGTCAGGTATTTGCTCACAATAATATTAGTGGCCCCCGTTATCCTGCAGCCACCCAATTAGAAATTGATACTGAAGAGTTTTAAATAAGCGGCGGGTAACCTGCGCACAACTTTCAGATTCTATTTTTTGCTCTTAGGTCATCAATTAACATCATAGAACTAATACCGAAGAATTATTAAGCCCATTACTGGCATTTTTCTTGATTGCCTTAGCCGGCATTACTTCTTTTATCACTGCGGTATTGGGCGCCGGGGGAGGGCCGTTGTTGTTAGTTGTCATGGCTTGCGTTTTACCGATGTCGGCGGTTATCCCGGTGCATGGTTTGGTGCAATCGGGTTCAAATGCTAAGCGTATGATGCTGACTTTGCGGTATATTGATATGGCCATGCTGGCCTATTTTTCAGCTGGTGGAAACACGCTAATAATCACGATATCCAAAGTTTTTGGTCGTTGTCGGATGTTCCATCATTTCCCGCTAGCTAGGCGCTAATTAGGAAGTAAGTAAAGAACCATAATAGCGTTCGATTCTTAGGGAATTTGTAAAATACGAAAAGTTATTGCTAACTATCTCTGTAAAACTTATTTAACTAACCTTTGGAGCCAATAACTAAGAATAAGTCCACACGGTAAAAACTTAACAATAAAATTAGGTGATTGCCAACTGCGTTCTGCTTCACTTACCCTATACATTTCCTACTTGATAAGGATCCACGATGAGCCTGACTGTCTATGGCGTTCCACTTTCCCCATTTGTTCGTAAACTGCGCCTGTGCCTAGCGGAAAAAGGGCTCGATTATCAACTGGAAATTGTTTTGCCCTTTGATCAACCAGCCTGGTTTCGAGATTTCAATCCTTTGGGTCGTATACCAGCAATCAAGGTTGGTGATTTAACGCTGGCCGATTCCAGCGTGATCTGCCAATACCTGGAAGACAAACACCCCAACCTCACCTCATTAATCGGACAAAATGCTGAACAACATGCCAAGGTACGCTGGCTTGAAAAATATGCGGATTACGAGCTGGCACCACTGACTACCTTCACCATATTTGAACACCGCATAAGCAATCCGAGCATGAAAAAGCATTGCGATGAAAACGCTGTGCAGTCGGCCTTAAACGAAAAACTACCGGTGCACTTTGACTACCTCGAACAAAGCTTGGGTAATGCCGAATTTTTTGTTGGTGACACGTTAAGCCTCGCCGACTTGGCGTTCACTTGCCAGATGGTCAATATGGAACACGCCGGCGAGCGGCTGGATGAGCAGCGCTGGCCGAACCTTACGGCCCTCTACGCGCGCATCAAGGTACGCCCGTCGATGCAGGGCGTATTACCAGGCGAGCAAAAAATCCTGTCTTCAATGAAATAGTGCCACAGATTGAAATTGCCCCGAACTGATGAACTGCTTTTTATTTGGGATATTTATCCAGATAAATAATCGAGAAAACCTCATTTTGTAAAATTATTTGCCATTTAATGAGTTTATTCGGCATTAGGGTTTATCCCAAAAAATAGATTGCTTTATAGCGCTTGTATTTATTTTTGGGTGGGCTATTATTCTCGACAGACGTAGAGGAAATCATGTTCAAATATATTAACATTAACTGCATAAAGAGTAACTTACTCACCTTACCAAATTAAGCCGAGCGTAGTCCTTACGCTCGGCTAGTACCCCCTTGTTTGTTCATTTATTTTAGTAATCAGTCCGGTTGGAGATTTAGCCGTGCTTATGCGTATTTTCAGGTCTTGCAAAACCTTAATTTGCCCATCTAATTTTATGCTTCAGGAAGCTGGGCACAGGATCTTATTGGATCCACTAGCACTTTGCTTGCTTTTAAATCGCTTGGAGTTTTGCGATCACCAAACCTCGCGTCTGGAGAACCGTGTTCGAATCAAAAGTACTGTGTTATTACAAAACATGTCCACTGGAGAACATTTGACGTTACGGATTGTTAAAGACGAAACAGCCTGCCCAGCTAAAGGCATTGTGTCATTCACTTCGATAATCGGTGCGAACTTATTAGGGCTTCGTTGCGGTGATGTGGTCCAAGTAAAAACATCGGAGGGTGAACTTAAATGGGAGATCATCACCGTTAGTCACAACGCACCTAATAAATATCTATCACTGAAAAATGGAGGGTAGGGCCTTGGAGTAATCAACTTTGAAGGGGTATTAATGCAGTTAAAACGTATTGATTTTTTTTAGAGTAAGGTGATCTTATGAACAGAATGAAAGAGAAGAAAAAGCCGCAAAGCACATTAAAAGAGAAACGTAAAAAGCGTAAAGATAAGCAAAAATAGTCAATTAAACTGAGGGACTCAATCGAGTTCCTTTTCCTCTGAGAAATGTTAGAGAGAGGTTATGAAAATGCAACCAGATATTATTATTTCAACTGCTGATTTAGCTGAATTAGAGTACCAACTAGAACGTTCTAAATTGCCTGCAGAATTTATTCGTGCAATAGAAAATGAGTTGGACCGGGCGAAAATTGTCGCATGTAAAGACATGCCTGAACATGTCGTAGCCATTGGTAGTCAGGTGACGTTTAAGTTTGTAGATACTCAGAGAACGTTTACCAAAACATTGTGTTTACCGGCAGATGCGATTAAATTCGAAGACAGTATATCGGTGTTTGCGCCAATAGGTTCGGCTTTAATCGGACTAAGCACAGGGCAATGTATTAAATGGCAAACTCAACGAGGTCAGCAATCCGTTGAAATAGTTAGTGTGAAAAGCAATAAACGTTGAGCTAAGACAAAAAATCAAGATTATAGGCACCACTTTACCCTCTCGGATGTACAAAAAAAGTAATCAGGATTGAGCGAATTGATAGTTTTTACCTTTAAATGAAAACAGGGTAGTAATTGATGACGTATATTCAAAAAACGATAATGGGTTTAAAACACAGTAGTCCAGCACAAGCAGAATTTTATCAGGCGGTTGAAGAAGTGTTGCACTCGTTAGAGCCACTTTTAGAGACAAATGACCGTTATCAGCAACAAGCCATTATTCAGCGTATTGTTGAACCAGAGCGTCAAATTATGTTTCGCGTTCCTTGGCAGGATGACAATGGCGATATTCAGGTAAACAAAGGATACCGAGTTGAGTTTAATTCTGCGCTGGGACCTTATAAAGGGGGGCTAAGGTTCCATCCTTCTGTGAACGCCGGCATTATTAAATTCCTTGGGTTTGAGCAGATATTTAAAAATGCTTTAACCGGTTTGCCGATCGGAGGGGGAAAAGGAGGGGCCAATTTCGATCCCAAAGGTCGCACGGATGGCGAAATAATGCGTTTTTGTCAGTCGTTTATGAGTGAGTTGTATCGCCACATCGGGCCGACCAGCGATGTTCCAGCAGGGGATATTGGCGTGGGAGCGCGTGAAATAGGTTACATGTTTGGACAATATAAGCGCCTAACAGGGCGTTACGAAGGGGTGTTAACCGGTAAGAGTTTACTTTGGGGAGGTTCGTTAGTTCGCAAAGAAGCAACAGGTTATGGCGCGGTATATTTTGCTGATTATATGCTTAACGAGCGAGGGGATGATTTACAAGGCAAGCGTTGCTTGATCTCCGGTGCGGGCAATGTTGCTATTTATGCTATGGAAAAACTCTATGAGTTGGGCGCGACACCAATCAGTTGCAGTGATTCTTCTGGTACCGTTTATCACCCTAGTGGTATTGATCTTAAGTTGGTGAAACGACTCAAAGAAGGGCAACGTTGCGATCTGGTAAATTATCTTAAGACTTACCCTGAAGCGATACACACTCCGATCGCAGACTATCCGAATGATGGTCATGCCGTATGGCGCTATGCAGCGGATGCAGCTTTCCCGTGTGCAACCCAGAACGAGTTGACCCTGGTAGATGCCAACATATTATTGGAAAATGGCTGCCAACTCGTCAGTGAAGGGGCAAATATGCCCACTACACAAGAGGCCGTTGATGCTTTCATTGATGCTGGGATCGCTTATGGCCCCGGTAAAGCCGCCAATGCAGGCGGTGTGGCAACCAGCCAGCTGGAGATGGCACAAAATGCGAGTATGCAAAGATGGACATTTGAGCAAGTTGATCAACAACTCAAACAAATTATGAAAAATATCTTCATTAGCGCCAGCGATACTGCCAAAGAATTTGGCCAAGATGGCAATCTCGTTCTGGGGGCGAATATTGCCGGTTTTCGCCGGGTAGCCGATGCGATGATTGAACAAGGACTCGTTTAACCATAAGGAGGTAATGAGTATTATTATCGGAACCCTCACAAAGTCATTGGTTTTAAAAACCGATTACTTTGGGAAGGATTGAAATGATCATTCCACTTCCATCAGACTAGCTGAGGTCTCGCTTTATCATTCTCGCTGTTTAGTGAAGCATCGTTAGAAAGGGGAGTGTTTCTTATTAACGCCGCGTTATATCAACTCCCTCGTGTCGATTAAACTATGAATCCACATTTTGCGGTTATCTGGTATATACCAAATCAGTTTTGATATAGAACTCACTAAACTTGAACTTAATAAGCACAATGTCCAAGGTCGGCTCACCAAACAAAGCCCCACTTTATTGATTGAATGTATTGGCCAGTAAGGTCACGTACTGCAATCATCAAATCGAGAGCCTTCAAGTTTTTGTCATAGTAACGAGTCAAGCTTTATTCGTTCACACTTCTCAATGAAACATTTTTTAATAAGTAATTCTCCATAAATCAGCCTATTAGCCTTACTCATTTACCTAATTACCGAAGATGGTCATTTTAGCTTTGACAAAGAAAACTTGTAGGTGGTACGCTGGTATAACAGGTTGATGGCGTACCTAGTCGCTTTTGTTATGTTAGTTAGTAGGTATTTAGCATGACTGTTTATGAATGAAAATATTTAAAAACTATTAAAAATATATGGGGATAACATGTTGAAATCAAATCTATTTATTAAATCACTACTCGCGGTGAGCATTGCTTCTGCAACAACTTATACATTGGCAGCTGAAGGCCAAAATACCAAGGCAGTGACAGAAGTAGAAAAAATAATAGTTACCGGCTCTCACATCCGCAAAGGCGACTTTGAATCAGCCTCACCGATTAAAGTATTAGACTCCGATGATATTGAAGGTGTTGGTGCGGTAAATATCGGTGATTTATTAGGTAAAATTCCAGCTGTGGTCGGTGATACGACTTCTTCTAGTTCAAATATCAGTGGTCAAGACTCAGGATTAAGCACAGTAGCCCTGCGTAATTTAGGCTCATCGAGAACTTTGGTCTTGGTTGATGGTAAACGTTATGTTTCAGGTATGTCTGTGGGCTCTGGATACGGTGTTGATTTGAATACCATTCCAACCACTATGATTCAGCGAGTTGAAGTGTTAACCGGTGGTCAATCAGCCGCTTATGGTTCAGATGCTGTTGCTGGTGTCGTCAACATCATCATGAAGAAAAATTTTGATGGTGTGGCTTTCAAAGCGCAAACAGGGCGAAGTGCTGAAGGTGACAGAGGCACTACCGATATTGAACTAACCATTGGTAAGAACTTTGCTGATGGAAATGCTTGGCTCTCATTTGGCATCTCTGATGATGATGGTTTGATGGCGGGTGATCGCGACTATTCTCGGGTACATAAAAGTGCAGTTGATACCGACGGTGATGGTATCTTAGATACGTCACAATATGTTGGTTCTTCGCATATATTAGGTGGTCGAATTGGTGGATATAAAGGTGATGGTAGCGCTTTTGTACGTACACCTGATGTTGAGACATCCGATGCTTTTAACTTCCACGAATACCGCTCTATGTTGGCGCCATTAGAACGAAAATTCATTGCCAGTGGCTTGTCGCTGGATCTCAATGCAGATTCTCGCCTTAATTTTACAGCTAACTATGCAAGAGTGGACTCCCGCGCACGTTTTGAACCGATCCCACTCGATAGCCGTAATGATATTTTTAAATTGTCTCAAGGTGGTACAACTGGAATTGATATCGCTACACATCCTTGGTTTGCCGGCACAGCATTAGGAGATAACTTACTCGCTGACGGCATCACTAACCTGGATGACGTAAGTTTAACTTTCAGACGTCTGGCTGAATTTGGAGATCGCGGTGCTGAAAATACCCGCAGTACTTATAGAGTTGCTGGCGAATATGAGTATGACATCTCAAGTGATATTTATTTTACATTAAGTGGCACTTACGGGGTTACCGATCAGAACCAAACCGACCATGGCGATATCAATCTTGATCGTGCTCGTTCTGCCTTAACCATAGCCGATGATGGCTTTGGTGGTTATCAATGTGCGGACGAAATTGCTCGCATTAACGGTTGTGTGGTTTTCAATCCATTTTCACTTGATGGAATTTCACCTGAGGCGGTAGAGTATTTGGCTGCTGACACCAACCTTGTTGGCAGTATTGAGCAAACGGTTTTAACAGGGGTTGTTGCTGGCGAGTTCGATTATGCAATTAGTAACGATGTTGACAATATTGGTTTTGCCGCCGGTATTGAATATCGTGAAGAAAAAGGACAAGAGACACCTGATCCTTTACGACAAGCGGGTATTGTTCGTGGTGCCGCTATTGCTAAAACTAAGGGCTCATTTGACGTCATTGATGTTTTTGCGGAGGTACAGGTACCTTTACTTGAAAAATTAAATTTATCTGCAGCATTTAGAGTGGGCGATTACTCGTCTGTTGGACGCACAACTAACTGGACAATTGGCTTAGATGCGCCGATTACAGAATCTATTCGTTTGCGAGGCGCATTAGCAACGGCTGTACGCGCACCCAATGTTAGTGATTTGTTTGCTGGGGGAACCGCGACGGCTGCTCTTGTTACTGATCCATGCAACGGTATAACTAATGCCAGTAGTGGAAATATCGCTGATAACTGCCGTTCAATTTCGGCGATTCAAAATCGAATAGACGCTACTGGCGCTTTTAATTTAACCCAAGTAGAAACTCAAAATACAGCAGGCTTATTGAGTGGTTCTACGGATGTTGAAGAAGAAAAAGCAGATACATTTACCGCAGGTATTGTGTTTACACCTGAGTCTATTTCTGGCCTACAAATGTCACTTGATTATTACGATATCAAAATTGACGATGCGATTGCGAAAACTGACCGTACGGTCATTTTAAACCGTTGTTATTCAGCTGCCCCGAGCAACTTCGATGCTCAATGTGGTGGTTTGGTGCGCCGCGATGGTCGCGCAGGAGCTGCACTGGATGTTAACGCAGCATCAGGCAATGAAAATATTTTTGAAACCAGTGGGATCGACATTGATATTTCATACTCTACCGATCTAGGTTCAGGCGATCTTTATGTAGGTTTGGCCGCAAACTATTTAGATTCCTATGATATTACAGGTATTGAAACAGGTGATACTCAGAATCTTGCCGGTGAGGTATTGTTTCCAGAACTTCGTTTTAACATAAATACGTCGTACACCATTAACGAGCTAAATATTTATTGGCAACTACGTTATTGGGATGAAACTAAAGACCGTAATGATAATACTGTGCTAACAGAAGAGCTTAATTCAGTCGACTCCCGTGTTTATAACGACGTTCGTTTTAGCTATACCTTCACAGACAACATTAATGCTTTTGTTGGTGTGACTAACTTGTTTGATGAACAACCCCCGCATCTAACGGCGAATCATAAGTATCAGCAACAGGGTACTTTAACTAACGGTACGGCATTTGATTTAGTCGGGCGCAATTATTATGCCGGTATTAAATTAGATTTTTAGTCAAACCACAAAGATTAATTACCTGATTTTATGGTGTATGGGTGGGCTGGAACTCTCAGCTCACCCTTTTCAAATTAAAAATTATCTAGAAGATTTTATGATCACCACATTCATAGCCGATCAACTGTTTGATGGCAAAACACTGCACAATAATCTCCCGGTCAGCATCGAAGATGGAAAAGTCATCGCTTTTGACACGGTCCAAGGTGCAGTTGAAACTAGAGTAAGTGGTTTATTAACGGCTGGTTTTATTGATATCCAAGTTAATGGTGGTGGTGGTTATTTGCTCAATACTGTTACCAATTTAAATACGTTAACGGCAATGACTAAAGCTCACGCCATTTATGGCACAACGGGCCTTTTACCAACTTTGATAACGAGTGACATTGGTAAAATAAACGATACCGCTAACCTGATAAGTGCTGCAATAACACAAAACACCCCCGGTATTCTCGGGGTTCATTTTGAAGGGCCGCATATCAGTGAACCCAAAAAAGGGATCCACAACAGCAAGCAAATACGATCGTTAACGCAGCAAGAGTTGGATATTTATTGTCGAGATGACTTAGGCATAAAAATAGTTACGCTAGCGCCTGAAAATGTCAGTTGTGAAACGATTAAAGTTTTAGTGGAGCATGGTGTGCATGTTTGTTTAGGACATTCAAATGCTAACTTTTCTCAAACCCAAGCGGCATTAGCTGCCGGCGCGACAGGTTTTACTCATTTATTTAATGCTATGTCTGGACTTGAGTCACGATCGCCAAATATGGTTGGTGCAGCATTACTTGATGAGCAAAGTTGGTGTGGCATTATTTTAGATGGTCATCATGTTCACCCAAGTACGGCCAAGCTGGCTTATAAAGTGAAAGCGGCTAAAAAAATGCTCTTGGTAACTGATTCAATGTCAACAATAGGTAGCCATCAAACACAATTACATTTTGATGGTCATGACATTCAGTTATCAGGCGACAAACTTACCAGCAATACCGGTCAGCTAGCAGGTTCGGCTTTAAATATGATGACTGCTATTAATAATGCTATAGGCATATTTGAAATACCATTAACCGAAGCGCTCAATATGGCCAGCTTATATCCGGCTGATTTTCTAGGTATAGGAAACTCTCATGGGCAATTATCAATCGGCGTAAACGCTGACTTAACTTTACTTTCAACCACCAATTCGTCGCCTCATGTCATAAATACATGGATAGGCGGCAATGCAATATTTTAAAATTTATAGAGGTTTACGATGAAAAAACTTACCGGTCTGATCGCCGCTCCGCATACACCATTTGATAAAAACGGTGAAGTTAATCTTCCTGTTATCGATCAAATCGCGACACTGCTTATCAAACAAGGTGTTAAAGGTGTTTATATCTGTGGCACAACAGGTGAAGGCCTTAACTGCTCCGTTGCTGAGCGTAAAGCCATCGCTCAGCGCTGGGTTTCTGCTTCTCAGGGTAAGCTCAGCATTACGGTTCACACAGGGGCCTTATCAATTGTTGATACACTTGAATTAACAAAACATGCCGAAACACTCGATATTTTTGCGACTTCCATTATTGCGCCTTGTTTCTTCAAGCCTGGTTCCGTTGATGAGCTTGTCGATTACTGCGCAGTAGTAGCTGCGGCCGCTCCAACAAAATCCTTTTACTATTATCACTCAGGTATGTCTGGTGTTATGTTTGATATGGAACAGTTTCTTATCAAAGCTGACAAAGTTATTCCAAACCTCGCTGGTATTAAATTCAACCATGTAGACCTTTATGAATTTCAGCGCTGCAAGCGTGTCTGCGGCGGCAAATTCGATATCCCATTTGGTGTTGACGAATTTCTCCCAGGGGGGCTTGCAGTTGGTGCTATTGGCGCGGTTGGTAGTACCTATAACTACGCTGGGCCGCTTTATCTAGATATCATTGATGCTTTCAACAAAGGAGATCAAGACACCGTAACTGCCCTCATGGATAAGGTTATTGGTATTATCCGTATACTCGTTCAATATGGTGGCGTTGCAGCCGGTAAAGCCGCAATGCTTCTTCACGGTATCGACGTTGGAGATCCACGTCTTCCTATTCGCACGCTTACGACAAAAGAGAAAGAAGAAGTTGTCGCCAAAATGAAATCAGCAAGTTTCATGGATCACAAACCTGCGTAACAATAATAAAAATTGCGATGCGATGTATGGACAAGCTGAAGCCTTGCTGCCATCGCTCGCATAGATGAGGTGGATATGGCCCCACCTTATTATCCTCGCTACGAGTGTGCATGCGGTGATAAGGTCGTATCGAATACCTCGCCCTATTTATCGTCATCAAGTATTCGATATTCCTCAGCAAGGTATTAACGTCACTGAACACCAACGCTATCAAGGCAGTTGTGGTCGGGGTGGGTTATTGCTCAAATACGTTGAAAGCTACCGGACGCTCACGATAAAAGTATAAGCTGAGCAACGACGAGACAGGGCGCTCATTACGCAGTTAAATACTGCGGCCCAAAGGCAGTTATGGAGTGTACTCTCACTGAGGCGAGCAATTTTATCAAGTGATTCTCACCCTCGTAGAAAATTGCTGCAAGCTTGGAGCCAACTCTTTAGAACGGCTCGAAAAAGTTTACACTCAGTCGTCACTCGCGGTGAATATCCTTAGTTACCTGAACTAACGGCTTTACCTCAATACCACCGCGGTGAGCGGTTACTGCATTCTAAATGATCAGAAATTATGAAAAAAACCAAATTTCTCATTTAATTTCCTGTTTTGGTTGTCTGCCCACTCATAATAGCTTTGATCCTCTAATTCAGATGCAGCCTCTTTATCAAGTAGGATTACTGCGTTTTCATGCATTTGTAAAATTGAAGCAGGACAATTGCACGATACCCCACCTGTGATCATTTGTTGGACTGCGCGGGCTTTATTTTTACCCGTGGCCATCAACAATACGTATCGAGCATCCATAATGGTAGCGATACCCATTGTCATGGCTAAGGTTGGTTGAAATTCATTAGCGTTAAATAACCGGCCGTTATCGGTTAACGTTTGCTGAGTTAATGTTTTTATCCGTGTTCTTGACGTTAAGCTGGAAGTAGGTTCATTAAAACCGATATGACCATTTGCGCCAATGCCTAATATTTGTAAATCTATACCACCAGCTTGTTTGATTTTTTCTTCATAGTTAAGCCCTTGTAATCGTGGATTTTGGCTCTGGCTGCATGTGGGCAAAAAAGTGTTGGCTTGATCTATATCTAGGTGATCAAATAGATTTTTTTGCATAAAGCTGCGATAACTTTGTGGATTGTCATCGGCAATATCATGGTACTCATCAAGATTGAAAGTAGTCACATCAACAAAGCTAGTATTACCTGTTTTATATTGTTCTACTAATGCCTGATATAAACTGATGGGCGTGCTGCCGGTTGCTAAACCTAATACAGGTTTAGGCTTTTCCTTTATTAATGCTTGTACCCACTGCGCTGCACTTTGGGCAATCTGTTGGGCATCGTCATAAATAATAATTTGCATTAATGATCCTTTTTGCCTTGAACATATAAATAAGCACCAATTAAGTCAGCATCTGCACCACAACTTGGTGACCGAATAACCACTTGGTAAATGTCAGGTAGTAGGGCTACTTTTTCTTTTACTTGTTTAATAAACACACTTGCACTACCAACACTGCCGCCTAATATCACGGTTTTTGTGCCTGAAATAGCTTTTATATTGGCGATTAAATCGGTGATTGCACTGGTCGACTCATCAATTAATTGCGCAATCTCAGCTACGTGAAGATATTTCTCAAAAACGTTTCTACAACTAATGGTTTTATTTAATATTTTTGATGCTTGTTTGGCGATAGCAGTACCCGAAGCTATCGCTTCAGCGCAGTTTAGTCGCCCACAATGACAAATAATGGATTGTTGTTTTGGGTGCTGAACTGAAACATGACCCAGGTGAGCACAAAAGCCATCAGTTGAGGTGACTAGTTGTCCATTCTGTATGATGCCGCCGCCGATACCGGTTGATACTGTGATATAAACTAAGGTTTCATTTTTTTTTGCATTGTCAGCAACACAATATTCTGCCCATGCTGCTGCTGCTGCATCATTAATAATGTCTACTGGTAAATTAAAAGCCGCTTCAAGTTGAGCCTTTAATGGCAGCTTTTGTTTGGCAGAAAGAAAGTTAACGTATTCAGTACCCACCTGTCCTGTACAGGCTACAGCAACTTGTTGTGCTTTATCTGCCCAGTCACTACAAAGTTTGACGAGGTGCTGTGTTAAATTGCTTAAATCATTCTGAATAACGGAGTCTATTTTTCGTTGCTCAATTATTTGATTGTTGTGCATCAGAGCGGCGGATATTTTGGTGCCGCCCACATCAATTGCTATGATCATTTTAGTCTCTCTTATTTACGGGCATTTTTGATGCTACCAACAAACCACTGGGTGATATGTTCAACGCGGGTAATAGCTGAGCCTACAGTCACTGAAAATGCTCCCAATTCAATCGCTTTTGCTGCACGCTCTGGTGAGTTATAACGTCCTTCGGCAATAACGTTAAGCCCCTGAGCGGCCCATTTTTTTACTAAATCATAATCAGGCTCATTGGGGATGTTATTTAAATCTACATAACCAGACATAGTGCTGCCAATGAAAGTACAGCCGTGTTTAGCTAACATCATGCCTGTTTCATAATCGGCACAATCTGCCATGGCGATACAACCTGATTGATGAACAGCGTTTAATAAATCGAGCATAGGAGCAGGGCGTTGTCTGTCGGTACCATCAAAGGCAATAATGTTAGCGCCAGCTTCAGCTAAAGCTTTAACGTCATCAATAAACGGTGTTATACGCACCGGACTGTCATTTAAGTCTCTTTTTACAATGCCGACGATAGGTGTCGATGTTGCTTTGGCAACGGCTCTAACGTTTTCAACACCTTCAATACGCAACCCCTTGGCACCCCCATCAACGGCCGATAAAGCCATAGCAACAATATGTTCGACTTTATCCATTGGGCCATTATCAACCGGTTGACAAGAGGCGATTAGTGCTTGTTTTAATGACGATAAAAGTTGTTGTTCAAGGTCTTTATTGATGACTGACATAATATTTCCTAACTTTTGATGAAATTCTTTAGTTATTCGTACTTGATGTGCGCATGGTATATAGGGTTAAGCCGTCTAAATCTTTACCTTTAGCAGGGAATAATATGCTGCTTATATAACCAACGACTAAACATGACGTTATACCAAGTGTTGCGTATAAGTAACCATTTGCCCAGCCTAACTGCCAAGCAGAAATCATGGTGCCTACACCGGCCAAAATACCTATAATTGCGCCGGCAGAATTGGCTTTTTTGGTGAGGGCACCAAGTACAAATAAACCACCCAATGCGCCCATAAACATGCCAATAACTTTAAAGTAAGCTTCCATTAATGACCGTATTTCAGGGTTGATAAATATTAAGCCTGCTAACGTGCCTAATGCCCCCATAATAAAGGTTAACCAGCGCGCTGCACTCATATAGCCCTTTTCTGTTTTAACTAAATTAAAAGGCCGGATAAAATCCGTTACTAACGTGGTGGCAATAGAATTCATACTGGTAGAAACCGTTGATTGTGCCGCGGCAAAAATTCCCGCAACAATCAGTCCGGCTATACCTATAGGAAGTTCACTGGCAATAAAGGTTGGGAAAATTTGATCTATTTGAATGGTAGGATCTAGTTTCTCTGGGTGTCTTTGATAGAAAACATAAAGACCTGTACCAAGACAGAAAAATAGTAACGCACCTGGCGCTGCCATAGCAGCATTGGCCCAAATAGATTTTTTCGCTTCGGTAGGATTTGAAGTGACCATATATCTTTGTACTACAGCTTGGTCAGCAGTATAACTTGAAATATTTTGACCAATACCACCGATTATAATCACCCAAATTGACAGGGTAGTGATGCTATCTAAACTAAAGTCTGCATTAACCATAGTAAACTTATCATCATTAAAACCAACGCTGATAAATTCAGTTAAACCGCCATCTAAGCCCATTATTATGGTTATAAAACAGACAATAGCGCCAACAAGTAATACGATAGTTTGTAAAGTATCTGTCCAGATAACCGCCTCAATGCCGCCCATGGTGCAATAAATTAAACATAATACCCCCATGATCAGCACACTGTCACTGGCTGATAAGGGTGTTACCGCCGAAAGCGCTAACGCGGTTAATGCCATAACTATACCCATACGGCCAATATGAAAAAGCGTGAATAGTCCGCTGGCAAATAATCTTACGCTCATGTTAAAACGCTTAGAAAGATACTCATAGGCACTGGTGGCGTCAATCTGACGAAAGAATGGCATGGCAACGTATATCGCTACAGGTGCTACTAAAACGATCATCCAGATACCGATTAACAATAACCAATTGGTTTGATAAACAATGGCAGGCAGTGCAACATACGTGAGCGAACTTAACATAGTGGCATAAATAGAGCATGCTGCAGCCCACCAAGGAATGGATTGACCGCCCCTAAAGTAATCATCAGTATTTTTATTTTTGAAGACAAAGAAAAGTCCAACCAGCACCACACAGAGTAAATAAACCACTAATACCGTCATGTTTAGCCAACCAAAATTCTTGGTGGTTGGTGTAGGAGTTACCTGCCAAAGCGCTAACGTTTTTGAATTTTGATTTTCTTGGTTTAAAGAAAATATTTCTTTACCGACGGTGACTGAATTTTTACTAATAAACGCTAAGTTATTTGTTTGTTTATTATCTGAATTTGATTGACTGTATTGAGCCCAACTGTTGGTGATAGCATTAAATGAGAGGGCTTTACCATTATCGGTAAAAGCTAAAATATGTGATTGGCCTAGCGGACTTAAGGTATTAATTTTGCGTTCAAGGGCTTGTTTTCTAACAACGATATCATCCAGTTGTTGCCAATTAGCGTTATGCTTGTTTGAGTTTGGATCATATTTCCAAAGCGACTTTATTGGCGAAATATTATATTGCGTTAGGTCGGTATTATCTTGTAATTGAAAACTATTAAGCTGATATCCACCAAGTGCGAATATTTTCTTTCCTGAACCGTCATTTTGCACGACGAGCTTGATACCATTTCGATAATTATTTTCTGTGTTTGATAATGGTAAATTGGCTAGCTTGGTCCACGACTGCTTGGTATTGTCTTTTAAAGTAAATTCGCCCTGCTCGTTGATTAAGCTATTTAAGTCTAAAGAGTAAAAATTATTATTGGCATCACTGCCCGTAAGAACATAAAGGGTATTAGTGATAACTACCGCTGATGGTGAAATGGCGACTTTGGGCAGGGAAGGTAATGGATAACTCTCCATTTTTTGTGTTGCATCATGCCATATAATTAAGTCTATTGAATCCGAAGCGGTGTTATTGGCAATACCACCGATAACAATCGTGGCGTTATTATAACCAACACTAGCGGCAAAACTTCTATTACCATCTTGCTCGCTTAGTTTAGTAGAAATTAGCTTGTCACCAGCTAATACTTGAAAGTTAGCAGAAATACTGTCTTTATTAAGCAGATTTTCTGCAATCAACGGACCATCTTCAGAAATAACGCCAGAGGAAATTAGCAAATGTTGTTGTTGTTTATTAATGAATGCACCGTGACCGCTAATCACTTTAACAGCCTTGGAGTCCTCTGGCTTTTGCCAGTTTATACTAGTATTAGCGTTTGACATTAATGGGAATAGTATGAAAAAAATAAGAACTGTTTTTAACAGATGACGAAACATAATAACTCAATTGACATTGTTTGTGCTGTATACCTGTTATACCACCTATTATTTGCTAAATCTAGCACAATTAAGAATAACGATACTTTGACTAGACCGTAAAATGACTATTATAAAAATGAATGTTTTAATAAAAGCAGAAGAAAGTAGAGGGAGTATTAAAAGTGGAGGCTACCAAAGCTGGTAGCCTTCATATGTATTGCTGCTAGGCGTCGTAATATTTATCAAAAACATATTCGAGATGCTGAGTAAGCTTGCGATCAGCGCCTTCAACATCGTGATTATTGATGCAATTAAAAATATCGACATGATCAAGGTAACTTTGCTTATTCAACTCTTCTGAATTACTTTTAGCAGGCCTTGCATCAATAACCCAATCGACTAATGCTTGATGAATAGCTAAAAAAATTGGATTTCCTGGAATTGACGCTATCACTCTATGAAAATATATATCTGTCTTTCTAAATTGGTTGTCTTTGTTAACAGATTTGCCGTTAAGTTCTAAGGCTTTTGCTAGTTCTTGGAGCTGCTCTTCAGTGGCAAATTCAGCAGCATGTCTTACTAAACTTGATTCAAAAAATTTCCTTAATTGGTCAAAATATTGCAGACCATTTGGCTGTGAAAGAAAGTCTTTAGACATCCCTGAAAGCTCAGAGATAATATTATCTGCTGAAGGCCTGGTAACTCGTGTTCTCTCGCCACTGCTAATTTTAACTAGGCCTTTGCGTGCTAGCGCTGAAAGGGCATCCCGAATAGAAGGTCTGCCAACCCCAAACGCTGCCATTAATTCTCTCTCTGAGGGAAGAGCATCATCCTCAGCAATTTCACCTTGGCGGATCATTAACTCTAATTCTTCTTCTACCGTTTCAGATAGTTTTTTTCGGGTTACCGGTTTATTGATACTTAATGCCATATATTTTACGCACTTTAATATTTACCTATCACCCTATCATACCTTTAGATTTCTTTAATTACTACTTAGGCACATACTGAAATGGTAAGAATGTAACTTTTTTGTGGGATGTGTGGTTAGTGCTAATTAATCCACCAAACCCATCCTTATAGTAAAGGACCTTTTTAGTTTCACCTTCATCAGTTCTAATGGACCGAATTTGGGAGCCTTTTAATGATTGGGTGGTCCGTGTGTGCTGACATTATTCATATCGAAAATGGAGGAAAAGAGTTTTATAGTCGCTACGTTGGTAAATGTACGCTAGTCCCTTAAGAACATGTATTCACCTGTGATCACGTTACAAAACAAGGAGTCCCGGCAAAGGGATATCATCACAGCTAAGAAATTAGACGAGTCTAATTTCAACCCTTTTACCCAAGGCAGATGCGAAGCGCTCTAGCGTGGAGCGTTTTACATAGTTAGCATGATTTTCAATTCTGGATATAGCACTCTTTTGAATGTGCAGGATCTCAACGAGGGCTTCTTGGGTAATGCCAGATCCACATGCTGCAAAAGCTAAAAGTAGGTGTAAAGCTCCTACAACTGCGTAAACGCTTTCACAGAGTCTTCTTGCTTGAAGCACCCGGCCGAGTATCCCTGGTCAAATTATCAAGGGAATGCATTAGATAAACATATCGTGTTACTAACAGCCCACCATTGTTATCAATCACTTGGCAGCAACCAGGCAGAACGAAAGCAGGCATACCAAGCACAGTTTGAACATCCCATTCCTGCATTAACGCTTGATGAAATACGCAATGCCACCAACAAGGCCTGGGTGTCAGGTGAAAATCGCTTCAAACAAAAGATGGATCAACATACGGGGAGAAGATCATTGCCCCTGATTAACGGTGGTGATAGGCGCTCCCAGTCCTATAGAGGAATAACATAGCAGATCAACATCACCGATAATCCTCTAGCCAGCCTCCTAGTTTACGTTCCAGTTATGCTGTAGGTGATTAAACCAAAACAAAAATATCTTATCGTTTAGCCATAACCTGATAGCTAATTATTAGTGGTGGTCTATCGTAGACACCTGTTTGGGCTGCACCACCGAGTGCTAAATACAAAATATTATTCTCGTCGTCATAGGTACCGCCGATTATTTGATTAGCTCCCTCTTCATCATAAGGGTGACTCCATTTACCATAACTAATGGGGTTAACTGACCAGGGATGCTCGGCATTAAGCATATCTTCGACATCGAATATCCAAAAGTAATTATATATATCGTCGCTTTCGTATGAGCAGGGGCCACCACACAAACGTCCATTATCTTGGGTTATTTTGTAACCAATGCCGCTGTGCAGCCCTGAATGGGAACCAATAGCTAGAAAGTAAGTTGTACCAGGAATGATGAAACCATATTTAGCTTTTGCTACTGGCCCCCATATCGGTGATATATCTGAAGAATAGCCACTACTTCCCTCAACCATTTGCTTACCTTCCTTTAAAGGAAAAACCATAAGTGGATCTGTGTCAATTGCTCTGTCAACTGATGGTACTGCATCGATTGCTTGATTTGGGTCGAAACGATATACGCTAGGTCCTTGGGAGTATCGTGATGTTATTGAGTAGTTTGACGCCCAACCAATTAAATATTCGGATCCTATTTTTTCTCTTAATTCAGCAGGTACTTTGGTCATATAGCCAGCTGCTTTAGCGGCGCCCTCAATTTGTAACATTCCTGTGAAACCAGACGACCTGATGTCGTGAGCATTTGAAAAAACCTGTAAATTGTCACGATTGCTGCCACTCCCATCGTACCAAATCTCTGAGCTCACTAATAAATTTTGATTATGATATAAAATTCCGTTAATTTTATTAGTCGTATTGCCCATCTCTTTTTTGCCAAGAATTTTGACGTATTGTTGAAGAACTGCGGCCTCAGGAATATTTGCAGGTTGTTCTGCAAATGACAATTCAGAAGGGATTTCAAATTCTGCTATGGCGTTATGATGAGCATGACCAACCATATACACACTGTTATTGTGTGGATTGAAACCAAGCGCCCCAACCGCGTAGTTTGAACTGGACTCTCCGTCAGCCAGCGCACGAAATGCTCCTAGGTATTCAATATCGAAAGTGGCTTCTAAACCTAATGGAAGGTTAATATTTTTAGGCATCGACTGGCGAATGTTCTGTGCAATGTCCCGTGCAAACAGAACTTGAATTCCCTCACTAATATCTAAAGTGGCTTCTGAACCTAATGGAAGGTTAATATTTGTAGTCGCCGACTGGCGAATATTTTGTGCAATGTCCTGTGTAACCGGAACTTGAATTTCCTCTGGTTGTGCAAGCGTAGATACTGGTAGTGCCGCCGTTTCGTCACTTGAACCACAGGCGAACAATGACAGGCTTAACCCTACGGCAAGGACTCGTTTTACTAAACTTTGAAAAACTTTCATAATCACAGCGATCCTGAATTAATGCTTTAAATTCAACACCGTGATAATAAACACGTATATAGTAATGTGGAGTGCCACACCAATACTAAGGTATGTTAAAAAATACAAACTTGAGTGGTTTTTGCTGCCATTTTGGGGATCGTAAGGCAAGATATTTTATTATAAGTAATTGTAATTAATAGGGTAACAGTTTCTTTCTGCGCATTTTTAATAGGTATAGTTAATTAAATAGTTTCGAAATATCTTTAACATTAAAAATAAAAACGTTGGGGAAGCCTATACCTTCAATTTTATGTGGCATCAACTGTTCAAAACAGTATTCTTCTCACCCAGAAAATTTTGACGGACCCCCAATAAAAAGATCCACACAGGCGATGACATGCAGTGTCGGCATCAGTTTTAATAGGTTTGATGTCCATAGTAATTCCTCTGGCAGATCCATTATTTAAATGGTTTGCACGTCAATCTTATCGTACTGGGCATGGGTGCCGACAAACCGGATATACATGACCTGGTAGGTATAGTTTATCCCAACCACGAGCCGATACTTATTCCCGGAAATATTAAAAATCACGCGACCATTTTTGAGGATACTTGCGCTGCCCAAGTCCTGTTTTACATTCGCTGAAACAATCCAGTCACAATTATTCTTGCCGACCTTTTTTTGATGGCCCAGCGGCTGTGGACCGCCCGCGTGAAAGTAGCGGTAAACTGCGAGGCGCTCAGCCAGGGCATAAGGGCAGCAATCGCGCTCGGGTAGGTGAGGTGGCCTAATACTGCTTATTATCCCTGACTAATAATTAGGCTTGTAAGTTCGCCAAGTAGGCAGCGGGCAGGCCGCCTAAGGAGTACCGTCCCTGGCCGATCAGTTTTAGAAAAATCACGAAGAACAACTATAATACGACAATCCACCAACATCAAAGTACGCAGACGGTTTCAGCCGATAGTATTTATCCTCCACATCCTTCGACTGCTCGGCGTATGGCTGCGTCATGACTTCCTGCAGCTCTCGAACGAGCGAGTAGTTCCCTGCGGTCGCTTGCTGATACGCAGGCATAACAAACCACTCTCTCAAACTGTATTTTGGGTTGACGAGTTTCATCTGCCTAGAGAGCTGCTCGCGAGAGTAAGGCGAAGCAACATTAGCGCTGCCGATGAGCGATTTCCATTTTGTGAGCCACTGTGACCAGCGTTTGTCCATCCCTTTGGGATCTGTATTATACGTCGGTTGCATTGAAGTCATGGTGCACTTCGAGCCCTCGTAGAAGCTTTTTTTGAGTGGGCCAATGTCGTCAGGCACCATCGAAAGCTCGCGGAAGAAGATGGTGTAATCCACAGGCGTTTGTGCCATGAGCGTTTCGAGCTCATTGAACAATGCCGAGTGAAAAGTACCCAGTCCAAGTTTGGCAGCCCACATCTTCTCCATTTGGGCCTGCATTTCACTCGAAAAGCCACCTTGGATCTCGTCGAGCTGTTGCAAATAGTTCGGATGCGACACGAGCAATGGCTGCAACGCCGTACAAAACATTTGGAAGTTGCGTTGTGCTGCCTCTGGCTGGTTCAGGAACGAGAAGTGATGTCCACCACCGGTCCATGACTGGAAGTACGGATTAAAAACATCGCAAAAACCGAAAGGACCGTAATCAAGTGTGAAGCCACCCGCAGCGCAGTTGTCGCTATTGAAGTTGCCCTGGCAGTAACCGACGCGGATCCAATTTGCCACTAGTGATGTAAGGCGGCTGCGAAACTCGCGGGCCAGCACCACCACTTTTTCGGCGGTGGTTAGTTTATTGTCGATGACGTTACCGTACTCACGATCAATCAAATGTAATACAATCTTCTGAAGCTCCTCCATCGCTTTTGGGTGTTCTTGTTTGCGGGCTCGGCGACTGAAAAGTTCGAGTTGGCCGACCCGAATGAACGACGGGGCGACGCGCGTTGAGATGGCGACGGCTTCCAATATAAGCATGTCGGGATCCTTCGAGCGCGAGCCCTGGGAATACCACGGCCGCTTGACCTTTTCCGTTTTCGAAACATACAAACTCAGCGACCGTGACGTTGGCACACCGAGCGAGTGCATGTGCTCCTGTGCCAAAAACTCCCTGATACTTGAGCGCAAGACGGCGCGACCGTCTGCGCCGCGACAATATGGGGTTTGGCCGCCACCTTTGAGCTGCATTTCCCAGCGTCGATCTTTGATGACGGCCTCAAGCACGGAAACTGCGCGACCGTCACCGTAGCCATTGCCAGTTTGGAATGGGCACTGCTGAACGTATTCGGTGCCGTAGATAGATAGTGCGTAACCAGTCGCCCAACCGAACTTGCGCATTGGCTTAGGAGCATGGGATAGATCGCCCGAGAACATCCTTATGAAGTCGGCTGATTTTGCCATGCTGTCGGCGAAGCCAAGTTCGTGAAAAAAGTCTTTGCTGTGTGCGATATACTCGGGGTCTTCGATTGGCGTGGGATTGACGGGCACATAATGGCCTGAGAAGACTTGACGAGGTGCGTGGTCGGCACCGTTTACTGTCGCATCAGGATCGCAGTTGAGATTGTCCATGAGCGAGTAGTTTGCCAACTTTGCGAGATCGTCCAGTGTCTCGACGGTTGGGGAGATTTCTTGGGACAGTCGTTTAATCATAATAGTTCTGCATGGCCCAAGCATTGTAGCTGCTGCGTCGTACCGGAAAAACCATGCAGCCGCGACTGGGGCTTATATTTTATGTTGATCACGACGGTATCAGCGGCGACCTGATTTTGACTTATTTCCGGTACGTTCATTTTTCATTTCTCCAAGGTCATTTGATGGCTGATTGCGCCAGGCTTAGGGCCTGAACGTGAGCATGGTCAGCAGATAAATTTTACAGCGCATGGGATCCCCGAGTACGAATTTACTTTGGCATTATTTGCTTCAAAACGCGTGATCATTTTACCACCTGACTTTAAATCAATACCAATCTAATTAATCGGGGTCAGCACAACGTTAAACGTCCGTAATGAAATTGAAGTGAAGTTTAACGCGATAGCCACCCAATGCCGTCTGAGTGCGCTTTCCAGTCTTCTATAGTTTCGCCTTATGAGTTTTTCAACAATCTCATTATCTACCAGTAAAAAGCGGATACTATGCCTAACCCCGGTCTAACTCATTGCGTTGGTTTAACAGTTAAGAATATTTGTACTCTCATCAATGGCGATGGTTCACCACAACGAGTGATGCTAAATGCATTAACTACCCAGTATTTTAAGTGGTAATGACAAAGCACCATCTCCCGTTTGACCAACAAGCAAAATAATAGAACATAAGCCACCTACGGTAATGATATACCACAAGGCCGATACAATTTGGGCATAGGGGTTAAGAGGCAATAGCTCACTTAAATGCCGACGCTTATATTCAAACAATATTTCAATGCTACCAATAGCCAGTAAAAACCCTAACAGGGCTAAACCAAAGTGATAACTAATATAAACACCTAATGCTGCGCCTATTACACAAGCCACTAACCCCACACTAGAATTAATTGAAAAGGCGATACTCTTGAGCACGTGCCCGCCATCTAAAGGCAATATAGGTAACAAGTTAAATAAATTAAGCAATGCATTGAATACCGCTAAACCCGCAAGTATTTCTAAATCGGTGACCCAATAACCAACTAGACAAGCAATGGATAATATTAAACCGAAGAAGGGGCCCATTATTGAGATAACTATATCTTGCCAGCGGGTATTAATTTTATCGTCGCTCAGCGCTAAGCCGCCCACAAAGGGAATGAGATAAATACCTTTGGTTTTCAAGCCAAAATATTTCATGGCTCTGATATGACCATATTCATGAAAAACAAGACAAACGATAAGCGCAATTGCAAACTCAATAGAAAATAACCAGCTATAGGCTGCTAAACTACCCGCAGCAAAAACAACTTTAATGACCTTGGCACTTTTGAGTAACTTTAAGCCAAGACCAGCCATGCCAATGAAACTAAATTTCATCGGTTGCTTTGTTCTATTTTGCGAGACTTTACGTTGTTCTATATCTTTTTCATTGAGGGTGTTTTTATGCAAAAGTTCGTCATCGACTAACAGCTGGAATTGCAGCTCAAAAGGCTGCCACTGCAGTGAGCCATTAAGTTTAACGGGTAATTCACCTTGCTGACTTTGCAGACTGAATTGATGTGAAAATGACGCATTGTCGGCACTGGCATTAATTTGTGATACACATTGATCGTCCCAAAACAGTTGCTGCCACCCCGCCATTGAGCCTTCTAACCGGAGTGTTTTACCTAAACACTCTATTTCTAATAATTGCACTTAATAAACTCAGAAAATAAAACCTTACCCGATTATCGCATTTTTCGGGCGAAATCGATCAGCCAATTCCGCTATTTTCCAAACCGGACACAAAGAGTAGTAATTTTCTACCCGTCCAGGAGTTAAAGAGCCAGGTAGAAGGTACTCAGCCCGCTGAATATTCATAAAAAACGGGTTTTAATTGGCTGGTAGATTAAGACTGTTTGAGCACAAAGACACAACTATTAATCAGAAATTAGTGCCGTAGCTTGGCTTTGTGGATGACTTTATATTTGCTGCCGTGGACTATAATTTCTTTTCTAATATTAAAAAATTAGAAACGCAAAGGAGCTGAAATTACTATTGTGCTGAAAACCCGTTCAAGAACTGTTGTCCCCAAAACAAATTGCGATTAATTTTACTCAGTTCCGCTTCAAGACCTGTATGCTGCGTTTCCCGTGTGGTTCGCGTGGTGGCGACGTGACCTCTAGGGAATCCTTGGCCTCGACCCTCCGGGCGCTTTTAAGCGGTACAAAATGTTTCAGACATTTTGTGAACACGGTTGTTAATCCCGAGCGCGGGTTCACGCCCACCTGCTCCAATAGCAAAAAAGGCCCATCATTGCTGATGGGCCTATCTTACTATTTGGTGGAGCTGGCGGGAC
The DNA here is from genome assembly GCF_058068185.1 of Paraglaciecola sp. IT1134. Taxonomy (NCBI): domain Bacteria; kingdom Pseudomonadati; phylum Pseudomonadota; class Gammaproteobacteria; order Alteromonadales; family Alteromonadaceae; genus Paraglaciecola; species Paraglaciecola sp. IT1134. The sequence goes on along the minus strand of NZ_CM176486.1, from coordinate 3,450,947 downwards.
TTGAACCCGCGTCCAGAAAGCTTCTACCGTCGGTACTACATGCTTATTCTGTTTTTTATTTAACTAATTTGAACTCCAACAGACAGGATTTCTCATAGCGGGCCTAATACTATTTCGCGGTTCACCCTTAGACAAGGTTCCCTCGCTATTCTGCTGGGATGACCTTCCGAACCTCTACTAGCAGAAAGAGTATGAGTGGAAGGGCTTAGCCGGTTATTAAGCGGCTAAAGCGTAGTTTTCGTCGTTTGCGACTATTTAAATGCGGCTTTTATAGAGGCAAACCGCTCCTCTGCATGCACCTAAAGCGTCTTGATTCCTGTCGAATCCAAAATCAGCCCCAAATGTGTTGGTTGCAAACTACCAACACCGAGGATTATAACACAGCTAAGCGGAAGATCACCAACTAGCTACATTAACCACTGAATAATTTGTCTCACACAGGAGGGCGGCCAATTTATCTTGGAGCATACACTGCCCGGCTTGCCAGTTTTCACCGAGCTGAGTGAGCAACAGGGATATGCGTTTTTTTCTGTTTTCCAGTTGAACCAGCAAATCAGTGAGCTCCTGTTTCTTTTGTCGCAGATTGGTCAACATTAAATTCACGATCCAGGCTGTCTTCGGTTGACAGAAATTTGGGCAGTTTATATAAGGTGGAACCCGGGCTATGGGCCAGTTTGATCTGTTGCTGGGGGTTGAAGATTACGTTGTCATATTGGCCAGAGCGATACGTGCGGCTTGCGGCCCCGGGTTTGCTGTGTCGGTAAAACTCAACTCTGCAGATTTTCAACGTGGCGGTTTTGATGTCAATGATGCCCAGAGTGTTGTGCAACTGTTGGCCGAACTCAGAGTAGATGTGGTGGAGTTGTCCGGTGGCAGTTACGAAGCGCCTGCTATGCAAGGCCGCACCGCGGATCAGCGCACCTTGGCCAAAGAAGCGTATTTTTTGGAGTTTGCCCGGGTGATTGCCAGTAATACCAGTATGGCTATTATGACTACTGGAGGGATCAGCAAGCGAGCCGTAGCCGAGTACGTCGTCGAGTCGGGAGTGGAACTGGTTGGCCTGGCCAGCGCCCTGGCGTTCACCCCGGCGCTACCCAATCAATGGATGAACCGTAACATGTCCGAAGGGAAGATCACCAAAGTTCAGTGGCAGAGCAAAACCCTAAGTGGTCTGGCGAATATGGCGTTGGTGAAAAGACAATTGCGGCGCATTGGGACGCACAAATTACCTAAGGCCAATGCCTCACCTCTGTTGTCTTTGTTACTGGATCAACTGCGCGCGGTGCGTTTAACCAAACGCTACCGGCGCCAATAAGTTGGCCAATTAGATTAATGATTAGCTGATCTACAGGGTGTCGTTTGCGAGCCTAACGGCGACATTTAGCCGCTTAAAATGCCTAGTTATGCCTTGTGTTTCATCATGCGTTCTTTGTCTCGCGCCCAGTCTCGGTCTTTGACGGCGTCACGTTTATCGTGTTCGTGTTTACCTTTACCCAGATAAATCTCCACTTTTACCCAGTTTTTCTTCCAGTACATGGCGGTGGCTAAAATTGAATAGCCTTGGCGCTCAACAGAGCCAATGAGTTTGTCGAGTTCCCGCTGCTTAAGCAGCAGTTTACGATTGCGTATTGGCTCACACACCACATGACTCGAGGCCTGGTTAAGAGGTTGAATGGTAGTACCGATCAAATAGGCTTCGCCGTTTTTAATGGTAACGTAACTGTCCGATAAATTTACTTTACCAGATCGAATGCTTTTCACTTCCCATCCCTGTAACGCCAGACCTGCTTCGAGTTTATCCTGCAGGATATAATCATGGCGGGCCTTCTTATTTAAGGCGATAGTATTGCTAGTAGCTGATTTTGATTTCTTTTTATTCATGGCGACGTATTATAATGGTTGTCATTCAGTCCACAACAAAAATCATTGAATTTGAAATAGATAACAAATTTTATGTTAATATTTTCGGCTGTTTTTTATTATTCCAACACTTTTAGGGGACTTGATGCCAAATGTGTCTCGCAGTGCTTTGGTGGCATTTAGCGCCGAATCCATGTTTGATCTGATTAATGATGTTGAGCGTTATCCAGAATTTTTACCTGGTTGCGCGCAAACCAAGGTGCTAGGCCAAGACGATACCAGTATGCAGGCATCCTTATTGATTTCCAAAGCGGGCGTAAAACAGTGGTTTACCACACGTAATAGTTTGTCTCGAGGAGCGTACATCAAAATGAATTTGGTGGATGGGCCATTTTCTGAATTAACCGGCGGCTGGACCTTTACCCCTTTGTCTGACAGTGCCTGCAAAATCGAGCTGGAGCTGGATTTCAGCTTTTCCAGCCGCTTGGTTGAGTTGGCATTTGGTCGTGTATTTAATGCCATCGCCACAAATATGGTGGCGGCTTTTTCCCAACGTGCCAAAGAGATATATGCGTGACTGAGCAGCAAATTAGTCTGGAAGTCGCTTATGCCCTACCGGGAAGGCAAGCCTTATTAGAAGTGGTGGTTGAGCGTGGCACCACCGTCGAGCAGGCCATATTGGCCTCGGGGATCCTTAAACGTTTTGCGGATATAGATTTGGCGACCAGCCGAGTCGGTATTTGGAACCGTACCTGTAAATTAACCGATGTGCCCCAAAATGGTGACCGCATCGAAATCTACCGGCCCCTCATTGCCGATCCGAAAGAAGCCCGTCGTCGCCGTGCCGAAAAAGCTAAAGATGAGGGGCGTGCCAACAAAGTAACGGGTGGCAGAGCCTGATGGCATTAACACTAAGACAGGTTAAACGTCTTTGCTTGCAATAATGTAAACGTGTTTTTCAGGGAATTGATCAAGCTCTAAATGTTTGCATGTCAGGCCGTGCTCTGACAGCAATTGTAAGTTTTGCTTGATACCAATTGAACTATATTCGAAGGTGTCCCCGAGCCATTGATCCGTATGCTCGCCTTTGTCATCACCAAAGGTATATATCAATGTTCCTGCTGTTGACAGTAAGTTGCATAACTTACTCAAAACCGGTGCTTGACGGCCAATCGGGAGATGAAAAAGACTATCCCAGGCAAGAATAAAATCAAATGTATGCTCTGATTCAAACGTGCAAATATCTTGCACTGAAAAATGTCCCTCAGGATGATTATGCTGAGCAAGTGTAATCATCTCAGCGGATACGTCTATACCTGTTACATCAAACCCGTGTTGTTGTAAGATACGCACCAATCGGCCTCCCGCACCACAACCAACATTCAAAGCAAGATTCGCACTAGTGGAATAACGTAACGCTTTTTCAACTTGCTTGACACCGTAGTCCGAAGAAAAATGCTGCTTGTTCCACCATTTGGCAATCTTGTCGTATTTTGTGCCTAATACATGGGGTTCCATGTTTGTGCCTTAATCATGTGGCGAAGATAAGAAAATCGGTCTCGATTAAATCCAAAAAAACTAAAACCGTAAACCCAAGGCTTCACATAAAAATTTCTGAAAGGGTTGAGCTCGGCCAAATCGGGTGGCAATTAACTCACATAGACCGTCCCGATAGAGCTGTTGCTCGTCAAGGGGACATAACGCAATAAAGTCTTTGCGTTTTAACTCTTCGATCATCACCGAATCTGCGTCATAACCCTTGGGCGGGCGACTTAGTTTGTCACCGGCTAGCTGGTAATACTCGGCAAATGGTTGATGCTCAATGGCATCTTGGTAAGGCCCAGGTTTAAGCTGAATGTGTTCACGTATTGCCCGCAGTGCTTGTGAGTGTGGATGCCAGGTGCCTACACCGAGAAAAATTTCGTCCGCAGCGATGTGCACGTAAAAGCCCGGAGCATGCACGTCTTTGCCTACTTCGTGGCGAAACTGAATACCCACATTGGTTTTGTACGGGGATTTGTCTTTGGAAAAACGTACATCCCGGTAAACTCGCATCAATGAGCCGCCGACTTTTTTGGAAGACGCTTCGTAATGGGGCGATACCAGCGGGATCCATTTTGCCATTTCGTCAATAAAGGCCAATGCCGGGCCACGTACCACATCTTCGTATTGCTGCTTATGGGCATTAAACCATTCACGGTCATTGTGTTGGCGCAATTCATTTAAGAACTTCAGCATTGATGGCTCAAAATGCCTAAACATAGGGGCTCCTGTTATTTTTGCTACACGCAACCAAAGTAGCTTTGATTGGCTTGGTACTTTATGCAAGTGTTTCCCTATCGGCTACTTGTTACAAGAGGAAATTATTGATCCATAGTCTATGCCCAACAATATTCATGTTTGTTAAGAGACTTAGCCGGATTACTCACCATATAGCATCCCAAGACTTTAAATTCGTTGTTAGCCTCAGTATTTTTTACGCTGCAGGCCAGTGGTAGCCAATATCTTTGCCGCAATTTCTTCAATCGAAAAACGGGTGCTGTTCAAAAACGGGATTTTTTCTTTACGGTACAAATTTTCTACCTCACGTAACTCCAATCTGCACTGCTGCATTGAGGCATATTTGCTGTTTGCGCGACGCTCTGAACGAATTTGATGTAAACGCTCGGCCTCGATTGTTAAGCCAAACAACTTGTGTTTAACGTGACGTAACGAGGGTGGCAAACGCAAAATATCCCCCATATCTTCTTCTGTGAAAGGATAATTGGCGGCTTTAATCCCATATTGCAGTGCTAAGTACAAACTGGTGGGGGTTTTCCCGGAACGAGATACGCCCACCAGAATAATATCCGCTTGATCATAGTCCCGAATATTCGAGCCATCATCGTTGGCCAGGGCATAATTAACCGCCTCAATTCTGATGTCGTAGGTTTTCTCATGAATACTGTGAGTTCGGTGTTTTTCTGGTTTAGATGGTACCCCTAAAATGATCTCTAGGGGGGCGACAAATTGATCGAGAAAATTGTAGTTTATACCCACTGATTTGGAGATGATCTTGCGAACATCTGTATTTACCACTGTGTAAAACACCAAAGGCCGCTGACCGTCATCTTGAAAACTTTCAGATATTTGTTGTACTACCTTTTGTGCTTGCTCGACGGTTTCTACGAAGGGAACTGTGATGTGTTCGAACTCGATCGTGAACAAAGACAGCAATGCGTGCCCAAAAACCTCGGAAGTTATGGCCGTTCCATCTGAAATATAATACGCAGTGCGCATAACAATTCCTTAACAATGTAGTAATTTAATTACAGAAATAAATTAAATTTTACTTTATAACAGCCTGCATTCTAAAATCCTCCCGGTAAATAGCTAGTCACTTGAGAAATATATATTTTCCGGCTGTCTGAGTAGGAACATGGTTAACATACAAACCGGGTTTGTCACTGCTGGCAACTCACATAATTGAATTCATTCTGGAGAGGAATTAAATGCAAGAAAATGTGCTTTGGTATCAGCAATTAGGTATGGGTGATGTAAGTGTTGTAGGCGGCAAAAACGCTTCTCTTGGAGAGATGATTTCCAACCTTTCAAATGCTGGCGTCCAGGTCCCGGGGGGATTTGCAACCACGGCCTCAGCGTTTAACCTTTTTCTCGAGCAAAGTGGCTTAGAAGCCCGTATACATGGCTTACTCGATAGCCTAGACGTGGATGACATCGGGGCCTTAGGTAAAGCCGGCGCAACTATTCGCCAATGGATCATCGACACGCCGTTTCTTCCCGAACTTGAAGCCGATATCACCAGTGCCTTTAAAACGCTGCAAGGTGACGCAGGCGATGAAGCCTCCTTTGCCGTGCGTTCATCCGCTACCGCAGAAGATATGCCCGATGCATCCTTTGCCGGCCAGCAAGAAACCTTTCTAAATGTAAAGGGTATTGAAGCGGTGATGGTTGCCATCAAATACGTTTATGCCTCATTATTTAATGATCGGGCCATTTCCTACCGTGTACACCAGGGATATGATCATAAAGGGGTGGCCCTATCTGCGGGTATCCAACGCATGGTACGCAGTGACTGTGCGGCTTCTGGGGTCATGTTCACTATCGATACCGAGTCTGGTTTTGAAGACGTGGTATTTATTACCTCGTCTTATGGCCTAGGTGAAATGGTAGTGCAGGGTGCGGTTAACCCCGATGAATTTTATGTGCATAAACCGACCCTTGAAAAAGGCTTTCCGGCAGTGGTACGTCGCAACCTGGGCAGCAAATTGACCAAAATGATTTATTCTGACGATTTGAGCCACGGCAAGCAGGTTGAAATTGTTGATATAGTAAAAACCGACAGCATGAAATTCTCGTTAACCGACGATGAAGTACAAGAACTAGCAAAACAAGCGGTAATTATCGAGAAACATTATCAGCGGGCCATGGACATTGAATGGGCTAAAGACGGTATAGACGGTAAGTTATACATAGTGCAAGCGCGGCCTGAAACCGTACGTAGCCGTGAAGACATTCAAGTGATCGAGCGGTTTAGATTAAACGCTAAAGCCAAAGTTGTATGTGAAGGTCGTTCAATTGGTCATAAAATCGGTGCCGGTGTGGCCAAAGTACTGGGTTCAGTAGAGGATATGGACAAAATTCAGGCTGGGGATGTATTGGTGACTGACATGACGGATCCGGATTGGGAACCGATCATGAAAAAGGCCTCAGCCATAGTCACCAATCGCGGCGGACGTACCTGTCATGCTGCCATTATTGCCCGAGAGTTAGGGATCCCCGCCGTTGTAGGTTGTGGTAATGCCACGGATCTGATCGCTAACGGCGATAAAATAACGGTGTCGTGCGCAGAAGGTGATACCGGCTTTATCTACGAAGACGTGCTTGATTTCGATGTGGTCACATCGCGTGTTGATTCCATGCCAGAGTTACCGCTAAAAATAATGATGAACGTGGGTAACCCTGATCGTGCCTTTGATTTTGCTCGTCTACCCAATGCAGGCGTGGGCCTGGCGCGTTTGGAATTTATTATCAACCGCATGATCGGGGTTCATCCTAAGGCGCTACTTAATTTTGAGCAGCAACCGGCCGACTTAAAACAAGAAATCACTGAAATGATGGCCGGCTATGCTTCTCCGGTTGAGTTTTATATTGAAAAGCTGGTCGAGGGTATCGCCACTATTGGCGCTGCATTCTCACCGAAAAAAGTCATAGTACGTATGTCAGATTTTAAATCCAACGAGTATTTTAACTTAGTCGGTGGTTATCAATACGAACCCCATGAAGAAAACCCTATGCTTGGCTTTCGTGGTGCAAGCCGTTACATTTCTGAAGATTTTCGGGAGTGTTTTGCGTTGGAATGTGAAGCAATCAAACGTGTACGCAACAAGATGGGCCTGACCAATGTGGAGATCATGATCCCCTTTATCCGCACCCTGGAAGAAGGACGAAAAGTAATCGAACTGCTGGCCGAAGAGGGCTTAGTGCAGGGCGAAAACGGTTTACGCGTGATCATGATGTGTGAATTGCCTTCCAACGCCTTATTGGCGGATCAGTTTTTAGATATCTTCGATGGTTTCTCTATCGGCTCAAACGATTTAACCCAGTTGACCCTGGGGCTGGATCGAGACTCAGGCTTAATTGCGCATTTATTTGATGAGCGCGATCCCGCTGTGAAAGCGCTGTTAGCCATGGCTATACAAGCTGCGAAAAAACGTGGTAAATATGTGGGAATTTGTGGCCAGGGCCCATCTGATCATGAAGACTTGGCAGCTTGGCTTGTAGAGCAGGGCATAGACAGTGTTTCGCTTAACCCAGATTCAGTGGTGGAAACCTGGTTGTATCTGGGTGAAAAACACAGCATCAAATAAAAACCAATAAAAATTAGAATAATAATAACGTTGTGATCTACAACATAAAAGAGGCTGTCAATTGACAGCCTCTTTTATGTTGTACGCTAGATAGACAATATAGCCGTAGGGTGAATCGAACTATGAACGAAATTTACGATTCAGTATCACGCGGTCAAGCTTTTGTGCCGAACAGCTCATGGTGCGTTGACAAATTTTTAACCAGCCTCTGGCACTGGGGAAATCGTAACTAAGTAACATTAGCCCCCCTAACACCAAAAACATCGAACCGGGTAAAATAAAAAATATCACCCCCACTAACAGTAATAGGCTGGCGACCACTACTCGAAAATTTTTTCGCACTAGGTGCTCCTTAGGTCTGACCGAATAGGCCTAGTATAGGCATTTTTGCAATAAAAAAAATTTGCAGATGTTACTAAGTATTTTCGACATTTATCCCGGCAATATACGTTAAGGAATCGATCACTTTATTTTACGTTTTTAGTGTTATCAAACTTGGTGATCAGGGCGTAGCACATTAAAGGCTAATATTTCTCAGCCCTTTAAAGATAGTATTTAGAGTGACTGCATTGCCCCATTTTAAAACCCGCATATATTTGGCAAGTTGTGAATATGGTGTTTTGTTTGTCTTTTCTATTTTTTAAAAAATAATTAATTACCAACGCTTATTAGAATTTCTGGCCTCCTGACATGTATAATACGCCACGAGATTTGAATCATAAAGAACCCGTATAAATTATGTCATCAGTGCTCGAACTACCCGCCTTAGACGTCGCATCAAGCATAGAGGCTAACTATCAAGCCTATTTAAGCAAACTTGCCGCCAGCGAATTTACCGGCGATATTGAATTTAGTTATGCCAGTCGTTTGGCTGTGGCTACTGATAATTCGATTTACCAGCAATTGCCACAAGCAGTGGTATTGCCAAAATCCATCGATGATTTAAAAATTATCGGTGAAATAGCCGTTCATTTTGATGCTGTACGTTTTAGTGCCCGTGGGGGCGGTACGGGTACTAATGGTCAATCATTGACCTCGGGGATCATTGTTGATGTCTCGCGCCACATGAATAATATTCTGGAAATTAATCCCGCAGAAGGTTGGGTGCGTGTGCAAGCCGGCGTGGTAAAAGATCAGTTAAATGACGCATTACGGCCACATGGCCTATTTTTCGCTCCGGACTTGTCGACCAGTAACAGGGCAACGATTGGCGGCATGGTTAGTACTGATGCATCCGGGCAGGGGTCTTTGGTGTATGGCAAAACCAGCGACCATGTACTGGGCTTGACATCGGTATTAGTTGACGGCACCTTGCTCGAAACCTCTCCTATGACTATGGAAGCCGCTAAAATGGCGGCTGAGCAAAATACCTCTATTGGGCGCCTGATCAAGCAAATATTGCATACCTGTGTCAGCAAACGTGAGCAAATACTGGCTAAGTTCCCACGGATGAACCGATTCTTGACCGGTTATGATTTAGAGCATGCGCTAAACAATGATTTAACTATGCTGGATGTCAGCAGAGTCATCACCGGCTCGGAAGGATCCCTGGTCTTTGTCGCTGAAGCAAAATTGAATGTGACCCCCATATCCAAACACAAAGCCTTAGTGAACATTAAATATGATTCATTTGAGTCGGCATTGCGCCATGCACCCCATATGGTGGCCGCCAATGCAACTTCGGTAGAAACGGTTGATAGCAATGTGCTTAATCTGGCCAAACAAGACATTATTTGGCACCAAGTAAAAGATCTCATTACCGAAGTACCCAACAAAGAAGTGTTGGGTTTGAATATGGTTGAGTATAACGGCCATTCAGAACAAGAGTTACGCGACAGAATTGAGGTGCTAAGTGGCAACTTAGATACGGCATTGACCAACGAACAAGCCGGTATTATCGGTTATCAAATTACTTACGATATCGCTGAAATAGATAAAGTTTACGCCATGCGTAAAAAGTCGGTGGGTTTACTGGGTAAGACCAAAGGCCGTAAAAAACCCATCGCCTTTGTTGAAGATACGGGGGTGCCTCCGGAAAATTTGGCCGACTTTATCATGGAATTTAGGGCATTGCTGGACGCTAAAAACCTGCACTACGGCATGTTTGGGCATGTGGATGCAGGTGTATTACACGTTCGCCCGGCATTAGACATGTGTGATCCTGAACAAGAAGCCATGGTGCCTGATATAACCAGACAGGTGGTGGAGCTAGTGGCTAAATATGGAGGTTTGGTTTGGGGGGAGCATGGAAAAGGCTATCGCAGTGAATATGCACCTGCCTTTTTTGGAGACGAACTCTATAGGGAATTACGCAAGATAAAAGGGGCTTTTGATCCCTTGAATAAAATGAATCCAGGTAAAATTTGCACACCCTTTGATAGCGATGAACGCTTGGTTAGCGTAGCCGGAGCTAAGCGAGGCGGGTTTGATCGCCAGATCCCGGTGGCCGTCAGAGACGCGTTTGAACCAGCATTGAGTTGTAATGGTAATGGCCTATGTTTTAATTACGACACTACCTCTCCCATGTGCCCATCGAGCAAAATAACTGCGGATAGGCGCCATAGCCCCAAAGGCCGGGCAGGGGTGATGCGTGAATGGTTGCGTCTACTCGCCCAGAATAATATAGACGTGAATGTATTAGAACAAGCTGGGCGTTCTCAGAATTGGTTTAAAAAGCTGCGCAATAGCCGGGATAAATCCCAAACGAAAGATTTTTCTCATGAGGTACTAGAAGTCATGGACGGGTGTCTGGCTTGTAAAGCCTGTTCTAGCCAATGCCCGGTGAATGTGGACGTTCCTACTTTTCGGGCGCGATTTTTGTCTATTTATTACCAGCGTTATCTGCGACCGGCAAAAGATTATTTGGTGGGAAATATTGAAGTTATGGCGCCAATTATGGCCAAAGCCCCGAACCTGGTTAATTTGTTCTTAAAACAATCGTGGTTTAATAGCCTGATCGAAAAGACCGTAGGTTACGTCGACACACCTCATTTGTCATCTCCCGGTCTGGTTAAGCAACTTAAGGGGCACGGTGCCAGACATTTCAATCTGGGCGCCCTGCAAGCACTCGGTGCCGCGCAACGAGCAAATAAAGTGGTGGTAGTGCAAGATCCTTTTACTAGCTTTTATGAAGCTGAGGTGGTTAAAGATTTGGTTATGCTCATTGAAAAGTTGGGCTATGAACCCCTTTTGATGCCATTTAAACCAAACGGCAAGCCCCAACATGTCAAAGGTTTTCTGCGGGAATTTGCCAAAACGGCCAAAAATAGTGCGGATATGCTTAATCAAGTAGCTAGTTTGGGGATCCCTTTGGTGGGAGTCGATCCGTCTTTGGTGCTGTGTTATCGCGACGAGTACAACAAGGTGCTGGGCAAAGAGCGTGGAACGTTTGAGGTTAAGTTGGTGCACGAGTGGTTACAGCAAATTAATTTGCCTAAGCTGCAACTTGCTCAGGCAGACCATTATGCGTTGTTTGCTCATTGCACCGAAAAAACAGCATTACCTGGCAGTGAAAAACACTGGCAGGAGATATTTGCGGCCATGTCCCTTAAATTGACACCTGTCCCTGTTGGTTGTTGTGGTATGGCCGGTACCTATGGTCATGAGGCAAGTCACCTGGAACACTCAAGGGGTATTTATGATCTAAGCTGGCAGCAAGCTATAGGCCGCTTCGATAAACAGCACGTTCTGGCCACCGGTTATTCTTGTCGCAGCCAGGTTGCGCGTTTTGACGGTTTTAAACCCAAACACCCCCTGCAAGCATTATTGCAACATCTGGGCTGAACGAGCGAGCCCAACCGGCGCCTGAACAGCCAATCAGGGGGGGCTGTCAGGGCTGTTTTTGTTCACCGATAGGACTATCGGTACCTTTACAGATAGTGTCATAACCGTCGCGATAATAACGTAAATTTAAACATGCCTCTTCGTAGTGCTTCTTGGCCGTCATTGCTTGTTGGGGATATTGATCATTGTTCATGACTTTTTTCCACTGCAAACATTGTTGCTCTTGACGGTTAACCTCAAGAATATCTTCACAGGGCTTTTGACCAAAAGCACAACCAGCAAGACCTAAGGCTATAGTGCAGCAAAATGTGATTTTTAGGGTGTGTGTTTTCATTAGACCTCTACGTATTTTCCCAGCTCGCTCTTTAACGAGTCGAATTTTTGTTGATGCACATCCAGCATAACCATATTTTTTAAGTGCCGGTACATTTGTTTCAGGTTATTGACTGAACTCATTTCAGGTTTTTTAATTTGGTTTATGATTTTTAATTTACATTGCAAAATATTCAATGCAACGCCGGTATTCACCGGGGCTACTTTTTGGGCGTCAATAAAGGCGTGGGAAGCTTCATGGAACTTACCCTGGTTGTAAAAATCGACCCCTTTTTGATTACATTGCTGATAAATATTTCTACCTTTGGCTGCCTTTTGGTTACAGGTGCTTAGCAGCATACGCGTATTTTCATCAAGTTTTGTTCCCCGGGAGAATAATTCTTCGGTTAGGGTATCTGCCTCTTCATATTCCCCTAAATCGAGCATGACTTTAATAGAATCGGGCGCCATGGCCAGGGGATATTGATTATATTTGTCGTGAATTTGTTGCTGAGTTTCGGTTAACGTGCGTCTGGCTTCCAGTAGTCTGCCATATATAAAACTCAGGCGTGCATTGATGATGTTTTCAAAAATAGTATAGTCAAAATCTTCCGCGATTCGAGCCAGCGCTTCATCACCGCGATAGCGGGCAATGGCTGTCATTATCTCGTGGTGGTATTTATTACGGGCATTTTTGCCGTCGCTATTTTCTGCCGCATCTAATATGCTGCGAAAATAATTGCACAAGTGGGCAATATTTCTGTGTATGGATTTTTTGGACTGCTCCCACACATCCAGGCTTCGTAGTTTAGCTATTTCGAAATCACCGTTATGCCTAGCGATGGCACAAGCCAGTATTTGTCGCTCCACCGACATTGGGGCCAGGGAGATGGCACGATTGACTGCCAGCAAGGCGTCGTCGAACTGGTCTAACTTGAAATAACATTGTGCCAAAATATCATAAGCTTCAATCATCAGCGGATTGCGCTTAAGTACCGCATTTGCCAGTACTATGGCTGCGGCATAATCGTTTAGCAGCAAATCAGTTTTAGCCATAGCAATGATAACCCAGGGTTGTGGTTTTTCATGCAAAATCGGGGTTAGCATGTGTTTTGCTTGTAGGTAGTCACCCTTTCGCCAATACAATTGTGCAAGTAAGCGACAGCAACTTTTAGTGTAACGAGTACCTGAGAGGATCAAATGGCGACAAGCAATTATGGCAGCATCAGGATCGTCTTGTTGCATAGCGGCATACACAGGTCGAAGCACAATTTTTTTATGGTAGGCTTTGCTTAATCGCAGATTCAGTTGTGCCTGGGAGAAGGGTTTGATCAAATAGTCGTCAGGCTGTTTTTCCACACTGCCCAACACCATAGGGCGCTCAGAATCTGCACTGACCATGGCAAAAACGGTTTCAGGCTTGACTAAATTCCTGTCTCTGACTTCTTCCAAAAACTGAAAACCGTTTTTTTTGCCAGGCCCTAAGTGCAAATCGCAGATAATAAAATCAAACTGCTCTTTTTTACAGGCTACCAGTGCCGCTTCAGCATTTTGCACCGCTACGACTGAGAGGGCACCCAGGTTATTGATAACGCCCCGTAACAGGGTCAAAAAAGGCCGTTGATCATCTATTATCAATACTCGTTTATCGGCATAATTCATCGGTAATACATCGTTTTGAATATCCTTAACGAGAAGTATCGTTCGATTATGGAGCTAGACACTAATACGAACTGAACCTAATGCTAGCACGCCGGTAAAAAAATTACCGCAACGCCGTGGTTTAAGTTTAAAAATACAGTTTTTTTGTTTTATGTTTATGTAAATTAAACCAAGGGTATTGTGCTCAGTGAGGCGAAATGCAAAAGGCTTGCTTGTTGAAGGGGAAATTTCTATTTAGTTTTTTGCTAGCCCTCACATAGCAGCAAAATTCTGATAATCTGGACGTGGAAACTCTCAATGGATTATCCATAACGTGGAAAAAAACGTGTTTGATTTTTGTATAGTCGGTGGTGGCATGGTTGGCGCTGCGAGCGCGCTGGGATTGGCGCAAAGGGGGTTCTCCATTGCGTTAATTGAAACCCGAATGCCGGCCGCTTTCACTCCCGGCGCTCCGCCAGATATGCGGGTCTCGGCGATCAGTCTGATTTCCCAGCAATTGCTCGACAATTTGGGCGCCTGGTCGCACATTCAGGCTATGCGTTTGTGTGCTTATCGACGCTTATCCGTGTGGGAAAGAGCAGATAGCCGCACGGATTTTAACTGTGCCGATATTCAATGTGATCACCTTGGGCATATAATTGAAAACTCGGTGGTGCAGCTAGGCTTGCATCAGGCGTTGGCCGACTATAACAAGGTCCAGTGGTTTACCAAAAGTCCGGTAAAAACTATTTCTACGGGAAATTCACCTAGGATAGAGCTCGTTGATGGCAACCAAATCAGCTGCAAAATTTTGATCGGCGCCGACGGCCTCGATTCCCGGGTGAGGCGGGCAGCAAATATCGGCTCTACGGGTTGGCAATACCGGCAACAGGCATTGGCCATTCAAATTAAAACCCACAGCCCGCAACAAGATATTACTTGGCAGCAATTCACGCCTAATGGCCCCTTGGCCTTTTTGCCTCTGTACGACAACTATGCCTCTTTGGTTTGGTATCACTCCAGTGATGGGGTGCAAAAACTCAAGAGCCTGGCACCGGATAAACTGAAACAACAGATAGTGGCAAATTTTCCCAGTGAGTTGGTGGATTTTGATATTTTGCAGGTTGCAAGTTTCCCTATTACCCGCATGCATGCCAACCACTATGTGAAAGAAAACGTGCTGCTAATTGGAGATGCAGCGCACTGTATCAATCCTTTAGCTGGCCAAGGAGTAAATTTAGGATTTAAAGACGTGGCGGCCTTGCTCACTAGCCTGGATGAGCACACTACTATGCCCCAGGCATTGCAGGCATATCAGCAAGCCCGGCGAACAGATAATTTACTCATGATGACTGCCATGGATGTAATTTACGCAACCTTTAGTCAATCTAACCCACTGCTCAAATTGTGCCGCAACCTGGGATTAAAACTGGCCAACGTCAGTGGGCCAATCAAAGTCCGGGTGATGAAATATGCCATGGGATTATGAGCCATTTTTAAAACTGTGTGCATACCTAATAAAAACAACATTTAACGAATGGAAAAGACAAAATAATGATTAAGAAAATAGCGTTACCTTTTGCATTAACCGCCATTTTTAGTGCTTGCTCACCCACGACAAATGAAACACAAGAGATGCAATCTAAGGCTGAGATTTCTCAGCAAACTGCGCCTTTTGGGGTTAATACATTGGTCGAACAACAAACCCTTAACTTTATCCGCCAGCAGCCCTTGCTAGCAACTGTGTTAGCGGTGCCGGCGGAACAAGCTGGGGGCCGTTACAATGATCGTTTCCCGGATTATTCCCCTGCTGGCATGGCGCGTTTGCAACAAGAAATGCGCACGGCGGCCAAGAAATTGAGTGATATTAGCCTTACCGATAGCGACGAAAAAACACGTCTGCACCAACAGGTCGTGATTGAAATTCTGCGGTATTATGCCGGCTTTGACGGTTTCAGTGGAGGATATATTGACACCTGGGGCGGGCATTTACCCTATATCATCAATCAGATATCCGGTCCCCTTATTGACATACCTAAAGTAATGCAGGTTCAACAAGCAGTGAATACTCCTCAGGACGCTGAAGATTATTTGGCACGCTTGGCTAAATTTGAGCAACTGGTGAGCCAGGTGTTAGCCAAATTTGAACAGGATCAGGAAAACGGCATAGTGCTGCCCGCCAAACTGCATCCTAAAACCTTGGCTTATTTCGATAGCTTTTTAGCCAGTGAGCCCAAAGATCATGCCCTTGTCAGTAGCTTTGCCAACAAACTTGGCGTGTCGGATTTAGATGATAAAACCCAACAAAGTTTAATAGAAAAAGCCACTAAGTTAGTTGCGGACGTGGTTTACCCCGCATACCAAAGAGCGCGACAAGCCGTGCAAGCCAGTCAGAAAATTGCCAAATCGGCAGACGGAATTTGGTCCCAGCCCCAGGGTGACGAATTTTATTTACACGCTATTCGTTATCTGGGGGATTCTAGCCTCAGTGCCGATGAGATCCACAACATCGGATTGCAAGAAGTCGCGAGGATCACCCAAGAAATGGATGGAATTTTGCGTGCTAATGACTATTCACAGGGTAGTGTTGGTGAGCGTATGGTGGCGTTAGCTGAGCAACCGGAATTTCTCTACCCGGACTCGGACGCTGGTCGGGCAACCCTGCTTACTGATCTTAACGCTCAGGTTGCGGCTGTGATGGCCAAAGCCCCGACTTTTTATCGTACTATCCCCAGTCAGGCTGTTGAAGTAAAACGTATTCCTGTGGTGTCTGAAGCCGGTGAAGCGGGTGGCTTTTATACGCCGCCCTCGTTAGATGGCAGGCGCAGCGGAATTTACTGGATCAACTTGCGCGATATGAGTGCGGTGCCCAAGTTTTCCCTCAAAACGCTGACCTATCATGAGGCTGTGCCTGGGCATCATTTTCAGATTGCCCTGAACATGGCACAACAGGACATAGGGCTTTTGCGACAAAACGCACCGTTCAATGCCTATGTGGAAGGGTGGGCACTGTATTCCGAATTGGTCGCTAACCAGATGGGCATGTATGAAAATGATCCCTGGGGGAATTTAGGGCGACTGCAAGCAGAGTTATATCGTGCAGTACGACTGGTGGTAGACACGGGCTTACATCGTAAAAAGTGGACCCGTGAACAGGCCATCGAATATTTCCATAACACCACAGGCACATCGATGACAGATGTCACTGCTGAGGTTGAACGCTATATGGCGTGGCCAGGCCAGGCGTTAGGTTATAAATTGGGCATGTTACAATTTATCGAACTACGGGAAATGGCGGAACAACAGCTCGGCGATAAATTTGATTTGTTGGCCTTTCATGATTTGCTGCTGTTACCCGGTGCGAGACCCATGTCGATAGTGCGTTCAGATGTCAAACGCTGGATAGCTCAACAAAGCCAATAATGGTCGGCCAAGATAGCCACCTAATGGAGACTAGATGACGGTTTTAATCATACTTGGCGTATTGTTTGTGGCACTGATTGTCATCGTGCCATTACTTGAGCGTTCCAGTTTTCGCCTGTCCGGCGAACAGATGTCCACAATGGGGCGCTGGATACTGCCTTTGTTGGTCATCATGGTAATAGTGCAGCTAGTAATGTATTGGGTGAGGTCTTAGGTATTGTTAGTGGCAAAAACCAGAAATTAATCCATATTTATATATAAAACAGGAAAGTCATGTCATCAAAAATACTTTTTTTAGCCGGTAGTGCACGCAGAGACTCATTAAACAAAAAACTGGCCAAGGTAGCTTTTAATCTGGCGCTAGAGCAGGGAGCCGATGCGACCTTTATTGATTTGAAAGATTACCCTTTGCCTATTTTTGACGGGGATTTAGAAGACGAGTCGGGTTTGCCTGAAAATGCACGCAAACTAAAAAAGATATTCATTGAACATTCGGGGTTATTTATTGCATCACCGGAATACAATAGTTCTATATCCCCTTTGTTAAAAAACACTCTGGATTGGATCTCACGCTCAGAGCAAGCCGATGAAAAACCGTTATCTGCTTATCAGGATAAGGTAGCAGCTATAGTTGCCGCGTCGCCCGGTGGCTTGGGAGGATTACGGGGCTTAGTTACCTTGCGAATGATGTTGGGCAATATTCAGGTGTTGGTTTTACCGCAGCAATTGGCACTGGTCAGTGCCTCGTCTGCCTTTGACGAGCAAGGCCAGTTAGTCGATGAGAAAAAAGAGAAATCTCTGAGCCTGGTCGTGGCCAGGTTGATTGCCGCCACAAACAAATAGTTATGGGCTTAGGTCAGTGTTTTGCGCCTGCGTTAGTCCATAGATAGCCATTACTAAAAGCGAGGATTGAATATGATTGGGTATGTGACAATAGGGACTAATGATATTAAGCGCAGCGCACAGTTCTATGATGAGTTGTTGGCAGAGATGGGGGCAACACGTTTGATGCAAAGCGAAACCTTTATTGCTTGGGCAGTTGACCCGTCTCAGTGCGGCTTGGCGATTACTAAGGCCTTTGACGGCAATGTAGCCACGCCAGGCAATGGTGTGATGGTGGCGCTGGCGGCCAAAGATCCGGAGCAGGTCGATAAATTGTATACCAAGGCCCTGGCGTTAGGTGCTTCAGACGAAGGGGCTGCGGGCTTTCGGGGGGATAAATTTTATGCGGGGTATTTTCGCGATCTGGACGGAAACAAACTTAATTTTTTCTGTATGACCTGAAAACATGTATATATTTTTCTGCCTTATCTTGGCCGCTCCCGGGTTTAGACCGTAACCTCAATGAAATTCTAAATTAGCGAAAGCGCGCCAGATATTGTGCACGGTGCCGGGTTTGGCTGCCGTGCACGGTAATGTAAAGCTTAATCCCAAATTCCTTTTTCGCTTTTACCCTGAATTTCGCAATCGCCGGTTTGGTATTCCATTGCCACGCCTTGTTTGCGCTTGTTGAAATAGTCTTGGCTGATAGCCACGATAGTCGGCGTTAAAAGGACAATGGCAAAGATGTTGATGACCGTCATGAGACCCAGGGCCATATCAGCCGCTGCCCACACTTCAGGTAAGGCCGCCATCGACCCCCACAAGATCATGGCTAAATAACCGGTAGTATAGGCAACTCGACCTGCTTTATTATCCAGCTTAAACATATGCAGATTACTTTCGCCGTAAGCATAGTTGGCTACCACCGAGGTGAAAGCAAACAAGCTAATCGCCGCGGCCACAAAGTCTTTTCCGCCTTTGCCCAGCAAAGAAGTCATGGCGTTTTGGGTCAAGCGAATGCCTTCCATTCCGTCACCAGACGCGCCTCCAGCGAGTAAAATCACGATAGCGGTACAGGTACATAAAATCATGGTGTCGATAAACACCCCAAGCATTTGCACATAACCTTGTGACACAGGATGGTTAGGATTAGGTGTGGCACCGGCGGCGGCGTGGGGCACACTGCCTGAGCCTGCTTCATTCGAATAAAGACCTCGTTGAACTCCGTTTTTAAAGGCAGCTCCAAGCGCACCGGCCCCGGCTTCTTGTAGGCCAAACGCCGAGGTGACTATGTCATACAACATAGCCGGCACCAGGTCGATATTCATCAGGGTGAGGATTATTGTGACAGAAACATAACCGACGGCCATAAAAGGCACCACCCATTCGGCAAACTTGGCTATAGCTCGTAAACCACCGACCACGATAAGGGCGGCCAAAATGATGATCACTAAGCCTGAGTACAGAGTAGGAATACCATAGGCGTAGTTCAGGGCATCGGTAATAGTATTAGCTTGTACGGCACTGAAGATAAAGCCGTAACCGAGAAATAAACACAGAGCAAAGGTCACGGCCAACCAGCGTTTATTTAAACCTTGCTGAATGTAATAGGCCGGGCCGCCACGGTATTCGCCATGATCATCTTTTACTTTGTAAAGCTGACCCAGCACACTTTCCGCAAACCCCGTCGCCATGCCTAAAAGGGCAATCACCCACATCCAAAATACTGCACCTGAGCCGCCCAGTGAAATAGCCACTGCTACGCCGGCTAAGTTACCTGTGCCCACCCGGGCTGACAAACTGGTACACAAGGCCTGAAAGGAGCTTATACCAGCCGCATCGCTTTTGTTACTGCCTTTCATCACACTGAACATATGACCAAAGTGGCGGATTTGGATAAAGCCCAGTTTTACTGAGAACCAGATACCGGCCAAAATCAGCATGTAGATCAGGATTTGACCCTCACCCCACAATACATTATTAATAAAACCTATTATTTCAGTGATCAAACTAAGGTCCACAACTTATTGAAATATTGATAGAAGTTTGCCGTTTAATAGGGAGCCTGTCTAGGGAGATAAGGGGATTAACAGGAAATGGGTGAATTTTATTTGCACATACAAAAAAACGCCAGGGTATGAGTCTGGCGTTTTTTGTATGTTAGGTGAATATAATTCACCAAATATGGCTGGGATAGCTGGATTCGAACCAACGAATGACGGGATCAAAACCCGTTGCCTTACCACTTGGCGATATCCCAAGAGTAACAGATACCTGCTGTATCTATTCACAAAAAAAATGGCTGGGATAGCTGGATTCGAACCAACGAATGACGGGATCAAAACCCGTTGCCTTACCACTTGGCGATATCCCAACAATATGGTGCGGAAGGAGAGACTTGAACTCTCACGCCGTGAAGCACTGGAACCTAAATCCAGCGTGTCTACCAATTCCACCACTCCCGCATATTTCACTATTGTCACAGCATAAACTGTGAAAACAAAGAAATGGTGGCTACAGCGGGATTCGAACCTGCGACCCCATCATTATGAGTGATGTGCTCTAACCAACTGAGCTATGTAGCCATTTCTTGTCACTACCTCTCGGAAGTGGCGCGTATTATGCTGATCTGGCATTTAGTCGTCAACCGTTTTTTTGCTTAACCGGACCGTTTGCTCAGATACTAAACAGGTGGATCATAAATATTGCCGACACCGGAGGATATTATAGTTTTTTGGTATTTTTTACACCAGGGTTGCACTAATGGCTTTTAAGCCAGGCATACTTAAAGGGTGAAACTGCGCGTCCAGTTTTTTGGTGGTAGCTTTCGTAATCTCGGCAACTTGGCTCAGATACGTGTTTGCCACTGATATTCCATTTGCCTAGCGGTTTTTTCGGCTACGGCTAAGGAGGATAATTTTGATACCAGATGTAAACTCATAACTTAGATGTTTTCTTGGCGGGTGACGTAGATTTTAAAAGAGCATTCCAATCGTCAGGTGGATTGCCAGACAGTAGCATCTTCGCGAAGGTTTTATAAGCATCATGTTTACTCTCATAAGCTCGTTTAGTGCCTTCATCATTTACCCATGCATAGATAATGACTTTTGATTGTTGGTGATACCGAAAGAACAGTCTGTACTGTTGGAAGAATTTGGCTCTAAACCAATGTTTATTGTTTTCACCTAAAGTCGTGCCTTGTCGATAATCTGGCTTGGTTGGGTCTTGAGGAATAATATCGAAGGCTAGTTTGTGAATAGCAGCCAACCGCTTGGTGGTATTTTTCTTCACGTAGCCTTTGGGGTCTTTTGCTTTTAGCGTGGCCACTTCCTGAGTCAATGTCTCATACTGCTCAACAAATAAAGGGTGAGCATAGAGAGTCCAACCATTTACAACAGTGGGTTCTACGTCAGACAAAGTTATTCGTCTTCATCTAATAGCGTTGCGTCGAAGTCAATATCGACGCCTACAATCAATGACTCTGCCTTGTTCTTCATCAATATGCTGAGTGGTTGAATATTTTCTGGGTGACTTTGTATGTCGTTTCCTAGAAAAGACAAAAATGCATTAAGTGCAGGGTCAGCATTCTCTTTCTGGACACGAGACAAAGTGACGTTCCCATCCGCCTGTACAGTAAACTTTATTTTATCCTTCTTGCCCAAGTGCAAGGCTTTACGCACAACACTAGGTACAGTCGTTTGAAAACGCTCAGTAAGAGTAGACTCAGATTCCAAAGGTAATTTTGGCATAACTATCTCCTAAATAAAGTGAACTTAGCAATGGTAATGCATTTGCATTGCCATTGCTAATATTTCATCAATACAAGCGTTGATCACTTAACGCTGATGGATGGCTTTTGTTGTATACCTCAGTTAATTTCACGCGAGATACATGGGTGTATATCTGCGTAGTTGAGATATTTGCATGGCCTAGCATTTCTTGCACATGTCGAAGCTCAGCACCGTTGTCCAACATAATGGTAGCAGTGGCATGGGGAAACAGATGACAAGCACCGCCACGCTTCATGCCACTTAACTTCACGTATCTGGCAACTATTTCAGAAAGTTTTCCCGGTGAATACCGCTTTCCATTGTTCGCTAAGAACAGCGTGCTGCCAGAGACAATAAAGGACATACGAGGCCGTACTTTACTCAGATATACCGCTATCCATTCGCAAGCTCTTGCACTTATCGGCACAATACGCTCCTTGTTACCTTTACCCCGATTAACTCTGAGTGGCCATTCAGTCAGATTCACGTCATCAATATCGAGAAAGAGCAATTCAGTACGTCTAATCCCTGTCGCATAAAACACCTCTAGTATTACTCTGTCCACCACAAATACAGGCGTAAAACACGGATCATAAAATCGATTACTGTATATGCAGGCGCGATACTATGATCCACTCACGGCTCGTTTTTATATGAATGATTCAGGAAATTTTAATAATTCTACCAAGAAAAAAATCCTAGCTGATGAATTAAGTCTTAATCTTACATTCTGCTAATGTACGACCTGATTAAGGTTTAAAGACGGTTTAGTGCCATTTGCGGATCGTCGCTGTTAAAAAATCGTTCCCGTTAGCAGACTGTCAATTATTTTTACATATGATTTTCTATAAGCGTAAAACGGACATTGTGCAATCAACAGTGACTGGCAAGAAATCGAACAAAGGAGCCATTCAAGCTTCGAGTTTTGTGGGAGTATTTTGACTTAAAACTAACATACAAGTTTCCAAGTTTTAGGTCAGCAAACGGCCTATAGCCGTCATAAGGTTCTAGTTAAAAAAAGTAGATTTTGACCAATAGCGGTCATAAGCAACTGTGAAATTATGAGAGTGTTTTCAATCCATTTTTGTTGATCGATAATACTTCGCGTTTGGCACAAAGTTGATATTTGGATTTAATATTTTTCCCTTATTAGTCAAATATGTCACACCGCATATTAGGTTTAATAGAAGTAAAACCCTGCTTCTTCAAAAGTTAACGCAAGCTTAAGTAGAAGCTTAAGTAGACACCCAAAATAATAAAGAGTAGAAGCTTAGAAGCTTAAGTAGACACCCAAAATAATAAAGTAACCAATCACAAGCAAAATCAACAAGTAAAAAGTGGTAACTGCTTGCTCAATTTTAAGTTTTTCAGTGGAGTGGTGAACTTATTTAGGATTGGGTTAGAAAAATGTTCTTAAAAACGTGACTTAGCTCAAATTGCAGGCAGCATGATTGAGTCACGTTTTTTGAGGGACTGTAGTGTAAATCTGTTTGAAGCTTAGGCTGACTGAAGCAAGGCTCTGGCCTTTGCCATCCCTCGTATGCGTTGATGGTCGGTGTGTTGTTTGAAATGTTGTAACATATGCTCAGCGCCTACTGCTGTGCTGAAGTGTTGTTCAAACTCAGTTGTTAGCGTCACCCATTGCTCTGAGTTAAGGCCGAGTCGCTCTAAAATGGGGTGGTGGTGTTGCTCGATATAACCTGCTTTGTCATTTCGAATACATCAACCCGTTGAATCCACCAATTCACAATAATCAATCAAGCTGTAAGCAATACCTTTAGGCATATCTTGTCTGCGATTGCCTACAAAGCGCATGAGTTTTTTGGGTTGCTCTCCTTTGATAAGTGCATGAATGCGTTGTTGAATACTGGTGTGTTTTGAGGTTTCTGGTGTGGTCTCCATTTTGGCTCGTATCGGATTTAAGTCTACATAAGCCATACAGGCTAACACCGCCGTTTCATCTAACAACGCTTGGGATTTAAATCGCCCTTCCCAGAACCGACCTGTGCAGTTATCTTCTTTGTTCGCCTCACGGGCAATGTGCTCATTGAGATTACGCATCAGCCAACTAATATCATATAAACGCTGGCGATAAACCGTCACGGTCTCTTCTAAACTGAACCATTCACCTTTGCTGAGTTTGTCCTCTCTTTGAAATTTTTGAGTCAATAACGTGCCTTGATACAGTTGATGCCAGCGCCTTATGACTTCCTCCATCGACCAACTCTCAGCCATGTCTTTGTCAACACACAGCACCACATGGGTATGATTACTCATGACGGCATAGGCGCAAATATCGATAGAAAATACCGAAGATAAAAACAACAAACGCTTCTCTACCCAAGCTCTACGATGCTCATAACTTTGCCCTGTAAATTTGTCTTTACCACACAAAAAAGAACGGCGGACACAGCGGGAAACACAATGATAAAACGGGGTATCGATTAAACTGATTTGGTTTTTACGTGGTTGAGGCATGACAGACCATCCTTGGTTATGTGAGTACCTTTAAGCTTAGTTCATGAGCGCTTTTTTGCTATATTTTAAAGTGGGTGTCTGCTTTAGCTGTTTGCTTTAGCTGTTTAATAATACTCGTACTATCTAATCCTATTTCCTTCATAACTACACTGCAAACTAGCCATAATCATTGATTGAATTGCAATGGGTATTTAAGTCACTAATACTCACTATTCCAACTTCACAGCTAAATAGTGAACACTGTTGCCTGATGATTGAGGCAGAAAGTAAATATCATGATATTTGAAGTATTGTTGGTCGTTAACTATGACTGACTGTGCACCTTGAGGCAGTGAATTATATGCTTTACCAAGCTGAAAACTAGTATTGGATGCAGTTTCAACTGACTGAACAAGAATCTGCGAGGGACTATCGCTATCAATAACATCGCTAATTGGCTCTTCTATTACTCGGTAATCCCCATTATCAAAAACATAATAAATACCTTGCAGGAAATAATAAGGGCGACCCTTAATAATAATATGTTCGTATCCATTAGGTAGATAGTTGACCCTCAAACCAACTGGCGGACGGACGACAGTATAGACTTGATTCACATGGCGATAATATAAGCCCTCGTTGAAGATAAAAGATACACCACCAAAACGCAGTGCAAGCCCATTTGTAGGTGCTTTACGTATCACAGCCCCAGTTTTATATACCACCCGTTTATTAACAGCCGGCGCTCGGTGTTTGTTTTGATGTTGCTGAACAACTTTATGCTGCAGGGTGTCTTTATTCTGAGCAAAGCTGATATTTGGCAACACAGCCAAACTTATGACCATGGGTAATAGGACACGGCAAGATCATGAACGTTTTTTGAACAAAAACAACATTATTTGACGGGCTGCTGTCGCTGTGATCTTATACTCCCTTTTGGGAGACCAACCATGACAATCGATGTATTTGCCCGACACTTCGCTGATGTAAAAGACCCTCGCCAAACCGCGAAAATAAGCTATCCCCTTTACGATGTATTGTTCTTATCTATTTGCGCCATCATCACTGGTTGCGAGGGCTGGGAGGATATTGAAGATTTCGGTAAAGCCAGATTAACCTGGCTACAGGGTTTGGGATTATTTAAAGATGGGTTGCCTGTTCACGATACGATAGCCCGTCTTATTTCAAGGATAGACCCCAGTGCATTGCAATCGACCTTTATTCGCTGGATGAAAGAGGTGGTGAAGCTGAGCGAAGGGGAAGTGGTCGCGGTGGATGGCAAGTGTTTACGCAGCTCATATAATCGTCATGACCGACAATCTGCCATTCACATGGTCAGTGCCTTTGCCACTGCTAATGGCGTGGTTATCGGGCAGACTAAAACCGACGCCAAGTCGAATGAAATCACAGCCATTCCGGATTTACTCAATTTGCTGGATATCAAAGGTTGCCTTATCACCATTGACGCCATGGGATGCCAACATAAAATAACCAAGACCATCATAGATAAAGGGGCGGATTACCTGATTGCGGTCAAAGGCAATCAGCAGCGGTTGTACGATAGCATCAAACAGGCCTTCGCCTGTGCGAATAAAGCATCTACCCTGCATATGGAGAAAGGACATGGTCGGGTTGAAGCCCGTGAATATCACTTGCTAGATGGAGGCGATATCGCCAAGGCATTCCCTGATTGGGCAGGCTTAACGAGCATTGGTATGGCGATAAACTACCAGCATAATGGTCAAAAAGAGTCATTAGAGTACCGCTATTACATTAGCTCTACCCTGCTGACAGCAGAACAATTTGGTAAAGCGGCACGAGGCCACTGGGGTATCGAAAGTAAGTTGCACTGGGTGCTGGACACAGCGATGCGAGAAGATAACTGTCAAATATACCGTGGTGATGGAGCAGAGAATATCGCCCGCCTAAGGCATATCGGGATTAATCTGATAAAAGTTGATACGAGCAGAAAAGCCAGTGTAAGACGTAAACAACGCATGGCTGCAATGGATACTGATTACCTTGAGGCTATATTTTTAGCGGGATCCGAGTTAGTTGAGTGATAATTAGGCATTCACGCTCTTGCCGTGGGTAATAGGATGGTAAATCTCATCGTGTTTCCTTTTTAAACTAATTAACTTCACGATGAATATTAGGCTGGCAAACTGAATATAAACTGACTAATGCTTCTGTTTACTTAACCTTTACACAACGGTTAGATTTATTGACTTACCTTTGCGCTTTACTTACTTAAACCAAACCATTTCCCAACACTATTTATCAGTTCGTGAAAAAACCTCAGCAGACAGAGTATAGGTAAAATAAAACGTCATTTTTCATAAAATTAAAATACATCTTGCCTCATATTTGCCATATTTACCTCTCTTTAATATCCTTGAGTGAGTGAAAATCGGTTGTTTTTAGTCTATTACTCAACCGTTTTCACGTATTTCAGAATTCAAAACAAGCGCCTCCCACTGTTGTGCAAACCAGTTTTAAATATTGCTTTTGTTTATGATGATGAACTGCTTTTATTCAAACAGACTTATCTGAGGTGGCGCTCTACTTTGTGGGGGCAATAATTCGACGACGTCGTCATTTTTTGTATTAAGGTGACTGAGTATCTTTTGGATCACTAATGGATCTTCGATGCTCGCTATAACCTTAACCGCACCACCGCATTGCTCACAGGTTTCTATTTCTATTCCAAAAACCCGTTTAAGTCTTTGCGCCCAGGTCATCGACTTGTGCTTTTGTGTCCCTGTTTTGCCTTGCCCTGTCGGCAATACTTGTTTAGCCGGTGTTATTGTCACGCGGTGTCGACTGTTTGGTGGAGGCCACCCCGCACAAACACACCATGAAAACGCGTCAGATTAACTCTGGGTTTGGGCACCAGCGCCGCTAAACGAGCAATAAAATCCAAGGGTTCAAAAATCACATGAGTGGTGCCGTCACCGTAGGGTGTTTTGAGTTGGTAACGAACCTTGCCGTGAGTCGTTATTGCCAACCTTTTTTCTGATACCCCAGAGCGGGTAATATAACGGCACAGTCTTTCGAGTTTACACCTATCCTGTGCGTTGCTCATGACACCTGCATGGAGACTGAAGCCTGCCACATTTGCGGCACAGCCTGACCCAAGCCCTTGCTCTGGCATAGGTGCAATGGTTTGTAAGGTAAAGACCTTTCGTCCTTGCTGTTTGCCTGTAGCGATACGATAAGTAATGGAATACCCGTGAATTTGCAACATCGGAGCGTCTTCCAGCCCATCCAAAGCTAGGTAGTCATTGTCCATATCCCTCACTAACAGACCCTCGCGCTCAAGAAAACCCGCTACACGCTGGCTAATACGGTGGGTCAGACTATTCAATTCACTTTTTGTCGGGGCTTTTATCGGGTGAAACCGCGTTTTACCATAGTTATCTTCGGTATATACACCATCGAGGTAGAGCATATGAAAATGAATATTTAAGTTCAGCGCTGGGCCAAATCGTTGGATCAGTGTGACCGCACCCGTTTGTGCCGTCTGTTTGTTGTAGCCTGCTTTTTTAGTGATATGGGTGGCAAGTGTACGATACACAATACCCAGTACTTTTCCCATGATCTGAGGATAGCTGGCAAACAAAAATCTCAGTTGAAAAGGAAAGCTCAATACCCATTGCCTAATTGGCTCATGGGGCAACACATCATCAACCAGCAAGGCGGCGCTTTCTGCCATTCGTCGCGCACCACAACTCGGACAAAAACCTCTGCGTTTACAACTGAACGCAACCAGATGTTCACAATGACAATCTTCACAACGAACTCGCAAAAAACCATATTCCAAACGACCGCACATACTTGGGTAAACCTTTATCTTGTTGCCCCATGTGGGTTAAAAACTGCGGGTAATACTTTTCAATAATTTGATAAAGAAGGGTTTGCTCTGGTTTATGACGTTCATACTTTAATGTCCCCTCTCTTCTGGCATCCTTTACATGAGACATATTTCACACCTATACTGTATTTATATACAGTATAGGTGTGTTTTTTTATTGTCGGTATTCTGAAACTTTATGCGCAAAGATACGGGCATTAACGGATGAGAAACTAATGACGCCAATAACTACAATTTGGCACAAACCTGACTGATAAGGGGCGTTCCTAAAGATGGGGTTTAGTAGCAAAATACACACATAAAATTCTTAGTGCTAATGACCGCATTGTCGGATCGCGCTTTGACTAGTATGATATAGAAATAATAACTGTTGATTAGTTTCTGATATTATTTTCTCAGGGCTAAAACGCACACGGATAAACTTATCATTAGCAATAAAATGGCTGCTTTCAATGCTTAAACTATCAATAACTTTAAAAAAAAT
Organism: Paraglaciecola sp. IT1134; assembly: GCF_058068185.1. Taxonomy (NCBI): domain Bacteria; kingdom Pseudomonadati; phylum Pseudomonadota; class Gammaproteobacteria; order Alteromonadales; family Alteromonadaceae; genus Paraglaciecola; species Paraglaciecola sp. IT1134. The sequence continues at coordinate 3,422,651 of NZ_CM176486.1, read as the reverse complement.
TGTTGATAACTTTTGATAAAATTTTTCATAAGCTAAGGCTGCATTATCATCAATTATATTGGCATATTTTCATCTGATAATGTAACTCTAGCCATTATATACTGATTTTCACGTGCGTTAGCTGGAATATAAACTTTATGATGTGCATTTCTATTACGTGATATGGACATATGACTACCTATTTATTAATATTTTTTATACAGCTTATTGTATACGAAAGATACGTAGATTATAGTTGCAAGCACCGACTTTAATTTGGTTGTTTATAATTGTAATATATAAAAACATTTCAACTTACTTAATGCATTAGAGACGATATAATATTTTTACTTATCATCCAAAACTTAATAACCCGCAGTTAAATTACCCGTTCGTTAATCAGTAAAAACTGATGAACTAAGTTATTTACTGACGTTGCCAGTAAGCTGGCATCTACACCAACACCTATAAACTAGCGCCTTTAGCTGCCCTTCAGCTAATACTTTATCAACGGCTAATACCCCAGCCGCTTTACTATAATTTCAATACCTTTTTCAACTGCAGCAACTACATCTTGGTGTTCTGGGTTACCTATCTAGCCCACAGGGCGGGATCAAACTTTAGGTTATAATTAGTCATCTATCGATCACCTATTGATATAAACAGTCTGGAACTTTTTGCTTGAGGGTCGATCAGATCGTCAACTTTCCCCAATCGGTATTATCATATGGAACTCATCGACTGCTTAAAAGACGTTCAAGAGACACGCTCGCATATTAATCAAACATATCCGTTACTGGAAATCATGTTCCTAGTGGTGGCGGCTTTAGCCTGTGGCCAGAAAGGGTGGTCAGATATACAAGATTTCGGTGACGGCAATCTTGACTGGTTACGCCGCTATTTGCCTTATGAGAATGGCATACCCACCCGGCATAACATCGCCAAGATAGTCCGTGCTGTCGTGCCGGATAGCTTTGTCGGTGCCTTAGTCAAGTGGGCGAATGTGCGGCGCACCCGCCATGGCAAGCCATTAATTGCATTAGATGGGAAAGATATTCGGGGTGTCGAGCGCAGTGGTAAAGCCTCGCCCCTGAGTATTGTCTCAGCCTTTGATGTGCAGCAAGGCTTAGTGCTCTATCATAGTGCCACACAAGGCAAAGGTCAGGAAATTCAAGCGGTGTGTGATCTGCTTGATGCACTGGATATCCAGGATTGCATTGTGACGATGGATGCACTGCACTGCCAAAGTGACACACTGAGCTTGATCAAAAAACGCGGCGGCGATGCACTCGTACAAGTCAAAAAAAACCAGGACGCCTTATTCAATCAGATAGATGGGGCATTTCAGGCATACTGGCAACAATCTCAAACCCAGGACCACATCGCAGAGGCAAGTGAGAATAAAGGTCATGGCCGGGAAGAGTCTCGTTGTGTATATAGCCTGCCTGCTACTCTTGGCGAGGCACTCAAGATAAAGTGGTCAATGTTAGAAAGCGTTATCGCGGTCGTTAGAACCCGCAAGATAGCGAATAAAGTCAGTCACGAAACCGCTTATTTTGCTTGCACCACCCACCTCCCCTTAGCCCTGGCAGCGGATGCCACACGTCGTCACTGGGACACTGAAAATCGTCAGCACTGGGTGCTAGACGTTGTATTCAGAGAAGATGCTCAAACCATTTACACACGCAAGGCCGCGCAGAATATGGCGACAGTAAGGCGTTTCGTATTGAATTTACTCAGGCGAGACAATGGGAAACAGAGCATGCCACGCAAGATGAACAAGGCGGCATGGGACGAGAACTATCGTCATGATGTGTTGTTTACAAATTAGTTACAAAGTTCGCTCGCGCCCTGCATAAGCAGTAGCATCAAGTCCAATACTCAAAACCCAGCGTTTTACTATTCTGGAATACTGCCGAGTTGAAAGATGCTCGTGATCTTTTACTCTGCTCGCAAAAAGATAGTCGTCACTTTTTAAGCCGTTGGATTTTATCCAAGTAGTAATAGTTGTTTTAGTTTTTGGCGTTATCTCAAATTGAACGGGTTTTCCTGTTTTTTGTTGAATCAACATCGCTCGTGATTGGACATTTGTTCCATGAGCGATGTCACGTACTTTCAATTTAATAAAATCACAGGCTCTAAGTTTGCTATCCAGTGCCAAATTAAACATCGTCAACTCTTGGAGGTTATTACTAATATCTAACCTTGTACGAATAGACCATATTTCCTCAAGCTTCAGAGGTAATTTCTGCCCGACAAGTTTGCCTTTATTCCAGCTTGGTTTTGGTACGTAAGGAATTATTTGATACATTATAGTTATCCTTTAATAATGGGACTATCAAGTATGGATGATTTTCAGGTGGTCGTTTTTTCCGACAAAGCGGACGAAAGCTCCTTTTAAATGACGGTTTCAAAAACTGATAAATCATACTGTCAGGATTTTTTACACTTATTTCAGCCTCTCCGACATAACGTAACAACGTGTTTGTTGAACCTTACGACAACAAAGAATGGATTATTATTCCGCCGCAACAGTCAAACCGGTGTAGTGGAAGCCGTAGTAGCAGATTCATCTAAATGGGGCGGCCTAAACGCCAGCTTACATAGCAACGATTAATTGATTGCAGAGGCAACCCTAGTCTGGGGTTGCCTTATCTCCCTACAAACCTTTTTCCACTTGTTGTGTGTTGTATCTGATTAAGATCCGCCTCACGGCCGGCACCATAGATTTTGCTTAAGCAAACAGAAATCGCAACGGTAAAAATGGCCTTAAAAAACGCTATGGCCATGGCTGACAATCAACACTATTGCCTAAAGATTGAGACACAAAGTGCTATGCCAATTCACTAATCCCACTGTTGCTTATCTTGGTCTGAGGCGCTTTCAACACACTCACCTGTTATTTCGGTTATTTCAGGCATTTGCGAAAAATCTAATTCAATGTACCCAAGTCTACAATAGCCAGTTTCAGCTATTTTTTCCTCTAGCAATGTAATAATAGACTCACGTTTTTCATCGTCTGAAATGTACTCAGCATATTCAGGCAAGCTCTCTTGCTTTTCATCGCGTTTTTGACCTGATTGTCCGCGACCACCTCTACCTTTGCCTGAACGTTCACCCTCTCCTCTTTTACCAGAGCGTTTGTTTTCACCTCGTTCACCCTTAGGTTTTTCGGTTGCATAGGTCATAGACAATGTAAAACGTTTTGAGCCATCGGAATGAATATCAGTGCTGAATTGATTAGGCTCCCCTTTGTCGTACTCTGGTTTACTTGAACAAGCGATTAAGCATAGTGATAAAAGTAGGAGTAATAAATTGAAACGCAGAAGCATGATGGTATTCCAAAGTGAAAGAGAGATTTTTAAATTAAGATCTAAAACCCTAAGTGTAAAATGGATTGCAGCGGTCCCTATTAAGCCTTGTGCAACCCACCACTAAAACCGATCATAACGTGCTTTTGATTCTAATTTTTGACCTATACATAAACTTTACAAAGCCATGCCTTAACCACTTAGTAAACAGGCTGGTTTGTCTGATCTGCGGCCATACGAGTGTAATTGGTGTAAGGTCCTCTTTAGGCCGATTTTTGCCAATTTCCTTGCGACAACAGCGAGCGAAAAGAAGACATTAGGAGTTCCAACTGCAATGGACGGCAGATCCGACATGCAGTGTAAAAACACCAATCGATAACCTGGCGCAAAGACTTAAACGGTTTTTGGGAATAGAAATAGAAACCTGTGAGCAATGCGGTGGTGCGGTTAAAGTTATAGCGAGCATCGAAGATCCATTAGTGGTCCAAAAGATACTCAGTCACCTCAATACGAAAAATGACTAAGTCGTCGAATTATTATCTCCACAAAGTAGAGCGCCACCTCAGATAAGTCTGTTTGAATAAAAGCAGTTCATCATCATAAACAAAAGCGATATTTAAAACTGGCTTGCACAACAGTGTGAGGCGCTTGTTTTGAATTCTGAAATACGTGAAAACGGTTGAGTAATAGACGTAAAGTTTCCGATTTTCACTCCCTCAAGGATATAAAAGAGAGGTGAAAATGGCAAATATGAGGCAGGATGTATTTTCATTTTATGAAAAATGACGTTTTATTTTACCTATACTCAAACCTATCGTTAGCACTTAGACTTAAATTGGTGCAGTTTTCTACCAAATCCCATATTTAGGAACGCCCTTCATTACACGGATTTACGCTAATAACAGCATTTACTTTACCTTGTGATTATGGCTGGATTCGGTGCAGACTGAGTGAGAACTAATCATCACCGTTAGGAGAAAGGAGATCTAACGAATGCATCAGATAAACTCCCTCTTGTGATAAAAGTGAAGAAATTCAAGTATTTTCCCCTTGCTAGTTTTTTGTTAACCCATCCTTAACCTTGGTTCTATTAGTATTGATTTTAGACATTGTTACTTCAACCCTATCGGAGTGATAACTTTGAGTATTTTATCTATGGGCGTTATTAAATCATGAAGAAAATGAATAGAAATAAACTGATTATTATAATCGTTGCTATTTCACTCTTAATAGTAGCGGCATTTTTCTATTTTTCTGAAAGCAGCGGGCCTGCGCCAAATTTTGCGACAGAAAAGGTTCAGCGTGGCGATATCGAAAATAGCGTTTTAGCAAATGGTATGTTGCAAGCGTCTAAACTGGTTAGTGTTGGTGCTCAAGTTTCAGGACAAATTATTAATCTCCCCGTGTCTTTAGGTCAAGAGGTAAAAAAAGGTGACCTTATTGCTCAAATCGATAGCCTTACTCAACAAAATACATTGAAGGAAGCGCTCGCATCACTTACCAGTAGTAAAGCTGAATATAGAGCAAAGCAAGCACAAATTAATCAAGCCCAACTAGAATTTAATCGTCAAGAATCCATGTTAAGTGATCAGGCCAGCTCCCAAGCCGATTATGAAGCAGCACAAGCAACTCTTTTAGTTTATCAAGCAGAACTTGATCAATTAAAAGCGCAACAAGAACAAGTAGAACTGAATGTTGAAAGTGCTCAGCTTGATCTCGATTACACAACAATCAAAGCGCCAATGGATGGGATAGTCGTCTACACCGCAGTGACCGTCGGGCAAACAGTTAACTCTAATCAATCAACCCCCACTATTGTTGAATTAGCCGATTTGCAACAAATGACTGTAAAAGCGCAAATATCCGAGGCCGATGTTATTAAAGTTACACCCGGGCAAGAAGTATATTTTACTATTCTTGGTCAGCCCAATAAGCGTTATAACGCCACATTACGGGCAATTGAGCCCGGTCCAACCTTAATGGATGGTGATGATAGCGATATGACCTTAAGTGACTCTGATGCAATCTACTATAACGGCTTGTTTGATGTTGATAATGCTAATGGTGTATTGCGTATTGGCATGACTGCGCAAGTTTCTATTGTGCTTAGCCAAGCAAAAGATGCCCTGATTGTTCCTGCGCAGATATTGCAAACAGGTTCTGGAACCAATCCAAGTTATAAAGTGCCTGTTTTAGTGAACGGTGAAATTGAATACCGCACAGTGAGTGTTGGTATCAATAATAAAGTCAGTGCAGAAATTACTGAAGGATTACAAGAGGGGGATGAAATTGTTCTTGCCGCTCCTTCATCAGACTCCAGTGGTAAAATGGGCACTCGTATGCCAATGAGGTTTTAAGTCATGAGCGAACAAGTACTACTGAGTGTGTCTGGTGTTTGCCGCTCCTTTGCCGCCGGCGATCAAGAATTAACTGTTCTGCGAGATATTGATCTTAGTATCAATCGAGGAGAGATGGTTGCAATCGTGGGCACGTCTGGCTCGGGTAAATCAACGCTAATGAATATTTTAGGGTGTTTAGATAAGCCTTCTAAAGGACGTTATTTTATTAACGGACAAGATACTTCGAAGATGGATGCCGATCAACTGGCCCAATTGCGACGTGAGCATTTTGGTTTTATTTTTCAACGTTATCACCTACTGGGCGATCTTGATGCGGTGGGCAATGTTGAAATGCCTGCAATTTATACCGGAAAAGATAAAAAGCAGCGTAGAGTAAGAGCAGAAAGTTTGTTGTCACGTTTGGGCTTAGCAGATCGACTTGATCACAAACCCAGCCAACTCAGTGGTGGCCAACAACAACGAGTCAGCGTAGCCCGAGCATTAATGAATGGCGGCGATGTTATTTTAGCCGACGAACCAACAGGTGCCCTAGATAGCCAAAGTGGTAAAGAAATGATGAAGTTATTGCAAGAGCTTCATCATGATGGCCATACCATTATTCTTGTTACCCATGACATGGACGTAGCCAATTTTGCAGATAGGATCATAGAACTTAAAGATGGCGTAGTTATCAGTGATGAATTGAACGGTAAAGCTAGAGAACAAAACACCCTACCCGAGATTAAATCCCCCACGACTTCTTGGCTAAATTGGGAACGATATACCGAAGCATTAAAAATGGCGCTTGTTGCTATGTCGTCTCACCGAATACGTACGTTTTTAACCATGCTTGGAATTATTATTGGTATTGCTTCAGTAGTATCAGTTGTTGCGCTGGGTGCGGGCTCTCAACAATCGGTACTAGAAAATATTAGCTCCATGGGCACCAATACCATTGATGTTCGTTCTGGAACGGGTTTTGGTGATAGGCGCTCGGCTAGTGTACGCACATTAACAGCACAAGATAGTGATGCACTTAAGGTCTTGTCTTATGTAGATAGTGTAACGCCTTCTATTAGTACTGCCGGTACTATTCGGTATACCAATCAGGCCGTGTCTGCCAGCTTTAATGGCGTTGGCGCGGATTATTTTCGAGTATTTGGCTATGAAATAGCAGAAGGTCAATACTGGGATGAAACCAGTGTTTTAAATTTAGCACAAGAGGCTGTTATTGATGACAATACCCGAGAATCATTATTTCCAGAGCAATCCGCCATTGGTGAAGTTATCTTTCTTAATGACCTACCCGTGCGAATAATTGGCGTTACAAAAGCGAAGGACAGCGCATTTGGCAGTAGTGATTCATTAAATGTTTGGATACCTTATACCACGGTTTCAGGTCGTATGGTCGGTCAGCGTTATCTAGATAGTATTACCATTAGAGTTAAAGAAACGGTATCGAGTAATGCCGCGGAGCAAGGGATTATATCTTTAATGGAAATGCGTCATGGAACAAAAGACTTTTATACCATTAATACCGATACTATTCGTGAAAGCATTGAACAGACCACACAGACCATGACCCTACTGATTTCAGCTATTGCGGTCATCTCACTTATTGTGGGAGGAATTGGTGTTATGAATATAATGTTGGTCTCAGTCACCGAGCGAACGAAAGAAATTGGTGTGCGCATGGCCGTAGGGGCTCGGCAAGGTGATATTTTGCGTCAGTTTTTAATTGAAGCGATATTGGTTTGTTTGTGTGGCGGTATTATTGGTATTGGCCTTGCCTACTTAATTGGTCAGATCTTCGCTTTTACAGGGGGAAGTTTTCAAATGATTTATTCAACCACCTCCATTGTTGCCGCATTCGCTTGCTCAACACTTATTGGCATATTGTTTGGTTTTTTACCCGCACATAATGCCGCGCAATTAGATCCTATTGATGCCTTAATGAGAGAATAACAACATGATAAAACAATTTTTTATACAAAAACTCTCACCATTGGCGCTTTGTATATCACTGGCAGCGGGTTGCAGTAGCATTACACGGACGGAATTTGTCGCACCAGAAGTGGATATTCCTGCCAGTTGGCAAAGCGTGAGTATTAATCAACAAGTTAAATTGGACCCTTGGTGGCAGAGTTTTAATAACCCAGAGCTTAATCAATTAATTGAGCAGGTATTAACAACCAATAACGATTTAGCATTGGCCACCTTGACCTTGCGTACGGCACGTTTGCAAGCAGGATTAAGCGAGACAGAAAGCTATCCACAGATAGGGGCAAGTATTAATGGCTCAAAATCAAAAGCGTTTGATGGTGGCGCTAGCTATACCGAATATGGGTCCAATTTATCATTAAGTTATGAATTAGATCTTTGGGGGCGCGTTTCTGCAGATATAGATGCCGCCAAATGGGCTAGCCTAGCCAGTACCGAAGACAGAGAAAGCACCGCCCAAAGTTTAGTGGCGACAACGGCCATATTGTATTGGCAAATTGGTTATCTAAAACAGAGTCTAGCACTGAGTCAAAATAGCATCGACTATGCGCAGCAGACCCTGGATCTTACTGAGCGCCAATATCAATCTGGGTCTGTCTCTCAGTTGGATGTTTTCGAGTCTAAGCGTCGCTTGGCTGGCGAACAAGCAAGCCATAGTGAATTACAACAAGCGCTTATTGAGGCGCAAAATTCATTAGCAATTTTGTATAACCAGCCGCCATTAAAAATGCCGATCCTTATCGAGCAGTTACCTGATGATGATATTCCAACTATAGCTGCAGGTGTGCCTTCCGATTTATTGATTCGTCGACCTGATATTAAATCTGCACTGTATGCACTAAAGTCAGCATATGCTTCAAAAGATGCAACCTTTGCTGGATATTTACCGAGTTTAACGTTATCTGGATCGTTGGGAACATCTTCGACAGAGCTAAAAGATTTATTAAGTAATCCAATTGGTACACTGGGCGCTAATTTAGTTTTACCATTCTTGCAATACAATGAGATGGAGCTATATAAAGAGATCGCAACTATCGAAGTAGAATCTGCGGTGGTAACCTATCGAAAAACCTTATATAACGCATTTAAAGAAGTCGATAATGCAATTTCAGCACGACAACATTATCAGTATCAAGCACAAAGATTACGCGAACAATTTGATGCCGCTTCAGCTGCTGAACATATCTACGCAAGCCAGTACCGAAATGGTGCTATCAGCATTCAAGTTTGGTTAGACTCCCAAGAAACTCAGCGCAGTGCTGAAGTCGCCTTATTGGCTAATCGTTATAACCAGTTCAGTGCCCAAGCGACATTGTATCAAGCACTCGGAGGTAGTGATATTGCGGCCCCGGTAACATCTATGAAAACATCAGAATTACCGCAAGCATCAACACCCAAATAATATGAATGATGAGTGCAAATAAAACTCTGGACTTTGCCATCCCTCGTATTCGTTGATGATCTGTGTGAGGTTTGAATTGTTGTAACATATGCGCGCTACCTACCTCTGTAATGAAGTATTGTTCAAATTTGTGGTCAAGGTTTACCATTGCTCTGAGCAAAGGCCAGTTCGCTCTTAAATGGGGTCATGTTATCGTTCACCTTCCGCATTTTCTAGATCTGCTGCTTGGAGGTCATTTCTATGGGTGGCTTGGCACCTTTTTATCAAGCCACCCATAACAATTTGACTAAATATCAAGACGAGCTAGGCTTTGATTAGGAAATAAATCAAAGGATTGATGTCATGCCCCAACCACGCTCTAGTCAAATATCTTTATCGGATACTCCTTATTATCATTGTGTTTCTCGCTGTGTACGGCGTACTTTCTTGTGTGGCGTTGATAGTTACTCAGGTCAAAGCTATGAGCACCGTAGAGGATGGGTGGAGGAGCGTTTGTTATTTTTGGCCTCTGTGTTTGCTATCGACATTTGTGCCTATTCGGTGATGAGCAATCATGTGCATGTGGTGCTACATGTGGATGTCAATCAATCGCAGGTATGGTCAGATAATGACGTGGTTGAGCGTTGGCACCGTTTGCACAAAGGCTCTTTGCGCTAACTAGTTCCAGCATACCGACAATAAAAAATCACACCTACACTGTATATAAATACAGTATAGGTGTGAAATATGTCTCATGTAAAGGATGCCAGAAGAGAGGGGACGGTGGTTTTCAAGATAGTTGGCACTGTTTACCCAAATGTTGTTAGGCTACATTCTTCTGCTCGTTTTTTATACTTTCCTTCTCTGGATTCAATGATACTGGCCCTGCAGGTTGGCAATTCCTGACATCACCAGACCAGCGTAATGGGTTCGCCATTTTTGCCTTTTCCAGTACTAACTCCCTACTGTCTAAAATTACCTTGTCCTCGCCTCTATGGCGTTGTGCAGGCGTGACGAAGTTTATTTTGCTGTGCCTATGTTTGTTGTTATACCAGACAACAAATGTCTCCACCCAGTCTCTGGCAGCGTCAAGACTAGCAAAGCCAGACGAGGGCCACTCAGGGCGATATTTTAGTGTTCTGAACAGCGCTTCTGAATAGGGATTATCATCGCTTACTCTGGGTCTGCTGTACGATGGCAGCACGCCAAGCTCTTCCATCTTAGCCTTCATGGTCTGTGCTTTCATCGGCGCACCATTGTCTGAATGCAACACCAGCGGCATATTAAGGCATTGCTCCCGTAACATGCAGCGTTGCAATAAATTACCTGCACGCTCGCCACACTCCTCCTCATAGACTTCATACCCCACAACCTTGCGGCTAAAAATATCTTCAAATAAGTACAAATAATAAAACTGCCCTTTGACGGTTGAGGCTAGTAGAGTAAGAGACCAAGCGTAGTCGAACTATCTCTCAGCCTCTCCTCACCGAACCACACGTGCACCTTTCAGCGCATGCGGCTCTCCATTTAATGCTAGCTAACAGCCATAGCAACATCTTTATAGCGTGACGTTACGGTATTTCTTTCTTCTAGCCTAAGGTATGGATTAATCTCCGGTAAACGCCACATAAAGCGCATTTTAGGACTGCTCACTAATCTAAACAGTGAAGCCCCACAGACAATGCCATTGTTTGATTTACCATACACAACCCATGTTGTCGCCTGACTTGCAGAAGGGCGCCTTATCCATTTCATCATTAACGATTTAATAGAGCAGCGATACTTTCGTGCTAGCCATTTGGCTAGTTTCCAGAATACTATTCGGTCGATTTTACTGTACACCATAGCAGTAAAATTAGTGTGCCGATAAAATTGAGACCAGCCCTTTAACTTGCGGCTGACTTGTTCCACTTTATCCACTTTGCTACAAGAGTGGTCACTCGACAAGGCTTTGCTAAGCGAATGCGAGAACGCTTTAGCTTTGCCGTGAGGAATGCCCGTCACCACACGCATATTGCCCTTTGGCCCTCGCTTTCTGATGATGCGATGGCCAAGGAAGACAAATCCATCGTTAACATGCGTCACATGAGTTTTCTCCATGTTCAATGTCAATTTAAGATTGCCTTCAAGGAAGTATCTACATTGGTCACGAATGACCATTGCTTCTGCCTTACTGCCTTTGACGATTAATACAAAGTCATCGGCATAACGACAATAAGCAACAGCAGGTTTCCATTGTCGGCTCTCTTCAATAGCAATGTTGCGCTTATCCTGTATGGTGCGATTCCAGTACCAGCGGTCTTTTCGCGCTTTCTTTGACAGATAAAGTGAATCTAGATGTTGGTCGAATTCATTTAGCATGATATTCGATAACAATGGTGATATCACTCCACCTTGCGGCACCCCTTGGCTCGTTGCACAGAATAAATTACGTTCGATATGACCTGCTTTCATAAAACGCCAAAGCAAGGTGTTAAATCGGTCGCAACTAATGCGTTTACGCACACAACTCATCAGTAATTTATGATGCACGGTATCAAAGTAACTTGATAAGTCACCCTCAATTACCCAGCGTCCTCTTGCTTCTGAGCCGTTTAGTTGTAACTGCACGGTTCGAATTGCGTGATGGACACTGCGCTCTGGTCTAAAACCATAAGATAACGAGTGAAAATCGTTTTCCCATATTGGCTCCATCGCCATGAGCATGGCACGTTGTACAATTCTGTCTATTAAGGTAGGAATACCTAATGGGCGCTGTTTCCCGTTGGCTTTTGGAATATACACTCGCCTTGCAGGCATCGGTTGATAGTCACCCGACAGTAAAGACCGTCTAATTTCTTTAAGGTGATTATCGAGGTTCGCTTGCATGTGCGATTTATCTACACCATCAACACCAGCTGTTTTCGCGCCCTTCGAAGAGAGCGTGATATTAGCTGCATGGTGCAGCCATTCAGGATGACTGATAAGTTTCAACAGCCGATTAACGCGGCGTGTTTTATCAGTCGATGTCCATGTTGCTAATTTGCGTTGCATTTCGCTGATTATCAAAGGTCTTCACCTTGTTACTAATTCAATAGAAGTCAGATAATTTGCTCGCGCAAATACAGTAAACTGCGTCCCTTCGCCATGTAATGGGCTTTCCCCATCTCAAACTACTACGAACGCTCCGCCAACTTGCATGTCATCGGGGTCTGCTCCCTTAGCATTCAATACAAGCCTTCCTCGGTTCACCTATTTGAACTCAAACATAATGGGGTGGATGCCGATCGCAGTCTTTAACCTTATCGTGCTGTAAGGTGATGGTGCTCAAGTGCAGAATTGTGATATTGCACTTGTCCCTTGATGAACTCTTACATTTAGCTCAACAATTTGGCAAAGTTGTTCCTACTTATAACAACCCCACTGCACCATATTGCCTGTTAATTCGTGTAGACAATGGCGACATTTCAGCCCATAGATGCGGGTTAATCGGTTCATGTTCTTCATCCGTCCACTACTTAGTCTTGAAGAGCATCTTGGCTTAACGAATTCGCCTCACTCCCCGTTGTCAGCGAGTTACATCACCTTATTAGCATACAATAAGTCACTGCCGCTCAGACTCTGCTATCTGCACAACCAGATAACGCCATAAACAAGCTAGCTCCTGCCATTTCATTTATGAATTTCAAATAGACTCGTGGTTCATTTAAGCATTCCTTGCTAGTGCTGAACTCCGAGCACACAATAGGTGATATCCCACAACCAAATCTCATTCGCTTTAAGTGCTGTGTAACTGGTTGGTTTACCTACCTTCTTGGGTGCATGACTGCGACCACGATGATGTAATTGGTTCGCCTCTTTTAACACCCGGTAATAGCTCGCTTCTGAGCCATGATAGATACCTTCATCCAGTAAAATCGGCACGATTTGGGATGGCGGTAAATGAGCGAATTTACCTTCATTACACGTACTTTTTATCGTTTGACACTCTTGTTCACTTAATTTATTACTCGGCTCTGGGCGCATAGCGCCGGGCCGCTTATCTACTGTCACGTCGTTACCGCACAACCAACGCCGGTACGTTCTTAAACTTATTTCGGTCTCAGTGCAGGCGGCGTTAATCGTCCTCTGGTTCTTCCCCGTAAAAGGCCTTGAGCTTTTTTCGCAGCACCAACAAGGCGGCTGTTTCTGCTAATGCTTTTTCTTTAAATCTCAGGTCTTTCTTGAGTAACTTAATCTCGGATTTATCTTTTTTAGTCTGCAGTTTTAGGACGCTAGCTTGCTGCTCATTACTGTGAAAGCCCTGAAGGCATTGTTGCTTCCATTGCTTAATCTACTCAGGGTACAACCCTTTTTCCCTGCAATATTCACTTAATTCTGACTCAGATAAAACGCTTGTTTCAACGACAACCGCAAACTTCGTTTCATGTGACCATTGATCGGGTTTTGACTTATTACCTGGCACTGGCTGACCTTGGTTTTTGGCTTGTTTACGCCAATTGTACAGGGTTTGCTGCGATACACCTTCCTCTCTTGCTACAGCTGCTACCGACTTATTACTAGGCGGCAACAATTTGCTTAAAACAGCTTGTTTTCTTTCTGTTGAATAAATAGACACTTATTGTTCAATTACCACTCCCCGAACTAAAAAAAATTAAATTTTAGGGGTGTCATCTATCCTGACACGGGGGGATAACAGCTCGGTATTACGTTAATATTTATTAATTGATGGTAATTTTCCTTATAAACAGTTTGTAAAAAGGCACATCGAATATATTGTTCACCATTGATCTGTTTCAGTGTTGCTTCAATATGAATAAGCGAATTACCTCGTAACTGCACCATGAATTCATTCATATTAAAACAATAAATATTAAGAACAGTAGATATATCAGATAATTGCATTATCCAATACTGTTTACCCAGTTTATCAGTTTTTTCTACGCAACCAACCATGATGTAACATCCTTTAAAGCGTTTGAAGGATGTTACATTTTCAAGTAAAGGTTGAATTGATTGTTGAGCGTTTGTTTGTGTTAACTGTGTGTTGTTTGAATTAGTCATGATTAGCTCCATTATTTCCAGAAAAATTTTTCTTCAGAAGGTTTTCAAAAGCACTGCCATCTTGGCGGGTAAGGTTAGGTACGTAACGTGAATACACGCGAAACAACATCATGGTGGTTGCGTGTCCCATTTGTTTGGCAATCCATTCAGGGGCTTCGCCAGAGGCTAACCATAAAGTAGCTGCCGTATGCCTTGTCTGGTAAGGAGATCGAGCATCTAAATCTAAATGCCGGAGTAGGGGATGCCACACGCGTTTTGCTACGTTGTTGTTATCGAAAGGTTGACCATTGTTGTTAGTAAAAACATAACTATGCTCTCCAGAAACGATAAACTGCTTTTTAAACGCATCAAAAACAGGTTTCGACATTTGAATTTCACGATAGCTACCATCGTTTTTGGTGTATTCGATACGTCCATTGAGTAAGCATTCACGCACAAGGATGAGTTTTCGATCAAAATCAACGTATTGCCATTTAAGGCCATTGATTTCCCCATTCTTCGATCAAATATCAATAGAGGTTTCCTGCTTTAATATATCCAAAAAAACTTTAAATAAAAGCTGATGTTTTTTAAAAAGATATTTTATTAAATATTTCCTTATCAAAAAGTAGAATGGGATATTTAATTGGTTTTTTCTTCAGAATAAATGTTAATGAAAAGTGGGGTATGTTCGGTGATTGGACGTTATTTTTAAAAAATATAGATAATGAAAAAGTATTTCTGTCAGTTTGTGAAGGAATGGAAATACACATATATCTACGCTATTCCAAATAGGACGTAGATTATATCTAGCTTAAGCCTATACTGATAACCTGATTGTGATTACGGTTGTCGAGGGTTCAAATCCTTTAGCTACCCCATTATTCCTTTTGAAATCAATTAACTGCACGTTACTTTACTATAAATATCATTTTATGATGAACGCTCCTGTGCATATTCTGTGAGTATTTAGGGCTAATTACGTCCACTTCACTACACGTATATCCAACTTCTAGCCCATATCTACAACATAGACCGGAACTGATTAACTTTGTCTGGTTAGGAAATTTACTGTCTAGTTCCTGTGCTTTTTTCAGAAAAGTAAAGATTAGCCCATGACAAAAAGTGTCAAGAAAGTGCCTTGAGTTCAACTGGTCAAAACTGCCGTGAAGCAAATGTATTAAGCGACAATTAACTTGATTGGTTGAGCGTCAACTATCTTGACCGGTCGTTCTGTTAAGGTTCGACACTGAAATTCGGAGGGGATTTAGTGTCGGGTAATCACATCACAGAAAGACAAATCAGGTTATATATGAAGTTACGTAAGGATTTCACCCAAGAAGTGGCTACAGCAAAAGTCGGCATGTCAGTTAGCACCGGACACCGAATTGAAAAAGAACGGCACCAACCTAAAAAAGATAAACGAGATTGGCGAACTAGAGCAGATCCGCTTGCACCAATATGGGATCTCATTGTGTTGCCATTGTTAAAACAAGACGCCGAAATAAGTCCTGTTGGCGTGTTTGATCATTTGTGCGAGTTTCATGCGGATGTATTTAGCTCTTCATCGAGACGCACGCTAGAGCGCAGGATCAAGCAATGGCGTCATTTACATGGCGCAGCTAAGGACGTGATGTTTATGCAACATCATGAGCTTGGAAAGCTAGGTATATGCGACTTCACACATGTTACAAGCCCCGTCACGATTGATGCAAAACCCTTTAAACATATGCTGTTTAATTACCGGCTACCCGCTAGTGGTTGGACATTCTCGCAAGTTATTTATGGTGGTGAAAGCTTCGCGGCATTCTCCGATGGTTTGCAAAATGCATTCGCTAAAAGCAAAGGCGTACCTGCTGAGGTGCGCACCGACAGCTTAAGCGCGGCATACAAGAATAATGGTACGGTTGAGGATTTTACTCAGCGCTATCAAGAGTTGATGACGCATTATGGATTTGCTGGCACACGAAATAATACCGGTGTTGCTCATGAAAATGGTGCCATTGAATCGCCCAACCGTCATATTAAATCGCAAGTTGAACAGGCACTAAGAGTGCGAGGCTCGTTCGATTTTAATTGTCGCGCCGATTACGAGACCTTCATTGAAGGCGTGACCAGTCGTCGCAACAAACGCATTGCGGCCAAGTTCGCACAAGAGCAGCGACAATTACACACCTTACCTGCCTATAAGAGCGTCAATTACTCGCAAGAATACGTGCGGGTTACGCGCACAAGCACGGTCAATATCAAACGAGTCATGTATACGGTGCCGTCTAGACTGGTGGATAGTCGACTGAAAGTGCATGTATATGATGATCATATCGATTTACTCTTAGGCCAAGAATTCACCTACCGTTTAGAGCGCGTTTACGCGCCAGGCTCTTCACGTAAACGCAGCGTCAATTACAAACATGTTATTGACGCGCTCGTTAAAAAGCCCAGAGCATTTAGATGTTCACAATGGCGAGATGAGTTACTGCCTAACGAAGACTACCGAACGATATGGCAGTATGTTGAGGCGACAATGAAAGCCGATGATGCCAGCCATTACATGGTTAGAATACTGCATTTAGCGAGTAAAGCAGATAATGAAATGCGGCTAGGTCGCTTTATTACTCACCAGTTAAGCATAAGCCGTTTACCCAGCTTGTTTGACTGCCAAGAACGCTTTAGCACCAAGCCCAAAGACATTCCACAAGTCAACGTGATGCAACACAAACTATCCCAATATCAATCGCTATCGCAAGGAAGTCATCATGAATAGTGCAACCGCTTCATTACCGTTGATGCTAAAAAGCCTCCGCCTAAGTGTGTTTAGAGAGCAATGGGAAACCATCGCAGAAAAAGCGTTACATGACCAATGGCGGCCAGAACAATACTTAAGCGAGTTGTGCCACATAGAGCTGGCGAGTCGCACCGACAAGCGACAATTACGTTATGTAAAAGAATCGAACCTGCCATCAGGAAAGCACTTAGGCGGCTTCGACTTTACTGCCATCGAAGGGGTGAATAAAGCGCGTATGTATGAGCTGGCCGACAATCATGACTGGGTAAAACAAGGAGCCAATTTATTATTGTTCGGTGCCAGTGGCGTTGGCAAAACACACTTAGCCAGTAGTCTAGGTTATAGCCTGATTGAAGCAGGTATCCGTATCAAATTTTACTCAGCCACAGCCCTTGTACAGCATCTGCAAGAAGCAAAACAACTACTGAAATTGCAGGATGCATTAAACAAGCTCGATAAATACCAAGCACTTATCATTGACGATATCGGCTATATTAAAAAAACCGAACAAGAAACCAGTGTTCTGTTTGAACTAATTGCCCACCGCTATGAAAGACACAGCCTAATCATCACCTCAAATCAATCATTCGAAGATTGGGATGAGCTGTTTACCGATACCGCAATGACCGTAGCCGCCATAGATAGGCTGGTTCATCATGCACACATTATTCAATTAGTAGGAGAAAGTTACAGAAGAAAAGCGGCCATGAAAGAAGACGAAGAAAGCAGAAGTAACCGGTCAAGTTAATTGACGCTCAACCGGTCAAAGTAGTTGACGCTCTATACAAATGAATTATTACATTTGCTTTATCTACCAATTTAAATTTTTAGAGTGGCAAACCAAAATGTAATTTGCTGCCTAAGCTAGATGTAATTGAGTAGCTATAAGAGGTGATGTTTTCTATATTGTAGGTATGATACCTAGTACCTGAATTATTTGAGCGCTAATAAGGAAGTGAATGATCGATACCTGATTGATAAATTTTTATAGGGGAGGACTGTTGTTTATTGTTTTGTATATTTTATGGATTGATAAGCATCATGTACTGTAAATATTTTAAGATTTTATTATCGTTGATGAGCTTATAAGAACAATCTGTTATTTTTCAATCATCCGTACGTAATGAGTGCGACCCACAAACAGTATTATTGCAGAAAATAATGAGCTTACTGTTGCAGTTAAGGCCATTGAAGTACCTACAGCATAGGGAGATTTGAATAATTGATCATTAAATATACCGACTAAAGTAACGCCAATAGATAAAGCTGTTATGCTATTTACACATAAAAATAGGGAATAAACCCGTGCTCTCATTTTTTCTGGAGATATTAGTTGGTTGACTGTAGCTGAAGGCGATATTACGTAGGAGGAAAAATGTGCTGCTAAAAAAAAGGTAAGAAAAACTAAGGTTTTTTTATCGTACAAGGAAAATATATAAAATAAAGAAAGACATAAAGCCACAGCTAAAGCAGCACCAACCCCAATTAAAAATGGTGCACTTTTTATATTTCGACTATGCAGCATATCTACTAACCAACCACTTATTAATACGCCACTTAGGTTTGCACTGATATAGGAACATGCCAGCATTAATCCGACTAAAGAAGGCTCCATTTGATGGATACGGATAAAATAAGCAGGGCCCCATACGATTAACGTAAACATTGACATTGATGATAGAGAAAAGCCGCTAATATAAAATAGCATCATTTTTTTATGTGTAGATAAAAATTCTATAACCTGTTTATTGGTGACTTTATTTGATTTTGTTAATTCATTATTTTGTGAGGTTTCTTTGCAAGCAAATAAAAAAATTATCGAGTAGAAAATACCAATTAATCCCGCAACCACAAAACCTACTCGCCATGTAGATAAGTTACCAATGAAAGGCAACAATAAAAAAGGGGTATTTGCGGCTAAACTGACTAATAACCCGCCTGAAATTAATATTATAGCATTACCAATAAATGAACCAGATGCATAAAATGAAGTTACTTTACCTAAATAAGACCGTGGATAACTGCTTGCTAAGAGTGAATATACTGCAGGAGACAAAAGCGCTTGGCCAAGACCGACTCCCATTCGCGCAATGAATAATTCAGTAAAGGTTTCAGCAAATCCGCACATTAATGTGGCTGTTGACCAAATAAAAATGCCTGCGGCAATGGCACGCTTTCTTGAAAAATTATCTGAAAAATAAGCTAAAATTAAAGAAGAAAATGCAAAAGGAATTGAAAAGGCGAGTCCTTGGAGTAGACCAAAAGCAGTGTCGTTTAATACAAGCTCTGTTTTAATCAATTCAACAAAAATGATCAGTATTTGTCGATCCATATGAGAAAATATGTTGGCAACAAAGCAGAGGAATACTATAGAAACACTAATGGATTGACGAGAAATATTGATCATCAGATGTTTTTATTTAATGAAAACAGAATTTAAAATTATAAATCGTTGTCGAGTACTTGATAAACATTTTGTTTTAATTTACCTAATAATCGAATTAATTCATCTCTTTCCTCTTTGCTCAAATTTTGCCATAGCTCATCAACTCTAGAAAGCTTATTTGTAGCTATTTGATGGTAGATACTATCGCCCTCTGATGTTAATTCATAAGGTTTATTTCGCCAGTTTTTTTCGAGGACAATGGTTTTTTTTATAAGCTCTTGTTGCTCAAGATATTTAAAAGAACGACTGATAGACGCTTTATCCATGCCAGTGGCATAAGAAATATCCTTATTTGTTATTATTCCACTTTCTGCCATTATTGCAATAATGCGCCACTCTCTCATGCCTATGCGGTATTTACCAATTGAAATAGTTTTAGTTTTCGAGTTAATACGACCTGATATTGAACGAAGTAAAAAAGGAAAATAACTATCTAACTTTATTATAGGATCTTTTTTCATATTCGCACTTTTTAGTATGTTTAGCCGATGTGTTTTTAATATTGGTCATTTTCCTTTTACTTAAAGTCAATGTCAATATTTATTCATATTAAGCATAGAACAATATCAGTTGACATGTCAACTGATATTGTTCTATGCTTAATATGAATAGCTGAATAGCTGAATAGCTGAATAGCTGAATAGCTGAATAGCTGAATAGAGTATTGTTAAATATAAATGTTTGTCTTGTTTCTTTATTAAAAAAAATAAGTTTATTATGGTTTTTTTCTTAGCTGAAAATAAACATCGACAAAAAAATTACTAATTTTAATATAATAATTAATTTATGTAATTAAGAAATCATTCACTTTTATGAACTTTATAAGGCATCCTTCTATTTTTATAATGCAGTTTTAGACTATTTTATTAGTTCCCGTTTAAGCTGACACACAAATGGTGAAAGATATAGAGTGCGATTATTCTGATCTAGTTCATCAGTACACTAAGACAGCCTTTTGATGTGAACATTTTTCAGGACGGGTTATTTGTATAGGTCTGTCGATATAGTCACAGCAGCCGGTACAATTCATGGTTTTAATAAAGCCATTAAAAACAGCTGTCAATTCAGCAGTTTCATAAATAGGAGTATAACGATAATGAGTGCATCACGAGGTGAATTTAGTTCGAGACTGGGTTTTATTCTGGCTGCAGCAGGATCAGCAGTAGGTCTCGGTAATGTTTGGGGCTTTCCAACGCAAGTAGCCAGTAATGGTGGTGGAGCTTTTTTACTTATTTATCTTATAATGGCCTTTTTCTTGGCCTATCCTGCACTGATGGCCGAATTGATTATAGGGCGGCATGCTAAGGCGAATTCAGTAAAAGCTTTGCAAATGATATCGACAAACCCTTTCACCAGTAACATCGGAGCTATAACTGGTTTCGTTAGCATAGCCACGGCAGGCTTGATCCTCAGCTTTTATTCGATTATTGCAGGTTGGATGATAGCCTATTTTCTAGCTCCTATTACCGAGATCTTTGGTGCTGATGGTGCGGCCACATGGTTGATAGATTCTAGTTTAGAGCGAGATATACTATTTTCCTGTATTTTTATGTTGTTAACAGTATCCATTATTTGCGGAGGGGTCAAAGATGGTATTGAAAAATGGTCTTCACGATTAATGCCTCCGCTGGTGCTTATTCTTATACTTCTTATCGGTTATGTCTTTACTCTCGATGGGGCAATTGAAGGTCTTAAGGTGTATTTGATACC
Source organism: Paraglaciecola sp. IT1134 (assembly GCF_058068185.1). NCBI lineage: Bacteria > Pseudomonadati > Pseudomonadota > Gammaproteobacteria > Alteromonadales > Alteromonadaceae > Paraglaciecola > Paraglaciecola sp. IT1134. The sequence continues at coordinate 3,401,677 of NZ_CM176486.1, read as the reverse complement.
TGACTTTGCTCGTGCCATAGAACCACAACTTATTGTTAGCGCACTAGGACAAGCATTCTTCTCACTATCACTAGGGGTGGGTACAATGTTGATTTACGGTTCTTATATTACTAACAAGGAGAACCTTATTTCCTTAGGAATAGCTGTGACTCTAGTTGATATTGGAATCGCGGTAATGGCGGGCTTATTAATCATTCCTGCTATGTATGTCGCACAGGCGAATGGTGTCCAAATATTTGATGTAGCAGGTGCTCTTATTGCTGAAGATAAGTTGATTTTTACTGTATTACCCGCTTTGTTTGATACCATGGGCGGAGCCGGTATGTTTGTCTCATTTGCTTTTTTTGTACTGATGTCAATTGCTGCATTAACGTCGTCGATTTCAATGTTAGAGGTACCTGTTGCCTACGCAGTGGAAAATCATAGCATTGAACGAAAGCGGGCAACGTACTTAATTGGTGGCATTATTACGATCCTTAGTATAACTCTGATATTAAATTTTGATGCTCTATTCAGTTTAACCGTTACTGTTGCTACAAGTTATAATCAGCCATTGACGGGTCTTATGCTTTGTATTTTTGCCGGTTGGATTTGGCATCGAAATAAAGTGTTAGGGGAGCTCAAAGATGGGTTTGAAAATGTAGAACAAAGTTGGTTCTGGAAAATATGGCCCACGTATGTTCGTTTCGTTTGCCCTTGTGCTATTTTGGCTGTTTTCCTGCAACAGTTAATTGTCTAAATACACTGATAATATTTACAGTAATAAGCAAGAAACTACCGAGGAAAAAATCTGATATAGAAGCTGAATCCCCAAATTTATATAGCTGCTTCAGGTCATTTTAGCAACTGGATTTGAATTTAAAGCTAGTACTCATCTCTAAGCCGTTTATATAAATAGTTGGTTTATTATCTATTTAGGTAATAAATCAGCAATAGTACCCATTAAGTTTTCATGTGGTTTACTGATTTGACTACCCACTTAAGGAATAATAAACTTAACTGGAGAAATAACATGATAAAGCGGAAAAAATATTTACAGAATTAAAACACGACGCTAACTCTCTAGTCATTGTTCTAAATTACTATCAAGCTGAAGTCGCCAGAAATTTAAACGTCAATCCAAACATGCTTTGCCGTTAGATAAAATCAGCAGATAGTGATGATGGACACGTTTTTCGTGGTAACTGCAAATTAACACCTGAGTAAGAAAATCCGAAATTTAAAAGCACAAGTAGAATGCATTGAAATGGAGCGTGAGATCTTAAAACAAGCAACGGTCTTCTTTGTCAAAGAAACAAAGTAAAACATTCGTTCATTGCCCAACATAAGAAGATCTGACCAGTGGTGCTAATGGTGTGTAAAAAGTAATAACTATTACAGTTAAAATAGTTATTTGGCAACGACAGCCCAAAGCAGGCCTGATAGCTCATTCAGATAGGTGTGCATATGCAAATCACAAATATCGTCGATTACTTAAATCTCATAGTTATGTTGGTAGCAATAGTAAAAAGGTTGTTGTTGTTGTTGTGACAATGCCGTTGCTGAAAATTTATTTGGTCGTTTAAGCAATAAGGCACCCATTGGCGCGACTATGGAGCATAGCAGGATGTACTGAATTTAACTGACTAGGTCACTGACGTTATATAGTTATCAGTTAATTGGTGCTTTTTTAATAGATGAGTAATCATAGATACAAAACACATATAAACTAACTATCAAGCCTGTTCCTTACTTCCATCTAATGCTTTTTGTTCAAAATATCAGATCATGCAACAGACTATTAGTTTTCTTATTGATTGCTTCTTAAGCTGAACTAAGGTTATCTACTACTAATTCGTAGCAGATGTTGACGTGTATGATGGATAAATCAGATGATTTACACTCGTCATATAAATTATAATACTTTGGCAATACATCTCGCTAAGTAGTCAACATTATTGGTAGCAATACCCGCTATACTCATACGACTAGAGTCAACCATATATATAGAGTATTCATCTTTCAACTGCTGAACCTGACCAGCTGTAATGCCTAAAAAAGAAAACATACCTGTTTGGCGTGTAATAAAACTAAAATCGCGAGTAACACCGTTACTTATTAGTCTGTCGACTAAAAGATGACGATTATTGTTGATTCGATCACGCATTATTTTTAGCTCTTGATGCCATTGCGATGTTAGTTCTTCAGAGCTTAAAATCGTTTCAACAATAGCAGCACCATGAGCTGGAGGCATAGAATAAATACCTCTTATAACAGATAATAATACTGTCAATGCATTATCTACAATAAGGGTTGATTTTCCAACTAAGGAACAACCTCCAATACGCTCACGATATAATCCAAAGTTTTTTGAACATGAACTACACACTATCATTTCATTAACGCTATCCGCCAGTAAACGCAGTCCGTAAGCATCCTCATCTAAACCTATTCCAAACCCTTGATAAGCCATATCTACTAAGGGCATAAAACCAATGTTTTTGGCAACGTCTGCTATTTGTTGCCATTGTTCATTAGTTAAGTCCATACCACTTGGGTTATGACAACAAGCATGCAGTAATACAACATCATCGCTTGAAACTTCTTTAAGTGTGGCCAACATTCCATCAAAATTTAAACTATTATTTTCATGGTTGTAGTATGGATAAGTTTTAACGTTTAACCCTGCCGCTTGAAATAAAGCTAAGTGATTTGCCCAAGTAGGATCACTTACCCATATAGTCGCTCCTGGCGTACAAGAGTTGATAAATTCAGCAGCTACGCGCAATGCTCCGGTTCCACCAGGGGTTGAAATAGTACGTACACGATCTTCAATTAAAACTTGGTGAGTACCAAAAATCAGTTTGCTCATTTCATCATTAAACTTTGCAGAACCTGTTGGCCCAATATATACCTTAGTATCTTCTGTATCTAAACGGTATTTCTCTGCTTTTTTTACACAATTCAGGATCTCTGTGTGTCCTAATTCGTTCTTGTATACCCCTACACCTAAGTCAATTTTCTTAGGGTTTTCATCTTGCTTATATTTAACCAAAAGTCCTAAAATAGGGTCAGATGGCATAGCGTTTAAGTGACTGAACATAAATATTACCTTATAGCTTTTCGTGTATAATTAGGGATGAAAATATATAATATTGATTACTCACCCCAATTCTCAATAATGTTGACAAATTTAGCTAAAAACATGTTCGTTTGGTGAGCATCAAGTGCCCGATGATCAATACTTAATGAGACATAACATTTCGGTTTAATGACCATAGTATCGACACCTGATATTTCTTCTACTGACACTCGCTTTTCTAACTTTCCTATGCCAAGTATTGCCACTTCAGGTTGGTTAATAATAATCGGCGTAGCAAATAAACTACCACTAACGCCATGATTAGAAATAGTAAAGGTGCCATTTTTCATATCACTTGGGACAATGTTGCCACTGCGCGCTTTTTCAGTTTGACTATTGAGTGCTTGAGCAATAGAAAATAAGTTCATCGATTGAACTTGTTGAACAACAGGGACCACTAAACCTTTATCACCTAAAGCGGTACCCACACCTATATTAATATCACTAAATAGCTCTAATGCATCTTCATGAAAACGGGCGTTTACTTGTGGAACTTCTTTTACCGCGTTGACAACTGCCGCTAAAAAATAAGCGGTAAAGGTTAATTTAACATCTAACTCAGCATATTCATTTTTATGCCATTTTCTATGCTCAATAATGTTACTCATGTCCATTTCAAAAACACTCGTGACATGAGGTGAGGTTTCTAACAAGCTTTTAACCATATGATTAGCAATCGCTTTACGCATATTGGTATGCTTAACCATAGTCCCTTTGAGCGGTCTAGCAACGGGAGCATGAAGTGAGGTTGGTGTATTTGTCGCTAAAGCAGAATTAGGTTTGGGCGTATCATGGATGTAAGAACGAACGTCATTTCTAGTGATCCTACCTTGATGACCTGTGCCAGCAATAAGGTTTGGGTTTATGTGATTACTTTTTAATAAACGACGTGCGGCAGGGCCAAGCAAATATTGGGCGCTATCATCTATAGTAAAGTCGGCTTTAATATTTAATTGCTCGCTTGAAAGGTTATCCGAGGTTACTTTACTGTTTTGACCATCGTTATTTGACTCATCGCTGCTTGTCTTTTGGTTCACTGGTTCGTTATTTACGGCTTGATTAGCTTCTTTGCTATCCACAGCAACAGTTGAATTTATAATTTTTGTAAACTCGGTATCTAACTGCCCTAATACCGTATCAACAGCAATTTCTTCGCCTTCACCAAAGATAATAGTAGATAAAGTACCCGCATTAGGCGCACAAATTTCCATCGAAACCTTATCGGTTTCTAATTCTATTAGTGGGTCACCCTCTTTAACTTCTTCACCAATAGCAACTAACCACTTTGATAGCGTAGCCGTAGTTCCTTCTAACTGGGCAGCAGGTAATATAATATCAATTTTACTCATGTTTTTACTCGCTATTTAGTTAAAATTCTACAATGTCGATAATTGTTTGTACTATGCGTTCAACGGTAGGAACCGCCGCATTTAACAAATGAATATTGTGTGGATTTGGCGTATCTGGCATCGTTAAACGCTCAATAGGCGCGTCTAAATCAAAAAAGCCATCTTTTGCTATTACTGCAGCGATTTCCGCACCAAAGCCAGCAGTCATATTATCTTCATGAACAATTAAACAACGACCCGTTTTCACAATACTTTCTAATACAGTTTCTTTATCCCATGGCTGGATAGTTCGTAAATCTATCAGTTCAATGCTGTCAGGAGTATGTTCTTTTTTAAGCTCTTCAATAGCCGCATCGCAGCGCTCTACCATAGCTCCCCAAGTCACTAATGTTAATTTGTCACCTTTTGTTAATACATTGGCTCTACCAAAAGGAATAACAAAGTCGTCACCGGGGTAAGGGCGTCTTGCCCAGCGGTTATCGAGTAAGCTTCTATGCTCAAAGAAAATGGTTGGATTATTATCGCGTAAAGCATAACGTAACAAACCGGCGGCATCTTCGGCATTTGAAGGCATAACCACTTGCCAACCGATTTTATGTGCCCATTCGACTTCATCACTCATTGAATGCCAAGGATCACCTCTTCCAGCAAAACCGCCGGGAATACGAATTACCATTGGCGCGGCAAATTGATTATTGGTACGCCAGCGCATAATACCGGTATCAGAAATTTGTTCAGCTGCAGGCTCAGCATATTTTCTAAATTGAATTTCTGGAACTGGCATCAAGCCAGACAAAGCCATGCCTACCGCACGACCAATAATGCCTTCTTCAGAAAGAGATGTATCAAATACACGATGATCACCATATTTTTCATTTAGCCCTAATGTTGCGCCATGAACGCCACCTTTAGGACCTACATCTTCACCAAAAACGAGTACTTTGGGGTTGGTTTCAAGTTCATGCGCTAATACTTTACGAATAGCTGTTTGCATATTTAAACGCTGACCTTCAGGCTTAGCAATTTCGTTTACGGTTGGAAATTGATGGTGATCACCATGTAATCCACCACGAAGTTGGACATCGGATTGACCATTTTCAAGTTTTTCTGCATAGACATAACGGGTTAATTTACTCGTGTCTGGCTCTGGACGTTGTTTTGCGCGTTCAACACTGGCACGAATTTCGCTATAAGCTTTCTCTTCTAGCACTTTCCATTCATTAGCACTAATGATGTTCTCTTGAGCTAGGTGTTTTTTAAGTTTTGGTAACGGATCATTTTTTTGTTCTTCTGCTACCATCGCTTCAGGCTTGTAGGTTTGTGTATCTTGAAAAGTATGACCACACAAGCGGGGTACTTTTAAGCGCAATAAGCAGGTGCCTTTGCCGTCACGAACATAATCAACTGCTTCTTGCACTAATTGTGGTGTAAGCACTGGATCGGTGCCATCACCATCAATAATTTTTAAATTTTTGTAAGCACTAAGGTTTGCTACTTGATCGCCCCCTGGCGTTTGCACGGTTTGTGGTACTGAAATACCGTAACCATTGTCTTCTATATAAAATAAATGAGGTAAATTATTTGTTGTTGATATATTCAAGGAAGCCCAAAATCCACTGGTAGACATCGATGAATCACCGCCCATAGATAACCCTAAGGCACCGCGGTATGATTCATCTTTCAATTCATCTCTATAGTAAACAATTGACTGTGCCCAACCGGCAATAGGGGAGTATTGTGCGCCCACACCACCACACATAGGAAATAACATTGCCCCTTTACGTTCAACATTAGGGTAGTTGCATACCACACCGATATCACGACCATCACTGTATCCACCTGATTTTGCCATAGGTGAGGCAACGGCTTCATCAATATCCAAACCGAGGGATAAAACAAATGGACGAGAGCGATAATAACCAGTGGCACCATCATGAGGATGCGTTAATTGAGTGCCTAAAAGAATTTGAGCAAAATCATGACCACGGGCAGAAAATTGATTAAATACTAATTTTGCTGGTACCAGTTCTTTTTCTTCAACGTCATCCATAGCACGAGACAGTAAGAGTAGATAACTTATTTTATGCCAATCAATATTAGGGCGGTCACTATAGTTTATGACACTAGTAGAGCTTATATCGGTAAGTTTGTCTTCGTGTATGTCAACTATTTCCATTTTTATTCCTTGGAAGTTTTTGAACAAAATATCAGTTTGAACCTATTCATGACCCAAAAAATATTTAAGTAAAGTGGTAGGGTAAACCCTAGTTAAGGAGATAATACACCTTGATCGTTGCAATTACAACAAACAAAGGTCATGTGAATCTAGTTTGTTTTTTATAATCCTACTATGCTGTGGTAAAAATGATTGTTTTTCTCTGTCATAATAGATTTACAAGGAGCAAAGATAGCAAGATATTAGTAAAAATAAGCTATTAAGTTATTAAGCTGTCATTAGCATTTGAAGAGCGTTATTATTATGCTGTAACCTGATATTTTTATAAATGGTCCCAGCCTATGACAGATAAAAAAGTAGTGATAAAAAAAACTATAAACCTTAATAAACAGGTAAAATTACCTGAAGGAAAAGTTACTTCAAACTTAGATTTACAAACATTTTTACCCTATAGGATGTATTGTTTAGCTGTGCAAATGTCTCATGCAGGCAATGACTTGCCTGAATTATTAAGCGATGCGGGTTCCAGTATTGGAGAAAGAGAATGGCGTGTCATTTCAATTTTAGGGGCATACGGTGGATTAACTAATGGAAATGTTGCTACTGCACTGAAAACTGATTCTGCAACCATTTCGCGTGCAGTAAAGGTATTAAAAAATGAAAATTTAATAGATACACTTAATTCGAAAAAAGATAGGCGTAAAGTATTAATTTATTTATCAGAATCGGGTGCTAGCCTTTACGATAAAGTAACCCCAAAGCGTATTGAAGCCGGAAAAATGATCAACAGCTGTTTCACAGATACAGAGCTATCGTCTTTGCATCACTTATTAAATAAACTTGATCGTCATTTACAGCATATGGAAAATAAATTCGAGGATGAATGGGAGTAATGATAAACGTTGTATTTCCCAAAAACACAATTTATCTCTCTTTAAATATTCGACTGAATTAAATATATCACCTGTAATCACACGAATCTAACAAGTTCAGAATACACATCGTTTTAGTAAAGCCTGACTATAAAAACCATTTCATTAATTACTTACATGCCGCGTAATACCTTAATTCTGAACGAGGTATCATGTGAACTCAGCCTATAATCAATAAAGAAACACTTAAGTAAGATTTATTCACATGAGTATCTTTCAGGATGCTTATTGTGATTAATATCACATTTAATAATTTTTCCTCATTACCCATGAACCTCAGCCATTATTAGAAGCCGATATGGCATAGGTGGTGTTCTTAGAGCCACGAACATAAATCTGGGTAGTAACTGCTCCAATTCAAAACGCCGGTTGAATCGATAACAAAACTCTGGTGAGCGTCTGCCAAACGACACCTAGCGTTTAGTAAATTCCCATGGCAACAGATGGTCGATAGTGTCACCTGGTTGCAGGTTTGGGATTTCATTTAGCAGATAGTTGAGGTAATCGAATGGCACCAAGCCATTGGCCTTGGCTGTTTCAATAAGGGAGTAAAGTGTGGCACTGGCGTTTGCGCCGTTAACCGTGTTTGAGAACAGCCAGTTTTTTCGATTATGTTGAGCTCAACATAATCGAAATTATGTGTAGTTCCCCGTTATGTTAAGTTCTACTCTACACCAAGCTTATCCTGTGAATATGAATCAAACGTACTGCACATAATGGTGGTCCCTCTACTGAAAAGGCGACACCCATGTTACAAGCATATAGTAAATCAACAATGCTGTTATCAGCCGCAGTTCATACTCCTGTTTCAAGTATGGATGTGTTCATTCATTACCTAGAAGACAATGGTTATACAGATAGAACAATACAGTCATATACTAACGTTGTAATACATTTTTCCCAATGGCTTTATAAGCAATCTCGATGCTGTACCAAGGCCACTATTGACGATAAGTCGAGCTTCCTTAATACACACTTACCTGATTGTTGCTGCTCAAGCTTACTCGTCAGAAGTAAAAAGACATGTGCTGCTGCATTGACGCATTGGCTGCGCGAGGTCGTGCAACCTAATACGGCTCCGCCTGCGCTAACGAGGAACGATGAGCTAGTATTGGCATTTGATACATACCTCAAAGAGGTTGCAGGATTAGCGCCGGCTACTCGCTTAATTCGTCGCAACGAGGCTTATGGCTTCTTAGCGTGGATTGATAATGATAAATCACGCACGCTAGATTCTATCGATATTACACATTTAACCGCCTTTATATGTCTTCGAGCGTCACAAGTAGCTTTAGTTACAACGGCGCGTAGCGCCACTTCAGTAAACGCCTTTCTTCGTTTTTTATCGGCGCAAGGCTATTATAATTTCAATGAAGCGCTGCGTGTACCAATGCCAAAACTACTGCATACACTCCCTAATAATAAATCAATGACTAATGACGAATTACATAAACTATTGAGCTGTATTGATCGCGACACTTCAGGTGGTAAACGAGATTATGCAATCACGCGATGTTTATCCGATTTAGGCATTCGAACATGTGAAGTCGCCTATATAACGATGGACGACATTAATTGGCGTAATAAAACCATAGAAATCAACTTGGCTAAGACACGGCGACATCATAAATTACCAATACCTGACTCATTAATGGAAGCATTGATAGATTATCTAAAGAACGGTAGGCCTGTGACTAACACAAGACAGTTATTCGTATATCACAGTGCTCCGTTAGGTAACCCAATAAAGCCGTCAACTGTGCGCGGCGTAGTGCGAAGAGCCTTCTGTAAAGCAGGGTTTTCCTTGGCGCAAAGCCAAGTACATCGACTTAGGCATACCATAGCGACACGCTTACTTGCGAACGATACGCCAATAAAAATAATTGCCGATATGTTAGGCCATCAGTCGATCAATACCACCATACGATATACTTATGTCGATCAAGTAACACTTCGCTCGGTAGCAATGCCTTGGCCGCAAGGGAGCCAATCATGAACTGGGTTAATCTGGTAGAAACTTATCTGGCTAAACAGCGTCAACTTGGGTATTCATTAGTGAGCGAGGGGCAATGCTTATTGAGCTTTGCTCGGTTTGCCGAGCAACACGGCGAAACAGAGCTAACTACCACATTAGCATTGTGTTGGGCAAATCTTGCTCCGTCAAAATCACATATTGCGATTGCGCGCCGGTTTGGCATATTGCGACCATTTTCTCGCTATTTAAGCAAGCAAGGTCACGGCAATATCGTTCTACCTGCACGTTACGTTGGACCCACTCACCGGCGTTTGCCGCCATACATTTTTAGTGGCGCCGATATACTGCGCTTAATGTCAGCGGCAGCCAGTCTATACCCTCACGACGGCTTACGTCCCATCACCATAAAGACCTTGATTGGGTTAATGATATCGTCGGGCTTAAGGCCAGGTGAAGCAGTAAGGCTGCAATGCCAAGATGTTTGCTTCAATGATGGCACATTAAGCATTCAAAACAGTAAGGGATGGAAAAAGCGCATAATACCCGTCGCGCCCAGTACGGTTATCGCACTCAAATCTTATGATCGGATACGCAGTAAACACAATCCATTTAGCCAGACCGGCGCATTCTTCGAGTTCGACGACGCCCAAGCTCTTAACATTCGCTCTGCCGATTATGCATTTCAATTAATACGTGAAGCTGCTGGATTGATGAAGGGCCTCAATGGACGCAGTCCTAGACTCTACGATCTACGTCACACATTTGTCTGTAGAAGGGTCATCCAGTGGTATGAGGAAAACGAGAACATTGATAGTCGAGTTGCTCAATTGGCTTGTTACCTTGGACATAAAAAAGTAAGTGACACGTATTGGTACCTGACGGCGATCCCAGCATTAATGGTTCAAGCCGCCAACAGGTTTGCCGCGCGTGGACGTTCTGGAGGTGTATCGTGAAAGTTAAACCAATCCCACCAACAGACTTAGCAAGGTTATTAAAGCAATACTTTTACTCATTCTTAATTAATCAGCGCAGGTTGAGCAAACACACTATTAATGCTTATCGCGATACCTTCAGGGTATTCTTGCCTTACGTGGCGCTGCAACATAACAAATGTGTAACGGCGTTAAGCATTGCTGATATAAACGCGGCTGTGGTCATATCCTTCCTTCAATACCTAGAAGATAAGCGTAAAAACAAAGTGCAAACTCGAAATGCTCGACTGACCGCTATTCGTTCATTTTTAAGATATGCAGGTGCACAGGCTCCTGAGTTATTAGCGGGTATCCAGCCGATACTGGCTATTCCTGAAAAGCGGATGGATAGGTTTGCATTTGAATATCTTACTAAAGTTGAAATTGATGCCGTTCTCAACACGATAGATGTCAATACTTGGTTTGGACGCCGCGATCACGCCCTACTGCTAACGCTCTACAATACCGGTGCCCGGGTGTCAGAAATGGTTACGCTACAAGTTAAAGATGTTGATTTACAAAGGCAGCATGCAATTCATCTTTACGGTAAGGGTCGCAAAGAGCGTGTTGTACCATTGTGGCAGCGAACGGTAGCTGAACTTAGGAAATGGCTAATTGACACACCAATATTACCTACTGCCCCTCTATTCTCAAATCGTCATGGAGATCCATTAACTCGGTTTGGGATCAGCCAGCGCTTAAACCGCGCCGTCACTGCGGCAAGCAAATCATGCGTTTCATTAAGGGGAAGAAGAATATCGCCTCATTCAATACGCCACACAACCGCGATGCATCTACTTCATTCTGGCGTTGACTTAACCGTTATAGCCCTATGGCTTGGTCATGCGAAGCTTGAAACGACACATCAATATATGGAAGCTGATATAGAGATGAAGAGGGAAGCGCTTGCTAAATTACCAGCAATTGAGACTGCCCAGAAGCAGAGGCCATACGTGGTGTCAGATGATGTGTTATCGTTTTTAGAAAGTCTCTGATTATGTGAAGTAGCTAGAGTGCAAAGTCTACGGCTGGTAGCGCTTTGCGCTCGAACTTAACATAACGGGGAACTACACATAATTTCGACCAATTACGAAGGGGTTAATGGCGCGCTCTGCTCGGTTATTGTCGATGTTCAAGTTGCCGTCCTCAATGTAACGAATGAGTTTTGGCCATTGATTCAGGCTGTAGGATATAGCTTTACCCAGCGCGGTTTTAGGCGGCACGTGCAGGGCAGACTTATCCAGCCAGTCTTTGAATTGGGTGAGTAAGGGTAAGGCCTCTGCCTGACGTATACGGTACTTTTCTTCTGGTGTTTCGTCTTTTATTTTTGTTTCTATGCGATACAGCTTTTGAATATGATTCAGTGCCCAATTCGCTTTGCCGGTTTTACCCTTAGGTTGTGCGGTTTCTGCCTCAACGAATTTTCTGCGGGCATGAGCCGTACAGGCGACCAAGATGGCCAGAGTTTTGGCATAGCCCTGATAACCATCCACCTGCAAATAGCCTGAGTAATCCTCAAGGAAGTCAGCCGCACACTGGCCTCTGCGGCTATTTTGATAGTCGTACAGCACGATATTAGGGATGGGGCTGTCGTTGGGCGAGTCTTTGCCACAGCAATATAGCCACATATAGCAGGTGGTTTTTTCTTCACCGATAACCTTTAAGGTGGTCTCGTCTGCCTGGATAACCGATTGTTGCAACAGGATTTCCCGCAGTCGCTCGTACAGTATTTGCAATGCCAGCTGGGACTTTATCATCCACTGGGCCATGGTCTTGCGACTCAGGTCAATGCCGTATTGGTTGAACATCGATTCCTGTCGATACAGGGGTAAACCATATTGGTATTTGCTGGTAATAATCTGGCTTAACAAGCTTGGGGTGGCATAACCTTTTGGGATAATACTGGCTGGCACCGGGGCTTGTTTTATCGTGTTCTCGGTGCCGTTTTTTTCGCAGGCTCTGCATGCATACTTAGGGCGAATATGTTCAATCACTTTAACCTGAGCCGGGATGAATTCCAGCTTCTCGCTCTTGTCTTCACCAATCTTATGCAACGCACCGTTGCAGCAAGCACAGACTTTATCTTCTTCAGGAATATCGTGTACCACGACTTCACGGGGCAAGTCTTTAGGCAAAGGTTTACGTTTGGGTTGCTTACGGGGGGATTTAGTCGGTTCTTCTTCGGGTGCGGCCTGCTTAGGCTCGGGTGTTTCAAGCTCGGTTTCCGCCTCGTTAAACAACTCGCCCTGGCCCGGATGGCCTTCACTGCTGGCGCCAAAGCGCTTCTGTTGAGCTAAACGGAATTGCTCTTCCAAATAGTTAAGACGACTTTGCTGGCGCAAAATAATCTGCTTTAGTTGCTCAACATCATTAGGTAATTCGACTTTGTTCATGCTTGTATTTTACCGGATAACAGGCTGATTTAACTGACTTTACTTAGACTAAATCGTGATCGTTAAATGCTGCTTATGATCTGTAGTTATAACGCTCAACAATCGTGGTAACGGTAGCGTAAATGAGGATGAGCGTGATCTTGCTGTAAAGGTAATCCTTCGAGCAACCAATTAAGTTGACGGGCAGAAATGGTTAACCCCAATTGCTTATCGTCGATACCCGGCCAGTGAAATGTGCCTTTTTCCAATCGTTTGTAATGCAACCAAAATCCATTATTGACCCATTGCAATATTTTTAATCGGTCACGCCTTCTGCCACAAAAGACAAATAATTGTTCCGAACAAGGCTCCTGTAGTAATTCATAAGCCACAATATTGCTCAGGCCATCAATGGCTTTACGCATATCAGTTGGGCCACACACCAGTGTGACATTACGTTTATTAGAAACTGGAAACATCTTTTAGGCCTGCAGATAACAAAAGATGTCATGCTAACTTAGCTGATAATAATGAATAGGTGGGGTTGGCTAGACGCTTACAAACTCTGCAAGATAGCGTGGTAGGTGTTTGGGGTTAATGGCGTGATAAGCACCATGCATCGACGTTTTGACATTTCCGATCATGGTGTTGACCCATCGAAACTCTTCAATATCAACACAATCAGGACCTCCTCCTGTTACTACACGCTGATGTTCACAATTTGCTTCCTTTACTGCTCTAAAGCAGGCTAACCCATCTGAGACAATTGTACTTCCAGCTTGTAAGTGGGTTGTTGCCCAGCGTTTTATTTCACCCAGTTTGAACCCCTTTACCACGTTCATATTCATTTTGATGGGAAGACCTTCTTCGTTGAGGGAAACAGCAGCGACAAAGGGCGTTTTGTTAGCGGAGCCTCTTCCTCGCTTGCCACCATGACTTTCACCACCCCAATACACATCATCGAGTTGGATAAAACCAGATAACGGCTCTGCATCATCACGCTCTTTCATTACCTGCATGATTTTATGCTTTAGTTTCCAAGCGGTATTGTAAGAAACACCGAGCTGGCGCCTTAATGCAAGTGCTGACAATCCCGTTTTTGACTGTCCAATTAGGTGTATCGCCAAAAACCATAGTCTTAACGGGAGCTTGGTGCCAGCAAATATGGTTCGGCTCGTTAATGATGTTTGATGATGGCATTTGTTACACTGATAGAGTTCACGAGACTTCAAGCTACAATAGCTCGTTGAACTACATTCTGGACAAACAAAACCATCTGGCCATTTCCATGCAAACAGTGCCGCAGCACATTGCTCATCTGTTCCGTAATGCTCAAACAGCTCAGGTAAGCTGTAACCTTTTTGAAATTGTATTTTGTTTTTAGCCATTTTTCTCACCACATAAAGCTGATCTTATGTACAGTATAGCAGTGGCTGTTCATTGTGGGTAATCAGGTAATTTTTTAGAGCACTATTAGTTGACATGTCAACTAATAGTGCTCTATGTTTATACAGTTGACATGTCAACTGATAGTATTCTATGCTTATAGCGTCAAAATCTAAATAATTATTTTCATAACAAATATATTTGATTTAAATCAAAATAAAATATAACGGGAAAATCTAATGATAAAAACATGTCAACTTTGTAAGGTAACGCTCGCAATAGCTATTGCTCTTGGCACTGGAAATGCTTTTGCTCAATCGACTGAACCACTGGCTAACACTGAAAAAACAAAAAAAGAAAAAGTTGTAGGGTTAGAAGTAATTGAAGTTACCGCTCGAAAACGAACAGAAAACTTACAAGAAACACCAGTTTCTGTTGTGTCTTTTGGTGCTGATTCACTTGAAACACGAAACATAGGTGACATTACAAACTTAAGTGCACAAGTTCCAAGTGTTAATATTGGTGCAGGTGGTGGTTTAGGTTCGAATAGTGCTGCATTCTTTATACGTGGTTTAGGGGCAAATCGAAATGCGGTTAACCAAGAATCTGCCGTTGCCCTATATATTGATGATTTCTACTATGGCCGTAGTGATGGTGCTTTATTAGGTGTTGTTGACGTTGAAAACATTGAAGTTCTCCGTGGCCCACAAGGTACACTATTTGGTCGAAACGCAACCGCGGGTGCTATCCGTTATACAACTAAAAAACCAGAGTTAGGTGAAACTTTTTCAAAAATAAAAGTTGACTTAGGTACTGATAATAAAAGAAACGTTACTGCAACAACTAACTTTGAAGCAGGTAATAATACCGCTATTTCTTTGTTAGCATCAACACTTAATCAAGATGGCTTTGTCGAAAACTCGTTAGGGCAAGAGCTAGGCGAAAAAGGTACTAATTTATTTAGAGCTTATATTAAATCAGAGCCAACCAGCGATTTAGAAATACTCGCTCAAGTACTCTACAGTAAAACAGACAGTACTGGCGGAGTAAGTCAGGCGTTAACCATTGATCCCGACACACGTAAAGTAGTTTCTCTCGTGTCAGGTGATTGGAATAAGAGTTTGTCTGCACTTGATGGTTTCTTTGAATCAGAGAATCCAGCTGTAGGTGTAACAGTCAATTATGCACTAACTAATAATACTGATCTTAAATGGGTTTCTACTTATTCAACCGTAGACACTCAAGCAAATGTTGATTTTGATGGGCTTGCTGCAGGATTTTTTGATCAAAAAGATTTAGACCGTCATACAGATACATATTCAATGGAATTGCAATTATCAGGCGCTGAAGATGAACTAAATTGGATGACAGGTTTGTTTTACTACGTGGAAGAGTCTGACGACTATCGTGTGTCAGGTAGTAGTGTTAGGCAAACTATTGCGCATGATCTCAATAGTTTAGGTGTATTTGGCCAAGTCGGTTATGCACTAACAGATAAATTTGGTATTACTGCTGGTCTTCGTTATACCAAAGACGATAAGGAGGCTTCTTATAGAGAGGGCCGTGTACAAGGTGATGGATCAATCCTTTATAATGAAATACAACCTGACCTAAGTTTATTACCTGCTTCAGCACCAATAACAGGTAATACTATTTTTAGTAATGAAGATAGCTGGGGAGCAGTTTCAGGTAAATTAGCACTTGAATATCAATCTAGCGATGATGTGTTCTTCTTTGCCTCTTATGCACATGGTTATCGTTCAGGCGGTATTAATGACCGTCCAAGATTTAATGACGCCAGTGTTAATTATGGTATTACCAACTTTGACGAAGAAACGTTAGACGTATATGAGTTAGGTATGCGTAGTGAGTGGATGGACAATAGACTTCGTCTTAACATGACCTATTATTTCCAAGAAATGCAAGACATGCAGTTTAGTTTTGCCCTAGGAAATACAACCGCAAGAGCTATTGGTAATGCTGCCGAAGCTCAAGTACAAGGTATTGAAGGGGAGATCACATTCCAAGTAACTGAAAATTTTATACTTGATTCAAATTTTGGTTTGATGGACTCAAAAATTACCAGTGCTGATGAATCTTCACGTATAGATGTTGGTAGTAAATTAGCTCAAACGCCAGACCTTAAGTATAACATTGGCGGAACTTACTATGTTTGGTTAGATGATGCTGAATTAACATTTAGAGTTGATTATTCTTATCAAGATGAAACATTTTCTACGCTGGTATTTAGTAATAAAGTCATCATTGATGAATATAACCTACTTGGATTTAACATCAATTATACTCCATCACATGGAGAGTGGAGTACTAGCATATACGGTACTAACATCACCGATGAAGAATACTTTCAGTTTGCTACTAAAGCAGGACCAAGTACTAACGGTGCACCAACTAGGGGTGCAGAGTACGGAGTTAAGTTCGAATACAATTTTTAGTAACACATAACGTACCTATTTATTATACAAGTACGTTATAAATGTTGATAAAAATATTTTGAATACGCTATAGCAATACATAGCTGAAACTAGCTATGTATTGCCTATTTTGATAACCATTTCTTATTTATGTCCTAATATTATCTTTTGTTTGTACTATTTTAGCGATGAGGAATGAGTGATGGGGAATAAAGGAAAGTAAAAATGATTAAATTTATTAGAGAACATTTTTTCACATTAAAACGAAAAATAAAATTAGTTAAAAATCAAACTAATTTACATCTGTTTTTTGTGATCGCTTTAAGTGTTTATAGTACTACTTCTCAAGCCATTGAAACAAATCAAGAACGTCCTAATTTAATTGTTATTGTTGTTGATGATCTACGTTGGGATGAATTAGGAGCAGCGGGGCATTCATTTTTAGAAACGCCAAATATAGATCGTCTAGCCAATGAAGGAGCTTTATTTACCAATTCATATGCTACTACACCATTATGTTCGCCAAACCGAGCTAGCATATTAACTGGGCAGTATGTTTCAACACACGGTATATTGGATAATATTGCTCGAGATCAATCAAGTCATCGATTAGATTTATTTGCTAAAAATTTACAGGAAGCAGGCTATGACACTGCTCATGTAGGAAAATGGCATATGGGTAATGATCCAACCCCAAGGCCTGGATATAATTATTGGGTAAGTTATGCTGGTCAAGGGCGCTCTGTAAACCCTGAACTGTATGAAAATGGAAAGATGGCTACAATTGAAGGATACATGAGTGATATACTCACAGATAAGGCGATTGGCTTTCTAAATAAAGAAAGAAAAACACCGTTTTTTTTATATCTAGCCCATAAATCAGTTCATCCTGAAGTCAAACAACTTAATGATTCTTCAATTGACTTCTCATATCCTACAAAATATGTTGCAGCTTCTCGTCATATTGGTCGCTATAAAGATAAAGTTTTTCCTCGTCGTAAAAATACTAAGCTATCAGAAAAGCAATTGGCAGCTAAGCCGGTATTAGCTGATATTTTAAAAGAGAAAGAAAAATACAAAAATGATGACCAATGGGGTTCACGTATTGATATAGGCACTTCAGAGCAAACAATACGTGATCGTTCAGAAATGATTTTAGCTGTAGATGATGGCGTTGGTAAAATTATTAAAAATTTAGAAGAACGTGGAATGCTTGATAATACCATGATCTTATTCACCTCAGACAATGGTTATTTCTACGGAGAGCAAGGTGGATTATCCATTGAACGTAGAATGCCTTATGAGGAAGGTGTTCGGGTTCCATTTATTGTACGTTACCCTAAATTAATCAAATCGGGTACGCGTTCAGATAAATTTGTTCTTTCAATTGATATTGCACCAACGATGTTAGAAATGGCAGGAATTAAGAAAGGAGAGCATATACAAGGTGAGTCGATAATTCCTATTTTACAAGATGAGAATGCTCAATGGCGAGATTCTTTTATGATTGAATATGTTGGCTACGAAAAACCAATGCCTTGGATGATAGACACCAGTTATAAAGTCATTCGTAAAAACAATTACAAATATATTCATTGGATACAACGACATAATGTAGATGAACTTTATGACCTGAAAAATGACCCTTATGAAATGAACAACATAATTAAAGATCCTAAACATAAACATTTATTACAGGAACTTAAAACGGAGTTAACTAGTTTGATAGGGCAAGCTAACGGTTTAGATTATTAAGTAACCCGAATTCAGGTTACTTATATGACCAACACTTCGTACAAGATGAATAATTTAACATGTAATTTTAAATTATAGCGCTAACGACAATGCTTTAATCTGAAAAAATGGTCTATCGACTGAATGATAAATATTACAAAAAATAACTGTATATTGATATTAACGGGATCGTCTACGTTTGTAGATGTTATTGAAAATAAAAGTAAAGTTAACATATAGAGAGGAATAACAATGTCATCAGAATTTAAAAATGCTAAAAAAATAGACACTATGTTTCAAATGATTGATTTTCCAAGACGTGAAGCAAAACCACGTAAGAAAGGGATCAACATGATGATTGACTGGGGTTTAGGTGTTGAAGAACAGCGTGATATAATAAAAAGTGCCGGTTACTATATCGATAAAGCAAAAATAGCGGCGTCTATCACTGCCGTAATGCCTAAAGATGTACTGAAAGCTAAAATTGATATGTATCATGAAGCAGGCATCAGTGTATCTCCGGGTGGTTTGTTTGCCGAACTTACTCTCAAACAAAATAATTTTGAAGCTTATTTAGCCGAGTGTAAAAGAGCAGGTTTTAAAGCGATTGAAATATCTGATAATCTGTTAAAAATCACCCCAGAAAACAAGAAAAAGGCCATTAGAATGGCTATCGAAAATTATGGGCTAACAGTTTATGGTGAGGTAGGACGTAAAGAAGGCCGACTGACTGATAAAATAATTATGCGAGATACCGCCCTTTGTTTAGACGCTGGTTGTGATCTTGTTTACTTGGAAGCAGCAGAACTTTTTGATGGTGATCGCGCTCGTGACGAACTCATTAGCCGTCTAGCGAAAGAGTTTGGTTTAGAAAAATTAGTGTTTGAATTACCTGTTGTCATCATTCCACATTCAAGTCATTGGGCTAAGTTAAAAGTTGCATCTAAACTCATCGCTACCCTTGGTACTGATGTTAATATGGCTAATATTGAATACAACGAACTTTATTTGTATGAAGTCACTCGATTAGGTATGGGCGGATCAACAGATCACCCTGATGGCGCTTATAAACGTGCTGGTTTTTAAGAGGATTAAACAATGAAAGATATAATAGAAGTTAAAGACACAAGTAATAGTAAAACTGCTCGTCGTAGTTTTTTGAAAAAATCTCTAGGTGCTTGTGCGATGGGTGCAGTGGCTGTTACTGCGTCGGCCAGAGTGGTAGAGGCGGCTCAAGTGCAAGAAACATTGGGAACACAAGAGGATCAACCCCAAATTAATGAGTTTTCGGGTACCTGGTGGATATAAGTAATTAGCAGGCCAGAATCAATAGTTAGTTAATTTGGACAGACGAAACTGTAGTAGTTAAGTAACTCGGTCTTCGAACAGATCATTTCTACCTCGTATTGTTCTGGTTGAGTGAAACTGACCAGCGTTTTGTATGTTTCCAAGTCGTTTGGAGGGGCGTTTTCGATTTAGCTATCTATCTCATTATGAGGGCGAAAGCGCCTTAGACTTAAGGCTCTAATTTTATATGTACTTAGTTGATTATAATTTAAGCAAAGTACTCACAGTTGCCGTAAAGCGGATGATACTGTTAATACTGATTATAGCCCGTTAGGTACAATTTTTTTGTCATTTCGTTTAGGATATTAGAATTATGAAATTACCACAAAGTAAATTTATAAAGACGTTATCGTCTAATAAAACACAGTTTTCTTTATGGATGGGACTACCTGATTAGGCGCATCAATGGCACGATCTTCTCATAGGAATGGTGTCAATGGTTATTTACAAAAAGCGAGTGGTTAAATTTGCTTAACTGCACAAGTAGAAACTAAACAAGCGATTTATAATTTAGAATAGATAGTTGCTATTGAGGAGGTTTATGGCGTGTTTATTAGGACTTTCAGACTTATCAACTTCTATGGGCTAGATCAGGGCGCGAGCGAACTTTGTAACTAATTTGTAAACAATACATCATGACGATAGTTCTCGTCCCATGCCGCCTTGTTCATCTTGCGTGGCATGCTCTGTTTCCCATTGTCTCGCCTGAGTAAATTCAATACGAAACGCCTTACTGTCGCCATATTCTGCGCGGCCTTGCGTGTGTAAATGGTTTGAGCATCTTCTCTGAATACAACGTCTAGCACCCAGTGCTGACGATTTTCAGTGTCCCAGTGACGACGTGTGGCATCCGCTGCCAGGGCTAAGGGGAGGTGGGTGGTGCAAGCAAAATAAGCGGTTTCGTGACTGACTTTATTCGCTATCTTGCGGGTTCTAACGACCGCGATAACGCTTTCTAACATTGACCACTTTATCTTGAGTGCCTCGCCAAGAGTAGCAGGCAGGCTATATACACAACGAGACTCTTCCCGGCCATGACCTTTATTCTCACTTGCCTCTGCGATGTGGTCCTGGGTTTGAGATTGTTGCCAGTATGCCTGAAATGCCCCATCTATCTGATTGAATAAGGCGTCCTGGTTTTTTTTGACTTGTACGAGTGCATCGCCGCCGCGTTTTTTGATCAAGCTCAGTGTGTCACTTTGGCAGTGCAGTGCATCCATCGTCACAATGCAATCCTGGATATCCAGTGCATCAAGCAGATCACACACCGCTTGAATTTCCTGACCTTTGCCTTGTGTGGCACTATGATAGAGCACTAAGCCTTGCTGCACATCAAAGGCTGAGACAATACTCAGGGGCGAGGCTTTACCACTGCGCTCGACACCCCGAATATCTTTCCCATCTAATGCAATTAATGGCTTGCCATGGCGGGTGCGCCGCACATTCGCCCACTTGACTAAGGCACCGACAAAGCTATCCGGCACGACAGCACGGACTATCTTGGCGATGTTATGCCGGGTGGGTATGCCATTCTCATAAGGCAAATAGCGGCGTAACCAGTCAAGATTGCCGTCACCGAAATCTTGTATATCTGACCACCCTTTCTGGCCACAGGCTAAAGCCGCCACCACTAGGAACATGATTTCCAGTAACGGATATGTTTGATTAATATGCGAGCGTGTCTCTTGAACGTCTTTTAAGCAGTCGATGAGTTCCATATGATAATACCGATTGGGGAAAGTTGACGATCTGATCGACCCTCAAGCAAAAAGTTCCAGACTGTTTATATCAATAGGTGATCGATAGATGACTAATTATAACCTAAAGTTTGATCCCGCCCTGAGGTCTGACGATGGTTACAACTACTCGCTAGCCGAAAAATGCCATAAGCGAAACTTGGGATCACAAATTGTGATCTCAAGTTTGTATTAGAATTAAACTTAGTCAACAAGCTGTTGACCAATATGCAAAATATGCATATTGGTTGCTTAAACTAGTCGAATTCGACCAGTTTAAATAATGTATAAGCCAAAGTTGAATTCGATACAGCAATTAATATTGCAACAGGCTGTTGCAATATTAATTGGTCAATAGTTGTTGACCAAATAAGTTGGTTGTTCCATTTCGGAACGAACCACCTTTAATTATTCAGTAGGCTTTTCATAATTAGCAATTTGCATATTTTGCAAGTTGGTCAATGTCTCTAAATCGCTCAAACTTGCCGATCGGCCTATGACTTGTTGGTGCCATATGTTCCAAAATGAAAATATGCAATGTACAACAAACTGTTGCACAATTTAATCTGTTTTATGAGCGAATATAATTAGCTCGAACCAGCAACTCATCTAGTGGGCAGGTTGTTGCCATTAGCTGACACTGGGCTTTTGCAAACGCTGCTTAAAGAAATATTGCAGCTCTAAACAATCTGTCATTTTTCTATCATCAATGCAGGCCAAAATGCTGGATTAATAACAAACCTAATTCTATTGTGTTTCTTAATTAGTCCTTCCAATAGTTTCATACTGTAGCTGAAGTCATAGATATATTTAGTTTCATCTTTTACAGCAACGCCTAAAAAACCATACCATAGTAGGAGTGAAAGAATATTTTCCAAGAATTTCTCATCTACACCGTATTCAGTTAAGATTGAAAGAACGTCCTCTTTTTGAAGGTGAGAGTTAGTTCCTATAAACGCATACAAAACATCATCAACATTATTCTCAACATCATGTATTTCATAACCAATGTCTGCCAGTAAATCCGTTGAATAGGCAACTAGCCCCTTTTTAATATCGTCAGCCAAGATTTTATCGTGATTTAAATTAATAGCGAAACTTTTGCACAAACTTATTAAGTTAAGTAAAAATCTAGGACGCATTAAAGAACGGTCAATAAGATACTGAGAGCTTTCTTCTCCTTCATAGTGACTAATACATACTTTCGGCCACATTGCCTCGAAGTTATCACTACCATTGATCTCATTGGAAACCAGCCTAAGTCTTATCAGTTCGCGCAATAAATCTGGGTCCGTCCAGTCTAATAAAGCACTAGCTTCTTTTCCTCGATCAGATGTGTGCTTTACCAGCAGCTCGTATACATCGTTCCTCAAAAAGACAATTGTATTAACTACAATGTTTGACTTGCCAAATTGTCGTTCTATTTTTTTTGTGGCATCGACAAGCGCACGTATTATCAACAAGTCTTCGTCTTCAAGACCACTCGTTGGCCAACCCTTATCAATATTATCGAACAACAGCCAACACATATCCTTATGAGACATGTAACGAATTATCTGCTGTGAAAGCTCTTTTACATCATGGCTATAAAGCATTTCGGTTAACTTGGAAGATGACAGTCTGACGCTCTTGGCGTCACCATGTTTTGAACGATACTCCGTAGAGATTTTTTCCATTAAAACACTCATACGCTCAGAAAAGTCACCCTCGGTTTCATAGCCATCTGCGTGGTACAAATCCGCTAGTTTACGGTATGGTTCGTATAGCTCATGATCATGTTTGTGTTGTTCTCTGTCTTTCTCAAGGATTTTGTAGCATATTTCTAGCAGTAGTACGTATTCCCAGAAAGCCATAATCGTATGCTGAAACGTTCCTTCCTCTAGAAAAGAAAGTATTAATTCCTTAAATTTTATCAGCTTATATCCGTCTGGCTTTAGATCTAAGACAATGTTTCCTTTCTTATTTCTCTCTCTATCTCTTACCTGTAAAAATATTGCAGACTTACCTGATCCCTTCCGGCCCACAACTATATTTGCCTCCCCTCTAAGGGATTTTAAAAACTGATCCGTTTTTAAATAATAACTTTCAAGGGTTCGCATTTCGTTTTCTGCGGATGAAGCTCCCAAGTCCAAAGCCTGCAAAAAAGTATCTTCACTACTAGTATCTTTGACATCACCTAACTGAAAAGCTTCTGCTACATTCGCAGCGAATTCTGCAATATGGTCATTTACATCATCAGGGTGGTAAACAACATTCACAAAATCTCGATAATCGAGCGGAATTGGATCTTCATCTCGCTGCAACATGCATAGTGCTTTCCCCATACCATTTGCTAAACCAGCTATAAAAGCGCCTCGCATATTATGTATATCAAAGTTCACCGACTCACTGGACAAAAAAGGAACGACCACGCCGTGAGATTGCGCAACTTGGCTGATAGCGTCATTTGCAGATAACCGAGGCTGTTCATTGGGGTCAAAGGAACGAAATAAATAACGAGCTTTTTTTATTCTAGATACAATACGGGTTGCAAAGTCTGTCTTGTGATAGCCTTCTAGCAAGAAAACTGGAGACTTGATGTTTATCCTACTAGGTATTTTCAATGGTTCAGACTTAGTCACCTCTTCTAGAAACGTTTCAAGTTCCTTTGCATTTTGATATTCACAGAAACCAAGAGTATCAAATATACCGACATCTCGAATGGTTGGATTCTTTTCTCTGATAGATGAGTTTTTAGTGATCAATATTCTCTTACCAGCCCCGATTGCGTAGGCTAATTCATAAGTCACATTAAAATTGAGCACAGAGATATCAGCGACCAGATAATCTGCATCATCGATACCTTCAAGGACTTTTTGCGATATAAAATGGCCGGGTATATCCAACGCTTTCCAAGTACTTAATGAAATATCGCCACTTTTCTTTATCGATTCAATAGCGCTATCAATTGTCTGTCCAATAGCAGCGGGTTGCGCAGCATAGGCAAAAAAACCATTCATATTTACTCCAACAATTCCTTTTAAAGTTTTGACGCTAATTTAGCTGCTCAAATTTGAGTTTTCGGTCTTCCAAACAGGTAAGTCAAAACTAAACAATTTGAGCATCATAACCAAATTCTAAAGTGAGTAACACAGGCACGGGTTTTAACTTGAGCATTGGTTAAAAATAAAACTATTATTATGGGCTACGAATGTCCGCTTCTCGCTCATTTTTGACGTTTTGGTAGTGAAATAATATAAAAAACTAATGGGCAAAAATCACCTAATTTGAAGTAAAATATTTAATTCTAATTACCTTTCAAATTGATCCATGAAATAATCCAACCTTATGACCGTTTCGGCCCCTAAAAGATAAATAGAACCTTGTTCATTAAAGCCAAGAATCGATGTCTTGCCCACCTAGAATAGCCATGATTTCAACACCTTCACTACCGACTCTATAGTAAATAGTATCAGAAGCGTAGGAGCATCTCCTATAGCCAAGTCTAATATTGTCTATTGATTCATAATGGAGAGGATTTGCAGCTATTTTTTTAAATGCATCGAAGAAACCTGAATAATAGATATCAGCTTGCTGCTCACCGAAGTTTAAAAAACCATATTGATAAATTCTTTCGAGATCTTCTTTAGCTTCTTCTGATAGCAAGTAATCTGATTTCATTTTAACTTGCGCTTAAATTCAGCTAATATCTCAGCTTTAGTTTGCGTTACGAAGCCTCTTTTTTCTGCGCTCGCCAATTTTGCATTAATCAACTCTGCGCGCCGAGCCCTGCGAATTAAGTCATTAACTAGTTCGCTTTTATTTGCATAATCACCCTGATTATTAACTTGTTGTTTTAACCAGCTATCATTTTGTTCAGTAAGTGTAATACTTTGTCTCGTCATGATTTTCACTCTCTTGCTTGCTTGGTGCAATATTACACCACAGAGGTTTATTAACAAAGTAAATAAAACCTAGAGCGTTTTACTGTTATGAGCGTAATGTGCTTATTCTTGTCCTTTTACCTGTGAACCAGAGTGATAATTTATTAGCATAAATTGGTTTAGTTTATATAGATCTCAATGACGACTTTTGGCACAAAGCCAACATATACCTTTGTCTCCCGAAACCGGACGTTAGCACTGGGGGTACTGCTCAAAATGGCGTGCGATTGAGCTTGCGTAACGGGGGGCCGCTACGTCGATACATCGTCGCCGAGGGATTCCTGCAGGGCCAGCGTAAAGAGGTCGTTAATCCATGCCTGCAGGTTTTCTTGGGCAAGGCCATCACGATTCCAGACGGATTTATCTTCAACGGTTGGCGCCAGCTCTGGCTTAAGTCAGGCAGATAACCACAGGGAGCATTGTTCCTACTGGACAATGTTGCAAAAATCGCCTTGCCAATCGTGCATTGTCACTCTACCAAAATCGAATATTAAATTCGCTTTGAACAGCTTCAATTCAGGCTTATTTTAAATGTAACAAGGGGATCAATCCAAACCAAATAATAAATGTTAGCGATGCCACCATCAGCCCGTCGATGCGGCTACCTAGCCGCTGTTGTTTCCATGTGCGGTAAATCAAAAATCCGAGTAGAGATGCATGGGGAAGCACCCACGGTAGCAACCCCTGAAAGCTACCATGCAAAGCCGGCTGATCCTTAATGAGTATCACGACCAATGGCGCTGCCGCAGCCAGTAACAGAGCCAGCAGCATTGCCCTGGTGAACCCCAAGCGCACCACCAAGGTGCGCTTGGCGGCTTGTTTATCTGCCTCGTAGTCTGGGATACCCGACAGGATGATGGCCGGCATCACCGCCAGAAGTAGCGGCAAGCTAATAAGCCAAGGAAAGGGACTGTTCCATACTCCGCCTTGGAATATGTAGCCGCACAGTATTACACCAAAACTGTGAGTGATGGCTACATTTAGTTCCCCCCATCCACGCCAGGCAAGCTTCAGCGGAGGTGCGGTGTAGCCCAGCCCTAACACTGTCATAACAAGTATAACGATAGGCACAGCACTGCTACCCGCGAGATAATCCACGAGTAAACCTGCGCAGGTCGCTGCAGCCATCAATGAGATCACGATGCCCACACGTAGTTCATCGAAGCTCAGGTTTTTATCAACTAGCACCCGAGAGCCGCCTGTAAATGGGCCGTAATGACGGTTGCACCGGTCGCTTTCATAGTCAAACCAATCATTGGTAAATACAGTGGCTGCTTCCAGGAAGAACAGGCAGGCATAACCCAACCAATAGATCCATAAGTTCCAGTCTTCACTGGCCAAAGCTGCTCCCAATGCGCCTACCGTATAGGCCATCCATGTCATCGGATAAAACTGGAGCCGTAACGCCTTGAGCCAAGCCTTTAGCTTAGTTATGGCTCGGTCGATATAGTTTGAGGCACCGTGACGTAAGGAAAAACCTAGTTCTCGAGCTTGCTCCAACCAAAGGGCTCGCCGACTAAGCTCGGAGTCCTTTACTGGACCCAGCGCAAGGATCCGCGTAGTAGAAATGCCACAGAAGCCTAATGTGGATCGTTTCATGGCATTGTGACCCGGGGCGCGGTAGATGAATCGATATACCCAAGGCGGCATATCTAACGTAGTAATGAGATGGGCGGTCTTACCATTCAGCATTCCCTCAAAGTGGCCATTTTCACATTCTCTGAAAGCAAATCCCGGTAATAGAACCCGATCGAGAAACCCCTTTAGACGAGCTGGCCCTGATCCCCACCAAGCCGGATAGATAAAAGTCACATGATTTGCCCACTTAATGAGCCGCAAGGCGTGTTCCAGATCAGGTTCCAGAGGCTGATCCCGAGGCGAGACCGTATGAACGTCGAGGTCGAAGCTTATCGCTCCCAAATCTATCTTCTCAACTTCCATACCGGCTGCTAGTGCGCCATTTTTATAGGCGCTTGCAAGGGCGGAACATAGGCTCGGACTACGTGGATGACCCACGATCACAAGTACTTTCATCGCAGCATCGCTCGGTTCATAAATTTCACCTATCAGCTATGATATGCGTCGCATATCATCAGCATTTCCCCGCCACTTTCTTTAATGTGCAACTCGTACACTGAATCGTTTATTCTCCCTCCCTCAGGAAAGAGTTAGGGAACGGGTATGGCTGTGTATAGAAGATATAGACGCTATCCCTGAGCTAAGCAATGAGCAACAGGTTATACTTGGGCTGCATCATGAAACAAAACTGGCTATTTGATACATCTACTGCCCATATAGAGTGTTCCGCTAATTGGCACTAAACTGAATAAATCAACCTATTTTTACACGAGTTATTTAAGATTTAATAGTCTTAAAACCCATGAATTATTTGAGTTCAAATAAACAACGTAAAAACTAAATGGCTAATGGCTTATTTACCGGCTTAATTAAATTTGATAGGCGAATTGGCTTACGTTTCCGCTGGTTTGGAGGTGTAAGAGTGATTGGTTATTTGCTGTAACGGGGAACTGAGATTATTTATCGGAGGCAAAAAAAAGCAGAGCCAAAAGGCTCTGCTGATGAGAAGGACGACTAATTAAAGGCTATACGTTAAACCTGAAGTGAATAACGTCGCCGTCTTTAACTATGTATTCTTTGCCTTCCAGACGCCATTTACCAGCGTCTTTTGCGCCTTGCTCACCGTTAAACTCAACAAAGTTATCGTAGTTTATAACTTCGGCACGAATGAAGCCTTTTTCGAAATCACTGTGAATAATACCGGCAGTTTGCGGGGCAGTTGAGCCTTCGGGGAAAGTCCAGGCGCGTACTTCTTGCACACCAGCGGTGAAATAGGTTTGCAAGGCAAGGAGCTCGTAACCACAACGGATCACCCGATTGAGACCTGGTTCTTCGATGCCCATGTCCGCCATAAATTCGGCGCGCTCGTCATCTTCCAGTTCACCTATTTCAGCTTCCATCTCAGCACATACCGCGACCACTACCGCATTTTCTGCTTCGGCTATGGCGCGCACCTTATCCAGGTACGGGTTATTTTCGAAACCATCGTCATTGACATTAGCGATATACATGGTGGGTTTAAGGGTTAGAAAATTCATATAGCTGATGGCTTTATGTTCTTCTTTGCTTAACTCTACCGCACGCAGCAGCGTACCTTGATCTAGATGGGGTTTGATTTTTTCCAATACTTTAAGTTCAAACTTGGCGTCGCTATCCCCACCTTTAGCGCGTTTTGCGACCCGTAACAAGGCTTTTTCAGTGGTTTCCAAATCGGCCAGGGCCAATTCGGTGTTGATAATTTCGATATCGTCCTGGGGATCAATTTTACCTGCCACATGTACAATGTTGTCGTTATCGAAACAACGTACCACATGACCAATCGCATCGGTTTCCCGAATATTGGCTAGAAACTTATTGCCTAAACCTTCACCTTTAGACGCCCCTTCAACCAGGCCGGCTATGTCGACAAATTCCATGGTGGTGGGCAAGATACGTTTTGGATTAACGATGGCGGCCAGATTGTCTAAACGAGGATCCGGTACAGGCACTACCCCAGTGTTGGGTTCGATGGTACAAAATGGAAAGTTGGCGGCTTCGATACCGGCTTTGGTCAAAGCATTGAAAAGGGTTGATTTACCAACGTTAGGTAATCCCACTATGCCGCATTTAAAACCCATTTTCAGATCCTCTTTATCTCAGTTATAGTCAGTAGCTGACGGTCGTTATTCTGCTTTAAATGAATGCAGCCTGTTCATGGCTTTTTTCATATCTTGTTTTAGTAAAACTTCAACACAATGCGCCGCTTCATCGATGGCGGCGTCCATTTGTTGCTGTTCGTCGGCGGGGGCCTTGCCAAGTACATAACCGGTAACCCGGCTTTTGTCACCTGGATGGCCTATACCAACCCGCAAACGGTAAAAATCTTTATCGTTGCCCAGGTTGCTGACAATATCACGAATGCCATTTTGGCTTGAACTACCACCTAACTTAAACTTGGCAATACCTGGAGGTAAATCTAGTTCATCGTAAGCCACCAGAATGGATGCTGGGGGGATACGGTAAAAACTCGCTAGAGCAGCGACAGCTTTACCACTGTTGTTCATATAAGTGGTGGGGATGAGTAAACGAATATCTTGTCCGGCTATAGTCGCTCGGCCGGTATAACCAAAAAACTTGCTGTTTAAGGTTAACGAACAATGATGCGTTTCGGCCAGACGTGCAACTAACCAACTGCCAGCATTATGGCGAGTATATTGATATTCGGGGCCTGGATTGCCCAGACCCACAATTAGCTGAATATCAGACAAACTGCTTATTCCGCAGTCGCTTCTTCTTCACCTTCAGCGTCATCTTCTTGTTCTTCTTCTACGCTTGGGCCTTTGGCAGTTTTAACTGTCACAACGGCTAAATCGTGATCTTCGCCTTTCCCCAATTCTACCAAAGAAGTACCTTTTGGTAAGACCAGGTCTGACAAATGCAGAGTTTGACCAAGTTCAACCTGAGACATATCAACTTCGATAAATTCGGGTAAATCTTTTGGTAAACAACTGATTTCAACGTCAAGCATATGGTGTTCAGCGTGACCACCATGGGTTTTAATTGATTCAGCTTTAGCTTCATTAATAAAGTGCAACGGAATATTGGTATTCAGCGCTTTCTTTGCATCAACACGCAAGAAATCCAGGTGCATTACACGAGGTTTAAATGGGTGACGTTGCATATCTTTAATGACAGCTTCAACTTTTTTACCGTCAACGTTCAAGGTTAGAACGTGAGAGTAAAACGCTTCAAATGCTTGGGCTTGAAAAACTTTGTTGTGAGACAAAGTTAATGAAACGGGTGCTTTTTCTCCGCCGTATAATACAGCCGGTATTTTATCAGTATGACGTAGGCGGCGGCTCGCACCTTTCCCTAAGTCTGTACGGATTTCTGCGTCTAGAGTGAAAATTCCATCAGCCATTAGATAACTCCAAAATAAAAGTAAGTGAGTGTAGATTTTTGCGACCAAAATCTACTATTAATTTTGCCGTAACGAACCCTCTGGGCCGATACTAAGCAATACCCATAAAAATGGGCGGCGAATATTACCATTGCCCACCCTAGTAAACAAGTCTGATAGCCCCTAGTTTTGTAACCTTGTTAATTGTGAACTTTCCATTGGGTAAGGTACCGATAAAGGCCGGATCCAAGTGGCTAAACATGCCTGGCTATGGGGTTGTTACTTTAGGCTGTTCCTGCTCGGTATTAATGGCACGTATGGGGGTAGGGGATCACTATCCCCTCTTGGCAAAAACGCTGATGCAGGGCTTTAATAAAAGCCGATTTGATAAAAAACGGTTGAAGTATTCCGGTACCCTAAGCATGACCGTAAAATTGATACTGGAGCTATCAAAGGTGGGGAAGACCACAAAGGTATCATAGTCGGCAACACCCCATTTATGGTTGCGCAGGATTTGCCGGGCGACCTCCAGGGTCACGCGCTCCACCCGCTCCAAATCAGAATCATAATGCACCCTAACTTCTACGGGAACCGAGAGTCCTTTCTCGGATAATAATAATTGATGATCTTGGACTGGGATAACTTACTGTTTGACATCACAACTATATTGTTGGGCAGCATTTTTATCCAGGCTGAACGCCAGCCAATTTTTTCCACAAAACCTTGTTCGCCTGAATCTAACTCGACAAAATCCCCTACGCGAATGGGTTTATCAATGACCAATTGCACCCCGGAAAAGAAATTTTCCAAGGTCGGTTGTAATGCCAGCGCCACAGTCAAAGAGGTAATACCTAAAGATGCCACCAGAGGGGTTATGGTAATGCCCAAGGTACCAAGGATCACTAAGAGTCCCACTCCCACAGTAATGACCTTGGTTACACCTTTGACGATGTTTCTGCTGGTGCGCACCGCCTCGGACGTTTGCGCATAACATGAAAGGGCATGGCAGCAAAATCGTTCGATAAACAGCACCAGGGCAATAATGATCCCTATCTGAGCCGTGGTATCTACCTCTTGGGAAAATTTATCCGAGATTAACTGGTATTCGAGTAACAAATATTGCAGCAGATAACCGCTAAGCACCAGGATCAGAATATTGACAGGTTTACTGGCAGAGAGTAACAAGAGGCTGCTTAGCTGCTGGCCTTCGGCGTACATTATTCTGTTCAATCGCACCAAAATTAGGCGTTTGATGACATACATGCCTATGATGCTGGTTGTGACTAAACCTAAGGCCGTCAACCAAGGCGTAAGGGATAGCGCCCAAATTTGGTCCATGCAAGTTCCGAATTGTTCGTGTGATCCACACTGCGCGCAAATTATGTACCAATGTTAAATGCTAACAAACATTCATTGCTAATCTTCTTTTAAGATTAGCGTGACTCCGGGGGTTACCTTATGTTTGAGTCTTTCGCCACGCCAATCACCTCGATACTCTTTACTTGTAACATTTTGCCATGTTGGGTAAAGCTCATTATATCCGTGAGTATCCGCCCTTTCACCGCGACAATTAACCCGTCTTGTTTATATTTTTTGGCTAAATTAGTAGGGGTGAATATCCGGCCATCATCGGCGTAAAGGGCATAAAATCCACCCTCAAGAGTGATGAAACGCACAGTGCCGGTAAATTCCACTTGTTCATTCACGAGAGGGCGCTCCTCAATGGTTTTCGTTTTATCGACGGACAAAGGCGTTGACTGGCTACACGCACTGATTAGACTTAATAGACTAAGATAAAAGACAACTTTCATAAAGATCCTTGGGGTTAACGCAACATTTTACCCTGGTTACAAAAAAGCCGCTAATGTTAGCGGCTTTGGTTATGCAAAGTGGCTATTAATATTCAAACATGGCCGAAATTGATTCTTCATTACTCACCCGGCGAATGGCTTCGGCCAACATATTTGACAAGGTCAGTTGCTTCACTTTCGGCAAGGCTCTGATCTCATCACTTAACGGGATACTGTCGGTGATGATGATCTCATCAATGACAGAATCACGCAGGTTCTGGGCGGCATTCCCTGAAAAGATAGCATGGGTCGCATACGCATAAACTTTTTTGGCTCCATGAGCTTTTAGCGCTTCTGCGGCCTTAGCCAGCGTACCACCTGTATCGATCATGTCATCAACAATAATACAGTTACGATCCTGAACATCACCAATAATATGCATCACCTGGGCAACATTGGCCTTAGGACGACGTTTGTCGATAATGGCAAGATCGGTATCGTTTAACAGCTTAGCCACGGCACGGGCTCGCACCACCCCCCCGATATCCGGTGATACTACCACTGGGTTATCTATGTTCCGGCGACGCATATCATCTAATAAGATAGGCGTGCCAAAGGCATTGTCAACTGGCACGTCGAAAAAACCCTGAATTTGTTCGGCGTGTAAATCGATAGTCAATACCCGGTCTACACCCACATTAGACAAAAAATCTGCCACTACTTTAGCAGTAATAGGGACACGAGCAGAACGCACTCGTCTGTCTTGGCGCGCGTAGCCAAAATAAGGGATAACCGCAGTAATACGGCCTGCAGAGGCCCGGCGAAAAGCATCGATCATGACAATCAATTCCATCAGGTTATCATTGGTGGGTGCACAAGTTGACTGAATGATAAAAACATCTGAGCCGCGCACATTTTCATGTATTTCTACGCTGATTTCACCGTCGCTAAAACGCCCGACACTGGCGTGGCCTAATTTGGTATAAAGCCTGTCGGCTACTTTTTGTGCAAGTTCAGGTACTGCGTTTCCAGCGAAAATCTTCATGTCTGGCACGTTAAATTCCTCGGTGCGTAAAAGTGAATGTGGCTGGGGTAGCTGGATTCGAACCAACGAATGACGGGATCAAAACCCGTTGCCTTACCACTTGGCGATACCCCAAAAAATACAGTGTGTTACGAACATAAACCTGTTCGCTAGATATATAGCCTTCATCCTTGAAACTGCGTGTTTGTCGGCTACATTCATTTGCCGCCACCATGCAATCCCAATGATTTTAGGTATAAATTTCTTATAGCTGATCTCTTGCCTTTTGTTGCCTGGATAATTTGTCGTGTAGTAAAGAAGTGCTGACTCCTCGGGCGACAAAACCAGAACAATCCGCCGGCAGCTTGGCTAACACCGTCTTTGCAGCCTGATGACTGGCAAAGATGGCGAATAAACAAGCGCCTGTGCCTGTCATTCTAGACGGCGCGTATTCTAACAACCAGGCTAATGTATTTGCAACATTCGGGTAACGCTTACACACTAATTCTTGGCAGTCATTGCGGGTATCGTTAAATTGATAGTCCTGAAAATTGATTTTCGCTGTGTCTCGGGGCAACTCAGGGGCCCTGAATATTTCCGCTGTAGATACATGGCAACTTGGAAATACCACAAGATAATGGGACTCGGGCAAAACCACCGGCAACAGTCGCTCACCGACGCCTTCGGCAAAGGCTGTTTGACCCACAACAAAGATGGGTACGTCAGCTCCGAGCTGTAAACCGAGTTCAGCCAGTTCAGCTAGGCTTAAGTTACAACCCCACAGGTGATTTAACGCCACCAGGGTGGTGGCGGCATTGGACGAACCGCCGCCTATGCCGCCCCCCATAGGAAGCAATTTACGCAAGTAAATGTCACAACCCAAGGATGGTTTCGCCTGACTGTGCAATAATCTGGCTGCTTTGACGATCAAATTATCCTCATTGTCTACCCCATCAATAGGGGTTATCAGGGCAATATTTGGCTGGTTCGTGACTTCAAAGGCAAGTTCATCCCCCTGATCGAGCAACTGGAATAAACTTTGTAATTCGTGATAACCATTGGCAGCGCGTCCGTTAATATGCAAAAACAGATTAAGCTTGGCCGGCGAAGGCCACCAGTCTAGGATTTTTTCCATTTATTTACTCTGATTATAATTTGGTTATGTAACCCCTGATGGGTTAATTCAATTTGGTGAGGTAGCCATAAACCGTCGACCAGCTGATAATTTGCATAAACAATCTGCCAGCCATCACAGGCTGCGCAGCTAGGCATGAGCTGAGATATCCAACCTTGCTCGCTGTATAATGCCTGATCTTTGGGCCGGGACTGGCCTTTGATCCACCTGGGAAACTGGCTGATGGGTATGTCCCAACCCGTGATCCTCCAAATCAGATGGCTGGCATCGGTATCCTGGTAGAGCTGGTCGTTGGCTTCAAGCTCTACACTTTGGTCATCGCCTTGCATATTTAGCAAGCTGATGCCAAACATGCTACTGAGTTTCAGCTGATAGCTTTCATCCAATTGTTGCCAAAACAGGTTGGCGCTAAATTTTTCTTGGGGGCTCTTAAACGCCATGCGTCCGTTGATTTGCCAATGGGTAAAGTTAGTCAGGCTGGTTTGATGCTGACGGCTGTCCAGGTTGACCTGGGGCGGAGCACTGGCACAGGCATTGAGTAACAATATAGCCAATAACACCAGGTAATAACGTATGTTTGAAAACAAATTCAGCATAAATAACGCTTCAGGATAGAAAGTCGCTATAGGAACATAGATAGCGCAGTGCTTTCAATAGTTTTGCCTTTTGCGTACAATGCCGCCCTGTTCTGGCCCCAACTGGTTTCTAAGATAAAGCTGTAATCTGCATGACCTTAATCGCCTTCGGTATTAATCATAAAACTGCGCCAGTAGCATTACGCGAAAAAGTCGCGTTTTCGCCCGACTCTATGGTTGAAGCATTAAAATCATTGTGTAGGCTAACCGGTGCGGATGAATCTGTAATTGTATCAACTTGCAATCGAACAGAGATATACGCACGGGCGAAAAATTTAGACGCAGGGGCGTTAAGTCGCTGGTTGGCTGATTTTCACCAAACAGAGCATGAATTATTAAGCGCGAACAGCTATACCTATCTGCAAGATGAGGCAGTAAGTCACATAATGCGTGTGGCCAGTGGCCTGGATTCATTAATTTTGGGTGAGCCGCAAATTTTAGGGCAAGTCAAACAGGCCTATGTCAGTGCCAAAGATTCCGGAGTGGTGAAAAGTGATTTCGAGCGCCTGTTTCAGCAGACCTTTGCCGTTGCCAAACGGGTGCGTAGTGAGACGGAAATAGGATCCAATGCCGTATCGGTGGCTTATGCTTCAGTTCAGTTGGCGAAACACATATTCACCTCGCTAAAAAAGAGTAATGTGTTGTTAATTGGTGCCGGAGAAACCATAGAGCTGGTTGCCAAACACTTGCACGAACAACAGGTTAAAACGTTGAGTGTGGCCAATCGTACCTTGGCCAGAGCCGAACGTATTGCCAAGCCCCTGGGTGCAAAGGTGTTAACCTTGACCCAAATCCCCCATCACTTGAAAGATGCGGATATTGTCATCAGTTCTACTGCCAGCCAGTTGCCAATTTTAGGCAAGGGTTTAGTTGAGCGGGCATTGAAAGACCGGCGCCACAAACCCATGTTTTTAGTGGACTTGGCGGTGCCTCGCGACATAGAAGCAGAAGTAGGCGAGCTGGATGATGCTTATTTGTACACTGTGGACGATTTGCAGCAAATCGTAGAAAAAAATCTTGAATCAAGGCAACATGCGGCGCTGCAAGCCGAGCAGATGATCGCAGAACAAGTTCAACACTATATGCAATGGCGCCAGGGACAATTGTCCATGGACGTATTACGTGATTTTCGCCAGCAAAGTCAAACCCAGCGTGATATTTTGCTCGCCAAAGCACTTAATCAGTTGGCGGATGGTAAGGAAGCGGAACAAGTGTTACTGGAACTGGCTAATAAGTTAACCAATAGTTTGATCCATGCGCCGACCAAAGCCTTGAAAAAAGCGGCCCGACACCAAGATACTAATAGCATGAGTTTATTGCGTGAGGCGCTTGGCGTAGATAGCGCAAATGGCTTAAAAAAATAACCTAGATTTGGCGA
Source organism: Paraglaciecola sp. IT1134 (assembly GCF_058068185.1). Lineage (NCBI taxonomy): Bacteria > Pseudomonadati > Pseudomonadota > Gammaproteobacteria > Alteromonadales > Alteromonadaceae > Paraglaciecola > Paraglaciecola sp. IT1134. The sequence continues at coordinate 3,365,301 of NZ_CM176486.1, read as the reverse complement.
CTCGGCCAACAATTGCTCTTATATGAGCACCGTGCTGGTGTAACTCCCAGTAGCTTAGCAGGAACAACATGAAAGAATCAGTTCAGCGTAAATTAGAATCATTGACCGAACGTTTTGAAGAAGTGCAGGCCTTGTTGAGTCAACCCGAGGTGATCAGCAATCAGGACAGATACCGAGCATTGACCAAAGAGTATTCTCAAGTTGAGGGGGTAGTGAAATGTTTTGCTGAATATCAGCAATCCCAACAGGATTTCGCTTCAGCCCAGGAGATGATGCAAGAAAGCGATCCTGAAATGCGCGAAATGGCCCAGGAAGAATACAAAAGCGCCAAACACGCCATCGAAAAATACGAAGACGAACTACAAATTTTGCTGTTACCCAAGGATCCCAACGATGATAGCAATTGTTTTGTAGAAATTCGTGCAGGGGCGGGGGGAGACGAAGCGGCTATTTTTGCCGGAGATATCTTTCGAATGTATAGCCGATATGCCGAAGCTCGGGGCTGGAAAGTAGAAGTGGTGACCACCAATGAAGGTGATCATGGTGGCTACAAAGAAGTCATAGCCAATGTACTGGGCGATGGCGCTTACGGTATTTTAAAATTCGAGTCAGGTGGACACAGGGTTCAACGGGTTCCAGAAACCGAATCACAAGGGCGTATTCATACCTCAGCTTGTACCGTGGTCGTTATGCCGGAAATTCCGGAATCTGAAGCGATTGCCATTAATAAAGCGGATTTGAAAATAGATACGTATCGCGCCTCAGGGGCCGGTGGTCAGCACGTAAACAAAACCGACTCAGCCATACGAATCACCCATATGCCTTCTGGGATAGTGGTGGAATGTCAGGATGAACGCTCACAACACAAAAACCGCGCCAAGGCGATGTCGGTATTACAATCGCGCCTGAACCAAATGGAAGAAGAAAAACGTCAGGCGGAAGAGACCTCGACCCGACGAAATTTGGTGGCCAGTGGTGATCGTTCCGAACGAATTCGCACCTATAATTTCCCCCAAGGTCGAGTCACGGACCACAGAATTAACCTTACCTTGTACCGTTTAGACGATATTATCGCCGGGGATCTGGATGCTGTCCTCGAACCTATCCGTCAAGAACATCAGGCTGATTTGCTGGCCTCGTTATCAGACGAAGGTTAAATAAAACAAACGGATCATGACCTTGACCATTGAACAAGCGTTAGCCTGGGCAAAGAGACAACTGGTGTTATCTGATTCGTCTCCCCTGGATAGTCGCTTGTTGCTCTGCCATGCACTGCAGTGTGAACAAGTCTACTTATTGACCTGGCCGGATAAAACTCTTGAGCCCATGATCCTGTCACAGTACCGGCAACTGGTGGCAGAGCGTAAAGCCGGTCGGCCCGTGGCCTATCTACTTGGCTATCGAGATTTTTGGAGCCAGCGTCTGCAGGTCTCACCTGCAACCCTTATTCCCCGTCCGGAAACCGAATTACTGGTGGAAATTACCCTGGGCCTTCCAGTACCTGATAATGCCCAGGTGCTGGATTTGGGCACAGGAACAGGGGCCATCGCCTTGGCGCTGGCCAGTGAAAAGCCGAGCTGGCAAGTGACAGGTGTTGACGTTAATCCCGATGCCGTTTTGTTGGCCCAAGCCAATGCCTTGAGCAATCAGGTTGAGCAAGTTCGTTTTTTGCCAAGCAATTGGTTTTCTGCCCTTGCTGGAAACAAGTTTGACTTGATCGTCAGCAACCCACCTTACGTCGAGACTGGCAGCCAATATTTGCGCCTGGGTGACGTCAGGTTTGAACCGGCCCGAGCCCTGGTTTCCGGGGAAGACGGATTGAATGACATTCGCCTGATCATTGCCCAAAGCCCCAACTTTCTAAGCGCGAAAGGCTGGTTAGTGTTCGAGCACGGATTTAACCAACATTTGGCCATTCAGGCAATATTGGCGGAACAGGGGTTTGATGAAATTCAAACTCACTGTGATCTGAATCAGATACCCCGTGTCACATTAGCCAGAATGCCTGCCCCCGGTTTATCCCATCAAACCAGTGTTTGATTGCAACCGATTGAAATAAAGCCTATTTTATTGCCAGCTTCATCGCCTTTATTGTAATGTTAGCAATAAAGACGCACCCAACAGGAAAGTTTGCATGTCTGATGAAATCTTATTTGCCGAGGATACCGAAGAAGACACTCCGTCGTATATTGGCACGTGGAAAGTATTGATAGTCGACGACGAGCCGGAGATCCATGCGGTCACCAAACTGGCGTTAAGTGACTTTGTATTTCAAAACAAGTGTCTGGAATTTGTCAGTGCCTACAGCGGCGAACAAGCGAAAGAAATCTTTACTGCTCAAAATGATATTGCCATTGTACTGCTGGATGTGGTGATGGAAACCGACGATGCGGGCTTAAAGGTTGCGGATTTTATTCGTAACGACCTTCACAATCATTTCACCCGTATTATTTTGCGCACCGGTCAGCCTGGCCAAGCACCTGAACGTGATGTGATCATTAATTACGATATAAATGATTACAAAGCCAAAACCGAGCTCACGGCCCAAAAATTATTTTCTGCGGTGATTGCCGCCCTGCGCTCATATCGTGATATCAATGTGATAAACGAAAGCCGTAACGGCCTGGAAAAAATAATCTCTTCCTCAGCCAATTTATTTGGCATACATAATTTTGAGCCATTTATTGAAGGGATAATCCAGCAACTTTCGTCGCTTTTAGGGGGCAGTAAAGATGTTGCATATTTGACCGCTGCTGTGGTGGGGCCACAGCCTATAGAGCGACGAAATGCAGCTGAGCTGTTTATCTTGACGGGCAGCGGCGAATATAAACATCAGGAAGGGCGAGACCTGGACGCGGTGATTAGTGGACCACGACAGGCCTCTTGTCATAAAGCCTGGCGTGAAAAAAGTTTAATCTATGAAGATGAATATTTAGTGGCCTTTTGTGAGGGGAAAACCCAACGCGGATCCTTATTGTATCTGTCGGGTTTACCTAAGCGTCTTACTACCAGTCAGAAACGACTAGTCGAAATTTTTGCTAACAACGTGCAAATCGCCTTCGACAACGTCATGTTAACCAAAGACATACAGGAGACTCAGCGCGAGATTATCGAGCGATTAGGCCAGGCTATGGAACATGATTTCGATGGCGGCATGCATATTAAACGTCTGGTTAAGATAACGGAATTGATTGCGCGTCAAGCCGGTCTGAAGGACGAACAAATCCAGACTTTGGCCCTCGCTGTTCCGCTGCATGATATTGGTAAAATCAAGATCCCAGGCGTCAGGACGGATGAAGAATTAAAATCCCCAGCCAATGGTGGAGGCAGCCAAGATCAGCACGGTGAATTTGGCTACAAAATACTGAAAGACTCCAAACGGCCGTTAATTAAAACCGCGGCTTTGTTGGCCCGGGATCTTGATGAGCACTGGAATGGCAGCGGCTATCCCCGAGGACTGGCCGGTGAGCAGATTAATATCTATGCGCGGATCACCGCTTTGGCCGGTAGGTACGATGTATTACGCAGTCAAACGGTACACAAATCTGCTTGGCCACAAATAAAGGTGATTAATACACTATCCCAACTTAGTGGCGAGCAGTTTGATCCGGCACTGGTGGATATACTGATGAAAAACCTGGACAGGTTAGAGCAGATCACTCAGGATCATCCTTGCATCTAAGCAGTAGCTATTGACGCCGCGCACTTAGCGGTCACCCCATCATTTCATTTATTATAGACAAGGTAGTAAATCATGTACGCAGCAGTAAAACATATACATCTAACCGCTATCGCACTGAGCGTATTGCTTTTTTTATTACGTTTTTTGTGGACAATTCGCGGTTCGCAAATGTTGCAAAAAAAATGGGTCAAGGTGTTACCACACATAGTGGATACATTTTTAGTGTTAAGTGCGGCAACCTTGTGTGTATTAATTAGCCAATATCCCTTTGTCACCCCTTGGGTGACAGAAAAACTGTTGGGTTTGTTGATGTATCTATTTATGGTCGCTCTGGCACTGAAAATCGCCAAAACAGGCCTTATGCGTGCGGTGGGTCTGATTGGTGCCTTAAGTTGGTTGGCCTTCACGGCGCTGGTTGCCATCTCCAAACAGCCCATTTTATTTCAGTAGACCCAAAACCCGTCTATAGCCGCTAAATACTTTTACCTGTCTGGCGGCTTTATTTTTTCTGCTTTTGCCTCTCAAGCTTCGGGTTTTTTTTCCGATAAATATACAAGGGACAAGTAACTGTAGGTGCAGAAGGTGAAAACGCTTAAAGAAGTCATTGCAAATGGTGATTTGCTGTCTGGTGGATTATTGATTAGTACCTTAGCAGGGCGAAGATCACAGTTTAATTTTGCCGACTATCAGGCGAAAATAACTCAGTGGAGCACTGAAGCGAGACTCTCGGCGGATATTTTTCAAGTCGACGACAAGGCATTTGATCGCTTTATCTACTATTTCTATCGCCAGTTGGCATTCAGCGCGGACGATAAACAGGATTTTAGTTGTAAACACAGCTTAATCGACTCGGTCATGGATTTTCGTACCGGCATGCCGGTAAGTCTGGCCATCATCTTTGTGGCCATGGCCGGTCAGTTAGGCTTTGACGTGCAGGGCGTTAATTTCCCCGGACATTTTTTGTTGCGTTATCTCAGTCAAGACCAAAGCATAAAGTACCTTGACCCCAAATCTGGAAATTGGTTGGGCGAACGCGATCTGAGTTATCTGTATTTCAGTGTGCTATCGGAAATTGATAACGAAGTGATGCCCGAAGAAGCACTCTATGCCGCCAGCTGTGAAGAAATTTTGGTGCATCTATTAAATAATATTAAAACGGCGTATATCCACGAGAAAAAGTTCGAACAAGCTTTAATAACGGTAGAGCTGCTAATTGAATTATGCCCAAATAATCCTTACGAAAGACGAGACAGAGGGATCTTGTTACACGAATTGCAATGTCCCCAACTTGCCATCGCTGACTACCAGTATTTTATCCGCCAATGCCCCAAAGATCCTGGCGCCCCCTTGCTTGAATTGCAAGTGCGTAACATGGATGTAAACTCTCCCGTTATGCACTAAGCGGCTTTAGTTCTTCGTTGTAGCGGGCACTTTTTGGCCCTAACTAAGGGCCCGGTAGATAGCCTGAGTGAGTTTTTGCAACTGCTCTGTCTCAATGATATAAGGCGGCATGATGTACACGAGTTTGCCAAATGGCCTAATCCATACTCCATCGGCAACAAATTGACGCTGTAATTTGGCCACGTCCACCGCGGCTTTGCATTCCACCACGCCTATGGCACCCAATACTCGCACATCAGCAACCGCGTCAAGACTCGCACAGGGCGCAAGCTCGGTCGTTAATTGGGCTTCTATACTAGCGACCTGGCCTTGCCACTGATTTTCATTGATGATATCCAAGCTGGCATTGGCCACGGCACAGGCCAGGGGATTACCCATATAAGTTGGCCCGTGCATAAATACGCCAGGATCGCCTTGACACACGCCCTGAGCCACGTCTTCGCTGCAAAGGGTGGCGGCCAGGGTCATATAGCCGCCGGTCAAAGCTTTGCCTACACACATGATATCCGGACTGATGTTGGCATGTTCGCAAGCAAACAGTTTGCCCGTACGGCCAAAACCCGTGGCAATTTCATCGCAAATCAATAACAAACCGTAATCATCACACAACTGCCGACAACGCTTTAAATACTCTGGGTGGTAAATTCGCATACCGCCGGCATTTTGCACCACAGGCTCAATTACCAATGCGGCTAACTCCTGATGATGGGTCTGGATCAATTGCTCCAAGGGCTGGATATCGTCTTCGTTCCATACTTGGCCAAATCGGGTTTGGGGTGCAGGTGCAAAAATCTGTTGCGACAGAGTCTGGCTAAACAGGCTATGCATACCATTTATGGGATCGCAGACTGACATGGCAGCAAACGTATCACCGTGATAGCCATTACGTGGGGTGATGAACTTGTGTTTGTTGCTGTTGCCTTGGCACGCCCAATATTGCAGAGCCATTTTCATCGCCACTTCCACGGATACCGAGCCTGAATCCGCCAAAAACACTCTATCCAGGCCGCTTGGGCTCATGGCGATTAATTTTCGGCATAAATCGATAGCAGGTTGGTGGGTTAGCCCGCCAAACATTACATGGGAAAAAGCATCAATTTGCTGTTTAGCGGCCGCGTTGAGCTGAGGATGATTGTAGCCGTGAATAGCGGTCCACCAAGATGACACACCGTCGATTAGTCTCTCACCGCCGGCTAGCTCTATGTATACACCTTGGGCACCCGTGACTTCGTAGCAGGGTAGGGGGTTAATAGCTGAGGTATAAGGATGCCATATATGTTGTTGGTCAAATGCGAGATTAGGGGATTGTTGGTTGCTCAAAAAATGCTCACTTGTAGTGTTTTAAAATCAATTTGAGTTGACAATGTGTCAAGCCGACTTAGACTAAGCGCGAATTATAGCCTTGTAAAGGATCAAACATGTCAGCCAATGTCGACACCCAGGCTTTGCAGCCAACAAATCTTGCTATCCGCCACGATTGGAGCGTAAAGGAAGTCAATGCATTATACGAAATGCCGTTTAATGATTTGCTGTTTAAAGCCCAATGCGTGCATCGTCAACATTTTGATCCCAATTATGTGCAGGTCAGCACCTTGTTATCGATTAAAACCGGCGCCTGCCCCGAGGATTGCAAGTACTGCCCCCAAAGCGCTCGGTATGATACCGGTCTGGAAAAAGAACGTCTGATGGAAATTGACAAGGTGATCCTGCGTGCCAAAGAAGCTAAAGCTGCAGGTTCCACGCGTTTTTGTATGGGCGCTGCCTGGCGCAATCCCAAAGCGCGGGATATGCCCTATGTGACCGATATGGTCAAAGAAGTGAAAAAACTGGGACTGGAAACCTGCATGACGTTGGGCATGCTCAGTCGTGAGCAGGCTACTGCGTTGCAGCAAGCGGGCCTGGATTATTACAATCATAACCTGGATACCTCACCGGAATTTTACGGCGACGTTATCACCACCCGTACCTACCAGGATCGCCTTGATACCTTAGCCAATGTGCGTGAAGCGGGAATGCATGTCTGTTCCGGCGGCATAGTCGGCATGGGCGAAACCGGCTCAGACCGTTCCGGTTTATTGGTGCAACTGGCCAATCTCGACCACCATCCGGAAAGTGTGCCAATCAACATGCTGGTCAAAGTTAAAGGCACACCTATGGAAAACGTTGAAGATCTGGACTATTTCCAGTTTATTCGCACCATAGCCGTGGCGCGGATCATGATGCCTAAGTCTTTTGTACGTTTATCAGCCGGGCGTGAAGCCATGAACGAACAGATGCAAGCTATGTGTTTTATGGCCGGTGCCAATTCAATTTTTTACGGATGCAAGTTATTGACGACGTCTAATCCCGAAACGCACGAAGATGTGCGTTTATTTAAAAAATTAGGGATTAATGCCAAACAAACCCGTGAATATTCTGACGAAGCCCATCAGGCGGCTTTGTTGGAGGAAATTGAGCAGAAACACAGCGCCGTAGCGCCAGAACTGTTTTACGATGCCACCACTAAAAAACCTGAGACAGTCAGCAGTTAATGGCTTTTGATTTTATCCCCAAGGCGCTCGCTGAACGGCGCAGTAATGGGTTATATCGCCAAACTAAACGCATAGAATCTGCCAGTGGCACCATGCTTAAGGTGGATGGCAAACATTACATCAATTTTTCCAGCAATGATTATTTAGGCATGCGCCAGTCAACCGCTGTGATGCAAGGCTGGGTAGAGGGGATTTCCCAATTTGGCGGGGGAAGCGGAGCCTCACCTTTGGTTACCGGCCACACATGTGCCCATCAGGCCTTGCAGGATTATTTGGCTGAACGGTTAGGTCGGGACAGGGTGTTGTTATTCAATTCCGGTTTTGCCGCCAACCAAGGGATTTGTCAGGCACTCATGCAGGCGGGCAGCCATGTGGTTGCCGATAAACTTATGCACGCTTCCTTATTAGATGGGGCACTTAACTCACAAGCCCAGTTGACACGTTTCAAACACAATGACGTTTCTCACTTACAGGGGCAATTAGGCAAAATTCGTCTACGGGAAAATCAACAACAAAGCGACACTAGCGATATTTTATTGGCCACCGAAGGTGTCTTTAGTATGGACGGTAATCATGGGCCCTTGGCTGAACTGGCGGCGGCGGCAGAGCAGCACCAAGCCTGGTTGATGGTTGACGATGCCCACGGCATGGGTGTACTGGGTAACACCGGTTTGGGCTCGGTGCAGGCGCAAAACCTGTCACAACAGCAAGTTCCTGTGCTTATGGCGACGTTTGGCAAAGCCATAGGTACGGCCGGGGCATTTATCGCCGGAAGTGCAGATTTAATTGATTATTTAACGAACTTTTCCCGGCATTATATCTACAGTACCGCGATGCCTCCCGCCCAGGCTGTGGCCACTCTAGCCAGTTTCGAAGAAATCAAACAGTCTACAAGGCGTGAGGCCTTGCAAAACAATATTCAATTGTTTGTTGCAGGTGCAAAGGCTGCCGGTCTGGGGTTGATGCCATCGGATACGGCAATCCAGCCTGTGCTCATAGGAGATACACAAGCCACTATGGATGCCAGTAGCAGATTAAGAGCATTGGGACTCTGGGTAACGGCCATTCGCTCCCCCACAGTGCCCAAAGGCACAGACAGATTGCGCATAACCTTAAGTGCAGCACATCAATCCAGGGATATTAGCGCCCTGGTCGATGCCCTGAGCCTGGTATTACACCATGAGAACTAGTTTGGCCACCACGGATGCACAACAGATCAAAGCTCGCATTGCGCGCCAGTTTAGCCGCGCCGCCAGTCACTATGATCAAGCTGCACAAGTACAAGCTGATATTGCTTTTGATGCGGTGCAGTTGCTTAACGAGTCTTATCCACGGTTGTTGGATATAGGTTGCGGAACCGGGCGTACCAGTGGTCAGTTACAAACCAGATGTGAGCAATTAGTGGCCATGGATTTGGCCCACGGGATGTTAGTGCATGCCAGGACTCAGGCCACGTTACGCGGCCAATCGCCCATCCACTGGCTGGGGGGGGATGCAGAAAATTTACCCTTGGCTACAGGTTCGATAAATGGTGTGTATTCATCCATGGCTTTGCAGTGGTGTGAAAATATCATTACGATATGTAGCGAATTTTTTCGGGTTTTGCAAAACGATGGGCATGGGGTACTCGCCGTGTTGTGCCAGGGCTCAATGCATGAATTACAGGCCTGTTGGCAGAAAGTAGACAGCCAACGCCATGTCAACCGGTTCCCCAGTGGTGAACGTTGGCAGCAGGCTGCACTGGCCGCGGGGTTTAAGGTTCAACACCTAGAAAAATCTTATATCACCTGGCATGACAATGTACGGGAATTATTGGGGGCCATTAAACAAATTGGCGCCAATGTAGTGACCTCTACAGGCAATCACGCCCCTATCAATCGCCAAACCTTTATGGAACTTGAGACACAATATCAGGGGAAATATGCCGTTAATGGACGTTTGCCTTTAACCTATCAAGTCTGTTTTATACAATTAAGGAAGTGAGAAATGCCAGCAGGTGAGTCAGTTAACCCCCGCCGCTTTTTTGTTACCGGTACCGATACCGAGGTAGGCAAAACCTTTGTTAGTCAGGCTTTATTACTGGCATGCAACAAAAAGGGATTTAGCACCGCCGCTTTTAAACCCGTGGCGGCGGGTTGTGAGCGAACGCCGGATGGTTTGCAAAATGATGATGCATTATTGTTAATGGCTGCCAGCAGTATTGAGCTAAGTTATCAAGAGGTCAACCCTGTGGCCTTTGCCGAGCCAGTAGCACCGCATTTGGCCTGTGAGAAGTTGGTGTCTATGGGTAAAGGACAGTTAATCGAATTACACACTATCAATCAAAGTTATCTTGCCTTGCAACAAAAGCAGGCAGATGTATTGCTGGTTGAAGGTGCTGGTGGCTGGCGTTTGCCTTTGGGACCCAATGCCCAGGGACGTGAACAATTTTTATCTGACTTTGCCGTTGCCCAGCAGTTGCCTGTAATATTAGTGGTGGGTATGCGTTTAGGTTGTCTAAATCATGCATTGCTCAGTGTCGAGGCGATCCAACGGGATGGTTTATTGTTGGCAGGCTGGGTAGCCAACCTATTGGATCCCGACATGCCCTATTTAACCCAAAATATAGACAGTTTGCGCGAACTGATCAGTGCCCCGCTGATTGGCTCGTTGCCTGTGTTAGATAGCCCTGAAGAGGCGGCGGATTATCTGGATTTATCTGTGATGGGTATAGATTATAACGGGGTTTGGCGCAGTAACTGAGTCCTAAATGAAGGGGAACCCTGATTTTAGTCAATGGGCTGATGGAATGACATTAAAGTCATAGCGGTTGACCAACTCAAGATACTTCTGGGAACGTCGGTATTGGCTAAGCGCTTGATCGAAAGCTACTTTTAATTCTTTATTCGTAAATCCCACACTGTAATCAGTGGAAGGGAAAATATTATGGGTATCCACAAGTGTCAGTTGATTTTGCCCCGTTCGTTCACGGCTCAGGTGCACAAATATATTGATGTCCATTACTACTACCGCAATGTTGCCCTGTAATAACATCCCCACCTGTTTGTTTTGGTCAGGCAATTCCATGTAATAGGGGGCGTTGGCCACCGCCTGAGCGTATCGATTGCCAAGGTTTTTCGATGCGTTTTGAAAACCTACCACAGAATATTTGGCTAAATCTTCTATCTGCTTAATTTCCAGGTTATTGCGTTTAAGTGAAATGGCGGTATTTTGATAGGAGATGTAACTTTGACTAAGCAGTTCATTATCTACCCCAGACAGAGGACTAAGTGACAGGGCGGCGTCAACCTGACTCCGTTGTAGCATTTTGTGCGTGCGCCCAGAAGGCACATAAATGGGTTTGATTTGATAACCCATTTGGGCAAATACGGCGCGTGCGAGATCGAGTTCAAAGCCAGAGTTGTTTTTGGATATGATGTAGGGTGGTTTGTTCCAACCCACGGCGACCGTTAGCCGGTTAACTTTTGCCTGCAGGGAATGAGTGAATAAACAACTAACGATTAATCCTAAGAAAAGTTGTTTATTGGTGCGCAAATTAGGTATTCGCCGTTTAATAAAAACACTACTTAAAAATTTTGCCTGATCCATAACCATTCTCCAATTACCTTGCAAACAGGCGTATGGGTGAAAAACCCTTGGATTATGCCATAAGTGCCTTGATGCTGGGCAATTTAATGAACCTTGTCAATATGACTAAAGTAGGGTGTCGTGTTAGTTGCTAAGATCCATACCGGCTATTAACCCGACACATTTGAAGCGGGCTTGGGGGTCGTGGATTGGCACAGAAAGGATAACCTCATCCACTTGGGTATTATGGATAAACCGATTTAACTGGTCTTGTGCGGTTTGTTTAGAACCCACTATAGCGTATTGCAAGGTATGGGCGATCATATCTTGTTCGGCCGCCGTCCAAAGTGGGGACATATCATCGGTAGGACGGGAAAAAGGCTGATTAACCCCTCTACGCAGATTAATAAATTGCTGTTGAACCGAGGTAAATAAAAATTTTGCCTCTTCATCTGTATCGGCCACGATCGCCATAACTCCTGCCATAGCGTAGGGGGATGGCAATTGCTCTGAAGGGCGAAATTGTTGGTGATATAAGTTAAGTGCGTTAAATAATTGGTCCGGCGCAAAATGTGAGGCAAAAGTATAGGGTAAACCAAGTTGTGCGGCGAGTTGGGCACTGTACAGACTGGAGCCTAACAGCCACAGGGGGATGTTAGTATTGATTCCAGGAATGGCGATAAGACTTTGTTTTGGTTGTTCCGCGCCCAGCAATCTTTGCAGCTCCTGAATATCCCTAGGATAGTCGTCTACTCCTGCCTGCATGTTGCGTCTCAATGCTGCAGCCGTGGCCATATCGGTACCCGGAGCACGACCCAAACCTAAATCGATACGCCCGGGGAACAGTGCCTCCAGAGTACCAAACTGCTCGGCGATGATTAAAGGTGCATGATTAGGCAGCATAATGCCCCCGGCACCAATTCTAATTTTATGGGTGGCGGCGCCAATATGGCCAATTACCAGAGCCGTGGCAGAGCTTGCCACACCCCGCATACCATGATGTTCAGCTAACCAAATGCGCTTATAGCCGCATTGTTCAGCTTTGATCGCCAATTGCCGTGAGTTGTCCAGAGCCTGAGAAATACTGCCGCTATCGGCGATCGGTGCCAAATCTAAAATGGAAAGGGGAAACATAGGGATCCAATTGTTATTAACTTACGAGCATAACTAGGGATCTGGGGGTAATAGGCGTAATTGCAATCTGCCAAATTAACTGCCTAGGCTAATAACTGTAAATAGAAAAATTTTATCCGAGGGGGATATAAATCACTTTCTGGCCGAACACTCTGGCAGGTCAGAGGCAGTTACTGCTAAGCATGTTGGTTTCACACCTTAGCTCATTGCCTAAATCTTCTTGGCGACGCTGATTAAGCTCCAGCGGTTAAATAACCGCAAAGATCCGTTTGCGGTTGCAGTTCAAGTTGGTGTTTACCCTGAAAAACCACGCCAGATAATTTACCTAACAAGGTTAACTGTCTGCCAGTCAAACTCAGAGCCGTGCCTTCACGGATCGCTAGTACAGGGGTATTTGGATTCAGGGTGCAAAACTCGTCTATGCGCTGGGCGCGCGTTTCACCGTTGTGTCCTGGTGGCTGGTAATCTGTATAGTGTGGATTAAGTTGAAAGGGTACAAAATTCAGTGCGTTGAAAGATTCAGGTTGTACAATTGGCATGTCATTGGTGGTGCAAATGGTCGGTCCGAAAATGTTTGAGCCCGCACTCCAGCCGATATAGGGGCAGCCTTGGCGCACTTTATCTTGCAGACCAGTGAGCAATCCTTGGCAGTACAGTTGGTGTAATAAATTGAAGGTGTTACCCCCACCCACAGCAATGGCCTGGGCGTTGCGCACCGCTTCTGCCGGAGCAGCAAACTGATGGATCCCTTTGATATTCAGTTCAGGCAGTGCGGCTTGAACCTTGGCGGTATAACTATCCCAATCGATAGTCACACCGGCAAACGGGATAAAAAGAAGGGTTTTAATTGTGCCAAGCTGAGCAAAAATCATTTCTCTGGCATGGGCTAAGTAATTTTCATCTGCTACTCGGGAACTGCTTAACATTAATAAATTCACATAGACTCCTCGTCTCTTGGTGGGGGTTATTATAAGGCTGACTGTCAGCTATTTCGAATAATCTTGGTTGGTTCATTGATACAGATGATAAAAAAAACCGGCCAGGGCCGGTTATTTACATCATGTTTTGGTACCAGGTCTAGAAACGTTTCTTGAGAGTAACGCCATAAGTAGCGGGTTCAGCCATATAGGCGTTTAGTTTTCCTTCTTGTAGCGGTGTATTGAAGTTTGTGCGGTTCACATACTCTTCGTCCGTAACATTACGACCCCAGAAGATAAGATCCATATCATGATCACTGAAGTTAATGAAAAAGCGCAAGTTTAAAATACTATAGGACGCCTGAACGGCATAGGGGTCATTGCTACCATCGAGGATAATATCACCGGTATAACTATATTCACCTTGAACATAGGCATAGATATTCTCGCCAATTTCAAACTCTTTCTTTAGACTCAACACTGCATAGTCTTCTGGCTCTCCACCTGGTCTGTCGCCAGAACGATCACAGAAGTTGTCAGTGGAGTTGACCCTGCCTGGATCATCGATACCGGTATGCCAGGTATAAGCGGTCCAGCAGTTACCGGCTTCAAAGGTTTTATATTCGGCTTGCACTAAAGCATAACCTAAGTGAATTTCCAAATCGTCTATGGGTAACCAGGTGGCTTCTAACTCCATGCCCGATATTTCGTAGTCCCCGGCATTTTGCAGATTAAAACCATCACCTGTGAAGGTATTGGCCTGAAAGTCGTCGACTGTGGTGTAGTGGGCCGCGGCATTGATACGCAAGTTTTGCTCACGAAAATCTTTTTTAACACCCAGTTCAAAGGATTGTGATGTTTCTGCGTCAAAAATGGGATTGAAACCCGTTGCAATTCGATCGGTGTTAGTACCACCGGATTTGTAACCATTTCCATATGAGACATACAGTAGGGTGTCGTTATTTGGCTGATAACTAAGTTTCAGGGTACCACTGATTTGATCATCGCTAACACTCTCGTTAATGTTGGCCCGTGGACTTGTGGTATCGGCTATTAGAGGAAAGGCCCAGCCTGCTTGATCAAAACCGGCAAAATTCGTCAAGGTTGCCTGTCCTTCAGGGGTAGTCAGATCAATTGCCTCTGCTGCAATTCCACCAAGGGTCGTCAGTGCACCCACAAGGTTTACCGGCGTATTACCCGCCAGACCATTGATATTCGGGCCTACTTCGGTGAAGACGGTTAATAGGTCTTTTTCTTCTTTGGTGAAGCGCAAACCGGCAGTCAGGGTAAATTCTGGGTTGAATTTGTAATCAAACTGACCAAACACTGCATAGCTTTTATGTTTTTGTTCAGCTACGTGGTTAAACCCGGTACCCGCAGGTGCACCAGCGGCGCGAGGAGCAACTAAACCCATTTGCGCTAAGTTGTCTATACCACCAAGAAGTGCATTAAACGAACCGGGTTGACCGGTGAGGGCGTCGATATTTTGCCCCAGCACACCCATGGCAAAACTGTCGAAAATGGCATCGGTGTACAGGCTATATTGCAAGTCCAAATTTTGGGTGAAGTAGTAGGCACCTAATATGTAGTTTAGTTTTTCACTGGTGTAATCTAGGCGGATTTCCTGAGAAAACGATTGTTGCTCGGAATCGTTGCTGGTGCCAAATAGATCCGCGTCGGTAAAGTCACTGTCGATATTATCGTAAGAGTCAAACGCACGGTAAGCTGATATAGATACCAGGGTGTAGTTGTCGTCCAGTTCCCAATCTACTTGAGCTGACAGTCCGCGGTCCTTCATAGAGGATTCAGGTAAAAAAGATAGCGCCACGTTTCTGTCATAAAAGGCGTCGCCCCCGGGAAATACTGTGCCCCCTAGGGAAGATAAAGCCGCATCTGTACCCAACTTGCCCGGTATTTCCTTTGCCTGTAAGTTACTCAACTGCACTGGGGCACCACAACAAATTTCATCTATTTCTGCATAATCAGCAATGACTCTTACCGTTACATCGTCACTTGGGGTATAGAGGGCCTGCAAGCGCCCGCCGAAACGACTTCGGTCATTGAGGCTATCTTCGCCCAGATTAATATCGCTGATGGTGCCATCTCGCTGGCTGGAAAAACCTGTTACTCGAAACGCCAGCACATCGTCGATGGCGGAAATCGAGGTGGCGCCTGATAAATTTAGTAAACCGTAATTACCTATTGTGGCTTCAACAAAACTATCACTCCCACCATGGCTGGGGGCGACTGTGCTGATTAATATCGCCCCTGAAGGGGTGTTTTTACCAAATAATGTACCCTGAGGGCCCCTTAATACTTCAACGGCGGCCACATCGATCAGGTTGTTGATCATGGAATTCTGCCGGGCCCGGTAGACTCCATCCATATAAAGACCCACAGAAGACTCTAAACCGAAGTTTTGTGACGACGTGCCTACACCGCGGATTGAGAAGCTTGAATTAGTGGCACTTTGACTTTGGAAAGCCCCCAGACCCGGCACATTGGTTTGTAAATCATACATATCTTTAATGACGGCTTCTGCCATCGCTTCACCGCTAAAGGCAGTGACGGACACCGGAACTTCTTGTAGATTTTGCGCGCGTTTTTGCGCCGTTACGGTAATGGTTTCCAGGCCTTTATCATTAACATCTTGTTCTTGAGACAAAATATAACCGCTTTGTAATGCTAAGGATAAACCGATAAAAGTTGCCAGGGGCGCGCGTTTAAGTTGGGTTGGTAAAAATTGCGTCATAAGGAATTCTCTGTGTCTAGTTGGCTAAGCTTGTGTATTTTGTTAGTTTTTTCAGGCACAAGCAAACGACGGTGGCCCAAGTCACTTTATGAACTTCAAGTGGTCGGATGTTTCTACGCTATCAAGTTTTAGCTGAGGAAGTAAATAAATTGTTATTATAAAGTTAAATGTTTACCTTATTCATTTAATGAATGAGGTGTTCAATGCCGGATTCTCGGCCCAGGCCAAATAGATTCATCAATCTAATCAATACAAAACCATTAAAATAATTAATTAAACTAATAGTAGCTTTGTTAATACAATTCCCCGGTCTTAAACATAAGGTACAAACATGGCAGAGTTTTACGTGGTGCGCCACGGGCAAGCCTCATTCGGTGCCCCCAATTACGACAAACTCAGCCCTATGGGTTTACAACAGTCCGTGTGGCTCGGCGAGTATTTTGCCCAGCGCAACATCAGCTTTGAAAAACTGTGGTTAGGGGAAATGGTACGTCACCAAGAGACCGCTCAGGGGATAAGTAGTGTGCTGTCTAAAGCGCCTATTCAATATATACACAGAGGGTTAAATGAATTCGATTTTCAAAATATTGCCAGTGCCTATTTGGCCCTACACCCCACCGAGCGATTAGCCCAAGGCGCGCCGCCAGCGGCCTATTATCGTTTATTGAAAAAGGCCATGGGCGCCTGGTCCGGTCAACTGCTGCCCAAGCACGAATTGAGTGAAACCTGGTTAGGCTTTCGGACTCGTGTTGAGGAAGTATTAAAAGCTATTTGCCTTGAGGATCCCCAGGGGCCTATGCTCATTGTTAGTTCAGGCGGGGCGATATCCATGCTGTTGAGCCTGGTCTTGGGATTGCCTGCTACGCAAGTTATCGAATTGAATATGCAAATAAAAAACGCCGGTTTTAGCCATTTTTTCTACAATCGCGATAACGTGCGGTTAAGTAGTTTCAATAATGTGCCGCACCTCGACATTCCTGAGCGTGTGGGCGCCATTACTTTTAGTTAAACGGGACATATAGCACATGAACTTTGATTATTCAGACAAGACCAAAGACTTAATCGCTCGCCTGGAAGCCTTTATGCAGGAGCATATATACCCGGTTGATCAGCAATATATTAGCCAAGTGCACGACAACGCGATGAGCGGACAAGGCCGATGGCGCACCCCTGAAATGATCCAGGCGCTGAAACAAAAAGCCAAAGCCGCGGGTTTATGGAATCTGTTTTTGCCCGGGGAATATCTGCCTTATGGCGCTGGCCTGACCAACTTAGAATATGCGCCACTGTGTGAAATTATGGGCAAAGTGATGTGGAGTTCTGAAGTGTTTAACTGCAGTGCGCCAGATACAGGCAATATGGAAGTGCTGGCAAAATATGGCAGCCAGGCCCAACAAGACAAATGGTTAGTTCCCCTGCTCGAAGGGGGAATTCGTTCTGCATTTGCCATGACCGAGCCTGGTGTGGCGTCATCGGATGCCACCAATATTGAAACGTCCATCCAACGTGACGGCGCTGAATATGTGATCAATGGCCGCAAGTGGTATACCAGCGGTGCCATGAATGAAAATTGTAAAATCATGGTTGTTATGGGCAAAACAGATACATCGGCGCAACGTCATCAGCAACAATCCCAAGTGTTAGTGCCATTGGATACTCCGGGTATAACAGTCGTGCGTGCACTGTCTGCTATGGGACATTTTGATGAGCCCGTGGGTCATGCCGAAATCATATTTGACAACGTGCGGGTGCCAGTAGAAAACCTGTTGCTGGGAGAGGGGAAGGGTTTCGAAATCGCCCAAGGACGCCTTGGGCCGGGGCGTATTCACCATTGTATGCGCCTGATTGGGTGTGCCCAGCGCGCGCTCGACCTAGCCTGTGAACGAGTTGAGTCGCGGATTGCCTTTGGCCAGGCGCTGAGTAAACAGCAATCGGTTCGCGAGCATATCGCCCAGATGTATTGTGATATAGAACAAGCGCGTTTATTAACCCTTAAAACTGCGGACAAAATGGATAAATACGGCAATAAGGTTAGCCGGGATCTGATTGCAGCGATCAAGATTGTTGCACCGAAGATGGCGTGTAAGGTGATTGATCAGTCCATTCAACTGCATGGTGCAGCCGGGACCAGTCAAGATTTTATTTTGGCGGCAAGCTATGCGTATGCCCGCACAATCAGACTGGCCGATGGCCCCGACGAAGTGCATATGATGCAGTTAGGGCGTAACCTGATAAGAGACCATAATGCCCAATAGGAGTGTCACAACATATGAGCGATAAAAGTGCCGTTGAGCAGTTAGATGAGGTCGTTTTGACAGCCTATTTAACTGAACATATTGCCGGTTTCAGTGGACCTTTGACTGCCACGAAGTTTACTGGTGGGCAGTCTAATCCCACCTTTAAATTGCACACACCCAATGGAACTTATGTTTTGCGGCGCCAACCTCCTGGAAAATTGCTTAAATCCGCCCATGCGGTTGATCGAGAATACCGAGTGCTTAAAGCACTGGAAAATTCATGTGTACCGGTGGCGAAAGTTTATCATTTGTGTGAGGACCCGAGCGTACTAGGCAGCCTATTTTATGTCATGGAATATATGGACGGTGAAGTATATTGGGACAGTTCCTTGCCTGATATTGCTGATAATCAAACGCGGCATGTTATGTATGAGCAAATGGTTAACGTGTTGGCCGCGCTGCATCAAGTGAATGTGCATGATGTCGGGTTAGACGATTTTGGCAAGCCGGGTAATTATTTTGAAAGGCAAATCAGTCGCTGGACCAAACAGTATCGTTTGTCAGAAACCGGCACCATTACCGCAATGGATGAGTTGATTACCTGGTTAGAAGGTAACATTCCTGCTGACGATGGTAAGGTGTCCTTAGTGCATGGTGATTATCGCATGGATAATCTTATGTTTGCCAAAGATACTCCCCAAATTATAGCTGTGCTGGATTGGGAGTTATCTACCCTAGGCCATCCGTTTGCAGATTTAGCCTACCAGTGTATGCAGTTACGCCTACCGGATAATGTCGGTAAAGCCACTGGACTTGGGGATGTGGACCGTAATGCGCTGGGAATTCCTAATGAAGAAGAATATGTGGCGCGTTATTGTGAGTTAATGGGCATTGAGGGTATTGAAAATTGGAACTTCTATTTAGCATTCAGTTTTTTCCGTTTGGGAGCTATAGCGCAAGGAGTGGCCAAACGAGCCGTTGACGGCAATGCATCCAATAAACAGGCACTGCAAATTGGCGCGTTGGTAAAACCCTTGGCCCAATACGCACTGGGTTTGCTTAAATAGGCCATGTTGAACAGGGAGGGTGACCAGTACACCTTCAAAAAATTTAATTATTAACGTTAGATAGCTGGAGAGCTTGATGAAAGCCATAGTATGTGAGGAATTTGCGCCGGTAGAAAACTTAAAATACATCGAGGTCGCCGATCCTGTAGCAGCAAAAGGACAGGTTGTGGTTGACATTAAAGCCTGTGGGGTTAATTTCCCCGATGGTTTGTTGGTCCAAGGTTTGTATCAGATGAAACCGGAATTTCCTTTTATCCCGGGTAATGAAGTGGCCGGTGTGATCAGCGAAGTAGGTGAAGGGGTGCGCCATCTTAAAGTGGGTATGCGGGTTATCGCTTTATGTATGTTGGGGGGCTATGCACAGAAAGTCGCTTGTCCGTCGACTCATGTCTTACCTATTCCCGATGAGATCCCTGATGAAGAAGCTGCCGCGTTGGTAACTGCCCACGCCACTGCCCATCATGCTTTAAAACAGCGCGCCAATATTCAACCTGGTGAAACTTTGTTAGTCACAGGTGCCGCTGGGGGTACGGGGCTGGCTGCTGTGCAAATAGGCAAACAAATGGGCGCCAAGGTCATTGCCGTTTGCTCGACTCAGGAAAAGCTGGATGTCGCAAAGGAAAATGGAGCTGATATCCTGATTAATTACAGTGAAGTCGATTTGAAAACTGCGATCAAAGCAGTCACCGAGGGCAAGGGGGTAGATGTAGTATATGAATGTGTTGGTGGTGATACTTTCCATGCCTGTTCCCGCAGTATGGCGTGGAATGGTCGTTTGCTGGTAATAGGTTTTGCCGGTGGGACTATTCCAGAGTTCCCGGTGAACCTGGCTCTGGTTAAAGGATTTTCTGTGGTCGGTGTCTTCTGGGGCTCGTTCACTCAGCATCAGCCAAAAGACTTTGCCAGCAATATGCATGAATTGCTTACCTGGTACGTACAAGGCAAGGTAAAAGTGGTGGTGGATGATGTATTACCCCTGGCATTTGCTAAAGATGCCCTGAACAAGGTAATGAACCGGGAGGTTAAAGGCAAAATGACCCTTAGACCCTAATATTGTTGGAGGGCAAAAATAAAAAAAACCGGCCTCAAATGAGGCCGGTTTTTTTATTGTTAATCATGTAGAACATTCCAAATTTGTAGGTTGGATCTTTTACATTAGATAAGCGTAAGTTGCGGTTTGTCAGTGCAAAATGACATCCTTCAGGGTCACCGCAAACGCTTGGCTGGTAAGCTAAGCGCACTAAACTTGGAATTTTTAATAAACCAGTAATATGGTAGGAATGAAATATCGCGACAGTATTACAGGATCATAACATTTTGGCATGCGGTACATTGCTGACTTGATGATATATACCCGCGCCCTTTGGGCGGTGGTCGCCACGCGGTGGTCGCCACTCGGTGGCCGCCACTCATTATTCGGTACCCGGTACTCGGTATCCGATACTCGGTACGCGATACTCGGTACTCGGTACTCGGTATCCGATACTCAGAACGGGTGGAGGAAATTGTTTTTAGGTAAAGTTGTACAAGAGGAGAGAGCCGTTGGATAATATTAAAACCAGTGACGATAAAACGTTACTTGATGTGCCTAAAATTCATGCTTTTTTAAGCAACGACAGCACCTGGGCAAAAGGCATTGGATTGGCGACGGTTGACACCGCAATTAGTAATTCTATATGTATAGGTGTTTATAAACAGCATGAACAGGTAGCGTTTTGCCGGATAATTACCGATTGTGCAACATTTGCAAATTTAGTTGATGTTATTGTCTGGCCTGAATATAGGGGCATGGGCATTGCCAAATTATTGATGACTAACGCGATAAACCATTCGGCAGTGCAGGGGATCCGCAGGTTCACCTTAGCTACCGCTAATGCCCATGGATTATATGCCCAGTTCGGTTTTAGTTCATTAGATAAGCCGGATACCTTTATGCAACGCTATGACCCTCATATCTATGAAAAGACGAATGGTTAGGGCTTTTGACAGTTTGTAAATGTCGATAACGGGAATGTTTTAACGTTCATCCTTAGCCTTGCAGATGCTAAAGACTTTACCGTTTTCCTTGTAAATTTTACTGCCGGTCAGGTGGCCTGGGTAAAGGGTACTGATGGGTTTTGCAGCCAAACATATTAAAATGGTGGGGTAAATATCACGCCATACCAGGGGCTTAGGGAATTTTCGCATACTGATAGAGCAATAGATGTTTAACTTGGCGTCCGAATTGCTCCTGATATGAGATGAGTCACTTATTTCAACTATCAGGAGAAAGCGAACAATGAGTAACACAGTGAAAACGATTAATCCAACGACTGAAGAAGTACTTGAAGAATATACATTATTAACTATTGAACAAGCCGAATCGGCGGTAGATAAAGCTGATGAGGCATTTCAACAGTGGAAACACACCAGTCCAGATGAGCGGGCGGCGCTGTTAAATAACATGGCTGATGTGATTGAAGATAATAAAGACGAACTCGCCACCTTAATGACTCAGGAGATGGGCAAAGTTAAAGAGCAGGGATATCAAGAGGTTCAGTTGTGTGTGGCGATTTGTCGTTATAGTGCCGATGAAGGGCCAGGTTTACTGGCGGATGACGAGCGTGAGTTGGAAGGGGGCAGAGCCCTGGTGAGTTATCGCCCATTAGGAGTGATCCTGGGGATCCAGCCCTGGAATTTCCCGCTTTATCAGGTTATTCGTTATAGCGTGTCCAACCTTATGGCCGGCAATACTGCGGTACTTAAACATGCCGCCAACGTATTTGGTATGGCACAAAAGATCCAGCAGATGTATGAAGCCGCGGGTTTCCCTAAGGGCTGTTACCAATCGCTGTTAATCGATGGGGAAACGGCCAGTGCATTAATTAAACATCCCAAGGTGCGTGGCGTGTCATTTACCGGCAGTGATGAGATTGGTAAGAAAGTGGCAGAGGCCGCGGCCAAATTGGTGAAAAAATCCGTACTCGAACTTGGCAGTAACGATGCGTATGTAGTGTTGGATGATGCCGACATCGAACTGGCAGTCAAAACTTGTGTCCAGGGGCGAGTGGTCAACAATGGTGAAACCTGTGTCTCTGCCAAACGTTTTATTGTTACGGAAAAAAATTACGCGCAGTTTAAAGGCGCATTTATCAAAGCTATGGGGGAGCTCAATATGGGCGACCCAGAACTTGAAGGAACAGATTTAGGGCCCATGGCCAGAGGTGATTTACGGGATAAACTGCATCAACAGGTTACGGCATCTATCGAAGCGGGAGCCAACTGTTTATTAGGTGGCGAAATGCCTAAGGGCAAAGGCTACTTTTATCCGGCTACTGTGTTGGACAATATCCAACCCGGTTCACCTGCCTATGATGATGAATTATTCGGTCCGGTAGCTGCACTGATCCACGCCGTCGATGACCAAGACGCCATGCGTATTGCCAACGACTCCCGCTATGGTTTGGGGGGCGGGATTTTCAGCAAAGATGTTGCTCGTGCCATTGAACTGGCTCGGGATGAATTCGACACTGGAATGATCAACATCAATTGCTATAATTTGGCCAATCCTAATCTGCCTTTTGGTGGAGTCAAAAACAGCGGATACGGCCGTGAGCACGGTGGCTTTGGCATCCGTGAGTTTGTAAACGTTAAATCGATAATGATATCTGAATAAAACCAACCGGTATCGCTAAAAAAGCCAGTTAGGTATCCCCTTGCTGGCTTTTTTTTGTGTTTTGTCCAAAAAGTAGACCCGCTAAAAACCACAAAAAAAATAACATCTTAACCATTGCCAGTTGATCTGGAACAAGATTTTTTTAACTGATGACAATAGAGTAGGGCAAAGGCATGGTGAAGCAACGCTAAGGTCCGTTAGTTAGCGTATGGCTTTCTTATCAGGCAAACCTGAGATTAAAAGCACATAGATAGTCGTCAGAGCAATGCAATAAAAAATCTCAATAGAAGCGTTTTTTCCTCTTACCGATTTATCCGGTGGTCTGCAAATAGTTGGAGTAAGTATGTTCTCACAGTCACGAATTTTGTGCCCGCAATTGAAAACTAAAATCATGAGTGCCCAGCAGGCTGCTGAGCTGATCCCCCCTGGTGCTACTGTGGGAATGAGCGGTTTTACGGGCTCGGGACATCCCAAGGCGGTTCCGGCTGCGTTAGCGGAGCGGATCCAGACATTTCATCAAGACGGGAGAGAGTTTAAAATTAACCTGTGGACGGGCGCTTCTACGGCGCCTGAAGTAGATGGTGTATTAGCTCAAGTAGATGGGATCAACACTCGTCTGCCGTTTCAGTCTGATCCCAGTTGCCGAAAGCAGATTAATGCAGGGCATATAAACTACCTGGATTTACATTTGTCTGAAGTTTCACAATACGCCTGGTCGGGTTTTTTAGGTAAGTTGAATATCGCGGTAATCGAAGTAATTGCCATTCATGAAGATGGTAGTTTAGTACCCTCATCATCCATTGGAAATAACAAAACCTGGATTGAACAAGCAGATCACATCATTTTAGAACTAAACCATCAGCAACCCATTGCAATGCAGGGCATGCATGACATTTATTATGGCAGTTCCTTACCGCCAGATCGCCAGCCGATCCTGTTGACTAAGGCTGATGATCGTATTGGAGAAACATTGTTTCGATGCCCCAAAGAAAAGATTATCGCTATCGTCGAAACCGCATCGGCAGATCGCAATGCGCCTTTTAATCCACCTGATGACACATCTCAGCAAATTGCCGCTCACATACTCGAGTTTTTTGACTATGAAATAAAACATGGGCGCTTACCCAAAACACTCTTGCCTATTCAGTCAGGGATCGGAAATATACCCAATGCCGTGTTAGACGGGCTAAATGCGGGGCCTTACAAAAACTTGACTGCCTTTACCGAAGTGATCCAAGACGGCATGTTAACTATGCTGCGCTCAGGTACGTTAAAGGCGGCTTCTGCCACGGCTTTTTCACTCAGCCCAGCGGCCATGGATGAATTTACCCGCAATATTAATTTTTATCACGACAAAATTATTCTGCGTCAACAAGATATCAGTAATCACCCAGAGTTGGTGCGCAGATTGGGGGTGATTGCCATGAATGGATTATTGGAGGCGGATATTTATGGCAATGTTAATTCGACCCATGTTATGGGTACCAGAATGATGAATGGTATAGGGGGGGCTGGGGATTTTGCGCGAAACGGGTATTTATCTATTTTTATGACTCCCTCGACGGCAAAAAAAGGCAGTATTTCTGCCATAGTACCTATGGTGTCTCACGTTGATCAGACTGAGCATGATGTAAAAGTGTTAGTAACGGAACAAGGCTTGGCGGATTTACGCGGATTGTCTCCCAGACAAAGAGCCAAATTAATTATTCAAAATTGTGCCCACCCGGATTACAAAGACCGGCTGACGGATTATTTTGAACGTGCCTGTGCCAGTGGTCGGGGAATGCATACCCCGCACTTGTTAGAAGAGTCACTTAGCTGGCATTTGAATTATGAAAAAATCGGTCAGATGTGAATTAAACGGTAACAAGCTGGCATAATTAGGTCGTTTGCACGATTTTTGGGTGATCTTGTGCATTAAATGTATTCTTAAAAAAGCCAGTCAGGGAGAATCTGACTGGCTTTTTAGCTTGTATCGCCAAGCAACTTTGACACTGGCTAACAATCTGTTAGTTTTTGTTTTAAAACGTGGCAGAGACACTTTTTAGGTACTGGTTGAACGCTCCCTGGTTAGCTTGTTTCAAGCTGGCACATTGCTCTGATTCGTCCAGTGCTACATCAAAGCTGCGCGGCATGCCTTCATATTTAGCCATCCGCGGTTGATAAAATTTCTTGGTCAACTGAATGTTATGCTCGTTGCACGTGCTGGAGACATATTCCGGCATGCGGGCAATATGATAAGCCGGCATTTTAGCGGTCACTTTTTCTATATTGGCCTCAAGCCATTGGTAAAACACATCTTTGTCGTCACGGGCTTTACTGGCGGTGGACAAAAAGCTGATCACATTAGCAGGGCTCACATCCCCATTTAGGCTCAAGTCTAATACTTGCTTGATATTTTCCGCTTGGGGAAACAACATTCCAAAACGAATGGTGCCGCGAATGTTCGCATCAGTAGTAGTTAGATAGGCTTTTTGGAATCGAGCAATCCAACTGGCATCACCGTGCACCGCAACATTTCGCATGGCCGTTCTGGCAATATCACGACCCACACTGGTGGGATCAGCGAGATATTTTTCCGTCAGCTTGGTACTTTGCGCTAAGACCTGTTCATTGTCGGTATAACGGCCTAATAGGGCAAAAACTTCACTGCGCAGTCGATTGACATCGTTTGAGTCGTGGGCATTTTCGTTGACCCCTAATCGCATGAACCAGGGATGCAGTTTGTGATCGATAAAAGTGGCAAACAGTTTTTTATTGCTATCATCTACCAAATATACCAACTCATTTAACGAGGCCACGACCGCTCTGACTACCACAGGATCGTCTTGTTGCGCCAAGGCATCGAGCACCACCATGTGTTGCTTCAGGGAGATTTCGTCGGCATTAAACAAAGCGTCTGAGTTATACAGCAGCGATTTTTTCTCTCGGGCATTCAGGGCATCGAGATCCATTAGTAATGCAGTCATTTGGGGGGCAGGGATTTTCCAGCGCAGGTAACCCATCGCATTGTCGTTGGGATATATCCACTGGGCTTCGCTAAGTGTGCTCTCCACGGCGTGTTCACTATCGAGAAACAAGGTGGTGCGCTGGATTTTGTCGTTCTTTTTATAGGTGATAGACAAGGGTACGACCCAAATTTGTTGGTCTACCTTGGCTCCAGCCAAATGATAACGGCTTTGACTCACCTCGCCATTTTGCTTGAAATTAACCAGTGGATAGCCTGGTTGTTCCAGATAAGTTTTCATCATGGCGGGCACATCAAAATCCGCCACGTTTGATAACACTTCCCACAGATCATCTGACTGGGCATTACCCCAGGCGTGTTTTTTCATATAACTTTGCACGGCTTTTTGGAAGGCATCTTCGCCGATAAGGGATTCAATCATTTGCAGGATGGACTCACCTTTGCTGTAGTTAAGTCCTAAGCCATCCATTACATCGGTCTGGGTGCGTACCCGCTTTTTAACCGCTTTGGTAGTGGGGCTGGCATCGGCAGTAAAGGCGCCTTCTTGAACCAAACCTGACTGGTTATTTTGTTCCGGATAGAGTTGCATGGTGATTTTACCTTCCATCCAGGAAGCAAACGCTTCGTTGAGCCATAAATCATCCCACCAGGCCATAGTCACCAGATCGCCGTACCACATATGTGCAAGTTCATGGGTTATGGTGGTAAGCGGGCCACGTTGTTCGGTCAGACGTGGTTCGTCATCCAGCAGTAATAAACT
The DNA here is from genome assembly GCF_058068185.1 of Paraglaciecola sp. IT1134. NCBI lineage: Bacteria > Pseudomonadati > Pseudomonadota > Gammaproteobacteria > Alteromonadales > Alteromonadaceae > Paraglaciecola > Paraglaciecola sp. IT1134. The sequence continues at coordinate 3,338,630 of NZ_CM176486.1, read as the reverse complement.
GCTGCGGTAGGTTACCAAACCGGCATTTTCCATGGCGCCATGGGTAAAATTCGGCACTGCAATAAAGTCGAGTTTTTCATAAGGGTAGGGCATGCCAAAATAGTCTTCCAGCGCCTGGAGAATTCGCGGTGTATGTTTTATCGCAAACTTGGTGCGTCCGGCCTGACCTTTGGGTGTATAGATTTTGCCCGGTACCGACAGGCCGGTAATCTCTGCCCAATCTAGTTCGCCCACGGCGAAGGCTACCAGATAAGTGGGCATAGGTTGGGTGCGTTTGAATACGACTGTTTGCCAATCTCCATCAACGGTGCGCTTTTCTACCGGGGTGTTGGACACAACGGTGTGTACCTGCGGCGCTTCAATAGTTAACTGATAAGGTATTTTAAAACTCGGTTCATCGAAGCTGGGAAAGGCGCGTCTGGCATGCATATCTTCAAACTGGGTGAATATATAATTGTGCCCTTCAAACGCAGATAAATACATGCCATCTGAAGTGGTATTAATTTTGCCGCTAAATTGCATATGCAATTTATAGCGTTTTGCTGACAGCTCATGGTCGGCTTTGGCGAGTTGAATGTCGTATTCGCCAGAGGTTATCACCAGGGGAATGCGACGGTTACCATCAATTAATTCAATTTTGCTGATCTCCAGTTCCAGCTGGTAAAAGCTGATACTGTCCGTGGATTTTAGTACCTGGATATCGATAGTGGTCTCACCACTAAAAACGGGCTGGTTTGGATCGATCTTTAAGCTGATCTGCTGGAAGCTAGGTTTGACGTTATCGCCAAGGCGATAGTCAACTTCACTTGCTTGTGTATTAGCAATTGCTAACAGCCATAGCAATGCACGTACACTGCGTAGTATTCGTGTCATATTAAGTCCCTTATTTCTTTATCGTTGGGTTGATCTCGACTCGCGCAGCAGATTAGGCGAATCAGGATAAAAAGCAACAGGCAAAGGGTTAACAGTTGTTTCACATTGGACAACTTTTATTGACAAAAAAGGGCTCAAAATGAGCCCGGTTAATTATTGTATGGGTGACAAGTCAGCCAACTTCAGGAAATTGATAATGCTCAAATATTTTGCGTAATGCGAGTTTGTTCAACTTGCCCGTGGCGGTATGGGGTAACTCGTCAACAAAAACTACATCATCGGGCATGGACAATTTATGCAGCTTGTCACTTAAAAAGGCCAAAATATCATCGCCGCCGACTTGGCTGTTCTTTTTGCGTACCACAACCAACAAGGGGCGTTCCGTCCATTTCGGATGGGGGCGGCCAATAGCAGCGGCCTCGGCAATGCCCTTATGACTGACCGCAGCGTTTTCAATTTCGATAGAGCTGACCCATTCTCCGCCGGACTTGATGACATCTTTGGTCCGATCGGTGATCTGCATGAAACCGTTGGGGTTTATAAGGGCAACGTCACCGGTTTCAAACCAGCCCTGCTCATCCACGGGGCAATCAGGGGCTCCCGGGGTTTGTGATAAACCGTAGTAACCACTGGCCACCCAGGGGCCACGGACTTTTAGGGCGCCAAAGGCGACACCATCCCAGGGCAACTGCTGATTGTTTGTATCCATGATACACATTTCAATACCAAACAAACCTCGGCCTTGTAGGGTTTGCAGCTCAGTAATTTGCTCTTCGGAGTAGTCTTCCATGCCCGGTTGCATGCTAAATATGGTGCCCAATGGGCTGGTTTCGGTCATGCCCCAGCCTTGGATAACCATAGTGCCGTAATCCTGTTTAAAACGTTCAATAATGGCTCTGGGACAAGCCGCACCACCCACTGTCACCCGTGCCAGACTAGGCACTTTTTTGCCGCTTGTATCCAGGTAATCCAGCAAGGCCAGCCAAATAGTCGGTACACCCGAGCTGTAGCTCACTTGTTCAGATTCGATTAATGCTTGCAAGGTTTCACCATCACCCATTTTGGGTCCTGGTAATACCAATTTGGTACCTGTCATTATGGTACCAAAGGGTAAACCCCAAGCATTAACATGGAACATGGGGACCACAGGTAAACATATTTCCCTGCATGATGAATTCGTCACATCAGGTAACGCCCCTGATAAGGCATGCAGCAAGGTGGAGCGGTGACTGTAAAGTACACCTTTAGGATTCCCCGTAGTGCCGGAGGTGTAACACATGCCACTGGCAGTGTTTTCATCAAACTCTGGCCAATCGAATTTATCCGTCTGCCCAGCGAGCAATGTTTCATAACACAATACATTGGGTAAACTGGTTTCTGGCATATGTTGCTGGTCAGTCATCACGATGAACTGCTCGACTCCCCCCAACTGTGCCTGTAGCGCTTCGATCAACGGCATGACCAGCACATCAACAAAGATAAACCTGTCTTTGGCATGATTGACGATGTACGCCACCTGCTCCGGGAACAACTTGGGATTAATGGTATGGCACACCATACCGCTGCCAGATACGGCGTAATACAGCTCCAGATGACGGTAGTCGTTCCAGGCTAAGGTGCCGATGCGATCCCCAAATTTTGCTCCCAAGCTGGCAAGCACATTGGCCAACTGGCGGCTGCGCTTGGCAAATTTCTGGTAGGTGTAACGGTGTCTGGGGTTATCGGCCGTAACCGATACTATCTCCCGTTGGGGAAAGTTTTTTTCCGCGTGTCGGAGTATTGAGGAAATCATTAACTGGGATTTCATCATCATTGCTTGCATGGGGTAATCCTTATCTGCTGGGGCAAAAAAACTGCCCGTAAAATCAATTGTGTGTGTCTAACAACCCTGAAAGTGACCCCTACCAAGCGGTTACACCGCCATCAAGGGCAATGGCTTGACCCGTCATGTAGGTATTTCCCGGAGACAAAATCAGCAGCATGGCGTTGACTATCTCCTGAGGGGTGGCCAGACGCTTCATGGGACAGCCCACCGCCAGTCGGTCGATACCTTCCTGGGATATCTGGCCGTCTATGTTTAAAATATTAGTTGGGGTATAAAACGGGCAGATTGCATTAGCCCGAATGCCCTTTCTGGCATATTCCACGGCGGCGGTTTTTGTTAGCCCGATAACCGCGTGTTTAACGGCAGAATAGGCCGCGCCCTTTGGGGCTCCGCCTAAGCCTGCCAGTGAACTGACGTTGAGGATATGCCCGCTCCCTTGCTTAAGCATGGACTCTATCTGGTACTTCATGCCAAACATCACACCTTTCAGGTTCACATCTACCTGTTTGTCCAAGGTAGCCTCATCCAGAGTATGTAGGGGAGCCAAACTGTGGGCTATGCCCGCATTATTGACGCCTATATCCACCCGACCGAATTTTTGCATGGCGGTATCCACCATGGCTTTACAGTCCTGTTCCTTGGCAACGTTGCATTTTTGGGCAATCACCTGTTTTGCATAGGGGGCCAGAGAGTCAACGGTGATGGCTAATCCTGCTTCGTCTATGTCGCTGATCACCAAATTGCAGCCGCGCTCGACTAACCCTTTGGCTAGTAAGCGACCAAAGCCGCTTGCTGCACCGGTGATCAGGGCGACCTGACCACTGAAATCTAAGAGTGGATCCATATAAATACTCACTTGTTAACTAACTGATAAAGGGTTGTCGGTGATAAATTGCAGCAGTACCTCGGCGAGTTTCTCACCCTGATCTTCCTGTAAAAAATGGCCGCCTTTTGCAATAGTGGTGTGTTTTTGACCCTGGGTGCCGGGGATCAATTTTTGCATTATTGTATCGCCACCTTTAGTCACAGGATCACTATCACCAAAGGCAGTGAGAAAAGGTTTTTGCCAATTCTGCAGCACTTTCCATGCCTGGCGATTGGCAGTCGATTGCGGATCATCAGGGGTAACGGGCACCAATAATGGAAACTGGCGTACCCCAGCTTTGTAACGCTCTTCAGGGAAAGGTGCATCATAAGCCGCCAATACCTCGGGTGATAATGGGGTGACGGTTGCGCCCTTAATGATCCCCGAGACCGGAAACTCAGCGACCTCTTGGGAAAAAACCTTCCATTTTAAAAAGGCTTCGCCCGGGGCATGATCCCCGGTAGGTAACATAGTATTGGCCGCTAACACCCGGGCAAACCAGTCCGGGTGTTCAGCTACCAGACGCAAGCCCAATAGTCCTCCCCAATCTTGGCAGATGAGGGTGATGTTGCTTAATTCCAGCTGGCGGATTGCGCTACGTAACCAGTCAAGATGTCGCTGATAAGTATAATCACTACGCTGTGTCGGTTTATCTGAACGGCCAAAGCCGATTAAATCTGGCGCTATCACTCGATACCCAGCGGCTACAAGGGGCTTGAGCATCTTACGATACAGATAACACCAGGACGGCTCCCCGTGTAAAGCCAATATGACCTCGCCATCTCTGGGGCCTTCGTCCAGATAATGCATACGCAGGCTGGCTCCTTCGAAGTCATCAACGTGCAAATAATGCGGGGCATAGTCGAACTGTTCTAGTGCATTAAAGCAATTATCTGGGGTGGTTAAATACTTCACTGCTAATCCCTTCTTGGTCAATGTAAATACAGTGTAAATCAAATGCTAATGACTACTAGAAAATCAGATGGTGCTTTAAAAGTCAACTTGCCCAGATTGATACAATAATATGCATAAAATGAATAATAAGCAGGACCCGCGCTTGGACTGGCTATCAGTGCAAGTTATTAATAAATATAAAACCAATAAATTTGGATGATTAACTAGCCTGGCCTAATATTGCTCATTAACTATTACTGATACGAGATCCTTATGAGCCAATCAGCGCCACAAGCTGTTACATACGCTACACAGGGCAACGTGGCTGTTGTGACGATGCAAAATCCACCGGTCAATGCTTTGTCAAAATCGGTGCGCATTGGGTTAATCGACAATATCCAACAAGCGGTAGCAGATGAGACAGTGCAAGCCATAGTCATTTCGTCCAACTTGGCCTTATTCTCTGGCGGTGCGGATATCAGTGAATTTACCGGTGGAGACCTTGAACCTGCCTTACCTACAGTATTAGACATTATTGAAAACGCCAGCAAACCTGTTATTGCACTGTTGACCGGGCCGGCTTTTGGTGGTGGTTTCGAGGTGGCGCTGGCCTGTCATTATCGGGTGACCTTTGCAGATAATAAGGTGGGACTGCCGGAAGTAAATTTGGGCATTTTACCTGGCGCTGGCGGCACCCAACGCTTACCACGTTTAGCCGGTGTAGCAGCGGCCCTGGATATGATCGTATCTGGCAAGCCGGTTAAAGCAGAACAACTCGATGGGGTGTTTGATTTGTTGGTGCATACTCCCCAGGATCTGCTGAGCCAGACCATGGTTTTTTGTCAAACCATAATCGCCAAGGGCGCATCTATGCCCAGAACCTGTGACATTAAGGTTGATGTTGCAACTGCGCCGACTGAGTTGTTTGCTCAATATCGCCAAGGTTTGACACAAAAAGCCCGGGGTTTTTTTGCCCCTGAGCGTTGTATTCAGGCTGTTGAGGCTGCCGTAGAACTGCCTTTCGCCGAGGGTTTAGCACGGGAAAGTGAACTCTTTATGCAGTGTATGGGGTCCAAAGAAGCCCGGGCCCAACAGCATTTCTTTTTTGCCGAACGTGCGGCTTCCCACGTACAAGATTTTGACAAGTCAACACTTGTACGAGATATCAAAAAAGTCGGGATAATAGGCGCAGGTACCATGGGTGGGGGGATTGCCATGAATTTTGCCAATGCCGGCATTCCTGTGACGCTATTGGAGCTCAAACAGGACGCACTGGATAAAGGACTGGCGTTAATTCGTAAAAACTACGAAAACTCTGCCAAAAAAGGCAAGCTGACAGCCCAAGACGTAGAAACCAGAATGGCCCTGTTACAGGGATCTACCGAATATGCAGCATTAGGTGACGTGGATTTGGTTATTGAAGCGGTTTTCGAAAAAATGTCGGTTAAAAAGGAAGTGTTTGGCGCCCTCGATAGGGTATGTAAACCCGGTGCTATTTTGGCCTCCAATACCTCCACTTTAGACATTAACGAAATTGCGACCGCTACCTCACGCCCCGAGGACGTTATAGGACTGCACTTTTTCAGCCCGGCCAATGTAATGAAGCTGCTCGAAGTGGTTAAGGCTGACAAAACCTCTGCACAGGTGATTAAAACGGCCATGCAAATGGCTAAAAAAATCAACAAAGTTGCGGTTTTGGTGGGGGTATGTTTTGGTTTTGTCGGCAATCGCATGATAGAACCTTATGGCCGCGAAGCGGGCCGTTTGATGCTTGAAGGTGCCACACCCGAACAGGTTGATAAGGTTCTTTATGACTTTGGCATGCCTATGGGCCCCTTCACCATGGGTGATATGGCAGGCTTGGATATCGGCTTTTATGTACGTGAGTCGCGCCGTGACAAAATTGCCCATGATCCTAGTTATTGTGTGGTCTCTGATCGGCTGGTGGAACAAGGGCGAGTCGGCCTTAAAGCCAGCCGTGGGGTTTACCTTTACGAGCCGGGGCGACGTCAACCCATTCCCGATCCTGTGGTGGTGGCCATTGCAAAACAAGAAGCGCAAAAGCTTGGGGTGAAGCAGCGTGACATTTCAGAGCAAGAAATTCTTGAGCGTTGTATGTTCCCGCTTATCAATGAGGGTGCCCTTATTCTTGAAGAGGGCATAGCCGCCAAATCCAGCGACATAGACGTGATTTATGTCTACGGCTATGGCTTCCCGGTTTATCGTGGTGGGCCAATGCAATATGCTGATGAAATTGGCCTAAAAACAGTTTACGACGCCATGTGTAAGTATCGTGACGAATTAGGTGAATATGGTGGGCACTGGTTTGAACCTGCGCCGTTGTTGAAACGCTTGGCCGAACAAGGCAAACGTTTTGCTGATGTTAATTAATACCAATCCATTTATATTTAATCAATTGAGAGTAATGTTATGAAAGAAGCCGTAATAGTATCTACCGCCAGAACGCCTATAGGTCGCGCTTACAAGGGGGCATTTAACAATTTAGAAGCCCCCAGCTTGGGTGGTCATGCAATCCGTGAAGCGGTAAAACGAGCCGGTATCGACCCGGCTTCAGTGGACGATGTGATCATCGGTAGTGCCTTAACTCAGGGAAGCGGTGGCATGAATATCGGCCGTCTGGCCGCTTTGGCAGGTGATCTTCCAGTGACAGTAGCGGGCATGACACTTGACCGCCAATGCAGTTCTGGCATGTATGCCATTGCTACCGCCGCCAAACATATTATTACCGACAATGTGCCCATCATGGTTGCGGGTGGCCTGGATTCCATCAGCTTGGTGCAAAACAAGGCGATGAACAACCACCGAGTGGTGGATCCAGCTTTAGCCAAAAAACATAAAAATATCTATATGCCTATGTTGCAAACCGCAGAGATAGTGGCACAGCGTTACGGCATCAGCCGAGATGCTCAGGACGAATATGCGTTTCAAAGTCAGATGCGTACCGCGGCTGCCCAAGCGGCAGGCAAGTTTGATGATGAAATTGTGCCCTTTACCACCACTAAGGTAGTGGTTGATAAGGAAACCCGGGAAGAGAGTTTTCATGAAGTGACCCTTAGCAAAGATGAAGGTAATCGAGCTGAGACCACCCTTGAGGGGCTCAGTAGCCTGAAACCGGTTATCGAGGGGGGCTGCATTACCGCAGGTAATGCCAGTCAGTTATCTGACGGCGCATCGGCCTGTGTCATCATGAGCAGCACCTTAGCTGAGCAGCAAAATCTGAGACCCCTAGGCGCCTATCGGGGTATTGCGGTATCAGGTTGTGAACCTGATGAGATGGGTATTGGTCCCATATTCGCCGTGCCTAAGTTGCTTAAACAGCATGGTCTTACCATGAACGATATTGGTTTATGGGAGTTAAACGAGGCGTTTGCTGTGCAAGTGTTATATTGCCGGGAAAAATTAGGTATTCCCGATGAGTTATTAAACGTCAACGGTGGCGCGATTTCTATTGGCCATCCCTACGGCATGAGTGGCGCACGTATGGTTGGTCATGCACTGATCGAAGGGAAACGCCGGGGCGCCAAGTATGTGGTGTGTACTATGTGTATTGGCGGCGGCATGGGTGCTGCAGGTTTGTTTGAAGTCTATTAGATTGGCACAATAAAACATTGCTTCTAGCGTAAGGCGGACGGACGGTCAGGTAATTTTTTGTGCTGCGGTGCAGCCCACGGAGCGCGACCCTGCATCGAGTTAGTTAATAAAATTCATAAATTGATCCATACGGTGTTTTGTATTTTTCAGGGTCGACTCAATAGTTTACAGAGGTAGGAATATGCAAGGTTATAAGTCTCCACAAAAAGACGCGTTATTTGTGATGAACGAATTACTTGGATTTGAAAAGCATTATGCGGATCTGGGTTTTGAGGATGCAAGCCCGGATATGGTCGAAGCGATTTTCGGTGAAGCCGCCAAATTCAGTGAAAATGTGCTAGCCCCCATCAATGCCTCAGGCGATGAGGAAGGTTGTCGTTGGGAAGACTCTGTGGTGACTACACCGGCCGGGTTCAAAGAAGCTTACCATCAATACGTTGAAGGTGGCTGGCCTTCGATGACTCATCCTGAGGAATTTGGTGGACAAGAATTACCTTATTCTTTGGCAAGCACTATAGCTGAGTGGTTCTCCGGGGCCAACCATTCCTGGGCGATGTACCCGGGCTTAAGCCAGGGCTGTATGGCCACCATAAAAACCCATGGTACAGCTGAGCAGCAGAAAATGTTTTTGCATAAATTGGTGGCCGGCACCTGGACTGGCACCATGTGTTTGACTGAATCACATTGTGGTTCTGACCTGGGGATGCTGAAAACCAAAGCCGTGCCTAACGAAGATGGCAGTTATGACTTAACCGGCACCAAGATTTTCATCTCAGCCGGTGAACACGACTTTGCCGAAAATATAGTGCATATAGTGATTGCCCGGTTACCCGACGCTCCAAGCGGTACCCGGGGCATTTCCCTGTTTGCAGTACCTAAATTTAACGTCAGCTCCGAAGGCGAAAAGCTAGATCGTAACGCGGTCAGCTGTGGCTCCATTGAGCATAAGATGGGCATCAAAGCTTCTGCAACATGTGTGATTAACTTCGATGGTGCCAAAGGTTATCTTATTGGTACCCAGAATCGGGGTTTGAATTGCATGTTTACCTTTATGAACTCTGCGCGCATAGGCACTGGGTTGGAAGGCCTGGCGTCATCGGAAGCGGCGTTTCAGGGCGCTTTGGCTTACGCTAAAGATCGTTTGCAGTTTCGGTCCATGAAAGGCGTGCAAAATCCCGATGGGCCGGCGGATCCCATCATAGTGCATCCCGACGTGCGACGTATGTTGTTAACCCAAAAAGCTTTTGCCGAGGGCAACCGAGCACTGGTCATCTATGCGATGCAAATGGTCGATGTAACCCTGTATGGTAAGGATGAACAAGCCAAACAATTGGCGGAAGCAAAACTGGCCTTATTGACGCCTATCGTCAAAGCGTTTCTAACCGAAACTGCTCAGGAAACCACCAGTTATGGCATGCAAGTGTATGGCGGTCACGGTTATGTCAAAGAATGGGGCATGGAGCAACTAGCCCGTGATACCCGTATCTGCACTATGTATGAAGGGACTACGGGGATTCAGGCTATCGATTTGTTAGCCCGTAAAGTGGTGGGATCTAACGGTGCCTTACTGGACGTATTTATCCAGGAAGTGCGGGAATATTGTTTGAGTGTGCGGGACAAAAGTCAGTTTAATGCCTGGTCAAATGCCATTGAGGTGCATCTGGATGAATGGAAACAGATCACTGTGGATGTGACTAAACGTGCCGCCAAAAACCCAGAAGAATTGGGGGCGGCATCGGTGGATTATCTGATGTATTCAGGTTATGTCACAGTGGGATATTTTTGGTTGCGAATGGCCGTCACGGCCCAGGAGAAACTGGTGGCCGGTACGGATAACCCCGACTTCTATCAGGCTAAACTGCACACCGCCAAATTTTATTTCGACCGCTTACTTACCCGCACCCGTTCTTTGGTGTCGGCTATTGACAGCGGCGCCGAAAACTTGATGAGCATGCCAGTGGATCAATTCGATTTAGGTCTATAATCCTGTGTAATTACCTTGTCAGGCGAACGTTTACCCAAAATCATTGGAATTGCATGGCGGCGACAACCGCGTTGCGGCAAATGAATGAAACCCCTTGAGCCTAGTACACTAAGTGATTGGGGTGAATGATTGTAGCCAACAAATAGGCAGTTTCAAGGATGAAGGGTATAGGTTCGCTTTTTTATGGGGAGCGACAATGCCCATTACCCATCATTACCTGAATGTACAAAATATCCGATTGCACTATGTGCAAGCCAAACCTGAAACGTCGACTACGCCATTGAAGACCCTGATCTTCCTGCATGGTTTTCCCGAGTATTGGGGCTCCTGGTTGGCCCAGATTGAATATTTCTATGCGCAATATAGGGTTATAGTGCCAGATTTGATGGGTTATAACTTAAGTGATAAACCCACTGATCTCGAAGTCTTTCGCTTACCCAAGTTAATTGAACTGTATGCGGACTTTGTGCGCAAAATAGCTCCAAGTGAGCAAGTTGCCCTGATCGCCCATGATTGGGGAGGGGCTATAGCCTGGCCACTGGCCGCATTTCATGCACAGTTGTTTAGCCAACTGGTGATACTCAATGCCGCTCACCCCAGTACCTTCACCCGGGAAATGTTGCACAACCCAAAACAGCGGCAAAAAAGCGCTTATATCCAGCAACTTATTAGCTGTGATGCCGTTGAGGTGGTCAGTAAAGATAATTTTGCCATGCTCAGGGACATGTTATTTAACGGTATGATCGACCAGCAGTTTACGGCTTTGCAGCAAGCTCAATACCTTCGTGCCTGGGGTCAACCAGGGGCTATTGAGGGAATGCTCAACTACTATCGTGTTATGCCCAGCTTGCCATCGCTACTTCGAGGAGAAGCTACTGATCAGCACCAACGGGATAAAGTATCCGCCCAGAAAATTCCCAATATCAGGATTAACCTGCCCACCTTGATATTATGGGGCGAGCAAGATGAAGCTTTTACCCAGGATATATTAACTGGCATCGAACAGTACGTACCTGATTGCTTGATACATAGATATCCGGATGCGAGCCATTGGCTGCATCATGAACAACCAAAGTCTGTTAACCGGCAAATTGCGAGCTTTATTCAGGTCAAATTGAAGGTATAAAAAAACGGCCTCAGATGAGGCCGTTTTTTAGGACACAGGTAGCGCTACCTGCTTACCATGTTGAAACTATTACTCAATCGGGCTAAATTCGGTCGATAAGCGCCGCAACGATAGGCGAGCTGTCCATGCCGTTTTCGTTGGCCCAGTTCATGACCGTTTTGCCGTCTTGCTCAGGTGAGCTTAAATCACCTTTAGGCATTTTCTTAACCATTAACGTACCGGTTTCCACCGAACCATTTAACATCGCGGTGCGGATAAGGCTATTGCCACCGCAGCTGATACCTGAATAATAATCTTGCAATTTAAGACGATAATCGGATTGCACACGTTTCATTTTTTTACGCAGCTCACCCTTGTCATCGGCTTTTACGATAGTACAAATATTCTGTAGGGCTTCGTTTACATCGGCTTGGGCTGTGCCAGTCATGATTAATGAAGCAGCAGCGATAGCGATAGAAGTTTTAACTATTTTCAACATGGTCAATTTCTCGTGGGTTAGTAAAGTGGTATGTCGTTTCAGTGGGAGCATTAAACCCTATCGAGCTTGATTAAAAAACCTGCGCTGTGATACTTGGGTATGAAAAACAATACACCCTTAACGCCTTGTTTTAGCTCGTGATATCCCTCTGCCTGGTGTGATTAATCCCCCTAAAGTGAAATAGTGTGCGAATGCTGGGAATCACCTGAAAAAGCTGTTTCTAATGCGGCGATGTCCACCTTTTGCATTGACATCATAGCTAGCGTGACACGGTTGACAGCTGTCTGGTCTGGGGACGATAGCATTTCAATAAAACGCCGGGGAACAATCTGCCAGGACAGACCAAAGCAGTCCTTGAGTCAGCCCCATTGACTGGCACTGCCGCCGTCGTCTAACAACGCCAGCCACAAGCGATCGGTTTCGGATTAATTGTCTGTTAACACCTCTATTGAGGCAACTGCACTAAGGGTGAAATGCGCACCGCCATTGAGCGCCTGATAGGTCATGCCGCGTAGAGTGAACTCTACGCTCAGGGGGGAGCATCGGGGTCAGGACGAAAACCCCGGGAAATACCGGGTAATAAGAGAGTCCATATTGTGTCGTTTATCGAACGGTGCAAGTGTTGGTCTTTATATATAACCTATTATTGGGGCAAACTGACAATGGGTTTAAAGCCGCCAAATATCATGCGGCAGCCATCAAAAGGCATGGGGTTTGTCTCCTGGCTCAGGCGTGAGTCAAAGTGCATTTGATCCTGCATTTTTGCCATGGCGGCGTTGCGTGTTGATTTATCTGGCCATTCAATCCAGGAAAAAACCACCACCTCGTCAGTTGTTGCCTGCACGGCCCGGTGAAAATCGGTTACCTTGCCATCGGGCACATCATCAGCCCAGCACTCAACGACACGAGTGGCGCCCCATTCGAGAAATACGTTATCGGCGATATTGGCATGCCCGATAAATGCTTGTTTGTTGGCTTTTGGCACGGCTAATACAAATCCGTCTACATAGGCCATATTACAAGTCGCAGTACTAAAGGGGAGATCGACAGGACGGTGATGTTTTTTGTTTGACAGATAAGCCGCAGCCCAGATGTCCATTCGCCGGCAATCCAGCACTAGTGTCTGGAATGAGAGCGATTTCGTGCATAAAAAAACGGCCTCACAAGAGACCGTTTTTTAACGTCCAGCTAGTGCTAGCTGCTTATCACCTACCATATTAAGATTAGCTATGGATACTCAGCCTGGGCAGGTAAGTAGAGGATTAAATCCGCTCGATTAATTCCGCAAATATAGGGGAATCATTCAATCCTTGTTCGGTCGCCCAGGCCTTGACGGTTTTTCCGTCCTGCTCTGGAGAACTTAAGTCACCTCTAGGCATTTTTTTAATCATCAAGGTGCCGGTTTCCACTGAACCATTGAGCAGGGCAGAGCGAATTAGGCTATTGCCACCACAGGTGATACCCGAATAATAATCCTGTAATTTAAGACGGTAATCGGATTGCACACGTTTCATCTTTTTGCGCAATTCGCCCTTGTCATCGGCTTTCACAATGGTACAAATGTTTTGCAGGGCTTCATTTATATCGGCTTGGGCCGTACCAGTAATGATTAATGACGTAGCGGCGATAGCGATAGAAGTTTTAACTATTTTCAACATGGTCAATGCCTCAGTAAGTGTCGATACTTGGTGCAAATGTGAGGTTATTAAAGACTACTTGGAATGATTAAAAAATCTACACGTCGATACTGGGGTATGTCATCGTATACCCTTTAGAATAAAAGACACGTGTTGGGGTATTGCTTATAATGTCTAGGGGCTATCTGGGTGATAAGTCGTGACCACTTCCTCTATCAGTTTGCGCAACCATATATGGGCTTGGTCGTGATCCGCACTGACATGCCAATATAAAAAGTATTCAACTGGCGGAATATCAAAGGGCAATTCGTAGATCGATAATTCATAGTGTTTTGCCAGGTGATATGGAACACAGGCAATTAAATCGGTTTTAAATATAACACTTGGTACGGTTAGAAAGTGCTGGCTACGGATCACAACTTTGCGTTTGAGATTGAGTTTATCCAGCGCTACTTCTATTGGGCCGGCTCCGGTGCGTCGCTGAGATATATTAATATGACCCAATTGCAAAAAGGTATCCAGGCTCAGCCCCTGGCTCAACGACGGATGATTTCTGCGGGCGATAGCGACTAGTCTGTCCTGAGCAATTTTTTGTTTACATAAATGGGGATCGACAAAAGAAGCGGCATCGGCATAAAAATCCAGACTACCACTGGCCATAGCCGAGACAATAGCACTGCGGGGAATATCGTAATTGGTCAGGCTTATATTCGGTGCGCAGCTTTGTAACTTGGCCGTCAGGCGAGGCATGATGATAGCTTCCAGTAAATCCCGGGCGGCAAAGTTGTAACTGATTTCAGCTGTAGCGGGATCAAAAGTGTGGCTTTCTTGTACACTTTTGCGCAGTAAACCAAGGGCTTCTCTGGCTGGACCGATAATATTTTGTGCCACAGGCGTAGGAGTCATGCTATGGCCAGTTCGCACAAACAATGGATCGTTGAGCATTTCTCGCAGTCGGGCAAGGGAGTTACTTACTGCTGGTTGGGTAATACACAGTACGTCGGCGGCTTTAGTTAAGCTACCCGCAGTATAGATAGCATCAAAGACCGCAAAAAGATTAAGATCGATTCTATTTAAATTCATATATACATCACTTTACGTTCTGATTATGGCTAGATTAACTTAATTCCATAATTAACGTGGCTAATACTTTAGTATACAGAACATTCATTTTGATGATAGTTACCAGTTTGCTAATCTGGGTATACATTTATTAGGAGCACTGATATGCCAAAAGATTTATTGAAGTTAGCCGTAAACGAACAACTCACCCCCAGTGAATGGATGGTTATTGACCAAGCGCGTATAAATTTGTTTGCTGAGGCAACGGGGGATCATCAGTGGATCCACATAGATGAGGACCGTTGTGCCAAATACAGCCCCTTTAAATCAACCATCGCCCATGGATTTTTAACGGTTACTTTAATGTCCGAGGTCTTTTATCATATGATTAAACTCGACTCGGCCACCCAAACCTTGCTTAATTACGGCGTGGAAAAAATTCGCTTTTTAGAGCCGGTGAGGGTCAATGATCAGATTCGTTTTGTTTCAAAACTGCTAAAAACTGAGCCTAAATCGTCGGGGCTATTATTCCACTTTGAAACTCAAGCCCAGATAAATAACCGGGAAAAACCGGCATTTATAGGCACTTTTCTAATGTTATTAGTGGCTTAGCTTAATAGCATGATTTAATTTCTCAATTTATCGTTGGCCTATTGCACAGTTCAACTGGTCTAACCATTTAAAGCGCTAATGTTTACATATAAATAACATTGCATTTACATGACTGGTGTCCCGTCCTACTATCATGACGCGTTGTATTGAAGCGTTTGAAGATCAGTTACTTAGCTTAACTAAAACTATTAAAAAAATGGCACAGGGTGAGTGCGCTGCAGAAACTAGTTATTAAGCTCGATTTGAATCTAATATTCACCTTTCGGGGACACACAATGAAAATAAATACACCTTTGAGTGCGTTGGCTGTGGCGGTTTCTGCCCAGTTTTTGCTCTCCACACCTGTTGTTGCGCAACAAAAAGAAGTCGAGAAAAAAGAAGATATTGAGATGATTATGGTCACCGGTAGCTTCGTTCGGCGCAGTGAAAACTTTGAATCTCCTTCACCTTTGTCTGTAGTTGATAGTGTGGAAATTGACGCACTGGGTGCGAAAAATATCGCTGATATCACCCAAACATTAACCATCAATACAGGTGCAGAAAATAATCCTGACGCTTTCACTCAAAACGCGACCGCGGGAACATCAAATATCAATCTACGTGGTTTAGGTGTTTCTTCTACTTTGGTATTGCTTAATAACAAGCGCCAAGTGGTGACCGCTCAGCAAAATAACGCTGGTTTGAACTTTGTGGATACCAGCTCTTTGGTGCCAATGATTGCCATAGATCGCGTCGAAATCATTAAGGATGGTGCCTCTGCCTTATATGGCTCAGACGCGGTGGCAGGTGTTGTTAACTTTATTACCAAGCGCAATTATGATGGCGTCAAGTTAAGTGCTGATTATCAAGACGGCGCCCATGGCAATAACAAGGAGTATGTTATTCAAGGTTTATGGGGAGCAACCGGGGAGAAAAGCAGTCTTATTGCTGCCGTCAGTTATACTAACCGTTCACCGCTATTTATTAAAGATCGCCGCTTAAGTCGCCCACAAGATGACAGCAGCAGTTTAGGTAATCCGGGTTCCTTTTTTATTGGTGCCACGCCCTTTATTGATCCTACAGGCTGTGAAGAGTTTGGCGGTGCGCCACTTTTATTGGCACCTCCTGGCACTGTACCAGGCTTGGATGTTGGTTTATGTAAATTCGATTTTGGTAAAAATTACTCCTATGTACCAGATGAGTCGCGTTTAAATACTTACGTTAGAGCTGAGTACGAATTAAGCGATGAGCTAATCTGGACCACAGAAGTTAGTTTTGCCCGAAACCGTGCTGTGCGAGGGGGAGCACCAAGTTTTCCCATTTTAACCGGGCCCGTGGTTCCCGCCACCCACCCACAAAATCCATTTGGCACAGACGTGACCTTTTTCGGCCGGGCTGAGGGCAATGGTAAAGCGCCAGATTTCGCCAGGACCGAATCTGATACTTTCAGGTTTAATACGGCGTTGCAAGGTGAGTTGGAAGATGGTTTCTGGGAAATCAGTTACACCCAGGCCACGAATGACTTTCTATTTACCGTACCCGATGTACTTAATACCGAATTTAACCTCGCGCTTAATGGGTTAGGCGGTGGACAGTGTAATCCGTTGACAGGAACGCCGGGTGCGGGGGACTGTGAATATTTCAACCCGTTTGCCACTTCCTACACCAGCGCACCGAATTCACAATCTGTGATTGACTCCTTTACTGCTGACGAAGTTATTGATTCCAAATCTGACTTACAGGTTTTCGAAGGTTTCGCATCTTTTGATGTATTCGATATGCAAGGCGGCGCAGCCGGTGTGGCACTCGGTTTGCAATATCGGGAAGATAAACTGAGCCAGGATTATGATGCTTTGGCCAATCAAGACAGTTTTACCTTTGTTATCGGTAACCCGGATTTCCAGGGAACGCTGGATGTGTGGGCAGCATTTGCAGAAATGGCCTTACCCGTTAGTGACAATTTGGATATCCAGTTAGCGGTGCGTTACGAAGACTACGGCGGTTCAATTGGAGACACAGTCGATCCTAAAGTCGCATTTTCATTTCGTGCATCCGAGGACTTGTCGTTCAGAGGCTCTATTTCAACCTCTTTTCGTGCGCCAACGGTGTTTTTGCGTGACGGCGGTGCAACTTCATTACAACAGGTTGTTGATCCTTTGATTACTTCGGCTGCGTTTGCAGCCGTGAGAACGGTTGGCAATGAAGATCTCAAACCCGAAGAATCTACCGCTTATAATATTGGCATGTCGTTTGAACCCATTAGTGATTTTTCCATTGAGCTGGATTACTGGAATTTTAAATTTAAAGATTTGATTATCCAGGAAAATCCACAAGCTTTGCTATTCCTTAACCCCAGTGATCCAGAGCGTATCATTCGTGCTGGCGACCCACTGACCGGCCCCTTAACCCAAATTAACAATACCTTTGTTAATGCCAGCTCCCTGGAAACTTCTGGCATCGATTTTGTTACCAGCTATAAAATTGATACTGACGCAGGTATGTTTGTGCCGTCAATTAACGCCACTTATATTACCAAGTATGAGTTGGACGACCCCCAAGCAGGTAACGTCGATGGTGCAGGGCGTCGTAACTTCACTAACATTGGTACTTCATCACCTGAGTTACGCATGAATATGGGTCTTAACTGGTCGTCAGGTATGCATTCAGCCAATATATTTGCGCGTTATGTCAGTAGTTATGACGATGATCAAAACTGTTCTGACGGTACGCTTGTCACGACAGCTGGTTGTGCTAACGGCTTTAAAGAGATAGATAGTCATGTGACCTATGACGCACAATATAATGTGAATCTGGGCGGACTGTTTAACACCGATAATAGCTATGTTTTATCCTTAGGGGGTATCAATTTAACGGACGAGAATCCGCCCCAAGTCTTTACTAATAGCGGTTTTGACAGCAAAGTGCACGACCCAAGAGGGCGTCAGATATACGCCAGATTGGCCGTTGAATTCTAAGCACTGAACCAGGCTGGTAGATTAAAAACCGCCTTGGCACGTTGCCAAGGCGGTTTTTTTGTAAATAATTATCCGCATATCCTGTCAAGGAAATTGCGCTGACAGGTTTCAATTAGGCCACAAAATATGCATTATTTAGTGCTAATCTGTATTCATTACCGCTGAATATGTTTACATATATTCGTTTAAATCAAGGAGCACAGAACAATGACAGAAAAATTAACCCAGCAGCAAATAGCTGACCAGCTAGCGATACTGAACAAAGATATGGTGGCTCAGAGTCAATGGCAGATAAAAAATGACAAGCTGGTTAAAACTTTCAAATTTAAAAATTTCATCCGGGCGTTTGGCTGGATGTCGCAAATCGCCATTTGTGCCGAGAAACTCAATCATCATCCTGAATGGTTTAATGTATATAACAAGGTGGAAGTAGAACTGACCACCCATGATGTCAAAGGCATCAGTCATCTCGATTTTGACCTAGCCAATAAAATGGAATTGTTTGCCGCCTAATGTTCACACGAGCAGGCACAACAGCGCCATAGTCAGGCAGATCGTGTGATTAGTGTGCGATCGTTGTCAGAGGACCGGTTAATTCGTGTTTTTTCATCGCCAAGACTTGCGTCAACTAGCTGGCTATGTATAATACGCACCACTCGAGGAGGGAAGCTTACACAGCCAACCGATTTGATAAAGATTTCAAGCGCGGGATGGAGCAGTCTGGTAGCTCGTCGGGCTCATAACCCGAAGGTCGTAGGTTCAAATCCTGCTCCCGCAACCACTTTTTGAAACTTGGCATTCTGCCATTTTTCAGCGAGAATAGTGGACTAGGGTCCAGAAGCTAAAAGCCCCGCTTGTACGGGGCTTTTTGTTATCCTTTTTATCATATTTTTTTAAAAACTCTGGGCTTATAGCCCTTTTTTTGTTTTTGGAGCGTGGACATTGTCACAACTAGAACAAAAATTAACCGAGATGTTGACTGCACCTGTTGAAGCCCTTGGCTTTGAAATGGTTGGCGTTGAGTTTATACGTGCTGGAATACATTCCACCTTACGTGTTTACATCGACCACCCTGATGGCATCTCCGTTGATCACTGTGCAGAAGTTAGTCATCAGGTTAGTGCGGTATTGGATGTAGAAGATCCTATTACCACCGAATATAACCTTGAGGTTTCCTCACCTGGCATGGAACGTCCCTTATTTAAACTACAGCATTATATTGAATCTGTTGGCGAAGTAGTGGCGATTAAACTGAAAATGCCTATGGGTGACAGACGTAATTTTAAAGGCAAATTGCTGTGTATTGAAGACGGCATGCTTACGGTTGAGGTTGACGGGCAAAGCTTTATGTTGGCTTTCGCAAATATAGACAAAGGTAATGTCGTTCCAACGTTTGATTAAGTTGGTGACAAGCAAGGTTTTTGCTCAAGAATAATCAGTGAGGCAATAATGAATAAAGAAATTTTATTAGTGGCTGAAGCCGTATCTAATGAGAAGCAGGTTCCAAGAGAAAAGATTTTCGAAGCTTTGGAATTTGCCATAGCAAGTGCTACTAAAAAGAAATCTGAAGGTGAAATCGAAGTGCGCGTAGCGATTGATCGTGAATCGGGTAGCTTTGATACATTTCGCCGTTGGTTAGTCATCCCTGATGATCAAGTGCAAGAAAATCCTTTTGCTGAGATGACAATATCTGCTGCACAAATAGACGAGCCAGAGATTCAGCTGGGTGATTACGTCGAAGATCAAGTCGAATCGATTAAATTTGACCGGATCACCACCCAGACCGCCAAGCAAGTTATCGTACAAAAAGTGCGTGAAGCCGAACGTGCTCAAGTGATGGCCGAATACGAAGACCGTGTGGGTGAATTGGTCACTGGAACGGTTAAAAAAGTAAATCGCGATAATATTATTATTGACTTGGGCAATAACGCTGAAGGCGTGATTTATCGTGATGACATGTTACCGCGGGAAACCTTTCGTCCAGGTGACCGTGTACGGGGACTGTTATACGTTATTCGTCCGGAAGCTCGTGGCGCCCAGTTATTCATCAGTCGTACCCATGCCGATATGTTGGTGGAATTATTCCGCATTGAAGTGCCAGAAATCGCTGAAGAAACCTTAGAAATCAAAGCCGCCGCAAGAGATCCAGGATCACGAGCCAAAATTGCGGTTAAAACTAATGACAAACGTCTCGATCCAATCGGCGCTTGTGTTGGTATGCGAGGCTCTCGGGTTCAGGCCGTCAGTGGTGAACTTAACGGTGAGCGCGTTGATATAGTATTGTGGGACGATAATCCGGCCCAGTTTGTCATCAATGCCATGGCGCCAGCCGAAGTAGCCTCTATTGTCGTTGATGAAGATAACCACACGATGGATGTTGCGGTTGAGTCAGACAATCTGGCCCAGGCTATTGGTCGCAGTGGTCAAAACGTGCGTTTGGCCAGTCAGCTCACTGGTTGGGAACTCAACGTGATGACAGTTGAAGATCTCAATGCTAAACACGAAGAAGAAAATTCAAAAGTATTGGCTACCTTTACGGTCGGCCTGGATATTGATGACGAGTTTGCCTCTGTGTTGGTCGATGAAGGTTTTACTACCCTTGAAGAAATCGCCTACGTGCCAATAAGCGAGTTGTTGGAAATTGACGGCCTTGATGAGGATATGGTTGAAGATCTACGCAGCCGGGCGCGCGCCGCCTTGACGACTAAAGCACTGGCCAATGAAGAAACATTAGAAGCCTCTGTGCCTAAAGATGAGCTATTGAATTTAGAAGGTATGGAGCGTCACGTAGCCTATACCTTGGCCAGTCGCGGAATTACAGATCTTGAAGCCCTTGCCGAGCAAGGCGTAGACGAGATCACGGATATAGAAGAACTGGATGAAGAAAAAGCTGGCAAGTTAATTATGGCTGCCCGCAACATTGTCTGGTTTAACGAAGAATAAGGTCACCAAGAGGAATTATTAATATGGCAGAAGTATCCATTGAAAAACTCGCCGCCGATATCGGCACTTCGGTTGACCGCTTAGTTAAGCAGTTTAAAGATGCTGATATAGTTAAAGCGGCAAATGAAAACGTTACTGAAGATGAAAAACGTCTATTGCTGGACTATTTAAGCAAGCAGCACGGTGGAAACGGTTCGGAAGCACCGGCCCGCATGACGTTACAGCGCAAAACGACCAGTACCTTAAGTGTGGGTAAATCCAAAGCGGTAACAGTAGAAGTGCGCAAAAAACGCACTTATATCAAACGTACCGATACGGAAGAAGCGCGTTTGGCGGAAGAAGAAACCGCTCGTGTGTTAGCCGAGCAGCAAGCTCAACTTGAAGCTGAAAAACAAGCTGCTGAAAAGGCCAAACAAGCCGCTGAAGAAAAAGCCCGCAAAGCCGCAGAAGCCAAGACTAAAGCTGAGGCCGAACGTGTAGCAAGAGCAGATAAAGCTAAAAAAGAAGCAGAAGCGCGTCAGGCAGAAGAGTCACGTTTAAGCCCAGAAGAAAAAGCTGAACAAGAACGCATCCGGGTTGAAGCGGAAAATATCCGCAAAAAACAAGAAGAAGAAACTCAGCGTAAGCTTGAAGAAGACGCCAAAAAAGCCGCTGAGGAAGCACTTAAATTAACCGAAGAAAATTCACGTCGCTGGAAAGAAGAAGAAGAACGCCGTAAGAAACAAGAAGGCGAAGAAGTTCATGTACATTCCAATCGTTATGCACAAGAGGCAGAAGACGCAGATGATATTAAAATTGAACGTGGTGGTCGTAGACGTAAAAAGTCTAAGAAAAACGCCGGTTCTGATCTGAAACACGCGTTTAATAAACCCGCTCAACCCGTTGAACGTATCGTTCGTTTAGGTGAAACCATTACCGTCAGCGAACTCGCTAACAAGTTGGCGATTAAAGCCAACGAAGTTATCAAGGCCATGATGAAAATGGGTGAGATGGCTACCATTAACCAAGTGCTGGATCAGGAAACTGCGGTACTGGTTGTTGAAGAAATGGGTCATAAATACGAGTTGGTAAACGACAATGCCCTTGAAGAAGAGTTGTTGGCAGATAACGTTACTTCTGAACTTGAATCTCGCGCACCGGTTGTGACCATTATGGGTCACGTTGACCATGGTAAAACCTCTTTACTCGATTATATACGCCGGGCCAAAGTGGCAGCCGGTGAAGCCGGTGGTATTACCCAGCACATTGGTGCATACAGTGTAGAAACTGACAATGGTCGCATTGCCTTTTTAGATACTCCAGGTCACGCCGCGTTTACCGCTATGCGTGCCCGAGGCGCGACCGCTACAGATATAGTGGTATTGGTTGTGGCCGCTGATGATGGTGTTATGCCTCAGACAAAAGAAGCCATACAACATGCCAAAGCTGCTGGTGTGCCTTTGATTGTCGCCATTAATAAAATCGACAAGGAAGGTATCGATTTAGACAGAGTTAAAACTGAACTGTCTCAACTGGAAGTGATTTCAGAAGAGTGGGGCGGTGAACATCAGTTTGTTAATGTGTCAGCAAAAACCGGCGAAGGTATCGACAGTTTGCTTGAAGCTATTACCTTACAAGCTGAATTACTCGATCTTAAAGCGCCGCCTACTGGCTCAGCCAAAGGTATAGTAATTGAATCTCGTCTTGACAAAGGCCGTGGTCCGGTTGCTTCCGTATTGATCCAGGAAGGTCAGTTAAAAGCAGGAGACATTTTACTTTGCGGTATCGAATACGGTCGGGTTAAAGCGATGCGTGACGAACACGGTCAGGAAGTCACTGTAGCTGGCCCGTCTACACCAGTTGAGGTGCTAGGTTTATCCGGTGTACCTATAGCCGGTGAAGACGCTATGGTCGTACAGGACGAGCGTAAAGCCCGTGAAGTGGCCAGTAAGCGTCATACCAAGCAGCGTGAGGTTAAACTTGCTAAACAGCAAAAGGCTAAGCTGGAAAACATGTTTGCGAACATGGCAGCGGGTGATGTTAGTGAATTGAACGTAGTGCTTAAAGCGGATGTTCAAGGCTCAGTAGAAGCCATCTCTGAGTCGTTGACTAACTTGTCCACAGATGAAGTGAAAGTGAATATAGTAGGCAGCGGTGTCGGTGGTATTACCGAAACTGACGCAAGCTTGGCATCAGCTTCAGGCGCTATAGTGATTGGTTTTAATGTGCGTGCCGATGCTAGTGCCCGTCGTGTTATCGAAACCGATGAAATTGATTTACGTTACTACAGCGTTATCTACGCCCTGATCGATGAAGTGAAACTGGCGATGACAGGTATGCTGGCACCAGAATTCAAACAAGTGATCATTGGTTTGGCTGAAGTGCGTGATGTATTTAAATCGCCTAAACTTGGCGCCATCGCGGGTTGTATGGTTACTGAAGGTACCATCAAGCGTACTAATCCTATTCGGGTACTACGTGAAAACGTGGTTATCTACGAAGGCGAGCTTGAATCGCTTAGACGCTTTAAAGATGATGTACAAGAAGTTCGAAATGGCGTTGAATGTGGTATAGGTGTTAAGAACTACAATGACGTGAAAGTTGGTGACCAAATCGAAGTATTTGAAACCGTTGAAGTTAAACGGGAACTGTAACGCCTTATACAGGCACCCCCCGCTTAGTATGATGAAACGAATTAAAACGGAGGCTTAGGCCTCCGTTTTGTCTTAGCAAAAGGCACGAAACCGTGCTGCAGGAGAATTAACATGGCAAGAGAATTTTCTCGTACCGACCGGGTCGGGCAACAAATTCATAAAGAAATTGCTAGTATTTTACAAAACGAATTTAAAAACCGGGATCCGCGTTTGGGCATGGTCACCGTGTCAGCTGTGGAAGTTTCCCGGGATTTGGCTTACGCCAAAATCTTTGTGACTTTTTTCGAAAATGACGAAGAGGTGATGAATAATTATTTAAATATCCTTGTTGAAAACAAGGGTTATATTCGCACTTTACTGGCCAGTCGGATGCGTATGCGCGCCGTACCCGCGATCAAGTTTGTTCGTGACGGGTCATTGAGTGAAGGTATTCGTATCAGTAATTTGGTAGATGATACCTTGAATAAAGATAAAGAGCGGGCGCGGTTAGCCGGTCGTGACCTCGACTCTGAAAAAGAGGACTAGGCTTTGGCTAGGCGTCGTAAAGGTCGGGCAATAGACGGTATATTGCTATTGAACAAACCGTTGGAAATCTCTTCAAACCAGGCTTTACAAAAAGTGAGAAGAGCGTTTTTAGCGGCAAAAGCCGGGCATACAGGCGCATTGGATCCACTGGCAACGGGCATGTTACCGGTTTGTTTGGGGGAGGCCACCAAATTTTCTCAGTTTCTGCTTGATGCGGATAAAACTTATTTGGTGACCGCAAAATTAGGTGTGCGGACTACCACCTCTGATGCTGACGGCGAAGTGGTCGAAACGCGCTCGGTGAATGTCACTGAAAGTCAGTTAATGTGCGCTTGTGATACCTTTAGGGGGGCGATAAAACAGATTCCCTCAATGTTCTCTGCGTTGAAGCACCAGGGCAAACCCTTGTATTTTTACGCCCGTCAGGGCATAGAAATAGACCGGCCAGCTAGGGATATCACTATCTTTAGTCTCACCGTTACCCGTTTTGAAAACGATGAAGTGGACATGCAGGTACATTGTAGTAAAGGTACCTATATTCGATCACTGGTGGATGACCTGGGGCAACGGCTGGGTTGCGGCGCTTATGTGAGCAAATTGCATCGCACTGGCGTGGCAGATTATCCCAGTGAAAAAATGGTCACGTTCGAACAGCTTGAAGGCTTATTAGACAAAGCGCAACGTGAGCAAATACCCCTGACAGACATCCTAGATCCGTTATTGATCCCCATGGACAGTGCGGTGAAATCCCTTACCAGGGTAGAGTTGGCAGAGGAGTTGGCCAGTGATTTTATGCATGGCCAGCCAGTGAAACATTTATCCACTGAATCGTTTGATAAGGGCCAGGTAGTGCGCATCTATTTAAGCCAAAAGGGCACCTTTCTCGGCGTCGCACAAATAGACGATGACAATTACGCCGCCCCTAAACGTCTGGTGGTATTTCCCGAGCAGCAGGCATAAAACTTAAAAAAACCAGAGTAGCTGGCTTTATAACGTGAAGCCCTTGCTATCTTGGTTTTCGCCGCTATAATACGCGCTCCTTGGCTCGGCTGAATTAGTGATCGGCCAGCTGTATATTTCATATTTTTGGAGAAAACTATGTCACTAACTACTGAAGAAACCGCAACAATCATTGCTGATTTTGGCGTTAAAAAAGGCGATACAGGATCACCTGAAGTTCAAGTTGCATTGTTGACTAATAACATCAACAAACTTCAAGGCCATTTCGCTGACCATAAAAAAGATCACCACTCACGTCGTGGTTTATTACGTATGGTTAGTCAGCGTCGTACATTACTTGATTACCTTAAAGGTAAAAACGCTGAGCGTTATCAAGATCTTATCAAGCGTCTGGGTCTACGTCGCTAGTAAGCAATAGCTGATTGTTGAAAAGACACCTTAGGGTGTCTTTTTTGTTTTCTGGGCTCCAAACTTTATGTTGCCGCCGACTCTCTAGATAGCAATGCCTTCATGTAACAATACCTGCTGGCGCTCATCTTCGGTTAATACACCGATAAAAGGGGTGCGTCTTCTTAACTTCTGCATCTGGGGCGTATCTGCTAACAAGTTCGCCAGAAATACTTGCTCATCATTTATCGTTTCCATTAAACAGCTCCATATTACATAAGCCCCATGCCTTAATTGTCCATTGGCGTAGCGCCGTTCAATGGTTTCTATCACATTATTTTGCAGTTCAGGGCAAGCTAATAATTTTTCGCCCATGGCACGATGTAAGACCAGGATTTGCCGGTCAATATTGACATAATGCTGGGCACGCACTTTACCCCTGTCCGTTCTACTACGCTTGGTATAGCTTGGGTAACTCATGATCTGAGTAAGGGTTGAAGCATATCTTCCAAACCGTTCACCTTGATTTCATGGATCAGAGCGAGCTGCTGACCCAGTTTCCCTTGGGGAAAGCCCTGTTGACTAAACCACACCAAATAGGGTTCGGGTAACATTAATAATTTTCTGCCGGCGTATTTACCAAAGGGCATGGTCTGGTTAATGGCGTCCAGCAAAGCCTGATGATCCATTTCTGTTATCCTAATTCAGCCAGTGACTCGGCATTATTTTGTTGGGTGTGCCACAACCTATGATAGGCACCGCCTAGTGCTAGTAACTGGGCATGATTACCTTGTTCGACGATAGTACCATTGTGCATAACCACTATTTTATCCGCATCGACTATGGTCGAGAGGCGATGGGCGATGACTAAACTGGTATGCCCCTGAGCGATATCTCTAAGGGCTTGTAAAATGGCTTGTTCTGAACGGCTGTCCAGGGATGAGGTGGCTTCGTCGAAAACCAGTATGGGTGGTTTTTTCAATATCGTTCTGGCGATAGCCACCCGTTGCTTTTCGCCACCTGAGAGTTTCAGTCCCCGTTCCCCGACCTTGGTATTACTGCCATCGGGCAGGGCGTTGATAAAGGCATCTAAATGGGCATGACGGATGGCCTCCTGGACTTCGCTATCATGGGCATCCGGGCGGCCGTAACGGATATTTTCGAAGATGGTATCATTAAATAACACGGTATCCTGGGGAACAATACCGATGGCCGTGCGCAGTGATTGTTGGCTGATCTGGCTGATATCCTGACCGTCTATGCTGATAGAACCTGCGTGTGGATCGTAAAAACGGAACAGCAATTTGACTAAGGTGGATTTACCCGCACCGCTTTCACCGACAACGGCCACTTTCTGGCCGGGTTCGATGACAAAGCTGACATCATGCAAAATGCTGCGATCCTTTTGGTAACTAAAATTGACCTGCTTAAATTCTATTTTCCCCCCGATAATCCGCAAGGTCTTATCTTTGTGATCATTGGTGATCTTGGGTTGTTTATTTAGCAGGGTGAACAAGTTTTCGATATTAGCCAGGGAACCACGAATTTCCCGGTATACAAAGCCGAGGAAATTGAGAGGCATAAAAATCTGCATGGTAAATGCGTTGATTAACACAAAATCCCCTATGGTCATTTTGGCGTATGCCACCTGGTAGGCGGCCAGCGCCATCATACTGGTCATGGCAATGGCGATAATCGAGGCCTGGCCACCATTTAAGGCAAACAGAGATAAGCGATTTTTACGTCTGGCATCTTCCCAGTCGTGTAATGCCACATCATACCTGTCAGCTTCATAAGACTCGTTGTTAAAATATTTTACGGTTTCATAGTTCAGCAGGCTATCTATGGCTCTGGTGCTGCTGTTTGAATCCGCCAGATTGACTTCCCTTACATATTTGGTACGCCAATCTGTCGCTTTGATTGAAAAACCAATGTAAGCCACTACCGACAATAAAATAATCAGAGCGAAACTGATGCCGTAGTTGTAAAAAAGCACCCCAATAACCGCCACTATTTCCAGCAGGGTGGGCACGATATTAAATATCAAAAAGCGCATCAGAAAACTTATGCCACTGGTGCCACGTTCTATATCGCGGGACAAGCCACCGGTTTGCCGATTTAGGTGAAAGTCTAAATCCAATTTATGTAGATGTTCGAAGACCTGCAGACTCATGCGTCGCATAGCGCGCTCGGTTACCCGGCCGAACAGAGTGTCGCGTATTTCCCCAAATAAAACATTGGCCAGACGCAATAAGCCATAAGCGGCGATGAGCGCAAAGGGTACCATTACCAAAGCGTCTGCCGGCGTTTTTAGATTTAGCGAGTCCACCGTGTGTTTTAAGATGAAGGGCAGACCTATACTGGCGACTTTAGCGGTAATTAAACACAGCAGGGCAAGCAAAACCCGGATTTTGAATTCGAGCAAATAAGGCCATAGTTGTTTTAACACACGCCAATTAAGGGGCGCTGAGTGGTCGCTGGGGGAATGATGTGATCGCATAGTGGTCTTGTTGGTAGCGGCGAATAGCCGCTAGTTTATCAGCATTAAGTGGGATCACCGAGTCTGACCGATAATAACTGGGCTAATCCCACACCGCCGTGATATTGCGTCCGGCGTCTTTGGCGCGATATAAATTGTCATCGGCATGACCTATGGCCTGATCAATACTGTCTGTGGTGCTAAGTTGATAAATACCTATGCTGACGGTGATATTGAGCTCACTTTGCGGTTGGCAAAACAGAGTGCTGGCAATTTTCTTGCGTAATTTTTCTGCCAAGGTGTAGGCTTGTTTCTGATCGGTCTCCGGTAGTAAAAACAAGAATTCTTCCCCTCCCCATCTGGCAACGGTATCTTGGGCGCGCAAGCCTTGTTCAAATAGCTGGGAGATCTGTTTAATGACTAAATCCCCGGTTTCGTGGCCACGTTTATCGTTGATCCGTTTAAAGTGATCTATGTCACACATCATCAACGTCATGCTTTTTTGACTACGTATACTACGTTGTCGCTCATATTCCAGTTTTTCCAGCATTCCGCGCCGGTTTTGCAGACCCGAAAGGGGATCCAGCCTGGCTTGACGCTCAAATCGCTGATTCAATTTATGCAAAATGCTAAATGAGCGTTGTCTGGAATATTCGTAGAAACCAAATAACATGCTGACGGTTAAAAATGAAAAGATGAGCCGTGACTTGAATTCGTAGCTGTAGTTTGAAAGCAGTAACTGGTGATGGGGATAAAACAAGATCACGCTAACGATCAGCAAAAAGAGGCCAAGATTACGTAAACCTTTGCGTATGCCACCAAAAAATAAGGTAACCGGGGGTACAACATATATCCATAGTGGGCCGGTATTACTGACACCGCCGGTCACAACCAGATAAAACATCAAAATCATCAGTGAAACAGTAAGTAGGTTGGCGGAGAATTTATAGCCGTTTCTGTTGTGATAATATTTGAGAATTAACCTGGAAGAAAAAAACAAGATACAAGTTAATCCTAATACCAAGGCCAGCAAAAAGTCTGAATTTAATGTCAGTTCGCTGCGTAGAATAGCTGCGCACCCCAACACAAAGGTAACGGTATAGCCGACAAAACTAAACAGATTAGTTACCTGGATCTGTTGATTAATCGCTGGAGGATTACCTATATCCGTGCCGGTATTTAGATAACGTACCACTTTTTTCTTAACCGCTCGCATATTAAGTGTTCATCCTTGGTTCTACTCAACTTGTTTAACAATATCCTGACTCAGTAAGTCCAGTAATACGCTTAGCTGAGAAACTGCATGGGCATAACCATCCTGGTGTAATGCAAGGGTATAACTAAAATTATGACTGCGCACAGTTTTATCTAAATCAGTCTTATCAAGCAGCCAATATTGCCCTGAAGCTATCACCTTTGACTCATCCGTGGCCATAAAATGGCTAAACTCCACGACAAGACTTTTATTTACCTGCCTGGCGTTGGGCGAATTCATCGCCATATAATGTGTTTGTTTTGCCTGACTATTTAAATCCCTTAACAGGGCTTTGTAAATCCCTGCTTGTAGGCTCTCTGCCCACACATCTCGCTCAGAATAATACAGCTGATTTTCTGCTACTTTCATCACCAGGTTTACTTTGTTCAAATAATCTGCCAGCTGCACTGATGCCAACACTACGGGGATTTGTCGGTCAATTTCAGTCGTTGCAGTATGGTTATCCGCGCTATCTAGCAAGTAATAATGAATATTGCCTTCTGGGCTGGCGCAGGCAAAAACAAAAAAACTAAGTAATACTGCGCTGACATATTTCATACTATTGGGGCTCACTTGTTGGTCGGTTGGGCAAACCTTTAGGTTGTATATAGGGTTGGCTGTCTTTCTCAAAAATCAGGCTATTTGGGGAGCGATTGAGCTGCAATAATAGAGGTTGTAATTCGTTAAGCCGCTGTTGCAATATCTGGAAGGTACTGTTTATCTGGTTATTGGTATCAGAGCCGCTGGCAAAGTCTTTGCTCAAGGCGGATATGCTATCGAGTACGTCGGCCAGCTTCGCGGCGATCTGTTGTTGTTCAGCGCTAAGTAAAAAGGCATCTGCCCGATTCGCCGTACCTTCTACAGAGTTGGCAGACTGGCCAATTTTCACCATCATATTACTGGCCGTTGCGATGAGCGCTTTAAGATCCAGAGCGTTTACCTTGTCCATGATAGCCGCCACTTTTTCGGTTATTTGGGTAAACTCGTTGGAGATGGTTGGGATCACATCATGATCCAGGTAAATCTTGTGTGACGGTTCTTTGGCGTCAGGATAATGCTCCAGATCAATAAATAGCGAGCCTGTGAGTAAATTTCCGGTTTGCAATGATGCACGCAGACCTTGCTGTACCCAGGCTCTGATCTGCTGGCGCACGGCCGCTAAACCTGCCTCATCATCACTTTGCTGTGCGCGTCCAGGCTGAATACCGATCACCACAGGTATGATGTAGCCTTCTTCCAACCAACTATCTTGTTCCAGATTTGCCGGGTTAATTTCCAACACTTTACCGATTTTAATCCCTCGATACTCAACCGGGGCGCCTATTTGCAGACCTCGGACCGTATCGTCCACTAGTACCACAAATTTAGCCGACACTTTGTAACGTTCCTCGGCAGCTGACTCATAGGAATCGTGAATATTAAAATAGGAGCGCTCGTCTATTTTGTCCCCCAGAGGCAAACCTTCAGGTACACCAAAGGCGACGCCATTGGTCAGTAAGGTTTCTATGCTGCCACTTTTGACTTTAACTCCGTTGGCACCTAATTCCATCTGCACCCCGCTTGTGTTCCAAAACTTGGTATTAGAGGTGATAAGTTCGTGATAGGGAGCCTCGATAAAAGTATTGTAATACACTATGCGCTGCTCAAAATTGAAATATATACTCTCGAATTCGCCCACCTTCAAGCCTTTATAGATAACCGGATCCCCTTCTTTGAAGGCAAATTCGGCGTTGCTGTTGAGCGTAACGTGCAACCCAGGAGTGCCCGCTGGCGTAATGGGAGGGGCAGACAATGCCACAAAATTCCGGGTAGGATTACCTTCCTGGTTAGCCGACATATTGATATAGGTTCCGGATACCAGGGTGCCCAAGCCGGACACGCCATTCAATGAAATTCTTGGTGTGACGGCCCAGAATTGGGTATTTTCAAGCAGTAAATCTGCTGCACTGGATGACATTCTGGCGGTGACCAGAACTTTTTGCAGATCATCGCTCAAGGCAATGGTTTTTACTAGTCCCACATCAACGTTGTGGATCTTTATTTTGGTTTTACCCGCTTCGAGACCTGAAGCAGTTTCAAACACTATATCGATCAACGGCCCCTGATTGTTCCACTGATAAAAAATCATCCACACACCAATGGAAAGTGCCACCAGGGGAACTAACCATATTTTTGAAATACTGCGTACCGATTTAATATCGGCGGTTTCGCTGATCTGTGACATAACTTATTGTTTACTCCAAATCAGTTTTGTATCGAATGATTTAGCGGCGAGCATGGTCAGTATGACCACGGCACAAAAGGCCAACGCTGCATATCCGGGATAAATGCTCATGATATTCCCCAACTGGATCAGGCTAACTAAAACCGCCACGACAAAGACGTCGATCATTGACCAACGGCCAACAAACTCGGTGATCCTATAGCAAATCATGCGTTCCCGCTTTTTGCCGTTAAACCCCTCCTGAACGGAATAATTTAACCAACACAGGATACATATCTTAGCGATAGGAACAAATATACTGGCTATAAATATGATCGCTGCGATGGGATAGGAGCCCATCTGCCACAGTAAAATTACTCCACCCAAAATGGTACTCGGCTCATCATCCCCCAGTACATTGGTATGCATTATGGGTAAAAAGTTGGCTGGAATATAAAGTAGCACTGAAGTGGCTAAAAGGGCCCAAGTAAATTGTACGCTGCTATTGGGTGGCAGAGAAATATGAAGGGGAGGGATATCTGCTGTAGTAAGTATATAGAGCTGGTGTTTGTCCAAATACAAAAAGCTGCCGGTCATACATAAGGTGAATAAGGCATAAGCGTAAAAAGACAAACCTATACCGATGTCCGCCATAGACATAATTTTAATCAGGCTGACGAGCACAGCGACCAGAAAAATTTCGGCCATTGTCCAGGGCAGCAATGCGAAAATCAGCTTGAGTACGGGTCGAGGATATTTGGGTCTAAAACCAAACACCACAGGCAACAGCAAATATAATAAACCCAATAACACCGTCAAAGGCAATAACAGGATTGCGGCGATCTGCAATATGGCTAACAGCGTAAAGTCATACTCGATTAAGGTCTCAATACTGCCAAGCATATCGATGGTATGGGATTGGCCATTGGCACTAAAGGACAAAAACTCAAAACTCACAGAAGCCAGCATAAAAATAAGGGCGGCCAGAGCGAAGGCGACTATCTTTGCTGCCATGTTTCGGTAATAGGTTGTCAAAATATAACGGCAACGGGGACACTGAGCCCGCTGTTTATGTTCCAGCAACGGAATGTATACAGTATGAGCACATTCTTCACACTGTACTTTATGTTGGGCATCAATATGTTGGGCATCAACTGTTTTCAACGCTTCATTTTCAGTGGACATGTAAATGGTGTTCTTTTCTGTATTCTCCGTGAATATTAAGCATACCTCAATTCAGGATATTAATTTAGTGTGCATTTTTTGTTTGAGTAAACTAAAGTTTTTCAAAAGGTTAGCGCTATATGGTTGATTTTCACCCATGGATAGATGCCTTGAAGCTGAAGTGAGTATCTTGGTGTGCGGTCGCCCAACAGTAAACGACGAACCGGAACACCTTTGTGCTGCGTCAACTGGCACCAGACACCACCCACATTCCTCTGATTGTTAGATATGGGGCACAGTCGAAACTAACACCTGGCGATTTGGGGAGGAGCAGCTTAATCACCGTTGGTTAACGGGCATGGAATATATACAAGCTTTACTATTTATGTTTATGTGGAAGTCCACTTTGGACTGACATCTAAGGGGATATTATGCCAAACAGGATTGTTTTTGCCAGTCTATTTATGTTGATATTTAATGTTAGCGCTAGTGAGAACTTAGTCTTTTCAACCGGAATAGAGGCGGCTGAGCAAGATATTTCAGTGCAAATTCTTACGGAAGCTTATCAACAAATAGCGCATACTATTGACGTACTGCACTATCCAAATCTGCGCTCTTTGGTGGAGGCGAACAGTGGCGATGTTGATGGCGAAGTATCGAGAATTAGTCACCTCAATCAGCGTTTTGAAAATTTGTTACAGGTACCTGTAGCGATTAACTACATTGAAGGTTACGCGTTCTCAGCACAAGATGATCTGCGGGTAGATAATTGGGAAAGCCTGCGAGCTTACAAACTTGTTTGTGTCAGGGGGGTTCAATTTGTTGAACGGAATTTATGTTTACACGATATACAATGTGACCAGGTGACTACTTTTTCCCAGGCCGTGAATTTACTGCAAAAAAGGCGTTATGACATAGCTGTATTTCCAAAAATCACCGGTCTTAATATGGTAAAAAAGAATAAGGCGAGGGATGTTGTTATTCAAGGTGCGCGTTTAATTAAATTCGATTTATATCACTATTTACATAAAAAAAATAAAAATATTTTGCCAAAAATCACTGCGATCTTACAACAGATGAAAGCCAGCGGACGCATGGTAGAGATCCGAGAAGGCTATATGTTAGCCCATAACGTCAACTAGTATGAACGGGTTGTTGAATAGGTAAAAAAGCCATCTCGATTGAGACGGCTTTAGTGTTGGTTAGTCGAACATTTTGTTTAATGAGTGTGGCGATTAATAATTGGCATTCCCTGGTGTACGAGGAAAGGCAATTACGTCTCTTACATTTTGCATGCCAGTTACATAGGCCACTAAACGCTCAAAGCCCAAACCAAACCCGGAATGTGGCACCGTGCCATAGCGACGCAGGTCGCGGTACCAGCCGTAATCTTCCTGGTTCAAGCCCATTTCCGCCAGGCGACGATCAAATACATCTAAGCGCTCTTCACGTTGCGACCCACCAATTATTTCGCCTATTCCAGGTGCCAATACGTCCATTGCGGCGACGGTTTTGCCATCGTCATTAATACGCATGTAGAAGGCTTTTATGTCTTTGGGATAATTTTGCATGATAATAGGTGCGCCTACATGGTCTTCTGCCAGGTATCGTTCATGCTCAGAAGACAAATCCACTCCCCAGGACACCGGGAACTCGAATTTTTTACCGCAGTTTTGCAGAATTTCAATCGCGTCGGTGTAATCCATGCGCACGAAGTCCTGTTCGATAACCTTCTCTAAACGGCTTATTGCTTCTTTGTTGATGCGCTGGGCAAAAAATTCCATATCGTCGGCACGTTCGGCCAAAACAGCCTTAAACACGTATTTCAATAGGTCTTCTGATAGTTGGGCGATATCGGATAAGTCGGCAAAGGCGACTTCCGGCTCTATCATCCAAAATTCTGCCAAATGGCGGCTGGTATTGGAATTTTCCGCACGAAAAGTCGGGCCAAAGGTATATATCTTGGACATGGCGCTACAGTAGGTTTCGCCGTTTAACTGCCCGGATACGGTTAAAAATGTCTCTTTGCCAAAAAAGTCCTGAGTGTAATCCACTTCACCTTTGTCTGTGGTGGGCACATTAAGCATATCCAGAGTCGAAACCCGGAACATTTCTCCGGCGCCTTCGGTATCACTGGCGGTCAGGATAGGCGTACTGATCCAGCAATAACCATTTTCGTGAAAAAATCGGTGGATGGCTTGGGAGAGACAGTTGCGCACTCGTGTGACCGCGCCTATTACATTAGTCCTTGGACGAAGATGGGCGTGTTCACGCAAATATTCGATACTGTGGCGTTTAGGTGCCATGGGGTAGGTATCGGGATTTTCCACCCAACCGACAATTTCAATTTCACTGGCTTCGATCTCCAGCGCCTGACCTTGACCCACTGATGCTTTTAGGGTGCCGGTAGCAATAATCGAACAGCTGGTGGTTAAACGTTGTATGTCCGCATAATTGGGCAGGGTATTGAGGGCTATAACCTGGATGGGATCGAAACAACTACCATCGTGCAGGGCGACAAAAGACAGGCCAGCTTTAGAGTCACGGCGGGTTCGTACCCAACCTTTAACAACTACTTGCTCACCTACTGCATACTTACCGGCAAAAATATCTGCCACTGGGGCTTGCGCCATGGTTACTCTCCAAACTGTCTTGGGGTTTAATCGAAAAGGGACAGGCCCAAATTATCTACTCTATTATGCTGCGCCCACCGGTATTAATTGCAAGTTATCGCTGTGACGATTGGTTAAATGTTTACTGGAAACTACCGGTGGTTTTTTTGTTGTGCTGAAAAATATGTTATTTGACGTATATTAATAGTCTGTATCTTGGCTATTCCCACAAGGTGTGTAATCTTACTCAGGTGGCGCTTAGACTCAAGAAAAATCGATAATAAGGTTCAAATGCAACAAGATAAAGCCAATTGGCGAGGTGATAATCGCCGAAAACTGCCCACAGCACAAGATCGACTCTTTCAACTGATGATTGGGGTCAATGTTGTCGGTTGGATAGTTTTTATCGGCGCATTGCTGGTTTTTCATTATGCTCGTCCCGAATTTATCTCCGGCGTACAGGATTTTTGGGGTCTTACTGGTCGTGAGGAATGGTCCAGATCCCTAAGTTTTTATCTGGTTGCCTTATTGATCGGTTGTGTAGGTTTAAGCTTGGCGGTTTTGCTGCTTAAAAGGAGGCGTACTCGCCGGTTAAATGACTATTTCGGTATTAATGGCTTTGTGCTGTTGATTGTCGCATCAGTCGGTTTGACCATTTTGTATTTTGAATTCAATTGATGTCGGTACGTGGTATTTACCGAGAAGGTTAAGAGTAACAGACGCAAATTTTTATTAGATAAATAAATTACTCAATAGCGAAAACATCGATTCCTAGGCTACATTATTTGTTTAAGGCAAATATTTGACGCGACCTTGGTTATTTATGTACTAAACTAGATCGCTTAGGGAGACATATATATGACCTCGAATAAAAATCTTAGAACAAGTCTGGTTGCTATAGTCATATTTGGCGTGGTGATCAGTTCATTAGAACCGGGCGCGTTATCAACTCAAATGTCTGATGTCAGCCTAACGGTATCTACTAGTACACAACCATCTGAAATCGACCCCAAAAACGTACGCCAACACCTGGTGTCATACATTGAATCTACCCAGACTGACCATGAACTATTGCAACCTATGTTGATATTGCTGTTTCTGGCGATAAAAATAGCGATGATTATCTCGTTTGGCATTCTGGTACTGATGGTAGTCTGCAGTAGGACCTGGCGACGGGTGTGTCACTCTAAAGGTTTGGTTGTACCTATCTCTGTACGCAATGATGTGGTTAAACGGGTGCCGTTTGATAACAAGCATTTTCCCGAAAGCATCAAAAAGACCATGTCCCACAGCGATCTGGTGTAATTGATTTCACGCGTCGAATAATTCGGTACTAAAATAGCGTTCGGCGGTGTCAGCTAAGATAGTCACAATATTTTTTTGGCTATTTTCCGCTCGCAAACCCAGTTGCACCGCTGCACAGGCCGCTGCGCCTGATGAAATCCCCACGGGCAGGCTTTCTATGCGCGCCAGCTGGCGGGCATACTCTATAGCCTGTTCATTACTTACGGTAAGTATTTCATCCAGTAACGTAACGTCCAGCACATCGGGCACATGTCCCGAGCTCAAACCCTGAATTTTGTGCACGCCACTGCGCCCCTCGCTTAACACCGGGCAAGAAGCTGGCTCAACGGCAACAATTATGATGTCTGGGTTACGAATTTTAAGGGCCCTGGCAATACCAGTGATAGTGCCACCTGTACCTACCCCAGCGACCAGAATATCCACTTTGCCACCACTGTCTCGCCAAATTTCCTGGGCGGTACTGTTGAAATGCATGTCTGGATTGGCTTGATTGGCAAATTGATCGAGCATTACCGCGTCTGGGGTTTGCGCAACCAGCTTGCTTGCTAAATCGATTGCACCTTTGGTGCCCAGTTCCTTGGCGGTTGTAACGATCTTGGCACCATAATGTTTGATTAGTTTTTGGCGCTCAATGGACATATGTTCGGGTATAACAATAGTCAAAGGGATCCCTTTCATAGCGCAAATCCACGCGCAAGCCACACCATTATTGCCCGAGGTGGCTTCAATAATTTGAGTCTTGTCGCTAAATTCGTCTGAAAGCATTAACGCTTCAATCATGGCCAAAGCCGGACGGTCTTTAATTGAGCCTGCTGGATTAAAGTATTCGACTTTGGCCAAGATGTTAGCCAAAACGTTATGTTTGGCCTTTAAACGGCTCAAGCGCACTAGGGGCGTATTACCTATGGTTTGCGTGATATCGTCATATATTCGTGGTGCGCGTTGCTCAAATTCTTCCGGGGTATTATCAATTTTTAATGAAAGGGCTGAAGTAGGCATATTAGGATCACTTAGGATTACAAAACTCATAGGGGTACTGTGCCACAGTGCATGGAAAAAAATATTCCAACTATTCCCTTTATTTATTATTTTATAGAATGATATTCTAATTTTGTGTTTTTAAAGAGTATTTTATATCATGGACAAATTGGATAGAGAAATACTGCGTTTATTGCAAGTCGATGCCACCCAGTCGGTCAGCGAAATCGCGGACAAAATTGGTTTAAGCACTACACCTTGTTGGCGGCGTATTCAAAACTTGGAAAAGCAAGGTGTCATCACTAAACGTGTGGCCTTATTGGATGCCGCCAAATTGGATTTAAATATGACCGTTTTTGTGCAAGTCAAAGCCGGTAAACACGATTCCAGCTGGTTAACTAAATTTGCCGGCCATGCAGCCGGTATTGAACAGGTGGTTGAATTTTATCGCATGAGTGGTGAATACGACTATATGCTCAAAGTTGTGGTGGCCGATATGCAGGCATTCGATGTCTTTTACAAAAAGCTGGTAGGGGGGATAGAGCTTTCCGACGTGACCTCAAGTTTTGCCATGGAGCAAATTAAATATACAACCGCCTTACCGGTTTAGACACCGGCCGCTTAATAATAAGAGGCTGCGCTTTAAACTACGGCATGAAATAGTGTAATGTTGCGTTTTAGGTCTGCCATATAACAGTAAGTAACAACCAGACAACGGGGTTCAAGCAGGCTTGAGCTAAAGTGGCCACAGTGCCAACTCCTTTACAATAATAATAGTGATAGTGTGCATGTCGAATATCCAATATCAGACAATGCCTGTCGCATATAAGGCTTCTTATGGATTGGTATTCAGTACTTCCCCCAATCATCGCTATCGTGGTGGTTTTTTGGCGCAAGGAAGTGATTCTAGCGTTAGTTATGGCCATCTTCAGTGCTGAAATATTACTGGCCTACCAGCAAAAAAACGAGTTTGTTTTTAACGCCGCAATCGGCACCATCGAGCGGGTAGTTGAGATTGCCAGCTCCCCGGGCAATACCCGAATACTGCTCTTTAGTTTGCTGATCGGCGCCTTGTTAGCGTATATGCGCAACTCAGGTGGGGTAACCGCCACGGTAGAGATGTTGGTCAGCAAAGGTGTGGCGAAGAGCAAAAGGCAGGTGGGCTTATTAACGATGTTTACCGGCATAGTGGTATTTATTGAATCCAATTTAAGTGTATTGGCAGCGGGCATTTTATCCCGGGGATTGTACGACAAATTTAAAATGAGTAGAGCCCGGCTGGCTTATGTGATCGACAGTACCAGTGCCCCGATTTGTATCCTGATCCTGCTCAATGGCTGGGGTGCCTTTATCCTGGGTTTATTGAGCAACTACGAATTGGAAGAGTCAGCGGTTTCCATTTTATGGGGCAGCATCCCGTTTAACTTTTATGCCATCATTGCCCTATTACTGGTGTTGTACACCATAATAACCGATAAAGTGCACGGCCCTATGCGTGCAGCGGAAGAGGCTATGCAGCAAAATGATGACGTTACTCTGCCCATTCCTGCCAGCAAAGCCCGTTTTATGTTGATGCCACTGGCAACCATGATTTTTGGCATGATTGGTTTTATGTTGTGGACCGGCAACGGCGATATGGCCAGCGGTAGTGGCAGTAAATCGGTATTATATGCCACCGTTTTGGCTTGTTTAGTTGCTTATTTGTTGCTATTAACTGCCCGTAAATTCAGCCACCAAGAATTAGTGGATATGGGTTTTAAAGGCATAGGCGAGATTTTGCCCTTAGTGACCATAGTGCTGTTGTCTCTGACTCTGGGAGGCAGTTTGAAAGAATTGGGTACCGGGGTGTTTGTTGCCAACCTGGTGGGGGACTATTTACCCTTGCCCCTTATTGTACCCGTATTGTTTTTAGCCGGTGGCATCATCTCGTTTACCACGGGGACATCCTGGGGCACGTTTGCCATCTTGATCCCAATAGGGGTGCCGTTGATCCAGACGCTCGGTTTGCCACCGTCTTTAGTGATTGGTGCTATTTTGGGTGGCGGGGTATTTGGTGACCATTGCTCGCCCATATCCGATACCACGGCGGTATCTTCTATCGCCTCGGGTTGTGATTTATTAACCCACGTACGCACGCAAATGCCTTATGCATTGTTTGGTGGGGCCTTAGCGTTGTTTGCTTACTTCATCGCCAGTGTGGTGATGTTATAAATGACTGTATGTCACTCTGGTTATGATCTGGCGGCGCCAAGCCGTCAAATATGCCTAATTTTAGTCCTCTAGAGAAACGCCTATGAAATATTCGATAGTTTTTGTCATTTTTGCATTTTTACTCACGGCCTGTAACGAACAGCAGCAACAAGCAGCAGTCGCCATGCCGGACAGTTTTAGTGCAGATGTAGCAGCACAAGTATTAAAAAATGGCGGCAACGCTGTGGATGCAGCCGTTGCTGCACAGTTTGTATTGGCAGTGACCTTACCTGAAGCCGGTAATATAGGTGGGGGCGGTTTTATGCTGGTATACAAAGACCAGCAAGCGGACTTTATCGATTACCGTGAGCAAGCACCGTTAAGTGCCCACCGGGATATGTATCTGGATGCCGATGGTAATGTTATTCCCTTTCAGTCGGTGGTGGGAGTATTGTCATCAGGTGTGCCCGGTACGGTGGCGGGAATGTGGTTAGCCCATCAAAAATACGGCTCTTTACCCTGGAAAGAATTAATACAGCCCGCGGTCAGTTTAGCTCAGGATGGTTTTATCATGCCTGAGAAATTAGCCGGCTACATAGAGCGCTATAACAAACGTTTGCAAGAAGGGGGCTTTAAGGTCAATTTTGCCGATTATTTTGGTTCGGCAAAAACCGACCAGCTGTTTAAACAGCCAGAACTTGCAGCAACCTTGGTCCGTATACGGGATAAAGGACGAGATGGCTTTTATGCCGGTGAAACCGCAAAAATTATCGCCACTTTTATGCAAAAGGAGCAGGGCCTGATCACGGAACAGGACTTGGCGGATTATACCGTTAAATCCAGAACACCCCTGAAGGCCAACTGGCGAGGTTATGAACTACTGACTGCGCCACCGCCCAGTTCTGGGGGCATTGCCATTATCCAGTGGCTGGAAATGTACGATTTATTAACCTCAGGAAAACCGCAGCTGTCACATAACTCTGCACCTTACATGCATTTACTGGCGGAAATTGGTAAACGGGTATTTGCCGACCGCGCGGAATATTTGGGTGATCCGGATTTTATTAAGGTTCCTGTTGAGGAATTACTCGCTGGCCCTTACATCGCCGGTCGAAGCGCAAGTATTAGCCTGGATAAAATTTCAGCCACCGAAACTATCAAACCAGGGTTAAAAGAAAGTGAAGAAACCACACATTTTTCTATTGTCGATAAATGGGGCAATGCCGTTTCGAACACCACCACCATCAACTTGGGATTTGGCAGTGGAGTAGTGGTAGAAGGTGCTGGTTTCTTATTAAATGATGAGATGGATGATTTTAGTGCCAAGCCTGGGGTGATGAATGTATTTGGTGCCGTGGGAGGCCAGGCTAACGAAATTCAGCCGAAAAAACGCATGTTATCGTCCATGACGCCCTCTATGGTATTAAAAGACGGGAAAATCACTATGGTGACCGGTGCACCTGGGGGCACGACCATTATCAGCTCGGTTTATTTATCTATTCTTAATGCTCTTGAATTTGGTATGGGAGCCCAAGAGACGGTGGATGCACCACGTTTTCATCATCAGTTATTACCTAAAGATGTGATCCGTTATCACGACGGTATTGATCCCCAGGTTATAAGCGAACTGGAGAAAATGGGTTACACCCTCGTCAACAGAAGATTTGGTGATTTGCAGGTCATTATTAGTAAGGACGGCGAGCTGGATGCCGGTTCTGAGGCCAGTGGTCGCGGTAAGGCGATAGTGTTTTAAGGTAAACTAATCCGCTGTACAGCGGATTAAGTTCCTTTGCTAATGAAGCATTTTTAGCGTTTATTCTCACTAAGAAGGGTTGGTCGTGCTGCTTGCGCGGCCAACCGTTTTTTTAGGGGCCAAATTAGTCAGCCTTTAAGTTTATGAACTGGAAAAGAATTTTCCTAATTTAATGCTGGTGGGCGCCAGCGAGGGCGTGGCCTTTATCATCATAAAAACCAGAGGCACCCTGTTCAATAAAACCAAGGGTGACCATTTTGGTTAAAAATGGATCGCTGTGATCATCGCCGATATCGGCAAAATCTGTGTTTTGATAGGCGGCGCGTTGCTTGAAAAAATTATCCACAAGAGTCACGTCGTGACTCAGCTTCTCTAGCTGCCAAATTTCCTGTTGTTTACCCTGTTGCCAGCTGTAATAGCTGATCAGCTGTGTCTCAACCAGCCAATCTACTTCAATCTTGGTATCGCCGATTTGTTGACTATAATGCTGGACTTGTTGACAACCTTGTCCTGTTAGAGCGCGTTTTTCGAGTTGTGCAATAAGATTATTTGACATTAATTGGTAACGATATAACCAGTCAGATTCAGACTTGCCATGTACTTTTTCACCGGGTTGGTATTCAATTGCACGTTGTTGTTGGTCGAAAAAGCGAGTGGGTTTAATTTGCTTGTTTTTTAGTAAATACCAGGCTTCTGTTATGTTAGTTTGAGGATATTGATGGGCGACTGTTGCACCGTTACGCCACAATACTAAGGTATTTTGCTGGTTAGTTTGGCCGTCTTGAGAACTCAAATGATAGGTTGCAGCCAGTTTAGTGGATGACTCGCCACATTGAGCAAACACATAGTTTGAGCATAGGATCAGCATGAGCATAAAATATTTTGTCACGGGTATCTCCATATTAGTAGTTGTACGTTTACATGTTTATCGGGGTAGGCATTGACCCTGTTTAAAAAAGAAGTAGGGCCCAAGCGCACCCTACTTTTCTGGATGGAAGCTAGCCGCTTAGTTTGATGTTTGTGCGGCGTTGGCTAGGGTAGACAGATCCGCTGCAAAATTAATCACGTGATAGACCAGGCTTTGCTCGTTTGTACCATTGACTAACAATGCCCCTGGGCCGTTGGCAAATACCCCCACATCTTCCCCTGAGTGGGTTTCAGATGCTAAAGGTACAAGCGCTTCCTGGTGATAACCTGAGGTCGTGGTGTCAACATCGCTGATGTCTTGACGACCCGCCGCAATCTCAACATCGTAACCGACGTCGGCATCGGTCTGTGACCCTAAATTACGCAACCCATTACCATTGGTGTAACCCAAAGTCGTGTAGGGCAGGTCATCGGCCGCTAGTGCCGGGGCATCTGCCCCCACATTCACCACTTTACCTAAAATGGGGTTACCGCGTTTCGGGTAGCCGGCAATAGTAAATACATGACCATGGTCGGCCGTCACGATGATCAGGGTGTCTGCCGGGTTGGTCATGGCCATGGCGCGCTTAACCGCGTTAGACAGTTCAATGGTGTCAGTCAGGGCGTTAAAAGCACTACCTGCATGGTGACCATGATCAATGCGGCCGGATTCCACCATTAAAAAGAAGCCTTCATCGTTGTTGTCCAGAATTTGAATAGCTTTTTCAGTCATTTCACTTACCGATGGCTCGCCGGCCACATCGTTAGCCCGATCCGCTTCGTACTGCATGTGTGATTCATTAAACAAAGCAAATACACGTTCCGTGGTTTCGGTGTTGAGGCCATTAAACCCGGTCTGATCTGTGATATACACGCCATTACTGTATTGAGCTTGCCATTCGGCGGTTAGATCACGTCCATCAGTTCGGTCGCCTTCCTCTGCGCTGACCGCATCGTTACTGTTAAAGGCAGCGTCTTTAGGCAAGAAGTGACGACGGCCACCACCAAACACCACTTCCATACCATTAACATCAATACCCGAGATACGCGCTTCCAGGCTGGTTTCGAAATTAACCAATTGATCGGCAATATCTTTACAGCCCGCGGTCACGGCAGCTTGTGGCATGTCGGATATGTCTTCCCAATTACGGTCAGCTGATTTGGCATAAGTGGCCGCAGGTGTGGCATGGGTAATACGGGCGGTAGAGATAATGCCCGTTGATTTACCGGCAATCTCAGCCAATTCAAGGACGGTAACCAGTTCGTTGCCAGTGACAGTAGCACAGTCACCGCGCACGATGTCTTCATCCACTCCGATAACCCCTACATCGGTTTTAACACCGCTCATCATGGCTGTCATGGTACCTGCCGAGTCAGGTGTTTGGGCATCAACATTGTAGGTTTTAGCTAGGCCAGCAAAGGGAAATTTTTCAAAACTTAATTGATTTTCTTCCCCTGGATTACCTTTCATTTGGCCTTCAAGAATACGGGCGGCAGTGACAGTGGATATACCCATGCCATCACCAACAAACAAGATCACGTTTTTAGCACGGCCCTTGATGCCAGCAATACTTTTCGCCGCAAGCTCAGAATTGGTGGTTTTTGCTGCTGTAATAGCCGTAGCCGCTAACCAGGTTTCCCGTGCCGAGGTGACTTCTTGTTGGCCGTCGATAAACCACTGGTTATTCAAGTTGCTCAGTAACTCACTGGAACTCACCTGGGTTACCCCAGGTGTGCAGACATATTCAGTGGCAGATATCTCCGAGGCTGCCAGGCTGCCATTGGCGTCGGCATCCAGACCTGAATCAAGCTGCAAACCACTGTTGGGGCAATGGGTATCGCCCACCGGCAAATCTGTTTGTACGATTAAACTATTAAAACCGTTATTGCCGTTGACTCCGTCGTCACCACAAGCCGCCAGACCCATTACAGCCAAGGCAATCAGGGTTATATTTACGTTTTTCATATTATTTTCCTGCCTATTGCTGAATTAAATCGAGGGCTTGCTCGATAATATGGAACACCACACTTTGCTCAACCACACCTTGCACCAGTTGGGCACCAGGGCCGGATGCATGCAGGGCGATATCTTCCCCTGAATGGCTTTCTGAACTTAAGGGAACCAAGGTTTCCTGGTGATAACCAGACGTGGCGGTATCGATAGCGGTCAAGTTTTGACGTCCGGCGGCGAGGGCTTCGACATAACCAAGATCGCCATCTGTTGCCTGGCCAAGATCCCTAAATCCAATACCATTGGTATAACCCAAGGTTGTATAAGGCATATTATCGGCAGCCATAGCAGGCTCGGTTGCGCCTACGGTAACCACTTTACCTAAAATGGGGTTACCGCGTTTCGGGTAGCCGGCAATAGTAAATACGTGGCCGTGATCCGCAGTGACCAAAATCAGGGTCTCGTCGGGATTAGTATTATCGATTGCAGCTTGCACGGCGTTGGATAACTCTATGGTATCGGTGAGCGCGTTATAGGCACTGCCCGCGTGGTGACCATGATCGATACGCCCTGATTCCACCATCAGGAAAAAGCCTTGTTCGTTATTGTCCAATACATCAATGGCTTTGCTGGTCATTGCGGTCAATGAAGGCTCGCCGGCCACATCGTTAATCCGGTCAGCCTCGTATCGCATGTGTGATTCGTTGAATAAAGCAAATAAATGGCTAGTGGTTCCAGCGTCGACCGCATCAAAACCGGCTTGGTCGGTGACATACACGCCATCGCTGTATTTTGCTTGCCATTCGGCGGTCAGATCACGGGCATC
The DNA here is from genome assembly GCF_058068185.1 of Paraglaciecola sp. IT1134. NCBI lineage: Bacteria > Pseudomonadati > Pseudomonadota > Gammaproteobacteria > Alteromonadales > Alteromonadaceae > Paraglaciecola > Paraglaciecola sp. IT1134. The sequence continues at coordinate 3,293,638 of NZ_CM176486.1, read as the reverse complement.
TGTACGATCACCTTCTACTTCGCTGGCCGCATCGTTACTGTTGAAGGCCACATCTTTGGGTAAGAAGTGACGACGACCGCCACCCATAACCACTTCCATTCCGTCAACATCGACGCCGGTAAAACGCGCCTCCAGATAATCTTCAAAATGAACCAGTTGATCGGCAATATCTTTACACCCTGCGGTGAGGGCATTTTCTGGCATATCTGAGATATCTTCCCAATTGCGATCAGCAGATTTAGCATAAGTGGACGCAGGCGTGGCATGGGTAATACGGGCAGTGGAGATGATACCGGTTGCCAGGCCTTTAATTTCAGCCAGCTCCAGGGCAGTGATGATTTCGTTACCAGCAACGCTGGCGCAGTCGCCACGTTCAATGTCTTCAGTGACACCGATTACGCCTACATCTGTTTTTAAACCCGACATCATGGCTGTCATGGTACCTGCCGAGTCAGGTGTTTGGGCATCGACGTTATAGGTTTTAACCAGGGCGGTGTGGGCAAAGTTTTCAAAACTTAAATAACCTTCTTCCCCCGGGTTGCCTGCTTGTTGTCCCTGTAAAATTCGCGCAGCAGTTAAGGTAGACACATATATGGACACTCCCGTGATGTCAACACAGCCGTGCTCTGTTCATGCTGCGCAGCAGCATGAAGTCTTGTTTGTTTTCTTGTTCCAGCTCGCCTAATCGTGTGAAGTTAAGTCTAAAAGTGGCTTAGTTCTGACATATATTCAGGCTCTTAATAGGAATAGGTTTATTATTCCAGGCCTCTGATGAACTCCGTACCTTATCGCCTTTTTATTCACTCATGCGGATTGTTATATCCGTGCCTTAGTCTGGCTTTGATGAGGTAGGGTAGACCGTTTTCTTCATCATGTGTCGACTAAGCTGGTTGGGTAAAAAAGTGTTATCCCGTGTCTAACCTTCCACAACACCCATACAGGCTTTGTACCTTTGTCTCGGACGGATTTGAGTTCGACAGGGATAACGTCAACTGTGTCATATCATGCGCTAACTTGTGTATTCGGCATGGCTTGATAGTGTTCTTGACGAGTAAGCAGTATCCACATAAGCCGAGCAAGACGGTGTGCAACGGCCACCGCCACTTGGTTAAACGGTTTACTGACCCGAAGTTTCATCGCCCATACCGATAAGGGGTCGTTACTTTTAGCGGCTCGGCTAACCAGTGCTCTGGCACCATGCACCAGCTGTTTACGTAAGTAGCGGTCGCCACGTTTGGTGATACCGCCCATCTTGCTCACATTACCTGATGCATGTTGTTTGGGCGTGAGCCCTAACCATACAGCGAATTCTTTGGGGCTGTTGAACGCCTGGCCTTTGTCGATGGCGGCTAGAAAAGCCGAAGCATTGATGATCCCTATACCCGGTATGCTGAGTAAGATTTGGCCGCTTTTGCTGTTATCCACAAAACCACGTAGTTGCTGTTCAATGTTTTTTACGCGTTTGAGTATGGCGCTGTACTCATTGAGCATATCTGCCATGATCTGTTGCAACCTGACACTGTATTGCGGGTTATCGATGACGCTTTCCAACCCAACGAGTAGTGCCGCATGACCACAAGGAAATACCACACCAAATTCACTCAACAGCCCACGAATTTGATTGCTCAACGCCGTTTTGTTTTTAATCAGGCGCTCTCGAATGCGATGTAAACACATCACTTCTTGTTGATACTCTGATTTAACAGGCACAAACCGAATATGTGCCCGTTGACTGGCTTCCGCTATGGCAAATGCATCATTATGATCATTCTTATTTCCACGTACAAAAGGCGTGACATGCTGCGCTGGGATAAGCTTCACATCATGACCGAGTTTGCTTAACTCTCTGCCCCAATAATGTGATGAATAACAGGCTTCCATTACCACCACAGTCGGCGATTGCTGACGCATAAAATCAAGTAACTCATGGCGTTTAAGCTTCTTATTAAACTGCGGCTTTATGTGCTCATTCACGCCACATACTTGGAATACATTCTTTGCCAAATCGATACTAATTGTTTTAAACTTCATGGTGGACACTCCCTATGTAAATAGTTTGGTTAACACTACTATTTTGGCGCATTGACGCCGTATTAGGGAGTGTCCATCTCATCACCCATGCCATCACCCACAAACAAGATCACGTTTTTAGCTTTAAATTGATTATTGGTGACAAGTTTGGCGGTGATCTTTGTTTGTGCGGCTGTGTACCAAGTGTTATCACTTTGATAACCAGGCACCACGTCAGCATGCAAGGCTGTGGAAACGGCCAGTGCCAAGGCACTGGTTGCAGCAATCCAGTTTAAGTTCATGTTTTAGTATCCCGATATAAGTAAGCTTTGGCGTATTGCCGTTGCAGATCTCAACAACCGGGCAACAGGCTAGGGATGTTGTGTGAACGGGAGTTGACACTTTATTGACAAGTTGGTGACGTTAATGTGACGGAAATATTTTTAGTGGTCGCTGACTGATAGTAAAACGCCTGGTTTACCTTGGCTCACACAGACTTGACTGATTATTGGCATCGTCATGTTATGCGGGTCCACAATCCAGCTTGTTGCTGGTGTAACGATTGGTTATGTAGATAGTGTTACGAATTTGCCTAAGCACAACACAGCGGAGAATCATTGAAAAATTCCACAGACATGTTTTGCACAATGTTGATAAAACCTATATAAAAGATGTACATGCAGGGCATCTACAAATACGCTTTGAGTAAAATTGCACACTCTTAGGTGCGTACAGACACTATTTTGTCGAATATTAATTGTTGGGTACCAGGATAACTATCGAATGGATAAAGCGACTGAGAAATTCCGCTTCAATGCAAAGCTAGTTCGGCCAGCCAAATCCGTTAAAAATGCTTCTTGGGCCTTTCTCATTCTACCCAAAATTGTGAGTGACGGGCTGCCAAGACGTGGCAGGACGACAGTGGAAGGCACCATCAACGGTCACCCTTTTCACGCCACCCTTGAGCCGGATGGCAAATTGAGTCACTGGTTAAAAATAGGTATGCAGCTTTGCGAAGCTGCCGGTGTGCAGGTAGGCAACATGGTTTCGCTGGTGATTGCTCCCGTAAAACACGAGCCAGAGCCCAAGGTGCCGGCTGATCTAGATGAAGCCCTTAGCGCATTCCCCGAGGCTAAAGCGGTGTGGGATGACACCACAACCATTGCCCGACTAGATTGGATCCATTGGGTAGAGTCTGCCAAACAGTCAAAGACTCGTTTACAGCGGATAAATAATGCATGTGACATGTTAGCATCTGGAAAACGGCGGGTATGTTGTTTCGATCAGTCCGGCTTCTATAGTAAAAGCTTGCGTGCGCCCGAAGCTGCTGATTAGGCGTATCCATCGGCGTTTTGTCCGCGGCGCCAACAGTGCCTACTTTTTACGGGATACTAACTACCACTTTGGGACAAATGACTGAAAAACTCATTAAAATGGGTATTAAATTTTAACTTTGGAGATGATATGAAAACAATGACTTGTAAACAACTTGGGGGAGCATGTGACAAAAAATTCCAAGCTAATACCTTCGAAGAAATTGCCGGATTAAGTAAGACGCACGCAATGGAAATGTTTCAAAAGCAAGATGCGGTTCACCTTGAAGCAATGGCTAAAATCCAACTGTTAATGCAGCAACCCCTAGCGATGCAAGATTGGTTTAAAAGCAAAAAAGCCGAGTTTGATACACTACCGGAAGACTAGGTGATTTTTTATAATAAAGACTGACTGTCATATTCAACTGAGAAATCACTAAGCGGGAAAATTATGCTGGGTTGTTTTCTACTTGTTGAATATTTTGGCCAGCTATATTTATGTGCTTAAGGCAGCATTAGCGGTTTTATTAGGGATGGTGATAAATTGAAAAAGTTGATGTTTGTCATATTGATCGGTTTGGGAGCCTGGCAACACTTTTCAAAAAAAGGTGCGGTCGCAGAGCCTGTTATTCAAATACCTCACGTAATCCCTATTAAAGTTCAGCCATATATTCCGCCGGCAGCCATATATAAATGTGATGGCAGACAATATTGTTCTCAAATGGGCTCATATGAAGAAGCGAAGTATTTTATTCAGCACTGTGCAAATATGAAAATGGACGGTGATAACGATGGGATCCCATGTGAAAGACAGTTCAGTCAATGGTAGATTTTAACCCCCTTTATCACCCGTTATTTGCAAAATTGACTACTAATTTGTATTTTTCATCACCCATGGTGCGTTGAACTTGTGGTGCCTTCTCAGGCCGCTGATTTTTTGCAAGGTTATCAAGAAAATAGTTACCATGAATATTGTAGATATTCTTTACAGGAATAAAGTTAATGCGACAATTAATGTTGCTGATGATATTGGTTGACTTATCAGCAGGTGTCTTTGTTTTTCTGCGTTTGGCCTACAGGTTGACGCGTGGCTTTGAATTGTGTGAGGGTAGGGGTAGGTTGCTCGATAGCCGCTTCGGCTCTTTAGTACCGATGGAATAACGTTGCAGGGCAGTGCACAGGGGGCCTGCTTTTGAAGAGTTTTTCTCAGTTTATAAAAAGAATAAATTGAGAAAATATTCGGGTAATTGAAAAGACAGACGTTTGTTGCCTGCCTTCTCATTTTTTAGCTTAACGAGTGTGTAATGCTATTGCGCTTTAGTAACGGCATTGGCATCCAGGGTGACCTGTTCCGTGACGGCCAATAATCGGCCACTGACACTAGCGCCGGTCAGCACATTAACTTCTGACCAGGCAAAAACGTTACCAAAGAAGCTTGTGCCCGTACCGATAATGGTTTTTCCGGCAGTTCGCCAATAAACGTTTTTTGCCTGAGCACCATTGATCAGCACAATATCGCCTCCTGGGGCACCGGAAGTCAGGTTGCCGCCAATGGAGAAGATGAACACTGAATCCGGATCACCTTCGGCATCGAGCGTGAGAGTGCCGGTTTGTATAGTGACATCTGATGCTGTTTTATACACGCCGCGGGTCATGGTCAGGTCGCCAAGTTCGATTGGACTAGCCTGGGTAGCAGCATTCGGGTTTGGGTCAGCCGCAAGAAAGTTATAGGCAGTCCCAAGATCGGTTCTTGTCTGATTGATAAATGCCACCATCGATGCATACGGCACCGGCACAACATAAGGTGGCGAGCTATCATCCCCTGCATAAGATAAACCATTCGTTAGTTCGTCAAATTGGCCTGGGTTAGCTCCGGCGGTGAAGCCGGCAAAATAAGACCGAGCCTGGTCAAGGATCGCCAGATCTCCATCGACAATGGCTGAACCACTAGTGGTGGTGATGGTTTGCGAAGCGAGGATCACAAAACGTTCCACTTCACCCAGTTCCGGTGCCAATGGATTGTTAACCAACGCTGGTTCAACCGTCAGGGTGGTATTCGCAGATGCGCCATCTAGTGTTGCACTGATAAGAGAAGAACCTTCGTCAACGCCGCTTGCCAGGCCGCTGTTTAGTTGACCATTAGCATTCATCGTGGCGACCAGGAGATCCGCAGATGACCAGATAACCGATGATGTGATATTAGTTGTGCTGCCGTCAGAATAAGTACCAGTAGCGGTTAACTGTTCGGTCAAACCGGTAGATGTGGTCGGATTAATCGGCGTTATAGCAATTAAACTCAGCGTAGCATCCGTAACCGTCAAAGTGGAATTGGCTGATTGAATGCCTGAGGCTGCGGTAATAACCGCTGTTCCGACATCATTTGTGTTGGCCCTACCATTGGCATCTACCGTAGCAACCAAGGTATCTGACGATGACCAGGTAACCGAAGTGGAAATATCATCAACCGCACCGTCGGAGTAAGTCCCGGTTGCCGCAAACTGCTTGCTCATGCCATTAACCACGCTTGGATTGGCTGGCGATACAACAATTGAACTCAAGGTTGCACTGGTGACGGTTAACGTCGTACTGCCGGATTGCAACCCTAAGGTTGCGTTAATAAGTGATGAACCGGCGTCAATAGAATTGGCAAGGCCGCTAGCATTCACTGTGGCAACCTGGGTATCTTCTGATGACCAGGTTACTGCTCCCGTAATATTTGCGATCGAACCGTCTGAATAAGTCCCTGTGGCAGTGAACTGTCTATTCAATCCTTTGGCAATAGTTGGATTGGCAGGGGTCACGGTGATCGTGGTCAACGTTACATCCTTGACCGTCAAGATAGTAGTGGCTGATTGCGCACCCGAAGTAGCGGTAATAACCGATGAACCGGCGGCGATGCCACTAGCCAAACCGCCAGCCGTGATTGTAGCCACAGCCGAGTCATCAGATGACCAACTTACCGATGAGGTGATATTGGATGAGGTGCCATCAGAATAAGTACCTGTCGCAGAGAACTGTTTAGTATTGTCCTTGGGAATACTCGGATTGGCTGGGGTTAGCCTGATTGAGGTTAACGTCGCATCTGTAATGGTTAGTGCGGCTGCGGTTTCCTCAGTGCCTAACGAAGCGGTAATAACCGAAGAACCGCTAGCGATGCCGCTGGCAAGACCATTAGCATCTACTGTAGCGACCTGTGTATCCGATGATGACCAGCTAACTGATGTAGTGACATCAAGGGAAGTACCGTCGGAATAAGTGCCGGTAGCACTGAATTTTGCCGTCACACCTGGGCTAAAGCTTGTACTGACGGGGGTGATTACCAGCGCATTTAAGGTTGCCTCGGTAATGGTCAGGGTGCTAGTTGCAGATTGCACTCCCAAGGTTGCGCTAATCAGCGCTGAACCGGACGACACCGCTGTGGCGAGGCCGGTGGCGTTTATGGTGACTGTAGCCGAGTTATCAGATAACCAGCTAGCTGATTCGGTGATATCAGCCGATGTGCCATCCGCATAAGTGCCCATGGCGGTAAACTGGATGTTTACAGCCTTAGGTATGCTTGGATTTGCAGGGGTAACCGCGATTGCAGTGAGCTTAGCGCCTGCTGCATTGTTAGTGTCGTTATTATCGTCATTGCTACTGTTTTGATTGCAGCCTGCTAACAGGAAAACCCCCATCAGCATGGCGAATACGAGATAAGCCTTTATCTTAAATTTATGCATATGCTAGTTCCTCAGAAACTCATTGAAGTTACATTTATTTTCCAGTTTCTACGCCTGCCCAACCTAGTCATTTTTGCTAATGATGATTGCTGATAAGCCTGGCACGGATGCTGAAAAACAATAAGACCCACTTTCGGATGAGATACCGAGAATGTTAATAGGATAGATTGCAACTACTCTGCCAATAGGTATTCGAACTGATAATAACCGGGTTACTTGTTTAATAACAAAAGGTTATGCTGATATTTAACTAAGCCTGTAGATGTCAGAGCATCAAATTTGGCCTCGATATATGACAGATCCTCAATATTTTGCGGGTGATATTAATAAAAGTGGTAAATATTACGGCTTTTGACGGGGTATGTTTAGTGGTTTTACACAAACCAATGCTATATTTAGCCGCTAAAAATAACTGAGCGTGCTTCGAAATTGCCGACCCTCGCCGCCCTTAAAATACACCGCCCCCAGCATATTTGTTTTGCCTCTGAGCCGCCATGTAGATCGTCTCAATCAGAATCAATGGATGGACAAAGAGCTTAGCCATGAAAAGTGATAACAAAAAACGTAAGTCTAACCCCACTAATAAAGCGAATCGTACTGTGCAAGACACCTTGCCGGCTAAGATCAGCAAAGCGTGCTCTATTAAAAACCCGCTTACGCTCGAGGATGGCGCGGATGTCGAGATGATTGACGTGGCGATGGAAGAGTTCACCGAACGCAGGAAGTCTGAAGAGGCGTTACTCAATGCCGGCGCGCTGCAAAGGGCCATTTTCAATAGTGCCAATTTTTCCAGTATTGCCACAGACGCTAAAGGGGTGATCCAGATTTTCAATGTCGGTGCTGAACGCATGCTCGGTTATTCGGCCGAGGAAGTGGTGGACAAAATCACCCCGGCCGAGATATCCGATCCGTTGGAAGTCATCGCTCGGGCAGAAGCACTCAGCGAGGAACTTAACACCCTGATAACCCCTGGCTTTGATGCCCTGGTCTTTAAAGCCCGGCGCGGTATTGAGGATATTTATGAGCTGACTTACATCCGCAAGGACGGCAGCCGCTTTCCGGCGGTGGTGTCAGTTACTGCGTTGCGTGATGAGCAGGAGGCGATCATCGGGTATCTGTTGATCGGCACTGACAACACAGCGCGTAAGCGCATCGAGGAAGAGCAGAAGGAGCTCAGCCGGCGTCTACAAGACCAACATTTCTATACGCGTAATCTGATTGAATCCAATATCGACGCACTGACGACCACCGATCCTGCCGGGATCATTACCGATGTTAACAAGCAGATGGAGGAGCTTACGGGTAACAACCGTGATTCACTGATCGGTACACCGTTCAAAGACTACTTCACCGAGCCGGCGCTGGCAGCGGCAGGGATCGAAAGGGTGTTGAGCGAAAAAAAGGTCTCCGATTACGAGCTCATCGCCCGGGCAATGAACGGCAAGGAGACGGTGGTTTCGATTAACGCGACCACCTTTTATCACCGGGACAATAAACTCCAGGGGGTATTTTATGGTGCCCGGGATGTGACCGAGCGTAACCGCCTCAATCAAATATTGCTGGAAAAGAACATCGAGTTGGAAAATGCCAAGGCCGTGGCTGAGAAAGCCAACCTGGCCAAATCTGATTTTCTGTCGAGCATGAGCCATGAGCTGCGCACCCCACTTGGCGCGATCCTGGGGTTTGCGCAGCTCATGGAATCGAGCACACCAGCACCGACGCCCGCGCAGAAACGCAGCATTGCACAGATCCTCAAGGCCGGCTGGTATTTGCTGGAGTTAATCAATGAAATCCTAGACCTGGCGTTGATCGAATCTGGCAAGCTACCTATGTCGATGGAGACTGTCTCGTTGGCCGAAGTCATGCAGGAATGCGTATTGATGAGCGAACCCCAGGCATTGGCACGGGACATCAAGGTCGTATTTCGGCGATCCGAAACACCTGATTTTATCTACGTCGATAGAACCCGGCTAAAACAAGTCATTATTAATCTGTTGTCCAATGCGATTAAATATAACCGAGTTGGGGGCCGTGTGATATTAGAAAGTAGCGTAGAGCCCAAGGATATGTTGCGGATCAGCGTCTGTGATACCGGCGAAGGATTATCCGCGGAGCAACTCGAGCAACTTTTCCAACCCTTTAACCGCCTGGGACAAGAAGCCAATGGTGCAGAAGGCACCGGTATCGGGCTGGTCGTAAGTAAGCGACTGGTTGAATCCATGGGTGGGGTTATCGGCGCACAAAGCACAGTCGGCGTCGGTAGTGTGTTCTGGTTTGAGCTCAATAGAACCGACGAACCCGCAACCACCCCGGTTGCCAGCTCATCAACGATCATGTCGGCGCTACAATCTGAAGACCCTGAACTGTTGCAAACCCTGCTCTATGTTGAAGATAATCCGGCCAATTTGATGCTGGTTGAGGATATTATCTCCCGTCGGCCTAACTTGCGTTTTCTCAGCGCAGCGGACGCCGTTACTGGCATCGAGATGGCACATACGTCTCGACCGGATGTTATCCTGATGGACATCAATCTGCCGGGGATCAGCGGCTTGACGGCATTAAAGATCCTGCGGGAAAACCCGACGACTGCAACCATCCCGGTGGTGGCACTGAGCGCCAATGCCATTCCTCGGGATATAGAAAAAGGTCTAGACGCTGGCTTTTTCCGCTATCTAACCAAACCGCTGAGGATCAATGAATTCATGACGACATTGAATATCGCGCTTGATTATGCCAATCAATCAACGGAAATAGCGGAAAACGAGACAAAATGACAAACATCACTGCAACCAATATTCACCAGGCCAAGATCCTGATTGTCGATGATCAGGAGCCCAATGTCATACTGCTCGAGCAACTACTGGTTGAAAGTGGCTATACCAGGGTAACGACCACCATGGACCCAAAGACGGTGTGCGCGCTAAATCGCGAAAACCACTACGACCTGATCCTGCTGGACTTGCAGATGCCAAAAATGGATGGTTTTGAGGTCATGGCTGCGCTTAAGACTGACAAACAAAACGACTATCTGCCGGTGCTTGTGCTGACCGCTCAACCCGGTCATAAACTGCAGGCGTTACAAGCCGGCGCGAAAGATTTTATCAGTAAACCTTTTGACCTGGTCGAAGTCAAAACGCGTATCCATAACATGTTAGAAGTTCGCTTGTTATATACCCAACTGGAGAGCGATAACAATTCTCTGGAAGACACGGTGCAAAAGCGTACGGCAGAGTTGACCCGGATCAATCTGCAACTTAGCCAGGAAATAGAAGAACGAAAAAAGGCCGAAGCGTCACTGCGAGGAACTTATACTCAAATCAAACAGTTGACCGATAAACTTCAAGCAGAAAACGTTTATCTGCAACAGGAAGCCGCCCGCCAGTTTAATTTCGACGAAATCACCGGCAATAGTCAGCTTCTATTGCAGGTCTTTCAGAAAGTTGAGCAAGTTGCACCTATGAATGCCACTGTGCTGCTACTTGGCGAAACAGGCACAGGTAAAGGTGTAGTCGCCCGGGCTATCCACAGCCGCAGCTCGCGCAAAAGCCGGCCCTTGATCACCGTTGACTGCACCACCTTACCGGCCACTCTAATCGAGAGCGAGCTGTTTGGCCGGGAGCGGGGGGCTTTCACCGGTTCGGATAGCAAACAGATCGGTCGTTTTGAGCTGGCCGATGGTGGCACTCTGTTCCTTGACGAGATCGGCGAGATGCCGCTGGAACTGCAAGCAAAACTCCTGCGGATCATTCAAGATGGCGAGTTTGAACGACTGGGCAGCCCCCGCACTATCAAGGTCGATGTTCGAATTATCGCCGCAACTAATCGTAATCTGATTGACGAAGTGAATAACGGTAAATTTCGTGAAGATTTGTACTACCGGCTCAATGTATTCCCCATCACACTGCCACCCCTGCGTCAGCGCAAAGAAGATATCCCGTTGCTGGTCAACCATTTTGTGGCCAAATTCAACAAAAAACTGGGTAAAAACATCGAAACAGTCGCGAAAGAGGCGCTAAACGTATTACAACAACACCACTGGCCAGGTAATGTGCGGGAATTGGAAAGTGCCATCGAGCGGGCGGTCATTGTCAGCGAGGGGAGTTCGCTACAGGTACTAGACCGTTTTGATACGTTCAACAAGCTAGGGCATTCACGTCAGCCAGAAATCAAAGCATTGGTGGATGTCGAGCGTGATCATATCCTCAATGTAATGCAAAAGACCAGTTGGCGTATCGAAGGCAATAGGGGGGCGGCGCTCCTGCTCGGGATCAACCCCAGCACCTTACGCGCGCGAATGCGTAAACATGGGATAGTGCGCAACTAAAGTCCTGGTCATCGATACATGTTTTGGTCTTGGCTGATTTTCTGTTGATAGCAGACTGTGGCTAAACTTTTGCCCTCAAGTATTAGTCCGCAGATATGCCAGTTCTGTCAAATATGCCAGTTGTAGTTGGTAGGGGCCGTCCGTTATTTATCAGTAGATTACAATAATCCTATTTACTATCAGCCACCTATGGGGTTAATGGTGTCTAGCGGCCGTCTGGCGTGCTAGTTGCACTGTTAATCCTAAGATAGAAAGTAGTTGCAGTTGTTTTTACTGCTCAAATTTAAAATATTCCGGAGAACCATCAATGAACATTCTCAAAAAACATGCAACAAAATTCGTATTGTCATTATTCGTAAGTAGCTTGTTAGCGAGTGCCGCTTTGGCTGGTGAAGGTCCATCTGAAGTGTACCTCGGCAGCGCGAGCACTTTTGCCATACTGAGCCAATCCGGCATTACCGACGTTTATCGTTCGGCAATTGTTGGTGATGTCGGCGTAAGCCCAATCACTGGTGCTGCGATGTTGCTTACGTGTGACGAAGTAACTGGCAATATTTACGTTGTTGATGGAGCTGGTCCACTTCCATGCGCCATAAATTCACCTGGTTATCTGAATTCGGCTGTGGGTGATATGGGCTTTGCTTATGATGACGCCGCAGGAAGAATGGATCCGGATTTCACCGAACTTGGTGCCGGTGAAATAGGTGGCTTAACGTTAGCACCTGGCCTGTATAAATGGTCGTCGGACGTTAGCATTAGTACTGATGTTACCTTATCTGGTGGTCCCTCGGATGTCTGGATAATGCAAGTGGCAGGTAATTTGAACCAGGCCAATGCGATGCGTATCACTTTAGCTGGCGGCGCTTTAGCCAAGAATATTTTCTGGCAAGTAGCAGGTTCAGCAACGCTAGGCACCAATGCCCATTTTGAAGGTGTAGTATTAAGTAAAACGCTAATCGCTGTGAACACGGGAACAACAGTCAATGGTAGATTGTTAGCACAAACCGCCGTTACCTTACAGAAAAATAGTGTACGCAGCCAGCCAAGTAACCAGGCCCAAGCTGAAGTTCACTTGAATTTTTAGCACGCTGTAGTTTAAAAGGATCATCGATTAAGTTCGGTGATCCTTTTTTTACTTTTTTAATGGTTTGACATAATCTTAAATGGCGCTTGTAGGCTAGCTTATCAGGTTTGATATAATTGAACCAAGCCACCAACCGGCCGTCATAATATAAGCCATCCAACCACGATTATTACGCTACCGCCAAATTCATGGGCGCAACATGGTACCGACAAAAGCATCTTGCAGCGAAGCTTTGGCCCACCAGACGTTTCCGCTGCAGGGTGTTTATTTTGCAGTGATGTAGAGTATTGCAATCTAGGCTAACCTGCGAAATTGTAAAATTGTTAATCATAATTAACCCCTCATATAGGTCAGCGACCTCAGACATTTTTCGCCAAACAAAGGTGGTAAAGACCCAAAGCTAAATAGCCAACAGATAGTGGCATCGCGATTGATTACCCTAATGGCAATGTAGTGTCCAGTTATGTCTAATTATTTAAGCAGAGAAGTATGCAGAAACACCTAAAGAAAAATATGATACTGATTAAGCACTTTGGATCGCGACTATCTTGAAAACCACCGCTATGTGGCCGGGCTCATTGACCATAGCAGATGATTGATGTATTAACTCTGGTATGAATATCAGCTCTTTGAAAGCATACGCCAAAAATCTTAAGCGATATACTTTGACCGTTTATTTTGTGGCGAAGGATCCCAACACGCCAAGGTTTGTTAAAATGGTGGCCATTTTAGTCGCCGCCTATGCGCTCAGCCCGATAGATCTAATCCCTGATTTCATCCCGGTCATTGGTTATATCGATGATTTAATTATTGTGCCACTGGGGTTGGCTCTTGTATTACGCTTGACGCCTCAACACGTTATCGATTCTGCCCAACTAAAAGCAGAACAGGCCGTTGAAAAACCTGTGAGTTATTTTGCCGCAGCAATTTTCGCCATTATTTGGGTCGTCACCTTAAGCTTCTTTAGCGTTTGGCTTTACCGCGCATTTTACACTTAATCCGTTTCGACGCATGACGGTTTGGCTGACGCTAGGTGGTGGGTATCAACTACCACTTGCGTTGAATGACGAAGACACCGGTATAGGCTGAATTAGGCATTATTGTTGGCTAAACACAAACGTCAGTGGCTAGGCCGGATGTTTTGGCTCAAACCCGTTCACCGTATCACCATTGGGGAAATAAATTTCCAGGATATACATGGAAGCTGCACCTCGGTTAAGGCAACAAATCTCTATGCCTTGGTGTAATCCTAAACGTCATCCTCATTGTTTACATCGGCATGAGATACCGCTTTAAACTCATCAATCTGTTCAAATTTCTCAAACCAGAAGTATGAACTGACCAAACGAAATTGACGGGTTAATCCGTTATCCGCTAACTGCTCCAAACGCCATACAATTCCAGGCGCCTGAGGGAACTGTTCACCTTGGATTTGCTCTTCGTAGAGGCGGTATATTAGTGCGTCATCACCTTGCCCGCTCGCTAATAAACGTACGATTGATGAGTGCGGTGATTGATCAAATATCGCCATATCTTCACTATTTTCGCCAGTAACATTAACGGTAAACTCCACACCGGTAGGCTGTGCGAAAATACCATTAAAAGCTTCCCGCAATAACGCGTAAGCACTAAAAAAACGTTCGTGATATAAGCAATCTGAATACTCTTCCCATAAGCGGTTTTCTATCATATCGTGACTTAGTTGCTCGATCTTGCCTGGTGATTCGTCAGAAAATAAATGGGTTAATACCACGTAAGCTGCTTCATCGGGTTCCAGGTCGTTTAGCGACATCATGCACATTTCTCTAAGTTCAGTGGCGTCCATTCCTTCTAAGCCATCGTCAAGATCCATGATGGCCATGAGGGCATGATAATCCTCGTTTGACCAGGCGTTTGAAATCTTCTTTATTTTACGGAAAGTTTCAATTTTAACGGTAAATTTTGCGTGCATCGGGTACCCCTTTTTAAACACCCATAGGGTGGCGAATGTGCAAGAAAAGTAATCGTAATTTAATCATTCTACAATAGTGTATAACTATTATTTATTATTTTGAGCCAGGTTGGACCGCTAGCGGCATTTTCGCCATTCATAATACATAGGGAGGATTAAAGACAATTGGCAGGAAAAATCTTACCAGCAAATAGTTTTCGGTATTCCAATCAAGTTGATAAAACTGTTGATAGACTTTCTGAACTGAAGCTTTCAAAAACTTGCTCGATTTAGGCGCCGGCCACTTCGACTTGTGCTGCATGCATTGCTTGATGGTTATCACCCTATTGTAAAACAGCCAGTATCAGTGGAAAGTGTCTTTGTGGTATCTATTCAAGCTAGGCAAGGCGGTTGTACAGCATTTTTTGCAGGCTCAAGTGGCTTGAAAGCAACGAATTTTGATCAACCAGCATAAAGGAACGTTTATGAAAGCGGTGATATACACAGAATATGGCGCTGCAGATGTTTTGCACTTGGCACAAATGGACAAGCCTATTCCTAAGAGCGACGAAGTGTTGATCAAAGTAATGGCAGCCGAGGTCACTAAAGCCGACTGCGAAATGCGCAGTTTTCATTTTCCGGTTAAGTGGTTTTGGCTACCTTTGCGTATTGTACTTGGGATTAACAAACCTAAAAAGCCAATACTCGGCAGTTACTTTGCAGGCGTGGTTGAAGCAGTAGGTGACGAAGTCACAAAGTTTACCCAGGGTGATGAAGTCTTTGGGTGCAGTAGCCTGCGCTTGGGGGCCTATGGGGAGTACTTGTGTGTGCCGCAAAACTACACCTTAATACCCAAGCCTCAGAATATGAGTTTTGCCGAAGCCGCGGCGGTGCCCTTGGGAGGACTGAATGCACTGCATTTTATGACCAGAGCACGGCTTAAACCTGGCGAGAAGGTATTAATTAACGGAGCAGGTGGCAGCATCGGTCTATTTGCCGTGCAGATTGCCAAAACCATGGGCGGGGAAGTTACTGCCGTTGACAGCAAAATTAAAGGCGCGATGTTACGCAGCCTTGGTGCAGACCATTTTATTGATTACACCCAAGAGAGGTTTTCAGCCCGTGGCCAAAAATACGATGTGATCTTCGATATGGTGGCGCAAAGTTCTTATGGGGAGGCAGTTGATGCACTCAAACCCAAAGGGCGTTATCTGATTGGAAACCCGCATGTTTCAGACATGTTGCGTTCGGTATGGTCTTCCACATTTACCGACAAAACCGTGCTGTTTACTTTTGCCGCAGAAAGGCCGGAAGAATTAGTAGCCCTTAAAGAGATGATTGAACAGAGCACGCTCAGATCAGTCGTCGATAAAATCTACCCACCTGAACAAACCGCAAACGCCCATCGCCAGGTGGAGACGGAACAAAGAATAGGCTCGGTGGTGATGTCTTTTATTGATGGCTAAAGCATTCCTCGAGTATTTCGGCGAGCTCCGGACTGTCACCCATGTTCATTTGAGCCTTACGTTATCTCGATCGCACCGCCTATTTAGATAAGTTACATGGTTTTAGATTAGGTCAACGTATTGCCAATTGGACCGGGCTGGTGACCTAAATGGATAAGGTTGAAGCGCCGTTTAACACCGATGCCGATTAGGGGCAAGCCGATCAAGTGGCGATATGGCGTGAGTATGTCCTCCACAGTAAGATGAAGCTTGGGTACAGATGTCGACACCGACATTGAATACATGTATCAGCATTTACGCGATGAACACAATACAAGCGTGTTAAACGGTGAGCAGATCCGCGCAGGTTGGCTGAAACATAGTTATTCAGAAACCGATGTCCCTTTATATAAAAGATTTCTTGAGTCAAAATCTATGGCCGAGAATTTCTTATGGGTCCCGAATGAAAAGGCGCGCTTGTTAATGGGGCGAGGCATGCTGCCACCTTCGACCAGCGAGCCAGGAAACAACGATAAATACATGATGAACGATGCCCAGTGTGATTATCCAACAAGCCAATCCGCTGACCCATTCAAGTTTGCGCTTAATTGCGTTAGGCGCGTTGGTTTATGCAATTATCAGGTTAATCGACGCTATCTATCTGCCGCTTGAACTTTATGAAGTGATTGTGCACAAAAATGCGTTAGTGTATGGGTGTTGTTGGGCAATATCGCCATCGTTAGTTACAGGTATTTACTACTTCGAACGAGGCGTGTGCAATTCAGTATTTCACCGGGGTAAAATGGCTCAGCAAGAGGGCTAATCGGCGACCACGGCTCCTTGTTTAGTTAATACCTCAATCGTCCTTAAGCAAGCTCAGGAGCCAAGGACCCAAAAGGGTGCTGAACCAGTTCAATATTTTGCGCACTGACTTTTAGAATACTGCCTTGGTCGTACCAATCCCCTAATACTATGCGACTAGCTGGCTGGCCATTGACCTCTAAGTGGTGAATAGCGGGGCGGTGGGTATGGCCATGAATAAGACGTTGTACACCAAAGCGCTGCATAACCTTTTCCACCTCTTGTGGGGTGACATCCATAATATCCAAACTCAGACTTTGTTGATTAGCTTTACTGGTGGCGCGGCCTTTATTGGCAATTCTTTGTCTGAGAGCCAAGGGTAAACTCAATACTAATCTGGGCCACCACCAACTGCGGGCTTTTTTACGAAACTTCTGATACGCCACATCCCGGGTGCATAACTCGTCACCGTGGGAAATAAGGGTAGGGGTGCCGTATAAATCCACCACAAGCTGTTCTGGCAACAAGGTAAACCCTGCGCGTTTGGCAAAGTTTTTTCTGATCAGAAAATCGCGATTGCCGTGGATAAAATACAATTTTACGCCACCATCAGCCAGTGTGCGAAACGCGTCGGCGATTTGTTGATTAAAAGGGGTAAGGTTGTCATCGCCTATCCATACTTCAAATAAATCACCTAATACGTATAGGGCTTCAGCCTTAGGTGCTTGTTGGCGTAAAAATGCAAACAAACATTGGCTGATATCCGGGCGTTGGGCAGACAAATGCAGATCGGCAATAAAATAACTAAAGGGCATCGGGAAGTAACTCAATTTGAGGCTTAGGGCTGATTCAGCCTAAGCCTCAGACAACAAGGTTTATGCGTCGACTTCTACTTTTTGAATGACAACGTCTTCAACAGGTACGTCTTGATGATAACCGGAATTGCCGGTTTGCACGTCTTTGATTTTATTAACGACGTCCATGCCTTCAGACACTTTAGCGAAAACACAATATCCCCAACCGTCACCACTTTCGCTGCGAAAGTTTAAAAAGCTGTTGTTGCCAACATTGATGAAAAACTGTGACGTCGCTGAGTGAGGCTCATTGGTACGGGCCATCGCCACAGTGCCAATTTCGTTGACCAAGCCGTTATTTGCTTCGTTTTTGATTGTAGCTTTGGTTTCTTTTTGATCCATACCGGGCTCAAAACCGCCGCCTTGGACCATGAACCCGTCGATGACACGGTGGAAAATGGTGTTGTCGTAAAACCCTTCTTCGGCATAGCTTAAGAAATTTTTAACTGTTTCTGGCGCCTTGTCAGCGAAAAGATCTAGGGTTATCAAGCCGTAATTAGTATGAATCTTAACCATAATATTGTCCTCAGATTGCAACAAAAAAATAAAGTCCGTTATTCTAGCCTAAAGCGCGCAGCTTTTTAAGCAGTTGATCCATATTGACTAATGCGAGGCGAGAAAGCAGGTGTTAGAATCAGCCTTTTGCTGAGCAAATGCTGAAGATAAGCAGGGGCTTTGTCGTTACTTAGTTATAGATAGGAATTTTGCATGCTGCACATTTACAACACACTGACACGCCAAAAAGAGCTGTTTACACCTTTACATGCATCAAAGGTGGGGTTGTATGTGTGTGGCATTACCGTATATGACGTCTGCCATATGGGCCATGCACGTACCTATCTGAGTTTTGATCTTATGGTGCGTTATCTGCGTCATTTGGGGTATGAGGTGAACTATGTGCGTAATATTACTGATATTGATGACAAGATCATTCAACGCGCTCAGGCCAACAATGAAACCTTTGAGCAGTTAACGACTCGGACTATTGCCATGATGCATGAAGATTTTGCCGCGATAAATTTACTCGAACCTGATATCGAACCCAGGGTGACCACCCATATACCGGAAATTATTGAGGTTATTGAACGCTTGATCAACAAAGGTAACGCCTACCAGGCGAAATCTGGCGATGTGTTGTTTGATGTCAGCAGCTTTGAGCAGTATGGCAAATTAAGCAAACAGGATCTCGAACAGCTTAACATGGGCTCCCGGGTTGAGGTGGGGGATGATAAAGATGATCCCATGGATTTTGTATTGTGGAAAAGCGTGAAACCAGGTGAACCGAGCTGGGGATCCCCCTGGGGAGAAGGGCGTCCTGGCTGGCATATAGAATGTTCAGCCATGAATCACAAACACCTGGGGGCACATTTTGATATACACGGTGGTGGTTCAGACTTGATTTTCCCCCATCATGAAAACGAAGTGGCCCAATCATGTTGTGCATTTGACACCCCTTATGTGAACTACTGGGTGCATACAGGGATGGTGCAAGTTGATCAGGAAAAAATGTCAAAATCATTGGGCAACTTCTTCACACTGCGTGATGTGTTGCAAGAGCATGATCCTGAAACACTACGTTATTTTTTGATGTCAGCCCATTACCGTAGCCAGCTAAGTTATTCTGGCGAAAATATCAAGCAGGCCCGTGGCGCGCTGGAACGTTTGTATACGGCGTTACGTGATGTTGAACCAGAGCGTGATGTAGACATGACCCAAGGCGACTATCTGCTACGTTTTAATCAGGCCATGGACGATGACTTCAATACGCCAGAAGCTTTCGCCGTGTTGTTTGATATCGCCCGTGAGCTCAATAAAAGTAAAAGCGAACCTGCCAAAGCCTCCCAATTGGCTGGTGTATTAGTGAACCTAGGCAGTATTTTAGGGATCTTGCAAAGCCAGCCCAGTGACTATCTACAGGGAGAAAGCCAAAATGACGGTGACAATGCACAAATTGAAGGTCTGATCAAAGCTCGTAACGACGCCCGTGCTGCCAAAAATTGGGCCGCTGCTGATGTGGCTAGAGATGCATTGAAAGCATTAAATATAGTGCTGGAAGACGGCGCGAGCGGCACCACCTGGCGCCGAGGTTAGGTGTTACAAAGGCGGGGGTTAGTAAACCCTTAACACCCGGCTTGGTTTTAGCTAGCGTTCAGATTGTGTAAAAACTGTTTAATTCGTTGCGTTGACTGTTTGTTGGCAGCGGCGTTAGCTTCCCGGGTGCCACCCAAAACAAATTCCTCATCTAATAAATGCCCCGCATCCGGATAATTGATATGGATACACCGCTTTTCAGCATTAAATTTATTGATTTTATCACAAGCAATTTGGGCCATTTTGTTAGCCGGCCAAACTTCATCATGGCCGCCGCTTAACAGCAATATGGGGGAGTGGATGGCTGCAAATTTGATGGTTGCTTTTGTTACAGCCTCTTGGTTGTTCAATGATTGCTCATACAGATCTGCTAATCCTGTAAACTCAATGCCGGTTGCAAAAGGAACATAAGACAGAGGTTTGGCCCGTTCACTCCAGCTAGACGAGGGAACTTTGGACCAGTCTTTCAGTATGCCCGCCCAAACAACTGAGCTAGGGGCAAGAGCAACGACGCCTTTGAACTGTTTGTCGCGGGAGGATAATAATAACGCGAGTTCAGCGCCTTTTGACCATCCAACAACAATTAAACCATCGCTTCTTGTCTGCGGGTGGGCCAGTAGCCATTGCTTGGGACCTTCGAAATATTCAATAGGGATGAGCTCTAATTCTTGGGGCAAACCCTTTTCTTTAAAATAGGCCAATGACAACACCGAATAGCCCAAGGCCGCAATTTTATCGGCTAAGTGGGAGGGTTTTCCGCCCTCGGCTCCACCTAAAACCAGTACCCCGTATTGGCTGTTGTTGCCTGATGCGTGAAAATCCGCCACAAAATTAACATCTTGAACGGGGGTAAATTGGACTTCTTGGGCGTCAAGGGTAAAAACCCTGCTGGCAATGAACAGATAAAATAGAGATGTATACTTCATTGTATGAGAGGTCCCTGTTAGTTGGCCGTGTTTGAGGCATGTCAGCTGATCAGTGTGAACAGCTTAGTTGGATTAGCCTCATTTAACCTACCACAGCCAAAAGTCAGAACAAACCATATATGACTGACAACAATGTGCCAAATAAGTCATTCAACCTTGCCTATCTATAGTGGGATTGTTCAGTTTATGTACTCGTCATATACGACTATTGTGCCAACCTGCATGGCATAAAAAAAATGACAGCATATGCTGTCATTTTTTTACTTAACGTGGGCATGTTTTATGCCGTCGACACTTTATCGGCACCGGCTTTTTCCAAAGTCTTTTTGATATTATCTTTATTATCACTTGTGTATTTAACACCGACCAGTATGGAGCCTTTGTCGATTGCATCTTCATAGTATTTGATTTCATGCTCAGGGATGAATGCACCTATGATTGCGCCAATAGTACCTCCTGCTGCTGCACCTGCACCGCCCGCAGCCAATGCCGCAACTAAAGGACCTGCTATTAACAATCCGGTTCCACCGGTGGCTACTGCGCCTACGGCAGT
The DNA here is from genome assembly GCF_058068185.1 of Paraglaciecola sp. IT1134. Taxonomy (NCBI): domain Bacteria; kingdom Pseudomonadati; phylum Pseudomonadota; class Gammaproteobacteria; order Alteromonadales; family Alteromonadaceae; genus Paraglaciecola; species Paraglaciecola sp. IT1134. The sequence goes on along the minus strand of NZ_CM176486.1, from coordinate 3,272,588 downwards.
GAAACCAGCAACGACAGCCGCTAAAACACCTGTTGAGGCCGCACCGATGATGCCCCCTTCAGCAGCTTTGCTGCCCTCGTCAACCGCGAAGTCTTCTTTAGAGTATGAATCGTTCGCAACAACGCTGATATCAGAGTCACGAATTCCCATTTTCTCCAAGTTGAAAATAGCAGCACTTGCGTCAGATGAATTTTCAAATAGGCCTGTAATTACTTCACTCATAAATATTCCTTAATATGTTAAATGTGGATAACAACTACTACTGAAACAACATATCAAGTAGAGCAAGTTTCAGGCCCGAAAAATTGCAGTCAACAATACATCGCTATGCCGCTTTGAGTAAGGTGTTAACCATTACAAAACAACAAATTTCAGTGAGGCTATACATGAGGTGACATGAAAAATATGCGGGGATCCAATGTAAAAGTTTCTGCTTGCTAAAGATTACTATTACTAAATATTACAAATAAACCTTGCTCGCAAATACCTTGCCGTTATCTTTTTTGAAATCAGCAATGGTTTTGAAGTCAGGCGGTAAGCATGCCGACAGCTACACACCAAGTGTAGTTAAATATTGGACAATTAACGTAAAGTCCTTTAATCGTAAAAACAGCTCAGTTATTCATCCCGAAAGTGATCTAGAGTTGTCACACAGCCTGCGCTTAAAACCGTGCTTCGCACTTGTGCCATAGCGGTCATTCGGTAACCTCCATTTAGATTATTAAAGATATTACTGATAAGCCGCAGTAATATCCGTGAAATAACACTGCCATTTTCAACACAATAAAAAACTTCACTACCTCAGTGACAACACGCTATTTCGTCATCAGAGAATAGTCCTTTAAAATCCGTTTTTTCTGCCAACCGATCAACATAGTATTGAGGGTTGTTGCGAAAAGTATCTAAACAAAAAGGACATCGACAAAATCGAAATTCATGGCCACCAAATTCAAAAGGTACAGTTAGGGCTATTGGCTTTTCAGCCAGACAGGTAGGACAAACTTCAATATCGAATGTTTCTTCCAAGTATTTTTCTGGGTTTTGTTGAAAAATCATTAGGCACCCCTGGCAACAGAAAAAATGGGTGTTTGACTGAGATTCTATTGTCTCAGCGTGTTCGGTACTGATCCCTAGTCTGACCAATGAGCAACCACACGTCGCGCATATTTTCGTTAACTTCTTCAAAAGACTCTCCTAATAAATTTGGGTCAGCCAGCGCAGCATGATAGTTCCTTCACATCCTTGTAAAAGGTTTGGGCGCAGAGCTTCAAGCCTTCTACCATGGTCAAGTAAGGGAACAGTTGATCTGCCACGTCAGTGACGGTCATACGGTTGTGGATGGCCAACGCAGCACTTTGGATTATCTCTCCGCCGTCATGAGAGAGTATCTGGGCGCCAAGAATTTTACCTGTTGGCTTGTCAGCAACAAGTTTAATAAAACCATCCGTTTCAAAATTGGCTAATGCTCGTGGCACATTTTCCATTTCCAACACTCGGCTAATGACATCAAAGCCACCTGTCATGGCTTGATCTTCAGTTAAACCTACAGTAGCAACTTGTGGATCAGTGAAAATAACGGCAGGCATGGTCGAAAGATCGAGCCTGGCATCACCACCCGTCATATTTGTACCTGCTCTGCTGCCCGCTGCGGCTGCGACATAAACAAATTGCGGCATGTTGGAACAATCGCCAGCGGCATAAATATTAGCGGTCGATGTTTCCATTTTTTCATTGACAAGGATGGCGCCACTTTTATCGGCTTCAACATCAGCGTTTTGTAAGCCAAGCTGAGCCGTGTTTGCATGACGACCCGCACTGACAAGTAACTTATCAGTTTTTAACATCCCTTCATTAGTGTCTACTGAGAATGTACTTCCATCGTAACTAACCTTGCTTGCTTGAGTGTTAGTTAGCACTCGAATCCCTTCTTTTTCAAAGCATTCAGTTAGTTTCTCTCCCAATAATGGGTCTTCTGCATACAATAACGTATGGCGTGCCAATATAGTGACCTTGCTCCCTAAACGCGCATAAGCTTGGGCAATTTCAATGGCGACAACCGAGGAGCCAATCACCAGTAAGTTGTCAGGCAAGGCTTCTGCAAATAATGCTTCAGTCGATGTCCAATACGGCGTTTCTGCTAGGCCATTAATCGGTGGAATAGTCGGTGTCGCTCCCGTTGCAATTAATACGCGATCAGTGTGAAGTTCTACTTTTGAGCCATCTGGCCTTTTGACAATTAATGTATTTTTATTTTTGAAACATGCATAACCCTTCAATAAGGTTATAGCGGGATTATTATCTAAAATGCGTTGATACTTAGCACTGCGAAGCTCTTCAACAAGAGCGGTTTGTTGAGCCGCTAACAAAGAGCGGTTTATTTTAGGGTGACTGTCGGCAATTCCATCAAATGGGTTGGCGCGCTGTTGATGTGCTAATTGAGCAGCACGGATCAGTATTTTGGATGGAACACAACCAACATTGACACAACAACCACCAATGATATCAGCGCCTTCAATCATGGTAACTCTAGCACCACTTTCAGCAGCTTTGATAGCACAAGCAAATGCGCCAGAGCCACTTCCTATAATTGCAACATGTAATTGTTCAGACTCCACAGAGCAGAGGTTATCTATTTTATTAGACATTTTAAAATCCTTATATTGCACAAGACTCGTCATCGCAACGATGATTTGCGGGAGAAAATATATCCCAAATTGAAACAACAACCATAAACCCTAGCGCTGAATAGGTTACATATGTACTCCACCCATACTGAAACCAAGGGTAAAGTGATAGCAACAAAAAAATAGGACCTATCATGCCAAGTGCACTTCTATGCCATTGGCGATGGCTTAACCAGCCTAATGTATTAAGCACGAGGGTGATCCACGCAAAAAGAGGGAGCAGCGTACTGATAAAAACCCCTTCCCATTGGGTCAGAAAGCCTAACCCTAACCCAGCTCCTAAACTCGCAATGGCTGGAAAACACATCGCGCAACCCATCGCAGAAACCAGTGCCCCAAGAGAGCCAGCTTTGTCACCAAATTGTGTGACATATTTTAATAGATGATCCATTAAGTTGGCTCTCGTATTATTCTTTCAATATCGACGGATAACCGGCATTGGTTGTTGCACTTATCAGTGCCTCAATGTCGGTCTGGTTATCATCATAAGAAACCACAGCCAACTTAGTTCCGTAGGTGACTTCAGCTTTTTTAACACCCTCAACATTTATTAGTGATTTTTTGACGGTAATAGGGCACGTAACGCAATTCATGCTAGGGACTTCAAGGGTTACCGTTTGAACTTCAGAAAATGCACTTGTGCTTGAAAGTAAAGCGATTATAAAAATCAGTTTTTTCATTGTTGACTCCAAATTTTAGTAGGTAGTGTTGAAACAATATGTGTATCAAAAGTTAAGCTAACCAAAGTATCCAGTAATTGCTGGTGACCAAAACAATCGCAGCAGCAGTGGTAAGCCAAAAAATGACTTTACGACGATGCCGTGATCTAGGGATTGCACAGGTGGTGTCTGCTACACATTCTTGTATTGGGCGATGAATTTTCCATCCTGCGTAACCAAGTAACAGCACCACAACAAGAATAAATAAAGGGCGATATGGTTCAAATGCGGTTAAGTTGCTTATCCAAGAGCCGCTAATGCCCAGTAGCAGTAATACCAAAGGGCCAACGCAACATACGCCTGCACCTATTGCCGCAATGATCCCGCCAACCATTGGAAGATTTGATTCTTTCTGATCCATATGAATACCTCATTAACTTATGTCACAACTGTAAGTTATGTACCTAGGTACGGTGTCAATGAGTTTTTTGAAAAATATTGAGGAAAAATTGATAGTGGGTAGTTCGGCTTTAAGGCAAATACACGTAGAAACTTAATGATCGCTGCGCAGCTAAGGCTGCAATGAATCTATAATGGGGCAACAAGTCTCATCCTCATTACGTTGACATTGGGCTATATGCTCTAACAGTGCTTTCTCCAAAAGCTGTAAATCAGCTTGTTTGGTTTGAACTGCAATTAATTTTTTTTTAGCCAACTCTTCAACTTGATGACAAGGGTTATCGCTAAGTGATAGTAGTCCCTCTATTTCATGTAGCGTAAATCCCAATTCTTGAGAACGTTTAATGAAACGGATCCTATTCACGGTTTCTACTGGATATATTCTATAGCCCTGCAAAGGTTTGACAGGTTGTTTGATTAACCCCTTGCGCTCATAAAAACGAACAGTCTCTGTATTGATCCCGATTTGTTTTGCTATTTTGCTGATCGTGCCTGACATTAATTATCCATTCTGAACGATTCACAAGCCCTAAATACCTCTAGATTGACCGTAGGAAGAATAAACGCTATCCCAACTCTGCACAACAGGCATCGTTTTAGTCGCTGGCAGTGTTTTAGTCTTTCCACTCAATCAGACATTATTTGATGAAGGCCACTTCGGTTTGCAAGCAAACTATACTTATTATATTGACAGTAACGATCGATTACATACCGCAAATGGCAATATGTCACCGATTAAATATTAAATATTAAATATCTCAAAAGAAAGTGTCTGGTTGGAGTTGGCCAGAACATATTGGATGGATGGCTCAGTCATTAAAGTGATGAGAATATTACGTCAAAAACAAAAAAATCCTGGCTAGTACACCGTCGTGCAATAACATTTAAATGTAGCTGATCCTAACGACCGAAGAGGATCTTGAACCTCATTAGCCTTGTTAGGGACGAACGGCTGTTGATCGCTATTTTCTGCCTGTCATAAATGCTTTAACTGTGCGGGTAAAAATATAGCAGCGACGACGTTTTACGCTGAGCCGCAAAGCCTCTGTGTGCTCTGTGGTTTAAATGCTTTTACATGCAGTTTCAACTAACCTGGCCTGGCAATGAAGCTACTACCTCAAAAAATCATGCAATGCCGCGAGACAAACATTTCTACTTTATAATGACTTCTGGCCTTATACCCGCAAGAAATAGGGCGATTACCTATTTCAGTGAAGTAACAGAAGAGCAGGATAAATAATTCAATAAACTCTGCAAGGCCGTAAATAAATTTGCACATCAAGTAAAAAGAGTTGCCCCGGCAGACGGTAAAAGTTTAGAATCCTCTGGTGCTAATTTTAACCTACATGCTACATTAATCGGTTAATTGGAAGACAATTCACAGCCAAAATAATACTTTTTTTATCCTCAGGGAATTGGGTTTAAAAAGGATCCGTCTTGGTGATTATGGGTAAAACAGGGTTTGGCACGCCTATATTAAAAACATCGCTAATCTATGGTCTAGCCTTGATTTCGGTTTGAAAAGTGGGTTCTTCTCGTTTGATGCTACAAGAATTTCTGTTAGCGATGTTGCCGGTTTTTGGAATTCTAAATTGAGTATCACCATCGATAGACTTCCCACTGATGCTTTTAATGACGCCTTTAACTCTGATAAAGAAAAAAGGATATTCACAGCCGATGCTTCTAAAAATAAACCATTTGACAGAATATAAATATCCAACACAGATATTCCCGGAACCACAACATCTCTATTTCTACCCTCTCAATAGAAGTTATTTGAAGGTTTTAGATTTTGAATTGGACGTTAGTCCAACACCAGCGGGCTCTGCTCAGCGTATCGATATAGAAAATAATAGTTATCGGCAATGTTGGTTTAATGAACTCACAGACAATTTAACAATCAATTTAGCAATGACTTTGGAAGTATCCGAATTAAATCAATTTAACTTCCTGGTAGAGAAAAAACCTAAAACTGATTATACGAAAGCCATTGAATTATACCTGGGGGATAAAATAGCGCTAAATAATCAAATTCTATCTTGGCTGGATAGGATTGATAATTCAGATCCTACTCTATTTATTGGCTCACTGTGTAATGCCATTCATGAGAAATTGGATCATACCACTAGCTATATCTCTGAGCTTTTAGACCCCAACAAGTGTTTTGATTCTGACGCTGGGTCTTGTCGTGACTTAGCCTGGATGATGATACAAATGCTTCGTAGCAAGGCTTACCCAGCTAGGTTTGTAAGTGGTTATAGCTACAATCCTGAAATTATTGGTCATGAATTACATGCCTGGGTAGAAGTATGGGTAGCGGGTGCAGGCTGGATAGGGATAGACCCCTCTTCAGGTCTTTTTGTTACGGAACTTTATATACCCCTTGCTACCAGTTACCATCCGGTTAATACATTACCAGTACAGGGCTCCTTCAGAGGTAAAGGATCGTCAGAACTTACTACTTCTGTGAACATATCCTTTATGAAATAACATCAGTTTGAAATCACAGGATTTTTAAATAGGGTCATTCAATACTAGAATGAAGTGATGTTTCAAAAAATAGAGCTTCGACTATAGCAGGGATAAATGTTATCCCTGATCTATACAACAGACCTGTTTTTGAGGTCAAAATAGCAACTTAGGCATTTGCTAGGTGTCTTGTAGAGGGGAAGCCCCAGAGTCTTTGCGTAAGACTCTGCTGCTGATGTTTACTGCTGGGCGTTAAGCTCTCTTACCCAAATATTGCGAAAGCTAACAAGATTGCCGTGGTCTTGAAGCTGCAGCGGGGCACAGCCATGGGCTTCATAGCTGGGGGCGCCTATCCATTGTGTTTTACCTTGAATTTTAACGTGGTTTTGCACCAATACGCCATTGTGCATAACCGTCACATAACCCGGTGATTCCAGAGTATCTCCTGCAAAACGAGGTGCAGTGAAAATAATGTCATAGTACTGCCACTCACCCGTGGGCCGCATGGCGTTAACCAGAGGAATACTCTGTTTATAAACGCTGGCCGCCTGACCATTAGAATAGGTTTGGTTGTTATAGGAGTCCAGCACTTGTACTTCATAACGTTGCTGAAAGAAAATACCACTATTGTTTCGTTGCTGACCTTGCATGCCATCAACATCAGTGGGGGTTTTCCATTCCATATGCAGCTGCACATCACAGAAACTTTGTTTGGTTTTGATATCACCCGTGCCAGCTTTAACTGTTAAATTGCCACCTTGCACTGTCCAGGGCGCTTCGCCACCACTTAACGCTTGCCAGGCGCTAAGGTCTTCATTGTTAAACAGCACTATAGCATCAGAAGGTGCTTTACCCTCAGGTGCAGTTACCACTTCAGGCTCAGACTCCCAGACTTCGGTTTTTTGGGCCATTTTTTCCCGCTGAGCCTGATCTTCCTGGGCGATGGAATAGCCGCTAAAGGCGGTACTGATCCCTGCCAACAAGCATACACCGGTTAATTTTTTAAATTGAATCATGCTTTAAATCCTCTTTGCTACACAAGTTGCTGCACGTTTTGCCCACATGGATATCACTAGGTTGCCCAAGCTCGGTCGCCCTTTTTATAGGGTAGCTCACCGTCGTAATAGCCAGGAATGGCTACGTATCTAAGCACCTTGTTTGCACCCATTTCCGATGTGAAAAAGCTGAATAATACTAATTGTTTAATCAACGAAAAGTAATGAGGTAGGGGTAATCCCACGTCGCTACGCTGGGTTTCAGCCAAGGCAGTTTTTTTGTTTTGCATACTGGCTTCTTCATCCAAAGAAGACAGCAAGGCTAAACGTTGTTCTGGCGTTAACAACAGAAAATCTTTGTTATAGGTGCTTTTTGCTTTTTCCTTTAAGGACGTTATGCCGTCTTTAAAGGATTTTTGCTGGGCTGGCGTATAACAATCAGCAATAATTATGGCCATTATACTGCCCACATTGGCATCTTTTGCCCCAGGCGTATCGGTACGGGGAATGATGCTTTCGCCCACTTCATTAAAAAACGCCACCTCGTCTTTGGAAAAGCCAGTATCTTTGCGATCTTCTATAGGTAGCACGGTGTAAGCCAGCACATTAGAGCCCACAAATGCGGTCCCCGTTGCAGCGGCGATCATTTTTAGTAGTTCACGTCTTTTCATAATTACAGGTTCCCTTTTTTCAGCTCGTCCACCGCAAAGCTTGCTGCTCTGGCGGTTAAAGCCATATAGGTCAAAGAAGGGTTAACACAAGATGCCGATGTCATACAGGCACCGTCGGTTACAAATACGTTTAGCGCATCCCACACTTGATTATGCTTGTTGAGTACCGAAGTTTTTGGATCACGGCCCATGCGTGCTGTACCCATCTCATGGATCCCCATACCTGGGAAATATTCGTTTTCATAGCCTTGCACATTTGTCAGGCCCGCAGCCTCGAACATGTCAACAGCGTCTTGCTGCATATCTTTACGCATGCGGCGCTCGTTTTCTCGAATAGCGACGTCCATGGCTAAAACGGGTAACCCCCACTTATCAGTTTTTTTAGGGTCCAGGTAAATGCGATTGCTATGTTCAGGTAACATCTCACCAAAGGCCGTCATGCCAATTTGCCAAGGCCCTGGCTCGCTAATGGCATCTTTAAGGTTGGCGCCTAAGCCCATTTCCGCTACATCCCGGCCCCACCCCTGGCGACTGGCTGAGCCTTGGTAACCGAAACCGCGTAAATAATCGCGTTTATCACCTGCCCAGTTACGAAAACGTGGTACATAAAAGCCACTGGGGCGTCGGCCGTAATAATATTTGTCATCAAATCCTTCAACCGTGGCAGAAGCACCGACCCGAAAGTGGTGATCCATTACATTGTGACCCAGTTCGCCGCTGCTGCTGCCTAGTCCGCCATCCCACACATCGGTGGCTGAATTCATCAACAACCAAGCCGAATTGAGGGTAGAGGCGTTTACAAAAATAATTTTGCTGGTGAATTCGTAGGTTTCGTTGGTTTGTGCATCAATGATTGCCACGCCTGTCGCGCGTTTTTTATCTTTGTCATACAGAATTTCTGTCACTATGGAAAAAGGTCGTACTGTCAGATTGCCAGTTTTCACTGCGGCGGGCAAAGTCGAAGACTGGGTGCTGAAATACCCGCCGAAGGGGCAGCCTAACCAACACTTATTACGGTACTGACAACTTGTTCGGCCTTGCTCCGGTTTAGGCTCGGTCATATTGGCGGTGCGCCCGGAAATTAGATGGCGAGAGCCTTTAAAGGCTTTTTTGATCCGTGCCGATACGTCTTTTTCAACACAGTTGAGTAACATGGCCGGTTGAAACTGACCGTCGGGCAATACGTCCAGGCCATCTCGGTTGCCACTGATCCCCGCGAAACGTTCAACATAGTCGTACCAGGGGGCAACGTCCTCGTAACGGATCGGCCAGTCCACGGCTATGCCTTCTTTGGCATTGGCCATGAAATCTTCCGTATTTAAGCGATAGGACTGACGGCCCCACAATAATGATCGGCCTCCCACGTGATAACCGCGATACCAGTCAAAACGTTTTTCTTCAACGTATGGGTTCTCTTTTTCATTGGCCCACATGCCAAAAGTCGGTTCATTCAACGGATAGTCCCGGCCAAGCACAGGGTAGTCGTTTTTCATTTCCTGGGTGGGCTGGCCACGATGTGGATAATTCCAGGCTTCCTTGTGCATGTTTTCATAATCTTTGACGTGCTCTATGTTTTTACCACGTTCAAGCATGAGTACTTTTAAGCCTTTTTCGGTCAGCTCTTTAGCTGCCCAACCGCCGCTTATGCCAGAACCAACGACAATGGCGTCATAATAATTATTTGTCATATTTGTATACCTCAACACTTTTTGCTTTGTATCTACATTTCATATTTAAACATCACAAATTTGAATTGCGTTACGTAACGATTCAATTTTGTCTGTTCGATTGTCTGGTGTCGGAATAAATTCCTGAGCCAAAAAGCCCGTAAATCCGGTCTCGCGTATTGCTCGGGCAATGGCGGGGTAATACAATTCTTGACTCTCATCTATTTCATGGCGCCCGGGAACCCCCGCCGTGTGGTAGTGGCCAAAATATTGATGATGGTCCTTAATGGTGCGAATAATATCGCCTTCGTTAACCTGCATATGATAGATATCGTAAAGCAGCTTAAAGTTAGGTGAACCTAATTGTTGGCACAATGCAACTCCCCACGCCGAGCTGTCAGCCATGCAATCAGGATGATCAATTTTGCTATTAAATAACTCCATGTGGATCACCACGCCTTTTTTCACGGCATAAGGCAAGATACGCTGCAGACCCTTAACCGCATTTTTGAGACCCGTTTCTTTGGTCATGCCTCGGGCATTGCCGCTAAAACAAATCAGGTTGGTGTAGCCAGCCTCGGCAACCAGATCGATATGCTGCAGATAACGTTTGGTTAACTCATCGTGAAATTGCGGGTGGATCCAGCCATCAACCAGATTCAGTTCGGCACCGTTACACATAGATGATTCAATGCCGTGACGCTTCAGCACAGGCCAGTCTGGCGGCCCAACTAAATCGATGGCTGAAAAACCTATTGCAGTTACCGCCTGGCATAATTCTTCAATAGACAAATCACCGTAAGTCCAGCGTGCCACCGAATGATTGATATGGCCTTTTAATTTCTGCGACTTGCCTTGGGCCGCGTTTGCAGCTCCGCTAACAGTGACATGAGTGGCCAGGGCCACACCGGTGAGTGCTAAACCCTTTAACAAATTACGACGGGGATTACTCATTGACAGTTACCTTCTCATCTTTAAATGTCAGCATGAATATGACAAATACAACCAGGGCAAACCCGGCTGGGAATAACCAAATGTCAAACCAGGAATGGCCAACATCAGTCGTGTAGGAGTCGGTGATCTTACCGGCCACCCAAAACCCGACTAACATGCCTATACCGTAAGTCGCCAGGGTGATAAGACCCTGAGCGGCACTTTTTACTTTTTCGCCGGCTTTTGAGTTAGTATAGATTTGCCCAGAGACGAAGAAAAAATCATAACAAATGCCATGCAAGGCGATACCGACAAGTAACAGCGCAATGCCGTCCTCAGCGTTGCCATAGGCAAACAATACATAACGTATGACCCAAGCGAGCATGCCGATTAATAAGGTTATCTTGATGCCAAAACGGTTTAAAAACACTGGCAGCGCCAACATAAACAACACTTCTGATACCTGTCCCAGGGTCATTTTTCCAGTGGCGTTAGCCACGCCTAATTCGGTTAAAAATGGGTTGGCATTTTGATAATAAAAAGCCAGGGGAATACAAATCAATACGGAAGATAAGAAAAACACCAAAAAGTTTCTGTCTTTCAGCAAGGCTAAGGCATCTAACCCCAACACTTCTCTTAACCCCATTCGCTCCCCCTTACTTTTAGGAGGCGTTTTAGGCAAGGTGAAACTGAACAGGCCTAACAACAGGGAGGCGAGGGCACATAACAAAAAGGTATTGCGTAACATGCCATCAGCAATGGCTTGTTTGGCATCCCAGGCAAAGACATAACTGATCGCTAACCCGGCGACGATCCAACCAATCGTGCCCCACACTCTAATTTTACCAAACTGTTTTGACGGGTCCTGCATCTGGGCGAAAGATACCGAATTGACTAATGCCAGGGTTGGCATATAGGCGATCATGTATGCCAGTACATAAGGATAAAACGCATCAAAATCAGCTGCCTGATACAGGCAATACAGCAGCCCGGCACCGATTAAGTGTAATACTCCTAAAATCCGCTCGGCGTTGAAATACCGATCGGCAATTAAACCGATAATAAAAGGCGCAATTATCGCGCCCCAAGATTGGGTCGAAAATGCCATGCCAATCTGGCCACCAGAAGCCGACAGGTTATTTGCCAAAAAGGTACCGAGCGTGACAAACCATCCTCCCCAGATGAAAAACTGAAGAAACATCATGGCACTAAGGCGCAGCGTTATATTATTCATTTTTTTTGTTACTCTTTTTTAGGCTAACACGCCCCCGGGGCGCTGCCTTGACACATCTTTAATCGTGTAATCCAAGGATTAGGCGGTTACGGGTTTCACTGCTATTTGCTCCGGCAAAGTCATCAAATGCATGCGCCGCGGGTGTAATAATATGTTGGGCGATAAAGGGGGCACCTTCGGCTGCACCTTCGGCGGAATCTTTCAAGCAGCATTCCCACTCAAGCACCGCCCAGCCATCAAATCCATATTGCGTTAATTTGCTGAAAATACCTTTGAAATCCACTTGTCCGTCACCCAGGGAGCGAAAACGCCCTGGGCGGTCCTGCCAGTCTTGGTAACCGCCATAAACCCCAGAGCGACCATTGGCATGAAATTCGGCATCTTTAACATGGAACATTTTGATACGCTCATGATACAGATCAATAAATTCAAGATAATCAAGTTGTTGCAAAACGAAGTGGCTGGGGTCAAATAAAATATTGGCTCTGGGATGGTTGTCCACGGCGGCTAAAAATCGTTCAAATGTGGCGCCATCGTGTAAGTCTTCACCTGGGTGAATTTCATAACATACATCTACACCGGCCTTATCAAAGGCATTTAATATGGGCAGCCAACGACGCGCCAGTTCGGCAAAGCCTTGTTCTACCAGTCCCGCAGGACGTTGTGGCCAGGGATACGCCAAGTGCCATAAAAAAGCACCGGAGAAGGTGGCATGTGCAGTCAACCCCAATCGCTGACTAGCCTGGGCTGCGAACATCATTTGTTCGATGGCCCACTGGGTACGCTCTTGGGGTTTACCGTGCAAGGCTTGGGGGGCAAAATTATCAAACAGTTCATCGTAAGCCGGATGCACCGCCACCAATTGGCCCTGTAAATGGGTAGAAAGTTCGGTGATTTGCACACCGGCCTTTTGACATACTGACATCACTTCATCACAATATTCTTGGCTGTGTGCCGCCCGTTCTAAATCGAAGATGCGTTTATCACTGGTAGGGACTTGTATGCCTTTATAACCAAGAGAAGCTGCCCAATGGGCAATGCTTTGCAAGCTGTTAAAGGGTGCCTCGTCGCTGATAAACTGGGCTAAAAATATCGCGGGGCCTTTAATTTTTTTCATTGAGTATATCCTGTTTAAGTCGATAATCTTGCTGGTGAGCATGAAGTCAGTCTGTTGATGGCACGGCGTGCCATTTAACGTCACTGTTACTGCTGGCCAACATAGTTTCGATAAATGCCATGCCGCGCAGGCCCGAATCGATCCCGGGTACACCAGGCGCTGTGCCTGATAAGCCTTGCCTGACTGCTGCAGCAAAATCCCGGTATAGATTGGCCATGGCTTCTAAATAGCCTTCCGGGTGCCCGCCAGGGATCCGGCAGCGGGCCAGAGCCTCGTCACTTAAACCAGGCTGGCCCATGCCCGCTCGCAAGACACAGTATGGTTCACCTAACGGCCGATACACCAGAGAATTGGGCGACATTTGTGCCCATTCAATTCCACCTTTGTCTCCGTATACCCGGATCTTTAAGGCATTTTCTTCCCCGGCACAAACCTGACTGGCGATGAGCACACCGCTGGCACCTTGCTCAGTGCGAATTAAGGCGGCACCGTCGTCATCCAGGCGACGGCCGTCGACATGGGTGTGCATATCAGCACACAACGAGGTCACATTTTGCTGTAATACAAACTCCACCAGTCCAAAGGCATGAGTACCAATGTCTCCCATACAACCACTGCCGCCGGATTGCGCCGGATCAGTGCGCCAGGAGGCCTGTTTATTGTGATTTTCTTCATTAGCGGACAGCCATCCTTGTGGGTACTCAACATACACTTTACGGATATTGCCTAGTTTTTCCTTCACCATATGGCGTGCTTGCCAGACCATGGGGTAACCCAGATAAGTGTGGGCGAGACCATATAACTGCTGACTCTTTGCTAGCTTTGATTTTAATTCTGTTGCTTGTTCAAGGGACATGGCTGCGGGTTTCTCACAAAAAACGTGGAAACCGGCATCAATAGCGGCCATTGAGATGGGCACATGCAGATGATTGGGGGTAACAATAATCAGTACTTCCATGCGCTCATTTTCTGCTAGCGCCGCTTCACCGGCCAGCAGTGTCTCCCAGGAGGGGTAAATACGTTGTTCATCTAATCCCAGGATTTCCCCGGTGTTGTGATTATTTTGTGTATCACGAGAAAACGCACCACATACCAATTCTATCTGGCCATCCAGACCAAAAGCATGCCGGTGCACGGCACCAATAAAAGCGCCTTCGCCGCCGCCTACCATACCGACTCGTACTTTGTGCATCTTTGCCATTTTTTCACTTATCCCGCGATCTGAACCATAGCGAATTGTTACGTGTTTGTAACTCGACTTAAAATGTAACGGATTACATTTGTCACTGTCAATGTATTTTGTCCAAAAAAACGTCTCATAAGGGTAGTTTGTTAATGAGTGGTTTCAATTAGGTTTATTATTGTGCCATTAATCAGCGTTTTTTGTGGATTTTTACCCTAGGTGAGGTATTCTTTTGAAGTTTAATGTTAACGGTTACATTTGAGGGTGAATCTTTGAAACAAGTATTGCAAGTATTACAAGGACGCCATGACTAATATTCGTAAGGTCGCCGATATGGCTGGGGTCTCTGTCGCCACAGTTTCCAGAACGCTGCAACAACCTGAACGGGTGTCGCCAAAGACCCGAGACAAGGTAATGGAGGCGGTCAATGCGATAGGTTATCAACCTAACCAAATGGCGGTAAATTTTCGGTCCGGAAAAACCTTCAATATAGTTGTGCTGGTGCCTACTGTGGCCAATGTGTTTTTTGCTCGGGTGATCACCGGCATGCAACAGGCCGCCGACCAACGTGGTTATGCGATCTTGCTGGCAAATACTATGGGGGATCCGGCCAGTGAAACGAATTACGCAAAAATGGTGCAGACGTCGCAGGCTGACGGCCTAATCCAACTCAGAGCCTTCAACCCTTTTGATGATTCCATGCACAAAGATGGCAAACTGCTGCCTATGGTTAATGTGTGTGAAGTGATGGGTAACATAAACTGCCCTGTGGTGACTTTAGATAACCGCGCCGCAGCCAAAGTAATGACAACGTATCTGATCGAGCAGGGACACAAACGCATTGCTTTGATCAAAGGCCCTCAATCCAGTCCGTTAACCTCCCAGCGGCTGGTTGGATACCGGGATGCACTGACAGAAGCAGGACTGACGTTTGATGACCAGTTGCTGTACCCCGGGGATTTCACCTTACAATCGGGTTATAACGCCGCCCAAAAAATATTGGCTAATCCCAACCGCCCAACTGCGGTGTTTTGTGAGAACGATGAAACGGCCATAGGCGCTATGCAAGCTTTCAAACAAGCCGGTTTACACATTCCCCAGGATATATCGTTAGCGGGATTTGACGATATTGCCTTTTCCGCATTTAGCGATCCGCCGCTTACCACCATTGCCCAACCAGCTGAAGAGTTTGGCCAGACAGCCGTTTCACTGCTGATTGATCTGCTCGAAGGAAAAATTAGTAAAGCGTCAAAAGTGATTATGCCTTTTGAACTTATTGTTCGGGCCAGTACTGGCCCGGCACCTTCATTATTGTCACCAACCAACTTGCAACTTGCTAGTGCACATACCGAAAACCCCAATGGAGAAACTTTATGAAAGGTAGCACCCTGATTAACCATCCCTTGTCCAACTCGATAGCAGACCATAGTAATGGCCAGCATAGCGAAGCTCTGCATGACGCAAGCCGCAGACGCTTTGTAAAATTAAGCGCAGCGACTATGGGCATGGCAGCGCTGCCCGGTTCTCTAGCCTTTGCCGCCGGCGCCCCAGCCAGTGTTGGCCTGCAACTTTATACACTTCGGGACATGATGGCGGTAAGTGTGCCTGCCACACTCAAACTGGTTGCGGCGGTCGGTTATAAAGAGCTTGAATTTGCCGGTTATTATGATCATAAACCCAGTGAAATTAAGGCTTTACTCAATGGTGAAGGGTTAAGTGCGCCCTCGGCCCATATCATGCTAACTGAATTTGATAAGGGTGTGAACAAGGTTATCGACCATGCTTTGGAAGTAGGGCATAAATATATAGTGATCCCTTATTTGACCGAAGAGCAGCGCGGTACTGGTATTGATACCTATAAAAAATTAGCACTAAGATGTAATAAAATTGGTGAGGCCTGCAACGGCGCCGGCCTGACATTGGCTTATCATAACCATGATTTTGAATTTGAAATGCGTGACGGGCAATTGCCTTATGACGTTTTGCTCAATGACGTGGATAAAAAGTTGATGGCCATGGAAATGGATTTGTATTGGATGGTTAAAGCCAAACAAGATCCTCTTGCCTATTTTAAGCAACACCCAGGACGTTTTAAACTGTGGCATGTTAAAGATATGGACGAAGCAGGTAACTTTGCCGATGTAGGTACAGGGATCATTGATTTTAAGCCGATTTTTGCTCAATCTGAATTATCTGGAGTAGAACACCGATTTGTTGAACGTGATAAAACCGACGATAAACTAAAAACCATCCAACAGGGCTATAAAGCCGTCTCAGCGTTACTCGCAAGTTAATCTAAAAGTCAAAATTGACACAGACGGATCACCGTCTGTGTCACTTATCCCCAAACCTTCTGTTTTATTGTTTTCGTGTTAACTGCAACATTGTGCAAATTGAGCACATTGTTAGTCATTTAACTTGTTGAGACTGAAGTGGGCCGTGTCCGTTCCCACGTCTCCAGGCACTGTGCTGTGTGGTTATTTTGCCAGGTTGGCAAGATAGAATTTATTCGATCGCTAATTGACCCAATAAAACCGGCAGGTTTTATTGGGTCGTTGATCGAGACAGTAAGGGGGCCTTTACGTGCGGGTTACATCCACAAAAATTTTCAGTTTTTGCCCGGGCTGCAAATATTTTTCTGGGTTGATCTCGTTCCAGCGTTGTAAGTCGGCTATTTCGACTTTAAATTTGCTGGCTATACGAGCCAATGAGTCGCCATTGCGTACTGTGTAGGTCAGGGTGCGCATTACTGCGTCTTTACGCTGTCCACTACTGGTTTTATTCACCCAAATGACCAACTCTTTGCCGGGCCTCAAGGTGTCCGAGGGGGCCATGCCATTCCATTTGGCCAGGCTGCGCAAATTGACTTTATATTTGCGACCGAGATCCCAAAATGTATCACCACTTTTGACCGTATGTTTGAGCTGATACGCGCCATTTTTGTGGGATTGAGTGCTGACTAAACGTTGCTCCTGGGATAGTGAATAATAATCCAGTGACTTAAGAGCAACGGGGATCACTAAATGTTCACCCACACGGATCATGTTGCTTTTGAGTTCGTTGACCTGGGTGATGATGTCTGTGGTGGTGTGATATTTGTGGGCCAGCTTTAACAAACTATCGCCACCTTTGACCTTGTGTCGCACCCAGTTAAGGCGCTCTTCACTTTGGGTTTTGGCAATAGCATCACTAAAGGCCGCAATTTTATCTACCGGCAATAGTATTTCAAAAGGACCGTCTGGATCCGTCGCCCAGCGATTATAACCTGGATTAAGGGCATGCAATTCCTGCACGGTTAATCCGGCCATGTCCGCGGCCAGGGCTAAATCAATTTGCGAGCCCACGTCGACCGAATCGGTCACCTTTAAATTATTAATAATCGGCCAGCTAAAACTGTATTGTTCTGAGTTTTGCAGAATATCCGCCAGGGCCAATAACTTAGGTACGTAGGCGCGTGTTTCCCGAGGTAAATCCAGATCCCAAAATTCGGTACTTTTACCGGCTTTTTTGTTTTTCTTAATTGCGCGGCGTACCCGGCCTTCGCCACTGTTATACGCCGCCAGGGCATGCAACCAGTCACCGTCGAACATATCGTGTAAGTAGGTAAGGTATTGTATGGCACCTTTGGTCGACGCCAATACATCCCGGCGGCCGTCATACCACCAGGTTTGTTTCATCCCAAAACGCTTGCCGGTGGCTGGAATAAACTGCCACATGCCAGCGGCGCGCCCATGGGAGTATGCGAAGGGGTCGAATGCACTTTCGACTATAGGCAGCAGTGCCAGTTCCAGGGGCATGCCTTGTTGCTCAAGCTCTTCAACTATCAGGTACAAAAAGGGTTTGGCGCGTTTCGCCACACGTTGCATGTAAGAAGGGTGTCGTAAATACCATTCACGCTGACGTTCAACGCGTTTATCGTTGGTGATCTCGAAACTCAATTGCTGACGCACTCGCTGCCAGACGTCTGCCGTTGCCACTTCCGCAGGGATCACCTCAGGCTCGATGGGAACCTCGACTTCTTCCTGGGGATGCGTAATAGGGATCGTACCTTCTTTGGCAGAATCACAATCGTACAGGTGTTCCACATCTTGGGCAGATTGTTCACAGGTGGAGACAATTTGTTCTGCTATTTCCCGTTCTTCTTCTAACTGCTGCGCCATCTCTGGATGGGGCTCTATGGTCTGACAGGCAGTTAACAGACAGGTTACTGACACGCATAATAAATAATTCAAGCGCACGTGGTGTTCCTTATAGTTATTCTTTTGCTATTAAAAATGGTCTTTCCAGTCTCGTAACGCGGCGAAAACCTGTTCCGGGGACGTCAATTTATTACCTGAATGCTGCTGGACACTGTGTTTGGCCTGATTGCTGTCAGCCCGCAAAAATGGATTAACGGCTTTTTGCTGGCCAATGCTGGACGGTAAAGTAGGTTTTAAGTCGACTCTCTGAGATTCTGCCCAATCTTTATAGTTCAATAAATCTTGATTATCGGGTTCAACCTGCTCGGCAAATTTGATGTTAGCCAAGGTATATTCGTGGCCACAATACACCGGAGTCTCATCTGGCAGCTTTTGTAGTTTCTGTAATGAAGAATGCATCTGGTTAGCTGTGCCTTCAAATAAACGCCCACAGCCTACTGAAAATAGGGTGTCGCCACAAAACAAACCAGTATCGCCATAGTAGGCTATGTGATCCAAGGTATGGCCTGGTATGGCTATGACTCTGAAGCTGGTAGTAATCGAGGGCAGGGCGATCGTTTCCCCTTCTTCTACCGACTGGGTAATTTGGGTGATCTTAGGATTGGGCGGCCCGAAAACCTTAGCCTCGGGAAATGCGACTAACAGACCGTCAAGGCCATTGGTGTGATCCCAGTGATGGTGAGTGACCAGGATATCTGTGACCGTCAAGTTGCGTGTGGCGCAATACTTGAGCACAGGTTGGGCATCGCCCGGGTCAACTACCACACAATTTTCACCCTGCACCAGACACCAAATATAATTGTCCTCGAAGGCTTTAACAGGAACGACTGTTACCAGTGACATAATGACCTCCAGGTTACATATTTATTACATTGCATACACATTACTCATGCTAATATTAGTAGCACGTTTGGCAGTTAATTGCTCATGCTGCTAACAGGCTCGATAATCTGTAAATATTCAAGCATTATACAGATCCTGGTACAAGGTGCATGTGTGACAGACTACTAGTTAAGTATGATTGGTGTAGTATGTGTATATGTTTAGCCTCAAATGTAAACAACAGCGAATTAAATGAAACCGGCGTTACTCGATACCAAACCCCGTTATCCCAGATCGTGGCAAGCCCTGCCCCTAGGCGCGGAGCTTAAGGCGGTGGTCGAAGCCCAACTGGAAGTTATTACCCAGCATTTTTTTGGTTATCATATGGTTAAGGTCGGCAATTTAAGTTGCGAACTTAAGCTGACACAGTGCTCAATTAAACACTGTGTGAATATGATGTCAAAAACCAGTGAACACTCGTCTATGTTATCGTTATCCCGGGAAATGGCGCTACTGAAAAATAGTGTAGATGCCTTTGTACTGGCCCATGAGCTGGATTTTGCCCAGGATCCCCACCAAATTTTGCGCGAAGTGGACCGGGCTATTATGCCCGATGGTGATCTGGTTATCGTAGGCTTTAATCCCTTGAGCATTACGGGCTTAGCCAAGTTATTATCTTTTAATCGGCAAAGCTTGTTGCACGAAGCCCGCTTTTTTAGTGTGCCCAGATTAAAAGACTGGTTGCATTTGCTCGGCTTTGAAGTGATGGATGTGAAATATCAGCCGTTTTCGAAGTTTATGTTAACGCAAAAAAATAATGTCTGGAGTCGCTGGTGCGAAAGGTTTTTGCCGAAACTAGCCAGTGTTTACATTATTGTGGCAAAAAAACGTACCGTGCCCATGTCACTGATAAAACCTAAATGGCAACCTAAACCCAAATTTGCTGCGGTGGGGGCGAGTATGCGAACGGGCGGCTTTGATCACAACGCCCGGCAAAAACAACAAAGCTAAAAAAACCTGTTTTAAAGCAGGTTTTTTAGGTTATTAACTTAACGACTAATTTTTAGTGTTATTTGACTTTCATGCCTGGCTGAGCACCGGCGTGAGGTTCGAGGATCCATAACTCATCGCCGCCAGGGCCAGCAGCTAATACCATACCTTCAGACAAGCCAAAACGCATCTTGCGCGGCGCCAGGTTGGCCACCATTACCGTCAATTTACCTTCTAAGTCTTCTGGCTGATAAGCGGATTTAATACCAGCCAATACCTGGCGAATGTCACCGCCTAAATCGAGCTCCAGGCGCAATAACTTGTCGGCTTTTTCAACATGTTCGGCTTTGACAATTTTGGCGATACGCAAATCAATTTTAGCGAAATCTTCAAATGTTATGGTTTCAGCTATGGGATCTTTGGCCAATGGGCTGTTGGGATCCAGGGTCACAGTGGGCGCCAGGTTTTCTTTAGAGTCGTCGATCATGGCGTTTACCTTATCCATATCTACCCGTTGCATCAGGGCTTTAAATTTGTTGATGGGGTGGTTTTTGAGCACGTGCTGCGAGCTGTCCCAGCTTAGTTCATCATTGAGAAACACCTCGGCTTCTTTGGCCAGCATAGGTATCACAGGTTTTAAATACACTATTAACAAGCGAAACAGGTTGATGCCCAATGAACATACGTCATGGGTGAAGGCCTGTTGGCTGTCATCTTTAATGGTGACCCAAGGAGCATTGCTATCAATAAACTGGTTGGCTTTATCTGCCAGGGCCATAATTTCACGAATAGCCTTATGATACTGACGTTGTTCGTACGCCTGGGCAATACTGCCTTGGGCCTGCTGGAATTCGGCTACCAGTTCAGGCTCAAGTACGTTATCAGATAACTTGCCATCGAAGCGTTTGGTAATAAAACTGGCACAACGACTGGCGATATTCACTACTTTGCCGACCAGATCAGAGTTAACCTTTAAGGCAAAATCTTCGAAGTTAAGATCGATGTCGCTCACGTTGGCACTGAGCTTGGAGGCGAAATAATAACGCAGGTATTCCGGGTTTAAATGCTCCAAATAAGTACGACCTTTAATAAAGGTACCTTTGGATTTAGACATTTTGGCACCATTAACGGTAACAAAACCATGCACATTGACGCCTGTGGGTTTTCTAAAACCTGCGCCTTCGAGCATAGCCGGCCAGAATAAACAGTGGAAGTAGGTGATGTCTTTACCGATAAAATGATACAGCTCGGCAGTGGAATCTGCCGCCCAGAAGTCATCAAAGTTGACGGAATTTTTATCACAGAAGTTTTTAAAACTGGCCATATAGCCAACCGGGGCATCTACCCACACATAGAAAAACTTACCCGGGGCGCCGGGAATTTCAAAGCCGAAATAAGGTGCGTCGCGGCTGATGTCCCACTGCTGTAAACCTTTTTCGAACCATTCTTGTAATTTGTTGGCGATTTCCCCTTGCATGGCATCGCTTTGCAACCACTGTTGCAGCATGTCAGAAAACTGCGGCAAGTCAAAAAAGTAATGTTCCGAATCCTTGAGGATAGGCGTGGCACCTGATACTACCGAGCGGGGATTTTTCATTTCTGTGGGGTCGTAAGTGGCGCCACATACATCGCAGCTATCACCATTTTGGTCCTCAGCGCCACAGCTTGGGCAGGTGCCCTGGACAAATCGGTCCGGCAAAAACATCTGTTTTTCAGGATCGAACAATTGGCTAATGGTGCGTTTGGAAATATGCCCGGCTGCATCTAGGCGATTATAGACCAGCTCACACAGCTCTTTGTTTTCGTCGCTGTGGGTGACATGGTAGTTGTCATACACCACGTGGAAATCAAGCAAATCCTGATGATGCTCGGCTTGAGTACGGGCAACCATTTCTTCCGGGGTGATCCCCAGTTCCTGAGCTTTTAACATCACAGGGGTGCCATGGGCGTCATCGGCACATACGCTATAACATTCATGACCGCACATTCGTTGGTATCGTGTCCAAATATCCGTTTGGATATGCTCGAGAAGATGGCCTAAATGGATAGAGCCATTGGCATAGGGAAGGGCACTGGTAACAAGAATTCTACGTGGTTGTGAGGGCATGTTGATATATGTTTTATCGTTTAATTAAAAAGGTCGCAAATGGTATCGAAAATACGTCATCATTGCATTACGTAAATCCACCACAAGCTGTATTTTAAGCCAACAGGATCAGAAGAGTTATGTTTTTTAGTCGACCTTCCCTCGAACAGAATATTCAAAACTGTGTTGCACAGCGCCTGGCAGCGGCCTTTGACCTTAATGCCAAACAAGTCCAGTCCTGGATAACGATAGCAGATGCGAAGGTGTTAATTACCTTGCCTTTTGCCGCCCAAAGCTATCATGCTGACCTACTCGCTGTTATAAAGACAGCGCTGGGTGAGTTAAAGCTCAAATGTGATGAGCTGCTGATCGAAACCGCAGTGACAGCCTCGCCGACCCGTTTACCGAAAATAAACAAGATCAAAAATATTATTGCCGTGGCATCAGGTAAAGGGGGCGTTGGCAAATCTACCACCAGTATTAATCTGGCGTTTGCCTTAATAGCTGAAGGGGCGAAGGTAGGGCTGCTGGATGCGGATATCTATGGCCCGTCTGTGCCCATTATGCTGGGTAATACTCAGGCCAAACCGGCCTCCCGTGACGATAAAACCATTCAGCCACTGAAAGCTCATGGTCTGGTTGCTAGCTCCATCGGTTATTTTGTACCTGCAGAAAATGCCACAGTGTGGCGCGGGCCCATGGCCAGTAAAGCCTTGCAACAATTGCTAAATGAGACCGATTGGCCCGAGCTGGATTACCTGATTGTGGACATGCCACCGGGCACGGGAGACATTCAGCTGACGTTAGCCCAGCAAATGCCCGTAAGTGCGGCGGTAATCATCACTACCCCCCAAGATTTAGCCCTCGCGGATGCCCGCAAAGGGATCGCCATGTTTGATAAAGTTGCTGTGCCCGTACTGGGGTTAATTGAAAATATGAGTTATTACCTGTGCCCCAATTGTGGGCATGAGGATCATATTTTTGCCCAGGGGGGCGGTGACAGGCTGGCCACAGAGTACAAATTACCCTTACTGGGGCAACTGCCACTTACTGCTAAAATTCGTCAATACGCCGATGAGGGTAAACCCTTGTTGCTTGAACTGCCGGACGATCCTTTGAGTGTGGCCTACAAACAATTGGCCATAGCGGTAAGCAAACAGCTATATCTCAACTCGCAGGATGACTTGCGGGTGTTAAATGTGTAATACCAATTGGCATAAATACATTGTACATCCACCTTTGCCTCAGCATAATTGGCCGGCGGTTAATCACTAATAGAAAAATTGAGTCAAAATATGCGCTTGTGCGACAGAGATATCTTTACCCATATTCAGGAAGGTAAAATTAAAATAAGCCCCGAGCCTGATTATTCAGAGATAAGCGGTGTTACCGTGGATATCCGGCTGGGAAATAAATTCCGGGTGTTTGTAGATCATCAGGCACCATACATAGATTTAAGTGGCCCCAAGGCTCAGGTTCAAGAAGCACTGAATTCGGTGATGAGCGACGAGATTGTCATTGCCCCAGATAAATCGTTTTTTTTGCACCCAGGAGAACTTGCCCTGGCTGTGACACTGGAGTCGGTTACCTTGCCCGCCAACATAGTCGGCTGGCTGGATGGGCGTTCATCATTGGCGCGTCTGGGATTGATGGTGCACGTGACCGCCCATCGTATCGACCCTGGCTGGTCAGGCAATATCGTGCTGGAATTTTTCAACAGTGGTAAATTGCCCTTGGCCCTCAAACCCGGAATGAAAATCGGTGCCTTGAGTTTTGAGGTATTATCCGATTTTGCCGAGAAACCCTATAATGCCCGCATCGATGCCAAGTACCAAAATCAGCAAGGCGCCACCGCCAGCCGTATCAGTGGTGACGATAAAACCATCGCTAAATAGAAAACCAGGATTGCTCGGTTGAGTAAGCGGGCTCTGATCTTTTCGCTGCAGTACAGCAAAAGGCCGGTTGGCAGTAATAACACTGCAGCGGATGGGCCTGAATTTGTTTAACAAATAGGCAAACGCACTTAACAGGCATATTTTACGTTGCAAAGCGGGAGAAATTCCGTAAACTGCGCCTCTTCGGTCGGTGTGTAGCGCAGCTTGGTAGCGCACTTCGCTGGGGGTGAAGGGGTCGTAGGTTCGAATCCTATCACACCGACCAATTAATTCTTGTGTCTTTCAAGACGTTTTATTTTTATCTCCACCAAATTCATTTTTGTACCTTTCAAATGCTATGACCTATTAGTTACGACTCAAAATTCTCGTGCTTGATTGACTCACGTATGCCCTAAGGTCCGCACCAGATACCAAATACCCGCTAGGGTGCGAGGCGTTAAATCTTGCGGATATTAGCCTGTATGAAACTACCGAATGGCCGAGTCAGTCCGAAGGCGTAAAAGTTTGAGCATTTATTTTTTGCATTTTTTGTTCGATTTAATGCTGCAGCACTTCTAACAACATTATAAATCAATAAAAAACAGCGGCTAGTTCCCCCATCCAGCTCCAATAAAATTTAATGCAAAGCACTCCCATTAACAGATTCTGTAAACAAAAGTTCCTGATTTACCGGGGGCGCAGTATAAAAAAGTGATACTCGCTTAGGCGGAGATAAGCTCAATATGATGGTTTTTCAAATCCATATAAGTGGCACAATTGCGACCAGATCGTTTCGCGTAATACAACGCTTGGTCCGCCCCTTTGATGAGTTCATCAATATTATTTTTGGGGCCAGGGGCAATTGATGTGCAGCCCAGCGAAATCGTTACCTTGTCATCCGCTGACGCTGGATGAGGAATGTTAAGCATAGATATTGAGGCAACGACAGAGCTAGCTATTAATTTCCCGTCAATGACGGGGGTTTTAGGTAAAAGCATTGCGAATTCTTCTCCACCCACCCTGGCGACCATATCCGAATCACGTAAAAGAAATTTATTTAGCCTCTGGGCAATTTCTATTAAAATTTCATCTCCACGTCCATGTCCCAAATGATCATTAATCATTTTGAAATGATCGATATCCGCGCTAAATAACACAATAGAATGACGTTCCTCGACCGCGCTTTGCCAGATTTCCGTTAATTTTTCATCAAAGGCTCTTCGATTAGCAATTCCTGTTAGGGCATCTGTGTTTGAATCCTTTACGGCTTTTTCCATTTGTAAATTTATTCTATGAGATCGATGTAATTGGCGCTGAATCTGTGAGTAGAGGTTTGCTAACTTTAAAAAACCACCGGTAAATTCCTTGCGAGGATGTAGCTCTATGAAAAATAATGGTTCATCAGTTTGTCGCAGCTCTAACCTAGAAGTTCTTAACATATATTGACTAAGCGGATCACACAGGCGGGTTTCAATCAGTTCAATGGTTTTATTTCGCCTCATCATACGCAAGTCGTGCTGCCAGCGGCTTTGGTCAAAAAACATGAATTGTAGGCTGCGTTGGTGGTAAAGAGGCCATAGATTGTCGAACGTTTTGCTGCTTTGCAAAAGTTTACCGTTTCGGTTGCAAATCGCAGTCGGCATTGAACAGGCATTGAGCAAAACGGTTATTTCAGTTGAGTGAAATACCATACATTACTGACTGGAATAATATTCACGTCCAACCACCGAATCATCAGGGTTAAGATGTAAAGTGACCTTACAATGGTCGTGATTAATAGCAATCGATTCATCAATGGAAACTTTTGCATACCCGATATTTTCTGCGGCTATAACACCAAATACGTTAGAGGTCATCATGCACAACGCAGGTCGTTCGAACACATCTTTGCCAAAGGGACAATGCGTGTTCCCGAATACAATTTTATCGATTGACTCCTCAATTACATAAAAGTCGCCGCCAATTCTCGCCTTTAAATCAACCAATATTTCAATCACTTGATTTCTGGTTAATTTTTTAACTTTCAAAGCATTACGATATTGAGTATCTATGTGCTCCCCCATTTTGCCACCAACCATCGAAATAAAACCTTCAGCTTCTTCCATGCCTATAATTTCTTGCAATGAACCGCATAAATGATTGAGTAACAATTTAACGAAGTTTTCGTTGTTCAAGGGAATATCAATAGATTTTATTGGGATTAACTGGGCTTGGTTATTCATTATTAATACCTTTATTGCCGAATTTGAGGAAAATACCTTAAATCGTTGAGGTTACTTGTTGGCTGAGAATACTTTGTTCTGGCAATCCAAATTAGTGAAGACACTTACTTCCTCTTTGAGCAATTATCTACCCGCCTGATGTTAAGAAGGGATTACCTTCAAACCTATAATTGTATTTTGTTTCCTTAAAATAACTATTAGACTTTCGTAGCAACATAGGCAAAATCTCATTTTAGCAACCGCCGACATTAGTCGGTATCCGGTCATTATTGATATCTATGACTATCTCTAGCTCTCAGTGAGTGTGTTTCAAATATTTATTCTTTTATGTATTTCTGCATCTGCGAATTATTTAGCCTGAGCCAATTTAGCCGCCTGAATGGCTAACCCTTCGCACACTGAATTAAAGGCATCGCCCTCTATGTTTGGCAGGTGAGGCAGCATGTTCTCTTGCAGTTCTTTTTTCACTATGGGTGACAAACTCATGCCGCCGGTAATAAATAACATTTCTGGTGGTTCGTCGCTGTTTTCCAGACATTCACTGACCAAACGTTTCACTTTGCCTAGCCAGGATTGCATGGAACGATCCAGGTCTTTAAGGGTAAGGTTAACGTCGTAATCTGGCTCGATATAATGTAGTGGCAAGGTGATTTCATTTTTTGACGATAACAATTCTTTTGCCAAGCGAGATGAATTGACCAGTCGGGCCGACAGTTTCTCTTCCTGCACTATGAGTAATCGTTCTAACAATTTAGGCTCTTTCACCAGCGACTTAGTTTGGGCAATTTCCAGGTGGTATTCGTCAGAGAAAAAATGATTTAGTTTGGGGATATCATCTACCGCACACATGTCTGTAAAGAAGGTAGGGGGCACAGTCAAACCGTTAAACATCGTTAAACCTTGGCCCATGGTGGGGGCAATAGATTTAACGATCAGACTCTTATCACATTCCATACCGCCTAAACGCGCACCTGTTACAGAAAGCACATCTTGTTGACGATCAAGGTTGGCCAGTTTTTCTGGTGACAAGGTTATACAGCAAATATCCGTGGTGCCGCCGCCAATATCGATCACCAGTACATTAGTGTGTTTAGTCAGGGTACGTTCAATTTTGTAAGCCGCAGCTATGGGCTCTTCGAGAAATTCCACATGGGTAAAACCGGCCATTTTGCCAGCTTGAGTCATGATCTCAATGGCCTGGGTATTGCCATCTTCTCCTCTGGAACCATGAAATCTAACCGGGCGACCAATTACGGCAGTATCAACAGCTTGTTGGAGTTGTTTTTCTGCACTTAAGCGAAAGAACTCTAATTGTTTGGCGATCATGCCCACAAAAGCTTGTTGCTGCCCGGCGATCAAACTGGCCCCTAAAAAATTCTTCGGCGAATAGATTAGGCGGCCTTTATCGGGGGTTTTTAGATAACGCTTAAAGCCCTCTTCACCAAAGGCAAATTTTCCTGTTGCGACCAACTGATGCAACGGTAAATCTTGCACAGTCATGTCGTTTAACAATATTTCAATGGCGCGGCGTTGCAAAGCAGGAAGATTGTGAAACTCGGCCCGTAAGTCATCTATTCTGGCGCTATACAGCCGTTGTTCTTTGGGATCGGTAGCTTCGTAATATCCCTCTTTGGCTTTATCAATCTGCGCAGCGACGGCGCGTTTTATTTGCGCGACTTTGGCTTCAATAATGGTATCTGGGGGTAAAGGCAGCTCCCCCTCATAATAGATAAATACTGACGAACGGATCTTATTTGTCGCATCTTGCGTGGGGTCGAGTTTTATAAAATGGTGCTGTTGCCCATCAAAAAAGATCACCTCGGAATTTGAGGTGCCGTAATCTATACCAATTGCTGCCATCTGTACCGTCAGTTCATTTCAAAAAAGCCCCGGATTGTAAAGTAAAAACCGTCTTAACTCATTAATTGTTTTGTTTGGAAGGTGTGGGGCAGAGCGGTTGTTTGCTGGGAAATACCTTATGACACCTTTTTTACTGCCCGATAGCGAATGCAAACCGCCCAACTGTTGCCGCCACCAGCCGTGCTCAGGGCCCGAAAATGAACCAGGTTCCGGACCTATTGTGCTGGAATCGTTACCCTGGCTGGTATGCCCTGGATTATAAAAGTGAAATTCTTTGGGAAAAATATCGCCCGACTAGCCAAAAAGGTGGCTTTTGCCTTAGTGAGCATGGTGCCGCAGCCAATATATAGCATTACGAACAAAACCCGGAACATCCCATCCCTAGAAGCGACTGGCATGCGAAGGAGTGGCAAGCCAAAGTGCATGAAGCAGCGTGGGAATCCTACAGTCAACGTCCATTCATTTGGGGCCTTTTGTCTGGAATATGTTTGACTTTAGCGCAGTCAAACGCCGTGAACGGGGCAGCAAGGCATTAATGATAAAAGGTTGCTCACCTTTGATCACAAAACCAAAAAAGATGCCTTTTTC
The DNA here is from genome assembly GCF_058068185.1 of Paraglaciecola sp. IT1134. Classification (NCBI taxonomy): domain Bacteria; kingdom Pseudomonadati; phylum Pseudomonadota; class Gammaproteobacteria; order Alteromonadales; family Alteromonadaceae; genus Paraglaciecola; species Paraglaciecola sp. IT1134. Next base: position 3,243,876 of record NZ_CM176486.1, on the reverse strand, counting down.
TTCTATAAAGCGAACTGGAATCCTGAGCCAAAGATTCATTTAACCAGTAAGCGTCATCAGCTTAGGCACAAAGCCATCACTGCGGTGACGGTTTATAGCAATCAACTTGCCCAAGTTGTCTTAAAAGTAAATGGTAAAGAGGTCGGTTGGGTTATGCCCAATGACTATAAAGTTGCTCTTTGGCCGGAAGTAACACTGCAGGAGGGCACAAACGCCATCTCTGTTAGTGGTAGTGTGACCTATCAGCAGCAGACGCATACCGATCATGTGAGCTGAATTTACGATCCAACCGCAACCTCACAAAAACCAACAACAACAGAAATGAAACGCATTAAAGGTGATGGAGGGTTTGGGCAGTAGATTTTTAATCTGATTGAGCCCCAACAAATGCCGCTCTCATTTAGAGCGGCATTACATTGACACCTAGTGCGCCGAGATTAGTCCGTAGAAGATCGCAGCGGAGGCCGTCCCGGATGAAAGTCCTCTACTTGGTAAGGTAAATACACCGCAAGACCCCGAGTCTTGAGCTTTGCATTGTAAGGTGTCGAGTAAAGCGTTGATAGGGGAAACCATAAGCTGAGTATTGAGCTGCGAAATCCCCACTCTTGAAAAACACCGTACCAACCAACTTCTGGAACCGGTGATGACTATTCGTTATTAGGTACATCTATTAATTACGTGTTCTTGTATAATCACCCGTCTAAACATACGCTGGTTCTGCCACTTGAGAGTATTAACTCACTTGAACCCATTAGCTCGTCGAAACTGACTAGCTCGCCTATTCCAGCTAAGTCGGCATAACACATCATTTCTACTAAATGCCTTTTGTGAAATAGGCTAATACGAGTAATTAATATGAAAAAAACATTCGTTTTGTCTCATCCTAAAATCAAACTGCCGAGGTTGATCGAGGCGATCAAATTTGAAGTGAAAAAATATCTTAGGCGTGAAAGAAACAAGTCAGTTCCGGATGGGGCAGATTTTTGGGATTTTGACTGCCGTTTTGGCACGGATAGAAACAATGCAGAAGTGATTCATCTTGGATCCATTAACCAGCATATCGATGAAGCTGAGAAAAATGAACTAGCGTCATTTTACTTGGAAATTCTCGCAAAACCCGGAATTAGAAAAACGAGCAACTGATTGAAAAAGGGGGGAGTGAATCGGTAAAATTCACCCCCCTTTTTCGACTTGCCTATGAACTCATGATTTAGCAGCGCTAAATGCCAAGGGAGCCTAGCTTAATATACCTACCTTATTCCAGGCATTCATTACAGGGATTTACTCTCGATTTTTCGTAATGAATTTTTTTTCCTAATAAAGTTTTAACTCCTTCGTGAAATATGCAGGCTAATATCATTAGGGATTTACTGCTAGCTGGCGTTTATCTATTAGTAGCTTAAACATAGTGCGGCTATTAATGATTAAAAATACGCTTTCAATAATGGCACCACCGATGGAACCCACTATGTAGTTGTGGCTGAACCAGCACATGCTACCTATTAGCATAAATACACGCATACGGAGGCCCTTCTCACGAAACATCGCCCATGTTCCTACACTGGAGCCTAAAATGGGTAACACGTGCACAGGCTCAGTGACGTTAGGTAACGTCACTAGCAATAGGGTAACAACGAAACCTACCATGACCCACATATTGCGAGTATGACTTGAAATATAGGTACGTAAACTGCCTAAACCGGCTGCAAATGCAGCGGACCATAAGCCCAACATTAAAAATTGAATACTCATAAGTAACGTAAATATAGTGAGATTACGTCTGAGTTTATGGTCTTCTTTATGACGAAAAGCACTTGCTCCTACAAAAAGTGCAATAAGACCAAAACATTGGGCCCAAGGATTAAGCCAAAATAAGGAATTGAGCGAATCCATGGCATTCATTAATGTGTCCAATTAACGTATCACTCCAACTCACTGTTGCTGATCCCAGTGATACAAATTTGTATAACTAACAAAAAATAACGGTAGATGGGTTAATCAACAAAACCCAAATATGCAGCTAGTATGCGTTTCAACATGTCGTCTAAATTTTAATATTGTTGGAGTTTTAAATCGTCAATCCTTGCTTAGGATCGCACCAAAATTTTATGGGTGTTTGTCAGTAGGTTGTTGTAATGGTGTAAAAGTATTTTTCAAAATTGCCCAAATATCGACAGCTCATATTTTAATCTTTTAACTGTTGAAAAGCCAAAGAAAATCAACCTGCAAGCTTAATGAATTGGGCGATGTAAGCGAGTCTGGGCTTACTGTTTTCTTTCTGTTAAAGGCAAGTTGTTAGCATGTTATAAATAGGCGGAAAAAGAAAAAGGCGAAAAAGCGAAAAAGGGGTCGGAGTGAATAAACACTTAATCCTTAGTTGCTCGATGGTCGTCCCTGTTTCTTTTGGTCGATTTTTGCATTTTGGGTTGTTCAAACTGCGTTTTAAAGTTGTTGCTGCCGAGCACCTTGATGGTCAGTTAGCCTTAATCAAAAAAATAGGCATCGGGCGACAGCAAAAATTATCTTGCCAAATACCCATTCGGTTATCATATAAATATTTGTTACCATACTCGCCTTACACCACACAGGTAATATTTTGATGACGCAAAACGGCGCCGACTCCCTTATCGTACTTGATTTTGAAACCACCGGGCTTTCACCCGATATGGGCGATAGAGCAATCGAAATAGGGGCTGTCCGTCTTGAAAAGGGCGAGGTGGTTGAGCGTTTTCAAGCACTAATGAATCCTGGCAAACGTGTCAGTGGTTTTATTGAGAATTACACCGGTATCACTAACCGTATGTTAAGCCGAGCTGCTCCCTGTGATGAAGTCATGGATGAGTTTGCTAACTTTATGGGAAACAGTAACCTTGTTGCCCATAATGCCTCTTTTGATAAACGTTTTTTGGATGCGGAATTACGCCGGATTTCTAGACCTTATAATGGCATTTTTGCATGTTCTTTACTCGTCGCGAGACGTTTATATCAACAAGCCCCTAATCATAAGCTTGGTTCGCTCATCGCCTATAAAAACATTCCGTCACAGGGGGGCTTTCACAGAGCCTTATTCGACTCCGAAATGACCGCGAAATTGTGGATGGCCATGTTAGAAGATATTTCCCAACTTACGCGCGAAGACGTGCCTTTTACATTAATTCAAAAGCTGACTAAAACGCCAAAGAGTGGGGTGAATAAATTACTGTCTTCAATAATTTAGAAAAAGGGGTGCAGTGAATAAATAGTTCAACAAACGTTAGTTAGGTCAAATTAGATTGGCCCTTATGGCCGTAGTTGTTCGATAGTTTGGAACGTTGGTAGTCAGTGGTGGCGACTTATAACAAGCCAAGTCATCGGTAAATTGCCCACTGGCTGCGCCAAAATGTTCGCGTTTCCCGCTATTGCGGGCGGTGGCAACGGTGGATAAAATGATTATTTATTATTTAGGAGAATTAAGTGTGAAAATACAGGCGATAATGTGTGCGGTTACATTAACTATAGGAATACTGTTTAGCTCGATATCCTTTGCAGACCCAGTGTGGATTGATGTTCGCAGTGTACTCGAACATAAAATTGATAATATTGAAGGTGATATCCGGATATCACACACAGATATAGTGGAAGAGGTAAGCCGAATTTATCCTAATAAAAACACAGATATTCGTTTGTATTGTCTTAGTGGGGGGAGGGCAGGCAAAGCATTATCTTCTTTAAAACATGCTGGTTATATTAATGTACAGAATGTGGGAGGCATTGATGACGCTCGTAAAATAAGGGCGACTACTAAATAAGTGAATATGAAAAAGGGGGCGCAGTGAATAGCAATGAAATTCACTGCGCCCCCTTTTTTTGATGCGTTGGTAAATTCGTATCCTCCCGGAGCAACAGTTTTATGGTCACTAAGAAAACAGATTCAAAGGTAATCGCTCGAGACAAAGCTAAGTATGTTCTCTGTGATCCTGAGCACTGCATCCAGGTAAGGGGGGCACGTGTTCATAACTTGAAGAATGTCGACGTTGATTTACCTCGCAACGCACTTGTCGTTTTCACTGGCATCTCTGGGTCAGGAAAGTCTTCGCTGGCCTTTGGCACATTGTTTGCGGAATCACAACGTCGCTACCTCGATTCAGTATCGCCCTACGCGCGTCGATTAATCGACCAAGTTGACGAGCCTGATGTAGATGCAATAAACGGATTGCCGCCAGCTGTCGCACTTCAACAACAACGGGGAACGCCATCGGTTCGATCATCCGTGGGCAGTGTTACAACGATTTCCAATGCCCTGCGCATGCTCTATTCACGAGCAGGGAAATATCCCCGCAGTCAGAATATACTGTATGCAGACGCGTTTTCTCCAAACACACCACAAGGAGCTTGTGCTAGATGTCATGGCATTGGGCGAGTGTTTGAAGTGACTGAAAAGTTGCTCGTTCCCGACGATACAAAATCGATTCGACAGCGGGCCATCGCGGCGTGGCCACCAGCGTGGCAAGGTCAAAATCTTAGCCGCATACTGGTTTCACTCGGGCACGACATCGACAAGCCGTGGAAAACGTTACCGAAAAAAACGCGCGACTGGATCCTGTTTACCGAAGAAACACCCGTTGTACCTGTCTTTCCAGAATACAGTCTTGCACAAACGCGCGAGGCAATTGAAAATGGTGAAGAGCCAAGTTACATGGGCACGTTTGCGAGCGCTAAACGCTACATCTTGCAATCTTTTGCAACGACGCAAAGCGCCCGGACCAAAAAACGCGTTTCTCAGTTTATGCAGATTTCCCAGTGCCCGGAGTGCAATGGCAAAAAGTTGAAACGAGAATCGCTGTCGGTGAAATTTGCTGGGCTGGATATTGGTGAGTTGTCGCAGTTGACGCTAACAGAGCTCGCTCGATTGCTGCGCGATGCTGCCAATGCAAACCCGGCCGGCAATGTGCTGAACAGAGAAAAAGTAATTGTCGCTCAGCGCATTGCCAGCGACATTCTGGCCCGTGTCGAAGCCCTTACTACCCTTGGCTTAGGTTACCTGTCGCTCGAACGCAGCACGCCAACCTTGTCTCCGGGTGAACTTCAACGTTTGCGACTGGCAACGCAGATCCGCTCGCAGCTGTTCGGCGTCGTCTATGTTTTAGACGAGCCTTCGGCAGGTCTGCACCCGGCCGATACGCAAGCATTACTGGGTGCGCTAGATGAACTCATACTAGCCGGCAACTCGGTATTTGTTGTTGAACATGATGTCAGTGTCATTCGACATGCCGACTGGGTAGTGGACGTTGGCCCAGACGCAGGAACACATGGCGGTGAAGTGATCTACAATGGTCCATTAGAGGGTTTGCGCGATGCCACTAAGTCGCATACCCGTCGATACCTTTTTACAACCGATGATTCAGCGAAACATAGGCCCAGGCAGGCGACGGCCTGGCTTAAGCTGGCGGGAATTGAACGAAATAATCTTCAACGGCTCAATGTTGAGTTTCCACTGGGCGTGATGACGACCGTTACCGGAGTATCGGGTTCGGGTAAGTCGAGTCTGGTGAGTCAAGCGCTTGTCGAACTCGTTAACGGGGCGCTGGGTGTGAATAAGGCCGAAGAGGCCCCCAATGGTGAGGCCGATTTGCTGGAACGGGAGCTTGAAACGTCAACAGGCGGGAGGATTGTTGATGGCATGGAGCACGTGCGACGACTGGTGACCGTTGATCAGAAGCCGATCGGTCGCACCCCGCGATCAAACCTAGCCACATACACTGGCCTGTTTGATTACGTGCGTAAGTTGTTCGCTGCCACGCGTAAATCCAAGGCACGGCGTTACGATGTAGGTCGTTTTTCGTTTAATGTTGCAAAGGGCCGGTGCTCAAATTGCGAAGGAGTCGGTTTTGTCTCCGTGGAGTTGCTGTTTCTTCCTAGCGTGTATTCACCCTGTCAGGTGTGCCAGGGGCAGCGGTATAACGACAAAACCCTTGAGATCACTTATCGGGAAAAGAACATCGCCGAAGTGCTTGATTTGACAGTGGAATCGGCACACGAATTCTTTGCCAATGAACTTCCAGTATTGCGTGCATTAGACGCGTTGCTGCAAGTTGGGCTCGGCTACCTGCGACTCGGTCAGCCTGCAACTGAATTGTCGGGCGGCGAAGCCCAACGGATCAAACTCGCAACCGAACTTCAGCGTTCGCAGCGAGGCGACACCCTCTACGTTCTCGATGAACCTACGACCGGCCTGCACCCAGCAGACGTATCGATGTTGATGTCGCAATTGAATGGACTTGTTGATGCAGGCAACACTGTCATCATGGTCGAACACGATATGCAGGTCGCCAGCAGCAGCGACTGGGTTATCGATATCGGCCCCGGCGCGGGTGATGAAGGTGGGCTTGTCGTCGCCCAAGGTCCACCTGTGAAAGTCGCAATGTCGAAAACCAGCCGAACTGCTCCCTTCTTGATCTTGTAAAGGGAGTGAGTAAAAAGTAAAAAGGGGTCGGAGTGAATTTTATATTCACTCCGACCCCTTTTTACTTTTTACTGGTTGGTTTTGTCTGGCGATAGATCTGATCACAAAATGACATGAATGTTCCCCAGCTTTTCAACTATCCTTTTGATTTGTATGTATTATTCGTGAGGATACCTCAGGGTCGGAGTGAATAACGAGTTCAACTAACATTAGTGAGGCAAAATTAGGTTAGCGCTTAAGGTCTTAGTGGCTCGATGGACGCCCCTGTTTCAGTTGTCCAATGTTTGCATTTAGTGTTTGTTCAATTCGTGTTTTAAATTTGTCACTGCCGAGGGGATAATTGTGCTGCAGGCATTCCCTGAGTTGATGGATATGCTCAGGGGGAAGGCCGTGACGGAATATTTCCTTATACGCGTGTTCACGCTGCTCTTTGCTGGTGCCCAGCGTCAGATATTCGGAATGTGGCGTGATGCATTTTATTGATTTGCCGTTGGCATTTGCTTGATAACTTGACCAGCGGTAATCCTCTGGGCGCATGACCATATTGGCTCGTACCGGGTTTAATTCTATATAGCGCTGGCAGGTTAATAAATAATTGGAGCTATCAATTAGGCTGCCTTTATGTCGGCCTTCCCAGAGTGTGCCGGTGCGATTGTATAGGCCGTTAATATAACGCACATATTTTCTGCCGGTACTTTGCATGACGTTTGAAATGCCTTCATGGCAGCTTGGCGTCATCAATAGGTGTACATGATTTGTCATTAAGACAAAGGCGTGAAGTTTAACGCAGCAGGTTTCTAAGGCTTCGGTCAAGACATTGATATAAAATGCAAAATCTTGGTTTGAAAAAAAACATGTTTGTCGGTTATTTCCGCGTTGAACGATATGGCAGGGTATTCCTGATGCGTAAAATCGTGCTTTCCTTGGCATAGTGGTCATCCTAACCGTAGTACATGAAGTAAGGATTATAGACTAGTCTCGGCTGTACCTCGAAATAGGAATGAAATTCACTCCGACCCCTTTTTACTCTACTAAATTCACTCGACCCCTTTTTACTTTTTACACTTTTTACAAGCCCGTGTGATACTGGCTGACGGTTGACGCTGGCACCATAGCGTTAAGTGTTGTTGCCACGGTTGAATGACCGGCTAATAATTGTTCGAACTGGCCAATTAAAACGGCTTTATCAGGTAACGGTTTATCACCGGCACCAATGTTGGTTAAATCAATCATAAAACCATCAAAGAGATGGCCAAGATCATCAATGATCTGCATGTTTAAAAACTGATCATGATTATAAATACTCGGATAACCTGCTTTTTGTTTATCAATAGCAAAAGAGACACCTTTTAGGTTAGTGATGCTGGTAGATTTATCACAGGAAAGCATACAACCGTTGTCTATTCGGGGTTTTTCACAACCCACACTTTGCTGGAAAAAACACTGTCTGCTGGTCATTAATAAGATGGGATGGTAAATACTGTAAAACAATTTGAAGTTTTCGGGACGGGCGATATTTTGCATTTGCTGTTTATTTATCTCGTTGGAAATAAACGCCCCACTGCAATCAAACTCTTCTTTGATGGCCATCAAGGCATAAGAATTGGTGATATTTAAAAAGGGGCCTGCTATCCATTTTATCCCCAGTTCATAAGCTTTATAGGCGATCCCTGTATTGTTGGTGACAATTAATGGGGGCCTGACGTGCTGCAAAATATTAACAGCCACATCATAGTCTTTACCTATTAATACCGCCGGAAACCAGGGAATGACCCCCGGGTTTTCGTTCAACAAATCAATGTATTTAGTGCAATCACGTTTGTAGGCGTCGGGTAACTTGAAGTAGATATCTGCGTCAGTTATATCGCTTAAACCAAGGTCTACGGGATCACTGATTAAAACCGAAAGTTTGCCTCTGCTCTTGGTGCGGGAGGCGGCGGATGTGCCAGAATCAAGAGCGCTTAAGTCTGCTGTTTTAGGATGTCTCTGCAGTGGGGGTAACTCAACGGCGGGTAACACTGCCCTGGAGTGATTCAATAAACGTGCGACTTCATTTTTAAGCGCCGTCAACTCTTTAAAGGGCAAACTGAGACCACAAGCCACCTCGTGCATGTCCATTTTTTTAAGGATAAATTCAGCATTGTTTAAACTTTTGAAACGCTTTTCAAGCGCTATTTTGATGTTATCCCCCTGGTCATTTTTAACTAATGGGCTGGTTGACTGCACCACAAAGTCTTTCTTTTCAACAAATGCTAACTCAGCTGTTGTTTGTTCCCTAGCCGATATGTCTTGGGTGGTCACTGTCACGGTTAATTGACTGCCGGGCTGGCCTGAAAAACGTAAGGTCAGTGGTACTTTATCTATGTTTAAGAACTTGATTTTATCTTTCACTGTTGCATTTATCTGACTTTTCTCTGCATAAAGACTTTGTTCTACTTCATGTATTTGCACCACCGAAATAGCATTGTTCTTTTCAACGGCAGCTTTTGTGGTAACCGCATTTTTAGCAATAGCATGAATTTTTGAATTGTCGCGCGGGTTATCAATGAACATAGACTGATTCAAATCGCCTCTTAAAAAGGCATTTGAAAAATCACGATTAAACACCTTATAGAGTCGCTCACCGTCTTCAAGTAATTGACCTGTTTGCAGATAACCATCAATCTGTTTTCGAAAACTATCTACAACCGTATGCACATAACTGGCGCCTTTAATGCGGCCTTCTATTTTAAATGAGTGCACACCTGCTTTTATCAAAGCCGGGAGATCAAAAAATGCTGAGTTGTCTTTTATATTCAGCGGAAAATTATGACCTGTTGGTGTCGTTTCATATTCTTCACGGCAAGCCTGGCTGCAACGACCCCTATTACCCGAGTTGCCCACACTGGCTGAGGTTGAATAACATAAACCCGAGAAAGCGATACACAATGAGCCATGAACAAAGACCTCCGTTAAAATATCGTGTTCCCGTGCCGTAGCGGTTATTGCAGTTATTTCTGTTAGGTTTAACTCTCTTGATAAATTAACCCGTGAAGCCCCTAATTTTTTTAGGAAAGGGATTTGGCCGGTATTATGGGTCGTTAACTGTGTTGAGGCATGTATGTCCAGGCTGGGAAAATGCTTTTTAATCAGATTAAACAAACCAATATCCTGCACAATCACACCATCTAAGGTGGTATTAACCAGTCTGCTTAACAGCTTGGCGAGAGAGGTGAATTCTCGTTCTAAAATAACAATATTTAAGGTGAGAAAAATCTGACATTGATACTGGTGGGCCAGTCGAATAACACCAACGAGTTCATCAAATGAAATATTAGCCGCGCGGTTACGCGCATTAAAGGTATCTAATCCGCAATAGACCGCATCGGCACCAGCAATAATGGCGGCTTTAATCGCATCGACATCACCACCTGGGGCTAATAATTCAATATTATGATTCATTTATATAACTTGTTGTCTGCTAAATTTAAAGGCGGGATGTTACCCGTATATTTAGCCGATGAATATCGTTACAGTAGATTAATAGCTGTAAATGAGGCGATCATAGTCAAATTGCGATGAATGAAGCAAAAGCATACCCCATACTCTATTCTTTAAGAAACTGTCCCTATGCGATACGAGCACGGATCGCGATTTATAAAGCAAAACAGCGGGTGTTATTGCGGGATGTGGTTTTGAGCAATAAACCAGCAGAAATGCTAGCAAGCTCCCCCAAAGGCACGGTGCCCATTTTGGTATTAACACAATACCCAAAGTCTGCGCCTCAAACCGTTATTGAGGAGAGTTTAGAGATCATGTTATGGGCCCTGGCACAAAATGATCCTGGCGATCTCTTGTACGCTCATGATCCTGACGCTTTACCAGAGATGCTTAATTTAATTGCGCGCTTCGATGATGAATTTAAAGTGTGTTTAGAGCAATACAAATGTGCCAAACGCTATCGTGAAGAGACTATCACCCTTTGCAGACAAACATGTGAGCCGTTCATCGCAGACTTAGAACAACGGTTAGCACAATACCCCTTTATTATGTCAGCACACGAAAGCCTGGCCGATATCGCGCTGTTACCTTTCATTCGTCAGTTTGCCCGCGTAGAGCGGCAATGGTACCTGCAATCGCCTTACCCTAACCTTAGGCAGTGGCTCAATCATTATCTTCAAAGCGTTATGTTCACAAAAGTGATGGCAAAAACCCCTTTGTGGTTGGAAAATCGTGAAAACGTTATTTTTAGTTAATCTACTCCACTCCACAGAGCACGACTGCCACTATGGTGTATGCGTTAAGCCATAGCCCCGCACTCAATCTGGGTACCGCCTGACCTAATAAAGCTAACAGACCAGGGATGCTGAAAATTCGAAGACATAGGTCTCATAATTAAGTTTGCAGTGCACCATTTTTACTCGGCCCTCGGTTAGCACACATACAATATTAATTAGTCGTTAGGCAGAGTAGGCGTGTTGCGTGCGTACACAGCTGCCAAGCTACTTTAATTTTATTGACATGCATCTGAGGGTTGATCTGTGTCAACAAGCATGACCGTAAACCAATTTATGATTTGTTTGAGTATGGCGCTTATCTAAATAAAGAGGCCAACAGTGACCGATAAAAAACTTTTGTTGATCCTAAAAACCTGTATCACCATTGGCATGTTATTAATTTTGTTGGGGATCTATTTACACAATTTCAGCGAGATGATTGAAGCCATGGGCGTAAAGGGGATCACCATCAGTGCGATGTGTATTGCCCTGGGAATGATTTTGTCTTTGCCTACAAAAATGTACCTGACCTTCATTCTAGTTAAACAGGAAGCTGTCAAACAGAAAGCTGACAAGAAGAAATAAAAAAGTGCAAATCCAGATTGAATCCTTTATTGGTTCTGTGAACTATTATTACAGAAAGATTACATAGTTAGCTCATTTTTATGCCAAGGGTTTCCATAGCTGGCTTATTTTAACAAGGCTTGTGCACTGATAAATTCCTTGGCAGCCTCAGATAGACATCTGCCCGATAAATAGTTTTTCCCCCCAGCATGATAAAGCAGCCAACCTTGAGCTGTTTGTTCAATTTTTCTGACTTCAGCCCATGAAATTTTACTTTCAACATAAAAAGATTTACTACTGACGCTATTCTCATTTATGGTTAATGTCAGTTCAGAATTTGCCGCTTTACTTATCAATTGTCTGGCTAACCACCAAGATTTTCGAAAACGTATACTTAAATATTCCACAGCACCTAGTGCAACAATAAACCATGCGGCATAAGGGGTAATCTCTGTAAAAAGGAGAATAGCCAAACCCAATATCGCTAATATAATAGATTTAAAATATACAGTTTTAGCGTTATCGACAGTAATAGATTCATCAAAGGTTTCACTAAAGTGGCTTTTATCTAATATATAAGTTGTTGAATAGGAAAAAGGCGTAGTCATTAGAATTTAAGGTTGAGTCAAAAAAGGCAGTGTAGCGAGAAGTGCCTTGGCTTGATAGTTGTTTTAGGTAGCATTATTGTTACACCGTTAATAATATTAAAAATCCACTTTAAAGCATTAACAGTGACGCCAATTTTTTCAGAAAACTCATTCAAATTTTTCATTTTGAAAAACGCTTAAGGTAATAAAGTTTTTTATAGGTTAACTGTTACTCATGAGCAATTACCGTCGTTTATCGTAAAACTTAAAATAAAAAATAAGCGCCTCTCACGCATGGCTATTCGCTCAGCCCTGCTGGGTAGTTTAAGCGGCCGGTCGTTGCCTACGGGGAGTTCGCTGTAAGTGAGTAGGTCAGGTTCTTCAGATAAAAAGCAGGTGCTGACCAGCAAATATTCCGGTGCCAATCAGTTTAATGTGAATCAATTCGTACTACGCAGAATTTCCAAGAAATACTAAGACTGATTGAAATATGCACTATGCTAAAGAAGGAACCCGCATAGGCCATATAGCTCGTCATTTTGACGGTGGCATCGCTACCATTGGACCTATATAGCGGGTAGGGCTATTGGGGGAGGTAAAGGATGCGTAAATTACTGGAATTGATCCTAGGATCTACAGGTTCACAACGTTGGCAACAGCTTTGGCGGTTTCGTTGTGACCGAGCCCAAGGGGTCACCATTAATCTCAGCAAATGTAAGGCCCCGATGTCACTCAATCGAGCAATGTCAGTATTGGTGTTTGGCGCAATACTGCTGCTGGGGGGCTGTGCCGGTACCTCAGTGAGTGCACTACATGATCCCTTGTATCGTGCTTCCACTCATTCCAGTACCATCTCGGCAACTGCTCGAAATAGCGGTTCAGGGATCAGCAGCATTGATATCATTGTGACAACCGGAGAAATGACCGATTGCACAGAGCTTGGCGTTCCGGCAAGTATCATTCCCTGTCGCCGCAACGCTTCAACTGTTACCCACACCTGCACTTTTACCGGGAATCCTAACAATGCCGCTTGCGATTATACGCAAAGCCTGGGAAACCTGTCTCTGGTCACTTACCGGGCGACAGCCAATCCGGCTTCAGGCCGTTCCCGTTCTTCAACAGAGATTACTTATGCAGGCGGATTTCCGCCCACAGCTGGCATCGCCAGGCCAGTGCTCTGGCAACGAAGTCAACCACTGGCAGGTAAGATTGACCTTGGGCTTTTTCCAGACGCAGATTACGTCGGCGATTACACTGATTTCACTAACGACCTGCAGAATATGGTGCTGGATAGCTTCTTCAATAGCAGTGATCAAATCTCATCGGTATATACCTTGTTTCGCAATACACACAATATTTGGGCGGCGCCTTTCGGTGCGGACGCAAGTGCTTTTAATGCCGGCAGTTGCCCCAGAAGCTTTAACACTTTGACGACTTCTGTCGCCGCTGAAATGGACGGTGAGGCCATTGTGCACAAAACCAATTTTCGGGATTGTGCTGCAATCACCCTAGGCGGAGCTGGCAGCGTGTTTGGTAAGGCGGCTGATGTTAACTATCTTTTAATCCACGAAAGCAGCCATTTTTTGCACGCCCAGGGAGATGAATATATGGGAGGGGGTAACTTTTCTCCTGGACCATGCAGAAACGTTTTCAGCACTGAGGCTGCCTGTCAATCGGCGGCACCAAACGCCGGTGCTTCGGCCTCAAACTGTGTTCAAATTGGCACCACAGGAACCTGGCGCAACGACGATGGGCAGTTAGAAACCATGGATGATCGCGATGATAACGATAATTTTCGTAACAACAGCGCAGATTGCGTGATAGAGCGTTTTCGGATCTGCGGATCTGGAAGCTGTTACTAGGAGAAGATGAAATGAACAATTCAAACTCTTTAACCGTTACCTTCATTGGAGGACTTTTGTGGCTGAATATTTGCACGGCTGCTGAGCCAGGCGAAATGACAGCAACAACTTCAAAACCGGTACCTGTCGATGCCGCAGAAGACAATGCTATTGTTCTTCAACAGACTGAACCGGGTTTGGTTGTCAGCATGACAATCGATGGAGCCAAAGTGCGCGATTTCAATGTGCAGTTTGCCTCCATCTCTCAAAGTGCATCAACTAAACAAAACGAAGAAAACGTTAACATACGAGGGATGAGTGGTGGGATAGAAGTTTCCAGCGCCTCAATTGCAGATCAACGGGCTAACGCAGTAGAAGAGGTTGGCCTGGTAATGACCGCACAACGAACCCTTATCGGTCGACTCGCTATCCCCTCTCGTATAGATACGCTTGAAGTTGACTTACCTGGTTCAGACGGCCCTCAAAAATTGGATGTCCGGCAAGCCTTCGAGCGATACTGTGCTGAGTATGAGAGCGAGCAAATATGCAGCAGGGGCAGCGACAAAAGAAAGTAGATAGGGTTGTTTTGCACTTTGTTCAGTGCAAAACAACTGCCACACGATTATACATTAACCTCTATTGAGCAGACCTTTTAGCTTATCATTAGCTTTTTCTAACAACTTTTCCTTTTGTTTATCGAGCTCTTCATTCACTTTTTTCTTAGCCTCTTGTGCCAAGCGTTTTTTTGCTTCAGATTTAGCCGCTGCAATCACGTTATCGAGCATGGCATTGACCACCGCAACCCCCACTTGATCTGCTGGCATTCCATTAGGTTGACCAATAGGGCCCGCATTGAAAGTGGGTAAGGTAACTTCATAGGCTTTTGTGTTTATATTCAGATCGCCCGTAGGCAGCTTTTCAAAATTGAATTTAAGGCGAACCTTACTTACCGTTACGTTTTCAACAATCACCAAGGGATTGGCGCCATCTTTTGATGCTGATTCATTTTCAGTCTTTGGCAGATTAGTTGCTAAGTTGTTTTTCAGCACTATCAGGTTACCCTGTCCACCCGCGTCTACTTCATAAAGAATTTCCGGTGCATTGATGTTGATGGTCTGCACCACATAAGGTTCATTGAAAACCTCGCCTAAATCTAGCGCGATCGAATCGACACTGAACGCATCTTCATTACTGAAACCATTCGGATTTTTTACGTTCAAATCACGGATGGTCATTCGCCCCTCAGTCAGTGCCAGGTCAACATTGTCAACCGACACAGCCGAGCCGAGATATTTACTCCCCTGTTGCTCTATTTGCGCACGAATAAAGTCGCCCGCCCCGCTTAACATATACCAAGCACCGCCTGCAATCAGCAGTACTAACAAACCAAAAATCACTAATCCTTTTTTCATCAAATTCTCTTTTAGCTATTTATTTAATATCATTATTGTAACAGAACAAGTGGATCACCAGATCACCTCTACACTACTTACCAGCGCATCAACAACATTAAGCTCTAGGGGTAAACGTGAATATAAACTCCTTTGTATATTTTGAACAATAATTAATATATATGTCTTTGTAAATTTTGATAAATAAGGTCAAAGTAGGGCTTTTTATGATGGAGAAAGTTGTCGATGAAGTCGAATAGTGACAAACCCATGTTGTCTTTAAAGATCAGGATATTGATAGGTATTTTAGCCATTCCGTCTTTGTTTTTGGCCTTAATGATAGGTGCGACCGTTGTGCAAGGCGACTACGGTGAAATTAGCTATTTTGAGGTGATGTATTCCTTGGTTGGGATCTTTGCCATTCACATCGCACTTACCGGCAAAAAATACTTTTAATAAAAATCACTTGGGTCAAGGTTAACTTAAAACGTCAGCAGACGTTTTAGGGTTTCTTCTATGCCATGTAGAAACCCATCTTAATTTTCTAGACGGCGCACAATTTCAAGTGTTACACATAATTAAACCCTGTGCTTTTCCATGTAACTTCAAATCATCCAAGACATCAACGGTTTGTCGGCTGGGCGTTCATGAAGCCAGGCAGGGTTTCTGAGGGCTTACATTTGCCTACACAAATGGGCTAATCTTGTTTTTTCAGCAGCAACCACGGCAATCGCCACCAATAACGCATCTCGTGCCATCTTTGCCTCGACGCAGGCACGTGCTGGTGCATGACCATCCGGTACCCACGCATCCCACACTTCATTCATTGCCGCAAAATACTTCATGTCGTTGACATAAATGGTTGCGCACAAGAGATGACTCTTGTCGCTTCCAGCTTTTATCAACAGCGCATCAACATAGTTCCGGGGATAGGTTCGGGGATAGTACCGGAGCTTGCGCTCCTGACGCACAAGGGATTGCAAAGAGTGTTGCAGGGTACACTGCCAAGATACATATGGCCTTCGATAGTGGCGGCTTACCTATAAGGTTTGATATCTCGGGTTGGAGAAGTGCACGACTGTAAAGCCGCCTTTATAAAAATAACCCATGCTAATTGGCCTGTTGCTGCACAACAGTGGCCGTACAACGCGCATTCTACTGTAACGCCAAATCGCCTGCTAAGCGTTGGTTTAAGTTTGGCAGTTCATTGTTAGCCTTTGTCAGGCTTAGTTGATCCGGATCAATATCAGCATTTCCTCCTGGTTTTAAATACTGCAGAAGCATTCCTTCGAGTATCGATGAGGATGCAATTAAGGCGATTTTAATAGGGGGATATTAACTGTGGCATTTCCCAAGTCTGAAAAAGCCCAACTAAAACAGCGTAAAATAAACGTTGAAACCAAATGACATAAATTTGCCAGGTGCCAAGGACGGCCTGACTTTAAGGAGAAAATGTATGCAAGATTATCAAAGAATTTTAGTGGCACTAGATATCTATACTTCTTATGAACCCATACTGCTGCGCGCTCTGAGTATTGCCAAAAAGCCAGAGGTGTTAAGTATTATCCATGCGTCACTGCCTCATGTCTATTTTGAACCTTATGGCGCGGCATTTGGTGGCGACTTTGTCAGCGATATTCGTCAGCAAGCCGATTCACAACTAAAACAACTCGCTGAAAAACACGGCATTCCGTCTACCCAGGCGTACGCTCCTATTGGTTCACCGGTTGATGAAATTCATCGTTTGGCCGAACAAATCCAAGCCGAGTTAATTGTGATAGGTACCCATGGTCAAAGTGGTTTGAAACTGTTATTGGGCTCAACCGCTAACGGTGTTCTACATGGAGTTAAATGTGACGTACTTGCAGTAAAAGTATGAAGCCTCTTTGATTGTTTAATTTACCATTTTTTGTATGGAGAAACGTTAAATGATCACTTCCAATTCACGTTACATTAGTCAAATAACCCGCGATACCCTGGCCCTTATCCTGGCGGGTGGCAAGGGCAGTCGCTTACACGAACTGACCCAGTCTCGGGCTAAACCTGCCTTGCATTTTGGCGGCAAGTTTAGGGTGATTGATTTTCCACTGTCAAATTGTGTTAACTCAGGCATCAGGCAGATAGGTGTGATGACACAATACAAGGCTCATTCATTGATCAGGCATTTGGCCCGGGGGTGGTCAAATCTAAACAGAGATTTAGGTGAGTTTGTTGAATTATTACCGGCTTCCCAGCAGTATTCTGACAACTGGTATGAGGGCACGGCCGATGCCTTGTATCAGAATATTGAATTTATTCGCCAATACGCACCTAAATATGTGATGGTGTTGGCGGGTGATCATATCTACAAAATGGATTATGGCGACATGCTGGTGGAACACGTAAAAAGTAAAGCCGATATGACAGTATCTTGTATTGAAGTGCCCATCGCAGAGGCCGCCAACAATTTCGGTGTTATGTGTGTTAATGAACACAACAGGATCATCGATTTTCATGAAAAACCCAAAGAACCTTGTCCGCTAAAGGATTATCCCGGTTATACCCTGGCATCGATGGGCAATTATGTGTTTAATACCGAGTTTTTGATCAAGCAGTTGCTGGCCGACGCCAAAGACCCGCAATCTCAACACGATTTTGGCAGAGACATCATCCCGGCATCGATCGAACATAATCAAGTGCTCGCCTTCAGATTCAGAGATGGCAATGGTAAAACACCTTTTTGGCGAGATGTGGGCACCTTGGATTCATTTTGGCGAGCCAATATGGATTTAGTCAGCATTACTCCCCAGTTAAATATCTATGATGATGGTTGGCCAATATGGACCCATCAAAAACAGTCGCCGCCGGCCAAATTTGTGTTTAACGATGACCAACGTCAAGGTTATGCGGTAGATTCCACGGTATCTGGTGGCTGTATCATCTCGGGGGCAAAAGTCAGCAAGTCGTTATTGTTTTCAGACGTACATGTCGATTGCTACAGCAATATAGAAGAATCTGTAGTGCTTCCTGGTGTGCATATAGGTCGTCATGTCAAGATAAAACGCGCCATTATCGACAGCGATTGTAAGATTGAAGATGGCATGCAAATTGGGATAGATAAAGCACATGATGTGGCCAGAGGATTCCGCATCAGCAATGAGGGCATTGTATTGGTCACCCAAGCTATGCTTGTTAAACAGCAATCAGGTTCACAGCAGGTAGACATTCATCCCCATATGAGGCTATTGGCTTGATTGGATCGTTAGGGCAGCTGGCTGTTATTTGGCTAGCCATTTTTATTGCAGTAGCCGCTGCGCGCAGTTGCAGGTTAACACCTGTGTTATTTTTTCTGCTGATTGGCATGCTAATGGTCAATAGCGGTTTACTTCCTGAGCAGCCAGATCCCTTTATTCGCGGTTTTGCCGAGCTGGGTATTATCATTATTATGTTTGCCCTGGGTTTTGAAGAGAATCCCAGTAATTTTTTATCCAGTGTTAAAAAAAGTTGGGGCATAGCCTTGTTTGGTGCCATTGCACCTTTTGCCAGCGCTTTTTGGGTAGCCGATTATTTTTGGCAAGATACTAATCTGGCTCTGATGTGTGGTTTGGCCATGACAGCCACTGCGGTCTCCTTGACTATGGTTTCACTGAAAAGTGAGGGGTTGGCTAACACTCCGGTTGCCACACGTATTATGACCTCAGCGGTGCTGGATGATATCGGGGCGCTGGTTATGGTGGCAATTCTGGTACCCCTAGCGAGTGGCCAGCAAATACCTGGGATACTCGGGATGGCGTTCATCATTGCTAAGATGGTGGCATTTTTTGTAGTGGTATCAGCGTTTGGCGCGTGGTTGCTACCCCATGACGCCAACAGCTGGGCTGGCCGACTGCCCCTCATCAGGCATTGTAGTGCCCGTAGTATCTTGGCGTTCGAAAAGGGCGAATATGCGACCCTCATTGTGCTTTTTATGGCACTGGCCTTGGGGCTGATCGCTCATTATTTGGGCTTTCATCCCGCGGTCGGGGCGTATATGGCGGGATTGATCCTAAAAGAGGAGTATTTTAAAAGTGTTCACGGCCATGATTCCTATGCCAACACCAAACGCACTGTGGATAACGCCGCATTTGCCTGGATTGGACCAGTATTTTTTGTGCAATTAGGTACACATATACTATTTGACTGGCAACTATTTGTTTCCCTTATCCCTCAAACTCTGGCACTCGTGTCGGCCCTTTTTATTGCCCAAATCGCTTCGGCTGCCTTGGCCGCGCGTTACACCAGCGGCATGTTGTGGCCTGGTAGTTTATTGATAGGCTGCGGTATGCTGGGGCGTGCCGAGCTGGCGTTTGTAGTATTGGATATTGCTTATGTGCAACAGCATATTATTCATAAAGAGGCCTTTTATACTTTAATGTTTACGGCGTTTTGGCTGAATATCACGTTACCGTTAACTATCCACCTTCTCAAACCATATTACCACCCGCCTTCTCCCGGTCCTTGAAGCTCCTAATCGCAATGATTTAAAGAAAAGATAACCGGAGATTCCCTGATCTGCGACAATTTTTTTACCGGATCGCGTGTTAAATTTGCCCAAGCCTTTAGGTTGGTTTAACTGTTTGAGGGGAACATTATGGACAAACAAGCTTGCAAAATACTGGGTTTTGAATTCATAGGGCTGGATGACATTGCCTTAGTGGGGGGCAAAAATGCCAATCTGGGTGAATTAAGCCATATGCAAAATATCAATAATATTTTGGTTCCCCCTGGTTTTGCCTTAACCACAGTTCTGTATCGTGAATTTATTGCCAACAACAATCTTGGGGAAATGATCCAGCGCGAGTTAAGCGCCTTGACAAACCAGCAACACGATCTTAGCACTACCGGTACCAACATCAGACTGGCCATTACCAAGGGCGAATTTACTGAGCCACAAAAACAAGAGATTGCCGATGCCTATCAAAGCCTATGTGACAAAGTAGGGGTACAAAATTGTGATGTGGCTGTACGTAGTTCTGCCACAGCGGAAGATTTACCAGAAGCAAGTTTTGCCGGACAACAGGAAAGCTATCTAAATGTGCAGGGCGTCGAGTCGCTGCTTTCCAGCTGTCGATTATGTTTTGCATCGTTATACACCGACCGGGCGATAGCCTATCGAGAAAAACAACAGGTCAGTGAGCAAGGCATTGCCTTGTCCGTAGGCGTCCAGCAAATGGTTCGTTCTGACGTGGCTTGTGCCGGGGTGATGTTTTCTGTGGATACAGAAACCGGGTTCCCGGATGCAGTGTTAATAAACGCATCCTGGGGCCTGGGGGAAACCGTAGTAAAAGGCAGTGTGACCCCAGATCGCTATATGGTTTTTAAACCTCTGTTGGCCAACAAGCTTACTCAACCCATCATCGAAAAGCGTTGTGGCAGTAAATTGTACAAGATGATTTATCACCCAGGTGAAGGTGATATTCAGCATACCCCAGGCAGAAATCCTTCTGTTGGGTTCACCAGAACTATGGCTACCAGTCAACAAGAGCAACAGACCATGGTCCTTAGCGACGACGACATTCTGTTGTTGGCAGGCTGGGCTGTATCTATTGCTACTACTTATGGCCGGCCGATGGATATTGAATGGGCAAAAGATGGTGTAAACGGCAATTTGTATATAGTACAAGCTAGGCCTGAAACCATAACGTCGCGCAAAGATCGTAATTTGTTGAAAACTTATCGACTCAAACAAACATCGCTATTACTCGCCCAGGGTGCCAGTGTGGGTAATGCCATTGTATGTGGCAAAGTCTGTTATTTGAAAGACCCTGCGGAGGCCGACAAATTTCCAACCGGTGGCATATTGGTCACCGAGCGCACAGATCCCGATTGGGTACCTGTGATGAAGCGGGCCGGGGGGATAGTCACCGATTCAGGGGGGACCACCAGTCACGCAGCAATAGTCAGCCGTGAACTGCAAGTGCCAGCGATTGTGGGAACGGGCTCGGCCACCCAAACCCTTACAAACTTGGTAGAAGTCACCCTCGATTGTGCCTCCAGTTCAGTAGGGAAGGTGTATTTAGGAGCCTTGGATTACGACGTGTCAGTTATCCGAGTGAATGAGATACCCCACACCAAAACTAATGTCATGATTAATATCGCGGTACCTGATGGGGCTTTGCGTTGGTGGCAGTTACCCTGTGCTGGCATAGGTTTGACCCGCATCGAGTTTATCATTAGCGGCATCATAAAGATCCATCCCATGGCATTGGTGCATCCAGAGCTGGTGTCTGATCCGGCGGTAAAACTGCAAATTGAGCAGATCATTATGGGTCATGCCAGCGGCGCAGAATATTTTGTCGATACCCTGGCCAGAGGAATAGGAAAGGTGGCGGCATCCTGTTACCCCAGACCTGTAGTGGTACGATTCTCCGACTTTAAATCAAACGAATATAAAAAACTTATCGGGGGAGAATATTTTGAACTGGACGAAGAAAACCCTATGATTGGTCTGCGTGGCGCGTCCCGTTATTACCACCCGAGCTACAAAGAAGCGTTTTTGTTGGAATGTAGTGCCATTAAAAACGCCAGGGAAAAGATGGGTTTTAGTAACATTATTGTCATGATCCCATTTTGCCGGACGGTAGAAGAGGCCGATAAAGTATTAGCTATTATGGCTGAATGTGGTTTAGCTCGCTCCGAGGAAGGACTGCAGGTATATATGATGTGCGAAGTGCCATCTAACGTCGTGTTAGCCGATGAGTTTGCCCAGCGTTTCGATGGTTTTTCCATCGGTAGCAACGATTTAACCCAACTGGTGTTAGGTGTGGATCGTGATTCAGCGGAGATAGCGCACTTATTCGATCCAAAAAATCTGGCTCTGACCAGAATGATCCGCGAGGTTATCAAAGTAGCCCACCAGCATGGGGTAAAAGTCGGGATTTGTGGCCAGGCTCCCTCAGATTATCCTCAATTTGCTGAGTTTTTAGTTAACTGTGGTATTGATTCAATTTCTCTCAATCCGGATTCGTTTGCTACCACTATTAACAGTATTGCCAAGGCGGAAAAGGAAATGGCTAATGATAAAGCTAGTGCTTAGTCGCCAAAACCTTAGTGATTAGTTCGACCATTAGTCAGCTGTACAACGTTGTCATATAACGTTTTTTTTGCGTGGGATATTCGCCTTACTGCTGGTTAGGCAGGTAATACATATGCGGGCCAATGTCAGCAGGCATTTGTCCCACAGCAAATAATCAGGCTAATGCTTTTAGCCGTTCAGATATATGGTAGTTAATGTCGACAAATTACGAGGTGTTATCTTACCCCTCTCCCATAACAATGATATTAGGTTGTTGGCTGCGCCTATATTTACTTACCCCCTGACGAGCGCTAACGAAAATAGCGTTTACGCTTGCATCCAATAGGTTGATGCCGTGCGGTTGGCAGTGCTATGTGTTTGGTTAATGTGTTTACCTATTGTAGTCGATTAGCGATTAGGCTGTGTGATGTATGACGGGGTCGATTAGGTATTTACCGTAATAAATTAGGCACAATATCTAATGGCGTGATTGCTAGATAATGCATAGGATTTATCCGTTGGCAAAAGTTAACGGTGGGTACGCAAGGTTAAGTAGTCTGCTTTTTTTATCCAATTACTTGTTATTTTAGAAATGAGGATCCGAAATGATTTCGTATTTATTGCAGCAATCCACTACTTGTAAACATTGTTCGTTGTCTGGTGCTTGTCTGGGCAGTGTCGATCAAACGTCGTTACGACCGGGCATAAAATCCCATCGTATATACCACAAAGGGGATTCCTTGTTTGTGGAGGGTACAGTTTTTAGCGCACTTTTTATCTTACGCTCAGGTTCAGCCAAGAGCTCAATATCGTCTGTAAGTGGTGATGAACAAATTACCGGTTTTTATTATCCAGGGGATCTAATGGGTTTGGACGGATTTGATCGTGGAACTCATGTGCACAGATTAAATTTTTTAGAAACCAGCAGTGTGTGTTGTATTGGCTTAGGTGAGCTCGATAATGCTATTTGCGAATCAGCCCAAATGCGGCATAAATTATTACAAGGCATGAGTCATGCTCTGATCGATGAGCAGGGGCTGTTACTGAGCCTCAGTAAAATGACCTCAGAACAACGTTTGGTCAAATTTTTGTTAGATATTTCAGCGCGTTTTGAAAAAAGAGGACTGTCCGGTAAAGAGTTTATCCTGAGTATGACCAGAATTGATATTGCGAATTATCTTGGCATGGCCATAGAAACGATCAGTCGATTGTTAACTAAAATGCAAACGTTCGGTGTGATTGCCGTCGAGCACCGAAAAATCACCCTGCTGGACAGCAAAAAACTGCAAGCTTGCCTCGCTGGGGAGTGTGATATTTCCGCTCTTGTGGCCTTACCGACAAAATCCAATAGGGCACCTTTACTGCAATCGCTGTCAGCGTAAATCCTGGTTTTTCTAATCACGACTGACTATCGCAGCTACAAGGGGGCGGTGTGCTAGGCATAACATTCCGGATATTAAGCATTGTTTACAAGTTCACTGCTTTTGAGGTCTAGTGGTTTGGCGCCATCGTTAGCATTGCGGGTGCATGTTGGAATTAGGGGCTTTCACCGAGTGTTTAAAACAGTCTTGTCGCCACAAACAGGCTAATTGATCACAACAGCCTTGGTAGGCTGTGGCGAAACAATCGAAATTTCCTTCGGTGTGTTGGATAAGGTGAATTAAGGCCATTTTATTCAGCCCTCGGGATTTGAGACCATATTGTTGATGTCTTTGACCCGCATAACGGGGCTCCTGTAACACTGGGCATAACGTACCCCAAGTATAAAAGCTCAGGGGTAGGTCAAATTGACGCTGATCAAGAGAGATGGATGTTTAAGTAAAGCGATCTCAAGTATGCGGTGCTATGCGTTCCCCATTGTTTAGCCCGGATACAACTTCAACTTGGCCATCATAGCGTTTCCCGAGGCGCACAAATCTGCGTTTTAACTGATTTGCTGTCACTACCCACACCATCTCAAGTTGCCCATAGCTATGCACGTATTCAACGGGAATTTGAATTTGTTGTTCTTCGCCTAACCCTATGTCCATACGGGCAAACATACCGGGTAATAAAGCTTCATCAAAAGCGATATCTGCTTTAACCACAAAGCTGCGAGCGTTCGGATCAGCAGCGGGGATCATTTCCGATATAGTGGCCGGTATCTGTCTGTTCAGGGCATCCACTTTCACCATGACTTTTTGACCTAATGTCAACGTGACCGCCAGTGCCTCTCTCACATCAGCTTCAACCAACAAGGAAAGAGGATTATACAAAGACAGCAGTGGTTGCCCGGGAGAGGCCATATTGCCTGGCTCGGCGTTGCGATCGACTATACGCCCGTCGATTGGGGAGCGAATTTTGCTGTAATTCAATGCGGTAGAGGTCTCTTTCTCGGATTGTTTGGCAGCTTGTAAGTCCGACATTAAGCGGGTGAAATTTGCCTGGGCTTTATCCAAATCACTACTTGAAACTAACCCCTGTTTACGGATATTTTGGGTACGTTCAAGTGTTAACTTAGCCTCATCCAGCAGCGCCTGTATTGACGCTATTCTAGCTGTTGCCTGTGCCACCTGAGTATTGAGTGCCTTATCATCTAAACTGATTAATAGACTGCCTTTTTCCACTCTATCGCCGGCCCGAACGTGGATTTTTTCAATACGAGCCATAATACGACTGGCAATTTGTGTCGTTTCCCGGGCTCTAATTCCAGCCGGAACAGATTCAGTGCGCTGCACAGGTTTAACCGTCACCGTCAGTAGGTTTTGCATATTGTCTGCGGACAATACCTGGGTATCCGGGGCCACTTTGCTAGTAAACATTCCGGCCATCCAGGCAACCGATAGCAGCAGTATGACCGCTGCCAATAGTGGTGCTGCGATTTTTGTTAACGCTGAACTCATAATTTAACCTCCTGTGAATGTTGGCTGGGCTCCTCAACGAAGACCAGATAATAGACCATTGGCACGACAAATAAAGAAAACAGGGTGGACGCCACGATGCCAAAGATAATGGCCAATGCCAGGCCGCTGAAGACCGGATCCAGGGTGATGATTAAATTGCCTAACAAGGTTGTGCCAGCAGTGAGTAACACTGGGCGCATACGCACCGCTCCCGCTTCGATAAGGGCCTCTTTAATAGCCATGCCTTGCTTGCGTGCAAGGTCGATAAATTCAACTAATATTAATGAATTACGTACTACTATCCCCGCCAAAGCGATCATGCCAATCATAGCAGTGGCAGTAAATAAAACCGGGTCGGGAGCATCGGCTATCGTACGTTCACCAAACTGGTTCATAAGATAGAAACCCGGCATGATACCGATAATCGTCAAAGGAATAGCTGACATAATAATCAATGCCAGGGCAGTGCTTGCGGTTTGCAGCCTGAGAACAAAAAAGATGCCAACCAGGGCAAAGGCAAAGGCGATGCCCATGTCACGAAATACGTCCAAAGTGATGAGCCACTCGCCTTCACCTGAAAAATCCAGATGTGTGCCCTGGGGAATGTGCCAGGCAATACCTCCGCCTGAAGATAAATAGCTGCGATCTTGCCAATCCTGGGAGTTGTTGTCATCCGCGGTATGTTTGGTATCCTCATCAACCAAATCACTGCTGATATCAGCAATGACCTCGGCTGGGGTTCTACCGGATAATTCGGCGGTGACATAGATAACCGGCCTAAGATCTTTGTGCATGATAGGTTGCGATGCCCGCAGCGATTGCCATTTTCCCAATTCGCTGAGGCTGACCAGGGCTTGGGGAGCGGGTACCAGTCCAAATCCTGCATCTTGTTGCGCCACACCTATGCGACCCTTTATGCCCAGGCCATTAAGATCAGCAAGTGAGTTGCCAATCGCAAAGGGTAACTTGAGCAGGATGGGCACGGGGTAGGCTTCATCTTCTTGCTGATACGTGCCTGCCGCAAGGCCCGCTACGCCTATAGCGACGGTTTGATTAACGTCTGTGGTGGAGATACCAGATAATGCGGCTTTTTGTTTGTCTACCACAAAACGGGCGATTTCAATTGGGGTGTCTAAGGTGCTGTCCACTTCAACTACGTGGGGTTCTTGTTGCAGACGTTTTATGACATTGCTTGCACCGCGTATATGGGTTTGTTGATCCACAAAGGGATCGGCGTATATCTCTGCCACCAAGGTACTTAATACGGGGGGACCAGGTGGAACCTCGATCACTTTGAGTACAGTGTTAGCACGTTGCAATGGCGCGAGTAACTTTCTGAGTCTTAGCACGACTGCATGAGATTGATGTTGGCGCAAATCTTTATCTATCAAAGTGATCCTAAGCTCACCCAAGTTGGCTTGGGTACGCTGATAATATTGTCTAACCATACCATTGAAATCGATCGGCGAAGGTTGGCCTATATAGGCACCAATGGCCTTGACTTCAGGTAATCGCTTGGCGATTTGCATGACTTGATTGGCCATAGCCGCAGTTTGTTCCAAAGTGGCGGATTGCGGCATGTCGATTAACACCTGGATTTCGTTTTTATTGTCAAAAGGCAAAAGTTTGAGAGGTACGCTGCGCATTAACGGCAAGATACAAGCCGCAACAAATAACCCGAGCACTACATACAAACCTATTTTCACGCGTTTTTTATTGGCAATCAGCGGGGCTAGCAGGCGCGCATAAAATATGCTCGGTAAGGCGCCTAGTTGCTCGGCAGGCTTAAGTAAACGAGCGGCTAACCAGGGGGTGATAATAAAGGCAACCAGGGTAGAAATAACCACACTGACTGGCACGTTAAAAGCCATGGGTGCCATATAGGGCCCCATCATGCCAGTAATATAAGCCAAAGGTACAAAGGCTAAGATTATAGTAATTGTCGACATGATCAGGGCCGGGCGAATTTCCGACATTGCGGCCACAATGCGGCTGTTTTTATCGTTATCACCGGGGATGGATTTTTTATTCAAAAAGCGGCTGATATTATCTATGCCGGTTATCGGATCGTCTACCAATAAACCCAAGGACAAAATCAGGGCAAACAGTGTCACGCGATTAATGGTATAGCCAAATAACAAATCCAGCAGCAAGGTCAGGCCGTAACAGACCGGTACTGCCAGGCCGACCACCACAGCAGGACGCCAACCTAAAAAGATGCCAATAAACACCACTACTGTGAATATCGCAAAAGCTAAACTTGAGGTCAGATTGTTGACCTTTTCATTGGCGGTTTGTCCGTAGTTTCTAAGAACTTCAAATTGCACTTCCTCTGGCAACAACGTGAGTTGCAGTTCGTGCAGTTTATTGATCACATCAGCAGCTACAGCCACGGCATTACTGCCTTTTTGTTTGGCCACACTGATAGTCACCATGGGAAATTGTGCATCAAGTGATGGTGATGACGGCTCACTTTGGGCGAACTCCAGCCATTGATAAGCCTTAACAGTGTCTGGACCATCAACGATTGTCGCCACGTCTTTGAGTAATACAGCTTTGCCATTAACCACATTAACTGGCAAATTCGCCAATTCATCCAGATCACGCAGCACATCGCCAGATTCAATTAATACCGCGTCACCTTCGACAATCAAACTGGCGGTCTTGAGTAATTCGTTTGATGTTCTCAGCGCCTGATATACGTCCAGTACACTGGTTTGTCTGGCGTTTAATGCCGGGGGATCCACCAGGATTTGTATGCTTCGAGGCCTGCCTCCAATGACCTTAACTTCACTGGTGTGGGCGATCCCCTGCAGTAAGGTCGCGACCTCTTGGGCCATACGCCGCAGAGAGAAATCGTCATAACGTTGGGGATCAGTGCTATATAAACCCAGCACCAATATAGGCACATCGTCTACTTCCACAGGTTTAAGCATCCAGTTGGATACCACTTTAGGGATCTTGTCTTGGTTGGAATACAGTTTGTTGTAAGTATTGAGTAGGGCGTCCTCACGATTTTGGCCCACAAAAAAGCGCAGTGTCACACTCAGTTTTCCGTCCATCGAGGTGGAGTAGACATGCTCAACGCCGGGGATCTGTGTTAACAAATTCTCCAGCGCTACTGTGGCCTGACGCTCTACCTGACGGGCCGATAGATTAGGTACCTCTACCCAAACATCGATCATGGGCACGACTATTTGTGGCTCTTCTTCCCGTGGCGTAAAGTTCAGGGCAACCGCACCTGCCACCAATGCAAATAAAAACATAAAAAAGGGCAGCCCACCTTTTAGTGAGTAGCTAACCAGTTTGTCCAGTGGATGTTGTGTCACCCGATGTGCTCCCTTTTCAAGTTGTATAGGCCGTTAAACACAGAAAAACTCATACAGTTTTTGGATGATCGCTTTGACTCGATTATCTATCACTGAATAGTAAATAGTTTGGGCATCTCGTCGGGTCGCCACCAGATCATGTTTACGCAGTGATGCCAGATGCTGAGACAGTGCTGACTGGCTTAAGGGCACGATCTGGCTTAATTCAGTCACGCTGCATTCTTTGTCAATCAGGCTACACAGGATCATCAGACGATTTTTATTTGCCAGCATCTTCATAAATGATTCTGCCTGACCAGCGTTTGCGGCCAATTGATGTAGATCCATAAAACGTTATTCCTTTGCCCTAAACTGAGTTGACTTATTATAGGGAGTATATTAGATTTGTCTAATATTAGTTTTTTCTAATATAAAATGTAAATCAATAGGAGAAATAGCAATGACAGTCAATCAAGCGTTAAGGTTAGTTGCAGGTATAATGATCTTGGTATCCTTGGGCTTAACCTATTTTGTGCACCCTAACTGGATATATTTCACGGTGTTTATCGCCCTAAATCTCATGCAATCGGCGTTTACCAACTGGTGCCCGATGATGAGCATTCTCAGAAAATCAGGATTAGAGGACTAAATAATGCTTAAAACCATCCCCCAACTTTTAACAGAAGCGAGACAAAATGTCAGGTGCCTTACCGCGCAAGCTGCAGTGAGTGAACGCAGTCAAAATAATGGCTTGTTGATTGATGTACGGGAGCCAGCGGAGCATATAACCAAGCCAGCATTCGGTGCGATCAACGTTCCCCGAGGTCTGTTGGAAATGAAGATGCTGGATCTGGAAAAAGACCCCAATCGACCTATTTATTTGCATTGTGCTACGTCGGCTCGGGCAATTCTAAGCGCCGAGCAACTGGCCAGAATTGGTTATCAGAATGTGACTGTGATCACTTGTGCTATGGATGAAATTCAACAAGCCTGTGAAATGACATCAACGGGTTAGCGTAGTTGTCGCTAGCTTTGCCCGATATGCTCAAATCTGAGTTTTGGTCTGTGGTTTCAGTGGCTGGTGAGATGTTTGTACCAAGGCGGCGACATTAGCCGCCTCAGGTGCAAAAAAATAGCAACTTGGGAATAGTTACCTATGATCATCATCGGTTTGTAAAGGGAAGGGTAATATCAGCCGATTTCCAGTGCCACTTCGAGTCTGGTTTTTAAAAACCATTACCTTAATTAGGGGCGATTTTTGCCAGTCATTACACACTGAGTACCGCCACATAGACTGTTTA
This sequence comes from Paraglaciecola sp. IT1134, assembly GCF_058068185.1. Taxonomy (NCBI): domain Bacteria; kingdom Pseudomonadati; phylum Pseudomonadota; class Gammaproteobacteria; order Alteromonadales; family Alteromonadaceae; genus Paraglaciecola; species Paraglaciecola sp. IT1134. Next base: position 3,214,271 of record NZ_CM176486.1, on the reverse strand, counting down.
GATATTAAGGTTGTATTTACTGCGTAGCCATTCCAGCATCCATTTTTTTTGTTTATCCGGTATCTCGGTAGAACGTTTATATAAACGGGTAGCCGTATCCCCAGTTACCTGTATATAGGAGCCAAGTACCGCATCTTTTTCGGCGAGATACTCCGGGTCCTGAAACATAGCTTCTATTGCCTTGTGATAGGCGTTAACGATTTCGTCAGGCGTAGAAAGGGGCACGACCAGCAGTTTTTGTGCCGCAAAACCCAAATTTTTAAAAGCTGTCCAGCTGTCCCAGCCGATCCCCACGGGGACCCGACCATGCAGACTTTGATATACCTCTTTGATGGTTGGCAAATCAGGAAACTGCGGATCCCGGATCATTTTTCCATTTTGATCCAGTGCACCCAGGGTAAAAAGAGGTATGGCGCTGCCAGCTTCGACCATAGGTAATATATTTTTGATGTAAGCAGAAGACGTTTGAAAATCGATGTTGGTATTACCGCGTTCAAAGGCTAGTCGTCCTGCTTCTCTGCCACGAATGCCAAAAATCGGTGTCACATCTAAACCCAGTAACTCGAAACCTAGCAATAATACCAGATCGAACGACGTCGTTCCCTGACTACCATAAAGCAGTTTCTCAGTTAATAATTGTTCAATTTGACTGGTATCTTTAATCCCAAACTTAGACGTAGTGTAGACTACCCCACCGTTTGCATAGACCATCAAAACCTGCCAGTTTTTGTAATCATATCTGACTCTTGGGTCGCCTAATACAAACGGAAACTGAGTCGAGGCGGAGGTGCCAAGTAGCGATAATCCATCTGGATTGGCTTTTTGCGAATAGCGATTTGCAGCCTTGGTGGAGCCACCACCCGGAATATTTTTGACGATTATCGTGGGTTTTCCAGGTAAGTGTTTAGATAAAAATGGGGCATTAAAACGCGCCCAAGTATCGGCACCTCCATTTATCTTAAAAGGCACAATCCATTCAATTGTTTTACCACTAAAATCCACCTCGGCAGCCGCAATTAATCCACTGAATATGACCGCCAGTGGCGAAATAAGACACATGATCTGCTTGCTTAACTTATACATTTTATTCTACCCGTTTGACTTTGATCACTCTGGTGCTTAGTCCAATACGTAAATCAAAACTGCCCAATGTTCCTGTGGATAAGGTAGATACTACAGGTTTGTTTTTGGGTACCGAAATATATTTCGCTTCCAGTTGTTGCCACACTTGGCCATTTGCGAAATAAAATGTCCATTTGCCATATTTATTTTTTTTTGCCGCTCGTAACGACAAGTTAATCTTACGTTCTGCTGCTTGATGTTGGGCAGGTCCTAAGTATTTATTACCGAATTGTTGGATCTCCTTAATGTCAGGGATTACCTGAGCTTTTGATGTTTGGGTTGTGGTGACAAGCCGAGGTGGTTGTTTCGTGACCGGCAGTGCGGCGACTTCGTTGGATGGTACACGTGTTTTTGATTCTATTGTTACTGGTATTTTCAGCCATTTATCATAACAATTGACCCTTTCCTGAGGGGGGACAATAGCGGTACAGGTGTGTAAGCGTTGCATCAATAGTTGACTGTACTCAACACCGGTTGCGTCGGCGATAAAAAACACCCCGGCGCCAAGGGCCAGGATGGTTTTATTGATAGAAACTCTATATAACCGCGCTAGTGGCTTGTGTGGCGCACTAGCGTATATTATCCGTTTAAAAATATCGGGTCTCCATAATAGTTAGAAGCTTGATTTAGCTCGTAAGTATACTACTCTGCCGCGAGGATCGTGTACCTGACCGTCAAAGGCGATACGCTCAGCTATTGCAGGTGGGTCTCTATCAAACAGGTTATTAACACCAAAAGTGAAGCTAGTGGTCCCGCTTGTAATACCATCTAGGGTGATAGTGTACTGGGCATCGACTAAGGTTTGACTGGCAATATCTACACCGACCGAATCTGGGGTTTCATCCCGATAATCACTTATATAACGAAGATTTAATCCCGCTGTATGGTCTTCGCTGCGCCAGGTAAAGCCAAAATTAGCACGAAGTTCAGGTATGGAGCCAAACCCAATAAAGCGATTGCGATTACCCGCCCCATCGAAGGCATTGCCAGAACCATCCTGATCGATATCAAATTTTGTCACATAGGTGGCATTACCGTTTAACTGTACGTCGCCGCCCATAATATCGTCAAGCACATACAGCGCTGTCCAATCTAATCCGGCCGCTTTTACTTCACCAATGTTTACAAAACTTGAAGTGACATTATTTAATTGCCCCGCAGCGTCTCTGAATACTCTGGGATCAGGTTGAAACGTACCTGTTGAACATTCGTTGTCGACTATGGTTTGGAAATCTTCTCCCGTCTGGATCAGATCCTTATAGTTATACACAAAATAATCCATTGAAGTGGTAAAGGCATTTTCACCTTCATACACAAAACCCAAATTATAATTAGTGGCGCTTTGTGGATTTAAATCGCCACCAGTGGTTATCTGCGCCGCGTTAAATGGTTCGGCTTGGTCTCTACAGGTGTCACCGACCTTTAAACCGCGGGCGAGATCATCTAGACCACCTGAACCAACCGCTCCGGCGACATTACGAATAGAGGGCGCCTGAAAAGAAGTACCCCATGAACCGCGTAATAATACAGTGTCCGTGGCTTGATATCTTACGCCTACTTTAGGATCGGTGGTGTCTCCGCCTTCTCCTTCACCATAATCTTCATAACGTAAGGCCAGTTGGAATTCCAAATCATCCCCCGCTGGCACAATGGCTTCAGCGTAGACGGCATATACATCTTGTTTAGCACCGATGATGGAAAAAACCGGGTCGGCACGTCCATCAAGTTGGAATTCAGATAAACTGTCCGCCACATCAGTGAATTCAAATTCACGCCATTGGGCACCAAATGCCATAGTTACCATGTCACCGCTGCCGATTTCAAACATGTCGCCGCTGACAATCATTTCAGCCACTTTTTGCACTGACTCGGCAGTAAATGTGCGGTTAGACGAGAAAGAGTCTAGTCCACTGGCGGTATTTCCCGCCACGCTAATATTATCTTTCACCGAGACCGCATTCGGCTGGGCAGATGCAAAGCCGAACGGATTCCAATTACCTGAAAGATTTGCTCCGGCATAAGCATCGGCGTTATAGCTGCGTGGTTGTGAATCGGTCATTTTGGTTCGTGCGTACATATAGGAGGCGTTTAAACTTAAGTCATCGGTCAATGCCATATCTAAACCGACTACGGTACGGGTATTGTCAAATTCACGCACTATATCTTCTGCGTTCGCCCCGTCGTAGGCCGAGGTTAAGGGACGTTGACGTACAATTACATCAACCGCTTGGTTGGGAGCAGCGGCCACCGCAGCTTCGTCCCAGACTATTCCACCATTGCCATCATCGACAAAATAATTAAAGGCATGAGAGGCCGGTACAAAGAACCCCCCATCGTCGGTGGTGGTACGTAATACTGCACCACCAATGGCATCACGTACTTCGTTAGACGAGTAACTCATTTCGGCAAATAGTTGGGTTTTGTCGGATATATCATAAGAGAACTGATTAAATACCTGCAGACGTGTCTCTTCGGCAATGAGGCGGCGCTGATCGATAAAATTATATCGACAGTTAGTACCGTCAACAAAGTTACCCGGTCCGGACTCCCCACAATGTGCATCTGGCACGGTTGTGCCGGTGCGACTGTAATTACCATCAGCCCCCAGCTCTGCCAGTTGATAACGGCCGGCTCCGGTGCCAGAGACCCATTGCGAATCGGTGCTTAATCCATTGCCGCCATTGTTGGAGCGCTCTTGAATAAAATCAAACTCGCTGCGAAAATTGCCATCTTGTTGGTAATAGTTAATAAAAGATGTGAATTTACCTTTGTCGAAACTTGAGCCTATTGCTGCATTAAGCTGATAGGCAGAATTGATTGAATCACGCGCTTCTGCACCAATTTCAAAACCTTCAAAGTTACTACGGGTAATAATATTTACCACTCCACCCACCGCCTCGGAGCCATATGTCGCAGAAGCACCGTCAGTAAGCACTTCGATACGTTCGATCATATTGACCGGATATTGATTTATATCGGTAAAGAAAAAGCCGTCATCACTGGCAACGGCGGACAAGCCCGCCCGTCGTCCGTTGACTAAAGTAAGCGTTCCACTGACGCCCAGACCACGTAAGCTGAATTGCGATAAACCCTGGCGCGAGTTTTGACTGGTAGACATTTCTGAGCCGGTATTAACGGAGAGATTTTTAAACAAATCTTGAACTTGTCCGGCGCCAGAAGCCTCTATGGTTTCTAAACCCATCACCTGCACAGGGGAGGCCGTGGCAACGTCTATATTGCTGCGTCTGATGTTCGAACCCGTCACTGTGATCTGTTCAAAATGCTGGGTTTTTGGCTTGCTGTCAGTTGCTGTTTCTTGGGCAAAGGCGCTGCCACTTATGCCGACCAAATTAGCTAATAGCGCTGCACGGATGCAGTTTGACAAATGGAGTGTTCGCATTATGTGTTCTCTCTGTTATAGGATGTGCATGTGGTGGAACTAGTTATGACTTAATGTCACTATTTACATTGTTTTAACATAGTGTAAACATCTGAACTTTCAGAAACCTTTCAGCTAACGATAAAACCTCAACTTGTATAAAAATGGGTAAAACATTGCGAGCATTATTAATAGAAGACAACGACGATATTGCCGATTGCATGCAGCAATCTTTGCAGCAGATGGACATCGCTTTTGATCGATTCGCCAAAGGCCAACTGGGCTTAAATGCCAGCAAAGTTGCAACCTACGATTTACTGGTGCTGGATCTTAATCTGCCTGATATGGATGGTTTGACAGTTTTAGCCAAAATCAAGAAAGATCAACCGGAAATTCCGGTATTAATTGTCTCGGCCAGGATCAGCATCGAAGATCGGGTCAAGGGGCTGGATTTAGGTGCCGATGATTACTTAATTAAACCTTTTGATCTTACAGAGTGGGAAGCGCGAGTTCGCGCGTTATTTCGCCGCGGAAAAAATGAACGTGATATGCGCATTCAGTTTGTTAGTCTGGAGTTTGATCAGACCACGCGAGAATTCTGGCTGGCAGGCGAAGTATTAGAACTGTCACCTCGTGAAAGGTCAGTGTTAGAATTATTGATCCGCAAAAATGGCGGTGTGATGAGCAAGGAGAGCATTGCGGATCACGTGTTTAGTTTCGCTGATGAGGCTGGCGTGTCTTCCATCGAAATTTATATTCACCGGTTACGTAAAAGGCTGACCGGTTCCGCCGTCAGTATTACCACCAAGCGTGGTTTAGGTTATGCATTACAACAGGTTTCATAGTGTCGGGCGTGATAACACATGTTTAAATCTCTGCGCGCCCGACTACTCGGTTGGTTGGTTATTCCACTGTTATTTATGTCGGCAACGCATCTGTATACCTCACACTTGGACACTAAAATAACCTCTCAGAAAATTTTTGATCGGCTGTTAGTCACCCTCGCCATTAGTATTTCCGAACACGCATTGTCATCCGGCGGCGATTTATTAACTGACGCAGTGCTGGAACTGATTAGAATTACCACCAATGATAATCTTTATTATAAAGTGATCGGACCCGACGCAAGCTTTGTATCTGGCTACGAAGACATTCCAGAGCCTCCGGATGGCATTAATGTAGTAGAAAGTAACATTAAATTTTACGATGCGATTTATCTGGATCAGCCGGTCCGGGTGATTGCCATATCCGTGTTGGTGAATAATTCAGATTACGAAGGCTGGATGACGACCTTTGTCGCACAAACGTTGCACGACCGAGAAGAGTATGTGCAATCATTTTTGGTTAACGATCTTTATCGGGTGGTATTGATGATAGTTATTGCCTCAATACTACTGTTCGTTGGTGTATCTTTGGGTTTACGCCCACTTAAAAGGCTGCAAGACTCAGTACATCAGCGCTCTGAAAGTGATCTATCACCTATATCCTATGCAAATTTGCCCAAGGAAATTGCAGGCTTGGTAGGGGCACTGAATACTTTGTTGGCGCGTTTGTCAGGACATTTGCAATTAACCAAACGTTTTGTGGAAAATGCTGCACATCAATTGCGTACCCCCGTTACAGCCTTACTACCGCAAACTGAATTGGCCCTACGCAATGCGCAGACTGAGCAAGAGCGCACCTCATTGACCAAAATAAAGAAAAGCGCCGACAATATCGCACGCCTCACCCATCAACTACTTAATTTAACCTATGCAGAGTCTATATTTTTGAGTCAGTCAGAATACCCAATTATAGATCTGGCGATTATCGCCAAAACAACCTCGATCCAGTTTACCGATTTGCATCCCCAATTAGAATTAAGTGTGTCTTTGGCACCGGCTGCAATTAATGGCATTGAATTTTTTATCGAGGAGTTGCTTAAAAATTTGTTAGATAATGCCAAGAAATACAGCGACGACAAGGTGACGATCGAAGTGATGACGTATCAAACTTTAGCGCATTCGGTACTCGAAGTCCGTGATGATGGTCCAGGTATTCCACTCGACCAGTATGATCGTGTCACAGAACGTTTTGTACGTTTAGATGATCGGCAGACTGGTTCTGGTTTGGGATTAGCTATAGTCAAAGAAATAGTTGAGGCGCACAAAGGCACACTGGAATTATGCGAGGGTGTGGATAGTCGTGGAACAAGTGTTATTTGTCGGTTTCCCAGGTCAATTTAGCTGCCACTGGGTTTGGATAACAACCAATCTAGCAATAATCTGATGGATGGCCTTTGTATTTGCTCTGGCCGGCAGTAAAAATAATAACCCTGTGCATGATCAATTACCGATGCACCAATAGAATGTAACAGCTCCAGTTCAAGTAATTGTTGCACGAATATCTGTTGGGTAACCATTATTCCGGCATCGGCAGACAGCGCCTCTAATGCGAGCGCACTGTTGGGTAACACTAATTTTTTCTCGCTGGCAGGCAAAGGCACATCATTGGCTACACACCACTCTCGCCAATCGTCAGCCCTAAGGGGGGTGTCAGCGTATATAGGGGCGTTTTCTAACATGGCTTGCTGGGGGGAAAAATAAGCAGTCTTGCTGACCAAAACCAATTCGCTGGCATGTAACTTTCGATGATACAAATTAGCAAAGGTATTGTCAGATGCAAAACCTATAGCGGCATCCACATCCCTTGGCAAGTTATTGACATTGGATACCGGTTCGGTGACTAACTTGATTTTTAAAGCCGGGTGTTGTGATTGCAAAACCGTCAGCTTTGGAATAAACCAGCGTAGCGCCAACGTGCTGACCATTTTCAGCGTAATAGTATCTGGGGTTTCGCGCAGTTGGAAAGCCTTAGTGGCTTGGGCAATGCCCTGTATACATTCACTAAGCTGGGCAACATATGTCAAAGTATTTGTGGTCGGCACAATATTACGCCCAACTCGCGTAAACAACTTACCTCCCAAACTTTCTTCTAATTGTTTGATATTTTGACTCACCGCCGAGTGTGTTACAAACAGCTCTTTAGCGGCCTTGCTGATGCTTTGGTGTTTGACCACTGCCTGCAAGGTGATCAAGGCTTTGAGCGGCGGAAGTCTATGGTGATCCATGTTAAATCTCAAACCTATATGTAAGTTTTACTAATCAAATTGGTTAATAAGTGTTACTGGTATTCTGCCCTAATATCAATAAAATTAGTATCTACATTCTAACATCTAAATTCAAGCTTGTTATTTAGGTGTTAATTAAACTAACCGAATGAGTGAGTATGTCATTACCAAGCCAAGTTGAAATTCTAGTGGTTGGCGGAGGAAACGCTGGTCTGTGCGCCGCGATCACAGCGCGAAAGGCGGGAGCTGAAGTTCTACTTTTAGAGCATGCGCCACCACAAATGCGTGGGGGCAATACGCGCCACACGCGAAATTTCCGCGCCATGCATGAGGGGCCGATCAGCACGTTATCCGGTAGTTACAGTGCCAAGGAGTATCGCCAAGACTTATGGCGCGTTACCCAAGGCCACACCAATAAACCGCTGGCTGACTTGATGATCGACAAAAGCGCCGAGCTCCTGCCCTGGTTGGTCGAGCACGGTGTACATTTTCAACCTTCACTTAGCGGTACTTTAAGTTTGGGACGAACCAATGCTTTTTTTCTGGGCGGGGGAAAGGCATTGGTTAATGCCCTCTATCTCAGCGCAGAAAAATTGGGCGTTAAAATTGCCTACTATTCAGAAGTGGTAGGATTAACGATCGAGGAGGGGCTATTTACCTCCGCAACCGTGATTAATCGCGGTTTTAGCTATGACGTTAAAGCCGAACAGTTAATCGTTTCCTCGGGTGGTTTTCAGGCTAACTTACCCTGGTTGAAAGAAGCCTGGGGCGATGCAGCGGAAAACTTCATTATTCGTGGCACACCTTTTAATCGTGGAACGGTATTAAAAAGCCTGATGCAAAATAAGGTACAAACTGTGGGCGAACCATCTCAATGTCATGCGGTGGCTATTGATGCTCGATCTCCCAAGTTCGATGGCGGTATTGTCACCCGCGTGGATTGTGTCAGTTTCAGTATCGTGGTGAATAAACTAGCACAACGTTTTTATGATGAAGGTGAAGATTTCTGGCCAAAGCGTTATGCCATTTGGGGGCGTTTAGTGGCAGGACAACCGGATCAGATTGCTTATGCTATCATCGATGACAAGGTCAGTGAGCAGTTTATGCCATCGGTATTCCCGTCCATTAAAGCCAACACCATTAGCGAATTGGCGGAAAAAATTGGCTTAGATCCCCGCAAATTGCAGTACACGGTCGATGAGTATAATCAAGCGGTACAAAGTGGCACCTACGATACCAATGCTTTAGATGATAGCTGTACGCTGGGACTCACACCGGCCAAATCCCATTGGGCTCTACCTATTAACACCCCCCCATTTTATGCCTACCCGTTACGCCCCGGGATCACCTTTACTTATCTTGGTGTTGCCGTAAATGATAAGGCGCAGATCATGATGCAAACCGGACAACCCAGTAAAAATATGTACGCAGCAGGAGAAATTATGGCAGGTAACATTTTAGGTCAAGGCTATTGTGCCGGCACCGGTATGGCAATTGGCGGCGTATTTGGACGTATCGCCGGACAGGAGGCAGCATGTCAGTTGAAATAATCGATATTGTCGAAATAGACGCACTTACCGGCTCGCCCGCGGTACAGGAAGCCCGCCGGGTCATGAATATCTGCAATGCCTGTCGCTATTGTGAAGGGTTTTGTGCTGTGTTCCAGGCCATGGAGCAAAGACGGCAATTTGCTGAAGAAGATTTAGATTATCTGGCCAATTTATGCCACAACTGTACTGCTTGTTATCACGCTTGTCAGTACGCCCCCCCCCACGAATTTGCTATGAATGTGCCGCAAGCACTGGCGGCACTGCGCACTGAAACTTATGAAAAATATGCCTGGCCCCGGCCTTTGGGCAAGTTATTTGCCAATAATGGTTTGGTGGTTTCCCTGGTGGTGTGCTGCGCTTTGGCGTTGGTGATGTTACTCAGTTTTACCCTACAAGACAGCAGTGTATTACAGGGTCAACACACAGGTGCAGGGGCATTTTATCGGGTGATCAGCCATGATGTCATGGTCGGTGTAGCCGCAACCACTAGTGGGTTTTCTGCGCTTGCCTTATTAATGGGGTTTATCAATTTTTGGCGGCAAAGCATGGTGGGCTTCACTGCGTTGTTTAATCCCGTTGCGCTCTACAGAGCCACCAAAAATGCGGCCACTCTTAAATACTTAGGTGGAGGGCATGGCCAGGGGTGTAATACCGAAGATGCTTCATTTTCAAATCAGCGCAGAATATATCATCATTTTATGGCGTGGGGGTTTGTGCTGTGTTTTGCTGCCACCTCTACCGCCACCGTGTACGAATATTTATTGGGGATCATGTCACCTTTTCCCTTTTTTAGTCTGCCGGTCATGTTCGGTACTCTAGGCGGAATTGGCTTGCTCATAGGCCCGGCTGGTTTGTTATGGTTAAAACTCAAGAGTGACACTGAGGCCATGTTGGTCAGGCAGTATGGTATGGATTACGGTTTTTTAGCCCTGTTGTTTCTTATTAGCCTGACCGGATTATTATTATTGGCCTTCAGAGAAACCACAGCCATGGGGTGGCTGCTAGCCATTCATCTTGGATTTGTGTTTGGCTTCTTTGTGGTATTACCTTATAGCAAATTTGTGCATGCAATCTATCGTTATGCGGCACTGATACGCTTTGCACTTGAGCAAAAATCGTCTTAAACGGCCAAATACAGAAAGTTAACAATAACCAGAAGGGTAAAACCATCCACTATATAGCGGTGGTGATCATCAGACAGTTTTTGCAAAATCGCTTTGCCTACCCAATTCCCTGGGATAGTGCAAAGCCCAACTATGATACCTAAGGCTAACAGCTCTGCGCTGAGCAGATCGGTTGAACCAAATACCACCAGCTTGATACTGTTCATCGCCAAGGTAATGGTGGCTAGGGTACCCACAAAAGTCAGGCGGTTCATGCCCGTGCCTAATAGAAATGGCGCCAAAAAAAAGCCTGGCCCGATTACGTTACCCGCCAGCATGCCCCAAATCATACTGGCGGACGCCAATAATTTAGGCCCGGTTTTGATGTTATGTCGTCGAGCATAATATTTCATTGGAAACGACAAGATAAGAAAACACACAAACACAATAGCAATGATTTTCGGATTTAAAATACTAAACAGATAGGCGCCTAAAATTAAGGTGGGGCCACCGAACAGTAGTACCCGAGTTGCAATTTTTCGGTCAACATTTTGCCAGTAAATCAACACCCGGCTGGCATGACTAAACACCAATGCACAGGTCATCACGGGGATGGCCTGTTTAATGCCAATCAGCTGTGACAGTACTGCCGTCATGACTATACCGCCTAACATCCCTGTGGCACCGTGGAGCACTCCGGTCACAAAAGCACCAACAATAATAATCAACCAAATCCACAGGGAAAGCTCGGTTAGCAGCGCCACTATTGTTTAACTTTACGGGTGAGCATGGACACTAATTTACCACCAAACAGTGATACAACTAACATTACCAGAATGAAAATAGTCACGGGACGCTCTAGCAGATAACTCCATAAGCCACCGCTTATTTGGTAACTGAAAATTAGAGACTCTTCCGCCATCCCACCGAGTAAAATACCAATAACCGCTGCCGGTACCGAATAGTCGAATCGTTTGAATAACCAGCCAATCAACGAAAATACCATAACAGTAACGGGGCCGGTTAAATCACCCGTGAGTCCGAAGGCACCAAATACGGCAACGGCGAGCACTGAGGGAACCAGATAATTCATTGGCACTTTAACGATATTCGCCAGCAGTGGGATAAACATAAGCCCTAATATTATCAACAAAAACGCCTGACCAAAGTTGGCAAAAATAATGGCATACACCACATCAGTTTGTTCCCGAATAAACTGCGGACCACCGGTTATGTTGTGCATAGCAAAAGCAGCCAACATAACCGCAGTTGCGCCGCCTCCAGGAATACCAAGGGCGAGTAGGGTGGCCATTGATCCCGCTTCGGACGTACTGTTGGCCGCCTCTGCTGCCACAATGCCTGCTGGATTTCCTTTACCAAAGGATCCGGGGTTTTTGGCTTTACGTTTGGCTTGAATATAGGATATTAAACTGGCGACCGATGAGCCTACACCTGGCACTGCACCGACAAAAACACCAATTAAACTACCGCGAATGAGAGCCACTGGATAGTGAAACGCATGCAGAAAACCGGAAAATATCTTTCTTACACTGACTTTACGCAGTGCTTTATCTTCCACCAAATAGTGGGTGTTGACCAATTTAAACAATTCTGATGCGGCAAACATACCCATCATGGCCGGTATGGCGGGTATGCCATCAAGTAAATACACGCTGCCCATGGTGCCTCTGGCAACGCCTACTTCGCTGTAACCCACTGTGCCGATCAATAGACCCACTAAGCCCGAAATGATCCCTTTGTTCAGATTGGCGCCGCTTAAGCTGGCGATCAAGGTAATGCCCCATAAAATCACTGCCGCCATTTCAGCGGGACCCAATTTCAGCACCATTTCAGAAATAGGGCCAATCAGAAAAAACAACAAGCCGTAGCCTATTATAACGCCTATGCAGGATGCCCCAAGACCTATACCCAGAGCAGTATTATGCTCCCCTCGTACCGACATTGGATAACCATCAAAGGTGGTAGCTATGGAAGACGACGTACCTGGGATATTCATCAGGATGGCAGGTATGCTGCCACCAAAGCCACCACCGGTAAAAATACCGGTTAAAAATAACATAGCCTGCATAAAATCCATGTACAGCGTCAATGGCAGAAAAATAGCCATTGCCATGGATATTTGCAAACCGGGTATGGCACCAAAAATCAATCCGATCAAAATGCCGGGTATGACGATTAACCAAACAGACAAGTCGGAAAAAAGCAGCCCAAAACCGGCAATAACATCATTCATATTCATTGTGCATTTCTCCTGTTAGTAGGCAGTTGGTAAGATCAGCATAGGCATAGGGTAGGGAAGCATTGCCGAGAAAAACAACGACATAAGTAAGGCAAAACTGATGCTGTAACCCAGTATCCACCTTATGCGTCGCTCTCCATGCAGCCACAAAAAAGCACAGATAAACGCAAAGGTGCCCACATCAAACCCCAACCACTCCAGAGACAGGACAAATAATATAAACAAGACGATGACTGGCAACATGCTGGCAATAGGATCAAGATCAGGCGGAGGCTCATGCAAGCCCCGTAGTTGGCTAATAAATTCAACCAAACATAGTACTAGTACCAAGATAGAGACGGGCAAAATCAAGATTAAATTGGCAATGTGACTGGATGCGCTGTATGCATCAAACAAATACCAGACCACTAGGCCAGATAAGGCGAGCAGAACCACTAAATCAGCTTGTTGGTGGCGGGTGAATTTTAAGGCTATTTGATTCATATTGGCTCTCACAGTTGCAACAAATATGAATATTGTTTAGAGGCTTCAAAATTAAATTTCATGATTCGTTCGGACTGTTCAGGGCCCGTCCATCGTCCTGAAATACTTGAGCGTTTGAGTAACGCCTGTAGCTCTGGATTTTTCAAGGTGCGTTTCATCGCTGCAGTCAGAAAGGCAAAACGCTGTGGGTAATTCCGTTTGAACTCGGCACTGGTGGCAAAGCCGCGTATTGTACCTTGTAACACAGGCGCCTCAAGGCCCAAGGGCGCTAACGCTTTATTGATCGCCGGTGCGTTCCAATCCAGTTCATCTTCATCGCTGATAATAGCCAGTGGACGAACATACTCACGAATGCTTTCTGAACCCTTGGCACTGATCACAATGAAATCCACGACCCCACCGGCAACCGCCGCCCGCGCCTTTCCACCGCTGTTATAGGTCACTAAATTAAGGTTTTCTGCGGGAATACCGTAAAGCTCGAGTAACAATTTGGCCATTAGATGCCCACCTGACCCTCGCACTACTGAAGCTTTTACGGTTTTAGGATGCGCTTTTATTTCTTCCAGTAGTTCTGGCAAGCTCTGATATTTACTGTCTTTATAAACCGCAATCAGATCTTCGTCGAACCATTGAAAATTCAGGTAGGCAAAATCATCCATGGTGTAATCTGCATTGCCTTCCAGCACGGTATTAGTCAGGTAAGGATTAAATCCTGAGGCAAAAATGGTGTAACCATCGTGGGGTCTGGCAAGTACATAATTAGCAGCAAGCAAAGTACCCGCCCCTTTTTTATTGACTACCTGCACAGGTTGTCCCAATTCGTCCGCGAAATATTTCGACACGGCTCTGGCCATTTGATCTGTCCCTCCCCCTACACCAAAACCCACCACCATAGTGATGGGTTGATCGGGAAATGTGTCATCCTCGGCCAAGGCTGGAAAAGGTAATAACGCACTTAATGACACTAAACTTATGCTGACAAGTGCATGTTTAATATAAAGGTTAGATAGGTAGCGCATTATTTTTTGCTCACAGGTGTAGGAGGTTCAAGTACCACGGGCAGTAAACCTGTGGTGGCGATAATCGGTGCGGCTTCTTTAGAAGCCAGATAAGCCACAAGTTGTTTGGCATGCTCAGCGTTAGAGGCGTGGCGTAAGATTCCTGCGGAAAAGGTGGTGATTTTTTGCAAAGAACCAGGAATAGGGCCTACATAGACTGTTCCGGCAATAGGCAAAATTTCGCTAGTTTGTTGAAAACCGATTTCGACCTCACCACGTGCCACGACGGTTGCTACACGTTCGCTAACAATGCGTTGGCTCTTTTCCTGTATTTGCTGCCAAATGCCCATTTGTGGCCACAGTTTAGTGGATAAATAGGTGCCACTAGCACTCGCCGAATAACCTATAGACTTGGCATTTAACAAGGTATCAATAAAGGCTGCGGGGGTACTAATATCCGGTATTGGCGAGCCGAGTTTGACCGCCATGCCAATATCTGAGTGAACTAAATCTGTGCGGCTATCTGGGATCACAAAGCCTTGTTCAGTCATGTTATCTAATGAATAGCGTGACAATATGATCAGATCAAATGTTTCGCCTTTAGCCAACCGTACCGGAATGGAGTCAGCTGCACCGCCAGCGGATGAACCATAAGAGGTGGTGATTAAAACACCAAACTCTTGTTCAAATTTAGGCGCCAGTAGGGCAAAAGCCGCAGCGAATCCACCTGAGGTTATCACCTTTACGTGAGAAGCCTCTCCAGCTGTTTGTTGATCTGCGCAATGCGCCGTAAAACCAATAACTGACGAGAGTAACAATACAAAATAACGTAAAGAACGGGGAAATAGACAAATAGGCGACATTGGCAAAAGCTGCTTGTTTGTTAACGGTTAGTTAACAATAACAACACTTCCTTTCATACTCCTTTCACCCATTTTATATAGCGAAAATTAAGGACCGTTTACCTATATCCCTTTTATCGGCAGACCTGAAGCTATTTTTGCATGATGTGCATGGCGGCCAACGTTAGTGCTTGTGTCGCGGTACTTATGACCTTTTGTGCATCCGGAGCCCACAGGGCACTGTGCAATGATGGTAGTTTAGCTTGATCTTTTTTCGCCTTGTCCCACACGACTTGCGGCACTCCGCCCACCCAAAAGATGAGGCTTTTTATACTTTTATCTGCGCGGTAAAAACGACCGAAGTCTTCGCCACCCATAACCGCTGGGGTTTGCTGTACCCTTTGTTCTCCAAATTGTTGACTAAATAACGCTGCCATTTGTTGACTAAACTGCGGGCTGTTATAAGTGGCAGGGGTATATTCATCTTTGATAATCACTTGAGGCATTAAATTATCTGGCAAGCCGGCGGCAATGGCCTCACCTTTGGCGATGCGCGTGATCCCGTCTAATAGCGCCTGGCGTGTCTGGTCTGAATAACTGCGCACGGTTAGTAGCAGTGTAGCCCGGTCTGAAATAATGTTATGTTTAGCGCCAGCATGAAAACTGCCTACCGTTACCACGGCGGAGTCTTGTGGGTCCAGCTCGCGGCTCACTAACGTTTGTAATGCCCCGACTATTCGACTGCCCAGCACTATGGGATCTATGGTTGTATGAGGATAGGCACCATGGCCACCCTGGCCCTTAATTATGACATCGACACTGTCTACATTGGCCAGCGCAAAACCGGGTGTATAACCAATGGTACCGGCGGGAAGACCTGCTGAATCGTGAAATGCCAGTGCATAGTCAGGTTTGGGAAAACGGCTGAACAATCCATCGTTTAGCATGTCTCTGGCCCCCTTGCCCCGTTCTTCGGCAGGTTGCAGGATCATAACGAGCGTGCCCGACCATTGGCTTTTCATGGCACTTAAGGCTGTTGCGATACCCACCCAGCCACTCATATGGGTATCATGACCACAGGCATGCATTACGCCTGACTCAATACCGTCTTCGGTTACGGCTCGCTCTTTAGACGCAAAAGCCAATCCAGTTTGCTCTTCCACCGGCAGACCATCCATGTCGGCACGGATCATCACGACCGGCCCACCACCATTTTCTAATACCGCAACCACGCCTGTTCCACCGACATTTTCGGTGACGGTAAAACCCAGTTTCCGGGCTTTTTTAGCCAATTTTGCGGCCGTTTTGACTTCAAAGCCGCTTAGTTCAGGGTGGGCATGTAAATCTTTATATAAAGCCATTAACTCAGGCATAGTCGATTCAACTTGTTGACTAATGCCCTGTGCACTTGCGCCTGGGCTACCTAAAAGAGGCAATACTGAGACTATTGATAATAAGGTTGTAAATTTCATCGCTGTTCCTGTGTTTGGTCATCGTAATTTTATAACAAATGAGACAAACGATTGCTTGGCATTTTGGACTTATTCTTAAAATTCGTTGCTCATAGGCCCAGTTGCAATGTTACCTGTGTTTGTTGTTTATCAATGAAATGGTTGATTTTATGTTGTACATAAACTTAAGCAGGTAAGAAATTACAGACAATTATTGCCCATAGGATTTGGTCAGGGCATTTCATGTTGTGGGCGCTTGAGTAACAAATATTGTCAACGATCCGCTGCCCAAACGGGCATCGGTGCAAGGTTCACACCCTTCGATATGGGGGGTGCTGCTTGGTTATCGCCAAAAATAGACTTGTCAAAGCGCTGGAAAGGTTGGGTTTAGACCGGGGGGCAACAGGCTGTTGAGTGGCTTGCACAAAGAATGCTATTTTGGCCCTGTCTTCACCGCTGGCAAGCTCTGCTTCGGTGATTTCCATAGTTGCCAGCGGCGTTTTTCCGATTAGTTTGGCCATGATTGTAAAGACCCCCTTACCCCCAGAGGCCCCTTGGGCGCTAAAAAACGCTATGTTGGGAAATAGCCGCTGGTGATCAGCAATATAGGTTCGCATAGGGGAGGGCAAACGCATCATCCATACCGGGGTGCCCAATACACCAGATCATAGTCTGCGGGGTTGCTTATCGGTTGGCGGATTTTCCCTTTAAGCCCCAGCAGTACCTCAAAACCCGAGCGCAAATAGCCCAATACATTGTTACGCCTGTGTACGTCTTCTATCTTTTGAATATCAGACCTATGTAACTCGGCTATGCCTTTCGCTACACCTTCTGTGTGTCTTGTTAACGAATAATACACCACAAGAATGTTCATAATCTGACGCTTGGATAAAGGACAAAATCAGTCAACTTTTGGCTGAGTTCGCCGGAATAATTACAAAAATGGGCTTTAGCGTAATTTGGCAGCTGAATGAGATTGTTTTGAAAGCTTCGACATAGTAGTGCCCCTGTTTAATATTGTTTCTATACCTGTAGTGTCTTATGCCGGATGTGTGGCATGGCACAGGTGACGACAGCACGTGCTGAATAGTTAAGCAGTTGGCCTAAATCTAGTATTGATCCCGGTAAAGTAGAAACAGGATGGGCGTTTTGTTTGGGTTATAAAGCCCAGTTGTATTCTATGCAGGGGAGTTGCGCCCTTGTGTGTTGCTATTTAGTCGCTGGGGTTTGCGCAGAATTGCAGTTAGTTGATATATGTCAGCTTGTTTGATAGCCGGACGTTTACACTCGCAACATATTTCGATACGAGTATTAAAAATTGGCAACGTTGACTGATATCAACCTGACGTCTTTGGGCAAGCTTTCCGATCAGTTGCATAAGCTGGTCGAAAATAAACTGTGGCTGCAAGTCATTCTTGCCATGCTGTTGGGGGTCGGGATGGGGGTGATATTGGGGCCGAATCTCGGCTGGGTATCAGCCGAAACGTCGCTATTGGTGTCAAGTTGGTTAGCCTTTCCCGGTCACTTATTTTTAGCGTTGATCCAAATGATCGTGGTGCCTTTGGTATTGGCATCTGTGGTGCGGGGCTTAACCGCCGCCAGCAGTATGGATCAACTCAAATTGCTTGGCCTTTATGGCGGATTATTTTTCTTGCTGGCAACCGCGGCGTCATCTGCTATTGGCATAGTGGTAGCCCAATGGATCGATCCCGCTAGTTTTATGGATGGCACCCAGCTTAGAACAGGCCTAACGAGTGTGGCCCAAAACACCGCTGGTAATGCACAATCCGCCCTGCCGTCGATGAAAGACATTCCCGGCCAAGTAGTGGGTTTGTTGCCCAATAATCCATTGGCCGCGTTCTCATCAGGTGACATGTTGCGAATAGTAATTTTCGCTTTGGTATTTGGTGTGGCCTTGATGAGCCTGCCCGCCAAAAAATCCTCACCTTTATATGATTTATTAGGCAGCTTGCAAGAAGTGTGTATGGCGATAGTCGGCTGGGCGATGAGGATTGCTCCGCTGGCCGTGTTTGGTTTAATGACCAAACTCACGTCGGCAGTCGGTGTTGAGGTACTTAGCGGAATGTTAGTTTACGTACTGACCGTTCTGTTAGGTCTATTAATCGTTGCGCTGTTGTATTTGCTGATCGCCAGTATTTACCTAAAAATGGGTTTAGGTAAGGTAGTTACGAATTGCCGGGAAGTGTTGTTATTGGCATTTTCTACCTCCAGTTCAGCGGCTGTGATGCCGCTTACGATTAAGACTTTGGAAGAAAAACTCAAGGTTAATTCGGCCACTGTACGATTTTTGGTACCCCTTGGAGCGACTATCAATATGAGTGGTACCGCTTTATATCAGTCGGTGGCAACCGTTTTTCTGGCTGGCGTATTTGACGTTCCGCTCGATACCAGTGCCTTGGTGTTAATTGTCTCCATGACCATTTTTGCCAGCATGGGCTCGCCCGCAGCACCGGGCGCCAGTATCGTTATTCTCGCCATGATGCTGGAAAACATAGGTATCCCCCAAAGCGGTATGGCGCTGCTGCTTGGCGTAGACAGAATTCTGGACATGTGCAGAACCGTAGTTAATGTATTGGGTGATATAACAGCGTCAGTAGTAGTGGACAAGCTGACTAGTCAAGCCGAGCCTTTGCCTGTTTTGCAGTCGGAATAGGATCCCATTGAAACTTTGCTTGTGCTCATGGCAGGCCTCTGGGGCGTCATTTGCGGCGGGTTATAAAAGACGGTTATAGGCTTTGATTACGCCTCAACAAAAGGTGATGCACACGGTTAAACACACATTAGCTAGCACTTAATTAAAAGCGGTCTATTCACACGGTGACAGCGTTGCGCCGCAGATTATTGCTTTCAGTTGAGTCTTGCCTGACAAAATAGAAAGTCAATTCATTTAGGTTGTTTTATTTACCTTTTTGACTTGTGAAGTTTCGTTTATTTTGCTTATATTTAAGAATGGCGCGTAAACGATTATAAAAAGTTAAACACAGGAGAAGTTGAAATGTCTATCCATCATCGCAGCAGTGGTCGTATTCCTCTAACGCTAGATGTCAAAGTCCGGCATAGGGGCAAATATATAGGGTTTACTTCCACACGAGATATTAGTCCTTACGGGGTATTTATAGAACTATCTGCCACCGATCTGACGACAAATGACTTTGTGGAAATGCACTTTTTAGATAAACATAAAAAAAATCGGTATCTGCTGCAAAAAGGCCTAATTATGCACCGCAACAAAGAAGGCGTAGGGGTGTTATTTGCCCATGATAAAGATGAATTTAGAACGATGATCGAAAGGGAAAACGCTGCGGTAAATGGCAACAAAGTGCAGTTAAGTTAATGGAGCAAAGGCACGGCTTTTAAACAGTCCCTTTATAAATGAACCTAGGCTTAGTGGCAAAATAAGCCATTATTTAGCCAGGTTCATGGGCGTTGTGCAGATGTTTATTAGCTAGACTGTATCTTTAATAAAAATCAGTGAAACGAGCTTTACGCTACACGGTATCTTGAAGCAGCTCTTTTTAGCCGGTTAACGGTGATCAATCCCCACAACGAATAAAAAAAGCGGCAATGTGTCATCTATTTCTTGCACGCTTACTCTTCATTCTAGGCCAGCAAACATAAACCATTCCAATTACGTGCCTAGGAGCAATTTGTTGTAAATCATACATTAACAAAGCCAATACGGAACTAGGAGGTTGGTCGTGAAAGACCGGCCTGCTTTTTTATCTTCTAAGACCAGACAGATGGCCTAATACCGGAACTATCGTTTAGCCAAGCTTATTGCTCTGGATCAATTTGCTGTTGCTGCTCATTTGTATACTGGGCGGCAGCCATTTAATTTCTACAAATTAAGGTCAGCTTGTGGTCTCCATAAAAAGGATCGTACTGGATGTACTCAAACCCCATCAACCTAATGCCCTGGAGTTTTGTTTGGCTATCGCCAAAGTGGGGCCTGATTATCATGTGCGTTTGACTGTGGTTGAAGTGGATGAAAAAACCGAGACCATGCAAATTGAGATAAGCGGTAACGCCATCGATTTTGCGGCTATTCAAGCGGGGATAAGTGATATGGGCGCATCGATACATAGTATTGATGAGGTAGAAAGCCAGAGTGAAAGCGAGGGTGATCATGCCACTTAGTTTGTTATGCCCTTAGCTCAGCGCATTTCCCTTTTGTTGCAACTGACCCAAACCCACGCCATCGTGCGGCGCTATTTTGTGGTCAATGGATTTGATGGTGCCTTGACCATGTTGGGGCTTATGCTTGGTTTTATGCTCAGTGCTCCTACCGAACTGTCTGTGGTTATTAAGGTTTGTCTTGGTGCGGCTATCGCTCTGGGGGTGAGTGGCATGAGCAGTGCTTATGTGAGTGAAGAGGCAGAGCGCCGCCGTGCCCTGAGTAAACTGGAGGAAGCTATGGTCAGTGATCTACAACATAGTGCTCATGGCGATGCGGCAGTGTGGGTTCCTTTCATGGTGGCGGTTGTGAATGGCTTGGCGCCGCTGCTTATTTCGGTACTTATCTTGACACCCTTATGGTTAGCCCAGGCCGGTTATATATGCTCAATCTCTCCGCTTTTACTGGCCATGGTGGTCGCCCTGCTGATCATCTTTTTACTGGGGGTTTTTCTGGCTGGTATATCGGGGCGGGCCTGGTGGGTGAGCGGTATTCAGACGTTATTGGTGGCTCTGGTAACCATTAGCCTTATCTATTTTTTTGCTGCCGATTAATATGCCCAATATTATTTGGCATAGTATCGATGTACACCAAACCCTTGAGCGTCTCAGTTCATCCATGCAAGGTTTAAGCGCCGCTGAAGCCCAGCGCCGGCTGGCGCAGCATGGGCCGAATCAGCTTCCTACGGCTACTCGCCTTTCCTGGTTGCGGCTGTTTATTAAACAGTTTGCCGATTTTATGATTATTGTATTGTTAGTGGCTGCGCTGATTTCCGGCTTGATTGGTGAAGCCATCGATACCATCGCCATCCTGGTGATCTTATTACTCAACGCCCTTTTAGGTGCCGTTCAAGAAATCAGGGCACAACAAGCTTTAGCTGCTTTGGGTAAATTGGCGGCCCCCCAGGCCAGGGTATTTCGTCATGGGCAAGTGGTGACTTTGGCTTCGAATATGCTGACACCCGGGGAAGTGGTCTTGTTGGAAACGGGCAACATAGTCCCTGCGGATATACGATTGCTTGAGGTTGATGATTTACACGTTGATGAGTCTAGCCTGACGGGGGAGTCGCACCCGGCCATTAAACAAACCGCACCCTTAACTCAACCCCAACTGGCATTAGGGGAGCGTACCAATTTGGCCTTTATGGGCAGTTTAATTGTTCACGGGCGTGGCACAGGCGTGGTGATTGCCACAGGAATTGATAGCCAAATGGGGCAGATCGCCCAGCTTCTGGCGGAAAAAAATGAATTGAAAACCCCACTACAATTACGCTTGGTCCGCTTTGGGCGATATTTGGTGTTAGGGGTGTTAGTTATTTGCGCGGTGATTTTTGCTGCTGGACTCGTTCAGGGGCAGCCTCTATTATTTATGTTGTTAACCGCTGTCAGTTTGGCGGTGGCAGCCATTCCAGAAGCGTTGCCTGCGGTGGTAACTATTTCCCTTGCGCTGGGAGCGCGGAAGCTTTTGAGGCAACGTGCCCTGGTGCGCAACTTACCCGCAGTGGAAACCCTGGGCTCGGTAACCTATATCTGTGCCGATAAAACCGGCACCCTGACCCAAAATGAAATGTCGGCAGCGGGGGTGTATTGCGCTGATAAACGTGACGAGTTAGTGCCTCAGGAGCAACAGGCGTTGGGGCATGCCCTTGCCCTAAACAATGATATCAGTGTCATAGACGGCAAAGCGGCCGGCGAGCCCACAGAGCTGGCTTTGTATGAGTTGGCACAAAAAAGCGGATTTAACAAAGCTGAACTGGAAAAACATCAGCCACGCGTGGCAACGATTGCCTTTGACAGTAGCCGCAAACGCATGACCACATTGCATTCCGTTGCACAGGGGGTGGTAGCGTACGTAAAAGGATCACCGGAAAGTATTTTGGCATGCTGCCGTAGTGCGGCTTATTTAGAGGAATCAAAAAGCTTTGACCCACAGATTATTTTACGAAAGGCCGTTGAGCTAGCGAACGATGGATACCGGATTTTGGCGCTAGCAAGCCGTGAATTAAGTGAATTACCAGCCAATATCAGCGCACAAAATATTGAACAGGATCTGATTTTTCTAGGTTTGGTAGCCTTAATTGACCCCTTGCGTCCTGAAGTAAAACAAGCCGTCTTAGCTTGTCAAACTGCGGGCATTACCCCTGTGATGATAACCGGCGACCATGCTGCCACAGCAATGCAGATTGCCCGGCGTTTGGGTATCGCCACATCAGAAACCCAACCTATGAGCGGCGAAGCACTTGCACAATTAACCGATGCAGAATTGGCACAACAGGTGGGTGCACTCACTGTCTATGCCAGGGTGTCGCCGGAGCAAAAATTACGCATCGTCAAGGCGTTACAACAAAACGGTGAGTTTGTCGCCATGACGGGAGATGGCATCAATGACGCCCCGGCATTAAAACAGGCGAATATTGGGGTGGCAATGGGGCAAAAGGGCACAGATGTGGCACGTGAAGCCGCCGACATGGTGCTCCTGGATGATGATTTCGCCACCATAGTGGTTTCGGTGCAGGCTGGGCGGCGGATTTTTGACAATATCCGCAAGTTTATAAAATATACCATGAGTTCCAATTCAGGTGAGCTATGGACCTTATTATTGGCTCCATTTCTAGGTTTACCCATCCCTTTGCTGCCCATTCATATTTTGTGGATAAACCTGGTTACCGACGGTTTGCCGGGACTGGCTTTTATTGCTGAGCCTGCTGAGCCTGACAGCATGCAGCGGCCGCCACGTCCACCCAATGAAAATATCTTTGCCCATGGTATGTGGCAACATATTCTGTGGGTGGGCTTGTGGGTTGCGGGGCTATCGTTAGGGGTCATGGCCTGGACGATCGCCAAACATGCAGAGTATTGGCAAACCTCAGTGTTTAGCGTTTTGGTGATGTCACAACTATTCCACTCCCTGGCGGTGCGTAGCGAAAAAGCGTCTTTGCTGAGTATGGGGTTGTTGAGTAATTTACCACTGCTGGGGGCAATAATGTTAGCGATTATTTTGCAGCTGGGGCTGATCTACGTACCGGCCCTGAATAATATATTTCACACCCAGCCTCTGCCTTTATTTGATTTGGTGATCTGTATTCTGGTGTCATCATTGGTTTGGGGTGCTGTTGAAATTGAAAAATATCTGGTACGCCAGGGACTTATCTATAAACGATGCAAGGACAAATAATTAGGTTCACCGAGGTGGGTATTTGCCGTGCAAACTTGATTCAGGTCAAGCCCAAAATAGCGGCATTGACTACACTTTTTTAACCAACTTGGCCAAACAGAATACAGTGGAGGCGTGATGAAATTCTCCAGTATCAGTAAACCCCCAAGCAGTGCCGATCGACAGCCAAATCTGCAGGATTATCAACATTATTATCAGAATTTTGATTGGCAACAGGCCACCGCGCAGATTAAGGGTTATGGCAAGGGCATTAATATTGCCTACGAAGCTGTGGTTCGCCACTGCGAAGAAGGCCAGGGTCAGCAACTCGCCCTGATTTGGTTGGCTAAAAATGGCCAAAGGCAAACGTATACATATTCTGACCTGAATGGTCAAAGCAATAGGTTCGCCAACCTTCTAAACAGTTTGGATTTGGACAAAGGGCATTTGCTGTGTAGCTTGTCTGATCGCATTCCTTTACTTTATACCGCGGTACTGGGCGCGTTAAAGGCTGGGGTGGTGTTTAGCCCCTTGTTTAGCGCATTTGGCCCAGAACCCGTCCGCTGGCGAATGGAAATAGGCGGAGCCCGAGCCTTATTGACCAGTGCCAGACTTTATCGTAAAAAAATCGCTCCTTGGCGTGAGCAACTGCACTGCCTGCGCCAAGTATTGCTCTATGATTGTGACGGGCACTGCCCCGACGATTGTATTGACGTAGACAGCGCTCTCATGCAACAAAATGAAAATTATGAGCTTTGTGAAACCTCGGCTCAGGATACCGCGTTGTTGCATTTCACTAGCGGTACAACAGGTAAACCTAAGGGGGTAGTGCATGTGCATGAAGCTGTGGTTTATCATAAATATTCAGGCTATTTGGCCCTGGATATTCACCCCAACGATATTTATTGGTGTACGGCGGATCCAGGATGGGTGACGGGTATGTCCTATGGGATCATTTCACCCTTATGTAATCGCGCTACCATAATTGTCGATCAGGGGGAATTTGACCCAAAACGTTGGTATCACATCCTGGCAAATGAGCACGTCAATGTTTGGTATACGGCCCCAACAGCCATTCGCATGCTGATCAAAGCGGGTGATGAGTTACGTCATCAATATGACTTAAGTGCCCTGCGTTTTATCGCCAGCGTGGGCGAACCCCTTAACCCTGAGGCCGTCATATGGAGTCAGGAAGTACTGGGCCTACCATTTCATGATAACTGGTGGCAGACGGAAACCGGCGGCATTATGTTAGCTAATTTTGCTGACGAAAAGGTCAAACCCGGTTCAATGGGCAGGCCATTACCGGGTATTCAGGCCGGAATTGTTAGTACCAACAGCCAAGGAGAGGTCATCCAATTGATGGGCGCCGATGAAACGGGGGAGTTGGCATTAAGACCAGGTTGGCCCTCCATGTTTCGGGATTATCTGAACGACACCGAACGCTATCACAACTGTTTTAAAGATGGCTGGTATTTGTCCGGTGATTTGGCCTATCGCGACAAAGACGGATACTACTGGTTTGTTGGCAGAAACTCGGATCTGATTAAATCTTCAGGGCATCTTATCGGCCCTTTCGAAGTAGAAAGCGCTTTGATGGAACACCCGGCTGTGGCGGAAGCGGCGGTAATAGGAGTACCTGATCCCGTGGCTGGCGAAGTGGTGAAAGCCTTTGTAGCCCTCAAGCCTGATTATGCACAAAATGACGCGCTGCTCAAAAGTCTTTTAGCCCATGCCCGAAAACGCCTCGGCGCTGCACTGGCTCCGAGAGATATCGTTATCAAGGCTAATTTGCCTAAGACCCGCAGTGGTAAAATTATGCGAACGCTTGTTAAAAGCCCGAGAACTTGGTTTACCTGAGGGTGATATTTCCACCCTGGAAAGTGATGAGTATCCAGATGAATGACAATCGCAAACCTCATATGGACAAAACACACCTGCATGCGTTACTCAAACACATGCTGCGTATCAGGCGGTTCGAAGAAAAATGTGCCGAGCTTTATACCCAAGAAAAGATCCGGGGTTTTCTACATCTGTACATCGGTGAAGAAGCGGTGGCTGTGGGGGTCATGCAAGCACTCCAGCCGCAAGACGCCGTGCTAGCGACTTATCGGGAGCACGGCCATGCCCTTGCCAGGGGCTTGGATATGGGCAAAGTTATGGCTGAACTATACGGCAAAGTGACTGGTAGTAGCCGTGGGCGAGGTGGCTCCATGCATATCTTTGATAGCGAGAAACGCTTCTATGGCGGTAATGCCATAGTCGCTGGGGCATTACCTTTGGCTGTGGGGTTGGCGCTGGCAGACAAGATGCAGGGCAAAGCGGCCGTCACTGTGTGTTTTTTTGGGGAAGGTGCGGTGGCAGAAGGAGAGTTCCACGAGAGTCTCAACTTGGCACAACTGTGGCAGTTACCGCTACTATTTGTCTGTGAAAATAATGGTTACGCTATGGGCACAGCTCTGGGGATTTCAGAATCACAACCGCATATTTTTAGTAAAGCTCAAAGTTACGGTATGCAAGCCAAGGCCGTGGATGGCATGAATGTGGCGGATGTTGAAGCCGCGGCAACTGTTTATTGCCAGGCCATTCGTGCCGGGGGTGGGCCACGTCTGCTGGAATGTAACACTTACCGCTTTCGCGGGCATTCAATGTTCGACAGCCAACTTTATCGTACCACCGAGGAAGTGCAGCAATGGCAAAATAAAGGCCCTATCGTCAGGTTACAACACTGGTTGCAAGCCAACAATGAACTCACCCAAACAGAACTGCAGTTACTTGAAGATGAGGTGCAACAAGAGGTTGCAAGTGCCGTGAAGTTTGCTGAAAAATCGGCGTTTGAGGCGGAGTCAGAGTTAAGCATGGGAGTATATGCCCAGTGATCTCAACCGACAATAATATGCTCAGTTATCGACAAGCCATCCATGAGGCAATCGCTGAAGCTATGCGCCAGGATAAGCGGGTGTTTCTGATGGGGGAGGATGTGGGTAACTACGGTGGTTGTTACGCCGTATCCAAAGGTTTATCCGCAGAATTTGGGCCCCAGCGTATTCTTGATACGCCTTTGTCGGAATCCGGATTTGTTGGCGCTGGCATTGGGGCAGCTATGGGGGGAATGCGGCCTATAGTAGAAGTCATGACTGTTAATTTCAGCCTGTTGGCCCTTGATCAAATCGTAAATAATGCCGCCACCTTAAGACATATGTCCGGTGGCCAAATCGGCGTGCCGTTGGTGATCCGCATGGCTACGGGCGCTGGCAAACAATTAGCCGCTCAACATTCCCATAGCCTAGAAAACTGGTATGCCCATGTGCCGGGTATTAAAGTATTGGCCCCCGCCACCGTTGCCGATGCCCGGTATATGTTGGCCATGGCTTTAGCCGACCCCGATCCAGTGTTGCTGTTCGAACATGTCATGCTTTATAACGAGACGACAGCCGTGCCTGAACCCGTTGATTGCCCGGATATGCATAAAGCGGTGGTGCGCACATCCGGTACGCAGATAAGCTTGATAACCTATGGGGGCTCATTAGGCAAAACTTTGCAGGCTGCGACCTTACTGGAAGAACAGGGGATCAGCGCTGAAGTGCTCGACCTGCGCTGTTTACGCCCCCTGGATAGTCAAGCTATTTTTGCCTCGGTGGATAAAACCAAACGATTGCTGGTGGTGGATGAAGGTTGGCGCACCGGCAGTCTAGCCGCTGAAATATGTGCCTCAGTTGCCGAGCATTGTTTCTGGTCGCTGGATGCGCCGCCGCAGCGAGTATGCAGTGTGGAAGTGCCGATCCCTTACCCTCGGCATCTTGAGCAGGCGGCTACTCCCCAAGTTCAGCAAATAGTGGATACTGTGCTTACATTGTTGGGCAAACAGGTCAGGTCAATATGAAACAGTTGACGATGCCGTCATTTGGCGCGGACATGGCTACGGGCATAGTGGCCCAGTGGCTCGTCAAGCCGGGAGACAGGGTGAAAAAAGGTGATATCGTGGCCAGCATAGACACCATGAAAGGGCTGATTGACATGGAAGTCTTTGATGATGGTGTTATCGAGAAGCTGTTGGTGCCTCTGGGGGAAGATATCAAAGTAGGTCAGCCTATTGCTGAGCTACGGCTGTTAAATGAGCCTTTGCCACAGATTGACGAGCCTACTGTCCCCCTTGAAACATCGAGCCCCCATCATGGACCACAAATTCAGGATTATGCAGACAACAGTTTGCACACCACTACCAAGCTAAACCCTGTCCCCGAGCCCGAGATACAAAATACCCCGGTGGATAATACCCGCGGTTACGGACGTAACATTTCCCCCGCAGCACGAAAAAAAGCTGCGGAACTTTCACTGGACTGGCATCAAATAAAAGGGGGGAGTGGCCCCCAAGGGGCGGTGATACTGGAGGATGTTATCTCCCTGAACAATAGCGCAGTCGTCGTCACTGAAACCGCTGAGCAACATAACTCGCAACAAATGCGTGAGGCGATAGCGGCTGTGGTTAGTCGCTCCAAAAGAGAAATCCCCCACTACTATCTGCAACTGGGTATACAACTAGATAAGGCCCTAGCTTACCTAAGTGAGTATAACAAAGGACGAGCAGCGAATGAACGCATACTGCTTAATGCCCTGGTCTATTGCGCCATCGCCCGGGCATTACCCTCATTTCCGGCATTTAATGGTTTCTATCACCAAGGGCATTATCGAGCACAGGAGTCGGTGCATTTAGGTAACGCCATCAGCTTGCATAATGGTGGTTTGGTAGTGGCAGCCATTCACCATGCGCAACAGCTTAATCCCCGGCAGATGATGATAAAACTTACTGATCAGGTAATACGTGCCAGGGAAGGGGGCCTGCGTATGTCAGAAATGCAAGACGCGACCATCACCGTATCTAACTTGGGGGACAGGGGCACGGACAGCATGCAAAGTATTATTTTCCCACCTCAGGTTGCCATCCTTGCTATCGGACGTCAGCGCAGCGTGCCCTGGGTGGTTGATCAGCAAGTCACTATTGCTAATATCGTGACCATCAGTTTAGCCGCGGATCACCGGGTCAGTGATGGCCATTCTGGGGCGCGTTTACTAAACAAAATCAATAGTATACTGCAAAAACCGAGATCCCTAAAATGAACTTACAAGACATCAAGAGCAAGCTGTGTCGCCTTATCCTGAACATAGCGCCGGAGGCCGATATTGATAATCTGGATCCGAACGCTGATATGCGGGATGAGCTGGATTTGGATTCAATGGATTTTCTGCGGCTGCTTACCAGCATTGATAAAGATATGGGGGTTAATATCCCGGAAAGTGATTACGACCAAGTGAATAGTCTGCAGACTTTGACAACTTATATCACCCGCCACAAAGCTAATATAAGCCGGGAAAGCTAATGAGTGGTATGTTCGGTTTTGATGCCTTTTCTCCGAGCCAAATTACGCAGCGAGTAGATCAAGTTGGGGTTGTTAAAGCGCATCTACCTATGTTGCCATTAATCATGCTGGGGTTATTGGCCGGAGCCTTTATTGGCCTCGGCGGTATGTGTTTTGTATTAGTGAAGTCTGATGTTTCGTTGGGGTTTGCCATGGGGCAATTGCTCGGAGGGCTGGGGTTTTGTTTGGGGTTGTTGTTGGTCATTGTTGCGGGGGCTGAGTTATTCACCGGCAATAATTTATTGGTTATGGCCTGGGCTGATGGCCTGATCACGTTCAAAGAAGTCATGAGGAATTGGTTGGTGGTGTGTCTGGCAAATTTTGTCGGGGCTGGGGGGCTGGCGGTGTTGGTTTATTTATCGGGGCACCCTGAAATGAATGAAGGTGCGGTGGCTGTTACTTACCTGAAAATAGCAATGGCAAAAAGCTCGCTGTCTTTCAGCGCGGCGCTTTTTAAAGGCATATTGTGCAATGTGCTGGTTTGTTTGGCGGTATGGATGGCTTTTGCCGGCAGGAGTATCACGGATAAGGCGGTGGCCATAGTGTTTCCCATCACTGCTTTTGTTGCGGCAGGCTTTGAACATAGTGTGGCCAATATGTATTTTTTCCCTATGGCCATGTTGCTTGATCAATCCACTTCACTAGTGGGTGGTTCTCAAATGATTAGCTGGTCTGATTTTTTTGGCAATATCGTGCCAGTCATTTTAGGTAACCTTATTGGTGGCAGTGTTTTGGTGGCTCTGGTCTATCACCTGATTTATGGTTACAACACAGCAAATAAAAAGCCGTGAACTTGATGTATATCAACACCCTTTAGGGACAATATCCTTTAATACTAGTATTATTTACAACTTATTAGGCGTGTTATGTGCCCCTCTCAAGTTAAGAGTATCTGTCCTTTTTGCGGTGTAGGTTGCGGTATTGGTTTAACGGTTGAGAATGAAAATGTTGTGTCAGTTCAACCACTTCGTTATCACCCTGTCAGTCAGGGGCAACTGTGCGCTAAAGGCTGGAGTAGCGCATTTGCCATTGAGCGGCATCATCGCTTGACCCATCCTTTATTAAAAGTAGCGGGTAAATTTCAACCAGTCAGTTGGGATAAGGCATTCACTTATATCGCTGACAAACTACAGGGTTATTTGACCGCTGACGGCCCTGAACGCGTAGGGGTTATCAGTAGTGCCAGAGCCACCAACGAAGATAATTATGCGGCGCAAAAATTCGCCCGTGCTGTACTCAAAACCAATAACATTGATCACTGTGCCCGTATTTGTCATAGCCCATCCGTTGCTGGGCTAAAACAAACCTTGGGCTCAGGCGCTATGACCAATAGCATTGATGACGTGGCCAAGGCCGATGTGATTATGGTAATTGGTGCCGACCCCACAGAAAATCATGCCATCATCGGGGGCCAAATCATGGGTGCCAAACTCAAGGGTGCCAAGTTAATAGTGGTGGATCCCCGACAAACGCGTTTGTCGCAACTGGCTGATGTGCATCTGCAACTCAATATTGGCAGTAATATCGCCTTGCTCAATGGGCTGCTCAATATCATTTTTGAGCGTGGTTGGCACAATGAGGACTTCTTGGCTCTACGTTGTGAGGAATTTCAAACACTTAAGGCACAAGTGGCAGCTTACTCTTTAGCGCGAGTGGTCAAGGTAACGGGTGTCCCAGGTGACAAATTAGTCGCGGCTGCCAAATACTATAGTCAGGCTAATGCTGCGTTTCTGGCTTATGGTATGGGCATTACCCAATTTATATGTGGTACCGACAACGTGATAGCGTTGTCGAATCTGGTTTTGGTGTGTGGCCAAATAGGCCGTCCCGGCACCGGTATTAATCCTTTGCGCGGCCAAAATAATGTACAAGGTGCATGCGACATGGGCTGCTTGCCCAATGTTTATCCAGATTATCAAAGTGTGGCTGATGAACAGGTCAGACTAAAATTCAGCCGTGCGTGGGGAACGGAGGTAGCCACTATACCCGGGTTAACATCTCTTGGCATGGGTCATCAGGCGCGCCTGGGGAATTTTAAAGGGTTACTTGTTTTTGGCGAAGACCCAGTGGTGACCGACCCGGATCAGAATCAGGTGGCACAAGGATTAGATGCACTGGACTTGCTGGTGGTGGTTGAGCTGTCTATGACCGAAACTGCCAAGATGGCTGATGTGGTGCTACCGGCTGCCAGTTTTGCCGAAAAGGATGGCACCTTTACGAACTGCGAACGGCGGGTGCAATTGATCCGCCGGGCTGTTCCGCCTGTGGGGGACGCGAAAGTGGATTGGCAAATTCTGGCCGGATTGGCCGATAAGTTAGCCATGGGGTCGCTTATGGATTGGCAAACTAGCGAACAAGTGTTTACTGAAATGGCCAGTCTATCGCATTCTTTTAGCGGCATGTCTTATGAGCTAATGGCCAAACATGGCGGTTTGCAGTGGCCATGTAATGCTGCACATCCTTTGGGTAGCCATTATTTACATCGTGATACTTTCCCCATTGGAAAAGGCCGGCTGATTGCGGTTGAACAGCTCTCGCCGGCGGAACAGCCCGATAGCGAATACCCTCTGTGGTTCACCACTCACAGGTTACATTTTCATTATGGTTGCGGCTCCATGACGCGCCAATCCCCTTTACTCGAACGGGAAACTCCGGACGGTATATTGTTTATGCATCCACAGGATGCCCGAGATCTGAGTTTGCAAAATCATCAGGCAGTGGGGGTTAGCTCAAGAAGAGGGTATGTGGAAACACGTGTTATTTTTAGTGAGCAAGTCGCACCGGGCTTAGTGAGCATGCCCTACCACTTTAAAGAATCCCCCTCTAATCAACTGACAAATAACGCCATGGAACCCTTAACCGAAATGCCGGAACTTAAAGCCTGTGCCGTGAATGTGCAGAGTTTGCCAGTCAACCAGAGCCCCCGACCTTGGGTACCTGGTTTACATAGACAAACAACAAACCGGCAGATGGAGAGCGAGCAATGAATGGCGATAAGTATGTACTTAATGATCTGACTGCCCTACAAAAGCATTTGGCCAAACACTATGAGCTGTTGCAAATTGTGCCTGATGCCCAGGGTGAAAATGAGTGGCAAAAAGTAGCCGCCCTGAACACCCCTCCATTGTATGGTCAGGATCATTTACCCCTGATGTCTCCAAAAGGCTTTTTATTTGCACCCCATGAAGCGTTATTTAAATTTGATGGGGAAAGTTTTACGCCAAGGCGCCCGTTGTGCAAACCCAGGGTGCTGTTTGGCGTGCAGGCCTGTGATTTAACCGCTATTGCTTATCAGGACACTTTTTTTAGGGATGATCCCCATTATCAGGCCAGACGAGAGCAAACGCTACTCGTGGGAATTGATTGCCAGGGGCCCTGCCACCAGGGTTTTTGCCCACAGGTGGACGCTGGGCCTCACGTCCGACAACAGACCGCAGATTTAATATTGAGCCAACTTGAGTTACCAGACAGACCGTGGTTGCTTATCGCCGCCACCGCCAGAGGAAAAGCCAGTATTGTGGGCTTGCCCAAGGTCCTTGCCCAAGAGCAGCACCTAAGTGAACGGACCAGGCTGGAAGCTAAGGCCGTGCAGCAATTCGCGGATCATAGCTATATCAACAACAGTATCCAACATATCAATGATGTGGCTGTTCCGGCAGAGCTGTGGGAAGAATTAAGTGTGCGCTGTTTGGCTTGCTCCGGTTGCACCAATTTGTGCCCAACCTGTTCCTGTTACAGCACTTATGAGCAAAAGGAGGTAGATAGCGATGCGGTCACTACTCTAAGGTGCTGGGATTCATGTTTATTTGAAGGATTTCAGCGGGAAGCCAGTGGCCACAATCCAAGTCATTTGGCGGCAAAACGAACCGAACGTTTTTGGTTTCACAAATTTTCAGATGAATATTTACCAGAATTTTCGCGTTACGGTTGCGTGGGATGCGGACGCTGTGAACAGAGCTGCCCAGGGACGGTGGGTGTGCACACGGTAATGAAAAGGATAGATCAAGTATGCAACAACTGACTCCTCAACCTATTCACATGCTTGCGCATTACGACGATGGGCAAGATGCTAAACATTTTACCTTTGAGCTTGCGGATATTAGCCAGAAGGTCCCGGTTGCGATAGGCCAATTCTTTATGTTGTCTGTACCGGGGGCGGGCCAGGCACCTTTTACTTATACCTCACTGCCGGATAATCAAGGTCGTTTTGTCGCGTTGATCCGCAAAGTCGGCAAACTTACCGAAGCCCTTTTTGCTTTGCAGCCAGGGGCTGTGTTGGGTTATATCGGGCCTCTGGGTAAAGGCTGGCCGGTGGATGAAATGGTAGGTAAGGAAGTACTTATTGTTGCCGGAGGTTGTGGTCTTGCGCCGTTGGCGGCCGCCATAGACCAACTTATTCAGCTTGGGCAGGCGGGGGAAACCACTGTCATTTATGGTGCGGCTGATCACGCCTCACAGGTATTGCAGCAAGAGCGTCACCGCTGGCAGTCACAACTGCCAATGCTGGAAACATTTAACAATGGAGCCGGGTCGGACGCATTAGGCACACCGTTACAACATATTAGTCTGTTTTTGGCAAAACATGCTCGGCGGCCTGAAATCGTGTTGACCTGTGGACCCCAAGCCATGATGGAATCGGTAGCCAAAACTTGTCAGGGGCTCGTTATAGGCACTGATAAAATTTGGTTGTCACTGGAGAAAAGAATGTCTTGTGGTGTGGGTGTGTGTGGTCACTGTTACCTTGCCAACAACTTAATTTGCGTTCAGGGACCAACGTATAGGTATGACGAGTTTATCAAGTTAGAAAATAAAACCACTGTCTTTAAACGTTCCGAAGGCTTGTTTCATTACTGTTAGGCACCAATTTCGATGCCCGACTTTAAATCGCGAATGCGCGCTGTTGTTGATGGAGATCAATATTGCATTATCCATTGGGGCCTATCTTATTATTTAATTAACAGTTTGGCTGTGTTGGCTGACAGGTATAAAAAATGGTGAATATGATGATTAACCGGGCTAAGGCGAATCTCTATGTAGCATTATGCTGTGTTATTTTCTTGCTTAGTGGTTGTGCTAATTCGCGAGGACAAAATGAGTCAAGTGGCATGATCATCGGCGGCATTTTGGGGGGCGTGCTGGGCCATGGGGTAGGCGGCGGCCACGGACAGACAGCTGCCACTATAATAGGCAGCCTGATTGGCACCTCTATTGGCGGTAATGTAGGACGGGTTATGGATCAGAATGATCGCATCAAAGTTGCTCATTCGCTGGAGAATGTGCGTACTGGTGTCGAATCCAGTTGGCGCAATCCGGATTCTGGATATCAATACCGGGTGGTTCCTACCCGCACTTACCAAGAAAACGCCTTACCTTGCCGAGAGTATCAAGTTGATGCAACTTTGGGGGGAAACGTTGAAAAAATATATGGTACCGCTTGTCGCCAGGCAGACGGTAGTTGGAAGGTGAAAAGTTAGTTTTGGATCTCCCGGCAGGGGGGCAGTCTGATTTAAGCCTTAGTGCCGCTTTTGACCGCGCTGGCCAAATAAAGGAGCAGGTGTGCAGCTAATTAAGTCGATATGAATATTTTGATGATGACTAATACCTATTTGCCCCATGTTGGGGGAGTAGCGCGTTCGGTGGAGGGCTTTAGCCGCTACTACCGATACTTTGGTCACAAAGTGCTTATTGTCGCGCCCGAATACTCCCAAACCCCGGTCAACGAGCAAGGGGTTATACGTATACCCGCCATTCAACGATTTAATGGTGGTGATTTTTCCGTGGCCCTACCTGTACCCTATTTTTTAGGAGAAAAAATCAACCAGTTTGAGCCGGATATTGTGCATTCACATCATCCGTTTTTGGTCGGATCCACCGCGCTACTGGTGGCCAGTACCCAAAACGTTCCCCTGGTTTTTACCCACCATACTATGTACGAACAATATACCCATTATGTGCCCGGGGATTCGCAAACATTAAAACGATTTGCGATTAAGTTAGCCTCAAGCTACGCCAATAAGTGTGATCAAGTGTTTGCTCCCAGTGACAGTATTGCGCAAATTCTCGCTGCCAGAGACGTACTTTCCCCCATAGCAGTCGCACCCACAGGTGTCGATCTCAATGCCTTTGCCCCGGGTAGTGGTCAAGGTTTCAGGAACGTGCTGGGCATACCCGATGACGCCTTTGTGGTGGGACATTTGGGGCGCCTGGCCCCGGAAAAAAACCTGCAGTATTTAACGCAAGCGGTATCGGCCTTTATGCTAACCGAACCCACAGCGCATTTTTTGGTCGTAGGTAAGGGCAATTCAGACGTGATGCTTAAACAGACTTTCGCCACTCTCGGTTTAACTGATCGTCTGCACATGGGCGGCTGTATTGAACATCCTTTGTTGTCTAGCGCTTATCAGGCAATGGATGTATTTGCTTTTAGTTCACACAGCGAAACACAAGGTATGGTATTGATAGAAGCTATGGCGTTGTCGGTTCCCGTCATCGCCCTGGATGCGCCGGGTGTGCGGGAGGTGGTCAATCAGCACAATGGCCTGTTATTGCCCGCCCAGGCCAGCTGTGATGAGTTTGCTGGTGCGTTGCGCTGGTTTATTGCATTGGACAAAAACCAGCGGTTAAAACTCGGTCAGGGTGCTCGCGTCACAGCACAGACCTGTTCACTGGATTTGTGTGCAAAAAAAACACTTGAATACTATCAACAGCTGTTAGGTCATGGGTATATCCATCGACCACGTGAACGTCAAATCTGGAAGGATTTTGGACATGTAATTAAGGCCGAGTGGCGTATTTTAAAAGCTTTCACCCAAGCTGCCGTGCATGCCATTAGCCGAGATGTTGGTGATAAAAATGCATGAATTGGCGCAAATTCTTAAGGAAAGTAGTATGTCTGCATTCTACTGACTGATTAATACGACTGTTTGCTGTTCGGTATACCAAAAACCTGTGCGTTGCGTTACTCAATGAATAGGTTGATCTGCATCAATACGTTCCCCTAACGCTGGAATCAAAGTTAAGCCAGCAGTGCATTTTTAAACGTTTTTTATCGAAACAGAATGCATCAAGCGTTAAGGCGCACCTACACTTAATCAATTAATGCGAGGATTTGGCAATGACGACTAATAAAATAGAAAGCCAGGAATGGCCACATTATTTCAATGGTTTATCAAAATTTGTCGAAGGTAATAAGGTAGAAATCGATATATTGGGGCGTGACATTGGTGCCCAAGTAGAAGTAAAGGCCGTGGCCTTAAAAGGGTTGAGCTATGATCAAAAAGATAAGGTATTTACGGTGATGACTAATGAGTTTGAACATATCATCCATGAGCCACAAGAAATCTATGTGGATTATAGAAATGATGAGCTTAAGAGTATTAAGATAACGGCTCGGGACGGTAATGTGCATTTAGTCCTGATATCGCCTAAAGGCGACGCTGAAAAAGGCTGATTGGCTCTAAAAAAAGCCTGCAGACTACTTGACTGGCTTGCCTATCTATTTGTCACCCGTTGTTATCAAGTTATATTGACTGGCGCCCGGGCAACGGTATCGTGCACCTTTGCTCGGCAACTGCTGCTCGGCAGGCGCTCACTGTTCACGTAGCGCCTCTTTTAAAATACCTTTGATGGACATATTGGCCAGCGGCTGAAAGCTCAATTGCCTACCTATATAGTTCGCCTGGTTATCGGGATCCGATACCCAGTCAGTAGTGACAATCTTGTAGTGTTTATCTGGCTTTGGACTAATGTCATTGGCATAGACAAAATCACCGCTCAGATTAGCCCATTGTGTTGATTGGTGCTGGTTGGCCCGAGACAGGATCTGCTCTAAAGTCTTGCCGTCCACTGAGACAACAACTAGTTGGTTTTCAAAACGCATAAACTCATTAAAACGATACAGGGCCAATGGCCCCTGTGGCAGACCTGAGCCAAAGGATGAATGATTGAATAAGGCAACATCTGCGGCGGTTTTATCGCGCATTATGTGTAAGGTCCAATCCACCGCTTCGTTCAAGGTCATGGCTGTGGGCACGGTGCCGACACTAACCAAGTCTTGTGCGCTGAGACTCTTGGCTCGCGTAGTTGCTACCTGTTCGGCAAAAGACTTAAGCCCCGCCTGAGCAAAGTCGGTTACCAGGGTTTCCACCGTTAACTGAGGCTCTGGTTGTGTCAGTAGCACAGTGGTGATCACCATGCGCAGGCCTTTAAACGCGCTATGCAGATAAGGTATGCCATCAATTTCTGTTTGCAAATTAAGATGATCATGGGCCCCAAGTATATATAAGGGTTGTATAGGCTGAGGGACCAAAAATGCCAACATGGCTTTATCTGCCAATAGGCCAGCATGGGACAGCAACACGTTGTAGTCCGCACCTTGGGCCAATACCCCATAATGATCCCTTAACCACTCTACAGGCGAAGGAATGGTCAGACCTTGTCGTATGGCCGCCGGAAAAGTGCGGACATGGTCAGTATCGACTCCAATAAAACGTAAACTGTGTTGCTCGATTTGAATATCGGTATAAGCGGGCAGCGGGGCGGCGAGCTGGCTGCTGGCAAAGGTGCCAATGACTTTTATGCCTAGGGCGGTGGCCTGTTGAATAAAGTGGTTCATGGGTAAAATGTCAAAATCGTGATTGCCTATATTGAAAATCACGTCTCCCCGTTTCACCAGTTGTGCTAACAAGGCCATGTCCAGTTTACCTTTGGATTTTTGCGCAACTATGCTGCCGCCTTCAAAAAAATCACCATTGATGACAAAGATGGATCGACTGCCATTACTGGCCCTGGTTTTGGAGTCTATCGTGGCCAGTAAAATGGGGTAAGCATCATAAGCAGAATGCATGTCGGCCATATTAAATATCAACACCGATGGAATAGGAGCTAGGTCGGCTGACTTAACCGTTGCAATAGTGCATCCTGGCAACTGTAAAACACAGATGAAAACTAAAAAGAGCAGGCTTTTATGCATTGGGAATGATATCCACGTAATTAAAAACGGTTGTGACTCAGAGGCTCACCGCCCATTGGTGCTGACAAATAGCACTAGTTTTTTGATGTCGGTGGGTATTCACTGCTATCAGATTGATTGTCCGTCGATTGTGGGTCGACGTAGATGGCCACCGCCCTGAGTAGCTTGTTGGTGACGGGAATACTCAGGCCTAAACCTATGCCGACATTGCGACCCTGAACACCTGAGCCCGTGCCAAGTGCGCCAGTGACTTCGTCTTCACTGGTAGTCAGTAATACACCATTGGCCCCCAGCGCCGCGGCTTCTTTTTTGAGCCTATCAATTGCCACTTCTTGCATGCTATCGTCGCTAAAGGCAAGGGCATTCTTGCTACTGGCTTTGATAAAGGCAATTTGCTCGTATTGGGCAGGCTTTTGCAGGTAGATCTGCACCTCACTGGCCTCTATGGGGGGGCGTTTGACACCAACAATTTCTCGGGAAGAGGTTGAGCAGGCACTAATAAAGATCACCAGTACGATAATGGCTAAAGGGTATAATTTCATTTTAGTTACTCCAGTATGGGTAAAATATTTCGCAGTAGTTCTGAGTTTATATTGCTGAGTATATAACCTAGGAAATCAGCATAGCCGCAGCGAAACCAACAAACAAGCGTAAAAAAACAGCTGTATAACCATCAATATGGGCGAGGAAATTTATGGGATCACTTATGCTGAGTAAGAAAATATAGTTTGTTATATGGCCTAGGTGAGTAAAATTCGGTTTCACAACTAAAAGGAATAACAATGGAAATGACAACTTGGCTGTCGTTAGTAGTCGTTTGTATTATGGGGGCATTGTCACCTGGTCCAAGTCTGGCGGTTATTTTACGCCTGTCTTTGACCCAGTCAGCCATGCATGGGGCTATTGCGGCTTTGACCCATGGCTTTGGCGTGGGGCTTTGGGCACTATTGACTATGCAGGGTTTAGCCGTAGTGATGACGGTCTATCCAGCAATATTTAACGTTATTTCAATTGCCGGGGGTCTGTATTTGGCATGGATTGGCATTAATGCTATCCGTAACGCAGGTAAAAACAGCTTACACGAGTCCAAACAACCAGACATGTCTTTAGGCCAAGCTGCTCGGGATGGTTTGATGATTTCGTTATTAAACCCCAAACTGGCGTTGTTTTTTCTTGCCTTATTTAGCCAGTTTATCCATTCGGATATGAATTTGACGACTCAAACCCTGCTGTGGGCAACGGTGATGTTGATCGATAGTGGATGGTACCTGCTAGTCGCTTTGTTGCTCGCTGGTGGCCCCGCATTAAGCTGGCTTAGGCGGCATATCAAATGGGTAGACAGGCTGATGGGCACACTATTGATTGGCCTAGGTTTGCGGGTGGTGATAGGTTGAAGGGCAGCAGGGTTGTAACAACATTTTATAATAAAATGGTGTTACGGGGCGTAAATCCTGGTGCATGTTTGTTTATCGAAAGAAATTGAGCAAATATTGGTCTGAGTTTGAGTGTATTAGTCTGACAGGGTGGAGTGGCTTAGTGTTGTCGTTATTTTATCGGTGGTGGCGCATCCATCCACTCTGGGGTAAGGGGGGTTTGTGCAGCACAAAAACTGTGCATCTTGCACCATAGATGCAGTGTAATATTGCCTATCAGTAGTGAGTATTAACAGGAGTTGAGCTCCTGAATGCCACGCCGGGGTACCAAGCCACACTCGTTATCAGCTATGCAAAATCACCAATAACCATCGCTTCGTGTATACCAAGTGATAGTTTGTCACTGTCCATCTCACAAATCATATTTTTAGGTAATTTGCGGATGTATATTTGATCCAGGACCAATTTCCAGCGTAAGATTAATTACCCCAATGATTGATGTGAGGCTCACACACATCAGTTAATCCTGTCAAAACGCCTAATACAACAGTTGCGCTAGCGTAGAGTTGAAATACATACTAGCTTAACGAATGACACTCTGGCCGAAAAGGAAAGTATCGAATATGCAAAACACTCATACAACTTGGATTGATTACGTGGCCCGTTGTGGCTACGCCGCCAAAACCGTAGTGTATATATCTCTAGGCATTCTGACATTGCTTGCAGCCATGTCTTATGAAAGTACCGAAAACTTGTCACAAAAAGACGTTTTTCACGAAATATTGGCAAAGCCTTTTGGGCAAGTGTTACTGGCATTGGTTAGCCTAGGGTTATTTAGTTACGCCTTGTGGCGGCTAATCCAGGCGATTAAAAATACCGAGCATTTGGATAATAGCAAAGCAAAGGACGTGTTGATGCGTGTATTTTTTGTATTTTCGGCTCTGACTTACGCGGGGGCAGGGTGGCTGGCTGTTCGGGTGTTAATTGGGAACTCGAGCAGGTCCAGCGAACAAGACAACAGTGAAACCTTGGCAGCACAATTAATGGGATACACCTTAGGTGTGTGGTTGGTGGGGATTGTCGGGTTATTAATTCTTACCTTTGCTTTTGTTCAGTTCAAACACGCCCATAAAAGTGATTTTATGCAAAAATTTGAACGCCAGCGTATGAGCACCAAAGAATTAGCAGCCAGCCGCTGGGCCGGGCGCATGGGGTATGCTGCCCGCGGCATACTCTATGTATTTGTTGGTGGTTTTTTCATTCAAGCCGCTTATAAACACGACCCCGACGAAGCGGGTGGATTAAAAGAAGCAATGGGTGAGATCCTAAATCAACCCTTTGGCCAATGGCTGTTGGGTATTATGGCCGTGGGCCTGATGTTATTTGGCCTGTTCTGTGCGTTTGAGTCGTTGTACCGACAAACTGAAGTGAAATCCTGAAAAGGGGGCTAACAAATAAGGTGAAGGAGGCCTCACAAATAGGTTGTTGTAAAGGCGCGTACCTTGGTATCTGCCGGATCGACTAATACTGCTGGTGTCTTAGTCAGCATACCTACGACCACAATCAAAAACACAAAATATGAGGCTCCAAGTATCGAAACACGACAACCGAGTCTTACCCCTTTGGCCGTGGCAATATTCTGCAGAGAGAGCTATCGGTTGCGGGTTTTGCTAAGCTGTCTATCTCAACCTCACCTTATTATTTGAAACATTCACCACGGGGATAAGTATGTCAGAATTTGAATCTATTATTAGCTCCAGTTCTTACTTTGTTGGCTGGGGAACCTTGGCGCTTATCAATGCTGGTTTAGCCCAGGCCAAAGGACGAAGCGGCTTGATCTGGTTTTTACTTTCCCTGTTTTTTGGGCCCTTTGCGACTTTGCTGATCGTGGTTTTGGAAAGTAACCAACCTCGTCATTTTTAATGGTTAGTTAAGGCTCAAATTAGTGGAAAAAAACACGCCAGCTGCGGCACTAATATTAGGTGTTTTTCTATGTGCTGGCCTCTCAGTATTGGAGTACCAGCTCGCAGATGCCGCCATAACCTATAAGCAATATGAGCGCAGCGTAACGGTAAAAGGTTTGTCTGAACGGGAATTCCCAGCGGATATTGTTATTTAGCCAATTCAATTTACCTTGGCAGGTAAAGATCTTGAAAGTTTATACGAGTCAATTGAACAAAGTAGCGCCCTGATCAGCGAATTTCTGCTACAACGGGGGGGAAATAGCGAAGAAGTGAGTTTTGCCTCGCCATCCATCAACGACAAGTCTGCCCAGCAATACAGTACTAATGCTAAAGTTGAATTTCGTTATGCGGCGCTGCAAACAGTAACGGTATATTCCACTAATATTGCCTTGGTTAGAAAGGTAATGGGGGAGCTGTCATAACTAGGTAAAAAGGGCATCGTACTTAACCGTGACAACTATCAGGCCGAAATTGAATATATTTTCACTCGTTTAAATGCTGCCTAACCCCAAATGCTCGAAGAAGCGACTCGTAAAGCTCGGGAAGTGGCTGAAAAATTTGCCTCAGATCCACAAAGCGCTCTGGGTAAAATTAAACGCGCATCCCAAGGCCAGTTTAGTGTCCGCGCCAGGGATGAAAATAATCCGCATATCAAGAAGTTGCGGGTAGTTTCCACTGTGGAATATTATTTATCGGATTGAATGCAAGCGGATGTTACTCCACAACATATGCCTGGAATGTTTGTTTCTGTGTTACTAAGCGAAACGCTGATTTAGATATTGAATGATGTCGGACGATTCATACATCCATTTAATCTCATCATCTTGTTCGATACGCAAACAAGGCACTTTTATAGCGCCGCCACCGGCAAGCAGGGTTTGTCTATGGGGTGAACCTTCACTGGCACTGCGGGTTTCCATGGGCAGGTTTAAGCGATGCAGTGCCCGGCGGGTCTTAATGCAAAACGGGCAAGCATAAAACTGATATAACGACATACCGGCCATATCCGTTTCCACTTTCGCTTGAGCCTCGCTACTGCGTTTTAATTTTTTTGGGCGGCTGACAAGGTCGAGAAACACGATTAAATAACCAAGGGCTTGGCGAATAAATTTAACTAGATACTTCATTAAGTAGACTCATGGATCGATGGGGAAGGTAGTTGGCTATTATAAGCAAAAGTCTGCACAAAGTGTTTTAATTTAGCGGCTCAAGGTGAATTTTTAGTTTTGATTGGGTATCGCCACTGGAGGTTGACTGACACTAGCCAAGTGAAATCCGTACTGAACTAACCAGGTAAGGCCTTCAGTTAGGGTTTCAACTATCCGGATCTCTTTTTTCTTCAAGTTGTTTCCCAGGTATTTTTTTAGGGTGAATTTCTTTAATTCGGCATGTTCAGTGCCAATGACAAACACAAGATGACTCCTGCCTGCTTTTTTAGCCCAAATTTCCATTTCTATTAAAATGTCATCAATATCGACAGCGCTCAATTCCCACTGTTGTGCATCAATTAAATTGGCCCAGGGTTCACCCGCTAGGGTGTGCACCTGGATTTTTATTTGCTTAAAAATGCGCCGGGTATCGGCAATGTTGATGCTGCCGGACATGCTGGTAATAAGAATATTGCCATCCAGGTTGCTGGTGTAAGTGCTTTGCCTTTTCATGCTTTGCAAGAATAAATAATATTCTCGTTATCTCCGTTACCCAAGGCCAATATCAGCTATGAAATTACGCCACGTTCTTTAATAAAATATTACTCCAAAGATAAGATAAAAAGGGCTTAATTTCTATTAGTAATTAGTCGCAGGTAAAGAGCCGGAGAAAAGAGGATCGCCAGTTTGATCTGACGACTAAGAATACCAGCCCTTTAACCGTTAAAAAGGCTGGTTTAACTGAAATGACTACACGGTTCTGGTGGCGATAGCGGGGGCAATATTAGCGGCTCTTTTGGCCGGCCCAAATACGGCTACCTG
Source organism: Paraglaciecola sp. IT1134 (assembly GCF_058068185.1). NCBI lineage: Bacteria > Pseudomonadati > Pseudomonadota > Gammaproteobacteria > Alteromonadales > Alteromonadaceae > Paraglaciecola > Paraglaciecola sp. IT1134. The sequence continues at coordinate 3,170,931 of NZ_CM176486.1, read as the reverse complement.
TCCCACAACCCACAGGATCAACATGCCGATGGGGATATAATACCAGGCAATAGGATCCAGGCTAAAGGTGTGCACAAGTACCATGTTTAGGCCAATGGTTAATATCGCACCCAGTGTTACCCCTATGCTGCTAATCAAGAAATTTTCCAGCATAAAATACCTCACTATCGCCCCTTGGCTGGCACCTAAGGCCCGGCGGGTACCAATTTGTTTTTTACGTCTGTTAACACTAAAACTAGCCAAACCCACTATCCCCAGACCTGTGACTATGGTGAGGATCACCATTACCGTGCTAAGGATTTTGATCATGGCGGTATTCCCGCGATAAGCCCGTTCGCGTGCCTCTTCTATGCTCTGCATACTTTTAATGATCCGGCCTTTGTTGCTATTGGCCAGACGTTCTTCAATATCGACCATCAGTGCGTCCCGTCGACCGGGTTGGGTGCGAATAAAGTAACGACTGGACTTAGCATTCATACGCTCTGGAGATAACATGACGTTTTCAACATTATCCCAACCCACCCAGGGGGCTTGCAATTGGTCGATAATGCCGCTTATCACCATAGGCTCTATGTCGTTAATATATACGGTTTTGCCCAAGGCCAATTGCCAACCTTCATCGGGAAACAGTTTTTCAGCCATCGCCTGGGTGATGATAATTTTATCAGGCCAAGAAGTTTGCCCGGTCTCACGCAGCGCAATATCCGTAGGGTTAAAGTTTTCGCCCGCTATTATTTTTACATCAAGCGCATTCACACCATGTTCGTCGACCATGTATACCGCTGTACCTACACCATCGTATTCTGCGCCAGCCTGGGTTTGCAGGCCCATTGACCAGCCACTACCACTTAAGGGGATAGCGTTGATCTGAATGGCATCAACCACTCCAGGCAAGTTGCGTAACATGGCCAAATCTTCCTGTACTGTGACTTGTGAATTAAAGTCTGAGGCAAAGCCCAGGCTTGATAAATAAAAACTGTTGGCTTCATCTATGCCGCTTACCCGTTGCATTTGTTGATTGCGTTCAACAATGATAAATACGGAGTTCACTATTATGGTCATGGTGACCGCTATCTGAATAGCGATCAGCACAGCACCGACTTTGTTGCGTATCATGGCGCGAAATATCGGACCGATTTCCCAATTTGTGGATAATTTTGTCGACATCAGCTTGCTCCTTATTGGCTTTTTAATTGGCTGGCAGGGGCGATGTTGCATGCGCGCCAGGTTGGGTATAATCCGGCAGCTATGCTGGATATCAGCGCCAATGCCAGCGCGAGAAACACCATAGAGGCATCGAGCGCCGCCAGGTTATCGACAAAATCGCCGTACAGGCTCTTGATCCCTTGTAAACCGACGACCGCCAAGCCTAAACCAAATATGCCTCCGGACAAGCCAATACAGCCCGTTTCGATTAGATGCTGGATAAACAAATCTTTTTTGGCGGCGCCTACAGCGCGACGTAAGCCAATTTCTGCGGCTTTGCCGCTAAACTTGGCTAATAACAAACCTATGGTATTGAGCAGGCAAACCAGTAAAAACATAAAGGATAACCACATCATGATCTGTGCGTCATCGGCCACCACGTCCTGATCTTCCATCCACTGCATAACATCAGACAAGCGGTTATTCATCGGGCGTGGGAAACGTCCCAGGTTTTTTTGATCCCTGACATAATTATCCAAAAAAGCTAAATAGTCCGTCTTGGCATTTTGTGTTGGCAACTCAACCCACATTTGAAAATTGATGCATTCAGATTGTAGAAATGCCGCAAATCCTTCACCGTCAGGGGTCTTCCAGCAATTAGTATTGCCCCAGTTCGGTAGTTCCAGCTCCTGTTTTAAATAAAATGGCATGTAAACATCTTCTGGCTTATCGAAGGCGCCATTATTGACATCGTAAAATTTGGGAACGGGTTGCCAGTTGTCTAGTACCCCCACTACGCGGAAATTTTTGCCAGCCATCACCAGGCTTTTGCCCACTGAGTTATCACCGCCAAAAACTTTATCATTGATGTCTTTGCTTAATACCACAACCAATTCCCGCTTTTTATCCGTTTGGGCATCCCAAGCGCTGCCATACAAAAAGGGTGTATCAAACATTGGGAAAAAGTCGGCAAAAGCTAAACGAATAGAGGCTTCAAAAGGTTTGGCGTCACCTCCCATGGGTTGAATAATGCCACCGGATTTTGCCATGGCGGTTTGACGCTTAGCCTTGTGAGCGGTCATCAAATTAGTGGCGTCAGTCCAGGTTAATTGGTTTGGGGGGGTATCCACTTCATCGTCAAATCCTTCATTGGGATCCCAGCTGTCTACCTGCACATAAAACAGCTCACTGCTCTTGTTAGGTATTGGATCGGCAGACATCAAATAATTGACGGTTATAGTGGTCATACTGGCACCAATGCCCAGCGCTATTGCCGCTACCATCAACGCGGTGAGTATGGGGTTGCGCTTAAAGCTTTTAAACGCGAGTTTCACATAGTAGGTAAACATTATGCAGCTCCTTAGGCACTGGCTTCGACAAGATTTAGTTTGGCACCTAAGCCATTTTCTTTGATCTCACTGACTTTGCCGTCACGCACATAGATATTACGTCTGGCTTGCTGCGCTAAATTGGCGTCGTGGGTCACCATGATGATAGTGGTGCCCCGGGCATTAATTTCTTGCATCAGCTCCATCACGCTATGTGCCATCTTGGTGTCCAAATTACCTGTTGGTTCATCCGCCAAAAGGAATCGTGGTTCCCCAGCTAACGCCCGAGCTATAGCGACTCGCTGCTGTTGACCACCGGATAACTGAGCGGGCAGGTGTTTTAAACGCTGAGCTAAACCGACCATTTCCAAACTTTGCTCAATACGTCTTTTGCGCTCTGGGGCGTTAAATCCCCGATAACGTAAGGGAACGTCGACATTATCGAACAGGTTCAAGTCTGGGATCAGGTTAAAACTTTGAAAAATAAAACCTATTTTTTCGTTTCTGAGACGACTGCGGGTTTTGTCATTTAGGTTGCTGACATCCTGGCCGTCCAATTCAAACTTGCCGCCGTCAAACGTTTCAAGTAAACCGGCGATATTTAAAAAGGTAGTTTTACCTGAGCCTGAAGGGCCGGACACAGCGACAAAGTCTCCTTCCTCTACATGTAAGTTAAAGTCACGCAGGGCGTGGGTTTCAATCAGATCGGTGCGAAAAACTTTTTTTATATCTGTCATGTTTAGCATGGTTTGTTTCCCTGTATTTAGCGGTTTTGAAGTAAATGGGTTATTGGGTGATCATCACATTTTCGGCGCCGTTAAACTGGTCAGTGCCAGAGACAATAATGGTCTCGCCTGCATTTAGGCCATCTAACACTTCGACACTGGATAAACTGCGGGCACCTGTGACTATGTTGGTACGTTGGGCCATGCCATCTTTCACTACATAAGCAATTCGCCCGTTACCACTTTCTAAAAATTGTCCTCGTTGTACCAACAATACATTGGCTTTATTTTCCATCAATATGCGGGTGGTTAAACGCTGATTTTGGCGCAGCCCCTGGGGAGCGTACAGAGGATCGCCATTTTCGTCTTGGGTGGCAAAACGCACTCGGCCGGTCACCTGATTATTCTCAATTTCAGGTGAAATAGTGACCAGCTTTGCTAAGTGCGTTTCGCCATTAAGGGATACCAGGGCTTGCATATTAATTGCCAGATCGTCGGCGTAGCTTTCCGGGATAGCTACCTCCAGTTCAAATTCAGATAGGTCAACCACACTTAAAATCGACTGATTTTTAGCCACCTGATTTTTTTGCTGTACCGCCAAATTTCCTACTATGCCATTTACCGGAGAGCGCATCTCCAGTTCATCTACTTTGCGAATAAGCTCACTAACCAGCAATTCTTGTCTTTGTACCAGTAGTTGTTTACTTTGGATTTCAAAGGCCAGACTTTCTTTATTCAGATCGGCATCTTGCACTGAATGTTGATAAACCAATTTGGCATTTTCTAGATCGTCCTGAGCTTTTTCAAAATCAATTTGGCTGATTGAGCGACTGGTAAAGGCTTTGTCGGCCCGGCGTTTTTCTCGGTCGGCGGCAGTTAAAGAAACATGCGCCAGGTCTACTGCTTTTTGGTCCTCTAGTGCTTGTTTTTTAGAAATAATGCGTTGGCGATCCAATTCCATCTGGAGCTTCTGCGAGGCGGATTGTTCTTGTTGCAATTGGTTGGTGAGTTCCGGGCTGTCGACCACGGCTAATATTTGCCCTTGGCTGACTGTATCTCCCGCGTCTACTTGAAAACTGATGGTACCTTGGGACGGACTGTATAGCCGCGGACTGATGGCCGCCACCACTCGCCCCTGAATGGATAAGTCACGAATGAAATCCCCTTTGCTTACCTGGGCTAATCGCAAGCGCGCTGCTGAAATACTGGTATCGGAATGTGACCAATTACTTAAAAGCGGAGCGACAGCTGCATAGCCGCCGATGCTAAGGAGTGATAGGGCCGCTAGTACCCAGTAAATTTTGTGTTTAGCTTTTTGTGTGACCACTACGTCTTGACCGCTAGTATCGGCGATTCTCATGTGTTTTCCCTGAAATATTGAACAATCACTCAATAAGTCGAGGTAGAGTGGGAAAAGGTTTAAACAGGCCTGAAGTTATTTTGGCTGGGGAGTTAGCTGAGGAGAAAGTTACTGCCCTAACAACTGGCAGGTTATCGTTAGATGACCAGTCAGTTGCCCCCTGTTGTAATTATTGCACAGGAAGAATAGGGCTCTTTTTACTCGGTATTTTGCAAGGCTTGACGATCCAAGGTGGGCGCAAAAATCTGATAGCTATAACCTTGCTTTTCTCCCAACAAATTAGTGATATCTATCCCTTGGAGCGATTGGGACAATACTGGTAAAGCACAACGCGACCAGTAATCATCCAGGCTACTGATCATAACTAATAACTCAGTAAATGGGTTAGGTCTGACAATAAATCCGGCGGCCCCTAACGCATAAAGTTGACCCATATGCTGCTCGTTTTTTACGCTGCTCAAAATGACCACCGGAAGTCTGCGGGTGGTAAGGGTTGCTTTTAGCCGACTTAAACATTCTACTGCTTTTTGAGAGTCCCTGCCTACCGCCAACAGGATCACACTAGGCAAAGGAAATGCGCTGCGGTTGGCATATTTACCGCTACCAGCAAGATATTTGACCAACGCAGCAGCGCCCTGGACCACTACTAGCGTGCTAGCCACGCCGCTTTTGACAAAAGCAAGCTGAACGAGTGCGCAATTTTCTGCATCACTCTCTATCATCAAAAATACCGGAGGACGGACACTTCCTGAGTTCATTTTATCTCCTGTTTAAGTCACAATTCATGTTGCTAGGCACCAACCGTGTTTCTTTATCCTGAATTATAACTTTATTTTATGGTGATCACCCATCTCAGACGGTTCGACCTTGTTACCTACCAGTAACTTAACTAAACCGCTAACGTCCGGATCCACCTGCCATACTTCAGCTTCAACCAGATCGAAGCGCATCATTTTCAAAGACTTATCTTGTTTACCGTATTCATACCAAGCAGCCACCTGTTTCGACCAGTACTTATCTATGATGCTACGATCGGTTTCTTCAGTTAAGGTGCCTTGAATGCAGGCGAATACCTTGTGATCTTTACTGGTAAATTGGGCCGTTGCTTGCCCACCACTGGCGATTCGGTTAGAAGTGGTAGTGTAAAACCAAAAGCAGCCATCGGCATCTTTATCTAGTTGAGCTCGCATGGGTTCACTATGAGGTGAGCCGCCATTTAGCGCAATCATTAAATAAGGGCTTTTGGCCATGGCTTGCCACATATGTGTTCGGATACTATTTGACATTAACTTTACTCCTTAACTGGATTGGAGCAGCGTGCAGACCCTGAAGCTTTGTTGCTGGCACGGACTAGGCTGCTAATTCTCAACTATTACTGCAGTTGACATGCCAGATATATCAACTTAGCCTAAACCTAATCCGCATCAGGCCTAGACAACTTTCTATACCTGGGACTGACCGTTCTGGGTGAGAAAAAAATTCACACTTTAGATAAGAATTTCCTTAGGACAAGGCTGGGGAACTAACACAAGGTTAGCTCATAGATAGACCACGGGCATTAACTGAATAATGAAAATTAAACAGGCGCTAAGCATAAATCTTTCTAACAAAAGAACGTAGCCTAACGGCAAAGGATAACTGTGGAGCCAGGGCACAACAAAATCATAAAGGGATTTATTGCTGGCACTTTTATCACCCTTATTAACAGTATGTTGTATCCTAAAGGCAATCCTAGCTAAGAGTATTTCATTTATATGTTTGATCTCCATGCAATTTATCGCGGTGTTGCTCAGCCAACGGCTGTCATACTTTTTAGTTTCACCTTAAGTGCTTGTGTCAGCCCCCCTGATAGCCATTTTGCCGGGCACGTTGCTGTTCCTTCAGTCAGCCAGATCCAGCAGGTTGATGATTTATCCGCAGCCATCAGGCAAGCTCAAGCGTTGCCCCTGTCATCTACCTTAGTGGTGTTTGATATAGATGACACCTTGCTGACGGCGACTGAGTTTTTTGGGAGCGATAAATGGTACGACTGGCAGCGGGGGCGTGCCCTTAGCCCACAAAAAAAGGTTTTGGCTACGGCCCCTGGTGACAAAGTGAATTGCCTATTCGATACCTTAGGTATGGTGTTTGAAATAGCCACCAACCAACCCACCCAAGAGAATATGGCGGAATTGGTAAATGGGTTGAGCAACGATCTCGTCATATTAACCGCCCGTTCCGGTGCTTATCGTGCGGCAACTATGCGCGAGCTGGCCCGCAACAAACTGGATATCAAACGCAAGGCATTGACCCCACCTGACATGGCGTATCATTATGCTTTTAGCCATGGTGGGCGCACCGCAAATGTGAGTTATGTAGATGGTGTATTTATGGTCCAGGGTATGGATAAAGGGGTATTGTTATTGGACTTGCTAGTACGTACCGGTCGGCAATACGATGCAGTGGTTTTTGTAGATGATAAAACTAACAATATTAATAATATGGCAAACGCATTAAAAGACGCAGGCATAGATTTTTACGGTTTTCATTATACTCGGGTCGATAAAACGGTGACAGTTCAAGATGTGGCACAAGCACAAGCTGCCGCCGCGGCACTTGATGTTTTACTCCATGAGCATTTTGCAGATCGCGCTACGTTAATAGAAAACAAGCAGTGTGCTTATTAAACATCAATTTTCCACGTCGTCACTATAGATACGTAGTACCTAACAGATGCATGTTCCGGATATCTGCAACGTCGAACAATTTGGCAAGAATTGTGCGTAGCCACTGGGGCTTCGAAAATCAGTTGCACTGGGTATCTGATGGTGCGATGAGTGAAGGTGATTGTCAGATATATCGTGATGAAGCCACCCACAAATTGATCTTGTCCAGCGAGTTGCCCTTAATAAACTCAAACGAAAAACGATACGTGAGGCCTGTATAAAACGCAAACAGAGATTGGCCACGATGGCCTCCCGTTACTGACAGAAGATCTTTACTGCTTAAATTATAAACATGCCCTTACATTCACCTTGTAACTAAACTGATGATAATAGGCAATCGGTACTCCTGTATTCGCGTAACGGATACGTATAAAAAATTTGCATTGTATACGTATACATTTTGATTTAACATTTGCATAACAATAAAGTATTTACCTTTGTTATCTTTATATCAGTTGAGGCAACTATGAGAACTACATTTAAAAAGAAAACTAACCATATAGCCGCAGCCATCTTAGGGTGCGCGGTAAGTGTGACGCCAATTGCTAATGCAAATGTTGGCGACTCATCAATTAAAGGTCACGTTATCCTGGCTGGTAAATCGGCTAACGAAGGCGTGAATATCACCATTATTAATGTTGATAACGGCAATAAAATAAACGCCACCACCAATCCAAACGGGAATTATACATTAACGGGTTTGAAGCCTGGCAACTACCGTATTCAATTAGGTGATTCGACCCGTCAAAGTGATATTTTCAATATTCAGGTTGGTCAATCAAAAGTAATGGATTTAGATGATTCTGTTACATCTAGAAGTGATGAAAACATTGAAGTCATTAGCGTAGTCGCGAATTCGAACACTTTTGATGTGAGTTCTGAAGTCGGCACTAATGTCTCCGCAATGCAAATACAACGTTTACCGCAAATAAATCGTAACTTTTTGGCCTTTGCCGACCAAGCACCTGGAGTTAACTTAAGCGTTAGCCAGGCTGATGGCAGTATTAACGTCAGAAGCGGCGCGCAGACAGCAAGTGCAGTAAATGTGTTTATTGATGGTATCGGACAAAAAGATTATGTGTTGAAAAGTGGTATATCAGGGCAGGATAGCAGTCGGGGCAACCCTTTCCCACAAACAGCGATTGGCGAATATCGTATCATTTCGTCCAACTACAAAGCCGAGTTTGATCAAGTTTCCAGTGCGGCCATTACTGCGGTGACTAAATCAGGCACCAATGAATTACATGGTGGGGTTTTCTATGATTACACGGACTCAGATTTACGTGCGAAGACGCCGACCGAAGAAAGTAACAACGAGAAAGCAGACAGTAAACAGGAGCAATTTGGATTTTGGCTGGCAGGCCCGCTCATTAAAGATAAATTACATTATTTTGCTACCTATGAGCGTAAACAGAATGATGATTTACGCGAAGTGATCGTAGAACGACAAGACTTGATTGATAACTATCCGCAGTTATTACAGGACGCTATCGCTCAAAACGTCGGTGCGACTACGGCTCGATTTGAAGAGGATTTATTTTTTGGTAAATTAGACTGGAACATCGACGATGATCAAAATTTATCTGCCACAGTCAAATATCGTGATGAAGTTGAAGTAACCGGTATCGGGGGGGTGAACACCCAGGAGTATGGCACGGACAAAGAAAATGATGATTTACGTTTGACGGTAAATCATCAATATTGGGGCGATTCTTGGTCAAATAATATTGCGCTTACCTATGAAGACGCGGTATGGAGCCCTCACGCAAGAACCTCTGGGTTGGGTGCCAAATATTTGATCGGTACCGATGACCAAACGTCTGGTTCAATTATAAATCTGGGCGCTGGTCCTGATTTTCAAGAAAAAGGCCAAAAAGGTTGGTCGATCAAAGATGATATTACTTTCACTGACATCATTTGGCATGGCGAACATACCGTGAAGATGGGTTTTACTTATAAAGCGGTTGAATTGACGGCTATTGAGAAAAATCCTGCCAATCCACAAGTATACTATGTACTCGATGCCACCAATGTATCAGAAGATGACACCACTACCATTATGACGGCTGTACCATACAAAGTAGAGTACGGTGAAGCACTTGACTCAATAGGCAACGGGGCCGCGGTATCGAAAAATAAACAGTTTGGTTTATATATTCAGGATGATTGGGCGCTTAATGACCGTCTGGAGCTGAATATTGGTCTTCGTTTGAGTTATGAAGATTCGCCTCTTTATACTGATTATCATACACCTGAAGATGTGGTGAGTGCGGTATCCAATTGGCCAAATATCGAAAACACCGATTATGATATTAATGATTATATTAGTACTGGCAACGAACGCAGCGGCAACGATGTGCAGTGGGAGCCACGTATCGGTTTTTCTTATTTACTTACCCAAGACTCCATGCATTTATTGTTTGGCGGGTATGGACGTTCATACGACAGAAACCGTTTTGACAATCTTCAATTAGAAACCACTAAAGGGACCTTCCCCAAACGTACGGTTAACTTTTCAGGTGATCATTTACAGCCTTGTAATGCGCCTTGCATTCCTTTTAGTGAAGACTTTCTAACTACGCTTGATCAGCCAACTGCAACAGGTAGCAGAGAGGTGTTTATGTTAAATAACGACCTTAAGCAACCTTACGCGGATCAATACAGCATTGGTGTACGTAGTACGTTTGAGGATTTTAGTACAGAGGTTGGCTTTACTCGAGTGGAAACACGTGACGGCTTCATGTACCAAATCGGTAACCGTCGTGCTGATGGAACCTTTTTCGCCCCTGGTGCAACCTGGGGAGTTCCTTGGGGGGATGATATCCCTGGCGACGGCTTGAGCAACTTATTACTGGGTAATAATGGTTTGGAATCGGACCGAGATTCATGGCACCTTAAGCTAACCAAAGCCCATACACAAAATACCAATTGGGGAGGGGCGTTAACTTACACCTACTCTGACGCAACCGAAAACCGTGAATTCGGTGAAATATTTGCATTAGATTACCCTGACATCGATGGCTTTGGAACTAATCCTTCTGCGGGCATCAGTGATCATGTACTGGTGGCTAGCCTGACCTATGATCTTCCCTGGGAAATTCAAATGGCGACAAAACTCACGCTAAAATCAGCGGCACCATTTTACGGTACGGATTGCAGAGCGGGTTGGTCAGACTGTAAATATTCTATTGGCTACCAAGACGAAAGAAGTGTTTTAGTTGGCAACTGGGCGTACCGACAAGTTGATATGTCTTTGTCTAAAGACATTGATGTTGGATTAGGTGCTATGTATGTACGTTTAGATGTATTGAATCTGCTTAATACCAAAAACTACGGTGTTTCAGATAGCTGGTTTGGTGGTGCGGGGGAAGAGCTTCCTGCAAGTAATGGTGCCCACAATGGCCAAATTGTAGGGCCTACTCGGACCCTGAAATTATCGATAGGTTATGACTTCTAGGCAGTACACAACCCAAAAATGCCGTTAGTAAAGCGCTTAAACGGCACTTTATTTATTTTTCAAGCCTAACGGATTAGTTAGGCTTGTTGTTTTATGGAGCTGAAAGTCCAAATGAGAGTTTTAAAAAATCATCCTTTTTTTGTAAGTATGTTTGTTTTGTCAGTATGGATGATTGCCAACATTTCTACTGCCACTGTTTCACCTGTGTTAAACGGACAGGCCTATGATCAACACGTAGAGCTAGATTGGCACAAAACACAAAAAAATGACGATACCTATAAAATATATGTCTCGGTGGCGGGCCAAAAATGGCAGCTACGTCATACGACTCAGGCCACGGCCTTGCTGGATTTTGTGGGCGAATTAGGCAGTAATCTGTCGTTAAAGTACAAATTAACTCAACTACAAGGTGATGAAGAAGTTGAATTGGATCAAATTAGTTTAGCTACACAGACCTTCTCAGACGAAGAATTGTTAGAGATGGTTCAAGCTTATACATTTCGCTATTTTTGGCCTGACGACAAAACCGCTACAGGATGGGCGAAAGAGCGTATTCCCAATGGTGATGGAAATATTGTCACCTCCGGAGGGACGGGTTTTGGCATTTTAGCACTCATTACGGGAGCCGAACGGGGGTGGGCAACACGTGAGCTAATCGTACAACAATTACTTAGATTAACTCGTTCATTGAAACAAGCCGAAACCTTTCACGGTATGTGGGCACATTGGTATAAAGATGGAGACGTATTTCATTTCAGCCAATATGATGATGGTGGCGATATTGTTGAATCGGCGTTTTTAATCCAAGGCCTGCTGACAGCCCGGCAATACTTTTCCCACGATAACGAGGCAGAAAAACAGCTACGAACCGATATAACACAACTTTGGCAGGACATGCAGTGGGATTGGTACACCCGTTATGAACTGGGAAAAGCCGAAAACGTCTTAACCTGGCACTGGTCTAAAAATTATGGTTGGAAAATGAATCACCGTATTCGCGGCTATAACGAGGCATTAATTGTTTATATATTGGCGGCGTCGTCTCCGACCCATAGTGTTGAGGCTGACGTTTACCACCAGGGCTGGGCTGCAGGTGAAACTGGTCATAACACCTTTGAAAATGGTGAAGAATTCTATGGTTACCCGCTCCCATTAGGGCCATCCAAAGAATTAGGTGGGCCGTTGTTTTTTGCTCACTACTCTTATCTCAGCTTAGATCCTAGAGATTTAAACGACCGTTATGCTGATTATTGGCAGCAAAATAAAAATCATAGCTTAATCAATCGAGCTTATGCGATTGAGAACACAAAAGACTGGCAAGGTTATGGCGAGGACTTTTGGGGAATAACCGCTGGCGATATGCTACCTGAGGGCTATATGGCTCACTCTCCAGGTGAAAAAGACCGAGGCACAATACATCCGACCGCCGCACTTTCATCAATGCCATATACGCCTAATGAGTCGATTAAGGTTCTTAGGAATTTGTATTACCAACATGGCAAAGAAGCGTTTGGCATGATGGGATTCTATGATGCTATCAATTTATCTATTAGTGACGATACTTCGCGACAGGTCAGAAAAACCTACCTAGCCATAGATCAGGGACCTATTGTGGCCATGATAGAAAATTATCGCTCCGGACTATTATGGGATCATTTTATGCGAGATCCTGATGTTCAACGTGGCTTAGCAAAATTGGGATTCACTGTAGACAGTAAATTAGCCCAATAACCCATTCTTTTTACTCAATTATAAGTAGCAGATAATTTCATGAAAAAATATTTATTGGCAACAGCCCTGATTAGCAATTTAGCCCTAACGGGTTGTAATTCAGTGACCGAACCTTCGCTTATCATTGCCGAAAAACCAAATACTCAACCATCTATTTCGCAAACTATCTGGAACGACGATAAAGCGCAAATGGATACATTTATTGCTGAGTTAATGGCTAAAATGAGCCTCGAAGAAAAGATTGGCCAAATGACGCTTTTCTCGAGTGATTGGGATGTGACAGGTCCGTCACTTCGAAGCGATTACCAAGAGAAAATCAAGGAAGGTAAAGTAGGAGCGGTGTTTAATGCCTTTACCGCAAAATACACTAAACAATTACAGAAAATAGCGGTTGAAGAGACCCGTTTAGGTATCCCACTATTATTCGGATACGACGTGATACATGGTCATCGCACAATTTTCCCCATTTCTTTAGGTGAATCGGCCAGTTGGGATCTTGAAGCGATTCAGTTGTCAGCAAAAGTTGCTGCTGCTGAAGCGTCAGCTGAAGGTATCCATTGGACGTTTGCGCCTATGGTTGACGTTGCTCGAGATCCTCGTTGGGGCAGAATTTCCGAGGGTTCGGGTGAAGATGTCTATTTAACCACTGCAATTGCACGGGCTCGAGTGAAAGGTTTCCAAGGCGATGACTTATCAAAACCAGATACCATTCTAGCAACGGCTAAGCATTTCGCAGCCTATGGACAATCCCAGGCTGGCAGAGATTATCACACCACGGATATGTCGGATCGTGAATTACGCGACACCTACCTACCGCCGTTTAAAGCAGCGGTTGATGCTGGCGTCGCTAGCTTTATGACATCTTTCAATGAACTAAATGGTGTGCCCGCCTCAGCAAACGAATACTTACTTAATGATATTTTGCGTGACGAATGGCGCTTTGAGGGCTTTGTGGTGACCGACTACACCTCTATCAATGAAATGGTTCATCACGGCTTTGCTCGGGATGATGAACATGCCGGAGAGCTTGCAGTCAAAGCAGGTGTTGATATGGATATGCAAGGCTCAGTGTATTTTGAATATTTGGCCAATCAAGTCAAACAAGGCTTAGTCTCGCAACAACAGATAGACAACGCAGCCCGTCGCGTACTTGAAATGAAATATCGTTTAGGTTTGTTTGAAGACCCTTATCGCTATTCAAATGAAAAACGAGAAGCACAGGAAATCTATAAGCAAGATAACTTGCAAGCGGCTCAAGACGTAGCGCGTAAATCAATGGTTTTACTGAAAAATGAAAACCAGCAATTACCGTTAAGTAAAAGTGGTTTAACTATAGCGGTAATTGGGCCATTAGCCGACAGCAAAGAAGATCTGATTGGTAGCTGGTCTGCCGCTGGTGATCGACATGAAAAACCCATCACGCTTTTGTCAGGGATTAAAGCTAAAGTCGCCGACCCATCTAAAGTCCTTTACGCCAAAGGAGCGAGTTATGAGTTTAATAACCAAGGTAATCCCGGATTTGAACAGGCCATTGCCATAGCCAAAAAAGCCGATGTCATAGTACTGGCCATGGGTGAAAAATGGGATATGACGGGTGAAGCAACAAGTCGTACTAGCCTGGATTTTCCAGGTAATCAGCACGCACTTATGCAACAGTTGAAAAAACTGGCTAAGCCCATGGTGTTGGTATTAATGAATGGTCGCCCCATGACGATTGAATGGGCGGACCAAAATGTGGATGCTATATTGGAAGCTTGGTACCCCGGTACGATGGGCGGACCCGCCATCGCAGATGTACTGTTTGGTGACTATAATCCTTCTGGCAAATTGCCCGTTACTTTTCCACGTAACGTGGGGCAAATTCCCTTATATTACAACATGAAAAATACCGGTCGCCCCTATAGCAAAGACAACAAAGAACAGAAGTATGTATCACGTTATATAGATTCGGTTAATACGCCACTTTATCATTTTGGCCACGGTTTAAGTTACACCACGTTTAACTACTCTACTATCAGCATAGATAAACCGGTGATGTCGGCAAAAGAGACCCTCACTGCCAGCGTAGATATTACTAACACGGGCAACTATGACGGGGAAGAGGTGGTGCAATTGTATATTCACGATCGCGTCGGATCGGTAACACGGCCGGTCAAACAGTTAAAAGGCTTTAAGAAAATAGGGTTAAAACAAGGTGAAATGAAAAAGGTAAGTTTTACTATTAGCGCCAAAGATTTAGCCTTTCATCGCCAGGATATGAGTTTTGGTGCGGAGGCGGGTGAGTTTGACTTATATATCGGCACTAGCTCTGATAACGTTCAAAGCAGTGAATTTAGGTTGACTGAAAGTAGCGATTTATAAATGAGTTCACCATACGGCTAATGGCTAACCTAGGCTTATTTTTTAATACAAAACTGGCATTACGCCAATTAAGACTTGGTAAGGACAGCAATGAGTTGTTGAGTGTTAATCACTGTTTATAATCTGATAAATAATCGCTAATCCAGCGTCTGATTATGCATTTAATTAGAAGTAGCCGTATAAAAATGGATGGTAATAGGGCCCTTAGCATTGTTAAGAGCCCTGTTAGAAAAGTTGCATACAAAGTCTTTAGCTCATTGTAGTTCTATAATATGGTGAATAAATGTTTTTAATAAATATCCTGCCAAATAGCCATTCCTCTTTATGAAAATCATGTCTTACACTTCATTACTGAATGAGCCAGAATTGCCTTTTTGGCGTTTATCTAGTGTTTATTTTTTTAACTGTTTGATTTTAGGTCTGATTTTACCCTATTGGGGGATTTATTTAGATTCAATTGGTCTTACAAGTAGTGAGATAGGGATCAGTAGTAGTTTGTTATTAACTTCCACCATTGTCGCTCCGTTTTTTTGGGAGCGGTTGAATTATAAAGTCCAAAGTTCGATAAAAGTTATCAAAATTGGAATTTTATTATCTTTTTTTTGTTCATTCGTTCTATTTAAATTAGATAGTTTTCTTGCAACATCATTATTTATTTTTGTCTTGAGTTTTTGTTGGCAAGGGATCAATCCGTTGATGGAGTCATTAACTCTTTCACATTTGGGCAGGCTATCTCACCATTATGGCCACATCAGATTGTGGGGGTCTATAGGTTTTGCGCTGTCGGTATCAGGTTTAGGCTTGGCATTCGAGTTCATTTCTATTGATAATTTCCCGTTGATCCTTGCCTGTTTTATGTTGTTGATGCTGATTAGCATTCAAACAGTGCCGGGCAAGACATATGCTGACAAACAAACCCAAACAATTGGACTTATAAGAGCAATAAAAGACAGTGGTAGTGTGGGCTTGTTTGTCGCTATTTTTTTTGCACAAATTAGTCAGGGGGCCTATATCGGTTTCTTTAGTTTGTATTTATATGAACATGGTATTGGGATGGGGATAACCGGAAATTTGTGGGCCGTTGCGGTTATCGCGGAAGTCATTATGTTTTTATTTGTTTATCGATTAATTTTAAAACTTGGTGCAGATAAACTTTTACTCATAAGTCTTTTTATTACAGCTGTCAGATGGTTAGTTGTCGGATTATATGTGGAATTATTACCGGTATTATTTATAGCTCAACTATTGCATGCATTTACTTATAGTGCGACACATTCGGCGGTACTGGAATTAATCAGACAACAATTTACTGAAAAAGATCAAGATAGAGGGGTGGTTATTTATTTTACTGTTTGTTTAGGGGGAGGGACAGCCATAGGTTCGATACTGAGTGGCTATTCATGGCAACAGGGTTCGTCGAGAACCTTTGTTTTTTCTGCCTGTATTGCCGGGCTTGCTGTTTTGATAGCCAGTTTTTGGGTTAGAAAAAGAAACACTGGAATAGGAAAATACGAGCAGTGAGATGGTCATGTTTAATATAAGGTCACCACTTTATTTAAACTCTTTGCATCGAGATGTACTTTCTCGGCATACAAGTTTATGTGGCAAAATAGATAGTTTACTAACAGGTGTTTTTTTCTCAATCAAGTCTATTAAAGTTGTCATGGATAACTCGCCAATTTCATCCATTGGTTGCGCAACAGTTGTTAACGGCGGATTACAAAATGGTGCTAAGGATATATCGTCAACACTGATCACTGAAATATCCTGAGGGACTTTATAACCGATTTTAGACAGTATATGCAGTACGCCAATTGACATTAAATCACCAAAGCTAAAAATAGCTGAAATATCAGGGAAATCTGACACTATTTGTTTGGCCGCTTGAGCTCCTGTTTCTGGAGAGTATTCTGCATAATAGACTAATTTGGGATCGTAATTAATATTCGCTTCCTGTAATGCTAACTTGTACCCTTCTAAGCGCTCAGTACAACTGCGAAGATTTTTAGTTCCGCTAATAACCGCAATGCGTGTGTGACCCAGCGCCAATAAATGTGATGTCGCTAATTTTCCAATGGCAATATTGTCTACTCCCACCCGGTAAATATCTTCATTTTCAACCAGTTCTGATGAGCTGACTACCGGAGGGATATTTAGATTAAAATTCAAATCAAAAGGAAGTCTTTGCGAGTTAATTATAATACCGTCAGCTTGTTTAGATTGAACCATCTTTGCGTAGGATTGTTCTCTTTCTGGAGAGTCCTGAGTATCGCCTAATAGTACGGAATAACCCCGGGAGTTTGCGGTTTTCTCCATCGAACGCACTACAGGAGAAAAATAAGGATTGGTAATATCGGGTACCAGTACAACGATATTATAAGTACGGCCTTGTTTTAAACTTGCACCCAAACGACTAGGGGTAAAGCCAAGATTGTTCGCCGCTGTCATCACTTTATCGCGGGTTTTTTTTGAAACTTTATCCGGCTCTCTAAACGCTCTAGAAACTGTTGCATTGCTGACACCTGCTATTAAAGCTATGTCATTTACATTTAATTTAGTCACAAATTATTCATCTACTAAAACTGACCTGTTCTTAGGCACTATAACATTTGGCCCCATGTGATTCACTAATTCATATACAACATAACTGCAAATTCACGCCGTATTTGTGGGCTTATTGATATTTATTTTAAACTTAGGTCTCGCAAAATTTGCTTATTCCCATGCCAGAAAAAAGAAGAATTGAGGTGTGTTTCCCCAAGTCACTTAATGGCAATGATTTGTTGGCCAATACTGCTGTGTAATGCACAAAGCTTTTCTTAAGGGGCTGCTTTTTTTGCTGCTAAGAAATGGGGGGAAACCGAAAAATATATGGTTTGAAATGACCGAAACAGTGCTCATGATCAATGTTGTTCAGGTGGTACATTGGTTGCTGCATTGAAAAACTAGGCTGCAAATGTGCGCTGGATGATTTTGGCAGTGATCTGTCACCTGTTGCCTATTTAAAATCAGTTTCTATGGATTGTTTAAGAATAGATGGATAGTTAGTAAAAGATATTAATACGCATAAACTTGATTTTGCTAAATCTGTGCCTTTAGCTTCGATGGATATACCTGACTAACCTGAGCGCGATCCATTTTTTACATTCACTTTTGTGCCATCTATCACTAACAGGTTTTTACTAATCAGTAACTTTGTTATCTGCTCAGGCATTAATGGCTTGGAAAAAACAAATCCCTGAAAGGTCGAACAACCTAAGGCTAATAATTTATCCACTTCTTCTAAGGCTTCGACTCCTTCGGCTAATATATCGATATCAAATACTTTGCACATCGCGATAATGGCCTCTACCACTTTGGCTTTCTTGGTGTCTTTATGGATGTCTTTGATAAACTGGCGATCGATTTTCACCCTCTTTACCGGGTAGGTTGTTAATTTGGATAAGCCTGAGTAGCCCACGCCAAAATCGTCAAGTGTAATACAAAACCCCCAATTAGCTAGGTAACGTACTGTCTCTACTGCTGTTTTTGCGTTAATAGTTCTGGCTGATTCGGTTAATTCGAGTTCCAAGGCTTGGGGCTGGATCTTGTATTTGACGATGGAATTTAATAAATGTTGGTGAAAATCTTTTTGGTCAAGATCTGCCCCAGAGATATTGATTGCCACAGGCACTGTATAGAGGCCGGCTTTACTCCAATCATCAATTTGCTTGCATACATGGTCGATTAACCATTGTGTGATTTGCACGACCAAGCCCGATTTTTCGGCAATGGGAATAAAAATAGCCGGCGATACGGTGCCTATGACTGCGCAGTCCCAACGTAATAATGCTTCCAGACCAATCAAACGCCCGTCACCATAGACTTTGGGTTGATACACTATGTGTAACTCATTATTAGCTATGGCTTCATTGAGCAGAATATTGATCTCTTCATATTCTATAAAGCGCTGAAAACTGGAGTTTTCGTAAAAATTAAGAGGGTTTTTACTGGAATCCGCTGCATACAGGGCGTTGTTGATCAACTTTTCAGGCATCGAGTCTACTACTTCACAAAAGGACACCCCAACTTTGATGACCAGGGGAATGTCCTGGGATTTAATGGTGAATACTTTGGGTACAGACTCTACAAAATTTTCGATAAGTTTTTGCATTTGAACAACCGGCAGGTCTGTGACGGCTATGGTTAAATAACTAGGCTCAATGGCTGCGGTTAAACACTCGATACTGGTTTTGGTATCCCAAAGTCCGGCCAATTTTTGAATGATTTGCGGTATATAATGCGAGCCGTATTTATGTTCAATAAACTGGGTATTGTCAATTTTCAGGACAATTAGTGATAGCGTTTCTCGGTGCTCATTCAAGATCATCGTTAGCTTGTTTTCAAGCCATAAGCGATTGGGTAAACCCGTTGTTTCATTGTAATTCTTATGACGGTTCATAACCTGAGTTTGCGCAGCCAAGGTTTTATGTAATAGCGCCTTGGCCGTCACATCTTGAATGGTTACAAGAAAGTAGCTGTCATCAGGTGTCATCCGTCGGGTTATTTTAAGTGCCTTCATTCTGCCGGCCACTGTTCGATTAACGATCACTTCGTTGAGTTCTGCGGAGAGCTCACAAAACAAGGTAGATAAACAAACAGGGGAGGGCAGTTGGCTAAATTGACATTCCAGCAAGTTTTCTGCCGCTTGATTCATTTCGGTAATACAGTCGTCTCCGGTGACGATTAACTTGGCAATTTCCGTATCCAAAAATAAGCTGCGATAAAGATTGTTTTGGCGTTTCAGGCGTGTATTTTGTGCAGAAATCTGTGCGTTTAAACGTTTTGCGGCGACACTCGCTCGTGCCACTGCCAGGGGCACACAGATATTAAAAAACAGAAAAACCAGGCTATGTAGATAAACTTCGGAATATTCCAAGTCTAGTTGAAAGTTGAAATATTGACCTAAATGCAGGCCCTGCAACAAACCCATAAAAGGCAGGATGTTTATCAACATACAATATATACCGATTCGAAGGCCAAGTAAGATAAAGGCAACTAAGGGTAAGGAATACATAAAAATAGGACCTAACATCGCCAGTTCAGGATCTTTAATGAAGATGTTAATGCAGATTGCAGCAGCAATGATAGACACCAATAAACTATATGCACTAAGCCGGTAATGTGTTTTAGAAAGCCATATCTGAATACCCGTCACCGCATAAAATCCACTGGTTAATGCCAATACATAATAGAGTTGCAGATTGAGTGCGCTAAAAGAGCTGTGTATGGCAATGACTAAACATAACAGAAAACTGGTAACCAAAATGATCCGCAAGGCACTCACACGCCACCTTTCTACGGGGTGTTCGTTTTCACATGAATCAGCCAGCAGAAGATAATGAAAAAATTCAATTTTAAGGTCTGTAAACATTGTCTACCGTTCTATTGTGGATCGCGATCCGTGCGATGCCAGCTTTAGGTGATTGCTCATAGTATTATGTGGGTAAAATAAATCATAGAATTAAATTTGTTATCGTACTGTAAAATATGGTTTTTTTAGGTTTTTCAGGATGTGTTTTTATCCGTTGTCTTAGTTTTAAACTGTGGGCACGAATCCAGCCAATTGTTTGTCATGCCTAAAAGGAAAGTCGAGTTTTAAAAAGATAATCAAAATTAGCCTTTTGCTCTTTCAGGGGGTTACCGTTTCTGCATGAGTGTAATTTTCGGCCCGCACTTGCCAAGGCGGATTGGGCATGTTTATTATTTTTATCGAGTAAAATTTTTACTGTCTGAAGTGGCTTATGGTAGATAACACTCCGCATTCGAAGAACCAATGAAAAATACTTTCACCGCGCTGGCCATACTGATGAGTTTTGCCCATGTTTTTTTGCGGCTATATTGACCCAGGAGCAGTAAGCTCCAGTATCGGTCATAGTTTCTGCCAATTTAATTAGATAAAATCGAATGAGCGCATTGAGGACTTAAGCATGATTTGACGCCTCAGGGAAAATAAGTGGCAGATTGCCCGGGTATTAAGTTTTGGGCCTCACAGCTAGCCTCTAGCCTGAATAATTCGCGAGTTTTTGCTTTTATATTCAACAAGATGTTTGAATAATAAGCAGTCACTCATTATTTGTAAAACTTCGCTTGCGCTGACTGCAGTGCTTGTATATATTCCTTGCATCGGACGCGGGATGGAGCAGTCTGGTAGCTCGTCGGGCTCATAACCCGAAGGTCGTAGGTTCAAATCCTGCTCCCGCAACCAACCAAATACACAGCTCGAAATATTAATTGTTATAGGCATTTAATATCTCGGGCTTTTTTGTATGTGTTGTTCAAGGTTAGCCCTCGGGCTCGCTCTTTATAGCCACAAAGGTCGTAGGTTCAAATCCTGATCCCGCAACCACATAGCTCAACCCAGTCATTTGACTGGGTTGAGTTGTTTCTGGCACTAGACCCATATAATCTGCGCAGAGGTCTGCACTAATATTTCCCACGTCCCCATGAACGACATTTTATAGATAAGATTGCGCATTAACGCTGCGGCTTCAACCTCTCGAAAGTTAAGTGTAAATCGATGGTAAAGCATGACTAATGATCTGGACAGGATAGCGATAACCCGTGTACGTTTTAGTAGTTTTAATACTTGGATTATCCTACAGTTACCGGTGCATTCGATAAGTTGACAGTATCATTCTGACTCCACATATACTTTCTTTAACTATCTGCTAGTCTTAATTATGAACAATAATTATTTTTAGTAATTATTTTCTAAAGTGATCAGATGATCGAATCTGATTAGTGAAATAATTTGGGAATTTGAGAAGGCTAAATTATCTCACTCCAATTTTTTTCACATTAAAGAGGCAAGGATCATGGCTAAAAATTATGATATTAAACCCGCAGCAGTTAATTTTAGAACTAAGCGCAATATTGTAAGAGTAAGCGTTCCAGCCAAGGACTATTACGACCTTGGGCGCATACAGGATATTCAAAAAGACATTCTTGGAGAGCTTGGATGTATGGCGTGTTGTTCGGGTTGGGACATTCGTTTTGATATGCAACGAAATTTCATCATTAACAAATAAAAGCAATATTTCCCCCGAAACTGGAATAATACCTTGGATGCATTAGGTGTCGGGATTATTTACTTCCCCGGCTTGGAAGCGATTCTAAAAGCCGGAGAAGACTTGATTGATATTGTCGAATTTGAGCCAGCAACGATCTGGTACAGAAGAAGCGATGGCCGCTTTCACGTCAACCAGCAGGCCCTGAAATATATTGCACGCCTGCCGTTTCATAAACTGATACATGGTGTTGGTTTTCCTGTCGGTGGTACAATTCCTCCAGACAAAAATTCTTTTGAACCCTTCAGAGAAGTCGCTGCTAAACTCAAACCTGAGTTTGTAAGTGAGCATCTTAGCTTCAACAAAGTTCATGTAGGTCAAAAAGTTGCGGATACCGGTTTTTTGTTGCCCCCCTTACAGACCGGCGATGGCGTCAAACAGTCAGTTTCAAATATTCGCCTATTCAAACAGGAAGTGAAACTGCCTTTCGCTTTCGAAACACCCGCAAATTACCTGAAGCCAGTTCAGGGTGAAATGAGCGACGGTGAGTTTTTCGCAACAATAGCTGAGCAGTCTGATTGCGGAATTTTACTCGACTTACATAATCTGTGGTGTAACCAACTCAATGGTCGTCAGGACTTGATGGATGTGATCGACAGTTTACCGCTTGAACGAGTGTGGGAAGTGCATATTGCAGGAGGTGAGTGGCTGGATGGCTATTGGCTTGATGGCCACAGTGACCTGATTCCTGAGCCGCTAAAAGAGATCGCTAGTGCAGTAATACCGCGTCTGATTAACCTCAAGGCTTTTAATTTTGAAATTATGCCCGAATACCTGCAGGCCAAACAGCTATCGGTTGATGACATCCTACGAGAACTGGAATTCATGAAAAAAATATGGCGTGCATCAAAAAAAACATATTTTAATAGTCGCCAAATACAAGCCCAAACCCAAACAGTTGCTTGCCCATCTATTTCCCCAGCACAATGGGAGGAATCTTTAATGAATTCAATCATGCAAAGTGGTGAAAGAGGTTGTAATCAACAGTTCTCTTCCGACCAAGGTGTGAAAATATACCAACAGTTGATAGAGAAAATTCGTGCCGGGATGTTTGCATCAACATTGACCCTGACATTCAGATATCTTCTATTAAAACTCGGTGAAGAGAAAACAATGGCCACAGTGAAAAAATTCTGGCGAAGTACCACGCCAAATTTGTTTTCATCTGAAGAAGCCGCAAGTCTGGCAGACTTCCTGCTGTCCCAAAATTTGGGTATTCCTCATCTTGATGATGTAATGAAATATGAAATTGCACATCACAAGGCGCGGATAGAAGATCGGTCACAGACGATCATGCTAGGATTCAAACCGGACTCAATGTTTCCGTCGCTTGGTCAGGGTAAGCTGCCGACCAATATTATACGGGGCGTTTACCAGATTAATATTACCGTGTAGATATTGGCGACTTAAATGAAAAACGCGAGGGGTTCTTGACTCATTGTGGCATTATCCCCCTGTGTCAGTTTCATTAAGTCGTCTCAATTGAAAATATATTCAGAAGCCGCCGCTTCCAAATCAGTTTACGATCAACCTCGCTAAGATTAGCCTCATCACCAGCTAGCACATACTATTGTTATGGGGATATTTGAAGACGAAAAATTTGTTCACATTTTTAAGCCTCTCCTCGCGTCGTCCTGTGGAAAATAGGGCTGCATGCCAGTTAAATAAACGGTTTTTTGATACTTAACATTGTATTTTCCAATACTCCCAAGTTCGATCATGACAGCAATCTACCTCACTTATATCGAGCAACAACTCTCGATATTTTAAAGGGTATATTGTTAGTATTGCGCTCCCGCAACCAACCAAATATAGAGCCCGAAACGTTGACTCTGATTAACTTTTCGGGCTTTTTTGTATCGGCTGTACTTGCTGTATTCGTCCTGGCTCGCTTATTTTAATTCAGCTCGTCATCCACCCAGAATTTGGTACCCTTGATCGTAGCCTGGAGTACTAATCCACTCGTGGTAAAGGTATATACTGTTACATTCCCAAAATAAGCCTCTCCCTCAACAGACACGCCTTTATCACTGGCCTTGGCCGCTGCATCAGCATTACCCCCGAACATCCAGCCCGAGTTGATAAAACGGTTTATCGCCTCTGGTTTGTGAAACACTATGATGATGCGGTAGTCCTTCACGCCCAGACCAAAACCAACCCCACCTTCAGCCATATTCATATAGGTGTGTTTAGCTTGGTTTTGGTCCCATACCACGCCAGAACCGGTCCCTGCTGATATGACCAACAGGTTGATGTTTGCATTAGCAAAAACGGCATATCCCGGCGCGGCTTGTAACTGGCTGCGGACATCTGGTCGTTTTTCAAATAGTTGCTCAAGTGCGGATTCTTTCATTTGTAAAATAGCCGCGCGCTTGTCTGTTAGCGAGCCATCCCCCATGGAGGCGCAAGACAAAAGCAACATGCTAAACAGCGAAATTATCAGAGTTTTTAAGTACACGACGGTGAACTCCATTTAGTAAAGTATATAAAGTTTAGTGTACAAAATTAATTAAGGTAGTCAGGCCTAGAAAGAAAGCGTGAAAGGGTTGATGGGCGGCTCAACAAGCGCTTCTACTGACCTGATTTAGTTTGTTGATATTTCAAACGTATGACGCACAACGTTGTTGGGGCGCATTATAAAGCCAACCAAAGCGGAGTTAAGTACTAAGGTGCACAACTGAGCTCAATAGCTATGTTAGTTTACTAAGCGCTAATTCTGGTGCCGATAAGTTTAGCGCTTTTAAAATCCTGATAGACTGTTGATCAGATCTGCCATGTATTGGGATGTCATATAGGTGAGGTGCTGTTTGTTTATATGTCATAGACGTTTGAATAAAATAAAGATGACAGGCTATTTAAAATTGAGCCCAGATATTCATCATTTCTCGTAATGATGAGGCCCCATGACCAACATGACTGAAGATCTGCGCGCTTTAACCAAAAAATGTGGGATCAATATTTTCAGGGGCATTTTTAACAAATGTCCACGTACAAACATGACAAAACGTGCAAATTTGTTCCATCTTGTATCGATGAGATCATGATTGGGCATAAGTGCAGCCAATATAATATTATCGATAAAAATCCGGTTAAATTTTGAAAGTACTGAGTGTTCGGTTTCTTTCATTAACCGGTCCAGACGTTTGCTATGAAACAATTGATCGGTAATACATAAGGCATAATGCCACTCTTTACTAAAGTCTAAAGACGTCGCTAATGCGTTAATCTCAATCAGGTTATTATTTCTTTCATAATCTGCTAGCAATAAATGAATATCTACTATATCTCTGAAACTTTTTTCGTAATCCTCATTGTAAAACAAATGCACAATACAGTGCATAATAATCATTTCCGCACTCAATGTCCGTTTACCCTGTGGAGTAACACTATTATGGGTAAATAACACGGTTTCTGGGATAACAACCCCGGTAATAGGCGGGATAATAGTATGGTGAACATCTAGTGTTGCCCCACGCTCTGGGTGGGTAAATGGGGGAAGTTCATGGGCCCACTTGCGATAATACTGCACATCATAATCATCTAGTGTTTTTTCAATCCAGCCATCTTTTTTCAAGGCGTTTTCAACTTTATGCAAGTCAGTTTTAGGCACTAAGATGTCAATATCACTCATTACCCGGCCAAAGTGATTACTGGATTTATTTAAGACGTATGCAGCCCCTTTCAAAAAAACAGGTTTACAATTTATCTTGCGCAAACATTGTTGTAAGGCATGTGTTTCCGTATTGATTTGCTGAACCTGTCGGTCGGCGTAGCGTTTAGCGGATTGCAGATGTTTAAGGGCAAATGGGGGCACGCTGGTTAACTGCTGATTAGTTTCTAGAAAGTAATAGAAGGAGCCGAGCATATCGGCCCCACGCAACACTCTTAGCAGTTGCTCCCACGTTTTATCATTGAACGCTTCTAGCGATGCTGGGCAAGAAAAAATACGCAAAAATTGTAGTTGATTGATACCGCTGTGCATTAACTCACCAAGTCATCCAGAAATTCACCTAAACCCTCGTAATTTGAATAACGAATATTATAAAGCTGACAGTTATCTATGACCTTTTTAAGGGTATTAAAACCATCGGTCCCTAATACGTTGTAATTAAACGCATGGTGCACTAAACGTGAAAATCCCGCGGTTTGTGACAAATTTTCAATCTCAAGGGGCTGATTAATTTGATATTTAGGAAACACAACCGCAACCACTTCAGCATCGTCTAACTTGTCATACTGTGCCCGGGACATGAGTTTTACGTGGGCAATATCACCCTTATGCGTGCCATGGGCGGTGGGTGACATTACTGCTTCTGGAACTAGCTGTTTGATGACTTCAATTGACTTGTTTTTCAACGAAGACGGCCTGTGCATAGGGCGTACTCGTTGAGTTCGTAAATTAATGATCGCCATTTCATCTGAATAAACCTGCCAGCCCCGTAATCCAAAATAGGTGGCTAACGTACTTTTACCTGAACCCGGTTGAGCGGGACAAATGATGGCTTTGCCATTTTTCACAATTACCGAAGAGTGAATAAGTAAATGATTAAAATCAAAAGACGCAATACACCAATTCAGCCCCCATTCTAAAGAAGGTAGCAATAAGCTTTTTTTAATCGGGTGAAAGGGGTGCTGATTATCAATATAAATACACACTTGAGGTTTGATGATACGCCGAAGCAAGGAGGTGTTTTTGATAGTTAAATGAAAATCGATTGGTTTGTCGGCATGCAATCCCACACTTTGATCATACAAGGCATGTAAACTCGGTAGAATAAAAGAAGGGCACTGCTCGATACCAAACCGATAGAGTCCTAAGTCTAGTATCGCGTTCACAAACTCTCAGTTATAAAATGATTTTCCAAGAGTTGTTGTTTTAACACATTCAATGACTCATTACCCGTACAAGCCGTGTCAAAAAATTCTATCTCAAAAGTGCCGTCAGCACGACGGCATTGCTCAAAAGAAGACAAATTAAATTGAATGCAAGACGTTGAAAAATCTTCAGTAGAAAAAAACACCAGGCCACTTAAGTCAGCAGCGATATGACAAAGCATATCGTCTGCTAATTTAACTTTTGGAAAATTATTAACAAGTAGCACTTGGCAGTCGATCAGAAGATGTTGAACCGTCTGTAAAACTGGATGTTAGCTGATCGTAATCAGTCGGAACGGAATTATTATTATTAACGTATAAGACCCCCCAAACATGCTGCACCATTTCTTGGGCACTGTTAAAAGGAGAAATATCGCCATAAAAGCCGAAATAGGCATTCAAATAATAGGCTGCCAGATTCCATATCCCGCCACTATTCTCTAAGGCCTCTTTAATATTCAACTCAGCAAAAGGAATAGTGCCAGTACCGTCAGACAGCACGACAGGTTGCATCCTAGCTATCTCGCTACGAACACTACAATAAGCCGCATCGAGGTCGTCAAATTTAGACAGACTAAACATCTCTCTGACTTTGTTATGTTCGAGCTGCTCCTCATCCTTAACTTTTTTGGCTTGTCCGTTATTACTTTGAGTAGTAGCTACATTATTCTCAGTAGTATCTACGAATACTTTCCAGCTGCCTGGTGAACGGCCACCTTTGACTAAAGGGATAATACACACGGGATCGGCACCGCGTGAACCACCGGACAAACCGGAGGCATTACAGGCCCCCCAGACAGAATGGGCAGGTAAGGTTGTTATAACTACGCCAGCAGACGTTTTAATCAAAAACTTACGTCTACTTGAGGAGCCAGACTCCTGCTGTTCAACTACCTTGCTACCATTTGAATCTTTCATTGCGTTATCTACCCTGAATTTAGTCAAACTATTTTGTTATGAATACAAAAATTGCGCCAATTTGTAACTTATTGATTTTTAATGTAAAAATATGATATCTATTTACTGTTTGTAAAATAAGCTGACAACTTAAGCTTTATCTTGCAAAATAATACTAAGTATATGGCGTCCACATTATGGTAGCACACTCTAGCAGTTGTCTTATAAATAGCTAACATATGTCTCCCAATTACCAAAATCAGCGGTCCAGTTAACCTATTCAATCAGATTATATAAGCCCCAGGTAATTTGGCAAAGATAGTTATATTTAGCAGTGTCTTTAACTTGGACATTACGTGACAGCCGTTTGCTCTTGCTGAAAAATGTCATTTAAGTGTGTTTGCTTAATAGTTTTGCGGCGCGGACGTCAAGCGTCAGGGCATTAAGTTTATTTTAAACAACCAATCTATGCCTATATCTTGCTTATACCGTTCGTGTTGCCAGAGCCGGCGAAATACCCATGGCTTTCGTGGCGGGCCACAATACCGCCAGTTGGCCTATCAGTAATAGCAACAACATGCCCAGTGGTAAATAAGCCACATTCAGGGGGACTAAAGCGTAAAAATGCACCAAGCTCATATTCAATCCTATACTGAGTAATGATCCAAGCATCACCCCGATTGTGGACAGCAACAGGTTCTCCATCAAAAAATAAAACATAATATTGGTCTTGCTGGCGCCTAAAGCGCGCCTTATACCTATTTGTCGGCGCCTTTTTTGGATGTTGTAACTGGCCAGGCCGGCTATACCCATGGCGGTAACCAGGGTGAGTACTGCCATAACGACTAACAATATGCTGACGGTAGCGATATCTGGTGCATAAATATCTCGTTTGGCGGCTTCGATACTGTGCACTTTGCGGATCACCCGCCGGGGATTACTCTGACTCAAAGTGAAAACCAAGTTTTGCATCAATTCGTCCCGTCGCCCAATCTGGGTGCGAATAACATAACGGGCAGAATTCAAGATCACCCGGGCAGGGGAGATCATGCTGTTTTCCACATATGGCCATTCCACCCAAGGGGCGTGCAGGCGGGCGACTATGCCTTTGATTACCAGTGGGGTAGTTGTATTGACGTAGATAGTATTTCCTAGCGCTTGTTGCCAGTTATCTGCGCCAAACAAGGCACTGGCCGTTGCTTGGCTAAGGATCACCTGTGCAGGCCATTGTGTGTCAGATTCGCCTAACCATAGGGATTCTTGCGGGCTGAAGTTTTCACCGGCCACCAGAGATAAATCAAAGGTGTTAATACCGTGCTCATCAAATTTATAACCAGCCGTGGGTACCTTGTTCACTGTATCCCCTGCACTGGTCTGTAATTCATACCAGTTGCCATTGCCAGTTAATGGCAACGAGTTGGTTTGCACCGCATCAATGACACCTGGGGTCTGGCGTATCAGGCGCAGGTCTTCTTCTATGCTGACCCTGGGGTTAAAATCTGGGGTGAATCCTGAGCTGGTTAGGTAAAAGCTGTTGGCTTCGTCTATGCCACTACTGCGACCAATGTGCTCATAGCGTTCCCAGCAAATAGCGATGCCGTTGGTGACTATCGCCATGGTGATGGCAATTTGCACGATAACCAACATAGCACTGTATTTGCTGCGAACGGCGGCTCTTACCATGGGGCCAATCGACAATGTGGACAAGGACAATTTTTGCATACAGGCTCCTATTATTGCTTCAACTGAAAGGCTGGCACGGGGCGACAGGCATTGACGATAGGGAATAAACCAGCAACCACAGTACTAACTACTGCCAGGAGCATCACACTCATAATTAATACTAAATCCAGGTGCACCAGCTGGGCGTAACCCGAATAGAGCACTTTGACGCCCTGCAACCCCAGTAGGGCCAGTAACAAGCCGCACAGGCCTCCGGTTAAACCCAAACACATGATCTCCAACAGATATTGAGTGACTATCTGGCTATAGCTGGCGCCTAAAGCGCGGCGCAGGCCGATTTCCAGGGTTTTAGTATTGAGCTTGGCACTGATCAAACTAATGGCATTAAGTAAACATACCAGCAGGAACATAAGCGATAACCAGAACATTACCCGCACATCTGCCTGTACTACCTGTTTATAACTCAACCATTGGGTGACGTTGGATAGTCGATTATTGATTGGCCTGGGAAAACGTCCCAGTGTTTTTTGTTGCTGCACATAACCCTGAAGGTAATCACTAAAAGCCGTTTTTTCAGCCTGTGTTCTCAGCTCCACCCACAGCTGAAAGTTGGTGCATTCTGAGTGCAGAAAAGCGTCATACTGATCACTTTCAATGGCTTGCCAGCAGTTGGTTTGTCCGCCATGGGGCAATTCCAGGTCAGCTTTTAAACGAAAGGGCAAATAAATATCTTCGGGCTCGCTAAATGCACCATAAACCATATCGTAAAACTTGGGACTCGGGTGCCAGTCGTCTAACACGCCGACCACAGTGAATATTTTATCCAGCATAGGCAAGGTTCTACCCACCGAGTTTTCACCCTTAAAGACCTGTTCGTTGATAGATTTGCTAAGTACAACTACTAATTGTCCTGCCTGGTCTGCTTGGTTGTCCCAGCCGCTGCCATATAAAAAAGGAGCGGCAAACATGAGGAAAAAGTCTCCATAGGTCACGCGCATTTGGGCCAGAAAAGGCGTGGTTTCCTGCTGCTGAGGATTAACCATTCCCCAGGTAATGGCACTGGCAGTTTGGCGATGGGCCTGATTGGCGGTCACTATATTGGTGGCGTCGGTCCAAGTTACATCCTCTGGCGGTAAGTTGGGCTCGATGGCAGCCTGATTTGGATCCCAGTTATCCAGTTGCACCCGAAACAATTGTTTACTCTTATGGGGAATGGGATCGGCTGACATTAAATACAACAAGGTCACCGTAATCGTACAGGCAGCTATACCCAGGGCGATGGTTGTTATGGTCAGTGCGCTAAGCACAGGGGTGCGCATGATACTTTTAAGGGCGAGGCGTAAATAATAACTAAGCAAGATGGGCACCAATAGCCTGGTCCTGGGTTATCTGACCGTCGAGTACAGTGATAATGCGTTTGGCTAGTTGTGCGAGTTGTCTATCGTGGGTCACCATGATGATAGTGGTACCTGACTGATTAATCTCTTGCAACAGACCCATGACACTTTGCGCCATCTCACTGTCCAGGTTGCCGGTTGGTTCATCGGCCAACAGAAATTTTGGCTCGCCAGCTAATGCTCGGGCAATGGCCACGCGTTGTTGTTGCCCGCCGGACAATTGGGCAGGCAGGTGAGACATACGTTTGCCAAGTCCCACCCTGTCTAGATTATGTTCGACGCGTTTTTTGCGCTCCTTGGCGTTAAACCCCCGATATCGCAACGGCACATCAACATTGTCAAACAGATCAAGATCCGGGATAAGGTTGAAATTTTGGAAGATAAAACCAATTTTCTCATTGCGCAAACGACTTCGTTGATTGTCATTTAGGCCACTAACATCTTGCCCGTCGAGCTTATATGATCCGCTGTCGAAGGTTTCGAGCAGGCCCGCGACATTCAAAAAGGTGGTTTTACCTGAGCCTGAGGGGCCGGTAACGGCAACAAAATCCCCTTCCTTAACATTTAGGCTAAAGTCACGCAGGGCGAGGGTTTGAATTAGTTGGGTACGAAAACTCTTACCGACAGCATTCATATTGAGCATAAGTCGTCCTTGTTTATCATGGTATTTTAGCTTAATTGGACAACAGGATCGTTTCTGCGCCATCAAACTGATCCGTGCCTGAAATGATAATAGTGTCGCCCAAATTGAGCCCTGACAGTATCTCTATCTGAGACAAACTGCGGGCTCCTGTGGTAATTGGGGTGCGCTGGGCCAGGCCATCTATGACCACATAGGCAAACCGCCCGTTGCTACTTTGCAAAAACTGACCCCTTGGGACCATTAGCACCGCGGCTTTATTTTCCATTAAAATGCGCGTGCTTAAACGTTGATTCTGTCGTAAACCCTGTGGTGCAGGTAATGGGTGGCCTTGCTCATCCTCTTTAGCAAACCGAACCCGGCCGTTGACTTGGTTATTTTCAATTTCAGGGGAAATGGTCACTAAGGTGGCGCGATGCGCTTGCCCGTTTAATACCACATCGGCTTCCATACCTATGGCAAGATCATCGGCGTAACTTTCCGGGATATCCACTTCCAGTTCGAACTCAGACAAGTCCACGACACTTAAAATGGGCTGATTTTTGCTAACCTGATTTTTTTGCTCAACGGCGAGATTTCCCACTATGCCATTGACCGGTGATAACAACTCTAATTGAGTAACTTGGCGGCTGGTTTCATCAACCTGCAAGGCCTGGCGGTCGATCAATAATTGCTGGGTTTGTAATTCAAAATCCAGGCTTTCCCGATCCAGCTCGGCGTCTTTTAATGCATGGTGATAAACCAACTGGGCATTTTGCAAATCGTCTTGGGCCTTTTCATAATCGATTTGGCTAATGGCATTGGTTAAATAGGCGTTGTCTGCTCGGCGTTTTTCCCGCTGTGCCGCGGTTAATGCAACTTTCGCCAAGTCCGCAGATTTTTGTTTTTCCAGGGCCTGTTTTTTGGCCTGGATACGCTGGCGGTCAAGTTCCATTTTATTGCGTTGTAAGCCGGATAATTCTTGCTCCAGTTGGTTGGTGAGCTCCGGACTTTCTACTCGAGCCAGCACCTGGCCTTTTGTCACGCTATCGCCGGCATCGACCTCAAAGGTGATTGTTCCCTGCGCTGGGCTATACAAGCGCGGACTGATTGCTGCTACCACTCGACCTTGTATGGATAAGTCACGCACAAATGCGCCCTGAGTGACTTCCCCCAGGCGAACACTTTGCAACGAGACCGAAGTTTCGGCATTCGACCAGCGAGTATATGAGGAAGCAAACAACAGGTATATGCTGATCAGGATCAGCGCACAAATAGCCACTAGCCAGATGAATCTATAATTTTTTTTATGTTCAAGCACAGTGTCTTGAGCACTAGTATCGGCTATTTTCACTGATTTTCCTTGTGACATATGCGAATTTAGCCACAAATTCACCACAAATAAATTGTCTAAACTACGATTAAACTCAGGGTAAAATATTTGCTCTTTGCTGTCTATGGGTAATATTACTTAATATTAACAACAAGTAATTCACACCCGGTGCATTAACGAACAAGGTGCTGTCCAACGTTGAACTTTACCCTCAGCAGCTACCAGTGGGCGAGGGGCATAACCCCTGAATATGTATACGCTGGACTGCAAGATCTAGAAGTTGCAATAAATGAACATCCACAATCCATAAGTTTCAATGATGCTTGTATATAAGATGTTAACTCGCTAACGTTTATTAAATAGCCATTACCGAACGATATCCCTATGCAGACGCCCGAGCAAAAACACTATTCTACTTGTACCCTTTGTGAGGCGATGTGCGGAATTGAAGTGACTACTCAAGGTCGGGACATTCTGTCTATAGTGGGGGATAAATTAAATCCTTTTAGTGAAGGCCATGTGTGTCCTAAAGCGGCAGCACTAAAAGACTTGTATGACGATCCCCAGCGTTTACGCCAACCCATGCAAAATAACCGACAATGGTTGGCAGGCGATCAGTTGGGACGAGGCTCTGGATAAAGTCGCTGCTGGGGAAATGAATGCCAATGCACGCTGTACGGCACAACTGCATCCCCAGGACGCACAGTGTTTCGATATCACCCAGGGGCAACAAATTAGTGTCACCTCCAGGGTAGGAGACGTTACCCTGGCGGTGGATATCACCGACAAAATCATGCCTGGCGTGATTTCCATTCCCCATGGGGGGACATAATAAAAAAGGCACGGCCTGGCAGCTAGCAGAACAACATGCCGGGGTGAGTGTTAATGATTTGACCGACGAGATGGCACTGGATGAATTATCAGGCAACGCCGCACTGAACGGTGTGCCGGTTACTGTACGAGGTATGCAATAGACGGGTTAAGGGTGTTATGTCACCTCAGGCCGTTCAACCTTGGAAAATGTACAGGAAAGTACAGGCACCCCCCCAGGGTTAAAACTGTACCAACGGCCAAGCCAAACACTATGACACTGGCCATGCCGTAAAACATGGATCCTTGCTCAAAATCAGCAGTAATAAGCCCATCACTGTGGTTATGGGAGTTATGGCGATGGGTCGTAAGCGCCTAAAGCCAGCAGCGAAACCAATATAGCCACAGATTTTTTCACCACAAATTCCCATTTAAAAAAGTTGGTCGTTAACATAATACCCAGATCTAGCATGAGGGGTTTTGAGCTTGTATCACTTCATCGCCCTGCAGTCATGAGCCGAACCATCATCTTGCCTAGATTTGGCGCTTCCTGGTGCGATTATTAGTATCACGACTGGCGCGGATAATATCATCACCGTAATGGGTGGCCGCTGATTTTGCCAGTCGGTCATATAAAACCACATTTACTGTTGCCGCCAGGTTCATGCAACCTTCGGTGGGGACATAAACTATATGCTGGCAGCGGTCGAGTATGCCTTGCTCAATTGAACCGTCTTCCGGACCGAATATATAGTAGGCTTTTGGGGGATGGTTGAAATGCGGCAGTGGCTCTGCCCCTTCAACCAATTCAACGGCTACCATGACTTTATCCTCTGGCGGGTCGGGAAAGTCGATGTTGTTAACAGGAATGTTTAGGGCGGCGTTTTTGGTATCGGTGCTAAACGCCTTGGCTTTGGCATAACGGCTGCCGGTATAAAAAATATCCTGCACGCCATAACACCCGGCGGCGCGCAAAATACTGCCCATATTTTGCGGGCTTTTGGGATTGAGCAGGCATAAACTGACGTGCTGAGTCATCTAATCCGCCATTATCTGGTTTATGGCTTGCAACTGCTGGGGACTAAACTCCAGGTTGTCCAAGGCCTGGACACAGTCTTCTATTTGGCTGACTCGGCTGGCGCCGATAATCGCACTGGTTACGGTTGGATTGTGTAATACCCAGGCAAGAGCCATTTGTGCCAAGGATTGCTGGCGCTGCTGGGCGATGTCGTTAAGTTTTTGTACTTTAGCGACCTTTTGTTGCTCTATATTCTCCGCCTTTAGGTAGATTTGGTCCTTGCGAGAGGCCCGGGATCCTTCAGGTATGCCACCTAAGTATTTATTGGTCAGAAAACCTTGAGCCAAAGGTGAAAATACGATTGAGCCTACCCCATTGTCATCCAACACTGTGGTCAGCCCGTCTTCAATCTTGCGGTCGAACAAATTGTACCTGGCTTGATGGATAAGCAGGGGTGTGCCTAAGTCTTGCAAAATGCTCAGGGCCTGCTGGGTTTGCTGGGGTGAATAATTGGAGATACCAGCATATAGGGCACGACCGGAGCGTACTATATGATCCAGAGCTTGCATGGTTTCTTCAAGAGGCGTTTCGGGATCAAAACAATGGGAATAAAATACATCGAAATATTCAAGGCCGGTGCGTTTTAAACTTTGCTCACAACTTGAAATCAAATACTTGCGGGAGCCGCCAATGCCGTAAGGGCCAGCCCACATATCATAGCCGGCTTTGCTGGAGATCAGTAATTCGTCGCGATAGGGCTTGAAACTTTTGGCCATGATATTACCAAAAGTGCTTTCCGCCGAGCCAAAAGGCGGGCCATAGTTATTGGCTAAATCGAAATGGGTGATCCCCAAATCAAAGGCACGGTGTAACATGGAGCTGGCATTTTGCTGGGAGTCAACTGCACCGAAATTTTGCCATAAACCTAGGGACAGTTGAGGCAGTTTCAAACCACTTTTACCACAGCGTTTAAAAGACATGGATTGGTAACGTGCGGCATTGGCCACGTAGGGTGGATTGGGATCTTGGATGATCATATGTGTGTCCGCTTAAAAAAATTTCCGTTAGCCTAAACCAATCACCAATATTTCACAATTCTGGCCGTTGATAAACCGAGGGAATGGCCTGGATTGAGTTACTCAACCAAGGCCAAGTTCGGTGTTTTGTCCACCAGCACTTTTGGTTTTACTGAGCTCTAATCACGCGACTGACCATAGTTTTGCTGTTGTTTAACATTGTTCGGGTTTTACTGCGAAGGGATAACAACAGTAAATAAGCCAGGGGTACCAATACCAAACTGGTGGCGGTGGAAAAGAGTAACCCCCCTATGATGGCAATTGCCATGGGGGAGTAAGGCGGGCCGTCACCACCAATCTGGGTATTACCCAGCGCCAAGGGCACTAGCCCCAGCACGGTAGTGGCGACCGTCATCAGTATGGGCCTGACCCGGGTCAAACAAGCCTCGATCACCGCCTGTTGCACTTCTTGCCCGCAATTGATTAGCTGATTGATCCTATCCACCAGCACTATGCCGTTATTGACCACTATGCCCATCAAAATCAACATGCCTATCATGCTCATTATCGACATAGGTGTGGCGGTGATAAACAGTGCCCAAAAGACTCCTGTAAGTGAAAACAACAGTGAAGTAATCACAGCTGTAGGCAGCAAGAGTGACTCAAATAAGGCGGCCATTACGATATAAATCATACACACGGCGAGCAACATATTGGTCTGCATGACCGACTCATTCTCATTTTGCCTGTCTATGCTACTGCCATCAAAGGTCCAGCTATAACCATTTGGCAAGGCAATATATTGCATTACCTGTTCGATGCGTTCTTGAGCTTGCTCCAAGGTGACGCCCTCTTGCAAGTTAGCCCCAAGGGTAATTGACGCTTGGCGATAGTTGCGTTTGATTTCAGAGGAACGGGGCACCACCCGCATTTCAGCCAGCATATCCAGGGTCACATTTTGTTGTCCTTGACGTTTGATACTCAGGTTTTTAAGTTGTGCCAGTGAGCTTTGTAATTGCTCGTCATACATCATACGTATACCAATTTCGCCGCTTTCGCTGGTACGTAAAGTGCGTAAGTTGGCCCCACGTAAACCGTTGGCAATAATATTGGCAATATCGTTAGTGTTGAGGCCAAAGCGATAGGCTTTTTGGCGGTCAATCTTTATCTGCAATTCCTGTTTTTGCACGCTGCTGTCACTTTTTACATCGGTTAAACCTTCAATACTGCTAAGTGCCGGTAAAATTTGCGCCGCAATACGGTCTAATGGCTCAGATGATTCGCCTAGCAAGGTTAGCTGTACGCCACCACCGTTGCCTTGATCCCATTGGAAACTCGGCTTAGCCCGGGCGAAGCTGGGCATTTGTTTGGCAATTTTATCTTTCAGCTCGGCTTTGGTGATCGGCAGGTTATCAACTAAGGTCAGGGCCGACGTTGCTTCTCCGGCAGTGTAGTAGGTGTAAACCTGTTTGAGGTGAAAAGCCTGTTGATTGGCATATAAAAAATCCTCCATCTTAGTTACGGATTTTTCTACTTCTTTGAGGCTGTAATTACCTTGAATATCATAGTTAAGCCACAGGCGA
Organism: Paraglaciecola sp. IT1134; assembly: GCF_058068185.1. Classification (NCBI taxonomy): domain Bacteria; kingdom Pseudomonadati; phylum Pseudomonadota; class Gammaproteobacteria; order Alteromonadales; family Alteromonadaceae; genus Paraglaciecola; species Paraglaciecola sp. IT1134. The sequence goes on along the minus strand of NZ_CM176486.1, from coordinate 3,133,778 downwards.
TTATTGCTGTCACCGTCGTCGCTGCTCACAAACTGCATGGGAATTGCCGTGCTGAGCAATAATACAATGGCTATCAAGCTGGTTTTTCCCTTGTGTTTAAGACTCCAGTTAAGGATCCGGGCATAACCTCTGGCGAAATGATTAGGCTGCCTGGTTTGGGTTTTAGCACTGTATTTGAGTTTGGAAGCCAGCAAGGGGATCAGAGTTTGGGAAATTAATAATGAGGCAAATAGCGATATACAGATGGCGATAGCCACATGCTCTAAAAAGATGGTGATGTTAACCTTGGCGCCGACTATATTGGGCAAAAATACGATAGCGGTGGTGGCGGTGCCAGCTATCACTGCCAAACTCACCTTGCCCACTCCGGCCTTGGTAGCTTCGATTGGGTCGCTGGCATGTTCTTTTTCCTGCTGAATACTTTCGGTGACTACTACTGCATTATCCACCAACATTCCCACCGCCAACATCAGTCCCATCATCGACAAAATGTTAATGGTATACCCCATAAAATACATACATCCCAGGGTTATACAGATAGAGAACGGCACCGAGAGCACCACTATCAAGGTAGTGGTCAGATTACGTAGAAAGGCATAGAGCACCAATACGGATAACAAGGCACCGATTAAACCTGCACTGAGTAAGTCTGCCAAAGATCCCGTGACACTGCTGGCTTCGTCTTCCATTACAAACAGGTTGATGCCGGTAAACGCCGGGTTGTGATTGGCTTGCTCGATGACCTGCATCACCTGATTTGATACCTCGACCAAGTTGCTATTAGACTCACGGAAAATATTGAAACCCACGGCATATGAACGGTCCAAATGCCGACCTTCAATGCGCCTTGGACTTTCGTATTTGACTTGGGCTATATCAGCTAAACGTACCCCTTTGCGTATTAGTAATGCGCTGATTTGCTCAAAGCTCGTAAATTCTCCCTGGGGATTTACGGTGATTTTCTGTTGTAAATCATAAAATTGTCCTGCACTCATGGAGAAATTGGCGGCGCGCAGGGTTTTGGCCAAATCAGTTGCATCTATGTCTAACGATGCCATCTTCAGGGGATCAAGACGGATGGAGACCTGCTTTTTTAACACGCCATACAACTCGACCTTGGACACGCCAGGTACCCGCTCGATAGGCATTTTCAGATTTCGCTCCAACAAGTCGTAGGCGTTGGACAAGTCACGATCGCTGGAAACCCTGAGTTGAAAGATAGGCAAGTCACTGGTATTAAACTGATAAACCAAAATCCGCTGCACATCGTCAGGCAAGGTATCGCGTATGGCATCAATTTTTTCTCTGGCTTCGATACCCTTGGCTTTGAGATTTTCATCCCAGGCAAACTCCAGTTGAATTTCCGCCGCATCCTCGTTGGAACGTGAACGCAGTCGCTTGATGCCAGACATGGTGGCCAGGGCTTCTTCAACAGGACGGGTGATCATTTTTTCTACCTCAGCCGGTGTGGCGTCTTGGTAGGGAATACGGATGGCAATTTCCGGTATGTCAATGCTGGGAAATTTCTCCAGTGGCAGTAGCTGTGAGGCCATGATGCCAAATATCAGCATCGACAAAAACAGCATGCATATAGTGACCGGTCGGCGTATGGCAAAAGCCGCCAAACTGGCACCAGTGGAGGCAAACTTATCCATATACTGTCTCCTGACTGTCATTGTCGGTTTGAGGTACGGACTGCGTATAATGTTTTCGGTCAAACAGGCTGTAGATCACGGGAATAAAAAACAAGGTCAGTAGGGTGGCAAACAATAAGCCGAATATCACAGTAACAGCCATAGGAACGCGCATTTCCGCTCCTTCACCCAGGCCGATGGCCATGGGTAACAAACCCAGAGATGTGGTAAGTGTTGTCATACAAATGGGTCGCAGACGACTTTGGGCCGCCTGAACTATGGCGGCCATTTTATCGGTACCATCAGCGCGAAGTTGATTGATGCGGTCAATTAATACTATGGCGTTATTAACCACTATGCCGGCCAACATAATAAGCCCGATAAACACCACTACGCTGATATTCGTACCGGTGAGGTACAAGCCGTATATCGAGCCAGCGCAGGCAAGGGGCACAGTGCATAATATCAACAACGGGTGTAACAAGGATTCAAATTGGGATGCCATCACCAGGTAAACTAAAAATACCGCCAACAATAAGGCAAATTTAAGAGAGGCAAAACTGACCTCCATTTCTTCACTTTGTCCGGCAACCCTGGCTTGCATATTGACAGGCAAATCTAATGTGCTGAGTATCTGCTTGGAGGCCAATACCGCCTCGGCCAGATCACCTGTGTGCAAATTAGCTGATACTACGGCCACCCTTTGTTGGCCGATACGGGTGATCTCACTGGGACCGACCGACATACTTAATTGGGCCACAGCATTGAGTGGAATACCTTGACTTGCACCAGGATTGACAATAACTTGCCCGATATCGCTGATGGAATCCCGTTGTCGGTCAAGGCTACGTACTAAAATATCGACTTTGCGATCATCCAGACTAAATTTGCTTGCCACTTCGCCACCGATTTTGGCGTTGATCAACTTGGATACCTCTGGGGCATTCAACCCCAATTGAGCCAGTTTGGCGTGCTCGAATCTTATCTTGAGTTCAGGGTTACCCGCCTGTAAGGAAGAACTGACATCCGCAAAACGTGGATCATTTTGCAAGCTTTGCACTAGCTTGGCGCTGTAACGACTAAGGTTTTGCAGATCATATCCTATGATCTCAATCGACAAAGGATTGGCAAAACTAAACAACTCAGGCTCACCGAATTGGCTTCTTACCCCCGCCTGATTGGCTAGAAAGTTGCGCATCACAGTTTTTACTTTTTCGCTGTCAGCTTGTGTACTGCCTGGCTCCATCACCACATTAAGCTTGCCCCAATAATCCCCCCCTTGGCTGGCAGAAACATTCATCAAGCTACCGGTACCGGCCAATGAATAACTGCGCGCTACCTTGGGTTGTTGCTGGGTAAAGTGGGCGAGCCTGGCCAAAAGCGCATCCGTACGTTGCAACTGGGCTCCGGTGGGCAAATTGACTTCAACGTAAAACTCCCCCTGGGCCATAGACGGGATCAGCTCCATGCCTATACGCGGAAGCAATAACGCTGAGGCGCCACTGAGTAATACAATTACAGACAAAACTAAAAGCCTGGTCTGTAGTGCCAGATTCAGGGCGGCTAAATAGTTTCGCTCGATGGAGTTGAACATTTTGTCAAAGGCCCACAACAGTGGGCGGAAAAGGGTAGCTAATACCTTGGTTACCAATCTGAAAAGCAACAGGACACTGGAGCACGCAAGTAGCGGTAGATAATAAAACAGCAACATGAAAATAAAACGCAAAGGTACACCTAGGTAATACCAGATTTTGGCCAACTTGCCCCTAGGCGCCGCACTTATGACTGCTTCGCTGCTGACCCTCTTGTTTGGGTCTTGGGTAGGCTGGGCGTTTTGTCGTGCTGCAAGCATGGGGATCAGGGTTAACGCGACTAACAAAGATGCGCCCAAGGCAAAGGTGACCGTTAAGGCTTGATCGCCAAACAATTGTCCAGCTATGCCTTTGACAAATACCAGCGGGAAAAATACCGCCATAGTAGTCAGTGTTGACGCCATGATCGCCATAGAAACTTCTTTGGTACCGTCTATGGCTGCAAGGGCAAAGCTCTTATTCAATTTTTTATGCCGGTCGATATTTTCCAGCACCACTATGGCGTTATCCACCAACAGACCTATGGCCAGAGCTATGCCGCCTAAACTCATAATATTAAGACTAATGCCGTTGCCGTACATCAGGTTAAAAGTGGCAATGATCGATACCGGTATCGAAATGGAAATAATTAACGTGGGCCAGATATTTTTCAAAAACAGATATAGCACCAGCATAGCCAATACCCCACCAATCAAGCCAGCGGCTTTGACATCGTCTATGGCGCTGGCAATAAACCGTGATTGGTCATATATCATTTGCAGCTGATAATCCCGGGGTAATTCTTTTTCCAGTTGGGCAATGCGTAGACGAATATTTTTGGCTACTTCAACCGTATTGGCATCGCCTTCCTTGTAAATAGCAATCTCGACCCCCTCTAATCCATCGAAACGGGTGATCGAGCTACGCTCTTTGTAAGTATCCTGAACCAGGGCAATATCCCCCAGTCGTATATTTTTATCTTCACGGGTGGCAATAAACAGGTTTCGCATGTCATCCAGATTTTGAAACTGGTTTAGGGTGCGTACTAAATATTCTTGAGAGCCGTCTTCTACCCGTCCCCCTGAAGCATTCACATTTTCCTCTTTGAGGCGCGTTATAACGTCGCTGAGGGAGATACCTAACTGGCTGGTTTTTTGTTGGTCAACCAAGACCTGAATTTCGTTTTCCAGTCCTCCGCCAACTTTAACCGAGGCCACACCGCTGACGGACTCCAATTTACGTTTAAGTTGTTCTTCGCCGTAGGTGCGCAGCCGTTTCATGCCTGGCACATTTAATGCCAAGGCAGGGGGTGATACCTGTGGGTTGTTAGCCGTTAAGGTCGTGGCACCAAAACCAAAACGCATCACCGGTTCCAGACTCGGATTGAAACGCAACAGAACCGGCTTTTTCACATCCAGGGGCAGTTCCAGTATGTCCAGTTTCTCTCTGACTTCGAGGCTGGCCATATCCATATCCGTGCCCCATTCGAATTCGAGCAGCACGTCTGACTGTCCGGCCTTGGACGATGACGTGACGATGCGCACTCCTTTAACTACACCTATGGTGTCTTCTACTGGTTTGGACACCAGTTGTTCGATTTCCCCCGGTGCCGCCCCGGGATAATCGGTGCGGATGGTCAAGGTGGGGTACGATAATTCCGGGAGTAGATTTAATGCCAGGCGAGACAGAGAAACCATACCAAAAAGCACCACGGCAAAGGTGAACATCCACACGGTGACCGGCCGTTTTACGGCTATATCAACAATATTCATCACAAATCCTTAATTAACTGTTGTCGGCGTCGTTATTGACTACTTCTACCGGGGCTAAGTCTTTAAGGTTCTGATGACCGGTGATGACTACCTGTTCATCACCTGTGAGGCCGCTGAGCACTTCTATGTATTCACCTTCTTGGTAACCCACCTGGATTTGTTTTTTGTGCGCCTTGCCTTGTTCAATCACAAACACATTGACCTTGTCATCAATGGCCAGCATGGCTTTGCGGGGCATCAATGTCACGTTGTGATGGGTGTCGTAATTCAGCTCAACCTGGGCAAACATGCCGGCTTTTAAGCGGTTATCTTCATTGGAGACTCTAAGGGTGACTTTAACTGTGCCTGTGGTTGCATCAATGACCGGGCTGATACGTTCAACAAATGCATTAACCGTATTTTCCCCTATGGCGCTGAGGATCAGTGTGGCTGCTTGCTCCTCGTGTACTCTGCTTAGCTCTTTTTCCGGCAAATATACTATGCCATAGAGTTCTTTTTGGGCAACAATATGGAACATCTGAGCGCGCTGAAAGGATTCGGTCAGATTGCCTACCTTGGCGTTGCGTTGGGCGATAAAGCCGGAAATAGGTGCCACTATAGTTGCTTCTTTTAAGTCCAGTTCGGCTAACGACAAGGTGGCTTTAGTCGACGCGTACTGGGCGCTGATTTTATCGTAGGTATCATCACTGACCAGTTTTTTGTTGTATACCTTGTCAATCTTTGCCAGCTCTTTTTCGATGCCGAGTAGATCTGCTTTGGCTCTGGCCAAACTCAGACGATAACGCTGTGGTTCGAGCTGGGCCAGCACCTGGCCTTTTTCGACATAATCCCCTTCTTCAACGTAGATGTGCTCAATAATGCCTGAAGCCCTGGCGACCACATAGGCTTCTTCCTTAGCTTCCAGTATGGCGGTAGTGGTGTAATTAGATGAAATATCACCCTGTTTCAGGCCAGCAGCTTCCACGGGTACGGCAATCACCAGATCTTTTTGCGGTTCGCTATTGGTGGCCTCTGCACCACAACCTGTTAATAATGCCGCCATACCTAACATCGAACCTAAAGTGAGCGTTTTAAAACTGATAACTTGCATCCTTTTAAAGATCATTTTATTCCCCTGTGTCATTATTTTTATCGTGTAGTTGCTGGTGAAAACGCCAATCTTGACGGCAACTTATATTATTAAATTGTGTTTCTCTAGGTTTGCATGCCTTGTGCCACTAATTTTATTTGTAAAAAAACAAGTTATATCAAAAGCTTATACGGGTAGTGGTTGAGGTCTGATTGATTGGTATTCACTATTAACAAAAGCTTTAGTGAGATTGACTAATTGTTAGTTAAATTTCTAATTGGAAGATAGGGGGTATCTAGGGTGTAGCGGTTGTATAAAAAAACAGCGCTCTTACCTGCCAACTGAGATCACCCCATCCGTGAGCGACATGGCGTGGCTGATAGTGTCATTTGCGCTTAAATGTTGTTTCGCCATATGTCGAAATGCGGGAGATGACTTGTATTTAGCTGCTGCTTTTAGCAAGTTATCGGCTAACGGTTGGGAGTGAGGTGTTTTGGGCATGGCCAAATAAATGTCGGACAATTGATGAGCGTATATTTTATAGATGTGGGAACAATCCAACTTGCTTTCAAAACAGGTCAATGTCAGTCCCAGATCAGACAAAAACAGACTGTCGACCCGGCCTTTGATAAGGGAACCTAGCGCTTGTGGCCAAGTATTGAACGGTTTGACATTGGTTATTCCGGCTCGATTTAGGATCCCCACTCGATAGTCATCGCGTAATACCGCGATAGAAGCCAGCCTATTAAGTTCAGCCAGTGAATTTATTTGGCCAATATCACTTCGCCTGGCATAAACCGCAATGGGATTGCGCGTGACGGGCGTGATCCAGTGGTATTGCTGCTCCCTAGAGGGTGTTCTGGCGAGATCAGAAATTAAATGCTGATCAAGTTTTGCACTCCATCTCAACAATCGCGCCCAGGGTAGGGCAATGGTTATAGGTACATAACCGGCTTGCCTTAAAACCCCTTTGCCCAATTCAACTGAATAACCGCTAGGTTGACTTTTTTCATCCAGGGTGGAAAAAAATGGAGCCGGGTTGGTCAGCAGTAAGATATTTTCATTGCCTCGCAAGTGGCCGCTAACAGGAAGTAGCAGTAGTCCAAGCCATAGTCCAATGGTGTATTTAGCGCGCACTCAGTCTCCTTTTTTTATCACTTTAGTCACTGAAATCATATCAAGGGGAAATTTTACCCACAGACGTGCTGACCAATATATTACTGTGTAATTAGCACAGTAAAATCCCCCGGGTATTTTACCTGTTTTTACAAAACAGGCTTGAATTAAATTTCCCGAGCATGGCGCAAACGCTAGGGGTAAAGCTAACAGCTCGAAACCCGGTGGCAAGGTCTTCCTGGGTATTAGTAAGTTAAGTGAGGTTAATTGGTGAGAGTTGTTGGGTTAGCTGAAATTGTAAATAAAGGTTTCACAAATATTGAGGTGGCAAAATGCTTCTGTATGAAGTTGTTTAATTCTAAAAAATAGAATGATAGTTGCAATTTAATGCGATTTTAGTTCTTTTTTATGGAGGTATAATCAGATCCATAAATTGATTAACCTTCTTAGGAAACGTGATGAAAAAAGTACTATTGCTCAATAGCAGTTTGAGTGGCCCGTCAGGTAATTCCAGTAAACTGGCGGCGGAGTTTATCGCACATTGGCAGAGTAGTGAAAAAGTGGCCATTACCGAGAATGATTTGGCCGCGTTGGATTTGCCCCACTTAAGCATGGCTGAAATGCAGGCTTGGGCCGTACCTGTTGAGAAGCAAAACCCTGAGCAGTTTGCCCTGGGGGCACATTCCGAGCAATTGCTTGCCCAACTTTTTGAGGCTGATGCCATTGTGATTGGCATGCCAATGTACAATTTTGGTATCCCCTCAACCTTTAAGGCCTGGGTAGATCGCATTGCCCGAGCTGGGCGTACGTTCAGTTATACTGCCACAGGCCCCAAAGGCCTGGTTGAAGGTAAGCCGGTTTATGTTTTAGCTGCCAGAGGCGGGATATACCAAGGCACAGAAAAAGACACCCAAAGCAAATACTTGCGGGATGTATTTGCCTTAATTGGATTGACCGATGTACACGTTATTTATCTGGAGGGGGTTAACATGGGAGAGTCGGCGACTGCCGAAGCCTGGCATTCCGCCCGTCAGGCTATGACCAAGTTATTACCCAAAAAAGCAGCCTAAGCAGCCCACGCCCTGGTAATACCAGAGCTTGGGCTTAACATTGCATACTAGCGCTGATCAATGTTTTACCAGGTTCACTGGATTGACTTGGCCAGGGTTTGTTCTATGGTGGCGATAAGACCTGCATCAGTAGGTTTGGTGGATGAGGCATAAGATTCCACAATATCGCCGTTTTTATCCATTAAGTATTTATAAAAATTCCATTTAACCGAGGTGCCTGATTTTTTGGCTAACATTCTATACAGAGGATCTGCCTCTTTACCTCTGACCGAAATCGCTTCAAACATAGGAAATTCAACGCCATAGGTGAGTTCACATAGTTCCGCCGTTTTTCCCTCGTCTTGATCTTCCTGATTAAAGTCATGGGAAGGAAATCCTAATACCACCAAACCCTTATCCTGGTAGTTGTGGTAAAGTGCCTCAAGCCCCTTAAATTGTGGGGTGAATCCACAATAACTGGCAGTATTAACAAACAACACGGTTTTACCCGCATACGCCTGGCACAGGTTGACGGTATCCTGAGAATTCAATTTACGTTTAGCGAATTTCAATAAATCCGGACACTCTGCTGCATTTACATTGGTACCGATTAAAAACAAGCAGGTCATTATTAATAATTTTTGCATAGTGCTCCCTTTGCGTATCACTACTGATCTCACGCCAATTTATATTAAATAATTGTAAACACTCTTGTGCTTGGCTTTAATCTGCTTGATTTTGGGTTTAAAGTAAATTGTTAATCACAAAATAGTTCGAAATTTCCATGGAAAACAATAATGTATAAATATTCAAAGAAACTGCTGGTGGTGATAATAACCAGCAGTTTATTCGCTTGCGGTGCCATCAACAACGTCGACACCGTGGGAGCCAAGCCGGTTCCCACGCAACCCAAGACAACGGTTGCAACCATAAAAGCAGCACAGCCAAAAAGTTCGGGCTCAGGTGCTATTCAACTAACCCAGATCATGGCGGACCCTGATTGGTTAGGACGCCAGCCTCTGGGCAGTTATTGGGCAGATGACAGTCACGCGATTTTTTATCAGCGCAAAGAAGAGGGCACGCCGCTGATCAACCTTTGGCAGCGAAAAACTGACGGACACAGTACTCAGGGGAATGGCGATCTGGTAGCACTTGAGGCGCTACATCAGTACAGCTATGAGGGGCGGGTAGTCAATAATCAGCAAAGCCACAGTGCCTGGGTATTTGAGGGTAATATTTTTGTTAAAGATTTAACATCAGGCCAAATCAGGCAGGTAAGCCAAGACGCTGCCCAACCGACTCAGTTGCAGTTTTTACTCGACGGGCGTGTAGCCTATCAATTGGAAGATAGTTTTTACACCCTGGATTTAAACAACGGATTCCGGCAGAAATTAGTTTCGTGGGTATTTGCTGACAAGCCTCAAGCGTTAGAAGAGCCAGAGGATTATATCGCCCGCCAGCAGGTAGACTTAATTGATTACGTGGCGCTGAACCGGCTCAACCGTCAGCAACAGTTTGAACGGCAACAGCAATTGACGGCGCACAATACGACCCTCAGCCCACAACCTTTTTATTTTGCTAAAGAGCACCAAACTGTACAAGCGAGCTTGTCACCAGATGGGCATAAACTGATTTTGGTTGAGCAACCAAGCGTTGCTTGGCGTGGTGATGATGATCTTATGCCAGCTTACATTGGTGAAGATGGGCGAATTGCAAGCAAAGAAGTACGCCAGCGGGTGGCCGATGCCAAACCTGAAAACCAGACGTTGTGGTTGTTAGATATCCCCGGACAGCAAAAATATCAACTCGGTTATCAGGGGTTGCCTGGTTATAACGAAGACGTATTAGCCGAGGTGAAAAGGGAAAATGCCAAAGCTAACGGTGAAAGCTATATCAGTAATCGCTTACCCAGAGACATAGGTTTGCTGGTGGACTGGTATTGGTCGCAAAGCGCCATTGTGTGGCACCCTAATGGGCAACAAGTCGCCATCATGCTGGAAGCATGGGACAACAAAGATCGTTGGTTAGCCAGTGTCGATTTTAACCAACACCAGTTAGTTAACCAACATCAATTACATGATGATGCCTGGATAAATTACAAATTTAACAGTTTCGGCTGGTTGCATAACAGTGAACAACTTTATTACCTGTCAGAGGAGTCAGGATACGCCCACCTGTATCAAAAAAAACTGAATGGCCCAGCCAAGGCGCTGACTTCAGGGCCATATGAAGTCGATGCGTTAACCCTGACTAATGACGATAAATACGTGTATTTTAAGGCCAACAAAAAACATCCGGGGATTTATGAAGTCTATCGTGTGGCTTTGGATACCGGGGCTATAGAGGCCTTGACTGATCTTAACGGTATGACGGATTACGCGCTTAGTCCGGATGAAAAACAGTTGTTACTGACCCACTCCAAAGTCAGTCTGCCGCCGGAATTATACCGCCAGGCAGCTGAGCCAAACGCCCAGGCTCAGCGTCTTACTCACACTGTCAGTGAAGCGTTTTTGGCCATACCCTGGACGGCCCCGGATATAGTGCCGGTTGAATCCAGCAATGCCGACCAGCCGATCTTTGCCCGGGTTTATTCCCCCGTTAATCAGGCTGCTGATCCAGAAAAACATCGGGCGGTGATCTTTAGTCACGGTGCCGGCTATTTACAAAACTCCCATCTGGGTTGGTCGGGTTATTTCCGGGAGTTTATGTTTCACAGCATGTTAGCGCAACAGGGTTATGTTGTGATGGATATGGATTACCGGGCATCTGCTGGTTATGGCCGGGATTGGCGCACCGCAATCTATCGACATATGGGCAAACCAGAAATTGATGACTTGCGAGATGGCGTAAATTGGCTGGTTAAAAATGCCCAGGTTGACCGTCAGCGTATCGGTACCTATGGCGGCTCATACGGGGGGTTTATGACCTATATGGCCCTGTTTACCCAACCGGATTTATTTCAGGCCGGCGCGGCGCTTAGACCCGTGTCTGATTGGGCCCACTACAATCATGGTTATACCTCTAATATCCTTAATACCCCGGACATTGATCCTATTGCATACGAACGAAGCTCTCCGATGTATTTTGCCGAAGGATTGCGTAAACCCTTATTGATTAACGCCCCCATGATCGACAGCAATGTGTTTTTCGTTGATACGGTGCGGATGGTGCAGCGCTTAATCGAATTGCAAAAAGTGAACTTTGAAACGGCCATTTACCCGGTGGAAAGTCATGGGTTTGTGCAGCCCAGCTCTTGGCTAGATGAATATAGGCGCATTTACAAGTTGTTTGAAACGAACTTGTAATATTGCGTTAGATGCCTTAAACACCACACACCTTGGGTCTGTGGTGTTTTTTTTGCCTGTAGCATTAACACCTATGCAAAGGAAAATACTACTCAATAACATAAATGGGAATTTCAACACTTGCCTAAAATGACATTTCTGGTAGTTTCTTTGCAAAATTTAATTTGAGATATGATCATGCCAAAAGCCAGTGACGTTAAAAAGAATACGGCCATCGAACACAACGACAAAGTTTATATTGTCAAAGATATAAACAAACTCACCCCTAGTGGTCGGGCGGGGGCGAGTCTGTATCGCATGCGTTTATATGAAGTGACAACGGGTGCTAAAGCCGATCAGAGCTTTAAAGCGGACGAGATGATTAAGTTAGCCGATTTTAGCCGCCATCAAGTTACCTTCTCCTATGTTGACGGTGAAGAGTATGTATTTATGGATAGTGAAGATTACACTCCTTATTCACTTAACAAAGAAACCATTGCAGAAGAGTTGTTTTTTATCACCGAGGACACGGTGGGGTTGCAGATCATGACCGTAAATGGCTCACCTGTGGGCGTAGAGCTGCCACCCAATGTAGAGTTGTTGATTACCGAAACTGATCCCTCTATTAAAGGCGCCTCTGCCAGTGCGCGTACCAAACCTGCGTTATTGTCTACCGGTTTGACCGTGCAGGTTCCCGAGTACATCGCTAGTGGCGAAAAAATTAAAGTCAGTACTTCTGAACATAAATTTGTCAGCAGAGCCGATTCAAAATAAGGCTACCGAGTATCACTTAGCTCCCGGTGTCGTCGCCGGGGGATGAGCTGGAACGATTAAAATTATTTCAGGTTGAGGGTGCGTAATAAAAGTCGCTATTGTTGAACGGCAATTTCATGTCGCGCACGGCTTAAAGTTAGATAAAAACCGCGAACGCAAGGTGTTTCACAATTTAAGTTTTTTTTGCTTAAAAATTAACGCATAAAAGATCAACAACATACCGCTTAGCGCCCCATACAGATGGGCTTCTACGGCAACACTGGCGTTGATCAGTTGGGCGATGTCAGCGCTGGCCCCTGAGTATTGTTCATGGATAATTTTAAACCAAACCGCAAGCATCAATAGCCAGCCGCTGGACCGCTGATGTTGGATGTCTTGAAAGGCGCCCCACAGAAATACCCCGTGTAGGGCACCTGACAAACCTACATACCAATCCAGGCGTTGTGCAAAAAAATAGATGCCTATGCTGCTGCCTAGCGCGCAAAACGAGAACATCAGCAGGTAGTGTGTGGTGCGGTAATATTCACCGTGCAGACCCCACAGCAGGATCACGCCGGCAAAGTTGAGTAACATATGATTGAGATTCGTATGCAATACATTAGCACTGAGTAGCCGCCACCACTGTTGCTCGGCTAATTGACTGCGGTCGAAGGCCAGCCATAGGCTGCTGGTCGGTTCGAAAAGAAACAGGAAAGTACTGATGAGGATAATGCACAAAGGGCCAAGGATGTGAGTCTTTTGGAACGGAAGGCTAAGCATGAAATTTATAACTAGGATTTTTAAGTTTAGTGATCAGTATCTTACCTTAGACTTGGACCACGAGTCATAGCTTATTGTGCTAAAGCCTGCATGGTAGTGGGTGAGTCGTTTTCCAACACCCAGGATCAGTGGCGCTTAACGAATGATGACTGGTAATAAAATGTGAAAGCGGTGAAAAGCGATGTCAAGCGGGACCGACCAATCGTTTGACTGACTTGAGGTTATTCCAGACTGACTTCGTCTACCTTCCATTTTTTATTAATACGAACCAGTTTAATGGTGCGCAAATCTTTTATCTTTTTGCCGTTGAGGGTGCCTTCGAAAAATAAGGTGACGCTGGCCTCTTTGGCAAATTCATTACGTCCGGCACTGCCTGCGTTGGGTTTGATTTCTACCGTGTCGAAGGCCATGTTTAACACGTGTCGCTGAACATTGCGGTTGATTCGATAGGATTTGATCAGTCGCGCCATCTTGGGGCTGGCGTACTCAAGCGTTTGGGTGATAGTAGGATCGCCATAAATGTGTTCAAAAAATTGTAATGCGGCGTATTCCGGAATGTTGTTATCCATCATGCCATATTTACCCGCACCCTTGACTGGTTCGTCGCCGCCGCAGTTGCTTACCAGCAAGCTAAAAAGCAAACAAAGGGATGTTCGTGCGCTACGGGAAAGTATCATGCAAGTTTTCTTTATTAACAACAACGAGAAGCAAAGTGTACCGTTGTTGCGACAAAAAAGTAAAGGGAGACAGCCGGCCCCCTTTTCCTAAGCTAAAAAACAGCCTATTGGAGTTCTTCAGCCTCGCTAAATTCACCGGCAAATAGGGGGCTACTTAAATAACGCTCTGCGGCACTGGCTAGAATCACCACTACTACTTTATCGGCGTTTTCTGGCTTTTCTGCCCAACGTTTGGCGGCTACCACCGCTGCTCCAGAAGAAATGCCTACTAATATGCCTTCTTCTTTCATCAAGCGATGGGCCATTTCCATACACTCTTCATTGGTTACTTGCTCAACTGCATCCACTATATCCAAATCCAGATTACCTGGAATGAAACCCGCGCCTATGCCTTGTATTTTATGTGGACCAGGAGTGAGCTCTTGTCCGGCTTTGGCTTGGGTGATCACCGGGGAATCGCTTGGCTCAACGGCCACCGAAATAATGGCTTTACCCTGGGTGTGTTTGATATAACGGCTGACACCAGTGATCGTTCCACCCGTACCAACACCGGCCACGAAGATATCGACTTTACCGTCTGTGTCATTCCAAATCTCTGGCCCGGTGGTTTTTTCGTGAATTTCAGGGTTAGCAGGGTTTTCAAATTGTAACAAATGCACGTATTTCCCCGGGGATGCAGCGACAATTTCTTCGGCTGCAGCAATGGCTCCTTTCATGCCTTTGGCCGCTTCGGTTAATACGAGTTTGGCACCCAATGCCTTGAGTAATTTGCGGCGTTCCAAACTCATGGAACTTGGCATGGTAAGGGTGATTTTATAACCCCTGGAAGCGGCCACAAAGGCCAGGGCAATACCTGTATTGCCGCTTGTCGCTTCGATGATCTCTTTGTCTTTAGTCAGTTCGCCGCGTTTTTCGGCATCCCAAATCATGTTGGCACCGATACGGCACTTAACGCTGAAACTTGGGTTGCGTGCCTCTATCTTGGCATACACATTTCCACCGGTTACACGGTTTAATTTAACCAGCGGGGTTTTGCCAATGGCTAATGAATTGTCATCATAAACTTGCATAAGATTTCCTTCCTGAAGGTTTATTTGTGCCATTTGTTTGCTAGCAATGAAAATCATTTGGCATTATTGTACATTGTTAGATAGCACGTTTCTGTCTGATACCATTTTTGGTATTAACCATTTAGATTACGGCGAAGTGAGTAAATTCAAAGTGCTATTTCGCTATATCATATGGAAATAGTTCACACTAAAAAATAATCATTGGTAAATTGTTCACTTTAGTCATCTATTGATGTACTGCAATGACGCCTGTTGTAACGATTTTACAGGTTTATTGTAGTGTAATGGTAGCCGGTTATATTTTCCCCATAGGCGATAAAAAGAGCCTAAGTGTGAATAAATGAATTGAGGTCTTTTAACGCAAAAGCAAATTACATTGCCAGCGCCGGGCTGCAACTTGCAGTCAACGCGGCTATCACTTGAACGCCTACTACCGATAAAAGGTGGACCGAGCTGATCCAGTGGCATATCAAATCCACTACCAAAGCTCAGCAAGGATTGTATGAATACGACGCCGTTTCCCGTTTGCACGATTCCCAGTTGAGAGATGACAAGGTTTTAGCAATTATATCATCAAGGGTAAACTTTGGCAGGCGTTTGAGGCCGGTCAAAGACCGGTGTTGCTAATAGATGAGATTGATAAGGCGGATATAGAGTTTCCCAACGACTTACTGTAGGAGTTGGATATGATGGAGTTATTCGTTTATGAAACCCGTCAGACCATAAAAGCCGCCCAGCGTCCTGTGATGATCATTATCTCGAACAACCAAAAAAATTAATGTGCGCTACTTTGTAAGACGGACAATGTGTTCTGTTGAAATTCGATAAATTAAGACTTAAGATGAAATTGTACTTTTAGGAGATCAGTTTTGCAGATAGACGATTTTCATATTCAACCAGTTGGTGCTCAAGTTTATCCTAGACTGGAACACGTCATAAATATAGAAACAGGTGAGTCAAATTTAACAGTAAAGCAGTCTATTAAGCCGATTAGAAAGCTCACGATGATTTTTCAGCCAGACGGGTTACCCTTTTTTCCTCATACACAATTCCTTTATGCTTTGCTCCGACAAGGTAAACCGTCTACTTCAACTGAAGCTCCGGCCCCACTAGCATATAAACGCTTTCTTGCCAGTAAAAATATAACTTAAAGGTCTCTAACTGACATACCTGAAGAGGGCGCTGCTTGGTTATTTTCTGATTACTTGTTGGATGATTTGAAACAAGTCAACCCCGACACTGGGGGGATTCGGGCAAACGCGGATGGTTACTCTCTTTCTAGACCAAGTGTGTCGGAATCTAAGATTGACCTGTCATGGATGAAGTGAATTCCCATTAAGAATTAAAGTTAATTGTGCAAAGAGTTCAAATAGAAGGGAATCATATGAATAACAACAACGATTTTGTAATGCATATTATAAGTCAATATGTTTTCGGATTATATTCTTTATACCTAATTAGTCCTCTAAAAAACCTCATTTTCTATACTTTCACGGGTAGGCTTTTTACTCTTTTTATCATTACCGTTTTCCTGTTATTTTTGAAAGAATATGAACATATTTCACTGGCTATGTTTGAGGGTTGGAAAATCAGTTATCAGAGAACCCTGTTCGCACTTTACAACGGCAATTTAAACCCTCAAAAAAACAGGGTGATGTTAGGAAACACAAGATGAGTAGGAAACATACATTTCTAGGTTTGTTATGGAATTTGTCTAGCGTTGTTTTTTCTCGTGTCGGCAGCCTGGGGGCTCAAATCGTTGCAGGATGGTATCTGTTACCAGTACAATTTGGTCTTTTTGCTGCAGTTTTTTCCATATCAGCTATTTTATTGTCAGTCAGAAATGGTGGGCTATTTACTTTTCTTTTACATCAAAATGAACATGGAAGAAAACGATATCTTCAATTGGCAACATATTTAAATATTTTATTGTTTATCGTATGTTTAATTTTTGCGTTCTTTCAAAACGAAGTGGAAAAAGCCAACCTATTCCTTATTTTTTCTGTATGTTTATTATTATCAAGGAAACGCGATGAACTATGGTTACACTACTCAGTCCTTCAAGACTTCAAATCCCTAAGTAAATTAAACGTTTATTCAAGCATAGCTCAGCATGGCGGACTAATCATTTGTTTGTATCTGGATTTTGGGATTTATTCATTGGGCTTACCTTATTTGTTCGTAGGCATCATGGTTTTCGTACTCTGCATCCTAAAAAGGGATTTAGTACGGAGTGAAAATACTAAGTTAAGTATAAAAGAAATCACCGCAATGCTGAGAGAGGCGAAATGGCCATTACTCACGGCACTTGTGATGGGTTTTTCAATGCAAGGTGATTTCCTTGCTCTTTCAATGTCTTCTTCTGCTGTTTTGTTAGGGTTTTATTTTTTTAGTTTTCAACTCACGGCAGCATCCGGCCAACTAATTACGGCAACTATTCGAACTGTTATCACCCCCGCTCTTGCGGCATTAAAAATAGAAGGAAATATGAGTCAATTTTGGGCGGACTATGAGTCTTATTCAAAACTGGTTCTTTCGGGTGCTATTATATGTTGCACACTGGGCATAATTATAAGTAAGCCGATCATCTCAATAATATGGGGCGATAAATGGTTAGATGCAATTCCGGTAATCAACCTACTTCTTGTGGGTTTGTTATCGCGTATAATGATGTCCGTTACATATTCGATGTTGGATGCGTTGGGATTATTTAAATGTAAGTTTTTAACTTTACTAATAGACTCAATTTTTCTTTTTTTTACAGCCTTAATATCAGGATTTAGTGATAATTTAATAATTATATCGGGCAGCATAGCTACATTTCAGATAGTTGCTATTTTAATGTATCTACTGGCTTTTAAATTCATCCTAAAAATGAATTTAAGTTTAAAAATAATATCACTACTTATGATCTCTGCTTTTTGGTTATTATTCGTTTGGTATTCAGTGACACATAACACAATCTTTTTGCTGACAGATGCAAATAATAACTTAAGACCTTATGGTTTTTTTAATTCCATTTGTTTACTAGTTGGCTCTATTATCTTGTGTGTAATATTTTGTTTTGATGACATTAAAATATTTTTAAGGAGAAATCTGGCTTAACTGAGGTGGTCGAATTATCTTGCCCACGTCGGTTTAATGACTGTATTTGGGTATCTTTTAGCCGTGTTAGTATTGTTATTTTCACTAAATTTTTACAAAAAAACTACTGATTTAGGAGACTATTAAAAATGGGCAATAAACTATTAATAATCCAACCAATATTACCTGAATATAGAATAAATATCTTTGATAAAATTGCGAAATTCAACAAGGGAAGTGTCACTGTATATGCTGGGATGCATGGAGAAACAGCAGATCCCGCTAGAAAAAACGCTAAAAATTGTAATTTTGTGTATGAAGACGCCAACTGGCGCAGCTTTTTTGGAACATTCATTTTCAACAAGCAGTTATTACGACTTTGGCATCGACATGACGTTATTTTTCATGTGGCAAATCTTAAGTATTGGTCATTATGGGTACTTTTGTTAACAACGCTCTTTACCAACAAGAAAATTTATTTGCACGGCCAAGGAGGGTATAAAAGTAGTAATTTTTTTGTTAATTCGACTTACAAAATGCTTTTATTTTTATGTGACGGATATATTTGTTATACCGATTATTCAAAACAAGAATTATTAAAAAAACTACCTCGTGGATTGCAGCACAAAGTTAGTGTTTGTCAAAATACATTGGATATTGCTCCCGTCAACAAGGTGTTAAAAAATAACATTTCTCATTCGATATTTTATATAGGACGTTTAAGACAAGGATGTGATATTGATATATTGCTTGCAGCAGCTCTGCGAAGTAAGGTAAATGTAAAAGTAATTGGAACAGGCGATAGCGAATACGTGGAGCGGTTAAAGAACAAATATGGCTCCATTGCGACCTTTTACGGTGCTATTTTTGACGAAGTAAAACAAAGGGAAATTGCGTCTACTTGTTTTGCCGGAGCATATGGAGGAGATGCGGGTTTGAGTGTTGTGCACTATATGGGCTTGGGATTACCAGTTATTGTTCATAATGATATTGCAAGGCATATGGGACCTGAGGCTAGTTATGTGATTGATGGAGTTAACGGCTTGCTTTTCGAGCGTCTAAATGTTGACTCTCTGTTAGCAAAAATAAACCTATTGTTATCAAATGATGAAATTAGGTATCAATTAGCGCAGGGAGCTTTGAATACATTTACTAGCCTATCTAAACCGTGTATGGCTGAAAAATTTCTAAAAATCATGGGCCTAATCAAATGATTATTTTTAGGCGACTAGTTTCTTTGATGGTCGCAACCAGATCTTTAATAGACGGGCAAAAATTATCCCTTACTGAATTAGGCCATAATATTTCCGGCTCTGTTGCTCAAACACCAAGCTGATCGTATCTAACTTAAATTATTTTGACTATTTCTTTCTAGCGTTCATGGTGCACTCCGGTTTTGATAATTATCTAGAGTGTCCGGATCAATTAGACTACTTTAAGAACTGTCTTAGCTTGTACTGCACTAGGTGAGAGGGTCTCTTCGCATAAAACCTCCTTCCCGGCCTTTAGTACCTGTCTATCGATAGATAAAATATGCTCAATCTCACTTGATGGAAATTTTTCGGCAAGTTTGTGCCGACTATTTCGGGCCTAGATAACTCAAAAAAAGTTTCAAAAGGCGTCATTAACAATAAAGAACGTAAATTCTTCATCCTTTACGAATATATTGGGTCTCCGGTATTATTAAAAACCGCACGCAGATACACCCCAATGTCATACAAATTTTCATCAATCTGACTTAACTCAGTTATGGTTTTGTTCTGCTCATAAGTCATATTAAACAGTTCCTTGCTAGTAGGCTCGTTACTGAGGGGTTATTGTTAAGTTGTCGAATAACACACCCCCTCCAACAGTGAGTGCTGTCGAGCGAAACTCGATTGTTACCGAACCGTCCGGTGGCGCGACAAAGTTCAACGAGTAGAACTCCCAGGCTGGTGCTTTCTGCGTCAGGTCCCGAGCCAGTGTGTCCACCAAGATGCCATCTATGATGACGTCTGCTGTCAGCACAGGTTCCTGATCCCAGGAGCGGTGCCGCGCGTATTGGAAACCCAGCTGATAAGTCAGACCAGGATCCAGGTTGGTGATTGTCTGGGCAATGCCACCCGGACCATGGCCGCCGACATCGATCACTGAATCACCTTCGGGTGCACCAAACGAGAGAAGTGTGACCACGTCGACGTTCTCTTGGGTGACCAGCCACCCCGGGAGGTTGAACCCACAAATGTGTGGGTCGATGTTTGGCGGATTCAAGGGTATCTCGAAACCCGCGTTGGTGAAGTTAAGCGACGATGTAGGCGGCTGCACGGGGACGCCCTGACGGATGCTGATTTTATCGATTCGTAAACCTACATTAGATGGAGTAGTGGAGCGGATCTCGAGCTCTGCCGATGAAGCAGTTGGGATAAATGGGAACGAGTTACAGTCGACGAATAATGTATCAGATGTCGTGCGCATGGACGCGACGTACTGGCCGGCTATGAATATATCCGCCGTTGCCAGTGTTTGCAGATTTGGGTTGCGCTGAGCCTGATCGGCCCAGACGATGTCGAGCATGTATTCAACACCCGGTGTCAATTCAGTTAAGGTTTGGGTGATACTGCCTGGTGTCGTGCCATTCAAATCCAGCGCGTAAACACCGTCATAGCCGGCTGCTATTACTTCGACATCGCCTGTCAACACAGTCCAACCGGTAATCGAAGTAGTCGGAGGCACTGCGCCGTCTGCTTCAAAGCTGCCATTGATTAAATTACCGGCACTACTGGCGGTGATACTCCACTGGAACAACTCGTTTGCCACCCCGCCGATACCATCTATAACGGTCAGTGTCACAGGGTAGATGCCGGTAGAGCCGATGTCCAGTGCACCACTTATCAAGCCGGTCTGGCTGTTGATAAATAACGCTGGCGGCAAGCCCTGGGCTGAGTAGGTCAGGATATCGTTGTCGGCGTCACTGGCGAGGACTTGCAGCGTAACCGTCTGGTCTTCAAGGGCGTTTTGGTTCTGTATCGGCGTGATAACAGGCGGGTTATTACCACCGGGGGTGATGCTCCACTGGAACAACTCGTTCGCCACCCCGCCGATACCATCTATAACGGTCAGGGTCACAGGGTAGATGCCGGTAGAGCCGATATCCAGTGCACCACTTATCAAGCCGGTCTGGCTGTTGATAAATAACGCTGGCGGCAAGCCCTGGGCTGAGTAGGCCAGGATATCGTTGTCGGCGTCACTGGCGAGGACTTGCAGCGTAACCGTCTGGCCTTCAAGGGCGTTTTGGTCCTGTATCGGTGTGATAACAGGTGGTGTATTACCGCCGGCGCTTACTACCACCAGTTGTATATCATCCAGCACCATCCCCAAGCCGCCAGAGAAGGTTGATTCAAACATCACGCTGATGTCGCCCGCGCCAGTTGCCTGCACCTGGTAACTGGCCAACAGATAGTTCGGTGCCGGAGAGGTTGTTGACAACGAGTCGATCAACTGGCCGTTGACAAACAGAGCCATTGTCCTTGGAACATTGGCTCCGAAAGCATGCCGGGCGTATTTGAAGCTCAGGGTATAAGTCCCGTTTGCGACCAGGCCGGGCACGGTCTGCGTGATACTGCCAGGAGCGGTACCGTTTAGATCGAGCTGCTGGTTGCCTTCGGGGGCGAGCCAGATCAGGTTGGTGATTAAATCGATGTTACCGCCGATTTGCCAACCTGGTAGTTCGGTACCGCTGTAGTATTGGTATTTACCGTTGTTGTCGATAACGGTCGGCGACTCAAAGCTGCCATTGATCAAATTACCGCCACCACTGGCGGTGATACTCCACTGGAATAATTCGTTCGCCACACCGCCGATACCGTCTATAACGGTCAGGGTCACAGGGTAAATGCCGGTAGAGCCGATGTCCAGTGCACCACTTATCAAGCCGGTCTGGCTGTTGATAAATAACGCTGGCGGCAAGCCCTGGGCTGAGTAGGTCAGGATATCGTTGTCGGCGTCACTGGCGAGGACTTGCAGCGTAACCGTCTGGCCTTCAAGGGCGTTTTGGTTCTGTATCGGCGTGATAACAGGCGGGTTATTACCACCGGGGGTGAT
Organism: Paraglaciecola sp. IT1134; assembly: GCF_058068185.1. Lineage (NCBI taxonomy): Bacteria > Pseudomonadati > Pseudomonadota > Gammaproteobacteria > Alteromonadales > Alteromonadaceae > Paraglaciecola > Paraglaciecola sp. IT1134. The sequence continues at coordinate 3,111,839 of NZ_CM176486.1, read as the reverse complement.
GCTCCACTGGAACAACTCGTTCGCCACCCCGCCGATACCATCTATAACGGTCAGGGTCACAGGGTAGATGCCGGTAGAGCCGATGTCCAGTGCACCACTTATCAAGCCGGTCTGGCTGTTGATAAATAACGCTGGCGGCAAGCCCTGGGCTGAGTAGGCCAGGATATCGTTGTCGGCGTCACTGGCGAGGACTTGCAGCGTAACCGTCTGGCCTTCAAGGGCGTTTTGGTCCTGTATCGGTGTGATAACAGGTGGTGTATTACCGCCGGCGCTTACTACCACCAGTTGTATATCATCCAGCACCATCCCCAAGCCGCCAGAGAAGGTTGATTCAAACATCACGCTGATGTCGCCCGCGCCAGTTGCCTGCACCTGGTAACTGGCCAACAGATAGTTCGGTGCCGGAGAGGTTGTTGACAACGAGTCGATCAACTGGCCGTTGACAAACAGATCCATTGTCCTTGGAACATTGGCTCCGAAAGCATGCCGGGCGTATTTGAAGCTCAGGGTATAAGTCCCGTTTGCGACCAGGCCGGACACGGTCTGCGTGATACTGCCAGGAGCGGTACCGTTTAGATCGAGCTGCTGGTTGCCTTCGGGGGCGAGCCAGATCAGGTTGGTGATTAAATCGATGTTACCGCCGATTTGCCAACCTGGTAGTTCGGTACCGCTGTAGTATTGGTATTTACCGTTGTTGTCGATAACGGTCGGCGACTCAAAGCTGCCATTGATCAAATTACCGCCACCACTGGCGGTGATACTCCACTGGAATAATTCGTTCGCCACACCGCCGATACCGTCTATAACGGTCAGGGTCACAGGGTAAATGCCGGTAGAGCCGATGTCCAGTGCACCACTTATCAAGCCGGTCTGGCTGTTGATAAATAACGCTGGCGGCAAGCCCTGGGCTGAGTAGGTCAGGATATCGTTGTCGGCGTCACTGGCGAGGACTTGCAGCGTAACCGTCTGGCCTTCAAGGGCGTTTTGGTTCTGTATCGGCGTGATAACAGGCGGGTTATTACCACCGGGGGTGATGCTCCACTGGAACAATTCGTTCGCCACCCCGCCGATACCATCTATAACGGTCAGGGTCACAGGGTAGATGCCGGTAGAGCCGATGTCCAGTACACCACTTATCAAGCCGGTCTGGCTGTTGATAAATAACGCGGGAGGCAAGCCCTGGGCTGAGTAGGCCAGGATATCGTTGTCGGCGTCACTGGCGAGGACTTGCAGCGTAACCGTCTGGCCTTCAAGGGCGTTTTGGTCAAGGGGCGGCGTGATAACAGGTGGTGTATTACCGCCGGCGCTTACTACCACCAGTTGTATGTCATCCAGCACCATCCCCAAGCCGCCAGAGAAGGTTGATTCAAACATCACGCTGATGTCGCCCACGCCAGTTGCCTGCACCTGGTAACTGGCCAACAGATAGTTCGGTGCCGGAGAGGTTGTTGACAACGAGTCGATCAACTGGCCGTTGACAAACAGAGCCATTGTCCTTGGAACATTGGCTCCGAAAGCATGCCGGGCGTATTTGAAGCTCAGGGTATAAGTCCCGTTTGCGACCAGGCCGGGCACGGTCTGCGTGATACTGCCAGGAGCGGTACCGTTTAGATCGAGCTGCTGGTTGCCTTCGGGGGCGAGCCAGATCAGGTTGGTGATTAAATCGATGTTACCGCCGATTTGCCAGCCTGGTAGTTCGGTACCGCTGTAGTATTGGTATTTACCGTTGTTGTCGATAACGGTCGGCGACTCAAAGCTGCCATTGATCAAATTACCGCCACCACTGGCGGTGATACTCCACTGGAATAATTCGTTCGCCACACCGCCGATACCGTCTATAACGGTCAGGGTCACAGGGTAAATGCCGGTAGAGCCGATGTCCAGTGCACCACTTATCAAGCCGGTCTGGCTGTTGATAAATAACGCTGGCGGCAAGCCCTGGGCTGAGTAGGTCAGGATATCGTTGTCGGCGTCACTGGCGAGGACTTGCAGCGTAACCGTCTGGCCTTCAAGGGCGTTTTGGTTCTGTATCGGCGTGATAACAGGCGGGTTATTACCACCGGGGGTGATGCTCCACTGGAACAACTCGTTCGCCACCCCGCCGATACCATCTATAACGGTCAGGGTCACAGGGTAGATGCCGGTAGAGCCGATGTCCAGTGCACCACTTATCAAGCCGGTCTGGCTGTTGATAAATAACCCTGGCGGCAAGCCCTGGGCTGAGTAGGTCAGGATATCGTTGTCGGCGTCACTGGCGAGGACTTGCAGCGTAACCGTCTGGCCTTCAAGTGAGCTCTGGTCAAGGGGCGGCGTGATAACCGGTGGTGTATTACCGTCCCCACCGGTGGTGATGCTCCACTGGAACAATTCGTTCGCCACACCGCCGATACCGTCTATAACGGTCAGGGTCACAGGGTAGATGCCGGTAGAGCCGATGTCCAGTGCACCACTTATCAAGCCGGTCTGGCTGTTGATAAATAACCCTGGCGGCAAGCCCTGGGCTGAGTAGGTCAGGATATCGTTGTCGGCGTCACTGGCGAGGACTTGCAGCGTAACCGTCTGGCCTTCAAGGGCGTTTTGGTCCTGTATCGGCGTGATAACAGGCGGGGTATTACTGCCCCCACCGGGGGTGATGCTCCACTGGAACAATTCGTTTGCCACCCCCCCGAGACCGTCCACGACGGTCAGGGTCACTGAGTAGGTGCCGGTAGAGCCAATGTCCAGTGCACCACTTATCAAGCCGGTCTGGCTGTTGATAAATAACGCTGGCGGCAAGCCCTGGGCTGTGTAGGTCAGGATATCGTTGTCGGCGTCACTGGCCTCAACTTGCAGTGCAACCGTCTGGCCTTCAAGTGAGCTCTGGTCAGTGGGCGGCGTAACGACAGGTGGTGTATTACCGGCACTCCCCTCCAACAGTTGTATGTCATCCAGCACCATCGCCGTATCGCCACTTAAGAACGTTGAATCAAACATCACCGTGATGTCGCCTGCGCTTGTGGCCTGCACATGATAACTTGCCAGCAGATAGTTGGGCGCCAGTGAGACAGTTGACAAGGAGTCGAGTAGTGTGCCATTAACCAACACATCCATTGTTCTGGGGCCACTGGCTCCGAAAGCATGCCGGGCGTATTTGAAGCTCAGGGTATAAGTCCCGTTTGAGACCAGGCCGGACACGGTCTGGGTGATGCTGCCGGGACCTGTCCCGTTCAGATCAAGTTGCTGTATGCCCTTGGGGGCAGGCCACACTTTACTGGTGATTAAGTCGATGTCACCGCCTATTTGCCATCCGGGTAGTTCGGTGCCGCTGTAATATTGATATCGAAAGTTGTTGTCAATCACTAACGGCGACTCAAAAGAACCGTTGACCAGCAGCGCTGGTATCTCCTCCATACCGGGGTCGCCATCCGCTGACATCACTATCCCGTATCGATAGCTCCGATTTAGCGTGGTGTACTGGGCCAATGCCTTCCCAGCATTCGTGACTAGGGGGTCCTCACCGAGAAAAACAGCTGGAGTGTCGGCAGACGGATTGAATCCCGACGAGGTTGCCACGAGTGGGTTGGGCAACAGCGCCCAAATCTCATCCTCAAGAGCACTGTCGTCGGCCGGGATCACTGTCCCGGCCCCCCAGCCATCGCCATCGGGGTAGGCATCCATGAAGCCGGTGGCCAAGATCTCAGCGGGCATCAACTCGATTTCAATGAGACCTGTGTCGGAAAAGGGGAATCGGTTTTCGCCGATCACATATTCGCTCTGTGTTCGCGACGTGCCGATGGCGACGACGATGAACTGATTGTCACCACCCACCTTGACGATGATAGGGGTGATCGGATTGCCAAGTTTGCGAGCGTAGAACTTGAAGTCGCCAACGGTCACGGTGCTGACTTCACTGCCGCCATTGACGAGTGTATCCGCTTCGTTGATGTAGAGGCTAGGATGATGAGCATCGATGAAGGAGCCGTCGGTGCTGGTGTCGTTGCCGATTAAGGCGGCAACGTCCAGCCAGGCTTCGAGCAGTGCTACTCCAGTGTCGTCGACTAGCGCCTTCGACAGGGGAGGCATGGCACCCTGTCCGACCCGATCCATTCTGATGGACGCGACCGACCTTGATGGATCGCCAGGGAACAGGACCCTATCGCCGCCGGCAAAGTGTTCAATCACCTCGCCGAATAACAGGCCTTGTAAACTCAATGGTGTGGTTGATCTAGCATCGAAATTCGCGCGCACGCCGCTGGGTCTGTGACAGTAGCCGCAGTTTGAGTCCAGATACGACCGCGCACGATCTTCGACACTCGCACTCAGATCGTCATGGGCGTAATTTTTTTGAAAAGCGGCTATCTGACCGAGAGTCAACGATTGGTCGAACATCTCTAGGTGGTTCCAGGTTTCAAGCTGGTTGGCGTCTGCAAGCGGATAGCTGAAGTCGCCGTTTAGCTGGCGGGTGCTGGCGCCAAGAGCACTGCCCGCGTTCGTCGTGTGACACTGCAGGCACTCACTGCGGCTGGGGAAATGCCATATCTGCTCCACGGGACCCTGACCACGGTTCACAACGTAGGACTGATCGACCGCAGTCGTCAACAATTCTGCATCCGTCTCGTCGCTAAACCAACGATAGGTTACTGCATACCAACCATCGGTCCCATGTATCATGAAGCGCGTTTCGAGGCGCACGTTCGAAGTCGGATCGGATTGATCCAACAGCAGTTCGAAGTGTTTGATGTAAACGGTCCCGACCGGGTAGTTCCACTCGTTGTTCTCGCTGAATGCAATCTGCTCGTTGGGGGAATTGTGCGTGCCGTCATTGGGTAGACATAACCAGCGCGATTTAAGCGCGCCATCGGACCAGAAGGGTTCGTTCAGGTCATAGGGCACACAGCCGTCGTGCACGTTGAGCTCGATCAAGTCGTCGAACGCGTTGGTCTGCGACAACAGAGCCGGCGGCTCTGGGTTTGGAGTACCGTTGGTTACTAGTTCCTGAATTGTACCACCGGGCAACATGCCACCCGCCGTTTGGGCCATGAGGATCCGGCCGTGCCGATCAAGCAGATAAGAGTTTATCCCCATAGGGAAGCCCGCAGGAACGTTACCGATTTGCTCTACGACTGCAGTCGCGGGATCGGTGCCCTCAACTGTCCATAAGGTGCCCGTCAGGAAGTCGGATACGAGATATTTTCCTACTAACTGGGGATGCACGTTACCCCGGTATACGCCGGCACCAATGACGGCCTGGCCCATCGTACGGTCATAGTAGAAAACCGGGCTGTACTCGGTGCCGATAATATTCTGTGGCTTGGCAATGAGCCCAGGAAAAATACCCTCAAGATAAGCCCATTGGTAGTTACCGCCCTTCTGGATTACGTTAACTTCCTCGAACGTGTTTTCGCCAACATCAGCTGCCCAGATGTTTCCCGTTGCGTCGTCTCGGTGGACGGTCCACGGATGTCGCAAGCCTATGGCATAGAACTCTTCCAGAACCCCCCCCTGAGTATCGAGGAAGGGGTTGTTATTAGGTACATAATAGTTTTGTGAAAATGAATCTGGCCAGCTGGAAGGTGGCGTGCCAACGTTCTCGGGCTGACGGCGGATTGGATGACTCAGTATTGGATCCTGATCGACGTCAATGCGCAGAATGCCCGAGAATAAACCACCGTCTATTTTTTGGGAGGATTCGAGCCGGTTGCAGCAGTTGCCCTCGTCACCGACGCTCAGATACAGAAAACCGTCTTGGCCAAAAAACATGGCACCACCGATATGCCACTGCTGCCGGTCGAATTGCTGAATAAGAATGACTTCGCTTGCGACGTTAATCTGAGTGGCGCCGTCGGCTAGTTCGAATCGCGAGAGATGTTGGTAGCCATCGACTGTAGCATTGGGCGATGAGCCGCCATCAGGTGACCAGCGATACCAGACGTAGACGTAACCGCGATTCGGGCTGGCCGGCTGACCAAAGTCTGGGTGAAACACGAATCCACCGATGCCGCCCTCGCCAGACCCTAGCTTTGCCTGAATGATAGGGCTGAGATCCAGCAGCAGGGTGGTACTTGTTGCACCGGATACGTTAGGAACGAGACGAATGGTTCCGTCTTTCGACACGATGGCCAACTCGTCGATTGTTGGGTGTTCAACTATGCGAATAGGTTCAATAAAGGACAGCGTGGGAAAGTGATTTTGTGGTGTATAGTTAGCATTTGGGTCAGCGCCCGGGCTGAGTGGCGGAAACGCCCCGTCGAGATAAGCGCCGACCGGGAAGGGGGCATTGATTCCTGGCGCAGCGTAAACAACCTGTGCGGGCAATGCGGCGAACAGAATCGTAACAAAGAGTAGTCCGGTTCCTATCGACATCACTCTCGCTCTGGCGAGTAATCCGTCTGTATTAATATTCGTAACCATCTGAACCTCCCTGTTTTATTCATAATTATTAACAGTGAATGCTGGCAAGCAGTTTCGGCTCGTACGTCTCTCAGCTATCTATACGTGGGTTTTGTAGACTAAATCAATTGAACCTTATCCAAAGACACAAAAAGAAAGTCTATATGACAATTTGGTAGGCCATATAGGTAAGCCAATATGAAAGAGAATAATATTGTTATTGTTTTAAATTGGCATCGATTAGACGTAGATAAAATTTAATATCAATGATTAAACTCAACCCCGATTAAGGTTACTAATGGTGCATTAATAACCTCGCACATCACAATCAGGTCATGAAGATAAGAATTTTGACTAAAAACAAGAATCCTTATAACTTCTCGATGACCGAAGCAGAGTGCTTGTAGGAACTATTTGGTTAAATAGATCCAGAGCTTACTTTGCTTATAGCATGTTAACGCAGCGTGGTCAAAGGTTAGTCGGCAATTTGGAGTGTTTTAAGCGTCGATAGTCACGCACTCTATATTGCTCGACAGCGCGACGCTCGACAGCGGGACTTAATCCGTATCTAGACTCTAGTTCGGTTAAGTTCTCTCTCAGGCTCAAATTAAAGTAAAAAGAGCCGCCTAACGCTATACCAATGTATGTTTCAGACGGTCTCATGTAACTTGTTTATTGGTTCCCTATATTTACCAGTTGCACGCCATCCAGCACCCTGCCAGTGCCGCCGGTTGAGTATGTCGAGTCAAACATCGCCTTGATGTCGCCCTCGCTTGACCCCTGTACCGAGTAACTTGCTAACAGATAGTTCGGCGTCGTTGAGGTCGTTGACAACGAGTCGAGTAGTGTATCGTTGACAAATATATCAATAGTCCTGGGCCCACTCGGTCCCAAAGCATGTCCCGCATATGCGAAGTTGAGCTTATAATTCCCGTTTGCTATCAGACCTGACACTGTTTGTGTAATGCCGCCGTGACCCGTTCAGTGAATATCGAGCTGCTGGTTTCCGTCGGGAGCAGGCCAGGTTAGTTTGGTGATCAAATCGATGTCACTGCCGATCTGCCAACCCGGTACCTTCGAGCCTGAAAAATATTGATATTTACCGTTGTTGCCAATTACTAGTGGCGACTAGAAGCTGCCATTGATTAGCGAATTATTGATATTCCCGTTCCTTTGGCCGGCTCCTACATAAACATTATCAATCGCGATTTTTACTTCTGTATGATCACTATTTTCAAGTATCAATTGAATACTGCCAAGCCCATTAACATCGTTTTCGAAAAACAAATTTTGATGCGCAACGTTTGAGCCATCTGGTCGGGTCATCAATAAATCATAAACATCCTGACCAGAGGCTCCACTTTTAGCGGTGATTTTTATCTGATACCATGAATTAGGTAAAAGACTTGTTCCTGCTAGAATTTCATCTCCAGAACTCGAGCGGTTGACCAGTTCAGTCGTCGTATTATCAGTATTGCACAACGCTAACACCCCGCCTGTATTTCCATTGCTATCGGCCAGATTTAGCACCAGGTTAGATTCAAATAGGCAGGCATCTTTCAAATTGATGTCAAATCCAATAGAGGTTAATGAATTATCAGGCAATGTTAAAAATTGATAAACAAAACCACTATTTGCTTGCTGTCCATCAAAAGCAAATTCTGTAGAAAGAGCATTACTATTTCTGGCAAAAGGAGATTGTGTGTCCGCGTTGTTGATTGAGCTTTTGCTGTCAGTGTTCAGCTTTTGTGGCCAGCTTAAATGCTGGGTATTTTGACTAATTGGTAATCGGCTACTGCTCATACCATGGTAGGTCATATCCTGAACATCAACGGTATTGTTGTTAATAGCCACCCGGCCGGCCATCTCCTGAATTATTTTATTATCTCGCATTATTCTAAATGTAGGCGTTCCTTCCTGCAAAGGTACTTTGAAGCTAGTCATACCAGCGGCTGCGGTTTGTTGATACGTTTTATCCGCTATTTTAATTTCCAGCGTGGCTGGCGTTGTTAAGAATGCCAATAATTCTATTTCATTTCGTGCAGACTCTCCATTGACCAATACATAGGCTTTGGTCTGCACACTGCCGGATAAGACTGTATTAGTGCTGTTCTCCCGATAGAATGCATACATGGTGTCACGCACTACGCTAGGTTTTTGGTTGGTTTTAAACCAATCAATATAATAGGCAGTCAGGTCGTAAAACGAATAGCCGGTTTGTGAAGATGGTGTAATTTCTGTCGTCTCTGAATAATCATTCCAGGTAATGACTTGCACCCAGTCAGCTCCGCCCTTGATAGCACTTTCCCACATGACTCTGTAATTTTCACTGTTGCCGGCCTCTGTATAACTAGGGTTTTTAGCTCGGCTGTCCTGGGGAGAAACAGATGCCATCCATTTAATACCCTCTTGTTGTGCACGACCGGGGTGGTTTATAAGACCGTATGCAGCGGTGGGGGTTCTTGGTCCCCAATCAGACACGCCGTAGACGTATTCATCGAAAGCAGCGGGCTCCTGTTCCTTGAATGCAGCTAAATCAGAGTCCCAGCCCTGATATAAAGGCATTAGCGCAACTTTAATGCCTAAGGCTTTTAGTTTATCCAGAGTTTGTTTCCACCAAGCGGGAGACCGGTTTTCTGCTAAGTAAGGAGCGATGACCAAACGGCCATCATCTAAACGATAAGACGCCTTCCTTTTGTCAAGCGCTTGAATAGTAGGAATAAATCGCTCTGGACTGTTTTTAAAAACGGCGTTCATATCGGGCATTATCAGTATTTTGAAATTCCCGAGTTCCTCCGCGGCATCGTAGGTGCGCAGAAGACGATCCCAATTGGCACCACTGGTGGAAAGGATATTCATTGAAAAACCATCTAAACCAAGAGCCGCTGCTTGTCTGACCTGGAATCGTGCATCGGTAACACGCCATTCGGAATCACCAGCAAAGGGAGCCCGATAAAGCGGACGTTGTCTGAGTAACCCGCCGCTACGCAAAAACTTGTTATTTTCACCATAAGGGTTTAGATAATTACGGTCGTAGTAATTTTCTCCTGGCATTTTATTATTAATCGACTGAGGGTAGGGAGTGAAGTAGTGGGCGAAGACCAGTTTTGATATGTCAACGGCACTTTGGTTCACTGACGTTGGATCGCGACTATTAAGTGCAGATGCCGAAGGAACATTCTGAGAGTTTGTTACACTGCAAGCTGTTAGACACAGTAACAAACTATGTGAAGATATTATTTTAGTAAAATATCTGCTCATTTAATTAATCTCTTAATCTCTTAAATTTGGTGTTTCTTATTGCAGATACTTTGTGTGGCTGCGCCATTGCTGGTTTTTGGTGTTGCTAGTATCCTATTGTTGTAATATACATTAGTTAATTAGGGTGATAAATAGTTAGTGCGGAACAAAGCTACCTATACGTATATACGATATAGAATAATATTTACACTGTATAATATTGATTTATTTGTGAAAAACTATGATACATAAATCAAGTCAAAAAAATCGAATTCAGCGTTTCGCGATAAATATCAGGCATTTATTATGCCGGTTTTTAATGTTTTTTCTAATTTGAAAATTAGGAAGGGAAATAATAAAAAGACAAATCTCTACGGGTTTGCAAGCTGGCTTGAGCACCCGTAGAGATTATTTGTTTTAAAATAAATGTGCAGAAAGAGCCGTCTAAAACATAGATCCTCTCATGTTTCAGACGGTCTCAATTGATTTGCTTATTGCTCCCCTACATAAACATTATCAATCGCGATTTTTACTTCTGTATGATCACTATTTTCAAGTATCAATTGAATACTGCCAAGCCCATTAACATCGTTTTCGAAAAACAAATTTTGATGCGCAACGTTTGAGCCATCTGGTCGGGTCATCAATAAATCATAAACATCCTGACCAGAGGCTCCACTTTTAGCGGTGATTTTTATCTGATACCATGAATTAGGTAAAAGACTTGTTCCTGCTAGAATTTCATCTCCAGAACTCGAGCGGTTGACCAGTTCAGTCGTCGTATTATCAGTATTGCACAACGCTAACACCCCGCCTGTATTTCCATTGCTATCGGCCAGATTTAGCACCAGGTTAGATTCAAATAGGCAGGCATCTTTCAAATTGATGTCAAATCCAATAGAGGTTAATGAATTATCAGGCAATGTTAAAAATTGATAAACAAAACCACTATTTGCTTGCTGTCCATCAAAAGCAAATTCTGTAGAAAGAGCATTACTATTTCTGGCAAAAGGAGATTGTGTGTCCGCGTTGTTGATTGAGCTTTTGCTGTCAGTGTTCAGCTTTTGTGGCCAGCTTAAATGCTGGGTATTTTGACTAATTGGTAATCGGCTACTGCTCATACCATGGTAGGTCATATCCTGAACATCAACGGTATTGTTGTTAATAGCCACCCGGCCGGCCATCTCCTGAATTATTTTATTATCTCGCATTATTCTAAATGTAGGCGTTCCTTCCTGCAAAGGTACTTTGAAGCTAGTCATACCAGCGGCTGCGGTTTGTTGATACGTTTTATCCGCTATTTTAATTTCCAGCGTGGCTGGCGTTGTTAAGAATGCCAATAATTCTATTTCATTTCGTGCAGACTCTCCATTGACCAATACATAGGCTTTGGTCTGCACACTGCCGGATAAGACTGTATTAGTGCTGTTCTCCCGATAGAATGCATACATGGTGTCACGCACTACGCTAGGTTTTTGGTTGGTTTTAAACCAATCAATATAATAGGCAGTCAGGTCGTAAAACGAATAGCCGGTTTGTGAAGATGGTGTAATTTCTGTCGTCTCTGAATAATCATTCCAGGTAATGACTTGCACCCAGTCAGCTCCGCCCTTGATAGCACTTTCCCACATGACTCTGTAATTTTCACTGTTGCCGGCCTCTGTATAACTAGGGTTTTTAGCTCGGCTGTCCTGGGGAGAAACAGATGCCATCCATTTAATACCCTCTTGTTGTGCACGACCGGGGTGGTTTATAAGACCGTATGCAGCGGTGGGGGTTCTTGGTCCCCAATCAGACACGCCGTAGACGTATTCATCGAAAGCAGCGGGCTCCTGTTCCTTGAATGCAGCTAAATCAGAGTCCCAGCCCTGATATAAAGGCATTAGCGCAACTTTAATGCCTAAGGCTTTTAGTTTATCCAGAGTTTGTTTCCACCAAGCGGGAGACCGGTTTTCTGCTAAGTAAGGAGCGATGACCAAACGGCCATCATCTAAACGATAAGACGCCTTCCTTTTGTCAAGCGCTTGAATAGTAGGAATAAATCGCTCTGGACTGTTTTTAAAAACGGCGTTCATATCGGGCATTATCAGTATTTTGAAATTCCCGAGTTCCTCCGCGGCATCGTAGGTGCGCAGAAGACGATCCCAATTGGCACCACTGGTGGAAAGGATATTCATTGAAAAACCATCTAAACCAAGAGCCGCTGCTTGTCTGACCTGGAATCGTGCATCGGTAACACGCCATTCGGAATCACCAGCAAAGGGAGCCCGATAAAGCGGACGTTGTCTGAGTAACCCGCCGCCACGCAAAAACTTGTTATTTTCACCATAAGGGTTTAGATAATTACGGTCGTAGTAATTTTCTCCTGGCATTTTATTATTAATCGACTGAGGGTAGGGAGTGAAGTAGTGAGCAAAGACCTTTTTGGATGCTATTTGGGCATCTTCGTTTACAGTAGGATCCGAGGGCAGAAAGTGTTCAGAGATTGCAGCCTGAGGCATTTGTTCAGAGATTGCAGCCTTCTGCGTAAAATCTTCCAAGCGTACGTCGTCCAAGACCATACCGGTACTGTTTTTCGAATACGTCGAATCGAACATTATATTGATATCGCCCGCTTCCGTAGCCTTTACCTGGTAACTTGCCAACTGATAATTAGGCGCTGGTGAGGTCGTTGACAACGAGTCGATCAGCGTACCGTTGACGAACAGGTCCATTGTCCTCGGTTCACCTGCACCTGAAGCATGCCTGGCGTATTCGAAGCTCAGCTTATAAGTTTCGCCTGCGATCAAGCCAGATACAGTCTGCGTTATGCTGCCAATACCCTTCCCGTTGAGATCGAGCTGCTGGTTGCCTTTAGGCGCGGGCCAGACCAGACTGGTGATTAAATCGATGTCACCGCTGATCTGCCAGCCCGGTACTTCGGTGCCGCTGTAATATTGATATCTGCTACCGTTGTCGCTAACTAAGGGCAACTCGAAGCTGCCATTGATCAGTGTGCCGCCGACTATGCCTACGCCCCACTGAAACCGTTGGTCGGTTCCGTCACCGTTGCCGTCAGAGGCAGTCAAGCTCACCGGGTAGGTACCTGCTGAGCCGATGCCCAAAGAGCCGCTTATCAAGCCGGTCTGATTGTCGATTGACAAACCCTGGGGCAAGTTTTGGGCCGAGTAGGTCAGGAGATCATTGTCGGTGTCACTTGCCAGTATTTGCAGCCTAACAGTCTGCCCCTCGACCGAGGTCTGGTCAGCTATTGGCGTAATGGCAGGTGGATTATTAACGTCTACTGTGGCTACGCGCCACTGGAACAATTCGCTCGCCACACCCCCGTTGCCGTCCAATACTTTCAGGGTCACCGGGTAGGTACCTGCTGAGACGGTCTCTAGGGTGCCGCTTATCAAGCCGGTCTGACTGTTGATAGATAATGATGGTGGCAGGCTCTGGGCCGAGTAGGTCAGGGTATCGTTGTCGGCATCACTGGTCAGGACTTGTAGCGTAACAGTCTGCCCTTCGAGTGAGCTCTGGTCAGCTATCGGTGTAATGACAGGTGGGCTATTAACGTCTACTATCGCGACGTTCCACTGGAACAATTCGTTCGCCACGCCCCCGTTGCTGTCCAAGACGGTCAGGGTCACCGGGTAGGTACCTGCTGAGACGATATCCAGGGTGCCGCTTATCAAGCCGGTCTGACTGTTGATAGATAATGGTGGTGGCAGGCTCTGGGCCGAGTAGGTCAGGGTATCGTTGTCGGCACCACTGGTCAGGACTTGCAGCGTAACAGTCTGCCCTTCGAGTGAGCTCTGGTCAGCTATCGGTGTAATGACAGGCGAGTTATTATCGCCGGCGTTCTCCCGCACAAGTTGCACGTCATCCAGCACCATCCCCGTACCGCCATTTAAGAACGTTGAAGCAAACATCATCTTAATGTTGCCTGCGCTCGTGGCCTTTACCTGGTAGCTTGCCGGCAGATAGTTCGGCGCCGGTGATGTGGTTGACAAGGAGTCGAGCAGCGTATCGTTAACAAACACATCCATTGTTCTGGGACTGCTGGCTCCGAAAGCATGCCGGGCATACACGAAGCTGAGCGTATAGGTTCCACTTGGGACCAAGTCGGACACGGTCTGCGTGATACTGCTGGGACCTATCCCGTTCAAATCGAGCTGCTGGTTACCTTCATGTGCCGGCCATACCAGGCTGGTGATCAGATCTATGTCAGTCCCAATCTGCCAGCCCGGTAATTCGTTGCCGGAATAATATTGATATTTACTGTTGTTGTCGCTGACAATTGGCAACTCGAAGCTGCCATTTATTACCGCGCCGCCAACTTTTATGATCCACTGGATCAGTTGGTCTGTCACGTCACCGTTGCCGTCAGAGGCAGTCAGGGTCACCGAGTAGGTACCTGCCGAGCCAATGCCCAAGGAGCCGCTTATCAAGCCGGTCTGATTGTCAATTGACAAGCCCTGGGGCAGATTTTGGGCCGAGTAGGTCAGGAGATCATTGTCGGTGTCACTTGCCAGTATTTGAAGTGCAATCGTCTGCCCTTCGAGTGAACTCTGGTTTGGTATTGGCGAGATGACAGGCGAGGTATTCTCATTTCTGACGAGTCGGACGTCATCTAATATCATGCCGGTATCGCCGTTTAAGAACGTTGATTCAAACATCACCGTGAGATCGCCTGCGTTCGTGGCCAGAACCTGGTAGCTGGTCGACAGGTAATTTGGTGTAGGAGAGGATGTCGACAACGAGTCAAGCAGTTGGCCGTTGATGAACAGGTTCATTGTTCTCAGGCCGCTCGCACCTGAAGCATGCCGTGCGTAATCGAAGCTGAGCGTATAGGTTCCATTTGCGACTAGGTCAGATACCCTCTGGGTGATACTGCCGGGTCCCGTCCCATTCAGATCGAGTTGCTGGTTGCCGTCGGGCGAAGGCCAGACTGAGTTGGTGATCAGATCGATATCACCAGCAATCTGCCAGCCTGGTACTTCGTTGCCGGAATAATATTGATATCGGCTGTTGTTGTCGCTCACGATTGGCGACTCGAAGCTGCCATTGATCAGCGTGCTGGCTTCAGCATCACCGCTAATCAAAAATGTGGATACGGCAACGATTATTGAACTTGAAAATAAATTTGACACTACTTACATACCTCTTGGTTGCAATTTGTTTCTAATAAAATTAATGAGCTTCGTTGGTGTGCATTAAATAGATTTTTTACCAGTGGTAAAATCTGTAAAGCGATACATTGGTATTAACAAAGAACATCCTCATGTTATAAAAAGATATTTTAATTTTTGGTTCATTGATGTGCAGATTTCTGCAAATTGACCATTATGAAATTAGTCGGATTTCAATCGCTTCTTTCACGATACAATCGTTTTAATAGCCTGCTTCTTTGTATTTCACGAGCCTAAATTGCTGCGACATCTGACGTAAAAATTCCTTTATTGATCAACTCGTAACGAATATTTTCTGGCGACCTTGGTCGAAAAAAAATCCATTGTTTTGTTTCAAATGACGGGTTAAATTTTGTTGCGGCTAACGTGTGAAATGACTCATAAGCGGGCAGTTAAACTTTTCATTCTAATTAAACCTGTTCTTTCATTAATGCTATCGGCACTATTTAATAATCAACCAGTAACGATTTTTTAAAATTTATGCAAAATCCCTTAGTGCCGTTTAAGCAAAAAATAGACCAGGTTATATAAATGTATATAAGTCAACAATATGGCAGAGGTTAGAATTGTGGTGTTGATGATGATAATAGAGAGCGTAAAAATATTGACACATCGCAGTGAAATTAACTTATAGCTCAGATAGAGGGTAATAGCACGAGTGTCTAATTTTCACACAATTGGTTAAATTCCGCTTTTAAAACAACCTCTAAGACGATTGGTTTCATCCATGCTCGATTGCATTTTGTAGTTTCTGCTCTGAGCATGTATAGAAAGAGTTGTCGTAACATTACCCAATTCTTGGCACCGTATTGGATATGAATGTGGCATTAGTTTTCTCCCAACTTAACATCTAATATTCAGTAAGACTTTACGATAGACCAACCGTTACGTATGTATTAAGCGACAATTAACTTGAAAGGCAAGGCAGATTCTTAACTTTTTGATATAAGATTCCCCAGATTGATTATCTATTGATATATAAAATCTGAGAACTCTTATTGCTTTGCGTGATCAGGTCGGTTTTTATCATCGGCAAAGACCATTATGAGCCTCATTACCTACTTGGAAATCTTTGCCGACCATCGTCACGACATCAATTTAAAGCACAACCTCGTGGATGTCATTTTTCTCACCTTGTCTGCTGTTCTCAGTGGCGCGACGGGGTGGAAGTCCATTCAAGAGTTGGTGATAGTCAGCTTGAGTGGCTGCGGCTTCATCGTGAATTTGAGCAGGGTATTCCTCGGCGACATTGCATTGCAGCCATTATCAAAGCACTCGATACAGAGGTGCTGCCCCAAGCGGTTTTTGGGTGAATAAATGAGCGGCGCGAGCATGAAGGCAAACAAATCATCGCCTTAGATGGTAAAACCATGCGCGGAGCGTGGCGCAAGGAAACCAGTCAGGATCTGCATGTGGTCAGCGCATTTGACGTCGGCAGAGGGATGGCGCTCTATCAGGATCGCTCCAACAGCAAAGGCACCGAAGGTGAAGTCGCACGCCAGGTGATTGCGTCGCTGGCATTAGATAATGCGGTAGTCACCTTGGATGCGCTGCATTGTCAGGCCCAGACGATGGAAACGGTGATCAAAGGCAAAGGTGACTTCGTTATTCAATTGAAGGGCAATCAACCGGCTCTGAGCGAACATACCCGAGCCTGTTTTGCCAAGTAGTATGATAACCCGGATTTAGCTATCTTCGAGCAAGAAAATCGTGGACACGGACGCCAAGAAAAGCGCACGGTGATGCAGTTGGATGCCACATTGCCAAAAGAGTTAAAGCAGAAGTGGCCACACATTCGTACCCTAATTGAGGTCGCCAGCGAGCGCTGCGTGAACGGCGTCAACGCCTGCTCATCACGTTGGTATGTTAGCTCATTACCGCTTGATGCCGAACAAGCCGCAACAATTATAAGAGAGCATTGGGCGGTCGAGAATCAATTACATTGGGTGCTGGATGGTGTTTCGAGAAGATGAACTCAAGGTGGTTGACCCAACAGGTGCGGCTCATCTGGCGCTGTTCAATCGCGCCTGTCTGGGCGTGATAAAGCAACATGAAGGCAAGAAAGACAGCATGGCCGCCAAACGACGCGCTGCCGCTTGGAGTTCAGATTTCAGGACGGAATTATTGTTTGGTTAATATTGCGCAAGGTGGAGACCTGCTTTGCTTGAAAGGTGGCTGCCAACTCGCCGCATTAACTCCAGCGGCGTTGGATAAACCCGACGCGATTTTACAGTATCTTTGCGGCAATATTAGCCTTATAGCGGCAATAATTACCTCACAACGCGGAAAGAACAGTCCAAACTTATCATCAAAAGATAACCCGATTACCCACAAGGCTCAGTCACTGTGCAGTAAAAATCGCTATAAGCTTTGAATTTACAGGGTTTAATCAAAGTAAACGATAGGCTTCCTGAACTAGCATGGAGTTCTGATACAGTTGATGGCCTCTGTTAATAAGACTTTCAGGGCAATGCTTTGCAGCTATGCTGAGGATCATAGGTAATCAGGAAAGATAATAATGAGCCCGACAAACCGTACCAACCAAAAGTCCTGTTACACCTGGGTAATAGATTGTAACCGTCAGCGGTAGCCAAACCATATAATTTAATTCTGCCCATGCGTGCGCAACAGCAATAAGCATTTTACTGAGGGCAGGGTTGCTTTACTGATGGTATTGTAAGCCGAATATAAAAAGCACTGGTCATCCAGCTGTTAATCATTTCGTTTTGCATTTTTCGTCAGACATTTTCTTTACAAATAGCTCATTTCCAGTTATATGAAGTCAGTATGTTCACTATCCAAATCTGTTGTATAAATAAGGAATAGCGTTTATCTTCCTATACGCAAATATAAGTTTTTAATAATGATATCAATACCAATATGGATATAGAGTGTGATATGGAATTGAAAATTAAAGTAACTAAGGAAAAACTTAGCCTCAGATACTGTATTGCCTATTTGGTGCTTTTATTTATACCTGCATACCTTTTACTGCAATTAGAAGAGGTTATTTTGCCTGCATGGCTTGCATTTTTTCTATTTGCTTATGTCATAGGGGTACTTTTTTGGTTTAGAGGGAAAGACTTCCTGTACGCGTCTTTACTTGTGTTTTTTTATGTTTTTCTACTTATTGCGCCACTAATTCAAATACTCAGCGGGGCATTTCCTTGGGGGGGGGGATACAGCAAACAATATATAACGGAAGCATGGTGGGTAACTTTATTATCATTGCTATTTTTTGAAATTGGATATATTTGTATTCGCAGCTCATCGTTAAAGGTGGAGCAAAATATTGCAGAGCCTCTATTATCAAATCGTGGCAAATTCTTACTATTTGGAGGCGCGGTCTTATGCACGATTATAGGTCTTTCTTTTGTTGGTGTCTCTACAATATTTTTAGCAAGAAATGAAGCCTCAGCCGCTATAAGTTCTACAATTTCGAATAGTAGCCTAAGATCTATACTATCGGCAATACTTAGAGTCCCACCTGTCATAATCATGTTATTGTTTGTTTACGATCTTGTCTATCAAATAAAAAGAAAGGCCAATCGAAAAAATATAATATTTAGCGTTTGGTTAATATTATTCCTTCTCATCATAGTCGGTGTGGTAAACAATCCAATATCAACACCTAGATTTTGGGTGGGCGCTATTTTCTTAAGTTCTCTATTACTGTATTTTTCATTGTTTAATAAAGCTAGGACAGCTGCTTGGTTTTTGTTAAACGTAAGCATACTAGTCGCCATTTTCCCAATCATGGATGTATATAGAAATACCATGGACGGAAATATTATAGAAGCAATTAATAATATTGATCCAAAAGGAGAATTAGCGTCCAGCCAAGACTTCGATGCTTTCCAACAACAAATGAATGCTGTTTATCTAAGTGAAAAAATCGATCCATTTTATGGCCAGCAAACTACCTCCTCACTTTTATTTTTTGTTCCTAGAGTTTTTTGGCCAGGGAAATTAAAATCTGCGGGAGAAAAAATCGCTTCTGATATGGAATATGAATTCTTAAATTTATCCGCTCCATTGCCAACTGAGTTCTATTTAGATGGCAGGTTAATAGCCGTCTCCATAGGTATGTTTTTACTGGGGTTGATTTATAAAAAAATACAAAACATCTATTTGTATCGCACAAGCGCTTTACCCGCTATTTTTTATTTTTACTTTTGTTGCTATCAGGTTTATTTTTTGAGAGGGAGCCTAATGGCTGTAGTGGGTTTTCTATTTGTCGCTATTTTACTTTTACTCTTCATTAACTATTTTAAACCACTAATTTATATAAGGCATTAGCTATCTAAGCACTTATATTAAATATGATTAAAGTCGTTTGAGCTTTTAAGGAATGAAAATGAAACCTGTTGTCTTAGCGGGTGGCACTGCAGGGCAACCGCATGAGTGCTTAATTTTTACACATTTCGCTAAATCCCGCTTTTAAAACAGCCTCTAAGTAGGTTGGTTTCATCTATGCTCGTTTGCGTTTTGCACTGATGCTGCCTTTTGAATGCTTTGCTCTGAGCATATTTAGAGAGAGTTGCCTTAACATTGCCCAATTCTCGGCTCCGTGTTGGTGATAAATTTGGCATGGGTCTTCTCCCAAGCCAACGTCCAATACCCAGTGCAGACTATTTTCGATTGACCAATGGGCATGTACGGCTTCGGCTAACGCTTTTTCGCTCAGCTCGGCACAGCTAATGTAATACCGATAACCCAGTTGTGGCGCTTTACCTTTTACTTGACGAAACCCGATACTCAAGCCAATGCTGCGCAACTTAGGCCACTGGGGGAAGGTGCTCGCCAATTCGCTGGCATCTTTGACATATTGCACGCGGGCTTCTACACGGCCATGATTTTTTCTATCGCTAATCCACCCAGGGGTGTCGCTCGCTCATCGATAAACGCATCTTGAAGCGCTTGATGTAGCTGGCCTTGATTACCTTATACGGCGAGCAAATAGTCAGCCTCTTTCTCAACTATTTGCTGCGCTATCTTTGTTTGACAGCCCATCGCATCAATGGAGACCAGCGCACCTCGTACCTCCAGCAGCTTAATGAGTGTTGGGATGGTGGTAATTTTATTCGATTTTTGTTCGGTTTTAAGCTGTCCCATCACCACTTCGCCTTCTGTCACCTGGTGCACCGCCTGCATCCATTTAATAAAGCATTATTGATACTGCTTAGGTTCAATTTTAGAGATAATACGGGCATTCGTGTCATCGACCGGCACACCATCCATAAGAAAACCCTGTTGCTTGAACCAGTCATGATGACCTTCAGCATAATCATATATCTCAGACTGCCAACATCGCCTTGCATATACAGTTTTTTTAATTGCCTAAGGAAGATCCTGCACTATAATGGGTAGAGCGCGCCATAATTTAGAGCAGCATTTTTTCGGGAATGGTAGGGTTTGTAGTGAAAGTCAGATTAAATCTAGTTAATACAATAGTTTGATTTAGTCGGCATGCATTTTGCTCGTATTAAAAATTAGAGAGAGAATAAAAGAAATAAGTAGGTGTTAACTAAAGTTTCAATGTTGGAATTAAGGATATATAACAATTTTCCCTAACATTTTTTGTCGTTATCAAGCATGTTTTTTTAGACAAATATTTAGCTTGGGTTGCAGTTTTGTTCGATATTGTCGTACCTTTGTCAGGATTGTGAAATAGTAAAATACTCAATAACGGAAAACTTAATACTCAACAAAATATTGTAGTACACATAGTGTTTGTAAAATGTGGTTATAAGGAAATATAACATGTTGCAAAAAAACGGTATTATTGAAAGTCACACCAATAAATTCGCCACTTTTTATCGGCTCACAGATCTCGTTTTTATAAAATTTTCTTTGGTTTTAGTCTTGTCCGCTTTTCAAACAGGCTATTCACAAGAAATTTTTATCCTTTTCCTCATTTCTATCATTGGTTTTTCTATCTTTGCTGAAATGTTCGCATTATATCGCTCATGGCGCGATGGCTTATTTATAGAAACAATCTTTTATACTTTATTATCTTGGTCATTTTCTTTTGTTTTTGTTTTGCTTTATGCCTTTTTGAGTGAAAACAGCATTGAAATTTCCAGAGCGGTAATCTCTACTTGGTTTGTTCTAACGGTAATAATATTAGTTTCTTGGCGATGCTTTTTTGTTTTGTTTCTACGTTACATTCGCAGTAAAGGCATGAATACACGCAGTGTAGCCATTATAGCCCTAACAAACGAAGGGCTACTTCTTGCTCAAGAAATATTGGACAATCCACAAATTGGGTATCGTTTAAATGCTATCTATGATGACCGAGATGCAAAACGTTTGCCAGAAATGAGTCATGGACTACTTAAAGGTAAGGTTACTAATGGTATAGACCATGCGCGTTTAAATGAATTTGATGTGATTTACATAGCTTTGCCATTAACGGCTGATGAACGCTTAAAAACCATTCTACAATTACTTGGCGATACGACAGCCAATGTTCAGCTTGTGCCTAATTTATTTCTTTTCAGTATTATGAGTTCCTCAATGGCATATGTTGGCGAAATTCAAACCATTAGTGTGTATTGCAATCCCCTGCGAGGCTCCTACGCTTTAATTAAACGTTTAGAAGATATTATTATTTCGAGCATTGTTTTAATGCTGATCTCTGTCCCATTAATTGTTATAGCCATTGCCGTTAAAATTACATCAAAAGGGCCAATTATCTTCAAACAAAGCCGTTATGGCCTTAACGGGAAAGAGTTTAAAGTATGGAAGTTTCGCTCAATGACAACGACAGAGAACTCAAATATTGTTACTCAAGCAACTAGGAATGATTCGCGGTTCACCAAAGTAGGGGCGTTTCTTCGCCGCACATCGCTTGATGAACTTCCGCAATTTTTTAATGTATTGCAAGGCACAATGTCTGTTGTCGGGCCACGACCCCACGCGGTTGCTCACAATGAAGAGTATCGAAAAGCCGTACATTATTACATGCTACGCCACAAAATTAGACCAGGTATTACGGGGTGGGCACAAATTAACGGTTGGCGTGGTGAAACAGACACAATCGAAAAAATGGAAATGCGGGTTAAATACGATCTTGACTACATTCGCCGATGGTCCCTATGGATGGACGTTAAAATAGTTTTTTATACCATTTTTCGCTCATTTATTGATAAAAACGCTTATTAAACAAATTAGCCAAAGGTTAGGTGATGAATTAAGCAATGAAATGCACTTTTAGTATTAATTAGGATATAGGGGGGCAAGTCGCTCACTTAGGGGGCAATATTACTCCTGAATCTGAGAATGATAGCTGATTAAAGAATAAGGCTGG
Source organism: Paraglaciecola sp. IT1134 (assembly GCF_058068185.1). Classification (NCBI taxonomy): domain Bacteria; kingdom Pseudomonadati; phylum Pseudomonadota; class Gammaproteobacteria; order Alteromonadales; family Alteromonadaceae; genus Paraglaciecola; species Paraglaciecola sp. IT1134. The sequence goes on along the minus strand of NZ_CM176486.1, from coordinate 3,089,744 downwards.
ATAAAAAAGATGTTCGCGTATGACAAAGAGGACGTTTTGTGACGAATAGTGAAGGACAAACCGCAGCGTTCATGATGGCGGTAAAATTGGCATACTGCTTAGTCATAGCATTGCTTAACCAGATGAGCGCTAGCGCTCAAACGCGGGAAGGTTTGTCGTTAAATGCAGGCGTTTCAGCTGGTTATGATGATAATCTATTGCGCAGCAACTCACCCGTTTCTGATCGTATGATCAAATTTTTACCCAAAGTAAACCTCATGTCTTTGTATGGTAAACATCAGTTTTCTTTCGGTTACGACGGAAGGTTTACTTCTTATTCAGACAACAGCAAACTGAATTATACTGATCATAGTCTAAAATTGACGGCACTGTTTGACCATAGTTACCGTTTTAACAGTGAATTCGGATTATCTTACCAGGACAAAATAGAAGAACCAGGAACGACTAACTCTGAGTTGACTTTTGCTGCTGACGACTTTACTCAAATTTTAAGCAAAAGTGCACTGGCCAAGTTTTATTATGGCTCAGGTCAAAGTAAAGGTCAGATTGTATTTTCTTTTGATTTTGATAATAGGGCCTACAACAATAACCAACAAGAATTTAGAAACGTCGATCGCAACACATTCATAGGTACCATGTTCTATAATTTTGGAGTAAATACACGATTGTTATTTGAAGCGAGGGTAGCTGCTTTTAATTACACATCAGAGCTTCAATTTGCTGATCAATCTAATGATGAAAATAGCTATTTTGTGGGCGTGGAATGGCAAGCGACAGCAAAGACCAATGGTACTTTCAAAATTGGCTATCAAAACAAAGATTATGATGCAGAGCAGTTCAATAATGTATCGGGCCTAACGTATGTTCTAAATATGGATTGGTCGCCCTATAGCTATACTAAAATTAATTTTGGCGCACGAAGAGCGACAACAGAATCGGCACAGCTCGGTGTAGGTGGTTTTCTAAAGACCTCTTATTCGTTGGCACTTGAACATGAGATCACCCCTCATACAGAGTTCATCGCTGGTTATTTCAAATCAGAAGAAGAAATCACCTCACTTTTAAATAGAACAGACCACCTTACAAATATAGAGATCGGTGTTAAGCAGAGGCTAAATTCCTGGTTGGTAATACAGTTAGATTACCGTCACCAAAAAAGAGAGTCAGATATTGAGTTGTTTGAATTTAACGCTAATGTATTGGAGCTATCGTTAAATAGTACATTTGAATAAATCACAGGGTAGTTTGGTTAATTGAGAGTAAGGGAAAATAAGGGAAAGTAAATGAAGTGTTTAGGAGCCATCTTGGCATTCAGTATCGGTATTTTGTTGGTATGGTCAGCGAATGTCTGTGCTGACGATATTGATAGTTATCGATTAGCAACAGATGACGAAATTTCGGTCACTGTATTTAATGAACTAGATCTTAATTTAAAAAAAGTTAGGGTTAGTGCCAACGGCACTATTTCTATGCCCTTGTTAGGTCAGGTTGTTGTTTCTAATTTGACTGTTGCGGAAGTGGAAAAAAAAATAACTGGCTTGTTAATGCAAGACTACTTAAAAAAGCCTAATTTGACTGTGACGATAACTGAGTATCGCCCTTTTTACATAACTGGCGAAGTCCGAAATCCAGGGAGTTATCCGTTTAGGCAAGGCTTAACAGTGGAAAAGGCGGTGACATTAGCTGGAGGTTTCACTGAGAGAGCCTCGAAATCTGCGATTTCATTGGTAAATGACAGCGCTAAGCCTGATATCCGAGAGGTGACGCTTGGTGATAATGTGAAGCCGGGTGATGTGATCACCATCGGCGAAAGTTTTTTTTAAGAAAATCTAAATAGATTGGTATAAAGAATGAACGATGTAGTGGCAGAAAGAATATTCAGAGGAACTCCCATGCATGAGAAAAGCACCGAGGCAGAAGAGCAAGTTATTGACCTTCCTCAGTATTGGAACACCATAAAACGGGCTAAGTGGAGTATTTTTGCCATAACCATGTGTTGCGTCATTATAGGGGGGGGGATTGCGTCATGTTCAGAGCCTATTTATAAAGCGTCGGGCAAAATATTGGCCGATCCACAGCCGCCAAATGCTAAAGGGGAAGAGCAAAATATCACGCCTGCCATGGTCGGTTTATTCTATCAAACACAGCATGAAATCATTAGCTCGCGCAAACTTGCGGAAACAGTTGTGGATAAACTGGAGATGGTTGATAAATACCCACTAGACGGAAAATACACTGAATCTACCGATCCGTTGCGCGGAATCGTTGATACAGTTCTAAACACACTTGGACTGCTAGATATATCCGTAACTGACGGAGGAAATGCTAATACTGCTCCTCTTAGTGACGCAAATTTACGGACTAAGCTGGCTTTGGAGATTCAGGAAAAGCTTGAGGTAAGTGGTGGTAAACAAAGTCAAATTATTAACATCAGTTATGTTTCGCCAGACCCATTGGAAGCGGCAGCTATCGTTAATGCTATTTCTGAAGCCTATATCCAGTTTGGCTTAGAAACTCGTTTAGATGAAGCGAGAAATACCGAAACATGGTTAAGCGAGCAATCGAATCAGTTAAGAACTGCGCTACAAAAATCTGAAGCTAGCCTAAATCAATATCAATTTCAGCAGGGACTGGTTAATACTGAACAACAACAAAAATTGTTCAATAACCAGTTACAGTCTCTGAACACTGAGCTCATTAAGGCACAAACCCGATTAAGTGCAGCAGAAGAACAATATTTTGCAGTCAAAAATGTTAAGGCTGACGCCAGAGAGTTGTATTCATTGGGCCCTGTTTTACAAAACAGCACGACCAGTGACATGGTAAAACAGCAAGCTCGCTTGTCTCAGCGTGTTAATGAATTACTTGAACGATATGGGGAGAAACACCCTAAGATGATTGCAGCACGTTCTGAGTTAACAAGCGCCACAGATAACCTGGCGGTCGAAGTCAACAAAGTGGTAGAAAACATTGCAAAAGCGTATCAATTAGCCCAAGTTCAGGTCGCTAATATTGAAAAGTTTATTGTCCAAAATCGAAACAATATTCAAGCACTGCAAACCAAAAATTTCTCTCTGGTGAGTTTGGAACGGGATGTAGAAAACAATCGACGCATTTATGAAAATTTCCAGGAAAGCTTGTTAGAAGCCACTAGAGTTAGCGAATATAAAGTGTCAAATGTGCACATCATTGATAGTGCAACCGTCCCAGACAAGCCCTTCAAACCCAATATAAAATTAATTTTGGTTTTATCAATAATATTTGGACTCATTTTTGGCATGACTTTAGCTTTCACGCGTGAAGCATTAGATAACACCTTTAAAACAACAGACGCTATTGAAGAAAAGTTAAGCCTTCCAGCCCTTGGCATTACATCGATCGTGAAAGAGAAAAAGCAGGGTGTAATACCGGAAACCCAATATTTACATGATTCACACTCAATCTTTGCTGAGAGTATCAATACAATTCGAACGGGTCTGTTGTTATCCAATATCGCTAATCCACCTAAAACTATTTTAGTTACGTCAGCAGTGGATAGCGAGGGTAAATCAACCCTGGCAATGAACCTTGCTACTTCTTTCAGTAATTTGGGCAAAACATTGTTGCTTGAAGTGGATTTACGCAAACCCAGTATCGCAAAAAGTTTCGGTATCAAATCGAAGTTGGGGTTAACTGATGTGTTAAGGGCCTCAGTTACTTGTCAAGAAGATATTGTACACAGCGTAAATGATGGAAAATTAAACGTAATTACATCAGGAAAAATCATTCATGATCCACTCGAATTGTTGTCGTCTATTAAATTCGAGGAACTGTTAGTTAGATTTAAGCAACACTATGAATATATTATTATTGATAGCCCACCAACCTTGCCCGTTAGTGACTCTTGCATATTGGCGAACAAAGTTGACGGTGTCATATTTGCCATCAAAGCCGGAGCAACAAAGGTGAAAGTTGCAAAAGAGGCGATATCGCGCCTACAAAAACTAAATGCCAATGTCATTGGTGCAGTGTTGACCATAACTGACCCGAAAAAAATGAGTTACTACGGTGATCACTTTCAAACAGGTGAATATTACGGGATCAAGCCCGGCAAGGATGATGAGTCCTTTCCTGTTGCTGTTTAATATAAAATGATAGACATACATAGTCATATATTACCTGGCATTGATGATGGCGCTCGCAACCTACTAGAAGCCCTGACAATGTTGCAAATGGCATTTGATTCAGGGGTAACGACACAAGTATTAACACCACATATTCATCGAGGGCGATTTGATAACAATCGAGAAAATTTGGTTCAAAGCTTTATGCGCTTTAGAGAGCAGGTAGATGCCAAAAATTTACCGATTAAGTTGCTGTTGGCGGCGGAACTGCGCATTGATCCGGATATTATGGCAATGGCGGTGGCCGATACCATTCCTTGTCTAGGTATATACCAAGGACAAAAGATATTTTTATTGGAGTTCCCACGTGGCGATATACCATTTGGAAGTGAAAACTTAGTTAAGTGGTTAATAGCAAAAGATTACCTACCCGTAATCGTGCACCCTGAGCGGAATAGCAATTTTTTAGCCCAGAGGAAAAAGTTACAAGTTTATGTAGATTTGGGGTGTCATTTACAAATTACAGCGAGCAGTCTAATAGGTAAATTTGGTGCAGACGTGCAGTTTATGGCGGAGCAATTGTTAATAGCCGGACAGGTTAGTGCAATAGCATCAGACTGTCATAATACTAAAGGCAGAGCCCCTGATTTAGCAAAGGGTTTTAATCGTGCGGTAAGTATACTAAGTAAACATGAAGCCGAAACTTTGGTGACATCAATGCCAAATGCACTTACTAATAACAATAGCCATCAATATTCTAGTGGATCAATATGAGTCAGATATGTAATTAAAAAGGTTTCGTTGCACTGGATAAGATCAATTTGGCATATATCATATACTAGAATTAAGTTGATAAAGAAATATATCCTAGACAGGCTGGAATAAATTATGCGTATATTCCTAAATCATTACTTGAGGGACATCCCACTGAATGTTAATCGGTTAATCGGTTAAACTTGCCACAAGGAAGCTTATGAACGTTATATTATCTAAAGAGTGTTTTTTTACAATAGTTATTGCCACATATAATTCAGAAGATACATTAGCGCTTTGTCTTGATAGCATCAAAGCACAAATATTTAAAACTTTTGAAGTAGTCATTGCCGACGGTGAATCTTTTGATAAAACGCCAGAGATAATTAGTGAGTACAGTGATTTAATAAACTACTATATTTCTGAACCAGATAAAGGCATTTATGATGCATGGAACAAAGCGTTAAAACATACTAACGGTAAATGGATTCTTTTCTTAGGCTCAGACGATTGTCTATCAGGTCCACATACACTGAGCAATATTTATAGATTTTTGCTTAATGTTTCTGAATCAACTCTTTTTGTATTTCCTGAGGCGCAGTTGGTTGACAATGTCAAATCGATGCAGAAAATAGAAATTCTTGGCACCAAAGACATTAGCTACTATCGTAAACATTTTCTCAATGCAATGCTTTTTCCTCATACCGGTTGCGTACATAGAGCAACTTGTTTTAATGACTATGGAAGTTTTAATGAGAAATTTAGAATTGCTGGTGATTACGAATTTTTGTTGCGGTGTATCGAAAAAAATGTAAATAAAATCGATAAATACGAAGGGGTTAGTATTTTCATGGGACAAGGTGGAATATCGACCAGTATTAAAAATCGAGTAACCACATATAAAGAATCACTATTGGCTCGTAAAATCAATAATATTAGAAATACTTCTTGGATTTTAGTATATCAACTATATGTAGCGTATTTACTTTTTTATATTAATAAATACCTGGGTAAGAGAGTTTTATTACTACTGTCAAATATATATAGGACTATTCTAAAAAAGCCCAAGAGAGCCAATTTCGAGTGACTACTTTTCCGCGATAAAAAATCGGTTTTGGATACCCAGCACATCCCAGTATTCATCAACCCAGCGACGCCATATCGCTTGTTATAAATGGTTAATCATTATGGGTAATAAGGAAATTATTTATCAAAAGAATAAGGTATATCAGTAATGAACACCACTAATATATATGTGTACTCTCTGGCTACCCAACATCAAAACCTAGGTGATTTGTTAATTAACCAGCAACTAGTGAAATGGTTGGGTAAAGATGCAACTGTGATTATTGAAGAGCAGGGCATGCCTGATGAATTCTTGTATGCAGTAGCAGGTAAAGATGCGATTAAAGCATCGAGTGACCCAGACAGATATTCAGTTAAGACAAAAAGATTTTATGTTACAAGCTTACTTAAAGGGTTCGCTATAAATGCCGTGGTTTTATCACCAGGTCATTTAGGGAATTTGAAAATTAAAAAAATTCTGGTTTTGCTGGTATCTGTGTATTTACGTATGAGGGGCGTATATACATTTCGAGTTGGCGTTTCTCACGGAAATATGGGTATTCTAGCCAGGATTATCGAGTCGTTAAGTGCATTAGTATTTAAAGTCTATTGCGTGAGAGATGAGAATAGTCAAAGAAAGTTATTGCCATTTGCTAGAAGGTTTTGCCCTGTAGTTCCCGATATGAGTTTTCTAGCTTATAAACAGCTAAGTTCCAAGTCAAGAGGTTTTGCGTTCTCAGATAAAGTGGTGTTTTCCATACGAGGCGATAGACGTTACCCTAAATCTAGCAAGCATTATGAGGCGGCAGTATATAATGATATACCTTTACAGGCAGCTAAAATATTTAGTGATATATTATGTTATTCGCAGGTGACGTTTGACTCAGCGGAGCAGAGCAATCTTAAGTCTTATCTGGAGACCAATGGTATATCTGCAAGACTCGCTGAAGAATATAATGATTTGAATAAAGCAGCGGAACATTTGGCAGATGCAAAAGCAGTCATTAGTAATCGTCTTCACGTGTTACTGCCAGCAATGATGTTAGGGACTTTGCCTATCTGTATAGGCAGTTACTCTATGGATGCCAAAATCTTTGCTATTTATCAAGAAATGGGACTGAATGAGCTAATTTACGATATAGACAAAAATGATGAAAACTTCGATATTTTTTTGCAAATGGTGCTATCAAATAGAGATCATCATATAGTAAAAATAAACAGCGCTGTCTTATCCAAGGTAAACGAAATATTTATTTTGATGGATAGTATAGTTAAGTGATTTTTGTAATGTTCATTACTTAACAATTAATTGATGGAAATAATCTGTAAATATCCTTAAAATTCAAATCACGAATCGATTGAATAGGGTTTTCCATCTACATTAGGTGAGAATAACAATCTCATAATTTACTGTCACTAGTAAATTATGAGAATCAGTACCAAGAACGGCTGAGGAGTTTTTAGGTTAGAGGGAGCGATTACATATTGTTTAAGTTAGGGAGTGATTATAAATGACGTCAACCAGAGTATTTTTTGTTTGTCTGGATGCTGCTGACAAGGATTTAGTTGAACAATGGGTTGCAGAGGGCTATTTACCGACTTTCAATCAGTTACTGAAATCATCCTTGTATGGGGACATAGACACTCCCAAGGGATTTGAAGCTGGAAGTGTTTGGCCTAGTTTTTATTTCGGTCTTCGGCCCGGTCGAATGGGGCAATATGACGGAGCAAGACTCTTTAATTCAGACGATTATGAACATAGGTCCTATCACCCAGAGAAAGATTCGACGCCTCCTATCTGGGCATCATTAAGTCAGGCAGGCAAACGTTGTGCGGTGATTGACGCGCCCTACAATTATCCGGTCGATAGTATTAATGGTATCAAAGTTGTTGACCGAGCTGGCCATGTTCCTGCTGGAGGGGGCAATTTCCTGCATCTGCGTACCCACCCACCGGAGCTTGCTGTGGAAATTGAAGAACGCTTTGGGCCTGATCCTGCCGGAGGCCGATCAAGTGATTTTTTCGCCATGGATACCCTGGAGGATGTGGATGCTTTTCGACGTATATACCGCGAACGAATTGAAAAAAAGACTGATATGATTCTTCATCTATGGAAGCAAGAGCCTTGGGATTTTTTTATGTCGGTATTCACCGAAGCACATTGTGCCGGTCATCGTTGCTGGCACTTGCATGATCCCAATCATGATTTACATAATGCTGAGTTAGCGAAGGCCGCAGGAAACCCACTACGAGATATTTACATTGCGTTAGACCAAGCCATCGGGCGATTAGTGAAAGAAACAAAAAACAACGCCAGAGTAATCTTGTATCTAAGCCATGGTATGGGACCCCGTCACTCGGCAACTCGAGTATTGGACAGAATACTGGCACGCTTGGATAATCAATCCGTCGCTACGCGTGCAGGTTTGTTGATGAACCTAAGTCGCAGTGTTTGGCGTGTCATGCCAGAATACATGAGAAAACCGTTTTTGAATTTCAGAAAAAGACTAACCAATGACGGTTTTCAGCCAAACCGCGAAGGCCGACGCTTTTTTGAAGTCTACGCAAATGATCGCACTGCCGGTATTCGCATTAATCTCAAAGGGAGGGAGGCGCAAGGGGTTGTTTCTGCGGATGATTACGAGGTCTTGTGTGCGGAGTTAACCAGTGAAATGTACAAGCTCAAAAATCCAGAGTCTGACGAACTTGCCGTACGAGAAGTTATTCAGGTACGAGATCTTTACCCAGGCCCATTTTTGACGGGCTTGCCCGACCTTCTGGTAACCTGGAATCGTTCACACCCAATCAACTATCTCGAGTCTGCAAAGGTAGGAATTGTAGATTGCCTGGGAATTGATATGCAAACCCGAACCGGTGACCACAGAATTAAAGGGCGTTTTTTTGCTCTGGCTAGCGATTGGCAACAACAAAAATTGTCATACAATGTAAAGACAGAAGATTTTGCCCCTACAATCGCAGAATTGTTTTCTGTGAAGTTGGATCATACCGATGGGCAGATTATCAGAGCCCTGTTAAATGAGGATGATAATTCCAGCGGTGAAAAAATTGATGAATTACACTTTACTAAAGGTGAGGTCTAGATATGGCAGTCCCACTAGTCTCAGTGATCATCCCTGCATTTAATGCAGAGAACTACCTGGAAAAATCCGTTCAATCTGTGTTGCAGCAGAGTGTTAGTGATCTTGAAGTCGTCATAGTTGAAGATAGGTCAACGGATGACACGATGAGCGTAATTATATCGTTGAAAGCTAGAGATAACCGTGTCCGCCACTTACGTTGTCCAGTAAATAGTGGGCCGGGTTATGCCCGAAATATGGGTATCGCTCAATCTCGCGGGGAATGGGTCACCTTCTTAGATGCCGACGATTGGTATGAGCCTGAGAGGCTAGAGCGGTTAATTGCGGCAGCCAATAAATTTGGTTTAGACCTTGCCGCCGATAATCAACGATTTATTATAGCTGAAAGCGGGAACTGTAAAAATTTACTGACTTCAGGTGATAATCTTTTAGTTAAAACCCTTACTATTGAGGATTATTTTAAAGGTGACCGAATTAGTCGAAGTTCCCGCAATCTGGGGTTATTGAAACCCATGATCCGACGCGAATTACTGGACCGTCATCAAATTCGTTATGACCACCACAAAAGACTAACCCTGGGTGAAGATTTTTATTTTTTACTAGAATGTTTAAAGCATGAAAAGCGTATGATTTATGTGACCGAGCCTCTTTACAACTATCGTATTGATGGTGTGCTGAGCTTGACTAAGCGCCTTAACATAAACAGCTTTATTGAATGGAAAAATATGCACCAACGCTATATATCCCTATTTGATGCTAAATCTGAAGCCAGAGAGCTAGAATTTATGCAAAAGCGAGGCCATGAAATTGAGGTTTATATCCATTTCAGGAGATTAGTTGAACCACTCAAACATGGTCATTATCGTGACTTTTTCAGAGAAGTTTGCCGCGATCCTAAGAGAGCACTCATATTATTGGTAAGAGACACCGCGAAGGACCCTAGTGCGATTACTCTGTTGCTGCGCTACTCTACCTTGAATATTACACAAAAAATCTCCAGACTGTTTACAAAGCACATGAAACTCACAAATACCAAACATATTAGATTTGATGTTGACGATTTAGATGAGATTTCAGACAATGAAAAAAGGTAAGATATTGAAAAAGTTTTTTTTAACTGGCCTGTTTTACATTCACATCACCCAAAATATGATTTATAAATTGCTATTAAATAGTTAGGGAAATCATCCAAAACACAGGTTACTTAGTTAAAATAGTTTTTAGTGTTTATATGCACATAATTATTAGCTAATAAAGATTTAATATCAAACCATTCATATTCGCCATGTTGCACATTTAAAGGGAGTGCGGTTAACTCGTTGTCTAGTCTTAACTCATACGCTAATGCGACATAGTGGGTTGAGAAACTATCGCCGAAAACGTTATCAGGGTAAAAATGATCAAAGTGCCCAAGCGGACTTGCTTGCTCTATTTCAAATTCCTGGCCCAGTTCGGCTAAGGTTAAACGTTTAAAGGCTGCAGATATTGATTCATTTTTTAATATCCGCCCTCCTGGCACAAACCATAGGTATCGTGCGGGTCGATTGAGTCGTTGCCCAAGCAAAGCTTGCCCTAATCGATTTTTAACCACCAAATCAATAGATACCAAAGGTGTATTTTTTATAACACTAGAAAATGTTTGTTTATTTAAAAATGTCATAAATCCTAATTAACCTGAGTGGTGCTTTTTAACTCAATGTTGTTGTGGTTTTTCATAAAGCATATCAGGTGCATACATGTTTCTTATGATGTTCTGAAATCGCCCTGTTTCTGCAAAAACCATTGGTAGCTGCTAGCCAAACCTTGCTCGAGGTTGATTGAATATTCCCAACCTAAATTTTTCAAACGAGACACATCCATAAGTTTTCTGGGGGCACCATCCGGTTTAGTTTGATCAAAAGAGATAGTACCCTCAAAACCAGTGGCTTTGGATACGGATTCAACCAGCTCCCGAATAGTACACTCAACCCCTGTACCAACATTAATATGGCTAAGCATTTCTTGAGTATTTGCGGCATAGCTCAACTGGTTAAGCCCCATAACATAAATGGATGCTGCAGCCATATCATCAACATGTAAAAATTCGCGCATAGGTTTACCTGAGCCCCACGCAACTACTTCGGGCGCCTGAGCTAACTTAGCTTCATGAAAACGGCGTATCAGAGCGGGAATGACATGAGAATTTTCTGGGTGAAAGTTATCATTAGGCCCATATAAATTGGTTGGCATTACAGAGCGATAATTACGACCATATTGCCTGTTATAGGACTCACACAACTTAATCCCGGCAATTTTAGCAATCGCGTAAGGCTCATTGGTAGGTTCAAGTGGGCCAGTTAGCAGCGCTGCTTCTTGCATGGGTTGCTCGGCAAGTTTAGGGTAAATACATGAAGATCCCAAGAACAATAAATCCTGCACATCGGCTAAATGTGCCCCATGTATTAGGTTGCACTGTATCATCAAATTTTGGTAAATAAACTCAGCGGGATAAGTATTGTTGGCCATGATCCCACCTACTTTTGCCGCCGCTAAATATACTTGGTCGATATTCTCAGATTTAAAAAAGTCATGAACATCTTGTTGATTGAGTAAATCCAACTTATTGCGTGAGCGTAATACCAGCTCAATACCTGACTGCGCAGCCAATTGGCGAACAATAGCTGAGCCAACCATACCGTTATGGCCAGCAACAAATACTCGTTTCATATATATTTCCTATTATAAAATGCCACAGGCCTACGATTGTTGTTTATCGTTAACATTTAAAACACATTCATGAATTCCATGTGCTAAGTTATTTTTCGAGGGCATTGCCCACTAAATATTAAACTATCTCTACTCATGACAAACGTTTACATGGTAACCATTGCCTTTTAACAGGGTCTGTTGCTTAGCTTTACTCAAATCGTTTGCGACCATTTCTGCACACATTTCTTCTACTGTAATCTCTGGTACCCAGCCCAACTTTTCCTTGGCCTTGCTTGGATCGCCTAATAAGGTTTCAACCTCAGCCGGGCGGAAGTACTTTGTATCAACTTTAACGATAACATCTCCAACCGCAGCGGCTTGATTAATGTCGCCACTTATTGCTGCGACTGTTGCAATTTCATCGACACCACTGCCTGAAAAAGCCAGAGTGATACCTAATTCTTTTGCAGCTAAACGTACAAATTCTCGTACAGAAATTTGTTTGCCCGTTGCAATCACGAAATCGTCTGCGAATTCTTGCTGTAGCATCATCCACTGCATACGCACATAGTCCTTTGCATGACCCCAATCACGTAGTGCATCCATATTTCCCAAATATAAGCATTTCTCCAAACCCTGAGAAATGTTTGATAAGGCCCGGGTAATCTTGCGCGTGACAAAGGTTTCACCTCTACGTGAAGATTCATGGTTAAACAAAATACCGTTACAGGCATACATACCATATGATTCACGATAATTAACAGTGATCCAATAGGCATACATCTTTGCTACCGCATAAGGCGAGCGAGGGTGAAATGGGGTAGTTTCTTTCTGCGGTATTTCCCGTACTTCACCATATAATTCGGAAGTAGAGGCCTGATAAAAACGTGTTTTTTTCTCAAAGCCCAAAAAGCGAATTGCCTCCAAAATACGTAGCGTACCTAGGGCATCTGTATCAGCAGTATATTCGGGACATTCAAAGGATACCGCAACGTGAGATTGTGCACCTAAGTTATAGACTTCATCTGGTTCTACTGCACGTATAATACGAGTAAGGCTGGATGAATCGGTTAGGTCACCATAGTGCAGAAAAAACCGAGCATTATCGTCATGAGTATCTTGATATATGCCGTCAATACGTTCCGTATTTAACGATGAAGCCCGGCGTTTAATACCGTGTACTTCATAACCCTTCTCTAATAAAAATTCTGCCAGATATGAACCGTCTTGACCTGTTACGCCGGTTATCAGTGCTTTTTTCATAATATTCCCTTATTTTCCATTTAAATTATTTTATCTTTGCCAGATGAGCTCGTTATGCAATAAGTTTTCTAAGATCAGCAACATATTTATTGAGTATTTTATCTTTTGCCAGATAGTCTTCAGCATACTGTCTGGCAATGGTGTTATGGGCGCTTATATCTGAGGCTAAAATTGACTTTAATTCCGAGATGAACGCATCAGTATTCTCTGGTTCTACGCATCTGAATATACCTGGAAAACGTTGACTTAACTGAGTCAGTTCAGTGTTAGGTTCAGCGGTAATCAAAGCATGACCACCAGCGGATAATATATTGCTTAACTTTGAGGGTAAAACTGCGTCAGCGGCGCCTTTTTTTTGCATTACTAAATGGATCTTTGCCAAGGCCAACATCTCCGGGACACGCTCCCAAGGTTGAAGTGGCTTGAAATGTAAGTTGTTTAGCTCTAATTCGACGGCATGCTTCATCAAATATTCAACACGAGCACCTACTCCGACTAAAACAAATTTTACTGATGGTGAACCTTCAAAATGTTTCGCTGCTTCGAGCACCATTTCGAGTCCCTGCTTTTCGCCAATATTGCCAGCGTATAGAATAATTTCATCAGAAGCCTCAAATCCCCATTCTTGTTTTAGCCGATCACCATTTGTTTCCGGTGTTACAAAAGCTGTGTCTGACCAATTAGGAAAATATATTATCTTGCTTTCTTCTACACCTTTAAGTTTGGCATTATTGATCATGCTGTATGAAATAGTTGAAACTGCATCGAATTTATTAGTTAGCCACTTTTCAATGGCTTTAGTGCAACTAGCCAATCTACCATCACCCATCATATTTAGACCAAACATGGCATCGACTTCATAATCCTGTATGTGCATAACCGTCTTTGCACCACACAGCTTGCTTAAAAGTAAAACGAAGGGTGCACAAAATAAAGTTGGTTGTACCAAAATAATTACGTCAGGTTTTGAGAATAATTTAATAAACAATGCAAATGCTGACGTAAAAGCAAATGAAGATAAATGAATCAGTCGTTTGATTAGGGTAATATCCTTCGGTACATAAAGGGGACAGCGAGTAATGTTTACTCCCTTAACTATTTCCGTACGGTACCAGTGTTTTGCATAACCATTATGCAACTTCCATTCGGGGTAGTAAGGTGGAGCTACTATTGCAGATACTTGAATACCAAGGTCTACTAATTCTGGGCACATTTCGCCATTGTATTTACCGATGCCAGTCAGTTCAGGCGAATAATTGATGCTGGTTAAAAGTAGCTTCATAATTTACTTCTTTTTTTGATTGGTCTGGCAGGATTGCCCATACATATCATGCCATCGGGCATATCCTTATATACAGAGCTCCTGGCTGCTATAACTGCGCCTTTTCCAATTCTAACCCCCGGACCAATGAAAACGTCGGTTGCAACCCAGGCTTCATCTTCAATGACGATTGGCAATGCATATATATCAAAAGCTTCAGACAGATAATCATGGCTACCCGTGCATAAATAGCATTGTTGAGAGACAACCGCATTACAACCAAGTGTGATATTCCCTAATGTATATAACTCGACATGATCTCCAACCCAGGAATGCTTGCCAATCGCTAATTTCCACGGATAAGTAATCCTTACGGTTGGCCGGATAATGACCCCTATGCCAATTTTTGCCCCAAAACAACGTAACAAAAAGTTTCGCCATTGGTAGGCAAATTGTGGTGACCAACTGAACAGGGTCGCCTGAACTAACCACCAAAGTTGAACCTGAATTGTATTGCGGCCTCTGAACCCATTAGGTAATTGGAATTTAGTGAGTTTTTGATAGTTCATGATTTTTCATTTCATCCATTAGTGAAATAACCGTATTTTTTGACTTCACTTGTTCGTCCCTAAACTTATCCGCCCGTTTTATCTTCTGATCATTTATCAGCTCGCTATTTTGGAATTCTTGCTGAATTGCACTGACCATGTTTTCTACGGGGTGGTCGTTTTCGTTTACTGAGTACCCACCCAATCTGGCGATAACCTCTTGCATACAACCGCGCTGGGTACCAATCAAAAAAACGCCATGCATAGCGGCTTCGTATAATACTAAGGGTTCAGCTTCATTTTTATATTTTGAAGGAAATATGAAACAATCTAGTGTGGCATAAAATGATAGTTTTTTTTCTCCATACAATGGACCAAAATATTCAATTTGAGGGATTTTCTCAATGGCTTCTAAGATAATATTTTCTGTATGCTTATCGCTAAATGGGCCCGCAATTTTCGCAATGAAATTTACTTCAAGGCTTGCAAGTTGTTCACAGATGTTAATAAATAAACCGGCTCCTTTTTCAGTGCATAAATTGGCCAGGTGCCCTATGCTTAAAACCTTTAATGATTCTGAAGAAGAGATTTTTTCGTTTTCGAAAAAAGCTAGGTTTGAGACTACCTTAATCCGACTTTTTTCAATGCTATAAAGTGATTGTAGCAAATCAGCCATCTTTTCACCCAAGACAATATGTGTTGCAGAGCGTCCAGCGAATTTGTTTAATATTGTAAATAAACGGCTTTTGCTATTTAGATAACTAAATGAATGATGGTGAATATATAATTTGGCACCGAATAGGTGTGAAATCAAAATATAGATTAGATCGTATACTTGGCCAACCCCTCCATTTATAGGGCGATAAACTGTTTCTCTTCGGCTTAATAGTAATGAGAAACCTAAGCATATATAACAATAAAATGTATGTAACGCCTTTAAAGTATTCCAAGTTTTTCCAGGGAAAATTGATGATGCATAAGAGGGCACAGTGTTTATTACTTTAGGTTTTAAGCCAAAACCTTTAGCTAAATTGGTCATTGCTAAATTGACATTTGACATACCATGAATTGGGGTTGGGAGGTCTAACAAAAAAATCATTTATTACGCCCATAATTTTAAAAGCAAGACAAATGCAAAATAAAATGCCCCGCATAATAAAGTATAAAAACTTATTTGTATAAAGCCGCCATCGCACGGTGTGCGATATAAAGCAAAGATAGAAAAACCTATGATAGAAATGAGGAGAAGGATAAAAATTTCGTGTGAATACCCTGTTTGAAAAATGGACAAGGCTAAAACCAAAGGGAATTTTATAAAAACGAGATCTGTGAGCTGATAAAAAGTGGCGAATTTACTGGTGTGATTTTCAATAATACCGTTTTTTTGTAACATGTTATATTTCCCTATAACCACATTTTACAAATATTATGTGTACTACAATATTTTGTTGAGTGTTGAGTGTTGAGTGTTGAGTGTTCCGTTATTGAGTGTTTTACTATTTCACAATCCTGAAAAAGGCACGACAATATCGAACAAAACTGCAAGCCAAGCTAAATCTTTGTCTGAGACAAACATGCTGGGTAACAACAAAAAATGTTAGGGCTATTTGTTATACATCCTTAATTTCAACATTGAAACTTTAGTTAACACCTACCTTATTATTTTTTATTTTCTCTCTACTTTCTATACCAGCAAAAGGCATGCCGACAAAGTTAAACTATTGGATTGACTAGATTTAATCTGACTTTCTCTACAAACCCTGCCATTACCCAAAAAATGCTGCTCTAAATTACGGCGAACTCTACCCATTATAGTGCAGGATCTTCCTTAGGCAATCAAAAAAAACCTTTATGTGCAAGGCCATGTAGGGAAAATTGAGCTTTAGGTTCATATAAAAAATGTCATTGTGCTTATCGATTAGTAGTATTGCCTCCAAAATTGACCTGTTGCAGCTAAGCCAATGCTTTATTACCTGGATGCAGGCGTTGTATCAGGTAATAGAAGGTTTAGTTCCGGCTCTGGGTAAATACGATATACGTGTTTGTGGATCCAGCCATAATTATTAACGTTGCGTAAGTACAAAAAAACACAAACCAAAGCCCCCAGTTGCGTTGATTGTCTGTCATGCATATCAACCAGTCGGCTATTAAGGCATTCTCATCAGTTAACCAAGCCTGATAGCGGCAGCAGGTAGCCACTGTCGGTTCTCTTCTATTGCAATAGGGCATTTATCTTGGTTGGTAAGTTTTCAATATCAACCGCCTTTGCGCGTTTTCTTCCCAAAGTGAATATTATACAAATATTGGTCAAATTCATTGAGCATGATATTTGATGATCATGGCGAAACCACACCACCTTGTAGTATGCATCTTTTAAAATGGCTGTCTTTTCTGTGTTCGTGAATATCAAGAGGTCTGGTATTAGGGCCAAAGAAATAGCTGTTGAATCAAAAAATAAATTAACTGTAATATTTAAAAGTGGAGGACTGCTAAATGTAAACTAGATTAAACTCTCCAGTTTCTAAAGTTGTGAGGGTTAATAATGACTTGCATTTTAAAAAAATGCATAGTCAAAGTAGTACTATTTGGAATATTTTTCTTCGTATAAACTCTCCATTTATATTCTTTGTGGGAATAATAAAATATTCATTATCATGCGCACAGTATCAGATTGAACTTGTTTCAACCTTACATGAAAGGTCATAATGAACATCTAAACAGTTAGTGCATGCTTTAACATGCTGTATAAAATTAATGATTGAGGTATTTAGTGTCGGTTAACGGCCCATAAAAATATATGACAAGCCAAGAACTAAAGCTTGCAGTAAACGCCGCTATAACTCTTGGGAAGCCATTGTTGGTAAAAGATGAACCTGGAACTGGTAAAACTATTGGTATATACATTGCCATCCGTTAGGCGATTTAATTTAACCAGGGGGGCCAATGGCTAATGAATTGTCATCATAAACTTGCATAAAACTTCCTTAAGCTTTTTTTGTGCTACTTGTTTGCTAGCAATGAAAATTGCTTGGCATTATTGTACATTGTTAGATAACACGTTTCTGTCTGATACCATTTTTGGTATTAAGCAGGTAGATTACGGCGAAGTGGGCAAATTCAAAGTACTTTTTCGCCATATCGTATGGAAATAGTTCACACTAAAAAATAATCATTGGTAAATTGTTCACTTTAGTCGTCTATTGATGTCCTGCAATGACGCCTGCTGTACGATTTTACAGGGTTGTTGTAGTGTAATGTTAGCCGGTTATATTTTCCCCATAGGCGATAAATAGAGCCTAAGTATAAATAAATGAATTGAGGTCTTGATGTCTTTTAACGGAACAACAAATTACATTGCCAGCACCGAGCTGCAACTTGCAGTCAACGCGGCTATCACGCTTGAACGCCCGCTACTGATAAAAGGTGAGCCGGGCACGGGTAAAACAATGCTGGCCGAAGAGTTGGCCAAAAGTATGGGGACTGAGCTGATCCAGTGGCATATCAAATCCACCACCAAAGCCCAACAAGGATTGTATGAATACGATGCCGTTTCGCGTTTGCGCGACTCCCAGTTAGGAGATGACAAGGTTCACGATATTAGCAATTATATTATCAAGGGTAAACTTTGGCAGGCGTTTGAGGCCGGTCAAAGACCGGTGTTGCTAATTGACGAGATTGACAAGGCGGATATAGAGTTTCCCAACGACTTACTGCAGGAGTTGGATAAGATGGAGTTTTTCGTTTATGAAACCCGTCAGACCATAAAAGCCGCCCAGCGTCCTGTGATGATCATTACCTCAAACAATGAAAAAGAATTGCCCGATGCATTTTTACGTCGCTGTTTCTTTCATTACATTCAGTTTCCCGATCAGGCAGAAATGCGTCAAATAGTCGATGTGCATTTTCCCAATATAAAGAAGGATTTACTTAATCAGGCCTTGCAATCCTTTTTTGATTTGCGTGATGTGCCTGGCCTTAAAAAGAAACCTTCTACGTCAGAATTGCTTGATTGGTTAAAATTACTGGTCGCCGAAGATATTTCTCCTGAAGTGTTACAGGATAAAAACGGCAAAAAATCGATCCCGCCATTGTACGGAGCGTTATTAAAAAATGAGCAAGACATTCACTTGTTTGAAAAACTGGTATTCATGGCGCGTCGTTAATGCTGGTCGATTTCTTTTTTAAACTTCGAGACTACAAGGTCAGCACTAGCCTCAGTGAATTAATGGATTTGCTCAAAGCACTGGAGCTTGGCGTGGTGTTTGCCAACCTGGACGAATTTTATTTTTTGGCGCGGCTTTGTATGGTCAAAGACGAAAGTCAGTATGATAATTTTGATCGGGCCTTTGCAGATTATTTTGAGGGGGTGCAAAGTATTGACCTGTTTGGTCAGGATATCCCTGATGAATGGTTACGCAAGGAAATTGAACGGCACTTCAGTGACCAAGAGAAAGCCAGGATCCAGGCATTAGGCGGTCTGGATGAGTTGCTTAAAACCCTTAAGGAGCGTTTGGCCGAGCAGCAGAAACGTCATCAGGGGGGGAATAAGTGGATAGGCACGGGTGGTACGTCTCCTTTTGGTGCCAACGGTTACAATCCACAAGGCATAAGGATTGGTCAGGACGGCAATCGTAACTTCTCTGCGGCCAAGGTGTGGGAGAAGCGAGCGTTTAAAAATTTGGCCGGTGACGTGGAACTCGGAACCCGTAATCTCAAGGTTGCCTTGCGCAAATTGCGTAAATTCGCCCGTACCGGCGCCAGCGACGAACTGGATATGCCAGGGACCATAGCGGGTACCGCAAAAAATGCCGGGTTACTCGACATTCACATGATGCCCCAGCGACACAACAGCATTAAGGTGCTGATGTTTTTCGATGTAGGCGGGTCGATGGATCCACACATAAAGGTGTGTGAGGAGTTGTTTTCTGCGGTGCACACCGAGTTTAAACACCTGGAATATTTTTATTTTCATAATTGTGTATACGAAGGGGTGTGGCGGGACAACAAAAGGCGTGATAGGGAAGTGATCCCGGTTTGGGATGTGGTGCACAAATACGGCGCTGACTATAAGTTAATCTTTGTTGGCGATGCCACTATGGGTCCCTATGAAATCACCTATCCCGGAGGGAGCGTGGATCATTGGAATGAAGAAACCGGTGCTATATGGCTGCAGCGTCTGTTGACACATTTCAAACAGGCTATCTGGCTTAATCCGCAGCAGCCAAAGTATTGGAACTATTATGCCTCGATTGGTCTTATTGAGGAATTAATGGAGAAACGCATGTTTCCCTTAACACTCGATGGCATCAGTGATGGTATCAAAGCATTAAACAAAAAGTGAAAAGGTATAACAGGTGACAACACCGACAACTGAGCAAACTAATGTGTCACAAGATGTGGATCATGGGGCGCTCAGCAAAAAAGAAACCCGAGACATAGTAACCCCCTACGCATTTCATGTGCCCCCTGAACTGTTTGGCACTCCTTTGGCCAGACCGATAAAAAGAGCGGGGGCCTTTTGTATTGATATTGCCCTGGTGGGATTAGTCAGTCAGGCCAGCAGTTTACTGTTGGCGGCGGTTGCCGCCATCACTTTTTTTCGAGCCGGTAACCGACTTAAACAAAAAAAAAGCTACAATGTGGGGCGGGTTTTGTTGCGTTTAATCGGTGCTCTGTTGTTATTTATATTAGCTGCTGGCGTCCTGGATGTGGTGCAGGAAATCATCGACTCAGGAGATGAGACGGATAAGCTGCGCCAAGAACTGGTAGACAAGGGCGCAGATAGCCATTTGCAGATTGACGATCTGAACAGTGTCGAAGGTTTAGCGTTAATCGGACTTACCGCTAAATATATGCTTAAAACCAAGGGAGTAGGTGACGATATCGCCAGTGGAACCTGTGCCCAAGCCTTGCCGTGCTGGCGTGAACTCGGTCAAGATCTAGCCGAGGATTTGGCTTCTTTGGGTCTTGGGGAAGAGGACGTTGAGCCAGTATTTGAACAGCTGCTTGAACAGGCAAGTGCCACGCTGACGCCGATTGAAGTTGCCAAATTGGAAACCCAGCTCTTACACACTTTTGCCCAAAATAAAAACACCGATAATGCCGGCTTAGCAGAAAGTCTGCCAGAGGCGGGCATAAAACTTTCTGATCGTGAAGAGACACCAATGGTAGATGCCAAGTCAGGGGAGAAATCAGCACAAAGTGAATGGCTGGATAAGTTGGCGGAGATTGAGCCCGCGGAAAAACGTTTGGCGTCGGACAATCCCAGTATAATTGACTGGGTCCTGGGACTTGCTACGGATATGGGTCTGGGGTTTGGCTGGGCAGCCGTTTATTTCAGTGTCTTTACCGCCAGATGGCGAGGGCAAACCCCGGGTAAACGTTTGTTTGGCATACAGGTGATTAAACTTGATGGCAGTAGTTTGAATTTGTGGGAGAGTTTCGGTCGTTATGGTGGCTACGGAGCTGGCGTAGCTACGGGTTTATTGGGTTTTATCCAGATATACTGGGATCCCAATCGTCAGGCTATTCAGGATAAAATTTCCGAAACACTGGTCATCGATCTGCGCCGGGAAAAAGTGCCTTTTGCGCAATCCGAGCAAGTGGAGCAATAGGGTATGGCCAATAGGTTGAATCAATTATTGAAAAATTGGCTGACCAGCAAAGACGAGCAACAATGGGTACTGGCGACCATAATCGAAACCGCTGGCTCATCCTATCGCAAGGCCGGAGCGATGATGATGATCAACGATCTCGGTCAATATTTTGGTTTGTTAAGTGGCGGCTGCCTGGAATCTGACATTATGTTACAAGCGCGGCGGTGCTGGGATACTGGGCATAACCGTATCGTTGAGTATGATATGCGCGAAGAGGAAGACCTGGCCTGGCAGCTAGGCATAGGTTGCGGTGGCATGGTCAAGATCCTACTCCAACCGGTCAGCGCTGAGAACCAGTATCTTAGCCTGGACAGGCTTTACCAGTACTTAGGCAACAGCCAAAGTTGTGAATATCAACAACTTATTCACCAAAACTTGCCCCAAAACACCCTGTTAGCTGTTGGTAGTCAGGGGCAAGCAGCTGACGATCCCTTAGCCTGTTTTCGACAAATTATTAAACCGGCGCCACATTTAGCGGTGTTTGGTGGAGGCGTCGATGCACGGCCGGTGGTGGCTATCGCCATGCAACTTGGCTGGCAATTGACCTTAATCGATCCCAGGACCAGTTATGCCCGCAGTGGGCAGTTCGACCCGTCTATAGTTATTGTTCGCCAACCGCTAGACGAACTTGAGGCCAGCGTCTGGTTACAACAGATAGATATGGCCCTGATCATGACCCATAATATCAAACTTGACGCCCAGTCCTTAGCGCTTGTTCAGCATAGTTCTGCCCGTTATGTGGGAATGCTTGGGCCATTACATCGAACCGAACGGGTGCTGGAGCATATCAAATTGTGCCGGAGCGATTTGTGCAAACCCTTAGCCAATCCTGTGGGTTTGCGCCTGGGAGGCGAATTACCTGAGTCAATTGCCTTGTCGATGTTAGCCGAAGCCCATGCTTATATCGAACAGGCTGATGGTCAATCGATCAGCGGCATGTTGGGTAGATGAATATCGCAGGGGCCATGTTAGCCGCAGGCAATAGCCGCCGCTTTAACGGTATTAAACAATTGACGATATTGCATGATATACCTCTGATCGCCCGGGTGATTGGGCAATATGCCGTTAATGGTCACCTGATGCGTGAGTTACAAAGTATGACTGTGATCCTCGGAGCTCATGCGGCGAAAATCGTACCGGTATTACCCAATTTTGTGCAAAGTAAAACCTGTGAAAACTGGCAACAAGGCATGGGTGCCAGCCTGGCATTTGCCGTGGAACAGCTAAACCAGGATGTGTCTCACTTACTGGTGGTTTTAGGGGACCAGGTGGACGTCAGCCATGATCTGATCAGCCTATTAATACACCATTGCCACCAGAGTCCGGATAAGATCATTGCCGCAAAATATGCTGATATTTGTGGACCTCCTGTGATATTTCCCCGGCATTTTTTTGCCCAATTAGCTAAGCTTGAAGGTGATCAGGGGGCACGAGCCTTACTAAAAATTCACTGGCAACAGGTTGAGGCTATCGATATGCCACAAGCCCAGACCGATATTGATACCCAGGCCGATTTGCAATGCTGGTTAGCCGCCCAATCGGAGTAATCAACCTTATGCCTTTAACCCAAAACGTCAATAGGGCGAACACTGGAGATGAAGATGATAAGTTTTACGTTGAATAAGCAAACAATAGAGCTGGAAGCCCAGCCGGATATGCCTTTGTTATGGGCTTTACGTGACATCTTGCATATGACGGGCACTAAATATGGTTGTGGTATTGCCCAGTGTGGCGCCTGCACCGTGCATCTGGATGGTCAGCCGATCCGCGCCTGCGTGATGCCATTGTCGGCCATAGCCGGTAAGTCGGTTGACACCATAGAAGGGTTGTCGCCAGATGCCAGCCATCCCGTGCAACAAGCCTGGCTGAAACATGATGTTCCCCAATGCGGATATTGCCAGTCAGGACAGATAATGAGTGCTGTGGCCCTTTTACAGGAGCACCCGGATCCAGATGATGCCACTATCGATAACTATATGCAGGGTAATATATGTCGCTGTGGCACGTATCCACGGATCAAGGCCGCCATCAAAACTGCCGCCCAGCAGCCATTAAGCAAATATTCTTTGGCTAAAAATGTGGGGGCTGAGGCATGAAACAGACTACGGAAATTCGAAATATCAGTCGCCGGGCATTTTTGAAATATACTGGCGTGGCCAGCGGTGCGCTGATCCTTGGCACCCTAATGCCAATCTATACTCAGGCATGGGCCCGGGCTAATCCGTCGGCCAACAAGCTGGAGAATCAGCTAAATTTATTTGTCAGCATAGACACAGATGGTAGCGTGAATATCGTATGTCATCGCAGTGAAATGGGGCAGGGCATACGCACAGGCATTCCCCAAGTAGTGGCAGAGGAGCTGTGTGCCGACTGGTCCAAAGTAAAGGTTATACAAGGTTTGGCTAATGAAGAGTACGGCAGCCAAAATACCGATGGTTCCCGTTCAATTAGGCGTTTTTACACCAAAATGCGCGAAATGGGCGCAACGGCCCGGGCCATGTTAGAGCAAGCCGCTGCCGATACTTGGCAGGTCCCCGTCTCTCAGGTGTATGCACAAAACTCCATGGTATTGCATAAGAAATCCCAACGCCAGCTAGGCTTTGGTGAACTGGCAGAGGCGGCGGCAAAACTTGCCCCCCCGGCAGCGGATAAACTTACCTTTAAATCGCCGGATACCTTTACCTTGATTGGTAAGCCAGTCAGCTCTGTTGACTTACCCCAAGTGCTGACTGGAGATACAGTGTTTGGCCAGGATATTTATCTGGATGAAATGTTGTTCGCCAGCATAGAGCGATGCCCGGTAGTGGGGGGCAAGGTAAAAAGTTTTGATAAAAAGGCTGCTATGCAAGTTGCCGGAGTACAGTCTGTGGTGCTGATGCCAGAGCAGAGTTTACCTGTGGCCTTTAAACCTTTTAACGGAGTGGCCGTTTTAGCCAGTAATACCTGGTCAGCCATGCAAGGGCGACAAAAGCTGACTATCGAGTGGGACTTGGGCGCCAACCAGACCCATGATTCGACGCGTTACCTGGCGGACTTAAAACAGAAAATTGTCACCAAAGGTAAAGTGTTTCGCAGTGCTGGTGATGCCTATCAAGCCTATGACAGCGCAACAAGCAAACATTCAGCGACCTATACTGTACCTTATTTAGTGCATGCGCCAATGGAGCCGCCTGCGGCCACCGCGGTGTTTAAAAATGGTCAGTGTGAAGTCTGGGCCTGTACCCAAACTCCTCAATCTACCCAACAAAATGTGGCCAAGGCACTGGATATAAAGACATCTGAGGTCACAGTAAATGTCACCTTGCTCGGCGGCGGGTTTGGGCGTAAATCTAAACCGGATTTTTCAGTGGAGGCCGCACTTCTGGCCAAGGAAACAGGCAAACCAGTCAAAGTGGTGTGGAGCCGAGAGGACGATGTGCGCCAGGGCTATTATCACGCCATCAGTGCCCAGCATTTTCAAGCCGGATTCGATGCCAACGGCCAGGTAACCAGCTGGCTGCAACGTACCGCGTTTCCCAGTATTAGCTGGACCTTTACCGGTACCACAGATGAGCCGCAAAACGGTGAATTATCCTTAGGTTTTGGCGATGTACCTGTGGCGGTGGCTAATTTGTCCTGTGAAACCCATAAGGCCACCGGCCACATTCGTATTGGCTGGATACGCTCCGTAAGTAATATTCAACATGGTTTTGCGCTGGGTTCTTTTGTGGATGAACTTGCGGTTGCCAGTGAGCTAACGACGGACAAAATGTGGCTACAATTGATAGGTGAAGATCGCTATATTGACCCCAGACCCCAGGGCTTTGAATATGAAAATTACGGGGAGTCTTTCGAAACTTTTCCCCTTGATACCCAGCGGCTCAAGTATGTACTCACGGAACTAATGGCCAAAACACCGGTTAATGTTAAACCCCAGGTAAATGAAGGATGGGGAATAAGCGTGCATCGCAGTTTTGTGTCTTACGTCGCGGTGGCCACCAAGGTTAAAGTACAAGATGGCAAGGTTAGGGTGCTGGAAATGCATTCAGTTATAGACGCCGGCACTATAGTCAATCCCGACCGAGTGAAATCCCAGCAGGAAGGCGCCATGATCTTTGGTTTGTCTATCGCTTTGATGGGGGAGGTGAGCGTTAAAGACGGCGCGGTGGTGCAGTCAAACTACCATGATTATCCGGTGTTACGCATGCATCAGAGTCCAAAGATCTATACCCATATCGTTGCATCTACCGCCCCTCCTGGGGGAGTGGGCGAGCCGGGGGTGCCACCGGTAGCGGCCTCGGTGACCAATGCGATTTTTCATGCTAGTGGTAAACGTATACGGGATTTGCCGGTTAACAAACACTTTAGCCTATGATCTGATTATGGGGTTTTGGCTTGGTAGAGATCTTTTTGGCTATTGGTCAGCTAAAAATCATGTCGTGGCCGGAGCTCTGCCAAGCTAAATATAGATCGTCATGGCAGGATCTTCACCTGCCATGACATGATGGCAATGGGCTTCGATACCCAGCAATTTGTCACTGTTGACAATAGTGATAGGGCATAAGGTACTGACCAGCTGTTTTTTCATCTTGATCAAGTCAAACTCCAACAAAACTTGTCCCTGATTGAAGTGTTGTCCGGGTTTGATCAGTCGTTTGAAACCTTCCCCAAACATGTGTTCTGAGCCGATACCTAATTGGATCAATAGCTGTAAACCATTTTTGGCTTGCAAGCGCATTTGATGGCCCAATTCATTCAAGACCATGACTTGGCCTGCACAGGGAGCGAGTAATTGATACCCAGTGGGCTCAATTGCCACGCCTTCACCAAAAACTCGTTGACTAAATAATGAGCAGGGTACGAGAGCCAGGGTTTGAACCCTGCCGGTCAGGGGGCTAATCAGGGGCAGTTTTTTACGAAAGTCACCTGGTGCTCGCGGGTCGATCAACTTATCATATAGTCCCATTAACTATTAACTTTGTAACCGTCATTACGTAGGGCCTTAGTGGCCGTATCCAAATGAGTTTGTTTAATCAAGAAAAAATCTGTTTCAAAAGTTGAGAGTACAAAAATACTGACCTTAGCTTTAGCCAATACCGAACCTATTTGCGCCATGATCCCCACCATAGACAGGTTTAACGGACCTAAGACTTCTAACGCCCGCCAGTCAGTATCAGAATCATCGCTGATGATCCTGATACTAGCCGGGATGACGATAGACAGCTCGTCATGGGTTTTGCCGATAAAATAAATCGGTGCAGTGAATACCACTGGTGGTATGGGGGCGATATCAGGCAAACTGTGGATAGTGAACATTTCGGGATGCAGGGCTAACGTTTGTTTTGGCATGTCGATTCCTTTGCTTGATAAGATTTTATTGTGCGTGAGCACATCGTTAAGTCAAGTACCAGGTTGCCGATCCAGCGTGTTATGGTAAATCTCCCGAAACCTGTTGCTTATTTAGCTCTAAACTGATTGTTATTCACATTTATGCCAAATATGACTCAGGTTATCCACTGATTCTGTGGATAACCTTGTTGAGTTCTTTTTATATCGTGCTTAATTGTTTGATATGCTTAGCTATTTTAGTGCTGGTCGGAAAACGCACAAGACCAGCATTTACAGCGCTCAAATAAATAGCCATAAGCTCCAGTGAGCAATTTTGGGATTGCTTAAATCCTGTAGTTGGGTGTTAAACAGGTTAACAAAACCAACTTAGGGATCGGATCTCCAGCGGCGATCATAACGCTTTGATCTGGGTTATATCCGGTTTTAGTAAAAATTGATGCAAATATGCCGCGAGTTGTTCTGTTTGCTTAAGCACCGTCTGCCAATACTGAATACGTACATCGGCTGGCATTTTGGTGAAATCGTCGCGATCCGGTATTTTGCCATAAGGTAAAGTGGCGATGAATTTGGCAGAGGGCACCAACATCACGGTTTTGGCATAGTTTTTTGGGGCGATAACCCGAGCCAGATCTTTGTCAAACCATCCGGCCTTGGGCTGAGCATTAAAATGTGGGTAAAGGGTTAAGCCCGGACTGTTTTGCAAGGAAATATCAAAGTGGTAATCGATGAGCCCCCCATCCCGATACATGCCCTTTGGCGCGCCAGGAATATCCTTGATCCCTAACATGACCATAGGAATAGAGCCTGAGGCTAACAGTGAGGCTTTAATATTGTCTTGGCTTAATGCCACGTTGTGTGTTGTAAACCCACTGTCATCATTAATCAGTATTGCACTACGGGGATGATGAAAGACAATACGTTCGTATTGCCTGGTAAGTAGTTTACGGTTTACCCGGTTTAGTGCGTAACTTTTAACTAAGCCAGCTATTTGTAAGGTTTTACGCTCCGACGCCACAAAGCCGTTTGTTTTAGCCACCAAAAAATGTGCTTTAAAGATAGGGTTGTCGATGACTTCTTGTGCGCCCTTATCACCAAACACGCGATCTAGCAATTGGCTAGCACTGAGACTAATGTCATAGGAAGTGACATTGTCGGCGTAGGTGGATTCTGAGTAATACTTAGCTAAGCGGCTTATAGCTGCCACCGGATCATTTTGGGCAAAACAAGCTGCGCGAAATGCGCCTGCAGAAGAACCGATTAAATTTAGCTCTTGGCGCCTGCCGCTAAAAAATTCGCTGAACAAATATTTATCCAAACCAAAAAGTGTGAACCATTTTGGCCCACCACTGGCACCTAAAAATGCGCTGAATAGCGATGGGCTAAAACCTTCCTTTTGGATTGTCGTCATGGCAGTTTTGCCTGCATATATATCTAACATTCTAAGATCATAAAATTTCCGAATTTACCTCATCGCAGTCTACAACATGTCAAGAAAAAATGGCCTTAGTATTCGCCACAAAAACAGCATATTGGCTTAGCGGCAGGATAGCGCTGCACGATAATAATAAAGTCAAATCAGTACATTATTTCGCTAAAATAAGATTAATTGCCTATAAAAAGAGTCTTTTCACAACGAAATGCAACATAGAAAAGAGAATAATTTACGCTGCGTTTAGTTCAGTGGTAATTTACATTTCATTTTAATAACTTATTAATTTTATTAGATAAAGGTGAAGTCCGGCGATTGAATTATGTCTTGTAGTGAACTTAAATTACCGTCGATGGTTAGTTTATTTAACGGTTTTTGCTTGCTGGAATTAAAAATTCCGGTTAGTTTTGTTTTCGCCGATATCTTTTAGGGAACAATTTTGAACAGACAATGGCAGGCATTAACAGTCGTAACTGCCCTTTCTGTTTTGTTGAATTATTATGGTCAAAGCTACCTTGCTTTACTGGCAATGCTGTTTTTTGCAGTTTGGTTGACAAGACGTAAGGCAGCATATGGTACAAACGGACCTGTTTCATCAAAACTAGAGGAAAGTCCCCCTTCTTTAGCGCGAGTGCACAGCTCCCAGTTATTGCCGGACGTCATACCGGCAATTGTCGAATGCGAAACTAATATAGGCGATATTCGCACTACCCAGGCCGATGCCGTGAGTTTGCTCAATAGTGCTTTTGCAGAACTTCAAAGCATGATCGATTTGCAAAGTAGCAGTATCTTAAGTCTGATTCGGGTTGATGACGATAGTGACGAGCTTTATAGCGATAGAATGCGTGATTTTGCTAATAACACTGAAATTACGCTAGACCGCTTTATTCAAACCACTGTAGATATGTCTGCGGCATCCATGGAACTACTCGATCGGGTAAATAAGATCCATGAAGCCTTGCCAGTCGTTATGCAAGCATTAAAAGATATAGACGGCATTGCCTCCCAAACTAATCTATTGGCTCTAAATGCAGCGATTGAAGCCGCGCGAGCAGGAGAGCACGGTAGAGGATTCGCGGTAGTAGCCGATGAGGTTCGTTCGCTATCCAGTCGTTCGTCAGAATTCAGTGACAGTATTCAAAAACGCCTAAGATTTATCAATAACGAAATCGGTGCACTGACGGATGAAGTGGGCAGCCTTGCATCCTACGATGTTACCTATGTAATTGACGCCAAAAGAGATATTAAGAGTGCGCTGGCGGGGATCATTCATAAAGCTGAATCAGATGCCAAGGTCACTAACAATCTGGATGAGATTTCTCATAATCTTGAAACCGCCTTGGGGCAGGCCATCAGAGCATTGCAATTTGACGATATTAATAACCAGAATTTGGCTTTTACCAAAGAGACTTTAGGGTACATCAACGAACTGTTAAACATCATTGCCAACCTGGACGATGAGGCCAAGCTAGATGAGTTTAACCGCTGCCGGGATGCATTTCGGGCCAATCGTCACAACAAATATAATCCCGTTTCATCAGATAGTATGGATGCGGGCGAGTTAGAGCTTTTCTAATCATAATGGGACATGAATGAGCGATATACGAGTTTTAAATATACCTCCGAGATTTGATTTTGGACAGCACAAAAGCTTTACAGAGCAATATAACCTAATGGTTGAAGACACCAAGTGCAGCAAAATAGTGATGGACTTTTCTAACACTGAATACCTCGATAGCTCGGCATTAGGCATGATGGTATTGTTAAATAAAAAGGCTAAAACAAACAATAAAAAAGTGTCAATTAAAGGAGCGCAGGGGAATGCTAAAGACATTTTACTCATCGCTAACTTTGAAAAGCTTTTTGATTTCGAATAACGACAATGCACAAAAAACCATTAGAAAACGCTGACGTGCTGTTAGTAGATGATGATGTTAGTTTTTGCCAAGCTGTAGGTGCTTATCTTAGTAACAAAGGACTCTTGGTACATATTGCTTTGAATTTGCAAGCGGCTAAAGATATTGCAAGTAAGCGTTTATTCAATGTGATTTTGCTCGATAGTTTATTGCCTGATGGGACTGGTATTGAATTTCTGCGTTTTGTACGTGAAAAACATATCTCGTCGCCAGTGTTGATGATCACTGCGGATGAAAATCAGATATCTATGCAGCAATACTTTTCGTTGGGTATCAGTGCTTATTTGCTTAAGCCGGTGAAGATGGAATTACTTTGGTTGGTTTTACACCGTAGTTACACCGCGTATCAGAACGAACAGGAACTTCGGTTACAGAATAAACGATTAGAATTGCTGCTCGATGAGCAGCAGCAAGAAGAAGATTTAGCCAGGCATGTATATCGTCATCTCTCTCAGGCATCGTCTGAGAAAAACGCTGCTATTCGCACACACATGCAGTCGTCAAAATCATTTAACGGCGATTTTTTTATCTCGGAGCAATATCCTAACGGAAATAGCTTAATGATGTTAATGGATGGCACAGGGCATGGTTTGGCTTCCGCCATTAGTATCTTGCCTGTTGTAACCACCACCCGTGCCATGCTGCAAAAAGGCATTCCATTACAGCAGATTATGCACGAAATTAATTCGAAATTATTTGCTAAAATACCTGAGGACAGATTTGTAGCGCTCATCGGCATCGAAATCGATCATCAACGCAAAGAGATTAATATCATCAATGCAGGTATGCCCGATGTATTATTGATGGGTGATGATGGCGAAATTTTGCATAGCATTTGTTCCCGTTCACTGCCCTTGGGCATAGTCGATAAAAATGATTTTTCACCGCAAATTGATTCCTTCCCATTAGCCGCTGGGCAGCACCTGTTTTTTTACAGCGACGGATTGACTGAGCAGCGTTCGTCACAGGATCAGGCGTTTGGTAAAAAAGGATTACACGCTGTGTTTGCCCGGTGTTCAAAAGCGCTGATGATTTTTGATGAGGTTTTGGCTTCATTTGAAAAACATTGCGCAGATACGCTTATAGAGGACGATGCCTCTGTTTGTTATGTGGATCTGCAAGCGTTGCATATATCACATCATACCGACATGTCTGAACACTATAGAAAACAAAACGGTCATCTTGATTTTAACTTGGATGTTGCCGGAAATTTATTGGCCACCACTAATCTGGTTACAACAGTTGACGATGTGCTGCGCAGAATGAATTTAAGCGCCAAGTTACGGCAAAAAGCTTTTACCGTTGTTTCTGAATTAGTTAACAATGCTCTGGATCATGGGGTATTGCAGTTAGATTCGAGCCTTAAACAAGATATAGAAGGATTTTCGCTCTATTTGGAGGAGCGCGTTACACGTTTGCTAAGTTTAGATCAGGAAGATCGTATCAAACTTTCCCTAAACTTTGAACCAGAGCAAGAGCAGCTTAATTTTACTATTAGTGATAGTGGTCAAGGCTATCAACATGATTTGCTAAAAAATATGGGAGAAGGGGCACTGTCTGGCAGAGGGCTTAAACTCGTTAAACAACTTTGTACGCAGATGAGTGTATATGCTTCGGGAAACAGAACTTCAGTAATCATTAAATGAGAATAAACTGACTATGAGTAAACATATATTAATCGTTGACGATTCAGCCTCCATCAGGCAAATGGTCGAAATGACTTTAAAATCAGCATCCTATAATGTCACCACCGCCAATGACGGCCAAGCCGGTTTAGATTTGTGTAAAGTTAAACAATTCGATTTTGTATTAACCGATCAAAATATGCCGAGAATGGATGGATTGACCCTGATCAAGTCATTGCGCGCCATGGCCAATTACCGCACCACCCCTCTTATCGTGTTAACCACTGAATCAGGGGATGCCATGAAAGCCCAAGGCCGGGCGGCAGGTGCTACGGGGTGGATGGTTAAGCCGTTTGATCCAAAAAAGCTGCTTGAGGTTGCCGCAAAAGTCTTAGGTTAAGTGGTTAATGATTAATATGTTCATTTTGAACAATTTAACGGCACTAATATAATCGTTAGTGACGTTACCTGCGTAAGAAGGGCGAAGATTGAGTTTTTGGCTTTTGTCGCTATAAAAATCACCGAATAAATATTTATCCAAACTAAAGAGCCGGAGGCATTTTGGTCCGACGCAGGCACCTTTAAAGATCCTGAAATACGCTTGGCTAAAACCTTATATTTTGGTTGGTCACTAAGACAATGTGATCTGCATATTTATCATTTAAGTTTATAAATCTTCCTTGGTTGAAAAAAAGCAGTTTACAAAAAATTAATATCAATAGCGTAAAATTCCAACAAACCCCCGTATTTATTATTAGACATTAGTATGAGAAATTATATTGGAGCACAGAGTGTTTCTGTTTTTTTTGCATTGGATTTATGAGTCTAATTTGTATAAGCCACTGATTTGATTTGAAAAAAATAAATACCGTTGGTTATTTAATTGCTAAGTTACAAATTTTTATTGTTATTTGGGTTAGTAATTTATTGCTTGTGGTTTATTAAAAATGCCGTTAGTTTCGTGGACCAATAATTTACTCTTAGGTAAATATTTTGCACAAGCACTGGCAAATATTAATTGTCGTAACCGCCTTGTCTTTTTTGTTGAATTATTTTGAACAAATATACGTTGGAGTGTTACCAATACTGGTTTTTGCAACCTGGTTGATTAATAACAATCTGAAAAAAGTCACAGTCCAACCGGTTTCAGCAACGTTAAAGGAAAATTCAAGTTCTCAGTATCAAGACCACACCGCTAATTTGTTACCAGAAATCGTACCAGTGATTGCGGAGTGCGAAAATAATATAGATGGTATTAGCGCTACCCAGTCCGACGCAGTTAGCTTGCTCAATAGCGCATTTTCTGAACTGCAATCCATGATCAACTTGCAAGGCAAGAGTATTGTCAGTTTGATTACTGTGCAGGGGGATAGTGAAGCCCTATACAGTGATAATATGCGCGTGTTTGCCAATGGTACTGAAGTTACCTTGGACCGCTTTATTCAATCCACTGTCGATATGTCTGCGGCGTCGATGGAATTGCTCGATCGAGTAAATAAAATTCACGAAGCTTTGCCTCTGGTGATGCAAGCATTAAAAGACATAGACGGCATTGCCTCCCAAACCAATTTGCTGGCGCTAAACGCTGCTATTGAAGCTGCGAGGGCTGGAGAGCACGGCAGGGGGTTCGCGGTTGTGGCCGATGAAGTTCGTTCGCTGTCCAGCCGTTCGTCAGAATTCAGTGACAGTATTCAAAAGCGTTTAAGATTTATCAATGATGAAATAGGCGCACTGACTGATGAAGTGGGCACCCTTGCATCTTACGACGTTACTTATGTAATTGATGCCAAAAGAGATATTAAGCAGGCGTTGGCCGAAATTATTAATAAAGCAGAGTGTGATGCCAAGGTGATTAATCAGCTGGATGACATTTCTCGCAATTTGGATTCGGCCCTGGGACAAGCCATTAGAGCGCTACAGTTTGATGATATCAATATTCAGAACCTGTCTTATACCAAAGAGACATTAGGTTATGTCAACGAACTGCTAGACATACTTTGTGCAACTGGCGGTCATATCGATTTTGATACGTTTAACCGTTGCCTGGTTAATTTTAAAGAAAAACGTCAAAACAAACATAATCCCGTTTCATCAGACAATATGGATGCGGGCGAGCTAGAGCTATTCTAACTATTTTAGGGAAAGTGAATGAGTGAAAAACGGGTGTTAAATATCCCTCAAAGATTCGATTTTGGACAACATAAGTCCTTTACTGAACAATATAGTCAAATGTTGGAAGACCAAAATTGCAGCAAAATAGTAATGGATTTTTCTGCTACTGAATATCTGGATAGTTCGGCTTTGGGCATGATGGTATTACTAAACAAAAAAGCTAAAACAAACAATATTAAAGTATCTGTCACAGGGGCCGAAGGTAATGCCAAGGACATTTTGTTAATCGCCAATTTTGAAAAGCTGTTTGAGTTCGAATAAACCACATGGGTCTTAATCTACTAGAAAATTGCACCAGTCTCTCCTTGCACTTCGGATCTGAGCGCGGTCAGCTGGATATTTAGATTACTGATAGTGGTCAAGGTTATGACCATTTTTTTGACAAGAAAATAAAGGATGGAGCGAGTGTAACAGAGGATCCCATCGGGTAAACAACTCTGAGAGCAAGTACTGGTCTTCGCTCTGGGTAATCGAACTAGGGTAGTCATTAAATGAGAACTAACACATTATGAGCAAACATATATTAGTCGTCGACGACTCAGCATCCATTAGGCAAATGGTAGAAATGACTTTGAAGTCAGCTTCATATGCGGTTACAACGGCCAGCGACGGTCAAGCCGGACTAGATTTGTGTAAAGCTAAGCAATTCGACTTTGTTTTAACCGATCAAAATATGCCCCGTATGGACGGTTTAACCTTAATTAAATCCCTGCGCACTATGGCCAATTACCGCACAACCCCCCTTATCGTTTTAACGACTGAGTCGGGGGACGATATGAAAGCACAGGGCCGGGCCGCAGGCGCGACTGGGTGGATGGTAAAACCGTTTGATCCAAAGAAGCTGCTTGACGTTGCCGCAAAAGTCTTAGGTTAATGGGGTAAGGATTAATATGTCCATAGATATGGAACAGTTCCACGGAGTGTTTTTCGACGAAAGCCAAGAGCATTTGGCTGAGATGGAACAGCAGCTAATGGCTTTAGATTTAGCTCAACCGGATCCGGAGCAGCTAAATAGTATCTTCAGAGCGGCCCATTCTATTAAAGGTGGCAGTGGTATTTTCGGTTTCGACGCGCTGACCGGCCTTACCCATATTATGGAAAACCTGTTAGATAAAGCGCGAAAAAATAGCATAGAGCTGACTACACCAATAGTTGATTTACTGCTAGAAACCGTCGATCTGTTGAAGTTGACATTGGAGAACTATCGTAACCAGCTGCCAGTTGAACAAGACAGTATTGATGATGGTATAGCGCAGTTAAATACTCTGTTAAAGGAGGTCGAGGAGGATGAACTGGCCTCCAGTTCTGACGATTTAGATGGTTTTGGATTTTTCGAACCCTTGCCTGAAGCCGAGTCGGAAGAGCAAAACGACGATCCGTCCTTTGGTTTTTTTACACCGTTACCTAATGATAAAGATGATGCCGGGTTTGGTTTTTTTGACCAAGAAGATAAACCTGAGGTAGAAGAGGGTTATGGATTTTTTGAACCTCAAATAGCCAAAGAAAGTGCAAATCAGCCCAAGTCTGCTGCAAAACCAGTTGCCAACCCGAATAAGTCTATCATTGAATCATCATCCATTAGAGTGGATACCACCAAAATAGATTCGTTAGTTAATCTGGTTGGTGAGTTAGTTATCACTCAGTCAATGCTAACGTTGATCAGCTCAGAAATGGACAGTATTAATACCGATAAATTACATAATGCCATTGCTGAACTGACACGCAATACTCGCGAAATCCAGGAATCCGTGATGTCAATGCGTATGTTACCCATGCACTTTACCTTTAATCGTTTCCCTCGTGTCGTGCGAGACTTATCGTCTAAGCTGGGCAAAAAGGTCGATCTCAAAATTGAAGGTGGCAATACCGAAATAGACAAAAGCATGATCGAAAAATTAGTCGACCCGTTGACTCATTTGGTGCGTAACAGCATTGATCATGGTATTGAGAAAACCGGCGTCCGCGCCGCCCTCGGCAAAGCAGAAACCGGCACGGTTATCCTCAGGGCTGAACAAAAAGGTGGCAGTATTCTTATCAGTATTATCGATGATGGGGCGGGCCTAAACCGTGATCGTATATTAGCTAAGGCTGACGAAAATGGCTTGGTTGTTGATCACTCAATGCCGGATAAAGACGTATGGAAACTTATTTTTGAAGCAGGTTTTTCTACCGCAGATGAAGTCACTGATGTGTCTGGCCGAGGTGTGGGCATGGATGTGGTGCGACGTAACCTGGAGGCTATAGGCGGAAGGATCGAGATCGAATCCAGCGCCGGTGAAGGGTCAGCTTTTTATATTCATTTGCCACTGACCTTGGCCATAGTGGATGGCATTTGTGTATCAGTTGGTGAGCAAATATTTGTCGTGCCCCTGGTTAACATTATCGAATCTGTGCAGCCAGAGAAGAAACAAATGAAGTTGATCTCCAAAGAAAAACTGTTATGGATCCGCGACCAATATTGGCCGTTAGTCCATCTACACAAAAAAATGGAGATTGACAATGCCATCACTGAACCAAGCGAAGCGATAGTCATGTTGATTGAAAGCAGTAAGAAGCGGTTCGGCTTAGTGGTGGACAGCCTATTAGGCCAGCAGCAAGTGGTAATTAAAAGCCTGGAGCAAAATTACCGCCGAGTCGAAGGTATCGCGGGAGCAACTATCATGGGTGATGGTTGTGTTGCCTTGATACTAGATGTTGAGTCACTGGCTAATAATGTCATGACAGTTGATACATGAGCAGAGAGCACACTATGAACAGTAAAGTACATCAAGATCATCTGCACACTGAGTCAAAGGAGTTTTTAAGCTTTGTCTTAGGAGATGAACACTATGCCCTGGATATTATGGCAGTCAAAGAAATTCGCGGATACGAAACAGTAACCAAGATCGCCAACGCCCCGACATTTATCAAAGGCGTGATCAATCTACGTGGGGACATAGTGCCCATTGTCGACTTGCGAATAAAGTTTGCTGTGGGTGAAGCAACCTATAACGAATTTACCATCGTCATAATGCTTAACGTTTTTGAGCGCATAGTCGGCATAGTGGTGGACGGTGTATCGGACGTAATCAAGCTTGAAGATGACGAAGTACGCCCTCCGCCAGAATTTGGCGTAGCTTTTGATAGTAAGTATCTACATGGATTGGCGGCAGTGGATGAAAATATGGTCATTTTGGTGAATATAGACAGTTTAATATCCAGTGATGAATTGGGTCTGTTTGACAAAAATAATGCAACGGCGGTGGAGTAATATATGAATTTTTTTAATTGGCTAAATAGTGAGTCGTCTAAGCGTGATGCAGCGCAACGCCAGCACAACGCGAGTATGCTTGAAGCGCTGGATCGCTCTC
This sequence comes from Paraglaciecola sp. IT1134, assembly GCF_058068185.1. Taxonomy (NCBI): domain Bacteria; kingdom Pseudomonadati; phylum Pseudomonadota; class Gammaproteobacteria; order Alteromonadales; family Alteromonadaceae; genus Paraglaciecola; species Paraglaciecola sp. IT1134. The sequence continues at coordinate 3,052,489 of NZ_CM176486.1, read as the reverse complement.
AGGCGATTATTGAGTTCGATCTACAGGGCATTATACAGTCCGCAAATGACAACTTTCTGTCGGTAATGGGCTATCAAGCTCAAGACGTTATCGGCAAACATCATAGTATGTTTGTTGAGCCTGCCTACAAAGCCAGTGATGAATATCGCGATTTTTGGCAGAAATTAAATACTGGTCGTTATACTTCGGATGTATTCAAACGAATAGGTAAGGGTGGTAAAGAAATCTGGATCCAAGCTTCATATAATCCATTATTAGATGTCGCTGGTAAACCCACAGGTGTGATTAAATACGCCACTGATGTCACTGAGCAGAAATTACTAAACGCGGATTATTCAGGACAAATCAACGCTATCGGCAAATCTCAGGCGGTAATCGAATTCGACATGGCGGGCATTATCCTGTTTGCCAATGATAATTTCCTGAGTGCCATGGGCTACACCCTGGACGAGGTCAAGGGCAAACACCACAGTATTTTTGTGGAGCCTGACTACAAAAATAGTCACGAATACCGAGCATTCTGGGAACAACTCAATGCAGGTGTCTTTACCTCTAATGAATTCAAACGCATCGCTAAAGACGGTAACGAGGTCTGGATCCAGGCGTCCTATAACCCGATATTGGATCTCAATGGCAAGCCGTTTAAAGTGGTCAAATACGCTACAGACGTCACCGAACAGAAATTATTAAATGCGGATTATTCAGGACAAATTAACGCTATCGGAAAATCTCAGGCGGTCATTGAATTCGACATGGCGGGCATTATTCTGCTTGCCAACGATAATTTCCTTAATGCCATGGGTTATACCCTGGACGAGGTCAAGGGCAAACACCACAGTATTTTTGTGGAGCCTGACTACAAAAATAGTCACGAATACCGAGCATTCTGGGAGCAACTTAATGCAGGTGTCTTTACCGCTAATGAATTTAAACGTATAGGAAAAAGTGGAAACGAAGTGTGGATCCAGGCGTCCTATAACCCGATTTTAGATCTCAATGGTAAGCCGTTTAAAGTGGTTAAATATGCCTCAGATGTGACTGAGCAGAAATTGCGCAATGCTGATTATTCAGGGCAGATTGACGCCATAGGTAAGTCTCAAGCGGTCATTGAATTTGATATGGATGGCATTATTCAAGTTGCTAATGATAATTTCCTCAATGCCATGGGCTATACCCTGGATGAGGTCAAGGGCAAACATCACAGTATTTTTGTGGAGCCTGACTACAAAAATAGTCACGAGTATCGGGCATTTTGGGAGCAACTTAATACAGGTGCCTTTACCTCTAATGAATTTAAGCGCATCGGTAAAGACGGCAAAGAAGTCTGGATCCAGGCATCCTATAACCCGATATTGGATCTCAATGGCAAGCCGTTTAAAGTGGTTAAATATGCGTCAGACGTGACCGAGCAGAAATTACGCAATGCCGATTATTCAGGGCAGATTGACGCCATAGGTAAGTCTCAGGCGGTCATTGAATTCGATATGGATGGCATTATTCAAGTTGCTAATGATAATTTCCTAAATGCTATGGGGTATACGCTGGCTGAAGTGAAAGGTAAACATCACAGTATATTTGTAGATTCAGAATCTAAAAACAGCCATGAGTACCGGGTATTCTGGGAGCAACTCAATGCCGGTGTCTTTACCTCTGATGAATTTAAACGCATCGGTAAAGTGGGGAATGAAGTATGGATCCAGGCATCCTACAACCCGATCTTTGATCTCAATGGTAAGCCGTTTAAAGTGGTGAAATATGCCACTGACATCACCGCACGCAAAGAGGCCATAAACGAAATAAAACGGGTACTAATGCAATTGTCTTCAGGGAATTTGACTACCAAAATCGAGAAGGAATTTGACGGTGAATTTATTGAGTTAGGCGATGCGATCACTAGCTTCATCAGTGATTTAGCAAACACTATAGCGCAAATAAATACATCGGTCGAAACCATCAAAAATGCATCGGGAGAGATTGCTCAAGGTAACTCGGATCTATCTAACCGAACCGAACAACAGGCTTCAAATTTAGAAGAAACTGCCTCAACCATGGAAGAGTTGACCGGTACAGTAAGGCTCAATGCAGAAAATGCAAATCAAGCCAATGGACTTGCTTCGCAAGCCTCCACAGTTGCTAGTGAGGGGGGCGAGCTTATCCAACAAGTTGTGTCAACTATGTCCTCGATCAATGAATCAGCCAGAAAGATATCTGACATTATTGGAGTGATTGACGGCATTGCCTTTCAAACAAATATCCTGGCGTTAAATGCCGCAGTTGAGGCCGCCAGAGCAGGCGAGCAAGGACGGGGGTTTGCCGTGGTGGCATCAGAAGTGAGAACCCTTGCTCAGCGTTCAGCCACTGCCGCAAAAGATATAAAGGAATTAATTTCCGATTCAGTATCCAAAATTGAGAACGGTAACACCTTAGTGAATCGCTCGGGTGAAACTATGGGAAATGTGGTGACCTCAATTAAGCGGGTAAATGACTTAATGGCAGAGATTGCCGCGGCATCAGCAGAACAGGCATCGGGGATCGATGAAGTTGGCAAGGCCATTAATCAGATGGATGAGGTCACTCAGCAAAATGCGGCTCTGGTTGAAGAAGCATCGGCCGCCGCGGAGAGTTTACAATCGCAAGCTGAAGAGTTAAGCGAAAGAGTCGCCACCTTCACCTTGGAAGAAACCAATAATGTGGCCCGTTTGGACAACAAAACAAAAAATCAGGTTGCCCCGCTAGCGAGCCGTCCTCGCCAAACCCAGGTTAAGTTAGTTAAACCTAGCAACCAGGAAGCAGACGAATGGGAGAGTTTCTGATTGAGGAGGCGAGATAGTAATGGCAGCTGAACAAAAGGAATTTTCCTATAGCAAACATGATTTTAATCAAGTCAGGCAGTTATTGCATAATAAAGCCGGTATACGCCTAGCCGACAGTAAAGACTCCATGGTCTACAGTCGCTTGGCGCGCCGGCTGCGGGAACTGAATATCCCGACTTTTGCAAAATATTTAGGTTATTTGACGGAACACAAAGAGGAAGAACAGAATTTTATTAGTGCGTTGACGACAAATTTGACGTCATTTTTTAGGGAACAGCACCACTTTCCTGTTTTACAACAGTATTTGTTGGATAACCCGGGCCCCAAAAGGATTTGGTGCGCAGCAAGCAGTACAGGTGAAGAACCTTATTCGATTGCTATGACAGTGGCAGAGACCTATGGAGGTTTTGACGTACCGGTAGAGATCATTGCCTCTGATATCGATAGTAAAGTGCTAAATACTGCCAAGACTGGGATCTATCCCATAGACAAAATCGAAAATTTGAGCATGGATCAGCGCAAACGTTTTTTGCATAAAGGTAAGGGCGACAATAAGGGCAAAGTAAGGGTAGTGCCTCAATTAACGGATATGGTGCAGTTCAGACAGATAAATTTGACTGATGCTACTTGGCAAGTGCCTGATACGGTTGACATCATATTTTGTCGTAATGTCATGATTTACTTTGATAAAGCCACACAGTTAAAAATACTTACAAAAATGGTTTCATTACTGCCTGACCGTGGAATATATATTGCCGGACATTCGGAGAATTTCGCGTCTGCAGGACATCTGGTCAAGCTAATGGGCAAGACGGTTTATCGGCCGGTTAAGCGGCAACAGTGAATACCTATCATTCAGATGCTGCCACCGATGGTATGGCACCTAATCGTTATTACGATAGGCACTTTGCTTGTGATGCCGTTAAAATTCTACCCGGTGAATATTATGCGACCACAGAAAACACCCTGATTCTGACGGTTTTAGGCTCCTGTGTTGCAGTCTGTTTACGCGATCCTAAACTGAAGATTGGTGGTATGAACCATTTTCTGCTGCCCAATGATTATACTTCACAAGGTAGTGCGGATTCAGCATCCGCCCGTTACGGCGTTTATGCCATGGAGATACTGATTACGCAGGTTTTAAAGTTGGGAGGAAACAGAAATCGTCTGGAAGCAAAAATATTTGGCGGGGGAAACGTTCTTCGAGGTTTGGTCACTAACCCTGTAGGTCAGAAAAACGCCGAGTTTGTGGTTGACTACCTTAAAACCGAGCAGATCCCGGTAGTGGCCAGCGATTTGTTAGATATATACCCGCGTAAGGTTTATTTTTTCCCCGACACTGGTGAAGTAAAGGTTAGAAAGCTCAAAACGTTACATAACACTACAATTTTTGATCGTGAAAGTGAATACCGAATAAAGCTACGACAAAGTGCAGAAATTTGTGGTGAAGTTGAGTTATTTTAATAAGGATACGAGATGTCTATTAGCGTGTTGATAGTGGATGATTCCGCACTTATTCGCAGTTTATTAAGCGCCATAATTAAGCAACAACCGGATATGCATTTAGTTGGTGCAGCACCCGATGCTTACGTTGCCCGGGAAATGGTTAATCGCTTTAATCCAGATGTGATTACCCTGGATATAGAAATGCCTAAAGTTGATGGCTTGACCTTTTTAGAAAAACTAATGAAGGCTAGGCCCACCCCGGTACTGATGATATCCACTCTGACAGAGCAAGGCGCAGACGCGACCTTAAGAGCACTGGAATTAGGGGCGGTCGATTTTATAGCTAAACCTAAGCTTGGCATCGCTGAGGGTATTAGCGCCTATCAACAACTGATCACCGATAAAATTCGCCTGGTTTCTAAAGCAAATGTAAGACGTGTGCACCGTCAAGCTCCCGTATTATCTACCACTTATCAGCATCGCGGCACAGAAAAAATAATCGCTATTGGGGCCTCAGTGGGAGGGACTGACGCAATTAAAACCGTGCTACGCGCGTTGCCAGCTAATAGTCCGGCGATAGTGATAACCCAACATATGCCACCTGGTTTTACCACTTCGTTCGCCAAACGCCTCAACGCGTGTTGCAAGGTCGCAGTTAAAGAGGCGCAACACGATGAAAGGATATTACCGGGTAATGCCTATTTAGCCCCTGGGGCAATGCATCTCAAAATTGTTAAAAGCGGTGCAGATTATCGTACTTTTCTCGAACCAGAGGGTATTGTCAGTGGCCATAGGCCGTCAGTGGATGTGATGTTTGCGTCTCTGGTTCCCTTTGCCAGTAATATTGCCGCGGTATTGTTAACCGGCATGGGCAAGGATGGCGCTCAGGGATTATTAAATATCAAGCAAGAGGGTGGTTACACTTTGGTGCAGGACGAAGCAAGTTGTGTGGTGTTTGGTATGCCCAAGGTCGCCATAGAAAAAGGGGCGGCTATGGACATAAAAGACATTAACGAAATCGCGCCTACTTTGATAGATTATCTCTCTAAAAGCTATGTCGGAACCCGCTTGTGAAAGTTTTTGGTACAAATTTAGCTGTGTGACACATTGAGTGACAAGCGCTTAAGCAAATTACCAACCCCGAAATACCTTTCTACGTCATTATTTTGTTTATATTTACAGCAGTTAGATTTGAGCACTGAAAAAGCGCTTGCAGTCCCATGCATGCATCGTTATTATACGCGCCGCTTTCAGGTAAACACTTGAAACGCATAGCCAGTACCCAGTGCGTCCGTAGCTCAGTTGGTTAGAGCACTACCTTGACATGGTAGGGGTCGGTGATTCGAGTTCACTCGGACGCACCATTTCACTACTGCACGGCAGTATTTTTTATTCAAAAGTCAGTTCTAAAAATAGCAACAGAGTATTTTTTTGGGCCTGGTTTGGCTGATACATGTTAATCTTTGCTGTGTTCAATTTATGACTTTGGGGTGGATCGGTGATCCTGGCAAGTTATAACGTCTAACATCGTTGGTCGCTGCGCCGTTTGAGGGTTGTTAGCCTATCCTTTACAAGCTGTAACAGCACAATCAGGGGATTATGCCCGATGGAGAGTTGTCCGTCTATTTAGCACCGAAGGCAGTTTGCAATCAAACATCCAGGGTAACAGTGGTTAACGCAATACCCGGCCCACAACACATTTTTGTATTTTATCTTCACTTCTTGTTTAACGCAGTGGAAACACTTTTGGCGTGTGGCTTAAGACAGCAATTGCCTTCACAAGTTGCACCCCTAACACTAACACAGAACCAGTTCAATTATTCACTACAGGGAAAAAAGCATGATACCTAAGTATCGTTTCATACCGCTTATATTAACAAGCACATTTGTCATTCCGAGCTATGCACAAACTGTAGAGGTCACGGCAACAGAGCTGTCTAGCCTTAAAACCCAAATTTCGGCGCTGCAAGCCAGGCTCACCGAGCTTGAAGAGCAAAAAAATGAAACTAGTGCACAAGAGGCCGTAAACCCCAAAACTCTAACCGAGCAGCAAGTCGTTGATGCGACGGCCGTAGAGGCCGAGTCTAACGACGGCATCACAGTGGGGGGGGCCATTCGTACCAACTTCAGCCATACATCTTATAGTGAAGGCAATAAGGATCGCAGTGGGGATTTTGATTTCGATATCTTTCGCCTGAATTTTAGCGGCGAAATAGGCGAAGTTTCCCTAAATGGGGAAATTCGTTTCTTCGACTATATGACGGCGGTGAAATACGCTTATGTGGGCTACCAATTTAGCCAGAATTGGCAAGTGCAGGCAGGGATCACTAAAGTGCCTTTTGGTAACAGCCCTTATAATTCGCAAAATTACTTTTTTAGTACCAATTATTATCTCGGTTTGGAAGATGACTTTGATTTGGGCATAGTGTTTAAACGCAATATTGCTGATAATTGGCAGTTGGATTTAGCGTTCTTTAAAAACGATGAACTAGGAGGCGTAGACGGTTACGTAGACAATCGTTCAGATCGTTATTCCTATGATATTGTTGGCATTCGGTCTCTAGGCGAGGGGATTTATGATGAGCCAGGTCAAGCCCTGGGTGAATACAATACCTTTAGTGGTCGCTTTGCCTACCATTTTAACCAGGGAGCGCTCTCCACAGAAGTGGGCGTATCAGCCCTAAGCGGTGGTCTGCATGATGGAGAGAGTCGCGCTGGAGATTACCAAGCCTGGGCATTGCATACTAATAGCCAATACCAAAACTGGCATTTGCAACTGCAACACAGCCAATATAACTATGACATAGATCAGGTCGAGCGAATTGCCGTAGGCGCTTATTCATTTTATGACTCCATTGCCGCCGAGGCCACCTCTACTACGGTAAATCTGGCTTACGATATGGCGGTGCAATTTGGACCAGTGACAGCCCTGCAATTTTATAATAACTACGGTATCGTTTACGACAAGTCAGACAACAGTGCAGATACTGTTATGAATATTACTGGGGTGTCGGTCGCGGCAGGCGGCCTGTTTACCTATTTTGATTGGGTGCATGCCAAAAACCAGCCTTTTGTGGGCGGCAGTGCAGCAGGTGATAGCGACGACTTTGAGCAGCGTTTTAATATCAATATCGGTTATTACTTTTAAGCTAACTTAGTGTCACACACTTTAATTAATACACAATAAGGATAATCTGATGACAGATAATAAGGATCCAATGGCTCCTGATGGCAAAGTCACCCCGATTGATACTGACTATCAAGTAGGCCAGGACAATATTCTGGTTAATCTGGGGCCGTTTGGTTTAGATATACACAATAGAGTCTTTGCCATCTCTGCACTTGCGGTAATTGCTTTTGTCGCTCTGACCCTGTTTTTTCAAGAGCAAGCAGAGCCTATGTTTAGTGGGGTGCGAGGCTGGTTGACGAGCAATTTGGACTGGTTTTTCATTAGTGCAGCAAACATTTTTGTGCTGATTTGTTTAGTTCTCGTCGTTTCTCCCTTGGGCCGGGTACGACTGGGGGGCACAGAAGCGACGCCGGATTACAGTTATTTAGGCTGGTTTTCGATGTTATTTGCCGCCGGTATGGGCATTGGCTTAATGTTCTATGGCGTCTCCGAGCCACTGACACATTTTGCTACTTCCTTTGCCGGAACAGCAGCAGAAAACGGTGTGCGCACCGATTGGGCCCCCTTGGGCGGCGCAGCAGGTGATGCCCAGTCAGCAGAACGTTTGGCTATGGCTGCCACTATTTATCATTGGGCACTGCATCCCTGGGCTATTTACGCAGTGATGGCCTTGGGTTTAGCTCTGTTTTCTTTTAACAAAGGTTTACCCCTGACTATCCGCTCGGTATTTTATCCACTTTTGGGTGAGCGAGTATGGGGTTGGCCTGGCCATATCATCGACATTTTGGCGGTGCTGGCGACCTTATTTGGTCTGGCCACGTCCTTGGGGTTAGGGGCATCTCAAGCGGCTTCCGGTCTGCACTACCTATTTGGTATACCTTTAGGGGAAACCACCCAGATCCTGTTAGTGACCGGGATCACTACGCTGGCCCTAATTTCAGTGGTAAAGGGCTTGGATGCCGGGGTGAAAAAATTATCTGAAATCAATATGGTGCTTGCGGGTCTATTATTGATTTTTGTGGTGTTTGTCGGACCAACCTTGGCTATTGCCACAGGTTTTGTTGATAACATCGTGGCCTATTTCCGTTATTTGCCGGAACTGGCCAATCCCGTGGGACGCGAAGACAGTAATTTCTCCTCGGGCTGGACAGCGTTTTACTGGGCCTGGTGGATATCCTGGAGTCCTTTTGTAGGCATGTTCATTGCCCGGGTTTCTCGTGGTCGCACAGTAAGGGAATTTATCATTTCAGTATTGTTGATACCGTCGATCGCCAGTGTATTTTGGATGACAGTGTTTGGCGGTACGGCCATCAAACAAGTTGTGGTAGACGGTTATCAAAAAGTGGTCGAGGCCGATTTGCCGTTGCAGCTATTTAGCATGCTAGATGCATTACCCTTGTCCAGTATCACTTCTTTTATTGCCATTGTGCTGGTGATTGTGTTTTTTGTGACCTCATCTGATTCCGGCTCATTGGTGATAGACGTAATTTCCGCCGGAGGCAAGGTCGACTCACCGACACCCCAACGAGTATTCTGGTGTGTATTTGAAGGTCTGGTTGCTGTATCCCTTATTTTGGGGGGTGGGTTAGTCGCCTTACAAGCGATGGCGGTATCTACCGGCTTACCTTTTACCCTGGTGCTGCTGGTTGCTGCATTTTCCACGGTCAAAGGTTTGATGTCAGAGCCTAGATAATACGGGCTTTGGCATGTGCCCGGCCTGAACCAACCATTGGTTCAGGCCGGGACTAACTAACAAATCACGGAGCAGGATAATGCAGGCTGAGCAATCCGAAGTGTTGGATTTTTTTCGGCGTCACCCGCCGTTTTCAAATTTACCTGACCAGGTGTTAAGTGAGGTTGCCAACAATGTTGAAGTCGCTTATTACCGGGCACGGTCGGCTATTTTACAGTTAGGCCAAGACAATCATCAGTGGCATGTGATCCGCAGTGGCGCGGTTGAAGTCTTTCGCCGGGACGGTCAACTCTATAATCGCCTGGGAGCAGGGGATTTTTTTGGTGAACAGAGTTTGATGCTCAATCGCCCGGTGCGTTTTCCGGTTACCGCTCTGGAAGATACGCTGGTATACCTTATTGATAAGACAAGATTTAATCATTTATTCGACAATTATGAAGATTTTGCGGATTTTGTAGAAGTAGAAGACCAAACCCGTTTACGCCAATCCATGGCCAAGCGCGAAGACGATAATGCGTTACTAACCGCTAAAGTTGACACTTTAATCACGGCTTTGCCCGTCAAAGTATGCAGCTCTACCACAGTGCATCAAGCCGCCATTCGCATGACCGAGGAAAACGTATCCTCATTATTAATCACTCGTTCTGAAAACGGCCAAACTGAGCAAGCAACCCAAATCATCGGTATTGTTACTGACTTGGATATTCGTGGGCGCCTGGTTGCACAAGGCTTAAGCAGTGACATTCAAGTGGCGGATATCATGACCACAGAATTGATCTATGTGCAGAGCCATCAGTTTGTGTTTGAAGCGATGATGTTGATGCTCAAACACAATGTGCAGCATCTACCGGTGTTGAAAAAAAGCCAGCCCATTGGTCTTATAAGTCACCTTGATATCTTACGTTACGAATCGCAAAACAGCTTGTTTGTGGTAAAAAGCATTTTTAATGCCCAAAACGTCGATGAGCTGGCCGGGCTTACGCAGGAAGTACAAGGTTGTTTCACGCGCATGGTGCACCAAGATGCTAACTCACAAATGATTGGCAGTGCGATGGCGGTGATAGGACGTAGTTTTAAACAACGCTTGTGTGAGCTTGGAGAAGTCCATTTGGGGCCGCCCCCGGTGCCTTATTGCTTTTTAGCCTTAGGGTCAATGGCGCGAGGTGAACAACTGATAGTGACCGATCAGGATAATGCACTTATTCTTGATAATAGCTTTGTGCCCAAGCTGCATGACGAATATTTTAGTGCCTTGGCCACCTTTGTCAGTGACGGCCTGGCGCTTTGTGGCTATAGCTATTGCACAGGAAACATAATGGCAACCAATGCCCGGTGGCGCCAACCATTGGCTGTTTGGCAACAATATTTTAGTCAATGGATAGAGAAACCTAGCGCCGAGTCTTTATTACACAGCGCTATTTTTTTCGATCTGGAAGGCGTGTGGGGCCAGATCCACTGGGCGGAACAACTTAATCGGTTGATCCGGGAAAAAGCCCATAAAAATTCGCGTTTTTTGGCATGTATGGCCCGTAACGCCTTGCTTAGAACCCCCCCCTTGGGTTTTTTCAAAGATTTTGTGATGGAAACGGATGGTCGCCAGACTAATTCGATCAATATGAAACGCCGGGGCACCGCCCCCATAGCCGACCTTGTGCGTTTACATGCTTTGGCTGTGGGATCATCGGCGCGCAATACATTTGACCGCCTGGAAGATATTATTGAGGCGCAGATCCTGCCGCCCGGCAGGGGACTCGATTTACGCGACGCCTTGGAATTTATTGCTATGGTCAGGATCCGTCATCAAGCCTTAGATATTGAACTAAAACGTGAACCGGACAACAACATTGAGCCAGAGCATTTATCGGATTTTGAGCGCAAAAATCTTAAAGAGGCTTTTCAAATATTAAGCAGTGCCCAGCGTTTTATGAAATTCAGGTATCAACCAGGCAGGGTAAATTGAGGAGGTTGCATGTTCTATCTTGCTAAAAACCAACTTACCGGCCAGGCCCAACCGATGCCACAGGGTAAACAGCTGGACTGGTCCAGTCGTTTTGCGACACTGGCCAAAGCTAGCAAATACCCGGCGTTAAAAGCGTTTTATCAACAGGGCGTTGTCTCGCCCTCAACCCCCATTGCTGACGTGCCTATGGTTGCTCTGGATTTTGAAACTACGGGGTTGGATCCCAATCGTGACAGTATTGTCAGTATTGGTTTGGTCCCCATGAGTATGAGCCGCATACGGTGCAATGCGGCCAGACACTGGATCATAAAACCAGAAACGCGCTTACATTCTACTTCTGTTGTGGTTCATGGTATTACCCATTCAGCTGTGGCTGATGCCCCTGACTTTTCCACCTTAATCGAAAAGTTGCTGTCTCGTTTGCAGGGCAAGATTGTGGTTGTGCACCATAGTCCTATTGAACGGCGTTTTTTGCATGCTGCGCTTAAACGTCATATCCAGGAGGGGATCGAATTCCCGGTTATCGATACCATGGCCCTTGAAGCCCGGTTCACTCGTACAATGCGCCAAACTCTGTGGCGTAGTTTGATGGGGCGACAGCCGGCGTCCATTCGCCTGACTGACAGTCGCACTCGTTATCATTTACCTTACTATCGACAACATAATGCCTTGACCGATGCTTTAGCCTGCGCCGAATTACTGCAAGCCCAAAGTGCAACGCATCTGACGCCAGATACGCCTGTTAGTACTATCTGGAGTTAACGGTGGGGGAGAGGTTGCAGTGGGCCAGAAGGTTTCGCCAGAAGTTGATGTGTTGGGCCATGGCGTCTTGATAGGCAATAAACTCTAAATGATGCTTTTTTAGCAGGGTTTTGAAACTTGGCTTGAGATAGGGACTGAGTTCAAATTGTTGATACAAAGGGCCCAACTGATACTGAATATGGTTAAGTTGACTGGCAACGGGCTGAATTTTTTCAATAAAAAATAGCTGAAAAACGTTTTTAAGATAACTAAGTTGCTGGCTAGGTTGCCCGTTGATGCATTGCTTAGCCAGATCCCGGCTAACTAGCCACTGGGTAGTTCGATTTAGTTCTTGGGCTAATAATCGCTGGCTCCGCCATACTTTGGCTGGCAGCTTGTGTTGGGCCAATTGTTTTAGGTGCTGTTCCAGTCCTGCTAGCTTGGCATTTTCACCACTTTCTAACGACAGCAGATAAGCGAGGGCATTTTGAGTGGCACTTAGGGCTGCGTTTGTGGTTTGGTCTAAAAATACGCCGTTGCTGCTGAAGGCGGTTTTGATTTCGTTGCTGGTTTGGATCAAATCTGCCCATACCAACGGTAAATTATTGGTTTTCTGTGCTAACCAGCCCTGTAACTTGGTATTGCCAGAGGCGGTTTGCCCTAAGCAGTTTTGCAGGGCGGTAATTAGCTGCACTTCATAGCTATAACGATTGGAAGGAAGTTGGGTGCGCCCCAAAGGAGTGTTTCGCTGGGCGATAAGCAAGTTCGCCGGGCAGCCTTGGATGGCGTGAAAATCCTTTAACGCGATGCTGGTGGGGGGAAGCTGGCTTTGTAAATCTCGTAATGACGGATAACGCAGGGGCTCAAGTGGCTCCACCTCGGCTATTTGGCTGTCGAGTACCCTTGCCAAACGACTCTGATATAGGGTTATATCGTCTTGTAAGGTATGGCCGCCACAACCTAGACCACAGACAGCCAGCAGATAAACCAGACCGAGTCTGGTCAATTTTTTAAGCCTTGCTGCTAGACACAACACTGCGTCCACCATCTACGGCGATCACTTGGCCATTGACATATTGGGCATCAATCAAATAAGCGATGGCCTGAGCGATATCTTGGGGTTCGCCTAATCTACCGGTCGGTATTTGTCCCAGCACTTGCGCTTTGTCCTGTTGACTCAATTGATGTTCCGGCCACAAGATCGCCCCTGGTGCCACCGCATTCACCCTGACATCCGGGGCAAGTTCCTGGGCCAAGGATTGGGTCATGGTTACTAAAGCGGCTTTGGCCATGCTGTAAACCGTATGTCCTTTGAGCGGGCGCTGGGCATGAATATCGACCATATTGATAATCACACCCTTGTTCACGGCTAACTGGGGCGCGCAGTACTGGGCAAGAAACAGCGGCGCTTGTACATTGCTGCCCATCAAGTTTTGCCAGTGCTCAAGGGTAATTTGCCCGATAGGGGTGGGATAAAACGATGAGGCATTATTGATCAGTACATCCAATCGACCAAATGCCTGGACTGCCGCATCTGCCAGAGCGGATAAGGTCGAAAAATCACACAGATCGCCGGTCACCAGCCGCGCCGAATTTTCTCGTTTCATATTCAGTTCGACCATCAAGCTTTGGGCTAGCTCTACGGAGTGGTTGCAATGCAAAACCAGGTTGAAATCTAAATTGTGCAAATAACGAGCGGTAGTGGCGCCAATGCGCTTGGCGCTGCCAGTGATAAAAACTACTTTTTCGGTCATAATTAAGTTCGTCGTTTTAAATTAACCCTAAGCATACTGACAAACTGTTAAATCATAAACCGTTGGCTCAACCAACTGTTGCTGTCAATTTTGCATGTTTTTTACCAGAGCCTCCGCTGATCCCACATAGTGGCCGCCAAATAACAGGGCGTGATTAAGCAGGTGATAAAGTTGATAGACAGGTTTTCTGTATTGATATTGGGTATCCAGTGGCCACGTAGCCTGATATCCATCATAAAAAGCGTTGGGGAAACGATTAAAAAGCTCACTCATGGCTAAATCTGTTTCCCGGTCGCCATAATACAGGGCGGGATCAAAAATCACCGGATTAAGATTGTTAAAGCCGATATTGCCCTGCCACAGATCCCCATGCAACATCGAAGACAAAGGGTTGTGCCCGGCTAACAGCTGTTTGACCGTGTCGATTACTGCTTCTATTTTTGCTAACTTAATGCTTTTTTCCGCCAGTAGTTGCAGCAAGTAACCGATACGTTGTTCGGCGAAAAAGTAACTCCAGTTTTTGTGCCAGTGATTGGGTTGTAAGGTACTACCAATATAGTTGTCGCTTTGCCAGCCATACATTTCTTGGGTTTGCTGGCGGTGTTGTTTAGCCAGCTGCTGGCCCAAAGCAAACCAACTATTGTTATCTCCGGGGGTTAAATTTAGGTATTCCAAAACCAAAAAGCTGTGGCTGCCTACCGTGCCAAGGCAAACGACCTTGGGTATCTTAACAATGCCGGATCCTCGCAGGTGATTAAGACCTTCTGCCTCAGCGTGGAACATCTGAACATTATGCTCTTGATTAACTTTGACAAAAAAGCGCCGTCGACCGTCTGTTATCTTAAACGCCTGGTGGGTATGACCACCGGCAAGATTTCGAATATCGCTACAGATAAAGTCGCTATCAAGTTGCAGACCAATTTGTTCACTAATGAAATGCCACATAAGTCACATACACTCGTCAATAGATACCCTCAACAGTATGCGTTATTTTTAGCAGTTTTTAGGTTAATTGCGCTATGAAAAAGCCACTATTTATATCAGGGAGTAATAGCATTATGATCAATGGAATACTTTGGGTCGCTAATAACGGTTTTTAGCTTGCTAAATGTTTCGAACGTTGAGTCGAGCAGGGCACCCTTGGCTAACCAATCTGGAATTTTACCCGCTGGGCTGCCACTGCCAATATATGAAACCGTCATGGTGCCATCGGGTATTTCCACCAATCGCCATTGGCCACTGACATCGGTCATGCGCACGTGTTTAGGTGTTAAGGGAAACGTTTGACCGGCATCTTGGACTCGTATTTCCAATATGTCTTGGTGTTTAGTGGTGATGGAGCGCGTTACCATATCCCGATCTCGAATAGGCCAGGGGGCCGAAAAAAAGGTATGTACTACGCGGGTGGCCTGATCCGGGGCTGCAACTACCTCAACTTTTTTACAGTTGGCAATCCATTTAGCGCAATGTCCTACATCCTCGAGCAAACGAATAAAGCGTTCGTGGCTGCCTTGGACAGTGGTAAGGGCCTTAATTTGCAGTAGGTGATTGGACAAAGGGCGACTAAATACACTCACGCCGTCCCGTTGCTTTTCCAGTTTCCATTCTTGGGCGGCACCTGGTAAGGCCATGCATAACATCCAGCACAACAGGGGCAATCTAATATTGAATTTGTATGGTGATTGCATAAATAGGGGAATTTTCGTTATAATCAGTTACCGATTCTGATAGTAGCAGAACGGCTATTTTTAACACCTGCTCAGGGTGTTTTTTTATTTAGAAACGCGATTTTATCGCACCCAATATTTGCACGTGGCGCTTGGTAGGTGTCACCACTGCTCAAGGATTATTATGCCCACTATTACACTTCCCGATGGCGGCCAACGCCAGTTTGATCATGCAGTTTCTGTGTTAGATGTGGCCAGTGATATCGGCCCGGGCTTAGCTAAGGCGACTATAGCTGGTAAAATTGACGGTAGACTGGTTGATGCCTGCGAGCAGATCCACGACGATGCTACCCTGCAGATCATTACCGCCAAAGATGAAGCTGGACTGGAAATTATTCGACATTCCTGTGCCCATTTAGTTGGACATGCAATCAAGCAGCTATGGCCAGATGTGAAAATGGCCATTGGTCCTACTATCGATAACGGCTTTTATTACGACATCGATATGGCGCATTCTCTAAATGATGAAGATCTGGTAAAGCTTGAGAAGCGCATGCTTGAATTGGCCAAGACCAACTATGAGGTTGTCAAAAATGTGGTCAGTTGGCAAGAAGCCCGTGACGCATTCGAAGCCCGAGGCGAAACCTATAAACTGCAAATTTTAGACGAAAATATCAGTCGTGACGATAAGCCAGGGTTATATCACCACGAAGAATATGTGGATATGTGCCGCGGACCCCATGTACCCAATATGCGTTTCTGCCAGCATTTTAAATTGATGAAAGTGGCGGGTGCCTACTGGCGAGGCAATAGCGATAATAAAATGTTACAACGTGTTTATGGCACAGCCTGGGCCGATAAAAAGCAACTTAAGGCCTACTTGAATCGCCTGGAGGAAGCGGAAAAGCGCGATCACCGCAAAATTGGTAAGGCACTGGATTTGTTCCATTGGCAAGAAGAAGCTCCCGGCATGGTATTTTGGCACAATGACGGCTGGAGTATTTATACTGAACTGGAGACCTTTATTCGTAAAAAACTCCGGGAATATAATTACCAGGAAGTTAAAGCTCCCTTGATGATGGATAGATCCTTATGGGAGAAATCCGGACACTGGGACAAATACGCTGAAAACATGTTCACTACTACCTCTGAAAAGCGGGAATATGCCATCAAACCCATGAACTGTCCCGGGCATGTGCAGATTTTTAACCAGGGGCTCAAGTCATATCGTGACTTGCCGTTACGCATGGCGGAATTTGGCTGTTGTCATCGCAACGAACCATCCGGCGCCTTGCATGGTTTGATGCGCGTGCGCGGATTTACTCAGGATGACGCCCATATTTTTTGTACTGAAGAACAAGTTTTGGCGGAAGTAGGCGGGTGTATAGATTCTGTATATGAGATATACAAAATATTTGGTTTTGAAAATATTTCGGTCAAATTGTCCACTCGCCCGGAAAAACGGGTTGGCAGTGACGAAATATGGGATAAGGCTGAGAAAGAATTGGCTCAAGCGCTCACCGCCAAAGGCGTTGAATTTCAATATTTGCCAGGAGAAGGCGCCTTCTACGGTCCAAAAATCGAATTCACCCTGCATGACTGCCTGGATAGGGCATGGCAATGTGGTACCGTACAGCTAGATTTTTCCATGCCTGGACGCTTAGGTTCAACCTATGTGGCAGAAGATGGCGAACGTAAAGTGCCGGTGATGATCCACAGGGCAATACTAGGTTCATTAGAACGTTTTATCGGGATTTTGATTGAAGAATATACCGGTGCCTTCCCCCTTTGGTTAGCTCCAACTCAGGTTGTGGTAATGAATATTACGGACAATCAAGGCGAATATGCCGATAAAGTAGTGAAAAAACTAAAAGAAAGTGGAATTAGGGCAAAGTCTGACTTGAGAAATGAGAAGATAGGCTTTAAGATCCGCGAGCACACGCTAAGGCGTGTCCCGTATTTGTTGGTAGTCGGTGATAAAGAAATGGAAACCGGTGAAATAGCAGTACGTTCACGCAAAGGCGATGATCTTGGAAAGATGTCGGTCGATGCTTTCGTCGAGTTGGCTTGTGAACAGATCACTAGTAAATTAATTCGATAAATTTCGTGGAGGAATAACATATTAAAGGCGCTAACATTAAGGCTAAAGATTCGGGCAAAGCTCGGATTAACGAAGATATTACAGAAAATGAAGTGCGTTTGGTGGGTAAAGATGGTGAACAGATTGGTGTAGTATCAATCAGTGAAGCATTGGAAACTGCTGAACAATCAAGTTTGGATTTGGTTGAAATTAGCCCTAATGCAGAGCCGCCAGTATGTAAGGTAATGGATTACGGCAAGTTCATCTTCGAAAAGAGTAAGGCTCAGAAAGAGCAAAAGAAAAAACAAAAGCAAATTCAGGTCAAGGAGATTAAATTTCGCCCTGGCACTGATGAAGGCGATTACCAGGTAAAACTGCGCAACCTGCGTCGCTTTTTAGAAGGTGGTGACAAGGCTAAAGTAACGATCCGTTTTCGCGGTCGTGAAATGGCTCACCAAGAGATCGGTATTGATCTTTTAAAACGGGTTAAAACCGATTTAGAAGACATTGCTAACTGCGAATTTTTTCCCCATAGGGTAGAAGGTCGTCAGATGATCATGGTGCTCGCCCCAATCAAGAAGTAGTTAAGGTCTACAAGTAGTTAGGGCACTGCACCCTTCCTCACCTTGCTGCTATATATGTAACTACGACTTTCTGTTTCTGCAAAGCAGATTAGTCATTAACAATGCGGAGTTTTAGCTATGCCTAAAATGAAAACCAACCGTGGAGCTGCCAAGCGTTTTAGAAAAACCGCTTCAGGTCGTTTCAAGAGCAAACAGTCTCACTTGCGTCATATTTTGACTAAAAAGAGCTCTAAGCGTAAACGTCACCTTCGTGGCAAGAAATTAGTCCATGTTGCTGACACTGCGTTGATCCAACGCATGTTACCGTACGTTTAAGAGAGGAGTTAAAAAATGGCAAGAGTAAAACGTGGTGTTGTAGCCCGTGCTCGTCACAAAAAGGTACTAAAGCAAGCCAAAGGTTATTACGGTGCTCGTAGTCGAGTTTATCGTGTTGCTGTTCAGGCAGTAACCAAAGCTGGTCAATATGCTTATCGCGACCGTCGTCAGAAAAAACGTGTATTCCGTCAATTATGGATTGCCCGTATTAATGCTGCGGCACGTCAAAATGGTCTGTCATACAGTCGTTTCATCAATGGTCTTAAGAAAGCCGCTGTTGAAATCGATCGTAAGATTTTGGCCGACATCGCGGTACATGACAAAAACGCATTCAGCGCATTAGTAAATGCTGCTAAAGGCGCGTTAGCTTAATTTTTCAATATTAGTTTAAGTTCTTTCAGAGAACGGCAAACGGGAAGTTTGCCGTTTTTTTTTATTTAAGACTTTCGTTTTTCTGGCTATTCGCCGCATTACAATTTTCATAAGTCTCTGACCATTTGGCGGCGCTTGCATACATATCAGGCAGTTCCTCCTGTTTTATCCCGACAATGTTGGCCTGTTTACTGGTCGCAAACCAACTACCTGATTCGTAAGCCTTGACCAGCTCGAGTTGAAAAAATAAAGCGTTTTTTTCGCCTAATAAAGCATCTTTAACGTCATCAGTTAATGGTAGTTTAGCGACTAAATCTGGCATGGATTTATCTAATAGCGCGTCCATCAGAGAAAACAATCCAACCAGAAAAGCGTTGTCCGCCAACTTGGGATCACCCCGCAGGGCAATTTGCTCACAAAATCTGGCCCGAATAATAGACATTCTGATTAATTCTACCGGCTTGTTTTTACCTAAATGGGCGGTGGCGACCAGACAAACAAATTTTCTGGCTTGTTCTTCTCCCAAATAGACCAAAGCTTGTTTGATGGACTCGATGGGCTCTTTGAGCTGAAACAAACCTGAATTAGTGAAACGTAACAATTTATAACTTAAAGCTACGTCTTGTTCAAAATATTTGGCCAGTTTGCTATAACTGAAATAGGGTTTGAGCACTTCCTGATAGACGATCAATATCATATGGTGCTCAGCTTCAATATCAGTACTTACCAGCATTTCTGGCTGACAAAAAAAGTAGCCCTGAAAAAAATCAAAACCCAAATCCATCGCCTGTTTGAATTCCTCTCGCGTTTCGACTTTTTCCGCCAGTAATTTTAAGCCTTTGCGTTTCCTGAATTGGGGCAATAAGGGGGCGATTTCGGCAAGAGGAGTGCGGTGAAGATCGAATTTAATCAAACGACTGAAATTGATAAAACGATCCCAATCCTTATGATATAAAAAATCATCCAGAGCCAGTCGATAACCTTGGTGAAATAGCTCACGACAGGCTTCATAAACTGCATCGGTTGGCTCCACATCTTCCAATATCTCTACGATGATGTCGCCCGGAGGCAGCAGGCTTGGCATCCGCTCCAATAAGCCTTGTTCTGAAAAATTGATCAGGGCTCTTTTACCGTTTGCCAGGGCTTTGAATCCCCGATTAAAGTGCTGGTTGAGTAACAATCTGGACGTTGCCACATTAGAATCTACGTGGCTGGGAAAAGCGTTTTCGATACCGTCTCGAAAAAATAGCTCATAAGCTACGGTTTGTTGTCTACGATTAAGTATGGCTTGTCTGGCAGTATAAACTTTCATCATAAAATTAATAATTAAATATGTCAGAATGCTAGAGTAAAGGAAAATTCACCATTTATCACTAACATGCTTATTTTTAAATGTTTTTTAGCTTGTGCCTAGCAGTTAATCCCTCCCTTCGTGTACAATAGACGGCTTTTTCGTTAGGGGCTGATTGGCCGCTTATCAATCCAGTATATGTTTGGGGAATCTATGGATCTCGATGCCATTATTAAGCAGGCCGAAGCGCTGATCAACGATGCCAAAGACGGCGTGACACTCGATACAGTGCGTGTTGAGTATATGGGTAAAAAAGGCCACTTAACTGAACAGTTAAAGAGTTTGGGTAAATTGAGTGGCGAAGAGCGTCCTGCAGCCGGTCAGAAAATCAATCAAGCTAAGCAGCAGATCCAGCAATTGATCCATGCGCGCGGGGAGTTTTTACGCAACGCTGAACTCAATGCCAAACTGGCCGGTGAGTCTATCGACGTTACTCTACCTGGCCGGTCTACGCGCTTAGGTGGGCTGCATCCGGTAACGCGCACCATCAACCGTATAGAACAATTTTTTGCCGAACTTGGCTTTAGTGTAAAAACTGGGCCGGAAATAGAGGACGGCTTCCATAATTTCGACGCTCTGAATATCCCGGATAACCACCCGGCCCGAGCCGACCACGATACGTTTTATTTTAACCCCGATGTGATGTTACGAACCCAAACCTCCGGGGTGCAAATTCGCACTATGGAAACTGAGCAGCCCCCTTTACGTATTATCTCACCCGGGCGCGTTTATCGAAACGATTACGATCAAACCCATACGCCTATGTTCCATCAGGTGGAAGGGTTGATGGTTGACAAAAATGTCAGTTTCAGCGAACTCAAAGGGATCTTGCACGATTTTTTGAATAATTTTTTCGAAGAAGAATTACAGGTGCGTTTTCGCCCCTCGTATTTTCCCTTTACTGAACCTTCAGCCGAAGTGGATGTGATGGGTAAAAACGGTAAGTGGCTGGAAGTACTGGGGTGCGGCATGGTGCATCCTAATGTACTTAAGGCGGTAAATATCGATCCTGAAGTTTACACCGGGTTTGCCTTTGGTATGGGAGTCGAGCGTCTGACGATGTTGCGTTATGGGGTGAATGACTTGCGGTCATTTTTCGAAAACGACCTGCGCTTCCTCAAGCAATTCCGTTAAGAGTAAGGATCAATTAGACAATGAAATTCAGTGAAAAATGGTTAAGAGAAAGCGTTAACCCTGATATCTCAACGGCGGCTTTGTGCGATCAGCTGAGTATGGCGGGTCTGGAAGTCGATGGGATCACGCCTGTCGCCGGTGACTTCAGTGGAGTGGTAGTGGGGGAAGTCGTTGAATGTAGCCAGCATCCCGATGCTGATAAATTACAGGTTACAAAAATTAACGTCGGTGATGGCGAACTATTAGATATCGTCTGCGGTGCGCCCAATTGTCGCCCGGGGATCAAAGTAGCAGTGGCCAAGGTCGGTGCTGTTTTACCAGGCAACTTTAAAATCAAAAAAGCCAAGTTAAGAGGTCAGTCTTCACTGGGGATGTTATGCAGTTTCTCTGAGCTAGGTATATCCGATGATCATGATGGCATACTGGAGCTGCCACTGGACGCACCTATTGGCATGGATATTCGCGATTACCTGGGCCTCAACGATGTAACAATTGAAATTGATTTGACCCCAAACCGGGCTGACTGCCTGGGCATGCGTGGGGTAGCCAGGGAAGTGGGAGTATTGAATCAGGCTGAAGTGAGCAAACCGGTTTATCCTGCGATAATCCCGTCAATTACGGATGAACGTCAGATCCAGTTGGCAGCCCCCGAAGCTTGTCCGCGTTATTTAGGGCGGGTGATCAGAAATATTAATCAGGATGTTAAATCACCCTTGTGGCTGCAAGAAAAACTGCGCCGCAGTGGGGTGCGCAGCATCGATCCGGTGGTGGATATTACCAACTTTGTATTGCTCGAACTCGGCCACCCCATGCATGCCTTTGATAACGATAAACTCAATGGTGACGTGGTTGTTAGGATGGCCTGTGAGGGGGAAACGCTGACCTTACTGGATGAAAGTGAAGTTAAGCTGCATGCCAATACGCTAGTGATCGCCGACCAAAAAAATGCCTTGGCCATGGCCGGTATATTTGGTGGGCTGGATTCAGGCGTCACCCCAACTAGCCGTGATATCTTTTTAGAAAGCGCATTTTTTGCTCCCGATGCCATTATGGGTAAAGCACGTCAATACGGTTTGCATACTGACGCCTCTCATCGTTATGAACGGGGGGTCGATCCCGAGTTACAACGCCAGGCAATGGAGAGGGCCACAAGCCTGTTACTTGAGATAGTGGGTGGCGAAGCTGGACCTATAGTCGAAGCGTTTAGTCAGGAACATATTCCCGGTGTAAAAGCGGTGACACTGCGCGCTGCGCGCTTGAGCCAAGTACTGGGTATCAGTATTGAGACCGCAAGTGTCACAGATATTTTAAGTCGCTTAGGTTTTAGCCCGAAAATTGTCAGTGGTACCTGGCAGGTTGAAGTGCCTGCTTACCGCTTCGACATCAGCATAGAAGAAGACTTGATTGAAGAGGTCGCTCGGGTCTACGGCTATAACAATATTCCCAATGTGGCGCCCATTGCTGATTTACGTATGTCGGGTAATTCCGAGCAGCTGTTGTCAATCAGTCAACTTAAATCCAGTTTGGTCAATCGTGATTATCAGGAAGCGATAACCTATTCGTTTGTTGATCCCAAACATCAGGCAGCGCTATTCCCGGATATTTCTGGTTTGGTTTTACCCCAACCTATTTCCGCGGATATGTCGGTTATGCGTGTCAGTTTATGGACAGGTTTGCTGCAAGCCGTTTCCTATAACCAAAAGCGTCAGCAAACTAGGGTGCGCTTGTTTGAGTCAGGTTTGCGTTTTATCCCTGAGCAAACTGAAAAAACCGGTGTGCGTCAGCAAAATGTAATTGCCGGTGCTATCAGTGGCAATCTGCATGACGCCCATTGGGATCGTAGCGACCGGGCTGTGGATTTTTACGATCTGAAAGCCGATGTCGAGGCCATTTTAAGCAACATGGCAACATTATCGGAATTTCGCTTTGTGGCTGCCCAGCATAGTGGGTTACATCCAGGGCAAAGTGCAGCTGTGTATCGGGGAGAAACCTGTATTGGTTACCTAGGTGCGGTGCATCCTAAGTTTGAAAAGAGCTTGGGTTTAAATGGCCGAACTTTTGTATTTGAACTGGAAATTGACGCTCTGGGCAGTAAAAACTTACCTTTAGCAAAAGAAATATCTAAATTTCCATCAAATCGACGTGACATTGCCATCGTTGTAGACGATGATAAAGTTGTGGGTGAAATTTTAGATTGCATAGAAAAATTTGGCGCAAATCAATTAGTTGGCCTAAACTTGTTCGACATCTACAGGGGTAAAGGTATAGCGCCAGGGTTTAAGAGTTTGGCAATTTCACTTACTTTACAAGATAGGACCAGAACGCTTGAAGAATCAGAAATTCAAGCGGTGGTCGATGGTATTCTGGCTAAGTTGTCAGAGCAATTTGGGGCATCTTTGAGGGACTGACGGATATGGCGTTAACCAAAGCCGAAATGGCGGAACATTTATTTGAAAAGTTAGGCGTAAATAAACGAGATGCAAAAGATCTTGTTGAGGCGTTTTTCGAAGAAGTCCGTGAGGCATTGGAATCAGGTGAGCAGGTAAAGCTATCTGGTTTTGGTAATTTCGATTTACGTAAGAAGAATGAGCGACCGGGACGCAACCCTAAAACAGGGGAGGATATTCCGATTAAAGCGCGCAGAGTCGTCACTTTCCGTCCAGGACAGAAGCTCAAGAGTCGTGTTGAGAACACAAAACCGACTGAGTAAATTTTGGCAGTGGTAACTAACTTAAAATCCGTTGAACTTCGCGTTTAACGGATTTTTTTTAGCTGGATAACGTGCCAACGTCATGCTGGCTATCGGGATGAAGCTGTTACTGCAGTAGAAATAAAAGATCCCCACTAATTGGATAATCCAACTAGTGGGGGTCATTGCCGATACAGCGGTTTTCTATGTATGCCCAGGTAACGTGCTGCCAGTTAGGCTATCAGGCTGCCGCCACTGATTTCCCTTTACCTTTGGGCTTAGGTGCCGCGGTGTTGGCAATTAACTCTGCAGGATCGAAGTCATCTACGTTGATGGTACGTAAACGGCCTGCTTCGGTTCTACGTAGCAAATCCGCTTCTTGTTCCGTAATAATCCCAAGCTCGAGGCCTTTTTCTGCGACTTTATCAAGTTGGGTAAAGGGCAAACGCTCTTTGGTTGCTTTACACACTTTGTCGAACACAGGCTCGCTGGCAAGTACATCCCTGAAGGTCAATTCCAGATCGCCCATTAAACAATCGCTACCACCAAAATGTTGGCCTTCCCCAAGACGGGCCCGGGCCGCGCAGTCGGTTTGCAATATGTCGGCTACTTTGTGATCCAGCTTATCAGAAGGGCGGTTGTAGGTCGGGCCAAAAGGTATCACCAATAACCTAAGCACTGCGCCTATCACCCGTGATGGGAAATTGTCGAGTAACTCATTCAAGGCCACTTCCAGTTTCGACAGGGTGTCTTGCATGGCCCAGTGAACAAGGGGTAAATCTTCGGCTAAACGTCCTTGATCGTCGAAACGCTTTAATACTGCCGAACCCAAGTACAGATAGCTGAGAATGTCACCCAGACGTGCGGATATGCGCTCACGACGCTTTAATTCGCCGCCCAATACACCCATGGTCACGTCGGACAGGAAGGCTAAGTTGGTGCTATAACGTTGCATGGAGCGATAATAATGTGCGGTTTCGTCGTCAAAGGGGGCTCCGGCAAAAACTGCTCCTGTGAGTGAAAACCAAATACTACGAAAGGTATTACTGATGGCAAAACCTATGTGGCCGAATACAGCATCGTCAAATTCATTTAAACTTTGCTCACTGTCTGGGTTATTGGCTGCGTACAGCTCTTTTAATACAAAGGGATGACTACGCATGGCGCCCTGACCGTAAATCATCATATTACGGGTTAGAATGTTTGCCCCTTCAACCGTAATGGCTATAGGGGCCCCTTGATACGCCCGGCCCAAATAGTTATTTGGCCCAAGCATAATACCTTTGCCCCCATGAACATCCATGGAATCATTAATCAGTTGACGCATTTTTTCGGTTAAATGGTATTTACATATGGCTGATATAACCGATGGTTTTTCGCCTAAATCCACGCCTTTAGTGGTCAAACTGGTGACGGCATCCATTAAGTAGGTATTACCGCCTATACGGGCCAGCATTTCTTCGATACCTTCCATTTTACCTACCGGCATTTTGAATTGGCGACGAATACGTGCATAGGCACCCGTTGCCAGGGCAATACTTTTGGCACCCCCGGCAGAGGTCGAGGGCAGGGTAATACAACGGCCAACGGATAAACATTCAACTAGCATACGCCAGCCTTGTCCGGCCATTTTTACGCCCCCTATTATGTAATCCAGCGGTACAAAGATGTCCGTGCCCCGCAGCGGCCCATTTTGAAAGGGCACATTTAGGGGGAAATGGCGATTACCGATTTCCAGACCTTCAGTATCTCTGGGGATCATGGCACAGGTGATGCCAAGCTCTTTTTCGTCACCGAGCAAGCCGTCCGGATCGAACATTTTAAAGGCCAGGCCAATAACCGTGGCAACTGGCGCCAAGGTGATATAACGTTTATCAAAGGTAAGGCGCATTCCTACCACTTCTTTACCTTCCCATTGGCCTTTACATACAACGCCGGTGTCGGGTAATGAGCCAGCATCAGAACCAGCCTCTGGACCGGTCAGAGCGAAGCACGGGATTTCTTCACCGGTGGCCAAACGCGGCAGATAATGGTCTTGTTGTTCTTTGGTGCCGTAATCCTGTAACAGCTCACCTGGGCCTAAGGAGTTAGGCACGCCTACAGTAGTGGCTAATACGGCACTGACGCCTGAAAGTTTCTGTAGTACCCGGGATTGGGCATAGGCAGAAAAATCTAATCCACCGTATTGCTTCTTAATAATCATGGCAAAAAACTTATTATCTTTAAGGTATTGCCAAACCTCAGGAGACAAGTCTGTACGCTTGTGGGTAATGTCCCAATCGTTTGCCATGCGGCATACTTCGGCTACCGGCCCGTCCAGAAATTCACGCTCTGCTGTGGTGAGTCGCGCCTGAGGGATACCGTGTAATGTTTGCCAGTTAGGGTTGCCGCTAAAAATTTCACCATCCCACCACACCGTACCTGCATCTATGGCATCTTTTTCGGTGCTGGACATCTCTGGCATGATCTTCTTGTACAGATCCAGGATTGGCGCTGTCATGTACTTTTTGCGGATAGATTCAATATTCAGGGGCAGGGCGATAATGAGAAAAAGCAGCCAAAGCACGCCGCCTACCATGCCCAAAAAACTGCCTGCAAGCATTACGGCGGCAACGACCAAGGTGGCGTTAAAAAGCTTCATTCTAAAGTAGCTCACCGCACCAATTGTAGTGAGTATAATAAGTAACCAGATAAACGTTTGCATAAAGACTCCAATAGAGGTCTGACCAGAATGTTTACAGTATTATTTTGTGCAATAAATATCAAGTATCAACTGACTAAATAAGTGTAACTCATTAACTTTGAAACAATGATTAAATATCCTAAGGGACAATTTAGTTGAATGATACACAGTGAGGATTATTTACCGGCTAGAAAAAGCCGATAAATAGCTAGGGGATAATTACTTGGTGAGTTGAAATGATTTTAGTTGTATATCGCCTTGCTCTTTATCATCTTTAAATTGTTGCAAGCGCACCAATTGATAATTCAGCTGCGGAGAAAACCAGGCAAACGTTTCCCGGGAAGAATTATTACGTACGATGTTTACCTTGACCCCTTCAAGGGTGCCATAGGGCAGGGTTAATTGTTCTTTGCCCATAACCTTAAGAATATATTCTCTGGACTGACCGCGGTAATTAATTACCTGATATCTAAAATCAGTTTGCCCTTGGGCAAGTTTTCGCTGCATATCTAAACGATATAGTTGATTGTCAAACTGATCCTGCCAATCAAAAACTGGCTCCTTATCCACCAGGATTTTTCCGCTGGACTGATCAAACACTACGTTAGTACTTTTATTACTGCCTGTACCGGTGCGGGTAAAACGATAATCTTGGGAGATAAATTTATTATCTTTGTATTCAAATTTGCTGATTTCGCTGCGTTTATCAGACAGAAAGAACAATGATACTTTCGAATAGTACTCAAGGCGATACTGATTTTCCTGGTCTAGTGCCTCCAGGCTCAGCAGGGCATAACCTAGCTTTTTGCCATAACGATAAGCCGTGTATTCAGCTTCAAAGCTGGACAAGGTTGCCGTAAACGCACTGGTGGACAACACTATCAACACCAGTCCTAACCACCCTTTGTTAATCCGCGGCGTAACCGGAGACAGGAATTTCTTTTCCATCTAAATATGCCTTGTTATTAAGCATTACTAGTCTTTTTTGGCTGAACCATTTGACTACTAATGGGTACATTTGACGTTCTTGTTCTTGAACGCGGGATGCCAGTTCGATCGCCGTTTCCTGAGCAAAAACCGGTACCTTGGATTGTAATATCACCGGACCACCGTCGAGTTGTGGTGTGACAAAGTGTACCGACGCGCCGTGTTCGGTATCGTTTGCATCTATGGCTCGCTGGTGAGTATGCAAACCTTTGTATTTTGGTAGCAAAGAGGGATGGATATTTAACATACGACCCGCGAAGGTTTCGACGAACTTGTCACTTAAGATACGCATAAAGCCAGCTAAAACCAATAGATCAGGGGAATACTTTTCTATTTGCCGACAAAGTTCCCCGTCGTACTCTTGGCGACTGGCGAAGGTTTTATGGTCAATGCATACGCCAGGTATATTGGCGTCCTGGGCCCGCTGTAATCCGTAAGCGTCTATTTTATTGGAAAAAACCGCCACGATTTCAGCCGGGATATCCTGTTCATTTATGGCGTTGATGAGTGCCTGTAAATTCGAACCATTACCAGAGATCAAGACGACTACTGAAGCCACTTCTTGTGCTTCAGTCATTTAGCAGATCTCAACTTGCTGACTGTCGCTTGCTATGTCTACACGACCGATCTTCCATACGTTTTCACCTGATTCGGCTAATATGCTCAACGCCTGTTGCGCCTTATCTTCAGGCAAGGCAATGATCAAACCCACGCCGCAGTTGAAAGTGCGGTACATTTCATGGGTGGACACATTCCCCTTTTCTTGTAGCCAGTTGAAAATGCTCGGCCATTGCCAGCTATTTTTGTCGATAACAGCTTTGGTACCTGAAGGCAAAACTCGGGGAATATTTTCCCAGAAGCCGCCACCGGTAATATGGGTAATAGCGCTGACTTGTACTTGTTCGAGCATTGCCAATACATTTTTAACATAAATGCGAGTCGGTTCGAGCAAGTGATCTGCCAAGGACTTGCCATCCAGTAATTCGTTTGTATCACTGTTTGATACTTCAAGTATTTTACGTACCAGTGAATAACCATTGGAATGGGGGCCAGAAGAGCCTAAGGCAATGAGGGTGTCTCCGGCTTTTACCCGGCTGCCATCGATGACATCTTCTGCCTCTACAACTCCCACGCAAAAACCCGCCACATCATAATCATTGCCATGGTACATACCCGGCATTTCAGCGGTTTCGCCGCCAATCAAGGCGCAACCGGATAATTCGCAACCTTTGCCTATGCCTGTTACCACTTTGGCTGCGGTATCGACGTCGAGTTTGCCGGTGGCATAATAATCCAGAAAAAATAACGGCTCGGCACCTTGCACGATCAAATCATTAACACACATGGCAACCAAATCAATGCCGATAGTGTCATGGCGTGCTAAATCCATGGCTAAACGCAATTTAGTTCCTACACCATCGGTTCCGGATACCAATAACGGATTGCGATACTTAGAAGGTAATGCACACAATGCACCGAACCCGCCTAAACCGCCTCTTACTTCGGGTCGATGGGTTTTCTTGCTAACTGATTTAATTCGTTCAACAAGTTGATTGCCCGCATCTATATCGACACCTGCATCTTTGTAGCTTAAGGAGGGTTTATTATCGGTCACGTAATTACCTTTATAAGGGAGAGAGTGCAAAAATGAGCGCAGATTTTATCAGGTCAGAAAGTTAAAAGGTACACAAAATCCATTCAATTTGACCAACAGCTCTATAATCGTTGATCAAACAAAAGATGAAATTTGTACATAAATCAATGACAATAGCCCCCCGCGCAATTTGGAGCTGTATGGAACTATGTTCACAACGTTAAAATCTCGACTCACATTAGGCTTATTTTATGCTTTTTTGTGCAGTGTGCTGCTGCCGGTCAACGCTTCGGTCATGCATGACTTGTATGAGGCGCGTGTGGCAATTTCCGATCAGACTCTAAAAAGCCAGGAGTCGGCAGTACGCACAGGATTTAAACAAGTGTTAGTTAAAGTCAGTGGCAGCAGTCAGTTATTGTCCGACAAGACAATTAGTCGCGAAATTAAGCGAGCGAAAGACTATATCCATACTTATCGATTTGAAGAATCTGATGAACAGTTGTATTTTCTGGTTAGTTTCGATGCCCAGCGGCTAGAAAAAATGATCCGGGATGCGGGTTTGCCGATTTGGGACAAACGTCGTCCTGATACCATTTTATGGTTTGCGATAAAAGATCCGGTTTCGGGACACAGACAATTAGTCGCTGAATCCGATTACCCCCAACTTCTGGAACTAAGTACAAAAACCGCAGCTACCCGGGGCATAAACATTGTATCTCCCTTGCTGGATCTGGACGATTTACAACGCGTCAGTAGTTATGATGTTTGGGGCGGTTTTGTACACCAGCTCGCTCAGGCTAGCGAGCGATACGGAGTAGACAATATTTTGTCTGCACGACTATATCAAACGCCGGGCGTTCAGAAGACTAATACCTCATCTTCAGCCTTGGAGTGGACGGCTGACTGGACCTTGTTGGACGGAGGCCGATTGTTGTCAGGACAAGTACAGCAAAGCTCAGCTGAATTAGCTGCCCAGGCAGTCGTTGACGTTTTGGCGGATAATTTAGCGGCGCGTTATGCCATTGATATCAGTAAACTCGATCCCGGGGCGCTTAAAAGCAAGGTTAAGATAATGAACATTGGTTCATTACAACAATATGCCAGCATAATGAAATTTTTCGATAGTTTAAGCGTGGTCAATAAAGCATCGTTGATCATGCAACAGGGGCAGGTGGCGACCTTTGAACTGGATTTGCTCGGCAGTATCGATGACTTTGTCAATGCTATGGGCTTGGACAACAGACTCAAACCTGTCAACGATTTTGGCCTGGTTAAGCAGGACCTGGAGTTCATCTGGGTATTATAATGACCAAGCAATTATCTTTGGCGGTAAACCTACGGGACACTGAGACGTTCGACAGTTTTATTGTGGGCGAGAATTCTCAATTGGTTCATAAATTAAAGAGCTTGCTCAGCCAAACCTCGGAAAAAACTTTGCAACCTTGGCTGACCTTTATTAGCGGCGATCATGGGGTAGGGAAGAGTCATCTGTTGTTTTCATTATGTCATAAGGCTCAATCTGCACAAATAAATGCCGTCTATCTGAATTTCAAAGAAAAAGAGGACTTCACCACGGCAGTATTAGATGGTTTGGAGCATAGCCAACTTATTTGTCTGGACGATGCTGATGCATTAAATGGGTCAATGGAGTGGCAGGTAGCCGTATTTGATTTGCTCAATAGGGTAAAAGAGCAAGGTAAAAGCCATGTAGTGGTATGTGCTAACAGTGGTCCTAAATCCTTGGACTTACAGTTGCCGGATTTGGCCTCCCGCTTTGCCTGGGGGGTAAGTTATAATCTCCAGGGCCTCAATGATGAAGAACGCTGTATCGCCTTGCTGACTCGCGCCCGGCAAAGGGGGTTGAATATGCCACACAAAGTAGCCCTGTACCTGGTAAATCACTGGCAACGTGATATGCCGGCCTTGATGAGTACGCTGGATAAATTGGATGAATTGTCGTTACAGCAACAGCGTAAATTGACTATTCCTTTTGTTAAACAGGCGTTGAATTTGTAGTCGTCTCAGCGGGATGTTGTTGAACATGAATGTCGATGGCGGAATTTAACAGTGTATTAGTCATACTCGGGATGCTGACTGCCAGGTTGTCCAACGTACTCCCTCTATCGCTGCCATGGTTTTACAGCATTTATCTAGGCTAACGATGGCAATAGATTAGCGGCGCACTCCCTAAGTTGAATTATTTTGCACTCAAGCTGACATCAATCAAAGTAAGGGGTAAACATAACCCGTCATTGGGATTTACTTCAATTAAGCTGATTTTTGCTGCTAACTTGTGAGTCTGGTTCACAGCCAAAAAGACAATTTTGAGCACATTATAGTCATTAAACTAAACAGTGATAGTTGTCTAGTTTAGCTACTTTGGCTATTGTGTAAACTTCATAGTTTCCGTGGAGAATTTACTTTGAAAAGCATCACTGCGACAGAAGCGAAAAACAATTTTGGTAATTTGTTGATGAATGTGCAATCAACACCTATAAGCATTACACGTAACGGCAAAGAGCAAGGCGTGTTAATTTCTGCAAAGGACTACTTAAAATTGAAACAACAAGCACTTCAATCTGCTATCAATGACGGTATAGCAAGCGGTGACGGTGGCTTGCTTGATATAGAGTCCATTAAAGCGTCTGCTCGGCTGAGAGTTAGTAAACAATCTTGAATATAAATGTTTCTAACCTAGCAATAGATGATCTCATTGATATCTGGTTGTATGGCGAGACTGAATGGGGAGACTTAATCGCAGATAGTTACTTGGATTCTCTCAATTTATTAATACAGTCTTTAACTAACTTCCCTGAAAAATTTGCCCTTCGCAATGAGTTTGAACCGCCAGTAAAATTGGCGCCGTATAAGAGCCACCTAATTGTGTATACAGGCAGCACTACAAATATTCAGGTGATACGAGTACTCCATCACAGCATGAATATTCCTTCTTATATTAAGTAATCGGTGAAATGAGAATGGCGCAATGGGTGCCAACACCTGTCACTGCGCTTTACTTCAATTAAGCTGATTTTTGCTACTGACTTGTGAGTCTGGTTCACAGCCCAAAAGACAAGTTTGAGCACATTACGGTCATAACAGTAAAACGCTCTAGGTTTTATTTACTTTGTTAATAAACCTCTGTGGTGTAATATTGCACCAGGCAGGAGGGTGCAAATCATGACGAGACAAAGTATTACACTTACTGAACAAAATGATAGCTGGTTAAAACAACAAGTTAATAATCAGGGTGATTATGCAAATAAAAGCGAACTAGTTAATGACTTAATTCGCAGGGCTCGGCGCGCAGAATTGATTAATGCAAAATTGGCGAGCGCAGAAAAAAGAGGCTTCGTAACGCAAACTAAGGCTGAAATATTAGCTGAATTTAAGCGCAAGTTAAAATGAAATCAGATTACTTGCTATCAGAAGAAGCTAAAGAAGATCTCGAAAGAATTTATCAATATGGTTTTTTAAACTTCGGTGAGCAGCAAGCTGATATCTATTATTCAGGTTTCTTCGATGCATTTGAAAAAATAGCTGCAAATCCTCTCCATTATGAATCAATAGACAATATTAGACTTGGCTACAGGAGATGCTCCTACGCTTCTGATACTATTTACTATAGAGTCGGTAGTGAAGGTGTTGAAATCATGGCTATTCTAGGTGGGCAAGACATTGATTCTTGGCTTTAATGAACAAGGTTCTATTTATCTTCTAGGGGCCGAAGCGGTCATAAGGTTGGATTATTTCATGGATCAATTTGAAAGGTAATTAGAATAAAATCTTTTACTTCAAATTAGGTGATTTTTGCCCATTAGTTTTTTATTTTATTTTATTTTATTTTATTTTATTTTATTTCACTACCAAAACGTCAAAAATGAGCACATAGCAGTCGTAAGCTTGTCATACCTTAAAAGGTAGGATAGCTTGGAAACTATCGGTGACACTGTTAGGCATAAAGGTATAACTCATAGACAATTTACTTTGCTACCTCAAAACGTACCAAATTCTTGTTGCTGGAATCGTCGGTTTTACGGGGGTTGTATTTACAATGCTGGCAAATGCATATTTACAGCGCGCGCAGCACAATAGAACTATCCAGCACGAAAAGTAGGCTTTGCGAAGTGCTTTAAAAGCCGAGCTTATTTCAAATAAACAAGCATACGAGCATAGAATTGAACAGTTCAATGAGCCTAGTGGTGATAGACCCGCTCTCATGCAAAATAAGGTTCAGAATAATGTGTATAACACGCTTCTAAATAAAATAGGCATCTTAGAACCAGATGAAATCGAAGTGATAATTGAAGCATACCAATTGATTTTCGAGATTCCTTATCGCATTAGGATTTTAGTAGGTACAGATGCTATAAGGGGATTTGAAGATGAGTCCATTCACATTAAGTCCGAACACATCGATTCTGTTAAAAGAATACATGAGGCTCTATTGCCTAAAATCTTGGCGGCAATAGAATCTATAGTTCAGCATAGTAAAAATGCATAACAATACGCTGAACGACCGAATGCAGCATTGGGTAAGTGAAGACTGCAATAGGCTTGACATGCCTTACAAGGTCGAACTAATACACTGTTATGTGCGTTCAGTTATTTTAAAGGTAGAGTTTATATGAATGAAAAATTATCAATACTTGAAGTTAATCTGCGGGGTCTTCTCGAACGTAAACGTGACAGCCCTGATGATGTTAACCTCAACAAAAATTATGAAGAGCACTTGGAAATAGCCAAACAAAATGAACCTGCAACTTTTGAAAAGTATAAAAATGAAAAATGAGATTAGCACTCCTAAAGAGCAACTACATTTCAGTGGAATTTATAATGAAACCCTGAATTGAATAAATTAGCTGGGGTTATGGGCACTGTTGCTATGACCTTATGGTCATGGATTGCAATGTTGGCCCTGCTGGTATTCAAAGGCCGAAAGAGCATGGACGCATTTCATCATAAATTCATGAATGCACCGCCACTTACTTTTAGGCAAACAATAATGTGGAATGGTATTGGGGCTATTTTGTTTTGGTCGGTTATTTTTTTTGTACTATTTCTCTAATAAAATAACGCTTATGACCGCAATGTCGGATCAGCTGACATAAGGATCATCAACAAATCTACGGAAATACAGATTGTTTGAACGTCGGGTTCGCGCCCTGAGTCATTCAACAAGTATTTATGCATAAACTGGGGCCTGTATTGGGCGCAATGCAGCCTTAAACTACACATCAGCTGCTTTATTCGCCTGATGCTGGTCGCTAATATTCAGCGTTTTCGTTGAGCTTCGATTCGAGCCTCGAATATTTCCTTCTCTTCTTGCAGTTCTTCTTTGAGTTTTCTGATCCCCGTACCCAGCTCTCGGCCACGCAGCCGCGCATAGAAACTACATCCGGTGAATAAACCGCAGCACAACAGTATTTCTACGGCGGCATACAGTCGTTCACCCTCTACAGCATAAATAGCCGTTAAGCCATGCAGCAGATAATACATAACAATGAAATTAGTCCAAGCATAGGTATACGGTTTGCCCTCAAACAAGCCTTTTACGGGTAACAAAATAGGTAAGATCCAAAACAACAGGGTAAAGGTAGTAGACGTGGGTTTATCGATCGTCAAGACAAAGTGCCAAATCAGCAACCAGCTAATCAGCAATACATAACTACAGAGGGCAAGACGTTTGTAAAACTGTGTATTAAATCTCATAATTTATCCAAGTTTGCGAGCCAGATCAGCCAGACGTTGCCCTTGAGCTAAACATAATATGCGCTCATCTTCGGTGAGTTTGGTTTCATACTGGCCTTGTGCAAGATGGGTGGCTCCATAGGGGCTGCCGCCGGAGCTGGTAGAATGCAATTGTGGAAGGGTATAGGGCAAACCTGAGATCAACATGCCGTGATGTAACAAAGGTAGCATCATGGTCAACAGCGTTGATTCTTGTCCGCCGTGCAAACTGCCGGTAGAGGTAAACACTGTGGCCGGTTTGCCCGCTAGAGCGCCGGATAACCATTGGCCACTGGTGCCATCGATAAAGTACTTTAACGCGGCGGCCATGTTGCCAAAACGAGTAGGGCTGCCTAAGGCTAACCCACTGCAGTCAACCAGGTCTTGTTGGCAGACATAAGGGTCGCCGGTTTCGGGTACCTGTGCTTTAGCTGGCTGGAGACCGCTCGATACTTCAGGTACGGTGCGTAACATCGCTGTCAGGCCTTGTTTTTCGATCCCCTGGGCGATCTTATTAGCCATATTCCTGGTCGCACCATTGCGGCTATAATACAGCACTAGAACGGGCCCTAACATAGGAGATTCAAGACGTTTTCAGGTGGGCGGCCAATCACCGCTCGACTTTGAACATCACTTAAAGGCCCCTTGATAACGATCGGTCGCTCAATCAGTTTAGGTGTAAGGTGCATTATCTGGATCAGCTCATCCACAGACATATTGTTACTATCGATATTGAGCGCTTTATATTCAGGCTCCCCCTTACGCATTAGCTGGCGCGGGTCGGTCATGTCCAGCAAGCTCAATATATTGCCAAGTTCGGCAATCGAGGGCGGGGTTTTAAGATATTCCACCACCGTAGGTTGTACATTATTGTCTTGCAGTAATTGCAATGTTTGGCGGCTTTTTGAGCAGCGCGGATTATGTAAAATAATAAAGTCATTCATGGGGGAAATTCTACTGTCATTTTTTGCTGATGGCGATATTCTATCGACTTAGGCAATCACGTAAAGGAAATGCATGACATTGTTAAAAAAAATTTTAGTGCTTGCCCTGGGCATAATGGCGCTTGGGGCTGGCATCTTGGCATTTAATGCTCAGCGTCCTGACTTTACCACAGTGGATGGCACCCATTATCAGTGGCAAGAATTGCAAGGTAAATGGGTGGTGGTGAATTACTTTGCCCAGTGGTGCGCGCCTTGTCTACGGGAAATTCCTCAGCTTAATACTTTCTATAGCCAAAATAACCCGCAAATTAAATTGTTTGCCATCAGTTTTGATGCCGTATCCGCGCAACAACTGACTGACATGCAGCAAAAATTCGATATTCAGTTTCCATTGATCGCCAAGGTGAGTGGACCGCTACCCATGCTGCGACCCAAAAGCCTGCCTGCCACGTTTCTCATTGCCCCAGATGGCACGGTTGCCAAACAATTACTGGGCGAACAGAGCGCCGATTCTCTCAGCCAAGCCATTGCGTATTTAGAGGGCCTCCATTCGGGCTTGTGATTCTCTAAATTGTTCGATTCTGGCGCGGATGCGCTGCTTTTCCAGCTCTCTGGTGCTGGCATAATTGTAGGCGTTATGCAGCTCATCAATGGCCCGGGGATAAGATGCTGCCAAGGCATAAACTTCGGCATTGGTTTGGTGCATTTCCAGTTTTTGCTGGCTCTCACCATAGGCATCGGCGAGTATCTGGTGGGCCAATAAGTTGTTCGGCTCTATTAATAAATAGTCCTTGAGTAAACGGACAGCATCATTAAATTGTTTGTTTTTAACCATGGCATTAGCCAAGTTTAAGCTTAATACTCTGTTCCGTGGGGCATGTTTGGCCCGAGCGCTGAGGATGTCGATGGCCCCTTGGATATTATTGGTTTCCAGCGCCAAATCCGTATAGGTATCCAAATAAAACAAGTTATCCCCGTCCTTACTGAGTAAATCGTCGATGATCGCTTGGGCCTTGTTATATTGTTCATTTGCCAAATAAGATAACGCCAAGCCATAATCAGCAGCCTGTTTAAACTCATAGCGGTGGTTGTCGAGTATGGCTGTAAAGTAGGCGATATTATTTTCAGGATTGCCGTAATAACGGGCCAATATCCGGCTTTTAGCCAGATGAAAGCTTAAACTTTCAGGCACGGGCCCCGCGCGGTAACCCGCCGCCCGTGTCCGGGCATCCGCGACCCGAGACTCAGGTAAAGGGTGAGTTTGCAAAAATGCCGTGGTTTTGGACTTCAATCTATATTTTTCGACTAAGGTGCCAAAGAAAGCGCCGGCGGCATTGGGGTCAAATCCGGCTTCGGCCAGTATACGAATACCTATACTATCGGCTTCTTTTTCATTTTGTCTGGTGTAGTTGATAGCTGCCTGGGCGGATGCCGCTGAGCCTGCACTCATGGCTGCAATACCGGCTTCTGGATTCGCCATGGCAAGCAGCAACCCACCTAAAGCAGACGCAATTTGCAGAGGTGATGATTTCTGTCTGGCTTCCATGCTACGAGCGATATGCCGTTGAGTAACGTGACTGACTTCGTGAGCTAATACCGATGCTAGCTCACTCTCATTTCTCGCGCTAAAAATCAAACCGGTATGCACACCCACATGTCCACCAAAAAATGCAAAAGCATTGATACTGGGGCTATTGAGTAAAAAGAATTCGAACGGAAATTTGACATTATCAGCTTGAGCTACCAGACGATTGCCCAAATCCTGAATGTATTCTTCTAACAGAGGATCATTAATGATCGGTGCCTGACCGCGCAATTGACGCATTAATACATCACCGATTTGGATCTCTTTATCCAGACTAATTGCACCAGACGCCACCACCCCAATTTCCGGTAATGCATTTTTCTGATTGATGGCATGCGCTGGCAAAACCGTCAGTATTGCCAACGCAATGCTACTTGCGACCAGTCTTTTTGCGAATATTTTTGTCGTTCTAATCATGTTACTCAATTTTGTTTACTGCGTTACGCATTGTCCATTGCCTTACCTTTATAGGAATGCAGATAGATGCATTTAGTTCCTTGGCCCGACGGATACTCCCATAGTATTGAGGCATGTGACCAGCAACTCAAGCCTTAATGTGTCAAAGTAACGGAGACTATTATACTCTTTTAGAGCATTGCAAAACCCATCGAAGTGAATTGCTTCCTCAGTATTACCTTAGCTACGCCAGCCTTACCTGTGACCCAATACTGCCTGAACACAGGTTGAATAATCTGGCCAGCGTAATATGCCCACTACAGTTTAGCCTGACGCTGCTCTGTTAGATTAACATTTAATTATTGCTTGGGTAGTTCGCTGCTAATTTTTTTGCCAAAAATCAGGCTTTTCAATATTGTGTTACTTACAGTGAAAAGACTTATCTTTAGTCGCTAGGCAATATAATATGCCGCGACAAAATAAGAATGCCTAAAAAAGTTGTCAATTGTGCCAGCTATAATCTGCTAAGCGTCAAACTTAGAGGCTTGGGTTTGGGATATTGAAGCAAAATGTTGAATTGTATTACTGTATAGAGAGCCTAAATGATTAGTGTGTTTGAACGTTGGTACAAACGTAAGTTTTCCGATCCTGATTCTGTGATGTTGTTGGTTATGCTGTTGGTCGTTTCCATTTTGCTGGCGATCTGGGGCGAAATACTGATGCCTGTATTAGTGGCAGCGGTTATTGCCTATCTACTGGACTGGCCCGTCAGCCAATTAACTCGCTTGGGTTTAGGGCGCAGTTATGCCTGCAGTGTGGTGATATTTAGTTTTATTGCCCTTAGCATTCTGACCTTCATTAGTTTGGTGCCTGTTATCTCCCAGCAGAGTATTAATCTGATCAGCGAAATGCCGCAGATCTGGGCCCAGGCACAGATTTGGCTGCTGCATCTGCCTGAGCAATATCCGGATTTTGTGCAGCTGGGCAATATTCAAGACATGTTGGAGGGGGTCAACGATCGCATCGTGTCCCTGGGGCAACAATTGTTGTCTGCCTCTGTAAGCTCTTTAGGTAGCCTGGCCTCCATGTTGATTTATTTGATCCTGGTGCCATTGATGGTGTTTTTTATGCTCAAGGACAAATTTCTGCTTATGGAAAACCTGTCTCCTTTATTGCCCACCCAGCGTCGCCTGATTAAACAAGTTGGCACTGAAATGAATGCGCAGATCGCCAATTATATTCGCGGCAAAGTGATCGAGATCGTCATAGTAGGCACCGTCTCAGTGGTCACTTTTGCGCTTATGGATTTACGTTATGCCTTGTTGCTGGGAGTACTGGTGGGGTTATCGGTGTTGATCCCCTATATAGGGGCGGCTGTGGTAACTTTGCCTGTGGTGATCGTGGCATTATTTCAGTGGGGATTGACCCCGGATTTTTGGTATTTGTTTATTGCTTATGGGGTGATCCAGGCGATAGACGGCAATGTATTGGTGCCGGTGTTATTCTCGGAAGCTGTGAGCTTGCACCCCGTCTATATCATTATTGCAGTATTGTTCTTCGGAGGATTGTGGGGCTTCTGGGGGGTGTTTTTTGCTATTCCTTTGGCCACGTTAGTCAAGGCGGTGATCAATGCCTGGGGGGGACCAGGTCATCAGCAACCAGATGAGCCGTTATTACCCTAATAAAAGCAATAGGAGTACTGACCTGTATGGTCAATACTCCTTTTGCCGGGTACTGGATACCGGTTTAGCTCGTTAAATAATCCAATACTACCTGGTGATGAACCTTGGTTTTGAATTTATCAAATACCTGTTCGACCTGGCCATTTTCATCGATTAAAAAACTAATGCGATGAATACCATCATATTCCCTTCCCATGAATTTCTTTAGGCCCCAGACCCCGAAGAGCTCGGCTACCCCGTGTTCTTCGTCCGATAACAGGGTGAAATTAAGTTGTTCTTTATCGATAAATTTAGGTAAACGTTTGACCGGGTCTGGGCTGATCCCCAATACCACTACATTGTGTTCGTCCAAGGCAGATTTACTGTCTCTAAGCCCCTGAGCCTGGATAGTGCAGCCAGGCGTCATGGCTTTAGGGTAAAAATACACCAACACTTTTTTCCCAACATAATCTTGTAGACTGATAGTGTTGCCGTCTTGATTTGGCAAGCTGAAATTAGGTGTGTTATCACCGGCGGCTAATCTGTTCATAGGGGTCCTTTAGTATCCAGGGTGAAAGTGAGTCGGGTTGTTTAATGATTCTGTTTAATGGCACCTTGCAGGGTTTTCAAGCGCAAGGCACTGACAGTAACATTATATTTAGAAAAAAAGTGGGTCACCTGCTTCAAACATCTTGGTAAAGACACCAAGGTGTTCAATCGAATAGCGTTACATCCCCTGGGTCCCATGTCAGCAAACCCTGCGCTCATCCTTAAAAAGCAGGATGCCACCGCCTAAGCTGTTTGACTTTGAACGATTGGCGATTGGTTTGTTACCTTTTACCGCTTCCTCCTGTGATCTATTTCGTACAAACAGCTTGCTAAAAAACTATAGTAAAATAAATGCCTTTTTAAGCGACGTTAAACAAATTTAGGAGGGGTCGGTTTATCATTGCGTCTTGTTATGTAAATAATACAATCTTGAGCCCCCATATGCGTAAACCTTCGGGTAGATCCAATAGGAGTTGTGAAGGTGTCACCTTTTTCTAATAATAATGTCGCGCCATCTACCGCTATTTCAATTTGGCCTTGATGAACAAATATGACTTCTTCTTCATATCTAATGTGATCATTAACCTTGGCACCAGTGCTTAATTTTAATGCGCGGACAACAAAGTTGTGAGACCAGTTCAATTTGCTGCTAGGCAAATCTTCTAATGGACATTGACCACCAACAAGTGCCACTTCTTCAACGCCATCAAACTGCGCCAAACAGCTGTTTTTTGACCAATTGAAGTTATCTGTACGTTGCACAATAGCATTCAAAGCATCACTATCCACAACCCGATGTTGAGCAATTTGTTCAGGGGAGGTGACAGGCATAGGTTTTTTACCTTCAGGTACTACTTCACCCAGCGTAGTATCGATCAAACTGCCATCTTCTAATAAAACTAAGCCGTATTCTTTGGCAAGCTCAAAAACTTTAGGTGCCCATAAAACACGCCCAGGATCATCACCGCCTAACACCGCATGTAGATAACCAATATCATCGCCGACATTTTCAAACCCTCTAAAAATATCCATAGGAATTGAAATAATGTCACCCTCATTAAGAATGATTTTACCGTCATCGGCATTAACACCGCTGATAAA
Organism: Paraglaciecola sp. IT1134; assembly: GCF_058068185.1. NCBI lineage: Bacteria > Pseudomonadati > Pseudomonadota > Gammaproteobacteria > Alteromonadales > Alteromonadaceae > Paraglaciecola > Paraglaciecola sp. IT1134. The sequence continues at coordinate 3,011,530 of NZ_CM176486.1, read as the reverse complement.
TGCCCATGTTCCTTTATGAATAACAAAAACTTCTTCAGTAAGGTGGCTATGTTGCGAATTAAGGCAACCACCTGGTTGTCTTGCACCACCTATATTAAATCCGTGGGGGATAGAAATATGTATGTGTTGATCAGGATTTTCGGCAACCCCTGGGCCAATTAAGGTGAAATTTTCTTTTTTATCACTTCCCGGGCTATGTGTATCAATAAAGGCGTTTGTGCATGGTTTTAAGTCAGTATATCTAATTAGTCTATCTTCAAGTGTCATATTCGTTACCTTCTATTATTGATAAAATTGTGTACTCGTGATGCTGATTTATCGAGCCGTCCATCCACCATCCACCTTGATGCTCGTACCTGTGATCATCGATGCAAGTTCACTGAGTAGAAATGTACAACTATTCGCGACGTCTTCTACCTTGCCTAAACGGCCAAGCGGGATCATATCGAATACGAATGTCTTAAATGCGTTATCTTCAAACATAGGCTGTGTCATGGGGGTCATAACAAATGTTGGAGCTACAGTATTTACTCGGATATTGTCAGGTGCTAACTCGACCGCCATGGCTTTTGTAACACCTTCAACCGCATGTTTACTCATGCAATACAGCGTTCTATTTGGCGAACCAACAAAACCCATTTGTGAAGACATATTAACTATTGAAGCATTTTCCGCGCGTCTCATCGGTGCAATTGCTGCCCGTGATATTTTGTATAACGTTCTAATATTCAAATCAATAACCGCATCAATATTCTCATTTGTTTGTTTATCCATTGGCCCTACGCGGTTAATTCCTGCGTTATTGACTAACCCATGCAATTTAGGCAATAGATTTATGCGTTCGAAAAATTCATTGCTAGCTACGTCCATTGCCCAACCGGTAATATTTTTAGGATGTTGTTCAATTAAGGCATCTAGGTCACTTTGAGTTCTTGCAACAGCTATTACATTTGCACCACATTCAGCCGCCATGCGGGCACATGCCAAGCCAATCCCTTTACCAGCACCCGCTATAAGGATTGTTTTATTAAAAAGTAAATTGTGATTAAAACCGTTCATAAATAACTCTAAATCATTATTGCATTCGAAGTCATTATTGCGTAGGATTTATTCATATTCAAGAACATTGTCAAAATAATATTTGGTTTAACTAAAATAAGTTGGAGACTATCAAATGATAAAATATGTCAAAAAAGGCAAACAGGAAGAAGAAAAAAAAGAGTTTTTACAGCAAGTTAAATCTACTGTTGAAAGTATCATCGAAGATATTGAAGAAAGTGGTGATAGGGCAATTGCAAAATACTCTGAAACATTTGATAAGTGGAATCCGAAGTCATTCAGGTTGAGTAAGGAAGAAATATCAGCATGTTATGAACAACTTGAAGACAGTGTCATTGAAGATATTAAATGGGCACAAACTCAAGTAAGAAATTTCGCCCAAATTCAGCGTGATTCAATGAAAGACGTTGAAGTTGAAACGCTTCCTGGCGTTAAATTAGGCCATAAACATATTCCGATGGAAAGTGTTGGTTGTTATGTCCCTGGAGGAAAATACCCCTTAGTTGCCTCTGCTCATATGAGTGTTGTTACTGCTAAAGTTGCCGGTGTAAAGCGAGTGATCGCGGCGGCTCCCCCTTTTAATGGCAAACCATCTCCAGCGATTGTTGTTGCAATGGATCTTGCCGGTGCAGATGAAATTTATTGCTTCGGTGGTGTTCAGGCCATAGCGGCAATGGCGATAGGTACAGAAACCATCGCACCTGTCGATATGATCGTTGGCCCCGGTAATGCTTATGTAGCAGAAGCTAAGCGCCAGTTATTTGGACGCGTTGGTATTGATTTATTTGCGGGCCCAACAGAAACACTTGTTATTGCAGACGACAGTGTTGATGGTGAGTTGTGTGCGGCCGATTTACTTGGTCAGGCAGAGCATGGCCCAACGTCTCCAGCAATTTTGCTCACTAACAGTGAAAAATTGGCCAACGATACACTTGCAGAAATTGAACGCCAGTTAACTATTTTGTCTACGGCAGACATTGCAGGAGTGGCATGGCGTGATCATGGTGAAGTCATTGTATGTGATACCTATGAAGAAATGATTGAAGTCGCCAACGATTTAGCCTTTGAACATGTGCAAGTGATGACAAACAATGTGTCTTACTTCAAAGAAAACATGCGTAATTTCGGTGCGTTGTTCTTAGGGCCAGAAACCAATGTTTCGTATGGCGATAAATGTATCGGTACAAATCACACCCTTCCAACACGTAAAGCTGCGCGCTATACTGGCGGCTTATGGGTGGGTAAGTTTATTAAAACCTGTACGTTCCAAAGTGCAACAGAAGAAGCTTCTGTTGTCGTTGGTGAATATTGCTCAAGATTATGTGCAGTTGAAGGCTTTGCTGGGCATAAGGAGCAAGCTGATATCCGCTTAAGAAGATACAAAAGGTAAACATTGACTAAAAATAATAAAGTGACTTCTTATGACGTTGCACGTGAGGCAGGCGTGTCTCAGTCAGCCGTTTCACGTGTATTTAGACCCGGTTTGAGTGTCTCTCAAAAAACACGTGACAAAGTGATGGCAACAGCAAATATGATGGGTTATCGACCAAACGCCATTGCCCGAATGCTAATTACAAAGCAGTCAGGTATGATCGCTGTCATTGTGTCATCACGAGCAAACGTTACCTACCCTGAAGTACTTTCGCAGGTCAGTAAACAACTTGCCGCTCGAAATAAACGTGTTTTGTTGTTTACGCTTGATGATGCTGAAGGGCTTGATGAGTTGTTTGAACAAATTTGGACCTTTCAAGTTGATGGCGTTATTGCACTTGCCGCACATTTTGAAAGTGACAAATTAGCGCAATTTGAACAGCATAAAATTCCCGTTGTTTTATATAACCGAAATGTACCAGGTGCCATGGCGAATACGGTTTGTTGCAATCATGAGCAGGGTATCAAGCAACTAATTATTGAGTTAGAAAAGAGCAACCCCAAAAACTACTTGGTATTATCTGGCCCTGAAGACTCAGATGTAGCCAATGATCGTCGAGAAATTGCGCTGAGTTTGTTAATGCAATTTGGCGTCAAAGATGTCGCTGTGTTATATGGAGATTACTCTTATCAATCGGGTCGAGATTGTCTTGCCAAGTGGCTTGAGCAAAACCCTAAGCCCGATGCAGTAATTTGTAGTAATGATACCATGGCCATTGGCGTTATTGATGAAGCACGAGAGAATCATGGCATCCACATTCCGAATGATATGTCAGTTGTTGGTTTTGATGGTATCACTTCTTCAGCGTGGCAAAGTTACCAAATAACAACGATTAAACAACCGCTTGAACAACTCGTTAAAGCCTCGGTTGAAATGCTACTAGATCATATTGAAAATCCTGATTCACCACCGGAGTCGCGTGTATTAACAGGCGCTTTGATAAAAGGTAATTCAGTTAAACGTTTATAGCTAATCTTAGTATGCTCAAATAGTGGAGTTAGGTAATATTAGATTGGCCTTTTTAAGTGAAGATACATGTCTCAATTACCTATATTAATATTACCTGGTACCTTGTGTACGGCCGCAATGTTCACTCATCAATTAAATTATTTAGGTCAATTTTGCGACAATATCAATGTTGTACAATTTACCACTGAAACAACATTATTCGAGATGGCGGAAAAAGTAATATCCGCTACCGATAATAAACCCTGTGCAATGATAGGTTTCTCTATGGGGGGGATTGTGGCAATGGAACTTGCAAAAACACGGCCAGAGCTTATTGCAAAGCTTGCGCTGGTTAACAGTAATTGTCACGCTGATCTTCCTGCACGAAAAGCCCCACGTGCAGCACAAATTCAACAAGCACACTCTGGCGGTTTTACTGAATTAATAATAAATACCTTGCTGCCAAATTACTTATATACCTCTAACGGTGAACACGAAAAAGTTATTATTGGCATGGCTGAAATCTTAGGCGCTGATTGTTTTGAAGCGCAAGTGTTAGCATTAGAAGATCGCGGCGATTCTCTAACAACACTACAACAACTCGCCGCAGAAGTACTGATTATTGGCGGTATGCAAGATAAAATTTGCCCAGCGCAGCATCAACAAATGATGCACCAAGCCTTAAACCATAGTGAAATTGAGTTACTTGAGCAGTGCGGGCACTTTTCCCCCTTAGAACAGCCAGAAAAGGTGTCGTCATTGTTGGCTAAATGGTATTTATCGCACTCCTTGTAATTTCTTAATCAAGAATAATAGGTCACTTATCATGTCATTAAAAAGTAGGTTAGCTAAAAAACAGCCAATTATTGGCACATTTATTAAAACACCTCATTTTCACAATACTGAAGTGCTTGCTCATACCAGCCTTGACGTTTTATGTTTGGACGCTGAACATGCACCATTTGATAGAGCGGATCTTGATAAATGCGTATTAGCAGCCAGATCGCAACAAAAACCCGTCATTATTCGGCTGCCCAATACAGAAAATTCATCCATCTTAAATGCTTTGGATTTAGGTGCTGATGGTGTGGTATTACCACATATATTAAATGCGGCGCATGCCCGGGAAGTTGTTAAGAGGTGCTTTTATGGGCCTGACGGGCGAGGGTACGCCGGCTCGACGAGATTTGCGGGTTATACAACAAAAAAACTACCTGAGAATTTGCGCAACAATGCCAATCAAACCTGTGTAATCGCGCAAATTGAAGACATGGAAGCGGTAAATAATATTGATGAAATATGCCAAGTTGAAGGTATAGATTGTATTTTTATTGGCCGTATGGATCTTACTGTTGCGTTAGAACAAACCAATGCGAGCCATCCTGATGTAATGGCTGCTGTAGAAAAGGTCGTTAATGCAGCGAATAAATTCGGTAAGAACTGTGGAATGTTTGTCAGTGATCTCACGGAATTACCTCGCTGGATTGCAGCAGGTGTTAGCCTATTTTTATTAGGCTCTGATCATAGCTTTATGTTAAGCGGTGCAGAACAATTAAAACAAAAATTTACTGCGGCTATTGCGCAAAGTGACAACCTTATTTAGGACGGGTCAGAGAAAATAGAAAAAGCGCCAATAAGCGCTTTTTTATTATTTATTTGTTGGAAATATTAACAACGCGCTTTATTAAATTCTCCCATTCTCCCGAGTACATCAACGCCTATTTGATGGTATACATGCAATAAATCCACCAATACCCAGTTTTCTCTGATCAAGCCGTTTTCACAACGCCAGAAGTCTAAACTACGCATGGCTATTTGTTGATTTGCTGGTGCAATACCTAACCAGCCGTTGTTACTAATGGTCATTTGCATACCTGGCCATGCGGTAAAACCAACATAATTGCCATCGCCAAATAAAAAGCCTTTTTCAACATCGCCAACTCGGTCAGGCATAGCATTTAAAAACGGAATTTGATGCCAATTTCTAAAACCTTTTATTCCTCGACCTGTTCCTATGCCTGATGGGCCATACCAGCTGCATTTTGGATGCCAGTACTTATCAAGATCCATAGCTTCCACACCACCGCTGGCATGATTACCTAACGAGTTACACATGTCTTCAACAAGTTTGACGCTAGTATTTGTTAGATGGCCTTCTTGGGTATTTAAACCATCTTGTGTAGCAGGTGCTGGTACATGCCACTCTCGACCCAAACTAGGCACCATAGGCCAGACCTTTGCTTGCATCATAACCTCAGGGATATCCCAAATAGCCTGTATTTCCACAACTAGATTGTTTTCAATGCGGTAAAACTCATGAAATCGCATCGATACATGATGCCCTGTGGCGGGAATATCGAGCCAGCTTTTTTCAAAACTGCCCGTATAATAGCCACAAAATCCGACCCAATGACTACCGTCCTCGCATTTACCTGCCATCACAATTGTTTCTCTGCGCTCTAAGTCAGGAATGGCAATGTTTAGGGGGGTGTAGGCGGTTTCAAAAAAATGTTGCACGCCATGCATGGTTTCAAATGGATAAGATAATTGCACCAACACATCGGGCGCTAGTACTTTCTCTAACGCTTTTAATACGGTCTTGGGGGCAAAGTTATATAAAGCATTTCGTAATGGTTGGAGTAATACTTTGTGTCTGTTATGTAATGATGACATTTCTAACCTCTGAGAAACCTACCTAGCCATAATTTCCAGTATATATGTTGTGTATCTGACGCTTTATCTACGAGGGACAATTCGCCACTATCTATACATTGAAGGGTTTATAAAACTTTATGACTTCGAAGTCTTTTGATGGTACTCTGCAAAAAATTCAATACAAGTAAAATTTTAAAAGGGATAAATTAAATGACGACACTTTTAGATGACTTATACCTGCAGCTTAAATCTTCTACCGACAATATTGATGCCTATATTGTGAGCGATGTGCAATGGCATGTAAGTGCGCCGATTAATGACCTGCACAATAGAGCACAGATGTTAACTCAATTTTGGCAACCCTTGATAACCGCTTTACCTGACATTGAAAGAAAGCCATTTATTCATATAGAAAGTGAGTATGAAGGTGATCAGTGGATAGCGGGTACAGGTTATTTTATCGGCACATTCACTGATGACTTATTCGGCATTCCGGCGACGAATAGAACGTTATATTTACGCTATACCGAACTAGTGCAGCTTGAAGCAGGAAAAATTAAACAGTGCTTTATCATCCTTGATTTCTTGGATGCCATGAATCAAGCGGGCGTTAACCCCCTAAGAAAAAGTTTGGGTCATGATGGCTTAATAATGCCACCAACCACTATGGATGGCTTATGTTGTGAACATTCAGATGATGTTGAAGCAAAAAAATCTCAGCAACTTGTGATTGATATGCTCGACGAATTAGGCCGTTTTGATGGTAAATCATTACAAAGTATGCAATTACAGAATTTTTGGCATCATGACTTTATGTGGTATGGGCCTGCGGGAATAGGTACTACCCGAGGTATTGAAGGTTTTAGGGCGAATCACCAGGGACCGTTTGTTTTTAGTTTTCCCGATCGTAGCGTCGATCATAAAGCAACGTTAGTGGCACAGGGTAATTATGTATCTACAGGCGGATGGCCCCATATGCATGGCACACATACTGTTGGTGGTTGGTTAGGTTTGCCTCCTTGCAATAAAGAGTTATCGCTGCGAGTGATGGATATATGGCGCAGAGACGGTGAGCTATTGAAAGAAAACTGGGTAGCAATTGATATTATTGATATGTGTATGCAAATGGGGCTTGATGTCTTTGCGATGATGAAACAACAATTTACAGGAAACCAGTAAGTATTTGGTTTCTAAAAAGGGGAGCAGTATCAGCTTCCCTTTCAATGATATTAAAATATAAGCTATTAACTGGGATTATTAATTTTCCTGCTACGTTCAAGAATATCCAATCCCTGCTGTTTTAACCAATATGGAATATCAATTAATACCCAGTTCTCGATGAGCTTATCGCCTTCTCTGCGGTATACGTCAACTACTCGCATGTCTGCTCTTACATTGCCGCCGGGTAGTCCCAAAAAACCTCCGATTGGCGTATTAGTTATATTTGGCCAACCAAAGAAACACGCATAATTGCCTTCTGCATATCGACAGATATGGCCATTAAATACCTTATCTTTTAACCCTTGTCTAAATGGGTAAGAGTGTTGTTCTTGAAATTTGGGGATGGTGTACGTTGCGCCAATACCTGCAGGCCCGTACCACACCATGTCTTTTGCCCATGTCTTTTCTAATATTTCAGGAGGATAATTATCGTTGGCCGTTTGATTGAGTTGCGATAAATCGTCAATCATTTGATTGAGTATCGCCATGGTTTTTTGACTTTCATCGTGTTTCATATCAGCTAACTGAATGCCGTCATGAGTTTTTGGACCCGGGTATATAAAGGAGTGGCCGGTAGCTTGAGGAAGAGGATTAATACCAACTTGATGCATAACACTAATAATGTCACAGAAGAAACCAGAGCGAATGATCTTTCCGTTTTTAACGCAGTTAAAATCAGCATAGCGGATCATGGCCACTTGACCCGAACGTGGTATGCCCAGCCAGTCTTTGTCAAACTGCACCATGAAGTGACCCATACTGGTTACCCAGTTAGTTTTATCGTTACCACTAACACCCGCCATGAAAATATCTTGTCGGCGTTGAATATTCTTGAAAGATGTTAAAAATGGTTGCCAAAATGTATTATTTATGGCCTTTGGACCAATCTGCTCGTTGAACGGGTGTACGCCATGCCAATGGCAGTCGTCACTCATGTAGTGTGACAGTACTTCACTAATGGTTTCGGAGTTAGCCTGTTCTAGCGCTTGATAATATTCTAAAATAAGTTCTTTATTTTGTAATTCAATACTTTTCACGAAAATTTTCCTTTACCTATAAAATATGGGTTTTACTTTTAGTTTCATGCGTTTAATGCATTGTTTTCGACCGTTAAATGCTGGGCATGTGTCAAACACTAAGCCTCTGTACAACCTTTTCATTCCAATTTTCACAACTTATGCTTTTATATTATTTAGATCAATGCTATGTTTGTTTGACTTCGAAGTCAATTTCATTGAAGCGTCAACATTTATTATTAAAACAATAAGAGATATACAATTTATTATTAAAAACAATAAGAGATATACACATGGCAGAATTTGGAACCCTTAATTGGACTATTTTAATTGTTTACATTTTAGCTAATCTTTTGCTTGGTTTTGTTATTAGTAAAAAAGTTAGTACGGCAGACGATTTCTATCTGGGTCAGAAACAAACACCTTGGTGGGCAATCGGTATTTCAGTTATTGCAACCTATGTTAGTGCGATGACATTTCTGGGCGCTCCGGCTTGGGCATATAAAGATGGGCTTTCAGTTATAGCCATTCACCTTAATTATCCCCTAGTTATTATTGCGGTCATCACTTTTTTCTTCCCTTTCTTTTATAATGCCGGGGTTGCTTCAATTTACGAATACCAAGAAAAACGTTTTGGTAAAAAAGCCAGAGCACTTGTTTCAGGGATTTGGTTAGTTTCACAAACGATGAGTTCTGCCGCAGTTTTATACGCCACCTCTATTGTTTTGAGCTTTATTACCGGCATTCCTGAAATTACCGCGATTGTGATAGTGACCATTATTGCGCTCATATATACCGTTATGGGGGGGATCACTGCGGTCATTTGGACCGATGTAATACAATCTGCCATATTATTTTTTGGCGCAGGTATCATTATGTATGCGCTTATAGATAACAGTACAACACCTGTTATGGAAAGCCTTGCTCAACTCAAAGCCCAAGGAAAAACAAATCCCTTGAATTTTGATTTTGATTTAACAACGGTTACTACTGCTTGGTCAGGTATTTTGGCAATGACGCTCTATCATATTACCGTTTATGGAACCAACCAGATGATGGTGCAACGTACATTAGCCGCAAAAAATATCGGTGATGCCAAAAAATCGTATCTGTTAATGGGTTTTTTGGCGTTTTTTGTTTACTTCTTTTTCATCCTCATGGGGATCTTGTTTTATAACTATTATCAAGGTAAAACATTTGAAAATGAAAATACCATTATTTTACAGTTTGCTGCAGAGTACGGTATGCCGGGGCTCATGGGCATAATTGCTGCTGCTGTTATGGCTGCATCCATGTCGAGTTTAGACTCTGCGTTTAATTCTTTATCAACAATATCAACGATAGATTTTTATAAAAAATATTATAAACCTGCTGAAAGTGATGCTCATTACCTTAAAGTCTCTAGAGTTTCCACTGTCTTTTGGGCCGCAATAATTATAATTCCTGCCATTATGTACCATCTACACAGTACCGGATCAATTTTGGAAGTGTTAAGCAAGGTTGGTTCATATTTTGTCGGTGCTCAACTAGGTATGTTTGGCTTAGGCTTCTTTTCAAAACATGCAAGCGAACGTGGATTATTAGTCGGAACCTTCGTTGGTGTTGTGGCAGTGGCGTATGCTGCAATTTATACCGATATCGCTTGGCCTTGGTACGCGGCTATAGGCGCATTTGTCAATGTGATCGTAACGATCATTGCAAGTATTATTATCGATGGTAAACAAACTGAATATTCTCCATACACTATCAAAGGTCAAATTAAGGCATTTGAACAAAGCGGCGCTCCTACTAAAGAAAATGGTTGGTATTTAGTACCAGGTAAAGTCGATAAGGTGTGTTACTCACTCTTCGCATTCTTTATTTTCACGCTCGTTTTTCTATTTTCATTTGAGTATTTTATTTAAGAATAACAGGCAATATATATGAGTTTTAAGTTTAACAACACGATCACCCAAGTGCATTGGCAGCCGCTAACCAAATTGTTAGTGCCTTCGGGAGAAAAGACACAAACATTGTCAGGTTTTGATGATGAATTCATTGACATTGTTGATTATATTATTCGTATAACCCATAGGATATGGGAGCAAAAAAACGTTGGACTATGTTATCAATATTATAGCGATATTTGCCCAGTATATACACTAGGTGGTTATTCGGAATGTGTTGAACAAGTCGTACAAAACACCTTGAAAACAATTGCTGCATTTCCTGATCGCAGTTTGATTGGTGAAAATGTTATTTGGAAAGAGGAAGAAGATGAAACGTATTACTCTTCACATTTAATAACCAGCATAATGACCAATACAGGTAATTCAGACTTTGGTTTAGCAACTAATAAAACTGGTCGAGTAACTACGATCGCCGATTGTGTGTGTTTTGAAAATAAAATAATTAAAGAGTGGCTAGTTAGAGATAACAGCTTTTTAATCGCACAGCTTGGGCTTAATCTCATTGATGCTGCAATCCACTTTTCTAAATTAGTACCCAATGACACATTTACCGCTTGGTACGATGAAGAGTTTACGCGGGTCCGTCAGGAAGAGCATCGTAAAACATTTCACTTAAACGTTGATAACTGGACGGTAGCAAATTTTATCCAGTCATGGGCGCAAACGCTTTTTAATCAAAAACAGTTTTCAACCTTAACTGATTTTTATCATACCGCGGCCGCTCATCAGTGGCCGGGCGGCAGAAAGTCAACCGGTCTTGCACAGATAAGTGGCACCTTAATTCAGTGGTTAGCGCAATGCCCTGACGCCAAGATGAGTGTTGATCATATAGCGGTAGTCGGTTTTGATGAAGAGACTATTGATATTGCACTTCGTTGGTCGGTTGCAGGCACGTATTCACCACATATCGAAAGATTGAATATGTTGAAAGGGAATCGATTTTTTGTCTTAGGCTGCACACATTTAAGGGTTAGAAATCAAAAAATAATCAAAGAAGTCACTGTTTTTGATGAAATTTCACTTTATGCAAACATTATTCGTGAGTCGGGTAAAACATTACCCCTTTCAGGGCAGGGAGTTTAACTATGTTTAACAAACTCATAGAGCTTTATACCAAAGGCGATATCGCAGAACTATCACAACGTATTTTACATAGCACCTCTTGGAAACAGCATGACTTTACTGCTTATGGCAATATGCAAATAGGAAATTTATGGCTAAAGAGTCTAGAGCAGTTTGGTTTTTTAACCCTATCTAAAAAACAAATTGTACGGGGGCAGGAGTTTTCAGCGATTTATTTTGAGCTTGCTACTGAAAATGATGAAAAATCAATTTCTATAACTCTTTTTTTTGAACATAACAATGCTCATGTAAAGCGCTTACATTGCATAATCGATACGATAAAACTGGCGCTGTTATTGGACCTATCACCCGAACAAGTTATTGCAGAATTACCATCACCCGATCCTTTGTCATTAAGTCAATTTGATCATCAAATGCACCCACAAAGTTATCATGCCGTTCCAAAAGATGTTTGTGAAATGCCTGATAACGTAAACCAGACGATTACCCAATGGTGGAATATCTGGCAAGAAAAGCACTTAGCGAGCTTTGAGCAAATTTATGCAAAAGATGCAGAAGTGAACATCGCAGGTGTAGGGGATAGTCAAGGTTATTTTGCGTTGCGCAAGTTTCAGCTTAAATTGCATAATCGTATGAAGCGTAGTTACTGTCAATTAGAGCACATTTGTTTTGACAGCGAGAACAACAGCGTTGCTATTCAATGGCAAATTGACGGCGATTATCTTGAAGGTGACAAGATAAAACGCATTAGGATCCCTGTGATTTCAATTATTGTATTGAAAAACAATATGATTATCGCTGAACAATTTCAAGTTGATTGGTTAGCAATCTGTAAAGGCTATAACTTGTCATTCCCGTTCGTATGACCGTGTCAGTCCTGTGATCCCACCTAGCGTTTAGTCGATCCCCATAGTAACAGTTGCAGAATGTCATGATCAGGCCGACTGATCAGCTCTAGCCGGTGCATCAAGTAATCGAATGGTCTTTGCACCGTTAACGCTGTGGCTGAACAACCCATTTTCGGTCAATGACGAAGGGTTTAATTGTTTTTTCTGGTAGGTTGTTGTCGATATACAGATGACCGTCATCACCTTAACGAATGAGTTTGGGACACTGACGCAAACGGTAATCGCTAGGGGTATCTATAGCCGTTTTGGGCGGCACCTGAAGTGTGGACTTGTCCAGCCCGTCCGTCTTTGAATTGGCTCAACAGTGGCCACGCGTGTTGTTGTGTTATCTGTTTGTCTTTTATCTGCGTTTCAATCCGGTACAGCTTCTAAATGTGATTCAGCGCCCAGTTCCCTTTGCCCATTTCTCTGTTTGGTCGGTCGGCGCTCCGACGCGAAACCTCCGCTTCTTAGAACTTGCGTCTGGCGTGCGTCCAACATCCGACTAAGTTCGCTTGGGTTTGCTTATAACCCTGATATCCATCCACTTGCAGATAACCTGCATAATCGTACAACACGATATTGGGTATGGTGCAGCCTTTCCCGGTAGATAAAGCACCATTAGGCGAGTCAGTAACCTTGCAGAACAGCCACCTATAGCAGATCGATTTATCTTCATTTACGACCTTTAAGATTGTTTTATCCGCCTGTATAACGGCATGTGCAATATCAACTCATGCAATCGTTCGTATAGCGGTTCGAGCAGTTTGTTGATTTTGATTAGCCAATCACCCATAGTATTACGACTCAGCTCAATTCCATATTGCTTGAACATCACACCCTGGCAGCAATCGCAATCGCAACCGTTATCCGCTTCGACGATGTCTGCGCTATCACTTCAAAGGTAAGTATTATGGTAATGGCTTACGTTTAGGCTGGTTGCGGGTGTAACTGATGTCTTGTTCTGTTGCTCAGGTGCCGACGACTCTACATTGAATTTAGTATTATCAGCAAAGTTTAGTCATAAAAAAACCGCAGATATTTCTGCGGTTTTGATCACGAACCATTAATACTCATTAAAACGTATATTTTAAGCTTACGCCCCAAGTTCTAGGGTCGTTCCAGTTAGCTTGCACTGAATTAAGTGGTTTAGAATCACGAATTTGTGAATGTACAACTGCGCGCGTCAGTATTTCCTCATCTGTTAGATTTTTAACAAAGAAGTCCATTTGTACATTTTCGTTGATGATCCAGCTTACACGCGCATCAACCATTGCGTGTGCATCTACTTTAGTTTCCGGAATATTTGTATCAAACGCGTAATAGTCATCACTGTAATTCATTTGAATATGTGGAATTACATATGAATCGTTACCTAAATCTACTTCGTATGTTACTGCCAGTCCTATGGTATATTCTGGCGCCATAGCAGGTGACCAGCCAGCAAAACTAAATTTGCTGTTATTGTCATTTATATCTTGGCGACCTTCAATATTGCCCAGACCAAGTAATGGGCGCAACAACGAATTTCCAACGGCATAATCATCTGAAAATTTCGCATCCAACCATGTAAACGTACCTGAAAGAGATAAGCTATTTGTCGGGTACCATTGCATGTCAACTTCGATACCTGTTGTATCTATACCTCCACCATTTTCGTAGTATTCGAAACTTTGCGTAGTACCGGCTTCAACACAATCTAATACGGTATCGGTAGACATGCTATCGTTACACGCAACAGCAAATAATTGCGCCTTTACATCGTCATATTCATTGAGAAATGCAGAAATGTTTAAACGCATTTCATCATCAAGTAACGTACTTTTCATACCTATTTCATATGAGATTACTTCTTCATTGTTATAAAGAGGGTCTGCGCCACGAGATACCACACGACCATCGTTAGCACCACCTGTTCTAATGCCCGTGGCAGCTGAAGCATAAAGCATTAAATCATCGCTTTGATCAAACTCAAATGCTGCTTTCCATAATACTGCTGAGTCATCCCAATCAGGAATGCTCTCACCGGTAAATGTTTTTTCATCTTTGTTATAACGTAGGCCACCGACTAGGCGTAAATCGTCTGATATTTCATAACGTAACTGTCCAAAGATAGCGATTGAATCTGACGTATGTGGATCGTTATCAGGGTTACCCCAACTCGGTACAACTAATGAATCCGCTACACCATTTCCGGTTGTATCTTCACTCGATATCCATTCCCAATCAGCTTCTTGATCAAAATAATATAAACCCGTTATCCATTGCAACGGGCCTTCATGGTTTGATGATATTTGTAATTCAGTTGAGATCGTTTTTTGATCATCTTGACGACCAAAACCACCAACAAAATCTAAGCCACCGTCACTATAATCATTATCATAGAATTGCTTACCGCTTAATTCAGAATAATTGGATGTCCATTTAAAGTCTGCTACATCTGTGTACCATTCAAGAGTAGTGGTAGCAGAAAATGCTTCTTGTTTGTCCCAAGACATCGCATTTCGATAAACGTCATACGGTCCAATATCATCACGCTCTGTGTCGCCGGGTTGGTAGATATGGCCTTGGGTCACTGTCGCATCCGGATTAAAAACACCAGACCCAGGTGTGGTTTCTGTTAGTGAATAACCTGCTATTTGTTGGTAACCCCAAATCGCTTCAGAGTTAGCATCTTTCTTCGAATAATCTAACCGGAATGTGGCATTAAAGTCATCATTTGGCTCATAACGTGTAACAGAGCGAGCATAAAAAGAATTTTTTTCACGTAAATCGTCAGATGGACCCGGTAAAAAGTGATTATTAATATAACCATCATGCCTATCTGAGGCTAAAACAAGACGTGTTGCTAAGCCGTCTGATAACGGTAGGTTTAATACACTTTCATATGCACTACGATTATATGCACCTGTCGTTATCTTAACATTACCTTCTATATCGTCCATGTCTGGACGGTTGGTAATCACATTGATGCTGCCCGCAAATGTATTTCGTCCGTAAAGCGTACCTTGAGGCCCTCTTAATACTTCAATTCGCTCAATATCTACAAAGGCGCCCATGCCAGCGGTAGTTGTAGGTACATAAATACCATCTTGAAAGATACCAACAATCTGCTCCGCAATACCTGTACCAGCTACACCTACTTCATTTGTGCGCGCGCCACGCATTGCAGGGCGTACTTCACCACCAGAGCTACCTACTTTTAATCCCGGCACGACTTGTTGCAAACCAGTTATATCAATAATACCCGCACGCTCTACATCGTCGGCACCCAATGCGGTGATAGAAGAAGAAACTTCTTGCAAGTCTTGTGATTGGCGGTTTGCTGTCACTAATATTTTTTCAATTTTACCGGAACTTTCTTTTTTTATCGCTTCCTCGGCGAATACGTATTGGCTTAAACAAGCATTGATAACCGCTAATGCTATTGCTGATTTCGTGATGTTTCTTGATGTAGCTGACTTCATGAGTAAGTTTTTCCTTCTATCAATCAATAGAGTGTATTTAGTTTTATTATCATTTTATCAGTGCGGGGGGATTTAGATAGCTCCCACAGTCATATTTGTACTTCGCAATCATTTTCATGTCAAGAGTGTTTGCGTAAAACAAAGTGTTTCACTCAGCGTTAATGATAATGCCAGGTGTGATATTCTGTAAAATTAACTTATTAAACAGTGGTTAACGGGTTTATTGAGGGTTTTTCATTTTTCTGTGTTTTTTATTGACTTCGTCGTCATGGCGGTCGTTATTTTGTCTGTGTAATGCTCAATGTATGGCATTGTGTTACATAATGCTGCGGTATTAATAATATCTTTGTTCTTTTTTTGTCTGCTTTCAGTGTTTTTGACGTAAAATTTCACTACTTAAGACTTCGGAGTCATGTCGTGTGCTTTCTAAATCAATATACTAAATATATTAAAAATAGTTTTAACGACAGATAAATAATTATTACACCCATTGCTCTGCTATTAAGCCTTTTTGCGCAGATGCAAGCTATCAGCTTGCTCCCTTAAGTTTGTCCACTACAGGCGTGTCTAGCAACGCTATTTGGCAGATTATGGATTATTATCCGTGAGCTTGGTTTTGGTTTGTACCAGGGGAAAAAAGCAAACTTTCAGCTTGGCCATAATCGCTAAAAGATTACAAAGCCAATCGTCAATCGATCTCAGACAATCTGCTTAGGCTGTTGAATACTGCTTTTTAAGGTTAAGTGGAACGTGTACTGGCATGGCCCAGGGGATGAAACTGTGAACGATCGGGCATCTTAGTGTTTTTACTGGGACGTTTGAACAATTGGCTATGATCGGCCTATCGAACAAGCTAATTTGTCATAGGGGTCCTTTAGTATCCAAGGTGAAAGTGAGTCGGGTTGTTTAATGATTCTGTTTAATGGCACCTTGCAGATTGAGATCATTTAGCAGGCCAGTAAATTGGGCATCAAATTCGGCAAATTGTATATCGTGAGGCATACTGACCACCATTTTGCACTGGACCAAATCCGTCCCTTGCGACTCAGATTGCAGGGTTTTCAAGCGCAAGGCACTGACAGCAACATTATATTTAGAAAAAAAGTGGGTCACCTGTTTGATTACCCCAAGGGCATCGGCTCCGGAAAATTCGACGTCCGCCAAATGCTCCAGATTTTGTTTACAATGCCGCTTGGTGCGTTTCATCATCGACAGCAGATCGTTACGTTGGCAGCTAACCGGGATCGCCAGCTCAACTCGTACTATGGCACTGGGCGAGCCTTCGACAATCATGGTTAAGGAAAAGTCCTGGCCGTACACAGCCTGTCGACTATCCAAAATATTGCAGCCACTCTCGCTCACTGCGTCTGCTAAGGTGCTCAATATGCCAACTTTATTGGCGCCCAATATGGTAATGATTAATTGTTGCTTCATTTTACGCGTTATTATCCCCGTTAAGACCTATACAACATACCTGAAAGTCGCCCTATATTTCCAGTTTCAATACTGCTTTTCAATTCTGGTGATTCAATGCTTGTTTTTAATACTTATGCTCTTTACCATTAGGCGCTAATTTTTTCTGGAGTAGGCATGTTTACTGGTAGTTTTGTTGCGTTAGTCACCCCAATGGATAGCTTTGGGAAGATAGATTATCCCTCGCTTAAAAAGCTCGTCGATTTTCATATTAAAAATGGTAGTCATGGATTAATTGCCGTGGGTACTACAGGTGAATCTGCCACCTTGCCATTTGATGAACATATTGAAGTAGTCAAACGTATGGTGGAATTTGCAGGGGGCAAAATTCCGGTGTTGGCCGGTAGTGGGGCTAACTCCACTTCGGAAGCCATCTTCCTGAGTGAGCAAATGGCGCATACGGGTATCGACGGTTATCTTAGCGTGGTGCCTTATTACAATAAGCCACAGCAAAAAGGTATGATCGCACATTTCAAGGCTATAGCGGATGCCACAGATTTACCTGTCTTGTTATACAATGTGCCTGGCCGCACAGTGGCCGATATGTTGCCCGAAACGGTCGCTGAATTAGCCACCCATCCTAAAATAGTTGGTTTAAAAGACGCCACTGGCGACATTAAGCGGCTTAAACAAACTCAGACCTTGGTGCCAGATGATTTCTTGTTTCTAAGTGGTGATGATATTACCAGTTGTGAATTTTTAATGGCGGGTGGCCATGGTGTTATTTCGGTGTCGGCTAATATTGTTCCTAAGCAAATGGCCCAGATGTGTGAGGCGGCACTGGCGGGCGATTTTGTCAAAGCCAAACAAATTGATAGCCAAATAGCAGCCTTACATTCTGCTCTTTTTATCGAACCTAATCCGGTGCTGCCCAAGTGGGCACTATACAAAATGGGGCTTATTCAGACGGCATTTTTGCGTTTACCGCTAATTGAATCGGAACTTGAAAGCCAAATACATATCGAACAAGTCATGCGCAGTTCTGGCGTATTATCTTAAGGAGATAGCATGACACATAAGTTTTTTGTTAGCGGCGCATTAGTTGTAGGCTGTCTGACAGCCTGTAGTTCCGTGGAAGAGAGGCAAATCGCCAGTGGTGATTTTGATTATATTAAAGAGCAACCTGGGCAAGAGTTCAAGGTACCCCAAGATGTTGACCGCCCTAAATTTAGTGGCGCCTATACCTTGCCGCCTTTGGGCAATGATGCCCCCCAGAATATTCTCGGTAAAAAATTAAAAATCGTTGCCCCGCCTTTGGTTTTACCGCTAGTTAGCGGCTCCCATGTTGAAGATGGTAGCAAAGCCGCCACGGTTTTGTTCGATCAAGTGGATGATAGCCAAGCGCTAGACACCACCATTTGGAATTCCTTGCTGAGCTATCTGGAAGAGCAGGGAATTGGTATTGAAAGTTTCGATAAACAAAAACAACTACTGATCACCGACTGGATGGTGATCACCGAAACCTTGGATGACCATTGGTATAATTGGTCGCCGGTGGAAAAAAGCACCAGCCAGCGTTTTGAATTTACCTTGAAGATGAAACCCCACGGCAGAACCGCTGCATTACATGTGCGTTTACTTGATTACCAGGAAGTACAAGGCGAAAACGTGGTGGCCAAAATGGACGATACCGACGCTAGGGCCAACGAAGTAGGTATATTGAACAAGGTTATCGGACATTACGAATATCAAATTCGCGTAGCCGACGCCAAACGCATCCGGGAAATTCGCCGGGGTGCGCAAATGGAATTAGGTCTTGACGAAGAGGGGGCACCAGCTTTTGTCATCGATGCAAATTACGATACCGCCTGGCCCAGAGTGTTATTGGTATTACGTAAACTTGGCTTTGATGTAAAAGACTACGATCAATCCAATGGTTTGTTATTTGTGAAGTACAACGGTACCCAAAGTGGATGGTGGAGCTCTTTGTGGTCCAGTGACGCCAATGCCCTGCCGTTAGAAAAAGACGAGTACCGCTTTAAATTGGCTGAACGGGATGAGAAAAGTACTTTAACCTTACTGGATACGGATAATACCGCCTTTACCCAGGATAAACTGGCGTCACTTTATGCGACTTTTGCCAAGATCATGGCTGACGACAACCTGGATATTTAAGTCATATTGGTATGTACAGCCAATGTAGTGTTAAGGGATACTCGATGAGTTCTTTGAAGTGCTACACTGGCCTTCTACGCTATTTTAACACCCTTGAGGATCCCTATGAGCTTTGCCGATAAAGTTCTTGCCGTTAATGACGATTTGCCCATACGCACAGATTTACCCGTGCATAGCGGTAAAGTAAGGTCGGTTTACTGGTTAACAGCACAAGATAGTCGCCGCCTGATCACGGAGAAAGGTTATCCGGTGCCCCAAGATACACCTTTGGCCATTATGTTGATCAGCGATCGTATCTCTGCATTCGATTGTATTTGGCATGGGGAAGGGGGGATGCGCGGTGTACCTGGCAAAGGAGCGGCGTTGAACGCAATCTCGAATCATTGGTTTGAACTGTTCAAACAAAATGGCTTGGCCGACAGCCATATTCTAGACATTCCCCACCCCCTGGTCTGGATAGTACAAAAGGCTCGTCCGGTGATGATTGAAGCTATCTGCCGTCAGTATATTACCGGCTCTATGTGGCGGGCTTACGAAAAGGGCGAACGCATCTTTTGTGGTATTGAACTTCCTCATGGATTAGGCCGTGACAGCAAGTTACCTGGGCTGTTGATCACCCCGTCGACTAAAGGCGTACTAAAAGGCATCCAGGGTGTACCTGAGGCGGATGATGTGAATGTTTCCCGGGATAATATCGAGAAAAATTATCAAGCCTTTAATTTTAACTCGGCCCAAGATATTAATGTATATGAACGATTATTGACCGAAGGTTTTGAGGTGATTAGTCATGCATTGGCCGAAGTCGGACAAATTTTTGTGGATACCAAATTTGAGTTTGGTTATGTGAAAGATTCTCAAGGCCAAGAGAAACTCATCTATATGGATGAAGTGGGTACCCCGGATTCTTCACGAATTTGGGACAAAGCCGCCTATGACAACGGTAATATAGTGGAAAATTCTAAGGAAGGTTTCCGGCAACTGCTGCTGAACTATTTTCCGGATCCTGATATCCTGTTAAACAAAGAGCGGATGGACGAGCGTAACGCTTTGGCCAAAAACAACGCCCTGCCGGTGGACGTGTTAATGCAAATATCTGCTACTTATACTCAAATAGCAGAAAAAATTACCGGTAAAAAAATCGAATTAAGCGATAATCCCAAAGCGGATATTATCACTATCCTGCGCACTGAGTATCAGCTGGTTGATTAGCTTAACCTCGGGTATATACACAACCTCAGATCCAACAAAAAAGCCACAATCTAACTTGTGGCTTTTTTGTTGGGTGGTTAAATATGCACGATTAAAAGCAAGCTGATTAGCTTAATTCTATCTCAAGGTCCGACAGCGGGATGCAGCAGCAAGGCAGGATTTCGTCATCGTCTATATAAGCCAGAGGATCGGTGGTGTATTCCACCTGACCGCTAATGAGTTTGGTTCGGCATGAGCCACAAAAGCCTTCTCGGCAGTGATAATGCACATCAATATCGTGTTTCTCGATGCTTTCTAGCAGGGTGCAAGCAGGTTGTTGCAAGACAGTTTTATGTTCTTTGATGTGGATCACAAAACTGCCTTTAGGGTCGCTCATTGGTAGTGGCTATAAATCAAAATCACCAAAATCGCCGGCGTTCACTTCTGAATCTATCTGTCCAACCAGGTAGGAACTGATTTCGGTTTCCTGGGGGGCAACCTGCACGTTATCCGAGTTCAAATAGTTATTCATCCAAGGCAGCGGGTTACTTTTAATATCAAAGGGTTGTCCCAGACCAATAGCGGACATTCTATGGTTAGCGATGAACTCAACATACTGGCATAAAATATCTTTGTTCAACCCTATCATCGAGCCGTGCTGGAACAGGTATGCGGCCCACTCTTTCTCTTGTGTTACGGCATTCATAAAAATCTCCGTAGCTTGTTCTTTGCATTCCTGGGCGATTTCCGCCATCTCCGGATCGTCTTTGCCTTTGGCCCACAGATTTAAGATGTGTTGGGTTGAGGTAAGGTGCAAATTTTCATCTCGGGAAATCAAGCGAATAATTTTCGAATTACCTTCCATCAATTCACGCTCAGCAAAGGCAAAGGTACAGGCAAAAGACACATAAAAGCGTATGGCTTCTAGGGCATTGACTGAGTTCATACATAAAAATAGTTTGATCTTTAGTTGGCGCATAGTGACATTATGAGTTTCGCCGTTAATGGTATGTATGCCTTCCCCTAAAGTTTGCCAAAGCTGGGTATAAAAAATCAGATCGTCGTAATATTGTGATATATCGGCAGCGCGTTTTTTGATTTCTTCGTTTTCCACTATATCTTCAAAGATACTGCTGGGATCCCCAAACAAATTGCGCAAAATATGGGTATAAGAGCGGGAATGAATGGTTTCGAAAAAGGACCAGGTCTCGACCCAGGTTTCCAGCTCTGGGATGGAAATGATCGGCAAAAATGCGATGTTGGGGCTACGCCCCTGGATGGAATCGAGTAAAGTTTGGTATTTCAGATTGGAAATGAAAATATGTTTTTCAGAATCACTCAATTTTTGAAAATCTACTCGGTCTTTACTGACATCCACTTCCTCAGGCCGCCAAAAAAAGGAAATTTGTTTTTCGATTAATTTTTCGAAAATATTGTGTTTCTGTTGATCGTAACGGGCAACATTGACCGGGTTGCCAAAGAACATAGGTTCTTTTAACGGATCGTTATTCTTTTGATTAAAAGTGGTGTATTTCATGAATAGTAAATAGCCGTTATTGGTTAAACTTGCCCGTCAGTTATTAGCACTGACGGGCACCTTTGTTATATTTTACAGGCGCCGCCTGCACAATCATCATCTTCTTCCTCTACCACTTCTTGGGGGACAAACTTGGTAGATTTCAGTTCTAGTTGGGATGAGTCAGAGGCACCGTCCCGAGTGTTATGGTAATACAGGGTTTTAATCCCCAGCTGATAGGCGGTGAGCAAGTCTTTGAGCAGCAGTTTCATCGGCA
Organism: Paraglaciecola sp. IT1134; assembly: GCF_058068185.1. NCBI lineage: Bacteria > Pseudomonadati > Pseudomonadota > Gammaproteobacteria > Alteromonadales > Alteromonadaceae > Paraglaciecola > Paraglaciecola sp. IT1134. The sequence goes on along the minus strand of NZ_CM176486.1, from coordinate 2,989,244 downwards.
CTTTGCCACCCTCGTATTTATTAGGATCATAGCTGGTGTTCGCGGATATGGTCTGGTCGACAAACTTTTGCATGATACCCGTTAGCTGCAAATAGCCATCGTTAGAGGGCAGATCCCACAACAATTCGTATTTATCCTTGAGCCTTTCGTATTCAGGCACCACTTGTTTCAATACGCCGTCTTTGCTGGATTTAATACTGATGTGGCCGCGGGGCGGCTCTATGCCATTAGTGGCATTGGATATCTGGGAAGAAGTCTCAGATGGCATCAAAGCCGACAGCGTACTGTTGCGCAAACCGTATTGTTTGATATCGGCACGTAGGGTATCCCAGTCGCAATGCAAAGGTTCGTTGCATATCTTGTCGATATCTTTTTTGTAGGTATCGATCGGCATCAGACCTTGATAATAAGTGGTTTCGTTAAATTTGGGACAAGCACCTTTTTCTTTGGCCAAGTTACACGATGCGCGCATCAACTGGTACTGCATGGCTTCAAAGGTTCTGTGGATCAGACCATTGGCACTGCCGTCTGAATATTTCACCCCATTTTTGGCCAAGTAGTAGGCGAAGTTAATCACCCCTATGCCCAAGGTTCTACGACCCATAGTGGCATTGTAAGCGGCAGGAACAGGATAATCCTGGTAATCGAGCAAGCTGTCCAGGGCTCGCACCGACAGGTCGGCCATTTCGGCGAATTCATCCAGGCTTTCAATGGCTCCAAGATTAAACGCCGATAGGGTACACAAAGCTATTTCGCCGTTTTCGTCATTAACGTGTTCCAAGGGTTTGGTAGGCAAGGCTATTTCCAAACACAGGTTACTTTGACGTATGGGTGCCAGCTCAGGATTAAAGGGGCTATGGGTATTGCAGTGATCCACATTTTGCAAATAAATTCGCCCGGTGCTGGCGCGTTCCTGCATAAATATGCTGAACAGTTCCACCGCTTTAATGGTTTTTTTGCGGATAGACTCATCCTGTTCGTATTGACAATACAATTGCTCGAACTTGGGTTGATCGGCAAAAAACGCATCGTATAAGCCAGGCACATCTGAAGGGCTAAATAAGCTGATGTTTTCGTCTTTGATCAAACGCTGGTACATAAGTTTGTTAAACTGCACACCGTAATCCAAATGACGGACCCGGTTTTCTTCCACTCCACGGTTATTTTTAAGCACCAATAAGGATTCAACTTCCATATGCCAAAGGGGGAAAAACAAGGTCGCCGCCCCACCACGCACTCCGCCTTGTGAACAACTTTTGACCGCTGTTTGGAAATACTTATAAAACGGGATACAGCCGGTGTGGAAGGCTTCGCCCCCGCGAATGGGGCTGCCTAGGGCACGGATCCGGCCGGCGTTTACACCAATACCGGCCCGTTGGCTGACATATTTTACTATGGCACTGGCCGTGGCATTAATGGAGTCCAGACTGTCGCCGGCTTCAATTAATACACACGAGCTAAACTGTCGGGTGGGGGTTCTCACACCTGCCATGATAGGAGTAGGCAAAGATATCTTGAACTTGGATGTGGCATCATAGAAACGTTTGATATAATCCATGCGGGTATCTTTGGGGTAATCGGCAAATAAACAGGCAGCAACCAGTATGTACAAGAATTGGGCGCTTTCGTATATTTCACCTGTTACCCGGTTTTGCACCAGGTATTTTCCTTCCAATTGTTTGACGGCGGCATAACTGAAATCCATGTCGCGCCAGTGATCCAGGTAAACATCCATCTCCTCAAACTCGGCCTGAGTATAATCTTCAACAAGATGTCGATCGTATTTATTCATCTTGACCATAGATTGAACATGTTCAAATAGGGCAGGCGGTTCAAAGCAGCCATAGGCTTTTTTGCGTAAATGAAAGATGGCCAGTCTGGCGGCTAAATACTGATAATCCGGGGCTTCAGTTGAGATCAAGTCAGCTGCTGAACGGATCAGGGTTTCATGAATATCTGCGGTTTTCATGCCGTCGTAAAACTGGAGGTGAGCCTTTATTTCCACTTGTGAAACTGAAACATTATTCAGGCCTTTGGCGGCCCAGGTAATGACTTTGTGGATTTTTTCGAGATCGATGACTTCGCGCTCGCCATTACGTTTGGTAACGAATAGTTTATTATTCATGTATATGCCGTTATCTATTTAGTGGGTACAAATTGAGGGCCGTTTGCAGGCAAACAACCCCCTCAATATTTTCACTCAACTGAAAAATACCTAGTGGAACAATGTGTGCAGGTGCATCAAGTGATGAAACACAAGATAGTGAGGTTTTGGGTACATTGCAACCCAACATCTGGTGGTTTTCTGCGCAATCATGGTGCAGTGAAATTAATGTTAGTGGCGACTCACCTAACAACACTATCTGAGTTGAGGATATAGGGATTGCAAGTGCAATTTAGTTAATTTTTTTTGCTTAAACTTTTTTTGTTTAAAAAATAATTATTTATAATATCACGATATATAGTGGTGCGAATGATATTCGACCACTACATCTCGTGTTTGTGCTAAATGTAGTTGAGCAGCGTTGCGGGATGGTCTACTTGCAAATCGGCGGCCCACAAATGGGCTTGATGAGTGGCATCTATATAACCATAACTTGCTAGCACACTGACCATGTTAGCCGCCTTAGCAGCGTCGATATCTCGTTTGGCATCGCCCACATACCAGATTTCAGCCGGCATGATATTTAAGGTCTTGGCGGCTGCAAGTAGTGGCAAGGGATGCGGCTTGCGCTGGGTAAACGTATCACCACTGATGACCACTTGGCAATTTTCCAATTCTGCAAAATGAGGCAGAAGTTTTGCTGTCAGCCAACCGGGTTTATTGGTGACTATGCCCCAGGGGATACCCGCCGAATCGAGCCCTTGGATTAATTCCTGAACGCCGCAAAATGCTTCGGTATCTACACAGATGGCCTGGTGGTAATAGTCTAGAAATTGTTGGCGCAGTTCTTCAAAATTGTAATCTTGTATCTGTGGACCAAAACCTATATCGAGTAAACCTTTGGAACCATCTGAAGCAATATTGCGATAAATTGCATAGTCACATATTGGCTGATTATGGCTGGCCAGCACATGGTTGAGGGCGTTACCTAAGTCCCTGGCGGTATCGAGCAAGGTACCATCCAGATCAAATAACAGAGCCTGGGGTTTGCGCGGCATTTCAGACATTACCAACGTGCTGGCAATGCACCAGGTAATTGACGTCGACATTTTGCTCGGACAGGTAAAACTGTTGTGTCAATGGGTTCAAATGTAGTCCCGTTATATTTTTTGCCACCAGTTGGGTCTGATCAACCCAGTTGAGTAATTCTGAGGGTTTAATAAATTTCTGATGATCATGGGTGCCTTTTGGCACTAACCGTAAAATATATTCAGCACCCACAATCGCCATTAGATAGGATTTGATATTGCGATTGAGCGTTGAGAAAAATACCTTGCCCCCAGGTTTGACCAAAGCACCACAAGCCTGGATCACGGAAGCGGGGTCGGGTACATGCTCCAGCATCTCCATACAGGTGACTATGTCGTATTGTCCGGGGTAGGTCTGGGCATATTGTTCCGCAGTACTGAGCTGATAATCCACACTCAGTTGCGACTCCAGGCCGTGTAAGCGGGCTACTTGTAAGGGTTCTTCCCCCATGTCTATACCTGTCACCTGAGCACCGGCCCGAGCCATGCTTTCGGCTAAAATACCACCGCCGCAACCTATATCGAGAACCGACTTGCCTTTTAAACCATCGGCATATTGGTTGATAAAGTCAGTGCGCAAGGGATTAATTTCGTGTAACGGCTTGAATTCTCCCTCTTTGTCCCACCATCTTGAGGCAAGGGCGGCGAATTTCTGTATTTCTATGGGGTCAACATTTTGCGCTGTGGTCATATATAGGTCCAAAAAACATTACCCAGCTATTATAGCCAGCAAATTAGAACTCTGGCTACAGCAAACAAATCGAATATATGCTGTTTTTTAACGTGTTTGCCTACTATATGAGCGGATCCTGGCTATGAATTTTTTGTGGCCGGTGATAGAATCCCATAGCTTAATAGAACAAAATTCCAGAGTTAAACGTTGTCTTCCAGTTTGAGGCCTAGCTCAATTGAAGTGACGCGAATTTTCTAATTTTATGTCTAATTCTAATTCTATTTCTAATAATAATGACTAGGGACAAGGCTGTATATGACTGATCACGCCCAAGAAATTCTTCCTATTAATATCGAGGAAGAACTTAAAAATTCTTATCTTGATTATGCGATGAGCGTTATCGTAGGTAGGGCGCTGCCCGATGTACGAGATGGCTTAAAACCGGTGCATCGCCGGGTTTTATTCGCCATGAACGAACTGAAAAATGACTTCAACAAACCTTACAAAAAATCCGCTCGCGTAGTAGGTGATGTGATTGGTAAGTATCACCCTCACGGTGATTCGGCGGTATACGATACGATAGTACGTATGGCTCAGCCTTTTTCACTGCGTTATATGTTGGTGGATGGCCAAGGTAACTTCGGTTCAGTGGACGGGGATTCAGCTGCGGCAATGCGTTATACCGAAATTCGCATGGCGAAAATTTCTCACGAACTATTGGCAGATTTAGAAAAAGAAACAGTGGATTTTGTGCCTAACTATGATGGTACAGAGTTTATTCCAGATGTTTTGCCTACCAGGGTCCCCAACTTATTGGTCAATGGGTCTTCAGGTATAGCGGTCGGTATGGCCACTAACATTCCGCCTCATAACCTGACGGAAGTGATCAATGGTTGTATCGCCTTAATTGATAATCCCCAGCTAACCATTGAAGAACTCATAGAATATATTCCCGGGCCTGACTTCCCTACCGCCGCCTTTATAAGCGGTCGCAAAGGAATTGAAGAAGCCTACCGTACCGGTCGGGGCAAAATATACATGCGTGCCCGCGCGGAGATCGAGACGGAAGACAATGGTAAAGAAACCATTATCGTGCACGAATTGCCATACCAGGTTAACAAGGCCCGTCTGATTGAAAAAATTGCCGAACTGGTAAAAGAAAAGAAAATCGAAGGTATCTCGGCGCTGCGTGACGAATCGGACAAAGACGGCATGCGCATAGTCGTTGAGGTCAAACGTAATGAGTCCGGCGAAGTGCTGCTGAACCATTTATACACCCAGACCCAATTACAAACTGTGTTTGGCATTAATATGGTGGCCCTGGATAAGACCCAGCCTAAAATATTTAACCTCATGGAAATATTGCAGGCCTTCGTACTGCATCGCCGTGAAGTAGTCACCCGCCGTACCGTTTTTGAACTGAAAAAAGCACGAGAACGAGCGCATATCCTTGAAGGCCTGGCTATCGCCCTGGTTAATATCGATCCTATTATTGCCTTGATTAAAGCGTCCAAGAGCCCGGCGGAAGCTAAAGTCGCGCTCACAGCCCAAGGTTGGCAGCTAGGTGATGTAGCAGAAATGCTTGAAAGAGCAGGGGATAACGCTGCCCGTCCTGATTGGTTGGAACCTCAGTACGGGATCCGTGAAGGTTATTACTATCTAACTGAACAACAGGCTCAAGCCATACTCGATTTACGCTTGAACAAGTTGACCGGTCTTGAACATGAAAAAATCTTATCTGAATATAAAGAGCTTTTAGATGTTATTGCTGAGCTACTATACATATTAGGCAGTCCTGAGCGCTTGATGGAAGTGATCAGAGAAGAACTGGAAAAAGTGCGCGAAGAATTCGGTGATCCCCGTCGTACGGTAATTACTGCTGCAACCCATGACATCGATATTGAAGATTTGATCGAACGTGAAGACGTCGTGGTTACTCTTTCTCGTGAGGGTTATGTTAAGTATCAGAAGTTAAATGATTACGAAGCTCAGCGTCGCGGCGGTAAGGGTAAATCCGCCACTAAGATGAAAGAAGAAGACTTCATTGAGAAGTTGTTGGTAGCCAATACCCATGATCATATTCTGTGCTTCTCAACCCGTGGACGACTGTATTGGTTGAAGGTTTATCAACTACCTCTTGCCAGTCGCAATGCACGTGGCCGTCCTATTATCAATATTTTACCCCTTGAAGCGGGTGAACGTATTACCGCTATCTTGCCAATTAAAGCGTTTGAAGAAGGTAAATACGTATTAATGGCAACGGCAAACGGGACGGTCAAGAAAACAGCTCTTACGCAATATTCTCGCCCCCGTGCTAACGGTATAATCGCGGTAAATTTAAATGAAGGCGACGAATTGATTGGAGTCGATATCACAGATGGCAGCAGCGACATTATGTTGTTCTCCGATGCCGGTAAAGTGGTGCGCTTTAATGAGAAACAGCGTGATTCTGAAACTGGTGAAGTGAAAATCGATCCTGAAACCGGCGAAGAGTTATTAGCGTTACGTCCTATGGGACGCACCGCCACAGGTGTTCGTGGTATCCGATTGAAGGATGATCAGCGTGTTGTATCGCTTATTGTGCCTAACGGAGAGGGTGCCATATTGACCGCGACTGAAAACGGTTTCGGTAAACGTACGCCAGTAGAGGATTACCCCGCCAAGAGTCGTGCAACCCAAGGTGTGGTATCTATCAAGGTCTCACAGCGTAACGGTAAAGTGGTCGGTGCGGTACAGGTTAACGACAGCGATGAAATTATGCTGATCAGTGATCAAGGTACCTTAGTGCGCACCAGAGTTAGCGAAGTGTCAACCGTGGGTCGAAACACCCAAGGTGTGCGGTTAATTCGTACCGCTGACGATGAACATGTGGTCGGTTTGCAACGTATCGATGAAGTGGAAGTAGAAATAATCGATGAGAGTGAAGAGCTCGCTGATATTGATGCCGTTACTGATATATCTGAAGTGGATACGTCCACTGATGACGACGTTCAAAACGACGAATAAAGCCTGTAGGGTGTGGTGAGTAGATCTTGGGTTTACTTCACTTACCTGTAGTTTGTTAAAACGAGCGGCTGTGCCGCTCTTTTTTTTATCGGAAAATAAGAAAATGACCAAGGTTTATAATTTTTGTGCCGGACCGGCTATGTTACCGGAAGCTGTTATGCAACAAGCTCAAAGTGAATTCGTCAACTGGCAAAACCAAGGCTGCTCAGTGATGGAAATCAGCCACAGGAGCAACGAATTTATTGCCTTGGCGACCCAGGCTGAACAGGATTTGAGAGATTTACTGAGCATTCCTGATAACTACAAAGTGTTATTTACCCATGGCGGTGGTCGTGGTCAATTTTCTGCGGTGCCGATGAATCTGGCTGCTGCTACCGACAGTGCCGATTATTTGGTCAGTGGCTCCTGGTCAAAAAGTGCCGTGGAGGAAGCCCATAAATATGTCAATGTAAAGGTGCTGGCTGAAGCCGGCTTTCAAAACGGGTTATTGGCCATGCCCGAGCAGTCCCAGTGGCAAATAAATCCAGATTCAGCCTATGTGCATTATTGTCCAAATGAAACCGTGGATGGCATTGAAATCGATTGGGTTCCCCAATCCGGAAATATTCCATTGATAGCGGATATGTCATCTAATATCTTGTCCAAACCCATAGATGTGAGCAAGTTTGGGGTGATTTATGCCGGTGCACAGAAAAATATTGGCCCTTCTGGCTTGTCTGTGGTGATCGTGCGCGATGATTTATTGGACAGAGCGCGCAGTGAAACACCTTCCATAATGGAATACGGCATCATCGCCAAACATGACTCCATGTATAATACGCCACCAACCTTTGCGTGGTATTTGGCTGGATTGGTGTTTAAGTGGCTTAAAGCCCAAGGCGGCGTTGAAGAAATGGCTAAGCGTAACCTGGCCAAATCTCAGTTGTTATATGGGTGCATCGATCAGTCTGATTTTTACTATAATAAGGTGGCTACCCATTATCGCTCACGGATGAACGTTACCTTTCATTTGCGCTGTGCTGAATTAGATAAGCAATTTCTGCTGGAATCTGAAGCCGCTGGACTTAAGGCATTAAAAGGCCACCGTATAGTGGGTGGCATGCGCGCCAGTATCTATAACGCCATGCCACTTGCTGGCGTGCAGGCACTTGTAACTTTCATGCAAGATTTTGCTAATAGGAATGCGTAGTGATGAGTCAACCTCCGTCTTTATTACTTAAGCCTATTAAACACATTTCCGGCAGTGTTAACGTGCCAGGCTCTAAAAGTTTGTCTAACCGAGCTTTATTATTGGCAGCCATGGCCAAGGGCCAAACCCATTTAACGAATTTGCTCGACAGCGATGATATAAGGCATATGTTAAATGCGTTAACACAATTAAAGGTAGATTACCGCCTGTCCGATGATAAAACCCAATGTTGGGTAACCGGTCTGGGTGCACCATTTTCAGCTAGCCAAATACAAAGCCTGTTTTTGGGTAATGCTGGAACCGCTATGCGCCCCTTATGCGCCGTCCTTGCCACGTCGACGGGGGAATTTGAATTAACCGGCGAGCCTCGCATGGAAGAACGCCCAATAGGTGCCTTAGTCGATGCTTTACGCCAGGCGGGAGCAGAAATAAGCTACCTAAAAAAACCGGGCTATCCGCCACTTAAAATAACCGGTAAGGCGTTAAACGGTGGCAAAATAAGCGTTGATGGCAGCGTTTCCAGCCAGTTTTTGACAGCCCTGTTAATGGCTGCACCATTATTTGCCCACAATTCGAGCATTGAAATTGTCGGTGAGCTGGTGTCCAAACCCTACATCGACATTACTTTGAGCATCATGGCCCAGTTTGGGGTGACGGTTGTCAATGATAATTATCAAACCTTTACCATCCAGGGCGCGCAGCAATATCAGGCCCCCGGGGAATTTTTGGTGGAAGGAGATGCGTCATCCGCCTCTTACTTTTTAGCGGCAGGTGCAATTAAAGGTGGGACGGTAAAGGTCACGGGGGTGGGTGAAAAAAGTGTTCAAGGAGATATTCGTTTCGCTGATGTACTGGAAAAAATGGGCGCGAGGATCACCTGGGGTGACGATTATATCCAGGTACAGGGGGCGCCTCTGACAGCGGTGGATATGGATATGAATCATATACCGGATGCAGCCATGACCATCGCCACTACAGCCTTATTTGCCAAAGGTACCACCTCCATTCGCAATATTTATAATTGGCGGGTCAAGGAGACGGACCGATTAGCAGCTATGGCTTGCGAACTCAGAAAGGTTGGGGCAGAGGTGATAGAGGGTAACGATTTCATTACAATTACGCCTCCGGAAAAACTGCTCGAAACGGATATTGATACCTATGATGATCACCGTATTGCCATGTGTTTTTCCTTGGTCGCTTTAGGGGATACCGCTGTTACGATTAACGATCCGGGCTGTACGGCAAAAACGTTTCCGGATTATTTTGCCCGACTAAAACAGATCAGTAGCTAGCTAATGGCGACCATGGCCATTTGTCGATCTCGTCGACTCTTTTTCTGTCCTGTCGTTCATTGCTTATCTACACTCAATGCGTATAATTGCGCGCGATTTTCATAAGCTCAGGAGAGAGCATGCAAGCATTTCCCGTCATTACTATCGATGGTCCAAGTGGCGCCGGTAAAGGTACGGTAAGTACCTTACTGGCAAATCGTCTTGGTTGGCATTTTCTAGATAGCGGCGCAATTTATCGAGTGCTGGCTATCGCATCTATTCATCATAAAATTGATCCCAGTGACGAGATTGGCTTGTTACCATTAGCCACAGGGCTAGATGTTAGCTTCGCGCCAGGAGATAACGGCAGTAAAGTCATACTGGAAGGTGAAGATGTCACCGATGACATTCGTTCAGAGGAAGTTGGCTCGGTTGCCTCACAAATTGCGTCTTTGCCAAGTGTGCGTGAGGCCCTATTACGCCGTCAAAGGGCGTTTAAGGAGTCCCCAGGTCTGGTTGCCGATGGACGAGATATGGGCACGGTAGTTTTCCCGGAAGCCGAGGTGAAAATATTTCTAACCGCAAGTGCTAATCAGCGAGCGCAAAGACGATATTACCAGTTGAAAGAAAAGGGGTATGATGTTAGCATATCGCGCCTTTTGACGGACATTGAGGCTCGCGATGAGCGCGATTCTAATCGCACTGTTGCACCTTTGGTGCCGGCAAAAGACGCACTTGTGGTAGATTCAACTGAGTTGAATGTAGAGCAAGTGCTTGAAAAGATTAGTGAATTTGTACGTTCTAAACTAGCAGTAAATTTTTAGCGTATTGATTAAAGTATGTAACTGCCCAACATCAGGATGACAGTTGGCAATTAATAACAACCCCACGTTAGCCGGATTGCAGTGTGGATGTCAAAATGAAACATTTAACTTAACTATGACTGAAAATTTTGCTCAACTATTCGAAGAAAGCTTAAAAGTAATTGAAACCCGTCCAGGTGCGATTGTCAAAGGTACTATAGTATCTATTGATAAAGACATCGTGCTAGTAGATGCGGGTTTGAAATCTGAAAGTGCTATTCCAATTGAACAGTTCAGAAATGCCGATGGCAGCCTGGACGTTGAAATTGGCGATCAAGTCGACGTTGCTCTAGACGCAATTGAAGACGGGTTCGGCGAAACTATATTATCTCGCGAAAAAGCCAAACGTCACGAAGCCTGGGTTGAGCTAGAAAAAGCTTTCGATGACAAAGAAACGATTAAAGGTGTAATCAATGGTAAGGTCAAAGGTGGCTTTACGGTTGAAGTAAATACAGTTCGTGCATTCTTACCTGGTTCGCTAGTTGACGTACGCCCAGTACGCGACACGACTCATCTTGAAGGTAAAGAACTAGAATTTAAAGTAATCAAGTTAGATGCCAAACGTAACAACGTAGTTGTTTCTCGTCGTGCGGTTATCGAAGCTGAAAGCAGTGCTGAACGTGATTCTTTGTTGGCTAACCTTGAAGAAGGCCATGAAGTTAAAGGTATCGTTAAGAACTTGACTGATTACGGCGCATTCGTTGACCTTGGTGGTGTTGATGGTCTGTTACACATTACCGATATGGCTTGGAAACGCGTTAAGCACCCGAGTGAAATCGTTAATGTTGGTGATGAAATTAACGTTAAAGTCCTTAAGTTCGACAAAGAGAAATCACGTGTTTCTCTGGGTATGAAACAAATGGGCAACGATCCGTGGCAAGAAATTGCTGAGCGTTATCCTGAAGGCGCCAAATTAAGCGGCGCGGTAACTAACCTGACTGATTACGGCTGTTTCGTAGAAATCGAAGACGGCGTTGAAGGTTTGGTTCACGTATCTGAAATGGATTGGACCAACAAAAATATTCATCCTTCTAAAGTGGTTAATTTGGGTGACACTGTTGAAGTTATGGTATTGGAAATTGACGAAGAACGTCGTCGTATTTCACTTGGCCTGAAACAGTGCAAACCTAACCCTTGGGAAGAGTTTGCTAAAGCGCAAGTTAAAGGCGATAAAGTCAGCGGTAAGATCAAGTCAATCACTGACTTCGGTATCTTCATCGGCTTGGACGGCGGCATCGACGGTTTGGTACATTTATCAGACATTTCTTGGAACAAGACTGGCGAAGACGCTGTTCGTGAATACAAGAAAGGCGACGAGATATCAGCTGTTGTATTACAAGTTGACCCAGAGCGTGAGCGTATCTCTCTAGGTGTTAAACAGATTGAAGAAGATCCGTTTAACCAGTATCTGACAGACACCAAAAAAGGTGCTATCGTTGTTGGTACTGTTACTGCTGTTGACGCCAAGGGCGTTACCGTTAAGCTAGCTGATGAAGTTGAAGGATACATTCGCGCCACCGATTTGGCTCGCGAACGTGTCGAAGATGCCTCCGAAGTTGTTGCTGTTGATTCTGAGATTGAAGCCAAATTTATGGGCGTAGATCGTAAGAATCGCATCGTTAACTTGTCTGTTAAAGCCAAGGATCAAGCTGACGAGAAAGACGCAATGGATAAAGTTAATCAGCACGAAGAAGTTGGTTTTGCCAATGCCTTTGCTGAAGCCTTTAAAGCTGCGAAAAGCGACGATTAATCCAGCCAGGTGCGCATGTATGCGCACCTTTAAAATCACTTACAGCGTTTTGTTTGTTGAAGGAGAGTTTATATGACCAAGTCAGAACTTATCGAAAGACTAGCGGATAAAGCCCGTCACGTACCTTCAAAAGACGTTGAGTTGGCTATTAAGGAAATGCTTGAGCAAATGGCGCAAACCCTGCAAAAGGGTGAACGTATCGAAATCCGCGGATTTGGCAGCTTCTCATTGCATTACCGGGCACCACGCGTTGGACGCAATCCCAAAACCGGTGAAACTGTTGAGTTGGACGGTAAATACGTCCCTCACTTTAAACCTGGTAAGGAACTGCGCGAACGGGTCAACGAAGATTTAGTAAGTTGATTTTTCGATAAATCATTCAAACGGCACTCCAATTGGAGTGCCGTTTTTGTTAGAGTGGTATTAATTTACGAATGTGCTCTTCCAATATGGGTCACGGATGGTTAATCTCGTGGGAGCAAAATCATAATTAAACGCTAACATTGAGATATGGATCTACCCAGAGGTAAAAAAATATGAAGTTTAAGGGGTTATTATCTCTTGTAGTGGTGCTGGTATTACTCCTGATAGGCGGTTTTCTGGGCTCGCAAAATACTCATAGTGTCATGGTGAATTACCTCGTAGCAGAGGGTGAATTACGGGTGTCAGTGTTGATGCTGGTGATGTTGCTAGTTGGGGCCGCGTTATCGGCGATATTATTTACCAGTTATATTTTGCGTTTGAAATGGCGCATCCTTAGTTTACAGCGCCAGCATAAAAAATTGGTTCGCGTTGAAAAAACTTAATTATGCTTGAACTGTTATTCCTTTTGTTGCCTGTTGCAGCCGGCTATGGCTGGGTAATGGGGCGAAATAGCGTGCGTCAGGCGCAACGTAAACAATCCAGCATCCTCTCTAAACATTATTATAAGGGACTCAACTTTTTGCTCTCCGATGAGCCAGACAAAGCTGTTGATACCCTGATAAAAATGATCAACCTGGACAGTGATACGGTTGAAACTCATATCGCCATGGGCAAATTTTTCCGCCACAGGGGCGAGTTGGACCGTGCCATACGCGTTCATCAAAACCTGGTCAGTAAAGAGCAAATTTCCCCCACCCAAAGAGAGTCCGCCCTCAAAGAACTCGGACGTGATTACGTTCTGGCAGGATTTTTGGAACGGGCCGAAAATGCCTTTTTGCAACTATTAAACAGTGATAAACATTATCTCGATGCCCAGCAACAATTATTTGATATTTACCAGACCACTAAAGATTGGACTCGGGCCATAGAATTAGCCGAAAATATGATGGAATGTCATGGGGACAGCGATGAGCTTTGTGCCAGAGTGGCACATTTTTATTGTGAACAAGCCACCATTGAATTACGTAACAAAGACTATTTATTGGCGGAAAAAAACCTGCAAAAGGCCATCAATGTCGATCAGACCACTGTTCGCCCCTGGTTAATGCTCGGTAAAATGTCCATAGAGCAAGAACAATACCAGACGGCTATTGAATATCTGAAACAAGTACCCTTACGAGATATATCCTGGTTTAGTGAAGCAGTTCCGCTGATAGAACAAAGTGCCCAGGCTCTGAATGATATGTCTCAGTTAGAGAGTATTTTGGACCAGTATTGGCAACAGTGTGCCACCGCTTATTTGGCCAAGGTCAATTTGATGGCACAACGTGGTGAAGCCGAGGAAGCTGCACAAGTGCTGGTACAACAATTACGTCGTCACCCCACCATGAAGGGTTTCAAAACCCTGATGGGCTTGTATATTGAGCAGCCGACACAAAGTGAGTCGGTTCACAGCCTGACCCTGTTAAAAGGTTTGGTGGAAGAACAAATTAAACAACGACCCAAATATCGTTGTCACAGCTGTGGCTTTTCCGGAAGCCAGATCCATTGGTTATGCCCTTCGTGTAAAAAGTGGGGTTTAGTCAAACCCATTAAAGGATTAGATGGAGAATAGTTGAAAATGCATGATCCCAAAGTTGTTGTTGCCCTTGACTTTGACTGTAAAACCCAAGCGATGAACTTTGTCGATAAACTTGAGCCGAGCTTATGTCGGTTGAAAGTCGGCAAAGAGATGTTTACTTATTTTGGCCCCGAATTTGTCAAGTCATTGGTGGCCAAGAATTTCGATGTATTTTTAGACCTTAAATTTCATGATATTCCCAATACGGTTGCTAAAGCCTGTACCGCTGGGGCGGATTTGGGTGTGTGGATGTTAAACGTACACGCCTCGGGTGGCAGTACAATGATGGATCAGGCAAGGCTTGCCGTCGAACGTTTTGGACAGGACAGACCGTTGATAATTGCGGTGACCGTGCTCACCAGTATGGATCAAGCCCAACTTCAGGCCATTGGCGTTACCACTAGCCCCATGGAGCATGTTCTGACCCTGGCCAAATTGACTAAACAAAGTGGATTGGATGGGGTGGTGTGCTCGGCTCAAGAAGCCAGCATGCTCAAAACGCGACTCGGCAGTGATTTTACGTTAGTTACGCCAGGTATCCGTCCTGTTGGCGTTGAAAGTGGCGATCAAAAACGCATTATGACCCCTCGACAAGCAATTGATGCCGGCGTGGATTATTTGGTCATCGGCCGACCTATTACCCAATCTGCGGATCCTCTGGCCACCTTGTTGGCGATAAACGAAAGTATCCTCTAATTATCTAACGGCGAGGTTGACTAACAAACGAAAAGGGCCACTGAATAAGTGGCCCTTTTTATATATTAGCGCCGAATTAGCCGTTTAATGCTGTTTTCGGATCGGTATATTCCAGGCCAAGTTCCCGGCCCAAGGCATCAACCACCGCCTTGTACGTTACCATGCCTTGGTGCACATTCATGCCATTTAACAAGTGGGGATCATCCAACATGGCTTGTTTAGGGCCCTTATTTGCCAATGCCAAACCAAAGGGCAGGGTGGCATTATTTAGAGCCATAGTCGATGTTCTTGCCACACCGCCTGGCATATTGGCTACGCAGTAATGCACCACACCATCAACCACATAAACAGGATCTTGATGAGTAGTCGCTTTGGACGTCTCAAAACAACCACCTTGATCGATGGCGACATCAACTACTACCGAACCTTCTTTCATGTTTTTGATATGTTCTCGGGTCAAAAGCTTAGGTGCCGCTGCCCCCGGAATTAACACCGCGCCGATAACCAAATCTGCCTTTGATGAATAATGCTCAATGGCATCTACAGTAGAAAATACGGTTTTTAATCTGCCGTCGAAAATGTCATCCAGTTCTCGCAAACGGGTTAACGAACGATCCAAAATGGTAACATCTGCACCCAGACCCAAAGCCATCTTGGCGGAATTGGTGCCGACTACTCCACCACCTATTATCAGCACTTTACCAGGGGCAACACCAGGTACGCCACCTAACAAAGTACCACTGCCACCCTGGGCTTTTTCCAGATAATGGGCACCAGCCTGAACGGCCATTCTGCCGGCTACTTCACTCATAGGGGCAAGTAATGGCAAACCGTTACGGTTATCGGTGACGGTTTCATAGGCGATACAAGTTGCACCGGATTCGATAAGGAGTTTGGTTTGACCTGGGTCCGGCGCCAAATGTAAATAGGTATACAGGGTCTGGCCCTTGCGTAACATCTTACACTCGTTTGGCTGAGGCTCTTTGACCTTCACAATCATATCGGCTTTAGCAAACACTTCTTGCGCATCTGAGGCAATGTCGGCGCCTGCAGCGATATAATCTTCATTGGTGAAACCGATAGATGTGCCTGCATTGTCTTCAATCAGGACTTGATGCCCGTAGGTAACAAATTCTTTGACCGCACCCGGGGTAAGACCCACCCGATATTCATGATTTTTTATTTCTTTTGGTACACCGATTAGCATATGTCGAAACCTTAATTAGTTGGCGTTAGGAGTAACGCTGTATGTAAAAGAAGCGCCGCAAGTATAGAGTAAGCCAGCAAGAAAATTATTCTGAAAATTCAAAAGATAAAGTTTAATATATGGCTAAACGGTAATAACCCAGAATATTATATGCTGATAAAAACTCCGAAACACATTGACCGGATAGATAGAAATATCCTTATTGAGCTGCAAAAAAATGGCAGAATATCGAATATTGATCTCGCCACTAAAGTTGGTCTCAGCCCCAGCCCTTGCCTGGAAAGGGTTAAGCGCCTGGAGCAACAAGGTTATATACTGGGTTATCACGCTCGAGTTGATCCCCATAAACTGGGGGCCGCGATGTTGGTATTTGTGGAAATTACCTTAACAAAGACCTCGGTGGACATCTTCGAAGAATTTTCTGCTGCGGTGAGATTACACGATGACATTCAGGAGTGTCATCTGGTATCCGGTAATTTCGATTTTTTGCTCAAAGCCAGGGTCGCAGACATGTCCAGTTATCGAAAACTACTGGGGGATACCCTATTGCGGCTCCCAGGAGTGAGTGCGTCACGTACTTATGTGGTTATGGAAGAAATAAAAGACACCACCATGTTGAAAATTAATCCACGATAAAGGCGAAAACTACGAGCTGGTTAAATACTCAGCATAAGATTGCCTCCAACTAGGATTTTAGGTGAAGCACTGGTATCTTATACAGCTCTAATTTTAGTAGACACTTAATGTTGATAAAAAAATCTATGGCAAGACTTACAGGTATGCAGCGGATTATGGAAGTAGGTATGATGCTCAGTTGTGCATTTGCTTTTTTCATATTACTTGCTTTGGTTTCTTTTCATCCCGCTGACCCCAGCTGGAGTCAGGCAGGGTTGCAAGGTGGCGTTCACAACTGGGTGGGGGCTATAGGGGCGTGGCTGGCGGATATTTTGTTTTTTACCTTTGGTTTTATCGCCTACGTTTTTCCCTTTACCGCCGCGTTTGCCGGTTGGTTTATGTTTCAACAAAGAAAAAGCATCACCGAGTTTGATTATTTGACCATTGGTTTACGCATCATTGGTTTATTATTGGCTCTGGTAGGAGCCGCAGGCATTGCCAGTTTGAATTTTAATGATCTGTTTTATTTTTCTGCCGGCGGTATGTTAGGTGACGTAGTCAGTGCTTCATTGATCCCTTATTTGAATTTCGCCGGTACGGTATTGTTATTACTAAGTTTATTTTGCACCGGTTTTACGCTATTAAGCGGCATTTCTTGGCTCACAGTAGTAGATAAGCTTGGGGGGCTGACTCTGGGTATATTTCGCACAATGTGGGGTTTGCCAGAGAAAATTCAGCAAGTCCCCATGCTGCGCTTAGGTTTTAGAAAACAGGACAACGAAGCGTTGGTAGACGAAGCCGCCAGTCACGCGCCACTATATAAACCGGTTAATCAGCGAGTCGAGCCTTCAGTCCCCCCAAGCAGCGCGCCCGCATTTAGCATACCTGAAGAGGCACTGTACGGAACACAAAAGGAGACTCAACCGGCTAACCCTAGCCCTATATCAATCAGTGAACTGCGTAATAAAATCAGCAAAGTGGGCAAGGTAAAGTCCAATCCTAAGGTAGAGCCTCAAATAGGCGATATTGAAAAGCCAGGGGAGCAAGACGAACAGCTGATTGAACAAGGCGATGTAAATGCTCCGCAAGAAGCATTGCCTTCCTTTGATTTACTTGATCGAGCAGACAAGGTACTTAATCCTATTACCCCAGAGGAACTGGAATTAGTTTCCCGATTATTGGAAGAAAAACTCGCTGATTTTAATATTGAAGCACAAGTGGTTGGGGTCTACCCGGGACCGGTGATCACCCGTTTCGAGATGGACTTGGCGCCTGGTGTTAAAGTCAGCAAGATCACCGGATTATCCAAAGATTTAGCCCGGGCCATGTCGGCTATCTCGGTACGTGTAGTGGAAGTCATCCCAGGTAAATCAGTAATTGGACTGGAACTGCCAAATAAAAACAGGGAAATGGTACGTCTTAGCGAAGTTATCAGCTGTGATGCTTTTCAACACGCAGACTCTCCCTTAACCATGGTATTGGGGGCGGATATATCCGGCGAGCCCGTGGTGGTTGACTTGGCTAAGATGCCCCATCTGTTGGTGGCGGGTACCACGGGCTCAGGTAAATCTGTGGGGGTCAATACCATGATCCTCAGCTTGTTATACAAATCCAGCCCAGATGATGTGCGTATGATAATGATCGATCCCAAAATGTTGGAGTTATCGGTCTATGAAGGCATTCCGCATTTGTTAACCGAAGTCGTGACGGATATGAAAGACGCCGCCAATGCCTTACGCTGGTGTGTAGGGGAAATGGAACGTCGTTATCGTTTGATGTCTGCTTTGGGCGTTCGAAACCTTAAGGGCTACAACGCTAAAATAGCCGCTGGTATTGCCGCTGGTGAGCCGATTAAAGATCCCCTGTGGAGATTTGAAGAGAGCATGGAGACCCGGGCCCCTGATCTGGAAAAACTGCCGGCCATAGTGGTAGTAGTCGATGAATTTGCCGACATGATGATGATAGTCGGTAAAAAGGTTGAAGAGCTGATAGCACGCATTGCCCAAAAGGCGAGGGCGGCGGGCATTCATCTGATCCTGGCTACCCAACGCCCGTCTGTGGACGTGATAACCGGGTTAATCAAAGCTAACATACCCACTCGAATTTCTTTTCAGGTGTCATCTAAAATCGATTCACGCACGATACTCGATCAACAAGGTGCAGAAACCCTGTTGGGCATGGGGGACATGCTGTATTTACCCTCAGGCACTGGCGTGCCTACTCGTGTACATGGGGCTTTTGTAGATGATCATGAGGTGCACGCTGTGGTGGCGGATTGGAAAAAACGCGGCGAGCCGCAATATATAGACGAAATATTAAGTGGTGATGCCGGCGCTGAGGTCTTGTTGCCTGGCGAACAAGCCGAAGGCGCGGATCAGGAGTTCGACGTATTTTATGATGAAGCCGTGTCTTTTGTGACTGAATCCCGCAGGGCATCGGTGTCAGGTGTACAACGCAAATTTCGCATCGGTTACAACCGAGCGGCACGTTTAGTCGAACAAATGGAACAAAGTGGTGTCGTAACGCCAGCCGGTCACAATGGCAATCGCGAAGTTTTAGCGCCGCCACCACCAAGGGAATAAAAAGAATGTTTAAAATTCATAACGGTTTAAACCAGGGGCTCAAGTTGATTTGGGCAGCGTTATTGGTGTTTAACACACATTTTACCTTCGCAGGGCAATCAGCTGATGCTGGGGATAGCCTGAAAATAAGGTTGGCAAATCTACATAGTTTTCAGGCAAAATTCAGCCAGCGGGTGACGGATGCCAATGGTGAAGTGCTCCAAGAGGCCAAAGGCAACATCGCCTTGCAACAGCCCAACAAGGTGTTTTGGCGGCTCGATGAGCCCCATGAAAGCGTGCTCATTGCAGATGGCCAGACTCTGTGGAACGTGGATCCCTTCGTTGAACAAGTGGTGGCGGTCGAACAAGCACAAGCGGTTAAAAACAACCCGCTTATCTTACTTACTCAGCCCCTTAGTGATGTATGGGACGAATTTAATGTCACTCGCCAAGCCGATACCTTTATCATTCAGGCGATCCAGACTGATTCTCCTATCAGTCGCCTTACCCTGAATTTTCAAGGTGATGCACTGGTTGCACTAAGCATGCAGGACAGCCAGCAGCAAACCAGTGTGCTTGAATTTTTCGATGCCCAGCAAAATCAAAGCATAGCTGATTCTGTCTTTGAATTTAGCCTTCCTCAAGGCTTTGATTTGGATGACCAGCGTAACTGATGAGTGATTTATTTGATTTTGCTGGGGACGATAAAGCCGATTTCTCACCTTTAGCGGCGCGTATGCGTCCGCACAATATTGAACAATATTTTGGCCAGCAACATATAGTCGGTCTGGGTAAACCACTGCGTTTGGCAGTAAGCCGCGGACAATGTCATTCCATGATCCTGTGGGGACCTCCGGGGACGGGGAAAACCACCTTGGCGGAAATTATCGCCCTGCACTGTGATGCACATATTGAACGAATTTCAGCAGTAACCTCAGGGGTTAAAGACATTCGTAGCGCGATCGAAAAGGCCAAACAATATGCTGCCAGTCAATCCAAGCGCACCATCTTGTTTGTGGATGAAGTGCATCGATTTAACAAGAGTCAGCAAGATGCTTTCCTGCCATTTATTGAAGATGGCACTGTGACCTTTATTGGCGCAACCACTGAAAATCCTTCATTTGAACTCAACAGCGCTTTATTGTCTCGGGCCAGGGTCTATGTACTTAAGCCGTTATCCACCGATGAGTTACGGGATATAGCCAGTCGTGCCTTGAGCGATACACCACGAGGCTTAGGGCAGTCGAACCTTACAATGGATAATGACGCCATGTCGTTGCTTGTGCAACTGGCAGGCGGTGATGCCAGGCGTCTGTTGAATTACCTGGAATTATCTGCAGATTTTGCGGAACAGGGGATCATTACGCCTCAAGTGGTTAAACAAGCGGTAGGGGATAAGGTTGCCCAGTTTGATAAAGGGGGTGATCAATTCTATGACATGATTTCTGCCTTTCACAAGTCGGTACGGGGATCCGCACCCGATGGGGCCCTGTATTGGTATGCGCGCATGCTAGTGGCTGGGGGGGATCCCTTATATGTAGCACGACGTTTATTGGCGATAGCCACCGAGGATATTGGTAATGCGGATCCCCGGGCCATGCAAGTGTGCCTCAACGCCTGGGATATTTTTCACCGGGTAGGGCCCTCCGAAGGGGAAAGGGCGATTGCCCAGGCAACTTTATACTGTGCAGCCGCTCCTAAAAGTAATGCAGTATATAATGCCTTCAAAAGTGCCGTGAATGATGCCAAAAATCTGGTGGATTATCCGGTGCCAGATCACCTGCGCAATGCACCCACTAAATTAATGAAAGAGTTGGGTTATGGTGAACAATACCGCTATGCACATAATGAACCCCATGCGTTTGCGGCCGGTGAATCTTATATGCCGCCAGAACTCAAAGACACCCGTTATTATCATCCTAACGAACGCGGACTTGAGATCAAGCTTAAGGCAAAGTTGGACTATCTCGCTGATTTAGATAGGCAAAGTATCCAAAAAAGGTACACATAAATGCAG
Source organism: Paraglaciecola sp. IT1134 (assembly GCF_058068185.1). Lineage (NCBI taxonomy): Bacteria > Pseudomonadati > Pseudomonadota > Gammaproteobacteria > Alteromonadales > Alteromonadaceae > Paraglaciecola > Paraglaciecola sp. IT1134. The sequence goes on along the minus strand of NZ_CM176486.1, from coordinate 2,968,220 downwards.
CACAGCGTAGCCATTTACAGTTTTATTGCACTAGGTGGGGCCACAGGTGCCTGTTTGCGCTTTTTTCTATCGCATTTAATGCTCCAGTGGTTTGGCAAAGGGTTTCCTTTTGGTACACTTCTGGTCAATGTGATTGGTTCATTTTGTCTGGGGTTTCTTTACGCATTAATCGAGCACGGACACATAGAGATAATTATTTGGCGCACTACCATAGGAATTGGTTTTCTGGGGGCGTTAACGACATTTTCCACTTTTTCAGTCGATACAATTTTGCTGCTGCAGCAGGGCTTGTGGCTCAAAGGGATAGTCAATATCTTTTTGAATCTTGTCTGCTGCTTATTTGCCGCATGGTTAGGCACACAACTAGTAAAAGGTTAATTTATACAACATGTTAGACGCAAATTATTTACGCAACGAGATACAACAAGCAGCAGTAAAGTTACAAAAACGTGGCTTCAAATTAGACGTGGCATTGTTCTCGCAGTTAGAAGAAAGGCGTAAATCTCTACAAATACGCACTCAAGAATTACAAAATGAACGCAATGTGCGCTCAAAGTCCATAGGTAAAGCCAAGGCCTCAGGTCAAGATATCGCGCCATTACTGGCCCAAGTGGGGCAGCTGGGTGATGAACTGGATAAGGCCAAAGCGGAATTAGTCACACTGTTGGACGAGATCCACACCTTGGCGTCACATTTACCTAATCTGCCGGATGATTCCGTTCCTGAAGGCAAGGACGAACAGGACAACGTTGAAATTAGTCGCTGGGGAACGCCCAAATCCTTTACCTTTGAGGTTAAGGATCATGTGGATTTAGGCGCTGACCTGGACAATGGTCTGGATTTTGAAACCGCTACTAAATTGACCGGTTCACGTTTTGTGGTCATGCGAGGTCAAATCGCTCGCTTAAACCGTGCCTTGTCGCAATTTATGCTGGATTTACATACCCAGGAACATGGCTATCAGGAAATGTACGTACCTTATTTGGTTAATGACGATAGTATGTATGGCACAGGGCAATTCCCCAAGTTTACAGGGGACGCCTTTCATACCAAACCGGCCACAGAAGAAGGCCAGGGCTTGTCACTCATCCCCACAGCTGAAGTGCCTTTGACCAATACCGCCCGTAACCAGATCTTTGCCGCCGAGCAGTTGCCTGTCAAAATGACTGCCCATACCCCTTGTTTTCGCAGTGAGGCTGGATCTTACGGCCGCGATACCCGCGGACTGATACGCCAACATCAATTTGATAAAGTCGAATTGGTCCAACTGGTGGATCCGCAACATTCCTTTGAGGCCCTGGAAGAGTTAACCGGCCATGCCGAAAAAGTGTTGCAGTTGCTTGAACTGCCTTATCGAAAAATGCTGTTGTGTACCGGTGATATGGGCTTTGGCGCCTGTAAAACCTATGATTTGGAAGTCTGGTTACCCGCTCAAGATACCTATCGTGAAATATCATCATGTTCTAACATGCTGGATTTCCAGGCACGCAGAATGCAAGCACGTTTCCGCAACCCCGAAACGAACAAGCCGGAGTTATTGCATACTCTAAATGGTTCGGGTCTAGCAGTAGGGCGCACGTTAGTGGCGATCCTGGAGAACAATCAGCAAGCAGATGGCAGCATAACCGTGCCCAAAGTTTTGCAACCTTATATGCGGGGACTGAGTGTATTAACTAAACAAGCTTAAACTAACTCGATTTAACATTAACTATTGTAGTGTTACAAACACTTGGCAGGTTTAGGTAAGCCGGCAATTTTGGTGGCTTGTTTGGCTGGGCCTTTTTTAAATAACCGAAACAGGTAACGGCTGTTGCCTTTTTCTGGCCCGAATTTCAGCTGCATCGCTTTAACCAGTGCCCGCATTGCCGGACTGGTATTATATTCAAGGTAAAATTCCCGCACAAAATTGACGACTTCCCAATGGCTTTCGGTCAGTTCAATTTCCTCAGTTTGGGCCAATAACTGTGCTAAAGCCGGATGCCAGTCTTCAACGTTAAGTAAATAACCGGCTTTGTCGACTGGGATGGTTTTTCCTGCAAGTTCAATTTGATATGACATGTGTTCTCTCAACTTAACACTTCAATTAGCTCGTATTGCGCCCTTACCAGCTTAGGCTGTGCTCATAGACCAGAGTCAACGTGACAAACGCCGCATAGTCTATTATTTCGACACTGAGGGTCCCTGAGCCCAGGCCTCGGGCTTGTATATCTTCGTTTAAGACGTACAGCTTTTCGATTCCAGCTAATTGCTGGTGTAAACGTTGATCTGTCAGAGCGTAAACACCGTCCTGGATCAATAATAGCCCGTCTTGTTTTGTCATGCGATTAAGACACTGGCTCAATGTCTGGCTGGCAAAGGGGCTGGTACTGACAATATGTAAAACCATTAAAAACTCATCAGGTGCTGGTGCGAAGCTAGCAAGGTTTTTAATTGATCACCGCTTAACACTTTAACGGAGATACATAAATCGTCAGGGGTTAAATTACGCAGGGCCAAACTTTGTTCGCAGACGTAAATATCATCGATATCGTAAAAGGTCAGGGCGGCGAAGGTTTTACTGTAATTCTTGGCTTGTACCTGCTCTGGAGACTGGGCCTTTAACAATTGGAACACCCCATCGTCGATAAAAATTAAACAGACCGCTTGACCGAAATTTGCCGCGGCTATGGCTAGATCCAGGCTTTCCTGACCATTTGCCTGACCATAAGGCGCGCTTCTGTTGATAATGGCAATGCTGATTTTGCTCAAAATTGGATCACTCGATCACTTCCATGCAGCAGTTCAACCAAATCGCCTAAGCCCACCTCAAAAAAAGGTGCAGTTAAATTATAGTGTTCTCTGTCTGCGTCTTTGGCATCCAGTTGATTGATTATTCCCCGGCGGTTGGCGGCCGTGACACATACCTGCAAGTCGACATTATGCTCCTTGCTGAGATTCACCCAGGCCTGGTAAAGATGAAACTCGTCAGAATGCCCAGCTTGAAAGCTATTGCTGTTATGCACGCCAGCCTGATAAAAGAACACACCTTTGACCTGATGGCCTAACTTTATGGCAGACAAGGCAAACCGGTAAGCGCTATACGCATGTTGCTGATCAAAAGGGGGGTGAGTAACCAATAAACTAAACGTTGCCATATCGCGCAAACTATACCAAATAAACGTGTACAAATAAAAACACCCCGACTAGCGGGGTGTTAGCGTTGTTTCAACTAATATTAGTCATCGCCACCGAAGACACCTAACAGATGCAGTATGGAAATGAACAGGTTATAGATGTTCAGGTACATGGAAACCGTGGCGCGAATATAATTGGTTTCACCGCCATTGATGATGCGGCTGGTATCATACAAGATGAAACCTGACATGATAAACACTATAGCCGCGCTAACGGCCAGACTTAACGCTGGGATTTGAAAGAAGATGTTAGCCAGCGAAGCAACGACTGCCACAATCAAACCCACTATTAAAAACCCACCCATAAAGGAGAAGTCTTTTTTGGTGGTCAATACATAGCCAGATAGCCCGAAAAACACTAAGGCCGTTGCGCCAAATGCTTGCATGATTATTTCAGAACCACCCTGCATGCCAGCATAATAATTAAGTGTGTAGCCAAGCGAACCGCCCAGTAAACCGGTAAAAGCAAATACAAACAAGATGCCCATTGAACTTTGCGACGCTTTATTAAGGAAAAATATCATTACTAATGCGGCGAGGTTCATGCCTAATGCCACGCCAGGGCCAATACCAATGGCGGCAGTGATACCGGCACAGATTGCACTAAAAGTTAAAGTCATTGCCAACAACATATAGGTGTTGCGCAATACCTTGTTAGTTTGCAGTACCGAGGGTTGTGCGGTGTTGCTATAGGTAGATCGTTGTTCCATTGTTACCTCCAATAGGTAAAGTGATGTTATTAAAAACTAGATTATATGAATATGATGCAGTTGTATGGTGTTTCGTTCACTTTTTCAAGTGCCTAAAGCGATAATCGGCTACTTTATTCGTAAGTTGATGTAAATACCGGCACTGTGATTGATTTGTGTTCATTTAAATTACTTTAGCAAATTAAGACTTTACAAGACCCTTAAACGTTATTAATATTCGCCCCCTCAATTCGGAGAGGTGGCAGAGCTTGGTTTAATGCACCTGACTTGAAATCAGACGTAGGGTCAAACCTACCGTGGGTTCGAATCCCTCCCTCTCCGCCATATTGTTAATTTTGTCCCGGCTATTTCGGGGTTGTATACAAAATAGCATCATAAAAATTTGGATAGCTGGCAGAGCTCGGTTTAATGCACCTGACTTGAAATCAGACGTAGGGTCAAACCTACCGGGGGTTCGAATCCCTCGCTATCCGCCATATTAAAAAAAAACCGCACAAGTTGCGGTTTTTTTGTGCTTCAAATGAAGAACAAATTTAAACGGGAGGGTGAGAAGCCCCGCGGTTCGAGCGAATGCCGGGAGCATTCACTACCGCCACAGGCGCGCGGAGCGTCAGGCACAGGGACGTGCCTGAGTACATCCCTCGCTATCCGCCATATTAAAAAAACCCGCACAAGTTGCGGGTTTTTTTGTGCTTCAAATGAAGAACAAATTTAAACGGGAGGGTGAGAAGCCCCGCGGTTCGAGCGAATGCCGGGAGCATTCACTACCGGCACAGGCGCGCGAAGCGGACGCTGCGCCAGGCACAGCGACGTGCCAGAGTACATCCCTCCCGTCAGCCATATAAACAAAGCCCCACCTTTGCACCGTTTTTGTGACAAGCGACTTACTCGAGGCGAAATAAGTAAATTACTTGCCTCTATTTTCCCAGCCTAACCACAAGCAATATAACCGTGACTTTAGGCAGTGATTTCCTTTATGCTCCCTTTTAAAGGCGGTAAAAATATTATTGAGTTAGGTAAATGAGTCGAGAGCATAGTCAAATGCGGGAGTTATCGGTCGCTGAGGTTCCTAACCGTTGTCGCTGTGGCGGCTCTCCGAGCATACCCATGCAGGTAGCTGGTTGCAGTAACAGGTGGCTTATTCAATGTCAGGTGAAAACCTGCTGTGCAAAAAATATTGGTCAAGGTTTAAACGATACCATACTAGGCTGGAACAGATTGAGTACTCATTTTTACCGTTAAGTACACGTTAAGCGACGTTAACCGTGAAATACCCCAAATAAACTGCTTAAAAACGAAATTCATTGCTGAAATAAATCTCGTTTTATGTGATATTTAGTCCTTATTTTGCGAAGAATTACTCTCCACTAGGAGCACAGCTACTTGATAAAAATGTTGTTGGTCGATGATCATGAACTGGTCAGAACCGGTATAAGGCGTATTTTAGAAGACGTACAGGATTTTGTTGTGGTGGGGGAGGCTACTACGGGGGAAGAGGCGGTGAAGTTTTGCCGCAAAAATAGCCCGGATTTGGTATTAATGGACATGAGTATGCCGGGAATTGGGGGATTAGAAGCCACCAAACAAATATTACGTTTTAGTGAAAATACCCGGGTGATCGTGTTGTCCGTACACAAAGAAAATCCCATACCGGCCAAGGTTATGCGCATGGGGGCGTTTGGTTATTTAACCAAAGACTCTGATCCCCAGGAGATGATCCGCGCTATCCGTAAGGTAGCCGCCGGACAAAAATACGTGTCGCCGGATATCGCCCAACAAATAGCCATAGGGGCGTTGGATTTTAGCAATGGTAATCCCTTTGAATGTTTGTCTGAACGGGAACTCGAGATCACCCTGATGTTGACCAAGGGGGCCAAGGTGCCTGATATCGCCAGTTATCTTAATATCAGTGCCAAGACAGTCAATACGTATCGTTATCGCATGTTTGATAAGTTAAGTGTTAGTACAGATGTCGAACTTACCCACTTGGCTTTGCGCCACAAGTTGATAAATTCAGATAATTTGTAATAGATGACCGATATTGAACCTTTTGATCCTAAAGCTTTTTTAAAGGATCTCACTAACCAGCCAGGCGTATACCGCATGTATAATCACAATCAAGACGTGATTTACGTAGGCAAAGCCAAAAATCTTAAAAATCGAGTGGCGAGTTATTTTCGGGCCAATATTGACAGTATTAAGACCCGATCTTTGGTCAAGCAAATCGCCCAGATGGATGTCACTGTGGTGCACAGTGAAGCCGAAGCTTTTATTCTTGAAAATAATTACATCAAAAAATACAAACCTCGTTATAACGTGTTGCTGCGTGATGATAAATCTTACCCCTTTATATTTTTGTCAGCCCATGAGCACCCAAGGTTGACCAATCATCGTGGTCCGCAAAAACTCAAAGGTGAATATTTCGGCCCTTATCCCAGTGCTTGGGCCGTGCGCGAGAGCCTGCGCACCATGCAGCGCTTGTTCCCCATTAGGCAATGCGAAGACAGTTATTATCGCGCCCGTTCTCGCCCTTGTTTGCAGTATCAGTTGCAACGCTGTGCTGGGCCTTGTGTGAGCGGGCTGGTATCTGATGAGGAGTACCAGGAGCAGGTGAGTCTTGCGCGTTTATTTCTCAAAGGCAAAAATAAACAGGTGATAGACTCACTGGTTAAACGCATGGAAAGCGCCAGTACTGAATTGCGTTTTGAAGCGGCGGCCCGTTATAGGGATCAAATCAGTGCCCTAAACAAGGTGCAAGAGCAACAATGGGTTAGTGGTAACCAGCAGGAGATGGATGTATTCGGCTTGGCCTATCGTAACGGTATCGCCAGTATTCAAGGGCTATTTATCCGGGACAACAAGCTGCTTGGCAGCAAAAGTTTCTACCCCAAGGTGCCGGCGGATTCCAGTGAAGATGAAGTCTTTCAATCTTTTATCCTGCAATTTTATTTAGCGGGTAATAAAGTCATTCCTAAACAAATAGTAGTGCCTTTTGAGGTATCAGAACAAGGTGCTATCGAAGACTTACTCAGTAAAGAAGCGGGGCGTAAAATCCAGTTTTATCGCGGTGTACGTGATGAAAAACGCCGTTATCTTGACTTAGCCAAGACCAATGCCGAAAATGCCCTGATTACGAAACAGAACCAGCAAAAATCGGTATTCGCCCGTTACCTTGAACTGGAAAAAATTCTCGACTTCGAAAAGCCTATAGAGCGTATGGAATGTTTCGATATCAGTCATACCTCCGGCCAATTAACGGTGGCGTCTTGTGTGGTGTTTAATCGGGACGGCCCTTATAAGACCGATTATAGACGTTATAATATCGAAGGTATTACCCCAGGCGACGATTATGCCGCCATGGCGCAGGCCCTGACAAGGCGCTACCGCGACGTAAAAGATATCTCTAAAATACCGGATGTTTTATTTATTGATGGTGGTAAGGGACAATTGTCACAAGCCGAAGCGTTTTTCGAAGATTGGGCTCAGCCGAAAAAACCGATGCTTATCGGCGTTGCCAAAGGCAGCAGCCGCAAGGCAGGTCTTGAAACCCTAATTTTGGCTGGCAATCATGCTACTATCCCCATGGCTGGCGACTCCATTGCGTTACACCTTATCCAACATATACGAGACGAAGCCCACCGTTTTGCCATAACCGGCCATCGCCAACGGCGACAAAAAGACAAAAAGACGTCAAAACTGGAATCGATCCCAGGAGTAGGGGCCAAGCGTCGGCAGAGTTTATTGAAGTATATGGGGGGATTACACGGGGTGCTGCAAGCCAGTAAAAGTGAAATTGCCAAAGTGCCGGGTATCAGTGAAGAATTAGCCGATACAATTTACGATCATATTCACCATTAATTTTAATTTAGTTCGTAAAGTTTTTGCCTAACGCAATAATAATGCTTGCGCAGACATTTTCTGCCACAAAAATAACCAAGAGGGTTAACCGTTAAATGTGGACCATTCCCAATATCATTACCTCAGTACGGGTTGTGCTTATCCCAATATTTGTTGCCGTATATTTTCTGGATTGGAAATGGGCGCATCAAGCTGCTGCTTTTATTTTTTGGTTCGCTGCGATCACCGATTGGGTTGATGGGTATCTGGCGCGTAAACTTCAGCAATCCACCGCGTTTGGGGCGTTTTTGGATCCGGTAGCGGACAAATTAATAGTAGCCACAGCATTACTGTTAATCACCCATTCCTATGCCAGCATATGGATCACTATTCCGGCAATATTACTCCTCGCCAGAGAGGTTTATATCTCGGCACTGCGCGAGTGGATGGGGCAGAAGGGCTTGCAAGATTCGGTTAAGGTTTCGTTTATGGGCAAAGCCAAGACTATGGCCCAGATGTTAGCGTTGATTGGCTTGCTCTCGGAACTACAATTTTTTATGGGTATTCCCATCTATTGGGTAACCTTGGGTTATGGTTTGCTCTATTTTGCCGCCATTTTATCTTTCTGGTCGATGATCACCTACACACTTGCCGCTTGGCCTGCGTTGTCAAAAAGTCATCTTAGTCAGTAAGTTTGTGGTATATCGTGTAAAAATAAGCCGCATTAGTCAAAAATCAGGCAGTCAGTCAGAAAATGTGTTTTTTGTGGTTGACAGTAATGACTGTCGATGTAGAATGCAGCCCAGATTTACAGAGCAGTACATAAGTTGTTAAGCGGCAAGTCAGCGCATTTCACAACCTAGGCTCAGTAAAGCAGGTGCGGGAATAGCTCAGTGGTAGAGCACAACCTTGCCAAGGTTGGGGTCGCGAGTTCGAATCTCGTTTCCCGCTCCAAATTTAAGTAGTAAAAGAATAGTAGTGTTTTTTTATTACTACTGGTCGCTCCCCCAAGGGGTTGCAACCACGCGGTGGCCGGATACGAATCTCGTTTCCCGCTCCAAATTTAAGTAGTAAAAGAATAGTAGTTTTTTTTATTACTACTGGTCGCTCCCCCAAGGGGTTGCAACCACGCGGTGGCCGGATACGAATCTCGTTTCCCGCTCCAAGTTTTGAATTCGGCGGAATGGCAGAATGGCTATGCAGCGGATTGCAAATCCGTGGATCTCGGTTCGACTCCGGGTTCCGCCTCCATAATTCGCAAAAGCCAAAGTCATTTGGTGAAGATTTATAAGCTCCTCACAGCTCAGTGAGTTCATCCGTTGCCCGGGTGGTGAAATTGGTAGACGATGTGCAGGATGCACAAGTATCGCGTGAAGCAGGATGCTGGCAGTGACCACAAGGTACCAAACATAGTTTGGTCCAAACCCAGAAGCTCCTCACAGTTCAGTGAGTTCATCCGATGCCCGGGTGGTGAAATTGGTAGACGATGTGCAGGATGCACAAGTGTCGCGTGAAGCAGGATGCTGGCAGTGACCACAAGGTACCAAACATAGTTTGGTCCAAACCCAGAAGCTCCTCACAGTTCAGTGAGTTCATCCGATGCCCGGGTGGTGAAATTGGTAGACGATGTGCAGGATGCACAAGTGTCGCGTGAAGCAGGATGCTGGCAGTGACCACAAGGTACCAAACATAGTTTGGTCCAAACCCAGAAGCTCCTCACAGTTCAGTGAGTTCATCCGATGCCCGGGTGGTGAAATTGGTAGACACAAGGGATTTAAAATCCCTCGATCGCAAGGTTGTGCCGGTTCAAGTCCGGCTCCGGGCACCATTTTAAATTTTTTATTCTTCTTTATATTTAACTAATTCTGTTGATCCAGCTATAGCTTTTGACCGGTATTAAACCGATGCTGCGCATGTTGTAATTACCCCAGCGGTTTGCAAGGCGAGGGCGGCCAATCTTCAAGGTTTAACCTTTTAGGCAATACTTTATTTTTCTAGGTCCGTTGACTGTTTTACCCCGCGGGAGCTGCCATGAATTTCTCAAGCTGCTTAACGGACTTACTATAAGCTTCTACATTTTCAGTTAGTTGATTTACTATTGTAATTAGCCTTTCTAGCCGATCTTCTGCAACGGTTCCTTTAGCAGTTAAATCGGCAAGCTCTTTCTTTATTTCAGCGAGTGAGTTTTCCATGCCTACTGGATCCCATGGCCCTCTTGGCACGGGGTTGCCATAATCGCCTTCTTCAATTGGAGGCCAGATGACTTTTTCAATTTTCTTTAATCTTGAGCCGTGGTCATTTATAGATTGCTGTAAATTAGCTATATCTTGAGTGCTAGGACTAATATCTTCATTTTCCATAGTTCCACCTATTGATAAAAGTATCGATAATGACATCGCAGTAAAAGCTACTGCAGATGTTATGTTGCCGCGAGCATTTCTTTTCATAAGGGCATCTAACTTATCCACCCCCTTACTAATTTGCCTATCAAATATACATCTGTTGATCCAGAGATCGAATAACGATTTAAGTACTAGTACAACGATTGCAATATAATTTGCTAACAATGAATAATTTATATCTTCCAATTTTGCACTCCGCTATCAAGTAAATATAACAGCGCCCAGTTAAGGGGCAATAATATAATTGGCTAAAATATTAATCGTCTGAAATCAGCTAATTGTATTTTGTCCAGGCTGAACAGTTAGTATGATCCATAAAACAAAAAAATCTCTTTTGTTTTTGGGTAAAGTGCAGGCCCACTCTGATTGCCGTTGAGGGTATTTATGAAGCTGTGGAAAGGTTGACCAGAACACGCTATAAATCGGCCTTGGTTAGTCGTTATATCGAACTCAAGCTGTCAGAGAAAATATGGTTAAGCACCCAGCTGAGTATCCGTAGTCAAGTTATCATGGGCATACATTAGATAAAAAAATAGCGTTATTGACACCCCATCATTGTTATCAAACACTTGCCAGCAACCAGGCAGAACGAAAGGAGGTACTCGGGCACAGTTTGAACATCACATTCCCGCATCAACGCTTAATAAATTACGTGATGCCACTCACTAAGCTTGGGTGTTAGGCGAAAACCGTTTCAGACAACAGACTGAGCAACCAACGGGAGTAACACCAGAGCAACGTCTTTGACCCCATTGGTTAAACCCGTTGTTTAATGCTGTTCACCGTCAATATTACTACCAACGATAGCACCAAATACAAAGATGTAATGGTTAGTAGGCATTTGAGACATCCAGTTTGACCGCCTACGTTAATCAAGTCTTTTGAAAGGCAGATTTTCAATTTTTTGGTAACAAACGGTTCAATAGCTCGGCATTTGTTGGGTATTTTTCAAGTAACTCAACCAGTTTCCTGGCGCCTTCTACAGGTTTAAGATGGGTTAGTGCCCTGCGCAATACTCTTATCTTTTCGATGTCGTTCGAATTTAGAATAAGCTCCTCACGACGCGTACTACTTTTAGCAATATCCAGTGCGGGGAAAATCCGTTGACTAGCAATCTCCCGTGATAAAACGATTTCCATATTGCCCGTGCCCTTGAATTCCTCAAATATCACCTGGTCCATCCGGCTTCCGGTATCAACGAGTATGGTTGCTAGAATGGTAAGCGAGCCACCATTCTCAATCTGTCTAGCTGCGCCAAACAGTTTTCGTGGTATTTCCAAGGCTCTAGCGTCAAGCCCCCCCGACATTGTACGACCGCTGCTTTTACGCTCTGCATTATGTACTCGTGAGAGCCTTGTGAGAGAATCGATGACAATCATTACATTGTGACCTTCGCCAGCTTCTCGGCGGGCGGTGTTAAGAAGGTCATTGGCCACACGTACGTGTTGGTCATAGCTTTCATCTGTGGATGAGGCGTGTACTTGTGCCGGCACGCTGCGCTTAAAATCAGTCACCTCTTCCGGTCGCTCATCAATGAGTAACGCATAAAGCTTTATCTCGGGATAAGCTTTCCCCACCGCCTGGCAAATATGCTTTAAAATGGTGGTTTTCCCGCAGCCCGGTGGAGCAACAATCAAACCTCGCTGGCCCATTCCGATTGGCGTGATCAAATCCATCGCTCGCGTGGTGAGTTGGCCAGAACCTAATTCCAGGCAAATGCACTGAGAAGGATTGATGGCTACGCCATTTAAAAAATGCTTTTGTGGGTCATCATGAGATACAGCCTTGACCACCTCATCTACTTGTTTTGAGTCTCTATTTCTGTTCAGATTCAAAGATAGTATTTTTCTTGTCATGATATTGCGTTATAGCTCTAGAGAATTAAGTGTTTTGGACGTGCTTAAGTAATCTGACACTTCAATACACAGCTCACAGCGGCGTTTTTTAGCGGCGACATGATTGAGTCTTTAAGGTCTTTACTGTCCATGAGACACGGCTTCGATGCGGTTTCCTGATGGGGCATAAAAGAAGGCACCATAATAATTTTCGTGGTAATTGGGACGAAGCCCTGGCGGACTGTTACATGTTCCACCGTGGTGAATGCCTGCTTCATAAAATTGATCCACAGCATTTCTAGATGCAGCTTTAAAACACCAGTGACGAACATCGTCAGTAATAGCTGCCGTAGATTGAAATATAGCAAGGCAATTATGTGATTCATTCTCGACCGAACACCTAACGGCATAACTCAAGGACGCGTTGGTTTCGTAAACTTTTTCACAACTGAGTGCATCCATCATTGAATCATATCACGCCTTGCAGTCGGCAATATTGAGAACTGATATTGATACGTGATCTAAAAATTGCACTATGTCGCTCTCTATACCTCAACTGGAACTGTTTGATATACATTTTTATCTCTTTGCCGTTAGTAAGAATACCGGAAACGCTCCATGTGGCTTTTGCACTACACTTGCATTTACAATTACAACTTCTCGAAAACCAACTTGATTTGCAGCGTTTGCAATTGCATCTCGCTCAAATCCAAAATGGTAGACTCCTGTATCTTCTGTATGAAAACTTCCATCTTCTTTATCGAGATCAGATATAGCGATTATTCCGCCCTCATCTAGTAAAGAATAGAACTTTGCGAACATCGCCCGAATATCTTTCACATGATGCATTGTCATGGAAGATATTATCCCGTCAAATTTATCAGTGACAACAGAATATTCTAAGTCAATTTCCAGGATATCAATTTCACAATTAATACTGCGTCTTTTTTTATCGAGCTGATCATTCATCGATTTTGAAATATCAATAGCGGTAATTTTTCGTACGAATGGTGCAATACGCTCAAGCAATAGTCCTGTACCTGAGCCGAAATCCATTAAGTGCATTCTTGGATTGAGACTAACACTTCCAATTATAGCATTAGCGATATTTTCTACATTTGAAACTCTATTGTCATCTCTATCGTAAATATCTGCTTTATGCTCGAAAAAATCACTACTCATCAGGATTCTCTAGTTTTGTATAACGCCGCGTTCACCGGCTTGTCCCATGTAATGTTTTGTGTACGCATTCTGTTGACCAGAGATACATACTCGATTTCTTATTTATTATCTGTAACTCAAAACACTCGGAACAACCGGATTGAGCAAGACCATAGCAGACGTGCAAAGGTAACAAATGCTCTTCTCTAGGGTGGCAAAAGCGGGCCGACGGAGCCTTCGCCCATTCGACAAGCCTCTGCGCTCTTTCCACTTCGCTAATATTCATATTGGAACAGGTCTCCAATAACCAGCTTTCGAAAGATTCATTCATTGCTCTCGATTCATTGGTGTTCGACGCAAAAAATGCCTTCATATTATGGAAGGAAAAGCCTGAACCAACAACAAGCAAATTTTCATAAACCAAACCTTGCAGAGCCTGGCCTATTTTTAAGTGTTCAGCAGGATTAAGATTGTTAACCAGAGACAACTGAACACACGGAATATCGGCATCTGGATACATTATTTTAAGTGGCACAAATAGGCCATGATCAAAACCTCGCTGATCTTCAAGTTTGGATCTGATACCGAATTCTTCAAGAGTATTGTGTATTTGAGCAGCCAGAATGGGCTCTCCTGGGCAGGGATATTGAATATTGTAAGACTCTTCCGGAAATCCTGAATAATCGTAGATAAGTGAAGGCGTCGAGCTCGAAGTGATAGTGGGTATGCTTTCTTCCCAATGTGCGCTTACTACTATAATAGCTGATGGTTTATTTATATTAGTTGCGATTTTTTGCAAACATTTAACCATTTCTTGATGCCCTTCATCTCCTAGAAGGGGCATTGGGCCTCCACCATGGGACAGGAATAATACACAAGGTTTATTTTTCACCGAGTTCTCCTTACTGTAAAGATGCTAGCGCTGCAATGTGGGGAAACCGAAGCAACGTGCAGGTTTTTCCCGCACGATTGCCCTGTTAAACGAAGCCGCTAAGCGGCAAAGAAAATGGTCGTCGGTACTTCTTAAAGCCTTAAATGTTGGCGGTGAATTAAGGAGTGTTAAGATGAATATCAACGATAAAGCCCGCTTTAATCAAGTCTACCAAGCATATCTAACTGAATTGACGTTGCAAGGTAAAAGTCCCCAAACCGTTGACATGTATAGCTGCTGTCTGCGACAAGTCTCGATGCTTTTTGATACCTGCCCAGATGCATTAACGGCTGCCCAGCTTAAGGGCTAATTATTGTCTCTGGTGGAAGCCAGATCATGGAGTGCAGTTTAAATTACCCGCAATGCCATTCAGTACTTTACCTCCTTGTGCTGAATAAACCCTGGGATTGGATCCCATTGTTAAACCGGCTGGGGGCAACCGCTGCAAAAAGTGTTGCCCAATGACTTTCGACGGGCACGGAATGCGCTCACGCCAACGTGTACAAAAACAACCAAGGGGGTGGCAAGATATACAAGACTTAAAAATGTGCTTCAATACAGATTGCTAAGGCATTGAACATGGCGATCACCGCCTAACGCGGCTTTTGAAAAGTTAGATATAACAAAGCCTTACGCGTCATTAAACCCATATCAATATATCTACTATATAAGCAGGAAATCCAAATGTCTGCCTCTCAAACGGGGCTCTCCAATCCGGGCTCTCCAATCCGGGCTTGTCCAACAACAGGATTAAGTCGCGGAAAAAGCACGCGACCTATTCTTGTTTATTAGGTGTTTTTTCAATACATTGGGTTGCCGTTCTTCGTTTCATTTGGCACTTCCTGTATCGAGTCCCAGTGCTCCACGATCTTTTTGTTCTCGTCGAAGCGAAAGAAATCCATAGTCACATACTCCTCGCTCCCGGGCCATGTCTGATGCGTATGAAGCGCGACCAAATCACCTTCCGCTACTGCTCGCACGAATTCGATAGTTTTTTCAGGGTAGTCTTTCGCCATCTCATTGAAGTACTCAATGAAAGCCGCCTTTCCGTCAGCGACTAACGGATTGTGCTGTATATACTCCGCTCCTACGTACAGCTCAACAGCTTTGGCCGGATCGCCTAGGTAGGCTGTACGATAAAATTCAATTGCGTTCTGTTTGTTTGCTTCAAGAGCATGTTGCATATTTGTATACCCTTAACGTGGAGAGTTGGCCGACATACATCGACAATTTAGTTAACAACAAAATGGTGTATTTATACCGCCCAAAATATCCAATTTTATCCAGAGCATATTTTTACACCGCGCCCATATCTATCTTTTATATAGGTTTTATCTACGTTGTGCAAAAGATGCCTGAGGGTTTACCCGAATTCATCGCGTTGAGGCGACTGATTAACTTTCTTTATCACCCGGCTTTGGGGCTGATTTTTGGCGGATACCTTAATATTTTATAACTTTCCTTTAGCGCCGATCACCCAATAAAACTAGCTGGTGACGAACTTATCTTAAGGTGTCGTCAACGTAATATTTAATGCAACACCTTGCATTGTTAGGTATTTGTTTCTGTTGTAAAAAATATGTTGCATACAACCTTGTTAGTTTTGCCCCTGTAGGTGTAAAATCTGCAATACGCAGTGGTTTTACTGCGTTAAGTTGTAGGAGTAGTCAGGATGACCGGTAAACGTTTTTTAACTTTTATTTCCCATCGTGGGATCCCAGCCAGTTGTTTCGCCCAGCGTTTGGGTTGCAGCTTGATTTCGATAAAAAATTTGAAGTTTTGCGATAAAGTACCCCAGCACTATGTTAATAAACTCATCAGTGAATTTAGTACTTATTTAACCGGCAGTGATTTAGTTCGCCTAAAATCAGCCTAGCCACTTAAGCAGGGCGCAAACTTACATTAGTTATGGGATTTACTCCCCCTCGGTATTTTAGCTTCAGGAACATTTTGCGGATCTTGGGTTTTGTTATGAGCAAAACCTGACTCTCGCCGGGTCCTATTTTTTGTATTATTTTATTTTTCGATAAAATAAGCGCTTCTCGCAAAATCCAGAGCTCCCGCATCAACTAGATATAAACCGTTCGGTAGATCATTTTAGGCCAAAACAATACATATAAAAGATGATGTAAAATTTGCATCTATGATCGGAAAAAGTTGCTCTTTCGTTGAGTCGGCACTGGCATACAAGACCCGACGTGCTTTGTTTCGTATAGCCCTGCGCCCCAATTGTTGGCTTGGTGTGTTTTGTGCTTCTCAGTTAGGTGGAAGAGTATTTTTATCAACTTACACCTAGGAGCACAATATGATCAAATCTTTATTACCAGCCCTTGTCGGCTCTATCGCCATTGCATTTAGCTGCGCATCTTTGGCCAGTGAAAGCACGGTTAATATTAACGCCCTTAAAGATGGTCAAAGTATGGGCACCATCTTGTTAAGCGAATATGATGACGATGGAGTGGTGTTTACCCCTAGCCTGAAGGGCTTGACGCCGGGGCTGCACGGTTTTCATATTCATCAAAATCCAGATTGTTCGGTTGCCACAAAAAATGGGGAAAAGGTTTTAGGTGGAGCCGCAGGGGGGCATTTTGATCCCCAAAAAACCGGCAAACATAGTTTTCCCTGGTCAGAAAAAGGCCATGAAGGCGACTTGCCCGCACTTTTTGTCGATCAGGATGGCACAGCCACCCATCCGGTAATGATCCCGGACTTGGAGCTAGATGATATTAAAGGCCGGGCGATCATGATCCATGCTGACGGTGACAATTATTCAGACTCACCTAAATCCCTGGGTGGCGGTGGTGATCGTGTTGCCTGTGGTATTATCGCTAAATAAATGGCCTCAGTACGTGCCATGTGATCCTCTAATAATCAACTTACCATAAAACACGGATAGGGCGGGTGCGCCCTATTCAGTTACCCCTTTAATATCCCTTGGATAATCACTGGTTTCCCACCAGAAGTACTGATAATTTATTGCGCTTAAGTGACTAAATGAGAAAGGCACAACCTTGATCAGGATTTGATGTTAGCTTGTATCGGTCATTGTTTTTCATTCCCGTAGCCGGAATTGCAATGGTATCCGCTGTTGTTTGTTCTTTTAAACTTGTAAAGCAGGAGAGTAGTTATGTTTAGTCATATTATGGTTGGTGCCAACGATGTTGAGCATTCGAAGGTGTTTTACGATGCCACATTAGGGGCTTTGGGTTATAAGCCCGGAGTAATAGATGATAAGGGGCGCTGTTTTTATTTCGATAAAAAAGGGGTTTTTGCTCTAACTAAACCCATTGACGGCGAGTCGGCTTGTCATGGCAATGGCAGTACCATAGGTTTTAAAGCCGAAAGCCCAGCGCAAGCGGATGCTTGGCATGCAGCCGGGCTGGCCAATGGTGGTACTGCCTGTGAAGCCCCTCCTGGTATTCGCGAGGTCGCAAGTGGCCGACTCTACTTAGCCTATTTGCGTGATCCATCAGGTAACAAGGTATGTACCTTGTACCGAAATGAATAACCTGGGAAGTACCTTTTACCACTCTAGTTTAAGGTACATGCCTTCAACATTCTAGAGATTGTAAACCAGAGACGCACTGACACCGAGTAACAACGTAGCCATAGCGTAGTCAAACCATTGCCAGTGCCGTTCAGATTTCATCACACTGGCCAGTTTTGGGGCACCGGCGGTAAGTGAAATAAACCAAAAGCCTGAAGCTAAACTCGCCCCTAAAGTAAATAACAGGGGTTGGGTTTGCTGGTTACCCACACTGCCAATCAGCACCACAGTGTCCAAATAAACGTGAGGGTTAAGTAAGGTAATAGCCAAGGTAGCAACAACGGTCTTCCAGGGAGATCGAATAATCACTTCTGCTGCCAGATGCAAACTGGATTTTCCCTGCCAGGCCCGATTTGCCGACTGCCAGGTTAAGTAAAGGAGAAAGCCGACTCCTAGCCAAGTTAACAAAGGCACGAATTGCGGTAGTACAAGTTGAAATTCCTGTAATCCATATACCCCCAAAGTGATCAACGCCACATCACAAGCGATACACACTAACGCTATAATAAGGCGGTTTTGCCCCCGCATACTTTGACCTAACACCCAGGCATTTTGCGCGCCTATTGCCACGATAAGGCCCAAACCCACGATAAATCCAGTGATCAACGACAACATTGTGTTTTCCTAAATAATAATGTGTTGGTAAGTTTAAGAGAGATGATTAGTATTAGTGAAATCAATATTACTACTGATACATTAACATTGCTTATGCTTGATTATCGTTTATTAGCTGCCTTAGGCGCAGTGATACAGCAGGGAGGTTTTGAGCGAGGTGCACAAAACCTTTTTATTACCCAGTCGGCCATAAGCCAGCGTATCAAACTATTGGAAGCGCAACTTGGTCAACCTGTATTAATTCGCAGCACTCCCCCCAGAGCCACCAGGTTAGGACAAAAGCTGCACAATCATTGGCAGCAGGTACAACAAATGGAGGCGGGGTTAAAACTGGTGAATGAAACGCAGCGGCTAAGCATTCGAATTGCGCTTAACGCGGACTCGCTGGCGACCTGGTTGCCCGCTGCGTTGGTGAGTGAATCATTGCAAAACGTTTCTTATGATTTTTTAGTAGAAGACCAGACTGTGGCGCTGAGGCGTATGCGTCAGGGAGAGGTGATGGCCTGTTTATGCTCCGATCCTGAGCCGGTTAATGGCGGCCGAGTAGTGTATTTGGGGGCGATGCGCTATCGCCCCTTTGCCAGTCCAGAATTTATCCGGCGTTACCATATAAAGAAACTGAGTAATAAACAGCTGGCAGACATACCTTGTTTGATATTCAGCCGTGATGATTTACTGCAACATCAATTTATGCAAAATATAGCAGACTGCGACCCCTCGTATATTCATTTATGCCCTTCGTCTGAAGGATTTGTGCAATGTGCATTGGCGGGGGTGGGTTACGGACTGCTGCCAGAATTACAAATCAAACCGCATATCGATAGTGGACGATTGATGCCTTTACTGCCTGATTATTATATGGATGTGCCACTCTATTGGCACTACTGGCGAACAGAAAGCCCGATAATGACAAATTTACGAAAAATAGTTTGCGCTGTTGCCACTGAGTGCCTGGTACAACAAATCTAAGCTCGTGATGGGTCCAGGAATAAGCCATCAACATTTCAGGTAAGTTGTTCGGTTTTTGCTAACCTGGATGCGGCCACAAACAGACACAAAACAATCAGACCTCTCTTATGTATTGACTGCTTAATAATCCCGTAGATTTTTTAACCCTCTCAAGCGTAAATAGCAAGAATAATAAAAGCCGCCTAGAATCAGTCTAGTAACCCAAAGATAAACATGATCTCGTTTTAAACGATGGGTCCCCGTGAGGTTTTCAATATTGCGGCTTTGAAAACCATTAACGTCGATAAGTTGCGGCCAATCAATGGAGAGTGACAATGAGTGATCTTGTAAATGAATTAACGTCTGCTAATGAAAAATACGCAGCGAACTTCGGTGATAAAGGGGATTTGCCTATGCCTCCAGCTCGACGCTTTGCCATTTTGACCTGCATGGATGCGCGTCTCGATCCGGCCAAATTTGCCGGGCTTGCCGAAGGGGATGCACATGTTATTCGCAATGCAGGCGGCAGGGCCAGTGATGATGCGATACGCTCCCTGGTGATTTCTTATAAACTGCTGGGCACTAAAGAGTGGTTTGTGATCCACCACACCGATTGCGGTATGTTAACGTTCAGCGATGAAGTTATGGGCGATTTATTAACCGCTAGCCTAAAAACCGCCAGCGCTGACGCCTCTGGTTGGCATGACAGTAATGCGGGCGGGGGGACCACTGAGGGCAAGTACATTAATTGGCTAACCTTCAGCGACAATGCCAAAAGTGTGGTGGAAGATGTCAGACGCATTAAAAACAATGCCATGGTACCCGCAGATATTCCACTATACGGTTATATCTACGATTGCAAAAACGGTAAATTGGTCGAAATTACCGAAGCGTCCCAAGCAGGTAAAGCTAGGTAACACTACTTGACCGCTACCAAGTCGCTCCGCCAGAAACGAAACGTCTAAGCTGTCCTATTGATACATAAAAGAGCTAGGCACATACTGACTTGGGTTTAATATGCGCCTCGTTGTATAAACCAGTTAGCGATAATTTTCCGCTCTGCTTCACTCATACCGGTTTTATTCATTAGCGGCATGTCTTTAGTGACCGCGGCACGCTGGTAGATTTGTGGTGCCCGCAGCGCAATCTGTCGCCAGTTGTCCAGCATTAGCCCCATAGGGGCTACCACAAATAACTCATCGGAGGGTTTGGCGGAGTGACAATTACTGCAGTGCTTCTGGATAACGTTAAAGACCTGTTGCTGCTCGCTGGTGAGACTCTTACTGGTGAATGTACCGGTGTTTTTTATTTGATCCTGTTCGCTGCCCTGACGTGGGGGCATGGATACCCAGGCGGTGATCAGTAACATGCCGATGGCGCCGGTGATTAAAATTGACGGGCGGGAAATGCCCAGATGTTTAAGATTAAAATAATGCCTGATCCAGGCCGATACCACTCCAATTGCCACCAATACTAACCAGCTCTGTGGATGCTGGAACGTCATAGGATAATGATTGCTGATCATTATGAACAACAGGGGCAGGGTGAGGTAGTTATTGTGTACCGAACGTAACTTGGCCGCCTGACCCCAAGCGGGGTCTACGGATTGTTTATTCGCCACTGCAGCGACCATCAGGCGTTGGGCTGGCATGATCTTAAAATATACATTGCCAGCCATAATAGTGCCTACTAAGGCGCCAATATGCATAAATGCGCCCCGGCCACTAAACCAATGGGTGGCTAAAAAGCTGGCCACTGTTAACATTAACAACAAAAAGATGCCAAATAGGGCAGGATAACGCCCAAGCGGGCTGCGACAAGCGGCTTCGTATATGAATAATCCGCCAAAAATCAGTCCAATACCGCGAGTGATGGCTTCTCCTGGGGTAAATGCCATCACAGCCGGATCGATAAGGTAAATTGCCGCACCGTAATAATAAATCAGGCCCAGTAGCAAGGCACCACTTAACCATGTGCTGTAAGCTTCCCATTTAAACCAGTGCAGCTTTTCCGGCATTTGTTGTGGGCCGTATTCATATTTTCCAATCTCGTAAAAGCCACCGCCATGAACCGACCACAAGTCACCTTTTATGCCTTGTTGTTTTTTCCAATCCGGCGGGGGGCGCAGATTATTATCCAGCCAGATAAAATAAAAAGAGGCGCCGATCCAGGCAACCCCTGCTATCACATGAAACCAGCGGATAAATAACGATGACCATTCAAACCATGGCATGGCTTATTCCTTTATTGTTGTTGTTGGGTTGCCTGGTAGACGGGTTTACCGGCTATATACGTGGCACTTATTGCCCGGTCGTCCGCCAACATACTCAAGGCAAAAATAATGTCTTGAGGTTGGCGATGGGTTTCAAAACGTAAGGTACTCAGCTCATCAAAGTCCGGGTTTAATATTACAAAATCCGCATCGCTTTGGGGGTTTAGATTGCCAATTTTATCTGCCAGTCCCAACCCCAAAGCCGCACCTTGGGTCATCAGATACAAACCATGCATAGGATTGAGTTGATTGCCTTGCAACTGACCTATCTTGTAGGCTTCTCCCAAGGTTTTGAGCATGCTAAAGCTAGTGCCCCCGCCCACATCTGTGGCCAACGCCACCGGAATGTGGTGTTGTTCAGCCTCCTTGAGATCAAACAGTCCGCTGCCTAAAAACAGGTTTGATGTGGGGCAAAAGGCGATAGTGGCCCCGGATTCAGCAAAACGCTGCCATTCCGGCTCTAACATATGAATACAATGGCCATATACCGCTTTGGGACGCAGTAAATTAAACTGATCGTAGACGTCCAGATAACCGCTGTGCTGGGGATATAACGATTTTACCCATTCAATTTCATTGAGGTTTTCTGACAGATGACTCTGAATATACACTTCCGGATATTGTTGGGCCAGCTCACCTAGGGCATGTAATTGTTCTACGCTGCTAGTTGGGGCAAACCGCGGCGTAATAGCATAAAACAAACGATTTTTGCCATGCCAGCGCTCGATCAATTCAGCGCTGTCTTTCTGGGCACTGGCAGCAGTGTCTTGCAGCCAGGGTGGGCAATTTCTGTCCATGCAAACTTTGCCGGCTATCAGTAACATGTTGTCTTGTTGTGCGGCGCTAAATAGGGCATCAGTGGCTTGTTTATGTACTGAGGAATAGACCATGCCGGTGGTGGTGCCATGTTTGTATAACTGGCGTAAAAAAATCTCGGCTATTTTGTCGGCGTATTCTGGATCGGCAAACTTTCGCTCTACCGGAAAGGTGTAATTTTCTAACCAGTCAAGCAGTTGCTCACCGAAGCTGGCGATCATTTCTGTCTGGGGGAAGTGCAGATGGCTGTCAATGAAGCCTGGAACTATCAATTGACCTGAGTAATCGTGATGAATAGCTCCAGGGTATTGATTTAATAGGTTTTTAGCTTCGCCTAGAGCTATTATTTTTTGGTTACGCGTAACCAGAAGGCCGTCTTCCAGGTAGACGTAGTCGTCTCTGGGGCAGTCGCTAGCCTCGGGGAAATGCAAAATAGCCGAGCGGTAAGTCTGAATTGTCATATAGATAGAATACTCGTTAGCTACCGCGATAACTGCTAAAACCAAAAGGCGAAATTAGCAAGGGGATATGGTAATGGCCACCTTCTTGGGCGACGGTGAAATGGATATCAACCTGGGGGTAAAATGCGCTGCCATGGGTTGTTTGTAAATAGTCTCCTGTATTAAACCGCAGACGATACACTCCCGCCTCTAATGGCATCTCCTGCCAGTTGCTGCAGCGTCCGTCGCGGTCAGTTTGTCCGTGCACGGTTTTGCCGTTTGGGGCGGTTAGTTGCAACTTCATGCCGACTGCGGGTTTACCTAATGTGGTATCTAATACATGGCTGGATAAACTGTTCATAGTGTTAATTTTCAATTCCTTTGGTGAGACGCAATAGGGTGATCTTGATTTGTTCGGCTGCGGCAATGCCAAGCTCCTGCTCGCGATGATTGTGGATGCGACAGCGGATTGCATCCAGCATGGTTTGCACGCTCAAACCACTGGCGCAGATGATAAATATAAAGCCATGTTTCTCCCGGTACGCTACATTAAGCTCTTGCAGTGCCAGCAAGGTTGATTCATCTGCTTGTCGCGCGCCGTCCTGCTCATTGCCTGCCATAATTTTGGTGTTGGCATACTTTTCGCGCAAGCTATTTATGTCGCCAATCATAGGGTGAGCATCAAAGGCTTGTAAAAAGTCCTGTTGTTGCATGTTTTGCCAATGTTGTTGGGCGCATTCAAGCACCCGATCAACGCTCGAATAGGGGCGCTGCTGTTGCATTAATGTCACCCAACGTTTGGCAGCACATGTCTGGCTAAAAAATATTTCAGCCTTGTTTGGGATTAATAAGTTGAGTTCGGTTAAGGTCATAACAGATTTTTAAGCTCTTTGGTTGCACGCCAAGCCTGTGCTTGTTTTTCGCGTTTAGTGATTGCCGTACTATTGGGAGCTACTTGATATTTTTCCTTTTCTTGCATGTCTTGGCTGTTAAGGCGCTGAATTAGTTGAGCTGCAATGGAGACTGCAACCTCAATTGGACGTTTGCCTGGGATCTCGAGTACGCCTATAGGGCTAACTAAACGCTCTGGGGCCTTAATGTCAGGCATACGAGCCGAAATACGCTTATTAAAGCGCTTAGCTTTGGTGTCAGAGCCTATCATGCCAATGTAAGGCAGGTCAGGGCGCTTAAGCGCCGCTTCTACAAGTTCGTAATCTAATTGGTGGTTATGGGTCATGATCACCAGCCAGCTATTGCTCGGTGCTAAGGCAATGTGTTCGCTAGGTTCGTCGCTGACCAGCATGTTTAGATTAGTAAGGGCAAATTTGCTGTCGTTTTTAGGAAACAATTCCGATCTTTGGTCAATCCACTGAATTTGCAACGGTAACTGAGCTAATAGCGGGATAAGGGCACGGGCAACATGACCCGCGCCGTATATCTGCACCGTTTGACATTGCTCCACCATCGCTTCAAACAACACATTAACGGCACCGCCACAGCATTGCCCAAGTTTGCTTGAAAGGGGGTAATGCTCAATATGCTGGGTATGTTCATTGCCCGCTAATAGCTCACGGGCTTTTTCTGTGGCAGCGAATTCAAGGTGACCGCCGCCTATGGTGTCAAAGGTCTCCTCCCCGGTAATGACCATTTTTGTGCCATTGCCGCGGGGCGTAGAGCCTGCAGATGCCAGCACAGTAACCAAAACGTAGGCTTTGCCTTGTTCCTGACATTGATGTAAGGCATCAAACCATTTGTTGCTATTCATATCAGTTAAGCTCGCCCAGTGATTCGATGCAATTAAGCACCGCTTCGGGTGTCGCCGGTGCCGGTAAGTCAGGGTCGTGTTGATAATCGGTGAGACTGGAAATGGCATCTTTTATTGCGCACCACACAGAATTGGCCAGCATTAAGGGGGGTTCTCCCACCGCTTTTGAATGATAAATGCTATCTTCGTCGTTCGCTCTAGAGTAGAGATCAACATTGAATATCCCGGGGGTATCACCTATGGCCGGAATTTTATAAGTGGCTGGGTTGTTACTGAGTAATTTTCCGTCCTTATCCCATTGCAATTCTTCTGTGGTTAACCAACCCATGCCCTGGATGAAGCCACCTTCAATTTGGCCCAAATCCACCGCTGGGTTAAGGCTTTGACCCACATCATGCAGTATATCGACCCGTTCCACTTTGTATTCTCCAGTTAAGGTGTCTAGGGTGACTTCACTGACAGCGGCACCGTAAGCGAAATAGAAAAACGGCCGTCCTTGTCCGGTTTCCCGGTTATAGTGAATTTTTGGGGTTTTATAAAATCCCGTTGAAGACAGGGATATTCGGGCAATATAGGCTTGTTGCACCAAATCCACAAAGGCGATGCTGTGCTCACCTAAGCGCACCTGTTGCTGGACAAACACGACCTTTTCGGCAGTCAATGCTTCATCATCAAACTGCTCGGCGTAAAATTCAGCCAGACGCTGTTTGACGATAATACAGGCATTTTGTGCCGCCTTACCGTTTAAATCCGTGCCACTTGAGGCTGCGGTTGGTGAGGTATTGGGAACCTTGTCGGTGCGGGTCGCCGTGACCTCTACATCGGACAACACAATACCAAACTCATGGGCCACTATCTGACCAATTTTGGTATGCAGGCCCTGGCCCATCTCAGTACCGCCATGATTGATTTGCATGCTGCCATCTGTATAAATGTGCAGCAGGGCACCGGCCTGGTTTAGGTGTTTGGCAGTAAACGAAATACCAAATTTCACCGGCGTAAGAGCCAAGCCTTTTTTAATGATTGGGCTGGTCTGATTGAATTCGCCAATGGATTGCCTGCGCCCCCAGTAATCTGACGAATCCTCTAGGCGGCCAATTAGGTCGGCTAAAACGTTATGCTCTACTGTCATGCCATAGGGCGTGATATTACGCTCATGTTCGCCGTACAAGTTCAGTTTACGTACTGTGAGGGGATCTTTACCCACCTTGCGGGCAATGGCATCCAGCATAGCTTCAGCCACTATCATGCCCTGGGGGCCACCAAAACCCCGATAGGCGGTGTGAGATACCTGATTGGTGCGCCAGCGATGGCCCGCAATCTTGACATCGCCCAGGTAATAACCGTTATCGGCGTGAAACATTGCCCGGTCCACTATGGCATCTGACAAATCTGCTGAATAACCACAGTTACCATTGATTTCGATATTTGTGGCGCAAATTAATCCGTTAGCATCAAAGCCTACCTGGTAGCTGTTTTCAAATGGGTGGCGTTTGCCCGTGATTATCATGTCTTGCATACGTGGCAAACGTAATTTGACCGCACAGCGATTGCGCTTGGCCAGCAAGGCCGCGATACAAGCCCATTGAGCGGCCTGGGTTTCTTTACCGCCGAAACCGCCGCCCATTCTGCGCATATCCACCACTACTTTGTGAAGTTTGATATCCAGTACCTCCGCCACCAGTTTTTGCACTTCACTGGGGTGCTGGCTTGAGGTGTAGACCAGTACGCGATCTTCTTCGTCGTGGATAGCCATAGACACCTGACCTTCGAGGTAGAAATGTTCCTGACCGCCGATCCGTAATTGACCAGTTAGTTGCAAAGGGCTAGCGCCATAGGCCTGCTCAAAATCCCCTTGTTGCATAAAATGAGGAGGCCGCACAAAGTTCTGTTGCTGTTTGGCTTCTGTAATGCTCAAACAGGCCGGGTTGGGGGTAATTTCAAGTAACGCCTTTCGCGCTGCTTGGCGAGCATGTTTGACACTATCGGCCAAGACAGCGAAAAGCGCCTGACCATGAAATAAGACTTGGTCTTTGGCAAAAATCGGATCTCCGTCAAAAACCGGGGCAATATCGATATGTCCAGGCACGTCTGCCACCGTAATGACGTCTATTACACCTGGGGCAGCCCACACCTGGGTTAAGTCCAGTTTAGTGATCTTACCCGCCGCACTGGTGCTCATACCGACGGCAGCATGCAGTAGATTGGCGGGGTGGGGCATGTCGTCCACATATCGGGCTTGGCCACTAACGTGCCTGATCGCACTTTCATGTGGATGGGCCTTACCCACATTACCCTGGATCCCTGGTGCCCAAGGTTGGGTGATAAGTTTACGCATGGTAGTGAATCCTGTGTGAGTAAAACCCTAACCGCTGTTTATTCATAAACGTGCACCCGGGTTTGGATCAGTTGTGATTGCTGATTAGTTTGCAACCAGAAGCGTGTCCACAAATTGACTAATACGGACTGCCGATAGTGGGCCGTAGCTCTCACGTCATCTATTGGTCTAAAAGCCTGACTTATAATGTCTTTGCCTCGTTCAAATGTCTCGCTACTGGCCCAGTCAAGACTTGTTAAGGCGGTGGAAAGGTCTGGTACTGACATTGGTATTGCGGCTACACCGCCAAAGCCGCAATGAAGGTATTTCACTTTGCCGTCGTCCAGGCGCAGATTAAAGACGGCGCAGACCGCCGAAATGTCGTCTTCGTGACGTTTTGATACCTTGTATGCCCTTAGCTGGTTGTGTTTGTCTGCATAGGGAATGATGATGGCCTCTACCCATTCATCAGGGGCGAGCACGGTTTGGCGGTAACCGGTAAAAAATTGCTGGGCAGGGATTTTTCTGCGTACCTGGCCGTTATCCAATTGGATTTGCGCATTGAGCGCTAATAATACCGGCGGCATGTCACCAATGGGCGAGGCGTTGGCTACGTTACCCCCTAAGGTTGCCTGATTACGTATAGGTGTGGCAGCAAAACGCTCGAGCAGTTCCTGAAGCCCAGGGAAGTGTTTGAGTAATAAATGCTCACACTTGCCAAAGGATACCGCCGCCCCAATTTTAAGGGATCCGGGCAGTTCAATGATTTCCTGCAATTCACAAACCTGGGTTAAACAAATCAGGTTATGCATGTTTGTTAGCTGTTGGGTAACTTCCAATGCCAAATCAGTGCTACCGGCAAATAACTTGGCATTGGGATAAGCTTGCCTGACCTGCGCCAACTCGACACGGTTTTGCGGCATATGCAATCCATGCAGGCCGGGTTTTGCATCGTTAAGTTGGCGGAGTTGGGTTAGGGTCTGTGTTTGTCTACGCACAAATTGATCATCGGCCACACCACTACATGAAACCAATGCCGCATCGATTATGGGGCGATAGCCGGTACAGCGGCATAAATTGCCGCCCAAGGCAACGTTCACGTCTTCTCGCGATGGGTGACTATTTTGCTGATACAGCGCGAACATAGACATAACAAAACCTGGTGTGCAAAAGCCACACTGGGAGCCATGTTTGTCCACCATTGCTGCCTGCACGGGATGCAGTATTTCCCCCTCAGCCAGATGTTCTACCGTTAGCAGTTGTTTGCCTTGTAGGGCAGACAAAAACGTCACGCAACTATTTAGGACTCTGTACCGCAAAGTTTTGCCCTGGTCACAAGGTTCGGCCAATACTACGCTACAGGCACCACAATCCCCAGATGCACAGCCTTCTTTGCTCCCCGTGAGTCTTCTATTGTCCCGCAGGTAATTGAGCAAGGTGGTATCTGCACTAACATCAGAAATTTGCACAGCTTTGTCGTTAAGCAAAAAGCTGATCATGGGATCCTCCAGTAATTTGATGGCATTCGTAAACAAATTATCACTATCATAGCTGGATTTACCATAAAAACCAGACCAACTGGTCAGCTTATTTGTCGGATAAAAGAAAATTTTGGTACTATGACTGCTATATAACAATGCCCAAACCAGCATTAATTAAGCAAAGAGCGCTGAAAAAGTGCAAGCCGTTACTTTTAGTAAACATGACGCATCGGTCAAACTAGCAAGTTGACTTAACCGATGTTAAATTTGTGTTAAGCCCTGACGGGGGGAGTTTTAGTGGACAATACAATCAAGGAAATGGACTGGTTGATGAGCGAACCTTTATCAAAAAAAGAAGACAGCATTGGCGCAGTAAACCGCGCGAAAATTCTCGCAGCCGCCGAAAAAGAGTTTGCAATTCATGGCTTTAAAGGAACACGTATACAAAAAATTGCGGATCAGGCCGGACTGCCCAAAACCAATGTGTTGTATTATTTTAAATCTAAGGATGGTTTGTACCTTGACTTGCTGCAAGAAATATTAAGTCTGTGGAATAGTAGTTTTGACAGTGCCTGTGCTCAAGATGATCCCGGGGAAGTGTTAGCCAATTACATTGCCGATAAGATGGAAATATCTCGCTGTCGTCCGGATGCGTCGAAAATTTTTGCACTGGAGATCATCAATGGTGCACCAAATTTAAGCAGTTTTTTTAAAGATCAGCACTTAAGTTGGATGAAAGGGCGAGTGCACGTAATCGAACAATGGATCCAGCTGGGCAAGCTGCAACCAGTAGATCCTTATTACACCTTATTTAACATCTGGGCCAGCTGTCAGCATTATGCGGATTTTTCTGCACAGATAACTGAACTAAAAGGCCAGCCGATGGATCAAAGCCAGTTCACAGACGCCACCAAAAGTTTAATTAAATTAGTATTAAATGGTTGTGGTTTGACAGTACCCCCGGAATATCGATAAAGAGAGCGGACATGATCCACGCGTACCCCCGAGATTTGATTGGTTATGGCGAGAATCCGCCGCACCCTAATTGGCCAGATAAGGCAAAGATTGCCGTGCAATTTGTATTGAATTACGAAGAAGGCGCAGAAAGTTGTGTGCTTCACGGTGACCCACAATCCGAAGTGTTTTTATCTGAAATTATTGGCGCTCAAGCATACCCAGACCGCCACCTAAGCATGGAATCTATGTATGAATATGGTAGTCGTGCTGGATTTTGGCGTTTGCATCGACTGTTTACCCGTTATCATCTGCCGATCACCGTTTTTGGCGTGACCATGGCACTGCAGCGAAATCCAGAAGCTGTGGCGGCAATGAAAGATGCCGGCTGGGAAATAGCCAGTCACGGCATGCGCTGGCTCCACTATCAGGATATGCCAGAAGTCCAAGAACGTAAGATGATCGATGCTTCGATACAATTGCACCAGGCGATTACGGGTTCTAAACCTGCTGGTTGGTATACCGGACGCACTAGTTCCAATACCTTAAAACTCATCGCCGAGCGGGAGGATTTATTGTATTGCGCGGATTCTTATGCGGATGATTTGCCTTATTATGATACCAACTACGATAAACCCTTGCTGGTGGTGCCTTATGCATTGGATACCAATGATATGCGCTTCGTCAGTCCAGGCGGCTTTAATAGCGGAGAACAATTTTTCCAATATTTAAAAGACGCCTTCGATGTATTGTACGCAGAAGGGGAGTATGCACCTAAAATGTTGTCCATCGGTTTGCATTGCAGGATAGTTGGCCGCCCGGCCAGAATGGCTGCATTGCAGCGTTTTATCGAATACGTGCAAGGCCATGACAATGTCTGGTTATGCACCAGAGAGAAAATTGCCAGGCACTGGCAGCAGCATTTTCCCAGTAAATAAGACCCTTGATATCTCATTCTTGAGGTATTCATACCCCGCCCGTGGTAGAAGATACTTCGGGCTTTTTATACTGGTCGCTGCATGTTTATTTCAAATCCAGCGCATACCTAAGCACGAAGATAGCCGCCATTACATAAGTGATAACTGATACCTGTCGGTATTTTCCTGTTCCTAACATGATCCCCACATAAGTAATAACCCCCAGAGCAATTCCCTCGCTAATGCTGAATGTCAGAGGCAAGGCGACCGAAGCGGTGGCCAAGGAGGTTAAATCGTCAAAATCCAGCTGGCGGAATGAATCCATCATTAAAATGCCGACCATTATAAGGGCTGGCGTAGTCGCCATCAGCGGGATCACTTTCATCAGCGGTGTGAAAAACAGTGCCAGTAAAAAACAGCAAGCAACGACCAGGGAGGTGAGGCCGGTACGACCACCGGCCGCCACCCCGGCTGCGGATTCGACATAACAGGTAACCGGGGAGGTGCCTAAAGCGGCGCCAACAACGCTGGCGGTAGCATCTGCTGTCATGGCTGAGCCAATTTTGGGTAATTTACCTTGTGGCGTGAGCAGATTCGCCCGGCGCGACACACCTATGAGGGTGCCTATGGTGTCAAACATATTGACAAACAACAGGGCAAATATTAAATCCCAAGTCTGGGCAATATGCTCTATAGGGTAGAGAATATCCATGGCAAAAAAAGTTGAGCTGATACTGTCTGGTAAACCAATTATCGAGTCAGTATGTGCGGTTAAGTATCCGTCTGCTACCGGAATAAAGGCACCTATCAGGGTTAACGTTAATACCGAAACCAAAATCGCCCCGGTGACCTGCTTAATGACCAAAATTATCGTCAGCAGTATGCCAGCCAAGGCCAGCATAGCGGCCGGTTGCGAAAGATCGCCTATAGTCACAAAGGTTGCGGGATGGGCAACGACCAATCCGGCATTTTTTAACCCGATAAAAGCGATAAAAAGCCCGATCCCGCATTGCACGCCAATTTTAAGCGCTTCAGGAATCGCTTCAGCAATTTTGCTGCGCACCCCGGTTAATGAAAGTAAAAGAAAAAGAATGCCATTCCAAAATACAATGCCTAGTGCGGCTTGCCATTGAATATCACGGGTAAGACAAATAGTGAACGCAAAAAATGCATTCAAACCCATGCCGGGAGCCAGAGCAATGGGATAATTTGTCATAAACGCCATTAACAGGGTGCCCAGACAGGCCGCTAATGCGGTTACGGTGATCAAACCTTCTATGGGCATACCGCCAGCGGACAGGATACCTGGGTTGACGACCAGCACATAAGACATAGCCGCAAAGGTAGTCAGGCCTGCAATACATTCGGTTTTGATGTCGGTGCCATTGTGGTTTAGATGGAAAAACTTTTCAAAAACTGCACTAAGCATATGGGGGCCTCAATTCTTATTAATGGGCGAGTGAGCCGAAGGCGAAAGTGGATATCCAGCATTGATTAGCAATATGCTGACCATTTAGTCTAGCTTTGGAGTGATTTATGCTAAACAATAGTCATGGGCTGTTATACCTCAAGCACACTTCAGTTGCACAGTGCACAAGCCAGTATTTTATAATACTAATGCGACTAATTTCGCACAAGGGCCAAGTTAAACCGCACGTTTGAGATGCAGAATTGCAGAATAGTGGTGCAATCAGAGAATAATTAGGAGCACATGATGGATAGTTTCGAAATGGGCATAACCGAGTTGATAAAATGTTTGCCCAAAGCCGAATTACATTTACATATTGAAGGCACACTCGAGCCCGAACTTATGATGCAATTGGCCCATAAACACGCAGTGACCTTGCCCTACACCAATATAGACGAAGTTCGCGCGGCCTATAATTTTAACAATTTGCAAAGTTTTTTAGACCTCTACTATATTGGGGCTTCGGTGTTGCGTGATGAGGAGGACTTCTACCGGTTAATGTGGGCCTACTTGTGCAAGTGTCGAGAAGAAAAAGTGGTGCACGTCGAGATGATGTTTGATCCCCAAACTCACACCGAACGTGGTATAGGGTTTGAGATCTTCATGCCGGGTTTTGCTCGGGCCATCGAACAGGCCAGACAAGAGTGGGGCCAATCGAGTTTATTGATCATGTCTTTCTTACGGCATTTAAGTGAACAAAGTGCATTGCATACCTTAGACGCTGCACAGCCTTATCTGCATATGATCACAGCTGTCGGACTGGATAGTGCAGAGCTGGGTAATCCTCCTGAAAAATTCACCCGTGTTTTTGCCAAAGGCAAGGAGCTGGGGTTGTTACGGGTCGCTCATGCTGGCGAAGAGGGCCCACCAGAATATATTTGGCAAGCACTAAACGTTTTAGATGTGCAGCGCATAGATCATGGTGTACGCAGTATTGAAGATGCGGCGTTAATGAGTGAGCTGGCCAGTCGCCAGATGCCGTTGACGGTCTGCCCACTGTCTAATATTAAATTATGTGTATTTGCACATATGAGACAACACAATATTTTACAGCTACTCGACATGGGAATGCTGGTGACGGTTAACGCTGATGATCCCAGTTACTTTGGCGGCTATTTAAATGACAACTATCAGGCATTAGTGGATCATTTACCCGTGACTCATAGCCAACTCAAAAAACTGGTAGCCAACAGCTTCACCGCCAGCTTTCTAAGTGAAGATAAAAAGGCATATTGGAAAAAACGCGTAATGGAGCACTGATCTGTTACTGGTCAGCTAATAGGGAGCCGGCACAATGCAACAGTCAAAATACAGTTGTGTCAGTACTAGAGTTGCATAAGACTATTAACTTATTGAAATTTATCTGTTAATTGATCTAATAGACGCCGGTGTTGGATTTAGGTATGCTACTTTCATTGTTAATTATTTGTTAATGCAAAAGGGCCTGTATGCGCCAAATAGAATTTCTGCTCACTGAGTATGGTCACAGCCATACCAATAAAATGAATATCATGATCCATGTCATAGCCGTACCGGCAATTTATTTTGTCACTCTGGGTTTATTATGGGCACTGCCCACGCCTGAGTTGTTGGAACATTTTGGAATAAATTGGGCCCATGTGGCGGTTATTCCCATCCTTTTTTATTATTTCAAATTGTCTGGGCCCATTGGCGCAGCGATGACCTTGTTAAGTATTATCGCACTTGCCGGGATCAAGCTGATAGAAGCCTCATCTGTACCCGTATGGCAATTTTGTGTAGGGGTATTTATTGTGATGTGGATTTTACAATTCGTTGGTCACAAAATAGAAGGTAAAAGCCCATCATTTTTTAAAGATTTACAGTTTCTACTGGTGGGGCCTGCTTGGTGGTGGGTACACTGGCTGAAGCGAATGAATATTTCCTATTAGAGGCAAAAGCTTATTCCCTCGGGGAATTGCGATAAATCAACTTAGGGACAAGACCAAAGATGAGATCCCTGTGTTGCTTTCTCGTATAATCCTTATTTAGTTGAATTATATTGGTATTTTCTGTGCTCAAGTGGCAAGCCCTGTTCGAAACTCGTGAACGCCTTTTTTGGACCTTGCATACCTTAGGTTGGGCGGGCTTTGCGGTGATTTATTATATCGGTTCTTTACTGCATGATATGCGCAGTATCTGGCTGTTTGTGATCATATTAAATGCCTATGCAGGTTGGTTGTTAACCATTCCACTGCGTTACATCTATGCCCGAGCGATGAAACTTAAACCCATGAATATGTTGCTGGTGGTGCTTGCCAGCGTCTATGTGGTAGCGCTGGCCTGGGCCCTGGTGAAAAACGTGAACTATTGGGAGATTTATAAAAAAGGCTACCGGCCTGAACAGTGGTACATGTATTTTACCAATACGGTCAATTCGTTAATTATGATAGGTTGTTGGACAGGTTTATATTTTGGTATAAAAAATTACCAAATGTTGCTCAAGGAAAAGCAGAACGTATTGCGCGCCTCCGCCATGGCCCACCAGGCACATATCAAGATGTTAAGGTATCAACTCAACCCTCATTTTTTGTTTAATACCCTCAACGCTATATCGACCCTTATTCTGATGAAAGAAAATGACACAGCCGATGCTATGGTCAGTCGCTTAAGCGATTTTTTGCGTTATTCATTGGATAAAGATCCAATTAAAAAAGTTGCTTTGCGTCAGGAAATAGAAGCCCTGGAACTGTATCTGGAAATCGAAAAAGTACGTTTTGAGGACCGCCTGACCGTTATTTGGGACATACAACAAAACGCCTCACAGGCTTTGGTGCCAAGCTTGATTTTGCAGCCACTAATCGAAAACTCCATCAAACATGCCATATCTAAACTCGAGGAAGGGGGCGCGATTGCCATTTCAGCTAAGGCATTCGGCCGAGACTTGATGTTAGAAGTGGCGGACAACGGACCCGGGGCACAGATAGTCAAAGGCCAACTCTATCGCACAAATGGGGTAGGGTTAGAGAATATTCAGGAACGCCTGCGCTCCCTGTATAAAGACGATTTTTCTTTTAGTGTATCTGGCAATCAACCTTCGGGTATAAAGGTGTCAATACGCATTCCATTTGAGACGGATGAAACAGTTAATGAAAATTAACACCATGATCATCGATGATGAACCTCTTGCTCGCAAGGGACTGGCCATGCGCTTGGCTCAGTATGCACAAATAAACATAGTGGCCGAATGTAAAAACGGGTTGGAAGCCGTCACCCTGATACCCCAACTGCGCCCAGATTTAATTTTTCTGGATATTCAAATGCCAGGTTTAAATGGCTTTCAGGTCATCAGTAAACTGCGAGATCTTAATCAACTCGTGCCCATGGTTATATTTGTCACCGCTTATGATACCTATGCTATCAAGGCATTCGATGCCCATGCGCTGGATTATGTATTGAAGCCCGTGGATGAAAAACGCTTGAAATCGGCTCTGGACAAGGTTTTCGAACACGTATCCTTGCACACTGAAACCGGACATAAAGAGACCTTGGCTAAATTAGTGGCTGACTTTACAGGTGATGATTGCGAAGACATACTGCGTAAACTTGCCTCGGGAGAGCCAATTAATACCAACCAGTATCCAGACGTTTTGGCGATCAAGGATGGCATGGAAGTCACCCGGGTGGATATTAACCAGATCCAGTGGATAGATGCGGCCGGCGATTATATGTGTGTGCACACTAGTGAACAGACCCATATAATGCGTCGTACCATGAAGGAACTGGAAGAGCAGCTGGATCCCCGTCTTTTTGTGCGCATCCATCGCTCGGCTATCGTCAATATCAAATTTGTGCAGAAGTTGGTGAGCCATGTCAGCGGCGAATATCACCTCATTCTGGCCAACGGCAGTGAGTTGAAAGTCAGCCGTAGTCATCGTGATAATGTCAAAACTATGATCAAGCTATAGTCGTATTTCCTGTAACCCCAAAGACCAAAATTCATTTAAGGAAGACATGAAAAAATATTTGCTGGTTTTATGCATGATGTGTTTAACACTCAGTGGCTGTAGCTCGAAGTTTGCCTACAACAATATCGACTGGTTAATGTACTGGTATATTGACGATTATATTGACCTGGACAGGCAACAGAAATCCTCACTCGAACCTAAAGTGCAACAATGGTTGGTCTGGCATCGCAGCGAACAGTTGCAGCAATATGCGGCGCAATTGCAGACCCTCAAGCAGCAGATCAGCGAAGGTGTTGTCACGCCCGGACAGTGGTCGGCACACATGGAAGGCGCCAAACAACATTGGGTTAGCTTACGAGACGAAGTGAGCCCCGGACTGGTGTCCCTCGCGCCCCAATTAAGTGACGAGCAAATAGACTCACTGTTTGACGCCTTAGAGGAGAAAAATCGCGACCGGATCGAAGATCGGGAAGGACAAACTGCGCAACAGCGATTGGCCATGCAAATTGAAGACATTCAGCAGCAGGCCAAGGAATTTATAGGTAGATTGACTCCTAAGCAGAACCAGTTGGTCGAAGAATATGCCCAGCGCTTTGAATTAAGTTTTGAGGACTGGATAAGTTATCGCCGCGATATTCAACGTGATACCAGAATACTGATGTTAGAGCATAGACATGAAGTGGATTTCCAACCAAAATTGCTCGAGGTGATGCTCCAGCCCGAAAACTATCAAGATACCGCCTTTCGCCAAAAGTCGGCATTCAATAGCCAAGTCTACAGTGAATTGCTCGCAGCGTTATCCCAAAGCTTAAGTAAAAAACAAAGAACTAAAGCCATCAAAGAGCTGCAAGGTATTATTGATGATATCAATGACCTGATAGAAGACTGACCATCTGCTAAACAAAAAGTAGGTTTATAGGATCTATAAACCTACATGGATTAATCATAGTTGTAGGGACCTACCTAGGTGCAAGATACAGCCAGACACTGGTATGGTTTCGGATTATCACTACTCACTGCTTTTATGTGGGGCGTGTTACCGGTATTTATTAAATTGTGTCTTGAAACAATGGATGCCCCTACTATCACCTGGTATCGTTTCGCCGTTGCCGGTTTGTTTGTTTTTACCTTTCTAGCCAAAAAGCGGGCCCTGCCTGTGATGCGCAGCTTTGCCTCGAATAGAGGCGTTTTGTTATTTGTTGCCACGGTGTTGTTGTTGTGCAATTACGTCGCTAACGTAAAAGGTCTGGAATATCTGAATCCCGAAACAACTCAAGTGGTTATGCAGTTAGCCCCGTTTTTACTAATGATCGGGGGGATCGCTTTTTTTGGTGAACGTTTAAAACCTATTGAAAAATTTGGCGCCTGTTTGCTGTTTTTTGGCTTATTGTTATTTTTTAATGACAGGTTAGATACCTTGTTTGGATCACTCAATCATTTCAATATCGGCATCATTTACGTTTTGTTTGCCGCCACTACTTGGGCAGCATATGCATTGATGCAGAAACCTCTGTTACGAGTATTAACCGCCAGACAACTGACTATGATGATTTATCTGCTAGGGGTAGTTTTACTTTTTCCTTTTGTTGAGTTGTCGCAGCTCATGCATATGAGCAAATTACAATTTGGGGCCCTTATTTTTTGTTGTATCAATACTATTATCGGTTACGGAGCCTTTACCGAAGCACTTGGTGTATGGCCGGCGGCTAAGGTTAGTGCGGTTATTGCGCTGGCCCCGGTGTTTACCTTTATCAGCATGTGGGTCGCTGTGTGGTGTTTGCCCACTCACTTTACCTTTAGTGAGTTGAATGTATGGGCTTACCTGGGGGCACTGATAGTTGTAACCGGTTCGATGTTGACGTCCCTGGGTCGCTCAGCTAAATAGCTCTCCCATTTGCAGGCTCATGAGAACATGTCAAATTTTAGGTTATTCTTCCGGTAACCAGGCCCCAATATTTACCAGCTTAAGTAACAAATCTCCCCAAAAGGGCAGGTCATCTCGCTGTTCATCTGGGTTAAATTGCCATTGCGGCGCTTGCAGCAATTTTTTAGCCTGCTCAGCATATTTTAAGCAAACGGCAAAAGATTGTCCTTCAATAAATACCTCCAACGTGGCGTCGTCTGGTGTTAACTCCAGGTAAACCGGTCTTATGCCAACCTGACGTTCAAACACTGTCTGTTGTTTGAATAACTCGATTATTTCCGGGAGTTGATAATCTGGGTTATGCACCTCGTCAAAGCCCTGATTTAATTGGGTGTGACTAAAATATTCGGTGATCCAGGAGTCAAAGTACGGTGAGTCGATGGTCTCTTTGAGTGAATTTTTAAAGGAGATTACTTCGTCAAGATTTATTTGGCTGGGTGATGGACGCACTGTTAGCGCTTTGTCCTGATGGCGTTGTTTAAACAAGCCGTTATCAATAGCGTAGTCAGCAAAT
Source organism: Paraglaciecola sp. IT1134 (assembly GCF_058068185.1). NCBI lineage: Bacteria > Pseudomonadati > Pseudomonadota > Gammaproteobacteria > Alteromonadales > Alteromonadaceae > Paraglaciecola > Paraglaciecola sp. IT1134. The sequence goes on along the minus strand of NZ_CM176486.1, from coordinate 2,930,267 downwards.
GATGTCAGCAACTCCTGTTGTGATGGGGCGCGAAACCCCACTGAATAATTTAAGCATTCCTCCAGAGCCCGACCATTGTGGGGGTACCCAGGAGGAATATAAATCATATCACCGGGCTGCAATATCTCGTCTATTATCGGCGTGAAGTCACTTATTTGGCGTAGATCAGCATGAGGGAAATGTTCAGTATATTCGCCTTTGGCACCTACTTGCCACCGCCTTGAGCCCTTACCTTGGATAATAAAAACATCGTATTGGTCCAGATGGGGTCCGACTCCCGCTCCTTGAGTGGAAAAGCTCACCATCAGGTCATCCATACGCCAATAGGGAATGAAATTGAAGGCACGGATCAAATTATCTGCTGTGGGAATATGCTGATCTACCGCTTGTACCAGTAAGCTCCAGGCACCCTGACAATGGGCGGTAAACTCGGCAAATGGACCGTGGCTAACTAACCATTTGTGTTTTTCCAAGGCCACGATACGTGAGTCCACATTAGGGTCCTGAGCCAGGCCAGCCAATTCGTGTTCATCAAGGGGATCCTTAAAATCGGAAAATATCTGTCTGAATATGGCGGGTTTTTGTTGCCAGTAGTGGGCTAGAAAATCGGCGGGGTTAAAGTTACTTAATCTATACATGTAAGGTCCTAAAATTTGTTACTGGGGAACGTTGTCAATCGATGCTCTTCAGTCGCAGGATATAGGTTAAGACGTGTAACGGGATGACATCCCGTTATTTACTGCCCAACAACCAATAGGTTTCCACTGCGCCTATGCCTTTGACCGCAATTCTACCTCGGGGGGCGAAGTTATACTTATGTTTCGCCATTTCATAAGTAAATTGGGTGACCTGAATTTTGCCTTCCTGGCCGTGACTTTCCATGCGGGATGCCAGGGTTACCGCTTCTCCCCATAGATCGTAACAGAACTTGCTTTGACCAATTACGCCGGCTACGACCTCACCGGTACCTATACCGATGCGAATGCCATTTAGGAGTTTATGCTTTTTTTGTAAGGCAGGGAAAACTTGTTTGAAGGCCAAGGCGCAAGTACAGCATTGCAGGGCATGGATAGGATTGGCACTGGGCACACCCGCTGCAGCCATGTAGCCATCCCCCATCGTTTTGATCTTTTCCAGGCCATTTTTTTGAGTAATTCCATCAAATTGTAAAAAAATATCATCTAATATCGCCACCAATGCATGGGGACTAAGTTGTTTGGATATCTGGGTGAAATTTTCTAAATCCACAAAACAGACTGATACCTGCTCGTAATGATCGGCGATCCGCCGTTCATGGTTTTTCAATCTGTTAGCTATAGGCAGGGGCAGTATATTGAGCAGCAACTGTTCTGAACGCTGCCTGGCATAGAGTAACTTGTGATGGTTGCGGTTAACATTCCGTCCTACGTGGTAACTGGTTAGGGTGCAAGAAAAAGCCAAGAAAAAACTGCTGGAAAAACCCACAACCTGATGGTATTCAGACAAGTTCTGACTATTGATAATCAGCAAATAATAACATTCCACAAACGTAAAGATACTGACATCTAAAACGATGCAACACCACATGACCAGACGGTCTTGGGGCTCGAATAAAAACGGGCAGACAAATACCGCTAATAGCAAAAAATACTGAGTCTGGATATTGGCTTGCCATAAAACGCAGGACCAAGAAATATAGCTGGTAAATACCAAGACTAATGCGAGCTTTGCCAAGCGTGGAAATTGGGCCTGATTGAGTAAAGGTATGGCGAATAAGAACAGCATGTGACCCAGTAACAAGGTCACTTTGAGGTTACCGCCTTGTTGCCAGTAATAGCTGGCCATGGGAATTTGCAACATGAGCACGAAAATAACCAGTAAGGCAATAATGTTACAGATACGTACCGGATTAATATTTTCGATTAACGAGGGGGATATTCCGCACCAGATCCAGGCGTGCAACATTCGGCTTAGCATAATAAATCCGTTTAGCTAGCGAGCAGGAGGGATAAAGTATAGGAGAAAAATGAGGATATTAAAGCGCAGAGACGACGACTCTGCGCTTTAAATGAGAGTGGCCTAGAGTTGTTCGACGAAGGTTATGGCACGGCCAATATAATTGGCTGGCGTGAGTGACTTGAGCTGAACTTTGGCACTCTCGGGTAAATCCAGACCATCGATAAAGGTTGCAATAATTTGCTGATTGATTTTTTTGCCACGGGTTAGCTCTTTGAGCTTTTCATAAGGTTTTTCGATACCGTAGCGACGCATGACGGTTTGCACTGGCTCTGCCAGCAGCTCCCAATTATTATCCAATTCGTCGAGCAAACTTTGTTCGTTGACCTGTAGCTTGCTGATCCCTTTTAGTGACGATTGATAAGCTATGACTGCATAGCCGACGCCCACCCCTAAGTTGCGTAACACCGTTGAGTCGGTGAGATCCCGTTGCCAGCGAGAAACGGGTAGCTTGCTGGCTAAATGAGCAAACATGGCGTTGGCTAGGCCCAGGTTACCTTCAGAGTTTTCAAAGTCGATGGGATTGACTTTGTGAGGCATGGTAGACGAGCCAATCTCTCCGGCTACGGTTTTTTGTTTGAAATGACCCAGGGCAATATAGCCCCACATATCCCGGTTAAAATCCAGTAATACCGTGTTGAAACGGGCAATAGCATCAAACAACTCAGCAATATAATCATGAGGCTCAATCTGGGTGGTAAACGGATTAAAAGTAATGCCTAAACTGCTCACAAATTCCCCGGAAAATTGATGCCAGTCTACATCCGGATAGGCTGACAAATGGGCATTATAGTTCCCTACGGCGCCGTTGGCCTTACCTAGTATATCCACGGCGGCAATTTGCTGACGCTGGCGCGCCAAGCGCTGCATTACGTTTGCCATTTCTTTGCCCATGGTGGTGGGAGAAGCTGGTTGTCCGTGAGTGCGGGCCATCATTGGCATATTTTTGTATTCTTTAGCCAAACGTTTTAATTCACCGATCAGCTGGTCACAATAAGGTAGCAATATTTGTTCACGGGCCTCCTGCAACATTAGCCCATGAGACAGGTTGTTGATATCTTCTGAGGTACAGGCAAAATGAATAAATTCATTGACGCTGTGCAATTCCGCATTATTTGCGACCTGTTCTTTTAAGAAGTACTCCACCGCTTTTACATCGTGGTTAGTGGTACGTTCAATTTCTTTAATGCGTTGGGCACCTTTTTCATCAAAAGAAGCGACTATGGAATCTAACAGCGCATTGGCTGCCTCACTGAATGTCGGTACCTGTTCAATCTGTGGGGTGGCGGCTAATTTTTGTAACCAGCGTACCTCAACTTGAACGCGATACTTAAGTAGCCCAAACTCACTAAAGATAGTCCGAAGTTCAGTGGTTTTAGCGGCGTATCGTCCATCTATTGGGGACACGGCGGTTAATGCGGATAGCTGCATGAAGTGATTGCTCCTAACTTGATTGGTTTATTTGCGCTAATGCTTGTTCTGCACATGTCACTATGCGTTGTCTGTTAAACAGAATGTGCCGACGCTTACCGCCCAGCTGACGCCATAATACTGCCGCTCGCACGCCGGCCAATAATAATGCGCGAACCTTGTGTTGATTCTCACCTATTTTTAGCAACGCTGGATCTCCGGACACCTGAATTTTAGTGGTCATGGGGCTTATCACATCGCTGTAAATGCTAGCTAAGTTAGCCAGCATTTGACTGTCAAATAAGTCCAGATGCATTTGTTGGCGTTTGATGTTATTGATACGATCACCCAATTCAGTCATCCGTTTAGGGTTTTTACTGAGCTTACGTTCAATGCTCAGCAAGTTCGCTATATAACGGGTGATCTCGGTATCTTTGTCGCTTGAACCGTTACCAAGCTGATTGTGCAATGTCGTAAAACCAAGCTTTACATGGTTCAGTTGACCAAATACTTGTTCCGTATTTTCCGGTTCAGTAATAGTGATACTGGCTATACTGGCCTTAAATGCCAGCTCATCACATTGGCCTTGTTTGGATACTTGTTTGACTAACATAGCGGCCTGACAGACACCCGCCAGGGCAATGTTTTTTTCAATTTCTCTGGTGGTTAATGTATTTTGCATCTTATCGAATATAACTCTCAATTATTCCGCCACCAAGGCAAATGTCCTGGGCATAAAATACCGCTGATTGCCCGGGTGTAACGGCTTTTTGTGGGGTGTCGAATACGACTTCGACTGAGCCATCTGCTGATGGCGTCAATGTGCAGTCGATGTCTTGTTGGCGATAGCGAGTTTTAACCGTGCATCGTATGGGGCTGGTTGGCCCTTTTCTATCCACCCAATGTAACTGGTTTGCCACTAGCCCAGTGGAATACAGGCGAGGGTGATCTGCACCTTGGCCGACTATCAGTACATTACGTTGCATGTCTTTGTCTACAACATACCAGGGCTCTTCACCAAACTCCTTCATGCCGCCAATCAGCAAACCTTTACGTTGACCTAAGGTATGATACATCAGCCCCTGGTGCTGACCGATTTCCTGTCCTTCGGCAGTTTCGATAATGCCTGGTTGTGCAGGTAAATATTGGGATAAAAAGTCAGTGAATTTGCGCTCACCAATAAAACAAATACCGGTGCTGTCTTTTTTATCATGGGTGATCAACCCTTGTTGCTGGGCAATTTCCCGCACTTTTGGTTTTTCTATGTCACCGATAGGGAATAAGGTTTGGGCTACATGCTCTTCACCTAGGGTATAGAGAAAATAGCTTTGATCTTTATTATCATCTAAACCGCGCAACATCTGCCATTGGCCGTCATGTTTTTGTCGCCGCACATAATGCCCGGTAGCAATATAATCCGCCGCCAATTCTTGAGCCGCAAATTCCAGAAAGGCTTTGAATTTAATTTCTTTATTACACATGATATCCGGGTTAGGGGTGCGTCCGGATTTATATTCAGCCAGAAAGTATTCAAATACATTATCCCAGTACTCTGCTGCAAAATTTATGGTGTGTAATTCAATTCCCAGTTTGTCCGCTACAGCCTGGGCATCTTTTAAATCTTCCGCTGCGGCGCAGTATTCATCGTTATCATCTTCTTCCCAGTTTTTCATAAACAGGCCCTCTACTTGATAACCTTGTTGCAGTAACAAGTAAGCCGAGACTGATGAATCCACGCCACCTGACATGCCAACTATAACTTTTTTGTGTTTATTGTCGGAATTTTCGATGGCGCATTGTGACAGGGTATTTAACATGATTAACTTTATATAGAGTCTGGAAAAATGGAGGCGAATACTAGCAAATTAGCTGGCTTAAATCACCTTGATTCTAGATCTAAAAAGCACATCATATTTATGTGTATACCCCAAATCATTGGAATTGCATGGCGGCAGCGAATGAGTTTAGCCAACAAACAAGCAGTTTCAAGGATGTAGGGTATATCACACTTCAATATAATGGCCGTTGTCAATACCATCTATAGACCAATTACCGATACGGTAGCGAATGAGGCGCAAGGTCGGGTAGCCGATATGTGCCGTCATGCGTCTGACCTGACGATTTTTGCCTTCAGTGATGGTAATGGACAACCAACTTGTGGGAATAGACTGGCGAAAGCGAACCGGCGGGCTGCGTGCCCATATGGCAGGTTCAGGCATTACACTTATTTTTGCCGGACGGGTCATACCGTCTTTTAATTCGACCCCGGCGCGCAATTGGGCGAGCTTATCTTCCTGCGGTATCCCTTCGACCTGAACCCAGTAGGTTTTTGTGGTTTTATTTTGGGGATCGGTCAACTTACTTTGTAATTTTCCGTCATTGGTCAGAATTAATAGTCCTTCACTATCACGATCCAGCCTGCCAGCTGCATATACTTCGGAAATAGGGATATAATCTTTGAGCGTTTGCCGTCCTGTGGCATCGGTAAACTGAGTGAGCACATTGAACGGTTTATTAAATAGTACGATTTTTGTACTGCGCGAAGGCGTTGAGGATTTGTTAGCGGTCTTAATAGTCATTTGTTACTACTTATTATGCATAAATCTGCTGAGTTGTTTTGCACTCTGCGATGAATTGTTTATTATCTTGCAGCAAATTATCCAAAATAACCTTTAGCTAAATTCAGGATCCTAACAGTTTAGGTCTAAATAATTACATATACGACAGGTGTTAAGGATATTTTTATCTTTTATTATTACCAGTCTACACTAATCCGGTAGCTCACTACCGCAACATTTGAGGCATATAATGACAACTCAGAAGTCAAAGATTATCTACACGAAAACGGATGAAGCCCCAGCGTTAGCCACATATTCACTATTACCTATCATCAAGTCGTTCACTTTTCCTGCCAACATCGAAATCGAACTTAGTGATATTTCTCTGGCTGCCCGTATTCTTGCCAGTTTTCCCGATTACCTGACAGAAGAGCAAAAAGTGCCTGATGCCCTGGCCGAACTTGGTGCGCTTACCCAGGATCCGCAGACCAATATCATCAAGTTGCCTAACGTTAGTGCGTCCAAACCGCAGCTTAAAGCAGCGATTAAAGAATTAAATGCTAAGAGTTTTAAGGTGCCAGCTTATCCTGAAGATCCCGCTAACGACGAAGAAATTGAGCTTGAAGCGCGCTACAGCAAGATATTGGGTAGTGCCGTCAACCCGGTATTACGTGAAGGCAACTCTGATCGCCGAGCCCCAAAAGCCGTCAAAAACTATGCCCGCAAAAATCCTCATTCCATGGGGCAGTGGAGCCAGGCTTCACGTACTCATGTAGCGCACATGCGTGGAGGGGATTTTTACTCAGGTGAAAAATCTGTGACTGTGGAAAAAGCGGGCCACGTACGCATTGAATTTATCGGTACAGATGGCCAAGTAAAGGTTCTTAAACCCCGAGTTGACTTGCTCGCCGGCGAAGTTATCGACGGTATGTTTATGAGTAAAAAAGCCTTGTGTCAGTTTTTCGAAACGCAAATTGAAGACGCCAAAAAAACCGGTGTGCTGTTTTCCTTGCATGTTAAAGCGACCATGATGAAGGTTTCGCACCCCATAGTGTTCGGCCATTGTGTCAAAGTATTTTACAAAGAGTTGTTTGAAAAATATGCCGACTTATTTGCAGAACTAGGTGTTGATGCCAACAATGGTTTAGGCAGTGTATACGACAAAATTGCCAGTTTACCCGAGTCCCAACGCGCGGAGATCCAGGCGGATATCAATGCCTGTTATGCCGACCGTCCATTGATCGCCATGGTCAATTCAGACAAAGGGATCTCCAATTTGCATGTACCCAGTGATGTAATTGTAGATGCATCCATGCCCGCGATGATCCGCGCTTCTGGACAAATGTGGGGGCCGGATGGCAAACAGCATGATACCAAAGCGGTTATTCCGGAAAGCACCTACGCGACTATTTATCAAGAAATGATCAATTTCTGCAAAACTCACGGGGCATTCGATCCTACTACTATGGGATCGGTATCAAATGTTGGTTTGATGGCGCAAAAAGCCGAAGAATACGGCTCTCATGATAAAACCTTTGAAATGGTCGGAGATGGAACGGTATGCATCATTGATCAAAATGAGAATGTTTTAGTTGAGCACAAAGTAGAAGACGGTGATATTTGGCGTATGTGCCAAGTTAAAGATGAACCTATACAAGATTGGGTGAAACTGGCTGTTAACCGTGCCCGCCAATCAGGCATCCCCACTATCTTCTGGTTGGACGACGAGCGTGCTCACGATGCACAATTGATTGCCAAGGTAACAACCTATTTAAAAGATCACGATACCCAAGGTCTGGATATCCAAATTATGGCACCGGTCCGAGCGATCCGTTACTCAATGGAACGGGCTATCAGGGGTTTGGATACTATTTCTGTCACCGGCAACGTATTGCGTGACTATTTGACGGATTTATTTCCAATTTTAGAGCTAGGTACCAGTGCCAAGATGTTGTCAATAGTGCCACTTATGGCGGGCGGCGGGTTGTTTGAAACTGGCGCGGGCGGCTCAGCTCCCAAACATGTTCAGCAATTTGTTGAAGAAGGCCATTTACGCTGGGATTCATTAGGGGAGTTTCTGGCCCTGACGGTATCGCTGGAAGATTTGGCGCTCAAAAATGATAATGCAAAAGCAAAAGTGTTGGCCAGTACGCTTGATCTGGCGACAGAAAAACTACTCAATGAAGGTAAATCTCCCCAGCGTAAGGCCGGTCAATTAGATAACCGTGGTAGCCACTTCTACCTGGCATTGTATTGGTCAGAAGCTTTGGCAATTCAATCTGACAATGCAGAATTGGCGGCCAAGTTCAAATCGCTGCATAAACTTTTGCAAGAAAACGAAGGGAAAATTATGCAAGAGATTGATGCAACGCAAGGAGCGCCTGAAAATATTGGGGGTTATTACTATCCCGATGAAACGTTAATCACTAAGGCGATGTGTCCAAGTGAAACTTTGAACACAATATTAAAAGATTTTAAATAAATATTTGTTCTAAGAAATAAAAAAGCAGACCCTTGGGTCTGCTTTTTTTTATGCACGAATACTATCTTTCGGGTTCTCCGTTAAAATCGATGTTCTCGGCATGCAAGCCTTTAGGCCCCTGCTGAACGTCGTACTTAACCTCTTGTCCGGCCTTAAGAGAGCGATAGCCCTCCATTTGAATGGTAGAATAATGAGCGAAAATATCCTCGCCACCATCTTCCGGAACAATAAAACCGAACCCCTTTGCATTGTTGAACCACTTAACTTTGCCGACTGCCATACTTCTGCTTCCTTTTAATCCCTTGAACTGACGCATTTTTGTCCCCACAATAAAACATGGAGCTTGGCGAATTGCTAAAAAAACAATATCGCTACTGAAAATGTAGATTTTTTAACCTGTTTTTGTCAAGGCTAATTTGACTTTTTGTTAAATAGTAATAAATCTGCAAAATTTGCACTAAGGGCACTATTCTTTTTATTATGAGCAAAGATAACACTATAAATATCGATCGTGAGAAACAGCTTGAAGCGGTCAAGCAAAAGTTGGCACCACCGCCTATGTACAAAGTTTTGCTGAATAACGATGATTACACCCCAATGGATTTTGTGATTGAGGTATTGCTCCGTTTTTTCAACCTAGACTCAGAAAAAGCCAATCAGATTATGTTAACTGTGCATTATCGAGGCAGAGCCGTTTGTGGCATATATACTGCAGAGATCGCAGAAACCAAAGTTTTGCAAGTTACACAGTATGCCAAGAAGCATCAACACCCGTTGATGTGTTCTATGGAACAGGTTTAACGCAGTAAGAGGGTCTTAAAATGTTAAATAAAGATTTAGAACAAACGTTGAACGAAGCGTTTATCTTTGCCAGAGAGCACAGGCACGAGTTTATGACGGTTGAGCATCTGCTACTAGCCTTGCTCGATAATAGTGCTGCCACAGAGGCTCTGGAAGCCTGTGGGGCGAATGTCGAGTCAATTAAGAGTGAATTGACCGACTTTGTTAAAGATACTACCCCTTTATTGCTTGATGATGTCAATAATGAACGGGAAACCCAGCCGACCTTGGGCTTTCAACGGGTCCTGCAACGCGCCGTATTCCATGTTCAGTCTTCAGGTAAAGACGAAGTCACCGGGGCCAATGTGTTGGTAGCGATTTTCAGTGAGCAAGAATCCCAAGCCGTGTATATATTGAAAAAAGCCGATGTCACGCGCCTGGACGTAGTGAATTATATTTCCCACGGCGTGTCCAAAAGCGACGAATCTAGCGAACATTCATCGGATATTGAAGAGGAAGGGACTGAGCCGGAGGCGGGCGCATCCATGCTTGACCAATATTCATCCAATCTCAATGTCCTGGCCAAAGAAGGCAAGATTGATCCCCTGATTGGTCGAGATATGGAAGTGGAGCGCAGTATTCAGATCTTGTGTCGGCGCCGCAAAAACAATCCTTTGTTGGTGGGTGAGGCTGGAGTAGGAAAAACCGCTATTGCTGAGGGGTTGGCGTACCGTATCGTTAACAAGGATGTACCAGAAGTTATTGCCAATGCCGTGGTTTATTCCCTGGATATGGGCACCTTGCTGGCGGGTACTAAATACCGAGGTGACTTCGAAAAACGCCTCAAGGGTATTCTCAAAGAGCTGACTAAAGACCCCGAGGCTATTTTATTTATTGATGAAATCCATACTATCATAGGGGCCGGTGCTGCCTCAGGTGGTGTCATGGATGCCTCCAACCTGCTTAAACCTAAACTAAGCAGTGGCGAGCTGCGTTGTATTGGTTCGACAACTTATCAGGAGTATCAAGGGATATTTGAGAAAGACCGGGCTTTGGCGCGGCGCTTTCAAAAAATTGATGTGGTTGAGCCCACAGTTAACGATACAACCAAGATATTAATGGGCCTCAAATCCCGTTATGAACAACACCACAGCGTGCGCTTTACCCATAAAGCTATTCGCGCCGCAGCGGAGTTGTCTGCCAAATATATTAATGAGCGTCACTTACCTGATAAAGCGATTGATGTCATGGATGAGGCTGGGGCGAGCCAACGGTTGTTACCACCGTCAAAACGCAAAAAAACCATAGGGGTAACCGATATTGAACATATCATCGCCAAAATTGCGCGGATCCCTGAAAAATCCGTATCGTCGAGCGACAAAGAAGCCTTACGAAATCTCGACCGGGACTTGAAACTGGTAGTGTTTGGCCAGAATGAAGCAATTGATACCTTGACCGATGCCATCAGGTTGTCCCGTTCAGGTCTGGGCGCAGAAACCAAACCTATAGGGAATTTTCTGTTTGCGGGGCCCACAGGAGTGGGTAAAACCGAAATCACCCAGCAACTGGCCAAAATTATGGGGGTGGAGCTGGTACGATTCGATATGTCTGAATATATGGAGCGTCACGCAGTAAGCCGTCTTATTGGTGCACCACCGGGCTACGTGGGTTTTGATCAAGGAGGTTTGTTGACTGATGCCGTGATTAAAAATCCCTATTCTGTGGTACTGCTGGATGAGATTGAGAAGGCCCACTCCGATATCTTCAATATTCTGTTGCAGGTAATGGATCACGGTACCTTGACCGACAATAATGGTCGTAAAGTAGATTTTCGCAATGTGGTATTAGTTATGACCACCAACGCAGGTGTGCAGGAAACCATTCGTAAATCTATTGGTTTCAAACAGCAGGATCATACCCATGACGCTATGTCGGTCATTAACAAGGTTTTCACGCCGGAGTTTCGTAACCGCCTGGATGCCATCGTGTGGTTTAATCATCTGAACCAAGACGTGATCTTGCAGGTGGTGGATAAATTTATTGTCGAGCTACAAGTACAGCTTGATAATAAAGGTGTGTCGCTGGAAGTGACCAATCAAGCGCGTCTGTGGTTGGCTGAGCAGGGTTATGATCGCGATATGGGGGCAAGGCCCATGGCTCGGGTCATTCAGCAGCAGGTGAAGAAGGAGCTAGCCAGCGAACTGTTATTTGGTGAGTTAAGTCAGGGGGGCAGTGTAAAAATTTCCTTAAAAGATGCAAAACTGGTATTCACCTTCAAGGCACTCAAGCAAGAAAAATCAGAAGCTTAACTTGTATTTCACTACAGGCCCTTAGGGAAAGAGTCTGTTAGTTTATTTCGCCCACTAAAAAAAGCCCGGTGCTGTTAACACCGGGCTTTTTTTAAGGGTAAATATTAGCGCGCGCGGTAAATAATGCGGCCTTTACTCAAATCATAAGGCGTCATTTCACAGGTGACCTTGTCGCCTGTTAGGATGCGGATATAGTTCTTACGCATCTTGCCTGAAATATGCGCAGTAACAACGTGACCGTTTTCTAATTCGACACGAAACATGGTATTTGGAAGGGTATCCAACACAGTACCTTCCATTTCAATACAATCTTCTTTCGCCATGTAGCTCTGTTACCTCTGTAATAATAAGTCTCAAAAATGCCGCGCAGATTCTGCCCAATAAGCACGGCGCTGTAAAGCTTTACTGCTCTTTTTTTGTAATTAGCTGCCATTTATGCTGAAAAAACCGCTCATGGGGCAAAAAGTTACGTTTATAGTTCATTTTCTGACAGTCGTCGATCTGGTATCCCAGGTACAGATATGTCTTGTTCAATTGCACCGCAATGGCTATTTGCTGCAGCACGGCAAAAGTACCCAGAGAACGCGCCTGTTGATCCGGTGCAAAAAATGTATACAGCGCAGACAAGGAGTCTTTAAGTTGATCCGTGACGGCAACTGCAATCAGTCTGTCAGCTAGAAAAAACTCGATGAATAAAGGGGCAATCCAGTTACAACTCAAAAAACTGGCATATTGTTTTTCGCTTGCAGGATACATACTACCATCTTCATGGCGTTGATTGATGTATTGTTCATACAGTGAGTAATAACCGGGTTTGTTAACCTCACTCACTAGCACCTTTATATCGTTATTGCGGCTCAACAGCCTTTTCTGACTTTTCGAGGGCTTAAATAGGCTAACAGGTACACGGAGCGACTGACAGGCTTGGCAATGATCACAGTGGGGACGGTAAATCTGCTCGCCGCTGCGTCTGAACCCGACTCCTAACAGCGTTTCGTAGTAAGGGCCAGGCTGCTTATCCTTAGCGTAGACCAACAGCTTCTCCTGTTGCTCAGGAAGATAACTACAACTAAACGCCTGGGTTATGCCAAATTTCATGTGATTTTGGTTAACTCAACTGATTGCCAAAGGGTTTTATCCAGTTCAGAACTGATAGCTTTGTTCAACATGACTAAAAACTCTTCACGGGGTATTTCAATGCAACCCAGGCTGGCAAGATGCGGATTTTGTAATTGACAATCAATAAACTCACAGTCCTGTGTCCGTAGATGTTGCACTAGATAAAACATAGCAAGTTTCGAGGCATTTGTTGAGTGATGAAACATAGATTCACCGCAAAAAAGCGTGCCAACCGTTACCCCATACAAGCCACCAACTAAGTCAGGCCCATCCCACACTTCAACCGATTGTGCATATCCGGCTTTGTGCAGGCGTTGATAGGCGCTGATCATAGCTTTACTGATCCAGGTACCGCTATCTTGCCTGGACGCATGCGCACAGGCATCAATTACCTGAGCAAAATCCTGATTCAAGGTCACCCTAAACGGCGTTTTACGAATAAATTTCGCTAGACTTCTAGAGACCTTGAAGTGCTCCAAAGGCAAAATGCCCCTGGGATCCGGTGACCACCACAAAATGGGTTCACCTTCACTATACCAGGGGAAAACTCCATTTTGGTAAGCGAATTTAAGCCTTTCAACGGATAAATCTCCACCAAATGCCAGTAGACCAGGTGGATCGGATAGGGCGGTTGCGGGCGCAGGAAACCTGAGGGAATGGTCTAGTTGATAAAGCTCTATCATTGGCTCGCTTATGTTGGATAAAAAGGCCCCAAGCGGGGCCTGTTCGATTAAACTAAACCGTCTAGATATTTTTCTGCATCCAATGCAGCCATACAGCCTGTCCCGGCAGAAGTGATCGCTTGGCGGTAGACATGATCACTCACATCACCTGCAGCAAACACGCCTTCCACACTGGTTTGGGTAGCGTTGCCTGCTGTGCCGCTATTGACTTTAATGTAACCGTCTTTCATCTCCAATTCCCCGGCAAAAATACCCGTATTGGGTTGATGTCCAATGGCAATAAATACCCCCATCAAACCCAAATCTGTGGTTGTTTCAGACTCAGTGGATTTAATACGGATCCCCGTGACGCCCATTTGGTCGCCCAGGACTTCGTCCAGGGTGCTGTTTAAATGTAGAGTGACATTGCCATTTTGTGCTTTGTCTAATAAGCGTTGTGACAATATTTTCTCGCTCCTGAACGAATCACGTCTGTGAATAACATGTACTTCTGAGGCGATATTGGCTAAGTAAAGGGCTTCTTCTACTGCGGTATTGCCACCACCTACTACTGCAACCTTTTGATTACGATAGAAAAATCCATCACAGGTGGCACAGGCTGAGACACCCTTACCCATAAAAGCTGTTTCGGATTCCATGCCTAAATATTTTGCAGACGCACCTGTTGCAATAATTAGGGCATCGCAGGTATAAGTGCCCTGGTCGCCAGTTAAGGTAAAGGGGCGCTTGGATAAGTCAGTATTATTGATATGATCAAAAATAATTTCAGTATCAAATTTTTCGGCATGTTTTTGCATGCGCAACATTAAGTCTGGTCCGGTCAACCCCTCGGGATCCCCTGGCCAGTTTTCCACTTCAGTAGTGGTGGTCAGTTGACCGCCTTGCTGAATACCCGTTAAAAGTACCGGGTTAAGGTTGGCTCTGGCGGCATACACAGCCGCTGAATAGCCTGCAGGGCCTGAACCTAGAATAAGTAATCGTACGTGTCTCGTTTCAGACATGAATATCTCCAAAATAAATTTGTCGGCGATTCTATGCAATAGCGCCAACCAGGTAAAGTAGATCAACAGGATTAGCTCTATTAATGCGGCCGGGGGACAAACTTTCAATCCGCTGGCTGAAACTAATTCGTCTATCTGAGAACCAATTATTTGCTTAGGCAGTTTTGCGTGACTAAAGTGATTTAATATAACCTAAGGTTTTGGCGATCCCCACGCTAAACGGGTAGACTACAGATATTGATGTCGACAGTATAAGGTAAACCATGGCACAGACACTTTCAGCGCTGTTTAAAGACGGTCAGGAATATCTGCAAACCTGGCCAGTTAAGAAAGAACTGTATGCACTGTTTCCGGAATGTCGGATCGTGTCAGCCACTAGGCTGTCGATAAAAACTATGCCACCTTTAGCGGTATTGACCGTAGCCACTTCAGTCAGTTTTCTGGGTGTTGAACACTTGCCTCAAGCCATCGCAATGGGAATGTTTTTTCTGACCATTCCAGCACAGGGGGTGCTGTGGTTAGGCCATCGAGCTAATCAATTTCTGCCTCCTTCCACCAATAGCTGGTATCAGGACATTCATCATAAAATGCAGCTACAAGGCTGCGCTTTAAAGAGTCCTAAATTCCGACCCAAATACAAAGAATTAGCCAGATTGCTGAAAACCGCATTTGACGAACTGGATAAAGTTTTGACCAAACAGTGGTTTTAGCCTCTGTGTAACGGCTGTTGGCAGTTTCGGCAAATATAACACTGCTGTTGACGAATAACTTTATTATGCCGCCTGATACTCAACTCAACCGGTCCGCAGGGGCATTGATAGGCAAAGGTTTTCCCCCTGACCTTTGATACATCCATAGCGTGATAAGCGCAACCGGGCAAATTAAACAGGCTCGACATCAAGGCTTTCCATTGCTGACCATGGGGTTTTACTTTGCCGTATAACTGAAAAGCCAACAAGTGGCAAATCTCATGAGGCACCACCTCAGCTAAAAACGTTTGCAGATTATCGCCGAGCAACACGGGGTTGAACTTCAACTCATTGCTTTGCAGGCGCGCACAGCCGGCTATTTTACCTCGCTGGGTAAAATACAGGTTAGGGCGGACAAATTGTCGTTGCAGAGCGATTTCGGCTTTGATGAAACATTGCTCAACCTGCTGCCTTATGGCGAACTGTAGCTGACAAATTGGGGGGGGAGGAAGTGACAATCTTAAAATGGCAAGCAAATTGACCCGCAGCAAATTGCTGCGAGTCGGATTATTAACACGTTAAATTTCACAGGCGATACAAAACGCGTAAACACCACGGGGATCATTTAACTTGGCAAAGTCTTCAAAATCAGCCGTCAGCTTTTTCACTAATCCCAGCAAGCGGCTATCGCTTTGGGCGAATTGCGATTTGGCCAACAGGACCGAGGCTTGACCAAAAATACCTTTCCAAAATAACTCGGAACTGCTCAAGGTACGTTCAACGTATTTTACGTCGTAGCGTTCAAGATGGGCTAAATCGGCCGCAGCCTTTACCGCATTATCAAAATAACCTAGTTCATCCACTAAGCCTAGTTCCTGGGCTTTCTCACCTATCCATACTCGGCCTTGGGCGATATTATCCACTTGTTCCTTGCTCATGTTGCGCTCGTTTGCTACCAAGGTAATAAATTGGTCGTAGCCATGCTCTATACCGCGCTGCAATATTTGGCCCATTTTTGGATCGATGCCACGGGTAATACCCATGCCTGCAAAATCTGTGGTGCCTACGCCATCTGTGTGGACTCCTAAATAATCCAGGGTGTTTTCGAAGGTCAAAAACATGCCGAAAATGCCGATGGAGCCAGTGATAGTGCTGGGCGCGGCCCAGATTTGGTCAGCGCTTGCGGATATCCAGTAGCCACCAGAAGCTGCGTAAGTTCCCATTAAGGCAACTACTGGTTTACCAGCGGCTTTTAGATTTTCCACTTCTTGACGGATAATTTCTGAAGCAAATGCACTGCCACCAGGAGAATCCACGTACAACACCACTGACTTGATCGTCTCATCCAAGCGGGCTTTGCGTAGCAGGGCGGCAGTACTGTCACCACCCACTGTACCGGGTTTTTGCACCCCGTTTAAAATGGTGCCTTTGGCCACAACTATGCCAACTCTATCCATATCGGTAGGGATATTTGGTAAAACCGGGTTGATGATATGCAGATAATCTTTAAAGCTAATGTTGTTGTAACCCCGTTCGGAGTCTTCATCAACACCGACTACGCTGATAAGTTCTTGTAAGCTTTGTTCACGGGTTTTTAGCGAGTCTACCCAGCCGTTATCCAATGCGTAACGGGCAAAGTCACCATTTGCCTGTTCGAATTTATGCATGAATTCTTCAACTTTCTCATCAAAATTCATAGGCGACATATGACGAGCGTGCGCCACATCATTTTTGTACTGGGTCCACATGGCATTTAACCAGGCGCGGTTGGCCTCTTTGGCCTGTTCAGACATATCATCCCGTAAAATGGGTTCTACTGCAGACTTATAGGTGCCCACTTTAAAGACATGGGTGGTGGCCTTAATCTTATCCAGCGCCGATTTATAATACATACCAAAACGGCCGTAACCCTCAAACAACATCCAACCCATAGGGTTCATATAAATATGATCCGCATGACTGGCAATGTAATACTGATTTTGGGTGTAATAATCGCCTATTGCGTATACAGGTTTTTCGCTTTGACGAAAACTTTCTATTGCCTGGGCAATTTGTTCTAACTTGTCTAATCCTGCTGAATTGAGTTCATGCAAATCCAGCACCAAGGCCTTAATTCTTTGATCTTGTTTGGCGTTATCTATGGCCAATAAAATATCCTGCAGTAAAACCTCAGGTTCATCATCAGTTTGCTCAAATGCCTGTTGCATAAATTCTGCAAAAGGATCAACGGATTGTTTCTGGATGACGATATCACCCTTTAACGCTAGTACCAGTGCCGAGTCCTGGGGAACGGTAACGCTGCCATTGTCCCGTAATAAAACGGAGATAAAAGCTATAACAATAACCAAAAATATAATGTTAAAGAATAACTTACGGCTAAAATTGAGTATTGACCACAAGCCTGTAAACAGCGACTTGGTCCAACTTTTTTCAGATGACATAGAATATTTATTCACTACATGACTTAATAGTCCTGCATCCTAACTAAATTCCCCCCAGGTTAGAATCAACAAGTGTAAATTTTTGTAACGCAAAAATTCTATTTTTGCCCTTTTGCGATACACTCGAGGCTTATAATATCTTTGCTTATTAGGTGGTTACTATGTCGTTAAATCAGTATTTCCCGCATTTGTTTCAACCCCTAGATTTAGGTTTTACGACAATTCGTAACCGCACGTTAATGGGCTCGATGCATGTGGGCCTAGAAGAAGAGAAAAATGGTCATCAATTGTTGGCCCATTTTTACGCCGAGCGGGCGGCAGGGGGCGCAGGTATTATAGTGACCGGGGGGATAAGCCCCAATCGTCAAGGCTGGGTATTTCCCTTTGCTTCACGTATGGCCAATAAACGTCATGCGGGTAAACATAAAGTCATAACGGAGGCTGTGCACGCCCATGAGGGTAAAATATGCATGCAAATTTTGCATACTGGGCGTTATGGATATCATCCGTTTATTGTCGCTCCTTCGGCCATCAAATCGCCTATTGTGCCATTTAAACCTAAAGAAATTTCCAAAAAAGGCATCCTTAGTACCATAGAGGATTATGCCAATAGTGCTCAGATGGCCCAGTTAGCCGGCTATGACGGGGTTGAGGTCATGGGCTCTGAAGGTTACTTTATTAATCAGTTTTTGTGTGCCAGAACCAATCAGCGCCAAGATGAATGGGGCGGTAGTTTCACCAATCGTGCCCGCATAGCGGTTGACATAGTAGACGCCGTACGCCAGCGTGTGGGTGCCCATTTTATTATTATTTTCCGGCTGTCGATGCTGGATTTGGTGGAAGGCGGCAGTAACTGGGATGAAGTGGTGGCCCTGGCCAAACTTATTGAGGGAGCAGGGGCGACCCTGATCAATACAGGGATTGGCTGGCATGAAGCGCGGGTGCCCACTATAAGCACCATGGTGCCAAGGGCTGCTTTTACCTGGGTTACTGAGCGCATGAAAAGCCAAGTTTCTATTCCACTTATCGCCACCAACCGCATCAATACCCCGCAAATTGCAGAAAGTGTATTAGCTCAGGGGCAGGCAGATATGGTTTCCATGGCGCGCCCCTTTTTGGCTGATGAGAATTTTGTGTTTAAAGCACGCCAGGGTAAGGATGATGAAATTAATACCTGCATTGCCTGTAACCAGGCCTGTTTGGATCACTCCTTTAAAAAACAACGGGCCACGTGTCTGGTAAATCCCCGGGCTGGTTACGAGACATCACTCAATTTTATTTTGACCACCCACAAGAAAAAGATAGCTGTGGTCGGTGCTGGCCCAGCCGGTTTGGCCTTCAGTTGTTATGCTGCCCAACGTGGTCACGAAGTGCATCTATTTGAACAAGGCGCACAAATAGGCGGGCAGTTTAATTACGCCAAGCGCATTCCGGGCAAAGAAGAGTTTTACGAAACCCTGCGTTATTTTACTAAACGTATCGAAATAACCGGGGTTAAGTTACAGGTAAATGCGCCACAGACTGTTGACAGTTTAGCTCAAGGCAACTTTGATGAAGTGGTACTGTCAACGGGGGTGGTCCCCAGAGACGTAAAGATCGAAGGCATAGAGCATGCAAGTGTACTTAGTTACCTGGATGTACTTAGAGATAATAAACCTGTGGGTAACCGGGTGGCTATCATCGGGGCCGGAGGTATAGGATTTGATGTGGCGGAATTTTTGGTAGAAGACGAATCCCTTACCACCCAGCCCGAGAAGTGGTTAGCGGCCTGGGGCATAGATCGCGACTATAAAGAGCGCGGAGCCTTAATGCCAGCCGAGCCGAGTCATCCCGCTCGGGAAATCTATCTGCTGCAACGCAAAGTTTCCAAGGTAGGCAAGGATTTAGGTAAAACCACCGGTTGGATCCACCGCAGTTCACTAAAGAAAAATAAGGTGCAGATGATCTCTGGCGTTACCTATTTACAAATAGATGATGCCGGCCTACATATTGAAGTGGATGAGCAACAAAAATGCCTGGCGGTTGATCATATAATTTTATGTGCGGGGCAAGAACCTCTGCGTGAACTTCAAGAAGGGCTCAAAGCCCATAACATCATCACCCATCTCATTGGTGGAGCCGATGTGGCCACCGAACTGGATGCCAAAAGGGCGATCAGGCAAGGTGCCGAACTGGCTGCGATAATATGATGGAAGGTCGCTTATCATTTCAACTTGAAATTTAGTTACCACAACGCGTAAACCAAGGAAGGTCAATTAACCCAGCCATACCTATTTGTTTTGATTTTAGCCTGGGGCTTAATACCCCATAGGGTAAGTGTGGATTGTGCCTGAGCTAAGTTGGCTTATACTCAATGTTTGTTAACCACTCGGTATCAGGTGCATCATGAGCAATCACCATAAAATCAATTATATAGAAATCCCTGTAAAGGATGTTGCTGCATCCAAACGGTTTTTTTCCCAGGTGTTTGCTTGGCAGTTTGTCGACTATGGCGAGGATTACGCCGCCATAGTTGAAGCCGGTATAGACGGCGGTTTGTTCAAGTCCAGCGGCACCGTATCAACTAACCAGGGCAGTGTATTAGTGGTTATATACAGCGCCGATTTAGCGGCTTCGCAAACAGCCATCGAAGAGGCGGGGGGCAAGATCATCAAACCCATATTTTCCTTCCCTGGCGGACGGCGTTTTCATTTTAGTGACAACAATAACAATGAGTATGCGTTGTGGAGTGACAAGTAGCTTTTGTGCCACTTGCCGGATTTATGTCAGGGGCAGGGCGCTATTCAGGATACAAAACCTTCGTCTATTGACTGGCTCTTACTTTCGGCAGCCTGGCGGGCTAAAACATCGCAGGCTTCGTTTTCCGGGTGGCCTGAGTGGCCTTTTACCCAATGCCAGGTTACATCATGCTGATTAACTTGCTCATCTAAGCGTTTCCACAGGTCGACATTTTTTACCGGTTTTTTGTCCGAGGTTCGCCAGCCATTTTTACGCCAGTTCTTAATCCATTGATTGATACCGTTTTTGACATACTGGCTATCGGTGGTCAGATCAATTTTGCATTTCTCGTTTAAGCTGGCTAGGGCTTCTATGGTGGCCAACAACTCCATTCTGTTGTTGGTGGTATGTTTGAAGCCCCCGCTCAATTCTTTGCGGTGTTGGGCAAATTTTAGTACAGCGCCATAACCGCCTGGACCCGGGTTGCCTAAACAAGAGCCATCTGTATAAATTTCTATGTGTTTCATTAATTAACCAATACTTTAAAATTTTGCGCAGTATAATGTTTTACCACAGGATTTACACCACAGCGGAGCTATTGATAATCAATGAGACAAATCGTATTAGACACTGAAACCACCGGCCTGGATCCCAAACAGGGGCATCGCATCATCGAAATTGGTTGTGTGGAATTACTCAATCGTCGTCTGACCGGCAATACGTTTCACGTCTACGTCAATCCTCAGCGATTGGTGGAGCAGGAAGCCATAGGTGTACATGGTATAACCAATGAATACCTGGTGGATAAACCGCTTTTTTCCCAGGTAGCCAATGAGTTTTTTGAGTTTATTAAAGGCGCCCAACTGGTGATCCACAATGCACCATTTGATGTGGGTTTCATGGATCACGAGTTTTATCGTCTTGCTGCCTTCCAAGGTAAAAAAACGGCAGATTTTTGCACCATACTCGACACCCTGCATTTAGCCCGACAGCTGCATCCCGGGCAAAAAAATAATCTTGACGCGTTATGTAAACGCTGGGGTATCGACAACTCGCACCGGGAAAAACACGGCGCTTTATTGGATGCTGAAATACTTGCCGATGTTTACTTGATGATGACAGGAGGCCAGACCGCCTTGAATCTCAGTGGTAAAGGCAGTGGTGAAGGGGGCGTGCAAATTGAGGGGATCCGCCGGCTAAGCAGCGATAGAAAACCATTAAAGATTATACAAGCTACAGCCGATGAATTACAGGAGCATGAAAAACGTTTGGATGTAGTCGACAAAGAAGGTGAATCGAGTCTCTGGCGTCAATGATCCCCAATTAGCTAATTGAGAACCTATGTTAAGACCCCTAGTACTTTGTCTGTTGCTGTGTGTCGGTACTGCGCTGGCACAGCAAGCCGCCACCAAATCTGAACCCGTTAGCCCGCTGACTACCCTGGGCACGGAATTTCAAAATAGCATCATCTTGTTGCAGAACCGTTTCCGCATCGACCATGAGGTTGAAGAGATCACTATGGTGTTCTTTCGCGAATACGGCAGCGTGCCCGTCGTTTTAGTGCGACCCGATGGTTCAAAGATCTATCAGTCCCAAGGCGATGAAAAGCGCATATTCTGGTTTGATAGCTCGACCTATGACCTGATCAGCATAAAAAATCCTATGCCAGGCCCTTGGCAGGCCGTGGGAAATATTACTCCCCAAAGTCGCGTGATGGTGATGAGCGATTTGCAATTGCATGCCCAGCCCTTACCCAAGGTCATATTCGCCGGCGAAATTCTCAAACAAACCGCCTACCTGAGTAACGGTGGCCAGCCGATAGATTACGCGCCATTTCGGGATGTGGTGTCCTTAAACATGTTATTTTTGAGCACCAACAATCCTGAATACAACAATTTTGGTGCTGACGCCCAGACCATTGCAAGCTTTGAAGATAATGGCAAGGGCATGGATGAAAAGCCTTTGGATGGCACGTTTACCGGGCAATTTAATTTATCGATTGCCGCTGGTCAGTGGACGCCTACCTTTGTCGTTAGCACGCCCATGTTCACCCGTGAACAACTAGGCGAAGCCGTTACCTTGTTTCCTAATCCTATCGCTATTTCAGTGGAGCAAAATGGCGGCGGTGGCGGTTACCATAAACTAATGATCGACGCCAACCGGAAATATGTGGATATGTCCACCTTGTTAATCGATGGCAAAATCCAGTTTCCTAACGGCGATATCCAAAATTTTTCTATCACAGAGATGTCTGCGGATATGCGGGAATACCTGATCGTTGATTATGAATTTGGGGTGTTCCGGGTAAAGTTAACTGCTTTTGGTAATACCCTAGATGGCCGGGATTTTATTCTGGACGTGCCAGAATTTAGTTTCTTGACAGAGGAGCCCTTACCGCCGTCAGTGGAAAATGCCACCAACACCGAAATGGCAATCCCAGTAGACAGTGGTAGTGCAACCGATGCTGTCAGTCAGCCATTTCCCGGCAGCATACCGTCCATAGCTGACGAGCAGGAAATGAGTACAGATACCCTGGTAACCGTGATTGTTAGTATCAATCTATTTTTATTAATAGTGGGGGTTGGCTTGATTTGGTTTATCACCAAAGATAAAAAGATCGGGGCAATTGAGTCTGCTGTTAAGGTAAGGAACAATCCCAAGACAGGTCTACTTGGCAAACTCAAAGCGTACTTTAATAGACCTAAAGCCCCTAAAAAGAGTAAAAACAATAAAGTCTCGGCTGATACACAAGACAGCGGAATAGTGAACCTAGACATGCCTAAAGACTAATTTTTGCATGCTAATTAAGCAAATTGGTTATTCCTAAAGCAAATACACCCAATATCAGGATTTATCTAGAAAAAGCGCTAAAAAGCAGTTGACTCATAGTGGGCTAACCCGTATTATCTGCGCCGCGGTTGAGGAGGGATATCCTTGATTAACTTCATAAGCCGTTGAAAATAATAAAGAAACTGGAGCGGTAGTTCAGTTGGTTAGAATACCGGCCTGTCACGCCGGGGGTCGCGAGTTCGAGTCTCGTCCGTTCCGCCATTTCTTTATCCGTTTTCAGTTTTGATACAGCGGAGCGGTAGTTCAGTTGGTTAGAATACCGGCCTGTCACGCCGGGGGTCGCGAGTTCGAGTCTCGTCCGTTCCGCCAAATCAAAACACACAAAATTTATATGGGGAGCGGTAGTTCAGTTGGTTAGAATACCGGCCTGTCACGCCGGGGGTCGCGAGTTCGAGTCTCGTCCGTTCCGCCATTAAATTTTCTTCTTTTTTCATTCTTCTAGTGTTATCTCATTCTTTTATTTAGCTATGTTTATTTAATTACATAAATCATCGGCTTAACTTTGTGTTGTCGTAAAAAATTCGGGTAAACTAAATTGTCTCGTTGCTGGCTTGTTATATCGCTGCGTTTATATTTATCTTTAGGCTGGTCGGCCAAATCTAACTATGATGTTATTTAGGAAGTTGTAATTACTCAAATCGGTGACTCAAATTGATCTTACTGTTCTTTTATATCGCCTTGGCATTAGGGATCTCCTTTGTCTGCTCAGTGGCTGAAGCGGTGATCTTGAGTGTTTCGTCTGCTTACATTTCCGTTTTAGAAAACGAACAACATCCTAGCGGCGCCTTATTAAGGGCCCAAGTATCAGAAATTAACAATCCTCTGGCGGCGATCCTTACGCTTAACACCATAGCCCATACCATGGGAGCTGCGGGAGCCGGAGCCCAAGCCGTCAAAGTCTTCGGTGATGTCTATATGGGGGTAGTGTCTGGTGTCTTGACCCTGCTTATATTAGTGTTTTCAGAAATTATCCCTAAAACCTTGGGGGCGACTTACTGGCGCAAACTGGCCCCGGTTGTTAGCTATGTGCTTAAATATCTGATCTTGGTGCTGTATCCTTTTGTATTATTGGCCAATAAATTAACGTCAGGTTTTAATGAAGATACGCCGCTCAAAGGGCTAAGCCGCGCAGAACTGGCCATATTAACGGCAGAGTCGCACAAAGAAGGGCAACTGGCGCACCAGGAAGCCAATATCTTACAAAACCTGTTAGCCACAGAGCAGGTCAACATTAAAGATGTGATGACCCATCGGACGGTGATTTTTTCCGTGTCTGAAGATACAAGTGTGAAAGCGTTTTACCATAAACACGGCAATATTGAATTTTCACGCATCCCGGTATTTGAACAGGGCGATCCTGAGCGCATTACAGGTTACGTGCTCAAAACGGACTTGTTATTAGCGATGATCAGGGGCAATGAGAAAAACTCACTCAGGGTTTATCGTAAATCCATGGTGACCCTTCTTAGCAGTATGTCCATATCCGCAGCGTTTCATCCCTTGCACAGTAAACGCGGTAACATGTTATTGATCGTCGATGAATATGGCGGCTTAGAAGGCATATTGACCGACGAAGATCTGATCGAGAGTGTACTGGGTATCGAAATCGTTGATGAAAACGACAAAATCGTCAGTATGAAAAAATTAGCCCGAATAATGTGGAAACGCCGGGAAAGAAATGCTTTTATCAAGCGCGATAAACAGCTTTAGAAGCAGCGTCGAACTGACGCGCCATTACCAACAGGACATCAGCTAGACGTATGAGTGAATTACTCAGGTGCATAAATTTAAGTAAAGTCTACAACGACGGTAAGAATCTGGTAGAGGTATTGACAAATGTTAACTTGCGGGTTGATGTAGGTGAACAGTTAGCCATAGTTGGCAGTTCCGGCTCAGGAAAAAGTACCTTGTTGCATTTACTCGGGGCGCTGGATAAACCTAGCAGTGGTCAGGTACTGTTTGAACAACAGGATATTTTTAGTTTCTCCAATGGACAGCAAGCAAAGTTTCGTAATCAATCTTTAGGGTTTGTTTATCAGGTACACCATTTATTACCTGAATTCAGTGCTCTGGAAAATGTCGCGATGCCGCTACTCATAGCTAAATTGCCCGCAGAGCAGGCCAAACATCAAGCGCAGGATATTTTACACAAAGTGGGCCTAGGACCGCGCCTAAGTCATAAACCGTCTGAATTATCCGGTGGTGAACGCCAGCGTGTCGCTATTGCCCGTGCACTGGTTAATCAACCCAAACTGGTTCTAGCAGACGAACCCACGGGTAATCTGGATCAGAAAACCGGTGAAGGAATTTATCAGCTGTTAAATGAGCTTAGGGAACAAATTCAAACCAGTTTTATTGTAGTTACCCACGATATTCAATTGGCCAATCGCCTCGACCGCTCTTACAGCTTGGTGGACGGGCACCTATCCATCAATGGTGATGGCATGAGTAACCAACAATGAAACTAATTTGGCAGCTCGCCTGGCGTTTTCGAGCCAGTAAAAGGCAAAATGGCTATATTTCTTTTATTTCAGCCTCGTCTACGGTCGGCATAGGCCTAGGTTGTTTTGTATTAATCCTGCTGCTATCTGTAATGAACGGTTTCGAACGAGAGTTAAAAGATCGTTTGCTATCAATTATCCCCCACGGTGAGCTCTATTCAACCAGCGCTCAGGGGATCAAAAACTGGCAAGCAGAAATTGCTCGTTTACAACAGGACTCTCGGATCGAATCGATTCAACCTTATAGCAAGGCCACAGGCATGTTACAAAAAGCCGGCAAGATGAAAGCTATAGAATTGGTGGGCGTGAGTGCGGATTATGCTGAACATGATCAGATACTTAATGCCCTGCCACCCAGTGTTTGGCAGCAGTTTATTGCCGATCCAAAAAGTGTGCTGCTGGGAAAGGGCGCTATGGATAAACTGGACCTGCAAGTAGGAGACCGGGTGCAATTGTTATTGCCGCAGATAAGTGAAGATCTGTCGATACGGGCGCCTAAAACACTGTGGTTGAACGTTATCGGCAGTATCAGCATTGGTGGTGAGTTGGACAATCATATTGGCTATATGCACCTGGCACTCGCCTCACAAACCCTGGGAACTCAATACGGCGCCCAAGGATTGCGTTTTCGCTATTTTGAACCTTTTGCTGCCCCCACTCTTACCCGGGAAATTGGTTATGCCTTTACCCAGGATGTCTACATGTCAGATTGGACCCGCACACAAGGCCATTTATACCAAGATATTCAGCTGGTCAGGGTGGTTGTGTATATCACCTTGATACTCGTCATCGGGGTGGCGTGTTTTAATATCGTTTCTACTTTGGTGATGGCGGTCAACGAAAAGCAAACGGAAATTGCCATGCTCAAAACTATGGGGGCAAAAGACAGCATGATCATCTCGGTATTTGTGCTGCAGGGTTTGATTAATGGCGTGATAGGCACCATTGTGGGAACTTCAGTTGGGGTATTGATGGCCCTTAATTTGGCCCAGGTAGCTAAAGGAATTGAATATTTATTGGGGATCCAGTTTTTGTCCGGGGATATTTATTTTATCGATTTTTTACCCTCACAACTCAACTGGCATGAAGTGTATTTAACCACTATTATCGCCCTGACGCTTAGTTTTCTCGCTACTTTGTATCCGGCCCGCAAGGCTGCCAGAGTGGATCCGGCAACCGTGCTTGGGCATTAATAGCCTGGCTTAATTCGATGATTTTTTGGTCATCGCTGCCATGTCAATTTCTTCTTCTTTGGCCCCGGCATCGGGATCATTATATTTTTCTAAGTTCAATTCGCCTTCACTCTTGGCTACGATACAGGCCACCATACAATCACCGGTGATATTAACTGCGGTGCGCGTCATATCAAGTAACCTGTCGACCCCTATAATCAAGGCTATACCTTCAACGGGCAAATTAACCTGCTGGAGGACCATGGCCAACATGATTAGGCCAACTCCGGGCACACCTGCAGTACCTATGGATGCCAGGGTGGCTGTTAAAATCACCATCATATAATCACCCAGGGACAGGTCGACGCCATAAACTTGGGCGATAAATACTGTTGCAACACCCTGCATGATAGCGGTGCCATCCATGTTGATTGTGGCGCCTAACGGCACGGTAAAGGATGCAACGGACGGGTTCACGCCTAACTTGTTGGTTGCAGTTTCCAGCGTCACTGGCAAGGTAGCACTGCTGCTAGAGGTACTGAAACCGAATATTGCCGCATCACGCATCTTACGCAACAGGATCAGGGGGCTAAGACCACTGAGCAGTTTAAGAATGATGGGGTAGGAGACAAACGCATGCACGCCCAGTACAAACAACACTAACAGGAAGTATTTTAGCAAACCCCCTATGGTGGCAAAACCAATAGTGGCAAATAATTTAGCCATCAACACGAATACACCGTAAGGGGCTAAATTCATCAATATGGTGACTAATTTCATGATCACGACGCTAAAATCTTCAAAAACATTAGCCAGTCGCTTGCCGGCGTTACCTGATAATGTCATCGCGATCCCAAATAAAACAGCAAATACTATGATCTGTAACATGTTGCCTTCGGCCATGGCGTTGACCGGATTGGTGGGCATCATATTAATAATAACCTGGGCCAAGCTAGGCGCTTCTTGAGCCTCAAACGTGGAGTCAGTGCTTAGGTTCATAGACTCACCCGGTGAAACCAGTAACGCAAAGCTGACGGCAAGACTGATGGCAACAGCTGTGGTGCCTATATAGAGCAGAATAGATTTCCCGCCTAAACGGCCCAACTTACTGGGATCAGACAGACTGGCAGTACCGCATACCAACGAAACAAAGACCAAAGGTACAACCAGCATCTTCAAGCTGGCGATAAAAATTTGCCCGATAACATTAAATATACCATCTACCAAAAACCCATACGTAGAAACCTGCAGGCCAAATACACTAAAGGAAAAATCTCCGCTATCATCAAACAGCACTTGCAACAGGCCGCCAATAACAATGCCACCTAACATGCCAAAGAAGATCCTGGCGGTTAAACTGTATTTTTCGGATTTTTCGGATTTTTGGGGAAGGGATTGGCTCATGATTTTCCTGAATTATTATTATTAGATATAGATTAGCAAGATTGGCCGTTAAGCTGAACTATTAATGTTATCTGGCCTTACGGCCGATTAAACTGACTGATGCGTGGAAACCAAGGATTATTATATGAATGTATGTTTTAGAACTGTATTGTGCCTACCGGCACTGTTTGCTCTTTTTGCCTGTGGCGGCGGTGGGGATGACGCCATATCACGCACCCCAACAGACAATGGCGGAGATAACGGTTCGGCGACATATTCAATTCAACTGTCATTAACCAATGATTCTGGCGAGGTCTCCTCACAATTAACCCCAGCGACCCCTCTTACCCTAAGCGCTACAGTGACCGATTCTACTGGCGCAAAAGTGGCTGACCAACTGGTTGTCTTTAATTTCGAGCCCGTAGGACTGGCAATCTTTTCCAACGACGCAGGTACGGGGACAACGGGTACCACAGGTGTGGCGAGCATTGGTTTAATCGTCGCAGAAAGTTCAGGCTCCGGTCGAGTCATAGCTACCCTGAGTTCGGGCGAAACGGCCAGTACTACCTTTACTTCCAGTGGTACCTCACAAACTAACGAGTTACCCGCTTCATTAGATTTATTTGCCAGTTCAGTGCAACTGGCGTCCAGTGGTACAGATCAAATTGATTTGATCGCCTTGGTTAAAAATGCCCAAAACGTATTGATGGAAGGTGTGGCCGTCACTTTTTCTGCAAATTCTGACGCAGCCTTAATGATTAACCAGGGCACCACCGCCAATGATGGTATCGCCAAGGCAACCCTGTCTACCCAGAATAACCGCCAGAATCGCACTATAACTGTTACTGCTCAAACAGGCACACTTAGCCAAACCCTGGATATAGCCGTGGTTGGCACTGCGGTTAATATCGACGGGCCCAGCTCAATTATTATTAACGACCCCGTGCCTTTAACAATCAATTTAGTGGACTCAGATGGCAACGGTATAGCCAACCAACAAGTGATGTTAAGTGCCCAAAGCGGGGTGTTGTCTAATACAGCCCCTGTCACTTCGGCCGATGGCCAAATTAGCGTTGACTACACCGCCAGTGTTGCCGGGCCGGACACCGTCACCGCGTCAGCCCTTAATGCCCAAACTGGTTTTGAAGTAACCGTACAAGAAGATGATTTCAGCTTCACTACTGAGCCAGTAGGTGACATTCCTTTAGGTGACTCGGCGTTGTTAAGCATTAGCTGGCTTAAGAACAATGCGCCTAATGCTGGGGATCAAGTTACGGTTGCTTCATCCAGAGGTATGATTGTGACGCCAGTACAAAACACCGATGCACAAGGTATAGTGAGTTTTAACATCAGTTCAGACAATGCCGGCATTGCCTCCGTTTCTGCCATCGGGGTGGATAGTGACGGTAATGAGGTCAGCGCCCGTACCCAAATTGAATTTGTCGCTACCCAAGCCAATAGCATCATAGTGGATGCCACTCCCGATTCAATTGGGCCTATAGGGCAAACCAGTACCATTAGTGCCGTGGTGCGCGATCCCACCGGTAACCTGGTAAAAGGTAAACTGATTAACTTTCTGGTGGATGATGTCAGTGGCGGGCAAATATCCCCTAATCAGGCTACAACCGATCGCAGCGGCATTGCCTCAACGGTGTACACCTCCAACGCACTGAGCACCTTTGAAGGGGTAAAGCTGTACGCCACTGTGGCAGATACCAGCAATGTCACGGACTTTACGCTGCTTACCGTGGGGGATAAACCTTTCGATATTGTGTTTGGCACCGGCAATCTTATTCAGTCGCCAACATCGTCGTCCTACAGCAAAGAATTTTCAGCCTTTGTGACCGACCCGGGCTCCAATCCTGTGGCCGGAGCTGAAATGACGTTTTCGGCGCCGCCGGTAGCATTTAATTTAGGCGGAGTGTATCGCAAGGGGGATTGGTTTTGGGGTACTGGCTCGAGCCAGTGGCTCCAAATTGTGACGGCAACCTGTCCCAATGAAGATACCAATGCCAACGGCATTTTAGATCTGAGTGAAGATACCAATGCCAATGGAATTTTGGATGCGGGTGAAGATGACAATGGTAACGGCATGTTGGATGCGGATGAAGATAAAAATGGTGACGGTCAATTGACCCCGGGTAATGTGGTGGCCATTCAATCAAATGGCACTACTGATGCCAACGGCCAGGTTCAGTTTACCCTAAGTTACCCTCGATCTTTTGGTGCTTGGGTAGATGTGTCCATCACTGCCAGCGGCCAGTCACAGGGCAGTGAATCATCTGAACAGCGGGATCATGCCTTGGGTGTGGCCGCCGCGGACCTGACTAACCAAGCAAGCAAGCCTCCGGTTAGTCCGTTTGGGATAGGTGTTAACTGCAACGACACCAATTAGTAGGCAAATAAAACCTAACAAAAAGCCCGGCATTTGCTGGGCTTTTTGTTATTCGTCTACTCGTATTTTAGCTAGAGGCGGTAACGAAAACAGCTGTAATACTACCCTTGCTGAAATGGATAAATAGAACCGAGTTTTAATAACTGGGTTAATTCATCCAGGGCAGTACGGGACTCATTTAATAATTCTACATCCCGTAAGTCATCTACTAATAAATGGTCACGATAGTGTTTGTCGACCCAGGTATTGAGTCGGTCAAATTGTGCATCATTGATCAGAGTACTTTGATTAACGGCATCTAGTTCGCTGTCTGTCATGGCTACGCGTAACCTCAGGCATGCAGGGCCGCCGCCGTTGCGCATGCTTTGCTTGACATCGTAATACTGAACTTGTTTGATCGGGGTATTCATGGCAACCAGCTTCGCCAGATACGCTGCTACCGCCGGGTTTTCTTCGCACTCAGAAGGCGCAATGATGGCCATCTCTCCGCTTGGCAAGGTGATGATTTGGGTATTGAATAAATAACTTTTTATGGCGTCTTGCACACTCACGTCGCTGGTGCGAACCTTGATGAAATGCAATTCATGATCACCAAATTTTTGTTTCACTTGCGCCAGTGCGTTGTCGGAATCTAAAAAGGCTTGTTCATGGTAAAATAGCACATTCTGATTACCCACAGAGATCACATCGTTGTGAAAAACCCCCTGGTCAATTAAATCCGGGTTTTGCTGAATGTACACCACCTTGTTATCTTGTAAACCATGCAGCCGAGCAATGGCTTGACTGGCTTCAAAGGTTTGCCTGGCGGGAAACTTAACCGGCGCCGGTTTACTCTGGTCAAAGGCATAACGGCCATAAACGAACAGCTCAACACCGGTTTGCCCATACTGGGTGCACAAGCGGGTATGGTTGGCTGCACCTTCGTCACCATAATGCTCATTGTCGGGCAAATGTTGGTGATGGGCAAAATGTGTTTGGTTGGCAAAGGTTGCTTTGAGAATTTTGCCGGTAACCTGGGGCTCAAGGGACCGATGGTACTTATTGGTTAGATTGGCCGGGGTGAAATGGATCTTGCCATCGGCCGTATCGGCACTGGGCGAAACCGTTGCCGCGTTGGCGGTCCACATGCTGGAAGCCGAACAACAGGCCTGAAAAATAGCAGGTGCCTGTTTGGCAGCCTGTTGCAAAACATTAGCGTCTGTTCCGGCAAAGCCAAGACGACGCAAGGCATCTACGTCAGGGCGCGCCTGAGGTGCCAACACGCCTTGAACCATGCCAAGGTCGGTTAGGGCCTTCATTTTCTTTAAACCCTGCTTAGCGGCCTGTTTAGGGCTGCTAGAAGCGCTCGCATTATTTAAAGAAGCAACATTACCGTAAGACAAGCCTGCATAATTGTGAGTCGGGCCCACAAGTCCGTCAAAGTTCACTTCAAACTGCTTCATTCAAATCCTCTTACAAGCGTCAGTTGCCCCAAACCTGGGCGGGTAAATTTAGCCTTGAAACTGCAAATATTTGTTTATTTAGGCGAGTACTTAACCGCATTATACTGTTTTTCTTGGCGCTGCCAATTGGGCTGTATGAAATCTGTACGCTAAAGCCCGGCTGAAAATAAAGATTATCGTATAAGTATGAAGAAGAACTTGTTTTCTATTCACTTTGTCGATATATGTTAAAAAGCATTCTCAAGCGATGAATTCAAAAACCGCCTTAGGTTCATCAAGAAATCCCATTATAATCAAAGGTTAAGACTAAATATATGGCAAAGTCTCTAGTCATTGTCGAATCACCGGCAAAGGCAAAAACAATTAATAAATATCTCGGAAAAGATTTTATCGTTAAATCTAGTGTAGGCCACGTTCGAGATCTTCCAACCAAAGCTTTAGGCAATGTTGTGCCTAAAAAACCGGCAAAAGAGCTTAAATTATTGTCTGAAAAGAAGCGTGATAGTTATTTGCGTGAACATGAATATCGCAAATTAGTTGACCGAATGGGCATCGATCCTAAAAATGACTGGGCCGCCCATTACGAAGTCTTAACGGGCAAAGAAAAAGTCGTAAACGAACTCAAAAAGCTGGCCAAAAATGCCGACACTATCTATCTCGCAACGGATTTGGATAGGGAAGGAGAAGCTATTGCTTGGCATTTGCAGGAGTTGATTGACGATCCTAGCAAAGATTTTCAGCGTGTGGTGTTTAACGAAATCACCAAAAACGCCATTCAAGAGGCTTTTTCCCACCCAGGAAAAGTCAATGTTGAGCGGGTCAATGCCCAACAGGCGCGGCGGTTTTTAGACCGTATCGTGGGTTTTATGGTCTCGCCTTTGTTGTGGAAAAAAGTGGCCCGCGGGCTATCAGCGGGACGGGTACAATCCGTTGCCGTGCGCTTGGTGGTAGAGCGTGAACGCGAAATCAATGCTTTTGTACCCGAGGAATTTTGGGATGTACATGCTGATTTGCTAACCGCCAAACAAACAGACTTGCGTATGCAGGTAGTCAAACATAACGGGAAAAGCTTTAAACCGGTAAATAAAGCCCAAACAGATGCAGCCTTGGGCAAATTGGACAATGCGGAATATCAGGTTATCAGCCGGGAAGCAAAACCGACCCAAAGTCGCCCGTCTGCCCCTTTTATTACCTCGACCTTGCAACAAGCGGCCAGTACCCGTTTAGGTTTTGGCGTCAAAAAGACGATGATGATGGCTCAACGCCTATACGAAGGTGGCCACATCACCTATATGCGTACTGATTCGACCCATTTGGGTAAAGAAGCTGTTGATGCCTGTCGCGACTATATTAGCAACAGTTTTGGTGATAAATATCTACCAGAATCGGCCCTTAAATACGGTAGCAAAGAAGGTGCGCAAGAGGCACATGAAGCCATTCGCCCGTCTAATGTTGCAATTAAGTCTGAATCCATGTCTGAAATGGAAAGGGATGCTCAACGTCTGTACGAACTGATTTGGCGCCAATTTGTGGCCTGTCAAATGACACCGGCCAAATACGATGCCAGCACCATTAGGGTCAGTGCCAGCGAGTTTGAACTGACAGCCAAGGGCAGGGTGCTTGTATTTGATGGTTGGACCCGGGTCCAAAATCCCCAGCGCAAAAAAGGCGAAGAAGATGTGCTACTGCCGGATGTGAAAGAAGGGGAAAAACTCGAGCTTAATATCCTGGATCCTAAACAACATTTTACCAAACCAGTGGCCCGTTTTAACGAGGCATCTTTGGTCAAAGAGTTGGAAAAACGCGGCATTGGTCGTCCGTCTACTTATGCCAGTATTATTTCTACTATCCAAGACAGAGGCTATGTACGCCAAGAAAACAAACGTTTTTATGCGGAAAAAATGGGTGAAATAGTTAATGATCGCCTGCTGGAAAACTTTGATGATCTACTTAGTTATGACTTCACAGCTAAAATGGAGCAGCAACTGGATGAAATAGCCAATGGCAATACACCCTGGAAGGGGGTATTGAACGACTTTTACGGAGATTTTGAACAGAAGCTGATCCAGGCGGAAAAACCACCTGAAGATGGTGGCATGCGTTTGAACCAGGCTGTTCCTACAGATATAGAGTGTAAAAAATGCGGTCGACCGATGAATGTGCGTACCGCCAGCACTGGCGTATTTTTGGGATGCTCAGGCTACAATTTACCACCCAAGGAGCGCTGCACCGGGACCATGAATCTGACTCATGGCGACGAAGTGGTAAAAGTTGAAGATGAAGACGAACTGGAAACTGAATTACTCAGGGCCAAACGTCGCTGTCAGATTTGCGGTACTGCCATGGACAGCTATCTGGTTGATGAAACCCGTAAATTGCATGTATGTGGTAATGCTCCTACTTGCGAAGGTGTACAGGTAGAAACCGGCACATTCAAGGTTAAAGGCTATGACGGGCCGTTGCTGGAATGTGACAAGTGTGGTTCGAATATGGAGCTTAAAACCGGACGTTTTGGTAAATACTTCGGTTGCACCAACGAAGAGTGTAAAAATACCCGTAAGTTGCTACGTAGTGGGGAAGCCGCGCCGCCTAAAGAAGATCCGGTAGATTTGCCCGAACTTGAGTGTACCAAGTCAGATGCGCATTTTGTATTGCGTGACGGTGCTTCTGGGTTGTTTATGGCGGCCCACAACTTCCCTAAATCCCGGGAAACCCGCGCACCCTTGGTGGCTGAACTGGCCCGTTTTCGGGATCGTATATCGCCCAAATTTTATTATTTGGCCGATGCCCCAGCAGCGGATCCTGATGGTAATCAGGCGCTTATTCGTTACAGCCGAAAAACTAAACAGCAATACGTGATGTCTGAAAATGAGGAAGGTAAGGCATCTGGTTGGTCTGCCTGGCATACAGATGGTAAATGGCTGGTGGAAGATAAACGCAAAAAAGTCAAATAGCCAAATAGCACAGCAAACAAACCAAGCCGGTGACGAATGTTCACCGGCTTTATCCACGTTCAAGACACAGGTTCAATCATGGCATTGTCACTTCAAGAACAACTATTAAAAGCAGGTTTGGCCGATAAAAAAAAGGCGAAACAGGTACGTCAGCAAAAACATAAACAGGCCAAGGCACAGCAACGACAAAATGTAACAGACACCAGTGAAGAAAAGTTAGCGGTGGAACAGGCCGTTGCAGCCAAAAAAGCCAAAGATCGCCAGTTAAATCAGCAGAGCAAACAAGAAGCTGAAAAAAAGGCTGTTTTGGCCCAAATCAAACAGATGATTGAGGTGAACAAACAGCCCAAGGGTAAGGGCGATATAGTCTGTAACTTTACCGATAATCAGGTTATCAAACGGTTATATGTGAATAAAAACACCCATAGCCAGATCATCCAGGGGCAACTGGCCATAGTCAAACTCAACGATGGTTATGAGTTGGTGCCTATGCCGGTAGCGGATAAAATAGCTGAACGCGACCAGGCTTGTGTAGTGTACAGGGCCGATATTTTACCGGAAGAACAAGCCAAAAACAGCCAGGACGACGACTGGTATGCAGATTATGACATTCCGGATGATTTAAGCTGGTAATCAATTTTTTCATCTTTGAATAGGGCGCACTGAGACTCACCACTGCGCCTTTTGATATTCGATTGTAGTTAGTATTACTCAAAATTCTTTGGAATTATTTTTACCTACTCTATGTGTTGGTCTAAATGCAATCTATACTGACGTTTTAATCGATCTTGATACACTTTTTGGAGAATATTTATGCCCAGTGCCGCTCGTCATCTTCTCATCTTTCCTTTTTTATTGGCAACGTCTGTATCGGCTAGCCCTATTAGTTCTAATGATTTTGATGTCCTAAATATAGGCGCTAAAATCGTTGGGCCCGTCGGACCTGACGTCGAGGTATCGATAATTAATGGTGACGGCAATAGTGTGGGGGATTTATCGAGCAGCGTAAGTTGCCCTGAGGGGTTTACAACGTGTGTTCCATCCAACAATTCTCCTGGCACAATTTATACCTACGCCCATACTGTTATTCCAGGGTTTGATAAGGTAAATGATGCACCTTTTCCCAACCCACCTGTGGTGCTAGCGTTTGACAATGTACAGAATTTCAAGCTGGGATATGAGGCTGTAGGCTTTAACGGGATCGCAGGTTACAGTTTTTCAAACGCTGCCAGCGCAAATGTCAATTTCGACATAGATCTAAATAACGCAGGCGAGCTCGTTTGGTCAACCACCACTGATGAATGGGATAGCGAAGAACAAATTACTTTTTTTTGGCAGACAACCCAAGCCCCTTCTGGCCCTGGCGGTGTATTTGCCATTAGTAATCCGGAGTCAATGGCTACCGGGGTAGGGCCTGTACCTGCTGCACTGCCGGTCCCTGAGCCTTTTCATTTAGGCTACTTATTATTTGGGTTATTAGCACTGAGAGTTAGACGCAGATAAGCAAAATGTCCAGCAAAAAACAAGTTTGCTATTGGTTGTCTAAATTCCTGGCAAACTTGTTTGGTTTATAAAGTATTGTTGGTCAAAAAAGCCGTCAAGCCAAGGCGGCTTTTTTGTTAACTATTCGATCACTTAGGCTGGCATTTTGGCCTTTTGCCCCAAAACACCCACCAAAAAATGAACCATTTTACTTCATCTGACTTCAGTTCTTAAACCCTAAAGATCCTTCCCCTATTTGTAAAATGTATAGCAACTGGTGGTAAGGGGGGCGGTTTATTTTTCCTGTTTCTCTAACCCAACTATAATAGGTCAACTCTGGTGCACGCAGTTTATCGTCACTCCACCAATGAATGACGTTAACTTCGCAGGAAATTATTGTCTCTAAGCGAATCTACATGGAGAGGTTTATGAGGAATATTTTGATTGGGATCTGTTTACTCTTATCGATAAATGTTTTAGCCGTAGAGTTCACCTTGCAAGAGGTAAGATATGACAATAAAACGCTGTATTTTTTCCCTAAAGAGGCTCAGTCGAATCCTAAAGAATGTGATGGGGCGATTCCTTTTGTATTAAGTGAGGATCAGGACGGATTTTACCCAATCTATTCTATGTCACTGGTGGCCCTTACTTCGGGTCGTAAAATGCAATGTTGGCTATCAGGGTGTACGGATTCGGTTTGGGGTGATTCCAGGCCGCAAGTTTATGCGTGTGGCCTGCTGGCATACTAAAGATGAGGCGTGGGGATAAAATCCACTAACTTGGACTGGGGCTGACAGTTTCTGCTTTTTGCCCCGATCGAGTCACCTGTTTTTTGCAAAAGATTGGCGTTTTAAATTAATCAAAAAACTTATCTAACATAGTCAAAGCCGCCTCATTATAAGCCAACCGTTGGGCAAGGGGCGCATCTTTTGGACGTATGCCAAGTTTGATGCCGATAATGGTATCTGCATTCAGTACATCACCACAGGTAGCAAGACATTGATGAATTTGGCTTTCGCTTAACAATGAATGTTCTGCACCGATTTGACCATCCGCAGCGGGCAATGCGGGCATGTGGCTATCCTTCCAGATACCGTAAGGCGTATCTATATCAGAGGCGCCAGAGAACATCAGACCTTTTAAAAGCCCACTGTCTCTCGCCTGGATTATATGCTGGATAACCCCTTGTGTGCTGCGCGTCTCAATCGCTGAGCGCCCCCAGTTAATGATTATGCCCATATCTTTTGCGTGGCTTTGATTAAGCTCGGTGAGTACCGCAATTTCATCCGTCAGGCTTAAAAAACCTTTGGCAGGGATTTGGCCTGGGATCAAGGTATCGCAATGTTCGATAACAATATTTGCCCCTTGCCAATCCCAGCTAAGCATGGTCTCCAGGGAATCTCGTAAGGCAGCAGCAGAGGAAGGGGCAACAACCTGATTTGGTGCCGTTTGGATTTCGATGGCTTTAACCACTTGACGGCCACTGGCGCTATTGAGTTTGCCTATGGCTTCACAGGCTTTTTGCATAAACGCCAGGGCTTGGCTCCGGCCTCGCTCATCATTTGAGGCAATGCCAAATTGAGGATTTTGCCCCAGAGCATTCATGATCCCCGGTACACAGGTAAACACAAAGTCCCAGTTGGGGTCGATATTGTCCACAAACCACTGTTCGTCGTGGGGGTGCAAAGTGCCTACAAAGGGATGTTCCAGGCCTTTAATATTGTTAAAAGTTTTGAGTTGCTGGTAATACTCCCGTTCAAGCGCGGGATCCCATGTTGACCAAGCGGGAGAGGTAGCGTAAGCACCGACAAAATATCGCACGTTATAGCCTTTAAAAGCTGGATTTCGCTGAACTTTAGCACGTTGATTAAAGGATGCGAATAAGTGGTTTTAGCAAATATTTCAGATGAAACCGGATCTGATAGCAAAAGTGTATGAGTCACGCCCTTACAGCTTGAACAGCGGACCGGCGTGGTTAATTTGTGGCCTAATCTTTGCTGTATCAAAGCCATAACGCCATTAGCAAAGTGAAACGGGCAAGTTCATGCAAGTACACAATAACGGGACATCTTTATTTGACTACATAGGGAATTCTAGCAAGGCAGATAGTGCTTTACAGGAGAGTGTAGCCAGGCAAGGAGATAACCTTGCTGGCGAAATACGCAGCCTGCAGGGTAACCTTGCTACGGGTAATGCCGATGATGCCTTGGCACGTATCCAGGGTGGTGAAAACGGCTTGAGTCTGCAAACTCTGGACAATATGCTCAGCTTCAACTTGCGTCCTGTGGCTGAGGATTTGCAAAAAGCGGCTGCCGATCTGGGCCTGAATGTTGATGTACGGTTACAGCAGCAAGACGGCAAGTGGCAAGTCCTAAGCGCTCAAGATTCCCAGCCTAAAGGGGTGCAACAATTGCAAAGTTACCTGGATCGCAATCACGGGCTACAAAGTAAGCTCACTGGCCTCAATGCTTTGTCAGAATTTTATGAGTTGGGACAAACCCAGGAGTACGCCAAAAAACTCCAAGCGGCGGATGTTCATGAAGACGATGTCGTGACTTATCTGACACAAAGTCGGGAATATCTATTTTCCCTAGATAGCTTCTATTTGTCCGATAAGGGTCTGTCTGTGGCTTCCCGTGGAGAGTCACAGGGGCTGTTTAATGAAGTCAAAAAGACCTTAGGGTTAAAGGAAACGGAAAAATAACAAGCTGCTAATATCGCCAGCAGCTGTAAATGAAGGAAATTAAGCGATGACAAACGGGCAGGTCTTTGCCACAGCGCGGCAACTTTTTGTGGCGCAAATAATAATAGGCAGCAACAAATTAGCATAAAAACCGCTAGCTTAGTTAGTTGCAATACATAGATTTACTTGCACCTGGTGGTGGGTTTCTCTTAGGATACCCGCCTGTTTTTTCTATTCCGTGTCTGCTTGATGAAATTACGTGCCACTTTTCATGAACTAAAACTGCTTTTCGGTTTTTCAGCCAATACCACCAGTCACAATGAAAAAATCATTTCTGCTATTGGGGGGGGCTTTGGTATAGCCGGTATCATGTGGGTTATGCATGTTCTCGTGCAGGCACAGATACTGAGCGTTAATAGCAGCATTTTGATAATCGCTTCCATGGGTGCCAGCGCCGTATTACTTTTTGCTGTGCCCCACGGTGCGTTATCTCAGCCGTGGGCTGTTATCGGCGGACACCTGATTTCTGCCGCACTGGGTGTAACCTGCGTAAAAATTCTCGGCCATGGTCCTTGGGTGGCGGCCTTTGCTGTTGGTGGCGCAATTGGTGCCATGTATTACTTGCGTTGCATTCACCCACCAGGCGGGGCTACCGCATTGACCATCGTTATAGGCGGTGCAGATATTGACGCTTTGGGCTATGAATTTTTGTTGATGCCTTTAACGCTGAATATCCTGGTGATCTTAGGGATCACTTTGCTTTTTAATTGGTGTTTTGGTTGGCGTCGTTATCCCGTACATTTGGCCCATAAGTTAAAAAAACCGGTAAGTCCTCAATCCAGTGAGCGAGAACACGATCTAACCCAAGAAGATTTTGCCGCAGCAATGCAAGAACTTGACTCCTATGTTGATATCACGCCTGATGGTTTAACGGATCTTCTTGAACTGGCTAAAAAGCACGCAGAGAAAAACACCACCCATCCGGCACAGATCATCGCTGGGCGTATATACAGTAATGGTAAGTTAGGTAAATTGTGGAGTATCCGCCAAGTTGTGGATGCAGCGCCTGTTAATACACCAACCAGTAAAGACAAAGTGATTTATAAGGTGTTAGCTGGTGATGGGGGCTACGAAACACATATGTGCCTACGTACCGAGTTTCATAATTGGGCGCGTTTTGAAGTGGCAAAAAATAATCAACAATGGGTAAAGGTTGAGGAACAAGAACAGGCGTAATTTCTAAGTTGTGGTTTATATTAACGAGTGCCTTGCGCTAACCGCTAAAAGCTGGTTAGAATACTGTATGAACCACTGTATGTGATTCGGTTTTTACGGGTATTGATAAACAAGTATAACACCCTGACACCAGGGCGGTTTGATTGAGGCGCACAATGATGAATCTTTTTAAGGTACAAGATAGTGATACGTGGCAGTCGGTTAACGATGTTGTCATGGGTGGTGTGTCGAATAGTCGATTAACTCATGTTAATAAGTTAGCGGTATTTAGTGGTTGTGTCTCAATGGAAAATAACGGCGGTTTCGCCTCGGTCAAGCGTCGGGTAAGTGTCTCTCCAGTCAGCCAGGAATCTGTGTTACACATTCGGGTCATGGGCGACGGTAAACGCTATCAGTTGCGCGTAAAGCAAAACTCCGAATCAAATAGCCCATCCTATGGTGCAGGTTTTAGTACCCAAGCCAACATATGGCAGCAATTTGAGTTTAGGTTAAGTGACTTTAAAGCATCTCTGCGGGGTAAACGCCTGACTGGTGCAGCGCCTTTACTGTGGACAAATATAAACCAGCTCGGTTTTTTGATTGGTGATAGCCAACGCGGAGATTTCTGTTTACTGATCGACAACATTAACTTGCAAGACGACTAGGGGCGAACTTGTTAATCTTGCCTGAAAAATATTACCTTGACCATTTCAACGAATTCATCGCGTACACTGAGCAGCATTGCGCCGGACTACTGTTAGCCCAACATAACCAGTTTATCCAGGCATTTAAACGGCTTGAACATAATGCCCAGTGCATGTTGGTGCGGATCATAAACCGACGGGGAACCTTTATTGCCCGAAGCAAATTAATGTATGCCGAAATAAACGATTGTGCCGGGCAGATAAATCATTTAACCGAGCAGGGCTTTTTGCACTCGGTCACCCCCCAACATATGCCACAGTTGTTAGTAAAATTAAACAAAATACAAATTGTCGAATTGCTTTTATCCCAAGGTGTGGCTTTTAAAAAAAGTGCAGCGAAGGGGGCTCTAGTGGCCTTGGTGGAACAGCTAGATGCAACCGACATGACTAGGCACCCTGTAATAACCGATTTTGCGGTAAAAACCTTTGTGCAAAAGTGGCAATATCTGCTGTTTTTATTTTTTGGGAATTTAAGCAGTGCACTGGATAAATTTTCTATGCGGGATTTAGGTTTACTTAAAACCCGTAAAAAAAACCAGCAACAAGGAGCGCGTTTTAGCACCCTTGATGAAGCGCAAAGTGCCTATTTTTTTGCCAGTCAAATCCAAGCCTTGCCACATATGAATGAACAGCAACTATTGGCATTAGCAAACGATAACGCAATTAGTCAAATGCCCAAGGGCACATTGGCTCGTGAGTATGCGGCAAATTTGTTTTATTTACTCGGTACAGCATTGTTGTCTGTTGATCAATCACAGGCGCTCACTTGCTGGAAATTGTCTTCCCATCAAAAAGCCCAAGAGCGCTGGATAAGGGAAACCTACAAAGTCGATAAAAATGCAGCAAAACTAACCCTGGAGGTTATTCTACATGATCCCCAGGACGATGAACTCAGCCTGTTTGCTTTTGACTTTTACCAACGTAAATTTAATCACGCCAAACTCAGTATTCGCACCCAGCATCTGCGTGAAAACAGCCGTAAGTTGAATATTGACGAAATTTACAAAGATAGGGTTGAGGACGGCGTCAAGCAGTACTATCAGGATCATGACATACAAGCATATCGCACCGAAAATTGGCTGTTCAGAGCATTATTCGGTTTGACCTTTTGGGCGGAATTGTTTGACAAAGCCCAGCGCGCTACGGGTTCGGAATTTGATCGTCGACCCCGGCTAATTCGCGAAAACCGGTTGTATATCGAATTGGCAGAGCAGGTTGAACAGCGTTTAAACCTGTTTACACAGCCACAGCAGGCTCTGCTTTACCTTACGGATATCGCCACCCGGCATTACGGCC
The DNA here is from genome assembly GCF_058068185.1 of Paraglaciecola sp. IT1134. Classification (NCBI taxonomy): domain Bacteria; kingdom Pseudomonadati; phylum Pseudomonadota; class Gammaproteobacteria; order Alteromonadales; family Alteromonadaceae; genus Paraglaciecola; species Paraglaciecola sp. IT1134. Next base: position 2,888,005 of record NZ_CM176486.1, on the reverse strand, counting down.
AACCAAATGGTATTTTCCACTGGCATGCCAAAATACTGGAAATAATCGCTGTATTACTAAAATACGTCAGTGCTACGAGTTTAATAGGGCACCTGCGCGCCATGGCCAAAAACTACCAGGGGCTTAAAGACGGTTATCCAGATTTGATGGTTATTGAGAATGACCAGCTTAGGTTTGAGGAAATCAAAGCGCCGGGGGATCAGCTCCGAGCTAATCAGTTAGTGAGCATCGATGCCCTGCAAAATTCAGGTTTTGAGGTGGGGGTGTGCCAGGTACAGTGGTATTACAACCCCGAGCAGGCCTATGTAGTTGTCGATGTGGAAACCACAGGCGGCTGCAGTGCCGGGCATCGCATAACGGAAATCGGCGCGGTAAAAGTCATTGATGGTCAAGTCGTTGATAGTTGGAGCAGCCTAATTAACCCCCAGCGCAGTATTCCCAAATTTATTACCCGCTTGACCGGGATATGCGATGGCATGGTACAAACGGCGCCACTTTTTGGTGACGTGGTCGATAGTTTAGAAAGCTTTATGCGCGGCAGTATCTTTGTGGCCCATAATGTAAATTTTGATTACGGCTTTTTCAAACTTGAATACGCCAGACTTGAGCGTGAATTTAGTCTGCCTAAGCTTTGTACTGTCAGGGAGATGCGTAAGTATTTTCCGGGTTCTGCGTCATATTCATTAGGTAAATTAAGCAAAGAATATGGGCTACAGCTCGACAACCATCACCGGGCCTTGTGTGATGCACAAGCCGCCGCTGAGCTGTTGGTCATGGTTAACGAGAAAAAACAGAGTACCCAGTAAGGGGCTTAAGTCCGTTACATCAATTTATGTTTACTTTCTTTTTGCCTCGGTTTTCAGTAGTCTAGCGCCGTTTTTGTTTTACTCTTACCCTGGATTTAGTATTTTGCAAACCCTCTCCCAGCTCCAATCAGGCCAGTTAAGCGGTATTACCCGTTTAACCTTATCCGAAAACTTAACTGAATTTCCCAGTGAAATACTCCAACTGGCGGACAGCCTAGAAATACTCGATTTGTCCAATAATCAACTTCGTAGCTTGCCTGACGCACTCACCCAGCTTACCAAGCTGAAGATTATTTTTGCCTCGAATAACCAGTTTGTCACCCTGCCTGAGATACTAGGGCAGTGTGAAAACCTGGAGATGGTAGGTTTTAAGTCAAACAAAATAAGCCAGGTACCCTCGAGCGCATTGCCGGTGAAATTGCGCTGGCTAATATTAACCGACAATAGAGTTGAAACCCTACCCAACACGTTAGGTGAGCGACCTCTATTGCAAAAACTGGCCCTGGCAGGCAATCGGTTAACCCATCTTCCTCAGAATATGGACCAGCTACACAACCTGGAATTAGTACGTATTTCAGCCAATAACCTAACCGAATGCCCCGATCAATTGCTGGCGTTACCCAAGTTGGCCTGGTTTGCGTTTTCTGGTAATCCATTTTCCAATGCTGATCTGCACATTGACTCCGCGCCTGATCTGCCTTCGTCTAGCTACACGCTACAAAACGTATTGGGACAGGGCGCGTCAGGGGTGATATCAAAAGCGCGCTGGAATACCCAACAGTCGGCATTTCCCGAGGAGATTGCGGTTAAAGTATTTAAAGGTGAAGTTACCAGCGACGGTTATCCAAAAGATGAGTTGCAAGTGTGTTTAAAGGTGGGTAATCATGCAAACCTGGTGCAATCCATCGCTCAGGTGAATGAGCCAGGTTATTTAGCCTTGATCATGAAGTTGATCCCTCAGCACTACCAAAATTTAGGTTTACCCCCTTCACTTGAAAGTTGCACCCGGGATACCTTCACCCAAGGCTTTAGCCTGTCTGTTGGGCAAATTAACAAAATAGCTGTACAAATGCAGGCGGTATTTGAACACCTGCATGCCAATCAAGTATGTCATGGTGATTTATATGCGCACAATACATTGTTTGATCATGAGGCCAATATTATCTTTGGCGATTTTGGTGCCGCCAGCATGTACCACATGTTAAATGCCAAACAACAAACCCAGATAAGACAAATAGAGCAACGGGCGCTGGATTATTTTATCGAAGATTTGCACAGTGTCAGCGTAGCGCAGAGTAGAGAAACTAAATAGATTTGGGCTATTTGGCGCGTTAATTGTTTTAGAGATAAGTCTGTTTTGCAACGAACTTTTTATATTACCAGATAGTGTTTCATTACTTAATTATTTAAGCATCCTAGCGTTAAATCAGTATTAATCTATTCCTGCTCAATTTCCTTAAGACACCGCCAGACGTTTTTGTTCATTGTGGTTAAATAGCTGAGTTTTAAGCGCCTGAGTTTCAGCGATTAGCTGATTGGCCGTATATTCGCGGCTTAACCTCTTTACCTGGCGTTGGCAATCATCGACCCTGAGCTGCCAGTTTTTTCGTTTATGAGCTAACTCGGTAAGACGATCAGCGGCTTGTGGACCAGACTCGACGGCTAGTTGGTGTAATTGCAGAAGGGAGCTTTAAAGGACCCGGCAAGGCATTGAGGGGTGATACGAGTAATAGTCTATTTTGCTGCTTTTTTAAGGTTGGGTCTTGATTGATTTGCAAGGGTTGCAACGCCGCTTCGCCCCAGGCCTGTTCACGACTAAAGAGCGTGTCGCACGCAGTAGGTGTGAAGTGTTGTCCGCGGACAAGCAGTAAATCATCCAGACACCAAACAAAAGTTTCTGTATCTGTGGGCGAAGGGCCATCTATAGCCTGTAACGCTTTTTTGTGTGTCAGGTAACGAGTGAATAACTCCGATAGTCCCGGACAATCGTCGAACAACTGACATTGCTGGTTGAGCGCTTGCCACATTAATTTCCCCTCTGTTCGTATACCGAGCTGAAGCCGTCTAACCTGTCGTTGAGCTATATACCGAACCAATCGGGCTTATTATCGCTAACGCCGCGATGAGAGAGTCGTCTTTTTGTAGCGCCGCGCCAGGTAGCACTTTGGCAATAGGCCCAGTCGCATCGAGCAGTTTGGAGTCAACTTGGGTAATCTGCTGAATGGGGAATTGGTGCTAGCACTAAACAGGCGACGCTCAATTCCCACATCAAAATTCACAATTCCATGTTTTTCAAACGATTTACTTGTCTGCGATACAGGGTAATGGGGTCGGTTTCAAACAAGTGATGGATCCCCAAAATTTGATTGACTTCATCAAGGTGATTCATCTTGTAATTATCTTTTATTGCATAGCCCAAGTGGCTGCTACCGGCAGAAACTAATCCGTCGTTTGGCTCACCAAATAATAGCATGATGATCGAAAGAGCGGCTTCGACCGGGTTAAAAACGTTGGTGACGGGCCAGGTGCGGTTCCAAGAGAAATATGCCACGTCGATGCCTTCTAACATAGTGCCATTACCGCAAGGATTGCGCGGTAGCTCTTCCGAATATCTTTGGTTAAAGACAATCGAACCCGCCAGACTATTGACTACGCCATACAAAATGGATTCAAAGATGCCCCCGGGGGTACTTGTTTCTGAGCAAATCAGCCACCGGGGTGTCCTAGTAAAGGCCACCCACACGGGTAACCGAAGCAACATAGGGTGCTGTAGGCCCACAATGGCTATGGCCAATCAAGTTCAGTTTTGCTAACCCCGCTCAACTCGAGTATATATTCTAATAGGGCGAGTAACTCCTCCTCGCGAACTTCTGAATGATCGGCTGCCGATACTGCGGCGATAAACATCTTTGCACCGTCTTTATTCAGGGAATTAGGAATGCGATAGAAGTAATCTAGGTCTAACACATCATCAAAACCGAACAAGCCATGCACCAGCACTATAGGGTATTTGGTTTTGGTACAAGTCGAACTTATGGCCGAAAACGACAGCAGTGACAGGGTAAGCAGGGTAAAACTAAGAAGGTTTAGGGTCATGGGCTTCTCGTTATTTTACGTTTAATCTCTATTAATCCAATGGCGGGTTTGGTTAGGCCTAAAGCTGAGACGAACCCGGTGCGCAGCACGCTCTTATATATGTTTCAGAGTGCCCCAACTGGAAGCGCAGCGACCTCGCGTCCACCCACCATCTAAAACTATGATTTAGGCGGCGATATTGCGCGCGGTATTGAGGTCGGGTTAATTGTATGAATTTAAAGGCTTTTCTTTTACTCCTGATTTTTGGTAGTCTGCTAGCACGATTGTGATGTTTGATGGAACCAGACGTTGTTTCACACCCCGCCTAATTCTTTATCTATTTCGCAACGTAACTAAACAATAACAAAAACTATTTGAGGATATTATGAAAAGGATTGCATTATTTTCTATGGCGTTTTCCATAGGATTGACACTTGGGGGCTGCACAAGTGCAACCCGGGAAGAGGTTAACAAAGTTGAGAGCTCTACGCCGATTGTTAGCCCAACGTTAGTAACGAAAGAGCAGTTAGGGTTAAAGCGAGTCGTGGCAATCTCACGTTTTTCCGATGAAACCAAACGCAGCAGTAGCTTTTTTGTAGATAACAAAGGTGACAGATTAGGTAAACAAGCAGCGGATATATTGTCCAGTCGATTAACTGATACTCAGAAATTTATTATGCTGGAACGTCAGGAAATGGATGAACTGGAAGCGGAAAATAAGATCCGTCAGAGTACGCTTGAAAAAGTAGGTGCCGACTTTCTCATCGTCGGCTCAATTTCACAATTTGGCCGCGCTACCAACAGCGAAGTCGGTGTTTTTAGTCGCAACAAAATTCAAATCGCCTCTGCCACTGTTAATGTTCGATTGATCAATACCCAAACCGGACAAGTTGTTTACTCACAAGAAGCATCAGGTGAAGCGCGCGCTGAAGCAAATCGTGTGTTTGGCGTGGGTGAAACCGCTGGCTATGACAGTAGCCTTGATGACGGTGCAATATCAGCAGCGATTTCCAAATTGGTAAGTAATATCGTAGAAAATTTAATGGATTCCCCTTGGCAAGCTTATTTGGTTGGTGAGCAGAACGGTATGTTTATGATGACAGGCGGTGTTGAACAAGGGCTCAAGCTTGGCGACGAATTCTCCGTGGTTGCTCAGGGAAAACGAGTTGAAAATCCTCAAACCGGCATGATGATCGAGCTGCCTAGCGACCGTGTTGCCACTATTAAAGTGAAATCATTCATTGGCAAAGGTCAAAACGCCTTGTCTTTGGTTGATGTTGTTGACGGCGCGGTTGATGCAACGGCATTTTCAACCTTGGCTGTGCGCGAAATTAAGGAGCAAAACTAGATGAAACTTATCATTACATGCTTGTTTGCCATCCTATTATCTGGATGTAGTACAAATTTTTCCGAAGTAAAACAGTTAGATGATAAAGCGTATTTGCAGCTCACGGGCGACTTTGAAAATGGTATTTTAATTATCGATGACAAAAAAATCGACCTAACTCAGGTCGATACATTTAAATTAGACGGCCAAAATGTCGCAAAATTCGAAGTGCAACCGGGTACGCATTTAATTGAAGTCCTTAAGAACGACAAAACCTTAGTTAAACGCAAAATATATGTCACTAACGGAAATGTGTTTGAGGTAATAGTCCCATGATTAAAAATGTTTTAAATATTGTTGTTGCAGTTGGTATTTTGACCTTAATGGGTTGTGCCACCTCTAAATCGCTTTATTACTGGGGTGATTATTCCCAGTCTGCCTACGAGCTTAAACACGAACCGTCTGACAAAACAGCCAGGGCTCATAAAGATGCTCTTTTAGACATTATTAATAATGCTGGGCACAAAAATAAAAAAATACCGCCAGGAATATATGCCGAATTGGCTAAAATGGAGTTCGAAGCAAATAACCTAGTGGGCGCGAGAGCGTTACTGGAACAGGAAAAAACCTTATTCCCGGAATCTTCTCGTATGGTTGAAGTATTGTTAGAGTTAATGGATAAAAACGGAGCAGTAAATGAAGCGACTAGCTAGATTAGGGATTGTGGTACTGACCTTGCAAACGGTCGGATGCGTAGCACCAACATTTTTAACCAAAGGTGAAGCCTACCCAAACATGTATCAAGAAGGTACCAACGCGATTGTTGTGGTACCGGCAGTAAATCGCTCCACAGCTGCAGATGCACCACAGTTGTATTCAACCACTATTGCTCAGCCTCTGGCTGAAGCGGGCTATTATGTTATGCCTATTCCGATGGTGGAGATGATGCTCGCTTACGAAGGCGTTAGCGACGGTGAGCAACTGCGCAACGTGGATGTTGCCAAGTTTAAGACTATGTTTGGTGCTGACTCAGTACTATTCGTTACCATAAATCAATGGGATACTAACTATTATGTGACCGGCGGTAACGTGACGGTTGGAGCTGATTTTGAGCTGATCTCTACAACTACAAAGCAACTGTTGTGGACGTACCGCAACGTCGTTGTGATTAATACTTCCGGCAACAGCGGTAATCTGATCGCAGATATTATTAGTACTGCGATCACCACTGCAATGATTGACTATGTGCCTGTTGCCCATCAAGTAAATCAATCGGTAATTGCCACCTTACCTGTAGGTAAATATCATAGTCGCTTTGGTATAGACGCAGGTGATAAGGTCGTCAATCAAGCGTTAGCAAGCAAAGAAGTTGCTCAGTAGTAAACGTTGCCCAAAAAAAAGCCTGACATTACCCAGTAATGTCAGGCTTTTTTAATTATTCCCTCATTGTCATGATACGAAAATTGCTATCTTGCCGTCCACCCGCCATCCAAAACTAAGGTTTGGGCGGTAATGTTACGTGCGGTATCTTGCATTAAAAACGCCGCACTGGCTGCGAGTTCATCAATGTCGATAAAGGATTTTTTCGGCATGGGCTCTAACATGATCTTGTTAATAACGTCTTGCTCACTCATGCCATGTTCTTTGGCTTGAGCGGCTATTTGTTTTTCTACCAGTGGGGTTTTCACATAAGCCGGGCATAGGGTATTGATCGTCACATCACAGTCACCGGTTTCCAGTGCCACGGTTTTGGCAAAACCTAACAACCCATGTTTGGCTGCAACGTAAGCCGATTTATACGGTGAGGCAACCAGGGAATGCACTGAGCCTACGTTAATGATGCGGCCAAAGTTATGCTGGCGCATAGACGGCAAAAATGCCTGGGTTAACAGGGCAGGGCCCACCAGCATTATATTAATCAACAGCTGCCATTTGTCAGCGGGAAAATCCTCCAATTTTGCCACATGCTGAATACCGGCATTGTTGATCAATACATCGACTTTATCCGGTAGTAATTGGGCTGGCAATTGGGCGATTTGCTCGACTTTTGTTACATCCAGCAGCACGGCGCGGGCATCAATGCCGGTAGCGGCTAAATCAGCCACGGCTTGTTGTGCCGCCGGCATATTCATATCGGCAATAATAATTTTGTGACCACTGGCGCCCAGCTGTTTGGCCATACCTAAGCCAATGCCGCTGGCACCACCGGTGATCAATACTGTTCTTGGTTGCATTTTATTTCCTGTTATTTTGCTAGGGCGTGAATGATGTTGTTTACGGCTTTAATTTGTGGGCCGTCTTGATTGGCATAATCTTTCCCTGTGTAACCCCACCAGTCCCAACAAGCTTGGGGATTGAGCGGTAACATCATCGAGCTTTTGGTTTGGGGGTAGAGCACCACTATGTGGTTGCTGTCAGCCCAATTGTTTATACCGGTGTTTTGGGTATATTGTTTACCCACTGCATCGGCATTTTGATTGCAACCATGAAAGCTGACATGCACCTTACAGGTTGTACCATTTTCACAGGATTGAGGTACATACAGATAACCACTATCTGCCAGACTCGCAGCGGCTTCTCCCCCTAACGCTTGTTGGTCTATCTCAACCAGTTTTCCCCTAGGGTTTTCACTGCGGGGCTGCAACTCACCGAGCATAAATGTCAGCATTTCTCCGGCGGCGTCATAGCCACAATTGCCAATAAATGGCGTTTCAGATACCTCGCATTTTCCGCCGGTGTTAAGGGTAGGGAACAGATGGGCGAAAGGTTTATCATTAATATACGTGAGGTTCTGAGGTGCGACCCAGTGCTGGTATTGTTCTGCCAGTTTATTATTAACCCCTGCAATAACCTTGCTGTCTTTACTGCCATTGAGCAACCAAACCTTGTGGCTTTTAAGATTGCTCAAACTGGGCAATTTCCCTTGCTGCTGCCAGGTTTGCGCCTGTTGGTTTAAAACGTTCAGATCTATGGGGCTGGTGAGCTGATTAACACATTGTTTTAAGGCGATACGGATATCATTTTGTGCACAATAAAAAGGCCCGGCAGCGATGATCCCCACGGCGTTGACCCAATCCGAATGAGCCAGCTGGAACTGGGTGGCCATGTAGCCACCGCTGGATAAACCCGATAGGCTGACATGTTCCACATCCAGATTAAGCTTAGGTAAAGCCGACGAAAGGGACGACACCCCTAACATCGCCATACAGATGAGGTTGATACCGAACTTGGTTGTTTTCATAGGTTATCCTTCTTTTTCATAATTTAGGGGGTAGTCAGCCAAAAACTCGCTAATTTTTTGTGTTTGCTGAGTGATTTTTGACACACCGTTGAGATGCCCTAAGTCGCCGTCCAGTTCGTCATACTCTGTATTTTTGCCTTGTTTTTTTAGGATTTCAAAGGCGTCTTTAGCCAGGTAAGGCATGAGTAATAAATCATTATTGGAAGGTAAAAACAGCGTTTTTGCCCGGAGTTTTTCCAGGCCGCTGGTTAAGTCATGTTTATGCCCGGCCACAAACAGCTGATTGGCGCGAACCAGATAGAGTAAATGGTTGGCATCCATCAGTTTGACCCGACTGGCCGCACGCTCATGCAGCCATTTGACTATGCTGTGGCTTTGACGGATATCATGTAACGGGCCTGATTCTAACGCTTGGAAGTTAATCGATGCTTGCTGGCCGGTGGCAATAAAAAAGGCCGGTGTCAGGGCATCTTGAGTAATAAACATCAATGCGGCCGTTAACCCTGCAGTAGGTGGCGAACTATTATAATAATTACCTTGTTGCCAGTTAACATCCAGGCGGATAGGGATGGCCCATTGTTCCAGCAAGGATGTGGTCCAGGCGTCACTCTGGCCGCTGCCTATCACCGATATCATTCTTGGCACCCAATCCGGGTAAGCTGCTGCCCAATCAATAGCTTGCATCGAGCCCATAGAGGCGCCAATCACGGCATGTAACTTGTGTATGCCCAAGCTTTCAAGCACTGCCTTTTGCACATTGACAAAATCACGGATAGTCACGACAGGAAAGGTTAAACCATATTGCTTACCGGTATCGGGATCGATTGAGGCTGGGCCTGTGGTGATCACTTGGGGATCGTTGGCGTTTAAGTTAACCAAGGTATCCACACTGATAACAAAATACTGGTTGGTATCTATGGCTTTATTCGGGCCGATAATAGCATCCCAATAACCTGTTTGTGGGTCGTCCTGGGCGTATTTGCCCGCAGCATGTGAGGTGGCACTAAAATAATGAGTGATCAGGATCACGTTATCCTTAGCAGCATTAAGCTCACCGTAGCTTTCCCAGCCTACTTGCACCTGTTTGATGGTCTTGCCGCCAAAGGTCACAAAATTTTGCATCTCGAAGCGTTGTTTCTCAACAAGAGCAAGCTGGTCGGTATTGGCCTGTGCTGTGGCAACCAGAAAGCAACTAAGCAGCAATCCGGCAATCAAACGTGGTGATTTCACATAATACATAGTGTGTAGTCTCATTGTGATTAAAACAAATTGAATAATGCAATAGCCAGCGCCAAGCCGCAAACCGGCACCACCACAGTCAACGCCCCAACGGCCCAATAAGCGCGTTGATGGGTTTCATTACAGATAGCCCGGATAACCGTTACCACATAACCATTATGGGGCAGGGAGTCCAGAGCGCCTGAGGAGATAGATACCACTCGGTGCAATTCCTCCGGGTTGACGCCTTGGTCTATATAATGGGGTGCCAATAAAGGCAGGGCTATCACTTGCCCCCCGGACGCAGAGCCGGTTAAACCTGCGATAACGCTAATGGCAATCGCCGCACCTATTAGCTCGTTACCCGGAATATGGGTCATCACTTCAACCGCCGTTTGAAAGGCTTGGGTTGATTTTGCAATGCTGCCAAAACCTACCACCGCAGCGGTGTTACCAATAGCCACCAGGGCCCCTGTGGTGCCTGCAGTAATAGCGCCTTGCATGTTATGGAAATGGCGAAAATTAATGACCATTAAGGTTAAGACGCCTCCGCCTAATGCAACGATGAGCGCCAGCTGTTGCAGGGTATCGTGTAGAACAAAAGACAATACCAAGACGACCAACAGCGGAATAACCCCCGTTATTGGGTGCGGGTAGTCCCGTTCGGCAATTTTGGGGTCTTGGGCCCAATGTTCAAAAGTCTCGCCATTGGCCAGGGCTTTGTTGATCATGCGCCGCATCCACCAAAAACCAAAAGTGGCCATAAATATGGCGACCACCAGGCTGACTTCCCATCCGGCAAAAGGTGATGTGCCCAGATATTTAATCGGGATCCAGTTCTGGATTTCCGGGGAGCCCGCTGAGGTCATGGTAAAGGTTACCGAACCAAACGCCAGGGCTGCGGGGATAAAACGCCGAGGCAAGTTTGCATCTTTAAATAGGCTTAAGGCCATCGGATACACCGAAAATGCCACCACAAAGAGGCTGACCCCACCATAGGTCAATATAGCGCAAGCGATAACCACCGCAGCTACCGCTTGACTGCGCCCCAGTTTTGTTATGATAAACTGCGCCACTGAGTCCGCAGCACCCGTGTCTTCCATAAATTTGCCAAATAGCGAACCGAGCAAAAACATAAAAAACCAGGCGGCAATAAACCCTGAGAAGCCCTGCATATAAGCGTTAACAAAATTGATTTCACCGATAAATATCGGTATGCCGCTGGTTAATGCCACTACCAGAGCGCACAAGGGCGCGGCAATAAACAGGTTCATTCCGCGAATAGTCAACACTATTAACAGCAGTAACCCACCTACCAAGCCAATTAAACTGAGCATGTTATTTTCCTTTAAGTTTAAACTGTGACCGCAGTCAAACAAAAAAGATGTAAGGATTGTGTAGCAATGCGCCTTTCATGCCCATAGTACTATGGTACTAAGGACGGGGAGGCAAAACTGGATTAAGGTTATTTAGACCGCAGCATGCAGATTACGACAATAACTATAAATAACCAGACTAGAACTGCTATTCAAGGACACATTATGAACAAACCTAGATTCACCAAATCACTTTGCGCAGGTGCGGTTGCATCTGTGCTGTGTTGCCAGTCAGCCCTGTTTGCCCAGGAAACCCAAGCCAATCAAACGGATAAAAAGGGATTAGAGCGCATCGAAGTTACTGCGCGTAAAACCGTAGAAAGCTTACAGGACGTGCCCATTGCCGTGACGTCTATCGGTGCTGTCGAACTCGGTGAAAAAGGTATTTCCGTACTCACCGAAATCCAGCAGTTTTCGCCCAATACTACTTTACAAAATAGCCGCGGGACTAATTCCACATTGACTGCTTTCATTCGTGGCGTAGGTCAGCAGGATCCTCTCTGGGGTTATGAGCCTGGTGTAGGTATTTATATAGATGATGTCTATGTCGCTCGCCCCCAGGGTGCAGTACTGGATTTGCTCGATGTTGAACGTATCGAAGTGTTACGTGGCCCGCAAGGCACGCTGTATGGCAAAAACACCATAGGGGGTGCTATCAAGTATGTAACCAAACCTATGAGTGGTGATCCAACGCTAAACGTACAAGGTACCGTAGGCAGCTACGCCCAGCGGGATCTGAAAGTAACCGGTCAGTTTCCGATCATAGAAGATAAATTGTATGTAGGTTTTGGTTTTGCCGATTTGAGTCGCGATGGCTTTGGGGAATATCTGATTTCTGCCTTACCTGACCAGGATATGGAAAACTACAACAAAGACGTAACCGCTGCACGGTTAACGCTTGAATTTACGCCGAGTGACGATGTGTTTTTCCGTTTAAACTGGGACAAAACTGATGATGATTCCAATGCCAAAGGCGGCTATCGATTATTGCCTAGTCTGCTAACCGATGCCCCGGTGCCCGACAGCGTGTTTGACTCCTATACCAGTTTGCCCACTGAAAATAAAGTTGAATTGGAAGGCATAAGCCTAACCGCCAGCTGGGACATAAGTGATAATCTGAACCTTAAATATATCGGCGCGAAACGGGAAAGTTATTCACCCACTAACATCGATTTTGACAATACCCCCCTGGATATTTTTGACGTACCTGCGGTATATGACGATAAAAACACGACCCATGAATTACAGGCCAACTATAGTGGCGATGGCTATACAGCGGTCGGTGGTGTGTATTATTACGATGGTGAATCCTGCGGACAGTTTGAAGCCATTTTAGGCGTGTTTGGTCGAAGCTTGGGATTGCCTGGATTGACTCGCGAAGTCTCGGGTTGTAATAACAGTGAAAGTATTGCCGCTTATGTTCAGGGCTCAGTTGATTTAACCGAGCAGCTTTCTTTGACCTTGGGTGCACGTTTTACCGACGAAGAGAAACAGGCAAATGTTAACAATGGTTTGTTATTTGCGGCGGCTTATCCTGAGTCTGGTTGGGTTCCGGGCTATGTGCGCCCAGACGGTGAATTAGTGCCACAAGTTTTAGGTAGCGACTCAAATGGCGACGATGTTCTCGACTCCGCCGCGACTGAAAGCTGGTCACGTTTTACCCCACGTATCGGTCTGGAGTATCAGGTTAACCAGGATTTAATGGTTTTTGCCAGTTACTCTCAAGGCTTTAAATCCGGTACATTTAACCCTAGGGCTACAGTCAATGAGCCTGCGGCAGATCCAGAAATTGTTGATTCTATCGAAATCGGTATGAAAAGTGATTGGTGGGACATGCTGCGCGCTAACGTCACTTATTTCTCATTGGATCATAAAGACCGCCAATATATAGGGGTGATCCCAAGCGATGATGCTTCAGTATTAAATCAGTTTTTAGCTAACGTGGCTGCCACGTCTGCTCAGGGAATTGAAGCTGAACTGACCTTGGTTGCCAGTGACAATCTGACATTTGATTTAGCGGTCGGTACCTTTGACTCAAAAATTGAAGAAAACAACGCAGTACCGCCCTTGTTGGGTATTTCTAACACCCCGGATTACACGGTAAATTTTGCGATTAATTATGTATTCAATACTGAAGTGGGTGATTTTGTCTTCAACACCAATTATTACTACCGTGATGATTACCGTCTGTTTGAAGACAGTAATTTGTTGCAGGAAAAGGGTTACGGTATGCTTAACGCCAGTATCAATTGGCAAAGTGTGGAAGGTGACTGGTATGCCAGCTTACATGGTAAAAATCTCACAGATGAAGAATATCTGGTAGGTGGTTACAATTTTGTCGGCGGTAATGCGGAAGAAGGTTATATACCCGGGCTAGGCGGAGACCTTACTTTGATCGGTTATTATGGAGACCCACGTACTGTCAGTCTGACCGTGGGTTATCGTTTTTAGGCCCAGACGGCACACTATCGAGATTGAATAAAATCTAAAAGAAAAAGGCAGTTTCGACTGCCTTTTTTGTTAATTATAAGTTGTTATTCGGTTGAATCAAACTTGACACTAAAGGCTTACTCACTGATAGTGCCAACTTGTAATCTAATTAAATATCATATAGGTAGCAGACATTTTTAGTTTAAACTTGGGCTTAACTGAGCGCCGCTAATGCACGCAAAATCTATAGTTGCAGATGACCATCCGTTATTTCGCAGCGCCATGAAACAAGCCGTTGAAGGCATATTGGGCAATAATATTCTTGAAGCTGCTTCTTTTGGTGAAACCCTTGCCCTACTCGAGCATAACCCGGACGTAGATTTGGTCTTTCTCGATCTGAAAATGCCAGGTAATGAAGGTCTCACCGGGTTAACGACCTTAAGGAATAAATATCCGGACATCTTGGTGGTCATAGTTTCCGCCGATGAAAATCCGCTGATGGTGCGTAAAGCCATGGATTTTGGTTCCAGTGGCTACATTCCTAAATCCACACCTTTGCCCATTATTGCCGATGCGGTCAGGCAAATTTTGGACGGTGATCAATGGTTACCTGGTGATATGTTAAACCAGATCAGCCAACTAGATGGTAACCAGGATCAGGCATTTGCCAGCAAACTCGAACAACTTACCCCCCATCAATTCCGAGTCTTACACCTTATGGCAGAAGGACTACTGAATAAACAAATTGCTTACCAATTGGATGTCAGCGAATCTACTATTAAACAACATGTGTCGGCAGTTTTGCATAAACTAAGTTTTAATAACCGCACTCAGGCCGGGGTTTTATTCAAACAAATCATGGGTGCTAACGTAAGCGAATAGTCCTATGGCGTCCAAAACACATTATTTTCAATCTTTGTCAGATCGGTCTGCATCACACCTGTGTATCCCCATGGACTGAGGGCACACTGCTACTCGAATGAATATAGAGGCCAAATTAAGTGCCAGGGTAAGGGCATTTGAATTTTCCCCAATCATAGTACAGCTCTGAAATCATCGGCGACTACGGCCTGTTTTAGTTTCTACTTCATTCTCGCTTTTCGGGTTGTATTGTTTCTGACAGTGTTCAGTGCAACCTTACATAGAGCGTTCACCACTTTTGCTGTCAAAAAATACGACCTCACATTCATCTCCTTATATCTATTAGGGTCTGGCGTACTCGCTAGCGTCAACCGGTTCTTTTTCTGGTGTTTGCTCAGGACAATCAATAATAAACCAGCAAATCTGTGCGGCAAATAGCGCTCCATATATTGAGTCAGATCAAAGATGTTACGACCGGCTGAGACAATAATGATCAGTAGATGATCTCTATTTGTAGTGTTGAGTTGAATATTCATCTTTCTTAATGATAAGATAGTAATTAGTTACTATCTTATCTGAGGGGGCGAACATGCATACTCATCCAAAGCATCTTCCGGCTGATGAACGTCGTGCCGTAACTGTCGAATCCGTAGTGACGCTTGCCGGTACGCAAAACCCAAGCAAGATCACTACTGCTGCTATTGCCAAACACATGCACGTCACCCAAGGCTCATTGTTTCGGCACTTTCCTAACAAAGACGATATTTGGAGGGCTGTCGTACAGTGGGTTGCGGAACGTCTCCTGGCTCGAATCGATCGTTCTGCGCAAGGGATTGAGTCGCCCTTGGAAGCCATGGAGGCGATGTTCATGAGTCATATCGAATTCGTGGCCGAACATCCTGGCGTGCCGAGGATTATGTTTGGCGAGCTTCAACGTTCGGAACTAACACCAGCCAAGCGCATGGTGCAAACTTTGATCCAGCGTTACGGGGAGCGGCTGCATAGCCTCATCGAACAGGGCAAGGCGAGGGGTGAGCTGTCTCCCTCTCTGGACAATGAGGCAGCGGCCACGCTGTTCATTGGCACGATCCAGGGATTAGTGATGCAGTCGCTATTGCTTGGAGATGTGGAACGTATACGCCACGATGCACCCAAGGTGTTCGCCATTTATAAACGCGGTATCGGGAGAGTTCAATGAAAAAATTACCCGTGCAAGGTCGTACTCTAGCGCTGCTGGGCGTTATCATCCCATTGCTAGTACTTTTCATCTATGTTGGTCTGCGTTCCGGGCCACTTGCACCGGTTGAGGTAAAGGTCGCGACCTTGGAATCTCGCGCTGTCACGCCGGCGTTATTCGGCATCGGCACAGTGGAGGCGCGTTACACCTATAATATCGGGCCGACGTTTGCCGGGCGCGTCAAACGTCTGGATGTGCAAGTGGGCGACCAGGTTAAAGTCGGACAGGTACTCGGTGAGATGGATCCGGTCGATCTCGATGATCGGGTGCGCTCACAGGAAGCTGCATTCAAACGTGCAGAAGCGACACTGCGCGAGGCCGGGGCTCGGCAAACCTATGCAAAGACCCAAGCACGGCGCTATGAGCAATTGTTTGCTGCACGTTTGACCAGCGAGGAAATTACCACCACTAAGCGCCAGGAATTACACATTGCTGAAGCTGCGTTTTCGGCCGCCCAGGAGGAGCTCGCCCGCACCCATGCCGACCGTGAAGGAGTGGTGGCACAGCGCAGCAGCTTGCGCCTGATTGCACCGGCGGATGGCGTGGTTGCGGTGCGCTATGCAGATCCTGGCACGACCATCGTGGCCGGCCAGTCTGTGGTTGAAATTATCGATCCTAAGAGTCTGT
Source organism: Paraglaciecola sp. IT1134 (assembly GCF_058068185.1). NCBI lineage: Bacteria > Pseudomonadati > Pseudomonadota > Gammaproteobacteria > Alteromonadales > Alteromonadaceae > Paraglaciecola > Paraglaciecola sp. IT1134. The sequence continues at coordinate 2,871,807 of NZ_CM176486.1, read as the reverse complement.
GGATCAACGTGCGCTTTGACCAAGTCAGCGCATCGGGCCTGGCTGGAGGATTGCCGGCGCGCATCGTTTTGCGTTCGCGTAGCGGCCAAACCTCGAAAGGCCGAGTACTGCGTGTTGAACCCAAGGCTGATGCGGTGACCGAAGAAATGTTGGCCAAGGTGGTCTTCGATGGCATACCTCAGCCTCTGCCGCCGGTGGGCGAGCTGGCCGAGGTCACGGTTGATCTCCCGGCACTTCCAGCTGCACCTGCCATTTCTAATGCTGCCATTCGGCGCGATGGCGACAAGGTCGGGGTCTGGCAAATCGTCGATGGAGATCTGCGATTCACTTCGGTCAAACTCGGTGCTTACGATCTGAATGGTTTCGTGCAGGTGCATGAAGGGCTCAATGCCGGTGACGAAGTCGTGATCTACAGCGAAAAGGCGCTGACCTCGCGCAGCCGTATTCATGTGGTTGAAAATATTCCAGGAGCGCCACAGTGATCAGTCTAGCTGGACGTGACATCATGCACGCCTGGGGGAAATTCGTTTTTACCGGTGTGGGCCTCGGGCTGCTGATCGGTGTGACCCTGTCGATGGCAGGCATCTACCGTGGCATGATTGATGACGCCAAAGTACTGCTGGATAATAGCAGTGCGGATCTCTGGGTGGTGCAAAAGGACACCTTGGGCCCGTATGCAGAATCATCCAGTATCTACGAAGATACGTGGCGCGGCATCCGCGGCATGCCGGGTGTGGCGCGAGCAGCTAATGTTACCTACCTCACCATGCAGGTGCGCAAAGGTCAGCGCGACGTGCGGGCGATGATCACCGGTATAATGGCTAGCGAACACGGCGCACCTGGCTGGCCGCCGCATCTGGTTGCCGGGCGTCAGATCACCCGTGGCCATTACGAGGCGGTAGCCGACATCGCAAGCGGCTTCAGGCTTGGCGATCTTCTACAGATCCGTCGAAACCACTACACGGTGGTGGGTCTGACCCGACGTATGGTTTCTTCCGGCGGCGATCCGATGGTGTTCATCCCGCTTAAGGATGCGCAGGAAGCGCAGTTTCTGAAGGACAATGACGCTATTTTGCAGCAGCGAAGGCGCAGCGCGGCAAACCCGGCGTTCAACAGCCCAGGTAATCCGGGCTTGCTTGATGCAGTCATCGCTTCACAAAGCACCAACGCGTTCGTCAACGCAGTTCTTGTGCAGATTAAAGCGGGTTACAGCGTTAATGATGTGGCTGAATCAATTCGCCGCTGGAAGCGTCTGACGGTTTACACCCGAAGCGAGATGGAGGAAATCCTCGTGGGTAAGCTGATCGCCACCTCCGCAAAACAGATCGGTATGTTTCTGGTGATCCTCTCGATTGTCAGCGCGGCCATCGTAGCCTTCATTATTTACACCCTGACGCTCGGTAAAATCCGTGAGATCGCGGTGCTCAAGTTAATAGGAACCCGAAACCGAACTATTGCCGCAATGATCCTGCAACAGGCGCTTGCGCTCGGAGTCATCGGCTTTGTGGTTGGAAAAATATCCGCTACTTTATTTATGGCGCCGATTTTTCCCAAATATGTGTTGCTTGAGCCGCTCGATTCGGTGATCGGATTCATGGTGGTAGTTTTGATCTGCATATTATCAAGCATCATTGCTATTCGTGCTGCACTCAAGGTCGATCCGGCCGAAGCGATTGGGTGACAAGATGAGCGAAAAAGGCATCCGTATCGAGGGCTTGAGCAAGCGTTATGGGAAGGGTGATACTACCGTCTATGCGCTAAAAGATGTCAACATGGAGGTAGCACCGGGAGAGGTGGTGGGGCTTATAGGGCCTTCCGGTTCCGGCAAGAGCACTTTGCTCAAATGCCTTGGCGCGGTGATCGAACCCACCGCCGGGCGTATGATCCTGGGCGATGAGGTGATTTATGATGATGGCTGGAAAGTGCGCGACCTGCGTGCCTTGCGCCGGGATAAGATTGGCTTCGTGTTCCAGGCGCCGTATCTGATCCCGTTCCTCGATGTCACTGACAATGTAGCGCTGTTGCCGATGCTGGCCGGTATACCCAATGGTGAAGCGCGGTTAAAGGCGCTGGAACTACTCACAGCGTTGGACGTGCAGCACCGCGCTAGCGCCATGCCATCACAGCTTTCCGGTGGCGAACAACAGCGGGTAGCGATCGCGCGCGGGCTAGTCAATCGGCCACCTGTTATCTTGGCCGACGAACCGACAGCACCGCTCGACAGCGAACGTGCCATGGCCGTCATCCGCATCCTCAATCACATGGCGCACAAGTTCGAGACTGCCATCATCGTCGTCACGCACGACGAAAAAATCATCCCCACTTTCAAACGCATCTACCACATCCGCGACGGTGTAACCTACGAGGAAGCGGGTGAAGGGCGGGGGTTCGAATGAGTGCTTTGCTGCTACCAGAGTATCTGAAAATTTTTGAATTGAGTACAGAGCAATAGCTATGACAACATTCAAGCAGCGCGGCATCTGGATAAGGGGTATTTCTCTGGTCGCCGTTGGTTTCGGTCTACTGACCGTCAAGGAAGGCGGAACAAGCCTGTTCGGCAACGAGTCTGCACGTGTTGCTGTCGGGAACTATGTGCCATTCGTGCTCTGGTTTAACTTTTTAGCGGGTTTTGCTTATACCATCTCTGGTGTCGGGCTATGGATACAACAGAGTTGGGCTGCGTGGCTGGCAGTCGCTATTGCAGTAGCGACAGCACTCGCGTTTGCCGCTTTTGGTGCACATGTGTATGACGGTGGTATTTATGAAATGCGGTCGGTGATCGCCATGAGCTTGCGAACATTGGTAGGGGTGACAATCGCAGTTATGGCCTTGAACCTAATGCCGCGTATGAAATCGCCTGTTTTTGGGGCTAGCAAAAGTGAGTAGATACACCCTCTGTCCGGTCTTCGTATACATGCTTGTTAAGTACGGTGTGGGTCACATTGCCATGGCGTTGAGTGTCATCATGCTCTTACCGACTCTGGTGCTAGCCGCCAATGGGGGCGCTGACGGCGTCGGTGGTTGCGCAACGCAAGAAGCACTCCGATTCCGTGGTGGCACGCTAAGACTGGAAAACGATCTGTTTACCGGCACTGACCAAAACTATACGAATGGCGTGGCCTTCACGCTGGTTTCGCACGACATCCCCGGTAGGCTGCGACCCGAATGCTTGCCGGTGCCGATTCGGCTGCATGCGGAACTCATTCAATTCATGAATCCCGGATTCTGGGCCGGTGCAGCTAATTCCACAGATACGCAAAACGTGGTAGTCAGATTCGGGCAGTCTATGTATACGCCCGAGGACTACGCCCGGACGGATCTGATCCCCGACGACCGGCCATATGCAGGATTGCTTTACATGGGGTTGGCATGGAACCGAAGGAAACACGAACTCGGTTCGAATCGTGAAATGCTCGATACGCGTGAGATCACGCTCGGGGTGATCGGTTCCTGGTCACTGGCGGAACAAACCCAGAACCTGGTGCACAAAGCGCGAGGTTTTGACAGGTTTCAGGGCTGGCCGAACCAATTGAAGAATGAGCTAGGCTTTCAACTGGCTCTGGATCGCAAGTTCAGGGCGTTCCGTGGACCCGGGGCAGTCATCCCAGGTTTTTCCGCCGACGCGATACCTTCTCTGGGGCTCCGGCTTGGCAACATCGAGACATCAGCCACGTTAGGCATCGAGGGTCGCGTCGGATGGAATCTGCCGAATGATTTTGGGAGCTATCCCCTCAGGCCGGGTGCCGAGAACCGTCCGCCATCAGCCGTTTCCGTTCATGGAAAATTCAGAGATTCCGTCCCGGCCATCAGTCGGCCACGCCCCGGCGTGCACTTCTTCGGAATATTGGAAGCGAAGGCGGTCGCCTACGACTTTTCCCTTGACGGAAACCTCTTTCGCTCCAGCCACAGTGTTTCGCGTCGGCCTTGGCTTGCCCAAGCTGCGGTGGGTGTCAGTACGCAAGGTACCTTGGCGGGGAATGGCATCAGATTAGCCTTGATGCGTGTTTACCGCACGCGCGAATTCGAGCAACAGAGCACGAATCAAGCTTACGGGTCCATCGCCCTGAGTATTGAGTTCTAGTGAGGCGCAGGGAGCGCTACACGCGTTGAATGCACCCTCAAAATATTAACCAACTATTTCTTGGAGATTATCCATGCAACACCGACATCAGTTCAAAGCTTACTTTACAGCCACAGTCATTAGCACGATCCTGGCGTGCGTCAGCTCTCAGGCCTGGGCCGATGACAGCGATAAGACCAAGCCGCTAGCGTTACGAAAGATCATGCAAGACATGGGTAAGAACATGCAGGTTATTACCGATGGAATTTCCCGCGAAGACTGGGAAATGGTGGCAAGAACGGCCCCCTTGATTGCCGATCACCCTCAGGCACCACTGGCTGAGAAAATGCGCATATTGAGTTTTATCGGTTCAGATGTGGGCAAATTTAAGAGCTATGACGAAAAAACGCACCAGGCGGCGCGAGCATTGGAGCAGGCGGGCGTGCGTAACGAAGGACAATCTGTGATCTCGTCTTTTGCGAAACTACAAAACAGTTGTCTGGCATGCCATCAGAGTTTTCGTAAACCGTTTGTGGAGCATTTCTACGATGCGCGCTAAACATACAAGAGTCCTATCAGCCTAACAAGTGGGCTTGGGACTGGCACTTCATGCCGCACGGTCAGGTAAATAGGGGGCGGAGTGATTTGGAGCATACCGCCTATACTCGTAATTTCGGTTCCTAAATTGAGGGGATTACCGTGCAATAATTGCACACTATTCAGTTGATGCCTTTTGTATCGCTCGATGCAGGGCTTCTAACTCTAAAAGTGTGTTATTTAATTATTTCCATAGGAGAAATTCTAGATAGTGTTTCTCGATCTGACAAAACAATGCTGCTTCAGTTCTATTTATAATAATCTTACCCTGAAGTAAGTGCCATTGGACTGCTTAAACAAAACAATATCACCCTCTATACACCCAACGTTAGGTGGGTAATTTAGATTCCACTTTTACAATCTCATCAGGTTTGGGTGTGGCTACTTCAGGTGAAATTAAGCTGATTATTCGCCAATCTGCTTTAGGTTTGATGTTGTTTGAAGTGGTAAACATTAACACCTGGCCTTGGGGGTCGATAGCACACAAACGTAATAAGCGGTCGGCGTATTGGTTCTTATAATCCTCATAACTGAACGTGTCAGAAAGGCGTGTGGTTTTGATGGAGGCACCTTTTGATGCCAGACCTGCCAATTTCCCATAGTTGACATCCTCGGCAAATAATCCCAACTTCTTGGCGTAAGACTCGGACACTTGATGGCTGGGTCGTTGTTGTTGTTCGTTGTTACTCAAGCCCAACACCGTGCCTTTGCCCATTTCGTGCTCGAAATGGTAGGTCACCATAGGATTTAACTGGCGATAGGGTGACATCACTAATACCTTGCCAAATACCGATAAATCCAGGGTACGAGCTGCATGCTCGGACATAGGGTTGCCAAAATAAGTGGGAATATTGTCCATACGTGCTGAGCGTATAGCATCCCAGTTGGTATCGGCTAGTCTCACAGGAATATCCTGGGCAAGTAATTCTTTGGCAAACATGCGACAAAACAATCCACCACCGAAAATCAAAAAGCCATTGGGCTCCGGGGCGCGAACCTTTAAATATTCAGCAACCCTTATCGACGTCAGGCTTTGCACCACTACGGTCGTAATGATCACCAAAAAGACCATGGGGACCAGCAGTTCTGCCTGGGCATAACCTAGGGCTTCTAATTTGAGAGAAAATAGCGCCGATACGGCGGCCGCCACTATGCCTCTGGGGGCTATCCAACTCAGCAGGGCCAATTCTCGCCAGTTAAGTTCGGTTTTCCAGGATGAGGCAAACACCGCCAAGGGCCTGGCAATAAACATGATAACCAGTAAAACAACTGCTGCCCCCCAACCAATACTGACAATGGACTCCAACTGAATACGCGACGCTAACAGTATAAACAGACCTGATATCAGCAGTACGCTCAGGGTTTCTTTAAATTCTAATATGTCGTCGACATCGACGTTTTTCATGTTGGCCAGAAACATGCCAATGACCGTCACTGTTAACAAACCTGACTCATGGGCGATGAGGTTTGAACCGGCAAAAGCCCCTAACATCAAGGTCAGTACTGCAGTGTTTTCAAGATAATGGGGCACCCAGCTATTGCGCAATATCAGGCCCAGTAAATAGCCAACCGCCGCACCTATACCCAGGCCAACGCCCAGAGTCAAACCAAAAGCATAGAGTGTATGGCTAAGGGCATCTTGGGTAGAAATAATATATTCAAATACCAACACCGCCATTAGTGCCCCTATGGGATCGATGATGATCCCCTCCCAACGTAATATGTTGGATATCTTTGAGCTGGGACGCACAGTGCGTAACATAGGCACAATCACTGTCGGGCCGGTAACCGTGATTATCGCACCAAATAAAAAGGCCATTTGCCAAGACATGTCCAGGGCAAAATGGGCGATGGGAGCCGCAACCATCCAGGTGATCAACGTACCAAGCGTGCACAGGTTGCGCACCATAGAGCCATGGCCACCCAAATCCTCGAAACGTAAAGTCAGGGCCCCTTCAAATAGAATAATGGCCACTGACAATGACACTATGGGAAATAAAAGGTCACCAAATAGCGCGTCAGCATCGATGATACCAGTAACGGGCCCAACCAGGATCCCTACTACCAGCAGGGGCAAAATTGCCGGTATTTTTATTTTATAGGCCAGATATTGGCAGGCAATGGATATTAAGCCAACGGCGACTAAAGAGATAACGGGATCGCTCAAAGGGAGTCCTTTCAAATTACAGGTGTTTTATAAGTGGGATCTGAGCACAATACACGCCTCAAAAGCAATGCCAACTAGACATTCATTAGTCTAATAATCCCCCAATACGCTTTGTATTGACTCTATGTTAACGGTTTTTCACCGGGTCAGGGCGTGATTCAAAGCTTTAGTTGTTTGAGCAAACGTTTCAGGGCTGCAGGTTTTAGTGGCTTAGGTAAATAATGCAGTTGGCCGGCGATTGCCAGGGCCCGCACCTCATCACTTTGATTAGCCGAATTTAAAACACCGACAATCGGCTCACAGAATTTACCTCGAATAGCCCGAGACACTTCCAGCCCTGTTAAACCATGATCGAGTTGATAATCCAGTACCATCAAATCCGGGGGCTGGGTACATTGTGCCATAGCACTTTGCAGATCCTTAGCTACCAGCACAATGGCACCCCAACTCGTGAGAAGAGTATGCATGGCGGATAAAATTTGTGCATCATTATCCACAATCAAAACCCATTTTTCGCGCAATAATGAACTGCTGTCACTTTGTACCGCGGTTTGAGATTTTATGTTTATGTTTTGCGATTTACCCACAGGCACAGTCACGTCAAAACAGGTGCCCTTGCCAGGCGTTGACAGCAGTGTCACCGGGTGAGCAAGTAGGGTACTGATCCGTTCCACTATGGTTAAACCCAAACCCAAGCCCTGTGAACTGTTATTGCTTTCGAGTTGATGAAACTCCAGGAATATTTCTTGCTGCTTGTCCTTGGCTATGCCACAGCCGGTATCAATTACGCAGATACGAGCCTGGCCAGATGAGCGTTTAACACCAATCAGAATGCGCCCATTTTGGGTGTAGCGCACGGCATTAGATATCAGATTCTGAATAATACGTCTCAATAGCTTAGGGTCAGACACCACAACTAAGTCGGTAGTTACGTAGGTTAGGCGTAACCCTTTTTGTTGTGCCAAGGCGCTAAATTCATCGATCATAGGCAACAGCAATCCGTGCAAGGAGAAAGTTTGAATATGGGTCTGCAGTATGCCCGATTCCAGTCTGGTCATATCCAACAACATGCTAAGTAATTCTTCAGCGTTACCTAAAGATTGCACGAGTTTATGGCTCATGTCGGCCATTTCCTGATTAGGAGCTTTTTGTTTTAACATGGAAGCAAATAAAGAGGCGGCGTTAAAGGGTTGCATCAAATCATGTCCAGCGGCGGCTAAAAACTTGGTTTTGCTGTCATTGGCATTTTCAGCGTCGCGTCTGGCCGCATCCAGCGCTTTATTAGCGTTTTGTAACTGTAAGGTGCGCTCTGCAACTCGGGATTCCAGATGGGTTTTCGCCTGGCGCAACTGTTGTTGAATAGCTATGTATTCAGTGATGTCACTGTAGGTTGTGACAAACCCGCCGCCGGGTAACGCACTGCCATTTAACTCAATGACTTGGCCATTTTCCTGATGGCGAACATATTTATAACGGCTACCGGTTTGCATGTATTCCACCCGTTTTTCAATTTCCGTCTCGATATCTTTACTGTCCCCAAACAAGCCGCGCTGGGCATTAAACCTGAGTAATTCCTGTATGGATAAACCGACTTTGATAAAATTGTTAGGGTATTTAAATAATTCTACATAACGTTGATTCCAGGCAAGTAATCTAAGATCCCGGTCAAGTACGCTGATACCTTGTTGAATGTGCTCAACCGAGGATTGCAACACTTCGTGATTAAATTGGAATGTTTGGCTGGCTTCCTCAACCAGCTCCACCAAATCCGCCAAGGCCACATTTTTTTTCTCACTTATGGCAGAGAGTAAAATACGGGCGCTGGCACTGCCAACCTGACTGGCAAGCTCACCCTCGACACTATTGAGCAACTTGGGGCTGGCATAACCGGAAAGCTGGGCGGCGGATAAATTTTTCAATAAACGTTGATGACGCTCCGCCCCCCAGACCTTTTCGGTGACTGCCAGCAGGTTAGAAATTTTCACCGCATGATTGAGCACAGGTAAACTGTGATCCAGTGGACTAAAACCATTCCTTTGCATAGTTGAGGAAGTTAGCCAGGACACCAGTACAAACGCCCCTATGTTGACCAATAAACTGTACAAAAAACCCTGGGCCAAGGCCAAATCGCTAGGAGGGGGATTGAAATAGTAACTGGCCGTAATACTGGGCCATAACAGCCAGTAGCCCCAACAAAATGCACCACAAATCAAGGCTATATGCGCCGCCAGTTTGTTGCCACGTTTCCAATACAAGCCGAGTATTAGAATAGGCATGGTCTGGGATAATAACGCGATGGCAATGATGCCACTTTTTACCAAAGACGTGGATTTGCTGATATCCAAGTGATAAAGGTAAGCCACTCCCAGGACCACTAGCACCGTCAAGCGGCGGATCAACAGGATAATATTGGGTTTTAAATTATGCCGTTGATTGGTTCTTAACTGAAACGTGAACCACAGGGGGGTCACCAGGTTGTTGGATATCATTATCCCCATAGCAAGGGTGGCAACAATGATCATGCTGGTGGCCGCCGCCAGCCCGCCAATAAAGGAGATAAGGGTGATCCAGGGGTTACCGGCAAACACCGGCAGCGCCAAGGCATAGCTGTCTGTGCTCACTGTGCCTGGGTCAAAGATCATGTGTCCGGCCAAGGCTATGGGTAATACAAACAAGGTCATGCCCATCAGATACATGGGAAAGAGCCAACGGGCAGTGTTAAGTTCCTGATCGCCATTATTCTCGATAAAATTGATGTGAAACTGCCTGGGTAGGCAGAACATCGAACATACCCCGAGTAACATCTGGCTGGCATACACCCAAATGGCCGAATCGGCATCTACTATGGCTTTACTGCGGGGATTGAGTTGCGCTTTACCCAATAAGTCAAATACGCCGTCGAACAGGCCGTAACACACAAATAAACCAACAATCACCAGTGCCGCCAATTTTACTATTGACTCAAAAGCGACGGTTAACATTAAGCCGGGATGTTTGTCCGTAAGACTCAAGGAGCGGGTGCCGAACAAAATAGCGAACAGGGCCATCAATACCGCCACATAAAAGCCCACGCTGTCGGGCCATAAATTATCCAGGCCGGTTACCACACTGATCCCCCGCGTGACAGCATCAAGTTGCAAGGCGATGTAGGGGACCACACCAATAAGACATAACAAGGTAACGAGGGCCGCCAATAAATGTGACTTGTCATAACGCAGGCTGATAAAGTCTGCTAGGGAACTGACATTATATTGATGACACAGATTGGCAATGCGCTTGAGCACGGGATGGGCAAACAGAAAGACCGCTATTATGCCCAAGTAAGTGGGAATAAATGCCCAGCCGTACTGCGCAGCTTGGGTAGTGGTGCCAAAAAATGCCCATGATGTACAATGCACACCCAGGGCCAAACTGTAAATATACGGATGCTGTTGCCCGCCACTAAAGCGTTTATCTCCCCAAAATGCCAAACCAAACAAGATCAATAGATAGCCGAGAATTATCGCTATCAAACTCCAAACACTAAACATATCTTACCAAAATAAGGCTATATATCAGCACTCTACCTCGAACACCTGGCAGGTAAAAGCGCTGTTTTAGCATTTTTGGGAGAGGTATTTTCACAGACAAATTTGAAAACATGCAAAATTTCCCCTTGAAGCTTGTCAAACTAACCCCATAAATAGCTGCAATTGAAAAATAGGTTTAACGAGACCCCAAGTAAACGGAGTAATTATGAGTAACGAAGAGCAGGCTCAAAATGAAGACGCACAACCAGTAACGGTGGATGTTGATGCAACCCAAGAAGCAAGCGTCACACAAAACGCTGAAGTTGAGGAAGAGCAATTGACACCTGAACAATTGCGGATTCGGGAGCTAGAAGTTGCACTTGCCGCCTCTGAGGGAATGCTTGCGGCACAGAAAGACTCTGTGATACGCGCTATCGCGGATGCCGACAATGTGCGTAAGCGTGCCCAGCTCGACATCGATAAAGCACGCAAATTTGCCCTGGAAAAATTCGCCGCTGAATTATTACCTGTGGCTGACAATCTGGAGCGTGCCCTGCAAGTTGCCGATCGAGCCAACGAAGCCATAAAACCTGTGGTAGACGGTGTTGAGTTAACCCTTAAATCATTTATCAGTGGAATTGGAAAATTCGGCATTGAGGTGATTGACCCCCAGGGCCAAACTTTTAATCCTGAACTGCATCAGGCAATGTCCATGCAGGAAAATGCTGAACTGGCCCCAAATACGGTGATGGCAGTGATGCAAAAAGGTTATGTACTAAACGGGCGGTTATTGCGTCCAGCCATGGTGATGGTGTCACGGGCAGCTGAAAGTGGCGTAAATACTCAAGCTTAAGTGCGGGTAGACAAAGATTATTTAATAAATATTTCATTTTTGTGGCAAAATTTTTCGGTTAAGACATTGAAAAATTTTAGAATAACCCCACAAAGTGTACAGGCATTAATAGAACATTTTTTGGAGAAAAACTAATGGGTAGAATCATTGGAATCGACTTAGGTACCACTAACTCGTGTGTTGCGGTTTTAGACGGCGGCAAAGCAAAAGTAATTGAAAATGCAGAAGGGGATCGCACAACACCCTCGATCATTGCGTATAGCCAAGACGGCGAAACTTTAGTTGGGCAACCCGCTAAACGTCAGGCTGTGACTAACCCGAAAAACACCTTGTTCGCGATCAAGCGTTTGATTGGTCGTCGCTTCGAAGATAAAGAAGTGCAACGTGATATCGATATCATGCCCTTTACCATCATCAAAGCCGATAACGGCGACGCTTGGGTAGAAGCGAAAGGCGAGAAAATGGCACCGCCACAAATCTCTGCTGAAGTATTAAAGAAAATGAAAAAAACCGCCGAAGATTATTTGGGCGAAGAAGTGACTGCTGCGGTCATTACCGTACCAGCTTACTTTAACGATTCTCAGCGTCAGGCAACGAAAGACGCGGGCCGTATTGCGGGTTTAGACGTTAAACGTATTATCAACGAACCCACCGCCGCTGCACTTGCTTACGGTATGGATAAGAAAAAAGGTGACAGCGTCGTTGCAGTATACGACTTGGGTGGGGGTACGTTTGATATCTCTATCATCGAAATTGATGAAGCCGATGGCGAACACACGTTCGAAGTACTAGCCACCAATGGTGATACACACTTGGGCGGTGAAGATTTTGATAACCAGGTTATCAACTATTTGGTTGAACAGTTCAAAAAAGAATCAGGCATGGATTTACGTAAAGATCCCCTGGCCATGCAACGTTTAAAAGAAGCGGGAGAGAAAGCTAAAATTGAACTTTCTTCTGCCCAGCAGACAGAAGTGAACTTACCTTATATCACGGCTGATGCTTCTGGCCCTAAACATTTAACCATAAAACTGACTCGTGCCAAGCTTGAGTCTTTGGTTGAAAGTATGGTTAAAGCAACCTTGGGGCCGCTAAAACAAGCCCTGGAGGATGCAAATTTATCCGTTAGTGATATCAACGATATCATCATGGTAGGTGGCCAAACCCGTATGCCATTAGTGCAAAAGTACGTGACTGAATTTTTCGGTAAAGAGCCACGTAAAGATGTTAACCCCGATGAAGCAGTCGCAGTAGGTGCAGCTATCCAGGGTGGAGTATTGTCTGGTGAAGTGAAAGACGTATTGCTTCTTGACGTTACGCCATTGTCATTGGGTATCGAAACGATGGGCGGCGTGATGACCGCGCTAATAGAAAAGAACACCACTGTTCCCACCAAGAAGTCACAAACCTTCTCAACAGCGGAAGACAACCAGTCAGCGGTTACTGTGCACGTATTACAAGGTGAGCGTAAACAAGCTGCAGGTAATAAATCCCTGGGGCAATTTAACCTTGAAGGCATCCGCCCTGGACAGCGCGGCGCCCCGCAAATCGAAGTTACATTTGATATCGATGCAGATGGCATTTTGCATGTATCTGCTAAAGATAAAGATACTGGAAAAGAGCAAAAAATCACCATTAAAGCTTCTTCTGGATTAAGTGAAGAGGAAGTGGAAAAAATGGTTCAGGATGCTGAAGCCAATAAAGAAGAAGATAAAAAATTCGAAGAGATGGTTCAGGTTCGTAACCAGGCAGATGGCTTGATCCATGGTACGCGCAAACAGGTTGAAGAAGCCGGTGAAGCCTTATCTGAAGAAGATAAAGCAGAAATTGAAACGGCGGTATCTGCACTTGAAGATGCGGTGAAAGCTAACGAAAAAGACGCAATCGAAGCCAAAACTCAAGAGTTGATCCAAGCTTCTGCCAAGCTGATGGAAGTCGCCCAAGCTAAAGCGGCTTCAGAAGCTAGCGGCGAGCAGCCGGAAGCGGGTTCTGCACAACAGGACGACGATGTTGTTGACGCCGAGTTCGAAGAAGTAAAAGACGACAAAAAATAATTTTTTGTCGACTACATTAGCCCTTGTACAGCAAGGGCATGCTCGGGCGCATGGACTGGTTTCCATTGCGCCCGTGTTTGTTTCAACGCCGTTTGGATTGAGATGTGCAGACACAAACTGACTGTCATCATTTAGGCGAATAATTAACAAACACACATGAAAAGAATAGGCAACTTACCTTTTGGTTGGTGCAAAAATATCAGGATAAACAAGCTATATGTCGAAGCGAGATTATTATGAAGTGCTGGGAGTTGACAAAGAGGCTGCCGAGCGCGATATAAAAAAGGCCTATAAACGCCTTGCGATGAAATTCCACCCGGATCGTACTCAGGGCGATAAAGGAATGGAAGAAAAGTTCAAAGAAGTGCAAGAAGCTCATGAAATTCTGACGGATTCACAAAAGCGAGCGGCATATGATCAATATGGTCATGCAGGTGTGGATCCTAATCGCGGGCAGGGCGGCCAAGGTAGCGGTGATTTCGGCGACATTTTTGGTGATGTTTTTGGCGATATTTTTGGCGGTGGCCGAGGCGGTGCGCGTCAATCACGAGCACGTCAAGGTTCGGATCTGCGCTACAATCTGGAACTGAGCTTGGAAGAAGCGGTTCGTGGTAAAAGTGTCGAAATTCGTGTGCCAACGCTCGCCCAGTGTGATACCTGTGACGGCTCAGGGGCAAAAAAAGGTAGCAGCGCAAAAACCTGTACGACTTGTCATGGTCAAGGCCAGGTGCAGATGCGTCAAGGTTTTTTTGCTGTACAACAAACTTGCCCAACCTGTTCGGGTAAAGGTAAAATTATTACCGATCCTTGCTCTTCTTGTCACGGCCAGGGTCGTGTGGAAAAAACCAAAACCTTGTCGGTAAAAGTTCCAGCTGGTGTGGATACCGGTGATCGCATACGTTTATCAAATGAAGGGGAAGCCGGTGAAAATGGTGCACCTGCAGGTGATTTATATGTGCAGGTCCATGTACGAGAGCACAAGATATTCACTCGTGATGGTAACAATCTGTATTGTGAAGTGCCACTTAGTTTCACCCGGGCTGCGTTGGGGGGAGAGATCAATGTTCCCACCCTTGAGGGCAAGGTAAAACTTAAAGTCACCCCAGAAACCCAAACGGGTAAGATGTTTCGGTTACGCAATAAAGGCGTAAAATCAGTACGCAGTGGCAGCGTGGGGGATTTAATTTGCAAGGTGGTAATCGAAACCCCTGTAAATCTCAATACTCGACAAAAAGAGCTATTGGAAGAATTGGAAGAATCCATGGGCAAGGGCAAAGATACAGCCAAAAACCGTCCCAAAGAGAGTGGTTTTTTTGATGGTGTTAAAAAATTCTTTGATGATTTAACTAACTAACTATTTATCTAGTGCATTTTGCAAAGGATAGTTGGAGCAAAAAAGTCGCATAACAAGCGGCTTTTTTTATCTAAAATAGATAGGGGTAGCCTTAAGGTTATACCCGTTGGCGCTCTACAAAAGCGCGATAACGTAGTAAATAGCGGATAATTCTGTTTAAACGTAAAATTATCTGCAAATTGCTTTGATTTTGCGTGTGATCCAAGTAACTTGGAAGCCATATCCGATGGATGTCGCGTAATTTAACTTCTCAACTGGTAATCAACAACAGTGGCTTTGAGTAAAAAACAACTTTATCAAGAGATAGCGCAGCAAGCCCAATCTTTAATGGCGGGTGAATCTGATATGATTGCCAATCTGGCCAATCTCAGTGCGCTTATGTATATGAGTTTGCCCGATGTGAATTGGGCTGGGTTTTATTTACTACAAGCAGATCAACTGGTGCTCGGACCTTTTCAAGGCAAACCAGCCTGTATCAGGATCCCTTTGGGTAAAGGAGTCTGTGGCAAAGCGGCAGAAACCGGATTGCCTCAGTGTATTTATGATGTACACGAATTTACTGGCCATATCGCCTGTGATGCCGAGTCAAATTCAGAGGCGGTGTTACCCTTTTATTATCAGGGGAAACTGCACGGTGTCATGGATTTGGATAGTCCCAAGGTAGGACGTTTTGATCAAGAGGATATGACAGGCTTGCAAGTATTGGTTGATTTACTGCAGGACGCCTTGGCATGAAGAGCTCTGTCGATATTCATGTGACCCTGGCCACAGCTGAAGATATGGATTTTTGGGACGACCAGGCAGAAGAAGCGGCCGACAGATTTAATGCATTGCTACATATGTTGTATGACAATGCCGATGAAGATATAGAAACCGCCAGTTTAGAACATATGATCCAATATATTTGGGAAAACTGGCGAGAAGATAGTTATTTGCTTGATATAGACGATGATGATTTATACGACTGGGTTGACCAATTATTGTCAACTTGGGATGATGAACATCAACAACCCCGCTAACCACACTAACTAGAATATTTAATGGATAATCCTCAAAAGTTTTCAAATAGTAAAGACGTGATCAATTTTTTAAGCGAAACCTTCCCAGAGTGTTTCAGTCTGACGGGCGACGCTAAGGCGCTAAAAATTGGTATTTTTCAAGATTTAGCCGAGCGCTTAAAGGACGAAGAGCGGTTAAGCAAAACCCTGTTGCGTTCGTCATTGCGCCATTACACCAATAGTTGGCGTTATCTGCACAGTGTTAAAGAAGGGGCATTCAGAGTAAACCTGGAAGGTGAAAATGATGCACCAATCGAAAAAGAACATGCAGATCATGCTAAACTTCAATTAGAAGAAAGTAAGGCCAAGGTGGCCGAAAAACGCAAAGCGCAAAAGGTTGAAAAGCCAGCTGCAAAGAAAAGTTACAAAAATAAAGGCGTACCGGCATTTAAATCCTCGGAGAAGGGAACTATTCCGGATAATGTGAAGCCCAAGGTTAAGTTACCCCCTGCTGAGAAGTTGTCGACCGATCAGATCGTGGCGGGGACCGCGGTGACAGTGAAAGTAGGGAAAGTACCTATGCCTGCAACCATCACAGATGTGAACAAAGACGGGATCCAAGTGCAGCTTGATTCCGGTATGGTGGTAAAGGTTCAAGTAGACAACTTGAGGCTTGCCCGTTCTAAGAGGTAATTTAATGATAAATTCAATTCGTGTTTCCGCTGTTTCAGCGTTGTTTGCTTTTAGTACAGTAGCGCTAGCTATTAATCATGCAAACAGCGTCGAAGACATTCCTATTCTCAAGCAAGAGTCGCAACATGCCGTTTCGACTAAGCGCATATCATCAAGCTTTTTACGCTCTCATTATAAAGAGATTTCCCTCGATGATGCTTTATCGGAAAAGATTTTCGACCGTTATATACGCTCATTGGACTCAAATCGCAGCGTGTTTTTGGCTTCGGACATTGCGAAATTCAGTGCTGAGCAAGATAAGTTGGATGAAGCAATCGAAATGGGCGATTTGGATAGCGCATACCAGATTTATCAACTGAATATGCAGCGCAGAATTGAACGTTACGAATATGCGTTGAGTTTATTGGATCAGGAATTTGATTTCGAAGTGCCCAAGGATAGTTTTTCTTTCGATAGGGAAGAGGCATCCTGGCCTAAAAATACCGCTGAGCTGGATGAGTTATGGCGCCAGAGGGTTAAGTACGATGCGTTAAATCTTAAATTAGCGGGTAAAGACAGGGAGAAAACCCGGGAGTTGCTCACCAAGCGTTACGAACAGGCAATTAAACGCTTAAAACAAACCACCAGTGAAGACGTCTTTCAAATCGTTATGAACTCGTTTGCCCGTAGTATTGAAGCGCACACCAGTTATTTGTCGCCACGCAATGCTGAGCGATTCCAAATGGAGATGAACTTATCTTTCGAGGGAATTGGAGCTGTGTTGCTCAGCGAAGATGATTATACCGTGATCCGCAGCGTTGTACCTGGCGGGCCGGCTGATTTGTCGAAGAAGATCAAACCGGAAGACAAAATTGTCGGTGTGGCTCAAGAAGACAGTGAGTTTGTCGATGTTATTGGCTGGCGTTTAGATGAAGTTGTCGAATTGATCAAAGGTCCTAAGGGCAGTGTGGTCAAGTTACAGATCCAAAAAGGTGATACTGACAGTGGTGTTCCTGAGGTGGTCAGTTTAACCCGGGACAAGATAAAATTAGAAGACAGGGCAGCGAAATCAGAAGTGTATGTTCCTAAGTCCGGTTCCCACAAAGGTGAAAAACTGGGGGTGATCACTATCCCGTCGTTTTATAACAACCTCAGCCAGGATGTGCGGGTCGAACTGGAAAGCTTAAAAGAGAAAAAAGTCGAAGGAATTATTGTCGATTTACGTGGCAACGGTGGTGGTTCGTTAACCGAAGCGACCTTGCTCTCGGGCCTATTTTTTGAAAAAGGTCCAGTGGTACAAATTCGTGACGGAGCCGGTCGTATTCGTGTCGAACAAGATGTAGACGGCGTAACTTATTACGATGGCCCATTAACCGTATTGGTTGATCGTTACAGTGCCTCGGCGTCAGAAATCTTTGCTGCAGCTATGCAAGACTATAGTCGTGCCTTGATACTAGGTGAACAAACCTTTGGTAAAGGTACGGTGCAGCAACATCGTGGTTTAGGACGAATTTACGATCTGTATGAAAACCCGTTGGGCAGTGTGCAATTCACTATCGCCAAATTTTATCGCATCAATGGCGGCAGCACTCAGCATCTTGGTGTGGTACCGGACGTACTATTTCCATCGGCTATTGATCCCAAAGAATGGGGCGAGAGCCAAGAAGAAAATGCCCTTCCTTGGGATAGTATAGAGCGCGCTAAATATTCGGCCTTTGGTGAAACCAAAGAAGTGGCTGCGAAATTGAGTGAAATTCATCGTAAACGTGTACTAGATGATCCTGAGTTTGCTTATATCTTTGAAGATATCGAAGAATATAAAAGTAAGAAGGAGGACAAAACTATTTCTCTGGTTGAGTCACAGCGGATCAAAGACAAAAATGAAATGGACGCCAAACAATTAAAACGGGCCAATGAGCGTTTAGTCAGACAAGGTTTGGAGAAAATCGCCAGCCTGGATGATTTACCTGATGAACAGCCGGAACTCGATCCGTTTTTAGATGAGGCAGCCAGCATTACCTACGATCTATTGGGCACGGGCAAATACGCAATTCACAGCAATTAACTTGCTAAATCTAAATAAAAAGGGCTATACAGCCCTTTTTTGTTGTAACCTCCATTTTAGTTAGCGTGGAGCACGTCTGAACGATAAACTTGCGTAAAAATATGGATCTGGATAATACGGTATAGCGTTACCTAAGCGTCGTGCTCTTTATCCGGTCCCACACAACCAAAAACAAAAACCTCAAAACAATAAAAAACGAAAGAAGGTGATTGATGAGTGCACGCGGAGAATTTTCATCTCGAATAGGTTTTGTCCTGGCAGCAGCAGGATCGGCCGTTGGATTAGGCAATATCTGGGGATTTCCCACTCAGGTAGCGAGTAATGGCGGCGCGGCCTTTGTGCTGGTATACGTATTATTGGCCTTTGTATTGGCATACCCGGTATTGATGGCCGAACTGATAATAGGCCGGGCAACCCGTGCGAACATGGTCGATGCCTTAGGCAAGATATCCGGTAGTCGCCTGGGTAAAGCCACAGGAATTTGGGGCTTTATTACGGTTTCATTGATTTTGGCGTTTTATGCCATAGTCGCCGGGTGGATGATTGCCTATTTTCTGGAATCCATGAGTCAGATTGTTGGCTGGGATGCGGCCTCAACCTGGTTGACTGAGTCATCCACGGCCCGTAGCCTGATTTTTTGTGGTCTGTTTTTGGGACTGACAGCCTTGATCGTTACAGGCGGAGTGAGTGACGGCATTGAGCGCTGGTCTGTACGACTAATGCCGACTTTAATATTTATTATTGTTTTGCTCATTGGCTATGTATCAACGCTCGATGGTGCCTTGGCTGGCTGGAAGGCTTATTTATTGCCTGACTTTAGTTTGGTTTTTGATGCTGACCTGTTGATCAGCGCTATGGGCCAGGCGTTTTTTTCCATGTCTCTTGGTGTGGGGACTATGCTGGTCTACGGTTCATACGTCAGTAAAAACGAAAACCTACCTGTACTTGGGGCTTCAGTAGCCCTGGTTGATATAGGCGTAGCTATTTTGGCAGGCATGTTAATTATTCCAGCCATGTACGTAGCGCTGAATAACGGCGTGCAAATTTTTGCCGAAAATGGCGAATTTATCGCCGGGGACAGCCTTATTTTTACCGTGCTGCCCTCGTTGTTTGAAACCATGGGCGTAGTGGGCAATTTTGTCGCCTTTGGTTTTTTTGCCTTGATGATCATCGCGGCCTTGACCTCGTCCATATCCATGTTAGAGGTACCCGTAGCCTATGTTGTCGAAAGTAAAGGCCTGGGTCGCACAAAAGCCGTATGGTTATTGGCGCTACTCATCTTTGTAGCCAGCAGCATTATTATTTTCAATTTTGATAAATTATTTGGTCTAGTCATCTCAATGACTACCCAATACAGCCAACCATTGCTGGGTTTAGCCTTGTGTATCTTTGTAGGCTGGGTTTGGAAGCGCGATCAAATTCTGACGGAATTAAAACAAGGCAACCCACAGGCTGAGCACAGCCTGTTCTGGAAAATATGGCCTTGGTATTTACGCTTTGTTTGTCCGGTTATCATCATCTTCATGTTTTTACGTTCCCTGGATATATTGGCGGTTTAATAATGGATAAAAATATGCTTCAGCAGCCCAAAGAGCCCTCATTATTGGATGCCCTCATTCCATTAGTCGTCTTAGTTGTTTTACTCAGTACCTCAGTTTATCTGTTTGCGGATAATTCTTCTTACGGCCCTAACCAAATTGCCTTGTTATTTGCCATGGGCGTCGCAACTATTGTTGGTTTGAAAAATGGCTATACCTGGCATGAAATTGAAAAAGGCATCGTCAGTGGGATTTCGTTATCCTTAGGTGCGGTGCTTATTTTATTGGCGGTTGGCTCGTTAATTGGTAGCTGGATGTTATCCGGTACTGTGCCAACCTTAATTTATTATGGTCTGGAATTACTCAATCCCTCGTTATTTTATGCAGCTACTTGTTTAATCTGCGCTGTGGTTGCCATGAGTATAGGTAGTTCCTGGACCACGGCGGCCACTGTTGGGGTCGCGCTGATGGGTGTGGCCACTGGCATGCAAATGTCTGAAGCCATCACCGCGGGGGCGATTATCTCCGGTGCCTATTTCGGCGACAAGATCTCACCCTTGTCGGAAACCACTAATTTGGCTCCAGCCGTGGCGGGCACCGAGCTATTTGAGCATATTCGCTACATGTTATGGACCACGGTACCCAGTTTTATATTGGCCTTGATACTTTTTACCCTGATCGGTTTTTCCGGTGCGGAGCATGACGCCTCAAGTAAAATTGCAGAAATGCAGGCGTTACTGGCTAAGGAATTTAACCTGGGCTGGGAGATGTTGGTGCCCTTAGTTGTATTATTGACCCTGGCGATCAAAAAAGTACCGGCTTTTCCGTCTGTAGCCATAGGCGCTTTGTTGGGTGGCGTTTGGGCGGTTATCTTTCAAACTGAAGTGGTGGCATCTATGGCTGGTGAGGGCCGTGAAGGTTTTACTGGCGCCTTAACCGTAGTTTGGACAGCATTATTCGACGGGGTGATCTTTAACACCAGCGACGAAAATTTAAATGCCTTGCTGAGTCGCGGGGGCATGTCGAGCATGTTAAATACGATTTGGTTGATCATGTGTGCCATGAGTTTTGGTGCAGTGCTGGAAAAAACCGGCTTGCTTAAGGCCATAGTTTCGCTGTTTTTACGTGGTGCACACTCTGCCGGTAGCATGATTAGCCGCACTATTCTTACCTGCATTGGCACGAATATCATTACCGCGGATCAATATATGGCAATCGTTATGCCCGGTCGTATGTACAAAGAAGAATTTAAAAAACGCGGATTACATCAACTGAATTTATCACGCAGTTTGGAAGACGGCGGTACTATTACTTCGCCCTTGATCCCCTGGAATACCTGTGGGGCGTATATGCAGGGCGTATTATTGGTCCATCCCTTTGATTATTTCTTTTACGCATTTTTCAATTTGATTAACCCTGTATTGGCCATCATTTATGCTTATTTGGGTTTCAAAATATTGCGCATTCCTATTCCCGAACCTGTTGCTGAAGATGACAAGCAAGTCAAAGCTGCACAGGCTAAAGCAAATTAATCAATACCAGCAAGCGGCTTAGTGCTGTCAACTGCTATCACCGAAACTAGTGAACTCCATTTATAAAAATATCGAGGAAAGTATGGCCGTTTTATCTCCAGAAATTAAAAAACGTAGTGATTACCAGGTTCCCGATTTTTTAATCGAAGGGGTTAAATTGGTATTAGACTTAGCTGGAGATCAGACCCAGGTTATCGCTACCAGCACGGTGAAACGTAACGGCCGACATGATAAGCCTCTGGTGCTCGATGGGGAAGGGATTACGCTGGTTGAGGTATGCATTGACCAGGCGCCTACAGACAACTATCTGCAAACCAGTGATAGTCTGAGTTTGCCAGTAACTACCGATGCCTTTGAACTACGCATAACCACTCAGCTCAACCCCGCAAACAATAAATCTCTGGAAGGTTTGTATCTTTCAGCAGGGTCCTATTGTACCCAGTGTGAAGCGGAAGGCTTTCGCAAAATCACCTATTTCCTCGACAGGCCAGATATCTTAGCTACCTATGAGGTGACGATTTATGCTGATAAAACCGATTATCCATTTTTGCTGTCTAACGGTAACCAGACTGGCAAGGGTGATCTTGATGACGGGCGGCACTGGGTAACCTGGCATGATCCCTTTAAAAAGCCTTGTTATCTATTTGCCTTGGTAGCAGGGGATTTTGACCTGCTCGAAGATAAATTCACAACCCAGAGTGGCCGCGAGGTGGTCTTACAACTGTTTGTAGATAAAGGCGCATTAGCCAAAGGTCATCATGCCCTGGCGTCTCTTAAAAAATCAATGCGCTGGGACGAGCAGGTATTTGGCCTGGAATATGATCTGGATATCTACATGATTGTTGCTGTGGATTTTTTCAACATGGGTGCCATGGAAAACAAAGGATTAAACGTTTTTAACAGTAAGTATGTGCTGGCCGATGCACAATCGGCAACAGACGAAGATTATTTCAATATTGAAGCGGTTATCGGTCACGAGTATTTCCATAATTGGACGGGCAACCGAGTGACCTGTCGTGACTGGTTTCAGCTGAGTCTCAAAGAAGGCTTGACTGTGTTTCGCGATCAACAATTCAGTGCGGATATGTCGTCCCCGGTGATCAATCGCATCAAAAACGTGCGCATTATGCGTGAGCAGCAATTTGCTGAAGACGCCAGCGCCATGGCGCACCCCATTCGTCCCGATGAAGTGATGGAGATGAATAACTTCTATACCGTTACTGTCTATGACAAAGGTGCCGAAGTGATCCGCATGTTACATACCTTGCTTGGATCCCAAGGGTTTCGTCAGGGCATGGATTTATATTTCCAGCGTTTTGATGGTCAAGCTGTGACCTGCGACGACTTTGTTCAGGCGATGCAAGACGCCACTGATGTGGAACTCACTCAGTTCAGGTTATGGTATAGCCAATCCGGCACGCCAAGAGTTAAAGTAGAGGATTCGTATGATCCAGCTAGTGGTGAATATTCCCTGGTATTTGAACAACTCAATTTACCAACAGCTGGTCAGCCAAGTAAACACAACCTGCATATCCCCATTAAATTTGAATTACTCGATGACACGGGACGACCTCTGGTAATGACAGATGTGCCGGAACTGAACAATGAACTGATTGAATTAAGCCAGCGTACCTATAATCTCAAATTATCCGGATTAAAAAGCAAACCCGTGCCCTCTTTATTACACGATTTTAGTGCGCCGGTTAAACTCGAATATCCCTATACTAGCCAGCAATTACAGCACATCATGCTACATTCCAGTGATGACTTTGCCAGATGGGATGCCAGCCAAACCTTGTACAGTCGCTGTATTCATAGTTTGGTAAATGCTAATCAAACCCAAAGCGACAGCTTGATCGCCAGCGTATTAGAAGCGGCTGACAGTATTTTGGCCACGGGACATAACAATCCAGCCCTGATGGCGGAAATGTTATGTCTTCCCAGTTTCGAAACCTTGAGTCAACAGGTTGACGAGATCCATGTTGAGGCGCTGTTTAATGCCCAGCGAGAGTTGCAAAGGCAATTGGCCAAGGGTTTACAAGACAAGTGGTTGGCACTATACCACCAGCAAATTACCGACCCTTATGAATACACCCCCGAACAAGTCAATAGCAGGCGCTTGCGCAATTTATGCCTGGTATACCTGGTACTAGGGGATGCATCCGGGGCTGCGGATTTATTGCACAAGCAGTATCAGCAAGCAGACAACATGAGCGATACCTTAGGCGTACTTAAGGCTGCACAATTTGGCGAACTCGGGCTGTTTGATCACTTTATGCAAGGCTTTGAACAGAAGTGGCACCATGATCCCCTGGTGTTAGACAAATGGTTCGCTTTGCAGGCCAATACTCCCAGAGACGATATCTTAACGCGTCTGGAGCTGTTGATGAGTCACAGTCAATTTAGCATGGATAATCCAAATCGAGTGCGCTCACTGGTCGGTAGTTTTGCCTTCTATAATGTGCTGGGATTTCACGCCGCCGATGGCAGTGGTTACAAGTTTATTGCCGATTATCTGCTACGCCTCAATAGCGTCAACCCCCAAGTAGCGGCGCGTATTATCACCCCCCTGACTCAATGGCAAAAGTTTGATCCCAAACGCCAGGGATTAATGCGTCAGCAATTGCTGCGAATTGCCGATTGTCCCGAGTTAAGTAAAGATCTGTTGGAGAAAGTCAGCAAGAGTTTAGATTTTACGAGTTAATAAATGCACAGCTATTTTTTTAATTTGAAGCTTTCCTATGAACGCTGTGAAAGTTTGTATCGGCCGGGTAATAATTCGGTCGTTGTACTGGCAGAAAACGGCAAGCGTATCCAATTGCCGGCTAAAAATTTACGTCCTTTTGTGCAACGAAACGGTTTACAAGGCCGTTTTAGGTTACTGGTTACTCCTGAGAATAAAATATACAGCCTGGAAAAAATATCCTAAAGGGATGTTTTTTTGACTATCAATATTCCAACTTACTGATATAGAACAGGTTGTACTTAAGTTAACTGGTACGATTAGTCCTTGCTATCAGCTCAGTTTGATGTAATCATTTTGTTAATAGCAAGTTGTTTAATCGATAGTCACATAGGTTTAGTCAAACTTATGATTAGGGAGGTAAGGATGAACCGTGAAATTTTCACATTTAAGAAATCACCTATCGCGTTGGGTGTTATTGGACTGTTAGGCGGTGTATTTATGCCGGCCCAGGCCGCCAGTTGGTCAGAAGGCGATTGGTCTGCCACATTCGACTCTAACTTCTCATTAGGCACCAGTATCCGGGTGGAAGAACGGGATTTCTCCCGGGTTGGCAACAGTAACGGTTTACAGTTTGACTGGTCAGGTTATAACCCGGCAACGAATCCTATTTATGGCTCGGCAGATGTGTGGGCATTAGGCACAGGTGGTTATTCAACCAATGGTGACCTAAGTACCTTGAATTATGACAAGGGTGAAGCCTTTTCAACCTTATTCAAAGGTGTGCACGAACTTGACATTCAGTACAAGAACATGGGGTTGTTTGTTCGAGGTATGTATTTTTACGACTTTGAAATGAAAGACGGTGACCGGGATTGGCAAAATCCTATCACCGGTAAAACTCAGGATCCTTGTGCAACATCACAAGCCAGTGACGAATTGTGCTCCGATATCCGCTTGCTGGATGCATTTTTCTATGCAGATTTCGATATGGGCAATATTCCGGTAACCTTGCGTATCGGTGATCAGGTGATCAGCTGGGGTGAAAGTACCTTTATTCAACACGGGATCAACACCATTAACCCGGTCGATGTATCTAGGGCACAAGCACCAGGAGCTGAGCTTAAAGAAGTCTTTATTCCCGTGGGTATGGTGTTTGCGTCATTTGGTTTGACTGATAACACCAGCCTGTCCATGTATTATCAATACGAGTGGGAGCGCAGCCGCTTACCTCAGGCCGGCGCATATTTCTCAACCAACGATTTTGCCGGTGAAGGCGGACAAGCGCAAAATATCCAGCTTGGTTTTAGTGGTAACCCGGATATAGATTTGGATTTCTTGCTCTCGGGACTTAATCAGTTGGGGGCAGCATTGCAAGCCGGCGCTGATCCGGCCCAAATAGGACAGGCGTATTTAGCCTACCCAACCAAAGTTGCGGTGCGCGGTTTCAGTGATCGCGCCCATACGGATGCGGATGACCAAGGTCAATACGGGATCAAACTCGGATATTATGCTGAACAATTAAACGAAACTGAATTTAGTTTGTACCTGATTAACTACCATAGCCAGCGTCCATTGATTTCGGGTCTAACGTCCGATTTTACCCAAGCGGGTATAGGTGCGGATTTGGCTTATTTAGCTTCAAACGAAATCACCAGCGATAACGTTACAGACCTGCGCGCTTTTACCAAAACCGGTTTCGAATATCCGGAAGATATCAAACTATACGGTTTTAGTTTTAATACTAATGTCGGTGAAACGGCGTTGGCCGGTGAAATCGCCTATCGTGTAGACGAACCGCTACAAATCGATGATGTTGAGCTGTTGTATGCAGCCATGCCACAACAACTTGCCATCGCTGGTCTACGCCCGGATCTGGCGGGTATTTCCCAACTCGACGGTTTCCAGGGATTTACCACTGGCCCAGGTGAAACCGCCCAAGGTTATATCACTTCTGATACGGTGCAAATGCAGGTTACGGCAACCCATATATTCGGCCCGGCACTTGGCACGGATAACCTGATCTTATTAGGCGAAGTCGGTTATGTAAGTATCCAGGACTTTCCGGATCCTAACGTTATTCGTCTAAATGGCCCAGGTTCGGTGCGTACCCCTTCATTGCAGCCTGACGCCAACGGTAATACAAGAGAGGGATTGCATGTGGGGCTATCTGATGGTCCTGAGCAAAATCCGTTTCCAACGGACGATGCATGGGGTTATCGGGTATTGGCTGTTGCCTCTTATAACAACGTTTTCGCTGGCGTAAATGTACAAGCGCGAGGCACCTTCGCCCACGACGTTGACGGCATAACCCCAGATCCCTTGTTCTTATTTGTTGAAGATAGAAAATCTGCCAGTGCGTCAGTGACTTTGGATTACCTGAGTAAATGGTCTGCCACTGCCTCGTACAATACGTTCTGGGGAGGTGTTGGCACAACCAACGGCTTGTCTGACCGTGATTTTGTATCGTTTGATATTAAATACTCTATTTAAGGAGCCGCAATATGATTAAAAAACTCGCACTTCTTACGTCTACCATGGCGTTAGTTTTCAGTTCGGGGGCACTGCATGCCAAAGTGTCACAAGCCGACGCGGATAAATTGGGTGGTGAACTTATGCCCCTTGGCGGCCTGACAGCCGGCAATACAGATGGCAGTATACCTGCTTGGACAGGCGGTATCACTAAGGCACCCCAGGGCTATGAAGTGGGTGACTTTCATCCGGACCCTTTTCCGGATGACAAAGTGTTATTCGAGATCACCTCGGACAATTATGAGCAATACTCAGACTTTTTGAGTGATGGCCAGAAGAAACTTTTTCAAACTTATCCCGATAGCTATAAAATGCCGGTATACCAAAGTCGTCGTTCGGCGTCTACTCCTCAGTTTGTCTATGATGAGACAGCCAAAAATGCCGGCCTTGCGGAACTAATCGAAGGGGGTAACGGCGTTAAAAATGCTGCAATTGGGATCCCGTTTCCATTGCCAGCAAATGGTCTCGAAGCGATTTGGAATCATATCTTGCGTTATCGTGGTGAGACAGTTCAGCGCTTCGGTGGCCAAGCTGCACCTACAGCTTCCGGTGATTACAATGTCATAGGTTTTGACGAAGAATTGTTGCAGAAATATTCAGCCAAAGGTGCGACCCGGGAAAAGTTGCTTGAAGAAAATATTATCTCCAAGTTTAAACAAAAAGTTACCTCTCCCGCACGTTTGGCCGGTACCGCCTTGTTGGTGCATGAAACCATGGATCAAATTCGTGAACCTCGTCAGGCCTGGACCTATAACACCGGCCAGCGCCGAGTGCGTAGAGCGCCGAATATAGCTTATGACGCACCAGGTACCGCGTCAGATGGCTTGCGCACCACAGATGATTTCGACATGTTTAACGGGGCACCTGACCGTTACAACTGGGAACTCAAGGGCAAAAAAGAGATGTATGTTGCTTATAATAACTACCAGTTGCACAGCAACAATGTCAGTTACGAGCAAATTTTGACGCCGGGTCATATCAATCCTGAATTGACCCGTTTTGAGAAACATCGTGTCTGGGTAGTCGAAGCTAATTTGAAGTCTGAATATCGTCATATTTATCAAAAACGGGTGTTTTATATTGACGAAGATAGCTGGCAGATCCAAGTGGCGGATATGTACGATAATCGTAATGAACTGTATCGTGTAGCCATATCCCATGGGATTAACTACTATGAGGTGCCTACTCAGTGGTCTACCCTGGATGTTTATCACGATTTGAATTCCCGCCGTTATCTGGCTCTCGGTTTGGATAACGAAGAAAAGATGTACAAGTTTAATGTCCCCATGGATGATGGAGAGTTTACGCCACAGGCGCTGCGCCGAGAAGGCAGACGCTAATCACTAACAGAACGGTTGGCTATGCCAACCGTTTTTATTTTAACGAGATGAAAACACTATGATTTTACGTTTAGCAAGTGTGTGTATGGTAGTTTTACTTGCACCTATGTCTATGCTTAATGCAGCGCCACAAAGTTATCAAGCCCCCCTGGTTAGCCAATCCCTGTTATTAGACATTGCTCAAACTGGTTCTCAACTGGTGGCTGTGGGTGAAAGAGGGCATATCATTTTGTCTACAGACGGCGATAACTGGCAGCAAGTCGACGTGCCGAGTACCTCAACCTTAACCGGAGTTTATTTCATAGGCCAGCAAGGTTGGGCGGTTGGTCATGATGCGAATATCTTACATAGCAGCGATGGTGGCCAACATTGGCAAGTGCAAAATTTTGCCCCTGATCTGCAGCGTCCGTTACTCGACGTGCTTTTTTTTAATGCTCAACAGGGGATTGCAGTGGGTGCCTATGGCACGTTTTTACGTACTGAAGATGGCGGAAAAACCTGGCTCAGAGAGTTACATGCGGAATTTTTAGATCCGGACGATCAGCAATATCTTAACGAGATCCGCCTAGAAGACGAAGTCTTTTATGAGCAAGAATTAGCCTCTATTTTACCGCATCTCAATAGCGTATCCATAAGTGGTAACACCCTGTATCTTGCCGGTGAAGCAGGGTTGCTGGCCTTTAGCGAGGATTTTGGCGCGCATTGGCAGCGCATGGAGATTGATTATTCAGGGTCTTTTTTCAATATCGCTAAAACGTCTTCCGGCTCATTGGTGGCGGCAGGATTACGCGGCAATTTATTTGTTTATGATGCACAAAACAGCGCCTGGAAAGCCATTGTTTCCGGCAGCAATGCGTCATTGAATGCGATTGTTTCTGTCGATAATAAAACCACCGTTGTGCTTGGCAATAACGGAGCGATAGTGACACTGGTCGGCGACAAAGCCAGTTATCGCCAAGCAGAAGATGGTGAGTCCATGATTAGCGGCCTGGTATTCAAGCAACATATTATTGCTGTTTCGGTTGGCGGTATTAAACATTTGCAAGAGGTACAGTAGTAGAATATGGTCAATTTAATCAAATCTTTAGAAAACCTGATATTTGGTAATCGAATGGCAGTGTTGGTAATATTTTTACTGACCACAGTCTTTCTAGGTTACCAATCCTCCCAGTTAAAACTGGATGCAGGTTTTACTAAAAATATTCCGCTGAATCACGAATACATGCAGAATTATATGAAACACGCCAAAGATTTTGGCGGAGCAAACAGTATTCTTGTATCAGTGTGTGATACCCAAGGAAATATTTTTAATCAAAATTTCTTCGATACCTTGAAAAATGTGCATGATCAATTGTTTTTCATCAATGGTGTCGATCGGTCCTTAGTAAAGTCACTATTTTCGCCCTCAACCCGTTTCACAGAAATTGTCGAAGGTGGATTTTCAGGTGGACCCGTTATTCCCGCGGATTTTAATTCCACGGATCAACAAGGCTTGAACAAAGTGTCTGCCAATATCGAAAAGGCGGGCATTGTGGGCAGTTTGGTGTCAGACGATTACCAATGCGCCATGGTCAATGCCCAGCTGCTCGAACTCGACCCTGAAACAGGCGCCAAGCTAAATACCCTGGCGTTGGCTGACGATTTGGAGCAACAACTAAGGAGCCAATTCGAAACCGATAAAATCAGCATCCATATTATTGGTTTTGCCAAAATGATTGGCGATGTGGCCGATGGCGCAAAAGATGTAGTGCTGTTTTTTGCTCTGGCAATAGCCATCACCGCTGTATTGGTGTTTTTCTTTTGTAAATCCCTGATGTTGACCGTGTTGCCCTTGTTGTGTTCGGTAATAGCGGTGATTTGGCAAATGGGCATGTTAACACTGCTGGGCTTTGGTCTGGATCCTATGTCAATACTGGTGCCGTTTCTGGTGTTTGCCATAGGCATCAGTCACGGTGTGCAGATGATAAATTCTGTGGGTAAAGAAGTGATAAGTGGCAAAAGCTCGTTAAATGCCGCCAAAATTGCCTTTGCCAGTTTACTGATCCCAGGTGGGGTGGCGCTATTGTCAGATACCATCGGTTTTATGACCTTGCTGGTCATCGACATCGGTATTATTCGCGAGTTGGCAATCACTGCCAGTTTAGGCGTGGCGGTGATCATTCTGACCAATCTATTATTGTTACCTGTGTTGATGTCTTTTGTAAAATTCAGTGACAGGCATCATCTTAAATTTGCCGGTAAAGAAAGAAGTTTTGATCATATATGGAGCTGGATCGCACGGTGTGCCAATCCCAAAGTGGCTGTTGTGATCCTGGTGATCACGGGTGTGCTTTTTGGTTTGGGATGGCAACAAGCGCAACAGTTGAAAATTGGTGATCTGCACGCCGGTGCCCCAGCCCTGCGTGAGTCATCGCGTTACAATCAGGATACCTTCCTGATCACCGACAAATACGCCATCAGTGTGGATTATATGTCGATTTTAGTGGAAACCGGTAAAGATGCCTGCACCTCTTATGAGGTGATGAATGCCATAGACGAATTGCAGTGGCGCATGCGCAATGTTGAAGGTGTGCAATCGGCGGTTAGTTTGGCCTCTGTGGCCAAGGTCATCAACGCTGGATATAATGAAGGCAACCCTAAATGGCGGGTATTGCCGCGCAATCAACAAACTTTGGTACAAGATATTGCCCGGGTGGATACATCCTCTGGATTGTTAAACGGAGATTGTTCGGTTATGCCGGTCATCTTGTTTATGCAGGATCACAAGGCAGAGACCATTAGTCGGGTTGTCAATGCGGTTAAGACGTTTCGCGGTCAATATGAATCAGAAAACCTGCAGTTCAAACTGGCCTCAGGCCCAATTGGTGTGATGGCAGCGCAAAACGAAGCGGTTTCAGCGGCGCAAAGTCCTATGCTGCTGTATGTGTTTGGTGCGGTGATCTTGCTTTGCCTAATCAGTTTCAGGTCGCTTAGAGCCACTTTGGCTGTGGTTATCCCTCTGTATGTAGTCTCGATATTGGCTCAGGCATTGATGACCTTTTTGCAAATCGGGCTTACTGTATCGACACTTCCGGTGATCGCACTGGGCGTGGGCATCGGTGTGGATTATGGCATTTATATTCTGTCCACTATGAATAGCAAACTTAAGGCTGGTATGGCCGTCAGGCAGGCTTACTTCGAAGCGCTGAGAGAGCGGGGCAGTGCAGTGCTGTTTACTGGCGCAACCCTGGCCGTCGGGGTGAGCACCTGGGTATTTTCAGCGTTAAAATTTCAAATGGATATGGGGATTTTGTTAACGTTTATGTTTGTGGTCAATATGTTAGGGGCGATAATTGTCTTGCCGGCCCTGGCTGCATTGTTTTGGCATAAGCAAAAATAATTTCGCATAACTATCTAGTTTTTTGCATAAAAAAGGCCGTTTGGCCTTTTTTTATGAGCGAAATTCAGATAACTATTTTTTATGTAAATTAAAGGTAAATTTAATGCTTTTAATGCATTGCCAATTTAGCGAGAATAGACCAACAAAGGCGAAAAACTGTATATATCTCAGTCTTTTGTCGAGTCTCATAAGTTTTAGCCAGTGTCCTAACGACAATCTGTGTCGTGTGAGCACTGACTGGATACCCAATATACTTTCGCGCAGTAGGGGATAGGTAAACACATGACGGTTGCAACAAACCAGCATTCAGTGCTTTTAGAAAACGTATACAAACTTTTAGAGAAAAAAGTCCACAAGTCACAAACCGACTTAGCAATAAAATTTTCGCGGATCTTGTTTAACAATATATCCGCCGATGATTTAGATAGCCGCAGTGACAGCGACTTATACGGGGCCACTTTAAGTTTGTGGAACCAGTTTTTGGATTTTAATCCAAACAAGCCCTATATTCATGTATTTAATCCAGAAATCAGCAAACATGGTTGGCAGTCAACCCACACCATAGTAGAAATTCTGGTGGAAGATATGCCGTTTCTGGTTGATTCCGTAA
This sequence comes from Paraglaciecola sp. IT1134, assembly GCF_058068185.1. Classification (NCBI taxonomy): domain Bacteria; kingdom Pseudomonadati; phylum Pseudomonadota; class Gammaproteobacteria; order Alteromonadales; family Alteromonadaceae; genus Paraglaciecola; species Paraglaciecola sp. IT1134. The sequence continues at coordinate 2,839,864 of NZ_CM176486.1, read as the reverse complement.
GAATGGTTTTGAACCGTGTGGGCGTAACCGCACATTTATTATTGCATAGCCCTATTTCCCTTAAACGCGACGCCGAGCATAAGTTTGTCGAGTTTGTTGATAGCAAAAAACGAGACAAAGCTGCCACCAAGGAAACCATATTCCTAATCGAGGTGGATAGACAAACCACTAAAAAAGCCCTAGATGCCCTGACCACTGAATTGATGTCTGTGGTTAATGAAGTATCCTTAGCGGTTAAAGACTGGCTCTTGATGTGCGAAAAATTAGAAGAGGTTATCAGCGATTTTAGTCAGCGACCTTGTCCGGCCTCTGCGGAACAAAAAGAGCAAACGATCAAGTTTTTGTCCTGGTTAAGTGATCATAACTTCACCTTGATGGGGTACCGTGGCTACTCTGCTAAGGCGATAAAAGGGGATCATCGTTGGTTAGCCGATAACGACTCGAGCTTGGGATTGATGAAAAATTCAACCAGTGAACGGGATCGAGTACTGTCCAATATTCCAGGTTCCGCCCGAGAAGAAGCCTTAAGCAATCACCCATTATTACTGACCAAAACCAATAGCCGGTCCCGGGTCCACCGTCCGGCTTACATGGATTATATCGGGGTCAAAAGGTTTGATGAACAAGGCAACGTAGTCGGCGAAGATCGTTTTATAGGTCTTTACTCGGCATCGTTTTATAACAGTAGTGCTACCCAGGTACCGGTCTTGCAAAACAAGATTGACAACATCTGTCAAAAATCCGGTTTTGAAAAAGAGTCCCATGGTTATAAAGCATTTTTGAACATTATTGAAACCTATCCACGGGACGAATTGTTACAAGGCAGTGAAGACGAGCTGGCACAAATTGCCCTGGGTATTTTTCAAATGCAAGAGCGTGGCATATCACGTTTGTTTGTGCGTAAAGATATTTTTGGTCGCTTTATCTCCTGCATGGTCTTTGTGCCGCGGGAGCGTTACAACACCCAACTGCGTAAAGATACCCAAACGCTGCTTAAAAAGTCATTTAATAGTAATGAAGACATCGAGTTTACTACCTATTTCTCGGAATCCGTGTATGCCAGAACTCATTACATCGTTAGAGTAAAAGACAATAATTCGGAATACAACGTGAAGGAAATAGAGAAAAACATTATTGAATTGACGAAAAGCTGGAATGATAAATTAACTGCGACCATACGCACCAATTATGGAGAAGCGGCAGGCAAAGTACTGGAGAAAAAATACGACGACGCTTTTCCCCCCAGCTACAAAGAACATAACTTACCCAGTGCGGCTTTGGTAGACTTGGAAAAAATTGAACTGCTAACTGTCGAACACACTCTAGACATGCTGTTTTATCGACCGCAGGAAGAAGGACGTAACAGTGAAGTTGTGAAGCTGAAGTTATTTCACAAAAATGAACCTATTCATTTGTCTGCGGTGTTACCGATGCTGGAGAATTTTGGTTTACGTGTAATAGATGAAAGTCCATACCGGGTCAAGTCCAGCGACGGTGAAGTCAACTGGATAATGGAATTTTCCATGTTGCACAGCAGCAGCAATCATATGGAATTAGAACAGGCCCAGCGTCTGTTCCAGGAAGCCTTTTCCAAGGTTTGGTACAACCAATTGGAAGACGATGCCTTTAACCGTTTGGTACTAGGGGCCAGGCTGCCGGGACGCAGCGTGACGATATTGCGAGCTTACGCAAAGTACATGCGCCAAATCGGCAGTTCATTCAGTAAAAATTATATTGCCAATACCTTGGCTAATTATCCAGAAATCGCCAAGACTCTGGTGGCACTATTTAACCAGCGCTACAACCCTACAGTCAGGCGATCACCGAAAAAAGAAGAAGCCTTATTAAATGCAGTAAAAGAAGGCTTGGACAACGTATCTAACCTGGATGATGATCGTATCATTCGTCGATATCTGGATTTGATTTTGGCAACTTTGCGCACCAACTTTTATCAGACTGACGAAGAAGGCAATGAGAAGTCCTATGCGTCTTTTAAAATGTTGCCTGAGCTTATTTCTGACATGCCTTTACCTAGACCTAAATTTGAGATTTTTGTGTATTCCCCCAGAGTTGAAGGGGTTCACCTGCGCGGTGGAAAAGTCGCCAGGGGTGGATTACGCTGGTCGGATAGACAAGAAGATTTTCGCACCGAGATTTTAGGCCTGGTAAAAGCCCAGCAAGTTAAAAATACTGTGATTGTACCTGTCGGCGCCAAAGGTGGCTTCGTATGTAAAAATCTGCCCGTAAACCAAGGGCGTGAAGCATTCCAGAAGGAAGGGCAAGAGTGTTATAAAATATTTATTCGCAGTTTGTTGGATATTACCGACAACATAGTTGACGGTAAGGTGGTTTATCCTAGAGACGTGATCCGTTTAGACGAAGATGATCCCTATTTGGTGGTTGCCGCAGATAAAGGCACTGCCACCTTCTCGGATATTGCCAACGGTATTTCACAGGAGTTTAATTTCTGGCTTGGGGACGCTTTTGCTTCCGGAGGCAGTATTGGTTATGACCATAAAAAAATGGGGATCACTGCCAAAGGTGCCTGGGAATCGGTTAAACGTCATTTCCGCGAAATGGGTGTTAACTGCCAGACCACAGATTTTAGCTGTGTAGCCATAGGCGATATGGCCGGAGATGTTTTTGGTAACGGCATGCTGTTATCCAACCATACCAAGCTGATTTGCGCCTTTAACCATATGCATATTTTCTTCGATCCGAATCCAGATGTTAAAACCAGCTACGGCGAACGAAAACGTCTTTTTGAAAATCCTACGCTGAGCTGGGACGATTATGATAAGTCGCTTATTTCCAAAGGTGGTGATGTTTTTCATCGCTCTGCCAAATCTATTAAACTTACCCCGGAAATGAAGAAGTGGTTAGGTACCAAACATATGACTATGCCGCCTAACGAGTTGATCCATAATATTCTAAAAATGCCGGTTGATCTGATCTGGAATGGCGGCATAGGCACTTACGTAAAAAGCAGTAAAGAAAGCCATGCTCAGGTTGGAGATCGGGCCAATGATGACTTGCGTGTCAATGGCGGTGAGGTACAGGCAAAAATTATCGGAGAAGGGGGCAACCTTGGACTCACTCAGCTCGGACGGATAGAACTAGCACGCAATGGCGGCAGATTAAACACTGATTTTATTGATAATGTCGGTGGGGTGGATTGCTCGGATAACGAAGTGAATATCAAGATCTTGCTTAATTCCCTGGTTAATGCCGGTGATTTAACGCTTAAACAGCGGAATAACCTGCTTTACGACATGACAGATGATGTGGGGGAACTGGTCATTCAGGATTGTTATCGCCAGACAGAGTCCATGTCCATTACCCATATGAGCGGTGGGAGTCAACTCAAGGAACAACTGCGTTTCATTCACAATCTCGAAAAAGAAGGCAATCTGAATCGTGAACTGGAATATATTCCCTCAGATGATGATATCTCAGACCGCCTGGCAGCGTCTCAAGGCCTGACTCGTCCAGAGCTTTCTGTATTGATTGCTTACGGCAAAATGGGTTTGAAAGAGAAATTTAACACGCCGGAAATTACCGAAAATCCTTACCACAGAAAATTATTGGTCAGCGCGTTCCCTAAGGTATTACAGGAACGTTATGTCAAACAAATGGAACAACATCCACTGCGCGGTGAAATCATTGCCACTAAACTTACCAACAATATCATCAATGACATGGGTATGAATTTCGTCTTTAGAATGCGTGAAGAAACCGGCGCCACCATTGACGAAATTGCTAATGCTTATTGTGTGGTTAAAGGGATTTTTGGTATGGAAAGCTTGTGGCTAGAAATTGAAAAACTCGACAACAAGGTCAGTGCCGATACTCAGTTGACCATGCTCGACAGTATGCGTCGAACGCTGCGACGGGCATCCAGGTGGTATTTACGCCATGGGGTAAAATCCATGGATATTCAACAAGCCATTGACCGCTACACCTCAACCTTTAAAGATCTGTTTGTGAACATGCAGAACTACTTAGTTGAAGATGAATACAATGATTTGGAATCTGCCAGCGCCGCCCTTATCAATCAAGGCGTGCCTAAGGATGTGGCCTATAAAGTCGCCAGCTTAAGTAATTTGTTCCCCTGTTTGGATTTGGCTCAAATTGCCGAAGTCGAAAAGCGTGATATCAAACTGGTCTCTAGCTTGTATTTCAAACTGGGTTCAAGACTGGAACTGCATTGGTTCCTGGAACAGATCAACAGGCAAACTGTTAGTAACCATTGGCAAGCTCTCGCCCGGGCCTCCTATCGGGAAGAGCTGGATTGGCAGCAGCGAGCTCTAGCTACTGTGTTGTTAACAGCCGCACCGAAAAACAATGATGCCGAAGCAATACTGACAAACTGGATGGACAATAATCAGGTTTTATTAGAACGTTGGTATAGTATGATGTCCGAATTTAAAACCAGTACCACCCATGAATTTGCCAAGTTCTCGGTCGCCTTGCGCGAATTGATGTTACTTAGCATAAACGCTAACACCTAGGTTTCATGCAGTAAATCCACGCCCTGGTGTAAACCGGGGCTTTTTTTTGTCAAAGGAAAACGAATTAATATGTACGCTATTGTTCAGAAATTACTATTTACCCAGGATGCCGAGTGGAGCCATGACTTCACGTTAACTTGGCTCAAGAGAACGCAAAATAGCCTGTTGGATTGTGTTTACAGCCAAACTATAGCGGACAAACCCGTGGAAGTTTTAGGCATGCATTTTAAAAATCCGGTGGGTCTGGCGGCGGGATTAGATAAAAACGGTGAGTGCATCGATGCCTTTGCTGCCATGGGTTTCGGTTTTATTGAAATTGGTACGGTCACCCCTAAACCTCAAGCTGGTAATGACAAACCCAGAATGTTCAGACTGCCTAAAGGGCAGGCAATCATTAATCGAATGGGTTTTAATAACAAGGGCGTGGACTATTTAGTCGAACAGGTAAAGCGCGCGAAATATCAAGGCATACTGGGTATTAATATAGGCAAAAACAAGGACACGCCAGAAGATCAAGCCTTGGATGATTATGTGACCTGTTTGCAAAAAGTTTATCTGTATGCCAGTTATGTGACTATCAATATTTCCTCGCCTAATACTCCGGGTTTGCGCAATTTACAGTACGGCGAGGCGTTAACACACTTGTTGAGTGGGCTTAAAATAGAGCAACAGCGACTAGCAGAAAAACACGCTAAGTATGTGCCTATTTTGGTCAAGATCGCTCCTGATCTGCAAGATTCTGAAGTGGTGGATTTGGCTGCTTCTCTAATAGCCACTCAGATCGATGGTGTGATCGCGACCAACACCACTCTGGATCGAGAAGCCGTAAAAGGGCAGGAGCATGCTGACGAGACTGGTGGTCTGAGTGGGTCAGTACTTACTGACAAGAGCCAACACGTTACTGAGTTGCTATGTAGAGAACTGAAGGGCTGCATGCCAGTTATAGGCGTGGGGGGCATAGACAGTGCAAGTACTGCTCAAAGACGGATCGAAGCAGGATCAACTTTGATTCAGTTATATTCTTCATTGATCTACAAGGGGCCAAAAGTCATAAAGGAGATCGTAGATTCCTTATAATGATCCAGGCCTGATCGTTAGCTTTTATTGCTATTGGATATGAGGAAACATGCGCCATTCGCCGCAATTTGTGTTAGCTTTTAGAGTGATTTATTTAACAAATTGAGCCTGTAAACTTATGCTTCTCCCTAAAACAGATTGGTTTTGGTATACGCACCAGCAAACGCTGCGCATCGATCTGGGTGGCGATTTAAGCTTTGTGGTGCCTTACCCCTTAAAGCTTTTGATTAATTTACCCATGGGCAAACAATTATTTAGTCTGCAGGATACAGAACACTACGTGGGGCTGGGAGAAAACCTTGCCCAAAGCGGTATCACTTTGGGCAGCGGTCAGCTCAGTCAAATCTTGTTAAACGCCACAGCTGCACTAACATTTCATAAACCATTGAGTGTGAAGAGCTGGCATTTTGCCACCCAGGGCACACCTGGAGTACATTGCCATTTAGCGCTGTTGGAACCCCTGATTCAGGACGGTAGTTATGCACTGGGTGAGGTGCTGGTATTACAGCAAGATAGAGATACAGCCACCTGCATGTCTTTGGCGCCCAGTTTTCAAATCAATGCGACCAAAACCCTGGCCCAGTTCGAATTGATTAAGGTGATGAACAATAGGCTCATTCCTTATATAGCGGATATTGCCTTCTCTAAACGCGCTTAATCTACTGGTCATCGCAAATAGCAAACCGATTCTTTGGCATTTAACCAAGCGATATACTGCTTATTGCCGTATAATCGCGCCCGTAGAAATTAATGGGTGGGTATATGTTTGAATTTTTAGTCACGACGGCCAAAGGTCTGGATCAATTGTTGGCGCAAGAAATAGCTGATATCTGCCCAGGACTTGCGGTAAAAACCAAGCCAGGGCAGGTGTTGTTTAGTGCCCAGCTGGAACAGGCCTATAGTATTTGCTTGTGGTCGCGTTTGGCCAACAGGGTGATGCTCAAACTTGCCGAAGGACATGTAGACAGCGCCGAAGACATTTATCAAATTACCGCTGGGGTTAATTGGTCATCTCATTTCACCTTGGATAATACGTTTGTCGTCGATTTTATTGGTACCAGCCATTGCATCAACAATAGCCAGTTCGGGGCACTAAAAATTAAAGACGCTGTGGTTGATCAATTTAGTGAGCTGTTCGATTCCCGCCCGTCTGTGAGCAAAATTGCCCCGGATATTCGCCTGCAAGGGCGGATGTGGAGTGATAAATTAAGCCTTTATCTGGATTTGTCCGGACACAGTTTGCACCAAAGACATTACCGGGTGAAAACCGGCATTGCCCCGGTTAAAGAGCATATTGCTTGCGCCATGTTAGTGCGCAGCGGCTGGACCCAAAATCAGACCTTACCCTTGCTTGATCCTATGTGTGGTGCCGGCACTATTGCCATCGAAGCGGCCCTAATGTTGGCTAATATAGCCCCAGGACTAAAACGTGAAGGGTGGGGATTTTCCAAATGGCAACAACACGATGGGCAAATTTGGAAGCAACTGATTTCCAAGGCCAACGCAGCCATAGTTGTGCCCCAAGGCAGTATTACGGCCAGTGATATAGATCCTAGCGTGTTGGCATCAGCCAAAGAAAATGCGGATCTCGCTGGTGTATTTGACTATATCAATTTTGCCTGCATAGATGCATGTAAAGTCAAACCCGCGCAAGGTCAGCCCCCTGGCTATATTGTGAGCAATCCCCCTTATGGCGAGCGCCTCAGTGAATTAGACGCACTACTGCCTTTGTTTCAGAATTGGGGCGCCTGGATGAAGCTAAATTTCCAGGGTTGGCATTTGTCTTTGCTCACCTCAAATCGTGATTTGCTGCGACAAATGAAAATGTTTGCCCACAAACAATACAAGTTAATGAACGGTAAACTGGAATGCCAACTGGTTAACTTCGAACTCGATGAAAAAAATTGTCAAACCATGGAGCCCCTCGCTCCAAATAAAGATTTCGCCAATCGTTTGCGTAAAAATCTTAAACGCATTGATAAATGGTTGAAGACGCAAAACACTAACTGTTATCGGATCTATGATGCGGATTTGCCGGAGTATAAGGTTGCCATAGACCGTTACGGGGATTGGTTGGTAGTGCAGGAATACGCACCACCTAAGGATGTACCCGAGCACAAAGCTAAACGCAGATTACAGGAAGTATTGCTGTCTTTATCTCAATGCATGCACATTCCTGGTGATCATATAGTATTGAAAGTCCGAGCCCAGCAAAGGGGCAAGAACCAATATCAAAAGGTTTCACAGGTACAGCAAACCGTAGAGGCTTACGAAAACGGTGCCAAATTCAAGGTCAATCTGACGGATTACCTGGATACGGGGTTATTTCTCGATCACCGTACCACTCGCCAGTTAGTGCGACAAATAGCCAAAGACAAAGATGTATTGAATCTGTTTGCCTATACCGGTAGCGTTTCAGTGCACGCCGCGCTGGGTGGCGCTAAATCGGTGACCACAGTGGACATGTCCAATACCTATATAGATTGGGCCAAAGATAATTTTAAACTCAATAATCTACGTGGGCCTTATGAATTTGTGCAGGCGGATTGTTTGACCTGGTTGGCACATCATCGCAATGTTTATGATTTTATATTTATCGATCCGCCTTCCTTTTCCAATTCCAAACGCATGGATACCACCTGGGACGTTCAGCGTGACCATATAGGGCTATTAGGGGACGCGGTCACTTGTTTGCGGCCTCAAGGACAAATCATGTTTTCAAATAATCTGCGGCAATTTAAGCTGGACGAGCAGGGAATTGCGGCCCTGGGACTGGATATCGAAAATATAAGCAGCAAAACGTTACCTGAAGATTTCAGCCGTAATCCCAAAATCCACCAGTGCTGGTTGCTGACCTTACGTGGGTAACGAACATCTAATCCTGTATTCTGGAAAAAACTGCTGTCTGTGTGATGAGGCGCAAGCGTTATTACTAGACGTCAGTCCCCAAGCTCAGGTTAAAAAAATTGATGTGCGGGCGGACACCCAGCTTTACCACCTATACGGCGCCAGAATTCCGGTCTTACAACGTCAGGACTCAGCTCAAGAGCTAGCCTGGCCATTTAACAAACAACAATTAAGAGAGTTTTTGTCTTGAGTTTATTACAACTGAAAAACGCCAGTATCATCTTTGGCCACCCGCCCTTGTTGAGTGGGGTTGAAATGGGGATCCATAGCGGTGAGCGAGTGTGTTTAGTAGGACGCAACGGTTGCGGAAAGTCCACCTTGCTGAAAATTATCGCCGGTGAGTTAGCGCTGGATGACGGCCAGCGTCTGGTCGGTAACCAGGTGAAGATTTCCCGTTTGCCCCAAGACCCGCCCACTAGTGTGGACAGTACCCTGTTTGATTACGTGGCCGAAGGCATGGCTGAAGTGGGGGAGTTGCTCAAAGCCTACTTCCATCAGACGCATGTCATTGCCACTGATTATAGTGAGGCGCAACTCAACAAGCTGGAAAAGCTGCAACAACAGCTAGATCATCATAATGCCTGGCAGTTCGAGCAAAAAATTATGCAGGTGTTAACGCAATTGCAACTCGATCCGGATCAACAACTGTCGACCTTATCCGGGGGCTGGCGACGCAAGGCTGCATTAGCCAGAGCGTTGGCCAATCAACCGGATATTTTGTTACTAGATGAGCCCACAAACCATCTGGATATTGAGATGATCAAGTGGTTGGAAAGTACCGTTCTGGATTATCAAGGGGCAGTGGTATTTGTGAGCCATGACCGGGCATTTATTCGTAACGTGGCCACCCGCATTATTGATCTTGACCGTGGGCAGTTAGTCAGTTATCCCGGCAACTATCAGGAATACCTGGACAAAAAAGCCCACGATCTTGAGGTGGAAGAAACCCAGAATGCCCTGTTTGATAAGAGACTGAGCCAAGAAGAAACCTGGATCAGGCAAGGTGTAAAAGCCCGCAGAACACGTAACGAAGGCCGGGTGAGAGCCCTTAAAGCACTGCGAAACGAGCGTTCGGAAAGACGTAATGTTCAAGGCAGGGCCGTAGTTACCCTTGGTCAAAGCCAGAACTCAGGTAAAATCATCTTTGAGGCAGAGCAACTTAATTACCAAATTGAAGACAATGTCATAGTTAAAAACCTCGATTTATCGATTTTCCGCGGCGATAAAATTGCCTTAATCGGCCCCAACGGTTGTGGTAAAAGTACCTTGATTAAATTGTTACTTGAACAACTTGAGCCAAGCAGTGGTACGGTACGTTGTGGTACCAAGATTGAACTGGCGTATTTTGACCAGCATCGCAGTGAATTGGACGTAAATCAAAAAGTCGTGGATGCCATCGCCGACGGAAAACGCGAAGTGACTATCAACGGTCAAAGTAAACACGTCATTAGCTATCTTCAGGATTACCTGTTTACCCCAGACAGGATAAATGCGCCGGTTAGTTCATTATCCGGTGGTGAGAAAAACAGATTGTTATTGGCTAAGTTGATGTTAAAACCCAACAACCTGCTTATTTTGGATGAACCAACCAATGATCTTGATGTGGAGACCTTGGAGTTATTAGAAGATATTTTGGGGAATTATCAAGGTACACTAATACTGGTTAGCCACGATCGGGAGTTTGTGGACAATGTTATTACCTCAAGTTTGTATTTTGAAGGCCAGGGGGTGATTAAGGAATTTGTGGGTGGTTATGGGGATATTTACCAGTGGTATGATCAACAAGTGGTACCCACTAAGAGTAAAGCTGAAACTTCTGATCGTTCTAGCAGTCCTAAGGCCACTGTGGTGCCAAATAAAGGTAAAAAGCTGACCTACAAACATCAGCTTGAATTAGAAAAATTGCCAGTAATTATCGAGGCTTTAGAAACCCAAATCAAAGAGATACAGACTGATATTAATAACCCGGAATTTTTTAAACAAGACAGCCTGAGTTCGTCCCAAACCGTTGAAAAGTTAGCCTTAGCTGAAAGTCAGTTGAGTGAAGCTTTTGAGCGATGGAATGAGCTAGAAGCAATGCTTGAATAAGTGAAACTTGAATATTAGCAACTGAATAAAGACATCAGGATTTTAAATGAATAAAACAAGACTGGCAGCAGCATTTACCTTATCGGCTTTGACCCTTTCTGTGGCACAGGGTGCCCAATATAGAATTGTCGAGCTTGAAGTGAGCAACAAAGGGCAAAACACCTTTCCCATTGCTATTAACGCAAGTGGCGAAATAGCTGTCAACGTTGCCACCCCCTACAATCCGCCCATTGATGAATCGTTAATCGATTTTGAGCTGCAAGTCTTAATTGACAACTTAACGGATATAGAAGCGGCCAAGATTGGCAATTATAACGATGCCGATTACGCATTTTTATATAGCTTGATCGCTAGTAATCGTGAAAACTTGACGGTTCAACAGCTTGCCCAAACACAGGCCTATTTGGTAGATAACAGTTCAAGCAACTTTTTACCAGGTTTTGACCAGTTGGACGATAGCAATACCTATAGTTTCAGTAACGATACTACAGTACGAGCGGTTAATGATCTTGGCAGCTCAGTAGGCACCAGTTTTGATTTGTTTTACACTCTGGATTATACCCTTGAGGATGGGACAGGCGTTACCTATGTGGTGAACGACTTTTACTCCCGAGCTTTTGCCCAGGTCAATGGTACCACCGTGGAATTGCCTCCCATAGACGAAACCGCGGGCGGTAAAAGTGTAGCTTACGATATCAATACTAGCAATCAGGTGGCCGGATACAGCACCTCATTGTTGAATTCTGCCACATTACAAACGTCGATCGATACTTGTGAGGATGATGCCACTCGTCCCGATGAGCCCATTGAAGTCTGTTTACGCAAACTTTTTTTGTTTGCAAATACCAGTGGTGCTAAAACATTGGAATTTAGTTTTCAACGCCGGGGAACAATCTGGCAATTGGACAACCAAGGCAACATCATCAGTACCAAAGAATTAGGTCTGCTTTATACCCCAGAGGAAGATGATACCGCTAATTATTTTAGCCGGGCGGTTGCCATCAATGACAGTGGTGTGGCGGTGGGAGATTCCCAGGATGAGCTGCGGGATACTGGCGTTATCCGCACATTTGCAGCGATTTTCAACGGTGATGATGTCAAACCTATTACTGACGAGAATGAATATTTCTCAAGCACCGCTACCGATATTAATAATGCTGGGCTAGTGACTGGCTACGGTTATAAAACGGTAAACGGCACCACCCGCAGCAAGTTTTTTGTGCATGACGTCAATACTGATGAGACAGTCTATCCTTCAGACTTTTTCCGGGGCTCGTCAAGCGTTGCTAACGGGATAAATAACGCCGGCATGGTGGTAGGCAAGGGGGAAGTGGGTAACTCTATCTCAAATCGTAGAAGCGAAGCTTTTCTATATAACCATGATACTGCGGCGTTTCAGAATCTAAATACCTTAGTCGAATGTCATTCCGCTTATACCCTGGTGGATGCTGCGGCGATTAACGACTCAAACGTAATTGCTGCCTCCGCGCTCATACGTAGCCCGTTGCAAAATATTTTAGGGCAAAATATCGTTGATGCTAATGGCGATGAAGTTTTAACGGATAAAGTGGTTGCCGTGCGTCTGGAACCCATACTTGGGGGCACTATTGATGACTGTGGCCCAGACCCAGACGGAGATATTAATAACGATCGTAAAGGCGCCGGCTTGGGTTTCCTAAATATCTTAGGTTTGTTATTGGTAGGTTGGCGCCGCAGATCCTAAGTGCTCAAGTTATTTTTTAAAGCCCGTTATAACGGGCTTTTTTGTTTGCCCAGCGAAGCTGGCAAACCCGTCCATTTGAAAGATAGTGGAGTCACCCTGACTAAGGGGAAGATAATCTGAATGGCAAGTGCGTCACTGGCTAACGGTGGGGTGTGAAGTAAGCCATAGGAAGTTAGCGATACACAGCGTAAGCGAACCTAGCACGCGATGTTAGTTGTCATAATGATGTTGTGTCACAAATTAAGGTGATATGAAGTATGCAGGAGCCGTGTACGAGGTCCGTACGTTCGGTTCTGTGAGAGGGATGAGGCATAAGCCTCACCCTACTCGATATGGGGGTAAATAGCGGTTTATTACAAAATGGTCTTAAATAACGATTCAATATGTTAAATACGTTTATAGGTTAAATTAGCTTAGTTTCAGTTACTTAGTATCTATCAAAGCCTAATTTGAGGAAATGTTATTGAACCAAATGAGTAGAACCCCTATCTCTATCTGGGTGTTCACCCTGAGCACGGTTTAAATTATGTCATTAAAGGAAACTCAATGAAGAGACAAAAGAGAGATAAACTTTCCAGAGCGCATTCCAAAGGTTACCAAGCAGGCATTTGTGGACGATCGAAAGAGCTATGCCCTTTCCAGGCTTCAGAGGCCAGATCTGAATGGTTAGGGGGGTGGCGAGAGGCCATCGGAGATCGAAATATAGGTCTGAACACCAGATAAATTTTAAGCCCCTTACGGGGCTTTAGTTTTATTAAGGAGTTAGAAATTACTGGTATCCTGGAATAAGCCAACTTTTAAGTCTTTTGCGTGATAAATCGCCCGTCCGTCTACAGATACAGTGCCATCACCTAGCCCCATATATAACTTACGTTTAATAACCCGTTTCATATCAATACGGTAAGTTACTTTTTTGGCCGTAGGTAATATCTGTCCGGTAAATTTCACTTCACCTACACCCAGGGCGCGACCTTTACCCGGGCCACCACACCAACCTAAAAAGAAACCGACGAGCTGCCACATGGCATCCAGGCCCAAGCAGCCCGGCATTACCGGATCACCTGGGAAATGGCAGGCAAAAAACCACAAATCAGGATTGATATCCAGTTCGGCGATGATTACGCCTTTGTCATGTTCCCCACCAGATTCTGAAATCTCAATGATGCGATCCATCATCAGCATATTCGGTGCGGGTAATTGGCTGTTTCCAGGACCAAATAACTCACCTCGACTACAGGCTAATAGATCTTCTCTTGTGAAACTGCCTTTTTGTATTGTCATAGTATTCCGAATCTATTTTCTCAAAGGGCGTAATTTAGCGAACACTTGTACGCTAAACAACTCTGAACAGTGATTTATTTACATCACGGGCTGAGTAATAGATTATAGCGCAAAGTGTTCAAGGTCGAATTTTATAAACTGATGATATCGAAATGAAAAATGTAAAAATGCAGGCGAACGCCGAAAAACAGCGCCGCTTCCGTGAACGCCAAAAACAGCTAGGCAAGCGGCAGGTCAGAGGATACGTGACCCAGCAAGCTATGCAGAGTTACCAGGAGATAGCTGACAAAACCGGCTGGACCGACAGTGAAATACTGTCTAATGCGTTACGCATAACCTACGCGGCATATAAATGCGGCCAAATAAAGTTGCTTAACGAGTGGTTAAAAGATCATGAAAAATAATTTAGCCCCTAAGGTGGGTAACGCCGGTGATTTGTCTTAAATGATGCGGCGGATTTTTGAATTAGATGTGTTTCGGGGAACGGCCATCGTTCTAATGGTGATTTTCCACTTCTGTTTTGATTTAGCCGTTTTTGATTATGCCGATTTTAATACTGCTGGCGATATACATTGGCGTGTTTTTAGAGCAGTTATCGTCAGCGGGTTTCTATTGGCTGTTGGCATGAGCAGCTACATTGCTTATTCAAAACGAATCATCTGGTCTAAATTTTTTCGTAGTCTGGGTTTGTTGGTTTTATCCGCCTTGGGCATAACAGTCGGCAGCCTGTTGATGTACCCGGATAAATGGGTTTATTTCGGGATCCTGCATTTCATCGCATTATCTTTATTGTTTTCAGTATGGTTTGCCAGGTTACCAAAAGTATCCCTGGCAGTGGGGGTATTAATGCTCAGCGCCTATTTAGGCTGGGGCGTCGATCTTTATCCCTTATGGAAATGGGCCGTTGAGCACTTGTCTATACCCGAACGCTCAGTAGATTTGGTGAGTTTCATCCCATGGTTTGGTGTGGTGTTGATAGGCATTTATATTATGTATAAAAATATGTTTGGTTTGTGTTTTAGCCACAATAGGTTAAGTGGGGCGCTCGGATATCTGGGACGCCACTCACTTATTATCTATTTAATACACCAACCTATCTTATACCTCGGTTTCAGCTTGGTGGAAGTCTCTGTTGGCTGACGCCCCGAACACATCATTGCCAAGTCTTGCGCTGTTATCGTCTGTCAAAGACAGCACTTTTTAAATTTTTTACCACTGCCGCAAAGACATTCGTCATTTCTGCGTTGCTGGTACGGGCCTGAATCGGCATAAATTTCACCGGCAGTGTAACGCCAATTAGCATCTTGTTGGCAAAACTGCGAGCGCTCATGCAATTTGAATAATTGCTTATCGAACTGATAAAACGCATTGAATTCCACTTCGCCAGTGTCTTGGCTGGTCATTGTGTTAATTACTTCGAGTCGTAGCCATTTAGTGTTGCCGGCATCTTCCTGAATATCATTGAGGTTTAGCAAATTGCGCGGGGTTAAGGCATAGGTTGCCAATACATACTCGAAATACCTACCAGCGTAAGCGCTGTATCTGGAGCGCATAAGGATTTCAGGTGTACTGGCTTGCCGTTTACCTGTTATAATCGGCAGACAACAGGCTGAAAAGGGGTGGTCGTAGCCGCAATAACACGGAAAATCATTATTCATATCTACCTGGAGTATCATCTTGGCGTTCGTCAAACTAGAGCCGATCATACACTGGCATTAGAGTAAATCCAGCTTGATAAACACAAAAGCTTTTATAAACGTTATCCAGCCCTAGTCATTTAACCATGGGCCCTTAATAACTTCAGCGCGTTGGGCTTGGTTAAGTGAAATATTAACCAGCACCACATTATGGATAACACATAGTTGCATGATGCGCGCCTTGCTTATTTCATCCAAGTCTAATTGCTCAACAAATAACATTGCACATTGACCGGCACAAATTATTTTTTCTATCCACTGGGCAAGGTCTGCTTTTCTAGGCTTTTTCAACTGGATCACGTGTGCCTGCTGCGCACAAAAAACCAGGTTATTAGCAATCACATAAGTCCATTTGTGTTGCTCGTTGGCTAAAAATAAACTAGCTAAGCGTCCCTGGTTATAGATAGAGACATTATCTAGTTTGTTAGTCAATCTGGTATTCGAGAATGCATGTAGACTTGCCATAAGTTGCTCTTTAGCTGATGTTATATACAGTGGTTGGGTATACACTAGTACTGTATATAAATACATGCAAGTTTTTTTTGTTATTTTTGCCTCTTTTTTGTCCAATGCATAAACGGGCGCAATAACTTTTGCCGTCTGAAATACAATACAAACCCTACTAGGGCCCAATACAAAAGTGGCTGACTTATGGCCGACTTAACCGACCATATATAGTGTAAGGCAATTAATATCACGGCCAAATAAACCCAGTTATGCAGCTTCTGCCAATTAGACTTCAATTTGCGCTGTGCACTTTTAGTCGACGTCAGAGTCATTAATAACAGTATGACAAAGGCGCTAAAACCCACTGTAATATATGGCCGCTTAATCACTTCTGAAACTATTAGACGCCAGTCCAGTTGTAGTTCGAATAAGACGTAGCTACTCACATGGGCCAGGGCATAAACGAACGCGTAAACCCCCAGCAGTCGTCTGACATTGAGCAATAATCCTTGTCTGAGAATTTTGGCCATTGGCGATATGCATAGGGAAATCAGCAGTAAGTTAAATGCGCTGATACCGGTGAAGTGCAAAAGCGCCTCGACCGGATCGGCCCCGAGTTGATCGTTAAATGCCCGGTAATAGGTCACGAGTAGGGGGGGCAGCGCGCTAAGATGAATACACACCTTAAACCACTGAATATGTTTCAAAGTGAGTCTAGTTTTAATTAGCATGTAAACAGGTCTTGTTGGCAGAAAATTAACCCTAAATAGATCCACCTGATCTTTAGAAGCTTTTGGATAAGTTCATGCCTGCGTATAGTGAGGCCACTTGTGAATAGCCGTTAAACAGTTGGGTAGGAATACGGTTTCGGGTAAATATACCACCAGAGGTGATACGTCTTTCACTGGCCTGGCTCCATCTGGGATGGTCTACGTGGGGATTTACATTGGCGTAAAAACCATATTCGTTGTTAGCCAATTTGTTCCAGGAGGTGGCCGGCTTTCGATCGGTCAAATGAATACGAGTGATAGACTTGATACTCTTAAAACCATATTTCCAGGGTACAACTAAGCGTATCGGGGCGCCGTTTTGCGCTGGTAAAGTCTTGCCATACAGTCCTACTGACAGCAGGGTAAGAGGATGACTCGCTTCGTCTATGCGCAGACCTTCCTCATAGGGATAATCTATACCGCCACCGGCAAAGGCATTACGTTGTCCGGGCATTTGTTTGGGATCGTGCAGGGTTTGAAAGGCCACATATTTAGCCGAGCTCAAGGGACTGGCCTTGGCTAGCAGCTGAGCCAACGGAAAGCCAATCCAAGGGATAACCATGGACCATGCTTCAACGCAGCGCAGCCGGTATATACGTTCTTGCAAATCAAACTGTTTGTATAGGTCTTCGTAACCCAATTTATATGGCTTTTCAACTAAGCCATCTATGCTCAGTGACCAGGGGTCCACATCAAATTGCTGGGCATTATTAAGGGGGTCGGTTTTGCCAGTACCAAATTCATAAAAATTATTGTGGCTGATAATTTTTTCTTCCGGGGTCAGGCTATCGCCGGATAGGGCAGTGGTGGCTGGCTGATAATCCAATGCTCGGGTTTTAAATTTGATCTCGTCATCATCAAAAAAACCGGCCTTTGCCCCCGGACTGGCCAGTAACGCCGCCGCGCCCAAAAATCCCATACTCTTGAGAACCTGCCGTCTTTGCCAATACACGGCTTCATCTGTCACCTGACTTTCGTTTTCGGCACTTGCATTGGGAGTTTTGATCAACATAATAAAGTCACTTCCGCTTGGTCGCATTTTCTTTCAGTAATAAGGACAAGGTTGGCCTTGCATTAATTTCATCACTTTTTTATCACGACTGTTACTTCACTTTGGAAATCAGTGAAATGCTAGCTTTATATAGTAATACTGTCGTGGCCACCATTGCTTTTGGGCGTAAATAAATTGTTGTACAAACGTGACGCGAATTCATCTGTCATACCAGAGATATAATCACAGATGACGCGGTGACCGTTTTGCACTTTTTCAGCCTCTAACCAGCGTTGCCGGGTATTTTCAGGTAGCAATCGCGCCGGATCTGAGGCAAAGGCTTCGAATAATTCCATTACCACTTGTTGCCCCTTGTATTCCAACAATTGAATGTCCGGTTTGCGGATCACCCTTTGATAGACAAATCGTTTAAACACTGACAATGCCTGCTGATAGGTCGCAGGAAAGATGGCGTTATATTTGAGTAAGTCTTGGTCGAAAGCCGCATTGGTTCGGTTAATTTCTATATTAGTAATAAAACAATTGACCAGGGCGCCAATGGCATCTTTGCGTTCGTGATGATGGCGACTGAAAAGCTTATGGGATAAGGGGGCTATCTTGTTGGCCAACCAACATGGCTTTAATTGGGAAACGGGCTCAACCACTTCCGTCTCAAACTGCTGACGATTAACAATGCCCATAACAATAGCGTCTTCCAAATCATGGATCCCATAGGCAATATCATCGGCCAATTCCATGATCGAACAATCGAAGGATTTAAAACGGGTTTTATGATGATTATTTGGCAGTTCGGCGCTGCTGTATTGCATGAAGTGCGCTCTGTCATCGGTTGTCATGGGCTCAAGCAACCACTCAAACATTTCAGCGTCGCAATTATAAAGCCCTTTTGGGGGATGCCAATCGTTGGCTTTAATTTGGCGATGGGGTACGGAAAACTGTTCTAAGGGCGATAAACCGTTTGGGGGGTTCTCCTTGGTGTTTAGACTTTGAATATAATTGGGGTATTTCACCAGACCCAGTAGGGTGCGACGGCATAAGTTCATGCCATGATCTCGGGTGTAGGGTTCCAGCTTAGTGACAATCCGAAACGTCTGGCCATTGCCCTCAAAACCACCGTGATTACGCATCATATAATGTAAAGCGATTTCACCACCGTGGCCAAATGGAGGGTGACCAATATCATGGGCTAAACATAAAGCTTCAATTAAGGTGTCATTAAGGTCAAGTTGTTCGGTCAATTGCGGTTGTTTGCTGCGCAATTGGGCTGCAATGCCCTGTCCGATTTGCGATGCCTCCAAAGAATGGGTCAACCGGGTACGATAAAAGTCACTCATACCCACCCCCAGAACCTGGGTTTTGGCCTGTAATCGACGAAAGGCAGCGGAATGTAAGATACGGGCTTTGTCTCGTTGAAATACTGAACGATGATCCCCGTCTCGCTGAACTTGTTGGCCGAAACACCGGTCTGACCACTTTGAATTTTGCTGCATGGGTATTAACCGCCTTGTGTTGGTGAAAATAGTAGGGAAACTGTTTTTTCTGCTGTGTCTAAACTTTAATATTCTTCCGAACTAATTTCATCCAGGCTGAGGCTAAAACTGGGCACGTAGGCACCCATAAAATAATCCACTTCCGCCGATTGGTAATCTTCAAGAATCTTAACTAAACGTTTGCGGGCGGGTTCAAATTCATGATTACCTGCAGACAATTCTTCCAGTGTTTTCAGATAGGCGCAAATGACGTCGGCGGCTTTGATGATAAAGGCTTCATCTTGACTATGGTGGTGATGGTTGATCAACTGAGCATAATCTTCCCTGAAATCCCCAGGGGTCATATCGATCAATTTCTGTTCGGCGATTTTTTCGATCTTTTTGTATTCAGCCTGAATAGCCGGGTTGTAATACTTGACCGGTGTCGGCAGGTCGCCTGTTAGAACTTCTGATACGTCGTGAAACAAGGCAATGGTTGCTATCTTGAAAGGATCCAGCTGCCCGGCAAAATACTTATTGCGAATTAACGCCAATGAATGCGCCACCATGGCCACTTGCAGGCTGTGCTCTTGCACATTTTCCGTTCGTACATTGCGCATTAACGGCCAGCGAGTGATGAGTTTCATACGAGACATATGTGCGAAAAAATGACTTTTATTTGGTGCAATACTCATAACTAACTAGTCTGCCTGTCGGTAATATTTAAAGAAGTTTTCAATTTTTTTTATGGCCGGCTCAAGGACATCCACATGGGGTAAAAACACCAACCTGAAGTAGCAGCCCCCGGCCAAATTGAAGGCCTTGCCGTGCACTAATAATACTTTTTCCTGTCGTAACAAATCGAGGATCATTTGTTCATCGCTGGTGATATTAAATTTTTTCGCATCCACCTTGGCAAAACAGTACATGGCACCATTGGGGATGACACATTCGATACCATCAATTTCATTGAGCATCCTGCTGGCCAGATCCCGTTGCAGTTTTAAGCGCCCCCCTTGAGCTGTCAGATCATTGATGCTCTGGTAACCTCCCAAAGCCGTTTGGATAGCGTGTTGACTGGGTACATTGGCGCACATTCGCATCGACGACAGGATATTTAAGCCTTCAATGTAATTCTCAGCCATGAGTTTATTACCACTGACCACGAACCAGCCAGCTCTGAACCCCGCCACCCGGTAATTTTTGGAGAGGCCACTAAAAGTGATAAAAAACACGTCATCTGCCAGGGCTGCAATACAGTGATGCTGGGCATCGTCATACAATATTTTGTCGTATATCTCGTCACTAAAAATGATCAACTGGTGTTGGCGGGCAACCTCGATCACTTCCAGTAACAAGGCCTTTGAGTACACCGCACCTGTGGGATTGTTGGGATTGATCAGCACTATGGCCTTGGTGTTTGATGTGATCTTGGACTTGATGTCCTCAATATCCGGCTGCCAGCCAGCTTGTTCGTCACAGCGGTAATGCACCGGTGCACCAGAGGCTAAACTTACGGCTGCTGTCCACAGCGGGTAATCCGGACTAGGTAACAGCACTTCGTCACCGGTATTGAGCAAACCCTGCATGGTCATGACGATAAGCTCGCTCACGCCGTTACCGACATATACATCATCCACTGATACATGGCGGATATTTTTCTGTTGGTAGTATTGCATTATCGCCACCCGTGCCCCGTAAATGCCGTTGGCATCTGAGTAACCCTGGGATTGGGGAAGATTGTGGATCACGTCTTTGAGTATGTCGTCAGGTGCGTCGAAGCCAAATGGCGCAGGGTTGCCAATATTTAATTTTAAAATGCGATGCCCTTCGTCTTCCATCATTTTCGCCTGTGCCAGGATAGGACCGCGAATGTCGTAACACACGTTTTCTAATTTGTTAGATTTATTTATTTTTCTCATTGCCATTACAAGTCACTACCACATGTTTCACAGGGTAATACAGCTAGTCTGTTAGTGTTAAGTCATTATTCTATTTTGCTATTATTTTTTGTGAAAATGTTGGCTAACATCTTCTTACAGTCTCAAATTGTACATTTAGGCTAATAAACGCTAACAATACCTAAAATGAGCAGGAGATTGAGATGCCAATACCCTTAATGTGGCTGGGGGCAGCCGCTATCTGTGCGGGCGTTAAATACGCCGATAAACGTCATAGTGCTATGACCGCAGAAGCTGTTGCACCGGTTGACGGAGCAATTGTTAGCTGTGGCATCTTTGGTGTGTTTGAACATACCGCTATCTGGTTAGACGGCGATATCATTGAACTTAAGGGCAACGGCTTGATCTGGGCAATCTCTCCGGCGCGATTTGTGGCCCAGCGCAGCGGTGAATTGATTTCTGTGGCCTGCAATGAAAAAGGTGAACCACTGGTTGCTGCACAAGCAGTCATGCGAGCAGTGACACAGCTTTATCAATATAGTGAGTACGATGTATTCAAAAACAACTGTCATAGATTTGTCTGGCAATGTATCAGCGGCAATAATGAACCCCTGACACGTTTCAGTGACTTACATAAACGGTTAGAGAAACATTTTCACTGTCAGGTAAATTGGCCAAGGGCCGAGTTAGGGCCACGGCTAGCGCATTTTAATGCCAGATTCTAAAAGGGTTGAGCGATAATCATCATCAAGCCCAGCCATTTTCTTTTTAGCTGCCATGCTAGCGACTTTTGTTTCATCTTGTTTGAACAAGGCCATCGCTATTTTCCTCATCACATTGAAGGCCAGTGCTCCTTGCCCTTTGCGGATACGTGATTCGTCTTCTCTGAACGTCATATCCAAGACCCAATGCATACTCTCAACTTGCCAATGACTTCGGACACAATTCAAGGCCTGCTCGGCGTTTAAACCTAAAGAGCTCAGGTACCAGCGTGTTTCGACACTATCTGTACTTGTCGATTTATCATGCACCTCTGACGTCACTTGAATAACGCTTTTTAGACCGCGCCATTGATATTTTTTATCCAACCAATTGTGATTAATAAGCAGTTGTTGGCATGTTCTGCTTTCAATGCGCCCATGTCCTGTATTGATTTCTGTATGGGTCGAATAAACCTTATCTGATAATCCCTCTCGCACACATCTATGCCACCATGCGGCTAACTCCGCCTGCATACCTGAGTGGTTTCCTTTGAGCGCTAAGATATAATCAGCTTTTTGTTTAATCACTTGCTGGGCGATTTCACGCTGACACCCCATTGCATCGAGTGTAATAATGCTGTTTTCAATATCGAGCATTGCCAGCAATTCAGGGATGGCGGTGATTTCATTGGTTTTGTTGTCTACTGCTACTTGCCCTAGCACAAGCTGATGCTCACAACTCCATGCACTGACGGTATGCAGTGCATTTTTTCGCTCTTTTGTGCAAAAAGAGCGTCGTGCGGTTTTACCGTCAATCGCAATCACACCACAACCCGTATCTTCAACAAGCGATGATATCCATGTTTGGAAGGCTTTCTCTATTTCATCCGATTTTAACCGGCATATCACCCGTGCAATCGTATCATGCCGTGGGATACCTGCTTTAAATGGACGATACTTGCGAAGCCAATCTAGCTTGAGATGACCAAAGTTTTCAATGTCTTCCCAGCCCTCACTGCCTGACATAACGGCGCTAATAGCCAGTAGCAAAATGTCGAGTAAGTTATGTTTTTTACAGCGTTCAATTCGTGGATCAGAAATAGAGGAGAAGTGTTTCAGAAAAGTAGAGCTCATTATGATGACCGAGGTAGATATTATGCCTCGATCTGATCACTACTTTTTCTAAAGGTTCAATTTATAATGATCTTGCCGTGGAGTTAGGGCCGTGGATACGCTGACTGCACAGAAATGACGATAAAAGTATGCCTGCGCATATTTAGACCTGACATTCCGTTGATATGGGCTTACGCTTAACAGGCACATGTTGGCAGTGTTAGGCGTTAATTCATTTTTGTTAATTGGAGTACATCTATGTCGCAACCTTTTAAACAAGCCCCCCAAAATGCCTTTACCGATAGTCGTATTGCCCGGGTTATTCCCTGTAAGCAGTTATCGATGTCCGATCCACTCAGGTGGCTTAAACTGGGAGTTAAAGATGCACTGGGCGCGCCTATGTTAACTTTGTTTTTCGGTGTGGTATTTGCCGCCGTCCCCTGGTTTATTACCTACTTAGTCAGGTTGACTGGGTGGCATCTGGTGATTTTGCCTGCGATTGTGTGTTTTATGCTGCTAGGCCCTTTTCTCGCTGCGGGTTTGTATGATGTGAGCTGGCAGTTGGGTAGAAAACGAGCCCCTTCTATTTTGCATAGTATCAAGGCCATACAACGTAATGCTGTGAATGAGTGGGGATTTGGCATCTTGTTGATGGTACTGATGATTTTTTGGTTAAGGATCGCCTCGGCGATCCATGTCTTATATCCGCCTTATCTGGACGAAAATTTTGAAAATTTGATGCCGTTCTTAGCTCTGGGTACCGTTGTCGGCGCTGGCTTTACCTTACTAGTGTTTTTTATCAGTGCCTTTACCCAACCGATTTTAATGGAACGTAAAGTCGATTTGGCAACGGCGGTATTGACCAGTATGAATGCGGTTTGGAGCAATAAACTGCCCATGTTGTTCTGGGCGGTTATCATTTTGCTTTTTGTATTACTGGGATTTGCCACTGGCTTTATCGGATTTGTGGTATTGATGCCGATTATCGGTTACGCCACCTGGCATGGATATATTGATACTATTCAAGTCAAGCGCCTAAGGGATTATGAATAATAACCGTTTAGCTGGCTTAGCATCTTCCGGGCTTTTTTAGCTGTGCCCTGGTAGATGTGTGCCCGTATTCCCGGAAGATTAGGCAACAATCAGTGCGGCGTTACAACCCTTAAAAAGGGAATGCCATTTCTCGCGTGTTGTGCCAGGCTCTGACTTCCTGCACAAACTCTGACCCTGCATTTTGAGGTCACTTGGGTATGAGCATCATGTTTTCATCTGAATATTAGAATGACTGTCCCACCTTTGTGGTTTTTCGAATCTAAATTGGCAAGGTTCTATCCTAATATATGCTCTAGCATTAACACTTAAGCAACAATTTTTAAACATTGGCTCTGGGTCAATGTTTTCATTTTAGGGGTTACAGGTGAAAGACAGAAATCATCTCTCAAATATCGGCTTGAGCCATAACGTCAACATCATTGACAATGGCCTGGTGGATATTCCGATGTTGCAGATGCTGCAAAGCGATGGCACTGCGCACAGCAGCGCCCAACTACCCAATATGGAAAAAAGCACTGCGCAAAAGATATACCAGACTATGCAATATGTGCGGATCCTGGATGAGCGTATGGTCGCCGCTCAGCGACAAGGCAGGATAAGCTTTTATCTGGCGTGTACCGGCGAAGAGGCCTCTACAGTTGCCAGTGCGGCGGCTTTGGCGCCGCAAGACATGATCATGTCTCAGTACCGAGAGCAGGGTGCTTTAGCGTATCGCGGTTACACCACCACCCAATTTATGAACCAGATGTTTAGCAACAAACTGGATCCCAATAAAGGACGTCAAATGCCGATCCACTATGGGGATAAAGCGCTGAATTTTATGACCATATCATCACCGTTAGGGACTCAGATCCCTCAGGCTTCGGGTTATGCATACGGACAAAAGATGGCAGGTAATGAAGCGATCACCATATGTTATTTTGGTGAAGGGGCGGCATCTGAAGGAGACTTTCATGCGGGTTTGAATATGGCGGCGGTACTTAAGTGTCCGGTGATTTTTTTCTGTCGTAATAATGGTTACGCCATTTCTACTCCGGCAGAAGAACAATTTGCTGGAGATGGCATCGCCTCCCGAGGGATTGGTTATGGCATAAAGACCATTAGAGTGGACGGCAATGATGTTTTAGCCGTCTACGCCGCGACCCAACATGCTCGGAAAATTGCCCTGGCCGAGAATTGTCCGGTATTGATTGAAGCTATGACCTACCGCCTGGCGGCGCATTCAACATCAGATGATCCTACCGGCTATCGTTCCAAAGACGAAGAGCAGAAATGGCGGGACAAAGATCCTGTGTTGCGCATGGCCAACTGGATGCACAGTCAAGATTGGTTAGACGATGAAGAAAATAACAAATTTGTCGAGCGAACCCGACAAGAGGTACTGGCTGAAATGAAACAAGCCGAGAAAGTAGATATTTGTGACATCGATGAGATTGTCAATGATGTGTATGATACGCCGCCCTGGCACCTACGTCAGCAACTCAAAGAGCTTAAGAGTCATATCAGTCAGTATCCTGATGCTTATCCGAAGACATCCGGGAGACTTGGCAATGAGTAAAATGAATATGTTGCAGGCGGTTAACGCTGCCCTGATCACGGCCATGAATGACGATGAAAAAGTCATGGTATTTGGCGAAGATGTAGGTCATTTTGGTGGCGTATTCAGAGCCACCAGTAACTTACAACAAAAATTTGGCAAAGGCCGCTGTTTTAATACACCTTTGACCGAACAAGGAATAATAGGATTCGCCAACGGTTTGGCCTCACAAGGCTCTGTGCCTGTGGCGGAAATTCAATTTGGCGATTACATTTTCCCGGCCTTCGATCAAATACTCAATGAAACGGCGAAATTCCGCTACCGCTCAGGAGGTCAATTCACCTGTGGCACCTTAACCATCCGTACCCCATACGGTGGGGGAATTGCGGGTGGTCTTTACCACTCACAATCACCAGAGGCCTTTTTTGCTCATATACCCGGGATGAAAATCGTGATCCCTCGTAATCCCTATCAAGCCAAAGGGCTGCTGCTGGCGTCAATTCGCGACGATAACCCGGTGTTATTTATGGAGCCCAAAAGATTGTACCGGGCCTCAGTAGGCGAAGTGCCCGACGAAGATTATCAACTTCCTCTGGGAAAAGCTGAAGTGGTAAAAGAGGGTACGGATATCACGCTGCTGGCTTGGGGCGCACAAATGGAAATCTTGGAAAAAGCCGCTGATATGGCCCAAAACGATGGTATTTCCTGTGAAATCGTTGATTTACGCAGCATTTTACCTTGGGATGCCCAAACTGTTAGCGAGTCGGTGATGAAAACCGGCAGGTTGTTGATCAATCATGAAGCACCTTTAACCGGTGGTTTCGCCAGTGAAATTGCTGCCACAGTTCAGGAACGCTGCTTTTTGCACCTGGAATCCCCTATACAGCGGGTGTGTGGTTTAGATACCCCTTACCCCCTGGCCCATGAAAAAGAATATATGCCTGATCACCTTAAAACCTACGAAGCGATTAAACGTTGCGTAAATTTCTAACCAGTATTTGGAGAGTGGGATTATGAAAGATTTTATTTTGCCGGATATTGGTGAAGGTATAGTGGAATGCGAGTTACTCGAATGGCTGATTAACGAAGGGGATGTGATAGTTGAAGACCAGCCCGTGGCCGAAGTTATGACAGATAAAGCGACAGTACAGATACCCGCTATGTATTCAGGCGTGGTTAAAAAACTCTACTACCAGGCGGGTGATATTGCGGCTGTGCATTCCCCTCTCTTTGCCATGCAAATAGAGGGGCAAGAAGAGCCCGTGCCAGCCGAAAAATCAGCAACAACAGTCAGCAAAGCACAAGATACTCAAAACCTGACTCAAGCTGGGAATTCGACATTAGAAGAATTCATCTTACCTGATATAGGGGAAGGCATAGTAGAGTGCGAACTGGTTAAATGGCTGGTTGGGGAAGGGGATGATATCCACGAAGATCAACCGGTAGTGGAAGTGATGACAGACAAGGCCCTGGTTGAAATTCCGGCTAAACATTCGGGCAAAGTTATCAGCTTATTTTATCAACAAGGGGATATTGCTAAAGTGCACACACCTTTGTTTAGTATGCGCGTGGTCTCTGATAGTAGCGATCCAGTGACAAAGGACAGCCAGGTCAATGTAACGACTAGTCAGTCACTGCAGGATCAGGCTCCAGCAATCCCCCACAGTACAATTAATGCTAAACGAACGGGTAAGGCCCTCGCCAGTCCCGCGGTGCGGCGTTTGGCCCGTGAGCTGGATATTAATCTGGCTAATATTACAGGCAGTGGTGACAAAGGCCGGGTACTGAAATGTGATTTGCCAAGCAAAACACAAGTGAATACCTCTGTTTCTGGAGACGGACAAGCTAAGGAGTCGTCTAGACCCGCGGCTGTACAGCAATCAATGGGTGATCGTACTGAACGCATCTCGGGCATAAAAGCAGCAATGGCCAGACAGATGAGCCACGCCGTGGCAACTATTCCGCACTTTACCGTGAGCGAGGAAATTCAACTCGACGCTTTAATTGCCTTGCGTGCTCAGTTAAAAGACGAGTTTGCTCTTCAGGGAGTAAAGCTTAGTTTTATGCCGTTTTTCATTAAGGCTTTGTCAATGGCGCTGAAACAATTTCCCGTTATTAACAGCCAGGTCAACCAGGACTGTTCTGAACTGACCTACTTTGCCAATCACAATATTGGTATGGCGGTGGATGGTAAGTTAGGGTTGATGGTGCCTAATATTAAAGGTGTACAAAACCTCTCTTTGCTGGAAGTTGCCCAGCAAGCCAATACTTTGATTGACCAGGCTCGCCAAGGGAGATTAAAAAGCGCCGATCTACGTGGCGGTACTATCAGTATCTCCAATATAGGAGTATTAGGTGGGACAGTGGCCACACCTGTGATCAACCATCCAGAGGCGGCGATAGTGGCCTTGGGTAAAATCCAGCGTTTGCCTCGGTTTGATGAACAGGATCAGGTCAAAGCAGTTAATATTATGCAAATAAGCTGGTCAGGAGATCATCGCATTATTGATGGAGCGACTATGGTTCGTTTTAATAATGTCTGGAAAGGTTACCTGGAACAACCCTTAACTATGCTGACAACCTTGCGATAAGCAAAAAGGGCTAACATAGCCACACCATTAAACGCCAAACAACCCGCTTAATGCGGGTTTGTTTTTGCTTATATTCGGTGTTCACGGGTAAACTAGGGCCTTATCCTTTTTTGTTGTAAATCATTTTGCCAGGAGCAGGCTACTTGTTTAGTTACCGCCACAGTTTTCACGCCGGAAATCATGCAGATGTGCTAAAGCATATATGCCAAATGTTGATCATTGAAAAACTTAAGAGCAAAGCCAAGGGTTTTGTATATATCGACACCCACAGTGGGGCCGGTATTTATGATCTGGACGCCGTTGAAGCACAAAAAACGCTGGAATATCAACAAGGCATTGCCCGGCTCACGGATTACAGCGGTGATAATAAAGCCATTTTAGCCTACCAGGCACTCACCGCTAAATACCTCAAACATAATCAATACCCCGGCTCGCCGGAGATTGCCCATGCTTTACTGCGCCCCCAAGACAATTTGCAGCTCATGGAGTGGCACAATCAGGAAGTGCTTAACCTCAAGCGCAATTTAAGAGCTAGCCATATAGCGATACATCATAGAGATGGCAATGAGGGGCTGGTGGCCATGACACCGCCTAAACTCGCCAGAGGCATGGTGTTAATAGACCCCTCTTATGAGTCGTCCGAGGACTATCAACAAGTGGTAGCCACCGTCAGTAAAGCCTATAAAAAGTGGCCTACGGGTATATATGCTATCTGGTACCCGCTGTTGCTAAAACGCGGCGCAGGGCACGGCGAGGCCCGGCAGCGTGATGTTGTGCAATCTGATCGTTTCGAAGCGGCGCCAAGCAAACAGGGCAAAAGCCAGGACATGCTTGAACAACTTAAGTTACAGGGTTTCAAAAATTTATTAAGTGTTGAACTGAATGTGCAAGATGAAACTCGGGACGAGGGCATGTATGGCTCGGGAATGGTCATCATAAATCCGCCTTGGCAACTGGATGAACAACTCAGCGCATGTTTACAAGACCTGGTACCTCTTTTGGCTCAGTCGCCTAAGGCCAAAGGCACAGTTAACTGGCTTGTTGGGGATGAATAGCCCGACTCGGCGCTAATTATTATGTCTGTACAAGCCAACCTAAAACATTTTTATATCCCTGACGAGCAGTCCATTTATCTGTTGTCACACAAGGATGCCCAGAAACTAAAAGACTGGATTAAATTGTGTACTGAGCAACTTGAGTTATTGGGGTATAGAAACATTGAAATGATAGGCAAAGGTGCATTCGGTTTCGCGTTTGCCGGAATTTTTCCCCGGGTGGATCAGGCTATACCGGCGGAGCTGGTGTTCAAGTTTTCGCGAATTAATTTACCCCAGCATGTTCAGGACAGATTAGAAGAAGAGGCACATATGCTGAGTCATGTCTTGCATACTCATGTGCCCGCGCTGATAGAATTTCAATACATAAAAAAACAGGCCATTCTGGTGATGCAGCGGGCCAAAGGCAGAGATTTGGAACGGATCTCACTGGAGTACGGCCCCCTTAGTCCGCGTTTAGTGGTAAAGATTGCGGCGCAATTGGCGGACATTTTGCTGACATTGAGAAACTACCAGGAAAATGGCCAAGCCAAACCCATAACACACGGTGATATTAAACCTTCCAATATCGTCTTTGATCCTCAAAGTGAGGAAATTGGCTTGATTGATTGGGGCTCATCTGTGTTTGCCCAATTAGATGAAAATGGCCAGTTTATGGGCAACAATGTCATGGATTTGATGTCCAGTGACATGCAGCAAACCAATGCCCGGTTAGGCGATATCTATTTTATCGGGCAAGAGCAGCTAAACGGCGAGTTATCATCGCCTAGATTTGATGAGCAGGGCCTGGCCAGTACCCTATATGCATTAGCTTCGGGGCAATCGAGCCGTTTTGGCGCCCAAGTTATCCGGCCGAATGCCCTGGGGTTACCTATAGAATTGGCGCATACGTTGAGCGCTATGCTCAGCAATGATCCCCAGATACGTCGCCAGGGCGGGGACTATTTTATTCACAATATGCAATTTATGAAAAATCTGGTGTTTAAGGATGGCGATCCTGTTCCCCAAGCCGCGCTAGTTCCTACTTGGTGTCATCAAAAGAGCAAGGAAATCGATACGGTAGTCTACAGCTCCCGCAAATCATTTTTGCGTGTGGAGTCTGACCAAAGCCCACAAGAACTGCATTATATAAATGATGCTCAGTTTGAGCGTTATTACAAAAACTATTTACAAGGCATGGGCGAAACAGAAAAAGCGTTTATTTCAGAAGTCAGTCGTCTGGGTAAATACCCTGTAGTGGGTGGATTAGCGGTGCGCTGGGAGGCGAAGGGTGTCTATATCGACTCTAGTTTGAACTTATATGATCCGGCACTCAAACGTTCCTTTGATGCAACCGTAAATAATGTCATCAGCCTGGCTCGTTCAATTCACCGGGTAGGTGTATTCAAAAGCTGTATGTTTAACGCTAGGGATACCTTACATATTGAACGTGAAAACGAGCAAGAGTGTTTTATTGCTCCAGGTGGATTAAACATTGCCTATGATTTAAACCATATTTCGTTAACCGAAGACGAAAGTCGTATGCATTCCTATTTTGAAGACGGTGACGATCCCGATGAGTTGTTAACTCTACCAGACCCCTTGATGACCATTATTCGCCAGTTAAATTGTATTCACCATACGGGTTGTATTATTTTTGAAGCTTTACCTACTCACCTGAAAATCCACAGTTACTTTACCCTGCTGGATCACACCATGGAGATGGAATTTAAAAGCTTACTGCAGGACATTTTGGATTTAATACCAGAAATTCAAGGGCTTGGTTTATCAGGTTTTATGAAGTTACCCTATAAAGACACCCGATTTTTTGAGCATCAAGCGCATTTACCTGATAAGTTTTACCCTAGAAATCCACACACGAGTTAATATTCGTATAATTTTTGATTGTTTTGGGACCCTATGACAGATATTAAATTAGTAGATTTGCTCACATTGGAAAAAATTGAGCAAGGTTTGTTTCGCGGACAAAGCTGGGATTTGGGTTTTCGGGCACTTTTTGGTGGACAAGTGATGGGCCAGGCCTTAGCGGCTGCACAGTTAACCCTACCCGAAGGCCGGGTAGCGCACTCTTTCCATTCCTATTTTTTACTCCCTGGTGATGCTAAAAAACCAGTGGTTTTCGACGTGCAAACGGTGCGCGATGGCCGCAGTTTTTCTACCCGGCGTATAAAAGCTATCCAAAATGGCCGCAATATTTTTTATATGACGGCCTCATTTCAACAACCAGAACAAGGGCTTGAACATCAATTCGCCCAAATGCCCGACGTGCCACCACCTGAGTCAATTGAACCTGACACCATGTTTGATGAGTTATCCAAAGACAGTCTGTCCTTGAGAATGCGCGAAGCAATCGGTTACCATAAACCCATCGATATGCGCACCGTGCAGCATATCGATATTGTCAATCCCGGTATTCAGGAGCCGACCCGTTATATTTGGATGAAAGCACAAGAGTTGCTTTCAGGCAATATCTCTCTGAATCAAGCGATGTTGGCCTATGCCTCGGATTATCATTTTCTATCAACCGCTACCCAGCCACATGGTTTATCGGTACGGGATAAAAATTTGATTATGGCGACTATCGATCATGCCATGTGGTTTCATCACCCGTTTGATTTTGATGATTGGCTACTGTACTGCGCCGAAAGTCCCTTTAGTGGTGGGGCCAGAGGCCTGGTTAGGGGGCAGTTTTTTAATCGCCAAGGCAAGCTGGTAGCATCTACCATGCAAGAAGGCTTGATACGTAAGATAGAGGATTAGACATGGTTTATACACTAGGTGATAGTCAAGTTACTCTAGGGGAAAACGTTTTTATTGCACCGGGTAGTCATGTCATTGGTGCAGTGCATTTAGCAGACAATAGCAGTGTGTGGTTTAACGCCGTATTACGGGGTGACTGCGACTTAATTTCAATCGGCGAAGACAGTAATATTCAGGATGGTTCAATTTTACATACGGATTTTGGTGTGCCCCTAATAGTGGGTAAAGGTGTCACAGTGGGCCATAAAGTCATGTTGCATGGCTGCGAAATTGGTGACTACACCCTGGTTGGTATTAACAGTGTGATCCTCAATGGAGCGAAAATCGGTAAATACTGCGTGATAGGAGCTAATAGCCTGATCACAGAAAATATGGAAATCCCAGATGGATCACTAGTGATGGGCTCGCCGGCCAAGGTAGTGAAACCCATCGCCCAAGAGCACAAAGAAATGCTGCGTAAATCTGCTCAGCACTATGTAGATAACGCCCAGCGGTTTAGGCGTGAACTCAAACCTGTGGCCGAATAAAGATTGTGCGATAAAAAAAACTCGGATCATGACTGATCCGAGTCTTGGGGAAGGGCTCCATGGTAGAGCCGTGCGCTAACTGTTACCTATCAACTACAGAATAATAAGTGTAGAACAAGTTGTTTAGAAAACTAATTTTTTTACTCAAAGAAAGATTTCTTATTAAAAACAACATTTTAGCTTTAATTATTAGCGGCAAAAATGTGCTGCATACACAGCTTTTCCAGGTGTTATGCACCGCTTATGCACAGGTGGTTCGCGTAAATCAGACACTCACCACAACCATTTTAGTTGCCAGGGAATAGATAGCTGAACATTCAGCTAATCTATGTCCAACATCCTGCTCTTGTTGCCAAGTCTGATATCTGTAAGATTGTTGTCTATTGATGTTGTCTGTTTTAAGGAATTTTATGCAAACCAAATTTCACTCTTTTATCCCCCCGGTCAGAACCTTAATGGGCCCAGGCCCGTCAGACGTGGATCCCCGCATACTCAGTGCCTTAGCTCGTCCGACTGTCGGCCATCTTGATCCTAGTTTCATCGATTTAATGGATGAGATCAAAACCCTGCTGCAATATGCCTTTCAAACCAAAAACGAACTGACCATGCCGGTTTCGGCTCCGGGGTCGGCTGGCATGGAATCTGTATTTGTCAATCTAGTCGAGCCAGGTGATAAAGTGGTTGTTTGTCAAAACGGCGTGTTTGGTGGCCGCATGCAGCAAAATGTGCAGCGCTGTGGCGGCCAAGCCATTATGGTTCAAGATACCTGGGGTGAGCCAACGGATTTAAACAAGCTGGAACAAACCTTAAAAGCTCACCCTGATACAAAAATTGTCGCCTTTGTGCATGCCGAGACCTCTACTGGTGTGCGTAACGATGCCCATGGGATTTGTGCCCTGGCAAAACAATATCATTGTTTGACCATAGTCGATGCGGTGACGTCACTTGGAGGCATTGAGCTGGATGTGGACGGTTGGCAAATTGATGCTATTTATTCCGGTACACAAAAATGTTTGTCCTGTGTGCCAGGGTTATCTCCGGTGTCATTTAGCGAAACGGCAATAGCAGTGATCAAATCCCGTAAGTCTGCCGTGCAAAGCTGGTTTTTAGATATGGAATTGGTGATGGGCTATTGGGGTCAGGGTAACAAACGCGCTTACCATCACACCGCACCGGTTAATAGTTTATATGCCTTGCATGAATCATTGATTATTTTACACGCCGAAGGTTTAGAGCAGGCCTGGCAGCGACACGCCAGATTGCATCAGGCCCTTAGAACCGGTTTAACCGCATTAGGCCTAGATTTTGTGGTAGCACCCGAGTATCGCTTACCGCAATTAAATATGGTTAGGATCCCTGAAGGGGTGGACGAGGCAGCTGTCCGGCAGCAACTTTTAAGCGAATTCAATTTAGAGATTGGGGCGGGATTAGGTACCTTGGCGGGTAAAGTCTGGCGTATAGGATTGATGGGGTATGGCTGCAACCAGAAAAATGTCGATTATTGCATCAGCTCGTTGAAATCTGTGTTGGAGCGTTGAGTAGATAACCGCAAATCAGGCCGTTTATGTAGCTGCCTGGTTTGCAAACTATTTTGAAAACGTCTAACGCATGACTGTGCGTTTCAGTCATTTAAAACCGACCTTCCACAGGGTTTTTATCTTCCCGGATTCAAATAGTAAGTGCATAACTTGTTTTGGCTAGATTAAGTGCTCAATTACTCCTAAGTTAACTGCTTTTTCTCCGGCAAAATATATTACAATGAGACACTACAACCCACTGAAAAATAGATTTTTGCAAGAATTTTATTAGGTGTAATGGTGGTGATTAATTTAGGAAATATTTGGGAATGACGATTCTTTTGCAACTTTGATGAATCAAATTTTGTAGAGTCAATGAATTGAACCGTAACTCATAAAACTAACAGAAATATTCACATGATTATTGTGGAATTAGGGAAAGCAACTTTTGAAAATAGTTAAACAAAAATCTTTAGCACGAGCAGCATCTTATTTTTTCCAGCGCTGGATTTTACGTAGAGAATTTTTGGATGCTAGAGTTGATTCGTTAAACTTAGTGTTCAAAGTAAAGACCAAGGACGTGGTAGGACGACATATATATAAATACCAAGCGCATGAACCTGAGTTAAGCGATTGGCTAGTGAATAATGTGACCCTTCTTAAGGGAGATGTGCTTTTGGACATAGGCGCGAATATTGGCTGGTATTCAGTTCTTTTTTCGCGTCTAGCAAATAATGATAATCAAATCTTTGCATTCGAACCGGATCCCTTGAATAGTACCCTGTTGAATCATAATCTTGAAATTAACGAGGCCAAGTCAGTCACTGTTATTCAGGCCGCAGTGGCTGAGTCTACTGGTAAAGCAAAGCTCTACCAATACAACAGCAATAACCTTGGAAAGCATTCTATGCTCGAATCATCGGACCAAACTTCTGTCAATGTGGATACAGTCGGTTTAGATGAATTTTTTAGCGATATTGGACTTGAAGATCGCAAAGTGCGAGTTTTAAAAATTGATGTGGAAGGCTATGAATATTTCGCACTAAAGAGTGGAAAAGAGATACTAAAACGCTGTCAAATTATTCTATGCGAATACTCTCCGGATATCATGCGGCGCCACAACATTTCTCCGGGCGCTTTATTGGAACTGATTTTTGACGCTGGGCTTTATCCTTGGGAACTCAATCATGGGAAACTAAAGAAGTATAGCAAAAGTGACTTATTGTCCATTAATGGGGTAGTTGATGTCATCTGGACTCGCGATGCGCATTAAACCTAAAAGATAGATATTGCCTAGCTCAATCAAACTTAAAAACGGATTATGTACATGGAATCTCTTTGCTAAAGGCACCTATGGTTCGACTTGCACGGTATAACCCTCTGCGAAGTCCAGGGCCATTAATCTCGCCGTGCAAAATGGCTTTGCATTTCCTGCACATGATCCTGGTGAAAACTGTCATCGTTATCTAATGATGACATAGGGTTGTATTAGTCTGGTTGCCGTGTAAAAAACTCATCCCTAGTATCGCTTAAAACGGGGGGAAGGTGATGTTCCACCACCTTGAAGCTGGGTTTGGTTAGAATATGCGTGTTAAGATGCCCGGCTAAATATTTAAAAGTTTTTTTGAAAAGTTGTTTTTTTAGGGCCCCCATGAATAAATTATACCGCCTATCTGTCACCATCATTACTCTAAATGAAGCTGACCGAATTGAACGTTGTCTAGAATCTGTTAAAGATCTTGCCGATGAAATTATTGTATTTGATAGTGGCAGTACCGATGGCACTTTGGATATTGTGCGTCGTTATACAAACAAAATATGGGAGACTGACTGGCCTGGTTACGGGGTTCAAAAGCAAAGGGCGCTAGAACAGGCTCAGTATGACTGGGTATTGGCGATCGACGCAGATGAAGCACTTGACCCCGAATTACAAGAAAGCGTACGTAAACTATTGTTTGAACCTAGGGGCAACAAAGTTGCCATCAAAATGCCTTGGGGCGTGACTATTTACAATAAGCGCTTGGATCATGGCCGCAGTGCACGTTCGCAATTACGCATGGTATGGCGTGAGGGCGCTTCGTTCACTGATGCACAGGTGCATGAAAAAATAGTTCACCCACCTGGCGAGACTGTCACGTTAAATGGCCGCTTATTGCACTTCACACACCGGAATTATGGCCATGCCAGCCATAAAAATGTTAAATACGCCTGGCTAGGCAGCCAAAAATATTTTAGCAAGGGTAAACGCTGCCACAGCTTGTTTAGTGCTTTACTTCGAGGTTTTTGGACTTTTAATTTGGTTTATTTTATTCGCGGTGGCTTTCTAGATGGCCCTGTCGGTTTTTTGATTGCCATGGATTATGCACAAACTAATTACAACAAATATGCCGGTTTGTGGACACTGACACGCATGGAAAAATTAGCCAACAAAGCTAAGAAGCCAGAGTAACCTTAGCCTAAACTTCAATCACACAGAAAACGGGTAGACTTTGTGACTCGATTAAATACTAAAGACATGATGGGGGATGCGATATCAGCGCTAAAGCCATCTATTTCTATTTTGGAATGAAGTGTATTTTTTCTCCAACCTATGTAAAGGTCTGAAGTCGGTCAGTTTTTACATAGGTCCAAAATTTTTTAGCTGAAATAAATTAGTCATTTTAGGTCTCCCCATATTTGTAGATTTAAGCAAGGATTTCCTATGAGATTCTCTCTCTACAATCCGCACAGATAATTGCAGCCTCTTTGTTATCAGATTTACCGCTGACTGGAATCACTTAAACATAATCATTTACGACAGTCGTTTGAGTATTAACCATTACCTAATACTGAATATTCCGTGTGGGCAACGTTTAGATTAGTCGCCATAGACTATAGCCACCCAAGACCACCGCCCAAAAATGTAATGAATTGGCATGTTATTTTCTGCTAAAACATCTTCTGTCTTCTCCACCGCACTACAATTTCCAATTTTCATTCCCCCTGAAGTCATAAATAAGCTTTAACCCAGCTTTCTAATAATCAGCTTTACCCAACACAGTTTCGCGACGTGTTATTTGAAAAAGCGAGTAAGTAATCGCTATACCCTAACCCCATACTTAAAAAGGGGATGACCGAATAATAAATCTTTAATAGTGCAACGCTAAAGGTTTGCCTACGCTTCATTGAAGCTTGATGCATATTTCACCTATACTTGATTGATCAACTACTTGATGTGGGTATTTACTTGATGTAACCTTCTTTTTGGAATGGTCATATCGGCCATCTTTAAACGCAGGAGTAAAGATAATGGTGCCACTAGCCGAATCTATGGAATTGTTATTTAAGTTATCGGGGGTCTTTAGTCAGGTGAATAAAAAAGTCGATCGTGTCTTGAGCACACACGGCATTAGCTTGAGTGAATTTATGGTGCTGCAGCAACTTAACTACGCGCAAAATCAAATGATGAGCAGAATTGAATTGGCGGACGCAGTCAATCTCTCCGCCTCGGGTATTACCCGATTGCTCAATCCAATGGAAAAAACTCATCTGGTTGAAAAGGAAAAGAATAATCGGGACGCTCGGGTCAGCCTGGTTAAGTTAACGTTTAGCGGACGAGACTTGTATAAATACGCATTTTTAAGCTGTAAAAATGCCATGGATACGGTTACGGCTGACATGGGGTCCAAACAATTGACTGCGTTGCTGGATTTGTTAAAAAAATTACAGTAAAAAATAGGTAACAAGTGGATATTAAATTGCAACCGAGTGGTGACAAGCAACAGATTAAACTGAGCAATGTCAGTGCCGAATTTTCCGGGCACTTTTGTCTGAAGCAAATTAACTGGACGGTTAAGGAGCATCAGCACTGGGTGCTTGTGGGTGCCAATGGCGCTGGAAAGTCCGCTTTAGCAGCTTTGCTTGCGGGTCAAGGACACATTACCGAGGGGGAGCTGAGTTCCAGCTTTACTCGGATAGGGCTGGTTTCCTACGAATCCCTTAATGCCTTGATTGAGCTGGAGTTAAAAAAAGATTCAGCTGATATATTGGATATAGTGCCAGTGCCGACCAAAGTCAGGGAAATTTTAACCCAAACCAGTGAGCAGGGGGACGGCGTGCTGTACACAGACTTGTGCCAGTGTTTGCTGGTGCTGTTCAATTTCGAGACATTGCTAGACCATGATTTTATGGCTTTATCGACCGGTGAGACACGCAAGTTGTTGTTGATAAGGGCCATAATTTCCAAGCCCCAATTGCTTATTTTGGACGAGCCATTTGATGGTCTCGATAGTTCCGCTTGCGAAAAGTTGGCTGAGTTACTCAGTGGGTTAACTCAGTCTGTAACCATGGTTATGGTATTTAACCGACTATCCGAAGTGCCGGATTTTGTGCGCAATTTTGCTTTTGTCAAGGGCGGACAACTTGCCGTGACTGTGGGTGATAAAAGTCCTCTGCAGCGTAAGCAATTGCAGCAACTTATCCACCAGCAACATACTGAAATGGTCTTGCCATCACCTGATGTGAAAGTTATGCGTAACCTTTTCAAGGTAGGCTGTTCGTTGGTTGCATTAAAAAACGTTACAGTAATTCATCCTGATAAAATAGTGTTTGAAAATTTGAATTGGCAAATTAATTGTGGCCAGCATTGGCAGTTAAGTGGCCCCAACGGTTCGGGTAAAACCAGTTTGTTACAGTTGATAACAGGTGATCACCCACAGTGTTATAGCAACGACATTCAGGTGTTTGGTTTCCAACGTGGAAGCGGTGAAAGTATTTGGGATATCAAACAGCATATTGGATTGTTATCGAACACATTACATCTGGCGCATCGGGTAAACTGTAGTGTATTACATGTCATTCTGTCGGGTTTTTACGATAGCATTGGTTTGTATCAGCAACCCACTTCAGAGCAAGTTAGACTGGCGAAACAATGGTTAACATTAATAGGGTTAGTAGCGGATCAAGATCAACCGTTCCAGCAATTATCATTCGGCGATCAGCGTTTGTGTTTGGTAGTCAGGGCCATGGTTAAACACCCAGCTCTGTTAATACTGGATGAGCCGTGTAACGGCTTAGATGATTTGAACCGCCAGCGTGTATTGCATTTAATTGAGCGCATCTGTGAGTTTCAAACAACCTCAGTCATTTATGTTAATCATCACGCGGATGATAAGATCTGTGGCATTAGCCACTATATCAAGCTTGGAAAGCCGTTGTCGGAAGGTGGCTCGTAGCCATAAAACCCATTTGTAAGGCCTATATGAAGGCGTAGAACATTTAATTTTCTTGGTAAAACATCAATAAAAAGTGGATTAGCGTGCAAAATATTGTAGATGAAATATACCGTGAAATGGCGACCCGCACCGAGCGAGGCAAAGTTGCCAACTACATTCCCCAATTAGCTTGTGTAAACCCCAATCAATTTGGCATAAGCCTGGTGATGCAAGATGGCACAATCTACAGCGCAGGATGCGCCAATACGCTGTTTTCAATTCAAAGCATCTCCAAAGTGTTCACCCTGACGATTGCCCTGGGTAAATTAGGCGACGAAATCTGGACACGGGTTGGCCGAGAACCATCAGGGGATCCGTTTAACTCCATAGTGCAGCTTGAGCATGAAGCAGGGATCCCCCGTAATCCGTTTATTAATGCCGGTGCTATCGTCATTGCCGATGCAGTAATGATGGGCAATGAGCCCAAAGAAGCCTTAGCTGAAATCCTGCAATTTGTCAGGTTTGTTGCTGATGATGACTCTATCGGCATTG
This sequence comes from Paraglaciecola sp. IT1134, assembly GCF_058068185.1. Classification (NCBI taxonomy): domain Bacteria; kingdom Pseudomonadati; phylum Pseudomonadota; class Gammaproteobacteria; order Alteromonadales; family Alteromonadaceae; genus Paraglaciecola; species Paraglaciecola sp. IT1134. The sequence continues at coordinate 2,800,383 of NZ_CM176486.1, read as the reverse complement.
ACGAAAAAGTGGTGAAATCCGAATTGCTGACCGGTAGCAGAAATGCGTCTCTGGCGCATTTTATGGCGTCTTTCCAACGTTTGCGTAATCCGGTGGACAAGGTTTTGGGCACCTATTTTCATCATTGTTCAATTTCCATGAGTTGTGAACAACTGGCCAAGGCCGGCTCATTTCTGGTCTCAAATGGTAGGAATGAATATACGGGAATTCAAGTAGTACCTGAGCATAGGGCGAGGCGGATCAATTCCTTGATGTTAATGTGCGGACATTATGATGGCTCAGGAGAGTTTGCCTTTCGCGTCGGTTTGCCCGGCAAAAGTGGAGTAGGGGGCGGCATTCTGGCCATCGCCCCAGGAAAGGCGTCTATTGCGGTATGGTCACCGGGTCTGGATGTAATTGGTAACAGTAAACTGGGTACTGAAGCCCTAGAAATGTTAGTTCAGCGTACGGGATGGTCAATATTCGGCCATTAAAATATTTGTCTAATATAAAAAATAATATAAAAAATAGTAAGATAGGCGGTATAATCGAAAACTGTTGGCCGCTTGGGTAATGGCCTTGCCATCCCCCTTCTTTAAGGATGAATTTTGCAACATAATTGCTATTTTTACGAACCGCAAAATGGTCACGGTTTGATCCATGATCCGTTTAATGCCCTGGTAGCGCCCAGGCCTATTGGTTGGATATCCAGCCAAGATCAGCAAGGTAATCTAAATCTGGCCCCATACAGCTTTTTTAATGCCTTTAATTACCATCCCCCTATAGTGGGGTTTGCCAGTGTTGGTTATAAAGATTCGGTGCGTAATATCGAAAAAACCGGAGAATTTTGCTGGAACTTGGTGACCAAACCCTTGGCCCAGGCTATGAATAAAACGTCCGTTGGCGCAGGGGCTGAGGTAAACGAATTTGCCTTAGCTGGCCTTGAAACTAAAATGTCAAAGATTGTGTCTGTGCCTCATGTTGCAGCCAGCCCTGTAACCTTTGAATGCCGCCTATCGCAAATCATTCAATTAACTGGCGCCGATAAAAAACCGGTTAATACCTGGATGGTGTTTGGCGAAGTGGTCGGAGTGCATATAGACAATGCCCTTATTCAGGACGGCATTTACCATACCGCTTCCGCTCAACCAGTGTTACGCGGTGGAGGTGCCGGTGATTACTTTTCTATAGACGAAAGTCTGCGTTTTACCATGAACAGGCCTTAATAGGAAAAGCACGTAGAGAAATATATGGAAATCATAAGAAGTAAGAAGTTTACCGCTGCCCATCCTTGGGGGGCCAAAAAAATTGCCAATATGAATGGAATTACCACCAGGCTACATTGGACAAATGAGCCTTACAAGTGGCATACCAACGAGGGTGAGGAGGTATTTGTCGTACTCGATGGTATGGTAGAAATGCAATACATGGAAAACGACGTGGTATATACGGTCCTATTGAATCAGGGGGATATATTCCACGCGTCACAGGGTACGCAACACGTGGCCTGTCCTTTGGGAGAGGCTAGGATCCTAGTGGTGGAAAGTGAAGGCAGTATATAGAGAAATTTGACTGCATGGATACGACGGGTATTAGTCAATGCAGCAATTGTCCAATATAATAGGGTCTGATTCAGTAGTTAACTAAAAATTCTGCCAATACCTGGGTAGCGAGAGCTATATCACAGATACTCAGCGCATAAACTACATGGCCACGGTGCAGATTTTGGCCATAGCCATATTGCCACTGGTTTACAGAGCAGTGGCCAGTTTAACTTGGAGCTGTTGGTCACACTTTACCGCCATTGCCTGATGGGTGGCTTTGATATCAATGGTTACCCTGCGACATTACCGTTAGGTTCATCGGCTACGTTGGGAATATCCAGACTAAATGCCGTTCCCTCACAAATCCTATTTATATTGCAAGTGGCTGACCGAGGTGACCAATTTTTGCGCTGACAACACGTTCTAAGGCCAGGAGCATGTCGCTGAATGCTCCATCCGCCACCCAATAATCCGGCAGACACACCAGTACAAGCCAACGCACCATTGGTCGGCAGGTTTTGCAAAATCAAGTCTATTAAGTTCTCAGTCAATATAGGGTTAAAAATTGTTGAGGGTGGCAAAAGCCTTGCCATCGCTACGGGGATCACTGGCTGCGGTTACCGTGTTGTCTGGTCTGAGTACCACCGCGCCTGCGTGTCCCATTAATTCATTACAGGCAGCAACAGTTGCGATATCATGGCCTCTGGCGGTCAAATCGGTCTGGATGTGGCTGGCTAAATCACTTTCGATTTTTAGATTGTGACTATCGTCGCCCCATGTACGTCCTAACAACCAACGTCCCAGACTGATGGATTCAAACAGGGACTTTTGTTGATAGACGTAGCGAGCAAATATTGCCGCCTGGGTCTGAGATTGACCTTCACCGCCCATAGTGCCGTAGCTCATACGCCTGCCATCGGCTAGTTCGGCGTAAGCAGGATTTAGGGTATGAACAGGTTTTAACCCCGGGGAGAGTTGCCGCAGTGAATCAGGTATTAAGGAGAAAGACGTGCCGCGGTTATTCCATATTATGCCCGTTTGCGGGGATACTACGGCGCTACCAAATTCCCAATAAATGCTCTGGATGTAACTAACCATTCTTCCTTGATTATCACAGGCGCCCATCCATATGGTGTCTCCCTGTTGCGCCTGATAGGGCCAGGGTAAGGCTTTTTCCATGGTGATATTAGCCTGCATCTTATCCAGGGCCTTATCAGACAGAAAGGCTTCTAGTTCTATGGTCAATTTACCGGGATCGGTTACCTGGCTGTTGCGTACTAAAAAGGCCTGCTTGGTACATTCCACTATAAGATGAACGAAGTCAGCTTCCGTTTTAGCTTGGTGTTGTAGCCTATCAAAAAGTGCCAAAATGATTAGCGAGGCGATCCCCTGAGTAGGGGCCGGTAGGTTAAATAACTTGCCCACGGAAGTTTGCACACAAAGGGGCGTCACCACCTGAGCTTGATAGGTCTCAAAGTCTGCCAGTGTGAGGGGCGACCCGGCCGCTTGAAGATCTTCAGCCAATGTTCGGGCAATACCCCCCTGGTAAAAATCATTCAGGCCATTTTCTGCAAGAGTGGTTAACGTCTTAGCAATGGCAGGTAGTTTTAATATTTTACCTTTTCTAAGACTCTTGCCTTTCATCATAAATTGTTCAAAGTGGGCCAGATGCGACAATTCGTCGAACGTTTTTTCGCTGGCATCTTGCAGGCTCTGGGTGACTTCGATTCCCCATTCTGCCTGACCTATGGCCGGCGCGAGCAGCTCGCTAAGCGCTAAGCCAGGTTGCCAATTGTGGCTGATCTCCAGTGCTTTTTGCCAACCCGCAACGGCTCCGGCCATAGTCAGTGCCGCTTTTGCCCCTCGACTTGGAATAGCCTCATGGCCATGGTAATAGGCGAGATCGGCTTTGGCACCGGCTACACCACACGCATCAATTGCCATTGGAGCCTTGCCAGGTTCACTGACCAACCAAAATCCATCTCCGCCCAAACCATTCATATGGGGATAAACCACTGAAATGGAGGCAGCTGCGGCCACCATCGCTTCTATTGCGCTGCCACCATGCTCTAAAATATTTTGCCCTACTTGGCTGGCTGCATAATGGGGGGCAGTAAAGGCCACGGGATAGGATGTTGTCATGTAGTTTTCTCTATAAGCATTTGGGTGAGTTCGATAAGTGCCTTATCGTGATTTTTTTGCTCGATCAATTAAAATTAGACCAGCGCTCCTTCAATTGCTCCATGGGATGTGTAACTGGGGCGTATATCTTGGGTGATTAGTCTTGCGCTATGAAACAAATGTTTCAATTAATAGTCAAGAGAAGCATTGGTCTGGTGCGACTATTTAAAAAACTATGCCTTGTTCTTGTTTCACAGGGGTATTAACAAGGGTCATAAATAAGTGACCAATAGTGAGGAACTATTGGCCAATGTATTATCAAGTCATATTTTTTGGATCCAGCATACGGGTGAGTTCTTCCTTATCCAGGTTGGTCATTTCCAGCGCAACGTCTAACACTGGACGTTTTTGTAAATAGGCAGCTTGAGCAATTTCTGCCCCTTTTTCATAACCAACCTTGGTATTTAGTGCTGTGACCAATATAGGGTTAAATGTCAGACAGTCAGCCATCTTTTGTTTGTCTGCTCTAAGTTCAATTATGGCCTTTGCCGACAGTGACTCCGTGGCATTAGCTAAAATTTCGATGCTTTGCAGTAAGTTATAGGCGATCACGGGTAACATGGTGTTGAGCTGAAAATTCCCTGACTGGCCTGCTATCGTTATGGTTGTATCATTGCCTATCACTTGGGCGCAAACCATGGCTACGGCTTCAGGAATAACCGGATTAACCTTTCCCGGCATAATACTGCTACCGGCCTGTAATTTGGGCAGAGAGATCTCCCCAAGTCCTGCAAGGGGACCGCTGTTCATCCAGCGCAAATCATTGCTTATTTTCATCAAGCTTACAGCGAGTGTTTTGAGATGCCCACTTATCTCAACCGCTGTATCCTGGCTACTGATGGCGGCAAAATAATTCGGGCTGGGCACAAAGTTAATCCCCGTCGTATGAGCGAGTTTATGGCAAACCGACGCAGCAAAATCGGCATGGGTATTGATCCCGGTACCCACAGCCGTGCCCCCTAACGCCAGTTCATGTAAGCGCGGTAAAGCCTGGTCTAAACGTCTGATACCCAGCTCAATTTGACGGGCCCAACCACCCAGTTCTTGACCCAGAGTGATAGGCATGGCGTCCATAAGATGGGTGCGGCCCGTCTTGACTGTGTCCTGATAGAACAGGCTTTTACCTTCGATAGCCTTGCGTAACGTCTCCAGGGCGGGTAACAATTTATGTTTGATCCCCAACGAGGCACTGATATGAATACAGCTGGGTATTACATCATTTGAGCTTTGTCCCATATTCACATGATCATTGGGGTGTACTTCTTTACCTTGCTTGGACGTCGCCAGTGTGGCTATCACCTCATTGGCATTCATATTGGTACTGGTACCAGAGCCCGTCTGGAATATGTCTACCGGAAACTGACTGTCATGCTGGCCACTTGCTACCTCCATTGCACTGCGTTCAATGTCGATTGCCACGGCTTTATCCAGTAACTGAAGTTCGCCATTAGTTTGGGCCGCAGTGGCTTTGAGCAGTCCCAGGGCATGGATAAAAGCAGGGGGCATATGTAAACCACTGATGGCAAAATTTTCCAGGGCAAGCTGGGTCTGTTTGCCAAATAAATGATGGCTGGTGTGCTGGGCATTTTCGAACGGATTGGGGTGAGTCATATGAATTACCTTAGGCGTTTGCCTTTCCTGGCCACAATGAATCCATCAATAAAATACGTAATTTTGCTGGTAGATCACGTTCCTTAATGTGGGTGAAATCCTTATCCACTTCGGCAATCACTTTGTCCTTAAGCTGTTTCGAAAATGAGTTACGCAAATCTCCTAAGGTCTTGGGTGCCGCAACAACGATTAGACTGTGAAATTCATCTATATGTTGTTGCAAGAAATCGGCAATTTCGTTGGCGAAGACTTGTTTTTCATGGGTATGGGGATCCGTGGGACGTTCGAATGCACTGCGCCCACCACTGGCGTTATTCACGGCTCGGCCTCGTTTGGTGGTGACCAACTCGCTAGACGGAAGATTGACATGTTGTAATGTGCCGTTAGGCAGAACTTCGAGGGATTGGAATATATTGCAGTAGCGTGAAATGGTGGCATTGGCGCCGTTGGCGATAAGTAGCCATTTGTTGTTCGACATAAAAGTGCTCCTGTATAATAAGGATGTATCTCATTTATGGGCACGTAAGTTCGATGACTTCATCATATTAGGATGAGTTATGCTGCAAATTAATCAAACCTACACACCTTAGTATTGGCCCTGAGTGAATATTTTCAAGTCCTATAATTTGACAATATTGGTCAAATATATATGCTGACCTGCTACTGACGTTCCATAGAGTAGTTGACCTGAAATCGAGAGATCTGAAGATGTTGTACGACTTGATATCAGGTTTTTTCCAATTCATCCAAGTCGGTGTAAAGGGCAGAAATAGCGCTGGTCCTTTGTTGCGCCGATTGCCCCATCGTAGCGAAGACCCGGTTACAGATGACGGAAATAATACTCATTGGCGCCGCGTAGCTGTCCAACGCTTGTTCGTGGCCTAACTGACAGATAATCAAATGTTTTACTTGATCACAGTATAGCTGGCCGGAAGGGTCGGCCAAAAGAGCAACGTTATTATGATCCTGTAGTTTTTTCATTAACGCCTGAAAAATCTTAGGTCTGCGTCTAAAACCGATCACCAGCAGCAATTCATCTGGGCTTATGTCTAGTAATTCTTCACTTAGGGTCTGGCCAGGTTGGGGTAACAATCTGACTTTGCTGCGTATTTGCAGTAGTTGCTGGCGCAAATGCAGCGCCACAGGGTAGCTGTTACGAAAACCTATTATGGTGATCCGTGAGGCGTGACAAATGGAGGCGATCAGTTTGTCCAAGGCCGTCTCGTCAATATTGTTCCATGTCTGTTGAATTCGCTGCAGCTCCTGGGCCAATAGGTCACTGCCCGAGGATTTGATATACAGAGGATAACCCGTGGCCCGCAACGAGTTCAGTTCCTGTTTGGCATCTTGATGGGAAGCGTAGCCTAGCTGTCGGAAAAAACGACTTACGGTAGCTTTTGAAGTGCCCGTTTTATCCGCTATAATCGCCACCGGACTGCTGACCACGTCCATTGGATTATGCAGCAAATGGTCGGCTATCTTACGCCCGTTTGGGGATAATTGTTGGTAGTGTTGTTCGATGCGATCTTTAAATAAAATTTTTGCCACGGCATTTTTAACGACTGGGAAAACTTGGCTCAAGCATAATTGTGAAATGTACTCACCACAAACGCAAATATGCTTAAAAGCCATATTGGCACTTTCAGATAACGCGTCGAACTGGAGTATTTCAGGTGAAATTTGGCAACATAGTTGTATTAACGGGGGCCGGGATATCCGCTGAATCAGGTTTGAAAACCTTTAGGGATAATGATGGTTTGTGGGAAAATCATCGTCTTGAAGACGTGGCGACACCTCAGGCCTTTGCCCGGGATCCTGAACTGGTTTATCGTTTTTACAATTTGCGCCGGGCCCAATTGACGAGCCCAACCGTGCAGCCAAATGCTGCCCATGGGGCCTTGGCCAAACTTGAACAATGCCACCCAGGTAACGTACTTATTGTGACTCAAAACGTCGATGATCTGCATGAGCGGGCAGGGAGCCAAAATGTATTACATATGCATGGGCAACTGCTTGGTGCCCGTTGTTGCGTAAGTCATAAAAGTTTTGTTACCCGAGATAATTTCGACCAAAACAGTTTGTGTACCTGCTGTTGTCCGGGAAACAAAATACGCCCTGATATTGTATGGTTCGGCGAGTTGCCCATGTACATGAATGAGATTGAACAGGCGCTATGGCAGGCGGACTTATTTGTGTCCATTGGCACATCGGGCAGCGTTTACCCCGCTGCTGATTTCGTCCATCAAGCCAAACAATTTGGGGCGCATACGGTGGAGTTGAATCTTGCAGCAAGTATGGGGGGAAACGAATTTAGTGAAACCTATTATGGCCTGGCTAGCGAAATCGTACCTGGTTATATCGCCCAATTACTTAAAGGATAACTCAGTTCATGTTCACAAATTTTGACCTCTATTGGGTCGAGTTTATAACCATTGCAGCGGTACATCTATTGGCCGTAGCCAGTCCAGGGCCAGATTTCGCGGTCGTACTTAAACACAGTATCGGTTATGGACGCAGGGCGGCCATGCTAACCAGTATGGGTGTGGGACTGGGCATTCTGGTCCACGTAGCGTATTCTTTACTCGGGCTGGGTTTGTTAATTAAAACTACCCCTGGGCTATTCCAAATTTTCAGCTATATTGCTGCCGCTTATTTAATATTTATCGCTTGGGGCGCTCTGCGCAGCCAGCCTAATGGTGATTTCAGCAGAGATAGTAGCCCTCGCAAGGCTGATATTTCCGATAGAAAAGCCATAATGGTGGGATTTTTAACCAATGGCTTAAATCCCAAGGCCACCTTGTTTTTTCTGTCAGTTTTTGCGGTGGCAATATCCGTCGACACACCCACTAGTGTCAAGCTGATCTACGGACTTTACCTGGCCCTGGCCACTGGTCTGTGGTTTTGTATTTTATCCTATTTTTTAAGCAGCGAAAAAGTGCGATTATTTATTGGCGAAAAGGCATACTGGTTTGACCGGCTGATGGGGGGGGTATTACTGGCTTTAGCCCTGAAATTACTCTGGCCGAATTAGGAATATAATTCAGTCTACCTAGACTAACGGAGCAGATTTCGCATCGAGACCTTTCATCAGTTATCATAGCGACCAATTATGCAAAAAAGGTTTAATTTGTGAGTGAGGAAAAGAAAATCACCTTAGGTGGCGATATCGATACGACGCTGCGAGGGGAGACCAAGATTGAAATGGCAAGCTGTGCAAAAGAGGGCTGGTTGTTAAGTAAAACCAACCGAGGTGCGTTATTGCAAGGTAGCTTGTTCACTTTGTCCATGAGTCTGTTACTCATTTTTGTGATCCAAATCTGGTTTGATCTGGAAGATCTGCAAAACGTATCCATCCAGGTCAGCTTTTTGCTAAATGTGCTGTTTACCTTATTAACAGCCCCGCTGTTAACTGCATTAATGGTCATTGGTATTCGTCAGAGTGTGGGATATAGTTCGGTTTTTATAACTTTGGCCAAACAAATGGCTAGCTCTGCCTTACTCATTTTTACGGCCTTGATGATCGGGGCGTTAGTCAACCTGGGAATGTCGTTGCTACTGGTGCCAGGTGTCTATTTGGCCATGTCGACCGCCTTTGCCCTGCCGCTGTTGGCAGACAAAAAATTGCGCCCTAGTCAGGCGATGTTAATGTCTGTCCGGGTGTTTAACCGTTACTGGTCAGCATTATCGCTGTTTTATATCGGTGCCTTTGTACTCTTTATGTTAGGGCTATTTACCTTGGGCATCGCCTATATTTGGTTAGTGCCTTGGTACTTTAATACTAAAGGTGTGTTGTATCGTGAGTTATTTGGTGTTGAAGTAAACTCACCCAGGCAGCCAACTGCCAGCCACAAAAACGAAACGGTTTTTTATGCTTGACAAAAAAGACAAATATCAACGCTGGCGTTATCTTGGCGCCGGCATCCTGATCTTCTGTATCTTGTATATGGCGGACTATTATTTTGATTCACAGCGGCCCGAAGACGGGCTAGGTTTAACAGAAAACGAACTAACTACACTGATTGATGAATTTGACCGCGTTAAAGAGGATAACTACAACAAGATAAAAGATATGCCTGATTTTCGGCAGTTTTCCTCAGTCACCCAAAAAAAACGCGCCTTTTTTGCTTATCTGTTACCTGAAATTAAGCGTCAAAACGAACTCACCTTGACCTTACGCAAAGCCGTCTTCGCTATGCAAGAGCTTATATCTGCCAGTCAACCCTTGACGCCTTTTGCCCAAGAGTTATTGGCAGATTTACGCAAAAATTATCGGGTTAAAAAAAGTTTGCATGACAAACAAGCATTGGCGGTGTTAAAGCAAAAGGTGGATATAATTCCCCCTGAATTAGTACTCGTCCAGGCCGCCAATGAATCTGGATGGGGAACATCGCGTTTTGCGCGCAAAGGATATAATTTTTTTGGCCTCTGGTGTTTTAAAAAAGGCTGCGGATTTGTGCCCCATCGACGCAATGAGGGAACAGTGCATGAGGTGGCAAAATTTAACAATTTGTCCCACGCAGTGATGACTTATATACGAAATTTAAACCGTCATTATGCTTACCAAGAAATGCGCGAAATACGCAGTCAGTTGCGCCAACAAGACAAACCTGTTACTGCCAAAGCCTTGGTTCAAGGCTTACATAGCTACTCTGAACGCGGCCAAGACTACATAGATGAACTAGTGGGTATGATGAGAATGAATAAGAAACATATGAATTTATGAAAAAATGGATATTGGCAACATTGTTATTACCCGCCAGTCTAATGGCCGAACCACTGGTCGTTGAATACAGCACTTTTTATAGTCACCTGAGAAAAATCCAGGACGAAGACACCGATGCTTTGCAATTCGCCTTTGGCTTTAAAAGAGTGCAAAGCTTAGATTTATGCCATATTAACGCGGCTTATATTCACACTCAAAAACAAGATATTGAATTGCTTGTAACTGGAGAACAGCGTTTCACCATGCCCACGGAAAAAGCCTTAAAAATGGCACGAGCCGAGGTCGTACTTGACTTGCAAGAGCCCGCCAATCAATGTGACATATCGGTACAACTTGAAACAAAACCAGACTGGCTAAAAATGAATTACCAGGCGGCAGAGCTCAAAGCGCTGTATGCCCAGTACCAAACCTTTTTTGATGACATGGGCAGTTTTCTAGCATTTTTGATGCCGACAGTGAAAGGAATGACCTTTCAGTTTGCTGATCATAACTTGAATATGGTTATAGATAATGAATTACAGATCAAACAAGGTAAGCTGAAATTAAGCCAAGCCTGGATTGAAAAGAACGATGGTTTGACACTTACGAACAAGCCGTTACGCATAACCGCCATTGTTAACAAATAACCCAGGGCTAGCCTGATTTCAGACCAGGAAATTAATTCAACCTAAGCTGGTAACGGATCTGATCTGCGATGCGCCTGACACTGTTTCGACCTTCCTCGATTAATTCATCAGCCCGATAAAACTCCATCATGCCAAAATCACGTAACTGTGGTTCAATCAGGATATCCGGAGGATCACCTGCCAACCGCGAACGGGTAACCCTGGCTTGCAAAATTTCCAAAGAGCTGGCCATCACACCTATCATACTCGGGGCGTTATTTTTGGTTCCAGCGTTAATTTTTCCCAGATCTGGCGGGGGCGGGTGACTGGATACTTCCGCGGATTTAGTCTCGCCTTTGAACCAATTTTGGATTTGCGCCTGACTTTTGCTAAAAAAATCTGTGATCTTTTGTTGATTACGTTCATGTTCAACTTTGTTTTGCTCAAGGGCCTGAGGGCGAAAATCCGCGCTCAGATTGATGGCAAACACAATATCGGCACCCAGGTGACGGCATAGATTGACCGGCACAGGATTAACCACGCCACCATCAACCAACCAACGGTCATGATGCATGGTAGGAGGAAACAAACCGGGTATGGCACAAGAGGCCCGCACAGCATCGACTACTGAGCCCGTCAAAAAGTTGATCTCCTTACCGCTGTATAAATCGGTGGCGACACAAGCAAATGGCTTGGTGAGTTCTTCAAACGTGTGGGCGCTGAAATTATCTTTCAGGGCCTTGAAGACCTTTAGGCCGCTCACCAGCCCCCCCCTGTATAAACCGACCCCCATCAGGGCGAAGACTTGCCATTCAGTGAGACTTCGTACCCACTCCTCCAGAGGGGTTAGTTTGTCCGAGGCATATGCCGCTCCGACATACGCACCGATGGAGCAACCGGCGACAACATCAATTTGTAGACCTAGCTCCTCCAGGGCCTGGATGACACCTATATGCGCCCAACCTCGGGCGGCGCCACTTCCTAATGCAAGTCCAATTTTCATCTGTACATACCTGTCTTCATCCGGTTATTCAATAGGGGTTATATTCACAAATTCTTCGACTCGCTGGCGTTTGCTGGAGGCCGTTAAATCAATAGGATCAAAGGCCTGATCACCGCCGGCGTATGCTGTATTTTGGCTGGCAAGATCAACGAAATTGAAAGCCTTGGGATCCGCCAGGTGCGAGGGCACCACGTTTTGCAAGGCACTAAACATTGTCTCAATCCGCCCTGGATATTGCTGATCCCATTGCTGCAACATCTGTTTTACGCGTTTACGCTGTAAATTTTCTTGTGAGCCGCATAGGTTACAGGGGATGATTGGAAACGCCCTAGCCAGAGCATAGTCGGCCAGATCCTGTTCGGCGCAATAGGCCAATGGGCGGATCACTATGTGTTTACCGTCATCGCTGGTTAACTTGGGCGGCATGGATTTTAAGCGCCCGGTGTAGAACATATTGAGAAACAAGGTTTCCAGCATGTCATCCCTGTGATGACCCAGGGCAATTTTACTCACCTCCAGTTTAGTGGCCTGGGTATACAAAATACCTCGACGCAAGCGAGAGCACAGTGCGCAGGTGGTTTTTCCCTCAGGCACTTTTTCCATGACGATGGAGTAAGTGTCCTCTTCAATGATTTTATATTCCACACCTAATTGTTGCAGATATTCAGGTAAAACCTGTTCGGGAAAACCAGGCTGTTTCTGATCCAAGTTGACCGCGAGTATAGAGAAGTCGATGGGGGCATGACGCTGCATGTGTAACAGCATGTCTAACATGGCATAACTATCCTTCCCTCCAGATAAACAAACCATAACCTTGTCGCCCGCTTCAATCATATTGAAGTCAGCGATAGCTTGGCCGGTCTTTTTACGCAGTCGAGTCTGCAGTTTTTTAAAATTGGAAGCGATTTTAGGTTTGATACTTTGGGTCATAGCTAGGCAACTAGTGAGAATATGAAAAGACAGTGCAGCGGGATTATACCCAAATAACTGCACTTTAGGAGTGACTATTGTCTTGCCGAGACAACAAAAATTGTTACTCTGTGGCTATTGTTACCTAGCTAGTTGTTGTATGTCTCTCGCGATAAGTATATCTGATCTTGTTTTTGCCTGGTCCCAGAAAGTTAACCTTACTTTGCATATCCCAAAGTGGGAGGTTGAGCGTGGCCAACATGTGTTTTTATATGGGCCTTCCGGCAGTGGTAAATCCACGCTGCTGAATTTATTGTGCGGGGTGTTGACCGCCCAGGCTGGCCAGTTATCAATATTAGGACAGAATATTGAGGCCTTATCTGCCCGCCAAAGGGATCATTTCAGGGCGCAGCATCTTGGGGTCATTTTTCAGCAGTTTAACTTGTTGGGGTATTTAACCGGTGAACAAAATATCGCCTTGGCTGGCGCGTTTAAAGACACAGCTAAAGGCCAGGATAAAAATACTAAACAACGTCAACTCGCCCAGCACCTATACCACCAGTTAGGTTTGTCACCGGCTTTGCTCAAACAAAAAGCCAGTCATATGAGTGTGGGTCAGCAACAGCGTATTGCCGTGGCCCGGGCCTTGATAAACCAACCACAAATCATCATAGCCGATGAGCCGACTTCTGCGCTGGACAGGGAACATAGAGATAACTTTATCACCTTGTTATTGGAACAAAGTCGCTTAAATAACGCCACCGTAATCTTTGTCAGCCACGACCAGAGCCTGGGTCAATATTTTGATCAACAATTTGCCATCAATACCCTCAACAAAGGGCAACAGAATGTTAGTTAAGTTGACGTTAGCCAGTTTGCGCGCCCGTAAACTGATGGCCTCCCTGACTGTGTTTTCTGTGGCGCTGAGCATGTTTGTGCTGTTTAGTGTGCAACACCTGAAAACCGAAATTAAAGCAAATTTTTCCCGTTCGGTATCTGGAGTCGACCTGATAGTCGGGGCACGTACCAGTCAGCTAAATTTATTGCTGTATTCGGTTTTTCATATTGGTATGCCAAGCAATAATATCAGTTGGCAAAGCTATCAGGCTATCGGCAAAGCTCAGGGGGTAGCTTGGGCTATTCCTATATCTTTAGGGGATTCCCATAAAGGGTATTCGGTCGTTGGCACGACTCAGGCATTTTTCCAACATTTTCGATATGCTGACAAATATCCTTTGAAATTCCAAAGCGGCAAACGCTTCTCCACACAACAAGAAGCGGTTTTGGGGTTTGAGGTCGCCAAACAGCTAGGGTACGGTGAAGATGACGAGTTTGTCGTCGCTCATGGCACAGGACGAGTCAGTTTTAGTCACCACAGTAGCCATCCCTTGAAGGTAGTGGGCATACTCAGGGCCACAGGTACGCCGCTGGATCACAGTATCTATCTGCACATAGGCGCTATAGAGGCGATGCATGGCGCCGGGCGTCCCAATGTCACTGGTAGTCAGTTGGTTGACACGTCCCCGGATATAGACGCGCATGATATGCAACTGAGTGCGATTTACCTGGGGTTAGGCAGTAAAATCGCCATCTTGCAAGTTCAGCGGCAGATTAATCAGTTTAAAAATGAAGCCTTGTCGGCGATTATTCCCGGGGTAGTCCTGGGCGAATTGTGGCGGCTAATGGCGATAGTGGAGGTCAGTCTGAGTATTATATCCAGTCTGATTTTGCTTGCAGCCATGCTTGGCATGCTCATCATGTTATTGGCGTCAATGCATGAGCGGCAGCGTGAAATAGCCGTGTTAAGAGCACTTGGCGCCAATGCGCTCATTATAATATTGCTGATTGAAAGTGAAGTTTTGCTGTTGACCCTACTCGGCTGTGTTTTGGGTTATCTGGGCTTGAGTGCGGCATTGTGGTTTGGCCAAGAAACACTGCAGCACAGTTACGGTCTATTTATCGCTCCTGTTGTACTAAACAGCGAGATCGCTAGCTATATCTTGTTAGCTGTTATTTTGGCCTGGCTACTGGCGCTGTGGCCAGCCATTGGTGCTTACCAACGTTCATTGCAGCAAGGCTTGATAACATCGTAACCTCGCTCGAGTATTTTACCGGGTGAGTTAACAGCGTATAGGTGAGACAAATCCTTCAGGTTTAATTGCCAGTACATCGCAATTGAGTTTATCAATGACATGTTCTGCGGTATTACCAATCAATACCCCTGAAATACCTTGTCTACCCACTGTGCCTATCACGACCAGTTCGGCATCCAAATATTCCGCCAATCTGGGAATAACCTCTTCAGGTAAGCCCTCTTCAATATGACATTGAGACGCGGTTATATTATGTTTTTGGGCATGGCGGGCCATGGCGAGTTGATGATGCTCTTTAACTGATTCGTTATATACTCCCGGGTCAAACTCGGGAATTTCGATGGCAATGTTAACTGGGGTCCCTGGGTAGGAATTGATCAGATGTACATTGGCATTTAACAATTGGGCAAAATGTTTGGCTTCGGTGGTGACCCTATGGTTGAGTGAGTCGTGCTCCTTGTCTTCTACACCCACATTAACTGCGGCCAAGATTTGTCCGCCTTTTGGCCACCCATGATCTTTGACCAGCAGCACCGGAACAGGTGATTTACGCATTATGTGCCAATCGGTTGGGGTAAAAATCACTGCTTTTAAGGTATCGTTTTGCTGGGTTCCCTTGACCACTAAATCATATGCATGGTTGATCACTTCACAGATAATGCTTTCGTAAGGGCGGTTGTGCCAGACCACCTTGATATCGATTGCGATATTTGATCCCTTTATAATCTCTTCGACTAAATCAGATAACCACAGGGTTCGGTCATCGACTACCGCCTGGCGCATGTTTTCACGCTCGTCGGTAGACAACATGGTTGTCATTTCGTAGGAAAAATCATAAATAGTCAGAAATGCGGTAATGCTGGCTCCGGTAATATAGGCTATCTCTATAGCCCGTAAAATAGATTTTTGATGTTCGTCTTCTGGCTCTATCACCGCAAGTATTTTTTGATATTGCATCATCATTCTCCAGTACTAAAGTGCCGAAACCCAAGAGCAATACAAGTGTATGTAACTAAGTCGGTTTTTGCCATGAATGGCCGACCAATTAACAATCTTTTGCTCAATTAGCTAACCAGCCTAGCTTGGCATAACTTTAGCGGAGCGACAATCAAATTACGCTACACCGGGGGGCAGCTAATATTTTGGGAATATGTCCCTAGCCTGGCGTACGGACTATTTAGCCATCAAAACGCTTGCCAAAGCATACTCAAGGAAAAAATCAGTAGACAACTAGCGACGGCTTGACGCGTAACGGGGTGAGTAAGAAGATGTTTGATGGACTCGATGCTCGCCGCCATGGCGATAAGGGCTGGCAGAGTGCCTAACCCGAAACAAAACATAATGGCCGCTCCCTGGTAGCCACTGCCGCTGGCAAGACTCCAGGTCAGGGTTGAATATACCAGCCCACAAGGAAGCCAGCCCCATATCACGCCATAGGGTAGGGCATATAGGGGGTGTTTAAAGGGCAGCAGTGCCTTGGACCAGGGGCGGATCCTGCGCCACAGTATGGCCCCAGCACGCTCCAGATGACTTAACCCGCGCCACCAATTGCCGATATAACAAGCCATCAACAACAAAAATACGCCACTTATAATTTGCAGCACCAGAAGTCCACTCGCCACATGCACCGTCACTAAACTGCCCAAATAACCGGTTAAACCACCAAGCAGACTATAGCTGCCAATACGCCCTATATTGTATGCCACTATGTAGGGCCATTGCGCGGCACCTTTGGGGATCACAAAACTGAATGCGCTTACAATGCCGCCGCACATACCAACACAATGCACACTGCCGGCCAGGCCAATAAACAAGGCTGATAGCAGGCTCAACTCAGTCATGGTTGTTATCTGTGCGTGGTTTTTTAGCAGGGGCAGGGGATTTGGGTTTGATATCATCATCAAATAAAATACTAGAGCCATGACGCTCCAAATCTTCGAATTGATTGGATTTTACCGCCCAGAAAAAAAGGCCGATAGCCAAGCAAACTAACAAGACAGCAATGGGGATCAAGATATAGATTATGTCCATAATACACGTTGCCTTTGAGTCATTTAAGTAACCTGACAGAATTGACTACAACGATGATCGAACTTAATGACATGCCGATCACCGCCATCCACGGGGCCAAGGCGCCACTGATAGCCAAGGGTAAAACCAGCATATTATACCCCAGGGCCCAAAGTATATTTTGCCTGATTTTGTTATTGCACCGTTTGGCCAAACTAAAAAGTAGCGGTAATTTGTGTAAGGAGTTTTGTAGCAAAATAATGTCCGCAGAGGACTTGGCCAGATCTGAACCGGCGCCCAAAGTCACCGCAATGTCGGCCTGAGCCAAAACCGGACCGTCATTAATGCCGTCGCCAAACATCATTACTTTGTGGCCATATTGCTGGGCTTGATCAACCTTTTGCAATTTGTCTGCTGGCGTCTGCTGGGCATACCACTGGGAGATAGAAAGTTGCTCGGCTACTTGCTTAACATTGTATTGATTGTCACCGCTTAAAAGTACCAGTGTTCTGTCTCTGAGCTGGGTTAACATATCCAGACAATCTTCACGTAACTTGTCTGTCAATACAAATCCCCCTAAAACCAGCTTGTCGACCTGAATAAAAATACTACATTGGCGCAACTCATCAGGGACGGGCTGGGTCATAAACCGCTGTGAACCCAGTTTGATTGTTGCGCCCTGGATTTGTCCTTCCACTCCCAAACCTAAAGTACTGTGAAAATCAGTCACTTCCTGAGCGGTGTTCGGGCCGGGAAATGCCCGGGCAATGGGGTGTTCAGAAAACTGCTCGATACTGGCAGCGTATTCCATCAGCGTAGCAGGGTCGTGTCCAGTCAGAGTCTGAACTTCACTGATACTGATCTTGCCTTCTGTCAGGGTGCCGGTTTTATCCAGCATAATACAGTCGATATCGTTGAGTTGTTCGAGCACGTCAGCGCGGGTGAGCAACACCCCTTGTCTATTCAAATTGGCCATGGCGAATGATAAGGCGGAAGGCGTTGCCAGCCCAAGAGCACAAGGGCAAGTCGCTATTAATATGGAAATAGCAATCCAGAAAGCCTGGTCGTTACCCAATAGTGACCAGACTGTATAACTGGCCAGGGACAGCACCAAGACACACGATACAAAGTACCGGGAAACTTTGTCCGCCAAGGTAGCGATTTTAGGTTTGTTGGCCATGGCCAACTCTTGTAAACGAGCGATCTGGTTGACCAGGGCATGTTTAAATTCAGTTCTAACGGTAATCGTCAGACTTGCCCCCTTATTTATCGTGCCCCCATAAACTTTATCCCCGGGATTTTTAGCCACCGGATAAAATTCACCAGTGAGCAACGACTCGTCAACTTGACCGTGGCCTGCTATAACTTCACCGTCAATGGGGATGCTTTCTCCAGTTTTGACCAGTACTTTTTGTCCAACTTGGAGGTTTTTAGCCAGTACGCTATGCAGTGTGTGGTCTACAAGTACATTGGCCGTTAGGGGAATATAGCGCAACATGTTAGCTGAGATCTGGGCGGCTTTCCGTCGTGCCTGATGTTCAATGAAGCGACTGATTAACAACAGAAAAATAAACATGCAAACCGATTCAAAATAGACTTGGCCTTGGTGATAGAAAGTAGCCCAAACACCTGACAGATAAGTCGCCCATATGGCGATGGAAACGGGAACATCCATATTGATACTTTTGGCTTTTAAAGCCTGAAGTGCGCTTCGATAAAATCCCGCCCCAGAATAAAAAACAACCGGTGTAGTCAAACATAAACTGACCCAATTAAAAAATGAACTGGTTTGCGGGTCGATATCACCCATTAAATCAAAATACATAGCCACGGCTAACATCATCACTTGCATGGTCATTAGACCAGCCAGTCCAAGACGTTTGAGCAACGTCTGGTGGGCGCGTTTAAATAAGGCTTCTTGTCCGTCTGCCTGAAAAGGACTGGCATGATAACCGACGCGCTCTATGGTCGCCATTATTTGGCTTAGGGCCAACGATTCGGCAGACCAACTGATCAGCGCCCGATTTGAGGTTACATTAACTGAAATCTGTTCGATACCGGGCAGTTTGCCCAGTTGTTTTTCGATTAACCATCCACAAGCCGCGCACGTTATACCGTCAATAGAAAGTTGGATCTGCTTGTATTGCCCCTGTTGGATCACAAAATCATGTTGAATACCTGGCTCATCATATAATGCCAACTGTTGCAGGGTGTCGGCTAGGTCTGATTGAATTTTGTGGCCCGCTTGGGTACGAAAACGATAATAATCATCCAGTCCGTTCTCGACTATTGCTTGGGCCACAGCTTGGCAACCGGGACAACACATAGTGCGTTGGGAACCTAATACCAGCGTATCAAATTTATCACCATCTACTGCCGGTAAACCGCAGTGATAGCATCTCGACGTGGCTTGATTCATCAGGGATTAAAGGGGATGGCCCGTTCCTGGGGAAAGGATAAAGTCTGTTGAATTTTCCACTCTCTATCATGGGGCTGCAATACCACGCGCCACTTTCCGCTCAGGTCCCTTGCAGCAGTCGCGCGATATACGCCGGATGCATCTTTAATTAGATCATAGGCTTGATCTTTGTATTGCTGAGTTACATGGTAAAAAGATAATCTTAGTGCAGAGCCATCTTGTGGCTGGCCTTGGGGAAAGGTCAATGTCAGTTGGTCACCTGATATTGTTAATAAGCTTCGAATGTTTAATGCTTTAGCCTTTTCGATTTTCTCTAAACTCAAATTGATGGCCTTGCCTTGTTTGTAATAATCATCCACCACCATGCTGTCTTCACTGTTATAAGCAAAACGCAGCATATTAAAACTCAGGATCATCGAACACAGTGGAATTGTGATTAAGAACCAGGGCCAAAACTGTTGATACCATTTCTTGGTATCAGTAGCACTAGGGTCAGAAGTAGGGGACATACACACCTTAAATTATGAAAAGGTTGATTGATAAAAAAAGCCTCGACAACGCGAGGCTTATTTAACCACAACTTGGCTATTTTTCTTGGGATAAACTGTAAACATATGCTGCAACCAGATGGATTTTTTCGTCCCCTAAGGTTTTCTTAAATGAGGGCATCACCCCATTTCTTCCGTAGTTTAAGGTTTCAGTTACGGCACGATGGCTGCCACCGTATAACCAAATATTATCCGTAAGATTAGGAGAACCTAGCGCCTGGTTGCCTTTGCCGTCTGGACCATGACAGGCTGCACAGGCTGCAAAACGCACTTTGCCCTGATCGGCTAATTGCTGATCAACTTGTCTGCCACTGAGACTTAGCGCATAGGCAGCAACTTCTTCAATGCCTTTGTCACCAAATGAGTCTAACCAAGCGGGCATCATGGCTTGTCGGCCCAACGTCAGGGTTTCGGTGATTTTGGCTGGTGTACCACCATATAACCAATCGTCATCGGTTAGATTAGGGAAACCTTTTTGACCACGGGCATCGGACCCATGACATTGTGAGCAGTTTTGGCTAAACAGACGTTGGCCAATTTTTAGCGCCTGTGGATCCTGGATAATTTGCTCGATAGGCTGCTTGGCATATTCGGCAAAAATGGGGGCAAAACGCTCTTGGGCAAAATCCAGTTCCCGATCGTATTGCACTATACTGCCATTTTCTTTTGCTGCCTTGCGGGCGGCTTCAGATTCGGCCAATGACAGTACGCCTTGATTAGAACTCTTCCATCCTAATATACCCTCGAAATTTCCTAAGCCGGGGTATAACAAGAAATACAGAAATCCCCAGACGATACAGACGTAAAACAAGATGGTCCACCAACGTGGTAACTGATTGTTTATTTCGATGATGCCATCAAATTCGTGATGCATATCGTCACCTTCAGCTACACCGGTTTTATTACTTAAACACCAACGTAAAAGTAAAAAACAACCAATAATTGATCCCAGTGTAATGACCGTTATCCAGATGCTCCAAAAGCTACTCATTTATGCCTGACTCCCGCTCTTCTTTTTTAGGTTCATCAGCAAAGATTAAATTCGCAGCTTCCTCGAAACCCGCTTTTGATTTTTTGCTGTAAGCCCACATAACAATACCTATAAAAACAACAAATACGAATAATGTGAAAATAGTGCCCGTGACCGCGTAATCCATATTATTTCAACGCCGTGCCAAGAGATTGCAGATAGGCGACCAAGGCTTCTATTTCGGCTTTGCCTTGCACGGCTGCTTTGGCGCCGGCTATATCTTCATCTGTATAAGGGACACCAAAATCTCTAAATACTTGCAGTTTTTTGGCTGTTAATTCGCCGGTTAATTTATCTTCAAATAACCAGGGGAAACCGGGCATGTTGGACTCGGGCACCACATCTCTGGGGTTATTCAAATGAACTTTATGCCATTCGTCACTATAACGACCGCCAACCCGGGCCAAATCGGGCCCAGTGCGTTTTGAACCCCATAAAAAGGGATGTTCCCAGACCGATTCGCCAGCCACGGAATAATGACCGTAGCGCTCAGTTTCTGAACGAAAGGGGCGGATCATCTGACTATGACAACCTACACAACCTTCACGAATATAAATATCCCGACCTTCCATTTGCAAGGCAGTGTAAGGCTTTAATCCGTCTACCGGTTTCATAGTCTGTTGCTGATACATCAGCGGGGTGATCTCAACCATAGCGCCAAAACTGATGGACACCAGGATCAAGATAGTTAGCAAACCAACATTTTTTTCAACTAACTCATGTGCATTTTTCATATACTTCGCTCCTATGCCGGTTGCACTTGGGTGTCTGAGTCAGAAACCGTTTCTTCAGGTTTGGAACGAATAGTCATATAGCAGTTGTACGCCATGATGAACATCCCGATGACCACAAAAATACCACCTATAAAACGCACAAAATAGAAGGGTTTTGATGCTTCAAGTGATTCAACAAAACTGTAGGTTAGGGTTCCATCTGCGTTGATTGCTCTCCACATCAGACCTTGCAACACGCCAGACATCCACATAGCAACGATATACAGTACTACCCCTATAGTCGCTAACCAGAAATGTACGTTTATCAGGTAGATACTGTGCATTTTAGGTCTGTCGAATAAAACGGGGACCAAGTGATAAATAGAACCGATTGAGACCATGGCAACCCAACCTAAGGCGCCTGAATGCACATGGCCTATCGTCCAATCTGTATAATGGGACAGTGCGTTAACGGTTTTGATGGCCATCATAGGTCCTTCAAAAGTCGACATACCGTAAAAGGATAAAGACACAACCAAGAAACGTAGAATGGGGTCGGTGCGCAGTTTATGCCAAGCACCAGATAAGGTCATGATGCCGTTTATCATGCCGCCCCAAGAAGGAACAAACAGTATTATGGACATCACCATTCCTACGGATTGAGTCCAATCGGGCAGGGCAGTGTAGTGAAGGTGGTGTGGACCAGCCCAGATATATAATGAAATCAGGGCCCAGAAGTGCACAACAGATAAACGATAGGAATAAACCGGCCGGCCCGCTTGTTTGGGTACAAAGTAATACATCATGCCCAGGAAACCCGCGGTCAAGAAAAATCCAACGGCATTGTGTCCGTACCACCACTGCATCATGGCATCCACGGCTCCGGCATAGATGGAATAAGATTTGGTCAGGGAAATAGGCACCACCATACTATTACCTATGTGCAAGACCGCTACGGTGATTATAAAGGCCCCGAAGAACCAATTGGCAACATAGATATGAGATACCTTGCGAATAACCATAGTACCGAAAAAGTTAATAAGGTAGGCGACCCAAACCAGGGTAATTAAGATGTCGATTGGCCACTCTAACTCAGCGTATTCCTTAGTTGACGTTATCCCCATCGGTAAGGTGATCACTGCCGAAACTATCACAGCCTGCCACCCCCAGAAGGTGAACGCCGCCAATTTATCACTAAATAATCTGACTTGAGAGGTGCGCTGCACAACATATAAAGAAGTGGCCATTAATGCACAACCACCAAAGGCAAAGATCACCGCATTGGTATGCAATGGCCTTAGTCGCGAGAATGTTAACCAGGGAGTGTCGAAATTTAAGGCTGGCCAATAAAGCTGAGCGGCAATAAACACGCCAATAGACATGCCTATTATGCCCCAGATCACTGTCATAACTGCAAACTGACGTATAACCTTATAGTTATATTCAGGGTGTACTTGAATCGCTTCACTCATTTAATGAATCTTCCACTTCAATAAGGATGGTATGTGTATCTGGTGTCAACCTAGATATGTATGTATTTTGCTATTTAAAAGATCTTACCGATTGAAAAATAAGCTGAAAATACCAATAAAAAAACCGGCTCTATGATAGTCATTTCAGTATCAAAAAGATAGCGGCAAACAGTATTGTCACTTGGGTTTCTATGCGGCAAACTTGATCCAAATCAATTTAATTAATGGCAACACTTTGAATCGTTTATTAATTGTTCGCTTTTTGCCCTTATCTGTTATTGCAGTCTTGTTATTGTTTGGTTATTTTTACAACCGCGTTAAACATGATGTGAATTCGGGGGTCCAGTGTCAGCTCGTCGCCACCGAACAATGTGTATTGGTTATTGAACAGCAAGAATTTGCGGTGCAAATGTTGCGGCCAGCAGAAGTAGAAGAAGAGTTAGGCATTAAACTGGTTTTCCCCGCTCACTATCGTCTGGAAAAAAGCTGGATCCAGGGTGTGAATATGTATATGGGGCGTACTGCCTTATTACCAAAAAACATTGTTAGCGATGGGGATAAATCGTTTAGTGAACTGACATTTTTCTTGGGTGCTTGCAGTGAAAGCAAGATGCAATGGCAACTGGTACTGGTTTATCTCAATCCGATATCAGGGACACAACACAGGTTATTTTACAATTTTTCCACCGATACAGGAGCTTAAGCCGCCACCGTTAGCAACGGCTCAATTGTGATTTTACATTTGTGACTGCAAATAGTTAGCTAAACCGACACGCTTGATTAAGCCGAGCTGTTTTTCCAGCCAGTAGGCATGATCCATTTCCGTGTCATCGAGCAATACCATTAACATTTCTCGCGTCACGTAATCCTGCTCTTTCTCGCACTGGGCAATGACATCTTTGAGTTTATTGCATACTTCATACTCAACCCGTAAATCACTTTCCAACATAGAGGGTACATCTGTACCTATCTCCAGACCGTCTCGGTCTTTCATGTTTGGTGTGCCTTCCAAAAATAATATTCGCTCTATCAATTTGGTTGCATGACTTTTTTCGTCGTCAAACTCATGGGCGATACGCTCAAACAGTTTGTGTAGGCCCCAATCCTGATACATTTGTGAGTGAATAAAATATTGATCCATCGCAGCTAACTCATAAGCGAGTAAGCCATTTAACGCGTCGATAATAGGGGCTTTGCCTTGCATCAATCTTCTCCGTCAATTATTTGGGCCTGCAAGTAATTTTGCAAACCCATATTGGTAATCTGGTATTGCTGAGTTTCCAGCCAGTCAAGATGATCTTCCTCATATTTCAAAATATCTTCGAGTAAATCCCGCGACACATAGTCTTGTTTAATTTCACATTGACTGATGGCATGTTTCAATACTGATATTTGCTGGGATTGGAAGGTTGCATCACAGTCCATCATCTCCTGGGTTTCTTCACCAATCAACAATTTCCCAAGCATTTGTAGATTGGGTAAGCCTTGGAGAAACAAAATCCGTTCAATTAAAACATCGGCTTGTTTCATGTCTTTTATGGATTTTTTATAACAACGTTTGTCCAAAGCCGTCAACCCCCAATTTTTATACATGCGGGCATGTAAAAAATATTGGTTTATGGAGGTTAACTCACCGGTCAGCACCTCGTTTAATATCGAATTAATGGTTTTACTACCTTTCATGTATGTTACCTGTATTTAAGCCCCAATTAATTATTGGCGCGCTAAAATCATCAAAGGCTGCAAGTATAATTTGTTAACTACTATAAAGCAAAAAAAAGCTTTTTATTTCATATAGATATAGAATGAAAATGATAATGGTTGGCGATTGCGCCTTTGCTCTCAAACAGCTTTTTAGTCACGGGTTTACAAGGCCTAAAAATCAGCTTCCAATGAAATGTTTTCAGGTGAAGGCCTAACCTTATATCCTGGCTAATGAGTCTTCGTTTACTTATGCGGCGTGACAAAATTTCCGCAATTTTGTGACTTTTGTTGGCTACACCACGTCCATTGTTAGATTCTCAACCTTTACAGGTAACCAAAGGTTGATGTTTATGACCCCATTCAGATAACAGGAGCAAGTGGAATGACGTCTGATTATAGTGAACTCGAAAAAAAACTGGCAGAAGATGCATTTACTAAACATGAATTCCCCTCGGCTGAAGTTATGGCGGCGCAGATTACCAAACATGTTCAATGCAAAGAATTTGTCCGTCTAGGCGTCCATGGGGCTATGCGTGTCGTACTTTCGCTATTTGCCCCTTTGTTGTTGCAGCATAAATCTTCCCAGTCCAAAAAGGTTAAGCGCTGATGAAAGAGAATATAAATGTTTGGTTTCAGGCGATATCGAGCTCATTGGAAGCCTTGTTTATGGAAGTTGCAGGGTTTTTACCAGGCTTGTTTGCTGCCATCATTATCTTAGTTGTTGGCTATTTTATCGCCCGCTTAGTTCGTTATGCCTTAGTGGCCGTTTTAAAAAAGGCTGGTATGGATAGGCTTGCTTCAGCTACCGGCATTGACGGGCAGCTAGCGCGTTTGGGTAAAAAAGTCTCAGTGTCCAGCGCCCTTGGCTTGATGGTGTTTTGGATCACGCTGCTGGTATTTGTGGTCATGGCGGCAGATTCACTAGGTTTGGCCCAGTTAGGTGAAACCGTTGATCAGTTTTTATTATTTATCCCTAAATTAATCGCCGCTACCTTAATTTTACTGTTTGGTTTAGCCGCCGCTAATCTGATAAAAGCGATGATCTACGAAAACGCAAAAGCAGCTCATTTTGATTTTGCCCGCCCGCTATCCAATGCTACTTATGGCCTGGTGGCAATTTTGACTTTGTCCCTCGCTATTAATCAGTTGGAAATTGATACTCGCCTATTGGATATCATTATTGCTATTGCATTGGCGGCGCTGGGTATAGGAGCCGCCATCTCTTTGGGTTTAGGCAGTCGTGAAGCATCGCAAAATATCATTTACTCTTTGTATATAGCCGATACAGTGAAGGTAGGGGACAGCGTTACCTTGAAAGACGGTGTCGCGGGCAAAGTGGTGGAAATAAATGCTGTGGTAACCATCGTTCGTCAACAAGATGAATCCTTAAAGGTGATTGATAATAAAGTTTTCCTGGATGGCTTAACCATTCACTAATTTTTTTGACGTTGACAGCACTGAATTCAGTTGGATTTCGCATTTGCACATGATTTCAATAACTTGCAACACTTAACAGATACGCAACTGGTACGCAGAACGTTGCAACGCAGAGGAGACGCGACTTTGGCCTTTGCCTATCTGTATGCCAGGTACCAAAGGAAGGTATCAGCCTATGTAGGTGCTAAGGTGGGATACAACCACGGGATAAGCGATGACGTCCTGCAAGACACCTTTATGCTGGCCTGGCATAAGTTGGAACAATTAAAAGACCCCGAAAAATTTTTTCCCTGGTTAGTTACGATCGCCCGTAATTCGGCCTTGGATGTGTTAAGAGATAAACAGCGGGTCGATGAAATCAGCCATTTATTGCGTCAGGAAGAAGAAGCCGACGAGCCGTTGGATTTGACTGAGACTGAGCGATTACTGGCCAGTTTAGAAACAATTGACCGAGAAATAGTCGTGATGAGAGCGGTGCTAGAATGCTCGTTCGAAGAAATAGGCCAACAACTGAGTTTGACTTTAAGTGCTACTAAAATGCGCTATTATCGCGCCTTGGATAAATTGAAGGCTGAACAATTGTTAAATTAGACGCTAGCCGCTTAAACAGTGAATAAGTATGGCAGTTTTTGGTCTGAAACGAATCAATTGGAACAACAACAAACATGATATTTAATACCAGGAGGTTAAAATGAGCAAACCTAAATTATATCTATACGGTTCGGTAGTAGTGCTATTCGCACTATTTATTTTACAAAATATTCAAACTGATATTGTGAGCTTTTTATTTTGGGATTTTTCCATGCCCCGGGCCATTTTATTATTGTTCACTCTGTGTTTGGGGATCGTAATGGGTGCCCTTATTCCATTTACCAAATTACTGCCTAAAACTAAAGAAAACAAGCAATCTGATAAATATTAATTAGTTGTGTGACTTTTTCTGTTTAGCCTTCGTCTATACAGAAGATTAGTCAATAACTATGGTGTAAATACCAGTAGTCACTATTCGATACAGACATTCGAAATTGTTTATAAAGGAAAATATAATGAAAAAACATACATTGGCCATTGGTATTTCACTAGCAGTTTGCAGTACATTTACTGGCGCTCAAGAAATCGTCGAAAAGGAAGTTTGGGGAGCACTTTTTGGTGAGTATTATTCAGCATATCCAGAAAAATTTGAACCTGGCACCGCCTATGGAAATGGATTGGGTTATGGGGCAGAAATAGGGGTGCGTCTTAATCCTGATTGGGGTGTGCGCTTCGAGTTTTCACACCTGGATTTGGATGCGGAAATTGGCAGTGGCAACATCACCGGAGATAAAATTGGTATTGATGGTCTGTATTATATCAAACAAAGCAATATGTATATGTTTGCTGGTTTGAAAAATCAACGCCTGGAAGAAAGTTACAGAACGGCTAATCTTGGTTTGGGTGCCCATTGGCAGTTAAATGATCGCTTGAAGGTTGTTACCGAAGCGGCGGGTTATTACGATTTTGGTCAAGGTAACCCGGAATATAGCGTGAAATTGGGTTTGGCGTATAGCTTCAGTAAAACTGTAGCGTCACGCGCCCCAAGCGATGCGGACAATGACGGGGTGATAGATACACGTGATCTATGCCCTAACACACCATACGGCTCCCAAGTTGATGCTAACGGTTGTGTGTTGCCAACAGATGTAGACACTGACAATGATGGTGTATTAGACGCCAATGATGAATGTGCCAACACGCCCGCAGGGGATAAAGTGGATGCCGTAGGTTGCAGCATTTACACGCAAAACCAAGTATCAAAAACATTGGAGATATTGTTCACTAATAACTCTGCTGAAGTGACTAATTTTGATAGAGCCAGTGTGCAAGAATTTGCTGATTTTATGCAAAGTCACCCTGACACTGATGCCGTGATTGAGGGGTATGCCTCAGCTCCCGGTGAAGCCATTTATAATATGGCCTTGTCAATTGACCGAGCTCAAGCGGTCAAGAACTTACTGGTAGAAAAATACGGCATTGCCTCAGAGCGTTTGCAAACTGAAGGGTATGGTGAAACCAAGTTACTGGACACCAGCAATACGGCCCAAGCCAATAAGATCAACCGCCGCATCGAAGCGCATGCAACAGCAACAATAAGAACCAAAGTTAAAAGCTAACAAGCAACGCTTAGTTATACGGCAAAGGCACCCCAAAGGGTGCCTTTTTTATCTCTTTTAAAAACGCTACAATCAATGTTTTGATTTTCAAAGATACATTAGCGTAGTCCTAACACGCCTAATCGAGTCTTAATCGCAAAATACAAACCGGATACATTAGATGCGCACGCCATTACTTTGTTTACTGCCCCTGTTATTCAGGGTTGGAATACTTGAGGCACAGGAAGCTGCTGCCGAAACATCGGATAATATGGACAACTGTCTGATCAAGCAGCTGTCTATGGCCTCTGCAAAGACCACAGTCGGCGAACTTAGATTGCAGTGCAGTGATCCACTGAATAACCGTCTGCAAAAGCGCGCTGCCCTAGAACGTAGAGCCGCCCTTAATCCGTTTGCCTTATTACCACATAAGCCAAACTATGTGCTGCCCATCACGCTGGCGGATATCAGTAAAGATCCTTATGTCGGCGATCCCAAGGCTGAAAAATATCAGGATACTGAAGCCAAATTTCAAATATCTTTAAAATATCTGGCCCTAGAAGACGTGTTATTTGAAGGGCTGGACTTACAGGTAGCTTTCACTCTAAATAGTTACTGGCAGTCTTACAACGGGGAGATATCCGCACCGTTTAGAGAAACTAATTATGAGCCTGAATTGATACTCAACCTTAATAAATCCTGGTCATTGTTAGGTTTGCCGGTTGAACAAACTTCCCTGTCCTTGAACCATCAATCAAATGGTCAAACGGGGCTGCTATCCAGAAGCTGGAACCGTATCATTGCGGGTATTGTTTTTGCGCATACCAATAACGTTACCTGGGGCCTGCAAACATGGTGGCGTATACCAGAAGACAATAAAATAACCCCGGAGGCACCGGATGGTGATGATAACCCTGATATAGAAAAATACATGGGTTACGGAGCATTAGGTGCGGTGTGGAGTATTTCAGACCAGCAAACCCTCGAATTACAGTTGAGGAACAATCTGCGTAGTGATAATCGCGGGGCTGTGCAATTGGGCTGGACTTTTCCCATCACTAAACATCTGCACGGCTATGTGGAATATTTTAACGGCTACGGTGAGAGCTTGATCTACTACGATCAGCACGTCCAACGTATAGGCTTAGGCCTGAAATTAACGAATTGGCTATGAAATCAACTGTCCTCAAAATCAGTTTTACCACATTATTTAATTCATAATAGAGCACAGGTTTAACCAGGTGATAAGACATCCCGGCTTCCCGTGTACGCAATTTGTCCTCTTCATAAGCGTTGGCGGTTAAAGCAACGACCGGAATAGCGACAGATTGGTTGCTGATTAAATGAGTGGCTTGTATGCCACTCATATCTGGTAGCTTGATATCCATTAAAATCATATCGAAATCGCCTGAAACAGCGCAACTTGTATATCGATGATAAGACCAGCGTATTTGATGATTTTATCTTTTTTAGATAAAAATGCGCTACCGGAATCAAATGTCTCAGCGACAAAATTTTCATTGTGCAAAATACTGGCAATATGCATGCGGCTGCTTCCCAAATCGTCGATAACCGCAAACTTGACCGTTCTATCGATTGTGAAATCTGACTCGGTACTAAGCAGGACGCCTTTTGCTAAAGGCCGTGAGACAGTGAACGTACTGCCAAGGCCAACAATACTCCATCATGCCAAACATACCGCTAATAGGGGGGGAATTCGTGACTCATATTGGCCAGAAACTGCGTTTGGCGAAGTTAGCCGTTTTGGCTTGGCGCATTAGCAAAAACAATTCTTAGGACTATTTTTTTTGTGAGGCCATACCCGGATCCCCAAAACTAATTCCCAGCGAAAGGGCACTTAAAAATGTTCGATCGTCCTGGGGAACTAATCTGGTTTTATTCGCGACTTGTTGAAGTTTTACACTGGATAATTTGTTGTCTCGCATCACGACTGCTCGTCCGTATTCTTTGGCTGCAATAAGGTTAGCCGCATATCGACCAAGATTGGTTGCAAAAATACGATCATAAGATGTAGGCGAACCACCTCGCTGAATATGACCCAAAGCCGTCGAACGTATTTCTGCGTCCAACCTTTCTTCCAGTTGTGTTTTTAATACGTTACCTATACCACCAAGACGCAATGGATCTGGGCTGTTAGCTATATTTTCTCTGACAATTACTTCACCACCAGCGGGTTTTGCTCCTTCGGCAACCACCACTATTGAATAATGTTGAGAGCCCATTCTGGCGTTACATGATTTGGCGACTTCGTCAATGTCATAAGGATGTTCGGGGATCAAAATGGTATCCGCACCACCGGCTACCCCTGCATGCAAGGCTATCCAGCCCGCGTAGCGGCCCATGGTCTCCAAAATCATAATACGTTTATGGGATTGACCTGTAGTACGTAATCTATCCAGTGCATCAGTGACTATACTAACGGCTGTATCGAAGCCAAAGGTGCGATCTGTGCACATAAGGTCGTTATCTATGGTTTTTGGTATACCGACTATATTCATGCCTAACTTTGTCAGCTCATAGCCGATACTCAGCGTACCGTCTCCGCCTATTATGACTAACGCATCTAATCCCAATTTATTATAATAGGCTTTCACTGCGGCTGACTGATCCTGACCTTGATAGGCAAATGGATTGGCCCGATTGTGTGTGCCTATTATGGTTCCACCCGTAGCTAAAATGCCGCTGCAATCTTGGTAACTTAGTGCTCGAACCCGCTTTTCAATTAATCCCAGAAAACCATCCTCAATTCCGACAATGTCAGCATTGCAGGTTAACATCAGGGTTTTGGCTACGGCTCGTATAGCGGCATTCAATCCAGGGCAGTCACCTCCGCCAGTTAATAATCCAACTCGTAAAGGTTTATTGGTTAACGCCATATTCGACTACTCCATAGTGCTTATAATGGGAAATATTGTTCAGGGTAACTTCGGCAATTTGTTGCATGACGTCTTTAGTGATTAATGCATACACACAAGATTTAAACGTGGCAAAAAGTAATAAATGGCGTGATGCTGTAATTGATCCTGCACGTTAAAGGCATTGCGGTCATATGCCTTGGGATTGAAAAGTGCTATTTTCATCTTAACCGGAACTATAACCCAAATTTTTTACCCTATATTTCATTATTATAGTGTAGGCTGAATGCTGAAACTGGAGTAATCATTTTTACTTCAATCCAGTTGTGGGATTAAACTTTAGCAACCATCCGACGTGCAATTAAAATTTGGCTTGACCTGTATTAGTCAATGACAATGACCAGTTAGACGAATATTATTACTCCATACAGAGCCTCAAGTGTCAAGTTGATAAACATTGAGCTCTTTTTATTAGTCAGGCGGAGTAAAATCATCGTGTTAAGTGGTTTGCTTCTGAATTAGTGTGATGTAGTAAAATATGCATCACTTAAAAACCCGGGAGAAAAATTTGAAGACGACGCTAAATCCGGTTGAAGGCGTAACCCTGTCAGACAAACCGCGTATTTTGGTTGTGGACGATCAGCCGATTAATATTCAGATAATCAACCAGATCTTGATAGAAGATTATCAGCTATTTTTTGCTACCTCCGGGGACGAAGCTCTGAATTTTTGCACGAAGACCCCACCAGACATGGTTTTAATGGATGTGGTAATGCCTAATATGGACGGATTGACAACCTGTAAAATCATGAAACAAACCCCTGGACTGGAACCTATTCCGGTGATGTTTGTCACTGCTTTGCAAAAACAAAATGAGGAAAATGCCTGTTGGGAAGCGGGAGGCATTGATTATTTGATTAAACCCGTCAACCCT
The DNA here is from genome assembly GCF_058068185.1 of Paraglaciecola sp. IT1134. Classification (NCBI taxonomy): domain Bacteria; kingdom Pseudomonadati; phylum Pseudomonadota; class Gammaproteobacteria; order Alteromonadales; family Alteromonadaceae; genus Paraglaciecola; species Paraglaciecola sp. IT1134. Next base: position 2,768,463 of record NZ_CM176486.1, on the reverse strand, counting down.
GCCACCTTACGTAATAGAGTTAAGGCACATATTACCCTTAAATTTCAGACCGATTTACTGAAGAAAATGGTTTACTTGGATGGTTTGACCGGGGTGTATAACCGTAGATATTTTAACGATTTTTTACGTAAGCAAATGGGCCAGGCCAAACGCTCAGAACAGACTTTGGCATTGTTGATGATCGATATTGATTTCTTCAAACAGTTTAATGATCAATATGGTCATTTGGCCGGAGACGATCAGTTAAGTGCAGTTGCACAATGTTTAGGCAGTGTATTGAGCCGCCCTACAGATATAGTGGCTCGATATGGTGGCGAGGAGTTTGCGTGTGTATTACCTTGCACAGATGTGAAAGGAGCACAGTATATGGCTCAAAAGTTGGTCAACAGTGTGTCTGACTTAGGGATCCCACACAAATTGTCACCCTTCAATATTTTAACAATCAGTGTTGGTTTGGCTGTCATTGACGGTAATGAACAGTCTACTGACGATTTGGTTTTAGTTGCAGACAAAAATCTATATAAAGCCAAAAAAACCGGTCGCAACCGATTCGTCGGATAGCAACGATAAAGGAGCCAAGGAACACGTTTAGTTTTGTCCCTTGGCCAGTGACAGGTATTGCCTGTTAGCCGAATATAAGCCTGATTTCGGGGCGAAAATGGCGCTCGTTAGGGTAACTCCGTTAGGGCTGAACGATCAATACGTCGGTTTTAAGTAAAGCAAGCACACTCTCTGCGGTATTGCCTAATAATTTCGCTTTCAATCCTTTGCGCCCAACACTACCCATCACCACCAACGCTGCGCCTATGTCAGATGCGACACTGGGGACCACTTTGTCAGTGTCGCCGGCTTTGATATGTATATGATCCAACGGAATATCGTAGTCGCCTAACATTGCCTGCATTAATGGAATATATTTAGCCTTGGCTTGTTTGACAGTTTTGTTTTTATCAATTATTCCCAAATCTTTTAGCACAGGAGAAATTGCCAAACTAAAACACAAATGCAGTGGCATGTCGTTTGCTGCAGCCAACATTTTGCCTGCTTCAATCAGCTTTTGATTCAAGGCTTGTTTGGATTTTTTTTTCGAAGCCATATCCAAAGTCACCATAATGCACTGTTTTTTACGCCACTTTTTTTCTGCGACCAGCATAACTGGCGTCCCGCCGTTGCGTAACAGGTTCCAATCAGTAGGTACGTAAAATGCTTTTTCGCTACGATGGCCCGTTTTAACGATCAGATCATAACTATGATTTTCACAATGCTGCTTGACCCAGCTCGCCATGTCTTTGCTCCAGACGATTTCGCAGCTCGTATCGCTGGGTAAGCCTTGATTACTGATGGCGTCTTGTAACCAAACTTGATGATTATCTATAATCTGCTGTTTGGCTTGGCCAAGCTGTTGTTCGTTCAAATTTTCGGACAAAATGGCTAAGCGTTCATAACTAAATCCCACGACATGCAAATTGGCATCATAACGTTCTGCCATAGTTTTCGCATGAGCAAGAGCTTTTTGTGACGCGTCTTTTTGGTCTGAAACGACCAGAATATTTTTTATTTTCACTTAATCAACCTTAATTTTTGCTGATGAATGGCTTAATACCAGCCCAGATCCTAACTTGTTATTCAGACACAGCAATTGAGCTAAAACAAGAAGTAGTTTGATAAATATAGTAAATTCCTTGGCAAAAACGCACTGGTGGACTTGGCAGGACCCTAGCTGCCATATGCATCCAAAGTTATTGACTTACAAGAGCCGTTGCGACCTGGGGGCATTATTTTTTTTGTCGCTAAGTCTGGCTTGTCTGAGCCCGGCATAGTGACGAACTAGAGGGTATTAGCTGAAAATGCCCGGCGATTAAACCGTTTTCGTACAGTAACGGCTATACTTAAACTGTCATTCCGGTCCGAGTCGTTACTGTGTTGAACATACGTTTATGGGTATTGCTGATCCTGCTTTTTTCGCCTCTGGTAACCGCAGCGGCCAACAAGGTGTGGTTGTTAGAAATTCGCGGGGCTATAGGCGTGGCTAGCATGGAATACCTGGTGTCAGCTATAGATTCTGCCACTGATACTGACCCTAAAGAACGGCCGCAGGTCATTATTCTACGGATGGATACACCAGGTGGGCTGGACAATGCTATGCGGCAAATGATCCAGCGTATTTTATCTTCTACTATACCTGTCGTCGGTTATGTATCGCCACAAGGGGCACGGGCAGCCAGTGCCGGCACCTATCTATTATATGCTAGCCACATCGCTGCCATGGCCCCGGCAACTAACCTGGGGGCCGCCACGCCAGTACAACTTGGTGGCCCCCAAGCGCCGGCACAATCTGATCACGAAGGTAGTGACGCTGCACCGCCAGTTAGCACTATGCAGCAAAAAATCATAAATGACGCAACCGCCTATATCGAGGGCCTGGCCGACCTAAGAGGACGCAATCGTCAATGGGCGGCACAGGCTGTTCGGTTTGGGGCCAGTCTGTCGGCTGCAGAAGCATTGGAGCAACACGTGATTAATATAGTTGCACTAGATATAGCCGATCTTCTGCAACAGCTTGATGGTATGACGGTCACTATGCCAGACAAAAAGCTGACGCTGAACACCTTAGATGCCCAGATAGTCACAAAAGATGCAACCTGGCGGCAACAATTCTTGGCCGTTATAAGCGATCCAAGTATCGCTTATGTGCTCATGATGATCGGTGTGTATGGCCTAATTTTTGAGTTTTCAAATCCAGGGGGAGGGGTGCTGGGGATCACAGGCGCCGTTTGTATACTTTTGGCGTTATATGCATTTCAGGTACTACCGGTCAATTACGTGGGGGTTGTTTGTATTTTACTGGGGGTTGGCTTGATGGTCGCAGAAGCGTTGCTGCCTAGTTTTGGTTTTTTTGGGATTATCGGTGCCGTCGTACTGGTTATAGGTTCGGTCATTTTGATCGATACGCCAGAACCTGCTCTGCAAATAGCCTGGCCAGTAATTGCTGCCGTCGCTATAGCCAGCGCCAGCTTTACTTTTTTGACCATTAGTATGTTGCTTAAAAATCGCCGGCAAAAGTTACGCAGTGGCGTGGCTAGTTTGATCGGAGCTTCTGCAAAAGTGGAAACGCTCTATGACACCCACGCCATGGTTCGCCTGCAAGGTGAGCTATGGCAGGCCCAGGCCAACTCTCCATTGAAGCCAGGCGACAGGGTAATAATCAAGTCTATCAAAGGACTGATCTTAAACGTGCGTAAACAATCGGAGGTCGAAAATGAATAACACAATTTTTTTACAATATGTGTGGGTACCCTTAATCTTCTTACTGGCGTTGTTTGTCTTATCTATTTTTCGGGTTCTACGAGAATACGAACGAGGAGTGATTTTCTTCCTCGGTCGTTTTCAACAGGTCAAAGGCCCCGGTCTCATTATTGTGATCCCTTTTATCCAACAAATGGTGCGGGTTGACCTGCGCACTGTGGTGATGGATGTGCCTACCCAGGACGTTATTTCCAGAGATAACGTATCAGTCAAAGTTAACGCCGTCCTCTATTTCAGGGTTATCGACCCGGAAAAAGCCATCATCCAGGTAGAGGATTTCTTAGCAGCAACCAGTCAGCTGTCACAAACCACTTTACGCTCAGTGTTGGGCCAACATGAACTGGATGACATGTTGGCAGAGCGTGAGAAACTTAATGCCGATATCCAAGCCATACTCGATAAACAAACCGACGCCTGGGGTATCAAGGTTTCAAATGTAGAAATAAAGCATGTAGATTTGGACGAAAGCATGATCAGAGCCATTGCCCAACAGGCAGAAGCAGAGCGTTCGCGCCGGGCCAAAGTTATTCATGCCTTGGGCGAAAATGAAGCGTCTGAAATGCTACTCAGTGCGGCCATTACACTGGCAAAACAACCTCAAGCCTTGCAGCTTAGATATCTTCAGACATTGACAGAAATAGCCGGCGACAAAAGCAATACGATTATTTTTCCGCTGCCTATGGATTTGCTGCATAGTTTAGAAAAAGTGTTTAAGCACGGTGACAAATGATCTAATGGCGGGGGGATGCATAATCAACAAGACGGTTAATTTCTAGTCTGATCTCAGGGGTGAACATCATAAAGTATCTCGGGCCGTCGCTTAACCTCAGCATACATGCTAAAAAGACAAGGTTTGGTGTCAAGAGTCATTATTCTATAGTTGCCAATAAGGCATTAATATCCTTTAAACTTACGGGTTTGACTAAATGATGATCGAAGCCAGCTGCAGTGGCATCTTCACGATCTTGTTGCTGACCATACCCTGTTTGAGCAACAATGAGTGTATTGACTAAACGGTTATTTTTACGCAGTTCACGGCAAACCTGGTAGCCGTCAATATCCGGTAAGCCGATATCTAACAATATTGCCGCCGGCGCAAAGTCGGCGGCAATTTTTATGGCGTTGCGTCCATTAAATACTACTTTTGCGGCATGTCCTAACAAGGTCATAATTTCAGCTAACGAATTTGCCGCTTCTTGATTATCGTCGACAATTAATATACGTAAAGCGACTGGCTTAGCAGTGCCTTGCTCAGCGACTGTGGCAGTTTTACTGAACGTATGATTAATGTTCGAAGTGATATCTGAAACTATGGGTAAACATAACCTGAATGTGCTGCCTTTACCTAGCCCGTCACTCTTTGCTTCGATGGACCCTTGATGCATCTTAACAATCTGTTTTACCAACGATAATCCAATGCCTAATCCTCCTTGTGAATAGCGAGAGGTGAAATCTACTTGCGTAAAAATGTCGAACACTTTAGTCAACATATTAACGCTAATACCTATCCCATTATCGCTTACTTCGATTACGAAACTTGAATTATCACGAAAGGCGAGCAGTCTAATTTGACCACCCTCTGGCGTATATTTTGATGCATTATTTAATAAATTAATTAGGACTTGTGAGAGCCGGGTCAGATCGCCATATACGTAATCCGACCCGTCTGCAATATCGAGGCTAAGGTGTTGTTTTTTATTCTCAATATTAAGAAGGCTTACCGTTAGTGCATTATTGATAAAGTTTTCAACAGGAAAATTATCTTTACAGAGATTTATCTTGCCCAAACTTACCCGGGAGATATCTAACAAATCGTCGATTAACCTGACCATATTATTGACTTGAAGATCCATCATGTCGCAGATTTGTAGGATGCTGCTCGGATCTTCGCTCAAACGAATAAGCTGTAGACCATTGTGGATCGGGGCCAAAGGATTGCGTAATTCGTGGGCCAGGGTGGCCAAAAACTCGTCTTTTCGTTGATCATTTTCTTTTAACGCGTGAGCATATTTTTGGCTAATATCTAACAGTGACTTATTTTCATGTGCTAACGTTTGTAATTCGTCATGCTGTAATTGCAGTTGCAATTTTTGGGCATAAATGTCAAAAAAAATAGCCGCCTTACTTTGTAAAATATCCGGATTGATAGGTTTTTGCAGAAAATCTACCGCGCCGGCTTGATATCCTTGAAAACGTCGGTTCTGATCGTCGTGACCCGCGGTAAGAAAAATAATAGGGGTATGCCGGGTCTTTTCTCGTCCGCGCATTAATTCGGCAAGTTCAAATCCATTCATATTCGGCATTTGCACATCCAACAACGCCAGCGCTACCTCGTATTCCAATAGTAGTTCGAGGGCTTCTTCACCAGAATTGGCTTTGAGTAACGTCAGCCCATCACGGATTAAAAGCGCCTCAAGCGCTAACAGATTTTCTTCCAAATCATCAACTAACAAAAAGTAAATAGGTAAGGTAGTCATGCTATTAGTTCCCCAGTTAGAAAGTCACTAATCGCATTTAAGTTTAAAATGCGCGGGTTTTGACAGGCATTAATCGCCGACAATGGCATGGTGTCTATTTCAGCCTCTTCCGGGTTTTGCACTATTGCGATACCTCCAACTTGTTCTACACGTTTAAGACCCTTAGCGCCATCAGTATTGGCACCGGTGAGCACAATACCCAGTAGCCTTTCTCGGTAGGCATCGGCGGCCGTTTCAAACAAGACATCAATAGAGGGGCGAGAATACTGTACCGGTTCATCGCTGGAAAAAGACAAAATTTTATTGGTTTCAATTAACAGGTGGTAATCTGGGGGGCCTAGGTAAACCACCCCAGGTGTTAACGCTTCTTTGTCTTGCGCCTCTTTTACCGTTAACCGACAACCTTGTTGCAAAAGTTCGACTAACATACTGGGCTGATCTCTGACTAAATGCACCACTATTATGATCGGTAACGGATAATTTGCCGGTAATCGCGTCAATATAGTCTTTAACGCATCAAAAGCACCTGCCGACGCGCCTACGACTATTGCTTCAATGTTATGTGACATATTCTAAACTCGTTTCTTTTTGATAGATTTTAGATTTAGGCAAAAACGCAGTAAACGCATGGGCATGAGGGGAGAACTGTAAACTTTCTTTAGAGCCAAGCCATAAAAAGCCCTTACGGCAAAGGGAATGGTTAAACAGTTTGATCACTCTGGCTTGTAAATCTTTTTCAAAATAAATAAGCACATTGCGACAAGACACCAATTGCATTTCTGCAAAATCAGCATCACTGACCAAATTATGTTCAGAAAAAACGATCCGTTTACTTAGGCTGCTATCTAATTTGGCTGCACCGTAGGCGGTGGTATAATAATCAGATAACGACGCTTTGCCTCCGGCCATCAAATAATTTTTACTAAAGACTTTCATCCTATCGAGATCATAAACGGCCATTTTAGCTTTCTTCAATGATTCGTTATTAATATCTGTGGCGTAAAAAGTGGTGCGTTCTTCCAACCCTTCTTCGCGAAATAAAATCACTAATGAGTAGAGCTCCTCACCGGTAGAGCATCCGGCGATCCACACATTGATCGATGGGTAGGTCTTCAGATGGGGGAGTACCTTTTCGCGAAGGTCTTTAAAATAAAGTGGATCGCGAAATAAATCACTTACAGGCACGGTTAGAAAAGCCAATAATTTTGGCATTATGTCGCTCTCGTGCAAGATGCGATTTTGTAACAATGAAAACGTCTCACAGACAAAATGTTCTCTGGCTTTGGTCATTCTGCGTTTGATTGAGGCTTTTGAATAGCCACGAAAATCAAAGTGATATTGATAAAAGATCGCTTCGAGTAGCAACTCTAATTCAAAATCCTCAAGATTTTGGCGCGGCTCAGTGACTGGGGTAGGGCGGGTAGACATTATTTGGGCATCCACACCCGCAGCAAAGAAAGTAATTTGTCGATATTGATAGGCTTTGGCAAATAATCGCTGGCACCTGCCTGCAAACACTTGTCACGATCATTGGGCATTGCTTTAGCCGTGAGCATAATAATGGGTAAGGTTTGCCACAGTGAATTTTCTCTAATTTTGCCTACAGCGGTAATACCGTCCATTCCCGGCATCATGACATCCATCAACACCAGCTCAATTTCCCCTTTGCTTTCTATGTTTTCCAAAGCCTCTAACGCTTCGAAACCATTACGCGCGATGGTTAGGACTACTCCCTGGGGTTCGAGAATACTGACCAGGGAATAAACGTTTCTTACATCGTCTTCAACGATCAATATATGGCGATTTTTCAGGTGGTCATTTCGAATTCCAGATGTCTCGAGCATCATTTGTTGTTCTACCGGTAAATCGGACACTACTTGGTGTAAAAAGAGCGTGACTTCATCCAATAGTCTTTCCGGCGATTTTGCACCCTTGATGATAATTGATTTCGAATACTTGGCTAAACTGCGTTCGTCTGACGGGGATAACTCTTGACCCGTATAAACTATCACCGGGGGATAGGAATAGCTGTCGTTTTCACTCAAGGTTTCGAGCAACTCATTGCCCGATGAATCCGCTAGTTTCAGGTCTAATACCATACAATCAAAGGTGGAATCTTTAAGTAATGCTAAACATTCTGCAGCGCTGGCTACACCGATAATCTCAATGTTATCTGCGTCCAGCAGCTTGGCAATACTTTCACGCTGGATCAGGTTGTCTTCTACCACTAGCACTCGCTTCATCTTTTGGCTAAGTCTGACTTCTATGCTTTTAAACGCCTGGATCAGTTGTTGACTACTAACAGGTTTGGTCAAATAACTGGTGGCACCCAAATTTAGTGCAGTTAATGGATCGTCCTGAGCTGAGATCATGTGCACCGCAATATGTCGGGTGAGTTTGTCGTGCTTGAGTTGGTCAAGTACGGACAGGCCTGAGCCATCAGGAAGGCCAATGTCCAATAGCACTGCTGCTGGTAAATATTGTTTGGCTAAGAATAACGCTTCTTGAGCAGTAGAAGTAATTAAACAATAGAAATTAAGCTCATGTGCCAGATCGTAAAGAATTTTGGCGAAATGTTCATCATCTTCAACCACCAGGATTAAATTCTTGTCCTGAGCAAGGCGCTCACGATCATCCTCCAGGTGATAACGCGCTTTCGGCGCTTCAACTATTTCAGTTTCGCTGGGCGCATTGTGAGTACTCGTTCTTGCATCAACTACTGAGGATAGGCCTATCTCAGCATGCTCAATTTGTTGCTCGTTGGATACTGCGCCTGGGTCACATTTTTCAGGCACAATGAGGGTAAAAGTACTGCCCTCGCCAAGGACGCTGTGGACCGTTAAACTACCGCCTAACAATCCCGTCAATTCTTTTGAAATGGACAATCCAAGTCCGGTACCACCATACTGGCGGTTAGCTTTCCCGTCAGCTTGCTGAAAAGCGTCGAAGACTGACTGTTGTTCGTCTATGGCTATACCTATGCCGGTGTCGACAATCGTAAATGCAACTTTTGCTTCCGGCGCTGCCGTAATGGTTAAACTAACCCCGCCCTTTTCCGTGAATTTCACCGCGTTCGACAACAGATTTCGCAGCACTTGTTCTAGGCGCTGGCGATCGGTGGTAATAAATTTTGGGCTTTGCGGTGCAATACTCATTTCCAATTGAACGGATTTTTGTTCGGCTAAGGGCTCAAACGTATTGTGCAGATCGTTGATTAAACCTTGCAAAGAGACTGACTCTGTAAAAATCTGCATCTGACCGGCTTCGATTTTGGAAAGATCAAGGATATCGTTGATAAGCTCCAGTAAATTATTCCCCGATGAGTTAATGGTGGTGGAAAATTTTACTTGTTCCTCAGTCAAATTGCCTTTTGTGTTGTCGGCCAATAATTTGGATAGAATTAACAATGAATTGAGGGGGGTACGCAATTCATGAGACATATTCGCCAGAAAATTAGACTTAAACTGACTGGAGCGTTCCAATTCCTCTGCTTTAAGTTGCACGGCTGCTTTAGTGCTTTCTAGATCATCCCGCTGCGTTTCAAGAACATCCGTTTGTTGTTGCAACTGTTCATTGGATTGCATGAGTGCTTCTTGCTGCTGTTCTAATTGCCCTTGGGACACACGCAGTAAATTGCCTTGCTGTTCCAGCTCTTCATTGGCAACGCGCAATTCTTCACTTTGCACTTGCAGTTCTTCGCCCTGATTTTGGGTTTTTTCCAATAAATTTTGTTGCTGAATACGATAGTCAGCAGACTTAACGGCGACGCCGATAGATAAAGCAATACTTTCAAGTAGTTGCAGATCAAAATCATTGACGGGATGTAGGAAACCGAGCTCAACTATGGCGTTGACCACACCGTCAACCAAGGTAGGGAAAATGACTAAGTATCGTGGGCTTGCACTGCCAAAGGCAGAGCCCATGGTCAGGTACCCGTCTGGCACTGGGCCAATAACGTGCATTTTGTTGTCAGTAGCAGCTTGGCCAATTAGCCCTTCGCCTAAGCGGATTTGTTCTGGGAGCTCAGCGTTTGCTGGGACACCATAAGTAGCCAATCGTTGAAAAAGACCGTGATTTCCAACGAAAACCGCCCCAGCTTGAGCGTTAAGATTGCTGGCCAGAAATGTCAAAATATTACTGCCAAGTTGTTTTTGCCCTTGTTCGCCGTCCATGGCCTTGCTTAGGCCCACTTGTAAGTGTTGTTTACGCACTTCGCGGCGTCTGGTGACGTTGGTTACTCTGGAAAGGTAAACCACTAATCCAACCAGGATTAAACTCAAAACGCTAGTAATAATGCCCACCACTATCGCCGTTTGATAAGCATCACGCATTTTATCTAGCCGACTATTGTAGTCATCCACCCGCTCGGCTCGCACTATACCTATTTGAGCTCTGATTTTTTCCATTATAATTTTACCTTGATCAGTGGCCATCGCGTTGCTCGCCGCTTGCAATCCTTGTGTGCGTCTCAATACAATCGTTTGCTCAAGCTCTTCAAACTTGAGGTTAACCAAATTGGTGAGATTTATAATCGCTGGTCTACGTCCCACGAGCTGAACCAGCGATACCGTTTTGTTTGCCACTTGTTCACGGGCTTTAGCATAGTACTCAAGGTAGCTTTCTTCGTCAGTGATAAGGAAACCTCGTTGACCGGTTTCGGCGTCTTTGATTAAGGTGAAAATTTCGTCCATCGTCTCGATCACTTGATGAATGTTGACTATTTGTGCCGTTTCACTATAAAGCGTACGTGTATTGGAATAAGCCGTCACACCACTGATCACCAGAAATAAAATTATGCCAACTGCGCCAAAAGTGGTCGCCTTGGGAGATTTGAATGTAAGTGGCTGAATAGCGCCAGTTGTGTCTGGGATCATAGTGTACGTAACCTTTGGACGAGCTTTAAATTAGAGGAATTGGGACGAAATATTCATCGTTAAAAATTTGACAATAACTGATTGCTCTGCTTATAGACCAATAAAAGGATTCGGCAGTATAACGAGTATGGTTATTAAGAACACCTTTAATAACGTAAATATAGGCAATTCACGATAAGGCCAGTTGTAGCCGTTATGAACAGTTGAATAGGCAGTGAGTCTTTTCGCGTGGGATGTTGACAGGCTGGGGTATGACGAAGATAGCCAACGGCCAACTTATGTCTATTTTGGCGGACTACCAGCCTAAGCCAAGTCATGCTGGTTGTTTTATTAAAACCGACGCAATCTCCTGACAAACGCGAGGCTTTATGGACTGGCTGGCCTTGATAATGAGAGGTTATCATGATTGCTGTACCTATTATTCAAATGCTGAAATTCGTTGTTGATAGCTATTAGGCTTTTATTTCCGGGACTTTCGTTGGTGGGTGGGTGCAGATCGATAACTAACTTACTTTTCGTATTCAGGGATATTTGGTTTAGTCTAGAAGGACAAACATATCTTGGATTATAGTGATGAATTTATTACATAAAACTTATCATCCTCCCGGCACTATGCCAGGCACGCTTAAAGAACCGCTTAGTGGTGAGTATAGCCTTTCACTTTTTAATTATTCTGCCCAAGACTTTTTTGAAGAACATAATTTGTCGACGGATGCTTGTCGAGACTTTATAGAAAACGATAATTTCACCTGGATCCATGTGCAAGGCGAGCCTACCAATGAGACCCTCAAGTCACTTGCTGATAGTATTGGCATTCACGAATTATATATTGAAGATGTGGCCAATATTGGTCAACGTCCTAAACTAGAGACTTTAGATAAACAGATATTTTTGATCTTGAGTCTTCCGGTCAATGGACTGGAACGGCTGAATATCGAGCAGATCAGTCTTTTCCTAGATAACCGCACCCTGATTTCATTCTGCAGCGGAGACTTTAATCCTTTCGATGCAATAATCGAGCGATTGAGATCAAATATCGGAAGGCTACGTAAACGGGAAACGGACTATTTATTTTACTGTTTGATCGATACGGTAATTGATTATGGCTACCCCATATTGGAAAAATACGCCGATAAAATAGAGGCGATTGAAGAAACGCTGCTTGAGAGTCATGACAATAATGTGCTGCGCCAAATCCATTCGTTACGCAGAGAATTACTGTTATTACGCAGAAGACTTTGGCCACAACGTGAAGTCATCAACGAACTGTTGCGAGACGATGACAACGATCTCATCCAGCCTGATACATTAATGTTTTTACGTGATTGTCACGATCATACCATTTCCATAATGGAGATGCTGGAAACCTATCATGAAATGACATCAGGACTGATGGAATTACATATGACCACAGTCAGCCTGAGGTTGAATGATGTTATGAAAGTGCTGACGATAATTGCAACTCTGTTTATTCCACCCACTTTTATTGTCGGTTTGTACGGCATGAATTTTAGCCCAGCGTTGGGCCCATTTAGTATGCCAGAACTAACTTCGCAATATGGTTATGTTGGCGTGTGGTCGGTGATAATTACGATGATTGGCAGCATGTTGTATTATTTCAGACGTAAAAATTGGCTCTAAAACAGCCTGTTTTCAGCCTCGACATTAAACACTATAACTGGCAAATATTAATAATACAGAGAAATATGGGGTTCTGATCTTGACCCTGCCAGGTTTTAGCCGCATCTTGGATCATGGGTAATTCTGAGGAATTAAGATTGAAGTCATTCAGTTTGCTGGCCATGTTAATACCGTCATTCTCTGTTATTGCCGCCGATGAGTTACCTGATAAATTGAATTTGACCCAACATTGGGTTGGGTACAGTGCCATTGGCATTTTTGTGCTGGCCTACCTACTGGTTATTCTGGAAGAAAAACTCAATCTGCGTAAATCCAAACCTGTGTTATTGGCCGCAGGGATTATCTGGATACTAATTGCCTTTGCCTATAACGCCAGCGGCGACAACGAAACGGCCGAGTTGGCAATTAGTCGTAATTTTCTGGAATATTCCGAATTGTTCTTTTTTCTATTGGTCGCCATGACCTACATTAATACCATGTTGGAGCGGGGGGTGTTTAGTACCCTTAGATATTGGTTAGTTAACAAGGAATTTAGTTATCGTACCCTGTTTTGGATAACGGGTATCTTGGCGTTTTTTCTATCGGCGGTCGCAGACAATCTGACCACGGCCTTGATCATGTGTGCAGTCGTGTTAGCCACAGGTAAAGATCAACCTAAATTTATTTCCCTGGCGTGCATTAATATAGTGATAGCTGCTAACGCCGGGGGGGCATTCAGCCCCTTTGGTGATATCACCACCTTAATGGTTTGGCAAAAAGGAGAGTTGGCGTTTGGTACCTTTTTGAATTTATTCCTGCCGTCTGTCGCCAATTACCTTATCCCAGCTTTTATCATGCAATTTTACATACCCCCAGGACGTCCACAAGCCGATAGTGAAGATGTGCAAGCGATGAAAAAAGGTGCAATAGTCATCATTTCGTTATTTTTATTAACGATTGTTACCGCCGTTAGTTTCCAGAATTTTCTCCATTTACCCCCGGTATTTGGCATGATGACTGGCTTGGCTTATTTAAAAATATTCAGTTATTACATGAGTATAAAAATTAAGGCCATGTTAGCAGATCCTGGCGTACCCGACGCAAAAGCCCATGAGCGCAAAGTTGATGTGTTTGAACATATCGCCAATGCCGAATGGGACACCCTATTCTTTTTTTATGGGGTAATAATGGCCGTCGGCGGGTTAGGGTTTATAGGTTATCTTGGTCTGGTATCTGCCTATATGTACGGTGACTTGGGGCCCACCAATGCCAATGTGCTGATCGGCTTATTATCATCTATTGTCGATAATATTCCGGTGATGTATGCGGTGTTAACCATGGAGCCACAGATGGATCAATTTCAGTGGTTATTGGTAACACTTACGGCTGGGGTAGGGGGCAGCCTGTTGTCCATTGGTTCTGCTGCTGGAGTGGCGCTTATGGGCCAGGCCCGTGGTCATTATACGTTTTTTAGTCATTTAAAATGGACGCCGGTTATTGCATTAGGTTATGCAGGCGGCATTTGGGTGCATTTTTTTATCAATGGGTAGGGGCCTGTTACCCAGTATTCGTTTGAGTACCTATAGACATATCCCCATAGCGATCATTGATCAGCATTGTTAATGTTCACTTAATTTTTATCCGCTACTATCCAGTCGCAGCGCTTAATGAAAGCCGCTACTAGCCAGAAGAAAATAATAGAATTCTAATCAGTTAAGGGTATGCATGTATTTCATCAATCAGGGAATAAAAATTAGTTTTATATCGGCAGTATGCTGCCTATCAATGTCTGCCAATGGCGCTACAAGCGATGTCGAAACATCCGGCGATCTGGGTTTACTCGCATTACCTTTGTTAGCATACGGCTCAACATTTTACCTGGGGGACAAGGATGGGCGCATTGAATTCTATAAGTCTATTTTAAGTACGGCCGTAGCTACCCAATTACTCAAAGTAACGGTGCGTAAAAAACGCCCCCTGGAAGCGTCTTATACTTCATTTCCTTCCGGTCATGCCGCAATAGCATTTCAAAGCGCCACTTTTATTGAGCAACGTTACGGTTGGACTTATGGGATACCGGCCTACGTGGCTGCGACTTATGTGGGCTGGACCAGGGTTGAGTCACAACAACATTATACTGTCGATGTATTAGCTGGCGCCGCTATCGGTGTTTTATCTAGCCTTTATTTCACTACGCCCTACAATGGCATGCAAATCACCCCATATGCCAATAATGGTCATTACGGCATCGAGCTGTCGGCGACGTTTTAAGCCCTGGGGCTTGAGTGTCAATAGGAGGTATGAATGAAGGATAGCGAGGTAAAAAACAATTCAGCAGGTATGAAAAATAAGCCTTTTTATCAAAAACTGAGATTTGCGTTAAATGGCATGGTTTACGCCTTGCGCAACGAAGCTAATATGCGTCGCCATGTTGTACTGGGTATGGGTACCATCCTATTGTTTGCTGTTATTCAAGTAGCATTCCTATGGTGGGCGTTAATAATTTTATGTATAGGTTTGATCCTCGCTAGTGAATTAATTAATTCGGCACTCGAAGCGCTTATCGATCACCTGCATCCCGAGCTCCATCCCAGCATTGGACAGGTCAAAGATATGTTGGCCGCCATGGTTTTGGTACTTAGCATATCCGCCGGGGCAGTAGGGGTTTTGGCCCTGCTGGATACGCTTTAAATCGTACCCGCAAGTATAGGCCCCTAAGCAGCATGTTAAATTTATTTGCCTAATTTACAATCAACTTTTATACTGTGCGTACATACAGTGTGGAGGTTGGCATGAACACTCACAGTGGTTTGAAGGCAATTGATAACTTGATCGCAAAATACGGTATCGGTTTCGAAGAAGCCGATAACTCGTTTCAGCACACCTTGTGTATTCTTCCAGGCAATGACTTAGAAGGGCTGAGGAAGGTGATTAAACCCTTTGGTTTGAAAACATTCCCCCATGCAATCTGGCTAAAACTCAGTACGGCGCACTTAGAAGAAACCGTATATCTACACCAGTTTCGATTACCTCAATTAGATGGTCGGGTATTTTGTTGGGTATTGGTAACGCAGCAGGGCCGCTTGCTTGAATTTGCCACCCAGATAAACAAAATAAATTATCTCAAGGCGGCGAAACACCTTTCCCGCTTGATCACTCAACATCCTCATGCTTCAAGGAATTTGCATTTAACCTATGGCTGAATATGTTTTAGGCAATTAGATTGGAAGAAAATGGCATACCCGTTACAAGCCACCCTGTTAGCAACATAGTTTTGCTGCCAGGCTGGCTATTTATTTTTTTGAGGGCGTTGTATTTGGTGAACAAATTGACTCTTAGCAACGCTATCTTCATTGGCGAGACAGGCCAATGATCGGCTCAGTGACTAATTGGGGGCCATTGTTGAAGTATTGATTTAACCTCTTTGACTAATAGATGCTCAACATAAGGCTTCTCGATAAAATCGATAGCGCTGGCCTGCATGGCTCGCACCGCTGTAGGAATGTCACCCATACTAGCCAGAATAATTGTTGGGACATAGAGCCCCTGGCCGACTAAATGTTCTAACAAATCGATACCGCCAGCGCTGATACCTTGTAAATGCGCTTCTATTAACATACATGCGGCGTGGCTGATGCTAGGGTGGCGCAATAGGCCATCTGCACTGGTAAAACATAGTATGCTGGCGTTTAAAGGGGCGAGTAAGCAAGACAAAGAAGCAAGTGCATTCTCGTCATGATCAACCAAGTATATAATAGGTTGCTTAATAAGTGTTTTAGTGGAGTTGAACATCCCCAGCCTTGCCTCGGAGGTGATGGTGATAATATCAATCTTAGGGTAGAGCTTTGTTAGCGAATAAACTTGTTTTAGATCAAGAAAAAATTAATTCTGAGTGAATTAAAATAAAATGAACTACATGGCTAGAAAATGACTTATTCCTGCGTCAACACCATGGTGACTAACTCGGCCAAAGAATGCGCCTGCATTTTTTCCATCACATTGGCACGGTGAATTTCAATTGTGCGCTGACTTAAATTTAGATCGCTAGCAATGATTTTGTTAGCTTGACCCGCAATAACTCGTTGCATCACTTGTTGTTCGCGTTTCGTCAGGGACTGAAGACGAGTTTGGATAATCAGAGCATAAAACACTTGTTCTTGTGCAGATTTGTTTATTTCCAAAGCGTGATGAATACAATCCAGCAATTCCTGCTCACGAAAGGGTTTTTGAATAAACTCCAGCGCCCCTTTTTTCATCGCTTCTACAGCCATGGGCACGTCACCGTGACCAGTGATAAAAATAATGGGCAGGGGACATTGTAATTCTTCCAATTTCTGTTGGCATTCCATACCGCTCATTCCGGGCATACGAATATCCAGTACAATACATCCGCACAATGTTTTTAAACTCTCATCTGAATGAGTATCCAAAAAAAACTGGGCGTTAGAATAGACTGTATTGTCGATACCAACAGAGTCGAGTAACATACTTAATGAGTCTAATACTGCCTCATCGTCATCTATGATGTGAACGATAGGAGTACACAAGGTTTTGTTTACTCTTTTTTTTATTCGCTCAATCATTATTTTTTGTTTCTACTTGGGTATTAATATTTGGATTAGCGGGTAAGGTGAAGGAAAATACACTCCCCCTAGGGTTGCCCGGACGATGTTTTAATTCGCCGCCGTGAGACTTTATAATAGACTGACAAATGGGTAAACCCATACCCATACCAGCGGTTTTGGTGGTAAAAAAAGGATGAAACAAGTTATTCAGATGTTCATCACTTACACCATAGCCTGTATCAGACACAGCAACTTCTAAAAATTGCTGGTCAAGCCACCTGGAATGGATATGCACCGCTTCAGTGGGCTGTTTTTCCATTGCATCAATGGCATTACGAATGAGATTAAACAGCACTTGTTGGATCTGAACCGGGTCTATTATGAGCTGTGGTTTAGGCTCAGTGCTTAAATGCAGTTTAATACCGTGGTCGAGCAAACGGGTATCAACTTTTGCTAATTCAATCGTGTCTACTATTAGCCCATTAAGATCGACAAGCTCTCTTTGTACATTTCCTTTTTTAACAAAAGCACGCAATCTGCGTATTACTTCCCCTGCACGCAACGCCTGATTACTGATTTTTTCCAGGGTATCGGATATTTTTTGCCGCTCAAAATCTGATCCAGTTGAATTGATATCACCTTTATTTAGCATGTTTTTGCAAGCTTGTGCATAACTGCTTACTGCGGATAAGGGTTGATTAATTTCATGGGCAATGCCGGCGGCCATTTCGCCCATAGTGCTTAAACGGGTAACGTGAGCTAAGCGTTCGCGGTTTAAAATCGCATCAGAACGCGCTTTAACCTGTTCAGAAATATCACGAATAATACCGACAAATTGTTTATGGCTGGACTCCTTCACTTCTCCCACAGACAGTTCCATAGGAAATATGTCGCCACTTTTTTTACGTGCCTTTACTTCACGGCCAATCCCAATTATTCGTGCCTGATTGGTGTGCATATAATTATGTAGGTATTGATCATGCTCGCTTTGGTATGGCTCCGGCATCAGCATTTTTACATTATTACCCACCACCTCGGCAGCTTGGTAGCCAAACAAGCGTTCTGCTGCTGCGTTAAATAACTCAACGTTACCTAAATGATCGATAATAATGATAGCGTCAACGGTCGCATTTAATAGGGCGCTGAGCTTGGCATTCGCATCGTTAAAATCGCGTTTGTTGTCGTCTGTTATCTTTTTTTTCCCTAAACCTTGGGTCACCGTATTGTTCCATCTGCTCTTTATTAGAGGTATATTTTTATACGTACTTTCCGCAATAAATTACGCAGAATAACGAATATCTAGCGTTACTCATTAAGGTATAGGATTTAGCCCACTGGCGAAAGCCCAACATGGACAAATTTTGTAAGATTGCTTTCTCAAACAAATAATAAAAATGGACTTCGAGATAAATTATAATTACGCGCAGATTACAAGCCAATAACGTTTATCAAAATTGTGCGCCTTTGGGACTGTGTTTTGATAGCGATGATCCTCTGCCTACTTCGCCAACAAGGCTAGCGCAGAAATAGGCACGATGGCGTAGTTAGCCTGAGAATACCGTACACTTGGTGACTAGCGCTTTAATTCGAATTGGATGTCTCTCGCGTTTAATCGCTATAAACAAAGTAAGGCTTTTGGCCATTGAGATTCCTACTTATTTAACTGTGACCTCCAGCAATAGGGGCCAGAGGCAAACAGCCAGTGCTTAATGTACTTATTACCCATGTTCGTCAATTAGAAAAAATGTGAAAAACAACATACGAGGGCAAGACAATGCAAGCACTTCCACATCAATATAATGTTCATGTTAAAGGCCAATCAGATAGCAATTTACAAGTTTCCGTGCAGAACCTTGCGGATTTAACCGTAGCGCCACCGGCGCAGTTTGGTGGCCCTGGCGATCAATGGTCACCTGAAGATCTCTTTATGGCTTCGGTAGCAAGTTGTTTTATCCTGTCATTTAGAGCCATTGCCCGGGCCTCAAATCTTAGCTGGTTATCATTGGATTGTAACGCGCAGGGAGAACTTGATAAATCGGAAGGAAAAACTCAGTTTACCAAAATTATTATCAAAGCCAAATTAGTGATTTCGGCGACACAAAGTAGTGAGAAAGCTGAACGTTTGCTCAATAAAGCCGAGCAATCATGTCTTGTGAGTAACTCTTTAAAGTCAGAATCTCACCTTGAATGCGAGGTAATAGTTCAGGGTAAGTAGTGAGTTGATACCCACCAATTTATTGGGGGGGTATCAACTCACATCTGTTAAAGCCTCAAACCCCCCAACTAAATCAAACAACTCTTCATCGATACTGCTTTGTCGCTGGTGGTGATATGTACGCTGTAACCGGTCTTGTAGTTCCTCGATGTTTTTTTCGGCGCGTTGCATGGCAACTAAACGACTGGCATTTTCACTGGCCAGTGACCCAGAACACGCTTTGAAAATCGAGACAAAAAGATATTCATGAACGAGTGCCCGCAGGGTAGTTTCTATGGTGTTTAACAATTGGGGTAGTTGTTTTGTCGGCCATTTATTTGCCACCACAGATTGTTGCCATTGTCGATCAAGGGGCAGCAGTGATTGGCAAACCGGCAGATAACTCGCCTGAGATTTAGGCAGATTATAAAACAGATAAATGTGATCAATTTCACCACGTTCCCGCTGTTTAACGATTTCTATTAGCAGTTCTGCGACTAAGGGTGTGATTGATTCAATGCCGCTGGGCAGGGCAAAACTACGACCGGCAATCAGCGTTGTTTCATTCAGGCGAGCTTGCATCCGTTCACCCACAGCCCAATATCGTTTGTTACCGGGATACTTAGCTAATTCTTGGGTCACAAAGTTGACGAGTGTGTCATTAAATTGTCCAACCAAGCCTTGATCAGAGCCAAATATAATGGCCCCAATAGCGCCTGTATTTTTATTGGTGGGCAGGGGATCAAATGCCAGATTGGCAGGTTTCATGCGAAGGGGCTCAGTACCAGCAAAACAGGCGCCTAACGCCAGTTGCACCGTGCGATAATAATCATCTAGGGATAACACTGCTTTTTCGTATTGGCTTATGCTGGCTGCCGCCATGGCTTTCATGGTGCGCACTACAGACTTTAACTCACTTGCTGTGTTCATCTTGCGTTGTAAGCCGACCGTAGATCCACTCATGATAGATCTGCGCTTAGGACTTTTTGTGGAGTGTTATTTTTCACTCGCTCTGGCATATTTTGGTTCGCGCCTAAGTCAGCTAAAACTTGACGTGCTAGGGTGAGCACTGCCAGTTTATCTTTGTCACTTAATAGCTCTGCCGCTTCTAATCTTCCAATTAGCTCAAGGGAGAAATCTGGTGTGGCGCTGATTAAGGCTGATTCGGCAACACTCATCATGGTTAGGGGAATAGGTTCAAACAGCCCATTGGTTAATGCCAATAAAACGGTAATCTGTGCCGCTACTGACAAAGGCGACGATTCTGTTTGTTTAAGGCATGCTCGAATGCGTCGTCCATGTTCAATGGTTTTTACGGCGCTTTCATCCAGGCGTGCACCAAAACGAGCAAAGGTTTCCAGCTCTTCAAATTGTGCATAAGCCAGTTTGAGGTCTCCGGCTACCGCTCTATAGGCCGCCTTTTGTGCCTTACCTCCTACTCTTGAGACGGACTTACCTACATCAACGGCTGGCAATACACCCAAATCAAACAGAGTGGGGGACAGGTAAATCTGTCCATCTGTGATCGAAATTAAATTGGTGGGGATATACGCCGCCATATTTTGCGCTTCAGTTTCAATTATAGGCAAGGCTGTTAGCGACCCACCGCCATATTCCTTTTTTAAATGTGTTGAGCGCTCTAACAATCGTGAATGGATGTAGAAAATATCTCCTGGAAAGGCTTCACGCCCCGGCGGCCGACGCAGTAATAAAGAAAGCTCTCGGTATGAACGGGCATGTTGTGTCAGGTCATCGTAGATAATTAATACATCTCGTCCGCTTTGCATAAAATACTCGCCAATACTAGTAGCAGCATACGGCGCTATGTAGTTTAAACCAGGGGGATCGCTACCTTCGGTGACCACCATTACCGTGTATTCCATGGCTTTTTTAGTGTTTAAAATAGCCAGAGTTTTGGCAACCGATGCTGCACGTTGGCCGATGGCGCAATAAATACACAATACGTTTTTGCCCCGCTGATTAAGTATGGTATCGATTGCAATGGAGGTTTTGCCCGTTTGTCTGTCACCCATGATCAGCTCTCGCTGACCGCGACCTATGGGCAACAATGCATCAATGACCTTTAAGCCGGTTTGTAATGGCTCAGTGACTGGGTCTCGCACCATAATAGCGGGGGCAGGGCGTTCAATTGGCATACGCTGGCTGAGATTCAATGGCTCTTTGCCATCCAGTGGACGTCCCGTGGGGTCTATTACTCTACCTAAAAGTTCTTCTCCAACCGCGATGTCCATGACTCGCCCTGTGCGTAACACCTCGTCGCCAGCACCGAGTTGCCAATATTCCCCTAATAACACTACACCCACTTCAGTTTTGTCTACATTAAAAGCGATGCCATATATGTCGTGAGGAAATATTAACAATTCTTCAAAACCCACACCTGGCAAGCCACTGACCATTGCAATACCGCTAGACACACTGGTCACGGCACCGACTTCCTGTGGCGATAGCACGGGTTTTAGGCTTTCTCTGCTGCGTTGTAAATCCGCAAAAACTTGCTCATAGTTCGCGCCCATATGGCTATCTAACCATTCATTCATTTGCTTAATTCCTGTTGCCTATATCTACACATCAACGGGGCTCAATCGTTTATGTTTTTGTTTCTTTGTTAGTTTTTGCCCGCTTAGCTGGTTTATTTTTTGTTCTAATAACGCCAGATAGTTGCTGCTACTCCAGGCGATTTTCCAACCACTTATGGTCAGCTCAATACCATTAATAAATTCAGGCACATGAGTGAAGGTAAGATGCAGCAATTTATCGGACTGGTCGCTGAATTTTTTTTGTATACAGAGTTGGATTGCTTGTTGTTGTTGGGCATTAAGCTCAAATGCGCTGCGAACTATGACTGAATAATTAGCAGATTCAAGGGCGGTCATGAGCTCGGTATACTGTTCGGTTTTTAACGTATTTAGCTGATTTAACAACTTGGTTAACATGCACTGCTCGATATCTAACCCCGAAAGGTCATGCAATACTTTGCGGGTGGTGGCATACACTTCCCTTACACTTTGGCGTAGTAAATCATGTTGCAAATTTTGTAGTTCTTTTTGCAGCGCTTCTAGGCGTTTTCTGAGCATGCCATCGGCAGCTGTTTGCGCGGCTTCGAATAATTGCTTACGTTTGATTGTTGCTTCTTCGTTAACCTTATTTAAGATATTCAAGCGTTGTTGTTCAATCTGTAGTTGTTCTTGCTCCAGTTGTGTTTGTAATTTCTGCGCCTGAGTTTTACTCGTGTTTGCATCTTGTAGTATTGTCTTTATTTTTTGTTCGCGGGCATCTAAAGCGTCAAGTATAGGGTGATACAAAAAGCGCTTTAATAACCAAACAAGTATCAAAAAATTAATTGTTTGAGCGCCTACCGTAAACCAATCAATAGGCATCTTTAACCTCCATTTTGAGCGATAAAGTAGTTCCAAAATGGATTGGAAAACAGCACGATCATCGCTACCACAAAACAATAAATGGCCGTTGATTCAATCATTGCCAGACCCACAAACAAGGTGCGGGTTATAGTTGACGATGCATCGGGTTGTTGGGCTAATGCGGTCAATGCTGTGGCTACCGCTCTGCCTTCAGCAAGAGCTGGGCCTAATGATCCAAAAGCAATAGTGATACCTGCTGTTATAATCGAGGCCACTGCGATTAGCGTTGAGCTATCCATGATATTTCCTTACTTATTACTATTATTTACAGAATTATTAGGGGGCGAATTTTCACCGTCTACCGTTGTTGCAGCGGCAATGTAAACCGAGGCCAGGACAAAAAATATGTAGGCTTGAACCATGCCTGTGAGTAAACCCAGCGTGGTCATCAGAATGGGGAAAAAAAGCGGTGAAATCACTAATAAAATGGCAAGGATCATGGTGCCACTCATCATGTTGCCAAATAACCGAACGGCCAGCGCCAGGGTGCGTGATAACTCGCCAATGATATTAAAAGGTAGCATGAGCATTGTAGGCTGAGTATAAGACGCCAGGTATGCCCTAAGGCCTTTTTTCTTAATGCCAAAATAGGGCACCGCAACAAATACACATAATGCTAAAGCGATAGTGGTGGATAACGAACTTGTAGGGGCTTCGTAACCGGGAAATATGGTCAGTAGGTTTGCCGTGGCAACAAATAAGAATATACTGCCTAAAAATACAATGTACTGTTTTGCGGGTGTTAATCCTGCTTGGCTAATTTGTTGTTCCAGGGTAATTACGATAACTTCCAAAGCATTTTGCCAGCGTGAGTGATAAAGAGCTGTGGATAGGTTACGCGTCACCAATTTTGCGCTAATTATTAATACCATCATTACCCCCCAAGTGAACGCTATAGTAGCGTTGAGCTTGAAAATACCGTATTGCCAAAAGATAATTTCGTCGGGACTAATGTGCATTATGATGCTCAGTGTTTTGAGAACTTGGGCCGCCAGGGCGTCTAAAAACCCATAATCTTTGCACCAATTCACGGGCAATAATAAATCCAAGCAGGCAGGTCAGTATTGGCAACCAACCGCTCTTTGCGACAACATAGAAACCAACTAAAACAATACTCATTCTTAGCAGTAATCCACCCAGAAACCATTTAGCTGGATGCTTTGATAACAAGCCTTGGCGCACCGTGAACCACAGGGTCAAAAAAAACGCCAAGCCAAGCACCATGCCCAACAAAAAGTTTGGCAACATGTTTAAGCTCACTGATAGTAAATTAGTCATTTTCTTCGTCCTCATCCTTATTATTTTCTCGGATCGCCTTATCTTCTTTAATTATCCAACTCCATGCAGTAAAACAACCTAAAACGAGCCCGGCTAATAACAAAGCCAGGGTCCATGAACGCTGGTCTGAATAATGTTCGTCTAACCATAGACCTAAGACTGTGCCAAGCAGTGTTGGAATGGCAATCGACCAACCAATCAAGCCCATCATGCCCAGACCAAACCACATTCCGCCGCCCGCATGTTGGCGAGCTTTAAGCTTACGCTTAGCCTTTATCCCTATTTGCTTTGATAGCTTCGCCTTTTTGGGGGGGACTATTTCTTTGCTGGGCTTATTATTCACAAGATTAAACTTTTGTTAGCTCCGTAAATTGCCTTAAAAACCCGCTTTCCAGCTTGGTTAATACACTTCTGAGCTCTTTATCTTGTTCATCAAGGCTTAAAAACTCTGTTTTTATGGCTTCACGTAATGCTTCTAGTGGCACCCCACCAAAGGCTCTGCGTACAGATATCCATACCTGATCACCGGTTTTGACGAGTACGCCTTCATCTACAGCAACAAATACTTCGCCTTGTGCTTGAGTTTCATAGGTCAATATGCCGGGGATCAGGGCAGCGGCACAGTCTAGCCGTTGAGGTAATATGCCAAAGGAGCCCTCATGCGTTTCGGCCACTATCCGCAGCACATCCATATGTTCGGCGAAAACCATATGGGGTAGCAGAACTTTAAGGCGCATCATGTTCAACCTCTATGCTGGGATTAACTTTTTGAGCCGATTTGATTGCTTCGTCGATCGCGCCAATCATGTATAAGGCACTTTCCGGGTATTGGTTGAATTCACCCCGCAATATCCGCTCACAACCGTTTAGAGACGCTTCAAGACTTACCAGTTTTCCCTGCATGCCGGTGAATTGTTCCGTGGTAAAAAACGGTTGGCTAAAAAAACGTTCTAATCTGCGAGCGCGCACGACTACGTCACGATCGCTAGCTGAAAGTTGTTCCAGACCCAGCATGGCGATAATGTCTTTGAGATCTTCGTATTGGGCCAGTATCTGGCGAATTTCCTGAGCCAGCTCATAGTGGCGTTTGCCAACAATGCTTGGGGTGGTCATTTTCGAGCTGGACTGCAGGGGATCAATCGCCGGATAAAATCCTTCGCTAGCACGCTTGCGTGACAACACTAAAGAGGCTGACAGATGTGAAAAAGTATGCACGGCCGCCGGATCAGTGAAATCATCCGCGGGTACGTAAACGGCTTGAATGGAAGTAATGGCGCCGGTGTCTGTGCTGGAAATCCGTTCTTCGAGACTCGCTAGCTCTGTACCCATTGTCGGTTGGTAACCCATACGTGAAGGCATTTGCCCCAATAAACCGGAGACTTCTGCGCCAGCCTGAATAAAGCGAAAGATGTTATCAATCAGCAGCAGCACGTCTTTATGTTCATCATCTCTAAAATATTCAGCCATGGTAAGGGCCGCATGACCAACACGAAAGCGACTACCGGGCGGTTCATTCATTTGCCCAAAAAGCATCACCATATTGGGCAATACTCCAGCCTGTTTCATGTCGCGGTATAGCTCCTCACCCTCGCGGCAACGCTCACCTATACCGCAAAAAATGCTCACACCTTGTTGATGACCAAGCATGTTGTGGATCATCTCTGTTAATAACACTGTTTTGCCCACGCCGGCACCACCAAATAATCCGGCTTTGCCGCCACGCTCCAGTGGCGATAAAACATCGACAATTTTTATTCCTGTTTCAAATATCTGTGAACTGCTGGATCGTGTTGCCAGTGCAGGCGGCGCTTGATGGACACTGCGCCATTGCACGTCGGTAGGCGGCGTGAGTCCATCAATAGGTGCACCAAATACATCAAACATACGGGAAAGAATATTGCGACCCACAGGTGCTTTGATGGGTTGCCCCGAGTTTGTTACCCGCATACCTCGAGCAAGTCCTTGTGTAGGGGTTAAGGCTATGGCTCTTACATGATGGGCATTTTGCTGAGTGTGTACCTCCATCACCGTTTTTTTGTCTTGTGCATACAAGACGGTATGGATAGCGGGGAGATGGCTGGTGAACTTTATGTCTACTACACTGCCGCGCACCGCAACTACAGTACCGCTATGCACAGGGTCGTCTGAGTCTGGTATGTCACTAAGAGTAGGCATAAATATTCCACAAAATTAGTTAAGTTGATTATGCCGATTGTTAACTGGGCCCTATTGACCCTGATCAAGATTTGTTTGATTGACCTTGCATTAAGCTTTTTGGTGAAATTTAACACCCGGAACCACTATCTTAAACCAGGACAGGATGTACTTTATATTTTCATCTCAACTCAACTACAACAGGCTGATCTATCTGGCTGTTGAGTATAGGACTGCCAAAACTGATACCGAGGGAAAGGGCACTTTTCATTGCCATATCGTCTGGTGGAACCGTTTTGGTAAGATTGGCAACGTGTTCCAGTTTAACGCTGGTTAAATCACCTTTTTGCATTACCACCACACGGCCAAAATGTTTAGACGCAACCATAGAGGCCGCATAACAGCCAAGGTTGGTGGCAAATATTCGGTCGAAGGCAGTGGGCGA
This sequence comes from Paraglaciecola sp. IT1134, assembly GCF_058068185.1. Taxonomy (NCBI): domain Bacteria; kingdom Pseudomonadati; phylum Pseudomonadota; class Gammaproteobacteria; order Alteromonadales; family Alteromonadaceae; genus Paraglaciecola; species Paraglaciecola sp. IT1134. The sequence goes on along the minus strand of NZ_CM176486.1, from coordinate 2,742,110 downwards.
ACCCCCGCGCTGTATATGTCCAAGTGACGTGGCTCTGACTTCGGCATCAAGGTGGGGCTCTAGTTGTTGTTTGAGCATCTCGGCAATTCCTCCTAAGCGCAGGGGATCAGGACTATTTTCTATTGTGTGATGAACGGTAAAACCTTCACCTTTAACTTTGGCTCCTTCTGCCACCACAATAATCGAATAATGCTGATCACTTGCGCGTAACTTGCAGGCTTTGACTACTTCATTAATGTTGTAGGGGTATTCAGGGATAAGGATCACATCTGCCCCACCGGCAATGCCCGCATGCAGAGCAATCCAACCCGCATAGCGGCCCATGGTTTCGAGTATCATGACTCGTTTGTGGGATTGTCCTGTGGTGCGCAAACGATCAAGGGCGTCGGTGACAATGGCCACAGCAGTATCAAAGCCAAAAGTACGTTCGGTACACATCAGGTCGTTATCGATGGTTTTAGGCACACCAATAATGTTCATGCCCAGTTTTGATAATTCATAGGCAATTGACATAGTGCCGTCGCCTCCAATCATAACAACCGCATGCAAGCCTAATTCCCGATAATATGACATTACCTTTGCCGAGCAATCTTCGCCCTTATAACTAAAAGGACTGGCTTTATTACTGGTTCCTAAAATTGTGCCGCCTCGTGATAAAATACCACTGCAATCTGCATAACTTAATAGACGTACTCGGCGTTCGATTAAACCCGCAAAACCATCTTCAATGCCGACTATTTCTGCGTGGCAACTTAACATCAGACTTTTAGCCACCGCGCGAATAGCGGCATTTAAGCCCTGGCAATCCCCACCGCCAGTTAATATACCAACGCGCATGGACGTGGGCTGGTTATTGACTATGTTCAAAGAGACACTTCATTTTCAATAATGCCATTTTTTTCAAATTGGGTGATATTTGACAGAGTCACCTGGGCGATTTGTTGCATGGCTTCGCGCGTAAAAAAAGCTTGATGACTGGTAATGATCACGTTGGGAAAGGTCAGTAATCTTGATAGTTGATCATCTTTAATGACACTCGATGAAAAGTCCTCAAAGAACAAGGCTTCTTCTTCTTCATACACATCTAAGCCCAATAAACCCACTTTGCCGGTCTTTAGCGCATTGATAATCGCCTTGGTATCGATCAACTTGCCGCGACTGGTATTGATAATGGTCACATTGTCCTGCATTTTAGCCAGCGACTGCGGGTTTATCATATGTTCTGTCTCTGGCGTGAGCGGACAATGCAGGGATATGATGCTTGCCCGGGAAAATAGGGTGTCCAGGGGGACATACTCAAGACCTGTATCGATGCATTCTTGGTATTGAGTATTATCGGAGGCGATGACGTGGCAGCCAAAACCTTGCATGATGTTATTAAACGCCTGGCCAATCTTACCCGTACCGATAATACCTACGGTTTTGCCGTGCAGATCAAAACCCATTAAGTTGTGTAGCGAAAAGTCTCCTTCTCGTACGCGATTATAGGCTCTGTTGAGCTTACGATTTAAACACATTAACAGGCCTGCCGCGTGTTCAGCGACAGCATAGGGGGAATAAGCAGGCACTCTTACCACGGGCAGCTTTAATTGTTTTGCGACAACTAAATCAACATGATTAAAGCCAGCGGAACGTAATGCGATTAACTTTACGCCTTTTTGCTGCAACACTTCGAGCACACTGGCATCAAGGCAATCGTTGATAAATACGCAGACGACTTGTTCGTCGTTGATCAAGGCAGTCGATTCAAGGTTCAGGTGAGGTGTTAGATACCGTATTTCATGGTCATGAGTTTGATTAAGTTTATCGAAATACTCTCGGTCATAGGGTTTGGTATTATAAAAAGCAATTTTCATGGAGTAAACCTTAAAAAAAGATTAGCAGTCGTGTTATAGCCAAATAGTAAAGTAAACCTAGCTTCGAAAATTGACTCAGGACAAGTGCCAAGTAAGTAGATGCACGTTATTGAGCGACCACCATGCTCTTAAATCAATTGTGTTTATTAAGTAAAGTTAGCCTTGACCGGAATCAATGTTAGGGCCAAAAAAAATGCCAAGATGTTAATGGCAGATCCCGTGTAAATCACGCACTCAAAGGACTAACAATGCAGGTTAAAACCGTCTTGATGATCGAAGGCTGCATCAATTTACTGATCACGTTGACTAAGTTGACTGTTGGTTTTATGACTAACTCTTCAGCGGTTATCGCTGATGCACTGCATTCTTTAACCGATGTTGCTAATAACGTTATGGCATGGATGGCAATAAATCTGGCCAAGGCGCCGGCGGATAACGATCACCAATATGGCCACCAAAAATATGAACAACTAGCCGTATTTGGACTAGCATCGTTACTGAGCATTGTTGCTTTTGAAGTATTAATAAATGCCTTGAAGCGCTTTGGCCAAGAAGTTGAGCAAAGTTATCTGGGTTTAAGTATCTTGATTATCACCTTATTGATCAATATCGCCTTAACTATTTGGGAACGTTACTGGGCTAAACGTCTCGATTCTGACATCTTGCAAGCAGATTCCAGCCACACCTTAAGTGATGTATTAACCACCTTGGTGGTCATAATTGGATGGCAACTCGCGGCGCAGGGCTATTATTGGTTGGATACCGCGTTTGCTGTCGGGGTATCGGCGATCATTTTCTATCTAGCTTTTAAACTGTTTCAAAGGGCCATTCCCATATTGGTCGACTATAGTGATGTGGATCCCACGGCTGTTTCTGCTGCTGTTAATAGCGTTGAAAATGTGAATGCCGTCGTTAGGGTGCGCTCAAGAACAAGTGGTAAGGGCAGGGTGGCTGACGTGATTGTCACCGTTGATCCTAATTTGTCGACCATAGACTCACACCTAATCGCTGATGAGATAGAAAAAGTATTAGCCGATAAATTTAATATCCAGGACGTACTGGTGCATATTGAACCGAAGATTTTCGACTAAGGCCGATTGATATTTATATGACCTTCCCTTTGATAGAACCAATCTTTCGATTAGATTTTTATGTGTCATTCATGGGGATACTTTAGGGCGCATTGAACGGCACGATTTAAAAATGAGTATTATAGATTTTTTTGGATTCAAATAATCATTAAAAAAACAATGTAGTCACACGGCTGGTTTAAAAAATTAGAATAACAATATTAGCAGAGGTGCTTCGACTGCTTGTACGAAAAACAAAAACCACAATACTTGCCTGTTATATATTTGCACAAATAATTGATGCCATGACAGAAGAAACTAGCTCCAAATTATTAAAAGCAATTCGAGATATATCGGATAAACCAATTAGTTACACTAAATTGTATATTCTGGTTAGGATTTCACCTCGACGGTCGTTGCCCGGCGAAGAGTGAACTTCACACTATGCTCTTGCTGATCATCCTTGAGCGGTATATAGGGTGGTTGCAGCGCTAGTCCGTCGAGTGTCAGACCTGTGCCGATTAGATCTGCATCTGCCGAAATTTGACAGATGACAATATGATAATCGGTACTGCGAAAACGGTAGTTGATCGAGTATGAACTCCAGCTTTGGGGTATGCAGGGCGTGAGTCGCAGTTGGTCGGCCTCTCGCGATAATCCCAGCAGGGATTCCAGTATCAGGCGGTATAACCAGCCAGCCGAACCGGTATACCAGCTCCAACCACCACGTCCGATATGGGGTGCAACACCATATACATCAGCCGTAACTACATAGGGTTCCACCTTGTAGGTGGCTACTTGTTGTTCATTTCGGCCGTGGTTAAGTGGATTGATCAAATCCATTAATTCCCAGGCCCGTTTGCTGTCTCCTTGTTCTGCAAAGGCCATGGTCGCCCAAATAGCAGCGTGAGTGTATTGACCACCGTTTTCACGTACACCAGGAACATAGCCTTTGATGTACCCCGGATTCATGCTGGATTTATCAAAGGGCGGATCGAGCAATTGGATCAACTTGCTGTCGCGGCGAACCAGACGCTGATCGAGGGATCCCATTGCTTGCAGTGAGCGCTTGATGTCACCCGCACCAGACAATACCGACCAACTTTGCGCGATAGAATCGATGGTACATTCGGTATTAACAGAGGATCCAATGGGGGTTCCGTCATCAAACCAAGCCCGGCGATACCATGCTCCATCCCACGCGTGTTTAGCCAGATTGACTCGCAGTTTTTTTGCCTCATCAACACAGCGCTGGGCAAAATCTGGATCTTTGTGCTGACCAGCGACAACCGAAAAGTCTTGCAATACTTTATACAAGAAAAATCCCAGCCACACACTTTCGCCCTTACCGTCAATGCCCACCAGACTCATACCGTCATTCCAATCACCAGAGCCCATTAAAGGTAGGCCTTTTTCACCGAATCGCAGTCCGTGTAAAATTGCCAGTACACAATGTTGATACAGGCTGGATCGCTCTTGACTGATGGTAGGCAAGTCGTAATAAGACTCCTCATCATCATTCAGGGCACGGCCTTCAATAAATGGCACCATCTCATCGAGCACGCCAGTGTCGCCAGTACTTGATATATAACGACAGGCCGCCAATGGCAGCCACAAATAATCGTCTGAACAGCGGGTGCGCACGCCGCGCCCGGCGGGTGGATGCCACCAGTGTTGTACATCCCCTTGGGGATATTGGCGAGTCGCACAGTGAAGCAAGTGTTTGCGCAACAGCGCCGGTTGTGCATGTATCAATGACATCGCATCCTGCAACTGGTCGCGAAAACCAAATGCGCCACCCGACTGATAATAGCCACTGCGTGCCCAAAAACGACAGGCTAAGGTCTGATACACCAACCAGCCGTTGGCCAGCAAATTCACCGCCGTATCGGGCGTATCCACCTGCACGGCACCTAATGTGTCGTGCCAAAACTGATGGACATTCTCTAATGCTCTTCGAGCGGTGCCGGGTTGGCGTAGTTGCAATGCCAGTGCACGTGTTTGTTCCAAATCCTGCCCGGCGCCGAGTCGAAAAATGATGCTGCGTTCTTCACCGTCGGCCAGTTCAAATGGCACTTGAATTGCACCACAAGGATCGTGCGCCGCACCCAAGCGGCCGGGCAGTCGTGCCCGCGTCATGGCATTAGGACTGCGCAGTGTGCCGTTGCGACCAAGAAATTCGGTACGGTCTCCGCTGAGCGAACGGGCCGTGTCGTCCACATCAAAAAATGCCACCTTATCGCCAAATTCGGAGTTGTAGGCATTGCGAGCAAACATTGCGCCACTGCTGGCATCGATTTCGGTTACGACATGCAGGGCGGATTTTGAACGTAGATCACCCAACACCCATTCCACGTAACCGGTTGCTGTTAACGTCCTTGGCCGTCCGGAAGTGTTGCGGATCTTCAGCACCGAAAACTTCACCGCTGCTTCTAAGTCCACGTACACACAAAGTTCCGACTGAATACCGTCTTCGGTGTGCTCAAAAATACTGTAACCAAAACCGTGACGAGTAACATAGGGGGTCGTTCCTCGGCTAGGCATTGGCGTAGGCGACCAGAAATAACCACTCTCCTCATCACGCAGATAAAAAGCTTCGCCGCCGGATGCACCAACGCTGTCTTCACTCCAGGGGGTCAGGCGAAATTCATGGGCATTCTCGCTCCAGGTATAAGCCAGACCACTTTCTGCGACTACACTACCGAACTGGGCATTGGCCAGCACATTCACCCAGGGCAAGGGTGTCTGGTTAGTCAGGGTAGTGGTAATGATGTACTCTCGCCCGTCGCTGCTGAAGCCGCCCAGCCCGTTACCCAACACCAAATCCCGCCGTGGTTTACTCGGCTCTATCGCCTTTGTCAACCCGAATGTTCCCGTTGGCGTCAATAACGTCACGCGTTTTTCGGTTAGGGTTCGTCGATTGACTTGTTCAGCCAAAGTCCCCCGGTTGTCGATTAAAATGGCGCGGGACACAGCCTGAAGCAGGATCCGATCTTCGCTTGAAATCTGCTCACCTGAGCGCACGAAGATACCGCTAGTACGGTCGATATATTGCGCTTCGGTTCCGGTGGCAACTAGGCCCATGATTTGATCATGCAGGCGCTGACGATAACCGACCTGCTCTTCATTCCAGATAACCAGGTCTGCCACTAATCCTTTTAAGCGCCAGTAGGCGTGGCATTGGATCAGTTGCCGTGCTAGCTCGATGTGATTGCTACTGGAAATTTTCAGCAACACGATGGGCAAGTCCCCTGAAATAGAGTAACCCCACAGGCCAGATTGGCCACGGCGATTTTGGATCAATATTGCCGGGTCAGCGCGTAGCGCCGAATTGGCGTACAAAATAGAACCGGCTAAACGTCGGTAAAGGAGCGTATCGGCCTCGCTAGCGTTGAGTTGACGTAAAATAACGCCGCTATGAGTCCAGGCCAAGTCAAGCACCCGGTCAGTCAAATGTCGGTCCTGGTATTTGGCTACCAGTGCCAGGCAGGCTTCGCGGCTGTCTGCCATACCGGTAATCAAATCAACAGTGGCGACTTTGCCCGCATCCAACGTCACCGGGCAACGAATGGCGACCATAGGGTCGAGCACCGAGCCGGCACTGCCAGTTAATTCGCCGGATTCATCCATGGCTAGTGGCGACACTAGCGTGCGACCACGGCCAATAAACTGCATACGGTCGGTGGTACTTGAAAACGCCCCAACACTGACTCCGTGACCACTGCAATGGGCCACCAGCAGATGAAACATCCAGGGTGTTTTTTCGTCTGCGGACCGTGCTCGGCGGGTGCATAAAATGGCATGTCCGCCCGCGACAATTTCGGTTTGCACAAAAAGGTTACTGAACGAGGGTTGGGTTATATCCGCCGCTGGCAGTGCCATTACTACTTCGGCATAAGTGGTAACGTCGAGTTTGCGCGGGTTGTTTGAGTGATTGGTGAGACGGATCCGGCGCAGTTCAATGTCATCTTCCGGCGATACCACAATTTCAGTATAGGTTTCAATGTCCTGATCGCTGCGACGGAACTCGGCGCGGCCTTCTGAAAACAATACACTGTAAGATTGGGCAGGTTTGAGCGTGGGCTGATGAGCGGCAGACCAGAATTCACCGCTGGCGGTATCCCGCACATACACAAAGGTGCCCCAATTGTCGCAGGTGGGGTCTTCCCGCCAACGAGTGACGGCCAAATCAAGCCAGCGGCTGTATCCACCGCCGGCATTGGTGAGCATCACGTGGTAACGACCATTTGACAGCAGTTGAACCTCCGGTGTGGGGGTTTCACCAGAGATAGGCGTATTAACAGACTCTGCGGGGTGGTCAAACAGTGCGCCGCTTTCGGCATATTGATCGACATGCGGCTGGAACACCGACGTTTTCGGCACTCGTTCCTGGAGTAGTAACAGGGTGGATTGAAATATGGGATCTGATTCGAAGCGTCGCTGCATGGGACGGTTAAGCAGTTGATACGCCAGCGCGAGCAAACTCATGCCCTGATGGTGGGCCATGAACGACTGGATAACCTGGCTGGTTTGGCCACGGGATAAACGTGCCGGGGTATAGTCTATGGCTTCGTATAATCCATAGTGACCTTCCAGCCCGTTTTGCGCTAAGCGCTGCATATTTTCGCAAGCCGCTTGTGGTGCAACCATCAGCGCCAGGGCTGATGCATAGGGTGCAATAACCAGATCTTCTGACAGCCCACGCTTCAGACCAAGGCCTGGCACGCCAAAGGCGTGATATTGGTAGTTGAGATTCGCATCAACTGTATTATAACCTGATTCGGACACCCCCCAGGGCACTGAATGCAACTTGCCATAGGCAATCTGGCGGGTGACGGCCGCGCGACCGGTTTGGTCCAGCAGGGTGCCGGGGTAGGTGGGCATCACCAGCATTGGCATCAAGTATTCGAACATTGAGCCGCTCCAGGACACCAGCACAGGTTCGCCACCCGCTGAGGTCAACAGACGGCTCAGGGCAAACCAGCTTTGTTGCGGGAGCTTGCCCTGAGCAATGGCGATAAAGGTGCACTGGCGGGCCTCCGAGGCCAGCAAATCGTAAAAACTGGCATCACGGCGCTGGTCGTCTACATTGTAGCCAATCGCCAGCAGGTGCCGGGTTTCGTCATACAGGAAAGCATACTCCATGGATGCAAACTCGAACGCCCGTTGTGCCAGTTGTTCGCACTCCTGCATTCGCTTGCTGACCTGTTCGGCGCTATTTATAGTCTGGCTGTGCACAGTAGACAACCATTGGCTCTCCTGCGCCGACTGCGCTGATGATAAGCGCGCGTCGATCGCAGCCAAATTGGCACTGCTGTTTGCTGCCAGTTGGCGCAGGGAAGGGATGCCATTGTCTTGATTAATCGACTGTGCGAATGACTGAAGGCTGGTTGGTGCAATGGGCAGGTGCAGCCAGGGTGCCAGCAAACGTAAATCTTGCAGGGCCGCGTCACACTGCGTGTGCAAGTCTTCGGCCCATTGTCGGCTTTGTGTATGGGCTTGCATCTGGAAACTAGCGACCAGTGTTTTGGCGCGTTGAGTAAGCGGGATTAGTTGCTGCTCGGCCTGTTTAAGGTTGATAGGCGCTTGTGTTTGAGCACCACTTAACAATGTGCCCATCGATTGGATCGCAGCCAATATGACGTATCTTTCCTCATCGTTGGGCATGTCGGTATTGAGTTCCGCTTCAGACCCCGAAGGTTTATCGGTAAAAGACGTCGCCAAAATATCCAAGGTGGTGCTCAGCCCTTCAAAAAAACGCGGGTGCAGGATGCGTTGCTCTGGCAGTTCCAGAAGCGCCATGCGCAGGGTCAGCAGGTGACCTGCCAGATTGCCGCTGTCAACCGAGGAAATGTAACGCGGGGGCAGGGGGAGCAGCGACTGGGTGTCATACCAATTATAGAAATGTCCCTGGTGACGCTCCAATTTATCCAGCGTAGCAAAACAATTGGCGCTGCGTTGCAGTAAACCACTCACTGGAATAAAACCAAAATCATAGGCGCTGACGTTTGCCAATAATGATAGACCAATATTAGTGGGCGAAGTGCGATGGGCCGTCAATGGGCCGGGTTGTTCTTGAAAGTTATCCGGGATCAACCAGTGATCTTCTGCGATGCTGAAGTGGTCGAAATAAGCCCAGGTTTTACGCGCAATTCGGTGCAGAAAAGTACTTTGTTCAGAGGTAAGTGTTGGCTTGGGATCGAATTGTGGTTGGCTCAACCACCAGGCGATAGCAGGGGCTACAAACCATAACACTAGTATTGGTAGAGCGGCCACTAAATCGGAATGTAGGAGGTTATCGGCTTGCCTCCAAACAAGTCCGCTGGCTATGCAGGCCGCGATGACCGGGGCAGCCCACATGGAACAGTAGCTGCCGAGCAGACCATCTGTGCAATGGCTCGACTTATCATCGGCCACATGCCATTCCAGCAAGCGACGATGGGTGAACAGCATGCGCCAGAGACTACGCAAAATCGCCGTTAGATTAAACACGGCCTCGTGGGGTAGACAAGCTAGGCGGAATCCGACTTGAGCAACTTGCCGCACGCCGTCGCGCAGCGCTCCCTGCAGGTGGTGGGCAAGCAACATTTCGGCGGGTTTTCGCCAGGCGGCCAGCAGACCGGTAAACAGTGGCGGTAGTAGAAAAATAGCCATAACGCCCAGTGTCCAGTAAAGGGGGCTAGGGACCACCCACCAACCCATCGATAGCAGCAATAACAGCGCCAGGGGTTCAACGCTGCGACGTAGATTGTCAAAAATTTTCCAGCGCGATAGTGAGGATAGTGGGTTGCGGCATCTTTTGCCCTGGGCATTTTTTACCCAGGGCAGCAACCAGTGAGCAATCTGCCAATCACCACGGATCCAACGCTCGCGCCGGCCCATGTCGGTGTCATAACTGGCGGGGTATTCCTCGTACAGATGCACATCACTTAACAGCCCAGAGCGGGCGTAGCAGCCTTCTAACAAATCGTGGCTGAGTATCTGGTTTTGTGGCAGACGGTTGTTTAACGTACGCTCAAACGCATCCACATCGTAGATACCCTTACCTATATACGAGCCTTCAGCGAACAGATCCTGGTAGACATTCGATACCGAACGGGTATAGGGATCAATACCTGGTTCCTCTCCACACAGCTGCGCATAACGCGACAAGTTCTGCCCGGACAGACTGGCCGCCATACGCGGTTGCAAAATACCGTAACCACCCACCACACACTGCTTTTTGTTATCAAAACGTGGCTGATTGAGCGGATGTGCCATGGTGCCAATCAACTGCAGTGCACAGTCCCGTGGCAGTTGCGTGTCGGTATCCAAAGTAATGACATATTTCACCTGCGAAAGCCCACTAATACTGCCAACGATGAGATCGAAGTTTTTTGAATTATGGTCTCGCAGCAGTGCGTTCAGATCCGCTAATTTACCGCGTTTGCGTTCGCAACCCATCCAAACTCGTTCCTGTGAATTCCAGCTGCGCGGGCGATGCAGCAGAAAAAAATGATCACCGTGTAGCGCAGATTGGGCCGGGTATTTAGCGTTGAGCTGCTCGATGCCCATACGCACCTGTTGCAGCAGTGGTTGGTCTTCGTTTTCGGTTTGGTGTAACGCATCGTGAAAATCAGTCAGTAACGCGAAATGCAGATGCCCGTCGCGATTGCCCAGAAATCTTACTTCCAGTACTTCCAGTAAAAGCTCGATGCCTCTTGCATTGCTGAGCATGGTGGGCACCACTACTAGCGTTTGCATAGCTTCTGGTAAGCCTTTCGAATAGTCCATACGCGGTAAACGTTGGGGTTCAACCAACAAGGTGATAATCCAGTTTACCAACGCAGAGGCCAGTTGACTGGCCCCCAGTAAAGATAGGCTTGCCAGTAGCAAGAAGCGCCACTCTGTGATGTCTTGTGGCTCAGCTATTACCAATAGGCCAGTACTGACCAGGGCAGTTAGCAACAAGATTGACCCAAGGTAGAGAACTAATGGTATGCCGCGAATAAACGCTCGCAATCGCGTCAACAGGGTGCTCCGCGCATTGACCGCGGTTTCTAACTGCACCATTCCGTCATCAATCAAATAATAACCGACATGATTAGCAGGATTAGTGATGCATTGATTTTCGCTTTGTGGATCCTTGGCCTGTTGCGCCAATTGCAGTGCAGTTTGAGCGATGTGGATTTCAGAAAACGGGCTGCGTTTAGCTAGTCTGTCGATCGCCTGACGATAGCTATCCCGAGTGGCAAAATCCATGGTGGCGTACAATCCATGCTGGTCTTTTCGCAAGACCTCTTCTACACCGCTGTTGGCCTCAACGAAATCGCGCCAGTTCATGGCGGTCAACCAACGTAAACTGCCAATGGTATTGCTAATGGATACTTGATCGGCAGCCTGTTGTTGGTTTTCAGTTTGCACCAATTGTTCAATGGTGAGGCTTGATTCCACCAGTTGCTGTTTGATCCACGTTAGAGGCAGCGCCAGAGCGGGGCCATGCCCCTGCAGTTGTCGGGTCAACTCAGCCACAAAAGCACTTTCCATCGGCGGTTCTGAGCGTGCCATGTCTGCGACCACCAAGATCAGGCTTTTAGGATCGTTTTCGGCCGTTTCCAACATTTCATTTGCCCAATGCTGGGCCAGATTTAAATACTGGCGAGCAATGGTGATGCGGCCGCTGACCCGGCGCATATTTTCAATCAGAGCCAACCTTAACATGATAGGGATCGCCCACAATTCGCCCAGCGCGAGGGGGGTCACCGATTGATAGGCCGCTACAAAATGCGCAAGAATTTCACCGTCCACACGACCATCTCGGTGAGAGATAACGTTCAGCGCAATGTCATACACCCGCGGCAAACCTGCGGACACTCCTTGGGCTAAACGAGGCAGTTCGCGGCTATAACCTTCGGGTAAGTGGCGCCGTGCGGTACGAATTTGCTCTTCGATGAGGTAAAAATTGTCGAGCAACCATTCCCCCGATGGTGCAATGCGCTGTTTAGCCTTTACTGCAAGGGTTAGCAACCTATTGGTAGCGATGAGTACCTGTTCATTGGCGTCCAGTCGTTTCAGCAGTTGATCTCGAGAGTTATCCGGGTCCAATACATGCATTTCGGCCAGTGATATTGCGTGCTGCGCCATTTGAACCGCGTTCAGCAGTTCCGCTCTTAGTGGTGTTTGTTCCTCCGGTAAAGGTGATTTGAACCAGCTAGAACGGCGAAAAAAGGTAGTGAACCGCGTTTTTAAACTCATTATATGCATTCTCGGCGGATAAACAGGATTGCGCTAGGGAATGTTGACCGTGCACAGGAAATACTGACCGGATAATTTAAAACAATGGGATCATAAGTGGAGTTCATGGGTGACCGCATGACTTCGAGTTAATAACTTCCCTTAAGATACTGCCGGGGAGGGTGCTAGTATGTGCGCCAACGCACATAGCGGAGTAGGGTTGATTAACTTGGGTCTTTGCTTTTAATGGTGTCATGTACTATCAAAGAAATTTGGCGTTACCCGTTAAACCAAAACAGGTTATCGAAGTTTTGCGGAAGCAAAACACCACATAAAATAAAAACGTCAAATACCTGCAAATATTCTTCTGAAAAACTGTATTAACATTTACTGAATACCCAAAGGTTATATATACTAATATCACCATTGCTGAATGAATTCGTGAGGGATTTGGTGCTTTAAGCAGGTCTCTGAAAAGGAAATAGATTTAAAATGGAGCGTTTAAAAAACAAGTTACTTAATGCCCTGTCCCTTGATGCGAAGAAACGCATGTTACCACACCTCAAATTGATTAGTTTACCCCTGGGCAAAGTCATCTATGAGGCCAGCCAAAAACTGGATTATGTGTATTTTCCAACCGATAGTATTGTGTCTTTGCTCTACGTCATGATGGACGGTTCCTCTGCCGAAATTTCTGTTATTGGTAACGAAGGGCTAGTTGGCATCGCAGTGTTTATGGGCGGAGAAAGTACACCTAGCCGGGCGATAGTGCAAAGTGCTGGGTCTGCCTACCGCTTCCCATCAGCGGAATTGCGTAGCGAGTTTAACAGCCAGCTCGATTTGCGTATGTTACTGCTACGTTATACTCAGTCTTTAATTACCCAAATGGCGCAAACGGCAGTATGCAATAGGCACCATAGCATTGACCAGCAGTTATGCCGCTGGCTGTTATTATCCCTCGACCGCTTATCCAGTAATAACCTGATCATGACCCAAGAACTGATCGCCAATATGTTAGGGGTGAGAAGAGAAGGTGTCACCGAAGCAGCTGGAAAACTACAAAAGCTAGGTATTATTACCTATAAACGCGGTCATATTAGCGTGGTCGATCGCCCTCGCTTAGAAGCCCAATCATGCGAATGTTATAAAGTCGTCAAAAGTGAAACAGATCGATTGGAATCCTATATGCAAAAATAAATCTCATGACTAAAAATCATCCTTAGTCACTAGAGCGGTAACCGTTGACCGGGGAGCTATTGACTTAAGGCCGTTAACTCAGGGAGTGCCGGATATTTCGAGCGAGTGATGACGGCGTGGACGATTTGTCTTTAGTGATTTAATAAATGTTCGGGTGGGACAACTTTGCTTGGTAAAAATCTCCCGAACAGCCTCCAAAAGTAGTGTTGGCTAGATTGATACTTATGAACTGCATGAAATAGGTAATTGGTTAGATAACTTCATGTTGTTGAGCAAAACAAAACTTTCCGCAGACACGACATTACTAAATGCCATCACCTCTTTGATGAATGGTAGCTGGAATACATTTGCCACTTTATAGCAGCTTAATAAATATTTTGAAGCGGAATCTCACAAAATTTTTAAAATGTGCTTTTACTAAAACGACGGTATCCCAAGTAGGGCATGGTTTTCGATTTTCAAATGAAAGTGAGAACCGATCTCAGTCTCAATTTGAACTAACAAAAGATAGCGAGTGATAAATCCAACAATATAATCAATTTAACATAATATACATTATGCGAATATCTATATGATCTTTAGGAAGGCCTTATTTCGTTGATTTATCCTCATTTCAGTTATCAATGGCAGTATGTTATCACGCTGCTACGTGCATACTTTTGAGTTTTCAAGGCAATAGTCGCCGGAATCTATTCAGATACGGATTGGTTAGCGCCTTGGCGAGTTATCCTTTGTATAACATTCTCTTTGTCAGGCGCAATCTACCAATGTCATGTTGATGGACTTACTATTGGAATCTGGGCCTATTGCAATAAGCCCAATGTCTTATCTGCGTTTATCCTTTCTATACTCATGACGAGGAATTCGTAGGCCGCGGCTTTAGCCCGACAATAGCGTTGTGTTGCCACCGTTGTTGGAATAAATTCCACCTAATGGAGGCTGGTAGCCAGGCACTATTAGTTAAAGGTTACCCGGAATACGCCGCCTTTGAACAAGCCTATGTATAACACAAACTGGCCCTGTTCATGTCGTCCAAGCAGGCTTTGTACACCGCCGAATATGTCGTCATCGAGGAAGGTGTGGCTCTGCCAGGTTTGTCCGGCGTCACGGCTTATTTCCAGGATCAACGGCTGCGGTTCGTCAAAGTTTTTATCCCAGCCTGCGGTATACAGAATATTGGCGTCGGATGGGTCGAGCACAAGATCAAAGTAAAAACGGGAGTTGTCATTGGTGAGCATATCCTGCCAGGTTACACCGTAGTTTTTAGTCTGGATCAGGCCGCCTTCACCGCCCGCATAGAGGGTGTCAGGCTGTTGCGGATGCAGCACGATGGTTTTAACCACGCTCGGAAATTCCAGCAATTCACTGATTTCAGGAAATTCCGCCAGCGCCATGCTGTCGAGGCTGTAGCGCAGCAGCCGGGGGTTTTCGATTGCGCCCTGGCCGCCATACCAAACGTCATTTCTGTCTTTGTTAAGGGCCAGTGCCGCCAATCCGGTGGCAAAGCCATCCCAGACTCCCGCCTGCAATGTCCAGTTACGTCCATTGTTTTCTGATAAGGCCAGTGCGTCAGGTCCTACCGCAAATAACCGGCCCTCATCATGCAGCAGCCTGAATATGGGCTCTTGTGGATCGGCCGGGTTGCGGTTAGGGCCACCAAAATCATGCTCCAGTACCTGCCAGCTTTCTCCGGTGTTGGTGCTCTGGGCCAGAAAGTACCGCTGGTCTTCGGAGACGTTTATCAGCCACTGGTTTTCGCTTGCCACTACCAAATCCTGAACGTTCCAGTGGGTCAATGTCAGCAATTGCCAGTTGTCATCCTCGATCTGCGCGTACAGTCCCTGATCCGTGGAGGCAAACAACTGGCCTTCGATCTCTGTGATGCGGTTAATAATATGATTGTCGAGGCCAAGCTGCGTGAACTCAGGCTGGGGATCCTCAATAATGGGGCCGGGAATAAAGCTACTGTCATCATCGCTGCCGCCTCCGCAACCCGTTATCAGCACTATTGTAACAACACTGAGAAAAGTTTTTATGGTGTTCATGTTATGGTCCTGAAAAAACCGTAAAGGTTAGAAATGTCAATATTATGCGGCTTATCTGAATATGAGCTGAAGCAAATGTAAGTACTGGGTATTCCCAAGAAGATGATCATTCATTATCCCTAAGGTGCTCACCGGTTCTCCCGTCCATGCTGATCACTCTTCGGTGCCGTTTTGCTGCGCAGACCAAACGTTAACAATACCCATGTAACTGAAAGGATAGCGAATAACAGGCTACTCATTATTTTCGCGAGATTATCAGTGGCGTTAATAACCGAATGCTTGGTTGGTATCTTATTGTTTAAAAGTGTTAGTGAGAGCCTAATACTTATGGTCGTATAATTAGCGTTATACGACCATAAGAGCTATTTCCTCGGTGACGAAGTTCAATTCTTCGACCAGGAGGTCGAAGACGTTAATTATCAAATACTACGACTGTGTTTGAGAATCACTACACATCATAGGTTGTTGATGCTGTATCGCCGCCACGGCCAGTCCAATTAGTATGAAAAAACTCCCCTCTAGGTTGGTCAGTACGCTCATAAGTATGGGCACCAAAATAATCACGTTGCGCTTGCAACAAGTTGGCAGGTAAACGGGCTGTTCGAAAGCCATCGAAGTAGGTTAATGCTGAACTTAAACATGGAATGGCAATGCCGTTGGCCACGGCCGTACCGACCACCCTCCTCCATCCAGCTTGAGAAGATACAACGGTATCTCTGAAGTAAGGTGTTAATAATAAGTTTTCTAGCTCTGGCTCGGCGTCATACGCTTCTTTAATTTTTCCTAAAAACGCAGAACGAATAATACAACCGCCCCGCCACATTAACGCTATGCCCCCATAATTTAGCTCCCAAGAATACTCCTTTGCTGCTTCTTGCATGAGCATGTAGCCTTGTGCATAAGAGACAATTTTGGCTGCCAATACCGCTTGTCTTAGGCTCTCAATAAATTCCGCTTTATCGCCGTCAAAATGAATATCTGGACCGGAAATGACTTTCGAAGCAGCAACTCGCTGTTCTTTTTTAGCCGAAATACAACGAGCAAATACGGCGTCGGCAATTAAGGTTAAAGGCACGCCTAAATCAAGGGCAGTTATACCTGTCCATTTACCAGTACCTTTTTGTCCAGCAGTATCCAGAATTTTTTCAACTAGCGCGTCGCCATTTTCATCTTTAAAGGCGAAGATATCTTTAGTTATATCAATTAGGTAGCTATCCAACTCCGTTGTATTCCATTGGGCAAACACTTTCTGTATTTCGTCAGAGCTTAAACCTAATACCACCTTCATTAGTTGATATGCTTCACAAATTAGTTGCATATCACCATACTCAATGCCGTTGTGAACCATTTTGACAAAATGCCCGGCACCAGCATCGCCCACCCAATCGCAACAGGGAACTACTTCATTACCATTATCATCAGCAACTTTTGCAGAAATAGATTGGAAAATATCTTTAACCAACGGCCAGGCTTTTTTTGAACCGCCAGGCATAATTGAAGGTCCGTTTAACGCCCCTTCTTCACCACCGGACACACCGGTACCAATATATAACAAGCCTTTGCTTTCTAAATATTTTGTTCGTCTGTTCGAATCAGGAAAATGGGTATTACCGCCGTCAATAATGACGTCGCCTTGGGCAAGAAACGGAATTAATTGCTCGATAAAATCATCTACTGCTTGGCCTGCCTTTACCATTAACATCACTTTTCTTGGGGTGGCCAGTGAGGCAACCAGGCTTTGAACACTGTCTGCACCGCGGATGTTTTTGCCTTGAGCACGACCGGCAATGAATTTTTTTACCTTCGAGTAACTTCTATTATATGCCGTTACGGTAAAACCTTTTGACTCCATGTTGAGGATCAAATTTTCACCCATAACCGCTAAACCCACTAAACCAATATCCGACTTGCTTTTCATATCACGTTCCTTACTAACCTGTTCAAACGTATGATTTTATTTAATCTTTATTGAACAATTTCAAAAAATTTTTACTTAATGTATGCACGTTGAAATTATTTCCTTCTGCACGCAATAGTGCATTTTTTCAATAATACAGAATGTACTTAAGCTGACGACTCGAACGCATAATAACCTAATAAAATGACTGCGGGTCTTAACCCAATGCCAAACATAACAAGTAAACACCCAAGTGAGAACAATTCACTATGCAATAAAAATTTATTGCATAGTTGCTGAGCGTCAAAAGGCTGCTAAAGAGGTGTCAGGGGGACGGAGTATCCGCTGGTATCGGTATAGCTATGTTAGATAAGTGAATTTAACCAAATGATGATGTAAACTGGATGAATATACAGTTAAAATTAGTTAAATGTGTTTTCCAAATTTCTGAACATGCCATGTCCCAAAATTTCATGCCGTTATTCCCCCATGCAGATCAGCTCGAACTGGGAGTGGATTATATTAATCAATGTATCACTCGTCTCGACAGACGTATTCCTGATGCAGCTTATAGTTACGAATTGGCGATTGAGTACCTGGCAGAGAATCGCTTCAACGCCAATAATTTCAAATCAATTCGCGGTGAATTGAATTTGTTGTTTAACTGGGCTTGGTTTGAATGTGGTGTTTCTATTGCCCAGATCGATCGCATTACTTTGCGCAAGTTTATCGACTTTTGTAATCAACCCCCTGCCCACTTGATCGCCCGTACTTCCTATCCATTTTTTATCACCGATGTGCATACTGAATTGGTGCAAGCCAATCCTAAATGGCAACCTTTTGTAAATCGTAGTATGGGCAGATATATACGCAAAACAACAACCTTAAAGGCCCAACTTTCACTTTTAAGCAGCTTTTTCTTATTCCTAAACGACGTGGAATATCACGATAAGAACCCGGCAGCCATATTGTTACGTAGGTTAAACGTTAACAATACCCATGTAACTGAAAGTGAAGATGGTGAAAAGGCATTAAGCACACTGCAATGGCACAATGTGTGGGAGGTGGTTAATGAGTTGGCGCAAGAGCAGCCAGAAAAACACCAACGAAGCCGCCTGCTACTCGCCCTACTCTACTTGCTCTATCCGAGAGTTTCCGAAATAGCGGCGCGGCCAGGATTTACCCCATTGATGAGCAATTTTTTCAAACATAGAAGCGGTAACTGGGTATTTAAAATTCCCCGTAGTAAAGGGGGAAAAAGCCGCATCATCCCCTGCCCAAATGAACTTTTACAGTGTTTAATACGCTATCGTCAGTATCTTGGGTTGAGTGAACTGCCACAACCAGACGAACAAATCCCGCTGTTTGTAAGGCATAAGGCTGCCACTCACGGCCGTGATACCGGTATCTTAGATGCCCAGTTGGGCGTAGAAGCTATTCGGGGTATTGTGCGCGAGGTTTTTGAGTTAACCGCTGACAGACTGACCAATGATGACCCCTATGAAGCTCAGGAATTACGCCATTTCAGTGTGCACTCGCTGCGCCATACCGGTATATCAACTTCTATTGCAGTTGGTACACCTTTGCAGGTGGTTATGAAAAATGCGGGCCATGCCAATTTATCGACCTTGTCTATTTATATTAGTGCGAATTTGCAGCAACAAGTTGCCGCTACTGTCGAGCGAAAACTATCGTAGCTCAAATCTGTTCTGACAGCTTGAGGTTGGGGTTCGACTATCTTGAAAGTCCCCAATGAGCGATCTATAGGCGCTTGGGTAACGGCAACCATTTAGCATATGTTAGTCCAAGAGATTTTTTTCAAAGAACTCGACCCCACAGCTCCTTAGAGTGAAAGGATTGCATCACTATTTTTTTTCAGTGTCAGTACTATCTTTGAGTTCTTCTAAGGATATTTTTTACACGACTTCATAAAATGTTTTAGCGCTTGCCATATCATTAACCTAAATTTCAAACCAAGTGACTAGATTCGGCCCTATGACTATATATCCTGTTTTATCAGTATTATTTATTGTTGTTTTGCTCAACATGTTGTTTGAAATAGTCTACCGACCTTGTTTTTGTTGCTTGCTGGAGTGCTCATCGTCAGCATCGAAACTTTGCCGCACTTTGATGACATGCGCCGTTTCAACGAAAGTGGTGTACCTTATGACCGTCTTCAAATGCATATTCAATGACTTGGTGCGTTTCAATTTTTGTAAATAAACCCGTAAAGTCAAACCGCACCTAGCCATCATTGGCCTCCATGCAATAATTAAAGTGCCCCTTTAGTTTCAGGTGAATATTTGCATTTGGGCCAATTCCTTCATCGGTGGCGTAAATCCAATGCGTGATATCTTTAGGGCCTCCCATGCTTTCCATACGGTTTTAGTGGCGTATTTACCGTTGTGTTGAATCCATAGACACTTATTGTTCGATTACCGCTCCCTCGATCTAAAAAATATGAAATTTTAGCGGGGTATCTATCCTGACTCGGGTGGTTGGTTGCAGTCACTTATTAAAATGGAGAAACAGATTACTGAATAAACGACATAATATTTGATTGTCTTTAGAGGAGGCATCTATCTTGAAAAATTCGGTTCCTGTCGCATAATGTAAAAAGTGCAACGTAGTTTTTTATTAACCTGCAGACAAATGGAAATTATCATGAAAATTAATAAACGAACTTTAGCAATATCAATACTTATTAGCAGCATGACTTTTTATGGTCAAGCATTTGCAGAGACACAAGGCAAAATGCAGGAAGATAAGTCGACAAGTAAAGCTAAGATGATGAATTCATCTGAGAATAACTTTGAAAGTTCTGTTGAATATGGTAAAAATCGCGCCGCGCAAAGCAGCTACCATGCTCGAGCTAGCGAACTTATCGGTCAGACAGTTGAAAGATCTAATGGCGATAGTATTGGTGAAATTGATGATTTAGTTTTTTCAGATACTGACAGTACGATAATGGCAATTATTTCGGTCGGCGGCTTTTTAGGCATGGGTGAAAAATTTGTTGCGGTTCCTTATAAAGAATTGCGCGTAAGTGCAGATGGTGATCAAGTCTATCTTGACTCAACTGAAGAGGCATTAAAATCCAAAGCTGAATTTACTTACAATGAAGGCGAAACTTCCGGCCAAATGATGAGAAACGCGAGAATGAAAATGGCCGCCAATAAACGCCGTACGATGTATGACAATTCAGTCATGTATGATCAAAAACGAGATGCCAAAAGTGCTTACCATGTACGTGCTAGTGAGCTTATTGGCGAAACGGTAGAGCAACGTGACGGCGACAATATCGGTGAAATCGATGATTTAGTCTATGCCGGTACTGATAAAAAACTCATGGCAATTATATCAATCGGTGGGTTTTTAGGCTTGGGAGAAAAACTGATTGCTGTACCGTACAACGAACTTCGCGTTAGTGATGGTGGTGACGATGTTTTTCTCAATTCGTCTTCAGAAAACTTAAAAGCGCAAGCCGAGTTTAAATACAACGACGGTGAAAATACCGGTAAACAGATGAGAATGAGTCGAGAAAATGCCTCATCTAATGCTCGTGAAAGCGAGTTTGCTAATTCAGTTGAGTATGGTAAATATCGTGATGCTAAAAGCCTTTATAAAATCCGTATCAGTGAAATCATTGGTGAAACCGTTGAAAGTGCCAATGGTGATAACCTTGGAGAAATCGACGATGTTGTTTATTCAAGAACGGACGAAAAACTCATGGCAATTATCTCAGTGGGTGGTTTCTTAGGAATGGGCGAAAAGCTCGTTGCTGTGCCTTATGACCAGCTCCGTGTGAGTGCTGATGGTGATGATCTCTATTTTGATTCAACTAAGGACGCATTAAAATCGATGACTTCTTTTAAATACAGCGACGATGATTAAATAGCCCATGATGGTAAGTTGAAGCTGTTTTTCCCTTTGTGGCGCGGTTACCGTCGCTCTGATGTTAATATTAGCCGCAAAAGCGCCGTAAAATCGAGTGTGAGTCAGTCTCGGTGGAGGTACCCGCCGAGACACCACGTAAGGAATCAGCAACCTGTTTGGCGTTAGTAGATTTTCTGGAAAAAACTTAAAACGTCGCGTCGCCTTTTTGAACGCTTGAACGCTTGAACGCTTGAAAGCGTTTTCTTCGCTGGTGACAGTCTGCTATCAACACAAAATCGAAATACAAAATACAGTTTTTTTGACGCGTAAACAAAGTCGCTATGTCGGGACAAAGCGGACATACAAATACAGTTTAACTGTGTTACCGCCAAGTTATTTTTTTGTATCTTAATTACCAAGCGATTCTGTCGTTTGAGGTGTTGTGGTTGTTGGGTCGTCTACAACCTGATTTTGAGGCCATCGCTGATTTAAGATAGAACAAAGGCAAAGGTATTAAGCGTGCATGCCGAGCGTTTGACGAGCTGTGTCGTGAAATGAATATGTTCTCAGATGTTTTGGTGGCGATTGACGGTATGCAGACCATGAACCCACAAAATTAATGCCTGTTGTATAGATTAGGCATAGCGTTTATTCTTCCTATAATCATTGAGCAAACCTTAAGAGAGAACTGATCATGCTAGTAATTTTTTCCAGTCCGGCCAGTGCCAACATAACGATGTTCGGAGATGTGGCAGTCGAATTGCTAAAAATGATGGGGCATAGCGGTACCGTGCCCAGTGCGATATTTGCAAAAGATGTTCCGGCTGCACTGGCGCATCTGGAAGCTGCGATCGAAGCAACGAAGCAACAACCTGAACCGGAAGTGTCTGAAGACGATAACGAGGAAGCTTCTTTGGTCAGTCTCTCTCACCGTGCTTTACCTTTGATCGATTTGCTGAAGGCAGCAGCAAAGGACGAGAGTAACGTGAGTTGGACAGGCAACAGCTAGCCCATTTGCGCTCGTTATGCTGAAATCATTAACATTATGATGGCATCATGACTAAAAATGTATTTACCACACAATTTTACTAATATTGCTTTAATAATTAAGTGCCATTCAGTTCAAAGTCAGTTTAAGTGAGTTGCGTTTAAAATCAGTTGGTGACTATTCGGAGTTGGCACGAAACGACTTAAATGTTCACCCTTGGCGAGAACGTCCGCCAAGGGCTTACCAATATATTGAATACAGCCTGATGGTTATCGACAAAATAACGAGCAATTATTACGCCATCCATTTAATTTTAGCATCGCGTTGACCAGAACAGGTGTCGCCGAAAACTCAGTTAAACGTATATTACAAAACAGGGATACAAAATTAGTTACAGTCACCTTTTTTATAGTTAAAACTTAATGATGAGATACGCTAGAATCAATCCTCAAAGAGCTTTGAACCATATTAGCAAAACTAAAACGTGTAAGTTTTTCACATAGTTTGGAAAACATTACGGGCTAAATGTAATGGGCCCACCAGGAACGAACTAACTCGCACCTGGTTAGCCTGTTAATTTATTTTTGGCTGAAAATCAGGACTTGATAAGGCTCAATTGTCAAGGTGCTTTGCGGCTCTTCATCCATGCCGGTAAAGGCAAAGGTATCAGGCTCATGATAACCGTTGTGCCAATTAAACACACATTGCCAATGTTGTTGAACGATATCATTTAGTTGGTAGTTTTCATGGCGTTGATTTTTAAAGTTAATCAGTACCAATACCTTACCTTCGTCATTATCTTCTGGGTCGCGCAGGTACACTAAGATCTTATTGTCGTGATCCTGATGCACAAAAGTAATCAGTTCAGCACTTAACCCCGCCGCATTTTTACGTAAATCGATCAGGCTTCGGTAAGCTTTATTGAGTTGCGGGAATTTTTCCAGTCTTGCCCAATCAATGGGATCCTGATCGTTAAACCACAGATCTTCAAGTAATTCCTGACCTTGGAATAACATCGGGATCCCAGGAGCTGTCAGGGTTAAAGCCGCCCCAATTACCGAGCGCTGACGGGCGAAATAGTCCTTATCAACATTGCCTGGGGCTATCTCCTCGGCTAGCCTGGCACTCCCGTTGGCTACTTCGTCATGAGATTCAACATACACCACACGATTAAATGCTTGGTCACTGTAGCGTCTGGATAAAGCCTTGATGACAATATGTAAATCCCTTGCTTGATCTTCGGGTTGAGTAAGTACTTCACGGATCGGGTGTACAAAATCGGCATCCCACTGGGCCCCATACCCCAGACCGCCGTCATCGGTAAAATCGCTGACAAAATCATTACCATGTAAGTCTTCAGCAATCATTAATTTATGGGCAAAACGTTTTTTGGCTTCACTGTTAATCCAACGGATCAGCTCGTACGCTTCTTGGATGCTATCTTCAGGTAATTCACTACCCGAGACTGAGCGCATATAGGGGATCATATCCATACGCAGGCCATCCAGACGAAACTCTTCTAGCCACATCATGGCGTTGTCAAAGATATACTGCCTGACTTGTGGTCTGCCATAGTCAGGCCGGGTGTCGCCCCACGGCGTGTCACTGCGCCAGTCATTATAAAAATAGATGCCCCCTTTGCCATTTTCAGACCAGCCGTCGAATTGCCACAGATGCAGATCGCTGGGGCCGAAGTGGTTGTATACGACATCCAGAATAACCCCGATATTGCGGCTATGTGCTTCACGGATAAAATCTTTAAGCCCATTAGGTCCGCCATAAGCTTCTTCTACAGCAAACGGATAGGCCGGATTATAACCCCAACTAAAGTCACCGGCGAATTCATTAACTGGCATGAGTTCGATACAGTTAATGCCTAATTGCGCCAAATAATCCAGCTTTTCGATTGCAGAACTAAAGGTTCCTGGTCCCGATCCTTCGTCGCTATCAAGGCGGTTAAAGGTGCCTATGTGTAGCTCATAAATAACCAGTTTATCCCAAGAAGGTAACGTAAAATCAGTGGCTGGCCATTGATAATCGTCATCATAAACGACCGATGCTCCTACACTGTTAGTCATCAGTCTGCTGCGAGGATCATTACGTTTTAACACCTTACCTTGGGCATCGCAGATATCAAATTGATATTGCTGGCCGTTTTGCAAGTCATCTATGGTAGCTTGCCAGATGCCTTTTTCACCTGAAGCAAGTGCGATCCCCTCTTCGGCCCAATCGTTAAATTCCCCGCGTATGGATACGGATGTCGCATGGGGGGCCCACACTTTGACCTGATACCCCTTAGCTAGTTTGAATAAACCTGGATTATCTTGGGGATTTGACATGTTTTTTCCTTAAATTTACATATGATTGTGAAAATGGATTGTAGGCTGTACTTCTCTTTGATGAGGTACTTAAGCTTAAATTGCGCCAACTTGCCAGAGCGTCAATGTTGGTAATACCCCCGAATTATAGGTTTTATAAATCCCTACTGATCCACTCCATTTAAATACGTCCTTTCAGGTGTCTAAAACTGGCATAGCAATTGCGCAGTACGAATATCAGAAACAACAAAAACGATACAAAACCAAATTATCGATAGTGAGGCACTATTGATAGACAAAGGAGAGGATCAGTAATGAACAGCCATATACGCGGTAAAGTTAGCGCAATTTACGCCAATGAACAGCAAGCAAAATCAGCGCTAAAGGCCATCATGAGCAAAATGTCGCTCGCTCAGAAACAAATCAGTCTCGTACCACCCAACGATGTAAATTATGATCGTAAGATAGAGCCCAATGACAAAAAGGTGGGTCGTACGTTAATTAAAAGCCATGTGAATTTTGGTATTTGCGGCGCATTGGTGGGGCTGGCAGGGGGGATAATACTGGGCATTTACGGGCCGATCTATACTCAGTCTAGTCCAGGATTAACGGTGGCAGCTCTTGTGATAATGGGGCTTTTTGCCGGTTTAATGATTGCAGGGTTAGTCTCGTTGCGCCCGGATCAGGATGCAGTGGTGAACGCGACGCGACAAGCGACCCAAGACGCCAAATGGGTAGTTATAATACATACAGAAAATCATCAACAAACCGAACAAGCCAAGTCCCAGCTTGAGCAAAGTGCAGAATCCGTCTCCGCCAGTTTTTAATATCAGTTGCGGGGCACTGGCTAAATGCAACGCTAAGCGTTAGACACCTTGCCCCGGTTTTTAGATTAAATAAATTAATGGTCGAAACGAAACGACCCATTATCACAACGCAATGTATGGAATATAAAAAAAGAGACTAATAAGCCTCTTTTTTATATTTTAATACTCCGTTCTTTGGAGTATTAAATCGCTATTTACCCCGAACGAGATTCATAACAACCGAGATCACTAACAATAAAAGAAATACAAAAAAGATGATCTTGGCTATTCCAGCCGCGGAACCCGCCACGCCGCCAAATCCCAATACTGCAGCAACCAGTGCGATAACTAAAAATATAAGCGCCCAACGTAACATGATAATTTCCTTTTTTAACGAGTAGGAACTTTATTAAGGCTTAAATCGTGCCATATTGATATTAACAGCTGTGTGCCTTACAACACATAGGCTCAATAGGTACTGTCAATTACTGAGATGAAAAAATAAGCATAATAAATGAAATTTTCTCATATCAAATTTACCTTTTTACACAATGTCTTGCTGGCGAGCCTGGCGAAGCAGTATAAGGGAAATTATTGGCTCTTTAGGGTAGCTCAATAATTTTGGAGCAGGATAAGATGATATGCAATGCACCCTCCACTATTCGCTGACTTCTGCCCAAACCTTGACGATTATATTGACTATTGCGAGCTCGAAGGCGCAATATTAAACAAATCATAAAAATTCTGACTGGTTACCTTAGCCAATTCAGCCACAGATATACCCTTCAAATTGGCAATAAACTCCCCTACTTCCCGCACATAGCCAGGCTGGTTAGGTTTACCCCGATATGGTACCGGAGCCAACCAGGGCGAATCTGTCTCAATCAGCAGCTTTTCTAACGGGATTTTTTTGACAACCTCTTGTAATTCGGTGGCAGTTTTAAACGTTACTATGCCGGATATCGAAATATACAGACCTAACTCTATGGCCGCTTGTGCCATTGGCCAATCCTCTGTAAAACAGTGCAATACACCGCGGGTCTCGGCCTGTTTATGTTTCTTTAACAATTCAATCGTGTCGCCGCGGGCGTCCCTGGTATGGATGATCAACGGTTTATTCAGTTTGTTGGCTACCTTAATATGATCAACAAAAGAACTGACTTGCACGTCTTTTGTATCGGCACTGTAAAAGTAATCCAGGCCAGTTTCCCCTATTGCTACCACTTCGTCTTTAGAGGCCATCGCCAACAGTTCTTCGTAACTACAGGCGTCTTCCTGATGTAAGGGATGCACGCCACAGGACGCCGAAACGTTGGCAAAAGGACGAATGGTTTCGAGCATGGCCGGGAAGTCTTTAACTGACACCGATACACACAAAAAGTGTTCAACTCCCCGCTGTTCGGCGAATTGTATAATTTGGGCTAACTCTTGGGGACTTTTTTCCAAGCGATCTAAATGACAATGAGAATCTACAAACAAAGGGATATCCTAAATAATGAGCGGAAAACAATTAAGTTGAGCACTTTTTACTCTAACAAGTTTTGTAATACATTAGCCAGCAGCAGGGTTTTATTGATCCCCGGGTGGGCAAGTTGCGCCGCAGCGTGAATGCAAGCCTGATGCATGGCCCATAACATTTCAGGGCGTTGTTGTTGCTGCTTCATCTGTTCGCTTAGCCAATATTGCAACCATTTGACTACCGTTTCTGGATGTTCTTGCCACTTAGTGGCAAGCTCCGCGGTACCTATATCACCAGCGCGTAATCCACTGATCCCATCAAGGACGTGTTGATAAGTGATTTTCGGTGGATGATTGAGCTGCTCAAGCAAAATTAGCGGTGAGCTGACATACATACTCAGCAAAGCAGGGTCCGGGGATGACGCTCCCTGCATAGACAACCAGTTGATACAAGTATCAGTATTCGGACTGGGCAATAATACTTTTTCACAGCGGCTGCGGATAGTCGCTAACAAACGATCTGGTTTGTGGGTCAGCAGCAGTAAAAATGTATTGTTGGTCGGCTCTTCCAAGGTTTTCAGCAAGGCATTAGCACTGGATTCAGTCATAGTATGGGCCGCATGTATTATTAGTACCTTAGCCCCGGATAACTGGGATGAACCACTGAGGTTACGAATTGCCTCACGAATAGAATCCACCCCGATTTGTTTATCGGAGATGATCTCGTATAAATCCGGGTGATTCCCCGCCGCCAGCAATAGACATGACTGGCATTCATTACAAGGTTCGCTGGTATGGCGCCGAGAACATAATAAGTAACGCCCCAAGAATTGGGCAAACTCCGTCTTGCCTATACCTACGGCACCTTGTAATAACAGGGCATGGTGAAGCTTATGCCGCTGAACCCGGGCACAAAGTTGGTTAATACTCGGTTGTAGCCAGGGATACATGTTATTGAGCCAGAAATTGTTGCATAAAATGTTTAATCTGAGCATGCACTTGTTCGATGGGCTGCATGGTATCCACGATTTCACACGCCGGATTTTGTTCCGCAAGGGCTAGATAACGCGCCCGAGTGCGGTGGAAAAACTGGATGTCGGTTTGTTCAATTCTGTCCAATTCACCCCGTCCCCTGGCCCGCTTTAACCCTTCTTCGGGCTCCACATCCAGATACAAGGTAAAATCAGGGATAAACCCTTTTAGGGTGATGTGTCGTAGCGGCTCGATAAGTTCGTCGGCAATTTGACGTCCTCCGCCTTGATAAGCCCGAGATGACATGTCATGTCTGTCCCCTAAAACCCAGTTACCTTGTTGCAAGTTAGGGTGGATCACATTGTGCAGCAATTGGGCGCGGGCCGCATACATCAGCAGCAATTCCGCTTCGACCGTTACGGTTTCATCTTGCCAATGTTGTTTCACGCAATGGCGGATGGCTTCTGCCATGGGTGTCCCCCCTGGCTCTCTGGTACAAATCAGAGTTTGTCCCGCGGCTTCAATACAGGCTTTTATTATACTCACGGCGGTACTTTTACCCGCACCTTCGAGCCCTTCAATGACAATAAACTTACCCTTTGGCTTCAAAACGACTTTCCTATCTTTTTAACTGATATTGGCGCACTGCTTGGTTATGTTCCTGCAACGACGCTGAGAAATGATGGCTGCCGTCTCCTTTTGCCACAAAATACAGATCCTCTGTGGTAGCAGGGTTGAGGGCTGCGTATAACGCTAGCTTACTGGGCATCGCAATGGGCGTAGGGGGTAAACCTTTTATCACATAGGTATTGTAGGGGGTGGGTGTTTTAAGATCTTTGCGCCTAATATTACCGTCAAAGTTCGCACCTATTCCGTAAATCACAGTGGGATCCGTTTGTAATCGCATGTTTAAGCGCAAGCGATTGACAAAAACGCCGGCGATACGTTCACGCTCATCCGGTTTGCCCGTTTCTTTTTCAATAATTGACGCCATAATGAGTGCTTCATAAGGGCTCTCGTAGGGCAAGTCTTGTTGTCTATTAAGCCACAACTCCGCCAATACCTGTTGCATCCGGGTGTATGCACGCAACACTATTGCATCCACCGAAGTGTGATTTATAAAGTGATAAGTATTAGGTAGCAGCCAGCCTTCTAACGATTGCCCCCTCGTTTGCTGAGCAATTTTCGTAGCTGTCTGTTCAAACTCAGCGGAAACCTGCAAATTCGGATGAGCCAATAATTGTTTACGCCAGTCTTGCCATCTGAAACCTTCAACCAGGGTGATAGCAAATTGTTTTTCTTTGCCGCTGGCGATAAGGGTGAAGACATCTAACGCGTTCATGCCTGGTGTCAGCTCGTAGGTGCCGGTTTTTACGGATGACAGTGCAGGTAACACTTTGAGCATCAGCTTCACTGCGAGTGTGTGATCAAGCAATTGCTGCTTTTTAAGTTGAGCTAAAATTGAATTGGCAAATTGCCCTCTTTCCACCGTCAAAAGCCGGGGCTCAGCCAGGTTAAGGGGTTGGTAAGCCTGCTGTTTTAAATAGTAAAAGCTCCCTAACGCAGCGACAACAATAAACACGGATACTAGCAGCAGGAATTTTAGAATATGAGATTTCAGCAAGTGACTACCTGAATATTAAACAGCATAAGTGCTTACCTTTTGTTGAAGTGTGTGGATCAAATGGCTGTGGTAATAAGCACGATGTCCATCATTGAATTCAATTGCATTGACTGGCACCACTCCCATTAAGCTGTTGCAGACAAACACCTCGGAAGCTTGTTGTAATATGTCTAGACTGTTACGACACTCAAGGATTTGACTACCCATGGCCTTGAATAACTCGATGACATGGTTACGCATAACCCCTTCAACTCCCGAGTATGATAGCGAGGGGGTAAACCAGGTATCATCCTTATGCCAAAACAAGTTACCTGCTGAAGTCTCGACTATCAGGTTATCTGTATCCATCACAATGCAGTCATGAAATGCGTCTTGCTCCAACTCTCGTTTTACTAATACTTGCTCTAACCGGTTGAGGTGTTTCAAACCTGCCAAAAGCGGTTGTTTAGCCAAAGTGATCGTACTGACATTGAGCTCAATACCGTTATTGCGCCAGGTGGAATAATGCGCTGGCATATCATGCCGGGTGATAATGTAACTCGGGTTTCCTGTACCCGCTATGCCATACCCTCGCCCACCTTCTCCCCGGCTGATCATGACTTTGATAACACAGCTTTGGTAATTGTGTGCTAATTCGAATACCCAGTGGCGCAACTCATCCCAACGTTCAAATGCAATATATAATCTATCGCAACTGTTTTTGAGTCGTGTTAGGTGAGCTTCCCAGTGAGCCACATCACCAAAATCAACGGCCATGGTCGTAAAACAACCATCGCCGTACTGGGTGGCGCGATCAGCTATGTTTATTTGAGTAGTTTGTTGTCCGTTAACAATCATTGGTTTGGCGAAAATCCACTTTTAACATTTATTGCGCTGATTAAAAAAGCCTGTAATAGCAAATGATATTACAGGCTTAGACTTGATACTATTAAAGATCGTTAGTGCTTGCCAGTTTAAACTTTTTTGAATAATAACGAGCCGTTAGTACCACCAAAACCAAAGGAATTACATAAAGCATAATCCATTTTTATGGCCTTGGCTTGATGAGGCACAAAGTCAAGATCACAACCTTCCCCCGGATTGTCCAAGTTAATGGTCGGCGGAGCTACCTGATCCCGTAGTGCCAGGATAGTGAAGATCGCTTCGATGGCACCGGCCGCCCCAAGCAAATGCCCGGTCATGGATTTGGTTGAGCTCACCAAGACTTTGTTGGCATGACGGGCAAACACGCTTTTCAATGCTGCTACTTCGGCAATGTCACCGGCAGGTGTGGAAGTGCCGTGGGCATTAATATATCCAATCTGTTCGGGGTTGATGCCAGCATCTTTGAGGGTGTTGCGCATGGATGCTGCCGCACCTTCTCCATTTGCCGGCGGCGAAGTCATATGATAAGCATCACCACTCATGCCAAAACCCACCAACTCAGCGTAAATTTTTGCGCCACGGGCCTTGGCAAATTCGTACTCTTCGAGCATCACTACTCCAGCTCCCTCTCCCATGACAAAACCGTCGCGATCTTTATCCCAAGGGCGACTGGCTATTTGCGGCGAGTCATTGCGGGTGGACAATGCGCGTGCAGCGGCAAAACCACCTAAGCCAAGTCGGCAAATGGAGGCTTCTGCCCCGCCCGCCAGCATGGCATCTGCATCACCGTAGGCTATGGTGCGAGCGGCTACGCCTATATTGTGCACGCCGGTTGTACAGGCGGTAACAATATTCAGATTGGGGCCTTTTAAACCTTCCATAATAGACAAGAAGCCTGAAATCATATTGGTTATGGTGGCTGGCACAAAAAACGGTGAGATACGCTTAGGTCCGAATTCCAACATCTTACTGTGATTTTCTTCGATTAGACCTAAGCCACCTATACCCGAACCAATTGCCACACCAACGCGGTCGGCATTTTGTTCGCAGATAACCAAACCCGAATCGGCCAATGCTTGTCTACCCGCAGCAACCCCGAACTGGATAAACCTGTCCATTTTTTTGGTTTCTTTTTTGGGGATGTATTGCTCAGCATCAAAGTTTTTTACTTCCCCTGCAAAATGGGTAGTAAATTCAGATGCATCAAATGCAGTAATTTGATCGATACCACTTTGACCCTTGACGATATTATCCCATGTAGAGGCAAAATCATTGCCCACAGGTGATAGGACGCCAAGACCGGTTACAACAACCCGACGTTTAGCCACATTGGCCTCCGAACGTTATTAAAATTGGTAGTTATAGAAATGATAAACGGCTCAGGAAGAGCCGTTTTTAAAACTTATTACGCGTCTTTGTGAGCGTTAACGTAGTCAATGGCAGACTGAACAGTTGTGATTTTTTCTGCTTCTTCATCAGGAATTTCTGTATCGAATTCCTCTTCTAAAGCCATAACCAATTCAACTGTGTCCAGAGAATCCGCACCTAGATCATCAACAAACGAGGCTTCTGATTTTACTTCTTCTTCTTTAACACCCAGTTGCTCAATGATGATTTTTTTAACGCGTTCTTCGATGTCACTCATAATTCTAGTTTTCCCTTAAAAGTCGCTAGATATAAATTTTGAGTAGTGTATTCACCAACCCACTGCCTTGCAAGCAAGACTGTAAAGTTTTTTACTGGTCGAACCACATGAAAATCCATATTAATAAACAAAATTTTTACAATCAAGTAAAGCTTCAGCACATAGTAGCACCTATTACTTTTCTTAACCCATAAACATTCCACCATTTACATGCAGAGTTTCCCCTGTGATGTAAGCGGCTCCTTCACTGGCTAAAAAGCCAACCGTAGCGGCAATCTCTTGAACTGAGCCCAACCGATTTGCCGGAATATCTTTAAAGATAGCATCTCGCTGATCATCCGATAACGCCTTGGTCATATCGGTATCGATAAAACCAGGCGCGACCACATTCACCGTAATACCGCGAGATGCTACTTCTCGAGCCATGGACTTGCTAAAGCCAATGACCCCTGCCTTCGCTGCGGCATAATTTGCTTGTCCGGCGTTTCCTGTGCTGCCAACCACTGAACCAATATTAATGATTCTGCCCCAGCGTTTTTTCATCATGCCACGTAACACCGCTTTTGACATACTAAAAACCGAGCTTAGATTGGTATTTAAAATATCTTGCCATTCGTCATCTTTCATACGCATGAGTAAATTATCCCGGGTGATCCCGGCATTATTAACCAGGATATCAATCACCCCAAATTGCTCACTCACATCGCTGAGCAGGGTTTTCATTGATTCGGCATCTGAAACGTTTAATACCATGCCCTTACCGTTTTCACCCAGGTACGCACTGATAGCCTGAGCGCCAGACGCCGAGGTTGCGGTGCCAATTACCGTCACACCGTCAGCCAACAAACGCTCGGCAATTGCTTTACCTATGCCCCGGCTGGCGCCTGTGACCAAGGCTATTTTTCCTGTTAATCCAGACATTGAATACTCTCTGTTAATTAGTGAATGGCTGATACTGAATCGGCACTGTTTACCGCTTCACAGCTCAAGGATTTATCAATACGCTTGATCAGACCGGTCAGTACCTTGCCTGGACCGATTTCATATAGTTCAGCGGTGCCTAATGAGGCTAATTTCTGCACCGATTCGGTCCACCTGACTGGGCTATATAATTGTTTGGTAAGTGCCAACTTGATTTGCTCCCCAGAACTTTGTACCGCGACATCAACGTTGTTGATAATTGGCACGGTCGGAGTGGAAAAATCAATATTTTCAAGCATAGTGGCCAGCATTTCTGCGGCGGGTCGCATTAAAGCGCAGTGGGAAGGCACGCTAACCGCCAGTGGCAAGGCTCGTTTTGCGCCAGCTGCTTTACATAGCGCAGCCGCTTTTTGTGCAGCTTCGGCATTGCCGGCAATCACAACCTGGCCAGGAGAATTAAAATTCACCGCAGAGACCACTAAGCCAGTCTCCGTTTCAGCCTGCTGACAACAGGTTTGCACCTTATCATCGGCCAAACCTATGATGGCGTACATGGCTCCTACCCCTTCAGGTACAGCTAACTGCATAAAGCGGCCTCTGGCTTCCACCAAGCGTATGCCGTCTTCAAATTTTATCACCCCGGCACAAACCAAAGCAGAATACTCCCCAAGACTGTGTCCCGCCATGTAATCAGGCAGGTCGATTTCTTGGGCTTCCAGTGTTTTATAAATAGCGTAACTTGCTGCCAATAAGGCAGGCTGGGTAACATGGGTCTGATTCAAAGTCTGGTCCGTATCGTTTTGCACGACGTCCCATAAATCGTAACCCAGGACAAGGCTTGCCCTGTCAAATGTTTGCTTAACCTGGGGGAATTTCTCCGCCATATCCGCTAACATACCCACTGATTGTGATCCCTGACCAGGGAACACCCAGGCGCGTTTTGTCATACTGCTTCCTTCAAAAGAATTAACAAAATAATTTTAATATATCGTTGCTTAATAACGTACCAGGGCCGAAGCCCAGGCAAAACCGCCACCAAAGGCTTCTAACAATAAGTGTTGCCCGCGTTTAATACGGCCATCGCGGATCGCTTCGTCCAAAGCCGTGGGTACCGTAGCTGCCGAGGTATTACCATACTTTTCTAATGTGATAACCACCTGATCCAGCGACATGTCCAATTTCTTAGCCGTCGCTTTAATAATTCTAAAATTAGCTTGATGAGGTACCAGCCAGTCTAAATCTGATTTCTGCATATTATTGGTCGCTAAGGTATCTTCTACGACTTGGCTTAACTTGGTCACCGCCACCTTGAATACTTCATTGCCTTTCATGGAGCCCCAGTTTTCGTGTATAGACAGCTCGTCTCCACGGGTTGGGTTACCCACAGTTAATAAATCGCCGAATGATCCGGCGGCATGAATGTGTGTCGACAAGATCCCCGGCTCTTCACTGGCTTCAATAATAGTCGCCCCGGCGGCATCACCAAATAAAATCACCATGGTTCTGTCATTGGGATTGATCATACGGCTTAAACAGTCTGTACCTACTACCAGGATCCGCTTGGCCATGCCGGATTTTATGTATTGGTCAGCCACACTTAAGGCATAACAATACCCCGCACAAGCCGCGGCCACATCAAAGGCAGGGATGCCATCGATATCCAGCGCCTTTTGAATTTCACATGCAGTACTGGGGAAAGCATATCGACCACTGGTGGTGGCGCACACTATCATATCCAGGGATTTAGGATCGATACCTGCAGCTTCTATCGCTTTCTTGCTGGCTTCGGCGCCCATAGTAGCGGCGGTTTCATTGATACCTATAATACGTCTTTCTTTGATACCGGTGCGATCTGTAATCCACTCGTCAGACGTATCCACCATCTGACTTAAATCAGCGTTTGTACGTATCTCTTGTGGGTAGTAACTACCAGTACCAATTATTTTCGAATTCATTTATTCTGTGCGCTCCATCAATACGGCTTCGATTTTATCTTTAATTTTATTCGGAACTTGTCTGGTCACTTCTTGTACCGCCTCTCTAATGGCATACAAAAAGGCCTCGTCGGAGGCATTACCGTGGCTCTTTACCACTATTCCGCGCAATCCTATCAGACTCGCACCATTATACTGGTCGGGGTTCACTCGTAAATAAATCTTGCGCAATAAAGGCAGAGCTAATTTGGCCATGATCTTGGTCAGCATATTTTGACGTGCATCGCGTTTTACTTCTTCAATTAGCAACTTAACCAGCCCTTCGCATGATTTGAGTGCGATATTGCCGGTAAAACCGTCGGTGACAATCACGTCAGCCACCTCATTGAATATATTATCTCCTTCAATGAAACCGATGTAATTGATACTGGGCAGTGTGGCTAAAATTTTAGCTGCCTTTTTTATCTGCAAATTACCTTTAATTTGCTCCTGCCCCACATTTAGCAGCGCAACCTTAGGATAAGCGATACCGGATACATGTTCCGCCACCACAGAGCCCATTATGGCATTTTGCACCAACGCCTCGCTATCGCACTGCACATTGGCTCCAAGATCCAATAAATACACTTTTTTTCCCGACACTGTGGGTAAGGTTGAAATCAGCGCCGGACGCACAATACCTGGTAAGGTTTTTAAAACGGAATAAGCAATAGCTAGCAAAGCGCCAGTGTTACCGGCACTAACACAGGCATGGGCTTGTTGCTGGTCCACTAAATGAATGGCCCGGGCCATAGATGACTCTTTTTTATGGCGCAACGCCGAAACCGGACTTTCATCCATCAAAACTTGTTGTGCACAGTGTATTATAGAATAGCGGTTGGAATAGGAATTAGGATTTTCGGCAAGCCAGGCGTGGATAATGGGTTTATCGCCGCATAAGGTTAAGTTTAGCTGGGGGAATTCGTGCAGCGCCTTCATGGCTGCGGGTAGAGTAATATGGGGGCCGTTATCGCCCCCCATAATATCTAACGCTAAGGTTAGATGACTCAAAGTCGCCTCAAATTATAATGAGAGAACTTTTTTGCCTTTGTAGTAACCATCAGCAGTCACGTGATGACGAACATGCGTCTCACCTGATGTTGAATCTACAGACAAAGTAGTAGTACCCAACGAATCATGCGAACGACGCATGCCACGTTTAGAGCGGGTTTTACGATTCTTTTGTACTGCCATTAGTTTACTCCTAGTCTCGCTTAAGTTCTTTCAAAACCGCGAACGGGTTTGGACGCTCATCGATCGGTTCAATTTTTCCGAAACTCATGTCATCCCGCTTTCTAGCGCAATCCTCCTCTGCATGAAGGGCCACGATGGGCAGGGATAACATCAGCTCATCTTCAAATACTTGAAGTAAATTGATTTCTCCATGGTCATTGACCTCTACCGGTTCGTAAGTGTCCGGTAACTCATCGGTATCTTCATTGTCCAGACCCTGCACAGGACTGAAACAAAAAGATACATTTACTGGATGAGTAAAAACACCACCACATCTTTGACAGACAAGTGATGTTGTACAATGTAATTGACCCTCGAAGTAAGAAAGACCCTGCTCGTCTTTTAAGAACTTAACCTCAGCATCAATTTCATCGTCTATACCAGCGACAACCTCAAGCAGCCTCGGCATATCAGAAGCTAACATCATGCCCCGATATTCGGAGCGTTTTGTAGCACTTTTGACTGGGTCAAGTAGTTTGGGTAATTTCACTTTCTGCATAGCGCGCGCATCATAAAGGCTGAAGAGTGTTTAGTCAAAGAAAATATAACGATTAGTCCTATGTAATTTAAGCGAATTATGCTTTGATTTGATGACCTCAATTATATAACACGTCATCATTTTCATGAAACTAATTCTAGCCTCAACTTCAGCCTACCGACGTACCACCCTAAAAAAATTGCTGGTTCCCTTTGAATCGATAGCCCCCAGTGTGGATGAAAGCCCTGAGTTAACTGAGTCCCCACAAACCTTAGTGGCACGCTTAGCGTTGGCTAAAGCCAAAAATGTCGCCAAACACCACCAAGGTTTAATTATTGGCTCAGATCAGGTCGCCAGTGTTGATGGGCAAATTCTCGGTAAACCGGGCAACTTTGCCAATGCCGTGCAGCAACTGAGCTTTTTAGCCGCCAAAACCGTGATTTTCTATACGGGTTTGTGTGTATACGACTCAATAAGTAATAGACATGAAAGTTTAATCGAGCCCTTTAGTGTGACCTTTAAACCTTTAACTCAGTCGCAAATCGAAACCTATCTGGAAGCAGAACAGCCCTATGACTGTGCCGGCAGCTTTAAAAGCGAAGGATTGGGAATTTGTTTATTCACAAAACTGGACGGGCGCGATCCCAATACTTTAGTGGGTTTACCGCTCATTGGCTTGATCGAATTACTTGGAAAATTTGACTACGATATTTTTGCCCACATCAACCGCCCCGCCGGCGACTAAATTAACCTATCGTTTTCAGGGTATCCAACATAGCAGACAAGTGCATACGCCAATGTGTGCTTAATAGATCCGTAGCCTGTTCGGCTCTGGTTTTGTCCATCACCGAAAAATGCGGGCGTTTGGCCGGGGTGGGGAAAGCCGCGCTTAATATTGGCCGGATGGGGATGGCAGCCTGGAGCAGGCCTTTTTCCATGGCTAGCGCCTGAATAGCGACGGCAAAATCATACCAACTGGCAACGCCTGCGTCTGTCCAGTGGTAGGTACCGGAAATTTGCGGTTTGCTGGCCACTGCCCATAACCATTTGGCTAAGCCCCCGGCCCAACATGGGCTACCGACCTGGTCATAAACAATGCTCAGTTGCGGTTTTTCAGTCATCAGGCGCAACATGGTTTTCACGAAGTTATGGCCATGCACCGAATATACCCAGGCTGTGCGCACAATCACCGCATCGGCTAATATGTTTGTAATCGCTTTTTCACCAGCCAATTTAGACGCCCCGTAAACCCCAAGGGGGTGGGGTTGATCGTCCGTTTGATAGGGTGTGGTTTGATTACCATCAAACACAAAATCTGTTGATATCTGGATCAGACGGGCCTGATGGGTCAAACATGCCTGGGCGATGTACTTTGGTCCAAGGGCGTTGACCGCATAGGCATCTTCCTCTTCACCTTCTGCCTTATCTACCCCAGTATAAGCGGCAGCGTTGATCACCACATCTGGTTTGATGCTGGCTATGGCCGCATTGACCGCTGTCTCATTCCTGATATCCAGCTCTTCGGAGCCCAGTGCAATGCAATCCACACCATCGGGAATGCTCTGGGTTAACTCCCAACCCAGTTGGCCATTTTTGCCTGTTACCATAACTTTCATTGTGTTTTTCCGTATTTAAATGGCGCCAATCAATTTAGGCTAGGGAAATGTTGGTGCCTCGCAAAATGCCAAGCCGTTGGCATCTTTTGCCGATAAACTCGGTTGCTGGTCATTCACCAGTGGCCAGTGGATAGCCAATTGCGCATCATCCCAGCGCAAGGATACCTCTGATTGGGGATGGTAATAATCGGTACATTTATAAACGAACTCTGCCGTTTCGCTGGTGACATAAAAACCATGGGCAAAACCAGCAGGGATCCATACTTGCTTTTTATTGTCAGCGCTTAGTTCAACACCACACCATTTACCAAAGGTAGAAGAAGAGCGACGCATATCGATGGCCACATCATAGACACTGCCTTGGGTGACCCGCACCAACTTACCCTGGGTATGTTCAAGCTGGTAATGTAACCCCCGCAAAATACCTTGCACTGATTTACTGTGGTTGTCCTGAACTAAGGTTTCAACACCTGTTACTTCAGTAAAATAATCTGCACGGAAGGTTTCCATAAAAAAGCCCCGTTGGTCCCCAAACACCTTGGGTTCAAAAATCAACAGGTCGTTTAATGGTGTGTGAGTAATTTTCATCTATTCATAACCCCCTGCCACTTTGAGCAAATATTGACCATAGCCAGTTTTTTGCAAACTGTTGCCCTGTTTTAGCAAATGTTCGACATCCACCCACTTTTGGCGAAAGGCAATTTCTTCCAGACAGGCAACTTTTAAACCTTGTCTGTGTTCAATTGTTTGCACAAACTGGCCCGCATCTAATAAGGAGTCATGGGTGCCGGTATCCAGCCAGGCAAAACCCCGGCCCAATAGCGACACGTGTAAATCCCCGCGATGTAGATAGGCCAGGTTTACGTCTGTGATTTCAAGTTCACCACGGTGGGAGGGCTGGATATTTTTGGCAATTTCAATCACATCGTTATCATAAAAATACAAACCTGTAACCGCATATTGGGATTTTGGCTTGGCAGGCTTTTCCTCGATACTGATGGCTTTTTTATGTTCATCAAATTCGACCACCCCAAAACGCCCCGGGTCGGTTACGTGATAGCCAAAAACCGTGGCCCCAGTTTGCCGCGCCGTGGCCTGTTTGAGTTTGTCAGAGAAATGTTGCCCGTAAAAAATATTGTCGCCTAAAACCAGGCTGACATTATCGGTACCAATAAACGCTTCAGCGATAATAAAAGCCTGAGCCAAACCATCGGGACTGGGTTGCACTGCGTAGGTGATCTCTATGCCAAAAGTACTTCCATCACCCAATAAGCGTTGAAAATTTGCCTGATCTTCGGGGGTGGTTATGATCATCACCTCGCGGATCCCGGCCAGCATGAGTACAGATAAAGGATAATAAATCATCGGTTTATCATAGATGGGCAACAGCTGTTTAGAGGTGCCCTGGGTAATAGGATGCAAACGTGACCCTGACCCCCCGGCCAGAATAATCCCTTTATACTTAAGCATCTTTATTCACCTGACCCTAGTCGATTTAGTTGATAAGCGCCGGATAATACCCTTTGCCACCACCCTTGATTTTCCAGATACCAACTAACCGTTTTACGCATACCAGATTCAAAGGTTTCCTGGGGGGTCCAATTGAGTTCACGCTGAATTTTACTGGCATCAATTGCATACCTGGCGTCGTGACCAGGCCGGTCTTTAACAAAGGTTATTAGCTCACTATATTGGCTAATTCCTTCAGGTTTTTGCGGAGCTAGCTCGTCAAGTAGGCTACAAATGGTTTTCACTACTTCCAGATTACGTTTTTCGTTGTGCCCGCCAATGTTAAAGGTATCCCCGACCCTACCGGATTTGACAACTAAACACAGAGCGCGGGCATGATCTTCAACATACAACCAATCACGTATCTGGCTGCCATCGCCATAAACCGGTAACGGTTTACCCGCCAAAGCATTTAAGATCACGTGAGGAACTAATTTTTCCGGAAAGTGATAGGGCCCATAATTATTTGAACAATTGGTGATCACAGTAGGAAAACCATAGGTACGCTGCCAACTACGCACCAGATGATCTGAGCTGGCTTTACTAGACGAATAAGGTGAGCTGGGCGCATAGGGGGTATTTTCGGTAAAAAGTGGTAAAGGAGCACCTTGAGGCAAGTCATTCGGGTGGGGTAAGTCGCCATAAACTTCATCCGTTGAAATATGATGGAAGATAAAACCGCGCTGTTTCTGCCCAGACAATCCTTGCCAATAACTCCGCGTGGCTTCTAATAAGGTATAAGTCCCCACTACATTGGTATGGATAAACTCGGCGGGGCCGTCGATGGAACGATCCACGTGGGACTCTGCAGCCAGGTGCATCACCGCGTCGGGTTGATGTTGTTGCAAAACCCGGTTTAGTTCGGGGGCATCACAAATATCAACCTGTTCGAAAAGATAGCGATTAGTGTGCAATTCACTCGGAATGGATTCAGTGTTTCCAGCGTAAGTTAACTTATCCAGATTAATAACAGTATCTGTTGTGTTTTCCAACAGATGCCTAACCACTGCACTACCAATAAAACCTGCGCCACCGGTTACCAGTATTTTCATTAACGACTTTTCCTTATTGCTTATATATTTGTAATTATTTTTTTCAGCGCTTTGCTAAGTTGCATGTCCAGGGGAGCCATAAAACTTACCCGCTCTTGTGTTTTAGGATGAATGAAAGCAATAGAATAGGCATGCAAAAAGAGGCGTTTTAAGCCTTTATCTTGCATATACTGATCAAATTCACTGTTTCCATACTTGTCATCACAAGCAATAGGGTGGCCAGCGTGTAGACAATGTACCCGGATTTGGTGGGTGCGGCCGGTAATGGGCGATGCCTCGACCAAGGTGGCGTCGGTAAATTGTTGCAAGATGCGAAAACGGGTCTCCGAAGGTTTACCTTCTGCATTTACCGACACTAAACGTTCCCCAGACTTGAGGGTATTCTTTAATAAAGGGGCATTGACCTTATACCTGTCTGTGGGCCAGTGTCCGGCAACCAATGCCTGATAACGTTTATCCACCTTCTTGTCTCGTAGTTGTTCATGCAAATGTTTTAGGGCAGAACGTTTTTTGGCGATCACCAAACAGCCTGAGGTGTCACGATCCAAGCGGTGAACCAATTCCAAAAAGCGCTCAGTCGGGCGCAACGCCCTTAGTGCCTCTATAACTCCGAAACTCAAACCACTGCCCCCATGTACTGCCATTCCCGAAGGTTTATTGAGTACGATAAATAACTCATCCTCAAACAATATGTGTGACTCCAGCGTTGCCACTTTATCAAGTTTGGTGGAGGGGGCAGCATTAGGTTCGGCTATGCGAATAGGTGGAATACGTAATTGATCATTTGCCTGGAGCTTATATTCCGGTTTAACCCGTTTTTTATTAACCCGGATTTCGCCCTTTCGCACGATGCGATATATAAGGCTTTTAGGCACACCTTTTAACAAGGTACGCAAATAATTATCGATCCTTTGCCCCTCAAGGTCAGGATCGATATCGATGAATTGCACTTTTTGAAATAATGTATCTGTCATAGTGCGCGCATTGTAACTGAAGAACCCCCACCTTTGACCAGCATTTTTATTCTCTTGCCACCCTTACGGGATTAATGTGATAATGGACCGGTCTAAAATTAGATGAAAATAATTTTAAACAAACAGATGTATGAATCCGTTCTGGTAGCAAGGCGACAAATCAATGTCGTTAAATATTGCCGTATCGACTGCGAAGTGTGTAACTTTTCGTACGTCAGATAGAACAGAACCTAGACATCAGCGATAAATAACCTTTTGATCGCCAATGATGTGAAGAATGTAATTGAATTGACAAGGTATTGGGTTTGTTTGGCGCCTGAGATTGTGGTGCTAAATACCGAATATTAACCGTTTTAAGAAACGAATACGTGAATGTCAGATAACAGCCGTAACTGACACCCAAATGGGCAAGTATCTAAAAAACCATACATAAAAATAATGTATAAGATACTTAGGCAAAACTTAAAATTAGTTGAATACAGCCGAGAGGCTGCATGACAGAAAATTGTCGAATATCAACACATGTCTTTCATCCATGGCGATCGGTATACCACCGAGTTAAATAGAATGAAAAGAATGTTAATCAATGCAACGCAGCAAGAAGAGCTGCGCGTTGCCCTAGTTGATGGTCAGAAACTTTACGATTTAGATATTGAAAGCCCAGGCCACGAACAAAAGAAAGCCAATATTTATAAAGGCACCATTACCCGCGTAGAGCCTAGCCTTGAAGCCGCATTTGTCGACTATGGCGCGGACCGCCACGGCTTCTTACCCCTAAAAGAAATTGCCCGTACTTACTTCCCCAAAGGCTATAAATTTGAAGGGCGTCCGAACATCAAAGACGTCATTAAAGAAGGCCAGGAAGTTATCATCCAAATCGACAAAGAAGAGCGTGGCCAAAAAGGTGCGGCGCTCACGACTTTTGTCAGTTTGGCAGGTAGTTATCTGGTATTGATGCCAAACAATCCTCGGGCCGGTGGCATTTCACGTCGTATAGAAGGCGACGAGCGTACAGAACTAAAACAAGCCCTGAGTAATTTATCTTTACCCGATGGCATGGGTTTGATCGTCCGTACGGCCGGCGTGGGTAAATCGTCTGAAGAATTACAGTGGGATTTAAGCGTATTGCTAACCCACTGGACAGCCATTTCAGAATCTGCGGAATCACGCCCTGCCCCGTTTTTAATTCATCAGGAAAGCAATGTCATTGTCCGCGCTATTCGTGATTATTTACGCCGTGATATAGGCGAAATATTGATCGATAAAACCAGTGTTTATGAGCATGCGATGAAACATATTGAGCTGGTGCGCCCCGACTTCGCCAGTCGCGTAAAATTATATCGGGGCGATGTTCCTTTATTCAGTCATTATCAAATCGAAAGTCAGATAGAGTCAGCATTTCAACGGGAAGTACGCTTGCCCTCCGGTGGTTCTATTGTTATCGATCCAACGGAGGCGCTAACGTCCATCGATATCAACTCTGCCCGGGCGACTAAGGGGAGCGATATTGAAGAAACCGCCTTTAATACCAATTTAGAAGCGGCAGATGAAATTGCCCGTCAGTTGCGCTTGCGTGATTTAGGTGGCCTGGTGGTTATTGATTTTATCGATATGACACCGATACGGCATCAGCGGGAAGTCGAAAACCGCCTAAAAGATGCGGTTCGTCATGACCGGGCACGTGTGCAGTTAGGCCGTATTTCACGCTTCGGTTTACTGGAGATGTCTCGCCAACGCTTGCGTCCGTCATTAGGTGATTCTGCCCATAATGTTTGCCCACGTTGTAGTGGTCATGGAACAGTGCGTGGTACAGAATCGCTGGCCTTGTCTGTATTGCGTATTATGGAAGAAGAAAGCATAAAAGATAATACCGGACAAATTGAAGCCCAATTACCGGTAAATGTCGCTACCTATTTACTGAATGAAAAACGCGGTGCAGTAGCTAGTGTTGAAAAACGCCACAATGTACAGCTGGTGATCATTCCTAATCCAAACATGGAAACACCGCATTATAACGTAGCTCGCCGTCGTCCCGATGATGCCATGCATGATATGAGTTATAACGTCACGCTTATGGAAACCTCAGACACTGAAGCAGACCGGCCAGTTACGGCTATGCCTGTTAAAGAGCAGCCTGCATTGCAAAGTTTCGTATCTCCGGCCAAGGCTATGCCAACTGGCACTCAAACCCCAACGGCTCAGGGAACGTCAATTTTCACCAAGCTGAGCAACTGGCTGGGTGGCTTGCTAGCATCTGAGCCCAAAACACCAGAACCTGAGGTTAAGACACCTAGTACTGGGGGGCAAAATACCCGCAAAAACACCCGTCCCGATCGCAATACCAATAGACGAGGTAGAAGTGGTGAAGGCCGAGATCGTAATGAGAAAAGCGCTGAAGGTCGTGAAAGGAAAGATAGAAACGATAGCCGCGAGCAATCCGGTGAGCGTAAACCACGTCGCGAAGACAATCGCAAACCTCGTCGTGAAGATAGTCCGAAGGTCGCCAGCAACGTTGTTGAAGCAAAAACACCCAACACAGCCAAGACGGCACCTAGCCGCCCGGTTGAACAGAAAGAGCAATTGGCTGAAAGACGTAAACGTCGTGATAACAGACGAAGTGTGCGTGTAGATGACAAAAACCAGTCTACCGACGAGGTCAAAGTTGCACCAGTTGATGATACTGATGGCAATCGCGCACCTAGAAAACCCGCAGCTAAGAAAAAACCCGTGCAAATGGACGCCGCAGTGACGGAAAATAAGGTCCAGGCTTCTGGCGCCGATACGCCCCAAGAAGACGTGCAAACTGAGCTGCCCAGTGTCAAGCAGACAGACGATGCAGAGTTGACGCCAACCGTCAGTGACACGGCCACTCATGTGACCCATGAAGAGGCCCAGCACAGCCATAGCAATAACAAGGACGACGCAGGTAGTCGAGCTCGTAGTCGCCGTTCTCCTCGTCATATTCGCGCCGCAGGTCAAAAACGTCGCAAGGATAACGAAGAGCAG
Organism: Paraglaciecola sp. IT1134; assembly: GCF_058068185.1. Taxonomy (NCBI): domain Bacteria; kingdom Pseudomonadati; phylum Pseudomonadota; class Gammaproteobacteria; order Alteromonadales; family Alteromonadaceae; genus Paraglaciecola; species Paraglaciecola sp. IT1134. The sequence continues at coordinate 2,697,519 of NZ_CM176486.1, read as the reverse complement.
TCAGCTACTGAAATTGTCGTTAACGAGCAAGATGAATTGCAATTTGACGAGCCGCAAACTGCGCCTGTGCCCAGTGTTCAAGGAGGTGCTGCAGCGCAAATGATTACCCAGGAAACCGCAGCCGTAGCTGAACAGCCAAGCGTAAAAGAGACCCAGGTTGACGAAAATCAGCCAATGGCCCTGGCCGAAGTTGTGCCAGTGGCCCCTGAAGTTAACGCCATGCACGTGGACGAAACACAGCTGCCGGCGGCTTCAACTTCTGAGCCACAGGCCGAGGCTCAAGCTGAAGTTAAAGCTGATGTTAAAGCTGATGTTAAACCTGAAGTTAAAGTTGATGTTAAACCTGAAGTTAAAGTTGATGTTAAACCTGAAGTTAATGCTGAAGTTAAACCTGATGTTGAAACTCAACCTGAACTAACACAAGCAAATGCCACCGCACCGGCAGTAGAGTCAGTTAAGCCTCAAAGTGCAGAAGTTGTGGCTAAACCCACTATTTCGACACCTATAAGCGAGACAAAAAAGGTGGCGCCCGTGCCTAAACCTAAACCTGCTTCTTTTTCACATCCTATGGCTAAACCTGCCAGCATAGAGCAAGAGTTTACTCAGGTAAAAGTCGGGTCATTGGCTAATGAAGCGCGTCCAGAAATAAAAGTGTCTGGTAAAACAGCCACATTTTTAAAAGCTTCTACCAGCTCGGCAGCGCCGGCAACCAGACCAGGCTCTGATTCTTAACTTTTGATATCAGGTCAATAAAATCCGTTATTGGTATTAGCCAATAACGGATTTTTTATGTTCGCGATTGCTAATCCCCTTAGATGCTGTATCCTCGCGGCCTGCGCAGTGATGCATAAAATATCAACACTGACAATAATCATTAATTTATCACCAGCGAGTAAAATATGAGTTTTGCCGACCTAGGCTTATCCCCCTCTATTCTTTCAGCAGTAACCGCTAAAGGTTATACCGATCCCTCACCTATCCAAGCACAAGCCATACCAGCGGTGTTGCAAGGTAAAGATGTAATGGCCGCCGCACAAACCGGCACAGGCAAAACCGCAGGTTTTACCCTACCCATACTTGAGTTGCTCAATCGTGGTACGAATGCCACAGGTAACCAGACTCGAGCGCTCATCCTCACCCCTACCCGTGAGCTGGCAGCACAGGTGGCCGAAAGCGTAACTACCTATGGTAAAGATTTGTCATTGCGCTCAGCCGTGGTATTTGGCGGTGTGGGCATTAACCCGCAAATGATAAAGCTGCGCAAAGGCGTGGATATTTTAGTTGCCACCCCAGGCCGTTTGCTCGACTTGTATAATCAAAATGCCGTGCGTTTTGACGAACTGGAAATACTGGTATTGGATGAAGCCGACCGCATGTTAGATATGGGTTTCATTCATGATATTAAGAAGATCATTAAATTGCTGCCGGCTAAACGTCAGAATTTACTGTTCTCAGCCACTTTTTCTAACGAAATTCGCACCCTGGCCAAAGGTTTGGTGAACAATCCTGTAGAGATATCGGTTTCTCCTCCTAATACTACGGTCGAATCGGTCGAACAGTGGGTTTATCCCGTGGATAAAAACCAGAAAACTCCTGTGCTTATTCGTTTAATAAAGGATAATGACTGGCAGCAGGTATTGATCTTTAGCCGCACCAAACATGGGGCGAACAGGATTTCCAAACAATTGGAAGCGAGAGGCATTACTTCCGCCGCCATCCACGGAAATAAGAGCCAAGGTGCGCGCACCAAAGCTTTGGCTGAATTTAAAAGCGGTAAAGTACGCGCTCTCGTTGCCACCGACATAGCTGCCAGGGGCCTGGACATAAGCCACTTACCTCAAGTGGTAAACTATGACTTACCCAACGTGCCCGAAGACTATGTGCACAGAATAGGCCGCACAGGTCGTGCAGGTGCCAGTGGACAGGCTATATCCCTAGTGACTAATGATGAATTTAGTTTATTAGCTGATATCGAACGACTCATCAAACAGCTTATTCAACGTAAGATAGTTGAGGGTTTTGAACCGGTTAACGACCTACCTGAATCACGCTTGGATAACCGCCCCATCAAAGCCAACAAGCCCAAACGAGCACGGGTCGGCCATCGCGATGGCCAGCGTTCAGGAGATAACGCTCGCGGCCACCAAACTGGCAACCGAAGCGGTAATAGAGGTACCAGTCAACGCTAAGCACTGACGTTATAGCTGGTGGCAGCGTTAATTGCGCTGCGCCAGTAATCTGTCCAGGTGGTTGGCAAAGTTTTGTCGATCACTTTGATTTAATGGTGCCGGTCCGCCAGTATGTTCACCACTGGCCCGCATGGTATCTAAAAAGTCGCGTATATTTAGCCTGGCCCGAATATTTTCACTGGTAAACATTTCCCCTCTGGGGCTTAACGCCAACCCACCCTTCTCTATAACCTCGGCCGCCAATGGGATGTCACTGGTGATAATTAGATCCCCTGGACCGAGCAATTTGACTATTTCATCATCAGCCACATCAAAACCAGCCTTTACTTGCATCGATTTGATAAATTTAGACGGTGGTGTGCGTATATATTGATTGGCCACCAAGACCGTTTCTATGCTTTTACGTTCGGCGGCGCGAAATAAGATCTCTTTTATCACCACAGGACATGCATCAGCATCTACCCATATTTTCATTTTTTAACATCCTTTCGCCTTGGGTCTATCCCCCGTTATATTAACCTAAACTCGGATTAGTCGTCATGTGGGCATGTAAAATTTAATTATCTGTTCATTGTCTATTTATTTGATAATGTTCAATATAAGGAACACCACAAATGAGAAACAGGGAGCTATGCGCGTAATGTCGTGGAGTCGGTTGAGCCTAAAAATAACAGCGGTTGTCGGTTTGATAATCCTGACGGATCTATTGATTTATGCCTTTAGGCAGCCAATTGCGGTAGCCGTTTTGGAATATTTCGGCGCCCAGCAGCATATTGAAGTAAGCTGCCTGGAGTTTGAACTGCACCTGGATTTGAGCCTGAGCATAGAACAATTATGTTTAGTCAGCCCGGACTTCAAATTACAGCTACAAGATGCGCAATGGCACTATCGTACAAACGAATTGATTATCGGTGAACTGGGTATAGAGCATTTGTTAAAGACAGATGCTGAAGACAAACCCAGTGAACCAGATACGCTCAACTTGGCGGATTTTTCCCTGGCGGCATATTTCCCCCGCCTCATGGTAAAACAATTACAACTACGAAGCCCCCTCTTAGCTGAGCCTGTCCATTTAAGTGTTGAGCAATCCGGCCCCAACAATATTGTATTAACAGGGGATGTCCGCGCAGCGGTTCGCTTAGAGGCAGGACAGCTTAAGCTGGATGTGACCTGGTCTTTAGCCGATGTTTTAACAAAATTGGCTTTCGGTCGCCAGTTACAGGCTCAGCAAGGTGCACTCTTTTCCCAGCAAGCCCTGGTCAAAACACCTATTTATTCTAAGGTGCTGTTCGACGGGCGGCATATTGAAAGCCAACACCAGCTGGATTTGACAAGCATTTATCAAGTGCACGAAGATTGCCGGTTAACGTTTAATACCCACGGCAGCATAACTGCAAACCTCGAATTGCTCAATAAACAGGGGTACCTCGACTTAAGCGGCTTGGATACCCGAGTATCAGCAATAAAACACTGCTTGCCCCCTAGCAAAGTTGTTGGTTTTGCATTGCCCGAACATCTGAGGGTTGAATTTGTCGAAAAAATATCTCTGACTGCCGACACCATAACTGTGCCGCAGATCAGCATTAGTGATGGCCCTGCATCCCAACTCAACCTTGAACTTAGGGATCTTAACTATCACGTTACTCCCCGTGCGGGGCAGAGCCAACTGCAGGCAGACTTTTCCCTGTTGTTTACCCCCCAACCTAATGCTGAGCCCACCAAGACTAGCAGCCCTGATATAAGTTTAGTAGTTTCAGGCCAAGGCCAATATAGTCCTGACCACTGGCAGCTAGTGGCACCGACCAACACTCTGAGCATTAACAAGTTTGCCCAGGGCGTAAAGCTGGCTAAGGCCAATGTCGAATTCAGTGCCAGGTTAACCAGCGATCAGGGGTTAATACTTAAAGGGAAAAGTTCAGTCCACGGGTTGAGTTATGGAGTAAATGGCAAGGCCATCACCATCAAAAATTTGACCAGTCAATTCAGTGCTATTGCCATGAATTTGGACAAGGTTAACATTAAGCTGCACAATTCTATGGCCGATGTGCTGTACAACCAGTTTGCAATTCTCACCCTAAACAACCAGTTGGATCTGACCCTTAAAACACTTAATGAGTTGACGTTAAGCGGGGAATCTAACTTAAGCGGCCTAGTCATAAAGGTTAAGGATGCAGGTTATCTAAACTTGGGCAAAGTGAATGTTAAACATCACCTCAGTGCCAAGCAACAATCTGCTCAAGTGGCAAGCCAACACCAGGTGTTGCTAAATGAGCAGTTTTTCGCATTGATAGACCAGCAACAGGGTCGGGTTAATATCAATATTGCAAAACAATCTATAAAGGCACTAAACCCTGCTTTACATAGCTTGTTGCCTGAGGCCAAACTAACCGCGGGTTTGTTATCTGCGGATCTGGCACTGGATCTTGGCATACTAACCGGTCAGGGGAAGTTCGATGTCCAGGAACTTCTTGCCCACTACCAGGAGTTTGTCTTTACCGACTTGACTACCGCCGGTGCGTTTACTTTAGATTCAGCGGGTCTTCAGCTAAAAAAAGCTAGTCTGACCCTCGCCTCGGCCCAAGTAGGTTTACCCATAACAGACATAAATGCGTCATACAAGGTGGTGGATAGTCAGGTCAATATCACCCGAGTCACAGCTCAGCTTTTAGGGGGGAGTATGGCGTTAAACGATTTGTGGCTGGATGGGCGCGAGCAAAGTACCGTGGTGCAAGTTTCTCATATCGAATTAGGCGAGGTCGCACAATTGCAGCAACAGCGAGGGATCCAGTTAAGCGGTGAAATCCAGGGTACCTTGCCTCTGACATCAACTGCACAAGGTATAACGATAACAGGGGGCAGGATAACGAGTCATGGGCCTGGCAAGCTACGCATAACCGACAACCCGGCCTTTGAGTCGATTAAGGCGCAACAGACCGAGCTGGCTTATTTAGAGAACCTGGACTTTAAACAGCTAAGCAGTAATGTAAGGCTCGATACCGACGGCTGGCTATTTTTGGATTTTTCCATTCTCGGTAATAATCCAGAACTTGGCCAAGGGGTAAATTTCAATTACAGTCACGAGGAAAATATTTTAACCTTGTTAAAATCCTTACGCTTAACCGATACAGTGCAAAGTCAAATTGAACAAAAAATCAAACAAGGTGGTGAAAAGTGAAAATATGGTTGCTGATAGCAGTGACGGTGGCGGTTACAGCCTGTACCCACAAGGTACAAGTTGAGACCAAAGAGCCGATTACGATCAATATTAATGTTAAAATTGATCATGAAATTCGGGTCAAAGTTGATAAAGAGCTGGATGATATTTTCAGCGAAGACAGCGAGTTATTCTAAGGAAAATATGATGAAAAAAATGACGTTAGCGACTTTAGTCGGTGCCCTAACCCTGTTATTTAGCAGTATTGCCTTTGCCATAGACTTGGACGACGCCAAGGATCAAGGCCTGGTGGGCGAACAAATGGACGGTTATTTGGGGGCTGTGGTTAACAATGCACAAGTCCAAACATTGATCATAGATGTCAATGCCAAACGTAAGGCTAAATACGCAGAGTTGGCTGCTAAAAATAACCTGCAATTAGAACAAGTTGAAAAACTCGCGGCTAAGAAGGCTTTTGATAAAACCAGTTCTGGTCATTATCTATTGGTTAACGGCAGTTGGGTCAAGAAATAAAGAGCAATACACAAGCCGACAGTTTGTCGGCTTTATGCTGTCAGCAAAAGCTTAAGCCAGATAGCCCCCATCCACGGTGATGGTGGTACCTGTGGTATAGCTGGAAGCGTCTGAGACCAGATACAACACAGTACCCGCCATTTCGTCAGGTTGGGCAACCCTGCCCAAAGGAATGGTCATTAACGCGGTCTTGAGTATTTTTTCGTTGCTGGTTAAAGCCGATGCAAATTTGGTTTCAGTTAATCCCGGTAATAAGGCGTTAACCCGGATATTTAACGGACCGCATTCTTTGGCAAAGGCTTTAGTCATACTGATCACCGCCGCTTTGGTTATAGAATAAATTCCCTGCATTGCCCCTGGAGATACGCCATTAACCGAGGCAGTATTGAGAATGACTCCCCCTCCCTGCTCTTTCATCATCTTGCCGGCACCAATCGACATAAAGAAATAACCGCGAACGTTTACATCGACTGTTTTATCGAAAGCGGCTAGATCTGTATCTAGAATGTGACCGAAAAAAGGATTAGCCGCCGCGTTGTTAACCAAAATATCTAAGCGCCCAAACTGGTTTTTAATGGTTTCAAATGTCGCCGCAATCTGGGCCATCTCCCCCACATGGCAGGCCAGCGCCGTGGCTGTTCCACCTGTCTCACGAATGCTGGCTGCAACGGTTTCACAGCCATCAATTTTACGACTGGACACGATAACATGAGCACCGTAGGCGGCTAATAAACGGGCAATAGATTCGCCTATTCCCCGACTTGCTCCGGTTACCAGTGCTACTTTCCCACTTAAATCAAAAATATCTTTGTTCATAATTCTTTCCTTTTTGAGTGGCTGATTAGGCGGTCATACCACCATCTAAGACCACAGATTGACCGGTCATAAAACTGGATTCATCCGAGCATAACCAAGCTAAGGCAGCCGCTACTTCTTGTGGTTCACCTAAACGTTTCATCGGATTGGCTTTGATCATGGCCTGTTGCACTCGTTCATGCACATTTGCCAACACGTTTTCCACCATAGGGGTGCGGATGAAGCTGGGGCATACAGCGTTAAAACGAATATTGGCCCTGGCGTATTCAACCGCTGCGGTTTTAGTTAGCCCCATCACCCCGTGTTTCGTGGCACTATAAGCCGACAAAGTGGGCGCTGCGCGTATGCCGGCCACAGACGCAATGTTGATCACGTGTCCGCCACCGTTTTCAAGCATATGGGCAATCTCTTGTTTCATGCAATACCAGACACCCGCCAGGTTTACGGCGATATTCTGATGAAAAACCGCGTCAGCTACTTCAAGCATAGGTTTGGGAACATGGTCGATACCAGCACTATTAATCGCCACATCTATAGGCGCCACTTTCTGTATCGCCTGCTGGAAAAAAGCCGCTACAGAATCCGGTTGGCTGACATCCAGGGGAATGAATAATGCTTGTCCACCATCGTCATTAATACGCTGAGCCAAGGCTATTCCAGCAACCTGATTGAGATCACCCAAGGTGACTTTGGCGCCGCGTCTTGCCAATAAAATAGCGGTGTATTCGCCTATCCCGGATGCGCCGCCTGTAATGACAATATGTTTAGCGTTTACACTGTTATCACTCATTAACTTTCGTCCACTTTAAGCACCAATTTACCCATATTTTCGCCATTAAAGAGCATCAACAAGGCTGCTGGAAATTTTTCAATGCCTGTAACAACATGCTCTTTGGCCTTTAATTTTCCTTGTGCTATCCAACCGGCCATTTCCGCCGCTGCCTCAGCATAATACTTGACGTTATCGAAGACCACTATCCCTTCCATCCGCGCCCGGTTAACCAACAAAGACAAATAATTTGAGGGCCCCTTAACCGGCGCAGTATTGTTGTACTGACTAATAGCGCCACAGATCACGATACGGGCTTTCATGCGAATTTGGGTAAGCACATCATCTAAAATTTCACCGCCCACATTATCAAAATACACATCTATGCCTTTGGGACAATGTTCTTTTAAGGCATTTTTAACATTGCTGTTTTTATAGTCTATAGCGGCGTCAAACCCGAGCTCCTCGGTCAGGTAAGCACATTTTTGCGCTCCGCCAGCAATACCTACGACGCGGCAGCCCTTAATTTTAGCGATCTGCCCGACGACTGTCCCTACTGCACCTGCAGCACCGGATACCACTACCGTTTCACCGGCTGTCGGCAAACCAGTATTCAACAAACCAAAATAGGCGGTCATACCCGGCATGCCCAATACCCCTAAAAAACGTTCAGGGGGAGCAAGATCAGTATCTATCTTGTGGATATCGGCTGTGGATACCGCGGCGTATTGCTGCACACCGCAGTGGCCATACACATAATCGCCTTGGGCAAAATTAGCATCAGTGGATTTAAGTACTTTGCCCACAGTACTGGCACGCATAACAGCGCCAATCTGTACGGGTTCAATATAAGATTTTCCTTGATTCATCCAGCCACGCATAGCGGGATCGAGTGAGATATATTCTATTTTTACTAATACCTGATTGTCTTTTAGCTCTGGTACTTGGCTTTGTACAAAATTCCAATTATCTTTATTTGGCATGCCAACCGGACGAGATGCGAGTAAAAACTGACTATTTTTCATTATCTGTTCCTTGTGAATAAATCGTAATAAGGCTGCTCATTAAAACCACTCGGCTTGCATAGCCGAGCAGCTGTTATCCATAGTTTCCAGTAAGGCAAAGTCACGAGTGATTGTGGCTAATTCCCAATTGATAAAATAGCTCGCCGCCTGGAGTTTACCTTTGTAAAAATGCTGTTCATCAGGGCTGATACCTGTCTGTTGTAATGCTTTTTCGGCCACAATGGCCTGCCTGATCCAGATCCAGCTCATCACAAGCTGACCAAAGATATTCATAAAACATTGGGCATTAGCCAGCATAACGTTTTGCTCCTGGCCCTTAAGGGCCGCAGCAAGTTGAGGAATAAGAGGCTGTAATCGGTGTAAATAAGGCAGGGTATTGGCTACCAGAAGTTGGCACACCTCTCCTTGGGCCTTGGCAAAATCCCCGTGGATAATTTGTTGCAGTTGAGCTAGGCCCGCACCATTTGCCTGCCATAACTTGCGAGTCAACAAGTCCAGTGCCTGAATGCCGTTTGTGCCTTCGTGAATGGGGTTTAAACGGTTATCCCGCCAGTATTGTTCAACCGGGTACTCACGGGTATAACCCGCTCCTCCTAATACCTGGATCGCTAAATCATTTGCTTTGGGACCGTATTCAGAAGGCCAGGCTTTAACCACAGGGGTGAGTAAATCCAATAGTTCCCGCGCTTTATGCCGCGCGCCTTCGTCTTCCAGGGTATGAATATCGTCGACCAAACGTGCCGCGTAAAAACACAAACTCATGGCGCCTTCCACGTAAGCTTTCTGGGTTAACAGCATACGTTTGACATCACCATGTCCAATAATGGCCGCGGCCTTGTCCGCGGGTTTGGTATGGGGGGCTACTCGTCCCTGGGTGCGCTCTTTGGCATACGCCAGGGAATATCGATAACCTGCATATCCCACCATAGCGGCGCCAAAACCCACACCCAAGCGGGCTTCATTCATCATCAAAAACATGTATTTAAGGCCCTGATGCTCTTCGCCCACCAAGTAAGCATGACAATCATCCTGACTGCCAAAACTCAGGGCAGTTGAAGTTGTGCCGCGATAACCTAATTTATGAATAAGGCCGGCTAGGGCTACATCATTACGTTGCCCGGGTTGGCCGTTTTCATCCAGACGAAATTTAGGCACCACAAATAATGAAATACCTTTCACGCCAGCCGCGGACCCCTGAATCTTAGCCAGCACCAAGTGCACAATGTTTTTGCTAAGCTGATGATCACCCGCAGAGATATACAACTTACTGCCTTTGAGGCGATAACTGCCATCTTCGGTTTTTTTAGCACGGGTGTGGATGTCTGCCAGTGAAGAACCAGCGTGGGGTTCGGTCAACGCCATGGTGCCGGTAAATTCACCGCTTAACATGCGTGGCATAAATTGCCCTTTGACATCATCACTGGCGAAATTTTTAATCACGTTAGCCGCGGCTATGGTTAAAAAAGCATAGCCAGTACTGGAGGGGTTGGCGGCCATAAAATAGCCGGCACAAGCTGTCATTATGGTTTCGGGAAACTGCATGCCACCTTCGGCAAAATCAAAACGCCCGGCAATCAACCCAGATTCGGCATAGGCGTTAAACGCTTGTTGCACCTCGGGGATCATATGCACATTCTCACCATCAAATGTCGGTTCATTGGCATCCGCTTTGGCATTGTGAGGGGCGAATTTTTCCCTGGCTATCTTGTCTGCTGTTGCCATCACAGCATCGAAGGTGTCTTTATTATGTTCGCTAAACCGCTCCCGCTGACACAATTTATCTGTGTCTAACACTTCGTAGAGCTGAAATGCTAATTCTTTGTGGCTGACTAGTTCTTCACTCATCTTGGCTACTCATATAGTGAGATACAGACTCAAGTGACCGAAATGGAAAAGCTGGGTCACGGGTGACAAAATCAATATCTGCTTAACAGGGGACAATATTGTCAAATTTTCCCGACACGTTTAACTGTCATATATGACATAATAATGGTCATTTCGGCCAGATATCACCTGGCCTTATACAATCAATAAAGGCTCATTTATAGTTAGGGTGAATTTGTGTTTAAAGTAACCATTTTAGGTTTTAACCAGGCCTATGGGAGTGCCATAACCGGTGCCCTTGATCTGTTTGCCTTGGCCGGTGTCACCTGGCAACGCATGCAAGGTTTACCCATTACACCACTGTTTGAGGTGCAAATTGCTTCCCTAGGAGGAAAACCGGTGCGTTGTATTAATCAATTAGAGCTCAATAGCCATATTGCTATTGAAAAAGTGCAGCAAACCGACCTACTGCTTATACCGACTATAGGTGGGGTACCAGAAGAGGTACTGGGAAACAATATGGCGCTGTTACCCCATATCAGGAAACATTTCCTCAACGGAGCGGATATTGCCAGCAATTGCAGTGGTGCTTTTTTTCTCGCGGAGGCGGGTATTTTGGAGAACCGCTATGCCACTACCCATTGGGGTTATGCCGAGCTATTTAAAAGTCGCTATCCCCAGGTGAAATTGCAGGCTCATAGGTTGATCACCCATCAGGACAATATCTATTGTTCCGGTGGTGGTATGGCTTGGTTCGATTTGACCTTACTGTTGATCGAGCGATTTTGCGGCCATGACATAGCTACCACTACAGCCAAAGCCCATGTTATTGACCTGTCACGAGGGGAACAGTCGGCTTATGCATCTTTACGGACGAAAAAGTATCATCAAGATAGTGACATACTCCAGATCCAGGAATGGCTGGAAGCGCACTTCGCCGAAAAAATCCAGGTAAGCGAGATTTCCAAACAAGTTAACTTGTCTCAACGTACGTTTATCCGACGCTTTAAACAGGCTACCGAGCTAAGTCCCTTGTCCTATTTACAAGGCGTGCGTATCGAGGCGGCCAAAAAGCGTCTTGAAGTGAGTGCCGATTCTATAGAGCGGATCGTCAGTCAGGTTGGTTATGATGACTTAAGTTCATTTACCCGCTTATTTAAAAAACATACGGGCCTGTCACCCAGTCAGTACGGCAAAAAATTCAAACGCTAAGGCTTTGCCAATGACTATGGCTAATAGCTATGGGCAGTGATCCTGGTGAAACTCCAAGATGACCTGGCATGTTCCTCTAACAAAGCAGCTTTGGCTTGAGCCCGTTCTGTCTCATAACGTTTTAAATCTGTGTTGTAGTCGAACGGTTCTATCGGGATTAATAAATCCCCATTACGGAACATTCCCCCTCAATAAAAGAGTCAGACGCTTTGACGGTCCTAACGGTGACTTGCGCACTGAAAATCGTTTGAATTTACGGCGTGACTGTCCCTTGTGACTTCACAATGAAATTCAGATCTTGAGTGGTTATGGCCTTTGCGTTGACTCAAAATCTTTATCTTCGACCGTTTTTTGCTCTGGGACCTTTTTTATCGAAACCATCAGTGCCGACACGCCTATAACTAGCGTGACAATCAAGACCGGCAGGCCTGCTTTTATTGTTGATCCCTGATATATAACTGAATCTGGCTCGTTGAGCCTGAGCCAGCATTGTACGAGCTAATGCAGGGTATGACTCCTTGGGCAAGGTTTAATTTTGTAAAATCCCCTTGTTCCTAAAAACGACACCTTTACTTTTGAATATATTGCATGTTTTTTGCACGGGTACACAATATTAAGTTCAGTGCATTTGTGACTTACTCATCAGATTGGCGAAACTGTCATTACCTGTTACTTTTTACTATGTATATTAGGGAGGTAGTAAACTATCGAGGACAAAAGACTGCGGCAAGATAGCTTGCACCATTTTATATCAACCGCCTCATAATGGGGCAGTTGAATTTCACGACACCTTAGGTGTCATCTTTACACAATTTTAGCTATTGCAAAAAATTGGCATTTGATTATCAATAGGGGAACACCATGGCGTTTAAAAAACTGTATCTTAAATCTAAACCTGTTTGCAAAGTGACTTTCAAATTATCCAAAGATGAAGCCAAAGCAGCAAATTCTGTCAGTATTGTTGGAGATTTTAATAACTGGAACGGTGAAGCAGCGCCCATGAAAAAACTTAAGAATGGCGGATTCTCTGCCGCCTTGGACTTACCCGTGGACAAGGATTATCAGTTCAGGTATTTGCTCAATCAGACGGCCTATGAGAATGACGGACATGCGGATGATTATGTGATGTCTCCTGTCTCATCAGATGAAAACTCAGTGATCAGGATTTAATCCTTGATTGCACCGCGCAAACCTAAGGTAGTTGCTGATGTATAAACAGTGATACATACAAAAATGCCGCTTCTGGGAAGCGGCATAAGTAATGATTTATCATTAATTTATAAAGCGGCTTCTAATGCAGGAAGCACATCAAATAAGTCGCCAACCAAGCCATAATCGGCCACTTGGAAAATGGGGGCTTCTTCATCTTTATTAATGGCAACTATGACTTTGGAGTCCTTCATACCGGCTAAATGTTGGATCGCCCCAGAAATACCCACTGCGATATAAAGTTGAGGCGCAACAATTTTACCCGTTTGACCCACTTGCATATCGTTCGGTACAAAACCTGCGTCGACCGCAGCTCGCGAAGCGCCCATTGCGGCACCTAACTTATCCGCGATGCCCTCAAGCAATTTGAAGTTCTCACCGTTTTGCATGCCACGACCACCGGAGATTATTATATCTGCTGCCGTTAACTCTGGTCTTTCTGATTTGGTCAGCTCGGCACTGACAAATTGCGAGGTAGTCGATTCTTTGACCAAATCCAGGGTTTCAACAGGCGCGTCATTTCCTTCACTATTGGCATCAAAGGTTGACGTTCTGACCGTTAACACTTTGATTACATCCGAAGATTGCACGGTGGCAATGGCGTTACCCGCATAGATTGGACGAATGAAGGTATCGCTGCTTTGCACCCCAATAACGTCTGAAATTTGTGCCACATCCAACATAGCCGCAACTCGAGGCATAAAGTTTTTACCCGTCGTGGTCGCAGCGCACATTATATGACTGTAATCCTTACCTATTTCAGCTACCAGATCGGCGATATTTTCCGCCAATTGATGAGTATAGGAAGCATTGTCAGCTAACAACACTTTAGTCACACCCTGAATTTTGCTCGCTTGTTTGGCCACGTCGGCACAATTAGCTCCCGCTACCAAAAGGTGCAACTCATCGCCCATGTTAGCCGCTGCGTGAACTAGCTTATGGGTTTCAGATTTAAGGTGCTCATTGTCATGTTCTGCATACATTAAAATTGCCATTAGATCACCTTTGCCTCATTTCTAAGTTTATCCACCAATTCCGCTACGTCAGCCACTTTAACACCACCTTTGCGCTGAGCTGGCGGTTCAACTTTCAGTACCTTTACGTTCGACGTCAAGTTAACCCCAAACTCGCTGGCGGCTTTTACCTCTAAGGGTTTACGTTTCGCTTTCATGATGTTTGGCAGCGAAGCATAACGCGGCTCATTTAAACGAAGATCCGTGGTCACTACAGCTGGCAAGGTTAATTCTAAGGTTTGCAGACCCCCGTCGATTTCTCGGGTCACTTTGACTTTACCGGCTTCCACCACAACCTCGGAGGCAAAGGTTCCCTGAGGCATACCGGTTAGGGCTGCTAACATTTGGCCGGTTTGGTTGTTGTCAGAATCAATAGACTGTTTACCCAGAATAACCAAATCTGGTGATTCCTGTTCAACTACTTTTTGTAATAATTTAGCGATCTGCAACGAATCTAATTTGTCAGCAGTTTCTATATGTAAACCACGGTCGGCACCCAATGCCAATGCCGTGCGGATCTGCTCCTGGCAGGCCTTCTCACCAATAGAGACAACCAGCACCTCTGTGGCCACCCCTTTTTCTTTGAGACGAACAGCTTCTTCAACCGCTATTTCACAAAAAGGATTGATCGACATCTTGGCATTGGTTAAATCCACTGCGCTATGATCGGCCTTAACGCGAACTTTAACGTTATAATCTATGGCGCGTTTTACCGGCACTAATATTTTCATTTTCACCTCTTTCGACAGGCGTTTAAGCAACAAAACAATGCAATTTACATCACATTTACGTAGGTGGTGGCTAATTTACTTTTTGTTGACGTAAGCGTCAACCAACACTACTCTCGCTCAATGGGCTAAAACACGCCTTATTGTCAAACGTCAACGAATAAGCACAACATAGCCAACTAATAATTACGGGATGAGTACAGCTTACGCCCTATGACTTAGACTATACAGCAAGGCGCTAGAAAAGCGCTGAGGCAGCGGGATTGAGGCCTTTAAGCTTTATATTTGCTCGGGGACGAGTGTTTAGATTATCAGTAGCAATGATGATTATTTATGCCGCAACGCGGCAAAACGGACGATAAAGCGGCAGAAATATATTTTTTTAACTAATAGATATTTATAATAAAGGAGAAACTGGTGGAACGAGAATCGATGGAATTTGATGTTGTCATTGTCGGTGCTGGTCCAGCTGGACTCTCTACTGCTTGTCGATTAATGCAGTTGGCCCAAGATGCACAACAAGAGTTAATGGTGTGTGTGGTAGAGAAAGGTTCAGAAGTAGGGGCGCATATTTTATCTGGAGCGGTATTCGAGACCCGCGCACTCGATGAGTTGTTTCCCGATTGGCAGGAGCGAGGCGCGCCCATTACAACCAAAGTTACCGAAGACCACATTTATCTGTTGCGTGATGAGCAAAAAGCCCAAAAGTTACCAGCCATAATGACCCCAAAAACCATGCACAATACCGGCAATTATATCGTCAGCATGGGCAATGTTTGCCGCTGGTTGGCAGAGCAGGCAGAGCAACTGGGTGTTGAAATATTTCCCGGCTTTGCAGCATCACACGTGATTTACAACCAAGATGGCAGTGTTGGGGGGGTTATCACCGGTGATATGGGGGTCAGTGCAACGGGCCAACACAAAGATTCTTACATGCCAGGTATGGAACTTAAAGCCAAATATACCGTATTTGCTGAAGGTTGCCGGGGACATCTAGGCAAAGAATTGATAGATAACTTTTCCCTCAATGCGGGTAAAGCTCCGCAACACTACGCCATAGGTTTTAAAGAAATTTGGGAAATTGAACCGGCCAAACACCAAGAAGGGTTGGTTGTACACACCGCAGGATGGCCGCTTACGGATGTAACGGGCGGGTCATACCTTTACCATGCCCAGGACAATCAGGTTTTAGTCGGTTTGATAGTCGATCTCAATTATGCCAATCCGCACTTGAGTCCCTTCGATGACTTCCAGCGAATGAAACATCATCCGGTTTTCAAACAGTATCTGCAAGGCGGTAAACGTGTCTCCTACGGTGCCAGGGCGATCGCTAAAGGCGGGTTTAATTCGTTACCTAAAATGACCTTTCCCGGCGGGTTATTGGTAGGTTGTGATGCGGGTACATTAAACTTTGCGAAAATAAAAGGTAATCACACCGCCATGAAATCCGGCATGTTAGCCGCAGAGTCGCTATTTAAAACACTCACGGCAAACGACGCCAAAGGTGGTCAGGATTTAGAGGATTATAGCGTTAGCTTTAAAGACTCCTGGTTATATGACGAGTTGTTTAGATCCAGAAATTTCGGTGCAGCGTTACATAAATTCGGTACTTTTTTTGGTGGTGCTTTTAATACCCTGGAGCAAAATTGGTTTAAGGGAAATTTGGGGTTCGACTTAAAAGATGAAAATAAAGATCACGAGCAAATCCAATCCGCGAAGGACTGTCAGAAATTAAATTATCCGAAACCGGATGGTATTCTTAGTTTTGACAAGTTGTCTTCGGTATTTATTTCCAATACCAATCATGAAGAAGATCAACCTTGTCACCTGAAACTGCTGGATGACAGGGTTCCCATTATCGTAAATTTGGCTTTGTACGACGAACCTGCACAGCGTTATTGTCCTGCAGGGGTATACGAGATTGTTGATTCCCCGCAAGGTGAAAAAGCACTGCAAATTAATGCACAAAATTGTGTGCATTGTAAAACCTGCGATATCAAAGATCCGACTCAAAATATAAAATGGGTCGTTCCCGAAGGTGGCGGCGGTCCTAATTATCCAAATATGTAGTTCACATGTAACAAGCATAGAAAGCGAAAATAATTTCGCTTTCTATGCTTTGAATGAATAAAATAGCTAAAAGTTACAAATAATTGATTAAATAAATATAAATTCATTGCCAAATATGAGCTAAAAATATATGTTGCTACCTATCTAATGTATACATATCAAAAAGGTGATTTATGAACGATTTTATTAATATATTAACACACGGACGTCGGTTACAAGGAGCAGTAAAGGAATTATCTGTTCAAGAACTTGTAACAGTGGCGGACAAGCTAAACAATATAATTGAAAACCGCAAAGAAAAAGAAAAGGAACAACTTGTTGAGCAAAAAGCTAAACAAGAAAAATTAAATAGTATTCTCGCCCAACTCGAAGATGCCGGTTTAGGGCTTGATGATTTACGCCAAGTAGAGCCTGCCAAAAAATCAGCTCGCACTGGGCAAAAACGGCCCATCAAATATAAGCTGAGTGATAGCGAAGGCAATGAACATACCTGGACAGGAATTGGCAGAATGCCTAAAGTATACGCTGCGGCGCTTGAATCAGGTAAATCACTGGATCAATACTTAATATAGTCACAAACGATCAAATGAGTAACTCAACGCGACCATTTTGAAATTAGCTTGGTTAATTAGTTGTAAATAGCTAATTATTTATATCCTCTAAAGGTCTTACATAATTACTTCTAATATTAACTATCGTATAGATTCGGATAAATCAACCGCATCATGGATTATATTAATTCATGGTCTGTTTGGTAGTTTGGATAACCTGGCAATGTTAAGGCGAGAGCTGCAAAGTGAATTTCAGGTTTTATCCATAGACCTACCGGATCACGGCAAATCTAGTTTTACCGATAAATTCAGTTTTAACGGCTATGCAGAAGCAATTAAGGGGCTGATAACCGACCTTGGTCTACCCGAGGTTGCCTTGGTTGGTCACTCTTTGGGTGGAAAGGTAGCCATGCAACTGGCGTTAAGCAATCCAACGTTAGTGACTAAGCTGGTCATTTTGGATATTGCGCCGGTCGCTTATAAAGCTCGTCACACAAAGGTATTAGCCGGATTAAAAGCAGTGGATTTGAGTCTGTTACAGGGGCGAAAAGAGGCTGATCAGGTAATGAGTACCTATCTCGAGGAAGCGTCAGTGCGTCAGTTTCTACTCAAAAGTTTGTTCCAACAAGATCATAAGTGGCAATGGCGTTTTAATTTAAACTTGTTGAATAGGGATTATTCACTCTTATCCCAAGCCATTCACTGCGACGTTCCCTACCCTAAACCCGTACTTTTCCTTAAGGGAGAACTGTCGGATTATTTAGCCAGTGAGTATAGCAATCTGGTGCTGACTTTATTTCCTGATAGTCGCTTAAAAACAATTAGTAATGCGGGCCACTGGTTACATGCCGAACAACCAAAAGTGTGCGCCCGGCACATCAGCACATTTTTGTTGAATTAGTTTTTTTCAAGCAAAAGGCAATATGTTAAAGTAGCGCCGTAAGTTGAATTATAGAGTATGCATGTTAAGTAAATATTATGAACAGATTGAAGCTATTGTATTAAATCTTGCCTTAGTCGGTTTATTTTTACTCATGGGGTTTGCTGTACATGACATTTTGAAGAAAAACGACGTTCCTGTGATTGGTAGAGTCGTTGTTTATTTAGTCTTATTTCTAGGTGCCGCCGGTTTTATATTTAAAGGTGTGGTGCAATTATTTTGGCAAACTAATGGCGCTGGCACTTAGCCAGTAGTAATTAATTTTAGATTTTTGAGGTACCCCTTACGATGGCGAGCGTAGGCCTATTTTTCGGCAGTGACACAGGTAATACTGAGCATATTGCAAAGATGATCCAGAAAGAACTGGGCAAGAGTCTGATCGATGTGCGTGATATTGCAAAGAGCAGTAAGGAAGATATTGCCGAGTTTGATTTACTCATATTTGGTATTCCAACCTGGTATTATGGTGAAGCTCAATGTGATTGGGACGATTTTTTCCCGGAGTTGGAAGAAATAGATTTTGCAGATAAGTTAGTTGCCATTTTCGGCTGCGGTGATCAGGAAGATTACGCAGAATATTTTCTCGATGCCATGGGCATGGTGCGAGACATAGTAGAAGCCAAAGGCGCGATCCTAATTGGTCAGTGGCCAACCCAGGGATATGATTTTGAAGCCTCAAAAGGTATGGCTGACGAGAATAATTTTGTTGGTTTAGGCATAGACGAGGACCGTCAACCGGAATTGACTGATAGTCGGGTCAAAGGTTGGTGTAAACAAATTTACGAAGAAATGTGTTTGGCCGAATTGTTGTAATATCAGTACGTAAACAGGGAGCAGATGTTCCCTGTTTTATTTTCTGTTTATTTTAACCTGATATCTTAAACTCCTTTATCCTCGGCTAAAAAGCCTTGCCGGGACCGTGTTATCGCCATTTTCCACCAGGAAATAGCAAGCGTTGTTAAATGTTACTAAAATCTCTTTAATCCCTCTATTACAGTATTTTCCGATGAAATTATTTGTGCGCATGGTGGCAATATATAAATTTGTCTGAATTCACCCATTCATTATTTTAAACACCGCCTTACACCTTTCATATTCGGCTCAGTCCATTATAATGGGGTTCGAATCATTGCTAAGTCAGGTCGATGGAACAAAATAAAGAACTCAAAAAAGCAGGTTTGAAGATAACGCTTCCGCGTTTAAAAATTCTTGAAATTCTGCAAGCCCCCGCGAATCAGCACATTAGTGCTGAAGATGTCTATAAACTACTCATCGAACACGGTGAGGAAATCGGTTTAGCCACAGTTTACCGAGTACTTAACCAATTTGATGATGCTGGTATATTAAATCGCCATCATTTCGAAGGAGGTAAGTCTGTATTTGAAATTAGCCATAAAAAACACCATGATCATCTAGTTTGTTTAAATTGTGGCAAAGTTATCGAATTTGAAGATGATGTAATTGAAAGACGCCAGGAAGAAGTGGCCCAGCGGCATAATATGACATTAACCCACCACAGTCTCTATCTCTATGGGGAATGTAAAGAAGACTGCAACGACGATTAAGATCCTATTTATGGCAAGTTGAATAGCCTAAATATTGCTGGCTAGATTGAGTCACTAATATTTAGGAATCGCCTCCCTTCGTCCTAAAGTGTGTTAAATCATCCAACCAGTGAAATGGTGGAGATATCAGTTTTAGCCTAATAAAAAGCTAATGCATAACACGCATCTAGACGTTTTTTCTGGGCGTATTGCTTGTGCTCAGGCCTAGAAATTTTTGATACATTTATCGCCAAATCCAGTTACATCAAGGCAAAAACTGCAAATTATCTGCTAACAAGTTTTCTACTCACGCCTTTGCAGATAACTCACCAGTAACAGCACCGTAAACGAAAATCCAAGTAAACCTGCCGCCAACTGATTGGCCTGATCCATTTGCATGGTTTCGATCAAGTCATATAAAGCAATCGACAGTACCCGGGTTTCACCGGGAATATTGCCACCGATTAACAGTACTACGCCAAATTCACCTATCGTATGGGCAAATCCCAGGATACAACCCGTGGTAATACCTTGTTTACTGAGGGGGAATATAACAAAGCGAAAAATTTGTCCCTTGCTTGCGCCCATAGTGCGACTAACGTCCAGTAAATCCTTATCAATTTTACGAAAGGCATCACGTATAGGCTGTACCACAAAAGGCATGCTGTACACCGCCGATCCTATCAGCAGACCGTAAAATGAAAATACCAAAGGTGAGTCAAATATATCCAACCACAGACCGCCAAAAGCGTGTTTAGGGGAGAACATCACCAACAAATAGAAGCCAAGTACAGTGGGGGGGAGGATAAGTGGTAGCGTGATCACCGCGTCCACCACGGGTTTTAGATATGAGCGGGTTTGGCTCAACCACCAAGCCAACGGTAAGCCCAACACGAACAGTAATAACGTAGAAAATGTCGCCAGCTTTGTGGTCAACCAAACGGCTTGCCAAATCGGGTTATCGAACATCCGGTCTTACTCTACGGTTCTCTTGTTTTGCCGCGCTCTGGTACCCATTTGTGTGAACGATCCCCTGCCCTTGTGTACTTAAAATAAAGTCAAAAAAACCATGTACTGCTTGGATATGTTTTGCCGAACCCGTTTTTCTTCGGTTTAAAATAACCATTTGCTGAGTGATAGGTGGATAATAATTGCTCGGCAATAGCCAATATTGAGGTTTGGGGAGCTCCAATACTTGACTTAATGCCACAAAACCCATTTGTGCGGCCCCGCTGAATATCAGTTGGTTAACCTGTTGCACATTATTGGCCATCACCAAGTGCGGTCCAACGTTTTGCCAATACCCTAATCTTTGTAATGCAACTTTGGCGGCCTGGCCAAATGGAGCCAACTTCGGATTGGCAATGGCCAATTTTCCCTTAAGGCTGTGCAAACTGTTTTTGTCAGTTTGATGCTCGTCCGGGGCCCATAAAACCAGCTGTCCGAAGGCATAATTTTGCCGACTCCCCTTTAGGATCAAGCCCTCTTGTTCCAGTAATTTAGGTCTGGCACTGTCGGCAGACAAAAATATATCAAAGGGTGCCCCTCTTTGGATTTGAGCAAAAAGCACCCCGGTCGAAGCGCTGGAAACGGCAATATGCACTTGTGGGTTAAGCACCTCGTATTGGTCGATAAGGTGCTCTATTGTAGGTTTAAAGTTAGCCGCAACAGCCACACTAACCTTTTGTTCAGCATTAGAGGTCAAAACGAACGCTAATAGCAGTATGCAACTCCATTTTATCGATCCCATCTATCCGTTGCCGCCTTGTCTTGTTGCTTTGCGCTAACCCAGTGTTGCCCTTCGTTAGTCATTTCCTTTTTCCAAAACGGCGCCCTAGTCTTTAAATAATCCATTATAAACTCGCAGGCCGCAAACGCATTTTGTCTATGAGTTGAGGTCACGCCTACAAACACAATTTGTTCACCGGGGGCTAACTGCCCTACCCGATGAAGGACGCTTACCCGACCTAATTCCCATCTTAGCCGCGCATCACTGACAATCTGTTGCAATGCTTTTTGTGCCATCGCCGGATAATGTTCCAAGTAAAGACCGGACACCTGGAGGTTGTGATGAAAGTCTCTGACCAAACCAGTAAAAATTACGATAGCACCGTCAGTGGTATTTGTTTGACGTAACTGTTGATACAAGGTTTGCATATCGAAATCCTGGGTTTGCACCACTATGACATTTTCCACAGTGCTAGCCTCCTGTCACAGGTGGGAAAAATGCGACTTCATCGTCTTTTTCCAGTTGTGTATCATCGTGGGCCATCGTCTGATTAACGGCAACCAAAGTGAGCTTAGCGTCCAGGGAGTTGTGCCAGAGCAAACCCTTTAGTTGCAGTTCCCTGCGTAATTCATGCACTTTAGTTAACGCAGTATCAATTTCCATACTATCGGTTTGCAGTATTTCTCTTAACTGCCCGAAAAAAAGTACTTTCATCTTAAACTCACTCTATTTAGTCTATTGTGGGTGGATGGCCTCGGTACCAGCTTCCGGTTTTGCCACCGTGTTTTTCCAATACTTTTATTCCCTCAATACACATCGCCGGATCAACAGCTTTGCACATATCAAATAGGGTCAAGGCTGCTACAGAAACTGCAGTCAGCGCCTCCATCTCGACGCCGGTTTGCCCAGCAAGTTTGCACATAGCCAGCACGCGAATACTATGATTTTTGGTAACAGGCTCAAAGTCCACTTGTACCTTGCTCAGCATTAGGGGATGGCACAGAGGGATCAAATCGCTGCATTTTTTAGCCGCCTGGATCCCGGCAATTCTCGCCACGGCAAATACATCACCTTTAGCATGTTCACCTTTGGTTATCAGCGTAAATGTTTCTTGAGTCATATGAACATAGCCTTCGGCAAAGGCCGTTCGTTGAGTGACGTTTTTTTCGGTGACATCAACCATATTGGCCTGTCCGTGGCGGTCAATATGCGACAGGGTGTTTGTTTGGCTCATTTAGTTACCCCCGCGAATTGCATGGGCTTGAGTCAGAAGACTTCAAGTGCACAATAAAATTACACGGTTTGTGTGTACTATCTAATTGTTGCTGGAGTATGCCGTTCCAGGCTGTCTTGCAAGCACCGGTGGAACCGGGCATGCAAAACACAGCTGTGCCATTGGCCATTCCGGCTAACGCACGAGACTGCACTGTGGACGTACCTATTTCCGTGTATGAAATATACCTGAATAACTCGCCAAAACCTTCTATCTGTTTGTCAAACAGTACCGATAACGCCTCAGGCGTGGTGTCACGTGAAGTAAAACCGGTGCCACCTGTTACCAATACCACTTGCACCTCAGTGGAAGCTATCCATTTGGATACTATGGCTCTTAGCTGGTACTTATCGTCCTTGACTATGCACTTGTCAATAACTAGGTGTCCGGCTTGCGTTGCGGCGTCAACTAAAAAAGCACCTGAGGTGTCGGTTTCTTCATTACGTGTATCTGATACGGTTAATATTGCCACTTTTAATGTTTGTTGAGTCATAGTTGAGTGCTCTGTCACGATTATCCTGCCTACTGATTAATATATAGACTTAAGTTGGGTATGTTGAAAAGCCGCCCACTGGTTTGGCTGATTAATATTGATAAAGACATCAGCGTTTTTACTACTAGTGGGGATCTCAAGCTGCACTGCGCCTAACGGGCCACTTAACATAGCGTTTAGGGAAGTATTTCCCCGTTTGGACAGGGTGTGTTGCAGGTATTCAAAGTAGGCTACTGAAAATGGCAGATATAAAGGTAAAAACTGTCTACCATAAAAACAAGCCTTACCCTGTGATTTACCCCGTTTGTAAAGCCAGAGCAGCATTGCCGAAGTGATGTTGGGCATGTCCACGGGTAAAAATAACAAACCCGAAGTAGATGGATAGGATTGAGTACAATAAGTAAAGGCAGAGTGGATCCCAGATAAGGGCCCGAAGTAAGGATATTCATCGGCCAACATGCCGGGCAGTTGGTTACTGCTAGTAATAGTAACGGCTGCTCCCGCATGCACCAAACTACGTGCCGCATGTTGCTGCAGCGTAAGCCCAGAGCCAGGGTGTCGCAAGGTCGCCTTGTCGGTCCCCATTCGGCTCGACAAGCCCCCGGCTAAGACAACACCAACTAACACACCACTATCCTATATTCGCCGTGATCTTGCATTAGCCGCCAATCATCGCCAAATGTTTGGTTGCACCTGTATAACCATCATGCAGAAAATGGGTGGATTTTTTGTCCCCCAGTAAACTAACAAGTTCATCTTGCAGACGTTGCACAGAGTCATCTAGTAAATACTGCCTGATATTCAGTCCATGATCACTAAACAGGCACAAGTGCAAGTTCCCCAGGGCTGATATGCGTAAACGATTGCAACTGGCGCAAAAATCTTTGCTATAGGGCATGATCAGACCAATTCGCCCTTTATATTCATTATGGGTAAATTCTTGTGCTGGGCCTGCGGCTTTATCTCGTACAGTTTGTTGCCAACCGTTGCCGAGCAGGCGCTCTTTTATCGGCAGACCTGAGGTATGGTTCTGGTCAAAAAACAGCTTGTTATCCCCTGTCTGCATCAGCTCAATAAAACGTAAGGTGACAGGTGTCTGTTTTACCCATTCAAGGAAACTATTTAGTTCACCTTGGTTAAAATGGCGCATCAATACGGCATTGACCTTTACCTTGACGCCTAGCTCAAGTGCCAATTCAATGCCTTGCATAATAGTTCGTAACTTATCATGTCCGGTAATAGCGGCAAACATGCGGGGATCTAGGCTATCAATGCTGACATTTAACGAGGTTAACCCCGCATCGACCCAACTGACAATATGCTCGGGAAGTTTATAACCGTTAGATGTAATAGCTACCTGCTCTATTCCAGGTGTACTGGCACAAGCCTGAATAATTTGCGGTAAATCTTTACGTAACGACGGTTCTCCGCCTGTGATACGAATTTTGCTGGTACCCAGATTTGCAAACGCCCGAGCGATTTTGCGAATTTCGTCAAGTGTCAGAAAGTCACGCTCTGTATCACATTGGTAACCGTTGGGCAGGCAATATTCGCAGCTAAAGTTACATACATCTGTCACTGACAGCCGCAAATAATGGAAGCGGCGTCCAAATTTATCTTCTAACATTTTAATAACACCTTTCCAAAATGAAGTGGCCACACATTAGTAGTGCGGTACTTACGGGAGGCTGCGCGATTTCTCTTGCAACCCTGGCGATAACCAATATCGCGGCCAGCAAACCCTGTCAGTCAGAGTTAGGTTTGAAGGCTCGGAGTTAATCCAAAGGGTATTAATAGCATAGTTTGTAAAGCGGTTCTATTCTACTGAGGCATCTGAGGTTTAATTAATTGTTGTTTTCCATGGAAAGATTGTTGCGCTGGGAGGCTTGAAAAACTGTGATGTTCGAGTCTGAACTTTACTGACTATAATATTTGGCACGCATGTTGAAGTATTTTCAAGGGGCTTAACAAATTGGGCCGCACAGGATAGACATTTTTGGTGCATACACAGGAGTCTAACAGGTCTTATGCTGACTGAATTTACTACCAAACATAAGCTAGGCAAGGAATTTCTACATACGGCAAGAAAATGGTACATACCTTTAGCCGACCAACTCAAGCAGCACCATAATGGTGCAAAAAGCACGTTTTATGTTGGCCTCAATGGTAGCCAGGGGTCGGGGAAATCGACTTTAGCGGATTTCCTACAAAGCTATTTACAGCATAAATATAAGCTCAATGTCATTGTTATGTCTCTGGATGACTTTTACCTGGATCAATCTCAACGTATGGCTCTGTCGATTAAAGTGCATCCTCTGTTTGAAACCCGAGGCGTCCCGGGCACCCATAACATTGAAATGGCCAAACAGTTATTGAACAAACTCGGCAAGACACGCGGGGAGCTAGCCTTACCGAAATTTGACAAAGCCAATGACAATCCTAAATCGGAAAAGTTATGGCCAACTACCCAGACACCCGTAGACATAGTGATCTTTGAAGGTTGGTGTTTCGGGGTAGAAGCCCAAACCAATGCAAGCCTGGTGGTGCCAATAAACGAATTAGAACGCTGCGAAGATGAAACGGCAGTCTGGCGCAGTTTCGCCAATCGCCAGTTAGCTAAACACTATCAACCTATGTATGCCTTGATGGATTTTTGGATCATGTTGAAGGCCCCTTCTTTTCAAGATGTTTATACTTGGCGCCTTGAACAGGAGCAAAAATTGATTGCCGCCACCACCGACCAAGATGCCCCAGGTTTGATGAACCCCCGACAAATCGCTCGTTTTATCCAATTTTATCAACGCCTGACACAACACGGTTTGGATACCCTGCCAGACAAATGTGATCTGGTTTTCGAACTCGACCATAACCGACGGATCGTCGAAGCCCATTCCCGGAGTCACCATGGCTAAACAAGTATTAGTCTTTACCGATATGGATGGCACGCTTTTGGACCACCATACTTACAGCCACAAGCCAGCTATACCTATGCTCGATAAGCTCAAACGTCTAGACATACCTGTGATCCCTACGACCAGTAAAACCTTTGCGGAGTTGGCAGTATTACGGGACGAAATGGCTTTGTCCGGCCCGTTTATTACAGAAAATGGTGCAGCTATTTTTATTCCCCACGGCTTCCTACCCAACCAACCCAGTGGCACAAAAACTGTGGCAAATTTTTGGCTTAAGGAATGTACCTATCCCAAGCAGCACTGGCTCGCCATACTCCAACAAGCGCAGGTAGAGTTCGCCGGTTTATTCCAACAGTTTTCAAAAATGACTATCGAGCAGATTTGCCTGGCTACGGGATTGGACGGCCCTTCTGCCCAGCGTGCAGCACAACGCCAGTATGGAGAACCTGTGCTTTGGTTGGGGAACGAAAGTACCCGCAAGCATTTCATTCAGGTATTAACCCAGCTCGGAGCCAGTCCTCTTCAGGGGGGGCGTTTTATTCACGTCTGTGGTAACTGTGATAAAGGAACAGCTTTAAACTGGCTGGTAGATGAATTTAGTTCTCAACATCCAGACAGTGTCTGTTTATCCATTGCCCTGGGTGACAGCAATAATGATATTGCCATGCTGGAGGCAGCCGATATTGCGGTGCGCATTTTATCTCCCAGCAACCCATTACCTCAAGTTAATCCTAAACATAACCTTTATACCAGCACGCAAACTGGGCCTGCTGGTTGGAATGAATGTATGACCCAAATACTCGCTAACCACTTATAGGAATTCCCATGGCTGACTTTTATCAAAACGGTATAGTAACCACCTTACATAACTTATCTGATCGTTCAATCGAGGATTTGGAACGGGAGTTGGTACAATTTTCTAAAAGAAGACCCATGGCGCTAATTTTACCGTCATTGTTTTCGGAACTCGAAGGCACCGCCCTGCCCCACATCATAGATGAAATCACCAAGGTTCCTTACCTGTCACAGATCGTCATAGGTTTGGATAGAGCGGACAAGGAACAATATAAACATGCCTTATCTTTTTTCGGCAAGTTACCCCAAGAACATCGAATATTATGGAACGATGGCCCGCGGCTGAAGGCTCTGGACGCCGAATTGGCGGGGATGGGACTGGCTCCTAAAGAGCTAGGGAAAGGGCGAAATGTCTGGTATTGCATGGGCTACATTTTAGCCACAGGTAAAGCCGAGTCGGTCGCTTTACACGATTGTGATATCCTCACCTACGATCGTAGTTTACTGGCCCGCCTGATTTACCCTGTAGCTAACCCACAATTTAATTACGAATTTTGTAAAGGTTATTATGCCAGGGTTGCAGATGGTAAAATAAACGGCCGGGTTTCACGTTTACTGGTCACACCTATGCTCAGGGCATTGAAACGGGTAATAGGTAATACTCCTTATCTCGAATTTATGGACAGCTTTCGCTACCCCTTAGCGGGAGAATTTTCGTTCAGACGTGACGTATTAAACGATATTCGCATTCCCAGCGATTGGGGCTTAGAGATAGGCGTGTTATCGGAAATGCATCGCAATTATTCCAACAATCGTCTATGTCAAGCGGACATCGCTAAAACCTATGATCATAAACATCAAGACTTATCTGCTGATAATGATCAGGGGGGTCTGTCCAAAATGTCCATAGATATTACCAAAGCGCTTTTTAGAAAGCTGGCAACCCAGGGGGAAACTTTTAATACGGAACGATTCCGTTCCATAAAGGCCACTTATTTTCGTATCGCCCTGGATTTTGTCGAAACTTATCACAACGACGCCGTCATGAATGGCTTAGAACTGGATATACACAGCGAAGAAAAGGCGGTTGAGTTGTTTGCACACAATATTATGAAAGCAGGGGAAAGTTTTCTGGATAACCCTATGGAAACGCCCTTTGTACCGAGCTGGAATCGGGTTGTCAGTGCCATGCCCAATGTACTGGACAGACTAAAAACGGCCGTGGAAGAAGATTACAACGAAAACAAGATCTAAATGGGTAAAAAAAGCCTTATAAATTATTGCAATGGTGGGAATATGTTAAGCGTATATGAACAACTGACCGAGCGGGTTGAGCATCACCTCAGTGTGATATACAAGGACGTTGAATTATCCCAAAGTTATCAGCAAATCAGCAAGAGGCTACTCGCCACCATGGGTTTGTTGGATGATCAACTTCTGCAGCCTCCTTTACCTCACCAGAATAACTGGACTGAGGAAGATATGGTGCTGATAACCTATGGTGATTCCATCGAAGAGGAAGGTGTAAAACCGCTGCAAACCCTGCATTGCTTTTTAACCAAACATTGTAAATCGACCATCAATAGTGTGCATATTTTACCCTTTTTTCCCTATAGCTCAGATGATGGATTTTCTGTAATCGATTATTCCAGCGTAAATGAGGCCCTGGGCGATTGGCAGGATATCGGCCGTATTGCTAGTGATTTTCGGGTGATGTCGGACCTGGTCATTAACCATTGTTCTGCGCGTAGCGCCTGGTTTGCCAACTTTGTAAAAGGCGAAGGTCCAGGAAGCGACTTTTTCTTTACTGCCAGCCTAGACGATGATTTATCACAAGTGGTGCGCCCACGCACATCCGAATTGTTACGGGAGACCGAAACCGCCAAAGGGATCCAACATGTATGGTGCACATTCAGCCATGATCAAGTGGACTTTGACTTTAGAAATCCGGACGTTCTCGATACCTTTGTGTCTATTATCCGTCAGTATTTGGACAGCGGTATAAGACTATTTCGTTTAGATGCAGTAGCTTTTTTATGGAAGAAAATCGGTACCAGTTGTATTAATTTGGAACAAACCCACGAGGTTGTGCGATTATTGCGCACTCTGATTGAACATGCCCAGGCCGATGTTATCATCATCACCGAAACCAATATTCCCAACCGCGAAAATCTGGCGTATCTGGGAAACGCCAACGAAGCCCATGCGATTTATAATTTTTCCCTGCCTCCCCTGTTGGTTAACAGTTTAATTACGGGCAACTGCCGTTATTTGAAATCCTGGTTAATGAGTATGCCCCCTGCGCAAAATGGCACTACCTATTTTAACTTTATCGCGTCCCATGATGGCATAGGTTTACGTCCGGCCGAAGGATTGCTAGACGACGACGAACTCACTGTACTGGTTAATACCATGCAAAACTTCGGTGGACGGGTGTCGTGGCGAGCATCGGATAAAGGTCAGCAAAAAGCCTATGAAATTAATATAGCGCTGATTGATGCTTTGCAAGGCACGGTTAAAGGTCCGGACAAATGGGGCCTTCAGCGCTTTATTTGTGCCCACGCCATCATGTTGGGACTTGAAGGGATCCCTGGCATCTATATACACAGTTTATTGGGCACGGGTAATGACTATGAACGGGTCAAAAATACCAGCCAAAACCGCGCCATTAATCGCCATAAATGGAATTATGCCTTGTTAGAAGAGCAATTGGCCACTCCCTATTCTCAACATTTTAAAGCACTGGAAAAACTCAGTGAGATAATTCAAATACGTAAACAACAAAAAGCCTTTCACCCCAGCGCCACCCAATTCACTTTGCAACTGGGTGACCAGATCTTTGGTTTCTGGCGACAAAGTATTGATAGACGCCAGAGTATATTCTGTATTAGTAACGTTAGTGATCAACTGCAGAATATCAGGTTAACCGATATTAATTTAGTTGGCTCGGAAAAATGGCTGGATTTGCTTGCCCAAAAAGAAATTTATGCCGATGATTTAACTATTGATATTTATCCTTACCAAACGATGTGGCTGAGCAATATTCGCCAGTAATAGTCAGCCTACCATCCCGCGACATGGACGTTGGACAATTTTGTCACCCCAAAAACCTCTTTCGTCCCCGATTTGCATCACTTCAACAGATTGATTTATATGGAAAATAATTTAATTAAAGGTAAAGCGTAACTCAAAACCTACATTTTATTAACAAGTGCCGATGATTTAGTTACGCGTAACCATAGGGTGCTGGGTAAGTCTATGTTTTAATGGGATATTATATACATGGCACAGTTAATGTAACTATCGATAATAGCTAGCCTAAATACCAATTAAGTAGTATGGCAAGGCAGGCAAAAAGGCTACTTTTTACCGTTAAGGTAAAATAGTGAAACGGATAAATGCGTTCAGAAAGATTTCAGAACTCATTTAAGTATCGGCAAGTTAACTTTGCTGCCACAGAAATTAGGAATGAAACAAATGAAAAAACTTATTGCTCTCACTACACTGTTTTTGGCTTCAACTGCCGTAATGGCTGATGAAGATTTGATGGCAAAGCTTGATACTGACAACGATGGTCGCATCAGTGTTGAAGAAGCATCAGCCGATTCATCTATCTCATCATCATTTACTGAACTAGATGTAAATAAGGATGGATATCTGACTGCCAGTGAACTCGATTATTAATTTAAGCGGTTCAATAATATTAGCGTCTCACGAATCGACTTAAGTAATAAAATAAAACCAAGGATTTAGGCATGAAAAAATTAGTTATCTCCGCAGTATTAGTCATGGTGACAGGCAGTGTTTTGGCCACAACAGACATGTTCACCACACTAGACGTTAATCAAGACAAGTTGATTAGCTTAGAAGAGGCGAGCGTTGACACTACCTTAACGGCGATCTTTGCAGATCTTGATGCCAATCAGGATGGCTTTCTGTCAAAACCCGAGTTTTCCGCCGTAAAAGTCAGATAGCTTTTCGAGATAACACTGTATGTTCAGATATCCCCCTTGGGGGATATCTGAACTAATATGTGGTTTGTGGGCTGACGGCAACAGTGTTCAGGCATTATGTTACCAGTGTCCAATTAGTTTCCCCATACTATCATTGCTCTCAAGACGTTTATGGGCAGCGGCGATATGCTCAGCCTGGTAGACGGTATCTATAATGGGAACAATCTCGGCTAGTTCAAACCCACTGTAAAAACGTTCAGAAAATTCCTTAATCAATGCAAGTTTGTATTCATTTGATCTATTTCGTAAAGTGGAACCGCTAATGGTTGCCCTTTTCCCCAACAGCAACCCCATATCCAGTTTATCCGCAAAGCGCCCAGCGAGCATAGCCAGATATACTATATGCCCATCGATATTTAGCACCTTCAAGTTACGATTTAGGTAATCCCCCGCCACAAAATCGATGATCACATCAAAGCCACCATTTTGTTTTTCAATAGCCGCCGCGAAGTCTTGTTGCTTATAGTTAATCAGCATATCCGCGCCGAGCTGTTGACATTTATTCAATTTAACTTGGCTCGAGGCTGTTACTGCCACAAAACAATCAGCCGCCTTGGCCAATTGGATTGCGGCTAAGCCTACGCCACTTGCGCCAGCGTGGATCAGGACCCTCTGCCTGGGTTTCAACATTCCTACTTTAAATAGGCTCTGGTAAGCCGTTAAAAACACCTCTGCGATACCCGCAGCTTCAATCATTGGCATATTTTTCGGCACCGGCATCAAATGTTCAGCATTGACAGCTACGTATTGGGCATAGCCGCCACCGGCGACTAAACCAAATACCTTATCGTCAAGTTGCCAACGGCATAATGTTGGATTGCTATGGTTATCGCCTTGAGGCCCAATAGCCACCACTTTGCCAGCCACCTCTAAGCCGAGAACGGCGCTTTCGCCTTTGGGCGGCGGATATTTACCCTGGCGTTGCAATGTGTCCGCCCGGTTGATCCCGAACGCTTCGACTTTTATCAGTACTTGGCCATGCTCTAACGAGGGTTTTGCTGTAGTATTGACAAAAAGTTTGTCAGCCGCGCCACCTTCCTGGTAATCAATGAAATGCATCGTTCCTCCTGTATAAAGGATGAATGGGTTTAAGGTTATTGTTAACACCGAAGTCTAGCCAGTAACAGACATTTTACTTACCTATTCAGTATTTTGGAAAACACATACATTATGTCATCGAGCGTCATACTACACCCCGGACGAGAAAAATCCTTACTTCGTCGCCACCCCTGGATCTTTGCCAGCGCCATATCCGAAACCAAAGGCAGAATGAACTTAGGTGACACAGTCGATATATATAGTCATGAACAAGCCTGGTTAGGCCGGGGAGCCTGGTCTCCACACTCGCAAATCCAACTAAGAGTGTGGACGTTCGAAAAAGAAGAAAGTATAGATAACGGCTTTTTTCAACGGCGCATTGCCAGAGCGTATTTAGCAAGAGAGGAAATGATCGCCCGTCATGGCTTATCCGGTTATCGTTTGATCGCCGCAGAATCCGATGGCTTGCCCGGGGTGACCATAGATGTTTATGCCCAGGTCTTGGTGTGTCAATTGCTGTCAGCGGGCGCTGAAAAACATCGGGATAAAATAGTTTGGGCGTTACAAAAACAGTTTCCTGATTACGCTATTTACGAACGCAGTGACGTGTCGGTGCGTAAAAAAGAAGGTCTCGAGGAGATTACCCAGGTATTGGCTGGTGAAGTGCCCGATGAAATAATTATTGAAGAAAATGGCATTCAAATCATTGTGAATGTCAAAAAAGGTCACAAAACAGGTTTTTATCTGGACCAACGGGATAATCGTGCCATCGCCGCTATATATGCCAAAGGACGGGATGTTTTGAATTGCTTTTGCTACACGGGAACCTTTGGCAGTTATGCATTAGCGGCGGGTGCCAACAGTGTAACCAACATTGACGTATCAGACCTGGCCTTAGAGACGGCAAAACGCAATGTTGATATCAATGGGCTAGATGCCAGCAAATGCGACTTTGTTAATCAAGATGTATTTCAGGCATTGCGTGATTATAAAACCCAAGCTCGCCAGTTTTCGCAAATAATTCTCGATCCGCCGAAGTTCGTAGACTCAAAAGCGTCACTCAACCGGGCGTGTCGCGGTTATAAGGACATTAATATGCTGGCCATGCAAATTATGCGACCCGGGGGGATCTTAGTCACCTTTAGCTGTTCGGGACTGATGCCTTTCGATTTATTTCAAAAAGTCGTGGCAGATGCGGCCTTAGATGCGGGACGGGAAGTACAGATAATTCAACGCCTGAGTCAGGCACCGGATCATCCCGTGGCCACTAATTATCCAGAAGGATTCTACTTAAAAGGCTTAGTCTGTAAGGTCCTTTAATTTAACGGAAATGAAAAGCTCAATTCATTTCCGTTATTTCAACTCCTATGGTGCAACTTTTATCCGCCCCACACTCGGAGCGCACTACCCTGGCTTTGGCTGATAGCGACGGAATTTGGCTGTTGGTGGATTCGATAAACACGTCCACCATAGTGCCAATTTCCACGGATTCATCCTCCACTTCAAACGACATACCCGTTGCACTTATGTCCTTACAAATCGCAGTTAAGGTCCGGCTCGATTCGTGGTCATTCACTACTATTTCACAACCTGAATTGATCATCATTCGAAAAAAATTACGTTTGTCGTTGTAGCCTAACATCAAAAACCTCATCCTAGTTTACTGTCTACACTTCGTTTATAGGGTGCAGAGAAACTAAAGTCAACGGACTTTAGTTTAACTTGTCACTATTCCAGCTGATTAATAATTCGTTTTGTAGAGATCGGCATAGCGGTACCCAGTTGTTGGGCAAAAAACGAGACCCTAAGTTCTTCGATCATCCAGCGAATCTCGGCGAGTTCGGGAGGAACTGCCACGCCCGCTGAAATTTTATGCAAACGTTTATTATAGGTCTGTTGGACTTTCTCAATATTTAATTGGTGCAGCCGGTCTTTTACCGGATCGATGGCTAACTTGTCCAATCTGCGCACTATCCCCTCAATGTAGCGTTGCCAATCGTCCAACCTGCTGACGCCTATATCACTGACAAAGCCGGTAAAGACCAGACTGTCCAAGTGTAGTTTTATGTCGCCATAAGCATTGATCATAGCCAGTGGCACATTACCCTTCATTTTTTTCTTAATGTAATGAGCTTTGGTCAGGCCTTTTTCAATTTTTTGCGCAATCTCCAAGACTTGCTCATTAATGTGCGCCCTGACGTAATCACAACAGGCTTGAAAAAGCTGTTTGTCCCGTATATTTACGCCATGCTCGATGCAGTACTGGCTAACTAAAAAGTCAATCCCAGCGTCAATGCAATCATCAATTAAGGCCCCGACCTTGCCAAAAGGATTAAAATACAGCCCCAACTTAGCTTTATTCGGCAACTTGTCTTGTAAATACTTGATGGGAGAAGGAATGCTCAGCAAAATCAGTTGGCGTACCCCTTGCTTATGAGCGTCTTGTGCCAAGTGGGGTTTGTCGAATAGCTTAATGGCCA
This sequence comes from Paraglaciecola sp. IT1134, assembly GCF_058068185.1. Lineage (NCBI taxonomy): Bacteria > Pseudomonadati > Pseudomonadota > Gammaproteobacteria > Alteromonadales > Alteromonadaceae > Paraglaciecola > Paraglaciecola sp. IT1134. Next base: position 2,663,208 of record NZ_CM176486.1, on the reverse strand, counting down.
CAGATGATTTTTCCGCCACAAGAGCCGGATAGGCTTTAATATCAAACCCCGCCTGTTTACTGACAAATTCTTCGGGCAGATGATCAAAACTCCAAAGGGTCAGCCCACTTTGTTCCAATTCAGGGGTCGCCACCTGACGTAGGCGTTGTTTCACTTTGCCTTGTAAACCATGTTGTAACTCGGCTAAATCTCGCCCTTCTTTTAACAATGCGTTGTGTTCATCGACAACTTTAAAGTTAAAACGCAAATGCGCTGCCAGGCTTTGCATTTGCCATTCATCAGGTTGTACCTCCACGCCTGTCATCCGCTTGAGTTTTAGACTCAACGCTTGCAAAAAGGCAATGGGTTGTTGTTTGTTATCCACTGGGCTGATATCAGCCAAACAGGCTTCCGCATAGTTAGGAGCCGGGACAAAATTGCGCCTTAATTTTTTCGGAAGTGATTTGATTAAACTTATGATCAACTCTCTGCGCAAGCCCAAAACCAACCAATCGAAACCAACATCATGCAGTTGGTTAAGCAATGACAGCGGGATCATCAAACTCACCCCATCGTCCACGTCCGTCGGCTCAAAATGATAATGTAAAGGCAGCTTGATATTGCCCTGTTGCCATACTTCAGGAAAATTATCGGCATTGGCATGCTCGGTACTATTTTTGAGCAACATATCGGTGTCGAACGTTAACAACGTCGATTCAATTGTCGCTACTTTTTGCCACCATTTTTTAAAGCTCGCTTCACTGCATACATGCTCGGGTATGCGCTCGAAGTAGAAACTCATTAAGGTTTCTTCGTCGACCAATAAATCCCTGCGCCGGGTCTTATCTTCTAGAGCCTGTACCGCTTCCACGGCTTGTTGATTGATCTCTAAAAAAGGGTACTTTAGCTTGGTATCATTGTTCACCAGTGCTTCACGGATAAATATTTCCCGGCATAATACCGGATCTATTTGACTAAAGGTTTTACGTCGTCCGGCTACTAATACTAACCCATAGAGGGTGATCTTCTCCAAGGCTTGTACCACACCTTGTTTCTTTGACCAATGAGGCTCGCTATAACTGCGGTTAATTAAATGCTGCCCTAGGGATTCGAGCCATTCAGGCTCAATTTTCGCCGCCATGCGGCCGAATAGCCGGGATGTATCGACCAGTTCAGCGACCATTACCCATTTGGGGTTGGCTTTAGCCAGAGCTGAGCCAGGAAAGATCATAAAGCGGCTATTGCGGGCCCCCAAGTATTCCCGCTCTTTATCTTTATTTCCTATATGGGACAACAAACCTGAAGCCATGGCCTGATGTATGGCTTGATAGTCGGCGTCCTCATTACTTAAACGTAAACCCAGCTCAGCGATAGATTTTTTCAGTTGACTGACGATATCTTGCCATTCACGCATGCGTAAATAATTAATAAAATGTTGCTTGCACCACTTACGCAACTGATTATTAGTTAAGTTTTGTTGTTGCTGCCTAAATCCTTGCCACAACAAAACCAGGCCTAAAAAGTCTGATTCTTTGCTGACAAACTGCTGATGTTTTTCATCCGCAGCCTGTCGTTTATCTTGAGGTCTTTCTCTGGGATCTTGAATGCTCAAACCAGCGGCTATGATCAACACCTCCCTTAAGCTGTTGAGCTTGGCGGCCTCAATGATCATACGAGCATATCTGGGATCTATGGGTAACCTGGCCATCTGTCTGCCAAGGGTCGTAAGCTTGAGACGACTGGCATTTTTCTCAACCCCTCCGAGCTCTTCGAGCAGCGTAAAGCCGTCATTGATGTTGCGCGAGTCCGGAACCTGCACAAATGGAAATTGGTCTATCTTGCCTAAACCCAGCGCCAGCATTTGTAAAATGACCGATGCCAGGTTAGTACGCAGGATTTCGGGGTCGGTAAATTCATCTCGGTTTTGAAAATCCAGCTCGCTATATAAGCGAATGCAAATTCCCTCCGACACCCGACCACAGCGCCCTGCTCTTTGATTGGCTGATGCTTGAGAGATCGCTTCGATAGGTAAGCGCTGCACTTTACTACGCACACTGTAACGAGAAATCCGGGCGGTACCGGGATCAATAACATATTTAATCCCGGGAACGGTCAACGAGGTTTCCGCCACATTCGTCGCTAAGACTAGGCGCCTACCTGAATGGGGCTGAAAGATCCGATTTTGTTCAGCGGCGGATAACCGAGCGTATAGGGGAACAACCTCAGTATGTCTGAACTGTTGGCGGTTAAGAGCTTCGGCAGTATCGCGAATGTCCCTCTCGCCGCTAAGAAAAATGAGGATGTCCCCGTTGCTATGCCCACTTAGCTCATTAACTGCATCAATGATTGCCTGGGTTTGATCCGCATCATTGTCAGGTGCCTCACCTAAAGGTCGATATCGAACCTCAACGGGAAAGGTGCGGCCACTGACCTGGATTATGGGTGCATTATCAAAGTGGGCCGAGAACCTTTGGGGGTCTATGGTCGCTGAAGTGATAATCAGCTTTAAATCTGGTCGTTTGGGCAACAGCTGTTTGAGGTAACCCAGAATAAAATCAATATTTAGACTGCGCTCATGTGCTTCGTCTATGATAATGGTGTCGTACCTACTGAGGAACCTGTCTTGCTGGATTTCCGCCAGTAATATGCCATCGGTCATCAATTTAATGTAAGTTTTTTCACTGACCTGGTCCGAGAAACGGATCTTAAATCCTACCTGCTCCCCAAGCGGGGTATTGAGTTCCTCGGCTATTCTGTTGGCAACACTGCGTGCAGCTAAACGTCTGGGTTGCGTGTGGCCAATTAAACCTTGTACCCCTCTGCCCAGTTCGATACATATCTTTGGGATTTGAGTGGTTTTACCTGAACCCGTCTCGCCGGCAATGATCACCACCTGGTTTTCTCTTATTGCTTGGGCGATATCGTCCTTTTGCTCGGAAACGGGTAATGGCGGGTAACTCACAAGGGGACGTTGGGCCAAACGATTTTCACTGGTTTGACAGGAGCGACGAATATCGGTATTAAGCCTGGTAAGAAAACCAGCCTTTTTGGTGTCGTCCATTGTACTGTATTGCCGGACACGCCTGCTCAGGCGAAATCTGTCAGCCAACATACATGAACTGATAAGCGGCGCTAACTCGGCAATGGTTAATTCTTGACTATCTAAACTATGATCTGAAAACAATAAATTCTACTCTGAGTAGGTACGGGCAAATTCAGTTGCAGATCCTAGAAGAATGAGAATTTAAATGCTAGTGCCGCTGGTCAAATAGTTAACTTATCCTGCTATGCGATAGCCATCACGCAAGTGCATATCTATAGCTTTGAGTAATGCCGTGCGGTTTATAGTGCCAAGTAAATAACCATCGTCATCGACAATAGGATACACCTTAGGTTTATTCACAGACATTTGCTCTGCCAACTCGATAACAGACATATAAGGTTTAATCGCCACCACATCTGTACGCATAATATCTTTTACCCGGCATACCTGTTCCCGGTAATAACTCGACTCCAGCATTCGCACCAAACAATCCTGTTCAGATAAAAAGCCCACAACTTTGTTATATTCATCGATAACCGGTCCTCCGGTTTGTTGGACCTGTAATAGACTTTCTACCGCTTCAGCAACTGACATCTCAATGTTAAAGGTAACGGGACGGCGGTTCATATGATCGCTAACTCGTAATGATTCCATAAATACTCCGCTGGTAGGCTATAAATTCGTGTTAACTTAAAGTTAACAATCTAAAGATAAGCATAAGCTCTCGCTTTTGACAGCATTATCGTCAAATAAAAGCGATAATTTGTATTTACCCGCCCGATATTGATTAGACATACATAGTTATAAGACATTTACCCCAACGGCTATTTCCCCTAATCTAGTCTATTGTTGAGTTTGGCGGTTATTTCTGCTCTGATCAGTGAATAACTATCCTATTAAGGAATAAAGTGTCTTCACCTTCCATTTATTGGCATGACTTTGAAACTTGGGGAGTCAATCCGCAAAAAGATCCACCTTGTCAGTTTGCCGGGATCCGTACGGATCTCGAGTTAAATATTGTCTCTGAACCGTTGATGATCTACAGTCGAATTCCCAATGATTATTTACCTCACCCGCAAGCATGTCTAGTCACCGGCATCACACCACAACACAGTTTGCGTGAGGGGTTAATCGAAGCGGAGTTTATTGAGCAAATCCATGGTCAGTTCATACAGCCAAATACCTGTGTCGCCGGTTACAATAATCTACGTTTTGACGATGAAGTGACACGCTACACGCTTTATCGTAATTTTTATGAACCTTATGCTAGAGAATGGCAAAATGGCAATAGTCGCTGGGATATCATCGATATGTTGCGCGCCTGTTATGCCCTGCGTCCTGATGGTATTAATTGGCCCGTAAACGAAGAAGACTTGCCGAGTTTTAAACTGCAGGACTTAACTCAAGCGAATGGAATTGAACATGCCGCAGCCCATGATGCCATGTCCGATGTGCACGCGACTATAGGTATGGCCAAGTTGGTTAAACAGGTACAACCTAAATTATACGATTTTTTGTTTAACCTCAGATTCAAGAAAACCGCTGCACAACTCATTGACTGTGACAATGTCACCCCTGTAGTGCATGTTTCTTCCAAAATTTCCGCCGAACATGGCTGTTGTACTTGGATAGCACCCATCAGTTTTCATCCCGGCAACAAAAATGCTGTTATCGTATTGAATTTGGCGCTTTGTCCCGATCCTCTATTCGAGCTCAGTGTGGAGGAAATCATAGCTAAACTTTACACGCCAAATCACCTGCTTGAACCCGGGGAAGAACGTTTACCTATTAAATTGGTCCATCTGAACAAAAGCCCAGTGTTGGCCCCCGCTAAAACGTTAACCGAACAAAACGCAGAACGTTTAGGCATTAATCGCCAATTGTGCCTGGCGAATTTACAAAAAATAAAAGCAAATAAGACACTTAAAACCAAACTAATTGAAGTTTATGCTACGACACCAGAGCGCGAGCCCTTGGATGCGGATTATGCTCTGTATTCTGGCGGATTTTTTAGTGATAACGACAGACAATTAATGGATCGTGTCAGGAGCAGTGATGTCCAGCAATTAACCGAACTCGTATTACCCTTTAGCGATCCCCGATTAAGTTCATTGTTGCTTCGCTATAAAGCACGTAACTATCCACACATATTAACGGCGAATGAATCACAACAATGGCAGAACCACAGGCAATTTAGGTTCATGGATCCCACCTCACCCGCCAGTATTAAAATGCCGCAATACATGCAAACCCTGGATGACTTAAGCCTACAGTATCAAGCAAACCCGGAAAAGCTGACTATTTTGCGTGCACTATATCAATACGCCACAGCGTTATAAGAGCAATAATACACACACTTTATAAAGTTTTACCTTTATACAATTGATAATTGACCGATAGCACTATTGTTAGGTTAATATGTTCGTTAACCTGCACTCCTATTTTACTTAAGTTGTTAGGTGGTTCGAATGGATGGAATAGCCCTCAAAGTTGACAAAGATGATACCCAGCTAAATTTGCATATTTCCCCGGGGGAAATAAAAGGCAAACTGGACTTTATGCTTTTACATAAACACATAATGCAAAGTGAATTCAGGGATTTTTATATATTTGATGATGCTGTGTTAAGCGCGATCGCTAGTCATCATAAGGCGCTAAAAAGTCAATCAACGGTTCCTATAACTGAGAGTATCGGTGAACGCCGCCAATCAGCTATAAAGTGTAAGATTGAAGAGGGTGAGTTAGGCGCTAGCATGACGGTTACCAAAGGTTATGGGGGAAAACCCTTGCTACTGGTGGATTTTTTAAATTGTGCCAAAGAATCGGGCATAGTCAGGGGTTTGGGGGTAAAGCGGCTGGTAAGCCTATTCGAGCAATACGGCTTAGCAAAATCCGGCGAAGAAATGACTGCCCAAATCGCCAAAGGTCTCCCCCCTAAAACGGGACGTTCATCCCGGCTCAAACCCCTGGTACAGAATGCCCTTGAACGTATATTACGTCCTCAATCGTCCAATAATGGTCGAGTGGATATGCGTAATTTAGGCGACATTATCTGTGTCAAAATAGGCACTGAACTGTTAAGACGTATGCCCCCGTCAAATGGTCGCGCAGGCTATACAGTCACAGGGCAAAACATAAAATCAAAACCTGGAGAATGGCTAAAATTTAGGCCTGGAGACGGGACGGCTATTAGCAATAAAGATGAAAATCTGTTGCTGGCAGAAATATCCGGTATGCCCAAGTTTAAAGATCAAAAAATGTGGGTCGATGATACCTACATTTGTAAAGGCGTGAATGTTGGCACAGGTAATGTGAATTACGATGGTGCGGTACTGGTCAATGGTGATATTACCGAAAAAATGGAAATCATAGCCACAGGCGACGTTACTGTGAATGGTTTTGTCGAATCAGCCACTATCATAGCAGGCGGCGATATTATCATCACTGAAGGAGCCATGGGTAAGGTAAACGAAACCAATACCAGCTACAGTAGTGTGTTGCGCGCCAACGGAAGTATTCATATTCAGCATGGACAAGGGTTGGATATTAAATGCGAAGGCAACGTCAGCATCGGCCGTCAACTGGCGTTTAGCAAAGTGGTCTGTCGCGGGGAAATGTCAGTGGGCCCAGTTGATAAACCCAATGGCAACTTATTTGCCTGCAGTATCTTTAGTCAAAATAAAATTTCCGCCGGAACATTCGGCGCGGTATCCGGAAGTAATTTAACCTTGGATTTCAGTGATGGTTTTAACACTCTGCTCGAGCGAAAAGATACGTTAGATGAGTTGGTAAAACAGATCCGCCAGAATTTTAATCGCCATCAGGATCGTATGAACATTATCAACTCCAAATCGGTTCCACTGGATCTGCAAAAGAGAGTGGAAGAAGCCAGGGAATTATTTAAAAATGAAACCCAGTTGATGCAGTGGCTGGAACAAAAATCCAGTGAAATGTCAGTGGCTAAAGAAAACTACCAACAGAGTATTATGTTAATCGCCAATAAGCGTATTTATCCAGGGGTGGTAGTGAAGTTAAATAATCGAACCTGGCGCGCAGAACGCGAGTTCTCCAAGGCGAAAGTTTGTTTCCATAGCCATCAATGGCATTGTGAGCCTGTAACGTCCTGAACAGGCTCGTATTTCAGATTACTCCATACGCTAATTTTAGTTTGGCGAATGGTTATTGAGCCTGGCCAGCAAACTCGAGGTATCCCAACGGGCCCCGCCGAGACGTTGCACGTCGGCGTAAAACTGATCCACTATAGCCGTTAATGGCAAGGTACTGCCATTTTTACGTGCTTCATCCAGGGCAATCTTCAGATCTTTGCGCATCCAGTCTACGGCAAAGCCAAAGTCATAGTTTGCTTGCAACATACTGGTCGAGCGGTTTTCCATCTGCCAAGACTGAGCGGCGCCTTGGGAAATCACCTCAATGACTGCAGCACAATCAAGTCCGGCATTCTGCCCAAAGTGTAGTGCCTCCGCAAGACCCTGAACCACCCCGGCAATACAGATTTGGTTCATCATTTTAGCCAGTTGACCGCTACCGATCGGGCCGAGCAAGCGACTGAATTTTGCGTAGGCCGTGATAATAGGTTGAATTTGCGCAAATACACTAGGCTCCCCACCTAACATGACGGTTAATTGGCCGTTCTGTGCGCCTGCTTGCCCGCCCGATACTGGGGCATCCAGAAAATGGCAACCTGTTTGGCGACACAATTCATGCATTTGCCGGGCGACGTCAGCTGAGGCTGTGGTGTGGTCAACTATCACGCTGCCCTTTGGTGCTGTCGCCAGGATCCCATCATCCCCGCACATGACAGCCCGCAGGTCGTCGTCATTACCTACACAAATAAATATAATTTCGGCATTTTTTACGGCAATAGCAGGCGTGTCTGCATGTTCACCAGCATAGTCGGACACCCACTGCTTAGCTTTACTTTGGGTGCGGTTATACACCGTCACGTTATGACCGGCTTTATTTAAATGCCCGGCCATGGGATAACCCATCACGCCTAATCCGATAAATGCAATTTTTTTACTCACTATATCCCCTATAATTCTTTGATAGCTTGAAAAAACTGACACTATATAACGATTAGCAACGATTCAGGAAATTTTATGACCGAAAACATATACCAGTTCGAAGCCAAGTTAAACAATGGTCAGATTAAATCCTTAGGGGACTATCAAGGGAAAGTGCTGTTAGTGCTAAATACAGCAAGCAAATGTGGTTTCACGCCCCAGTACACTGGGCTGCAAGAACTATATCAGCAGTACCAATCCCAAGGCTTTGAGGTCCTCGGTTTTCCATGCGATCAGTTTGGCCACCAAGAGCCGGAAAATGACCAGCAAATCAAACAGTTTTGCAGCCTGAACTTTAACCTGAGCTTCGATTTATTTGCCAAAGTAGAGGTAAATGGCCCCCATGCCCACCCCGTGTTTGCCTTCCTCAAACATTCCGCTCCCGGGATATTAGGCAGTACACGAATAAAATGGAATTTCACCAAGTTTTTAATTAACAAACAGGGAGAAGTAGTTAAGCGTTATGCCCCCACCACTAAGCCTCGGCAAATTAGCCAGGACATAGAAATACAACTCAATAGCGTGGGTTGATAGAGGGCAGGTTAGGATTTTTTCAAAATAATATGGAAATATTTGCCCAACCACATATATGGCTCACATGAGCCATAATCTATTTCCACCTGCTTAAGTTGACCGTAATGACTAACTTGCATGTTTTTTTCTTGCAGATAATCGTGAAAACAGCGGATCCCTGCCAGCGATATAATGTCTAGCGACTTAGCGGCCAGAAAACCTAAAACCTCCCGGGGGTACAGGGGATAATTGGGACTCAATCTCACCTGATTTTTTACCTTCATACCTTGTTGCACATAGTCAAAGTTGCCATACAGCAAGTTACCGAATCGCTGGGCGTCTTTATTGAAAAAACTCAACGACAAATGCCCCGAAGGTGCGGTCAAACGTAACAATTTATCAATTACTGGGTAGGGATCGCTCAGCCATTCTAACACCGCATGACATATCACCAGATCGTACAATTGGTCTTCGGGAAGGCTCAAAATATCCCCTTTGATTATATGTAATGACTGATGTTGATGGCATTTGGACTGGGCCAGTTGCAAAGTGTCAGCGGAAATATCCGTCAGGGTCACCTCACAACCCAATTTGAGCATTTCTTTGCTCATTTCCCCGGTGCCTCCGCCAGCATCGAGCACTTTTTGGTGCGGCGACTTGAAATCCAGGTGTTTGACAAGGTAATGGGTTAACAGCTCGTGTCTAAGCTGCCCCTTGGTTGTGCCATAAATGTTGTTTTCAAACTTATCCGCAATAACATCAAAGTTTTGATCACCGGTGTGTATTGTCATAAGTATCGCTTAGTCAAATTACAATATTATATTTAAACCAGCAGCACCCCGCTTCATTGTCAGGCGGGGTTGGCTATATCGATGAAATTAACATCAAGATCAAATTTTTCTGACAAGTGTTCCCCTATCGCCTTGGCTCCGTATCGTTCTGTTGCGTGGTGACCTGCGGCAAAAAAATGAATGTTCATCTCACGAGCAGTATGGATAGTTTGCTCTGATACCTCACCGCTTATAAAGGCATCTATTCCCTGTTCGGCGGCAGCCTTAATGTAATCCTGACCACCACCGGTACACCAGGCAACGGTATTAATAAGTTGATTATTTACCTGCTCAAGTAAAGGTACCCTGGCCAATCTTTGCCTAAGCATCTCACTGAGCTGCTTAGGTTCAATGCCCTTGTGGAATTTTCCATGCATGACAATGCCTTCTGGGGCATTAGGCACAGATAAAGTTCCTAACACGGGAATGTCTAACTGTTTGGCCAACTGAATGTTATTGCCGAATTGGGGGTGCACATCCAAGGGTAAATGGTAAACATACAAATTAATATCATGAGCAAGTAGGGTTGCCAAACGTTGTTTTTTCATTCCCACAATACAAGGGTCCTCCCCTTTCCAAAAATAACCGTGGTGCACAAAAATAGCATCGGCACCTTGTACAACGGCCTGGTCGATCAAAGCTTGGGATGCTGTCACACCACATACTATTTTTGTTATTGTCGCTTTACCTTCAACTTGTAAACCATTGGGGCAAAAATCCTGGAGCGCCTCAGGTTTCAATAGCTGGTTAAGATAAGCAAGCAGGGTTCGATTGTTAATACTCATGTGATTTTCTCGCGGATTTTAGCCGACATACACTGATGTTAAGCGATTATTAGACTTTGGCTGTAAAAAACGGTATAAAAGTTAGCCTCTTTTTTTCTATTAATTAACCAACCAAAGGCTGAGACCTTATTATGAGTGATTTGGATAAAGACCTAGTAGTTACAAAATTTACCGAAGCTTACACCGCTGCAAATGGCAAAGCACCTGATATTGAAGCAAAAGGCGGCTGGTACAGCGTTGATGGCGAAAAAAATGTGCGTTTGGCACAGCTTGACGAAATGGCGGATGAGCTTGCCGGTGGTAAACCTGCGACTAAATCCCAGGCAAAACCGAAAAAATCCGCCAAAAAAACTAGCAGTAAAAAGGCTAGCAAAGCGACGAAGACAAAATCAAAAACCAAGAAAGCTGCCAAGGGCAAACAAGACTCTTTTTCAGTTAAATCTTTGTGGTTAGAACAAATAGAGCAGCAGAACCCCGGCTCCACACCTCCTCGTTAAATAGCTAAATGCTATCAATTTCGTTAATGAATTACGCCAATAAAGCTATTGGCGTTTTTATGACTTCAGGACAGCTAAAAACCCTTTAAACTGCTCTTTTGCACGGACCACCGCCGCTTTATGATCCACAATAGGCTCAGGATAAGGCAACGTTGTCACATCCATATATTTAGCAGGCTGGTGTACTTGCTTGGGACTTAATTGACCTAATTGCGGTAACCACTTTTTGATAAATAGTCCTTGTGGATCAAATCGTTCACTCTGGGTAGTGGGATTGAATATGCGAAAATAGGGAGCAGCATCGGTACCCACAGAAGCGCTCCATTGCCAACCTCCGTTATTAGACGCGTAATCCCCATCAACCAGTTGACTCATGAAATACGCTTCCCCCCAACGCCAAGGTAACAATAAGTGCTTGCAAAAAAAACTGGCTACTATCATGCGTAATCTGTTGTGCATCCAACCGGTTTGTTTGAGGGCGATCATGGCCGCATCTACTATGGGGTAGCCGGTTTGTCCATCGCGCCATGCTTGAAAATGTGACTGGTTAGTTGACCAATGAAAAGCCTGATAATGCTTCTGAAACGGCATGCCGCGACTGACATGGGGAAAATGAAACATTACGTAACGGTAGAAGTCGCGCCAGGCCAGCTCCTTTAGCCACACAAAACCCCCATGGGGAGGATTAAGTACCCTGTCACCGTATTCGCGCAGTAAGCTTTCCAGGCATTGGGCGGCACTGACTGCACCAATTGACAGATAGGCTGACATTTGGCTGGTGCCTTCGATGGAGGGGATATCCCGCTTGTAGTCATAATCGGGGGCATGTTCACGTATAAATAACTGTAGCTTGTCGTTAATTTCCACATCTTTGTATGGCCAAGGGGGCACGGTACTGTCTTGGGTAAAAGAGCTAAGATCAGGCAACCGGGTGTGGGTATCATTCGTAACCGGCATCGTCTTAAAGCTATCGGGCTGCGCCAGGTTGTTGAATAAAATTTCCAACCAGCGATTAAAATACGGGGTAAACATCTTATAAGGGGTATGTTGTTTACTTAAAATGAGTGAGGGTTTAACCAGGCAGGTATCATTAAACTTGGCGACTGAAATATTTTGATGTTCAAGCAGATGTTTGACCTGAGCGTCACGCTGCCGTTCATCCCATTCGTACTCAGCGTTGAAATAGAGATAACGGATTGAATTTTCTTGGCAAAAGGCCAATAAAGAAACCGCAGTTTGTGCGTAGTCTTGGCTATCGATTAGATGAAGCTGTAAATTTCGCTCTGCCAGGACCTTCTCAAGCTCCGCCAAGCGATCCAATATCAAGTTGATTTTGCAGGGGGCATAACCATAACTCTGCCACTGCTGCGGCGTTAGGCAATAGACCACTGTGACATGTTGATGATGTTCAAGTGCATAATCCAGTGCACTGTTCCAGGATCCCCGTAAATCTGTGCGCAGCCACACCAAAGCTTTCACATTATTCCCCTCAACTCGTTATAGTTTTTTGAACTATCAACATACGTCATTCAGTTAAAAATTGATCAGTGCAATGATTAAATTTAATTGAGCATTTCATGTTAACTGCATCAGTTAACCTAAAATTAGCGCCACAAATTATGGGATCACACTCGGATATTCCTCAATGTCAGGTATAATCTGCGTGGATAATAATAAAAATACAACGGGGGAATCATGGGTCATAAACTTAATTTAATTACTGCGCTTTTTGTTTCGGGTGCAATTAGCGGGTGCACAGAGACCGAATTTCAGTCAACCGGGACACTAGTCGAGCCCGCTACCCTTTCAGTGCCTCAGGATGCCAAAGCATTTACCGAACAAGCCCAACAAGAACTTGCTAAATTGCAGACTCCGGCAGCACAAGCGGCCTGGGCCTATCAAACTTATATCAATCAGGATACGGCAGCGGTCTCAGCTTATCTATCGGAAAAGCATTCCAGTAAAGCCTCGCAACTGGCTAAACAAGCTGCCCGGTATAATAATATGCAAGTCGATCCCGACACCAGACGCAAACTCGATTTAATGCGCAATGGTTTGGTTTTACCGGCCCCGGCGGCGGCAGAAAAATCCGAACGTTTGTCAAAAATCACCTCGGAGCTGGAAGGCATGTATGGCAGTGGCAAATACTGTCGTAGCGAGGATGATTGCATGCGCCTGACCGATATGAGCAACATCATGGCCACTGAACGGGATCCGGCCCTATTACTGGAAATGTGGCAAGGTTGGCGTGAAGTCTCGCCACCCATGAAAGCCTTGTATGAAGAAGAGGTTGCCTTAGCCAATGAAGGCGCCCAAGAATTAGGTTTCGCTGATATTAGTCAATTATGGCGCGGCGGATACGATATGCCAGCAGATGATTTTTCCGTCGAACTGGATCGTTTGTGGACTCAAATCAAACCTTTCTATGATGCCTTGCACTGTCATGTGCGTGCTGAGTTGGGTAGAGAATACGGTACCGATATTGTTCCCCAAGATAAACCCATACCCGCCCATTTACTGGGAAATATGTGGGCCCAAAGTTGGGGGAATATTTATGACATTGTCAAACCCAAGCAAACATTAACCGTGATTGATGTTACCCAAGCCTTGGCTGAAAAAGGTTATGACGAAATAAAGATGGTAAAACAAGCGGAATCTTTTTTCTCCTCTTTGGGTTTTGCCCCCCTACCCGAGACCTTCTGGCACCGATCATTATTTAGCCAGCCAGCGGATCGGGATGTGGTGTGCCATGCATCGGCTTGGGACATAGATGACAAAGACGATCTACGCATTAAAATGTGTATTCAGCTTACTGGTGAAGAGTTTTCTGTCATACACCATGAGTTAGGGCACAACTACTATCAACGTGCCTACAAGGACCAACCTTTACTTTATCGTAATTCAGCTAACGACGGCTTTCATGAAGCCATTGGCGACACCATCGCTTTGTCAATTACCCCTAAATATCTGCAGGAAATTGGTTTGGTGAGCGGCATCCCCGATGCATCCAATGATATAGGTATGTTGCTTAAACTGGCACTGGATAAAATCGCTTTTGTACCTTTTGGCTTGATGGTTGACCAATGGCGTTGGAAAGTATTTTCAGGCGAGGTTAAACCGCAAGATTACAATGCAGCATGGTGGGAGTTACGTGAAAAGTATCAAGGGGTAATGGCTCCTGTTGAGCGACCTGCTGATGCATTTGATCCCGGGGCAAAATACCATGTGCCGGGTAATACCCCCTATACCCGTTATTTTCTGGCACATATATTACAGTTCCAGTTCCATAAAAAACTTTGCGAAATAGCAGGTAATACGGATCCTATCCATAGGTGCTCGATTTATGGCAGTAAAGAAGCAGGTCAGGCATTGAACACTATGCTCGAAATGGGTCAAAGCCAGCCCTGGCAGAAGGCCTTGGCATCGTTAACCGGTAGTGAACAAATGGATGCCCGGGCGATACTGGATTACTTCGCACCGCTGAAAACCTGGCTCGATGAACAAAATGTCGATCGTCAGTGTGGCTGGGAAGGTTAGTCTAGACAAATAAGCCCGAGGTCCGAGGCCTTATACCAACAGTAATGTATGATAAAAACCGATCTACCGGATCGGTTTTTTATTAGGCCGTCTAAAATAAATTAGCTCGGCACTGCCATCGTGCAACGCTGTCCAGGTCAAAATCGACAAGTTCAGGTGCATATAAGCTGCCGTTGCCAAGTTTGCCGACTGGTTGTCTGCACCGCAGTACCCTTTAATATTGAGTAATACGTCAGCCAAATCAGCCAAGTCAGGGTTATGCCCAAATAACCAAACATGCTGAATGTTATTGGATAGCGTTTTTAACCAGCTCAATTGGTGCTGCCAGGATTTTTGGTATAAATCAGCGCTCAACACCAAGCTAGTTAACGACAAATCGTAGGCTTGCAAATAAAATAACGCCGTACTGTACGAGCGACAGGCAGGTGAACTGACGATTATATCAGGGGGCGGTAACTCACAATGCTGGGCCATAAATTGTGCCTGCTTGTAGCCGCGTGCATTCAGGGGCCGGTAGATATCCTCAAGATCATATTGCCAATTTGATTTAGCATGGCGAAACAAGGTCAGGGTTTTCAATCAATAAACACCTCATATAAAAAAGGGCAATTAGCCCTTTTTTAAAAAACCTAATTAAACCTAACGTCTAAAAGGAATAAACACCTTTCACATAGTAGTAACCACCGTTGATACCTATAGGTGAGGTAGTAGGATACTTAGAACCGGCGACTTCGGTGTCGTATAACACGTTCCGATCCGGTCTTTCATCCAAGGTATTTTTAGCCCCTAGTGTGACCAGCAGATTTTCCGATATATGATAGCCAAGTTCCAAATCCAAGGTGTATTCTTCACTCACCTCTTCTATCGGTAAACCTGCGTCAATATGATCTTCGAATATTTCGCTATAGTAATTTAATCTTGCTAGCACCCGCCAGTCACCATTAGTGTGATTGGCCGTCAAGCTGTATCGATATTCAGGCAAGTTATCCTCTATCATTCGGATGCGGGTATCCGAGATATTTTTTACTTCTTGACCATCTACCATAAAGGTTTTAACTGAGTCTACTTCGGTATCGGTCCAGTTCGCAGCCAGTGAAAAGATGGTATCCCCCCCCAACATTTCTAAGGAATAATTAGCCACGACATCGATACCCTCAGTGGTAGTGGTAAAGTCATTGGTAAAAAAGCTCACCTCACTAAAACTGGAAGCATCCGTCACGCCTTGAGTCAACAGTTCGGCAATGTCCTGTGCAGTGAGCTGGATACCTGAAGTGGTACTGATGCGATTTTCTAACTCGATGTTGAAATAATCCACAGTTATAAATAAACCGTTGTCGAAATTTCCGACCAGACCCAAACTGAAGCTGGTAGATTCTTCTGGCTCCAGGGGGGTTGCGCCTTTTTGGATCGCAATAGGATCCGAAGGCGGTAAGGTGGCACGGTCAACCAAACCCGCAGCTGAGAACGCCGTGGTGACGTTCCGTACATTAGACTGGCCAATAGTCGGAGCCTTAAAACCAGTAGCAACCGCACCTCGTAACGCCACAACATCAGTCAGCTGCCATCGCGCCGATACTTTGCCCTTAGTGGTATTGCCAAAATCAGAAAAATCTTCATAACGGATCGCGGCGCCCACCATAAAGTCTTCGGTCAAATAGGTTTCAGAATCCACATACAAAGCCATGCTATTTCGGCTGTTTTTACCCTGGAACCGCGCCGCTAATCCCGGAAAACCATTAGAGCCAATTCCAAACCCTTGGGCAGCCAACGGCCCCACTTCATAGGACTTGGGATCACCCGCTATGGCTTCAAATGATTCGTACCGATATTCGAAACCACCGGCCAAAAACACATCTTCAGCTAAACCAAAGTCAAATGACTGATTGATGTCGACGTTAAAGCTGGCTTCTTCCTGGATATAACGACCAGGTTTGAACGAAGTGGGCGTTGAAGGGCCCATTGACGGATTGACCGTATTACTAATAGCATATTCAATTTCATTGTTGCCATAGTAGGTACTGACGTCATAATTCACCTCATTGCCAAGCGTACCTTTAGTGCCCACAGCAAGGGATGCATCAGTCACAGTGCCACCAAATTTGGGGGTAAATCCACCAGGAAGTATTTCGTTAAAGGCAAAACAATCCGGGTTATTGGCAACCTCGGAAATATAACGAGGGTTATCTAACACATTATCGCCTACTCGAATATCCGTAGGGCAATTACCACTCATATCAGCGGTCAAATCCCCTACAAGCAATAATTGGTAACCTTCACCCTCACTAATAGTACCATCACCGTCGATGTCAGCAGGTTCTTTACCACCATCATTAACGCCACCTCTGTTGTGCGGGTTACGGTAGTAGAAGCCTCCTTCGACTTCACGTGTGGCGTAATTGCCAAACATATATGCCTGGCTGTTACTGGATAACTCCAGCCCCAAATTGGCAAACAATTTAAGATCTTCCTTAATCTCCGGGCTGCCCCAGACTTGCGCCGGATTCAATATATTGTTATTCCCTGCAGCACTCAAGGCCGCCGCATCATCACGCTGTACACTGCGAGAAGTGGGATCCGATTCACGATATTCCAAGGAGAAATTAGCAAATCCGTCAGCACTTAGTGCCAGTCCAACATTTCCTGCAACTTGCACAGCATTGCCGTCACCTGCGTAATATTGGCCACTGTTAAATTCTACTGCTCCGCCTTCGGAATCATCTTTTAATACAAAGTTGATCACCCCGGCAATTGCATCTGAACCGTATTGGGCGGCAGCGCCGTCACGCAATACTTCTACTTGTTTTAGGGCAATGGATGGGATAGTTGAAATATCTGGTCCCTGGGCACCATCAGATATTTGCCCACCAAGAAAGGTAATAACCGCTGAGCGATGGCGACGTTTACCGTTAACCAGGATCAACGTGTGATCCGGCGCCAATCCTCTTAAGTTGGCAGGTCTAACCAGGGTGGAGGCATCGTTTATCGGTTGGTCGTTAACGTTAAACGACGGAATAGCCGATTGCATCATTGAGGTAATATCAGTGGAACCTTGGCTTTTAAATTCTTCTGCACTGATGATATCAATCGGGACCGCAGATTCTCCAACAGAACGTGGTGCCGAGCGCGAGCCTACTACTGCAATTTTTTCAACATCTGCTGAGTCGTTGGCCGTCTCTTGGGCGATTGCAGAATTCATCGCTGCAATCGTAGCCGAAGCAGCAAAAATAAGTCGAATGTTTGTCGTTAATTTATTTAGCGGTGTGTTCATTATCGTTCCAAATTAAGGTAATTGGTTATCGCTATGTTTAAATTATTTTAGGAATTGCCAGCTGGCGCAGACAGTACATAGCTCTCTTGCTGTTCCATGGACAAACGCAACGTTTATCTAGGGTGCCTTATTATGTATAGGATAATTAATTCAACTTTCAAACGGATTGTGCAGTATTGAAGAGTCAGCGAACACTAACAGTGATATATTCTATTGAATGCGCATTAAAAGGCATTATGTTAATGAGAATAATGATTAAGCGATATATTGATAACATGAAAACTATTTAGGAATAGAAAAAATCTAAAAACGCCAACAACGTTGTTGGCGTTTGCACGTAGGTCAGAATAAAGTGCAGTTTATTTCGTTAACGACTGGCTCTTGCTCCATAAACGCATAAATATGTTACTGACTGCTGCACTAACCGAAATCCCAAACTTTTCGGCCAAATTCTTTTTCACTGAATATTTGACTGAATAGATCTTTTGGTTGGCGTTAGCCGTGATCAGATAATCATCAGAGGTCTGAATTTTATCAACTAACCCCAATTCCAGCGCTTTGCTGCCATACCAATATTCACCTGTTGCAACCTTGTCAATATCCAATTTTTCTCTGTGCTCCTGCACAAAACCTTTGAACATCTGATGTACGTCTTCCAGTTCATTGCGAAATTTTTCACGTCCCTCTTCGCTATTTTCGCCGAACATGGTCAGGGTACGCTTGAACTGTCCCGCGGTATGTTGTTCGAACTCGATGTCATTTTTCTTCAACAGTTTATTAAAATTCGGTATTTGCGCAATAACCCCTATTGAGCCAATGATCGCAAATTTGGCCGCTAATACAGTATCGGCAACACAAGCCATCATATACCCACCGCTGGCTGCAACCTTGTCCACTGCTATGGTCAAAGGTATATTTTTATCTTTCAGTCTTTGTAACTGTGACGCCGCCAAGCCATATCCATGCACCACTCCCCCACCACTTTCCAACCTCACTAATACTTCGTCTTTTGGGGTGGCAATACATAAAATAGCCGTCACTTCTTCACGCAAACTATCCACTTCATGGGCATCCATGGAGCCGTCAAAATCGACAACATATAAATTGCCTTTACTGTCTTTTGGTAATTGATTTTTTGCGGCTTTTTTCGCTGCTTTGTCGGCTTTTTTCTGCTCTTTTTGTTGCTTCTTCAATTCTTCTTTGGTGCTGATCAGATGGTTAGCTCGCTCTTTTACTTCTGTCAGACGGTCTGAAATTGAATCGATCTCGAGATTACCTTTAGGTCGTTTATGCCTGGTGGCTAAGCTAATCACGCTTCCCACCACGATCAAAATGGCGATGACCAAGGTTACTGTTTTTGCAATGAACAACCCATACTCGTACAAAAATTCCAAAATTAACTGCTCCTACTATAAGATTTCAAAGGATATTGGGGCAAAAATGTAAAAAAAAAGCTAGGCCGCAGCCTAGCTTTACAATTAAGACTAATCTAGTTAGCTACTACTGACTCATCGGCAATAATAATATTCGTACCGTCACTTAAAAAATACTGCACAGCCTCATTTTGCAATTCAGCCGTGGCCCCTGCACTAGGTGATGGTCTTAGCAGTGACTGATGTTCACCCTCTTTGAAATAAACCACACCATTGTGGGTGCTATCGCTTTCAATAGTGGATGAAACCTGAGTCAGCCCCATCAGTTTGGACAAAGGGATCCCACCTGACAGAGGCAAAGCTGTTAGCACGGGGTTAACCTGGTCCGTTAGCGCTTCAGAGCCATCATCATTGGTGCCCCCACCTACCATAAGCTGCATCAAAGTGGGTGTGGTTTCGGTTAGACTCGCAGCAAAGTTAACCGGGTCTCCAGCATCCATAACCGTTTGTGCGGCAAAGGCAAACGAAGAAAACGTGGCGTTGACGGCCGCTAACTGTTCTTCTGTCAAACCGGCGGCGAAGGCCAAATAGGCGGGGCGCAAGGCATCTTCAATCGACAACTCGTTTGCAGTCGCATATTGGGTCAGAAAAGCCACAAAATCCTCAGATGAAGCTGCTAATAACGAGCCTTTAATCAAGGGGCCAAAATCGGCAGATTCAAACAAGAAATTGGCCACGCCTCCAGCAGGTACGTTCAATACAGCGGTGTTAATGGCATACATGCCATTAAAGGCGGCGAAATCTCCGGGTAAACTGGCGTTAGCGGTGGCGACCGAGCCTGTGCCCGTGATAGACCCCAGACTTTGGGCGATAAAATGCACTTCGCTCAAATCAAGGTCGATCAAACCTGTGGTATTTTCGATGGCATTAAGTGACAACCTGAAACCCATCGTATCTACAATGCTTTGACGGATATTATCTCTTGCCGTCAACAGACTGGATAAGTTCATATAATCCGTGGCCGAATGAGTGGTCGCACTGACCACACTGCCATCGGCCAGAGTGAAACCACGCTGGCCATGTAAAGGGTGATCGATAGCTGCCGAAGCAAAACCTGCTAATGACAAAGCAGCTGAAAGAGCTAAGGTATTTTCCTTGGCTCCGGTGATACCATGCTGGAATATCACTACAGGCCAACCTGCAGCAGGTTTAGTTACTAAAGGGATCGCACCACCATTAGCTGCGGAAAAAGCGGCGATGACCGCTTCATTGGGTACAGTAAATTGTACATTGACTGTTTCGCTACCCGCCTCATTATAAGGTGTGAGGGGATCATCAGCATTCGAACCACGGGCCACGGGTAAAGGATTAACCTTGGTTAGATGGCGAGGGTCATCGATGCCTAACGAGGTGAGATCTAAATCATACAATTGGCCGTCCGAGGCCAATTGACACAATGCATTGTTTGGTCCCACAGCGCCAGCTTGAATCAACCCTCCAACGGCTTCTGCGCCCAAAGCACGCAGCATAGCACCATTAGTACAGGCAGCACGCCACCAGTCGCCCAAGGGATCTACTGGATTCAAATAATAAGGTAGCTTGACTTGGCCTACTACACGGGTTGCTGCACACAAAGGTCCTGCAGTGGTAAAGGTTTCTGTAGCAGCGCCGTTTAATGGCGAATCAGGATCTGCAATAGCTGCCATCAACCCGTCACAGGTATTTAAACCCACTGCCGTCAAACTCGCTAATTGTTCCGCAGACAAAATACTAGGTGCTAAAAATTCAAATGCATTGGGTCCAGAGGCTGGCACAGAAGTTGTAATGGCCGGTAAATATTGAGCAGCAATGGCCGCTGCTGCCGATGCATCTGCACCTTGGGCCGAAGCGGCAGCATAAGCCTGAGCATAGCCGGCTATTTGCAATTGTTTAACGGAACCTATCACTGTACCGGTGGACTGAGTCGAAAAATAAGCAGCATAAGATACCTCATCTCTGTCAAGACCTGCTGGTTCAAGGACGGCTACTAAGCGATTTACCAAACCTTGCAGTTGTAGCTGCTCATCAGTGACAAGTGGGGCCGTATCTATATCCTGGCGTACCAGATCCCAGGTAGTAGAACCCCTGACTGCTTTACCATCAGTGTCCTTTACCTGCTCGGTGACCACTAACATATGCCCTTGGGCAGGGGCTAGGGGTTTTAAGGGGATTACGTTTATCGATCCGGAACCAGGTGTATAGGAGGTTACAAAGTCTTCACCGTATTGCAACTCGTCACCTAAGGCACAGGGTATACCCGGTGCTGGTAACGCAGCAGCGATCGCGTCACAGACTGGATCACCTTCACCCTCTAGTGCTTGAGTAGCTTTAAAAATCCGCACAGCACCAGTTGACAACGAACTGGGGTCTATATCAACACCAGTAGGTAAGGTAACGCGAATGGCAAAAGGATGCTGAGTGGACCAACCGTCCAGGGCGCTTAAAGCATGCTCCGGATTAGCAGGATCAAAAGTGTCCGTGCCTTCGGTATTAATTGTGAAATCAAAAAATGTCCCTTGGGGGATCATAAGTAAATCGTTAGGTACGTTTAAATCACTATTAGCCGGATCAAACACCACTCTTACAAAGGGTTTGGCAACCGGTGTATCATTTTTTTGTTCATCTATAGAATCGCCACCACAACCCGTTAATCCCAGGATTGCCGTAATACTCGCGCTGAGTAACAGTTTTTTCATCGTATCTCCCTAATTTTATTATTAATTGACTATACAAGTAGCTAATAGTGAATTTACAAACCTATGCTTGTAAGATCAAAACTTTATAACACGTTAGACCAGTGTTTGTATGGCAATATTATTGAGTTTATTGAGGATTTGCAAAGGTTTGTTAACAAGCCGTCATAATATTTGGCCAACAGCGCCTTTTTTATTTTCGGTAGGATATTTTCACTTCTAAATGATAAAATTAGTAAAACTTTATGGGCGCAGTATTATATGAACAAATATCAACCAAGACCAAATTTTTTGGCGGACAAAACCATTTTGGTCACAGGGGCCGGTGACGGCATAGGTAAAGAGGCCGCATTGCATTACGCACAATACGGAGCCACTGTTATTTTGTTGGGGAAAACCGTAGCCAAGCTAGAAGCGGTGTATGATCAGATTGTCGCAGCAGGCGGCAGCGAGCCCGCGATAATTCCTCTGGATCTTGCTGGGGCAACCGTTAAACACTATGCCGATATGGCTGCCACGATCGACAACCAGTTTACTACCTTAGACGGCGTCTTACATAACGCCAGCATGTTAGGACACCTGGGGCCTTTTGGCCAAATAAGTGAAGGTGATTGGCAGCAGATTATGCAAGTTAATCTAAATAGTCAGTTTTATATGACGCAGGCATTATTGCCTGTGATGCAAAAAGCGCCTAATGCTTCGATGATATTTACCACATCCAGCGTAGGTCTAAAAGGCCGAGCTTATTGGGGAAGTTATGCGATTTCCAAATTCGCCACTCAGGGCATGATGGAAGTTTTAGCCGATGAATATGAAAATAGCAACATGCGTTTTAATTGTATCAACCCAGGGGGTACCCGCACCAAAATGCGTGCCCAAGCCTTTCCAGCCGAAGACTCAAGTAAATTAAAAACAGCCGCAGACATTATGCCGCTGTATTTATATTTAATGAGTCAAGAAAGCCAGGGTGAAACCGGAAAAACCTTTCATGCTCAACCCAAATAGTACTAGTAGGCTTTCTAAATAAACTAAAAAGCCCTTAAATATCTGAATATTTAAGGGCTTAAACATTACTAATGGTAGTGGCCGATAGCCGGGTCTTAATCGCCGATTTTAGCCCAGGTATCGCGCAGACCTACAGTGCGGTTAAACACTGGCTTTTGGGCGCGGGAGTCCTTGTCCAGGCAAAAGTACCCGGTGCGCTCAAATTGAAAGGTTTGGATCTTCTCGTCATCAAAAGCTAGCGCACCTAAACTGGCTTCCACCCAGCCTTGTTTGATAGTCAGTGAATCGGGATTAAGACTGCTGACCAAGTCTTCTTCTGCGACGGGATTGGGCACAATAAACAGCGGATCATACAAACGTATTTCAGCAGGCTTGCCATGGGACGCTGATACCCAGTGGATCACGCCTTTAACTTTACGCCCGTCTTGGGGATCTTTACCCAAGGTGTCAGGGTCATAACTGCAATAAATCGTCGTTATCTTGCCCGTGTCATCCTTCTCCACGCGCTGTGCTTTGATCACATAAGCATTACGTAAACGCACCTCTTTGCCCATTACCAATCGTTTGAACTTTTTATTGGCCTCCTCTCGGAAATCTTCTTGCTCGATGTAGATTTCACGCGTAAAAGGCACCGCCCGTGTTCCCATTGCCTCATCATTAGGATGGTTAGGGGCATCAAGCTGCTCCACTTTATCTTCAGGAAAGTTTTCGATGATCAGTTTGACGGGCTCCAGTACTGCCATGGCCCGAGGGGCGTGTTCGTTTAACTCATCTCGCAGACAGGCTTCCAGCATGGCCATTTCCACCAGGTTGTCCATTTTGGTTACGCCAATACGTTTACAAAACTCACGGATAGAAGCGGCGGTATAACCCCGTCGACGCAAACCGGCAATCGTTGGCATACGGGGATCATCCCAACCCACGACGTGTTTGTCTTCTACCAGTTGGATCAACTTGCGTTTACTTAACACCGTGAACTGTAAATTCAAACGGGAAAATTCATACTGATGCGGCACGGTTTGAATACTGATATTTTCCAGAACCCAATCGTATAAACGACGGTTATCCTGAAATTCCAAGGTGCACAAGGAATGGGTGACCCCTTCAATCGCATCCGAAATGCAATGCGTAAAGTCATACATGGGATAGATACACCACTTATCACCTGTTTGGTGATGGTGGGCAAATTTCACCCTGTATAGCGCGGGATCGCGCATACACATAAAGGGCGAGGCCATATCGATTTTGGCCCGCAACAAACACTGGCCTTCAGCAAATTTCCCTGCTGTCATTTTGGCAAACAACTCAAGGTTCTCACTTACCGAAGTATCACGATACGAACTGTTTTTACCCGCAGTGGTTAAGGTTCCCCGTAATTCACGCACTTCAGCCTGAGTAGAAAAGTCCACATACGCCAAACCTTTTTCAATCAGTTCGATGGCGTAGGCGTGCAACTGGGCAAAATAATTGGATGAATAACGGGCCTCACCTGCCCATTCAAAACCCAGCCAATGCACATCTTTTTTGATCGCGTTGACATAATCGATGTCTTCTTTTTCTGGATTAGTATCATCAAACCTAAGATTGCACAGGCCCTGATAGTCCGCGGCTATGCCAAAATTTAAACAAATCGACTTAGCATGACCAATGTGCAGATAACCATTAGGCTCTGGTGGGAAACGCGTATGCACCACTGTATGACGACCTGCTTGCAGATCTTTATCAATGATTTGACGAATGAAATTGGTCGGACGACTCTCGGTCTCGGCCATTAATTATTACCCCTAACAACAACACGGTGAAAACGACGGATATTATACCAGTATCTTGGCTTGGCAAAGTGCTTTTCTCATAACCGGTATCCATTCACCTATCTGTCATCTCTTTTACCATCCAGATATTTAGATGATGAATATCATTAACTTACCTTCGATACTCCGGCGCTGATATAGACAAAATCGACATTTATTTAAAGATATCCCACGCTCCCTAGTGTATAACTGATGAATATAAGTAAATAACCCTTTTTTGTAGTTGGTTAAACTTCCTTTATGAAAGACAAAGCGACTTCCTTTGACATTGCCCACCAAGCGGGCGTTTCTCAATCTACCGTCTCCAGAGCGCTTAGAAATAGCCCATTGGTAAATAAAGAAACCAAAGACAGGGTGCAGGCGATCGCCCAGCAACTCAATTATAAAGTGGATAAAAACGCCAGTAATTTGCGTCGTCAACATAGTCAGACTATTGCCTTGTTATTATTTGAGGATCCCACTTCCGACAACTCGCTGATCAATCCGTTTTTCCTTTCTATGTTAGGCAGTATTACCCGTGCCAGCGCCCAGGCAGGATACGACTTATTGGTATCCTTCCAAAACCTTAACGATGACTGGCATGCAGAGTACGAAGACTCTAATAAAGCCGATGGGATTATTTTGCTCGGTTATGGGGATTATGTCGATTACCGGACTAAACTTACCAAACTGGAAGAACAGCATACCCACTTTGTGCGATGGGGTGCTCATGACGTACAACACCCTGGCGTTTCAATCGGCTGTGATAATTTTCAGGGCGGTTTTGACATTACCCGGCATCTTTTGGGTTTGGGTAAGAAGAATTTTGCCTTCATCGGTGGTGCAGACAGCCACGCCCCGGAATTTATGGCGCGTTTTATGGGCCACAAAGAAGCAGTCAAACAAGGGGGAGAGGTAGTCAGTGCATTGCAGGTTGACGCGATTTCTACCGAAGACTCGGGGTATGATGCAGCCACTAGCCTGCTAAGCCAAGCACATCAACTGGATGCAATAGTATGTGCCAGTGATTTGATTGCTATAGGCGTGCTTAGGGCACTGCGAGATCATAATATTCAGATCCCCGCACAAATTGCGGTCGTGGGTTACGATAATATACCCGTGGCAAGCTTTGCCAATCCAGCTTTGACCACAGTTAAACAGGACACCAAACAGGCGGGTGAAATATTAGTCAACAGTTTACTCAGACTCATTGCCGGGGAAAAAGTCGAACACTACCTCATGCCTGTGGAGCTGGTCATCCGTCAGTCATGTGGGGCAAAACCATAGGTCCTGGTGCATAATCAAGATTACTTGTTTTGCATTAGCAAACTGAGTTGGGTAAGCAAACCGGACTCTTCGATTTGGCCCTGTCGTATCCATACCTGCACGCCATGGGGGCTGACCTGGGTTTTTAATTGAGCATGCTCAGAATTTATGTTTGTATTATCGCCACTGATCTGTTCAATCCAATTCCCCTCTTGTAAGTATTGATTAATCACAAAATCAGCTGCCGTGTCCCCTTTATTCAATAACACCAGCGCAGTCTGAGCTTCTTCTTTTCGCTGGAAAATACGGTAGAAAGCAGCTTTGTGCCCCTGGAGCTGAATGTTTAACTGCAGACCATTTTGCAGGGCGACATTATTTTTGCGCAAATTCGCAATGCGCGACAAATTCTGCTGGATTTTATGTCCCGGCGCCTGATTGATATTTTCTTGCCCCAGGTAATTTCGGTTGCCTTGATGTTCAGCTTTCCCGCGCATGAAGCCTATTTCCGAACCCTGATAAATAACCGGAATACCGCGACTGGTAAACAACCAGTTATTGGCATCGATAAAACCTTGGTCGTTAGCATTCATCCTGGGCATATCATGATTGTCATAGAAAATAGCCAATTCATATGGATTAGCATAGGGGCCATGCGTCAAGTGTAAATAGTCTTGTAGCTGAGCAAAGTCACTGTTGTGATGTTCAAAAACATCCGTAATGGCTTTTTGTCCTGGAAAGTCCAGGACACTGATAGCGCCATTTTTCGCCAGAGTATGTTGGGCAATAAAATTAGCGTTATAATCAAAACTTTCCCCAAACATGTAAAATTGTGGTTTTACTGCCCGGATACGCTGGGCCATGGTTTTCCAAAAGTGGTGAGGCACATGTTTAATGGTGTCTATCCGAAAAGCATCCGCCCCCTGCTCTATCCAATATAAGTAAGAATTGATCAAATAATCTTGTAATTGCTGGTTCTCATCATTCAAATTAGACAGTTGCATGATGTCAGGGGTATTGTGAAAAAAAGCATGCAACGGGTTGTTGGCATCCAATTCTGCTGGGCGCAGATTTTGATGGTCTGCGACTAATTGCCCCTGTTTGTCATAAAGTTCAGCATATTTGGGCTGATCTACAGGCATAGAAAAAGACGGTGAGCCATGATTGGCCACGATATCGAAGACCGATTTCAAACCATATTCACTGCGCATTTTGGTGGAATATTGCTTATACCCCAGCCCCGCAGAAGGATAATGTTCATCTATTTGATAAAAATTGGACGCCCAATAACCGTGATACCCGGTTTTACCACCGTCTTTAAATGCCCCGCCAAATTCGATAGGCTGCCCTCCAGCGAAACTTTCATCAGGATTATCCACTATTGGGGTCAGCCACACCGCAGTGAATCCCATGTCACGAATGTAGGCTGCATTGTTTAATACACCTCGCAGATCACCACCTACATAACCCACATTGGCCGTCTGACCATCTGCGGACGTCAAGGGCAAATTAAAGGTGGGGAAAGCTCCTCCTTGCAGTGGTTGATTATTTCCGCTGTCCCCATCAACAAAACGATCGGTCATCACGAAATAAATGGCTTCCCTGACAAAAGGGTTGTCACTACCATAAAACTCAGCCTGGTCCTTTGGGTTATTTATCTGCTTGGTAGAGGTAGAGTCATAGTGGTTACTGCAAGCTGAAACCGCCAAGCTACTGGCAATAAGCCAGGTGAGACGCTTTTTGGTCAGTGGGTTCATAGTTTTAGCTAAGATAATCATTCTGGGATCTTCACACGTAACGTGGCTAATCCGGCAATTAACATACTGCAACCACCCACAACCAGTGCATATACGGGTTCATTATCAAACACCTTAGTGATCAAAAACCCCAGAATGCTGGCGGCCAATATTTGTGGAATAACAATAAAAAAATTGAAGATCCCCATGTAGACACCCATTTTGTGGGAGGGCAGTACATTGGATAAAATCGCATAGGGTACAGACAAAATGGATGCCCAGGCGAAACCGACTCCAACCATGGACAGCACTAACCAGGCGGGATCGTCAATAAACAAAAAGGAAATAAACCCTATGCCGCCCAAGCTTAAATTGATCATATGGGCAAACTGTAAGTTCAACATGCGTACAATCACGGGGATAATGATAGCGGCAAAAATCGACACGCCGTTATAAGTCGCCATCAAAATCGAGACCCAATCTGCACCTTCATTGTAGGCCACTGAGGTTACATCTGTGGTGCCATAATGGTGGGCCGTAACCGCAGAGTTGGTGTAAATCCACATGGCAAATAACGGGAACCAGGAAAAAAACTGTACCACTGCAAGTTGGCGCATGGCTTGTGGCATAGTAAAGAGATCGCCCATCACTTCCACAAAACCGTTTGTTGTACGACCACTTTTACCTAGCATGCCTGCAACTACCTGACATAAACCAAAACCTATCAGTCCGGCGGCCAAAATATACAGATTTTTATCCAACTGCTCGATATTGGTTACAATGACCAAATAGGCTGCCACGCCAACCAGGGAGTAAATAGTGCCACCTACAAAATACTGGCGGGGCGTTCTTGCCACTTCCTGCACTGCATGAGTCTTTTTTGAATGGCTGACCGCTTCATCAAACGCTTTGAGTTGGGCTGGTGAATACTCTTTAGTAGACAATACGGTCCACAACACCGCAATAAAAAATATACTGCCACCGGCATAAAAGGAAAACTTAACCGAATCTGGCACCACGCCAGCTGCTGCCACATTACTGATTTCAAACCAATTGCTCATCATCCAGGGCAAGGCCGAAGCTATGACCGCCCCTACCCCGATAAAAAAGGTTTGCATGGCATAACCCAGGGCACGTTGTTTTTTGGGCAACATATCACCAACAAACGCTCTAAAGGGCTCCATGGAAACATTGATTGAGGCATCCATGACCCATAACATACCCGCCGCTAGCCAAAGTGTCGGGGAGTTAGGCATGATAAATAAGGCCAGACTTGCAGCTATGGCTCCAAACAAAAAGTACGGTCGCCTGCGACCTAATCGGTTCCAAGTGTTGTCGCTTAAATACCCTATTATAGGTTGGACTATCAGGCCCGTTATCGGGGCCGCGACCCAAAGCACCGCCAGATTACTATAATCGGCTCCCAGTGATTCAAATATTCGACTGACGTTTGAGTTTTGTAGGGCGAAGCCAAATTGGATCCCCAAAAATCCAAAACACATATTCCAAATCTGCCAAAAATTTAACTGAGGTTTTGATTGTTGCATGTATGTTTCTCTGATGTAGATGGACTGCTGATGCGGCCTAGTTAGGTAAGATAGGGCGTGGTCACCGGTCA
Source organism: Paraglaciecola sp. IT1134 (assembly GCF_058068185.1). NCBI lineage: Bacteria > Pseudomonadati > Pseudomonadota > Gammaproteobacteria > Alteromonadales > Alteromonadaceae > Paraglaciecola > Paraglaciecola sp. IT1134. The sequence goes on along the minus strand of NZ_CM176486.1, from coordinate 2,634,155 downwards.
ATAATTTAAAATCAAACCCGAGCAATGATTCGCATTCTAAATTGCCTTACCCAAAACAAAGCAAGAAGACGCTAAAAAGCAATGGCTTGGATCATAAACCGTGGTTAAAACATTCGTTACGAACACTCGTTACGAACATTCGTTACGAACATCCACTAGAATTATTTACATTAGCTGCCAAGATAGATGTTAATAATGGGTTATAACACGTTGGCTGTAGCCTATCCTTTGCAACATTATACAAACAAGTTTTTGCATACGTATTCAGTGAATTTAGCCGGTAATTTAAAAGGCCCTAAACCAGGGGAAGCGGCCTGAGAGTGGCTTAATCCTCGTTTACCCATTCATTAAATAACGACGCTCTTCCACTGAAATACGGCCACAATAGCGCTTATGCTCCCCGAGAGTCCATGGCCAGAGTGTCAATAGGATCATCAAGCTGGTTGATGGTAGAGATGTATCAGGCTGACTTATGGGCAATCGGTGAGTCACGAACAACCGTTTCGACTGGCATTGACTGATAATTAGCCACAGGGTTAGGTGAAAGGATCAATGCAATACTTTGCTGTGCTCTTCGTCCTTTTGGGGCGATATATCTTGCTCTTCGTTTACCGTTAAGCCGTCTTGTGTTCGCCATTCATCACCAATGACAGGGTCATCCAGCTCATCGGTATCTTGCCAAAAATAACGTTTTTCAACGGGCTTGGGATCCCGCTTGTACCACAGGACAGCAGAAACGGCTCCTGCTAAGGCCCCGAAAAAATGATATTCGAAGGATATGCCAGGCTCTCGGGGGAAAATAGTCATGGTCATACCGCCGTACATTAAAAATGCTATCATCATGATTGCCACTGAGCTTCTGTCTCGTCTGAGGATACTTACGACAAACAAAAAGAAGAAAATGCCATGTGAAAGGCCGCTGGCCCCAATATGATTGGCTTGTCGAGCAAACAGCCACACACCCAAGCCTGAAACCAGCCAGACAAACGCTAACACACGAAAACGTGAGCGGGGATAACCATATAACAATACACTGCCCAGAATTAGAAGCGGTAAGGTATTACTGAAGATATGCGTCAGGGAACCATGTATAAGTGGCGCGGTAAAAACACCCAGTAAACCTTGCCAGTGTAATGGATAAACACCTAAACCATGCATGTTTAGAGAAAATAGGATTTCCGCAGATTTTATGCACCATAATAACAACACAAATAAGCAACTGCTGACGATACTTTTAGATAATGGATTAGGCTCTTTCATCCTCCTGATATATGGCAATAAGCACTAAATAAAAGCCCCCGAAGTCAATTAGTTCCATCAAACCAGTCTGACTTATAGCCGAAGAATTGGTAAATTGCTGTATTTTTCGGCAGTTAGGCACAAAAGCCTGGCGCTTAAACAGTATTGCCCCTTTACCCCGCAGGGTGACTGTCGTTATAGTTTAGCCTGACTTGAGATATTGATATTGGGGTTCTATGACCACGCTGTATGGGATAAAAAATTGTGACACCATCAAAAAAGCACGCAAGTGGCTTGATAGTCACGCCATCGCCTATCGATTCCACGATTATCGGATTGATGGCTTGGAAAAAACCTGGTTAGTTACCACTGAATCCCATCTTGGGTGGGAAGCATTACTAAATAAGCGTGGCACCACTTTCCGTCAATTAACAGATACACAAAAAACCGATTTAAACAAGGATAAAGCACTGGACTTGCTTGTCGCCAATCCGGCCATGATAAAACGCCCGGTGCTGATCCACGATGGCCAATATCATCTAGGATTTAACGAAACCCAATACCAAGAGATTTTTGCATGAACAAGTCAGTTGTAGAGTTAACTAAAGAGTTGATCAATCGTCCCTCGGTTACCCCGGATGATGCAGGTTGTCAGCATATGATGGCAGAATATCTCGCCCCCCTGGGTTTTAATATCGAGGATATGCAGTTTGCTGATACGTGTAACATGTGGGCCCGTAAGGGGAATTCAGGCCCAGTATTTTGTTTCGCCGGCCACACTGATGTGGTGCCCACTGGCCCCCACGAAAAATGGCACACCCCGCCTTTTCAGGCCACAGAATTAGACGGTTACTTGCATGGTCGTGGTGCTGCAGACATGAAAGGTAGTTTGGGCGCGATGTTAGTGGCCAGCAAAAATTTTATTCAAAAACATCCCGAACATCTGGGCTCCATAGCCTTCTTAATTACCAGTGACGAAGAAGGTCCCTTTATCAACGGCACAACCAAAGTCATAGATACCCTTGAGGCCAGAAACGAGAAAATAACCTGGTGTCTGGTCGGTGAACCATCCAGTACCACAGACCTGGGAGACGTGGTAAAAAACGGTCGACGGGGTTCCCTCACTGCTGATTTAAGTATTAAGGGGATCCAGGGACATGTGGCCTACCCCCATTTGGCGCAAAATCCTATTCACCTCGTGGTTCCAATGTTAACGGAATTAACGCAAATACACTGGGATAATGGTAACCAGTTTTTCCCTCCAACCAGTTTGCAGATTTCCAATATTCATAGCGGTACCGGAGCGGGTAATGTCATACCTGGTGATTTACAGGTGTGTTTTAATTTTCGTTTTTCTACCGAGGTTACGGATCAGCAATTGATTGAGCGGGTTACCACCCTACTCGACAGACATGAACTTGATTACCACATTGATTGGACCTTTAACGGTCAGCCGTTTCTTACTGATTCAGGTAAACTGGTGGAAGCGACCCAAGTCGCCATTAAGAAGATCACTGGGCGAGAAACCCAATTATCCACGGCTGGCGGCACCTCAGATGGTCGTTTCATCGCTCCTACAGGGGCTCAGGTCATTGAACTTGGTCCGCTTAACGACACTATTCATAAAGTGAATGAATGCGTTAAAATGAGTGATTTAGAGTCCCTTGCCTTAGTCTATGAACAAATACTGGTTGAACTACTGACGTGATCTCTGCAAAGCAGTGGTTGGGGCAAAATAATGAGCATCTGCAACCAATCCAGCCCCCACATAAATTGGAAACACAAACCTGCCAGCATTTTTCAAAAATGCAGCAGGCTGCCCGCCACGTCGGGATCGAAATAAGTATCGCCAGTAGCCATAGAGATTTTGACCGTCAACTATGGATTTGGAACCAAAAATGGCAAGGTCTTAAGCCACTTTATTCGCCAGAAGGTATTGCACTGAATGCAGATACCTTGTCCGATGTTCAAAAACTGCACGCTATCCTCACCTGGTCGGCGCTGCCTGGGGCCAGCCGTCACCACTGGGGAACAGATCTCGATATCTTTGATCCACAAGGCGTGCAACAATCTGGCTTGCCCCTGCAACTAGTCAGCCAAGAGTACGCGCCAGGTGGTCCTTGTCACAGACTTGTCTTATGGCTAAACGAGAACTGTGAAAAACATGGTTTTTACCAGCCCTATGCCCAATATAATGGCGGGGTCGCAGCAGAGCCTTGGCATATAAGTTACCGACCCCTAGCGTCACAAATTGCTCAACAGCTGACATTTGAACCTCTACGCGCCGCGATAGAACAGGCAGACATCGGTGGAAAATCATGTATTTTGGACAACTTGGAATTGATTTTCCAGCGTTATACGTTAAATAAGGGCACAACATGAATATTTGGATAGTCGTGGCGATCGTGGTGGTGGTACTGGGGTTTATTATTGGCAATATATTACTGTTAAAACAAAGTGCGCATACAAAAATGCCCAAAGTAAGCAAAGACAACAATAAAAATTTCGATGATGAAGAGGATGACTGGGGTAAAAAGTAGTTTTCTCCCAGCCAGATTAAGATGGTGCGCCTAAACGCACTAAAAATGTTAATCGTCTGGCTATTTAGAGATCGGCATACTTCACCGCCGTGCCACTGATACTGACCATTAACATGCTACCGCCCTTGCCTACCACTTCATAGTCGATGTCTATACCAATGACCGCGTTGGCACCCATGGAGCGGGCCTCAACCTCCAGCTCTTTGAATCCTATTTTGCGGGCATTGGTTAACTCATCCTCATAAGCCCCGGAGCGGCCTCCAACCACGTCTCTGATCGCCGCAAAAATATCCTTAAATACATTGGCCCCCATTACCGCTTCCCCTACCACTATCCCGCAGTAAGTTTCAATTTTTTTACCTTCGATTCCCGGCGTGGTTGTCATGATCATGTTGGGTTCCTTTAATGTCTTCGACAAAACTAAGCGCTAAGGTACTTGGGTATATTAGTCAGATTATCCTGTTACGGTAGGAATAAATGTAACAACCCTTTTCCATTTAGGTTAAATATGGGTGGGAACAACCGTCAGTAATGCCCGTTGCCCCACTGCGACATCGGCGTTTGGAAACACTACGGCCTCCCCTTCATACTGGGCTTTATACTGTTGCCCACTTTCTTCGGCGAGCACGTCATTGCACGCAAACACACTGAAATTTGGCAAATCATCTGGGAAGTTAAGGCGAAAATCGGTTTGCTGTTTGTTGATGACCTGATTGACCCGATAAATATGGTAATCAGTATTATTAAAGGCTTTAAATTCGATCGTTTGCCCGCTAATGAGCTTTTGTAGGCACGTTTGCACGTCGCTAAAGCGGCTCATGTCATTTTGACCAAACGGTTTTACTTTACCTAACTCCACGGTAAATGCATGGGCGGTAAAATTTAAAGAGGAATAATAACTAAAGGTAGTTGTTGGACTACCGGACAACAATATTGTATTTATACCGCAGGCCAATAAAAACTGCAGTTGCTCTTTGTTGTGAGTCTTGCCATGTAAATAGGGATATACGGCAAATTTTTCATTTTTGGAGGCGCGGATCGCCGTATGTAAATCGTAATGATAACGCTCACCTCCACCTTCTTGGGGGGATTGCTGATAAAAATCTGCCACGGATTTTTCTAGCTGTTTGGCTCGGGTGCGTTCGTATGACACTGCATTGGCAGGTTCACTATGAGCACCGCAAAATAAACGATTCAGGTTTTCTTCCACAAAACGCTCGGCTATATCCATGGCAGGCAAGTTGCCAAAGATAAAAAGCACCCGATGCTTCAGATCAAGTTGCCCGGTTAAAATACCCTGCACAAACCCGTCGCAGATTTCTATAGGGGCGGTTTCGTTTCCATGTATACCGCAGGACAAAACAATCCGTTTGTTACCCGGCAATTTAGGAGTAAACGCGATGATCCCCGGCCCGTCAATCATAACCTGGGTACCATTAGGTAATTGAAAATTCAAGGGTTGGGTGAACAGTTGGGGCTGCGTCCGGGAAAGGCCTAAAAACTGACCGGTTTCTAGCAATTGTGTAGCTATCATATTACTTTCGACAATAACGATAAAAAGACAATGATAACCCAAGGTTCCAGGCAATGAACCGCTATTTTAGATTTTTGCCCTTAATGGGAACTTAATCACCCCTGGATTGCCGGGCGAACGAGTCACCAACGGACAAGTCCTGTTGGGTCAAGGCGACAAACTCTTTGATTGGCACAGCTCGTGAAAAGAGAAAACCTTGACCTTCAAGCACACCAACCTCTCGCAAGATATGTAAGTGATGAATATTCTCGATGCCTTCGGCAACCACGGCACAGCCTGCGGCCTTGGCAATTAATTGCGTTGCCTCCACTACGGCTCGATTAATTGGACTTTGTTCCAGTTCCATAATAAAAGTTTTATCTATTTTAATGGTATCTATCTGAATATTGCGCATATAGGCCAGGTTTGAATAACCCTTTCCAAAGTCATCGATAGCGACCGAAACCCCCAGGGCCCTAACGGCAGATAATTGCTTGATCACTAAAAACGAGTTGGATAAAGCCACATCCTCCGTGAGTTCCAATTCAATTTGATTAAGATTAATCTGATGTTTCTGACCATAGTCAGCCAGTTTCGTCACAAAATCTGGATCATATAATTGGGTCGGTGACATATTGACGGATATTTTTAGAGCCGGATTGATGGTGCAAAGGACCTTAGCTGCCTTGAATGCTTCTTCTAGTACCCAATAGCCCATCTCGTTCATCATGTTATAAGATTCTGCAGCCTCGATTAAGGCTCCCGGAAACAATACCCCGTCAAGGGGATGATTCCAGCGCAGTAAACATTCCGCTCCGGTAATCTGTAGACTATTGAGATTAACTTTGGGTTGAAAATATATCTCAAGTTCTTGCTCAGATAAGGCCCGTTTAAGATCAGCCTTAAGGGTCAAAGAACGGCTCGTATCGCTCTTATCCTCGATATTCAAGTGACAAAAATTTTCGAAACGATTCTGCTTGGCTTGTTTGAGTGCGGCTTCGGCTCGGGAAAAAAACCGATTAGTATCCACAAGTTTTGACAAGTTGGACACGACCCCCACGTTAAAATCGGCGATAAATGAGTGGTCATCACATGCAATGGGAGTTTTAAAATGATCTATCAGGTGGGTATAAAAAGAAAATAACCGCGTTTTACTGTACTTCCCGGGGATGACTAGACCAAAAATATCGCCACTTACTCGACCAAGTACGGCGTCATAGCGTTCGAACAGATAACCTATGCGATTGGCAATCTCCAGCAATATCTGATCACCAAATTGATAACCGAAACTGCAACTCACATCGGAAAAACGTACGACATCAATAAGCAACAGGGTTTGCAACGGATCGTCGTTGACTATGTCCGCTATTTGTTGCAAAAAGATATGGCGATTAGGCAGAGTAAGCAATGATTCATGTAATTGCTTCATTGTGAAAAACAAACCTCAGTGAACATCAGACATCCCCCTGTCTATCATGCAAAAAATAAAAACTCGGAGACTTGCCCGAGTTCTTTCATTACCAGGTTAGGTTATAACAATTTTATCGGCATTAAACAAATGTGCATAAAATCGTGGGGAATGGGTTGTTCATTACAAGCCATTATTCCACTTTGCAGGGCTCTAACTTCCATATTCGGGCAACATAATCCTGTATCGACCGATCCGAGGTAAACTTACCCATATGCGCTGTATTTAAAATGGCCATTTTTGCCCAACGTTTAGGATCCTGATAGGCTATGTCGGCACGTTTCTGCGCCTCACTGTAAGATTCAAAATCAGCCAACACCATGTAAGGATCCCCGCCTTCAAGCATACTGTGTTTTAACGAGGATAGAGCGCCTGGTTTACCCGGCGTAAAGTAATCGGTTTCCAACCAATCCAATATGGCTTTCAGTTCGCGATTTTGATAATAGTGATCATAGGGTTGGTACCCTTTAGCATTAAGTTCATTCACTTCATCAACCGTCAAACCAAAGATGAAAATATTTTCTTCGCCCACTTCCTCTGCGATCTCAATATTAGCGCCATCAAGCGTACCCACAGTGAGTGCCCCGTTTAGGGACAATTTCATATTGCCGGTTCCCGAAGCTTCTTTACCTGCAGTGGAAATCTGTTCTGAGATATCCGCCGCCGGGATCATTTTCTCAGCCAGACTGACTCGATAATTTGGCAGGAAGACAACTTTAAGTTTGTGATTGACCCTGGGATCATTATTAATTTTGTCCGCAACTTTATTGATCGCATAAATAATATCTTTAGCCAGCTTGTAACCAGGCGCTGCTTTGGCACCAAATAGAAAGACCCGCGGATGCATTTCGTAACCGGGGTTTTCAAGCAACCTGCGATAAAGAGCCATAATGTGTAATAAATTTAAATGTTGTCTTTTGTATTCGTGCAAACGTTTGATCTGTATGTCAAAAATTGCAGTGGGGTCTATCACTACCCCAGTCAAGGCTAATACTTCCTTGGCCAACGCTACTTTGTTGTTATATTTGATACCCATAAACTCTTTCTGGAATTTGGCATCATCTGCAAATTGAGCTAAGCCTTGCAATTTATCTAAATGCAACGGCCAGTCATTGCCTATCTTGGCGTCTATTAAACTGGATAAAGCAGGATTACAGGCTTTTAGCCAGCGTCGCGGGGTGATGCCGTTGGTGACATTGGTTAATTTATCCGGCCACAATTTATTAAATTCCGGAAACAGTTCTTTTTTAACTAATTCCGAGTGCATCTGAGCCACACCGTTGACCGCAAATGAACCGATAACCGACAAGTTACCCATGCGTATCATTTTTTCGTTGCCTTCTTCGATAATTGACAGCTTCTGTTTAATTTTATTATCCCCAGGCCAGACTTTTTCAAGTTGGTCCATAAACCTGTGGTTGATCTCATAAATGATTTCCAGATGTCTAGGCAGAATTTTTTCAAACATCCGAGCGGGCCATTTTTCTAAGGCTTCGGGCAACAAGGTGTGGTTGGTATAGGCAAAGGTTTTGCCGCATATTTCCCATGCCGAATCCCAGTCCAGCTCGGCCCGATCGATTAATATGCGCATGAGTTCGGGAATAGCGATGGCCGGGTGGGTATCGTTCAACTGGATCACCACTTGCTCTGAAAAACGGCTCCAATCGTCGCCGTGGGCACGTTTGTACCGGCGAATGATATCTTTTAACGAACAGGCGCTAAAAAAGTATTGCTGGATAAGGCGCAGCGCCTTACCCGCTTCAGTCTCATCATTAGGATAAAGCACCTTGGAGATCGTTTCGGCCTGCACATTCTCCTTTTGCGCATCCACATATCCCCCCGCATTGAAAACATCCCAGTTAAAATAATCCGAAGCTTGGCTTTGCCATAAACGTAACACATTGACGGTTTTTCCCCCATAACCTACTACCGGGATGTCCCACGGCAAACCTTTGACAATGTGTCCAGGGTGCCATTCTTTATGAACTCGTCCATTTTCAGCATATTTGGTTTCAACATAACCAAATAAGGGAATATCCTGAATTGATTCAGGGCGACAAATTTCCCATGGATTACCATAATCACGCCAGCTATCAGGCCGTTCAATCTGTTTGCCGTTTTTAATTTCCTGACGGAATAAACCATGTTCATAATGTAGACCGTAACCTACGGCCGGTAAATCCAGGGTGGCCAAAGAATCGATAAAACAAGCGGCCAAGCGTCCCAGACCACCGTTACCTAGAGCCATATCGGGCTCTTCTTCCATGATGTCCGTAAGGTTAACGCCAAGCTCTTGCAACGCTTGGTCGGTTTGTGCGTAAAGGCCCAAATTGTGCAAATTGTTGGACAGCAAGCGCCCCATCAAAAACTCGGCGGAAAAATAATGTACCGCCCGTGTGTCATTCATATAATGGGATTTTTGAGTTTTACGTAGTCCTTCCAACACATGCTCCTGCACCGAAGCACAGGTTGCCTTCCACCAGGCGTGATTATTAGCTTTATTTTCGTCGGTGCCCAATGAGCAATGCAGATGCCTGATTATTGCTGCCTTAATCTGATTTTTATTCAACTGCACATTTTCGGTTTGGCCACTGGTTTTGCCAACTTTTGCTTTGGTGTTTCGTTTGGATGTGGGACTGCTCATATCTTACTCTCTAACACTAAGGGTTAATTATCGACGCAATTTTCTGTCGAAATATTTCGTAATTAAATTACACATTTAGCTTTGAGATATGTTTTAACAGGATTTCTGGCTTAATGTTGTTAAATATTCGTTAACAGATACAGAAACGCCGAACTTATTAGCGTTCGGCCCTTCTTATTTAACACTTAGTTAACGCTTTGGATTTATTAACTACTCATTTACCGAATTAAAAACTTCGTCAACCAAATTTTGAGCCTCATCGATCAATAATTGTAAATGAGTTTCACCTTTAAAACTCTCGGCATAAATTTTATAAATTTCTTCCGTGCCAGAAGGACGAGCGGCAAACCAGCCATTTTCAGTACTGACTTTTACCCCACCAATAGCGGCATTGTTGCCAGGGGCATGGGTTTGTATATTGAGGATAGGCTCACCCGCTAAGGTAGTGGATTGAATAACGCTTTTATCCATTTTACTCAACAGCTGTTTCTGGGCATGGTTAGCCGGAACATCTATACGTCTATATACAGGCGCAGCAAATTTTTGGGTCAGGCGTTGATAATGTTCACTGGGATCTTTGCCTGTCACCGCTAAGATTTCTGCGGCAAGCAAACATAAGATGATGCCGTCTTTATCTGTAGCCCAGGGTTTACCATTGCGACGTAAAAAAATGCCCCCGGCACTTTCTTCGCCAGCGAAGCCGATTTCAGAGTTCAATAACCCTTTAACGAACCACTTAAAGCCAACGGGCATTTCCGCTACTTCTAGATCCAGGCTGTTAGCCACACGATCGATCATGCTGCTAGATACTAAAGTTTTTCCCACCTTGAGACCTTTGGGCCAATCACCACGTTGTTGGTATAAATATTCAATGGCTACGGCCAGGTAATGATTAGGATTCATCAATCCGCCTGTTTTTGTCACAATGCCGTGACGGTCGAAATCCGGATCATTGCCAAAGGCCAAATCATATTTGTCTTTTAAGTCTATTAAACCTGCCATGGCATAGGGAGAGGAGCAATCCATGCGGATTTTCCCATCTTTATCCCGGCGCATAAAGGCAAATTGGTGATCTACAGTACGATTGACTACATCTATGTCCAGACCATAACGTTCGGCTATCTTGTCCCAATACAGCAACCCTGCTCCACCCAGCGGATCCGTGCCCAGTTTCAATCCAGCCTTGGCAATGGCCTGCATATCGACCACTTGGTCGAGCTGGGCGATATAATTTTCGGAAAAATCCATTTCTTGCACATATTCACTGGCATAGGCGGTATTAAAGTCCATGCGTTTCACGTCTGCCAAATCGTTTTGGATCAACTCATTGGCGCGGGCCTGGATCTGGTTGGTGACATCGCTGTCAGCAGGTCCACCATCCGGCGGGTTATACTTAAAACCCCCATCTTCAGGCGGGTTATGGGACGGGGTGATCACCACACCATCAGACAAGGCCTGATCTTTGCCCTCGTTATAATCCAAAATGGCGTGAGAAATAACAGGTGTGGGGGTATAACCTCGGTCAGTCTGCACCCTGAGTTTCACCGCATTTCCGGCGAGCACTTCAACGGCGGTCACAAAGGCAGACTCAGACAAGGCATGAGTATCCATACCAACAAACATCGGGCCAGTGATTCTGTGAGCCTGGCGATATTCAGCTAATGCCTGGCATATCGCCGCGATGTGTGTATCCGTAAAGGTACTTAATAAGGAACTCCCTCTATGGCCAGAGGTGCCGAATAACACAGCCTGGCTAACAACCCCTTTATCCGGTTTGTTGCTATAGTAGGCGCAAATCAGACGAGCAACGTTAACCAGTTGTTCTGGTGATGCAGGTTTACCTGCTTGTGGATGTATAGCCATTGATGTCCCCTTGGTTAGTCTTACACTTCGTCTTCAACTGATAGTTAATCTGTAAATAATTCCGGAGCAAACAATATGGCCAAACGCTTGGCTTGCTCAGGCGAGTAATCCAGTACTTCCGCCACTTCCCGCAGTAAAGACGCTTTTTTAGCTGTGTTGTTATTGGTCATCACCCAAAACTCTGTATTTTGAATAGGTTTTGGATTCGTTACACTGCTAGCTTGTAACAATTGTTCTTTGTCTTTGGCAAAATATACCCGATTTCTGCCACTTAATTGCAATACACGCTCGAAGCCCTGACCGTGGATCTGGTGCAATTTTGATAAGATTAGTAAAAATCTTTCTACCATTTTAGGATATCCAAGTAATTGTTCTTCAGTAATTTCCTTGAAGATATCCCCCTTAATTGTAGCACCGGACAGATGTGGGGGTTGCCCGCTCTGTGGCATCACTATACGTCTGAGGATATCTGACGCAGTTTCACCTATGTGCTGAGTCTGAGACGCTATAAAAGCGTATAAATCGTCTTCGATTTCAATATTTTTCATTCGGCTTGTCACTAAATCTAAAATGTTTCATTTGAATATTATACTGACAGCGAAAGTCAGCGCACGGATTAATTCGAGCAATAACTCAAATTATGTCCCCACATATAGTGACTTAAGCTGTTGTTTTTGCGTGTTTTAAAAATCAAAATTGGGCTATGGGTGTTTGATACTTGAGCGTAAACGCAAGTGCACCGTCACTTCTTCTCTATCGTGATATAAATGTTTAACCTGCAAATCATATGGGCCTGCGTGGTATTGTGCAAGGCTCTCATCGATGATTGCCAATGCTTGTTGCACAGACTCGTAACGTTTTTTCATGGGTAACTTCAGGTTAAATATCGATTCCTGACAGCGTCCGGTCGCCACCCAAGTTGCCATTAATTTAGCGACTCTTTGAGGTTGTTCTATCATGTCGCAAACCAGCCAATAGATGTTATTTTTCCGTGGCTGAAATTTGAAACCGTCTTGGGGACAATATCTTACTTGCCCAGACGCCATTAAGGCCTCATCCATCGCCCCGTTGTCCACTGCTTCAACAAACATACCTTTTTTAACCAATTGATAGGTCCAGCCGCCTGGACAGGCACCCAAGTCAACAGCATGCAGACCGCCAGATAAACGCACAGCCTGTTCTTTTTTAGGGATAAACAATTCAAATGCTTCTTCGAGCTTAAGCGTTGAACGACTGGGGGCATCGTGGGGGAACTTTAAACGCAAAATACCCAGAGGTTGGTCAGAGTTATTATGGGGGTATGAATAACCAATCAGGGCGTTATTGCTGTCTTCAAAATACACATGCATAACGGGTTTGTTAGGATTTTCTTTTGTGGTCAGCTTACCTTTGCTACGTAGAGCCTGGCGCAGGGGGACGCTGAACTTGCGGCAAAACTTGGAAATTTCGCGCCCCTGGGTGCTATCCCCGTGTTCTACCCGCAGTTCACCACATAAAGGAAAATCCTTACTGGCAAGCAATACGGGACCAATGCGATCATTTATGTCCATGTCGAGTAAACGTTCAAAGCTGGCAAAGTGCTGACGGGCAAAGATAAGGTGTTTCAGTGGCAAGGATTTAGCAAGCTCATCAGCCTGCTCTGATTGATAACAATGATAGATAACCAGACCACTGTCATGTTTGGCCTCGGGATAACCAAATATCTCCAGTTGCGCCGCTTTTTCCTGAATTTCGTTGGCTAGGTCTTTTTCAAACCCCGTTCGACAATAAAGTGCAAGCCCGGCCATGTGCTACTGGCTCCCTTTTAAACTGGCAACCAGCAATAATCCCCAGCCTATTATAAAACATAAACCGCCCAAGGGTGTGACCGGTCCAAACCATTTGATACCGCTGAGGGCCAACAGATATAAACTACCACTAAAAAGCACTATTCCCGTCAGCATAAAGCTAGCGGACCATAGCAGCATGGGAGTGGGAGTTTGACGAAAGAGAACGACAGTTAAAATAACCGCCAGAGAATGATAAAGCTGATAGTGCACGCCCGTCTGGAATGCACTCATTGCGGTTTCAGTTAATTTATCTTTGAGACCGTGGGCAGCGAAGGCGCCCAGGATCACGGCTAACATGGCGCTGCAGGCGGCCAGGGCTAAAAATGCTTTCATCAGATTTCCAAATTTAAATTAGCAGGTATATGATATTTTATAAACTCAGCGGTGGTGCGCATAGCGTGGTTAAAGTGTTGCTCAAACGTAAAACCCGACGACTTACGGGGCTTAAAACTATGATCACCGTCACTCAAATAGCTTAACTGAATATTATTGGGTAAAGCGTAGTCAGCAATTTCCTGTTGGTTACCTAAAGTGTCACGGGCCCCTTGGACGATTAACATAGGTTTAGCAATATGGTAAAGATGTTCTGTTCTTAACTTATCTGGTTTGCCCGTTGGATGAAACGGATAGCCAAAACATACCCCTCCTAATACTGCTGATGAATGCAATAACATAGAAGCGACTCGTCCACCCATTGACTTACCCCCTATAAATAGTGGCAGCCCATCGGTTGTGTCCTTTAACACGTGTTGATAGCAAGCGAGCAGCTTTTCCATTTTATCCGGAGGACGGCGTTTACCCAGCTCGGTCGCCAATCGCATATAAGCAAAGTCAAAAAGGCTCACCTGAATACCCTCAGCGGCTAATGCTAATGCAGTGTTTTGCATAAAGTCACTGCGCATGCCCGCTCCTGCACCGTGACCAAGAATTAAGTGGGCGACGGGTTTACCAGCTTTAGTGGTTAAAATAGTCTTCTTCCTGTTCATCTTTCACCTGGTTTTGCAGCCATTCGCGAAAAGCCACTATTTTGCCTAAATCTGCTTGGGATTGATGGCAGACAACATAATAGGCATTGTTGGTAACCAAACGTTCGTTAAAGGGGCACACCAGTCGTCCAGCTTCTATTTCCGGCCTTGCCAGCACGCTATGGCCCAGCGCGATCCCCTGGCCTAATGCTGCGGCCTTGAGCACCAACATTGAGTGACTGAACACCGCCCCCTGATTGACATTGATTCCAGCAATGCGGAAATGTTTGATCCAGTTCTTCCATGGCTCCCGCGAAGAATCATGCAGTAATAAGTGATGGCGAAGATCTTCCAGGGTATTCAGGGGCTTTTGCCCTTGAAATAACAAGGGCGAACACACCGGAGTCAGGTATTCAGTATGTAACTTTTCCGCGTGCAAGCTTGGCCATTTTCCCCTGCCGTAATAAATAGCCACATCCACATCATCAGTTAAAAAACCTTCGTCAAAATCTACAGCCTTAATGCGGATATCTATATCAGGGTTGAATTGGTTAAACTGATTGAGTCTGGGAACTAACCACTGAATGGCAAAACTCGGTGGCAATGCGACTGTCAATGCTCCTTTGGCGCCGCGCGCTAATAGACGCTCCGTAGCGTCGTGCAGCGAGTGAAATACGTCCTTGATATCCAGATAATAACCCTGGCCTTCTTCGGTCAATAGTAGGGAGCGGTTTTTGCGCAAAAAGAGTTTCATCGACAGAAACTCCTCTAATGATTTAATTTGATGGCTGACCGCGGCCTGGGTCACAAAAAGTTCGTCTGCGGCACGGGTAAAACTTAGATGTCGAGCAGCAGCCTCAAACGCTTTAAGTGAATTTAATGGGGGTAAACGACGGCTCATTAGCTATTTACTGCTTCCTGTCAGCACTGGGTTGTATTCATTAGTTTATCTAATCCATATCCATACATAATGTCATTTTAACAATAGTGCCAAATTGTTTAATATTCACACGGTCAAAAAATAAATGACTTTTAAAACAACAGTTAACAAGATAAGCAATTAGTTAACATGTTGTGCGAATATTTTCTCATTACATTAATATATTTTAGGTGATTATTATGAAATTCAACAATAAATTAGTTTTAAGCAGTTTAACTGCATTAGTATTCAGTCACAACCTTGCGGCCCAGGAGTTCGATTTATCTGCAGACTTTATCAGTCAGCATATCGAAACCAGTATCTCTAGCCTGTTAACGGATATTGCCGCTATGCATACTAGCCAAGATGTGTTTAATCAAGTCGTTCTGCAGCTGAATAGCGATTTTGGCCCTGAAATGCCCCGCGCCAGCGACACGACGAGTTCTACTAATCAATTCCGCTTAACTGAATAAACATATGGACAGTTTTTTAGTCCTAATGTCATATTCAGCTCGTTACACACATGACGGTTCGAGCACTTTGATAACCAGTGCTCACTACCGTTTATCATCCAGGGCGATCTTATATAGCGCTGGTATCCAAAGGCGAAAATCCTTTTACCAATTCATCTAACGCCAGCATCTGCTCTAAATAGGGTTGCAGCTTATCCAGGGATAACGCGCAAGGTCCGTCGCATTTCGCTGCATTAGGATTAGGATGGGCTTCAATAAATAAGCCAGCCAAACCTAATGCCATGCCACTTCTAGCTAATTGTGCCGCTTGGGCACGTCGACCATCCGCAGAATCTTCTCGTCCGCCTGGTTTTTGTAACGCATGGGTCGCGTCAAAAATAACCGGAGCATAGCTTTTCATCTCGTCCATACCCAGCATGTCTACCACCAAATTATTGTACCCAAAGCTGGAGCCGCGCTCACACAGAATGATTTTATCATTGCCTGCTTCCAAAAACTTATTGATGATATGCCGCATTTCGTGAGGTGCAAGAAACTGTGGTTTTTTGACGTTGATCACTGCATTGGTTTTCGCCATGGCCACGACCAGATCAGTTTGACGTGCTAGAAATGCTGGCAACTGGATCACGTCGACCACTTCCGCCACAGGTGCTGCCTGGTGAGCTTCATGCACATCGGTGATCAGGGGCACATTAAAAGTGGATTTTATCTCCGCGAATATTTCCAATCCCTTGTCTAACCCCGGTCCGCGGTAGGAATTGACCGATGAACGGTTTGCCTTGTCAAAGGAGGCCTTAAATACATAGGGTATACCGAGTTTGCTGGTAATATTCACATAATATTCGGCAATGCGCATCGCCATATCCCTAGACTCCAATACATTCATTCCACCAAAAAGAACAAAAGGTTGGTCGTTAGCAACACGAATGTCGCCTATGGCAATAGAGTGTAAATTATTCATATCTGGAAATCGTAAATTAAAGTTGTGCCTTTAGCATAACAAGGCCAGACAAACTTGGGTATCACTTCAGCGTGATACACGGGGTGTTCAGTCAATCGTAAAGTGGTGTAAGGCTCAGTGGCGCTACATAATTATGCAAGGAGCAAATTATGTTCCTCAAGATATTTCTGCCACCCGCCGGCGGTTCCCTTAAAACTACCAAGTTTGAGAACCTTTTTAGCAGCCCCAAAAAGGATAAAACTAGCTTAAGATACAAATAACCCGTAAAATATACGGTTCAGTTTTATCTGATTATTGCAACGAACTAATCCGATACATCCATTTTTTATAAGTAGATTTTACAAGAGTAAGGTAAACACACGGCGTTATGACTAAAAAACTTTTTATTAAGACTTGGGGTTGCCAAATGAACGAGTATGACTCGCAAAAAATGGCTGACCTGCTGGACTCGACTCATGGATATCAAGTTGCCGAAACCGCTGAAGAAGCTGATCTGATTTTGCTCAATACGTGTTCAATTCGCGAAAAGGCCCAGGAGAAAGTATTTCACCAACTGGGCCGTTGGAAAAATCTAAAGAAGGATAAACCTGAGTTAATTATTGGTGTCGGAGGTTGCGTGGCATCACAGGAAGGCCAGACTATCCGTCAACGCGCGCCCTTTGTTGATCTGGTTTTTGGACCGCAAACTTTGCATCGCCTGCCAGAAATGATCAATCAGATAAAAGGAGGCAGTTCTTCGGTTATCGATATCAGTTTTCCTGAAATTGAAAAATTTGACCGCTTACCAGAACCAAAAGCAGAGGGCCCATCAGCTTTTGTGTCTATTATGGAAGGCTGTTCGAAATATTGTACCTTTTGCGTCGTGCCTTACACCCGTGGTGAGGAAGTCAGTCGACCGGTGGACGACGTATTGTTCGAAATCGCCCAATTGGCCGAACAAGGTGTACGCGAAGTGAATTTACTTGGTCAGAATGTCAACGCATTTCGTGGGCCACACCACGATGGCGTGATCTGTACCTTTGCTGAATTGCTGGAAATGGTAGCCTCGATTGAGGGGATTGACCGTATACGTTATACCACGTCCCACCCGGTGGAATTTACCGACGATATTATTGACGCCTATGCCACCATTCCCGAGCTAGTTGATCATTTGCATCTGCCGGTACAATCCGGTTCAGACCGGATCCTCAACATGATGAAACGTGGCCATACCGCAATAGAATATAAGTCGAAAATCCGCAAACTTAGAAAGATCCGGCCCAATTTGAGCATGTCTTCGGATTTCATTATCGGTTTCCCAGGGGAAAGCGATACAGATTTTGAAGCCACCATGGATCTGATTCAAGCCATGGATTTCGATCTGAGCTTTAGTTTTATCTACAGCGCCCGACCGGGTACACCCGCAGCGGATCTGCCGGATGATGTGACTGAGGATGCCAAGAAGTTGCGTTTACAACTATTGCAACAGCGCATTACCCAACAGGCTCTGCGTATTGCCCGCAACATGATAGATAGCGAGCAACGAATTTTGGTTGAAGGCCCATCCAAGAAAAATCCCATGGAATTATCCGGTCGCACCGAGAACAATCGAGTGGTCAATTTCGAAGGCACACCGGATATGATAGGCGGATTTGTAGATGTAAAAATAACCGATGTATTTGCTAACTCCTTGCGTGGTGTAGTGCTGCGCACAGAAGCTGAAATGGCGTTACGCAGTAGCATTACACCTCAAGCCATACTGGCTAAAAAATCAGCTAAAGTAGATGCTATTGGTGTCAGCCAATACGTGCCGTCTAACTGATAGTTTACACATAAACGAGAGACCTATATTGAGCCAACTTGAAAGTAACGACATATTTCTGGAACCATCGGATCACAAACGTCTGGTAAGTCTATGTGGTCCATTTGATGACAATATAAAACAGATAGAACGCCGATTAGGGGTAGAGATCACTTATCGTAACAATGAGTTTAAGGTAACCGGGCAGCCTCACCAATCAAGTGGTGCCGCGGAATTACTTAAGTTGTTATATATGGAAACTCAACCTGTGCGCGGTCAAATCCCGGATTTGGAATCCGAACAGGTACATCTGGCCATTCAGGAAGCCAAATGCCTCGAACGAGCCGAAGCCGGGCATTATGGTAAAGATATACACATCAAAACCAAGCGGGGGGTAATTAAACCCCGCAATCCCAACCAATCCAAGTATGTCAGTGATGTTCTGACCCATGATATTTGTTTTGGCATTGGCCCTGCTGGCACGGGTAAGACATATCTGGCCGTCGCTTGTGCAGTGGATGCCCTGGAGCGTCAAGAGGTCAGGCGTATACTATTGACCCGCCCGGCAGTTGAGGCTGGCGAGAAACTGGGTTTTTTACCTGGTGATCTGGCCCAAAAAGTCGATCCTTACTTGCGCCCCTTGTATGACGCCTTGTTCGAAATGCTCGGTTTTGAAAAGGTCGAAAAGCTGATCGAACGCAATGTGATTGAGGTTGCACCCCTGGCCTATATGCGAGGACGCACACTGAATGACGCTTTTATTATTCTAGATGAAAGTCAAAATACCACAGTCGAACAAATGAAAATGTTTTTGACCCGCATCGGGTTTAATTCTCAGGCGGTCATCACGGGCGACATCACCCAGGTTGATTTGCCCAGAGGTACACGCTCAGGTTTACGTCACGCCATAGAAGTTCTTAAGGACGTCAACGACATCTCATTCAATTTCTTTAATGCCAATGATGTAGTACGTCATCCTGTGGTGGCGCGGATTGTCATGGCTTATGAAGAATTTGACGCTCAGCAAGAACGCGAGCGGTTGGAAAAAAAAGCCGAGAAGGAACAAGCTGAGAAAAAATTCCAGTGACAACAGTGCTAGATTTACAAGTCGCCTGTGAATCACAACAGATCCCTACGCAGAAAAATCTGCAACTATGGCTGGATGCCGTATTAAATGCCAGGGATCTGGCTGATCAGGAAATCACCGTACGTTTGGTCGATATAGCTGAAAGCCAGACACTAAATCATCAATATCGCGGGAAAGACAAAGCGACTAATGTGTTATCATTCCCGTTCGAAGCCCCCCCGGGTATAATGATGAATTTGCTCGGTGATTTAGTGATTTGCGCTGATGTTGTACAACAGGAGGCCACGGAACAACATAAACCCTTGATGCATCATTGGGCCCATATGTTAGTGCACGGAACCTTGCATTTATTGGGTTACGACCATATAGATGACAATGACGCACAAGACATGGAAGAACTGGAAATTGAGATATTGCGAAATTTATCGATTGACGACCCTTACCAAGATCATTGAAGATACCGATTCACGCAATAAAATTACGAGATCATGAGCGAAGACAACCCCCCATCTAGTAGCGGTTCTGCCAATAAAGGCTGGCTGGACAAAATAGTTCAGTCATTCACGGGAGAACCGAAAACCAAAACAGAACTTTTTGCCGTCATTGTTGACGCTCAGCAGCGCGAAGTTATTAACCTTGAAACCCGTGATATGATCGAGGGTGTCATGGAAGTCAGCGAAATGCGAGTCAGAGAAATCATGATCCCGCGCGCGCAAATGACCACCATAGATATCAATGAGGCCGTAGAGCAATTCTTACCAACTATGCTTGAATCAGCTCATTCTCGCTTTCCGGTGATCAGTGAAGACAAAGACCACATTGAAGGGATCTTATTAGCCAAGGATTTACTTGAATATGCGTTTATTCCCGGCAAAGTGTTTGAACTAAAAAATATTCTGCGTCCGGCAGTCATAGTGCCAGAAAGCAAACGAGTTGATGTTTTACTCAAAGAGTTCCAACAAAACCGTTTCCATATGGCCATAGTGGTAGATGAGTATGGCGGCGTCTCCGGACTGGTGACTATAGAAGACATTCTTGAATTGATCGTCGGCGAAATCGAAGACGAGCATGACGCTGGAGAGAATACAAACGACGGTATTCGTCCCTTAAACAAATATACCTATTCGGTTAAAGCTCTGACTGAGTTGGATGACTTCAATAAATTTTTCAATACAAAATTTGATGAAGAAGAGGCCGATACCATTGGCGGTATAGTGCTCAAAGCATTCGGCCATATGCCCATGCGCGATGAGAAAGTTAAGATAAACGATATGATATTTAAAGTCACCAACTCCGACGCACGCAGATTGATTCAGTTAAAAGTTACCCTGCCCAACACAGAAGAGTAATCCCCTGGCCACATTAGTTCCTTGTTTGTTGGCGCTACTTATTGGAGCGAGCTTAACCTTAAGTTTTGCTCCTTTTTCGTATTGGCCCGTGATGCCCCTCGCCCTGACCTGTTATTTTGCGCTGTTGTACAAGATACCTAAAGCGGATGCGTTTAAGCTGGGTCTGAGTTTTGGCCTGGGATGGTTTGGGGCCGGTATTAGTTGGGTGCATGTGAGTATCGCACAATTCGGTGGCTTGCCCCTCGCAGGCTCACTGGGCCTAATGTTACTGCTGAGCGTTTATTTGGCTCTCTTTCCGGCTGTTTTTAGTAAACTCACCAAGCAATATGTTAAACCCAGATTATGGCCCTGGGCCATGCCCTTCATCTGGCTACTCGTTGAATGGCTGCGTAGTTGGCTGTTAAGTGGTTTTCCCTGGTTATCCTTAGGTTATAGTCAGATAAACAGTCCACTCGCTGGCTGGTTACCTGTTATTGGCGAATTTGGGGTCAGTGGTATACTGGTTCTGTTAGCCGCAATATCAGCCCTGTGGTTAGGACAACAACGATATCTGCATACAGTAATACTGGTACTGGTAACCTTTGGTAGTGGCGGGATGTTGAAACTTCATCAGTGGTCTAGTCCTAAAGGTGAAGCGGTATCCATTGCCATGGTGCAAGGTAATATTGCGCAAGACTTACGCTGGGCACCTGAGCAAGACTGGCCCACCATGCAAAAATATCTTAATTTAACCCAAGAACACTGGGATAATCAGGTGATCATTTGGCCTGAGGCTGCCATCCCCAAGTTAGAGCCTATGTCCAGTGACTACCTGCTGGATCTTGACAGACAAGCCGCAGAACATAAAACTGGCATAATTAGTGGTATCGTAAATTACAATTTTGAAACGCGCGAAGCCTACAACAGTCTAATCGGATTTGGCTTACAACAAGCTGAAGACGAACAAGGTCATTACAGCTATGGTCACGCCAATCGATATTCCAAACACCATCTGTTACCCATAGGTGAATTTATTCCCATGGAAGATTGGTTAAGAGGCCTGGCACCGATATTTGACTTGCCCATGTCGTCTTTCTCCAGAGGGGACTATCAGCAAGCTAATTTACAAATTAACGGTTTTCATTTTGCCCCCGCCCTGTGTTTCGAAATAGCCTTTCCCTCGCAAATTGCGGCGAATATTACCCCTGACACAGACTTTATTATTACTGTAAGCAATGATGCCTGGTTTGGGCATTCCCACGGTCCAGCACAACACTTGCAGATCGCTCAGGTCCGGGCCAAAGAATTTGGCCTTCCAGTGTTACGTGCCACCAATAATGGCATCACCGCCTTTATCAATCATAAGGGTGAAATCCAAAGTCGTCTGCCCCAGTTTGAAACCGGCGTGTTAACGGATAAGATCCAGCGAGTCGAAGGCATGACGCCATACCGCTATTTCGGCAATAGCCTGGTTTGGTTGCTCGCACTATGTGGTTTAGTCGTAGCCGTACGTGCTAAACCTTAGGTAGTTCGCGCCTCCTAATTCGTGCTCCCCTGAACACCTCCTGGGCAGAAAAACGTTACTATGCCCTACATAATCATGAAACAGACATATTTGTCGGTCATGAGACCAACCCAGAGACTTTCGATGGTGATGTAATAAGATTGACCGATCCGGACGACGTTATTCCCAGCTATATGGTAATCCCAGCGATAAATTCTCAGGCACTGATCTTGATACCCCAACTCCAAGGGGCACTGAATAAAATGCATTTGACCATGACTCCCAAAGAGTTGCTACAGGCGCTAAACAAACTTAGGTGGCACAATCAAGACTCGGATATTGCTCGAGGTCTTGCCCAAGAAGTGATCCGTACACTTCAGAAACTGAGTAGGCAGGGGGATGATTACCTGGAGCTAAACCAAGTAAAACAACCGGTTAGGTAAATAAACTTACCCCGCCGAGTATATGCTTCCCCTATTTGTCAGAAATTTGGCTCATTTTTACCACCTAATATCGTCAAATACGGACTATTATTATAAGAGTTAACGTTTATAGATTTTATGGAGCGAAGGCAATGCGCTCCTGAGCGACTAGAATCAAGGCGTGTAGAATACAACTTGTTAATTGTGTAATTATTGACCTTGTGGCACGTTACATGCTTTCTTCATATAAACCCATAAGAGTCAATTAAAACGCCTTTTCGGCGATAATAAACAGACAACGCAGGTACCTGAGTTGTGGAGTAATAAATGTTAAGCACGGTATTGAATGGAAAAACAGCCGCAATCCTGGCCAAAGATGGCTTTGCTCAATGCGAATTATTACAGAGCCGGGATGCACTAACCGCAGCGGGTATTGTGGTACATATTGTGTCCATAGAGCCCGGCACTATCATAGCCTGGGACGAAAATCAGTGGGGTATAGAGGTCGAGGTTGACAAGACCCTAAAAAATGTCAGTGCCGAGGATTACGACGCGCTTATTTTACCCGGGGGATTATTTAATCCTGATGTATTGGTGCAGAACAAGGACGCGGTCGATTTTGTCAGGGGTTTTTTTAACAGCCCCATATCAAAACCTGTGGTAGCCATAAACCAAGGCGCCTGGATGTTAATGCAAGCCAATGTCTTACGTAATAGAATGGTAACCCTTTACCCAGATGTGTTAAATCGCCTACGCAATGCGGGAGCCAAGCCGATCGACAGAGATCTAGTAGTGGATAAAGACCTATTTACCAGCAGAACCTCTGCTAACCTGGTCACCCTTAACCAGCAGGTTATCGAGCACCTCAGTGAACCGCTGCGACATTAAATAAGGACGAAAAAAAGAGTGCTACTGAGCACTCTTTTTGTTGTTAACGCCGCACATCACTTCATTGTCTGGTGATGGTTAGATATACGCTACCGCACAAATTTCAAATTCAACTTTACCTTTAGGTGTCTGAATATTAACAACGTCGTCCAGTTCTTTGCCAATCAGGCCTCGGGCAATAGGCGAGCTGTATGATATCAAGTTATTTTTGATATCAGCTTCGTCTTCACCAACTATTCTGTAAGTGATTTCTTCATCGGTACTCAAGTTCACGATGGACACAGTAGCGCCAAATATCACCTTACCGTTATTCGTCATTTTGGTAACATCAATAATTTGTATATTAGACAATTTGCCTTCAATGTCCTGAATGCGTCCTTCACAAAAACTTTGTTGTTCCCGAGCAGCGTGATATTCAGCGTTTTCCTTCAAATCCCCATGTTCACGGGCCTCCGCGATTGAAGAAATAATTTTCGGACGTTTTACGGACTTGAGATGTAGTAGCTCTTCGCGCAGCATTTCTGCGCCTTTGGCTGTCATTGGATATTGAGTCATTTAACAATAGCTCGCTTTAAAGTTTAGTTACTGTTTGGTACATATATAAATATGTACCAAACAAAATTAATCAACGTCTGGTCAGCCAATTGCGAGTAACTGACCTAGTCTACTAGTGTAAACGTTGGTGCAATTCCTGAACAGAATTTACCTGCGCTCTATCATCTGCGTTATTGGCGCTCACGGTGGCGAAGGCTGCATTCATGGTAGTGGTATACGCAATTTTATTAAGCAGCGCTTCGCGTCTGATATACACCGAGTCATCTATGGCCTGGCGACCTTCAGTGGTGTTAATTATATAACAGTACTCGCCATTTTTTATCGCATCGACGATGTTGGGACGCCCTTCACTTAATTTATTGACGACGCTGCATGCCACATCCGCATTATTAAGCACCTCGGCTGTGCCTCTTGTTGCCTCGAGTGTAAAGCCTTTGGCTAACATGGCACGACCCAATTCAATCACCCGATTTTTATCGTTTAAGCGCACAGAAAGCAACGCCTTACCACAAGCTGGGATCGGTTCACCGGCAGCTAAATTGGCTTTGGCATAGGCCTCCACAAAAGTATCGCCCACACCCATGACTTCGCCAGTAGAGCGCATCTCTGGACCTAGTAAGGGATCCACGCCCTGGAATTTAGCAAAGGGTAACACCACTTCTTTGACTGAAAAGTAAGGCGGAATGATCTCAGTATTATAACCCTGTGATTTAAGGGACTGCCCAGCCATGGCACGCGCCCCAATTTTAGCGATAGGCAAACCTGTTGC
The DNA here is from genome assembly GCF_058068185.1 of Paraglaciecola sp. IT1134. Taxonomy (NCBI): domain Bacteria; kingdom Pseudomonadati; phylum Pseudomonadota; class Gammaproteobacteria; order Alteromonadales; family Alteromonadaceae; genus Paraglaciecola; species Paraglaciecola sp. IT1134. Next base: position 2,609,408 of record NZ_CM176486.1, on the reverse strand, counting down.
TTTAGAAACAAAAGGCACGGTTCGCGCAGCTCGTGGGTTAACCTCAATCAGATAGACTTCTCCGTCTTTGACGGCAAACTGGGTATTCATCAATCCCACCACACCTAATTCAAGTGCCATAGCTTTGACTTGTGCACGCATCACATCTTGAATTTCTGGGCTCAGGGAATAAGGAGGTAACGAACAGGCTGAATCACCAGAGTGCACTCCGGCTTGTTCAATATGCTCCATAATACCGCCGATAAGTACGTCAGTGCCGTCGCAAATGGCGTCCACATCAACTTCTATGGCGTCATCGAGGAATCGGTCCAGCAACACGGGGGAATCATTCGAGACTTTTACCGCGTTGTTTAAATAACGTTTCAAATCTTTCAGGTCATACACGATTTCCATGGCGCGCCCACCGAGCACATAAGACGGACGCACCACTAAAGGAAAGCCAATTTTGCTGGCTGCCGTGAGCGCTTCTTCCATATTTTTTACGGTCGCATTAGCGGGTTGTTTAAGGTTGAGTTTATTGACCATTTTTTGGAAACGTTCGCGATCTTCGGCTTTATCTATGGCATCCGGTGATGTACCAATTATAGGCACACCGTTGGCTTCCAAATCTCTGGCCAGTTTTAAGGGCGTCTGTCCGCCATATTGCACTATGACACCCACAGGCTTTTCTATGCGCACTATTTCAAGTACATCTTCCAGCGTAACTGATTCGAAATACAAACGGTCAGAGGTATCATAATCTGTTGATACTGTCTCAGGGTTACAGTTAACCATGATGGTTTCGTAGCCATCTTCACGCATGGCCAAGGCCGCGTGTACACAACAATAATCAAACTCAATGCCTTGACCGATACGATTGGGCCCGCCGCCAATAACCATTATCTTGTCTTTGTCTGACGGATTAGCTTCACACTCTTCGTCATAAGTGGAGTACAAATATGCCGTACTGGTAGAAAACTCTGCAGCGCAGGTGTCCACTCTTTTAAAAACTGGATGGATGTCAAAACCGCGTCTTAATTGACGCACATCCGCCTCATCCACACCTGTAAGTTCGGCAATACGCGCATCGGCAAAACCTTTGCGTTTTAAGGTTCGCATCAGGTCAGCATCTATACCTGATAAACCATTTTGCGCGATCTGGGTTTCAATAATAACCAGTTCCTCAATTTGCGCCAAATACCAGCGATCGACATTGGTCAGAGTGAATATTTCGTCAACACTCATGCCCATGCGCATTGCATCGGCTATATACCAAATGCGCTCAGCGCCTGGTTCACGCAATTCCCGTAAAATTATATTTTTACTTTCAGGATCGGTGATATCGATGATCGAATCGAGTCCATTAACGCCTACTTCCAGGCCGCGCAGGGCTTTTTGCAAAGATTCCTGCAGATTGCGCCCAATGGACATGACTTCACCCACAGATTTCATCTGAGTGGTCAATCTGTCATTGGCGCCGGCAAATTTCTCAAAGTTAAAACGCGGTATTTTAGTGACCACATAATCTATTGCCGGCTCAAAGGATGCAGGCGTTAAGCCGCCGGTAATATCATTAGCCAGTTCATCCAGGGTATAACCTATGGCGAGTTTGGCTGCCACCTTGGCAATGGGGAATCCCGTGGCCTTAGATGCCAAGGCGGATGAGCGAGACACACGAGGATTCATTTCGATGATAACCATGCGTCCTGTTTCAGGATCTACGCCAAACTGTACGTTGGAACCACCGGTTTCCACACCTATCTCACGCAGCACTGCCATAGCCGCATTACGCATGATCTGAAATTCTTTGTCGGTCAACGTTTGGGCCGGGGCCACAGTGATCGAGTCACCAGTGTGCACACCCATGGCGTCAAAATTTTCTATGGTACAGACAATAATGCAGTTATCTGCCTTGTCCCTCACCACTTCCATCTCGTATTCTTTCCAACCAATTAGCGACTCGTCGATAAGCAGCTCAGAGGTAGGGGATAAATCCAGGCCCCGTCGGCATATTTCTTCAAATTCTTCTACGTTATAGGCAATACCCCCACCACTGCCGCCCATGGTAAACGAAGGGCGAATAATACAGGGGAAGCCTATCCTGGTAGATACATCAAATGCCTGTTCCAGACTGTGGGCAATTTCTGCTCGGGGACAAGCCAAGCCGATAGACTTCATCGCTTTATCAAAACGTTCTCGGTCTTCAGCTTTATCGATAGCATCGGCAGTAGCGCCGATCATTTCTACACCAAATTCCGCCAACACGCCGTGTTTATTTAAATCCAAAGCGCAATTGAGTGCAGTTTGCCCACCCATAGTAGGCAAAATCGCATCGGGACGTTCTTTTTCAATGATCTTTTTTACCACTTCCCAATGGATCGGCTCAATGTAGGTCGCATCGGCCATCTCAGGGTCGGTCATAATAGTGGCAGGGTTAGAGTTGACCAAGATAACCCGGTACCCCTCTTCGCGCAGTGCTTTACAGGCCTGCGCGCCGGAGTAATCAAATTCACAGGCTTGGCCGATGACGATCGGGCCAGCACCAATAATTAAGATGCTTTTTATGTCGGTACGTTTTGGCATTGTGCTTTTACTCTAATTCGTGACTCTAGGGTTGTGTTAGCGGCTTGCTTGCATCAATTCAATAAAATGATCGAATAACGGGGCTGCATCGTGAGGTCCAGGGCTTGCTTCAGGGTGTCCCTGGAAACTAAACGCCGGTTTGTCCTTGCGATGTATGCCTTGCAGCGATTGATCAAACAACGAAACATGGGTAATTTGCAGATTATCCGGTAATGCGTCTTCATCCACCGCGAAACCGTGGTTTTGGCTAGTGATCATAACGCGCTCACCCTTAATATCTTTAACCGGATGATTGGCCCCATGGTGTCCAAATTTCATTTTTACCGTTTTAGCCCCGCTAGCCAGCGCTAAGAGTTGATGCCCCAGACAAATACCAAAAATTGGCATGTCTATATCCAGCAGGGTTTTAATCGCACTTACCGCATAATCACAAGGCTCAGGATCCCCTGGGCCATTGGACAAAAACACGCCATCTGGCTTCAATGCCAATACATCGGCAGCGCTGGTTTTGGCAGGCACCACAGTTAAACGGCAGCCACGGTCCACCAACATGCGTAAAATATTACGTTTGGCTCCAAAATCATAAGCCACGACATGAAACGGTAGATTGGTTTGATTTTCAGCAAACCCTTCACCCAATACCCATGAGCCGTCCGTCCAGTTATAAGCTTGATCGGTCGTCACTTCTTTGGCCAGATCCATACCCTTGAGACCGGCAAAACCTTTGGCTTTTGCTAGGGCAACGCCCTCGTCCAACGTGAAATCGGATGCCGAATCTATGGCCATGAGACAGCCATTTTGTGCACCTTTATCTCGTAAAATACGGGTTAATCTGCGGGTGTCTATATCCGCAATACCCAAGATGTTATTGGCACAAAGATATTCAGCTAAACTTTGTTGACTACGAAAGTTACTGGCAAGAAGAGGTAAATCCCGAATAATCAAGCCTTTAGGCCAAATTCTAGCGGATTCACAATCCTCAGTATTTATACCGGTATTACCGATATGGGGGTAGGTTAATGTGACAATTTGTTCTGCGTATGAGGGATCTGTAAGAATTTCCTGATAACCTGTCATTGAGGTATTAAACACCACCTCCCCAACAGAAGTACCAGTCGCTCCGATAGCTGTGCCTTTGAAAACAGAACCATCTTCTAGCACTAAAAGGGCGGAATTAGCCAAGTCAACCTCCGAATATAGTTAACCTAAGATTAAAGTGCAGGCAATGCACCATTAATCTATAAAAAACGAGATGTAACATATTGATTTACATCTAGCTTTACCTTATTTGCAGCTAATATTTGGGTGGGTACCGAAAGACCCACTAAAATTTGGCAAATTCGCAATAATATACATGAATAGCGCTTGGAGGTCTATTCCCAAATAGAAACTTTATGAAAACAGTGCTTTCATGCAATATTATCAATCTAACCCGCAAAAAGACTACTTTAAACCTAGAACCTGTTGCATGTCATACAGACCAGGAGGCTTAGTTGTCAGCCATTGGGCGGCTTTAACTGCACCTTTGGCAAAGGTCAGACGGCTTGAAGCTTTGTGACTAATTTCCAGTCGTTCACCAAGATCGGCAAATAATACTGTGTGATCCCCCACTACATCGCCAGCGCGAACTGTAGCAAATCCTATCGTTTTCTGGTCACGTTCACCTGTGTCCCCTTCTCGTCCATATACGGCACACTGCTTGAGATCCCTTTGCAGTTCATCCGCGATAGCCTCGCCAATGGCCATAGCTGTACCTGAAGGTGCATCTTTTTTGAATCTATGGTGGGTTTCAATTATTTCGATATCTGCCGTTTCACCGAGTACTCGTGCGGTTTGGCGCGCAAGGCTTAGCAGTAAATTTACCCCCACACTATAGTTAGCGGCAAATACAATGGGGATATGCTTGGCGGCTTCTTGTAATGCTTGTTTTTGTGTTTGATTAAGTCCAGTGGTCCCAATGACAACAGGTTTTTGGTGTTTGACACACAGCGCCAGGTTGCTTTCAAGTGCTTCAGGCAAAGTAAAGTCGATAACAATATCGACCTCCTTGATCGCGGTTCCAGGTTCGTTGCTAATCTTAATATTACGTGTACCTATACCTGCCAATTCCCCCACATCGGTCCCCGATAAGGACGAACCTGGTCTGACAAACGCGGCAGTTAACTGAGCCCCTTGCGCCAGATATACCGCCTCAATAAGTACTCTTCCCATTCGGCCATTGGCCCCAAATATTGCGATTTTATTCATTCGACGATGCTTTTGACTCAAGATAGCCTAATTGTGCATCATTTAGAATTGGCTTGCAGCCAAACAACCAGCTCTTTACCGCATTTCTTATAATTGGATTAAATGAGTAGATTTTACATCTTCCATCACCACATAAGTTTGGGTTTGGGTGACACCTTTTATGGAGGCCAACTTATCGCCTAAAAATTTACAATACTCTTCGATATTTTGGGTTCTGATTTTAAGCAAATAATCGAACCCTCCGGCTACCAAACTGCATTCAACCACTTCATCTATATTAGAGATTTGACGATTAAAATTTTGTATATCTTCGCTGCTAGTGCTTATCAAAGATAACTGGATGTAGGCGGTTAAATTGACATTGAGTTTTTTAGGATTTAAATGGGCGACATATTTTTCAATGAAACCATTTTTTTCCAGGCGTCGGACCCGCTCTAAACAAGGCGTAGGACTTAAGTGTATCTGGTTAGCCAATTCCACATTAGAAATTCGGCAATCCCGTTGCAGAATATCTAAAATTTTAAGGTCTATACGGTCTAATGAGTCTTGGCCTTTTTTCATGCAGCTTACCTTGTAAAATAAGGGTATCAGTACTTATGGGCCTTAATAATAAACAATATTCTAGAGCAGTAAATCATCCCTTTGGCTAACCTTGGCTGTTATTAGGTAGCTTTATTACCCAAATTACATTTTTTAACCTATAAATAGCTCTCACCGGCAAGGATATAACAGGCAATTTTTGCTTCATCTATAAACAACACTATACTTTTTACCGCCTGAAAACGGGCGCTTAAACAGGGAAAAAACAGCGAAATATTGTCTTAGCTGCATTTCAGTATTAATGTTGCTGTTTGCTGTCTCTTCTCACGCGGACTTGACGTATATAAAGATTATGCCTTGGACACAGAAATAATCGACTTGGCTGATTAGGATCAGGCTGTTAAGTATCGGCCTGTTCCCCTTATTATTACTCCACTAATGCAAATACTACGTTTACTCGGGCACTGGTTTGAATTTGCCCCGGTAAGGAATCACTCGATTGACTGCGCATTAGTGACTCCTGAGCCAACGGCATAGGTGAATAGCTGCTATTTTCTTGTATCGTTATTACTTTGCCTAATTTTACCCCTAAGGTTTCAGTCATACGTTTGGCTCGCAGCTTTGCATCCGTTAGGGCAAGCTCCAGGGCTTGTAAATAACTAGGTCCGGGGTCTTCAACGCTGTAGTTAAACCCTTCGATACGGGTAGCCCCCGTACTTAACACCGCATCGATAACTTGGTCATACTTTTGAATATCTCGCAGGGTAAATTTAATCTCGCGCGACAGGCGAAAACCCATTTGTCGCGTCTCATTTTGTTTATGTTCATACCATGGGTTTAATTGTACCCGCATGGATTGCACATCTTTTTCTTGTACCCCAAAAGACAACACGCTAGCGATAATATCCTGGGTTTTAGTCGCCACCACAGTATTTAAATCCTGCACCCGTTTTCCTTGTTCTTCCACATAAACACTAAACTCAAACAAATCAGGCACGCTTGCCACATTAGCTTGACCGCTTACGCTGATCTGATTCACCACTTTATGCTCATTGGCCAAGGCGCTTATGCTTATGCTTATGCTTAATATGGCGAGGATCGTTAAAATTCTATTCATTGTATGTCCTAGGTAATTAAATTACATGCTCAATAAGAACGACACATAGTGTCAGTGTCAGAATGAATAACAGCTGAACCAACCCGACTCACTAAGGCTGAATAAATATACTAAAATCAATATCCCACAGCAAATTAGATGACAGCAATGGGCAGCTCGGCCCGGGCGCCCCACTCACTCCATGAGCCATCATAAACGCTTATATGTGCATAACCGGCTTCATGGGCCGCCAGCGCCAACACGCAGGCAGTCACTCCTGAGCCGCAACTAAAAATAAGCCGGGTGTCCCGCCTAAGGCCTAACTGGCTAAATAGGTTTTCTAGCTGTTCAGGGGGCAATAATTCAGTATTTTGTACGCACTGGCCAAAAGGTAAATTTAACGCCCCGGGCATATGTCCGGCCCTTAATCCGGGTCTTGGTTCCGGTTCAGTTGCATTAAAACGGCCTGATGACCTGGCGTCCACAATCTGGCTATGGCGATCATCTATGGCCGCTAGAACCGAGTTGACATCGCCCATTAGCTGGCCCTGATAGTGGCTGACAAAATCTCCCTTATTTTGAGCGACGGTTAACCCTTGAGCAATGGCGTAACCCTTTCGCTGCCAGCCAGGCAAACCACCCTGGAGCACAAACACCTGTTGGTGACCCATGGTTTTAAACATCCACCATACCCGTGGCGCAGTATAAATGCCTTGATTGTCATACACCACTATCACGCTATCCCGAGTGATGCCTAACTTGCGCACTTCTTTTTCAAATAGCTCGGTTGTGGGCATAGTGTGCGGCAAAGGGTCATGGACATCACATACACAATGTTCAAAATCGAATAACTGAGCTCCCGGAATGTACCCTGGTGGAGCGTCTTCTGGCTGCCCGCTGCCAATCACGTTCATAGTGCTCATCAATACCACCATATTTTCATCCTGCAAATGGGCATATAACCAAGATGGGCTAACCAGTGCGCTACTGTGTTGCATTCAGGACTCCAAATATTTTATCTGTTGCGGTCGTCTCATTTCAGCAAAATGTGAGTGACTTAACAAGCCAAACAAGCTGATCTGGCGGTGTTTAACCTGGACGAATTGCGTTTATCAGGGTTCGCAGAGCCTATCGCGGCTCTCGTTACGTGTGGATCCTCTCAATACCACGATAGCTGGGTAGTAGAAGACAAAATTATCTTTTCAACTGGTTATTAAACCGATGTTTTTTGGCGCAAATGCAAGTCTCTCCTTCTCTACGTTATACCGATTTTGAACACGGTGAAGACTGGAAATAAATATTTTGACCGTCGTAATTTAACCATGGCTTCAAGTGCTTTAGATCGTCGTTTATTGGCTAGGCACATAGATGTTGATGACACAATGCTATACAGGTAGTTATTGAGACGCTGGTTTAATCCCGTAAGTTGCGGCCGCACAGCAGTCGACTATCATTGCGCGGCAAGGTGCTGAACTTAAAACCGGTAGTGTGTATGCAGGTAATGTTTTTGATACCTCTGAACTTACAGAGGTGGCTGTTAAAGGCAACTTACAATTTCCAAAATGGGTTTTCTGCTAACACCAGTATTGTAGATGTTGACTCCACTTATATAGGTTATTCTCAGGCAGTTGAGTTACCCGCTTATACCTTAGTCAATGCCGGTGTGATGTATCAAGAAGATACCTAGCCGGTTAGTGTTAACATCAAAAAATTAACTGATGAAACCTACTACCGTTTTAACTTTGCTGATTTGTTTGGTAGTTCGGTGGTATTACCAGAATTGCCACCTAGTTATCAGGCGAAGTTTGCTTTTACGTTTTAATAATCTGCAGCTGCTGATTATTTCAGTGGTCTAATATCACGGGATAAGGCTGTTGTATAAACAGGCTTATCCTTTTTTTAGAGGTAAATATGCGCATTCTAAAAATAGCTATTTTCAGTAGTTTACTGCTACTGATAACAGCATGTTCTGCACAAAAAACCAGTCAAACAGCAGAGGGCGGTGAGAAGGGTTATGCTGGCATTCAATCGTCCCCAGAATCAGCCTACACCGTTGGCAGCAAGGTGTTGAATACTCTTGTTGCCAACTGGTCTGAGGATAAAACAACTCCACCATATACCATTGAGTCATCCGTATCTTTAAGTGGAGCAAAAACCACTGTTCCTGCTTTTGCGCTACAAACCGAAATCAAAGCCCAAATGCCTAGATTAAGTACCGCTCAATTGATTGATGCTCTGCAACTCGAAGGTCATGTGGAAGGGGGCTATTTTCGACAAACGTTTAAGGCTGATCATCGCCCCCCCATTAGCACAGAAAATGGCGAGCGCGTCACCTTGACCTCTATCTATTATTTATTGACTGCCCAGTCCCCTATTGGCCACTTTCATATGAACCAAAGTGATATTGTGCATTATTTCCACATGGGTGACCCTATTACCTATTATTTGATCCATCCTGATGGCACCTTAGAAACGGTAGTGATGGGCTCGAAGCCTAATCAAGGACAGGTAATGCAAATGGTGGTTAACGGCGGCACCTGGAAAGCATCTCGCATCAGCACAACTGGCATTTATGGTTACGGCCTTATCGGCGAGGCAGTCTCTCCCGGATTCGATTATAACGATATGCAACTGGGGCAAAAGGCCAACTTATTGACTTTGTTTCCCCAACACACTGATCTGATCATGACCCTGGCTCGTTAGCAGGGGACCTACCTTCCCTTGTCAGTAATCAGCCAACATGGGGGTAGACTGCAACCAATCACGCCCTTGGCTGTCAATATACTTGCAAAGACCTGACCCAGGTCAACATCTGCGCCTAGATTCGGCTAATAATCAGCCCACGCTATGGCAGCAGTCAGATAACGTGATATTCATGTTTGCTAAATATCGCCACCCATATTTTAAATAAGGAATGTCCCATGCGCAGTAAAATTCCCTCACTATACGCCTTGGCAGGTATCCTCATGTTCGCCTCCGGCCCTCTAAATGCGCAACAAATTGGCAATCCACTGGACTTTGTAAATGCCCAGTTAGCAGAACAACTTAAAAATCAGATGCGTGCTATGAGCGATCCTGAACTGATAAAAGCCCAGGCGGCCTATCATAGAAAGTATTACCTGGCATTAATAGACCAAGGTTTTACTAAGGAAGAGTCCCTGCAAATCATTATCGCGTTGGCCTCTAACAACGGTAACTAAAAACTCGTTATAGCACTACAGTCATTTGGCTGGGAATAGAACGCAAAGGTTCGTGCACAGGGCCGAACCTTTGGTAGTTACACTTTTTTTATAATAATGCTGTTTTGTAGCCAGTCATACCGTCAATTAAAGCCCTTAAAAAGTATGTTGGATACCAATACTGGTATAATCAAGCTTGCTATCGAAACTTTCTATGTCGGCTAAAATACCGATGTCATTTCGTTCTAATTTCAAATCGAATCGGGTGTATTCCAGTCGAACGCCCCAACCGTCAGACAACGCAAAGGATGCACCCACACCGTAATATATATCTGAACCGTTAATATCATCATTGCCATCAATGGCATGCAGATCAGCCTGCCACCATAGTTGTCCGCCCTTGGCATAAATAGTGATCATATTGTTTACAGGCAATCCGGCTTTTAATCCTAAGGTGTAGCCGTCTACTTGTGTGTCGAAGGTATTGTTTCCATACTCACCAAAATCAATATATCCGGCTTCCACAGAAAATATTTGGCCAAATTGAGCGCCGACATAAATATTCGATGCATTATCCGCTTGATCTAAGCCTTCTGTAGCGTGCACGTCTATCAACCCATAATCGGCTCCGACATAGATCCCATAATGATCAACCCCACTGTTATTCACAGCCCCTTGTGCGAAACTCGCTGTTAATATAAATGATGCCGCAGTTAATGTGTTTACATGTAGACTTTTCATAATATCTCCATTTGTCTAGCGGCTTTACTAAATACGTGAAAGTAGTCAACTTTCCGCGTCCCTGAACAATTAACAACTATTATATCAGCCGCTAAATCAAATAAATTAACTAATCAAAATATAGTGTTAAAAGTTACCAATTGGAATTATCTACCCTGTATAAAAAATATGCTGGTAGAAAATTTGTACGACATGAAAATCTTACCGGCCAAAAAACACCGCTGGATGTGCATTTAAATAAAAACGGGGCGGTGTGATTTACCTCACTAATATGCCCTAAGTCATTAGGTTATATACTGCCTGGGGTATTGAACCTCAAGCCTGACTTCCCTGAAGATAAGGAAGACTGGCCATTTTTTGTGGGGTGAAGACGAGTATGTTATCAATTTGGGGGCCCGTTATATCTTTCTGGTCAATGCGGCTGAGGAGTTACTGCAAAGCAAACCCTAACCTTTTCTTAAGCTGGCGCGTTTTACACAAGGGGAACTGCGCCAGCCAACAAAAGTACTCTAAACCCGATGAGCACTGACTCCACAGCAGTACATTTAGCTATAAAGTTTTTTCGGGTTTTATCAACAGCTGAGTGAGCAGTTTTTCCATTTCCTCTTCTGAGGCATCAAACTGTAACCCGTAATAGTTAGTAGTTTCGTCTGATTTGTGATTACGTGTCACACCAGCCAGGGTGATATCGTCTGAGTGAGAGTTTCTGATCAACAATTCTAAACGCTGATCGATTTGCGGTTTGATACTTTTGGCCTCGCGCCCGATACTGATCATGCAACCTTGGATAGAAATATCCCGCACCAGACAGGGCACGATATGACTGCCATTATTGGCGTCAATCAATAACGCCGCGATGCGGGTTTGCGAGCGCGGTTGAGCCCGTAAGCCATGACTTTGCATACTTTCAGGAAACTTGGTGAAAATGAGTTTACTGGGGCTATTGATCACCACAATGATTTTGACCTTGAAAGCAATAATTTCACCGGTTTCATCTTCCAATATGTAACGCACTATCATGGTATTATTGATATAAATCGCTCCACCTAATCCTGCCCATTTTTTTTCGTCTGGAAAACGAAAAATCAGATATCGCGAGCCGTCTATTCCTACAAATTCCGTGCGCACACGTCTACGTAGGGTTGGTGAATTTATCTGCAAATCAACCGTCATGCCCGGTCGCATCGAACGCAGCTTTTGGAGATCCTCGTTGGCTAACCCGCTTATTTGTGGCAAAAGTGCTATAACCCCTGAAATATCAAACAGATTTATGTCATATTAGAAAGCTATTAAAGTGAAAATTCGGCGCAATAGGAAGCGTTATTTCACCTAATCATTATTAATAAACCCAGACGTGTGCATAACAACAGCATTTCTCAATCCGTCCAGGTGTCTATCTTTTAAGGTCAATATACATGTACCCACTTGCTTCGCCTGTACAATATCAAGTTGAAATCCACTCCGTCGGCGGCCACACTCTGGATGTTACCCTGGATATCGCTCAGCCCTGTGTCACGGGACAAAAGTTATCCCTACCTGCATGGATCCCTGGCAGTTATATGATCCGCGATTTTGCCAAAAATATTATTCAACTCAGTGCTTATAGCGCAGATGGTCAACCCCTTAATGTGAAAAAAAACGACAAACAAAACTGGCTGATTGCCCCCCATAACGGCCCAATTAAAGTTCATTACACTGTCTATGCTTTCGATTTATCGGTACGTAGCGCCTATTTGGATGATGAATTCTGTTTTTTTAACGGCACCAGTATGTTTTTAGCGGTAGCCGGGCAACGCGATGCAAACTGCAGGGTGATCTTGCACCGTCCTGCGCAGACCAATTGTAAGAATTGGAGCGTGGCCACCACCCTGCCTTTAGCCCACGGCACGCAACCTCACCAATTTGGTGAATACCAGGCCGGCAATTATGCCGAACTTATCGACCACCCCGTATTAATGGGTCGCTACGATATCATCCCCTTTAAGGCAACATCAGGTGCGGCTAACGATACCCTGGACTGCCAATTTGAATTAATCTTGGCTGGTGGCCATCAAGGTGATACCGAACGTATGGCCAAGGATCTGACTAAAATATGTCAGCATCATTTCGATCTGTTTGCCGATGCCCCGCCCATTGAGCGTTACCTGTTTATTACCATGCTCACTGGTGATGGATTTGGGGGGTTGGAGCATAGGTCATCCACCGCGTTGTTATTTAGCCGTCACGATTTACCAATAAAAACTCAAAGTTCTGAAATGCCTGACGGCTATCGTACGTTTTTAAGTTTATGCAGCCACGAGTTTTTGCACACTTGGCATGTAAAACGCACAAAACCCCTTGAACTTGAAAATCCTGCCCTGAGCGAAGAAACCTATACAGAACAGCTATGGATCTACGAAGGTTTTACCAGTTATTACGACGATTTAAGCCTGCAACGCTGCGGCGTAATTAGCACCCAGAGTTACCTGGAAGTGTTGGCACAAACCCTCACTCGCCTGTTGCGCAACCAGGGCCGATTTAAGCAAAGTGTTACCGAATCAAGTTTCGACGCCTGGACCAAGTTTTACCAGCAGGATGCCAGCGCAATCAATAATATCGTCAGTTATTACAACAAAGGCGCCATTATCGCCCTTTGCCTGGATTTACATATACGCTCAAACAGTCAGGGGCAATTTAGCCTGGACGACGTCATGCGCTACCTTTGGCGCCAACATGGCAAAGTAGGCCAAGGAACGAATAAAGATATTATTCACACTATTTTGCGCGACTATCTGCAGTTCCCCTTGGATGAATTTTTAAATAATGCCTTATATACCACCAACGAATTACCCGTCGATGAGTTATTGAGTCGGTTTGGTCTCCACTGTGTTTATCGGCCCCGCACCAACGCCACAGATATGGGCGGTAAAGCGGCTAACAACGCCATCAAACATGACTTTGGGGCGAACATCAAAGCCCTGGATACAGGTGTAAAAATTAGCCAGGTGGTTGAGAACACCCCCGCCTTTGCTAGTGGTTTACAAGTGGATGATCAACTGCTGACCATTAACCATTGGCAGGTTAACGCAAATAACCTACACAGCATATTGGATAATCTTGAATGTGGCCAAGTTGTGCCACTGCATCTACTTCGCCATCATCAGCTAAAGCAATTACACCTGACCGTTAGCCAAGCCCAATCCGACACGATTTATCTTGAAGTAACAGACCAAAACAAGCTTGCGGCTTGGTTGACTTAGTGCACTCTAAAATCGTTATTCAGATTTTGGGGGCTTATGTCGTTGGATTAAATTTCATGAATCTGAATCTTTGTTGCAGCGCTACAGACCGCAAAGCTTACCGCTACAAAATCGCTATTTATTACAACATCCACTAGATATTTAAGGTGATTTTTCTGCTAAATTCTTTAGTCACGAAGCAGTTTTGTATAATATGCTGTGCACCTTATATAGGAAGAAACACTCGATCCTAATCATTTTTTGATTCTGTGTCGACTGGCATGGTAATCCAGCTGACCCGACGCGTTTTTTTGTTATCACATGGACCAACAATGGCGGTTTGGCTGAGTTGGAAATAGGTTTATGGTTCAAAAATCTCAGGCAAATACACAATTAAATTTCATGTCCGGTGGAGGTGAAATGGGCTCTTTCATTCGAGCCTACGATTGGGCTGCAACCCCATTGGGTCTACCCGAAACCTGGCCGCAACCATTGAAACTCAGTTTGCGTTTACTCCTCTCCACCGGTCATCCTATGTTCATTTGGTGGGGAAAAGATTTAATACAATTTTACAATGACGCCTACGCACGCTCCATAGGCCCAGAACGTCATCCAAGTGCAATTGGCCAACAGGGTAAAGAATGCTGGGCCGAGATATGGCCCGACATAGAGCCGCAAATAACCAAGGTGTTGGCGGGTGAAGGACATACCTGGCACGAAAATCAACTGTTACCTATTACCCGCAACGGCAAACGCGAGGATGTGTATTGGACCTACAGTTACGGACCGATTGATGATCCTCAAGCGTACACCGGAGTGGGCGGTGTGTTAGTGGTATGCACTGAAACAACCAAACAAGTACAGGCCGAGCAACGTATGAAAGCCGCAGAGGCACGCTGGCGCGCATTGTTTGATCAGGCCCCCAGCTTTATGTGTATATTACAAGGGCCAGAGCATCGCTTCGAATATGCCAATCGCAACTACTTTGAGATGCTTGGCCAGCAGGATATTTTGGGTAAAAAAGTGATGGAGGTGGTACCGGAAGTCGGCAACCAGGGATTCATTGAATTATTAGATAAGGTATACGTAAATGGTAAAAGCCACCAAGGCGTGGCCGCTCCCCTTAGTTTTGGTTCCGGGGAGCCAATTTATGTGGATTTCATTTACCAACCCATACTGGCCGCAGAAGGAGAGGTGACCGGGATTTTGGTAGAGGGGTACGACGTAACTGATCGCGTCCTAGCAAATAAATCTCTGCAAGAAGAAGATCGTCGCAAAGATGAATTTCTCGCCATGCTGGCCCACGAGTTGCGTAATCCTTTAGCACCCATACGCAATGTCAGTGAAATGTTAACTCAATCTGCCCAGCAAGATAATAAGCTGCAAAACATTGGCAACATACTCGCTCGCCAAGTCACGCATTTAACGCGTTTAATGGATGATCTGCTGGATATTTCACGTATCAGCCAAAATCGTATTACCTTGCAACTCGAAGTCTTAAATATGTCTACCATAGTCAATTTGGCACTGGAGTCGTTACAAAGCACCATAGCCTTAAAAAAACACAAAATAAATTTTACTGACGCCGCGCAGCCATTATTTATCAACGGTGATATGACCCGTATGGTGCAGTGTCTGTCAAATGTGATCAATAATGCGATTAAATACACGCCCAGCGGCGGCAAAATAGATATTAAATTGGCTAGCACCGACGATATGGCGAACATCACCGTATCTGATAATGGCTGCGGTATAAGCCAAAAAATGCAGAGTAAAGTATTTGAGTTATTTGTGCAGGCGAAGCAAACACTGGATCGTTCTCAAGGTGGACTGGGTATAGGATTAAACATTGTGCAGCGTTTGGTGCATATGCACGGCGGCAATGTGACAGTGAGCAGTGGCGGTTTAGGCTGCGGTTCCAGCTTTTGCATAAACTTGCCAAAAGTTAATGCCCCCCTACTTGCAGATAAAGGCTTGGATACCAGAAATAATGCTAGAAAACGCGTACTGGTAGTGGATGACAATAGAGATTCTGCCGACACCATGGCAGAGCTATTAAGACTGCAAGGGCATAAGGTTGCAACAGCTTATACGGCCCATCAGGCATTAGAATATGTGGACAGTTTTGACCCACAAATCATATTATTAGATATTGGATTACCCGATATGGATGGTTACCAAGTGGCGCGAAATATTCTAACCAAGAATAATAACAGGGTTCTGGTGGCGTTAACCGGCTATGGCCAAGCAGAAGATGTGCGTCGAGCAAACGAAGCGGGCTTTAATTATCATTTTACCAAACCGGTGAACTTAAAAGATCTAACCAAGGTTTTCAGTTTTTCCGGACCAGACAGCGAGGAATTTTAAGCGCTAGTTAGTGAGCCCAGCTCATGATTTTGGTGGGAAATCAAAATTTAAGGTGAGCTCCATAAGAGGAAATTGCGCAGATATATCATAAATAATATCGCCAATACTCCTCACGTCTTAGCCATCATTGTGCATTCAAGTTAGTAAGATTTATAAGGTAAAAACTTACCCGACAACCCAATACTAACTCTATCACCGGCGCTATTTTCTTCGCGCTGTATGTCCATTGAGAAGTCGATAGCGCTCATGATGCCATCACCAAACTCCTCATGGATAAGAGATTTAATTGTCGACCCGTAAACATTTATCATTTCGTATAATCGGTAAAGTAGCGGATCACTTGGCACGCTTTCAGTAAAGGAACCTTTATAAGACACAACTTGTAACCAAGCGGCAGCGTTCTCATCTAAATCAAACAACTCGGCGACGATATTCGCCTGCTGTGCATCGAACGTCATTTGTCCAAGACAGCCAGCGGTTGTCCACTCTTTTGATTGGCCCATAGCATCTGCAACTTGCTGCCAGGTAATGCCTTTTTGGACTTTTGCCACAAGGATTGCCTGAGTAACTTGTTCTCTGTTTTGCATAAAATCTACTCCTAAATAAATAAATGAATTGATGTGATTGATTAGCCTAAAAATAGGTAAATAAAATATAGGTTACTGATAAGCAGCGCACTGGCGACACATTGCCAAAATGCCACAGGGTTGCGCTCTATAATCGGTGGTTTTGATTGACGCACAAAAGCGGCGTTGGGGGTGCGTAAGTCATGTATAAATTCCGACAGCTGTGCATAACGTTTGTAAGGGTCAACTTTTAGCGCTTTATTCAGGGTTGCATCTAACCATGCAGGTAATACGCTGTTGTCATCTCTGACAGATTGATAAATAAGACGGCTTTGTTGTGCCCGCGTACGCGTTTTGGCCACATGGGTATGGTATGGAAAGCGGCCGCTGAGCATGTGATAAGCCAATACAGACAACGAAAATATATCTGAGCGCGGCGTACCTACCTCCCCTAGAAAGTATTCCGGCGCCATGTAAAGTGCAGTGCCGAGCAATTCATTCTTACCACAGCCTTGCCCCACCTCTTGTAAGCCGGCGACCGTGGTTGAGCCAAAATCGATGATCTTCACAGTTCCCTGTGAGTCGATCATGATGTTTTCAGGGCGAATATCTTGATGCAGCATATCCAGGCGATGAAAAGCCTGTAACCCTTTGGCAATTTGCTCGATGATCCGTCTTACTGCCTCAAGTTCAGGTTTGGGATTGTCGGTCATCCATTGGCGTAAAGACTGACCTTGTACATATTCAGCCACAGAGTAAATGTACTGTTTGGGCCTTGAACTAGGGAGGACATTCAGCACATGCGGGTTATGTATACGCCGCCCAATCCATTCCTCTAAACAAAAACGCTCTAAGTATTCATCGTTTTCGGATAAATCTATCGAGGGGGTTTTCAATACCCATTGTTGGTGGGTCGTTAACTCTTCAACTAAATATACGTGACTACGGGGAGACACATGTATTAACCGAAGAATGTTGTAGCCATCAAATTTTTGTCCCGCTTGTAACATAGGCGGCAATGGCAAGGCAGTCAGTTCATCGGTAATAGGTTTACCCTGGGGTTTGATTAATTCTGTCACCTTAGCGACTTGTAAAGTCAGGTTGTCGTCGCCGCCATTATTGAGGGCATGTTGCACCAAGGATTCGGCTAAAGCGCTAGCAGAGGACTCATCGTCGATAGCAGGCGTCGATGTTACGCCGTGTAGCATATCAGCGGGGGATAGATATTCATGTACACCGTCAGTACACAAGATAAAAATATCGTCTTGGCAGACCGGCATATTTGAATAATCGATATCCAGCCGGGTATGCATACCTAACGCTCGGCTCAAATAACTTTTCCCTTGGGCAGCATATTGACGATGATCATTGGAAAGCTGTTCTAACACCCCTTGGCGTAATAGATAGACCCGGGCATCTCCAACATGAAAAATGTGTGCAGTGTTACCTTTTATAATCAAGGCGCTAAAAGTGCACACATAACCTTTTTCAATATCGTAGCAAAACTCACTTTGTTTGGTATAACCATGCAACCACGCATTGATGGATTGCATCACCCGCCTGGCGGATGTTTCAACTGACCAAGCATCAGACGTAGCATAGTAGTCTTGCAAGAAGCTATTAATTGCAGCTTTACTTGCTACCTGGCTAACGTTACTGCTGCCAATTCCATCTGCGATAGCCAGCAGCTGACCTTTCATGCGCCATTGGGCGTCCACAGGACAGCGGCTGCCGCAATAATCTTGATTAATAGCTTTAACGCCAGCAATACTATGCTGGCCGACTATTAACTTAGCGAGTTGCATGCTCAGCGACTGAGCTTGAGGCTAAATCAGCCGTTTCTGCATAAGGTAAATTACGTTTTGGCGCGGTACGCACATGGGTGCTATACAAGGTCAAGCCAGTAAAGGTCAAGCCACCAACCAAATTGCCCAAAGCCGTAGGGATCTCGTTCCATACCAAATAATCCATGACTGAGAAGTCACCGCCTAAAATCAGGCTGAATGGGAACAAGAACATATTAACCACTGAATGTTCAAAGCCCATGAAGAAGAACAGAAATATAGGCATCCACATCGCGATCACTTTGCCACTTACATGGGTTGAAATCATCGCACCTACAACACCTAGCGACACCATCCAGTTACACAACATGCCACGAATAAAAATCGTAAACCAACCTGCGGTACCATATTCGGCGTAACCTAAAGTACGAGCCTCTCCGATTGACGCGACTTTCTTGCCGATAGCACCAGGATCGGTGTTAAAGCCATAGGTAAATATAAACGCCATCATGATAGCCACGGTTAACGCGCCAGCGAAATTCCCTAAGAAAACCAAGCCCCAGTTGCGAAGTACACCCTGAATTGTGACGCCGGGCCGCTTATCGAGTAAGGCTAAAGGTGTGAGAACAAAGACCCCTGTGAGTAAATCGAAGCCCATTAAATACAGCATACAAAAACCAACGGGGAATAAAATGGCACCGAGTAAAAACATCCCCGTTTGCACTGCAATAGTAATAGCGAAAACCGCCGCTAGGGCCAAAATTGCCCCAGCCATGTAAGCACGGATCAACGTGTCTCGTGTAGACATGAATATTTTTGATTCCCCTGCATCAACCATCTTGACGGCAAACTCTGCCGGTAATAAATAAGCCATAAGTAATCCCGTTAAATTAACTGTGTTTCGCCTGATATATGGTTTCAGTTCGGATAAGTCAGTCATTTTTTCCTTTCAAACAAACAAAAAAACGGTGTCAGCTCACCCGCTAAGAAGCAGATAAACTAGACACCGTCGTCTGAATTAATTTGTTTGAAAGGGCAAAATCACCCGAACATCAATATTGCTATAACAAGTATTGTGCCAACCAGCTAAATTGATAAATTTCAGATAGTTAACATAAAGATGAAGTATTCGATTGAGACAATTTGGTGCGTAAACAGCCTAACGAGTGCAAGCGTTGCGACACTTTGGCGCACAACCAACGCACGTATCGAATTAAAGGAACGGCATGGTCTCCCACAGGGTATTTTGCACTAAATGAGAGAATGTCTGTAAATCAGACCTCGAATATTTTGATTCTTAATATATGTAAGTGCGACAACCACGCTTGGCAGTATTGCAACCAATATAGCTTACATAGATTATTCCATAACCGACCGTGCTGTAAATCGTGAAGGATGTGTTAGCGCTGATATATATGGGCTGGTAAATCCCAGGTTGGGATTTACCAGAACATTGCACTAAACCACGAACGTAATACTGTTAAAGTTCAGAGGCATAACGTGGTGGCCGCGCCAACTAGTTTAACAAACACCGTTTTCCGATGACTAGGCTTGTTAGCTTTATTGTTAATCCACTGAGCAGACTCTAATAATATGCTCATCAGGATCTTCAACTAAACAAGTGAGACCAAATACTTTAGCATATAATTCTTGCACAAATTTAATCTCAGCGTTATTTTTGCGGTCTCTGAAAAGAGTATCTACATCTATGTCGGATGCTAACATAAGACCTATTTCAGAGGATCTAGCTTACTCATTCATTTCGACTCTGATCCGATTTAATATGTTTCTAGACGCTTACAATAACGGGAAAAACCGAGTGCTTTGGCACGAAATGCCAGCGCGGCTTTTCCCCAATGCGCGACGCGAATGTTGTTTATTAGGCATTTAGTGCAACTACTCAGACCTAATTGAACAAATTAAAAGTGCTCGGCAGCTTTTGAAATTTATTACTAAAGTGGCTATCCAGCTAATTTCATTGATAGTGATAGGGACCCGTCCAACGATAGACTTGATTATTGATTGTTAATCGATGTTTAGCCGAGCTTGATGGATCCTTATTCGATAGAATGAACAATTGCCCGTTTCCTTTTACATCCTCAATGCTGACCGCCGTATAGTTATCATCGTCATAAACAACTTTGAGATCAGCAATGTTGCTGTCCGAATTCTTGGACAATTCAGAAACGGGGCTATAACTTCCGTGTGGCTCAATGACAGACACAAAAATGGTGTTGTCGCTATCTTTCCTGCGGATCATCAAAGCAGCATCCCTACGCAAATTAAATTCCGGATCATGTGCACCTAAACGGGTAAGTAACAATTCGTCGGATTTATCTGTCGCTGAGGTCAGGGTGTAGTATTTACCGTTGCCCAACCATGAAAATTGCGTATTACCGGAAGAAGGTTTGCCCTTGCCCTCTATATACAAATGTTGGTAACCATTCGTTTTACCTAATGGACTCAAGCTGGAAGGGGAATCGTAGCTAAAATTCTCATTGAGCACTTGACCCATAAAATAGAAGGGGAAGTCATATTGATTTTTAGTGCTAGAATTTACTTTCATAATATCCAGCAGAAATGGTTTCTCAAAGTGTTCACCTTTTATCAGCGCCATAGTGCGGTGCATTTGGGTACCCGGATAGGCATTGATTTCTGTGGCACTCACAACCTGAACATCCTTGTTTGAAGCGTCATAAAAATACAACTGCGAGTGATGTTTGCTCCCGGTTTCATAATCTCCATTAAAATGCATTATTTCGTTCTGGGAAATGGTGTTGTGTGCAATAGTCGTTTTGGCCCAGGTTTTATTTTCCTTTAAATAATTACCGCCCCCTTTTTGCCCAATGTTGACGAAACGGGCAAGGCCGTAATCCTGAATAACTTCATCGCCTTTTTCGTATAGAGAAAAAGACAATTTGTCATAGTGGCCGTGACTTAATCCTTGCGCCGCATATTTAAATACTAGGGTTAAATCCTCATTGCCATAGCGAAGTACGCCGACCCCGCCTTGTTTGCCATTTTGCCCATCTGTTAGATTGATGGATTTTTTGACAAAGGGTTGCACATTCCCATCCCGAATTCCGATAGCAACTGACAGGCCCGACTCGTCCAACAACACCTCATTTTGCTTTTCAGCAATGCTGAGCAATTGCGGATTTTGTTCACCGTAATGATAAGCTATGTCAACAGCTGTCACCAATGCAGGGGTATAATAGGACATCCCTTTTTGGCCGTCATTCAACGGAAAAAACTCACCATCGGCATCAGATAGATTGAGAAGTGCATTCACGGCTTTTAGCAGTACCCCGTCCTTATGTTGAAGTACCTTTAATTCGGGTTTTTCATTGTTCATTGCCAGCGCAAAAATCAAAAACGGATACATGGCATAACGTTGATAATAGGGACCTTCAGTGTAATAACCCTCTGGTGAGAACGGATCTTCAAGATTGGCCAAGAAACCCGATTTCTGTCCTTCTACTTTAATCAAACCGCCATCATTGTCTCTACCACCCAACTCAAGGCCATCGTCCTCTATACCGTACAACGCCCGGTGAATGAGCTCTTCATCGCCCATGACCAGACCAATCATGCCGACCGCCGCATTACCCCAGGTACTGTGGTTGTGTATGCGATTATAGAATTGTGGGTTTTTTATCGAGATAAAATCGGCAAAGGGGCGGAATAAGTTTGTCTCTAACTTGGCGCGTTCGTTTTCTGACAAAAAATCATAGATAGTGTCGTAGGCTTGGCTCATGTAAACCAGCCAATTACTGTCGTTAAGGCATTGCCAAAACAGTTTGCCGCGAGCATAGGATCTTTCCTGTGGATGAACGGGAAGATCTTTATACATAGCCTCATATTGGAACAGCATATCGCGGATATATTCGGCGTATTTTTGCTCTTGCAATATCTGATAAAGCACCCCGGCTTTTTGGGCAATGATAAAATTTTGCTTATGCCTATCGTGGGTATAGCCGCCCGAAAAATCCTTTGGGATCGGGGTATCGATACCCCATGCTATTTCTGCGTCGACCTCTTGCTTGACACTTTGCAAGGTCGCATCAAATAACGGGGCTTTACCCAAATTTCTTCTGATATTTTCGACGCCGGCCTTAGTCAGTATCAGATTGGGATGATCCTGCGCCTGTATTACTAGCGATGTTGCAAGTGCGGTTACCATCAACAACAGGAAAGTGATTTTTCTAGCGTACATGTTTATGTGTTCCTTGTTTATCAATTTCATAATGTGCCATCCTCAAAACAGATCACAAACAATGCGCTCCAGCGTCGAATCGATGCAGCAAGCCGCATGAATACTGTGGCGACATAGAATCTGTTAAGCCAATAATTGTAACCAATAGTACACAGGTTTATACAACTTCGTAATAACATTTAACATTATTGGTAACAATAAATTACATTACCAATTTTGCGAGCAGCAAATTCTCAATGACCAGACTGGTTCTAACCATAATTAATGACGCCACTCTTTGCTTAGCAATTCAGCTCGATTATTTTCTACTTTGACCTCAGATTTACTTTCGCTACCATCTGCCGCTACCGTATAAAATTCGTAAATTACGATACCATTGGTTTGGTCACTTTCGATAATGCGTTGTGGGTTGATTTTAGGTAACACATCAAGTACTAACTGCGGGCATTGAGCTAAGGTTAAATCACGCTGAATCTCAACAACCTGCCACTTACCATCTTTTTGTAACATATCAAACTCAACGTCATTCCCCTTTCCATCTACACCTTCAATATCAAGGTAATGATTGCCGTGTTTAAGCTCTTTCTCTGCTTCTTTGGCTACAAAATCTGGCCTAAATTTTAAAATGGCCACCATGGCGCTGTCAGGTATTTCGGTTAATTCAATCTCGTACTTCTCATTTAAGCTTGAACCAACTTTGCTTTCCCCGGCACTTAGCAAAGGTGCCATTCCAAATAACAATCCTATCAAGGCCGCAACTGTTGTTTTTTTCATAAGTTTCTACCTGCTTTCAATAGTTAACGTATCGTTTATATATTTTCGTGTAACTGTGATGTATCAATGTATGAGTGTATGCGTGTTTTTTCTTGCGTGCCATTTCGAGCACCTCCATAGTAATGACACTAACTAGACAGGGTGGTTACTGATCCTGGGTAACACGGGTTTATGACGTTCCAAGCAGCGGACAACGCAAGCGTTTTGGCTTAGCCGACGAGGATTTTCAGTTGCCTTGGCTTGAACGAAGCCGCTAAGCGGCAGAGGTAAGATGTTGAAGGTCAAACTCGCACTGCCGCCGAGCCGACATAAAGCCCCTATGTGTTGCCGGGATTGCGGCACAGCCTAACGCGGCTTTTAAAAAGGTGAGATACAACAACAGGATTAAGTCGCAAAAAAAGCACGCGACCTATCATTGTTTATTAGTCGTCAACTCGATCAATCCAGTGTTCGGTCTCTGGTGGTTGCAAGCAACAGCAACGACAAGTAACAAATCATTTCAGATTTGATAAGTCATAGAGTACGGAAAACGATTGAGTAAGCATCTGTGTAAACATACTAGATTTTTGCCAAGCTGAAGGATTTAACTTAATTCGTTCTATCGTTGTCTCTAGTTCACCAATGAACCTAAACCCGAGCCCTTTATAAATTTCCTCGTAGTATTTGAACGCATCATCAAGTTCCTTTTCTGCGATATCTAAAATTCAACGTTCATTTATTTGTGTTTTTTTAGTACTTCCGAAACGGACTTGGAACCGAGTTAATGCTTTTCGCAAGCTTGAGCGCGAGCATCTGACTCCCGCGCCCAAATAGAATTTATTTCGGTATTGGGGGCGTCTAAGCTCTCTAGCAGTCTTTCGACTAACTCTACTCGAGTCTATCAGGGCATACCATCGAAAAAAGCAAAGTTGTATCCGGTACTACTGCAAACACTCCCCCAAAATAGCTGAGGTCAAAAGTGAAAATTTTCGTAAACTTTACGTAGGGGTGTTTAATATGCCTTGTTGAGTTTCATTAGTGCTGAGCTGACTCTTTCTAACCTTGAGATAGTTACTTTGAGTGGTGTCTTACCCAATTCTTTACTTAATGACGAATCTAATTGAGAAAGAATTTTTCTTGATTCTGCTATTAATTTTTCCCCTAACTCGGTGTATAAGATTTGTTTTTGTTTTCCTTTCCCGTCTGCTTGTATTAAATATCCAGCCGCACAAAGCTCTTTAACTATTTTTGCAACCATCTGTCTTGATACACCTAAATTACGCGCAATTTCAGAGCCATAGTTTACACCGCAATCCAGTGTACTAAGAAAACTAAGCGTGGATACGGATGCTGACTGGTAACCCATATTCTTTAAAGAGTTGGATACGTACGTGGTAATTTGTTCATTAACCTTGGCAGTAGAAAAGACCAATTTCAAAGTTTGGCTATCCACCATGGGAATGTCATCTTGTGTCACCTTGGTTGACATATATGCGCTATTAGTTTAATTTATGTCAACCAAGTTTACATTAGGTTTTGAAAATGATCACGCTAAAGAGACTTTTTCTTATAAACTCAATAAGTTGTATTTTTTTTGGTGTTTTTTTTATAGCTGTACCAGCGACAATCTCAAATTTTTTGAGCTTAGACAATAAGGCACCAGATTTGATGATTACAACAATTGGTATTGGACTTGTCTTAAATGGGCTGCATTTGATTTGGACTTCTCTAAAATCTGAAGCATCTAGAGCGCTAACCCTTTATTTTTCAGTTGGCGATATATTATGGGTAATATTAACGCTTTATTTGATACTTACAGAAACGTGGATCACCACTCAGGAAGGAATAATTATTTCAACACTTGTTGCTGCGTTTGTTGGATCACTGGGTATTTTTCAACTAAAAGTGAGAAAACTATTAGTAGGGGCTATTGATCATTCAAGTACAAAAATCAATCAACCCAAATAGTTAGCCATATCATGCTGTGTTTTGTCTCAGAAAGCGGCACGCGGTCCACCAGACTGGTTATCTCCCCTGTTATACGGATTACTTAACTCATTTGGCCACATGGAAGCAACACTATACGAAATCGCGCGATTACGTTGCCTTAAAACATGCCATATCAGTTTCGAGGACAAATCTAACGCCATTTCGCTCCGACTGCCCGAAAGGTTATTGGATAGCATTAAAGTTGAAGCTAATAAGCGAGATATGCCTTATCAATCGCTCATCAAATCTTGGTTCGCGGTAAGTCAAACAGAGCGGGTTGTCAACGGCATTCTAAAACTGATCGGATAAAACCGAAATGACTGTCTGTTTTTACCGGAATACGCACCTCCATCGATATATCTACTATATAAGCAGGAAATCCAAACATCTGAGGCTCAAACCGGGCGTCCAACAACAGGATTAAGTCGCGAAAAAAGCACGCGACCTATCATTGTTTATTGTGATGTGTGTTTATTTCGCTTCGTCAACCATCTGGATGGTCTTTTCTTCAACCTCTTTTCCAACTTGAACCAACGCTTCATCCTGAGAAAGTGCCGAAAGCATTTGCAATGGCTTAATAAGGCCAATCTTTGTTTTACCTTTCTCCGTAAATACCGAGATCCGACACGGAAGCGCCATATTCAAGCGCATGTCGGTTGACATCACTTTTGCGGCTTGCCCCGGATTACAGACTTCAAAAACCTTGCACTGCTCATCAAATGTAATTCCTTTACTTCGCAGTGTGGTTCCCAGGTCGTGGATATGCAGCACACCAAAATCATGCCGCTTTACCGCTGATTCAAGATCGGTCGATGCTTGCTCAAATGACTTAACGGTTTCAACTATGTAATACATGAATAACCTCTTATTTAGTTTACACCTAGACATAATGGCTCCCCACGAGCCAGCTTCTTTAGGTGCTGATCTCCAATTTTTCGTGGGTTAGCCAAGGTCAACGTGGCTCGGCCAGCGTGGCCCGACCAGCGCCATAATCGTTGTGTTGAACAAACTAAAAACGGAGGTCAGCATGGGCAAACATAACATACTTTTCATTAGCGTTGATACTCATAAAGAGTTGGCAGGAGCCGCCCATCACTGCCGTATGCTTAGGTTGAGAGCAGACCGAATGTCGTTACCAATCTCGCAGGAATAGGGTGAACTGGATTTGGCGATATTCGATGCTGCCCGCATAGCCCCTACAATTACCAACGCCCAAATACTATGCTACGTAATGGTTGGCTACAGTGTGGAACGCAGCCAACTGTTACGTGCCCTTGTTTATTTGCTTGATAACTACATTACAACACAATCAATTTCTGTTTCTACTAACCACTGCTTATCGATGAACTGACTTACCTCAACAAATGTGCAGGCGGGTTTAATAGTCGAAAACAACTCTCCGTGAGCTTTTGCGGCATCTTTCCAGCGAGATATATCTGTGAGCATAATCCGGGTTCGAATAACATCTTGAATATTTCCACCTGCTTCTTCTATAGCCGAAATGGAAAGCTCAAGGCAATATTTCGTTTGATTATATACATCATCAACATAAACGGTTTCTCCATTATTTATAGGAGCGGTTCCTGATACAGAGATATAATTACCAATTCGGCAAGCACGAGAAAAACCTATTGGTTCTTCAAGATGTGATCCTGAACTAATCGTTTTTCTCATGAGTCGCCTTGTAGTTGTAACGTTTGAATGAATTATTAGCTGCTGAACGCATTCCCTAGGCATTCGACAATGCGCGTGGCGCAGATTCCAGTAGAATCAAGATCCGGGTCATAAATTGTCAGCTCGACACCGACGCATCGATCATGCTTGACCAAGCCACGCAGCAGACAAGAGAGCGTCAGAAAAGAAAGCCCCTCCGGCTCTGGGCAGTCTACCGCGTGCATTTCCTCTGAGTCGACAACGTCGAAATCGACATGCACCCAAAAGCCGTCAGTTTGCCGAGTAACGACGCAGAGAGAATCTTGGAGCGGCTGATCAGCCGCTTGCGCAACTTGGCTGCTCGTGACATGGAACACCCCGAGGCCAGTCAACTCATCAAGATGCTCGTCAAAGTCGCGAACCCCCAGGACGGCGACATCTTCGGCTCGAAAGTTGGGGCCGTGGGCGCTGAGGTTGATAAGGTGCGGGTCACCGTAACCAAGCGAGGTGGCGAGGTCTTCACCCGCCGCTACCTCGACCTTTTCGGAACTTTCCAGGTGGCGGAAGTCCGAATGCGCATCGAGAAACACCAAGCCGTACCTGCCGCGCTGCTTCAGCGCGAGTCCTGTTGCAATCAGAACGCTGCAGTCGCCACCCACGATGACAGGAAATCTGGCGCTTTGAAGAACGTCATTGAGCCGGGAGGCGAGTTGGATCGAATATTCCGCGATCGCGTGACTGTTCCGGGTCGTGTGTCCAGGTGCCCAATTGGCCTCATAGCGAGGCGGCACAATGCAACCGGCGTCCTTCGCATGAAGAGCTTCTAACAAGCCGGCGTTTCGTAGTGTCCAAGGCATCTTGTAACAGCCCGGAACAGAGCCCTGCTCCGGAGGCCTCAAGCCGAGGTTTGTGGGGGCATCGATAATCACTACTTCAAGCCGCATGACTCCTCCTTTTAGCAGCTTACGCCCGAATGATGGGCAAAATTGTTGGCGAAAATAGCGACGCAGGAGCAAAAACCAACGGTTTTAAATTAGTTATAGACGCCATATTCACTTGTTTCTGTTATTACACGTGCTGATCTATTAGGATTGAATTGCCATCAGGATCTTTAATAGAAAAGCTTGAAGGACCACTTTCTCCCGTAATAGATTTTTGTATTATGCTGACACCTTGAGCCTCGAACTCTTTTAAAATATCTCTAATATCTGTAAATGATTCTAGTGTTTTACAATCTTCATCCCAACCCGGATTGAACGTCATTATATTCCCTTCAAACATCCCTTGAAATAAACCGATTGTATGCCCACCGTTTCTTAGTATTAACCAATTTTGAGATTGGTCTCCGCCAACAATTTCGAAGCCCAATATTTGATAAAACACTTTTGACTCTTCGATGTTATTAACCGATAAACTTACTGAAAATGCACCTAATTTCATTTTACACTCCACCGTTTGATTACAACCCTAACGTCTCAATAAATGCCACCAGATTGCGAGCGGCCGGCGACCGTATGCAACAAATTTAATGGCCTTGTTATAAAAAAGACCAATTGATTGAAATCCCATCACTGTACTGCTGGTTTATCACCGTGAACACCTAAGGGAGGGCCGCCCTCGGGACGGTCACCTACAGGTTGTCCACCAGGAGGGGCACCTTTTGGGCGGACAGTTTCACCGTGAAAACATCCAATAAACCTATTCTCGCTCGGACTTGCTGCATGGTAGTGATAGCCTCTGACATCATCAGTTTGACCACGACACTCATCAAGCGAACCTGCTTCATTGCCCTGTGAGTCTTTAAATGCATAAATACCATAGCCATCTAATGCATAGCCTACTAATGGAGCGTGTCCATCGTCACTATTCGATTTATCAGTACACCCCGTCGTAGAGTGGTAGTGATAGCCTTGGTGTACGTTAATGTGCCCACCACAATCATCAAATGCCGCAATCGTATAAGCCCCTAAAATTGCATCAACCGGTGCTGAGCCCGATAGCTCGCTACCGTCTAGTGCAACACCCGCAGAATGTACTCGGCCTTTCTTAGCAGCAGGAATAGGCGTCGTCGGTATGAGGAAGGTACGAGAGAAATCATCATCAAGGTACGACAACTCGCACTCAATACAATTTTGCATATACTCATCTTCAACATCCGGTTTTGCTGCGCCTAAGCAGGCTTCTTTCGTCGCTGTATAACGTACTTTGTTTGTCTTTGCGTCATAAACCATCCATTTTTCGTCACCGTAGTAGTCACTCAGCTTTAGAATGAATTCTCCAGTGATGTCGACCAAATCCCCAGTGCCGTCTTTGCTAAACCAAGATCCGCTTACATCAGCGCCATCGGTGGTTGTTCTTGGACAGAAAGGACCAGGTGTTCGCCCGGC
The DNA here is from genome assembly GCF_058068185.1 of Paraglaciecola sp. IT1134. Taxonomy (NCBI): domain Bacteria; kingdom Pseudomonadati; phylum Pseudomonadota; class Gammaproteobacteria; order Alteromonadales; family Alteromonadaceae; genus Paraglaciecola; species Paraglaciecola sp. IT1134. The sequence continues at coordinate 2,580,110 of NZ_CM176486.1, read as the reverse complement.
AGGTGCTCCATCAGTGACGATTTGGTAACAGGTCGTTTTTGTGCCTTCAGCGGTTTCACAGTCAACGATTTTAGGTTCTTGGGTAAATGCCTCCTTTGCGAACATAGAAACATCCATCCCCTTGGGAAGAGCTGTTTTTTCTGCTGTAATGTGCTCCTCAGGAGCAGTAACTTGTTCCGCTGCCTTGTCAGAGGAGCTGTCGCATCCCCCTAAAGTTAGTGCACTAAAGGCAATGACACCCATTAGTGATCGGTAGCTTGATGAACCCATAATTAATATCCTTTATTCCAACGGCTTCTATTGTCAATAGTTGCACATAATACAGAATGATTATGCAGGCAATATGAAGTTTTTAGGGAGAATTCGTTGAGATAACTCGTGAACACACGCCGCCTCATTCTAAATGCTAGAGTGCATCTCGAGCCAAAGCCCTAAGCAGGTGTGTGTTGTTAACATCACTTGCCTTAGCTTGTTGAACGAAGCCGCTAAGCGGCAGAGAGAACAATTTATGTAGAAATTTATGTAGACATCCATTTTAAATATTTAACGCTGTGAAGAGCCGATTTATCTCGGCGCACTGGGTGCTTGATTACTTTTTTGACATAACGCAACGATGAGTTGCCCGGACTGTGGCACAACACGGCGCCTGATTTGGATGAAACGAAACAAACTCATGCCACTGGTACCGCGAAGTTACACAGCAATGGATTGCGCTTAGGCACAGGATGCGATGCACCCACGCCACATTGAGTAAAAACAACCAAGGGGGTGACAGGATAAAAAGAATTTAAAAAGGGCGGTAACACAGATGGCTAAAGCAGTAATAATGGTGGTCTCAGCCAAACTCGCCTATAAAAAAGGCAAGTCACAACAATGGCTTACTTACCCTCAATCATCTATCGATATATCTACTATATAAGCAGAAAACGTCCAAACGGGCTTACCCAACAACAGGATTAAGTCGCGGAAAAAGCTCGCGACCGATCCTTGTTTATTAAGCCTACGATGCAACATCCCATCGGAAAAGACCTTTAATATCCAAGTTGGCGCCTAAACGCTCATAAAACTTTATTGCACCATGGTTATCTTGTTCAACTTCCCATTTAATTCGACTAGCCCCTTTAGCTAAGCAAACCTCTTTTGCTCTAAACATCAAAGACTCGCCTATCTGTTTTCCTCTGAATTTTTCCCATACGAATACATCATCAATATTCATATAGGTTGAACCACACCAGATTGAATAGTTCCATGTGTAAGAGCAATACCCCGTCACTTCACCGTCGATTTCTGCCAGTAGTACACCGAATGAAGGGATATCCCCAAATCCAGAGTTGATTAATTCATCTCTAGTCGTTATTACATATTGCTCTTGATTATGGTGTTTTGCGATAGCAATAATCAAATCATAAACAATATCGATATCTGATAATTTCGCTTCTCTAACAGTTACCACTGAAATCTCCGAGTAGGTTTAACGCAGCCAGCGGCGGCCGAAAAGCCACGCAGCAGGTTTGAAGTCCAGCCCACGCATTGAGCGTTGCTGACTGGCCTTGTTAAATTTTTTTTGCCCAAAACTCATAGTACTTAGAAAGCGCTTTAGGTACAGAAATATAAGGGTTAGCAACATGCCCAGCTCCTTCGCTATAACTGTACGCCCATTGTAAATTTGCAGGCGCATTGGTTTCTAATGCACTAAGTAACCCTTTGAAAGACGCCGTAATAATTTCGTTCTCTTCTACACCTAAGCTAAGGTATAAAAAAATAGGTTTGCCATTGGCTACGGGCAAGTTCTTCGCAAACTCTTTTACAACCACTGAATCGTCATACCAAGCTGCTGGACTAAAAGCAAAATAACCACTAAATAGATGCGGTTTAGTTACAATTGCATATAGCACCAAACTCCCACCTGCCGAAAAGCCAGTTAGCAATCTGTTGTCGTTAATAGAATATTTTTTCTCAATATACGGGATTAATTCAGTTTCGATAAATTCCAAAAACACGTCAGCTTTACCAAATATATCCGGATTATCATCCCCTTCAGGGCGCGCCTCAATACTTACGTCACGTCGAGCATAAGGAGGAACCAAATCCCTGTTTCTCGAATCAACCCAAAATAAATTAGGTATTGCAACAACTATCGAATCTTCAGTAATACCCTGCGGTCCTAGCCCAGCCAGTGTTTCATCCCACCGCTTCAGATTGAAATTACCGTCAATTTTAATAATTAGTGGGTAGCTTTTACTTCGATCATAACCACTAGGTAGCCGAACAAAAACCTTCCTGTTTTCACCTAGTACCGCAGAATATACAGTTTCATCAACAAAATCAGACGTGTACTCATCTTTGTACTGCTTTACCTTAAAGAAAGCGGCAAAACATACAGCTAATACAGTTACAATTACTAAAGCATTTTTAATAATTCTGAAATTCACAAATCCATCCGTGAGAAATTTAACGCCCGCAGAATGCGCGCCGTCTTTTGCCTTCGCTCTTGCTGCGATTATATGGCTTATGATTTGGGCCTGAGATTCTCAATAATTTTTGCATCCACCCAGTAGATATCTACATTATGATTATCGTCATCTATGCCTCTGTTGAAGAGTATGTACTTGCCGTCAGGGGTGACGCTCGCATAGGCATCCCATTTATCGGAATTGACCTTGTCGCCCAGATTGATCGCAGGGCCCCATGAACCATCCTTTTGTCGGAAACTAATATAAAGATCAGAGCCCCCGTAGCCGCCTTCCCGCTCGCTATCCCAAATCAGGTAGCTTTCGTCCGGGGCGATAAAGGGGTGGGCTGTCCATTTGCCTGTGTTGACTATCGGGCCCATTTGTATGGGTGCTTGGCGCTTGCCGTCCTTGAATGTTGAGATGCGGATCACGTCATTACTTTTATAGTCATCAAACACATAGGTGCCTTTTGCTGAGGCCGACAGGCGCATGATGCCCCAATCCTCTCGGTCAAACATGGGGCCAAGGCTTTTGAGCTCTGACCAGCCGTCGCCCATGCGGTCCTTGTAACCTTTTGCCATGTGCATGCGCGTGCCGTCTGGCGAGAGGACAACTTCACCGCTGCGCGTGAATTCAATGTATTTCTTCCAGACATTATTTTGCTGACGGAAGCCGATAACGGTGGTGTGTGTGTATTTTGCGCCTCCTGTGGTGAAGTAAAATTCTTTCATGCCGGGCGCGAACACGCCCTCAAGCTCCCAGCCTTCTCTGGAGATAATGCCGGGTGCAAAGGGCTCCGCCATCATGCCCGGTGGCTTTTGCCCCATATAGGGACCTTTCAGAATTGGAAATTCATCTTGACTATAACTTTTGCTACTAGTACTCAGCACAGAAAGCAGCAGAATAATTGAAATACAAATATACTTCATAATTTTTCCCTATTTTAATTTAAACAAAACCTAAACTTCCTTATTGCATTAAACTTCTATTAACGCCGTATTCACCGGCTTGTCCGGTGCAATGTTTTGTGTACGCCCAGCATGGGCATGAACTAATGAGCGCAGTCCACCCCGGATGAAAGTCCTCTGTAGGAAGATCGCCGTTTAAGTAACTTATTGTTATTAAACGTTAACTACTAGCAAATGGCAAGGGCCAAACCGGGAGCCGGCCTCCGTGAGGTTTGGTCTTAAGGAAGCCGGACGCAAAACTGCGAGCTGATGAACTAGAACGTCATACGAGGCGTAGGCTGAAGGCGAGTTGGCACAAGACGACGAAGCCATGTGATCTAACGGCCACCGTAAATGATGCAGCAGTGCAGGGAAAGTTTATGCTCTTATCTGGGTGGGGCCGGCCTTCCGGAGATCTGCTTAACAAGCGATCGGCAACTAATCAGTAAAGCTCTGGTATACAAATGCCTTGGCTGTGCTGAAATCATCAGCAGCATAGAGCGAATAGATGAAAACCGATAGCGCGGGACGGTGTAGCCGTCTTGTGATTAAGCAGAAGTCAGCAGACGGCTTAGTAGCCAAACGCCCATCGTAAAGGTTGAGACACGTTGAAGTCGCATGGGCGCCCCACCAGAACATTTAGAACAAAGGAGGAGCCTTGTCAGACTTGAGCACACGAATGCCGTCCGGTAGCAACGTGACTCAGCGTACCGACAAGTAGCCAGCCTTTAGCGTGTATCTACTTGAGCCTATTCTCCAATATTCTAATATATTGAAGGCATGGAAACGGGTTCAAGCCAATAAAGGGCCGCTGGCGTTGATGGGATGACCATTGATGACTTCCCCACTTGGGCAAAGGATGGGAATTGGAAACGTATTATGTCTGAGCTTCGCTCAGGCCAATACCAACCTTAACCCGTTCGGCGTGTGGAAATTGATAAACCCGATCGCGGTAAACGCCAACTGGGTATCCCTAATTTATATTAGTTTATACAGATATCCATTTTAAATATTCAACGCTGTGAGGGACGCCTTTATGCTAACGTGTCATTGATAGTTATCGTGGGTGTCTTGATTACTCGATAGTTATCGTGGGTGTCTTGATTACTCCCTTTGATTACTCCCTTTGATTACTCCTCGGTGGAGTGAAGCGCCTTGTTAGGGCCTTGTTTCGAATCTGGGGGCAACATAACCAAATTTTTCGATAATTAATCGCTCTCTCTCGACGACAAGGTTCGCTGATTTTATGTCGTAGTAGTACTCTGGACCATTCTTTCTAGAGGAGGTATTTGTCTTAGGCCTTGATATCACGTTTGACTTCGTATTTCCTGACATCTCCACACCATAATTACTAAGACCGCGAAACAGATCCGCTTCCAAGGTTTCATTTTTAATAAAGTGGTTTACAAAGCAGTTTTTTTGTTCATATTCCTTGATTTGTTTAACGGTCGATAATTTATTAAGCACGTGTAGTTCGTTCGATTTTGTACAGAATAGTTTTAGATAGCGAAATGTCATAAGCCCCGCAGCTCGACTTACTGTGCAACCACTGTAGCCTTCGCCGATATCGGCCATGTATTTTTCATCATGCATCATGTTCAGCCACTCCCTGAAGGCACTTGCATCATTAATGTTTGCATATGTATCTTTCCATGCTTTTGGGTTTCTAGAACGAATTGCAAGTAATTTTAAAAAAGCAGCATAAGGATTGTTTATCCAACCCAAACCACGTATATCATCATTTGCTTTTGTGACATTGCTAAAAACTGCTCCTCTGTTATCACAACCATAACCCCATAGCGATGTATACCACGCCCATGGATTTCGTACTGACCCCAAAAATATCTTGTTTCCATTAAATAAATCTGGAGTTGCTTGATTGTGCTTTCCTACTAATTCCCCATCAAGCAGATCTTTCAAGGTATTTCGAATATGAGTACATCCTGTTTTATGCAGCTCAAGATAAACAAAACGATCAGATATAAACATCGTACTTTTCTCCTATAATCTAGGCCTATCCTCCGAGTTCAGGTGAGTTTGAGACGATGCCTGTTCTTGCGGCAGCAAAAATAGGCAGCGGGTCAGACATCACATGCAATAATTTATTGGGCGTGCGCGCGCGCCCGCAAAAGGGGTTATCAATCAATTTTAATTCGCACACTGGTTAATTCCCCGTTCCATACAAGCTGTAGTTTTCCATCGGCGTACCAACCAACTTCCCCGTGACTGGGAATTAGAAATCCGTTTTGGCGCTGGTAGTCTCCGAAATGCCACTCCCAGGCAACTTTCTGGTATGATAGCCAATGATCGCGACTACAAAAAAAGCCACAAAGCCGCAGAAAACAATACGGCTCAACTACTACTTTCCCCCATGGTCGCTCACCGCCCTCTTAAGCGGGAAGATTTTGTTGGCTAAAATGTTGAATGGAGTAAAACAGCCAACAACATTTTTTTCGTTTAAAGCGATTGTTAGGCTTAGATGTCACCTCGGCAAACAATATGAACTTTATTTCCATCAGGATCTCGAATATAAGCTCCGTAATAACCTGCACCATAATGCTCTCTTTCATTTGGTGCTCCTTCATCGGTGCCACCAAATTTAAGTGCCGCAGAGTACGATTCATTAACACAAGCAATATTAGGAGCCAAAAATGAAATCATAGTTCCATTACCCGATGTTGCTACTTGTTTATTAAATGGTTCATAAACATAGAACCTAAGTAATTGGGTTCCCCTAGCTATCCAAGAGTTATCGTGGGAAGAATTATCGTGTCTTGATTACTTCTGCGAAGCGTCAACCAATCACTAGCACCGCAGTTTATGACATTTCATCGATTAGTCGTGTTGCCTTCCCCTTCACCCAACAAGGTCAGCACGCTTAAGTGTGGATTTCGCGGCTCAATAGTTTCCCGTATCAACGCTTAACTCGACACCTTACGATGCGGCCATTTGCAGGGTGGCCTTGAGTTTTTTTCTAAGTGATGAGTCACTGATAGGATAATTCCCTCGAAAACCGGTTGGAAACAACCCGTCACGGGGATGTTCATGACACCAATACCGTCTTAATTGCCCAAGCAACGACGGGGGAATGACGACAAATCGGTCTTTATTGCCTTACCCTAATCGGATCTTAAACGTGCAGCGCTCCCCATCAATATCTTGCACTTTCAAATTCAAAAGCTCACTAATGCGTAGACCACAACCATAGAGTATCGACAACATCACACGGTACTTTTCTGGTGTACAGTGTTGGATGATGCTCTGTACTTGAGCTCGCGACATCAACTCCGGTATTTTGAGTTGTTTCTTCGGCCAACTCACTTTAATGGCAAATTCGCGATGCAGCACATTGGCAAATAGAAAATGGATCGCGTTAAATTTTAAGGCGATCGTCGCCCTGGATAATTTCTTCTCTAATGAGAGATGTTTGAAATAAGCGCCAAGTGCCTCGTCGCTTATATCTGAAACGGGTTGTTCGAAGTAACGAATTAAATGGTCACTTGCAGCCCAATAGGCACTAAGGGTCTTTTCAGAATAGCCTCGAGCGTTAATTTCATCACTGAGTTGTTGCGATAGGATGTTCATCACTTATCTCCTTCGATAAAGGGGAACAATTCCTATCGATAAGTGTGGTCTAAATTCGGAGAGGCGCAGGCTCCGCGTAGCGGCTTAGTTCAACAGCTTATTAGGCATGTTTCCCAATATCGCCTTTGCAATCAACTGTTGCCCTATTGGATTCGGGTGAATATTGTCTCGGTATGGATTATTTCCATTCTTAATTGATTCTGTGAAATATGGTTCAAGCTGTATCGCAGTTATTCCTATTGTTTCACATAGTTCACGTATTCGAGCATTGCCGGGGTTTGCTCTATCTTTATTTATCTCACCTCTTTCCCAATGCTGAAACACCAAGACTGATTTGGAATTATTTTTCGCCAGGATCAAGAAATTCTTTAAATCATCAAGCCCCTCGGCAACTTCTTCAGTAGATGGTACTGCAAAATGATCGTTCTCATTTGCATTTGCGCTCGACGAAAAATTCGGTAAATACCTTGGCAAGTACCGAGTAAAGCCCTCAACCAGCGCTGAGAACGGTCTACTTGTCGGGTGTGTATTTGAATTAAGAGGATGAAAAGTTGGATTATCACTATAGTCATGGCTTAAAATCACTAAGACCACGACATCAGCTTCAAAAAAGCCGTATTTTTTGACATAAGCAAGCCAGTTTCCTGGCCCCCAACTACCCGCAGAAATATTACCCACAACCACATTTCCTGCGGTAATTTCAGTCAATTCGTCTTGTAGAATACTAGTTGCCAGCTCAGCGTGATCAATTAAGTTGCCGCCATTCAATACCGAATCACCAAATACCATAACCCGATGTTCATTTCCCCTTTTTTGTGGAGGAAATGAACCCGACCTCATCCCATAATGATTTATGATAATGTGGTTACCAAACCGAAAGAGATTTTGATCAGGCTTAAACATATATTCAATTGTCTGGTCTGTTACTGTAAGAGGAGGCGTGCCTAAGCCAAGATAGTATCTTGCAAATAATTCTCCCCCGGCAGTGATTAGGATGGCCATGAGTAACAGCCAGCCGAGATTTTTTTTTCTAATCTTCATAGACTTTTGTTCCTGGGCCTAACAATTTAGTTAACGACAAAATGGTTTGTTTAAACACCCCAAACTGTCGAATACAATTCAAAGCATATTTTTACAACGCCCTCATGTATATATTTTATATTGGCTTTTCAATAGTTTATGTAAACATCCATTTTAAAGTACAATTTATGTAAACCCTAGATTCTAAAACGAAGTGCACCACTTAGTTCATTATAGACTTCATTTGGCGTTTTAAATTCCAAGCATTTTCTCGGTCGATTATTGAGTGAGTTTTCTACCTTGCTCAATTGATGTTGAGTCACATTTTTTAAATCTGTCTTTTTTGGACAATACCGGTGGTTTTCAAGATAGTTGGCACTGTTTTCCCAACTTTTGTTAGGCTACATTCTCCTGCTCATTTTTTATACTTTCCTTCTCTGGATTCAATGATACTGGCCCTGCCGGTTGGCAATTCCTGACATCACGGGACCAGCGTAATCGGTTCGCCATTTTTGCCTTTTCCAATACTAACTCCCTACTGTGTAAAATAACCTTGTCTTCACAGGGCGAGATCGTGAACATTTTTTAGACAATTAGAGTTTTTCGTTAAGATAATTCTTTGATTTTATAGGTAGCTGTGATCTTATACTCCCTTTTGTGGAGGCCTTTATGTATCTCGAAGCGTTTACGACTCATTTCAGTGCCATTATCGACCAACGTCAATCCGCTAAAGTCACCTATCCGTTGTGTGATGTGTTGTTCGTCACCCTTTGTGGCGTGATAGCAGGCGCAGAAGGTTGGTCTGAGATTTATGATTACGCTGAAGGTCACCACGACTGGTTCAAGTAACAGGGTTTTCTTATCGATGGCGTGCCGGTCGATGACACCATTGCCCGTATTATCTCTAAAATTGAACCTGAGCAGTTCCGGCAATGCTTTATAAATTGGATGCAGGAGGTGCATCAGGTGACTGAAGGCGAAGTGGTCGCCATCGATGGAAAAACATTACGTAGCTCGTACCAACGAGGGGATAGGCAGTCCACTATTCACATGGTAAATGCGTTTGCGTGTGCCAACAAAGTGGTGATGGGACAGCTTAAAACCGAACAAAAATCGAATGAAATTACCGCCATCCCAGCGCTCATTAAGCTACTGGAGGTAAAAGGTGCGCTGGTATCCATTGATGCGATGGGCTGCCAAACAAAGATAGCACAGCAAATAGTAGAGAAAGAAGCTGATTACCATTGCTGTGAAAGTGAAAAAAGGGTTGGGTCGAATACATTTAAAACGCATTGAAGACGCGACGCCGAAAAGCGCTTGGCGGGCTTAGTGTCAGCCAGTTCCCTGGTATCAGCGCTATGCATATGCCCAAGGCGCTCACGACTGTATTGCCTGACAGAGAGTGTCCCATATTATGCACTGTGGATTGGATAGACAGACCCGGTGCTGCTAGCAGTCCTTTGTAATAAAGGCAAACGACTGACTGACAAATAAAATCGTCATCAATGTAAAAGTCGTTAGTTTTGCCGTCATTAGGTCAATATGCCTTATGCTGAATAAATTTTATCGAGCATAGGTTAACCGAGAAAGCCCCTAAGATGCTCAATTGGCAACCGCGATTATTAATCCCCCCGATTTACAGCGAGGGCGATTGATCTTCACACGCTGCGGCAGAAGCCCCATCGTACCATCAGCCAAAAGTCTGCCCCATGGAAGCCAAATTCTTTGAGCGCGCCGATATGCTCTTAGCTTCAAACTCAACCTTTTCCACCTGTGTTAAATTGTGTTGTGAGGCATCACTGATATTGACAATGCTTTCGCTGATGCTTTGCGCCACAATACTTTGCTGCTCAGACGCCACACTGATTTGACTGGCCAATTCAGCAATATCTGCCACGTCGTCATACACTTTATTAACGACATTTTGTGTTTCTCTGGTTTCATCTACACAGGATTCAGCCGCCGCTTTTCCTTGCTCCATAGTTTTTGACCATCTAAGCAAGGTATCTTGGATTTCAACCACCGACGATTGGATCTGGGTGGTCGCCCCGTGCGTGCGGCTAGACAATGCACGCACTTCGTCCGCTACCACAGAAAACCCCCGTCCCTGTTCGCCAGCGCGCGCCGCTTCAATGGCAGCGTTTAATGCCAGTAAGTTTGTTTGATCGGCAATACTTTGGATCTCTTGCATAATGTCGCCAATCCGTTTGGCTTCCTCTGCAAGACCTGCTGCCGAATTGGCCGAATTGGCAACATCTACTGCCAATGCCGCCACCTTATTCATCGTACTAGACATGGCAGTTGTGGCCTCACGGCAATCTTGGTGAACAGAGTCGACCTTAGCCGCAGTATGAATGGTGTTTTTTGCAACCTCATCGATACTTGTGACCATTTCTTCTACTGCCGCAGCAACCAGATGCAACTGTCGGGTTTCATTTTCAACACTGGTTTTGGTGGTACCCACAGCTGACATTAAGACGTTCACCCCAAGATCAAGGGAAGTAGTACTGTCCTTGACCCGCCCTAATATAGTGCCAACCTTGCTTTCTAACATTTTCACGGCAAAGTCCACCACACTTTTATTGCCGTTTCCAGAGAAAATCGTCCGGGAGACACTATCGTAACGGGTTTTGATAGCGGTGGCATGCTGACGAAATCCGAGTAACTCAGCATTAAACACTATATAAGGCAGTAGCAACGACAACAGAGTGAAGTAAGCAGAGATAAAACTCAGCCCCACTATTGCCAACGTAGCCGCAACAAATAACACATCCTTGCTCCAGCCGTTTTGCTCAACCCAATTCCCCTGGGTTTTACCCGCATTTAATTTAGCATATAGCGACTCGGCAACAGACTGATAACCCGGTTTAAGCACTTTTCGCACCGACTGATAGCCAGTTAAACTTCCGCTTTCATAGATTGGCGTGACATAGGCGTCAACCCAATAAAAACCACCGTTTTTACTTTTATTTTTAACCGCGCCTCGCCAAGCCTGTTTAGCTTTTAGTTTACTCCACATATCGACAAAGGCGGCTTTGGGCATATCCGGATGACGCACTATACTGTGATTTTGCCCGATTAACTCTTCAGAAGTATAACCAGCAACACGACAGAAACTTGTGTTGGCATACTGGATCACGCCACGTATATCAGTGGTCGACACTAATTCTTCCGTTTCCCCAAAACTAATCTGCTGACTCACTACCGATGAATTACTACTGATCATTTAACGATGCCTTTAAGGTTGACGTATGTATTTGTTCAATTCCCAAACAAAAATTTGTTGGATTTGCCACGGTTTATAAAGTTTATGATTAACATCAGACGCTTAACGTCAATTTAAGAGAATATTATACTTTAGTCTAAGGTCTGTGAACCTAAGTTGGCAAAATATTGTTATAAATTGTCTCCTTTCTAGTCCTTTGCTCGTCATCTAATTGGTGATATTGATAAAATCCGTTATTAGTATCAACTACAACTAAACTGGAAAGATAAATCATGAACGAATATATGTTGATATACAAAGGCGGCGATCCGAACTGGATGGATAATGTTTCCAAACAGGATATGGATGCCTCTATGCAGCGCTGGGGAGCGTGGATGGGCAGGTTACAAGAGCAAGATCAGTTGGTGTCTGGCGGGTCTCCCCTGGCTTACTCCGGGAAAACCTTGACTAAAGAGGGCGTAGTCACAGATATTGCCGCCACTGAATTTAAAGAACTGGTATCAGGCTATTCTATCGTTAAAGCTCAAAATATCGAAGCGGCCACAGATATCGCCAGAGACTGTCCTATTTTTTCTTATCCGAATATCACGGTTGAAGTGCGCCAAGTGATTAAGATGGATTAGTCGCCAGGTCATTGAGTGAACACGTTCAATCAACAGGTGTTAGCCACTAAGGGTTAGCGACCTGTTGATTGTTGCTGTCGGCTTGCGCCAACAGGCTTGCCACTTGCTGCATCATCAGGCGTTGCTCATGGGCGGTACCTCCTTGCTCTAACGACTGCCCGACATAATGTTGAGCCATTTGTTTATCACCGGCTTTAGCATGCAAGTGGGCCAGTACCGCACAAACATGATGGGACTTGGCGAACACCTTGTCTTGGGCCAAGGCTTGAACGTGTGAAATAGCTTGAATTACCTCGCCGGCATAGCCTAATGCAATTGCCTGGTTCAGCCTGGCTAAAGGCGAGTCGGTGATATCGATTAAGCTGTCATAAAGGCGGATAATTTGCCGCCAGTCGGTCTGCTCAAAGTTAATCGCCTGGCAATGCTGCTGGGCGATTAACGCTTCAAGGTAAAATCGTCCGGTTGCCCCTTTGGGCATTTTTGCCGCCAACGCCAGCATCTGCTGGGCAGTGTGCAAATAACCTTTATGCCACAGGCTACGATCTTGTTTATTCAGGGGGATGCCAAAGCCCTTGGCATCGACTCGGGCATCAAGCTTGGCAATGTGAAAGTGCATCAGCGCAAATAAGGCGAAGGTGTCTTGATTGGCCAGCCTCGGCATGTCCAGCATCAAGTCAACAAGGCCTATCGCCTCTTGGCAAAACAAGGGGTTGATCAACGCTTTGTCATCGGAGCTATGCAGACCTTCGTTAAATAATAAATATAAAACCGTATGTACTCTATCCATGGCAGTTACTAATTGAGAATCATCTGGCTGCACGAAATATTCATTTTTCAACTGAGCTTTACAACGTAGCAGACGTTTTTTAACGGTAGTTACCTCCAGTATCAAGGCTCTAGCAATAGCCTTGATACTTAAACCACATAAATAACGCAAGACAAAGGGCAGGATGTATTCTGTTTTTTGCTCCAGCTGACAGCACATAAAGATCATACGCTGCTGGTCGTCGACAATATTGTCCTCACTAAAAGCTTGCTCTACGGTAAGATTTAAAGTCCACTCACTAACAAGTTGTTGGCCAAGATCAGTGGCAAAATTGGTTTTGGTTTTATTGGCCCGGATTACATCAAGCGCCCGATTTTTAGCCACCCGTATTAACCAGGCTGACGGATTAGCTGGGACGCTTGTGCTTTTCCAGTGCACTAACGCCTGGTTAAACGACTCCTGCAAAACATCTTCCGCCAAATGCAGGTTATGTCCGCCAAATATTCGCGTTAACACCGCCAACAGTCTGCGGTATTCGCTTTTATAAAGGCTATCAATCAAGCCTGATATTTCCTGCATGTTATTGTCTCAAGATATTATTTTCCCCGGGTGCAAACCTCAGGGTGTGTATTATGTTTAAAGCGCGGTACGTCACAAATAGGTAACCGCCCCGGGAATAAATCATTTATCGATATCAGAAACAACGCCGGTAATAAACATAAATTTTCATAACGAAACATTTCTGCGGCAAAATTTAAAGGCAGGTTGTCCAAGCGACTATTGACTAACTCCATTATCGCCTGAAGTTAATTTTGGTGCTCGTCCTGGCCTAGTTGTACGCCATGAACGACAATGATTTTACGCTGCTTTTTAGGAGCGACAGTCATATTCCCGTCCTTTGGAACACATTGAATGTTTGCCTCGTCCCAAGATAAAACCTTGCACAGCGTTGGGAGGTAGATACTTAATATAGACCTAAATAATCACCAAGCGTACCCAAACTTCAGATAAGAACGCTTCATACGTATCTTAGGTGTATATAGAAGCGTAAAATAGCAGACTCATTCGTCTCACCCAACGGCAGTTACCCCAATTTAAGTTGTGGCCTAACGGGCAGAAAACCTAAATATCCGGGCATAAGGCCTGAACCCGCTCGGCAAAACAGCTAAATTATGGTATAAAGTTTGGTGTTTTAATTACCTGGTCTACAGTTTTTAGTAGACATCGATCCGGTCTTAAAAAAATCGTGATGTCGGGGGTCATAAGTTTTCAGATATTGGCATCTGCTGACCCAACCGGTTACCCAGTACCGGTAATCGTATTTTAGTATTATGCGTTGGTATTTTTATTAGCCAGCTACTTAGCAAACCAACAACTAGCTTAATTATCTTCCTTGGAATGCCATGCAAAAATTTGAATATCTCACGAATAAATATCGTGTAAAAACCCTGAAAAGACTGTTTATTCCCTTAGCCTTGTTCGCCCTAGCCGGCATCTACCTCGCATGGACGTTTAGCCACTTCGAGCTAAAATATCTATTCAATGTATTACAAAACAGCATGCTGGTATTAGGCCCATTGGCCCTAGTAATTAGCGCTATTATATCTTTGCAATTTTGGCTTAAGGCTTACAAACAAAGCCATTTCCCTAGCCTGCACATTGATGATGACTCTATACTTTTGATTGACGGGGCGATTGAAGAGCGAGTCTATTTTGTTGACATGCATAGTATTCGGTTGCGCAAACCAGGTAGACGTAAAGAGTCCATTCAAATCCTGTTAAATAGCGGCCAAAACATTAACATTGACTACGGTTTTCCAATCGAGTCCATCAAACAATATTTGAATAAAACGCAGCATTGTAAACTCTAGACTTTGCGCACTGCATTAAAGAATTTGGCTTTTTCGTTACATCTTTATACTATGGGTCTTCAGCGACCTGCCTAATTATATTTGATTAGTTGCAATTACATACTCGGGAGTCGATGTTTGAGAAGTGCAGAGAAACCAGATAATGAATTGCAACGTCTAAAAGCCCTCTATTCACTGGCGCTGCTGGATACCCCACCAGAGGAAAGATTCGACCGTATTACCCGCTTGGCTACCAGAATATTCGATTGCGCCCATGCATCTATCACGCTGGTAGACGAGAACCGGCAATGGTGTAAATCCGCGGTTCAATTGGATTTAATCGAAACACCTCGGGAAATATCATTCTGCGCCCATACAATTTTACATGACAAAACTCTGATCATAACAGATACCCGGGAATACCAGGATTTCCTCAACAATCCTCTGGTCACAGGTGAACCGCACGTATGTTTCTATGCGGGAGTTCCTTTAAAGATCAATAAGATACACAAGGTCGGGACCCTGTGTATCTTAGACAATCGACCGCGCGCCATGAGTATCACCGATGTTGCAATCTTGGAAGATTTAGCCGCCATAGCCGAGTCTGAGCTGCAAGCGCTGGAGGTTAATGACATTTCCCGGGCGCTGGTTCGTTCGGAAAAACACCTTAAAGAAAACGAGAAACTCGGTCGGATCAGGAACCATATTTTAGAACTGATCGTTAATTCGACGGCTATCGCGCCTATATTGGATACCATAGTCAAAAGTGTCGAACAGGAATACGGCAATATACTGTGTAGCATATTGTTACTTGATGGCGAAGGGTCCCATATAACCGTAGGTGCGGCCCCATCTTTTCCGGATTTTTTTAATATGGCAATTGAAGGGTTAGCAATAGGCATGGGCCAAGGTTCCTGCGGTACGGCTATGTTCACTGGCGAACGAGTAATAGCTGAAGATATCATGACTCATCCCTATTGGGGGAAATGGAAAAAACTCGCCGCCAAGGCCAATCTGCGGTCCTGCTGGTCACAGCCGATCAAAAATGCAACTGGCACCGCGTTAGGTACCTTTGCAATTTATCATAATCACCCCGCTTCCCCCGACAAAAACGATATAAAATTAATTGAACAATTTGCCTACTTGGCCAGTATCGCCATTGAACGACAAAGAAGCAGTGATCTGATTTGGCATCAAGCCAATTTTGACGAACTCACCGGCTTACCCAATCGTAATATCATGGGCGAACATCTTAAACATGCGTTAAATGCAGCCCACAGAGACCACACCCAGGTGGCCTTGATGTTTCTTGATCTCGACAATTTTAAAGATATCAATGATACCTTGGGCCATAGCGTAGGTGATGATTTATTGGTTGAATGTGCCCAGCGCATCAAACAAAGTGTGCGAGAAAAAGACACGGTAGCTCGCTTAGGTGGAGACGAGTTTGTGATCATCCTCACCGACATTCCTGATTTCAAAGGCCTCGAACGCACAGCGCAAAAAATCCTTAAAGTGTTGTCTGTCCCATATGAATTACAAAACGAAGTCGTACATAGCTCGGCCAGCATAGGCATTACCATCTATCCCAACGACGCCAAAGACGTACCCACTTTGTTAAAAAATGCCGACCAAGCCATGTACGGCGCCAAATCCATGGGCAAAAATAACTACCATTATTATACCCAGAGTATGCGTGATGCGGCCCTTGAACGAATGAGCCTGATCAACGACTTACGCCTGGCAATTAGCAATCAGGAATTGTATGTGGTCTATCAGCCTATAGTGGATTTACAAAGTGGAGATATTTACAAAGCGGAGTCACTGATCCGCTGGCAACATCCTACAAGGGGCCTAATTGCTCCGGTAGATTTTATCCCTTTGGCTGAAGAAACTGGCTTTATTATCGACATTAGTAACTGGGTATTGGAACAAGTATGTAACAAGGTAAAACACTGGCGTAAAACGCTCTGCCCCAGGCTACAAATCAGTATTAATACCTCTCCAGTGCACTACACCGACCATGAACGTTGCATTACCCAATGGCTAAATTATTTATTGGAATCATCCACGCCGCCGGAAGCTATTTTATTAGAAATAACCGAAAGTTTGCTGATGGACTCCAATGAGAGTGTGTCCAAAAAGCTATTTCAATTCCGCCAGGCTGGGGTGGATATCGCCCTGGATGATTTTGGCACGGGTTTTTCATCCATTTCCTATTTAAAGAAATATCCCACGGATTACCTTAAAATTGATAAAAGCTTTGTTCATTCCATGACAGAGGTGAGCAATGATAAAGTATTGTGTGAAGCGATTATCGTGATGGCAAAAAAACTTGGCATCAAGGTGATAGCCGAAGGTGTAGAAACCACCGAACAGCAGAAAATTCTGGAAGACATGGGCTGTGATTTCGCCCAGGGCTATCTATTTTCCCATCCGTTAAAAACCGAACAGTTCGCTGAATTGCTTAACAAAGGGCGGTTAGGTTAATTTTTCAAACGGTGTTATAGCCTTTCTAACTCAGGGTTGCTAAGGTGTAATCGCCCTTATTTAATCTCGCTATTCACTTTGCGCCAGGTGTAAATAGCCATGCATAATATCCCGTAACTCTGCGTAATTTATGGGCCTGTTAAGCCAAAGTCACATTCACCGATAACTGATGTACAATGCCACAGCATGATTATTTGAGCCCTTATGACTACTAACCCAACCTCCTCCGTTGTTTTTGCCTGCTTTGGCTTGTTCGCCATCATATTTAGCACCTTAGGCCTAGCCGATGATGACTCCTTACCCACTATTGCCGACCTGCAACAGCGCCTGAGCGTAGCCAGCGAAGCGGAAGATTTAAGTGAGGTAGAAAAACTCGAAATTGACAAGTTTTATAGTCAGGCTATTGAGCATATTCGCGCCACGCAACAATTCGAAACAGAGACCCAGAATTACAAACAAGTCTTGCTCAATGCCCCGAAAGAACAGTTAGCCCTGGAACAGCAACTGGAACGTTATCGGCCCGAGACGTTAACCGGATCCTTACAAGGTGTTTCCTTAACGAAAATTAAACGTCGGGTGACCAAAACCGAAGGTGAAGTCACCACCCTAAGGGCAAGTTTGACCGATCTCAAGGCTAATCTAGACGAAGAGCGCAGCCTGTTGCTGTTGCAAATGATCAATGAAACCCAACTGGCAATCAATGCCGGTAACAGTGTAACTGTGGCTCAACCCGATACCAAGCAGTGGCAAGTAGCACAATCGGTCGCTGAGCAGGCTGAGCGACAAATGCAACAGGCTAAGATTGAATCGTTGAAACAGCGTTTGATCTATCGCCCGGTACGGATTGCCTTGCTGGAAAGCGAAATTGCGTTAACAAGTAGACAACTAGCTGGCACCGAGGCGCTGTTGAATCAATTGCAACAGGTGCAAAATCAGTTGGACAGTCAAAAAAATGCCTCCTTGTTAGCCAAGCTAAAGGAGTTTTCCCAAACATTAAGCACTGCCCCCGCCGCCTTGCAAAAAATGGCCGAGGAAAATCTGGATTTGGTTACGCTTAGTGCAAAAATGACTGACACTCAGGAAAAAACCAACTATGACCTGTCTCATATTCAAGCCCAGATAACCGATCTGAATGCCAAATACTCATCTCTTAATCGCCTGTTAGAACTGGAGATTTATGCATCCTCAGCAGTGCTCGGCGACGCCCTCCGTCAGGAATGGGAGCTGGCCTCCAACTTTAGTGATACCAGTAACCTGATTGAAACAACTGAGCAGACATTAATTGACAGCCGGGTCACCTTGTTCAGTATTAATCAGCACCGAGCGCCTTACCAAAGGCCCAGTATTAAACAGTTAATGCTCAAAATCGGTCCTCAGGCAGAACAATGGCGCGACAGTATTGAAAAACTGGTCGAACAGCGCAACGAGCTTATTTCTGAACTAAGTAATGCCTACACCATACATGTTGAAGAATTATCAGTATTGCTCGACCGGGTACGTTATTTAACTGACCGCACCGTCACATACAGCAACCTGCTGGAGAGCAACCTGTTTTGGATCCCCAGTGCGAGTCCATTTTATTTTAATACCATCACGGAAGCGGGCGACTCTGCCACCTGGTTATTCCGCACTGAGCATTGGCAGACGGTGGGCCGAGCAGTCCAAGTCAACCTGTCGCGAAACATCTTCAGTTTACTGATCATTTGCCTGTTTCTGATCATCAGTTTGGTGGTACGCCGCCGGCTTAAACTGCGCCTGACAGCAATCACGCCAGATATTGGCCGCGTGCAATCTGATAGCTTTAAATTGACCGCTGAAGCCTTGGGCATAACAACCATACTGGCTTTGCCCCCTGCCCTATTATTATTTGGCTTATCGGCATTATGTGATGCGCCTTCCGGTTTCGCCAATAGTCTCAGTAACGCCTTTTATATAGGCGGCTTGATGATGATTTACCTGGAGTTTATGTTGCAACTGGTCAGAAAAGACGGTCTGGGAGAGGCACATTTTAGCTGGCGCGATTCCACCTTGGGTTTATTACGCAAAAACAACCGCTTGCTGATGATCGTCTTTATTCCCGTGGGCATTATCATGACCTTGATCAACGCCCAGGCCAGTGCCGAAATAAGGGAAGACTTGGGTCAGTTATCTCTGATCATCTTGTGTTCGTCTTTGGCCATTTTTGGTAGCCGGATCACCCGCAATGAATATTACAAAAACCGCCGTTCCCTGCATTCCTCAGAGCGATTTTCCTACTTTTTGTATGCCTTGTTGATCGTGCTACCCGTCGGCCTGATCATTTTATCGGCTATAGGTTATCAATATAGTGCCCAACGTATCCTTAGCCTAAGCCTGCAAACGGGAGTCCTGGTCACGGCAGCTTTACTACTTTATTACACCGCAGATCGGGCGTTGAAGGTCTATGCCCGGCGTCTTGCGCTGGAGCATATCCGCGCCAAACGAGCCGCAGCCGTTGCCGCCAGCGCCCAGCAAGACTCAGCGGAACAATCCGGTGAGGGTATCCCTGAAGTCATCGACAGCCAGGAGCTGGACCGGCACACTATTACCAGCCAGACCAAAGCTGTGATCCGCCTGGTTATCTGGGTTGGCTTGATTGCTTCGCTAATGGTGATCTGGCAAGAACTTTCCCCTGTAGTCAATTCGTTAGATGACATAGTCATGTGGGAAATCGCCAACAGCGATCCTGCTGAAGCCGTTAAGACCATTACTCTTTGGAGTTGTCTGCTGGGAGTGGCTATCTTGATCATCAGTTTAATTGCGGTGCGCAATTTACCCGGCTTGCTGGAAATGACCGTACTTGGGCGTCTGAATCTGGCCCCAGGCAGCAGTTATGCCATAACCACCATGCTCAAATACAGCATAGTGATCATAGGTATTTTGGTATCGGTAAATTTGCTGGGAGCCCAATGGTCCAAACTGCAATGGTTGATCGCAGCCTTGAGTGTAGGATTAGGTTTTGGCTTGCAGGAAATCGTCGCTAACTTTGTCTCGGGAATAGTACTGTTATTCGAACGTCCCGTTCGACTGGGAGATACCATTACCATAGCCGGGCACACCGGCACGGTCTCCCGGATTCGCATACGCGCCACCACGGTCAGTGACTGGGATGGCAAGGAATTGATCATCCCCAATAAAACCTTTATCACCCAGGATTTTATTAACTGGACCTTGTCCGATCCCGTGACCCGAATAATTATTCCAGTAGGTGTTGCCTACGGTAGCAATACCCAAAAAGTCGTTGCTTTATTGCTCGAAATAGCCAGTACCAGCAAAAATGTCTTTGCCGATCCGCCCCCTGCCGCACTCTTTATGGCCTTTGGTGCCAGCAGTCTGGATTTTGAACTACGGGTATTTGCTCGTACCGTTGTCGACCGGGCCATGGTGACCCATGAACTGCACATGCGTATAGATAAAGAATTTCGTGACAATAATATCGAAATATCCTTTCCTCAGCGTGATGTGCATCTCAATATGAACTCACCACTAGAAGTAAACCTCAAACGCGCCACAGAACCTAAGCTTAAACCCGCTGAGGAGTAAACATGCTCAAGCCTGCAAGATAGATATTATCCGCGATCCGGCCAGTTAAGTTTTGAAGCTGTGGGTCTTAACATGGATAAAAGCCATTTTTTCTTGCGAGATGAGGACGGGCTAAATGTTACAGACGGCGAAACCTCACACCGCGGTAGAGCTTGCCGCTCGCTACCAACTTATTAAACAGATAGTACTGGCAATCAATTACAGCTTCAGCCAACATCAATACGAATTTGACCGCCCGAGCAGTGGTGTGGTTAAAGGCAACAATATCGACACCGCTCCCACGCAGCTTGGAAATGCCCGTTTAACCTGGCGCCCTAATTCAGCCTTTAACCTGGAATGGGAATGGTTACACCTTGGTAGCTATTACCTGAACCCGGCCAGTACTCATAGCTACCTTGGGCATGAGCTATTACAGCTACGCGGCCAATTCTAGCCACCTCATTGGTTACGCGTAACCACTAAAGTCGAGAATATCGCCGATAAGGCCTACGCCAGTCGTGCAGATTATGCCTTTG
Source organism: Paraglaciecola sp. IT1134 (assembly GCF_058068185.1). Lineage (NCBI taxonomy): Bacteria > Pseudomonadati > Pseudomonadota > Gammaproteobacteria > Alteromonadales > Alteromonadaceae > Paraglaciecola > Paraglaciecola sp. IT1134. Next base: position 2,559,074 of record NZ_CM176486.1, on the reverse strand, counting down.
GCTCTTATCGCTATTTTGGTGGTCAGCCTAGGGCACTGTACCTTGGAGTGCATATCAATTTTTAAGCATCTTGCTTGTGCCAGCACGGCTATTTAACAGTATCATGTGGTCGGCAGAAACTAGCCTGACACAACGGCAGGCTGATAATTACTCAGCCAGATTGGACTCGGCATACTCAAATGGTTACCTCTATTTAAACTATAGGAGGGGTCATCACGCCGCCAACCATAGCCAATTCAGGAGGGGTCATCACACCGCCAACCATAGCCAATTCAGGAGGCGTCATCACGCCGCCAACCATAGTCAATTCAGGAGGCGTCATCACACCGCCAACCATGGCCAATTCAGGAGGCGTCATCACACCGCCTACTACGGCAAATTCAGGAGGGGTCATCACACCGCCTACAACAGCAAATTCAGGAGAAGTCATCACACCGCCTACTACGGCAAATTCAGGAGGGGTCATCACACCGCCTACTACGGCAAATTCAGGAGGGGTCATCACACCGCCTACAACAGCAAATTCAGGAGGAGTCATCACACCGCCTACTACGGCAAATTCAGGAGGGGTCATCACACCGCCTACAACAGCAAATTCAGGAGGAGTCATCACACCGCCTACTACGGCAAATTCAGGAGGGGTCATCACACCGCCTACAACAGCAAATTCAGGAGGAGTCATCACACCGCCTACTACGGCAAATTCAGGAGGGGTCATCACACCGCCTACTACGGCAGACTCAGAAGAGGTAATCGCATCAGCAGAAGCGGAAAATATTAATCTGTTACTCGAGGAAGTAGCCAAAGCTGAACTAGAAACTAAAACAGAAACGGCTATAAGGGTGACAAGGTTAAGTGTTTTCATATAAATATCCTAAATATCTCAATAGGTGGATTGAGTTCCACATATTGATTATCAGGATATTGGAGGGCAATGTCACACTTAAAGCGAAATTAATAGCTTTTTTTTAATACCATAGTATTAACACGGCGATATCGTGATCGTTATTTGAACCGACTCAACATAATTTGACGGTCTGATTTGCTGTGATCTTATGCTCCTTTTTGGCAGTCAAACTATGATAAACGATGTATGTGCCCAGCACTTCGCCTATCTAAAAGACCCACCGCAAACGGCTAAAATAAGCTATGCCCTATATGATATTTTGTTTTTATCTATTTGCGCCATCATCACGGGCTGTGAAGGCAGGAAGGATTTTGAAGATTTAGGTAAGGCGAGACATACCATGATTGGGCAGATGTAAAGCGTATCCGTATGGCGATAAACTACCAGCATAATGGCCAAAAGGTGTCACTGGTGTACTGCTATTACATCAGCTGAGTCCTGCTGACGACAGAGAAATGGCGTATAGGAACTAAGCGCACAGGGTCCTGAACACAGCGATAGGTGAGGATAACGGGCAAATATAGCGTGGGGATGGTGCCAAGAATATTGCCCGTTTTAGCCACAGCGGCATTATTCTGATAAAGGGTGATACGATTACAAAAGCCAGTGATTGGAGTAAACAATCAGTGGCTGCAATGGTTACTTGCTACCTTGGGGCAATATTTTTAGCGAGATGCAACTCGATTGAGCAATAATTAAACATTCATGCTCTTGCCGGGATAGTATTAAGCCTTAAACCAATACTTGGAAATTAACGTATACCCTTGCACTAACATTAATAGTACGGCATAGGTTGTAAGCCCATGAAAAACATAGGGCGCAGCGTAATACACCACTGTGCTAGGCACATCAAAAACCCGCCTTAACACATATTCCACTAACACCAATTCATGTAACACTATGTATAACAACGCCACCTGGTACAATGAATGATCCAGGTCCAAGGAGCGATAACGAGTAGGAAAGTACGTCGCCATGATAAAAACCCGGCGAAAGAAAAAGTAACGGACTAACATGTTGATATTAATTAATAATACATACCAATAGATCACTGCGCCCTGGTGTTCGCTGAAATACCAATAAAACTCAGCGACTATACATAAAGTCACTACCACAGCTATCGACAAGCGCAGGGATTCTTCGCTAAATTTGATAAGTGACAGAATTACTGCAGTGTAGGTCAAGATCTTCAAAGTTAATTGAAAATCCGAGCCAATAATCACAGGAAATAACAACATTGAAGATAAGTTAGACACGGCCATGATAACGATGACACTGACCATGTTAATTTCACGGATAAAAAGTATTGCTAAAAAAGCTAGTAGGGCTAGATAAATTTTTTCGAATAACAGGCCTTGACCGAAAGTGGAAAAGCCTGCGCCAATAAACACCACCGCACCGACAAACTTCGCTATGCGAGCAGAATTTAAATACACGCCTACTAGATTCTATCGGTAATAAATTTAAAGTATCCGACAATTTGATCAACGAAACTTGCTCGAGTTTGAGCTTTGGCTTTACTACGACACACAGACCACCATTTGTTCACTAATTCAATTTGCAGAGAACGCATAGTTTCAGGTTTGTGGTTTTCAATAGCCGAAACAGTTTCACGGCTCAAACCCAACCGCTGGGCAAGCTCACCCTGGGTATAACCGGCCTCTTTTCTTAGATTCCTCAAAATGACAGGAATTTCACTATTTTTTAAATCCATATTCCGGTGCCCTTGCAATAACTACGGTTAAAAAAATTCCATGCTAGATGGTAACTAATTTTCGTTCATAAAGTAAAGAATTAAATGAACGGTCATTGATAAGTAAAAAAATACCCCTACCCTCGATGAAAAACTCCCCTCTTGTTTCATTCGGCTAATTGAGCCTCAGCTATTCAACTCTATTAACAGTATCTAGTATAGGCGTGGAGGTGGTGACTAAGCTCTTATTTACCAATAATTTTGCAGTTTCTTGCCGAGCATGGACAAAAGCACTGATGGCTAAGCCTTTTAAAGCAACCTTTTCATCACGACTGTTAATTTTCACCACCACATTGGCGCCAGGATAATAATCCAGTACCGCCTGACAGATGATCTTTTTGCTAGATAGGGTGTTTACCGTAACGATCACGCTGGCTGATTGCTCAACTCTTAGGGATTCAAGTACCGAGCGGTTATCCAAATGCCCAAAATAGGCCATGTAACCACGTTCCCGCGCCAGTAATACATGCTGCAAATTGTCAGAGATGATTACGAATTTAGCCCCTCTTTTAGTCAACTCCTTGGCGACTATGCGCCCTATTACGGCAAAACCGCAGATTACCGCGTGCTGGCTTGCGTCTATGGGGGTGATTTTGTCCGACTCGAAAAACTCCACCACAAAATAAGATGCCAGTTTATAAATATTGTTTACCATAAACGGGGTAATAATCATCGACAGCACGGTCACCAGGATCAAAAAACTACCTAACTCCTGGGATAAAATATTCTGACTGATAGCCAAGGAAAAGATTGCAAACGAAAATTCGCCAATCTGACATAAGGCAATGGCAGTTTTAATGGCATCACTCTTGTTTGATTTGCGACGGATTAAGCCATAGATAAGCAATGCTTTAATGACCATGGTAAACAGCAACACCCCAAGCACCCAAAAGAACTGCTCATAGAAATACGCGATATTGATATTGCTACCAATGGAAAAGAAAAACGCCCCCAGTAGAATGTCTTTATATGAGGCAATATCAGCCTCAACCTTTACATGAAATTTAGTTTCTGCAATGATCATCCCGGCGATAAAAGCGCCCAGAGAATAAGTGAACCCCATTTCGTGGGCCAGCAAAGAAGCACCTATTACGATACTCAACACCGAGCCTAAAAACAGCTCTTCCAGCTTGGCATTATTCGAAAAATGCAACAACCACTCAATCAGCTTCTTGCCCAGAGTAAACATAAAAACGATGACCAAGGTGGCAGAGAGCAGGGTTTTTAATAACACATCGCCCAACGACAGCTCGTTGTTGGACATAAAGCTGATCAATAACAATATGGGGATGACCGCTAAATCCTGAAATATCAGAATAGCGACGGTTTTATTGCCGTAAGGGGTATAAATATCTTTGGATTTTTTTAAATAACTTAAAACAATAGCCGTTGATGACAAACTAAATGCCAGGGCAATGACCACCGACGCGCTAGCCTCGATGGAAAATACATAATGAGCCAGCAGAAAAATCACTAGGGCACTGAGCATAACCTGCAAAGTACCATTCACGAACACGACTTCTTTCATGCGTTTAAGCTTACTGAACGACAACTCCAAGCCTATGGTAAACATCAAAAAGACTATGCCAAATTCACCAATTAGCTCTAACGATTCCGGGTTGTCCCCATTGTTGAAATCAAACAAATTGCTGATGATTGTACCGGTGATGATGTAGCCGATAATGTGTGAAATCGCCAGCTTTTTGAAGATGATATTAAGCACACTGGCGATGGCCAGAGAAATAAAAATAATTAGAAGAATTGAATCCATCGTCCTGCCTCTATATACGTAACAACTCGTAAAACGCTAACAAACTTATAACAAAAATTTAAAATTAAAGAGTTATATAACGTTAAAGAGTATAAGTAGAATAAACGGCTGCTCCGATTAAGTCTATCCCCTAATAGCCAAAATTTGTTCCCCTCTTAGCAAAGTTAAAACACAAAAAGTGTGCAAAAAATCGCTTCCACAGCTTTAGCCTGCCACCAATAAGCTGCCCTCACCTTTTAGCCCTTCACAGCGATTTACAAAAATAGACTTATCAGCAATGCCAATGCAAAGGCGATGGTGCCTAACAAGGTTTCCATGACTGTCCAGGTGCGCAAGGTAGTTTTTTCATCCATATTTAACAAGCCGCTGACCAGCCAAAACCCCGAATCATTAAAATGCGACAGCACTGTTGCTCCGCCAGCAATAGCAATCACCACGCAGCATAAATCTATAGCTGATAAACCTGTGGTGGCCGCAACCATGGGCGCCAGTAAGGCCGCAGTAGTGGTTAACGCCACTGTAGCCGAGCCTTGGGCGACCCGTAAACAGGCAGAAATAATAAATGCCGCCACGATCAATGGCATGCCGGTATCGGCCAACAAGCTAGCCAAGGCATCACCTATGCCACTGGCGCGCAATACACCACCAAACATGCCCCCTGCTCCGGTGACTAATATCACCCCACAAATAGGCGCCAGTGAATCCCCACACCAATCTTGAATTTTGGCCATACCGTAACGGTGACTAAACATAACGATACTAAGCAGCAGAGTGATTAACAATGCCACCGGAGTTTTCCCTACCAGTCTGAGGGTATCTACTACAGTATTCCCCCCGGCGATGACACCGGCTGTGAGCAAGGTATTTAAGCCTGTATCCATAAAAATCAGCAGTACAGGTAACAATAAAATAGTCATTACACTGGCAAAACTTGGCGGCGTATGCGCCTCAGTATTGCCATGGGAATTGTCTGTAAAAAACAGTGAATCTAAGGGGATAACAAAACGTTTGCCGGCATATTGGCTATACAGGTAAGCCCCCAGATACCAAGTTGGCAGCGCGATCACCAAACCCACCAGCAACAACAATCCAATATCGGCCCCCAAAAAGTCCGCCGCAGCTACCGGCCCAGGGTGAGGAGGCACAAAAGCATGCATCACCGCAAATGCACCGGCGGCGGGTAAGGCATAGGTTAATACTGACCCATTAAAACGCCTGGCCACACTGAAGATGATCGGCATCATCACGATCAGGCCGGCATCAAAAAATATCGGGAACCCAAAACATAACGACGCCACCCCTAATGCCAACGGGGCTTTATCAGCCCCAAAACGATTCACCAGATTGTCGGCTAATACCTGTGCCCCACCCGACACCTCAAGCAATTTACCTATCATGGCCCCCAGCCCTACCAGTAATGCTACCGATGCGAGGGTGCCACCAAAACTGGCCATTAGAGTAGGCACCACTTCAACTACCGGGATCCCGGCGAACAAGGCCGTTAGTAAACTGACCACACACAAGGCAATAAAGGCATGCAGGCGCAGTTTGACAATTAAGCCGAGCAAGGCGAGTACAGCCCCCAAAGCAAGAAGTAATAAATACCCGGGCTGAGCTGTTACCACCAGTGTTTGCATAGTTATCCTTATGATCCATCTTACTTTTTCGTAAACTTAGCAGATTACAAAGCATAAGGATAACCACAATAACAACCCTGGCGTGATACCCAACAGGTGCAGCCTTTGGCTGTTATTCTGCTTGCCCTACTGCACACCAGTAACAAGACATTTAGCTCACCCCGTACGGTTGCGTAACCCAGGGTCAATGATAAGTTTAGCGTTGTTACGGGTTGACTTACTCCGTATGATTACCCCAAATACAGATAAGATTAATACTCACCATGACAGATACCAACACGCCTTCAGCCGATTTTATGTCCCAAGTTCAAAACACTCAAACTATCTGGGCCTTGCAAGATCAAACCAGTGAAGGATGGGTGATACTCGATTCCATTAATTTTGAAAACGCCGATGTAATGCCAGTGTGGTCCAGTATCGAATTGGCCGAAACTCATTGCGTAGACGAATGGCAAGACTACGTACCTATGGCCATTAGCCTGGCTGACTGGTTAGAGTTTTGGGTAGAAGACTTAGCTCAAGACAATGTGTTAATTGGCGTGGAATGGCGTGACGGCGGCGAGTACCTAGAAGTCGAGCTGGCAGAATTTAGTCAGATGTTAGCAAAAATAGAAACGCTTTAATCCACCGGGTGCGGCTCCAGAGCATAGAGAATAGATTTACGACCGCCGCCAGTAAGAAACGCAGCGTAACAGCCAGCAAAGGGTAAACAAATGCAAAAAATCCAGGGCAACCAAATCAACTGGGGCGTTATCGGTGTGGGCAATGTATGTGAAGTCAAAAGTGCCCCGGCTATGCAGCGGGTCAAAAACAGTTCATTGGTCGCCGTGATGCGCCGAAATGGCGAACTAGCCGAGGATTATGCCAAACGCCACAACGTGCCTAAATGGTATGACGATGCCGATACCCTCATTGCCGACCCAAATATTAATGCCATTTACATTGCTACCCCACCGGTTGCACACCTGCCCATGACCCTCAAAGCCGCCGCGGCGGGCAAAGCTGTATACGTGGAAAAACCCATGGCCCGCAATCACAGTGAATGTTTAAGCATGATAGCGGCTTGTGAAAAAGCTGGGGTACCATTGTATGTCGCCTACTATCGGCGCACCCTCTCCCATTTTTTAAAGGTAAAGGCCTTAATCGAAAACGGCAGCATAGGTGAAGTACGCCACCTGAATATCCGCATGAACCAGCCTGTCAAACCGCAACTGGTAGCCAACATGGACGACAACTGGCGGGTTGATCCCCAGATAGCCGGGGGTGGTTATTTTCATGACCTCGCGTCTCATCAGCTGGATTTTCTTGATTATGCCTTAGGTCCGATTAAACAAGTCAAAGGGATCACGAGTAACCAAGCGGGTTTATATGCCGCCCCTGATATGGTCACGGCCAGCTTTGAATTTGCCTCTGGCGCGCTCGGCACCGGCAGTTGGTGTTTTACCAGCGCCCCTAGTGCCCAGTGTGATATCACCGAGATCATCGGCAGTAAAGGGCGCATTCAATATGCCTCCTTTGGCTCGGCAGAGGTGTTGCTGGAAACCGACCAGGGTCTGCAACGTTTTGACTTTGACTTGCCCCAACATATCCAGCAACCCCTGATCCAGACGATAGTAGATGAACTGCTGGGCACGGGCCATTGCCCTTCTACCGGTATTACCGCCGCGCGCACCAACTGGGTGATGGAGCAAATTTGTAATTAATCATCTTGGCCATGGGGGATGGATAGTGTCACCTGGTTTTCGCGAACGCATCTCACACTTTTTGTTGATGTGAATTGCCTAACCCTTTTAATAACATAAATAGGGATAGGCAAATAACCAAAATCAGCAGATCCCCTACCGAATGACTTTTTATTGATTTTAACTGAACTATCCGAAGTTATTCTAGTGGCAGTTGTGCCAAACCATCTAGTATCGGGCATTCCGGGTTATCGTCACCATCGCATTGATCAGCAAGTTGTTGTAGTACCGTTCTCATTTTCTCGAGCTCCAATATTTTTTTATTGATATCGGACAAGTGACTCAGAGCCAGTTGTTTTACGTTGCGACTTTCTCTGCCTGTATCCAGCCAGAATTTGAGCAGTGACTGAATTTCATCCATGGAAAACCCGAGTTTTCTGGCCTGACGAATAAATCCCAGTTGTTGTATTTGTGCCTGATTATAAAGCCGGTAGCCCGAATCTGTGCGATTCGCTTTTTTTAATACCTCAATTTTTTCATAATGCCTGATCATTTTGGCCGACACACCGGTTAACTTGGCGGCTTCGCCTATTGTGACTGGTTCAACCATATTATTTTTCCTCCAATTTCCAGCGCTGCAATAACAATGCGTTACTGACCACAAATAAACTGCTACAGGCCATCGCGGCCCCAGCAATAATCGGGTCAAGATAACCAAAAGCTGCCAGCGGAATACCCACTACATTAAAGATAAATGCCCAGAACAAGTTTTGCCTGATTTTACGGTAAGTAAGCCTTGCAATGACCAGTGCAGTAGCCACCAGACTTGGCTCACTGCGCATGAGGGTGAAAGAGGCAGCACTTACCGCCACATCAGTGCCACTTGCCATTGCCATGCCCAAATCGGCTTGAGCCAGCGCCGGGGCATCATTAATACCATCGCCAACCATAGCAACCTGATGGCCTTGCTGTTGGTATTGACGAATATATTTGGCTTTATCTTCGGGTAATACTTCTGCTTTAAAATCATCCAGCTGCAATTGTTCAGCAACCGCCGTAGCACTGGCGGTATTGTCGCCTGTGAGCATAGCAACTTTGATACCTTGTCGCTGCAATACCCGCACTGCTAACACTGCATCAGGCTTTAACTCATCACTGAAATAAAACAGGCCCAATAATTCGGTTTTATCTTGCTGCTGGCTTGCCAGCCAAGAGACAGAAGCCCCTGGTATAACAATTTGATCAGTGGGTAGGTTTACGCCTAACTGTTGCATCCAATAACTGCTGCCCATCAATATCAGCCGTTCACCAACCATGCCCTTAACACCATGACCCGCGACGACCTGATACTCATCCACAGCAAGCGGTTGTGTACCGTCTGCTAACGCTTCTGCTATCACTGCCTTGGCTAAGGGGTGCTCACTATTTATTTGTAAGGAATAGGCCAACTGCAATAGTGCTTCTTCACCGCCGTTGATGGTCGTCATCTTAGTTAAAACAGGTTTACCCTTGGTCAGCGTACCGGTTTTATCAAAGACAACTAAATCAATGTTTTTTGCCTGTTCCAATGCCACCGCATCTTTAACCAACACACCCTGCCTCGCTGCGGTGCCTGTTCCTGCCATTATGGCTGCTGGTGTTGCCAGGCCAAGTGCGCATGGACAGGCAATTACTAACACCGCCACAGCATTAAGGATGCCGGTTGTCCAGTCGCCCATTACCAAGCCCAACACCAACAAGGTACTGAGGGCCACCAGTAATACCACCGGAATAAATATACTACTGACTTTATCTACTATAGCCTGCACCGGGGCCTTAGCCCCTTGGGCTTGCTCAACCAGTTGAATGATTTTAGACAACGTGGACTCTGTACCCACACTGGTGGCACGAATTTCCAACATACCGTCCAGGTTAAGCGAGCCTCCTGTAACCTTATCCCCCGGTTTTTTACTAACCGGTATCGATTCACCACTGATGAGCGCTTCATCCAGATGACTCTGGCCTAGCAGTATTTCACCGTCAACCGGCACCCGTTCCCCAGGGATCACCTTGACCGTTTCAGTAGACAGCACCGATGAAGCCGCTACTTTTTGCCATTCACCCTGACGCTTCACTGTTGCATCAACAGGTTTTAAGCTTTCCAAGGCACGCAACGCATCAGTTGTTCGGCGTTTTGCTTTATGTTCCAGATACTTACCCAGCAAAACCAGGGTAATGACTGCGCTGCTACTTTCAAAATACAAGTGCGGCATGCCACCAGCGCTATCGAAACTCCACCATAAATACAATGACAACCCGTAGGCTGCACTGGTGCCAATTGCCACAAGCAGGTCCATATTGCCGGTACCGGCTTTTAATGCACCCCACCCTGCGCGATAAAATCGTGACCCAAAATAAAACTGGACCGGGGTAGCCAATAACCATTGCCAAAGTGGGGGTAACATCCATTGCTCGGCAAATAACAGGCCCAACATGGGCAGAATCAACGGCAAGGTAAGCAAGCTTGCGCCCAATACGGGCCACCAAGGTTTGTGGTAAAAAGCTTGATTTTGATCCTTTAACTCAGCCTCATCTTCTGATCCCGGGGCCGTCAAGGTATAACCCGCCTGTGCCACCGCTTGTTCAAGTTGCTCGTTTGTGACAAAGGGCAAACTCTTTACATGCACCTGCTCGGTAGCTAAATTAACTGAAGCACTAACCACACCTTTTACGTTTATAAGTGCCTTTTCGATGCGGGCCACACATGATGCGCAACTCATTCCGCCAACGCTAAATTGCATTGCTTTTACAGGCACCTGATAACCCGCAGCATTAACAGCATCAACTATTTCACTGCTGCTGGCAGTACTTTGAACCGTTGCAGTTTCCGTTGCTAAGTTAACATTGGCCGTTGTTACGCCAGCAATTTTTCCTAGGGCCTTTTCAACACGACCGACACATGATGAGCAGGACATGCCATCAATTTTAAGTTGTAAAGTGGTACTCATAAAACCTCTGCGCTTAACTGAATTGGTGAACTCGACCCAAGGTTCAAGCTTACCACCATGGGAAGGTCAATCTTTTTTTTCATAACTAAATTTAAAAACGTCTTGACCCTCTCCTTATTGTAAGTCTCAGTCTGTAAACGACTTTACAACTCGCAGAGAATATATGTTACAACTTCAAATTGAAAAAATGACCTGTAAGCACTGCATTTCAATAGTAACCAAAGCCATTCAGCAGCACCAAGCAGATGCAAAAGTTGAGGTCGACCTGGCTACACAGTTGGTTACAATAGACAGTAAAGCCAGTGAAGAAGATATATTGGCTGCTTTACATAAGGCTGGATATTCGGCGAAGACACTGGGTGGTTGCTGCGCTAAGGAGCGCAAATGCCATTGCAATTAGTAGTTTAAAGGTGACTTGTGACCTCATGCCTGCCAAATTTTTTGGCTGGCATTTGTAGTGATAAAGGTTGTTACACGTGAACTTCCAGCAATATAGCTTTCAACTTCGGCCATAACTCATCAGTGAGCATTAATCGGGGCATGGCAATCTCGTTATGTTTGTTTTTGACGGAGTAAGAAATAAATTGTACGAGATTGCCAGCAACCAATAAAATTTAAAAAAGAGCAACAGCCCCTAAAAACTTTCAAATTTTTGCATCATAAATCAATATTTAAAAGTTTCTGGCTCACGTAACATTTTCCCCTGATAACCAACGTTAACCTACAACAATACTTAAACATTAAGGATCAGTGGTGGCATTGGGCAAGCCAGTACATCTGAAAAAGCCCGTAGTAATTCAACCTCAACGGGATCTATCTTTTGGTCGCGCATGATACAGGCGGCACAAGCGTGCAATAACTTTGGTTTAGCCAGAGGTTTTAACTTTTCGAGTTTGTGTAGCGCTTTGTCCAGATCGGTTAGATTGACTGCATTTTCGTTTACTAATGTCAGTTCACTCATTCCCAGTACTTCTGCCGCGGTGATAAAAACTTGCTCTCTGGTAACCTGGTCTTGCTGGCCGGCATAGGCCAATACTGATAGCAGCAATGCAATTTCGGGCTTAAGTTGCTCACTATCTATGTTACCCATTTTCCTGCGCGGATGTTTGAAGAACTGAGCATCCAGATGAAGGAACAGAATTTTACGTAACGTCCACTCGTTTAAGACAAGTTTAAAATCCATGTCGATCAGAGCATCCATATTGTCTCTGAAGGTCTGATACTGAGACAGTGATAACTGTTTGAGTGCCGCAATGGCTATATCAATTAATGGAAGCCGAGACCCAGCTTCTAACTTATCTATTTCAGACAGCAGTTTACGGGTAAAAACTTCAACATTCGGGTCGGCATAGTTGTGTAAATATGCTAGTTGTTTATGCCGAACCTCCTGATCCTTATCCAATAGTAGAGCATAAACAACGGCCCGAGCCCCATAAGGTTCGCGAGCAGCATCCTTGACGACAGTGGGTAACTGCGCGATTAATGCCTGGACATAATCGACAGTTGCCCGCTTAGGATTGCCTATTTGACTAATGCTATTGGCTACATCGATCATGGCAGCTCCAGCAGCAACACCACTGATTATGTTTGCCCGTTCTGCGTGGGGCTTGCTTACTTTTTTATCGCCAGATGGCACACTTTGCTCTTCGTCAGCCTTGTCAGCGGTGGCAAATTTCCCATCCCAATGGGGATCGATTTGCAAGATACGCGTTGCCAGCGGTGGATGGGTAGCGGACAACCGTTGCATGAAACCTGAAACGCCTTGAGCAAAAAAAGCATGACTGATTTCAGGTGCCCCGGGATCCTCTATCACAGAACCAAACTCGAGCCCGCCGATACGTTTCAATGCACCCGCAATTCCTTCGGGGTTACGGGTAAACTGAACCGACGAGGCATCTGCCAAGAATTCCCTTTGTCGACTCACGGCCGCTTTTATTAAGCCGCCAAAAAAAGTACCGGCAAAACCTATGACAATTAACCCTATCGCCACTGCCAATATTCCTGCAGCCCCTTTACCGTTGCCCCGTCCACGCCTAGAACCAGACGTGGAATAAAGCAAGTGGTAACCAACAATACCGAGGATCAGTATCCCGTGCAAAACTCCGATCAAGCGGATATTAAGGCGCATATCACCGTTAAAAATATGGCTAAACTCATGGGCTATGACACCTTGAAGTTGATCGCGACTTAGATGCTCAATCGCTCCTTGAGTCACGCCAATAACGGCATCTTTGGGAGAGAAACCGGCAGCGAATGCATTGATGCCATTCTCACCGGCCAACAAATATACCGGTGGTGCTGGCGTACCAGAGGCGATAGCCATTTCCTCTACCACATTTAATAATTTTCGCTGATCCAAAACAGTGGTATTTTGCGCGATTAATTGCCCGCCCAACCCTTCGGCAACTACCTTGCCGCCAGCCGACAAGGCCATGATTTTATAGAGACTGCCGACCGAGACCACCAGAACGACACCTATACTTATCATGGCAAATGTGCGCCAATCCATTTGCTGCCATAAAGACGGACCATTTGGCATTTGCGCATTGTCGATAAAACCAAACGCCAGCATAACCAGCAGATTCACCATAATGATCAGCACGATCACCGCCAGGCTGAACAACAAAATCAGCTGGAAGGTGTTTTTACGTGCCCTGTCCTGGGATTCAAAAAAATTCATGCCAACTACCTAGAAAAAATGCCTAAAATGAGACTTTGGGTGCCGCCTGGATAGCCACAGTGTCTTCAAACTCTAACAATGCCGCATCTTGCGTATGCCCAGATCGCTTGGCAATAAAGACCGGAGGGAAGGTCTGTTTATAGGTATTATAAGTCATCACCTGATCGTTAAAGGCCTGCCTTGAAAAAGAGACTTTATTTTCCGTGGAGATAAGCTCCTCACTTAACTGCAGCATATTCTGATTGGCCTTAAGATCCGGATAGGCCTCCATCACCATGTTAAAGTTCATCATGGCCGCTCCCAATTTACCTTCGGCACCACTAAGTCCTTTTATTGCATCAGCATTACCTGGATCAGCCGCAGCCTTTGACAACATATTCTGCGCCGTATTACGTGCCTCTACAACGGCTTCCAGGGTTTCCCGTTCATGTTTGATATAGCCCTTGGCGGTCTCGACAAGGTTGGGGATCAAATCATATCGACGTTTTAATTGCACCTCGATCTGTGCAAAGGCATTTTTGTAGCGATTCTTGAGCGTAACCAGTTTATTAAATACGCTGATCACATAAAAAAACAGCAATGCAATCAGAACCAGAATAACTATAAATGTGGTTGTCATATTTCTCACCTTTATCCAAAATTTCGCATCCGATCGATGCTATATACCCTAAGTAACCAAATCAATAAAGTACCAGATTACCCACAAAAATCAGCCAACCACAACAGCCGGTATGGCATAGGTACTGTTTGCACTGCAAACTTTGTTAGCTTTGCCAGCAACGTTCTTAGCGCATACCGGTTATTGAACCAATAACCGGTATGCGCTAAGTGCAGTGGCAAATGTTTTGCGTTAATAGTATGCCAATTGCTTGTGCGTCTTAAGTACAGTCAGACCAAGAACGCATGCTCTCACCTTTTTTTGCTGCTGAACGCCAGTTAATCCATGTAAAGAATATTATCTCGGTGTTTCACTATTCGTCATTTAACCCCCTGAGAATTTACGGGATCGCTGAACACGAGCACGTTTACTTGTGCCCACTGTGCCTCTGTTAGCGCTGCTTCGGCATCGATTTCATGGGCTGCGTTTAAGTCCAGCGCACCTTGGGCATCGAATACCAACCAACTACAGGTTTCGTTGACAACGGCTTGGGGTTGGTCGCTAACGAGGCGCAGATACCAGTCGATCAGGATAAAACGACGACCGGCAAACTCTTGCGCAGTACTCTTGTCGCGAACGAGCGCGACGTACTTATCATGATCGAGTCGCTTTACACCGTTTTCGTCGAGTAGAAACAGTCGGGTTTCATGTTGCACAACCGGTTCGGGGCACCCGGTGTCGCCGTGCACACCAATTCCGGGCAAGTCATTGCCCGGCTCATGCACCGCTGCACAACTTACTTCATGTGCCTCAGTCGGCCCTTCGTACACCGGCGCAAAACCGCCACCGAGGGTGCGGAAATTTGTCGTCTGCCCCTGGTACAAACGCGCCGCCACCCATTGCACATTGCCGTCATAGGCGTAGTTGCGCAAGTCGAACTTCAGTACCTGTGCCGGTTCGTGCTCTGAAACGACCCGTCCGCCGGGCTTCACCAAGGCTTGCGCGATATAACCGCCGGCGAGGATTTCCTGCCAGACACGCTGAGTTAACTTGTCACCGCGGTAGGCAGCTCGACCGCCAAACCCGGCGAAAGGCTTGAAGAAAAGACCTCGGCGCTCACCCCAAAGGCGGTCGGCATTCTCAGGCAGCACAATCTCAGTGTGGGGAACAGCGGCCAGCAGAATCTCTTGCGTGGACTGAGGCACACCCAATGCCTGCAGCCGCATTGGATCACTGAGCAATGCAAGGTTACGCTTGTCTGCATACAGGGCGTGCGCCTGCGGATTGGGCGTGAGTACCATGGCATTTTGCATGTACGCCTCACGTAACGTGGCGCTGGTGGGCGCGGTAAGCGAAAAATCTGTCAGTCGGTTGTAAACCAGGTCGATATTAATCTTGCCGTATTTAAGCAAACCTCCGCGGAAGTTGAACTCGGACGGATCTGCAATCACGGCCTGGAGTCCGTGTCGCTGGAACAGTTGCTGAAACAGCAAAAACTCGGGATATAGATACTGCTGTGTGGGGTTATCATCGACGATGGCGATGCTGCGCAACGCTCGTCCATGACCAGAAAGTGACCACTCTTGGCGGAACATTGAGATGATGTCGTCTTCCAGCACACTGGCCATGTCTAGCGACGAAACCATTTTGTCTATCGCCGGACAGCATGCGCGGTGCGCCCTTGCCAATACAGCGTTGAGCATTGCTCCACCCGCATTAGTGTTGATCTCGATAAGCCCGAAGCCGCCTTCGGTGACATGAAAGTCGTAGCCGAAGAACACGCCCTTGGCGCCACCAGGTTCGTGGCTCGCGATGGGGGGCGAATTGGCCAAGATCTCCGCGCGATAGGCCGGCAATGCCACGACTGACTCGATGGCGTGAACCACTTGCGACATACGTGTCATGTTGGCGTGGGAGACAAAGACGGGGCGCGTCGCGAACAGGTAAGGGCAACGTTGCTGAATCAAATCAAACAGGCCCGGTTGGCCAATCTCGGACTCCAGCGCTTGTCTCAGGGCCTCGGTATCAAGGCTAAGACAAAAGCATTCACTGTTGAGTATCTCAATCGAATCAGGATCGGGGGATGCGCCAGCAGCAATTGAAAGGCTTGGCATGGTATGCGTCATGAGACATTGCCCTCGTTTAAAGCGTGGACCAGTTCACGTTGCCGAAAAGACGTTGCAGCAGTCAAAAACGGGCGCCGCTGTTGATTGGGTTCATTGATTTTTGCCATGCTCCTAAAACTCCTTTCTGATCTTTCGTGGTGTTACTTCTACAATAGTGCGCGTATTTTCGCGCAAAAATCATTCAGTATTGCCACGTCTACGCTAGTCCAATGCGATACAGTGCTCTGATCGCAAGTAAGCAATAAATGCACACACAGTAATGTCCCACAGCGCTGATGCTGTTAACAATATCGAACTTCTGTGCGTGAAGTTTCATTATGCTCTCCTTAGGTGTGGCATCTTCTTTTACGAACCGTTTTTCTAAAGATCTCCAAACCGGGTAGCACCGGGTGTACTAAAACCGAACTCTTGTTTTAACTGACGTTTGATAGGCGGCTCTATCACAGTATGCACGCCAAACGAAAATTTGGCATGCTGGCCGGGATCAACGACTTCGTGATAATGCCCAAAGCGCGGCTCCACACCGACAGACTCAGCTGACACCGTATAAAAATTGCTATACGCGCTTAAAAGACAAAGGCAGCAACAAGCCCCCTTACAGCAGATGCCGGGGAGAGAGCTGCGCTTGGCCTATGTACTATCAAATTTCGTGACCATTTTAGTAATCTTATTTTGCGTTTATGTGTCATTAACGTTTACG
The DNA here is from genome assembly GCF_058068185.1 of Paraglaciecola sp. IT1134. NCBI lineage: Bacteria > Pseudomonadati > Pseudomonadota > Gammaproteobacteria > Alteromonadales > Alteromonadaceae > Paraglaciecola > Paraglaciecola sp. IT1134. The sequence goes on along the minus strand of NZ_CM176486.1, from coordinate 2,542,233 downwards.
CCCTGCGCCGGGCGGTACTTTGTGGCATGACCAAGGGACATGTTTTGCATTTTCGCGAACATTTTCGTCAACAAACTGGTAATAGCCTTCTTTGAAACGTGTCCACCAGTCATGGGCTATATCTACGTCAAATTGCATCAACATTTCCTCCAGACCGTCTAGCTGACAGTGCGTGGCGTCGTAGGCTAAGTGTAAGGTGGCTGTTTTGTCATCATATTGCACGCTGTCAATGCCAAAGGTGTGATCAATGGCCTCAACAATGGCGTCTCGGTTTGTCTCATCTACACCTTCCAGTTTTAAATGCCTTACCACCAAATTGACTTCCCTAACCCCTACGCGGTGATCTAAGTCACTCATGTTCTTACTCCTAAAATATGGCTAAAATGTGGGTTTAAAACTTTTGAATTTTTAATTATATTTTTGCTTGCTTAACAAAGGACTTCCATTGTTCACGGCGCGGAATAAACATTGGCACGCGTTTTTTGTAGGCTATATATTCATCACCAAACTCGGCAATGACCTGCCTTTCTTCACGCAGGGACAAACGGTAGTAAATAAATACAATAACCGGAAACAATGCGACGGAAAATAAGGTAGGCCAATGCACTATGCCCTCACCAAATAAAGCAATAAACAAACCTGTGTATTGAGGATGTCTTGCCAGGGCGTACAACCCATCGGTGACCAAGACATGTTGTTGTCGCGCTTTGTATACCTGACGCCAGCCCTGAAAAAATAGCCCTATGCCCACAAACAGTAAAATGTAGCCCAGGATCATCGAAATCATCATGCCGGTTTCGCCCATTCCCAACAGCGACGACCATAAATTGGCATTAAGTTCAGTGCCATCCAGTCCACCAAATCTAGCCAACAGATAGATTGTTAAGGGAAAACCATACATTTCGGCATACAGGGCAATGATGAAAGCTTGTACCACCCCTGCCCCTGCCCATTCATGCCAGGATGTTGGGGCCAAATATTTGTACATATACCATGAGACAAGCACGATCATGATAAGCGCCAGGATCCATATTCCTGAATGTGCTATAGGTTCGTTCATGGGTTGCTCTCCTTAAGTTAATTATTAAAATAGTTAATGCAGTTATTTCGCTTTACTGCCGAAAAAATTGTACAAAGGCACCCAAATTAGGGTGATAAACCAGCCGTACAAATAACTTTCAAACAGCCCTAAAAAAAAACTTTTAAAACTTAGCCACTCAAAGCCAGGCAACAACTTCAGCCACACTTGATACATAGCCTGTTGGGGAAATAACAGGTCAAACACCACACACAGTACAAAACTGATGCTGATGAAAAGACTGCTGGCATGGCCAAAGGCAAATAATGATATTTTGTGGCTCATGGGGATGTTCCCTTGTCGTTTGTAGTGGTTATATATTTTTCGGGATGCAGGTCGAATTCGTCGAGGCAGGTTTTGGAGCAAAAACGATAAAGCGCGCCCTGGTATAATTTACCGTAGCCTTTTTCTTGCTCCACGACCTTGGAACAAACCGGATCTATGATGGGTTCTGCTTTATCTGATTTTGAATGACGGTGATGACCGTGTGCCATGTGGGCACCACAACCAAAACGCATCATAAAGTAGAAAAAAACGGCAAAGAGTAAAAATGAAATTAAGCCGTCCATAAGTCACCTCCTGATTAACGAAGCTTTTGCTTTTTGAGCCGTAGCGCATTTAAAATAACCGACACCGAACTAAAACTCATGGCGGCAGCGGCAATCATGGGTGAGAGTAAAATACCGAAAAATGGATATAACACCCCAGCCGCAACCGGCACACCTAATGCGTTATAAATAAAAGCGAAAAATAAGTTTTGGCGAATATTACGCATAGTGGCACGACTTAATATTATGGCTTTGACAATGCCGCGCAAATCGCCCTTAACTAAGGTTACCCCGGCGCTTTCCATCGCCACGTCGGTGCCCGTTCCCATGGCAATGCCAACGTGTGCCTGAGCCAGGGCGGGCGCATCATTGATGCCATCCCCCGCCATGGCGACTATTTTTCCTGCCGCTTGCAACTCTTTGACTATTTTGGCTTTCTGCTCGGGCAACACATCGGCTTCCACCCGATCAATATTCAGCTTTGCGGCCACTGCATGTGCGGTGGTGGCATTGTCACCGGTTAACATCACCACACTGATACCCTGTTTGTGTAGTTGGGCGATAGCGTCTGCGGTTGAGGGCTTAATCGGATCGGCCACGCCTATTAATGCCGCTGGCTGACCATCAACTGCAAACAACATCACCGTTTGCCCCTCACTACGCAACCCATCTGCCTGGTCAAAGAAGTGCTCAGCGCTACTCGTCTGGGGTTCACTCACACCCTGCTTTTGCATCAATTTCAGGTTGCCCAAGACCAGTGACTTACCGGCTACATTACCCATGACGCCCATGCCCGTTACCGACTCAAAATCACTAACGTCAATGGCCTCAACGTTTTTGTCCTTAGCACCTTGCACTATGGCTGCGGCAAGGGGATGTTCGCTATATTTTTCTAGCCCCGCTATCCACCCCAATACTTGCGCCTCTTCTAACTTCTGGCTATGGTCCGAATTGAGGGTGACACTGACTAATTTGGGTTTGCCTTCGGTAAGGGTGCCTGTTTTATCTATCACTAGGGTGTCTACTTTTTCCAGTATTTCCAGTGACTCAGCATTTTTGATCAACACCCCTTCCAGTGCGCCGCGGCCTGTACCCACCATAATGGAAATGGGTGTGGCCAGGCCCAGCGCACAGGGACAAGCAATGATAAGTACCGCCACAAAATTAATCAGGCCGTAAGAAAAGGCAGGCTCTGGCCCCCAAATAAACCACACAGCAAAAGTAATTGCGGCAATAAGCACCACCGCAGGGACAAAATAACCCGCCACGGTGTCTGCCATTTTTTGGATGGGGGCGCGGGTACGCTGGGCGTCAGCAACTAACTTGACAATTTGTGCCAGCAGCGTGTCGGCACCCACTTTATCGGCCCGCATCACCATGGTACCTGTCCCGTTTACGGTGGCGCCTATGAGTCGTTCTGTTTGGGATTTGCCCACAGGAATGGGCTCTCCTGTGACCATTGACTCATCCACGCTGCTAGTGCCTTCCAGCACCTCGCCGTCAACGGGGATTTTTTCACCGGGTCGAATTCTTAAACGGTCACCTACTTGTACTTGCTCAAGGGGAATATCTTGCTCGTCCCCACTGTCGCTGATGACCCGTGCCGTTTTTGGCGCCAGACCCAAGAGTAATTTTATCGCCGCATTGGTTTGTGAACGGGCGCGTAATTCCAGCACCTGCCCCAGCAACACCAAAGCGGTGATCACTGCTGCGGCTTCAAAATATACATGCACTACACCCTCACTACTTTGCATGGCTCCTGGGAACAACCCCGGCATCAATAGTGCTGTCACGCTGTAAACATAGGCCACTGATACTCCGAGTCCTATCAGGGTGAACATGTTCAGATTCCAGCTTTTTACAGAATCAATGGCGCGCACGTAAAAGGGCCAACCTCCCCATATAATGACAGGGCTTGCCAGCAAGAACTGGATCCACTGCACGGTGCTCATAGATAATTGCGAAGGAAGCCAATTTGGCATAAGGTCGGCGATCATTGCCAGCACAAATACTGGCGTTGCCAATAGCGCACTCCAGGTGAAGCGCCGACTCATATCCTGCAATTCAGGATTGCTTTCCTCAAGCGACACCGTTGTCGCCTCAAGAGCCATACCACAGATGGGACAGTTGCCCGGTTCATCCTGTAATATTTGTGGGTGCATTGGGCAGGTATATTGGGTTTTAGTGACACTAAGCGATACTTCTTTGGGCTCTAGCGCCATTCCGCATTTTGGGCAGGTACCCGGCCCCACTTGTTCGATTTCCAAATGCATGGGGCAAGTATAAATAGCATCCTTATCCTCGCCAGTTGCGTCCGCTTCTTTTTGTTTAGCCTGATGATCGCTCTTGTCACCATGACCACAACTATGCTGTTCAACATAACCTTGAGGCGCCGTATCAAATTTGATTTTGCAGCGCTGACTACAAAAATAATAGTCTATTGTTTTGAGCTGGCTGTGATATTCACTGGTTTCACTCACCTCCATACCACATACAACATCTTTTAATACTTTTGACTCCGTCACTGGCTTATACCTCGTGCTGTTAGATAGAAGATGATTCAATCAGATGACAAATCATTTCGTTGCTTGGTTCTTTGTCTGGTAACTGTTGCCACTGCACAATTGCCTCCTGCATTTTGTTACGCAATGCCTTCATTTGTTGAAATTGATATTCAGTCTCCAGTAAACGCTGCTCAAGCAGATGCCTTACCATAGGACAAGCGGTTGCTCCCTGAGCGGCTTGAGCCAAAATTTGCTCGATATCTTTTACCGAAAATCCCAGTTGTCGTGCACTTAAAATGAACTTCAGGCGCTGGGTCTCTTTCCCGTTATATTCGTTATAACCATTGTCGACATTTTTTTTCGGCGCTACTAAGCCAATACGCGTGTAATAACGAATGGTTTCTGCAGTTACTTTCAGAAGTTTTGCCACTTCACTTACTTGCATCTAAGTTATTCCTTAACGTTCGTGCGACTGCACTATATTGTTCTGCATGCATCCTAGACCCACGTCTCACTCACAGGTCAAGTTTTTAATTAACAAGTCTTTTTTACCTTTATCAACGGTATGTCCCTTCACCTAGCACATCACCCAACCGAACTTGGCCGTGCGTTGTTCCTTAGTAACTCCACGTCCGTAGTTTACATATTCGCTTTTAAGGGGTGAGAAGTATGCGTACACCTGAGAACGACTCACAGGTGCACGGCTCTTAAACATTTCTGTTCACAAAATGGCTAACTCATTTTTTGTGTTCGTGAACCATTTTACTTTCCTCTGCTGTATGTCCCATCATTTGCCCCATCATTTGCTCCATCATCATTAAGCGTTTTTCCATCATCTGAGTCTTGTGTTCAGACGACATAGCTTCTGACTTTTTCATCTTGGCCATATCCTGTTTACCCATGGAGTGCCCCATGTCTTTATTATCGTCATGCATCATTGTCATCATATCTTCCATGCTTTGGGCATGCTTTTGCAGCAATTCTTGACGCTTTACAGAGTCCGTTTCGCTCTTAACTTCTTCGAGCAAGGTCTTCATTTTGGACATATGCTGCTGCATTTTTTCCATTTTTGCTTCATTCATCATCCCCATAGACATGGACTGTTTGTCAGCATGTTGCTGTGCGTTAACGGCTGTTACAGGTGAGATGACCAACAATGAAGCGATCGCTAGCGTTACTATTGTTTTCATGATCTATTCCTTCTTTTTGTGCGCCTGATTGCGCGGTTGTTAAATTAAAACGTTTGAGTCATGCCAAACTCTAAACCTGTGTGTTAGACACAAGTCAAGCGTTTCCACATCAGATTAATTTTTTTTGTGTACATGTCTTTTTTTACTTTTCTCAACGGTATGCCCCATCATTTTTTCCATCATGGCCATCCGTTGTTCCAACATTTAAAGATGGGCATCTTTGGTATCGCTGATGATGGTTATTAAATTGTGGATCAGCCTATTTTTTCTTAACATAATTGCCTCCTTAAGAAGGAACGATGTTATCCAGTGCTGATCCAAGCGCCACCCTGACAATCGAAACGGGTTTTCAATTCACTGCCAATTATATTAGTGTGCATAGGGTGTTCCTTACCGGAACGCCCGATGGCTAGACGCCAGGCCGTTATATAACCAACAGACGGATCTATCCTGTATTACGAGATGATCGGAGGACGTAAATCGGGAGTGAGAATTCGAGGTAGCACAACATAAATATGCTGGTTAAGATGGTGGGCAGGCGCGAACTTTAAGGATTGGGACTGGTCAAGATGCATAACGAAGCCGCTTGAGTGACATTGCCCCTGAGGGCAAACACAATCCTCACATTCACAAAGTTGGCTGATATCGTCAGGTGATGCCTCACTGTGCATAGCCATGTGCCCAGCATGTGCTGAACTAATCTGACGATTAAACTCGGACGAAGAATATGAGGTCATATCCATTGACTGACAGTCATGCGCAGCACGAGCTGGCATTGCTGCAGATTGCAGTAGCACCATCATCAAGATAAGCTGTAAAAGTGCGCGACTTTTCATCAATAACTTTCAACCGTTTAAACACTGAGATAACACTAACGCTCAGTGCAAAAAGATAAATGATCTAGATCAAGTTATAAGTATATTGACCCATAACTGATTGAAATGCCGCCAACATCGTTGAAGCGTCGAGGATAACGGAGATATGCCTTATTTACGTAGTTATAGGGGTCTGAAGTCCAGCGGTATGAGAAGTAACGCTAAGGGCGCAGTCGAAGAGAATGGTAAGTTTAAGAAATCGTAGTAACGTGCATTTTTATCGTATAGATCCCTGACTTGTCGTTCGTTTAGAATACTCATGTCTTCATGCGTATTGCGCAGAATTTCTACTCCACGATAGGGTTCTCGCGAATCAAGTAGCGTTGTGGCATGTAACGAATAGTTCTCATTTAAAGGTAAGGGTTAAATTGGGATATTTCAAAAGACTCACCGCTGTGTCCCCCTTTACTTAGAAGACTTACAGCGCAACATGCAATAATTAGGTAATATGTCCACAGCCCATCTAATATCCCATAAATTATAAAGAGGCGCGAATTTTTCAAACCAATTTAATATAGTCACTTCCATATCCCAAGTAGTTGACATAGTTATAAATCCAAAAATGCACCGAAGGCTCTCACAAAGTGCAATTATCACTGATAATAACTTTGTTGCATTTTCTGTGTAAACACGTTATAGATTTCATTAACACTAACTAACTTTAGTTCCGCCGCCATCTGTTTCAGTTGGTCCAGTTTGCCTGTCATGAGTGGCCTGCGCTAATGGTGGTGGAGCAGCGAGTGGTTATTTAAACACCTTTTTTGTGGCCTCAACAATCTATGCCAAGACGCAATTAAGTATAATGGGGTTGCTTTTTATGACTTTAAATTCAGAGGTTGAATTATGCGCATGTTAACGCGGTTTTTTACGCTGACTGTGGTACTGACGGCGACTTCCGCTTGTACCTTGGGAAATTTCCAGCCCGATGCTGAAACCGTGAAGCTGCGCAACGGAGCAGATGTGGCGGATTGCAAGTTGCTCGGTACTACCACCGAGAAAACCAGGGACAGGTGGGCGCCTTCACGCAGCGACAAAAAAGTTGCCAACGAGGTACTTGCTCTGGCACGCAACGAGGCCGCCAACATAGGCGGCAATACGTTGGTAGAACAAACTGCACTGGTCATGGGTCGCCAGACTTTTACGATCTATAGCTGCACCTGAGCAGAGTTGTTATTGTGTCGGCATCAGACACGGGCGACCTTGGCACAGAGATGGACGGATTTATCCTCACGCGTCAGTGGTGTGATCCGGCCTCGCAGTCAGTCTTGGACGCCCTGCGAACCGCACAGCTGAGTATCTTGGTTAACCACGGCCGAAGGGCCACTCCAAGTGCTGGTGAATGGGATCTCGGTGGTGTTTTTTCTCACTGCAGACTTTTTTTCACCGTCAAAAGAATCTTAGGGTAGACTTTCATAACATTAATCGGAATTTAAATTTCCTAGAATTATAAATACCTACGGTAACGTGATGGTAAAAATAGTATCGCCGCGAGTCGAACTCACGGTTAAGCTGCCGTGATGAATATCAACAATCGATTTACAGATTGCCAGACCTAGTCCGGTACCGTCTCCAGTACGAGTCCTCGACTCATCCGCCCGATAAAATCGGTCAAACAGGTGCGAAATATGTTCGGGGGAAATGGTTTCCCCCTCGTTTTTGACAGATATCTTAACGGAGTTATTACATGTGCTAATTCCCACATACATTGTGGTTTTAGGGTGAGAATATTTGATAGCGTTAGATAATAAGTTGCTGAGTGCTCGTCTGAACATCTCCCGGTCAACGTTTACCTTCCCTTGCCCAGTTAATTTCAGTTTGAGTTCTGATTCCTCAGCCCAAGCATCAAAATATTCAAACAAAGCCAGTATTTCGTTATTTAAATCCACCTCGTTTAATGTTGGAACGATTAATCCATTGTCGGTTTTTGCCAGCCAAAGCATATCACTGACCATTTTGGTCAGCCGATCAAATTCTTCCTGATTGGAATACAAGATCTCTTTATATTCATCTACATTTCGGGGTCGGCTTAATGCCACTTGGGTTTGAGTGGCAAGGTTGGTTAGCGGTGTACGCAATTCATGGGCAATATCCGCTGAAAAATAGGACAAACGTTTAAACCCCGCTTCCACATGGCTGATCATAGTATTAAATGACACCACCAATTCCTGTAGCTCATCGGGGATTTTCTCCGGCTGTAAACGGATATGTAAGTTATCGGCACTGATATCGCGTATATCCCGACTCACCTTTAACAGCGGACGATGGCCTAATGTCACCGCCCACCACGCGGATATCATGGTTATACACCAGACAATTAACATAATAATCCATAAGGTTTTGCGAAATCGCTCAAGAAAATCAATATGAAAGTCCATATTACTAGCCACTAATATATTGACTGGGTAGGCATCGAGCATGTAACCGACCAGATTTGTCCCCCGATATGCATGTTGAGCTGCTCGCCACTTGCTCAAGGTATCCACAGATAAATGGTATAAGGCAGGGATACTCAATAAAGGTGATAAGTCCGCCTCTTCCGCCTGATATATAATTCGTTTTTCTTGAGTGGAGTAAATAGCGAAATATACACCATGGTGACCAACTACAGCCCTGTTTAACGACTGTTGAATCTTTTCAGTTCCAGCATCTGCGTGCAAGGTCCGTAACCTATCTTTGACCGATTGCGCAACCACTTCCAGTTCATTGGCATCTTGTTGTGCAAAGTGATGCTGGATCGAGCGATCAATAACCGCTCCCAGTAAAAAAAAAGACAGGACGAGGGTTAATCCCACCAATAAAATGACCCTGCTTGAAAGAGACACTGGGGTGGTAAACATAAATTTAGCTGCCATCATCTACATCAAGTTTATAACCCATACCCCGCACGGTATGGATGAGTTTGGTCGCAAACGGATCATCTATTTTTGCACGTAAACGCCTGACAGCAACGTCTATCACGTTGGTTTCACTGTCAAAATTCATATCCCAGACTTGTGAGGCAATTAGCGAGCGTGGTAATACTTCACCTTGGCTGCGTACCAATAACTCTAATAACGAGAATTCTTTATTAGTAAGATTTATTCGAATATGATCTCTTATTGCCCTTCTTTTCGGAATATCCAGCACTAAGTCTGCCACTTTCAATACATCAGGAATAACCTGCCTCACCCCGCGACGCAACAAACTACGCACTCTTGCCAATAACTCCGCAAAGGCAAAAGGTTTAATCAGGTAGTCATCCGCTCCCATCTCCAGCCCTTTGACCTTGTCAGACAGACTGTCTTTGGCGGTGAGAAATAAAACCGGTACAGACAAATCAGCCGCTCTAAGTTTTTGCAAAATTTGCCAACCATTGATGTCCGGCAACATCACATCAAGAATGATCAGATCAAAGGCCTCCGACACAGCTGAGTGATAACCATCGAGACCATTTCGCTCAAGCTGCACGACAAAACCGGATTCCTCTAGCCCTTTTTGCAAATAATCCCCAATTTTTTTTTCATCTTCTACTACTAACAACCGCATATCCGTCTCGCTTCTATCACGCTAACCCACACCATTCTACCCCGCCTGCTTAACGAGCAGATTACCCTAAGATTACATTTTTGTAATCTTGTCGTCATGTTGAGGTCAGGACTGGTAATCTAAACTATATTCCACATCAAACGCTAAATTTACCTTAGAGGAACTATGTCAAATAACAGTCGTCATCCAATTTCGCCACCAAGCCTACCCCGACGCAACTTTGTCAAAGGGGCGGTGGCAGGCTCCATAGCTATGGGAGTCGGGCGTATCAGTACGGCGCAAAGCCAAGAATATGGCAGTGTTGCCAAAACGAATACCTTAACGGGTAACGAGTTTGACCTTAGCGTAAGTGAAACTACTGTTAATTTCACCGGACAATCACGTACGGCGACCACCATAAACGGCAGTATTCCGGGCCCCACCTTAGTCTGGCGTGAAGGAGAAACAGTGACCATTCGTGTCACAAATCGTTTGTCGGTGTCCACATCTATTCATTGGCACGGCATTCTTTTACCTTTCCAGATGGATGGTGTGCCTGGCATCAGCTATGAGGGCATTGCCCCAGGTGAGACCTTTACTTACCGGTTCAAAGTACAGCAAACGGGTACCTATTGGTATCACTCCCATACTGGCTTTCAGGAAATGACCGGCATGTACGGTAGCATAGTCATTGAGCCCAAATCCGGTGAAAAAATCAGTACCGATCAAGATATGGTGGTGCAGTTGTCTGATTGGACTGATGAGAACCCCATGTCAGCTTTTGCCCATTTAAAACAACAGAGTGACTATTACAACTATAACCAGCCTACTGCTCGGGATTTCTTCGATGACATGTCCCGTTACGGTATGGGACAAGCCATTGCCATGCGAAAAATGTGGAATGAGATGCGCATGAGTCCCGCCGATCTAGCCGATTTATCCGCTGAAACCTTTACCTTTCTGATGAACGGTCAGACACCAAATAGCAACTGGACAGGTATTTTTAAACCCGGTGAAACCATTCGCCTTAGATTTATCAACGGCTCTAGCAACACCTTTTTCGATGTTCGCATCCCGGGTTTAAAACTAACGGTTATATCTGCTGACGGACAAGACGTGGAGCCGGTTAGCGTCGATGAATTTAGATTTGGCCCGGGTGAAACTTACGACGTTATTGTAAAACCCACCGATGATGCGCATAGTATTTTTGCGCAGTCGATGGATAGAACAGGCTATTCTCGCGGTACTTTAGCCGTGCAGCGAGGGTTGACTGCCGAAGTCCCCACGGTTGATCAGCCCGTGTGGCTCGCCATGAAAGACATGATGGGTGACATGTCAGGTATGAATATGGATGACAACATGCAGATGGATCACAGTTCAATGGCCCATGGTGCTATGTCGATGGATCACAAAGAGCATGCCAAACACAAAAATCCGTTGGCTGTACCGTCACAAACCGTTAATCACGCCCGCAGTGAATATGGCCCTTCAGTGGATGCCAGAGTCGAAATGCCCAGAACCAATCACGACGATCCAGGTGTTGGCTTACGCAACAATGGTCGACGGGTACTCACCCTAGCTGACCTGCACACTATTGGTGGCCCACTCGATCCGCGATTACCCGAGCGCGAAGTAGAGCTGCATCTAACCGGCAACATGGAACGTTACACCTGGTCATTTGACGGGTTGGAGTTTGGCAAATCCACCCCCGTGCACTTTAATCATGGCGAACGCGTCAGGGTGATATTGCAAAATGACACCATGATGACTCACCCCATGCATTTACACGGCGTATGGAGTGAATTAGAAAATGACAAAGGCGAATTTATGGTTAGGCGTCACACCATTCCTGTTCAGCCCGCGCAGCGCATCAGCTTTTTAGTAAATGCGGATGCATTAGGAAGATGGGCCTGGCATTGCCACCTTCTATTCCATATGGATGCGGGCATGTTTCGTGAAGTGGTGATTTCATGAGAAATATATTGATATTGAATAAAAAAACAGCGGTCGCGACCTTAGTTTGTCTGTTTTGTACTGGCACGATAGCGCAGCAGCAAGATAATGACGAGCCACAACCTCCTCTAAGTGAGAGCGCGGATGACATGCCAATGGATCATAGCGCAATGGGCGAGGTAGAACCCATGCAAGGGATGGATCATTCCAAAATGCCGCCCAAAGAGGCTGACCAGGATGACAAACCAATGGATCACAGCGCCATGGGCCATGATCCCATGGACGAGATGGAATCTATGCAAGAGATGGATCATTCTAAAATGCAGTCCAATGATGCTGACCAGGATGATAAACCAATGGATCACAGCGCCATGGGTCATGATCCCATGGACGAGATGGAATCAACGCAAGGAATGGATCATTCCAAAATGCCCGATAAAAGCAACACTGCGCCGCCTGACGCACGCGATCCCCATGCTTATTCAGATGGGTTAACCCTGGACAGCGGTGCTTACGCCTTGCCCGGGCCAAGACAACTAAAAATGGCCGATGAACACGCCTTTTGGACAGTTCTGTTTGACCGCTTTGAATATGCAGACGGACTATCTAGTGGTTTGGGCAGTGCCGCTCAATACGATATGCAAGCCTGGTACGGCAGCACTTACGATCGTCTGGTGATAAAAAGCGAAGGTGAAATAGTTGATGGAAAACTGGAAGAGAGTGAAAACCAGATTTTGTGGGGACATGCCATTAGTAGCTTCTGGGATACTCAACTTGGTGCCAGATTCGATACATCCGAAGGACCATCCAGGCAATGGTTGACCTTTGGCGTACAAGGGCTCGCTCCCTATTGGTTTGAAGTCGATGCCAGTTTATCAGTGGGTACCGAAGGGCGCACCGCGTTTGATTTGGAAGCCGAGTATGAGCTGCTTATTACCCAGCGCTTAATACTGCAACCTCGAGTTGCCATTAGCGCCTACGGTAAAGATGACGCCCAAAATGGGGTTGGCAAGGGCCTGTCTTCGTTAACCGCTGGCATTCGTCTGAGGTATGAATTTAACCGCCAATTTGCTCCCTATTTGGGGGTGGAATGGACAGGTCAATACGGTAATACCGCCGATTTTTCGACATTAGAAGGCCGGCCAACCAGACAAACGCAATGGGTAGCCGGAATACGCTTCTGGTTTCAATAAAAAACCTGTGCGCCGACATGTTTTATTTCGACGCACTATTATTTTTTTCACAATATAGATAAGGAATAACCATGAAAACCAATAAACTGATTTCCACCCTACTAATAGTTACCGCAGCCTATTCAGTGAGTAGCTATGCCCATAATCCCAAAGAACATGCAAAAGAAAAGGAAGCGCCAAATTGTGAGTCTATGCAGGACATGGATAAGGGAAAAATGGACAAAAATGATCCGGTTATGATGGCAATGATGAAAAAATGCCACAAAATGGCTGACAAAAATTCAGATAAACACATGGAAGATATGGAAAAAGATGACAATCACCAAGATAAGCACTAAACGACTAATTAAAACGGAGAGTTAGTCATGAAAATTTTTTATACATTATTGGCAATTATCGTACTTGCCATCGGAGGAGTGGCGAGTTTCATCTATTCTGGTATTTACCCTATCGGTGCTGATGTCCCCCATAATGATACTGAATTTTGGCTGTTAGAGACCTTGCGCGATAACTCCATTGATCGTGCATCATCCAAAATCAGCGTACCTTCGTTAGAGTCTGTCGAACTGCTACTGGCTGGTGGGCCGGATTACAATGATATGTGCGCCGGATGCCACTTAAAGCCAGGTAAAGAACAAAGTGATATGAGCATCGGCTTATACCCGGCCCCACCGAATTTGTCGGTTAACGATCATGAAGAAGACCACGAAAATGGCGATATTCAACAGCTGGCAAGTCGACAATTTTGGGTCATCAAACATGGCATAAAGGCTTCCGGCATGCCGGCCTGGGGCCCAACTCATGATGACCAACGTATTTGGGCCATGGTGGCTTTTTTGCAAAAATTACCGAAATTAACAGCAGAAGAATATCAAATATTGACAGCTCGCGATGCTGACGAGGACGGCGCTCAACATTAAGTAAAGTAAAGTGAACTGGACAATATTTCAGCCCTGTACTGGGGCAGTAGCACATATGAATATACTGGACATCACATGTTAGCTGATATGACATATTGCCAAGCTACCGATGTGGAAACTCTTGAATATCACGTTCAAGAGTTTGACCCAGTATTTCAATTTCACCGAGTTCGACCAAAGGCAAAAATATTGACCTGAAGGGCAACGAAATTATCACGCTAAGTAACGGGAGTGATGGTTGGAAGATCACTCTTATTCTTTGATGTCACTAACAATCATCATTAAAAGGAGAACGTTTTGAAAGTTAATAAATTCATATTAGGTTTTTTAATAGCCTTGATCATTAGCCCTGCGGCTTTGGCAGCACAAGATAAAGAGATCTTAATCGGTATCATCAACGACATTAAACACGGCTGGGAAAATGGTGATGGGACGCCATTTCGCAAGCATTATTTAGATTTTAATGGGGCGCGTTATATTGAATCCGGTGGACAAAATGACAGTCTTGATGACCTTGTTATCAATCATGTTGAACCTGAAAAAGATGCCCTTGAGTACCTCTCATTAAACTTCTCGGATTACGAGCTGCATATAGAAGACAAGTTTGCTTGGGTTATCGCCAATACTCGTGTTAAGGGCAAAGTCAAAAGTTCAGGCAAGGAATTTGACAAGTCTGGCTATCAAACGTTTTTGTTTAAGCAAATTGATGATACGTGGAAAGTGTTACACACCCATTCATCATCACGGGACACTAAACCAAATAAACATAAGCACTAAAAGCAATGGATGATCGGGTTAAACAGCGGAATATCACGCTGGATGTATTGCGAACTTTCGCAATTATTTTGATGGTGATATTTCATTTTATGTATGATCTGAAATTTTTTGGATGGGTGCAATGGAGTGTGCCTGACGGTCCCGGATGGAAGCAATTTCGCCAATTAATTTTGAGTCTGTTCTTTATCAGCCTCGGTGTCTCTATGGTCATAGTGCATTCGGCAAAAATAAAATGGCGAGCATTTTTTATCCGCATAGTGCAAATAGTTGCCGGCGCAACGGCTATCACTTTGGTCACACTGCTGATGGTACCTAATAATTGGATCTACTTTGGCGTGCTGCATTTTATTATTTTCGCAAGTTTGGTGGCATTAGCATTTGTAAACAGGCCCAAATTAGCCCTCTGTACTGGAATAGTTTTCGTCACATTGTTTAATGTGGGCATATTAAATAGTGCGTGGCCATTCGGCCAGTTCACGCACTTTCTGCCATCTTATTCGAATGATTACGTGCCCGTCTTTCCTTGGATAGGCGTAGTACTTATTGGCATCTGGCTGGGCCACACCAAAATACTGATCCATGACCCTCTCAAAGCGGTATTTCAAAAAAATGTATGGCTGAGTGTGCCAGGCCAGCATAGTTTGATAATTTACCTAGTACACCAACCGATTTTTTTTGCATTAATGGGATTGGTGTCAGTCATGACCTAACTGCCAGAGATCAACGACAATGTGCGCTCACCCAACAATGACAGAAATAGGTCCCTTCCAGGTGCCGGCTTAGACTTCCATAGAAACGACACTGCGGATCGCAGCGTTTTTCGCGCTACCAGTCTATTACCGTTTTCAGCAAAGTAATAATAAGCCTTTCCGAAAATTGACAAGATAAGCTTTCCAAATTCGACTGATTCCGGCACACAGTTACGACTGTTATATTAGTCATGTTTTTCAACAAGCTTGTACATAAAGCAAAAAGCCAAATCCAGAACATTGCTCCCTTCACAAGAGAAGTAAGCCATGAAGTGGCTCATTAAGTTTAAAAATCGTTTTTATGGGTAACATCCATTACTTGGCCATTGTTGGCGATCTTGAAATAGATCGTACTTTGTGTTTCTTTGTTGATGGCGCTGACAACATAAAAGCTGTCTTCAACGCTCACGACTGACAAATCTTTTGCTGTCAGCAATTTCCAAGATGTATCCAGCTTCCCGACTTCAAAACCAAATTCCTTGAACGTCATTTGTGGTAACGATTTGTTCGCGATATTGATAGCAGCCTGACCGCTAATTATACCGTGATCACTATGCGCTGAAACGTTGCTACAGATCATCGCGCTACACAGTGTTAATACAGATAGTATTTTTTTCATATTTTTCTCCAATTATTATTTTAATCCAATCACTTCATACTGACCTTTCACCATTAGCTGTACCGCAATGGGCTTGTCTGAATTATTTTTCCAATACCAACCATGAGAGCCAGCAAAAGGCGCGGTAAAGCTGCCTTTCATCTCGTTTAGAGTGGCAATGGCGTAGCTTTCAAAATACCCCGTGGTATCCCCCTGAGGTTCTCCGTGTAAATCAAAATACAGCGAAGGACCATCTGTTAGCCATTCATAGGTCATTTTATCGTTTTGTTGCATGCTAAACTTATACTCAATCCCTTTTCCGGCAGGCACACTAACCTCGATAACCTGATATTCATCCGACCCTGCTTTGGCTAATTTATTTGGAGTTTGTGCTTCAGCAGCAACGGCAAGTGCCGTCAAACCCAATTTATGTCCAATGCCTGTGGGGTCGAAATTGTATTCGGCAGGTAAAATGAAGGTAATCAACGCGACTATAGCGACAAGGGTTGCCGATGCGCTGGCTTTTAATAGCGTTTTAGTACTTACAGTGTGTTGCATATTATTCTCGTTCTAATTAGTTAATTACAAAACCGGTGAGCTGGAAGCCAATGAGCATTAGTCCGCCACTCATCAATAACGTATTGGTGAATGTGGCGAATCGTTGGAAAGACGGTAACTTTCGCCAAGCATTAATGGCAATGAGGATAAATACCAATGCCGCAAACTGTCCCAGCTCCACACCCAGATTAAAAGCGAGCAAGTTGATTATCAGGCCATCTTCTGGCAACTGGAATTCCTGCAATTTGGTCGCCAATCCAAAGCCATGGAATAAACCGAAAATCAATACTGCCAATTTGGTATTCGGTTGCCAGTTAAAACATCGTTTAAAGCCCCCTAGGTTATCAAAGCCCTTGTACACCACCGACAGACCAATGATGGCGTCTATCAGATAGGCGTTGACCTGAACATCGCTCAGGACGCCTAACAATAAGGTTGTACTGTGACCTAGAGTGAACATGGTGACATACAGCAGTACATCGCGACTTTTGTACAAGAAGAAGATCACCCCCACCAGAAACAACAGATGGTCATAGCCGGTGATCATGTGTTTAGCGCCGATATACAAAAAGGGCAAAAATTGCATGCCAGTGTTCTGCTCCAGAAACGCCCGGGTATTGTCATCTACGCCATGGCCAAATACGTCTAGGCTCAGGGCCATTAAACCCAGCGAAAAAATAACCAGGCTAACTTTCAACAGATTAGTTGGCATTGGTCGGCTCCAATGTTTCAGACTCAGTCAAGATTGACTCCTTTTCCTTATGTAAAATGCGATATAACGCAGGTATAACAAATAGGGTTAACAAGGTAGATGAGATGATGCCGCCAATGACCACCGTTGCCAGCGGACGCTGCACCTCAGAACCTATTCCGGTATTGAGGGCCATTGGCACAAATCCCAGGGCGGCAACCAAGGCCGTGGTCAATACTGGGCGAAGACGGGTTAACGCCCCCTCAAAAATGGCCTGATTAAGCGAGACATTGTCTTTACGAAGTTCGCGAATGAAGGAGACCATTACTAATCCGTTCAAAATGGCAATGCCGGATAGCGCAATAAACCCTACCGCAGCCGAAATTGAAAACGGAATATCCCGCAACAGCAAGGCTGCAATGCCTCCCGTTAAAGCCAAGGGCACGCCGGCAAATATGATCATGGCATCCTTAAATGAACTAAGTGCCAGTATGAGTAAACCAATGATCATCAGCAGAGTAATCGGCACAACCACACTGAGTCGCTTTGAAGCGGATTGCAACTTTTGATAAGTGCCACCGTACTCTACCCAATTACCAGCGGGAATTTCGACATTGTTGCCAATGGTTTGCTGAATATCTGCCACAAAACTGCCTAAATCACGCCCCCTGACATTCGCAGTAACCACTATCCGACGTTTGCCGTTTTCACGATTTATTTGGTTGGCTCCGTCCACTAAATTCAGTGTGGCCAGTTCTTGAAGTGGCACAGCGTGACCGTCCGGAAGTTGAATAGGCAAATAGGCAAGTCCATCTATGTCTGTACGTAATTCTTCAGCAAGGCGCACAACAATGTCTGAGCGAATATCCCCCTGGTAGAACTTACCGACCACAGCACCGCCCATTGCGGTAGTCAGTTGCGACTGCACCGCTGCCTTACTGATGCCGTATTGCGCCAGCTTTTCAAGTTTGGGTTCAATACTCAGCATTGGCAGTCCGGTAGTGCGCTCCACCTGTATGTCGGCAATACCCGCAACATTAGTGATAGCAGACTCTATCTCCCCCCCTATCGAGGCCAAAGTGTCGAAATCGTCGCCAAATACCTTGATGGCCAACTCTGCACGAACCCCCGCAAGAATTTCATTAAAACGCATTTGGATAGGTTGCAGGAATTCGTAGCGATTACCTGGAACTGGGGCAACCATAGCGGCTAATTCTTCAACCACCTGTTCCTTAGACTTGTTAGGATCAGGCCACTGGTCACGAGGTTTAAGGATAATAAAGTTATCTGCCACACTGGGCGGTACGGCATCTGTTGCCACATCTGCGGTGCCTATTTTGGCAAATACGCGTTCAACTTCCGGCATTTGCTTAATTTTTTCTTCTAGTACCTCTTGCAGCGCAATAGCCTGACTAAGGGATGTACCTGGGATCCGTAAAGCGTGCATGGCAATGTCACCTTCGTCCAAATCCGGCGCAAACTCGCTACCTAAGCGTGTAGCCTGATAACCAAACAGGATAACCAGTAAGCTTGCGGCTATCACCACGAGCCATCTGCCTTTTAACACCCAAGCAAGGGCTGGACGATAAACGGCAGTTGCACCGCGAATGATAGGATTGTGTTTCTCTTTTACCGGTTTTTTGAACAGCAGTGCAATCATGGCCGGAACAAAAGTGATTGACAGAAACATGGCGCTGAGTAATGCGATCACGACCGTTATTGCCATAGGATGAAACATTTTACCTTCTACGCCTTCGAGGGCAAAAATGGGCAGATACACAGCGGTTATAATTAGTACGCCGAACAGCGCAGGCCGAATGACCTCACGTGTTGCCTCAAATACTAACTCCAACCGTTCTTTCAAAGGCAATGTCTGGTTGGCAGAGCCGGCCTGACTAAGGCGCCGCAAACAATTTTCAACAATGATGATAGCGCCATCGACCAGCAGTCCAAAGTCTAGTGCCCCCAAGCTCATCAGATTGGCGCTAACATTACTTTGTACCATACCGGTAATAGTCATAAGCATGGCAAAAGGGATAACGAGTGCGGTAAGAAACGCGGCCCTAAAGCTGCCCAGCAGTAGAAATAATACCACAATAACCAATAGCGCCCCTTCGAGCAGATTGGTCTTGACGGTTTGTAATGTTTTATCAACCAGTTTGGTACGATCATACACGGCTGTTGCAACAATCCCCTCAGGTAAGCTGGCATTGACTTCTATGAGCTTTTCACCCACTGCACTAGCCACGGTTCGGCTATTTTCACCAATGAGCATGAATACTGTGCTCATCACAACTTCACGACCATTTTGTGTCGCTGCCCCGTTTCTAAGACCCTTACCACTACTGATATCGGCAACATCTTTGATGCGTATCGATGCGCTGTTGGTGCTACGCAACGGAATTTGACCAAGCGCCTGCAAATCTTCTATCTGGCCAGGCATGCGTAACAGCCATTGCGCCCCGTTTTGTTCTACGAAACCCGCCCCCTGATTGTTGTTATTTTGTTCAATTGCAGTGATAACATCCGCCTGCGTCAGCCCGTACGCCAACAACTTGTCAGGCTTAAAGCCGACCAATATTTCACGCTCATACCCACCGATAGGATTGACTTCCACCACACCAGGTACACGCATCAATTGTGGGCGTATGGTCCAGTCGTGAACGGTCCGCAAATCCATCGGTGTGATTGGCGTCCCATCCTCGTTGGTGGCCCCAGGCTGCGCATCCACGGTAAACATAAAAATCTCGCCCAAGCCGGTGGCTATAGGCCCAAGCTGCGGCTCTAATCCAGAGGGGAGTTCGGCACGGGCAGCAGACAAGCGCTCATTGACCAACTGGCGGGCAAAATACACATCGGTATCATCAGCAAAGATGGCAATAACTTGTGACAGGCCATAACGGGAAACCGAGCGTGTGTAGGTGAGTCCTGGTAACCCCGCTAAGGCGTTTTCTAACGGGTAAGTAACTCGTTGCTCGACTTCCAGCGGTGTATAACCAGCCGCTTCGGTGTTTATCATTACCTGCACATTGGTTATATCCGGTACTGCATCTATAGGGAGGTTGGTGAAATTCCATATCCCCAGTCCTGCAAAACCCAATACCATCACAAAAATGAGCAGGTTTCTTTTAATCGAAAAACGTAGAATCGATTCTAACATTGTCAGCTCCTAGTGGTCGTGGGATGCGCCAGACTTTTCAATGTCGGCTTTAAGAATGTAACTGTTTTCGCTCACGTACTCGGTGCCAGGCTCCAGCCCACCTATTACTTCTACCCACACTTTATCCTGACGGCCTAATTCCAGCATCCGTACTTCGTATTGCTCACTTACTTTTGCGTACACTACGGTGAAATCTCGAAAGGCTTGTAAGCCGCTACGTTTTACTGCTAGGGGCACATCAATGCTAGCGATTTCAATTGCCGCCTTAACAAAACTGCCCGTGGTTAACTGGTTTTCTGCATCCTCAACATACACCCATACCAATCTGGCCTGATCATCACGCACCGATGGTTCGATATACGCGACATTGCCAGTAAATGCTAAGGCGTACCCGTCGAGACTCAAGGTGACCGGTGCTCCTATGGTTACGCTTGCGTAATCAGTGGGGTAAACCGCCAATTGCGCAATGTAGGTAGACGTGTCGGTAATAGTGAGCAAAGTTCGTCCAGCAGTTTGCTCGCCGGCACTGGCCTGTTGTGCAGTGATGATGCCATCCGCCGGAGACGTGATCTGAAAAGATTTCAAACTCTCGTTACTTTCGACGGTCAACAACAACTGGCCCCTTTTTACTTTTTCGCCTTGCTTGACATGCAATTGCTTGATTTCTCCATCAAACCTGGCCGCAACGATGCGGTTTGCGCCTGGCGGTAACATTAACGTGCCATAAACCGGGATCGTTTGGTGAAGCGTGACACTACTTGCGACTTCAGTTTTAATCTCCATGGCATCGGCAATAGCCTGCTCAATGCTGGTACGCCCTTCAAAATTGTCGTATTTCCAGTGGTGGGTTTTACCTTGATGTTTAGCGGTTATCGCTACCACAAAGGAATGCGGCTCGTAAATCACCATATCACCGCGCAGAAAATCGTCTTGCTTAATGAATTGGATGTCATCCACTATGCCGCCTAGTCGGGTGAGCTTGATATTAAGATCAACCTTATCAGGTAATATCTGTTGTCCTTTATCCGTTATCCATACACGAAACTCAGGCGGCACGCCGGTTTCAAAGATAGCCAGTTCTATCGCAAACTCACCGTCACGCAGCATGCGACCATTGTGGGAGCCTTTTTCAGGCTCTACCTGCTCGACCGCAGGGGCCGACTCCGCCAATGCCAAGGGGGATAATAAGTAAGACAGCCCCATCAAAATAGTGGTTGTTAATGCTGAGATGATGTTTTTGTTCTTCATAAAATTTCTCATTGGGAAATAGACGAGCCAGTCAGGCGTTGAATTTCGATATGTTGCAGGTGTAAGCTTTCATAGGCGTCTAATAATCGCGATTTCGCCGTCAGCAATTCCTGTCGAACACTGTTCCATTGGGTATAATTGAGCTTGCCGATGTCGAAGGCACTAGATGCATCTGACAAGGCATTTTCCAAAAGCGGTACAATACGTTGTTGTATGGTGTCGATAACATGACGTGAATGCCCCATTTCCTGAAGCAGCACGTAAAGTTGTGCATCAAGCTTTTGTAACAAAGCACCGGCTTCATCAGCTAGTACTTCTTGCTGCGCTTTTAATGCGGCAATCTTGCCGGCATTTCGGTTGCTGTCACCCCAAGGGATTGAGATCCCGGCAACCAAACCAAAATCATCCGTCGCTTCGTACCGCCGCACACCCGCTGACAATTGCCATTGCGGTTTAGCCTCTATGCGGGCCAACTCCATTTGCGACTGAGCAATACGCCGCTGGGTGGCAAACTTGGCCAGAAGTGGCTGTTTTTTAAGGCGACTTAATTGCGATCCAACTGACGGGTTAGCGGGCAGTGCCATCAGATTGCCACTCACTTGATAGGCTTTACCGGCTTCTCCCCAAAGAGACGTCAATTGATAATGACTAGCCTTTAATTCATGTTGTAAATCCTCTACAGCCAATTCACGACGCACCTGTTCCGCTTCGGCTTGAAATTTTTCAACATTGGAGCTTTTACCGGCTTCAACCCGCTCGGTTATGGCATTGTGTACATCCTTTGCCTGTTGCAGAGCGATTTTATTTAACTTCAAACGCTCATTTTTTATCAGGATTTGAATGAATTTTTTGGCGGTATGGGAAGCCAAATCCAAAGAGGCTATCCGCTGCTCTACCTCAAGTTGGCCAGTCTGAGATTTTGCTGCGGCGATACGACTATCGATCTGTTCCTGCTGTAACATCCAGGTAAAAGTCAAAGTCGATTGCATACTTCCCAAAGCACTATGCTCTGAATTACCCAGCGCATCTTCTATCATTAGCCCAACCTGGGGACGTTGACCCACACTGGCTTGTTGAATTTGGCCTTGCTGCACGCGATGTCGAGGCACAAAGGCATTCAATTCAGGGTGTTGTTTCAACGTTAGCGAAACGGCTTGCGACAAGGTTAATACCGGGTCTGGTCCTGAGCCTGGGGGAACGTCAGCAGATGCTGAAAGTGCCAGCGATAGACTCAGCAAACCGACGCAAAACCGATTGCCGGTCGGTTTTTTAAGTGTATTGATCAGAAAAAATGGCTGCATGGCCAATCCTTACTTAGTGAGTGAAAAACGATTCAATGAGATGGTGAAAACTATCAACCGTAGAAGCAGTGAACAATGGTGTACTGATAAAGAGGAGCAAGGCGAAAAACAGGGCTATTATGGGTGTTTTAGGTAACGGAGAAACCAGCTCATGCACACGTTGACTGATTTGTTCATTGCCAAAATAACTTAATTGAACACTATCAAAATTAAAAGGTGGGGTTCGTTGCAACCTGGCTACTTTCACTAAGGTTTGCGCAACATCCAAATTATCATGATGGCGGGTCACCGCACAATCCGCTATTTGTTCTGTTAAAAGCGTATATTGCTGCATAAGTAATAGGCTGACGGTTTTTGGAAAGAAACCACATAAGATCAGGAACAAGACTTTAAATAAGGGATCATAAACACGGACATGGGCTAACTCATGTTTAACGATAATATCCAACTCTTGCTGATTCACTTGTTTTTGAAGTGAAGTAGTAATGTAGATCCGCGGCGATAATAGCCCGGTAGTGAAAACAGCAGGTACGGTTGATGACAGGATATATAGCACCTTGCCATCTTGTGAACATTCGCGCTTCTCTACACCCAGAGTGTTTAACTGTTGAATGATATTACTGTGCGTTAAAATTCGATAGGTTTTTGATACTGCCAACCAAGTCATGAAACCGCCAGCCATCAGCAACGCAAGGCCGTGCCAACTTCCAAGATTAAATACATCAATATGATGCCAATGAGCGATATCTTTAAACCATGGATCCGTATTAAAACTGCGTGTGGCGGGCCAGAACAGCGCAACACAGGTTGCCGCCACCCACCAAGGGCTAGCAGCCAGTAACCACATCAAACATTTACGATAACGCAAGGCAAAAAATTTAAGCTTAGAATGCACAACGGATACGAGAATAGATAAAAATCCAACAACTATCGCAAACGACAGCAGCGCGACGCTAAGCAAATTGAGTATAATGGCCACATTCCCTGTCAGCATTACTGCTTATCACCTTTTCGCAGTTGACGTTGCTGCTCGATCATTTTTTCAAGCATGTCCAATTGTGCTTCATTCATGTTTGAGGAGGCTGAACTAAATGCAGCGATTAAACTATGCTCATCAGCCCCTACAAAATCACTTGTGGCAACATCAATTAATCTTGCAATTAACTCTTCACGCCCCACTTTAGTTCGATAGTGGTACGCATGGCTTTGTTTCGTGCGGCCCAATAACCCTTTTTTATGTAATCTATCAAGTGTGCTCTGAATGGTATTTAATGAGTTTCCACGTTCTTTCCCAAGCACACCGTGTACTTGCTTAGCATCAGCTTCAGGCACTGACCAGATGTATTGCAGAACCATTTTTTCGAGCTCACCTAATTGCATGACATATTTCTCTTAGCATAATGGTCATTATAGTGGCACAATAAAAACCGACAGGCAATCGGTTTTACAGCATAGGATTAGGTAAACACATATGGGATGGTTGATTACGAAATATCTGATCACCGCGGCAATTGTGGTCGCAGTATCGGAAATTGCCAAAAGAAATGACAAACTGGGCGCACTAATTGTGGCCTTGCCTCTTGTTACTATTCTGGCGATGATTTGGTTATATGTTGAAAAACAACCAACGGAAAAAATTGCCAATCACGCTTGGTACACCTTCTGGTATGTATTACCAACACTTCCGATGTTTTTGATATTTCCGACATTGTTACAAAAGTTTAGCTTTTGGCTCTCATTGATGATCAGTGCTGTTTTCACGGTAATTTGTTTTTGGCTTTTCGCACTATTGGTTAAGGAGTTTGGAATTGATTTAATGCCATAAAGGCGGAGGTATCACATTTACGCTGTTTTTGATTCCGCTAAAATATGTCACCACAGCTTTAAAATCATTAGCCGTTTGCCGTGATGTTAGTTTGTGGTCTGCTATATTGAATCCGTTTCGTTTATGTTACTCCTTGCAGTGCAGACCATATGGGCAGTTATGGTCGATTAGCGCCACACCGTTTTGCTCAATGTGCGCCTAAATTAACAGAAGCTAACGCGTGATTAGCCTCTGTCTTGAATAGCAGATTTTACTGCATCAACATAATCAGCCCGCCCCCAATCATGAATAGGTTTTCCGTTAGCGATACAAATCCCAGTGGAACGTTGCTGTCGCCTCCGACACAGGCGCATTTCAACTCACGTTTGTCGATGTAAACCGCTTTAATAACCGAAATTCCACCTACCGTACCAATAAATAACGAAATTGGCGCTACCCATAGTGCAGACAAAGACGCGATCATGCCAATACCTGCATAGGCTTCGAGAAACGGATAAAGATACCCGTAACGTATATTCTTCATAGCCAGCAGATCATAGGTAATAAATGAATTGGTAAAGCTGTAAAGATCTTTTAGTTTTTGCACGGCCAACAACACCATTGACACAGCAATAAACAACATTAATGTCCGAATAGATAAAATAGTGCCGGACACCCCTATCTGAAATCCCAAAGCAACCAGTGCTGCCACACTGAAAATCGCAATAACAGGTGTGTATGTAGTACCGGTTTGCCCGGCCTCGCCTTTCCCAAAATATTCCCGAAGGGCGTCATACCCGCCAATACGTTCGTTTTCTATAAAGGCCTGTGGAGTCGTTTCGACATTATGTTTGGCTTTAAATTCATCAGCCGCTTGCCGCGTAGTGAGCTTATGATCTTCAATAGTGAATCCTTGTCGCTCCAGTAAATCTTTGGAACGCAGGCCATAGGGGCAAATATGTTCGTCTGTCTCCATACGGTATAATACAGCTGTCTTATTCATCTTCTTCTCCTTTATTCAATTTCCCCTCAAACTTGGGCACAGCTCTGGCATTCGCTTCAGTTGTGGTCTGGGCCACCCCGTTCTGCTCAATATCGCCAATTAACCATTCCATTTCTTTGATCTCTTTACGTTGTGCTTTGATAATACCGTCGGCCAATTCACGAACCCTAAGATCTTCAATATTGGCGCGTTCACTGGTCAGAATAGCGATAGAATGGTGAGGGATCATCGCTTTCATCCAGGATGCATCGGCAACGGTTGACTGCGAGCGTACAAGGTACACAGATAGGATAAATAAAAGTGCCGCACCTATAAATATAACCATATTCAAAGTTTTGTTTTTATACATACCCAGCATAAAAGCAAGCATGATAATGGCCATACCCGCACCCATGTATAGCGCCATATAGGTTCTAGTTTCGCTGAACCAGACATGTGACATTGCGTAGGTATTGAAGTACATCATGATAAACATGGCAATGGTGGATGTAACAATCATTGCTGTAAATTTTACATAATTCATCGAGTAATCCTTTCATATTGATTAATAATTTAAGTAAAAAGCAGTGTTTTTACAATGACTTGGGGCTAGGCATGATATTTCATGCAACATATACTCCAACTTTTTATATAGGTGATTTATGATAACTACGCTGTTAATTTCACTGCTAGCCGTCTCTGCTGCACTTTCAATACATTACGTTAATATCACCTGGCTGGCCGACAGCATTACAGGTAAATTTAACAGCCGATTTGCGGCAATGCAGATTACTATATTGATTGCGGTGGGCAGCCAAGTGTTAAACGCAGGGTTATTCTGCCTGTGCTACCTGATAGGGGTTGAATTGGATCTCGGGGAATTTAAAGATGGACACAGTGTGAAAGATATTTTTTATTTTTCGTTAACGACCATCACTACGTTAGGTCTGGGGAGCTCACAGCCCACCGAAGACTTGCGTTTAATGGCTGGAGTAGAATCAGCAACCGGATTTTTACTTATAAGCTGTTCAGCATCAAAGTTATTTACTTGTATGACTAATAAATAAAGCTTGTCACTAATGAGTACGTGACAAGCTTCAAATCAACAGGCTAAGTATATGACAACTTAAAAGTGATAATTTACTCTCACAAAGCCTTTTCGACCTAACAAATCATAGGTCATCACATCGGTATTGGCGTCATTCCATGAGGTAAGATAAGGAGCCTCTTTATCGAAGATGTTATCTATGCCCATTGAGACGACAAGATCATCATTTACGAAGTAGGACGCGGCTAAATCTGAATAAGTCAGCGCATCAACAGATTTCCCCAAGGGGTCAAAATCACCGCCGTTAACATCATCAGCCCCACCTATATAACGCAATGAATAGGTAGCAGTCCATTTTTCGCTCATCAATGAAAAGCTGAAATTACTGCGCCATTTGGTATAACTACCCTGATCTTCAGTAATAAAACCCACTTTATCAATTGTCGGTTGACCAGAAAAGGGGGTACTTTCATGATTGAGTAATCGCGTGATATCCAGGGTAGAACGGGCATCCAACCCCATAATGTCGAATTTATAAGCGATATTAAAGTCAAGCCCGCTGACCTTTTCTACCGCGGCGTTCACGGGGCGCTGATTTAATTCGCTCACCTGATTAGTAACCGGATGGCGCGTAAAAGTATCGCAAAATTGAGCATTGCCCTGGGGATCTTCGTAACACAACTTCAGCATATCTGAACCATTGACAGACGTTATGGCGTCTTGGATTTCAATATTAAAATAATCCACAGTGGTGGACAAACCTTCAGCAAATCCGGGTTGCCAGACAATGCCGATGGTGGTGGTATCAGCTGATTCTGCACCAAGATCCGGGTTGCCACCGACACTGGTTAGTACGGTTGTTCCATCCTGGACAAAATCCGCTGGCACCCCGGCTGCCTGGCAATTTGTGGCAATGACGCCAGTCGCATTCTCGCAGGGATCAATTGTGCGTAAGTTTTCACCATTTGTACCACCAAATAGCTCAGTGATCACAGGTGCTCTAAAAGATGTAGACTGAACCCCCCGCACCATTAATGTATCATTCACATTCCAGGTTACGCCCAGTTTATAGGTGGTTTCAGCTCCCACAGTGCTGTAATCGGAATACCGGGCGGCCAACTCTGCCGTTAAGTTTTTAACCAGCGTCATATCGGTTAATAATGGTACTGACAATTCAACAAAGGCTTCAGTTACATCATAACTACCGCGAATCGGATCTTCCTGACCATTGCGCAGTACGGTTGAATCCGGATCACGCCAGCCTTTTTCAGCACGTTTTTCAGCGCCAACGGCAAACCCCATGGTACCAGCAGGCAATTCGATTAAATCCCCGTTAATATTGGCTGTCCAGCTGCGCATTTCATTGCCACCCGTACCTTCACGACGATATTTAACGTAGTCAATGACTTCCTGGCTCAATTCATTTGCACCGAACCAGTCACCACAGGGAATTCCATTACTATTGTCATAACTACAAACACTGTCATCCAAGGTTTGAGAGGCGCGGGCCGGATCAATATCAAATGTCCAACCATCCGTGCCAGTATTACGCCCATAATTGAAGGCGACATCCCATTCCCAATCATTCTCAAGAGCGCCATTGATGCCCGTTACTACACGCACCGTATCGGTTTCCTGGAAGAAATAAGGGGCGCCTAACTCAGTATTTCTGCGGCGTTGAAATTCAAGATCTTGCCCTGTCGGGTTATATCGAAAATCGGCTCCGACCTTTATTCCTGCAAAGCCATTTCTGGGTGTAACAATTTGCTCGCCTTTGCGCTTGGTATACATCGCTTCGGTGAATAAACTTAATGAATCATTAATTTCATAATCTACAAAGCTGGAAATATTAATACGCTCTAACGGGCTAACGGCATTGAGGTAAGGGATATATACAAAGCTATGCTGGGAGGCATCATAGGGGCCATAATCATTGCCACGATTGGCCGTATCGGCATCCTGGTTAAACTGTACTTGGGTACCATCAGCCAAAAGCGCTCGCCCTCCTTCGGTAGTGCTGCTACCGAAACATTCAAACGTGCCCTCTTCAGTCCCAAATTTTGAGCATTCAATACGGTCAGATTGACGTACGGCCGAAGTATTTGAATAGTTCGCGCTAAAAATGGCATTTCCTCGATCAAAATTACCACCAAGTGTGAGGCTGACGTCTTGATTTTCTCCATCGTTTTCGTCGGTTATACCGGCTTTTATGTTTAACTCAGCTCCATTAAATTCTTTTTTGGTAATAATATTTACCACTCCTGCAACGGCATCTGCACCGTATATTGCCGATGCACCATCTTTTAATACTTCGATACGCTCGATCATCGAGGTCGGGATCATATTTAAATCCACAGAACTATTAGCCCCCGTTCCGCCTCCCACCACCCGGCGACCATTTAAAAGCACGAGGGTACGCTTTATCCCTAAACCCCGTAGGTTAACCTGAGCAGTTCCATATCCCCCACTGGTCCAGTAGGCATTGGTTGCATTTCCTGCCACTCCAGCAGAGAAGGACATTTCTTGTAATAAATTCTCAACGTTAGAAATGCCTGACATGCTTATATCAGCCGAAGTTATGATAGATACAGGACTGGCTGACTCAATATCAGTTCTTTTTATTTTTGAACCGGTAATTTCGATTCTCTCTACTTTGGCCGCTTCTTGTGCGTTGACTAATGTGGGAATTGTAACAATTCCGGCAACAATCATGGCTGTACAAATACGAGAAGTCTTTAAATTTAGGTGTTTCATGTGTTATCCCTCGTGCTTTTTGAAAATAATTATTTTATTAGAAAATACCTGTGCCCCGTACTTTTATATACCAACATACTGGTATATACAACAGCTTAGTTTTAATACAGACACTGCATACATCCTAATAGGTAAAGGAATAAACCGATCAAATGCGATTTGAGCATTTCGCAACGTGGTATATACTACAATTTATTTTTTCAATTTTTATTTATCGATTTGGGCTCAATTGCTCTTGTACTCATGCATAAGTTGCGGAATGATAGGTAAGCTAAAAAAAGGAATATAAATTAACCATGATTGAAAATGAACTGTTGAGAAGTATTTAGGATTATTTATTAAAGAGTGAATACCTTTAATAATTAATTTCGCGAGGAATTAACTAAAAAGATATGCAAATCATTTACTTGGTAGCTGCCTTTTTTGCGCATTATAGAAGTTAGAAGTGGAACTTATGATACAACCCAAATATAAGCTAATTGCTGAATTCATCAAAGATAAGATGGAATCGATGAAGTGGCGGGAAGGGTATAAAATTCCGTCTGAGACCGATTTAGCGACTCAGTTTTCTGCAAGTCGTATGACTGCGAGAAAGGCAGTCGATGAAGTGGTTAACTTAGGTTTGCTTGAACGTATCCCCAGTGTGGGTACGTTTGTTAAATCTATTATTCCTCAGAGCTCACTATTAGAGATAAAAAATATTGCGGATGAGATCTCGTCGAGGGGACATTCCCACAAAATGACAGTACTCAGTAAGTTGACGCTTGTACCAAACGATGCGATTGCCATAAGTTTCTCCTTACAAAGTAAAAATGTGTTTAAAATAATCATCATTCACTTTGAAAATGACTTCCCCATTCAGCTCGAAGAGAGATACGTCAATGCGGATAAAGTGCCTCTTTTTTTACAGCAAGACTTCAGCAAAATTACGGCGCACCACTATTTAACCTCAGTGGCTCCCCTAACTGAAGCTGACATCTGTGTAGAAGCTGTAATGCCGACAAAAATACTTAAACATAATCTACATTTGAATGACAATACTCCTTGTCTGAAAGTAACAAGGAGTACGTATTCGAATGGGCAACCCATCAGTTATGTTGTTTTATATCATCCCGCCAACAAATTCAAACTAACCAGTAGTTACCGGATTGGTCATTAGTACTTAGAGTGTTCAGCTAAGTTATCTGCCCGTGCTTGCCTATACAACCTCCCTGTAAAGCGCCAACTTAAACCCTAGACAATAACGAGACGGTGATTGTTGCTATTATTTGAACAAGTCGAATCTGATATCCTCATCTTTAACACCTTTACTGCGCAAAAATGCAATCACATCGTCCATTAATCCTTGAGGCCCACAAAGGTAAAACTCCAGAGCATGTATATCCCCCAAGTTATCAAGATTCAATGCCAAAATATGTTGTGCGTAACCCGTTGCACCTAACCATTTATCTTCAGGCCTTGACAGAATTGGGTAGTAATGAAAATTAATGTTGCGTTCGGCAAGCTGATAAAAATGGTCCACATACAGTAAATCGATCTCAGCACGTGCGCCATAGAAAAAGTGTATTTGACGACGTGTTTGAGTGCTGTGGTCCTTGTGTTGGATTGCCAATTCTTCATCGATTAACGACTTTAAGGGGGCCATACCGGAACCGGCTCCTATAAATACTATATTTTTCTCACTGGATTGTTTGATAGCGAATTCTTCAAACGGACCTATGACTTCAACCGTTTTACCTAGTTCAAGGTTACCAAGGTAATGTGATGCCAACCCGGGACGCACGTCCTCATGGGGGGCAGATTGAATTTTAATTGTAAACACAAGTTCATCAGTAGCCATGGCCGACACGGCGCAAGAATAACTCCTTGTGCAGGGATCGTGGTCAAATTGAATGTCTTTGACATGTTGCCAATGTGTCTTGAGATCTTCAGGCAATGACGAGGGAATCGATTTACTTTTGGCAGCCGGGATAAAGAAACGCATAAAAGCACCGGCCTGATAGGGGATGCGATAGCCGCCTTTAACTTTGAAGCGTAATTCTTTAATAAACGGACTTAAAAAACGACTTTGCATAAGTTCAAGGGTATGCTTTCTGGCATTCGTCACATCCATTAATGTCATATGACTGACATCATCACTAAAATGCTGACAAGCCAAACGATAACCTTGTGCCAATTCATCGTGGTTAAAATGTAGCTGATCCGCCGATGTGGCTTTAACCGGGGGGCTGATCATTACTTTGCACCGTCCACAGGTGCCGCCTCCCCCGCAGGTAGAGGGTAAAACAATATCGTGCTCAACCAGGCCATCAAGCAAATTAGTGTGGGTTGAGAACGTGACACTGCCCATGCTTTTACGCGTCTCATCAAACAGCTTTACTTGGCGCTTTTTAGCAAAGAGTTTTATTTGATACTGTCCACGAAAACCCAGATCAACCGTCCAAATTATACCGGTGAAGGATAACCATAAAGAAACAAATGCAAACAGAATCATCTGCACGCTATTGAAACTTCCCTGGTTAGCATAATCCATAAAGTGCAACATAAAAAAGATATCCGCCAAACGTTTATCTTCATCACTGTGTCCTACTATGCGGCCAGAACCCGCCTCAACATAAACACTTGTCTCGACATCATCATCAAAATCTACCTGCCAAGTCGGATTCTGTTGCTTAGGAAAGTCACTGATTAAACCACTAAGCAATGCACTCGAACGGATCTTACCTGGGCCATTGTACGACTGCTTTGCTAAGGCGTTGGCCATCGCTTGATCTATGGTGATCTGGTGTCCAGTATATGCATCAACAAGCGTGTAGTGATTTTCAAAGTTGGCGTACAAGCCCTTTTGGTGTGTGAGTTGGTAAATCGGCTTAGATAGTAATATTGCTGAAGTTAACAGCACACTGGGCTGAAAATTTGCTAACACTTTCGCCGGTTCCAGTAACCTTTGAGGATCAATATTCACTACTGGTTGTGAATGTGACAGGTAGGCATGACCCGCTGCTTTATCATGATCCATCAAGTTAAAGTATATTCCACTGGTCAACCACAACAAAAATTGAATTCCTACAATAACAGACGCCCATTTATGTATTTTCCTTATCCATGGCATCATGATTTATCGCCTTTATTTATGATTGCTGACTCTAATGCAGGATCCATTTTTTCACTGTTCATTTTAAAGACTCTGAAATAGACCAACATAAGACCAAAGATACACGCCAAGATACCGGTCAAGGTAATCCAGAAAAGAAGCATGTTATCGATCTCTTCTGCATCACCGTAGTCCATGATATGAAAGCGAAACATCCAATCAAATAGTCGCCAAAATTCATGGCGTTTACCGACCAATTGGCCACTTTGAGCCGATACATAAATTGATGGTGAGCCGAAATCATCAAAATTTACCCGCCAAGCAGGAAGTTGCCGGCGGCTTAACTCAAAGGGTGGATTATCAATCAGTAGTTCGGCTTCATTGATCTTCCCTTCACCACTGTAATAGTATCTGGCCGCATTTTGTGCCGTTGCTTTATCTAGCGGAGACAGCAGACGGCCCTCGACGGCATCAACAAGCAGTACTTTCCCCTCCACTGTAAATCGATAGACGTTAGCATTGATAAATGTGCCGACTCTTATTTGTTCAGCTTGTGGATAATCATTGAGTAGGTTCTTCAATGAATACTGCATCTCGTTTGGGGTTATTTTAGTTTGGTGATTAATCACTAAACTGTCGCCATGAATGTAGTCAATATCAAAAAAGACCATATAGGCCCCGGTGACTGACCAAATAACAAATTGCACGCCAACAAATAGCATCAGCCATTTATGAAATTTACGGCTGGTTTTGAGCATTCCCATCGATTTATTCATTAGTGCCCCCCCTTATGTCAAACGTTTTCAGCACCTGGTTAACAAACTCATCACTGGCTGTATTTTTTTTATTCGTTGGGTACATTTAGAATTGCTCCTCGTAATGATTCACCATGGCGTAGTCTTGACTGCTACCATCGTTGAGTAATAGCAATATTTTATATGGCATAAAACGCTCGCCAACTTCCATTCCAGGTGAACCTAGAGGCATTCCTGGCACAGATAGACCCAACGCATCAGGATGCTGTTCTTGAAGAAACTTTTTAATAAATTTGGCTGGAACATGGCCTTCAAATACATAACCTTCTATTGATACAGCGGTATGGCAAGATTGGTATTTTGGTTTGATATTGAGTTTAGATTTTATATTTCCAATATCGTAAAAATCGTGAGTAGAGGCTGCAATACCTTGATCTTCAATGTGGCTCACCCATTTTTTACAACATCCGCACGAGGGTGTTTTGTACACCTCTAGTTCAATTTTACCTGTTTTTTCAAGTTCATTCCCCTGAGCAATGACAGAGACACTTAGTGTTATAAAAATCACCCACATTAAATTATTAAAATATTTATTTATTAGATACATATCGCCCCCGAATAAATCGGCTAGGTACAACAAAAATTAGATGTTGAAAAGTTAGTTAAAATGAAATTGATACGCTGAATTTAGCACTCGATTTGAGTGAATTTCAGACACACT
The DNA here is from genome assembly GCF_058068185.1 of Paraglaciecola sp. IT1134. Classification (NCBI taxonomy): domain Bacteria; kingdom Pseudomonadati; phylum Pseudomonadota; class Gammaproteobacteria; order Alteromonadales; family Alteromonadaceae; genus Paraglaciecola; species Paraglaciecola sp. IT1134. Next base: position 2,508,228 of record NZ_CM176486.1, on the reverse strand, counting down.
GATCCTAAGTTAGGAAATTATGGGTGGTCGAAATAAGGAGGTAATATCAGGTTGGAGTACGAAGCCAGGGGGCTGGCCAATTTTTTGATGATTGGTTCCAGGAGCAATATAAACCGTACCATTTGTGATAATTGAGAACGAAGAACAGGCACTGACAGGACATGAACAGTCGTTATCACAACAATCTGGTTTTTTAGTTTTCTGATGATCCATCATCATTTTACTAAGTGGCATATTGTGATCCATCATTTTCTGATGCGTTTTCTGCTTTTCAGTGGAATTATTTGTCGAACAAGATAATGACGCAGCAAAGGTTTGACCGAAGAAGGCCAACAACAGTGCAGCAACAATAAACTTTCTATTCAACATATACAGCATTCAACTCTATAACCACATAAACATCACATTCATATTAATCGGCATTAGAGACGATTTAAAGGCTTTTATCCAATCGCTCTTTTCAGTCCTCTGTGTTCGCGATCAGCTCACGTCAGAATTCTTCTGATTTATTGGGCCATAATGGTGTTCGACGATTAATCTTTCAGTTACTTCTATTGCTCCGGTTAAACGATTGAACAAGTAATAATTTACATGGCGCTATGAAGTGGTCTAACTACAGGCTGAATGTAGAGATCGCCATATTGAAACGATCTCTAGAAACAAAACATACATAAACACCGGATATAGACTAATCAAAAACCAATCTCAACTATTTATGAAATGCTGGTTTTTAATACGTTCATGCCATTATGTTTTTGACGCGGTGCTTTTTATCGATGACGAGCGCCATAAATAAAATAACGTTGGCAAGATAAGCAACGTCAATATGACCGCACTTGACATGCCACCAACCATCGGCGCAGCAATACGGCTCATTACTTCAGAGCCAGTGCCTGTCCCGTACAAAATTGGTAACAAACCAACAATAATCGCTGCTGCGGTCATCATAACCGGGCGAACACGCATACCTGCCCCATTTAAAACGGCCTGTAATACATCTGCTTTCGTAGTAGGAATATTTTTTAAATGGTGCTCGCTAAGCATTTCTTGGTAAGCTTGATTTAGATAAACGAGCATAATGACGCCAATTTCTACCGCCACCCCCGCTAGCGCGATAAAACCAACACCAACCGCCACAGAGAAATTGAATCCTTGTATATACATCAACCAAACACTACCTACCATAGCTAGTGGCAAAGTTCCCATAATCATCGCTACTTCTATAACATTACGGAAGTTAAGATAAAGCAAAATGATGATAATAAATAAGGTTAATGGCACAACGTAAGTCAACTTAGCTTTAGCACGTTGCATGTATTCATATTGCCCTGCCCAGGCGATAGAATAACCGGCAGGCAACTCTAATTTATCTGCCACCACTTTTTGTGCGTCAACAACATAGGTTCCAACATCAACGCCATCAATATCAACGAATGCCCAGCCATTTAAGCGTGCATTTTCAGATTTAATACCTGGAGGGCCATCTTCTATGATGATATTAGCAACATCTCCCAATGAAATACGTTGTCCATTAGGCGTCACTATCGGTAGCAGTGATAACTGTTCAGGGGAGTCACGATAGTCTTGAGGGTAACGTAGACTCACAGGATAGCGCTCTAAACCTTCAACCGTTTTAGTGACATCCAGTCCACCAATTGCAGTAGCTACAACCTGTTGAATTTCAGCGATATTTAAACCATAACGAGCTGCTTTCGCTCGCTGAATATCAACCTTTATATATCGACCGCCCGCAACACGCTCTGAATAAACTGAAGCGGTTCCAGGTACGTCTTTTAAGATGATCTCTATTTGTTTGCCGATATCTTGAATAACGTTCAATTCAGGTCCAGCGATTTTTATACCAACAGGGGTTTTAATTCCTGTTGCTAACATATCAATACGTGTTTTTATTGGCATGACCCACGCGTTAGTCACGCCAGGAAATTTTACCAATGCATCCAGCTCTTTTTTCAAGCTTTCTGTCGTTACTCCCTCCCGCCATTGATCGTGTGGTTTTAACTGAATAAAGGTTTCTATCATTGTAAGAGGCGCGGGATCTGTTGCAGTTTCAGCTCTTCCCACTTTACCAAATACTGTTTTCACTTCTGGAACGGTTTTAATCAGCTTGTCAGTTTGTTGTAGCAGCTGACGTGCCTGACCAATAGAAATACCAGGATAAGTAGTTGGCATATACATGAAGTCACCTTCATCAAGTGGTGGTATAAACTCACTACCGATTTTATCAAGTGGGTATAAACCCACGCCAAGTACCATTAATGCTACTAATAATGTCGTTTTTGGAAAACGTAGAACGGTTTTTAAAGCCGGCATATAGATAAAGGTCAAAAATCTATTTATCGGATTTTTATGCTCAGGTAAAACTTTACCTCGAATAAAATACCCCATCAGTACGGGTACTAACGTAATGGCCAGGGCGGCAGAAGCAGCCATTGCATAAGTTTTGGTAAACGCTAGCGGGGCAAACATTCGCCCTTCTTGCGCCTCTAAGGTAAATACTGGAACAAAACTAACGGTTATAATTAATAAACTAAAGAATAAAGCAGGCCCTACTTCACTTGCCGACTCCACTACGACTTGCCAGCGATTTTCTTTGGTTAATGGTGTTTTCTCCATATGTTTATGCATATTCTCGATCATGACGATAGCACCATCAATCATCGCACCAATAGCAATAGCAATACCTCCTAACGACATGATGTTGGCGTTAAGCCCTTGTAAATGCATAATAATAAAGGCTGTTAAAATACCTACTGGTAAACTAACAATCGCCACTAAAGAAGAGCGAACATGGAATAAGAAAATTATACAAACTAACGCCACCACTCCAAACTCTTCTAATAGTTTATATGCCAAATTATCAACTGCTCGTTCAATCAGTGCAGAGCGGTCATAAACAGGCACAATTTCAACGCCATCCGGTAAACCTTTTTTTAGTTTCTCAAGTTTTTCTTTTACACCTTTGATCACCTGCTGAGCGTTTTCACCGTAACGCATAACGACTATGCCCCCAACGGTTTCACCTTCACCGTTAAGCTCAGCAATCCCCCGGCGCATTTGAGGCCCTGTGCCAATATCTGCAACATCCCTTAGCAGTAATGGCGTGCCATTTTGATTCACTCCCAATGGGATGTTTTCTAAATCTGAAACACTTTTCAAGTAGCCAGTGGCTCTGACCATGTACTCAGCTTCGGCCATCTCGACAACTGATGCCCCTATTTCTTGGTTACCCTGCTGAATAGCCATTTGAATAAGTGATAAGGGAATGCCAAAGGCTCGCAGTTTATCTGGGTCAATTCTTACTTGATATTGCTTAACCATCCCCCCTAATACGGAAACCTCAGATACGCCAGGGACTGTTTGCAATTCATACTTTAAGAACCAGTCTTGCAAACTGCGCAACTGACTCAAATCATGTTGACCCGTTTTATCAACTAAAGCATACAAGTATACCCAGCCAACACCTGTTGCATCAGGACCTAGTTGTGCACGAGCATTACTGGGTAAATTTGGAGCAACTTGACTTAAATATTCAAGTACCCTTGAACGTGCCCAGTATAAGTCAGTACTCTCGTCAAAAATGACGTACACATATGAGTCACCAAAGAAAGAAAAACCGCGTACGGTGACTGCACCCGGCACTGATAGCATGGCGGTGGTCAATGGATAAGTTACCTGATCTTCAACAACTTGTGGCGCTTGACCTGGGTAGCTTGTTTTTATTATCACTTGCACATCTGATAGATCAGGAAGTGCATCAATAGGTGTTTTGTTGACAGAATATAATCCAGCGCCAACAAGTAACAATGTTGCTAGTAGTACGAGAAATCGATTACCAACGGACCAACGAATAATAGAAGCAATCATAATAGTTTAACTCCTAATTAGTGGTTTGAATGATCAACAGGCGTTTCTTGCACTGAAGATTTAACGCCTGATTGTGCATCGTCAGTCAATTGCGCAATATCGGTGATAATAAAGTTTCCGTCACGTATTTCGAAGGTAAACCTAACTTCCATGCCTTGGCTTAACCCATTCAACCTCACGTCTTCATCAGTAATAAAATCAAGTGTAGCGGCTGGTCTGTTCCATTTTTCTATCGCTGAACGACTTATATTAATCATTCCATGATCAATCATGAGTGAATTGATAATGCCTGTTACTGTCGCGCGGTTATCACCATTATCTTGCGGCATATCCATTTCACTCTTTGTACTTTCATCGGGCACACGAATATTACTTACTTGATAATCACCGCTAGAGGTTTTAGTTAACTCAACCTGTAAGTTAAGCCCCTCTTTGAGCCCAGAAAAGTCAACGGTATCTGTTGCTGTAAAGTCCATTGTCATCTCTGGCCAATCCCATTCAGGTATCGCATCATGTGTTAGCGTTAGCATTTTGTGACTAGGCATAGTGCTTTGTATTGTTGCCTGCACCCACACTGATGAAAGTGCTGCTCCGTCGCGGTTAGAGTCTTCGTGATCCATACGCTTAAAATCTGATGATTTACTTGACTCTGAATCAAGTAAAAATTGAGCTGAACTTACAATTTCCTCCCCTTCGCTAAGCCCTTTAAGTATCTCGACGCTCTCAGTGCCATAACGACCCACAGATACTTCAACAGACTTAAAGCTGCCGGAACCTAATGCAAGAACAACCCTATCTTGACTACCCGTTCTAATAAGCGCTTCTTTGGGAATGAGCAACGCTTGTTCATTACTGGTTGTATGAATTGCAATTTGTGCAAACATATTAGGCTTAAACCCCCCCTCTTCATTATTGAAACGCAAACGTACTTTCACCGTGCGTGTTTTAGGATCCAGCGTTGGATAGATATAATCCACTTGACCTTTCCAACGTTTACCGGGCAAATAATCAAGTGTCATGGTAACCGGCATACCCGTTTTTACTTGGCCGGCCTGCCTTTCAAATATTTCACCCACAACCCAAACTTCTGATAGGTCACCGATTGACATCAAAGTAGAACCCGGTTTAACGAAGAATCCTTCACGTATTGTTAAGTTTTCAATGACACCATTTTGAGGTGCATAAAAAGTAACCATTTGTTGAACTTGTTTAGTTTTTTTCAGTTTTGCAATGGTCGATTTAGGTAACTGTAATGCCTGCAATCGATTTTCGGCGGCACTGATTAAGCGGTTGTTTTTACGATCTAATGCTAATAGCAGTTCTTCTTGAGCATTAACTAATTCTGGTGAATAGATATCGTATAATGGTTGGTTCTTTTTAACCGGATCACCAACAGCCTTAACGTATAATTTTTCGATCCAGCCTTGAATACGCGGGTGAACATGAACGAGTTTATCTTCGTCGTAAGTAACATACCCCACAGTGTTTATTTCGGTGTGTAATGCTCTATAGTTTACGGTTGACGTTCTCACGCCTAAGTTATTTACGACAGCAGAAGAGATGCGGATTGTTCCAGGCCCTTCATCAGGCCCTTTTCCCCCATCATCATATACGGGCACTAAATCCATCCCCATGGGCGATTTACCAGGTTTATCTCTCTTATAATTTGCATCCATTGGCGCAACCCAATAAAGCGGCTTTTTTTCATCAGATACAGCGCTAGTTACTTGCTCACTACCCGAAGTTGCTAAAAAATGATACGTACCAAATGTGAGAATACCGCCTATGATCATGCCAACCATTATTGGTTTAATATAATTATTCATTATTTTTGTCCCGAAACAGCAACATATTGATTGCTATTGGTTAATTTCATATTTTTTTGTATGATTGCAGTATTGACACTGTCAATAAAAAGGTAGTTAAGCTCTAGCCGAATCTTTTGTTCCTCTACGTTTAGTGTGAGCTCGTCTATTTCAGCGTTAAGCACCTCGATACGTGAGCGAACCACTTCCGCAAAATCGCCATCATCATTGGTATAGGCTGTCAAAGAAGCTTCTGCTTGATCATGTATTTGAGGCAATAACTTTGATTTATACAAACTCTGTCTATCTTTTAAGCGCAGTAACCTGCCCTTTGCGCTCGAAAAAGAACCCAGCAATTGCTTGAGCAACAATAGTTTTTCGGTTCTCACAGCTTCTGTTTTAGATATTGCTGATTGAACCTCTTTATCTTGTCGGTTTTCAGTAAATAGTGGCAGATCGAACGTTACGCCAACTGAGAATAAATCGGCTCTACTAGTGCCCATTGGATCATCTGCACGATATCCATAGCTAGCATTAACCCCCCATTCAGGTTTGTATTTTTGCTTAGCTAATGTAATCCCAGTTTTGGTTGCATCTACTTTCTTTTCTAAAGCAACTACAGACGGGTGATTCGAAAAGTACCGGACCAATTCTCCAGGTTGAAGCCAACTTTCGTTGTAAACTAATTTACGATTAAGCAAGTTAATGAGAGGCAGTTGTTTACTGAGCACTATATTATTTAAAGAAAAGTCAGTTACCAATGTTGCCTCATCAAATGAACCATTCCCCGTAGAAAATTTTGTCAACCATTGGGAAAGTAGCCCTTCATAATGATTTTTTTGTTGGCCTAATATATCTAACCGCTCCTCCAAACGTGTTAACTCTAATTGTGCTCGAACAATATCTTGCTGTCGGGTTTTCCCTATACCTGATGAATAGCTTGCTTCAGCCACATCTGCCAATTGTTCGAATAATGATCTGTTCTTTTCAATTAATGCGATACTTTCCTGAACTCGATAAGCATCCAACCATAAACTTCCTACGATAACGGCTACTTTTGATTCTCTGTCTTGTCTTTGGTACGGAAACGCTCTACTTTGAATCATTAATTGTTGGCTTTTAATATCCAAAGTATCTCCTCGAGGAAACATTTGTGAAATACTCACCTGAGCCTGTGTCATGCCTTCCTGACCAAAATCAAAGCCATTGGTCGGCAGGTTTGCAAGTCCGATAGATATTTTTGGATCGGGTAATGTACTTTCTGCTGTACTCATCGATTCAATGGCTTTCTGCTGATGTATATTTCCGGTTAACCATGGATCGTTCTTTTGAGCTGACATGACTGCCTTTTCAAAAGATAAAGGAGTGTTAACACTCCTTATTGTGGTCTGTGCAGCATTGACATAAAAAACCGTTAAAGCGAGGACCCCCGCACTGCATTTTCTGCGGAACTTGGTGTTCCCATTTAGCTTATTCATTAGAATTGTTCCTCATAGGAATGAACACTCGCGTAAATTTCAGACGTTCTATCCGACTTCAAAAGTAAAACCCTGTATGGCTGAAACTTGTCATCAACTTCCATACCGGGTGTACCTAAGGGCATACCAGGAACAGACAAACCGATAACGTCGTCAGCGTGTGTCTCATCCAAGAATTGCTGGATGAACTTTGCAGGTATATGGCCTTCAAAGGCGTACCCATCTTTGGACATAGCGGTATGACAGGAACGATATCGGGGCTCGATACCTTTTTCATCTTTAATGACTGAAGGATTTTGATAAATATGAACGTTCGATTGAATTCCATGTTCGTTGATATGACTGTTCCACTTGTTACAACAGCCACAGTTGGGATTTTTATAGACATCTAAAACAATAGATTGTGACCTAGCATTTTGAGTCTGCGCCGCACCGGCAATAGTTTGGTTATCAGTGCAACTCGCAAGTGCAATTATCGCAAAAAAGGTAGCTATAACTTTTAAAGTTAATTCATTTGAAAACATAACCCCCCCAATAGGGATATCAATTAATATTTTTTAATTAATTAGGTTATTTTTGATGAGGTATAAAAATATTTCTATATACACCAAGATCAAAAAAACCTAATACAGATATTAGTTATATAAATGAACCAAATTTTGGACACATTTATTCTGTATTTAACTTAATATTGGAGGGCGATATAAAGATGTTAACTGGGGGGTCTGTACTAAAAATGAATAGGAAATTATTTTAGATGATAGATCAAGGATTGCATCTGAGCCAATGGCTACATCCTTAATTAACACAGCAATGCATGAACAAGCAACAGTGACGCAGTAACATGTTTTAACACAACAATCGTCAGTTGATTTTTCTGAATCGTAAGAATAACCACTAACCATGCTATGCTTACTGGGATCCATCACTGATATATTTTGCGATTGTTCCTGACTATTCATTCCTGACATGCTCATCATTTGATAAGGCATAATAGTAGACGCCATAGTCTGACTAAAAAAAGCCAAACACACCAGCAATACCATTAATTTATTAAGAAAGTTAAAAGTCAAAAATCAACAACTAAATATAAAAATTGAACTAAATAGTCGCATAAACAACATTTTTTTTCAATCAGAAATAACATGAATCATCGATAACATGATGCTATTTGATGCGTTTACCGAGATGACCTTTCCCCAAAATTTAAAAGCATGAAGTGGTGGCAGCCCATATATCTGGGGTAAAAAACTGGAAAAGGGGTCGGAGTGATTTTCCCAAGTTGCAGAAGGATTTCCATTTTTTTGGCAAAATATGCCAAACAGGCACATCCTGACAGAGACAGGAAAACCGGGCGTTTGGCTTGAATTCGATTATTTATTAAAGTCCAACTTTTGTACCTAGGCTAGGTTCGTTTACTTCAAATATTTCAGCGACTTGCCCTATGTTAAACGACGAAAAATAAAGGATAGCTCAAAGTAATAAACGTTTAATTCTGGCTAGACAGCCAGATATTGAAAATTGCATACTTACATTTCATATCCGTCGCACATATCTAAGGAACAATTATATGCAAAACGATTCGTATAACAAAGACAGTTTAACGCTGGCAGGAACAGTGGCCATGGGCACAGGTGTCATGATCGGTGCCGGGATCTTTGCACTAACGGGTCAAGTCGCCGAATTATCCGGGCCACTTTTCCCGCTTGCCTTCCTGATTGGCGCCGTGATCAGCGGGTTTAGCGCCTATACCTATATAAAAGTATCCAATAAATATCCGTCGGCTGGTGGCATCGCAATGATTCTCAAAAAATCATATGGCCCATCGACCATCACTGGTGCGGCGGCATTAATGATGGCCTTTTCGATGATTATCAACGAAAGCCTGGTTGCACGAACATTTGGGACTTATACGCTCCAATTGTTCGATATAGGCGGCGATTCCGCACTGGTTCCAATACTCGCGATAGGCCTGATTGTCTTCGCATTTATCGTCAACATCGCCGGCAACAAGATTATTGGCACGATATCTACCGTCACTGCGATTTTAAAAATAGGCGGAATACTGATTTTCTCCCTTACAATTCTTTGGGTATCTGGGTTCACATTTGAGTTTATCCAAAGTACGCCAAACGAAGGCGCCTCGCCTACCGGTTTTATTGCCGGGGTTGCACTGGCAATATTAGCGTTCAAGGGATTTACTACGATCACCAATAGCGGTGGCGAGGTTGTGGATCCTAAGAAAAATGTTGGTCGCGCCATCGTAATTTCTCTGGCTATCTGTTTGTTGGTTTACATGAGCGTTGCGCTGGCAGTAGGCTCAACGTTGAGCATAAGTGAAATTGCTGCCGCTAAAGACTATGCGCTGGCAGAAGCGGCGCGTCCTGCTTTTGGCCAATACGGGGTCTGGTTCACGGTTGCGGTTGCCATCATAGCAACCGCTTCGGGTCTGCTTGCTAGTGTCTTTGCCGTATCGCGCATGCTCGCGATGCTCACGGACATGAACCTCATTCCGCATCGCCATTTTGGCATGCCCGGTGATATTCAAAAGCATACGCTAGTATTCACCGTCATCGCAGCGGCCCTATTGGCTGCGTTTTTTGATTTAAGCCGAATTGCATCCTTAGGGGCAATATTTTATCTGGTCATGGACATCATCATTCATTGGGGCGTATATCGTCATCTCAAAGATGATGTCGAGGCAAAATCGTGGGTACTGCTAAGTGCCATCATTCTGGATTTGATTGTCCTTGGCGCGTTTCTGACCATGAAAGCGACTAGCGATCCAATGATTATTGTCATTTCTTTCGCTGGAATTGCCGGATTCTTTGCATTTGAGAAATATTATTTATCACAACGGCGGTCCGACGACAACGCAGAAACCAGCAAAGAAGACCATGCCCATTGATCTGGGCCATTATGCTGGCCTATCGATGTTTAGCTTCGAAAAAGCGTGAAAAAGGGGTCGGAGTGATTTAATGGGAAAATCACTCCGACCCCTTTTTCCTATCACTCCGACCCCTTTTTCCTTTTTCGTACTATATATCGGTGCTTTCATCTCTACATACCTCATCCGCAAATTCTAGCTCTATTGTAGTATGAATAAATTCAAATGCTTCGAGTTCGCTTTGAAGCTGATTTTTCAAGTTTTTAATTTGCGTCACTGTAACTTCGGTATTTAACACTAAGTGCACTGTCATTACACTGTGCTCACCGTCTAATGACCAAATATGAAAATGATGTAGCTCGGCAACCTCTGTTCTCGACAAGAGTATATTGCGTACGTCTTTTTCTTGCCTATTGTCTGGCGTCGCTTGCAAAAACAGCAGTATGGTCTCTTTAATATTTCGGCTCACATTAAACAAAATAAAAAGGGTGAAACCAATGGACAATATTGGATCCAATATTGGCCAGGACTTGAACATCAGTACGACTGAAACAATAAGCACCGCCACCCAGCCCAATACATCTTCAAGTAAGTGCCAGTTGAGAATGCGTTCGTTAAGTGTATTGCCTTCACTCAGTTTATAAGCGGCAAATCCATTGACCGCTATACCAAATATCGACAATAACAGCATACCTTCAACTTGGGGCATTTCAGGATCGGCAAGTCTGGGGATCGCCTCGAACAAAATCCAGAATGAGCCGAGCGTAAGCACCACGCCGTTAATTAATGCCCCAAGCAATGAAAAACGTTTGTAGCCGTACGAAAAAGTGGTGTTTGCCTCCTTGTCACTGAGTTTATTGAGCGCCCATGCCGTGCCAATGGACAGACTATCGCCCAGGTCATGGACGGCATCGGCCATAATTGCAGTACTGTTGGTTAACCAACCTCCAATAAACTCGATGATGGTAAACATGACATTGAGAAAGAACGCCCACCCAATCCTTTTGGAGGTTTCACTACCGCCAGCGTGATTATGTTTATGCATATACTCGCCTTTGCAAAAGCAATTTCTGTCGAGCTAAATTAAACGATTATTATGGCTACGCACCATTAATCGGTAAGGCTTGTTCTATAGGGCTAACATAAACCCAACCTGAAATATTTAGGCCTATCTTGGCCACTCGACGAATAATAGTTGTTACTTCATTAACTTGTTGCTCCTCACATACTAGGGACAATTGCACCTCGGAAATGACCACTCCAGTTTCGGCTGAATAAGATAATTCTTTCTCTCCCAATGGCGTCAAGGTCCCCTTGATATCAAGCAATGAAATATTTTTGTATCCGGCGTCGTGCAATGCGTCGACAACCGTTGCTGAACGAATGTGGTGAATTAAGGCTGTAATTAATTTCATGTTGAATTTCCTAAATAATGTTGTCGGAATTTACCATATTGGGTACCGCGACAGGGTTAGCCTGTCACGGCTGACGGGTGGTCACTCAGTGGTGACGCTTCCATTGGCATGAACATCCTGCGGTTTTCGCCAGGCCAGTCGGTAGAGTCCTGGCAGTACCAACAAGGTTAATAAGGTGGAGGAAATGATCCCACCTATCACCACAGTGGCCAATGGCCTTTGCACTTCCGCGCCTGTGCTGGTGTTGAGCGCCATAGGTAAAAAGCCTAAGGCGGCAACCAGTGCGACCATCAATATCGGCCTTAATCTGAGCATTGCACCTTCAAGTATCGATTGTTCAATCGTCTCACCGCGTTCCAATGCGTCTCTAAATGCCGAGACCATCATGACCCCGGTGAGTACCGAAACGCCGCATAAGGTGATAAATCCCACCCCGGCGGTAATCGACAATGGAATGTCACGTAACCACAGCGCAATGACGCCGCCGGTAAGGGCAAGTGGTACGCCGCTGAACACCAAGGCTGCATCTTTTGCGGATCCAAATGTCATCATTAACAACGCAAAAATCATCACTAATGTTATAGGCACTAAAAGACTTAGCCTTTGGGATGCTGACTGTAATTGCTCAAATGTACCCCCGTATTCCACCCAATAACCGGGTGGCAAGGTTACTTTTTGCTCAACATTAGCCTGAACTTCAGCCACAAACCCGCCTAAATCGCGTCCGCTAACATTGGCACTGACCACCAACCGCCGCTTACCATTTTCTCTGGAAATTTGGTTTGGCCCCGGTGCCAGATTAAGTTTGGCGACTTCTCGTAGCGGTACATAACCGCCTTCTGGTAGGGGGATAGGCAGACGTTCCAGTGCACGCAAGTCACTCCTTATATCTTCTGCCAGCCTAACGACAATGGAGAAACGTTGATCACCTTCAAAAATCAAGCCCGCGTCTTCGCCGCCTGTGGCTGCGGCCACAACATCCTGCACATCAGCGACATTGAGGCCGTAACGATACAAAGCTGAGCGATCTGCTTCGACTGACAAAATCGGCAAGCCAGAAACTTGTTCAACTTTGACCCCCTGTGCTCCCTCAATACCGCTGAGCACTGACGCTATTTCACCACCAGATTTAAGCAACTGTTGCAAATTATCACCAAATATTTTGATACCTAAATCTGAACGTACTCCTGAAATCAGCTCATTAAACCTTAGTTGTATTGGTTGGCTAATTTCAAAGGCGTTACCGGGTAATAACGCGAGCTTTTCATTAATATCCATCAATAATTGTGTTTTAGTCTTATCGGGATCAGGCCAGTCGTCGCGCTTTTTGAGCATGACGTATCCATCAGAGATATTAGGTCCCATGGGATCACTGGCCACCTCGGCGGTACCAACCCGTGAAAAATAGGTTTTAACTTCAGGAATTTCCAGCACGGCTTTTTCCAATTGAAATTGCATATCCAGGGATTGGCTGAGACTGGTACCAGGGATCCTAAGCGCCTGAATAGCAATATCTCCTTCATCAAGACTGGGGATAAATTCAGTACCCATGCGGGTTACCATTGCGCCGATAAATACCACAAATATCAGGGCTGCTGCCAATACCAGCAGACGAAACCTTAGTGCCCATGCCAAAACTGGGCTATACAGTCGTTTCGACTGACGAACAATGAAATTGTCTTTTTCCTCTATTCGACCCGTCATAAACAGTGCAACTGCGGCAGGCACAAACGTTAACGATAATACCAGCGCCGACAGCAAAGCCATAATGACTGCCATCGCCATCGGGGTAAACATTTTGCCTTCTACCCCTGTAAGCGCCAGGATCGGCAAATTCACTAAAATAACCACCAATACACTGATCAAGCTAGGCATGAAAACTTCACGGGTAGCCCCAAAGACAGTTTGAAACCGCTCATCCAGCTTCAAAATACGACCGAGATGATGCTGTCTTGTGGCCAACCGCAATAAGCAGTTTTCCACGATGATAACTGCGCCATCAACAATAAGCCCAAAATCCAGTGCGCCCAAACTCATCAAATTGGCGCTGACATTAGTTTGCACCATGCCTGTCATCAGCATAAGCATCGACAAGGGGATAACCATTGCCGTTAATAACGCCGCACGTACATTGCCCAGCATTAATAACAATACGACTACTACCAAAATGGCACCTTCGACCAGGTTAGTTTGTACCGTGGATATGGTTTTGTCCACCAACACGGTTCGGTCATAAACGGCCTCTGCTACCACGCCCTCAGGTAAGGTTTTGTTGATTTGAGTTAATTTAGCGGATACAGCTTTTGACACTGAGCGACTATTGCCACCGAGTAACATAACGGCCGTGCCTAATACCGTTTCTTCGCCATTGAGAGTAGCGGCCCCGGTACGTAACTGTTTACCAAAACCAACTGAAGCGACATCAGCAATTATGATGGGCACTCCCCCTCGATGGGCGACGATAATTTTTTCCAGAGCAGGAATATCGGCCACCTGTCCCGGTGCGCGGATCAAATACTGTTCACCGTTTTTTTCAATATAACCAGCACCGACATTGTTATTATTTTTTTCCAGCGCCGTAACCAAATCATCAAACGTCAGTTGATAGGCTAATAATTTTGCCGGTTGAGGGTTTATATGAAACTGTTTTTCGAATCCGCCTATGGTATTCACTTCGGTCACGCCCTCTACCAGCCTAAGTTGTGGCCGGATCACCCAATCTTGAAGTGTACGTAGTGCTGTTGAGTCATAGGGCTTACCATTAGCCTGAAGTGCGCCAGGTGTTGCATGTACCGCATAGTGAAATATTTCGCCTAGCCCGGTAGCTACCGGCCCCATTACGGGTTCAATACCCGATGGCATCTCGCTTTTTGCCTGTTGCAATCGCTCGTTAATGAGATTGCGGGCAAAATAGATATCGGTACCCTTTTCAAAAACCACGGTAACTTGAGACAGCGCATAGCGGGATAGCGAACGGGTCTCTTTCACATAAGGCAAGCCCGTTATAGCAAGCTCCACCAGATACGTAATGCGCTGTTCTACTTCTAATGGTGAGTAGCCAGACGCTTGTGTATTGATTTGCACCTGCACATTAGTGATATCTGGCACGGCATCAATTGGTAAGTTCTGATAATTCCAGGCGCCCAATGCTGCAACAGCCAGTACCATAAACATAACTAGCCAGCGGCGGGCAATGGAAAACTGGATCAATTTATCGATCATTACGACCTCCCATTAAGCATTGTTGTGATTGTCGGCTCGCGACAAATTCGCCACAGTTAAAGGATAAACAACACGTAAACAGCTTTTGATTAATGACCATGTTCCGCATCCTCTTTACCCATTTCTGATTTCAGAACAAAACTGTTTTTGCTGACATAAACTTCGTTATTATTTAGGCCATTGAGTACTTCAGTTAATTCGCCGTCTGTGCGACCAAGTGTAATTTCACGGGGCTCAAAGCCTTCGTCTCCTTTAACAAAAATAACCGTTTTATCTTCAACCAACTGCACGGCCTCGTTACGCACAACGACTGACGCAGAAACTTCGGTAAGGGTGATTTGGGCGTTGACAAAATGTCCTGGTCTTAAGGTTCCCTTGGCATTATCGACTAATACCCGAGCGCTGATCGCCTGATTGGCCATCTGCCCATTAGGGGCAATGTAAATAATTTTTCCTGCAACGACCTCGCTTGGATCCAAACGTTTAATCCGCACTACCTGACCGACGGAAACACGATTAATATCCTTCGGAAAAACAGATAACTCGACCCACAGTGAAGAAAAATCTCGCACCACAAATAACACTTTGTCGGTTGTTTGTTCACCAACATTTGCGTAACGCTCGGTTATGACGCCATTTAACGCTGACGTGATTGAATAGCTTTTCAAACTTTCATTGGCTTCGACAGTCAACAATACTTCACCTTTTTGAACCGGGTCGCCGACGCTTTTTTTTATGTCCCGAATAACCCCTGAAAAACGGGCTTTGACTGACTGCTCTCGCTCTGCATTGGGCACAATTTGCCCATAGACAGGTAGTGTTTCGCGTATGGTTCCGGCAGTTGCATCCGCAAGCATGATCCCCGCATGTTTTATCTGCGGGTCAGTTAATACGATATATGCTTCTTCATGGCCTTCTTGGGCCCAAACGTGGCCCGAGACCGACATACCCGACATCAGGAAAAGCGTAACGTGGCTTGCAACTAATGCGTTCTTCATTCTGGATGTTATATTCATTGGTTTGTACCTGATAATTCGTTTTTAGCGCTGTATTGATTGGCGGGAAGAGGCTGGGCGGTTAATTGTTCGAGTTCGGCACCATAGGACAGTGCGGCAGATGCGGATTCAATCAATGTGCGCCTTGCATCAAGGAGCTCCTGCCTGGCACTGACATATTCCAGGTAGCCATATCGTCCTCGCTGATAAGCGGCCTCTGTTTCAGACAATGCTTGTTCAAGTGGTGGGATGATAGAGGCACGTAATGCATTCACAGTCGCAATGGCCTGTTGGCGATTATAAAAAGCGCGAAAAAGTTGGGTATGTAAGTCGAGCAAGGTCGCTTCTCGCCGCACCCATACTTCATTTTTTTCCGCCAGGGCTGTGGCCACCGCGCCACTATTTCGATTACTTGTAAACAGCGGCATGCTAAATCCGGCAACTAGGGCAGTGTCATTACTTTCTTGTAACCGCCTGATACCAACGGACCAGCTTATATCCGCACTCGATTGGGTTTGTGCGAGCCGCACTTCCGCTTCTTTGAGTCGAGTCTGTGAGGCGAACGTTTGGATCGCTGGATTTTGCTCCACTTTGGCATACAGTGTTTCAAATGGAACATCTGCACCAAATTGAAAAAGATCACCCTTAACCGTAGAAAATTCTGGTTCTAATGACCCCCACATTGCCGCCAAAGCCGTTTTCAAATAACGCAATCGCTGTTGTTCAGCGACTAATGCAAGCTTTGCTTGAGCGTCTGCCGCTTGTGCTCGTTTGACTTCAGCTTCGGGTGTCGCCCCAGCATTAGCACGCTTTTTTACTATTGTAAGACTGGTATTGGCCAGTTCGGCTGCCTCAAAAGCCAGTGTTAATTGTTCTTGTGCTGCCAATACATTGATATAGCGGCGGGTCACTTCACCCAGCAAATCCAGTGACGCTACCTGTCGTTGTGCTTGCAGTAGTATTTGACGTTTCGAAACAAAGCCAACACGAGCTGCCAGTTTATCGCCCATTTCAACAACCGACGATAACGAGACAGTTAGCTCGCCCCCACCCACACCAGTGAAACTATGGGTGCCGAATATATTTTCACTATCGACCCCGAGTTCATAGACTGGCTTTAAATTGGCTGTTTGTAATTGCCCTTGTAAGGCTGATTGTCGAAAAGCAAACACTTTAAGAGAGGGATTTTGCTGCAATGTATTTTTGATTGCTGTGGTTAACGTCAGCGTACTGCTACCTGAATCAAATTTGCTCAATTTTTCGGACGCAAAAAGAGGTTGAGAGATTAGCAATACGCTAAAAATGATCCACTTTATTTTGGGTTTGACGAGCGTAACATCACCATTATTAGGTGAATAGAAAAACGTTATCATGACTATATTCCACGAATTTTTAATGCATAAAAGTTTGGTGCTATGGCATCAGCCACAACACATTAAATTTATAAATCGGTCGTAGAATTAAACTTTGGGTGGGCGGTAGAGCGTAGAGTATTCGCCATTCTTAGCGAAATATTTATAATTAATGTTTAAGGATTTGCTAACTGAAGGGAAAATCTTGGCTTGGCTAACGGCCAAGTAATTCAAATGTGAGCTGTGGCAATGACAACAATGATGGCAATCAAAGTTTGGTGTGGCTGATGGGATTTGTTTACTGCTGATTTCCGACTTTAGCGACTTGGATTTAATAGAGGAATATTCAATCGAAAAATCTGCATCATTGTGATCAAAAGAAAGGTGTTGTTGGCCGGATTGATGAGATTTGTGTACGTCAGCCACAGCAACAACTGATTGCAAAGCAATCAATACTACCAATAAATGACACAACCAACTTTTCATTATTAAGTACTTATTCTCTCATTGTTTATTGATAAGCTTATTGGTAACTATTGCCAACAAGCTTGGCATGCTAACATTATACCTGACTCAATTTACAGGTAAATCTGAACTGATGTTAACTTGTTGATATTTATTTTGTGCAATTGAATACCTTGCTCCACGAATAATCTGCAAAGCAGAGTGAATAACAATAATTGCGAGAACGGATCCAACTGGCGCGCAAATTGATAGCAAAATAAAGCAGACCGAATTTAACAGCAGCGCCAGAAATGCAATAGACGACATGATTGCAGGTTACGGTTCGCTGCCGAACCACATGTGTTTGCCGATCAATGGGGTCAGGATCAATGGGGTCAGTGTCAATGATATGCCGTTGCGAAAAAGGGATCGGAGTGATTTTCCGAGAATAAGCTTTAAATCACTCCGACCCCTTTTTCACTCCGACCCCTTTTTGGCTTTTTCGTTTTTTCGAGCGTGAAATTGACTGTTGCACTAAAAATTTTGAGTCTGAAATACCTGTGGGATTTAAGTTAAATTACGGCTGTTTTGAGCCATCGTAGTGCATCTTTTTCTTATCAAAAAAACCACTTCAAACAAACATCTACGTCTCGCTTGGTTAATAAATTGATTTAAAAAAACTCATCGGTATAGTTGTTGCGATTACCTTGGTTACATTCAAATTTTTTAACAGGACGAATGGAATTGGCGGGTAACAAGTCCTTTATATTACTAGGCTGAGGAATAACAATGAGTGGAAACCAAGCAAGATTACAAGCTATCGCATTGATCACTAATCGTGAACCAAAAACGAGCAAAATGCCCGATCCTCTGAGCAAAATTTGGGCAAAGGACGTGTTTAATTTGGCGGCGATGGAAGAAGCATTATCAAAAAATGCTTTTAAAGCAATGAAAAATACCGTTCAAACCGGGGCCCCACTCGACCCTGCTACCGCAGATGTAGTGGCAGCCGCATTAAAAGACTGGGCGATGTCAAAAGGCGCGAAGTTTTTTTCTCATATTTTTTACCCTATGACTAACATTACTGCCGAAAAACACGATGGTTTTATCATCACAAATGCAGAGGGTAATGCCATTACTGAATTTACTGGCAGTCTGTTAATTAAAGGCGAGCCAGATGGCTCTTCTTTCCCTAATGGTAGTTTACGCATGACTAATGCAGCCCGCGGATATACTGCCTGGGATCCAACCAGCCCCGTCTATATCATGTATACAGATAATGGCGCGACGTTGATGATCCCCAGCGTATTTATGTCGTGGACGGGTGAAGCTTTAGACAAAAAAATTCCTTTATTGCGCTCCAACTCTGCCATGGATAAGGCCGCCAAAAAAGTATTGGCTCTGATGGGCGAAACTGAGATTGCGACTCTCAGTTCTAGCTGTGGGGCAGAACAGGAATATTTTTTAGTTGATGAAAATTTTGCCAATAGTCGTCCTGATCTACTATTAACGGGCAGAACTTTATTTGGTGCACCACCGGCCAAGGGGCAACAATTTGATGACCATTATTTTGGCGCCATTCCGGCTCGTGTTCAGGTGTTTATGCAAGACTTTGAAGACAAGCTCTATCATCTTGGCATTCCGGCTAAAACCCACCATAACGAAGTCGCGCCGGGGCAATTTGAAATAGCCCCGTATTTTGAGTCAGCTAATGTCGCCGCTGATCATCAGCAGCTATTAATGACGCTGATGAAAAGTACTGCCAAACAACATGGTTTTTTATGTTTATTGCATGAAAAACCTTTTGCTGGCGTGAATGGTTCAGGTAAACACGTCAATTGGTCGGTGGGTAACGCCACCCAGGGTAATTTGCTTGATCCAGGCAGTACACCCCATTCGAATCTTAACTTTTTATTATTTTGTGGTGCAGTCATTCGTGGTGTGCATCTATATGGCCCAATGTTACGTGCGGTTATTGCATCGGCCGCGAACGACCATCGCCTTGGTGCCAATGAAGCACCTCCCGCTATCTTGTCAGTTTACTTGGGTGAACAACTTGAAAGTGTTTTTAATGATATTAAAGCCGGAAATTTACTTGAGAAAGCTAAAGGTGGCTTAATGGACTTGGGGTTGACCCAAATTCTCAAATTTGAACGTGACCCAGGTGATCGCAACCGAACCTCTCCTTTTGCTTTTACTGGCAATCGTTTTGAGTTTCGCGCGGTAGGCTCTTCACAGTCGGTATCGGGTCCATTAGTCGCAATGAACACCATGCTGGCGGATTCGTTGAGTTGGATAGCCTCTAAATTAGAGGCTGCCTTAGCCGATGGTACAGATAAAACCACAGCAGTGATTCTGGTAATAAAAGAGCTGATGGAGTTGCATGGCAATGTGATATTTGGCGGAGATGGTTATTCAGCAGCATGGCACAAGGAAGCTGTTGAAGAGCGTGGTTTAAAAAATATCCCTACAGCAGCTGACGCTTTACCTTATTTCAAAGATGCAGCAGTCATAGAGTTGTTTAAGAGTACTGGCGTATTGACGCCAAAAGAGTTGTTAAGCCGATTCGAGGTATATGCTGAACAATATATTCTGTCAATTGAAGTGGAAGCTAAGCTGGTTAAAGACATCGCAACGACCAAATTATACCCCGCAGCCATTAAATATATCTCTGAGTTATCCTCAACCACAGCAAGTTTAGCGTCTATGGGAATTGGAGTCAGTAAAACCAGCCTTGAAAATGTCGTTATCCTTGCAGATAAAATGATGGCTTCAGTAAGTAAACTCAGTGTGGCAATTGATGAGCACGATTTTGATTCGGTTGAGGCGCATATGTCTTTTTGTGCAGAAACTATTTGCCCGCTGATGCTAGAAGTGCGTGAATCTGCAGATGCTTTAGAAGGTATTGTTGCCGATGAATACTGGCCCTTGCCAAAATATCAGGAAATGATGTTTATTAAATAACTTAGTCTGATTATTACCATTAAAAAAGCTGCGTGTTAAACGGCAGCTTTTTTATTTCCGTGTTTAGTAATCATGTTCTACTAAGCCGAAATACTTTTTTAAGTTCAAGGTGGTCATTCACTTCTTTGTCTAGCACTTTCAGCTCAACTGAACGTTTCTTTAACCAAGCCAACGTAGACAATGACACAGTACTTCTCACGCCTTGCTATGACGGTGTTTTATCAACGCACGCTTCAATCGCTTCTGGTGATGCACGACGCTCATGTTTAGAACCACCCTGTCCGCGATCCTCTTAGGCGTCAACATTGGCGCTATCAGATGAGGCTCATCTTGTCGCTCCTGCCCATTTAGACAACCCACCAACTTGACTAAACTTACCGAAAACAAGCGGTTATTAAGAATAATTAACAGGCTTATAACCCAGAAAAACTGATAGTTAGCCTCTTAAACAGGGCTCGATTTCATCAATTGAAAAAGCGTGTTATGTTGCATGTCTGGTTAATTTGCGCCGCATAGTATGTACTCATTACCCAGTAACTCAGGAGAATCGACCGATGTCATTCGAATTTAGCCACAACCCCTCCGGCGCGCTCGAGGACTTTCGCCGCGCCCGCCGTCGCGCAGCTCTGCAGGAAATCGTTTTCCAGTTCAAAGGAAAATCCTCCGACCTGTTGTCCTACGAGGACGTCGTTCACAAGCTCAAAGGACTCGAAGTCTCGGCGCAGGAACTCAAGGATGTGCCAATTGATTCGATTGTCGGCAGCGTCGGCCGCTATCGGGATTTTAACCGGCGATTTTTGCCGCGAGACAGTATCCGTTCTGAACGTTGGGCTCGGGTAAAAATGGCGATGACCGGTCTCAAAGGCGTGCCGCCCATCGAAGTCTATCAGATCGGCGAGGTCTATTTCGTCAAAGACGGTAATCACCGCGTGTCGGTGGCCCGGGAAATGGGATTCAGCCATTTCCAGGCCTATGTCACCCACGTGCGGACCAAAGTGCCACTCACCCTGGATGTCGAGCCCGATGAACTGATCCTCAAGGCTGAATTCGCCGAGTTCCTCGAGCAGACACGGCTCGACCAAATTCGACCCGACGCCGATCTGACGGTGACTGTACCGGGTCAGTACGTCGCGCTGATCGAGCATATCAATGTTCATCGTTACTATATGGGGATCGACCAGCGCCGGGACGTCGCCTATGCCGACGCGGTGATACACTGGTACGATACCCTTTATCAACCGGTAGTCGATATCATCCGCAGGCGGGGAATGTTGCGGGAATTTTCCGGTCGCACCGATACTGATCTCTATCTCTATATCACCCAGCACAGGGCGGAACTCGAGAAAACCCTGGGTTGGGAGATTACCGCCGAAACCGCCGCTGGCGATATCGAACCGCGCTCGTCCGGTTATCGGGCGACCAGCGAACCGGTCAGAGCGGTCAGAGCGGTCGTTCCGCCGCACGAGGGGTCGGATCCACAAGCGGCATTGGTCAAAGGTCGTCTGTTCAGGGATATCCTAGTGGCCATCGACGGTTGCGACAGCGGATGGAACAGTCTCACCCATGCTGCTCTGATTGCCAGGCGCGAAAACGGTGCCCGGCTGCACGGCCTACATGTCGTTGCCGCAGAAACCGAGCGCCAAGGACCGCGGATCGATGAGCTGCAAAGCAAATTCAGCGACCGCTGCTGCACGTTGGATTTGTCAGGCCGGTTAGCGATCGATGCCGGTGAGCGTATCAACCGGATCTGCCAGCGCGCCCGCTATACCGACCTGACGGTAGTCTGTCTCACGTGTCCGCCCCCAGAAACGAAACTCGGCGAGGGACTGCGCACCCTGTTGCGTTCCTGCCCGCGACCGGTGCTGGTAGTAACACAGGTCAAATCAAACCTCGATAGAATACTGCTGGCTTACGACGGCAGTGACCAAGCCCGGGAAGCGCTTTATACTGCCACTTATCTGGCCAGTCAGTGGGCTGTAGAGCTAGCAGTGTTAACGGCCCACGAGGATCAGGTGCCTGCTGCCAGAACCCAGCAACGGGCCCGTCATTATCTGGAGTCCCACGGCATCGAGGCAGTCTATATTATTAAGAGAACAAACAATATCGTCGAGGCGATCCTGAACACGGCCAAAGAACAAGGTAGCAATCTGATCCTCATGGGCACCTATGGCAGGAACGCGCCCTGGTATATCAACGTGGGTAGTGCGGTGACGCAGGTATTGCAAAAAAGCAATCGTCCTGTGCTGATCTGCGGGTAGCCGGTCATGTTGCATATTGCCAGCGATACCCGCCCCGGGTACGGTGAAAACCAGGATGCACTGGTGGTACTGCAACATCCCAAAGAACCACGGTTATTACTAGTGGCGATAGCCGACGGACAAGGGGGACAACCAGGTGGCAAGGTCGCCGCGCAACGGGCCTGCCAGTTGATAGTAGATGCAGCAGCTCAATGCTGGCCGGGGAGTCTGCGCTGGACTCAAAAATGGAAACGGTTGCTGGTGCAAACCGACCGAGCCTTGCGTGCTGACACCAACGCCGGGTTCACCACCCTGGTTGCATTCGCGGTAATGCGGCACCGGCTGTGCGGGGCGGCCTGCGGCGACAGTGCGTTAATGGCCGTCACCGCCAGTGATGTTCAGGTATTGACCAACGGACAGATGAAGAACCCTCCCGTCGGATCAGGTCGGGCCTTGGCATTTGGTTTCAAGTTCTCCCTGGCACCGCCTTGGACGATACTGGCCATGACCGACGGGGTATGGAAGTTCGCGGGCTGGGACCAAATATGGGATAAAGCCCTCGAATCGAGCCATCCCGAGACGATGATCGAGTCCATACGAAAGGCGGCGGCACGTTCTACAGTAAGCCTGCAAGACGATTTCACCCTGCTGGTGATCCGGGAGGATGGGAAGCCGTAGACAGACTAAATTGAGTAGAGAAGAACACACACTATACCTGCTCTATACAGCAGACCTGGAATGAGAAAATCCTGACTATTGCTTACGACGCTTTTTAGGTGATGCCCCCTAGAACAGCCCAAACATAATATTGCCCTTTTTTAACATCTAATAGTTAAATGTGGGTCTTATTGCAGGTTGGGTACCAGTGACAAACTTGCAGGATCACTTAAATCTAAAACCAGCTGATTGCTTTAGAGCGTTGATATTCAAGCAGGTAAATTTGCGCTAAAATAATTAATCAAAACACCCCGTCCCTTATGCACAATTGAATAGCCGAAATCCCCAGTTCATTCGCTATGTGAGTCACAAAAGCGACTGCCTGTTAGAAGATTTTGACGTTTTAGCTGCATACGTATTCATGCCCTTTTCGGTCAAATTCAATGGTCGATAAATTTTTTTTCAATTAAAGTTTCATGTAAACAACTTGTCAACGATGTGTTGCACAGGTGTATTTACCGTCAAACAACAAAGGCTGTTACTGTGAAAACCACACCAAAACTAATAACATTAGTATGTTTACTGATCGCTTTTAGCGCCCAGGCTTCATTGGTCACAAACGGAGATTTTCAAAGTTGTGACTTTAGCGCCTGGGACAGATATATCGATGGGGAGAGTACCCCCGACCCCAGCGCTGATTTTAATATCATTAATAGTGGCGGCAACTGTCAGGCCCAGATCAATATTGATGTTAGCAGCGGAGCCAGCGCGTTTTTTGCCAATACCCTGTCTACCGAGCTTGATTTAAGTGCCGCTGCCAATACGCACTTATGGCTAAGTTTTGACTGGGATTTTGCCGGCTTTGACGATGGCACCGACACCGCCGATTGGTTCTTCGTGAATTTTACCGACGACCTGGGAAATATGACCGGCGCTGATGCCAACCCCGGGTTTTTAATTGATCCCATCAGTGCTTACGGCGCTGGCAGCTTCTCGGTGATGCTCGATAGCAGCTTTAACAATCAACCAGGCTGGTTTTTGGATTTCACTTTAGAAGGCGGATTTAACCCAGATTCGTTTTCATCGACTTTGTTAATCGACAATGTGGCACTTAGGGCTGTAACCACAGATGTGCCCACCCCCCCTATGGCAGCGTTGTTACTGCTGGGTGCTGCGGCCCTGTTTTCGCGGCGCAAACAACCCAAACGGACTATCTAATATGAAATTATTTACCTGTATAAATATACTTGTCATGTTGCTATTGGCGCCTATCGCCAATGCGGCCTGGCAAGATGTTGACAATACCGAGTTTAGCTATTCCTCACGGCCGGTTTTTGACCGGGTCAATCGCCAATTCAGTACTATTGTCACCCTCACCAATGCGGGCAACACTATTGACGCGCCCATGCGGGTGATGTTTGATGCCAGCAGCCATCAAATTATGAACAGTGATGGTAGTGATAACGATATACCTTTTATTACCTTGGCCACAAACAAAGTTGCCGCTGGCACGTCGCACAAGTTCACCGTTAAGCAGAGCTTAAAGCGCGGACGGATATCCATGCAAATGCGTTTGCAGGCCGATACTTTGCCTGATACAGGGTTGCAGCTAGCTGAAAATCAAATCGCTTTATTCTACAAACGAGAAGACGATAACTACCAGGGCTGGGGCTTGCATTTATGGAATGGTGAAGGCTGTGGTAACTATGCTGAGCCTACCAGTAGCGATGTCCATTTTGGTAACTGGGGCGATCCCTATCCGGTTGATGGCGTGCACGCATTGTACGGCGCGTATTATATTTTGACCATTGCCCCAGGCTCAACCTGTTACAACTTTATCGTGCATAACGGTGATAACAAAGCGCTGGGCAATAATAATAGTCGTTTTGAACCCGCCAATGGCCAGCAAGCCTTTACCTTTGACGGCTACCCAGAGCTTTGGTATGAACCCCTTGTCTCTCGCCCCTTTACCATTGACGGCGCAAAAGCACATTGGATGACCCCCAATACTTTACTGTGGGCGACTTCAGGTAATGCCGCCGAATATCGGTTATACACTTCTGCCGATGCCGGTTTATCCAGTGTCAATGACGAAGCCTTAGCCAACGCAAGTTTTACGCCGTTAACCATGACCGCCGCCGACCCGGCTGTGTATGAGCAAGACCCACAACTTAGCGCTTTTAGCGGGTTTACCATGGATCTCACCACAGGCCAGGCCAAACAATGGGCCAAACAGCAACTCCTTGCAGTGGCACTGAACGCCCAAGGCGAACTGGTCGAGGCCACGCGGGTACAACTGCCTCGGCTGTTAGATAACCTATATACCAGCGCCGCTAACGATGCCGACGAAGCCCAGTTAGGCGTAACCTACAGCACCGACACCATTACAGCCGCCCTTTGGGCACCCACTGCCACAGCGGTGAATATCAGTGTATTTAACAGTAATAAACAACCTCTGGCCAGCCATGCCATGAGCTTAAACGCGACAAGCGGTGTTTGGACTTACAGCGGCGCCAAAACCACGCTTGATCGCCAGTTTTATCGTTACGATGTGACTGTATATCACCCGCTTACTGAGCAAATTGAACAATTGGCTACTACGGATCCCTATTCGGTCAGCCTGGCGACCAACGGCCGTTACAGCCAATTTGTTAACCTGCTTGATGCCGACCTAAAACCCGCTAACTGGGACGACCATACTGTGCCAACCATCACCGACCCCGAAGATGCGGTGATCTACGAAGGCCATATTCGTGATTTCAGTATTCTGGATCAAAGCACCAGTGTCGCCCATCGTGGTAAATACCTGGCCTTTACTGAGCTCAACTCCCTGCCCATGCAACATTTACAGAGTTTGCAGGCAGTGGGTTTAACTCACTTCCATGTATTGCCGGCCAACGACATTGCCTCAATCCAGGAAGATAACAGCCAGCGAGTAGATGTTACCGATACTGTCGCCAGGCTATGCCAGCTCAATAACACAGCCCCGGTATGTGCAGTGGAAAATAACCAGTCAACATTGTTGCAAGTGCTGGAAAGTTACGACCCATCCACCACAGATGCACAAGCATTGGTGGGTTCCATGCGCGCTATGGACGGGTTTAACTGGGGTTATGATCCCCAGCATTTCGCCGCACCTGAAGGCAGTTATGCAACCGATGCAGATGGCGCCAGCCGTATTTTGGAAATGCGCGCCATGAACCAATCTTTACACGAAATAGGGCTGCGGGTAGTGCTCGATGTAGTGTATAACCACGCTGCATCCTCGGGCGTGTACGATAACTCGGTACTGGACAAAGTTGTGCCCGGCTATTACCACCGCTTAAACGAAACCAGTGGTCAAATTGAAAACTCCACCTGTTGTGAAAACACCGCCACCGAACACAAAATGATGGCCAAATTGATGAATGATTCATTGGTCAGTTTTGCCCAGCATTTTGGCTTTGACGGCTTCCGTTTTGACCTGATGGGGCATATCCCCAAACAGGCCATTATGAATGCTCGGGAAGCCGTGCGCGCGGTGGACTCCGACACCTACTTTTACGGTGAAGGCTGGAATTTTGGCGAGGTGGCGAATAACCGCCGGTTTGAGCAAGCTTCACAACTGAATATGGCGGGCAGCGAAATTGGCACCTATTCTGATCGTCAGCGTGATGCCGTGCGCGACGGCGCCATGTTTACCGGCGGCAGCATTAGCGAGCAAGACGTGATCCGCGTTGGTATGGTGGGCAATGTAAGTAGCTATCAGTTTGTGGCAGCCAGCGATGCCTATATATCAACCTACGATTACCAATGGAATGGCCAGCCAGCGGGTTACAGCGATGATCCTGCCGATACCATTAACTATATATCCAAACATGACAATGAAACCTTGTGGGACAAACTGCAATACGCGTTGCCGGCAGACTTAGGAGTACAAGACCGGGTACGTATTCAAAATGTAGCCCTATCTATACCGCTTTTAAGTCAGGGCATTCCGTTTTTACAAATGGGCGCAGACTTGATCCGCTCCAAATCCATGGACAGAAATACCTATGATGCGGGCGACTGGTATAACCGTGTTGACTTTACCCAAGCTACCAACAACTGGAATATTGGCTTACCCCTAGCCCAGGATAACCAAAACAAGTGGGACAGCATAAGTGCTATTAGCGCTAACCCAAATACGGATTTTACCGCCACTGACGTTCAACTTTCTGCCACACTGTTTAAAGAATTTTTACACATTCGCAGCACCAGCAAGTTGTTCCGCTTAAATAGCGCAGAAGATATTGCCCAGCGCATTAAATTCAACAACACCGGCAGCCAGCAAATCCAGGGCCTGATTGTGATGAGTATTGATGATGGCATTGGCCTGGCGGATTTAGACAGCGCCAATGACGCTGTAGTCGTGCTGATTAATGGCAGTGCCACGGCCCAGACTGTGGCCGTAAGTAACGCCAGTGGTTTTGTGTTGCATCAAAGCCAACAAGAATCGGTTGATACCAGAGTACAAACCGCCACGTTTAGTAGCGGTACCTTTACGGTACCCGCACTAACCACTGCAGTATTTGTTAAACCACAAAATGGTGCACAAGGTTACGGGTTATCGGCTCTGCCTCCTTATGGCGAGCAAATTATCTATTTGCGTGGTGACTTTAACAGTTGGGGCACATCATTACCCTTTAACTACCAGGGTAACGATAGCTACGTAGTAGATGCCGCACTGTTACAAGGCGATTATCAGTTTAAAATTGCCGATCAGGATTTTGCGGCGGTCAACCTAGGCGGAGATTTCACCATGCCAGTGGGCTCCCCCGCAACCCTGACCAACGGAGCCAATAATTTAAGCGTGAGCTTAATTGCTGATGGCAACTACAAATTTGTGCTCCACGCCGCCAACAGCGCCAACCCCACCTTAACTATTATACCTGATGATCCCAATGCCATTCCCCCGCCCTATGGCAACCATGTGCCTTTATTACGAGGCGATATGAACGGCTGGGGTACCAGTTCACCTCTAAGTTACGAAGGTAACGGCATATACCGAGGGATATTTAACATTGGGGCCGGCGATTATTACTTCAAAATTGCCGACCAGGATTGGGGCGGCAGCGGCGGCCCCAATCTGGGTGCCAATACCGATGTACAGCTTGGCACAGCGGTTACCCTGTACCCGGGATCAGGCGATAACTTACATATCAATCTACCAAATAGTACCGATCTGGTATTTGAGTTAGACGCCAGCGACGTGGCAAACCCAACCCTGACAGTGACTGAGCAAGCACCGTAAACAAACAACAACTGAGGTAACTCAGTTATCAAAACCAATGGGGCCCTTGCGCCCCATTTTTATTGGCTTCGAATATTGGGACTTACGTACCTCTAAACTGGTTTCAGGCGGGTATAGATAGTTCCTCTTGGTTTAGGGTATGGTTACAGCCCGGTTGGTCTTTACCTCGATAATTCCGGCAGCCCCAAAACGGCCCGCGGGCGCTTTGCCTTAAGAGCATATCGCCGCCACACACACGGCAAAGCGGTGCTGCATGGCCACAGGTCTCATCTAGGCATACTTTAAAACCGACTACTCGTTTGCGTGTCATAGGGTTATGGCAACGCTCACAGCCCGCTTCGGTATGTTCACACAGCGGAAAGTGCGAACAAGAATAAAAGGCCCCATATTTACCACTTCTGAAATTAAGGCTGCCCGTTTCGCAGCGTGCACAGTTAATATCTTCAAATACCCGCTGCACCAATGAGGTTTCAAATTCATCTACCTCTACCCCATAGGGCTGGTTGATAAGCTCCACCACAAAGGGGCTGACGTTAGTCATATCGGCCAATATATAGGCCCGGTGTTTGGCCCGGGTTAGGGCCACATAAAATAAACGGCGCTCTTCAGCAAAGGGGTACACTTCAGCTTTAGGTAACAAGGCATCCAGCAGGGGCGGGGTCATTTTGCTCGAAGGAAAGCCATGTTTCCCGCGGGTCATGCCCATGATCACCACATAATCAGCTTCTTTACCCTTGGCCCCGTGAAATGTCAGGCATTCAATCTGCAAATTTGTATAAGTAGCGTTTAGCGCCCGTAAAACAGATTGCGCCGGCAACTGAAAGCCAAAGCGGGCCAACACAAATACTGTTAAGGGCTCAGGGCGGGCTTGACAGCTAATATCTCCCACAATAGCGGCGGCTTTAACCCGCTGGGTAATGGCCGTCAATGCCTGGTTGAGCGCATCGGCAGTTGGCTCTTGCTCAGTGGCGCTTTGCTGCGCACCTCTGCGTAAAATCGATACCGCTGGTGGCTCAACCTGTACCAAAGAGCGGATCGCTTTTGTCAGCTGCCCAGGGTTTTGGCTAACAAACTGGGTGGCCACCTCCCCTAAACGGTTATTAAACCGAAAGGTGAGATCTAAAACGCTTTTGGCTGTGGGCCCAAAATAGCCCTCAAAGTGGGTGGTTAGACTCACATCTGCGCCATTAAAACGATAAATTGCCTGCCAATCATCCCCCACACAAAAAAGCGATGCGGGGTTATTTGCACCCTGCCCTGCGTGATCCCGCAAGGCTCGCACTAAACGGGCCCTGGGCTCTGAAATATCCTGAAATTCATCCACCATAATATACCGCCAGGGGCAGACAAACTGCCCCTGTTGCACGTATCCCAGCGCTTTGGTGATCATATCTTCAAAATCAATCTCACCGCGCATGGCCAGCTGTTGTTGGTATTGTTCGTACACCGGGCTGAGTAAGGCAAAGGCCACGCGGGTCTGGTTAACATCAGCGGTGT
The DNA here is from genome assembly GCF_058068185.1 of Paraglaciecola sp. IT1134. Taxonomy (NCBI): domain Bacteria; kingdom Pseudomonadati; phylum Pseudomonadota; class Gammaproteobacteria; order Alteromonadales; family Alteromonadaceae; genus Paraglaciecola; species Paraglaciecola sp. IT1134. Next base: position 2,478,118 of record NZ_CM176486.1, on the reverse strand, counting down.
TGGCAAACATTTGCTCAAGGCCCTGCTCATCAAGGCAAGCGGCTTTATACAGGCCAATTAGCTGGCTAAAAAGCGTAGCCAGCTCAGTTATCCTGTTTAACTCATGCAAGGTGGCGAGTATGGCCTCATCGGGTAAGGGGGAATACACCACATCAAACCCCTGCAGTAAACGCTCAAGTTCCGGGATCAAAACCCCTTTTTTATGCTGAAAATAAAACAGTTCAATACAGGCTGTACCGCGCTCTTGATGTAACTGGCGCTTCCAGGTCATCGCTGCCTGGTAAGCATCTTTATCGATATAAGGCGCGGTATTGCCTGCTTCGTCGGTGCCGTAATATTCGATATAAACCCCATAGTCTACCAAGTAAAAATCCGGTTGATATTGGCGAAAATCTACACTGCTGACATCATGTTCGTAACTGGCCTCATACCGATACTCAATACCATTGCTAAACAACCAGTTGGCAATATATAACTCGCCAAAACTCTTTACCCGCTCCCCTTTTAAGCTGCGAATATCGTTATCGGTTAAATAGGCAAAATATTCCCCCTGGGTTTGAAAGGAAAAGGGGCTTTTTTGTACATAATAATAGTGGCTGAAGTACTCGAATAATTGCCCCCGGTAACGGGGCTCTTCAATCAGGGCCTCTAAGGTATCTTGCACCCATTTACCCTTGGCTTTTTCATCGTTTACCCAAGGTGACAAGCTGGGTTTTGCCCCTTCAACCTCGGCGATAATTTTTAAACCCAGGCTATGAAAAGTACTGGCTTTAATATCATCCAGGCCGAGCTTGTGTTTAATACGTTTGTCCATTTCATCGGCGGCTTTTTTACCATAGGCCAGCAATAAAATATCCTCAGGCTTAGCCTGACCACTAGCCAGCAAATACCCGGCACGACCGACCATCACGCTGGTTTTACCGGTGCCCGCCCCCGCCAACAACAGGTTGTTGTTATCGTCTATCACGCACGCCCGGCGCTGTTTTTCGGTGAGCGGGTTCGATTCAACCTGCTCAAAAAAATCAGCATACGTATTAAGCTGCCCTTGAATATAGCTTTCACGAATACGCTCGACATGCACACTATTCCAGCCATGCATACTGCGAAGTTTTGCCAATGCAGCTTGCAGATCCCCGTTAAGCGCCACACTTTCACACCAGGGGAACCAACGCTTGAATTCCCGTGCTATCCGCCCTTGAATCGCCACCCAGCGGGATGCGCGTAAATACTGAATTTGCAGGGCGTGTTCCACCTTGTAGATCAGCTGCAACAGAGCCTGTTGGTTTTGCTTGGCCCATAAACCCTGAACCTGCTGGCGAAACCGCCCGCCAGCGAAGTAACACAAGTAAGGTAAGTGATAGGCTTTACCGCTGACTCTAAAGTGCATTACCCCACCCAGCCAATGCCACTGAAATTCCGGTGGTGCATCTAATTGCTGCCAGTGTAACGCCTGGCTATCGGCCAAATCAGTAAAGGAATACCCCTGGGGCAAACTAAAACCCTGTTCGCTAAGCAATACACTGCCCTGCAAACCTTCAAACCAGCGGCCAAACCAACTATGGCTAATGGCATCGTTGACAGTTTTTGTGAGTGTATTTTTCGAGTTGTTATTCGACTTATTTGCCGAGTTGTCTATCGAGACTGAGGGGGGGTGATCCAAACGCAAACCTAACCTACTTCTTTAAGGTGTTTAAAATGACGCAGACAGCGCTGATAACGATGTTACCTGAGCGGTCTGTTACAAGGCTGACAACAACAACCGGGTAAACACACCACCCTGCTGATCCTGCTTTTATCAGAAGGCGCAGTGTAGACGAGGACTACCCCCTAAGCGACGGTAATTTTGAAAAAAGTTAATCAAAGAAACCTTGCGCTTTTTGATGCAAATGAAGCCACCCAAAAAAAGTTCTAATAAATAGAAATATCTATGCGATTTTTTGCTTATTTATTGCCAGGATTTTTATAAAACCACCCTCACATATACCAATATATTAATTTATTTTAGGTTTAATTATGTTTTGGTTATATAACAAACAAAAGATCATCTCGGCTTTAGGCTTTATTCTACTGATGCTGCCGGGCATTGCAGGCGCATGGCAATTACCACCCAGCGAGCATCAAACAATAGCCGTTGACTACTTAAATGGTGAAGGGAATTTAAGTGGCGTTAGATTGGCGTATCGCCCCTATACCATTAAAGTTACCCAAATCCCGTGGTTGGGTGAAGTTGGTCTTTACTGGGAACTTAGCGCCAACTTTTGGGAATACGGGGCTGACAATCAACACCAAACCAATCTTGCCCTTGCCCTATCACCGGTAATCACCTCTCAGTTTGCGACTATTGCAAATAAGTACCCGTTAAGATGGGAATTTGGCATTGGTATATCACTGGTAAATAATACACAGTTTGCTGGCAAAGATATTGGATCTCACTACCAGTTTGAAGATCGCTTAGGCCTAACCATGGACTTGGGTGACAAGCTTCAGCAGTCCGTTTCAATTCGATATATGCACTACTCCAATGGCGGACTCAATTCAAGAAACCCCGGAATAGATTTTTTAAATGTCTCCTGGGCCAAACGCTTTTAAAAACCCCCAATCAATGGGTCAGGGATCAATGGGGTCGATCAATGGGGTCAGTGTCTGAGGATCAATGGGGTCAGTGTCGATGATATTATGATATTCACTTTTGATCTTTGTATGCCTTGGATTTTCTGTCCCCGCCTCGCGTCAAGGGTGATACCCGTCGGCCCGTTTTTGCTTCAATTTGCTCTTTAAAGCGGTTATCCCCCAGCACCCACGCCTTATTCGTTGAGATCAATGGGGTCAGTGTCTGACGAATCCCCACGAAATATGATTAGAAAACAATAAGATAATTGAAAGTTAAATGGAACATTCATGGTGTTTGGTGATCAGATCTATCGCCAAACAAAAATAACCACGGGATTACACCATGAATGTAAAACAAATCTTATCAAAATGTTTAACTCATATCACTCCAACAATGCACAAAGTTCGTCGATTAAGTTTGTTTGCCGCCATTGAAAGCACCCTTAATGGCGGCACGTTATCCGTTACCGGACTTGGTCGAAATATTGATAATAAGGCGCTTGAAAAACATCGTATAAAACGAGTTGACCGTTTGTGTAGTAATGTTCATTTACAACAAGAAATATCATCGGTTTATCATCGAATGTGTGCTCAACTTATCCATACCACTAAACGACCGATTATACATGTTGATTGGTCAGATATGGATGATCGTAAGCAACACTTTATTATTCGAGCCTCACTGGCCACGCAAGGGCGTTCATTAACGCTTTACGAAGAAATCCATCCATTAGATATGAAAGAAAAACCTAAAACTCATCTTCTATTTATGCAACAGCTAAAGGCTATGTTACCCGAGGACTGCCACCCTATTATTGTCACCGACGCTGGCTTTCGGATCCCCTGGTTTAAACTTGTTGAATCACTGGGCTGGGACTTCGTTGGACGAGTACGAAATAAAACACATTGCAAAAAGCTGCAAGATGACGAGTGGGCTCCAGTGAAATCACTTTATCAATTGGGCACTTTACGGCCGAAAGATTTAGGGATATATCAACAAGGAGAGAAAATTGCTTTTAAGTCGAGAATGATCATCGTCTGGCGTAAATCTAAAGGGCGAAAAGATAAAACCGCCACAGGTGAGCGCGCCAGAAGAAGTAAAAAATCCAGAGCGTGTGCTGAGCGAGAAAAGGAGCCCTGGCTATTAGCCACCTCTTTGAATAAAACGAAGAACTTATCAAAAAAAGCAGTCAAAATTTATGCGACAAGAATGCAAATAGAAGAAAGCTTTCGCGATCTAAAAACAGGGCTGAAAATGAATAATAGTGGCTCTCGGCGTTCCCCTCGATTACAAGTGTTATTGCTAATTGCATTGGTTTCACAATACTTACTAATTTTACTGGGTTTAGCAGTGAAGTCGGCAGAATATCACTATCGTTACCAGGCCAATTCGATTAAAAACCGCAACGTATTATCAAATCAATTTATTGGATTACGGGCATATAAAGATAAGCAACTTGTTTTATTAAAAAAACATTGGGAAGCCGCAATAGCTCAGTTAAATTCATTAATCGCGGAGCCACAAGCGTGTTATTGAATTTCGTGGGGATCCCTCAGGGTCAGTGTCGATGATATTATGATATTCACTTTTGATCTTTGTATGCCTTGGATTTTCTGTCCCCGCCTCGCGTCAAGGGTGATACCCGTCGGCCCGTTTTTGCTTCAATTTGCTCTTTAAAGCGGTTATCCCCCAGCACCCACGCCTTATTCGTTGCATCTCGGATTTCCTGTAGCGATAACTCCGGAATTTCCTGCTCAAAGAACGTTTGATAGGTTTTTTTGCGATTTATTGGCGTGTTCCCTAATGATAAATAACAAGGATGTGGTGTCAGCAATTCAATTTCCTTGTCTAGTGCATTGCCATGATAACTTGACCAGGGGTATTCGGCTGGATGAGTCACCATATTCGCTCTCAATGGGTTTAGCTCTATATAACGGCTGACCAACAAAAAATACTGTTCACTGTCGACCAAGGTGGATTTAAATCGACCTTCCCACAATGTACCTGTTCGCCCGTAAGTAACATTGATATACCTGACATAATATCGACCGAGCGATTGCATTAATTGGCTAACGCCCTTCTCTGTTGAAGGTGTCATCAGTAAATGCACATGATTGGTCATTAACACAAAGGCATGCACCTCTACTTGATACTTTTTGGCGTACACCTTTAATTTATCGAGATAAACCCAATAATCTTGCTCTTCAAAAAAACAGTGAAGTCGATTATTCCCCCTTTGTACTACATGCTGAGGGACGCCGGGAACATTTAGCCGAGGTAAACGAGCCATCAAAAAACGACCAAGCAGATGAAAACACTAAGAGTAGTCACACTACTCTATAAGATCAATTACTCTGACCCCTTTGATTCTTTCAATGGCGGCAAACAAACTTAATCGACGAACTTTGTGCATTGTTGGAGTGATATGAGTTAAACATTTTGATAAGATTTGTTTTACATTCATGGTGTAATCCCGTGGTTATTTTTGTTTGGCGATAGATCTGATCACCAAACACCATGAATGTTCCATTTAACTTTCAATTATCTTATTGTTTTCTAATCATATTTCGTGGGGATTCGTCAGACTCTGACCCCTTTGATTTTGCTCTCGTTTTCCGACCCGTACTGGCGGCGTTAGCACTACAGGCAAGTATGGAGTTTTAATGAATATCGAAGTAATAGAAGATCCAGCACAAGAGCTAATTGATTACCTTGGCCAAAAAATAATTGACTTCAATTGGGCTAATTGGGAAGTAAAAGAAAGGCTCCCGTTAGCAATTCAAATTAAAAACGATTCAGGTGAAGTTGTTGCGGGTGCGGCAGCGCGTTCGTTTGGTGATTGGTTGTTATTAGATACGCTATGGGTTGCTGAAGCGTTGCGTGGTCAAGATGTAGGTAGCAAAATTTTACAAAAAGTAGAAGAAGCGGGTAAATCTCGTGGCTGTACAAAGTGCTTATTGGATACGCTAAACTTTCAAGCTAAGCCTTTTTATGAAAAGCATGGCTACACGGTTCAGTGGGTTCAAGAAGGTTATCCAAAAACAGGCTGTAAATACTTCATGGTCAAGCAGTTGTAAGGCCTTGATGATCAAGCTCTCCCTAGAGACGGATTGGCGGCTTATACCCAAAATCATTGGAATTGCATGGCGGCGGCAAACGAATGAGTCCCAATGAGCTTAGTCAGATAAGTGCAACGCGTTTACCGCAACGCGGTTGGCGCAACGCGGTTGCCAACATTGCCAACATTGCCGGATGAGCGCTGCCGACAAACAGGCAGTTTCAAGGATAAAGGGTATAATTACCCCAAAAGTTTAACGTCACTAATTAACGATCAGGCTAAATTTGACTCACCAGGTTTTGGCACATCGTTTTTACTCACATGCTGATCGTTAGTTATCTCTTTTGACCAATCTTTATCATCGCCTTCGGGGTTTAGCCCTTGTTGGTCGGCACCTTGGGCCGGCGTAAACTCAAGTACTGTAAACAGGGGGAAGTGATCAGAACCTATTGACGGTAAACGTTGAATGGAGCGTAAGGTAAAATGTCGACTATGAAACAGATGATCCAAAGGCCAACGCAGAAACGGGTAATCCACGTGAAAGGTGTTAAACATACCCCGCCCTACACGCGGATCTAACAAGCCACTGATTTTACGAAAAAGACGAGTAGTGGCAGACCAAGCCACGTCATTCAGATCACCGGTTACAATAACAGGTTGCTTACTTTCGGCCACACTTCGGGCCACAATCACCAACTCTGCATCTCGCTGTGTTGACTCTTCATTTTCAGTGGGGCTAGGTGGTGCTGGGTGCACAAAATGCACACGAATTTTATCCCCTGTTTTTAATACCAACAAGGCGTGTATTGATGGCACATCGTCCTCGACCAAGTAACAGATTTCTTGCTCCTCTAACGGCACTTTTGAATAAAGATGCATACCATACAAATTATCCAGCGGGCATTTAACACTGTAAGGCATGTCGTCATGCAACACGTTGAGTTTATCTTCCCACCACTGGTCTGATTCAAGGGTGACCAGCACATCGGGCTTATGTTTTCTCACCAGAGCGATCAACGCTTCGGCGTTATGGTTGCTAGTAAGTACATTAGAGGTAAGGATACCAAGTTGCACCTCTGGGCTCTCATACTTGGCGGTTTTAACTTCCTTAGGCCATAAAAATGTAAAAGGCAATACCCACCACAACTGCCAAGCCAAACACAGGGCCATGGCGCCAACCAGTACCCAGGTAATGGCCTCTTGGGTATCGAGCACCAGCAAATCCGCAATCAACAACACAGCGGCTAAAAAGGCAATTTGAAAACGCGGAAAATCCATACCCCTTACAAACCAATGGGGATGGCGGGACAAAGGCAGCAAAGTCGCCAGCACAATCAATGCTGTACAAAAAACGAGTACGGATAACATAGTAAACCTAATTATTAATGGCTATTTTTATTATGGCGATATCTGTTAGCCCCAAGAGAAAGCCCCTTGGGCCCAACAACCACAACAAAAGTGTGATATTGCGTACCGGTAAGCTATAGCGGCGTTGCCCCTAGCCCAATTAACACAACAACATGTTTGAAATAATTAGCCTACCTTAAACTAACCTATTAAAACGGCAAAGATATTATGTGTACAACCTTAGGTGAATGAGCAAAAAACCAGCAAACCATGCATGATTACTGTTTTAGTCGATGAGCTTGGGTGTTGTGTTAATTTTTATCCTGTTCATTTTTATAATTAGGCAAGCTGATAAGGCGCTGTATCTGGCCCAAGCCAAGGACTAAATCGGCTTTATGTTTATAGTTTGACTTCAAAAGATACGCTGCTAGTTTACGTTAGTATTGGTTGGGGTATAGGGGCGCAGATTATTTTGAGATGTAACATCAACCACGACTACCATTTAATCAAAAGGGGGCTCGGTAGCTCCTATGAAGCCTGTTCTGCTAAAAAAGAAATAATAACGGGCGGCGCGCGGTCAGGTAACTCACAATAACCATTATTCAAAGGTGTATTTATGCGACAAAAAGTAGAGTTCATCAGTGGAAAAAATCAGTTAAGTGGATTGTTAGAGACACCAGAAACCCACATCAAATTCTACGCATTGTTCGCACATTGTTTTACTTGTGGAAAAGACGTGGCTGCGGCATCACGGATCAGCCGTGCATTAATGGCAAAAGGGGTCGCTGTATTGCGTTTTGATTTCACGGGTTTGGGCAACAGTGACGGTGACTTTGCGAACAGCAATTTCTCTTCTAATATTCAAGACCTGGTCGCTGCGGCTGATTTTTTGCGGGCCAACTATCAAGCGCCAAAAATGCTAATTGGGCACAGTTTAGGCGGTGCCGCGGTACTTGGTGTTGCCAAACATGTGCCCGAATCGACCGCCGTGATCACTATTGGTGCCCCATTTGACGCTGCCCATGTAGCCCAGAACTTTTCTATGCATATCGATGAAATAGAGCAACAAGGTCGAGCAGAGGTGAGTTTAGGGGGCCGAAAATTTACGATCCAAAAGCAGTTTTTAGAGGATATCAAGAGTTATAATACCAGCCATATCCGTAAACTTAGAAAGGCACTATTGGTGATGCACTCGCCTGTGGATGCGACAGTGAAAATAGCTGAGGCAGAAAAGCTCTATCGTGCAGCAATGCATCCGAAAAGTTTTGTTAGTTTAGAAGATGCAGACCATTTACTGAGCAATAAGCGTGACTCGGAATATGTTGCAGAAGTGATCGCGGCCTGGGCCACTCGTTACGTACTAACTGAAGTTAAGAGTTACCACGCAAACGTGAGTCAAGGCCATGTTATGGTAGAAGAAAAAGACCACAAGTTTACGCAACATGTGAGCACTAATAGCCACTATTGGTTGGCCGATGAGCCTGTAAAAGTGGGCGGTCAAAATGCAGGACCCGATCCTTATGAGCATCTGCTTGCTGGTTTAGGCGCGTGCACAGCCATGACTCTGCGAATGTATGCCCAGCGAAAGCAACTGCCCGTGGAACATATCAAGGTAGAACTCACCCATACACGTGATTACCAACAAGATTGTGAAAATTGTGAAATGAACAGCCAGGGTATTGAAGCTATTGTGCGCAATATCAGTTATGTGGGTGATTTAGATGAGCAACAAAAAACACGTTTTTTAGAAATTGCAGACAAGTGCCCGGTGCATAAAACGTTGCACAACAAGGTAATAGTAAAGAGTCAATTGTTGGAATAGGAATTTACAATTAGGTCTTATACCAATCGGTATAAATAAATGCTCACTTAGAATGCGTCCAGCGTTTTTTGAACAAGGCGTCGCTATGCAGAAATGGCCGCCTCCTTTCAAATAACGAAAACGTAGCGCAAAATCCGCAGGGCATTCCCTTTGGGACCGTAACGGATGTTAAAGTTTGAAAAGGCTGCACTTTAAGTAAGCGGCAGCCGCAGCCTGAGTAAAACTGCCGGCTTCAATGGCTTGCGGTATGGCAGCATTCGCCACCCCACCGCCACTAAATGTCAACGTAGTTGAGCCTGTGCAGACTGCGAATAACAGACTGTGTTCATAAAATACCAATCACTCAGACTTATAAACATGCACGTCCCGTTGGGGATAGGGAAAGGTAATGCCTTCTTTATCAAAAGCCTTTTTGACCTTTTCTTGCATGTCCCAGTAGTAGGGCCACAAGTTATCGGTGGCAACCCAGGGGCGAAACATCAGGTTGACTGAGTTATCGCCCAGGCTGCCAACACAGATCCTTGGCGCTGGATCCGTCAGTGAACGTTCGTCCTCTTCAAACAGGCGTTGAAGAATGGCCTTAGCCGTGTCGATGTCGTCGTCATAGTGGATCCCGAAGGTCATGTCGCAGCGGCGCTTGTCGTAAATACTAACGTTGACCAAAGTGGCATTTGACAGGCTACCGTTTGGAATAACGATACGACGGTTATCAAAGGTATTCACCACGGTGTAGAGTATCTGGATCTCGGCGACAGCACCCAAAAAACCCTGAGCTTCAATGGTATCGCCCACTTTGAAGGGTTTGAAGATCAGGATCAACACCCCCCCGGCAAAATTGGCCAGGCTGCCCTGCAACGCGAGACCTATCGCGAGGCCAGCAGCACCGATCACCGCAATAAACGAAGTCGTTGCAATACCGATCATTGAGGCAACTGAAATCAGCAGCATGACTTTCATAACGGCGCTGATCAACCCACACAAGAACTTGTTCAAGGTTGGGTCTTTTTTGCCGAGTCTTTTGTCTATAACGCTGACAAAGCGATTGATCAGCCACAGACCAACCACCAATGTAATAATAGCCAGCACCAGCTTGGGTGCGTAAATCATAACCAGCGATATGGCTTGGTCTAATAATTCCGAAGCATTTATGTCTGTTCCAAGAATCTCTTCCATTCATTGGTTCCTTGTTTATGTTGAGTTACTCTTTGAATATTATAAGGATAAACGCTATACCACTTCTATTCAACAGGCGTTAATTTTGCTGGGTTTAGGGTATTTGAACTGATTGTTGGACCAGGGTGATGAAAAATAGCACCTGATTTTAGATGGCCTTGCTCATTATTAAGGTTAGGCAAACCTGCAAATTGCGCTGAACAGCTATAATAGCCTTCATCCTTTGTATAAAAAAACCATAAACCATAGATTGCGCTATGCCCCCCAATCAACGACTAGTGGCGGTGGTTCAGGCATGGCTAAATTCAATCATTAAAACCATATCAAAACTGGGTGAAGATGGGCGACTGTGTGTTATCAGGAAACAAAAACAGCATTTAAAACAAATCTGCAAAACGCTCTGCCCTGCCCTTCAGGCATGGCTTGAACCTACTGAGAAAAAGTGGAAATTCAATGTGAGCCACTCCAAATCAATCGCTGTCATTATGCGTAAAGCCGTGACAAACATAATCTTCGAGCCGCTTGGGTTTTTTATTCATGTACAAATAGTGCTCATAGCCGATTGAAAAAGCAAACGGGTTGGCGTTGTAATCAGCGTAGTATTGATCCCGCCCTAATCGAGCCTCATTGACACCCGAGGCAAAGCCACTTAAAAAGTCTTCTCGATGGTTCATGATAATACTTGTAATACCATCAGCACTAGCCACAAGCTCAAAAGCCCCTTCATTAATGAACTTGTTGATCAGTGCCTCGTTAAACAACCCGGTGTACTTCTCAGTTTCAGGATCAAAGCTAACATTCGCAGTGCTGTTGTTGCTGTTGGCCTCCATTAATGAGACAAACAGTTCACGTATTTTTTTTGAAATCACTCAATTACCCTTTTACCTGGCACAACATCAAACTGCCGATTTATTAAACAAATTGGCCCCAGCTATTCGGGGGATTACCGAGTATCTATTATAAGCTTTAATTCTTCGGCTTCAGCCAAATTAACCTGCATGGCATGTCAATTTGCCAGCTTTGCGGCGCAGCTTGTTATAACGCTATTGGTACAACTTGCCTTTGTGCTTTAACCAGCCGTGCACATGATGATTGTTGGGATCCCGGTGGGTCCAATGTATAACCCCACCTTTAGTGTTCCATTCGTACTCGCCATAAAATTGCACAGTGTCACCCTCTGAAATTGAGCTAATTCTCGGGGCAAGATCAATATTATGCGCGATTAAAACCGTTAGACCCGATGCCAATTTAAGAATAAACTTTTGATGACGCGAGCCTTGATTATCATCCTTTAAAATCCTCACAACAGTGCCACTGCCCTGTACCTGAATGTCACTTTTATGGTTTTGATACGCGTCTTGTAAACCTTGCGATGAACGCGCCTGAGCAACACTTGCCCATTGCAATAAAACCAAACCCACATAAATTAACCATGCTAGTTTTTTCATTTGCCAAACCCTCCCTAGTTTTTAATGATATGGGCCGCACGTTATTGCGCGCCCTAGTTCAACCTGTTGAACACACATAATTGGCTTAATATAACACTATGCCAAATCAGAGCCACAGTGCTTGCACAGCTTAGCCTCAGCTTTTACAAGTTCGGCACAATTCGGGCATTTTTTCATCTCACCAGAACTAATCGCTTTTGCTTCGGTATTTTTCGTTATGGGCGATAAAACTAGCACGATAATAAAGCCGATTAGTGGCGACAACAGCACCGCTAGCAAAAAATAGCCAAACCCTGAACGCCCCTTAGATGAAGCATACACACCTACAAGCACGGCTAATAAAAGCCAAAATACAATCATCATTAATACTTTATCCTTGTGTTGAAAATCTTGATTTATATAGGTGGCTTGCTAATTGGCGTCTACGACAAAAAAGTCTCACCCTTAACATCGATATTACCGAAGCCGATAAAAATCAACGCGTTACGTTCTTTATAAGGGATGATTAAAGTGGATAAATCACCTAGCCTGAACGTTTTGGTTCTATTGGTTTAACCATCTTCGCTGCAAAATAGTTCGCACGTTGCGACGGCTATCTAACACCCCATGAATAAAAATAAAGGGTGCTTTTATTTGATAGATTATCCGAAAAGGCTCAACAATATGTTGGCGATAAGACAAATCTTGGGTGCCATGTAGCTCATAAGGGAAATAGCCTCTTTGTGGGTTATCGTGCAGCAAATTAACGGCAAACTGTAATTTGTCGATTAACCCAGCGGCAAAGCTATCACTCACCTTAGCAAGATAATAATCATGGATCTGTAACAAGTCATCGCGAGCAGGCTGAGAGAAACGTATATCAAAACTCATTTTAATCCACGGCGTTGCCGCAACATGTCAAACGCTTCATCCGCTGACACTGTTTTTCTTTGTGTAATAGCTTTCTCACTTTGTGCCAGCATTTTTAACATAGCCAGAGTTTCTTGTGTTTCCTCGTACTCACGCACCGATTGCACCACCATTGCAGGTTCGCCATTTTGCGTGATTATATAATGTTCACCGTCTTTTTTTAGCTCTTGTGCAATCTTGGCTGCATTAGCTTTTAAGTAACTAATAGGTTTGGTGTGTGTCAATAAACTCATAATAATCTCCAACAGTGTAACGTAAACAAAAGCAATGAGACCAAATATAAACCGAATATGGTCTTGTTGCCATTATTGTCAAACCTGGCGAATTAACGTTTTGCCAAGCCCATTGCTTTGGCTAGCCTAAAAATTTGCCGATATTTCTAACTAAAGTCGGGATCTGCCAAGGTTAATATTTTTTGATAAATTACCATGAAAAGCCATCACGACTGAGTATGAAAATCAGTTGCTCGACCTCATCGACGCGACTCGATCGAACGCGACCCGATCGAACGCGATCCGATCGAACGGTTAATTACCTAAAAGCAATTTTCTCAGTTCACGCTCTTGGCGCATGACATGCAGTATATAAATTTGCTTGTTATCTATTTTATAAAAAATACGACATGGATTAGCAATAACTTCTCTGTAGTTTAAGCTTTTTAACTCAGGTGGGATCTTTGCCGATGCAGGGTGACTCTCTAGCCTTGCGATTTTATCAAACACTTTCTGGGTTAATTTTTTGGCCGCTGATAGATTGCTTAGCGCAATATATTCAGCTATATAGTTCAAGTCACGAAGAGCAGGCGCTGTCCATATTATTTCAACCATTTGCCCATTTTCTCTTTTGCAACGTCATTAGAGAATGTATCGCCATTTCTAATAGCTTGCTCGCCTCGAGCAACACCTTCGAGTATCTGCATGCGTTGTTGCATGAATTCATAATCATCTACATCTACTAAATAAGCAGACGGTTGTCCGTGTTCGGTAATTAACACTGGCTCTTTTGACGAATGAAGATCAGCCAATATCTTGGTTGCTTGCCGTTTAAGCGTTGTAACTAACTCTACTTTCATGAGAAATTCAATTAACGATGCAAAAATGTATCACTATAGTATCACAGACATTATCAGCTTCAACTTTACGGCTAACGCCCAGCTCACCGAGCAATTCTTTGATGCCAGCTTTTATGCAGGTTTATGCACAAAAGCTGAGAACGTAATTCCAGCTGGCCGAACGACTTGGCAAGTGGCAACAATGGCAAGAGAAGTTAGTGACTAATGGCTACCGAGCAGCAGAGATGAGTTTATTTTGAATGAAAAACCGGGATCTTGCTAACTTGCCTGAGCAACAGTGAACCATAGTGCGTTAACATGCGTGTATTGCTAACGTTTTGAGCTCATTTGAGACAAATCAAATACACTGACCCCATCGATCTCACTGACCCCATCGATCTCGATCGCTGACCCCCAACGATCTGAAGGTGAATTACCGAAAAAACGCTATGCATTCAAACCACTTTGATGGATGATTTGCGCTCAATAAAGCGCATAGCTGGGCGTTTCGAACACATCACAATGAGCGCAGAGAAGTTGATGTGAAGTGTAAAATGAGCACGTCGAGCTTGGCAATAAAGCACTCGATGCTTAATATATAATATTGCATTGCTAGTACGGGGTTAGTTACCTCACGGCAAGTTAACGAATATGGGCTGTTCGGCGAACGGTCTTAATCAATGGATAACGAACACAATTATGGCGATAGCCTCATGGTTTATGTTAATTGGTGGCCTTATGCTGAGCATGGGCTTTCTGACGGTTGTGATAAATCGCTTGCCCATCACCTCATCTATGTTTTACCTCGCCGTGGGGATTTTGGTAGGCCCCATGGGCTTTGCGTTTTTTCATTTTAATCCCCTAGAGGAAGCCGAATCGCTTGAAATTTTAACGGAATGTGCGGTGTTAATTTCGCTCTTTGCAGCAGGCGTTAAAATGCCCGTGCCGGTTTCTTTTAAGCTCTGGCGAGGCCCTATTCAACTGGCATCTTTTTCGATGTTTATCACTGTCGCCCTGGTAGCCGCCTTTGCCCATTTAGCATTACAACTGCCCCTGGGCGCCGCCATACTATTAGGCGCCATCATTGCGCCAACCGATCCGGTATTAGCCACAGATGTGCAAGTACGTCACCATGGTGACGAGGATCAACTGCGATTTAACTTAACCTGTGAAGCCGGGCTAAACGACGGCAGTGCGTTCCCGTTTGTGATGTTGGGTTTGGGCCTGTTAGGGCTACATGAGCTGGGTGATTTTGGGGCCCAATGGTTTCTTGTAGATGTACTGTGGGCGACCATTGCCGGTCTGGGTATCGGCGTAATATTCGGTTGGTTATTAGGTTATTTGATGTGGCATGTAAGGCGTTATCGCCAAAAAACCGCTGTTTTACATGATTTCTTGGGCCTTGGGCTGATTGCCACCGTTTACGGCGTAAGTTTGTTAGTGACTGCATGGGGGTTTTTAGCGGTATTTGCCGCAGCCGTGGCCTTAAGGCAAACCGAAACGTCACTTGCTTTACACAAAAAAAATCAGGCCGTGCAAAAAGAATTACAACTTGCCGAAGTAAGCACAGATACCACTGCCCCTATTAAACATTTAAGCGAAGGCGTTTTAGTGTTCAATGAACATCTGGAGCGTATATCCGAGCTTGCCTTGATTATATTATTGGGCGGTACCTTATTTTTCGACTCCTGGAGTTGGCGAGCCGTCGGGTTTGCCGCGTTTGTTTTTATGGTGGCAAGGCCCCTGAGTGTTTACATCGGTTTGTGGCGATCCGGTTTGCCAATGAAAATACGCAGCATGAGTGCATGGTTTGGTGTACGGGGTATTGGCTCACTCTACTATCTTATGTATGCCATTCAACACGGCCTGCCAGAAGATATCGCCTTAGAGCTGATCCATGTCGTATTCATCACCATTGCACTTTCAATATTTGTGCACGGGGTGAGCGTTAAGCCTTTAGTGCGCCGTCACGAAGAGTTGCCGTGAGTTTTTGTTGGCACATTCTAGCCAAACGTAACCTGCTGGGTAACGCCAATTAAACAACGCTTTTTCGCGCTTATCTTGCCTGCCAAAGACCTACATAAACTCGAATAAACAATGCCCTATCGGGTATTGAACTTGATTGTTCACTGTTCACCATGCTTTGCACCCACCGGTGACTGTATAAATACTCCTAATGCAGTGCCTTAACAATGAGGGTAATCAAGTAACAATTTGTTTATGGGCATGCCCGGTGAACGGTTACGGTGCATGGCTCTTTTAGGGTAATCCAAACATTAGTAGCTGAAGAGGACTGTCCGCCTGGGTCATTTTTTAATTCTGTTTTCATGCTTGTTTCCTATGGTTCGAAACCGTCTTCATCACCAGGTGGCTTTGGGTTTCGATTTTTCTTATCAAGCTTGTTTTTATACGACTCAGCTTCATCTTTTGTTGCTGGCCCGTAAACATGCTTGCCATCTACAAGAACACTGAATCCTTCACTTTTCTCTTCTACTGTGATCAATTTCAAAACTGATATTTCCTATTGAGTTACCACTGTAGTCATTACATCACTGTTATCAGAACGCGCCACCATTTGAACATCCATAGATAATTCACCTTTTTCAAAATGGGGCTTGAACCGATATCCAATGCGGTACAGGCAAGTAATAAGCTTGTCTATGGAAAACTTTTCTATCCGGCCATTCACCAAATCACTAACTCTCGGTTGGGTAATACCCATCGCCGCCGCCGCTTGCTTCTGATCCCATCCCTTAGCACTCACAATGTCTCGAATGGCTATCATAAGGTCAGAGCGAGTCTGTAGCTCTGAGGCTTCCGCCGCATCGTCCGTGATGGCGTCAAAAATATTGCTGTATTCTAATGCCATAATTCGCTCTCTTTGATTAACTCACACACAACATATATCAATACTGATATTTATACAAGTATTGATATATTAGGTATTTAACTCTAGCTGCATAAGCTTGTAGCGCGTTTTGGCAGTATCGATTGCTTTTCTATCCACGCCATTGGTCGTCTTGGTGAAAGAATGTAGAATGAATACAGTGTCAGCAAATTTAGCTACATAGACAGTTCGGTACGCTGGCCTGCCGTTCTCTATTAGTTCTACCGCCCCAATGCCAACACTTTCTTTCAGATGCTTAAATTTACAAAACGGTTCTTTACCCTGACAAATCGCGTTCAAATCGTTGGCAAAGCGCTTTTGAATAACATCCGGGAGTGCCAGAAACTCCTTCTTTGATTGGTTATTTATGAATTTAAACTTCTTGGTCATATCATGAATCTTCTTCTTTTGAAGCTCTCAAGCCGCTTTTGCTTACGTTTTGAACGTTGCTCAAACCAGCCGTATATTGGGCTTAGTTGCATGTAATCCATCGTGAGAATTTGTTTTACAGATTCCTCACTAAAGCCTGTTATGACCATTATATCAGTAGTGCTTGCCCCATTGCGGTACAGCTCAATAACGCATGTGCGTACCAGTGATATTCGTCTAACACCTGTATCCCAAAGAGTCGCTTTCTTTATCAATGAATCCAGCGTTTTATTCATGGAGTATGGGCTTATAGCGTTACCCCTACTTTGGGTGGTGAATGGCTTAAAATTGTCATCAAAATGCTACTTGGTGGCTAGCATCAATTCATAATAAACATGGGGCTAAGGCTTCATTAGCCCCATTCGTATGACCCGCGAATGTCCAAATATACCCAATCGCTGAAGTTATGATTTGCATGCGTTCATCGATGCTGAGATTTGGGGTAACTGACCTTTCATTCTCTTGGGCCACAATGGTGAATGGGTTAATATATTTTGTACTTACCAATGGTTAATTGCCTGTTTGCTGATCGTTTTTGGCTAAAATTGTGATTAGAACACCACACAATCACGACCTGCACGCTTAGCTTTGTATAGTGCGTCATCTGCCCGGGTCAGTGATTGTGTTGAGAGCGTGTCGGCTTGGTGGTAAGAGGAAATGCCTATACTAACCGTCACAGTGATTTTCAGGCCATTTATTTCAATGATGGAATTTTTGATAGCCTGGCGAATACGCTCACCGATCTGGGCGGCTTTAGGCAAAGTAGTATCTGGCAATATTAAGACGAACTCTTCACCGCCGTAACGCCCGGCTAAATCATAGGGCCGCAAGTTGGCTTTCACTTGCTGGGCAATATCAATCAGTACTGCGTCGCCCACCAAATGACCGAACCTATCGTTAATAGACTTAAAGTTGTCTACGTCTAGCATCATGACACATAACCATTTTTGGGTACGTTGCGCTCGCACAAATTCCAGTTCAAAAAAATCCATTACTTTGCGGCGATTCAACAGGCCGGTTAAACCATCAACGTTGGCCAGTGATTCAAGGGTAACATTCTGCTCAGACAACTTGAGATTGGCCGCTAGCAACACACGATTAAAATATATGACAACCTGATAGCCCAAAAAAGCCATCGCCAGCATCACTACGATTAGCACAAACAAAGGATATGACATGCCATCAACGGCATTGGTAATAAGCTCAGAGATGTTTGCTTGGTTTATTAGCTGTTTGGCCGCCTCAGCTTGTTTGACGCTGAACATGCGTGCAGTCACAACGTACCCTACGAGCACAACCAATAAGGCTGTCGCCGCAACAGTGATAGTTTTTCGCGTTATAGCAAAAACGGCTTCTTGATTTTTTAACGGCTGTAGCCATGCTTGCATATAAGGGCTTGAAAAATATAATAACGGTAAAACAAACACCAGCGAATGAAGCCACTCACCCAACCACCAACCTTGCCATACTGCAAAGGTCTGATTGATGCCAATTTGATTGGTGTAAGTCCAAATAAAAGAGCCGGTTGAGCCGGCCAGTGAGGCCAACAGTGAGATCAACACAAAGCCAACAATAGAGTTTGAGTCTCGCATGTCTATACGCAGCTGAGACACCCGATAAAACAGCGAATACATCACCAACCCTAGCGGATTAGAAAACGCAAAAATCAATGCCCAAGAAAGTGGCATACCCCCGACCAGCGCCACCGTAAAACTCGACAAATAAGCCAGAATAGCCGACCAAAAATAACCATACCAGAGTACAAGAGGAATGCAGATTAAGGTGGGAATATAGATTGTCAGGTGCAACGTAAACCCAAATACGTTGAGATCGATACCCGTCCAATCCAGGAAACGCGTAAGCGTACCAAGTGGGATGGTGATCACGCATATCACTAGCCATAACAACACGGCATTGCGACCGAGACCAGGCTGAGATAGGTAATTGACAGGTTTAAAAGGCAATGACTGGTTGATAAACTTACCGTCTGAGCCCGTTTCTCCAGTACTTTTATGACCTTGGTTCGTTGAGTCTTTCAGCATCTTACATCAAACAATTTGGATAAAAATATACTAACAAAAAACAACCCGTTAACCCAGCGAAACGTAACTACCCGGCCATTAGCGCCTGGCCTAGTTTAATACTCCATGGCAGTACCGATTCGATATCAGGCTCAGGTTGACTCAGTTGCTCTAGCAAGTGCATGACATATTCGAATCGTGTGACTCGATTAGCGTTAGCAGTCCCGATGGTGGAGTAAAAAACGACACCGACAAGAGCACTGTTGGTGTACGCGGTATTGGCTCGCTTTACTATCTTATGTATGCCATTCAACACGTAACCGTTCACCGGGGAGCTATTGACTTAAGGCCGTTAGTTCAGGGAGTGCCGGATATTCCGAGCGAGTGATCACGGCGTGGACGATTTGCCTTAGCCAGTCCAGAGGATTGGCCCCCAGCTTGCGGCAGCTTTCTACAATGGTGAGAATGCGTTGCCGAAATTGCTCGCCCCGGTGTGAGTACACGCCATAACTGCCTTTGCGCCACAGTACATAGCTGCGCAAGGAGCGCTCTGCCTCGTTGTTGGTCAGAGGAATATCCTTATCCGTCAGAAATGTCCAACAGCTTTCATCGTGTTTGAGCAATAATCCGCAGCGGTTTCGATACCGCGGGGTAACACAAGCTTCGGTGGCATGTTCCAGGGTGGCTTGCCAACGTTTGCGTAGTTTACCCATACGCTTTTGATACAAATAAGGCGATAGCTCCCCTCGCTCAAATCGGTGGCGGGTACGAAAGATAAGATGGATCAAGGTTTCTAATCGCTGCCCTATGGGTTTATTCGGCCCCCAACTATCTGCTATTGCCCCCACATTACGTAAAATATGGGCCCAGCAAAATTGCCGCTGAGATGGGGGGAGATAATGGTAGCCCGCATATTGATCGGTAACGATCACGGCTTCGGTGACGTCGCCTAATAATGCCCTGGCGGCATGTTGCGCCCGGGAGTAGTGGATCATAAAACAGGATAATTCATCGGTGCAGGCCAGCCACATCCAGCGGTTTTCATTCTCACGCTTGTGCCGGGTTTCGTCAGCGTGGATAACGGTAGAATCCTGGACTAGCTGTTTGATCTGCTGATGAACGGGCGTGAGCATCGCGCTGACCTTGCCGTGGGCTTCAGATATGGCACCTCGGCTAAAGTACACCCCGAAGTTCTGCTGCAACTGTTGCTGGATTTGGCTGATACTCTGATGGAACTGCCCGGCCTGTATGGCGATAAAGGCCAACATGTTGGCCCCCATCTGACCATTGTTGACGGTTTCGGGCAACGTCGCCTGGACAGCCTCCCCACAGCGGCAACAGCTACCTTGATAAAGCTGGTGCTCCGTCACGTTGTAGGCTTGTTGAGGGATATCAAACACCTGATGACGATAATAAGGCGTGGCATTGGATACCACTTTCCCCCCGCATGCACATTCGCCGGGAGGATAATAGGACAGTGTCACATCCACCTCATCTACTCGCGCGCGATTGCTGCCCTTATGCCCCGGCTGGGCGCCTCGCGGTTTGCCGCTACTTTTACGCGGGCGATCTACAGCCGCTGGGCCATCGGAAGAAGGCGGGCGAGAAGAGTTGCGACTGGATTGTTTCAGCCTGTCTTCAATGTCATTGAGCCTATCCCATAACGACTGAATAAGCGCATTGGCTTGTTCAAGCGTGTCGGCTTTAGGGGCGGCTGGACGGGATTTTTTGCGTGTCATGTTGACACCATGCCACATGGGCGGGATCGCGCAATAGGATCATCGGGATCATGCAAAATAAATATTTTTACATGTCAATACCTGTCCGGTGAACGGTTACATTCAACACGACCTGCCAGAGGATATCGCGTTGGAACTGATCCACGTGGTATTCATCGCCATACACTTTCTATATTTGTGCACGGGTGAGCGTTAAGCCTTTAGTGCGGCGACCCGAAAAGTTGCCGAGACCTACCCGGCCGCTAAAGAAACAAGCGAGCCTATTGTTACTTCTTTGAAAATATTGCTCCCGCATATACTTATTTTTCAAATTGTCAGTCGACATGATTCGATCTAACCGCGCAGGTACGACCCCATGAGCAATAATTGTAACGGTAACGACTATCTTCATGTTTCAGCTACACATGTTCAGATAAATATGAAATGCTTAGTGAAAATGGAATCTACTGAAATGGTGCAATATCAAGCCGTTTAGGTATTCTGTAGCTATATTTTGTTATTGGGAATATTTGTTTGATTTACTTTGACTCTGCCGCCTCGTATCCGGTCCTACCAGAAGTACTCGATACGTTAAAAGACTCCTTCGAACACTTGTATGGCAATTCAACAGCTATTCATTTGGCTGGCGCTGAGGCTAGTGATGCAGTCAATATCGTACGCAATAAATTGGCCGACGTGATAGGAGCCTATAGTAGCGAAGTGATATTCACGAGTGGCGCAACAGAATCTAACAATATAGCTTTTAAAAGCCTGCTGCTCGATAATCATGAGTTCAAATCTAAACGCCATATTGTTACCAGCGCTATTGAGCACAAATGTATATTAGTTATCTGTGCATACCTCGAAGGAATTGGCTTCGAGGTTACTTATATTAATCCAAATAAAGACGGCATAATTTCTAAAAATGCGATAGAACAAGCTATTCGACCTGAGACTGTCTTAGTTTCAATTATGCATGTCAATAATGAGCTAGGAACCATTAATCCAATCAGTGAAATAGGGGCACTTTGTTACGAAAAGGGAATATTGTTCCATGTTGACGCTGCGCAAAGCCTCTTAAAGTTACCCATTGACGTTGATGATTTGAATGTTGATTTGATGTCATTTTCAGCACATAAAATCGGAGGCCCAAAGGGTATCGGTGCAGCGTACATTCGGGATCTTAGAAAAAAAGCTTTAACACCAGTCATACACGGTGCTGGGCAAGAAGAGGGATTAAGAGGTGGAACTGTTGCAGCCCCTTTAATAGCAGCATTTGGCGTTGCTATTCAGCAATTTCCAAAACACTTCAAAAAGTTAAAACAGGACAATTTGAAACACCGCCTCATCAATGCATTAAATGATGCAAAAATAGATTTTTCTATTAATGGAAAATTTGACTCAACTTTACCAAACATTGTTTCTATCACCTTTCCCATCATAGATGTAGGCCTACTCTTACGCGAAACTGAATCTAAGTTCTGTTTAGCTCAAGGTTCCGCCTGCTCTGCCAAAGAAATTGAACCGTCGCATGTCTTGACTTCATTAGGTTTGAGTAATGAGATGGCAGATAAAACGCTTAGATTAAGCTTTGGGCATTTTAATGAGGTAAGCGAAATAAATCAGTTTGTTAACAGCTTAGCTGCACTTTAAGACAGAGAGATATATCATCTCGGTAGCAATGGGCCTTAATTAAATCCATGAAGTTCCCTATGGTACGCGAGATATTCACTCGACTCACGCGCTAATGTTTTTAGACAACATGAGGATAGTGCCCACAGCCTGTCTAATCGACTATCAATATTTGGGCTTAAAAGAGCTTCCCCTTTGTGATTGAAAGATAAATGGCCTATATCGAATAATTTGTCTAAATTTGGTGTTAGTAGTAGTCCATTGAACCTATCAACTTTCTGGACACTATTAGCATCTTTCCAAGGCTTAATATGACTTGCTATTAAAATTTTTGGAGATAAATCACTGACACCTGTCACCGCACAACTATTGTTAAATCTTCTTCTAACTTGCTCACTAAAAAACTCATGTCCTATGCGATAAGTTGTATAGGTCGCTCGATTTTCGCCGATTATATTATTGGTAGGAAAATCTGGATGAATAAGTTGATTAGCGTTATTTAATATCGCTGAAACAATAAACGAATCACTCTGCTCTGGATTTTTATCGAAAAAAAGCAGGTCTCCTTCTCCTAATTTATAAGCGTTGAGTTGATTTTTTAATTCTTTAAAAAACAATCTGTGCCTATTATTTCTCCGAGTGCATAAGCATTTGGCGCTTTGCCCCAAGACACTGAAAGAGAGCGATTTTTCTTCCCCTTCTTCAAGTTGTTTACCAAAGAAGAAAGGGGCAATGTCATGAGGAATGCCTGTAGTTCCCTCTTTCAACAAGCTTGGATCGACTGTCTTTACAGCGCAGGTTGCAGAGCGTATATCCCAGGAAAATGATCTATAACTCATTAAGGATCCTTACGGTTTTTATTTATAACAAGTAACACAGGCTCCACCGCCCTCTACATCATCATAAATTTCGTCAAGGTCTTCCATTTCACAAGCCCCACCAATATCACCAAGAAGAGCATTACGCCGGCGCTTTTTGCTAAAGCGTTCAACTTTTTTCTCGTGATTTTCAATGACTGACGCCTTCTTGACAGGATCTTCAAGAGTTTCTAGCGGCTCTCCCTTACCCATCCAGTAAAAACGTTCACCAGTTACATTATTGTTTTCGCCTTTTTCAAAGGCCTTAGCTTGTTCAAACAAATCGGGGTGTTTTTCTTGAAGCCTTACCCATTCAATCTTCTTTTGAAAGAAGCAAAATGAACAACCAGAACGCGAGCGCCATGAATAATATGCAGGCAGCTCTAAGCCGTTGCGCTGCAGAATATTCTCTATGTCACTTTTTACAATTCCATCTTCGCGAAAAGGCATAATAGATTCTATGGGCTTTGCTATTGTCATAAAACCCACGCGTTCTGGTTCATCCGCCCTGATACCAACATAATTTTTAACTGAAAAACCCTCGGCGATAAATCCATCTACCCACTGCTCAAATGGTTTTAATTTCATTTGTACGGTGCACCAACGATCGCGTTGAGATGGTAAATAATTTTGATGTTTTTTCAGTAAGCTTTTAAATTCAACTTCACCTCGTCCTTCAATATTATTCAAAGATCTGTCGTTCAGCCTATGGATATAACCTAGCTTTTCTTCTAACTGGTCAATAAACTCATTCGTTTCAGGCAATTCATACCCAGTATCTGTAAAGAAGTATTCTATATCTAAGTCAGGTCGCGTCTCCTTCACATAAAGCGCCAAAGCACTGCTGTCTTTACCCCCGGACAATCCTAATACATGTTTTATTTTTTTAACTTGCATTATTTTCCTTCTGAATTTCATCCATATTAGCCATCAGCAGCTGACTTAGTGCAGCTCTCCGCTTCTCAATTGGAACGTCACTCAATAATTTGTCTAATTGCGACACGGTGCTCTTTACCTCAGAGTCATTGAATAGAGTTTTAGCCAAATATATTTCATATCCCTTATGCTGCCCCGCCGCGTCTTCCGTTAACAATGCAAAGGGTGTTGATGATGCTGCTTGTGAAAAACGGCTGAATGACTCTATTCTTCTAAACTGAATACACAGGTTTTGAATCTCATCAAGTGCGTTTCTAATATGACGATCAGTCCAATTACGCTCAGGCGCCCCCACCACAGTTGCTATAACCATTTCAAACGCTAAAGTACCCTCAATGTAATTGGCGACTCGAGATGCAAACTCCTTAACCATAGGGCGTTGCGATGCACTCGCAACATCTAAGCAGCGTTTTTTTAGCTCCTCATTGAACTCAGTACCAAGTAAATCCGTTATTATTTTTTTGAAACCGCTTGTCAACATTTCATGTTGTGATGAAAGATCCTGAATTGCTGATTTTAACTTTTTTGAGAGTACATCTTTACCATCCAAATCCTTTGCATCAACATCAAAAATAGTTGGCAGGCTTTCAAGAATTAACCTATATGGGTCATTTGCTCGCAAAACTTCATTTCTAAATGCCCTAGCCTCTGCTGTTAAACCTAAGTCAGTTCCGTCGATAAAGCTATCACCAGAAGTCTTTTTAACCCAAGCAGGTAATTGATGAACAATTTTTACGATGTGTTTCGCAATTGCTAATATAGTTGTGTCGTTACCAACTGCAGAGTTTGTTGCTTCAGCGATTTTATTAATCAGGTCAGTCTGGATACCCGTTACTTCAAAATATCTAACACCGGCCTCGTGAGGGTGTTTATGCAACTTATTTACGAATACTTCATCCAATTCAGGAATAAAAATAAGATTATTTGTCGAGTCTTTATCGTAAAAGGCTACTTGTCCTTCTAATGATTTAAGCAACGCCAGGCCATATATCCTGCACAATCCCGAAGTTAAACCAAAGGGCGGCGCCATCCAATACCTATACAATTCATCGATGGTAACAAGTGAGGTACTAGTTTTAATAAACTCTACCCCACATTTCCAAATATTGTGCATCTGAGGTTCTGCACCTTCGGTTTCCGCATCCCATTCAGAGGGAAACATAAAACCTTCAGGAGTTTTTTTATGCCAGCCTTTACTCTTCAAACAAGACAAGTAAATTCCTTTTTCTGGAGGAAAATTATCAACTTCAAATCCAAGATCACTAATGCTTGCCTTACCCAACATGGCATGCATCAATTTATTTATTGCTGCGTTTGCACTTCCTGATGGTTTAGAACGATTAACAAGTTCATTCAATACTGTAGGTGAATCACAAAAAATCTTGTCGGCTATGTTCGACGCGATTACCGTAAGGGGTTGATGTTTAAGCTCAGAGCCTAAATACGACCAAGTCGAGTTGTCGAGTAATTCATGAAAAAAGTCGTTTACATTGCGTTTTGCATCGTCAATTCGGCTTTCTAACTCACTTTTAGCAATCAGATCGTGATTTATCTGTCGCTCATACTTTTTAATATGCTCTAAGGCCAGTAACTCAATCGCCGTTACTTTTAGATGTTCTACATCTTCTGGTACCCCTAATATCACGGCACTGGACTTACATGAAAAGTCTTTTAACTCTTGATTTTTTGTCTTTTTAGCCAAAACGACAAAAGTGGCAAATGCATTGCCTGACAGCTGAGACGCATTCAATACGTCATCATCAATACTTGCTAGTTTTTCTGTAATAAGTGTATTTGCCCAGCGCATCGTGCCGGTACGGTGATAAAGTGATGTTGCTAATACAGGTGTATTAATATTGCAAACTGATGTCCAATCGACACCGCTACTTATTGACTCAATCGTTTCGAGTAATAGCGCATTGATATCAATATCGCTGCCTTGAAACACAAACAACGCATTATGATTGGCTCTGAAAATAACAATTGTCCAACGCTCCAGATCCGCAATGACTTTCGATACTGCTACCGGATCTAAGCCGTACTGTTGCATATAATCAATAATGAATGTACGCGTAGCATGTAAATGATGCTGAAAACCAAAAATAGACAGTAACGCTACAATTTTAGTTACTGCTATGTGTAGCTGTTCCCCTTTTTGCGTAGCTCTTTGGATTGCGTCACATGCCTCAAGCCACGCTTTTCCATCAGCAGATGTGACTATTACATGATGCAAATTATGCAATAGGTAATCCCAGAGGTTCTCAGGTGTATAACTTAAAAATTGATCTGGCTCGCCCTGATAATTTTTAAGCAGAAACTCGCGGAAACCGTATTTTTCGTTGGATGCAAGAAAACCAAACAGACTTCGTTCATTCTGAGAAAAACGCCTTCTTGAAATAGGCCCTAGCAACAGGCTCACCAACGGATCTAAGGGTAATGTTTTAAGTAAAACGTTTTGATTTGCTGATTGACCTTTAAAAGCGCTTGCGGTGATTTTAGCCAACTCTCGGTATTTATTTTCAAGGGCCGTGGTTGTGGCACTGTCTTTAAATATTGAATCACCCACTAAAATAAGCGATTCATCAATGCTAGGGTTAAACCCAAAATCAATATAGCGGCCTTGTACTTTGGCCCAATCTTTCTGTGTTAATGCATCTTTATTCTTGGCGTATTCAACAAATGCTTGGTGCAAAAATCCAATAACAATAATTTCGCTTTTCGCCTGTTGAGCTATATCAGCTAACTCTTGAAAGAAGTATAGATCAGCCCCAGCTCTTGACTGAAAATCAAGGGCTTTACCAAGCTCATCTAAAAGTAAGACGAAACCATCAGCCTTGTAAATCTTACGGTCAAATATCTCTTTGATTTTCTTTAGGCATTGAGCATCTGTCATCATCGTCAATGTTGCAACGGCAACATCATCATTTATCTGCTGACAAATACTTTTTAGAATGGACTGGGCAGGCGAATTTAGGTCACAAACGTGTTTTATAACGTGCCAACCATGTTTTACTTCAAACGAGCTTTGTACTAATTCCAATAACTCAGTGTTGTTCTTTATTTTCTGGTAAGCGTAATCTCGTTCTCTAATATTCTTAGAAAGTAATGACGATAAAAAAAGTGCAAGTGTGGATTTACCCGACCCATAGGGTCCAGTTAGCGTATAAGTTCGCTGAGAGCTAGTTGAATAGCTTCTACTGAGAGTTTCAAGAGTGTTTATTGCTGTACCATGAACAACAAAATCATCGATAAATGAAATATAATTATCTGCGCCATCAATACGAGTAGAAGTTTTGTATCTTTGGTTGACGGAAATAGTGGGATTAACTGTCACGGCTATCTCCGTAATATTGATAAATAAAAGATTCAGGCTTGCTTAAAATTTCGTTACTCACTCTTACCTGCCTCAAGCCAAGGGAGTCTATCCATTCAACTTTGCCCTGTGTATATTCTTGAGCCTGATCGAGTTTATGCCCAAGACCTGATTCAGACAGTCTAAAAATTCTGCCTGGAGAGCAAGGCTTAGAAAGAAGAGAGTCAAAATCTATAGTATCGACTCTTGAATCAGCCGTTTCATAAGCAACAAATTTCACCAACGCAAATATAAAAATTTCGACTGGCAAGCTTACCCTTTCGGTTAACTCACTGATAAAAAAGGAGTTACTGTTCTCGTTTAGCAAGTTTAATTCTGAAAGCGGCGAGCTGAAGTGATCTTCATTTATCGTAAAATTCTTCTTACCGGTAACCGATTTACGCTTCTTACTATATGTATTGATAAAACAGTCAAGATCCTTCTTTAGCGTCGAGATGTTTGAAACTTCTGAATCCGTTAAAAAACCAGATTCATCAACAAAATCGTCAAGTAACTTTTTCTTTTCGAAGCTCTGAATATTGGAGTAGTTAAAAAAATAACGATACGCAGTTAAACTGTCATAGCTAAAATTCAACATAAAATGTACAAGCCAAATGGAGCCAATTTTCTCCAAAAAAGGATCAGCTCCGGTTTCAGGCTCACCACAACCGAACATATATTCCCCAAGATGAGAAACTTGATGTTCAGTTCTACCATTGTCAGTCACAGGCACTGCAAAAGAGCATGCCTCTGCCCAATAACGGATTGCATTGATCATATTTTTGCCAACACCAAGCTCCACAATGGCTGCGCGAGTATGTCCTTCGTTCGAAGTTTGAAATTTACCTCTATTTTTCAGATGGTTAACAGATTTGTATAACCATCCGTATCTTAAAGGAAACGTGTCGTGCCCTGAAAATTTTGCTTTCATACTTTATCCATTAACTTTTGGAGAAACTCTCCAGAAGTACATGTTATATCCATTTATTACGCTTTGAAAGCGAGTACGCTTAATAAATACTGTATTTTTACCCAGTCTTTTACCAAATAGGCCATAACTTCACAAAAATCAAAAAAATCAGTATGCAATTGCAGACGGTAAAGAAAGAGCGCATAGTACAATATAACGAAAAATCAAAGAACAATTATTAATAAAATTATTAAAAGATGATAACTCAGTCTTATACACTTAGGATTAGTATACCCCCGAGATTATCGAGCATAGCAAAGGGAACAGCATTTTGAGCTTTAAAGACGTTAAATTTCCTCACAATTTTGAATATAGTTCCGATTCAAATGACTTACCTTTAGAGTTCTATTTGAACACATTCCCGCGCTCCAGAACTGTTTACTTGAAACTAGGCTACTTTAGCTCTACGGCAATAAAAGTGCTTGCATACGGTTTCGCTCTATTCATATACCGTGGTGGGAAAATAAAAATTGCTACGAACCATTTTTTGTATAATTCAGATAAGCAACTGGTTGAAGGCACTGCAGAACCGCAAGATGTTGAGAATTTAGAAATAATAAATAATCTGGACGCGTTAAAGTCCGCTCTATCATCTGAAACAGAGCAGTTCTTTAATTGTTTAAGGTATCTAATAAGTAAAGATAGAATCGAAATAATACCTGTAATGCTATTGCCAAATAAGATGGCGCACTATAAACAAGGGATTTTTATCGACGGAGATGACGATGCTATATTTATGGACGGAAGTTGTAACTTTACAGCGAATGGACTTTTAGAGAATGGTGAAAATATTTCAATTTATCGCTCATGGGGGGAACAATTCGAACAACGAAAGGTGGAAAGTAAAACTCAGGATATAATGAGCATTTGTGATAGAAAAAACTTAAGGTATAAATATTTAGATAGCAGTCAGATAACTGACGCAGTTTCATCAATAGGAAAAGAAAAAACAATAAAAGAATTACTTGAAGATGAAATTAAATTATTGGACGAAAACTTAAAAAAAACTAACTCCATACTAATTGATAAATATAAAAAACAGCTTGATAGTATAATCGAAAAAGAAAAATCCTCACCTAGATTTCCATATAACTCGTCCCCAAGAACTTATCAAACCGAAGCACATAGTAGCTGGATTAAAAATGATAAACAGGGCATATTTGCAATGGCCACAGGTACAGGGAAGACAATTACTGCCCTTAACTGTTTATTGGAAGAGTATAAACAGTCAGGTATATATCAAGCAATTATACTGGTCCCATCTAAAACGCTCCTTGAACAATGGTACGATGAAATATCTTTGTTTAATTTTTCAAATATTTTTCTTGTATCGTCAGATCATAAATGGCGGGAAAATCTAAATAAACTAACAATGCACCTCGTGCTAAATTCTAAAGTTTCATTTATTATTATCAGTACTTATGCGACCTTCTCTTCTGAAAAATTTTTTAAATATATAAAAGATCTTCCTAAAGAAACTTTTCTAATAGCTGACGAGGCTCACAACATTGGAAGTCATAAGATGAAAGCTCTACTTCCAAATTTAGGTTTAGCGAAGAGACTAGCTTTATCTGCAACACCAAAAAGAAAATTTGATGAAGATGGTAATGATCTAATTGAAAAATTCTTTTCATCTGAAGAACCCTATACATATTCATTTTCAATGGAAAAGGCTATTCAAGAAAAAATATTATGTAACTATGAATATTTCCCAACAATCGTTAATTTGACGGATGAAGAATTAGGTAGATACAAGGATATTAGTAAGAAATTAGCAAAATTTTTTGATAGTAAAACTAAAATGTTGAAGAAAAACGATATAGTCGAAAAACTTTTATTAGCTAGAAAACGAATTATTCATAAAGCAGAAAATAAAAAAAATGCCTTTAAATCAATATTATTAAAGCAAATCCAAGAACAGCAGAAATTAGAGTTCTCATTTGTATATGTGCCTGAAGGAGATGATGAAGAAGGGAATAACATCATGAGTGAATATTTATCTATTCTAAATGAAGTCTCGCCAAGTACAAGAGCGCTAGCTTTTACTGGGGAAACCAAGCACAAAAAAGAAATAATGAGTAATTTTGAAAATGGGTATATCGACTCTTTATTTTCTATGAAATGTTTAGATGAGGGAGTAGATGTTCCTAGAACAGAACTAGCAATATTCTGTTCAAGTACGGGTAATCCACGTCAATTTATTCAAAGAAGAGGCAGAGTTCTAAGAATGCATAAGGATAAAGATTACGCGAAAATTTACGATTTAGTAGTAATTCCTAGCACGGACTCAGATCCATCTACCTTTAATATCGAAAAGAACTTAATAAGAGAAGAATTGATCAGGGTTATATATTTTGCTTCCCTTGCTAAAAATTATTATCAAGCAATGGAAGTATTCGAGCAGATAGCGAATTTTTATGATTTGGATATCTATGCAATGCATAATGAATTAGGAGGTCACTAATGGCAAGAGACAGAAATGATATGTTCAATCAGTTCTTGAAAAATGAAAAATTTTTGGAGTTTATGGAAAATGAAAATATCGACATAAAATCGATAAACTTCACTTCGAGCTCTGAAAGTTTACTGGCTGAATCGGTGAAAAAATTGATATTTAGTTATTGTATGGATGACAGCCATCAACAAGTATTGAAAAAAATTAATATTTTAATATCAAGTGAGCTCGCAACATCATGATAGTAAATTCTATATCAATGAAAAACTTCCAATGTTATTCCGGAAGTCACGAAAGTAATACTTTAAACTTCACAGAAGGTTTAAACCTCATTATAGGTGACAATGGAGGAGGTAAGTCTAAGCTGTACGACGCTTTTTATTGGATTATTCACAACCAAATATTTCTGTCAGATCAAAGGCAGATGATCAATACCAGAATATATAAAGAAAATATAATTTCTGATAAAGCTAAGTCTGTATGTGAAATAGGGTCGAGCATTTCCGCAGAAGTGATTATGTTCGTCACTAGTTCGAACGACACAAGATATAAACTCGAAAGAATATTTTCGGCTAAAAAATTGGGAGAACGAAACTGGGATTCAAATTCCGACTCGACAATACTGATATACGAATTCACGCAAGCTAAGTGGACTTTAGTCCCAATACAAAAGCATGCAGGTATACTCCAAAGAGTAATACCAAAACATATTGAACCTTATATGTGGTTTCAGGGTGAACAAGTGGATAGTTTGATGGACCTATCTGATAGCACCGCATTAACAAAAGTAGTTAACCTTTTATCTGATATAACAGATTACGAAGAGCTTATTTCTATAGCAACTAATGGTAGCAGTAAAGCTACAAATGAGTTACAGAAGCATAAAAACAGACTAAGTTCTGATGTAAAGAAAAGTGACGCACTCAACACAGAAATGGAATTCTGTTTAAAGAAAATAAATAAATATGAGCAAGACATTGAGACATGTAATATACAAATTGAAAAAGCGAAAATAAAAGTCGAGGAGTTAATCAGTAAGGTCGATGATGCTGAGTCGAAAGCTAAGTATAAGGCTGAAAAAAAGAATCTTAGCAGTGAATATAAAAGACTAGAAAAAGAGCTACTAAACAAAAATAATGATTTTTCCAAAAATTTATTCAAAAAACATTGGATTTTAAAGAATGCCGAACCATTTTTTAAGAGATTTGAATCGAAGTATAAAAATTATGTTGCTCAACATAATATAAAAGAGAACACGGATAAACTAGTTCAGATAAAGCTCCCGATGAATGTGCCACAGCCTATTCACGTAGAGAAAATGCTCGAAGATCAAGCCTGTTTTGTTTGTGGGAGAGATGCTTTAGAAGGCTCTGAAGCTTACGAACATATATTGAGTTTAATTAAAAGAGAAACGCCTAAAAATATTTTCAACAACGATTTTTCCGAAGAACTTGAAGATTATTACAAGAATAATCTTAGGTACGGAGTTTCTATACAAGAGATAGATAATTCTATTTTGGATGAGTTGGAAAAAATACAAGATTTAAGAACCAAATTAGCTGATGCCGGAAAAAAAATTAGGGAGATAGACAGTCAATTTACTATATTAATTGAAGAAGACAAATCAGAAGACATTGTTGGTTCTTATAAATCACACAGCAAGCAACGAGATAGGTTTGAGGAAAATAAAGCTGAGTTACTTAATAACTTGGAAAAAGCAAACAATAATAAAACCGATATACAGAAGAAAATCGATAAACTCGTGACTGGTGAAATTGACGCTAAAATAGAAACAGCTGAAAACATTTTTTCAAAACTATTAAAAATAGTAAACTCCACAAAGCAGCAAGTATTCAAAAGTATAATTTCAGAGTTGGAGTCTTCTGCTAATGAAATATTTGAAAGTATGACTTCGAAAAACTCCTCTATTAAAGGAAATATTAAATTTAGAAAATTGTCTAATGGAAGTTATATACCTGAAATAGTTGATAGTGATGGTTTTATAATAAAGTCACCAAATGATTCTAATATAATATTGGTTAAGTTGGCCTTAATAATGGCTATTCTCACTGCTCGCGCAAAATGGAGTGATAATTACTCACTTATTTCAGATGCCCCTACATCTAAAATGGCAGAAAACTATACGTTTGGTTTTTATAAAACTCTAAGTGAGAGATTCTCTCAAAGTATTGTTACTACTTACGATTTTCTAGATGACGATAAAAAGAAATATCTTAAATATTTCAAGATTGGAAAAGTATATCAAATTAGTTCGTTTACTCCTTCAGGGGATAATAACAATAGATCAGATCTCAGTGTAGATATTAAAGAGGTATATTTATGATTATTCTTAAAAGCAAATTTGGGAACCTACGACCAGGGTATTTGCCGAAACATCAAGATTTCTTTGATCAACTTTCGCAATTTGGTGGCGGAGCAGAGGCGGATAAGTATATAAAAGCTAAAAGTTTTTCAAATGCCTACGAGCTTTATACCTATGCATTTTTTATCGGATTATATAAAAACCAAAGAATAGAATTAACCGAAGATGACAAGTTAAAGGATTTTTGGGAAATGAAAAATTGGCAACCTTTATCCCTAACTAATAGTCTTTTAACATGTGCGATTGCGCTATCGGAATTTGACATGAGTGCTATTGAATTTGAGGATGAAGAGTTTATTTCTCAGCAAATTAAACTTGTAAAAAAAGAGATAGAAGCTTACGCGAACGGGGGGCTAAGTTATATAAAACTCGAAATAGATCAAGACCCTGAACTATTAGAAGATGACTTGTATTTTATAAAATTACTTTCGGATTAAATAAAGTTAGTATTTATCTTTATTTAATAGTGAACAAATCGAAAATTCGCTTGAATAATCAAAGAAATCTACATCTTGTTCGGCCATTTTTATTTTTACCCTTTCTTTTAATCGAGGCTGCGCTTCAGTCTCGAAGTCTTCGTAGCCAAGCAGGGTTAATTTACCTGATGTGATATGAATTCTAATCAGCTGTATATCTTCTAATTCGCCGTAAAGCTGCAGCGCTGAACCCACGTACACTCGTAGTAGTGGTGACAGTAAATCTAGGTACTGTTTGTGCAAGGTTAGCGCGTGGGGCTTGTCGTATTCACGGTCTAGAACGCTAGCTGGTAGCTTGTCGTTTGCGGCGATACATTCTTGCTCAATTTTTTCGATGTCTGCTATTTGAAATAGTAAGTCAGTTGCCTCGGTTTGCGCTGCAGTATGCGTATCAAAAAAAGCTTTAATGTCACGCTTTGTTTGCTCAGGTTGATGTTTGTAAGGTTTACGCTTGCCAAATAAACCTACAGCGAAATAAACCAATAAATCTTCCCGTCGCATTTGCTGTGCAATAAGCATATCACTTTGGTCATAAAAGCTTTTACACAGCCTAAATGCTTTTTTAATCGTTCCCATCACTTCAATAAGCTCAGCTGACTGGTTAAATTCCTCAGCGACTGGGCACCGCCCTAATAGCAAACAAGCCTGCCAAAATGACTCAAACAAATCGCTATGTTTCGTGAATAGCAGTTTTGTTGTGGCTTCTTTTACGTCGATGGGATTGGATTTATGCTCCCATGAGTGTTGACGTCGGTGTCGATTTTGTAGGTATTCTTGTTCGAAATCTTTATCTTTAAATATAAAATAAATGCCTGGCGCAACGGCAATAGCTTGCTCATCAAGACTGAGTTCGATAAATAACTTCAATTCACTTTGCGTAAAATACTTCTGAAAGGTATTTCGGCTGGTAATGATGCCATCTTTATAGGGTGTAAATTGCGTTAGATAACTTTCGTTGGCTAGCATGGCTGATACAACCAATAGCTTTGCGGTAAGTGCCCAGGCGCCCTGCACTGCTTCAATACGCTCGTTTCTATCTTCGATAACGTTGACCACGAAACCTATGTTAACGAGGTCTGAGAGTACCTTGTTAGCATCGGGTAAAAAGTTAGGATCCCATCCCAAAGCGTCGAGACCATGCGCCTCTAATTCACGTAGATCATCGCCACGGCCACACCCGTAATCGAAAATCGAATATTGCCCTTCCAAGTAACCATTTTTGGCTAAGGTTTTCATCGGCGCTGAAAAGTCGTATCGAACGATTGCCGTTTTATCGCGACTTATTTGTTGTTGGTCTGCTTTAGTAGCTAGTGCAGAATTTCTAAAAAGGCGACCATCTACAAGTTCATATCCATGAGAGTTTATGATCGCTTCCCAGGATGCTTTAAATCCAATATGTCGTGAGTTTTCATACAGTCCAGCATTTTCGCCTTCTTGAGTTATCAAACTAAAGTCATCAAAAGCAGGATGTTCACTGGTGATCATTGTTTCTTTTCGATGCAATATTGGCGGGTTGTCGTATTTCGAATAGTCAGTTACTTTGTGACTTAATTTTTCTAAATCGACCGTTACGCTTTGCTTTATTGCTGGATATGATTCTTCAAAGAAGGTTGGATAGTGCAGCAAACTCATCGAAAAATTTTTTCGAGATAACTTTACGATATTCCAGTGCTCTGTGGGAATTTTAAGGGCCTTGCCTACGGCACTGATAATAGTGGCTAATTTCGGGGGAATATCACTTAAAGCGCTTTCGTGAATGTAGATTGCGTCGGGTAGTTTTTTGCCTACTTGAATTTGGCTAACTAAACTAGAAAAAAGTGCGGCGTCCATAATTAAAGCTCCTTTGCCAGTAATATGGCTGCATCAGCGAACGCTTTTTTA
Organism: Paraglaciecola sp. IT1134; assembly: GCF_058068185.1. Lineage (NCBI taxonomy): Bacteria > Pseudomonadati > Pseudomonadota > Gammaproteobacteria > Alteromonadales > Alteromonadaceae > Paraglaciecola > Paraglaciecola sp. IT1134. The sequence goes on along the minus strand of NZ_CM176486.1, from coordinate 2,442,702 downwards.
CCTGGAAATCGTCTTCCTAGTTTGCTTTCCTGCATCACTTGCAGATGGCGACAAGGTTCGTCATTTACACTCACGTGTATGGGGCGATCCTCACCGTAATAATATAGTCGATCGAAGTTCAAATTATTAACGATGAAACGGGTCACATTAGCCATTGAGTGTCCAGGAACTAAAAAATCGCAAGCGCTACCGCCTCTATCACAAATTTGATCCCCCCGTTGATTTTGCTCACAGGACGTATGCTGATCGAGCGAAGACGCAGTGCCTTCAGGCGAATGCTTTTTAATGTACTTTGCCAATGCTGTAGAGGTAAAACCGTAGGTGATTTTTATGTCGTTAAATTCGCACTCAATCGGTATTAGTATTTCTGCCACAAGCATTTCTAAAAAGCGCTTTGAAACAGCGGAAGGCGTGTTGTCTATCGTTCGAAGGTGACTATCAACATGCCATTCTGTTAACTGTTTGCCTAATGGGTGCTGCATAAAAGAAAAATTACTAGGCAGAATATACCTAAAGGCCCTACCCACTTTTTGAAATGTCAGCTCACCTGATGTACGTAAATGCATCAACTCACAGTCAGTCAATTTTAGTAATTTTTTCATTTCAGAAGATGAGAATAAAAGGTAGCTAATGTACTAGTCCTCCGCGTTACCGTTAATATAACTCAACTATACGTAACTACAGAAGTGTTATTCGACGAAATCAAATATGAGCACGTGAAAGATTCAGTGTTGCCCTCACGAATAACTGTCAGTCCCCGAATAACCGCCCTCGGCATGTTACCAGAATAGCCAATGGGGATTATTGGTGCGGCCCAGGAACCAGGCTTGGACGTTTAAAAACCAAGGATAGCCATGTGATGTTTTCGCGTTTTAACTTATCGTGGTTAGTGCTTAATTTAAGCAACACTAGCCCTTGGGTTTCAGCGTGCTCAATAAGCTGCTGTGTATGTACGGTATAACTGCTTCGCCCATCGCTATATAAACCCGTACGTAAGGTAATAACTAACAGGCCTTCGGGATTAAGGCGCGGGATTAAGGCAGGTAACGCGGTAGTTTGCTGTTCTTGGGTTAGGTGCATCCACACGGCGCTGAGTAAAATTAAATCAAACGTCTGGGATTGGGCAATCGTGCTAAGTAGAGGCAGCTCGTCATTAAACCAGCTTATATTAGCCGATGTATGGGTACGTTGCGCTAGCGCAAGTAACGCTGAGGCAGGCTCTACGGCAAATATGGTAAAACCTTTTGCTGCAAGTTTGGCTGCATCTCTGCCCGAGCCAGCACCTATATCGAGGGCGTAACCGCCACTGGGCAATAACCCTAACCAATCAGCGTGCACCCGTTCAAATTCCAGGCTCTCGTACAGATTGAAAAAGCCTGTGGCTTGTTCATCGTAAATTGCGATATTTGCCTTACTCATTAAATCTACCCTGCGTAACTGCATATTTTGCTTTGGATCTCTAAATTGCGAGAACCAGCGCCCAAAATATTTCGCGTTTTTCCACCATACTGCGTAGCCGTTTGTGAATCAACTAAAAGGTCGCAGATTGGCTACATTTATTTTATAAGTGTAAACAACATGAATATGGGATCAAACCGAATTAAGCGGTGGTTATCCATACAATATTTATATTTGATAGGGTTTTATGATGTTGTGGTTAGTTTTTAAGTGTTCGGTTTAATTGACCTGTTGTCGTAAAAGGTTGGGCTGAGGCGGCCAAACGGTGCACCTTTTATCAGCGGGAATGCTTCATGTCATGGCTTTTTTGGGATTTATGGGGGTTATGGGGGTTATGGGGGTTATGGGGGTTAGCATGCTTTTGCGAACGAAGTGATCATATTTCAATTACCCTTACGTCGTTATAAAAATGACTCTTAGGAACATTTTTCATTTGGCGATATCTTCATTTAGTACTTCTGCTGACCACGTGCACTTCGGCCGATATTATTGGAAAGTTAGAGCGGCTAGAAAATTTGAGCCGCGTTTTTGAATTTTTTTTAAAACAGTGATCAACTATCATCTTGTACCTTAACGTGCTCTCGAATATCTACAGAAGACCCTTCATTTGAAACCCGTTCAAATTTAGCTGGCATAAGCGCCGAGGTGTGTGCAACTTGTTGGAATAATTGGTCAAACTCTATTTCTACTTCCCCGGCAGGGTGATTAAATTCTGGCGTAGTTACAAACTGAACAGACTCTTGCCAGGCTTTAACATCCAGGAATTCGCCGTCGTCTACTCCTGATAGAAAGCGCAGGTAATCTGGCAAAATATCAGCGGGTATTTGACCGGGTACCTCCCTGCCCCCCCAGGTGAAATAATCGTTTAAAGATTCTGCCTTTTCAGGAAACTCTAATTGGTTGTTGTCAGTTCTGAGTATTGCTAATTTGGCGATAAGACCTGCCACGATCCTGACCGGCGAACCTTTCTTCTCTTCTAAATCTGAAGAGTGCTCGCACTTGCAACTCGGATCAAATTGTACCGTGATTGTTGCGTCATAAATCGATTTCAACCATTGTACCAATGAAATTTCGACCGCGTTTTTATGCCAAAATCTAGTATCCTCATACTGTAGATGTATCACTCTGACTTTCTGAAAAAGCTTTACCAGCTTGTATCCACAAGCTGGCGACTCAAAAGAAAATGTATCTTCAATTTCAGAACCAACTTCAAATTTAATGTTTGTACCGATAGTTGATTTCCATGATGATTCAATCGAGGCTATTCCTTTTATACCTAGAGTACTTCCAATCGAAGATTCGAACGAACTGTGTTGAGAATGCTCAATACCAATACGCTGAGTAATTTTTCGATCGCGTTTATTGCCGCAACGTAATGTAAATGGCGTTGGTTCGATTAGTCGCCATTCTTCCCATGGTGTTAGCGTTAATTTTGCCTTGCCGTTATGATAAACAAGAACGAGTTTAGTTAATGGCCGTTGACCTTCAAAAAAATCTATATCTTCATCCATGTAGCTCTCCTTTGAATAAAATTTTAGCGCACCAACTAACCCCGTTTAAATTGCCCTGATGCTAACTGATGTATGGTGTAATGATGAGCGACGTGAATACACCAGAAATGCAGAGGTTTACCGGGCTAATCATTAACATCGCTAAGCACCTACTTTATGCATTAAAAAAAATAGTGATCCGGTGCCATTTGTAAAGCCAATCCTACATTTTTTCCTCAGACTGGAGCTGGTTGCTCACAACGTTTAAAAAAACTATAGCCCTGGTCAATGGCTATGGGGGCATTAGGCTTTTTATAATTTTTGGGGTATAACATATCCCCCCCTTTGTTACAGCGATTTTCAGACGTAGGTAACTTAACGGTGTTTAGCTTGTGTAATGGTTGATATATGAAAAGGGTCAATCTAACTGGCAGTCCCTGCCAAACACTGCTGTTCCCACTATAGTCAATAAGTTTAAAACTTGCATAATCCTGAAACTTACGGTGAAGCAGAAAGTACCCGTTGGTAGATACCTAATGGGGTTGCACGGTACATTTTAAGATTGTTTGATGCTGCTAATTTTTTGTTACTTTGTTGCCTGTTTTTACCCGCCTATTCCCTGAGCAACGGCAGGTGTTTTACGTTGTGATAGTTAAGAGCCAGAGCGATACAATGGCGCAGTGGCCCTTCTTCAATTTTGCTATTGAGCGGTACAACAATGGCTCGGTTGCCTTCGTATTTAACATCATCTGGGTAAAGTTCTTTGCACGTTTCGAGCAATTTGCTCTGGCAATGGAAGTAGACCTTGATGTTATCGGGGTCTTTGGGCTTCCAATCTATGCGAATTGGGCTACCCCCTTTTATGTGGTAGCTGGCCTCACCCCACTTAAGCGATTCTGTTACGCTGCCCACCCCCTTATCGGCTGCGATGGCCAATATTAAGTCGCGTACTTTGAGCAGCTGATTTCTCGCCTGTTGCGGGTAGTTATTAAACTTGGATTGAATTTCAACGTTCACTGTACCTCCGACTGTATTAACAGGTTACGCTCACAATAACGGGTAATTTAGCGATGTGCCACGCGAGGCTTGCGAGTTTTTGTTTGGCTGCAAAGTCGCTTGTTAATTGGTTTGTTGTACGAAGCCGCTACGTTGCAGAGTGAATGATGCTCTGTACTTCTGATGCCCTTGAATGTTGAAGGTAAATTAAGGAGCAGTGTGGTATACAGCAACGTTTGAGCCCCCCTTAATCAAGGGCTGCGCGCGACCTACCCTTATTCGTTAGGCAAACAGTTATCCATGGTGTCGGCGTATGTGATTGATGAAGCCTTCACTGTTAAACTCCAAAGACATAATGTTAGTACTCGTATATTCGACAACTCTATCGATGTGACTTGGTTGAACTTTTGCGTGTTCAGTATATTTAACGAACACCACATTCCGCCCAACCATAATCTGATCAATAATTATTTCACTGAAGAAAATTTTATCTTTCATCTTCTCAATCATACCTTTTCGAAGGTCCGCTTTATTTGTCACCGTAACGTTAAACTTAATATGTTCGTCAATGAAATCATCGGACAAAAATGAAATGAAGTAGTCTATATCTTCTATGGTCGTGTCGGGTTGTTGTCTTGCATTTTTAGCGCTAATGAATGCTTCTGATTTATGTTTTAGCTCGCTTTGAGATATTGAGTCATTGGCAGTCGCAGACAATGGAAATAGGAGAAAGATAAATAGCGGTGTTAAAAGTTTCATTAGACTTTCCTTGTTTGCTTAACACTTCGTTAACTGACGCGTAGGTTGGTATTGATTTTGCGGTTTTTCTTGTGAAAAAACAATGACAGCCGTTATGGGCCCACGTTTAACGCCATATTATGTTTTGTCCAGGTAGTAACAGCAGACTTCGCTCAATCCCAGCAATACGCCATACCCGAAGCGAATTGATTTTAAAGTATAGCGCGGGTAAATAATGCGAAACTACGGATAAGTAATTTTTCGAATTATCTCTTGATCGAACTCAAGAATTTTCCTCCCCGAGTCAGGTGGTCAATCAGCCTTTGCGCCCGTTTGAGAATAACACTTACAAACTATTGGCTGATTTGGGTAACGCCCTACCCTTGGTAATATGCCTAAATAACTAGTAGGTCATTTAGTGCCAAGCGCGCGATTACGCGTTTCATTTACCTAACGCCGAGTATTTTTTTCAGCCTCATTCAATGTGACCGTGTTGCCCTCACGTATATCAGTCAGTCCTTGCAACACTGCCGCCCGCCGCCCTTTGCTTGTTATCAGAATAGGCTAAAACGTGTCATTGGCGCGACCCACAAGATTACCTGGATTGATTTTCAGATCGGATAAAAGAATGACATCCTCAGAGAATTTGCTTTGTATTTTATTGCCCCTAATTGTCACAAGGCCCATTAATAGCAGCTGTGGCCAGGTGCCATCAATAAACATAAGGTTTTCATATGCAGTACCAACTAGCGCTAATTTATTTACGTTGCTTGGTGGTTTTTTATAGCAATTGGTTGGCTACGGAGCAATATTTACTTGCCGTTTTAGGGCACAGGTTTTGTTGTCATGGGAATACGGGCAAAAAAATGGCTGCGAAGGCGATAAAACCGGGCAGCCATTTTAACTTGGAATTATTTAAGGTTACTCGTAGCTTCTTTTAACCCAGCCCACCAGGTACCAACTTTCTGGTGCATTTTTTGATTGCTTGATGGTACTGATTTTTTCCAGGGTTTTAACGCTGGCATCTAATTCACTTTGCGTCAGTGCCGTGCGTTCATATTTGGTAATATGGGTATTTAGCTTGGTGAGCAGGTCGTCACTGCTGATGGTATTGCTGCGACGATTTCTTACAAACCACATGCTCCAAATGACCATAGCGTCAGTTTCAGTGATCTTAACGTTTTGTAAATTAGAGCTTTGGCGTAACACTTCGATAAAGGCAAAAACGGCGACCCAGGGCTCAGGCTTGATGATGTGGCCAGCCGGTGAGGTTTTAACTATCTGATCAATCAGGGCAGTAATACTGAGTTTAATATTGCCGGGTTTTTGCTTGGTGTTTTCACCATCTTTAGATGTTGCCTCGGATGTGGCTTCTGACATTTGCTTTCTGGGAGGTTTAACCGAAATAGAAGCGTTCAAAGTATTGGCTATGAATTCTTCGGTAACGCTGGGCTCTAATCCCATGCTGATAAGTGAAGTTCTTAACGATACTTTAATTTCCAATTCTTTGCTGTTTGCCGACTCTTTGTCGAATTCCATATCTCTACCTCCAGTTAATTATTATAGTTATTAATACCTTACACACAATACTTGCCGATAAGGTGGCATTTACCTGCGGTCACTCAAGTGGCATACACCAAGCTTACAAAAATTGCTGAACAACGCTTTTTTTAAAGTGAGTTGAGCAGTTTGCTCAAGCCCAGTGTTGATATCACGCGATAGCTGAGTTGGGCTAAAAACACGAATGTTGGGGCACTTATTAAGCTTGGCGTTTGATCGCTTCCGGTGAATACACCCCGGGTCCGTTCCCGATGCGACGTAATCAGCGCCTGGTAGCCAACACGAGTATGGTTGCTTCAGCCAGTTCACTGGCAGCAATACTCAAGAGCATTGTCGTTAACCACCTACACCTGCCCAGCTAATCTACCACAAAAACCACTAAAAATCTTGCCCCTAACCTATGGTTGGGGTCACATAACGCTTATTTCGCCGCGTTTTGTCGGGCAACTTGGGCAGTTTTTCAGGTTAACTGGGGGTGGCGTCTTTTGCTTTGGCCATTTTTTTGGCACGGCTCACCTTGTCGAGCAAAAATAATAACGAACGATAAGGAATACCAGCGTGAAGGCTTAGGCCGATTTCACAGGTACGGCTATTGCTGTAACCGGCATGGCAATTAGGGGGGATTTGCTGTTTAAGGGTACTCAGGGCGCTGGCGTTGAGTTCGGGCACAAACAGCCCCTTGTCGCCCGCAAAGCCGCAGCACTGAATGTGTTCAGGCTCGATCACCTCTTGGGCGCAGGCGTGGGCCAATGCCTGCAAATAAGGTTCTAAACCCATCTTGCGACTGCTGCAGGTAATGTGCAGGGCCACGGGCTCAAGCTGGGGGGTAATGTGTAAATCCTGTAGCACGTGTTTAACCATAAACTCACTGATTTCAAATATGGGCAAGGTCAAAGCTAAACTCGCCATTTGCAACTGGCAGGGGCTGGTATCAAACACAATAGGGATCGCCCCACCCTGGCTGATGGCCAATAACTGTTCCGCCAGTTGCTGGCTTTTTTGCTTGGCAAGCTGTGGCAGGCCTTTACTGCTAAAAGGCATGCCACAACATAACTCGGTCACCTCATCGGGTAGGATCAAATCATATCCGCCTTTGGCAAACACCGATGTGGCCACCTCAAACAAGCTGCGTTTATCGGTCTCATGGGGGCTGGCTCCCATAGTGCGACTGGCGCAACTGGGGAAATAGATAAGGGGTTTGTGTTTGTTTGGGGGGCTAAAATGTAAAGCCGGGGCTTTACCTGGCCACTGGCTAAACCATAAAGGCAGTCGCTTGGCACTTACCTTATGCAGGGCGGCACCGATTTTATCGGTGCGCCCAGGGCCCAGTGTTTTGCTGGCAAAGGCCGACAAACCTAAGCCCAAGGCCATGGATTTGCTTACCCCTGCAAAATGCCCGGCACTGAATTGGCCCATCACCCGGCCAAACTTAGTGATTTTTTCACTGCGCAACTGGCGGATCAAATCCCCGGTATTGATCCCCACCGGGCAACGCACCGCACACAAACCTGTGGCCGCACAAGTATCGATACCCAGGTACTGAAAATCTTTTTCTAAACTTGCCAACTCTTGTTTTTCTGTCTCGCTGATGGTGTCTTGCTGACTTAGTTGCTGTATTCGCCGCCAGATCACTATGCGCTGGCGGGGCGAAAAACTTAAGTCTTTCGCGGGGCAAACCGGCTCACAAAAACCACATTCGGTGCATTTGTCGATCAGTTCATTCGCCTGGGGCATGGGTTTGAGGTGTTTAAGATGGGCCTGCTGGTCGGCATTTAAAATCACTCCGGGGTTTAAAATGCCTTTAGGATCAATCAGGGCCTTGAGCTGCTGCATAACCCGATACGCCTGGGTACCCCATTCCAGTTCCACAAAAGGTGCCATATTACGCCCGGTGCCATGTTCAGCTTTAAGGGCGCCCTGGCATTCCAGGGCTACCAATTGGGTCAAGGCCTGCATAAAATCGGCATAACGCTGTATTTCGCCAGGGGTATTAAAAGATTGAGTAAATACAAAATGCAGGTTGCCTGCCAAGGCATGGCCAAAAATGATCGCTTCGGTGTAAGCAAAACGATCGAATAACGCATGTAAACGGCTGATCCCCGTGGCCAGTGTGGCTAAGGGAAACGACACATCTTCGATGATCACCGTAGTGCCGGTTTCGCGCACCGCCCCCACTGCCGGAAAGGTACCCTTACGAATGGCCCATAATTGGGCGCACAGCTCAACGTCGTTGCTCAGGGCGATTTGCGCCACCGGGTTATGCCCGGCCACTAGCTGGCCAATCATCTCCATTTGTTCAGCCAGGCCCAAGGCACCCTCGGCACTGGTTTCAATCAGCAAGGCGGTATAACTGTCGGGGTTGCCACAAAAGCTATCAGGCAAGCCCGGCTGGCCATGCACCGAGTTAAGGGCGCGCTGATCCATCAACTCCACTGCATCCACCGCCACCAGGCTTAAACCGTTTACCATTGCACAGGCTTGGGCGGCACTGCTAAACAGATACAAACCACTGGCTTTGTGGGGGTGTTCTACTATGGTGCAATAGGTAATATCGGCGATAAAACCCAGGGTACCTTCCGAGCCCACCATCAGATGTAATAAAATATCCAGGGGATCGCTGTAATCGGTCAGAGCATTAAGGGCATAACCACAGGTGTTTTTCAGGCGGTATTTATGTTCGATAAGTTGGCTAAGCTCGCTGTTATTGCGGGTTTGCTCAGCTAGTTGGCCAAGCTCGGTTAACATGGCGCTGTGCAGCTGGCGAAACGCTTTAACACTTTGTGCATCGCTGCTGTCAACCTGGCTGCCATCGGCCAGAATAAGGCTCATATCTGCCAAGGTGTAAAAGGTATTGTGACTGATCCCACAGCACATGCCAGAGGCGTTATTGGCCGCTATACCACCAATTTTGCAGGTATTAATAGAAGCTGGATCTGGGCCAATTTTACGGCCATAAGGGGCCAGGTAACGATTGGCGTCACTGCCTATCACCCCGGGTTGCAGGCGAATTTTATGGCCGTTATCAAGAATTTGGTGGCCTCGCCAATGTTCACTAAGCAGGATCAACACCGAATCGGTGATCGCCTGGCCCGATAAACTGGTGCCAGCCGCCCGAAAGGTTACCGCTACTTGGTGTTCATTACTCAGTTGCAATACGTCTTGCACTTGCTGGTGATCGTGCAGCTTTAGTACCAGCGCCGGCACTAACTGGTAAAAACTGGCGTCGGTACCAAATGCCCGGCGGCGGCTGATATCCTGGATAATCTGTTGTTTATCCAGTAACAGTTCAAGGTCCGCCAAATACTCCACTGTGGGTTTATTCATTACCTCTTGCCCTTATGTTAACCACAAACAAACCAAAACAACCCGTAATTCACCAGCACCGGTTACATAAAATCAAACCTCTGACAGGGTAATACCGCATGGCCCACCCAATGCAAACCCGCCCCAAACCGCCACCCAGCAACACATTCAGCAAGAATGACCTGCCTACCCGCTATACAGAACATCCGGATGCCAGGCAAAAAGTTGTAAGTTATTACGTTTTATTACCAAATAACTTTCAAAAAATGATAATAAATATGCCAAATAACCAATATAATCAGAAACGACGTTAGTCAAAAACAATACTACTGCACTCTTCAGTTTAACTAAGGGTAAATAAACTGAAACCGCATCGGGGCGGTGCGATCATCAATCAAAGGATTACCTATTCATGAATATATCAGCATTAGCAGAAGAATTAGCAAGTTACGGCATTCTTAACGTTAGCGAAATTCTGCATAATCCATCTTATGATCTTCTGTTTGAAGAGACGACTAACGCTAGCCTTGAGGGATACGAAAAAGGCGTGGTAACCGAATCAGGTGCAGTATGTGTTAACACAGGTAAGTTTACCGGCCGCTCGCCAAAAGACAAATACATAGTGCATGATGACGTAAGCAAAGACACAGTATGGTGGTCTCACCAGGGTAAAAACGATAATAAACCCATTTCACAGGCGGTATGGTCTGAGCTAAAAACCCTGGTTACCGAGCAGTTATCCGCCAAACGCCTATTTGTGGTCGACACCTATTGCGGCGCCAATGCAGATACCCGCCTCAAAGTGCGTTTTATAACTGAAGTTGCCTGGCAAGCCCATTTTGTCAAAAACATGTTTCTGCGCCCCACAGATGAAGAGCTCGCCAGCTATGAGCCAGATTTTGTCGTGATGAACGGTGCCAAAACCACCAACCCCAATTGGCAGGCCCATGGCTTAAATTCAGAGAATTTTGTGGCCTTTAACCTGAGCGAAAAAATTCAGTTGATTGGCGGCACCTGGTACGGCGGCGAAATGAAAAAAGGCATGTTCTCGATAATGAACTACCTTTTGCCCCTTAAAAACATCGCTTCTATGCATTGCAGTGCCAATGTAGGTAAAGACGGCGACGTGGCGATCTTTTTTGGCCTTTCCGGCACCGGCAAAACCACCTTGTCTACTGATCCCCATCGCCAATTGATAGGTGATGACGAACACGGTTGGGACGACAACGGCGTATTTAATTTTGAAGGCGGCTGTTATGCCAAAACCATCAATTTAAGCCAAGAGAACGAACCGGACATTCACCAGGCCATTCGCCGAGATGCGCTGCTGGAAAACGTTAGCGTTGATGCCCAAGGTAAGATTGATTATGACGACGGCTCAAAAACCGAAAATACCCGGGTTTCTTACCCTATTCACCATATTGATAACATAGTCAAACCCATATCTCGGGCGGGTCATGCCGATAAGGTTATCTTTTTAACCGCCGATGCCTTTGGGGTTTTGCCTGCGGTGTCTAAACTGACCGCCGAACAAGCCGAATATTACTTTTTATCTGGTTTTACCGCCAAATTAGCAGGTACCGAAAGGGGGATTACCGAACCTACGCCTACCTTCTCCAGCTGTTTTGGCGCGGCCTTTTTAAGCCTGCACCCCACCCAATATGCCAAAGTATTACGCAGCCGTATGCAAGCATCTGGCGCCAAGGCCTATTTGGTTAATACCGGCTGGAACGGCACAGGCAAACGTATTTCTATCAAGGCCACCCGTGCCATCATCGACGCCATACTCGATGGCTCACTGGACGAAGCACAAACTTATACCTTGCCAATTTTTAACCTGCAGATCCCCAACGCCATGCCGGCGGTTGACTCTAAAATACTCGACCCTCGCAAAACGTACAGTGATGAAAGTCAGTGGACTGAAAAAGCCGAGAATTTGGCGGAATTGTTTATTGAGAATTTCACCAAGTTTACCGATACCCAAAATGGCATGGCATTGGTCGCTGCGGGCCCTCATTTGCAAACCAGCAAACAGCACGCTTAAGTGCAATCAGGGGAAATCTAATTGGGGCGCAAGGATCCGCGCCCTGAGATTGTAAATAACCGCCGTTTTTTTGATACTGTGAGTAACACAGATCACCCCCGTATTAATGCCGGTTAGGCTACTGCCATTTCCTGCATCATGCCGCCACCCCAACTAATAGCTTCCTGGTAAATATTAAAGACTACGTCTTGCTGAACGTGCAAATATGCGCATGCCTGGGCAATGTCGTCCCATCGACCATGTTCAAACGCACACACAAGTTGTAGATAATGGTTTAAGTAATTGTCTTGACCACACAACGCGGCGACCAACTCTTCATTTAACGGCAGTTTTGCCGTCAAGTCTTGCATAGTTTGCTCAAGCAAGGTGTCGAGCAATGAAAACAAGCCCACCAAAAATCCGCAAGGCGGGTTTTCGGCGTCGGTTTTGGCGTTAGACAATAACTCACAGAATTTGGCCCTAACCAGTGACATATTTGCCAGCTCATGGGGTTTGTCCTCAGCGAGATTGGCTAAGGCCAGCAGCGCAATAAACTTTTTCACTTCAACCACGCCCATGTAATTTAAGGCATGGCGAAGCGACAGTATTTTATGACGCTTGTTTACCGAGGGGCCATTAATAAAGCGCAATAATTTGTATGACAGCGCCACGTCTCTTTCGATGATAGTGTTGATTTCGTCAAAATCGAAGCTGGTTTTACTACTGGCCGCCATTAGTTGCAGCAAGGCCATTTTTGAAGAAGAAATAACTTTATTCTTTATGATTTCTGGCTTGGCGAAAAAGTAACCTTGGAAATAATCAAAACCCATCTGATTAAAACAGTCGAATTCTTGTTTGGTTTCAACACGCTCTACTATTAACTTAACCCCTGATGCTTTAAGTTTTGGCATGATAGCGCGAATGACGTCCACACTGTGTTCGCTAATATCCACTTTGATAAAATGCACGTAGGGTAACAATACGTCCCATTTAGACGTGAAGTCATAATCGTCCAGTGCCAGTTTATAACCCAACTGTTTAATGTGCGCACATGCTTGCACTAACCTTTCAGTTAACTGGACCGTTTCTACTATTTCGATGATCACTTTTTTCGGGTCAAGGGACGTTGGAAAACAGTGTATCAAGGTATCTTCATGGAAGTTGATAAAAGCCAATTTACCGTTAGCTATCATCTCGACACCCGTAGTGAGGTGACTTTGGGTTAATAATTTTGAGGTTGCTTCATCGGGATCAATATCCGGAAAACAGTTCTTCTCACCGTCCCGGAACAATAGTTCGTATCCGAATATGGTGTGCGTATTATCTACTATTGGTTGACGGGCTAAGTATGAATACATCGACTTCCTTTATATTATGTAAGCAACAGCATTTAGCGAGGCGATACCAAAACAAGATAGAATACACGAGATATGCACCTATCTTTGCTACAACGCGATCTTCAGAACAACAACATAGCTAAGTGATCCTATACAACTTCTACCACACTTAGTTTAACGATGTATAGTGCGCAGCGTATGTTCACCTTAAGATATGTTTGAATGATTGCAATCACTGCCCGTTATTCTGGGTAACCAATCACAGCGGGCTAAACATCGCAGCCGGGGGTTATTTGCTCTGGTCTTAGCCTGGCGAGCGCCTGTGGCAGATGACGTAGCTAATTGTTGGGGAGCATATTCGCCCCCGGTAAAAATGATATTTTGTCTGATCAGGATCCCGCTAATACCACCCAGGGGATTGAATACTTGTGCAACATTAAGCCGTAGTTAGACGGTATTATTATTACCCATAGTGACCACATAGGGGTTGGCGCTGGTTTGCAGCAATGTCAAACAATGGGCGATCACCAACAAAGCCCCTGATTGTTTCGAGCGAGTGATTAACGCTTCCGTCGGCCCAACCTTTTATGGTTAGTTTGCATAGGCTTGAACAGTTTGCCGTTGTATGCCCAAACCTTCAATAGCCAGTTCAAGCTTATCACCGACTTGCAAATAAACCGGCGGTTTTTGACCTAAACCCACCCCAGGCGGTGTACCCGTACTGATAACATCTCCTGGTTGTAAACTCATAAACTGACTGACGTAACTGACAATAAAGGCCGGTGAAAAAATCATGGTTTGGGTCGAGCCATTTTGATAGACCTTATCGTTTACCCTTAGGGTCATGGTCAAATTCAGTACATCTTGGATTTCATCTCGGGTCACAAGCCAAGGGCCAATAGGCCCAAAACTGTCACACCCTTTGCCTTTATCCCATTGCCCTCCCATTTCCAATTGAAATGCCCGTTCGGATACATCATTACATATACAATAACCGGCAATATACTGGGTTGCTTGCTGCTCTGTGACATTGCTGCAAGGCTTACCAATCACGACTGCCAGCTCTACTTCCCAATCTAGCTTAGTGCTATTTTTAGGTTGAACAATAGGATCGTTTGGCCCACTGATGGCACTGGTTGCTTTCATAAAGATAACCGGTTCGCTGGGCACTTTTGCGCCGGTTTCTTTGGCGTGATCCCGGTAATTGAGTCCTATGCAGATAAATTTGCCGACCTTATCCACACAGGCCCCTAAACGCACGTCGGCATCGACCACAGGGAGGGTAGTCAAATCCAGTTGTTGAATTTTAAGCAAGCTGGCATCATCAAGCGTGCCGCCGGCTATATCAGTCACGATACCGGTTAAATCGCGGATTTTGCCCTGGCTGTCTACTATGCCGGGTTTTTCTTGCCCCTTTGGGCCAAAGCGTAATAATTTCATGCCATTCTCTTTTGGATAAACTACTGTTCCAGTAACGGGGTGAATAATATTGTGCAAAACACCGGGTAATTACACCAGCCTAAATCGATAATATGGGTTTGTCCTGTTGTAAAGCTTGAGTCATCATTCGCCAGATACAGGGCCGGGTAATGGCGCGTTTGTCATAGGCGACAGAACCACTATGGCCCTACGTATATCAGCAGTGCCGGGCATGGGCTATTGGTTGGCGAAGCAAAGTGAGCCATCAAACCAGTGAGCAAATAAAAAACCCCTTCCCCCCAGGCGCGCAATATTTATTTGTCGATATAAGCTTGTTCAATCACATAATGCCCCTGGGAGCGGGAGTTGGCTTTAGTAAAACCTTTGGCATCCAAAATGCTGGCAAGATCCTTCAACATGGCGTCATTGCCACATAACATAAAACGATCTGCATCAGGATTGATCGGCGGCAAATTCAAGTCATTGGTTAACGTATCAGACAGCAGCAAATCCGTAATACGCCCTTGATGGGCACATAAACCGTCGGTTGTTTTAAGGCTATTATATTCGTAAACCTCACGGGTAACCGTGGGGTAATAAAGCAGCTTTTCTTGCACCATATCGCCAAAATACGGATTATTGGGTAAGCCTACTTCGATTTCCTGCTGATAGGCTAATTCCGAGGCCCAGCGCACCCCGTGCACCAAAATTATTTTGTCGAACTGCTCATAAATGTGCGGATCTTGAATAATGCTCATAAACGGCGCTAACCCGGTGCCTGTACTGAGTAAATACAGATTTTTACCTGGTTGCAAATAACCGGCTACCAGGGTACCTGCGGCACGAGTGGTGAGCACGACTTCGTCTCCGGTTTTTATTTTTTGTAGCTCTGAAGTCAGGGCCCCGTCCGGTACTTTAATACTAAAAAATTCCAGTTCGTCCGCATAATTGGCGCTCGCAATACTATAGGCGCGCATGAGTGGTTTACCCGCCATTTCTAATCCGATCATCACAAATTGTCCGCTTTCGAAGGTAAATGACTTACCCCTGGTCGTTTTAAAACTGAATAAGGTATCGTTCCAGTGGTGAACAAAAGTCACACACTCTTTGATGATATTACGCATGCCTTTTTACTTCCCCCTTAATAATTATAAGCCAGTATTGTCGCACTTAAAGTTAAATGATAATAGTTATTGTTTGCATTTATTGCCTATGTATACCTATTGGTCTAATAGATCTCGAGTCTTGTTTGGGTTAAAACAAGTCTCAGGCCGAATTTCTTGCTTATGGCCATGTTAGGCCCTGGTTATTGCACACCCTTAGTGCTAATTCGGCCAATTTAGGCTTTTGCAAACGTATGTTGTTGCCAAAACATAGGCAATTGGTCTTGGGCGGGCTAAACTGCCCGGCAATTTACACAAGTATATTCTTTAATTAAAGTACATATAAACAATGAATTAGCTAGGTTATATCAGCTGGGCCTAAAAAAAGCCTCTTTATGGCCCGTTATTTGCTGGATAATTAACCGAATGCCGGTTCCTTAAATTGTCACAATTGACAGGTAAACCGTTTATCCGGATGCCAGTTATTTTTCATCATCCAAGACATTCTTTAGTCAACAAGGATCTTCCCATGCAAAGTATCGATTTACATAACAACCTTGATGATTATTACCGCCAAGTAAAGTCAATCATTTTAGACAAACAGCACCCCATTACCGGGTTGCTGCCCGCCAGTACGGCTATTACCGTGCACGGTAATTACCAGGATGCCTGGGTACGGGACAACGTTTACAGTATTCTCGCCGTTTGGGGCTTAGCCCTGGCTTATCGTAATCTTGACGACGACGACGGCCGAGGATTTGAATTACGTCAGCGGACCGTCAAGTTAATGCGCGGCTTATTAAGTTCTATGATGGCGCAATCGCCCAAGGTCGAAGAATTTAAGAAGACCCGTAATCCCCACGATGCGTTACACGCCAAATACGACACCATCACCGGGGCCAATGTTGTAGGCGATCTGGAGTGGGGCCACCTGCAAATCGATGCCACATCGGTGTTCCTGTTAACCATGACGCAGATGATAGCCTCAGGCCTAGAGGTGATTTGGACCCAGGAAGAAGTGTGTTTTGTGCAAAACCTGGTGTATTACATTGAACGGGCCTATCGTACTCCCGACTATGGTATTTGGGAGCGCGGGGCCAAATCAAATAGTGGTAATGTGGAGCTCAACGCCAGCTCGTTGGGCATGGCAAAGGCGGCGCTAGAGGCCTTGTCAGGTTTCAACCTGTTTGGTGCCAAAGGCTCGCAAAATACCGTTATACATGTCGCACCAGACAATATTGCCCAGTCCAATATTACCCTGAGCGCCATGTTACCCAGGGAGTCCAATACCAAGGAAATCGATGCTGCCCTATTAAGTGTGGTGGGATTTCCAGCGTTTGCGATACAAGATCAGGTCCTGGCTGACCGGGTGCGCGGCGAAATTATTAGTAAGCTTGAGGGCCGTTATGGCTTGAAACGTTTCTTGCGTGACGGGCATCAAACCGTGCTCGAAGTTGAAGGGCGCCTGCATTATGAAGAGCAAGAGCTTAAACAGTTTGAACATATTGAATCCGAATGGCCGCTGTTTTATGCCTATTTGTACCTGGATGCCATTTTTCGTGATGATACCCCCCAGATAAAACATTACCGTCAGCGCCTCGACGGTGTGCTGGTAGAACAAAATGGCTACAAACTGTTGCCGGAACTGTATTTTGTGCCCCATGATTCTATTGAACTTGAACGGCAAACCCCCCAATCTCAGGATCGAGTGCCCAATGACAATGTGCCTTTGGTATGGGCCCAAAGCTTGTATTTGCTTGGGGCTATGCTTGAGGATGGACTGCTTCTGCCCGGGGATCTTGATCCTCTGGGGCGACGCCACGTGAAGCAAACCAAACGCCCTGTGGTGCAACTGATCTTTTTAGCCGAAGACCAGGCCCTACAGGCGGAAATGGCGGCCCATGGCGTCGCCACCGAAACCCTCGACGATATCGCACCGGTTAAGGTTTATCGCCCAGAAGATATTGCCGCTGTGCATGCCCAGGTTGGCCGTTGCGATAGCCTGAGGTTAACCGGCCGTATCCCCCGGACTTTAAAAAGCCTGACGACCAGCCGGGTCTATATGTTAGGCAAACAACGTGCAGTGTGTTTAAGCCCTTCTTTTATGCAACAGGAATTTTTTCTCAGCTACGATATTGACCTGCTGGTGCGACGTTTTAAGAGTGAGTTGAGTTATTTGCACAGAAACTGGACCGAAGTCGGCCGCCCGACTGTCACGGTACTGCTAACGCGCAATTTACTGGATGCGGAGCGCACTATATTCTTCGAGCTGATGCAGCAGATCAGCAGCGGCGAAGTAGCTGGCGTGCCAGTCATACACGGCCGTATGGCCCAGCTCACCCCCACAGCCGCTATTGAGCGTATAGATGAATTACACGATTTAGTTTTACCCGCACAGCCCCTGGCCAGTTTATTGACTCAGCCCAAGTTTTTGGCCATAGACGGCACGCACCGGCCACTTACGCCTAGCGAAGAATTAAGCATCGATCTGGAAACCCAGGAACATATAGTAGTCGAACATCTGGCCGATGCCGATAACCTCTATTTGCAAATTTCCTTGTTGGCCGCACTGGCAAAAAAACGCGATATAGATACCAGCATTAGCTTACGGGATGAAAATCACAGTATTCGTGAATTGCTCGAAGAAGTGTATACCCAGGCGGGCCGCTTACGCCTGTGGTCGATATTGCGCCATGCGTCGGGATTACTGAACAAAATCGACAGTCATCTGAGCTTGGCAGTAGGTGCCTTGCTGGTTGCCCAAAAATATATTCAGGTGGGCCGCTCCTACAGCGACGACTCTTTGATATCCAAGCCACTGCACGATGAAGAGTTAATGGCCAAGATCCATAATTATTGCCGGGAAGATGTCAGAGATCAGATCCTGACCCAGGAAGTACTGTTATGTTTAGGGGTTTTGATAAAAGCCCGTCCAGAGCTATTTAGCGAATTACTGACCATAAGGGTTAGTCATCTGATTATCTTGTTAACCAGCCAACTGGCCCGGCAACAACACAGCACACCAGATCAAGCCTACGAAAACTTGATGGATATGCCTCCTTCTGTTATTCAAAACAGATTAGAAGCCGTTTTGGAAGAATATCAAGCCTTGGCCGACCTGCCGCAAAAACTGGAACAGCTGCACGCTCAAGCCAGCCCAGGCAAGCTCAAATGGCAGCAAGATTTGGGTCTGGAGCAACTGGCTACACCAAAAGAAGGCTGGCAGGTATGGCGCCAACATCAAGGCACCATCGACCGGCGCACGGAGCTGTTTAATGGTCAAATATGGCGTATTTTGCATCATACCCCGGCGCTGGTGATCGGTAACAAAATGGACAAACGAAACCGTATCGACAGTGATTATGTGCTAAGTGATATGACGGAAGGCGAAGCCGCGTTTGCGCTGTTGGTTGCCCACATGCTGAATAATATCCATGCAGCCGAATATCGGCAATTGACAGTGGAAACCCTTAGCGCCCTGGCCAGCTTCTTTGAGCAAAACCCGACCCTTATGATAGACGAGGCGATAGTGGTGGATGTGACCATAGGCCATGCAGTGCACTTGGCTTATTTGGATCAATATCCAAAGCGAGTGGACAATTATAATGAGTTTAAAAGCCATGCCTGGGAGAGTTTTTATGCGCGCTCGCCATTAGAAACCACGGTATTTCTGGTGTCTGCCTTGCGTAAGCTGCTCACGGTGCGAGCCCCGGCCGATACAACTATGCCCCAGGAAGAAGATTTACGGTTAAGTAATGAACCTCAATCTGTAGCTTAATATCCGCAAATTGACTTTGACAAGCCACTGCCCTGCAAGCGTTAGCTGCTAAAAAATAACAGCCACTGCATGCAGGGTGATGCAGGTATGTCTGGGAAATCCCCCAAACATGCCTTTCACAACTCGTTGCCAGCTTCAATGGCGAACGGGTGAGCCCTATTATTTGCAATGCATAACCTTACGCCTTTGTAGCTGCGCTTGATGTCTATAAAGGTGGCTCTAGATAAGGGCCTGGCGTGATTTACCTATTGTGGGCACAATTAAATTTATTAAGATCTGGGACAAGCGCCTGTATTATTTAACAGGCAAATAACGCTACACTGCAGCTCTTTGCTATTTTTGAATATCACTATGCCCGATTTTGCCCTGTTGGCGGTATTTATTCCGACTTTCTTTTTTGTCTCTATCACGCCTGGTATGTGTATGACCCTGGCGATGACGCTGGGCATGAGTATTGGCGTTCGTCGCACCTTATGGATGATGCTTGGTGAAGTGGCTGGTGTTGCGCTGGTCGCCGTGGCAGCCGTTCTAGGAGTGGCGGGCGTTATGCTCAATTACCCCAGCGTATTTATGTTAGGAAAATGGCTCGGGGGCCTGTATCTGGTCTACATGGGCCTCAGTATGTGGCGAGCTAAAAGCCAAGTCAGCGAGCAAACCCAGGTGCCCCAAGCCAGGCGTAATCAACTGGTGTCGCAAGGCTTTATTACTGCTGTGGCCAACCCCAAAGGCTGGGCCTTTATGATTTCCTTGCTGCCTCCTTTTATCAGTGTGACCAAACCCGTCGCCCCTCAGCTAGTGGTACTGGTGAGTATTATTATGTTCAGTGAATTTGGCTGTATGTTGGCTTACGCTTGCGGTGGCAAAAGTTTAAGGGCATTTTTAAACACAGGCGACAATATTCGCTGGATGAACCGTATAGCGGGTAGCTTGTTGGTGTTGGTCGGGGTGTGGCTGGCGCTGAGTTAACCCATTGGCTCGTACATCAACCACTTGTGCAAGGCACCCATGCCTGTGCCAAGCAGTCATTCTTCAATATTTGTTTCGACATCTTGATCTCCATCAATAAAGTGGGGGTTTATTGATTTCAATTGCCAGCTGATCCGTTATCGTTAAGCGGTTCATTCTCAGCAAGGAATCAATATGAATAAGTTAAATTTGATCGGTTTGGCGGCATTGGTTGCGGGCTTTGCAGCTTGTTCCTACGGCCCGGATTCGCCTAGAGGTTTTAGCCTGCCTGAGGGGGACGTGGCCATGGGTGAACAGGTCTTTATCAAATATCAGTGTCAGACATGCCACGCCTTAGATAACTATGCAGGGAGTGATATGGAAAAGGCTTTTGATCCACCGGTCAGACTTGGTGGTCGTTCGGCTAGGGTAAAAACCTACGCAGAACTGGTGACTTCTATTATTAATCCGTCCCATAAATTGGCACCAAGAGCCCCTTATGAAAGCAAGGTAAAAGATGAAAGCGGCGCATCCAAAATGCCGATATTTAATGATGTAATGACCGTTACCGAGCTGGTTAATCTCGTGTCGTTTTTGCAACCAAAATATGAACTTAAACCCATCACCTATACCCATTACGGTCAATATCGTGTGCTGTAATGGCCAAGGTGTATCTGCTCTTCGAACACAAGGGTGTTCAGCATAGGCTGAGCACCTTTTTAGATTTACGAATAGCCGCCCATAGTAAGAAAACCAAAACGGTAAGCGACTATGGCCAAAGTAATAAGGTGGCCAGTGGAATTATAAGTGTGGAGCGGTCATTTCCAATAGCGGTGTGAAAAACCCCTGCCCAGTAACCGATATGCCTTTTTAACGCTTATATTTGTCGTTAATAAAGTTCAAATACTCTGCTATGGACTATAATTACAGCTCCTTTATTGGCTCAACTGGAGCAATAGTATGATAAATCAAAATCGTGTTACACAATTTCTCGATAGTGAGCATATCCACTACTCGATGGTACCCCATGCACACAGCAGAAGTTCTATTAGTTCGGCCATTAGCGCCGAAGTTCCCATGCACCGAATAGCAAAAGCCGTCATGTTAGAGGATCACGAAGGGAAACATTTAATGGCCATATTACCAGCAGACTACAAAGTAGATTTACGTGTACTGAGTACCGCGCTCAACCGTGAATTGAAATTGGCCAGAGAAGCCCAAGTCTATCAAATGTTTGCTGATTGTGACTCAGGAGCCATTCCTCCCATGCCCAGCGCCTATCATTTAGACGCGGTTTATGACGAGGAATTGATCCAGCAGCAGGAATTGTTTATCGAAAGTGGTGATCATGAAACCTTGATCCAACTCGACCGCAAAGACTTTATGAGGCTAATGGGATCATTCAAACATGCTCGATTTAGTCATAAGGTTTTTCATTAACACCGCCAAACTCTTTTTGCTGTCGAAACTGGCTGGACATAAATATGGAAAATTAGCCCCGCTGTGTGATAAATACAACGGGCTTAAGTGCTATTTTTAGCAAATTTGGTATTGCCCACTTCATCAGTGAGCTGGCCCCGATCAATTGCTTGTAATGATCGACACGTTAACGATTCAGCCAGCCAAACTTTCTAAAAAGTTATCTTGAATAACCGCACTGCTTACCACACTGCCCGTGACTTTGATCATCTACCCTGAGTGTCTTACTTAATTGCCGGGCCGACCGATGAGTGAGTATAAATAACGCAATCCAATTGACTCTGTACCCCTCCCTGTTATCGATGATATTTCAAGGGTGTTTTGCTGATTTGGCCGCTCATATCTTTTTGGCGAAGTGATTGATGCTACGTTGGTCTGCAACGCTTAATCGCTATAAACAACTACAGCGCCAGGGTATAGATCAGCTGATGAATATCCTCGGGATCGGGCCTGACTTTCATGCCCATCTCTTTTGCTAACAAACGCATGGTGTTATTGTCTGCTAATTCCACTGAAAACAGGATTTTCACCCCATGGGTTCTGGCGTAATCAATTAAATAGCTCATTAACAACTTGCCTAATCCCTTGTGCTGCCAGTTATCAGCCAAGGTTAAGGCTATTTCGTGCACCTCGTGGCTATCGCCCACCGCGTATCGGCTCACCCCTATTTCCACGTCTTTGCCATCCACCTCTTCAGTAGCGATAAAGGCCATGGAATTTTCACCATCCACATCACATAAGGACTTTAGCATGGCTGGTGAAACCGTATTTAGCGCACCGAAAAAACGATAATGTTTAGTCTCGGGCGACAAGTGCTGAATAAAATCTGCTTCCAGAGGCATATCATCTTTTGTAATCGGGCGAATTTTAATTTTTTTGCCGTCTAATTCACAGATTGCGGGGGCCATACTGGCAGAATTACTGGATGTATTCGTATTTTGCATTATCTTGCTTCCTTTAAAAATTACCAAAATATTGTTTATTGCCCTGATGGATACGCCTTTTTATAAACCACTGATCTGGCTCTGGCGAGCAAATCCTCACTATATTATTTCCTTAGGCCTTTGCACTCGTCGATTGCACTAACACCCTGCTGCATATAACGGTCGGAGGAAATTGAAATTGTGATCTTCACACCTGTGCAATTGCTGTTTGTCGGTTGACAGTGTAAAGGCACCGAGAGCGGGTATTTTGATCTGAATCAATATGTGAATGTGAAATAGATGGAAATATTCAGATAAGTATCCAATGGAGACTGCCTCATGTTGCCTGATGGTAAAATTTCAAATCACGCTGCACTGCAACCGGTACTTGCTGCACGTGAAATTAGCAAAATCTATGGCAGTGGCGACCTGGAAGTACAAGCTTTACGCGGTGTGGATTTTGAGCTTTACCCTAACGAAATGGTGGTATTATTAGGCACCTCCGGCAGTGGCAAATCGACCTTACTCAATATCCTTGGCGGGTTGGATTTACCTAGCTCGGGGCAAGTATTTTATGGCGATGAGGACCTCAGCAAGGCTAACGATAGCCAACTCACCCTTTTTCGCAGAGACCACGTCGGTTTTGTATTCCAGTTTTACAATCTCATTCCCAGTTTGACCGCTTACGAAAATGTCTCGTTAGTCACTGAGATCGCGCCCAATCCAATAAGCCCAGCCGCGGCCTTGGATTTGGTAAAACTGGGGCACAGGCAGCATCATTTTCCCGCCCAATTATCAGGAGGTGAACAGCAAAGAGTGGCTATTGCCCGGGCCATAGCCAAACAGCCCGATATTTTATTGTGTGACGAGCCCACAGGCGCCCTGGACAAACAAACCGGCATTCTGGTACTCGAAGCCATAGAGAATATCAATCGCCAGCTCGGTACCGCCACAGTGGTGATCACTCATAACACTGTGGTGGCCGGCATGGCAGACCGGGTAGTCAACATCTCTGATGGTCTTATCTGTGACATTACCCTGAATTCTCATCGCCAGGCAGCCAAGGAGCTGAGTTGGTGAGCATGAGCGCCCTGGATCAAAAGCTAACACGAGATTTATGGCACTTGCGTGGGCAAGTGCTAGCGGTAGCTCTCGTTATTGCCTCGGGCGTGGCGACCTTGGTCATGTCACTGTCGACGGTAGAGGCTCTGCAACAGACTACAGATACTTATTATCAACGCTACCGATTCGCGGAAATTTTTGCTCAAGCGACTCGCGCGCCGCAGCGTTTGCTCAGTCAGATTGCATCTTTGCCAGGTGTGCAGACGGTGCAAACCCGTATTACCCGACTGGCAAATATAGATATCGACGGCTTTGTCGAGCCGGTTATCGGTCAGATCACCTCTATACCGGAAACCGCACAGCCTAAGCTTAACCAGCTGGTGATCCGTAAGGGCCGTTGGGTTTCCCCCGGACGAGACGACGAGGTGATCCTCAGTGAACCTTTTGCCCAGGCCCATCGACTTGCTCCTGGGGATCCCATAGTAATTATAATGAACGGCCACAAACGGCGCTTTTATGTTGTCGGCGTTGCCCTGAGTCCAGAATTTATCTATAGCATCGGGCCTGGTGCCTTACTGCCGGATGACAAACGCTTCGGCGTGATGTGGATGAGCCAAAAAGTTCTTGAGGCTGCCTATGATCTTGAGGGTTCGTTTAACGATCTTAGCCTCACGTTGCTCTATAAGACCCCGCCCGAGAGGGTCTTAAAACAACTGGATGTAATACTGGAGCCTTATGGCGGCACTCGCGCCTTCACCCGCGAGGACCAGATATCCAACTGGTTTGTACAAAATGAGATCACCCAGCAAAAAAGCATGGCCAGAATATTACCGACTATTTTTATTGCCGTAGCTGCGTTTTTATCGAATATGGTATTAACCCGCCTGATCACCACCCAAAGAACCGAAATCGGTTTGCTCAAAGCCTTTGGCTACTCTAGCGGGAAAATAGGCTGGCACTACAGTAAAATGATTTTGCTTATCTGCATATTAGGTGTATTGCTCGGTTCAGTAATAGGTGCCTATTTTGGGCGCCTCAATACGCAAATGTACGCTGAACTGTTTCGTTTCCCTTTACTGATTTACCACCCCGGCCCTTTCGCCTTTCTGGTAGGAGCGCTGGTAAGTACACTGGCGGCTTGGCTAGGCGCCTTAAACGCCGTACGTAAAGCGGTCAAACTGCCTCCGGCAGAAGCCATGATCCCTCCTTCACCAGACACTTACCGCAGCACCTTTATCTCCTCGGCCATTATCGCTAACTGGCTAGATCAACCAAGCCGAATTGCCCTAAGGCAAATTTTTCGCTGGCCCGTGCGCTCATTACTGACCAGCTCGGGTATCGCCTTGGCCGCAGGGCTGATTATCTTGAGCCTGCAATGGGATGATTCCCTTAAACATTTATCACGGATATATTTTTTTGAAGCCCAGCGGCAAAACGCTATGGTAGGTGTAGTGGAAGACCAATCTATTCGGGCTATTCATGACTTCGCCCACTTGCCGGGAGTACTAGCAGCAGAGCCTATGCGCATGGTAAGCGCTGAGTTTAAAGCGGGGGTTATTTCCCACAGAGGGGCGATCACCGCGTTGCCTCAAAACAGTGAATTGCACCCCATATACGACGATGCACAAAGGAAGGTTGTCAGCCTGCCCGCCTCAGGCTTGGTTATCGCCAGCCGCCTGGCGCAGAAATTACAGGTTAAATTGGGTGATATAATCTGGGTGGAAATCCTGCAAGGTAGACGGCCCGAAATACCCATACAGATAGTCGGCATTTTTGAAACCTACATTGGTCTACCTGCTTATATGCGCTTAGAGACTTTAAACAGACTTCTCACCGAGCCCCCAAGGTTCAGTTTTGCCAATTTACTGCTTGACCCAAATCAGCAAGATGAGCTTTATCTGACATTTAAAAATACTCCCAAAATAAGTGCAGTGATGCTTAAACAATCCGCGCTTAACGCCTTCAACGAAAATGTTATCGAGCACTTGATGGTATTTATTTCCATGTTTACCGGGCTGGCGGTCACCCTCGCCTTGGGGGTGACTTATAACAGTGCCCGCATTGCATTATCCGAGCGTGGTCGAGAACTTGCGACGTTAAGGGTACTGGGGTTTACCAAAGGTGAGATTTCTTATGTGTTGCTAGGTGAAGTAATGTTTCTTACATTACTCGGCTTGCCCTTGGGAGCTTTATTTGGCTGGGCCCTGGTGTGGTCAATGGCCCAGTCGTTTGATACAGAAATGTATCGTATTCCGTTGGTTATCGACCCGTCTACCTATGGTTAT
Organism: Paraglaciecola sp. IT1134; assembly: GCF_058068185.1. Lineage (NCBI taxonomy): Bacteria > Pseudomonadati > Pseudomonadota > Gammaproteobacteria > Alteromonadales > Alteromonadaceae > Paraglaciecola > Paraglaciecola sp. IT1134. Next base: position 2,416,803 of record NZ_CM176486.1, on the reverse strand, counting down.
GCCATAGTGTGGGTCTTACTGGCTAGCGCCCTAACCGCCATTCTGGTGCGCCAGCGCATCGCCAAACTTGACTTGATCAGAGTATTAAAAACCCGGGAGTAAGCCATGCAAGCGATAAACTCACGTAAAATATTATGGACGGTAATTGGCACACTACTGTTTATTGCCCTGCTGTATTTGTTTTGGCCTCGTGCGGTGATCGTCGACATGACCCAGGTCAGAAGAGACACGTTGCAGGTGACAATTTCCGATGAAGCCAAAACCCGGGTGCATGATACCTATGTGTTATCAGCTCCGATCACCGGCTATTTGCGACGTATAGAGCTCGAGGTCGGTGATCCGGTGCTTATTTCCAGTACCATAGTGGCGCAAATCGAACCCATAGACCCCGCATTTTTGGACCCGCGCAGCGAAGCCCAAGCCAAGGCCGATATCCAGACGGCCGACTCAGCCAAAAGCCTGGCCAAAGCTGAAGTCAACCAGGCCGAGGCAGAACTGGAATTTGCCCTATCTGAGGTTGAGCGCATGCGACAACTACGGGCCAATAATAGTGTTTCCACACGGGAGCTAGATAACGCAGAGCGCGCTTACAAATCTCAACGAGCAGCGTTGGCTACAACCCAGGCCGCTTTGCAAATGCGCAACTACGAGTTTGAGCGTGTACAAGCGTTATTGTTATCGCCCACGACTACCCAACAAAGCCATGGTCGTTGCCAGTGTTTAAATATTATCGCGCCGGTAAATGGCCATATTTTAAAAATTATCAACAAGAGCGCTGGCGTAGTAACTGCAGGCACCCCCTTGGTTGAAATTGGTGATCCCAAGGATTTAGAAATTGTGGTGGAATTGCTGTCATTTGATGCTGTTAAAGTGCAGCCTGGGCAAAAAGTCGCTATCGACAATTGGGGCGGCACAACACCACTGACCGGAGCGGTGAGCCGCATCGAGCCCATAGGTTTCTTAAAAGTATCGGCCCTTGGCATTGAAGAACAAAGGGTTAATGTTATTGTTAGCGTCCAAAGTGACCCAGCGTTATGGCAACGACTTGGCCATGGTTACCAAGTTGACGTAAAAATAATGTTATGGGAGGGTACGAATGTATTAACGGTACCCATTACCGCGTTATTTCGTGATCAACAGCACTGGGCGGTATTTTTAGCCAATAATAACGTTGTTGAAAAACGTCGGGTGGAAATTGGTCGTAAAAATGCGTTTGCGGCGCAGATCATTTCAGGCTTAAATGAGGGGGACTGGTTCGTCTTATACCCTAACGATCAACTTTCGGACGGTGTAAGCATCACCTCCCGAGCCGCACTTAGCAAAAGCTAAATAACCGTCAGCCAAATTTGGCAAGCTGTACTGATCACCTAAGGAATGTTGAATGGAATTTAAAGATTATTATCAAATTCTTGGCGTTAAAGAGGATGCTGATTTAAAGGAGATAAAAAAAGTATATCGCAAGCTAGCCTTAAAATATCATCCGGATATGAACGCAGCAGATAATGCAGAAGAGAAATTCAAGGAAATCGCCGAAGCCTACGAAGTGGTAAAAGATCCAAAGCGTCGAGCTGAATATGACGAGTTACGCCAATACGGTGGTGCCCCAGGCCAAGGGTTTGAACCGCCACCAGGCTGGCAAAGCAGACACGCCTCAGACGGGTTTTCAGGTGGGGGTGCAGAGGATTTTTCAGATTTTTTTAATTCTATTTTTGGTGGCCAAAGAGGTTTCACACAAGGCGGTCAGCGGGCTGCCCCTGAATACAAAGGTCAGGATGTTGAACTGGAAGTCCCTATATTTCTCGAAGATACCTTGTCGGCAGAGGCAAAAACCGTAGAGTTTTTGGTGCCAAGCATGATAAACGGTCAAGTATCACGAGAGAAAAAGACCTTGAGAGTCAAGATCCCTGTGGGCGTCAGCGATGGTGAGCGGGTGCGTATCAAAGGCCAGGGAGCAGCGGGCCAAGGTAACGGTCCCAGTGGCGATCTTTATCTGCATATTCGTCTGGTGCCCCATCCGCTGTTCGATGTGCAAGGGCACAATTTGGTCATTTCAGTGCCTGTGACCCCTTGGGAGGCAGCATTGGGAGCGAAGATCACCGTGCCAACTCTAAAAGGTAAGATCACCTTAAATATTGCCAAGAATAGCCAGTCCGGACAAAAACTACGCATAAAGGGTAAAGGTCTAAAAACCAAAACCGGGGTGGGCGATATGCTAGCGGTGTTAAAGGTAGTCATGCCCGACACCAGCGACGAACAGGTCAACACCTTGTGGCAACAGCTGGCTAAATCCGCCAATTTCGATCCCAGAGCCCAGTGGAGTAATGAACAATGAGCAAGGTAATTTGGAATATTTCCTTTAATGAGTTATGCCAATCGACCCACATAAATGAAGAATTGGTGATAAGCGTAGTCGAGTATGGCATAGCCGAGCCCGTTGCTGGCCAATCAAGCCAAGACTGGTTATTTGACAGTACCAACGTACATTGGCTAAAAAAAGCCATACGCCTAAGTCGGGAACTGGAAATCGACTGGGTAGCGGTTGCAATGGTGATTGAACTACTGAAACAAAAAGAAGCCCTTGAGCGGGAAAATCAGCTGCTTCAGCAACAACTTGCGCGTTTATTGTAGACCCCCGATGAAATCCAGTGGATTGACGCACTGGATCGTAACCACCGTTACGGCGGTGATCCTGATACGGCTTACGCTGGAAATATTGAGATGACCGTACGTCAATAACCCGGCCTCGACACAGTTTGGCATATAAAGCCATGCCAAACTGAAATTACTGACGCATTTTTGCTGTCTTTTCCCGCTATTATTTTAGTTTTGCCTATTCCCAAGGGTGCGACAATTTACCCCATGTCAAGATCCACAAATTAATAAGTGTTTGAGGTACCTATGCTTCGCCTTGTCATTAGTTGATCTATATCAACCCATAGTTGCGTTAGCTGATTAGAATTTAGTTATTAAACTTCAGCTGATAGTAGAAGCCCGCTATGAAAACTCCCCAACGTATTCTGGTCGTCATAAGCGGCAAGCACAAACAACATCCTGCTCTGCAACGGGCATTAAAATTTGCCGAATTTAATGATGTACATCTGCATCTATTCAATTCCATTTATGAGCCGGTAATGGAACTAACAGATCTGTTGTCCAGTACCCATCGTAACGAAATGAAGCGCCAATATATGGCTGATCGCTCGATATACATGGAAGACATCGCCGAAACCCTGGATAAAAAAGGCATCAAGTGCAGTGTTAATATAACGTGGCACAGGGAGTTACATGAAGCCATAGAGCAGGCGGTGGACGAAGTGCGCCCCGACTTGGTTATAAAACATATCAGCGATGACACCGGCAGTCTCAATCCTTTTGCCATGCCCACTGACAGACACTTATTACGTTATTGCCATGCTCCATTGTTATTGGTTAAGCAGTCCCAGTGGACGGATAAACCCATATTAGCCGCAGTGGATCCCAACGCCTCTGATGCCAAACACCTAGCGTTGAATTATCAAATACTTGAATTTACTAAGATGTTAGCCCAAGTCACCCAAGCCCAACCCCACACCATCAATACTTACCAAACAATTAGCCACCTGCCGTCCGTTGATTTACCTGGACTGGATTACAAGACGCTCAGAGAAGAAACCGCCGCAGCCCATCGGGAAAAAATGCAAAGCTTATTGGCCGGTCATGACTTTTTAAGCGAGCACATGCACCTAGTTGACGGCCCAGCAGACATCGAGATCCCACGTGTGGCTAACGAGCTAGAAGCGCAAATAGTGGTATTGGGAACGGTGGGCCGAACAGGTCTGGCGGCAACCTTTATTGGCAACACCGCTGAACACATTTTAGCCAACCTGACTTGCGAAATATTAGCCCTAAAACCCGAAATGAGCAGAGAACATCATGACAGATAAAACACCCAACATAACCAGGATTTTGGTTGATATCGATCCTGACACACAGGAACAGCCAGCATTAACCAGGGCCTTGCAATTTGCCGGTCACACCAAGGTGGTTATCAAACTGCTTACCTGCCTGTCCTATCCATCAGAAGCGCTAGATACGGCATTGCACCTTGAACAACACAAAACGTCTCAAGCAGCTTTATTGGCTATACATACCCAAAGACTGACGGAACTGGTAGAAAAACATGCCACGCAAAATGTGGAATATCAAACCGAGGTCGTCTTGAAAACACCGGTGTATTTGGGAATACTACGCGCGGTTGATGATTTTCAAGCAGATATGCTTATCAAGGGTAGTCATTCACATAGTACGCTTGCCCGGCGATTTTCCACCCCCACAGACTGGTATTTACTCAAAACGTGTCCGGTACCTATTTTACTGGTAAAACAGCCATCATGGTCGGCCAAAACCAGTGTGGTAGCCGCATTGGATCCCGGTCATCCGTTAAGTAAACAAAGCGAGCTTGATCAAACTATCTTAAGTACAGCATATGTTGTTGCCCGCCAACTTGATGCGCCTATGCATGCTGTACATTGTTTTAATCCCGATTACGCAGATAGGATATTTGCAGGCATAGTAAAAAGCGCCTTATGGAAAAAAGTATTCCCAGCTGCCACGCACACAGATGAAGCCAAAATCATGGAAAACCTACGTGAGGAGCATAATACTCAATTTGCCCATGAATGCGCTCAATGGGTGCCTAATAGTGCTAATCAACACCTGTTGTCCGGTGCCATCGAACAGGTGTTGCCCGCAAAACTAACCACACTGCAAGGCGGCATACTGGTGCTGGGCACCACGTACCGCTCAGGCCTGTTGGGCAGCACCGCACAAGCGTTACTTGAGATCGTCGATTGCGACATATTAGGGATCAAACCGAATGATTTCGAAGCACCAGCACATTGGTAAACCATCCAAGTAGGCATCCCTGGGCACAATTTGCGTGCCCAGGGCTAATGAGTTACGCACGACCGTGTTAAGCTAGCATGCGCAGCGCCAAGTAAGGCACCAGGTTAAAGATAAAAACAAACATTTTAAACAACCCCATACCACTATAGTGAAACAGATCAAACTGCTGCTCAGATAAGTCGAACCATTTTTGGTGGGTCCTGTAAATCCAGTCATGGGCCAGTATGAACATACCAAACCATATCACCAACAAGATGTAATTCATCACGGTACACCAGCCAAAAAAGTAACTTAATTGTTCGATATGCATCGTGTTTTCCTTTGCATCAAAAAATGGTTATCGTCGCTGGTTAGCAGCTGGCTCACTACACTATTGTTATAACTGCTTAATAGGCACAATATTAACCTGTGCCTACCTAGCGATTAACCTTATGGCAATTGAGACATCCTCCTGAAACTCGGCCTGCAAGATAATAACGCGGCTGGCTTAAGGAAGCGGCACTGCGGGCCCGATCAACATCGGCCAGGAAGTCTTGCATAAAATCCTGTAGAAACGGATGACTGGCCCCTGCATCACCGGCTTGTAAACTCGCCCCTATGCGTTCGATATTGCTCAGGGCGCCCAACACCTTTTGTTGTTGGGCGGTGTCTTGGGGATTGTCGGGCACCAGTGCTTCATCAAGTTGCTGAAGCTGATATGCCAGTTGTTGCATGCTTGAACGCAGCATCTCACCACTGACATATTTAAAATCTGGCGGGTAGGTAACTTTACGCATAGCTGCCGCAAAATCGCTACTGCAACCACTTGCGGCAAGCACGGTCGACAGTAATACTATGCTTGCAAAAACAACAAGACTACGAGCTGTATTCATAAAATAACGTCCTTAAACTAAAGTAGGGGAAATCCGTTGAATGCTACAAAAGTGTTCATTAAACATGCCCTGCAAGATACGAAGCTCGCCTGGGGCAACAGTGAGTCATTCCCATGCGGCCCCACCAAAACATCTTTAGCGGTTTCGCTCTTAGCATAGCTTTGTGTCTTCTACTTTGTGTTAACTGTTTGAGCTTAAAACGCGATACATTGACCCAAGGCGGGTAAGTCAGTGACCATAGATTTTTCATCCCACAACTTAAGTGACAAAGCATCCAGCGCCTCCGGATCCCCATGCACCAAGACCACTCTTGGGGAATCGGTAAAATTTGATACCCATTGTATTAGCTCGCTTTGCCCCGCATGGGCCGAAAAGCCGCCTAGGGTTTCGATTTGCGCTTTGACGGCGTAACTGTCACTAAAAATTTTAATGTTTTGTTTGCCATCAACTAATAAGCGCCCAAGCGTTCCCTGTGCCTGATAACCACAAAATATGATCGTGTTACGGCTGTCCCAAATACGCTGTTTAAAATGATGGCGAATACGACCCCCAGTACACATTCCGCTACCTGCGATAATCAAGGCCCCCTTTTTTATATTATTGATTGCCATGGAGTTTTCTGGGGTAACAGATAGAAAAAGCCGCGGAATAAAGTCTTTTATGATTGACTGGGCAGATGGTGTGGCCTGCTCTATTTCCGCACTGTCCAGTGACGAAAACCAGCGATCATAGACTTTTGTGACTTCTATCGCCATGGGGCTGTCGAGTATCACTTGCCAATTGTCCAGTTCTCCACTTTGCTGTAATTGCCCCAAATAGAATAGCAACTCCTGGGTACGCCCCACGGCGAAGGCCGGGATCATGATATTGCCGCCTCGTTTTTGGGTATCACGTAATATCTGCTTAAGTTGGTCGACTGTGTCTTCTATAGGTCGGTGGTTTCGATCACCATAAGTACCTTCCATCAAGACTATATCCGCCTTTTTCAAGACTGTGGGGTCTTTCATCAAAACCGCATTTTTATTGCCCAAGTCACCGGAAAAAACTAAGGTTTTGGTTTTTCCTTTTTCGGTAAATACGACTTCTACAATGGCCGAACCTAAAATATGTCCGGCGTCATAAAATGTAACATTGGCTGCAGGTGGCAAAGGAAAAGACTGCTGGTAATTTTTTGACTGGCACAAACTTAATGTTTTAAATACGTCTTCTTCAGTGTACTCCGGCAAGAGGGGCTCTCGCCCTTTGCGCGCTAATTGACGATTTTCTCTGGCCAGATCCCCAAGATAAATATCCACTGAGTCAAGTAACATCACTTGCAGCAAGTCCGCAGTGGCATCGGCACAATAAATTGGGCCGTCAAAACCATCATGTACCAATTTGGGCAGCATTCCACTGTGATCAAGATGGGCATGGGAAAGCACAACAGCATCGATTGAACTGGGCTCAAACAGAAATGTTTCCTTTTGGATCCTGCGCACTGAGCTTCCACCTTGATGCATGCCACAATCGAGTAAAATACGCCCCAAAGCGGCGGATTCAAGCATATGACATGAACCCGTGACTTCTTGTGCTGCACCGAAAAATTTTATCGTGGCCATGGGTTGCCTCGCTTTCACAAATATTTAAATTAGTTAACCATAGGCTGTCGTCATACAGCTTGATCCAGGTCAAGAGGGGGGAAGATGAGAGGGGGTAGTATTTAATGCATATTAGAATAGCTGGGCAATCAGCCGGAGCCCATATGATGCTAGCACCCCGAAATCCCAGAACCATTAATGCCAATCAGTTTCCGACCCAGGGTAATGGTAAGGCGCAACTCAGTTTTTTACTTAATTACGCTTTGCTGGCACCTTCTGCCCACAATGCCCAGCCCTGGTTGTTTCGCTTAAACGACACCAGTGTCGATATTGTTTTCGACCAAACACGAACCCTGTCAATTGTGGATCCCGATAATCGGGAAATGATCATCAGTTGCGGTGCGGCAATTGGCACTTTGGCCCTCGCGGCAAAATATTTTGGTTATCGGTTAGAGGTGACCTTAGCACCGGCCACACGCCCGCCGGATTTATTAGCCACGGCCAGCCTGACGAAAAGCCACCCACCGTCAAGTGATGATGTTGCCATATTTGAAGCGATTAAACGGCGACACACCAGTCGCAGTTCGTTTGACGACACCGACGTCTCACCTCAAGTTATGGCCGACTGTGTCAGTGCGGCTAAATCGTATGGGGTGGAATTTGCGCACTTTACTTCGCCCGAACATAAATCTTTTATTGCCGAGCTCGCTGAGTTGGCGGATCGCAAGCAGTTTGCCCAGCCATGGTTTCGCAGTGAACTGGCCTCGTGGATGCGCCCCAAACACAGCCTAAGCAAAGATGGCATGTCGGCTGGCCGTTTTGGCCTACCTGACCTGCTAACCCCCCTAGCCGGTTTCGTGGTCAGGACCTTTAACATAGGTAAACGGGTAGCTGATCGTAATCGACAAAAGATCCAGTCTGGCTCTCCCGTCTTGGCTATATTTGCCAGTCAATCTGACTCACAGCACGACTGGCTGGATACCGGTCGTGCCTTAGGCCATGTGCTGCTTATCTTAACCCATCATGGCCTCGGTGCAGCCTACATCAATCAAGTGATCGAGATCAGCGCACAGCGCAACCGGCTACAAAAACGCTTAACGACCTTGGAGTGCCCACAAATATTGCTGCGGATTGGCCAGGCACCACCACCTCCGCCTGCGTCAGTGCGCCGCGGCATACACGACTGCCTGTTAAAATGAACAATACTTATTAGCTACGACTTCAAGCTCCTGCCTTCATACTAGGTTAACCACCACACCAGTTTGGTGTAGCGGTTATATGAATTTATTACGCTGAGCCTGATACCGTAATGACAGCCGCTGTCATCAAATAGTGATGACTGTGCAGACAGGGTATTATTAACACCTCTACTTTATTTCAGATAATAGTTTGGGATTGGTGACCAGCTTTCTTACCCCATGGGCATGATCTTCTGCAAATACGTTGCTTTTACACCACTGGCCCAAGCTATTGATATTGACCTTGGCACACTGGGGGCGAACGCTCCATGTTACCTGCAACGGAGAGCAAACTTGCTCAGTATATTTGGGGCCTGTAGTTGAGCCCATAAATTCCACGGGTTTGCCAGTATCAAGGGGCAAAGACTTGGCTTGGTGCAGATCATTTACAATATTGCCGTCATAGGTCAAGTCATTAAAATCAAGGGCTGAGGCATCATTAACAACAGTGAACACCTGGGTTTCTACCCGCAGCTCTGGATTAGCACATTTTTCGGACAAACACGCACCAAGACCTTTACCTGGTTGCACGTCACAGGAAGAATGCACCCAATGCACCTCTATGGTATCGCCAGGTGTCAACCCGTTACATATTTCTTCCTTAGGGGCCTGAAGTTCGGATTTTGTCAGAGATTGACTGATGGTGCATTGATACCCTCCCCCATGCCCGTGTTCACCTTCTCCGGCAAAGATCGCAAAATCCTTGGCTTTATGTTCGGCGTTGTTGTGAAAATGAATATTACATAAATTCATTTCTTTATAATTTGGAGCGAGGGAAAACCTGCGATCATTTTCACCGACTACGTTATCAATATCTCTTGGCGTTTGAGGGCCAAATCCCTCACAAGCAGCGCCTTGTGTCTCAGGATGGGTGCTATTTATTTCGACAGCCATGCTATATGCAGAAAAAGTGGTGATAGCGATTGCAGCAAACAGGCCTTTATTTTTAACTAATTTCATTATTTTTACCTTTAGTAGAGATGTTATTTGGATCGAGCGATCTAAATAACATGAGATAGCGTGTCTATTCCTGCTCATTACGCCGAGCGCAGTGGGATTATTGACAACAGCAAATTTCAACGGGCACAGCCAAAAAATATGTTTCCTAGAAGCTGGCATAAAGTGGTGCCAACATAATTTCAGTATTCATGCTGATAGCGAGCGCAGCAAGCAGAAATAGTGAAAAACAACAATATGTTAGACTAATTGATTAGCTAAATCGTAGATTAAATAGTGGCTCAGCCTTTCTTTGGTCGGCGTAGGGCTGTTTAGGCTAACGCAAGTAGTCATAAATTTAGGTTATATTGACAGTGCCGCCAAACAAAATACAGCTCCCTCCCTTAAACACCAAAAAAAACCGCCTAGCAAATGAGTTAAATATCCAAGTTTGGGCAGGCGTGGGTTATCAATCATCTTCACGTAACGTAAAAGAGAACGTCAATTGGCAATCAATGTGTTTTAGCCACTTGTTAACAATTTGAGGTATAGCAAAGGTACCGCTAGTATTGTGAGTCGTTGCAGCAATCAATATATCGCAGTCACTCAGTTTGATTTGTTGACGCACATAAAAAATATTCAAATTATCTAAATGACACTCCAGCAAGGGAACGCATCCAATATACCCCTTGTTTTCTGGATGTGGAGTATAGCTTGCACCTGCCACTTCTTTGGTTAATGTAAAGGCTTGCAGCTTATCCAGGTTTAGAAACCGAAAAAATAAGCTGGGATCATGGTGTGGGTCTGTCACAAGTTATCCCTTGGTTTAAGTTTTTGTTGCTACATCTCTATCCCTAACCCTAGCAGATGCTGCCACTTAATATACACTCACTCAACAAACGGGTATGACTAGCGTTTTAAATAAGCAGCAAGTGTGTTTATTTAATAGCAGGCTAAACGCTTATAAATGACATACTTTTCAGTATGTGCAAAGATGATTTGCGAGCATCTACAGTATAAACCTGACCGTTACCCAGGATAAAGCGGATTAATATTAACAATATAAAGATGATGGAATGAAGTTATACCTGTTTACTTTATGTATAACTTTCCAATGTATAACTATCCACGTTGCCAATGCAGAGACTATCCGTTGGGTGACTGAATCCTGGCAAAATTATACCAATAAAGACGGCAGTGGTTTATACCATGACATAATCCAGGCGGTCTTTGCTGACCACCAAATTGACATAAGTTATGTACCCTGGAAAAGAGCACTATTGGAAGTCAAAAATGGTACTGCTGACATCACAGGGGCGACGAGTTTTCAGGCAGGTTACATTATTCCTCGGTATGCTATTTTGGCACCGCCCATCAGTATTTTACTCAATAAAAAGAAAATGACGTACACCAATATGGCCTCATTGCAAAACTATGTTGCGGTATGGCCGGCCCCCTATGAGGAGGAAATAATCTCTACTGCCAACAAAGCTTTTATTAAAGGCTTTTCAGTGCAAGAGCGTCAGACCGCTTATAAATTATTGGTCTCTGGTCGAGCGGATTATTTTTTAGATACCAAAGCATTACATCAAGCCTGGCTAGAGAAACTAAAAAAGAAGCCTACGGGAAAATTAGAGGCATCTGATTATCAATTGGAAGATATTGGCCGATTACAGCTATTTATGATTTTTAGTCAAAATGCACGGGGGCAGCGCTTAAACGATATTTTCGAGCAAGGTATGGCAAAACTGACACAAAACGGTCAACTCGGTAAATTATACGAAAAATATCATTTCCTTGAACAAATGCCGTCCCCACCTGGCGAACAATCAAAGCCCAAATAATCGGATCAGAGACTGACCTATGGTTAAAAAATACTAACCGAAGATCCATGTCTACCCAGTGCGTTTTGAGCAAAATCATCCTAATTGAGCCCAACAGAAATCCCTGCATAGTCCTTGGTCTGGATGAGGCATGAGATGGTTAACGAGTTAACTGCTGGCAAGCAAAAACACTATTACCATCAATAAACAAGCACTAATCAATTGCCACATTAGCAAGGGATTACGCTGGGCCAGGGGTTGGTATTTTTCGGCAACAATCAGGCTCTGATTAGGATTAGACAAGTCAGTCAGAAATTCTGAAAGAGCCTGGTAGCGCAGTGCCGGATTGGCTTGTAGAGCCTTACGTAAGGTCAGATTCACCCAGCCGGGTAAATCTGGGCGACTGTGATGTAAATATTGATACTGCCACTCACTGTAGTGTTTTGGCACATAGTCCTGATAGCTAAAGGCTTTAAACGGCAATACACCACAGAGCATTTCGTAACACAGCACTCCCAGGGAAAATAAATCGCTGCGATGGTCGCTGTGCCCCGTTAACAAATATTCCGGAGCGATATAATGTACTGAGCCCAGGGCCATATCTTCCAACGGCAAGGTATTGGTTTCCGCTAGCGTCCCCACCCACACTGTACCAAAGTCGATGAGTTTAACTTCGCCCTGGTAGGTAAGCATCACATTCTCTGGTTTCACATCTCTGTGCACCATATCTCGGCGCTGTAATACCCTTAAAGCTGTGACGAGCTGACTGATGATTGCCCTGACCTGTTCTAGACTGGGGTGAGGATTGTCTATTATCCACTGGCGCAGGGTTTGACCTTCTATGTATTCACATAGATGGTACATAAATTTAGCGTTATCCGGCCGGCTATGGATCGCCATAATATTGGGATGTTTAATCCGTTGACCAATCCATTCTTCCCGCAAAAAACCACTGAGGTAAACCGGATCATCGGCAAAATGTTGGGACGGGGTTTTTAAGCCGTAAACCTTGCCATCCACTTCACTTTGCACTTTATACAAACTGCTGCGAGTACCATTAAACAGTACTTGCAATACCCGGTAACCTTCCAGCTTCATACTCACAGTTAATGCCGGAGGCATCGCCAAACGAGTCAACTGACGATAATGTTCGTCTAAATCCCCTGAGGGCAACTGAACTACCCGTACCAACAAACAACTGAGGTTGTCGTCACTGCCGGCGTCCAGTGCCGCCTGCACAATTTGTTCAGCCACTTGCTCCAAACTTTGTGTGGAATTGGCTAACAAGGTTTGCAGCTGTTTAGCAGACAAAAACTCGTGTACCCCATCGGTAGTGAGCAGAAACACATCTTGAGGCAACAGCTCGAACTTGCGGTAATCCACATCCAGCTTAGGTTCGATACCTATAGCTCGGGTCAAATAGCGCTGGCTGCCCTGGCGTGAAGTATGATCAATGGTAAGCTGCTCAAACTGATGACCTTGCAAACGATAGATGCGACTGTCACCGGCGTGCAATAAAAAGCCACTGGTCGATTTAAATACCACGGCGCTAAAAGTGGTGACCATTTGGCTGTGGCCACCGTGCTGGTAATCATGCTGGCCATGGCACCAGCGATTTAGACTGTCCAGCACCTGGCTCACGCCCCGTTTCACGGTCCAGGTTTCAGGGGTTTGGGCGTAATCTTGAATAAAGCTAGTAACACAGGTTTCGGCGGCCTCCCTGGCACGGCTACAAGCGCTAACGCCATCTGCAATGGCGGCCACCGCCCCTTTGGTTTCCAGTTGACTGTCCTTGGGTAACCAGGCAGCAAAGGCGTCCTGATTTTCTGCTTTGAGCCCCGGGCTGGAATACCCACCAAATTCAACTTTCAATTTCTGCAAAATACCGGTTACCTGTTGGTGTTTAAGCAATTACGTAGGGTCCAGGGCGTGGGTGCAGACCCACGCCCTTTGAGAATGAATAATAACCCTGCTTCAGGTTACATGGATCAGTTCGACACTGCCGTCTTCCCGTACTTCGGTCATCGCCCCGCTTGGCTCGCGCATAAATAGCAAGGTAACAAAACCCAATACAGCCGTGCCCGCAATAACCATAAAGAAAGTGGAGACTTCGACCAAGGAATACACGGTTAAATACACCACAGCCCCGACATTACCATAAGCGCCGGTCATACCGGCAATTTGCCCGGTTAAACGACGTTTGATCAACGGCACGACGGCAAATACAGCGCCCTCCCCTGACTGCACAAAAAACGAACAGGCCATGACCGTCAAAACCGCTACCCAGATAGGCCAGCTGGCGTCAATCATACTCATGCAAAAGTACCCTATCGCTAAACCTGCGGTTAAGATCAACAAGGTTTTTTTGCGCCCGAAGCGATCGGAGATCATGCCGCCACCGGGGCGTGACATCAAATTCATAAAGGCATACATACCGGCTAACAATCCGGCGCTGGCCATACTCAAGGTAAAGGTATCGGCGAAAAATGCCGGCAGCATAGACACCACCGCCAACTCGGAGCCAAAAGTGGCGAAATACAAAATATTTAAAACCGCCACCTGTTTAAAGGCGTAACGATGAATTTCGGGTACTGGAGTGGTAAAAATATCGCGATTAACCTTATAGGTGGCGTAACTATCGTATAAAAATAAGCCCCCAAGACCCAGATACAAAACCAGGGCAATCGATTCACTGAGTAGACCTACACCCTCGGGTGACAGCTTCCAGTTCAGTAAGGCCAAAGCCAGATATAAAGGCGTTTTCATCAGGATTAAAAAATAAAAATCACCTACGCTGGTGACTTCCAAACCGCCGAGGTTTTTGGGTCGGAAATAGGTTGAACCTTTGGGAGTATCTGTGGTGTTGCGGTAATAAATCACGCTGAATAACAAGCTCATCACACCGGTCAGACCGGTGGCGTAGCGCCAGCCGTCGTCCCCACCAAATACCAGGGCCAAAGTGGGTAAGGTAAAGGCTGCTGCGGCCGAGCCAAAGTTGCCCCACCCGCCATATATGCCTTCAGCCGTGCCTAACTCTTTAGGGGGAAACCATTCACTGACCATGCGAATACCCACCACAAAACCCGCACCAATAAAGCCCAGGGCAAATCGTGATATCACCATCTGGGTAAAGTTATCTGCCAGGGCAAAGGTAAAACAAGGTATAGCGCACACAGCCAATAGGCTTGAATACACCAAACGCGGGCCAAATTTATCGGTTAACGCTCCAATCAACACTCTGGCAGGAATGGTCAAGGCCACGTTTATGATCAGCAGGGTTTTCCATTCGCTTAGGGTTAAACCTAAGTCACCCATGATGGCTTCTTTTAGCGGCGCCATGTTAAACCACACAAAGAAGGTAATAAAAAATGCCATCCAGGATAAATGCAAGGTTTTCATCTTGCCACTAAATGTCATCAAATTAAATTTTTCCGCACTCATAGATAACCCTTTTATGTTGGCATATCGATTGACCAAAAAAAACCCACACAAGAATTTGATGACTCAAATTCTTGTGTGGGCTACGTTGCCTGTATGTTTACCCTCCCGATGGTGAATAAACATAATTTTTTCGACTAAGAGTGAATAATCCGAGTCTTAATCAATTAGTCATAACAAAGCACAAATAAGGCCAAACTTTTTTTATACATTTTACAATGGCTTAGGGGTTTGCACATGAACACATTCAACGGTTTTTGCTCCCCTAGGTGCAACTCGCACCAAACAAGTGCAGCTTAGCCAGAGCGACGATAAAACTGCACTGATTGGTCAGCCAACAATAAACGCATTTGCTGATAAATGTCCGGGCGAAATATAGTTGCAATCAAATCAGTGGGAATAGTCAAATTGAGAGGGATTTGCCCGGCGTTACTCATTTGTTTGATCAGCCACTCGCCCCGGATCAATTCAGGCTGATTAATGGAGCCATTGTTGCTTACCGAAAATTGGTTGTAAGATGAAATGCTACGTGGCGCCATGGATATGTGAGTTAAACAACTGCCTAATAACGAGGGAGCAATCACGTCCAGCTCGGCATTTAAGTATTCTTCACGGCACAACAAACGCGCGGCTTCGAAGCGATTGGGCACAGTTTCCAGCCAGACACAGGCCTGTTTTAATGCCGCACACATCGCCAAAACAGTATTCGGGTTCTGTTGATACCAGCTATCGAGCAAACCTAGTACTTTCTCGGGAGAATCTTGCCAGATGTCAAACGACGTCAAGACGGTCAGGCCAATGCCAGCCCGCACCGCTTTGGCGTTCCAAGGGCCTCCCACACAACAGCCATCAATTTCGCCATTTTCCAAAAACGTCACCATATTCACCGGTGGAACGACCAAAAAATCGACATCTTGCGCTGTGATATTAGCCGACAAAAGCCAATCAAGCAGTTGATAATTATGGCAACTGTAAGGAAATACTGTGGCAAATTTGAGCCTGGGCAAGCCGCTGCTTTTGCGTTTGGCAATCACGTTTTGCAGTAAATAGGCCGCCATGGGCAATGTGACGTTACGAATATTATTGGCCAGCAGCACTTCTTGATGCAGATTTTCAGACAATGTAATAGCGTTGCCGTTTAAACTCAGTATCAGCGGGGTGATCACCTTTGCAGGCTCTACACCTAAACCTAAGGTACTGGCGATCGGCATAGGTGCCAACATTTGCGCGGCGTCCAGTACACCGGCGTGTAACTTGTCTCGCAGGGTAGCCCAGGAGTTCTGTTTCTGTAATTCTACTTCTAATCCCCACTGACTGAAAAAACCCAGTTCTTTGGCCACAACCAGTGGCGCTGAATCTGTCAGCGGAATAAAGCCCAAGGTTAAATGGGTTTGCTCGGGTTCAATCATGATGACTTCCTTTATCTAAGGTACGCAGCATGGAAATAATGGTTTTTGCTACGTCCTCCAATTTTTGTCCTGCATCCATCGCTGTTTTGCGCATTGTATGAAAGGCTTGCTCTTCACTTAAGCCGCTACTTTTCATTAACAAGCGTTTGGCCTGCTCTATGGATATGCGGGATTCAAGTTGATGTTTGGTTTCAGTAAGTTCGTCTTTGAGTTTATGAAACTGATGAAAGCGAGCCACGGCGGCGTCTAGTATAGGTTTAACCCGTTGTGGGTCGATATCTCCCACTACATAGGCACTGACCCCGGACTGCACTGACAAATTAATCGTTTCTGTATCTTCTTTGGATGAGAACATCACTACAGGCTTGGGGTTATAACTGGAAATGGTGCTTAGACTTTCGAGCATATCCCGATTCGGTGACTCGATATCGATGACAATAATATCAGGCTGGAATTGATCCACTTGTTTTAATAATCCCACCTCTGAGCAGGCCAGATGACTGATTTTATAACGCGATTTATCCAGGGCTGCCGTGATCGACTGAGCACGCTGCACATTTTCATCGATCAACAAAATGTTTAGTTGATCCACGGCCAACTGGCCTGAGTTATGTTTCACTGATGTCGCCAACGCAGGTTCCTGAATATAAACTACCTAACTATATCTAAACAGTCATGTGCAAGGCTCAAGCCAAAATATAATGTTATAAAATACAACCAGTTAAATTGCAGTAAAAAATTCAAGTGCCATTTTTAGGGGTAAGTAGGTGCAAACGCACCATGAAGGTGCGGCCAATCTAAACGGTCAGTTTTTTATACGACCTTCAGTTTGAAAATCTTAACAGAATATGTCGTTCGTTTAATGGACGAAGACTCAACACAAGTTATCTCTCAATACGAAAATGTAACTGTTCAAGACAACGTATTCGATCAGTTTATGTCAGCTTGTGACCAGGCTAATACTCCCAATCGCGCGTTGCCCAATGCCGCTACTTTAACTAAAGGTGGTGGTATTAAGTGAGTTGGTCGAACGCTTTTGAAGAGATCAATAAGGCCAAGCATGATCGCGATTCTTTCGATTGTGGGGCAAGTGAGTTGAATGTTTTTATTTGAACTCAGGCAGCTAAACATATGCAAGCAGGCATAAGCCGCACAATGGTTTTGCCAGCTACTACCCCTTTACCTCATCAAAAATATCCAATATGTTCTTTTTATAGCGTTGCCCCTCGCTCGATTAGTCGAGAAACTTTACCTGTTCAACTGTCAAAAAAACTTCCTCGCTATCCAATTCCTTTACTTTTGCTTGTACAGCTAGCTGTGCATAAAGAATTTCATGGGAGTGCTCTTGGTAAAGTGAGTTTAATCAGGGAGTTAGAATATCTGTGGGATGTTAATACTCACATCGCGCCTACGCAATAGTTGGTGACCGTGTGACTGATCCTGCTTTAAGTTTTTATCAGAAATTTGGCTTTGAAGTTTTGTGTGAGCATAACGGACGCACTCGTATGTTTTTACCGATGAAAACGGTTGGGAAATTGTTTAGCTGACCGTAAACGAATATAACTGACAGCATAGTCCGCTATACAGTCAAACTAAATGAATGTCTACCTAACTAAAAAGGCTGGTTTGGATCAAAACCGCCTATTCATCTTGCTATGGACGAACGGCTATATATCGCTCAAAGCAGCCAATTCCAGTATGATTCTTCATTAATCTGTGACAAGCATGGGGGCTAATTTATCTTACCGAATGCCGTTTTTTGAGCGTGCACGGACACCCCCTGCCGTTTACTGACAACTTCACCAACAATAATCAGCGCCGGGCCCGTAAAATTCAGACTGGCCAACAAAGTGGCAATATTAGTGACACTGCCCACACATACCTGTTGCGCTGCGGACGTTGCCTGATCGATCACCGCTACGGGCATATCCGCAGACATGCCATGTTTATGCAAATTTTGCATAATACCGGCGACGCGCCTTAAGCCCATGTAAAACACCAGTGTTTCACCATTGTGACCACTTTTGTATGGAGCCACCAAATTTTCCCAATCAGGTTGGGCATCGGGATCTTGTAAATGGGCAGTGATAAATCGCACTGATTGAGCGCAGTCCCGGTGAGTAAGGGGAATGCCTGCATAAGCTGACGCTCCGGAGGCAGCGGTGATCCCAGGCACGATAACAAATTCAATATTGTTTTCAGTCAGTGCAACACATTCCTCAGGCGTGCGGGCAAAAATAGCCGGGTCGCCGCCTTTTAAGCGCGCGACATTTTTGCCAGATTGAGCATAGGTTACCATCATCTGACAAATATCCTGTTGTGCCATGCTGTGTTGGTTACACTTTTTACCAACAAAAATCCGCTGCACATGAGGGGGGATCATGTGCAATATCTGGGGGTTCACCAGCCAGTCATACATGACCACATCGGCCTGCTGTAACAAGCGATAAGCTTTTAAGGTCAGTAGTTCCGCATCTCCTGGCCCTGCACCAATCAACGAGACCTGACCATAACAGCTCGGGTTTGGCAGCTGTTTGGAAGGAGCATGGCGAACAACTTTAGTTGTGGCCCAGTTAACAAGTCTGCCGGCGCCATTGGATCCGTGCCTGGCTGGCACAAAAAACTGACTGATAAACTGTGACAAAGAAAAGATCATATTCATTACACTGGCTCCAGCGCTATTAAGTGAGGGCGAGGTTTGTCTACAACGGGGCTGACACCAGCACCTTGCTCCACGCCGTTATGTTGATGTAACAGTTGACTGAGTTCTGATTTACAGGAGCCACAGTTTGTCCCGCACTGCAGCTTGGCACCGAGTTCATCCACACTTTGACACCCCTTGTCGATGGCCGCCAAAATTGCCGTTTCTCCCACCCTAAAGCAGCTGCATATTAGGCGTCCCTGATTAAACTGTGCATCGGGCTCACCACGTAACAAGGCACTTTGTTGCTCTGGGCTAAGTTGGTCCTGGGCGAACAAGGCAGTTAACCACTGTGCATTGATATCCAGCGTATCTTGCTCACTAAAGGCAGCTATGACTAATTTTTGTCCCTGCATGGCGTAACTGTTTTGCCCAGTGGCACGTTGGCTAGTCAGCCATTGCAAAGGTTGGGTAATATTGGCTTGCAGCCAGTCAGTTAATACAAACTCTGGGGATTGAGGCTCCACAAGCTCGCCCCCAACGGTACCCTGGGCAAAAGTGATCAGCTCGCCTCCGGCAATAGGGGTTTTGCGCCAATAATCAAAAACCATACTCAAACTTTTTGGATCGGCAAGCTGCTCCGCACTGTCTTGCGCAACAGCTAACTGGCCATAGCGCATAAAGTCGACTTTTTGCAAACTGACGGCGCCGTGTTTCAATTCTGGCTGACCCGATATGCCATCATTAGCGTCGGTTAATAGACAGCTGACACTGGCAGACGAGGCATTGCTTTGACTCCAGTGGATGGGCGCAAACACTTCCCCCTGACGCTGACTGTCATCGACTTTCACGGGTAAGATCACCTGGGCCCGTACCTCGCGACTCACGGCAGATCTTATGCCCACTAACTGCCCTTCTTTTACGGCTAGCGCTTTGGCATCTGCGGGATGCAAACTAAGGGTCGCTTTGCCAATATGGCTGGTCAGGTCGGTGTTGGTGCCCGTGCGAGTCATGCTGTGCCATTGATCCCGTATGCGCCCGGTATTGAGCACAAAAGGAAAGGCTGCAGAGGTGATTTGCTGTGGGGTTAACACCTTCAGGGCAATAAATTGGGCTTTGCGGTTTGGGGTGAAAAACCGGCCGTCGGTGAAAAGCCGCTTGGTTCCATTAGGATTGGCCTGGTTAACTGGCCATTGCACGGGGGCCAGATTGTCATACTGGGCCATGGATAATTGACTCAGAGCAGACAAGTCGAAATCCCGACTACCGCCATTTTGCTGGCCACTAAGACCTGCGTGTTCACAAAAAATTTCACTGGGGTGAGTGAAGTTAAACCCTTTAGCAAATCCCATGGCTTTGGCCACGTCACACACTATCTGCCAGTCGTGACGAGCTTGCCCGGCAGGCGCTAACAGTCCACGCTGGCGAGAGATGCAGCGCTCAGAGTTGGTGACCGTGCCATTTTTTTCAGACCAGCCCGTAGCGGGTAATACAACGTCTGCCAGGCTGATTGTATCGTTTTTGGCGACACAATCTGATACCACCACCATTTCACATTTAGCCAAAGCGGATTCGATTTTATTACGATTTGGCATACTGACCATAGGATTGGTTGCCATGATCCATACCGCCTTAACCTTGCCTTGCTCTATCTGCTCAAATAGATCCACGGCTTTTAAGCCCCCCTGGCTAGGAATAGTCGGCGACTGCCAATAATCTTGTACCAGTTGCCTATGACCTGGGTCTTCAATATCCATATGTGCCGCCAGCATATTAGCCAGTCCACCTACCTCACGGCCGCCCATAGCATTGGGTTGGCCGGTGATTGAAAACGGCCCACAACCCACTTTACCAATAGTACCTGTGGCCAAATGACAGTTAATAATCGCGTTGGCTTTGTCTACCCCACAGCTGGACTGGTTGACCCCCATAGAATAGAAACTCACAGTTTTATTCGCCGAGGCAAAAGACCGGTAAAATGCCAGCAAATCATTCAGTTCAATATCGCAATAGCTCGCCACACTGGCCGGATCCCAGGTTTCACATGCCGCAATGGTATGACTAAAACCTTCGGTGTGATCAGCAATATATTGTTCGTCTAGAGCATTGTGGGCGGCTAAGTAGTGCAGTAGACCATTAAACAAAGCCACATCTGAGCCTGGTTTAATGGCCAAGTGCAAGTCGGCCAATTCACAACTGGCGGTGCGCCTGGGATCAATAAACACCACTTGCATTTTAGGGTTAAGGTTTTTGGCCCGTTCAACCCGCTGAAATAACACCGGATGGGTCCAGGCCGCGTTTGAGCCTATCATCACCAGCAGTTCAGTGTGCTCCAAATCCTCATAGCAACAAGGCACGGCATCGGCACCAAAGGCGCGTTTATACGCAGCCACCGCAGAAGACATACATAAACGGGAGTTAGTATCGATATTGGCACTGCCGATATAACCTTTCATCAGTTTATTAGCGACGTAATAATCTTCGGTTAACAGTTGGCCTGATACATAAAAGGCCACGGCGTCGGGGCCGTGATCGCGGATCACCTGAGAGAATTTATCCGCTACCGTATGGATGGCCTCGGGCCAATCAACGTCTTGCCCACCCACTTGGGGGGTTAACAAACGCCCGGCTAAACCGTTACTTTCCAGCAATTTACTGCCTTTGACACATAAGCGACCATAGTTAGCCGGATGACCATGAGTACCGCTGACCTTGAGTAACTGTTGTTTGCCCTGCTTATCTTCAGGAGACAGATTAACTTCTACACCGCACCCCACGCCGCAATAAGGGCACGTGGTACTTTTAAGGCAAGGTTTTTGTGGCGCTTGATTACTGTTATCTACAAACTCAGTAACCGTATTTGGGACGGATAACGCGCTGGATAACAAGCTTGCTTGATTCATATCAGTCACCTTGTACAGCTACTGCCCAGTAGGCATTTGTAATAACACATTCTGGCCTTCCAAGCGTATCGGATAAACCTGTACTTTCAGGCTGACATCATCAATACACTGGCCACTTAATAAACAAAAGCGCTGTTTATACAAGGGGGATGCCACCACGGTTTTATCCGCCACAGAACACAAAAGGCCGCGATACAAAACGTTGGCCAGGCCAATAGGATCCCAGTTGCTGATGGCAAACAACTGTTCCAAACCATTTAAACGCACCTTAAATATGGCGATTTGCTGCCCCTCAACCAAGGCACACACACCTGAGTTATTCACCAGGTCATCGGCGCTACATACTGCTGTCCAGCTAGTCGATTTTGTCATCATGGGCTCCTTACACTAATTCCAGGGTAGTAATGTCTGTCTCTTGGTCGTCAGTAGAGGCATGTTCGGGGGTTAACTGTTTTATCTCAGCGGGTGTTGCTGGGCGGATTTGCTCCCGCTCCTGGACAAATACGATCTGACGATCAGTTTCATCGCTGTTGACAAACTGGCGGAAACGCTTGCGTGACTGCTGGTTTTCAACGGCGGTTTTCCACTCACATTGGTAGCTATCGGTCACATGTTGCATTTGGCGCTCAAGCTCGTCACCTAAGCCCAGTGAATCTTCGATCACCACCTGTTGCAGATACGCCAAGCCCCCTTCGAGGTTTTCCATCCACACCGAGGTGCGTTGCAAGCGGTCTGCTGTGGCCACGTAAAACATCAATACCCTGTCGATGTATTTAACCAAAGTGGCATCGTCGAGATCAGTAGCAAACAGATCCCCATGACGCGGTTTCATGCCGCCATTACCACAGACGTAAAGATTCCAGCCGTTTTCGGTGGCGATAATGCCGATGTCTTTACTTTGGGCCTCGGCACATTCACGGGTACAACCGGAAACCGCAAACTTGATTTTGTGTGGTGCCCGCAAACCCTTATAACGATTTTCCAAATCGATGGCCTGGCCTACTGAATCTTGCACCCCATAACGACACCATGTACTACCCACACAGGATTTAACTGTGCGCAGGGATTTGGCGTATGCATGACCCGTTTCAAAACCGGCGGTGATGAGCTCTTCCCAAATCGGCGGTAACTGTTCAACGCGCGCGCCAAATAAATCAATGCGCTGGCCGCCTGTTACCTTGGTATACAGGTTGTATTTTTTTGCCACTTGCCCCAAGGCAATCAATTTATCCGGGGTGATCTCACCGCCAGCGATACGGGGTATGACCGAATAGGTACCGTTTTTTTGCATATTGGCCAGATAAGTATCATTGGTATCTTGCAAGGCCACATGGGGTGTTTCCAAGATAAAATCATTCCATACCGAGGCCAAAATTGAGCCACAGGCAGGTTTACAAATTTCACAGCCCAGGCCATGGCCATGTTTAGCCAGAAGTACTTCAAAGGTCTTTATGCCCCCTACTTTAACCATATGGAACAGCTCTTGGCGTGAATAAGCGAAATGCTCGCATATGTCTTTTTTCACCTCAACACCACGTTTGCCCAGTTCACAATCCACTACAGTTTTAAGCAGTGCCGCGCAGCCACCACAGCCGGTGCTCGCCTTAGTACAGGATTTAATCGCAGCCAAATCACAGGCGCCGCCATCAAATGCGCCGATAATGTCGCCTTTGGATACATTGTGACAGGAACAAATCGTGGCGGACTCAGGCAGGGCATCGGCCCCCAAACCTTTGCTGGGTGCGTCAGCCGAAGCAGGTAAAATCAAGCTTTCGGGGTGCTTGGGCAACTCAATGCCATTTAATGCGTATTGTAAAAGTGTATCGTATTCGCTGGTATCACCTATTAACACCGCACCTAGCAATACAGTTTGTTCCGGATTCACCACAATTTTTTTATAAATGCCTGCGGGTTGGTCTTCGTATGTATAGGTTTGCGCTCCCTGCCCCCGTGCATGGGCGTCACCAATGGAGCCTACTTCCACCCCCATTAACTTAAGTTTGGTGCTCATGTCGGCACCCAAAAATGTGACGTCTCCCCCGTTAATATGGCTGGCTGCAACACGAGCCATGGTATAACCCGGGGCGACCAGACCAAATATAAAGTTATTCCACAACGCACACTCACCTATAGCGTAAATATCTGGGTCTGAGGTGACACAATGATTGTTCACCACTATGCCTCCACGCTCACCTATGGTGAGCTCAAATTCACGGGCCAGGCTATCTTGGGGACGAATACCGGCAGAAAACAGGATCATGTCGGTTTCCAGGCTTTCACCATCGGCAAAACACATTTTATAACGACAGTTATCCCCAGGGATGATATTTTGGGTGGCCTTTTGGGTATGAACTTTCACCCCTAATTCTTCAATTTTATGTTTAAGTAAACGCCCGCCGCCCACATCCACCTGCACCGCCATCAGTTGGGGGGCAAATTCAACTACATGGGTTTCAAGCCCGGCTTCACGCAAGGCGTTCGCTGCTTCCAGGCCAAGTAATCCACCGCCTACCACCACACCAATCTTGCTGGTTTTGGCCGATGCGCTAATGTTTTCTAAATCTTCTATGGTGCGATAAACCAGGCAGTGGGGCTGATCGTTACCGGGAATAGGCGGCACGAAGGGAAACGAACCAGTAGCTAATACCAGCTTGTCATATGCAAACAGCTCGCCGCTAGCCAGGGTTACGGTTTTGGCCGCTTTATCTATATGGCTAACCCGGGCACTTACATGAAAATCAACACCCAAGGCCTCATATTGCTCAGGGGTGGTAAGTGCCAAATCCGCCGCTGTTTTACCTGAAAAATATTCCGACAGATGAACGCGATCGTAAGCCAACCTGGGTTCAGCCGACAAAACTGTGATGGCATAATCAACCGCTGAATTAGTCTTACCTTGTTGCACGATTTGTTCAACAAAATGGTGGCCAACCATACCGTTACCTACCACGACTATTTTCAATTTCTGTGTATTGCCTGACATCGTCATCCCCTGGGTCTTGTGTTAAGGGCAAAAAAAAACCCATCAAGACCGTTAGATAACAGTATTGATGGGCTTCGTTGCCTGTTTATGGTGTGGCAACAATGCCAACCAAAAATTATGTTCACTGCGCTAAGTAATCATTACTTAACGTCAACTAGCCTGAGCTAATCTTGCAGCTTGATGCCTGAGTTAATGCAGGATCACTGCCATATTTTTTATCGATATAATTCAATTGGTTAATATCAATCAAACTTTATGACAGCTATCCAGGTGCCTCATTGTGGTGCAAAAAAACCAAAATGAGGCAACGATGCAGGACAATTAATATCGAAAAATTTAGAAAAAGATTACGCAGCTTATTAGTTGGCCTACTTAACTAAGCCATTAGAGTTGATACTAAAAAGGCATCAGATTTAGCTAACAAAAAGCGTGTAACTGGCGCTGATATAGGCAAAATAGCCGATCAATAACACCCCGCCCTCCATTCGACTTAGTTTTCGACCGGTATACAAAAAGACAAAAAGCACAAGCGCCACGCCAAGCATAACCCACTGATCAAACTCCACAACCCGACCTGTGACCTCGATTGGTTGCAGGATTGCGGAAACGCCCAGTATACCTAATAGATTAAAAATATTGCTGCCAAGGATATTGCCAACAGCAACATCAGCGTGTTTGCGTAGGGCTGCGATGATGGAAATCGTCAGCTCGGGAAGCGATGTGCCAAAAGCGACTAATGTCAGCCCAATTACAGCCTGGGAAACCCCCAAACCAAGGGCTATACCAACTGCACCTTTTAACAAAACCTGAGAGCCGGCAATTAACAAAACCAGACCCACTGTCACTTCAATTGCCGACCAAGTGAGAGTTTTAGGTACCAATTCGATCTCAGCGGCTTCGGCCGCATGCACCTGCCCGGAAAGCACAGATTGATTTTTCTCTGTCCAATATGTCCAGATCAAATAGCTCATCAGTGCAGTTAATAGGATCACCGCATCAACCATGTTCAAAGAGCCGCCTATTGCGAGGAGGATAAATAACAGGCTTGCCGCTATTACCACCACGGCGTCACGACGAAGTGACAAAGGAGATACCGCCAGCGGTGCAATCAATGCACAGATACCTAGGATGAGCAGAATGTTCGCAATATTACTGCCAACAACGTTGCCAATGGCAATATCTGGCTGTCCGTTGATAGCCGCATTAACGGAAACAACCAGCTCTGGCATTGAGGTGCCAAAGCCAACGATCACAAGCCCAGAAAAGAGCGGCGATACCCCTGCTCTTTTAGCGATACCCAGCGCTCCTCGAATCAAAAATTCACCGCCAGCGGTTAACAATCCGATGCCAATCAATAGATAGAAAATGTTTAACATGACTTAGCTCAGCTGTGTGTGAAGATGGTTGAATAGTAGAAGTTCGAGCATTGCCTAAGGTCGATTTAAAGTAAAGAAAATAGATGGCGAAAATAATCTAGCGACACGAAATAGTATAAGCTGCTATATGTCCCGCGTGAAATTCTGGCTAGCTATACGGCTATTCAAATGCACCTTGTTTATTTATAAAGTCATAAATAAAACCAGGAATTAACGAGGGTAAACCAACCACCAAAACCAGTATTAAGAAACTAATTTTGTCTAATCGTTGCTCTGAAATAGCACTGCTAAAAATGGAATCTCTAAGTGAATTTACCCAAGCAATAGAATTGTGCCCCGTCCACAAAAGATACAAAGCAACTGAAAGAGCAGGCAATAATACAGAAAGGTGGATTAACTTGGTCTTTGAACTCATTTTGCTGACAGAAAATTTACCTTTCGTTACTGCATCAAGCGGTTTAGCTACTAACTCAGTAATAGAACATTCAAAGACAGCTGCTAGAGATTTTGCAGACTCTTGTGATGCGACTCCGGTTTTTTCAATTCGTTGAATCGTTCGTAAACTTAAACCCGAGACCTGAGCCAATTGGGTTTGACTCCAAGCTCTAGAGTCTCTTTGAAGTTTTAACGTTGCTTTATTTAGTTCCATTTCCATTTTCAAATCCTCTTCATAAATGTTCAATCAATATGAAGAAGTATTGCCTTTTTTAATACGACGTCTATATGCCATGAGTGTGACATAACTGCGTCAAGTGCGGGTGATTGGTTGGTATATGCCAATATATTGGGTACGACTACTCATACAAAAAGGTTACGGACGCGATATGTTATCTCCGGGGCCCGGTTTAGTGTCCATAGCTGATCACTCGGGTAATTTGCCATACGCCATCATTATTTCGCCATAAATGCACAAACCTGGGTGTAGCCGCAGGCTTACTCTGCTCTACTGCTCCCTCAAGCCAGAACTGATGCGAACCAAGCTGCACCGCGCCATACCCCTGGATCGGATGAACTTCGATTGTCTCTAGTACCAGTTCCCGGCGCAGTCTCGATTTATTGTCTGGCCCACACCGATCGTGAAACGACGGTTCTAGCTGCTCACGCGTTTTAGTCACATCGTCATTGTCTTGATAAAACTCAATGTCCTCGGCCAGATATCGTCTCCATTCATTCAAATCGCAAGCATTGAAAGCATCGAACAGAGCCTTGTCCAATGAGACTATGGTATTGCGCAGGGCATCAGTTGGCGCGGCTTGGACGTGCGCACTTTGTATAGAGGCCACAAATGCCAGCGATGCCAATAAAGGTAATTTAGTATTTCCATCACTCATGCCCATATTTCATCTATTCCTATTTAAATTCGTCGGGAGCAGCACCTTGCACAATACCAATGAGTCCATCCCAATATCTTTTGGATGTATTGCAATTCGTTGGATCCACAACTGCTTGGTGAGTTAGCGGCTTTTTTGAATGTTTTTCAAAAAATGACGGCTTTACTAGGCCTAATTACCGCAATTTGTTAAGCATTTGCCGCACTGCGTATTTGATTATTAAATTCTCTTGCAGATTCCTCAGGGCTTTCTGCCTGAGTAATAGGCCACCCGACAATAATATAAGAGTCTCCACTAGCAAGGGTACTACCCAGACTTCCCGATAAACCCTGAGAATTACCAGCGTCAACATTGTCCTTACGAACACTAGTCTCTAGTGGGCCGTTTAACTATATCAACGTAACTTGTAGCCTTTCACTGCGTAAAACAAGATAAACAGATAACATGGGATCATTACCCCGTAGGCGTTTTGGCCGCCAAAATTATCTGACAAGACACCGTACACCAACGGCAGCACTGCTCCACCGGATATGCCCATGATTAACAGGGCCGACCCTTTAGCGGTGAACTTGCCTAACCCGTCCAGCGCCAGCGGCCATATCGCCGGCCAAACCAATGCATTGGCAAACCCCAGTAAAGCCACATATGTAATCGTATTGGGTAAGATTGGGATGTTCGTCCAGCCCCATAACCATTCAGACACAGCGGTGTGTTGCGGATTGGAAAATAGTACACAAAATGACAGGATTAAACCTGCGATGGCTGATGCCGTCAAAGCATGTTGTTGTTTTAACAAACGCGGGATCAACGCCAAACCAAGCAAGTAGCCTATGACCATAAAGGCCATGGTATAAGACGTGAGTGAGGTGGCATTGGCAACGCCCAGCTGGGAGCCAAACAAACCAATGGTGTCACCGGCTATCACCTCAACACCAACATACATAAACAAGGTTAGTACCCCTAACATCAACTGCGGAAATTGTAATATGGAACGTTTTTGCCCAGCTGAGCTGGCGGTTTCCTTGGCCAAATCTAATTCAGGAAGAGAGGATAACTTAAGGAAAAACGCCAGTAACAACAAAACAATAGCCATAGCCACATAAGGTTCAATCAAACTGTGGGACAGGTTTTCAATCTGGGAAAGACGCTGGGTCTCTGGCATGGCGGCTACCACCCGGGCAGTGATCCCCTGAAATTCACCCAATACTAAGGCAGTGAACATAACCGGTGCCACAACTCCGGCCAGTTTGTTTAACAGCCCCATAATGGAGATACGTACCGCGGCGGTTTCTTGGGGACCAATTTTGACAATATAAGGGTTAGAGGCGGTTTGTAATATAGTCAAGCCGGTGCCAACTACAAACTGGGCGAGCAGAAAAACTGCAAATATACGGCTCAGAGCAGCGGGCACAAACAGCAAAAAACCAGCGGCTATCATCACCAACCCCAGCACCATGGCGTGTTTGTAACTGGTGCGTTCGAGGATCCAGGCCATAGGCAGTGCCATCACCACATAAGAGATATAAAAAGAAAATGCCACCAGCAATGCTTCTGTTTCGGATAACTCGCAGACTATCTGCAGAAACGGGATCAGGGCTCCGTTGAGCCAGGTAACAAAACCAAATATGAAAAACAGTGCGCCGATGATACACATGGGGACCAAACTGGAGCTCGGTTTGTCTTTTTCGAATGCGGCTGTTTGCATTGGGCGGCCTTTTATTATAATTATTGCGACGTTTTGTGGTGTTCACTCGAGGTGAAGTCCGGTTTACCATTTACCCAGGTTGATCTGACCTGTAGATCCCTATCGAGTAACACCAAATCGGCTTGAAGGCCCAGTGCTAGTTTGCCGTGGGTATTGCCTAATCCTAAAAATTCTGCAGGCGTTTGTGAGGCCATGGTCAGCGCCCCCATCAGTGGCACGTTCAAGTCCTGGTGACAGTGGCGCACAGCGCTGGCCATATCCAAGGCAGAGCCGGCAAGTGAACCATCCGGTAGGGTTAATTTATTGCCATGGCGGGTGATCAGCGAGCCAAAATACTCAAGGGTATCGCGCTGCCCACCGACTTGGGCCATCGCATCCGTGACCAGCATCGTCTTGTGGTAGCCTTTACATTTGAAAGCCAATTGGCAACAGCGCGCATGCACATGATGATGATCAACGATCAGCCCACAATAACTGTCATTGTCCAGTAGCGCAGCCCCCACCATGCCTGGGGCGCGGCTTACCAGTGGTGACATGGCATTAAAAAGATGGGTAAATCCACTCGCCCCAGCAGCCAAGGCCGCCAGCGTGGTGTCAATATCGGCATCCGAATGCCCAAGACAGATCTTTACACCCTGCTTTACCAGCTCGGTGATCACGTCACAGGGCACAGTTTCAGGCGCCAGAGTAACCACTACTTGCCCCAAGTCCCGACGACAAAACAAGCTTAATTCGTCTTCGCTGATATGGCGAATATGTTGCAGGGGATGGATCCCCTTTTTAGGTTGACTTAAATGGGGCCCTTCAAAATGCACTCCCTTGATTGTTGCCAGATTGCTGGCCATAGCCTCGGCGACTGCATTGGCGGCGTCCTGCATCACCCCAATATCATCTGTTATCAAGGTAGGCAACATCGAGGTTGTACCAAAGCAACCATGGGCTTTGCTCATAGTGATCAGGGTAGCCAGCGTAGGGCTGTTATTAAATAACACTCCCCCACCACCATTAACTTGCACATCTATAAAGCCGGCGCTAAGCAAGCCATCCAGCTCAATAATGTCGCCAGCCATATCATGGGGGGTACCGATTGCGGTAATTTTGCCATGGTTAAGGGTAATGGCCAGATTCTGATGGATTTGTTGCCCGTCAAACAAGGAAGTTGGGAGGTAAGTAATTGACACGTGAATTCCTATAGTGTTTTCGTGACTTTTTTTAGGCCTACTGGCTTGTCAGGATCATTACCCATATCAACGGCAATCTTCTCTATATCCAGATAAAAACGCTGCAAAATAGTAATAGGCGCTAAACGCGGTTCGATGTGACCGCTTATCTGCGACAATTGGCACAATTGAGCACCCCGCCTCTTTACTTCAGCAATCTGCTCGCAATGTGACTCATAAGATTCATCCTGCACACAAACATCCACTATCGCCAGTTTTTTCTCGACCAAGGTAACAGGCCCGTGCAAGAATTCTGCACTACTAAACGCCTCGGCATGTACACCGCAGACTTCTTTTAGTTTCAGGGCGATCTCCCGGGCAATGGCATAACCGAACCCTCGGCCTAACACCACACAATGAACCAAAGGTTTAACAAAGGCAGTGGGTAATTGTATTGGTGCGTCAATGGCGTCTTGCAGATAACCCGGCAACTTGGCGAGCGAGTCAATCAGTGGTT
The DNA here is from genome assembly GCF_058068185.1 of Paraglaciecola sp. IT1134. Taxonomy (NCBI): domain Bacteria; kingdom Pseudomonadati; phylum Pseudomonadota; class Gammaproteobacteria; order Alteromonadales; family Alteromonadaceae; genus Paraglaciecola; species Paraglaciecola sp. IT1134. Next base: position 2,386,010 of record NZ_CM176486.1, on the reverse strand, counting down.
TGTCCTGATTCCAATATGCCACCAGCATGAGTAGCGCATGGATAGTAGCAATGTAACTTTTAGTTGCAGCGATGGCCAACTCCGGGCCTGCGTGCAGCGGCAAAACTACGTCAACCATTTTTGCCAGAGGCGAGCTCTGATCATTTACCAAAGCAATACACAAAGCCCCTGAATCTTTAGCGGCCTGGGTATGGGCTAAAATATCCGGGCTGCGGCCCGATTGAGAGATAACGATCACCAAGGCCTGTTGTAATTGTAAATGTTTACCATAAATACTGGATACCGAGGGCGCCGACGCAGTGACAGGGATACCCAACTCGATTTCAATCAGATATTTGGCAAATACTCCGGCATGCTCAGACGAACCTCGACCGACCATATACACAAAAGACGGGGCAAACTGGCGAATACGTGCACCGAGTTGTTCGCATGCAACTTGGTTTTGTTCAAATTGCTGTTTCACTACTTTGGGCGCTTCGGCCGCCTCTGTGGCCATGATACTGACTGTCATAATACGTTCTCTTTATGCAATTGTTGCCGGGCCAAATAAATGGCTCCAACTTCAGGAAGTGCTAAAGGCACACACAGTTATGCTGATGTTGGTGCAACCAAAGATGAATAGTTGCAGCAATTCCCATAAATATCACGTTAGGCACCTAGCTATTTTTACATATCTATTTCCCTTGTATAGGCTATTTTTATCTACATAAGCTGTCTACAAGGAACTATCCCATGGCTCAGGCTCCAGCAGCGCGGCAGTATCAAGTGCAACCTGCTCGCCTCAGTTTCATCGATAAGCTCAGGAAAATATTTAATGGTGTGCATACCACTGGCTTTACCTTTGTCAGTCTGGTGGTGTTTGCTCTACTACTAGGTAACGATCAAATCGGCGACATAATATTACAAATGAATGCGCCTGAACATTTCATCACGTATTTGGCGCTATTTTGGTTGTCTATGCATTGCTGGTGGTGCGGGCGTTTTATTTTCAATCAATCGGGTAAAGTAGCCAGAACTGAACCTATTACGCGAAGCTTAATGACCGTAAACGGTCCGATTAACGCAGCAACCATAAAATGGTTACCACGGATTTACGGCTTTACCCCTGGGGCCATAGTCGCCGGTCATGCCCTATTCCGCGGTTATGGGTATGTGGCCTTTTGTAGTTTGGCAACCTCGATAGTGGTGTTGATCTTGGTCAGTCTGCGGCGTAAAGGCGTAAGATCAATCGCGGCCCAAAGCACACTATCAAACCCCTGGTTGAGCGCAAAAACCTGGGGGTTGATAACCCTGGCGTTGTGGTTTGTCTCTGCAGTGGTAGCCGTAGGCTGGATTTACGTAATGGGCGATATTTTTGGCGCCGGCTTCGTGATCTTCTGGGGCTTGGGTAGCATCTTGTGGTCACTCACCTACTTTACCTATTTAGCCTTTTCTCATACTTTTTTGCGCCACTTTGCCTCAGCCCCCTACCCGGTTTTACTGCCGGTATTAGGCATAGCTTTATTGGTGTCTGTGCTATTTGATACCGATAATCATGAAATCCGTAAACATTCCCTTGGAGCAGACCAGGGTTATGCCTTTGATGATTTTGCACTTGCCTGGCAAGGCTTTAAAGGCCAGGTCGTGGCGTTCCAACGTCAGAGTCGGCAAGAGGATAAAACAAAGTTTACTATCACACTCAATGGCCAAACCTATTTACCGGCATTTTTTGTTGCCAGTCAAGGTGGCGGTCTGCGGGCTTCCTACTGGACAGCTCTGGTACTGAGCGAACTGGAGAAAAAAATGCCAGGCTTTCATCACTATATTTTCAGCTTAGCTGGTGTATCTGGTGGCTCTGTGGGAAATGTATTTTACACCGCTGCTCTGGCTAATTATCAGGCCTGCCTTGCCGGTGGGCAAGCTCATTGCTCGTTGCAGGATCCGTTGCTCGCGGCGGTAGGCAGAGATTACCTCTCAGGGGTAGTTACTTCTTTTATTCACAATGATCTGATTTATCGTTTTTTACCAATTCCATGGGCGCCATTGGAGCGGGATCGCGCCCAAGTTCTGGAACAAGATTGGGAACGGGGCTTCGCAACCAGTTACCCCGATGATGCTAAGGTCAATCTGGCACTGGGTTTTCAAGCCCTGTATCAACAAGGCATTGCCGACAATAGGTGGTTGCCGCTGATTTTAAGTATGGGCAGTCACCAGGAATCCGGCCGCCGTATTATCACGGCGCCTTTTCCTGTTGAGCCTGAAATATTTATCGACCAAGGGGATATCTATGCCAGACGCGATCTGCGCACAGCGGATTATAAGTTATCTGCAGATATGAACCTAAGTACGGTAGCCTTAAATGCCGCGCGTTTTCCCTATATAACACCCGCAGGTAGTCTGAATAAACAAAGTACAGACAGCGACATGCCCAAAGGTCACATTCTCGACGGTGGCTACCATGAAAACTATGGCACCCTGGCCACCGCCAATATGCTACATCATTTATCTTTGCTACAAAAAAATGACTCTCCCACTAACCAAAACGGCAATAGCCAACTTGTACCAATCCCCATTCTGCCCATAGTTATCCTCATCACCAATGATCCCTCACGCATCGCCACAGAATTTAAGCTAACTCCGGATGAATGGCTTACATCTACAACCTGGCCTGTGGCGGGTATAACCGGCCCCATTCAAGGTTTGGTCTCTACTCAGGGTGCACATACCATGGGCGCAGTTAAACAGTTAGGGGTATTACAACAACGCCAGTTGGCGGCCTTAACGGCCAGCGTTAAAAACCAGCCAAGCGCTTGTAGTACCTGGCTCAATAACTATCAGGGGGTCATGCATTTCATGTTGGGAAAAATTGAAGACAGTGACCAACAAGTGCCGCTGGGATGGTGGTTATCAGAAACATCCAAGCAACATATGCGACAACAATTTAGCTCGCTAACCGCCCCGCTGAATAAACCTGAACCGGCGGACACTGGATTAGTTGGTTCACATCACGATAATAGAATGTTAATGCAAGATTTAGTCAACTGCTTAACCTTGAGTGAGCGGCTATAAACACTGATCATTAGCTGGTATTTTTACCTTTAACTTTATGGCTTGGTCAATATCAATGCCCACCACTGGATGCATTCACATTTATTTAACAAATATTCTAGGGCATACTAAGTCTAATAAAAATAATAAGAAGAGTCGCATGCAGTTAACGCGTGATATTGATTACAGTATTCTGGTTGAATGGGAAAACGTCATACTAGCGGAAGATTTTCGTTTTTTTACTTTATTATCTAGATTAAAAAATCAAATTCAACAGTCGCCTAAAACTATTGAAATTGTGTTCTTGTTTAACCCCCTTCAGTTAAATCTAGGGGACGTAGAAAAAATATTAGATGAGCATTTTAATTTTCCAAATGAAATGGCGATTGTGCGTATTATTTCGATACCAGATAAACATTATTATGAATTGAAAAATGAAGGTGCCCGCCATGCTAAAGGCAAGGTTATTGTCTTCTTGGATTCCGACGTTATTATTGAACCCACATGGTTACCTTCGCTGGTAAACACGTTCGAGGAAAACCAACAGATAAACGTATTGGCCGGTCACACTTATCTGGCCACTGATAATTTTTTGGATAAAGTTTTTTCTTTAAGCTGGTTTTTTCCGTTGCGTATCTCGATAGACGACTTAACCCCTGATGGACAGCATTTTTATGCCAATAATGTCGCCTTTAAAAAAGCCTTTTTCTTACGTAACACTTTTCCACAAATGCCTCATGGGGTTACGCGTGGAGCCTGCGGAATATTGGCAAGATCGCTCACGGATTCAGGTGAAAAAATCTGGTTTAATACTGGCGTTAGAGCAGAGCACCCTGCCCCCGCAAATTTTACCCATATTGTCACCCGGGCACTGGCGGAAGGAAGAGATCACATCGTGCAGTGGGGCGAACCGGATATCAGGTTACGCAGTTTGTTCAGAGAAACTATTCGTTGGAGTGGTTCCAAAATCTATAGAGGAGTAAAGCGATTAATAACCTATAGACAACGGGTCGCTTTAAAAATCTGGCAAGTCCCTATCGCGGCCCTGGTTATTGTTAGCTACTACCTATTAGGGCTTATCGGCAGTTGGATAGCCCTTGTATTCCCAAACATGGCAAAAAGAATCTGGCATATATAATAAGCTACCGAAGCTAAAAATTTAACAAAAAAACAGAATGACATTGGTTATGGTTTTGCTCTTGATCTAAACCTGAACACATTCCATTTCAATGAGTCAGTGAGGCAAATCTCCTGCACTGCCACGCTAATTAAAGGGGTTAACTGGCCAGTGTTTGATACCTTGCAGCTAACGTCACCGACTAAAAATATAAAAAATGGGTGCCAAGCTAATAGACAAACAGCCTCTTAAGAGGCTGTTTGTAGGTTAAATACTTGAACTTAACAATTAAAAGGCGTAACGCAAAGACGCCTGATAAGTATCAGCATCATCACCGAAAGTATAACCTAAACCCGCTGCGAAGTTTGGATTAAAGTAATAATAAGCACTTAAGCCAAGGGCGGTTTCCGACTCATCGTCAATATCCACATACGATAAGGTACCATTTAACTCTACATTCTCATTTAGCATAGACCGTACACCGGCAGCTAACCCATAGCCATCTTCATCTACGCTGTCAGACTGGCCGAAACCGTCTGCTTCCAGTTCAATATATTCATATGACACGGCACCGAAGATGTCGGTCGTAGCAGAGATAGGGTGGCGATAACCTAACCCCAGTGACGCTTGGTTATAATCCGTTTCAACTGTGCCATTGAGCACACGAATGTCATCAGACAAACGGGAATATTTACCCATTACAAAAATATTTTCATTGAGTAAAAATGATCCTGTGGCACCAAAACCATCGGGCTCTGATTCAAAACCTTCACCTTCAATATCAGCTTTAATATAAGCTCCCTCTACAAAATTCCACGCAGGGCTGGCCGCAAACGTATTTGCAGAAAAGGCGGCAATAGCTGTAACACTTGAGGCGATAAGTAATTTTTTCATGGGTATTCCTTTTAATAATAAGGGTTGCATTAAACAACCGGAACGTTAGTTCATTGGCAGTTGATAACTCGCTTATGAACTAAACCAATGCAAGCTAGAGCAAGGACTACGCCAAACAACCTAAGTAACTGTTATTAAATATAATAATAAAAAACACTCTGCAAAAAACACATCTGAAATTCAATCATTAACATTCTGTTAATGTAAAAAAGTTATATTAAATAAACATAAATGGTAAAAATTACATATAGGGACTAGGCTGAATTAACCTCACTCCCCTCTTTAGTGGTTTGGCAAAGAGCTCATTTTTTGCACAGATTGGAAGCCAATAGACCAGGACTTAACCCATGAGCCATACTCTCAAACAAGCTGATGACTCCATGCTCAGCATTAAACGCAAAAAACACGGCCGCGGATTTCAATACGTTGACGAACATAACAGTAAGATAAAAGAGCCTGTGCTACTGCTCCGGTTAAAAGCGTTAGTGATCCCCCCTATGTGGACCGACGTTAATATCTGCCGTTGGCACGATGGCCATATCCAGGCTACCGGCCGTGATCAAAAAGGCCGCAAGCAGTATATTTATCATAATGAATGGGAGCGTCAGCGTCAGGACGAAAAATTTGCCAAATTGGCACTATTTGGTCAGCAGCTACCCAAGGTAAGGTCGCACTGCCTGGGCGCACTTAAACAGTCCGATTGGCCAAAAAACAAAGTGCTGAGTTTAATGTTATTGATACTTGACCAAACCGGCATTCGCATTGGCAATAACCATTACACCGAACAGAACGCCAGTTATGGTTTGTCTACTTTGCGCCGCAAACATATTTCTATAGATGGCAGTGAATTGCTTTTTAGCTACCAAGGAAAAAGTCATCAACAACGACAGGTAACCATTGATGATACAGCACTGGTTAAACACATCAGACAGGTCGCCGAGCAGCCGGGATATGAAATTTTTCGATATCAGGACACACAAGGGCAATGGCAGGATATCGACAGCTCAGAGGTGAACGATTATCTAAGAAGCTTAGCCGGTGAGAGCTTTACGTGTAAAGACTTTCGTACTTGGGTAGCAAGCCGCCTGGCGGTGGAATATTACCCCCGGGCATTAACAGAAATTGGGCTCAATCCCAGGCGTAAACTCACCAACGTGCTGCTGCGTTTTGTGGCCGACGAACTGGGAAATACCCCCAGTGTATGCAAAGACTATTATATTCACCCTCTCATCATGCAACTTATCGACCAACAAACCTTAGCTGATGCAGGCCAATACCGTTCGGCCAGATCCCCCCACGGTTTAAGCGCGGCCGAAAAACTAGTGTTAGCCAGCCTCAACCAATAAGCCCTACGTAACGCCATGATCCACTCCGATAATTAATAGGTGCGATATTGTGACCTGCAAAATAAATTAGTGGAAAGTGAGGACCACCAGACACTTACTTTTGACCTTTGAGAACTTGACGATAATACGTTGAGAGGGTAGGCAATGTTAACAAATCGTTGAATTTGTAATTGACTATCACTTTTGAGTATATCCCACCTGCACTAATGTGGACCGTATCGTTGTATCATCTGCGTGACTTAATTGATATTAACAGTCTTAACTCATTGGAATAGTTCATGAAAAAAGTGGAAGCAATCATAAAACCCTTCAAACTAGATGATGTGCGTGAAGCCCTCAGTGAAGCGGGAATAAGCGGCTTAACCGTTACCGAGGTTAAGGGGTATGGCCGTCAAAAGGGGCACACAGAAACCTACCGCGGCGCTGAGTACAAGGTGGCTTTCATACCTAAAGTAAAACTTGATATTGTAGTAACAACAGACCAGCTAGAGCGATGTATTGAGGCAATTATGAATACCGCGGCTACTGGTAAAATCGGCGATGGAAAAATATTTGTTTCTGACGTTGAGCGAGCTATCCGCATTAGAACCGGCGAAGAGAATGATGACGCTATTTAGTTTGCGCCTCATAAGAACACCCATTAGATATTCAACTGAGATAACACTATGCCAGACGTAAATAGCGCAGTGGAAACGCTGGTGCAAAGTTCAAACACCTATTTCCTGTTAATTGGCGCGATCATGGTTTTTGCCATGCATGGCGGATTTGCCTTTCTCGAAGTGGGCACGGTACGCAGCAAAAACCAGGTCAATGCCCTGGTGAAAATCATTACCGATTTTGCCGTTTCCTGTATTGCCTATTTTTTTATTGGTTACTGGATAGCCTACGACACCAACTTTTTTGCCAGCGCTAGCGAATTAACCGCCAATAATGGTTATGACCTGGTTAAGTTTTTCTTTCTAATGACCTTTGCTGCAGCCATTCCAGCGATTATTTCTGGCGGCATCGCCGAACGCGCCAAGTTTTACCCATTTTTGCTCGCATCGGCACTGATCGTTGCGGTGGTATATCCCTTTTTTGAAGGCATAGTCTGGAATGGTAATTATGGTTTACAGGCGTGGTTGGAAAAAGAGACTGGCGCCCAGTTTCATGACTTTGCCGGTTCGGTAGTGGTGCATGGTGTAGGTGGCTGGTTGGCTTTGGTAGGTGTGTATTTCTTAGGTCTAAGAAACGGCCGCATCAAAGACAGTAAGCTGATTTCCTTTGCGCCCTCCAATATCCCCTTTCTCGCCTTAGGTACATGGATCCTGTGTATCGGCTGGTTTGGCTTTAATGTTATGTCTGCACAAAGCATGGACGGCATCAGTGGCTTAGTGGCAATGAACTCCTTAATGGCTATGGTCGGCGGTATTATTGCAGCCTTATTGTTTGGTAAAAATGACCCGGGTTTTATCCACAATGGACCGCTAGCTGGCTTAGTTGCCGTGTGCGCAGGCTCAGACGTGATGCACCCTATCGGCTCATTGGTGGTAGGTATTATCGCAGGCCTGTTGTTTGTCAAACTCTTCACCTTGGTCCAGAAAAGTAGGAAAGTGGATGACGTACTCGGTGTATGGCCTTTACATGGGCTGTGCGGCGCATGGGGCGGTATCGCCGCTGGTATATTTGGCAGTGAAGCACTGGGCGGTTTGGGCGGCGTGTCGTTTACCGCCCAATTTATCGGTACACTAGCAGGTATTGCCGTGGCGCTTATAGGCGGCGCAATCGTTTATGGCCTGGTTAATAAATTAATGGGCTTACGCATGAGCGAAGAAGATGAATATATAGGCGCAGATTTGAGCATCCATCGCATAGGCTCGGTTAATCACGATTAACGTTTATAACGTTTAACAAAACTACTGTGAGAGCTACTACTCAAGTCGCTCTCACATTTTGCTTTCCGGCTTGGTTATGAGCGATCTGCCACTAAATTACCAGTCCAGTCCGTTTAGGAATCAGTGAGGTAAACCGGACTTCCCTTCCATCCGCACTAATAGCTGACACATTGATTGGGCACAATGACCGGAGAACTATCTACTTGAAAGTATTGAATAGAGTAAGAAACTAGCAAAAACTACCTATGGGGAAATAACCACGAAAGACACAGATCAGCGATGGGCACGCCACGTTCACTTTTGTTTTAAGATCGCCACGATCTGACTTTCGGTATATCGTGATTTACCCATGCAAAACTTCTCCGTTTTAGGTTAGCGGGAATTTCTACTTATAACTGCTCCGACTTTCTGGGGGGTACACATACTTTTAATCCACCTGCGCGACGTTTTTGTAGCGAGTTGTTTAAGCTTATCTATTTTATCGCGAACCGTTGGAAAAAGGGCCTCAAATACTTAATGTGGTGCTATTTCTCATTGCTTCTTACACCTATTTTTATTTTTTCTGTGAGCTTTTCTGTTTTAAGCTGTTTTATTGACTAAACTCCTTGTCATACGAGATTTTTTTTTACCATAATATATTAAAGTAATAAAAAATTATAACCCAAATTAAATCCTGATTACCCACATTGCACAGTCACCGACAAACTGTGCATTTACACAGTTTTTGGTGAGTTCAGATCATGGCGAAGAACCAGGGTCAGTTCCAGAAAGGGTGTACCTAGTTCGAGTTTACAGAAGGCTTTGGCACGGAAGATAGGTGTGTGAATAAGCGTTTTTCAGTTGGCGTTTCGCAGAAGTCTGTATACGCCGAGAATGTGGCAATAGTACCTATTGCCAGTTGAAGTGCCGTAGGCTGTTGCAATGTAATCTATGTCGCTGCCAGCACTCCCTGATCAGCGGAACATTATTTACTAGCACGAAGTTACCTTTAACTAAGCGTTTATGGCTATCCATCCGGTAGGCCCAGTCTCAAACGGGGTTGTCAGCGATGGAACTGAAACGCCAGTTGGGCGTTAATTATAACACTGCCTTGAAGCTAAAATACAAGTTACTACAGGCGAAGAAAAAATGGATTACCATCATCTCCTTGGCGGTATTGTTTAACTGAATAATGCTTATTGGGCCGGCGAGCAACAAGGGAAAGCGCAGCCGGCAAGACGACCGTTGGTCGTCGCCGTTTCGTTGAATGAGCAAGACCACCCGGTACGGATGAAGATGGGCGTAGCAAAAGGATTCAAATCCAAGCTGATAGCCCAATGGTCTGAGTGGCATATAGGCCCTCAGACCACTGTTATCTCCGACAGTCTGGCCTGCTTCCGTGCCATTTCCAGTGAGCATAAGCATCATTTTCGAGCGGTCAAAGGCGGTCATATGTTTATGCTGGACCACCCTGCTCTCAATTGGAATAGGAAACGAGAGAAACTCGCTACGAGGCAGTTGTCAGGCCATTGGCGCAAAGCATCTGCCACGGCACCTGACGGAAGTCTGTTACCGGTTCAATAACCGATTCGATCTATGGGTGTTGCTGCCACGGCTTGCAAAGATCGCTGTACTAACACCGCCCATGCCATGCCGACTATTAGACTGGCTGATGTGTATGGGTGATCAGAAATTAAATCGGGCTATTAAATGAAAGGTTAGAGCTATGGGTTACAAGAAATAAGAGAGATATAGCATGAAAAACGGTTTAATTATTGAAGAGGTTACGGACAGTCGTAATAGATTAAAAAACCTTTTACTGCGAGCATATCCTGGTATTTTAATAAGTGAACATGTAGACACTGATAGTGCTTATAAAGCTATAACTACGATTAAATACAGCATTGTGTTACTTGACATAGGCTTCCAGAATGGCGCTGGAACGGAGCTTATAGTATCAATAAAAAAAAATTCACCCGATACATATATCATAGTTTGTTCAACATTTGATGATGACAAACATTTACTTAGTGCATTACAAGCAGGTGCATATGGATACTTACTCAAGGATATCTCAGAAGAAATTTTTATTGATAAATTACGCGGAATAAATATTGGAGACCCACCACTATCTCCGGGGATTACACGCAGGTTACTTCGGCATTATAGAGATAGTGCCACACAGGTTAATCATAAAACCCCTCATTTATCCCCCAGAGAATCGGAGGTTCTTATTTATATTTCAAAAGGATTAAGTCGTAAGGAAATATCAAGATTACTTTCAATATCTGACAGTACTGTTGCTGGTTATATTCGGGATATCTATCGTAGCTTAAATATTTCCTGTCGAGCTGAGGCTGCTATACAGGCTTGTCGAATGGGATTGATTAATCTTGATAAATTTCATTAGTTACATTAGTTCTAATTTTAACAATTACATTTATTTGCATTTCTATCTGCCTAGCTAAGCTACTCAGCAAAACCTTTTCATGCCATATAGTAAGGTCTTTGGCTAGCTAGTCAATTGAACCGACTGATACAGTATCTCCGCGTGAAACAAGAGCAAATGGTTTCGGAAAACCTATGGGTATGTAAATACCAGCTATTGGGCTATGTTTTAATATATGCTGGAATTATGTGTTTTTAGAATCCATTTCTTCCACTTCAATAAGATCACGTATTGAATCCTGCATAATGATTAAGTCTCTATGAATCTTCCCAAGCTTGCTTCAAAATACGTCTTAAATCCACATCTATATCAATAGGGTTTCCATTTTCATCTTTGCGTGTACCACCATTAAAAAGTGCTAAGGGGGCGTAATGATGAATGATGCCTTGCGCAGGTATGCACTTGGCATTACCTGCATTATCACGCGGCCACTCAATATCCCCTGTAATAGTTCTTGCAGGAATCAACCAATAATCACCAGTTTTATAAATATTTTGTTTAAGTAATTCTCTACCCGCATCATCTGCTTCTGTCTTACCACCTGAATCAAACTTGATTAGAATACCGTCTTCAAGTTCAAGCCACGCTTGACCATCAGCAGTTTCTCCTAATTTAACTCCCCGCTCATCGCCATCGGCATGGTCCCAACGGCGTAAGTAAGGATGTTTTGACGCTTCAAATGAGCAAATTTCTTCTGGGGCATCTTTTAAAATTACCAAGCGATTTTCGTTATCAATCGATTCAACTTGCAATAAATTATCAGTTCTATTTTGCAAAACCGAATCATCATCTATAACTTCTACCCAGTCATTTGCATTTAATCCATAACGACAATCCTTACCGAGGTGCTCAAGGCTAATTAAATTGGATCGGATATCTGTTATTGGAAAGACTACGGAGGCATTTTCTCTTGACCACTTGAACGTTGCATTGCCTTCAGCAACTCCTGAGTCATGAATTTCAACACGATAAAGTTGATTTTCAGCACCGCGATAGCGTGATTCAGGAGTAATTAGACAAGGATCTGTAGCATTGTTTTTATCTTTAACTTTTGCACATAAAGTTCCTAATCCAGGACTTGTAACAGCTGAAATTTCTTCAAAGAAACGTTTATAATTTACTTTCAAGGGGTGATTGCCCTTATTATCCCACTTAACTTTTTCGGCCGGTACTGGTAAAACTTTTACTTGCCAGATAACCTTTGCTCTAGTTGCAGTATCTGGGCCACCAAGAGCAACTTCTCTAATGGAATCATCGTTGATATAATTAAAATGCCGTTCCCAAACATCCAAATAAACTAATGCACGCATCTCAATATTTTCAGTCTCATAAGTTTCAAATATATTAGTAAGTGCCGCAACGGTTTGATTATCTGGCAACGGAAAATCGGGCTGAGTTGCATAAGTAAGAAAATCATTATTTTCATCTAAACCAATTTCACAAAAAATCCCATTCACATAATAATGTCCTGGACATATAGTGAAATTATTATTGTCATCATCTCTGTTTGGTATTTTAAAACCTGAGTTGTTTGTTGGCCCCCAATGTTCACCGCCTACATCGCACGTTAAACTCCTTAAATGATGAAGCATAATTGAGTTTAGCTCATTCCAATCAGCATCTACTTGCACTCTGCCTTGCTGCATTAATACTCGGCTAAATCTATTATGCGAGTCAAATGTGTCACGAGTAAAATCACCGCGAAATTCACCTCTATTTACTTTTCTAAAATTCGTGAGGCTAGGTCGCCCGCCAGTAACTATGACGCCACCAAGCTGTCCATCTAAATTCCCAACGGTTGGTGAAGCCATTTTGGCTGAGCTCGATACATTGGCGACCTTATTTTCACTAGTTTTCTGCGATACTTTTTTAACAGCCATGTCATTCTCCTAACTGGATACTATGATGCCTACGTCCATATGGGCGGGCAAATATTCGCTTAAACGAACGCTTAAGTTAGCCATTCTCTGCGGTTGATATAAATGGTGAAACACACCCATTTCTGATCCATCGTCTGCACCGCATTTTATTTCTTCAGCACAGCAATCAGTCAATTGACAATAAGTCTGTTTTCCGTAACGCACGCTATTAAACCTTGGATGAACTCGTAATGATTCCTGAGTTTGTGCCGTCTGAATAATCGCAGAACTTGGGCTGGGGTGATTTCTCTCGATTGCGTTTTGCGATAATTGTTTTGCTACGGCAGAGGTGACTAGATCTGGTTGGCAACGATAACGTCTAGGGGTTCTTGAGCCTGGTGTTACATAACAAAATCTTATACAGCCTTTTTGTCGTCTAGCGACTGTGATGCGACCATCGAATATGGTGTTCTCTGCCAACTCAATGGCATGTACTTGAGTATGTCCAAAGATTGTTGAACGTTTAACACTTAAACACACATGTGCTACTGGACAGCCAGGCGCACCTATTACTTCTATTTCAGGATCAGTTGCATCTACAATGCTGTCTGAAATGCATATGCGAATGGGATCCAAACGTACTTCAATAAATTCATCTGGACAATCAAGAGAGTCATTCGAGCTAGCAGTAGAATCATCACTTTCGTCGTAATCAACGGCGTAATCATGCCGTTTTATTTCAACTGAAGAATCAACCTGAATTGCGCCCAAAATACTATGCTCGATCTTGACACAAACGTTGGGGCTAAATAACTCCAAACTTGGTTCAGTTCTATCAGGCTCGCAATCACTATCGGTTTCCCAACCGGGTACTAAAGTGCAATGTCGAATAGTTAAATCACACAATGCACCATTAACTTGCACACTGCGGCCGGTAATTAAGAGTCCATCTAAAATTAAGCAATCAAGACAATCTCCGTTCACAGATAATGAATCGGGTTTATCCGTTTGCCAATCAAGTAATCTGATAACGGGCCGCTTGCGATTAGCAGAACGTAATTCCAAACTCTTCAGTTTTACAGCTTCAGATTTATTATCATCTGAACAACAATCTATATTGATCTGTTCGACATACACACCACTATCGGTAATTTCAATGCTTGCGTGTTCTGGTTTTTCAGACTTCCATTGGTCGAGAGCGGCGTTTATGGTTGTTAACTTTTCATCTCTACCAACCCGATAAGTTTGCACATGTAAAATTGGACGTTCATATTCACCACCACCTACATCAGCACTAAAACCGTAATGGTAATTAACCCAAACACCCGATTTAGGAAAAGCACGCTTAGGAAAGGCAATACGCCCTAATTCAGGATCAACAGCAACCTTGCCTTTTGGAGGGAAATAATGCCATTTACTTAGATCAGAAACGACTATGTCATTTATAGAGACCGGTGTTCTTTTGCGGCCTGTAAAGATAGTTAGACTCTTCTTTTTTCCATAAAAGTGTTGCAAACTTTCCTTGATTCGCGATCGTCTAATCGGCACTGGTAAATTAAATTCTTCGGCAATATGCGTGGGTTCGGTTTCTGGTTCAGGTTTGTTATATAAAGGCGTATCGTTACCTAAAACACTAAAGGTAAAACAATTAGGACCAGAAGACTCCAAACAATATGCAGGTGTTTCAGTCACAGAAAATGCCTTCAAACGCCATACAAAAACCCCAACACTGGGCAAGTTAACTCTGCCTTTGGTATATTTTGAGTTAATACGCCGCACATCTACATTGTGAGCCGCTTTATCAAAAGGGCCATCCAACAACTCTAAACACTTGTTATCGCGTATATCTAAAGTTTTTCCACGCATTAAATTAAGATGTTTAACTGGCTGTGTATGTGCCAGCAATTGATAAAATTCAACTGCTCTGGCAGGCCAGGCAGCAATATCATTGGCAAGTAATTCAAGTAATGCCAAACTTCCTTTACGTCGTCGATAACGAATAGTGTTGGCTACTTCACGGCGAGGTATTAGTATTTTATTACGTAATTGCTCTTGTACATTATTGCCGCTTGTCGGTTCACCGGCTTCATGCACCGGCTCGTACCCAATCAATTCTGCCAAATACGGGACCACCCAGTCTTCACAAGTTTCTATAAACCAATTTTCGTTTAATTGACGTATATCATCTTCAACTAAATTTACTTGCTCGGAAATTACCTGCAATAAGGCTTTAAGCGCTTCACCTTGCTCAGCATCACGCATGCGGTAGATAACGGGTAGCAATTCATAGAGACGATCTATTCGTGGATCTTTCATGAAAGACTCTCAATTTGATTTAAAATTAATGTTGATGGAACTTTTGGTGTTAAGAAAGCCAGTTGTGCAGGCCGTATATGCCTATTTTCGGGAATACTTACATCCACAGCAGCAGTTTGCACAATAATTCGCTGCGCAATCGGTTTTCTGGATGAAGTTAGAACGCCGTCGGAATTTGATATGTAGAGAATTTCAGCGACGGTACTAGTAATTTCGTCAGGCGAGAGAATTTTTCGTTTGTAGGGTAAAACGAATTTTTCATTATCTTTTAAACCATTCTGGGCTCTGAGCATTTCGATATCTCGTCGATCTAAAGCCCTTTTCTCAGGCACACCTCCAAACGCATTAACATCGACGTAGGCAACACCACGCACCGATTGCATAACTTTTATTACCTCACTCAACATAACGCTATGGCCAATCTCACGACGTTCGAAACTAAAAGCGTCAAGTAGCTTTTCACGCAAACTGGGTTCTACTGACTCCCACTGGTAATCAGGAAGAATAGCAACCGCAGCCTCAATTGTTATGAACATCAACTCTCTAACCGCCACCTGAATGGCTTGTTGTGGGTCACCAAAGTCGTGTAACGCTGTGCGTAGATTTCTTAATAAGTCTGAACTTTCATCGATAGGAATATCTTCAGCGCCAGCTATAGTGACGTGCACAAATTGTTGTCGTCCATCACTGATTTCAACAGCTTGGGCCTTACCAATTCCTGCGTAAACTCTAGAGAAATCTTGATAGTCTTGTACTGAAACCAATCTCTCCAGAGATTTAATAGCTAACGGCGCATTTTTCCTGGCTTGATCGCGAGTTTCTCTATTGGCCCCACCGGAGGCAGGCAGAGGGTTAGTAACGTCTTTAACTCCCAAAGGTTTAGTCGATAACATGGAAATTTGTTGAGCATTTACATTACCGTCTTTACCTATGCCATTGCGATACATGGCTCTGACATTCTCGGTTCCTGTTGGCAAACGTGAACCTTTAACACCATTACCAAAAATTATTTTTGTCTTATCTTCATTATCGGTTTTAGTAATAAATTTCCTGTCGCAAGCCTCAAGCTCTGCCAACGACATGGCTTCATGCCACTCAATATCATTAACTAATACTTTTAGGGAGCTATTAATTCCTGTTGGATTATTCGCAGACACATGGGTTAGCGGGAACTGTTTTAGTTCAAAGGACTGAAATGTTTGTGCACCACGTCCACTGCCAAGAATTTCATGACGACTTTCACCATGTGTTGCCTTAACGACATTGCCATAAATTGTTACTGTGTCGCGTTTAAAACAATAGGCCAGTTTTTCGGCTAGTTTCACAAATGTATGAAGCTTTTCGCCACGACGTATACTTGAAGCAGACGCAGCACCCTCCTTCTCAACCTCTACATTAATCACATCTTGCGTTACTTCACTTAGCATGGCCAGTTCACTAAAACGCACACCCGACGTTCCAGCTATATCACGCTCTCCAGAAACAATCACCCAACGTCCTGACTCCAAGCCTTCATAGAAGCCATCCAGCTCAATTAGATCCTCATCACCACCACAAACAAGTTTATCGATGGGTTCTTCGGCTAATTCAAGCTCTTCAGGTTCAGCATATATCTTGGTATTTTGTATATCCGAGAAATCGCCTGGGTCAATTTCAGTGTGCAAATCCCACCAGTTATTATTTAGAGTAACTTTTGTTAACTCACCAGCAATGCCATATGCATTTCTTGAGATAGTCTCTACCGCAGCAGTTTTATAAACCTCGGGTTCAGAATTCAATCTCTCAACAGCAATGAACGTATCATTTTGAATTTTGGAGTATTGTCTATCTAAATGGAGAATATTTTCAGCTTCTACAACAGTATCTAAATCCCAGGGATGCCATTGAGCTTGCCTAAGAAGCTGCCCTGTTTCCTTGCTATAGGCTGGTTCTTTTGAAGCATTATGACCAAATAGTGGTGCTGCTGTTCTCAGTGCATATACTTTTACTTCGTTCGCCGGTGTAAGTATCGCGTTAGCAGTTGCAGTCTTTAATATGCGTTTTAATTTTGGTGTAAAACTAGCTACTGACTTATAACCAGAGGCTGCCTTACTTTTAAATTGCCCAGCAAGCGTCCTTCGTAATCTTAAATTATTTTTTGGTTGCACAGAGGGTGGCAAGACCAAGTCATTTAATAAACTTGAGTTATTATATTTACCAGACCCTGATGGACTTTCACTAGAGCCACCATTGAGTATTACAAGCGTTCTATTTGCAAGAGAATCTAATTGCAATTCCTGTACACGATGAAATTTAGGTAGTTCACTACCAAACTGAATTAAGAGCGGATCGTTAACCTCAAGATTTGTGCTTACACCTTTCAGATAAACTCTTGGAGCGTGAACATTCGATTTATAATTTACAGTGGTAATACTTTTTAATGTTTGTGGCCTGGATACACGTGGTTTTAAATCATTCCACTGTGCCCTCGCAGTTAACTCTTCACTGGTTTCAAATGCCTGCGGCAACTCATCAGGGCCAGGAATACTCTGTGCCCTGCTACCTATAGGTAAAACTGTTTCTTCTTTAAAATTATCATCAATGTTATAGGCTAGGAAAACACTGGATGAAACCCCTGGTCTGGGTTTGTATCCTACTAATCTAGATAACTCGAGTATAGAACGACGCTCTGTTGCTGTGCGTAAGTAGCCCTCATTTGCAATGCGTTCCTGGTAAAAGGTCATTACATCGCCCACGCTTGCCCAGGCATCTAATAAAGCGATGGATGGGTCCGATTTATCTCGCGTAGTCAATCCCTGTAAGGGATATACTTTTCGAAGATTACCGTCAGTATCTGGTTTTTCTAAATAATAGCCGGTTAAACGAGCTCTCATGGTTTCTAAAAAACTAGCGTGCGTTCCAATACGATATTTAATCTCAGATAATCCCGAGCGGTTATAAGTTGGTAATGGAGTGACTATTTCTACGCCTTCGCAACATCCGCAAGATTCAGGGATAACACTTTTTGGTGAACAACAGTCGGCGCAATGAGTTTTCATCTGCCACCTCGTATATCTAGAGTGAGCATTCCATTTTCAACAAAATTCGGGTCGTTATCCAAGCGAGCAATTTCAAACGGACTGAGCGTTAGCAGTCCATTTTCAATTTCGTTATTTGCGTTTTCACACCAACGTTGGAATTTGCCAACCTCTACGCTTGCTACACCTTCGACGCACTGAGCCGTCGCTACAAGCTTACTTAGATAAATATCTTCTCCAAAACTTAATTTATCAGGATGAAAGAATCCAAGCTTGCCATCTAGCAAGCGTTTATTGCTAAATAATTCAAGTAATTCAGCTTTAACGTGACCACGTAAATAATTTGGAAGTACACAAACATTAAGCTCTATATCCAGGGGCACTCGTTGTGCTGATTTCACCACTAAATCGTGCCCCATACGTCTATAGCGATGTATACAAGCACTAATTTCATCTAACAATTCTTGATCAGCGTATTCTTTACTATAAGGATCGATCGCCACTAAAACTTCATACCAGCTGCCCGTCCAGCGTAACTTGGCATAAGCATTTTGAACCTTGCTTTTAAATTCACGCAATACTATGTCTGCATAATCGCCAGCAATAATAGCGCGCTGTAATTCTTCACGGAACGCTTGTGGAGCAAATTGCTTAACATCGATTAACGGCTCAGCATTTACGCCACCTTGTGCTGGCATTGGATTTCGCACTGATAAATTAACACCGTCAAAAGCAGTCTTCGCCGAGTAAATATGTGATATTACTTCGGCGCCAACATTGCCTGATACGCCGTTACCAATGCGATAATTTGCCTTAAAATTTGATCCTGGCTCTGGTCTACGGCCCATTTCATTGTTGCCGAAGCGTAAGTGTACTCTGCCATCATTATCCAGTTCAGCGACAAAATGATGATCATTGGCCGTGCTCGATAATAAATCTTGTTGCGAAAACCATTCCTGTTTAGTTTCTAATTCTGAATTACTTACCAAACCTATCTTTGCAATGGCTTCACGCTCGTTTTGGACAAGCATTTGATTTGCGGGCATGTCTGTTATTAACGGCTCACAAAAAGTTAAAGGCATATAATCCAAACTAGGATTGTAATCAATTGGAACAATGTGACTGACTTGAGCCAAACCTTCTTTTTTACAGCATTCAACTACATTTCCTTCAGGTACTTTAGGAAATTCTTGTTCTACACTACGGCCATGATCAACCAGTATTACATTGCCACAGGCAATACTAACGTCCTCTAGTAGCTTACATTCAGGGGCTGAACTTAAATTGGATAAACACAAAGGAAATGGCAAAGCATCTTCTTCGCTCCAGGTGATATGAGTAATTGCTTGTCCATTTAGAGGATCAATATCAGCTGCGATATGGGTAAGTTTAATGGCATGTCTATGCTTAGGGTTTGCATCTTGAGGATGGCCAGTTTGTGAACCAATGACTTCTTCCAGAATAAGTACGTCACCAACTCTCAGATGCAACTTGGCTGCATTGGTTAACGATGCCGGTACTGTGTTTACCACTTGTGAGCCGTTGTTGCCTTTCTCATCGCCTTTATCAGTATTGTCACTATTATCGACGGGGACTTCGGGGTCACAATGCACGCTGCCATCATCTACTGATAATACCCACTCACCTACCAAGGTTGCCGTAGTGCAACCGCGAGCTAAACAACATTCTTGATCGTCCCAAGTGTAAAAACGAATACGATTATGAGCTTGGTAAAGCTGTATTGGGGGTTTTGGTAAAGATTCAAAAACCTCATAGTCAGTCGTAGATAGTTTTCGCAGATCGTCGTCACGCAATATAGTGCTAAGAGCATTAATACTTTCATCAAAACCTGCAATAAACTGTATTTTCTCATCAGGCAGATTAAGTAGTATATTCTGACTCACAGTCATGCAAATCCATGCGCGTGCATTGCAACCTTCATGCATCTTGTAATCAACCAGACGAGCGTGACGTCGTATAGAAATACGTTGTCTGGCCGTATCCAAATAGGCTTCAGTGGCAACAGCATCCTGGTAATAACTCAAATAATCACCTGTGTATGCCAACACTTCTACTAATGCGATTCCAATATCAGGTACATGACGCTCCTGCCAGTCAGGCATTGTTAATGCCATACGATCTAAAATCAATTGCCTAAAGCTGGCATAATCTTTTGCAAGATAATTAATATCGGGTTCATCTTGCTTTACTTCAGGACAGATTATTGCTTGCTTACAATCTAGCTCACTGTGACAGTCAACTTTAAAACTAAAATCAATACGATCGTAGCGCGGATCAAATTGAGCGTGTTTCTCTAATTGGCCCTGTGCATTTTTTTCAACAACCCTTAAAGTATAGTTAGAGAAGTCGCCCGCCTTATCAACGATCACTACCATAGTGTTATCAAAATCAGCACTATCATGAGTTACCATTTCAACGCTATTAACCTTGATGTCGCGAATACGTTGACCGCCTTCAATAAGAATGTTTTCAGCACTAAGTTCTACAGGTGATTTTCCCAAAAGATGTACGGTTAAAGTGGACTGGTTACTACCTTCTTCCACTGAACCCACTTCAAGGAAATCCAAACCATTTAATTTTTGATGCTGGCGAATCTTTTCCCGGCGACGATTCTTATTACAAATTAAGGTACTCATGATGCTACGCTCCGTGTAAAGCTAGTCGAGGCTATCGCTTCTGTCCGGCGCACTTTGTAAACTAGATTGACACGCAAAATTGCATCTTCACTAGTTACATCAAGTTCTTGTACTTCAATTAAATCCCCTAGCCACTGTTGCAATCCTGCCTGCACAGTAAATTGTAAAGTTGCAGCTAATTCAGGACGGTTCGGCGCAAAAACTAATTGCATTAAACCACTCCCAAAGTCTGGGCGATTTACTCGCTCGCCAGCATTGGTAAACAAAAATTGTTCGATCATGTCTCGAATATGATCATTGTTATCAGTCAGTCCAGTTTGTCCGCGACTGGAAAAATGAAATGGGAAATCTATATTCATAATTTTCATATCCCTAAAGAGCGGTCACGCGCGTTTGTGTAGCAATAATTGATAAAGGAGTGCCTGTCGGAGTACAAATTGCCTGACTACTTTGAACCACTAAGGGTTGGCCATTAGATAAAACGCGCGTAGTACCACTTATCCACTGTGCCGTTAAACATGGCCCATTCGCAGCGTTAGGTGGCGGCAATGTACAACCAGCAACGACATAAGGAGCCGTTATTAAGGTTGTTGCTTGTCCACTCACAGTGACCCGTGGATTAGGTGCAGTTGGCGTTGCCTGTCCTGCATGAGAACAAAGAACTTGTGCACCAACATGTACTAAAAATCCAGGCATAATTAATTCCTCAAGTTATCACTAGCGCGCCATTGTTAACCGTTATAGTTGGTCCGGTCATGACCAGACTGGCTCCTTTGCCGTTTTGTATATAAATACCCGTGTCATTTACAATGATTGATGCACCTGTGGCGCTCTTTAGCATCAGCCCACCCGTTGGCCCTGGCAAATCACTAATAACAAAAGCGTTTTGGCCTGCTGTCTGCATCACTATATTTGGAGAAATGGGTAGCCCAGCATGTGCCAATGGAGGCACATCCGCAGAACTTCCCCAACGGCCACCAACCCAAATTGGATAATCCACATTGCCTTGTTCGAACTCCACCCAAACACCTGCACCTATAGGTGGAACCATGTATACACCCATCGCAGGCCCAGTAGGTCCAGATAACGGCGTGCATGGCTCCGCCCACGTTGAAGGCACCAATCCCAGGGCGTCAGGAATACTTAATATGAGCCTTCCACGTAATTCAGGATCAACATTATTAATCACTGTTGCCCGATATTTACCGAATAAATTGTCGTTATCACTCATGGTAAAACCAGCGGTGTGTTAGAAATTAATCCATCACGCGATAAGGTGAAGTTTTGCTTGTACTCACCCGGCTTAATGTCGTGGCTAACACTATCTACGTAGTACATGCCATCGTAAGCCAGTCCAGCTCCACGAACCCCAACTAATAATCTTGATTTGAGAATATGACCATATCGCATGACATCTATAGACCCAGTAGCACTAACTGCAGAGGAGTTGTTCATTAAGTGTCCAAGAATTTTCTGAGCAGCTTTGGCGGGACCCAATTTGGCTCCTGTTTTATCAAAGGTAACTTTTGCTGGTGCAGTTGGTCTTGCACCTAAAGGCGGCTTAAACACATTTATATTGGGTAGTGGGATTGGCACCACCACCTTTTTACTTATTGGGTCAAGAATACTCATGATCGTTATGTTTTTAGCTAAACCATCTAATGCGAAACTTAGTGACTCTACGTTTGTATGAGCATCCATATTCATGGTCAAAGCTGGTTGTGGCACAGGCACATTAATATCCGGGCCAAAATACGCGATGCTTTGTCCAGGTGAGGGACCGGGCATTACAAAAAATACATAACCAACCAGTTGCGCTAATCGTTTTATAAAAACCCGATCAGTCACTGTTTGCGTTTCCCAACGCTCAGTTAGCCCATCGGGTATATCGATAAAGGGAGGAATTACTAATGGCACAACCCCTAACGCTGCATACGGCGCTAGAATTGTATAAATTTTTGCAACAATTGGCATGGCAGGGTAAGGCAATATATTCTCGATCACATCCATTGCAATACTCAAATCCTCGCCCGTAATCGTTAATGTCGATTGCCCAACGTCACTGCTTGGCGCCATAGCTTGTCGAGTAACAATTCCATCCATTAGTACATGCGGAAAACCATTTAAGGTAGCGATAATAATGACGCGTGTAATCATTGGGTCAAAGTACCCAGCTGGCAACATTACGTTTAATAACAGGGAGTTTTTACTGACATTAAAGGTTAATTGAAAACCGCTGCGATCTTTATCGTGACTTACTTGCACCCCACTTAATGAATCAACCACCATTGCTGGTGCTGGCACAGGGACGGCCGGCCCAATCAATAAAGTGAGATGAACACCCTTAAGCATTGTCTACCCCTGGAATTCCGTCGGGCAATGTGATGCGTAAGCGACGGCCAATGTCTTCGGTCAGTTCATCTGGCAACATTGCACGATTCGCATCACATAGTTGCCAAAATTGTTCTGGATTACCTAGGTAATGGGCGGTTATATTATCTAAGCGCTCATTTTCGGTAACCACATGTTCTTGCAATAAACTGAAGCGTTCGGGATGCGGAATAAATCGGCGTTTGATAAAAATCACCTTTTGACCATCCTTTTTTTCAAGTATCTTGGTTTCAATGCCGTGATAGCGACTTGTCGGTGGAAATAAAGCTCTATTTAGGGCGCCTGCTTGTATCAATGCTGCTAACGGATCGTTCATCAGATTCCCTCTATACCAAATATATTTAACGAACTAGAAAAATGTTTGCTCGATAACTGTTCTTTGTTCTGTAAGTAACTCATAAATAAACTACCGCCTTTGTGATCAAAGCCAAGGTCATCGACACTGAGCACACGCATGCCTAAGCTTACTTTTGCTCGTATCGGATTAAGTGATGGATCGAAGGCTTCCTCAGTAATACTAAACTCCGTTAAACGCACAGGTAAGATGCGATTTTTACTCCAAATAAATAACATCAATGGGGATTCCATCGGTGCAATTTCTATCGTTCCCAAACTGGCTAAAACGTTATTAGCGTTAAGTGATTGGCTAGTGGGATAAATGGTAGTTTCCAATACTGCCAAATGTGTTAGCAAACCACTTTGTACAACATTTTGATGCTGTTCTGGAAACTCCAGTTGGTCGGCCGCATCTATTACAGCATCCAATTTTATGGTTTCAACGGGTGGACCTTTGAGGCGCAAGGCTTCAGAACGATCACCACCATCACCACCCGCACCTTGAACTTGCAAAGTACGCGTTAATGTATCCGGGTTATATTGCAAGGCTATGACTCGTAACACCGCGTTCGTACTTGGATTTAAAAGCACTAAACCACTTTTAATAAGTTTTGGTGAACCTGGAAACGTTGTCATAATTGTTATCCTTAAAGCATCGACTACATCATTAAATTGCTACGCCAGACCAAGCTTGATTGCCCAGCGATTTAACTTGCCTTGATCAGCATTTGCATACTGCATTGGGGCTGAAGTGCGGCTCCTGTACATCAAGCCTTCCAATTCTGTATTACTAACTTTAATCTTTGTTGACGCTGACGAAGATTGCTCAGTGCCAACAATGGATATATCAACTAAAATAGCTGGCAAAGCTGTAATCACTATTTCGTCAGTGCTTTTTTCCAACTCAAGCATCTCGCCGATGCTGTAAGTGTGGGTTTTGTTAGAAGTCCTCATAATTTTTCCAGTCGTTATGCGTTGGCATATATCGTTTGGCACTGAACGTTATCTAAATTTTTTCGGGAACTTTGACGCGGAGAGAACATTATGTTTCGCTCATCTGAGGGCTGAACAATTCCAGTATGCAAGCCACTATTTAGCAGAATATGTCCAAACTCATGAGCAAGGGTTTCAGGAAATGCCGTCGGATATATCACTGTATGATTGGCAAAACCAACACCACTCGCAGCACAGGACGGGGTAATGCTATAAGCATGGGCTGAAAAACCTGAAACTGATGCCGGATAGAACGCTCGTATGCGACTCGACAAGCTATGCGCGGCCGTGGCATTGGTGAACATCGAAGTCTCCTCGGGCGGACTAGTGCTGCAGGATGCCGCTGTCGCTAAATCCGTATCGCCGCCTAGCCAGGATCTGGTAGTCGCTTCAGACTCAGTTGTTGGACTCTTGCCAATTGAAAATTGGACGCAGCATTGCTTAAAAATTCGATTTGCAACACCTAAATCAGATGCTGGTGACCCCGTAGAGCCAGCAAGCCTCACGAAATCAACACTGACTGTTTTTACAGAAGGGCAACGTACAAAGTCTGCCCAAAGCTGTTCAAGTTTGGAGCTGGATAAATCACCAACAATATCCTCCACCATATTGCCGTAGCCCTTAGCCGCATATTGATTACCAACAGCTTGTAGCCTCGCAGCGGGGTTGGGATCACTCTTAATTTCTGTTAGTACAGCGAACAATCGTTCTTCGTCAGTGCCAGCCCCCTCAATTGCGAGCTTAATTTCATCTTCAAGCGGTAACACGCCTTGTTGCCTCAAGGTGTTCGTAGTTGTTTGTTCCGTACCACTGAACTCATCATTTAGTCGATCACTTAATGATTCTCCATACTCAGTTTGATATGCTGTGTGGATGAGGATTAAATCCGCTGGTGTTCTGCCAGTCAAGATGGCTTGTATTTCTAGCTCATCTGTACCCATACCTTCAACCGCGTCTCGCAACCTCATTGCAACACGGAGCGGCTCATCATGATTCAGTAATAATCGTACTCGGTTATACTCTGAGTCGGACAGTTCATCACGCAACATCACATCTAACGTAGACCCAGTTAACAACCTGAACCGCGCTTCTATGGCGCGTAGCTCAACGTTACTCCGACCAGTCAACGCCGTATAAATTGCTTCTTCATCCGTGCCAAGCCCAGCCATCGCCGCTTCTAATTGATTAGCGATCACGGTCGCTCGGTCTTCGTCAGTCACGGCTCCACCCGTTGCGCCCGGCAATAACGTTTGAAGATAACGCCATTCACTATCATTAAGGTCATCACGAAGATCAACCAGAAGTCCATTACCCGACATCGTTTGGTATACGGTCTGGATATCAGCCCATTGAGCCGCAGTGCGTCCCGCCACTGCTGCGTATATAGCCTCTTCATCCGTTCCCAACCCACGCATCGCGTTCCATAAACGTCGTGCGGTTTCCGTCGCGGCCGTTTCTCCTTGGAGTAGCGATAAGGCATTCGAAAGGTCATCTCTGGAGAGCTCGTCGCGCAACATCGCTTCCAGAGACTCACCACCGGAAAGCGCCAGATAGGCCGCTTTAATATCCGTTATTTCAGCCGCCGTTCGGCCTGTTAGTGCGTTGAAGATAGCTTCTTCATCGGTACCGAGCCCATCCCCCGCTTGACGTAAGGTTGTTGCTATCTGCTCAGCTGCAGTTCTTTGTTGAAAAACTGGTTTTGCTTTTATCTTCACACTGGATGCATCTGATGGCATACGGCCGGTTTCAGCAAAACGATCTGCCTCTTTCTCGTAGGTGTCTCCTGGTGTTGAACGGTACCCTGCAGGAGGACCGTTACTACGATGCTGCTGATGCACATGAGCTAATTCATGGGCAATCAAATTTCTACCAGCCGTCGTACCCGCTTGGTACGTACCCCGCGCAAAATAGATATCGGTGCCAGAGGCCACCGCGACCGCATTCTGGCGATGGGCAAACCCACCACTGGAACTGTCGTTATGAATTCGAACCCGATCAATCAACGACCCTAGGCTGGGACGAAAGTGTTGTGCCAACGAAGCGCCAAGAGGTTGTCCACTGGTCCTGCCAAGAGAAGGTGAAGCGACTGATCCCGGTGTTTTACTCGATTTTTCCTTACGCTGCAGAACTAGCTCATCTTTCTGACAGCTACTGCACTGCTCACTGCCCTGCTTTTGCTGCCCGCATGCACATTTACGCTGCAAGATACCGCTTGAATGTGGAGAAAAAGTTTCGAAATTATTATTTTTAACTACAGCTGTTCTATTCACGGCCAATTCCTCCATACACAGCCTGTGCAATTTGTTGACCTAGTGCTCGCGGTTTCCCCTCACTCAATTGAATGCTGTTAGTCGCTACTCCACTCAAAGATTCACCACCAACAAGATTTGAAGCTAAGCCACCTCGGTTGAATAACTGAGTTAACTCATTCGTCATACTCGCTTGCAACAAATCATTTTGACCAGGTGCAACATCTATACCGTCCAAAACCAAGCACTCAATATGTAAATTAATATCCATCACGCCTGCCTCGCATCTAACCAATGAAAATTCGATTCTTTAACTGGGCGTTCGAGTTTTTTATATTCGACACGCGCCGCATTCAAAATTAGGGGCATGGTGATTTTAGAATTTTCTTGCGCGGCTAAAAATGCTGCGTTCATAGCGACGTTATGAATATTACCGCCAGTAAGATCTAATTTGGCTAAGCGCTTGTAATCAAAGTTTTCGTCCAATGGTGCATGAGCTGGAAACACTTTTTCCCAAATTTCCTGCCGTTGTAAATGGTCAGGAATTCGAAAATCTACAATAAAACGTAAGCGTCTTACAAAAGCCTTGTCTATGGCGCTTTTCATATTGGTCGCTAAAATTGCTAAGCCTTTGTAAGACTCTAGTCTTTGCAATAAATAGTTAATTTCAATATTGGCATAACGATCATGACTATCTTTGACTTCGCTACGTTTTCCAAAAAGTGCATCTGCCTCATCGAAAAATAAAATTGCACCGCTATCTTCTGCACCGTCAAATAACTTACTTAAGTTTTTTTCTGTCTCTCCTATGTATTTACTGACTACAGTAGACAAATCAATTCTATAAAGATCGAGCCCCAATGAATTAGCCATAACCTCAGCAGCCATGGTTTTACCGGTGCCACTTGCTCCAGTGAATAAAGCATTTATACCTAGTCCTCTGTTCATCCGGTCGCGAAAACCCCACTGTTCATAAACACGATTTCTCTGCGCAACTTGATTAGTAATTTGCTGTAATAAGGCCTTTTGTTCAGGTGGTAAAACTAATTGCTCCCAATTAGTTTTGACGTCTATTCGTTTTGCCAACTGCTCCATTCCAACTCTTGCTGTTAACCGGCAGGCTTGCCAAATTTGGCCGTCCAAGCTCGGGGGCTGTGAGGAATTGGTTTCATCAGCGTTTTTGTTAGCCGGTTTGTTAATTACTGAGTGAGCTATCCGGTTTATCTCGCTTTGGTTAAACGAAAACTGTTCAACAAGATGCTGGGGGTATTGCAAAGCATGGCCTGGCAAAGCATGTGCCCAGATTTTCTGTTGTTCTGAAGGGGTTGGTTTATTAACTTCGACACTTAAGCGGTTACGCACTATTTCGGTTTTAGTATCATTTAGATCAACAAATACCACACCATCACAACGCTCTATAAAACGCTTAAATTGGGATTTATCCTCATTTTCATTTCCTTGTATATCAACATACAAAGCTAGCGGCATTAATAATGACTCACGCTGCCATAGCCGAGTGAAAATTTCAAAATCACCCGCTTGCTTTGGAATTGCATTACTACTCATAAATTGCAAATTCAAACCAAATTCAGATGCCACAGCGTCTGCAAGCAATTGTTTGCTGGCTGAATCATGGCCCAACAGCTCAACAACGGGAGTTTTATCGATTCCGTTTGCATACTTTAAGCGTTCAATTATTTCATTTACCACTTGTTGTTGTGATAAGGGTAATGCATCGGCTTTGGTCGACAGTACTCTGGGATCCAGCAAGGGCGTAAGCCGATCATCTAAATAATTAATACCCTTCAAATAATTAACAATACGTTCATCTACATTCAACGATGCACTAGTGAGGGCAACACTACCCGGTTGATTAATTTCTAATAAACGCCAATAACGTAAAGGCGCATGAGGAGATAAAGCATTCCAGTCAGGATCGTCAAACAGGGCAAATGCCAGTGCGAATGTCGGGTAGGTTTTACTGGGATTCTGCTGAGCATTAGCACAAAGAGCTCCTATGCTGGTGTCTAGCTCCATGGCTGCACAAAGCGCCAGCACATGGCTATCAAATTTTGACAAGCCTAAATGCTTAGCTAATAAAACCAATGCGGGCGAAAGCTCATCAGTTTCGTATTTATTAATCTCTTGTCTTGCATGTTCAATTTGTTGGTCCAAGGGTGTCGTACTTGGCGGAGTTAGCAGCTTTGTATCATCTGATTTTTTACGGTTAAACCAACCGGATGCTGGTTCTGATAACTCTTGAGGTTTTACTACCTCAACCGTTGATGAAGAAGCTAATTTTTCTAGGCACAACCGAAGCCATGCGACGATCGCATGCAGATGTTTATCATTGTTTTCTAGCCAACTGTCTTGATCAATCATGTCACCGTCACCTTATGATTGTCGTCAAACTCTGGTGTGTCTCCAGAGAAATCAATGGGTATACTGTCGGCTCCATCTACTCTTAAACGTAATACATAGGGCGTCGCTTTACTCAGAGCGTTAGCTACTGTGAACGTTATGGTTGTTCTAGCGGTGGGATCAGGCGGTGTATTAATAACATCAGACAAAATAATTTGGTCACCAAATAGTAAGCTGACTTTCTGACCATCGCGTATTTGAGGCAAGCACTCAATAGTGAAAACGATGTTCCCGGCCGGGGCACTTATAGGATCAATCGACTCTATGCGAGGCGACAGAGGCATAAATACTGAATTGCTTACTACTGTGGGAACAGCTGTAATTTGTGTCACTAATGATACGGTATAAAAACCAGCTGGCCATTTGG
Organism: Paraglaciecola sp. IT1134; assembly: GCF_058068185.1. NCBI lineage: Bacteria > Pseudomonadati > Pseudomonadota > Gammaproteobacteria > Alteromonadales > Alteromonadaceae > Paraglaciecola > Paraglaciecola sp. IT1134. The sequence goes on along the minus strand of NZ_CM176486.1, from coordinate 2,356,718 downwards.
ACCCAAGTTCAACATCGTCTGTGAAAGTTGGGATTTGAAATGCCATTTCAGTTTCACTTAACGGAGGTTCGGGTTGAATATCAATAGAACTGTTCAGCAGAGGATGTTGTAAACGTACTATGGTATTTATATCGCTTAATTGTTCACCGAGTAGGCTAATCAGATCACCTAATTCAGCACTGGGTTTTTGATTTACAAAACGCAAACCAGTAAGTGATGACGTAGGTGCAGCAAGTATACTTGCCCCCCTATCTTCTTCCCCCCGTTTAAGAACGGGTAGAGGAGTCTTACTGGCACGCTCACTTTCGATTAGCACCACGGATATTTCGTATCCTGTAGACAAACGATATTCAGCGGATTGAAAACTTGTCCAAAGTTTAGACATATCATCTAAATTCAAACCGTCTGGTGTGATGCGTACTTTTTCAATTTGATTTTGCAAATCGGAGTCTGGAGTTATCCCTTCAATATCAGTTCTCCCTAGCAGTGGGTGATCATGCAACAGGCTCATCGCTTGCCCTAAAATCTGTTGACCCGATATATCATCATCTCCTGCCCCATAAGACGTTATTAAATATTTTAAAATCAAGGGCATCGGAGGAAAAGCACTTTCTCCTCCTCTAACTTCGCCCGGCATAGGCGAATTCCTAAATGTCGGGTTGTAATGAATACCGTATAGAAAAATATTAATCTGATCACTTGTATTATCAACTCGTGCGACGCTTGGGCTTTGGGTTGTCACCACGACACCAGGGGTAACATTGGATAACAAATGATGTAAAGTTGCAGTCACTGTGGCTAAAGCAGTTGGCGTGCTCATGCTCGCCCCTCTTTATCCCTAGATTTCAAATAATCATTCAAGCTCATAACACCACTTGGCTTTTTAAGCGCCTGATTCTGCGATTTAGCCCCTTGCAACCCAGAGTCATGCACGGCACGAACCTCTACACGGCCTATCGTTACATTCACTACAGGTTTTGTAGATCCAATTTTTGCGTTGAGGTGTTGCCAGCGCTTATTGATATCTGATTGCATGTCAGCTAACCAGTTTGGAATATTTAATAGTCCTTCCGGGTTTGTTTTTAGTGGCGTGGACACACTATGTTCGTCCCGTGTACTTTTATTGCTATTTGAATCTAACGACGACTCATCAATTTTATCTTTGGAAGGATTGTCAAAGTGTTCCGAATGAGCTGGATTTGAATTTTCTGAGCTTGTCGATAACATTGCTTTTTTATCAAAATAAAATTCTTCATCAACACTCTTATGCTTTATTTCCGAAGATCTCAGGCGATGCAGAATAGACTGAATACGCAAATCCAATTCATTGGCAACTAATGCGCCATTATTATGGCCGTCGTCATCAGTTCCAAATTCTTCCAGTTTAAAACCAGGCTTCGGACTTTCTCTATTAGTCCGATCAGGTATCGTCAACTCCTTCAACAACCCTCTGTTGGGCGGAAACACTGTTAAGTTTTCTATTTTCGCAGAAATATCCATCTCATTGATTCGCTCTCTCCGAGACGTTTTTTTATGGTAGGTGGTGTCTAGTACACTTGACTGTGTTGGTAAATTCGGGCGCTGGTTAGACGATGGAAGCGTAAGTTTCGAATTACGCGATAATTTCTCGCCAACCCCCGTATTCACAAGCAAAGAGGATTGTTGATCTGATAAGGGCTCATTAGGCACTTCAGACTCTGCTTCATAGCGGGCTTTTGGACGAGGCTCAACTATTGGTTTGGCACAACTGTTTGAGCCCTGTTCCTTGTGTCGTCCGATTAGATCAGCAAAAAAGTTACTCATGGCCTCAACATCCCTAAATAGAGTTGTCTGCGCACTGGGCTCAGCATAAGAATTTCCTGCTCAGTCCATCCATATGCACTTGCAAGAACATGTATCACTTGCATCGTGCTCTGTGCCCAATCGTTTAATTCAGTCCACAAGAAACGACTTATATCAAACAACACATCCCATCTATGCGCGCAGGCTGGGCAAGTCAAATTAATAGCAATCTCAGCTTGCGGATCCAAAAGTTCGACACGTTTTGACAGTGCTACGACCACTTTTTTCGGCAATTTAGCATGGGACACTTCTTTTCCTTTGTTAGAAAACTCCAGAACACAACGTTTCAACAAGTCAGTTTGTGCTTTTTCCATGTCATCAGCGTTTATAACCGCTGCTATATCAAGGCTATTTGGCAAGCGAAACCGCATTTTATAAGTGTCAACTTCAAGCTCGAAGTCAGAATCATTTAGTTCTTCTTCTTCAATCAAAATATCGTTAACGTTATTTTGCCACTCGATACGCTCAAAACACTCAGGGCAAACGCATGTACTGACCAACGTAGAACCAAATAGTTGTTTACGAAGCTGAAGTAAATGCTGGTCGCGCTGCCCAATACTCCATTTTGCGATATCATTTGGGTCGAGTTCCGGATGAGTCGTCATCAACAAGAGCAAAGCTTTATTTAACAGGGATTCGTTCAATCCCTGTTCCCAAACAGCTAACATATCGATTGCAGTGAATTGTCGCATGGTTATAACCAGAGTTTCGTTTACTGAGGCTCTGTAAACTCAGGCTCTGAGGGCTCGCTTACTTCGTAATCCCGTTCCCAACCTTCGTTCTCTAATTTCAAGGTTTGAATAGCGACAGCATTTGCACTTGCATCTAATTCTGGTAAGGCTTGATATTCTGAAACCCAGCAGCGAAAAACCTTATACGCAACTGCTAACTGACCAGCTTCGTTATACATTTCAATAATAATATCTTTGCGAAAATCTTTAAGTGACACTTCAGCGCCTAAACCCGAACCGAAATTCCAAATCTTATTCGCCCATTTTTCAAACTCTGGATCGTGGGTTACGCCTCGCTCTAAAGTTATCGCTTCAAATTTGGACTGACCAGGTGATTTACGCGTACTGCTAGGGTCGCCGCCTTCACGATGTTCAACCATTTCTGTGGTACGTTTGAGGGCACCAACTTTGCTAACACCTGCTACAAACTTGCCGTCCCATTTAACCCGAAACTTAAAGTTTTTATACGGATCGAATCGTTGTGGATTTACACTGAATTGCATGGCTTACTCCTTTAAATTTCTAGTTCGCCAGCAATTTGCTGGAGTTTAACAATGACAAATTCTGCTGGTTTCAATGGGGCAAACCCAATAACAATATTGACAATGCCACGGTCGATATCGTTTTGTGTCGTCGTTTCCTTGTCACATTTAACGAAATAGGCTTCGCGTGGTGTGGTTCCTTGGAATGCACCTTGGCGAAACAGGTTATGCATAAATGCCCCAACGTTAAGTCTGATTTGAGACCAAAGCGGTTCATCGTTTGGCTCGAAGACGACCCATTGAGTGCCTCTGAATAAAGTTTCTTCGATGAATAAAGCTAATCGACGTACAGGAATATATTTGTATTCATCTGCAAGAATGTCTGCTCCTCTTAAGGTTCTGGAGCCCCAAACAATTTTCCCAATTACAGGGAAATTTCGTAAACAATTAATCCCAATGGGATTTAGTTCGCCGTTTTCTGCATCGTTAAGATTTACACTTAAACCAGCAGCACCTCTTATGGTCGCTTCAATACCCGCTGGCGCTTTCCAGACTCCACGTTGCACATCAGTACGAGCCATGACACCAGCAACGGTTCCACATGCTGGAAATTCTTCAATTTGGTTTTCACGTAATGGATTAGCTTGCTTTAAACGTGGGAAAAATAAAGCAGCATTTTTACTTCTAGAACCCACGTAAGCACCAACGCCAGCTTTGGCAGCATCTTTATCAGTCCATGTACTTGCTGAGTCAACAATTAATAATGCTCTTTCTTGTTCGCATAAAGTCGTTGCTGATGCTAACAATCCTGCTGGATAATCAGCAGCGCCTTCGCTCGGTAAACACAGCAAATTAAATAGATCCGCTTGTTTTAGTATATACAAGCCCTGTTTTGCATCCGAAAATCCTGCGGCCGTATAAGAACCAATAACAAGCGGTGCACTATCAACTGCTTCAGTAGTAGCGAAATAATTCGTTACCGGGTCATTGATTGCAAAAGCGTCATCTCCTGGCGAAGGATCAGCACTCGCAGCCGGGCGAGCCGCTGGTAAAGCACCTTGTACTCTGAGTAATTTCGATTGGTTAAGCAAAACCATATCGATTTGTCGAGGACCTGGAATAACTGAAATATTCAAAAACTGTTCGGTTTCTCCAGTTCCTGTATCACGAATAGAAATATGAAAAAGATCTTCAACAGTTAAACCTTGTTGGGCAGCTACATCTGCAGATGCGGAATCAGCTTGCTCTATTCTCACTCTTAGCTTATTACCCCAAGCACCTTCACTTGCCGCTTCAAGTTGTAAAGTATCAACTGTTATCACTGCTAGCGCCGCACCATCTGGATTCGTTTCATACAAACGACCAATGATTGCTTGGCTACCACCGTTTAGATAAAAATCTCTAACCGCAAAACTCATGGCACTATTTAAATCTAGGCCGCCAAAAATTCGTTCGTAATCAGCATAACTATTTATGGTTTTTGCTTTATTGACTGGTCCACGTTTAGCCCGCCCAATGAAAGCCGTAATTGATGTTGCAACTCCTGTAATGGTCCGAACACCACTGGAAACCTCTTCGATATAGACTCCAGGATAAGTAAGTGAAACTGGCATTTTGTTCTCCCATTGACTAGAAATGTAGAGTTAAATTTAATGTGCTTAACATGTTTATCAAATTAAGGTAAATCAGACACTCTGATAAGAAAGTGATTGGATCAACGACTCTCTTCTTCCTCAAAATCAGTTAGATTTAAAATGCTATCCAGAATGTCAGAGAACAATCACACATCACTAAAATTTAGTTGATACTAAAGGAAGTTTTTAAATCAAACGGAGGGGATCAAATGAAGGAGTACCACGTGAAAGTATGCCCGATGTAGCGCAGAACAATATGCTGGTCGCCCCCACCACCCAATTCGTCAAATTCGACCAAGCTATTCTATACTGAGGTACTGTGCGGGATGCAGTTTGGGGCGTTGTTGATCAATTCATTGCTAGCCATTGTTACAGTGTGTTTTCTATTCGTTCTGGCAGACTTTCAAAACGGATTTAGGAAATCGTTCACAGGGGTGCTTTTAACTTAAGGCCGTTAGCTCGGGGAATGAAGAATATTCCAAGCGAGTGATGAGTGAGTGTGCGATTTGCTTTAGGCACTATACTTGCCTCGATTATTTCGCTGTGTGTTTGTCACAGGGCAGCGCCAGTTATTTGCAGATGGCCGTTTACTGTTTTACGGTGAACTGAGTGGGTTTAGCACACCTGTCCGCTTCGATATCTGGTGCGCTGAGCAACAAGACCGAGAGCGGGTCGAGTATGCCAAACGTACCTTTGCTGGCCCAGACGCGGTATAGGCGTACTTAACCAGATATACGCATCGCGTGGCGATTGCGCGAGACCAACGAAAAATACGATACCTTTATCTACAAGAACTATAGACTCAAAGGACGCACTCAGCACAAAACCATGCAGTTAGAAACGAGCGAGTTTATCCCCCGGTTTATGTTGCATGCACTGCCATGCAGGTTTCATCACATACGTCATTACGGGTTGCTTGACAGCAAAACCAAACTGGCGCTAACGAGACGGTTACTGGATGTCCCCGCGCCTGACGTCACACCAACAGTGGAACCTGTCGTTGACGAAACCGCCCCAACAACGCTTTACTTGCCATCAACTTTCTATCGATATATCTACTGTATAAACAGAAACCTTCCCAACGGGCTTGTTCAACAACAGGATTAAGTCGCTAAAAAAAGCACGCGACGTCGGGTAAGAGAACGACGTTACCGCCGTTCCCTCCCCTAAGAACCGTGCATGCGACTTTCACCGCACACGGCTCAAGCCTTACAAAGGCCCGTTTGACCGGACCCGGTGACTCGACACAGTGGTGCATTCGGCGACCCCAGCCCAGACATCGACAGCAATTCTGCCCATGCTCGCTTACACACCCGGCGAGACTGCGCTCGTTGAATGAAGTAGGCGGTGTAGGCCGGGTCGTACGGCGTCGCCTTGGCTTGAATTTTCACATGCCGGACGATGGGTACACTGGCGGCTTTGAACAGATCGAGTGTAATAACCGCACCCTTCTTGTCCCGGATCGACGCAAAGAACACCCATTGGCGCAAACCGTCGACGCGGAAATAGCGGTGCTTCTTCCAGTATGCCGATTTGCGGGGGTGCCGTCGCTTGATCCAAGCCATCAGTGCCTGGAACACCTGCGTGTCCACATAGTTAAAGGTTGCTTTGGACACCACGTGGCGGTAATAGTAGGCCCAGCCCCTGAGCTTGCTGTTCAGTTGCCGGATCAACTGCTCCGTAGTGGCGGCCTTGTTGGTTTTGATCAGGGCCCGGATGTCCGCCAGCAGGCGCTTGACCGAAGCCTTAGCGGGCTTTATCAAGAGCTTGCCATTATACTCGCGTACATTGAATCCGAGAAAATCAAAACCATCGTCTATGTGCGTGATGTGAGTCTTTTCTTCCGAAAGCTCCAGACCACGCATCCCGAGAAAGGCTATTACGGCCGGTTTCACCCGTTGTTCCAGAACCTCTTTCGAGGCACCTGTGATAACAAAGTCATCAGCGTACTTGATGACATTGATTTTCTGGTTTCGGGCCGCGTGTTGGGCGACGACTTCCAGTCCATCCAGTGCCATGTTCGCCAACACGGGGGATGCGATGCCGCCTTGCGGTGTCCCTGCCTCTGTCGGATAGACGTTGCCTTCTTCCATGTAACCCACTGCCAGCCATAGGCCGAGGATGCGTTTATCCATGGGGATATGCTCCTGTAGCCATGGATGGCTTATCCGATCAAAGCAGGCTTTGATATCCCCTTCGAGGATCCATTGCGCAGCGTTCTTGCGGCTGAGCACATGGAAACATTGCGCTATGGCATCTGCTGCCGAGCGCCTGGGACGGAACCCATAAGCATTCGGATCCGCCAGTGTTTCCGCGACGGGCTCGAGCGCTTGCAGGTGTAGGGCCTGCATGGCCCTGCAACCCATACTGGGAATACCGAGCGGACGGCGTTTGCCATTCTTCTTGGGTATATAAATGCGCCGCAGCGGTAGAGGTTGATAGCCTGGCCTTTGCTTCTTCCGACCTCCCAAACCCGCATCGCTATAGGCAGGCTTTGCAGTCTGCTGTCCCCGTTGGGGAGCGATACGGGGTTTCCACGTTCCACATAATGAAGTACGCCGGGTTAGGTGCCTGCTGTCGACCGGGAAGTCTGTGGGTCACGAGTGCGCAGGATAGTAACGCCACTCCCACTTCCTGTACCATTTTGGTTCAAGCGTAGTAGCCACTTCCGCTTGTTTAAACTAACGATCTTTACAACACGTTCAGATATCTTCACCATACCGGCTATCTAGTCCTCATCCGGCTTGTGGCTGCCAGAAGGGCGCATCTCTCACGTTCTGCACCCCGCACCTTGCGGTGCTTCGTTACATTGTCCGGGCCGCTGCTTTATTCAGGCCCGTAGATTCACCCAGTGACATGGGTGGTTCCGTCCAAGCCTGGCGGAACAACTTCATTATGCAACTTCGTGTCGCACCTATCCTTGTTTATTAGCTATTGTGTGAACCACCTGACAATATTACTGATTGTTTTTTGAATTCCTCCCATTGGCTCAACAATAAAAGAATCAAACTCTAATTTTAGCGGCTTAGTGTTTTTCGTTAATGCATCATGCAAAAAAAATAAATTTTGAACGCTCATGTCAAGCGACGCTTCATTCGGTTGATAGGTCGCGCCGATGGGATAATATTGCCCCGGCTCATTTTTCATTTCAATGTGTGCCCCTAGAATAGCGGATATTTCGTTCTGGTTTGCAAATGATACCAACCTGCCGACACTACTTCGATAAGCGTCCCAATCTTTAACGTAGATATAGCCAGGATACAAAGTGTCACCGGTTAATAACCATTTAGTCTTATGGTCGTAAATAGTTATGGCTTCCTCCTGGTGTCCGGGTGTAGGAATAATAGTCACTAATCTGTCGCCCAAATCAACCTTCGCTACTCCCTGCGGCCAATCTGTAAATTTTAAATAGTGCTGAATACCTTTCGCAGTTGGCGGGATCAAAGTAACGTCTGGTTGACCATTAAAGTCAACGTCACCACTATAATGATCGCTGTGACCGTGGGAATGCAGCACTAACATATCTTTACTAGCTAGTTGACTTTCGCCAATCATATCTTTTATATGTTGATACATTGAAAAGCCAGCTAAGCCTTCTAATGCTCCTGTATCTAGAACTAAGATCTTCTGCGTACCAATCAGAACGTAAATAAATGGCGCTTCAAACGTTAAACACTTATTCTGCCTAATAATGTAACTCTGAGTATCATGTTTATAAATATCCAAAGCAGGATCACCATTTGTTTCACAATGAGTCGAGCCATGATTCCATTTTGTTTTTGATACCACTGTCTCGTGACGAATATTCGTAGTTTTAAGATATGCATTTGCATCAACTTTATTTGCTGCAATACTGCACCCACATAAAAATAAAACAGCCAATGTCATTAGATTTTTCATGTATTTTTCTCTGATAGCATCGAGGGAGAGCCCCCCATTAATACCTGTCAACATAGTTTACTCTCTTGCTAACTCGTAGCGTCTGAATCTGTAAATACTCTAGCATCTTATTGAAATTACTCCAGTTGTAACTGCGACGAGCACGGCGACAGTTAAGCCATTTGGATAAGCTATGTAACACATGATTATACAGCTTGCTCACACTGCGGTGTTGTCGGGTAGTCAGCTTTGATGTAACAGTAAAATTCGCTGAAGCTGCTTTTTGGTGGCTGTTTTTGAACCCATATTACTAAACCACCGCGCTATATTCCGTCATACAATCAATTTTCGTCTACTAATAATGGCTCAATTAATTTGCCACAACTGGTGCGTGGTGAAGGGTTAGTCAAAACGGGCAGGACAAATTGACGGCAAATATTACCGGCAGTGTAAGGGCAACTAGTGAAGCACCGTATTAGTGCTCGCTGCACAACGATGAATATACATTTGTGGTTGGAAACCCTCTAAAAATTCATAAGCAATTGTAAAACAACGATAAAAATATTGGCACTGTTTGTGCTTTGTTAAGTTGTCTGCACATTAAGTGCGTCACATAATAATAACTAAAACGATAAAAAATACTATCCAGATTGCAATGTTGCAATCTGGATAGTAAGGCAACGTAGCCCGTACTGACTTTCGTGTCCTGAGGTCAGTATGGGCTTTTTTTTGTCTGAAATTTGTTATTAGCCACAATAAGCAGGAGTAAAACCAGTGAACACAATGAGACTTACACAGTTAATAGCAATGGTTAAACGCACCCGTACCGGCGTCCTATTTGCCGCTTATTTTATTAGCGCAGTAAGCGGAGTGAATGTTTTTGCTGAGTCGGCAGAAACAATCGGTTGGCCTGAAAAGGAAGAACTTAAATTTGGCTTTATTAAGCTGACCGACATGGCACCTTTAGCTGTTGCCTATGAGAAAGGATTTTTTGAAGCAGAAGGTTTGTATGTCACGCTTGAAGCGCAGGCAAACTGGAAAGTTTTGCTGGACAGGGTAATTGACGGGCAATTGGATGGGGCGCACATGCTGGCCGGTCAACCTTTAGGTGCAACGATTGGATATGGTACTAAGGCCGACATCATTACCGCCTTTAGTATGGATTTAAATGGTAACGCCATCACGGTTTCCAATGACGTGTGGAAACAAATGAAGCTCCATGTGCCCCATGAAAATGGCAAACCTGTGCATCCTATCAAGGCAGATGCCTTAAAGCCGGTGGTGGATAGCTACAAGCAAGCGGGCAAACCCTTCAAAATGGGTATGGTGTTTCCTGTTTCTACTCACAATTACGAATTACGTTACTGGCTAGCTGCAGGGGGCATACACCCCGGCTATTATGCACCACATAACGGTGACACCAGTGGCCAGTTGAGTGCGGATGCCTTGTTGTCAGTCACTCCTCCACCACAAATGCCCTCCACCATGGAAGCGGGCACCATTGATGGTTACTGCGTAGGTGAACCCTGGAATCAACAAGCAGTATTTAAAGGTATAGGTGTGCCTGTGGTGACCGATTATGAAATCTGGAAAAACAATCCAGAAAAAGTATTTGGCGTCAGTAAGGGATGGGCGGGTAAATATCCAAATACGCATATTCGCGTAGTCAAAGCTATGATCCGTGCCGCCATGTGGTTGGATGAAAACAATAATGCCAATCGTCAGGAAGCGGTGAAAATATTGTCAAAAAGCCAATATGTTGGAGCAGACGCAGAAGTGATTGCCAACAGCATGACAGGCACCTTTGAATATGAAAAAGGCGACAAACGCGCTGTACCTGATTTTAATGTATTTTTCCGTCACAACGCTACTTATCCCTTTTACAGCGACGCTATCTGGTATTTAACCCAGATGCGCCGCTGGGGACAAATATCCGATATGAAGTCTGATGATTGGTATAAAAACATAGCCAAACAAGTTTATCGCCCAGACATTTACGCCCAGGCCGCAAAAGCATTGATTGGTGAAGGTAAGGCCGATGCCAAAGATTTTCCTGAGTTTGCCACAGAGTCGGGTTTTAAAGCACCGCAAAAACACTTTATTGATGACATTGTGTATGACGGAACCTTACCTAATGCCTATCTTGAAAAATTCAAAATTGGTTTAAAAGGTGACACAAAAATATAGCTTATTTTGCCGGGATCATTCCGGCAAATATTTAAGGGAGCAGCAATATGCTAAAAAATGCGACTTTGTCATTTGGTTTAAGTTCGGTGAAACACAGCTTTAATTACGACATGTTAAAAGCGTTGAGTGGCGCAATTATGTTGCCATTACTTGGCTTTATGATCTTTCTGGCCTTGTGGAATGTGATGGCTAAAAACATCGACACGTCGCTGGGACAATTTCCCGGACCTGCTCAGGTATGGGAGCAGGTCGGCGTATTAGTGGATGAGCATATAACACAGCAAGCCAAAGCCGAGGCATTTTATGTGCGTCAGGATAAACGTAATCAGGTACGTGTAACGCAAGACCCAAGTTATCAGCCGACAATACGTGCGTTTACTGGTGCCCCTACCTTTTTGCAGCAAATATGGACGAGTCTATACACCGTTGCCGTGGGCTTCTTAGTCGCTTCACTCATTGCTATTCCTGTGGGGATCCTGTGCGGTTTAAGCAAACCAGCTTATGCAGCGATGAATCCACTGATACAGCTGTTCAAGCCCGTTTCACCACTGGCATGGTTACCCCTGGTGACGATGGTCGTTAGCGCGGCCTATGTGAGTGATGATCCGATGTTTTCTAAATCTTTTATCACCTCTGCCTTTACCGTATCACTGTGTTGTATTTGGCCAACATTGATCAACACCGCTGTTGGGGTATCGAGTATTGAAAAAGATTTGATCAATGTCAGTAAAGTGTTGCGCCTAAGCCCCATGACACATGTGGTTAAGATTGTTCTACCCTCGTCCATTCCGATGATTTTTACCGGTTTGCGTTTGTCTTTAGGCATTGGCTGGATGGTGTTAATTGCCGCTGAGATGTTGGCGCAAAACCCGGGACTGGGTAAGTTTGTCTGGGACGAATTTCAAAACGGTAGCTCTGAATCATTAGCCAGAATTATGGTGGCTGTGTTGACCATAGGCATTATTGGTTTTGTATTAGATCAGTTGATGTTGCTGCTGCAACGCAAAGTAAGCTGGGACAAAAATGCCGTATTGCGTTAGGCCAAATTGGAGAATATGACAATGACCACTAAACATCACTTAGAACTGACTCAGGTTGGGATCGATTTCCCTACACCTAAAGGGCCGTTTACTGCACTGACGGATGTAAATTTGCGTATTAATAAAGGCGAGTTTATTTCTTTAATCGGTCATTCAGGATGCGGAAAGTCAACCGTACTCAATATTGTCGCCGGCTTATGTCAGGCCACGACGGGCGGCGTTATTCTGGATAATATGGAAGTGGATGAACCGGGGCCGGAACGGGCCGTGGTATTTCAGAATCACTCATTACTACCCTGGTTGTCGGTATACAAGAACGTGGAATTGGCGGTTAAACAAACCCGTCAGGGCCGCAATAAAAAAGCAATACGTCAATGGGTGGAACACAATCTTGAACTGGTTCATATGAGCCATGCGATTGACAAGTTACCTGCGGAACTTTCAGGTGGCATGAAACAAAGAGTAGGTATAGCCAGAGCTTTATCTATGGAGCCCAAAGTATTGTTGATGGATGAGCCCTTTGGCGCGCTGGACGCGCTCACACGTGCTCATTTGCAAGACTCTCTGATGGAGATCCATGCACAACTTGGTAACACAGTGATCATGATCACCCATGATGTGGACGAAGCTGTGTTGCTATCGGATCGTATAGTGATGATGACCAACGGACCGTCGGCCACCATAGGCGACATTTTAGCAGTGGAATTAGAGCGGCCAAGAAATCGTATTGCTCTGGCCGACAACCCCCAATATAACCACTACCGTCACGAAGTATTAAGCTTTTTGTATGAAAAACAACGCAAGGTCGAATCAGTAGTTCAGCATCGTATTCAGGCAGGACTAAAAGCAACAGTAAAAAATGACAAGGTGATCCCAAATAGAACCAACAGTAATGCAGCCTAGCTGCCCAGTATTTTAGAACAGTTACACCCAAAATCACCGGAATTGCATGGCGGTAGCAAATGAACATGCAGTTTCAGGGATGAATAGTAAAAAATCAAAATTTTAAAATCAGTGCATTTGTACTGTGGGATCTTATTGTCAATTTAACTAGGAAAAACCATGAACACACATAACCTAACACCACTTGGCCTTGCTGTGATGGCAAGTTTTACCGCGTTTAACAGCCAAACAGTATTGGCCGATAGTGTCACTGACGCGCTGACCTCTGGCACCGCCAGTGTTGATTTTCGACTGCGCTATGAAAGTGTTGAACAAGATAACAGCGCTAAAGACGCCAGTGCCTTAACTTTGCGTACTTTATTGGGTTATACAACCGGCAGTGTTAACGGATTTTCTGCCATGCTTGAGATGGAAGATAATCGTATTGTATTAGGAGAGGGCGACTATACCGTTGGACCCAGCGGTTATAATCCTGGTATTTATTCGGTGATTGCCGATCCAGAGCATACTGAGTTGGATCAGGGTTTTGTGCAATACCAATCTGACAAGCTTAAAGTCAAAGTGGGCCGTCAGGTGATCACCTATGACGGACACCGATTTATTGGTGACGTAGGCTGGCGCCAAGACAAGCAGACATTTGATGGTGTGACCGCAAAGTTTACCCCGACTAAAGATCTAACCCTGAATTACGGTTATATCAGTCAGCGCAACCGTATCTTTGCCCAAGACGCCGATCTGGATGCCAAAGATCACTTGCTCAATGCATCCTACAAATCCCCAGTAGGCACATTAGTAGCCTACGGGTATTTATTGGAAGTAGATAACCATACCGACAATTCATTGGATACCTATGGAGTGAGTTTTAGCGGTAATACCATGGCGGGTGATACTAAAATTTTGTATGGCGCAGAATATGCCAGTCAAAGCAGCGAAACTGCCAGTACAGACTATGATGCTGACTACCTAATGCTTGAAGCCGGGGCTGTATTAAATGGTATTACCGCGAAACTGGGCTATGAGGTGTTGGGCTCAGACGAAGGTGCCTATGGTTTTTCTACGCCGCTTGCGACCTTACATAAATTCAATGGTTGGTCTGATCAGTTTTTGGCTACGCCAGATCAGGGGTTAGTCGATGTTTCAGTAACATTAGCGGGCAAGCTTGCAGGGGGCGGCTGGATGGCCGTTTACCATGACTTCGAAGCCGATGAAGCCAGCACCGCAGTGGATGATTTGGGCAGTGAAATCGATCTGCAGTACACCTATAAATACGGCAAAAACTACAGCGCGGGACTTAAATATGCAGCTTACTCAGGCGAAAGTGCCCGGGTAGATGCTGACAAACTGTGGCTATGGGTTGGAGCAACGTTTTAAGTATATTTTTTGAGGGAAAGATGCTCATGGATGAGCTTCAAAAAAACAATGTAATGCAACCACTTCGCCAACATTTTTTTATAGATCATCCTAGGTTATTTTGACGTGGGGGAGTCATACCAACGCCCAAATAACGGGTTTAAAATTGTCAGATAAAATCGCGTAGCGATAACACACGGTTATAAGTAGAAACCTTCCACACCGGGCTCTCCGGCCGGGGCCCCCTACCGGGCTTGTCCAACAATAAGCTTAAGTCGCGGCTGCGCGCGACCTGTCCTTATTTATTATGCCTTTGCATCCCCGTTTAAAAAACGATGTTCATCTTAATTCACTTCTTAATCTGAAAACTCAACGGATTTTTATTTCTGAAGACATATCGCCTGGCGTTAAAATTATTTCCCTATTGGCGGTAAAGGCGTCAAACTAGTTCGGTACCTTAACTACATACCCTAGGTTCAATTCTGGTAACACCTTGATTGTACGTTAGTAATGGAAGACTTCAATTTATGGATCTAATCCGCTGTATTACCCTGCCTCTGCTCGTTTTACTGAGCTGCAACCTGCAAGCTGCCTCCGTTTGGAAAGTCACCTCCAATGAGCACAGCTTGTATATAGGTGGCACTATCCATATATTGGCCCCTAAAGATTACCCATTACCCGAACAATACGATCAGGCCTTTGCCCTGGCTTCGACCATAGTGTTTGAAACCGATATGACGGCCATTAATTCTCCGAAATTTCAACAACAAATGATGGCCTCCATGTCTTATGAAGACGGCAAGCGCTTAAGTGACGCTCTGTCCCCTAAAATATACGCGGCCCTGGAAACCCATTTAAGCCAGCGTGGCATGGCCATCCAACAATTGGCTCGCCTAAAACCGAGTTTAGTTGCCATAACGTTGAGCATGATGGAATTGCGCGCACTGGGTTTTACCAGTATTGGTGTTGACCAGTTTTACGCCAACTTGGCCACTGAAAAAGGAAAAAAGCAGGGCTGGTTAGAGACCCCTGGGCAACAATTGGCATTTTTGGCTAATCTGGGCTTAGGGGATGAAGACGCTCTGATAGAATATTCCTTGCGGGATATTAAAAAAATGCCGCAAATGATTGCTGAGCTACGCTCCAGTTGGCGTGAGGGGGATATCGAAAAAATGGCAGAAGTGAGTATTGTGCCCTTTAAAGCAGATTATCCGCAGATTTATCAAGACTTGCTGGTTGAGCGCAATAACAACTGGCTGCCACAAATTCAGCGCATGCTGACCGATGCCCCTATCGAATTCATCTTGGTGGGCAGTCTACATTTGGCCGGTCCCGATAGTGTATTGGTGAAACTGGTGGCCAATGGTTACACAGTCGAAAAAATCTGATGACTAAATCCACTGCTCAGCTCACTCATTCTCAAGCCATGCGTTATGCCAGGCAGGTATTACTGCCGGGCGTTGACCTGGATGGACAGGAATCTCTGCTGGCGGCCAAGGTTTTAATTATAGGATTGGGCGGGTTGGGGTGTGCGGCGGCGCAATATCTGGTCGCGGCCGGTATAGGTAGTGTTACGCTGGTGGACGATGACAAGGTAGATATTAGCAATTTGCAACGCCAGGTTTTGTATAACGAGCACAGTATTGGCCAGCCAAAAGTTGAATCAGCCAAAACCAGTCTGTCAACGGTCAATAGCCAGTGTATTATTCACACTATCGATAAACGGTTAACTGACCATGCCATGGCCGTGCAAATAAGCCAACATGATGTGGTGCTCGATTGCACGGACAACCTGGCCACCAGAAAGCAAATAAACGCCTTGTGTTTCGCTGCCCATATCCCTTTGATTAGCGGAGCGGCCATACGTTTTGAAGGCCAGTTGAGCACCTTTTTGATGGACGGCCATGGCCCCTGTTATTTGTGTTTGAGCCAGTCCTTTGGAGAGCAACAACTGAGTTGCGTGGAGGCTGGGGTGATGGGTCCTGTGGTGGGTGTTATTGGCAATATGCAAGCTTTGGAAGCCATCAAGCTGTTAACTGGTGCAGGCCTATTACTGACCGGTAAGTTACTCTTATTTGACGCCAGCAGCATGCAATTTCAAACCTTCAACATAGCTCAGCAGCCCAAATGTGAGGTATGTGGCCAAGGGGTTAGGTGATCGAGGGTAAAATAGCCGTTAATTTTAGCTTTATTTAAGCCTTAGCCTTTCGTTCAATGCCGCTTGCCAGTATTATTGGCCAGCAAAATCACCCTAACATACGTGCCACTGATTCTCTATGATAGCCAGCTGCGATACCCCGGGCTTATTGCCCATTTCTGACGCTTTACTCACTATGCTCTCAGCCATCACTGCCATTGACGATAGTAGCTGGTGTCCCTTAGCCGATGCCAATGGGCGTATTGTAGCGGTCGATGTGATATCCCCCGTCATGGTGCCCCCTGCCGATAATTCAGCCATGGACGGTTATGCTTTTCGAGCGGCAGATTTGGCAGAAGTTGATACATTAAGCCTGATCGGCACGTCTTTAGCGGGTAAACCCTTTGAAGGCCAAGTGCGTCAAGGTCAGTGCGTCCGAATTATGACAGGGGCCGTCATTCCTGCTGGTGCCGATGCGGTCGTCATGCAGGAGAACACCCGCATAGTCCAGGCCAGTGAGAAAAGTAGCGGATCATATTCCACAATTCAATTTATCCAGCGCCCCAAGCCAGGTAATAGCATCCGCTTTGCCGGTGAAGACATCACTCAAGGTGCGGTGATCGTGCACAAAGGTTGTCGCTTGCAACCTGCGCATTTGGCCTTATTGGCCTCGGTGGGATTAAACCAATTGCAAGTAGTGCGCCGGGTAAAAGTCGGCTTAATTGCCACGGGCGACGAACTTACCCCCCCGGGTGAAACATTAAAAACCGGCGCGATATTTGAGAGCAACAGTTATGCCTTAAGTGCCATGCTTAAGAATTTTGGTGCCGAGGTTATCAATTTTGGTATAGTGACAGATGATAAAACCCGGTTGCGCCAGGTCTTTACCCAGGCCGATCAGGAATGCGACTTGCTGATTTCATCCGGCGGTGTGTCTGTGGGTGAGGCCGATTATGTCAAAGATATTTTGCAGGAACTCGGTCAGGTCAATTTTTGGAAAGTCGCCATTAAGCCGGGAAAACCATTTGCCTTTGGTAAATTATCCCAAGCCTGGTTTTGTGGTTTGCCGGGTAACCCGGTGTCTTCTTATGTCACCTTCGAACAATTGGTCAAACCCGTACTGGCAAAATTAGCCGCTCAGGCCCCCCGCCCGGCAGAATATTTTATCGCCACTGCTGATTGTGAAATCAAAAAACGCCCGGGACGAGCCGACTACCAGCGGGGCATATACTATCGTGACGAGACGGGTAAGCTTTTGGCCAAACCTATTGCCAAACAAGGCTCGGGGATCATGAGTTCGCTCACCCAGGCCAATTGTTATCTGGTATTGGCCCAAGAGTCCGGCAATATTACCCAAGGCCAGCCTGTCACCATTCAACCTTTTATTACATTGGCATACTAAGTGGCATTTAAAACTGAATTAAAAACTATCGCCCATCTGGCCTGGCCATTACTGGTCGCTCAAATCACCCAAACCTTGATGGGGGTATCCGACACTATTATGGCCGGGCGCTATTCGGCCACGGACATGGCTGCGGTCGCTATAGGTTTTAGCTTTACTATGCCTATTCTGGTCTTTATCCAGGGTATAACCCTGGCTTTGCCGCCTATCATCTCCCGGTTTAACGGAGCCAAACAAGTAGACAAAGTCGCCAATGCCACCTATCAGGTGATGTGGCTAACCTTAGCGTTTTCAATGTTGGCCTTGTTGGTCAGTTTTGTCTTGCACGACTTTTTCCAGATGATCGCCATGGAGGCCGAGTTACGCCAGATCACCATCGAATATGTGCAATATCTGCTTTATAGCATGCCGGCTTTTGCCCTTTACCAGGTGCTGCGCAATTACTGTGAAGGCTTATCCATCACCAAACCTAGCATGATCATTATGGTTATAGGTTTGCTAATAAACATTCCAGCCAATTACGTGTTGATATATGGAAAATTTGGGCTACCGGAACTTGGCGGTGCGGGTTGTGGTGTAGCCACCGGCCTGGTTTTTGCGGCTATGTTAATAGCCACCTGGCTGTATACCCTACATTCTAAAAAGCTTAAAAAGTTTGCCTTGCACGCCAATATACATTGGCCCAATGCCAAAGATATGTTGGCCAGTCTAAAACTCGGTTTACCCATAGCCATGACCATATTGTTTGAGGTAACCCTGTTTACTGTGGTGGCCATTTTACTGGCGCCTTTTGGGGCCACTATAGTAGCGGCTCACCAGGTGGCACTGAACTTCTCATCTTTGATGTTTATGCTGCCTTTGAGCCTAGGTATGGCGACCAGCATTAGGATTGGGCACTTGCTGGGGGAAGGCAAACCACAACAAGCCAAGTTAGCCACCTATTGTGCGCTACTGATGGGCCTAACTATCGCTTGTATCACCGCCTCTTTAACCATTTTAGCCCGGGTACACATAGGCCAGCTATACAGCAACGATATGGCGGTGATCAACATGGCGGCAAGTCTGATGGTTTTGGCGGCCATGTTTCAGTTCTCTGATGCCATCCAGGTCGTCTCAGCTACTGCCCTTCGCGGTTACAAAGATACCGCCGCCATGTTCTACCTGAGTTTTATCTCGTATTGGGTGATAGGCATGACCATCGGCTGTGTGTTAGCCCTCACCGATTGGATCGTACCCAAAATGGCGGCGGCCGGTTTCTGGGTTGGCTTTATCTGTGGCCTCACGTCTGCGGCAATTTTGCTCGGGTTGCGCCTGCGCTACATTCAGCGCCGATATGCACAAGAGGGCATAAACGACAGTTTGACCATTAACACCCAGGTTGCAAAATAAGAGATGCAATTGCTCAATATCGCCTATCGGACTGCGCCCCGGGCCGACATGCAACGCACCTTTAGTGCCATGGTAACCCGTGTATCCGGGCTAGAAGGTGATGCTCGACGCAGACCAGGTAAACGCCAGGTGACCGTACTGAGCATTGAACAATGGCAAGAGGCATGTACGGCCCTGGGCACCACCCTGCCCTGGACAATACGCCGGGCCAATCTGTTAGTTGAAGGCCTAAGCTTTGGCCCTCAGCATGTGGGCAAACAATTGTTTATCGGTGCACTGCACCTTTTGATCACCGGTGAAACCGACCCCTGCCCTAAAATGGATGCCCAGTACCTGGGCTTAACTCAGGCGTTAGTGCCAAACTGGCGCGGTGGCGTGTGTTGCCAAGTGTTAGGCGATGGGCGCATAAAGGTAGGCGACCTGGTTGGCCTTAAATAACCTGGAGCCGGCACGGTAAGCTGGCATCATCGACGTTGAGCTATTTTAATTTCCCTTTTATCACCCTGGCATTGGCTGTATGCAGTATGACTATATGAAACCCAAACTCGACACACCACCACAGCAGCGAACCATTTGTTTTACGGAATTTAAGGCAGACATTGCAAGTTATAGCTTGCCCGAACGTTTTACCTTTCCGTTTTATTACCGGCCCCATCCTTTATGTTTAGTGGCGGCCAAAGAATTGCAAAACCACCTTGAACACCAGACTCAGTGGCAACATAACTTCGGTTTAACTGAGGATCGAGAGCAGGTAATTGGCAAAATGTTCGGTGTTTTGGTAGTTCAAGACGCGGATGGTCGCATAGGCTACCTGTCGGCCTTTTCCGGAAAATTAGCCCAGCAAAATCATTTACCAAAATTTGTGCCGCCGGTTTTTGACATGTTAACCACAGACGGCTTTTTCCTACCCCGGCAACAGCAGATAAACCAGTTAAACCAGCAACTTGAAACACTGGCAACACACCCGGATTATCTCGCTGCACAATCAGCTTTAACCCAGCATCTTGCCGCCAAAGAGCGGTATATCACCGCTTTTAAACAAGATATGCAAGCCAGTCGTCTTGAGCGCCAGGCTCAACGTGCCATCGCCCAACAGACACTCCCCGCGATGAAGCTAGAGCAAAAACAGCAGCAACTCAATCAACAGAGCATTGAACTCAAAATACAGCTTGGCCAGCTAAAATCACACTGGGATACACAGGTAAACGCGGCTCAAATCAAAGTTAATCTATGGGAAGCGCAAATAAGCCAGCATAAGCTTAAACGCAAAACCTTATCTGCTGACTTGCAACAAAAGCTGTTTAAGCAGTACTGTTTTTTTAACGCCAATAAACAGCAAAAAAACCTGGGTGAGCTGTTTGCTGCTACGGTTACGGGCCTTCCGCCTGCCGGGGCGGGTGAATGTGCGGCCCCGAAACTGTTACATTACGCTTATCAGTGGGACTTACGGCCCTTGGCGATGGCAGAGTTCTGGTGGGGGGCGTCGCCAAAAGCTGAACTAAGACGGCATCAGTATTACTATCCTGCTTGTCAGGGTAAATGCCACCCCATTTTGACCCATATGCTTGACGGCCTGGAGGTTGATGACAACCCTATGCTGCTAAACCCCGGTCAGGATAAAAAGCTTACTATCCTCTATCAGGACGCCACCCTGTTAATCATCAATAAGCCGCCAGAGTTACTATCGGTGCCCGGCAAAAATATCAGTGATTCAGTATATGAACGCATCAAGGCCCTTTTCCCTCAGGCCTCCGGGCCCTTAATTGTGCATCGTCTGGATATGTCGACCTCGGGTTTGATGGTTATCGCCTTGACTAAAGAGGCCCATAAAAATTTGCAGAAACAATTTATCAGCCGCAGTGTAGAAAAACGTTATGTGGCTTTGCTTGATGGTCTATTAGCCGGGCAAGAGGGAACGATCACCTTGCCCCTGTGTGGCGATTTTTATGATCGCCCCAGACAGCGCGTTTGTGAAGATTCCGGCAAAGCCGCCGAAACCCGCTGGCAGGTATTGGCTCGGGACCATGTGAAAGGGCAAACTAAAGTATATTTGTACCCCAAAACCGGCCGTACTCACCAGCTACGGGTGCATTGCGCTCATGTTTGTGGCTTGAATATGCCTATAATGGGGGATGATCTCTATGGTAAACAAGGCCAACGTCTGTACCTGCACGCCCAATCCCTCAAAATTAACCACCCGGTCAGCAAAAAATGGCTGCATTTTGAGGTGGGAGCGGGTTTCTAGGTATCGTCGAGAATGTCAGTCGCCTGATTTGAAATGGTCACCACGGAAAACCAAACTTAAAGACAGTGGCATTCTATACTGCGCCATTGGAAAACACGGACAGGAACATTTCCGTGCATGGAAGTTGTCGCAGAAATTCAGGGCTTTGTATTAAGCAAAGATAATTTTGAAAAACCAGCAGGTGAATGCAACACGCTAGAACTGATCTGTTTTGAAGGCCAGAATTTGCACATTGTTAATGGCCATGTGGTGATGGTGCTCAAAAACTCGCGCTATTTAAAAGACGGTGTCAGTACTTCGCTTGTCGAAGGGAAAATTCAGTGGCAAAGCGCAGCGGTCGAAATTTCTTACAAAAAATATTGCGATTCGTGTTTTATCGCTGTTGCCCGCTCAGTACGCCGGTTTGTTTAAATAACGCTTACCAATGTCAGTTGCGTTAGATATAAAACCACCCAATAAAACCGCAGCCGCGGGATACCTTCACCCCATGGTCTACCCCATACCAACTTGAACTGAATGAGCAATTCGGCACCCACTGCGACAACACGCTGGCTGATATGAGAAATACCGAGCCAATTAACTAAACGTGCACACTTAGGCTAAAATCAAAGCAATGCAGAAAATTTCAGGTGTCGATGTCCGCTTGGCAAGCACACCCAGTTCCAACGGAACATCCAAATATTGGGAAATGGATTTGTCAGATTAGGTGTGCGGATAGCTTTAGTTGATTAAACAAAATCTTGAAAATTATATCCTCGATGGTATAAAAAGTAGTGACGATCTTAATAAAGACTAGGG
This sequence comes from Paraglaciecola sp. IT1134, assembly GCF_058068185.1. Lineage (NCBI taxonomy): Bacteria > Pseudomonadati > Pseudomonadota > Gammaproteobacteria > Alteromonadales > Alteromonadaceae > Paraglaciecola > Paraglaciecola sp. IT1134. The sequence goes on along the minus strand of NZ_CM176486.1, from coordinate 2,334,699 downwards.
TGTTTCGCAGTATCGAAAAAGCTGCCAAAATTGCCTTTTCCACAAATAAGTCATTTCAATTTTTGCCATTATTTCTAACAATTAACATATTAGGCAGTGATATGAAAAACGATAAAAAGAATGAGCTACATAATCGTGAAATTACACTCGAAGACAGTGAAGCTGAAGCAGCGTGCCCGTTTGAAGAATCCGTCGCTGGAGAAGAAGATCCGGGTTCAGCACTTGAAGAGTTAGTTGAGCGCGACAAAAATGAAACGAAAAATCACGAACAGAATTAGCAGAAAGTTCTCTGACGCCGCATTGCTGTGGATATCTCATTTACCTTGAATATGGTAATTTACCCGTCAATCTTCAGCTTCAGTAGGATATGTAAATTTAATCAACTAGCGAGGCAGTTATCACGCCTAAGATGCATGCGTCGTCAATTGAGCTTATAATCACCCTCTGATTTTATTAACAAGTTAGTGCCCTGCCCCCATGCATGACGGCGAGTTACATAGACCATTTTAAAATTATCTGTTTTTTGATATTTAACCTGTCTACGTACATTTTTTTGTAGTCAAGGGAACTCAAGGCTTCCGGGCGCTGTCTTTTTTCTTCGCCGGGCTACCAGGTACCCACCAGCGCTTGGACTGGCGCCGGGCTTCGCCTTCGGGCATCTTTGCAGTTTTCCACATAGAAAACACGATAGAGCCGCCAATAAGTATCGCCGTCAAAAGCAGCGCCACTTCGGTGGGGATGACCTTGGCGCCGAACCAGGCATTGAGGACCATTTTCAGTCCGACCACCACCAGCACCAGAGATAGCCCGTATTTCAAATAGTGGAAGCGGTGGAGGATGCCGGCTAGAGCAAAATAGAGTACCCGCAAGCCAAGTATGGCGAAGACGTTGGAGGTATAGACAATAAACGGGTCGGTTGTGATTGCGAAGATCGCGGGAATGGAATCCAGTGCAAATACCACATCCGTCAGCTCAACGAGTACTAGCACGATAAGCAACGGCGTGATGTAACGGACGCCGTCTTTGCGCACCGTGAACCGGCCGCCTTCAAAACCCTCGGTCACCCGGAAGTGTCGTTTCATCAGCCGAACGACAGGGTTATTTTCCACATCCGGCTCGGCACCCACGGTAATCAGCATCTTGATACCTGTAAAAATCAGGAAGGCGCCAAACAGGTAGATCACCCAGTGAAACGTCTCAATCAGTGATGCGCCGACCAGGATCAGCGCGCCCCTCATGACCAGGGCTCCGAGTATGCCCCAGAACAACACCCTGTACTGGTACTCCTGAGGCACCGAAAAGTGCGTAAAGATCAGCACAAACACAAAGATGTTATCGATGCTGAGGCTTTTTTCTATCAGGTAGCCGGTAATGAACTGATAGCCTTCTTTCTCACCTACGAAATGGAACATCCCAGCCGCAAACAGAAAGGCCAGCACCATATAGCCCAGGCTTAGCCAAAGCGCGTGGGCCACCGTAATCTGCCGATTGCCTCGATGCAGAAGCCCAAGATCCAGTGCCAACAGGCCAACCACAAACAAATTGAATAGCACCCAAGGCCAGATACCGCTGATCATTTAGTGATCATTTTTCCGGGATTCAGAAATCCAGTCCGTTAATGCAAAGAACAGCCCGGAAAGCACAAAGGTTAAGTGAATGCCTACTTTCCAGCCAAGTTGCTCATTAGTGTACAGGTCACTCACCAGGAAGGCTTTGAGCAGCTCTACTGCCGAGATGGCGACAATGGCACCAATCAATTTGAGTTTGAGATCGGCAAAGCCAACTCGGCCCATCCAGGCTGGCCGATCTTCGTGGCCACTAACCGAAATTTTCGATACGAAATTCTCATAACCGCTGAAAATGATGATCAGCAGCAGGCTGGCAATCAGCGCCGTATCCACCAGGGTGAGGATGGAAATTACTGTTTCATACTCATCGGCGCTCCAGGCGCTCATGACAAGCGTACCCAGTTCCTTCATGAACTTGATCAGCAAAACCAGAATAGCGATGATGAGACCGACGAAAAACGGCGCCAATAGCCATCGACTGGCAAAAATTCCTGCTTCCAGCTTTTTTTCGAACGATTGCATTTATTCACTTCAGTTTATCGGGACTAGTCTAAGAAGGATAAACGCTATCTCTGATCCAAGCAATGAGCAACAGGCTGTCTTGGGCTGCAATTGTGAAGCAAAACTGGCTATTCGAATAACTTGTAGCTGACTAAAAAAGGGAAATGGGTTGCTTAACTGAATCAAACGGACAGGTGTTGTTAGCCTCACCTCAAAATCGGACTTTATGGCACCAAGCCGTTATTCAGTCTGCTATTGATGAGAAGTCTATTTGCGAAATACTATTTCAAACAAATAGCGCATGGCTGGTAATGGCGCTTTTGAGCCGCTTAGGATGACACTTTACGGTATACTTAAGCGCAGCACACAGTACATATAAACTTAAGAACTATAGACACTTTTAATGTATATCCTTTACTATCTAAGAATAATAGCTTTGGATCTAAATTATGGCAGTTCTAGAAACTATTCTTCATCAATCAATGATATACAATCCTTCGTCGCCAAATGCCAAGCATGGCTTTATTCCAAATCCTAAGTCCAAGAAAATAAAAGCGTTCCCACAGATATTCTTTTCAGATGGTGAGCCTTGAAAAGAAGCCAACCGGTATGCATTTAGTCGTTTCTACTATTCAAAGAAAAATCTCAAAACCGTAAGTCGTGATATGAGTCACATTGCTCGATATACCGATTGGCCTTGAGAAGGAACATCTTCACTGGCTCCACTTCCCGAAGAAGAAACGAGAGCGGTGCTTGTTTCGATTTAAAGGGTTCTTGGTTGAGTGTCCAGTCAGGTTCATCGGTCATGGGACATCTTCAATATATAATCTATTTCAAGACGGTCTCATAATTATAGTTCACTTAAAGAGCACATCTTGTCAATATATTCAAACTAGACCTGACAGGGAAGTAAGAGCGAATTATAGGATTAACCAATTTCGACTTCCGGCAGATCGCTCGGAGTTGTCAGTCAAAAATGTGCCAATAGCGGCCAGTTGGACTTACTTAATTCGAACTGAACTGATTTTTGCCGCTAGATTGTAGCTCTGGTTCTAAAACTAAATGGGCATTCACAACTTTAAGGCTGTCATAAAAAATTTGCCTCTTTTACACGCAAAAATCTTCTATTGACCATTCGATAAGTTTACTTACTTCTGCCATCCTTTCATCCAAATCGCGCAATCAAGGACCCAGGGTTGTTGTCATTGCAGCAATCTGTTTCGTGATTTAAGCGTATCTATAATTGGTGTCTCGGTAAGATTTCAACCGTATATTAGTGCTTACGGTGCTCTTTCTTCCTAAAGGCCGCAATGTTATGGCCTAAGTGGCCATATTCATAGCCAGTTGCATAGTAATATACCACTATAAGAATTAACGGAATAAGGGGAGTTAATACCACGGTTGCCAACATTACCGATGTTGCTAGCAAGAATACTGCTGTCATGACCAGTCCAAAAACAATCATCATAACAATTGTTTTCATATGATATAGAGCGATGCCCGCATTAACCGGCAAGTTTAAGAATACGCGTTTTTTACCGGTAATTGCATAGCGAATAAGGGCAACCTTAAACATGGTGCCTTGAACAATAAGCCAAACCAATTCGATAGCAAAGCGAATCATCATGTCTCCAGCTTCGGCTACTATACATGTATACAAAGTAGGGGAATTCTCGTCTCCAAAGATCCATGTCCAGAAACAACCCAATGATCTAAACAGATTACCTAGCTCTCCAGCACCTGCGCTAAATATTATAATTGTCGGAATGATTAGATAGAACAAGGTCATAAACCAAAGAACTAGGCCTTTTTTAAAAAACAAAGATATATCGGCAGTTGGCAGTATTTCTTTTTCATGCGCGGTCATGCGACTAACTAAAGAAAATCGCCAACCTTGCAGCAATATCAAGTTAACGATTGGAACAAATCCCAAAACCGGAACCCACCACATTTTAGGTAGCCAGTTTTTTTGATAAAATGGAAACACAAATGGATAGAAAAAGCTATGCCCTTTCTCTTGGTGTTCATGATCTGTTTGTTCTATGGGTAGTGCTTCCACTCAGGGCGCGAGCGAACTTTGTAACTAATTTGTAAACAATACATCATGACGATAGTTCTCGTCCCATGCCGCCTTGTTCATCTTGCGTGGCATGCTCTGTTTCCCATTGTCTCGCCTGAGTAAATTCAATACGAAACGCCTTACTGTCGCCATATTCTGCGCGGCCTTGCGTGTGTAAATGGTTTGAGCATCTTCTCTGAATACAACGTCTAGCACCCAGTGCTGACGATTTTCAGTGTCCCAGTGACGACGTGTGGCATCCGCTGCCAGGGCTAAGGGGAGGTGGGTGGTGCAAGCAAAATAAGCGGTTTCGTGACTGACTTTATTCGCTATCTTGCGGGTTCTAACGACCGCGATAACGCTTTCTAACATTGACCACTTTATCTTGAGTGCCTCGCCAAGAGTAGCAGGCAGGCTATATACACAACGAGACTCTTCCCGGCCATGACCTTTATTCTCACTTGCCTCTGCGATGTGGTCCTGGGTTTGAGATTGTTGCCAGTATGCCTGAAATGCCCCATCTATCTGATTGAATAAGGCGTCCTGGTTTTTTTTGACTTGTACGAGTGCATCGCCGCCGCGTTTTTTGATCAAGCTCAGTGTGTCACTTTGGCAGTGCAGTGCATCCATCGTCACAATGCAATCCTGGATATCCAGTGCATCAAGCAGATCACACACCGCTTGAATTTCCTGACCTTTGCCTTGTGTGGCACTATGATAGAGCACTAAGCCTTGCTGCACATCAAAGGCTGAGACAATACTCAGGGGCGAGGCTTTACCACTGCGCTCGACACCCCGAATATCTTTCCCATCTAATGCAATTAATGGCTTGCCATGGCGGGTGCGCCGCACATTCGCCCACTTGACTAAGGCACCGACAAAGCTATCCGGCACGACAGCACGGACTATCTTGGCGATGTTATGCCGGGTGGGTATGCCATTCTCATAAGGCAAATAGCGGCGTAACCAGTCAAGATTGCCGTCACCGAAATCTTGTATATCTGACCACCCTTTCTGGCCACAGGCTAAAGCCGCCACCACTAGGAACATGATTTCCAGTAACGGATATGTTTGATTAATATGCGAGCGTGTCTCTTGAACGTCTTTTAAGCAGTCGATGAGTTCCATATGATAATACCGATTGGGGAAAGTTGACGATCTGATCGACCCTCAAGCAAAAAGTTCCAGACTGTTTATATCAATAGGTGATCGATAGATGACTAATTATAACCTAAAGTTTGATCCCGCCCTGTGCTTCCACTGACTCTGGCACATCGCTTTGTATTGTATCATTGTTAGGATTATCGTCATTAATGCTCATTACTATTCCTTGAGTCTATTGAAATCACTTTTTACATTAGTTATCGAATTGAGGTTATAGCGTAATACAAATCATAAGTGGCTTTTCAATGTTGAAAAAAACTGATTTTCAATAAAAAAATCATAAATATATGAGGCATCTATATTTTTTGTATATAAAACCTAGCATATTTAAAGTCTTGTTGGAAAGCTTAATTTTGAGCAATATATTCTTAAATTAAAAGGTTTTACCGAAAATGGTAAGAGTATAGACGGAACGACATACTATATCGGTAAAGTGGTTCTATGGGGTCGTAGTAGAACGACTATTAAAATGCTTCCTTGACAAAGTTTGTCGATTAAAATAGGGTGCGATAGACTATTTATTAGTCACTTAAAGATCATTTATTAATCACTTTCAAAACTACAAAAATATTGGCAGTTCCGAGTATGAATGTCCTAGTTTGCTCTTCGTGAGCCTTATTTGGTAAACGCCTAACTTTGGCACCTTGTTCTCGTTGCATCCAACAAACACTAAGGAAAGGACATGCAACTAGGTAAAACCAAAATAACAAGCTTATTAATAGTAGCCTTTACTCTCACGCTCGCTTCGTGCGCATATGTCGACACTGGCGCTTTTACTAAACCTACCAAAACCCAAACTATTAAGGTTGAAGATGATATTAACATTGGTATTGAACGGTACGATGACGATGCAGTAGACGATTATATGAGCGGTCTAAAAGGTGTCGTACAATTTTTAAATGCAACACAAACTGCCGATTCCAGCACCATAATGCACGGTCAAATGTTATTAGGGTTAGCTTTAGGTCAAATGAAAACGTCTAAAATTGAAATCGAAGTTTGGCCTTTAGGCGCTCGAAACAAAGTTTGGGACATAAAAGGTAAACGCATTCAAAGCTATAACGATTTGGTCAACGAAGAAAGAGATAGAATTTTGGCAGATGATCAATATAGCGATAAACTAAAAAATTTGGTGAAATCAATTAAGCTCATTACCAAAGAAACATTACTAAGTAACTGAGGATGCATGTCATGAAGAGATATACTATATCAGTGTTTATTGCGAGCTTTCTATTGAGTGCTTGTTCAACCAATTGGGCTGTTGTTGAGCCTGTAGATGAATTAAAACAACGTTTAGCATTATGGAACGGCGAGACTGCAAAACGTCTAGTGAATCAAATCGGTCCTTCTACTGGCATCGGCGCAGATGCACAAGGCAATGAGGTCTTAGAATATCATAAAGAGATAGTGGCACCTGACAACAAACTCTGGCATTGCAAAGTACAGTTTACGGTAGATAGTGCACGCAAAATTATCGATACACGCTTAGTTAGTCGCAATGAGAATGTTTGGGGAGACTATATGCCTTGCGTTCACATCATACAAGTACCCAATTAAACTTGTCTAATGCCAACAAAAGTAAGTTTTGAATCACTTTTGTTGGTTTATATTTATGATTCTTACCCGATAGGAATTTACACACCATCTTAAAGCTTTCGGCGAAATCAGCAAGTTTGATACCAACTCAAAACGACATGTTTTATTGATACAAACAAGCAACTTACTGCCACCTATCTGAGTCTTGCGGAACGATTTTACCCTTCAAACGACTTCAATAGATGGGGTTAGAGACATAAATTTATCCAGGTTTTATGGCCGCTTGAACTAAAAGTACAAACCGGCTTTATACTGATGGACTTTATTAGCAAAATACACCTATAAAATTCTAAGTGCTTATGTCTCCTTGTCGGAGCACTTTTCATTAGGATGCCAAAAGAAAACATCAAACAATTTTAAAGATAAGCAGATTTTCTGAATGGCCGCTCATCGCTCATTGCCGTCAGTCATGTCTTATTATTCGTTTGCCCATCGACCACTCGATATAGTCAGAATTAATGTTAAAATCAGCTTGGTAGCAATAGACATAATTACAGGTAAAGAGCTAGAAAATTTCACAAAGCCGTAGACATTTCTAAAACCTATGCAAGCCTTTATCTATATGGCCTGCAAAGCATGTCTATAGGTATGTCTGTTTACCGTATTTATTACTCTTTTCATCGGAGCCTTAATGTTGAAATGCAAGCAGTGCAACTGACGCTTGCCTTGGGTATCATTGCACCTCTTTTAGGTTACCAACTGTTGTTATGTCTTTTTTCTCGAAATTACCTGTAACCACTGTCGCCCTTATTGTCGTTTGTATCGGTTCTTTTATCGGGCCACTGGGTATGGCCTCGGTGAATATTGCGATCCCGGATCTGGCTGCCGAGTTACAAGCCAATGCCAAAATGGTCAGTTGGTTACCCACTATTTTTTTATTGGCCAATGTGGCGTTTATGCTGCCCTTTGGTAAGTTAGCCGACAATTACGGCCGTAAACGTGTGTATGCAGGGGGGCTCGCCCTTAACGCCCTGGCGTCCATGATGTGTGCCTTTGGCACCAGCATTGAGTGGATTTTGTTTTGGCGATTTATACAAGGCGCAGCTTCGGCCATGATCTTCGGTACCGGGGTGGCCATACTCACCTCGGTCACCCCGCCAAGCAAGCGAGGTTTTGCCCTGGGGATCAGTGCAGCTTGTGTTTATGTGGGATTAACGGTCGCCCCTGCCATAGGCGGTTGGTTAACGGAGCTCTGGGGCTGGCGGTCGGTTTTTTTGTTTCAAATCCCCCTGGTGGCCATCTTGCTGATCCTGATCAAGTTACGCCTGCACGGCGATTGGAAAAACGACAGACGATCGGCATTCGACTGGCGTGGAACGGCAATTTTTGCCTTGTCTGCCACCTGTTTGGTATTTGGTCTCAGTATGCTGCCCAGCTTAACCGGCCTGGTTTTGCTAACAGTCGCTATTATCAGTATGGGCCTGTTTGTTTTGCATCAGAGTCGCCATAAAGAACCGCTGATCCGGGTGCAGATGTTTCGTGAAAGCCGGGTCTTTTCTATGTCGCTGAGTACTTCATTGCTGATGTATGCCAGTATTTATCCTTTGACCTTCCTGCTGAGTTTATACCTGCAATATGTAAAGGGCTTTAGTCCGTCCGACGCAGGCCAAATCATTCTGATCCAGGCGTTTTCCATGGCCTTTTTAGCACCCTTATCCGGACGCCTTTCAGACAAGGTACAACCCAGACTATTGGCGACGTTGGGTTGTGCGATCGTCGCCTGCGGTTTTTTTATTCTCAGTCGCATGGACTTACAAAGTAGCGCCTTTTATATCGGCTCATCACTATTTTTGATTGGTATAGGTTTCGGTTTATTTTCCACACCCAATAACAATGCCATTATGGGCGCAGTGCATATGCGTGAACTGGGGGTTGCTTCGGCCAGTATGAACCTGGCGCGCACTATAGGTAACCTGGTGGGTATGAGTTTGGTCAATTTGCTGGTACATCATTTTCTGGGAGATGAACAAATTACTCCTGCCCAATACCCGGCCCTGTTGCAAACCGTGGTATTAGCATTGAATATCTCCTTTGGGTGTGCCTTAGGGGCCTGTTTTATTTCAAGCCTCAGAGGCCGAGAAACCAAACCTCAGCCCTGATAACGGCCAAATAAAACAAAGCCGCGTAGCTGGCGGTGGGGGCTATGCCGTGGAAGCTACGCGGTGGAAGCTACGCCGTGGAAGCTACGCGGTGGCCGCCACTCGGTGGCCGCCACTCACTAGATAAAGCTTTATTTATTGGCTTTTGCCGGCGTGGTGCGTTTACGGCTAGCGCCGGGTTTGCTCACTTTTTTGTTTTTGCCACCGCTGGTTTTATCAAACACGATTTGAGTTTGAGTGGATTTATTGGTCCGGCTGGGGCGACTATGACGAGACACGGTTTTGAGTAAGGATTCACGGTTACTGACTTCAAAGCCAGGTTTAACAATACGCGTGATTTTGCTGCCGATTAATCGTTCAATCCGCTCCACGGTACGCTCTTCTTCACGGCTGACAAAAGAGATGGCATGCCCTGCTTTTCCGGCCCGACCTGTGCGCCCAATACGGTGCACGTAATCTTCTGGAAGGTAGGGTAAGTTAAAGTTCACTACGTGATCCAGACCCTGAATATCCAAGCCTCTGGCGGCAACTTCTGTGGCGATCAGTACCTGCAATTTGGCGGATTTAAAATCGGCCAAGGCACGACGTCTGGCACCCTGGCTCTTATCTGCATGACAAACACCGGCTTCAATTTTGCTCACTTTGAGCGCGGCCATCAATGTATCGGCTTGCTCTTTAGTGCTGGTAAATACCAGCACTTGATACCAGTTTTGCTCAGCCAGCAGGGTTTTGAATAATTCAATTTTTTGCGACTCGCCCACTGGATACATCACGTGTTCAACGGTATCTGCGGTGCTGTTTAGTCGGGTACCGCGAATTTCCTGGTGGTTATTCAAGATCTTGTGCGCCAGCTCATTCACACTAGGGGAGATGGTAGCCGAGAATAACAAGGTCTGATGTTTTTTATTGATCTGTTGCAACATGTGCTGCACATCGGCAATAAAACCCATATCGAGCATACGGTCAGCTTCATCTAGTACCACAAATTCCACGTTGGCTAAATGCACATTGTTCAGGGTCATATGTTCCAGCAAACGCCCCGGGGTAGAGATTAAGATATCCACTCCTGCTTTGAGTTTGGCGGCCTGGCCCCCCATTTTCACACCACCGTAAAAAGCCGTGACATTCAATGTGGTGAACTGGGCATATGCTGCAATGGTATTGGCCAGCTGTTCTGCCAGTTCCCGGGTGGGAGTCAAGATCAGGGCCCGAGGATTACCTGACTGGGCGGCCTTGGGTTTGTCGAGCATCTGTTGCAAAATAGGCAGAGCAAAGGCCGCTGTTTTACCCGTACCGGTTTGCGCCGTGGCCAGCAAGTCTCGCCCTCTTCTGGCAGGCACAATAGCTTGTTCTTGCACGGGGGTCATATCGCTGTAACCACAAACGTCAATGGCGTCTTGCAGTTGTTTGGCTAAATCTAATGATGAAAATTTCATGCTAATTCCTCTACCGGCAGACCAAAACATAGACGCAACCTGTTTACATACTATGTTTGTAAAAAGTTGCCTGAACCCTGCTCACTTAGCGGCGCCGGGATCTGAATGTTGAAATTGCTTGGTTGTAGTTAAAAAATGATGGCGAAATATACAGGATTTTACCCCAAGGGGTGTCATAGATTGTGTGTATTTGGCAATAAAAAGCACGTTAACCCTTAATAACCTGGGTTATCCAGGTTAACGCAGATGATAATCAGGCTTATAGTTGAGCTTTTAGGTAATCCAGGGCACCCACTACGGCCGCCACTTGCGCCGCTATACATTCTTTTGACGTTGCATTGACGCCATCTGGGTATACCTCGGTAGTAGTGGTGAACTTGGCATTTGAGAAACCAGCACATAATCCCAGCTCGTGTAAGGGATAATTGATCACGCCGTGCTGGGCCAGATCCGAGCCAATTAACTTTCCTGTTTCATCCGCCAAGGCGATATGGGTTACCTTTTCTACCGAGGCTATTACCGCACTTTGAAATTCCGGGCGCGGATCGTGGCTGTCACCTACAGTATAAAAACCATCAGGGATATTCCAGTTATCTTGCTCGATGCCATCACGTGCCGCCAAGGCCGGTCTAAATTCACTATTGTCCGTGTCTGTGGTCTCATGTAAATCGATATGAGCCAGAAAATCCAGCCCCAACGACGCCACATAGGCCATAATGTTAGCCGCTTCAGGCGCCGGGCTATTGGTCACAAAAGAGCGGTTCGGATCAACAGCTTGGGGGTTCCAGCGATTGATGGTTTCATAACCCCAGGGGCTGATACAGGGGGCTACCACAATATTAAAGTATTGGGCATAATGTTTGGCTTGGTGGGCGGCAAAATATAAAGCACCATGCACACCACTGGTTTCGTAACCATGCACCCCACCGGTCACCAAAACGGTGGGTTTATTTGGGGAAAAGAGCTTGGTTTTAATCACAAACAGAGGATATTGGCCCGCTGCGTAATCCAGGGTGGCGTACTGCTCAATATCAAACTCTGCCCTAAGCGGCTCAATTTGGCTAACCACATCATCTACATAACTGCGCTTTTTGTTTTGCTCAGCCAGCCAGGCTTTTTTCTCGCTCTCGCCCCAAGGTTTGTCCGGTGTGCCAATGTGATAGGTTGAAGCCTGTGTCATATTTTACCTTTATAAACTATTGTTTGGTTGCCAATAACGACTTAAAAGTCGCCGTTTAGAATTGGGATGATAAAACAAAATGCCTATCAGTTCTGCATGCCAGGAATATGAATTTGAAGCTTGCAACCTAGCCGCTGTCAGCAATTATTGACTGTTACCCTTTATCTTAGCCATAATACGCAAAATCACTGTGTATAAACACAATGTAAAGCTGGGTTGAGTACTTGCGGGCCTTCTGCCATAGTCCTTTCAAAGATTTCTTGGTGGAAATATTCGCGTCTCTAAAAAGCGAACAGGATTGATTAAAATAGTCAGTAACAACAAGTACGCGATATTTATCACAACTAGTGTTTATTTCGCTTCAACGTTGCTCAGTGCTGATACCAAACAAATAGGATGTGTGCTTCTATACCAGTTCAATAGAAATAAAGACATCCCAGGTGCAACGCGTTAAAACTAAGGAAAGTAGTGAAATTAGATATCGATAAGCTAAATTTTGACAAGTGTGAACAAGAGCAAATCCACATTCCCGAATCAATTCAGGGATATGGTTATCTTTTCGCATTTCATCGGGATTCTCTCAGAATATCTGTCATTAGCGCCAATACAGAAAATATTTTTGGTGACCTGACCTTAGTAGATATGCCTTTTTTTGATTTACTGGAAGAGGATTCTGACGAACGCAACTTTCTGCAAGAAACCTTTAGTCGGGTAGAGACAAGTAATACCCGACTGCCAATTCGGATTAAATTTAAGCAGTCGTTATTAGTGGCGGACACTGATTTAGAGTACTTTGCTGTCGTTTATGCAAGTGGACCCTATTACGTAGTCGAACTGGAGCCTTCTACTCAATTTAGAGAGCGATACAGCGCGGAGCAATATATAAAACTCTATGCTATGAGCATCGCTCCGCGTTTTAAGGCTCTAACCTCCCTTAGTGAAATGGCCCAGCAGATGGTCGAAACCATACGTTATTTGACCAGTATGGAACGCGTGGTTTTGTATAAGTTTAACGACGATCATTCAGGCAGAGTTATTGCTGAAGCAAAAGATGATGATTTGGAGTCATACATGGATTTGTATTACCCCGCCTCTGATATTCCGCCCCAGGCGAGGGAGTTATATAAAGTTAACTGGGTAAGGTTAGTGCCTGATGTCAACCTGCCTTCCTCCCCGCTGTTGCCAAGAACAAATGAAGTGCAGCGCACTCCATTGGATATGACCCATTCATTACTGCGAACGGTGTCACCTATTCATTTGCAATACATTCGCAATCAAGGTCTAAAAGCATCGTTTTCAGTTTCTTTAGTGACGGGTGGTGATCTTTACGGTCTCATTTCTTGTCACAGCCGACACCCTAGATATATATCCCAAGATGTAAGGCTTCAGTGTGAAAATTTAAGTCAGCTTTTCAGTTGGCATTTATTGGCCAAAGAGGAAGAGTTACTCTCCAAGAAAAAAAATGACACGGACCAAGCTGTCGATGACATGCTGGACTTGATCGGGCCTTCCAACTCTATCGTCAAGGTAATCAAAAGCGCCGAAACCGCTTTTCTAGAAGCAATGAACTGCGATGGGTTTATTTATTATTCCCAACAAGAAACCATCACGTTAGGGCAAACTTTGCCGATCAGCCTGGTAAAAATCTTAGTTGCAAGAGCCAGTGCTGAAAATCAGTTTCCTTATGTCATTGAAAATTTATTTGAACAATATAGCGCCGAAGAATTAAACGGTATCGCTGGCATAATGATCATCCCCCTATTTGAGAAAAAGAAATTTTTTACCGCATGGTTTCGCAAAGAAAGGATCCAAAACCAACGTTGGACAGGTGTTGAAAAAGAAACCTCTGCGAACGCATCGAAAAAAGAACGGCTTTCACCAAGAGCATCATTTCAAGTCAATATCCGGGAGATAACTGGGTATTGTCTTCCATTTGATCAGTCCGATATTACGACGGCTAATCGTCTAAATCGGATGTTTTTGGTGCACGCTCTCGATGCGCAAGATCGTATGCACAATAGCCTCACTAATTTAAAAAAGCAGGATAAATACCGCAATGAATTTTTGGCCACTTTGGCCCATGAGCTAAGAAATCCACTGACACCGATAAACACCGGTGTTGCGCTATTAGAGAATGAACCCGAAGCACCGGTAAGAAAACGAGTCGTTGCCATAATCAAGCGCCAAGCAGAATATATGTCGAAACTTATCAGCGATTTAATGGATGTTTCGCGTATCACTCGCGGCAAAATAAAAATCGATTTTGAACGTCTAAATTTGGAAGATACTATAGTTCATTCACTTGAAATTGTTGCCGAAATAATTGAACAAAAATCCCATCGTGTGAGTATAAAAAAACCCCTTAAGGCGCTGTTTGTTAACGGTGACCAAGCCCGTTTATCTCAAATATTTTCCAATGTTTTGCATAACGCTGCTAAGTATACTGAGCGCGAAGGCCTGATTGAGCTGGAAATTGAGTCCGAGGGGAAAAACGCGGTCATCACTATTGGCGATAATGGTTTGGGTATTCCACCTGATCGCTTAGAAGATGTATTTGACATGTTTACCCAGGTTGAAGCGCACTCTACTCATACAGAAGGCGGCCTTGGCATTGGTTTAACCCTAGTGCAAAAACTTGTGTTACTTCATCACGGTAGGATTTCTGTTACCAGTCAAGGCATTGGCACGGGAAGTCAGTTTAAAATTACATTACCACTGGTGGAACAGCCAGAAGTTGTGGTTCCCCCTCCTCAACCGCGCCCGCTATTGACAGGAAAAGGCAAAAAAATTCTATTCGTAGATGATAATGTCGATATTCTGGAAGCTTATTGCTTACTTTGTGACACCTTGGGCTATAAAACACTAGGTATATCCGATCCGTTAAAAGCCAAAGAAGCATTTAAAACATTTCAGCCGGACTTTGTTTTTCTTGATATTGGCATGCCAAATATAGACGGTTATGAACTGTGTAGAATTTTGCAAAAATTGTCCGAGGCAGCCAAAACGTCGTTTTATGCCCTAAGTGGATGGGGATCGAAAAAAGACATCGAACGTGCAAAGGATGCAGGCTTCAAGCAGCATTTCGTTAAACCAGTCTCATTACATACGTTGAAATCCGTTTTGGAAGAGTAATATTTGTTCTCTCGCAAAGCTGAAAAGCTTGTGTCTTAGCAGGCCCAAGCTCTGATACAAAATTACACTTTTTGAGTTACACGACGCATGTCGTCACAATGATCCATCCATTGCTTAAAGCAAATAAAGGTATTTAACGCGCTTTGGCAAATAAGATCATGATCAAGTTTGTGCGAACGCAGCTCTAAATAGTGTAAAAATTCACGCCAGTGTAACCCTGTATTTTTACCCCGCCCTTGAAAAAAACGCAAGGCATGCACACACTCAGGTAATGATTGACTAATATGTTTAAAAATCACCTGCCCACCTAGCAATGACCCCTCCTTAACATAAGTTAAGCCCAGTAGTTGTTCCTCATTGGTCAACGGCGGTATATTCTGACATATGCTGAGCTGTAAAGGGTCAACACCAGAAGCTCTCAAATCCTCTTGTAGCCATAATAACATCGGGCTTACCGGCATAGATGTATGATCGACATTTTGCAACAGCTGCCAATATCCATATTGCGCCTTTTGAATATAAACCAGATCATCTGCACTGATGTCAGGGCTGGTTAAAATACTCAGCAATGGGTGGGCATGTAATTGTAGATGAATTGAGCGGGTCACCGACCTCAATTTTTCACCGATCTGCATCTAAACGAGCTCCTAGCAAAGGGCAGTATATTCACGTAATTAAATGGGGATTTTTCAAACTAAGCGTAAGAAAAACTTGTCAAGATACGGATTTTACGTGCTTTATTGCTCCAATGGTATCGCTAATTTCGATGGCTGGTTTGGGTTATACTATGGTGTTAGACCACGGATACCACACATTACGCACCGGGTATTTAGAACCAGACTAATTGGCGTAATACCTCGCATCTATGTAAAAGGTAACGCTAAACAGTAGATATAAGGCCATTAAGTGGTATATTTTAGCTACATCCTATCCCTTGTCTAACCCTCTATTAAATTTAACTTATTTGGGAGATTTAATTATGCATAAGCCTAAAAGAGCATCAGACGCTCCTTACGCGATGGCTGTAGAGTCGGGTCACACATATTTTTGGTGTGCTTGTGGTGAAAGTAAATCACAACCCTATTGTGATGGTTCACATAAAGGTACAGATTTCGCACCGGTAAAATACCAGGCAACCAGGTCGAAAACCGTGTTTTTCTGTGGTTGTAAAGATACAGCATCCCCTCCGTTATGTGATGGTAGCCACAAATAACGGCATTAGATTTAATATCGGTGTTGGCGCAAAATTAAACGCCAGGCATAGCTGGGTAGGTTAACCCCAGGCTTTGCCCTCATATTGTTTTGGAAGTGAATAGGGTTAAATGAAAGCAAGTTTTTGGCATCAAAAATGGACAGCAGGAGACATCGCTTTTCATAACAGAAAAGCACACGCCTACTTGGTTGAACATGTTGCAAAATTGGAGCTGGCAAAAGGTAGTCGGATATTTCTGCCCCTGTGTGGTAAAACCCGGGATATTGGCTGGTTAGTTTCCCAAGGTTATCGTGTAGTAGGCGCAGAACTAAGTGAGTTCGCCGTTACCGAATTGTTTGACGAGTTGGGTGTACAGCCACAAATAACCAAGGAAAAAGAAGTAACGCGCTACCAAACACCCGATATTGATATCTTGGTGGGCAACATCTTTGATATCACCGCTGAAGATATGGGCCAGGTAGACGCAATCTATGATCGTGCGGCCCTGGTTGCCTTGCCAGCGGAGATGCGCGTTCAATATAGCGCCCACCTGATCGACATCAGCCAGAGCGCAGCGCAATTATTAATCACTTTTGAGTACGATCAACAGCTATTGGATGGCCCACCATTTTCCATCAGCGAGGCAGAATTACTCAACCATTATGGGTCGAGCTACCAGGTTACACTCATCACCCAAAAAAATGTGCCTGGAGGGCTAAAAGGGGTAGTGACAGCAATTGAAGCGCTTTGGTTATTTCAAAAAATCCGACCATAGCAGGTGTTTTTTCTTCATTCGTTTATCGCGTTGGCGCTGCAGGCTGCTGCTGGATTGATTGCAATCAGCCTAGTGTGGTTTCTTTGCGTAACTGGAGGATAAACTGATACATGAAGTCATTGCGTTTCATGGCTTCACGCCTAGCCGAGTTGGTATGCATGGATTTGCCTAGTAGCAGCAATTTTTGATAGAAATGATCCAGGGTAAACCGCTCGTCATTTGGTTCGCGGTGCTGGCAAAAGGGATCTACCGGACAATATAACGGCCGGTCAAGGGCCGCACTGACCTGAATACAACGTGCTACGCCTATGGCGCCTAATGCATCCAGGCGATCTGCGTCCTGTACTATGCTGGCTTCTATAGTTTGTGGTGTAACATTTGCGCTGAAGCTGTGGGCAACTATGGCATGGTGAATATGCCCAAAATGCTCCTGAGGGTAACCAATTTTAGTTAAAAATACTATGGCCTTATCGGCGGCAAGTTGGGAGCTGAGTGCCCTCTGGGGGTGGTCTTTTGCTAGGGTCTGGCAATCGTGTAACCAGGCCGCAGGCAATACAACGTCAATATTACCCTGCTCTTTGGCGCATAAAAAACGTGCGCTGTTAACCACACGCTGCACGTGTTGAAAATCATGGGCCAGATCGGTTTGCATTTCAGCCTGAATAAATTCTGCCATATTTGCTTCAAATCGGTTCACAAATAAATCCTTTATTGCCGCTGTGGATCTTAACACTCTTTTTTATTTGGCCGAATAATTGGCTAATTAATCCATTTACACAGTACCAAAGTGAGTGTAAACGATGTTCTATGTTAATTAAATGTAACTGAACATTCGTTAGGCTCACAAAACATAAAAACTGTTGTGCAAAAAAGATGTGAAACGCCCATCGCACAGCGACACATATTCTAAGCCACCACAGTAATGATTGTTTTAGAGTGCCCGGACTGATGTCTGCTCAGTAATAATGTCTGGCCATAAAGGCCGTCATTTCTACTTCGTTTATCAGACACAGACCTTTGCGGTTAAAGGCACCCAGGGTATCCTGATCGGGAAAACTGTAATAATTCCCCCCTACTGGCTGGGAAATTCGGGACACTTCCTGTCCTGTTGCAATGGTCGCTATCGCACCCAGGATTTGCTCACTACCGGCAACATAGAGTTGCAGCACCTGGGCCAAATAACAGCTGTTGTTATTCACTGCCAGTTCAGTGGTGGCCACTATGTCCCCCGTATCTATGCCCTTATCGCTGATATAGTGCAGTGTGGTGCCTAGCTGTGGTTCATCGTTGAGCATCGCCCAAAAGGTGGCCATCACGCCACGATAATTAGGCAACAAGCCGGAATGCAGATTTAGCACACCGTATTTAGCCAGGCGAATCACCTGGGGCTGTAGAATAACCCCGAAACGAATGCACAGGATCACATCCGGGCTACCTGCCTGAATAGTCGCAACGCCCTCAGCGCTATTGATGTGGTTAAGCTCCACAATGGAGCCGGTGGTAAGTTCGCTCAACTGAGCAAAGGATTGGCAACGCACTGGTCCCTGGGCAGTGTGCGCCCCTGACATAAATGCGCCGGTAATTTTTCCGCATTCAGCAGATTGCTTGAGTAACGCTTGCTCATAAAGCCCTAAACGCTGTAATTCAACGGGTTTTACGCCACTTCCGCCGACTCTGGCAGACAAAAAAATCGTTACGCGATGACCGGTCAAACCCGCTAGTAATAAGTTAACCGCGTAATTGCTGGCAATATCCCGGTTGGCTAAGATGGTTATATTCATTGAAATCCTTTGGCTGTTTGCGCCACCGATGTTTGAACTTATCTGTGCCTAGACATGGGGCATCGTCTTACGGTGACTCGGATGAGCCCGTTAGAACCGGCTGTCATTTTCGCAAGGTATACCATCGCTATCCCCGTCCATGCGTGGATCAGGGCAGTGCTGCAAGAAATATTCTGCCTCGCCACGAGACGTCATCTGACTACAATACTGACGACCGTCACACCGAAAATTCATGATAGTTGGCGCCGGCTGTCTGGATAAGTTAATACGGGGTTTATGTGGTGTAGATGTGGATTGCATCATGGGGCTTTTTGTTTCAAGGCTACCGGTGGCCACAGCCTGGGCACTAGACAGTCGCCCGCAAAGGGCCAAAACAAGGGTAGCGGCTAATATATATGGCTGCATAGGGAAAATAACCTGAGTAACTAATACCTGCCCATTACAGCAAAATTCCCAATAAGAAGCATGTTATTTTAGTTATTTAAACGGCTATTTGCGGTGTTTTAGCCGTTAGACACGGCATTATTCTGCTGCACCTAACGACCGACAACGCCTCATCGCCCGTTAGTTAGCACCTATGCTCAAGTTGGTATTTTGTTGCCATGGAAATTTCACTTTAAGTAAGTGGCTCCCTTCATCCCACCAGGCACCGCTAGGATGTAGCAGCAATTCGGCCTCAGTGGAATAAAGGTCCAGCGTTTTTCCGCCGGCTTGCAGTTTTTCACTCCCCTCACGCCAGTTGTGGATCACCACTGTCAGCTCACGGGTTAGCGGCATGCCTTGGTACTCACCATTTCGGGCCAGGCCGATCTGCAAATTATCGCCATGTTGCTCGGCCTTGAAATTCAAGGTTTCGAACTGGCCACTTTTGAGAGCTTCGGGATCTACTCCGTCATCGTCATACATCACCCCTTGGGCGGATAGTACGGACTCATGAGCATAATAATGTAATTCGAGCTTGTCCGTAACATAGTCATCGGTGGATTGGAACGGTGCCACCATAGGTACGAAGGAGCCAGCTCTGACCATTACTGGCAACGTGGTTAGAGAAAGCGACAGATTTATATTCTGGGATCCTGAATAGACTTTATCTGTCCAAAAATCAAACCAACGTCCTTGGGGTAATTGCATGCTGATGGTTTCAATACCTGCCTCGGTCACAGGTTTGATCAAAAACGCGTCCCCCCAAAAATACTGGTCCTTGATGTCCATAAGGGCGCTGTCGGTTTCATCTTCGAAAAACATAGGGCGCATCAATGGCAGGCCGGTTCGGCTATTTTGGTAAGCCAGAGAATAGTTATAGGGCAGCATGGCATAACGCAACTTGACGTACGGGCGCAAAATATCCCGGGTTTGCTGATCATGAAATACCGGCTCTGGAGCAATGTTGTCTTGGGCATGGGGCCGAAAAACCGGTTGAAAGACACCATATTGCAACCAGCGGATATACATTTCCTGATCGAAGACTTCGCCACCAGCAAAACCGCCCAAATCTGAATGGGTATAACCCATACCTAATAATCCCATTTGCAGGGACAACTCTACTTGTGGCTTCAATCCATCCCATGAACGACTGACATCACCTGTCCAGGGGATCATGCCATAGCGCTGTGAGCCGACAAACCCCGAACGCATCATAATAAACGGGCGTTGTTGTGGGGCGATGACACGCTGATTTTCATATACACGCTGAGCCCATTTATGGCCGTAGACATTGTGAATTTCATCACCGGTTACGCTGACTCCGTCTAACTGATGTATGGTATCCCCGGGGTGCACTTCCGGCTCGCCTAAATCGCCCCACCAACCTGCCACACCCTGTTTGTACAAATCGGTGTAGATCTGGTTAAACCAATTACTGGCGTTATCATCAAATACATCCACCAAACCGGTATTACCAAAATAAAAATCAAACTGGCGGGGTTTACCTCCCAGGTTTTTGGCTAAGGCATCATGTTTAACCGCATTGGCCCATTTAGCCGAAGAGGACAAAATAAAGGGCTCAGTGATCACCACTGTTTTCACGCCCTGGGCTTTCAGATCGGTAATCATCTGCACCGGAGTTGGAAAAGCCTTTTTGTCCCAGGCCAGATTACCCATGTGGCCTTTGATATCGGCCCCAAACCAGTATAGATCCAGAACAAGGGCATCTAAGGGGAAATCCTGTTCGATAAAACGCTGTACCGTGTCACGAGTTTCCTGCTCGGTATGGTAGCCAAAACGTGAGGCAAAATTGCCCAGGGCCCAACGGGGTGGCAAGGGTTGAGTGCCCGTTACTTGGACATAATGTGCGATCAAGTCTGGATAGGTTTGACCGGCTATCACGATATAACTGGTGCGCCCGCCGATGGCTTCAAATTGCATGATATCCCCTTCGGTGGCCCCTAAATCCATATAGCCGCTGGCGGAATTATCAAAAATCAGGGCATATTTGTTGCTCGACATCACGGCGGGCAAACCAAAATACATCTGGTTAGACTCATTGCCGTAACCATAATGGGCTTTGTTATACAGGGGGAAACGTTGACCCCTGCGATCCATGCCTAATATACGTTCGCCACCGCCCAGTAATTTTTCACCGGTTTGCAGAGCGAAACGAAATCCTCTCAGGGTATCTTGTTTGAATAGACCAACCTCTTCGGCCAACAAGAGTTTGTCGCCCTGGTAATAGCTAATACTAAGCGGCGATTTAGCAATGACCGCTTTTAACCCCTCTACCTGAAAAAGCAACGATTGGGCTTGATCATCCAAGGTCACTTCGGTTGTCAGAGGTGGATCACCAATGGCAAAGGAAGGTAGCTGTTTAGTATGCACGGGTTGGTAAAAAACCTCAAAGGCATGGGCATTGTAGGCCGTTAACGTCACCTGCCCTTCGTCGGTTTGTATTATCAGGCTTTGTCCCTGTAGTTCATGGTCAAGATAACGGGCAGCAGAACCCAACCCACTGACTATCAGCAGACTGGCTAGCAGCAGTGATCTGGCAAATAGACGCAGGTTTCTAAAATTAGTATGGATCATAGGGTAGGTATCACTAGTTGGTTAGCGCCAGCCATAAAGGCCGGCGTATGGGAATCATTTAAATAACCATTGCACGGCAGCCGGAAAGGCTTCGCGCCATAATTTTTCGTTGTGTTCACCACCTTCAATTCTGGTAAAAAACATATTCTGGCGGGGATGACCTTGTTGTTTCAGCTGGCGTTGCATTTTGTCGGTATCACCAATCATGCCGTCTCCCTCCTCACTTCCAAATAACACATAGAGGCGAGCCTGATCATCTGCCCGATGGGATTTGGTATGGGCAAAAACCTCGCTGGAATACCAGTAAGACGGGGAGAATATCCCGGCTTTACCAAAGACTTTGGGATGTTGATGAATAGCATAATGGGCCATTAAGCCGCCCATTGAACTGCCCAAGATACCGGTATATTGTGTCTGTGGCAGGGTTCGGTAATTGGTATCTATGTAAGGTTTTACCACCTCGACGATAAACTGCAGATATTGTTCACCTTGGGCTTCACCAAAACGCTTGTTCGGCCAGGGACTTAATTCATTCATACGAGAATCGCCGCCGTTATCAATTCCCACGACTATCAGCTCCAGACCTTTTTCTGCGGCCAATTTATTAAGACTTTCATCGACGCCCCACTCACCCGCATGGGCCGTGGCATTATCAAATAAATTCTGCCCATCTTGCATATACAGCACCGGGTACTGTTTTGTGCTGGCCTCGTAACTCGGTGGCAAATACAAGCGAACCGTGCGGATGCGCTCAACTTCGGGAATTAAAAACCCCATGGGTAATACGCTGACATTAGGTGCAGCGGTTGATTGCACCGAGACATTTTCTGTGCATCCAACCAGGCCCGTTAAGGCTAGGCCCAATAAGGCTAGGCCCAATAGATAGCAGCCTGCAGTGTGTTTAATTTTTATCACAAGTTTGCCTGTATGGGCCTACTACGGCACCGTTTTTGATTACCTCGGTGTTTATTCAACGAGGGTAAAAACCATAGATTGCAGGGGCGCTAGCGCAACCGCAATATGACCTGCCCCGTCCTCGACTTGCAACTGGGCTGGTTGATCGGTTAGCAGATCCTGCAGAGCATGGGTACCAGAGTCCAATTTCCAGCTAGCCATTATTTGGGAGGGTAAGTGTAAATCGAATTCATAGGCCTGCTCTGCGTCAAAATTAGTGATCACGATCAGCTTTTGGTGTTTTGACCAGCGAACGAAAGAGAAAATCCGTTGATCATAAGTGCTGTTTGCATCCAAGTTGGCCTGATGCAGACTGGCATATTGACCGCCCATGGCGGGGGCTTGGGCAGAGAGTTGCAATACTTTACTGTAGTACTTACGCAGGGCGCGTTGCTGCTTGCTTAAGCCCCCTCCATCGAATTTGCCATGGTTCATCCAGCGTTGATGGGCCGGTACCCCGGCATAATCAAAGATAGTGGTTCGCGAGGGATCACCATAGCCGGTTTCTTCACTGCCATCTTCGCCGACTTCCTGGGCAAAATACACCATACTCGCTGCCCGGTTAATTAACGAAGACACCACCAGAGCGGGTTTGCCCTTTTCGGCACTGCCGGCAAATTGTGGGCTGGCGATACGCTGTTCGTCGTGATTTTCCAGAAAGTTCAGCATATGCATATCGATATCTTGCAAACTTTTCTGGATGGTTGCCAAGGTATCGGTCGGCGCCTTGTTTTGCATTATGGCCCGCAGCGTGTCGTAGGTATCGACTTTGTCATACAGATAATCCATTTTACCCAATTGAATAAAATCGCGATAAAGTGCAGGGTTATAAACCTCTGCGAGTAAAAAGGTTTCGGGATTAGCCAGTTTTATAGATGAATTCAAATAACTCCAAAACTCAACCGGCACCAGTTCGGCCACATCATAACGAAAGCCGTCTACCCCTTTTGCTATCCAGTACAGGGCAATATCGCGGTATTTGTGCCAGGAGTCGGGCACTTTTTTGTCGGCCCAAAAAGCGGCGTGAGCTGCGTAATCTTTGTGGCGAAATTCCTCCGGTAAACTCGGGAAGTCATGGCTCCCATCAGGTTTGACCCCATAGTTGATTTTTATGGTCTCGTACCAATCATCGCTCTTGGGCTGCGCTTTACGAGAACCATTGCCAGTCCACTTTGCCGGCGACTCACTGAACTTGCCGTCTGCCAAGGGATGACGATCACCACCTAAGGGCCGGTAACCGTGAGTAGATTCTGGTACTTTGAAATCTTTGCCTACGACATAATAAAAATTATTGTCCTGGGCATACTCTACAGTTTGGTCATCATTTTCACCAAAATCTGCGATACCTTGTGGCATGGTGATCGAGTGGTAATTGCGGGCCACATGATTGGGTACGATATCGATGATCACACGCATACCATGTTTATGGGTACGTTTGATCAACGCCTCGAATTCTTCCAGACGCTTGGCGGGATCATCGGCCAAGTCCGGATCAACTGTGTAATAGTCTTTGACCGCATACGGCGAGCCCGCACGGCCTTTCACTACATCGGGATCATCTTGACTGATGCCGTAAGCCGTATAATCGGTGATCACACCATGATGAGGCACACCGGTATACCAGATATAAGTTGTACCCAGTTGTTTGATCCCCTCTAGGGCTTTATCGGTAAAATCACTGAATTTACCCACCCCATTTTCAGCAATCGTGCCCCAGGCAATATTACTGGTTTGAGTATTGCCAAATAATCGGGTGAAAACTTGGTATACCACAGGTTTGCCTTGCATCTCTTGCATAGTTTCCTCAACTTCGGCCACAACGCTGTCGTCTGAGGACGGTACCAATTCTTGGCCGTCAACCTCTGGTATGGTTGTCGCGGTCGCGCTGGGCTCTACTTCCTCAGTAGGAACTGTATCTGAGTTCGCAGTAGTGGAATAATAACCGCCAGGAGCACAGGCGAATAACACCCCAAGGGTAACGGAAATCAGGCTCAATCGAGCCAAAGGCCGCTTGGATAAAAATGTCATAACAATTATTCCATGACACTCCAGTAGCTACGCTTACGGTTTAGCGCCTAATAAAATCACACTGAAGTGCTGTTTAGTTTTAATAAGTTAATCACAAATCATACCTGTCGACATCCCGTGGTAACAGGTGATTACATACGTATTCAAAAATATTAATCCGCTCACAGCAATTTAAGGGCAATTTGCCGAAACGCTCGGGACGCGGAAAAATCAGCAGTATAGGTGTTGTGCACTAGCGCTACACGTTCCATAGGGTAATGGGTCAACTGATGTGCCGTTCCCAGGTTTTTATGCCAATTGGTATTATACAAATTTTATGCAGCTATACGAGCCTAAAGCTCACAGTATGAAGATTGTTTACCCGACCTACTTCAATTTCCCAGCTCAATGTTCTTCTCAGTCCGGTTCACGATTTTATCTGCCAATAAAGGAATAACTCAACCAACCCCCTTATTTATGGAAGATCCCCCTGGTTCACTTGATTATATATCTATCTTAGGGAGCATTTTAATGTGGTTTAGCGCTTAAGCCTGCTACCATATGCCTCTTTGAATTTGAGGCCGATTTATGAAATTACTTATCCGTAACCTGGACAGAAACACAAGCGAAACAGAGCTAAAAACCTTATTTGAAGGTTATGGCATGGTGCAGTCTTGTAATGTGGTGATCGACAAGGCCACGGGTTTATCCAAAGGTTTCGGTTTTGTTGAGATGCCTAAACCGGGTGAAGCCAAAGCGGCAGTAATCAGTTTAAATGGTTACCAACTCGGTACCAGCAAAATCCGGGTTAAAAAGGCCGAAGAGAAAGAAACACCCGCCAGTTAGTGAATAGCCAACGTACACCTTTTGTTTGCTGCAGATTTTTAAGCTAAGTTGTAGCCTTATGAGCGGGGGCCTACCCTCGCCACACGTTACACCAACAATTTGTTTATGAATTGAAAAAACACCTAAAGGGCCAACCTAACTAAACCCCTTGACCTGACCAGACTGGCCCCACAATAGATCAATTTGGTGCTGAAAAGAACCAAGGTGACCATTGCTATAGAATTGTTCCCAGCCTACCTGGCCTGGAGGGGCAATCAATTGAGCATGTTCTAGGCGCCGCACAACCTCTTTTGCTACTGCGCCTTCAGTGTTGATGAGTAATACATCCGGCCCCGCCACTTGCGCTATAACGTGGGCCAAAAATCCGTAGTGCGTACACCCCAGAACGAGGGTATCGGCGCCTTTTTCAATCAGAGGTAGTACATACTTTTTGACGACGTTAACCGCATCGGCGTAATCCAGCTTTAATGCCTCGACTTGTCTGACGAGATCGGGACAGGGCATGATTTCAATTTTGACGTTTGCACCGACTCTGCTGGCCAGGGCGGCAAAGGAATTGGTAATCAAGGTTTTTGAGGTCGCCAAAACACCCACTACCCCGCTTTTTGTGTGAAGTATGCCGGGCATGATCCCCGGTTCGACACCCACAAATGGCAGGGGATAACGGGCACGCAGTGTGGCTATGCAGGCCGTAGTGGCCGTATTGCAGGCCACAACGACAGCTTTAACGTTTTGCGCAAACAGAAAATCTGTTACCGCCAGGGAACGTTGTAAAATATACTCATCAGATCTGTCGCCATAGGGCGCATGGAATGTATCGGCGACGTAAATGAGGTGATCATTGGGCAGCAATGCCCTAATTTGTTTGGCAATTGACAGACCACCGATACCCGAATCAAATATCCCGATGGGATCACACTGCGCCATATGTTCCTATATTAACCAACAGGTTTCACAATTACTTAATTACAAAAAAGAGCGCACAAATACCCCAAAATATATTTTTTCAGGTTGAGGTTTTGGCCTCCTCATCAGGCATTTATATACGTTTTTAAATATTTGTGCAAAACATCCCTGATTAAATGACCTGTGTAGCGAAGGCCTGTGGATGCAGGAAAAACCTATTTGCCGATATTTATCACATAGGGGCAGGCCACCTTGCTGCCCTGTTGTTTATACTGCATCCTGATGAACAAAACGCCAATGAGTTTGACACGGTTATCGCCTATCCTAATCTTAATAGCCCAAGCGAACGGCCAATAAAAAAATCACAACGGCAGCCAAACAAAAGCCGCTCAATTGAGCGGCTTACAGATAATTCCTAGCGGGCAAGGATTAAGTCAGATCCATCTCCTGGATAATTTCGTGAGCGATATCTGGTGTAGTAACCTGGGGTTTTTTATGCAAATCCTCTTTCAATTGGCCTTTGCGATGTTTAAGGGCCGCATCCAATTTTTTGCCCGCTTTGGCTATAGCCGGGTACATCACTGTATTTTGCGCGGAGGCTGAAATCCGACTGCCCTCGTAATTGGTTCTAATCTCAATGTCATACTCGCCATGTTCTTTGGATATGATGATATCTAGTACTATCAGGGTGGGAAAATGAATGGCTAGTTTAGAAAACTTCTCGTTGACGTGTTCTTTTACGGTATCGCTTACATCTACATGGTGACCAGAAAGATTTATTTTCATAGGTTTTCCTCTTGGATTAACGTTACTTCTTTTTCGTTACTGTTTTCTTTGACTTAACAATAGAGCTTGGGGCAGTTGCGGTGAAACACAAGTATTTCGAATAGGAATTTACACGAACTTAGGTTTGCACTGTTTAATCGCTTAATTTGTCAGCAAAATATGCCCAGTCTACTGAGTTTTGTCCTCCCTACCCTTTAAAACATAAAATGCCGGGAAACGCCAATAACCTCTTATACATTGAAACGCTCTGATCAGACCCCAGTGTTATTAGAGAGAGTGTAAATACTATAAACACTGTAGCAAACGACGCCAGCATGTTTAGCGGTAAGATAAAAAGAGTAATTCCATACGAAGGAGAAGTTAAAATGAAAAAGACACTTATTATAGGCGCAAGCGGACAAATCGGTAAAATGACAGCCCAGCAACTGTTAGCCGATGGCCAAGCGGTGATAGCCTTAGTGCGCGACAAGGATAAATTGACTGATATTTCCAGCGATCAACTGCGCATTGTTGAGGCAGATTTGGAAAATGACTTCAGCCAGGCATTTGAAGATTGCGATCAGGTCATTTTCAGTGCGGGTTCCGGTGGCAAAACAGGCGCAGACAAAACCATGCTCATTGATTTATGGGCGGCATGTAAAGCTGTCGATTACGCAAAAGCGGCTAACGTGTCACATTTTGTCATGGTCAGCTCTATTGGCGCGGACGATCCCTCTCAAGGTGCAGAAAAAATGAGGCCTTACCTGGTTGCCAAACACATGGCCGACGAACACTTGATCCACAGTGGGCTAAATTACACTATTTTTAGGCCCGGCTCATTAACTGATAATGACGCCACAGGCAAAGTGCGAACCCTGAGGCCCAGCAGCAAAGAAGATATGACCATTAACCGTGAAGATGCTGCTTGCGCACTAACCTATGCAGTGGGCAAACCTGAATTAACTGGCAAGGTATTAGAGTTATTTAACGGCGACAAAACCCTCGCTGAAGTATTAAATTAATCCATTTATTAGACGTTAATCTTAATAAGTCCATGGGCAAAGATGAAGTATCAAGGCCAGTACAAAGCTGGCTTTTTTCATACCTGTCTTTAGAGACTGAGACAAAAGCAGCCAGCTATCTTGGGCGGTTAGTTTGCTGTTTGGTTTCATGGTCTGTGCATTTAACCATGTTAGGACATGCCGCGTTTTATTTAACCAGAATGCCTAAGCGGCGGCACCTCCAATGGGTAAAATTACCCATTTAATATTTTTCATCAAACCGTGATAGTGGTGATTGCTTAATATAAAATGACGTGCCAAGCATCGATATCGATATAAATAATGTCATTATTCTCTCTATTCTTTATTGTTACATGTATCATTTGTTTTTCATTATTTAACCAATTAAGATATTTAGGCTCTTATTTTGGCTTAAAAACCAGAAAGGGCCCTTCACCTGCAACTTATAATTGAATAATAAAGTCAGATGCTTAGCCGTTGCGTTTGACGCAACATAAGTTGCAATACACGTTTAAGGAAGTAGTGTGAATAAAATATTTAGATTGTTAATTATTGCGGTGCTCATATTTGCTGCACTTAGTTCCTACCATTATGGCAATGCGACTGGAATGTTTTTGTTCATCATTCTCGGTTTTGTTTTTGAAGGTCTATTTTGGTTTAGTCTTTTTCGAAAAAAATACACGTAAAGCGATACTATTTTTAGTAACCATTAATATGGTGTCAAATAATTCTTTAGCCATGAAATGGTCATCAACTAACTGAGCACGCTCATTTACACAAATCTATTACCACCAGGCGGCATTAGGCTTGTCTTTAACTCAGGGTGTCTATGAAGGTCGAAATAGTAATGTTCCCTGCAACCAAAGTTGCGGTTATAGAGCATATTGGATCACCCGCCCTTGAATACGAGTCGATTAAAAAACTGGTTGCTTGGCGCATGGTAAATAAGTTGCCACCCTCTGAGTTGCACCGCAGTTATGGGGTTCATTACAACGATCCTGCCAACATTCCCCCCTCACAGTACCGAGTAGATTTATGTGTTTCTGTTGTTGATGACGTGGAAAGAAATGCATTTGGGGTAGTGACTAAAATCATTCCGGCTCTGCGCTGCGCCAAGACTCGTCACTTAGGATCACGTGAAAATGTGACGGCTGCTAAATTCCTGTACCAACAGTGGTTACCAGGCAGCGGTGAGGCACTAGCTGAATTTCCAGTTTTTTTTCATTATGTTAACGTTGGACCCCATGTGCAAGGTTCAGAAATGATCACGGATGTTTATCTGCCCATTCTTTGAGTGCCTTTCATTAACTGGCAGATTATCTTATGGTCGATTTATATCTGGTTTTAGAGTTTCTGTATTTATTTTAAATTCTCTATTTATCAAACTTCTAACTTGCCGCTAGTTAACCGTGCACCTTGTTTGACGATTATCATATCGAATTTGTTACTTCTTTACCCATAGCCGCCCCCGGGCGGTTTTTACTCCTAAAGTATGACTTTTTCTATGCAAAGGAAGCATGTGAGTACCGGTCCAAACCACCTATTCTAATAATAGGAGTAACGCACTGGTTTTAACCCATTTGGTTAAACCCTTTGACCAAAACTCATCGCTGAATTTTCTAGTTAATGATATGAGGTACGATATGATTTATGCAAACCCGGGCAGCGCAGATGCTGTAATCAAATTCAAAGCAAAATATGAAAACTTTATCGGTGGTAAATGGGTCGCTCCCGTAAAAGGTATTTATTTTAAAAATTTAACGCCTGTTACCGGCGAAGAGTTCTGTGAAATCCCGCGCTCAAGTGCCGAGGACATCGAACTAGCGTTAGACGCGGCCCATTCAGCTAAAATTGCTTGGGGGAAAACCTCGGTTCAAGCTCGCTCCACTATCTTGTTGAAAATCGCTGATCGATTAGAACAGAACTTAACCATGTTAGCCGTTGCTGAAACGTGGGACAACGGTAAACCAATCAGAGAAACCCTTGCCGCCGACATTCCGCTGGCAGTTGACCACTTTCGTTACTACGCTGGATGTATTCGAGCACAAGAAGGCAGCATCTCGCAAATAGATGATGACACTGTGGCCTATCATTTTCACGAACCTCTAGGCGTTGTTGCTCAAATTATTCCTTGGAACTTTCCAATACTGATGGCAGCATGGAAACTTGCACCGGCATTAGCTGCGGGCAACTGTATTATTCTTAAACCCGCAGAACAGACACCTGCCAGTATTTTGGTGTTGATGGAACTCATTGCAGACTTGTTACCTGCCGGTGTATTAAACATTGTTAACGGTTACGGGAAGGAGGCCGGTGAAGCATTAGCAACCAGTACACGTATCGCAAAAATTGCCTTTACGGGTTCCACTGCAGTGGGTGGACATATTTTAAAATGTGCGGCCGAAAACTTAATTCCTTCTACAGTCGAACTTGGTGGTAAGTCACCTAATATATTTTTCAAAGACATTACTAATTTTGAGGATGATTATCTTGACAAATGTGCTGAGGGTTTTGCATTAGGCTTCTTTAACCAAGGCGAAGTTTGTACCTGCCCGTCTCGCGCACTTGTACAAGAAGACATTTTTGACGAGTTCATGGCACGGGTAATAGAAAAAACCAAAGATATAGTCCAAGGCAATCCTTTAGACGACACCACTATGGTTGGCGCCCAAGTGTCTAAACTACAGTTTGATAAAATCATGGGCTATTTGGATATCGGTCGCAACGAAGGTGCAACTGTGCTTACGGGAGGAAATGCAAAACAACACAATTCTGAATTCGACAATGGCTTCTATATACAGCCTACGATCCTCCTAGGTGATAATTCAATGAGAGTGTTCCAGGAAGAAATTTTTGGACCGGTTATCTCTGTGACCACCTTCAAAACACCAGATGACGCACTAGCCATTGCCAATGACACAGCCTACGGTTTGGGCGCTGGCGTTTGGACACGCGATGCTAACCTGGCCCATCGTATTGGGCGAGGTATCGAGTCTGGTCGAGTCTGGACTAACTGCTATCACTTATATCCTGCACATGCCGCATTTGGAGGATATAAAAAGTCAGGTATTGGTCGTGAGACACATAAAATGATGTTAGACCACTACCAGCAAACTAAAAACTTACTGGTTAGCTACAGCACGTCTCCTATGGGCTTCTTTTAAGAAACTTTAGAGTGCTCCGCTTCTGACCCACGTCAGAAGCGGATACCTAAAAGAAGGCGGCACCAGAGAATTATATGCCCTTAGCCATGTTATTTCTGCTCACACTCTACCGGGTTAGCACGCTGTTAATATTGCTTGTTTCTTGCCATACACTTGCCAATAACCAAACCACCTATGTCCCCCCTGAGATCGCTCACATATATCCTAGTGCAACCCGTGTTGGTCCTCAGGATCCTGACATTGCGGTTACACCTGTCTATCAACTTGATGAACTCCTTGGCTACACATTTGAATCGGATGATTTTACCCACTTCATTGGATTTTCAGGTCAGACAATCAACCTGTTAATTGGACTGGATACACAAGGTGTCATCACTGGTATCAAGGTGCTGAACCATCACGAACCCATCTTTTTGCATGGCTTGGGCGAGGACCCGATGTTTGCTTTTATAGACCAATACTCGGGGCATTCAATTAAAGAACGCGTCATTATTAACAGTCGCGATAAAAACGCCTTTGAAGCAACCTACTTTGACGGCGTCACCCGTGCCACCATCTCTGTATTAATCATCAATGACACGATCATCGCATCAGCACTGAAAGTTGCACGGCAAAAACTGGATGGATTCTTGGCCTCACAACCGAATCAAATTAACACCGCGTTTTTTGAGCCACTGTCCTTCAAGCAATTACTCGCCCGCGGCTACATTCATCACTGGTATGTTGATACAAAGTCAGCTTCCTCCATTTCTGCTAAATTGTCTGATAAAGTCCAATCCATCGCAAACGGGGCGAGTAATTTCATTGATATTTACCTTGGGTTTATCAACATTCCCATCATTGGTAAAAATATTTTAGGCCAATCTGAATACCAACGGTTACTTGAGGAGTTGTCCCCCGGAGAGCACGCGCTGATGTTTTTTAATCAGGGGCGTTATTCATTTGTAAGCGAAGAATTTATTCCACAAACCATTTCAAGCCGATTGAGTGCTGAGCAAGGCGGATTTCCAGTGGATGTGCGTGATATTGACTTTTATAGTTATTTTTCTCCGCGTTACGCTGTGGATATGCCCAAGTTCGATGACCAACGTGTTTTTCGCATAAAATCGCAATCTGGGTTTGATATCAGTCGCCCGCTAAACCTGCAACTATCGGTAAGTTATAATTCGTCTTTCTTGTCTCAGCACGAATATGGGTTTGAATTTGAAACCGCACCAAACGAAGCACTATTCGAAGCGTCCCCTCGGGACTCAACCTTGGCTAATACCCAGCCTTTGTGGCAACAAATCTGGCTGGCAAGAAAAGCCGAGATAGCCGTTACTGTTGTTTACCTAGGGTTTTTACTGTGGATATTTATCAAGCAACATAAATTGGCTCGTAGCGCAGATAAGGTTCACAAAATCCGTCTCGTTTCGTTAATATTTGTCCTGATATTCGTCGGATTTTACGCACAGGGTCAACTGTCGGTGGTGAACATTTACACCTTGCTGTTAGCGATAAAGAGCGGATTCAATATAGAGGTCTTTTTGCTCGACCCGGTGATATTCATTTTGTGGGCTTTTGTATTTGTTACATTATTTATATGGGGCCGTGGAGTATTCTGCGGGTGGCTGTGCCCCTTTGGTGCGTTGCAAGAGTTTGCGGGGCTGATAGCTAAAAAATTACGAATTAGCCAAATCAAGATAACGCCAAAACACCATAACTTGGCCCAGAAACTCAAGTATCTGATTTTAATTGGTTTGGTTGTTTGCTCCTTTTATTCTTTGACATTAGCTGAACAACTTGCCGAAATAGAACCATTCAAAACGAGTATCACACTCAATTTTGTTCGCTACTGGCCCTTTGTTTTATACGCAGTTCTTCTGCTCGCTGTGAGTTTGAAAATACATAAATTTTATTGCCGATACTTATGCCCTTTAGGTGCAGGCTTAGCCGTAATGGGCCGTTTCCCATTGTTCAAATGGCTAACGAGACGCAAAGAATGTGGCTCACCCTGTCAACTGTGTCGAAGCAAAAAATGCGCTATTGATGCAATCAATCAAGACGGCGCAATTGATTATGGAGAGTGTATACAGTGTCTGGAGTGTCTAGTAACCATTGAAAGTCCAAAGCTTTGTGTGGTTGATAAATATCATAAAAAATCCATACCCATTTCAAAGATAAATTGATTGGCTTTTTCACGGACCACATCGATCCGAGACGGGTTATGGCACAGTGATTAATTTTTTTGGTATAGCTTATTAACGCTATATGATGAAGCGTAAAATTTAAAAACCTTAAGGCATTAACATGTCCGACATAAAAACAATAACGGCAATTAGCAGGTCAGTAGATCCCTTAACTGCAAGCCAAGAGCTCTATCAACAATTGGCGCATCCCGATATCAGCTTCGTTCTATTCTACTGTTCGTCGATTTATGCGTTAGATGCTCTCGCTTTAAACATGAAACAGGCCTTTTCAGCAATCGATATTGTGGGCTGTACAACGGCCGGGGAAATAACCCAGGACGGCTACGAACAGCACTCAATTGTCGCGATTGGATTTTCTTCAGTACACTTTGCTATCAATGCACAAATTGTTAAATCGATGAATAAATTTAACTTGATAGACGCCCAGGAAACCATTAACAAACTCACTGAAGCCTGTTACTCGAAAAAGTTGACCGGTATCAAAAACAATAGCTTCCTTTTAACCCTCCTCGATGGCCTGTCTTCAGATGAAGAGCAATTTTTAGTTACCCTTAATTCAGCGTCTGGCGGTATACCCCATTTTGGCGGCTCCGCAGGTGATGACATTCATTTAGCGAAAACTCACGTATTCTACCAGGGCAAGTTTTACCAAAATGCGGCTATTGTCATCATGGTAAATACTACCTGCCCATTTGAAGTATTTAGTTGCAACCATATTAAATTACCCACTAAAAAAATGGTCGTCACATCTGCGCATGCTGAAAGTCGAACCGTCTATGAATTAAATGCGGAGCCCGCCGCTCTAGAGTACGCAAGGTTATTAAATACGGACGTAAAAAACCTCAGCCCAGAAGTGTTTTCACTTAATCCACTGGCCGTAAAAGTCGGTAGCCAATACTACATTCGTTCGATTCAAAAGGTAAATGAGGATGATTTCAGTTTGACCTTTTACTGTGCAGTTGATGTTGGGATCGTGCTCAGTGCGGTTGAAATGGATGATATTTTTTATTCTCTGGACAACGAGCTGGTCCGCATATCGTCAAAGTATGGAGAGCCAGAACTTGTGTTGGCATGTGACTGTTTTTTACGAAGACTCGAAATAGAACATAAGAATCTTGTACCACAAGCAAAAGCCTTGCAAAACAAGTACAAGATTACGGGATTTAATACCTATGGCGAACACATCGCTGGTACTCACCTCAACCAGACGTTTACCGGCGTTTACATTGCACGAGGAAATGAATGAGCGAGCAAGCCATACACCAAGAATTACTACAGCTTAGGAATGAAAACGCTAAACTAAGAAAAATTAACGACGCGCTGATACAGCGGGTCGAGCAAGGGGGCGGCAACCAGTACGCCCCTTACGCTGCGTTTGAGCATTCAGTGCACCTGGCGGAACAAGTTCGAGAAAAAACCCAAATACTGAATGAAACCTTGGCTGAGGTCGAGCATAGCCATCGCGCGCTCAAACAAGCCAATGCGCAGGCTAATATATTCAAACAACGTTTCATCGATGCCATTGAGAGTATTTCAGAAGCATTTGTATTGCTCGATGAAAACGGATTGATCCTGCTACAAAATACCATCTTCGCTAATTTTTGGAGTACAACAGGGATCTCCGTTAAGGAAGGGGCGAATTTCAACGACTTGAAAGAACGGGCTAAAACCAGTGGTGTAATTCGACGGGCCACACCTGGTAATGCGCAATCAAGCCCTGTTTACCAGTTGTCAGACGGGCGCTGGTTTCAGCTTAATGAACGACGCACCAGCGAGGGTGGTTGGGTTATGTTGTATACCGACATTACTGACATAAAAATGGCGGAATCTGCGCGTTACGAACACGGGATGACCCAGAAATCCGAGTTATTGCAAAGCTTAATCGATAATTTGTCACAAGGTGTCGTGTTAATCAGCAATGCCAACCAGATTGAAGTGTGGAACAAACGCTTTACACAGATGAGTCAGTTGTCACCCAGACAACTTCTGTCAATGCCCTACTTTGCCCATTTAAAAAATTTAACCGAACTGGATTTAGGCGAACATCCCAAAAACAAAGACGGTTTCTACGTACAAACTCTAACGAACGGCACGGTACTGGAGATCCGAGATCACCGCCTCGTTAACGGTAAGCTAATCAAAACCTATACCGACATAACGGTTCGTCACCGTTACGCCGAATCACTGGAGAAAAGTGAACGCTGGTTGAGGCTTATTACCAATAACGTACCTGCCATGATTGCGTATATCGGTGAAGACCTTAAGTTTCAATTCACCAATCAAGTATATGTCAATTGGTATGGCTTGCAACAAGGTAGCCTCGATGGACAATCCATTAAACACAGCCGTGTGGGTTCAGACTTTTTAACGTTACAACCGTACATTGAACGTGCATTGAAAGGGGAAAGCCTAAGTTTTGAAATTGATGAAGAAAATCATGCGGGTGAACTTCGTCATTTACTAAAATCCTACGTACCCAATCGCAATGCTGAGGGCAAAGTACATGGATTTTTTGTTTTAGTTCGTGATATTACCGATCGAAAAAAGAATGCAGTGGCGCTGCAAAAAGCGCACGACCAACTCGAATTGCGCGTTGAGGAACGAACTTCACAGCTCAAAAATCTAAATGACAAATTGCTGATCGAAGCAAAAGAGCGCCGTCAGGCTCAAATTAATTTGCTTAAAGCTAAGCGCGAAGCCGAATTTGCCAATATATCCAAGACCAAGTTCCTTGCAGCGGTTAGCCATGATTTATTACAACCGCTTAACGCCGCGCAACTTTTCACCAGCTCTCTTGGAGAAGTTTTAGTCGATAATGAAGCAAAACCCATTGTTGACTCAGTGACCAATTCTCTTGATGATTTAGAAAATTTAATTTGTACCTTGGTAGATATTTCCAAACTGGATGCCGGCGTAGTAAAGGCCGATAAAGGCACCTTTAAGTTATCAGAGTTACTGGACAATTTAGCCAATGAATACCAGCAGATCACCCAGCATTACGGGGTTGAGTTGCACTATGTATCATCCGATGTAATGGTCTTTAGTGACAGCGTTTTATTGGCCCGTATTTTACGTAACTTTCTGTCCAACGCCTTTAGGTACACAGGCAATGGTAAAGTACTGTTAGGCTGTAAACGCCGGGGTGATCATGTTGCAATTGAGGTATGGGATAGCGGCTCTGGTATCGCTCAAGACCAATTAAAAGAGATATTTAAAGAATTTAAACGCCTTAAATCATCCCATACTGCGTTTAGCAACGGGCTGGGTTTAGGCTTAGCCATAGTGGACAAAATCGCCACCGTACTCAAACATAAAATCGCCGTTAATTCCGAGCTTGGTAAGGGCTCAGTATTCTCAGTGACCGTCCCTATTTGTGCGCAAATTGAATCCGCAAAATCCTTAACTCTTCAGCATAGCACTCAAAGCCACACTGATTTTTCTAATTGTCATGTTTGGTTAGTAGACAATGATATGAATGTATGTGCTGGCATGTCACGCTTACTTGAAGGCTGGGGTTGTATGATTATCACTGCAGTAAGCTTGAATGATTTGGGTACTAAAGTAAATATTCAGCACGGTAAGGTAGATATATTGATGGTTGATTATCACTTAGACGATGACGAAACGGGGTTGGATGTAGCCAATCAAATAAATCAAACACGTAGCGCGTCGCTACCCACCATAATGATCACCGCTAATTACAGTCAGTCACTTAAAAATGAAATTAATAACAGCAAAATACTGTTGTTAAACAAACCCGTGAAACCAATGAAATTAAAGACGTCCATGCTTTATCTTTTACGCAAGGTCTAACGCTTTAAGTACTGGTTGAAGTCAATGTTGCCGCAGCCGACTACCACTTTAACGCGATTAGTGGCCCCCAATTTTTTAAGAATAGAAGATACATGGGACTTAATTGTCGTTTCAGAAATATGTAGGTTGTAGGCAATCTGCTTATTGGCTTCGCCCTTGGTTAAATGCTTCAACACAATTAATTCACGGCGGGTTAGCAGAGATATTTTTTCAGGTGAAATTTCACATTCATTCGACGGACTCGCCACCGCTTGGGAGCGCATAATATTGGGCGGCAAATACACATTGCCTTCAAAAACACTTTCGATGGCCTCCCCAATCACTTTTTTTGAAGAAGACTTGGCGATAAAGCCAACGGCTCCGTACGACAGTGTCTGTAGTATTTTTTGCTTTTCCGTTTCAGCCGAGACAATAACCACAGGTATCGTTGGACACTCATTTCTGACATCAAGCAAACCATTCAAACCGGTCATGCCTGGCATATTTAAATCAAGCAGAATCAGGTCGATATCATCATTGTCTTTGACAAGAGCAAGTGTTGACTTGATATCTTCGGTTTCATAGGTCGTTGACCCAGGAAAGGCCGTACTAATAGTATTGATTATCGCTTCACGAAACAAAGGATGATCATCAGCAACTAGAATTTTATACATGATGCCTAACGCCATGTTTTGAATAGCTTATTCTACCCTAAATGTGACCTCAACAACCAGTATTTTAACCCTTTTTTAACACTCAATGGCACGGCAAAATGTATCACTTTCCCGTGCTGGATTTCCAAACGCGGGCTTATTCATCCTTACCCATCAAAATACTCGGCGTACCGCCTGATGAGATACGCACAGCATCCCCCGCTACTTCTTGCATTTGTGCACTATCCAAGGCTCGTTGTAAGGCAGCCATAGAGGTAAATGGCATCATAAACATTTGATAATATTTAGGAATTTCATCACCTACTGAAGCGAAACGCGTCACACTGTAAGGCACGTCAGGCCCAACAGGAATATCCATTTCCCGGTGGAATAATTTAAGATGTTGCTGGTAATCTTCGTTGAAAGTATCCACGTCAGTGGGTTGTGGGTACAAAACTATTAACTTAACGTTTTTCATTACATACCTTTCTTATTAGTCGTAAAATAAACACTCGTTAAAGACCCGGTTAGAAGATCACCACGGCCCCAATAGAGAGTGTATCGTTGTCCTCTTTCACGAGGGAGTCCGCCACATCAGCCTGAGTATGGTTATATTCAAACACAGCGGTAAGCCCAGAGCGTATGGTGTTAAAATAGGCGATTCCGGTATTTTTATGTTTGGCATCAAGAATGCTATTAGTATTTTCCACCTCGGTTTGGCCATGGGTTAACACAAATCGATGGGCATCTATAGTATATGAAGCTTGGATCAGCATGCCGTCAGTCTCAATGGTTTGTGCCCCGACGATTTGATCTAATCCAGCCACATGCCCCAACCCTTTAGTGCTAAAACCTGATGCAGTGAATCCAAATCCAGCAAATTTGATATTGGCTCCATAACCTACCCCTGACTGGTCTTGAGCCTCGCCATCAACTTCACTTGATTGACTCACGCCACTTAACCAGCCTTTAAACGCCCCCCCTTCAAAAGTGGAGTTGAATGTTAATTCGGCTTCAAAACGCGGTAAATCTTCAGAAGAGTCTGCCGCCACTTTATTCGGGTCCATCAAGCCTAGCGCAATTTTAAAACCACTAAATTCAGGGGAGCGATAGGTGATTTGCGCCTTTGGAAATGGATAAGTGTAGCCCGTACTAATATTACCAAATGATACGTTTCCACCATCGACCAAGCCAAAAAAATCAGATGTTTGGCCAAACCCGAGTAATAACTCGTCATTGAGAATATTAGAGCGGTTAAAAAGACCAAAGTCCTTACCAATCAACACTTCTCCCCAATCAGCACTGATAGTGGCGTAAAACTGGCGAACATCGATAAGTGAGCCGGTGCCAAGATCAGCCGGAGACGCATCACGATTGTTGTCAGTATCATTTATCGATACCCAAAAAGATGAGCGCATTTCAATTTTCATATCAGACATTTGGTTGGCAAAATTAAAGCCCACGTTATTGGGTAAAAAGCCCATTCGCACCCGCGATTGGTCTCTATCGCTCTGAGCCCCAGTTGCGTCAGTGTGTTCGATCGAACTATTGGAATAAAAGGCATTCACTAAACCGTCGGTACTAAAACTAAGTCCGTCCTTCTCGTAGACTTCAATCTTTGCATTCGCGCTAGTTGCCCATGCAATTGCTGCTGAGATAAATCCATACTTGATTACATTATTCATGATTGTGTTTCCCGTTTTTTATTATCTTTCAACGGAATAATATAAAGACGAGGCGCATTCGAATATTCGTCAACTTAACGAAATATCGTGTTATTTAGGATGACGAGATAGACGTAGTACTTAAGGAGGGAGACGGTTTTTTGGCTTGCACAGATAAACCCGTTACACGAACCGCTCACCTGATCCTATGCTTTATCCCGTAACGATAAACTTGATGGAAGACTCGATAGGAACGTTGCGGAACAGGCGCGTGATCATGTTTATGGTACATTCGCCATATTGTTTATACTAATGACTGTTTTTTTAATAACCTTGACAACATAGCGCATGGTTAACCGAGTGAGGAGTAAGAAAATCGGCACCGCTACTCCTTTTGCTAATGTTTTATCGACTGGCAATCCAAACGAATTAAACGCATTAAGTAGGTAATCCAGTAAACCCATTGAGTAATAAACTATGGCAACAATCGACACCCCTTCAACCATTTGTTGCAGGCGCAACTGCACTTCTCCCCTTTGATTAATGGCCTGGAGCAGTTTTTGATTTTGCTGCTCAATCGATAAATCCACACGGGCTCTGAGTAAACCACTGGCCCGCTCAATACGACATGTGAGATCGTGCAACCGATGAGTTAATGCTTGGTATGTTCTGATCCCTGGGCTTAGTCTTCGGGTAACAAACTCGCCAATTCCCTCAATAACGCAAATATCTTGTTCTTTTAACTGGTCAAGACGTACGCACACCAGCTCATAATAGGCATTCGTGGCACTGAATCGATAACTGATATCGGCAATAAACTGCTCAGTTTGACTGGCTAAACTCGAAAGACTCTCTAACATTTGACCGTCATCGTGATGAAACACATGGGCCATTTTTTTGTTAATACTGACACGGCGCTGTTCCATATCCGCAACCTTAGGCGCCAACTCTCTAGCGATTGGCAGACTTGGTAGCGCCATCATTTGATAAGTTTCAATTTCTAACAAGTGCTGAATTAATCGCCCAGCCTGATAATCGGTTAATCCGTGTGATTGAACATATAAACGGCCAACCCCATCTCTGTGCAAACGAAAAGACGCAAATACGCTGGCCCGGCCATTTGCCACCTTACTACCAAGAACTTGACTACCTTCGAAGGTCTTTTTACGTCTCTGTTCAGTCAATTCAGTATCGCAAATAACAAGATTGACCGCGCTGACCAGCTCACCGACTAATTCATCAAACTATTGCCGAGGTACATACTCGATGGCGTAACCATCGAATAATAAGGGGCTGATGCCTGCTCTGATAAAGGTATAACTGGAAAATTCGAGATGCTTCTCCCAGCGAATGTCAAACCCACCAAAATTTTGGTAATAGCAACAGGCATCTGCCGCCGGTGGGTTCACATTGTAGCCCGTACATAACGCACAGAGCTTAACAAATTACTGATGGCGCTCTTGCTCAGAAATCCGCACAGCAAGGTGACTAATAGAAGTCGAGATAGCAATTTTCAGCGATGGCCTATTGTGTAATTACTGAGCGATGTTCTGACACCCAAAGCCGAGGTTGGCTATGTTCCCCTATGCTTTGTCGTGTGTATTTTGTGAGCTGAATTGCCACTACGAACCCACAACATTCCTCGAAATCATCTTAGTTAACACGCCCAGCAAGTAAGTCAGGGTACTTAGCCATGAGTTTTGCTTGCCACTTAAGCTCGTTAATACCAGATTCACTTCGTGGACGCGCCAGAGTAACGTGTTCTTGATGCACAATGCGACTCGGCGGTGCACTCAAAAACAGTATGCGATCAGCTAAGTAAATTGCCTCATGCAAATCATGGGTAATAAACACCACGCTGCACTGCTGGCGTTGACAAAACTCAATCAGCAACAAACGCAAACGGGCAGCTGTTGGGGCATCGAGTGAGTTAAATGGCTCATCAAGCAATAGCAGTTGCGGGTTAATCAAGAAAGCCCGGGCAATACTGACTCGCCGTTGCATTCCTCCAGATAGTTCCCTGGGGTAGTAATCTTCTTTACCGGCTAGCCCCACACTGTGCAGCAGCGCCCCCATTTCTTCAGGCGTAGCAGTATGTGCAACTAACTGCAGGTTTTGGCGAACTGTTAACCAGGGCATCAAACGTGGTTGCTGAAATATATAGCCGATGTGGGTATTGTGCCCACCGGCAAGGGGTTCCCCGTTGAGCATAATGCTACCGGCAGAGCATGATTCTAGCCCACTGATCATATTAAGTAAGGTTGTCTTGCCGCAACCGGAGGGCCCGATGATGGCCACAAACTCCCCAGCCGCCAGAGTAAAATCGATGTTCTGGAGTACCGTTGTGCAATGCGAGAATTGCTTATCTTCAATGTGCACCTCGAGTTCACCCATGGGTTCCTCCCCTTGCAATCCATTTATCAAGCGGCCTGAAAATCAATGCTTCAATACATAAAATAATGCTGATAAATGCAAAGGTGTATGCCAGTATTCCGCTGATATCAAAAAACTGAAACTGCGTATTTAGAGCAAAACCTACCCCATCGCTGCGGCCAAGCAGTTCAACCACCAGCACTATTTTCCATATCAGCGACAGCCCGGAGCGTGCAGATGCCATTATGTAAGGATAAAGCTGGGGTAAAAACACGCGGAAAAATGTCGTTTGTGCCGAGAGTCGATAAACCTTGGCGACGGCGAGTAAATCTTGATCTACTACCCGAGCGCCTTCTCGTATCATCACCACCACAGTCGGCACTTTATTAAGGATCACTGCTGCTATTGCTGCACTTTCTACTAAACCAAACCAAATGTAACACAGCAATATGGTCACCAATGCCGGCACATTCAACGCGATGATGAGGGCTGAATCAGTCAGTTTGTTCACTCTATAATGCGTCCCCATCACCACGCCAAGCAAAACACCTAAAATCATCGAGATAGTAAAACTGATGAAGACCCTGTTGAGAGTAACAAGCAGATTAGCCGCCATATCTCCTTCACTCAGATGAAAGTAGATACTTTCGAGTACGGCTAAAAAAGTCGGAAAATCCGGACTAGACACCCACAACGCTGCGCATTGCCAGACTAACCCGAGCGCGACTATGCCCATTAATCGCTTAGCCAGCCTGCCAAGCAGCCCATTCGTTATGGCACTGGCCTTTGTGATGGCGTCACCCCCCGAGAAGCCCTTCATCTTTTGGCTGGCGCCATGAGCAAGACTATTTTGTTGCGGTAGATCACTAGTAACTTTCATGATCTTCAGTCGGTATTAAGGTCACCTGGCTTTCATTAATCGTCCAAAATGTGCCTTTATGCAAAGATGTCGCCTTGCCCACCAGACTTTGTCCACCTTGCTCGGCTAACACCTTAAAAATTTGCTTACTGGCGTCGATCTCATCCGGGCCAAACTGATGAAGCAAGCCTGCGCGATAATCATTTTTGAGGGTGGAAAACACAGAATCATCCTCGGCCTTGGTGAGTTTGCGTATACGTTGCCATTGTGCATCTGACGAGTATAAAATCTGTTTCGCCTCCAATGAAGCTTGCAAGAAACCCTGAATAGCTTGCGGATGTTGTTGTGCCCAATTCTCATCAAATACCCAGCCTAATAAGGGTACATCGGCATCAATTTGAAGCTCAGCTAACATCTGCGGTACAGTGATAAGTAGCTTGAAACCTTGGTTTTTCAATCTTGCACCGTAGTGCCAAAAATTAATCCCCCCATCCAGCTCGCCGCGTAACATCAATACATTGAGCAGCGCTGGTGAGGTAAAGCTTGGTAAGGTTTCTGTTTTGATATCAAAACCATATTTCTTGCGCGAGTACGCTTGTAAAAGCAACCAATTTTTGTCTACTTCACCACCCGCAATGCCTATTTTATGTCCGCGCAATCCAGTCACATCTTCAATGCTTGAATCTGCAGGAACATACAAGCCACCTGTAGCGATCGACGTGGGAAATAAAGTAAAGCTTTTCTGATTAAAACGCTGACGATTAACCCACAGCCAATCCGTTAAAATGATATCAACGGCTTCACTTTGCAGGGCCACCGCCGAGGCATTCTTACTGGCTAGTGAAACAACATGCAAATTAAAGTGATATTTTTCATCTAATTTGTGCTGTTTAATCACGTCCACTTCCCAGTTCACCGTGCCATATTTCAATACGCCTAAGCGCACATCGGGAAGATTGCCCGCCTGAATACAAAAGCTGGTGAAAAGCAGTAGAACAGTAAAAATATTGAACATGTCTTTTATCCTTGTACACCGAATTAGAATGTTGCTGCGATCCCTAAATGCAACGCTCTGGGCTGGCCGCCAAAGAAGCGATACGCACCAAAAGCATAATCAGCCCGACTGGCATAACGCTCATCAAATAAATTTTCTATGCGCGCAAGAAACGTCACCCGGTCGTTTAATGCCAGTTGACCCCGTAGCTGGACAACATCATGGCCTTGGTATTCATGTTCATTTGCGGGATCTAAGTAATAACTGCCCACGTGTGCCCATTCAAGAGAAAGATCCGTTGTAACTGTCGGTTGCCAAGCTAGCCTGACATTCGCCAGTTGCCGCGGAGCAGTATCAATATCTTTGCCTTTGACCACTTGGCTGCTTTGACGATCAGACTCGTATTGGTGTATTGCGTAGGTGTAATTAACCGCCAAATTGAGGTTGTCGAGAATGGGGTAATCAAGTCCTAGCTCTGCGCCTTTGTGGGATGTCTGAGCGTCTGTGACATTTAGGCCATTACTGTCCCGAAAAAAGAAATGATCTTTGGTCATATAGAACATAACCAATTCGTAGTTAAGTGTTTTCCCTAGGCCACGCAGACCAATTTCTTGACTCTGTATTTTCTCAGAGTCAATTTGCCCGACAACTTGCTGGTTTTGAATCCGGTATAAATCAGTGGTCTGCGGTGCTCTAAAGCCTTGGGACCAGTCGGCGAACAAAGCCATATCAGGCGCTATTCGATAATTAAACCCTGCCTTGGCACTGAAATTTTCAAAGCTGTCGTTACTGTCTTCAGGGCGCTGATACAAGCAAGGCACAGCTTCATTGTCACGGTCCACACAACTAGAGCCATCCGCTTTTGTGGTGCCATCAGCGATAAGGTTATCGTAATCATAGTCATTGACATCAAAGCGGACACTGGCTGAGAAATCTAGCCGTTCGTTGTATTGCCAATCAGCTTGAATATAAGGTGCGATGGTAAATACATCCACATCGTAGTCATAATGCACACCCTGCTGACGCGCCTTACCAAAGCCAAAAGTACTGGCTTTTTGCTGGGTTTCGGTCAGCTCCCCAGCGGTCCATTCAGCATCAGTGCCGATGATAAGCGCTAAATCTTCGTCTACGCGCCAGTGATAACTACTGGTTACACCGACACTCGAGTGACTATTTTCTTCAATGGCTTCAGAGGGTAAGTAATGCTGACGAAACTCCATCGAATTGGTACGTAAATACGCAGTGATTTGAAAATAG
This sequence comes from Paraglaciecola sp. IT1134, assembly GCF_058068185.1. Taxonomy (NCBI): domain Bacteria; kingdom Pseudomonadati; phylum Pseudomonadota; class Gammaproteobacteria; order Alteromonadales; family Alteromonadaceae; genus Paraglaciecola; species Paraglaciecola sp. IT1134. The sequence continues at coordinate 2,289,753 of NZ_CM176486.1, read as the reverse complement.
CCATCTTGGCTCAACTCCCGCTGCCATTTACTGGCTACACGCAAAGATGACCATTTACGATAGGCATCTTGATCGCAGTTTTTCTCCATGGCGTCACTATCTTTGTACAGTACGTCGTCAGCAAAGATAGAGCTATAGCAGCCCTCACCATTATCACCAGATGCGATAAAACCCGCGGTATCTTGGTCAAGTACAAAGCCTGAAACAGTGGTGGTTATGGCGTCTTTGTCATAACTGTATTCATGGCGTAAGCCCACTTTTGCCGACTGGAACTCGCTGTTGTCACGGTATCCCCCGTCGTCAATAATTTGGGTATTAACACTGAGCCCATGATCGCCAAATATTTTCCCGATACTGCCCTGCAGTTGATATTGCTCATTCGGGCCTGCCATCAGCGAAATATCCCCTGCGTCCCGCACTTCCTTGCCAATCACATTGACCACGCCATGTACCGCGTTAGAGCCATAAATTGCACTGGCAGGGCCACGCACAATTTCAACTTCTTTTGCTTGGGCGAGATTTAATTCAGATAACGCATTGTTGTTAGCAAACCCAGCCGAACGCGTAGCAATGCCGTCTTCAAGAAACAAAAAAGCTCCTGCAGCACCAGGGCCGGTTAACACAGGTGAGCGCAGCGATGGTAACGACTCCATACCGTTATTTGCCTGCACGTGTACCCCTGTTGCCTGATTTAACAAATCACTGGGATAGACCGAACGTACTGACTGAATATCTCGCTCAATAATGCGCTCTAAGTTACCGGAAAGTGTGAGTAAATCAGATGCTTGACGCGTACCTGTCACGACGATGACATCTGATTCAGCAGATAGTGCGGGCAAGTCGTTTTTATCGGTATTGGCATCAACAAAACCACTCGCTGCAATAAGTGATAACGTGAATACAGGGCTTAGATTTTGAATAGATCTTCGAAACATCAATGGCTCTCTACGTGTCCGGTAATGAAGGTTTATCCTATTGCTAGCCTCGCCTAAATTCTTTCCTCCTTTAGTATGACTACTCTCGTCAATTGTAGCGGAATCTCTACCTTTGACGCATACATAACAATTAAATGAGGAGTGAATAACAACTAAAATTGAACGTGCATGTTAACCGATATTCCCCGAGGGCTAGCCGGTCCAATGAAATAAGGCTCGTCTATTTCAAGATGTACCTCACCTAGCACTTCATCGGGTTCACCATAGGTGCCAAAGGTATGGTACTGACGATTGAACGCATTATCGACGCGCGCAGATAGCGTGGTAGCTTGAGTAACCTGGTAATTCACATACAGGTTAGCCACAGCATAAGATGGCACTTTTTTATGCTCATTCGCTTCATCTGAGCGATAATATGACGATGACGCAAATAGCCATTCAGCCCCTAAGCTAACCGCATCAGTTATATCCCAATTGCTGTGCATTTTCACCTGATGTTTCGGTTGACCAGGAATATTGTCACCCGCTTCGACTTGACGGTCGCCACCAAACGGATTATTTGGGCTAAAAGATACAAATGGTGACTCGAACGTAGCGTCTAAGTAACTGTAGCTTGCGCCAAACGTCAGGCTTTCGCTGCTGCGTAAAAATGACAGTTCCGCGCCCTGGCGATTGGTTTCATCAACATTGATAAAATAGCCCTGAGACTGGGTAACACCCGCCTGCTGAAAGATAATATCATCGGTGCTTTTGGTCCGATACAGCGTACCGCTGATAGTGTTGCCGTTTGCCTGGTAATCGAGAGACGCCTCAAGGGTTTTGGCGACGACTTTGTTCAAAGGCGGATCCGCCACAAAACCATTTGGTAATTTACAGGGGTCATCTTCATCTGCACAACTGAGCTCAGCTGGGCTGGGCATACGGGACGCCTCACTGTAACTTAACGATGCCGTCCATCGCAGGCTTAGGATATATTGCAAGCCGACTGCAGGGTTAAATCGATTGAAGTCGTGCTCGCCATTTAGCGAGCCGTCCCCCACATCGATACGATCATGCATGGATATTTTATTGGCGTTATAACGCCCCGACACACTGAGCAACCAGCGATCATCTAAGCGCGCAAAATATCCCCCGTAAAGATAATGATTATAGGTTTTCACGCCCAACCTGACTTGCGAGCCAGTGTCGAAAAATCCCGTTGCCGAAACCGAACGGTCGTCATCAGCGGTGCTGTTGTGCAAGATGCCAAATTCGGTATCACTAACAAAATCAATATCCGCCTGATCGATGCCGCCGCCTAAGACCCATTCATGTTCAACCTGCGCTGTCTTTTTGTTGTACAAAAACTGCATAGCTAAGCCGTAACTTTTGTTTTGAGTGGCGCTTTGATTCAAGGTGCCATCGATTGAATCAGCATCGATATCTGAAATTTCACTGAAAAACGTATCAGAGGAATAACCCACAAAACCAACCCTCTCAAGCTCATCATCCTCTTCTTCACACAGAGTAACGACACTATCAAACTCACATACATCAAAATCGCTGTCATCACCATTAGTGGTATCAATATTGTTAAGGCGAAAATAACTGTTAGTCTGTAATTTGAAGCCATTACCCAGGATTGACTGAGTGTTCAGCGCAACCATGCGATAATCATTTTCTGTTTTATCTGGGTAGGTATAAATTGCGGCGCTGCCCTCTATCGTTTGTAGTTGCTCGGGAACCGCGCCATTGCCGGTTAATTCGTTATCATTGGCCGACAACAACATGTCCACATGATGAGTTTCGCCGCGGTAAGTCAGGGTAGATAAAAACTGTTTAAGATCACTAGCGGAAAAGTCACGCCAACCGTTTTCGTGTAAACGATTAAGCACCACATAATATCCCCAGCGATCCTGATTGCCGCCGCTTTGCAGGGTGAGTTGTCTTTGACCGAAACTAGCCAATTGCAAGTCCATTGCATTTTGATCGTACACGAAGCCATTTTTAACCCGCATATTCAGCGCACCGCCCAAGGTATTTTGCCCAAAACTGGGGTTCGAGCCAGAATACAACGCGACATTATCTAGTGCAGCCAAAGGAATGAGGTCCCAGTTAACCGTATCGCCGAAGGGCTCGTTAAACCTTACACCGTTTAAATATACAGAAATTCCTTGAGGCAAACCTAACAATGGTGAGGCAGTAAAACCACGGTATTGCACATCAGGCTGAAACGGATTGTTCTGTACATCATTGATATGCACACTCGACAGGCGGTTTTTCATGTGTTGCGACAGTGAGGTAACGTTATTCTCTGTGAGTGCTTCCCCAGAGATAGATTGAATGCTGCCAATTATGCTGGTGGTAGATTGTTCACTGAACAGTGGATTCTGGCCGATGATATTAATGGTTTCCAAGCTGGCTACTTCATTTGTGAGTGCATCCAAACTGAACAACACACCTACCGCTACTAAATATTTCATTATCATCACCACAGCCTTATGTTTGCAAACAGTGTAATGAAATCTAGCGATTATTTAAGAGATCCTTATTCTAAAAATGACTCAGAGATAAAATAATTTCAATAAACTCATGTAGTTAAAAATAACCGCACAAAAAAAACCAGCCTAAAGTAGGAGAGTTTTCCTGCCAAAGATAGCCGTAGATTTTGCCGCCATTTTTACGTTCAGTACTACACATGAGTATTACCTCGTTAGCCCCGGCCGCGAAAAGTGGCAAGGGCAATCACCGATGACACAATAGAGGCTAGCAGCACCACAGATAACGCCAGCATATTGACTTGTCCGTATAGAGCAAAGCGCAGTAATTCAACACTATGGGTAAAGGGATTCAGTTGGCATATCCAATAGAGTACCAGGCTGGCTTCTTGCATTTTCCACAGGGGATACAAGGCACTGGATAAGAAAAACATCGGAAAAATCACAAAGTTCATTACCCCGGCAAAATTCTCTAATTGGGTAATCAAGTTGGCTAACATCAACCCTAATGCGCTTAAAAAAAACGATATTAGGAATATCGCAGGTATTGCGGTGATGTAGCCCCACAGTTCAATTTCTACCCCAACAAGGCGGGTAACAAACAAAAAAATAAGCACTTGTAAGGTCGATAAAATCGCCCCTGCAACCAGCTTGCTAAAAAGTAAAAATGAACGAGGAATAGGACTCATTAATAACACCTTCATGCTGCCCATTTCCCGGTCATACACCATGGACAACGAACTCTGCATGCAGTTGAATAAGATGATCATGCCCCCTAAACCAGGGGTGATATACTCTTGATAGGTAATATAGGTACCGTAGGGCTCCATGATAGACACCCCCAAGGCCGAGCGAAAACCCGCAGCAAACACCACCAGCCACAGCAGTGGTCGAACTAATACACTGATTAAGCGTGTACGCTGCTGTAAAAAACGTAACATTTCACGCTTCACAATGCCGTTAAAACAGTACAGATAAGCTGATGAATTCATATCGCCTCCATGCTCCCTGTTAACTTACGATAGAGTTGGCTCACGTTAGCGACGTGATTTTTCTGACATAGTTGCTCGGTTACACCTAGCGCTTTTATCTTGCCTGCATGGATCACAATTAACGGATCGCTGTGTCTTATTTCATCTATCAGGTGTGTGGCCCATAGTACGCAAAGCCCATCACTGTCACCCAAAGCTCTAACATGCTTGATAATCAATGCCCGGCTCTCAATGTCCAATCCAACCGTGGGTTCATCAAGTAGTAACACATTGGGTTGGTGAATGAGCGCCCTGACTATTTCTACACGTCTGCGGTGCCCCCCATTAAGGGTTCTGACCTTGTGTTGTAATCTGTCGCTCAATTCGAGCTGGGCAAGCATAGGAGCAATATTTTGCAGGGCTCTCGCTGGGGCGATACCGTGCAACGAGGCGAAGTAAAATAAGTTTTGCTGTACGCTCAAATCCAGATCAAGGGTACTTTGCTGAAACACTACCCCCAAGCTCTGCATGATATTTGAGCGATGTTTTTTGAAATCGAGTCCAGTGACTTCAATTGAACCATTGCGGGCGGTCAGTAAGCCGGTGAGCAAGGAAAACAGGGTACTTTTACCTGCACCATTTGGCCCGAGCATGAGATTAATACCTGACTGCACATGCACGTTAATCGAATCAAGTGCCACTGTTTTAGCATAACTAAAGGACACGTTTTTTACTGTGATACTCGCTGGACTCTGGATCTTCATGCTGTTGAGCCCTCATCATTTTTAGATACGGATAGTGTTTGGCAACTCATAGGATGTTCGCCCTTCGCTGACGGTTTAATACTCATAGCGTTCTTAACACTCATGGTGATTGACGCACGACTACGCCCCAAGGGTAACGACCAACCTTAATGGACCGTGTAACTTTCAGTTTTGCCACATCAATCATGGATACATCCCCGCTGACGCCGTTTGTTGTCAACAATATACTTTGGTCATGATTGAACGCTAACTGCCATACCCGGCGGCCTACCAATATATATTTCTCTACGCTCATACTGGCAATATCAATCACGGCTACGTGATTAGCCGGGCCTAAGGCTACAAATGCATACTGGCCATCCTGACTCAACGCCACGCCTACCGGCTGCACTTTGTCGCGGTGTACGCCAGCAATTTTAAAGCGGAAGTCGTGCACTACCTTTCGAGTTTTAACGTCAAATACGCTAAGCGTGCCGCCAATTTCAGAACTGACCCACAATAGCTTGCCATCTTGGGAGAATTTAGCCGATCTTGGGCGCGCGCCCACTAACGAGTTATCAATGTTTTGATAGGTTTGCGTGTCAATCCAATGCACCATATTAGTGGTTTCTGAGGTAACCACCGCTAACTTACCGTCAGGGCTGATTGCCAGTCCCTCAGGCTCCACGCCCACATCGATCTGAGCAATCACCGAGCGAGATGCGATATCGATCACCGTCAGCAGTGCATCGTCTTCATTGGAGGTATAAATGGTTTTTCCATCTGGATGCAATGCTATGGTTTCAGGATCCTCCCCAGAAGGCAGATCCCCTATTACCGTCTCAGTGGTCAAATCCACAATCTGAATACGGTCTGACTCACTGGCGCAAATGTACGCTATAGAGCCATCGTGATTTAACACTATTCCTCTGGGACGTTGTCCTACTTCAAACTGGCGTAGCACTTTGAGCTCGGCCACATCAATAACAGACACAGTGTTGTCCTTTTCGTTGGTCACATAGGCAAGCTCTGTTGCATTCCCTGCCCCGCAAAACGCCCATGCACTGAGCAAGACCAACCCATACACTATTTGCTTATTCATACGCCACCTTACCTAATCGTTATCTTGCATTACTGACACTTCATTTCGGGGGCGTCGTACCCCATGGTGTCTAATTCATTGCGGGGATGTAACATGCCTTCTTGGGGTGACTGCGAAACAAACGCATTGGGCTGTACCAACGCCATAGGCATTCTTAGTTGCCCATTCCACCGTCGGTAACTCAGCTTGCGGCCTTTGTAGGCAGCCAGTTCGAATTTATCAGAGCGAATGTAATCAATGATTGCCCCCGCTTGACTCGACTGAATCTGCTGAGCGGCTTGGGCAACACTGCGCAGCGCCAAATAGGCACTAAAATCTACCTCATTCATGTCACGAGATGCCAACTGAGTAAATCGACTTTGCAGCTGAGCCGCGCCCCATTGTTCAATGACGCGATGCCACGCGAGTGCCTCTAAGCCAGCAGAACCAATAACTGGCCTGGGTAAATAGGTATTAAAGGGTAAAAACTCGGCAAAATCTTTGTGTGGATCAGCCACGTAAACCACGTCATATTCGGATGAAGTTTGCGTAAATAGCGGGATTTCTTGTTGGGTAGAACGGCGCAAGTCAGTGGAGAAATCCCAGACTTTTTCATCAATAATCTTCAACCCAAATCGTTTGACTGAACGTTTGAACGAGTTGGCTACTTGCTTATCTTCATCTGACTTGCCTCTGATCATCAGTACCTTTTGTAAACGCCGAGCAACAAGCCACTGGGCTAACGCATCAGATTTCATGGCATAGCTAGGAATGGTATGTAACACCGAAGATAAACACTGCTGATAGCGCAAATCGTCGGCGGATTCACTTATATTAAACAGCAAAACGGCTTTGTCTTTTGCCCAAATATTCGCCGCGATAAGTAAATCACTGGGCACCTGTAAGAGAAAAATAGTTTGCCCCTCAACGTAGCGTTCATTTAATTCAGCCAGTAGTGCGCTTGCTTGTTTGAATTCGAAGTAGTGCAATGAAAATAATTGGCTGATGAATTTACCCGTGGAATTAGCATCATCAGTAGCTAATTTAGCACCGAGATAACCACTATCTTCGGGGAGTTTATTGATATTGGTAAAAGTGGCTCTGGGTTTCTGGCTCAATTTTAAATAGTGAATATCATATTTAAGTGGCAACGGCTGGGCCGATGCCTTCATTTCAGAAACACTAAAAAAAAAAGTATAAAAAAATAAAGTAACAAAAATACTGCGCCAGTTAGGGTTTATGAGTCTCTTCATTGGGATCCTAATATCAATGGCCTAAAACTGCTTAGGGATCAGCATATAGAAGAATCAGAAAATTTGAAATTCAGACCATTCACACTTAACACATTGATATTATTAAACTAAACCTATTTTTACGTGAAATGTTCGCTAAAAATCATCCTAAAGGATGAGTTCTTATCTAGCTAAAGTGCAATGTGTACTTGGCGCTGACATCGGTAAGCTGATCTCGTTGACTAAATTACAAACGAGTTTCATAGACAGAGGATGATCGGTGATGATTAAACTTACATTAAGCCGCAGTATTTTTATAGCAGCCATAACGACCTGTTCATTCGGTTTGTTTGCACATGGTGCGGTAACCCCACAAACAATGGACACATCTACTTTGCCAAAGCTAGGCGAAGAATGGTCTGACACCAACCCCTACCGTGAAACCGAAGGCCACGACCGGGAAGAAATCCTGCGAGTTGGGTCATCGGCGTACAACCAAAACTGTGCCCGCTGCCACGGCTTAGGTGGTGTTTCAGGCGGTATCGCTCCTGATCTACGTTTACTCGCCCCGGATTACGATGGTGACGAATGGTATGTTTACCGAGTTAAAAATGGCGCGGTGCGTAATGGTGCTGTCTATATGCCTAAAATGTCAGAATATCTCAATCAAGAAGCACTATGGTCAATCCGCACTTGGTTAGAGTCAGTCAGTGAAGATCAATAAACACCTCTTCCATATTTGCTGGTCAGGTTACTTGCTGATTGTCAGCCAGGTAGCCTGTGCCCTGAGCTATGACGACATCATTGATAAAAATGAAATCGTGGTGGCGGTATATCGGGATTTCCCACCATTTTCATTCCAACAAGAAGGGCAAAGCAAAGGCATTGATGTAGAGGTCGCCCGTCATATTGCTGACGAGCTAGGAGTCAACCTTAAGCTCAAATGGATGACCGCAGATGAAAATGTAGAAGATGACTTACGTAATAACATTTGGAAAGGCCATTATTTAACGCGCACCGTAGCGGATCTCATGCTAAGGGTGCCTTACGATCAAGCTTATGCTTTGTTGCGCGACGACATAGGTGAATTGGTACACGGGAATGTGCATATGTTTGCCCCTTACCATGTTGAATCTTGGCAGATTATATTTGATTCAACGGCTATCAAATCAGTCCCCACCATGGCGATTTTTCAATATCACGACATAGGTGTTGAGAACGACTCTATTCCCCAATTCTATCTTATGTCTGCCTTTGCCGGTCGCATGCGGCAGAAAAGCAAACAATTTAGCACCATCCCCCTTGCCATATCGGCCATGCAAGACAGCAAAGTTGATGCGGTCATGGGCATGCGCAGTCAAATCAGTTATTACCGGGGGAAATTGGATAAAAAACGCTATCACTTAGCACAAAATGGCTTCCCTATGATCGGCAAACAAAAATGGGATATTGGTATGGCGGTCAAAAACGATTATCGCCAATTGGCCTATGCAGTTGGCGATATTGTAGAGCAAATGATCAGCGTTGGAACAATGGCCAGCATATTTGACCAGTATCAGGTTATTTATGAAAAGCCTGATTATTACGCTCCCTGAATTTATCTACAAAAGTCTCATACTAAATGATGAATGAAAATCCTACCCCAGTGTTATAGAGCTAGTTGACAGCAAATATTAGTATGTTCATAGCCTAATAAAGCATTTGTTATTAGGGTGCGAAATTTAATTAACCTGCGTTAAACGCCAGGTTTACACATAGCTAAGAAACTAAAATTTCATGAGGAAATAACAATGAACAATAAAAGTATAACAAAAGTATTGTCATTATCTGTGCTGATCTCACTTGCGCTGTCCACTGGGGTCAATGCGAATGTCACCGACAAAGATATTTTGAATGACCAAGCCACCACAGAAGATGTTGTTTCCTATGGAATGGGTCTTAGAGGACAGCGCTACAGTCCACTAGCAAAAATAAACACCGATACGGTAAAAGACATTCGTCCGGTATGGGCATTCTCCCTAGGTGGCGAAAAACAGCGTGGCCAAGAATCACAACCCATGATCAAAGACGGTGTAATGTATATCACCGGTTCCTATTCCCGTGTATACGCCATCGATGCAATGACTGGGGATGAAATTTGGCAGTATGATGCAAGACTGCCCGATGGCATCATGCCTTGCTGCGACGTGGTAAACCGCGGTGTTGCCTTGTACCATGATCTCGTTATTTTCGCGACCTTAGACGCAAAACTTGTGGCCTTAAACAAAGACACAGGCAAAGTTGTTTGGAAAAAAACCGTAGAAGACTATAAAGCAGGCTACTCGATTACCGCCGCGCCAATTATTGTCAGGGGTAGAGTCATTACCGGTGTGGCCGGTGGTGAATTCGGCGTAGTTGGAAAAGTCCGCGCCTATGATGCGACAAACGGCCAAATAGTATGGGAACGCCCCACGGTCGAAGGCCACATGGGTTACATCTGGAAAGACGGCAAAAAGATTGAGAACGGTATTTCTGGCGGTAAAGCCGGTCAAACCTGGCCAGGTGATTTATGGAAAACTGGCGGCGCAGCCCCTTGGTTAGGCGGAACCTACGATCCCGATGTTGATTTGTTATTTTTCGGTACGGGTAACCCTGCTCCATGGAACTCCCACCTACGCCCCGGTGACAACCTCTTTTCATCTTCTCGCTTAGGCATCAATCCAGATACCGGCAAAATTGTTTGGCACTTTCAATCTACACCTCATGATGGCTGGGACTTTGACGGCGTTAACGAACTCGTTTCATTCGACTATAAAGAAAAAGGCAAAACCATCAAGGCAGCGGGCTCAGCTGACAGAAACGGTTTCTTCTACGTACTTAACCGTGAAAATGGTGAATACATTCGAGGCTTCCCTTTCGCTGATAAAATCACCTGGGCGACAGGCTTAGATAAAAACGGCCGCCCTATTTATGACGACAGCAATCGCCCGGGCAACCCAAGCGATTCAGAAACAGGAACCCAGGGAACCTCAGTGGTATCCGCGCCAGCGTTCCTAGGCGCGAAGAACTGGATGCCCGTGGCATACAGTCAAGACACAGAATTATTCTATGTACCATCAAACGAATGGGAAATGGACATTTGGAATGAGCCCACCGCCTACAAAAAAGGCGCCGCCTACCTGGGTGCAGGCTTTACCATCAAACCGATTAACGAAGCCTACATTGGTGTGCTAAAAGCGATTAATCCTAAAACCGGCAAAGAAGTGTGGCGCTATGAAAACTACGCTCCTTTGTGGGGCGGCGTATTGGCCACCGCGGGTAATTTGGTGTTCATGGGCAACCCAGAAGGTTATTTATTAGCATTCGATGCAAAAACAGGCGAAGTTAAATACAAATTTAATACCGGCTCTGGCATCGTCGGCTCCCCTATCACCTGGGAGATGGGCGGCGAGCAATACATATCTGTATTGTCAGGATGGGGTGGCGCAGTACCGCTATGGGGTGGTGATGTAGCCAAGCGTATTAAGCATTTCAACCAAGGTGGTAGTGTGTGGACATTCAAACTGCCAAAATAACTAGTTTTTTTTGCAAAAAATAGTCTACCGAGGCCAGCAATATGCTGGCCTTTTTAGTGTAAACACAGGAATATATGTGTTTTAAAGGACGTATTTAATATTCCGCGGCTGGCTTATCCAACGTTTTAATTAGAATATTATGATAAAACACTTCCGACCCTTACGACTGAATTTGAATTTTACCTTTGTTTAAGGGTTGTGCTTTGCCCCTGTAACCTGCGTGGAATTAAATACCCTTATCACTTCATGGCCATTGACCTTGTGGATTAAGGTTTTGCCGTCAGTGATAATTTCCATGATATCCCACTGCCCGAATGGTTTTTCATCGCTCCCGGGGTTTAAGACTTTGGCGGCGACATTTTGGCACAGTGGTAAGACGGCAGCGTAACGAAAAAACGTGCAATCCCTTTCATGGCATCGTTACAATGCACATTAACACTGACCCCATCGAGACTCTGATAATCACCGCAGTCTCCTTCTTACACCTGAAATTCATGACGACGCATCCAACCTAGGTCGCCACTTTTTATCCCTCCATTTAACCTCACATTACAAATGAAATTCTTCAAATGGAAATTTTCAAATTCTTACAGAGTATTCAGACCGATACGCGCAACAATTCATCCTGGAAGAAAAATACCTGGTGAGGATCGGTCCCCAGCTCCCGAAGGGAGCTGGGGAATCAGGGGGATAGTTATTAGCTTTTGGCTGGTAGCTGGTAGCTGGTAGCTGACATAAGTTTACCACCCCGTTAAATTCTTACCATTAAATAGAGGCGTCCAATGACCCGTATATGACAATAGAAGACAAGCGATAGGCAATGCCATAGCAAGCACTTTTTTTATCAGATTCATTACATAAACTTTATAAACCAAAGCGCTACACATAATCAGAATCCTATTCAATTGCCCATGTCTAGGGCATAGTCACACTATGACGATGTTCAAAAATGACTTGGCTATTGTTTTAATATGTCGGCTGATTAACGCGTGTATGGCTCATCTGTTCAACGCCAAGTGAGCTAGCGTCACCCCATATAAAAGCCGAACGTGATTATCCGTACGGCTTAATCTGACGTCTTAATATGGTGATTTATGCCCAGGCATGGGTTCAATCTGGCCTGAGCTTAAAACAAAACACTATCAATAGTACCCTACCGCTGAACCAGCACCGCAGCAGTCTTTTGCGCTAATGTTATGCTCAATGCATCTTGCAATTGATCCGTGTTGATGGCGCTTAAGGCATCACTAAATACATAATGTTTAGGGTTAGGCAAACTTACTTTTTGAGCCTTGCTGCTATTGTTAAAAAGTACCCATACACGTTGCCCCTGATATTCACGTTCGTAAGCATAAAGATCATTTTTATCATCCGTTAGCAAAGTTTTGAAACTGCCTAAGGTTAAGGCCTGATTACTGTGGCGGATATTTATCAACTTTTTATAATGAGCTTTTAATTCAATATTTATGCTGACTTTGTCTGGCTGGCGCTTGCTGCCGTCCGGAAGGTAAACCTCATCATCGTAGTCGATATCTGGCCATAACATGGGTTTACGGTCGTCGGGATCATTGCCGCCCCACATGCCGACTTCATCACCATAGTAAATCATCGGCGCGCCAAGATAGGTCATTTGCAATACGGCAAACAGCTTTTGTAGACCGATCTCTTGCTCGTTGGGTTTACGTACTTGATAGTCTGGATTACTAGCCGCCTGAGACAGATTGAAATAGGTGCCCCAATCGGCAAAATTGCCGATCCCGCGATTGACTATATGCGAGCCGATCCGATTTGAATCATGACTACCAAACAGGTTTTGGGTCACATAGGCCACCCCTTTTGGATAGAAGGTGCGCAGCCCACGTAATTTTTTATCAAACTCGCTGGCTGTTATGCGCATATCGCCTGGATTAAACAAAAACTCACTGGCGGCAAAAGCAAAGTTATAATTCATTTCGCCATCAAATTCATCACCTTGCATATAAGGTTTCACCTTGTCGGGCTTATCGACGATCTCCGCCGTAAGATACGCATCGGGATTAATCGATTTTACGTGTTTACGCCAATCTTTCCAAAAACCGTGTGCCACACAAAATGCCACATCCAGGCGCCAGCCATCGATACCCTGATCCGCGCCCTGGCCTTTTGGGTTCATCCAACGCTGAGTAGCGGCAAAAATATAATTTTTTGGGCCCACAGCCAGGCCGTTTTCGTCTTCTTTAAACTCGGGCAACGAGGGCACGCCAAACCAACCTTCATACTCAAACTTGCTGCCGGATTTCTCATCTTCCCAAGACGTCACGGTAAACCAGTCTTTGTAAGGAGAGTTTTGTTGATTTTCTTTTAGATCCCCAAAGGCAAAACTGTTGATCCCCATATGATTAAACACCCCATCAAAGATTACTCTGATCCCGCGTTTATGGGCTTTTTTTATCAGTTCTAATGCTAATTCATCCGCTTTTGTCCACACCCAAGCTGATGGATCGTCCGCCTTTTCATTTTCTATTAATTTACGATCGCCCTCTGGATCGGGACCAAAATTAGGATCAATATGATGATAACTGGCCGCATCGTATTTATGTAAAGAAGGGGAATCAAAGACAGGGTTTAAATACACAGCATTAATCCCCAGGTCTTGCAGGTAATCGAGTTTATCGATAATACCTTGCAAGTCGCCGCCATAGCGGCGCCTAAGCATGTGTTTCCACAACTCTTTCTCACCATTGGCTTGTTCATAGGCTTGTAATTCGAACCAATCACTGCCCCAGGGGTGTACTTGCCATTCCTTGGGGGGCTCTGCGGGATCGGCCCCAATCAGATCTTTTTGAGTCGGATTATTACTGCTATCACCATCGCGAAAACGCTCGGGGAAAATCTGGTACCACACGGCTTTTTTAGCCCATTGAGGGACAAACTCGCCTTGCGCATTAAGCTTTATTGGGCCCTTGGGGGTGGCATCAGTATCGGCTGCGCAAACCCCAAAAGCAGTTTGACAATACAGGATACTGGCAATTGAAATCCCTAAACTTCGAAACAAAAAGGATGATGCTGACTTATTCATGAAGGTGCAACCTAAGACACGGATTGAGTTTTCAACCCTAAGACTAACGACATAATGCCATACCTTAGCAGTGCGCAGCGAGTGAGTAAAACAGCATACGTATGCATAACTCAAGGCTCTCTCGCCCACAACGTCAGGTAAGGCGCCGCGCTATCGATTGCAGAAAATCACTCCGGGCCAGCGTTGGCCTGAGCCGCGTGTAAGTAGTCCTAAAGATGCATACGTATTCAGCTATGCAGGCCTTAGTCACGCCCTGCAATTAATGTAAACTCGATGATCTGAAAGGTTAACAGGTTGTAAAACCCATACATGCAGCCAGCCCTTAAAGATGAAACAACGGCGTTCATTTTTCTATTAATATATTTGGAGAACACATGAGACTAATCTCACACCAATACACCTTGAAGACTATATCGTTAATCACATGCGCTGTGATGTCTTTAGGTACTACCGCCAGCACTGCTCTTGGGCCAGTAACAGCCAAAGATGTGGTGTATCAAATCATTACCGACAGGTTTTCGGATGGTGATCCGAGCAATAATATTCCTGCTGGCTCACCATCACAAATTTTTGATGGCAGCGGAAACGACCTGAAACTCTACCAAGGCGGCGACTTTAAAGGGATCACCAACAAAGTAACTTATTTGAAGAACATGGGGATCTCAGCGGTATGGATTTCGGCGCCCTATGCAAACCGGGACGAACCAATTAATGATCTACAACCGGGTGGGGGCACAGACGTTTATTCCAGTTATCACGGTTATCATGTGAGTAATTATTTTCGCACTAACCCCCACTTTGGCAACATGCAAGATTTCACCGATATGGTCGATGCTTTGCATGCACAAGGTATCAAGGTGGTCGTTGACTTCGTCTCTAATCACACCAGTCGTTGGCAAAACCCGACTACCGGTTATTCCCCAGAAAATGGCCGGTTATATGAGCCCGATAGAGATGCTAATGGTGATTTTGTATTTAATGCCAGCGGCGATGCGGTAGATTTCAATAACGACGGTTCTGTGGATAACCTGATAGCGGATCCTAACGGTAGTGTTAATCCCGGCTGGTTTCACCTGATCGGCGATCGGGGCAGTGACAGCAGTCGCTTTGGATTTCGCTACAAAGACCTGGGGTCTTTAGCCGATTTTACCCATGAGTTGCCCGCGGTGGTTGCACATCTTGAACAAGCCGCGACATTTTGGAAAGCCAAGGGCATTGATGGCTATCGTCACGATGCCACTTTACATATGAATCCAGCATTTGCGAAAGGTTTCCGCGATGCCATCGAT
The DNA here is from genome assembly GCF_058068185.1 of Paraglaciecola sp. IT1134. Taxonomy (NCBI): domain Bacteria; kingdom Pseudomonadati; phylum Pseudomonadota; class Gammaproteobacteria; order Alteromonadales; family Alteromonadaceae; genus Paraglaciecola; species Paraglaciecola sp. IT1134. The sequence goes on along the minus strand of NZ_CM176486.1, from coordinate 2,274,413 downwards.
TCCGCGCCAGGTGGGGCAGTGACCCATTTTGGTGAGTTTTTTATCGGTAAGCCGGATCCCAAGTTTGCGGAGTATGCATCCTTTCCAACTCGCACCACGATTAATAATTTGGACTTCGAATTTTACCGGACCATAGCCAACGTGCTCGACAACGGCTCTGAAGATATGAATGCCCTAGCCAACTTTTATCAATACACTGACACCGAATACAATTATGCCAACCAGACAGTGACCTTTTTTGATAACCATGACGTGAAGCGTTTTCTGAAAAATAACGGTGATGGCCGCAGCTTGGAGCTCGCGTTAGCCACAACACTGGTCTCTAGAGGCATTCCCAATGTATATTACGGCAGTGAGCAGTATGTTGAAGGATTTGGTACCGACGGTAACGACGGCCGCATCTTCATGGATACATCCAGCAGCTTTAATCAAACCACCCGCGCCTACCGCATCATTCAAAAACTATCGGCCCTGAGACAGCAAAATGATGCCTTGGCTTATGGCTTGACCAGTATTTTATATTCAACCGCAGATGTGCTGGTGATGTCGCGCAAGTTTTTTGATAAAGAGGTTATCGTGGCGATTAATCGCAGCCCCTATAACACTTACAGCGTACCCAACCTAGCCACCAGTATGCCAGTAGGCACTTACCCTGATGTACTCACAGGAGAATTGAGTGGCACAACCGCCAGCGTGATTTCATCCGGCGGATCTAAAATTGCGGGATTTACCCTTAGTCCGCAGGAAGTGAATGTCTGGAGTCATGATCCAAACCTTGGCAGTGATCCCCATATAGGTGATATGCAATCGGTTGCAGGCCGCACGGGTAATGAAGTGACGATTGCTGGCACAGGTTTAGATGGCTCAGTACAAGTGTATTTTGGCGCGGTACAAGGAAGCATTGTCGCGAATGATTATGACAGTATCCGCGTTACCGTACCTGTGGTTGCCGCTGGTGAACAAATAGTCACGGTGAAAAGAGGCGTGGTTACCAGTAATAACTTTACCTTCGATGTGTTGTCAGATGATCAGAATCAGCTAATTTTCCATGTAGAGGCCTATACCTCCCCGGGCCAAAACGTGTACGTAGTGGGCAGTATTCCTGAATTGGGTAGTTGGGCGCCGGCCGACGCAGTGGACGCCTTCCACAACCCCGATCCAAGTCAGTACTGGAAGTGGTTCTTACCCGTGAGTGTGCCAAGAGACACTACCTTTGAGTACAAATATATTCTCAAAGACGATGTAGGCAATGTGGTCTGGGAATCAGGTACCAATCGCTCTGTCACTTCATCAGCTACAGAGGCAGGCGTAATAGACTTGGCGGAAGACGTTTTCCAATAAGCAGTAATTTTTAGTTTAGAAATAACGGGCTCCACATACATATTATGGAGCCCGTTTTCATAGTATGTTTGCTGTAAAGTGCTATTTGCTTACTATATTCAATGCTGCCAGGTTTTCGCTGTGTGAGCTAAAATTTAACCCACAGCCTTTAACAAATTTATCCACCTGTTGTTCTTGGTACAAATCGCCTTTACCTGGCTGATTGGCGGCAAGTGGCGGAAACGCACCATAGCCTGTCAACAGGCAATTCCACGACAGCGCATCAAAATGGGTTTGCAAATTCTGACGGTTAATTTCTGCCTCAATATCCCCTTGTCTATACCAAACATCGAGTATGTGTTTTAACGAGTTCGACAGGTGATTATTGTCACGATTGGCGCGCCAATATTCGCTGTCATTGCGGGTGTTTAATTTATAATGGGCCACTATATAATCACGGGTGCGCTCTGCTCGTTCATTCATTTTCTGGTTAAACTGCTCACGATGCCGGGCACTAAACTCGCCTTCTTCAAACTTAAGGATAAACAGCTCGATGGCAATCTGGGTTAAATGTAAAGCCGTAGCCTCAAGTGGCTCAATAAATCCAGCGGATAAACCGATTGCCAGGCAATTATTTTGCCATTGCCTTTCCAGTGTGCCGACTTTCATTGATAAATGCCGACATGCCCAATCTGATCCAGCGACACCAAGGTGCGCCTTAAGCTCGCGCTCGGCCTGCTCTGGCGTAATAAAATCGGCGCTATACACATAGCCGTTGCCAAAGCGATTGGTCAGAGGAATTTTCCAGCACCAGCCAGCAGATAAGGCGATTGAAGTTGTTTCGACCGGGATTGTGGCTCCGATCGGGGTGGGCATAACCACGGCTGAATCGTTGAATAGGTTATCTTTGTATGACCTGAACTTAACCCCAAGGTTTTTTTGCATCAATACGCTGGCAAAACCGCTGCAATCCACAAAAAAATCACCACTGATAGCGCGCCCATCGCTGCAACACAACTCGGCGAGGTCCCCATTAGGATGGCGGTTAACTGAATCTACCTTGGCTTGTACGTGTTCCACCCCCAAAGACAGCGCATGCTGCTTTAAAAACTCACCGAGTAAGTGTGAATCAAAGTGGTAGCCGTATTCTATTCGAAAGGGGAAGTGTTCAGGCGCAATAGGGCCTTTATTGTGTTTGGCTAACAAACCGTTTAACAAAAAATCTTCTGCTACGGTGTGTGTATCTAACCCCAAGCGACGGGTACGCCCATTGACCATAAAGGCCCGTTGCGTAAACGTATCTAACTGGGAGATAAAAGGATGGCTGTAACGCTCAATGCCGGATGCGGGGCTCCATCCAGCGAAGGCTATATTGACTTTATAGGTTGCATTGCAGCTGGGCATCCAATCATTGTCTTGAATGTTGAGCATCTCAAAGAAGCGCTTTAAGGTAGGTGTAGAGCCCTCGCCCACCCCCACTATGCCAATATCCGGCGATTCCACCAGGGTAATGGCTACATTTTTATCAGCCCATTTATGGGCAAACAAATTGGCTGCCATCCAGCCAGCCGTGCCGCCCCCCAAAATAGTAATTCTGAATGTTTGTGACATATTACAGCCTACAGAATTGCTGCAAAAAATCATCATGACTAGGTAGTGTGCCTAAGGGTTCATGTTTAATGTTTTTTATATTTTTTAACATTTCAAATAGTCGTTGCTCACTAATATTGTTGGCTATTGGATGATAATCTTTGGGCATGATCCCTTGACCCATCATCACTTGCAACCAAGAGCTTTCCAAGAACAAATCATTTTGCTGCCTAAATAATCGGCCACTTTCGCGAAATAGCGCAATCTTATGTGCCAAGCTATGGGGAATTTCCATGTTACGCATGTCACGCCAAAAGTGACTATCGCTGCGTTCGTTGACGTGATAGTGCAATATCAAAAAATCACGGATTTGTTCAAATTCCAGTTTCGATTGAGCGTTGTATTCTTCTACGTCAGTTTGTTTGATACCGTTGTGCGGAAATAAATGAATAAGGCGCACGATGGCCGATTGAATAAGATGAATACTGGTGGACTCAAGAGGTTCCAAAAACCCACTTGATAAACCTACCGCCACAACGTTTCTATTCCATTGTTTACGCCGCCGACCGGTTTTGAACTTAATAAAATTGGGATCGCCAAGCACCTTGGTTTCAAGATTTGACAAAAGAATGCTAGCGGCTTGTTCTTCACCATAGTGGGCGCTGCTATAAACCAAACCATTGCCGTTACGATGTTGTAAGGGAATTCTCCACTGCCAACCTGCACAGTGCGCAATGGAGCGGGTATAGGGGCGGGTTTTCTCAAAACGTTCTGAAGGAACGGCTATTGCTCGATCACAAGGTAACCAGTGGCTCCAATCATCATATCCTGTATTTAATTTCTCCTGTATCAGCAGCCCTTTAAAGCCAGAACAGTCGATAAATAAATCACCCGTTATTAAAGTCCCGTCTTTTAAAGTTAATGATTTCACAAAACCAGACTCACTATCCAAGGCTACGTGTTCAATTATTCCTTCGCTGCGCTTAACACCCATTTTTTCACAGAATTTACGTAGAAACTTGGCATAGAGTGAGGCGTCAAAATGGTAGGCATAAGGTAATTCTAAAATGGGATCTTTACTGTTAATTTGGGCAAATTTGCCTTCCCGGGCACACAGATAATTTAAATCGTATTCCCACAGACTAGTAGTATCACCTAACGTCTGTGCACGTTTCCAAAAATGATGAAATTGGCAAAATGCCATACTCTTGCCTGCTGCACCGAACGAATGAAAATAGCGTTCTCCTTTCACTCGCCAGTTTTCGAACTCAATACCCAATTTAATGGTGGCTTTGGTTTCCCGCAGAAATTCAGCCTCGTTAATGCCCAGCACATTATTCATCAACCTAATCGGTGGTATCGTTGCCTCTCCGACCCCAACCGTGCCAATCGCTTCAGATTCGACTAATTCCACCTCAATAGATGAACCGATGACTTTTTTCAATAAGGCTGCCGATATCCAGCCTGCGGTACCGCCGCCTACTACTACGACCTTTTTTATAGCTTGATTCATTTCATCACTGTATAAATAGAAAAACCCCAACTATATAAACAGATGGGGTTTTAAATTAAAAGACCTGAGCAACAGATCCTTGATTAAATGGCAGAATTTCTCTGCCATTTGCTGCCACACTTAAAACGTGTAGTTCATACTCAACAAGTAGTTAGCACCAAATGATTGGTACTGAGTGATTTGCCGCGGATCGATATCGTTGCCAGTTTGCACGGTATCTTCATCAGTCAAGTTTTGAGCTTGTAGCGAAATACTTAGACCTTTGAGTGATTCAATACCGGACTCATCAAAGTTATAGCCAATTTGTGCATCTATAAGCTCAGCACCCTGATCTGTGGCATTAACAAGCGCTAAACTTAGACCACGGGTTTCTGACAGGAACGCATCGCGCTTTGTACCTGATATACGGAACTCAAAACCAGCTTTTTCATAATAGGCAGTAATACTGTATATCTCTTCTGATAGACCAGGAACACGACCTCCGTCATCTAGCTGGCCATCAAGGAAGGTGGCACTGGCGAAAACACCAAATCCATCTAATGAATCATGAATAATATTAAGTGGAACACTGCCCTGAAATTCCCAACCTCTTACGAAGCCCTGCAAACCATCTTCTCGGCCTGTTACCACACCGGTGAAAAGTGCAGGTGGCAAAGGCCCATCTTCAACACCATCATCATTAATGTCATGCTCTCCCGAAGAAAGATGGAACTCAGGAATATAGAACTCCGAGAAATCGGTCACAACTGCTGAATTACGGTGCCAGTTTTTCAAATCTTTATAGAAAAAGCTAACAGCGAAAAAGCCATCGTCCGCAAAGTAATTTTCATAGGCTAAATCAAACTGATTAGCTTCCAGTGGTTTTAGCAACGGATTACCCGATGAACCAGACCAGGCTGTGTTACTAACATCTTCTGGCTCCAAAATATTTGAGTCATTAAATGCAAAAGCAACTTGATTATTGGGTTTCATATCATCCATGCGTGGACGACTAAGCACTTTCGATGCAGCGGTTTTAATAAACTGACCGTCAGCAATTTCAAAACTCAAATTCACGCTAGGTAACACGTCTGTATAACTATCGCCACCAGAAACCGGTATTTCCTGGGTAAATCCATCTGCGCCCGTTATACCGCTAAATCCCGTCGCGCTTTGATCCGTATCAACTATTTGCAAGCCAATATTACCGCGAACAAAAACGTCACCTATTTCAGTGTTTATATCCAACTTCGCATAGACAGTGATGAGTTCCTCATCAACTGTATAGGTATCACCCAACCTGGCATTATCCAGAAGCTGAGCATCAGATTCAATGTAATAGCCGCTGTTGTAAAGACCCAAACTGTCATAGGCAAGCACACCGTTTATGCCAATAAAACTAAGATCAGCTACACCCAGCACATCTGGAATAGGGCCTTCACCTGGCCAAGTGGGAGCGGTCAAAAACACACCGGTATTAATTTTCGTTTTTGAACGGTCAGAATAAGCTATACCTGCTTCAAAGCCAGTAAAGATACCCCACTCAACAAAGCCCTGTGCTTGTAAACGAAGACTGTCTAAATCTTCCTCAAAATCCGCATCGTTAATGAAGCCATCTTGAGCAGTACTGGGACCAAAACCTGTACCCGTATCCTGAAAAGTAGGAAGCGGTGCTAATGCGCCGCCCCAGCCTTGTGGACCAGCCAATGTAATCAAACTCGGATCGGTTAAATCTAAGGGCGCAATAGTGGGGTGATCACTAAAAACAGCTCCAGTTGAAGTCATTTCCCATGAGCGAGCCGTAAGCGGGCGGCCGTCAATTCCAGCGCGACCTACCCCTGAGTAACTTTCAATATCGGTTATCTTTTTCTCAACCTTACCTGTTGAGAAGTCCAACTCGACAGCCCAGTCATCACTCAATTGATATTCAATGTTTAAGCCAATGGTAGTCAAATCCGACTTTTGAGACTTACCGTCGTTACGAATAACTGAGTAGAAACCATCATAATTTCCGGAAGTAACCAAACCATTTTCAACACCGGTAATGTCATAGTTGCCACCTACTCCCCATTCAGCCCCACCTTCTTCCAAGCCACGTTTAACGTCGTTTTCTTCAAAATCGATATAAAGTGCATCAAGTTGGATCATTAATTTATCGGTTGGAGCCCACTGAATAACGGCAGCGATTGAGTCACGCTCCAACAATGCTGAACGAGTGAATGAATCATGTCCGCCTAAAACGACTGTACCTGGTGGAACATCAACTGGGTCGTTTTCTCGACGTGGATTATGCCCCTCTTCTCCGATCGGGGTGGTATTAACCGTTGCGTATCCCCAGCCACGGAACTGCTCTTCCTGTCGAGGAGTTTCCATAGAAGCAATAGTCAACGCGACACCCAGGGTGTCGTCGGCAAAGGAATCAACGTAGTTTAAGGAAAAACGGTGACCATCGTTGTCATAATCAGGATTACCGGATTCCTTTTCGTTCTGTTCTAGGGTGGCGTTAACCGTAATATTGCGTTCCATTCCCAGAGGTTTTACCGTTTGCAGGTCAATTGTGCCACCCACGCCTTGGGTTAATAAGCCAGCTTCCGGTGTTTTGTATACCAAAATATTGGAAATAATTTCCGTGGGATATAAATCGAATTCTACCCCACGGTTATCTCCCATACCCAGCAACTCACGGCCATTTAAAGAAGTACCCACATAATTTTCATTAAAACCACGAACCGACAAACCACTGGTACGACCGTTTCGACGTTCACCGGCTAAGCCTGGTAGGCGGGCAAGAGATTCAGCTACACTGGTATCGGGCAATTTACCAATATCTTCTGCCGACAAGGCCTCAACGATTGATGAACTTTCCATTTTAATGGCCTGCGCTCGCACCAGTGAGCCACGGATACCCGTAACTTGAATGATTTCAGTATCTTCACCGGCTGTGTCAGCAGTGGCTTCCTGGGCAAAAGCAACAGGCGAAAGACCGAATGCAAAACCGCTTGAGATCAGCGCGACCTTAATTAAATTGGGTTTAAAATTTTTCATGTGTGTGTCCTGTTCAGATGGCGATAAGGTAAAACTTGACTCTTAGTTAATAACTTGTAGTCAATTGTTATAGCTTTGTTTACTTGAACGGATAGTACAGCCTGGGTGAGTTGTGCCTCAATGCTTTGCATACGTATTCAGTAAAAATAACCAACCTTTAATTAACAGTTGATACGCTGGCAAGGTCAAAAAAATCATCAAAAAACTATGGCGTGCAAACAATATTAAGACAAATCTAAAACTTTAAAACGACCATTTAATTTACCGCAAAAAACAATTAATCAGTCCCCCGGAAAATATGGGATCCGTATAACCTACCTAGTATAGCTAACATTTGGCAGAGTTAAGCTGAGTTATGTAGTGGGCCAAAAATTAGTAGCGCTAATAGAGACTAACTGAATATACGTAAAATCATTGAAATTGCATGGCGAATGAGTATAGCGAATAAACATACGGTTTCATGGATGAATGCATAAGCAACGTGCATATCCTTTCAGATTGGAATAAGGGTGCCAATGTAAGTGCCGGGCCAGCTGTGGTAGCCTGCCAATTCGACGGAAAATAGAATACTAAAAATGAATAACCAAGATGATACTGATTGGGGTTGTTTGGAAAACATGCCAGCACCAAGAGAAGTGCGGGATGTTAACCAGACCAACTTCGCGCAAAAAATCACCGACATTTACCAACCGGCGGTATTAAGAGGCTTTGGGGCGAAGTGGCCGATAGTGCAAAATGCACAAAGCTCAGATAGCGCATTATGTCAGTACTTACTAGGCTTCGATAGCCAAAAACCGCTTCAACTAGTGAACTTGCCCAGTGAAACCCAAGGGCGCATGTTTTATAATTCAGCACTTACTGGTATGAACTTCAAAGTCGCCCAGGCCACCATTACTCAAAGCCTCGAGCAAATGCAGCGCTTCACACGTGGCGGCACTACTGACCGATTTTGTCTGCAGAGTGTCCGTATAAAAGATTACTTACCCGCACTTGGATCACAGCTGAGTAACCCGTTGTTACCCCAAAGTCACCCTTTTATCTGGATCGGGAATAGCGTTACCGTGGCCGCCCATTTTGATGAGGCGCACAATATAGCCGTGGTAGCCGGTGGAAAGCGCCGCTTTACCTTGTTCCCACCCGAACAGGTAAAAAACCTATATGTTGGCCCCTTAGAATTTACTCCGGCTGGTCAGCCCATCAGCCTGGTTAACCTGCGCGCTCCAGATTTAAGCAAACATCCGAAATATGCGCAAGCCTACAAACAGGGGCGCTCCGTTGAGCTTGAACCAGGCGATGCCATCTATATACCCTCTCCCTGGTGGCATCATGTTGAATCGCTGAGCGATTTAAATGTGTTGATCAATTATTGGTGGAGCGGCAACCAGGTATCCACCGCACTGCCCTTTCCTATGCTTATCCATGCCATTCAAGCCTTGAAAAGCCAGCCCTATGAACAGCAACAAGCCTGGCGAAGTATGTTAGAACATTACGTGTTTGATAAAGACACCGATCCCGGTGCACATCTCCCCCATGCAGCTAAAGGTATTTTGGGCCCGTACACTGATAAAGTCAGCCATCAAGTTCATCAGTGGTTGGCAAAACTTTTAGGTTAAATAATAAAAAACCCGCTACAAAAGCGGGTTTTTTAGCTAACTAACGGGAGCTTACCAACCGGTAATTTCCCGCAGGCCTTGACCAATTTCCGCAAGAGAGCGCACGGTTTTAACACCTGCATCTTCCAGCGCTTTAAATTTGTCGTCAGCGGTACCTTTACCGCCAGAGATGATTGCTCCAGCGTGCCCCATACGTTTGCCAGCAGGTGCGGTTACACCAGCAATGTAAGAAACCACAGGTTTAGTGATGTTAGCTTTAATGTACGCCGCCGCTTCTTCTTCAGCCGTTCCACCGATTTCACCAATCATCACGATAGCTTCAGTTTTAGGATCGTCCTGGAACATCTGCAGAATATCGATGAAGTTTGAACCCGGGATAGGGTCGCCACCGATACCCACACAGGTAGATTGACCAAAACCTTCGTCTGTGGTTTGTTTAACGGCTTCATACGTCAAGGTACCTGAACGTGAAACGATACCGACTTTACCTGGCTTGTGAATATGGCCCGGCATAATACCGATTTTACATTCGCCCGGAGTGATAACGCCTGGGCAGTTTGGCCCGATCATCCGTACGCCTTTACCGTTTACGTATTCTTTAACGTACAACATGTCCATGGTTGGAATACCTTCGGTGATACAAACGATCAACTCGATACCCGCATCCGCAGCTTCAATAATAGAATCTTTACAAAAAGGCGCTGGCACATAGATAACAGTCGCTGTTGCGCCGGTTTGTTCTACCGCTTCACGCACTGTGTTAAACACAGGCAAACCAAGGTGAGTGGTGCCGCCTTTACCAGGCGTCACCCCCCCAACCATTTGCGTACCATATTCAATGGCTTGTTCAGAATGGAAAGTACCTTGTCCACCAGTGAAACCTTGACAGATTACCTTGGTGTTTTTATCGATTAGTACGCTCATGCAGCACCTCCGGCAGCTTTAACAACTTGTTTTGCAGCATCCGTTAAACTAGAAGCAGCGATGATGTCCAGGCCTGAGTTCGCAAGAACGTCACGACCCAGCTCAGCATTAGTACCTTCTAAACGTACAACCACTGGAATAGTAACGCCGACTTCTTTAACCGCGCCAATAATACCTTCTGCGATCATGTCACAACGAACGATACCGCCAAAGATGTTGACCAAAACGGCTTTAACATTGGAATCAGAAAGGATAATTTTAAATGCTTCAGCAACACGTTCTTTAGTGGCACCGCCGCCAACGTCCAGGAAGTTTGCAGGTGAACCGCCGTGCAAGTTAACGATATCCATCGTGCCCATTGCCAGGCCTGCACCGTTAACCATGCAACCGATATTGCCATCAAGCGCAACGTAGTTAAGTTCCCACTTAGCGGCTTGGGCTTCACGGGCATCTTCTTGAGATGGATCGTGCATGTCTTGCAATTTAGCCTGGCGATACATAGCGTTGCTATCTATCGTTATTTTTGCGTCCAGGCAATGAAGGTTGCCGTCAGTTTTAATTACTAGCGGGTTTACTTCGATAAGTGCGACGTCTTTCTCTTCAAACAACTTGGCCAAACCCATGAAGATTTGGGTGAATTGTTTAATTTGTACGCCTTTAAGACCCAGTTTGAAAGCAATTTCACGTGCTTGATAAGGTTGAGCACCTACCAGGGGATCAATTTCAGCCTTAAGAATTTTTTCTGGCGTTTCTTCCGCTACTTTCTCGATTTCCACTCCACCTTCAGTGGAAGCCATGAATACCACACGGCGAGAAGCTCGGTCGACAACGGCGCCCAAATACAGTTCCTGGGCAATATCGGTACAGCTTTCGACCAAAATCTTGCCAACTGGTTGACCAGCCTCATCTGTTTGGTAAGTCACCAAGTTTTTGCCCAACCAGTGTTGTGCAAACTGTTTAATCTCGTCTTTGGTTTTAACCAGTTTCACACCACCCGCTTTACCGCGGCCGCCAGCGTGAACCTGACATTTAACCACCCATTGCGTACCGCCAATGCGATCTGCAGCTTCTACTGCTGCCTGCGGAGTTTCCGCAGCATAACCTTCAGATACAGGCAAACCGTATTCGGCGAATAACTGTTTACCCTGATATTCATGCAAATTCATGGTTTTCTATCCGTTTTATTTAAGGAAAAAGCCGCCTTGAGCAACTTGATTTTAGTAGCCGATATTATAGGTACAACAGCGGCGAGACGATAGGTAAATTAGATAATTTACCTATCTTGACCCGATTAAACGTCTAGTAACAGACGGGTAGGATCTTCTAACATTTCTTTGATCGTCACCAGAAAGCTAACCGACTCTTTACCGTCTATTATTCTGTGATCATAAGAAAGTGCTAAATACATCATTGGCAAAATTTCCACTTTGCCATTGACTGCCATAGGCCGATCCTGGATTTTATGCATACCCAAGATGGCGCTTTGTGGCAGGTTAATGATAGGGGTAGACAACAACGAACCAAATACGCCGCCGTTGGTAATAGTGAAATTACCGCCTTGCATATCGGCCATGGTCAGTTTTCCATCTCGGCCCTTAAGGGCAAGTTCTTTAATACCGCCTTCAATACCTGCCATGCCCAGAGTATCGCAATCACGCAAAATGGGTGTTACTAACCCCCGGGGAGTGGAGACTGCGATAGAGATATCGAAATAGTTGTGATAACAGATGTCGTCCCCATCAATCGAGGCATTCACTTCGGGGAAACGTTTCAAGGCTTCAGTGACGGCTTTAACATAAAAAGACATAAAACCCAGACGAATACCGTGGCGCTTCTCGAAACTTTCCTGGTATTGCTTGCGCAAGTCCATGATGGGTTTCATGTTAACTTCGTTAAAGGTAGTCAACATGGCCGTAGAGTTTTTAGCCTCTAACAGGCGCGTAGCGATGGTTTTACGCAGACGGGTCATCGGCACCCGTTTTTCTGTGCGTTCACCGCCCAAGCTAGGTGCAGATTTTTCAGGAGCTGGAGCTTTAGCCGGACTGGGCGCGCTCAGGGATTTTTCCACATCTTCTTTTGTGACTCTACCGCCTTTGCCTGACCCTTTGATATTCGAAGCATCAATGCCTTTTTCTGCCAATAGGCGACGAACAGAAGGACTAAGAGCATCGTTCTCTTCAGTGCTGGCAGACTCTGCGGCCGTACTTGAAGTCGTTGATTCTGACTTGGCTGGCGCGGAACCGGCAGTGAAGTTAGCGATAACTTGCTCACCCATTACTGTTTCGCCTTCTTGGGCGAGAATTTCGCTCAAGGTACCATCTGCTGGGGCAACGACTTCCAGAACGACTTTATCTGTTTCGATATCAACCAAATTCTGGTCACGAGAAATCGCCTCACCAGGCTGAACATGCCAAGTTGCTATGGTTGCATCTGCCACTGATTCGGGCAAAACCGGTACTTTTATCTCCACTGACTCACCTTTATTACTGGATTTATTATTACTGGATTTTTGTTCTGCTGGGGCTGGACTAGGGGATTTGGCTTGTGCCGCCCCTGCCCCTTCTTCAAATTTGGCGATAACCTGCTCACCAAGAACAGTTTCACCTTGGGCCTCGAGGATCTCGCTAAGCACACCATCGGCTGGGGCCACAACTTCGAGTACGACTTTGTCGGTTTCTATGTCGACCAAATTTTGATCGCGACTTACCTGCTCACCAACCTTTACATGCCAAGTGGCGATAGATGCATCAGCCACTGATTCTGGCAATACCGGTACTTTTATTTCTATTGTCATACTGGTTCCTTACTTAATTGTTAATGCATCATCAACCAAGTCTTTTTGCTGTTGGTTGTGAACAGATATATAACCTACCGCTGGTGATGCGGACGCATTACGGCCAGTGTAAGTCAATTTCGCCCCCTGAGGTATGGCCGAGTAAAAGTGATGTTGGCTGCAATACCAGGCACCCTGGTTTTGCGGCTCTTCCTGACACCAGACCCAATCTGATACATGCTCGAATTTGCTCACTATTGGGGCAATTTCGGCGTGGGGGAACGGATAGAGCTGTTCTATACGCACAATAGCCACATCCTGTTGCTCATTTTTGCGTCTTTGATCAAGTAAATCGTAATAAACTTTACCGGAACACATCACCACCCTTTTTACTTTGGCCGGGTCGATGTCGTCGATTTCATCAATGACATTGTGAAACACGCCTAACGCCAGTTCTTCCAGACTAGACACAGCTAGGGGATGACGCAGCAACGACTTGGGTGACATAACAATCAACGGCTTGCGCATGGGGCGAATAGCCTGACGACGAAGCATGTTAAACACTTGAGCCGGCGTTGAAGGCACACAGACTTGCCAGTTGTGATCGGCGCACATCTGTAGGAAACGTTCCAGACGCGCCGAGCTATGTTCTGGCCCCTGTCCTTCGTAACCATGAGGTAACAACATGGTCAGTCCACACAAACGGCCCCACTTGGCTTCACCTGAACTTAAAAACTGATCAATCACTACCTGGGCACCGTTAGCAAAATCGCCAAACTGGGCTTCCCATATCGTTAACGTACCAGGCTCTGCGGTGGCATAACCAAATTCGAAGGCCAATACGGCGGCTTCCGATAACACTGAGTCGTATATTTCCATGGTGCCTTGCTCTTCGTGCAAATGCGCCAGGGGCATATAGGCTTCTCCGTCTGTTTGGCTGTGAAGCACAGCATGACGGTGGAAAAAGGTTCCCCGTCCAGAGTCTTGCCCCGTCATGCGGATATCCAAGCCACGATCGACTATCGAGGCGTAAGCAAGATTTTCGGCCATGCCCCAATCCAGGGGTTTTTCCCCTTCCATCATGGCAGTGCGGTCTTGATAGAGTTTGGCTACCCGGGATTGCAGCTTAACTCTTTCAGGAAAGCTGCATAACTTCTGACCCAATTGGCGTATTTTGTCCACACTGATATCACTATCATAGGGCACATCCCAATCGTGTCCCAAATAAGGGGTCCAATCCACCGAATGTTCGGTCATAGGCCGCCACTCTTCGACTACACAAGCTCCATGATCTAAGGCTGCGCGGTAATCTGTTACCAACTTTTCAATTTCGTGGGCATCGATTGAACCTTCAGCCAACAACTGATCCGCATAAATCTGACGCGGTACCGGATGTTTTTTAATTTTTTTGTACATTAACGGCTGAGTCGCGCTGGGCTCATCGGCTTCGTTGTGACCATGACGACGGTAACAAACCAGATCGATAACCACATCACGTTTAAACTTGTTGCGGTAATCTAAGGCCAGTTTGGTCACAAACATCACCGCTTCGGGATCGTCTGAATTGACATGGAATATAGGTGCTTGCACCATTTTTGCAATGTCGGTGCAATATTGAGTAGAGCGGGCATCTTCGATATTAGAGGTAGTAAAACCAACTTGGTTGTTGATCACTATGCGTACCGTACCGCCTACTTTGAAGCCTCGCGTCTGGGACATATTGAAGGTTTCTTGCACCACACCCTGGCCGGCTATAGCCGAATCACCATGAATAGTAATAGGCAATACCAGCGAGCCATCGCTACAGTTTCTGCGATCAAGTCGCGCCCGCACAGAACCAATGACAACCGGGTTAACTATTTCTAAATGTGATGGATTAAACGCCAACGCCAGGTGCAGGTTACCGCCGGGTGTCGCAAAATCAGAGGAATAACCCGCGTGATATTTTACGTCACCGGCGCCTAGACTGTCATCGTGTTTACCCGAGAATTCATCGAATAATACAGAGGGGTTTTTGCCCAGAACATTGACCAATACGTTTATTCGACCACGGTGGGCCATACCTACCACGACTTCTTTGGTTCCGCACACGCCGGCATGACTAATCAGGCCCTTGAGCATGGGTACCAATGCATCCCCACCTTCGAGAGAGAAACGTTTGGCACCGGGGAATTTCGCGCCCAGATATTTTTCCATACCATCGGCGGCAATTAAACCTTTTAAGATTGAGACTTTGTCATCTCGCTCAATTTTCGGTTTGGCCTGCACAGACTCAATACGTTGTTGTAACCAACGCTTTTGTTCTGTGTCGGTGATATGCATATATTCAGTGCCGATAGAACCGCAATAGGTAGTATTTAAAGATTTGAACAAGTCACCCAGTTTCATACTATCTTGCCCGATAGCATAGGAGCCGACATTGAACACTGAATCGAAATCTTGTTCGCTTAAGGAGTGATGCGATAACTCTAAATCTCTTACCCGAGGTTGTTTCCACAACTCCAACGGATCCAGATTCGCATGTTGGTGCCCCCGAAATCGGTAAGCATTAATCAGTTGCAAGACTTTGACTTGTTTCTCGTCTCCTGAACTTACTGTGCCCGTATCTTTGCTTCCCGTTCGCGCCATCGGACCTAATGCGGCTAATTCTCTAAATTGACTGCGTATTTCACTATGATTTGACTCAAGCTCCACGCCGTCTACTTTAGGTAATTGATCGAAAATAGCACGCCACTCGTCAGATACACTTTTAGCGTCTTCTAGATATGCTTCGTATAATTCTTCGACATAAGCAGCGTTGCCACCAGCCATGTGAGAAGAGTCCCACCATGCTTTCATCACGCTTTGTTGCATTGTTGTCCCTTGATTTGGATTAAGACTCACAATTATATGTGCTGATGCACACGACCTTTACCGGTTTGCAGATGCCAACCTTAATTTTTTTTAGTTATTAACTAAAAAAATAGCCACCCGTTTGGGATGGCTATTTAGACAATACCATTCTGCATAATTAACTTACAGAATTTAAAACTAAACAGCCCGTTGTAACAGCAAAGACTTTATCTTACCAATTGCCTTCGTCGGATTGAGACCTTTGGGACATACGCTGACGCAGTTCATGATCCCATGACAACGAAAAACACTAAAGGCGTCATCCAATTCACTCAAACGAGCTTCAGTAGCGGTATCGCGGCTGTCCGCCAGAAAACGGTACGCATTTAACAATCCTGCTGGTCCTATGAACTTATCTGGATTCCACCAGAAAGACGGACAAGAGGAAGAGCAGCAGGCGCATAAAATACACTCATACAAACCATCTAACTTTTCACGTTCCTCGGGGGATTGTAAAAACTCCCGGGCGGGGGGGAGATTATCATCGTTGATCAAAAACGGTTTAATTTTCTCGTACTGAGTATAAAACTGGCTAAGATCCACAACTAAATCACGCACCACGGGCAAGCCAGGTAATGGGCGTATGACGAGTTTCTTTTTGCCCAGCGCCGACAATGGCGTGATACAGGCTAACCCATTTTTGCCATTCATATTCACCCCGTCAGAGCCACACACGCCTTCACGGCATGAACGACGGAAAGACAAGGTTGGATCTTGTTCTTTTAAGGCTATCAAAGCATCAAGGACCATCATATCCTGGCCTTCTTCTACTTCAAGTTTATAGTCCTGCATACGTGGAGCATTGTCTACGTCTGGGTTGTAACGATAAACAGAAAAAGTCAATTGCATGTGTCTAACTCCCCTTAGTAAGTTCTAGCTTTAGGTGGAAAAGCTTCACGTAGTTTTGGTGACATATTTACTTCGCGTTTGAGCATCACATCGCCCTGTGGTAAGTAAACCGAATGACACAGCCAGTTTTCATCGTCCCGATCTGGGAAGTCAAAACGACTATGTGCACCGCGACTCTCGGTACGAAAATTAGCGGCCACAGCGGTACTGTATGCCGTTTCCATAAGGTTATCTAATTCTAAACATTCAATTCGCATGGTATTGAAATCGCTGCTTTTATCATCCAAACGGGCATTTTTGAGGCGTTCACGGATTTCACCGAGCTCTTTGAGACCTTGTGCCATCGACTCACCCTCGCGAAATACCGAGAAGTTCAGTTGCATACAACTTTGCAAATCCTTCTTGATTTGCACCGGATCTTCTCCTTTACCCACTTCAGAATTTTCCCAGCGATTAAAACGGCTAAGCGCTGCATCTATGTCTTCTTGAGTCGGATCGCGACTATCGATGCCATCGATAGCTTTGCCCAGATGTAGTCCGGTCGCCCGGCCAAATACCACCAAATCAAGCAGTGAGTTACCACCCAGGCGGTTAGCGCCGTGCACGGAGACACAGGCAATTTCACCACAAGCAAATAATCCCTGGATAGGTTTAATATTACCTTGAGGATCAATACTTAATGCTTGACCGTCAACGTTAGTGGGAATACCGCCCATCATATAATGACAAGTAGGGATAACCGGAATAGGATCTTTGACGGGATCAACGTGGGCAAAAGTACGAGATAACTCAAGTATGCCGGGTAAACGTGATTCCAGGACTTCTTTACCCAAGTGATCAAGTTTCAGTTTCAAGTGCGGTCCCAAAGGTCCATCAAAGCCGCGACCCTCGCGAATTTCGGTCATCATCGAGCGGGCAACAACATCCCGGCCAGCCAAGTCTTTGGCATTAGGTGCGTAACGTTCCATAAAACGCTCGCCATCTTTATTCAATAAGTAACCGCCTTCACCACGACAACCTTCAGTTACCAGGGTGCCTGCGCCAGCAATGCCGGTTGGGTGGAATTGCCACATTTCCATATCTTGCATGGGCACACCAGCACGTATAGCCATGCCTACACCATCACCCGTGTTGATATGGGCATTAGTAGTAGAAGCAAAAATACGCCCGGCGCCACCGGTGGCTAACACCACTGCTTTGGCTTTGAAAAAAACGACTTCGCCACTTTCGATATCAATGGCAGTCGTACCCACTACATCACCGTCTTGGTTTTTTACCAAATCCAGTGCATACCATTCGCTAAATACTTTGGTTTTGTTTTTGACGTTTTGCTGATACAGCAAATGCAACAAGGCATGGCCGGTTCTGTCTGCTGCTGCGGCGGTGCGTGCACCTTGCTCGCCTCCGAAATTCTGGGATTGTCCACCAAACGGACGTTGGTAGATTTTACCATTCTCAAAACGTGAAAATGGCAGACCCATATTTTCCATTTCGATAATGGCCGCCGGACCGGTGTTACACATGTATTCAATGGCGTCTTGGTCACCTATGTAGTCTGACCCCTTAACAGTGTCATACATATGCCATTCCCAGTTATCTTCATGGGAATTGCCCAGAGCAACCGTTATCCCGCCTTGGGCAGAAACAGTATGTGAACGGGTTGGAAATACTTTTGATAATAAGGCACAGGATTTACCCGATTCTGAAATTTGCAGTGCCGCACGCATACCTGCGCCGCCTGCTCCGATGACGACTGCGTCAAACTCGTGAACTGGAATTCCCATTTATAGACCCCACAAAACAAACAAACCCACGGCTACGTAAACGAAAGCCACTAGATTGATAACAAACTGTATTAAGGCACGTAGCCCTGACGCTTTTACATAATCAGTCAACACTTGCCACATACCGATGCGGATATGTAACATCACGGAAACCAGAGCAGCAAAAGTGAAAACTTTCATAGCCAAAGTAGAAAACAAGCCCTGCCAACTTTCAAACGTCACCACAGGTGTGCTTAGAAAGTACCACAGCAGGTAAAAAGAAAAAGCAGTCATAATGAGTGCGGTTGTGCGCACGGTGACGTAATCCTGCACGCCATCACGTTTTAAACTAGCTTGGTTAGTTACCATAATAGAACTCCTACCACGACGGTTAATATGATCCACAGAATGATAATGGCTTTGGCACTATTGTTGCCTGATTCAATTTCTTCCCAATAACCCATGTCCATCACCATGTGACGCAAGCCACCGAGAATATGATAGGTCAGTGCTGAAATCGAACCGATAGCGATTATCTTGCCTAGGATCCCTGACATTTGGTCCTGCACCATGGCAAAACCTTCAGGAGAGGACACAGATTCTGCCCATGCCCAGATCACAAACAGCAGCGCAAAAAACATTGCCACGCCTGTTACGCGATGTAAGATAGAAGTAATTGCTGCGGGAGGAAAACTGATCGTATTAAGTTGTAAATTAACTGGTCTCTGCTTTTTCACGTTTGGATGCCTGTTATACCCGTAGGTTGTCTAGTCATTGTTTGTTAGCGTGTTGCACTCTAACAATCGCTTAAAGAACATGTATTCCATCGACTGAATTGTTACCAACTTGTAAACAATATGTGGCTATTATTGTTCGTGTTTACAAGTGTCAGACGACGACCCGCAGTATATCCAGCGATGTCCCTAAATACAATTATTGTTCGATATTAACGGCTTGCATTCACAGAGAAATATTCAAAGCAAGACAAGACATATTTTCAGGTTGATTTAAAGTGAATAATTTTTGCGTGTAACTGGTTTTAAATTGACTTATTCAGACAATATAAGTACAAATACCGGCAAATTCCCCCGATAATCAGCACATAATTCGGTTTATCGCAAACAGAACTTTCTGAGGAGAGCAATACATGGCGGACAAAAAAGCCACTTTACAAGCAGGTGACAAGGAAATTGAATTACCAATTTTAACTGGCACTGCAGGGCACGATGTAATCGATATAAGGACTTTGGGCGCCAATGGCTATTTCACCTACGACCCGGGCTTCATGGCCACCGCGTCATGTGAATCAGCCATCACCTACATTGATGGGGAAAAGGGCATATTGTTGCACCGTGGCTACTCTATTGAAGAATTAGCCAGGGACGCAGACTATATTGAAGTCTGCTACATGTTATTACATGATAAAACCCCCACTTCTGAAGAATATCTCGATTTTAAAGATACCATCACGCGCCACACCTTGGTGCATGATCAGGTAAACAACTTATTTCGAGGTTTTAGACGCGATGCACATCCCATGGCAATGCTGTGTGGCACGGTTGGGGCCATGGCCTCTTTCTATCATGACGATTTGAATATCCATGATCCGGAACAGCGTTTACGTAGTGCCTATCGTTTAGTGGCAAAAATGCCGACCCTGGTTGCCATGTGTTACAAATATAACATTGGCCAGCCATTTGTTTACCCACGTAACGATTTAACCTACGCAGAAAGCTTCCTGAATATGATGTTTTCCGTGCCCGCAGAAGATTACAAAATTAGTCCGGTTGTGGCACGTGCCGTTGATCGCATTTTTACCTTGCATGCGGATCACGAACAAAATGCGTCAACCTCAACAGTACGCTTAGCCGGCTCATCAGGGGCTAACCCCTACGCCTGTATAGCGGCCGGTGTCGCTTCTTTGTGGGGACCTGCTCACGGTGGTGCTAATGAAGCCTGTCTAAATATGCTGGAAGAAATCGGTACGGTAGACCGTATCCCTGAGTTCATTGCTCGAGCTAAAGATAAAGATGATCCCTTCCGCTTGATGGGTTTTGGACATCGTGTGTATAAAAATTTCGATCCTAGAGCCACGGTTATGCGTGAAAGCTGTCACGAAGTATTGGATGAATTAAATATCGACGATCCTTTGCTCAACGTGGCCATGGAACTGGAGAGGATCGCCCTTAGCGACCCTTATTTCGCCGAGAAAAAATTGTTCCCGAATGTCGATTTTTATTCCGGTATAGTGTTAAAAGCTATAGGTATTCCGACCAATATGTTTACCTGTATTTTTGCCTTGGCAAGAACAGTAGGTTGGGTATCACATTGGCACGAAATGCTTAGCCAGCCTGGTCAAAAAATTGGCCGTCCTCGCCAGTTATATACGGGTGAAGCACAAAGGAAATATAGCAAAATCGATAAATAATCCGTTTTGTGAATACAAAAATAGCGCCTATGGGCGCTATTTTTTTACTTGAAATCCACAAACACGGTAAGTTTCGCAGCGTGTTTTTAATACTTTTTAAGTATGGCTAATAACGTTTTGGTTTTAGCTTCCATCAACGAAATGTCGCCACGGGATTCAACATTGAGGCGCACCACGGGTTCAGTATTGGATTTGCGTAAATTAAAGCGCCAATCACTAAATTCCACACCAATACCATCGGTGTAATCTACCAACTCTGCACCCTCTTGATAAGCTGCAAGAACGGCCTCTATTGCGGCATCCGCATCTTTTAGCGTGCTATTGATTTCCCCGGACGAGGGAAAGGCTGCAATACGCTGGGACACCATTTGCGATAAGGGTTTTCCTTGTACACATAGCAACTCAGCTACCAGCAACCAGGGGATCATGCCTGAATCACAATAGGCAAAGTCCCTAAAATAATGATGGGCACTCATCTCCCCGCCATAAACCGCATCTTCTGCGCGCATGCGCTCTTTGATAAAGGCGTGTCCGGTTTTGCTTTTAATCGGTACGCCACCTGCAGATTTAATTATATCCTGGGTATTCCAATACACCCTGGGATCAAAGATAATTTTTGCCCCGGGATCTTTATCCAAAAATGCTTGGGCTAATAAACCCACTATATAATAGCCCTCGACAAACTGGCCTTTTTCGTCAAACAAAAAACAGCGGTCAAAGTCCCCGTCCCAGGCGATTCCCATATTGGCTTGATGTTCAAGTACGGCATTAGCGGTATCCGCGCGACTTTCAGGCAATAAGGGATTGGGGATCCCATTGGGGAAATGGCCGTCAGGCTGATGGTGAACTTTAATAAACTCAATGGGTACATTGTATTTATGTAGGGCATTTTCGATGGCGTCCAGGGCTTTGCCCGCCGCACCGTTACCCGCATTGACCACCAATTTAAGGGGGGTCAAACGCTGATAATCTACGTAAGATAACATGTGTTCGACATAAGCTTGCATCACGCTGGTTTGTTGATACAAACCACTGGCGCGCAGTTTATCGATACTGACACTGGCACGCCCCTGGATAAATTCATTGTCTGTCACCGGTGCTTGGGTATAAGCAGCGAGCCTTTGACTGACCAGTTCTCCAGTGTAAGTTTCCGCCAGATCCCGAATGGCGAACAGGCCGGTATCGCCGCTAACCGGCTTGGAGTCAGCTTTAACCAGTTTCATGCCATTGTAATCTATGGGGTTGTGGCTGGCTGTAACTTCGATGCCACCGTCCACCTTAAGATGTTTGGTTGCAAAATAAATCTCTTCGGTACCCGTCATGCCCAGATCCGTGACCTGGCTACCGCCATCTATCAGTCCCGCCGTCAGTGCCAGTTTTAACGGGGCTGAAGTCAAACGGACGTCACCGCCTACTACCACCGTTTTGGCCCCGAAGTGTTCGGCAAACGCACGACCGATACGGTAAGCAACGGCTTCATCTAATTGCTCCACTAGCTTGCCGCGAATGTCGTAGGCCTTAAAACAGGTGATCTTCATTTAATTATTTTCCTTAGGGCTAAAAGCTATTTGGTTTTAACACGGCCATAACGGTCAGAGAAACGCACAATGTCATCTTCACCTAAGTAGGTGCCCGATTGGACCTCAATTAACTCAAGGGGAATTTTTCCCGGGTTTTCAAGGGCATGGATCACACCAATCGGAATATAAGTAGACTGATTCTCACACAGCAATAAGGTCTGGTCGCCATTGGTAACCTTGGCGGTGCCGGCTACAACTATCCAATGTTCGGCGCGATGGTGATGCATCTGTACAGATAATTTTTCGCCGGGTTTAACCGTAATACGTTTAACTTGGAAACGCGCACCGTTATCAATCGAGTCATAGCTGCCCCAGGGTCTAAATACCTCTCGGTGAAATTCGAATTCCGGGCGTTTTTCAGCTTTTAAGCGATTTACCACATTTTTAATGTTTTGTACTTTATTTTTGTGGGCAACTAACACCGCATCTTTGGTTTCTACCACGACCACATCGTCCAGACCAACAACTGAAATCAAACGCTGTTCCGAGTTAATATAGCTATTGCTTACCCCATCCAATATGGCATCACCAATGATGACATTATTGTTTTCATCTTTATTGGTTGCTGTTTCCCATAAGGACGTCCAGCTGCCCACATCGCTCCAGCCGGCATCCAGGGGAACTACGGCAGCGGCATCGGTCTTTTCCATTACGGCATAATCTATAGAGTCATCAGGGCAATTGGCAAATATTTCTGCGTCCACCCGCACAAACTCTAAATCTTGTGCTTCGCTGGCTATGGCTCGTTTACAGATATCCAACATCTCGGGGGCGTACTTTTCCAGCTCCTGCAAATAGCGGCTGGCTTTAAATAAAAACATGCCACTGTTCCAGTAATAGCTGCCCGACGCCACGTACTGCTGGGCTTTGTCCAGATCGGGTTTTTCCACAAACTCCGCTACATCGAAGCCTTTACTGCCTCTGATAACTGCATCGCCTCGGCGAATGTAGCCATAACCGGTATGAGCACTGTCTGGCACTATACCAAAGGTCACGAGCTTACCTTGTTCGGCCAGTTTTTCTGCCTCTGCTATGGCTTGGTGAAAAGCAGGAACGTCGTTAATGAGGTGATCTGCCGCCAATACCAACAAGGTAGGATCTTCACCGTTTAGGCAGGCATGCAAAGCCGCTAATGCGATTGCCGGGGCAGTGTTTCGGCCCATGGGTTCAAGTAAAATACCGCCGTGCTGGATATCATGTTGCCTTAGTTGTTCCGCCACCAAAAAACGGTGTGATTCGTTACAAATCACAATAGGTTGGTCAATATGAATGCCATCCAACCTGGCAACCGTTTCTTGCAACATGGTTAAATTTGAGGTTAAACGCAGAAATTGCTTGGGCAAGGCTGCTCGTGATTTGGGCCATAAGCGACTGCCACTGCCACCGGCTAAAACAACAGGTTTCATTTAACTATCCTTTTTAAGGTCAATGCCTAAGCATCTTGTTTTTTTTTAATGCGCGAATAGTATTAAAGCTTCCCTTGATATTCAATCTACAAAGCACTTTAGTTGGCTAATTTTCCCCTTTCACACTTGTCTATAGCCAAAATCATTGGAATTGCATGGCCGCGGCAAACAAATGAGGCCCCATGACTCAGCCGTTAAGTGCAACGTCGGTTGTCGCAACGTCGGTTGTCGCAACGTCGGTTGTCGCAACGTCGGTTACCGATGGGGGCGAATAAGTGTCGCCAACAAACATGCAGTTTCAAGGATGAGGGGTTATACCAACTTGCCATTTCGGTAATCCTGTAGCGCCTGTTCAATTTCCTGTTGGCTGTTCATTACGAAGGGGCCGTATTGAACTAGCGGCTCATTAATAGGCTGAGCGGATACTAAAATACAGCGGGAATCAGCCTGCCCTCCCAGTTCTACCTGCTCACCATCAGTCAAGACCCCCAACTGCCCTCGCTTAAGCTGGCTCTCACCTATGTGCACACTTCCGTGATAACAATAAACAAAAGCCGTACTTCCTTGCTCCAGTTGCACCGTAGTTACTTGGGCGCTGTAAAATATGATATCCAGAAACAATGGCTTGACTGCCTGAGTGTTAACAGGCCCAGGGGTATCCTTATAAACCCCCGCTAGAACTTTAACCTGTAATCCCGGATTAGCCTGTATTACTGGTATTTCTGCCTGAGGGATATCCTGATAGGAGGGAGCAGACATTTTGTGGGAAGCCGGTAAATTAAGCCATAACTGAAACCCACGCATCAGCCCCTCGGTTTGCTGGGGCATTTCAGAATGGATGATCCCCCGGCCCGCATTCATCCATTGCAAACCACCGCTTTGGATCATGCCCACATTACCGCTTGAATCTTTGTGCAGCATTTTTCCGGCCAGCATATATGTCACGGTTTGAAAGCCTCTATGGGGATGTTCAGGGAAGCCCGCAAGGTAATCCTGGGGCTGATCGGAACCAAATTCATCCAGCAATAAAAACGGGTCGAGACCGGGTAACGCGCCTTGGCCTATGATCCGTTTGAGTTTTACGCCGCCGCCGTCACTGGTTTCCTGAGCGCTGGCCACCTGGGCTATCTGTCTATTGTTTAGCATCAAAGTTGATCTCGCTGGTGATCTCCGGTCAGATCCATTTGGGGGCCCTTAGGCACGATCTGAGTGGGATTGATCATAGTATGGCTGTAATAATAATGGCGTTTGATATGTTCGAAATTTACCGTTGTTGCCACACCAGGCATCTGATACAACTCACGTAAATAGCCGTACAAATGGGGGTAGTCGACTATGCGTTTAAGGTTGCACTTAAAATGCCCCACATAAACCGCGTCAAACCTGACAAGAGTGGTGAATAACCGCCAATCTGCCTCGGTGATACGGTTCCCCACCAGATAACGTTGATCGCCAAGGCGTGTCTCAATTTTTTCCAGCGCCTGAAACAAATTCTGCACGGCTTCTTCGTATGCGCTTTGAGTAGTGGCAAATCCCGCCTGGTATACGCCGTTATTTATGGCTTGATATACCAGTTCATTGATGTCATCAATTTGTGCCCTTAGCGTCGGGGGATAAAAATCCAGGTCATTGCCTGTGAGGTGATTGAAGCTGTGGTTAAATAAACGAATGATGTCAGCGGACTCATTGTTAACTATGCATTGTTGCTGCTTGTCCCATAACATGGGCACGGTGACACGTCCGGTGATGGTTTTTTCGGCTCGGGTGTAGAGTTCATAAAGGTATTGGCTGTTATATAATTTGTCACCTGTGGCACCAAAAGCCGGGGTAAACTCCCAGCCGTTTTCCAGCATATCCGGTGAAACCACTGATACATCGATATGCTGTTGCAGACCTTTCAATTCGCGAAAAATCAAAGTGCGATGGGCCCAAGGGCAAGCTAGGGAGACATATAAATGGTAGCGCCCGCTCTGGGCAGGAAATTGGGCACCGGGCTGGTCGCTTATAGTGCCGCGAAATTTTGACGTCTGGCGTTCAAATTTACCGTCGTTATTATCTGTGTCGTACCATTGATCCTGCCATTTACCGTCGACTAACAATCCCATAATCTTCTCCTGTTATTTAATCAGCAGATGGAAACATCTTATTCAGTAAAACAAAATTGCAATAATTTGACTAAAAGATTCGAATTATTAGTGTAGACCAGTACGCACCAGGTCAATAATATGTTTGGCGATAGGAATGGCTGACGTCGCTGCAGGTGATGGCGCGTTGCCTACATGCAGGCTGTGTGAGGTTTGCACAAATTTAAAATCCTGGATGAGTTCGCCCTTGGCCGACACGGCTTGTGCTCTGATACCCGTGGGGTGAAATAACAAATCGTCTTTACCTATATCCGGGCAGTATTTTTGTACTAATGCCAAATACTGCCCTTTAAACAGTGAGTTTTTCAGTTCTGCCAAAGCGCTGGTGCGCTGTCTGTTAAGTAACCGCCAAAAACCGACATAAGCAAACATCTCTACCACATCTCTGAAATTGAGCGCCAGTTTGGCATAGTTTTCCCGCGCCAGGGCCAATACTGCATTTGGGCCCACCGTGATTTCACCACCGATCATGGGGGTCAGGTGAATACCCAAAAAAGGTAAACCAGGGTCGGGAATGGGGTAAATCAGATGTTGCACCATTTGATTTAAGTGGGACGGCAACTGAAAATATTCACCGCGAAAAGCAATGATCTGAAAAGACGGAGTTAGCCCCTGCAATTTGATCATCCGATCGGACATGAGACCGGCGCAACTAATTAATTGTTGGCATTCAATCGATAAGGTCGACGTTGTGAGGTGCACACCATTGGATTGTTCTGCCAGCCCGGTAACAGTTTGTCCGTATGCCACCTTGCCTCCCAGACGCTGAAACTCACTGAGCATAGTGCGGGTGATGCTTGCATAGTTGACGATACCGCTTTGCCTAACCCGGATGGCCCCGATGCCTCTAATGTTGGGCTCGAGAGTTGTCAGCTGCTTTTTGCTTAAAAATTCAGGCTCAAGTTCATTGAGTTGGCATCTTAAATACAAATTATGCATACGCTCAAGTTCCAGGGAGTTGGTAGCCACCAATAACTTTCCACATTGTCGAAAAGGCAGACCATGCTGCTGGCAAAACGCTATTGTGGCCCGTAAACCCTGACGGCAATACGTCGCTTTTAGACTGCCGGGCTGATAGTACACACCCGCATGGATCACGCCTGAATTACGCCCGGTTTGATGGGCACTGCAAATACTTTCTTTTTCTAGCAGCAAGACTCGCTTTGTTGGAAACTGCTGGCTCAATTGCCAGGCGGTGGCAGCGCCCAGAATGCCTGCTCCTATGATCACCACATCATATTTTTCCATTAATTTACATTTTCCTGGCTAAAGGTTGAAATCATCATGGCCCGCCCTGATATAATCCGACCTTTATTATTAGTAACCTTTGTGATCATATGAGTCAATTCGCACAACGCTTCGGCGGTACCCAACGCTTGTACGGCATGCAAGAAACCGAACTTTTACGCCACTCCCATGTATGCGTAGTGGGTATAGGTGGTGTTGGATCCTGGGTGGCCGAGGCGCTGGCAAGAAGCGCTATTGGCAAGCTGACGCTGATTGATTTGGATGATATCTGCGTGACCAACACTAATCGCCAAATCCACGCCCTACAACAGACTATTGGCGAGGCCAAAGTGGATGCCATGCGCCAGCGGATCCTGCAAATCAATCCCGAATGCGAAGTAGAATCAGTTGAGGACTTCGTGACCCCAGACAATGTCGCGACAATGCTTAGTTCATCGATGTCCTATGTGGTAGACGCAACCGACAGCGTCAAAGCCAAGGCATCAATGATCGCTTATTGTAAACGCCATAAAATACCGGTTATCACCATTGGAGGTGCCGGCGGACAGGTGGATCCCACTCAGGTGGGGGTGGCTGATCTGAGCAAGACCCAGCAGGACCCTTTGGCAGCCAAGTTACGTTATATATTACGTAAAGAGTACCACTTTAGTAACAACCTCAAACGCCGCTTTGGTGTGGAGTGTGTGTATTCCACTGAGCAACTACGTTACCCTCAACCGGACGGTTCAGTGTGTCACCATAAAAACCTGACACAAGGCAGCGTCAAATTGGATTGCAACACGGGTTTTGGCGCCTCGGTTGCAGTTACCGCGACGTTTGGTTTTGTGGCCGCAGCACGGGTGATCAACAAGATTATCGAAAAATCCCAGCGGTTAAACACAATCCAGGTTTAACTAATTTTAAGCCTTTTCCTGCCGGTATTTTTTACTATCAAGATAAACAGCAACCGCTAGCCACAAACCAATGACAGACAATAACATCCAGGTGTTTTCTGCCATCATCATGACCTGCTCACTAAGCAAGGATGTGGCCAGGATCAACAGTAAATAGTAAGGTAAGTTCAGTAAACCTGCCCACGCTATAACCTGCCAGGTATTCCTGTTAGCCCCCTGGGCAAACATAAAAAAGGCCAGGGAATTAATATGGATCATGGCCAATAACAGCTTTTTCATCCCTACCTTGTTGTTAGCCGTAGTGTGTGCCTGAGGCGTCAGTTTACGGCCAAGGGTGTAATTAATTGCACTGCCTAGTGTCGCAGCAATGACCATAGCCAAAGTGAGGAAAACGATATCAATCCATCGGGGATTGGACATCACGACCAGTACCACGGCGAAAAATTGGCCCGGAAAATAAAATCCCACATAGACGATGGATTCCAACAAGATGATTAAGCCAATCATGCAATAAAAATAATCACCAAAAGCCGCTTGCAGGGTATGCAGCATTTCGATGCCCGGGGGCAAGACATTCAGGTAAACCAGCACCGTCAGTAAACTCAAGGCGATAAAGGCAGATAGAGGTAAAGTGGAAAAATATTTCATGGGTTACGGGTTTTTATTGGAATAACACCTACAAACTACGCCATTTCAATGATTTGAGATCATATCGTTGTGTTTCGATGTGACTCCCACTAGCATAGGGCATGCATTCGATAAATTAGAAAGTAGCATGTATAGAGCCAAAACGACCATTGAACAATGGCGGATATTACAAGCTGTAGTGGATTTTGGCGGTTATGCCCATGCTGCCCAAAAATTGAATAAAAGCCAATCATCGTTAAATCACGCCGTGGCCAAATTACAAGACCAACTGGGGGTCAGGTTGCTCGCGGTAACCGGACGTAAGGCATTTCTGACCCAGGCGGGAGAAGTGATGTTACGCCGCTCACGGCATCTGACCCAAAACGTGCAAGATTTGGAGGAATTGGCCAATAACATCAATCAGGATTGGGAGCCAGAAATCACCTTGGCAGTAGATTTGGCTTATCCGAGACAGTTGCTCTATCCCCCGCTTCAGGCGTTTTTCCCGGATTGTCGTGGCAGCCGGCTGAAAATTATCGATACGGTATTAACCGGGACCGAAGAAGCGGTACTGCAAGGATGGGCCGACTTAGTGATCGCTGGAGTGGTGCCCAAAGGGCACTTGGGTGAACCCCTGGCCGAAACCCTATTTTACCCGGTATGCCATCCTCAGCATGAGCTGGCATCCCTGGTCTCACCTATCGACCCCAACGAACTACAACAACATTTACAACTGGTGATCAAGGATACATCCCCCACACCCAATGAAAAACAGGGTTGGTTAAAGTCCGAGCAACGCTGGACCGTCAGTAACTTTGCCACGGCCATTGACCTGCTAAAACATAAGATTGGTTTTTGCTGGCTACCGGAATATACGGTTGCGCCATTGGTAGCAGATAATACCCTGGCCCGTTTATCCATTGCGGGCAGTAGCTTTAGGCCGTTTATTTTTTATCTAGTCAAACCCAAACCAGACTCCTGTGGCCCGGGCTCTGCCCTGTTATATGAACAGTTTATTGCTCATCGACAACTGAATGAATAAACGTAACAATAGACAATAATAAAATTGGAGCCCTATATGCAAATGACCAATGAAGAACTTACCCAGTTAATGATTGACAGTGCCCAGAACGCTATCGAAACCACCCAACAGGAATTTGGCGTGACGCTTGATGGCACAGAGCAAAGTTTGGCTCAGGTTGATGATGTTATTTTGAGTTGGCTGGACAAATACAAAGACCAGGCGCTGGAAGATAGTGTGGTATTTACCGTGTGTAATATTTATGGCGCTTATGTAGGGGAAATTTTCCGCCAAAAAGTGGGGGGAAACTGGAATTACGACGTATCACAAAGCGATGCACCCTATGTTGTCGTAGAGTATGCTGGCAACACCTATGCGTTTGCCGGAATATGTTATCAACGTTTGGTCAATGACAGCCACATTAGCGTCAAAAGCTATTTCGAACAAGCGGTAGCCAATAACCTGCAATAGTGACGTGTTAGGCTTTTACGTCGCAGAATTTCAGCTGGTTTTGGCCCAATCTTTGACCATTAAGGCTAAATGTTTGTCCCGAACCACAAAATATAGACTCAAACAATCGAGCAATAGGGTGATGGCAATCACCCAGGAAAATTGCCATTTGTGCTCATTGGCCAGTAGTACATGAAAACCTAAATCCAGTAATAAACCCATGACTAATAGCGGCTTGATTAGCGTGAACAATATCACCGCAGCGCTATTAAACAATTTCTCCCTAAAACTCACCAGTAAAACCACCACCAAGGCAGGTGCCGCAATGGCCAAGCCAGCATAAAAATAATCTCTGTGGGGATAAAACAGGGCCAACAACCCGCTACTGTCCTGACGGTAAGACAAAGAGGCGACAAACACCAAATATGTCCGGCACATAAACAACAGGCAGTACAATAACGCCCCGGATGGTTTGATCCTGCCGGCATCATCGTAATATTTCAAAGGAAGCAGAATTCTCATGTTAGTGATCAGGCAAATCCAAGGCAAAATGATGACTGCTAATGTGCATACCTGCGCCTAAATAAAACTTGTGGGCAGCGAAACGTTGCACGCCGGAATCAAGATGCAGCTGAACACAATGTTGTTTTATGGCGTAGTCGGTTAACCACTTCAACATGTGTCTGCCTATACCCTTGGAGCGATCTCCCTGGGCGGTAACCAAGTCATCAACATACAGATGTTTGCCCCAAGCTAATTTGGTGGCTATTACAAAGCCTGCCACACCCAGCACCTCGCCACCTTGAACCGCTGACAATAGCTGGTAACCCTGGCGCTGTTGAAGCAATACTTGGTGTACAAATTGTGCTTGGGTAAATGTCGGCCTGAGCTGCTGCATTACCGGAAAACAATCCCTTATACTTTGAGATGTATTGTTAAGTTCTAGCTTCATCACGGGTCTGCTGCTGCTTGCGACTGATATTCACTGAGTTTTTCATGTCAGATAACACTTCATCCAGATCGTGAAAACGCCCCGTTGACATATAGATGCTCATGTTGGAGGTAATATTGAGCCTTTCCCCTTGCTCGGTGTGAAAAACACTTTCCTCCAATGCATCTTGGATACGATCAAAAAACTCCTTGGCCAGAACTTCATCTATGCCCTTTAAACACACAATAAATTGTTCTGCCCCCATGCGTCCTACTATGTCCCCGTCTCGGGTGATCCTGCGTAGGCAGTTAGCTGCATTTTTCAAGACTAAATCACTAGGCACATGCCCAAGTTGGCCATTTATCAGACTATAACTACTCACATCGCATAACGCCAAGGCATTGGTGCGGCCCTTCTCAGCTGCAGGCACCCGTTTTAACTCGGCTAACCAGGCTCGTTCATTGGGTAACCCCGTCAGGGGATCCGCACTGACAGTGGAAATATAGCGTTTCACGATAAACAGATAAAACAACACTAACAATACAATAAAAGCGATACTGACAATCAATACAGACTGA
This sequence comes from Paraglaciecola sp. IT1134, assembly GCF_058068185.1. Classification (NCBI taxonomy): domain Bacteria; kingdom Pseudomonadati; phylum Pseudomonadota; class Gammaproteobacteria; order Alteromonadales; family Alteromonadaceae; genus Paraglaciecola; species Paraglaciecola sp. IT1134. The sequence continues at coordinate 2,242,846 of NZ_CM176486.1, read as the reverse complement.
TATTTCTGTTGTCTTTCTTCGGACAGTTTATCTTCTAATGATAAGACCTGACCATGTAATCGGGCGACGCCCAACACCCTACCTGAACGCTGTTGCTCGAGGATTTTATGCCTCATAAGCTTAGTGTAGATGCCAAATGTATCTTGGGCCTGCTGATAATTTCCCAGCAAAAAATGGCTGTTAAAAATAACCACAAGATAATCCTGATTACGCATATTGTTAGCTAAAGCATTGGCAGACAAATCCTGTTGTTTATCCAGATATCCCTGCACACAAGCTCGATTAGCATCTTGCACACACAAGGCGACCGAGTATATTTCCACCCTATTGTAAATGCTTTTAAGCGATACTTTGTGCAGATAAAGTCGTAATTTTAACAAGCTGTTGCGCAAGCCATCGAAGTCACCCAAACGGAAAAAATAGCGGCTCTCGGCATAATGCAACCAAACATTGGTCAGCGGCGTATTAACTTGTAAATTAGCTTTACGCAACATTTCGATACTGTCTTTGGCCGCGAGAAAATCCCCGGCGGCCATATTGGCACTATTAAGACTTATCAAGGTTGCCATCTGGTTTTTTTCTTCGTACACAGACAAACCCATTTTGTAGGCCTTAAGATACTGTTCTGCGGCCAGTTCATTTTGGCCTATACTGCCGTATAACAAGCCGATATTATTATGGATGTGGGCGATGGCAGCTAAATCATTCAAGGGGAGGTATTTTTCAAGTAAAGCAAAAAGTTTACTCAGTTTAAGACTGATATCTGAATCGTTGCTATTGCATACCGTGATCTGGCCCAACTGGGAACTCAAATAAATATCGGCAAATTTGTCTTTGGCCAATAACTCGGCCTGACGATAATAGCCACAACGACTGGGATCTTCTTGCACGTCCAAGATAAATCCTAATTGGTACAGGGCCCCGGCATAAACGCCGCTGGTTCGCTCTTGCTTAATATCCTTAATCAATTCCCGCAGAAGCATTTGCGCTGTGTCGTATTGACCGACACAGATTAATAAATGTGATTTTAATAACTGTAGCTGGGCATATTGCTCTGAGGCAATATTCTCTTTGGCCAGGTGGGCGTCGAGTTGACCCTGGATCTCGCTTTGTGGGCAATCAAAGGTTTTGACGCTATTTTTGTCAATAAAATCGTCAACCTCGTCAGCCCTAACAGAATGCGAAAAAGTCAGCAGACTCAGAGCCAAAAAACGAAACAGCAATATCACTTTCAATGTATAACCAACCTCAGACCCCAAATAGGCCTCAACCATAGAGTGTCAGCAAAACCTTTACCAGCATAGAATCGCCAATAAGCTGGTAAAAACAGCTATTTATTAAAGAAAAATGGGAAAAAACAGCAGACTTACTAAAAACTGTACTAAAAAACACCAGCGGCTACTATTACCCCTCAATTGAGCTGGTCAGCGTAGGCGAACAGAGCCGGAGCACCACCGGTGTGCCAGAACAATACCTTGTCTGTTTTTGCAAAGCTGCCTTGGCGGATCATATGGATTAAACCGCCCATAGCACGACCGGTATAAACAGGGTCTAACAAGATCCCCTCATATTTTGCGATTAATGTTATGGCTTCCCTTTCCAAATCACCGACTACCCCATAACCCTGGCCAATATAATCATCCCGCAATATCAGATGTTGTTCATCGACGTCACTGTCCATGCCGATTAATTTGGCGGTTTGGCGGATTAACCTCAGCAGGTTGTGTCTGTAACCTGGTTGTCCGTCCTGATCTTTGTCTATGTTGATACCAACGATTTGATAATCTTTTGCCCATAGCTGTTTACCCAGCACCAAACCTGCATGAGTGCCCCCAGAACTGGACGCAAACACAATATGGGAAAATTCTTGACCACTGGTCTGTTCTTCCAACTCTTGCACAGCGTGTATGAAGGAAATAGCGCCCAGTTCGTTCGATCCTCCATAAGGCACAATATAAGGTTGTTTACCCTGGGTACTGAGTTGGCTGCACACCCGGGGTATATCTTCACCCTTGCGGTTATCACCCGTCCAATGGATATGTGCTCCAAACAGCTGATCTAGCAACAAGTTACCCGAGAGTATATCTGGCTTTTGCCCGCCTAAAACCAGATGGCATTCCAGACCCAGTTTGGCGGCCGCGGCGGCTGTTTGACGGCAATGATTGGACTGGACCGCCCCCGCCGTCACTATAGTGTCACAGCCTTTGGCTAGGGCATCGGCTAATATATATTCCAGTTTGCGGGTTTTATTGCCCCCAAGGGCCAAACCAGTGAGATCGTCTCGTTTCATAAACAATTGGGGGCCAGCCAATAGTTTACTCAAATTATTAAGCTCAACCACAGGCGTGGGAAAGAAACCAAGTTGTACTTTGGAAAAGCTTTTGTTATTCACTGTTGTCCTCAAAAAAATTAGCATATGGCGTTTCTCAACCAAGGTTCAATTCAGGTTACCAGGGCAAGACTTCACCATTGGCGTGCCAAAACGTGCCCGTGTTTTTTAGCGTTAACTGAGATATGCGTTCAATCAGTCCGGCAACGGCATCGGCCGGGCTGATATCCCCGTTGTAGCTCACCATCTCGGTTTGCACATAACCCGGATGCAATAATGCCAGCGATATACCACTATCTTTCAAGTCATGGGCCAAGGATATCCCCGCCATATTCAGGGCCGCCTTTGACATGCGGTACCCGTAATATCCCCCGGAAGTATTATCCTGCATGGATCCCATGCAACTGGTGATCAGCGCCACCTTACTGCCTTCGACCAGTTGCGGCCTAAGAATTTGCGTAACCAGTAAAGGCCCCATAGCATTTACTCTGAACTGGTGTTCTATGGTATGTGGAGCGTAATTATCGAGTGTTTCATTGGCAAGCACACCAGCATTGTTGATCAGAATATCGATTGAAATCTTGTTCAGCTTGCCAAGGGCAACCGGTAAGGTCTCAGAGTTGCCCACATCCACATCATTGATAACGGTGGCCCCGGAGTTATTTAGTTCGTCACAAGCATTGCGGCACAAGCCATAAACATCATGCCCCTTGGCCAGATATTGCTTAACAAACTCAAGGCCTATCCCTCTATTCGCTCCGGTAATAACGACAGTCGACATATCCATTCTCCTTTGTCAGAAACCCGTTTGCTTATTAAAACTGGGATCCTGTAATAAACGTTGCAAATCTTCCGGGGTGTCGATACCCACAGGCGGTGTATGTAAAGCGATATCCACGTGGATTTTTTCCCCATGCCAAAGCACGCGCAGTTGCTCCAGGGACTCTATTTGCTCCAATCCTGAGGGTGACATATTCACATATTGCTTGATAAAGCCTGCACGGTAGGCGTAGATCCCCAGGTGGCGCAGATAATAATCGCCGATTTCATCGATGACATCGGCATCCAGGAAACGGGAACGATCATAGGGTATGGTAGCGCGAGTGAAATACAACGCATACCCTTGTTTATCCAATACCACTTTAACAGTGTTTGGATTAAATGCTTCTTCCACATCGACAATTTTAACTGCTAGGGTCGCCATTTCTGCCTGCTGGTGATGATGTAAATTTTCCGCCACCTGGCGAATATTTTCAGGGGGAATAAAGGGCTCGTCCCCCTGAACATTGACCACCAACTCGTGGGCCAGCATGTTTTCCATATCGACCACTTCCGCCAGGCGTTCAGTGCCCGACTCATGGTGGGACCCGGTCATACAGTAATGGCCGCCAAAATCGCTGACAACCCTTGCGATCCTGGCATCGTCTGTGGCCACAATAACCTTGTTTGCACCGGATTCCAGCGCGCGCTCGTATACGTGCTGCACCATAGGTTTGTGGTTAATTTCAACCAGAGGTTTACCGGGGAACCGGGTGGAGGCATATCGGGCGGGAATGATTACATTGAATTTCATTTAACTATCCTGCTATTTACCAATTTGTTCTAGTTCTTCACTCGATAACTGTTTGGCTTCGCTTTCGAGTAACACAGGAATATTTTGTTCGATTGCATAGCCAAGCCGATCAAACTTGCATACCAGACGGCTATGTGTGGCGTCATAGTGCAAAGCACCTTTGCATACAGGGCAGGCTATTATTTCCAATAATTTTTTATCAAATGCCATCTATTTCTCACTTAATGTTACGCAGTTTGTGGACTAATTGTTGTTCAAAACTTGCTGTTAGTTTGGCACTAACCGGTAAATACCACCAATCATCGAAGGCAAAAGATCGACATTTAACGGCATCCTTTTCGGTCATCAGCAGGGTTTCTTGGGGTAAATCATTGATCGTAAACTGATGGTGGTCGGCAAAACTCAGACACTGCTTGAGTTTTACGCTACGACTACGCAACAGGGTAAAAAACCGTTGCGGATTGCCAATACCGGCGATGGCGGTAACAGGGGAATGCAGCTGAGAAAGAGACTGACTACGGGACGGGTTTTTCACGTTTATCAGCCCCCCCGGCTCCAAACCCATCAGGTGCTCGCCGGTTTTCACACTGCCGCCATTAACCACTACAAAGTCCACTGATGCGAGGCGCTGCTGACTTTCACGCAATGGCCCCATGGGCAGTAAAAAACCACTTCCGCAGCGGCGTTTACCATCCATAACCACAATTTCAATATCCCGTTTGAGCGCATAATGTTGCAAACCATCATCGCAAATAATTACATTGCACTTGTGGGTGTCAACCAGGTATTTGGCCCCTCGCGGGCGATCAGGGTCCACTACCATGGCACAGCTTAAATGCTGTTTCATCAGTACCGGCTCATCCCCTACTATTGTTGGAGAGCTGTCTGGCAAGACAGTCAAGGGATAACTGGCACTCTTGCCACCATATCCTCGGCTAAGCACACCTGGACGCAAGCCCTGTTGCTTTAAAAGTTGCGCCAGACGGATCACCAACGGTGTTTTACCATTTCCCCCCACACTAATATTGCCCACAATGATCACCGGCACGGAAATTTTATGTGAAGAGATCCAGCCCCTTGCAAAGGCCTGCCGCCTGCCCCAAGCCACAGCGGCAAACAATAATGTCACCGGGCTAAGCACCAGCATAACCGGCCATCTATACCAGGGCGTTTGGTACCAAATGTTATCCAGCATGCTCACGGAATAATTTGCCCTTCACCAAATTGTAATTTATGTAATTGGGCGTAAGCTCCATCGCGCTCAATTAGGGTTTGGTGATCCCCTTGTTCGAGGATACGACCTTTTTCAATGACCAGAATTTGATCGGCACTTTCTATCGTGGACAAGCGATGAGCTACCACTATGCTGGTGCGATTTTGTTGTAATTTTTCCAGCGCATCCTGAATCAAACGCTCAGATTCCGTGTCCAGGGCTGAAGTGGCTTCATCGAGGATCAACACCGGAGCATCCAATAATAAGGCCCGGGCGATCGCCAGGCGCTGACGTTGTCCGCCGGATAACATCAGTCCGTTTTCCCCTATAATGCTATCGAGTCCCTCGGGCAGTTGCTCAATAAATTCCATGGCATGAGCGGTTTTTGCCGCGGCAACAATTTGCTCGCGAGTCACTCGGCTTTCTGAACCATAGGCAATATTATTGGCTATGGTGTCATTAAACAGCGTGACATGTTGAGACACGAGGGCAAATTGACGGCGCAAATCTTTGAGCTTGATATCTTGCAAGGGCATATCATCGAGCAATACTGTACCCTGCTGACTGTCATAAAACCGGGTCAGCAAACTGGAAATCGTCGACTTACCACTGCCAGAACGACCAACCAAAGCAAAGGTTTTTCCAGGCTCTACCACAAAAGACACATCTGCCAGAGCCGGCTCTTCTTTGCCAGGATAACTAAAAGTAACCGCCTTAAATTCAAGTTTACCTTTCGTCTTAGCTATCGCAATTTCCCCTTTATCCTTTTCAATATTCTGATCCAGCACGCTAAAAATACTGATGCAGGCGGCCATACCTTTTTGAAACTCACTGTTAACTGTCGTCAACTGTTTTAGCGGTTTAAGTAACATGGTCATGGCGACCACCACAGTCACAAAGGTACCTGGGGTTAAATTCTGAATAACATTCGGGGTGCTGGATATATATAACACCACTGCCAGGGCGACTGAGGCGATAACCTGAATGGAAGATACACTTAAAATCTGGGCGATGACCAACTTCATGTTTTGTTGGCGGTTATGGTTGTTCTTCTTGGCGAAACGCTGGGCTTCGAGGTCCTGGCCCCCGAACATTAAGACGACCTTATGTCCTTTGATAATTTGTTCCGCAGAAGAGGTCAGATTGCCCATGGAATGCTGAATATTCTTGCTTACCATACGAAAGCGTTTACTCACGATCGATACTATCAAGGCCACCACTGGGCCAATGAGAATGAATACCAAAGACAGTTGCCAAGAATGATAAAACATCCAAAACAATAATCCCGCGACCAGTGCACCTTCGCGAATGAGGGTTAAAAATGCCTTGCCTGCGGCTCCGGCCACTTGTTCGGTGTCATAAATCACCTTGGATATAAGCTGTCCCGACGGATTATGATCGTGGAATGCCACGGGCAAATACATATATTGATGAAATAATTGCTCGCGCATCTTCATCACCACCTGACTGCTGATCCAGGACAGAGTATAGGTGCCCATAAAATTGAATAGTCCCCGCAGGATAAAAACCGGGATCACAAAATACGCGGCTAATCTGAGGTAGTCATAATCCCATTTCCCGCCATTGCCATCGATAATAGGTTTTAGCAATGAAATTACATACGCATCAATCAAGGAGTAGCCAACCATGCCTAAAATAGCGACAATAAATGCAGGTTTGAAATCTTTCAGGTAAACGCTGAAGCGTTTGAATACTTTATTTGAAGTGGGAATATTAGTCATGAAGGCGTTGTCATTCGACTTGGTTATAGTTACACCAGACTATTGTAACTGTTGGGGGGAATTTCCCCAACTATCAATTATTTAATGTCTAATATTTGAACAACTCTTCGAGAGACTCTTCGAGATACTCTTCCAGCAGCTCAATAATTCCCATACCAGTAAGGATAAGTGTGCTGGCGAAAAGTCGACACTTGGATCCCTTGATCCCGAGTTTGCAGCAGTCTAAAGCTCACCTGCCCGGTCTCGGAGGTGGAATACAGTGTGCGCCCTGGTTCGGTAAAACGTTCTACTACCTCCGGTCGGGGGAACCGCCAACGATTCATAAATCCCTGGCTAAAAATCACATGTTTGGCCCCAACCGCCGCAATAAATTCTGCTGAAGATGATCCGTTACTGCCATGGTGCGCTGCCAACAAGATGTCTGCTTGCAGCTTGGGGCCGTAATGATTAACCAGGCGCCGCTCTATATTTGCGTCAATATCGCCGGTAAGCAAAACCTGGTGCCAGCCATCATCTAGCAACAACACACATGAGCCATTGTTGTCATTGTGCAGAGTCGGGTCGTCCGGCCACAGCGCGCTTATTGTTAATCCTTGCCAGTTTAGTTGCCAGCCTTGCCGGCACAAATCTGCGCTTGTGAGCACTTGTTTGACCCTGATATTAGACAGCAGTACTGGCATACTGCCACTGTGATCATTATCAAAATGACTGATAAACAACATGGCGATCTGTTTCACCCCTTTGGCTTGTAATAAGGGCAAAATAACCGCCTCTGCCATATTAAAACCACTGGGGTAAGCCGCCCCAACATCATAGAGCAGATAGTGGTTATTTTTACTGATGATAACCGACAGGCCTTGGCCTACATCGAGAAAGTCTACTTGCCAAGGTTGGATTTGCCTAGGTAGGCAATAGCTCAGCAGCGGCATAAATAACAACAAGATCACCTTTTTTGTTATCAATCCTCTGGGTAATAATAGCGTTAACATCCCCAACGTCGTCATGGCCCACACCGAGCCGGGAATGGCTTGAATTCGCAGCGCGCTCCAGGGCCACTGGGCGATAGTATTCAATGCACCAAGACAAATTAGTATTATTTCGTTGACCACAAAAAATGGCCAATAGGCAATTTGTGGCGCAAACGCGCTAAACACCCCCCCTAATAAACAAAGTGGCACCAGTAGCAGCGTAACCAGGGGCACGGCGAGTAAATTAACCAGGGGGGAAACCAAGGATACAAAAGAAAATTGCCACGCTATTAGCGGCAGCATCAAGGCACTCAAGGCCACTTGAATTCGGCAAAGTACCAATACAAAGGTACGAATAGAAAACCCCACATGTTTAATTGGCCAGCGCCAGAAGACAAACCAGATGATCAGCACGGCGCTAAAACTTAACCAAAAACTTTGACTGAATAGACTTAAGGGAAAGCACAGGATAAACATAAATACGCTGATCAACAAAATCCGCCGGGCTCGCCAATGCCTGTTGCTAATCAACACCAGCGTCACCAGGGTCAACATCAACCAAGCGCGCAGTGTAGGTACTCCCAGTCCAGCTAATGCGGCGTATCCCAAGGTTGCCACTAATGCCGCTAACAAGCCGATTTTATGGAAATTGACTGTTTGTGAGTTCTTTATCAGACTAAACAATCCCTGCAGGCAAAAACTAACCAAGGCATAACTTAAGCTTGCGACCAACCCCAGATGCAACCCCGAAATGGCAATAAGATGGGCTATGCCCGTGCGTTGCACTAACAGCCAATCCTTAGGCTCTAACAAACCTCTATCGCCCAACGTCAGCGCGGCAATCCAGGGCATTGTGGCAAACTGGTGAAGCGACAGGCTATCGAGCAAGGTCTGTCGGTAACTGCTGGTATCCTGAAGTAACCGGTTATCGGGCGAGGTTTTGACATAACCTGTGGCGACTATGCCCTGGCTGAACAACCACTGTTGATAATGAAAACCGCCCTCGTTGGCCAAGCCGTTGGGGGGTTTGAGCTTAACGAAAAGTTGCACTCGCTGACCTTGTTTGAGGGGCCAGTCTGGTTCAGCCCAGGTCACCCGAATACGGGGTTGCCACCAATAACTTTTATTTGCGGATTTAACTAATTTGAGAGTCAGGCGAACCTGTTCACGACTATGGATCAGGCTATCCACCTGACCTTGTATGATCACCGGCTGAGTAACTTGCTCCATTGGCAGTTGCAAACCACGTTGCCAATGCCCTACACTGCCAAGCCAAAATATGCCCATTAATCCCCAGGCAACATATTGCCCAAAGGAATGCTTTTTAGTGAATGTGAATAACAAGATGGCAACGATGACGATAATCGGTAAAATAGCCAAAGGTGGCAGGGAATGCCAAAGTAATACAGAGATGCTGGCCGTAATAAAACTGAAAAGTCTTCCGTCCATAGTGCTGAGCACTTCCGCTGTTTCACTTCACTTCACATTATAGAGAATTATGCTGAAAAAGTTCATAAAACGCTTTTTACCCGATCATCATAAGGTTAAGAAACAAAAAGCACTGCAGATCTTCGGTACCCTGCTGCATGATCCTAACTTATGGCATTTAAATCGGCATTCCGCGTCCGGGGCCTTTGGCATAGGCCTATTTTTTGCCTTTTGGCCGGTACCTTTTCAAATGTGGTTATCCGCCGCTGCAGCTATCCCTTTACGTGTTAATCTACCTCTGTCAGTGGCCACAGTGTGGATCACGAATCCGTTTACCATGCCGCCTATTTTTTACGGCGCTTACTTGGTGGGTGCCACGGTATTGGGTCACAGCACCCAAGCCTTTAAATTTGAACTCAGCTGGCATTGGGTGGTACAAAGTCTGGAAACCATTGGTCCGGCATTTTTACTTGGTTGTGGTATATGTTCAGTATTTTTCGGTCTAGCAGGATACTTCACCTTGAATTACATTTGGCGTCTGTCGGTCATCAAAGCTTGGCAACATCGTCAGGTAAAACGCGCGGCCCGCAACCCAAAAACTTAGCGGATCACCGGCCGACAGTGGATTTAGATATAACGGCGATGTTCCGCCAGATAACCTAACAATAAAAATACTATCACCACGCTCAACCCTCGATACAGATTAGGAATTTGCAGCAACAGTAATTTGACATGGGGGGTACTGAATACGATAAGAGCCCCGTAACCAAAGGCGCAAATCAGAACGAAGGCTATGGTGCGGATCACAAAATGATGAGGCGCTAATAATTTTTTGATTTGTTTGTTTAATAAATCCCCATAAACGACCAATACAGTGGCAACTATGGTCATCGCTACTTGTGAATAGTAGGGGCTGAGCCAACGACTCAAGGTTGCTAACCCAGTCCAGATTAAAGAAAAATCCATATTAGCTTACCCCTCTAGCTCGGCAAACATGGCCAGCATCTGTGTTTCTGTGATAACCGTTACCCCGAGTTCCTGGGCTTTCAGTAGTTTTGAACCGGCTTTCTCCCCTGCCACTACGCAGCTGGTTTTGGCGGATACACTACCGGCAACTTTAGCTCCCAGGTTTTGCAGTTTGGCTTTGGCCTGAGTCCTGTCCATTTCAGTTAAAGTGCCGGTTAATACGTAAGTTTTACCGGACAAAGGTAAACTCTCGGGGATCCGTTTTACAATTTTCGGCCAGTTAACCCCAGCATTCATCAGTGCCTGCATGACCTGTAGATTATGCTCTTCACGAAAAAAATTGTAGAGATGCTGAGCAACGATAACCCCCACATCAGGCACTTCTTGCAGGGCTTCGAGGCTGGCAGCTTCTATCTCCTGCAAATCGGTGAAATGCTGAGCCAGATTAGCCGCTGTTGCCTCACCCACTTCGCGGATCCCCAGAGCATATAAGAATTTCGCCAACGTAGTCGTTTTACTCTGGTCCAGGGCCTGGATTAAATTCGCCGCTGATTTTTCGCCCATACGCTCCATAGACGCTAATTGGGCAATGTCCAGACTAAAAAAATCCGCTGGCGTTTTCACCCTTTCCAGGTCCACCAACTGCTCGATAAGTTTGTCACCCAAACCATCGATATCTAAGGCTTTACGGGAGGCGAAATGCTTCATGGCCTCTTTGCGCTGAGCCGGGCAATATAGCCCACCAGTACATCGCGCCACGGCTTCATCTGCCAATTTTTCAACTGCTGAATCGCATACCGGGCAAGTCACGGGAAATACTATATCGCTGGCATTTTTCGGGCGCTGCTCGGTCACCACACCTACTACTTGGGGGATCACATCACCGGCGCGACGGATGATAACCGTATCGCCAATCTTGATACCCAGTCGCTGTATTTCATCTTGATTATGCAAGGTGGCATTTGACACCGTAACCCCACCGACAAAGGTTGGCTCCAGACGAGCAACAGGCGTAATTGCACCGGTTCTGCCCACTTGAAATTCAACATCGATTAGCTTGCTCATTTCTTCCTGAGCGGGAAACTTGTGGGCAATGGCCCATCGCGGTGCCCGAGCCACAAACCCTAATTCTTGTTGCAGCTTTATGTCGTCTACCTTAAACACCACACCATCTATGTCGTAACTCAGCTGGTCGCGCAACTCGGCAATTTTATGGTAATAGGCTATACATTGTTGGGAACCCTGCGCCACTGAAAGCTCTTTACTTAGGGGTAACCCCCACTCCCGGAGTTGGGCCAATCTCTCTGAGTGTGTGCTAGCCAGGGGTTGTTTTTCATTTTCCACTAGCCCCAATGAATAACAGTAAAATAATAACGGCCGCGCCGCCGTGATCTTTGGATCCAGTTGGCGCAAACTACCCGCCGCCGCATTACGCGGATTAACAAAGGGTTTTTTGCCCTTTGCCAATTGGTTGGTATTAAGTTTAAGAAAACCACTACGGGTCATGATCACTTCGCCTCTGACTTCGAGACGACGGGGATAATTGTCACCGCGCAAGGTTAAAGGCACATTGGCGATAGTGCGCACATTGGTACTGATATTTTCCCCTACCCTGCCATCTCCCCGGGTCGCACCGCGCACCAACTTGCCCTCTTCATAAAGTAAACTTACCGCTAGTCCATCGAGTTTGGGTTCACAGCTAAACTGGATATTCACTTGACGTTTTAGGCGGTCTTTGATGCGCTTCTCAAAGGCCAGCAAAGACACTTCATCAAAGGCATTATCCAAAGATAACATAGGCACTTCGTGTTCAACCTGTTCAAACGCGGACAGAGCCTGGCCGCCCACTTTCTGGGTCGGTGAATCCGTGGATAACAGCTCTGGATGTTGTGCTTCAATTGCCTGTAAGTTTTGCATCAGGCGATCATACTCGGCATCAGGAACCGTAGGTTCATCATGCACATAGTACTGGTAGTTGTATTCGTTGATCCTAGCGATCAGTTGTTCTAGCCGCTGCTTGGGCGTCAGAGCATTAGCCATGTGGGATTCCATTGACAGTCAAATTAAAAAGGGATGATAGATCCAAAGAGGAAAAACCGCCTTAGCGGTTCATCATGCGTTTGCGTTCAAACTCTCGGATCCTTTCAACATATTGTTGCAAGCCTTGTTTACTTAGCACGTTGCGCCGTCCATCAAGGATTTGACCGTGAAACTCATCGGCAATTTTCCGCGCGGCATTGTGCATCATATTAAACACTTGGTGCGGATCCCCCTCTATGGGCAGTATCATAAACAATGACACACCTTGGGTAGTAAAATTTTCCAAGTTGTCTATATCGAACACGCCGGGTTTAAACATATTGGCCAAACTAAACAAAACCGGTCCTTTACCATTTGAATTCACATGTCGATGAAATATATCCTGATCGCCGAACTTAAAACCTAATGTCAATAGCATGGGTAAAAGGGCCGAGCCGAGTATAGGTTTGTCTTCCAGGGATTTAACATTCAAGACCAGTACTTCCTGAGCTGACGGCTCAGCAGCGGCACTTTGAGTCTCGGATTGTACCTTGGGTTGGGAGTCCACCTGTGTTTCACCTTCAAAATCAATATGCAACTGGTCTTCTGCCAATTTAGGCTCTTTGCGTTTGCGACTCGCGCTTTCTGCCTGGCGGCTATGCATCATGTTGCGTGTCTGTTCGGCCAAACTGGCTTTGTGCGGCACCCGGGATTTCGCTGCTCGTGGCTCATCTGTGTCGGCTGACGGGCTGTTTTCCAACACTAAGGATTGGGTTTCCTCTTCCTGTGCTTTTTTCATTAAAAAAGGCGGTGGCTCAGGCAGTGAACCCGCCTTTTTAGGAGGCTGACCGGTTTGGGCGTAAGTGCCACTTTGGGCAGCAGCATACTCAGGTTTGGGCTGAGTCACCACAGAGGCGTATATTTTACTGGGGGATACAGAGACAGGCGTGGGCTGGGTTTGGGTTGTCGGCTTGGGTTCGTCTTGAAGCGTGACCTCAGATGATCCGTCAACCGGCGTAACCTCTTGCTCTTCTTCAGGTGTGACCTCTGGCGTTATTTTGCCCGGGTTAACTACTCTGACCGAACTTAACCCCAGCTCATCAAATTGCTCACTCTGGGTGTCTATTGCTTCTTCGGCCCTGGGTTGATTTTCCGATCGCCAACTCTCTTCGCCGCTCTCTGGTGCGGATAAGTCGTCATCCATTGAAAAGCTGGGCTGCACAATTTTCTTGCTGATTCCTTCTGCGGATTTCGCCGAGAAACGGTATTTAGCTGATGGTTTACCATCACTCTTGCCTTTAATTTTACTCGGGGATTTGCGCGAAACCCACAAACCATGAACCAGTACACCTGCTATGGCACAAGTGCCTAGAATAAATAAGGACCAACGTAATACATCTTCCATCGAATTAACTCATCCCCTTGTTATGCTTGTGCAATGGCTAACGCCTCATCCATATCGACTGCTACCATGCGTGAAACGCCCGGTTCAGCCATAGTAACACCGGTTAAATGGGTGGCCATTTCCATCGCTATTTTGTTATGGGTGATATAAATAAATTGTACATTTTTTGACATTTCTGACACCAGTTTACAAAATCGCCCCACATTGGCGTCATCCAGAGGGGCATCAACTTCATCCAGCAAACAAAAAGGTGCTGGATTCAAAGCAAATATCGCAAAAACCAATGATAAAGCGGTCAGCGCTTTTTCTCCACCAGAAAGCAGGTGGATTGTACTATTTTTCTTTCCCGGAGGTCTGGCCATGATCGTAACACCGGTTTCTAATAGATCCGTATCGGTTAAATCAAGATAAGCCGAACCGCCGCCAAATACCTTGGGGAACAGACTTTGCAGACCAGAATTCACTTGCTCAAAGGTGGTTTTGAACCGCGTACGGGTCTCTTTGTCAATTTTACGGATCGCCTGTTCCAGGGTCTCCAGAGCCGAACTCAGATCCTGATCTTGCACATCCAGGTGTTGTTTACGCTGAGCCTGAACGTCATATTCTTCCACTGCTGCCAAATTCACGGCTCCTAAGCGGGCCAAGGCGGCCAAGGTATGCTCCAAATTTTTCTGCCACAGGCTTTGTTCCGCGTTCTCGGGCATGGTGTCAAGTATGGGCTTGAGTGGTTGATGCATCTCTTGTAGTTGTTCCAATATACCGTTAGCGCGAACCCGAAAGCCTTCAGATTCAAGGTTGATACTTTGGAGCCCGTGTTGCATCAGTTGGATTTTAGCATTCACTGCCTGCTGCCCCTTTTGCGCTGCGGCTAAATATTCATCGGTTTGTGCGAGTAACACACTTATCTGTTGTTGTTGGAGTTCAGTTGCAGAGCGTTGTTCCAATAAAGTTTGCAAAATTTCCGCCTGGTCGTGAAGCGGGGCGGCAAGTTGGCTAAGTTCCGTGTGTAATGTGGCGGATTTGTATTGCATGTCGCTTAACAAACTCCCATCACGTTGCCCGCTGCTATGCAGGCTTTGTTGTTCGTTGCGCTGGGCTTGTATTTGCAAGGACAATTGGTGACGTTGATTATTGCCAGACTCAACCTGACTGCGTTTAGTGCGGATCTGTTGTTCCTGCTTCTCACGCATAACGTCAAAATCCTGGCGCTGTTCCCCCAGACTGGCTAAAACCTGGTCCAGTTCCTGGGCCTGCTCAGCCAGTATTTCCAGTTGCTGCTCTTCATCCACCAGTCGTGCCTGTTGATGCTTCAGCTCTTGAGCTAATTTTTGTTGTCGTTGGGTGTTTTGAGACTGCTGCTGTTGTAAAAACTCCCATTGATTGTGTTTTTGTCCCAAGGACAACTGGCCAGCAGATAAGGCCTCTCTCGCTTGCTGCCATTCATCCTCTAAGGCATTAACCTGGTCTTGCAAGCTGTTTAGCGCTAATGCGTGTTGTTGGCAATTATCATCAGCCAAATTAATTTGCTGCTCTAATTGTTCAATTAACTTAGCCCGTTGCAATAATCCGCCCTCCGCTTCCTGGCTGCCATTGATCAGCCAATCCTGGGCTAACCAGATACCTTCTTTGGTGATCACGCTTTGCCATGGCTGCAAACTTGCTAACATCTGCTGGGCCGTCTTAAGTGAATCGGCGACCAGAATAGAATTTAGCCACCCAGGCGCAGCCTGATTATCTAATTGGCTGGCCAGGCTATTGGCCACACAACTAGCGCTCATGTGTTGCTTAAACAGTAGCTTGGCACCTTTTATCTGTTCTGCTTGCCTAAGCTCCGGGCGACTATCTAACAGCACTGCCTCTTGCCACTGTGCCGTTACGGTTTCAAAGGCCTTTTCCCAACCCGATTTAACGTTAAGGGTTTGCCACCAGGGTTGACCGCTTAAGCCCTGTTGTTGAAGCTGATCCGATAGCTGGTCAGATTGGGAACTCAGTTGCTGTACACTTTTTAAGGCGCTGCAGCTAGCCGTTAGCTCCTGGAGTTTTCCCTGTTTAAGTAGACCAGCCTGTTCACATTCGCGCAGTTGGTGTACCCCTTGCTGGTGGACTGATTGCGCCCCTTGCAGTTGGTTTTCCTGGGCTACTAACTGGGCTTTGTGCCTTTGCACTGCGTCCTGTGCTTGCTCGATTTGCTGGCTTAATACCGTGTCTTGCAGCTCTTTTAATTCTTGCCCCAGTTCACTAATGCGCTGCTGAGTGCGCATCTGCATGTTCATAATTGACTGTATTTTGCCATGACAGGATTGAGCTTGTTGTTTGTGTCGATTAAAGGCCTCATCTTGATTACGCCACTGGTTTTGCTGGCGCGAAAATTCATCTTCAGCGTCCTGTAGTTCTTGCTGTGCCTGGTGTAACGTCTGTTCGATAATGTCCAACTCGGGTTCACTGATTGCCAGTTTTTCACTCAGTACGTCGAGCTGTTGGGTGGTTTGGTGAGCACGCTGTTCGCTGTCAGTTATGCTACTTTGTAAGTTGGAGAGCTCTTGTTGTATCTGTTGGCTGCGCTTTTTACTGTGGATCTGAGTTTGTTCCAAACGGGTAATATCTGTCCCTACGGAAAAGTAGCGCTGCTGGATATCCTGTAGCTGCTGTTTTAGATCCTGCTGCTTTTCCCGGTGCTGGACGATGTTTTTTTCGTCCCCGTGTTGCTGGGCAATGTACACATCAATATCCGTTTGGTGTTGCATTGCGTCTTTTTCCAGTTCGGCGATTTTTGCACTGTACTTGCGCCACTTGAGTGCGGCTAACTGGCCCTTATACTGTCGTTCTTGCTGTTTCAACGTTTTATATTTTCTGGCTGCCACGGCCTGGCGTTCGAGCTTTTGCAGTTGCTGGCCCAATTCACCCCGCACGTCTGCAAGACGCTCCAAGTTCTCTTTGGTATGACGGATGCGGGTTTCCGTTTCTCTGCGCCGCTCCTTGTATTTTGATATGCCTGCCGCCTCTTCAATAAATACACGCAGCTCTTGTGGCTTGGATTCAATGAGGCGAGAAATTGTACCTTGCTCGATGATTGCATAACTTCGTGGTCCAAGACCCGTACCCAAAAATAGATCGGTAACATCCCGACGGCGACATTTGGCATGATTAAGCAAATAGTTGGACTGACCATCTCGGGATACGATGCGCTTGACTGACAATTCGTGATAGGCAGCATATTCTCCCTGTATACGCCCGGCAGAGTTGTCGAACACCAATTCAACCGTACACTGAGATACTGGCTTGCGGGCGCTGGAGCCATTAAAAATGACGTCTGTCATAGCATCACCCCGCAAATTTTTTGCCGAGCTCTCACCCAATACCCAGCGCACAGCATCGATCACATTGGATTTTCCACAGCCATTGGGGCCAACGATGGCGGTCATGTCATCGGGGAAAGGTATACTGGTTGGGTCAACAAAGGATTTAAAGCCTGCCAGCTTGATTTTCGTTAGGCGCATGAGTTACAAAGCGTATTCCGTTTTATCATTAATATATGGTGCTCTTCGAATGGTGCATGCCGCATTGCGAATGTAGCAAAAGTCATCACGTGTAACAATTGACGTTTTGCAGTCCCGGTAAGCGTCAGTATAATACCTCAAGTATTAGTGCGTAATTGCTAATTATTTCAATGTTTTATCTTTGCTCAGATAAAAAACTCTAAAGGCACAAGCGTGAATTATTTTTTTCAGGGGTTCAGCCTCATTCAAACCAAGGGTTTAAGACGTTTTGTATTTATCCCGTTAGCGGTCAATTTGATTTTGTTTGCCACTGCGTTGTATTTTTTGTTTGGCCAGATAGACCCTGCCATAGTGTGGTTAGTTGAGCTTATTCCCGATTGGTTGGGGTGGTTGAAGAATGCCCTGGGTTATATCATTTGGCCTTTAGCGGTGATCAGTATCTTACTGATTTTCGCCCTGGTTTTTGGCACCTTGGCCAATTGGATAGCCGCCCCCTTTAACGGCTTGTTGGCAGAAAAAATTGAGCAACATCTTACCGGCCAGCCCATTGGCGACGCCGGCATAGTAGACGTAATCAAAGATATCCCCCGCACCCTGGGCCGAGAAATGTCTAAACTCGGTTATTACTTACCCAGAGCCATGGGCTTTTTATTGTTATTTTTCATTTTGCCGATAATTGGCCAAATTTTATGGTTTTTGTTCACTGCCTGGATGATGGCTATCCAATATTGTGATTACCCTTTTGATAATCACAAAGTATCGTTTAAGAATATGCGCCGCACTTTGCATCAAAGCCGCGGCAACTGTTTCAGTTTTGGCATAGCCGTGAGTCTGTTTTCGATGATCCCTGTGGTCAACTTTCTGGTCATGCCGGTAGCGATCTGTGGCGCCACGGCCATGTGGGTAGAAGACTTGCGGCACAAGGTCTAGTTAGACGAGATCTGATTAGACGAGATCTGATTAGACGAGATTATCAGCGCCAATAGTTGCTTGGCGTCATAGTCAACCTTTGGGTTATCAGGTAAGCCTTCAATTAAGTCCACTATCTTTTGGTTAGCCGGGCAAGGGATACCCAGACGTTCGCCAAAACGCACAACCGCCCCATTTAAATAAGCAATTTCCGTAGGTTTTCCCTGAGAGACATCCCACCACATGGAAGTGCGAACTTGTGGGTCGATAGCCAACATCTTGTTAGCCAGTAGCTTGAATAAAAAATTAGGCAGGCGCAATATCAAAGGCACCTGGTGCGCCCCCAGTGACGTGACTTTGGGCAAAGTGATACCCAGCCCATCTGTCACCGCCAACAATTCGTCCATCAAGGCGGCGACCACCCGCCTGTAGTCACGCTGCTCAAGCATGGCTTTGACAGGCATGTTCGCCAATGCGTTAACGCTGTTGCCCAAATTCAACTGCAATTTGGCCCAAAGTAAGGATTGCATATCTTGGGTTTGGGTAACAGGTAACAGCTCACTATTGAGGGCATTGACCAAAACATCCGTTACCCCGTTGAACGGGGCGGACTCAATGCAAAGTTCCCCCTGGGATCCTCGATGCAACTGCCCTGGCAGCAACTCCACCACATTGAAGGGCACCATTACTCGCAACACCAGATTACCGGTATACGCCTGTTGCACAATCTGCTGTGAACCCAGGCCGTTTTGACAACAGAGGATCACTGTACGTCCGCTGATCAATGGCCGAATATCTCCCATGGCCTGCTCCACTCCAGTGCATTTCACCGTAAGCCACAGATAATCACAGGCCAGTTCCCCCGGCTGGTGAGCACAGAGCTTATGGGAGTCGATAAACGCCGGGGGCCCAAGTTGTGCTTTGTGGATTTGATAGTCGGTCAGGGTTAGGCCTTGGGCCAGTTTGTCTTTTACTGCCGGGCGGCAAACCAGCTGCACATCTAACCCATTAACCTGCATGGCTCCCCCAAGATAGCAGCCTACCAGACCCGCACCAAATACCACATGTGAACTCAAGTTAACTCCAAAAAAAGGCGCAAGATCAATGACAAGTTAGCACATGCTCTTATTATGCGGCTGAAAATTTCATACAATAAGCCTTTGTTCTGATTCGAGTGTAGTTTTTGAGATACTTGCAAAATTTTGTCAAACACCTGTTGCCTTCGCTGTTATTTTTTATTCTGGTGGTATTGGTCATTCAGTTTCAAGCAACGTTGCTAAAGCACTGGTTCGCCCCGTTAGACTGGTTGGCTTACGCCATTTTGGCCATAGCGGCAGTCATTTGCTTTCAATTTGGTCGTAGCCGATTATTTTTTTGCTGCCTGTTACTGCTTATTATGCGATTGTCGTTAGACAAATGGTTGCCCATGACGCCTGCCGTCCATGCAGCCCTTGCAAGTATCATAATGCTACAAGTCTGCTGGTTGATTTGGAGTAAAGACAAAGGTTTTGCACCGTTGAACTTGCTGGTAACCGCTGGGCAGCTCGCACTAATTGCTGTTGTTGCCTGGTATGCCATTCCCTACCTAATGGCAATCAGCAAACCACAATTAGCCTTTCTTTACCCCTACCTTTATCAACTCGATCCACAGCTCAATGCTCTATTTACGCCATTTGAGTGGCTGTGCATAGCGATGCTTTTGCTGGCAGCTTTAGTAAAATATATGTGCATAAGCGACAACAGTCACAGTGCCTTGTTATTAACTATGGGGGTATTACTGGCCATCCAGATTTATGCCGACAGCTTACTCACCCGGGTATTCATTTGTATTTTAGGTATCAGCTATATTTACGCCGTACTCAAAGACAGTTTTAATATGGCCTTTGTGGATGAGCTTACCGCCATTCCCTCTCGCCGGGCGTTGATGCAATACGTCAATACCCTGGGACGTAACTATTGTGTTGTTATGGCGGATATCGATCATTTTAAAAAATTTAACGACACCTATGGCCATGATGTAGGAGACGACGTATTAAAGTTGGTGGCCAGTCGTTTGAATAAGGTCAAAGGTGGTGGCAAAACATTTCGTTACGGTGGAGAAGAGTTCATCATTATTTTCCCGCGTACCAATGTTCAGCAAGCACGCCCTTATATCGAACACATCAGGCAGGCTATCGCTGATTATCCCATTACGCTGCGAGATAAGTCCCGGCCGAAAAAACCGCCGAAAAAAATCAGCAGCCAAGCGACGGGCAGGAAAACCGTTAAAATTACCGCCAGTTTCGGTATCGCCCAATCCACCAACCAGCATCACCAGTTTGCTGACATTATGAAACAGGCTGACATCGCCTTGTACGCGGCCAAAAAAGCCGGGCGTAATTGCGTTCAACTAGCCAAAAATTAGCGAGTGATGTTATGTCAATCCAAAAAGTATTAGTCATAGGTTATGTCTGGCCTGAGCCCAACTCCTCGGCAGCGGGCAAACATATGCTTAGTTTATTAGAGTTATTTATCCGCCAGGGTTGGTCGCTAACCTTTGCCAGCCCTGCAGCACAAGGCGATCACAAGCTGGATTTAAACCTGCTGGGGATTGCCGAGAAAAGTATCGCCTTAAATTGCGCAAGTTTCGATAGCTTCGTTGCTAACCTAAGCCCGGACCTCGTACTTTTCGACCGTTTTATGCTCGAAGAGCAGTTCGGTTGGCGGGTCGCAAAACATTGCCCCCAAGCTCTTAGGGTGCTCGATACCGAAGATTTGCATTGTTTGCGCCATGCTCGCCATAGCGCCTTCACCACACAACAGCCAGTAACGGATGAACTTTTAAAAGGCGACTTAGCCCAGCGGGAGGTCGCGGCTATTTATCGTTGTGATCTCAGTCTTATCATTTCCGCCTATGAAATAGCCTTGCTGCAAGAACGTTTTGGGGTACCCGGGGCTTTGCTACACCACTGCCCTTTTATGTTAGATGTTGGCGAGTGTGAGCAACAATCTTTACTAAACGAGCAAGACAATTGGCCCCAGCGCCAGCATTTTATCAGCATAGGTAATTTTCGTCATGCACCGAACTGGAATGCCGTTCTCTGGTTAAAGTCCACAATATGGCCTTTGATCCGCGCCAAGCTACCCCAAGCCGAGCTGCATATTTACGGGGCATATCCCCCCCCAAAAGCCACACAATTACATAATTCCCGCCAGGGCTTTCTTGTCAAAGGCTGGGCCGAAGATGCGCCAACTGTGATGCGGGCCGCCAGGGTTTGCCTTGCTCCACTGCGTTTTGGTGCAGGTTTAAAAGGTAAACTGGCTGAAGCCATGTTATGCGGAACGCCCAGTGTGACGACGGCAATTGGTGCAGAGGGTATGGGCGAAGAACGGTGCTGGCCAGGGGTCATTGCTGATACACCAGCAGGCATAGCACAGGGCGCCGTCGCTTTATATCAGCAACATACGCTTTGGCAGACCAGCCAACTGCGAGGTTACACCTTGCTTAAACAAAACTTTGATGGCCGCGAATTGGGGCCTGAAGTGATCTCTCGTTTGCAGCTGGTTAAACAAAATCTGGCGGCGCACAGGTTGGCCAATTTTACCGGCACTATGTTGCAGCATCATCAGCATAAAAGCACCCAGTATATGGCGCAGTGGATAGAAGCAAAAAATCAACATATACAACTTGACGGACCAGGTAAAAAATAAAACCGCCTGACGTGCAATTTAGCAAAGTGTTGGTTTTTCACCCGGTTTATACAACTAAAATTGCATGTTGATTGGTGATATAAAAAGGTAAACTGAGGTTAGAACAATAAAAAGCATATGAATAAGAGTAAGACCTTGACTATTATTAACCATAAAAAAGCCCGTTATTCTAAACTTAAAATACCCACCATGTTGTTTGTTATGGCCGTCGCGGTGGCGATAAGTGGTTATTTAACCTTGTCAGACTCCGTTGAAGTACAAAGTCGCCTGCAGCAACAATCTATGTCACCTGCTTTTGATTTGGTTACAGAAGAACTGGTTAAACCTCTGTATACCGCACAAATTTTGGCCAAAACGCCAAAACTGCGGGCCTTGATGAATGCTACCCGTATTGATGATGTCGCTATGTTGACGTTAATGAAACGCATGTCTCTCGATTACGGATTAGACTTTTTCGTCGCCAGCGATACCAGCCGTAAACAATACAATTCAGATGGTTCAACTCTTGAGTTGATCGAAGGCGAAGTGGAATGGTACTTCAGGGTCAAAGAACAATCCCAAAGCGTGGTAGCAGCCTTGGGGAATCGCCAGGATATCCATATTTATTTCGACATAAAAGTCTACAACGAACACGGTCGCTTTTTAGGTTTTATCGGAGTCGGCAAACGTTTAAACGTCTTTTTAGAAGCCTTTGATAATTATAAATACTCTTTTGGATATGACTTTGTTTTTGTCAACAGTAATAAAGACGTGGTGCTATCCTCAGACAGTACCTTATTAGCAGATGGCAACCGGATTTTATCGTTATCCCAATTAAATTGGTTTCAGGCACTGAGTCCTACTCAGCAACGTTTACCTAGTTTTAATAATATTATTGTGAAAACGGGGCAACAATCGACCCTCATAGCCCAGATAGATCTAAAGGCCCTGCATTGGAAAATGTATTTACTGAGTCCCTTAGAATCACGCAAAAGCGCCAGTACCGAGGCCTTTACGCGTAAAACCTTATACATATTATTGGTTATTTTTGTGATCTTTATCGTTGCCCATATGATTATTGGCTATTTCGAGCGGGAAATAGCCAATAAACATAAACTGGATCATCTCACCCAATTACATGATCGTACCCATCTGCACTGGCGCTTTGACAAGCTTGTCCGGGCTAAACAGTCAGCCAGTCTAATCATGGTGGATATTGATAATTTCAAACAGTTCAACGATACCAACGGACACAACGCCGGTGATAAAGCATTGGTGAAAATAGCGCACTTATTACAGTCTGAATTGCGTGATGACGATGCCATAGCGCGCTGGGGCGGCGAAGAATTTGTCATTTTGTTACCGGATACAGATATAGATACCGCCTGTCAAATTGCTCAGCGCACCTGTGATAAAATTGCGCAACACCCCATAAAGGTTGAGAATAAAACCTTGTCTTTGTCGTCCAGTTTCGGGGTAACCTACACTCAGGAAGCCCGCTCTATTGAGCGGCTAATTAAAATCGCAGACGATGCCTTATACCAGGCAAAACGGGACGGTAAAAATTGTGTACGCAAAAAATAAATGCCGGTGTCATCGCCTTTCTAAAGATGATGGCTGGTATAATCGTTTTTTGTTTATAACTTACGGAGGTAACCGTGCTTGCCCGTGTTCGTAACAAGGTGTTATTCACATCTAAAATATTTTCTGCTTATATAGTCACTTACCCCAATCAGCATAAAGTATTGACCCACATCGACCCTATGCCTGATGCCAAATACTACAAGTTTAATATCGTACTGAAGCAGCCCAAGGTGGGGGGTATATTTTGGTGCAAGAAGAGTATTTTGAACTTGTTTGGACGTATTTATTTATTCAGACCCGACAAATATGAACACAGTGTGTCACGTATTGAACAAGGTGAACGTGTGCTGCTCAGTTTATCCTTTACCTTTTAAAACACGGTATGACTTACCAACCAGCCTAGAAATAGCGCCAGTGAAAAACTGATCAAGGTGCCAAGCATCATATATTCAGTTAATTTCATATCATGCTCTTTGGTCAAATCGCCAAACCGAAAGATTGTTTTAGCGGCTAATAAAAATCCCACGCCGGCAAATTGACCTATTAATACAAACGAAATGATCAGGCAGCGCTCCAAATAACCAATCCACCGGCCTGCAGACACCAAACCTGCCTGTTTACTACTGAGTTGTTCCGCCAGGCCATTTAATCCTATGCCAATTGCAATAGAGGCGGGTTTGCACGCCAATATATAAGCGGTAGCAATAGCCATAAATTTAACATCTAACAGCAGACCCATTTGCGCCTTTATCTGCCCTAAACTGAAATCAGACAATAATACCCAGGCCAAACCCAAAACAGTCAGATGTAACAGCTGGTCAAATATGAAATAGTAAAGGTTCTGGGGTTTATAGGACTTCCATAGATCAATTAGCAGGTGGGTCAAGCTGACGAGGGCGATCACCAGGTAGCCCTTGAAGCTCAGATGACCACTGAGCCACAGGGCGATCACTAACAATAAAACATGGGAGAGGAAATGTTTAAGCAGCCCAATTGATAACAGATGGTTATCATTGCGACACCTGATCCATGTCTGGCGCTGCACATAAAAGTCACCCACCGCATGGGCCATAATCAACAGCAAGAGTAATTCCATCAGTCATTCGCCTGTATGATTTGTTGCTCGAAAAACACCAAGTATTCTTCGACCAGGGGGGCCCCGATACGACTCAGATGTTTGGTCACATTCTGCTGACTAGTTTGCAGCCGGTCCGCAAGCTTCTGGTGGGTCGGGTAATCCATCAGTATATAGTGATATAACACCTTGGCCTGTATCCGGGTCAGTGAAGACAATAAGTGGTTTAAAAATTTAGTGGCCAGAGCAAGTTTTTGTTGTATTTCCAAACTCTCTGCATGCAAAGACAACTCACCACTGTTAGCGTTGTCCAGGCCTCGGCCCGAATAGGTAAAAGCTGAACCTTGAGATACGCCCGGGGTCACCCCAATTATGCTTGCTTCACCTAACCCCAAAGCCAGCGTGACCGTTATCGGCTTAGCGGTCGCCTGTGATTGCAGTAAAAACATTTTCAACAACACGGCACTTTTCATCGAATATTGAGGCTGATCGAAATATATCTGCAGGCTATCTCCCCTATATATTTCGCCGGTAGCACCATAATGTTGCTCAAAATATTGGATGTTTTGCCTGAACATTTCAATAGCTGCTTGATAATCACTTGGACTCATCTTGGTCGAGTCCACTATGTCACCCGTTAACACCGCAAACATAATATGCCCCATGTCTGTTGACTCACTCGCCCCAGTCTAGTGGTTTAGGATTAAGTTGTAAACCAATATAACAATCAAAAATGATTGTTATATAAAATAACATCCTAAAGTAATTGTTATTAGTTTTTACAGTCGCAAAAGATTGTTGTTTGCAGGCTAACTAAGCATAAGTGTTCGATTGTCTAACGAGCAGCGCCGAGTTACGCTGAGCGATACGTTCACCCTTTTGGCCCGGACCACAGGCCAAAACCAACCAGCACTACACGCTAAAATGCATTCGCGGGGAGATAGCCAATCATGCACCAGCCGATCGCCGGATATCACCAAGATGATGAAGGGCATTGGGTTGCCCGCCTCGCCTGCGGTCATTTTCAGCATGTGCGCCACAATCCCCCCTGGACGAACCGACCTTGGGTAGTTACCGCCACTGGACGCAAACACAAGTTAGGTTACCAACTTGATTGCAAAAAATGCGACCAGCAAGCTCCCCTTGATTACCAGCCTATCTGAACTTCGTTAGTTTGAATTTGGATGCCAGCTCATCAAATAGCGGATTTTAGCTGCCAACAGCCTAGCATTTTTTTTATGTTGGGCGACTCTGGGGTGTTTGTCGTACCCAGTATAGGGGAAAAGCAGGTTGTCAATTTTGGCCGTGGGATCATCTGCTTTGATAAGAGCAATGGCCCGCGTGATGTAATCTGGCCATTGGTTATTGGCACTAATATCCATGCTTCCAAGCACACAGATAAACTGAGCGTTAGGATAGACTTTCCTCAAGGACTCAATAAAATTCACATAAGCATCAATGATCTGTGCTGGCTCGGGATGGGGTTCTAAACGCTGCTCTTTGTCAATCAACCAGCTGTCATTCTGGCCCAAATTAACCACTACCACATCAGGTTGCCATTGCGTGAAATCCCATTGGCTGTGGTTATTCCCCGTCGCTGTCAACTGATCATAAAAATTGGGCATGATAAAATCAAACCAACTGATCATAAAACCTATACCGCTTTGGGACACGGTATGAAACTCAGCATCGAGCAAGCGGGCAGTCATGGGTGCATAGGACAGATAATGATTTTTCTGTGCAGACAAGTTGTCGTCGCCGTTGACGGGAGCTTCATTGCCCATACCACTGGTAATAGAATCGCCGAAAAACGCTATCTTGCGTTTCGGAAGGGATGGAGGTGGCATTAATGCCCCTCCCTCTTCGAGCTGCACACCATGAAAATAAGTGCCTCCTTCCGTGCCCTCTGTGCGTTTAAATATTTCAATGGTCGTAGGGGATGTGTCCAACATGTGACTTAAATCATAACTATGCAGGCCTTTTTGGGTGGCTAACACCTGGGGGTAAGAGTCTTGACCATTGACAATGATGTTATAAAAATTTCGCCCTTTGTCATCCGCCATCATCACTTTCAATCTGGTGCCACTAAAACGCATTTTAATGCTACTGCCAGGCCAGCTCAGGTAGGCTTTACCTGGTTGGCTAAAATCTACTCGTCCGCTGAATTGATAATGACTATCATCAGCCTTTATGGTCTGTAACGCTGAGCTAGGCGCGCCATATAACATCAAGCTCAAGACAATTACACTGCTGAACTTCATTTGTCTGGTTAACATAGCGGCCTCTCCAATACTAATTTCATTACAGCGGTTATTATTTAATGATAACAATCTGATGTTTAGCTGGTACACAACAAGTGTTTAACCCAACAACAAAACGCTCCTAACAATGCAAGCATAGAGAAGGAGCGTCAAGTTTTGTGTTTAACATATAGAGTTAAGCAATAATCCCACCGCCAACACCCCAAATGGAACCCGTTACCTCTAATGGTTAACCGATAAATGTCTGCCCCTGCCACCAAAATGGAAATTGGCTCAGCGGGCTGCGATGGGTTCGCAATAAGAGAGCCGGTGACCGGCGCAGCTCTGTATGTGTTTGTTATAGGCCATGACCTGACAGCGAATTTGACAGATGAAATAAACGGCTTTGTTGATTGATTTGGGTTTGACCGCTGGCGCGGTCAAAAAGAAGACTAGTACCTATTGACCTACCAGAGGCTCAAATGTGTTATACGTTTCCGTGCTTTAAAGCTTATCAAAGATCCATTCGAGAGCTTCGGTGATTAACTCCGGTTTATCTTGATGCACATAATGTCCACATGCACTACAAATTATATGTTTTGAAGTTGGCGAAATAGTAGCAAGGTGCTTTTGCTGATTTTCCATCCCTCTCCATTTTTCACTTGTTTCCTCAATACCATTTGGCACTTTATTTGAACTAAGCACAACTAATGGTACTTTAGGAAAAGACTTGTTTTCACTCGCTATATCTAAACTTCTACATAACTCTTTAGTCTCGCCTGCTACTACATTAGGTAAGATTAAAAAAGCCCACCACGGTATTCCAGTGGGGTTTTCATAGAAGTTCCCTTCAGGATCCGTGCAGTTTTTTATCATTTCATGGTGAGTTGAATCAATCTGAATAACCGCAGCAATTTCATCTGGAAATGTGTTAGCGAACACTCTCATATATAGCCCGCCAAGTGAATGACCAACTAAAATATACGGAGGTGGTATGTTTACTTCTTTTAACAGTTCTCGCAACTCGATAGCAATTGTATGGGCATTTCTTTGTTTATTCTGACTATCGCTACCTTTAAAGCCAGCTCTATTGTAGGCAAACACTTGCGAATACTGCTCGAAACGACTGAGGGATGATTGCCATTCTGTCATATCATCTCCCGCACCCGTTTCTAAAATTATGGTTGGGTTGCCTTTACCTTCACCAGATAATTGATAGCTAAACTCACCATACTTTGTCGTCATTTTCTGAGCATTAGGTAGGGTTGTACAACCTAAGAAAGATATGACAACAAATAGCAATATAATTAATTTCAATTCATATCCTTATATATTTAATCACTGACTCACTCCGGCAGGAGAAAAAACGAGAAGGTCATGGTGAACTACTATCAAAACGTATAACGTTTATTCGTGCGACCTTACCAGGTAGGAGACGGCTATGTACAAACGTACCACCAATTATCAAAAATCGGTTGCGAAATCATACACTAATCGCGCGCAAATTAAGCAACGACAAAATCAGGACACTGGTTCGGCACCTATTCGAGTCATTCCTCGTCTCCGCCGTGTTGCCAAGCTGGGAAGATTCAATAAAGGACTGATAAATGAGCGTTTTAACCATCGAGGGGATACAGCCTTTAAGAAGTCAGGTAATTAGTTGCTGGTACCTTTTATTTTTTCCACCACTGCAAGTAAGCCGTTGCCTCTGGACTGGCTCAAATGTTTGGCCAAACCTAAATCGTCAAGATAGTTCTGCAGATCAAAATGCCGGATATGTTGTATAGGCATGTTGTGTAATGGCTCAAATATGATGGCCAACAATCCCCTAACGATTTTACTCGGTGAATCTGCAGACAATATCAGCTGAGTACCTTGTAGTTCACATTTCAACCACACCAGACTCTCACAACCAAATACCTCATATTGGTCGATGTGATCTTGTGCTGGCAACTTGTTTAGCTGCTTACCTGCCAGCATAATCTGGCGATAGGTTTCGTCCCACCCTTTGGCTTGGCGCAAGCTAGCTGCCAAGGGAACATTATGGGTAATATCGCCGACTGACGAAGGACGAGTTAAGGCCGGTTTCTGAGGTGCAATAACGGTTGTCACCTCCTGTATTGCTTTAGTCAAAGTTGCAATCGACTGAGTTAGGGCCTGTAAAAATCGCGCAACTTCTTGGCTGGTATTATAACAGCCAAGTGACACCCGCAAGGTTCCCTCTAACTTTAAAGCCTGCATCAGCGGCATGGCGCAATGGTGACCAACCCGAACCGCAAAATTTTGCTCGTTAAGCATAATTCCCACGTCCTGGTTATTCAGCCCGTCGATGGTGAAAGACTGGATACAAATACTGTTTTCAAGTTCACCCCATAATTGCACCTTGGCTATACTGCGCAAACCACTGAGCAGTTGCTGATACAAGGCCAGCTCCTGTCGTTCAATATCCGGGCGATAGCGCTGAATAAATTCTACTGCGGCGGCTAAACCTAAAACCCCTGCAATATTGGGTGTGCCCGCTTCGTATTTAAATGGCAACCCCTGAAAGGTAGTGCCGCTAAAACTGACTTTTTCAATCATTTCTCCCCCCGTCTGGTAAGGCGGCAAAGTACTCAATAATGCCTGTTTACCATACAAAACCCCTATGCCCGTGGGGCCAAATAGTTTATGCCCGCTAAACACGTAAAAATCACAATCCAGGGCTTGCACATCGATGGACAAATGGGCCACAGCCTGGGCACCATCGATTAATGTCAGGGCGCCAAACTTTTTCGCCCTGGCAATAAGCGGGCCGATGGGATTGATATTCCCCAGGGCATTTGATACCTGCCCCATTGCCAACAAGGCGGTCTTGTTGGTGATCAGGCTTAAACCCCGTTCGAGCTGGAGCACCCCATTGCTGTCAACCGGGATCACCCGAATTCTCAGACCAAGCTCAGTGGCAATTTGCTGCCAGGGTACAATATTGGCATGATGTTCAAGGCTAGATAATACAATTTCATCACCTGGGGTAAAGTGACCTTTAGCCAAAATACTGGCGACTAAATTAATACTTTCGGTTGCGCCTTTAGTCCAGATGATTTCTTTTTCACTTGCAGCATTGATAAAGCCCTGAACCTTGCAGCGTGCCTGCTCAAAGGCTTGGGTGGCAGCGGCGGATACACTATGACTGGAGCGGTGTACGTTAGCATTCTGGCTGCGATAAAAGCTGTCCACTGCTGCGATCACCGTTTGCGGTTTCTGACTGGTCGCGGCGCTGTCAAAATATACCCATGCCTGGGGCGTGAGGTCTTGCTCAAAAATGGGAAAATGATCTCGCAGGGATGACTCAGACATTTCGTACTCGGGCGCTATGATTAAGGTTGAGGATTGTTGTTAAAAGCGCCTAGTTAATCAAGTTTAATTGGCGTTAATGTTGCGATCAAATCCACTAAATGCAGGATTTTACGATCAGATAACTGACGATAATCGAAATAGGGACAGACCAACACGCGGTGAGTGGGATCGCAGGCAAACTCGTGGTCCAGCCAAATCAGGCTCGTGCTCAACTTTAGGGTTCGGGCGTAAGTCCGGCCCATCACTATATGCACAGACGTAGATTGAGTCGTCACAGTAGCAAAACACGGAGCGCTAAACAGCAAACTGGTATTGCTATTAGCCTGTAACAAACTGTTGTCTCTATAGCTTTGCCAGTCTCGAGCCCGTATACCTGGCAGGGTCAAATCCCCTGCCGGGTTAGTTTGTTTTAAGGCAAATAGCAGTTTGGCATAGACGTTAAATACCTTGCGCCAACCATTACCACAGGCCTGGTTGATCCGTTCGATGTCCCCTTTCTCAAGGGCATATATGCTGTCCAGTTGAGAATAATCCTGATAGTTGGGCCGATTAGCGATGTACACTATGAACTGGGCCTGGGCATCTCCCAAGCCAGCGGCTAGGACAGCTTTGTCGCACATCGTTATGTCGGGCATCGTTATGTCGGGCATCGTTATGTGGCACATGGCAATGTCGCGCAATTAATCAACGGGATTTTGCATATCCTCTTCAATACAATCGATCATCTCCTGGGCTTCCAACATGATCCCCTCTTCCTCGTCCCCTAAAGGAAAGACTAACACCAGTGTGCCATTTTTGTGCATGCCGGGCAGCCAGGTTTCACGCCACTCATTAAAATCGATCTGTTTGGGCTGACAATCTGGAAAATCATTTTTGACCCAGGCTTGAGCAAATTCTGCGTAGGGCCACACTGGAATACAAGCATCGTCTTCAGCTTTGAGCAGTAACCAACCATTGTCACCATATAGGCCCCATAAGAACTGGCGTTCAATCATATTAGCAATGGCGTAATCGAAGCGCTGCTCAGGCAGTAATTTGCTTAGGGAAATGAATTCTTCGGGTGAAATTTCGGTCATGTAAATCCTGGATATATAAGTTTGTTATTAAGTGCCCACGCGGACAGATAAACCATGTAGGTTTGGCTTGCCGCGTAAAAAATTGCACATATTTCAATCTAAAGTTTGCTTTTTTGACTGTTCCGATTCTTACTTAGAGTTAAAATCTTCAGAGCTAGGCAATGTCGGTAAATTCGGGGGCGGAGAATACATCATCTAAGGCCAAAACACCAAAGCGGCGTGGCTTTATTTGGTTAATAATAATACTCACCCTGGCTTTGTCATTCGGTTACTTTACTTACCTCAACCTGAAAGACAATGCCACCAACAACGATTTTTACCGAGTGTTATACGAAGCATCCAACAGCTTCAATGAAAACCTCAGCAAAATGGCCAGCTTGCATCAGTTCAAGGAAAGCGAAACCTCCATCCGTTCACTTTTGCCCAGCTACCAACGAATATCCGATGACTCTCTTAATGAAAAACACAGATTTTTTAACTATGAGCTAACAGGGCAAAAGATAAACATTACCAGTGAGCCTAAAGGGCTTGGTGAATCACCAGCCGAGACAGCTCCCAATTCGCCACAGTCAGGGAATAACGTCGACACAAACGCTAACATCACCCTGGACCAGATTGGCATTAGTCAATCATCTACTTCTGCTGTGGAAAACATGAGTGCCATCAATGCTGATCAAAACCACCAGAGTGACACGGAAACATTACTCAGCCGGGCGCCCAGCGCCAGAACCGGTACATTTAAGGCACAATTAAACATAGAAGACGTGCTGCCCGAGCCCGGATCTGGTTTTAGCCAACTTATCTTTGCCAATGATCAAGGCAAAGTATTGGCTACGAGTGGCTCGGAAAAAACCATTTCCATTATCGATTTAAGTAGCATCAATCAGGAGTTTATGCGTCAGGCGAAACGTTCACTGTTGAGCTCTCAGGAGAGTTCTGACAGTCAAAACACCGGTGATGCACCTTTACCCAGTTATAGCAGCCACATCGACATGCAATTGTCTTACGGTGATTTTAGAATTTACGTATTTCCATTTCCCTTGACCACCTTACTAACGGTGCAAGGTGATAACCACCAAACCACAGTAGTAGACCGTCTGTATCTGATCGGCCTGTTACCCAAAGATCAATTACTTACCCGGGGCACAGGTCAATGGAATTTGTCTGTGCTGTTCGTATCCTTAGTCAGCCTGGTCTTTATGTGGGCCCTGGTGCGTCTGTATTTATTACCCAAGACCCATTCTATAACTCGCCTCTATCGGAATATCACCCACATTTCCAGTTATGCTTTTTTCATCGTTGTGGTAGCGATGCTCCTTGCGTTTCTGCAACGCCAGGTCATGCAACACAATAAAGACCAGGCGGCTAAGGGTTATGCACAGCAACTCTCCACTGGCTTGAATGGGGATCTGCTCAACGTGTTCCGGCAACTTGAGGGATACCGCAGCTTTTACCAAATATTGCTCACCAGCCTTGAAACAGATTCTCCCCAAACAGACAAATGGATAGCTGGCTCGTCCTACCGTGCTGCTACAGATAACGACGCACATAAAGGACTGAATGAACGCTTAAATCAAGCCATATCGTCCACGGTAAAGCCAGGATGCAATAAGCAGCTGTTACGGGCCGGCTTACTGCCCAGTTTTGCCGCCACCCAAAGCAAATTGTACGATATCAAATACCACTGCGAGCAAAACTCAAGTGGCGATGATCTGTGGCAGGCGAACTTGACACTGGATAAAACAGCCCTGGATATTATTAAATCTGCCCATCAGATCAATCAGCAAAGAACCGATACTCTGGATTTTTACGCGGGCAATTTAAAAATTAATATTAAACAAAATGAATATGTCGAAACCTATGTGGATGCCGCAGATCAGGATTACCAGCCGTCTATGGTACTCAATGTATTTTCCCTTAATGATCAGGGGAACTCGGTTTTACCATCTTTTTATTTTTTGGAAAACAATGCCTTCCCGGCCACCTTTAACCTTTCTCATCGTGATTATTATAAAAAGATCAGGGATCAAAAAGGTTGGGACCTCAATCTCAACCAGGAGTGGCTGACTTATCCTCTCAAAGACGTTTATATTCAACGCCTGTTAAATATCAACAACGGTACCCGAGGCACGACCATTTCTATGCCACTTTACGATAGTTCAGATTCTGGCACACAACGGGTCAGCGGTCATGTCGTCGCGGCTGACGTGTTGTTACCCACAGTTAGTCTTGCACCTCCCGCTCCATATGATTTTACCTATATGCTGGTTGACCGGGACAGTGGTGACGTATTGTTTCATAGTGACGAAAGCCGCTCCCTAATAGAAAACCTGTATTTTTCCGGGAATAGTCAGTCCCATTTGAGCCAGTGGATAAAGGCCGGACTTGATTATTATCCAGATGTAGATGGCGACAACATTATTAAAGGCGTGTATCACGGTGATCCGGGCCGTTTTATCATGCAGCCCTCTGCAGTCGACAGCTGGGCGATACTGGTATTTTATCCCGATGACAGCCTCGATAGTCTGATGACCAGCCAGTTTATGTTTATCAGCGTAAGTTTCGCACTCACACTCACACTATTGGCAGTGTTTAGCTTCCTGTTGGGTTACCTGTTTAACACCGCCCAACTGAAAAAAATATGTAGTTTGCCCGCTACCTTCGACAGCAAAGAAATGTTGCATATGTGTTCTATCTTGTTGGCGATTATTTACGCGCTGCATAGCCTGGCACAGTTGTTAAAATATGCCGCACCGCCAGGTAATGATGCTGAGTTGTACCCTGATATTTTGCCCTTGGCGGCGTTATTGATTATCTTTTATTTTGGCTACAAGGGTTACCAGCAACTATTTGAAACCGCAGGGGTGAATTACGAAACCAATCATATGGGGCGTAACGGGGCCATAGTCATGGCTTGTGGCCTGGCCTTATTAGCCATCACGCAACTTGGCTACTTACGCACGGTGATGGATATGCCGCTGAAAAGTCTTGGTTTTTATTATCAGCAGCAATATTGCAACCGCATCAACCGTGAACTAAACGAGCTCAACAACACCGGTCTGAGCCGTTACCCAAACTCTATTACCCAGCAGCGTATTGCGGCCATAGATTTGTTGCCCCTGGATAAAAGTTGGCACCCCAGGCTGGCTGACCTTGCCCATACCTGCGCCCAACATTCCCGGGCTGTAGAACCCAAAGATTACCCCAAGTTGAGCAGCCTGATTGGCGCAATTTATGGCTGGCAATGGATCAATACCTATCTGTTGACCAGCCTTTATTTAGACGATGTGGCTATTCCCCATACAGCCACTGATCCGATTAAAATCCGCACTGCTACTGCCCAGGGGCGGACTTTAACCGACCCGGCAGCAAGTAAAGATGCTTTCCAACTGCCCGTCGCTAGCCTAATCGGGTCAATGCTCAGTGTGGCCATACTCATCTGGATTTGGTTACATTTCAACCGGCACGTATTGTGGTATCGCCTGTACTGTTCACAGTTTTTTCTTAAATATATCAAGCAAATATCCAGCTCGGTGAATTCACTTGCAAACAGCGAAATGAGCGACAAACTGCGCATCGAAGTGGATACGATTAAACCAAATGGTCTGGGTTTAACTTTTTTATTGCGCAGCATCAACCATGGTCTTGACTCAGGCATTTTGCCCCATAATATGTTACCCGGCTTTGAGAGGTTGTATGCCTTAAGCCCCTTATTGCAACATCTGCTAGTCAAAGATATAGAGTTGCCGAATGTTAAGTTGCACTTAACCCAAGTTGAGGATGGCGAATTGCTTGAGGTTGAACTATGGGATCTCGAAGTCTGTCTGGAGTTGCCTGAATTACGTGGTATTTTGCTTAGTTTGATTATGGAATTGAAGTTTTTGGCACTGGCCGGACACATGCAACGCCTGACTATCTTTAGCAGTTTTTACAGTCTACAACGGGTCAAAATGAAAGATCCGATTGCCACGCATGAAGACAGCGCCAAACTGAAACACGCCGACTATTTATCGTGGTCAGATTGTTTGGCAGATTTCACTGTGGTGTTGCCTCAAGGCCTGACTCAGGAACTGGATTGCAACTTGCTGAAAAGTGAAATCGACGCTTTCCCTGAGTTGAACTTTCTGCGATCCAGCCTGAATAAACTCTCCCCTAAGCCCAACAAACAAATAACAACTAAGCCGGGCCCTTCATCTTGGTGGACAGGCATCCGGCGCCAACGTGTATGGCACAAATCGTCACAGCGTTGGGCCACGATTAACTTTATTTTGTTGCACTGCGGCGCATTATACCGCTTCAAGTGGGAGTCGTGCTCCAACGCCGAAAAACTGGCCTTATTTAATTTAGCCAAAAAGCAGCGTATTAATCCGACCAATACCGAAATGATTGAACAGTTGGCCTTAAGCGGTTTATTAAGGGTTGAGCAGCAGCATATCAGGATCATCAATGAGAGCTTCGCCCATTTTGTTCTGCACGCAGAAAGCCCGGAAGTGTTAAGTCAACTTGTCAGCGACGGCGAAGCCGGCACCTGGAAAAACTATCGCCTACTGGTGGGCCTTCTTATCCTGCTTGTTGTTGGGGGGATCGCCCTGACCTCGGGTGAATCCATTTATATCATCGCCGCGTCGTTGGCCGGTGTAGTCGGCACTATCGCCAGTGTCACCAACAGCGCAAACCTGTTAAAAGGTCAATTCAAGGATTAAGTTAACATCCCAGGCGACATAATTTGAGCCAGATGTTAAGTGTCAGGTTAGTACAAACGCTCGGCCAAACCACTGCCGCGTTTACACTGGCGTTGTAGGCAAATAGACAAAGCTTGCTCATCGCTATAAAGACTAAATGTTTTTCTAGATCGGGTCAGGCCGGTATAAAGTAGCTCCCGACTTAACAATCGCCCCTGAGAACGGGTTTCAACTCTGGGCAAACATAGATACACGTGCTCGAATTCCGAGCCTTGGCTTTTATGGATGGTCATAGCATACACAGTCTCATGGGGTGGCAACCGGGAGGGCAACACGCCCCTTAAGCTGCCTTGGGCCGTGACAAACCATACCTTATATAACAAACTTTGCTCGGGATCCTGGAGCACTATGCCAATATCACCATTATACAGACCCAGGCTATGATCGTTTTGATTGAGCATCACCGGGCGACCGGGATAAAAATCCCGGGAGCTGTCAATCATTCCCTGTTTTTGCAGCTCAGCTTCCACTAAAGCGTTTATATGATGCACCCCCCAAGGGGCATTTTTTTGGGCGCATAACACTTGTTGGTGCTGTAATTTTGCAAAGACAGCCAAACGTTGGGTTTCAGTTTTCGCTTGCTCCAGGGCCCGAAAATAGTCTTGGTAACCCGGCAACAATTTAGCTACCAATAGTTTGGGATCCGCGGTTTTGTACCACTGTACATCCATCACCTGCTCATCAGTATACAATGTTTTGGCCTGGCGAAGCTGGCCGGCATTGATAGTCCGTGCCAGGCGCCCAATGCCGCTTTTTTCGCTGAAACGGTAACTTTTATGCAACAAGGCCAAGCTGTTGCTGATCAGTTGTTGGTTAGGCGGCGTAATAAAGTCGCGCTCACATAAGGCGGATAATTTGTTCACCAATCGATGAGAATAAGGCGGGGCTTGGTTATGCACCGTTGTTGTGGATTGCAAGGCCGCCACACACATATCCGACAATACGCTACCGGCCTCCACCGATGCCAACTGGTCCTTGTCTCCTAACAACACAATTTGGGCACGATCTGGCAGGGCAGCAAAAAGTTTGGCCATTAACGGCAAGTCGACCATAGAAGCTTCGTCAACTATCAATACATCAAGGTGCAGCGGATGTTGCTGGTTGAATTTGAAAAAAGGACTGTTAGGGATAGTGCCTAACAGGCGATGAATAGTGCTGCACTGGCTAGGCAAGCCAGTCTGCAATATATCCGGCAAATTAGCTTTAGCTGCGGTGATAGATTGGCTCAGGCGTGCGGCAGCTTTGCCTGTCGGTGCCGCTAACTTGATATTGATACGTTTTCCTTTGGCCCGTGCCAAGCCTTGCAATAATGCCATCAGGCGGATCACTGTGGTGGTTTTGCCTGTACCCGGGCCACCGGTGATCATACTCACCTTCTGACTAGCAGCCAAACACACCGCCACTTTTTGCCAGTCGGGCGCCCCCTGCTCTGGGCAGGTATTATGGGCAAACAACTGCCCCAGTAATTGACGGCCAACTGTCATATCCAGCTCATGTTGCTGGGCAGTAAAATGATTGATTTTAGCCGCCAGTTGAACTTCATATTGCCAATAACGCTGCAAGTAGAACTTGCCACCATCTAACACCAATGGGCGATCGCAGGTTTCGAGTGTAAGATTTAGTCTGCTATCATCAACCGCCACACACCGGGCTTGGCTAAACTGGAGCAACAATTCATTGACCGGCGGAAAGCGAAAATATGGTAGGAATGGTTGACCCAGGCGCTCAACGGGTAAACAACTGTCTTGTTCCCCCAAACGCATACTTAAATACGCCGCCAAGACGGCAATATTATGCGAATTTTGCGTTTCCTGGCTAGCAATAAACTCCCCAAAGGCTAAATCTAGGGGGCGAATTTTGCCTTTATCTAACAGCAACTGTAACGTCTGTTGAGCCGTCATCTGATTTGAGTCGGGCAAACCAGTATTTGTGTCGAGCACTACCATAAATTTAACTGACCTTGTTGGGCTGGTTTTTGTGTGGCATCTACTGTTGTTGTCGGCTCATTGGTATAATGACCTGCAAACAATGTGTCTAAACCTTCAATCAAATTCTTCGGGGGCAATACGTGATAGATCCCCCTGGCCGGCGCAGCACTGCTCATTCCCCGCAAGAATAAATAATAAGCCCCACCAATATGGGTATCGTAATGATAGTCCGCCAGTTTAGTGCCTAACCAGCGGTGCAGTGCCAGAGTATATAAGATAGCT
This sequence comes from Paraglaciecola sp. IT1134, assembly GCF_058068185.1. Lineage (NCBI taxonomy): Bacteria > Pseudomonadati > Pseudomonadota > Gammaproteobacteria > Alteromonadales > Alteromonadaceae > Paraglaciecola > Paraglaciecola sp. IT1134. The sequence continues at coordinate 2,204,865 of NZ_CM176486.1, read as the reverse complement.
TGCAGATGATAATCATGTTCAGTCATGCCTTTCTCTAACACATCGGGGGTGTATTGGTCCAAACTGTCTCCCAGATGGTTAGATTTATAATCCGCCACATAAAACTTACCGGCAAACTCAAAGGTTAAATCGATATACCCCTTTAACATGCCATGAAGCTGTTCAAACAGATATTGATGCTGACGCTGGGGATAATACTTATTAAGCAATTCATTAAACTGCCTGGCGTGAACATTGCGCAAAGGCAGGTGAAATTCCATTTCCACCAGCACCTGAGTCTTATTTAGCTGAGCCAAACTGAGTGTGGCGGTCTCGGTTTCTGTACTAAAAGGCGCACGTAAAATATCAGCCAACCAGGAATCCAAGGCGGGATACCATATCTCATCAATACCATACCATTTACCTTGCTGGTCTATAGCTTGGGATAACTGCGCCGGCTGCTGAAAGTCAATATTCTCCAGTACTCCATGCAAAAACGAGCCAGCCTGGGGGCCTCTGGCAAAAGTGAATTGGTTGAGTTTCTCTAGGAGTAGCTCAGGCTGTTCATTTGGCTCTTCTGTATGTGTTTCAAGAGTAATGGCAGTCTCTTGGCTTGACTGATCAGTAAAAGCTTCACTCAGGTCAATTTTATCCATTCCTTCGTCCAAACCCGGGGCCATAAACTCATGGTGTTGCTGACTACTAATGGCTGAATAACTGGTTAAACGCCACTGCCGGTAAACCGGCTTGGGCAACGTCGCGAATTGCCACTGTCCGGCGTCAAGCTCTGAGCATGTTGCTTGTTGCGGGGAAATTTTTGTCTGAATAGGGGTATTAAACTCACTCACCGTGTCGCCAGTAAAGGGGCAGTAGGCGACATCAAAATGCTGTTGTAAATCCGTTAAGCGTTTGGCAATTAGTGAATCACTAATCTGATCGCTGGTTTTGAACAGTACCCTGCCCAAGGCGGTTTGCAATAACTGGGATTCGTTTTTGCGCTGGGTATGGGCATTATTCCAAATACCCACAAAGCAGTAATGCACAGCTCGTGTCAGGGCGACGTATAACAATCTAATATCTTCTGCTAAACGTTCATGATCCGCCAGTTGCAACTGATTGTTATCGCCGACAAAATCCACTACTAGCCCTTGTTCTGGGTGGTGATATATGGCGTCTTTGGCCGCCCGGTAACGACTGGCAAACGGAATAAACACCAGGGGGAACTCCAAACCTTTACTGGTGTGCTGGGTAATGATCTGCACCAGGTTTTCTTCGGTTTCCAAACGAATTTGCTGGCCTTCATTGTTATGATCCGGCTCGGCCAAACGCTCCTCAAACCAGTGTAATAACTGACTCTGGCCAGACATCATCTGATTTTGTACTTGGAGTAACTCAATCAAGTGACGTAAATCCGTTAGGCGACGCTGACCATCTGCATAGTGTTTAACCAGTTTTTCTGCCACGCCAAAATGGCGTAATAACAAATTTACCGCCATCATCAAACCATGTCGCTGCCATTGGTGCTGCCAATATACAAACTGTTCAACTAATTGCTGCCAATCCAGTTCATGATTAAATAAAGCGTCCAGCTCCAGGGCATCATAACTAAACAACTCGCTGGCCAAAGCAGCGCGTAATAAACGGTCATTACCCGGGTTCCCCAGGGCTTGCAAAATGGCAAAAAGATCTACTGCAGTTTGACTGGCGAATACGCTTTTACGCGCGAGAAATACGCTGTCCACGGCGTATACAGCGAGCGCTTGTTTGACGGCATCCGCTTCGTTTCTGTCCCGCACCAGTACACAACAATCACCAGCTGTTAATAACCGCCCCGCTATTATGCTGTGGCCATTTTCGGCGCCTATCAACAATTGTGCAATCTGTCCTGCGGTGCGCTGAGCTAAAATACGCAGAGCCTCTGTCCAGCCAATCGGTCGTCCGTTGGTTGTCTCCAAATGATGAAATTGCAAACAAGCCATTGGCTGCTCGGACACCACCAAAGCAGCACCTTGCTCGACACTTTGCACCCCGTGAAAGGGGATGTTTTTTTCAAATAAAAACCCAGCTTCACTTTGGCTAAACATAGCGTTGACGGCCTCCACCAAGGCTGGCTGGGAACGCCAGTTGGTGCCAAGGGTAAATTGCCGCTGTGCACTTATTCGTTGTTTGGCCTGAATATAAGTGAATATATCCGCCCCACGAAAGGCATAAATTGCTTGTTTAGGATCCCCTATTGCCACCCAGCAAGGTGGCCTGGCATGGTACAGGTGATTATAGATCAGGTGAAAAATCTCAAACTGAATGGCATCGGTGTCCTGAAACTCATCAATCAGGGCCACGGGATAACCCTGTTGAATAGCCTTGGCAAGTTGATGCTCAGACTCATCTAGCTTTGCCTGCTCGGCCAGAGCCTGGTGTAAATTGGCTAATAAATCATCCGGTGACAACAACTGCAGACGCTGTTTGTTGAGAGTCAGGTTGTGGGCACAGTGCGCCAACGCATCCTGGCTGTATGCCCGCAGCAAAGTTTCGCTGCTGGCTTTTTGCAGACCGACCAAGACCTCGAAACGTGAAAAATCCAAAACCGATAAGTCTTTTGAGGCTTTTTTCCTCGCCGCCTGGATTTTATCAGGGGTAAAGGCAGCCCAGGGATCCTTATCAAAATCAGGCTCATAGGCAACGCTTGCACAAAAAGCCTGCATGTCATGAATGATTTTCAGTTTACCTAGTTTGGTATTGCCTTTTAAATCCGCTTCAATCAGTTGGCGGGCCACGTCGTTATTCAGCCACCAGCGTTTGAGTTCGTCCACTGCCGCTAAATAACGCTCAGTGGCACTGTGTGCATCGGTTTTGGATACCTGATTTAACGGGCGGACCTTGCGATACAACAAGGTTTTCAAACTATTGAGCAGATGCCCTGGGGCCGCCCAAGTTTTTAACAACAGGCTTAAAATGGCAGGGGGTAATGGCACGATCTTGCTGCGCCAATAATCTTCTACGGCCAGTTTTAACCACTGGGATTCATCGAGGATCAGGCTTTGTTCGTATAACGCGCCACTTTCGAAAGCGTGTTGGGTTAACATTCGTTGGCAAAAGCCATGAATGGTAAACACCGCCGCTTCGTCCATTTGTTTGCTGGCCAATAATAAACGCTGACAATCCTGTTCGCGGTTAGCGCTGCGTTCAATCAAGTACTGAATAAAATCATCACCACTATGCCCGGCATAAAAATCCAGATAAGCGGTACGTAGACGCTGGCGGATACGTTGTTTTAATTCAGCGGTGGCAGCATTGGTAAAAGTCACCACTAAAATCTGTTCCACACTTGCAGGCGGGCATTCATCGCCAAGTAATAAACGCAAATACAAATTTACTATGGTGTAGGTTTTACCGGTTCCCGCACTGGCTTCAATTAATGATGAGCCGCTAAGGGGAAAGGTGCGAGTATCAAGAGGGATCATGTCTCAGCCTCCTGTTTGGCAAATAAACCCGCCAGCAGGGCTTCGCTGAGCGCACTAAACTCGGCGAAATGTCTGTCCAAATCCCCATAAGCACGATGAATATGCGGCTCAGCGCCCTCACCTGCGATAAAGCTGCTGCCATTAAACACTTGCAGTGTTTTATTTTTATCCCCTGAGCTTAACCATGCCCAGGCACTTTTGGGAAAAAACGGCAGGATTTTATGCTGGCCCTGTAGCCAATAAAATACAAACAGCGCTAATTGCTGGCGTGCATCTTCCTGGTCCATAGCCGCAATGCTAAAATGCTGTTTATCTCCCACCCCCACAAAATGGGCGTTTTTATTGCTGGCTACCGAGCCATTGGCACATAAAGCAAGCCATGTGAGCCATAATCTAAGGTTATCATTACCCCGAATTTTGCCGGCTCGCCACAGTACCAGATTGCCGTCAAACAGCTTATCTACCCAGCCGGTTAACATGAATAATTTACCTAGAGACGCCTCTAGGCCTTCCCTCTTTGGCTCCAGGGAAGGAAGGTTAATTTCCAGCGCTACTTCTACCCGCTTGGGCGGATTATCGCCGATTAAAGAAATGAGCGTATTTGAAAGCTCTTTCGCTTGTTTTTCAAGAGGCTGCAAACTTAACGGTCCGGTGTTGCCCATAGGTAATTTACCTTCGGCCATTAACCTGGATTGCCAATCATCTTGTTGGGTCAGCACTAAACGTTCATTTAATTTAAAACGGTCAAGGGCATTAAATTCAAACGGCTCTTCGTCCGTCAATGCGTGACCAATGCCATTCATGCGGGTTTGCCAACGCTGATTAAAAAAGGCTTTGGCGGGATTATTAAAAAATTCGATAAGCTCATCCAACTCAAGCGTATCCAAAGCGGTATCACCTTCAATAGCAGGTAATGAGCGAGGGAAAAACTCTTTGCCTTGCGCCCCTTTTTCTTTGTTACTGGCCTGCTGCTTGGCTAACTCAAGCCATTGTTGCTGATAGCTCAACTGGAATACGTTAGATTCAAGACTTGTTTTAAAATATCGTGCATGAAATGGCTGCAAGGCGTGTTCGGTAAACACATGTTGCCACCAGTTATTCTCCGTTTCCCTAACCGCTAGTTGCTCGTCACCAATCAGGCAAAAACATTGCATGGTGTATTCGAGTAATTCACTGAGCAAAATAGAAGGACTACGGGGTGAGTTATCCTTTACGCTATACCCCTGATAGCTCAGATAAAGCTGCTCGCGCGCGGATAATATGGCTTCCAAAAACAGATATCGGTCATCCAGACGCCGGGAACGATCACCCCGTCGGGCCTTTCCGTGGCGCATCAGGTCGAACCCCATAGGCACCACCTGGCGTGGATAATCGCCATCGTTCAATCCCAATATACACACTACCTTAAATGGCACACTTCGCATGGGCATCAGGGTACAAAAATTAACATAGCCGGCTAAAAATCGTTGCCCCACACCTTTTAATGCTAAATTTTGCTCCAGCTCTGCAGCAAAAATGTCCTGTTCGATTGCACCTGCAAATTGTTCTTTGTGGTTCAGCATTTGTTCCAGTGATTGGCGCAGTTGCAGTAAATAACGTTGTTCTTCATCTTCGGCCAAATAAAGTGCTTCAATGAAATCCAACGCCCCTGTTACTTTTGCGCCGATGCTGTCTGTGCTTTGACAGAATGTCAGGGCGGCACAGAGTTGCTGACAAAATAGATAAAATTTGCCCAGGGCTATAGCTTGCTGGCCTTCGATATCAGCATAAGGGGCAATCAGCTGTTGTTCAGTCTGAAACAGCTGCTCCCCCCCCATGGCATAACCCATCAACAAACGCTGCAGACCAAATAACCAGGTATTCTGGGATTGTAGGGGCACGTCCCAGCGGGCTTTATCCTGACCGTCCCATCCCCAACGCACACCGGCGTTAGTAAACCACACATTGAGCAATTCAAATTCTGTAGCCGTTAAATCGAACTTGCACTGAATGGCGGGTACTTCACATAGCGCCAAAACATCAGATAAGGTCAAACGGCTGTGATGCAAAGACATCAATTGGATAAAGCTATTTAATAACGGCGATTCTTGCTCAACATTACGATCCGAGATGGCGTAAGGGATGGCCAAAGCTGATTCCATACCGCCAAACACGCCATCGATGATGGGTGCATAACTGGCCACGTCGGGCATCATAACAATCACATCACCCGGATGCCAACTTGGATTTGCAGCAAATAAATGCAGCAATTGATCGTGCAGCACTTCAAGCTCTCGAACCTTAGAATGACAAGCATGCACTTGCACGGAATGATCACGTCCGGCAATGCTAATTTTGGGATATTTATGCCCATTACTTAATAACTCATCCGCAGCAAGTGTTTCGCCACTGCCCCGGTACTGCAGCTCCAGTACTTCATGTTGGATATGCTCGAGGGTGTTGACGGGGGGAATGTCAATAAAGGCATCATGCTGCTCGATATCCAGATTAAGTAACATATCCTGGTAATCCCGGCCCAACTTACCCCAGGACGCTAACAGCGGATTACCCACCAATAGGTAATCTTCCATGCCAGGCAGTGGCTCATTGTCGTCAACGGCGCCGGACTGACCAAGTTGGTTTTTAAGCAAGGTTTTGGCATCGACTATATCCCCCCAATAATGTTGGCTGGGGTTGAACCAAAAGATGATCACCTCCCGCGTATTGGCTAATGCGGCAAGTATTTCCAACTGTTGCAGGGGCATCGCCGACAAACCAAATACAAACAAAGGTTTACTATGTTCGGGTCCGTCCACTTCTTGCGTTAACTTGGCGAGTAATAACTGGTGTAAATTAGCCCTATGATAGGGCGACTCTTGCAAGTTTGCGGCAAATTCTACCAACTGGCGCCACAAAACCGGCTGCCAGGGCTGCTGGCTCACATCTGTATCATCCAGTATATTTTCACCTTGCTCCCAGGCTAAAATCCACTCGGGACGATAGACCAGATACTGGTCGTAAATATCTGCAATTTTATGGCACAACTGGTATAGCTTTAAGGGCTGTTTGTCACTCAGATAGTGTTCGATATCCGTAAATTCTGGTTGCTTAAGCATACCGGGCAAAACGCTCATCAACTTCCAGGTCATGTTGTCTTTAGTAAACGCCGATTGTTCCGGTAAATCAGTGATATGTTGACGATACAGCTGCCAAATAAAACTCGATGGCAAGGGGAAATCGAGATTGGCAGCCACCCCCATTGCTTCACCAATTTCAATTTTTAACCACTGGGCCATGCCGGGGCTTTGCACCAAAATACTGTCCGCATTAAAAATATGTTCAATATTGCCGGTGTGCTGTTGCAGCCAGCCAATTAAATACGCTGCAAGATTTTCCATCTTGTTTGACTGTACTAGATGTAACATGGCCGATCATTATCCATAGGAGCAGGCCTGGCAGTGTAACAAAGATCTTTGGAATAAAACCATTGTTGTTTGTCGCCTCTGCTCCCTACGCCGTTGATAAATTTCTTATTCTTCAGTTAATTAGGACTAGCCGTGAATTTATTTATAGCCTCAACCAAATGACTATACTGATGGTTTACCACGTCCCAAAGACAATTTTAATAACGGAGCCAGGAACAGATGAAGCGTAAAAAATATCAGGCACAGCTTAGCAAACTGCAAATTGAACTTGTGTGTCTGCAGGAATGGATCCAGCAACAGGGTTTAAGGGTGGTAGTGGTCTTTGAAGGCAGAGATGCCGCTGGAAAAGGCGGTGTGATAAAAGCTATATCACGTCGCCTGAATCCCAGAGTGGTCAAGGTCACTGCTTTGGGTAAACCCTCTGACCGGGAGAAAACCCAATGGTATTTTCAGCGCTATGTCTCTAATCTACCCGCTGCAGGTGAAATGGTATTGTTCGATCGCAGTTGGTACAACCGGGCCGGGGTGGAGAACGTCATGGGCTTTTGCAGTGAAGCTGAATATCAGGACTTTTTATTGGCTTGTCCGGAATTTGAACAGATGTTGATCCGTTCGGGGATCGTTTTAATCAAATACTGGTTAGCGGTGTCGGACGAAAAACAGGAACAGCGTTTCATTGAGCGTTTAAATAACCCACTCAAACGCTGGAAATTTTCTGATATGGATTTAATTTCCCGCAGTAAATGGACTGAGTATTCAAAAGCAAAAGATGTAATGTTTGAGCACACAGACACCAATATCAGTCCCTGGAATGTACTTGATGCGGATCATAAAAAAAGTGCGCGCCTTAATTGCATCGCACACTTATTGCAGCAAATTCCTTATCAGAAAATCCACCATAAATCGGTAGAATTACCCGAAATAGACAAAAGCGCTTATCGTCGCCGCGCCAAACATAAACAACGCTTTGTACCAAAAGACTATTAGTCGGCCGGGAGCCAAATTGACTGAATAGGCATTAGCAAGTCGCCAAATTAGGATCACTAATCACACTAGAACATAAACCCGACAAAAATCTAATGTTTGGCGATTTGATCGAATTCCATCTAACGAGTAACGGGCAAATCCCCACAGATCTGCTGCTTGTGTTTTACCCAAGGCAAGCCTAAATTAAATAACTGACCAGTTAGTTATTTAATTTAGGTAGCAAATGCAAAGGGCCACAACCGCACACGCCAAAGATAAGCGCCGCACTTGCCTGTTAATAGCAGCCATGGATGAATTTTTTGAAAAAGGCTTTAACGCCGCCAGAATGGAGGACATCGCCCGGCGCGCCGGTTTAAGTAAGGGCACCTTGTACCTCTATTTTAAATCCAAACAAGGTCTGTTTAAAGCCCTAATTGAAGATGTTGCCAGGGCGACGGTAACTAAGACCGCTAAACGCGCCATGGCAGCCACCAGCGGTCCCGAGGCATTAACCCAGGTAATGGGCATTATTCCGCACCTGATACGTACTACTCCCATGCCTAAACTGGTCAAAGTATTAATTAGTGACGCCAAGGCATTCCCCGAGCTAGTCAGCTTTTATCGAATACATGTCATTGGCCAGGTATTCACTATGCTAGAAGCTATTTTGCAACGCGGAATTAAAAGCGGTGATTGGCGTCCTGTAGATGTGCCATTAACGGTTCGCCTTGTTGTCGCGCCCATACTCTTTTCTGTTATCTGGCGGGTAATATTTGAACCAGTTGACAATGATGACGGCAATTTAGGCGCCAACGAACTTGATCTGGACGCTTTATTTGCCATGCATACTGAATATTTGTTAGTGGCCCTTGGAGCCACACCAAAGGTCTACCATGCGTAAATGTATCAACAATTCTGTGCTAACACAGTGCCTAGTCATACTGTTAACAAGCCAGCTGATAGCGTGTAATGAGCAACAGGTCTCAAACCAGTTTACCGGCTATGTTGAAGCTGAATTGTTGTACATTGCGGCCCCACAACCGGGCTGGATCATATCAAATTCATTAACTGGCGGTGAGCAAATCAAAAATGGCGAGCTGCTGTTTCAGTTGGATGATGAACAACAACAAGCACAAGTAAACGAAGCGCAATTTCACCTGGAGCAGGCCCAAGCCCAGGAGCGCAATACGACGACCGGCGCCAGACAAGAAGAAATAGTCGAGCTTGACGCTCAAAAACGTGAAGCTATTGTGGCCATGGAATTTGCTAAAAGCGAACAGGTGCGCTGGATTAAACTGGTGTCGCAAGGCTTGGCGCCACCCTCACGGGCAACCGAGGTAAATGCACAATATGACACCAATGTCGCCAAACTAGCAGCCATACAAGCCAGTATTAAAGTGGCGAAACTGGGATCACGTGAAGAGCTGATAAAAAGCGCTTATGCCGCACAACAGGCAGCCCAAGCTGTGCTTAGCCAAGCCAAATGGCAGCTTTCTCAGCGTAAAGTAGTCGCCTATACCAGTGGACAGGTCGAAGAAGTATTTTATCGCCAGGGAGAATTTGTCACAGCTGGTAAACCCGTGCTGGCGTTACTACCGGAAGGTGCATTAGTAATACATTTTTTTGTGCCTCAGGGACAATTGGTGAAATTTTCCTTGGGAGATTCGGTCAGTGTAACAGCCGACGGTATATCCCAGGAGCAACTGGCCAGAATTTTCCATATTTCCCGCTCAGCGGAATTTACCCCACCGGTTATTTATGACCAACAATCCCGGCAAAAATTGATGTTTATGCTCGAAGCCCGTCTGGGGCCGGACAGTAAATTACGCCCCGGGTTGCCCGTCGAGGTGAGTCTGCCATGAGTGAGTTTGCGGTGGATGTACGCGGACTGGTCAAACGATTTGGCAATAAGGTAGCGGTTGATGGCGTTGACATTCAGCTGCCAAAAGGACAGGTATGGGGCTTTTTAGGTCCTAACGGTTCTGGAAAAACCACCACTATCCGTATGATTTGCGGCTTGCTTAAGGCCGACGAAGGCAGCGGGAGTTGCCTGGGATTGGATATTTTACGCCAAGCCGAACAGATCCGCCGTTTAACCGGCTACATGACACAACAATTTTCATTCTGGAGTGATTTAAGCCTAAGGGAAAATCTTGATTTTGTGGCGCGCTTATATCAACTGCCTAAACGCAAGGAAAGTGTGCAGCAAACCTTGGAATCTTTGGGTTTGTCCCAAAGGCAAAACCAGTTGGCGGGACAACTGTCCGGCGGCTGGAAACAGCGCCTGGCGCTGGCCGCCGTAACCATGCACAACCCGCAATTATTATTGTTGGACGAACCCACGGCGGGCGTTGATCCACAGGCCAGGCGGGATTTTTGGGATCAAATTCATCATCTGTCCCTGGCCGGCTTAACCGTACTAGTCTCCACACATTATATGGATGAAGCGGAGCGCTGTGATCGCATAGTATATCTGGCGAACGGCAAGCTCATTACCCAAGGCTCAGTAGCCCAAATCATAGCCGACGCTAGACTCTTCACATTTCGCGCCCAGGGTGATGGAGTACGATCATTGGCTGAAAAGTTACGCCAACAGCCTGAAGTAGCCCATGCGGCTTATTTTGGCGCGGCGCTACACGTTAGTGGTTATGACGAGCAGGCATTGCAGCACGCCGTTCATCGCGCTGCACCCAGCGCAGATTGGCAGGCTGTGGAACCAAGCCTAGAAGATATATTCATTGCCTTAATGGAAAAATCCGGCCAGGATCAAAGGTTGTATTCATGAAAGCGTGGTTGTCCCCCGTTGTCGCTAGCTGGGGCCGTACAGTGGCCATTGCCATCAAAGAACTGATCCAGATGCGCCGGGATCGTATCACCTTTGCCATGATGTTAGGTGTGCCTCTAATGCAGTTATTGTTATTTGGGTATGCCATTAATACTGATCCCAAACACCTGCCCACTGCTGTTGTCGCAGAAGAACAAACACCTATCGTCAGAAGTATTCTCAAGGCCTTTGAAAACTCCGGCTACTTCCAATTTACCCATAAGGCAAACAGTGAGCACGAAGCAAATTTATTACTAGTCAATGGCGACGTGTCTTTTGTCATAACGATCCCTACTGGATTTAGCCGTAAATTGATCCACGGTGAGCGCCCACAACTGCTGATCGAAGCAGATGCTTCTGATCCGGCCGCATCGTCCAATGCGATCCAACGGGCTCAAACTATTGTTGACCGCGTGTTACTACAGGAATTAACGGGTAGCCTATCAGAGCTTGTTCCTGTGCCCTCACCTATCGAATTGGTCATTCACCCCAAGTACAATCCCCAGGGTATCACCCAACACAATATCGTACCTGGTCTACTGGGCGTGATCATTACTATGACAATGGTAATGATCACGGGCATGGCCATGACCCGAGAAGTGGAGCAAGGCACCATAGAAAACCTGTTAGCTATGCCGGCCACACCCATTGAGGTGATGATAGGGAAAATCACTCCCTATGTGGGGGTGGGTGCGGTACAAACTGTGATCATTTTATTAGCTGCGCGATTTTTATTCTCCGTTCCTTTTGCTGGCTCCTTGACCATGTTACTGGTAGCAGTGGCTTTGTTTATTATTGCTAACTTGGCCCTGGGTTTTACCTTTTCAACTCTGGCCAAAACACAGATGCAAGCCATGCAATTGACGTTTTTTTTCTTTTTGCCGTCATTACTGCTATCGGGTTTTATGTTTCCGTTTCGTGGTATGCCAGTGTGGGCACAATGGTTGGGAGAATTGCTGCCCCTCACTCACTTTTTGCGCATCGTACGTGGGGTGATGTTAAAAAATGCTAACTTTTACAATCTAGGTTATGAATTATTGGCTATATTAACCTTTACCGTCTTGGTCGGTATTGTCGCGATCACCCGCTATAAACGCACCCTGGATTAACCCTTCGAACCAAGGCAAATGACGGAAGGTTATTGACCACGACAAAGTGACAGTGCATTGCCTTATAATAGGCATATAGATTGAGCGCGGTGGTTAAGCATGGCTCAAGGCTAAGAAATTTTTACATTTCACCACCTTTATGTATCGGCAATTGATATTTAAGTTATTGATATTTAGTAAAATAAAAAATTGGCATAATTCCAGCTTTATGAAAAACAATCACAATCCAGATAATAATAAAATATGCTGATAATCACCGCCCGTTCGCTCAACAGATGGCCCTATAACACTTGTGTTAATGACAAGGTTCTGGTTGAGGGTGACAGACGATGAACAAACCGAATATGCGCTCAACACTTGGCATGGTCTGCGCTGCAGCAGTGGTAATTGGTCTATGTATTTTGGCCTGGAAATTTTTGCTCAGCAAAGAAACGTTGATCGAAGGCATAAAAACGATTCAGTCATTCGGTGCATTGAGCATGCTGGTTTTTTTACTGGCATACCTAGTGCTCGTGTCACTGTCGTTTCCCAGCTCTTTGTTTAACATTTCTGCCGGCATTATCTTTAGTTTTGCCCCTGCTTTAGGCATTGCCTTGGTCGCAGGGTGTAGCGCTTCGGTATTCACATTTTTGCTCTCCCGCTACTTTATTCGCGAACCAGTATTGAAAAAAATAACCAATACTGAAAAAGGCCAACAAATTATCGACTTGGCAGCAGAGCACGGCGCCGCACTTATCATCATGGCCAGGCTAAATCCTTTTGTACCCGCCGTGGTTAAAAATTATGGTTTTGCCGTTACTAATGTGCCGCTCACCACCTATATCTGGGCGACTCTAATCGGACAAATCCCTCTCACCAGTATATACGTATATATGGGTTGGGTAGGTGGCAGGGCTATGTTAGGGGAGGACACTCAGCCAGACAGTCATTATTGGCTGATGCTGGCAGCGGGATTAATAGTCACTGGTGTTACTCTCTATTTTGCCCACACCCGTAGCAAAAAATGGCTGAATTAACGACAAGAAATTTATCAAAAATAGAGGAACAAAATGAAAAATGGACGCAATTTCTGGCTGGACTTTAAAGATACCAATCAACTCTTCATTTTATTTGCTTTAGCGGTTTGCTTATGGGGCTTTGTCGAATTAGCAGAAGTAGTGATGGCCGGCAGCACCAGTAGTGTAGATGAAACTCTGCTGTTGATGCTGCGCAATGATACTGACGTGTCAGATCCCATTGGTCCAATGTGGGTTGAAGAATTGATGCGTGACATTACTGCTTTAGGTGGCGTAGGGGTACTGACATTTGTGACACTATTAGCCTTAGGGTTTTTACTGCTTGAACATAAACGCAGATTAGCGTTGCTGGTATTAGTAGCGATCGGTAGCGGTATGTTGATCAGTTTTTCCTTAAAATATGGCTTCACCCGTCCGCGTCCTGACCTAGTTCCCCATGGCAGTTATGTATATACCAGCAGTTTTCCTAGCGGTCATTCAATGCTCTCTGCCTTGGTTTATCTCACGTTGGCCAGTCTACTGGCGCAAGTGCAGGATAGAAAACGTGTCAAAGCATATTTATATAGTATTGCTATTATACTAACCGTCATGATCGGCATTAGCCGCGTATATTTGGGTGTGCACTGGCCCACCGATGTGCTTGCAGGTTGGACGGCCGGTACCTTTTGGTCATTAATATTTTTATTGGTCGCAAAATATATGCAAAAAGACGGCAAAATAGAGAATGAAGGGGTTGAGCCTGAACTTAAGGAATCTGGGCAAACTGATCCGTAATCTATAGCTGCTGCCCGGTTTCAAGGCAGCCGCCAGATCACTGCCCATGCCATATTATTTATTGAGATTAGTTGGAATGTATGGGTAATTTGACCATTGTGTTATTTAAAGCAGCTAATAAAAATAGAACGACAAAAATATCAATTCAGTAAAAACCTTTCTTTTGATATCTAATATTGTTATATAAATTAATTTTTCATTCCTTTTCCCCCTATTAACTTAGTTGTAATTATGAGCGTAGTCATCTACTTTTAAAATGTATAACTTGTTTATATTTATGAAAAAATAGTCACAAAAAATAATATTAATACGCATTTCTTAACTTTTTACAGCTTGGATGTTTTCATACAAAAAATAAAAGGACTAGTTATGAAAAATGCGATTACCATCTTACGCCCAGTTTATCTTCCTAAATTATCAGTCATTGCTATTGCAGTTTCATTGGTAACATCTCAGTTTTCCCACGGTGCGCAATCTATACCACAAGGTAGCGTAGTAGAAAATCAGTACCAAGCAGAACTTGAGCGTCAACAAAAAATGATCACCGACCAAGGTAAACAAATTAAAGAACTCAAACGCATAGTTCAAACACTGGTAGATAATAAAGCTGCTAACGACAATTCAAAAAATACAAAAAATACAAAAAGTACAAAAATCGAGCGTTCAATTCAACAGACTATTGTCAAAGACACTAACGAGCCTTATCCAGCGGTGAATCAGACAGCCGTAGCGACAAGACCGGTTGGTCAAGCACCACCTAAAACTGCTAATGCGATCGATGTAAATGCCATACCTAAACTGAATGATAACGTTAGTGGCGTATTAACCGGTAAAGGAAATTTAGTGTTAGAGCCTTCTATCGGGTACGCCTATACAGATAATAATCGTGTTTATCTCGATGCGTTTTCGTTCATTCCCGCACTCGTTGTCGGGTTAATTGATCTTCGCGAAATAAAGCGCCACAGCTTTATTGGCAGTATTTCTGCTAGATATGGTCTAACGGATCGATGGGAGTTCGATATAAGGATCCCTTATATCGGACGAAGTGATAGTCAACGTTCACGCCCGGTAAGTGTCGGAGTGAGTGAAGATGAAATCTTCAATGCAAGTGGCCATGGTCTTGGTGATATTGAACTGTCGACTCGCTACCAACTGAATTCCGCTAATGATGGCGGGCCAATTTACGTGGCAAACTTGGTAGCGACTATACCGACCGGAACGAGTCCATTTGAGGTTGAGTTTATACAATCCACCCCTGGCGCAGTATTCCCAACAGAATTGCCTACTGGGTCTGGGTATGTGAGTATTCAACCTAGTTTAACTGCTATTTATCCTACAGATCCTGGCGTATTTTTCGGCAATATTAGTTACGGCTACAATAAGGATATTGACGATGAAGACGTGGGTAATGTGGATGCTGGGGATAGCGCGGGTATTAGTTTTGGGCTTGGGGTATCGCTTAATGAAAGAACATCCATGAGCCTTAGCTATTCACATAAACATGTTTTGAAATCAAAAATCAATGATATGAAAATAGACGGTAGTCAATTAGACATCGGCCAGTTGATAATCGGTTATTCATTTAGGTATTCTGAGCAAACAAATATTAACCTCTCTCTTGCTATAGGCGTGACAGATGATGCACAAGACACCCGACTTAACTTTAGGTTACCTGTCACGTTCTAACCGGGGGCACAGATGATGGGTAATCTACTGATGTGTGCGCGCTTCAAAAAAATTGTTATATAACGCGTCACGTGCAAACGCCAACTGTGCATGCTCCAAGTGCTTGATCGTTACATCGATGTTTTTGAGTGTTGAAAGCGTCTGGTTATCTAACGTATTTTGTAAAACAGTGTTAAACGTTGAGTCCGGTAATACCGAATTAAAATTAAATTCACCTTTATCAAGATTAATGTTTTGTGGTGACTGAAAATAAGAGTGGGATGTCAGTACGCCATTTTGAAAAATACTTTTCTCAACGTTAATATCAACTACTAACCCATTGCTGAGTACAAAACCACCTCGAAGTGAAGACAATGTAGCTTCCGAAACCGGCTGCCATTCTACTAAACTTAACAAATTATGCTCTAATGTATGTTCGTCTGCCTTTGCCACACACGACATAATTAGCAGTGTTGACGTGACTGCGTAAATAAAATAGGTGGTTAGATGTAAGTCGCAATGTTTCATTTCAGTTTCTTTTCCTTAAGGCTAAAGATCCACACTGGATGGTTGCAATACATTAAATAAACCGAGACTCGAATGGTCAATTGCCAAGCCTAACTGTGCTTTTACCTGGTAGTCCCATTCTTGATTTTTTTTATAGTGATTAACTGCAATATCGTTTTTATCTTGAATAACAAAGAAAATTCGCTTGTTCCACATTTCCTTGAATCTATTTATTTCGATTGATTTCAAACCGATAGCGGGATCACCTACTAATACTTTTTTATCGGTACTGCCTTTAACCACAACAAAATGCAGATACCCGCCGTTGTTAATAATGGTGATAGCGGGAATTTTAGCGCTGGATAGTTGTTCCAAACTAATTTTAAAACCGTTTGATTGATACCCGCGACGGGATAAATAACGTTTCATATCTAATAACGAAAATCCTTGGTGTTTTATCTTTTCCTGATCACCATTTTCAAACATATCTTTGAATACACTTTGTTCGTTGACCACATCGTCATAATGAAACGTAAGGAGACTCGCTAGCGTTGCTGATCCACAGCTAAAGTCATACTTTTGTTTATAAATCGTCTTAAAACGCTGTTCGACAATACTCGTTACTTTAATTGAGTAATGTTCGCCCAAACTAACGAGGCCACCAAAAACCGGAAATGTAATTAGTAATATCGCTATATACAAACAGGACCTCATATTTACACCTTTGCATCCCTTAATCAGGGGGTAATGGTTACGGTAATAATTGTGGAATCTTGAATGATGACATTATTACCGGTGTTTTGAATGATCGAGAAAATACCACTTGCCTCATGAAATGAACCTTCATCAATAGTGTTACTACCCGTGACACTATTTGACGTGGAGTTGTCTGTTAATACGGCTTCCAGATGAGTATTATTGGTTACATCAAGTATTCCTCCCATGCCTCTTTCCTGGTCTAAGGCTTCCAGCAAAACAGGAGAGAAGTTATCGATATTTTCTTCGGCAGCTGCGTAGCCAGAGATAAAAATGAGTAAGGAAAATAGAATAAATATGTTGGTGTCTTTAGATATTTTCTTCATGGCCCGTATCCTTATAATAAGTTGCTGACCTACTAGGTCAGCAACTTATTTATTTCCTTCCAAATGAAACCAACTATTTATGGATTTACGTTCACATTTCCTTGGAACGATACTTGTTGTTGAGTTAACGCATTATCGCCAAGATTTTGCACGTTTTGGTTAATCCCAGCAGTACCATTGAACGTATCAGACATGTTGTTGTTACTTGTAATCGTAGACTGGTTGTCAAAGTTATAATTGACATAGTTACCAGTAACAGAACCCGTTAGATTTGATTCATTAACACTGTAGGTTGCAGTGGCAACACCGCCGTTGTTTGCGGCAGATGTACCCCAACCATCCGACCAAGCTGAGCTTTGATCACTGTTATCGCTGTTATCGCTGTTATCGCTGTTGTCACTGTTGTCACTATTATCGCTATTATCGCTATTATCTACGCTGGCGGTGCTACCACCATTAGCCGACGCCCCACCTTCGGCAGCGTTAGCGTAACTATTGTCGCTGCTATCACTGTTGTCACTATTATCACTATTATCGCTACTTGCAGTACTACCACCGTTAGCTGCCGCAGATCCCATAGCACTAGCTTGTGCCATACTATTGTCGCTGTTATCTGAGTTATCACTATTGTCTGAGTTATTAGAGCGATCACTCATAGCTGTACTACCGTTGTTGGCGGCGGCGTCAGTACCTGTAGCCACGCTGCTGTCGCTGTTGTCTGAATTGTCTGAATTATCTGAGCGATCCGTCATGGCTGTACTACCATTGTTGGCGGCTGAGTCGGTCGCTGAAGCGTAGCTATTGTCGCTATCATCACTATTGTCTGAATTGTCACTGTTATCCGAGTTGTCGCTATTATCTGAAGCATCGCTGTTATCTGAATTGTCGCTATTGTCTGAATTATCCGAGCGATCACTCATGGCCGTACTGCCATTGTTTGCTCCGGAATCAGTTGCAGATGCATAGCTACCATCGCTCATGTCGCTGTTATCTGAGTTATCACTATTGTCTGAGGCATCACTGTTGTCTGAATTGTCGCTGTTATCTGAATTATCCGAGCGATCGCTCATGGCCGTACTGCCATTGTTTGCTCCGGAATCAGTTGCAGATGCATAGCTGCCATCGCTCATGTCGCTGTTATCTGAGTTGTCGCTATTATCTGAGGCATCGCTGTTATCTGAATTGTCGCTGTTGTTTGAATTGTCGCTGTTGTTTGAATTATCGCTGTCATCTGAATTATCCGAGCGATCGCTCATGGCCGTGCTGCCATTGTTTGCTCCGGAATCAGTTGCAGTTGCATAACTACCATCACTGTTGTCGCTGTTATCGGAATTATCACTACCATCGCTATTGTCAGAAGAGTCAGTGCTATTATCAGTTGTGGCGGAGGAGTTTTCGTTTGCCGCTGCTGAAGAATCACCAGTGCTGTCAGCGCTAGCAGTGGCGGTTTGAGAGTCAGCAATTTCGTTTGCAGTGTTAGTTGGGTTTGCCATTACACTGGTTGCTGAGCCAAGTATGATCGCCACGCTTGCTGCTAGTAAATTTTTATTAAATAATTTCATCTTTTATGCTCCATTAAAAAACGATTTGTCACCATTCACATAGATCACTCTGAAAAATAGCAACGCTAAAATACTCAAAATCTAACGGGAGTGCGTATGCGCTTTTTATTCAGTAACAACGCTCCCGCATCAACTGTAGTTAAGTGCTAACTAAAAATTCCATCAATAACACATTAAAACCACCTTAAAAATTTTCCCCAAGACTTTGTATAACCTCCAACTTTACCTGAATGAGGTTTACTCTAATTTGAAAATAGAACTTAACTGGGCGACTAAAAATTGGTACTAAATATTTACACTCACCATACTCGGTAACTTAATTGCGCGTGCCACTATTGGCCACTTATTATTAGTAAGTTATTTATTAAAAATTGAATTAAGCTTTAGTCTTTACTAAAATGATGAATTACTCGGTTAAATTTTAGAGTGTAAATTAATCAGAAAGTAACGCTTGCTAATGGATTCTATTTTTTATTTCAAAATCCATGCTGATTGTGGCGAGTAAAAGCCGTCTGATTATGCATTGTTAAAGGATGGAGCTATGACCTGCGCTCAATCACAGAACGGCATGCTGATAATATCAAATGATAGTTTTCTCATTGGCTTATTAACTGGCTATAGTGTGGCCAATAACTTTTTTTTTCGCAGTGTATCAAGCTCTAAACCATTATTCGTTAACAACGCTGATAGGATTTTTCGAGTTATCATCATCGACTTACGCTCGTTATCTCCGTTACTGATGAAATCTCATTTCGAGTCACTTAAACAGGTCAATGCAGAGTACGGGATCACGATTTGCGCGGTTCACAATCAACACGACAATGCATTTAATCCTAGCCTTTCGTGGGTGAAACACTTTAAAGATGTTGATTTATTAACACAATTGGATAGTTACATAACGCAGTTTATTATTGGTACACAAAATATTTATAGTGAGAGACGAAACAAGAACCGACGAGCAGTACCCGATAGGCGATCGCTATCTGCAGCGTATAATCTCGCTTCGAATGATCACAATAGTGACTATTGTAACGGTGCTAAATTAGATGACGAACGATTTAGTTTAGGTCAATTTGAAATTGACAAAAACAGCCAAACGGTGCATCGAAATGGGCAAAATCTGGCATTAACCGGCAAGGAATTTAAATTATTCATGTTATTGGCCGATGTCCGTGAGCATGTGTGTAGTACTGAAAAAATAATTGAACAATTATGGCCAAATACACGACGAGCGAATAAATCTGACTTGTATCAATATATGCATCTTTTACGTAAAAAAGTGGAACGGGATCCAGATCATCCTCAGTGGATATTAACGGTTAAAGGCGTAGGCTACAGACTCAATACAAGTGAGCCTGCAACTTAACGTCTCATCCCTGGACTCTTATTTTGCCTCATCAGCCACTGTCAGTAGACACAGGATTAGGCACAATCCAGTATTTCGCTAGCAAACTCCCTAGTAAACTAATTGCCCGGTCTGCTAATATGGTTGCCTTACTTTTCCTGCATTTTACTCTTGGTTTCTTATGAAAATAATCTCATTCAATATCAATGGAATACGCGCTCGCCTTCATCAACTTCAGGCGCTTATCGACAAACATCAACCAGACATCATAGGTCTACAGGAAATTAAGGTACACAACGATATGTTTCCGGTGGAGGACGTAGAAGCTATGGGTTACAAGGTGTATTTTCACGGTCAAAAAGGTCATTATGGCGTCGCCATGTTATGTAAAAATGAACCAACAGACGTGCAATACGGCTTCCCCGGTGACGATGAAGACGCCCAAAGACGTATGATCATGGTCAGTTACCCGTTACCCAACGGTGAAAATTTACGCGTACTAAATGGCTATTTCCCCCAGGGAGAAAACCAGGCACACGAAACTAAATACCCAGCCAAACGTAAGTTCTATCAGGATTTATCAGCCTATTTAACGAAATTTCATAGCCCTACAGACAATGTAGTAGTGATGGGTGATGTGAATATTTCGCATACTGACTTGGATATAGGCATAGGTGAAGCGAATCGTAAACGCTGGTTACAAACGGGAAAATGCAGTTTCTTACCCGAAGAGCGGGAGTGGCTTAACCACTTGGTCAGCTGGGGCTTTAGTGACAGTTTCCGTGCGCTGTACCCCGACACTAACGAGCACTTCAGTTGGTTTGATTATCGCTCCAAAGGCTTTTTAGACAATAGGGGGCTGCGCATTGACCTTATTTTAGCGACCTCAGGATTACATGCCAAATTAACCAGCGCCGGTATCGATTATGATCTGCGCGGCACAGACAAACCGTCAGATCATGCGCCAATTTGGGCCGTGTATAGCTGTCAAGATTAGCCTGGAGCCAAGGCGTGTTAGAATACACCACCAATCTACAATATGTTGCTTGGGCGGGCTATATTACCTGCCTGTTTTTTATATTTAGAACCCTTTCTTACCATAGTATTACCCATGATAAAAAAATCCAACACCTGGTATTTGGTTGTGCCGCCAGTGTATTTTTCTTATGGATATTTCGTGCCGGGATCTACCCGGGACTGAACGTGCATTTTTTATGGTTAACGGCCCTACTATTGGTATTGGGCTTTCGCTGGGCAATGGTCAGTGCACTGCTAGCATTATTGGGTGTCACTATTATTGGCAAAGAAAGCTGGAGCATGTTTGGTGTCAATGGTTTGATTGGGGTAACTGTGCCCCTGACATTAAGTTATTTGATTTACAGTTTTGCTTTTCATAAATTAAGCCGGCATGTATTTGTGTACATTTTCATCTGCGCATTTTTACCGGGGGCTATGATGATAGCCATAAAAATGTATCTGTTAGGAGGCTATTTTTTTGTCGACAATCAATACGATTGGTTAACTATAGATGACAATTATTTGGTCCTTATATGGCTGCTACTATTCCCGGAAGGCATGTTAAATGGTATGACGATGACCTTGATGATTATCTACAAACCACATTGGGTTTATACCTTTTACGATAAGTTTTATATCGATAAAAAATAAAAAAACCACGGTCTAAACAATTTTAGGCCGTGGCTGCTTACCAGTATGCAGGTATTTTTAATGACTGTTGCTTATAATATCTAGCGGTTAACTCGCTCTACGATGGCTTGGCCTACCGCGCCGGCTGACGCCGGATTTTGCCCGGTTATCACCCTATCTTGTTTGATCACATTGACTCCCCAAGGTGCAATTTTGGTGTATTGCCCGGCTTTACGGGTCAAGGCTTCTTCCAACAAGAAGGGGATTTTATTGATGGTGTCATATTCCACTTCTTCTTCACGGGTAAAGCCGGTCACCGTAATATCTTCAATCAAATATTTGCCATTGGATAATTTTATTGGTAATAACCCAGCTGGGCCATGGCATACCGCGCCCACTACCGCGCCTTTTTCGAAAATACTGGCGGTCAATTTGGCCACATTTTGATCGTCGGCCAAGTCGGATAATAATCCAAAGCCACCGGGGTAGAAGACCGCATCAAAGTTATTCGGATCAATATCAGCGGCTTTTGCTGTATGGGCAATTTTCTGGGTAAAGTCTTGATCCTTAAACATCTGTGCATTGACCTCGTCATCTTCAGTGTCTTCACCGTAGAGTGGTGCAGCACCACCTTTGATGGAAGCAATCTGATAGCTAAAACCCGCTTGTTTAAACTCATGTACCGCATGGGTCAATTCAGGTGCGTAAGTGCCGTTGGCTTCATCGGTATCGCCGAGAGTCGCATGATTGGTTACTAAAATTAAAACATTCTTCATTTTACTCATCCTTATTTAAATAAACAAAAAGTGATTGGATTTGAACGAGGGTCAGTATAATACCTAGCAATATCAAAGATAATCCCCTTAATATGCAAATGATTATTGCATATATGCGACAATCATTTTTATTTTATCTAGACAGGTAAGTATATGGCGGTATCGTTTAATGGGATCATTGAATTTGTCGCTGTGGCTGAAACTCAGGGGTTTTCGGCGGCGGCACGTAAATTAAAGGTTAACGTTTCCCATGTAAGCCGCAAGGTGGCGGCATTGGAAGCAGAACTTGGTGTCTCACTTTTAGCCCGCAGTACCCGTACTGTGCGCCTGACCGATGCAGGCCGGGCCTATTTTACCCACTGCAAGGTGCTAGTGTATGGCTTACAAGAAGCCAACGAGACCCTGTTTGATACTCAGGTAGAATTAACTGGGATACTTAAAGTATCGGCCGCCGGCGAATTTGCCGAAGAGCATATTGCGCCACTATTAATCGAGTTTGCCCAACTGCATCCGGGTCTGTCTGTAGAAATGGACTTTAACTCACGCATGGTTAATTTTGTCGATGAAGCCTTCGATTTTTCAATTCGTTATGGCCCCATGCAAGATTCAAATTTGATCGCCCGCAAGTTAACCGACCGCTCACTGGTTGCCGCTGCCAGCCATGAATACCTGGCGCAACACGGTACCCCAATCTTTCCCAGTGAACTACCTCAGCATCATTGCTTATTAACTAACAATGATACTTGGTATTTTAATCAGGCGGAACGAAGTTTAGCGATCAAACTTGAGGGCCGCTGGCGTTCCAACAGCGGTAGAAGCATAGTAAAAGCCTGTAAACGTGGTTTGGGTATAGCCTATTTACCCCGTTCTAGTTTTGCCGGAGCGCTGGACGATGGCAGCTTGCAAACTATTTTAGCCCCTTACTGGAACAAAGATATTGCCACCTGGATAGTCTACGCCAATCACCACTTTTTACCGGCAAAAGCCCGGTTGGCGATTAATTTTTTGTTAGAACGATTCGAGCATTGGCAAGAATAGGTAGGGGCAATTTTATTAGCCCCTTACTTTCAGCGGTTTAGCTCGGCCATGCCGCATCATGCAGGGCCTTGGGTTTAGTATGCCCCAGCGGCGTATGTCAGTTCATAGCTGTGGCTATAAATCTCCAGAATATTACCGAATGGGTCTTCCATGTAGATCATCCGATAAGGTTTCTCACCCGGGTAATAGTAACGTGGCTCTGGCATCCGCTTTTTGCCACCGGCGGCAACGATAACCTCGACCAGCTCTTCTAGATTAGGATCTTGTACGCAGAAGTGAAACACCCCGGTCTTCCAGTATTCAAAGTTATTCTCTGGATTTTCCTGTTGGGGAAATTCGAATAACTCGACCCCTACCCGGTCACCGGTAGACAGATGAGCAATTTTGAATTTACCCCAGTTATCACCAAATACATCGGTACACATCAGACCAATGGGGCTGTCGTCTTCGACTATTTCCGTAGGTTGCATAATTAAATACCAGCCCAAAACTTGGGTGTAGAATTCCACGGCTTTAGATAAATCGGGAACGGATATACCTATATGTGAAAACGTGCGGGGATAAGGCTTAGACATTGTGACTCTCAAGGTTGTTTAGATAACGATTCAGTGACGACAGCTTAACTGTCATGATAAAGTATGAAAAATTATCATTTAAAATCAAATTAAGTACAAAACGTAATGATGAACCCAGTTTGGTTGCAAACATTCTGCACCTTATGTGACACGGGGCACTTTACCCGCACCGCACATTTGTTACATATGACCCAGTCGGGGGTGAGCCAGCAAGTTAAAAAGTTAGAGCAGCAACTAACCACGTCCTTATTGGTGCGAGACGGAAAATCATTTACCTTAACCGAAGCCGGTAAAGTATTGCATCTACAGGGCCAGCAATTATTACGCACCGCCCAGCAATTAGAACAAGATATTAAGCAGGATGAGCCTTACAGTGGCCGGGTAAGTATCGCCACCCCGGGTAGTGTGGGCTTAAAATTGTACCCTTTTTTACTCGACATCCAACAACACTATCCGCAATTAACCATCGACCACGTATTCGCCCCGAATAAAAGTATAGAGCGTGATATTGCCCAGCGTGAGTTTGATCTGGGCATAATGACCCAGCCAAGCGAAACCGCTCAGGTCTTATGCAGACCGATTGCCAGTGAAGCCTTAGTGTTAGTCACGCCCCGGGCAGTTGAGCAAGTCAGCTGGAACACCCTGGTAAGACTTGGCTTTATTTCCCATCCCGATGGTAATTACCATTGCCAGGGTTTACTGGGCAAAAATTTCCCGCAATTCGAACACCCTGATCAGTTTAAGCACCAAGGTTTTTCTAACCAGATAAACTTAATCTTAGAACCAGTTAGCCGAGGGTTAGGCTTTACGGTATTGCCACTGCTCGCCGCTAAGGCTTTTGTTGGGCAAAACAAAATCCGGCTGCACAGTTTGACCCACCCTGTGCACCAGACTTTGTATTTATGTCACCACAGCCAGGTGGTATTAAGTGAGCGAGTGCGCTACGTAGCCAACCAGATAGGCGGGCAATTGGGGAGTGAGACCTACGAGTCCAAAACTAGGTAGAGAGATCCACCACAGGTTGTCAAACCAAACTGCTTTAGCGCAAAGGTTGCAAGACGACTATTGCACCAAGAAACAACGCTGAGTATTGGAAGGATGACCATCCAAGAAACGATACAGTGAAAAAAATCATGACTCGGTATGCCCATTAGGACGCGGGCTGCTTAGTTAAGTCCAACCCTTGGGTAGCGAGGATTTGACCAACAAGGCACACTCGTACGCAGAATCAAGCTTTCGTTGATTTACAAGAAAAAAAATTAACGTGTCAATTATTGATAGATCACCGCAAACGTGAAAGTACCGTCAGATATTTGGGTATCGAGTTTGATGACGCGTTAGTGGTTTCACAAAGTCTTGACGCTTAGGTAGCGCTACGCTGCTCCTCGCCCTCAAGACCCACCTCAACTATCTCCTGCGTTGTGTTGCGCATGCTGACAAACGGCGCATAGTGATCTCGCGTCACGTCGTGGAACCGAATTCGATAGAGAGTCCAGCAGGCCAGCAGTGACAAGGCAGTCCCTGACACGATAAACAAAGCGTGATGGGTGTAACTAAGCAGAAAAGAGACGATTAGCGGGCCGATAATACTGCCGATGCTGTTCATCATTAGCACACCGCTGCCCACTTCCATTATGGATAAGTCGGTATTGTCATTGGCATGAGCCAAACACAGCGAATACAACGGAAAGGTCAAGCCCCCTAACGCGAACATAGTGATGTAGATAAACCCGGGACTGCGACTGTCCAGCAGAATAGCCACAACACTGGTGCAAACCGCCAGTACCGCCAAACCAGTAATCACAAAGCGACGATCGATGCGATCTGACAGGCGACCCACTGGAAACTGCAACGCGGTCCCCCCGAGTATCGTTACAGCCATGAAAATACCCACCTGCCCCGCGCTCAGCTGATTAGCATTGGCCACTACTGGGCCTAGCGCCCAGAAACCACCGGTTACCAGTCCACCGAAGAAAGCGCCGACCATCGCGACCTGGGACACAGCGAAGATACGACTAAAACTAAAGCGCACGGCCGGAATTGGATGAGGTACTGGGCTTGTGGTTAGCCCAATAGGTACGATACCAAGCACCAGCAGCCCAGCCGCCAACATGAACAGCCCTTCAAACCCAAGATCAAAGCCTACTAACAATTGACCCACACAGATAGCTAACAGCGTAATGATAATATACACCGACAAGACACCGCCCCGATGTTCAACCGTAGTCTTGTCGTTGAGCCAGCTTTCGATCACCATATAAATCCCCGCCAACGCCCAACCCGTCAGGCAGCGTGCCGCCAGCCAAAGTGCGAAATGCTCCACCAGGCCAATAAGCATCAGCGACGCAGTAGTAAGCGCAATCAGTACCGTAAACACCCTGATATGACCGACCCGCGCCACAAGCTGGGGTACAGTCAGGCAGCCCAATACGAAGCCGAGAAAATAACTCGAACCTATAAAACCTATCTGCGACGGTTCCCATGCCAGGCTTACAGCATAAAGGGGCACCAGGGTAAGCTGCAGGCCATGGCCCACCAACAAAATGGCGGCCGACAACAGTAACGAAAACATGGACAGTAATAAGGTCGGCATAAGTCAATCCAATTTAGGTGCGCTTGCGCCCAAAGGCACAAACGCTGGTTCAATCAATCTAATAGGTGGATCAGTGATTCAGCCACCAAACGCGCGATTATACGCAGCGTTCTACCAATGTCAGTAATTGATAAAAAATCTAAAAAAATGATCTTCGACGCACCAAAATATTGAAGTATCTTGTCGCCAGCGTAAAGGGGGAGTCTTTGAATCAGATCTGCAGCCATTAGTTCTTACATCGATGCCTATTACTCCCTAGTTTAAGTATAATAATTTTCCTTTTCATAAAGTTTAAAATAAGCCTGTCCCGCTATGCTCCACATTCGCTGGTAAGCGCGGTGTTAAATATCCGTTTTCAGCACGGAAGTAGTATTTGAACGATAAAAAAATTGTACGTTGAGCACTCGCATCAGTAGGACAGCCTATGGCGTATTCGTGCCAATGAACTAAACCGCTCTCGCCCGTAGGGTTGCTATTTTGGACCTCGTAAAAATCCCACACTTACAGACCCGCTTCTAAGCTTAATAAAGGGCATTTCGCCCTTAACTCACAAGGAGTATTGTTACGATTTAACTTATTCAAACCGTTAGTCCCGTTCGTCAACGCATGATAGACGATATGAATATGTGTAAACTCAGGCCTAAAACCCAGGTTGGCTATATTCGAGCGGTGGCGAAGCTTGCCAAGTACCTCAAACCTTCGCCTGCACAAACGACATCAGAGGATTTGCGGCAATTTCAGATAGCATTGGTCGAACAAGGCACATTGAATATCTTCAATGCCACGTTATCAGGATTGCAATTTTTGATTAAACGCTCTCGAATACGGCGCAAACAGTTGATTTCTTGTCGCTGCTCGGTTTTCATTGGCATAAAAACGGATATGCGCGCGTTGGCTCGCCTATGGATTTCCCAAGGTGTCATTATCATCATTCTTGTTACCACGCACAAAAGGCGTGACATGTTGGGCGGGAATTAGCTTATTCTCATGACCAAGCTTCGCTATCTTACGGCCAATAATGAGATGAGTAGCAGGCCTCCATAACGACGGTAATAGAGGCTTGTTGACGCATAAAGTCAAGCAACAGATTACCTTAAGTATTTTATTAAACTGCGCCTTGATGTACTCATTCACACCATAAACCTGAAAGACATTTTTTGCCAAATCTACGCAAATTTTTTTAAACTTCATGTTGGACGCTCTTTATGTAAATAGTTTGGTCAACACAACTATTTTGGCGCATTGACGCCATATTAGGGAGCGTCCATCTCATCACCCAATATAACAATAACTAAAAGGAATAATTTAAGCTAATCGCCGCACTTAGGCCAGCATCGGCAAGAAGCGGGAGCGTCGGGTCACCTTCAGTAAAACCCAAAATGTTGCTATTCTGCCAATAGTTTTTATCAGTAATGTTGTAAATAGCAAAATTAATATTCATAGAGTCACTCAAATACCATTGCGTCAAGATATCCCATCGAGTATAACCGGGAGCAGAAAATAAAGGCTCTTCATTATCTTGTATGTTTTTTTGAGATTGACTAAAGGTACCTAATAACCGGGTTTGCCACAAAGAAGACTCAGAATAATAATTAAGCTCTACCGTAGCAGATGGCGGTGTAATAGAAGCCAAATGTTGTTTTTTTTTGTCGTCTTTACCCTGCATCCAAGCTAAATTAATATTTGTTGAAATATTATTCGTCCAAAAATGTTTTAGCTGTATTTCACTGCCTTTAATCACAACTTGATCACGATTAATTGACTGAAATAATAAATTTCCTGTATCTGGATCAACTCCTATAGGCGCTCTACTTTGGATGAAATCTTTATAACGATTATGAAATAGCGATATTGAAAACTGGGTATCTTTACTACGCCATCTTAATCCAGTTTCAAACGTATTACCTTTTTCAGGTTTAAGGTCTGGATTTGAAATCGCAATAATGTTGAATTGTGGATAATAAAGACCAATATTTACATCAGAAAAAGGCGGTGAACGATACCCTTTTGCATATTGTGCAAACCATTCTGCGCTGTCTGTAATTGCGTAAAGCAATCCTAATTTAGGTAAGTAATAATTTGTAGTTAACGCTGTTTTTTGTGCGTTTGGAAATGCTTGGTCAAATAAGCGGTCTGATTTTGGTTGCAGCGCATAATGCTCAAATCTGATCCCAAGACTAATGATTAATCGGTCCTGTAACAACGATATTTCATCATGTAAGTATATGCCATACTCATTGACGTTGGATTGCGGAAAGTCCCTTAACGGAAAATTTTCACCCAACAATGTATTGGTGGTTTCTGACGTGATGAGATTTGTTTGTTCAGCATTACGCACATCAGACACTTGGTTCTTAATTAATTCGAAACCGTAACCCAAACGATGTTTTATATCACTCAAGGTAAAGGTTGATTCAAAATCAGCTGCTAATCCTGTTGATTTGTGTGAAAAGTTAAAATCACGCCACAAACTGATAGGCCTTACTGCCGTTAATCGTTCTTCATAAGTGTACTGTTCTGTTTCTGTCTGCTGATGCCATAATCGCCAACTGCCACGGTCTATAATACCTAACTTTTCAAAACTATGATCAACAACCAAGCGGTTTTGCGTTAACTTATCGTCTGCCAATAGTTTGTTGGTATTACGTAAGCGTCCAGTGCCAAGCATAGCTTTAATATCAGTATCACGATTTTCAATCTGACGATTAAGCGTTAATCGGAATCTACCATAGTCACTTAGATAAGAGGTTCTAAACAATAACGCGCGGTTATTATTATCTTGTGAGTCAAGTACGGTTCCAACAGGAACATATGCAGGTTTAGTTTCTTGACCTTGCTGATAAGCAACTGCCAATAATGTTTCTGTGTTTTTGCTAGAAAAGGCGCTCCCAATTGTTGTCGCAAAACGGTTTCTGTCAGAATTGTAAGCAAGATTTAGTCTATGGTTACTATCAGAGTCATAGAGTATATCACTAGCATCTAACAATTTAACCGCAACCACGCCACCGAGTGCTTTACTGCCGTATAAGGTAGATGCTGGGCCTCTCAAAACTTCTACGTTGTTAACTAGGTTAAGTTCGATTAATCCTCTTCCAGAGTTACTAAAGTTACCCACTGAAAAGTTATCCGACACGGGAATACTATCAATAACGGTAAGCGTTCGATTACCGCCAATTCCTCGAATTCTAAAACCATTGCTACCAAATCGAGTGCTACTGCTGTCGACTTCTATTCCAGGTTGATAACGAACTATATCCTCAATGCTCAAAGCAATGTTTTGCTGAATAGTTTCTTGATTAATGATGGTGACACTACCGGCAACCTGAGAAATATTGCGGGGCTGCCGGTTGGCAATGATGCTAATTATCTCAATAGGTTCTTCTTGCATATCCGTATTGATATCATTGTCTTGCTCAGAGGCGTGCGTTGTTGGTAGCACTCCTGCAAGCAATATTGCTACCAATAAATAAGGTTTATGCATACTAGTATAGTGACCTTAATACACTTCATTTCGAGTATTGTAGTTATTAAATTTTCCCGTAGGCGTTACAATTTTCTCACCTTTAATGACATGTATTAATTTACGTGTTTTGTCATCGACGATAACAATAGCAGACTGCTCTTTCATGCCACTCCATACAGAGAACCATACTTCATCACCTGCTTTGTTATATTCGGGTTGAACGATGCGTTTTGGCCCAGTGCCTAAATCTGCCCACTGTGCAATAGGAAGTGTTTTGTATCCTGCATCAAGGTCATTGATATCGAACACGGCAACTGATTGACTGATAGAAGGGTCTGGATTTAACGGGCTATCAACCCATAGGTTTTTTGATTTAGGATGAGTTTTAACGAATAGTGACCCTCCACCTTGTCCTTTGAGAATACGTACAACCTTGAAAGCTTGATCTTTGTGATTCTCAGGGTCGGTTCCAATTAACGTGATGTTTTCATTACCTAAGGCACTAGTTGCCCAAACTGGACCATATTTAGGATCTACAAAATTTGCACCTCGCCCTGGATGCGGGATGCGATCCACTGGGATTAGTGCTTCTAATTTACGTTCTTCAGCATCGACCACTACAATTGTGTCATTCTCATTCGCTGCAGTCATAAAGTAGCGACGAGAACTATCCCAACCACCGTCATGTAGAAATGGTGCTGCGTCAATCGTGGTAATTTGTAAATTATCAATATCTGAGTAATCCACTAATTTGATTTGCCCTGTTTCTTTAACGTTAACAATAAATTCTGGGTGCTTATGTGATCCAACGATAGCGGCGACACGAGGTTCTGGGTGATATTCTTGAGTATCCACGGTCATGCCACGAGTAGAGACAATTTTCTTAGGCTCTAGAGTTTCACCATCCATTAATACAAAGTGTGGAGGCCAGTATGCACCCGCTATGGCGATTTTGTCTTCGTAACCTTTGTAACGTGAGTTTTCGACTGAACGAGCTTCAAGTCCTATTTTAATTGTTGCAACCACATCGGGTTTTTTCATATACAAATCGATTAAGTCTATTTTCCCGTCACGACCGATAGTGGTGAAATAGCGTCCTGAACTAGATGCTCTTGATATATGAACGGCGTATCCAGTCGGCACGTAATTTAATACTTTTTTACTATCGCCATCAATAATGGCAACTTCGCCGGCATCTCTTAGTGTTACTGCAAAAATATTATCAATGTTGTAGTTATGTTCAGGTTTTTTGAGGCGAACTTCAGGTTTTACCACAACTTTCCAACTGTTTTTCATTTCTCGCATACCCCACTCTGGAGGTATTGGTGGTTCATGTTGTAAAAAGCGCGCCATAATATCGATTTGACTATCGTTCAATTCGCCTGAAGTTCCCCAATTTGGCATGCCACCAGGTGACCCAAATGCAATTAAAGATTTTAAATATTGAGTACCTTTCTTTTGCGTAATATCGGTCGTTAATGGTAAGCCCGTAGCTCCTTTTCGTAAAACACCATGGCAACCAGCACATCGTTGGAAGTATGTTTGTTGGGCATACGCAAATTCGTCTTCGGTCATATTTGGTGCACCAGGAGATATTACTTGCTTAGCATTTTCTATAGGCGAAGAACCCGCTCTATAGTGCGCTACGGCAGCGCTTGTTCCAGGGTGTGGTTCACCTTGCGCCCGGTCTTCTTTGTGCTCTTTTTTACGTATATTTTTAACGTCTGAAACAGAAACTTTACCCATGTCATTACCCCATGAGTTTAGGACGTAGTTACTTATTTTTGCGATTTCATCATCTGCCAAATGTTGCATAGATGGCATAATGGAATTGTATTTTTGCCCGTTAACTTCTAGTGGTCCGGACTTACCTGCTAAAATGGTTTTAATGATATACGTTTTATTATTCTTTAGATTATCGTTACCGGCTAAAGGTGGGAACGCACCCGTTAAACCTTTACCAGTGGGTTGATGGCATGCTTGACAGTTTTGAGCATATGAGTTCTTGCCTTGGTTAATGTCCTCACCTTGAGTTATTCCTGTATAAAACAGTAAACCCAGTGAGGAGCCCAATAATACTAATTTTTTAGGTATTTTGTGACTCATTACGAACCCCTTTGTGAAATTCTTCTTACGTTATAACCAGTTCACTTTATATTCACTGGGTGGTAAAGCACTGATCTAGGACAAGTAATTGTAATAGCGTTGCTATTACAATTTTAACTATTCTTGAATTATCTTGTTTAAATGCATTTGATAATGGTAACGAATTCAGGAATAGTTATTGGATTTTCCTTTTACTCACCAGCTTAGGTCACTGTTGTTATATGGTGGCGCCATCATTTATCTGTATAAAGTCAGGCAATCAAATCAAAACCGATAAACGCGATGCCATGATGTTAGCCAAGCGACTGAAGTCCGAAGACATAACGCCGATTTATGTGCCTGAAAACCTGTAGGAACAAAAATCTGTGGGGTGATAGCCGATGAAACTACCGCTTTGGATCTCATGGGAATAAAAATAAGGCTCGCATGATTCATAGGTGAGGTTGCTATAAGCATCATAACCAATCGAATTCACTGACTATGAAACATGTAACATGTAACATGTAACAAACAAAATGTGCGAATTGCCGTCTTTGCGGTGATTTGGACAATTCTGTCAAACCAAGATAAAAAAGCTTCGCCATCACCTAACTTACTACACCCATATGCGCGCCACCCCAACAAGCCTTTGGCTGGGGGCTTAGTTCGCTAAATTCGTCAAGCAATTAGTCCCTGTTTTCCCCCCTCAATAACAACCTGCCAGCTACGTAACGTTACGTTACGTCAGTATTGTCACAATCCAGGTCTGTTTTATAGATCATAAATGGCGTTGATTCTTTTGATACGCAGATGGCGTAAAGGCATTATTAATCAGTAAGATAGGTATATTTTCAACGCCATCTGCGGATGGCGTTGAATTTGTGGGGTAATTACGCGCTTGCTTTGTCTAGGGCTTGACTGACATCGGCGATAATATCGTCAATGTGCTCAATGCCTACCGAAATCCGCACTAGGTCCTCCGATACGCCAGCTTTAGCCAATTCTTGCGGGCTTAATTGGCGGTGTGTGGTGCTTGCTGGGTGACAGGCTAAAGACTTTGCATCGCCGATATTCACCAAACGTAAAATCATTTGCAGGGCGTCGATAAAGTGGCCTCCGGCCACCTTACTTTGCTCAGGTGAGTCGGTTTTGATACCAAAACTAATGATCCCAGAGGCTTTACCGCCAGTGATTTTTTGACAATTGGCGTGATCGGGACTGTTTGGCAAAGCCGCATAGTTGACCCAACTGATCTTGGGATGTTGCTCAAGGTACTGAGCCAAAGTTAGGGCATTGCTGCAATGGCGCTCCATGCGAAGACTAAGGGTTTCTAAGCCTTGTAATAGCAAAAACGCACTTTGCGGAGAAAGTGCCGCACCAGTATTACGCAAGGGTACTACCCGGCAACGACCAATATAGGCGGCTGGTCCAAAGGCTTCGGTATATACCACGCCGTGGTAAGAAGGATCAGGCTCGTTAAGTATGGCAAAACGTTTTTTATTAGCCACCCAATCAAACTTACCTGAATCGATGATTACGCCACCTATAGTAGTGCCATGGCCGCCAATGTATTTGGTCAGTGAATGAATAACAATATCGGCGCCATGCTCAAAAGCCCGGCACAATACGGGTGTGGCGACGGTATTATCCACTATCAGTGGCACGCCATGTTTATGTGCTATGTCGGCTAAACGTTGAAGATCAACAATATTGCCAGCGGGGTTACCGATAGACTCACAAAATAGTGCCTTGGTATTGTCATCAATGAGAGCTTCTAAACCGGCGAAATCATCAGAGGCCGCCATGCGTGCCTCAACACCTTGACGGGGCAAAGTATGAGCAAATAAATTGTAGGTACCACCATATAATTGGCTGGTGCTAACGATGTTGTCGCCCACTTGGGTTAAGGCTTGAATGGCGTAAGTGATGGCAGCCATTCCAGAGGCAACAGCCAATGCACCCACTCCGCCTTCAATGGCAGCTAAGCGTTGTTCAAGCACATCGGTGGTTGGGTTCATAATACGGGTGTAGATATTCCCCGCTACTTTCAAATCAAATAAATCTGCACCGTGCTGAGTATCATCAAAGGTATAAGAGGTGGTTTGATAAATAGGAACCGCTGCAGCTTTAGTAGTCGCCTCTGATTCGTATCCGTGATGCAATGCCAATGACTCAAGTTTCATAATCGCTCCATAATGTAAAAATGGCACTGGTATTAACACCTGTTAAACTCAGCGCACTTTGAAAGTTCAAAAAACCATAGCATTTGGACGTCTAGATATCTAAGGTTTGGTATTAGTGTCTTTAGTACTTTTTATTGGAATTTGCCGCCAAAGCATATAAACAACAGGCACTAAAATTAACAATAGTAAAGAGCACTGAATATGCCTGCGACCATGTGCGCAGCTAATCGACACATGCTATCTGGCCCCGTACCCAAAGCATAAATGCCCGGGAGTAAACCGAATATCACGGTAGACACCGCCATAAAAATGGGGGGGATACGCCTACCTACGTTTGGCACAATGTCAATATTGATATTCTGGGGCTGAATGTGGACTACCAGTATCCGCTATTTTTGCAAAGTCTGGCCGGTCAAAGTCAAGAGCCAGAAGCCCGGGCGCAAAAAATGTCAGACAAATTAGCCATGACCAAGATCGAAAACGTATTGCGTGATGCCAAAACAGTTAGTCGGCGTGGGGCAAACCACCTGAGCGCATTTTGCCAGAGTACTGGTTGAGCGTCAGGTTGTAAAAGATTTTGAAAGGGGATTTAAAGCTTATTTTCGGAAAATTACTCCGCCCCCTTTTTCCGGGGCATTCTATGATTTTTCAGCTGTTCCTGATGATGAAACAAACACAGCAAATGATATTTACAAATGCTCACGCTCATAAGTCATACTAACCACTCGAGCTAAACTCTAACGGTGCACTCCAGCACTAACGAAGCACGCCAATAATAGAGGCAGTTAAATCCCCCTTTACCACGCTATAAACTGTCGTCAAATATCCTTGGTTTATCTAATAACATAAAGTATCACTTCCTTAGCGTTAGACGTTGTCGAATGTTTGTTTTAGTAACCGCTGACGTTAAAAATCATGAATTTCAGACAATAATAAAGCACCATACATATGGTGCTTTATGTTTTACTCATCTTTAATAAGTAAATAGTTGTGTAAACAGATTAGATTACTGTTTTTTGAATCTAAGTGATGCTAAGCCCATAATACTTAATGCGAAGATTGTAAGAGTGGTAGGCTCGGGGACTTCAACACGACCTGTTGAATGTGCACTGTTGGCTGCACTAAGGTCAGAAGCCGCCCATAATTGAGTTCTTTGTTCATCAAAAAATCTAATATTGTAAACATCTCTTTCTGAACAACAACCATCCCGACCAAGAATTTCTATCCAACTTATATTACTTGCTGCAGTAAAAGTTATTGTTAATAATGAGGTAGTAGAACCTCCAGCGCCATGATAGATGTTTGGAAAATCCAAGGGTCCTAAGCCGTCTAATACACAAGCAGCAAAATTACCACTACATGAGTTGTCATAATAATCATTTGCACTTGCTGTTGCAGTTCCAGTTAATGCTAAATCAGTATTTGTATCAGTTCCCCAAGCGATAAATTCAGAAACTTGCAGATTCAAATCAAGAGCATTTTCTATTTCAATGTATTTAATATTAATTAGGCCAGCATTTGCCAAACCACTTACAGACAAAACCAAACCAGCAAAAGCCGCTTTTAACATTTTTATATTCATATTTATTTTCCTTTGTAATAAATGCTTTGAAGGTAGAATGGTATTTTATTTGTTGTTACTGAATTTAAAGCATTAAATATGCCAAATAAAAAATACATTTATTATCAGTAGCTTATGAACATATGTAAAATGCTTAAAGTGTGATATGTAAATTAATCAGACACTTATTATGGTCGGACGTTATGAATTTACGTACTTTAGTTTAACAAACGCAATAGCTACCACGTTAAACTACATTCCTGTATAATCCCGCGCATTAAACAACTACCTTAGCAAAGACATTGAATTTGCGATAAAGGCAGTTAAATCACCATTTATCGCGCTGCTCTTTATTAGTAAAAGCATCAGTAACATTGTATTGAGTAAGTTGAGACAACACATGACCGTAGAACAATTCGACCCACAAGCACCTAAAAAAAGCAGTAATTCAGCCGAAAGCCAAACTACCACGTTAGACATTCCATCTAAAATGATTGGAGCGCAGCATCAAGCTGTTGATAACTCAGCTAATACAAACCAAGACTCAAATCGCGCTGCAAAGGTAGGCTTCGTAAGTCTAGGCTGCCCGAAGAACCTGGTGGATTCAGAACGGATTTTAACGCAGTTGCGCACTGAGGGTTACGATGTGGTCAACACCTACCACGACTCAGATTTGGTTATTGTTAATACCTGCGGCTTTATCGATTCAGCGGTGCAAGAGTCATTAGATACCATAGGTGAAGCGTTGGCAGAAAACGGCAAGGTCATCGTTACAGGTTGTTTGGGCATAAAGGAAGATGAAATTCGTGAAGTGCATCCTAATGTGCTGGCGATCACCGGGCCTCACGCGTATGAAGACGTGGTGAAACAGGTACATGAACATTTACCCCAGCCTGAACATAACCCCTACCTCAACCTAGTGCCGGATATCGGGATTAAGCTAACCCCAAGGCATTATGCCTATTTAAAGATTTCCGAAGGCTGTAATCACAAATGTACCTTCTGTATTATTCCCTCTATGCGCGGTGAGTTAGTCAGCCGTCCCATAGGTGAAATTTTGGATGAAGCACAGCGTTTGAAAAACGCCGGCGTAAAAGAGTTGTTGGTGATATCTCAAGATACCAGCGCTTACGGGGTGGATGTTAAAAATAAAATGGGCTTCTGGAATGGCATGCCGGTTAAAACAGGCATGACCGAACTGTGTGAAAAGCTCGGAGAAATGGGCATGTGGGTACGCTTACATTATGTTTATCCCTACCCTTCAGTTGATAAAGTGATGCCGTTGATGGCCGCCGGAAAAGTATTACCTTATCTGGACATCCCATTTCAACACGCCAGCCCGCGCATTCTGAAATTGATGAAACGCCCGGCTGCGGCTGAACGCACCATGGAGCGGATCAAAAAATGGCGTGAGCTATGCCCAGATTTGGTCATTCGTTCGACTTTTATTGTCGGTTTTCCAGGTGAAACTGAAGAAGACTTCCAAATGTTGCTGGATTTCCTCGACGAAGCCCAGCTAGACCGAGTTGGCTGTTTCAAATATTCTGATGTAGACGGTGCCAAAGCCAATACCCTGCCCGATCCGGTCAGCGACGAATTAAAACAACAACGTTATGAACGTTTTATGTTAAAACAGCAACAGATCAGTAGCGCCAAATTACAACGCCGCATTGGCCAAACCATACAGGTATTGATAGACGAAGTTGACGACGAGGGAGCCATTGGCCGCTGCTACGCCGATGCGCCGGAAATTGACGGCCTGGTATATCTCAATGGTGATGTAACGCTAAATTCCGGCGATCTGGTGACAGTCAAGATTGAACACGCCGATGAATATGACTTGTGGGCCAGTCGCGTTGACCTATCTGATATGAGTGCCTAAAAACCTATGCAAAACTCCGTTTCTGATCTCGCCCAAGTTATCCAGATAGTGGTGGCGCCGGTATTTATGCTCACCGGTATTGCCGGCTTTCTAAATGTTATGTCTGGTCGTTTGGGGCGCATTGTCGATCGGGCGCGTGTTATGGAAAGGCGCGTGGCGATCATTAAAAATCCTGAAAACTTGCAAGTGTCCCAGATCGAACTGAAGTATTTATGGCGCAGAATAAAAATCATTAACCACTCGATCGGCATGTGCACTGCATCGGCCCTGTTTGTTTGTGCGGTGGTGGTGTGCCTGTTTTTAGGCGAATTTTTATTAATCAACTTAAGTCAGGTGGTCGTGGGATTGTTTATCATCGCGCTGTTTTTACTCATAGTTGCGTTGATCTCATTTTTAAAAGAAGTGCAGCTAGCCACTCGAACCTTACAGATGGGCAAAGAGTTTGCTGATGAATAGCCAGAGCGTTTGCATAGTAACCGGTGGGAGTTTAGGAATAGGCTTAGCCGTGTGCCAAACATTTTCTCAAGCCGGTTACCGGGTATTTAACTTGGATATCACTGCCCCGCTCGCTAAGGAAGCGGATATTACCTGGCATGAATGTGATGTAGCCAACGTTAATCAGCTTATAAGTGTTATACACAGCATCGTGAATGAAGTGGGCCAGGTCGATGTATTAGTGTCTAATGCCGGAGTGCATTATTCGGCGAGCATAGAGCAAACCTCAGAAGACGAGTTAGACCGCATATTTGCCATTAATGTCAAAGGTGCTTACGCTGCTATTCGCGGTGTATTGCCCGCTATGGTAAAACGCCAAGCTGGTGCCATCATCTTGATGGCCTCGGATCAGGCGCTTATCGCTAAACCCAGTTCATTTGCCTACTGCCTGACCAAATCGGCCCTGGCATCCATGGCTAAAACCACTGCCCTGGATTACGCCAAACATAATATTCGCGCCAATGCCGTATGCCCGGGAACCATTGAGACCCCTTTGTATCATCAGGCCATTGCCAAGTACGTGGCGCAATCCGGCCGTGATGTAGCCGAAATCCACCGTGAAGAAGCCGCCCTACAACCCCTAGGCCGACTAGGCCAGCCCCAGGAAGTCGCCGACCTTTGTTATTTTTTAGCCAGCGACAAAGCCAAATTTATAACCGGCAGTTTGCAGGTTATTGACGGCGGTTATACGACTCAGTGAGTGCAACCGGTGTCGAAATCATCGACTCTCACCTGCACTTATTTAACCTTGCGCATGGCCAATATAGCTGGCTACAATCCCAAGAACCACCGTTTTGGCCCGACAAATCACTAATAAACCGAAATTATACCGAACAAGATTTGGCCCTTAAGACCCCATTGAAGCTAGAGGGTTTTGTGCACATAGAAGCGGGATTTGACAACCAGCACCCCTGGCGTGAACTTAAATGGCTTGAACAACACTGCACCTTAACTTTTAGAAGCGTGGCCAACCTCGACTTGACGAGCAGGCAGTGTGAAGGTCAGCTCAACAAGCTGCTTTGCCATAATTCGTTAGTCGGTGTGCGACATATTCTGGATGAACAAGCCTCAGCAATTCTCGCCCGTACCATGACGAAAACCCATCTGCACACCTTGGCTACCCAAAACCTGAGTTTTGATGCCCAGTTGTCGTTAACTGACACTCAAGGCGTAACGGCTCTGGCGGCCATACTCGAACACTTACCTGAATTAGTTGTCATTATTGAACACGCAGGCTGGCCGCCAAACACCGGAGAACAGGTGGTTTGGCAACACTGGTGCAAAAATCTGAACCGGCTAGCTCAATTTCCTAACGTGGCGATAAAATTATCTGGCTGGGAGATGCCAAACAGGAAATATTCTGTGAGCAACATTCAACCGGTATTACACCAGTGTTTATCCAGTTTCGGCGCCAAACGCGTCATGTTGGCTAGCAATTTCCCCCTGTGTACTTTTACCCGCTCATACCAACAACTTTGGCAGCTATATACCCAGGAGCTGGGTGTGGATGTAAAATTACGCCAGCGTTTGGTGTATCAAAATGCTGCAAATTGGTACGGATTTTAAATGAAAGACCCAATTTCAACCTCGTCAACGGGCCTGGTTCCTCGAGCCGGAATTGCGTTGTATGTAATGCTATGTGTAGACTAGCCACTAATATTAAACCCAACAGGACACCCATCGTGACCCAGCCATACCTTTTTGTGATTTACCCAGCGCTGGCATTTTCCATCCTGTTACTGTCAGCCTGTGCCAACAATGAGCCAAAGCCCATAGAAACCACCGAGCATTTTACCAGCCAATTAAATGCCCAAGGTGAAGTGGAGTTTGCCTTTGGTCTGAAATGGCTAAATGATAGACCTCAACAGCCATTACGCGGCAGCCAAAGCCGTGATAATGACGGTGGCAACGGTCCTCGCCAAGGGCGCTTTTCTGAAGACCGCGGAGGTCGTTTTAATCAGCAACCAAATAACCAAAGTAAATTGGAGTTGGAAGACAAAGCAGCAAGAAATCTGCAAAAAACCTTGGAAAAAAACCAACTCTGCCCCCATGGATATAAAGTTGAACAAGTTGTTTGGGAATATCAACGCATTCGTCTTATGGGTGTGTGCGAGACTAACCGCGCCCACTCAAATAATTAATAAGGACTAACTATTATGCAAAGTATTAAAACCCGCGCTGCTGTCGCCTGGGCTGCCGGCGAACCACTGTCAATCGAAGAAGTGGATCTGATGCCGCCACAAAAAGGTGAAGTACTGATTAAAATCATCGCCACCGGTGTTTGTCACACTGACGCTTACACCCTATCGGGAGATGATCCTGAGGGGATATTTCCGGCTATTTTAGGCCACGAAGGTGCGGGCATAGTAGAAGCTATTGGAGAAGGTGTGACCTTAGTTGAAGTGGGGGATCATGTGATCCCGCTTTACACCCCAGAGTGTGGTGAATGTGCCTACTGTAAATCAGGGAAAACTAACCTATGTCAGGCTATTCGTGCCACTCAAGGCAAAGGCGTCATGCCCGATGGCACCACGCGTTTTTCCAAAAATGGTAAACCTATTTATCATTATATGGGAACCTCAACGTTCGCCGAACACACTGTTGTGCCAGAAATTGCCCTGGCTAAAATTCCTAAAGAAGCCCCCCTGGAAAAAGTCTGTTTACTCGGTTGTGGTGTTACTACAGGCATGGGTGCGGTAACCAATGCGGCTAAAGTAAAAGAAGGCGATACAGTCGCCGTATTCGGTTTAGGGGGTATTGGTCTGTCGGTATTAATTGGCGCAAAAATGGCTAAAGCCGGGCGTATCATCGCCATAGATGTCAATGAAGATAAGTTCGAAATAGCCAAGCAGCTAGGGGCCACGGACGTGGTGAATCCCAAAGACTATGACAAACCTATTCAGGAGGTCATAGTCGATATGACAGACGGCGGTGTTGATTATTCATTTGAGTGCATAGGCAACGTTAACGTGATGCGTTCGGCGCTGGAATGCTGCCATAAAGGTTGGGGGGAATCGGTCATTATAGGTGTGGCCGGTGCAGGCCAGGAAATATCCACCCGTCCTTTTCAACTGGTTACCGGCCGGGTGTGGCGCGGCACCGCTTTTGGCGGTGTAAAAGGTCGCAGCCAACTGCCCGATTATGTGCAGCGCTACATGGATGGCGAATTTGAACTGGATACCTTTATTACCCACACCATGCCACTTGAAGATATCAACAAGGCATTTGATTTAATGCATGAGGGAAAATCCATTCGTTCGGTGGTGCATTACTAATGTCTGGGGTAAATGAGATAACCGAAACCGCCGCCAACCGCTGCTTTAACGGGTGGCAAA
Source organism: Paraglaciecola sp. IT1134 (assembly GCF_058068185.1). Classification (NCBI taxonomy): domain Bacteria; kingdom Pseudomonadati; phylum Pseudomonadota; class Gammaproteobacteria; order Alteromonadales; family Alteromonadaceae; genus Paraglaciecola; species Paraglaciecola sp. IT1134. Next base: position 2,163,538 of record NZ_CM176486.1, on the reverse strand, counting down.
AACGCTTTAGTCATCACTCAAGTGTGCTGGATTGTAATATGCATTTCAGTGTGTATTTGCCTGGGGCGGCCACCCAAGGTGAACCTCTACCGGTTGTGTATTGGTTAAGCGGCCTAACGTGTACCGATGAAAATTTCGTCACCAAGGCTGGCGCCCAGCGCATCGCCGCCGAATTGGGAATTATGCTGGTGATGCCGGATACCAGCCCCAGAGGGGATGTGGTAGCCGATGCACAAGATAGCGCCTACGATCTCGGCCTGGGGGCCAGTTTTTATGTTAACGCCACCCAGGCGCCCTGGAAATCTCACTACCAGATGTATGATTACATAGTGGACGAACTGCCGGGCTTAATTAGCAGCCACTTTAACGTTTTGCCTAAAGCTGGCATTGCCGGGCACTCCATGGGTGGTCATGGCGCGTTGATGATTGCTCTGTCAAACATTAAACGTTTCTGTTCTGTCTCCGCCTTTGCGCCTATCGTTAATCCTATGGATTGTCCCTGGGGTGAAAAAGCCTTTAGCCAATATTTAGGGAATGACAAAAGTGACTGGCAACCGTATGACAGCTGCGCCTTGATGCGCCAACAGGGTCGATTTTTACATCTGCCGATGTTAGTTGACCAAGGCCTGGCAGACGATTTTTACCGCGAGCAAAAATTAACGTCTCCTCTGGAAGACGTCGCCAAGGACATCAATTATCCAGCAACCTTTCGTTATCACGACGGATACGATCACAGCTACTTCTTTATCGCCACTTTTATAGAAGATCATCTGCGTTTTCATGCCGAGCATTTAACCAAGCAATAACACTATACCCATGGCGAAGAGGGCAATCAGGATCCCTCTTCGCCCTATTGTTTACAAAACACCGGCGAACTAAAAAGTGCGCCAATTTAACGTAACAGCCTAACCCAGTAGATGAATGATTAGGCTGTCATTAACAGCGCATCTCTTAGATAGGTCGTATTGAGCTCTTACTAGGTTTTCACTTTGTGAAATTAATCTTTGCCAACTATTTCCACAACGATACGCCCGTTGATGTCACCCTTTAGCATATCAGCGAATATTTCATTGATTTGCTCTAATGGTTTTACCTCAATTTTCGCTTTCACCTTACCGTCTGCTGCAAATTGAAGGCATTCTTTGAGGTCTCTTCGTGTGCCAACAATGGAGCCGACTATTTTCACCCCGTTTAGTACCGTGTCAAAAATAGGGATAGGCATGTTTTCCGGTGGTAGACCCACTAGCACCAAAGTACCACCGCGACGCAGTGCCCGGTAAGATTCTTCAAAACCGGCCTTAGATACCGCAGTGCAGACCACACCGTGCACACCACCTACTAACGTTTGGATTTTTTCAGACGGTTTGGCCTGTTTAAAGTCGATGCAATGAAGTGCACCTAACTCTCTTGCAAGTGCCATTTTATCTGCCCCCGTATCAACAGCAATCACTTTCATTCCCATAGCTACCGCATATTGAATGGCTAAATGCCCTAACCCACCGACCCCAACAATAGCTACCCATTGTCCCGGTTTAACGTCGGCTACTTTAAGCGCTTTATAGGTGGTTACACCGGCACAAAACAGAGGTGCGGCCTCAACATAGCTCACTTCATCAGGGATTTTCACCACATATTCGCCGTTTGCCAGGCAATATTCTGCATACGACCCATCGACTGAATAACCGGTATTTTGTTGCTGCAAACAAAGTGTTTCTTTACCGTCCAGACAATAGTCACATTGGCCACATGCGGAAAACAACCAAGGAATGCCGACGCGATCACCAACCTTTAAATGGTGAATTTCACTGCCCAATTTAACGATTTCGCCCACGCCTTCATGCCCAGGAATTAAGGGTAATTTAGGTTTAACCGGCCAATCACCATGGCAGGCGTGTAAATCTGTGTGGCATACACCACAGGCATGTATTTTTACCAATACATCTCTGGCGCCTACTTGGGGAATCGGTACCTTTTTTATTTCGAGTTTATCTTTAAACTTATCAACAATCGCTGCTTTCACAGTATTATTCCTTCCTAATCATCAGTTGAGCTAGGCCGGTGTATCACCCCTAGGAGTGACATTAGGCAGCAAGACGCTCATCCGACTATACCTGGTTTAAATGAACGTTTATTTTATTATTATTGCAACGTATCGAGATGATCCGGATCAATATAACCTTAAGATTTTTCGAAGTTTTAACTGAGACAGAAGTTTTATATAGGTTAGGTAGCGTTATTGAAAAACACATACTTCGGGTATATCAAGATTGGCGTGCTGGTAAGTGCAAACGACCCAGCCAAGCGGATGTCGTACTGTTTATGATTGATATGGACATTTTAAATTGGTCAACGATCAACATGGTCACAGTGCCGGCGACGAGGTATGGAAGCAGCTAACCCGAGACTGTAACTAATTTTGTGTAACTGCTTATCCACTGTTTGCCACAGTTAATATATAACAATGATGATCATCTAACATTTCTATTGACTCGCATACACGCCGTCCCCATGTTAATTTTTCTGGATCCCACTTCCTTCGAGTCACTTTCATTTACCGGGTGTTCGAAGCACAACTTAAAAGAGCCAAAAAATGAAATCGTCTAAACAATTATTTAGTCAAATTACTTCACGAGGCCAACTCGAAGTTACCTTAAGCGAAGTGGCAGTGCCATCGCCAAAAGCACATGAAGTAGTGGTACGCATTGAAGCGGCTCCGATTAATCCTTCAGACATGTGGCCGATGTTTGGTCCTGGCAATTTAGCCGAAGCTAAACTTAGTAACGACAAGCAAAAACTGACAGCCCCTATCCATCAAGGCATGTTGTCACGTATCAAATCACGCTTGGATCAGGTATTGCCCATTGGTAATGAAGGTGCTGGTGTTGTGGTGGCCGCGGGTGAAAGCAAGCAAGCCCAGGCTCTAATGGGCAAAACCGTAGGCGTGTTATCAGGGGCCTCCTATGCGCAATATTGCTGCGTTCCTGTTCAGGCTTGTTTAGTTCATCATGACAACACCACACCTCGCCAGGCAGCTTCCTCGTTTGTCAATCCATTGACCGCTTTAGGCATGGTTGAAACCATGCGCATGGAAGGACACAGTGCCTTGGTACACACGGCGGCAGCTTCTAGCCTTGGCACCATGTTGAATAAAATTTGCCTCAAAGAAAACGTGCCTTTGGTCAATATTGTCAGAAAACAAGAGCAAGTAGATATGTTGAGAAAATTGGGGGCAAAATATGTGTGTAATTCTTCCAGCGATGCCTTTAAAGCTGACTTGTACAAGGCAATCGATGAAACAGGCGCTACTCTGGCCTTCGATGCTATAGGTGGTGGCGAGTTAGCCAGTGACATTTTAGCGGCAATGGAAAAAGTCGGCAGTAAAGATGCCAGGGGCTTCAATACTTATGGCTCGGCAGCCAATAAACAGGTGTATATTTACGGTGGACTGGATTTTTCTCCGACTATCCTTAACCGCGCCTATGGCATGACCTGGGGTATAGGCGGTTGGCTGCTGATGCGTTTTCTTGGCAAATTAAGCACGGATAAAATTGCCGAGTTACATCAGCGTGTGGCTGACGAAATCAATACTTCCTTCGCCCTGGACTTCAGCGAAGAACTCAGCTTCGAACAAGCCATGACCCCTTCATTTATAGAGCAATACAACGCCAAGAAAACCGGCGCCAAATATTTGATCAACCCTCAGAAATAGATCATTTATAGGCTGGCCAGGGAGCCAACTCTGGGCCAGCTTAATAGCGGCAATCTAGTGAGTCGGATTAGATAAAGTGGCAAATTTAAGCTGTAATTTGCGTAGCTTTGGTGCAATAATATTTTGACAAAATGGTCGCGATGGGTCTGTTTTATAATAATTTTGGTAACGCTCTGCTGAGGGTTTGAACTGATTGAAAACTAATACTCGCGTCACCAAAGGTAGACTAAATTCAGCTTGTAGAGCGGCCAAAATAGCCCAACATTCTTGCTGCTGGGTATCAGTTTGTGGGGTATTGCCGCATACATAGACCGCACTGCGATACTTTTCGCGCATACTGTGTTGGGCGGTACAACTGTGAGTATGAAGATGCACCGCAATCAAGGCTCGCAATGCAATTTTGGTTTCGTCAAAATGCACTATCACCGCCTCAGACAACCCATCATCAGGCGCTAATGCCGCAATCCAGCCCTGTTCCACTTTCCCTACCCCAAGCAATGATTGAAACACTGCCTCGGTACACCAGTGGCAACTGCCACCCAAACCAACTTTCATCGTCAATGCCTTAGCGTAGTTACCTAACATTTAGATCCTGCTTGTGGCTAGGCTAGCGGATACTGGTAAATGACGAACAAGACTCTAAAAATAATATTCTAGGCCAAATTGCAGAAAATCGTCACGGCGCATCATATAAACTGGCTCATCGGTTTGCTCGCTGGTGAAAAACCACGCATCCAGTCGCCATTTCCAATTATCATTAATGCGACTACTAGCCTCGATATAAGCCGAGCGGCTCGATGAATAGTCAAGATCCTGGATGAACGCCACTAAAATTTCACTGCCTTGAATATCGTTAAAGGCCAAACGGCTGCCCAGCATCAAATCGTTTTGCCCGCCACTACGGGCCATCTCATCCCGCTCGTCATACTGATACTCCATCAACCAGCCGACGTCGTAAACGGAATCGAATGCACCTACCGATGTATATTCAAACCCACCCACTAGGGCATTAAACGTATCAAAACTGGTTTCTCGATGAATACCTTCAAATTTAAGCAGCCAGGAACCGACCACCGCTAAAACATCCACTCCGGTTTGCTGCATCTGGGCATAAAAAGGCCGCAACTTCATTTGCCCATCAGTATCGACAAAGGGCTGTATGTCAGGCTCTCTTGATGTGCCATCGAAATAGGATAAACCTAACTCCCAATTCCCGACACTTTGTTGCCAGCGTGCGGCCCAATCGAGGTGACGTTGCTCATCGCTCGATTCATACACAGCAGCGTCGGCATCAACGATCATATCCAGGCGCAGACGCCCGTCAATACCGGCGAAGGTGCGTTCGCGGAAATATGGCAGGGCAAAAAGTGATACGGTGCCCCAATCGCGAATAAGGGCTAAACTAATCATTGGCTGTCCCAACTTGTCTTCACCATCTAAAGCTTCCACCTCATCGGTCTGATTAATCACATCTACCAGGTGCAGCGATTCAGTTTGGCCCCAAAATACTTTAGCTATGCCTGTTCTCAGTTCCCAATCCTCCCCAACTTGCAGCAACACCAGCTCGCGGATGTCTGCGTGAGTTCGCTCGTCATCTTGCTGATCCAGGCGCACAAAAGGGGTAAACAGCAGGCTGTCGTTACCGTCGTTCCATTGGTTATAGAACTGTGGCTCAAAATAAGCGGAAAGCTGGCGTTTTGGCTGCTGGGTGTACAAGGCGTCCTGTAAGAAATAACGCTGCTCTACTCCAGCAACACCGGTCAACTCCAGTTCGGCGTTAGCCGCAAACGGCAGGGCCAATAAACCTAAGATCAATATTTTCACGTTCGCTCCTGTCATGGCCAAAGGTTAACGCACCCGTTTCAAGCTATTTTTGTCAAAGTCGCTCTCATCCAGCCCGGTCTGAAACTCAATCTCATGGGTGATAAGTGCCGTACTTTTACCATTTTGCTGATTGCGCATTTCCATGCGCAGCGGACGCCAATATTGATCTAAATATTGATGGTAGTTATCCAGCGTCAATACCTTTAGCAGAGTGTCTTTACGATCATAAAATTCGACTTTGTAGGCCAGATAACGGGATTTGTCTAACCATACGATTTGTTTGGTATAACCGGAATATTTATCCACTGGCACTTGCTCAACAACAAACATCTCTTGGCTTTGATAGGTTTCATCACGCAAATACTTGAAATGATATTTTTCTAGCTCGAACGAACTCATATCCTCAAACGCAAATTCGCTGCCCATAAAAGGCCCGGATTTATTTCTCGAGGAAATGCGTTTAACGCGTTTCAGGGCAGGTAAATACATCCATTGTTCGTCAGCCTCAACGGCATGGGAGAAATTCAGAAACGCAGTCCCTTTGACATCTCGTGGCTGGTCGAAAATAGTCAGGCCTTTGTCCCCATCGTTTTTAACTTCTAACGAGCGAGAACGTATCTTACGCACTGACTCTTGCCCTTGAGCGTTGCGTAAAATCATATCCATCTGGGAGGTGGAATCTTGCCACCCCGTATCTCGGGCTTTGCGTTCTTGGGCAATATTCAAGCCTTTTTCTTCAGCGCTTTGGGCCCACACTTGGCCTGCGCTCAACAGACTTATTACCAACCAGATACTAAGCAGGTTGTGTTTGTTTCCCCGTTTCATCTTTGTTTCCCTCAATTAGGTTTTTATTGTCAAATACGATTAGAAATGCCGGTAAAAATAGAAAATCTACAGCCAGGGCAACCACGATAATAATACCGGTCAATAATCCCATATCGGCATTTAAGGCAAAAGACGACAAACTCAACACACCAAAGCCAATAGCCAGTACCAAGGTAGTGATCCACAGGGCCCGGCCCACACTGGCAAAGGCGTAGCGCACGGCTTGCTCGGCGCTATCGCCCGTCAGACGCGCATAGCGATACTTGCTGAGAAAATGCACCGTATCATCGACTATGATCCCCAGCGCCATGCTCAATACCACCGACAAGCCCATGTTGATTTCACCGGAATATACGCCCCAGATCCCAAAACCTATAGCCGCCGGTAACAAATTGGGGATCAGGCTAATGGCCCCCATCCGCCAGGAGCGCAGGGCAAAGACCAACAACCCCGAGATCAGCACCAAGGCCAGCACCGTGCCGCGCAACATGCTGCTCATATTTTTCTCGCCTATATGGGCGAACATCAAATTCGGGCTACCGGCGGTTACTTTCATCTGGGGTGCGCGCTTGGTCAACCAATGCATAACCAGCTGTTCGAATGCGGTAAATTCCTTGCTGCCCAGGTTTTGTAAAATCACCGTGATCCGAGTGGCGGATTTATCGAAGTTAATCTGATTGCTTAAATCCAGGCCATAGGGCAAAGACATTTCGTATAGAAGCAAATATTGTGCCGCCAAGTCTTGCTGCTCTGGCAAGGCGTAATAGGCGGGGTCGTCTCCATGCATGTTTTTATTCAGCCGCTTAAAGGTGTCGCTGATGCTAGACACATGATCCACTTCCTGCTGTGCTCTAAGCCATTGGGTGAAATCCCCCACCACGTTAATCATCTGCGGATCATTTAAGCCTGACTCTTGCTCGCTAAACAAGGCAAAATCGATGGTCGACATACCGCTCACATTGGCTTGTTGGAAGTTTGTCGATTGTCTGAACGCCGTGGCCTCATCGAAATAATCGGTGGCCACATCATTGATCTCGTTTAAAAACGAGGCGCCAATTGCGGCGATAGCCAAAATCACGGTGAAGGGCAATATGCGCCGGTGATGGGTAATCACCCACTCACCAAAACGCTCCATGCGCCCGCTGGTCGGTTTTGCCGCTTGGCTCACGCGCATGGGTAAAATAGTCAATAAAGCCGGCAATAAAGTCACCGAAAATACGAACGCTAACATCACCCCTATGGCGGTTAAATTACCTAAATCAGCCAACACCGGCACGTTGGAGAAATTTAAGGTTAAAAAGCCAATAGCGGTGGTGACACTGGTGATAAACACGGGCATCAGGTTTAGCTCCATGGCGTACTTCACGGCTTGCTGTTTTGTTTTGCCGGCTCGCAAAGCATATAACATCGAAGATATCACGTGCACACAATCGGCTACGGCTAAGGTCATCACCAGGGTGGGCACATTGACCGTCGCGGTACTTAAAAAGAATCCGAGCCACCCCGCCAACCCCATAGTGCTACTAATAGCGGTTATGATCACGATCACCGTAGCCAACGTGCCGCTAAAGGAGCGCAACAACAGCCAAAGCACCAGTATAATCGCCAGGAACATCAGCGGCACCAGGGTTTTCGCATCATTTTGCGCTTCGCTGGCAAAGGCGTCATTCATAAATACCATACCAGTGTGGTAAAACGCGTGATCCGGGTAAAGCGCTTGGTACTTGGCGCTTAACGCCCTAACGTGGTCGGCAATTTGTTTTACCGCGGCGGTTTTATCTGTATCTGGCATATTCACCGTAATCGCCACTACCGCCACATGACCTTGGCTGGAAACCAGGCGGCCTACCAGGTTGGGCTCGCTTAGGGCTACGGCTTTAGTTTGGGCGATTGTCTGTGGATTTAAATCTTCTGTTTCTAAGACCAAGTCTTCCACGATCAAATCGTCGTCCTCAGCCAGGGTATGTTGATAATTGGTCACAGAATCAACTCGGGTAGACATAGGCGTCTGCCAGGCGTCATCGGTCAGTTGCTTGATCAGGGTCAGGGTTCGCAGATTAAAAATATCCCCTGACTTCGAGGCAATAATGATATTGGCCGTTTCATTTTTGTTGAACATACCCTGCATCTGCTCAAACGCCAGACGCTGGGGATCGTCTTGTTCGAAGAATACTTTGTAGTCACCGCGAAAATACAGATTTTTGCTGCCCACGGTGGCCGCGCCAATAAGGGTTAGCCCAAGCAACAACACTATCCACGGATAGTGCAAAATTGTCTTTAACCACATTTTCTTCATTTCACAGTTCCCATACATAATCGACTACAGTCCCGCTCGAACTAGCATAAATTATAACGTTTCCGGGCAGTTCGCCTGAAATGTTCAGTTTTTTCAACAACAGCAAAGAGACCAATAACTCAAGGCGCCAAGCTAATCTATGCACTGGCTGGTAGTCAATTGGTTCTTTTATTATCCATGGGATCTGAACTTTATATCTGGGCAGCTGCTAAATGCCCTAGTCCAAGTATCAATGTTAAACGGAGTTGGGTCGAATGTACTAAGGTTACTCCTAAACCTCATTCCTTGCAGCTCAGCGCGGCATCAACACCATTCACCTTGGTCAACAGGCTCTTAGCATGCTGTTCTATCTCGCTTGTAGTCAATGGCCATGGCGCATTACGCGACGAATAGGGAAAAACAATATACATGATATCTCCCTCTGGCTTGCCGGCCCCGGTGCGTGGGTTTGGGCTATCGCCTCCAAGGGCTTGTGCTAGGGCTATCGATATTTCTCCCAAGGCGGCCTTATACGGGCCTTTATCGGCGACCACAAAAGCTGATTGTTGGTTATTTGTCAGATTAATCGCCATACCAAGATCCCCCATCAATCCGGTGCCGGACATTTTGTGAAACTGACCGGGGAACACTATATAAGGAATTTGGTTGGCATTAACATATCTGCCTGGATCGGTGGGCTTTTTTTGAGGATCGTAAAGTGTGGTTTGAGTGACAAAAAAGCCCGCATAATCACCTTCTGGTTGCACATAAGCTTGTTTGTTATGTTCGGGATCCGCCACCAGCACACTGGGCCACCAATCTGTTTTGGGATAACCCGCATTGGCGGGGCAATCAAGACCTTTGAAGCCATCGCCACGGGTGCAATGCAAACCAACATCGTCGGGGTGATAAGCATTAGGCGCACCATCTGCATCAATGCCCACATGTTTGGTCACATAGACATACGCCTTACCAGTTGGATGTTTCAATAACAGCGTATCCAAGTAGCTATCCCACTGCTGATAGCCACAAGCGGCAGATGCCTGAGGGTGAATAGCGCCCAACAACAAGATCACTAAACCTATTTTTTTAACCACAATTTCTGCCCCTTACTTGTCTATTTTAAGGCTGGGCACAAGCCTTAGCCTATAATGATAACATGCAAAAAGCATAGGGCAGTTTATGCAACAAGCAAAGTCAGGTCGCTGTTATTCAACTAAGCGCTAAGCTAATTTACTTCGACTCGCATAGGATGCTGGCGAATGCGCTTTCCCACAGCCGCGACTATTGCATTGGCCAGCGCTGCAGATAAGGGCGGAAAGGCCATCTCGCCGGCACCACTTGGCGGGGCCATACTGTCGAACACTTAGGTCTGAATACTTACCTTTATTTTTTAATGGGCTGAATAATTACGATGTCATTAATTATATAAACGTTAGCGCGGCTTTCTCAAACCTGTAATAACCTTTAACAAATGGCGAATTTCGTCACTTTTTGGCTAACTTAATCTTCAAAATTTATTCAAGATCTTCTACAGCCGTTATAGATAGCTTATCGCTTTGATTGGAATATAAATTGCTCTACTCACAGGGGTTAGTAACGAATAAAAAGGATTTATGCATGAACGAACAACAGTTTTCGCAAATTAAATGGTATTTTGTCGGCTTTGTCACCTTAACAATTTGGGCAACGCTTATTTGGCAGTACTTGCACGAAGGTGTACCAAACCACCATTTGTTACAGCGTGCTGATTTACCAGCTATTTCAAATTGGTGGGGTGGAGTATTACTTCCAGTATTATCATGGTTAGCGCTAGCACGTATTCAGAAACGCATACTGAAATCGCCTCCAGAGAATAAGCCATTGCTGTTCAGGCAGGTCTCAATCAGTTTTTATATTTCACTCTTGTATGGTGCAATGCTTTCATTATTTTTCGTTTACGGTTATTCAGAAGTGACTTCGGTGATGTTTCCCGGGATCCTATTTTTTGCGATCTTTTTCAGGGTTTATAGGGAAGAGTTTATACTTGGATTTATTCTTAGCATGAGTTTTACTTTTGGTGCGGTTTTGTCAACAATATTTGGCACTCTGATAGCCTTGTCATCTGCCATTGTTTATTTTTTAGTCCACTTTATTTGGTTAGGTGTAAAAAAGATAACATCGAGCAGACAGTCAAATTAACAAAAAGCATGGTCAGTGACTCAGCAAATCTTTAGCTCACAAATGCACCAATATTGATTGCTGATCTTTCTTGGTCATTTTGCTCACTACCAGCAGAAACGAATTATCGATGATCCTTTTTATTTCATCTTCTGGCACAGTGCCATCGAAATATACCGATATCCAATGCTTCTTATCCATATGATAGCCTTGGGTAATAGCCGGGAAAATATCCCGTAAAGCGACGGCTTCATCGGGGTCGCATTTAAGGTTTATCATCATCAAATCATTGCGCCAGCTAACTAAAGCAAACATTTTGTGATTGACTTTGAATACCTGGACATCCTTGCCGAAGGGAAAGCTTCGGATGGTCTGTGGTTTGTCGAGTAAATATGTTTGAAGCGCTTCAAGTTGCATAGTGTATTACTTTAATTAAATTAAGCTGCGGGAAAATAATAACCCTTATATTCTAGAGCCATTATTCTTTTTTTGCTTGGGAGCTTTGGTGCTTTGCCGAATTATGCGCTATTGGCCTAATGTCTAAAACATAGACTTACTCACACCCGCTAGCGCATCGCCATTAGCATAGGATCAGGTATCATCATTAGGGTCTCGATTTTCTTTAAAACTATGGGCATTGGCCATACGCCACCACTGACGATAGCGTTTGTTGTCCATGTTATCGCCAAGTTCGTTTTCTTTTAAAAATGGAAAAACATCCCTGATGGTACTTATTTCGACTGAATTCAAACGCTGGTAAAAATGGCTGGGTCGCAGCTCGCTGGTATGGGTAAAACCGCTGGCGGATAAAATTTCTTTTAGGGTATGAATAGTGCGATTATGAAACTTCTCCGCGCGTTCGGCTTTGTCTGGCACGATCAAGCCCCGTTGGCGGCCTTCATCTTGTGTGGCCACCCCGGTGGGACATTCGCCCGTGTGGCATTTCATGGATTGCACACAACCTACGGTGAACATAAAGGCGCGCGCGGCATTGCACCAATCGGCACCTAAGGCACAGTTGGATACGATAGAAAAAGCGCTGTGGACCTTGCCACTTGCTCCGAGGCGAATGTGTTTTTTCAAACCGGCGCCTACCAGGGCATTTCGTACCACAATCAATCCCTCCCGCAGCGGCATGCCTAGATGATTACTAAATTCTTGTGGCGCGGCACCTGTTCCTCCCTCCGCACCATCGACCACGATAAAATCGAGCAAAATATCAGTTTCTTGCATCGCTTTAACCAAGGCAAATACTTCATGGGGCTGTCCGACACAAAGTTTTACCCCAACCGGTTTGCCGTCACTGAGTTCACGTAGTTGCGCTGCCCATTGCAGCAATTCCACCGGCGTGGAAAAGGTTGAATGCGCCGATGGGGATATTACATCTTTACCAACTTCAACACCCCGCACCCGGGCAATGGTGTCGGTCACTTTCTTGCCGGGCAACACCCCGCCATGACCAGGTTTAGCACCTTGGGAGAGCTTGATTTCGATCATTTTAACCTGCTCCAGGCGGGCCTTCTGTTTGAACTGTTCAGCATCAAACTTACCTTCCTCAGTACGACAACCAAAATAGCCCGTCCCCAACTCCCAGACGAGATCTCCTCCGTGTTTTTCGTGATGTAGGCTTATCCCGCCCTCGCCTGTATCGTGATAGAAATTGCCTTGTTTAGCACCCAAATTAAGCGCTTCGATGGCCCGCGCGCCTAATGAGCCAAAACTCATGGCAGAGATATTTAACACCGAGGCCGAATAGGGCCGTCGGCATTGGGGGCCGCCTATGTCAATGCGTAAATCCCCTTGAGGTATAGCGCAAGGCATCATGGTTTGCGCTATCCATTCATATTCACTGCTGTACACATCAAGCTCGGTGCCAAAGGGGTGGTAATCCTCATCGCCTTTAGCCCGAGCATACACCAGCGCCCGTTCATCCCGGCTGTAGGGTCTGCCATCCAGGTCGCTTTCTACTATATATTGGCGCAGATAGGGGCGCATATATTCCATAAGCCAGCGAAAGCGGGCCATCACCGGATAGTTACGCCACAAGGTGTGTTTCTTTTGAAAAAAATCGTAAATGCCAATAACGCTAAGCAGCATAAAAACACCGCCAAACCAATAAAACTCTGAGGATATAGAAGCGCCTGCCAACACAAACATAGCGGTTAGTGCGATACAACATAGCCAAACAGCGTACCTTTGCAGCATGGGGAGTGATTCCTTATGGTGAATGCATTCAATGTGGTTGGGGTTGATAATTTAGCTGGGTTTGACGACTCGGCAATAACCGCAGTGCATTTAACATTTCTTCCACCCTTAACCTAGTCATTATTAGGAAGGCGATACTCGATGTAAACGTAATTCGTGGCAATGCTTGGCGAGGGTAGTAATATCAGGCCTTTTTGCTACTTGGCCATCGATTGACTCCTCATTGCCGTTGAGGGGCTGCATATAAGCCATATCATTTTTACGTTATAGCTACAAACAACAAGGGAGCGATAACGCTCCCTTGTATCTAATGTATGTAACCAGTCTCTATGTTGCTAGAGCAAAATATGGCGAACATTTGCCAAATCAGTTTTGCCATTGATGATTTCGTCCGGGGTCAAACCGGAAATTTCATGGGGAAAGACCAACCATTCTTCACTTTCATGCACATAATAATCCGGCACTATATCGGTTTTATTATTTTGCGGTTTGAAATAAGGGCAGGCAATTCGGATGTTTTTCGGCATATTGGCCCGTGACAATTTTTTGATTTGTTTGATCAAAGCTTCCACACTGCGCCCTGAATCAAAAACGTCATCCACAATCAAAAGATCATCTTCGGCGTTGGCATTTTCAATCAGATAGTGCAAACCGTGCACCTTGATGGTTTTCGATTGTTGGTCGATGCCGTAATAGGACGAAGTACGCACGGCTATATGATCTGTCTCGACCTTTTTAAAATCAAAATATTCCTGTACGGCAATCCCTATGGGGGCACCACCACGCCAGATACCTATAATGAACTGCGGTCTGAAACCATCTTCATATACTTTTGAGGCCAAGCGAAATGAATCTTCCAGCAGTTGCTGAGCGGTGATAAATGTTTTTTCCATCAAAAACCCTTTAAAACTAATGCGCTAATCCAGGTCAGACTTGGTTAGCCAATCAAAATCATCCGGCATTATATACCGAAAAACCCGAGAAAAGGTTGAAAATATTGTATTTCACTCCTCCGGATGCCCCCTGAACAAACCCTACAACTATATGGTTTTACTCATATTTCAAGGCGCTGGCCGGATCGACTTTAACGGCGCGATAAGCGGGGTACAAGCTAGCCACAAAACATAACAACAAAGAAAATACCACTAGCCACGCCACCTGCTGCCACTCTAATACCACGGGTAAGCCTTCCCCCGTGGCGGCCATTAAAGGCACATTAAATAGCACCAACAAATTGTTTAACTGGCTAACGAGCAGCACCCCACCTACTACACCAAATAAGGTGCCTTTCAAACCGTTATACAAACCATTGTACAAAAAGATACGCAGCACGCCTGCACGGTCCATTCCCTGGGTGAGCAAAATGGCGATATCACCTTTTTTCTCGGTTACCACCATAACCAGCGCTGAGACTATATTAAATGCCGCCACCGCGATGATCAGTAATAACATCAAGGCCATCATGTTTTTTTCCATTTTCACAGCGTCAAATAGAGGCCCTTGCCGGGTACGCCAGTCGTCGCTGGCCAACTTTAATGGAACCAGGAGTTGTATCACTTGCCGATATTCAAAGGCATCACGTAAAAACAAGCGAGTTTGGGCTATTTGACTGGTGCGGCTACGCAGCAACTTAGCGTTGTCATCTATATTTAACAGCACCACCTTGGCATCCAGCTCTGAGCCCACATCGTACACCCCCACTACAGTAAACAGGCGCTGGCTGGGGATCTGTCCAAAAGGCCCAAAAACACTTGCCCCAGCGGCGATTAAACGGGTTCGATCCCCCATTGATAAACCGAGTTTGGTCGCCAGAGCCCGGCCTATTACCACGCCGTATTCACCGGTTCGAAGCGCGCCTAACTCACCAGCTAACATTTTGTCAGCGATAATTGAATGCTGTTGCATAATGCCGGGGTCCACCCCTTGCATCATGATGCCTTCTAGCCCCTTTGGTGACTGGATCACCCCTTCGGATTCAATGTACTGGCTGCTGCCAATCACCCCAGGCAAAGTATTCAGTGATTGTTTAACGTGATCTTCGCTGTCCCGAGTGTCAACCACCACCTGGGGAGTGATCCCCAATACTCGATCTTTAAGCTCACTTTCGAAACCGTTCATCACAGACAACACAGTGATCAATGAACACAACCCCAAGGCGATGCCGATAGCCGAGAAGGCATTGATAAAGGCAATGAAATGGTTACCCTTACTGGATTTTGCGTATCGTAAACCAATAAAGGCGGAAACAGGGTGAAACATGCTCAAAGTCGTCTCTTTGTCAGGGGTTGAAGGCAAATCCGCAGTAGAACTTGATAATCACTAGGTTTACCCTTGTCCGTTACTCTCAAATGTTCGTATCCATGCAATCGTAACAAGTCTTAGAACACCGACTACCACGTGGTTTACGAACAATTGCAACGAAGTTGCTTATAAGCATTGGTATAAGTAAAACAGTTGTTGAATAATACGCCTTGGCCAAGTTGCAAACAAGCGAGCAATGTCACTCAGGGTGAATACGCCCAAGCGGAGAAAATATGGATAGGTTAAGCCTGGAACAAAAACAACAGCAATTTACCGAATTTTTCACCATTGAACATCCCGTGCGGGTCAACATGGCATGTGTAGCAGCAGATTTCCAGTTACCCGATATTGAAGACCTAGGGGAACATATGCCTTATGCCTTTAAGGTCGCCAGCGAAGTGTCGACAATTGATGCCAAGGCATTGCGCCCACTGCGCAATATGGGCGAACATGCCGTTGAATTAGCAGATTTTCTGAATGCCCAATCTCGTAAGATAGACCTGTTGATGTCACTGGTATTGCAACAACAAGACGATCCCAGTCAGGTCTTTATGTCATACAAGTTTGGCGGTGGCGGCATTATCTTGGTCTGCTACAGCCCAGTAGAATTGGGGCAAACAGTCGAATTAAAAATCTTTCTTAAAGAAGAAGCCTCGGCGATTTTCTGTTTTGGCGAAGTTATCGCTTGCCAGCGCGTGGCAGACTCGTACCATATATCCCTTATTTTCACCCGGATCCGCGAAGAGGATCAGGATCTTCTAGTGCGTGCCAGCTTACATTTGCAAACTCTGCAATTAAGAAAACGCGCCAAGCAACTAAAGAACGAAAAATAGTAATGACAGTCAGCATTTATACCCCGACCTTAGCCTCAGGCAAAGGCGATTCTATCCATTGGGGAAATTTACAAGGTAGCAGTATGGCGTTGTCTATCGCTAACGCCGCCAAAGTTGCCAAGGGACCCGTCCTGTTAGTCACAGCAGATACCCCAAGTGCGATTAAACTTGAAAAAGAACTGGCCTACTTTTTATTGGGCAAAGGCATAGAAGCGCAATTGTTTCCAGATTGGGAAACCCTGCCCTATGACAACTTTTCACCCCATCAAGACATCGTATCCCAACGCCTTGAAACCCTCTATCGCCTGACCCAGGCCCAAAACAGCGTATTTATCGTGCCGGTCAATACCCTGATGTTGCGCATGGCGCCAGTGGATTACCTGAGCAAATACCTGCTGATCCTCAAGGTCAAACAAACTCTGGATATTGACAAGTTTCGCTCAGGTTTAGAGCGCGCTGGATATCAGCACGTCAATCAGGTTATGGGGCACAGCGAGTTTTCCATACGTGGCAGCATTATCGATTTGTATCCAATGGGCAGCCAACACCCTTATCGCATCGATTTATTCGATGATGAGGTAGACAGCATCCGCCTGTTCGATCCTGATACCCAACGCTCGGGAGAGAAGATCGAGGAAATCAAGTTGCTACCTGCCCGGGAATTCCCCACCGACAAAGAAGCTCTACAGTTGTTCCGCCAGCAATACCTGGAAAAATTCGAGACCAACAACGCCAAAGAGTCCCTGTATTACCAGGTTGGAAAAGGCTTGATGCCCGGGGGGATCGAGTATTACTTGCCGCTGTTTTTTAAACAAAGTGCCACCCTTTTTGATTATTTGCACCCGGACACCACGCTCATGCTGCACGGCGATTTAGCCTCGGCCTGCGAGTTTTATTGGACAGACGTGAATGAGCGTTATGAGCAGCTGCGCTATAACCTGAGTCGACCGCTGATGGCCCCCAGCGATCTGTTTATGCGCCATGAAGAACTGTTTGCAGCCATTAAACAATGGCCGCGGATCACCGTCAACCATGAACCAAAAGAACTCAAAGCAGGGGTGATCAATTATGCTACCAGCGCCATCGGTGACATCGCGATTAAATCGCAAAATAAGGTGCCCTGGACCAGTCTCAAACAACAGGTAAAAAACTGGTTACAGCGTGGCAGCAAAGTGCTGTTTAGCGCCGAATCTCAAGGCCGCCGAGAAAGCTTGCTTGAACTGTTGGCCAAGGCGGATATCAAACCCAAAATGGTCGATAATATCGATATCTTTGTGGGCAGCAAAGAACAGCTGGGTATCACCATAGGCATGGCTGAACACAGCTTTGTGCTCAGTGAACTAAAGGGTGAGCTGGCCTTTATCACCGAAACCGAATTGTTGGGGCATAAGATAAGCCAGCGTCGTTTGCGCGACAAGCGCCAGGCTACGGACGAAAGCGCCGTTATCCGCAACCTGGCAGAGCTGGCCATTGGTCAGCCAGTGGTGCATTTGGACCACGGCGTGGGCAGGTACCTGGGTTTGCAAACTCTGGATGCCGGCGGTATTACCACGGAGTATTTATGTATTGAATACGCCAAAGCAGCCAAACTCTATGTGCCGGTGGCTTCTTTACACCTGATCAGCCGCTACAGTGGTGGCGATACCGAACACGCCCCTTTGCACCACCTGGGCACAGAAACCTGGGGTAAAGCCAAACGTAAAGCCGCCGAGCGGGTGCGCGACGTGGCGGCCCAACTGTTGGATGTATATGCCAGGCGCGCCGTAAAACCCGGTTTTTCCTACAAACTGGACTGGGACGAGTACCAGGCCTTCAGTGACAGCTTTCCTTTTGAAGAAACCCTGGATCAGCAACAGGCCATTAATGCCGTAATTCAGGATATGGGCAGCCCCAACGCTATGGATCGCCTGGTATGTGGTGACGTGGGTTTTGGTAAAACCGAAGTGGCCATGCGTGCCGCCTTTGTGGCTGCGAACCAGGGTAAACAAGTTGCCATTTTGGTACCCACAACGCTGCTTGCTCAGCAGCATTACGAAAACTTTAAAGACAGATTTGCCGACTGGCCCTTCAAGATTGAGGTGATGTCACGTTTTGTCAGTACCAAGGATCAAAAACAGGTATTGAGCGGCATAGACGACGGCAAGGTTGATATAGTGGTCGGAACCCACAAGTTACTGCAAAATGATATCAAATTTGACGATCTGGGTCTGGTTATCATCGATGAAGAACATCGCTTCGGGGTGCGTCAAAAAGAGAAATTCAAGGCCTTGCGCTCGGATGTCGACATTCTCACGCTAACCGCAACACCTATTCCCCGTACCCTGAATATGGCGCTGTCGGGTATGCGTGATCTGTCGATTATCGCCACCCCGCCGGCTAAACGTCTGGCCATCAAAACTTTTGTACACCAAAGCTCCAAGGAACTCATTCGCGAGGCTATATTGCGGGAGATCTTACGTGGTGGGCAGGTTTATTTTTTACACAACGAAGTGGACACTATCGAACGTACCGCCCAGGAAATAGCCGAGATATTACCCGAAGCTCGCATCGCCATCGGCCATGGTCAGATGCGCGAGCGTGAGCTGGAAAAGGTCATGTCCGATTTCTACCATCAGCGATATAATGTGCTGGTGTGCACTACTATTATTGAAACTGGCATAGATGTGCCCTCGGCCAATACCATTATCATGGACAGAGCTGATCATCTGGGCCTGGCCCAGTTACACCAGTTACGGGGCCGAGTCGGCCGCTCCCATCACCAGGCCTATGCGTACTTGCTCACACCCCACCCAAAACGTATGAGCAAAGATGCAGTGAAACGCCTGGATGCCATAGCATCAATGGAAGATCTCGGTGCCGGTTTTGCCCTGGCCACCCACGATCTGGAAATACGCGGAGCAGGAGAATTGTTGGGAGATGATCAAACCGGGCAAATATCCAGCATAGGTTTTAATTTGTATATGGAGATGCTGGAGCAGGCGGTTCAAGCCTTAAAAGAAGGCAAAGAACCCTCTTTGGATGCCGTACTGGCGACCCAAACAGATATCGAACTGCGGCTACCCGCTTTATTTCCAGAAGACTACATTGCAGATGTAAATACCCGTTTGTCTTTATATAAAAAACTGGCAAGTTGTAAAACCCAGCGACAAATCAATGAATTGCAAATTGAGCTGATCGATCGTTTTGGTCTCTTGCCCGACGCGGCGAAAAACCTGATCGCTATCGCCATGCTCAAGCTCCAGGCGAAAGTGGTGGGTATCAGTAAAATCGAAGCTTCTAATCAGGGTGGAGTTATCGAGTTTGCCGCTACCACCAATATAGACCCGAGTTTTATTATTCGCTTGATCCAGTCTGAGCCGAAAATCTACCGACTAGATGGCCCGCAGAAATTGAAATTTAATGTGCCAACCGAATCCGCCAAGGATAGACTGCAACTCGTCACCGATATGTTAGATCAATTCAGCCAGAAAATAAGGGCCGCTTAATGTCTCCGAACCCCACCCATTCTTACCCGACAAGCTTTACACTGGCCCGCTTGAAACAATGTGTTTTTACGGCGCTAGTGGCATTTTGTGTTTCTGGCCAAGTCTATGCTCAAGACAATGACTGGTGGTTTGACATCGAAGTGGTGATATTTAAACGTAATATAGATGTGCACACTATTGCTGAGCAATTCGACCATACCGCGCCTAAATTTGCCGCTAATAATGCCCTGGATCTGTTAAGTGATTATGTGCAGCCCAACCTGGATTATCTCAATGCGGGTTTGACTGTCTGTGTTACACCTGAGGACCATAGCCAATCCAGTAAGCTTAGTAATGAACTGCTGCTGGAAAATTCAGTGTTTCAAAAAAGTAAGCAACTGGCGCCGGACGCGACGTTTACAAAGAGCCCGGCATCGGGTCTGTCACGGCCTGGGACCTACAGCGCAGCCGACGAAGAAGAAGATGCAAGAAACGAATTGCCGCCCTCAAGCCTGGCACCTTTTAGCGTGCGCAGAGTTGACTGGCAGTTGCCCATCCACCTGCCCTGCATATTTGCCCAGGAAAGAGTGCTTCTTCGGGGTCCTTACGACACCCCCGTAGCCAGCCCCATGCCAAAACGAGTACCAGTTGAAATAGATGGTGTATTATGGCCAGAGCGTTTGAGCCCCTATTTGTTACCCAAGGATAACGCCAAACTGGACGCGCTTTTAGCGCGCATAGCCGGGCAAAGGGATCTTAGTCCAATTCTACACCTGACCTGGCGTCAACCTGTAGTGTTTGGACGCAGTAAAGCCGTACCTATGAAGTTAATTGCCGGGCCAAATTATGCATCTGAATTTGCCCAAAGCGGTTGGCGTAAGTCTCCTAAACCAAGCAACAATAGTGGTTTGCTGTCATTAACCTCGGGGCAAGAGCCACATAGCGCAAGCGCTGTGGCACCAAAGGATCTATTCAAAGAAATTGAGTTAGCCCTTCAAGATACAACCCCCCTCAAGCTGGATGCGTTGAATATACCTATGACGCAGCTTGCAGATGAGAAAGGGGCAAGTTCCCCGCAGGCTTTCGCTCCTGTGGTAGAGAAACCCCTGTGGCAACTCGAAGGAGACATGAAGATTTACCTGCAAAACGTCGGACGCACCCCCTATTTGCATATCGACAGTGATCTGGACTTTCGTATCCCCATCAGACTTAAGCAGCAAACATCTACCAGCGAGACCCAAAGCGATTTTTTGCAAAGTTATAACTTCAACCAGTTACGCCGGGTGATCAGCAAACAATTGCATTATTTCGATCATCCGTTATTTGGCATGGTGGTGCAAATTAACCGTTATGAACCACCCAAAACCATTACAAACAGTAACTAGGGGGTACCGATAATCATGAAGATTTACACCAAAACCGGCGATAAAGGCCAAACCCAGATTTACACCGACAAAGCCGTGCGTATGCCTAAAGATGCGCCGGTTGTTGAATGTTACGGTACCCTTGATGAGGTAAATGCGCACCTGGGGTTACTCGCCAGTTTGTTAAACCCAAAGGAGCAATCACAATTAACATTGCTGGCCACAATCCAGCAACGTTTGTTCCAGATAGGTTTTGCCATTTCCGCCACTACCACACTGGCTGACGCTGATGTTCACACCCTGGAACAGGCAATTGATGCCATAGTGCAGCAAATCCCAGCCCAGACCAGTTTTATTTTACCTGGTGGTTGCCAAGCGGCCGCCCAGGCTCATGTGGCCCGCACAGTAACCAGGCGCGCCGAGCGTACAATGGTCGCCTTACTTAATGACTACCCTGTACCTGAGTTGTGTTTACAGTACTTAAACCGCTTGTCAGACTATTTGTTTGTCTTCGCGCGCTGGTTAAATTACCAGCAAGGTGTAACAGAAAGCAAAGTCTAAAATACCTGCTCATAAAAAAAGCGGCATAAGCCGCTTTGTTCATTTTAAGTCTCCCTTGGGCTAGAAAACCGTGTTCACCCGCACGTAATAATACCCCCCTTGCCAGTCAACAGTGTTGCCAGACCAGTACACCACACCACAACAATCGTCCCTTTGACCATCCACCCCATCTTTATCAGGATACTGGTCGAAGATATTACGTGCCCCGGCGGCAATACTTAATTGATCAGTGACTTGATAGTTAGCTTCCAAATCGAAAGAAACACTGGAACCATATTCTTGTTTGAAGGTGGCATCTGAATCAATAGCATTGGTATAAGAACCATAAACATTGGCACGTACTAATATGGATAACAAATCAAAGTTATGTTTGGCTGTCACGACACCACGCCACTTAGGAATGGCATTTTCTACGTCATATTGGTCTTCAGCATTCAAATACTCAGATGCATCTGAGTCAATATCAGTTTTGTTATAGTTAACCGAAGTCGTCAATACGGTATCTCCCATGGTATAGGTCATAACAAAGTCCATACCATTGGTAACCGTATCAAAGGCATTTTGGAAGTAGTTAACCCCCCCTATTGAATTTGCACCCGCTACCCCTGCTACATCAAGTTTGAGGTAGTTGGCATAGGCCTCACCACTTTCAGGATCCGTTGATACATCCAAGGTAGACACCGCATAAAAACGGTCTTCGAGCTCTATACGGTAAAAATCCAGGGTGATATTAAGGTCATCCAAGTTACCTGCTACACCTAAACTATAGTTAAGTGACGTTTCAGGTTTTAAGGGGGCAGCGCCTAATGCTTCACCAACCGGACTCAATGCGGGAAACAAACCCGTAGCAACAGGCAAACCATCGGGTAAACGCGTGGATACGTTAGTAGTACCTTGCTGACCAGGAGTAGGTGCACGAAATCCCGTACCCACCGAACCGCGCATATTGAAGTCATCGCTCAATGTATATTTAAAGGCCACTTTACCCACCAGCTCTGAACCGAAGTCTGAATAGTCCTCATAACGCATGGCTGCTTGTAAGTACAATGTCTCACTGATATCAGAGCTCAGATCAAGATACACACCGGCCATATCCCGCTCATATTTGCCTGAGTATTGTGGTGAATACCCAGGAAAACCATTTGAACCCACACCCACGACCTGGTAAACCGGATCACTGTCGTTAGCGCAGTCTAGGGTCGAACCACCAGCGATAACGCCAAGGCCAGTCGCTGTAGCAAGACCTGCGTCACAAAACTCCCAGGGATCAGGCAAAGCATAGGCACCCGCCGAATAGGACGCTTCGTCGCCGCCTTTTAACTCATAGCTTTCTTCCATATAGGTTAAACCAAAAGCTATCAGCACGTCTGAGTAAAAACCCACTTCAAGATATTTGGTGAAATCTGCGGAAAATTGCAATTCTTCGTTGATCAAATTACCAGGCTTGAAGGACGTGGGAGAATCAGGGCCCATAGATGGGTTGATGGTATTTTTAAGGGTATACTCAATTTTATTTGAACCAAAACGCCCACTGAAGTCATAAGTCATGTCATTAGCAAATTCACCTTCCAGCCCACTTACCAGTGAATAGTCACTAATCTCACCAAAAAATCGGGGCGTAAAACCACCCGGGAATTTTTCCAGTGGATTGTAGATAGATCCGTCCTGTTCACGTAAATCCATAATGGTACCGTTACCAGGGTACCGATAATAAAAAGAGCCATCCCCTTCACTTTCAGCGTAATTACCAAAAGCATACAATTTCATTTTATGGTTAATTTCGTAGCCCGCATTGACAAACAAACGGGTACCCGAATTGTTAGGTTGCCCCCAAGGTTGCACAACATCTTCTCCCCCTTGATTGGCGTTTTCAAGACCGGCGACAAAATCCGGATCACTTAAATATGGGTTGGCCGGGTCGGTTAAACACCACCAACTTTCACAATACTGTTCTGAACGGGAGGTGGAATTGGAATCAGCGTATTCAGCTGAGACACTTACAAAACCATCATCGCCCAGGGCAAAACCCATGTTACCTGACATAGTCAGCTGTTCACCATCACCTTCGTAATATTGGCCGCCCTCTAACGAAAAAGAACCGCCTTCATCATTGTCTTTTAAAACAAAATTAATCACCCCGGCAATGGCATCTGAGCCATACTGGGCTGCGGCGCCATCACGCAGTACTTCAACCCCTTTTAAAGCTGACGATGGGATAGTAGCGATATCTGGCCCCTGAGTACCAGAGCCGCCAATTTCCACCAAGGCAGAACGATGTCGACGTTTAGAATTGACTAACACCAGGGTTTTGTCCGTTGGCATACCGCGCAGGGTCGCCGGGCGAATAAATGAGGCTCCATCAGAAATAGGTTGGCGTTGTACCGAATATGATGGCACCAAGGTTTTTAAAATGTCGTTGGTATCTGTAAAAGGTGCGCCTGCCAGGTCGTCTTCACTTAATACATCTACTGGTACCGGCGAATCAGCCAAAGAGCGTGGAGCGCCCCGGGACCCTGTAACCACCACTTTTTCATAGGCACCCACGCCGACTTCGGGAGCGGGTGTTTCTTGTGCATTTGCGGATGTTAAAACAACTGTGTTAATTGCCCAGGTCACCAGACCGGTTTTAATCGCTTGGTTAAGTTTATTTTGCTTAAGCATTGTGTGTTCACCTTTTCTTATTTTAATTTACATGGGCTAATTAACTAGACAAAATTCCCTTATTACACCGCCTGCTGCTCCATATCAGAACTCGTTTTCACTATGGTTTTGCAATCACCATTTCAATTTCGATTAACATATTCGGGCCACCGGCCAGACCTGCAATTTGAAAGGCTGAGCGCGCCGGTTTATTGGGCTGCTCTTGGGTACCAAAATATTGGGTATAGGCTTTCATAAAGCCGGCAAAATCCATTTTTCCATCCATTGATGGATCACCTACCATAAAGACCTGCATTTTTATTACGTCAGCAAACCCTACGCCCAACTCTTTAAACGAGTCTTCAAAACGTTTAAAAATGCTTAACGCTTGAGTTTCGGTATCACCATAATATTCCCGACTTCCCCGTTCAGCCTCAGCATTTACCGGACCGGGGGTCATGCCACTGTGAAATATCAAGGTAGTATCAGGGGTCACTTCAACCGCCCGTGAAATGGGAAACGGGTTATTGTTTGCCAAAGCATGACGGGTAACATCAGCAAAACTGTTGACACTGAATAACGCCGCTGCGGCAACTAAAATATGTTTTTTCATATGTGTAACTCCTAATATTAATTAAGTTGACTGATATAAGCGGCGAGAGCCGCCGCATCGGGATCTGACTTCACCAAACTGCTCGCTGCTTGCATTTGTTGCCCGTAGACATCCCCAGACTCGGAGCCGCGAATGCCTAAACGAAAATGATTGATTTGAGTCAGTAAATACCAATCGTTTAGACCATGTAAACTGGGTGCACCAAGGGTTTCATTACCCGATGCATCACCGTTGTGGCAGGCTGCACATCCCTGATACAAGCTTTTCCCAGCTGTTATATCGCCGCCTATGGTGGCTTTGGGTTTGGGTGATTCTGTTTGAGCTATCCACTGGGCAATGGCGGTAATATCCTGATCCGATAAGTGCGCCACCATCGACTTCATCTCGCCACCTGGTAAATCATTCACATGGGCACCACGCCTACCTAGTTTGAAGTTCAACAATTGACGTTCAACGTACCATTGGGATAAACCGCTCAATCTTGGGGCACCTATGTTGGCATTTCCTTTCAATTGACTGCCATGGCACACAGTGCAGTACTCCAAGCCCACTGGTGTAGGTGCTTCTGAGGCCTGCAAGGTACCTGTTGCACCGGCAAATATAAGGGTGAAAACAGTAGACTTAAACGACATGGCTGGCTTCTCCACTGCTATTTTTAGAATTAACTAAGCGATTAAATTGTTGTAATGCTTGCTCACTGGATGCCAGCGCCCCTTCTTGCCAGCCACTGTGGTGACTGATCTGGTCACCAATCATAAAGTGACGGCCGTCAGGTTTTTGCAGCAACGGATAATATTGATCGAAATCTTCTGGACTCATGTGCATACCACAGCCCATTTGATGATTCATACGCGCCCAAGGAATACTGATGCCGTTTTCGATGTATTTGCTGTAACCCGGATGAATTTTTTCGGCCTGTAAGGCACCTGCGGTCAGGCGCTCTGCTGGTGTCATCTTTTCAAACATGGCACTGACCTTGGGATCCCAGGTATACGCACCCAACAAGATGCCTTTGGGCGCATGGATGTCGTGAGACGGGTACCAGAGTTGTGAGATAGGTTCTGTGGTGTAACTGATGCCACCGTAAATGCCGTCACGCTCCCAGAAGCGCTCACTCATTTGGTAAGCAATTTTAAACAAATGCCCCCGCTTGATGCTATTCAACGCCGATTGATAAGTCGGTGTGAAGTTGTTGTCGATGCCCGCCATAAAATAGGCTGGTATATTATTGAAACAATAATCCGCCTGCACGGTATGCAGTTTGCCGCCTTGTTCGTAGGTGACTTCTACCCCTTGCTCACGGTTATAGATTTTTTTGACTTGGGCATTTAACACCGCCTCAGTCTTTAAATGGCGCAAGAAACCTTTCACCACACCATCCATTCCACCTACTGGCTCCATAAGCGGTTCGCACCAATCATAGAGTTCTGCACCTAATAAGCCGCCGTACCAAAATTGACTATCGAGCATGGCTTTTAATTCGATGGGCGCATGGGGTATAGGGAACTCAAGCATGCGATCGCTAATTGACCCTGCCCGCCCACTGCCTATGTATTTTCCGTTTTCTGTCAGGTCGCCGTAGGTCTGAGAAAACTTCATTAATTTGGCAACATCATCTTCGCTTAAAAGTTGGTCGTAATGACGGGAGTCAGCGGATTTCCATAGCAATTCTGACATCAAACCACGCACATCCGTGTGATATTCGATGATGCGTTTAGGTTTACCTTCCAGGGATTTATCATCGTGAAAATACGCCATCTTGCTGCTATTGGCTTTGATCTGTAATGGCACATTCAGTGCCCTGCAATAGTGCAGTAATCGTCTATGGTGGCCGGGTATACGTGCCGGTCCACAATTAAAAAAAAGATTTTCCTGTTTATCAAACTGACAAATTTGCGGGTTACCCATTTCATCAATTTTATCGCCATTACGAACGGTTAAATTTCTGCCGCCCACCCGAAATGACGCTTCAAGAATAGTGCAATGAATTCCGGCTTTTTCTAATTCAAGTGCCGTGGCTAATCCCGCCACTCCCGCCCCGAGAATAAGCGCAGTTTGCTGCTGATCGTTGGCCGCAGGCTTAATCCTAACCGGGCCGCCGTAGCTATCATCAGGCATTAAACCTAAGGCTAAACCGGTTTTAAGTAATGCCGATGCTCCACCGGCGGCCCCTACATAATTTAGAAATTGTCTTCGCGTAATATTTAGCATAAATGTTGTGACTTATTTCCTAAGTGAGTGCTGCTTAAAACAAAATAAAATCAGGCGCTTATGCTAACGATACGAACGCCAAGGCAGAACTCACAATAATGTTGTGCGGCCCCATATTTTTTTTATAGCCTAGTTAGTTTGGCAGCCAAACAAGTGAAAAAAGCGCACGTACAGGACAACTTGGAGAGTATGAAAGCGCACTGGTAAAGCGCGGCGGCATCAAATTTGCTTTACAGGGTTATTAGCAAAATGACTTATGTTGTAACAACATCATTTTAGGTAGTTAATGAACACCAAACAGTTAGAATATTTTTTAGCCACAGTCGAACAAGGCAGCATCTCAGGCGCAGCCAAAATCCTGGATGTGGCGCAGCCCGCGATCAGCTTACAACTGGCCAACCTAGAGCATGAACTGAAAATAAAGCTATTTGAACGTAGTTTTCGCGGTGTCGAACTCACCGAGGCCGGTAGCCAATTTGAGGCACATGCACGCATTATTTTAAGCCAGATCAACACCGCCAAAATAGAGCTAATTGGCCAGCAAAAAGAATACCGCGGTAAGGTGGTGGTTGGTCTGAGCCAATCTATCTGTAATGTCTTGTCTATCCAATTACAGACTGAATTAGAGCATCGTTTTGCCAACATAGAATTGTCTTTTCGGGTTGGGCCATCCTATATGGTAGAGAATTGGCTCGCAGAAGAGCAAGTTGATATTGCCCTGTGTTACAACCCACAAATTGATGAAACCCCATCAAATAACTTGGCGTTGATCAGCGAAAAGTTATATTTATACATTTCACCGCGGCCGCAAAACCCTTCCTACAGTGAACTGTCGATGTATGGCTCTATTGAGTTTGAAGCGCTGCAACATTACGAAATATTCATGCCTGACAGGAGAGACGCCCTGCCCCAGCTGTTATTTGAACAAGCCGACAAATTAGGTATTAAACTAAAAACCAAAAATGCCTTTGGTCAGTTAATGACCACTCTGCATTATGTTTCTCAGGGCTTTGGCTTAGCTATTTATCCTTCCTCT
This sequence comes from Paraglaciecola sp. IT1134, assembly GCF_058068185.1. Lineage (NCBI taxonomy): Bacteria > Pseudomonadati > Pseudomonadota > Gammaproteobacteria > Alteromonadales > Alteromonadaceae > Paraglaciecola > Paraglaciecola sp. IT1134. The sequence goes on along the minus strand of NZ_CM176486.1, from coordinate 2,135,517 downwards.
GCCACGTGTCATTTAGAAACCAGCAAGCAAATAAGAGCGATAGATATCATTCAACCGCAAATGCAGCGCGAGGTCTATTTACGTATGTCACAGCGAAAACGTCAAAGTGCCCCCGTCACTGCAGTGTATGAGCTTATCCGTGAAACCACCGCCAATTTGCATGCACAGCATAATTGGCGAGGCACACTGTTAGATGCCAAGTACCGTCACCCCGCGCGGCTCGATATTGTAGGCATGGCGACTGGATAAGCCGCTAACGCATCAGTTCAAGAGCTTGCATACCGCTCATGCCTATTTCTATCCCCAACAGGCTTGCGGCTTGGGACACGCCAAGAACTGGTTTAGCCAACATATCGGTGTGATTGTAAACCCCTGATACAATGGCGCAGGCTTCCCCTGTTTTGTTACAGGTGTTGACATCAACATAACCACAGGCGAGTACCCCTTTCTCTCCTTGCACTATTAACAAAGGCAACTGGAGTTCAATACGCTCACGTTTTAACGCCCCCCAGGCAAATGATCCTGCGTACAAATTAGGCGCAACTAACAGACTGACCATCACTGTCAATGCTTTAACCATAGACTATTTATCCCCGAAAATATGAACATAACAAAAGTTAGCTAACGGAACTGCAGAATTAATGCCAACAATACGTGCCAAGATTGATAAGGCCGGCGGAGCAAATGCAGGATTTTACCTGCACCAAATTGGGGGATACGCACAGAAACGGGTTACGGCATGAATGGGCAATTTAGCCTAACAATAAGAAACAGGTCAGGCCGACAATAACGGAGATTAAAAAGCTTAAAATGGCCCCTTCTTTTACCATATCCTGCCTATTTACGCTTTTTCAACGGGATAATCCTGTGCTTGCCATGCGCCCATGGAGCCCATAAACACTTTTACATGAGTAAAGCCATTGGCTTGTAAATACGCTGCGGCCACGGTTGCCCGCATGCCACTGGCACACATAGTGATATAGCTGTCTTGCTCTGAAAGCCCGCTGAGTTTATCCGCTAAGTGCCCCAGAAAAACATGTTTACTGTCGCCTATATGGACTTGCTCATACTCTGTCACTTTTCGGACATCCAGCACAGTCCAATCTTCTTTGATAAGATGCTTTACTTGTGGCGCATTAACTACGCTTAGCGTCGCAAAATCCCCACCGCTGGCCGCAACTTCAGCCAGATTTCCTGAAAAGTAATAAACACAATTATCAAAGCCAATTCGAGCGAAATGTAATGCCGCGCAACTTGCCATGTTCTGATCGTCAGCGATGATAACTAGTTTATCTTTGGCATCAAATAACCAGCCGCCGTAGGCGGTAATCATACTAACTGGCAGACTAAAGCTCTTAGGTATGTGCGCACCAAGGTACGACTCTATGTTGCGCACATCAACTAATGTGTATCCTTGCTGGTACATCTGAGCAAGTTGTTTGGCCTGCAACGGTGACAAAATCCGCGGAGTTGCATAGGCAGAGGCGCCTTGCATGTTGAGCCGTTCCATTTCGGCAAAATAAGGCGGAATATAATGATGTTCAGCAACTTTTTTTTGAATAAATTCGGCGCGATCGGCAATGCCCATTAAGGGGTTATTATTTATCTCGTGTTGCACAGTTGAAAACTCACGTTCGGCCATACCATCACCACAAACTGAACCTGCTCCATGGGCTGGATAGATGATTGCCGCAGCTGCGCGAGCTTTAATTTTTTGCAAACTGTCGTAAAGTAAACCAGCAACATGCTGACTTTCCTGTGGGTAAAAGTCAGTCCGCCCCACATCGCCCACAAACAAGGTATCACCCGTAAAGATACCAACCGGTCCATCGTCGAAATCATTATCAAATACTAATATGCAAATACTGTCCTTGGTATGCCCCGGGGTTTCTAATACTTCCAAGGTTAAGCTGCCAATATTGACCTGGTGCCCCTGTTTGACCGTTGCAGCATATTTAATGTCGCCATCAGCATTGGGCCCATGTAATACCTCTGCTTTACAGAGTTCTGCAAGTATGGGGGCCCCACTGATTAAGTCTTCATTGCGATGAGTTTCAAAAATATGGGTTATGCGACATTCGTTTTGATTGGCGATATCAACATAGATATCGATATCCCTACGCGGGTCGATGACAACCGCATTGCCCCCTGAAGCTAGAATATAAGATAGATGCGCTAATCCAGGTGTTTTGATAGTTCTTAGAAACATAAAAAATCTCCTCGCTTTCAATATAAAATAATAACGTCCAATTCGATGAACTTTAGGTAAAGCAAGAAAAATGCCTATTTACGATTACCCTGAGTCACCGCTAGTGGCAAACCTCTGCAGGCGCTAAATAGTGGCTTGGTAAATAGTATGTGACTAGAAGTAGTGCGTGAAAACGTGGGTAAGTGAGGCTCTGTCAGTCAGACGAAACGAGCAAAACCAGTGCCTCTATATGAAAATATTTCCCAGATTTCAGGATCATAAAAGCGCATAAAGTGTCGAGCACTTGAAAATCAAGCGGGTGACGAATTCCTGGTGCGCAATGTCTGAGTTCGCAATTTAGCCTAACAATAAGAAACAGGTCAGGCCGACAATAACGGAGATTAAAAAGCTTAAAATGGCCCCTTCTTTTACCATATCTTTAATCTCAATAGCCCCGGTGCCATAAGCAATGGCGTTGGGTGCGGTGGCAACCGGCAACATAAAGGCGCAGCTGGCCGCCATGGCCGCGGGGATCATAAATAAGGCCGGCTCATTACCAGATGACACCGCCGCCACTGCCAAGATAGGCATCAACAAGGTGGCCGTTGCCGTATTACTGGTGATTTCAGTGAGGTAGGTGACAATCAAACAAATCGCTAAAATCACCATCACTAAAGGTAAATGGGTTAAACCGAGCAACCACTGCCCTAAAATTTGACTCAAACCCGATGCGCTAAACCCTTTGGCTAGGGCAATACCGCCAGCAAACAGCAATAAAATACCCCACGGGATAGTTTTCGCTGTGTCCCAATCGAGTAAACGGCCGCCTTTGCCGTTGGGGATTAAAAACATCACCACCGCAGCAGTGAGCGCCACAGTACTGTCACCAGCATAGGGAATATTCAAAATGCCACTCCAGCCGCCAAATGGCTCGTTGCGAGTGATCCATGCCAATGCCGTCAGACCAAATACCCACAAAGTGCGGGATTCTTCTTTACGCCACTGCCCAAGTTTAGGCAACTCAATATCATGTTCCAAGGTGACATTACGGGTTAACCACAATGCGATAATAGGTAAGCTTATGGCTACCACCGGCAGCCCTACTTTCATCCAGGCTAAAAAACCAAATTCTTGACCGGTTTGTTCTTCATAAATACCGGCGAAGATCACATTAGGTGGTGTGCCAATGAGTGTGCCTAATCCGCCAACACTGGCGGAATAGGCTATACCCAATACAAGAGCGACTTTTAACTTTGGGTTGTCAACATGGCTTAATATCGCCAAGGCCATTGGCAACATGATCAGGGTAGTCGCGGTGTTAGAGATCCACATACTCAAAAAGCCTGTGGCGATCACAAAACCAAATACTAATCGCTGTGCGCTGCTGACCCCCACCATACGCACCATATAAACCGCTAAACGCTCATGGGCGCCGCTGCGTTCAAGTGCAGTAGAGAGCATAAATGCGCCCATAAGCAGCAAAATAACATGGCTTCCCAGAGCTGAAGCAGCATCTCCATGGTCAATTACACCAAACATAGGCAGCAGCGCAAAGGGTATGAGAGAGGCTGCAGGAATGGGAATGGCTTCCGTTACCCACCAAATTACCGTCAATAATGTAATAGCCGCAGTAATCCCAGGTAGATAAGCCACCTCGTATGCCTGCAAAAAGTAATAAAATGCCAGCGCTAATAGTGGCCCAATGAGGATAAAGTGCTGCCGATTCAATTGCATATGGATTCTTATTATTAGTAAAAATTAAAACGCGCTCAGCCTAACACCAAGCGCTTAATACACCCTTAGTTGGCCACACAATATTCGCTTAATAACGGCAACGGGGATTATTCAGTCGGTTGCCCCAGGCACTAAACATAAAAGGTGTCGAGTACACGCTGAGCCGCAATATATTGTGGGCTGTTTTTTAGGGTATTGAAATTATCAAAGGGGGACTTAGCCAAGGTTAATAAACGTGGATTTGCCCGATACTGGCTTGGCAGACTGTCTATCACTTGGGCTGCACCATGGGGGTTATTACACACCAAAACCATATCACAACCCGCTTCAAGGGCGGCTTCTGCCCGGGCGGCAAAATTACCGATAAAGGCTGCGCCTTGCATCGACAAATCATCGGAAAATACTACCCCTTCAAAACCTAGATCTTTGCGCAGATGCTGCTCTATCCAGATTTTGGAAAATCCTGCGGGCATGGAATCGACCTCGGGATAAACCACATGGGCAGGCATAACAGCATCGAGTAAACCCTGTTGATGGATCTCTTTGAATACCCGCATATCCAGGGCCGAAATTTCTGCCAGGCTACGTTTGTCTACCGGCATGGCAACATGTGAATCCTCTTTTACATTGCCATGACCGGGAAAATGTTTGCCGGTAGATTTCATGCCTGCTCGGTGCATGCCCTTAATAAAAGCGGATGCCAGCTGAATTAAAATCTGCGGTTGCCCGTGAAAGCTGCGATCACCTATAACTTGGGAAATGCCATCGAGATCCAATACTGGGGCAAAACTGATGTCGATATCAAACGCCAGACATTCCGCCGCCATTAACCAGCCGAAGGAGTCACAATATTGCAATGCCAGATCCATATTCTGCTCTGCGCCCTGATAAATAGCGCCCATGGCTGGAATGCGGCTAAAGCCTTCACGAAAACGCTGTACCCTGCCCCCTTCGTGATCCACCGCTATGAGGAGTTGATTGCGAGCAGCCTGGCGAATTTGGCCGATCAGCTCAGTAAGTTGACGCTGATCATGGTAGTTGCGGCTAAACAAAATGAGCCCGCCTACCAAGGGATGGTCCAGTAACTCTCTTTCCTCAGGCGTGAGTTCACAACCTGATACATCTAACATCAACGGACCCATGTATATAGTTCTTAAAATAAAGCGAATAAAAGACACTATAAAAGAAGGCTACACAGAACAAAAGCGCGATTTTCAACACCCGGTTGCAAGGACGACCTCTAAGATAAAGCAGACACGCTATGAACGAAAATTATGACTTTGTGCAGTTAGCATGATTATACTAACGTAAGTTGTTTTTTTGATGAGTTGATATGGACTTTCACACCGTTGGATTGATAGGTAAAAAAGCCCATCAAGGGGCTAATTTGAGCTTACAAGCCCTGATTGTATACTTAACAGAAAAAGGCTGCCGGATCATTGTTGAACAAAGCAGTTCGTCGCAGTTGCCTGGCAACGGTTTTGAAATCGCCGATCTGGACACTATTGGTACCCAAGCCGATTTAGCCATAGTCGTGGGAGGCGATGGTAATATGCTTGGCGCAGCCCGCATATTAGCAAAATACAATGTGGCTGTGGTGGGCATTAACCGCGGCAACTTAGGTTTTTTGACGGATATCAATCCAGATGATTTTGTCTCTCAGTTGGACTCAATATTCAGCGGTGACTGCCAGATTGAACAAAGATTTTTACTTGAATTAGAAGTCTATCGCCACGGCACGTTACAAAGTACAGATTCGGCAGTTAATGAAGTAGTAGTGCACCACGGCAAGGTAGCGCACATGATGGAGTTTGAAGTCTATCTGGATGAAAACTTTGTTTATAGCCAACGCTCAGATGGCCTTATTGTAGCCACCCCTACAGGCTCTACTGCCTACTCATTAAGTGGCGGCGGCCCCATTCTCACGCCCAACCTGGATGCCCTAACCTTGGTGCCTATGTTCCCCCATACATTAAGCTCCCGGCCGATAGTGGTGGATGCCAACAGTATAGTGCGCATGAAAATATCACCGGATAACAAAGACAACCTGCAAGTTAGTTGTGACAGTCATATAGTGCTGACCGTGTTACCCGGCGATGAAATAGTGATCCGGAAAAACCCTGCCAGGTTATCCCTTATTCATCCTAAAGATTATAATTATTTCAACGTATTACGTACAAAGCTGGGCTGGGGCAGCAGACTTTATTAAGGCCTAGCCCACCGTTATTTTTCATCCAGCACTGGACAGCCTGAAAAATATGTATATATTTACAGCTACTGTATATATAAACATGTGTTGCCTATGTTACTTCATTTATCAATTCGTAATTTTGCGGTGGTCAAATCGCTAGACATAGATTTGGCCAAAGGCATGACAGCTGTAACCGGCGAAACCGGCGCCGGGAAATCTATTTCCGTGGATGCCTTGGGGCTGTGCCTGGGGGACCGAGCGGAGGCTGGCTTGGTGCGTAACGGCGCAGCCAAAGCAGAAATATGCGCGACGTTCGATGTCGCAAATTTGCCTTTTGCCAAGCAGTGGTTGATCGAAAATGATCTAAATGATGAAAACGAATGCCTTATTCGCCGGCTTGTCTCGAGCGAAGGGCGCTCCAAAGCATACATAAACGGTACCCCGGTGGCCTTGCAACAATTAAAAATACTCGGCCAGTTCCTACTCAGTATTCATGGCCAACATGCCCATCAGCAAATTTTAAAAAGCGAGAACCAGCGCGAATTACTGGATAATTTTGCCGAGCACAGCCCCTTATTGACCAAGGTTGCCCAGTGTTATAGCCAGCTACAACAAAAGCAAAAACAATATCAGCAACTGCTGGCCAGCCAGCAACAGCGCGCTGATCGACGACAGCTGTTAGCCTATCAGGTCAGTGAATTAGATGAATTCGCTCTAGGGGATGGGGAATTTCAAGAGCTGGAAAACGAACATAAAAAACTCAGCCACAGTCAGACCTTGTTGGAACAAACCCAACTGAGTTTTTATCAATTGTACGAAGCCGATGATTTTAATGCGTTATCTGCGGTGCAAAATAGTCTGGAGCGTTTGACCGAGTTGCAACAGCATGATCCGGCCCTGGGCCCCATAGTGGGGCTGTTAAATGAAGCCTCGATCCAGATAGATGAAGCGGCCCAGGAATTACGCGCTTACACTGACCAGCTTGAAATTGATCCCATGAAAATGCAGCAAGTCGAGGCGCGCTATTCTTTGGCCCTGGAGTTTGCTCGTAAACATCATATTCAGGCAGAAGAATTATATGCCTTTCACCACCAGCTTAACCAAGAGTTCTCACAACTGGCAGGCGATGACAGCTTGCTTGAAGAGTTAAAACACGAGCTGGTGCAATGCGAACAATATTACTATCAAAGCGCTGAAAAACTTAGCCATTCCCGCGCCCTGGCCGCCAACAAGTTGGCCAAGCAGGTAGAAGTGGAAATCCATAAAATGAACATGGCTGGCGCCGTGTTCAAGATTGAAGTTGAACATTTAGCCCAGTCAATACCACAAAAGTCGGGCCTGGACAGCGTGCACTTTAAAGTATCGACCAACCAGGGCCAGCCTATAGATAAAATTGAAAAAGTAGTATCAGGGGGAGAGTTGTCGCGTATAGGCCTAGCCATACAAGTGATTAGCTCACACCACAATCAGGTGGCGACCATGATTTTTGATGAAGTCGATACGGGGATCAGTGGCTCTACAGCTTCAGTAGTGGGTCACTTGCTACGTAAACTGGGGGAAACAACCCAGGTCATTTGTGTGACGCATTTACCCCAGGTAGCGGCAAGGGCCCATAATCAGATGTTTGTCACCAAGTTCAGTGACGGCAAAACCACCGAAACCCATATGATTTCTTTGCAGGAAAATGAACGAATTGAGGAGTTGGCACGTCTACTAGCTGGAGACAAACTGACGGATTCTGCCATTGCCAATGCCAGAGAGTTACTACAAATAAGTAATTCTTAACAATTATGCATTGATTAGCCTGTCTGGGCTGGGTTAGGATGCTTCGCCTATTGGCCCACTAGCCAAATGCTAGCAGAGTCATAATTTACCTTACAGCTGAGATAGTAGATAAGAATGAAGTTTAGAAATTTATTGGTAGTGATCCTGGCCATAAGTACGTTGTCCGCCTGTGCCGACTGGATTTATCGCATTGACGTTCCCCAAGGTAACTTTTTGGATGAAAAAGACGTAAAAAAATTGCGCATCGCCATGACCAAAGAGCAGGTGGTTTATGTTCTTGGCAAGCCGGTAGTTGAAGATTCATTTGATCACGATACCTGGTATTACCTATATCAAATGAAACGCGGTATGGCAAAACGTGGCAAGGATTTCCGCAAAGAGCTTAAAATCAGCTTTGTTGACGACAAAGTCAGTGAAATCGCAGGCGATTTCGAATTGTCAGAAGATTTTAATACCCCGCTGGATCAATAAAATATTGTTCAGGCTTGGCTGACTTGCCAGGCCTTCATGCTTTTATCTGGTTGTTCCTGCTTATTTAAATATGCACCACTGGCGTTGAGCTTTCCCATCAGCACAATCAGCCACAAGGCGCTGGTACTTATATTACCTTACTCAGTAAACCTCCTGGCTTCCCCCCGTTTTACCTTCAACAGTAAAACGCCAAACGCATGCTAATTGTTATAAGCCACACTAAGCACAAGATTTACAGCACACGTTATAGCGCTTGGCAATAAAACAATGTTAATGCAACCCTCTGCGGCACGGCATTATTAACCAGCACGAGCTCAAATTTTAGATATCCAAATAGTGGCGTACTGTATTATTCCCCTGATCTTGATTGTTTATTCAATACCATTTAAGCATTTGAAGTACCTCTATATTTATTAAAAACAGTTTAACATAACACTCCACTTTCATCGCTGTGAGTTTACTCACTCTCAGAGGTAACCTGTCCTGTACTGTTGGTCCAGGGCAGTATTTGGCGGTTTCTTCACTGTTTGATTTCGTCTATTAAGACTCAAGTTTTATCGATAATTGCCGAAACTTAGATTGATATGTGAACCTTTTCTGTTAAGGGCTTTTTGTATAGTCGGTTACGTTTAAATAGGTGAAGAATGTGGGAATTAAATCAAGACTTATAACGGTGTGTTCAGCTCTGGCCATCCTTCCTTTAGTCGCTGCAACAGCTATTCTCGAATATGTAGCAATAAACAAGGCCTCTGACGCCATTGAAGATGCGGCTAGTCGACAGCTCATTTCGATCAGTAACATTAAAAAGAATCAGATTGAGGATTATTTTAATACGATTGGTGCTCAGGTGCAGACCCTTTCTTCAAGTACTATGATTGTTAATGCAATGGGTGAGTTTAAGACAAGTTTCAAAACAATTAGCCAAGATGCAGACATCGACCATATGCGCGGCGAACTTGCTAAATACTACACCAAACAATTCGGTGTTAAATATAGTAAATTGAACAATGGAGTCTCGGCGGGTCCCCAAGAATTGCTTAGCCGGATTGACGATGAATCGGTTGTCCTTCAGTACTATTATATTCAGCACAACTTGCATGCATTAGGTAACAAGCACAAATTAGATGCCGCTAGTGACGGTTCTGCCTACAGTCGGTTGCATGAAATATACCATCCACCGATCCGCGAGTTCCTCGAAAAATTCGGTTTCTACGATATTTTTCTAGTTGATAGTGAGACAGGAGATATTGTTTACTCAGTTTATAAGGAATTGGACTACACAACGTCATTGCTCGATGGGCCTTATGCCAATTCCGGTATCGGTGAAGCCTTCCGTTCTGTACGCGAAGTAAGCAAGAGTGATTCGCTTACCTTGACCGATTTTGCTTCTTATACACCATCTTATGAAGCGCCTGCATCATTTATCGCCTCACCCATTATCGAAAATGGCAAAAACATTGGGGTATTGATATTCCAGATGCCTATTGACCGCATTAATTCGGTAATGACGAACGGTGAAAACTGGCAAGAAGCGGGTTTGGGGGTGTCTGGTGAAACCTACCTGGTCGGTGAAGATATGACACTGCGCAGTCAAAGTCGCTTTTTTATTGAAGATAAACCCGCGTATCTTGCCGCGTTGAAAAGTGCGGGAGTAAGTCGAAACGTTCTGGATGAGATTGATAGTAAAAACACAGGTATTGGACTGCAAAAGATAGACAGTGAATCAGTAAAACAGGCCATTAACGGTACCAGTGGTTACCACCTAATTGAGGATTATCGTAACGTACCAGTATTATCAGCTTATACGCCAGTCAGTATTCTAGGCATGAAATGGGGAATGATTGCTGAAATTGATGAGCAAGAGGCCTTTCAAGCAACGAGTGAATTGGCCATTAGTATGCTCACAACTGCGGTTATTATTTGTTTGGTTATTGCAGCGGTTGCTGTAACAATTAGTGTCTATATTGCCTTAGGCCTTGTAGGCCCTATTGTGGCTTTAAGTAACGTTATGTCTAAAGTTGAGACAAATAATGATCTAACATTGCGCAGCCCCAATCAGTCAAAAGATGAGATCGGTACTATGGCCAGTACTTTTAACAGCATGTTAGCAAAATTTGAAAAATTGATTCGGCAGGTCAACGGATCGTCCTTACAACTGGCAGCCGCGGCAGAACAAGTCTCCGCTGTCGCGGTTGATAGTGGTAGAAATGTTAATCAGCAACTTAGTGAAACTGAACAGGTAGCCACTGCTATGAGCCAAATGGCAACAACCGTTCAAGATGTTGCACGTAGTGCAAATTCTGCGGCTGACGCTGCGCACAATGCTAATGAAGAAGCAGACAAGGGTATGGAGGTAGTTCAGACTGCCTCAAATACAATTAAACAATTGGCTAGTGATGTTGAAAGTGCAGCAAATACGCTGCATGAACTAGAGTCACATAGCGACAATATCGGCAGTGTGCTGGACGTTATTAAAGGCATCGCTGAACAAACTAACCTGTTGGCATTAAATGCGGCGATAGAAGCAGCCCGTGCGGGTGAGCAAGGTCGAGGTTTTGCTGTAGTAGCCGACGAAGTGCGGACACTTGCCAGTAGAACTCAGCAATCCACGCAAGAAATTCAGGAGATGATCGAAAGACTTCAGGCAGGCTCCAAGCAGTCAGTATCAGTGATGGAAAATGGTCGAAATCAGGCGCAAAAAGGTGTTGAACAGGTATCTGAAGCTGCAGACTCACTGACTGAAATATCGACTGCGGTGGCGATAATAAATGATATGAACGCTCAAATTGCAAGTGCAGCGGAAGAACAAAGCGTAGTAACTGAAGAGATGAACCGCAATATTATCAATATCAATCAAGTCTCTGAGCAAACTGCAGTTGGCGCTGCACAAACGATTTCAGCAAGTGAAGAGCTTGCCCGTCTGGCGAGTGATTTACAGAGTCAAATTAGCCAATTTAAAGTTTAATTGTTCCTGATTACTCACAATGTTCAGCCATTTTGCAGTAGATGTCTCTATAAACCTTGAGTTTACAGGGGTTAATCAAAATAAAATGCTAGGTTTGCTGAATTAGCATCAAGCTCAGATACAGTTGATGACCTCTGTTGATAATATTTTTAGGGCGATGGTTTGCAGCTAAGCTGGGGATCATAGGTAATGTTTGGGTGGCAAAATCAACAGAAGGGATCATGTTCTCGGATAAGCCAAGCTTGACGCGTTCGGCTATACCTAGAAAATACCTTTCCCTCACGGCCGCCAGCCAAGACATTAAACCTCCAATTAACGTCAACATTATCAACCATTAATTCTGGAGGACGGCACCGATAACGGGCTTTAAAGCAATAAATAGGACAGCCATTAGGCATTGCCTAAGGAAAATATGAGGCGCAGTGTCAGAATGTTAACGCGAAACGGTGCCAGGTTGCTAAATGATGTTTTTTTGATTCTACATTTGCATCATTAATATATGTATGCACGGTCAACCCTGCCCAATGAATAGGTAATTTATTAACCGTTCATTGCGCACAAACTGCCGCGTTGCATTAAGTTGGCTGCCAATATAACCATTAATAGACATTAAAAAATGGCAAAGGTAGCCTGAATTGAATCAAAAATAAAAGGCAGTGATGAAAGTAGCTAAACAAGTTTCACAACGTCTATTAATTTGTTTGGCAAAGAAGTAAATATAATCTGGCCACCTGATCAATACATTGGACCTGGAGACGGCAGATTTACGGGACCTGGCTGTGAAGCCTATAAATTTAAACTCATTCAGCCCGGCTCAACCTGCCAGCTGCAATTCACTTATACTGGGCCGCGAAATGCTGCCAACGGTACTGCTTTTCAAGCGGGTTGTTAAGGTATAACTAAGGACTTCACCTATGGCTAAAAGTTTTACTTTTGGACTTCGCGCGAAAACGACACTGGTTTTAGGTGGGCTGATAGCCATTGTGCTGGTCGTCATCAGCTATACCAGCAACTGGCAGTCTAGACATCTGGCCGAAACCAAAGTTCTTGAACTGGAGCAGAGTAAGTCTTTTGTGCTCAAAAATGCCATTGAAGTGGCGTTGGAAAATCAAAATCAGAACCTGTTAGCGCTGCGTGATGTGCCGCCTATCCAAGCCATCATACGAGCCCGTGCCAATAACGGCGTTGATCCCATAAGTGGCAATACGCTAGACCAGTGGCGTCAGCGTCTGACGATAATTTTGTTAGCCTTTGTGAACAACCATCACGAATATCAGCAAATAAGGTTCATCGATGTAAAGGGTGATGAATTGGTGCGAGTTCAGCGCTTCGTGGATGGTGACGTAGGAGTGGTCCCAGAGAATGCCCTACAGAACAAGGCTGACTCACCTTATATCACAGAAACAATCAAATTAAGAGCTGGAGAAACCTATTACTCTGATGTCAGCCTAAACCGGGAATATGGTGCCATTCAGGTCCCTTATCTTCCGGTATTAAGAATGGCGACGCCCGTTTTTGCTGCCGACGGCTCAGTATCGAGTGTGATCGTATTGAATTTATCTACAGAGCGACTTTTTGCAGGCATCACATCCGGGGAGAAGGGAGTGCTGCGAGATATCGTGGATGATCAGGGGTTTTTCATCAAAAGTGCCGATGCGTCGAAAACCTTTGGTCATGACCTGGGTCTCGACTATAAATTAAGTACTGATGAACCTGATATGGCTCAAACCATTCTCGGTCAGGATTCATTCATTAGATATGATAAAAACGAAAAAGAATTGGAAGGATTTGAAAAAATATTTTTCTCACCACAAGATCACAACCGTTACTGGGTGCTGACCTTCCATATCCCTGAAAAGCTGGTATTTTCCGACATCACCACCTCCCTGCAAAGAATACTGATGTTCAGTTTACTCATCGGCATTTTATCCATTGTATTTATTATCTGGTTTGTTTCACGAAAAATATTGACCCCGGTAGTGACCATGGCGGCAGTGTACGAACGTTTTAAAGCCGGCGATTTAACGGTTCGTCTTGATACGGCATCCGTTAGTGATGAAATTCTTACCTTGTATCAGGGCATCAACACCTTTGTGGAAAATCAGCAGCAGGCGACTATCCTGCTGGAGAATGAGATGGCTGTGCAGGCCAAGCGACTTTCAGCCGTTATCGATAATATTGTGGACGGCATTGTTACCATTAGTGAGCACGGCATTATCGAATCATTCAACCCCGCCGCAAGAAAAATTTTCGGCTATAGCGACAAAGAGGTCATTGGTCAGAATTTCAAAATACTGATGCCACTGGCTCATCATACAGAGCACGATAGTTATCTGGATAACTATCGCAATACAGGTGAGAAAAAGGTGATCGGGGCCGGACGCGAAGTTATCGGCCAGCGCAAGGATGGCTCAACTTTCCCCATGGAGTTAGGCATTAGTGAACTTAGTGTTGACAATGTCAGGCATTTTGTCGGCATCATCCGAGACATCACTGAGCGCCGCCATGCCGAAGCGGCTCTAAACAAGGCCAAACTCACGGCAGAACAAGCTAACCTGGCCAAGAGCGAATTCCTTGCCAATATGAGTCATGAGATCCGCACGCCGATGAACGGGGTGATCGGCATGACCAACTTATTGCTCGACACACCGTTAAACCAGGAGCAATTCAACTTCGCCAAAATTGTCAAAAGCAGCGCCAAATCGCTGCTTGCCATCATCAATGACATCCTTGACTTTTCCAAAGTAGAGGCAGGTATGTTGGAGATGGAAGCCATTGAATTCGACATAGGTTTGCTGATGAACGATTTTGGCAGCAGTATTGCTGTGCGCGCCCATGAGAAAGGGCTGGAGTTAATCTGTCCGGCGAATCCGATACAACATCATTGGTACAGCGCCGACCCCGGACGTATTCGTCAAATTCTCAATAATTTGGTTGGCAACGCCATCAAGTTTACTGAACATGGCGAGGTAGCGGTATATTATAGTGTGCAACAGCAGACTGACACACATACAAAAGTTCTCATTGAAGTCACCGATACAGGCGTCGGTCTGAGCGCTGAACAGCAGGCCGGGCTTTTCGAACGCTTCAGCCAGGCTGATGGCTCTACCACCCGTAAGCACGGCGGCACAGGGCTTGGATTGGCAATCAGCAAACAACTGGTGGAACTGATGGGGGGTGAAATCGGCATTAAAAGTACTGAAGGTATAGGTACGACTTTCTGGTTCACTCTGGATCTTGCCAATGCTAAGCCCGAGGTACAGAACGATTCTGTGGCTGATCTGCACGGACAGAAGATCTTGGTAGTGGATGATAACCATACCAACCGCACCTTGCTTGGGCATTTGTTAACCAACTGGCAGGTAGAACACACCTTGGTCGACAGTGCTAAGGTGGCCCTCGAAAACCTTGGCGCAGCGGCTGTGGACAAACGTCCCTACAGCATCGCGATAGTCGATATGCAGATGCCGGAAATGGATGGAGCCCAGTTGGGAGCAGCGATCAAAAACGATAACGCCCTGACCAACATCCACCTGGTGATGCTCACATCCCAAGGACAACGGGGCGATGCAAAGAAACTCAAGACGGCGGGATTTAGCGCTTATCTCAATAAACCTGTCAATCAATCCATTCTTTACAACACGCTATTAAGAGTAGCGGGGCTAAATACTGATGATGCGCCTCTGATTACGGCATACAGCGCCAGTGTAATACCCCAGTTCAATGCCCGAGTGCTGGTAGTAGAGGACAATATCATCAACCAGATGGTAGCCCAATCAATGCTTGAAAAATTCGGCATACACGCCGACTTGGCTGCTAACGGTGAAGAAGCGTTGATAGCCCTGGAGAATTTACCCTATGAGCTGGTATTCATGGATTGTCAAATGCCGGTGATGGACGGCTTTGATGCCAGCCGTAACATTCGCGATCCGCGATCTAAGGTGCGTGATAATGCAGTGCCAATCGTTGCCATGACAGCCAACACCATGCAGGGCGACCGTGAAAAATGTCTTGCTGCAGGTATGAATGACTTCGTCTCTAAGCCGGTGGAGGCACAGAAACTTCAGCAAATACTGGAGTTCTGGTTGCCAAAGGATTAATCGGAATATACCAGGCGCTAGCATATACACAACAACAAGTACCATGACGGGTTACTGAAGTGATAGACAGTGTTTGTTACCTGAGGCCGTTATCAAGCATTACCCCTGGAGAAATGCTTGTTAACGGGGCTTGCGTTCAACATATATTTGATGGCTGTTGCCATTGTACTGTCTGCGCAAAGACACACAGACCCTTGGGTAAGCCAAGTGTTGTTTAAATTAGCCCCAGTGGCTATATCTATGGCATAATATGCGCCGAATTTTCCCTGGCAATATTACGCATAAGCGTAGGCTTGGGGGCCAGTATTTTTTACTCTCTACACTCGGAAGAAAACATTGTTAACGACCGCTAATATCACGATGCAGTTCGGCGAGAAGCCACTTTTTGAAAATGTCTCAGTTAAATTTGGTAACGGTAATCGTTACGGCCTGATTGGCGCTAATGGCTGTGGCAAATCAACGTTTATGAAGATCCTCGGTGGCGACCTTGAGCCATCAGCTGGTAACGTCTCTACGGATCCAGGTGAACGCATTGGTAAACTGAAACAAGATCAATTTGCCTATGAGCAATTCAGTGTCATCGATACTGTGGTCATGGGGCATGGTGAACTATGGAAAGTTAAAGTTGAACGGGATGTTATCTACTCCAATCCCGAAATGACCGAAGAAGACGGTATTCGGGTAGCCGATTTGGAGTCTGAATTTGCCGAGATGGACGGTTACACCGCTGAAGCCCGCGCCGGTGAATTACTTATAGGTGTAGGTATTCCTGTTGAGCAACACTTTGGACCTATGAGTGAAATAGCCCCAGGCTGGAAACTCAGGGTATTGCTTGCCCAGGTTATCTTTTCCGATCCGGACATCATGTTACTGGATGAGCCGACCAACAACTTGGATATCAATACCATTCGCTGGTTGGAAGAGGTGCTAAACCAACGCAACTGCTCCATGATCATTATTTCCCATGACCGTCACTTTCTAAACAGTGTCTGTACCCATATGGCAGATTTGGATTATGGCGAGATGCGTTTGTTCCCAGGCAACTACGATGAATATATGACAGCTGCTACCCAATCCAGAGAGCTGTTATTGGCCAATAACGCCAAGAAAAAGGCCCAAATTGCCGAACTTAAAACCTTTGTCAGCCGCTTTTCAGCTAACGCCTCTAAGTCAAAACAGGCTACGTCGCGAGCCAGACAAATAGATAAAATCAAACTGGATGATGTTAAACCCTCCAGTCGCCAAACCCCTTATATTCGTTTTGAGCAAAACAAAAAACTGCATCGCCTGGCGTTAGAAGTAACGGGTTTGAGCAAAAGTTATGACAACGAGTTATACCGTGATCTGAACTTGATGGTTGAGGTAGGTGAACGGGTAGCGATAATCGGGCAAAATGGTGTGGGTAAAACCACCTTGTTAAAATGCCTGGTGGGCGATACTGAACTGACGTCCGGTGAAGTGAAGTGGTCTGAAAACTCGCAATTGGGCTACTACGCACAAGATCATTCAGGGGATTTCGAGCAAGACATGACCCTGGTAGATTGGATGTACCAGTGGGCACGAGAAGGCGATGATGAGCAGATCATGCGCGGCACCTTAGGACGCTTATTATTCTCGCAAAATGAGATAACCAAATCGGTGAAAGTCATATCTGGTGGTGAGCAAGGTCGTATGATGTTTGGCAAGTTAATGTTGGAACGGCCTAATATTTTACTGATGGACGAGCCGACTAATCACTTGGATATGGAATCTATCGAAGCATTAAACCTGGCACTGGAAAACTACGCCGGTACCTTGTTGTTTGTCAGCCATGATCGGGAATTTGTTTCGTCTATCGCCACACGTATCATCGATATTACCGCTGATGGTATAGTGGACTTCAAAGGCAACTACGAAAGCTACCTGGAAAGTCAGGGCGCCGTTTAAGCTGATCTACGCCGGCGCGGGTACTGTAATATCAAGCATCTGCATCGCCTAGCTTACAGATACAAAAAAGCCTGAGATGTCTCAGGCTTTTTTGTATCTGGCGCGCTCTTTGATTAGTTATATACACATCATATGGAGCATGCAGACTAGGCGTTGATTAGCCATTGCACAAATTGTTTCGCTTCGCTGGCATTAGCAAACTTGGTATTTTTACGACCTAATTTGTCGGCAAAGGCAACACTTTGTTTATTCACAGAAATTGAATGCACTGGGTGCACGATACGGATCTGTGAGCCGTTGTATAAATAAGACATAATAAAACTCATTATAAATTGCGTGAATTCAGTTCACGCTGGATTTAACAGAAGCTTCACTACAGATTTGACGATTACTTTGGGAACCTGAACCAGGTTCTAGGAGTGGTAAATGGCAAGCATCGCTTGCAAAATTCGCCGTTCAATAATTCAGCTTAATATTTTTATTTTAAATGCAGGCTGACTGGATCAAGGTAAGACAAGACATTAATACCCATCTTTAAGACGGACAGTTTGCTTGAAGGAGGACTTTCTGCAAACTGCCGGCGATTATATAAGGGATTAATTTATAAAGCAATAGCTTATCGGTGTTATCATTTCCTACTAGGGTATCACTCAGTGACAAGGCTTCTTAATTGGATAAAATTGCCATATTTGCAGATGTGCAGAACATCTATTACACCTGTCGCCAAGCCTATGGGCGGCAATTTAATTACCGTAAACTATGGCACGAGGTGAGTCAGCTAGGGGAAATTGTAGTAGCCAAGGCCTACGCCATTGATCGTAACGATGAGCAACAGCAAAAATTCCAAAGTGCTTTGCAACATATTGGTTTTGATATAAAACTCAAACCCTATATACAGCGCAGTGACGGTTCGGCTAAAGGTGATTGGGATGTGGGTATCACCATAGACGTGTTAGATGCAGCCCCTCAAGTAGATAAGGTAATTTTACTCTCGGGGGATGGAGATTTTGATTTATTACTGACTAAAATCAGCCAAACATACCAGACTCGAACCTTGGTATATGGTGTCCCCCAGTTAACGGCTAACTCCCTGCTTAACGCCACGGATGAGTTTATTAAAATAGAGCAACAGCTCTTACTCTAAACGGCTCCTTTAATTCAGCTTAACTGAGAGAGATAGCTAGCAGGCAATGTTTCTTGCCTACTAGCGAAGCGAATACTTATAATAAACTGACGGCAATAAAAGCCAGGGCGTAGGCCAATGCGCCGTAACCGACAAACAATCCCCAGGCAATTTTACGACTGCCGGTTTCCCCTTTGAGGGTCGCCACTGTGGCCACACATTGCAGCGCCACCACATAAAACAGTAACAAGCCAATCCCTGCACCAAAAGCTAAACCGTCAGCCTGGATATTGGCGGCCAAGCCTGCAATGTTTTCATCGGCGCCTTCCATACCAAACAAGGTACCCAACGCACCAACAAAGACTTCACGGGCAAGGAATGACACCAATATCGCCACACCGTAGCGCCAGTCAAGCCCTAGAGGTTCAAAAATCGGTTCTATCCATTGACCCAACATGGCTAAGTAGGATTGCTGCAACTGATGGCTTTCATTGGGGAAATATCCTAAGAACCAGATAACCACAGAGACCATAAATATGACCGGCCCCGCCCGGCGAATAAACTGTTTGGCGCTAGTGAGCACCCTGAACATCAAAGGTTTCCAGTGGGGTAAACGATAAGTTGGTAATTCCAATATAAAGGGCATATCCGCCTTGTCACTCTCCCTGTCGGTAAATTTGTTTAATAACACGCTGACCAGCAAGGCAGTGACAATGCCCAGAAAGTATAATAAGAAAAAAGCAGTGCCTTGCAAATTTATCAGTCCGGCGAAATAACGGGTATCGGGGATCAGCACCGCAATTAATAAAGCATATACAGGTAAGCGAGCCGAACAGGACATCAGCGGAATAGTCATCATGGTGATCAAACGCTTGCGTGGTGACTCTATGGTTCGTGCCGCCATGATCGCCGGAATAGCACAGGCATGGCCGGATAAATAGGGAATGAAACTGCGTCCGGACAAACCAAAATAACTCAACGGCTTATGGCAAATTAATGCCGCCCGTGCTAAATAACCACTGTCTTCGAGTAAACCAATAATAAAGGTCAATACCATTATCTGGGGCACAAAGACCAGGAACGACCCTACCCCGCCAAATATTGCATCCCGCAAGAAGTCGTTGAGCATACCAGGACCAACAAAATCCGATACCCACAGAGCCATCACGGCAATGAAATTTTCAACGGCATCCATCAAAGGCGTCGCCCAAGTGAAGATACTTTGAAAAAGCAGAAACATGATGAGCAAAAATACCACGCCACCGAATAGGTTATTCAGCAGAAAACCGTCAATCTTGTTTTGTCTTTTAAGGACAATATCGGCGTTGATACCGTATTTTTTTGAGAATTTTCGACTAGTCTGAAAAACATTTTCGTCTAGGGCCTGACTGACGCTGGGGATATAGGTTTGTCCCTGGCTAGCGATATCCTGGATCGCTAGTTTAAATTCATGAATACCGGTCAAGGTTTTGGCTGACAACGCAAAGACTTCACACCCCAGTTCTTTACTCAGCGCCGCGGTATCAATTGAATGGCTGAAACGCTGAACTTCATCAATCATATTAAGGGCGAAAACCAGAGGTTTATTATGTTTTCTAGCAAGCTCCCTAACCTGTATGCCAAAAACCAGACTTCGTTCTAGCCGGGTCGCATCCAAATTACATACGATTAATGCCGTATCATCGCTGTGCATAGCTTCGTGCAGCTTTTCAACTGCGATTTCTTCATCCCGGGACAAAGAACTTAGAGAATAAGTGCCCGGAAAATCTACTAACTGATACTTGCCTAATGTGCCGCTTTTTAGTTCAACTGTCACCCCCGGGAAATTTGCTACTTTCTGACGTAAGCCCGTTAACTGGTTAAACAACAGACTTTTTCCCGAATTGGGTTTACCTACTAAGATGATATTTTTCATTAAAATGCTTGTTTTGCACGTCGTGTAAACCTTACAAGACGGTATTTAAATGATAAGTTGCCACCGCCCCAAAAGGCAATCAACAAGAAGGATCAGGCATCAGTTGTTACTGCGACCTTATTGGCAATGCTCTGCTCGAGGGAGTAAACACAATCACCAATTTGCACTACCAAAGGCCCTCTTAACGGACTGCGTCTTAGGCATCGAATAGATTGCCCTGCAGTAATGCCCATTTCAAGTAAGCGATTGATTACCGCAGGAACCAATGTAGTGTCCACCGCCTCGATTAAAGCTGACTGTTTAGCCTTGATATCCCAAAGTGTCATTGCCTCTCCTATCCACATAATGCAAATGAAAACTATTTGCATTTAATATACCTATATGGGGTAGCAAAAGCAATGTTAATTACTGGGCTTTCTTGAGATGGTCAGCCACTAAAAACGCCATTTCTAGTACCTGATCGGCATTGAGCCTGGGGTCACACTGAGTTTTATAGGCTTGGGCTAAATCGTCGTCACTGATTTGATAGGCACCACCGGTACATTCAGTTACATGTTGACCGGTCATTTCCAAGTGGATCCCCCCGGCATGTGTGCCTTCGGCGCGATGGGCCGAGAAAAACTGCTGAATTTCACGCAAGATAGCATCGAAATTACGGGTTTTGTAGCCGCTTGATGCCTTAAACGTATTGCCGTGCATAGGATCCGAGCTCCATACCACCTTACGCCCTTCCTGTTTTACTCTGCGTAACAAGGCCGGCAAATGTTGCTCCAAATTATCGGCTCCCATACGGGTGATCAGGGTTAAGCGGCCTGCCGTATTGTCGGGATTCAAAGCATCGATTAAGCGAATAAGCTCATCACCTTGCATACTGGGCCCCACTTTGACGCCAATGGGATTATGGATCCCCTTGAAAAATTGCACATGGGCATGATCCAGCTGACGGGTTCTTTCACCAATCCATAACATGTGAGCCGAACAATTATACCAATTGCCCGTGAGGGTATCGACTCGGGTTAGTGCTTGCTCGTAATTGAGCAACAAGGCTTCGTGAGAAGTGAAGAGTGTTGTTTCATGCAAGGTAGGGGTATTGCTGATGTTGATCCCCATGACATCCATAAATTCCAAGGAATCCTGAATGCGGCTGGCAACATCCTGATAGCGCTCTTTCAAGGGATTATTTTCCAGAAACGCCATATTCCAGCGATTAACCTGATGTAAATCAGCCAAGCCGCCTTGGGCAAAGGCACGCAACAAATTCAAGGTGGCAGCACTACGATGATAAGCGTCGAGCATACGCTGGGGGTCGGGAAAGCGTGCCGCTTCGGTAAACTCAATGCTATTGATAATATCACCACGATAGCTGGGTAATGACACGCCATCTATGGTCTCAAAATCTCCGGATCGGGGTTTGGCATATTGCCCAGCCATGCGGGCGACCTTGGTAACCGGACAACGTCCAGCAAAGGTCAGAACAATGGCCATTTGCAATATGACTTTAAAGGTATCGCGAATTTTCGGGGCGTTAAATTCGTCAAAAGATTCGGCGCAATCGCCACCTTGCAATAAGAAACCTTTGCCTTCAGAAACTTGGCCCAATTGTTTAAACAAATCACGGGTTTCGGCCGCAAACACCAAAGGCGGATAAGTCTTCAGTTTTTGTTCCACATTATTTAAGTGCTGGTGATCCTCGTAATGAGGTTGTTGCAATATTGGCTTTTGACGCCAATCATCGGGTTGCCACTGGCTCACATTAGATCCTTAATTATCAAAAATTGGGTTATATTGGCGGCTGTTTATCGGCTGCGGTTAAATCCGCTACGGTCCGTCTTATGATACCGCCAAACAGCTATAATACCCCAGTTGCATAACAATAAGGCACCACAACTTACAAAAAATAAGCATCATTATCGGGGTTACCCTAGATAAGTTTGCCATAACTTATTGCCTGCATCATCTACAAAGTTGCGAACTTCACAGTCAAACACCGCGCTAAGCTGGTTTATGGTCATGATGGTTTCAGGGGAGCCTTGGCTAACCATGGTGCCACTGCGCATCAGCCAAACCTGCTGGGCATATTGCTGACACAAGTTAAGATCATGGTGACTGATAATGATCACGTTGCCCAACGAGGCCAGCCCAGTCAGCATTTGTAGTAACAAATGTTGGTGGCGAAAATCCAATCCCTGAGTGGGCTCATCGAGTAAAATGATCCCTCTACCGTTTTCAATCGCTGGCCATATTTGCCACAAAGCCCGGGCGATTTGTACCCTGCGGCTCTCTCCCCCTGACAACTCAGCCAGTGATCGTGACAAGAACGGTTTAATTTCCAGTGCTTGCTCCAAAGCAGCAGGAAAGTCGTTCCCCGGCGCAAAAAAAGCGAGCGACTCTTTGACCGAGATAGCAAAGACACTGTTTTGTTGCTGTTCCTGCAGACACCTGATTTGCGCTTGCTGATGCAATGAATAATCCGCTAACGGACACCCATGCAAAGTAATGTAGCCACTTTCGATCCCCAGTAATCCAGACAGTGTTGCCAACAAGGTAGATTTACCCGCGCCGTTAGCTCCCAATACATGCACAAATTGCCCACTTTGAGCGTGACCGCTGACTTGCACCAGTCGCTTACCCAATGTCAGAGCCGAAAATTGCAACATGTCATACACCCTGCCTGGTTAAACGAATAATAGAATATAAAAAAACAGGCCCGCCCAGGGTAGCGGTCAACATAGACACGGGAATGCTGATGCCGCCCATACTGCGGGTAACCAGTACCACTGCCATTAACAGGATACCGCCAAGTAATGCCGAAGCGGGTAAAATGAATCTATTATCGTAACCGGCAACGTTGCGCAACAAATGAGGTACCAGTAAGCCGACAAAGGCGATAGAACCGGCAATAGACACGGCTATGCCGACCATTAACGCACACACCAAAAGTGCGGTTTTATTAAAACGTTTGATATCCAGTCCGGCGAGTTGAGCGGTATTAGCACCAAAATAATACCAATTTAACTGCTGGCCCTGGCGCAACATATAGGCTAACAAGATCAGCATTAGCGGCCCGGCAATTGTCAAAATGGTCCAGTCGGCCTGGTGCAAGCTGCCCATCAACCAAAAAGTCAAGTTGCGCATCGACTGGGCATCGGACAATAAATGTAACCAGGCTATCACCGCACCACTTAGAGTAGAGATGGCGATACCTGCCAGGATCACCCCTGAGCTGATCCCGGCGAGACGCTTGGATATGGCGTAAATAATCCAGGTAGAGAGCATGGCACCAATGAAACAAAACAAAGGCAGAAAATACTGTAAATAGGCAAACGGCAGGCTACTGCCCAGTAACAAAAAGAGGGCGGCAGCTAAACTGGCTCCGCTAGTGATACCAATGATCCCCGGATCCGCTAAAGGATTACGTAATAAAACCTGTAATGTAGCCGAGCTTACCGCCAGACCTGCTCCGACAATAAAAGCCGTCACGACTAAGGGTAATCTGAGTTGCCAGATGATTTGCTGTTCAATGGGATCCGACATGGGCTGCTCTAAACCAGCAAACACCACCAGCATAGCGCAAAGAAATAACACTATGCCCAAGGCTATTAGGCTGCCACGCTGAAAACCTGGGGTGCTGCTAAGTTGTCGCAAAGCGGGCCTTGATGTGTTCAAGCAAACCGTCTGAAGCCTGCTCAATCAAATCCAACACATATTCGAATCCCCGCTTGCCTCCATAATAGGGATCGGGAACCTCGGATTCATGAGCATTAGTGTGGGCTAAAAATAAAGACACTTTATGCTGGTGCTCCGCAGGGCACATTTCCATTAAATGCTGCAAATTTTTATTATCCATCGCGATGATATAATCGAAGCTTGCAAAATCCTCCGCCACCACTTTGCGGCAGCGGATTTTTGAAAAGTCGTACCCCCTGTCACCACCTACCGCTTGGGCCCGTTTATCCGGCGAGGCTCCGTCGTGATAACCTAAGGTGCCCGCGGAATCAATAACGATACTAAGCCCGTAATCTTTAGCCTTTTGCCTGAATACAGCTTCCGCTGTGGGTGAACGACAAATATTTCCCAGGCACACAAAAAGCACGGACGTTATTGATTTTCCACTTTTTTTATCAAACACTTGAATAACATCCGCTGGAATAAATTGGGTTGTGCTTACTGGCAATACACCAAAGACATGAAGTAAGTCAGCCATTGATGTGCATCTTGAAACAAGTGAGTATTACGCCACATTTTATAGGTGAGTTAAATAGCTTTATTGAGCAAACGTACGTTTACTTAAACAAAAAAAGTGTCTGTCGAGGTTAGTGGACACACCTGCTGGTTGGAAAACTTACCTTGTCACTATATGGTTATTCACCTAACGGGTTAACTGAACTATCCTTTCTTGGCTCTCTCGTTACCAGACAGAGTATGCTCATCCCCTCAACATGTAGACACATAAATGGACGAAAAAAAAATGCAAAAATGGTTAAACAAAATAAGGTTGAGTTTAATTTTGCTGTTGGGTTTGATTACAAATAGTTTGATTGGCGTTACGCTGCAGGTCTATGCAGCACAGAGTCCATCATCCATGCCAAACACACTTAGTCTGCCGGCCATTTTTGCACCGCATATGGTACTGCAACGTAATAAACCTATGAATATCTGGGGTACTACCCAAGGCGGAAAAGAAGTAACGGTCACCTTAAATTTAGCCGATGGTAAACGGGTATCCGGCCAGGAGGTCAGTGCAGCAGATGGTCACTGGCAGGTCACCCTGCCCCAACAAGCCGCTGGCGGTCCTTATCAGTTGACCATAAAGGACGATGTAAGCCAGATTAATGTCGAAGATGTATTAATCGGAGATGTGTGGCTCGCCGCAGGACAATCCAACATGGAATGGAAACTGGGGTGGAACGTTGAAGGTGGCCCTGCAGAAATAGCCGCCAGCGGACTTCCTAATATACGTTTTTTTAATGTTGACAATAACTTCGCTGCAAGCGAGCAAACAACCACTCCCTCAACTGGCTGGCAGCAGGCATCTCCCCAAACAAGTCCGGAATTTTCCGCTATCGCCTGGTTTTTTGCCAAAAATAATCATCTGCAACAACAGGTCCCTGTTGGGATAATTGACAGCACTTGGGGCGGGACCCCAGCCGAAGCCTGGACGTCCCTGGGTGCATTACAGCATATCAAAGGCTATCAAGACGAGGCCAAAGATCTACGCCAAAACACGGCTAAATGGCAACAGGAATTTGCTCGGAATGACTTGCTGGAAAAACAAAAATCAAAGTTAATCAAAAGTACCCTCGCCTACCAGGACGGTAAGATCCTCAGTCATGATTACGATGATGCGTCTTGGCAGCAAGTTGAGTTGCCTAATCCGACCATTAAACCTTTGACGGATATTGTTTGGTTACGCAAAGTCATTCATTTACCACAAGCGCCGCAGAAAGCGCAATTAGCACTCGGTGCGCTTAACCAACTTGGTCAAATATTTATTAACGGACAACTGGTGTACCAAGAAACGGGATACGACGTCGTCGCTGATGTACCACTAGATAAGCACACCCTGCATCAAGGTGACAACATCATAGTAATAAGGGTGACCAGTAGCTGGGACAACAAGGTGCTAGTCGGCGAAAAAAATAAGTTCAAGCTGCGCTTGGATGACACCGATTACGATTTGTCAGGCCAATGGAAATTCTCTAATAAAATCGAGCCTCCTGTACCCAAGGTTAAATATTACAACTGGAAGCCGGGGGTATTGTATAACGCCATGATCCACCCCCTGATCCAATTCCCCCTCAGTGGGGTAATTTGGTATCAAGGTGAAAATAACGTGGGCACTGCACAGCTCTACCCTGAGCTGTTTAAGGGGCTGATAAACGATTGGCGCGCAAAGTGGGATGTCCAGGAGTTACCCTTTTTATTTGTCCAGCTTGCCAGTTATAGTCAACCTCAGGCGCAACCACGAGAAAGCGCCTGGGCAGAACTACGCGCAGCCCAGGCGGAAGCATTAAGTTTGACCAATACCGCCATGGCTGTGACCATCGATTTAGGTAATACAGAAGACATCCATCCGCGCAATAAAAAAGAGGTAGGCAACAGACTGTGGTTAGCGGCAAAACATCTGGTTTTTGGTGAGGACGTCGTCTTTTCTGGGCCAAAAATGCGCGATGTAACTGAGTTTGAGCACGACGGCCAGGCAGGGTTATTAGTGAAATATGATCATGCCCAGCAGGGTTTACAGGCCAGTTCATCTTCCTTGAAGGGTTTTGCGTTGGCTGCAGATGACGGGAGTTTTGTTAATGCCCAAGCGATAATCCTGGGCCAACAGATATTTGTGTGGTCACCGAAAATCAAACAACCTAGACGTTTACGTTATGCTTGGGCGGATTATAGCGAGGCTAATTTGTATAATCAGGCCAGATTGCCAGCTTTGCCCTTTGCCGCCAAGGTTGAATAGCTCAGGCATAAGTGACCATTGGCAAACATCGTATTGACCTGACGTTTACCGCATAAATATGGGTATTGGGCTTATCCACTGAGTGTAAATAATTAGTTTCTGGTCTGTATGAGGCTAACTACTTACTGTACGGGAGCATGAAATTGCCGTTTTTTACATTTATCCGGGTTCTGGTATTAGGCTTTTGTACCCTGCTTTCGACCGTTGCAAGTGCATACTGTATCGACAACTGGGCCTGTTTTGATGTTGTCAAACAAGCCAATAACATAGAGTTTTGGCTCATAAATAAAAAGCCTTACCCCATCACCGCAACGTTAGAGATCCAGGGGCAAAACCTCAGCAGCGCCCAAGGCAAACACAATCAATACAGCGCAACCAGGGTGTTAACGGGCGCCCAGCGCACCCTGGTATTAAGCCTTACCGCTAGCGATCCGGCCAAACCCATTCACTACAATGATGAGTTTTACTGGACACCAGGGATCCTCAACGCCAAACATAATGATGTTTATCGCTATGCACTGCCCTACGCCCAAGGTGCACGCTACCGATTGGTGCAGGGATTTGGTGGCGGTTACAGCCATAGTGGCGCGTCACGTTACGCCCTTGATTTTGCCATGCCAATAGGCACACCTGTGCATGCCGCCCGAGAAGGCCAGGTGATTGACTTACAACAAAAACATAACCGTGGCGGGGCTAGTCGCCGTTATTCGCGCTATGCCAACTTTATTACTATCTTGCACGACGATGGCACAACGGGTGAGTACTACCACCTAAGACTAAATGGTGTGGTTGTGGCCTTGGGGGACATAATAAAGCGTGGTCAACTCATAGGGTATTCCGGCACCACAGGTTTTTCATCTTTGCCCCATCTGCATTTCGCCGTATACCAAGCCAAAAGTCATGGCAAATATGCCTCAATTCCAATTAGGTTTAGCTCTTCATTGCGCCAGCCCAGATGGTGAAAGTTAACAACAACCAGGCAAGGAGATTTCAGCATTATCCAAGCTCATATAGTGGAATTTAATCTATGCCTACTAGGCCGAGAACTGCCCGTTGGCTTTCATTATTTTTAACGTGTTGAAAATCAGGTATTGATGGAAAACCACTTTGTAGATAGGCCTTAAGTGTGCTGGCTGTTAAGAAAAAACGGTAGAAAATTTGATCTATTCGCAAAAATGAGTAATATACATTGCAACTGGTCAGATGAGCGGATGAGTAAAAACTATGAGTATTAGAACAAGTCTTAAAAAAGTGTTACCCCCAATTTCGTTAACCGAGCAAGAAGCGTTAGACGCAGGCGATGTATGGATAGAGTCTTCGATATATCAAGGTAAGCCCGATATGCAGGCACTTAGAGCCATTCCCAGAGCGACCTTAACTGCGGACGAACAAGCCTTCCTCGCTGGACCGGTACAACAATTATTAGAGATGGTTGATGATTTTGCTTTGCAAAACGGCAAACATTTGCCGCAAGAAATACTGGATTTTTTGTCGATAAATAAATTTTTTGCCTTGATCATTCCAAAGAAATTTAACGGTTTAGAGTTCTCTGCATACGCCAACTCAACCATAGTGGCCACTATTGCAGTAAAAAGCAGTGCGATCGCTGTGACGGTCATGGTCCCGAATTCATTGGGCCCAGGCGAATTACTTATGCATTACGGTACCACTGCCCAACAAGAGCAATGGTTACCTGATTTAGCCGTTGGAAAAGAAATACCATGTTTCGCCCTGACGAGCCCCGAAGCGGGTTCGGACGCCGGTGCTATTCCGGATGCGGGGATAGTGACTAAAGGCATGTACAACGGTGAAGAAGTCGTCGGTCTCTGTGTGAGCTGGGACAAACGTTACATCACCCTGGCACCCATCGCCACCGTGCTGGGTTTAGCGTTTAAAGTATTCGACCCAGAACAACTTTTAGGTGACAAACTTGAGTTAGGCATTACGTGTGCGCTTATTCCTAAATCTCATCCTGGTGTGGAACTAGGAAACCGTCATGATCCTATGGGTATCCGTTTTTATAACGGTACAACGCGTGGTAATGATGTATTTATCCCCATGGACTTTATCATTGGCGGCGAGAAAAACATCGGCCGTGGTTGGCAGATGCTGGTAAGTTGCCTGGGGGCTGGACGCGGTATTTCACTACCTGCGATGGGCGTAGCGTCAGCACAGTCATCTCTTAAATCCACTGCCGAATATTCATTTGTACGTGAGCAGTTCGGCGTGCCAATTGGTCGGTTCGAAGGGATCCAGGAAAAGCTGGCTGATATCGCCGGTAAAACTTTTGTGCTCGAATCTATGCGGGTACTGACCACTGAAGGCCTGGGGCTGGGTTTGAAACCCTCAGTTGTCACTGCAATGGCAAAATACCACATGACCGAGCTGGGTCGTGATGTGTGTAACACAGCCATGGATATCCAAGCGGGTAAAGCAATTCAACGTGGCCCGCAAAATAACCTGGCTAATGGCTATGCGGCGCAACCTATTGCCATTACCGTGGAAGGTGCGAATATACTCACTCGTAGTTTGATGATTTTCGGTCAGGGTGCCATGCGTTGTCACCCTCACCTCAAAGAAATGGTTGAGCTTATCCATAGCGATGATGCTAAAGCGGATAAAGCTTTTAATAAGGTATTAGGCAAAACGATCAGTTTCAGTGTGAAAAATTCACTGCGTAGCTTCTCGAAAAGCTATTTGCCCTTTACCCGCGGCGCAGGCTCATCGCTACCGGAAGTAAAACCCTACGAAAAACGTATGAATGCCTTGTCAGCCAAGTTAGCACCATTAGCAGATTTATCGCTGTTGATTTTAGGCGGCGATTTGAAAAAAGCTGAAATGTTATCCGCTCGGTTAGGCGACGTGATGAGCTACTTATATGCTGCAATGGCTGTTGTGCGTTTTTACGAACAAAAAGTATCCAGTCGCAGCGAAGCCAAACCTTATTTTGAATATGCAATTCAGTGGTGTTTACAGCAGGGTGAGCAAGCTTTGGTCGACTTTATTGCTAACTTCCCAAATACCGCCACTCGCGCCATGATGAGAATCTTAACCAATACTTACTCAACTTCGGTTAAGGGTATTTCTGATGACTTAAAACGTGAGTTATCAGATGCCACGATGGCGCAAAGTAGTATCATGAGTGAACTTACTCACCTTGTCAGAGTGATCCCTGGTGATGCCAACGATATCAACCAGCAGGCATTTGCTGCCAAACATGCGGTTATGCCATTGTTGAAAACCATCCAAAAAGCCTTGCGTAAAAATCCGGTGGTGCCTTTTATCTCCTTCGAACATGCTGTGACTAAAATGCATGAAAAAGGAGAGCTAAGCGCCGATGATTTTGCCTTGATACTGGATTACAACGAAAAACGTAAACTGGCAATACGGGTTGACGAATACACCTTTGACCTTGAATTATTGGATACCAATCAGCAGTTGGTGACCCCTAAACAAGAAAGTCAGGTTGACGCAGCGTAAAGACAACTAAAATACTGCCAGTCTCCCATTGAAACGGCAGCTCAAAAACGGGCCTCGATACGTTATCGGGGCCCGTTTTTTTGTTTGATGCCTTTGCTACTGCGGCGCTTTTCACGCGCCACAATTATCTGAGGCTACATATAAAATAAATCATCAACAAATCATCTTTACCAGCTACTATCGGTTTTTATAGCGGGCGATTTCGGCGGCAACGTTATAGCCAGCGTAGGCAAAAATAATTGACAAAAAGGGGTAATGAATATGTTTAGAGTATTGTTGTTTTTAGGCACCAATATCGCTATTTTGGCCTTGATAAGTTTAATTTTCAGCCTGTTTGGTTTCCAAGGACTGTTAGCACAAAACGGTGTTGATTTGGATCTTCAGGCGTTGCTGGTTTACGCTACTGTCATAGGTTTCAGCGGTGCCTTTATTTCACTATTTCTATCAAAATTTATCGCTAAACGCAGCATGAAAGTACATGTATTAACCACCCCACAGAACAACACTGAACGCGCTCTGGTGCAAACCGTTGGTAAGTTGGCACAACAAGCCGGTATTGGTATGCCTGAAGTGGGGATTTTTGTTAACCCCTCACCTAATGCCTTTGCCACTGGCTGGCAGAAAAATAATGCGCTAGTCGCCGTCAGTACCGGCCTGCTTGAGTCCATGAGCAGAAATGAAGTTGAAGCCGTATTGGCCCATGAAATTAGTCATATGGCCAATGGCGATATGGTCACCATGACCCTTATTCAAGGAGTGGTAAATACCTTTGTGGTGTTTTTATCCCGGATTATCGGTCATGTAGTTGACCGTGTGGTCTTTAAGGTAGAGCGCGGTCACGGGCCGGCGTTTTGGATAGTGTCCATGGTCAGCGAGCTGTTGTTGGGGATGCTGGCCATGATGGTGGTCATGTGGTTTTCCAGATACAGAGAATTTCGAGCTGATGCCGGTGGTGCCAGACTTGCCGGACGGCAAAACATGATTGCTGCCTTGCAACGCTTGGGGCAAGTAAAGAACACCCCTAACATACCGGACGAAATGGCGGCTTTGGCCATAGACGCTGGCAAAATTCATGGCCTTTTCACCAGCCACCCTCCTCTTGCAGCCAGAATTAAAGCACTGCAAGATGCTTCATGACATCTCAATCCGTATCCGCCACAGGCAGCTAGGATATTTTAGCTTAGGCCCGAAATTACGGGCCTAATAAGGGTATCCACAATGCCTTATTTAACTTCCATATGGGGCGAGCGGTAAACGATTTCATCGTTTAAATCAATACCTAGGCCTGGTACTTCTGTGACTTCAAAAAAGCCGTTTACCGGCTGGGGGTCTTGTAAACACAGCTCACGGTTCCAGTCTTTAATCGCGTAAGTATGATGTTCGTGGATTAAAAAATTAGGAATAGCAGTTTCCAGATGCAAACTGGCAGCGGTCGCGACCGGACCACCACAAACATGGGCCTGAATACGTACATCGTATACATCGGCATAATCACAAACCTTTTTCGCTTCAGTAAACCCGCCACACAAACCAATATCAGGCTGCAGCACATCCAGGCTTTGATCTTCCAAATAAGGCCTTACGCCCCAACGATTATATAGTCGTTCGCCCCCGGCAATAGGCACATTGACCCGTTTAGCCACTTTGTCATGTAATTTGGAATTAAGGTAATTGACCGGTTCTTCATAAAACAGGCACCCAATATCTTCGACCATTTCCCCAAGCTGGATAGCCGTTGCGACCCCAAGTAGACTGTGACATTCAAAGATTATATCGACATCATCCCCTACCGCATCACGGATTGCCTGCAGGCGTGCCTTAAACAATCGTATTTCTGGCTGGGTAAATAATTTGGTACGATCAAAGTGGCTTACGCCCGTCTTGTCGTAGACTATGGGATCAACTTTGACCGCATCATAGCCTTGGGCAACGGCTTTCTCGGCGGCCCGTCCATAGTCGGCAGGATCGTTTAAACGGGTAACTTCGCTATCCCAGTCAAATTGCAACTGGCTGGCGTAAGTACGTAATTTAGCGTTAGTTTTGCCTCCTAGCAATTGATAAACTGGTACCCCAAGGGCTTTGCCCTTAATGTCCCACAAGGCAGTATCTATAGCACTCATGGCAGCATAAATAATCGGCCCCCCGCCCAACCCCCAAAAACTTTCTCGTAGCATCCGGCTCCACAAGTGTTCAGTGTTCATGGGGTTGAATCCGATCAACATGGCCTGGGCGATCTCTTTGATCATATGGGCCGCAGCGCTGTGACCGAGATCGTAAGCTAAACCGGCTTCACCGACACCCGTGATACCTTCATCGGTATAAATGCGCACAAATACCGGGTTCCATGCTGGGCGTTTCGGGCAATCGATATCAAAAATTTCGACGCGGGTAATTTTCATTTTTAGGTTTCCTGAATAAGAGTTATATCGGTAAATGCTATAGTGCTGTCTCTATTGGCAAAAGCTTGGATCAAGTTTATAGGCTTTGCGTAACATAGCCGGCCAGGCTTTTTGGCCGCCGCTTTGGCCGCTGTGCACGACGTTAGCCTGGGCATAAATACCTTCTACAATAGTCTGAGGAATTTCAATGATTGGCTTTGTGGTTTGCAATAATTCTATTTGAATTTCGCAGGCCCGTTGTAAATCATAAAAACGCATAAAGGCATCACCTACACTTGGACCAACAGTTAAACCGCCATGATTGTGTAGTAACATATGATTATTTTGGCCCAGGTCGTCTTGTAAACGCTGTTTCTCATCGGCGTTTACCGCCAGCCCTTCATAACCATGATAACTTAACGACGACAGCGAAAACATTGCATACTGACTCCATGGCTGTAATCCCCCCGCTAAGCTAGCGACGCTGATAGTTGCTTTAGTGTGCAGATGGATAACACACTGGGCGTCATGGCGTACTTGATGAACAGCACTATGGATAGTGAAACCTGCTGGGTTAATACTATAAGGCGAGCCGTCAAGTACGTTACCGGCCAGATCGACTCTGATTAGGTTAGATGCCGTTACTTCTTCGAAAGTCAAACCAAAAGCATTAACCAGATACTCATCCGTATCCGGCACCCGCGCCGAGAGATGGGTGTAAATTAAATCCCCCCAGCCTAAATTAGCAACCAAACGATAACAAGCGGCCAAGTCGACTCGGGTTTGCCATTCAGCAGCTGACACTTTATCTTTTAAACTTATGTTAGTTAATTCGAACACCTTGCCTCACTTGTCACAAAACCATCATTAGGATTTCAGGCAGTTTTATCCGCCCTACTGTAGGTTAAATAATACAGTATTGAGGATAAATAACCGATAGAAAACATTCCACCGTTATGCGTATTAGTTATGATGTGGATAGCTTTATTCTGCTAAACCTATGGTTATCAATTAATTGACGTTTCGAGTTCACTATGGGCAAGTTAACCATCACACATTTGTCACGCCGAGACTTTCTGCAACTGGCCGGAGCAGGTCTAGCCTTCTCAGCAACGGCTGGTTGGCCGCTCACGACACAAGGTCAATCTGCGAAAAAAGTAGGGGTGGCCTTAGTTGGTCTTGGAAATTACAGCCGCGGGCTACTGGCGCCGGCCTTAGAAATGACCAAGCACTGTCAGTTAAGAGGGTTAGTGACCGGCAGCCCTGACAAACTCCCCCTGTGGCAACAACGTTATGCCATAGCGGACAAAAATATCTATTCCTACGACACCATGCATCAAATAGCCAATAACCCGGATATTGATGTGATTTATGTGGTTGTGCCTACGGCCTTACACCTTAAATATTGTGAGATAGCCGCAAACGCAGGCAAACATGTATGGTGCGAAAAACCCATGGCCATGACCACACAACAATGTCAGAAAATAATCGATGTTTGTAAGCGCAACAAAGTGCAGCTAAGTATTGGCTATCGCATGCAGCACGAACCTAATACCCGGCGTTTTATGGCTTATAAAAACAGCCTCCCCTATGGACCACTCACCAATATCATTGCTCAAGCCGGTTATGGTGGCAATGGACTGCCCGCTGACAATTGGCGCATGCAAAAAGCCATGGGCGGCGGTGCCATGTACGATATGGGTGTTTATCCGTTAAATGGGGCGCGCTTTATGGTGGGGCTAGAGCCCCTAGCGGTCACCGCCAGACATGAAAAATCCCACCCGCACATATTTAAAGAAGTGGATGAAAGCACCTATTTCACCCTGGAATTTCCCACGGGAGTCATCGCCCAGTGTGCAACCAGTGTGGTCAAGTCATTCAGCCAACTTAAAATGGAATGTGAAAACGACTGGTACAAACTGCAACCCATGTCAGAATATTCTGGGGTAACAGGGTATACTAGCGATGGTCAATCTTTTCCTGCCATCAAGGGTATGCAACAGGCACTGCAAATGGATGATGATGCCCTAGCAGTGCTGGGTCAGGGCCGGTTACTGGTGCCGGGCAGTGAAGGTTTACGAGACGTTCATGTCGTACAGGCCATCTTTGCATCTGCCGCTAGCGGCAAACGCGTACTATTATAAATAAGGTAATAAATATGAAAGCCAGTGCCTGTCACATCTTAGTTAAAACTCGACCAGAAGCGGATAAAATCAAGGCGCTACTGGATAAAGGTGGGGATTTTCATCAATTGGCAAAAAAACACTCCCTATGCCCATCAGGCAAAAAGGGCGGTGACTTAGGCGAGTTTCGTCCTGGCACTATGGTCAAAGCCTTTGATAATGTGGTGTTTAAACAAGATACGTTAGTCGTGCATGGGCCAATAAAAACCCAATTTGGTTTCCATCTGATAAAAACCTTATATAGAGATTAACCTAAGTTGCTCGGCGCGGCCTGTAACCAATTGCCAGGGTCATATTTACTGCAGCCGCAGGTGATATGTAAGGTAAAGGCATGCCGGGATTTTTGCGAGCGATTAGGCGCACTGAAGTGGGGTAACAAACCATCAAATACCACTAAGGTACCGCGCTTGACCTCTAACGGTTTGGCCTCATCATCTTTTGGCCAAGGGGTGGTATCTAATACCTTAAGTTCAGTTCGATCATCAGCATAACGAATAAATTGCTCTCGCAACGGAGTATCACTGCCATCCGCCTTAACTTGCAAACAGCCGTTTTGCAATGTGGCATCTTCCACCGCCAACCAATAGGTAATTACCGATAGCGGCTGACTGTAAAAATAGCTAGCATCCTGATGCCAACGGATCACCCCACCGATTTTGGGCTGCTTGAAAATATACATAGATTGGCGAATTTGCGGTTCAACTACCCCGAGGTCACGAGCAATTGCCGCAATTCGCGGATCACGACTAAAAGCCTTAAATACCGGATTTAAGTTGTGTAAAGCATGGCCTATTTTATTAATGCTTAGAGATTTGGCTTGATTGAGTTGACCGTGGCTATCAAAAGCCTCTTCTTCGAAGAAGCAGCGAACTTTATCCCCTGAGTTTAAAAAATAGTCATCACGGCTCTTGCTCTGATCCACGGTTGAGAAGATAGACCGGCTCGATTGCTGATCGAATGATTCGACTATTTTGCCAGCTTCAAGCTGCAGTACTTGCATTTCTGCATGCGTAAAGAGTTGATCAAATACAACATACCCCTGATTTTTAAAACGTTGTTGCTGCTGTGTGGATAACATGCGGGAAGCTCTATTCATTAAAAACCACTTACAATCATTTAGTTAGTATGCAACAAAATAATGAACCGCAACAGTTTTCCCGGCTGTACAGCTTGGAACATCTAAACGCCTTTGTTTGTCGTTCGATACTAAACCAAGTGTTTAGCGTGCGTCTTGTTACTTCATGCAAACATTCGACAACCCTTTTGTGATATTGACTAAATTTTAACGAATTCCCCTACTGCGTGTTCAGATTGTACATCGCCTTGCTGTATACAAAAAAATAAACACTATAAATTCATATAGTTACCTATGTGGCATAACAAGTGCTGTTGAACTATTCATATAACTAAAAAACACACCAGAGGTTTACATGTCTAACAAATTCACCCTTTCAACTTTCATCAGCTTGTGCATTATTGGCAGTTCCGGCTGCGTTATCCAGGTCGGCGGCGCCGAGCGAGAAGGAAATGTTAGCAGTATTTTTGGCCAGCTTGAGGTATCTGAGGGAAAAACAGTCAGAGATGTATCATCGGTTAATGGTGGGGTAGCGCTTAATGATTATGTCCAAGCGCAAAACGTCGATTCAGTTAACGGAAATATAGTAGCGGGTGAGTTTGTATCGGTCGATTCCCTGCAAACTGTCAATGGTAATATTGAAGCGGGAGATAATCTGCACGTTAGCCAAGATGTACGCACAGTTAACGGCAACGTGAACCTTAAATTTGACTCAAACATCGCCCAAAACATCGAAACCATAAATGGGGATATCTTACTCGATAACGTAACTGTGGGTGGAGATGTAGAAACGCAAAATGGCAATATATCCCTATCAAATAACAGCTTGATACGAGGGGATCTCGTATTTCACCAACAAGACCAAGATTCATGGAAATGGGATCGGGGTGTGCCGGTGTTAAACGTAGATGCCAGCTCATCCGTACAAGGAAATATTATATTGGAGCGCGAAGTTTCGTTAAACTTTGGTAACCAGGATATACAAACTCAAGTGATCAGGCGTTACCCACACTCACAATAACTGACCCAAACCAACTAAACCTGAGAGACGATAAATCAGATGTCCCAGGTTTTCTCGAGTAATGCATAGGTGTCGTCCAGCGGAACAGGTATAGAGAAATAATAGCCTTGCAACAAGTCACATCCGTGCTGTTTAAAAAAGGTTATTTGCTCAGCAGTTTCAATCCCTTCTGCCACACAATTCATCTGCAAACTCTCCGCCATGCGCAAGGTGGTCACAATAAGTGCTTCATTATTTTTATTAACGCCAATGCCGTCGACGAAACTTTTATCCACTTTGATAAACTGAATGGGAAATTCTTTTAAATATTTTAATGAAGAATAGCCGGTACCAAAATCGTCAAGGGCGATAATGAAGCCCCGAGTTCTGAGTTGTTGCATGTAAGCCAATGCTTTTTCATAATCTTTCATCAATGCACTCTCGGTGATTTCAAAGTGAATTGAGGTGACTGGCAACTGATTATCCGCTAAAAATGTAATGATGTTATCGATAGAGCTATGCCGCTCAAAATGTCTGGCAGAAAGGTTTATGGAGAGATAACCGCTAAAACCAATTTTCTGCCAACGTTTAAGCATGGGTAACGCTCGGTTCATAGCGTCTTGGGTCATTTTTTCAATCAGTCCAAGCTCTTCGGCAACGGGAATAAATCTTGCGGGTGAAACCTTGCCCGTAGGGGTAAACCAGCGCATCAATAACTCAAAGCCAATGACCTTGCCGCTACTAAAACTGACAATAGGTTGATAATGATTACACAGCTGATTGTTTTGATGGGCTTCTTTTAAGTCACTTTCAAGGGCCAGGCGTTGTTGGGCCAATATATTCATGTGAGAGGTGAAATATTGGAAATTGCTCCGCCCCAGTTCTTTGGCGTGGTACATGGCGACATCGGCATTTTCCAGTAATTCTTGGGAGTTAGTCGCATCCCCAGGAAACAATGCGATACCAATACTCGAAGATACTCCAACAGATTGATTATCTAATTGGACTGGCGCGTCAATGACACGAATAATTTCATTAGCCAAGCTACAAAGCTTATCGACATCTTGCACATTTTCAACCATGACCACGAACTCATCACCACCCAGACGTGCAACCGTATCGTCTTTCCTGAGTAAATTTAACAAACGTTTGGATATTTCCTGTAAAAGCGTATCCCCAGCTTTATGCCCCAAACTGTCGTTAACTTGTTTGAATTTATCTAAATCGATAAAAAATAACGCGATAGTAGTATGGTTGCGAACCGCGTGGTCAATAGCATGATTTATACGGTCAAGCAGTAAAGTGCGATTAGGCAGTCCAGTCAAGTTATCGAAATTCGCCAATTTGACTAATTCTTTTTGAGCCTCTTTTTGAACACTGATATCAGAGAGGATCACCAGATATGAGTCAATTTTGTTTGCATCATGTAGGCTGGCAACTGCCTTGATGTACACTAACACTTCACAAAGTCGTTGACCTTTAGCCAATATTTTGTCTTCCCCTCGCCAGTCTTCATTGGCTGTTAGGGTGGATAATATCCCCCAGAACTTCAGGTTACCCTCTGGCTGCTTGCGATAGAGCTTGTTTAGCTGAGTCCTCAGATTAATCTCGTCGACTATGCCAAATGCATCACAAAATGCCTTATTTGCCGCCAAAGGTATTCGTCGACTGTTACACACTAATACCCAATCCCTGGCATGTTTATAGGCCTCACCAAACAGACGCAATTTTTCGCGCTCTGCAATCGTTTCGGTGACATTGGTATAGGTGCCCGCTACGGTCAGGGTATTGCTGGTATTGCTGGTATTGCTGGTATTGCTGGTATTGTCAACGAAACTGCCTACATCGCGAAACCACAACCAGCTAGTATTCTTAGCCCGCATTCTGTAGGTAACGTCTAACAAGGTTTCACGATTTTCTAAAAACCGTTGCCAGCTAGATTCATAAAACCCCCTATCCTGCTTATGGATCAAAGCAATATGCTGCTCAAGGTTAACTGTGTCTGGTAGCTCTAAATATTCAAGCTCTGTGCTGATACGCGGTGAAAAAATCAAATTATTACTGGCTTGCCACTCCCACACATTGCTATTGCTCGCGTTAAGAGCCAACGATAATCGCTCTTTACTTTTAAGCACTTCTTTGTGGGCCTCACGCAGACGTCCCCCTTCTGCTTGGCGATTTCGCCAAAGCAAAAATATCACCAAAAACGCCAAGCCCCCGTACAGGCTGTAAGCCAAAGGCGACGACCAGGGGGCATAATGCACAATAATGGTAATACTTGCTGGTTTACTTTCTTTGCCCAAAGCAGCATCAAGTGCACTGACTTCGAATAAATATTGCCCTGGGGATAATTTGGGGAAGTTAACATTGGCCTGAGTCGTAAGCGGATAATCTAAGTTGGCAGCTCCACTTAAGCGATAGTGGTATCTAGTGCTGGACTGATCTTCATATCCCAGGGTAGAAAAAAACAGGGTGAGGCTCAAATCGTCATGTTCAAGAATGATTTTTTCACCGGACAAATTTTTTGGCGGTAAATTGAGTTTTTTTGTAGATAAGGTTATTCCCGTTATCTTAGGTACCCGGGTTACCGGCTGTTTTTGCTGGAGCTCGTCAGGGTGAAAAAGGGTAAAACCTTTGGGGGAACCGTAAACTAAACGCCCGTCTTGCAGCATTTGGCTCGCGCCTTGATTGAACTCGTCATTGCCCACACCTTGAGCGTGACTAAAACGCTGAAGCACATGATGGCTCGGGTCAAATTTCAACAACCCATTATGGGAACTCATCCAAATACTACCCATACTATCTTTTTGCAGACTATAGATAGTATTCGAGGGCAATAAATTGTCATTGTTGTAAAAAAATTTCTGTTCAAAACTATCACTGTCCAGTCCTACCAGACCGTAGCCAGGGTAACTGATCCACATGATATTGTTGTTATCGATAAGCCAGCTATCCGGTGACACACTATTGTGATGTTGCTCTTCGGTTAGTTGGTGGATAGCCGTTAACACCTTGATTTTGGTGTCCCACTGATATAAGCCACCAATTAAACTGACTATCATTTGATTGGGCTGGCCAGCGCGATGACCGAGGAAAGCCTGGGCTTTAGTCATAGGCATCAGCTTACTGAGTTGCGCTATTTTAGTGACCCTTTGAGCGTCCCAGGAGTAGCGGTAAAATCCAGTTCCTGACATAAACCACACATCGCCGCTCTCGTCCACGTCAGCACCCCACATAGGATGGGATAGTATTTCACGCTCATTATCGTGAGTCACCTTAAGGGGCATACTTACGCCTTTGTGTGTATTGAATCTGCGTAAACCGTCTCCCGTAACAAGCCATAAGCAACTGTCACTAGCGGGCAATATTTGATTAATGGTCGCAGAGGAATATTGGGCTTTATCGTCCACAGAAACTAAGTAACTGCGACTCTTACCATTTTGTAAATTATAGACATTCAAGCCATTATCCGTGCCTATCCACAGGGTTTGTTGGTCTTGCTGGTAGGTACTCCAGACATTATTGTCACTGAGGATTTTATGTTCCCGTCCCCCACGGATATTGAACACGTTTTGAAATAAGGTCGAACTGGCAGACCAATAAATGGCACCGTCAGAGCGTGTACCCACCCACAGGTTACTATTTGCATCAAACGCCAGATTATAGATTCCGTCTTTTGATAACGAATCACGACTATCAGTTGGCCTGAATATATGTGTCAGCTTGCTATCAACGACTGCATAACTAAATAGCCCCTGATCGGTTGCCAGATATAACTGCTGATCTGAGTAGGGCAAAATACGCCAAATGTTGCGCAGCTCTACCCTCACAGAGGATCCAGGTAACGGTCCAGTACCTTGAATAAAAGCTTTAAGCGCCTTGTAAGGTAGACTGTACAAACCTTCTACTGTGCCGACCCAAAAAGTGTCCAACTCGTCCAGATACAGCACTTTTGCATTGAGACGGTCTTGTTTGGATGCGTAGCTTTGTAAATAATCAATCTGAGTTATTTTTTGGCTGGCCAGATCCAGCCCCAATAAACCATGGGAGGTGGCGATAATAACGATGTCTTTGCTTCCCCACACCCATCGGATACTTTGTCCGTTATCTAATGCCTCAGGAGTGAGTGCATATACTTCAGTTATTTCTCCAGTTTGCATTGTATAACGCACAACACTTTGGTCCATGGCGAACCATAAAAAGTCATTAGAGTCTTGACTAATAGAGCTGGCATATTGCAGCCACTCAAGCTGATTTTGCGACGCAATGGCCAATATCAATTCAAGTTTACCAGTCTTCAAATCCATCTTGAAAA
Organism: Paraglaciecola sp. IT1134; assembly: GCF_058068185.1. Lineage (NCBI taxonomy): Bacteria > Pseudomonadati > Pseudomonadota > Gammaproteobacteria > Alteromonadales > Alteromonadaceae > Paraglaciecola > Paraglaciecola sp. IT1134. The sequence continues at coordinate 2,094,228 of NZ_CM176486.1, read as the reverse complement.
CCCCAAGATTTAAGGTACTGATCCATAACCAGCCGGATGAGTCTTGATATAAATATTGGATTGGTTGGTCCAAGAGTTGCTTGTCTGGACCCGCTATATTAACAACTTGATAACCGTCATAACGATTAAGACCGGCATCTGTACCTAGCCATAAAAAACCATCTTGGTCGAGCAAAATAGCGTTCACTGTATCCTGAGACAATCCCTGCTCAGTCGATAGCTGAGCAAAAATCGGTTCGCTAATTTGTGGATTGGCGTGTACATGAACTGAAGAGAACAAAAACAAACAAAAAAGAAAAGCGGATCTGTTTACAACACAACAACTTTTTGTAAAATGCGTTTCAACATACCGCTTCAAAATATTGTTAACTCCTGATCCGCTTTCAAACAACTACTCGCACTGAACAATATTAATTTCACCTGTTTAGCACTTGGCTAGCCCGCACTTTAATTGAAAAACGGATTACAAATCAACGACTTTTCAGGTCAAACCAAAATGTATGTTGTTTAAAAGGGGAGGTATATTTACACGAATATAGCGAATCTCATAGTCAAAAGATAGCTGTCACCCGTTAATTCAGACTAAAGGTTAATAGAAACAAAGTAAAAAATATGACCTGTGGAAAATACGTCAAAGTAAGTATTTTATGTTTCGGATACAGCAAATATGCGCAGCAATTGACCCCAATCAATTAAAAAATCAGCCTGAGTAATTATCCATTAGACGAGGTCAAATATGCCGGAGCAATATCAATGTGAAATATCCCACCGGTCATTTTCGCCGTTAAATTACCCACGATGTCCGGTGGGGCAGCTATGATCCTCTGTATCGGTGATACGTAAAAGTGTATACCCAAGAACGTAATCACAAACATGCTCCTGAGGGTAAATCAGGTTAGTATCTCTATCGGGATATCTTTTCAAGCATAAGTATTAGAGGTTCATATGAAACAAGTTTTGTCAGCTACTGCCCTAGCATTATTCGGTGCAGCATTTTTAACAGTACCAAGCACTGGCTACGGACAAGCTGCCCCAACCTATGTTGATCAGCAAAATCTGCATGAAATAGCCGCTAAGGTGTCTGCGCAAAATATCGAACGTGATATACGTAAACTCGTCAGTTTTGGTACGCGCCACACCCTGTCTGCTGCCCAATCTGATATGAAAGGGATAGGTGCGGCCAGACGCTGGATAAAAAGTGAATTTGAACAAATCAGCAAAAATTGTGGAGGCTGCTTAGAGGTTTATTTTCAAAGCGAGACAGTAAGCGGCGAAAAACGGATTCCCAATCCCACGGAGGTGATTAGCGTTATCGCCATTCAACACGGGTCCACCGATCCGCATCGTTATGTGATGATGTCAGGAGACATAGATTCGCGCGTGTCAGATGTAATGAACGCCACATCGATATCTCCTGGGGCAAACGATAACGCGTCCGGGATCGCGGGAACATTAGAAGCGGCAAGGGTGTTAAGTCAATATGAATTCCAAGGCAGCATTGTTTACGCCGCCCTTGCCGGTGAAGAACAAGGCTTGTTTGGCGGTAAAATATTAGCCCAAATTGCACAGCAGCAAGGCTGGCGCATCAAAGCTGTACTCAATAACGATATGATAGGCAATATCGAAGGCGTAAACGGTGTGATTAACAATACCACTGCCCGTATATTTGCCGAAGGTACAAGGCACACTGAAACACCTGAAGAAGCTAAAGCTCGCCGCTTCACCGGAGGTGAGGTCGACTCACCCAGTCGCAATCTAGCCAGGTACATAGATTGGATGGCGGACCGCTACATAAAGAACCTGGATACTATGGTTATTTATCGTCTGGACAGGTTTGGTCGGGGTGGACACCATAAACCCTTTAACGATTTGGGCTACCCAAGTGTGCGTATCATGGAAACTAACGAGAACTATAATCGTCAACACCAAGATATACGTAGTGAAAATGGCATCGAATATGGGGATACCATAGAAGGTGTGAACTTTGCCTATGCTGCCAAACTAACAGCCCTCAATGCGGTATCACTTGCTGGTATGGCCTGGGCCCCAAATCCACCGGCAAAAGTGACGATAGCGGGTGCAGTTCAACCCCGTACCACTTTGTCTTGGGCGGCGGGTGACCCACAACAAAACCCGCAGCTCAAAGGCTACAAAATCTATTGGCGCTATACCGACGCCCCTCAATGGCAATTTAGCCGTTACGTCGGCGATGTCACGCAATTTACCCTGGAAAATATCGTTATCGACAATTATTTTTTTGGTGTCGCAAGCGTCAGTAAAGATGGCTTCGAAAGCCCCATTGTCTTTCCCGGCGCCGCTGGAGCATTTGGAGAATAATAATCGCTGGCTGCCTAAAATAAGCAGGGACATGACTTACCTCTAGCCCAATGGTCGCGACTATTGGGCTATTTTTGTGAAACTGGCATTGTTAAAACCCCTTATTTAGAAACGACTTCTTTTCTCCTTAAAATTGGATGTGGTTTCTGCCTCGCCCGGTACCGTTTCCGCTTCAGATCTAAACATTCAAATTTTTTGAACCCAAAACTCAAAACGTTCCGATTTTCTATTCGTTCTGAAACATCTACATTTAATCCAACAGCAAAGCGCTGGAAAAAGAAACAAAGCGCAGTGCGCTTGATACACATCAAAAATATTGAGGAAAAATCATGAAAAACACTCATTTGCAAAGTCTGTTTAGATCACAAGGCGGGTTCGCTGCGCTATCTTTAAGGATCCCTGTTGGCATTATATTTATTGCTCATGGTGCACAGAAACTGTTTGGTTTGTTTGGAGGTTACGGCCTAGAAGGAACAGGACAGTGGATGGCTTCTATCGGCCTAGAGCCAGGTTATGTATTAGCATTACTGGCGGGAAGCGCTGAGTTTTTTGGCGGAATAGCCCTTCTGATTGGACTGTTTACCCGTCCAGCAGCTGCAGTGTTGGCAGTCACTATGTTAGTCGCCATTTTCAGTGTGCATGTTGCCAACGGGTTATTTATGGCAAATAACGGTTATGAATTCGCCTTAGCGTTGCTGACCATTTGTGTATCACTGGTATTCTCGGGTGCGGGTAAGCTCGCCTTTGATTCTCGGATCGCTGCGCTTTTGTCTAAATAACGTCCACATTAATCAGGAGAAATAAGATGATTGATATCCGCTTAGCAAGCGCTCGTGGCAGCGCAAATTTTGGCTGGCTCGACAGCAAACACACGTTTTCATTTGGCTCGTACCACGATCCAAAACACATGGGTCATTCAGCATTGCGGGTGATTAACGACGACAAAGTTGAACCAGGGGCTGGTTTTGGAACCCACGGTCACCGAGATATGGAAATCATTAGCTTTGTCACTCAGGGCGAGATTGCCCACAAGGACAGCATGGGTAACGTCAAACTGTTACCAAAAGGTGAATTTCAGTTGATGTCCGCAGGCACAGGTGTAACGCACAGTGAGTACAATGCGTCTGATACAGAAATACTGACTTTTTTGCAAATTTGGATTGTGCCAGACAGCGAAGGAGGAATACCAGGCTACCAACAGAAGGACTTTGGCCAGGCTCAAGGGTTGACCCCTATCATTACCCCCACGGGGAAAAATGGTACCCTGAAGATCAGACAGGACGCAACCGTTAGCCAAGTAATTCTGGCACCAGGAACCAGCGTAAAGGTTAAGACTGACAGTGCTCGCAACAGCTATGTACATCAAGTCGCCGGTGAGCTGAGTATTAACCAACAACAATTACTTCAAGGTGACGGAGCCAAAATCAGTCAACTTGATAGTTTCACAATGAGTAACGAAGACACAGAAAACGCCGCCACTGCATTAATATTTGATTTACCTTAATATCAATACACAACTTACGTGATACAAGCTAAAACACCGCCTTGGCTAAGGTGCTGTTTTATTGTTAATTTACTGGAGGATTTATGCGCCACGCAGTGACGCTGGATGCACTTAGGGTGTTAGAAGCGATTGATGCTAAGGGCAGTTTTGCCGCAGCTGCAGATGCGTTATTTAAAGTACCCTCGGCGTTGACCTATACCGTTCAAAAACTCGAAGCCGATCTCGGGGTATCACTGTTCGATCGTAAAGGACAGCGCGCCACTTTGACCCCGGGTGGGAATCTGGTATTGCAAGAAGGTAGGGAAATACTGCTGGCGGCGAGCAACCTTGAAGAGCGGGTCAAACAGTTAGAATCGGGTTGGGAGTCTACGCTTGTTATTGCCAAAGATACCATTGTGCCCGATGGCCCGTTGTTCGACATTCTCGGGCAGTTTTGCCAGCTGGATAAACACGTCGAGATACAGGTCATAGAAGAAGCACTTGGTGGAGGGTGGGATGCACTCCACACCAAACGTGCGGATATCGCTCTGGGACTAACAGGAGAATTACCCAAAGGCCAGTTTCAGCTCCAACAAATGGGCACAGTAGAGTTTGTATTTGCCGTTAGTGCCGCTCACCCTTTAGCCGAATTTGTGGGTCTTATTGAAAACCAACACATTCGTCAATATCCCTATATTGTGGTAGCTGACAGCTCTCGTACCTTGCCTGGGCGATCAAGTGGGCTGTTTGACAGCAAACAACAAATTCGAGTCAGCAGCATGCACAGTAAAGTGCAAGCCCAGTTGCAAGGCTTGGGTGTAGGCTTTCTGCCCCTACATTTGGCTCTACCTCACCTGCATAGCGGCGCACTTGTGGCCAAATCCACTGCTATGCCACGCCCACCCATTCCGGTCTATTTTGCTTGGGAAAAAGGCAAAACCGGTAAAGCCATTGACTGGTTCTGCGAAAAGCTGAAACGTGACGACTGGTTTACTTAATCAGCGACGAAACGGGTTCATCATAAGACGAACCCGTTATTAAATATTCACTACGACCATACAATCACAGCTTAACCATCAACTTACCTTTATTGGCACCGGTCAATAACATGTTCAGACCATCAACGGCGGACTCTATTCCTTCTAAGACATGAGCTCTGTGTTTGATTTTTCCTTGCATCACATAAGGCGTCAGTTTAGCCAGTAAGTCAGGCACCTTGGCGAAATGATCTGGCATAGTAAAACCTTGGATCATTAACCGCTTTTTAATGATGGGGATCCAGTTTGGTCCGGCGCTAGGGGTGGAAGTAGCATAATCGGCGATCATGCCACAAACCGCTATCCGGCCGTGGGCATTCATATGCTCAAAAATATGCAGCTGAATAGGGCCGCCTGTGTTTTCAAAAAAGATATCCACTCCGTTGGGTGCCAGCTCGCCTAATTTAGCCCCTATATCATCGGTTCTATAGTTGATAGCGCCATCGAAACCGAGCTCGTCCACTATCCACTGACACTTCTCAGCGCCGCCAGCCACACCAATGACATGCAAGCCATCGGCTTTAGCCAATTGCCCCACGATCGAGCCTACCGATCCGGCAGCACCACTGACAACGATAGTTTCACCGGATTTTGGTTTAGCCACATTGAAAAGCCCTTGGGTGGCCGTCAAACCAGGCAAAGCGAATACTGATAAGGCTTGTTCTTCGTCTATACCTGCAGGCACCTTGTTCAAACCCTGGCCGGTGCTGACAAAATACTCGGTCCAGCCCATCATGCCCATCACCCGGTCGCCTATGGCGAAATCAGGATGGTTACTTTCAATGACCTCTCCCAAACCTGACGAACGCATCACAGCGCCGACTTCGACGGGGGGAATATAACTTTTAGTATCCGCACTCATCCAGCCAATCATTGCCGGATCAAGTGACATATAAGTTTGCAATACCAATATTTCACCTGGGCCTGCATTAGGCACAACCTTTTGTATAACTTTGAAGGTTTCGCGGCCTATTGGACCTGGTTCAGGGCGCTGGGCAAGTGTAATCGCGGTATAAGTACTCATGGTGGTTTTCTCCTTGTTCATAGAAAACAATACACAGGGCTCGGGATCCCACTACCCTGTGAGATAAATGGTGACGCTATTATTACTATAATATAGTGCGAGGATATATAACCCAAAAGACCAAACTTTATTGTCTTTTAGACAATAGTATCAGAATCTAACTAATCACTGATTTTACGATTTAGGAATAAACTTGGATCAGCGTCGTGCACTTCGTTATTTCAATAAAGTGGTCGAAACGGGCAGCTTTACCTAAGCTGCCCTGCCCCTTTCTGGGCCTCCTTCTTCTTTGTCTCGCAGGGTTGCCGATTTTGGTGTGTATTTACTTTATCAAAAGCAGCGCTACAGGGTGCCTGAAGTCAAAGCGACAGTGGATTTTTTTGTCGCCGGGTTTAAAGCCCAAAAACACTAATCCTCCCATGGCCTATTAGCTATTAGCCACCTGATGAGAATATTCTTGTTTTAATAGGGCATATAGATACTCATCTTTCCACTGCCCTTTAAATAGTATGTTCTGGCGGAAATGAGCTTCTCGTCTAAAACCCGTTTTTTCCAACAGCTTAGTTGCGGGTAAGTTGCAACTGTCAGTAATGGCAATAACTCTGTGTTTATGTAAACTATCAAACAGATAATCCAGCGCTCCTCGAAGTGCCTCGTAGGCCACACCCTGAGCTTGAAATTCTGGTGCCACAGTAAAGCCCAGTTCAACTTGGTATTCATCGATAAAATGTAAGGCCAGATCACCATACAAGATAGTCGAGTCATGAATATCTGCAATAGCCAATTGATACCAATTCCCCGGGGTACCAAAACTAGCGTAATCCATACCCGCCAATAGGTTAACGGCTTGGGAGTAACAGTAATCTGTCCAGCTTTGAAATTTGGCAATTGATGGTATTGCCCTGTAGTCAGCAAATGCCCTCAAGTCGCAATGGCTCAAGGCTCTAAGGTTAAAGCGCCTGGTTTTGAAAAAACAATGCATTAGATCCTCAATTAGCATAACGTATGATTTGCATACATCAGGTAGCGAAACTGTCCCTGCTGTGCCTGTCGTTATCGAACTGCTTGATGTGATGGTAATGACATCAGTGTTTCAACCAATAACTGATTGTCATAATAAGGCGCGCTACTAAGGGATACTAACGGCCTATCGATGACGTCTATGCCCAACTCTTGTAGGTAATCAAAGGGCACCTGCCCAGAATACCCCCCATTTTTGCTGTCAATCAATAGGTAATTCAGCACCTGGTTGGCTGCAACTTGGCTGTTATCGTCTCGCATTAAGTGTGCGAGCAAGGTTTTCACTAATTCAGTAAGTGACATACCGAGTTGTTCGGGATCATGACCCAGATTGGGTACATACACCTTGGGTGCGTTATTTTTAGCGATGGCGCTGCCCACGCCTATTGGAAGCAAATTCACCAACAAGCTAGAGTAAAAACTGCCAGGTGGATAACAGATCAGATTGGCAGCTGCTATTAATTTACTATTACGCTCACCCAGGTAGCAATCTACTGCGTTGCCAGTTGCCAGATCGTCAGTTAAAAATATCTTGGCTATTGGGCTGCTCAACTCCGGCACTTCTTTACCGGTCAGGTTATGCTGGCCTAATACGGTTTGCCCATTTTGCAACAATGCCCCCACATGCAGATTGTCGTCAACTACGGGCCACACTATACCGAGTACCTGCACCATGACGGAAAATCGAGAAATGCAAGATTCCAACTTAGCATCATGTTCAATATAATCTCCAGCCAAAACCAAATTGCCAATACTCGCGCCTCGCAAATCAAATGAGGCTGGCATATTGGCATAAAATGCAGACAGATTACTTAGCACTATCGTGCGCAACGGTGCAGATATATGAACGATCAGGGAATGCTGGCCGCTAAGTAAAAATAGCAGTTCTTCCATCAAGCTATGTTGCGAAGCATTCCAGGGCAGTCGGTAACCAAACAACTGGGCCATACGGGAGCCATCTGGCAAATTATCATCTGCCAAAGCCAGTAAGCGGCTGCGTAAATCACCCACGGCCGGCATACAAAAATGCTGACGTAATTTGGCTGAGCTACCGCCAGAATCAAAGGGAGTCACTAGATGTATGGAATTATGGGTAAAGCGTTTAAGTTGCTGACTAAAAGCGGTTAATGCAGTGCCACCACTGAAAAAAAGTAATTTCGGCCCTAAATGCGCTAAGGTATGAGAATACCTTAACTGAGTTGGATCAGGGATAGATAACATGCTGCTCAAGCGGGTAATCATCATAATACCCAAGTTTATACCACGACTTTGTGCCCCATAACATTATTATCGAACTGCCCAGCAGGCTCCCCTTCAGGGTTTCTATACAGCTATTTGCGTTATACGTGCCGGCAACACTTTATCGTTTTGTATAGGTTGACGTGACATTGATGAGTAACATCAATGTCACTTAGCAAGGCCGATAAGTGCCCCTAATGTTTAGAGCAGATTAACGAGGAGGAAACATGCCTTTTGGTCCGCCAGGAGGCATCATACCTTTCACGCTTCTCATCATTTTTTTCATGCCGCCCCCTGAGACTTTTTTCATCATTTTTTGCATCTGGGTAAATTGCTTTAGCAGGCGGTTTACATCTTGAATTTGGGTACCTGAACCTAAGGCAATCCGGCGTTTACGCGAACCTTTAATAACCTCAGGTTTTTCTCTTTCCCCTGTTGTCATGGAATTAATTATCGCTTCCATTTGGTTGAAAGATTTATCGTTCGCCTTATCCTTGATTTGCGCCGTCATATTACCCATGCCCGGCATTTTATCCATCATCGACATCATGCCGCCCATATTACGCATTTGCTCTAGTTGCTCCTTAAAGTCTTGCAAATCAAAGCCCTTGCCTTTTTGTACTTTTTTGGCAAGTTTTTGCGCTTTGTCTTTATCAACTTTTCGCTCAACTTCTTCGATGAGACTAAGTACATCTCCCATTCCGAGAATTCGTGAAGCAACCCGTTCAGGATGGAAAGGCTCCAGCGCGTCTAACTTTTCGCCCATACCTAAAAACTTGATGGGTTTACCTGTGATGTGACGTACAGATAAAGCCGCCCCTCCTCTGGCATCACCGTCAGTTTTGGTTAAAATCACACCCGTCAGAGGCAAAGCATCATTGAATGCTTTAGCGGTATTTGCTGCATCCTGACCTGTCATAGCATCAACTACAAACAACGTTTCAATGGGCTTAACGGCGTGATGCAGGGCTTGAATTTCCCCCATCATTTCACCATCAATATGCAATCGACCCGCGGTATCAACCAGTAATACGTCAAAAAATTGCTTACGTGCATAATCGACAGCGGCGTTAACTATATCGATAGGTTTTTGTTCTATGTTGGACGGAAAACATTCCACCCCAACATCATTGGCTAATGTTTCCAATTGTTTAATCGCCGCAGGGCGATATACATCGGCACTGACCACTAATACTTTTTTCTTTTCACGTTCGGTCAGAAATAACGCCAATTTACCTACGCTGGTAGTTTTACCTGCCCCCTGTAAACCAGCCATCAATACTACAGCCGGTGGCTGAGCAGCTAAATTCAAACCCTCGTTGGCTTGACCCATGACAGATTCAAGCTCTGTCTGGACTATTTTGATAAACACTTGCCCAGGATTCAGACTTTTTGATACTTCTGTACCCACAGCCCGCTCTTTCACCTGTGCGATAAAACTTTTAACCACAGGCAAGGCAACATCTGCCTCAAGCAGCGCCATACGTACTTCGCGCAGCGTATCTTTAATGTTGTCCTCAGACAAACGGCCTCGGCCGCTGATGTCTTTTAGGGTTTTACCTAGGCGTTCGGAGAGATTTTCAAACATAGGAATCGATGCAATATTAATTCTGGATAGGGTAATTATATCTAATTTGCTAGCAGATAAGAACCAATGGAATGATAATCAGCGGTCGCTTTTGCCAGTTTCGTGCAGAATTACCATGCAACACTAGGTATGCCTCAGCAATATGGTTATACTCAGCCCCCCAAAGGGCACTGTTTTTTTGTAAATAATGCATAAAAAAATAAAGGCTGTAGTTGTGAACACGTCCCATATATATAAGGAATTCGAGGTTAGATCATGTTGTTAGCCCTAGTATGCTTTTGTTTATACGCCGGTGCGGCAGGCGTTATTTTAATGCGGCTATTTGACAATAAGGGCCCAAATAACAAATTGTCCTATGCCTTAGCGGCAATTGCATTAGTGCTACATATATGGGTTCTAAAAGAAGATATTTTCGTCCTACCTGGGCAAAACTTAAGCATGCTTAACGTGGCTTCGTTAGTGGGATGGTTAATCAGCTTAACCATGTTACTCGCCGCGGTTACCATGACCAACACCATCTTATTACCGGTCGTTTTTGGGTTTACCGGGCTAATAGTACTGCTCAATCTATTAATTCCAGACGCGCACATCATGCAAGTCAGCGTTCAACCCGCATTAATGCTACATATTGGCCTCGCGTTGTTTGCCTATGCCTGCCTGGGGATTGCCCTACTTTACGCTTTGCAATTGTCATATATCAATATGCGTCTCAAAGAAAAGCAGGCGTCGATATTGCACTCATCTTTACCCCCTTTAATGATGGTCGAAGACATTTTATTTAAACTGCTGACAGTAGGTACCATACTGCTGACGCTATCGCTAATCAGTGGTTTTTTATTTTTGGAAGATATGTTTGCTCGTGAACAAGCCCACAAAACAGTATTAGCCATTTTGGCATGGTTCGTATTTAGCATAGAACTGTTTGGCCATTTCAAATTTGGTTGGCGGGGAAAACCGATTATTTTTGCAACTATATTAGGTTCAATATTATTAAGTCTGGCCTATTTTGGTAGCCGTTTTGTAAAAGAAATCTTATTGAATTGATTTGTCGCATTTTATTTTTGCTACAATAGCCTCATAGTGCCTCAGTTGGCTTGAAACATAATCGAAATGCACTTAAAGTCTGCGTTCTACATTATATAGGGATCCAAATAGTTGGACGATATCTCAACCAGTAGTTTATTCATTCTACTTGGCATTTTAGTTTTACTCTCCGCGTATTTCTCAAGTTCTGAAACTAGCATGATGTCGATAAATCGTTATCGTCTCAAACATTTGGGAAATGAAGGTAATAAAGGTGCGCTGCGGGTTCAAAAATTATTAGAACGCCCAGACAGGCTCATCGGTCTTATCCTCATAGGAAACAACCTGGTTAACATTGCAGCCTCGGCTGTGGCAACGGTAATTGGATTGCGACTATATGGTGATATGGGCATTGCCATAGCCACCATAGTCCTGACATTGGTTATCCTGATATTTTCAGAAGTAACTCCAAAAACCATTGCCGCCCTGTATCCGGAAAAAGTATCTTTTCCTGCTTCTTTCATATTGCTGCCTATGCTAAAAATCCTCTATCCCCTGGTGTTTTTAGTCAATGGGATCACCAATATTATTCTATCGATATTACGCATTAGTACAGCTGACAATGACGATAACAGCTTGAGCCGCGAAGAATTACGCACCGTTGTACACGAAGCTGGTGCCATGATCCCCAAAAAACACCAGGATATGTTAGTAGGTATTCTTGACCTGGAAAAAGTTACCGCTGAAGACATTATGGTGCCGCGCGGGGAAATAGTGGCTATTGACATTAACCATGAATGGAAAGACATACAAAAACAGTTAGTCAATTCTCAGCATACCCGGGTGTTATTGTACAGGGACAGCATCGATGATGCAGTCGGCTTTGTGCACGTACGGGATGCCTTGCGTTTATTATCCAAGGATCAATTTACCAAATCCAGCCTATTACGTGCTGTACGAGAAATTTACTTCACCCCTGAATCCACGCCTTTGCATACCTTGATGTATAAATTCCAGGCCGTAAAGGAGCGTATTGGTTTAGTGGTAGATGAGTACGGCGATATTCAGGGACTGGTGACTCTGGAAGATATTTTGGAGGAGATAATAGGTGATTTTACCACCAGCATCTTGCCTGATCACAGCAAAGAAACCGATACCCAGCAAGACGGTAGCGTGGTAGTAGATGGTAGTGCTAACGTGCGCGAATTGAATAAAGAAATGAATTGGCAGTTTCCCACTGAGGGGCCTAAAACACTAAACGGTATAATTTTAGAGTATTTGGAAGACATTCCCCAAGCCAATATCAGTTTACGTTTGGCGGGATATCCTATTGAAATTCTGGAAATGAAAGACAATATGGTGAAAACTGTACGTATTATGCCTGAGTATTATAAAGCTCCTGTTCCGGTAAGCGTAGATTAGCTTTCCCCAGGTTTGTCGTGATAGGTTTTGTTTGTTATCTAAGGAATTAAAGGTGTACCCTTTATCCTGGTCCCGTTTAACATCGCAGTTTATTTCTTAAGCTTAGATTGGCGGTTACTTTGAATTTTGGCTTTGGCCTGTTCAACTTTATCGTTTAAGGTTTTTAAACGATCGAGTATATCCTGAAGCTCCTCATCGTGAGTCAGTTGTGCATTTGAAACATAATGCTCTAAGGCCTGCTGCAGATAAGCAGGCAAACTTTTACCAGACATGAATATAACCCCTCAAAAGAGTTATCGGTTATAAACGTCAAAACCTAAGATTAACTTTAGCTTATTGGGGATGATAAATCTCAAGTACGCTTCCTCGAGATTTTTTTTGGCAATAATCAATTGTCACTATGCTGGATGTATCAAAAAACATTGATTGCTCAGAACCGGTTAGCTCATCAACTAGATAGCTGACAAATGGCATATGACTGATAATGAGTAAACAGTGGTTTATTTTGTTATCAGCGATTAAGACATCAATATAATCATGTGTTAACCAAACACTGCCATCAGGGGTAATGTCACTAGAAACTACCTGGTGATTAATTTTTACTTTACTGGTGACCCCGGCCAATGTCTCTTTGGCCCTCACATAGGGACTGACCAGACACATTTCTATGCCCTCAGATAGATACCTTTGATGTAGCCACTGACCTGCCGCCTGGGCTTGTTTGTGACCAAAAGGGGATAACTCCCGAAGACTATCTTCAACATGAACGGGTATTGCATCCCCGTGGCGCATGATTATAACGTGCATAAAGTACTACTAAACGGTAAACAAACTAATTATTACTCAATATAGCAAATAAAACAGTTAAAAATCTGAGAGTTGAGACTTTTTTACGTTATGCTAGAAATGGGTGTAAATTCCTCGCGAGATTTAACATTTTGCTAACAAATAAGAGTGATTATCGCCAGTATCGATATGTCAAACTAACAAATGGATTACGCGCTATGGTTGTAGAAGACCATAACTGTGATCATGCTGCCGTTGCCGCCACTATAAGTAACGGCCATTTCAATGATCCCGTAGATTGCCTTGGGCTTAGTCACTTGTTAGAGCATATGTTGTTTCAAGGCAATAAGCGGTTCCCTAATCCAGATGCGTTTTCTGGCTATTTGGGCTTGCATTCGGGTGACCTAAACGCAACCACAGGTAGTGAACACAGTAACTACTATTTCGGCGTATCTGACCAGCAATTACCCCATTGTCTTGAACACTTTGCCGCGATGTTGACTCTGCCGCTATTTAATAAAGAGGCTATCGCAGGAGAAATTGAAGCCATAGATGCTGAGTTTTCCCTCAAGGTCAAAGATGATCTGCGGCGTTTATACCAGGTTCACAAAGAGACATCTAACCCTGACCATCCCTTTAGCAAGTTTTCCGTGGGTAATAAACAAACCTTAGGTGAACACTCTCTGGAAGAATTGCAAAACCGGTTAAAAAAAATGCATCAGACCAGGTATTTCCCTGGCAATATTTGCATCTGCATCATCACCAGCCGCCCATTGCAGGCAAGCGTCAAAATGCTAGAGCAGCACTTTGCGGAATTAGCTTCCGGGGGCTGCCCAACACTGCCCGACTTGCCAGCACTTTACCTACCTCAACAATTGGGAGTGAAAATTGATATACAGTCGCTTTCCGATACCACACGTTTAATCGTCACATTTGCACTGCCAAATGTGCAGTCTTATTATCGGGGTAAACCCCTAGGTTTGATTAGCGACTTAATCGGTGACGAAGGGGGCGGCAGTTTGCTTACTTATTTAAAACAGCAAAATCTGGCTACCAACCTCAGTGCAGGAGGAGGCATAGAAGGAAGTAACTTCAGAGATTTCAATATCAATTTGCAATTAACCAAAAATGGCACTGCACATATAAATATTATCCTTAACGCCCTATTTTATTTTATTCAACTTATCAGGCAACAAGACTCCTTTAAGTGGCGCTTTGTCGAAAAACAAAAACTAAATCAACTAATATGGAATTATGGCGACGCCGCAAAATCCACAGATGAAGCCATCGGAATAGCTAATGCTATGTTCCAGTACCCACCTGAACATGTAATCGCAGGAGAATATATTTTAGATCAACCGGATAGCCAAACAGTAATAACATTGCTGGGGTATTTTTGTGCGACTAATATGCGCCTGAAACTGATCCACCCAGACGTCAAAACTAATTACCAAGCAAAATGGTATCACACCCCTTATTCTATCTCGCCCTTGGCCCCATCACTATTGCGAGCGCTTGAAACACCACATCCGGTTCCCGCATTAGCCTTACCCCAGGAAAATCCATATTTAACTACTGAGTATCAACAGTTTCCTGTAGACAGTCGCTTCACTTTTCCCGGTAAAATAACCAGCACCAAGCAGGTCGATGCCTGGTACGGACAAGATGCTAAATTTAACCATCCCAGAGGGGATTGTTATGTCTCGTTTGATTGCGCCGCAACGACCCAAGGCGTGTTTACGGCAACGTTAAAAAAGTTATGGATAGCGTTGCTCAATGAATCGTTACACAGAAAATACTATCAAGCGAACGTTGCTGGTCTGCACTTTCAGTTGTATTCACATCAATGTGGTTTTACATTGCATACCAGTGGCTTCAGCCCAAAACAGCTCGGTTTGTGTACAGACCTAATCAAGCAGATAGAGGGGGTCGACTCATTCGAGCCTTACTTCGAGCAAATAAAACACCAACAATGGCAGAGTCTACGTAATAATTTATTAAATAAACCCATCAATCGGCTTTTTACTCGCTTATCCGTACTGATGCAGCAACATAACCATACACCATTGAGCATGTCTGAAATCATGCAACAAGCAGATTTGCGCCAGTTGCTCACCACCAAAGACGCTTTATTCCAAAGTTTCCATCTTGATATATTGAGTTATGGAAACTGGCGGATTCAAGATGCTCAGCGATTTGCTGGCGATTTAACCACCTGCGCAAGTCGATACGGTGCAAACAAACGATTGTCCCGAGGTGTGGTGAATCTTTGCAATATTCCGACTCAATTACATCAGTTAAGCTGTGATCACCCTGAATCAGCGGTGGTGATCTATTATCAGGCCCCAAGTTCTTCTTATCGCAACACCATTCTAAGCATATTGACAGAGCAACTTTTGGCTCCGGCTTTTTTCAATTACGCTCGTCACCAAGAGCAATTGGGGTATTTAGTGGGTAGTGGTTATGTTCCCTACAATCAACATCCCGGAATAAGTCTTTACATTCAATCACCCAAATATTCAGCGCAAAAACTAATTACAGCGATCCGCACCTTCATGCGGGAATTTGTAGCTACCCTGACTTTGTATGCAAATGACTGGCAGGACTTAAAATACGGCGTCATGAAACAGCTCACCGCAAAAGATACTAACCTGAGCATGAAAAGCCAACGCTTTTGGTCAGCCATTGGCACCGAAGAGGTAAACTTCCAAGTTGACCAGACCATGATGAGTGAATTGGCGTTATTAAATTTCACTGATTTGCAGGAATTCATTGGTGATATGGCAACAAAAACAAACTTCGGGCAGCTAATTTTATGCAGCGACGAGGCTTTTGTTATCACAGACGACTTAAACGCCACAGAGATAGCTAACGTAGATTTGTTTAAAAAACAGGCTCAATGGGTCCCATGACAAGGGCCAGGTATGAGGAACAATACAAAAAACAGACAGTTGACGGGAATTTGCCCCCTTAAGCGTAAATTAGGCCGATTAAGACTTGTGATGCCCCCGTATTTTAGGCATATTGAGGTAAGAAGGCGCTAGGGAATTGCACCTGAAAAATTTAATAATTATAAAGCAGGTAAACTGCTAACAGGTGTGCTTTGCGTATCCCAATCTCCAAACTCGTTTTCTGGTGCCTATTAACCATTTCTACTACTATTTGTGTGAGCAGCGCAAGTCAAGCCAGTGTGCAATCTTTTTCGTTCGATAAGCTATCCAAAGCCGATGGTTTACCCCAAGACACCATAACGGATATTATTGAGGATAAACAAGGTTTTATCTGGTTTGCTACCGCCAACGGCCTTAGCCGTTTTGATGGCTATAATTTCGTTAATTACCTGCATAATGCTAATGATAGTAACTCCATCCCCCATGACTTTATCCGCAAATTATTTGTGGATGCCAAAGGTATATTATGGGTAGGCACCCAAAATGGTCTGGCTAGATACGATGATCAAAAAGACAACTTCATTCGTTATAACCAACAAAATAGTCGTCTGGTTGGCAACGTTATCGGTACCCTGAGCCTGGATCATAACAATAATCTGTTGGTCGCTGACGAGCAGAACCTGTATATCTTCGATGAACATAACAATGATTTTACTATTTTGGAGGTAAATGGGGCCCCTATGCCCCCGGAGATAAAATATGTTTTAAGCGAAGCGGAAAGAACCTGGATAGGTAGCTATAGTCACGGTATTTATCTGTTAGAACATAAAACTAATACCTTGTATAACCTCAATACATCCAATCCGTGGAATTTGACCCTGCCCGCCAATTATTTATTTGAGGTAAAAAAATACAACGAGCAATACTGGTTTGCTACTGAGATGGGCGCATTTTCTTGGGATAGCTCGAGCAACAGCTTAATCCAGTATTCCACTAATACGACACCCGCATTGGCGGGTAATGAAATACGCAGTATCGAACGTGACCTGCAAGGAAACATCTGGTTAGGCTCGTCCACCGGTATTAGCATATTAGACCCCGAGCACCAGACATCTAACTTTGTTTTGGCCGATGACGATCCCACCCGCAAAGCAAACAAATACATTTTAAAAATGTATAAAGACAGTAAAGACTCTATTTGGTTGGGCAGTCATTCTAATGGGGTGTTTAGATACAATCAAATCGACGCCCGGATCACACATTTCACCTTTGATTCAGAAGACGCCAACTCTTTATCAGGTAACGTGATTTGGGCGATAAAAGCGGATAGTTTAGGTGCGATATGGCTAGCGACCCAAGCCGGCGGCCTGAATAAATTTAACAGCAAGGACTATAAATTCGAGCACTACTTGCAAGACTTCGAACACAGTATTTGGGATTTGACCATAGACAGCCACGACCGGTTATGGATAGCCAGTAGCGGCGGAATATATATCTATTCTCAAAACACCGGCACATCACTGACCCAGGTAACGAAAATTTTTGAAGGAGCGTTTATTGATAAGGTGCTGTATGCAAGTAATCGCATCTGGTTAAAATCCAAAGACAATATCCTGCGCTGGATAGACGAAACCACCTTCGAGTTGCAAACCGCCCCATTACCCAAAAAATTATTTAAAAGCATCGAGCCGACTTTTTTAGACAGCAAAAACAATCTTTGGCTAAAAAGTGATAGCGGCTTGTCACTTTATAATCTAAAAACGGAGAAAATTTTCGAACCAATTCCTGACAGTGAAATAGCCAAGAGTCACCTTAGTTCTATAATCGAAACACAAGACAGTTTTTGGTTAGCTTCGGTAGATTATGGATTATTAAAGCTCAATAAAAAGACTTTTGAAGTTGAACTGCAATTAAATGCCAACAACGGCTTGTCCCGCAACCAGATTCTGATGGCAGTGCACAGTAAGGACAGTTTGTGGATCACGACTATGGGTGGTGGGATAGATCAAATCACTTTGAACAATAACAAAGTAGTCCAGCATATATCCTCAGAAAGGTTGGAGTTTAACGAGTTTAACGAAGGCTCGGGATTAATCACTCATGACAACCTGGTTTTGTTTGGCGGTTCAAAGGGTTTTCATATATTTGACCCGGAGTTGATAGCCCACACGCCCAATCAAGGCCCGTTTAACCAGGACACCGTGCCACCACCTAAAGCACCGATCATCAGCCAACTTCGTATATTTAATAGAGAAATTTCCGTACATAGTATCGGCAGCCCGTTAGACAAACCCATACACTTGACCACCTCTATCACCCTACCGAATTACGCCAGTTTTATTAGCCTGACCTTTGGGCAATTAAATGCCCTTGAACCTAAAGCCTATTCCTACCGTTATAAACTGATCGGTGCCTCGCACAACTGGCTGGATGCCGATAAACGAACCCGTGAAGCCGTCTTCACCAACTTAAATTTTGGCGAATATAAGTTTTTAGTGCAAAGCAGAAACAATCTGGGCCCATGGTCAGAATCAGCGCAGCTAAAAATTAACATCGAGCCGCCTATCTGGTTACACAGAAATGCCATTATTTTATATGTTGGCTTAACCATAATGATCTTACTGCTGATGTTTAAGCAGTATCGCTCCAGGCGCCAATCTCGCTTGGCGATCACCGAAAGTGAAGAACGCTTGAAATTGACCCTGTGGAGTAGCGGCGACGAATTATGGGATTGGGATATTTATAAAAGTCAGGTGTTTAGATCCAATACCTGGGGTGTGCTGGATTTCCCCCAAGATGATATTCGGATCAATAGCGCCTATCAGGCCAATATCCATCAAAATGATCTTAAACGAGTGCAAGACTCATTAAACGAACATCTGCAAGATAAAAGTGAACATTACGAGGTCACCTACCGCGCCCGAACCTTTAAAGGTGACTGGTTGTGGATATTAGATAGAGGCAAAGTCGTCAATCGCGATAACAACAATCAACCCCTGCGAATGACAGGCACATTAAAAAACATCAGCCATTTAAAAGTAGCCGAAGAGCAGTTAAAGCTCTTTAAACGCTCCATAGAAACCATATCTGACGGGGTATTTATTGCCGATATGGGTTTTAAATTTATTTCCGTAAACAAAGCTTATTGCAAATATACGGGAGAGACCCGTGAGCAAGCCCTGGCCAGTTATTTGACGTTCCACCAATACCCTGGGGCCTTTACTGAAGAAGTGAAAAAATCCCTGCGCCAAAAAGGCAATTGGTTAGGTGAAGTCGAATCGCGCCGCGCCAACGGTGAAAAATACGAAATGGAACTAAACATCGATGCCATCAATGATGAAGACGGGCGGATTGGTCATTATGTGGGGGTATTCTCGGATATCACGTCACGTAAAAGTACCGAAAAAGAACTGCTTAAGTTAGCAAACACCGACCCATTGACTGACCTGCCCAATCGTTCATTTTTTCAAGCCAGCCACAACAATATAGTCAGGCGTGGCACCCAGCATTCCCTGATTTGCCTGGATATGGATAATTTTAAAAAAATCAATGACTCATTAGGGCACCAAACTGGTGATATTTTAATTAAACAAATTGCCAAGAGACTGCAAAAAATTGCCGGTACGAATGCAACGTGTTACCGCCTGGGTGGCGATGAGTTCAGTATCCTGGTAGACAAACACACAGATGTGCATCAGGTCACCCATTTCGCGCAAACTGTGTTAGACGATATGGCTAGGCCGTTTTTGATCAATAATCAGGAGTTTGTATTAGGGGCCAGTATCGGTATCGCCTTTTATCCCGAGGATGGTAGTTCTCCCCAGGAGTTACTGAAAAACGCCGACACTGCGATGTATTTCGCCAAAAACGCCGGTGGCAACAAGTACCAGTTTTTTAGTGGCGAAATGAATCAAAATGCTGTCCGGCAGCTGCAAATCGAAAACCTTATCCGTCACGGGTTAAAAGAAGACTTATTTACCGTTTATTATCAACCCAAAATTGATATCGCCACTGGTAAGCTGGTTAGCATGGAAGCCCTGGTACGTTTCGAACACCCGGAAAAGGGCATAGTCAGTCCCGCCCAATTTATCCCCCTGGCCGAACAAACTGGCCAGGTAGTGGAAATAGGCGAAGTGGTGCTGCGCAAAGCCTGTGAAGATACCAAACGCTGGGTAAGCCAAGGGCTGTTTTCCGGTCGGGTTGCCGTCAATATTTCGGCACGTCAATTTGAACTGCCAGATCTGGATGAAACAATCGAAGAGATTTTACGTAACGCCGACTTGTCGCCTCTGCATTTGGAATGCGAAATTACTGAGAGCACCCTGATGCAGGACCCGGAAAATGCACTTCGGATGATGACCAGGCTGCGTGAGCGCGGCATTCACCTGGCGCTGGACGACTTCGGTACAGGCTATTCCTCTCTTGCCTACCTCAAGCGTTTCCCCCTTAATACCTTAAAAATAGATAAAGCTTTTATTGACGATATAGCCACCAGCAGCGTAGACCGGCACATGACAGCCGCTATCATAACCATAGCACACAATTTGGGGCTAAAAGTGGTCGCCGAAGGAGTCGAGCACGAAGAGCAGATGTCAATTTTACGTCGTTTTGAGTGTGAAATGCTCCAGGGCTATTTGTATAGCAAGCCTTTGAGCTCGGCGCGATTTGAACGCTTGTTAAAAGAGAACTACGAATTAAACCGCTTGATCCGCAGTAGTGAAGCCTAACGCACGAACAAAGAGTTATCAGGGCCTCCAGAGGCCCAGGTGGCGCACAACTGGACAGGAGTTGTCTGGCTTTATCATCAGCGGTCAGAAGATATCAAACACATCAATCGATTAAATTTTTATTCATAAGCAAAACTGGCATGGTCTAAGCACTTATATCCTCGACTGACAACATAATGTCAGCACAACGTTAATAATAAAAATATTAAGAGGAATAATTCAATGTTGAAAGCCTATGCAGTAGCCCTTGTATTAAGCACCGCCACGCCCGTTGCCGCTAATGCAGCTCAGAGTGCTCAAGCGCCAGAAGCCGTAAAAGCACCGGTTACCAATACCCAGTTGTGGAGACCGGCGTCAGTTCGTTTCTAAGTACTTCGTATAATAAAAATTTTCACATCGAAAGATGTCAAAAAAGAGAGGTTGCCTCTCTTTTTTTATGCCTGAAATAAACTTGTGTGAAGGCCCCTGGCCCGGCGTACTACCATGAGTTTATGCACATTGAATAATGGCAACATAACAGGTCCGGCAATAAGTCCCATTAGCGCCCATTTTTTAGCCCATAGGGCAAATTTAAAAGCCTGCACATAACAATATAGACTCGTACTACACTAAACACCTTGCTCCCAGTCCCCCAGCGCACCGTTGTTGAAATATCATTTTGATGAAAAAGCCGAGCTGGGCCCGGCTTTTTCGTTCACTCGTTAGCTAAAACAATTAATAGAAATTGCTATTTTCTGTGGCCATGGTTTTCAAACTGTCCGCCGGGCTGAATTTCTCACCCAGTAGTTGCTGATAGTATTCAAGTCTTTCCACCACATGAGTGATACCCAAGGTATCCATGTAGCGAAATGGACCACCTAGGAAAGGTGGGAAGCCTATGCCGAAAATGGCACCTATGTCGCCATCTCTGGGGTTGCGTATCACACCCTCAGCCAGACACATAGCGGCTTCGTTTAACATAAGCAATACACAGCGCTCAGCAATCTGCTCATGACTCAACTTACGGTTAGGTGTAATATTAAGCAAGGTATACACACTGTCATCCACCTCTTTACCGGGTTTTTTACCCGTGTAGTCGTAAAATCCTCGTTGATTCTTTTTACCCTTACGATCGTCCGTCAAAATTTTGACGAAACCTTCAGCTGATTTGAAGCGATCGCCAAATTGCGCCTGGAGAATTGGCGAAATTTTGGTACCGACATCAATGCCTACCTCATCCAACAATTTTATTGGACCCACAGGAAAACCAAATTTCACCAGAGATTTGTCGATGTGTTCGATAGGCTCGCCAGCCAATAAAATTTCTGCGGATTCATTCACGTAAGGAGCGAGAATGCGGTTCACATAAAAACCCGCGCCATCTTTAACCACTATGGGGGTCTTGCCTTGTTTTCTGGCCAGTTCAACCGTCGTTGAAATCGTTTGATCAGAGGTAGTCTCGTGGGCAATGACTTCTGCCAGCGGCATTTTGTCAACAGGTGAAAAATAATGCAAGCCAATGACCTGCTGCGGCCGTTTAGCATTGGCGGCGATCTGTGCAATAGGTATAGACGATGTATTAGATGCAAAAATTGTCTGTTCGTTGCAATGCTCCTCGACATCCGCCACCATTTTCTGTTTAAGGGATAGATCTTCAAAGACCGCTTCGATCACCACATCGGTATCGCTAAAACCAACATAATCCAATGAGCCGGTTAAACGTAATAACTGTTTCTGCATTTCTGATTTATGCATAAAACGACGTTTTACTTTTTTATTCAAGATATCGTAGGAATATTTTATCGCATGAGCTATGCCATCGGGGCGAATATCCTTGATCCGTGCAGGTAGACCGGCTTTTGTTGCCGTGACAAAAGCAATACCACCGCCCATCAAACCGCCACCGAGAATACCTATTTTGTTAAGTTTTGCAGGTTTAACGCCTGCCACACCGGTTTCTTTTTTCATTTCATTGGTGGCAAAAAATAAACCGCGCAATGCTTTAGACTCAGGCGTCATAACCAGCTTGCCAAAGTGACTGGCTTCGACGGCCATGCCACGACCTTTGCCTTTTTCTAATCCCGTTTCAATCGCATCGATGATCAGCTCAGGTGCCGGATAATTCCCCTGGGTTTTACTAAAGGTTTGTTTGCGTGCCTGTTTAAACATGGTCTTACGACCAAAGGAGGTGTGTTCAAGAAATTTCCCCATCACATCCAGTTTTGCTGGCTGACGTATTGGTTTAGGCTGCTTCGCCATCTTTATCGCTACCTCGAGCAATATGGAGCGAGGCACCATATCATCAACAATACCGTATTGTTTAGCTTGTTTGGCGCGCACCGAAGAGCCGGTTAACATCATTTTCATAGCTTGTTGCACACTAATCAGATTTGGTAAACGCTGGGTTCCACCACTACCCGGCAACAAACCTAGCTGCACTTCTGGCAAACCAAGCTGGGTTTTGTCATCGTCACTGCAAACTCGAGCATGACAAGCCAGTGCCAACTCCAACCCACCACCTAAGGCCGGACCATGAATAGCCGCCACGAACGGGACTGACATATCTTCGATACGTTGGAATAGCTGCTGGCCTCCTCGAGCTATATTTTCTGCGTCTTCGGCGCTGGTACAAGCGGCTAACATACTAATGTCCGCCCCGGCTACAAACGAATTGTCTTTACCGCTAATAATGACCACACCTTTGATACTGCTATCAGCCTGAATTTTATCCAGCATGTCGTTGACCTGCTGACCAAACTCTAACTTTAACGTGTTCATGCTCTCACCTGGCACATCCATACTTAAAATGGCTATACCGTCGTCCCGGGTAGCCAAAGTAAATGCGCTGTGGGCGAGATCTTCTGTGGTTTGTTTATCAGTCATTTTAAAGCCCTTACTCAGTTTCAACTATCATTGCTGCGGCTAAACCACCAGCAGCACAAGCGGTTAATAAACCTGTGCCACCACCTCTACGGTTTAGTTCATTCAACATCTGGGTGATCATACGGGTGCCTGTGGCGGCAAACGGATGACCATAAGCCAACGAACTGCCCATCACATTGAATTTATCCATATCCACTTCACCTGTCGCCTTATTGCGGCCCAGTTTTTCTTGAGCGAATTTATCACTGGCAAACATTTTAAGATTAGCTAGAGTCTGGGCGGCAAATGCTTCATGCATTTCAATCAGAGTTAGATCGCTTAAGGTCATACCCGCGCGCTCCAATGCAATTGGCGTAGCATAAGAGGGGCCCATTAGCATGTCATGCCATACGTCGACGGCGGAAAATGCATAACTCTTGATATAACCTATGGGGTGATAACCCAAGGCTTTCGCGCGACTTTCGGTCATCATCAATATCGCCGAGGCACCATCCGTCAAGGGGGTAGCATTAGCGGCAGTAACTGTGCCATGTTTTTTATCAAACACCGGGCGTAACTTAGCGTAACCCGCAAGATTTGAATCGAAGCGGATATTATTGTCTTGTTCCAGCGCACCTTTAAAAGGTTCTGCATAAGCTGTCATTACTTCACCGGCAAGCTTACCTTCATTCCAGCTTTTCGCTGCCAGGCTGTGCGAGCGGTGGGCCAGTGCATCTTGATCTGCACGGCTGATATGATGAGTTTTTGCCATCTGTTCGGCGGTTTGCCCCATGGATAAACCAGTTGAATATTCTGCAACTGCTGGTGCTACCGGCAGCAAGTCCTTCAAACCAAGCTTTTTAAGCACATGCCACTTCTGTCCCAGGGTTTTGGTCTTCTGCAAATCCGTTAATGCCCTGGCTAATGCTTTGGACACGCCAACTGGAGAAACAGATGTGGAGTCTGCACCACCGGCAATACCAACTTGAATATTGCCTAACAACATGGACTCGGCGATATTAACTGTCGATTGAAAACTGGTCGCACAGGCTCGGGAAACACTATAGGCGTCGGTGTGTACACTCATGTTGGTACCCAGCACTATTTCACGGGCAATATTTGGTGCTTCAGGCATCTGCACCACTTGGCCGTATACCAGTTGCTCAACCAATAAAGGGTCGAGGTTGTTGCGCACCATCATCTCATTGACCACCATCTTGCCTAGATCCACAGCCGGTACGCCGTGAAAATACGTAGCCATTTTGGCAAATGGGGTTCTCAAACCTGCGACTATGGCGATGCGATCACCTTGTTGTGTTGTAACTGTTTGCTTTGACGTCATGATTTAACCTTTAAGTTGAGTCGACGCTAAGTGGTCTGACCTGTAATATTGAGCTGATTGTACAGGGAGAATGAGCAATTTTAAAGTCTAGCCAATATTTAGTGTAGCGAGAACTTTTTCCCTAAAGGGGAGAAATTGTATTGAGTATGTCTAAGCTCGGCAATTTTTCCCTTGGCTGAAATTTAATTATTTATATAAAACAATTTGTTATCTTTTATTTATTAAGCATAAAAGATTAACCATTGATGGACTTTTGTAACATTGTTTTTCACCAACGGAACCCTATATAGGTTAGCATTGTCTGTTAACTGATTCGTATTCGGGCGCAGATGCCCGTTCCCGCAGAGATAGGAAATTTATTAGCAATATGGCAGCCTCACAATTTAAGCAATTACAAAGCTATTTAGATTCACAGGTGATCGGGCAAAGTACACTCACCCAGAATATTTTGATCGCCCTGTTGGCCGATGGTCATTTACTGGTCGAAGGCCCGCCGGGATTAGCTAAAACCCGCGCCGTCAATTCGCTAGCCAAAGGTCTCGAAGGCGACTTCCATCGAGTGCAGTTCACCCCGGATTTGTTACCCGCAGATTTAACCGGTACAGATATTTATCGTCCCGAGACCGGCAGCTTTGCCTTTCAAAAAGGCCCGCTGTTCCATAACTTGGTCTTGGCCGACGAAATAAACCGGGCGCCGGCAAAAGTGCAATCGGCTTTACTTGAGGCCATGGCTGAAAGACAGATCACCGTGGGTAATACCACTTATCCCCTGCCTGAATTGTTTCTGGTTATGGCAACGCAAAATCCCATAGAGCAAGAAGGCACCTACCCGTTGCCCGAGGCTCAGCTCGACCGCTTCTTGATGCACCTGGAAATTGATTATCCCGGGGTAGAAACAGAACTGGCGGTATTGCGTTTAACCCGCAATGAAGCCTTAAACCTCGATCCTATTAAACCACCTAGCCTCAGCCAAGCCGATATTTTCAGTGCCCGTAAAGCCTTGCTTGAAATCCACTTGGATGAAGCGCTGGAGCGTTATCTGGTGCAACTGGTTATCGCCACCAGAGAGCCCAAAGAATATAGTGAGCAGTTAGCCAGTTGGATTGAATTCGGTGCCAGCCCAAGGGCAACTATTGCCCTGGATAAATGTGCCCGAGCCCATGCCTGGTTGATGGGACGTGACTTTGTTGGACCAGACAATATTCAGGCAGTATTTCACAATGTCTTACGTCATCGTTTATTGCTGAGTTACGAAGCGGAAGCCGAAGGGGTTACCAGCAATCAGGTACTGGACAGCATTTTACAACTCGTCCCTGTTCCGTAGGGCCAAGCTGCATGCGAGATGTAACACAATGGTTAAGGGATCATCACAGCGATGGGGTCAACCTGGGCATAAAAGAACTGCTTTATTATCAGGCCAAGACCAGTTTATTGAACCTAGCCCCGGGCAGAACCGCACAGGCCAAGCTTTCCGGTGGCTATCTGGCCAAGACTAAAGGCCGGGGCATGGAATTTGATGAAGCCCGGCACTATCAGCCAGGGGATGACATTCGCGCCATAGATTGGCGGGTGACCGCCAGAACGGGGAAAACCCATACCAAAGTCTTTCGCGAAGAAAAGGAACGTCCGGTATTTATATTGGCGGATTTATCTTCAAGCATGCAATTTGGTACCCAGTTGCTGTTTAAATCAGTGCAAGTCGCCCATCTGGCGTCCTTAATTGCCTGGGCCGCACGCAAACGTGGGGATAGAATAGGCGGGTTAATCTATAACCAAAGTCAACATCTAGAATTTAAACCCCTGACTCGCCAAAAAGCGGTATTATCTCTGATCAATGGTCTAGTAAAACTGCAAGATCCAGGGGCCATTCACGCCAATCGGGTGCAATTTTCTGAAGCTTGTGCCCGCCTCAGGCGTTTGGCTCATCCAGGCAGCCTTATATTTTTACTGAGCGATTTTAGTCATCTGGACACAGTGGCCCAACAACACCTTAGCCAACTAAGTCGGCATTGCGAAATCATTGCCTATCCCATAAGTGATCCCTTTGAACATGCCCTGCCCAGTGTCGCGGTTTCCCAGACCGTTACGCTGACAGACGGGGTGGCACAGCAAAAGATTATGTTAGGCGAAAAAAATACCGCCACACGTTACCGCCAACAGTATGAACGCCATTTTGCCGGGATCACCGAAACCTTGAAACAGTGCCGAGCCCAGGTCGTTCCCATCACCGCTGCTCTGCCTTTGGAAATGCAGTTAGGTAAATTTAGCGGAGGAAAACTCTAATGGCGCCGCTTAGTGAACTAAAAGACATTCACTTGCCAGAGACTATCGGGCTTTGGCCCCCAGCCTATGGTTGGTGGGTATTGCTGCTCCTTGTTCTACTGGGTGCCGGTTGGGGAATAATCCTGTGGCGCAAAAAATCCCAGGTAGCCCTGGCGCAGCGCCAGGCACTGTCTCTACTATCAAACATCGATGCCACCGAAAAAACCTGGCCCAGAGAACTTAATACCCTGCTAAAACGCTTGGCGATGGCGTATTTCCCCAAACATGAAGTCGCCAATCTGCACGGTAAAGCATGGCGTATTTTTTTGGTCAGCCAGCTTCCGATAAAAAAACAAACACAGTTCGCCGAGCAGTTCAGTATGCTGCAGGCCAATTTTTATCGCAGTTCAGCGCGCACTCAACCTGATTTTGAACGCTGTGTTGAACAGGTGCGCAGCTGGATAAAACACGCCGTTCCACCCAATAAAAAAACACAATTAAAGGAACAACTGCCGGATGTTTGAATTTGCCTGGTGGTGGATGTGGTTCGCCCTGCCCCTGCCCTTACTCGCTTACATTTTACCCCCTAGGATCCAAGCACAGTCTGGAGCTTTGCGTGTTCCCCAATTGACCCAGGGATTAGAGAGCACCAGCCAAAAACCCACTATAAGTTGGCTCTTATTAAGCATATCCATCCTTGCCTGGATAGCGTTAGTCGGCGCTAGTGCGCGCCCGCAATGGCTGGGCGAGCCAGTCAGCATTCCTGCCGAGGGTCGGGATCTGATGATAGCCGTAGATTTATCCGGCAGTATGAAAATTGATGATATGCAGGTCAAGGGACGCCAAGTCGACCGGTTGGCAATGATTAAATATGTATTAAGCGACTTCGTTGAACGACGCATTGGTGATCGTTTGGGACTAATATTATTTGCCGATACTGCCTATTTACAGGCTCCCTTGACTTACGATCGCCAGACGGTGAATCAATTGTTAAATGAGTCCATGATTGGTTTAGTGGGTGAACAAACCGCTATTGGCGATGCTATTGGCCTGGCAATCAAGCGTTTTGCGACTAAAAAAGAGTCCAACAAGGTATTGATATTACTCACCGATGGGCAAAACACAGCGGGTAACATCACCCCTACACAGGCTAATGAACTGGCCATTAATAATGGCGTCACAGTCTATACCATAGGCGTTGGCGCTGACAAAATGCTGGTTCAAAGTATTTTTGGCAATCGCCAAATCAATCCATCCCAAGAGTTGGATGAAGACATGTTGACCCAGATTGCCCAATCCACGGGTGGGCAATATTTTCGTGCCCGAGATGCCCAGTCCATGCAACAAATATATGCAAAACTCGACGAACTTGAACCCATTGCCCGGGAAAGTCGCCAAATGCGCCCCTTGCAAGCCCTGTATTTCTATCCTCTGGGACTAGCACTGTTTTTAACATTGTGCCTGTCATTACGGCCAGTTTTTAGCTGGTTAATAAACCGTAAGGGAGGAATTAGCTAATGGATATTGTTAATCTGGCGGATTTTCATTTTCTACGTCCTTTGTGGTTAATGGCGATAATACCGCTATTACTATTGGTGGCATGGATCGGCTACCTACATAAACAGCAATCAGGTTGGCAATCGGTGTTAGCTGGGCATCTATACCCGCATTTGGTCTCCAGTAAAAATGCCAGACGCACAAAACCGCCTTTATATTTATTGGCGACAGGCTGGATGCTAGTGGTAATGGCCCTGGCTGGCCCTACTTGGGAAAGATTACCCCAACCTGTCTATCAATTGCATAGCGGCAAGGTGGTGGTGATCGATATGTCACTATCGATGCGCGCTACCGATGTAACGCCAAACCGGTTAGCCAGGGCGAGATACAAGGCGATCGATCTGGTAAACGCTATCGCCGAGGGTGAGACCGGCTTGGTGGCTTATGCTGGGGACGCCTTTACTATTAGTCCCCTCAGTACAGACGCGCAAAACTTGACGACCCTTATTCCCAGTTTGACTCCGGAAATCATGCCGGTTGCAGGCAGTGAACCCTATCTGGGTTTACAGACCGCCATTGAGTTGCTGACGAACGCTGGATATCAACAAGGTGACATCTTTTGGATCACCGATGGCATAGAAAATAATCAGGTTAACGAGGTCAACAAGCTGATCCGTACCTCCCCTTTTCGTTTATCTGTGTTAGCAGTGGGTACCGAAGACGGCGCACCTATTCAATTGACAAATGGCGATTTTATGAAAGACAGCAGCGGCGCGATTGTATTGCCAAGATTGTCCGTCAATAACCTGCGTACTTTGGCCAAAGTCGGCCGCGGTCGTTACATAGCCATGCGTTCAGACGATGGGGATATTGATTATCTGAAAAACCAGTCTTTGCTTGAACGACAATCTGAGCAGCAAGAGGAACAATCCGCTGATAACTTCGGGGATAAATGGAAGGAAATGGGTCCCTATTTGCTGCTACTTATATTACCACTGGCCGCCTATGGTTTTAGACGGGGAATGATTAGTCTGTTTTTGCTGGCCATGCTGTCACCACTTTACAGCCCCACAGCCAATGCAAACTGGTTAACAGACATGTGGCAAACCGCCGATCAACAGGGTCAACAGGCGATGCACCAACAAGATTTTGCCACAGCCGCCCAAACTTTTGACGACCCCATGTGGCGCGGCACTGCCGCCTACAAAAACCAGGATTACCAAGCAGCTCTGGACGCATTTAGCCAATCAGATAGCACTGATGCCCTTTACAATCAGGGTAATGCCTTGGCCCAACTGGGGGAATTAGAACAAGCTATGGCCGCCTACGATAAGGTGCTTGCCCGGGACCCTGCTCATGAGGATGCCAAGGCCAATAAGGCACTGTTAGAGCAACAACAAAAGGAACAGCAAGAGCAAGATAAACAACAGCAAGGTGACGATAGCGGTGACTCGCAAGATGGCCAAGGTGATAACCAAGATCAAAAACAACCCAGTCCCGGTGAGGAGTCACCCGGTGAGGAGTCACCCAGTGAGGAGTCACCCAGTGAGGCGTCACCCGGTGAGGAGTCAGCCCCTGAGGAGTCATCCGGAGAGGCGTCACCCGGAGAGGAGCAAGCTAACGACGCTCAATCAGACCCAGACAGTCAAGGGCAGGCGGATGCATTGCCTCCAGAAAGTCAATCTGACCAAAACGATCCCCTAGAGGATGACGCGCTGCCAAATCAGCAAGCTGAACAGGGCCCCGGATCTGAACCAGAGTCACAACAAGGGCAACAAACCGCAGAACCAGCGGAGTTATCAGACCAGGAAAAAGAACAAATGCAACGCATGCAGACCTTGTTGAACAAAGTACCTGATGATCCTGCTTTTTTACTCAAACGTAAAATGCAGATCGAAAACCAACAACGTAAACGCCAACGCATACCAACCCAATTACAGAGGAACTGGTGATCGTGATAAAGTTTCACAGCACATTTTTCATTCGCGCATTGTTAACCTTTAGCATGGCAACCTTTGCTGTTAGCGCACAGGTCACTGAACTGACGGCCAGTGTGGATAAAAACCCGGTTTTGTTGGATGAGTCCTTGGTGCTCAGTGTAACCGCCAAGGGAGATGCATCACGAGATGCATTCGACCCGTCAATATTAAATAAAGACTTTGTGGTTGGCAGAACTTCAGTCAGTAGCCAAACCCAAATGATTAACTTTGATACGACCCGCACGACTATCTGGAATACTATCCTCATCCCCCGCGACAAAGGCCGTTTCACTATTCCGGCTTTTACCGTTGAAGGCCAAAGCTCCCAAGCGATCACCTTAATGGTACTGCCCGTATCTGCCAGCAATAACAGCGGTGGGCGAGACGTGTTTGTCACCACTGACGTTGATATGGCCCAAGCCTATTTGCAGCAGCAGATAAAATACACGGTTAAATTACATCTGGCCCGAGACCTCCAAAGGGGTAGCTTGTCAGCCCCCACCCTGGAAAATGGTGAAATCCGCCAAATAGGTAAGGATGCAGAATATGCGGATATTGTCGATGGTAAGCGCTACCGGATAATCGAGCGTACCTTTGCCGTGATCCCGCAAAAAAGTGGGACTTTCACCATACGTGGGCCATTATTTGAAGGGGAAGTGATAGAGGACAGACAGCAAAGTTTCGGCTTTTTCAATCGAAGTAAAACCATCAGCCGGGTTGGCCCCGACCAAAACATCACTGTATTGCCTATTCCCAGTGATTATGCTGGCACCTGGCTGCCCAGCGATTATGTGGAACTGAGTGAGGAGTGGCAGCCCAAAGGCGGGAAATTTACCGTCGGTGAACCCATAACACGTACCCTTATTATGACCGCCGTGGGCGTAAGCGAAGAGCAACTTCCCGAAATCGCCAGCCATTATCCCGATGATGTTAAGGTGTACCCAGATCAGGCCAATACGACCACAGTTGAAAAAGACAACACCCTCATCGCCCAGCGCAAAGAGACCATAGCCATCATTCCTAGCCAGTCGGGAAAGGTACAGATACCAGCAGTGAGCGTACCTTGGTTTAATATTCTCACCAAACAGGTTGAGTACGCACAATTACCTGCCCGGACCATAGAAGTGGGCCCCAGCGCACAACCTATATCGCCCCCGACGCCCAGCATAAGTGTACCTGCCCAGAACGGTAGTTCCCAGAACGGTAGTTCCCAGAACCTTATCCCCCAAAATAGTGTTCAATCCGACTTGGCAGCAACTCAATCGGCCCCTTCCTATTGGTCAGTCAGCAGCTGGGTTCTACTGATCTTGTGGTTGATCACTATGCTGGCATGGGCTTGGCAAAATCGTACAAAACCAGCTGACGGAGTGAAGAAAACATCTTTTACCCCTAACTCGGAAAAACAGGCCTGGAAAAACCTGGAATTGGCATTGAACCAGGGCAATCAGACAAAGATTACGCCCGCCTTGATTCAATGGTTGCAGATCCGCTTCCACATGCCCCAGGCCAACTTGGCAGCGCTGCAAACCCATATTAACCAGCCCCACTTGAATACTGAAATAAATCAGCTATTTGCTCATCGTTTTGGCAGCTCACAAGAACAATGGAGTGCCACTGGCTTGCAGCAAATACTGAGAAAAATGCGAGACAATAATCACACAACGCAAGCTAGCACTAACGCGCTCAAACCGCTGTATCCTAAATCAGTTTGACGCTTAGGTAAGAGCGGAGGGCAGTTGGCAGAAGGAAAATGCCGACTCCTGGGTTTAGCTAACACAGGCTCAAGAGATTAGATTGAACATTTCACAACAATCACGAATAATCACCAGCACAGGGTGAGACGGATAATAATTCATGAATATGCGAAAGCAATTTAAGCAAGCTGCGGTCTCTAGTGACATGCTAAATAAACAAAAACGTTATGAGACCCTGGTGTATGCCTTACACGGCGATATTTATCGTTATGCCTATTGGCTGGTAAAAAATAAAGCGGTCGCCGAAGATATAGTCCAGGAGACGTTTCTTCGCGCCTGGAAATCTCTTGATTCATTAAAAGATGAAAAGGCAGCCAAAGCCTGGCTGATTACGATATTAAGACGGGAAAACGCCCGGCGTTTCGAACGTAAACAATTTGATTTGGTCGACTTGGATGACGTGGTGATTGCCGACGAGCAGTTGTCTAACGAGGTGGAGATTGAGCACAGGGAACTGCGTAAGATAATGGCTTCTCTCAATGAAGAATATAGGGAGCCTTTGATGTTGCAAGTCATGTTTGGCTATAGCGGAGACGAAATAGCCGAGCAGTTAAGTTTAAACAAAAACACCGTCATGACCCGTTTATTCCGGGCCAGAAACCAAATTAAAGAGGCGCTAGAAAAAAATAATGACAACCGAGGATGTAAAAATGGATGATTTAGAATTTCGCAGAACCATTTATGCTGATCCGAATTGCGATGATCAACGCCTATGGGATGCCGCCCAAAAAGATAGCAGCAAACAAGAGTTCTGGTCTGAATTAAGAAAAACCGATGCCAATATAAAAAAGGCACTGGAAGTTTCTGTACCGGATGATTTAGCCCATAAATTAATTCTTCGTCAGAATATTCAAACCCATAACAAACAGACCAAGCGTAATCGTTTGCACTTGGCTATGGCCGCATCTCTTGCTTTTGTGGTAGGCGTTGGTTTTACCCTATGGCAACAAACAAGTTATATCGATCTATCCGCCCAATCATTGGCCCATGTATACCATGAAGGCTCCCATGCGTTGCAAGCAAACGAAAACTTCACACTCCAACAGGTTAACGCCAAATTGGTCCAATATGGCGGCCGTTTGTCCGGGGACATAGGAAAAGTGTATTACGCTAATCATTGTGATTTTGAGAAGGTGAAAAGCTTACACCTCGTCATGCAAGGTGAGAATGGCCGAGTAACTGTTTTTGTGGTGCCACACCACAAAGGTTATAAAACTCAAGATAACCTAAGTGACGGCTTTTTGACCGCTGAGTCTGTTGAGATGCAAGAAGCAAGTTTAGTGGTGGTGGGGGAAAATACCCACGATGTGGAGTTGATTAAAAACAAGCTTAAACAACAGATGTTGTTTAATGCTTAAAGCCGAAACATCCTTGCAGGGCCCGGAAAGAAAAGTTTTTAAGCGGTTTTTTCCGGGAGGCTATTTTAGCTGCAAAAACATATCCATATGTTCAACGCCACCATCATCATAAGCCCTACCCCGAGCGACAAAACCGTAACTTTGATAAAAAGCCAGGGCCTCCGTTTGGGCTGACAATATGACTTCACAGCGCGGTGCCAAGATAGAGATTTTGCTAAGGGATGTTTGCATTAACTTATGCCCCACCCCCTGTCCGCGATATTCTTTGATACACACAACCCGTTCAATTTTGTAATGCTCCTTATCCAGCGCTCGCAGCCGAGTGTAACCAACCAACGTATTATCGTCGTATACACACAGATGCAAACTCACCTGATCACTGTCGTCCACATCAGCATAAATGCTGCGTTGCTCAAGCACAAAGACGTCCTGGCGCAATTTTAATATTTCATATAACTGCGCCAGACTCAGGTCACTAAAAACCCTACATTCAATATTAAAAGCTGATGTCACTAGTGTATTCCTATATAGCTTGTTAGCATGGCTAAAAAAAAATTGATGCTAAATGGCAACAGTCTTTAGTTGTACGTACTAACCCAAGGATCCCCATGGAAGCAACCACCTTTATATCTCTCGGCCTATACTTTATCGCAATGCTCGGTATTGGTCTTTATTCATTTAAACAGTCTAATACCGACATCGAAGGATATATGCTGGGCGGGCGTAGCCTCAGCCCCCAAGTCACAGCGCTATCCGCCGGTGCATCGGATATGAGTGGCTGGATGCTGATGGGGTTACCCGGGGCCATGTATGTATCCGGTATGTCGAGCGCCTGGATCGCTATTGGTTTGGTCATCGGTGCTTATTTAAATTATATCCTGGTTGCCCCCAGGCTGCGGGTGTATACAGAACTGGCTAAAAACGCAATCACCATACCCGACTACTTTGAAAATCGTTTCAACGATACCAGTCACATATTACGTATAGTTTCATCCATAGTGATAGTGTTGTTTTTCACCCTGTACACTTCGTCAGGTGTGGTAGCCGGCGGAAAATTATTTGAAACGTCTTTTGGCCTGGATTATGAGCTTGGTTTATATATTACCGCCGGAGTAGTGGTCGCCTATACTCTGTTTGGGGGGTTTTTAGCGGTCAGCATTACCGACTTTGTACAAGGTTGTATTATGTTCGTTGCCCTGATTTTGGTGCCGGTGGTGGTGTTATTTGATCTCGGTGGTTTCAGTGGCGCCAGCACTGAGCTTAATAGCTTGCCGGGCAATTATCTGGACATGCTGGTTGACACCGCAACAGGACAACCTTTGACTCTCATCGCCATAATATCCATGTTGTCGTGGGGCGTAGGTTATTTTGGTCAGCCACATATTATTGTACGTTTTATGGCCATCCGCTCTGTCAATGATATCAAAACTGCCCAGTATATAGGTATGACGTGGATGTTAGTCGCCATTACCGGTGCCCTGGCCACAGGACTGCTGGGTCTGGCCTATGTGACCGGCCATGACAGTCAATTGAGTGACCCTGAAGCGATATTTATTTATCTTTCTCAACTGTTATTTCATCCCTTAATCGGTGGTTTTTTACTGGCGGCCATACTGGCGGCCATTATGAGCACCATTTCCTCGCAATTACTGGTGACATCCAGCTCGTTAACCGGGGATTTTTATCAGGCCTTTTTCAGGCGAGATGCCAGTCAGCACGAGTTGGTCATAGTGGGACGACTATCTGTGGTATTGGTGGCCTTGGTAGCTATTTATCTGGCCTATGACCGAGATAGCAGTATATTATCTTTGGTGAGTAATGCCTGGGCGGGTTTTGGCGCAGCTTTTGGTCCACTGGTACTGATCAGCTTATTTTGGCAACGCATGACTCGTAACGCCGCCATTGCAGGCATGTTGGTAGGTGCCGTAACCGTATTGTTTTGGATTTACGCGCCTCTGAGCATCAACGGTTTGCTGTTAAGCGAATGGATATACGAAATAGTGCCGGGCTTTTTGGCTTCAAGCCTGACCATAATTATCGTCAGTTTAATGTCCAAACAAGAAGACCCGTCAGTGTTAATCACCTTCGCTGAAGTAAAACAGGCGTTAAGTGAGAGAACGCATTAAACATTGACTAATGCTAAAGTTGACCAAGTACTGAACCCTAAATACAGGACGTATTAATGAGTTTTTACGCCGCTCGTCAACCCATATTGTGTGCAGATAAAACCCTGTATGCCTATGAGTTGCTGTTTCGAGATAGCTTGGAAAATTCATTTCCTGATATTAATGACGACGAAGCGACCGCTAAAATGGTGGACGGCTTACAGTTTAATTTAGGCTTAGAAACACTGACTCAGAATACCTTGGCGTTTATTAATTTCACCCACGATTCCTTGCTTCAGGGCTACCCCCTAATGTTGCCCAAAGAGCAAATTGTGGTGGAAATACTGGAAACAGTAACGCCAGGTAAAAAGCTGCTCAATGTCTGTATCGAACTTAAACAAAAAGGTTATATCATTGCCCTGGATGATTATGTTCATGAAAAGATATGGCGGCATTTTTACCCTTACATCGACATCATAAAAATCGACTACCAGGCATCCACAGAACAACAAATAATTGAGATAGTGCACGCAGTTAAAGATTTCCCTGACATTAAACTGTTGGCCGAAAAAATTGAGACCCATGCAGAATTCCAACAGGCATTAGCCTATGGCTGCTGTTATTTTCAAGGCTATTTTTTCAGCAAACCTGAAGTGATTAAAAGCACAGTCTTAACCCCCTCTCAGCTGGCGATTGCCAAGCTAATGGGGGAAATGGCCAAAGAAGAACCCAACATTACCGACATAACGCTGGCATTTGAATCTGACGTCAGCTTGTCATTTAAATTATTGCGTTATGCCCAGTCACCAATATTCAAACGCCCCCGTCAGATCGAGACCATCAAACAGGCCATCGTTTTGTTAGGTCAAAACGAATTACGACGTTTTGTTTCTTTGCTCTTTACCGCCCAATTTAGTGACGGTAAACCTGCAGAGTTAACCTTGATGTCATTATCCCGGGCGTACTTTTGTGAACAATTAACTAAAGATTATAACCAGCGAAACACTGTACCTTCGGCATTTTTGGTTGGTTTATTGTCGTTACTTGACGCCATGTTAGATGCCGATATCAATGAATTAATGGATAAATTGCCCCTGTCCCAATCCATTAAAGATTCGATAGTGTTACGTCAAGGTGAGCAGGCGCAGTATTTGGCATTAAGTGAGTTTTTTGAAAAAGGTCAATGGCAACGAATTGAAGAGTTATGCCAAAAACTTGAAATCGACGTGAACGGGGCCGCTGAGCTCTTCCTGCACTCACAAGTTTGGGCAACTGAGCGGCAAGCAGCATTGGCCTAAAACATCTTCAAGCTAGTGTCATTTAGGCATGATATATTTTTAAAAAATATAGCAATAAATTACAATATCATGTTATTGTTCTATGCATATAACATTTTAGTATATTAATTTATAACTTAGCTTGAGAATTTCTATGACTGCGACCATACCCACCGTTACCCATCTTAAGCAGCTTGAAGCGGAAAGTATTCATATCTTTCGTGAAGTGGCGGCTGAATTTGATAATCCTGTCATGCTCTATTCAGTGGGCAAGGATTCATCCGTACTATTACACCTTGCACGCAAAGCCTTTGCGCCGGGTAAAATTCCCTTTCCCTTGTTACATGTGGACACCACTTGGAAGTTTGGCGAAATGATTGAATTTCGCGATAAAATGGCCAAGAAACATAATTTGGACCTGCTGGTACATATCAACCAAGACGGACTGGACATGAACATCAGTCCTTTCGTACATGGTAGCGCCAAACACACAGACATCATGAAGACCGAGGGTCTAAAACAAGCTCTCAACCAATATAAGTTTGACGCTGCCTTTGGTGGTGCCAGAAGAGACGAAGAAAAATCTCGCGCCAAGGAACGGGTGTATTCATTTAGAGATGAAAACCACCGCTGGGATCCTAAAAATCAACGCCCCGAATTGTGGAATATTTATAACTCCCAAGTAAATAAAGGCGAGAGTATTCGTGTATTTCCTATGTCGAACTGGACGGAATTGGATATCTGGCAATACATCTATATGGAAAACATAGAAATCCCGTCATTATACCTGGCTAAACCTCGTCCAGTAGTTGAGCGCGATGGTCTATTGATCATGGTCGATGACAAACGTATGCCACTCAAAGAGGGTGAAAAAGCCGAGATGCGTTCTGTGCGTTTTAGAACTTTGGGTTGTTATCCTCTCACAGGCGCCGTGGAATCCACTGCTGATACTTTACCAGCCGTAATTCAGGAAATGCTGTTAACCAAAACTTCCGAGCGTCAAGGCCGGGTTATTGATAATGACTCGTCCGGCTCCATGGAAAAGAAAAAAATGGAAGGTTATTTCTAATGGCAACCAATCTTGTATGGCATCAACACGACGTGGATAAAAACAGCCGCGCAGCTGCAAAAAATCAAAAACCTTGTGTTATATGGTTAACCGGTCTTAGCGGCTCGGGTAAATCTACCATAGCTAATTTGCTGGAAAAAAAATTAGCCGACAATGGCAAACATACCTACCTCTTGGACGGTGACAATGTGCGTCATGGCCTAAATGGTGACCTGGATTTCAGTGACAAAGATCGAGTCGAAAATATTCGACGCATCAGCGAAGTGGCCAAGTTGTTTGTGGATGCGGGACTGATAGTGTTGACTGCTTTTATTTCACCTTTTAAAGGGGAGCGAGATTACTGCCGCAATCTGCTGGCAGACAACGAATTTGTCGAAGTGTTTATCGATACCCCGATAGAAGAGTGTGAAAAACGTGACCCCAAAGGTTTGTACCAAAAAGCACGTTCAGGGGATATCAAAGATTTTACCGGCATAGATTCCCCGTATGAGGCCCCCCTGTCCCCTGAGATCACCCTGGAATTTGCCGGTCAAAGTGCAGAAGAGTCTGCTCAGCAGCTTTTTGAACAGCTAAAACAGAAGGGATTTTTAGACTGATGTTAGACCCCAAGCTTATTCAAAGTGTCACCGACATCGCTCATCAAGCTGGTCACGCCATTATGCAAATTTACCAGCGGGACTTCGCGATATATGAAAAATCGGATCAAAGCCCGTTAACTGAGGCGGATTTGGCCGCCCACAATTGCATCGTTGATGGACTCAAACAAGTCTCAGATCTACCTATATTGTCAGAAGAGTCAGCAGACATCTCTTGGCAAGAAAGACAGACCTGGAACCAATACTGGCTTGTCGATCCGTTAGATGGCACCAAGGAGTTCATTAAGAAAAATGGTGAATTTACCGTAAACATCGCCTTGATCGATAACGGTGTTCCCGTATTTGGTGTGGTATTCGCACCTGTGTTAAAACAAACCTATGTCGGTATCCTTGGTCAGGGCGCATACAAGCTCGAAGGCGGCACCCGCCATACGATTACGCCCAAGACCAAACAAGCCGCTGAAAACTGGCGCATAGTGGGTAGCCGCTCACACCAGAGCCCAGAAATTCAAGCCTTGCTGGATAGTCTGGAAGGCGAAACCGAGCTTGTGGCCATGGGCAGTTCGTTGAAATTATGTTTGGTAGCAGAGGGCGCGGCTCATTTGTATCCACGCTTGGGGCCGACGTCCGAATGGGACACTGGCGCCGCACATGCAGTGGTAAATGCCGCAGGCGGCAAAGTTACTGTTATTGAAGATGTTACCAATGTGTTTGATAAAAACGCCAAAGCCTTAAGTTACAACCAAAAAGAATCCGTATTAAACCCTTATTTTCTAGTGAGTTGCTAAATCATGAATAGCGAAAATGCCTTATTACAATCCGATATCCTAGCTTACCTAGAACAGCATGAACAAAAAGACATGCTGCGTTTTTTGACCTGCGGTAGCGTAGATGATGGTAAAAGCACCTTAATTGGTCGATTATTGCACGACTCCAAAATGATCTATGAAGATCAATTGGCGGCCATTACCAAAGATAGCAAAAAGTCTGGTACCACAGGCGATAAAGTCGATTTGGCCTTGTTGGTTGACGGTTTACAATCGGAACGGGAACAAGGCATCACTATAGATGTTGCCTATCGGTATTTCTCCACCGACAAACGTAAATTTATCATTGCCGACACCCCTGGACACGAACAGTATACCCGTAACATGGTAACTGGGGCCTCCACTTGCGATTTAGCCATTATTTTGGTCGATGCCCGCTCAGGAGTAAAAACCCAGACTCGCCGTCATTCCTTTTTGGTGTCTTTGTTGGGACTGAAACACGTTATCGTGGCCATCAACAAAATGGATTTGATGGATTATAGTCAGGAAGTCTATAACAACATTCAAAAAGACTATATGGAGTTTTCCAAACAACTGGACATTCCTGATATTCAATTTGTGCCTCTTTCCGCCCTTGACGGTGACAATGTAGTCAACAAAAGTGAGCATACCCCCTGGTACACAGGGGATACCTTGATGAAAATGCTCGAAGATATCCAAATTGGTAATGACTTAAATCTAGATGACTTCCGCTTTCCGGTACAATACGTTACCCGGCCCAATCTGAACTTCAGAGGATTTGCCGGTACCGTAGTTTCAGGTCAAATCAGAGTTGGCGACAAAATCACCGCCTTACCCTCAGGTAAACAATCCACTGTGCGCTCCATCGTCAATTTCGAAGGTGAGCAGGAAATGACCCATACCCCCCTGACAACAACCTTGACCCTGGAAGATGAAATCGATATTTCTCGGGGCGACATGATTGTTAAATCGGACAATTTACCTCTGCAAGCCAGCGCTTATCGCACTAATCTGGTTTGGATGGACGAAAATCCTCTGATGCCTAATAAACAATATGGTTTTAAGTTTGCCACCAAGTTTGTGCCCGGCAGCGTGACCAGCGTGGAATATCAGATTGATGTGAATACCATGGAGCACAAAGATGCGGTTCGTTTGAACTTAAACGAAATAGGCGTAGGTCAAATCAAACTCACCCAACAGGTCGCTTGTGATCCTTATAGCAAAAACCGGGAAACCGGTGCCTTTATCATTATCGATCGTTTGACAAATAGTACCGTGGGCGCCGGTATGGTCATTGACGTTGCCGAAGATGGTTCAGCCAATAGCGAATTTTCAGAATTTGAAATGGAATTTAATTCACTGGTCAGAAAGCATTTCCCTCATTGGAATGCTGCAGATATATCAAAGCTGTAGACGCGAAAACCACACAATATGGACATTAACCAGTTACTGGTAATAGCGATATTTGCCAGCACATTAGTGGCGCTTATTGGTACCAATAAGCGCCCGTCTGCTATCTTTGCCTGCACAATGCTGGCATTAGTTGCGGGGCAGCAGTTAAGTTTCGCGCAAATTATTGGCAACTTCACCAATCAGGGCTTGATCGCCTTAATTTTATTGCTGATGATCAGTACGGCCGTGGATAAGACATCCCTGGTTAAACGCCTCGGCCGCACCTTGATCACCGCTAGCTTTAATAAAAGTTATTGGCGTCTGTTTGGCTTAACATTTTTCTCTTCTGCCCTGCTAAACAACACAGCAGTAGTCGCCAGCCTTATCGGCCCGGTCAAGCAGAATCAATATCATCCCGCATCCAAATTGCTTATCCCGTTGTCCTATTCGGCCATACTGGGCGGCACGGTAACCTTGATAGGTACCTCGACCAATCTGATTGTTGACAGTTTTTTACGTGAGCATGGTCATCCGGGTTTTGATTTTTGGGACTTTACCTTGTATGGCTTGGTTGCAGGTTTAAGCTGTGGTTTATTAATGTTTTTGTTAAGCCCTCTGTTACCGAAAATTGAGAATAAGAACCGCCAGTACAATAGCTACCTAATCGAAGCTAAGGTTGAAAATTTTTCTGAATTGGTCGGCAAGAGTGTGGAAAAAAATCATCTACGTAACTTACCCGAACTATTTTTAGTCGAAGTCGCCCGGGATGGTAAACTGATCAGCCCGGTCACGCCTGACCTAGTGATCCGGGCCGGAGATAAACTGATTTTTTCCGGTGATATTCATAAGGTCGATAATCTCAGCCATATCAAAGGGTTGACCTTATTCGCCGAATCAAATGGGTTACTGCGGGAAAACCTGACCGAAGTGATTATTTCTAATCGTGCGCAAATCATTGGAAAAACCCTCAAAGGCTTGGGTTTTAGAGCACTGTTTGATGCCGCGGTGGTGGCCGTACGCCGAGACGGTGAGACTCTGTCAGGCAAGTTGGGCGAAGTGAAATTACAAGCGGGGGATTTTTTGTTACTGGCCACAGGCCCAGATTTTGTGCAGCGCCACAACTTAACCAAAAACTTCTTTATCTTGTCTGAGAAAAAAGTCGCCACCAAACTGTTGAAAAAACAGGAGTGGATCACCGTAGGTGGTTTCTTACTGACAGTGGCATTAGCCGCCTTTTCAGTATTGCCACTAGCCACTGGCCTACTATTTTTTCTGGCGGCATTGGTGGCCTCCGGTGTCACCTCAAGTAACGAAATTAAGCGCCACTTGCCGGTGGATTTAATCACAGTGATAGTCGGTGCCCTTTCCTTGGCCGCCGCGCTGGAAACCTCCGGGGTTATCAAACACGTTACCGGCTTACTCTATCCTTATATCTCCGGAAACAGCCCTTTTATCGCACTAGTGACCGTTTACCTGGTCACTTTACTGCTCACTGAAGTAGTGACCAACAACGCTGCGGCGGCACTGATGTTTCCCTTCGCCTACGGGTTAGTGGAAGTATTGGGAGTACCATTGATGCCGTTTGCCCTGGCCGTCGCATTTGCCGCCAGCGCCAGTTTTATCTCCCCTTATGGATATCAAACTAATCTGCTAGTATTTAGTGCCAGTAATTATAAATTAAGTCACTTTTTCAAACTTGGCTTGCCCGTGTCTATCTGCTACTCAACGATCGTCTTGCTGCTACTTAAATACAGCTACCAACTATAGTCGGGCCTCGCAGGTCGGGCCTCGTAGGTCGGGCCTCGTAGGTCGGGCCTCAAAGGGCGCAGGTCGAAGGTCGTACTTAGCACACCCCACAAACCGAACCGAGAGAGATAGTTATCTATCCCGGTTTGTGGTTCGCTGGGGTCTTGAAGCCGGCTTTGGCGATTCCTCACCTAGCTCTAAGCCTGGTTTGTCTTCCGGGGTTTTACTGGACTGCGCCACCGCTGCATTTATTTCGGCCATTTCCTGTGCCGTCAAATCACGCCACTGCCCCACTTTTAGGCCAGCTAAACGAATAGACATAATGCGACTGCGTTTAAGTTTAGTGACATTGTAACCTAGATATTCACACATTCGGCGGATTTGCCGATTCAGGCCCTGGGTCAATATAACGCGAAATACCATACGGCTCTGCATGGTAACAATACAAGGTTTGGTTAGGGTATCCAAAATAGGTACACCGGCCCCCATGGCATGAATAAAACGCTCAGTAAGGGGTCGATCAACTGTGACTATGTATTCTTTGTCATGGACGTTTTCAGCTCTCAGTATCTTATTCACTATGTCACCATCGCTGGTCAAAAAAATCAGACCTTCTGAGGGTTTATCCAAACGCCCAATAGGGAAAATCCGCTGAGGGTGACCTATAGCATCAATGATGTTTCCTTTTACATGCCGCTCCGTAGTGCAGGTGATACCTACTGGTTTATGATAGGCCAGATAGACTCGGTCAGATTTATTAGTGGCACTGGGTTTAATCAGGATATTGTCTACCCGGACTTCGTCATTGGCCAACACCTTAGTGCCCAATTGAGGGATGGCACCATTGATAGTCACGCGGTTTTGTTCGATTAACTTATCCGCTTCCCGACGTGAGCAATAGCCCGAGTCACTGATAAATTTATTTAGTCGTGTGCTGCTGATTTCATTATTATCTGAGTTCAAAACTTACCATTATTGAAGTATTCCCCGGGTATCAACCCGGGCTAAGGCTAAATAAGACAGCAGCAAATTGTGCTACTGCTTCTGCTATCCAGCAACGGGGAAGTCCCGTCGCTAAGGCCGTTCTTCTATTGTTTTATAAAACAGCGTTCCGTTCGATTCAATAACGACACGTCATTGCTCGCTACGGGACCTTGAGCAATCCAGCGTTGTAACAAGTTCGCCTTATCCGCCAATTGGCCATTTTCCAGTTTATCCGCCATTAATTTCAATTGAATCTCTTGGCGTTTAGCTTTATCGCTATCAGGTGATGGCAAAGCTGATATTACTTCAAGCATCAACGTGAGTTCGTGACGCCCTAGAGGATCATCAGACCCATAAGCTTTAAAGGCCTGCTGCCAGACCCCAGGTAAGCCATGGGCCGTTTCCGGTAAGGAGACACTTTGCCACTGTTGCAGTACGGCGAACAAATCGACAAATTTTTGCTCTTTTTGTTTCACAACCAAGCGACTTAACTTGTTTTGTTGCCTCTCAACAATAGCGTTGAACTGAGGTTGTAAAACCGTTCGTACTTTTGGCGGCAATTTGCGCAGCTGAGCATTTAGTGAATCGAGATCCCCTGTGACTGCGTCCAGTAAACTTCTGGTTTGCGCTGAGTCGACTTTGTTTAACATCTCAGTCAAATCTTGTTGAGCAGTTTCAATTTGCAGGTCCTGCTGCTGCTTTTGTTGCGCATTGTGAGCTTTACGTCTGGCAAAAATCCGATCGTTTACCTGCCTGAATTGAGACCACAATTGATTTTCGGCTTTCCGCTCAGTTGGCTCTGCACTATTCCATTTTTCCTGCAGTATCTTTGCTTGTTCAATAGCTTCAATGGCATCCTCCAATTCGAGCAGGTTTTCAGCTTGGGAAATAAGTAGCTGTTTGTATACCGTATTGCGTTGATAATATTGTGCGACTTTGGCTGTAGGTGCAAACTTAGCCGCACGATACTGGGCATTGAGTGTATCGCGTAATTTATAATCTACTTCCCCCAAACCTTGCCATTGTTGTTGTAATTGGCGTAACTTTTTCGCCAGCTCGGCTTCAGAAGCAGATTCTGTTTCAAGATTTTGCAAACATTCAATAATCGCGGATTTTGCAACTAAACTGGCGGCCCGTAATTGTTGCTGGGTGTCGTAATGCTGACGGCAAGGTGCAAAAGCTTGTTCAAGTGTTTCATCGAAGTTAGTGTTAAACACATCATCTTCAGTGGTGCCCAACTGACCTAAGCTATTCCAACGACGACGTAAATCTT
The DNA here is from genome assembly GCF_058068185.1 of Paraglaciecola sp. IT1134. Classification (NCBI taxonomy): domain Bacteria; kingdom Pseudomonadati; phylum Pseudomonadota; class Gammaproteobacteria; order Alteromonadales; family Alteromonadaceae; genus Paraglaciecola; species Paraglaciecola sp. IT1134. The sequence goes on along the minus strand of NZ_CM176486.1, from coordinate 2,049,388 downwards.
TTATCTGATTAGCCTGTTCATCTACGCCTAAGGGTTGCTCGACCAATGTCTTGGCTTGTGCCAACAATGCGGGCTTTCTGGGCTGAGCGATATAAGCCTGCAGTTCTTGCAAATTGTCTATTTCAGCAGTTAATTTTTCAAAGGCGCGAGCTAACTGTGTTTGCTGGGCACTTGGCAGCGCCTGATAGCTTTGTGCCACCCTTTGATAAAGCCCCATTGCCGCCCGGTATTTTCCTTGCTCAATCAAGGTCTCTGCGGCTTTAATTTTACTGCGACAACGACTTACATCCTGAGTCAGTTTGCTAGCAAGGGTTTTGAGCGACTTCTGCCAAATGGCTGACTGCTGCTGCCAGGCGGCTTGCAGTCCAACTGGCCAACTAGCAGTATAGTTGCTGCGTAGGGCATTCCACTCGTGCATCAATGCTCTGTGCTGCTCCTTGGCCTGCAGTACTGCCTTAACGTCATTGGGCAAAGGCAGTGCCCGGAAGTTAGTCAATAAAATATCGGCTTGGTTGATTGCCTGCTGAAATGCCGGTAGATGGTTGTAAGTATGCTGACGCTGGGTTAGCTGGTCATGCAAGTGTTGTAAACTCGATTGGGCACTATCCTTAACCGCTAAGTCGCTCTTCAAGTCTAGGATACGTTTACACCTGGCCTGAATTTCCGTTTGCGCCTGTTCCGTTTGCGCCAGGGTGATCAGTGAAATATCGCCATCCAACATGCCGGCTAACCACACTAACAAGGCTTGGGTATCGGCACTGACCTGTGCTACTTTTTGCACCAACGCCAGTTGTTCTTGCTGTGATTGCCACACAGGGGCCATTTCCGCCAGAAGGGCACAGAGTTTATTGTTTATCTCGGAAAATTTCCCTCTAAATTCCTGCTGCTTAAGCGCCGTTAGGCAGGTGAATTGGCTTTCAAGGGCCGCATAATCAGTCAGCAGTCTTTGTCGAGCAACACTGAGCTGCAAATAGTCTTTGTTATCTCTTAACGCCAACAACCGAGCGAGTAGTAATCTGGTTTTTTTCTCAACCTCTACCGGTTGAGTCTTGTTAAACTGCAAGCTGGTCAATGCATCTTCAGCCAAAGCTTTAACCTGTGGCGACGAGATTTTTTTGATGACTTTTTGCAAGGCCGCTTCGTTATCGGCAAATTTCAGTAACCTCAATTGCAATACTTCGTTGTCTGACCAGAGCAATATAGATAAGGCCAGTGCCGGTTTAGCGATAATATTAAGTAGCTGTACTACCAGCTCTGGCTCCGCTTGCAGCCAATCTTGTCTTAACAGTTTTTCCAGTAACTTGGGATCTTTGCATTCAAGGGCAAATTGGCGCTTTTGCGGCGCACTCATGCACCCGGTCTCATCACTAAATAAAACGTGGTCTACCATCTGTTGGGCTTTTTTAACCACCCGCTCATTTTTAGCGATACCGGCCATTTTATACCACAGGGCAAAACTGTCCAGCTTGATTAAGGCAGCCAAGCTGACATTCACATCGGCATCGTTAAATGCCAGCTCATGTAAGATAGATTTTTGTTCCGGGATGTCGCAGTCGAGTTTGTTGATGGCCGCTATACGTACCTGGGGATTAGGATCTTGATGTTTGGAACGAAAGAGATGTTTAAATATCATGTTGGCTAAACCGCGCAATAGTATTGTCTTCACTGAATTCTTGTTTAAATTGTTGACGACTTTTTTGCACGATTTGGCCGTTTTGACCCACCGTCATATGTTGATCCGATTTCAGTACTTTGGCCTGGTATAACATCACTGCCTGCAGGGTAGTCTCACGCTGGGCATCACTGAGAGGTTGGCCATCGAGCCATTTTCCGGTTTCGATTGCCTGTGACAGTTTTAGATAAATATCCAGGGTCATAGATGCAACCAAGCTATCTGCGTTCATCAATTAGATTTCTTTATTATGATTAATCGAACCCGGTTTATGATGTACCACACAAAACCGATCACTGCTATGCCTATGGCGATATTGTGTTGTAAATCACCAGGTTGTGCCCCGCCCCAATACATAAAGCCAAAACCGGTAACAAACATCAACATGGCGATCAATGACTGGGTTTGGATCTTCTGGCTTTTCAGATATTTTTGCAAATTGCGTTTGCGCGAAATGTCTTCGTTTGTTGCTTCTCCAACACAAAAACCACAGTGCGGACACGAAGGGGATTTGTCCGATATTTTTTTATTACAGGATGGACAATCAACTAATGCCATTTTTCACTCCAATTATTTTACACACGAATGGATTAACACAATATAAAAAGCGCGGTACCAGCCGCGCTTTTTGTCGTTCGACAATACTCTAGGAATCATGCTCTTTTTTGAAATCAATCCAGTACTTGGCCACTGATTCTTTCATTTCTTTACGTAACAAGAATATACCTAATAGGTTAGGTAATGTCATTATCACAATAGCTACGGCTGACAAGGTCCATACCAAGGTCGTATCAGACACAGCAGCCCATACGAAGCCGAATACATAAACGACCCGGTAAGGCATGACCGAACGCGGCCCCAATAAATAGGTCATGGCGCGGTCACCATAATACGACCAGGCAATAGCCGTTGAAAATGCAAACAATAGTAAACCAATTGATACTATATATTTACCTGACTCGCCAAAAAATCCCTTCGTAAATGCCAACGCGGTCAGACTCGCTGAATGAATTAAGGATTTACCGGACACCAGAATCGTTTCTTTGACTAAATTACCGTCCAGCACTTTTAAACGCCCGGTGTATAAGTCATCTTCATTATTCAGGGCATACTTAACGTCCTCAGCTACCGAACGGGCATTAAGTACCGTATACCCCGTGCTGACGGCCCTACCGTTGACTATGTCTATTTCACCGGTAAAGGATTCGACCTCATTGGTATCCAAATTATTTAAATAAGCGTAGAGATGCTGACGATCCTGCTCATTGGTATCGTTGTAGTTCCCGGCAATAATAGTCATATCTGTGCGATCAAATACATTTTGATGTTTTTCTTTCCACACACCGGACGATAAAATTACCAGGCCGGTTAGCGTACAGATGATAATGGTATCGATGAAAGGTTCTAATATGGATACCATGCCTTCAGATACCGGTTCATCGGTTTTTGCCGCGGCGTGAGCAATGGGCGCTGAGCCCTGCCCCGCTTCATTAGAGAATAAACCCCGGTTAACCCCACGGTTAAATGCGTAGGCGATAGTCGCACCCAAAAAGCCACCTGTTGCAGCCGAGCCGGTAAATACGTCACCCACCACGGAGGCCAATGCTGGGCCTATATTTTCAAGGTTAGCAAATATAACCGCCAAGGCGCCAACCAGGTAAATCAGCGCCATCAGGGGCACAATTTTAGACGTTACGGCAGCGATGCGAGTGATCCCACCTAGAATCACCAGGCCCAGTAGTACTCCCAAGATAGAACCGACCACTAAAGGATCGAATCCAAAAGTTGACTCCATACTTGCGGCTATATTGTTGCTTTGCGGCAAGTTACCTGTGCCAAATGAACTGACAACAGTGGCAATTGCAAAGGCAACGGCCAGCCACTTCATATTAAGGCGCCTGTCCATATAGTACATCGGACCACCAGCCATAGTGCCATCAGCGGTTTTTACCCGGTACTTGTGAGACAAAGTCACTTCAACAAACTTGGTCGTCATGCCAAAAAATGCCGTAGCCCACATCCAAAAAAGAGCGGCGGGTCCACCTAAAAAGATGGCAAACGCTACCCCACCTATATTGCCGGTGCCTACTGTACCTGACAATGCAGTAGTCAGAGCGCGAAAATGACTGGTGTCGCCGGGGGAGTCGCTTTTATCATATTTACCTGTCACTACTTTCCAGGCATGACCAAAATAACGCACCTGAGGAAACTTCAAATAAATGGTGAAGAACAAGCCTGTACCAAGCAACAGATAAGGGAACCACCATGCTCCCCCTAACATCCCATCTAACGATTTTAGTAAACCATGAAAGACTTCCACTGTAATCCCCTTAACTTTATTGTTTTATTATTTTTGCTTTTTTGTAAATTGGAGCGTTCAATTGGCAGTTAAATTTGACGTAGCTTGTCAACCACAGCTCTTATCGCCACCAACATATCATCACCTAATTGTTTGCAGCGCATAGGTGACCAGCCATAGGCCGTATCCGGCAACTCAATGTTATCTTTAAATGGCATTTCCAAGGTGTAGGCCAGGCAATCAAACTGGTGACCGACGGCATTAGTTGCCACTGTCATATTGGCTTTGCCCGGCTCATCTTTATCATAACCATAGGTATCTTGAAATTCGGGACTGGCAACAAGTAGCGCGGTCTTAAAATCCTCCTCAAGCTTGGCTAAACGCGTGTTGTAGTTAGGGTTGCCTTCACAGCCAGCTACAAAATTATACGGCAGCGCCTCGTCGCCGTGAATATCCAAAAACAAATCCACCCCGGTTTGTTGCATTTTATGTTTAACCAAAAAGACTTCCGGGCTATTTTCCATACTAGGCTGGGCCCACTCACGGTTTAAATTTGTACCTTTTGCATTGGTGCGCAAATGTCCACGGGCAGCGCCATCAGGGTTCATATTGGGCACCACATAAAACACTGCTTTATCGAGCAGCAAGCGCGCCAACCCGTCATCTTCATCGAGCAAACGTTCCAGCAGCCCCTCAATCAGCCATTCGGCCATAGTTTCGCCCGGATGCTGACGGCCAATGATCCAAATAGACTTTTTACCTGTGGCGGGTTCGCCAATTTGTAATAACGACATGTCCCGATTATCAAGGGTATTGCCTAAAAACACTTGTTTGCAATCGTAATGTTCCTGCGCCCAGGCCAATAAATTAAGGTGTTTCTCATAACTATAAGGGGCGAAATAAGCAAAGTAGATATGCCCCAGTTCTGGCGTATGTTCGATCAATAGGTTGTCGCCATCATAGCGGGTTTCCACCCTAAACCATTCTTGTCTGTCATAGGAAGCAACGGCTTGATAATTTTGCCAGCCATCGGGATAAGCTGAGTTTTTCAAATCAGTAATGGTAAGTTTATGTGCCATTAAAGCAGTGGTATCTAACTTAAAATAAAACCACTGAAAAAAATCTGATTGATTGTCTTTTTGAATAGATAATTGAATGTCGGATTCGTTTACTGCGCGAATAACCTGGATGTTACCGCCGTCAAAATTGCTGCTAATTCTCACTTTTATTTCCCGTGATATTTTACCGTCGACAATTTAGCATAATGTGTTGATAAAAAGCTAAAGCTGCCGGGCTATTACTGTTATTTTTTTGTAACTTACCTTTAGACTTTTCAAATCGTGGTTGTTTGGAGCAAAGAGCTCTGATAATTAAGACAGCACAACAAAGGGTGGCGCAGGTGACCTTTGTGCGCCAGAAAAATAATTTCTGGCGGTCAATTAGCTTAGGGTGATGGTGAAACCAAGGGGTTACGTGACCAAACGATATACAAATTGACCGCCACAAAAACACTTTACGAAAGTGGCCTAGGCAAAGTCTGGTTTAACATCAGGACTTTGCCTAAGGGCAACTATTTACTCAGGGGTAAGGTCGGATAACGTAATCCGGCCATATCCTGCACGACGCGCAAAACCTGGCAACTGTAGCCAAACTCATTGTCATACCATATATACAAGGTTGCCCGATCGCCTGCCACAATCGTCGCCTGGGAATCGACAACCGAAGATGCCCGGGAGCCAACCAGATCCGTGGAGACTATTTCTTTGGACGCGGTAAAATCCACTTGGTGTTGCAAGGGTGAGAACAACGAAACATCACGCAAGAATTCATTAATCGTTGCCTTATCTGTGGTCTGCTTCAGATGCAGATTTAATATCGCTAAAGAGACATTGGGCGTTGGAACACGTATTGAACTGCCGGTTAATTTTCCTTCCAACAATGGGTAAGCTTTGGCTACCGCCTGGGCCGCCCCTGTTTCAGTGATCACCATATTCAGTGCCGCACTTCGCCCCCGGCGATCGGCCTTGTGGAAATTGTCGATCAGGTTTTGATCATTGGTAAACGAATGTACCGTTTCTACATGACCACTGTTGATCCCAAACTGTTCATCCAGAACCTTCAGTACCGGGGTTATAGCGTTAGTGGTGCAGCTAGCGGCTGACAGTATTGTGTCTTGCCCGTGTATATCCTGATGATTGACGCCGTAAACAATATTTTTAATATGTCCTTTGCCCGGCGCGGTCAATAGGACCTTTTTGACTCCCTTGGAAGACAAGTGCTGGCCCAGCCCTTCTTCATCCCGCCACATGCCCGTGTTGTCAATTACTATGGCGTTTTGGATACCATATTGGGTGTAGTCAACTTCTTGGGGTGAGTTGGCGTAAATAACCTGGATATAGGAACCGTTAGCTTTGATGGCGTTACGCTCCTTATCCACGGTAATACTGCCGTTAAAGGGTCCATGCACTGAATCTCTGCGTAACAGACTGGCACGTTTTTCCAGATCCCCTTCTTTGCCGCCCCGAACGACTATGGCTTTTAACCTGAGCTTATTGGTTTTCCCCTGGCGTTCGATTAACAATCTGGCCAACAGGCGACCGATCCGACCGAAACCGTATAATACGACATCCTGAGTCGGATGTTCATCCTTAATATCCACTATATCCACTAATTCTTCACGCAAGTATTGCTCGATACTCTTACCTTTGTGTTGCTCCTGGTAGTGAAAGGCGTAGGCCAGTTTCCCCAAATCGACGTGGGCCGGTGCTAATGTAAGCTGACTGAGCTGTTCGAGTAAGGGCCAACTTTCGCGCAACCGTAATTTGTTTCCTTCTTTTAATCTAACCGTGCGGTGCGCCTTAATGATATCAATCGTACTTGCACCCAATAGCGGTCTACCGTATACAGATACCTCTACCGCTTTATTGCGATACAGGTTGCCCAACAGTGGCAACATTTGTTCTGCATACTCTTGTCTTTCTTGCCAACTGGTTAGTAATGCTTGTTCAGATTGCTCATTCATAATCTATTTAAACTCTTGTGTCTGGGGGGGTTAGGTCATAAAAAGTGACAAGATTACTTGGATCCAGTCAAATTGGCCGGTATTCTAATCAAAGTACCTACTCCCGCCAAATTGTTGAAAATTTACTGATTAAGTCATTTTGCGGTAAAAACAGACGATATATTAGTAATTTAACTACAAGGAAATTTATGCGTTGTATTGCACTTTTTGCCCTATTAGCGATGTTAGGTGGCTGCGATTCATTATTCCCCATGACCGCCACCAGAATTTGTGATGAACATGTGCAATTCTGTTCCGACCTAAATCCGGATGGTTGGTGTCTGGCTCAGAAAAGCCAAATCATCAAACATCGCTACCAGTACCAGCTGGCCCCGAGTGAGTTGCTGGATTATTATTTACTGGAGGATTTTGAGAGGTATAAGGTTTGCATTAGTAGGGCCGCACAAATCGAACATATTAGTCAAAACGACAAACAGGCCAGGCGTATGCAAGCGGTTATGGTAGCTGAGCGTGAGCTGAAACGACTAACCCGCAAAACCCGGCATTCATCCGAACCCCACCTATTACTGTACCACTGGTCACGTTATGGGGATAAAACTGCATTGACAAAATTTCTGGCCCTGGAATCCCAAGACAAGCTTAATACCCCCAGCTTGCAGCTAGGATTAGCTTCTTATTATGTGAAGTTTAATCAGCACAAGGCCAAACAGGCCCTATACAAGGCAATAGAACTCACGCCTGCAAAGACTGAAATGCATAGTGAGATTTTCAGCAGTCTAAGCACCATCAACATGAAACAGGATAATTATAAGGATGCCTACATTTGGGCTTATGTGGCCAAAGATTTCGATGTTGCGGACATTGATTTGGGTCAGATCACCCGAAGGCTTAAGTCCACAGATAAGATACAAACCTTGGAAAAAGTGGCCAAAAGGTACATTGAACAAATCCAGGACAGGGAATTCAAAGCACCTATATAGCGCAAAAAACAAACAAATAGTGAAACAAACTTTCAGAAATTAAATGATTTTTTTATCAGTTTGCCGCATTAAACACCTAAGCTCAGCATTTAATGCGATTATTTTTGTTTGGGCGTGAATTGTAGCGACACAGAGTTTACACAATAGCGCTGACCGCTAGCCGTGGGTCCATCATTAAACACATGGCCTAAATGAGCATTACAATGCCGACAGACAATTTCGATACGCTGCATGCCATGGCTGGTATCACTATGATATTCAACATTTTGCTCAGGGCTAGCCGCAGAAAAGGATGGCCAACCGCAGCCAGCATCGAATTTGTCTTTGGAGTCGAATAATTTTTCACCACAACAACGGCAGACATATTCGCCCAGAGCATTATTGTCCAATAGTTCGCCGCTAAAAGGGCGCTCAGTTCCCTTTAACCTTGTTACTCGGTATTCTTCTGCGGACAGTTTTTCTTGCCATTGCTGTTCGGTTAATTTCATATATTGGCCTCTGGGTCAGAACTAATATTAACGAGTATAGTGCTTTTCGGGACCAGGAGATCCCCCTGTACACCCGCTAGCCACAATATTATAACTTAGCTTGTGGCCGTCCCGGTAGACTCCACTCAATGTGATACATCTCCCCCTCAGGCTTATCAACTCGCTCAAAAGTATGAGCACCGAAGAAATCGCGTTGTCCCTGTAACAAACTGGCTGCCGATGTCTCAGCCCGGTACGCATCATAATAGTTCAATGCAGATGACATGGCCGGTGACGGAATACCATTTAATGTAGCGCTGGCAATGGCCTGACGCCAGTGATCTTGGTAGCGATTAATCTTATCGGAGAAAAACGGGTTAAGAAGCAAGTTAGCTAATTGTTGATCCTGCTGGTAAGCGCTGGTAATGGATTGTAAAAAGGCCGCACGGATAATACAGCCAGCGCGCCAAATTTTAGCGATTTCCGCGAAATCCAGTTGCCACTTCTGCTCAACTGACGCCATCTGCAATAGTTGAAACCCCTGGGCATAAGCACAAATTTTTGAACAATATAGCGCATCGTGCAGAGCGTCTATGGCCACCTTCTTTTGTTGGTCGGTTAAAATTTGCGGTGTGGGGCCGGTTAGAATTTTACTCGCCACAACCCGCTCATTTTTCAAACTGGAGAGACTTCTGGCGAACACCGCCTGGGCAATGGTTTGTGCCGGGCTGCCTACTTGTAAAGCTGCCACTGCTGTCCACAGCCCGGTGCCTTTTTGCCCTGCTTTATCCATGATCACATCGACTACGGGCAAACCCGTTTCTGTATCGATTTCATCCAGTACTTCGGCGCTGATTTCGATCAGATAGCTATTTAGCTCGCCTTTATTCCAAAGCCTGAAAATAACCGCAATCTCGGCTGGGCTCATATGCAGTGCTTGGCGCATAACCTGATATGCTTCACAGATCAATTGCATATCGGCATATTCAATGCCGTTATGCACCATCTTCACATAATGTCCCGAGCCGATCGGGCCAATATAAGTCGAGCACGATTCGCCTTCCAACACGGGCTCACCTGGGGTGAAGGTTTCGATAGGCTTACCGGTTTTGGCATCCACTTTTGCGGCAACCGCATTCCATACAGGCTCTATACGCTCCCAGGCCTGTCGATCACCAGAAGGCATCAAGGAAGGTCCGAATCTGGCCCCTACTTCACCACCGGAAATTGCCGTAGAGAAGAAAATGAATTTACCTCGGTAGTGTGCTTCTCGGGCAATAGAATCGGTCCACAAACTGTTACCCGTATCGACTACTATATCCTGTGGCTCTATACCGGCTTCAATTAGCTGGTCACACACTTGTACCACGGGATCGCCCGCAGGTATGGATAAAATGATTAACCTGGGGGACTGGGTTTGCTTAAGTATGTCAGAAAAAGAGTCACACATGATCACTCGTGGTGCTTTTGCTCCACGTTCAGCTTGATCCTGGCTTAATAGATCGTCGATTTTTCGACGATCTAAATCGTAGCAGGCTATTTTATATCCGTTGTCAGCAAGATTTAATGTCAGATTTTTGCCCATCACGCCTAACCCGATAAACCCGATATCACACATTACTTCAGCGTTAGCCATTGAGACGTCCTAATAAAAACCAAGATTATTTAATACTGGGCGATTATACCCAATCGCCTTGAAATTGCATGTACCGTGCATTAATTCTCTTGCTAACAGACAGACCTATTGTGCTTGTGAGACCTTTGCAGAGTATAGAGATATGGGTAATGTAGGGAGGAGCTTTGCGGGTTTCCCATCCATGAATCGCACTTCCATGTGCCTAGTAGATGTTTGGCGGGCTTAATTAACTGATGTTCTCTACGGCCCGAAATAAACAAAAACTGTTGTGAGCTTGTTGATAGCTGCCAGTCACCAGGGTTTTCGGTTGTTCGTCAAGTTTGGCATAACGAGTATCCACCAGCAGTTCCCATTGCTGGTCCTGAGCATAAGAAGGGCATTCAAATTGTACGTCATGATCACTGGCGTTAAATATTAACAGCCAGTGTTCTGTGGCCTCCTTTGTGCTTGACTCTTCACCTCGCAACTCAACCGCGAAAGCCTGATTATTATTGTCGTGCCAATCATCTTCCAATTTGCGTGCACCGTCTGGGCGATACCAATAGATTTTTGCCACATTATGGACAAGATCGAAGTTATCGTCCTGTAATTGTAAGTGCCTAAGTAGCATGCTGTGTTTGCGAATGCTGATTATATTTTGGCAGAAAGATAAAAAATCCTGTTTGCTCTGATTTAAATCCCAATTTAACCAGCTTATTTCGTTGTCCTGGCAGTAGGCATTATTGTTGCCTTGCTGAGTACGACTTAATTCATCCCCGCCCAAAACATGCGGAATGCCTTGAGAAAAAAGCAAAGTGCTAAACAAGTTACGCTTCTGACGCTCTCGCATGGCCAAAATAGCCGTATCGATTGTGGGCCCTTCCACACCATAATTAGCGGATAAATTATGCCCGTGGCCGTCACGATTTTGCTCTCTATTGGCTTCATTGTGACGCTCTGCGTAACTGACTAAATCCTGTAAGGTAAAACCGTCGTGATAACTGATATTATTCACTGAGGTTAAAATGGAGCGGCTTTCTTTGGGAAAAACATCCCTGGAGCCTAACAACCGGGTGGCAAAATCACTGGTTGTGCCTTTGTCGCCGCGCCAAAATTCTCTAACCGTATCCCGGTATTTGTCATTACATTCCAACCAATTTGACGGGAACTGTCCGAGGCGATATCCACCGTGTCCGATGTCCCAGGGTTCGGCAATTAACTTGATACCCGTTAATACGGGATCCTGACGTATGGTTCTGAAAAAACCCGACAATGAAGAAAACTCATAGGGATCTCGGCCCAAACTGGCGGCCAAATCAAACCTGAATCCGTCAACGCCCATATCCTGCACCCAATAACGCAACGCATCCATGACCATTTTCAACACATAAGGAAAAGCCGTATTGACACTGTTGCCACAACCGGAATTATTGACATATTTGTGGTAATCCACCGCTCCGTATTCGTCACGATCAAATAGATAAAATGACGAATTATCAAAACCTTTAAAAGACAACATGGGACCGTCCTGGCCACCTTCAGCGGTATGGTTATAGACCACATCCAGGATCACTTCTATCCCGGCCTCATGCAGACAATCCACCATAGTCCTGAATTCGCCGATCCCGTCTGCGACCACATATCGAGGATCCGGACTAAAATAGTTGATCGGGTTATATCCCCAGTAATTAGTCAATCCTTTCTGACTAATATAGGCTTCGGGCATAAAGGCGGCGACCGGCATTAACTGCACGGCAGTAATGCCCAAGGTCAGTAAATGTTGAATTATTGCAGGCTCACAGAGCCCCAAAAATTTGCCCCGGTAAGCCGCCGGCACATCAGGATGCAGTTGGCTTACCCCTTTAACATGAGCTTCATAAATAATAGTATTTTCAAGCAAAGTATTGGGTTTGAACGGGCGTTGCGTGGTGGGGGTATTTTCTACCACCACAGATTTGGAAATCATAAACTGACTGTCACCAGCGTATTGCTTGGCATTCCATACCAAAGGGCGATTGATCGCCTTAGCATAAGGATCGATTAATAACTTATTAGCATCGAAATTTAGCCCCATATGCGACTGGTTTTCGCCACTGGTACGGTAACCATATAGCTGTCCGGCTTTAATACCTTGCACATAACAATGCCAAACCTTACCGGTTTTAGCCGGCATAGGAATAACAGTCACTTGCTCTTCTGTATTGCGATCAAACAAACACAAACTCACACTAACGGCACTGGGGCAATGCACAGCGAAATTGCATCCTTGAGTATCCAATATGGCCCCCAAATATATCCCAGAGCCTGTCGTCACCTGTAAATTTTCCACTAACTTGATTACCCCTTAAACAAGATAAATACACTCGCCAAAGGCGGCAGCATCAGACTAATAGAATAGTTTTGATTATGGGTAGGTTGCGCGTCAGCATGCAAGTTAGCACTGGCATCAAGACCGCTGCCCCAATACTTTTTATCATCGGTGTTGAGAATGACTTGATATTCACCCTTGTCTTGTACGCCCAGGCGAAAATCAGTTCTGGGAACCGGGGTAAAGTTACTGATCATGTAGACTTTTTGTGCGCCATTTTGGGATTTGCGTAACATCGACAATACACTCTGGCCGGCGTTACCATGATCGATCCACTCAAATCCGCTGGGCTGATGGTCCAGTTCATGTAACGCTGGGTGATCCTGATAGAGATGATTCAAATCCCGGTACAGGTTTTGTATGCCCTGATGTTTATCAAACTGAAGCAGATGCCAGTTGATCGAGCTATCGTGATTCCACTCTGCTACCTGGCCGATTTCGTTGCCCATAAAATTGAGTTTCTTTCCAGGGTGGCCAAACATAAAGGCGGCATAACAACGTAAATTCGCTGCTTGTTGCCATTCATCACCGGGCATTTTACGTAATAAGGAGCCTTTCCCATGTACCACTTCGTCATGGGAAATAGGTAACACAAAACTCTCATCAAACGCATACACCATGCTAAACGTGATCTCATTGTGGTGGTAACGACGATATGACGGATCTTTAGAAATATAATGCAAGGAATCGTGCATCCAGCCCATATTCCATTTAAAGCCAAACCCTAATCCGCCTTCAAATACTGGGCGTGATACTTTGGGAAAAGAAGTGGACTCTTCTGCTATGGTCATGGCATTGGGGTATTTGGCGTAAACCTCCTTGTTCATCCACTGCAATAAACTGATAGATTCATAATTATGGTTGCCACCATCGACATTGGGTATCCATTCCCCATCTTCACGGGAATAGTCCAGATACAACATAGAGGCTACCGCATCTACCCGCAGACCATCTATATGGTATTTATCCAACCAGAATAACGCATTGGCCACTAAAAACTGGCGAACCGTATCTTTACCAAAATCATAAATGCAGGAATTCCAATCGGGGTGCCAGCCTTTGCGTGGATCTTCATATTCATATACATGGCTACCGTCAAATCTGGCCAAGCCGTGGCCATCTTCCGGAAAGTGCGCCGGTACCCAATCGATAATAACGCCGATGTTATTTTGATGACATTGATCGACAAAATACTTGAAATCATCCGGTGTACCAAAACGGCTGGTAGGTGAAAATAAACCAACGGGCTGATAGCCCCAAGAGCCGTCAAAGGGAAATTCGGAAATGGGTAATAATTCAATATGGGTGTAACCCATGTCTGTGATATACGGAATAAGTTGTTCGGCTAACTCGTGGTAAGTCAAAAATTGTTGAGCAGAACCACTATCTGGGCGTTTCCATGAACCAAGATGCAATTCATAGATACTCATGGCCTGGCTGTATTTGTCTTGCTTGACTGTCTGCTGCCACTGTTGATCTTGCCATTGGTATTGCTGATGATCGTAGACAATTGAAGCATGTGAAGGATATTGCTCGGCATAGAAGCCAACCGGATCCGCTTTATGGGGTAAATCACTGCCCGACGAATCCTTAATTTGATACTTATATTTGGCTCCAGCTTCAATGCCCGGCACAACTAATACCCAATAACCAGAATCAGTTTTCTGCATCGGCATGCAGGAGCCGTCCCAATAATTGAAATCGCCAATTAACGCCACAGAACTGGCATTGGGAGCAAAGACACTAAAGCGTGTAGCCGCTATAGTGTCAGCTAAGCCAAGGTCTAAACTAACTAACTGAGCACCCAGTTGCTTGTATATGTTTTCTGGGGCGTGTTCGACAAAATGCACACCGTGGTACGCTTGATCCTGAAATTGATAAGGGTCGATGATTCTATATTCACTTCGGGCATTTGAAACATCAAGGGCATAAGCCAACAACGGGTGTTTAAGTTTAAAATCAGCGCTAAAAAGATCACTGCTCTGGTCTTTGCGTAACTGTCCGACCTTTTTACCCGTGGCGAGATCGATTACCTCAACAGCCAGGGCATTGGGTACCCAAGCGGTAATCGTTATGGCGTCCTGAGTTGAATGTGGACCTAGATGAGAGAAGGGAAAAGCACATTTTGCTTGTTGTAATTGTTGGGCTAGCTGCATGTTGTCGCCTTACGGTGTTGGCGGTTCAAGTTTTGAACCGCCCTAGTCTGCATTATTGTTTAGCTTTTTGCCGTGCCTCAGTCAACCTAAGAGCAAGATTTTTGGTATCAGCGTCACTGAAAATTTGCTCCAAATTGCGGCTTAACTTACGTTGCCAATTAGGATATTCGTTGAACGTACCTGGAATATTAACCGGTTTGTCCATCTCTAACCAATCTTCTAACTGTAGACTTAATAGCGCGCTGGAACCAGAGGCCATATGTAGTTGCATGCCATAGTTAAGCTCCTTGCTCATGCCTACATCATTCACATTATGGCCAATATGTTCAGGGATAGAATGATGACCATGCAAAGTATCTAAAATCGCCTGCTTATTGTCATGTCGGCTCTCATAGAGTACAGATAGTATCTCTTCAGTTGGATACAAGCCTAATTCCTGTCCCAACTGCAAATCATAACAATGCCAAAAACCGCTCAACGTCGGCATGTCATGGGTTGTCAGAGTAGACATTGACTGCACCGGATAATGTGAGGGAGCGAAAAAACCGCCATCCTCAGCCTGTTCAAAAAAGAATACCCGATAGGAATATACGCCGTTGTCCGCTAATTTACTGCGAATTTCCTCTGGTACAGTACCTAAGTCTTCTCCGATTACCATAGCTTGATTACGGTGACTCTCAAGGGCTAAAATAGCCAACAAATCATCGACCGGATAATAAACATACCCACCTTCTTTGGCGGTGTCACCTTTAGTTACCCACCATAATCGCAACAACGCCATCACATGGTCGATGCGTAAGGCGCCGGTGGCGTGCATATTGGCACTGAATAAATCAATAATAGGCTGGTATTTTTGCTCAAATAATTTAATAGGGTCCATAGGCGGTAAGCCCCATGTCTGACCAAGAGGGCCCAATACATCTGGTGGCGCGCCAACACTTGCTTCAGTGCAATATAATTCCTTATTCCCCCAGATTTCTGCGCTGCCTTCACTCACCCCCACTGCCAAATCGCGATACAGACCAATGCTCATCTTGTATTCTTGGGCAACCTGATTGGCTTTTTCCAATTGCAGCGCGGCTTGCCATTGCAACCACAGGAAAAACTTAATTCTCTTGGCATTGGCCTTGGCAAACTTGGCCACTGCTGGCAAATGAAAATCGGCATATTCTTTTGGAAAGACCGGCCAGCCCCAGGAGGGTTTGCCTTTTGCAGCTAAACTTTCTTGTAAGGCATCGTATACGGCCAGCGTCTGCAGGCTTTCCCCACCTTCTTCTACAAAGACTTTAAACGTTTTATTGACCTTAGTATTTTTCGACAAATATTGTTTATTTTGATAGTCAAATACTTTGCCTAAGACATCCAACTTAAGTTTGACTACTCTGGGATAATCGACTAACTCGGCGCTGCGCACGGCCCCCAGCGTAGTTTGAAATTCATCACTGTTGACTAAGGTTTGGCTCTGTGGCGAGTCAAAACCATCAACTGCTGTGACATCGATATAAATAAAGTTTAGCCAACGACGGGATGAGGGGCCATAAGGACTGCAGGCTTCAGGGTTGGCGGGATACAAAGAATGAATAGGGTTGAGCCCTACAAAATGTGCGCCATTGAGGGCCGCCTCCCGGGTTAGGTAGGCAAGATCAGTAAAATCCCCTACTCCCCAGTTTTTTTCGCTGCGCAGGCAGTAAAGCTGCACACTCAAGCCCCAGACCTTATTCCCTTGCAGGAGGGTTTGGGGCTGATAACAGGCTTTGGGTGCAATGATCAGACGCATGCTGGACAAGGTTTCGTCGTCAATAATCAGATCGAGGTTGTGGTATCCAAGCGGCAGGGATTGGGGAACATCAATTAAATACTCCTGAAACTCCACTTCATCAATATGGGTCACATTAATTAGTTGACCATCGAGCGGCTCAAATAGATGGGTAAATACTTCGCCGCTCTCCAGGCTTAGTTGGCAAATATATTGATCCGTGACAAGTTCGATTGGCAACCGTAGGGTAAATTGTAGCGGTTTATCAACATGTGTTACCTGAACTGGATCCAGAGGCGTTGACCAATTTGTGGCTGCACTTTGTTTGACCTGTTCCTCTAAGCGCTGTGGATCTTCAACGTGATAACCCATTACGCCGAGCAATTTACTTTTGGTATCGGGGTTTATGGTCGCTGGATTGCCCCAAGCGTCAGTATAGTTTGACTCGATGCCACGATATTCGACGAGGTGGTCAATCAGTGATGAAGTCATTAACGTTTGATTCCTATAAATTTAACAATATTTTGATCGGCTATTATTAAGCAAAGTTTAAGGCAGGCGAAGTTGAATACGTTTGCATTAAATTAAAATGTAATTAAATGACATTTTTGAGGGTTTATTTTGCCTTATTTGGCTATTTAGTCCATAATTTTGTAATTATATTTCATAATACGATCAGCTTAGAGGATTTAGTAATGGCTATAAAAATTGGCATCAACGGCTTTGGCCGAATCGGCAGATTTGTTTTTCGCGCCGCATGCGAACGTAACGACATTGAAGTAGTAGGCATTAACGACCTGCTAGATGCAGACTATATGGCGTACATGCTCAAGTACGACTCAACCCATGGTCAATTCAAAGGTACGGTAGAAGTTAAAGACGGTCAACTTATCGTAAACGGTAATACCATACGGGTGAGTGCTGAACGTGATCCGGCCAACCTGGCATGGAACGACATCGGAGCCGAGGTAGTGGTCGAGGCCACAGGTTTGTTTTTGACCGATGAAACTGCCCGTAAACATATTCAGGCTGGCGCCAGCAAGGTAGTGTTATCTGCCCCTTCTAAAGATGACACACCTATGTTTGTAATGGGTGTTAATCATAAAAGCTACGCCGGACAAGCGGTTGTCTCCAATGCTTCTTGTACCACTAACTGTCTGGCCCCTTTGGCCAAAGTACTGAACGATAATTTCGGTATCGTAGACGGCTTGATGACCACAGTGCATGCAACTACAGCGACCCAAAAAACCGTCGATGGCCCCTCAGCCAAAGATTGGCGCGGTGGTCGTGGCGCGTCACAGAATATTATTCCTTCGTCAACGGGTGCAGCGAAAGCTGTTGGCAAAGTCATTCCTGAATTGAACGGTAAATTAACCGGTATGGCGTTCCGCGTCCCCACTGCAGACGTATCGGTAGTGGATTTAACGGTGAACTTGGCTAAACCCGCCACCTATGCACAAATCTGTGCAGTGATGAAAGCCGCTTCTGAAGGTGAGTTGAAAGGCATTATGGGTTACACCGAAGATGCAGTTGTGTCTCAAGATTTTATTGGTGATACTCGCACCTCCATTTTTGATGCCACCGCCGGGATCGCACTGACTGACACCTTTGTCAAATTGGTATCCTGGTACGACAACGAAATTGGTTACTCAAACAAAGTGTTGGATTTGGTAGCACACATCAGCAAATAGTTAATCATTAAATTAGCTAATGCAACATACATGTTGCGCTAGCTTGGCTAATGTTAATCTAATATGCTAACGAGGCGGTTATCTACAGTAGATAACCGCCTTTTTTGATCCCAAGGATACCTATGCAGCTGTCACATTCCGCCTCGCTTATTAATCAAGACGCCTTGCAACTTCTCATCATCGACAATGAGTATGCCCATAGCACTATCTCTTTGTATGGGGGGCATGTACTGAGTTTTATGCCCATACAGGATAAACGTCCACGCTTGTGGCTAAGTGAAAATGCCTTCTTGGATGCCAAACATGCTATTCGCGGTGGTGTGCCGATATGTTGGCCCTGGTTTGGTGCACATAGTGAAGGGGCGGCCCATCCCTCCCATGGTTACGTACGCACTCAGCAGTGGCATATCCTCGACTGTGAAGATATTGCCGGAAAAACGGTAATACGCTTGCAGCCTGGAACCTGCCAAGGGGGCGGCTTTAATGGCCAGGCCCAACTAACATTAGTGATCACAGTGGGAGACAAGCTTGAGATCCGCCTGGTGACACAAAATATTGGCCAGACTGCCTTTACCTATAACGGGGCGTTGCACAGCTATTTTAAGGTGGACGATATCAAAACCTGTGAACTAACAGGATTATCCGGCAAGTACAAAGACAAGCTGCAAGATTATGCCTTGCTCCCTACCCCATCCCCCTACCAATTCAGCGCTGAAACCGACCGGGTGCATTTGGTTACCCCGGACAAATTGTGCATAGTACAAGATGTAGGCAATACCGAGATACTCTCAAGCGGCCATGACAGTATAGTAGTGTGGAATCCTTGGGCAGATAACGCTAAGGCCATGCGAGACATGCAGAGTGACGGCTACAAAAATATGTTATGTGTGGAAACCGCGATCACCCAGGGGCAAGTCGTTAACCCTGGCAAGTCACACAGCCTACAACAAATTATTGCATAACAAACAGGCTTAATACCTGGGTCAGGACAAAATCCAGCCATTAAAAAAGGGAGCCGAGGCTCCCTTTTTATTTAAGTATCACTGCACGGTTGTAAAACACGGTTGTAAAACACGGTTGTAAAACACGGTTGTAACAACCTAAAGCAGGTTATCTAACCTTATTCGTTACCTTCAGCACCGGTTTCAGGTTTTTCAAGCAACTCTTTGATGCTCAAACGAACGCGGTTTTGACGGTCGATTTCCATTACTTTCACGTCGATGATTTGACCTTCAGATAAATGCTCAGAAACCTTGTTTACACGCTCGTGGGCGATTTGAGAAATGTGTACCAGGCCTTCTTTACCAGGTAATATTTCCACAAAGGCACCAAAATCAACGATACGCGTCACTTTACCTTGGTAAGTTTTTCCTGCTTCAACATCGGCCGTTACCTGCTCAATTTTGCTGATGGCGATATCGGCCTTGGCCCGCTCGGTAGCAAAAATCTTGATTGTGCCGTCGTCTTCGATTTCGATGTTGGTATCAGAAGCTTCAGTGATCGAACGGATCATGGCGCCACCTTTACCGATTACATCACGGATTTTGTCTTGATCTATTTTCAAGGTATAAATGCGCGGGGCAAACTCAGACATTTCTTCTCTGTGGCCACCGATCGCTTGATCCATGACGTTGAGAATATGCAAACGTGCTTCTTTAGCCTGCTTAAGGGCGATTTGCATGATTTCTTGAGTAATACCTTCAATTTTGATATCCATCTGCAAAGCAGTGATACCGCCAGTGGTACCGGCCACTTTAAAGTCCATATCGCCCAAGTGATCTTCATCGCCCAGAATATCTGACAAGACTACAAAGTTATCTTCGTTTTTGACTAAGCCCATGGCGATACCCGCAACAGAAGCTTTAATAGGTACACCAGCATCCATCAATGCCAAAGATGTACCACAAACAGACGCCATGGAAGACGAACCATTTGATTCAGTGATTTCTGATACCACGCGTACCACATACGGGAACTCTTTTTCAGTCGGCATGACCGCTTGAATACCACGTTTTGCCAAACGACCATGCCCAATTTCACGACGTTTAGGTGAGCCGATAAAACCGGTTTCCCCGACGCAATAAGGAGGGAAGTTATAATGCAACATGAAACGGCTGTCCGTTTTGCCATTCAAACCGTCGATCATCTGGGCATCGCGTTCTGTACCTAAAGTGACAGCCACAATTGCCTGAGTTTCACCACGGGTAAATATTGCCGAACCGTGAGTACGTGGCAACAGGCCAGTAGCCATATTAAGTGCGCGTATCATCGCTGGATCACGACCATCTATTCGCGGCTGACCGGCAAGAATGCGTGAACGAACCACATCACTTTCCACTTCATGCAACAATTCAGATACTTCTTTAGCATCTTGATTAGCATCGGCAGCAACAATCTGGGCAACTGTTTTATCAGTCAAAGCAGTGATAGCGTCTTTACGTTCCATTTTATCGGAGATTTGGTACGCTTCGGTGATCCCGGCTTCAGCTAATTGTTTGATCTTGGTTTTAAGCTCGACGTTAGCTGGCTCTGGTTGCCAATCCCACTTAGGAGTAGCCACTTCAGCAGCAAACTCAGATACCGCGTTAACCACGGTTTGCATTTGCTCATGACCATACATTACGGCACCAAGCATGATTTCTTCTGATAACACCTCAGCTTCTGATTCAACCATCAGTACTGCGCTTTGGGTACCGGCAACAATTAAATCCAATTTGCTGGTTTCAAGCTCAGAATTGCGCGTATTAAGCACATATTGATCATCGATGTATCCAATGCGCGCAGCGCCAATAGGACCGCTAAAGGGTATGCCAGAGATGGCAAGGGCAGCAGAGGTACCTATAAGAGAAATGATATCAGTAGGGATTTCCGGGTTAGCCGAAACTACCGTGATAATGATCTGTACTTCGTTCATGAACCCTTCAGGGAACAACGGACGAATAGGACGATCGATCAAACGGGCGATCAACGTCTCGCTTTCAGCGGGACGGCCTTCACGTTTGAAAAAACCACCGGGGATTTTACCCGCAGCATAGGCTTTTTCTTGGTAATTTACCGTAAGCGGGAAGAAATCTTGACCCGATTTAGTATCTTTTTTACCCACAACGGTAACCAGTACCACGGTGTCGTCCATGCTGGCCATAACAGCCGCTGTGGCCTGACGAGCAATTACACCGGTTTCTAGCGTGACAGTATGTTGACCATACTGGAATGATTTAGTAATAGGAGTCATTTTTTTCCTTTATTTAGCTTTATTTTCTATATCGCTTTCAAATGCGGCGCATAGTATAGCGGCTACACCACCCTAAGAACAGCATGAGGCCTGATAAAATTGGAAATTCATTTTGCCTTGACAGCGTTAACAAAAAAATTCTAAATAGGAATATACCCGCCCCAAAGCCTACATCGCCGTGCTCTGTCTTACAGAGAACTCATTAGTAGCCCTACCACAGGGAACCAATACCAGATCACCTGTATGCAATTGTAGAAAAGACAAAAAAAAGCTCAGTTGTGAACTGAGCTTTTTGTATTTAGGTTGTAGCTAAGGTCTCCTGCTTAGTTGATTATCCCAAGCAACAAGTACCGCTATTGCACATATTTTACACTCTGGTCCTTGAATTTTTTGGCATTAGCAAATTCTGCCAGCCATTCACTAAAAACAACCCCTTGCGCACTATGTTGATCGTAAAACGGATGAGGGAACGCTGCAGTCGCAAAGTCATCATTTAGTACGATATGCACACTGCCAGCGCCAATATAATACTGGTAGTTGTTCGTGTTGTCTGACAGATAATCAAAAGATGCCGTCATCCTGGCATTCCACTCGGCAAAATACAGATAATCAGCCGGGCCAAGATCCCAACTATAAGGATTGGTATTGCCTTGGTCCATTTGATCCATTATTTTCAGGAAGAACACCTGGATCGCATCTTGTGCGGTGCTATATTGGGCAAAGCGGTTTTGGGGGTAGGCTTGGCTTAAACGTTGGAATAAATCAATATTTAATCCCGCTGCAGAGAAGGTACCTAAGGTACTGGCGAAAATAGGCGGCAGTGTATTCTCCAGGTTCCAGTTACTGCCTAACACAAATACGTCATTCACAAACCCCTCTGTGCCAATAGAAGCCGAGGAATCGGAAAACAAAGCGGCATCGACTTTTGGAAAGGCCGCTTGCACATAAGGGAAGTTAAGGGTCGCACCATAACCTCCGGCACTTGAACCAGCGACCAGCAATTTCTTGACTTTGGATTTTTTATCCGAAAACTTGTTTTTCATCCATTCACGCACCGCCATAAAGTTGTCAAAGCCGCGATGTTTCACCACCACAGGCGCACCTGGATAGCCAGTTATCGATCCATCTACATCGGTATAGGCAACGTCTTTTGATCCAGAGTGAAGATCACCGGTGCAATAGGGAATAAAGACCTTACTCCAGTCTTTAAATGGATTTTCTTTGTTGCCATCATCAAACACCCCACCCGCTCCGACTGGGGAGTTTTCTATTAACATCGATGGATTATAGGTTGGTCTAGCGCCGGGGACGTTGGCAAGCCCCAGGGAAGCGACACAGGTGGCATCGTTCCAACACGAGCCGCCGCCGTTGAAATACACCAGTAAGTTTTTACTTTCGCCCTGTTTGAAATAGAACTGGTAGGAGTTATCCACCGGTGTACCATCTACAGGGTTAGGCACGGTATCAAAGGCGCAAGCCGGGTTGATCGTTCTTGGTTGCCCCTGATCATCTGTTATTTGCATTTGTGCAGCGACCGGGATGGTTTGCCACTGCCCATCTTCGTTATCCCGCTCATCATCTTCGTTATCCCGCTCATCATCTTCGGTTTCCCGCTCATCATCTTCGGTTTCCCGCTCATCATCTTCGGTTTCCCGCTCAT
Organism: Paraglaciecola sp. IT1134; assembly: GCF_058068185.1. NCBI lineage: Bacteria > Pseudomonadati > Pseudomonadota > Gammaproteobacteria > Alteromonadales > Alteromonadaceae > Paraglaciecola > Paraglaciecola sp. IT1134. Next base: position 2,026,470 of record NZ_CM176486.1, on the reverse strand, counting down.
CATCTTCGGTTTCCCGCTCCTCATCTTGGTTTTGCCACTCCCCATTTTGGGTTTGCCACTCCCCCTCCTGATTGTGGGCCATTAGCGGTAAAGAACTGGCTAGCAAAAGACCGCATAAAAGGTATTTTGTTTTCATTATCTGTACTCCATGTTTAAAAATTATATGTAAACTATTAATTTATATTATTTGAGAACTAACGGATTAGTCGCCTTGCACTAAAACGACCCCAGGATCCATTACACACTTTGCGAATTGCGAAGAAAGCCGGTTAATTAACTCACTAAACCTGCCTCAGACGAACATAATGCGGCAACTAAATACCCCAAATAATTGTAGCGCATTAGATACAAACCTCTTCATAATTTTTACAATTTTGATTCTCCTTTCACTAACATTCCTTAAAACGGTGTACCGCTGCGATCCCCCTATGGACCTCGTTATGCCCGGTAAATATTTTAATAGCCGATAACAGATAGAAAACCTCAACGTAGCCTTGAAACTTTTGCTATTGAGGCATAAAACCCTATTTATCGCCAAGCTTATAAACCCTCGATAAGGTATAAAAGGGCTTACAACCTAATATTGGCCGCTAGAACGCGCAAGGGGCATAGCCACTAATATGCTCGCCGGTTACTGGGTGTTCAAAATCCAGCGTCAGCGCATGCAATAGCAAACGTTTTGCCATATGTTGGGTGCGCGGACTGCCATACAAGTCACAGCCTAAAATAGCGTGCCCCAACTCACGGCTGTGAATTCGTAATTGATGGGTGCGACCGGTAATAGGCTCAAAAAGCACCCGACTACGTGGTGGATTATCTAACCTTGCCAGAACTTCATAGTGACTCTGGGCCAATTTTCCTGTGGCTAAGCAGACCTTTTGCAACGGAAAATTCGGTGGGTCCTTGGCCAATGGAATATCGATAACTCCCTCATCTAACTCAAGATGACCATCCAACAAACTGACATAAGTTTTAACTATTTGACGCTCCTGAAACTGTTTGGTCAGCGCGCGATTTACCGCCTTGTTTAAAGCCACGACCATAATACCCGACGTGCCAAAATCCAGTCTATGGACCATCAGCGCATTTGGAAATTGTGCGACCAGCCGAAAATGCACTGAATCCCGATTCAAAGGATTTTTGCCCGACAAACTCAACAAGCCGCTGGGTTTGTTAATTAGCAATAGATGTGGATCCTGATAGAGGATTTCTATTTGCTCTTCACAAAAGGACGCAACAAAGGTATCGAAGACACCGCTCATGGAGGCTTTCCTCGGTTAAACTAACAGCAGATTATTGTTATTAAGGGAAAACAACCGCAGCAATTCTTCTTACACTATAGTGTTCATATCCCCCCGCCCTATGGCAAGATTAGCTGGGGGGATAGCCAAGTAAGTAACGACTATTACTCTTGTGCGTCGCCTTTTTCTACCGGATTTTCAATGATGATTTCGACCCGACGATTTTGTTGACGCCCTGCATCCGTTTCATTGTTAGCAACGGGAAATTCTTCCCCCAAGCCTTTACTCTGTATCTGGCCCGATGCCACACCGTTAGCTATCAATGCATTTTTTACCGAAAGTGCCCGTTGTTCTGACAAATTCTGATTAAAGGATGCATCTCCCACTGAATCCGTATGTCCTTCGACGACGATTGTGCGCTCTGGGTAATTGGTTAAAAAGTCACCCACTTGCTTCAAGCTACGCTCAGACCCAGATAGCAACTGTGCCTTGCCAAATTCAAATAGAATATCCCCCAGGGTCAACACTAGTCCCCTATCAGTTTTCTTGGCAGATATAGCTGTCACTTCCTGTTCTAATTTTGTGGCTTTGGCCTCCATGTCGCGGGCGCGCTGTTCAGCGTTCTGGGCTCTAGCCTGCATCGACTGGGTTTCGTCTTTCGCCATCTCTGCGGCTAACAAGGCCTGCTGGGCATTGAATTCAGCTCGCTCTGCTTCGTTGGTGCGTGCATCGAGCATAATATCTTTACGTTTGAGTTCGGCGCCACTGACCAATTTTTCAGCCTGCCCCTTGCGAATTTTTTCTTCGACTATGCCCAACTTATGTTTGGTGATCTGGGTAGAAAGTGTGATGTCTTCAAGGGGCACGCCTTTAGCTACCAGGGCTTGGGTTTGGTTTAAAGAACTTTGTGCTTCATTTAATTCAACAGGTGCATATTCACGGGCATCGCCAGAACGCGCCAGGCTGTCGTATTGCACCTGTAACTGGTCAACCATGGCCACGTTGTCGGGGGCAGTAGCACAGGCCGTCACTAGTGAGACACCCGAAAGTAGAATTGTTAGTTGTAAGTTTTTCATAATTATTTCTGTCCCTTGGTTAAATTATTTATTCACTTCTTGCTCAAGTTGCTGCAGCCCTTGGGAAATTTGCTCGGCAGCCTCTTGCGCTTGATCAGCTTCAGATTTGGCGATCGCATATTCCGCCTCAGCCATAGAGACCTGCAATAAAGAAGTGGCTTTTTTGTAGTCTCCGCTATTATTAGCGGCTTGTGCTTGCTGGAAATGTTCCTCAGCCGCTTTAAACGCTACCGGAGCAGCTTCTGGTGCTCCTTGGCTCTGGGCTTGTTCGATCTTTTGCTGAGCTTGGGACATCAGTAAAGTCGGGGCTTTTTGGCTACTAGAACAGGCGGCCAAGATTATCGACGTAACCACGGCTATGGGTATATAACTCCAACGTTTAATCATAATGCTCTCCTTAAACTGGTATGAGTGGTGATTTTTCAGCAGTAAATTGCTAATAGAAAAATCAGGGTTCGAATGCTTTCAACGGGTAAAAGCAAGATTTGCGCCACGAGTAAGTTTCAACTTGGGGGTCACCAAAAAACTCAGTTCACAAGCCTAATTGCTTGAAACTAGCTAGCCAGATTGACAACCTTACTTGGTCGTACGCGCAGGAACATTGCTTCTACAAGGGCTGTGTAGGCCAATGATATTGGGCTTTGCAAGATAAAATGCCGTTCCAAAACAGTGCTGTGTAGGCATCAGAAAGCGATCCGCAAGAAAATATGCATTGGCTCAGCCAATCCTGCCGGCAAGACTAACAGGGAACTTTGAGTGGGCACTTTACTTTGAGAAACTTGTTTACATACCCGGTAATATTTACCGGGTCAAATAAGATCAGTAAGACATTTTAAGGAGAATTTTGAAACATCTATACGTAGGCAACATGAATGGGCCTGTTTAAAGGCGTATTGTGTAGTAGCTGCATAAATTCGCAGTACGCATCTTGATCAAAATGTTGAGAAAGAGTATTCATGAAACCATGAAAAAAAGCAGTCTTTATAATTTGTACCTCTTCTTTTTTTTCGAGAACTTCAATTAGCTCTGGAATTGAGAAATGTGGTTCCGTTATTGGAAAGATTAATAACACTGGAAATAATGGGCTCACGTCTTTGTAGTGCCGTATTTGCGCGCCATAAAAACATGTGGCACCAACAATATTGCTCAAGTCACTATATTGGGATATTTGCCAAATTGCCGAAGCACCAACGCTGAAACCAAGAAGATCGACCGGCCCAGTTAAAGCCTTTATTTTTTCTGATAGCTTCTGGGCATAGGTATCAATTCCAATTTCGGAAGAAAAGTAAGCATAGGCATCCGCCTCTCTTTTGAATTCCATGTTTTTACCGTTGTAGGGATCAAATATTTGCACAATTCCGGCAATCCTATCAGCGATTTTTTCTAATGCTTTTGTCTTTCCGAAAATATCTGAAACTATGATGCGATGCATAATGTTATACATTTATATTCATGATCTGCCTTCAAGCAGCTCTCTTAAAGCCATAGGCAGCAAACTGCGAATTTTTCTAGTAAACGCCTGCTCATTTTTTTGCCAAAGCACGCCAAGATAGATGACTGACAAACCTATCGCAGTCAAAGCAATGGGGAAAAGCCAGCTATCCTGAAACAAGCCTGCTGCAAGATGGCCCAAATAAGCACAACATCCTAGGGCACCAAAAATAACAAATACACGTCGCACTAAGAGAAGCCCAACTCCGATCATGATGAGATTTATACAGAAATACAATAATTTAGACACTTCGCTGTCAGAATACTGCAGAGATAACCCGCACCAGAAGGCGAATACGCCATACAGATAGAGCCAGAATGCATAATCTGCACGCTGCTTTGTTTTAACATCGACCCAGAATGCCAAACCAACCATCAATAGGCCGCTGTACAAAGAGACCAATTTACGTAAGTCCCATGTGACGTCGCCGCCGGCAAGCATTGCGCTAATATCCATGCTTAGATACCAGAGCGTTACTGCGATGGGTAGGATTAGAAAAGGATATTTGTATTTCCAGGCAATGATGGCGCCTACCGCCAATGTGCTCAACTCCATATACAACCAGTGCCATTGAATATAACGGTGATATTCTTGATAAGTAGTTTCATCAGGCCAGACACCAAGTGTTTGTTGCAATCCGTAAATACAAAGTGGTGTTAATGCAACAACAAAGGTAGCGCAAATACCCGCAGGTATGGCGTATCCTTTTACTTGAAATTTGTTGCTCAGTAAAATACCAATACCAGCATAAATTAATGAAATAACGACTATGCCAAACCCGCCAAATGACTCCCAGCCCAGATCCATAAACAGAGTCATGGCACCAATGGCTATTAGGCCACCAAAATAATATAGGACATGGGTTAATTCAAACGTCGGGCCAGTGGTGGGCTGACGTTTCAGATGCGCAATTAAATTTTTCGCTTGTTCAGAAGATAATATGTCCTGATCGACCGCAGATTGCAGAGATCCTCTGGTTATTCTCATTCTGTGCCCTTTTGTCCTTTGAATGCATCCGCAGCCACTTTAAACGGCTAGAGATAGCAAGGCTTGCCGTTTATGTTGATTAGGGATGTAAATTATTAACGATTAAAGGTTGAGATAAAACCAATCGAATTAGCTACAGAGTGAGCAATGATAGTAGACCATAAAGATAGTATGCACTTCTCCATATCAACGCTAAAATACCTGTTCCAACGACGCCCCTTGCCAAAAAGGTAGGGGCTATTGCTTATTTTTTTAGACATAGTGCTAGATTGACTGACCAGATTTATCTTTTTTGAAGTCAATACTCAAACTAATACCATCATAGTCTAAATGAAAAACTAATCAGTAGCAGCCGAGATCGTTGCCGCTACGGTTGGACAAATTTTTAGCTATGCGGTGTCTGTTTAGCTAGTAATTTTTGCTACTTAACTCATTAAGCTCAGTGATCGTTTTTACATCAGAGCGACGTGCATGTTTCAACGCCTGAGAGTTAAACCAAATCGCATTTAAGTCAGCCTCTAGTGCGTTAACAATATCTTTTTCAAATGAATCACCAACCATAGTGACTTCACTTGGCAGTACGTCCAGTTTAGCTATTATCCGTCGATAGAATTCAGCACTGCCTTTTGATATACCAATATTCGATTTGCAAAAATAACCTGATATAAATTGGGCAAGCCCTACTCGCTCAAAAGCCAATTGAATATCTTGCACACTAGAATCTTCAGCCCCTGTTGCAACATATAACGCATAACCTTTTAGGTATAAAGCAGCTAGCGTTTCTTTCGCCCCATCTACAGCTTGTAGCGTTTGCCAATCACACATTTTGCCTTGTGCATCTGGGAAATCAACCATCAGGGTATCCCCCCAATCAAACAGATAAACCTTTCCCATATTGCCCCCATACAGATAACGCTTCGCCTTAAGAGGTGCGTTGGCAAAGCAACAGCGAAAAAAGTTATCGCAGTTTCAGGTTTTGTCTGCGCTGTTAGTTCTCAATAGAGCCCATTTAAGAACGACTTTCAAGGAGTTCTTTTAAGGTTTTCAAATCCTTTTCAACTGCCCGTTTATCTACTTTGAATTGCTCGTCGGACATTCCCGGTTGCCGCAGTAACGTAAATATGAACTCGCTCCCATTACCGTTGGGCACAACTCGCATAGGGTTATAAACGACGGTCCCTGAATCAAATTCAACCGTGTGATCCAGAACGCCGAATGTATTTTTCTGGGCAAAGCGGATCTTTACCATACCAAATGGTGCTTCAGCGCCCCAGGTATCTCCATGCTTTTTAACCTCAGAGCTGGCTAATCCCGCTGCCCACAGAGTCAGGTTTTTTGGGTTGGATGCGAATTTGTAGATATCACTGGGCTGGCGAGCAATATAGATGCTTATATGTTGAACCTCATTCATTGGAAAACCTCATTCATTTCTGCAACCGATGCAAGAGCGCACGTTGTCGTCCCTATCCCCAACTGATTACCTAAACTCTCAATAAATCAAAAAAATCGGATACCAAGACCATCAATTGATAATTTTATAATCAGACAAGTAACATGGCCCGAATGTTAAAGTCATATTGGAAATATCATTTCAGCTATTTACCGATATTTGCCATTTGCTGCCCCCGCCTGTTTACAACGGAGACATAAATATCGGTCGATTCTATCTATTCCTCTAGGCAAAATGTGCTGGCGCAAAGTTGGGCGACATCTTATTCATTTTGCTCATTGGGCTGTTCTAACCCGGCAACGTCCAGCAATGCGCCTCCTAGTTTTTTGTTGGATTGTACCCCCAAGCTACGAAACTGTTCGACCTGACGCACCAGATTACCTTTGCCCGTGGTTAATTTATTCATCGCCCCGTCAAAATTTTTCTGGGTCGACTCCAAAGACTTACCCACTTTTTCCATGTCACTGACAAAACCATGAAATTTGTCATACAACTTGCCTGCATGTTCAGCAATTTTCTGCGCATTTTGGTTCTGGTATTCGTATTGCCAGATATTGTTAATGGTACGCAAGGCCACCAGTAAGTTGGTGGGGCTAACTAGCATGATGTTGTGATCAAACGCCAATTTCACCAGCTCCGGGGCTTGTTCCGCTGCGAGTAAAAAGGCCGGTTCAATAGGAATAAACATCAATACGTAATCTAGGGTACGGATGCCTTTTAGATCTTGATAGTCTTTTTTGCCCAGCTCTTTAATATGATTACGCAACGAACTAACATGTTGATTGAGGTGCACCTGGCGTGCGGTCTCGTCCTCTTCGTTAAAATAGCGCTCATAGGCACCCAAAGACACTTTGGAGTCGATCACCACATCCTTGTCATTGGGCAGATGCACTACCACATCCGGCTGATAGCTTTTGCCGTTGGCATTTTTAAGTGCCACCTGGGTATCAAATTCATGACCTTCCCGTAACCCCGAGTCCTGTAAAATCCGGGCCAGTACCACTTCGCCCCAGTTGCCCTGTTGTTTGTTGTCCCCTTTTAAAGCCTTGGTTAACGCCGCTGCATCATGGGTGATTTGTTGGTTGAGTTCCTTTAGGCCCATGATCTCGGTTTTAAGGGATGCACGTTCTTGGCCCTCCCGCACATATTGATCGCTAACCTGTTTTTTAAACCCTTCGATCTGCTCTTTCAATGGGGATAACAAGGCATCCAGACCTGCTTTGCTGGACTGGGCAAAAGCGCTCTGTTTTTGTTCAAAAATTTTATTTGCCAAGTTTTCAAATTGCTGGTGCAAACGTTGTTCAGATGATTCCAGTAGGGCCAATTTTTCACGACTAGCCAGTTGCTCTTGCTCAAACCTTGCCACTTGGGTGCGCAACTCTATGATTAGCTGTTGAGCTTGCTGATAATGCTGCTGCCAACGACGGCTGTCTTGTTCGATATGGGCAATTCGCTCAACTTGTTGGGACAATTGCCCCAGTCGATTCTGGCTTTCAAGCTGTTTCTCCCGCAGGCGATAGGCTTCGCCATTTGATTCCTGTAAGGCGACCTTGGTATCCAGGAGTTGCTGTTGCAGGTAAGTCTCGGTTTGGGTAAAACTATCCTGAAGCCGCTGTGACGCTGCACTATATTGCCTTGCGCCCCGCAGTTTGGCCCAGAACCAGCCTAGTAACATGCCAGTAATAAACAGACCTGCTGCTAGGCCTAACATTTTCGGATCGTCAAATTGGCTCATATCGCTACTGGATGTCCTTGCTAAAATAATTGACAATAATGTGACGATTTTTCATGTATTGCCAACTCATGTAAAAAAGGCGCTCAAAACCTAAGCGCCTTTTAACGGTATCATTGCTGAGTCGGCTTATACTGGTTCAACATTGAGTTCGGCAATTTTTACTTTCCAAATAGCCGGGCCTGTTTCATGGGCGTTAGCGCCTGTGCTGTCCACAGCTACTGTGACCGGCATGTCCTGCACCTCAAATTCATAGATGGCTTCCATGCCCAAATCTTCAAACGCCACTACCCGAGATTTTTTAATGGCTTTAGATACCAAATAGGCGGCGCCGCCCACCGCCATCAAATACACCGCTTTATGCTTGGCGATACTCTTAACCGTTTCGGGGCCACGCTCTGCTTTACCTATCATGCCAATCAAGCCGGTTTTTTCTAACATCATATCGGTGAACTTGTCCATACGTGTGGCTGTCGTGGGGCCTGCAGGCCCCACAACTTCATCCCCTACGGCGTCAACTGGCCCCACGTAGTAAATAAATCTGTTGGTTAAATCCACGCCATCCGGTAAACCTTCGCCGTTATCCAGCATAGTCTGAATACGTTTATGGGCCGCATCCCGACCTGTTAACATCTTACCTGACAATAATACTGTCTCGCCGACCTGCCATTGTTGAATGTCGGCTCTGGTAACCTCATCCAGATTTACCCGCCGGGTATCTTTGCTCACTTCCCAGGTGACTTCTGGCCAATCTTCAAGACTAGGAGGCGTAAATTCTGCCGCCCCGCTACCATCCAGATGAAAATGGGCATGGCGCGTCGCGGCGCAGTTGGGGATCATGGTGACAGGTAACGAAGCCGCATGAGTGGGGAGCGACATAATTTTCACGTCTACTACTGTGGTTAATCCGCCTAAGCCCTGGGCACCTATACCTAAATCATTAACCCGCTTGAAAATATCCAGGCGCAGTTTCTCTTCGGTAGTTTGCGCGCCTCTGTCCATCAACTCTTGAATATCCACAGGATCCATCAGACTTTCTTTGGCCAGCACCGCAGATTTTTCCGCCGTGCCCCCTATACCAATGCCCAACATACCAGGAGGACACCAGCCTGCACCCATGGTGGGCAGTGTTTTAACTACCCAATCGGCAATGCTGTCATTGGGGTTAAGCATCACCATTTTCGACTTATTCTCAGAACCGCCGCCTTTTGCCGCAATCATCACGTCAATCTGATCCCCCGCCACCGTGTCTATATGCACCACGGCTGGTGTATTATCTTTGGTATTTTTACGGGTACCGGCAGGATCAGAAACAATAGAGGCCCGCAGCGGGTTGTCTGTATTGCCATAGGCGCGACGGGTGCCTTCGTCCACCATTTGCTGCACCGTCATATCGGTTTTGTCCCACTGCACAGCCATGCCTAATTTGACAAAACAGGTCACTATACCTGTATCCTGGCAAAGTGGGCGTTTACCCTCAGCCGACATACGAGAGTTTATGAGAATTTGCGCCATGGCATCTTTGGCTGCCTGACTTTGTTCTTTGAAGTACGCTTTTTCAACTGCTTTGATATAATCTAACGGATGGTAATAAGAGATAAATTGCAATGAGTCTTCAATGCTATCGATAAAGTCCTGCTGACGGATAACAGCCATAGTTGCCTCTTTCAGATGATCCACAATGTAACGACAAATGTCGTCCGGTATTGACCGCTATGATAACCTGCGGATCCCAATTGCTCCATGACAAATTACCCGGGTCGCCAATGAAAGTCACCTGGGCGACAAAATTATAACAATAACGAAAAGCCCAATTCGATGAATAACCCAGTATCAAGCGAACTCACCGTCACTCTGTTATCCCTGCCTGGCGATTACGATATGGCCACATTATTTCAGCATTACGCAGACCAAGACTGGGCTATGTTACTCGATTCGGCTAATAGCCAGCATCAGGATGGTCGTTTTGACATTATGGTAGCCGCCCCTAGCGCCACCTTAATAACAAGAGGCGACACCAGTTCCATCTGGTATCGACAAGATGACCGCCGGCATACCAGCACGGCCGACCCACTTATCTTGCTGCACAAATTAGTGGAGGACCTTATTCCACCGACCGAAAGTAACGACAACAAGCCTCAGCCAGATCCCCATGTGCAGTTACCCTTTAAAGCCGGTGCCATGGGGTATTTTGCTTATGATTTAGGACGTCGTTTTGAAATTTTACCGCGATCCGCAGATGATCATCTACAAGTCCCCGACATGGCGTTTGGCATCTATAGCTGGTCGGTGATCAAAGACAACCACAGCGGGTTATTTTATTATTGCTCCATTGACCCTACCACAGGCCCAGGTGCTGAATTTATGAACAGCTTGGCTGGCATGAACAAGGGTGCAGATAGTTTTGCCTTACTCAGTCATTGGCAGGCAAACATGCAGCAAGCTGAATATATGCAAAAACTGCACAGGATAAGTGAATATTTGCGCGCTGGGGATTGTTATCAAGTAAACCTGGCTCAGCGCTTTGCGGCGCAATATCGGGGGGACGAGTATCAGGCTTACCTGCGTTTGCGTCTCGCCAATCGGGCGCCATTTTCCGCCTTTGTGCGCATTCCGGATCACGTGATCTTGAGCATTTCACCGGAGCGATTTTTAGCCGTAAAAGACAATAAGGTGCAAACTAAACCCATTAAGGGCACCCGTCCCCGGTCAGCAGATCCTGCCCAGGACCAGGCAAATAAAGAGGCGTTGCGAGTATCTGAAAAAGACCAGGCAGAAAATTTGATGATAGTCGATTTATTACGCAATGACTTGAGTAAAAGCTGCCAACCAGACTCAGTGGATGTGCCACAATTGTTCCAAATTGAGAGTTTTGCCGCAGTGCATCATTTAGTCAGTACAGTGACCGGCACCCTAGCCAAAAATGTTAACCTGGTCGATTTACTACGCGGGGCCTTCCCCGGGGGCTCGATAACCGGCGCACCAAAGATCCGCGCCATGGAAATCATCGAAGAACTTGAACCCCACAGACGCACTATATATTGTGGCAGTATCGGTTACCTGGGATTAAATCGCGATATGGACACCAGTATTTGCATTCGCACCTTATTGTGTGAAAACCACACTATCTATTGTTGGGCTGGGGGAGGCATAGTAATGGATTCAGTAGCCGAAGAAGAGTATCAGGAAAGCCTGGATAAGGTATGCAAAATTTTACCTCTGCTAAGCGATCGACAGATGACGAACGATGACTAAATTCGAGTTTTTGGCCCGCTTCCATCATGCGCGGGTTATCACCCCCGAGCGAGATTTCCCTCTTGAAGCCACGGGAAGACCAGCGGCGGTGTTACTGCCGATCACTGAACATAACGGTGTCTTAAGTATGTTGTTTACCCTGCGTGCTCGGCATCTAAAACACCATGGGGGACAAGTCAGCTTTCCTGGCGGTAAACAGGAAACGTATGACCACAATCTGCTGGCCACAGCATTAAGGGAGACCCATGAAGAGATTGGACTGACCCCAGCCAGCATAGACATTATTGGCAACCTGCCCCGCTACCGCACAGTGAGTCGCTTTGAGGTAACCCCTTTTATCGGTTTTGTGCAACAGCCTATGCACCTCAAGCTGGATACCAATGAGGTAGAATTGGTCTTTGAAGTGCCCCTGACCTTTCTGCTCGAGCGGCGCAACCACTTTATACACTGGGTGAAACGCGACAACATGCAACATCCGATCTACTTTATGAACTGGCAGGGCAACGTCATCTGGGGAGCGACGGCCGCTTTTGTGCGCACCCTGTCAAACCATCTACTGTAATAAGCCGCTTGTGTAGGTCAGTCTGGGGATCCTCTGACCCGTTGCAATAAATCTTTACATCTCCCCTGGTTAAATATTCCAAAGAATCAGTTGTTCAACCCCGTGCAAACCTGCACAATCAACCACTAAGTTAACAAATAATTAGCATCCATTTTTATGATCAGTGTTTTTGATATGTTCAGTGTGGGTATTGGCCCATCAAGTTCCCACACAGTGGGACCCATGCGCGCCGCCAAGGAATTTTGCCAACGCCTCAAAGCAGATAATTTGTTCGAACAAACAACCCAAGTGCGCGCCGAATTATTTGGATCTTTAGGGCAAACCGGCAAAGGCCACGGCACGGGTAAAGCGGTTATTCTGGGGTTGCTCGGACACGCCCCCGAGAGTATAGATGCCAGTACAGTAGATGAAATATTAGCCGGGGTGCATGACACGCAAAGCCTGTTATTGGACGACGAGAAAATCGTTCGGTTTGCCAACAAAGACGCCATAATCTTTCACCGGCGTAAAACCCTGCCCCATCACGCCAATGGCATGACCTTACATGCATTAAAAGGCGGTGAAATCATTGCCTCACATTCGTATTATTCTATCGGCGGAGGATTTATTATCCGCGCCGAAGATTTTCTCACCCAAAAAACTGCCGCCCTGAATCTAGTGGAAAAACCCGTTCCCTTTGCCTTTTCAAGCGCGGATCAACTGGTCAGTTTATGTAAAGAAAATGGGTTTAGCATCAGTGCGTTAATGTTTAAAAATGAACAGGTCTTCCAACCCAAAAAAGACATTACAGAAAAGCTTTGGCATATTTGGCAGGTAATGCAAGAGTGTGTGCAAACCGGCATTCGCACCGAAGGTATTTTACCCGGTGGCCTCAAAGTGACCCGCCGCGCACCAGATTTATATAGACGCCTGCAAAGCGAAAAAAATGCCGATCCTATGGTCGCCATGGATTGGGTTAACTTGTTTGCCCTGGCGGTTAATGAAGAAAACGCCGCTGGCGGCAGAGTGGTCACCGCCCCGACCAACGGCGCGGCAGGGATCTTGCCGGCGGTATTGTGTTATTTCGACAAGTTCGTGCGCCCTGTGGATGAAGATATAGTTTGTCGCTACCTGCTGACCGCCGCAGCTATTGGCATATTGTACAAAAAAAACGCCTCGATTTCCGGTGCCGAAGTGGGATGCCAGGGTGAGGTGGGAGTAGCCTGCTCGATGGCAGCCGGTGCCTTGACAGAAATTATCGGCGGCTCAGTTGATGCAGTGGAAAATGCAGCTGAAATCGGCATGGAACACAATCTGGGGTTAACCTGCGACCCTGTGGGAGGCTTAGTCCAAGTGCCTTGTATAGAGCGCAATGCCATGGGGGCGATTAAAGCCATCAACGCCTCTCGTTTAGCTTTACGTGGCAGTGGCCAACACAAAGTATCGTTAGATAAAGTGATCAAGACCATGTGGGATACAGGCAACGACATGAAATCAAAATACAAGGAAACAGCCCGAGGCGGCTTGGCGGTTAATATTATCGAGTGTTGAAACCGCACATCGCTGCACGAACATTACCGGTAGTAATAAAAAAGAGGCAATCATTTGCCTCTTTTTTGCTATTCGTTGACAAAGTAAAAGTCTTTATTTAACCGGTAAGGTTAAACCTTTAAACAATTTCTCAACTTCTTCATTGTTTTTCTGCATCATGGCTTTTTCAACCACCGGCTTGGTTAAGTGCGGGGCAAAGCGCTCGATAAAATCGTACATGTAACTGCGTAAAAAGGATCCTTTACGGAAACCGATTTTAGTGGTGCTGTATTCAAACAAGTGACTAGCGTCAATTTTAACCAAATCCCCATCCAGCTTGTCATCGACTGCCATTGAGGCAATCACGCCAATCCCCACACCAAGACGCACATAGGTTTTAATTACATCTGCATCTGTGGCGGTAAAAACAATTTTAGGCTCCAGACCGGCCCGACTAAAGGCCTGATCTAACTCAGAACGTCCGGTGAAACCAAATACATAGGTCACCAGCGAATACTGGGCAATATCTTCTATGGTAATAGAGGTATTTTTTGCCAAGGGGTGATCACGGTTAACGATGATACTGCGGTTCCAGTGATAACAAGGCAGCATCACCAAATCGTTATACAAATGCAAAGCTTCAGTGGCAATGGCGAAATCCGCTTCTCCTTTGGCCGCCAGATCACTGATTTGTGAAGGCGTTCCCTGATGCATATGTAATGACACCTTAGGATATTTGCGCATAAAGCCCTTGATCACATCCGGCAGCGCGTAGCGAGCTTGAGTGTGCGTGGTAGCGATATTCAGTTTGCCCTGATCCGGTAAGGTATGCTCTCGGGAAACGGCTTTGATACTTTCCACTTTCGCCAAAATTTCCCGAGAAATGTTGATCACATCCTGTCCAGCATCGGTGACATGGGTAAGATGTTTGCCACTTCGTCCAAAAATCTGCACACCCAGTTCGTCTTCCAACATACGCACTTGTTTGCTGATCCCCGGTTGTGATGTGTATAAACTCTCGGCAGTCGCCGACACATTAAGATTGTTGTTGAGCACTTCAACAATGTAACGAAGCTGTTGTAATTTCATGGCAAAGCCTTGATTGTTATATTCAAAGATGTATATATATTAATTTCTTATATACCGAGAGGGGAATTAATTCCATAACATTTTTAAAACTATTTAAATTTGTCTACGGTTATACCTTTTCCATTAATGATGTGACGTGGTCAGTAAATCATTGTAAATTAAAGGATACTATAATTTTATGCTAGTGTATCCGAGTACCGGCAAACACCATGGTTTTATATGAATAACGACAAGGGTCAAATTGACTTCGCCACAGTGCTGGCTTCGGCCGTGCATGACATGAAAAACTCACTATGCCTGCTGATCCAGTCAATTGAAAGTTTGGGGCATACTTTACCGGCTGAACATACCGCGTCAGCAGAACACTTTGCTTCTGCTCATTATGAGGCCTCTCGCCTGAATACGGGTTTAGTGCAATTACTCTCACTCTATCGGGCAGGTATGGACAGTTTGCCGTTGAACGTTGATGAACATTATGTGGAAGATGTAGTGGATGAAATTCTGGCTGCCAACGAAAATTACATTACCCACAAAAAAATCACCCTAGAGGTTGAGCAAGAGCCTGACTTAGTGGGATACTTCGACGCAGATTTAGTGAGTTTATTATTAAACGATATGTTGATAAATTCCATGCGTTACAGCAATCACAAAATATTATTACGAGTCTTTCAGCAAAATAATTTCTTGGTTTTTCAAGTAGAGGATGACGGTCCGGGCTACCCGCAAAGTATGCTGGATGCACACACTATCACTATGCAAAACTATGATATAAGCCAAGGGAGGACGGGACTTGGCTTATTTTTTGCTAGATTAATTGCCCAAGCACACACAGCCCAAAATAGTGATGGATCAATATCCTTAGCCAACGGTGGTGCATTAGGCGGAAGTGTTTTTACCTTAAAATTACCCGTGTAACCAATATTTTCAAATAAATGTTGCTAACAATCGTTTGTACACAATGTATACGCCCACAAATATGGCCAGTAGGATAAGATAAAAAATGGTTTTTCCGATAATAATTGTATTAATAGTATCCCTAATTGTCATAGCGATAATTGTTAATGCCGTGCAGCAGCACAAGAACAAAGTTGAAGGGGAAAAACGCGCTGAAGTCGCCAAACAAAAATTGGTAATTGATGAAACCGAACAAATTTTGCTGACCACCGAACACATCCCAATCAGCCAGCGTTTACAGTTTATTCTGCAACAGCGCATCCTAAGTGCCCTAAAAATTATGGCTCAGGTTAATCCTAGTGTTTTGGATATACGCAACAGGATCCAAACCGCCGCAACAAAACTAAAAAGCTATGCAGTCAACCAGGACGCTCCCTCGCAAGATACTTTTTTGCTACCCGGTAATGACAAGCAAGTGATTCAATTTATTAAATCGATTAAGAAAATGCGTAGTTTGTTGCGCTCTGAATATTCTAAAGGCCGAGTAGACAGCAGTGCCTATTCACTTGAAGACAAGTATCTGGAGCGCCTGCAATTGCGTGCCAATGTTGAAACCCTGATGCGCCGGGGGGAGGTAGCCCTAAAGGCCAACCAAATGGGCTCTGCACGTCAATGCGTAGAAAAAGCCTTAACGGCTTTGGCGACTCAATCACAGCCTGACGAATATATTCTCATGCGCAAACAACAGCTTGAAGAACAATTACGCGTCATCCAGGATAGTTTGAAATCGGCCAATACCGAAGATGTGAACAAACGTAAAGAATCGGAGCGCAATGAACTCGATGAACTGTTTGCCGAAAAGAAAAAATGGTAAAGCACGACGTTTGCTGAGCCATTAGTGACTCACTACCCAGTCCCAAAGCGACTGAGCCGACACCGACATGTTGCTACGGGTCTGTTTTATCATTCCCACGCGTTTGCTCAATTCGGCATTTTTAATGGGTAAACAGACTAATCCCAGGCGAGTCATTTGCGCCCGGCATAACCCGGGCACCACAGACACCCCCAGCCCGTGCTCCACAAACTGGCCAAGAGTGGCAAGCTGCGAGGCTTCGGCCACAATATTCAGGCTAAAACCCAGTTGGCCACAATAATCATCTACCCAGCCACGTATGGCGGAGCCTCTGTTCATCGCCACAAAAGGGCGGGTATTTAGCTCTCGCCAGTGAAGAAATTTATGTGTTGCCAGCGGACTGCTCGTCGGCAATACCGCGATAAACTCGTCGGTGAACATAGGATGGAAGTCGATACCGTCCAATTGTTCCGTTTCGAAGGTAAAACCTAATTCGACTCGTCCCTGGGAAACAGATTTAATCACCTGCTCCATTACGATGTCCGCTACACTTATTTTGATATTTGGAAACTGTGACTGGAACTGATGCAAAATTCCCGGTAACTGACCTACGGCAAAAGATGGCATGGCGGCAATGGACAATTTCCCCCGGCCCATAGAGAACACGTTTTGCAAATCACTAAAGGCGTCGTCCCAATCATTGAGTAAGCGCTGGGCAACAGGCAAAAATTCCCTTCCTTCCGGCGTCATCTGCACTTTACGTGTGGTTCGGGAAAACAATGCCCCTCCAAGTTGCCCTTCCATTTTTTTAATCGCAGTGGACAAGGCCGGTTGTGATACACACATTTTTTCCGCCGCTTCGGCAAACGTTGTCGACTGCGCCACGCGAATAAAGGCTAACAGCTGTCTATAGGAAACATTTGGCATGCAACTTTCAACCTATTCATAAATTTTATTTATCAATTCAGATATTAATTCAATTTTACTATGAAAAGATAGTCTCTATATTAATGTTAACTAAAGGTAAACGAGGAAGTCTTATGGCGGGTTTTGATAAAGTTGTCACCAACTATGCACAAGCAATGCAGGGGTTAGAAGATAACATGACAGTGATCGCCGGGGGTTTTGGCCTGTGCGGTATTCCAGAGGGCCTGATAGGGCAAATAAAGGCTATGGGCACCACCGGACTGACGGTGGTTTCAAATAATTGCGGCGTAGATGGTTTTGGTTTGGGTTTATTACTGGAAGAGCAACAAATTAAAAAGATGATTTCGTCTTATGTCGGCGAGAATGCCCTGTTTGAAAAACAATTGCTTAACGGTGAGTTAGAAGTTGAGTTGACACCTCAAGGTACGCTGGCAGAAAAAATGCGAGCCGGCGGAGCCGGTATCCCGGCATTTTATACCGCCACAGGTTATGGCACCCCAGTGGGTGAGGGTAAAGAGGTACGCGAATTTAATGGCCGCCCTTACATATTGGAAGAATCTATAACCGGCGACTTTGCCATAATTAAAGCTTGGAAAGCCGATCGTTACGGTAACTGTATTTATCGCCATACTGCGCAAAATTTTAATCCTATGGCGGCCACTGCCGGTAAAATAACCGTTGTAGAAGTGGAAGAGATAGTCGAACCGGGAGAATTACCACCGAGTCAGATCCATACCCCGGGAATCTACGTGGATCGCGTCATACTTGGACAATTTGAAAAACGTATCGAACGCAAAGTTCTGTCTCAATCCGCTAACGAACAAAAATAGGAGATAACCATGGCATTATCCAGAGAGCAAATCGCCATGCGCGTGGCCCAGGAATTTCACGACGGTGATTATATTAATTTGGGCATAGGTATCCCTACCCTGGCAGCTAGCTATGTGCCATCCAACATGCAAGTCATGTTGCAATCGGAAAACGGTTTGTTAGGCATGGGGCCTTATCCCACTGAAGAGCATGTAGATGCCGACATGATCAACGCCGGTAAGGAAACCGTCACCGCAGCCACGGGGGCGTCTATTTTTAATTCGGCAGAAAGTTTTGCCATGATCCGTGGTGGCCATGTGGATGTTACTGTGTTGGGTGCATTCGAGGTTGACTGCCACGGGAATATCGCTTCGTGGATGATCCCGGGTAAATTAATCAAAGGCATGGGCGGCGCAATGGACTTAGTGGCAGGAGCCAAAAACATTATTGTCACTATGACCCATGCCGATAAACACGGGCATTCCAAGTTGTTGACAGACTGTACGTTGCCATTGACCGGAGTGAACTGCATCAATCGCATCATTACCGATTTGGCCGTTATCGAGGTAAAAGACGGCGCATTTCATCTAGTAGAGCGAGCACCAGGTGTTTCGGTAAATGAAATCATCGACAAAACGGCCGGTAAACTTATGGCCGAAGGAGAAATCCCGGAAATGCAGTTTTAGCCTGGACGTAAAATAAACCTCCATAAAATTCGCTGCAATTGTATAATGGGTTAATCTAGTTTTTTGAGTACTCTTTTTTGCAATTCAGCGATCTCCCCTTAGACCATCGTCTTGGTAAAGCCCTAGAAATTAAAGGCTTTAGTGAAGCGACCGACATTCAGGCCCAAGCCATTCCTTACGCTATGCTGGGCAAGGATCTTATAGCTTCCTCCAAGACCGGCTCAGGCAAGACGCTGGCGTTTCTGTTACCAGCCGTACATCGCGTATTAACCAAACAACCTCTGAGCCGCAAAGACCCCAGAGTGCTGATCCTGGCACCGACCCGGGAACTAGCCAAACAGGTATTTTTACAACTTAAATGGTTAATATCCAAACAACAACTTAAAGCAGCACTTATTTTGGGTGGCGAGAATTTTAACGATCAGGTAAAAGCCCTGCGCCATTCTCCCCAATTTGTAGTCGGCACGGCCGGCAGAATAGCCGATCATTTGACCGGTAAGTCTTTGTATTTAAATGGCTTGGAACTGCTGATCATGGACGAGGCGGATCGCATGTTAGATCTGGGATTTTCTGCTCAGCTCAAACAAATCAATGCGGCGGCGGACCATCGAAAACGTCAATCCATGATGTTTTCGGCCACTTTGGATAACGCAGCCCTACATTATTTAACCCAATCCATGCTCAAGGCACCCCAGCGCATCAGCATTGGTATCTCAAGTGAAGAGCATAAGGACATTAACCAACGTTTTTATCTCGCCGATAATGTTACGCACAAAGAAGCAATGCTGGCAGCGGTCATCAACGAAAAAGAACATCGGCAAATCATCGTATTTACTGCCACCCGGGCGGACACCGAGCGTCTGTCGACTATTCTCAAAGACCAAGGTCTGTATAGTATTGCTTTAAGTGGAGATTTAACCCAGGGCCAGCGCAATAATATTATGAGTGAATTTGGCCGGGGTCAGCAGCATATACTGGTTACCACTGACATTGCCTCCCGTGGCTTAGATTTACTAAATGTATCCCTGGTGGTGAATTTTGATTTACCTAAACTTGCCGATGAATACGTACACCGGGTTGGCCGCACTGGTCGCGCCGGCAATAAAGGCGAGGCGATTTCCTTTGTTGGTCCCAAAGATTGGGCCAGCTTTTTATCGATTAAATCTTTTTTACAGCAGGAAATCAGCTTTAGCATCATCGACGGTTTAGCTGCTAAATTTAAAGGATTACGTCCACCTAAGCCTAAGTTTACTGCTCCGGCTAAAACAGGCTCGCATAAACGCAAGGTGGGTGCCACTGCAACGCCAGCGGCGCCAAGCAGAATCAAACCCATGCAAGGTACAGATGTGGGTGATAGGCCTATGAAACGCAAGCCGCGTGTGGTGATAAATGACGAAGACGAATAAACACACCAGACGCTCGGCCCGACGCTTAAGTCAAAAGAAGCTGACAGACTATTCCGTCTCAAAATGAAAAAGCCAGGCACACTGACTGGCTTTTGATAACAGCTCAAATACGATCATTTAATTCGTTTTAGAACCAGAATTCGAAATAGTTATCTATGGCTTTTTCGGGTTTAGGGTTGGCCTGTGTCACGGGGGTACCAATATATAAAAACCCAACAATTTCGTCCTGCTCTTTAAGATCAAATGCAGATTTCACACCTTCATTCTGGGCGAAGCTGCCGGTGCGCCAAATGCCACTAAACCCCTGAGCCACAGCAGCCATTTGCATGGCATGCACCGCACAGGATGCAGAACAAATCTGCTCTATCCACGGCACTTTAGGATGATCAACAAATTTACTGATTGCCACGATCACCATAGGGGCCCGCGTGGTTAGCTGCGGTGCACGTTCTATTTCTTTTTCTGACATATCGGCATCGATGGCCGCCCGTTCAAATATATCACCTAGACGTGTCAGGCCTGCTTTTTGACAAACGATAAACTTCCAGGGGGTTAACCCTGCATGATCCGGTGCGCGCAGCGCTGCTTGCATAATATTTTGCAGTGTTTCACCTTCAGGGGCTGGTGCTTTTAATCTGGGTTGAGAACTGCGGTTAAGCAATAAGTTTAAGGCGTCCATTGAATAACAATACCTCGGTTTAGAATGACGATTTGCAATCCAGTATGGCGACAATTATTTCCTTGAGCAATAAAAAAAGGCGCACTGTGCGCCCTTGTTAATCAGGATCTGACCATTATAATTTTAAGCAGGCATAAACCTCTGTTTAATATAGTGGTCAAAACTGGTATACCTGCCCCCGCCGGTGAAAAATAACGACAGCAGCATAATAAAGTAGGTCGCCGCAAATTCAATGCCGTTGTTGAGCACAACAAATTTGCCACTAGAGGACAGCCAAGTGTAATTGCCATGCTCTTCTAATAAATTTCTGGCAGCGGATAATTTTTCCGGCGCGCTCATCACGTTTTCATTTAAAAATAGTGTACCGTCGGAAAACCAACTTGAAGCATCGGCAATGGCTGTCCAGCCATGGGGCCAATGCACGGAGAATATTGCGACTAACATTGTGATCATTAAAGGGATCGAAGCCCAGCGAGTAGCCAAACCAATTAAAATCAAGATCCCTCCTAACAGTTCAGCAGCAATAGCCAAGGAAGCCATGAATGCAGGAAAGGGTAAACCTAAACCATAGTCCGGGCTACCGAACCAGTCCGCGGTATTATCAAAACTGCCCAACTTGGTCCAGCCCGCCTGGATCATTACAGGTGCCAGATACAAGCGCAATAATAATGGCGCTATACCGTCTACCACAGACGTCTTATTGAGTAAGGCCTGACAGTCCCTGGAAAGTTTCACAATGCTCATATTACAACCATCTATAGATCCATTCCTCTATAGATAGGTTATATAAGGAAAAACTTTCAAAACCCTAACAACGATAAAAACCTGATAAGCATAAGTTGCTACCCGCCCTAGACTATTTAAGGTTTATAATCCATCTCTGCCAAGCCGATCCTTTGACTTAAAACCAGAAATAGTGCTGATGAAATACCTGCGGCCGCGAAGGTCATAAACATAACCATGATTTGATAACGCACTGCAATTAGCGGCGATACCCCAGATAAAATTTGCCCTGTCATCATGCCTGGAAGCGCAACTAAACCCACCGCAAAAAGCGAATTAAGCATGGGGATCATTGATGTCTGAAATGCCTGATTGCGTGCTCGAACGAAACCAATGTCATGTTTGAGTTCACTGACTAAGCGTTCAGCCGCTAAACTAACAGCATTCATCGCACTAGAGAAAATCATGCCCGCCAAGGGAATGATGGATTGCGGTAAGTACCAGGGAGACAATGCCAAAACCCCCTGTCCGACTATCAGCAAATTCAGGCCGCCTCCCAGCAATATGGCAAGCAATGCATAGAAAAATAAATGCCTGCGCAATTTGCGAACAGTACCCAGGGCAATCCAGCTCGCCGCACATAACATCACGCTTAGCACAAGCAACACCATCATAGCGCTGTCCGATGCAAAAATGTAAGCCAAAAAATAACCAATGAAGAGCAATTGAGTGAGCATGCGCACTATGGCCCAGGCCGCATTTTTAGCGTCTAATGACCACTTGAGCATGATGCCGATCACCAGCAAGGCTGGAATAGCACTTATCACTAAATTACTTAGGGGAATAGTTTGCATAGCGTGGCACGTGCATCTTTCGTTTCAGGTCTGAACAAAAGAGTACAGCCTATACTTATAATTTCAAAACATTAAGAACGGCCTACAACTCGTGCGGCACACCGCTGTGAAATCTAAACTCTTGGTCGACTACCTGAATAAGTTGTGCTTCCACTTCAGCAAAATAGTTAATCCTGGGACTAATATCTTCTGTGGCAATAATTTGGGCTAAGGATAAATAATCCTGATAATGACGGGCTTCCGAACGTAATAACGAGATATAGAATTTTTCTAATTCAGGATCAAGATTAGGTGCCAGTTTAGCAAAACGCTCACATGAACGGGCTTCAATATAGGCCCCGCAAATTAAGGTATCGATTAACTTCTTAGGCTCATGGGTGCGCACATGTTTCATCATGCCTTTGGCGTAGCGCCCTGCCCTGACATTTTTGTATTCGATGCCTCTGGCCGTCATAATATCCAGTACCTGCTGAAAATGATGCAACTCTTCTTTTATCAGCAACACCATCTTATCTGCCAGTTCAGCACCGAAACTGACATCGTCCCGGGCTACTAAGGCTTTACTCAAACCTGCGTGTTTACCATTAAAGCTACCGACAAAATCCCGGCGATACACAAAGTCTTCGTATGGTTTTAGCCAGGCAAGTAACTCGGCTGCATTGACTTTATCCACTGCATATTTACGAATAAGCAGCATTGCCGTCTGCGCAGCTTTCAGCTCGCAATTGCAATGATCTATGAGTAGATTTTCAAGATTTTCTGGCTTGATGGCCTCGTCAATCCAAGACTGCGGGGTTTCACATTGTAAAAAAGCATTAATTGGTTTTAAAAGTTCGTTCAACTATCGATTCTCTTTTCAATTTGGTTAAAATAAGTGAAATTAATTGCAGCTATACTAAGCGTAATATTCTATCAAAAAAAGAGTGAACAAAATTAATTCCTGTGCTTCAAATTCCTAATAAAAATTCTACACAAATTAGACCAGCATCAGTGCCATATAGAAAATGATCAATTGAATGCTGTAAGTGATGATTGCAATCACGATGAATTGCTTGCGTTTAGTTAAAAATAACGCGGCGCTTGGACTAACTATGATTCTTGACGAATAGTTGACTGAATATTAAATCACTTATAAAGAAGACAATAATCAATTAGAATTTGAGCAAGATCTTGTTTTTGAGAGCAGAATACAACTACGTTAATGGTATTTGAAGCCTCTTCGAAACGGTACAATATCCTGAAGCCGTTTGCAGTGAATTCGCGATAATTCGTCATCCCTAAAGAAGACAGGTGGGGTGATATATGCAGTGATTTAGGGTTTTCACTGACGGCTTTTTCAAACTTATTAATGATATCAAGAACGCGCTTAATTACGAGCTTTTCGGAAGAAAAAGGGGACAGATAGTCAATGCTCAAGTCAACTAAGTTATCAAATGTTGACGCGTAGATCATGTTAACTATCAAGAATGGTAAGCTCTGTCATAATGAGGGCAGAAATGCATATAATGACTACTTAGTTTCTGCTTTTTTGAGACGATTCACTAGACGGGATTTTAATTCATCACTAGTGACTCCATTCCCTCTTTTTAATTCAATCTCTGCGAAGCTAGTTAATTTTAGCATTGCAATAGCATCATCTCGAAATTTGCGTTGCGCATAATCTTCAATTACATATGCAGGAGAACCGTTCTGAGTAACAATAATAGGTTCTTCGACAGGTAGATCAGCTACATGTTTCTTGATAAAGCTAATAGTTTCTATACGCATGACTTTTTCTCCGAACTTTTCTTGGTCCAAATATAGACCAAGTATAGACCTGTTGCAAGTGGGGTTCTAATGAGTGCCATTTATGCAACAACTAAAAAAGACCTATAAGATATAAATTTCTTCGACTAATTCCTGCATTTTTATATAGTTGCACACATACGCCTTCAGCTCACAATTAGCATGGTCCACCAGCAAAGTTGGCAGATTCTCAGGCTTGATCGCTTCATCGCTCCAGCTTTGAGGGGTTTCACATTTAAGAAAATAATTAATTGGATCTAATAACTTCATAACATTCAAAACGGCACTCACTTAAAAACCATCAATTAATAAATCCAACCCCGATTTGATCTCAGAACGATAAAGCTGCAAATCTTTTTTGGAGAGTGTTTTGATTTGTTTTTTAGAGATCGTAGCTATGTCTAGTAGGTCAACGTAATAAGCCTCTTCGTCAAGCATGATTGGAATTTGCAGACCTTTGATGAGACTTTCCTGTGAACAAGTTTGGATAGTTGCAACTAGAATACTGTCTACTTCGTTAAACAAAGTATTAGTAAGAATAACAAGCTTTTGACCATATGCTTCACATACTGAAAACTGCTGAAAACTCATAGTTGTCCAATTTTCTCAGAAAATGTACCTTGTTCCTCAACTCTACGATTATGTTCTGCTATTGCATGTTTGTTTTCCTGCTGCCAACGCTCATATTTAGCCACTTTCACAGCTTTGCTTAATGCCTCTTCTAAAATTGCAGACGGACTTAACTTAAGTTCTTTTGCGTCACTTATTAGTTGTGCGTTAATGGACGTATTACAAGATATTTTGTGATTAACTGACATGCGACTTCCTCGATACAATACACGCCTTAATTATGCGCACTTTTCATGCGCAAACAAGTATTAATTTCTCCTGTCACATGTAATCGATTTATTTATGTAGTTGCACACCTATGCTTTCAGCTCGCAATTAGCGTGATCCCGTAGCAAATTTGGCAGGTTCTCTGGTTTGATTGCCTCATATATCCAACTTTGTGGGGTTTGGCATTTAAGGAATTGGTGGATTGGCTTGAGTAACGTAGCTACATTCAAATTTTTGGTCACTTTAAAAAGAAGGGTTCAGATAGTCTGCGCAGGATTTTATCTGATCTCATGATGATTGTGCACCATTATCTAAAATCGACTTCGGTCGTGCCCTGTCGAAGCATGTTGCCTTGCTAGACCCGTTTTACCATTAGCTTTCTCCTTCGCCAGTTGACACCTGAGTGGTTACAGGTTACAGTTTTTCCATGATTCAGTCATTTAAACATAAAGGTCTCGAAGTTTTTTTAAGACTGGCAAAACTTTAGGTATTCAAACTAAACATGCTAAGAAACTTAAGCTGATTTTGGGTCGATTAAACGCATCTTCAGCGCCTAGTGATATGAATCTACCTGGTCTGTACTTGCATCAACTATCTGATAATCGAGCCGACATATGCTCTGTTCGGGTAAGCGGTAATTGGCGAGTGACTTTCCGTTTTGACGGGGAGAATTCAGAAATCGTTAACTATGAAGACTATCACTGAGGTGACATATGCTTATGCACAATCCCCCGCATCCGGGTGAAATTATTAAAGAACTTTGTTTAGAGCCTCTTGAACTAAGTGTCACGGCAGCAGCCAAAGCTCTGGGTGTAAGTAGAAAAACTTTATCAAGCATTATTAATGGAAAAGCAGGGATTAGTCCTGAAATGGCGGTAAGGTTATCCATTGCATTTAACACCTCTTCTGAGAGTTGGTTAAATCAACAAACCCAATATGATTTATGGCAAGCAGAAGCTCATCGCAGTGAACTGCAAGTTAAGCCACTTTGTGCTACATAAGGCATATAAAAAGAATATGATAACCATTAGCCTAGAACTTTACACATTCTTCCCAAAGTGCGACTGGAAAGTCTTTTAATATTGATAAGAGCTTAGCAAATCCGATTAATCCATTATTTGCGTGGGTAAATTCAGAGCGCTAAGTGCAGTATGTTTTTTACCGTTGCACACCTATGCTTTTGCCTCGCAATTAGCATGTTCAATAATTAGTGCTGCGAAGTTTTCAGGCTTGATCACTTTATCAATCCAGCTTTGTGAGGTTTCACATTGTAGAAAAAAAGTTTATCGGAGAAAGTAGTTCTGAAATATTCAAGAAGGCGTTTCCAGTGTGAGTTTAAAAGTTAAAGATGAAGACAAGGTAGCATGCGCTCATGCAGAATTCGGATAATCGCAATGCCATAATCAGTTACTTTGAAATAGATAACATGCTTACCTTCTCTACAAAATCGATACCCTACCCTAATATAGTCACATGAAATTGCCAGTTTAGAAGAGTTCGTCAGAGCACCAAATGCTGAAAATAAACTATCGGTGTATTGGTCGGCTTTCACTTGACCCCATTGTTCAAATGAATAAACCCAAATTGATTCCAAATCTTGCTCTGCTTTTGGTGCAAGGCGAAATTCAGGCATGCTTAGCTGCCATTCTTTGTTTGAATTCATTAGCATTGAGTGGTTTCGCTTCACCACTCTCCTCGCCTTCTATAAGTGCTTTTCGTATAGCATCATTGTAGCTATTGAGTTCCTGATCCTGACGAAGCAATGCACGAATATATTCGCTATCATTTGTGTAGCGTCCAGATTGAATTTGGTTTTTTATCCATTCATCTTGTTGGTCTGTAACAGTAATAGTTTTACGGATTGTTGACATAACAGCTCCAAAAATATGAAATATTCATACTATTGATGAGAGTATAGATCTCTTTTTACCGTTAAATCAATGCCGATATCAAGTATGCAATTGATTTTATTCTGGATTCTTGAGCAGAAATACTTTTCGGAAAGGAGTAGCGAGCTAAATATCGCTAATTGTAAACACCACTATAAAAGTGCAGTTATTTGCCGAATATTGAAATAATCAGATCTATTCTCAGATCAACATTTCATGAGAAATAGCTCAATTGAAACTGTGTATTTAAGTGACCGTGAGTAAAAACCAAGCAAGATCGTTATGCTAGAGCTATAAAAAGAGTGTCTTTGAGAAAGGTATGACGCCACCACTGATTTGACGGTCTAAGCTGACGCCATCCCCCCAGAAAACCGTGCAGGTGCACGACCCATTAATTGTTACACGTTTTGGGATTTAATCCAGCCCTCATCGACCTTTACTGTCGATGCAAACATCCAGTCGTCTCTACCATTGCCTTCGTTGTCATGCGCAAGTCATTATTTGTCATCGTTGTGATCGCGGTCATCGCTATTGTGCCAAAGGCTGTAGCGAAATAGCACGTCGGGTATCACTTGCATATTCTGGCCCAACATGAACACCTATTCCCCCGCTATGTCAGGGTAGTTGTCGCCTCATTTTTTAATCAATGGAGACAATAATGCCGGCACATGCAGTAGACTTGGACACTAAACAACAAGGTCAAACGTGGTTGTTACCGCCTTATTCTTATTCACTTAGGCAAATCGCAAGTGAATTAGATGTTGGCTTAGGTACGGTTCAAAAGTGGAGACAGGAATTGGTTGATAATGGACATCAATTTGAAAGCGATAAATCAGAGGGCAGTGGTTATTCAGCCGACCAGAAGTTTGCAGCCGTCATTGCAACGGCCGTTATGTCTGAACATGAATTAGCAAGTTATTGCCGCGAACATGGTTTGTTTGTAGAGCAAATTAAATCGTGGAAGGCTTTATCTATCGCTGCTCACAAACCTTCGCAGGATAGCCAATATAAGCTAGATACTGCTCGACGAGCTGATAAGAAGAAAATCAAATCGTTAGAAAAAGAGTTGAATAGAAAAGATAAAGCACTGGCGGAAACCGCAGCATTGTTGGTACTGCGGGAAAAGTACAATGCCCTCTGGGACAACAGCGAGGAAGATTAACTCCTCCCTTAGAGCGGCATAAAATGATTAAGATGATTGATTCAGCGGTATTAAGCGGCGCTAGAAAAGCGATAGCGTGCAAAACGCTTGGATTATCCGTGCGCACTATTCAGCGTTGGTATCACGAGAAAAGCGGACAATTATTTGAAGATGCAAGACCTAACGCCATTAGGCCGACACCTACAAATAAACTATCATCCGAGGAAACTGCGCTTATCCTTAAGACCTGTAGCGAAGCTGAATTTGCCAGTTACCCACCAGGTTATATTGTGCCTACACTGGCTGATAACGGTTGTTATATTGGCTCTGAATCAACATTTTATAGAACACTTAAGAATGCGGGGCAACTAGCTGACCGTTCGTTGACTAAATCGCAGCATCAACGAACAAAACCAGGTGCTCAGATAGCCACTAAACCCAATGAAGTGTGGACTTGGGATATTAGTTATTTAGCCACCCAAACAAGGGGGCAGCATTACTATTTATATATGATTGTCGATATATTTAGTCGTAAAATTGTGGGCGCAGATGTATATGAGCAAGAGTTGGGTGAGCTTGCCGCAGACTTTCTTCAGCGCACCATTTGGAGTGAGAAATGTATCAACAAAAATACTGTTTTACACTCTGATAACGGTGCACCAATGAGAAGTTTTACTATGCAGGCAAAAATGCGAGATTTAGGCGTTGCCAGCTCATACTCAAGGCCAAGAGTAAGCAATGACAACCCGTATTCTGAATCACTGTTTAGAACCACTAAATATCATCACTCATGGCCTAAAGATGGCTTTAAAAGTTTAGTAGAAGCAAGGGAGTGGGTCACAAACTTCGTTAACTGGTACAACAAAATTCACAAACATAGTGGCATTAAATACGTCACACCCGAGCAGCGGCACAATGGGCTAGATACCCAGTTACTACTAAATAGAAAAGAAACATATTTGAAAGCACAGCAAGCAAATCCATCTAGATGGCGAAATAATATTAGAAATTGGGACTATATTGATGAAGTGTTTTTAAATCCTGAAAGTAAGAACGTTGCTTAGCAACAAAATGCGACAACTACCTTGAAAAATGGCGTTCCGGACGAACGTGAACAACTATCCTGACATAGCGGGGGAATAGGTGTTCAGCTTCGCCGGAATATGCAACAGCTATACTGAGCGTAGTATTCCATCAAAAAAATAAGTAAACAATCTTAATTACACATACCTCAATTTCTTTGTAAAATATCCCAGAAAAGCTGGGGGTTCAGCATGAAAACTTGAAATGTATCTTGAATTTATCGAGAAGTCAGGGTAATTAACCGTTAACTTTGTCAAGAGAAAGAGCATGGGCTAAAAAATTGAAGTTTAACAAAACGCTTATCCCCTGTGAGGTCTCTAGTGGCGATTAAATATTTAGAAATGGAATCTTCTAATTCAATATATCGAAGCTCATTTGTCATTTGGATTCAGAAAGTTCAGATACAGCCTTAAGCATCATGAATGTCAGCGACATTCCATACCGATTCCTCCAAAATTAACGGATCTCATATTGACTCTGTTGATGTCAATAAACCAGTCATAATTTCAGAAATTGCACCGAATAGGTATAATATTATTGATGGAAACCATAGGGTAGAGAAAGCGAGACGAGTGGGTATAAGAACGCTAACTTGCTATAAACTAACTGTCGAAAAACATTTGCCTTTTCTGATTGATAAAAAAGCTTATTACTCGTATGTTGAATATTGGAATTCGAAAATATGCGATTAACCAAGAGGATATGTGGTATTAGCTCGATGGGTACAATATGTCCGCTCGAATACGGCTTAAGTTACCCCCAAAGAACAACTGTTGTATTTCGTTATATTCGCTTGACCGCTGCTTTATGGACTTGGTTTCGTTCGCGCTTACCAACCGCAACAACCGATACGATTAATTCTAAATCTCGAACTTGATAAACAAGCCTATTAAGCGACAATTAACTTGATTGGTTGAGCGTCAACTATCTTGACCGGTCGTTCTGTTAAGGTTCGACACTGAAATTCGGAGGGGATTTAGTGTCGGGTAATCACATCACAGAAAGACAAATCAGGTTATATATGAAGTTACGTAAGGATTTCACCCAAGAAGTGGCTACAGCAAAAGTCGGCATGTCAGTTAGCACCGGACACCGAATTGAAAAAGAACGGCACCAACCTAAAAAAGATAAACGAGATTGGCGAACTAGAGCAGATCCGCTTGCACCAATATGGGATCTCATTGTGTTGCCATTGTTAAAACAAGACGCCGAAATAAGTCCTGTTGGCGTGTTTGATCATTTGTGCGAGTTTCATGCGGATGTATTTAGCTCTTCATCGAGACGCACGCTAGAGCGCAGGATCAAGCAATGGCGTCATTTACATGGCGCAGCTAAGGACGTGATGTTTATGCAACATCATGAGCTTGGAAAGCTAGGTATATGCGACTTCACACATGTTACAAGCCCCGTCACGATTGATGCAAAACCCTTTAAACATATGCTGTTTAATTACCGGCTACCCGCTAGTGGTTGGACATTCTCGCAAGTTATTTATGGTGGTGAAAGCTTCGCGGCATTCTCCGATGGTTTGCAAAATGCATTCGCTAAAAGCAAAGGCGTACCTGCTGAGGTGCGCACCGACAGCTTAAGCGCGGCATACAAGAATAATGGTACGGTTGAGGATTTTACTCAGCGCTATCAAGAGTTGATGACGCATTATGGATTTGCTGGCACACGAAATAATACCGGTGTTGCTCATGAAAATGGTGCCATTGAATCGCCCAACCGTCATATTAAATCGCAAGTTGAACAGGCACTAAGAGTGCGAGGCTCGTTCGATTTTAATTGTCGCGCCGATTACGAGACCTTCATTGAAGGCGTGACCAGTCGTCGCAACAAACGCATTGCGGCCAAGTTCGCACAAGAGCAGCGACAATTACACACCTTACCTGCCTATAAGAGCGTCAATTACTCGCAAGAATACGTGCGGGTTACGCGCACAAGCACGGTCAATATCAAACGAGTCATGTATACGGTGCCGTCTAGACTGGTGGATAGTCGACTGAAAGTGCATGTATATGATGATCATATCGATTTACTCTTAGGCCAAGAATTCACCTACCGTTTAGAGCGCGTTTACGCGCCAGGCTCTTCACGTAAACGCAGCGTCAATTACAAACATGTTATTGACGCGCTCGTTAAAAAGCCCAGAGCATTTAGATGTTCACAATGGCGAGATGAGTTACTGCCTAACGAAGACTACCGAACGATATGGCAGTATGTTGAGGCGACAATGAAAGCCGATGATGCCAGCCATTACATGGTTAGAATACTGCATTTAGCGAGTAAAGCAGATAATGAAATGCGGCTAGGTCGCTTTATTACTCACCAGTTAAGCATAAGCCGTTTACCCAGCTTGTTTGACTGCCAAGAACGCTTTAGCACCAAGCCCAAAGACATTCCACAAGTCAACGTGATGCAACACAAACTATCCCAATATCAATCGCTATCGCAAGGAAGTCATCATGAATAGTGCAACCGCTTCATTACCGTTGATGCTAAAAAGCCTCCGCCTAAGTGTGTTTAGAGAGCAATGGGAAACCATCGCAGAAAAAGCGTTACATGACCAATGGCGGCCAGAACAATACTTAAGCGAGTTGTGCCACATAGAGCTGGCGAGTCGCACCGACAAGCGACAATTACGTTATGTAAAAGAATCGAACCTGCCATCAGGAAAGCACTTAGGCGGCTTCGACTTTACTGCCATCGAAGGGGTGAATAAAGCGCGTATGTATGAGCTGGCCGACAATCATGACTGGGTAAAACAAGGAGCCAATTTATTATTGTTCGGTGCCAGTGGCGTTGGCAAAACACACTTAGCCAGTAGTCTAGGTTATAGCCTGATTGAAGCAGGTATCCGTATCAAATTTTACTCAGCCACAGCCCTTGTACAGCATCTGCAAGAAGCAAAACAACTACTGAAATTGCAGGATGCATTAAACAAGCTCGATAAATACCAAGCACTTATCATTGACGATATCGGCTATATTAAAAAAACCGAACAAGAAACCAGTGTTCTGTTTGAACTAATTGCCCACCGCTATGAAAGACACAGCCTAATCATCACCTCAAATCAATCATTCGAAGATTGGGATGAGCTGTTTACCGATACCGCAATGACCGTAGCCGCCATAGATAGGCTGGTTCATCATGCACACATTATTCAATTAGTAGGAGAAAGTTACAGAAGAAAAGCGGCCATGAAAGAAGACGAAGAAAGCAGAAGTAACCGGTCAAGTTAATTGACGCTCAACCGGTCAAAGTAGTTGACGCTCTATACAAGCCTATATCCTGCACTCCGTAGCTTTATTTTATAACAGTCTTCCATACCGCTGAGTCGTGAGGATTCGACACGAGGATTAATTACTCTTTCTTTTAGCTTTTTTTTAAACTGTTCCCTAATCGCCCCATCAAGCTTTCGCCACTCTTTTTCAGCATCACGTTTGAATACGAGTTTATAAGTCGTCAATGTTTACCTCGATTTCTTCCTGCCCTTGACGTTCCCTGACAATTTGTGCCAATTCGATATCTTCTAATTTATCGAGCATAGCCTCGTATGCGGCAGCAGGGACACAGTAAAATACAGGTTGATTTCGGTTTAATACTGCAACAGGAAAGCCATCAGCCTGATCAACGACAGCCATAGGATTCTTTTTCAATTCAGAAATACTAGTTGCATTGTCCGCCAATATTGGTCTAATCATAATCATCACTCCAAGAAAGACCTTTATAAAGCACTAATATTAGGTCTCAATAATTTAATAATCAAGAAAAATAAATACATCAATGCAGTATAACTATTGATATTGCTCGTTATTTTCCTCAGATATAAAAAACATTGACGTTAGGTTACTAAATAGTTTTTAGCTTAAGGAGTCATAGTTCGGGTTAGATTTCGGACAACCGCTTTTTCAAATTTTGAGATGAAGGTACGATTTCACTGACGTCCAATGGCACATTTAATCTTATAGCGATGGCTGACTGGCAAGTTAGACCGACGGCTTCAAGCCCTGATTTTTTATACAGTTGCACACCTATGCCTTCAGCTGACAATTACAGTGATACCGTAACAAATTGGGGAGTTTGTCTGGTTTAATCGCCTCATCAATCCAGCTTTGCTGGTGTTTCACATTGTAAGAATGCATTAATGGGGTCAAGTAGATTGTTCAAACTGTTTTTTCCAATTATAACTGCGTCCAATCTTCAATAATTAGATCAGTCACACGTTCAAATTCATTAGTATTGTTAGTAACTAATATGCAGCCACTGGCAATTGTTCTGGTCAACTCCAACCGGACACTTTAAGTGAACACTCCCACGAGATGCTTTGCGTAAAAAGTAGATTAGAGGAACAAGCCGTTAACAACGCAACCAATATGAGCAGAAATGGATTTTGCAAAGAGATATTCCGTTACTGGTAACAAAAACAACCAAGAACCTACCTCACCAACTCATTGTTAACAATATTTTGTATATGATTACAATGCGCCTTGCTCTTCATCATGCCTATTTATCCCCACAAATAATTACTTCTACTGGAAATATCCCCCTGCCAATATGTTTAACCTGAAATTTGTATTTCGTTACGGTATTTCTTGGGGGTCGTTAAAAACTGCTTTTTAAATTGAGCAATAAAATGCGATGGACTGGAAAAATTTAACTCATAACTTATTTCAGTAATGCTTTTATCCGTTTGAGTAATCAATCTAGCAGCACTGTAAAGTTTATGCCTGAGGCTATATTCTGAGTAGGTATAACGGAAGACCCGCTTAAACAACCGGGAAAAATGCGCCGGTGAGATAAAACACTTATCCGCCGCCTGATTTAATGACAAGCCGACACAGGCTTGATGTCTAAACACATCCATAATGGGTTTGAGCTTGTCATAGCCCAAACTAACGGCAATAGGCCGACTATTAGGTACATTAACCGGCTGAGCATGCGCTGCAACCCACAAAATAAGGGTTTTTAACAAACTCATACTGAGTGGGCTATGGGGATCCTGTTCAAAACATAGGTGCAGCCATTTCGCTTGCTGTTGAACAATAGCGATATGCTCCTGATTCAAGCGCAGATGGACACCGTGCGCAAACATTTCAGCCACTTTTTGCATATCCTCTGTTTCAAATAAAACCGGTAAAAATTGCAAGATATACCAGGATTTCGCGCCTTCTACACATTCAAAATTATGAGTTTCTAAACTCGGTGTAAATACCAGATCATTATTCAACAGCTGAGATTCCCCCTGACTATAAAAATAACGACCACTGATATTTTCAAAAATAATGAGCTCATGCACCTCATGAAAATGCATAAAACAGGAATAAGGATCCTGCTCAGTGTATCCAACCTTATGAATTTCAAATAGATGGCTTTTTTCAATGTAAAATGGTTCACAATAAGCTTGCTGACCTTTCATACAAATCACTCATTTATGACACTAATTCCGTAATTTATCACAATAAAGTTCGATTCATCAGCATATAAATGCTATTTCTTGATAGATAACTGACAGTAATGATGCTGCTTTTACGTTTAAATTTAACTTTTATTTAACACACTAGAAGTTATAGACATGATGAGATCTAAAGCGGTAATTTCAGACGGAAACGGGCACTATCACGTTGATAATATTGAGGTAGGCGAATGTGCTGAGGATGAAGTATTAGTTAAAATAGCCGCCGCAGGAATATGCCATACCGATTGGGATTCTATCCAAAATTGGAACAAACCTTTTATTGTCGGTCACGAAGGTGCCGGTTGGGTATATGCGATTGGCAGCAAAGTAACCCAAGTTGCCGTCGGCGATAAAGTCATTTTGAACTGGGCGATCCCCTGCGGTGAATGTTTCCAATGCCAATTAGGCAATTTACACATCTGTGAAATCAACTCCCCAGTATCTGGCTGCGGATTAGCCGGTCATGCAAAAATCGGATCTTCCACATATAACCACCAACCTATCGAACGCTCTTTTCATTTAGGCACCATGAGTGAATATGCCATGGTAAAACAAGCGGCGGTAGTCAAATTAGAGCATGAGATTTCCTTTGCAGCCGCGTCCATTATCGGCTGTGGTGTGATGACCGGATGGGGCTCTGTCATCAATGCGGCCAATGTGAAAGCCGGTTCATCTGTGTGTGTCATTGGTTGTGGTGGTGTAGGTTTAAACGCAATCCAAGGGGCTAAAAACTCTGGTGCCGCAAAAATTATTGCTATTGATATTAGTGATGATCGATTAGCCCAGGCAAAAGAATTCGGCGCCACTCACGGTATTATTGCCAGCAAAGATGATATTGATTTTACTAAAGTAAAAAAACAAGTTAAAGCCTTAACCAATGGCAGAGGAGCCGACTATGCATTTGAGTGCACAGCAATACCGGCTTTGGGTTCAGCCCCTTTAGCCCTGATCAGAAGTGCGGGTACAGCCGTACAAGTCAGCGGTATTGAGCAACGCATTGATTTTGATTGCGAGTTGTTTGAATGGGACAAAATTTACATTAACCCTCTTTATGGCATGTGTAATCCCGAACGTGATTTTACACGCATCCTCGACCTTCATCAGCAAGGCGAACTCAAACTGGAAGAACTCGTTACCAAAACCTATCGCCTTGAAGATATTGCTGAAGGCTTCGACGACCTGTTAAACGGCCGTATAGCTAAAGGCGTGGTAATTTTCGACCACTGTGAGATATAAGCCATTATGACCATCATTCGAATAGAACAATCTAACCCAGAGTATGCGCGAGCAAATACTTTAACGCTCACCCTGAACTCCACTCATCTTGGCGGGCGTCAGGATGTCACGGTTTACAATCCTTATAGTCAAGCCAGGGATCTACCCGTGATTATTTTATTACATGGGGTTTATGGGAATAACTGGGTATGGATGGATCTCGGTGGCGCCCACCTTGTTTATGAACAATTACGCCAGCAAGGGCTATCTGAGTTTGTTTTGGTGATGCCATCCGATGGCGGCATCTGGGATGGCTCGGCCTATTTGCCACTACAAGATAACGGTGATTTCGAACGCTGGATTATAGAGGATGTTATCTGTGCCATTGGGACAACAGTTCCTTCAGTCAGTCGCGCGAGCAACCTGTATATAACCGGATTATCGATGGGGGGTTATGGGGCCCTGCGTCTTGGCAGCAAATATGCCGAAAAATTTAGCGGCATTTCAGCTCATTCATCTATCACCCAAATTGCAGATATGGCGCAATTTACTACAACGCCGTTGAGCAATTATCAGACTCAAGATCAAGACGAGACCAACATCATTTATTGGTGCGAAAACAATAGAGCCAAGCTTCCTCCCCTGCGGTTCGACTGTGGTAACAAAGATGAACTGTTAAGCAGTAACCAAAACTTAGCCGCCGCTTTGACCAGGTCATCGATTCCCCATCAATTCGACATATATGATGGTGGTCACGAATGGCCCTATTGGCACCAACACTTAAGTACCACATTAGGCTTTTTTAATGGCATTGAACGAGGCTTAGATTGAGCATAAATATGCCATTTTTACCCGTTTTTTTATCATTAATTACAATTAATACGCATTAAAATAACATTATTAAAAAATGTTTGAAACCTAATTTCAATTGACGGCGGAAATGACGTGAAAAAAAGTGAACTTAATGACCCTTTTGAGCAGACAAGAATTCAGCAAGGCTATGCACAAGTCAGTGATCAAGATGATCCTGTTACTATGGTATTAAGGCTCAAAGATGTTAGAAAGTGTGCCCATAATTGGCAAACATTTCAATCTGGTGCTGTACCTGGCCGAATTGTTGTCCCTTCTGAAGTTAATATTCGCAGTACCCGGCAAATCCCCTTTGAGGTCGATCCTCCGTTGCACAAAGAGTATCGTTCGTTATTGGAACCTTGGTTTAAGCGCCCATTACAAAGTGAGTATCAGCAACAGTTAAATGCGCAAATCAGCAATTTAACTAACAGTTTTTTGCAGGGTCAAAATATTGAAGTTGTTGAGCAATTTGCCTTAGTTCTGCAATCCAGAGCGCTAACTTTGTTATTGAATATTCCTTTTTCCGAAGCAGAAACCTGGATCAAATGGGGTACGCATGTATTTCGCAGTGAAAGTGAGGCGCTCGATGGCGATAAAGCGGCAATTCTATATAACTACATTGAAACACAAATAGACAACGCCATTGCCAATCCAAGTGATGACTTGTATTCCATGTTATTGGCCGCAGAAGTTAATGGTAAACGCATGAGCAAAGAAGAAGTAAAGGGCGTGATGATCCTTACCTTTGCCGGCGGCCGCGATACCGTTATCAATGCCGTCACTAATACTATCGCCTATTTCTCCGAACATCCGGCATCTCTGCAACGCTTACGGGAGGAACCCGAAATACGCGGCCGCGCCATTGAAGAGTTTGTACGCTATTTCTCACCTTTAACCCATATGGGCCGGGTAGTGACTGAAGATACCCAAGTTTGTGAACACGCCGTCAAAGGCGATTCGCGCATTTCTCTGTGCTGGGCTTCGGCCAATCGCGATGCAACGGTATTTGAAAATCCCAATGAAGTTGTGCTTGACCGTAAAATGAATCCACATGTGGGTTTTGGTTTTAGTCACCATAATTGCCTGGGGGCGACTCATGCCAGACAAATATTAAGCACGTTAATCAATGTGCTATGTGAAAAAGTACAGTCTATCGATTTGCTTGACAGCGAAGAGAATATTGAAGAGTGGGATGAATTCAAACGTAAGGTTGGTTACCGCAGCTTAAATGTTCGATTCAACCCTGCATAAGTCTATGCATAGCAAATTATAACATCCCTAAAAACGAGGTAAATAACATGGCAAAAATTACTTTTATCACCCAAGACAACGACAATATTGTACTCGAAGGCCAGTCAGGCTCTGTAATGGCGCTTGCTGTAGAAAACGGCATCAGCGGCATCGACGGTGATTGCGGTGGTGTTTGTTCCTGCGCTACTTGCCATGTACACGTTAATCCAGACCAAGTAAGCAAAACTGGTGAAGCCAGTGAAATTGAAAAGGACATGTTAGAACTGGATGATAATGTCAACGAATACAGCCGTTTATGTTGCCAAATCGAGATCAGTGACGATCTTGATGGCCTGATTTTAACTGTTGCCAATTAGGGTTAAGCTGATGTCCGAAAATAATTATCTTAATGGTTGTTGCATTATCATTGGGGCCAGTCACGCTGGCGTCAATGCCGCTTTTGCCTTACGTAAAGAAGGTTGGCAGGGTGAAATAAAACTGATTGATGGAGACGTCAACCTACCCTACCACCGACCTCCCTTGTCGAAAGGATACTTAACCAGTAATGATGGAATTGAAAAAAACCTACTGAAATCTGCAGAGAGTTATCAAAAAAGTGATATCAGCCTGCATCTGGGGATCAACGTTAAATCGATTAATCGAAAACAACAAACAGTCAGCACCAATGACGGCGTTCAGCACCCTTACACTAAGTTGATTATCGCCACGGGTGCCCGGCCTTTTATTCCGCCCATTAGCGGTATCGACTCTGCCCACCAGCTTTATCCCTTGCGCACTGCAGAAGATGTCAATCATATACGTCAAGCGTTGCTGCAAAGTGATAGCAAACGAGTGGTCGTTATTGGAGGCGGTTATATTGGTCTTGAAACCGCCGCATCCATGAGAAAAATGGGCGCCAGCGTTACCGTATTAGAACGTGAGTCGCGAATTTTGGCCCGGGTAACAGCGCCCCTAATGTCCGATTTTTTCGAACAATTACATAGTGAACATGGAGTAGATGTTTTTACCGCGAAAGATGTTGTTGCTATCGAATCGAACAACAACAGCAACACCATAGTTTGCGCCGATGGTACACAATATCCAGCGGACATAATCATAGTGGGTGTGGGCATTCTGGTAAATACTGAGATGGCCTCTGCGGCTGATCTAAAGATTGAAAATGGTATCGTTGTTGATGGCAACGCACGCACTAATGATAGTGATATCTATGCAATCGGTGATTGCAGTTATCATCACAACCCCCATTACAATAGAATGATTCGATTGGAATCTGTACAAAATGCAGTTGATCAGGCGAAGGTAGCGGCAGCCTCGATATGTGGTAAGGACCATACTTACGATACCATGCCATGGTTTTGGTCAGATCAATATGATGTCAAACTGCAGATGGTTGGTTTATCAACAGGCTTCAATAATGTTGTTGTGC
Source organism: Paraglaciecola sp. IT1134 (assembly GCF_058068185.1). Classification (NCBI taxonomy): domain Bacteria; kingdom Pseudomonadati; phylum Pseudomonadota; class Gammaproteobacteria; order Alteromonadales; family Alteromonadaceae; genus Paraglaciecola; species Paraglaciecola sp. IT1134. The sequence continues at coordinate 1,987,308 of NZ_CM176486.1, read as the reverse complement.
GAAAAGAGCCAGTGTCCGAATCTGAGCACAAATTTTCAATCTGGTATTTTAACGATGAGCGCTTATTGGCCGTAGATGCAGTTAACAATGCAAAAGCGTATGTTATTGGCACCAAATTAATTAAAAGCGGTGCTGTTATTGATCAAAACAAGCTTATTGATAACACCATTACCCTACACCCAGTTAGTCTTGTTTAATCCCAAACCTGTTAACTCCAACCTATCAAAATTGCGCACAAGCTATGTATTTAACAAGTGCGCAAACATTCTATATTAAGATTAATTGTCATTTCTGTCGTCTCAAATCCATTTGCCATAACAGAAAAATTTATTGTTCCTGATGCACCTCTGTAAGGTTGTATTATTGCCAACGCGCGCCCCTTATCTGTTACCAAACTTTTAGATTGGAAGTGCTGAATATTATCTGACGCACCATTGTCAACGCCAAGTAAACGCGCATTTCCTTTAATACTAGAGGTCACCCAAGTATTTTCTGTGTTGACTAAACGACCTAAACTATCTTGGAGTTGAACAACTAGGTGTGCCACATCATATCCATCTACAATCATTTCAGTTTTCTCTGTGGATAGATTCAAAGCGACCGCTTTGCTAACTGTGGTCAATATTGCCTCTTGCTCTTGGCCCTTAAAGCCTACGCGAGCAATCAATTCACCTTCTTCAAAGTGTGCAATCCAGCGAAGCAAACGATCGGAACTCTCAGTCAAACTTCAGTAACCTAATGAACGTCCATTGTATAAAAAATATTATTAGGATGCTCGTTACTTGGTATTAATTCACCTAAGAGAAACTGTCATATAAGCTTTAGTTGAGGCATAAAAAATCCCCGCTATTTAGCGGGGGTAATAATTAGATTTCGTCTAAGGTACTGTTATGTATTCCCAATTAAAGTATTTAACACACGCAAATTTGAGACATAGCATGAAGTGTTAGAAAGTACCTCTAATACCTACGCGGTAAATAGTGCCAGAAACCCATTGGCGAATAGTTCTTGATTTATTCGCTTCACCTTCTAGCGCGTTGCCTTCAATCGCGAAATCAGAGTCTTGTAAGTTAGTGTAATACTGGCGGTATTCTCTATTGTTTAGATTCACCGCATTAAAGGTTAAAGAAAAGTTACCATTTATCTTGTAGGTTGCTGATAAGTCTAACTGTCCACCACCTTCATTCCATAGAGCACCTGATTCAAATGAACGTCGGGCTAGTGAGTCTGTACGATGGTTGTAAGCTAAACGGATTAGGTTTCCTTCGTTTTCCCAGAAAGTAGAAATGTTGTAGATATGTTTAGAAATATTTTCTAATGGTAAGGCCGCAAGGGTGCTACCCAATTGCCCCATTTCTTCTTCTGTTTTCGAGTCTGAATAAGTATAGTTAATTGCTGTACCTAGACCACTAAAAACACCTGGTAGAAAATCAAAATTTTGGTTATATCCAATTTCAATTCCTCTATTACTACCACCACTACCGTTTCGAATTGACGTTACGGATATGGTGTCACAATCTCCTTGCAGATCTATCGCGTTACTTTGGAATCTATGTAGACGATTTATAATACAATTTGAACCGTCAGCTTGTGAGGCATCATGTCTTATCGTTTCGCCGCTAGGTTTTTCAATAAGTATGTCGGTAAAAGGGTCTAGCTTTGATAATGCATCGGCATCTAATCCCCGCAGGTCTTGCCAATGCGCACTGATTGATGCACTTTCTTCAAAGTTACTCATATCTTTGTTGAATAGCGCAACCGTTAGTGCACCTCCTTCGTTAAAGTACCATTCGTAAGATAAATCTAAGTTTTTGGATTCAAGTGGCTTTAAGAATGGATTGCTAATTGTCGCAAACGAATCGCCTGAGCCAAACACCGTTTCATTAAATTTGTAACTTGGTTTTAATGAATCGATTCTTGGTCTTGCCATGGTTTTTGAAGCGGCAAATCGTATTACGGTATCTTCGTTTAATGCATAATTTAAACTAAAGCTCGGTAACCAATTTTTTTCTGTATTGCTTGCTGTTGAACTAAATTGATCGGGGTCAGCAGGGGTTGAATTATCAACATAACGCGATCGTGATACGCCATTAGCGTTAAACCCTGGGTCAAAACAGCTTTGGCTAGCAATCGGTACAACATTTCCATTTGCATCAATTTCACCAGCAAGATTGACGTTACCTGTACCACCACCGGGTGTGCCATTTATCCATAGCTGCTCATTTGTACAGGTCGCTAAAGTACTATCGGTAGCGATTTTAAGTAAATCATACGACACTAAATTGAGATTCTGAAAATTAACCGATGAATAACCTAAGGCTTCTACTTTTGATTCAACATAACGCAAACCGACATTACCAGTTAATTGACCATCTAAAAATTCGAAATTTGATTTAATATAAAAAGCGGAATTTTTTAAGCCGATAACCCTATCGTTGGATAAATCTGGCACACCCACTATATTTTCATTGCCAAATACGGCATCCAGTGCTTTTCGCGCATTTAAGGTAAACCAACCATCAGTAGTATTTGTGCGGTCATAACCTAAGTCTTTTAAGAAATTATCACCATAAGGTGTTTCGCCGTCGGTAACATCAGTTAATCGAATTGAGTCAATCGCAATACCTAAGGCTTCAACACCTTGAGGTTGCGGAATTCCCTGCCAGAAGAACTCTTGGTTAAATACATCTTTATCACGTTCTTGATACTTACCACCAAACTCAAATGAGGTAATTGGACCTAGTTCGACATTCCAATCAAAATCGAGATAAATCGATTTTTGTTTGTCTTCTAAGGTTCTGTCGCGAGTGTATGCTTGTTGTAAGTGTATAGCCGCTAAATCGTCGGGATTATATGCAGTAACAACGATGTTATCACCATTGGGTTCAGTGCCTACGCCGGTTTGCGGTACACCATCAATATCTGGGCCGAAATCAACCAATCCAGTGCCTGTTACGCTGTAACATACACCTGTAGTACAGTCGTATCCTGCTGGTTGAATGAGTTCGGGTGCTACTGCAGCAAGTAAATCGTCTGGCACATTTCGATAATTGTTGGTATTAAAGCGTGTAAAATATTCGTCATCAGCAACAGTTTTAGAATAGCCTGAACGAAGTCTCATACTAAAATCATCAGTAAAATAATGGCTAAATTCTAAGTTTAAAATCGTATTTTTAGTATTAATACCCGATTGTTCGCTGGTAGTGCGACCACGTGCTCCGCGATCAACTTTTTTAATGAATCTTTCGCTTTGTGAATCATAAACAATCCAAGGATCATCAGGATTATATATTCTCGCAAGATCTTGATCGGCATAGGGTTCTTGGTCACCAATCGAAACAATACTGTTGTCGTCAGTTTGTCTTAATTGGTCTGAATACGTGAGATTGAGGTTTAATTCGCTAGCATCGCTAATGGCCCATTGTACCGTAGTGGTAAGACCTTGGCGCTCCAAGTTGTTCTGGAAAAGCGTAAAACCATTTTGGCCATTCATAAAACCGGTAACTGGCCCAGTTCTTTCCCCAGTAAGCGAGTCAATAGCGTCGGGTGCATTGAACTTTACAAGTTGATTGGTTGAATACATGTCTCGACGAGAAGCTTGTGTTTCTTTAAACGCTGTCATGTAGACACCGAGTTTGTCATCGAAAAGTTTTTCCGAAAACGACCCAGATATTTTAAAGTCATTTCCTTCAACGTAGTCATCATAACGGCCCTGAACTTCAAGTACTCGTCTGTTTTTACTTACATTTAAAGGTTTGAAGGTCCTTAACTCAACATTGGCACCTAAACTGCCTTCATCTTGGTCAGCACTTGAGGTTTTCATCACCTCTAAAGAGCTTAAAATATCTGATGAGAAAGCACTTAAATCAACGGCTTGGTTTTCAGTATTGCTGGTTAACGAAATACCATTTAATGAAATATTGTTAAGATTTGGCCCAGCACCGCGAATGGTAATAGTTGTACCTTCAGTTTCTCCAGAGCCTTCGCCGCGTTGAATTGATACACCAGTTACTCGCTGCAATGCTTCACCGATATCTTGGTCAGCCGATTTGCCAATATCTTCTGCAAATATTGAGTCAGTAACAGAATCAGCAGTACGTTTATTATTTAAAGACCGCAGTAAACTACCTTTAAAACCCGTGACTTCTATTATTTCTAACTCTTCATTTTCGGAGTTTGACTTATCCTCTTGTGAAAGAGCTAGGTTCGAATGCGCCATGAAAAGCGCTGGGATCATAGCGATAACTATAGGTCGTAATTTAAATTGATTGGGCATGTTTGGATCCTTTGTTCTGCGCCATCGTTATGTTAAGCCAAGTAAACCATGTCATCGACAGCAGTGTGATTGATCGTCATTTATAAGTGCAATTTTACTTCTTGTTACATTCCCTTAACAATGCGACACTTTGGCCATATTGTCAACAATTAACATTCAATCATTAAGCATTGTTAGAAATATCCAGAAAATAAAGGGCAGTAAATACGTAAATCGAAATGTGTAAAGACATATCGAAACAGATTGAAATTAATTGGAACAGTCTGCAATACACGTTGTTAAACATTGGCAACCTGTCTACAGGCTTTGTTAATTTAGCGTTTTAAAATATAGGGGTATGACATAAGTTTTAACTAATGAAACAACATATTGTTTACAATATACAACCTACAACATACAATAAAGAAACATTTTTTTGAACTTTCGCTTAATAATGTCGTTAGTCTTAACGCTTAACTTATATAGTTGGAGTGAATCAACCTTAGTTACGATAAAGGAACAATTAGTCATGAAAAAACTAAACTTCGCCCTCAAAACATGCGCTATAGGCCTAGCAGCCATCCTCGCTGTCAATGGTTGCAGCACTTCTACAGATAAACTTTCATCACAATACGTGTTGCAAACACATGATTTAATTAGTCACGCCGTATTGCTTAATAGTCAAAAAGATTTTGAAACCGTGTATCTGGTAAAAGGTACCTTACTTAAAAAGCTAACGTTAAAGATAACGTTAGACAAACATTACGGTAGCTTAAGTTTGTCCGCAAACGACGAATTAGTGGTAGACAATATCGATATTCCTAGCGCAGGCGAGCATACGCTAAATGTATTGGTACCCTTTAAGGCGTTAGGCCAATATGATTTAAAATTTTCCGGCAGAAGCAATAACATCACTATTAACAGTGCTTACTTTGAAGATATAAACGGACTTAGCTTGCCTAGTTACCAGAATATTTCCAAAGAAATTGGCCTTGATACCGAAGAAACTTACAAATACGGCGGACCTGCTATTGCCGACTATGATCAAGATGGTGATTACGATTTTGCCCTTAACAATCATAATCATGTCCCCACTCAAATTGTTACCAATAACAAAGGTAATGTTAATATCAAACGCCTATTTTCCAGTCCTAGAGATTTACACGGTTCGAGCTTCGGTGACTATGACAATGATGGCGATTTAGATTTGTTAGTTGCACTAGGGGGAGGAAGTGGCAGTAACCCAACCTCCTATGAATTGTATAGAAATGACAACAGTGAATTTACTAATGTATCCACTGCGGCGGGCATTAATATTCCTTCAAGGGGACGAGCGCCTAGGTGGGTTGACATTGATCTTGATGGCGATTTAGATATTGCATTATTCAATGCTCAAAGACCCAATTATGATGGGCCAATACAAATTTTTTATAAAAATAATGGAGAAGGCACCTTTACTAACGTAAATATTGTTGGTTTAGAAGATGCTTATGCTGAACGTGCCTTAGTGACCGACATTAACAACGACGGCAAGGATGATTTTTTGCTATTCTCACCTGCATCAATGTGGCTCAATAATGGCGATTGGACCTTCACCGACGTTTCAAAACAATGGTTGCCTGAACATGTTAATGGGCAAAACCACATTATCAATGCGGCGCAACTTGATGTGAATAACGACGGCTTATTTGATTTATATTTTGCCCGTGGCAAAACCCATTATCAACTTTCAAGAAAATCCATCGATTTTAACCCTACAAACAAAAAGCTCGACATTCGTGACGACGGTGAAACCGGCAAAACACTGATCGACTTTGCAGCCAACGGCGATATTACCCTATCTGATATGGAGCTTGTTTATCGTTTATATGATGGTGGATGGGCAATCTTTTTAGGTGAAAACAAAGAGCGTAAAATCGTCAACGCAAAAGGCTTTCAAAATCACCAACGCCCAGAAGAAATGAAATCGGCAAACAAAACTCTACGTATTAGTCCAGAAATGGCTAAAGGTTGGCCAGAAAAAAGAGAAATCAATGGCATGTACATTGGCTACCTAGGAAACGGAAAATGGAAAGCTGAATGGGTTAGGGATCAAAATGTTTATTGGGGAATATCTTTTTCATTGACGGGTATAAGTAATGTGAGTCACGACTGGACACCTAACTACCGTAACGAAAAAGATGTGTTGTTAATCAATAAAGGGGATCATTTTGTTGATTCCTCTGAAGATTGGAATCTACCTCCTGGAGGAGATCACTGGGGAGTCACCCACGGAGATTTAAACAATGACGGCTTTGAAGACGTATTTTTATATCGTTATGGATTCTTAAAAGAACGCATCGCAGATTTAGTCTTACTCAATACAGGTAACAACAGCTTTGAAATGACCACTCAACATGGCGCTTTAACTCCAAATGATCCCGGGCATGGCGATATGGGTCAAGCCTTTGATTTTGACTTAGATGGTCAACTCGACATGCTTAATGGCAGTGAAGAAGAAGGTCATTGGTATCTATATAAAAACGTAACCGATAACAATAATAATTTTGTATTAATCGATGTTAATTATAGCCCTGTGAGCAAAGTTGACGCGTATTCTGCGCTAGTCACAGTAACCACAGCTTTAGGTAAACAATACAAAAAACGGGTGGGCTCAGCGGGCGAATCCTTTTCGCAAAGCATGCTCAATAAAGTCCATTTTGGTCTTGGTCAAGAATCCCAAATTAAACGAATTGAAGTTCGATGGAGAAATGGTGAAACCGTTGTCTTAACTGATATTGAAGCGAATAAAATGCACAGCACTAAAAAGCAGTAAAGGTAAAACCAAGTTCGAACCCAGCTCATTTTTTTAATAAAAAGGTATGCTTATCATGTCAAAATACTTATCTGTAATTGTGTCAGCTATGGCAGTATTAGCAACGCTTAGCGCTTGTAACAATCGTGCTTCCCTTGCCAAGCCCGACTCACCTATCAGCAGAGAAGAAACAAGAATTCTTTATAGTTTCGAATCCGACTCATTACCCTCAGATGCTAACGAGCGAAATATAAAAGCTTCGCTGGTTAATGGCTTAGGAGTAACAGAAGGCAATACCGCACTTAAATTACATTTTAATGCTAAATATGAATATTCTGCACTTGATTTATCGCCAAACTCACCTTGGGATTTTACTAATCTTGGTGAAATGAATATTGCGTTTGACGCGACCAATACCGGAGGCGAGTCAGTCCAACTATATGTGCGCATAACAGACATACATGGTGAATTGCAAAACAGAAGTATCAGTATACCTGCTGGCACACAGCAGACTTATTATATCGATTTGAGTGGTAAACAAATTAGCGTAGATAGTGGTCTAAGGGCCGATCCTGCCGCTTGGTCTTCCGACGAATATAGAATGCCATATATGACTGGTGCGAAATTACTAGATCTCTCGGGTATCCAAGGGATTTCCTTCTTTATATCAACCAATATAGTCGATAAAGAACTGATCCTCGACAATATTCAGGCACGCACAAACCCAGCGCTTGACCCTACGTTTTTGCTTGGCTTAGTCGATAAGTTTGGTCAACCTGCCAAAACTGACTATCGTAATAAAGTAAAATCCCTAGCACATCTGCAACAACTAGCTACCGAAGAACTCGCTGACCTCAACGCTAACCCTGTATTAGATGACCGCTCTAAGTTTGGAGGTTGGAAAAATGGACCTCAATTAAATGCCACAGGATACTTTAGAACCGAAAAAGTGGACGGTAAATGGGCGTTAGTTGATCCCGAAGGATACTTATTTTTCTCCTCAGGAATAGCCAATATTCGCATTGCCAATACCACTACATTAACCGGTGTTGATTTTAAAGATGACTCGGTTCGTTACCGTGATCCAGAAGATGTTACGCCCGAGGATTCACTAGGCATACGCCCGGTTTCTGAACAAGCGCAGAAAACCCGTTATATTTCATCAAGCCTTCGGCATAACATGTTTAATTGGCTACCTGAATATGACGATGAACTAGGTAACCATTACAGCTATCGACGTAGCACCCACATAGGGCCATTAAGTCATGGCGAAACCTATAGCTTTTACCAAGCAAATTTAGAACGACGATATGGTGAACGTTATCCAGAATCTTTTATTGACGATTGGGAAGATGTGACTATTAAGCGCATGCGAAGCTGGGGAATGACATCTTTTGGTAACTGGGTTGATGTAGAATTTTACCAAAAAAATCAGTTTCCCTACTTTGCAAACGGTTGGATTATTGGTGATTTTAAAACTGTAACCGCCGATGGCCACGGTTGGTCACCTATGCCCGACCCTTACGACCCTGAGTTTGCAAGACGAGCTAAAGCAACGGTAGAGGTTGTTGCCAAAGAAGTGCAAAACAATCCCTGGTGTATTGGTGTATTTATCGATAATGAAAAAAGCTGGGGAACTACCGACTCACTGAATGCTCATTATCGTATTCCGGTACAAAATTTTATGATGGATGCTGACACCAGCCCAGCAAAACGCATATTCATGGGCATGATGAAAGACAAATATACCAGTATCGACAAACTTAATAGAGCTTGGAATATGAATTTACCCTCTTGGGAAGCGTTTGCTAAACCATTTGAAATCGAAAATGTGAAAGAAAAAATGGTGCCAGACTTATCGGCAATATTAGAAGCATACACCTCCCAGTACTTTAAGGTGGTGCAGGGTGAACTCAAAAAAGTCATGCCTAATCATTTGTATATGGGTGTACGCATGGCAGCATGGAGTATAAATCCTGAAGGCATTCGAGCCGCCAAAAAATATGTAGATGTTATGAGTTACAACTATTACCGAGAAGGTATGCACGACTCTACATGGCATATATTACCGGAATTGGATATGCCCAGTATAATAGGCGAATACCATTTTGGAACAGTCGACTCGGGCTTATATCACCCTGGTTTGATTCATTCTGCTGACCAACAAGATCGCGCTCGCATGTACAAAAACTACATGGCAAAAGTGATTGATGACCCATATATGGTCGGTGCACATTGGTTTCAATATACTGATTCACCGGTTACCGGGCGCGCCTACGATGGTGAAAACTACAACGTAGGTTTTGTGACTAACGCAGACGTACCCTATTATGAAATGGTTGAGGCAGCGCGCGAGGTCAATAAAACGCTTTACCCTCGCCGGTTTGGCGGCGCAAACGCTAAACAATAATGAATAAGTAGTTTTACTGCTCTATTCTAATTACCTGAGCGTACTTAGAGGGGGAGACAGAGGGCAGTGATATTTCTAATCCATGCTTAGTTTGCACAAAGGATATGACTTCATCACTGCCTATCATGGTAATTCGTCTAATTTTGGTAGGTTGATTCTGCTGGTTAATACTTTTAATAATTAATGTGCTTCGATTTTTTGGCCAAGCCATCATAATGGCATATAGGGTCTTACCATTTTTGGTAAATCGGATATCACTGCTATTAAAGTCTGTGCGATGTTTTTCACCATCATTTGAGTGGGTGCCATCAACAACGTCAGTTGAGCCTTCACCAAATGTAACCCAAGGTCTAGTATCATAAATAGCTTCACCATTTAATGCTAACCATGTACCTATTTCGGCTAATAAATCAATTTCAGCTTGCGGGATCGTGCCGTCAGATTTAGGCCCAATATTCAGCAGCATAGAACCATTTTTGCTGACAATATCAATTAAATCGTCAACCAGTGAGTTGGCATCTCTATAGCTATGATTAGTAACGTATCCCCAGGAAGTAAGCGATACCGAGGTGTCTGTTTGCCAGAAATGCGGGTAAGTCTCAGACATTTGTCCTCGTTCAATATCAAGAACAGCACTGCCAGGCTTAAATGAACGTAAATCACCTAAATCTTTATAGTTTAGCGCCGGCATTCGGCTTTTATTACTACCGTCATTATAATAATAACTGGTGAATTTTTGAACATGTTCATGAAACGGCTCTGAAGCCATCCACCAATCAAACCAAATAAGATCAGGTTGATATTTATCGACAATCTCTACAGTGCGCAACAACCAATCATCCATGAATGCTTTTGAAGGAGCTGTAATACCAATTTCAGAAGACTTTCGATTTACTGCTGGGCCATATAAGTCACGAAACTCATCATTTTGAACATCCGAAGGAAACTCTCGCCCTCCTGCAAAAAACCACCAGTTTTCAGCGCGGTGGCTTGAAACACCAAAATAAATATCGGCTTTCTCGGCGGCGGCTTTTAGTTCTGCTATGACATCCCGTTTTGGCCCCATCTCAACTGAATCCCAGCGCGTATATGAGTTGTCATATAATGAAAATCCATCATGATGTTCGGCAACTGGAACAACATATTTTGCACCTGAATCTTTGACTATTTTTAGCCAAGTCTCGGCATCAAAATTTTCAGCTTTAAATTGAGGAATAAAATCTTTGTAGCCAAAGGACTGTTGATCACCAAAATTCTCTTTGTGATAGGTAAACTCTTTTTCATCTTGCATGTACATTTTGCGTGGGTACCATTCTCCATTGTGAGCAGGTACCGAATACACACCCCAATGAATAAAAATGCCAAATTTTGCGTCTTGGTACCAAGCAGGAATTTTATAATCGGCAAGAGACGCCCAATTAGGTGCGAACGGGCCTGAATTGGCAACGCGTTCAATCTGTTTTAGCTTTTTATTGCGATCATCTGCCGTTTTCTGCCCCTTGTGCTTTGTATCTAAGTTGAGCATATTAATGTTTGAAGCACTATCAGAGCTATCGACGCAGGAAATTAAACTTAATAATACAATGAAGGATACGGTGTTTTTCTGAATTAACTTCATGATTTCAATTTTCTCCAGCGAGGATTGGCGTTTATTTAATTCGCGCTAAACAATGGAATTATTATTTACATAAAAAATGGTTATATAACCATTGGATAAAAAGGAGGAGGGCTTAGTTCACCTCCTTTATTAATTTTATCTTAAACTGTGCCTTACGACGAAAGCCCATAATTACCAAAATTGACATTATAAAGATGCCTAATATTGGTGGAGCAGAAACAGAAGTAACTGATGCATTAACATCAATATTTGCTGCTGTAGCCACAATTGTATTAGTAGTTAATGTGAGTGGCTCAAAGGCTCCTGCCAAAATGTTTACCAATTCAAAGGAAGACCCCCCTTCTGCTATTGCATTCAAATTAAACGTCGCAATTGAAAATGCCCCTCCAGAAAAAAGAAAAAAGTCCAGAAATGAAACGGCTACGCCATAGCTTTGCTCTGTTACAGAGAAAAAAGCTCCTGGCACATCAAATAAAGCACCTCTAACAGAAGATAAATCTAAAGAGAATAAGCTAGTATCAAACTCAATAGAAAGATCCAACGTATCAAAAGCATTAAATCCAGTCCCTAAAACACTCACCTGTAGGCTATCTCCAATAGCTAAATTAGTATCATCAAGTTCAAGACTAATAATACCGGCCGATGCCTGAATGCTAAGTAAAAAGAATAATGACGCGACTAAAATTTTCATATTTTTTCCTATAAATTAAATAACCTCAGTTCTGGATAAGTGCGGCCTCTCATTAGCGCGGTTTTCCAGAACTGAGATTGAATATAAATGTTTATTGAACAGCACAACGTGCATTAGTACAAACAGCCATCATCGCGCGGGCATCAAATATATTCACCACGCCGTCACTATTCATATCAAAAGCTAAATCAATATTTTGGCGTGTCTGAATAGCGCCGACCAAAGCTCTAACATCATCCATATCGATATCACCATCACCATCCCAGTCACCTTTTAATCCACCAAGGTCGATTGATGTAAGCTCTGTAGTATTGACCACAGTTACGCCATCTTCAGACAATAAGTCAATACGAATGGCTAGTGCACCATATGAGTTAGCTTGCTCAATATTTATAGCGGCTAACATATGTCCATAACCTGCCTTTAACGAAATAGCTTCAACTTTTACAACACTATCACCGTCCAACAACACTACATTTGCGTTGCGATCTTCGTCAGTGCTATACAAGAAAGCAAAATTTAAAATGTTATCTTCATAAGATTGAGATTTGAATGTCACTAAATCATCAAAAATATCAGCAGCAATGACATCTCCTTCGTCTTCATTGCTCACATTTAGCGCATTTACAGAAACATCATCTAAATAATATTCAGAAGGGTTAAGACCCCAAGCAAATAATTTAATACTATTTTGTTCGCCAGTATTAAATTCAAATTCTACTTTAGCGAATTTCCCTGCAGTTGATCCTTGCTCAGTGTAACCATAGACAGCTCCTTCATTATCATTAACTTTAGCGCCCAAGCGTACATTTCCAGAGAGTACATTTAAATAAGCCGTTAGACGATAATCAGTATTTCTATCTAGGTTAATCACTTGTTCATGTGCACCTGGCCCTACAAGATAGGCAGCATATTCACCCGTACTAACACTTACATCTGTAATTTCTCTTGTATTTGGACCCCATCCAACCCAACTACTTAAATCACCCGCTTCAAAATTTCCATTACTAACAATTGAGTTGATGACTTCAACAGAAACATCATCTAAGTAATATTCAGAAGGGTTGAGTCCCCAAGCAAATATTTTAATATTGGTTTGATCACCAGTATTAAATACAAATTCTACTTTAGTGAATTCTCCAGCAGTTAAACCTTGTTCAGTATTACCATAAACAGTACCTACGCTATCATTAACTTTGGCACCTAAACGAACCGCACCTGATAGAACATTCAAGTATGCAGTAAGTCGGTAGTCCGTATTTTTTTCTAAGATAATCGCTTGTTCATGTGCACCTGGGCCTATAAGGTGAGCAGCATACCCACCCGTATTAGCACTTACATTTGAAACTTCTCGTGTATTTGGGCCCCATCCAACCCAGCTACTAAAATCACCCGTTTCAAAATTTCCATTTTTAACGATTTGTTCATTCTCGTTTTCACTCTCGCCAAAGCTAGGTTTATCTGCATCCACATCAATCGATATATAAGACCTAACCCAGTCATAGTAAGATGTATTTTTACTCTCGTTATTTAACTCTTCAGCCGTAGGATATGGTGTTCCCCAATTATAGGTTTCAGTTACCATGTTCATTGACATTGTTCTATTAAATGGCTTATCAAGAACATCTGTGGCAACTTGTACTTTGCCCGAAAAATTATTGTTTAAGTAATATTCAACTTCATTTTCATTCTTCCACCAAGCTGCATATGTATTAAACTGTTCCCATGACTCAGTACCATTAGGTAGTGAGTTATCAACACCAACATCACCGTTACCCTCTGCAGCATTTACGCCTGCTTTATAGTCAGATAACGCACCATCACAATCATTATAAAAGAAGTGCGTATTATACTGCTGGGCGTTGATGAAACTACTGGCCCAATTTGCATCAACTAACGCTCCAAGTTGTTCAGCAATATCTAATTCCATTGACCAAGTATCACTTTCACAATCAGCACCAACATTATTAGAGCCAACAAGTTTAGTTCTTGGGTTAGATAACCAGAATGTAGTTGACATTGTTAGCTGTGAGGCTTTGAATTTTGCTTCATAATAACCAAATGAGGCTTGATCACTCTTTGATCGCACGGCTCCACCGCCGATAGTAAAGTCACCATCAACTTCCTCAAGCAATTTATTACGAATTTGTAAATTACCATCTACTAAAGAAATAGTTGATGGATCGAACTTGGCAGGTGCTCGACCCTTCCATAATGGATGATGATCAAACCATTTAGAGTTATCTAGTTCATCACTATTAAATTCATCTGAAAATAATGGATTAATTACCCATCGTTTACCTGGTTCAGGCTCTGGAGGAGCGGCAAAAACATTTGCAGCAATAGTTGCAGTCATAGTTAACATAACCGCCTTACAAAACTTATATTTTTTACTCATTAATTTTCTCACGTTCGTTTGGCTAAATATTAAACAAATATCAAAACGATGACTTAAATAGACAAACAAACGTTCGATAGAAAATTAACTATATTCATATATTATCAAACGAAAAAAATATTCGAATCAACATTCTAATGAGACAATAATCCTACACCTAACACATAATGTAAATCATTAAATGCATATTGTTTACAATAATACTGAATGATGCTTCTCTGCTTAGGAGTGATTTTTTACTTGAAACTCAGCCCGTACTAGGGTTATTTAAGATTGATACTGACTTCGCCAGCATAAATGCTATTGGCTTTAGCAGTAACTTTTATTATTCCTGATGTTCCTTTAATAGATTGCAAAATTGCCAAGGCACGACCTTTATGTGTAACTAGGCTTGCAGATTGAAAGTCTTGGATATTATCTGGTGCACCATTGTCGACACCAAGCAAACGTGCTTCTCCCTCAATATTAAACGTTACTCGAAAATTTTCAGTAGTGGCGTTGCGGTGCAAATCATCTTGCAGTTGAACAACTATATGTGCCACATCATAACCATCTGCAAGCAATTCAGTTTTATCAGTGGATATATTTAAAATGGTTGCTCTATCGACCGTCACTACTTTTGCACTTTGCTCTTGCCCATTAAAACCGGCTCGAGCGACTAACTCCCCCTCTTCAAAAGGTATTACCCAACGAAGTAAGCGATCAGGGCTTTTCGTCAAACTTCGAAAACCTAAAGAACGCCCATTGAGCAATAATTCAACCATGGCGTGGTTACCTGCCACTTCAATCAAAACTGGCTCGCCTTTTTCATAATTCCAATGCGTATTGGAGTCACGCCACCAGTAACTTCTGTCATTGTCTGCAAGCGCAAAGCCTGCTTTTTTATCTAAGGAAAAACCTGATTGGCTTAATGGCAATGTCCCTAGCGAAAGATGTGGCTCGTTTACCCACACACTTTTGAAGTAGTTGTACCCTTGTAATTCAAAACCCGCTAGGTCAAGAATATCGCCCCAGCCGCTCTTGTGAGGCCATTTTTGATGGCGCTCTCCCATATAATCTATACCTGTCCACATGAATTGACTGAAGACTTCTGGATATTGATACACATAGAGTAAGTCATCCCAAGTTCCGGGATTTTCATTAATCGTAATTAGCTTCTCGGGAAAGTTATTGAGTGCCCATGGAATGGTTACATTGCGGTAGCTAAAACCAACAATATCAACAGTATCAGCATACCCGCTGACTAAACTCACTTGAGGAATAATCATATTTGCAGTGATTGGGCGAGTTGAGTCTAATGCCCGTGACCATTCACTTAATCTTTTTGCAGTATCAGTTAGAACATACTCTTTTTTAGGCATTTCATTGTAGCGTTGTCTAAGTTCCACAACACTAAACTTAGGCTCTCCGCCCCAGAAATTCCCCGAAATATCATCTGCATCTGGATCCCAAAAGCCTGTGACTTCGCGATAATTTAAATAGGTCCATTCAATTTCGTTACCAATACTCCACTGCACTATGCTGGGATGGTTACGGTCTCGTAGCATGGTTCGAGTCAGATCACTTTTCGCCCATTTTTGAAAGTGCTCGGTGTAACCTCGGCTAATATAATCATCATGGCGCTCATGTTTGTTTAAGCGTTTGTCTTTGGGGTAATCAAATTCGTCAAAGAACTCGTTTTGTACTAAAAAGCCCATCTCATCACATAGGTCTAAAAACTCTTGGGAATAGGGATTGTGGGCAGTGCGTATGCCATTCACCCCGGCATTTTTGAGTTTTTGTAGGCGACGTTTCCAAACACCTTTTGGCACTGCAGCCCCAACTAAGCCGCCATCATGATGCAGGCTGACTCCTTTAATTTGAGTAAGCTTACCGTTTAATTCAAACCCTTTATTATTGATAAATTTGATATCGCGGATCCCGAATGTACTGGTGTAGCTATCCACTATTTGGTCGTTATAGCTAATGGTTGTGACGGCTTTATACAAATTGGGCGTTTCAATATCCCAAAGCTTAGGATGAGTAACCTTAAGTTTCTGGGTAAAAGTCGTATCACCTAATTCTGGCATTGAAAGAGATTGTTTAGTTTGGGAAACGGCATTGCCAGTCGCATCAAATATTTTCGTCGATAATTGAAATTCTCTGGCGCTTAAGGCTTGATTAAGCACATTAATTTCTAACTTAACTCTCGCCTCTTTTTCCGAGACTTCGGGTGTTGTTACAAATGTCCCCCAAATTGGAATGTGTAATTTATCAACGGTTACCAGTGTCACATTTCGATAAATACCGCTACCGGTATACCAACGACTATCAACATAACGTGAATGGTCAACATGCACCGTCAATACGTTTTCAGTATCATCCGTTTTTAAAAAATCCGTCAATTCAAAATAGAATGGTGAATAGCCATAGGGGTTTTCGCCAATCGGCTGACCATTGAGCCATAATGTAGTATTGTTATAAACACCATCAAAAAGTATAAAAGTACTCTTATCTGATGGGGCGACTGGCGTTCTAAAATGCTTTTGATATATGCCTACGCCACCAGGAAGATAACCTGTTGCACCTTCTAAAGACTCGCTGAAAGAATGCTCTACACTCCAATCGTGAGGGAGCCGAACACTGCGCCATCCGGTGTCATTTAGTGGTATTTGATTGGGTAATGTAGTTTCGCTAACAAGGGTGAATTTCCAGTCAAAATTGAAGTCACTTTCACGTGTCACAGCGGGTTCTGTTAGTTCGTCTATTTTAGAAATAGCCGTGTATGGGATTATATTAAAAATTACCAAGACTAAGACAATAAGTGTTTTTTTATTCATTCTTTGGTGCCTGCTGAATTGCGTTAAGTTTTTGCGTGGTTCACCTTGCGCTTTAGTATCAAGGTGCCTCACTAATCTCGTAATCTTTTTTCTAATCAGTTTTTTTAGCCACTATATTGATAGGATATACCGCTGATTCGTAGGCATCGCCGTTGCTAGAAGTAAAAGAGGCACGGAAGTAATAAAAGTGATTTTCAGGTAATTCTGCCGTCGGTGTTACGCCGTCTAGCGAAAATGTCATCGATGATGAACCTGATTCGGTTTTTAGAGCGCTAGCGTCGGTTAAAACTACATCTTTTGCTGGGATCCATTCGTTTTTGAAATGACGGAACCAGAACCGAATCCCACCTTCATCAGAAGCAATCACTTTGTTACCGGTGCCAGCATGATAGTTAACATTTAGGGTAATGCTGTCACCAACAGTAAATTCGGTATTAGCAATTTTTTCTGCATCAGCAATTTGAATAAACGGCTTTACTAAAGGTTTAACAATTAATGGAATTTCATCACCAACTGCCTGATTAGTTTGGGATACTGCCTTGATTAGGACTTTGCCTGCCTGTCTGGCATTTACCATTCCGTTAGCATCAACACTTGCCACAACAGGGTTGCTAATCGACCAAATTACGCCTTTGTCATCTGCCAATGCAGGTTGTATGTTGGTTTTTAAGACTAAGCTTTGACCGGCTATCAATTCACTAGTGCTTGTAGAAATTGAAATTGATCCAATAGGCTGCGCAAACCACTCGCCAATTGTCACTTGGCTTGACGCTGCTACGCCATTTACTTGACTTGTCGCGCTGATCGTAGCGCTTTGATTAACTTCACCAACCGCGCTAACTATTCCTTGTTCATCCACGGTTAATATTGACTCATCGGTGCTTGACCAAATCAGTGTACTATCCGCCTTGTCTGGACTAACTTGCGCTAAGAACTGTACTGACGTACCTTGCCTTATGACGTTTATAACTGGGTTAAACGTAAGATCGCTAGGATCAAATTTATCGGTATCGTAGAGATTATTTGCGACCTTATCTTTAAACTCTACCGAAGTGCCATCACGCCATCTAACGTTAATACTCTCTATTTGTTGTTCGTCACCAAGGCCAAAATGTACAATATTGAGTAAGCTTTGTGAGAATATTTCACCTGCTGAACCGACTCGTTTTCGATAGGTATGTTTGGCTGTCTTAACAATCACTTCAGCCGAGATAGCATCAACATGTGAATCCGGAGAATAGCCAACTCTAATTAAAGCGTAACGACTTTGTTCTGGCTGTTTGTTTGCATACAGATACCACTGCCCACCTTCACTACCATTGAGTAAATCAACGCCGCCGTCTAAATCAAAATCAAACGCTTGCCCCATATCGCCGTTACCGGGTCCGCCAATATCATTAGCACCGTGCATTGTGACTGTTTCAAACTGCCCTTTTCTGGTATTAAGCAGCATATAATCCGAAGTTTTTGCACCAATTAAGCCCCAGCGATATACAAAGATATCTTGGAAACTATCGTTGTTAAAATCCCCTACTGTCACACCTAAAGAGTTAGCGCCAGGTTGAATATTCCATTGTTTAGACACATCAGTAAATTTACCACCATCGTTTCGCAGCAGTACATCGGCTTCATTTCTGTTTTGCGGCACGAACGCTGGTTCGACGTCGTTGACGCCTGATAGGCTAAATTTAAAGCCCCAGAATATATCCCCATCACGCACCAACGCAGCCTTCCACTGCCCGTTACCTAGATGACCAAAATACATACCATTAGCGGAGATATCTTCAGGCCATCCTTCTGCCTTTGCAGGTTGAATATCCATTTCGTCGCCACTAGTCAATACCGCTGCAGACTTTGCTGAGCCTAAAAATAAAGGATAATCTTTGTCGCGATAAATGCCTTGGGCTAAAAATGTGTAGCTATGCAGTCTAATCGCTCCATCAGCACTAAAATCAAACTTGTCGACCCCTTTAAAGCCCCTTGGCTTAATTGAAAATTCTTTGCTAATGGGATCAAAATCCATCGATGGCGTTTCTCCTTTCCCCCCCTCAAATTCTTTACCTCTGGCAAGATAGAGATCTAGATCGCCGTCATTATCAATGTCAATATCGGCAACTGCCATGATACTTGCAAGCCCTAAAATATCCGCTGGGAATTGTGCTGATATATCGGTAAAAGTGAAATCACCGTTACCTATCCACACAGAAAGTGGACCATAAAGAATAATGTCGTCAATGTGATCATTATTGATATCGGTCACCAGTGCCCGTGAGGGATGGACATCCTGCAAACCAATAATAGGCCGATATTTGAATGTGCTGTCACCGAGATTTTCATAGAAAAAATGCTGTGGTTTTTCACCTTTAAGGCCGAGTTCGTTAATTAACATTAAATCAAGGTCACCATCTAAATCCATATCTGACCAACGAGCGCCCCGACCTCGACCGCCCTTGTCAATGCCAACGTCACCGGTCATTAATACCAATTTGCCATTGTTATTTTGATAAAAATTAGCGGTAGAGGGATCTTCGCCGTTGCCGCCGCCTTGGGTGACTACAAGGTCAAGATCACCGTCGTTATCATAATCACCTGCCGCAGTACCGTGTAAGTCATGCATAAACCACCTTGAAAGGTTTTTATCATGAGCGGTAACCGTGCCGTCGCCATTATTCCAATACAACTTACTATCTGCTTCGTTGTGGTTGTTTACGATAAAATCATAGTCACCATCGTTATCCAAATCAGCGATAGTTGGGCCGCCGTACTTAATGGAATTCACTTTATCCAAACCAGCCATAACCGAAATGTCCTGATATTGAGGAATATCTAAATCAGTAATGTCTTCAAATGTAAAACCGGTAATGCTTAAGTCTGCGTCGATCGCTTTGATAATTAATTTGACCTTCCCCAACTCCTTAAAACGCACCAATGTACTGACTGTTTGGGGACCAAGTGTCGATACATTCAGGTTATCAACTAAAATTTCTTCATTAGAAAACACGCTCAAACGGGCATAACTTTTTGGATTATCTACATCAATAATCAATTTTTTAATAAGTGTTCCAGTCACTACATACTCAAAGTTAACGGGTTGCGCTGAAGCAACCTTAGTGGGACCCGAAAAGAAATCAGATTCAGAACAGCCCACAAAATAAAGTATCGAAAATATCCCAAGTGCAAACCGAGTTAGAGTGACAAATAGACGATTACCAATATTAAGTTCCATATTAAAGATTCCAGCATAGTTTAAAAAACACGGCATTAGGTTAGATGAAAATTTAGCATGAAAGTTTGAGCAAAACAATATTGTTAACGTTACTTTGTTGACAATTTACACTTTACAGGTTAGATCTATGTTAATCAGATAGGGTTCTAATAATGAGTTATTAGACTACAGCCATAAGCACTTTTGCTTTGTAAAAAAATAAGAGAATAAATAATGGGTAAATCTGGCTTAATATCGGTATTACTATGCAGCTCATTTAGGTAACCGTTCACCGGACAGGTATTGACATGTAAAAATATTTATTTTGCATGATCCCGATGATCCTATTGCGCGATCCCGCCCATGTGGCATGGTGTCAACATGACACGCAAAAAATCCCGTCCAGCCGCCCCTAAAGCCGACACGCTTGAACAAGCCAATGCGCTTATTCAGTCGTTATGGGATAGGCTCAATGACATTGAAGACCGGCTGAAACAATCCAGTCGCAACTCTTCTCGCCCGCCTTCTTCCGATGGCCCAGCGGCTGTAGATCGCCCGCGTAAAAGTAGCGGCAAACCGCGAGGCGCCCAGCCGGGGCATAAGGGCAGCAATCGCGCGCGAGTAGATGAGGTGGATGTGACACTGTCCTATTATCCTCCCGGCGAATGTGCATGCGGGGGGAAAGTGGTATCCAATGCCACGCCTTATTATCGTCATCAGGTGTTTGATATCCCTCAACAAGCCTACAACGTGACGGAGCACCCGCTTTATCAAGGTAGCTGTTGCCGCTGTGGGGAGGCTGTTCAGGCGACGTTGCCCGAAACCGTCAACAATGGTCAGATGGGGGCCAACATGTTGGCCTTTATCGCCATACAGGCCGGGCAGTTCCATCAGAGTATTAGCCAAATCCAGCAACAGTTGCAGCAGAACTTCGGGGTGTACTTTAGCCGAGGTGCCATATCTGAAGCCCAAGGCAAGGTCAGCGCGATGCTCACGCCCGTTCATCAGCAGATCAAACAGCTAGTCCAGGATCCTACCGTTGTCCACGCTGACGACAAATGCTTCGGGAAAGCATTTGAACCGCTTCAGCGTGCCGTGAAACGGTGAGCCTCAGGGATGAGGTGAATAAACCCGGCACAAGCGTGAGAACGAAAACCGCTGGATGTGGCTGGCCTGCACCGATGAATTATCCTGTTTTATGATCCACTACTCCCGGGCGCAACATGCCGCCCGGGCATTATTAGGCGACGTCACTGAAGCCGTGATCGTTACCGATCAATATGCGGGCTACCATTATCTCCCCCCATCTCAGCGGCAATTTTGCTGGGCCCATATTTTACGTAATGTGGGGGCAATAGCAGATAGTTGGGGGCCGAATAAACCCATAGGGCAGCGATTAGAAACCTTGATCCATCTTATCTTTCGTACCCGCCACCGATTTGAGCGAGGGGAGCTATCGCCTTATTTGTATCAAAAGCGTATGGGTAAACTACGCAAACGTTGGCAAGCCACCCTGGAACATGCCACCGAAGCTTGTGTTACCCCGCGGTATCGAAACCGCTGCGGATTATTGCTCAAACACGATGAAAGCTGTTGGACATTTCTGACGGATAAGGATATTCCTCTGACCAACAACGAGGCAGAGCGCTCCTTGCGCAGCTATGTACTGTGGCGCAAAGGCAGTTATGGCGTGTACTCACACCGGGGCGAGCAATTTCGGCAACGCATTCTCACCATTGTAGAAAGCTGCCGCAAGCTGGGGGCCAATCCTCTGGACTGGCTAAGGCAAATCGTCCACGGGGTCATCACTCGCTCGGAATATCCGGCACTGCCTGAACTAACGGCCTTAAGTCAATAGCTCCCCGGTGAACGGTTACCCTCACACCGACCATAAACCTTGGGTTTCCCCTTGAATTTAGACCACTTACTTACAGTAAGTTTAGATGCCAGGCTTCCCCAGTTACTGCACTGACTCCCTGTTAGAAATCCCACCCTCAATCACAGCATTGGTCTGACTAAGTATTGGGCTTCGCGCTATTTTGGACGCTTACCCACCAATACCGCCGAAACAGGTTACGGTTAGTTGTGTACCTCTAACTTCCTATGGCTTCCTTCACACCCCACCGTTAGCCAGTGGCGCACTTGCCATTCAGATTATCTTCCCCTTAGTCAGGGTGACTCCACTATCTTTCAAGTGGACGGGTTTGCCAGCTTCGCTGGGCAAACAAAAAAGCGCGCTTATTTTATCAATAAGCGCGCTTTATATTTATCACTGCATTGCTACTGAGCGGTGCTTAAACCGGCCAAATATTAGAATATAGCAGAAACCCCCACTTGGAAACGACGACCCGTATATTGCAGTTTAGTCACACGTTCACGTACGTCGGCGTACTCGAGGATATTTTCATTGGTTACGTTAATCACTTCAGCATTAAGCGTAAAATTGTCATTAATATCATACGAGGTACTGAAGTCGAACTGGCCATAATCATCAGCATGTTTAGGTAAACCACCACCCACATCACTTTGACGCTGCATGAGGAAAGCTTCACGCCAGTTATAGGCTAAACGTGCTTGAAAACCATCTCTATCGTAAAAAGCGATGATGTTATAGGCATTACTTGAGAAACCTTCAACACCGCTGCCTGGAGCTGTGACGCCTGGCTGTTCAAATATATCGGCATCACTGTCACTACTGTTTGTGTAGGTGTAGTTAGCTTGGATACCCAAACCACTAATCCAGCCTGGCAAGTAGTCAAAATAATGCAGTGCCGCTAGTTCCACACCATTTAATTTAACGCCGCTACGGTTGCTCTTTTGGGTGACGGTTTCTTTAACATCCCAATCGTTGGTGCCATCAAAATTACGGTCAACATCAAAGCCTGAATCTTGTGCAAAGGTTTGAGTTGAAATCCAACTGCTAAAGTCTTTGTTAAAAAAGTTAAGGCTGTAGGTATTACCATTGTCTTGATAATACTCAAAGGCCAAATCAAATTGAGTCGCTAAATATGGTTCTAAATAAGGGTTCCCTTGGCTTCTACTATATTCCGTCAAACGAACACCAGAGACTGACATATTAACCCCAACATCTTCCAACGCGGGACGAGTTAATACTTTTGCAGCTGAGCCTTTAACAAAAAATCCGTTATTGAAATCTAAATTAATATTAGCGCTGGGTAATAACTCTTGAGAAGAGGTTTTAGCATCGGTGTGAACAGGATCTGAAGTGGTAATATTAATTAACTCTCCATCATCTTGGACTGAGTCATCCATCTCAATATCAAGCACTTGTATGGCAAAACCCTCGGAAGTGTTTTTTGAGTCGACATAACGAAGACCAACGTTACCAGCCCAAGTAAAGGTGGCATATTCACCTTCAAGGTTTAACTGAGAATAAAGCGCCATTATTTTTTCGCTATTTTCTACCGAGGCATTGGGCACTAATTCGTTTGCTCCCCAAGCGTTATCTTGAGAAATGCTCTGCATTGCTGCTGTATAATCAGCCACACTATTGATGAAAATGAAATTACGCGGAAAGTTACCACTGACCTC
Source organism: Paraglaciecola sp. IT1134 (assembly GCF_058068185.1). NCBI lineage: Bacteria > Pseudomonadati > Pseudomonadota > Gammaproteobacteria > Alteromonadales > Alteromonadaceae > Paraglaciecola > Paraglaciecola sp. IT1134. The sequence goes on along the minus strand of NZ_CM176486.1, from coordinate 1,963,566 downwards.
AGATAAAAAATCACTGTTTTTATTAATAGAGAATAAACTATCATCCATATCTAACAATGTGCCGCAGGTATTAACAACAGAACCGCATTGGGTACTATCTGAATTATATTGCTGTAATGATTTTGTGCGGTCAGTATATGACACCCCAAAATCAACACTACGCATTAACCCTGAATTTAATTCGTAACTTGCATTAAATTTAGTTTCTAACACTTTATCTTCTAATTCATCACGTGAGCGACGATTCCAATGGGCTTTTACCCCAGCCGGATCATTCCACGCAATACTCGAGTCGATATTAATAACATCAGAGCCACGGCTATCGAATGCGATGTAGTCTGAATCGATTAAACCGGCCGCGTTGATAATATTAGGAACATATTGCTCAAGGCGAGGCGCAGATTCAGCTTTTGAATATGCAACATCCGCTTCGTAAGTCCAGTCACCTTTATAAATAAAAGCATTATAGCCAACCGCCAATGTCTTAGAGGATTCGGCACGAGTTTGAAATAAACCATCGAGGGGATCTGCACTTTTACGCGCTGATAAAATAGTATTGTTTGCTGAAACAATGACATCTTCAAAGCCGTCTCGATGCAATGGCGCCTGCATACCATTACTAAAGGCATCCCGCTCAAAGTCAGTATAAAAAACATCTAATGTATGGGTAGTATCTTCAGTTGGTGCATATTGCAGAGTGACATTAGCACTGGTTCTTGTGCGGTCTTCGTTATCTGTCATAAATTGCGCACGACCTGGATACCATAGGGTACCAGACGTAACCGCATTACCACTTTCATCAACAATAGGGCCAGGTGCCCGTTGAGTATCATCTGCTTGTACGTTATCCCAAAAGGCTGTTTCATGTGCATCGATGCGGTTTTCAGTTTTTATCTGTGAAAACCCAATTAAAAATCCAATGCTGTTATCTTGGTAGGTATTACTATAAATACCTGAAACTTTTGGAGTGAATTTTTCAGCTAAATCATTATATTTTAAGTTAACTGAGCTTGCGATATGTTCACCCGGACTCGTTAGTGGACGCGCCGTATTAATGGTGACATACGAACCAATGCCGCCTTCTGCGATATTGGCGCGAGAGGCTTTTATTACATCAGCTCCAGAAATCAGTTCCGAAGGTAATACTTGAAAGTCGAACTCTCTGCCACGTTCTGACGTCGCCAATGTACGGTTATTCAGTTTTACGGTATTAAACTTTGGACCCAAGCCACGCACAGTAATCGCTGTACCTTCTCCGTTAGTGCGTGAAATCATCACACCACTAATACGTTGCAAAGACTCGGCGACGTTTTGATCAGGAAATTTACCAATATCTTCAGCAACAATACTGTCTTGAATGGAAGCAGAGCTTTTCTTCAACTCCATCGACTCTTTTAAACTACTGCGTATACCTTTAACTTGAATGACTTCCAAAATATCGTTTTCAGCACCTGCTTGTTGTTCTTGCGCAACGGCAAAATTTGCAGATAGCGCAGATGAAACGGCGATGCTAAGTGATAAAAGTGTGAACTTTTTATTAATCTTCATATGAATCCCACTGGTTTTGACTTTATATTTTTGAGTGATGCCACTACAAATGCCGCTGGGCACTTATATCTATGCTATTGAAGTAGTGAGCGGGAAACTAACAAGATTTCAGCAACAAACAGCACTTAACACTCATTTGTTAAAATAATTTTTATTAATGTAATACTTATGTAAATAAAATATACAACTAAGGTAAAGCCACAAGGGTCGTGCTTAATATGACAGAAAAAAACCATTAATTATCTGAATCTTATAGACTTTAATTAAATGATACGCGCTATTATTGATGCTAATTTGAAACTAACCTAGCGATAAAGATGAGTGTTTTAACAAATTTTTGATACTAATTGAGCGTAAAATGTTATTTGATTTTAACACTATTAAACTATGTGCCACCGATCCATAAACATCCACTTATGGAGTCATTTACCCATCAGCTAAGGGCTTAACTTATGCTGAAGCACTACGGCTAAATCCTCTTTTTGACATCTAGGCGATACTTATAAGGCGTGGTATTAAATTGTTTTTTGAACTGGGCAATAAAGTGGGACGGACTAGAAAAATTTAACTCGTAACTAATAGTGGTAATTGAACTCTCGGTTTGGCTGATAAGCCGCGCCGCGCTGTAAAGCTTATGACGTAAGCTGTATTCAGAAAAATTACAGCGAAATATCGATTTAAACATCCGCGAAAAATGTGAGGGTGAAACGTGACACAATTCGGCAGCCTCAATTAATGTCAGCTCTACCGACTTACTTTGTCGGAACAAATCGATAACTGTTGACAGTTTTCCATAACCGATACTTGAGGTAATAGGCACACTATTCGGCAAAATCACCGGTTGGGAATGCTCAGCAATCCACAAAATAAGCAGTCTTAGCAGCGTTAAGCTTTTTCCGCTTAGAGGATTATCTTGATAACAGTCATACAACCAACTTACCTGCTGTTGTACGATTTCTATGTCTTTTTGTTGTAGCCGTAAATGCTGGCCCTGCTGAAACACCGAACTGATTTTTTGCAATTCGGCTTCATTAAATAATTCAGGTAAAAATTGAATGATATACCAAGACTTTGGACGCTCACTCAGCTCAAAATTATGGGTTTCCAAAGCAGGGGTGAAAACGATGTCGTTATCGACTAATTTTGATTCCCCCTGATTGTAATAATAGCTCCCATCAATTTGTTCAAAAATGATAAATTCGTGAACTTCATGAAAGTGCATAAAACACGAATAGGCATCTTCTTCTTGGTATTGAACTTTATGAATTTCAAACTGATAACTTTCTTCAATGCAAAATGGTTCGCAATAAACCTGTCCTTTTCTCATAGCCCATCCACCACATATATCTAACACTAAACCTACAATTACCATGATTTATTGGTAATAAACAGCACATATTTAACATTTTATGCCAGTTAATTAACATTTATAGATTTAAATTAATGCTCCAATTAGCCTCGCAGAATTACGCGTTTTGTAATGGACTATATGAATATAAGTTAAATATGAGCTCTAGGTACTGAGAAATATCAAATAATGCCAGCAAAGAAAAAGTCATCAACTTGTTGCCATTTTACAGGATGAAAAAAGGCGGGATTTTTGTAAGTTAGTCCTATAGCTCGGCCCAGAATTTAACAAATGATAAATTTGAATTTGAATTGCTAGAAAAATAAGTCACAAAGTAAAACCTGACTCAATAAATATCAAAAAGGTGTGCTAGATGAAATTGGAACAACTCGATTTAACCGTTTTTATTGCCTATGTTATCGGGCTTTTATGCATTGCATTATGGATATCCCGTAATGATCACAAAGGTGATCGTAATACTGAGGATTATTTTCTCGCTAGTAAATCCCTGCCTTGGTGGGCAATTGGTGCATCTCTTATCGCGGCTAATATATCAGCCGAACAAATTATTGGCATGTCTGGTTCCGGTTACGCTATTGGTTTAGCCATCGCCTCTTACGAGTGGATGGCAGCCATCACACTGGTTATTGTAGGCAAATATCTTCTGCCTATCTTTTTGAAAAATAACATTTTTACGATGCCTCAATATCTTGAGCAACGTTTTGATAGTCGAGTGAAAACCACCCTAGCCCTTTTTTGGTTAGCGGTATTTATTTTTGTGAACCTAACGTCGGTGTTGTGGTTAGGCGGTTTGGCAATTCAAACCGTTGCCGGGGTTGATTGGATGTATGGCATGATTTTTTTGGCACTGTTTTCAGTAGCCTACTCACTGTACGGAGGTTTAAAAGCCGTTGCTTACACCGATATTATCCAAGTGGTATTACTGGTTTTTGGTGGTCTATTGTTAAGTTACCTTGCACTCGATAAAGTTGCCAATGGCATGGGTTTTATGGCCGGTTTTAGTATTCTTACTGAAACAGTACCTGGTCATTTCGACATGATATTAGCAAGTGATAACCCTGATTATATGAGCCTACCTGGGATATCTGTGTTGCTAGGCGGCCTATGGGTGATGAACATTGGTTACTGGGGATTTAACCAATACATTATCCAACGAGCATTAGCGGCTAAAAGTATCCAAGAAGCACAGAAAGGTATTGTCTTTGCGGCTTTTCTAAAACTTTTGATGCCTATTATTGTGGTACTTCCCGGTATTGCGGCGCTTATTTTATATCCTAATTTAACTTCGCCAGACCAAGCCTATCCATCAATGATGGGTTTAATGCCGGTGGGTATTAAAGGTTTAGTTTTTGCGGCATTAGTGGCAGCAATTGTTTCGTCTCTTGCCTCTATGACCAACAGTATCTCAACCATATTTACCATGGATATATACAAAAACATTCTGCCAGATAAAAGTCAGCGTCACTATGTACATATCGGTCGTATTGCAACAGTTGTTTCATTGTGTATTGCCCTTGTTACAGCAGAGCCACTACTAGGTAAATTTGATCAAGCCTTTCAATATATTCAAGAATTTACCGGCCTGTTTTCACCGGGTATTACAGCGATATTTTTAATGGGTATGTTTTGGAAGCGCACCACGTCAACCGGTGCATTAGCGGCAGCATTAGGCTCGGCAGCATTTTCAGTGGCCTTTAAATTCTTATGGCCAGAATTGCCCTTTATGGATCGTATCGGCTTAGTGTTTTTAATGTGTATTGCATTGTCGGCAGTAGTATCTCTGCTCGGTAAAAATCCTGCCACAGATAGCTCGGTTAGTTTAGATGAAATTACCTTTGATACTGAACGTAGTTTTAATATTTCCGCAATAGTGGTGGTGATTACCTTAGTTATTCTTTATGGCACTTGGTGGTAAATAAACTAAAAAATGGCGTGAATTGATTTAAATTTGCGCCATTTTTATTGTTGTTTTTTTAACCGAAAATCAAAGTCGGTTACTACAGCAGTCTATTCATTCCAATATTTTCATCTTGATGTATCACCACAAGACTGCCCACTACATAAATGCAAATTTTATTGCCAATAACTATCCAAATACTCACCTGTTTGTGAAAAACCATGGGAAGGACGATTGACATAAGATAATGCCATATCATCGGGTCGCAAACACCGCGGCTAACCAGCAACCGCAAATTTAGCGCATTACGACGAAAAATCTATTTAAAAAGCGCAAGCAACACCCACTACCAAGGAATAGGTTTACCCTGTTCATCTAAAAATGCACCACTGTGCATTTTAGTTAATGAGCTAATAGTTGTACTGAGCAATTCAACAGCTTGTTCGATACTAAATGGCGCTTGTTCACTCCCCATATCGGTGCGCACCCAGCCAGGGCTTAGCGCGCAGAAAATCTGTTGATTATCTTTATTTTTAACCGCCAATCGCTTGACTAACATGTTCAATGCCACCTTACTCATGGCGTAACTATCAAAGGGTAATGCTGCAGTATCCGAACTGTTAAGCAATGATGCGACGCCAGAGCTTAGGTAGATACTTTTACATAGCGCGGATAAGTGAGTCGCCAGACTCTGACTCAACAATGCTGGCGCAATGGCGTTGATATTAAAATTATTGATAAAAGCAGCTTGGCTCCACTCACCCAGTCCCTGCTCAAAGTTTAAACCCGCATTATGAACAAGCAGATCCAGTTTTACCTGATACTCAGCAAACTGTCTGGTCAGCGAGTTAATGGCTTGCTCATCAGCAAGATCTAGCTGAATAAGGCTTAAATTAGTATGTTGTGCGGCCAAGGTTTGCAAATCGTCGTTAGGTTTGCGGTAAACAGCAAAAACATGGCAAGCTGAATTTAAGTAAAAGCGCACTAAACCTAAACCAATCCCGCGACTGGCGCCGGTGATAAGTACATTTTGAGTCATCATATTTCTTCATTTAGTTGCGTATGTCTGAATTACAGCTGTGACATAGAGGTATAAATGACGACATTTACCTCCGTTTAGTGTTAAGCAATAAAACGATCGAGTCCCACATTTTCACTGACAATTAAAATTACTAGTTGTGCTGCTGATTTTTGTGTAAAAACCTTTTAAAGCTTGCTTTTTCAACAATGGCCCCCGGATGTTGCACCACAAAACGGGCGACATTGTCGGCTTGTTTAATGGCTTGAGGGATACTATCGTGGCGCAGCCTAGCAGCTAAATAAGTACCAGCGAATGAATCGCCAGCGGCAGTGCTGTCGACTTGGATAGGCGCTGGATTAAAAGGCTGGTGATGTATTTGTCCGCTTTGGTCAAAAGCGACTACCCCATCTAAACCGCATTTAACAATCAGTTCGTCAAAGCCTATGGACTGAAAATAGTCAGCTACACCTTGGGCACTAGTATGGCCAAACAATTCCTGATGTTCATCTAAACCGGGTAATATTACATCACTCAGCTCATAGGCCTGCTGCAGCCATTTCAGTGTATTAGCTTTACTTGTCCACATTCGAGGACGATAATTTGGATCAAAGGCAATTTTACTGCCCTGAGCCTTAAAATATTGGATGAGGTTCAACAATCCCTGTCTGTCATCGACATGCAAAATACCCAAGCTTAAACCACTAAAAAACACCATTGTAGGAGTTTGGAGTTTTTGTTTTAACCGGTATTCTTCAACGAGTTGAATAAGTTGAGTTGCCGCTGAATCTCTGCGCCAATAATAGAAAGACCGCTCTCCTTTATCATCAACATCAATGGCATAAATACCTAAATTTGCGGTTTTTGACTTAAGTAATAGAGTGGTATCAAGTGATTCCTTTTGACAAAAATCAACAAACCCCTGGCTATAGGGATCGGTGCCAATTCCACTTAAAAAGCTCACTTCCAGTTCAGGATTAACCCGCTTAGCATATATTGCAGCATTTAAAGTATCACCGGCATAACCGCAGTTAAGTTGGCCCGCTACACTGTTGCGTAGCTCCAACATTCCCTCGCCAATACAAAGTAATGAAGTCATAGCAGTGGCACTCTAATGTTTATTCTGGAAGGTTCCAGCGTTTAGTATCTGTTTGCGCGGCACAAATTTACAAATGTAATTCCAGTTCCAACTGGCATCGTACTTATGGGTAAGCCCCCAAGGGATCCCCGGCGCAGGCAAGGTATTTTCTTTACACTCTCTGAATAAACCAACTGCCTCTGGCGCACCTTTTACATGAGATTTAATGCCAAAGTTAATGCCATCGGGAGCAAACTGAATAGTATTTTTTTCTGGGCCATCGGTGGTTATTAAAGAAGCCACGCCTCCTTGGTAATTCCACACTACAACTTCATGACCACTATTAGAAATCGGGTTGTATTCTGACTTGATATAGGGTCCAAGAATATTGTCGGCAATCGCTACGCCATGTTTGATCTCGCGCCCTCCCATGTTCATGCCCTCGCCCATGGTTTCACCTTTGTAATAGAGGTAGAACTTGGTGTTAAAAAATAATAAACAAGGATCGTGTACTTTGTGACTGTCAAAACTGCCTTTCGATTTAACATGGAATCGATTGTCTATTTCGCCATGCCACTGCCCATCCTTAGATGGACTTAAAATGGGCGCAGCACTTTTATGCCACGGCCCAGCAGGTGAATCAGCCCAGGCGATAGCGATATGTTCGTACTGACGATTGGTATAGGGAAACTGCACGGTTTGATAAACCAGGTAGTATTTGTCCTCATGTACTAGGATCTCTGGCGTAAATACCGCTCTATCATCAAAATCACCGGCTTCACCACGTTTTATAGCCGAGCCTTGTTCTTTCCAGGTGATGGTATCTGTCGACGTTGCATGCCAAACCTCGGTCAAATCCCACGGAAAAACCTTGTCTTGTGGGTTATCTGAACCAAAACCAACAGTTTCCCCCTCGCCTTTGGTATACCAGCAGTGATAAACCCCATCGACCAATACAACGGATGTTGGATCGCGACGAATAATGCCTTGTTCAAAAGCAAAATCACCTTTTAGTTCCATAACATCAAATTCTGTTAGCCACTCAGGACCTTGTTGATCATAACCACGCTCGATAGCACGCTTGCTGGCAAGGCTCAATTTGGATTGTGACATCTTTTCAACCTCTAGTTCTAGGGGGCTTTAAGCCACACCTTTGTTTAACATTAACTCGATTTCTTCGATGGTTTTATTTTTGGTTTCCGGCATAAATTTAAGCATCAAGAAATAACCAATCAAACCGCTTCCTGCATAGAACAAGAAAATCTGAGATGCGCCTAAGTTAGTTAATAACCATGGGAAGAACTGCTGGACAAAATAGCTAACCATACTCGAAATGAACGCAAAAGTTGGGATAGCAATACCACGCACATGAGTGGGGAAAAGTTCAGAAAACAGGACCCACAACACTGGGCCGATTGTCATATGAAATGCCATGATGAAACTGATGATACCCGTCATTATAATAGCCACCGGTATAGTGCCAGCACTTTGTAACATTTCACCTTCGACCTGTCTAAAAGTACCTTCACCTAACACATTAATTACAGCCGCCTTAAACGCAAAATCGCTATGGAAAACTTGTCCGATTAGGCTATCCAAGCCCTGAATTTGATGTTGGCTATAAAGCTGTGCCACGAAGTCAGCAGATAGACTGTAAGTGGCTTGAGCAAACCCGTAATGACAAATAAATAAACTTAAAGTTACCCACGCCAAACCCCATATAGCTAAGGGGCGGCGGCCAATTTTATCGATTAGTAGAACCCCCAACACGGTAAAAATCATCCCGGTAAAACCTACAATAACCGCATTGAGGAACGCTGCATCGGTACCAACACCTAACTGTTCGAATACCGTTGGCGCGTAAAACAAAATGGCATTAATGCCTGTTACTTGCTGCACCACACCAAAAACAAACGCGATGATAACTGCCATGCGTACGCGTTTTTCAAACAAATATTTAAACGACTTCAGAAACGAGATATTTTCATCCGTGCCTTTGAGGCTGTCCTGAATTTGTACTAACTCTTCATCGACTTTAGGTCCTTTGCCAAAAGCATGCAGCACCTCTTTGGCTTCATCCACATGACCGCGCAAGACTAACCAACGTGGACTTTTTGGAATAGTAAATAACAGCACAAACCACACAATTGCAGGCACAATTTCAATGGCCAACATCCAACGCCAGGTGTGATCAACTAAACCAATATCAATTACCCACTGCGTAGTGCTATGTGATAACTGTAACATTCCATAATTAATAAAATACGCGGCAGAAAAGCCTACAACGATACTAATCTGTACCATTGCGACTAAACGCCCGCGTAAAGCAGGCGGGGCTATCTCACCAATATACATTGCAGCAACAGACAATGAAGTAAATGCGAATCCACCGACAAAACGTGCAATAACCAGTGTTTCGTAGTTAGGCGCAAAGGTTGAAGCGATAGCAGAAAAGATGTAAATAAAAGAAATGCCAATAAGGGTTTTCTTACGGCCGATTCGATTGCATAAATAACCGGTGAACATTAATGCAAATAATACAGCCAGTCCCGGTGCACTGACCATAGTACCAATTTGCATATCGGTTAAGCCAAATTCAGCAGAAACGAACTTAATCGTACCCGAGATCAGTGCGGCATCCAGCCCTAAAATAAATGCACCGAAGGAGACAACAATGGCGCAATAATAGACGCTGTGAAATTTTTGACCCATTACATTCTACTCTGTTAACAAATGCATGGACTTATACTAAACTAATACCACTATTTTGTTAACAATTAATTTAAAACAATACAAATTAACCCGGACAGTTGACTTTGTCGGTTACAAAAGCTGTCAACCGGATATCACCTAATTCAATTTTCATCTTACCTGAGGTATGTAACATAAATATGGTGGTTAGCTTTTCAAAGTCCAATTTACCATTGTCAAAACAGCTTAAGGGAATTGGGACCGTGAGCCACTTATCGTCTGGCAAACGGTTTAAAACCTGTTTAAGCGAAAATGCGCTGCGCGTTTGCCAATCCCAATTACTTTCCATGGTTAAGGTAACAAGTTCGTTTGGCCCCTTAATAACTTTAATATCGAAGGTGAGTGCAACATCTTCTTTAACACTAGACAAATCAATGACACCTTGCGTATTGGTTATATTCATGGTCATTACATTGAGATCGTCACTACCCCATGCTGTTTTTATACCTTTTGGTTTCCATGTCAAGGCAACGACGTCATTTTCGGTAGTACGGGTAGCTGGTTCAATAACTAAACTGCCTTTAGCAGTTTTACCGTGATTACCATCAAGCTTTACCTGACCAAATTGTAAGCTCAGCTCCCAAGGACTAACAATGCGCCCTTTTATGAAATAATTAATAGTAGGATCTAAATACTGCGCATGTAGCAATGTAGATAGTGTTAAGATAATACCGCCTAACAAGCTTCTTTTAATCCCATATTTCTTCGTCATTATTTCCCCTTATTTTCATTAGTTTGACTCGACCAATTAATCAACTTTTGTAAATGCAATGTAGAACTCAGTATCAGGTGGCTCACCTGCAATACACCGGATTGATGAGCTTGCTCTAGCTCTGCCCCGCTGAGCTTAGTTAACGCGTCCTTATTAAAGCCATAAAAACCGTTTAATGACTTACTATTATGGTCCGGAATATCGATCTTTAAGGTGATAGGTTCAATGAGGTCAAGCTGATGTGCTTGCGCTAACAGCATGCGAGTCTGCTCCGTTCCGGCCATTAATTCTGAGAATGTTTTTTGTACTTTTTGTAAATACTCGGTGGCGTTACCCTGTTGATCAAATAATAATTCACCGTTTAGTTCGCTCACTTGTTCATTGGCAACATCGATAGCGATATGACCTGCGTTGAACTTATTTGGGTCAGGAATGTAAGCTTGAAAAGGTCGCCTTAATATATCCAACGGCAGATAGGTTGCCCGCCACTGATTGTCTTTAAGATACAAATTCTCGCCAGGATCAAAGCCTAAAATCGCCGCTAACTGGAATTGTCCTGTAGACGAACTTTTGCTGATTAATATGGCGTACTCGTGAACCAACGTACGTAATTCACCCACGGTCACTGAAGCTACGTTGACATTGTTTATCTTCGTATCCATTAGCTGATTATTAATCCGTACATGCCGGTGTTGTTCGCTGTTTAACAGCTCAATTGACGATGTCATAGTTACCTCTAAGGTATTGCTCAAATTAGATAGTGCTAAGTCCAAATTGTTGAATTTTGTTGAGTAAGTCTCGATTACTGATGGCCTGGGCTGTTATCTGGGCTTTTTGCGATTGAATTAACCCAGCAAGCTGCGCGGCGTTTTCAAGGGATTGGGGCTCAGGCGCAAAGGGTAACTCGGTAGCAAAGCCGGCGCCGTAAAGCACAAACTGATAACTGGCTGCCTGAAATACCTCATCTTTGGCAGGGAAATCAGCGTAGCTAGGTACTTTACAGCGCCACAACGCCAATTGTTCTTTTAATGAGTCGGGAATTGACGCATCAGACCGATTATCTCGCCAGAATGCGGATGTACGTCGGCTAAGGACATAATGCAATTTTAAAAAGTCGATAATACGTTGCCAGCGATAGGTAAACGTTTGGTTAAAGCGTTTGGCGATAACATCCATACACTGGCGCGTGGCGGGAAGTTGTTCGGCCAACATGGTAGCTGACATCTCAATCAATACGATAGCCGACGCTTCTAGGGGCTCAATAAAGCCAGCTGACAGGCCTATAGCTACGCAGTTGTGTTTCCAAAATTGCTGCTTGTAACCTGGGGTAAAACGAATATGTTTCAAATTTAGTTCGTCTGCACCTCTGTGACTTTTTTGAATGTATTCTATCAGTGTGCACTTGGCATCTTCGTCATTGGTGTAACGGTCGCTGTACACATAACCCACACCGCGCCTATTAGGCAGGCCTATATCCCAGATCCAACCGCTATTTTGCGCCGTTGATTGGGTAAACGACGATATGGGACTATCCGGCGTGGCGTACGGTACTTGGGTGGCAATGGCATTATTGGCAAACAGCACGTTATCGACATGAATGTTTTGTACGCCTAATGCATCGCCCAATAGCACTGAGCGAAACCCGCTACAATCTACGAATAAGTCACCTTTAATTAGTCTACTTTGTGAGTCGCCGCCTGATCCTGTGCTGGTTACTTGCAGTGCGGTGATATCACCAGCTTCATCTCGATGTACTTGCTGTACATCTGCCAGCACATATTTTACCCTTAAGGTTTGAGTGCAATGGTCGAGTAAAAATGCGGAAAACAACCCGGCATCTAAGTGATAACCGTAGTTAGCAAAGCCTGCGTATTCGGCTGTGGTAATTAGCTTGGGAGCTAATTGTTGATTGGCTAGCTCACTTTGTATGGTATACGTCTGACTAAAAGGCGTAGGGCATTTGCGGTACAACCAGTACTGTGCCTCGGCCCCGTTAAAGGCGTTATTGGGCACATCAAAGGGATGGTCATATTGGCTGGCTTGTTCACTTTCCCAGTTGGTAAAGCGCGAGCCTTGTTTGAATGACACATTGCACTGGCGGATAAAGTCGGTTTCTGATACGCCGAGCGTTTGCAAGGTGTTCCGTAGGGTGGGCCAACTGCCTTCACCCACACCCACAGTTGGAACAGTGGGGGATTCACATAACGTAATAGCCAATTCACCGCTTTGTATGCGCGATGCATGCCGAGCAGAAATTAAGCCGGCCGTTAACCAGCCCGCGGTGCCCCCACCGACAATGACAATATTGTTTATTGTATTATTCACTCATGCCCCGTTTCGCCGTGTGCTAACTAACAATATAAACAAAAAAGCCCTATAAAAATGATTCCAAAGGGCTTTTACATCATAACGTCATACTCGTTACGGTATGGCGATTAAACGCACATTATCAATATAGTATTGGGCATTAGCCACATCCAAGGCAATATTTAGCGTCATTGCTTCTTGTGACCAATTAACAGCAGCACTGCGCCCAGATTCTTCAGTAATAATGATATCACTAGACGCGTTCTCCGCTCCCTTAGTGTAACCACTGCCGCTAGATACAATAGATTCAGTGCCGTTAGACAAGCTTAGGCTATAAGGTGCTGCCGTGTTCTCGCCCGCGGTATACAAGGTATCGTGATTGATCAGTTGCGCATCCATAACGACAGCATAACGGCCACCGGCTCTGATCGCACCAGTTTTAATTGGCAAACTAATCGTCACGCCGTCGGTTGCACCGCTAGTATCAACAAAGAGTTTTTGCATACCTTCTACATCGCGAATTTCAACCGTACCTCCAACACTTTCGATGGTTTCAGCGTTGTCGAATAAGCCAATTGCATCTACCAGCATGTCATGCGCGGCCGTGTTGTAATGGCCATATTTAACCATATTTAAATCGTCAATGTTGTGTTGGCCGCCTGCATAAGAATCATCATACTTCAGCAGTCCAAAGTGCACTGGCGAGGTTTCGTAACCATCCCAATTTCCAGACTCTCCAGTGTTGATGAGTTGCACGTGCTCCATCCAAATATTTAACGACTGGTCAAAGTAACGACCACCTAACCAAAATTTATTATCTAAGGTCGAGCCTTCAGGGGTGGTGGTGAATAGCGGAACATAAGGGTTGCCGTTCACGCCGTTAGACGATTCGTTATTCAGCCAATATGACATGGCATATTTTTGATCGTCCTCTAAGGATGCAATGATGTTTTGCACTTCAAAATGACAAAAGCTGCCTTCTATAAACAGGCCGTAATCGCCCGTACGCGCAGCGCTGCTGCGAATTTCTTTAATAGGACAAGCCCAGCCCGCCCAGCCCCAAGTAAAACCTGCAGGGTTGGTTGTTTGATCCAAGGGGCCTACATAAGCAGTGTCTTCAAAATCTGCACTGAATCCAGAAGCAGCCACAAGGTTGGTTTCTTCGCCGTTAATCATGACAACCAAGCTTCTTTCACCATCAGACGTATTGCCAGAATCATCAGAGACATTGAATAAGAATTCCAAGCTTTTAATTTGTCCCTTTGCCACATCATTAAAATAGGCATGGGGGTCAACAGAAAGCATATTGCCCTCAAGTTCAATTCCGTATGGTAATTCGGATTGACCATCGACCCTTAGATTGCTAATGACAATGGCATCTCCTTCGCGTTCAACCACCTCTTGGACTAAATCGTAGGTTTGAATGGTGTCAGTTTCATTAGCACTGGCTTGTAGAAAATAATTCAAAATTAATGGGGCGCCAGCAATATCCTGCACACCCAACACGTTGACGACTAAGTTTCTGTCTATTTCAAAGCGATGGTCTTTGACTTTATAGGTGTAATTGAATGTCACTTTTTCCCCATCGGGGATCTGCGCTTCAACCGCGCTTATGTCAAGTTCTAACTCGTGATCATCGTTTATTGTAAATGGAATAGAAAACGGATTATTGGGATCGGCTGTGACGCCAAACGCGGTCAGTGGCTCATCATCGCCATCGGTGACGTTTTTCATTAAATCAATAACGGCTGTGCCTGTATCTCGGGTAAAGTTAGCCACAAGCTCGCCTTCGGCGATCGGGGCGATATCTTCACCTGTAATAGTTACCGTGACTGAACGCGCCACGGTATTAGTGCCGTCGGTGATGTCGTAGGTCAGCTCTAACGTTAAGGTTTGGCCCGTATCTAACGAAGGGGCAATCGCCTCTGGACGCACACCTAGGTATTGTCCATCGAGTTCAAAGCCTGTCATATCAGCCAAGTTTGACGTGATATTACGTACGCGCAGAATGTCACCGTCGGTGTCGATTGCCACACCTTCTCCGCTATTTTCACCCGCTGGGGTGCCTAATAAAAACACTCGTTTGAATGGGTCTTTCTCTACGTAGCTTAATACAATATCACCGCCGTGTGTGGGTGCTGCGCTTGATGCTGCAGGTGCTGAATTGTTGCTATCACTGCCACCACAGGCGGTGATGACTGAACATGCTAAGCCTGCCAATAAAAATTTTGATGTTTGAATTGATTTCATAATTTTATACCGTTGCTTTAAGCAAGGTGCGTGAAAATACGCATCTTGCTTAACTGATCTTAAAACGTAACGTTCACACCTAAGCGATAAGTCGTGCCGACTTTATATCGTGTGTACGTTCTCGAACGAGTTGCGTCGCCGTCTAACGGGTTTCCTTCTTCAAAGGCAACGAATTGATAGCCCACATCATTGTCAGCAAACGCGCGTTGTACTTCTAATTCGCGGCTGGTGTAGTAGGTTCTAAATTCGTCATCTAACAAGTTGATTGCTTGAAGCGAGAAGGTCACGTTGTCGTTCAGTTTGTAAGATGCAGAAAGGTCGAGGTTGCCTCTTCCTTCATTCCATAAAGAACCTTGATTCCAAGTACGCCCCTGTAAACCTGTGTTGTAATCCGTCCCTACTAATGAGTCACTGGTACCGCGGTAAGCTAAGCGAATTTGGTGGCCGTCTTGTTCCCAAAAAATGGTCCCGTTATAGCTGTGCTCAGGTGTATCGGCTACAGGGAATGACGGTAAAGTTTTGCTTGGGTCGATGCTCGAACGGTCCGGATCATATTTACTGTCTTGATAGGTATAGTTAGCTGACACACCTAAGCCAGATAAGAAACCGGGTAAGAAGTCATAAGTTTGCACATAACCTAGCTCTAATCCGGTAATTTTGGCACCTTTACCGTTAACAATTTTACTCACACTGTACTGTGCACATAAGTCACGTAAATCATCACTGAAACGAGTAGGATCAGACGGCGACCAACCAAAATCGGCGGTGGCACGTAGTGGCATACAGCCATCTAAACCATAGTCGCTGCTAGCGTCTTCGTTCTCTAATAATACGATTTCGCTACCACTGACTGGCGTATCCACGTTACGTACATCTTTAAGATAGGTAACGGCGTTCTCAACTGTGGTGAAATTCGACATATTTTTGTGAAATAGCGCGACGCTGAGCATAGAAGATTCATTAAAGTACCACTCGAACGATACATCGAGGTTTTTGGACTCCAGTGGCGCTAAGCGTGTATTGAACAATGAAACACGACTGCCTGAGTTTGAGTTACCTGAACCCCAATAGCCGTTTTCGACTAGCTGAAAGCCGGGGCGAAGCTGATCAATTTCAGGACGTGTCATGGTCTTAGACACTGAGAAACGACCCACCATCTCATCCGATATGGCATAGTTTAGGTTCAAACTAGGCAATACATTGGTATAGCTATGCTTGTCAGACGAGCGGAAAGATTGCAGTTCTCGATTGCGTTCGGACGTAGTTGAAAACTGATTGGCATTGTTATTTTCAAGGGGGGTAGTGCCATCCCACACGATATCGCCAGCCCAACCATTGTTACGTGTAGTTGATACATCCGCATAGCGCCACATATTCAACCAGTTAATATTAGCAGTTGGCTCAGGTTGGGTAGGGTCTTGCTGAAATGCTGCCCATTGTGCAAACGCCGGATCATGACAAGGGCCTTGGTCGGCAATACGTGTCCAACCAGATGGTTCAGGGCCACTGCTGGTGTCCCAACCTTGGCCATCAACACGTTGATACTTTTCTTCGTATCCCCTCGATTGGTTAGGGTCTGAAAAGATAGGTGCGCGGCATTCAGGTAAACTGGTATCACGTAGGTCTCGCAGCGTCACACGGTCAAACTCGCGTTCTAAGGTTTCAGAGAACTGCCAGAAGTCGGCTCCAGAGTAACCATCTGCTTCAATGTCGGTTTTCACATACCGCAAGCCGATATTACCTGTCAAGCGCCCGTCAAATAAATCAAAGTTGCCTTTAACATAAAATGCCTGGGAGTCAATATCGGTGATGCGCGATTCAGAATTGTTAGGTGTGCGTACTGTATTTTCGTCGTCAAGTAGCATATTCACGGCGCGAGCGGCATCAACGGGTGTCCAACCTGTGGTCGCCTCATTACGAGCGTAACCTAATGATTCCATGAAATCGTCATAAGGTAGACCGCCCTCACGAGCAATCAAGTTAGCGCGAATATCAAGCAAAGAACCTCCGGGGATTGCCACTGGATTGCCAAATTCATCTTCGATAACTTCTGTGGCCGTTACCGTATTGAAGCGATACTGTTGGTTGTCTACATCTTTTGTACGTTTGGTGGCTTTGGCGCCAAACTCGACAGAGGTTATTCCATAGCCTTCGTAATCGTATTCAAAGTCAAACTGGGCATTTGCCAACTCATCGCTAACGGTCACGTCATTTTCGCTTAAAAAGCTTAGGTGCTGAGCGCCAATATCAGCTGGGTTGTAACCCGTTAAGGCAACGTTATCGTCGTAACCTGGGGTGAAAAAGCCGGTATCAGGGTCTACTTCATTGACAATTTGCTCGCCTAAGTCAACAAAACTGCTGCCAAATACCATTTGGCAAACGCCAGTTGAACAGTCATATCCAACAGGTTCGATATCCCGGCCTGCATCGTAGAGTTTAATGGCGGGTACCTGAGGGAAGTTTTGCATTGCGGCAAATGCACTGGGTAAGCTTTCTGACTCACTTTTTGAGTAACCAATTTGGCTCGACATACGGAACAAATCGGTCAGTTCCCGTTTGTAGGTAAACGACACGCTGCCATTGGTTTGGTCGTTACCGCCTTGTGAGCTTTGTAAGTCACCTGCACCAAAACGATCAATTTGTTTCACTAGGGTATTGTTATTGGTGTCGATTACGTACCAGTCTTGCTGAGGATCGCTAAAGGGCGCGGCAGGACGCAATTCACCTAGTGGTTTCTCTCCTTCCACAAAGTTTTTGTTGTTAGTAAAACGGGTGATCACCGCATCTTGTTGATTGGCGTATTCCTGGGTTGAATAGGTAATATCCAAGGTCATTTCAGATACATCATCAGGTAAAAGTTGTAGGCCTAAGGTCAAACCCTGACGATCTGTCGAGTTCTGGTGAAGTTCGTAACGGGTAGATGAATGACGAATCGCTTTAACCCCAGAAATCGCCTCGCCGTTAAGATCGCTAGCAATATCTATCAAATTAGAAGCTTCAAATCGCTCAACGCGATATTGATCACGGCGAATGCTGCTGGTTTCATCATAAGCGGAAAACGCAATGCCAAACGTATCGTCTAAGAATTTCTCAGTGAATGTAAACTGTAATTTGTAGTCTTCTTTATCGACAAAATCGTTGTATCTACCTTGTGCGGTTAGAGACCGAATATTTTTAGACTGATCGAGCGGTTTTAACGTGACTAAATTTATGTTTGCACCCAATGAGCCTTCGTCTTGGTCGGCACTTGATGTTTTAACCACTTCTAGTTTTGACAAAATATCGGCAGAAAATGAACTTAAATCTACAGCCTGGCTGAAATCAGTTGAGGTCAACTGCTGACCATTGATAGTGATATTGTTCTGATTAGCGGTTGCACCACGCACGGTGACTTGCGTGCCTTCGCCATCCCGTGTAACCAACGACACCCCGGTAACTCGACTTAATGCGTCGGCTACGTTTTGATCCGTTGATTTGCCGATATCTTCAGCATTGATCGTATCGACGAGGTTGTCTGAGAATCGTTTATCATTGATAGACTTCTTTAAACTGGACTTAAGCCCAGTAACTTCAATCACTTCTACATCATCTTTTGATTCTTGTTGTTGAGCAAAAGCACTTACGCTGGTAGCGGCTATCACCGCTAGGCATATCGTGCTCAGCTTAAAGTTCTGCTTAACCTTTTTCATTTCTTTGTCCCAAGCCTTTGTGTTTTGAGTGTCATTGCACGAAAACGATATAGTTTGAAGAATAAAACCAAGTCATTCTGCGTAATATATAGACACTTTAGATCTCAAGAGTTTTATTTGTCAACACATTTTTGTTAACAATCTTCAGTTAACTATCTCAGAAAGATTAACATTTATGACAACGTCTATTAGTTGGACCATCGCAAATTAACGTCAATTATATCGACGGTTTCAAACCTAAATTTTTGAACCCGATTGTGCACGTAAGGCTTATGACTAGCAGACTAGAAGTCAAATATGTATCAATTAAAAAGAATTAAATATGATGTGGAAATATTGAACATCTGAAACTAGAAACAAATCACCGCAAGCCATTGTTAACAATTTTTATTTGACAATGACAATGGAATGTTAGTTTAATGATACCGTCAAAACACCATTTTCCTACTAATCCTTATGAGGATAACTATAATGTTTAAGCGGTCACAATTTTACCTAGTGGGGCTACTAAGTTGCCTATATGGTTGTCAGCAAGATAACGTAAATTCTTCTATACAAAATAACTCAGCATCGCAGATAACCCCATTAGTCACATTCAAAGGCAACGATATACCATCAAATATCAAATTGATGAACGCTGAAGGTAAAATGACCGATGAAGGCTTAGAAATTAATTTTGAGTCTGAGCGTCATGCCTACTCATCTGTTTCCATCATTCCCAAGCACCCTTTTGACTGGAGTGAATATCAGAACTTCAATATTGCCTTTGATATGGCAAATCATGGCCAACATTCCACTCAACTTAAGTTTGATATCACTGATATTGACGGTAAAAACTACACACGTAGCATTAGTGTTCCCGTGGGCGCCAAGCAAACCTATTACGGCAAAATGTCCGGGCATGATTTAATCAAGCCAGAAGGTGATGAAAGTATTGAACTTAACTTTGCCTCTGGTTTACGCTCGAATCCGGCAACTTGGGACAGAGATGAAAACCAATTTATTTCCATGTGGGGCTCCAAACTACTGAATCTTTCTGGCATAAAAAGCATTTCACTTAGCGTGCAGGACGCCCTACATAACAAATCCATCACCCTAAGCAATGTACGCTTGCGTAAAAACCCTCCCAAAAATCCTGATTTTCTCACCGGAATAGTCGATCAATACGGGCAGAATGCTAAGCTAGATTTCCCAACAAAGATCCATTCAGATGAACAGTTACAGAGTGTCACAGCCAAAGAGCTTGCGGCGTTTTCCTCTACCAGACAACTGGAACGCAGTAAATATAATGGCTGGAAGCAAGGCCCTAAGCTCGCTGCTAGCGGTTATTTTAGAACACAGAAAGTGAATGGAAAGTGGTGGTTGGTGGATCCGGAAGGTTATTTGTATTTTGCCACAGGCCTGGACATTATTCGTTTATCAAATTCAACAACCATTACCGGTTATGACTTTGATAAAGAGCTGATCAAAGAGAAAGATAAAGATGACCTTACACCAGAAGATTCTCAAGGTTTGAATAGAGTCAGCAATAAAGCCGTCACAACACGGTATGTTGCGTCTGAAAAGCGTCAAAACATGTTTTCATGGTTACCAAGCTATGAAGAGCCCTTAGGTAAGCATTTTGGTTATCGACGCAGTGTGCACTCAGGCCCCCTTAAACATGGTGAAACCTTTAGTTTTTATTCCGCCAATTTAGACAGAAAGTATGGCGAACACTACATGGATAAATGGAGTGAAGTTACCGTTGAACGCATGTTAGATTGGGGGTTCACCTCTTTAGGCAACTGGACAGATCCGTCGTTTTATCAAAATGATCTTATACCCTACTTTGCCAATGGTTGGATTACCGGTGACTATAAAACAGTCTCGAGTGGCGATGACTTTTGGGCGCCGATGCCAGACGTATTCGACCCGGAATTTGAATCACGTGCCAATATGACTGCCAGTGTCGTTGCCAGTGAAGTAAAGAATAACCCATGGTGTGTTGGCATTTTCATTGATAATGAAAAGAGTTTTGGGCGACCAGACTCTGTCACTTCCCACTATGGCATCGTATTACATACACTCAGAAGAAATGGCGCTGATGTACCAACAAAAGCTGAATTTACGCGTTTAATAAAACAGAAGTATGGTGATATTTCTGCATTAAATGCCGCCTGGGGTAAAAACATCGCGGATTGGATCAACTTTGATTCAGGGATTAACTCTGACATTAATAATGATCTACAACTTCAAGACTATGGACTTCTTTTAGGCGCATACGCCGATAAGTACTTTAAGACTGTTCATGATGCAGTGCAGAAACACCTACCTAACCATATGTATTTGGGCTCAAGATTTCCTGACTGGGGAATGCCAATGGAAGTGGTTAAGGCAGCGGCTGAATATGCCGATGTTGTGAGTTACAATGCGTATAAAGAAGGGCTACGCAAAGACAAATGGGAATTTTTAAAAGACATTGACAAACCAAGCATTATTGGCGAGTTTCACATTGGTGCTTCTGACTCCGGTTTATTCCATCCAGGATTGGTTCATGCAGCCAATCAGGAAGACCGGGCCAAGATGTTTGAAGATTACATGCAATCCGTTATCGATAACCCATACTTTGTGGGTGCGCACTGGTTTCAATATATGGACTCTCCGATTACTGGGCGCGCGTACGACGGTGAAAACTACAATGTAGGATTTGTCAGTGTCACCGATACCCCCTATCCACTCATGGTTGACTCAGCAAAATCCATTAATAGCAAGATTTACAAAGCCAGATATCAAGAATGATCTGTGTTGTACCCACCTTTGATATATGGGAACCATTATCATTAAGTGATAAGTAACTTGTTTAAATAATAAAACCACGCAGTAATTGTAACTTGTAGACAATGAAAGATTAATCAATTGAATCAACCAATGAATTTGTCGTACAATTGACAATTATAGTTAAAAAAGGAAATAGAATGACAGGCTCAAGGCCGACTAAAATTTTGTCAGTAAAAGACCAAATTGCCGAGCAATTGCGTTCTGATATCATTTCTGGGGATTTAGCCCCTAATACCAAATTGAATGAAAAAGAACTAGCAGATCGTTTTGGTCTTTCACGTGGCCCAATACGTGATGTGATTTTGCAATTAACCAAAGAAGGATTGTTAATTTCAAAAAATAATGTCGGTGCCTCAGTTAATAGTGTACTAGATACCAAAATGCAAAAACTCATGATCAGTTTAAGACGCAATATTGAAGTTTTTGCCGTTGAGCAACTGCATGATTCATTGACTGAAAAAGACTTCGTGGAACTGCAAAAAATCTTAACAGATCTCCAAGGAGCATTTGAGCGTCAAGATTTTACTGAAGTCACAAAAATTGATATTTCCTTTCATCGTTATTTAATTTATAAAGCCGGTGGTGATGAGTTGGTAAATGTATGGTATCCCTTTGTTATGCGTATGCGTTTAAATTACAAACGTATCACTTCAGGCATTGAGTGCGTCGATGAACACCAACATATTTTAGATGCTCTCAAAAGTGGTAACACCTCCAAAGCCACTAAAGCACTCAAAGCAAACATTCGATAAAAAGTATCTCCTATTCTGATATTTGCGTTTAACCATTATTGGTTAAACGCAATTTTCACTTCTTTTTTTAACCAACCTATCAATTTCATATCATCATTTTAACCTTCAGTATATTGTCAACAATTTACTATTTATTTGAAACTTGTTACAATTCACTTTCAATATTTTTTAAGAGTATTGCCACGAATGCCAATATTTTCCTCAAAACAACATGTAAGTCGATTATTTGTTTTATCGCTTTGTTTTGTCATTTTTGCTTGTGCTGGTAGCGCTGACGAACTCCCTACACCGCCTAAAACCAGTACCATTAGCGGAATTAACACGGCAACAAACTTCGGCGTTAATGGTATATATGTTGCTATACAAGAAGGTTTTCGCGGTTATGAACAGTTCAAACACGACGCAGGTCGTGACAACTTTTTTGGGCTGATTGAAATTCCTGTCCCCTTATCTGCATCATATACAAATAAAAAAATAGAGGTCGCATTTAGCATCAATGGCGGGTTCCCTTCTTCGATGAGTTTGCAATATTTATTTAACACCACAGTGCTGAAAAGCAGCATGTAGGAGAATATGATGAGTTCTTACGCCCGCACTCCACCAGCTACCAGTGACCTTCATGGCCGCGTGATAGGCCAAGGTGATTTTAAGTACCGAATCAATGCATTATGGGGACAATTGGACCCTACCCTGCACCCTGTCGAAAATTGTCACGACTTGGATATGAATTCACAAGGACGCATATTCATGGTCACCGATAACGTTAAAAATAACGTTATTGTGTACAACAAAGATGGAAAATTACTTGATGCATGGGGAACCCAATATCCTGGCGCCCATGCAATTAAAATTGTTAATGAGAATGGTGAAGATGTCATTTACCTGGTTGATAGCGGCTGGATCCTCAATCCTAAGTGGGATGGAAAATCCACCGATGATTGGGATTCTCCGTTTAATAAAGTCATCGCCCAGAGTGGCTTTATTTCCAAACTCACGATTGATGGACGCCTGATTTACACCATTGGCCATCCTCAGACCATTGGTGTTTACCGTCCTGAGCAACCCTTTAGGCCAACCGATATTGAAATCGCTGACAATGGTGATTTATATATTACCGACGGTTATGGTTCTGACTATGTATTACAGTACGACAATCAAGGACGTTTTATTCGCTGTTGGGGTGGGCAAGACAATAAAGATACAAACCTGAACTTGATCAACACCCACGGTATTACTCTGGCTAATCGCCACTCCGGTGAACCACACCTCATTGTCAGTTCCCGTGGTGAAATGGCCTTAAAACACTTTTCGTTAAATGGTCAATATTTGAAAACCATTCCTACTCCAGGTGCTTATATTGGCGCACCTGTCTTAAAAGGAGAGTTTGGTTACGCACCGGTTTGTTGGTCCCACGTGGATGGTGGCCCGGGTGAAAATTCTGGCTTCATTAGTATTATGGACAAACATAATAAAGTTGTTGCTAATTTAGGTGGCACCGAACCGACCTATATCGATGGTCAATTACAGCCAATGCGCAGCACAGGAGATGTATTTCAGCACTGCCATGGCATATGTGTTGATGATGAACAAAATCTTTATGTTGGCCAATGGCGTGCCAACCAAAGTTACCCCATGAAATTGGAAAGATTAACAGCATAGATAGAATTTCTGTTAGATACCAAGATGAATGATCTAAAACTTTGGAAGACCTAAGATCGAATTAACCAATCAAAGTGAGGAAATAAGCAAATGCATCGTCGTCAATTTATTAAATTTTCAGCGGCCCTAGCTGCCACCACCACCGTCACTAGTTGTAAAACGCACCAAACCCATGCCAGCGACCATCCATTAACGGCATTAACAACTTGGCCGAAGGATCAAACGCGTTATTGGCTCGGGACAGATTTTTGGGGTAACAGATTACAGGACTGGCGTTTACACCAAGGACGCTTAGAATGTTTGCGCGGCGAACAACACTTTGAAGTTCGCACTGTTTCATTGTTAACCAGAGCCTTAGCCAGCCGCAAAGGCTCTGCTCACTTGCGAATGACAGTCGGTAATATCACGCCAGACCAACATGGTTTTTGTGGCTTTTTATTGGGCGCGGGAAATCGACTGGATTATCGTGGAGCCGCATTAGTTCAGCGCTATGCTGGCATGCACGGTGGCATTATGGCTCGTCTTGATAGCCATGGGGTACTCAGTTTCAATGATTTCTCTGACCAGGCTAAGCCCTTAGGTTTTGCCAGCTTAGCAGGCACGCAACAAGGTAATATTGGCGATGTCGGCGAACGAAGCATCATCCTTGATTGTATACTGACACCACAAACGGATGGTGAATATCACCTGCAATTAACGGCTATTGATGCACAAACCGAAGAAGAATTGGGCCAAGCTCAGTGCCACAATGTCGATCCTTATCTGCTGCAAGGTGGAATTTCATTAATTTCATCCCCCGAAGTCAAAAAATCCGGTGCTCGCTGGTGGTTTAAAGATATTCAAACTGCGGGCGACAAAA
This sequence comes from Paraglaciecola sp. IT1134, assembly GCF_058068185.1. Lineage (NCBI taxonomy): Bacteria > Pseudomonadati > Pseudomonadota > Gammaproteobacteria > Alteromonadales > Alteromonadaceae > Paraglaciecola > Paraglaciecola sp. IT1134. The sequence goes on along the minus strand of NZ_CM176486.1, from coordinate 1,938,860 downwards.
TTGAGCAGCATAATGAGCGGGGTTTAGGGGAAGTGATGGGCTGCATGTACAGCCTTAATCAGAGTGTACTTAAACTCACCAGCCAATTTATGCCTATCGATTTAAGCCATAAACAACACGTCCAGTTTGAGTATCAGTATCATGGCAACCAGGATTGGACATCTGGTCCCATCGCCAATATTGAAGATGGCTATGTCGCCTTATTTCGCATAAGCAATTGGGATCCTTCACGTTCTGCACGTTATAGAGTTCGCTATGTTGATAATAAAGAAACCTTATTTAGCGGTGAAATCGTCGAAGATAAGGGCAATGCCCGAACACTTAAAATAGCCCTGTACTCATGCATAATACCCACGGCTAAGAGTTTAGATCAGGATGTCTACAGCAGGCTGGTACCACAGGAACAATTGCTAGGGCGTTATACCTCAAACAATATTTTGTTTCCCCATAAAAGCTTAGTTGAAAACTGCGATGGCCATCAACCAGACTTATACGTTTTTGCGGGTGATCAATATTACGAAACCTACCCCACCCGTTACGGTCGCGATACACCAGACGCCAAGTTAGATACCCTTTATCGCTGGTATCTTTGGTATTGGGCATTTCGCGATTCCATCCGCAATCGTCCCGCGATTGTACTGGCTGATGATCATGATGTTCTACAAGGAAATTTATGGGGCAATAGTGGCAAAGATTCTGGCACATCTAAAGAAGAAGATGGTGGCTATAAACACGGTAAAAGTCTGGTGCGAATGATTTATCGCATGCAGCACGGGCATAACCCAGATGCCGATGATCCAACACCAATAGCCCATGGAATTCCCGTCACATATGGCTCTTTTATATACGGTGGGGTTAACTTTGCTATCGTTGAAGACAGAAAATTTAAATCTCCACCCGATTATAAAATAAACCCTTTAAAGACCACGGGGGAATTGTTAGGGAAACGCCAGGAAGACTTTCTAAGAAAATGGAAAAGCAGCGCGCCTGGCTTACCCAAAATATGCTTAACCGCATCGATGTGGGGCTCTCCACAAACCAAAGGCGTGAATAAACCACTCCTAGATTACGATGCCAATGGCTATCCAGGAGATGGCAGGACTCGCGCGATCAAATTAGTCGCCGATGCTAAAGCCCTAGTACTTGCAGGTGATCAACATTTAGCGATGGTAGCCCATCAAGGTGTTGATCGTTTTGATGACGGAGCGCTGTTTTTTGCGGGTCCAGCAGCAGCCGCGTTTTGGCAACGCTGGTTTGAAAGTGACGGAAGCTTAGCCAACAGTATTCCTGGCAAGCCAAACACAGGGGACTTTGTTGATACCTTTGGTAATAAAATGCGTGTTATAGCCGTTGCCAACCCGCAAATTAACTACGCTGACTTTGCCGCTGGGAATAAATCCTGGGGCATGTTTTTAGCCGACAATGCGTTAAAAACTGAAGGATATGGATTAATTCGAGTGAACCATCAACAGCAGAATTTTGAGCTCGAATGTTGGCATTGGAATGCGAAGCCCGGCAACAACAAGCAGTTTGATGGGTGGCCCGTGATCCAGCCTTTCCCTAAAACGAACGTATCTTAACGTAAATCGGGGCGCGTACTTTATGCGCCCCTTCTAAGTGATCACTCAGCCATTGAAACGACTTAGCAACCCAAGTGTCGAGTGATTTTATTAGCGGTTTGCAGTAATTGCTGAATGATATTGTCATCACTACTTTCCTGCCTATTTTTCATCCTTAATCTGGATACCACTAAGCAGGCGATAATTTTACCTTCAACTGACCCCACCAACACAGCATGATCCGTTACCCCTTCGATAAAGGGGTTGTCTGCGATCAGATGTCCTTCTTCACGTATTGCCTCCATATCAATGAGCAACTTTGATTTATCCTTAACAGCAAGAGATTCATATTCCTCACTTCGATGTAAGATCATATCTCTAACCTCAAGATTACTGTTTGCCAACAACACCTTACCTGATGTAGTGGATAAGGTTGGGAATAGCGCGCCCTCAGTTATATTGACCGACATAGGCACTTGGCTACGTGCTTGCACTATGACCATAGTCTGACTTTGATAGAGCATGGTTAAATGGCATGAATGGCCTATTCTAACCGCCAGATCCTCCATATGCGGTAAGGCGCATTGCCGCAACTGATCAATAGGCGATATGCGCCGCGACAAATTATACATTTTTAGTGAAGAGCGATAGAGTCCAGATACTGCATCGCGAACTAAATAGCCTCTGTATTCTAAATTAATTAATACCCGATAAATCTCGTTAGCACTGCGCCCTAGCGCCGTTGCAATTTCGGTCTGCGACTTTGCTAACTCCTGTTCGACTAGATATTCTAAAACATCCAACGCTTTATCCAACGCAGGTACGGCATACTTGCTTTTAGTGATTTCTGCCACCGATTGCCTCTCTTCACATCTGTTTGAGAAATATACGTTAACGGTCTGTTAAAAAAAGACGACAACCTCAATGAATTGTTGACAATTTACATTAATCATATACCATTATTCTCAAGAGAATAATTCATTCATATAAAAATAATAACATATACCTTAAGTTTGTTTAATTCAATAACGAAACTTTATTTAACATCAATAGAGGTGATCCAATGGCAAATCAAATATTATCAGAAACTCAAATTAGCGACTTCCACAGAGACGGTTTTGTAATTGCTCGCGGCTTTTACAATCAAGCAGAAATAGCGCGGTTGCAAGACAAAGCATTCAATGACGATTCATTATATGAGCGCGCATGGGACAAAAAAGACGCCAACGGCACGGTAAGTAAAGTCTGTTTATGGCAAGAGTTGGGCGATGACCTGTATAGCATGTTCTCCCGTAGTCGCCGTTTATCTGACTCAGTGGACTTGTTACTAGGCGAGCCGGTCTACCACACCAGCAGCAAAATTATGATGAAAGAACCTTTTGTGGGAGGTGCTTGGGAATGGCATCAGGATTATGGTTATTGGCACAATGACAACATCATGCTCTACCCCAAGTTAGTAAGCTGTATGATTGCCATCAATAAAGCCACAATCGAAAATGGCTGTTTGCAAGTATTGAAGGGCTCGCACCACATTGGCCGTATTAACCACAACAAAACCGGTGATCAAAAAGGGGCTGAACTGCAATTTGTTGAAGAAGCCATGAAGCATTTGGAGCTAGTTAACGTAGAACTTGAGCCGGGCGATACCCTGTTCTTTCACTGCAATTTACTGCATAAGTCGAACCAAAACTGCTCATCTGAACCTCGCTGGTCAATGATCATGGCATATAACGCCGAAAGTAATAAACCGTTCAAAGAAAACGAAGCTCTTTATTACCCATTAGAACGGGTTGAAGATGATGCTATCTTAAAATGGCAGGAGCCGGTTAACGCTTAGCATTGCTATTTTTAAATACTTCCTACCAAAATAAAGCACATTCCGTGCTTTATTGTGGTTAATCATCTGCATAATTTCCAAGCAACCTGCATTTCTGTACGTTATTTTCGGCTGCTAAAGAATAGTTTCATCAGCACAGCGAATGTTAAACCACCATCTCAAATAACCGCCCGAATAGTTTTTAGAGCAAAGCTGTCCATCGTTTAGTGTTTTAGGTACATACTGCCTTTCCATTAATGAGGCATCACTCGCTATATCGATTAATGTGAGCTCATCTTTATTGACTATTTTTCCTCAAAATCAATTATGCCAAAGGCTAATGTCGGCTACACAGTATGCCGTAAGAAAACATTTTCACGCCAGACGTAAAGAGAGCAAAAAAGTCTTACCCTTTTCCCCTGCAACACTATCAGTAAAATAAGTCAGTAATAAAAAAGGGCAGTAAGATTTACCTTGACTGCCCTAGGACACACAACTTTGAAACCATTAGCGAAATGCTATTCCGCCACCATAATTTTTCAGACTTCTTTCAAATACACGGTTTTCTTTTCAAGGTATTGTTCAAGACCAAACTTGCCGTCTTCACCACCAAATCCGCTCTGTTTCCAGCCATTATGGAAACCCTGATGTTGCTCACCCATACCGCGATTGATATACACCTCACCCACTTCGAGGTCATTAATGGCTTTATTAATGTTGAAAAAATTTTGCGTGTATACATAGGCACTCAATCCATAAATACTGTCGTTACAGAATTCAATGGCTTGCTCCATACTACTGACTTTAATGACAGGTAGAATTGGACCAAAGGTTTCTTCATGTACCACGATGTTATCTTGTTTTACATCAACTAAAACTGTGGGCTCATACCAACATCCGCCTTCAAAACCTGTTACTTTGGCGGTCTTGCCACCTGTGGCAATTCTCGCCCCCTGTTTGACACTCTCTTGCACAATGTGGTCAATATTAGCGATTTCACGCTGGTTACACTTGGGGCCCATTTGTGTTTCTGGAGCCATAGGATCACCGACTTTTAAGCCCTTAACCAGTGGCAACAACTTAGCCAAGAATTGCTCGTAAATCGCTTCATGAACATACAAACGTTCAACACAAGTACACACCTGACCACAGTTAGCAAAACGTCCCCAGAGCGCACCTTCAACGGCTTGCTCAAGATCAGCATCATCCATCACCACCATGGGCGCTTTGCCACCAAGTTCGAGCATGACTGGTGTCATATATTGTGCACTGGTTTTATAGATTTGTTTACCGGCAGCAGTTGAGCCAGTCATGGTTATCATTTTGGTGATCGGGCTTTCGCACAATGCCTGACCTACGACCGAACCACTACCATTAATAACATTTAATACCCCTGCTGGAATACCGGCTTCATTTGCCAAACGGCCAAGTTCAGTGGTCGCCAACGGCGTTTCTTGGGTTGGTTTCAGGACTATGGCGTTACCCGTTATTAACGCAGGTCCAATCTTGCGACCAGCCAGCGCTAGCGGAAAGTTCCAAGCAGTAATACCGACAACAACACCTCTGGGCATTTTATGAATATATATCTTTTCGTCTACATTATCTGAAGGAAGAATATCACCTTCGATCGTCAAAGCATGATCGCAAGCATAGTCAATAAAGGTCGCGGTCACATCCACTTCCATTTCAGCAACAGACAGCAATTTACCTTGTTCCGCCACTAACATGGGCGCAAGAATATGCTTGTTTTCACGGATCTTATTGGCAAACGCACGCAGAATATTTTGTCGAGAGCGTGCGGTTAATTTTGCCCAAGATTTTTGCGCTGTATTTGCAACCTTTAGGGCGTGTTGTGCATCTTGTGCACAGCCCTGAGGAATTTCACCAATAACCTTGCCAGTTGACGGGCTTAGTATTTCAATAATGCCGTCGGCTTTAGATGCAATATATTGCCCACCAATAAAATTAACATTGTTTTGAAATTGAAAATTTTGAACACTCATTGAAATTACCTCCCCATCCAGCCGCCATCGACCAATAAAATAGCACCATTAACATAACTTGCCGCTTCAGAAGCTAAGAACACCGCGGGACCTTTGAAGTCTTCAGGGTTACCCCAGCGACCTTGTGGAATGCGCCCTAGTATAGCGGCAGACCGCTCGGGATCATTACGCAATGCTTGGGTATTGTCTGTGTCAATGTAACCAGGTGCAATGGCATTTACGTTCACGCCTTTTCCTGCCCATTCATTGGACAACGCCATAACAAGTTGACCAATCGCACCTTTACTGGCTGCGTAACCGGGTACCGTAATACCACCCTGGAAAGTCAGTAAAGACGCGGTAAAAATAATTTTACCGGCTCCACAGGCAACCATTTCTTTACCAATTTCACGACTCAGAATAAATTGTGAATTCAAGTTTACGTCAATAACCTTGTCCCACAAATCATCGCCGTGCTCAGCTGCTGGCGCACGTAATATGGTTCCAGCATTATTCACTAGAATATCGATTTTAGGGAAGTTAGCTTTTACTTCTTTTATAAAGGCGTATAACGCATCACGGTCAGAAAAGTCACATTGGTAACCTTTAAAGTTGCGACCTAGCGCTTTTACTTCTTTTTCTACTTCTGAGCCTTGCAATTCTAAGCTTGCTGAAACACCGATTATATCAGCACCTGCTTCAGCTAAACCTAATGCAATGCCTTTACCGATGCCGCGTTTACAGCCGGTAACTAAAGCAACTTTGCCTTCTAAACTAAATTTTTCCAACATATCAATTCTTTCCTATTTATCGGTCGTGACTACTGGGCGTTACACTCAACAAGCGCTTTCATGCCTTGTGGATTACCATCCATATTGGCAAAGGCACTACCTATATCCGCAAGCGGGCTCACTGAGCTGATAAACGGTTTTAAGTCAATTTGACCGGTAGCAATTAATTCTATCGCCCAATCGAAATCTGCCGCTTCATAAACACGAGCGCCTAATAATTCAAGTTCTTTCCAGAAGAATTGGAATAAATCAACCGGCGGTTGTGTTGAGTGAATCGCCACCATGACGATACGACCACGACGGCCAGCAATTTGTGTCATTGCTTCAATAGCAGGTAATACGCCTGATACTTCAAACACTACGTCAGCACCTTTGCTGCAGGTCCACTGTTCAACATAAGCAGCTAAATCGGTGTCAATTGGGTTAACAGATTTAACACCTAACTCATCAGCAAACGCACGACGGCTTTCATTTGGCTCAGACACTAACACTTCAGCGCCAACACTTTTAGCAACGGCAGCCACTAATTGACCAATTGGGCCACCACCTAAAATCACCGCTTTTTCACCGGCTTTTAAACGTGAACGGCGCACATCATGACAAGCAACCGATAATGGCTCAACTAACGCACCTTGCTTTAAGTCAACACCGGCAGGTAATTTGTGCAACGTGCGCGCTTTAACCGTCCAGCTAGATTGAAAAGCGCCAGGGGTATCGATACCCATGAATTTAAGATTTTGACAAATATGGGTTAAACCCGTTTTGCAGGTTGGGCAATCGCCACACCAATCAAGTGGGCGAACAACAACTTTTTCACCAACCGTAAAACCTTCAACATCTTCACCTATTTCGGCAACAACACCCGAAATTTCATGGCCAATGGTTTGTGGGATAGAAACACGCTTATCCATCACACCATGATAAATGTGCATATCAGTGCCACAAATACCCACATAACCCACATTTAGCCTGACTTCTCCAGCTTTTGGAGCAATCGCATGTCCTTCAACGACTTTAAATGATTTATTACCAATGTATTGTGCAGCTTGCATAATTTTTACCTCAATAGAGTTTTATTAAATGGGGGGTTAATAACGCCTGATCGAAAATAACCCCTGTACCGGCGACATCAGGTGCTACAGCTAAACCATCAGAAAGTTGTAATGGGTGGGTGGTATATTGATCGATAGGAAAAGAATGCACTTCCAAATAACCAGCATGTGTTTGTGAGGCTAGCAATGATACGTGCAGTTCATGCATGCCGTGGCTGCATAGGGGCAGATGATGTTTAGCTGCCAACTTCGCAATCTGTAAAAAACCGGTAATGCCACCGATATTTGACGCGTCTGGTTGTAAAAAGCTCAATTTTGATTGGGCTATGGCATATTCAAATTCATGAATAGTGTGTAAATTTTCTCCCATGGCTAAGGGGATACTAATAGCATCTGCGATCTCTCCAAAACCTAAATAATTGTCTGGTATGGTCGGTTCTTCAAACCAAGTAATATCACAGTGCTCAATGGCGTTACCAAAGCGAATCGCCTCTTCTACTGACATCGAATAGTTTGCATCAACCATAAACACTCGGTTTGGGCCAATTAAAGAACGTACCGCTTCTACACGTTGCACGTCTTCGAGATAATCTTCTTTACCTACTTTGATTTTGACTGCTGCAAAACCGCGGTCTAAGTAACCTTGAATGTTGGCGAGTAACTTTGTTTCAGAGAAATTAAGATCAATTCCCCCTGCATAACACTTGGTTGTATTACTAGCTCCACCCGCCACTTTGTACAGTGGAAGGTCAGCGCGTTTACACTTGATATCCCATAGGGCTATATCGACTGCTGAAATTGCAAAGCTAAGTAAACCACCACGACCTACATAGTGGTATTCCCACTGTAACTTGTGCCAAATCCCATCGATATTTTGAGCATCTTTACCCAATAGTAACGGCCGCATCTCGTCATGCAACAACGAATAAATCGCCCGTCCACCTTTGCCACCGGTATAGGTATAACCAACCCCCTGCATACCATCTGCACAAGTAATACGGCAAAGCAATAATTCAAAGTGCGTATGATCTCCATGCTTAGCATCAGACAACACTTCAGGTAAAGGCACTTTGTAATACTCAGTATCTATTGCAACAATTTCATTTATATTCATTATCTAGAGATCCAATAAATCCAATCGGCTACAGTCTATTGTTAACAATCTACATCAATATGATGTGGATTGTAAAGAAAAATAATGACCAATACGATAGTTCGATCGGTAGTGTTCTAAATTTACCCTTATATATCCTGGAAATTGGCAAGTAATATAACGAGATATGTCAGGCTATTTGCCTCATCGAAAGCATTTAGCGACTTGCTAAATAAACTTTTATATTCAATGAGTTCCAATGTAAATAACTATGGGAAAACACTAACAATATAGTTCATTGTCAACAATTACATGTTGACATAATGGAGTACTGTTGTATTTTTATGTGCAGTTGTACCTGTTAGAAGCGTGACCGTCAGATAACATTATTGAGTGAACTATTAGCTTTTAAGTCGGCAGGAACCATTTATCAGGTAGTAGTGATTAAAACCATTTAAGTCATACCATGACCATTTACCTCGACTATAGGTTCCAATGGGCTAGGTGAAAATGTTTTGTGATTAGTTAGTATTTTACCTCATCCTAAACACCCATTTAGAAAGGAAAAACTATGTTTTCATCCCACAGTAAAACAATTAAAACAGTACTTTATATGATTTCATTAACAACACTGATAGCTTGTAGTACTGACCCACAGTTGGACAAACACAGTAATACACAAAATTCAGATAATTTTGTGCTACAATCTTTAGTAAATTTTGACTCCGATCGAGATGATTTATCTATCATGGAAGACGGTGCAAAAAGTCATATCATAAAAGATTCATCTCTGACTAATAACGCCCTAGCAATCACTTTTCAGCCGGACCTATACCAAGCCAAAGTCACGTTCAAACCAACACAGTCATGGAACTGGTCTGGTGAAGACGAAGTTAATTTTGCCTTGGATGCGGTAAATACCGGATCAGAATCAGTACAACTTTATATTTCGATTACCAGTGGTGAGGGTCTAATTTCCCATCATAGTGTCAACATTGCGGCTCAAGAACGGGGCACGTATTATGTTCTGCTCAACGGAAAAGCCCATGACACAGATTTAGGATTTAAGAAGACAGGTGTGCCTGCTTGGCAAAGTAATGATGAGATGGCTTTTTTTCGCCATGGCTCAATCAAAGTTGATCTGAATAGTGTTACTGATATTACCCTATCAATTAGAGGTAACCTCTCTGGAAAAAATATAATGGTAGATAACTTTCGCTTGCGCTCAAATCCGAGTTATGACGATTCTTATCGAAAAGCATATGTTGATCAATTTGGACAAAATGCCAAATTAGATTTTCCCATTAAAATTCATTCAGAAGCGGAGCTAAAACAGGCCGCAGATCAAGAATTAGCAGAATTGAGTCAATCAGGATTAATGCCCGATCGCTCGCGTTTTGGCGGATGGAAAGAGGGTCCACGTTTGGAGGCAACAGGCTATTTTCGTACTGAAAAGGTAAATGGGAAATGGTGGATGGTTGATCCTGAAGGCTATTTATTTTTCTCTCACGGTCTAGCAAATGTAAGGATGGCTAATTTAACCACGATTACAGGCATTGATTTCAAAGATGACTCTGTGCGCTACGTCGATCCAGAAGCCGTTACGCCTGAAGACTCGATAGGTATCGTAAAAGTATCAGATAAAGTAAGGGGATCTCGCTTTGTCGCCTCTGATGTCCGGCACGATATGTTTAACTGGTTACCGGACTATGATGACGACCTTGCGGAACACTATAGTTATCGCCGCACGGTTTTATCTGGCCCTCAAAAGTCAGGTGAGACTTACAGCTTTTATAGAGCTAACCTGGAGCGCCGCTATGGTCAGCAATATCCTGAATCCTTCATTACGAAATGGCAAGATGTCACCCTTGCAAGATTTCAAAACTGGGGTTTCACTTCTATGGGTAACTGGGTTGATCCGGCATTTTATCCCAATGAAAAAATCCCGTATTTTGCTAATGGTTGGATCATCGGTGACTACAAAACCTTAAGCTCAAAATATGACGTTTGGGCTCCTATGCCTGATGCATTTGATCCTGAATTTGTCCGCCGAGCACAAATCACCATCGATACCATAGCTGAAGAAGTACAGAAATCTCCCTGGTGTGTGGGCGTTTTCGTTGACAATGAAAAGAGTTGGGGATTAAGTGAGGGTGGTACTGAACACCGCTATGGATTAATTCTTGACGCCCTCACTAAAAATGCCCAACAAAGCCCGGCAAAAGCCGCCTTTACCCAACAATTACAACTAAGGTATGAATCCATCAATGACCTAAATCAGGCATGGCAAACCAGTTTTGATTCGTGGATAACCTTAGCCAAGGGCGTTAATGTAACTGCATATCCTGACGCAATGGTCACTGACCTTTCCTATATGTTGGAAATGTTATCAGAAGAATACTTTAGAGTGGTACACGATGCATTAGCCAAAGCCATGCCTCAGCATCTCTATATGGGGGTGCGAATGGCTAACTGGGGCATGCCTAAAGAAACGATTAAAGCCTCTGTTAAATACTCTGATGTACTGAGTTTTAATATTTATGAAGAAGGCTTACAACCCAAAGAATGGGCTTTTTTACAGGATATCGACTTACCCACGATCATCGGTGAATATCATATTGGTGCTACGCGAGAAACCGGCCTATATCACCCCGGCCTCGTGCAGGCTGATGGACAAGCAGACAGAGCACAAATGTACTTAGACTACATGCAAAGTGTATTAGCGATACCCACCATGGTAGGAGCACATTGGTTTCAATACGTAGACTCGCCTATTTCTGGTCGTGCATTTGACGGTGAAAATTACAATGTGGGTTTCGTTTCTGCAACGGATATTCCCTACCCAGAGATGATAACGGCGGCCAAAAAGTTTAACGCCAGCGTTTATCCAACAAGATACAAAAGCGACAAATAGCAATTATATTTCGTTTTTTATTTTCCAACAGGAGCATGATCTAGATCAGGTTGTGTTCCGGTTAATTTTGAAAACAACAAAATTTCGGGTTGCGCTTTAATTTAACCCCAGTCCAGTTAAAGCTAAGACATTTATAGGGAACTAGGGCCTAACCAGAAAATGCTCACCAATAAATTAACATTAACGCTGGCATCATCAAGCTATATTATTGTTGTTGCGATAAACCTTGACTGGGTGCACTCTGATATGGGCAGCCAGCATGCAATCGATACAAGAGAGCAAATAGAACCTAAACCAACTGATATTAATGAAAGGCTATCAATCGAAGATTCAGGTAAGCTATGTTCTGGTTAAATGGCACCGGACACTTTAATAAGAGACAATTAACCGTCCAATATTAAGGAGTGAACATGACACAAAAACGTAGTTATAAGCAGTACCCAAAAGAGTTTAAAGAAGAGGCAGTTGCGCTGATATTAGAACAAGGCTATTCCGTCCCAGAAGCAGCTAAATCATTGGATATAGCCACCAATATGCTCTACCGCTGGAAAGAGCTTCACGAGCAGCAAGTCCAGGGGAAAGTGCTTGCTGAAGATGAGCGTGAAGAGTTAAAACGCCTGCGCAAAGAAAATAAAGAATTGCGCATGGAGAAAGAGATTTTAAAAAACAGCCTAGATACCCCGCTTTCCCCCATCTGATTAGAAACACCCAGCTATACTTCGAATGTTCCGGAAATGGTCGTTCGCCTTTTGGAGATGAAAAATCCCGTCAAAAAACCTGATCCAGGGGAGTAGCGGACCCGATGTTGGTGGCTTTATAGACCCCGTTTAGGAAAGTGATGTAATCCGCGCCCCGTCCGGACATCTAACGAGATGAGGTGCATCATGAGTACACAATCCAAGAAATCCCAATCTTTGCCTGTCATCCATCCGGACTCGGCAGGTATTGATATCGGTGCAAGCTTTCATGTGGTGGCTATTCCGCCCGATAAAGCTGATGAGCCAGTCAGAACCTTCAATGCCTTTACAACAGACTTACACAACATGGCCAAGTGGTTGGTTAGTCATGGAATTACGACTGTAGCGATGGAGTCAACGGGCGTGTATTGGGTTCCAGTATATGAAATTCTTGAAGAGTATGGGCTTGAAGCAGTGCTTTCAAATGCACGTGATACGCGGTCAGTTCCTGGGCGTAAAACAGATGTGAATGATGCTCAGTGGATCCAAAGACTGCATGCCTGTGGATTATTAAAAGCCAGTTTTCGTCCGACGACCTTAGTTGTGGAGTTGAGAAGTTACCTGCGAGTACGTGAGCGATTGTCGGATTACGCCGCCGCGCATATACAACATATGCAGAAAGCCCTGACGTTTATGAATATACAGCTGAATCTTGTAGTGTCGGATATCACAGGTGTGACTGGTATGCGTATTATTCGCGCAATAGTCGCCGGAGAACGCACACCCGGCATACTCGCTGCTTATCGAGATAATCGTTGTAAGTCGAGTCAGAAAACAATCGAAGAGGCCCTAAAAGGAAATTACCAGGCTGAGCATATATTTGCGTTAAAGCAAGCCCTGATTATGTACGACGCTTATCAAGTGCAAGTCCATGAATGCGACGTTGAAATCGAAGCCGTACTAGCGAAACTATCCATCGGTTTAGAAAAACCAGTTGCCCCTTTACCCAAGCCTAAACATCGTACAAAGCAACCCAATCAATTGCACTTTGATGTGCGAACATCTCTTTATCATTTAGTCGGCTCGGATTTGACCCAAATTCATGGACTGGGCCCTTATTTGGCGTTAAGGATGATTTCTGAGTGTGGAACCGATATGACAAGGTGGCCAACGGCCAAACATTTTACCTCTTGGCTCACCCTGTGCCCAGGCTCCAAAATAAGTGGCGGTAAAAAATTGTCATCACACTCTCGAAAAAGTAACAATCGCATTGTGGCACATCTGCGGTTAGCCGCTACGACCGTGGGTCGCTCCAGTACAGCGCTAGGTGCATTTTATCGACGTTTGTCCGCTAGAATTGGTAAAGCCAAGGCGGTGACTGCCACTGCTAGGAAGATAGCCGTGCTTTTTTACAATGCAATGCGTTACGGCATGCAATACCAAGATCCCGGTGCAGATCAATATGAAAAGGACTATCGAGATAGAGTGATTAAAAACCTAAAGCGAAAGGCTGAAGAATTTGGCTGGGAATTACACCTCAAAGCAGAATGTGTTTCTTAGGAAGGCCAGTGCCTTCTTCGCGAAAGAAATGAAGTAAAATTTCGTTTTATAAAGACACAAGCTACATACTATCCGGTACGTATCTTGTGTCGCGTGATGAAGGTCAGTAAGTCAGCCTTTTACGCTTGGTGCATTCGTCCTGGCAAGTTGATTACGGCAGATGAGCTAGCGCTTTACCGTGAGGCCAAGGCGCGGTTCAAAGCCAGCCGAGAGAGCTTAGGAAGCCGAGAATTGGCCAAAAAGCTTAATGAAACAGGTTATACAATCAGCCGATACCGTACCATCAAACTGATGAAACAGTTGGGGCTTGAGGTGACACAGCGAGTCGCTTACAAAGTCACGACTAAGCGCAAACACAGCGATAAAGTCGCTAATAATTTGTTGAACCAGAATTTTAATCCGCTCGGTTCTGACGAGGTCTGGGCCGGTGATATTACCTATCGTGTGCTCGGAGTTCAGCACTAGCATGGAATGCTTAAATGAACCACGAGTCTATTTGAAATTCATAAATGAAATGGCAGGAGCCAGCTTATTTATGACGCCATCTGGTTGTGCAGGTGGCAGAGTCTGGGCGACAGTGACTTATTGTATGCTAATAAGGTGATGTAACTCGCTGACAACGGGGAGTGAGGCGAATTCGTTACGCCAAGATGCTCTTCTAGGCTAAGTATTGGACGGATGAAGAACATGAACCGATTAACCCGCATCTATGGGCTGAAATGTCGCCACTGCCTACACGAATTAACAGGCAGTATGGTGCAGTAAGACTGTTATAGGTATGGACAGAATTACCAAATTGATGAGTTAAATATATGAGCTCAGCAAGGGACAAGCGCAATATCACAATTCTGCGCTTGAGCACCATCACCTTACAGCACGATAAGGTTAAAGACTGCGATCGGCATCCACCCCAATATGTTTGAGTTCAAATAGGTGAACCGAGGAAGGCTTGTTTTGAATGCTAAGGGAGCAGACCCCGATGACAAACAGGTTGGCGGAGCGTCCGTAGTAGTCTGAGATGGGGAAAACCTATTACATGGCGAAGGGACACAGTTTAATTGATTTGCGCGAGTAAATTACCTGACCTTAACAAGGTGAAGACCTTTGATAATCAGTGAAATGCAACGTAAATTGGCAACATGGACATCGACTGATAAAACTCGCCGAGTCAATCGGCTGCTAAGAGTTATCAGTCATCCAGTATGGCTGCAACATGCAGCTAATATCACGCTTTCATCAGCAGGCGCGAAAACCGCTGGCGTTGATGGAATGACTAAGTCACACATGCAGGCTAGCCTTGATATTCACCTCGAAGACATTAGGCAAGCACTACTGTCGGGCGATTATCAACCCATGCCTGCAAGGCGTGTGTACATTCCAAAATCCAACGGCAAGCAGCGCCCACTGGGTATTCCTACCTTGAAAGACAGAATTGTGCAACGTGCCATGCTCATGGCGATGGAGCCAATATGGGAAAATGATTTTCACTCATTATCCTATGGTTTTAGACCGGAGCGGAGTGTTCATCATGCGATCCGAACTGTGCAGTTACAACTGAACGGTGCAGATGTGCCAAGAGGACGCTGGGTAATTGAAGGTGATTTATCAAGTTATTTTGATACTGTGCATCATAAATTACTGATGAGTTGTGTGCGCAAGCGCATTAATTGTGAGCGATTTAACACCTTGCTTTGGCGTTTTATGAAAGCCGGTCATATCGAACGCAATTTATTCTGTGCAACGAGCCAAGGAGTGCCACAAGGTGGAGTTATCTCGCCATTGCTGTCAAATATTATGCTTAATGAATTTGACCAATATTTAGATCAACACTACCTGTCAAAGAAAGCGCGAAAAGACCGCTGGTATTGGAATCGTACTATCCAAGATGAGCGCCCAGTTGCTGTTAAGGAAAATCGACAATGGAAACCAGCTGTTGCTTACTGTCGTTATGCCGATGACTTTGTTGTCATCGTCAAAGGCAGCAAAGCACAAGCAACTGCGATACGTGATCAGTGTCGAGACTTCCTAGAAGGTAAACTCAAACTGACATTAAACATGGATAAAACTCATGTTACGCATGTTAACGATGGATTTATCTTCCTTGGCCACCGGATCATTAGAAAGCGAGGGCCAAAGGGCAGTATGCGCGTGGTGTCGGGTATTCCTCATGGTAAAGCAAAAGCGTTTTCACATTCGCTTAGCCAAGCCTTGTCGAGCGATTACTCGTGTAGCAAGGTCGATAAAGTTGAGCAGATTAGCCGTAAACTCAAAGGCTGGGCACAGTTTTATCGGCATACCGATTTTACTGCCAAGGTGTATAGTAAAATCGACCGTGTTGTATTTTGGAAACTAGCCAAGTGGCTGGGCAGAAAGTATCGCTGCTCTATCAAATCTTTATTGATGAAGTGGATAAGGCGACCTTCTGCTGGTCAGGCAACGACATGGGTAGTGTATGGTAAATCCAATAATGGAATTGTATGTGGGGCTTCACTATTTCGCTTAGTGAGCAGCCCCAAAATGCGGTTCATGTGGCGATTGCCAGAAACGAATCCATATCTACGGCTGGAAGAAAGAAATACGATAACGTCTCGCTACAAAGATGTTGCTATGGCTGTCAGCCATAATTAAATGGAGAGCCGTATGCGCTGAAAGGTGCACGTACGGTTCGGAGAGGAGAGGCTGAGAGATAGTTCGACTACGCTTGGCCTCTTACTCTACTAAAAACGGCTGAGGGTTGGATGTATCTGGCTATCGTAATGGATTTATATTCCCGACGGATTGTGGGATGGCAAATAGAAAAACGCATGACCACAGATTTAATCAGTAAGGCGCTCATTAAGGCCGTGAATCTGAGGCAACCCAGGGCTGGTCTTGTGTTTCATAGTGATAGAGGCTCACAGTACACCAGCAGGCGATTCAGCAAATTGCTTAAAGGATATGGTATTCGCGCATCGATGGGCGATGTTGGGGCGTGCTGGGATAACGCGGTAGTCGAGCGGTTCTTCGGGAGTTTAAAGCACGATTGGATATTCAAAATTGCTCAACCAACTCGTGAACATATGAAGCAAGACGTGGCTGCCTATATGAAATATTACAATCAAGATCGACTACATACGGCCAATGGCAATATGTCACCGATTAAATATGAAATATCTCAAAAGAAAGTGTCCGGTTGTAGTTGACCAGAACACTATTTAATAGCAATTGCAACAAGATGGCAATTTGAGTCTACTTACCTTTTATTTGCCCAATTAATTAATTTTTGAATATGTCCAACTGAAGCAATAATCATATAGCAAGCTTGAATATACCCTTTGCTATAAAAACTCACTAACATATCGCCTTTCATGGCAGCTAATTTCTCTTCGTTAATACCATAAAACCCTTGAAGGACTTTTTGATTACCTTTAGCTAGGGACACTTTTAATTGCAATTGTTCAACTAAACCTTGTTTAATCAAAGCATCAATAAAGCTATCAGTTTTTGGTAAGCCTTGTAATAAGCGAGCCAATAAGCCGCTGATGTTTTTAAGATAGTCTGTCGCGCTACCTTGTTCATCAAATAAGGCTTCGCCGCCTTCTTCTGTCACTCGTTTGTGCTCTAACTGGATTGTGACCACTGTATTGTTTGGACTTGGCTGAGCACCGGCATCGCCTGTTACCCCCATTAAAAAAGGGTGTCGCCTTATATGCAAAGGCAGGTAATTGGCGTTCCATTGGTCATTTTGTAAATACAAATTTATACCTGACTCTAAACCACTCAAAGCATACAAGCCAAATCGGCCAGTATTTGGATTTTTTAAAAAACAGACTGGGTACTCAGTCACTAGCGATCGAAGTTCATCAGCAATCACTGGAATAGTATTGACATTTTCACCAAATTTTTCGCCACGCGAGGTAATAACACGAATGTTTTTATGTTCAGCAGGGTTTAACAACGTATAGGTCGACAAGGGTAACTCCTTATATCGGCTGTAGTCCGAATTGATAAATCTTGTTTAATAATTCTCTATTAGTTGGCATGGCGGCCAATAATTTGGAGCTTTGCTGTGCATTTTGTTTAAACAATAATTTGGCACGTTCAGTATTTTCTTCAGATAGACCTAAATGACAAGGTTCAGTTTCAAAGCCCATGCCATACAAAACGTATTGATAACTGGCAGCAGGGAATACTTCTCTGGCGAGCTCAAAGTCTTCATGCCACGGTGTTTTATACTGCCATAACGTTAACAACTCTTTTAGACTATCGGGAATAGTGCAGGGATCCCTGTGATCAATCCAAAACCGGTTATCTTCGCGTTTGTTGAGCATATAATGAAGTTTTAAGAAATCAATAATGCAAGCCCAGCGATATAAAAATGTTTTGTTGAAGCGTTTTGATACGATATCCATCGACGATCTATTTGCCGGCATTTGCTCGGAAATCATTTCCGCTGAAATTTCGACAAGTAATAATGCTGATGCTTCTAGAGGCTCTAAGAAACCTGCCGACATACCAACCGCGACACAGTTTCGTTTCCAAAAAACTTCACGATGACCGGCTTTTATATCAATTTCTCTCATTGATAGGGCTTCTGGGTTATCGTGGTTTGAACGAATGTAATCGAGGAGTTGTTGGCGAGCAGTGTCACTATCTATATATTTACTCGCATAAACATGCCCTACTCCGCGACGAGTTGATAAACCTATATCCCAAATCCAACCTGCTGTTTGTGCGGTAGAAATAGTATGTGAAGCAATAGGGCTATTCGGGTGTTCGTAAGGTACATGCACAGCCAATGCTTTATCTACAAACAACACATCTTGACAAGATTTGAACGGAACTAGTTGATTATCACCAAGCAAAAGCGACTTAAACCCCGTGCAATCAATAAATAAGTCCCCTCTTATTTCCCCATGAGATTTAGTTGATACTGACTCAATATCACCGCAACCAGAATTATTCACCTGGGAAACGTGGTCAAGCACATGTCGGACGCCAAGGTTTGCGACACAATGCTTTTGAATAAATGTAGAGAAAGTTCCCGCATCCAAGTGGTATGCATAATTAGAGATTGCAGCGTATTCTGCTGTGGCAATTTGTTTGGGTGCTAAGCCCCGTTCACACAAATATTGTTGATAACACACTGATTCAGAAAATGATAATTCTGGGTGATTGACTAACCAATGCTCTGCTAAATTAATATTGTCGAAATCTTGCGGTAACACCAATGGATGATAATAAAAATCATCCTCTTTGCCGGTTACCCATTTTGCAAATTTAGCGCCTTGTTTAAATGAAACATGGCATTCTTTAATAAAATCAGTTTCACGTACCCCTATCATTTTTAAGGTCTTACGCATAGTTGGCCAGGTACCCTCCCCCACGCCAATAATGGGCACGTCGGGAGATTCTATAAGCGTAATAGTGAATCCAGACTTATTGTTCTTTTTAAGTTTTGCCGCTATAACACCAGCAGTAAGCCAACCAGCAGTTCCACCACCAACAATAACAATATCCCTAAGCGCTTTTTGCATACTGATACACTCCAACAAGAAAATATAGTCTGCTACATTGATTAACAACTAGTCAATTGTAAAAGCCGCCATATAATCGGCGGCTTTTACAATTTTCACATTAACTATTACCAAAACCACTCGTTGATAATTAAAACTTGGCACTCACCCCTATGTTAAAGCGAGGTCCATATTGCTCTGCGTCAAGAACTTGTTCTTGAAAACGACCATGACGACGAACGGTTTCATTAGTTATGTTAAGCCCATCAAAAGATACAGACACTGTCTTATTGATATCGTAACTTAAGCTTACATCCCATTGACCATAAGCCTCAACAAATGTCGGCTCACTACCTAATGACTGTAAGAAATCGTCACGCCAATTATAGGCTAAACGCACCTGAAACTGGTCGTTTTCATAAAAACCAACTAAGTTGGCTGAATCACTCAAGCCTGTGAGTGCCGCACTTTGATCAAAGTTAAACACGTCGAACGTTTCGTCGCTGTTGACGAGTGTATAATTCGCAACCGCGCCATAGCCCGTCTCACCAAGGAAGTATTGTGCATTAAGTTCCCAACCATCAATAACTCGTTTTTCTAGGTTTAAAGGCGTTGTTACTTCCCAGGTAATGATCGGATCGCCTGAGGCACCAAGACATACGGGATTAGGTGTTGCGCTATCGTCTGGACAAACGCCATCAGTTCTCGGGTTTGCACTTGGATCGGTAATAGGATTACCATTTACATCGTTAATTACACGATTTTCTGAACCACTACCAATAAAGTTGTCAGTGTACTTTTTAAAGTAAGAAACCGATGCGGTACTACCATTGTCTGCATACCACTCGAAAGTTAAATCGAAGTTATCGGATGTAAGCGGCAACAAACTAGGATTACCTTGAGAAGCCCTGAATGGACCTTCAGGCCGAGGTGCAAGTAGGTTAGTGCCGGGAAACAATGAACCAATGCCAGGACGGCCAATGGTGCGAGAGTAGGAGAAACGAGTTACAATTTCTTCGGTGACGTTTAAAGAAAAGTCAAAATTCGGCAAGATACGCGTATAACTACCTGTCACGTTTTGTGCCGCTGGTGTGCCATCAAATACAATTGCCAGCTCTTCTACGTTCCTAAAGTTAAGCGCAGTTATGCCTTCTTGTACGGTAAACGCTGTGACATCAGTCTTTTCATAACGAACGCCAACATTAAGGTCAACATCCATGCCGTTAAATTCAGTTTCAAAATCAAACTTCACATAAAGTGAATTTGTTTCTTCGGTAACACCATTTGTTGATACATTTGGGGCACCAAACTGGCCTTCAGCACGCACTATATCAATAAATTGATTAGCACTGTATTGCGGGAGCAATGGAAACAGGTTGCCTTGACCTGAAAATTGGTCCGCTGTGTCGCCAAGAGGGACAAAGTTCAAATCCAAATTTGTGAGCGGAATATCCACGAAGAAAAACGACCCACTGTTATCAGTAATGACTTCATATTCAGTCGATTGAAAACCAAAGTGAATATTCGTTAATGCACCACTTTCGCTATTTTCCCAGTTACCGGCAAGATGGATTTGCTTAACATTATTTTCCATTTCTAATCCGCGTTCCTGATACAAATCAGATACAAGATTAGCCTTGTCATAGGCTGAGCCAGGAATGCGGCTGTCATCAACAGTGATAGAGGGGATTTCACCAGAGAAATTGGCACCAATATCTACGCCAATATCATTGTCATCACCAAACTTAGGGTTCTTTAGGTTTGCTATTCTTTCATATATGCCGTCTGGATTAGCGTGAGAAGTAGAATCATGAGCATCTAGCGTAAAACTTAAGCTTTCAGTAGCTTGCCACTCAATGTTAATCCCAAGGGAGTCATTTTCTTTTTTCTCAAAGTATTCCCATGCCCAAAAGTTTAATTCATCATCAGGATCAAATGGGTCGATAACCGTACCATTCGTATCAGCTGTTCCAAAGGGGTCGTCAAACCAATATGCAGAACGGTTTGTGGTACTGGATTCTTCGAAACGAGAAAGCGTATAGTCAGCGGAAATAACGATCTCGTCAGTGGGTGCAAATTGTAGGACTAACTGTGCATTTTGACGTTCACGCTCAGTATCAAAGCGTTCAACAACTGCTGTCCAAGGGTTCCAAAATGCCTGGGTTGGATTTTTCGATGTATCTATCGCAGACGTGTCAATTTGTGAACGATTACCACGGTTGCGTACCCATCCATCTGTGCCTACCCGATCTCGACCGGAATCACGCTCAGCATGGGATGCAGAAAACAACACGCCAAGTTTCCCGTCCATGAATACGTTACTCACCATGCCGGATACTTCTGGTGTGATGTTGCTACCTTTTTCAACACTCGTGTCAATAACTCCTTGCGCACTAACAAACGCTTTAAAATCACCATAGTCAAAAGGTTTGGCAGTTTGAATATTAATGTTTGCGCCTATACCGCCAGAGGAAATATTGGCTTTACCTGTTTTATATACTTCCACACCGGTAACGGACTCAGAAGCAATTTCTCTAAAGTTAAAACTTCTACGAGGGCCTATTACAGAAGAACTCGGCATTTGCCGTCCATTCAAGGTTACCAAGTTAAATTCTGGACCAAAACCGCGCACAGTAACTTGGCTACCTTCGTTATTTGCTCGGTCAATGGAAACACCAGTTATCCGCTGCAAGGATTCTGCTAAGTTGGTATCAGGAAATTTACCAATATCTTCTGCAGTAATGGCATCTACAACGCCAGATGATTCTCGTTTTATGTTTGCTGAACTGGCTAAAGAACCGCGTATTCCGCTAACGTTGATGACTTCTAGATTATCGTTAGCAGAAGCATCTTCTTGCGCAAATGCATTTCCTGTTACAGAGACGCCACCACTAGCAACTACTATAGCTAGAGCGATAGTATTGAGTTTAAATTTTTCGATTTTCATATGACCCTCTTTAACCGTCTAGCGGCTAGCAATTTATTTATTGTGTGCGTTTAATCAAACATGCATTGCAAACAGCTCCCTGTAAATTGTAGATTATAGATTGTTTACAATGCTACATATTCTCAATCTTTTTTTGATAAATTTCCACCGCTTTGTTAAAAAAGTTAACAAATATTGAGATCACCAATGTAATCAACTAAAAAACCATTTAAATATCAATATTTTAGTAGATTTTTGTAAACTTAAATTTTTTACGAAATTAAACGGTTGGCAGCTGTTTGCGTAATAAACTAGGATGTAAATTGCGTCTAAAAGTGAGCCGTCCTGGACTTTCGCCAGAGGCAAACAATAGTGTCGGTGCGGTGTGACTGGTTTAATGAGACTTTTGCTTAGGCAAATTAAGCCGTTCAAGCAGTGGATCGCAAACCGATTGAGTCACATCGCGTTGGCTAAGTTACTTAACGTTTCTCGCGTAAACATACCCATTGTCTTTACCGAGCGTATCGAGTCTCTTAGGTCAAAATACGAAACATCATTCATCTCAATAGCGCGGTCAGAACTTACGATTTTAGTGTCACCAATAACGCCATTTACGATTGCCCCGCTTATTGCTAGCTTTACTGTTCGATAACCGCCGATGAACTTGACAATGAAGTGTTATTGAATTCAAACGAAACATTATTGATAATTTGTTCAACTTCATTGAGTCGCAAGGGTGTATTACGAAAATATTAAACGATATCTTTGATGATAGTTTACTCTTTCAAAATATAATGCTCATTGTCAGTGGGTTCGATAAACATAGCATGCACTAAAATGGCTATTTTGGTGCGATTTGAAACATTCTGGTGCACATTTGTAATGCAGCAGCATATATTCTGTTCCATTATCTACAAACCTGCCTCCTATCCCATTGATTTGTAGTTACATATAAATAACTTCTAATGTTGGCAAACTTTGTGCTTATTCACATATATCCGTACCCTTAACTGTCGCGGATCTACAATTTGAAATAGTGGACTAGGGTTCCGGTGGTAAACACCACGTCTGGACCGAGAGCTCACGACCTCAGTTAATATCCTCATTAACGTAGGTTACACGGCGGGATAAAAGCCCGGGAGACTTGATTGGCGCAGCCAAGGGTACTCAATGTGTAACAACAACGTTCTTGAGGGTTATGATGATAAAATTTATTCCAGTACTACTTCTTTTATGTAGCGTGTTAGTTCCGACACAAGCTGCTGCCCAAACTAAACAAAACTTTAAAATATGTTGGTCTATCTATGTGGGATGGATGCCTTGGGCGTATGGCGTTGAAAAAGGCATAGTCAAGAAATGGGCAGATAAATATGATATCGAAATCGACGTTGTGCAAATAAACGACTATATCGAGTCTATCAACCAATTCACGGCTGGCGCATTTGATGGGTGCACCATGACAAACATGGACGCATTGACCATTCCGTCTGCAGGAGGCATAGATACAACGGCTTTAATAGTAGGTGATTTTTCTAACGGAAATGATGGCGTGATCCTCAAAGGTAACGGCGACTTATCATCCTTAAAAGGCAAAAACGTCAACTTGGTTGAGTTGAGTGTTTCCCATTATCTGCTGGCCCGTGGACTTGAAACCGTTGGTCTGCAAGAATCTGATATTAAAGTGGTTAACACCTCAGATGCCGATATGGTTGCCGCCTATTCTTCAGGTGAAATTAGCTCATTGGTCACCTGGAATCCCATGCTGAATGAAATCACTGCTATGCCAGGCGCATCCAAAATCTTCGACTCTTCACAGATCCCAGGTGAAATTATCGATACCTTAATGGTTAATACTGACACCTTAAAAGCCAACCCTAAACTCGGTAAAGCTTTGGTAGGTGCATGGTATGAAATCATGGAGAATATGCAATCAAACAGTCCTGAATCTATTGCTACTCGCACTTATATGGGTCTCGCTTCGGGAACTGATCTAAAAGGCTACGATGAGCAACTTGCCAGTACCGAGATGTTCTATACCCCCGACCAAGCCCTTGAACTGGTAAATAGTAAAAAGCTAATCACTACCATGAAATCCGTTGCCGAATTCTCTTTTAAGCATGGTTTATTAGGTGAAGGAGCCCCAAGTGCTGGCTTTATCGGTATCCAAACCCCTGCTGGTATTTTTGGTGACAAAGGTAACATCAAGCTGCGTTTTGACCCTACCTATATGCAAATGGCGACTGACGGCAAACTGTAATCAAATATATTTCGTCGTTTACGCACATTAGTATACATAAGGGGAAAATGAATTGAAAAGACTGACAACCTATGAACCTGCAGCATCGGCCAATTTGTTTCTAGGTTTGTTGCCCTTTATTTTGCTGGTTCTGCTGTATATGGCCAGTTCTAATGGCCGTTTAGCAGAAAACCCCAATGACAAGCTGCTACCGAGTTTTTCTACTATGGGCGACACAATTCATCGTGTGGCAATGGAGCCGAGTAAGCGAACCGGTGAATATATTCTATGGACAGATACGGCAAGCAGTTTGCAGCGCTTAGGATTGGGTGTACTCATTGCTGCAAGCATTGGACTACTGCTGGGCATATTAACCGGTGCATTGCCATTGTTTAACTCAGCCTTTGCCCCACTCATTACAGTGATATCCCTCGTGCCTCCCCTTGCGTTGTTGCCCATATTATTCATTGTAATGGGCTTAGGGGAAGTGTCTAAAGTCGCGCTAATAACCATCGGCATTGCTCCTATGATAGCCAGAGATATAAACCGCAGGGCCCAAGAAATACCCAAGCAGCAACTGGTAAAAGCACTGACTCTTGGGGCTAATAGTATGCAAATTATTATCCGAGTATTTTTGCCACAACTACTGCCTCAGCTACTCAACGCCTTACGTATGGCAATGGGCGCGGCCTGGTTGTTTTTGATTGCTGCAGAGGCTATAGCGTCAACTGACGGCTTAGGTTACCGGATTTTTTTAGTAAGACGATATCTATCAATGGATTTAATTTTACCGTATGTCGCCTGGATCACGCTGTTGGCATTTATCATTGACTGGCTGTTAATCAAGTTGAATCAAACGCTATTCCCCTGGTTTGACGATGGGGGGAAACATGATTGAAGCACGCAACATCTGGAAATCCTTCGGCAATGACATCATTTTAGAACGCTTAAATTTTAAGGTGAACAAGGGTGAATTTGTCACTATGGTTGGCACATCTGGTTGCGGCAAAAGCACCTTGTTAAATATGTTACTGGGCACAGCGACAACGAGCAAAGGTGAATTGCTGCTGGACGGTCAAGCTATACCCGACCAGCCCAATGCAGACAGGGGTATAGTGTTTCAACAATACTCAGTATTCCCGCATATGACCGTACTGGAGAATGTGTTGGCAACACGAGGATTTCAACAAAGTGGAATAACCGGTTACCTATTTGGAGCAAAAAAACGCAAGGCGTTACTGGAAGCGCAAGCAATGCTCGAACAAGTGGGCTTAAAACACGTTCTCAATCGCTATCCACATGAGTTGTCGGGTGGAATGCGTCAGCGTTTGGCGATCGCACAAACCTTGCTTGGTAACCCTCGTATTTTGCTGCTGGATGAACCATTTGGTGCGTTGGACCCCGGCATTCGCGCTGAAATGCATGAATTGGTGTTGTCACTATGGAAAGCTCACAATCTTACCGTTTTCATGGTCACCCATGATCTTAAAGAAGGTTTTTACTTGGGTACACGACTTTGGGTCTTAGATAAAGTGCGGCGTGATCCCACTGCACCCAACGCCTTTGGCGCTAACATCACCTTTGATTTACCCATTGGTCAGTCCGAGAACAAAGCATATCAGGATATAAAAAATAGCCTGAATATGACTAAGTCTGTTTTACCTCAGGAATAAAATATTTATGGATCCATTAATTAACTATAGCACCACCATAGACGGTGCTGGTCATTGGTCTTTGCAGGTACGTCGTGGCACCAATATGCGTTTAACGGATATCTGTGGCGGCGCTAATGTGGGTATGCTGTTTTACAACCCGCAAAATCTGTTAGAACGCTATAACGCGCCAGATACCTTGAAATGCCAACACACATTCAAACTTACTTCGAGCAATTGTCTTTACTCTGACATGGGGCGAATTTTCGCCTCTGTAATTGAAGATTCATTGGGTTGGCATGAAACGGTGTGTGGCAACAGTGATGCGGCGTTAGTAAGCAAAAAATGGGGGAAAAGAGACTACCAAACTCACCGCAATCGGTGGCATCAAAATGGCAATGATGCCTTTTTAGTGGAATTGGCGAAATATGGCCTTGGGGAAGCAGACATAGCAGCCAACATTAACTGGTTTAGCAAGGTTTCAGTTGATAATGTCGGCCGGATGCAATTTCATCCAGACCACAGCAAGGAGGGAGACCAGCTTACCTTACGTTTTGAGATGGATACCCTCGTGGTGCTGCACACCTGCCCCCACCCATTAAACACAAGTGATGTATACCCACGCAATCCCGTGGAAATAACGTTAAGCAAAAGTGCGCCGATTGCCGCTGATGACAAGTGCTTGAATCACTGTGATGAAAATCAACGTGGCTTTACTAACAATGCACTTTATTTGCTTTAACAACTGGGAGAATAACATGCCTAAACCCATGCAATTAATTCAAAGCGCCAAACTCAGCGAACAAGCCATGACAAAAACAGTAGTGCATGCCGGTGATTATTACATTGGTGCACTATTACAAGGCCAAACTATGCGTATCTTGGACTTAGAGGGCAATCAAGCCGCTGATACATTGTTTTTTTCTCAAGCAGATCCCGCCCAACGCTATAGTGCCACTGACACTATCCGCGCGCAGCAGAATGTTTATCTGACTACGGGCTCGACGCTAATGTCAAATCGCAATCGACCTATGCTTGAGATAGTGGCCGATACGTGTGGTCGTCACGACACCCTTGGAGGTGCCTGTGCCACAGAAAGTAATACTGTGCGCTATAGCCTTGATAAACGCTGCATGCATGCCTGTCGAGACAGTTGGATGTTGGCCATTGCCGAACATCCCGAATATGGGATAAGCAAAAGGGACATCAGTCACAACATTAACTTTTTTATGAATGTTCCGGTTACAGAAGAAGGTGGATTAACCTTTGAAGACGGCATCTCAGGGTCTGGAAAATATGTTGAATTTACGGCATTAATGGATGTAGTGGTATTGATATCCAATTGTCCACAGTTGAACAATCCATGCAACGGCTACAACCCTACACCGGTGGAATTATTGATATGGGATAACTGACTTATCAAAGACACAAGTCGTGCGCCCACTGTGTTTTTTTACGTCACCTGAGCTCCTTAATTTATCCAACCAGAATGGTCATTTTTCAGGATTTTATAATGTTTAAAAAAGTACTTATTGCCAATCGAGGATCGATTGCTACCCGCATAATGCGCACGTTGAGAAAAATGCAAATCCAAAGTGTCGCTGTTTATGCCACTGTTGATGCAGACAGCTTGCACGTGTCTATGGCTGACCAGGCATTTTGCTTGGGTGACGGAACAGCAACCAGCACCTACCTTGATATGGACAAAATAATTGATATAGCCAGGAAAAATGATGTTGATGCCATTCATCCAGGTTATGGTTTTCTGAGTGAAAACCCCGATTTTGTAAGACGTTGCGAACGGGAAAATATTGTATTTATTGGCCCTACCCCAGCGCAGATGCTGGACTTCGGTTTAAAACACAGTGCACGTGAAATAGCCCAAGCGGCGAATGTGCCCTTGTTACCTGGCACTGGCTTATTGGGATGCGTAAACGACGCCTCTCAGCAAGCAGAGATAATTGGCTATCCCGTGATGTTAAAAAGCACAGCGGGCGGCGGTGGCATTGGCATGCAGCTTTGTCACGATGTAGAAGAATTAACCCAATCCTTTGATTCGGTTAAACGTCTGGGACAAAGTAATTTTTCCGACGACGGCGTTTTTTTAGAAAAATATATTGGACAGGCTAGACACATTGAAGTGCAGGCCTTTGGCGATGGCACTGGCCAGGTTATATCCTTGGGCGAACGTGACTGCTCGAGTCAAAGACGTAACCAAAAAGTGTTAGAAGAGTGTCCTGCACCTAATTTAAACCAGAATATTCGCCAACAATTACATAAAACCGCCGAAGCTTTACTTTCATCTGTAGGTTACAGAAATGCCGGCACAGTTGAATTTATTCTAGATGTTCAAACACAAGCCTTCTATTTTCTGGAAGTTAATACACGACTGCAGGTAGAACATGGCGTAACCGAAGAAGTGTATCAAGTCGACCTGGTCGAGTGGATGGTAAAACAAGCGGCTGGGACCTTAGGTGACCTGCCAAAACTTGGTAAAACACTGAGCCCAAAAGGCCACGCTATTCAGGTACGAATATATGCAGAAGATCCGTATTTAAACTTTACTCCCTGTCCTGGCATATTCACTCAGGTTGAATTCCCCATAGCTAAACATATTCGTGTTGAACACTGGCTTATTCCCGGGATCGAAGTTGCTAGCTATTTTGACCCCATGTTAGCCAAACTGATCAGCTACGGAACTGATCGAAATGCTGCCCTTGCTCATCTTGAAAAGGCGTTGTTAAACACCCACTTGTACGGCAACCAAACCAATCTTAGTTACTTGCTTGCACTGTGTCGCGATAGTAAATTACGGGATGGAAAAATCACTACCCGTTATTTAAACGATTTCCGTTTTTGTCCTAAACGTATTGACGTTAAAAAAGGCGGCACCATGACCACGGTGCAAGATTTACCTGGTCGACAGGGTTATTGGGATGTAGGCGTTCCACCATCGGGGCCGTTTGACAGTTACTCATTTGCCTTAGCAAACCGGTTATTGGGTAACGAAGATAACGCCGCAGGTTTGGAAATAACCTTAGATGGCCCTGATCTTCTGTTTAGCTGCAAAACCTTTATCGTGCTGGGCGGCGCACCTGTGCATGTCAAACTAGACGGTATCGCTATTTTGCAATGGCAAGTGATCCCCATTGCAGCTGGACAAACCTTGAGTATTGGCAAGATCATCCAAGCAGGTGCCAGAGCATACCTATGCATTCAGGGGGGCGTGCAATGTCCTGAATATCTGGGTTCGCGAGCCACCTTCACTTTAGGTCAGTTTGGTGGTCACAACGGCAGAGCCTTGCGCACTGGAGACGCGTTAATGCTGGCTGCTGATACAGATTTCCCTGTTATCGAAGCACAACAAGAGATTTCCCCCGAGCTACTTCCTGCCATCTCCAATCAGTGGCAGGTCCGGGTGATTTACGGCCCCCATGGTGCCCCCGACTTTTTTACCGCAGAAGATATCAAGAGTTTTTTTGGCGTTGATTGGCAAGTGCATTACAATTCTAGCCGCACCGGGGTCAGATTAAATGGCCCTAAACCTCAATGGGCACGGAAAACTGGTGGAGAAGCTGGCCTGCACCCATCGAATATTCATGATAACGCCTATGCCTTTGGCACCATTGATTTTACCGGTGATATGCCGGTGATCCTTGGTCCAGACGGACCATCATTAGGTGGGTTTGTTTGCCCTGCTACCGTTATCAAAGCTGATCTTTGGAAGTTAGGCCAGCTTAAGGCAGGCGATACCATTCGCTTTATCAATGTCGACTTAGACATGGCCCATAAATTGGACCTGGCGCAACAACAGAGTCTTAAAACTCTGGTTGCTAGCACGCTTGACTGGCATAGCAGCGAAATCACCAGCCCAATTTTACAAACCCTGGCCGCATGCGACTTTGGCGATGACATTGTTTATCGTGCTGCCGGCGACCAATTTTTGTTGGTGGAGTACGGCGAGCTTAAACTGGATTTAGCCCTGCGTTTTCGGGTACATGCCTTGTTAAATTGGTTGCAACTACATCCACTACCCGGATTAAGAGAACTCACTCCAGGCATTCGTTCGTTACAAATTCATTTTGACTCAAATCAATTGGATCACTGGCAAATTATTACCCATCTGATCGTCGCTGAAAAACAGCTCAACAAGGAATTAAACCAATTAACCGTGCCCTCTCGCATCGTACATATTCCCTTGTCCTGGGACGATGAAGTGTGTCACCAAGCGATCGAGAAATATACCAAATCAGTGCGCGAAAACGCCCCTTGGTGCCCCTCCAACCTTGAGTTTATTCGCCGTACCAATGGATTAGAAAATATAGCTGCAGTGAAAAAAATTGTATTTGATGCTTCGTATTTAGTGATGGGATTGGGAGATGTGTATTTGGGTGCGCCCGTGGCGGTTCCGGTTGATCCCCGGCATAGACTGGTTACCACAAAATATAATCCCGCACGCACCTGGACCGCTGAAAATTCAGTGGGTATAGGCGGTGCTTACATGTGTGTATACGGCATGGAAGGCCCAGGTGGTTATCAGTTTGTGGGTCGAACTTTGCAAATGTGGAACCGTTACCAAAAAACCAAAGAGTTTAATCAACCCTGGTTATTACGGTTTTTTGATCAGGTGCACTTTTACGAAGTTAGCCATGACGAACTTGAAGTCATACGCAACGACTTTCCCAAAGGTCAATACCCGTTAAAAATAGAACAAACGGAATTTAGCCTGAGTAAGTATATACAGTTTAAACAGGACAATGCTGAGTCTATTGATGAGTTTATCTGTGCTAGAGATCAAGCTTTTGCCGATGAATTGGCTCAATGGCATGCCACTGGACAGTTTAACTTCGCCCCCCCTGAAGATTTACATGTGGAAACCACTCTAAAGTGGCCAGACGATAGCCAGGTAATCGAAAGTCCTGTAGCGGGAAGTTTATGGCAAACCGACATTAGTCTTGGGCAAAAAGTCGAAAAAGGTCAGGCACTGGCTATTTTGGAATCGATGAAAATGGAAATTCCAGTATCGGCTCCCTGCACTGGCACTGTCACCCATATATTGTTAAAAGACGGCCAGCGAATCCAGCAAGGCCAAGCTTTATTTGTGATAGAGAAATAACAATGAATATATCCTCAAATATCCCCCCGAATATGGAAATTAGTACACTGCGCCAAGCATACCTGCAGGGTGAATTAACCCCTGAAGCGGTTTTTAGGCAAATTGCCCAACAGGCAGAACAACATAAACATTTGAATATCTGGATCTACCGCTTAAGTTCTGAGCAATTACAGCCCTATTTTGCCAGATTGGCAACGATGGATCCCGCTAATTACCCATTGTGGGGCATTCCCTTTGCCATCAAAGACAATATTGATTTAGCCGGTATTCGCACCACTGCAGGATGTGAACCCTTCTCTTATGTCGCCGAAACCTCGGCAACTATCGTGCAAAAACTGATCGATGCCGGTGCTGTGCCTGTGGGTAAAACCAATTTAGACCAATTCGCCACCGGACTCAACGGCACGCGCTCTGCCTGGGGAGCCTGCGGAAACAGTGTTGATGCGAAATACATCAGTGGTGGTTCAAGCTCTGGCTCGGCGGTAGCCGTAGCGCTGGGTCTAGCCAGCTTTAGCTTGGGTACAGATACGGCCGGTTCGGGCCGTGTGCCCGCAGCATTTAACCATCTAGTAGGTTTAAAACCGACCTGCGGATTGTTGTCGGCGGCCGGTGTGGTGCCTGCCTGTAAAAGTCTGGATACGGCTAGTATTTTCACAAAAACGGGCACAGATGCCAATACAGTTTTGGCCTGCGCTGAAGGCTTTGATGAAGCAGATCCCTTTAGCCGAACCAATACATTTTCCAATAGCAGTCGTTATTTTGGTCGGCGCCAAGGTCCGCTCACTATTGGCCTTATTCCGGAACAGCAATTGCGTTTTTTCGGCGATGAACAATATAAACGGGCCTATCAACAGTGTATTACCCGCTTGGCAGGATCAGATGTTGAGCTGGTTGAAATTGATTATGCCCCCTTTAATGAAGCGGCACTTTTATTATACGAAGGACCTTGGGTGTCAGAAAGGTATATTGCCACCGAATCTATATTAATTAATTATCCAGATGCGATGCATCCCGTGGTGAAAGATATTGTCAGTCAAGGTCAAGCTCCTCGCGCTACAGAGTTGTTCAAGGCGCAATACCGTTTGGCGGCATTAAAGCAAAAGTGTGATCAGCAACTATGTAAAATTGATTGCTTACTCACCCCTACTGCTGGCCGTTTATTCACCGTTGCCGAGATGCTGGAAAAACCGATCGAATACAATAGTCAATTGGGTTATTACACCAATTTTATGAATTTGTTAGACATGGCCGCACTCGCTGTACCCACTAGTAAAACCGAAGCTGGTTTACCTTTTGGTATCACGCTGGCCAGCAATGCTTTTACTGACAGGGCGTTGTTATCCATCGCAGAACGAATAAAACCTATCCTACAACCTGGTGAGCTAGCTAGCCAAAAAATAGTCAAGCAAACTGACACAATCGAGGTGCTGGTATGTGGCGCCCATTTAAGCGCAATGCCGCTAAACTGGCAACTAACTGAGCGCGGAGCTAAATTGAAACACACCACTCGCACCGCAGCTATTTACCGTCTTTACGCCCTATCGGGTACAGCGCAAGGTAAACCTGGTTTAGTCGCTGATCACCAAAGGGGCGCACATATTGAAGTAGAAATTTGGCAAATACCATCCAGCGAATTCGGTAGTTTTGTGGCTGATATTCCTTCTCCTCTGGGCATAGGGAAGGTGCAGCTCGAGGATGGCCGGATGGTCAGTGGTTTTATTTGCGAGCCCTATGGTTTGCAAGGTGCAACAGACATTACCTCGCTTGGAGGATGGCGAAATTATCAGCAGAGTTTAAGTAATTAATTACGACAAAAATAGTAAGGAAGCGCCTGTATGGCGCTTCTTATTAACATGTACATGACGTGTCAACCACTCGCTTAAAAGCTATAACTCACTGCGCCGACTACTGCCGCATCTGCCGCTGGGCCAAACAATTCTTCACCTGCGCTGGAGGAATCATTGTAAGACAAAGTAAAAGCAAAAGACTCGTAAGTGTATGTGACACCCACGTCGTAATAGTTATAGCTATCACCAAAGACATCGCCTAAGTCGTAATGACCGACCATAAAACCAACGCTAAACTCATCATTGATATCAAAACCATGACTGTATTCGTAGCGAATGCCCATTTCATCAGCAGCAAATGCATCATTTGAATAGCCAACGGTTAGCGCACCATATGCAAATCCGTAGCTAATGATCAGTTCGTTGTAATCCAAATCGACTTCAGTACCCGGGTAGATATAGCGGATTAAAGTTGCAGATAACATATGACCAGTGGTCACTTCTTTTTCATAGCCAACGAATAAATCCATCTCAATCGATGCATCTAAATCACCAGGATCTGAATCTTCAACAAAATCAACGTTTGATAAAAAAGTACCGGCAGAAAAACCTGATCCATCGATGTACACCCCGGTAAATTGAAGAGTCGGATCTTGCAAAGTTTGTGAAACACCATATAAACGATAATCGGTTGCTAGTGTTACGCTAGCATCGAATTCTGCGTTTGCATGGGCGGCGAAAACCAGCGATAAGCCTAACAGTACAGAGTTAAAAGCAGAACGTTTGAATGTTATAGACATAGTTTAATGATCTCATATTTTTAGGTTTACACGGAGAGTACCCCTGGCAACGCCAATCAAATCTCCCGGGCTTTTATCCCGCCGTGTAACCCTATACTAATAGTCATTAACTAAGGTCGTGAGCTCTCGGTCCAGACACGACTTTTTACATCGTCGGAACCCTAGTTCACTATTTCAAATTGTAGATCCGCGACAGCTAAGGGTACGGACAGGTTGGATACTGCATTATCTTAGCCAACTTTTTATTTTTTATTTTTCACTTACAAATCAATAGAATAAATATTATTTGACGAGTATCAATTTGGTTTGCACAAGATTAAATGCACCGCAATAGACCGCTTGCACCTATAGAGATCACCAGTTCGTTTTGGGCGAATTCAATATTCTAGAAAATTTACTTAATGTTGGCTCAGATAAGCTAATCTAATTTTTGCTGGGTTGCGCGCGTCAGCTTACAGCTAGCATGATCGATAAGTAGGTTGGTAAAGTTGTCGGGCTTGCCGTCATGCACCCACTTGTAAATACTGTCCAATCGCATTGTCCCCCTTGACCGGAATGTCAACAGTCGATGATTTGTCGAGCTGATGGGGGTAGACCAATCCTGCCAGCCCCAGGCAATACGTATAACAAGATCGGTTTAGCCTGAGCTAACATGCCTGTAACTTACATAATAACTAAGGAAATGGGCACTCTAGCGCGAGTTTTCCGCATAAAAAGCCATAAATGTGTTGATTAAATAGACGAGGTCAAACAAAATAATGTTAAATACTTGTAACATCCCTGTTACCAAAAAGCCAAGAGCGAGCAGAATATGATTTTGAACCATCTATGGGGCTTATATGCCCACCCCAAGGAAGAATGGAAAAGTATTGATAACCGCCACGAAAGCTTTTTTTATAGTCTGAGCCACATCGCACTGATTGCATTAATTCCTGCCGTTATGGCATTTTATTCTGCCGCCCATCTCGGCTGGAGCATAGGTGTGGGAGATGTCATTAAACTGACCCAACAAAGTGCTATGTTAATGAGCATCGGCATGTATTTCGGTTTAGTTATCGGGGTACTGGCTTTAGCGGTACTGATCCACGAACTGGCCAAAGCATTTGATTCACAGCCTACTTACACCCAATCACTGGAACTTGCTGCTTATACTGCGACGCCCTTATTTATGGTAGCTGTAGCTGCTTTTTATCCTGTGCTGTGGTTTGTGATGCTAATAGGTCTGGTTGGTCTGACCTACTCTATTTACCTGCTTTATGCAGGCACGCCTATTATGATGCACATACCGGCAGAAAAAGGCTTTATCTATGCCAGCTCGGTCGTGACCTGTGGCTTGGTGCTGTTAACTATCCTGATGGCAGCGTCGGTAATTTTGTGGAGCATGGGCATGGGCCCGGTATTTAGCGGTTAACGTTTAAATTTACTCATACTAATAGGCCGGGAGTCTATTAGAACGTCCAGAGGACGGCCTTAAGGTGGAGCGCAGGGATAGCGCGCAATACAAATAAGTCGGGAGCCTATTTGAACGTCCGAAGGACGGCCGCAGGTGGAGCGCAGGGATAGCGCGCAATACAAATAAGTCGGGAGCCTATTTGAACGTCCGAAGGACGGCCGTAGGTGGAGCGCAGGGATAGCGCGTAATAAAAAAGCGCTGACAATATCAGCGCTTTTTTAATGCTTTAATAAACCGTTAGTCCTCATCCATGTTGTGCATTTCAAGGTTGCTTAGCTCGGTTTGAATGCCAGCATTTTTCGCCCCTTCGTTACGTAATCTGTCTATTCGTTCCAAGTAGCTCTGATCAATATCACCAGTAATATAATTACCATCAAATACCGAGGTTTCAAAACGGCTAATCTCGGGGTTAAGCTCGGATACGGCCTCAACCAGATCGCTAATGTCCTGAAAGATAAGACCATCTGCGCGAATAAGATCACTGATTTCTTCAATTTCCCGGCCATAGGCAATCAACTCATTAACCGACGGCATATCGATACCATAAACATTGGGAAAGCGGATTTCTGGCGCGGCAGAGGCAAAGTAAACTTTCTTGGCACCGGATTCACGCGCCATCTCGATGATTTGTTCGGAGGTGGTACCACGAACGATAGAATCATCCACCAGCAGCACACTCTTGCCGTTAAATTCTGAGGGAATGGCATTGAGCTTGCGCCGCACAGATTTACGCCTCAGGGTTTGACCGGGCATAATAAAGGTACGGCCTATATAGCGATTTTTAACAAAACCTTGACGATAGGGCAAATCCAGCTCAATGGCAATTTGCAAGGCCACATCCGTTGATGTTTCCGGAATAGGGATCACCACGTCTATGTCCACATCAGCCCATTCTTGGGCTATTTTTCTACCAAGTTTTCGCCCCATATTCACGCGAGATGCGTACACGGAAATACCGTCAATAAATGAATCAGGGCGTGCAAAATACACAAACTCGAAAATACAAGGCGCATTGATTGGGTTGTGTGCACATTGGTGAGTATGTAGTACACCGCTTTGTGTGACATAAATCGCCTCACCTGGCGCCACATCACGTATAAAAGTAAATCCCACCGCATCCAACGCCACACTTTCCGAGGCGACCATATATTCGTCACCAAACTCGGTTTTGCGTTTACCTAAGGCTAAGGGGCGGATGCCAAAGGGATCTCGAAAGGCCAGCATGCCGTTGCCGATGATTGCTGCCACAACAGCATAGGCACCGCGCACTTTTTGGTGCACCGTACTGACCGCCTTAAATACTTCTGCCGGGGTAAGCGTCAAACCCTCGCAGCCAAGTAATTCATGGGCAATAATGTTCAATAATAATTCGGAATCTGAGGTGGTATTGATATGTCGCTTGGCAATACGAAATACGTCATCTTTTAATTCATGGGCATTAGTTATATTGCCGTTATGAGCAAAAGCGATACCAAAGGGGGAATTGACATAAAAGGGTTGCGCCTCGGCTGAGCTGGAACTACCGGCCGTGGGGTAGCGCACATGGCCAATGCCAAATTGTCCGGTCAGGCGTTTCATGTGCCGTGTATGAAACACGTCACGGACCAAGCCATTGTCTTTACGTAGATGAAAGACCCCATCATCTATAGTGACGATACCTGCGGCGTCCTGCCCCCTGTGTTGCAGCACGGTCAAGGCGTCATACAACGCTTGATTAACTGGACTTTTACCAACGATTCCGACGATACCACACATAAGAATTACCTTTTTAGACGGGTTTGATAAAGCTTGAGTTGCCTTGCAAATATTGGAAGAACCACTCGATAACTAAACTAAATTCGGGAATAAGCATTGATGTTCGCCACCAGTCAGCACCGGCCATGGGTGTGAAAGTGTCGAGAAAAAATAACATCGCGCTGACGATAAGTACCCCGCGTAATACACCGAAAACCGCCCCTAAGGCGCGGTCTGTGCCTGACAAACCGGTATATTGCACCAGTTGCCCAATTAAATAATTGAGTAATCCACCAAGAATAAGGGTGATCACAAACAAGATTGCTATCGCCACACCGTTGCGGATCGTCTGATCGTCTATACTAGTAAGAAACGTCGCCAAGTCGGCATAAAAGTGACTGGCAATGAAAAAAGCACTAAACCAAATTGCCAGGGAAATAGCCTCTTTCACGAAGCCACGGATCAAGCTGATAATGGAGGAAAGCAATATCACGCCAACAATAGCGTAGTCTATCCAGTTCATAAATTTCGTTTAAATCCACTGATGGGGCATAACGTGATCATAAATAGCGATATTACGTCATGGGATAATTTCGCGCGCATCTTATCAAAATCCAGCTCGAAAATCATGCTAATTTCAGTCTAAAAACCAAGGGCCTTATTGCACGGTAAAGGGGGTGACTCTTCCCTGCAGACTGGTTAATTCCTTTAAATGTTCTAATGCTTTCTCAAGTCGCTTTTTCTGTAAATCAGGGCCAACAAATACTTTGGTCAAGATGCCAGAACTCGTCTTTACCGGGCGGCTAAAGGCTCGATATCCGCCTGCTTCTAATTTGGCCAGTAACTCTTTAACGTTCTTCTGGTGGCGAAACGTACCAAGCTGCACTACCCATCCAGCTCCAGCCAACAGACGCTGTTGATCATTTTCTACCACAGTGCCCTGCTCCAGGCTGTTCGTCCGGGGGACTTTCTCGGTTACCGGGGCAGAATTTTCTGGGTTTTGAGTCTCTTGGGTCTGGCTTTTGACCGGAGGCTCATCCAAGGCAGTTTCGTTAACAATTTCGATATTGCGGGATGCGGCAGCCTTTACTTCCTGGGTTGAAAAAGACGCAGGACGCTGAACCGTTTTTACCGCAGGGCGCGCAGGCAATTCCACAAACAAGTCTTTATTTGATTGTTTTTTGCCATTTAGTAAATCCGGTAAAAATATAACCGCGATTGCTACTATGATGACGGTACCCATTAATCTATTTTGCAGCGCAGATGTCACTCTACTTTATCCTTGACGCTTGAGTTAACTTAAGAACTTCGGAAACAGTGAAAAAAGAACCGAATACGACGATTAGATCTTGCTTGCCGGCTGTGTCTAAGGCATGTCGATAAGCTTGGCTAATAGTGGCAAATTCTAGCACCTTTTGCCCCTGGGCTAATACTATTTTAAGCTCTCCGGAGCTGGCGCCACGGGGCACATCTAACGAACCAAGCAGCCAGGTGGCATTTAGCGTGTAAAAGGGTTCAAGGGTTGAGGCAATGTCTTTATCTTTTAACATCCCGGTTACCAGGTATATATCGCGAAAGTTGCGGGAGGCAAGTTGACTGAGTAAATATCGGGTGGCATGGGGATTATGCGCCACATCCAGCAGCACATCAGGTGCACGTTGTAACAACTGTAGCCGGCCGGGCAAATGACTGTGTGCTAACACCTGGACCAGCTTTTGTGGATCAAGCTCCAATTTCAGCAATTGAATGACTTGTAAAGCGGTAGAAACATTTTGCAAAGGTATGTGAGGAAGAGGCAAGTTAATCAATTGAATAACGCCATTGGACCAG
Source organism: Paraglaciecola sp. IT1134 (assembly GCF_058068185.1). Lineage (NCBI taxonomy): Bacteria > Pseudomonadati > Pseudomonadota > Gammaproteobacteria > Alteromonadales > Alteromonadaceae > Paraglaciecola > Paraglaciecola sp. IT1134. The sequence continues at coordinate 1,900,387 of NZ_CM176486.1, read as the reverse complement.
TCGAACCCGCGTTGGGTAAGGCTAAAATGAAAATCCTTGCCTTGCCAGCTCGCCTGCACCTGTAGTTCATCTACCGCCTCAATCAAAGCTTGCAAAGGTTCGGGCTCACCAATAACCGCCACCCCTTTTTTTCTGAGGATACCGGCTTTTTCCCGGGCAATCTGTTCTTTAGTGGTTCCCAGCCAATCCTGGTGATCTAAATCAATGCTGGTGATCACCGCAATATCCGGGTCGAGCACATTCACCGCATCCAGTCTGCCACCTAGTCCCACTTCTAACAACAGCACATCGGCTCTGGCGTCATGCATGAGTTGCAACGCCGCCAAGGTCCCAAACTCGAAATAGGTCAAGGCTACCTCTCCCCTTGCCTGCTCGACTTTCGCAAACGCCCGACAATGTGCCGCTTCATCCAGCATGGTGGCGTTCACTCTGACTCTTTCCCGGTAATCGAGCAAATGCGGAGAACTGTACACGGCCACACTTTTTCCAGCGAATAGACAGGCTTGTTCTAGCATCACGCAGGTTGTCCCCTTGCCATTAGTACCGGCAACGGTCACCACGGTAGTGGCAGAAAAATCCAGCTGAAGCTGTTGATAGACGAGGGCCACGCGCTCTAAACCCAGTTCAATATTTTTGGGATGAAGCACACTTAGATGCTCAAGCCAATCGGCTAAAGTACGGGCCTCTGGGGCTGAGGCCGGTGAACTATGCAAAGATGTCATTGAAATGATTAACTAATGATGCTGATGATGTAGCTTTGATAAGATGCCGAATATTTTATCACGCATATCCCGGCGATCAACAATCATGTCTATCGCCCCTTTTTCAAGCAAAAACTCGCTGCGCTGAAAGCCCTCAGGTAAGGTCTCTCGCACGGTTTGCTCAATCACCCGTGGGCCAGCAAAACCAATTAACGCTTTAGGTTCTGCCACATTAACATCCCCCAACATCGCCAAACTGGCTGACACGCCGCCCATAGTCGGATCGGTCATTACCGAGATATAAGGTAAGCCTTTTTCACTCATCTTGGCCAAGGCGGCGCTGGTTTTAGCCATTTGCATCAGCGACAATAAGGCCTCTTGCATGCGGGCACCACCACTGGTCGAGAAGCAAATAAGCGGCATATTGTGTTCCAGACAGGCCTCTACAGCTTTGACAAACCGTGCTCCGACTACCGACGCCATTGAGCCCCCCATAAAAGCAAATTCAAAGGCCACAACCGCAACAGGCATGCCTTTAAGTTTACCTTGCATAGCGACTAGTGCATCCTTTTCCTTGGTAGCTTTTTGCGCCGCCAAGAGCCGATCTTTATATTTTTTGGAATCTTTGAATTTGAGTATGTCTTTTGGCTCCAGTTCAGCCCCTAACTCAATCCGATCATTTTGATCTAAAAATTGGTTAATTCTGACTCTGGCAGATATGCGCATATGATGCTCACACTTGGGGCACACCCCGAGCTGCTTTTCCAACTCGGTTTTATACAATACCGCATCACATTTAGTACATTTAGTCCAAATCCCTTCTGGCACATTACTTTTAGTAGGTGACTTGGTACGCGGTAATATTTTTTCAATCCAGCTCATTTCATCAACCTTGTCTGGCGCTGTTATCATTGATTGGCATAATAAACGATAACAGTGCCTTATTAATTTGTTCGCATGTTCGGTATTAAAACACAGTTCGCAAAAGTTACGAAAGCAAAACTGGTCTTAGAAGTCGTCAGCTAAAAATAGCGGCCCCATATTCAAAATAGGAATATCGAATTGGGCCGGGTAGCGAACATGAACCAAATATAATCCATTTGGTTTCGCTTTGGCTCCCGCTTGGGTACGATCTTTTGTTTCGAGTAGTTGTGCCGTCCAATCTGTCGGCTTCTCTTTTCGACCTATAGTCAGTAACGTGCCAGTAATATTACGCACCATGTGGTGCAAAAATGCATTGGCCTGCACATCTATCATGATGTAATCGCCCATGCGTATAACACGGATATGCGACAAAGTACGGATGGCAGTCTTGGCCTGACAACCAACCGCCCGAAAGGAACTGAAATCGTGTTTTCCCACGAGGTGTTGAGCAGCTTCGTGCATTAAATCATGATCCAAAGGGCCGTGAACATGCGTAACCCCCTGGGGTAAAATGCCACTGCGGAAATTATTGTTGTAAATAAGATAGCGATAACGCCTGGCAGTCGCAGAGAAACGGGCGTGAAACGCCTCGTCCACTGCCCTCACCCAACGCACCGCAACTGTTTTAGGCAAATAAGTGTTGATACCTAAGGTCCAGGATCTGTCTGGGCGATAGCATTGGGTATCAAAATGAACTACTTGACCGGTCGCATGTACTCCAGCATCAGTTCTACCGGCACATATCACTTTAATGGGCTCATTCGCCACCCGGCTTAATGCTTCCTCCAAGTGTTGCTGTACGCTCACTACTTCATTTTGTATTTGCCAGCCGTGAAAACTGGATCCGTCGTATTCGATGCCAAGCGCTACCCGCATTTATTTCCCGCTACCCTGTCAACAATGCCCAGTATTGTAAGGCAGTAAATAAAAATGTGTAGTAATAAAGCTACCCTGGCCTAATACCCGTGCAGTTATGCGCTTGTTTTAAACTCTGATGCCTGGGGTACCTGTTTTTCGCAGCCCGCCGTCTCGCTATTCATGTTTAAAATCAGTGGAGTGCAAGCTGTGTTTTTTCATTAACTTATGCAAATCTGTGCGGTTACGACCGGCAATTTCCGCCGCTCGGGTGACATTTCCATCGGTCATTTTCAGCAGTTTAAGTAAATAGCTTTGTTCAAACGCATCTCTAGCTTCAGTCAGGGTCGGCCATTTCTGCTCAGAACTGGACAAAGCTTGTTCAACCAGATGCACGGCAATAACCGAGGTCTGGGTTAATGCCACACATTGCTCCACCACATTGACCAACTGACGAACATTGCCTGGCCATAACTCTGTGGTTAACAACTGCATGGCATCATCAGAGAAACGACTGACTTTTACCTCATGACGTTCCGCGCTTTTCTTTAACAAATATCTAGCCAGCAAGGGAATATCTTCGGATCGTTCACGCAAGGTGGGCAAAGTCAAATTAACCACATTTAAACGATAATATAGATCTTCGCGGAAATTGCCTTCAGCCATCTCATTAGACAAGTTTTTGTGCGTGGCAGAAATTATACGCACGTCAACCGGGATCTGCTTGGTACTGCCAACAGGACGGATCACTTGTTCCTGCAATGCCCTAAGTAACTTGACCTGCAGCTGAGTCGGCATATCACCAATTTCATCGAGAAATAAGGTGCCCCCGTCCGCTTCACGAAACAGGCCCTGATGTTCATTCACCGCACCGGTAAAAGAGCCCTTGGCGTGACCGAATAGTTCAGACTCAAGTAGGTTTTCCGGCAACGCACCACAGTTAATTGCCACAAAGGGCTTGTTGGCCCGTTTACTAGCCTTGTGGATAGCACTGGCAAGCAGTTCTTTGCCCGTGCCGCTGGCGCCGCTTACGAGTACGCTGACATCGCGCTGCGCGACCCTGTGTGCTTGGTCGAGTAGTTGTTCCATCTGCATGGAACGGGTGATAATTTGCTCACGCCAGACACCAGATTGCGAGCCCTGGCTCTGGCTGACTGCTTTGTCCAACAAATCTCGCAACTCGACATGATCAATTGGTTTGGTTAAAAAGCCAAATACGCCACGTTGAGTCGCTTCTACCGCATCCTGAATAGTGCCATGTGCCGTCATCAGGATCACAGGAATATCCTTGCCCAAAGACATGATCTCTTCAAACAAGCTCAAGCCGTCTAATCCAGGCATACGGAGGTCGCTGAGCACTACGTCAAAATTCTGGGTGTTCATTAAACGCAATGCATCTTTGCCGCCTTCGGCACTTTGCACACTATATCCTTCACCTTCCAAGCGTATCGCCATCAAGCGCAATAAACTCTCGTCATCGTCGACGAGCAATATTTGTGGCTTTAAAGACGCTTCTGTTTTACTCACTTAGGATCCCCTTTAGTATTATCCATAATCGACGCTTCGATTTTTAATAATTGTTCTATTTGACTGCGCTGCTGGTCAACCAATTCTTGCTGTTCTTCAATACGAGTCGATTGTGCGCCATTGATTTTACTCAACGTCACTAAGGCAGATTCCGACTCCAGCAAGGCTTGGCTGGGTTGATAAATCATCACGGCTAACATCTCCTGCATTCTCCCATCAAATTTTTTGATCAGGTCGGCTGCCCACACCTGTGAGCGCAAACGATCCTGATAAGGCGTGTCCTTTCCTTGGCACAGCAGTATCTTGCGCAGATTGTCCTGGTCACTGTCAGTCAACAAATCTATCTCCGCTTTACGCTGTTCCCACGTCATGTCATCGGCATCTAGCCAATAACGCAGCCAATAGGTTAAATGGCAGTTATATTCATTTTCCCTCTGAGGATCCAGGTATAGACAAAACGAATTGGCGGTCACATTTACCTCCTCTGCTTTGTGCTCTTGTTCTGGGAGCGAAGCCACTAATTGACAGCCGGATAGCGCAACAAGCAGCAGGCCTATGCTCAAAATTTTCATGTTTTATTCTCACTTAGCGGAATAGAGACACGGAAACATACGTCGGCATAATCAACATCTATTATTCCTACTTTACCGCCCATCATTCGTGCACAGTCGGCCACGATAGACAAACCCAGCCCGGAACCTATGATGCGATCATTGCGCTTGCCACTGCCTCGATTAAAAGGTTCAAACAACATTGCACGCTGTTCTTGTGATATTTTTGGCCCTCGGTTAGCAACATCCAATATTTGCACGTTCTTCTCCTGATACAACTTGATATTAATAGGTCGACCTTTGCTACCATGTGCAATGGCATTAGACAGCAAATTATCCAGTATACGCCTGAAAAGATTGCCGTCGGCATAAACCTGTTTTAATACTATAGTGGTTTCAAGTTGATGTTTATGTTGTTGTAACACCAAACTATTATCAGTTATAAAACTATCAAATAGTGGCTGGGTTTTTAACCATTGAAGATCGGGTTTGGCTTGTTGCAACAGTAAATTGTAGTCCAGCAACTGCATGATCAGGGTATTGAGCCTGTCCGTACTACTATTTAGCAATGACAGCACTTCTTTTTGTTGTTCATTTAGCCTGCCCACTACCTGTTCAGTTAACAATGAACAACCTTCTTTAATACTGGCTAATGGGGTTTTCAGTTCATGGGAAGCATGACGTAACAAAGCATGACGTAAATGCTCAAGCTGAGTCAGGCGATCAGCCAAACGGTGTAGCTTGCGTTCAACCAAGATCAACTCTTTAGGCCCAGAACGGGATATTGCGGGTAAGGTATCATCCTGTTGGGAAATAGCTTGAATAACTCGCTCGAGCTTACGAACCGGACGCAATATAAGCTGGCTGCCGATCATAATAAGTAACAGCGATATACTGACTAACAGTGCCGTTAACCAGGCTTGAGTTTGTTGAACCGAAGTAACATAAGACTGGCGTTTCTTTATTCGCATGTCGAGCAAATTATCCACACCTTCACCCAAGTCGTCTAACGAACGGCGAAACTCGGCTAGTTGAGCATCCAATAACAGCTGATCACCCAGCCTATCGTAACGGATAAACCACGCCAGGCGTTCCTTTAACACCCGACATTCTATTGAAGGTTCAAGTTTATCGCATAGTGAAGTCAATGATTCGCTGAAGCGTTCAATATATTTATCGGACAGGGTTTTCAACTCGATTTTATCTAACACATGATACTGGCGTAACAAACGTTCAATATCCACGGCGAAACTCTCAAGATTATTCACCCCCCTGACCATAGCGACAGAAAACTCCGCCTCGTTGGTGGCGATTTCTCCGGTTTTACGCAGGGTAATTTGACTGTGCCATAACAGCACGGCAAGCGGCACCAACACTAATGCAAAACTAACAAGGGTCAGTTGGCGTAACGATCCAAGTTGCATTGGAAGTCCTATCAATATTTATCTTTCCTAGGTCGCCAGTATGATAGCAAAAGCTCACCTAGTGAGCAGTAAAAAATCCGCACCCAATTATTAACTCTTAGTACGCGCTCTTACTCCCCGTTGTCTGCTGTTGGCTAATTCAGCAGCACTAATGATGCCATTACCATCGGTATCTATGCGGCTAAACAATTCTAACACTACTGGATCCGCCACCGCTTCTTTAATCGAAATTTGGCCATCGGCGTTGCGGTCCAGACGCCTCATAGTGTCGTCAAAGGCCTGGGCGGCGGATAACAAACCTATATTACCGGACATGGCGACCAATAATATACCCTTGAAGTAAGCGAGTATTTTCATTTATTTTGTTATAAACCTGTTTGAAATAATTAACCAATAGAACCTGTATAAAAGGTGGGTTAGCATCCGTGCCAAAAACATAGCGGCGTAAATACGCCGCTAAAAAACTCTCAGTGCCATCAGAAGCAAACGCCATCGCAACCAATAATAATCTAACTTAACGTCACAAGAGTTTTTACCGTACCGCTATGCATGTTTTTAATCCGAAGAACCAGTCGGATTAGATACGATTACTATTGGGGCTATAACAAGTTTTACGCCATGTTTTATAACCCTTTATATTTCAATTAGTTAAATGTAAAATAGGGCAACAAAAGTGAGAGAGCTAGAAAATAGTGTCGCAATAAAAATACAACTGTACGCAGATAACCGGGAATAGCTGACAAAACAGACAGATCCCCGGTCCTTTGAGGTGTGACACCGCATGCAACCTGTCTGTATCTAGCGACAGACGTCTCACCTTTAACGATTCATTGTCTTATAGCTGGGAAGAGGCGGCCAGTTTACTTTGAATAAATTGGCTGTGAGGAATATACAATAAATCAGCTATCTTGCGTATAAGGTACTCTTCTTCAGGGTCCAGAGAGTCATCAGCATAGGCCACATGCCATAATCCATCTAGGATCTTGCGCTTTTCTTGGGCATCACACACATCATTTATTACTCGGGTAAACTGGGCAAAATCAGTTGCCTTTTCGACCTGCTCTTGAGTCAATGATGTCAGGGTCGTTAACTCCTGCGCATCTAAGGCAAAGTGTTGCGTCAGCAACCTGTGGTACACCTGCTTTTCTTCATCCCCAAACGTACCGTCGGCGCGCATAATTTCATATAACAATACCGCCGTTGCCAATTCAACTTTGTGTGCAGGTTGTTGGTCGTCGACCTGTCCGGTGACATCCTCAAACCAAGTGATTAACTTCGATAACATATTTTCTCCGTCTGCTGCTTGCCCTGAAGGTAAGCTCTATATTACTTAGTGGCAAATCGTCCTAATACAAGTTGCCTAGGCAAATTATTCGTAAAAAGACCTAACGCTACTTGGAAATTTTCAGGGAAAGTTAAACTTGTCTCCCTTTCCGATACGTTCTCTAAGCCTCTTATTCTGCTGGCTTACACGAAAATAAACGTGCTTATTTGCTTTCGTACATGAGATAATGACTCGGGTGCATCCCTAAAGATTCGTAGGTACGTTGGGCAACCCTGTTATCGTTTTCAACGTACAAGCGATAACCACAAACCTTTGTCGATTGCTCAGCTAGTTCCTTAACATGGTGATACAGACCGCTATATAGACCTTTACGTCTATATTGGGGAATAATGTAGACACTCTGGATCCACCAAAAATCAGCATTGCGCCAATCACTCCATTCCTTGGTCACCATCAAACTGCCAACCACCTTCTGATCTACCTGGGCCACCAGATAAAACCCCTTGTTACTATCGTTGACCAGAGCACTGACACCCAGCTGCAATACTTGTGCATCGAGTTGTTTGTCTTCTGTTTCTTTGGCCATCAACTGATTAAAACTGACTAAGGCCGCTATATCTTCTACTTGCGCTTTTCGAATAATGGCTTGCATTGCTGTCCTCATATAATAAATGTTACTTCAACCGAATTACCTTTCTCCAAATATACAACGCCATCACACAATTCCCGCACCAGGGTTATCCCTCGCCCAAAATATTGGTCGTTATCATGATTATGCTGTTGACGTTGACGTTGACGTTGAAAATCAAAGCCCGAACCAGAATCAGTGACAATAACCTTTAACTGGCGTTGCTGGGGTGTAAAACGGATAGAAAAGTTAATCATTGTCTCTTCCAGCGCGACTAGCTGGGCAGAGCGCGTAGCGAAGTAGTGATCAAATCCTTGTTCGCTGTGTTTTAAGTCTGAATTCAGCTGTAACACCCCGTGATCCAAGGCATTGTTATATAGCTCACTTAATACCGTGAATAAACGTGAATGCAGGGCGTGCATACCCGTTTGACTGCATACCATATCAACAATACCCAGTATTGGGTCACCGGTCTGCATGAAGGTGGCGTCGAGTGTTATGTCAATCGCAAAGGGCATGCCGGAAGTGTGCTGGGATTTTTCCAGCGTTTCCAACGACTGACTTGTGAAAGATACAAAGGTTAAATCATCGTTTGCTTCAAGGCCTTCACTAAAAGCAAAGATTTTACCGAATAATTCATCCACTGTGATATTTGGCTGGTGCCTGAGCCAATTGATTATCCGCTGTTCAGACAACATTTCATTGTGTTGATTGGTGATTTCAACTACGCCATCTGAAAAACCAATTAACCGATCGCCGATCTTTGCTTTGAAACGTTGTACATCAGTACTAAATTCGTCTTCAGTCAAAATGCCCAAGGCCATATGTTGTGAGCCAAAACGATGCGTTATTTCCCCCGACCGATCGATAGTCAGCAATGTGGGCATGCCACCATTCCATATATCGAAATGAGTGCCACAGGCGCTTATCTCGACCAAAGCAGCGGCAAAAAACATGTCATCGGGCAACAAGGTTAATAAAGTACTATTGAAAGTGGTGGCCATTTCCTTGATCGACAAGCCTTTCGTGGACATGGTTTGAAAGGCTTTTGATATGGGTAAAGCACCTATTGCCGATGCCAGACCGTGACCAGTGAAGTCGCCGATCAAGAAATATAGTCCCCCAGTCGGACTGGCACTAAAGAGTAACAAATCACCATTAAAATCACTTGCGGGTTTAAGTCGGTAATCAAAAAAGGGCAAAACTCTCTTATCAACACCTAACGCATTGGCAAAGATATGCTCAACAATTTCATGTTCGCGCTCTATGGCGTTACGGTAATAGATAAGTTGCTGAGTTTGCTCATGGGATTTTTTGCTCAGTAGGCGAGTTCGCTCATGAGCGCGGATTTTGGCGGCGAGTATAATTTTGTTAAAGGGCTTGGCAACAAAATCGTCCCCGCCTAATTCTAGAAAGCGCACTAAACTTTGCTCGTCTTCCAATCCAGTGATAAATATAATCGGCAGGTAAATATCCCCTGCCATATCTTTCAAAATAGGCGCCACATCATAGCCATTTAAGTCCCGCATCAAGGTACCTAACAGGATCAGATCAGGGTTAATGCGCTGTGCCAGGGAGACAGCTTCATGGCCACTTTCGGCTTCGTAGCAATCAACATAACCTTCTTGTTCGAGAATATTTATCAACAAAAAGCGATTCAATGAATCATCATCGACTACCAAAATCCGCATTTGCATATTAGTCAGAACTTAGCTGATAGTAAATTTTTTATCAAAACGGGCAATCTACAGTATTTTAACAACTTGAGGCCGACAATTAACAATATTGAGTGTTGTGACCTGGGGGGACAGTAATTTTTGCATATTCAATAACATACCTAGTGCTGAACTATCCATATATTCGGTTTTACCTAAATCTATCACGATTGAATTTACATTTTCAATGTCTCCGGAAAAAGCAACGCAGAAGTTCTGCACTTTGCCAAAATCAAATATTTCATCAACACTAACGGTTAGCTGCTGTGCATCTATAGAAAAGATACACTCTAAACTCATCTGCATCCCCGATCAAATAACGGTCATTATATGCGACATATTAAATAGTAGTTTTTACACTTTGCCTATAAAGATCCCAACTTTTTTATTAGAATCCCTAGCTAGTTCGAATGTTCAGATTGGATTACCTAAGACAATGAGCCAAAACGATTTAGTCTATAGTACAGATATGGGGCGCATAACGGCTAAAAAAGCAGCCCAAACGCCCTCCCAGACAGATGGTATAATTCGCATTCGCCGGGAAACTAAAGGCCGAAAAGGCAAAGGCGTTACGTCTATGTCTGGTATGCCAATGAACGATGTCGAAATTAAGCAATTGTGCAGCGAGCTAAAAAAGATGTGTGGCACAGGTGGAGCAGTAAAAAATGGTATTATCGAAATTCAGGGCGATAATAGGGACAAAATAAAACTCACGTTAGAAAAACGGGGGTTCAAAGTTAAATTGGCCGGTGGTTAATGGCCAATATTTGAGGATTGAAAATGCATAAAATTGTGTTGTCAGATTTGAGCATCGTATTGATTGAGCCATCAGATACTCAACGTAAAATAATTACCGGTTTATTAAATCAGGAAAACGTTAAAAATGTGGTTGCCGTGAGCAATGTTAAGGAGGCCATAAGTACCATTAGCAAAGATGGCGCAGACCTGGTAGTAAGCGCCTTGTATCTGGAAGATGGCACGGCTCTGGAAATACTGACCAAGATGAAAAACACCCCTTCTAGCGCAGACATTCCTTTTATGTTGGTATCCAGTGAAAACCGGCCGGAAAAACTGGAGGAGTTTAAGCAGGCCGGAGTCGCCGCAATATTGCCTAAACCCTTTAGCACCCAAAATTTATCTAGAGCATTAAAAGCGTCACTTGACTTGATCAACACCGAAGAAATGGATTTAGAGTTGTTTGATGTTAAACAAGTCCGAGTTTTGCTAGTGGATGATAGTAAGTTGGCCCGTAACCATATTCGCCGTGTGTTAGAAGGCTTAGGCATCGCCCGTATTATTGAGGCGGAAAATGGTGCCATGGCGTTAACCATGCTCAAGGAGAACACCTTCGATTTAGTCGTGACCGACTATAACATGCCGGAAATGGACGGTAGGGAGCTATCGGAATTTATCCGTTTTAATAGTGCCACTGCACATATCCCTATTATTATGGTCACATCTGAAGCGGCTGACAGCCTACATATGGCCAATATTCACCAAACAGGCGTCAACGCTTTGTGTGATAAACCTTTTGAAGTGGCAGAGGTGAAGATGTTACTGATGTCTCTGCTGGAGGAGTAACTTGTCAGTGAGTATAAACAGACCAGCGTTTCACCTTTGCATCAGTTATCTGGTTATTGCTAATGGCTGAATAATCAGACTTTTTCGCATAAGGTAAAGATTGACAAGCAAAGTCCGAATTAATAGATTCAATAAAGATTATTAGTAGTCTGTGTGCTTTTGCGGCAATTGAGACCAATTCACCAGGTACATTCCCAAATTATACGCTAAAACAGTGTAGGCCTCCTGAAGTGGAGGTTTTGTAACCATGTCAAAGAAGTGAGTAAAATGTCGGTAGATGAGCTAGCAAAATTAAGAGAACAAATAACGTCAATCGATCAGCAGTTGCTTGAATTACTGGCACAGCGTCAAAAATGCACTAATCAGGTAGCAGAGACCAAGATCACCCACCATATCCCGGTCAGAGATCATCAACGGGAGGAACAACTATTAGTGGGTTTGATCAAACACGGTCAAAAACATGGCCTGGATCCCCATTATGTGACGCAATTATTTCATGTGGTCATTGAGGATTCAGTATTAAACCAGCAAGCCTTGCTAGCAGAGCGTGCCAACCCAGGCAGCAGTTTGCCCCTCAACAGAGTGGCTTTTTTAGGGGACAAAGGCTCTTATAGCTACCTCGCCACCCAAAAATATTTCTCCCGTCGCCCAGGGGAACTGTTGGAATTAGGCTGTCAAAGCTTTGCGGAAATCATCAAAAAAGTTGAAACCAACGAAGCAGATTATGCGGTATTACCTATTGAGAATACCTCCTCTGGCAGTATCAACGAAGTTTACGATCAATTACAACACACCCACTTGTCTATCATCGGTGAGTTGACCCACCCCATAAAACATGCGTTATTGGTCGCCAAAGACAGTGAGCTTAGCAAAATAAAGACCCTGTATGCTCACCCCCAGGTTTTTGCCCAATGTAGTCATTTTTTAGCTGAACTGGGTAACGTGCAAGTAAAAACCTGTGACAGCACCTCGGCAGCCATGATGTTGGTCAACGAGTTGCAACTTGACACTATCGCCGCCATTGGTAGTGAAGCTGGCGGCGCCCTGTATGGTTTGCATGCCATCAAGTCGAACTTGGCAAATCAAAAAGAAAACCACAGCCGGTTTATCGTGGTTGCCCGGCAAAACGTCAACGTGCCCCTACAAGTGCCAGCAAAGACTACCCTGGTGATGTCTACAGTACAAAAACCCGGGGCCTTGGTTGAAGCCTTGTTGATACTGCGGGATAACAAGATCAACATGACTAAACTGGAATCCCGGCCCATAACCGGTAATCCTTGGGAAGAAATGTTTTATATAGATGTAGAAGGCAATATTCAGGACGGGCCGATGCAAAGCGCCCTCGAAGAGTTAAAGGCCACGACTCGCTACTTCAAGATCTTGGGGTGTTATCCCAATGATGAAATCAACCCCACTAAAATAGCCGCGGTGAATGCCCTGACACAGAATTAATCAGGCGTCGCTACCCGATATTCGATACCCGATATTAAAATACAAAAAAGGCACTAACTTAAGCGCCTTTTTTTGCGGGTGTTCGAACTGTTCAGAGCTGCTGCTAAGCGGCGTTACTCGCTAATGGTGCGATCATCGTCAGCTTTTAATAACAACTTTTTACTGTCCACCAGAGACTGTTTCGAATAGCTGCCAAACCAGGCGCCAATCTTGAAAAATTGTTTGATGAACTCGGCTTTGTTACCTTGTTTGACCAGCTCCAGGGCTTGATCGAACCTGTCTCTAAAGCTAGTTAATACGGCAATACTGTCTTTGTTGTTAAAGATAATATCTGCATAAAGCACCGGATCCTGGGCAAATAACCGCCCTACCATCGCCAGCTCCAGTCGGTATATAGGCGAACTAAGGGAAATAAGCTGATCCAGTGGCGGGTTTTCTGCCGCTAGATGGGCACCAAATACAAAGCTGGTGAAATGGCGCATGACCTGAATAAAAACCATGGCATCGTCATGCTCTTGCGCTGAAGTATGTTGCAACACAGCACCCCAGATACGCATCTGTTGCAATAGCCAGTCATATTGGCGCTCATCGCGCCCATGGCAGACCACTACCACTTGCTTGACTAAACTGGGTACATCCGGGCCAAACATGGGGTGCAAACCTACTACTGGCCCTGCATGGGCCTGCAACATAGCTGTTAATGGTTTCTGTTTGGTACTGGTAATATCCACCAATACACAGTCCCTTGGCAGATTATCCAGCTTAGCTACAACTTGTTCTGTTAGTTTGATGGGCACAGCTACCATCACCAGGCCTGCACCGTTAAATATCTGCTCAGCCCGGGGCCAATCATTTTTTTCCAGGGTTTGCACTGTATAACCACTGCGACTAAATATATCAACAAAGATGCGGCCCAGTGCGCCCGCTCCACCTATCACCACCACTTTTTTAAGGCCAGGATTGGTACACAAATACTGTTTGTTTTGAGTGTGATACGACTCGCGCATTATGCGGCGTAACAGGTCTTCAACAAGCGCCGGTGGCACCCCTATGGCCCGTGCTTGGCTACAGCGACTGGCGATCAGCTCAGCTTCGCGGGACGGCACATAAATGGGTAAACCAACCTTACTTTTATACACGCCTACTTCGGCGGTCAGTGCGGCACGTTTTGCCAGAAGCTCAACCAATTGACTATCCACTTCGTCGATTTGCAGGCGCAATTGGTCAAGTTCGGTTGACATGCTACTTCCTTTTAATTGGGATCGCGTAATTTGTTTAAGCGTAACGGTAAAACGGTTATCAATTTGTCACGCATATGATTTACCAAGTCTTCACTGGTTTGCCAATCAATGCAACCATCGGTTATCGATACCCCGTATTTCAACTCATGTGCGGCTAATCCCTTGTTGCTCTGATTGCCGGCATGTAAGTGGCTTTCAAGCATGATGCCAATGACCGACTGGTTGCCTTCTAAAATCTGGTTAACCACGTTTTTGGCCACCATTGGCTGGCGACGATAATCTTTGCTCGAATTAGCATGGCTGCAATCTACCACCAGACCGGCGGTAAGTTTAGCTTCGTTGACTTCATATTCGCAGTCAGCCACACACACCGAATCGTAATTTGGCTGCTTGCCTCCGCGCAATATTATATGTCCATCAGGATTGCCTTGAGTTTTGATAATGCTCACCTGGCCCTGGGAGTTAATGCCCATAAAGCTGTGGCCGGATGCTGCAGATTGCAAAGCATTGATGGCAATATCCAAACTGCCGTCTGTGCCGTTTTTAAAACCCACAGGCATGGACAATCCACTGGCCATTTCACGGTGCGTTTGGGATTCAGAGGTTCTGGCCCCTATCGCCGACCAGCTAAATAATTCTGCCAAATATTGTGGACTAATAGGGTCTAACGCCTCGGTAGCCACAGGTATCTCAAGCTCGGCCAGCCAAATGAGTAACTCACGAGCTTTACGGATCCCGGTTTCAATATCAAACGAATCATCGATATGTGGATCGTTGATCAGGCCTTTCCAGCCCACTGTGGTGCGCGGCTTTTCAAAATAGACCCGCATGACTAAATACAACGTATCTTTACATGATTCATGCAGCTCTTTGAGCTTTAAGGCATATTCTTTGGCCGCTTCAATATCGTGAATGGAACAAGGCCCACAAATGACAAGAAAGCGATGATCCCGTCGATGGATAATATCTGAAATAATATTTCGCGAAGACTGGATCACAGACAGCGCGTGTTCACTGGCCGGCAGCTCACTTTTAAGGGCTTCAGGGGTAATTAGAACTTGTTCGGAAGAGATATTAATATTGTTGATGTTATCGCGTAACATATTTGGCTCACATTTATTAAGGTAGAAAAACTACATACTGCTAACAGCTGTAAAGGAAATTCGAAATAAGCAAAAATCGACAATGTATTTATTTATTTACGCTTTGATAATCACTATTTATTGCAATTTTATTGACTTTTTAACATTCTGTTATTTTTTTCGCAAGCCCTATTTCGCTATATGCTGCTTTGGGTCGATTAATGTACCTGTTTGTTTGTTATCTGTACTATTTAACATCCGTTAATTCTAGACTATCTCAGAGCATTTATTGCCTATCCAACCCTAGCTTAGTTACATTGAAGTTTAGAATTATTTTGCACATCAAGGGTAGCCTTACTTATGTTCTGCACAAAATTGCAAAATGCAGCCACTATTTGTTAGCAAACTGTCTCGCGACATATTTGCGATGACTGAGTCAATCAGTATACCCTTAAGGACTGCGATGGTAATCATCGCTAAATAATAAAAACTAGCAGTATTTTTATCTGCAAAAAAACACAGGGAAATTAATGAAAAAACATGTACTCAGCCCCATCGCTCTGGCTTTACTCCTGTTGGCCTGCCAACCCAATACAGCCACCGAAGAGCAGACTGTAGCTGCTTCTGATAAGACACAGCACAGTATTGATAAATATTCGGCTGACAGTCAGTCTAACCCACTTTTAGGAGACTATCAGACTCCCTTTGGCGTTCCTCCCTTTGCTAAAATCACGAGCGGTAACTATCTTCCTGCCTTCTCCCAGGGGATCAAGCAAAACGAGCAAGAAATTGCCGCAATCGCCAACAATACACAAGCGGCCACCTTTGAAAATACCATCGTCGCCATGGAAAAATCCGGACAGGTTTTGAACAAGGTTAGCACCATCTTTTTTGCAATAAATGGTACCGACACTAACGACGAAATGCAGACCATCGCCAAAGATGTATCTCCTCTCCTGTCTGCATTAAATGATGACATCTACTTAAATCCAGATTTGTTTGCGAGAGTTAACCAGGTATACCAACAAAAAGAACAACTGGAATTACGCTCCGACCAACAAACTCTACTGGAAAATACCTATAAGGCCTTTGTACGCGGCGGTGCCAACCTCAGCGAAACTGATAAAACCAAACTGCGTTCACTCAATGATGCCTTATCCAAGTTAGGTTTGCAGTTCGCGGAAAATCTACTGGCCGAAACGAATGAATTCGAGCTGGTCATAGAAAATGAAAAAGACTTGTCTGGTTTACCCCAGGATATCATTGCGGCGGCAGCGGAAACCGCTGCCCAGCGTGGACATGAGGGGAAATGGGTATTTACCACCCATCGCCCCAGCAAAAACCCCTTTCTCACTTACGCCGATAACCGTGACTTACGCAAGCAGCTCTATCAAGGCTACGTGCAGCGTGGCGACAATGACAATAAAAACGATAACAAACAAATCGCAGCCAAGATAGCTTCTCTGCGCTATCAAAAAGCCCAATTGCTCGGTTATAAGACCCACGCCCATTTCGTGCTGGAAAATGCTATGGCCAAGACCCCGGGAAATGTATATGGGCTGTTGGAACAAGTTTGGCCTGCGGCCTTGGCCCGGGCTAAGGAAGAAGCGGCTGACATGCAAAAAATGGTCGATGAACAGGGGGGGAAATTCCAGCTGGAAGGTTCGGATTGGTGGTATTACGCAGAGAAGATCCGTCAGGTGCGTTACGACCTGGATGCACAAGCGACTAAACCCTATTTTTCACTAGATGCGACCCGAGACGGCGTATTTTATACCGCAAATCGCTTATGGGGGGTGACGTTCAAGGAACGTATGGATATTCCTAAGTACCATCCTGATGTGCGCACCTTCGAAGTGTTTGATAAAGATGGCTCGTCAGTCGGTTTGTACATGACTGACTACTATGTACGGGAAAGCAAACGCGGGGGCGCCTGGATGAGTTCGTTCCGCAAGCAACAAAAAATGTTTGGTGAGCACGTAAAACCTATAATTTACAACGTACTTAACTTTCCCCGTCCGGTGGGCGATACCCCAACCCTCTTAACCTTTGATCAGGCTTCCACTCTATTTCACGAATTTGGTCATGCCATCCAGGGTTTGCTGTCTGATGGTTATTATTTGTCCCAAACCGGTACCGCCTTGCCCCGAGACTACGTGGAATACCCGTCACAGGTTATGGAAAACTGGATGATGGAACCAGAGGTATTAAGTCAATTTGCTAAACACTATAAAACCGGTGAGGTGATCCCCAAAGAAATGGTCGAAAAGATCCAGGCGGCGGGTAAATTCAATCAGGGTTTTGCTACCACTGAATACTTGGCTGCTGCTCTACTGGACATGAAATGGCACACCTTGGAAACCGACGAATTGCAAGATGCAGATACCTTTGAAAAGGCAATTTTGGATGAAATTGGTTTGATCCCACAAATTTCACCTCGTTATCGCACCGGTTATTTCTCACATATTTTTGCCGGCGGTTATTCAGCCGGATACTATGGTTATATCTGGTCAAATATTTACGATGCCGATACGTGGCAGGTCTTTAGTCACAACGGCATCTTTGACCAGGACACCGCTAAGTCTTATCGTGAAAATGTATTACAAACCGGTGGAACAGAAGACCCTATGATCATGTACCGACGTTTCCGGGGTAAAGATCCAGAAGTATGGCCTCTATTAGAACGCCGTGGTTTGTTGTCAGAGCAGGAGCTCAAAGACAACAAAATTCAGTAACAATTATTACTCAGCGCGATTAAGTGGAGCCCTGATCATCAGGGCTTTATGCTAAATGGTCTTTGAGTAGGCGGTAGGCTTGTTCAATTATTTGGGCCTGGGCAGTGTCACCACCCTTGTCCGGATGATTCTGATATAGCAGTTTACGGTAGCGCTGTTTTACCAACAAAAAAGCGCTATCTTGCCCCACCCCCAACGTTGCATAGGCGTCTATCACTTCCTTGGCAGTTATGGTGGACTTGACTACTTCACCCTGTATGCGCCGCCAAAAATTATCAATCAGAGCCGTTACATCATCTTTATCGGTATCACTGAAATTCTGCCAGTCCAGATAATAGTTACGCAATTTATCGCTGGAGATTAACCCCGCCGCGCCAGGATGATAAGGCAACAATCGAATATGCGTCAGCACTATATCCATACAATACGATTGTTGTTGATACCAGTGATCTTTGAGCTGATATAAGGCATTGAATAATACAAAATGAGTCTGAAATAGCAGCAGTGGCTCCCCCAGAGCCTCACTATCAAACAGCTTATAAGGTGGGTTTTGCAGTATTTTAAGCAGCTCGAATTCACTTATGCCACTGGCTCGCTGGGGTAATATTGTCAGCAGTGCCTGGAGTAAAGGCGTTTTTTGCAATGATGTTACCTCTTAAAAATAATTATTGACCTTGACATGCAACCATTGAGTTGCACATATTAATGTTAGGGATATTTTCGCAGTGCTGGCAGATCCCAACAGACGTCACTTGATAGAATTGCTCCACAATCGCGGCGCTCAATCGATCAAGCAATTGAGCCTGGATGCAAATATCAGTCGTCAGGCCATCACCAAACACTTAAATATATTGGTGAAAGCAAAGCTGGTGAGCGCCGAATTTGTCGGCAAAAAACGTATCCATAAACTCAATGCCAAGCCTATACAAAAGCTGGCAGATTGGCTACAGCCCTACGCCCAACAATGGGATACTCGGCTGAGCGGCTTACAACAACATTTAGGAGAAAACATGATTGACAGCATAGATTCCATCGTCCGCGAACTCAACTTTGATGCCCCTATCAATCAGGTACGGCAGGATATCACCGTTCCTCAGGCTCTAGCGCAGTAGTTTGGTTCCAGTGCCGAACTTGAACTTATCGAAGGGAGTTTAGGTTATTTTGAGTGGTTTGAAGAATGCGAAGGTAAATTTGCCATGCGCATCGAGACGATCGCACCACCCAGTTATTTTGCCTGGCGCTGGATGGCCAAAAAAAGATATGCCTTTTGACCCCAGTGTAGCAACGTTAGTGAAATGGCGCCTCACGGCCACCGAATCTAATGGCACCAGGCTGGTGATGACCGAGTCGGGCTTTGCAGAGGCTAAACAACGCCAAATGAACGAACAAGGCTGGACTGCTGAGCTAGGGGATTTGCGTCATTATCTCAATGTCGGCAGCTAGCATATCGAATACAGCGCTAGGTAACTTTATGCCAGACTTAAATTGCTGACAAGTCACTGGCCTCAACACACAAATGCCGGATAACAGTGGCGGGTACCCCTGCTACTACAGTGTTAGCTGCCACATCTTTGGTCACAACCGCCCCGGCCGCCACCACGGCATTGTCACCAATAGTTACACCATCGAGTATTTTGGCCCCCATACCTATCCATACGTTGTTACCTATGTTAATAGGCAACGCGTGCTCGAGACCTTTTTTACGTTTTTGCCCATCCAGGGGATGGGATGCGGTAGAAATCAACACACCTGGAGCGAGCATCACATCATCACCAAAAGTAACGGGGGCGGCGTCGAGGATCACCACATTGTGGTTTGCGTAAAAGTTCTTGCCGGTACTGATATTGTATCCGTAATCACAGTAGAAATTAGGTTCGACCCAGGGATTAGGTGAAGCACCCAATAAGGTTTGTAATAGCTTGCGGCCCGCTTTAGGCTGGTTTGGATCACTGTGGTTAAACTGATGGCACAGTTGTTTTGCATGAGCCCGTTCCTGCTGCAACAACTTGTTGCTGGGAAAATATTCCACTCCAGCAAGCATCTTTTGTTTTTCTGTCAATTTTTCCATTTTAGCTACCCCAAATTTTTATATATGGCTGGTATGGGTAAATGTCCAGGCAATAAAACGACTGTGTTTTTGCCCTTGGTACATATCTATAGTTTTGGTATTGGTGATCCCCAACTGAGCAAAACATTTCGCAATAAGCGGCAGGTTTTCTTTTTTGGAAACCAAAGAGGTAAACCACCCCACCTGGTGTGCATAGTTGACACTTTGTGCAATCATCTTGCGCATAAAACCCAGTTCACCACCCTCACACCATAGCTCATTGTGTGTACCTGCAAAATTCAGTTTGCACTGATGTTGGTTTGACTGCCGTTGGGCATTGCGCTTTTTTGTGTGCCTGGCCAAATTGTTCACTTTTCGCTGGCTACCTTCGGCCGCCTCTGCCGCAGAACGATGAAAGGGCGGATTACACATACTAAAACTGAAGTTATCCTGGGGGGTAATTATTCCTGCAAAAATACTGTCTAAGCGAGTTTGCTGGCGAACCTTGAGTAAAGGCTGCAAATTGGCGTTGGCTTTGGCAAGCATAGTCGCAGATTTAACCGCAACTGGATCCACATCGCTGCCGATAAACCTCCAGCCATAACTCTGACTGCCTATTATAGGGTAGATGGCGTTGGCCCCTACCCCTATATCTAGCCCGACAACCTGTTCCCCACAGGGAATTTGCCCAGTATTATCTGCGGCCAATAAATCCGCTATGCCATGGATATAATCTGCTCTACCCGGTACGGGTGGGCATAAATAGCCAGCAGGGATATCCCAAACGGCGATACCATAATAATGGGCAAGTAAAGCAGCGTTCAAGGCTTTAACAGCGGCAGGATCTGCAAAGTTAATGCTATTGTTACCGCTTTTGGCAGGGATCAAAAAATTTCGTAAGTTCGGCGAACTGCTCACCAAAGCCTGCATGGGATAATCCCCATGATGAAGGTTTCTGGGGTGCAGTGAGCGGGAGCAGGATTGAATGGCAGTAGTCAAATATCTATCCCCTAAGTGAGCCAAGGAAAATCAGCAAGCCAGCCCATATTAGCAAAATAACAGAAAATGCCTGGACGTTGCATTCCTCGCTGATGTCAGGCCACAGTTTACGTGACATCAACGGAATTATCCCCCAACAAAAATCGAGGACCGGCGCCGAGCTGGTTTATTTTATCATCTCGGTTATACAAACGGCATTTATCCAGGGATAAACAGCCGCAGCCAATACAACCATCAAGTGAGCTCTGCAATCTTTGCAGTTGTTCGATCTGCTTTTCAATACCGAGATTGAACACCTTGCTCAAGCGTGCCCAATCATCTTTGGTAGGTGTGCGGCTGTCTGGCAACGAACCCAATAACTGCTGAATTTCTTTCAACGAATAGCCCAGGTTCTGTGCGATCAGAATAAAGGATACACGCCTGATAACAGAGCGCATAAACATCCTGCTTCCACCGCTGGTACGAATGGAAGGTATCAAACCTACATTGGCGTAATAGCGAATAAGCGACACCGCATTACCTGTGCGTTTCGCCACAAAACCAATACTGACATAATTATCTTTAGGCATAAAAATACTTTTAAATAATCTCTTGATCTAAAGTTAGCTTTAGATATTAGACTGCATGAACATTAATCACCAGCAACTATTTGGAGTCTATTTATGCAAACCGCCATGCTCGAGCATATAAATCTTACCGTTAGCGATCCCGATAAAACCGCTACTCTGTTTTGTCAGTTATTTGACTGGCATATTCGCTGGGCCGGGCCAGCTAAAGATCAAGGCTATACTGTACATGTGGGTAGCACATCATCATATTTGGCTCTTTACGCTGCGACGAGCCTATTTAAGGGCACAGGATCTTATAAACATATCGGCCATTTAAACCACATTGGCATAATGGTTGATGATTTGCTGTTAGCGGAGGAAAGAATTATCAAGCAAGGTTATACTCCCTTTAATCACGCTGATTATGAGCCAGGTAAGCGTTTTTATTTTATGCTTAGCGATGAGATTGAAATTGAAGTGATAAGTTATAAATAGCAATGTTGTATCACGTCTATTGAGCAAGGCTGTGCAACATCTTGCCAGCCACTTCTTTTACCAATTTGGCGGCCAATTGTGCCGTCATATCGTCAATATCTTTTAACGGATTAAATTCGACTATATCCGCGCCAACCAGAGGACTATTAAGGTGATAAATGATGTTGATCACCTCTCTGCTCGTCAAGCCTCCGGGCTCTCTGTGCGATACACCAGGCGCAAAGGCAGGATCAAGGGCATCCAGGTCTATGGAAAGATAAACGGGTCCTGAAAATTTTGGTCGTTGCATAGGATCCCAGTCTTTCATCTGGATCATTTCAACCCCAAATTTGGTGGCCTGATCACGCTGATGAGTATTCAGGGTTCTGATGCCAATTTGTACCAGCCGTTTACACAAGCCCTCTTCCATAATTCGCGCAAACGGACAAGCATTTGACAGTCGGTTGCCTTTAAAGGAATCATAAAGATCAGAATGCGCGTCTATATGCAAAATATTGAGTTCGTCAAAATGTTGGGCATATGCGCGTAAAATTGGGTAGCTAACGCTATGATCTCCCCCTAGTGACAACAAGCCTATGCCATTTGTGAGAAATGCATTACAGCTAGTTTGAATATTTTTGACAAATTGGCTTGGTTGGTCGCTGATGACGTCCCCACAATCAATCCAACGCGGATTATTTTTCAGCTCAATTGCGTTTTCAGTTCCACTATTTAATGAGCCAGTAGTCAAAATACGCCGAATCACCTCTGGGGCTTTGGCGGATCCGGGGGTAAAGGAAGAATTGTGATCAAAAGGCAGCCCTAGAAGCCCCACTTGTTTAAGTTTGTTTCGCATCTTGCCGTATCTCTAACTAACTTTGGACTTAGTATATAGATAGCAAGTGCAGGAAAGCAAAAAGCCCACTACCACAAGCCCGGCTGTTATTTCTGCACAGCAAATAAACGATCATCCCGATCACAACGCTTATGCTTAACTTAAAAGGGGTATGGATACCAGTTAGGGTGACTGTTTTCAATCATCTATACTTATTACACTCGTATGTTTGCAGTACCAAGATATGGAATAGAAATATGAGTGAAAATACTACTTAGAAAGCTTGCTGTACGCTTTGATGCAATATTTACTGGAGGTTTATAATGATCAAGCTTAAACAAAGTATGTTGCGATTTGCGCTTTTAATAGCGCTCGCCTGCACCATGTCAGCATGTACCACTGCACACCAAACCGTTTTTGTCGATCTTGAAACCATCGATTTTAAAACCGGTGAGACAACGCTCTCATCCATTCCTTATTGCTGTACCAGCAAGACCAGGAAATTAGCCTGTCACGGTTACAATTGTGGAGATTCAACCAAAGGATGTACTAAATGGTGCGCTAATAATTGAGCCATAGGCTAGTTAGCAAAAAGCCCGCACATGCGGGCTTTTCTTATAAGTTAACGGTAACGCAAAAATTAATATTTAGTTAAGCTTTTTTGATATTAAGCTTTTCTTTGATACGTGCAGAGCGACCTGAACGGTCACGCAAGTAATAAAGCTTAGCACGACGAACATCGCCACGACGTTTCACTTCAATTGAACCAATTGCCGGGCTGTGTGTTTGGAACGTACGCTCAACACCTTCGCCGTTAGAAATCTTACGAACTGTAAAAGCAGAGTGTAGGCCACGGTTACGTATAGCGATTACAACACCTTCGTATGCCTGAAGACGCTCTTTTTCGCCTTCCTTAACGCGTACTTGAACAACTACTGTATCACCAGGGCCAAACGCAGGAACATCAGTTTTTAACTGTGCTTCTTCGATGCGCTTGATGATATCTTGATTGACTTTACTCATCATATCCTCTCATCCCAGAATAACTGTCATTTTGCTGCAACAACTCTTGTTGATATTCATCTAACAAACGTTGCTGCTCCTCAGTCAGAGCTAGATCGTTTAGTAATTCAGGGCGTCGTTGCCAGGTTCTACCTAACGACTGCTTTGTGCGCCACTGCTTGATTTTTTGATGATCACCGCTCAACAACACAGGGGGAACCAAATTGCCTAGCAAGTTTTCTGGCCGGGTATAATGGGGACAATCTAACAAGCCGTCGCTAAACGAATCTTGCTCTGCAGACTGTTTATGCCCTAACACACCGGGTACAAATCTCGCTACTGCGTCCATTAAGATCATCGCCGGTAATTCACCGCCACTTAACACATAGTCACCAATAGACCATTCCTCGTCTATCTCGGATCCTATGACACGTTCGTCAATACCTTCGTACCGACCGGCAACTAGAATCAAACTTTCATTTTGTGAAAGTTGCTTCACACCACGCTGATCTAATTTTTTTCCCTGAGGTGAGAGGTAAATCACCTTAGTTTTTTTTCCGGCCGCCTGTTTAGCGGCACGAATTGCGTCTGTTAATGGCTGAACCATCATCAGCATACCTGGGCCCCCACCGTATGGTCGGTCATCGACAGTCCGATGTTTGTCGTGGGTAAAGTCCCTTGGATTAAAGAACTCAACTTGCAACATGCCGTTTTTAACGGCTCGTCCTGTGACGCCCTGTTCGGTAAAAGCCTGAAACATTTCTGGAAACAGACTTATTACACCAAACCAACGCTGGGGATCTACAGCCATTAAAAAGCCGGGTCCCAGTCCACCTGTATGGTTTTCGCCTCACGGTCCACCTGCTTGACAACTTGTTCAGGCAGGTAGGGAACCATGCGTTCTTTTTGACCGAAAGCATCATTGAGATTGGCTTTAATTAACATAACGTCATTAGCACCTGTCTCAAATAACTCTTTCACCACACCCAAGCTATAACCCTTTTCGGTTATCACCTGCATGCCAACCAACTCACGCCAATAAAACTCATCACCATCCAATTGAGGTAGCTGTTGTGCTTTAATAGAAATATCGAGATTTTTGATACTTTCAGCATCATCTCTGTTTTCTACCCCAACCAGTTTGGCAACCAGACCTTTATTGTGGGTTCGCCACTGGTCAACGACGATTTCTTTACTTTCCCCTGCCTGGTCTAATAACCAGGGAGAATAACTAAAAATACCATCTAATTCATTGGTATAAGAAGTGATTTTGACCCAACCCTTGACACCAAAAGGTGCCCCGACCTTGCCCATCACTAATGTGTCAGACGCGTGACTCATCTATACCTCTATAGTGTAAAAACATGTGCAATTAAGCAGCTGTTTTTTGTACATCTTTAACCAAGCGAGCAACACGGTCAGACAGGCTTGCGCCGTGTCCTACCCAATGCTCTACGCGGCTAAGATCAAGACGTAAACGCTCTTCTTGACCTTGTGCTGTTGGATTAAAGAAACCGATGTTTTCAATAAAACGACCATCGCGTGAACGACGGCTGTCAGCAACCACTACTTGATAAAATGGACGCTTTTTAGCGCCACCACGCTGTAAACGAATAGTAACCATAAATGCCTCAAACTCGTAATAGCGTTAACGTTAACTTATTTTACCTTTAGATTTCCGACCGTCTCCAGCCAGATAAAAGGCCGCGATATTGTACGGAATTCAGCTATGAAAGCAAGGGGCAATGCGAAAGTGTAGTGAAAACATATTGCTGGTTGGTTATCGGGGGTCCATCGCGGCAGTTTGTAGATGGCCGGTAACTTAGCTGCCGGGCACGCTTAATAGTCCGCGGTTTCAATTCGCTCCTGGGCCCGGTTAAACACCAGCACCTTGTGAGGCGCCACACTTAAATGCACGACCTGTCCCACTATCGCATTATGCAAACCCACTACCACTATACTTTGGGCTTCAGCGTCAATGGGCCGCAAATGCACATAAGACTCGTCTCCCAAATTCTCTATCAAGGTTACCTGCATCGCCAAACCATGTTTGTCATCATAGGTAAACGCCCTGGGCCTGATCCCTACTGTGACCTGAGTATCAAGCATTGAGACCGGGCCCTGCCAGGGCAAAGTGTAATTCGGGCTAAGTTGCAGGCCAGCAGTTGTCACCCTTGCCATAAACAAATTGATCTCGGGCTCTCCAAAGAACTGGGCAGCGTAAAGATTCACTGGTCGCTCAAAGATATTTTGCGGGGTATCAATCTGTTCGATGCCCCTGGGACTCATCAAAATGATGCGATCCGCCAACGCCATGGATTCTTGTTGATCATGGGTCACAAAGATACTGGTCGTGCCTAAGCTTTGATGTAAGGCTTTTAGCTCCAGGCGCATGTGCGCTCTGAGTGCCGGGTCAAGATTTGAAAAAGGTTCATCGAATAAAAACACCCAGGGCTCACACATCATCGCCCGACCGATCGCCACCCGTTGTTTCTGGCCCCCGGAAAGTTGAGCCGGTAAACTATTAAGCAAATTATCGACTTTGAGACGTCTGGCCACGTCCATTATCTTGGCCTGACTGATTTTACGTTCAATTCCCTTTAGCTTTTGACTGAAGCCGATATTTTGCGCCACTGTCATATGCGGATACAGAGCATAGTTTTGAAACACCATTGCGATGTTCCTATCGGCACTAGGCAAGGTGTCAACCCGTTTTTCATTAATCAGGATCTGACCCGACTCAATGGGCTCCAAACCCGCTATGACTCTGAGCAAGGTTGACTTACCCACACCTGAAGGCCCTACCACAGCAATAAATTCCCCCTGATATACATCCAGGTTAAGCTCAGGCAAAGAAAAACTACCATTACCCACGCCTAATTTTACGTTTACACCTTGTAAGCTGATAGTAGTCATATTCCGTAACAATCATCCGGTAATTGAATTGCATCGCTAGTGTAACCAACAGCACACAAGAAAAAAGGGCTGTAACCTTCGGTTACAGCCCTTTTTTGTAATTGGTGCGGATAGGGAGACTCGAACTCCCACGGCCTAAGCCACAGCCCCCTCAAGGCTGCGTGTCTACCAATTCCACCATATCCGCGTTTTACTAATTAACTTGAGGTACATCACTTTCGTTAGGAGTATTACTAACGGGCACATCTGACTCAACCAGCGGGTCTTCTTGCACCGGCTCGTCTTCCAAAACTGGCACTTCAATACTTTGCCAATCGTCTACGGCTTTTTCTTTGTCAGCAGTCTGATTACCCAATATTAAGCTGATCACGAAAAATAAGGTAGCCAAAATTGCGGTAGAACGTGTGAGGAAATTGCCTGAACCGGAAGAACCGAAAACCGTATTAGAACCGCCACTACCAAATGAGGCCCCCATGTCTGCGCCTTTACCCTGCTGAATCAACACAAAGCCAATCAACATAAGGGCTACAATTAAATACACTATTATCAATACTTCGTAAAACATGTGTTGCCTCTATCGCTTTGCCGCCTGACAAATGCTTAAAAAATCTTCCGGATTCAAACTGGCTCCGCCAATCAAACCGCCATCCACATCCGCTTGGGAAAACAATTCCGCCGCGTTACTACCTTTGACACTGCCGCCGTATAAAATCACAATTTTAGCCGCAATATTTTCATCTTGTTTCGCCAGATGCTCCCGTATAAAAGCATGCACTTCCTGGGCTTGCTGCGGGCTGGCCGTTTTGCCTGTACCTATTGCCCATACAGGCTCATAAGCCACTATAATATCTTTAAATGCTGCTATGCCGACTTGGGCTACCACCGCGTCGAGTTGGGCCGCAATAAAATCAAACAACTGACCATTTTCACGAATATCTTCTGGCTCACCCACACATAAAATGGGCAGCAACTGCTCTTGCAAACTTTGCTCTACTTTACTGGCTACCAATTCATTGGATTCGTTATTATCGGCTCGTCTTTCTGAATGACCTACAATAACATACTCACAACCTAGCTCTTTGAGCATGTTACCAGCAATCTCGCCGGTATGCGCACCACTGTCAAACTGGCTGAGGTTTTGTGCACCTAAGGCAAAATATTGTGTGTTGAATTTGCCTAAATATGGAAACGGAGGGCAAATCACTACATCCACAGAAGCTAAATCTACCGCGCTGAAAACCTTTTCAAACTGCTCTATAAGTTGCAGATTGCCGTTCATTTTCCAATTTCCTACTACCACAGGTCGCCGACTATTTGCTTGCATCATCTTTCCTTAAGCGCCAATAAAAAGCGCGCGAGATATTAACCAAGATGCCACTAATATACAAGTGACATCGCTGAAAATCATCCAGTTTTTAGTTTAGCTAGTTACTTTACGCACAGCATCCGCGATATGTTCCGCCCATTTAATTGAATCCTGAGCGTCGTTTGCTTCAACCATCACCCGAATTAACGGCTCAGTACCACTTTTACGCAACAAAACGCGTCCTCTTTCCTCCAGCGCTGCCTCGGCTTCTTTGACCGAAGCTTGCACAGCTGTCGACGCTAAAGGCGTGTCGCCTTGTGTAAACCTGACATTTATCAAAGTTTGCGGAAACTTGACCATACCACGGCTTAATTCGGCCAAGCTCATATTAGAGTGCAACATGGCTGCCAATACCTGCAAACCTGCCACTATGCCATCCCCCGTAGATGCGGCGGACAGATTCAGCACATGACCAGAGCTTTCTCCGCCAATAGACCAACCTTTGCGCCTGAGCAGTTCCATCACGTACCGATCACCGACCTTGCTGCGTTCAAATTGCACGCCTAAGGAATTAAGCGCAACTTCCAGCCCCAGGTTACTCATTACCGTACCCACTACCCCACCGTTTAGTTTGCCTGATTTAAGGGCATCCCGAGCGATGATATAAACAATCTGGTCGCCATCAATCACATTGCCTTTATGGTCAACCATCATCAGACGGTCACCGTCACCGTCCAAGGCAAAACCAAGATCGGCATTATTTTTCAATACACTTTCAGTGATCGCTTTCATAGACGTAGCGCCTACTTTACGATTGATATTCAGTCCATCAGGTTGGGTACCGATTTCGATGACCTCAGCCCCCAATTCACTCAGTACGTTAGGCGCTATATGGTAGGTCGCTCCATGGGCACAATCCACCACTATCTTAAGTCCATTAAGGGATAAATATGATGGGAAGTTACCTTTGCAAAATTCAATATAACGCCCAGCCGCATCACTAATCCGACTCGCCTTACCCAGTTTATCTGAAGCGACACATTGCATCGGTTTGTCCATCTGGGCCTCGATGGCCATCTCGATATCATCATCGAGTTTCATGCCATCGGCGGAAAAAAACTTAATCCCGTTATCATAGTAGGGATTATGGGAGGCGCTAATAACAATTCCAGCTTCTGAGCGAAAAGTCTTGGTTAAATAAGCAATCGCAGGGGTAGGCATCGGACCCAACAAACCAATATTGATGCCGGCGGCGGATAAACCTGCCTCTAACGCAGACTCCAGCATGTACCCGGAAATACGGGTATCCTTGCCGATTAACACTTTATTGGTGCCTTGACCTGCCAATACTTTGCCCGCAGCCCAACCTAACTTCATTACAAATTCAGGATTGATCAGATTTTCGCCAACTTTGCCGCGAATACCGTCTGTTCCAAAATACTTTCTGTCACTCATTATTATTATCCTTAGGTAACATAGCTACGACCTTGATCGCATCCACTGTTTCTTTTACATCATGTACACGTATGATTTGTGCGCCTTTAAGGGCTGCAATGGTGGCTACAGCTATACTGCCTGCCAACCTGTTGTTCACGTCTCGCAGTAGTAAATCACCCAACATTGACTTACGTGACATGCCCACCAAAAGAGGCACGTTCAGTTGATGGAAGTGCTCTAACTTATCCAATAACTGGTAATTATGCGCCAGGCCTTTACCAAAGCCAAAACCCGGATCAATCAAAATATTTGCCCGGTCAATACCCGCCTCGATACAGGCAGTAATTCGCAATTGCAGGAAATCCTCCACCTGTTTAACTACATCGTTGTAGTCTGGGGCAAGTTGCATGCTTATCGGCTGACCTGCCATATGCATTAAACAAATCGGTACGTTGGCGGCAACGGCTGCGGCCAGGGCATTGGGTTCGCGAAGTGCCCGAACATCGTTAATCAGAGCGGCGCCGGCGTTTACCGCCTGGATCATCACTTCGGCTTTACTGGTATCGATAGAAATGATCGTATCGAAACGCGTGTGAATAGCTTCTATTACCGGTACAACCCTATCCAGCTCTTCTTGCGCTGACACGTCTTTGGCACCGGGGCGGGTTGATTCGCCGCCCACATCGATAAAATCTGCGCCTTCTTGGACCATCCGCTCAGCCTGTCTCAGCGCTGAATCGAGTCCCTTAAATGCCCCGCCATCGGAAAAAGAGTCAGGAGTGACATTTAATATGCCCATTACTCTGGACACGTTTAACGATAAATTTTTATTTTTAAAAATCATTTGCTTACAACAAAAAATAGAGGGGATCAGCAATTAACTGCTATAAAAAAACGCTTTGCTGATTTCCCAACAAAGCGTTTTAAACTCGCTAATCGTCAATTAATTAGTCACATCACCTGGTTTGCCTACGCTAGGCTTACTGGGCTTTTTATCTTTATTATCAGAAGGAGCTTCATCAACGGTGGCACCACCTGTAGGGGGGGTATCATCGTTTTTACTGTCTTCAATCCAATCTGCCGGAGGACGAACGTCAGTCCGGGCCATTAAATCGTCAATCTGTTTTGCATCTATGGTTTCATACTTCATCAAACAATCTTTCATAGAGTGCAGAATATCTATGTTCTCGGTGAGGATTTTCTGAGCCCGCTCATAGTTACGATCGATTAATGCTTTTATTTCTGCGTCAATGGCACGGGCAGTGTCGTCAGACATATGTTTGGATTTCGCCATGCTGCGGCCCAGGAAGACTTCACCTTCTTCGTCAGCATACAGCATAGGGCCCATCTTAGTTGACAATCCCCACTGCGTGACCATCTTACGGGCAATATCTGTGGCCCGTTCAATATCATTCGAAGCCCCTGTGGTAACGCGGTCTTCACCCAAGGTTAAAGCTTCTGCAATTCGCCCACCAAACAAACTGGATATCATGCTTTCAAGGTGTTGTTTGCTATGGCTGTACCTGTCTTGTTCTGGCAAATACATAGTCACGCCCAGGGCACGCCCCCGAGGAATGATCGATACCTTGTACACAGGATCGTGTTCCGGCACCAAGCGCCCAACTATAGCGTGGCCAGCCTCGTGGTAAGCAGTATTGGTTTTTTCTTCTTCTGACATCACCATGTTTTTGCGCTCTGAGCCCATCATGATTTTGTCTTTGGCTTTATCAAACTCTTCCATAGATACCGTACGTTTACCTGAACGAGCGGCAAATAAGGCGGCTTCGTTGACCAGGTTAGCCAGATCGGCACCTGAGAACCCAGGCGTACCACGTGCAATGAAAGATGCTTCTACATTGTCGCCTAGTGGCACTTTACGCATATGTACTTTGAGTATTTGTTCACGTCCACGAATATCAGGCAAACCAACGTGTACCTGGCGATCGAACCGACCTGGGCGCAACAAGGCTGGGTCGAGCACATCTGGACGGTTAGTGGCGGCAATAACAATAACACCTTCATTACCACCAAAGCCGTCCATTTCCACCAACATCTGATTTAGGGTCTGTTCGCGCTCATCATGCCCTCCACCCATACCAGCACCACGTTGGCGACCTACGGCATCAATTTCATCGATGAAGATGATACAAGGGGCTGCCTTTTTGGCCTGTTCGAACATATCCCGAACCCGAGAAGCACCCACACCCACAAACATCTCGACAAAATCAGAACCGGAAATCGAGAAAAAGGGCACTTTAGCTTCACCGGCTATGGCTTTGGCCAGCAAGGTTTTACCCGTTCCTGGAGGGCCGACTAATAACACCCCGGTGGGGATCCTGCCACCCAGTTTTTGGAACTTGCTAGGATCACGCAAAAAGTCTACCAGTTCAGCGACGTCTTCTTTGGCTTCATCACAGCCTGCCACATCACCAAAGGTAGTTTTAATCTGATCTTCACCCATCAAACGGGCCTTACTTTTGCCAAATGACATGGCACCCTTGCCACCGCCACCTTGCATCTGACGCATAAAAAATATCCATACGCCAATAAGCAGTAACATCGGGAACCAGGAGATAAAGATTGAAGTCAATAAAGAAGGTTCTTCAGGTGGTTCACCCAGAATTTTCACATCTTGTTTAACCAAATCTGAAATTAAATGATCATCAAAATAGGGAATAAAAGTTGAAAAGCTCTCGCCAGAACGTTTTGTACCCTTAATCTCTCTGGATTCACTGTCTATGCGTACCTCACGAATTAAGCCTTGATTCGCTTCTTTTAAAAACGTGGTGTAATCCGTTTGTACCTTTGTCGACTCACCCGGAGAAAAACTCTGGAACACCGACATCAATACGACAGCTATGACCAACCATAAGATTAAATTTTTTGCCATGTCGCTCAAGTTTTTGACCTCTGTTAAATTCTATTCTATTGCGTCTCTCACTTGTGAGAGTACTATAATTTACATCCTGTAGCCACCAGATAAACCTCTCTGGATCTGGCTCTGGATGATGATGGCTTGCGGGTTTTCACGTTTTTAAAGGCTTTTTTCACCTCAGTGAAAAAATTATCGAAACCTTCGCCCATAAACACTTTGACCACATAACTGCCGTTTGGTTTAAGAACTTGTCGGCACATATCTAATGACAGTTCTACCAAATAAATGGATTTAGCCTGGTCCACAGCATCATTACCCGTCATGTTGGGTGCCATATCTGACATCACTACATCTACGGTCTTGCCACCAATTTTGTTCATTAGGGCATCGAGCACCGCCTCTTCGCGAAAATCGCCTTGCAAGAAATCCACTCCAGCAAGGGTATCCATGGGTAAAATGTCACAGGCAATGACTTGACCATCGGTGCCAACCAACTGACTGGCTAATTGTGACCACCCTCCTGGCGCAGCGCCTAAGTCCACCACTGTCATTGTCGGCTTGATAAGTTGGTCTTTAAGCTGGATCTCTTCAAGCTTAAATACAGCCCGTGAACGTAATCCTTGTTTCTGGGCTTGCTGGACATATTTATCGTCAAAATGTTCTTTAAGCCAACGCTTACTGCTAGCAGACTGCTTCTTTTTTACCATTGACTTCGTTTGTGATTAGGAATACTTGGAAGATGGCGCTAGAATACTGCTTTTCAACTGTTCATATTCAATAAATTTGTAAGAAATATTACTCAATGACGCTATCTAACAAACAAATTCAACATCTCAAGGGCTTGGCCCATTCTCTTAAACCCGTGGTACAACTGGGGGGTAACGGTCTGACCGAAGGCGTATTAGCCGAAATCGAGGGTGCGTTAAGTCACCACGAATTAATCAAGGTGAAAGTGCCCACTGATGACAGAGCAGAAAAAGCGTTGATCATGGAGGCCATCATTCGCGAAACCGGCGCAGAAAAATTGCAGACTATTGGCCATGTGCTGGTATTATTCAGGCAAAGCGACGAGAAAAAAATCGACCTGCCTAGAAAATAGCACAGTTTTCGAACAAGCCAATCATTCTACCTGTAAGCGATTGGCTGTTCTATTATCCATACCTTTGAGCTGCGCGGCTGCAAGGTAAACATAATTGCCCCCACTAAAATAGTCCCTGTTCCAACCAATTTTTCTTTGCAATATTAATGGCTTCAGTTGTATGCTGTTGAATCTGCTTCATTTATTTACGTGTGTAAAGAAAACCACTAACCAACACGAGAACTGAACTATCTATGCATGAAACAAAACCAGCAGGCAGCATAGTTTGCGTAGGCACCGGCATGACCCTGGGTGCCCACATTACCCCCCGCAGCAGAAGTTATATCGAACAGGCTGACGTGGTCTTTTGCAGCGCCCACCCCATGATCGAGCTGTGGCTTAAAGAAATGAACCCGGACGTACATAGCTTACAAGGTTTGTACGGCGAGGGTAAAGACAGGCGCATAACCTACCGTGAAATGGTGGATGTGCTGTTAACTGAAGTGCGTAAGGGTAAAAAAGTCGTGGGCGCTTTTTATGGCCACCCTGGAGTATTTGCCTGGTCACCCCACAAAGTCATTGAAGAGGCCCGCGACGCAGGTTTTTCGGCGCACATGGAGCCAGGTATCTCTGCCGAAGATTGTTTATATGCCCATTTGGGGGTTGACCCGGGTAAGGTGGGCAGCCAAAACTTTGAAGCCAGCCAGTTTATGTTTTATCAGCGCAATATTGACCCCTCGGCTTATCTTATTTTGTGGCAAGTAGCCATAGCTGGGGATAAATCCATCGCCCGTTCAGAAACTGGCCAAGCTTATCGACAATTGCTAGTCGATCTTCTAATACAATATTATCCTGCAAACCATCTAGTTGCTTTATATGAATGTCCCACGTTGCCTATTGACAAACCCAGAATAGAGTGGATTACATTAGGTGACTTTATCAATGCGGATATTTCGATGATAACCACAATGTTACTACCCCCTAGCAAAAAAATGGTTAAAAACACCGCCGTTTTAGCTAAACTCGAAGAACTCGATAATACCCTTTAATAAAAACAACAGTCATGGAGTATGTAACATAATGAATGCATTACAAATTTTGGAAAAATTAGGTGCAGATACCCAATTTTCGAAAGAACACGTTAAAGAAGATGAATTAGCAAATATCGCCAATATTATTAACCTACATCCCACTTTTTTTGCTGGTATGTCAAATTCACCAGCAGAAGAACCCGATAGCGACGAACCTGATAGCGATGAACCTGATAAAAGTGAATAAAAAGGTAAGCAACTTTCTTAAATGACTTTGTTGTGTTGTAGCTGATAGTGAAAGCTTTCGGATGCATTATTGCTGTCTTGATAGCAGCATTATCGTTAAAGGTTAATGCTGCGACTCCCCACGACTTATTAAAATTAGCAGATGAACTAAGAAGTACATCCGCGTCACAATCAAAAGTTTACCTATTAAAGATTCAACGCGAAGATCTCTCCGTCACCGAACAAGATAGGTATGATTATCTTTTAGCCTTTAATATTTCCATGACAGGCAATTTGTTAAAAGCCATTGAAGAGCTCGAAATATTGCGCAGAAAGGTGACTTCAGAAAAAATTGAATTAAGACTACTTGCGTCATTGGTGACTTGGTACACAGGTACTCAGCAGTGGCAAAAAGGACTCACTACGGTTAACCACCTCCAGCAAAAACTATCGCAGTCAAGTAACGCAATAATTGTGGATCAGCCATATCTTAGTATGTTGTTTTTTTTCAATCAGATGGGGGACTACCAACAGGCTATGGAAATAGCACAGAATTTGGATGAACGTGCTACATCACAACGCACTAAATGTAATGCAAAATCCGAATACCTGTATGCACATTTAAAGAGCAACCCTGATACGTTAACTATTAACGACTTCGACCGAAATATTGCCCAATGTAATGATGCAAACGCATTAATCATTAAACAGAACTCTATTTCCTATCTAAGTACATTTTTATTGCAGAAAAATAAACCTCAGGAAGCTTTAACTCTCCTGCTTGAAACACTAGACGAAGTTGAGGAAACGCAATATCTACCTATGGTTACTTCGTATTTCGAATTACTGGCCCAGACATACATGGCGATGGGCAATACAACTCAAGCAGAATACTATGCGAGCAAGATACTCAGCACCGATGAGCAGTACCAGCCACCGATCCTCACAGCGTTAAAGATTTTGGCTGACATCTCAGAGATGAACGGACTTAGTTCGCGAGCCTTGGAGTTTTACAAGCGGGTGTTTGTTGCTGAGAAATTGAAATTTGAGCAAGATTATGCCAAACAACTGGCTATTCAAAAAGCTAAATTAGACTCTGTGGCAAAAATCACCCAAATCAACTTGCTGGACAAAGAAAACGCCCTGCTGAAAACTCAGGCTGCGTTGGGCAAAACTTCCGCGGAAAATGACCGTTTGTTTATGAGCTTGATTGGGCTGGTAATGATCGTCATGTTTTTATGGGCCTATAAAAACCGGCGCAATCATCTTAAATTACGGGTCATGGCCCAAACCGATGAACTAACCGGGTTGGCTAATCGCCGCCACTTTAATCAACAAGCCGCTGATGCCGTAACCTATTGCTGTAAAAACCACCAGCAGATTAGTTTTATTTTATTCGATTTGGATTTTTTTAAAAAAATTAACGATAACTTTGGCCATCAAACAGGCGACTGGGCCTTAAAGGAAGTGGTAGCAGCCACACAAGATAGCTGCCGAGGAAATGATTATGTGGGGCGCTTAGGCGGCGAAGAATTTGGCATATTATTACCCAATTGCTCGGTAGACAAAGCTTTGTTATTAGCAGAACAGTGCCGCCAAGCGATAGAGAAAATTGACAGCCAGGGCTGTGGCCATCAATTTTCCCTCAGCGCCAGCTTTGGGGTAAGTGACGCAAAAACTTGTGGCTATCACTTGGAAAAACTTTTTGCCGGCGCCGACTCAGCCCTGTATCAATCCAAAGACTTGGGCCGCAATCGTATTTATTGCTTCGAAGCCAATCAGCTGGCTTTAGAATTGCCCAACAGCCAGGTTACCAACGGTTAGTGGTGATGTCCGCCCACACCATGGGCGTGGCCGTGTTCAACTTCTTCTGCGGTAGCTTGGCGCACGTCGGTTACTTCGAGTTCGAACTTCAGGGTTTTACCCGCCAAAGGATGATTAATATCCACCGTGACCATGAATTTGCCTATCTTTAGTATGGTCACTTCACGCTGGCCCTGGTCGGTATTAACCACAGCCGTCATGCCAGCTTTCCATTTCTTAGCCCCTTGCAGATGCTTGACGGGGATTCGCTGATGGCTATCGGCCTGAATTTCACCGTAAGTTTGAGCGGGTTCTAGCTCTACCGTAAAATTGTCACCCACGGCCTTGCCTTCTAAGGCCCCTTCTACCCCTGGCATCATGTTGCTGTGGCCATGTAAATAGGCAACAGGTTCATTATCGTGGTTATTCTCCAGCTCAGTGCCATCAAGCTCATAAATTCGATACTTAAACTGCACTACGGTATCTTTGGTTATTTGCATCTATTACCTCGTTATCATTAATTTTACGCGCCGCAATAGCGGCGAGCTGCACATGTAGGGTAAACCTCTACTAATCCTCTTCACTGCCATTAACCACGTTGGCAATATTGAGCAGACTACTGACCGCCAGATAATTGATGGTTCCTTTAGGGTATCGACCCCGACTGTTCAGTTTACCGACTTCTTTATCCATAATTAACTCAAGAGCCTGATCCACCGTTTCGGCCACGTAAATATGGAATTTTTGCAGTTTAACCGCTGCGACCACTTCTTTGTCTAACATCAAATTGATTTGGTTGGATTTGGGGATAATCACCCCTTGTTGGCCAGTTAAACCACGGTGTTGACACAATTTGAAAAAGCCCTCGATTTTTTCGTTCACCCCGCCGACCGACTGCACCTGACCATACTGGTTGATAGAGCCAGTAATAGCTAAATCCTGACGAGTAGGCACATTGGTTAAGGCGGAAATCAAGGCAATTAATTCAGCAAGGGAAGCGCTATCCCCGTCGATATGCCCATAAGACTGTTCGATGGCGATATTGGCTGACAAGGTCAAGGGAAATAATTGGGCGTATTTGTGCCCCAGATAACCGGTTAATAACATCACACCTTTAGAGTGGATCGGTTGGCCCAGCTCGACTTCCCGTTCGATATCCACTACGCCGTTAGCACCGGCGTATACGGTTGATGTAATACGAGCCGGGGTACCAAACATGCTGTCGCCAATTTCCAGCACGGTTAAACCGTTTACCTTACCCACATCCACCCCATCGGTGGCAATAAGTATTTGCCCTTGTTTGATGTCATCCAGCACGGCTTCGCTGACCCTGCCCGTGCGGTGTGTTTTGGCTGCCAGGGCCGATTCTATATGGCGCACATCCAAATCTAACACCTGTTCCTTGCGACAAAAATACATACTCTCATGCAGCAGCTCAATCACATCGGAGAAACGCGCAGAGAGTCGCTGTTGATGTTCCGCCAGGCGCAAACTGTATTCAACCAGGCGATACATGGCCTTAGGGGAAAGACTCTTTAATCCCAGTTGGGCTACTTCATTGCGCACCCGGCCAACAAAATCAAATAAGGTGGTTTTGTTTAAAGGAATTTCATGATCAAAATCTACCAGCACCCGAAATAGCTCGTAGAATTCATCGTCGTAATCTTGCAGGTTGTAATATAAATCCCGGGAACCCAACAATACCACTTTGACATTGATCGGGATCTGTTGCGGGTTTAAGGTGATGGAATTAACCATGCCAACATCTGGCTGGGGAAGATCCATCTTCAGGGTGCCAAACTTTAGCACTAACTTGAGGGTCTCCCAGGCAAATGGTTGTTCAATTAACTTATCCACATCCAGCAGTAAATAACCACCGTTAGCCTTGTGCAACGCCCCAGGGCGGATCATCCGATAGTTGGTAAAAACAGAGCCTGAGACATTGGTATATTCAACCCGGCCAAACAGATTTTGATGGGTTGGGTTAGGCTCGTAAATTACCGGTGCGCCACTGTTGAGTTGATGAGTAACCAGAACATTGGGTAAATACTGCTCTTCGAGTATCGAACGGCGGTCGTATTCGTCCTGTTTGTCGTCTTTTTTCTCATCCGCCAGTATTTCGACTATGGTTTCCACTAAATGCGGTTTCAATTGGCGCAGAAACTTTAATATCCCCAGATCCCCGGCATATTTATGTTCCAGATCTTTGAGCAAAGGTTTGATGCCCTGTTCGGCCGTGTCTTTTTTGAGCGCCCTTAGTTGCTCAGAAGAAGCTCGCTTCCACTTCGGTAACTCGATCAATGCTTCGCTGAGACGGTTTTCCAAATCGTCTATCAGTTGATAATATTGCTGGCGGGCTTCGTCGCTAAGTTTGGTAAACTCCGCATCGGTAATGGGTTTACCGTTTACAATCGGCGAAAAGGTAATACTACCGTTATCTTCATACAGTGCCACATTTTGTTTTTGCGCCAGTTGCTCAACATCGTCAATTGCCTGATCATAACGCTGATCGAAGCCTCGGGTAATGGCAGCTTTTTTACGCTGATAACCGGGATTATCGAAAGCCGCGGGAAACGTGTCCAGCAGTTCATCAATCAAGTTATCCATTTCTTTAACTAGGCGTTTACTCTCGCCCGGAGGTAAACGCAGCGCAAAGGGCTCCCGCTCGTCTTCGAAATTATTGATATAACACCAGTCATCCGGGGTTAACACCTTGCTCACATATTTGCCGAGGTATTCATGCACCAATGTGGAACGGCCGGTAGCCTGTTCTCCCATCACATACAGGTTGTAACCCTTTGAGTTGATACCCAGGCCAAATTCCAGGGCATCTCGGGCGCGATCCTGGCCGATAAAGGTCGAATTTAGCGCTTTTTCATCTTTTAACGAGTGATTAATCAAACGACGACTTGGTTTAGCAGTGATTTGCTGCAAACTCAACGCGTATTTACTGTGCATAATAGAAATGGACTTTTCCTTTTTTGGGTAGTGAAACCCGATTCGCTTATGCTGTCAAACAGATACGCAAAGAAAGCGCGTTTGTTATGGCATGCAAAACAATTTTACTGCGACTCGAAGACAGATCAGACTATCATTCGTGGCTATTTAGTAAAATAAGGTTCACAAAATATGAAAGCTCCCCGCTACCACAAAAACTCTTGCGAATGACCGGGGGACTTGGCCCATTTCAGGGTAAGGGTTGGTATGGCGCATTAAATGGGTCTATTGAGGAAATTGAAAATGGCCCTAAGGTGGTCCTGACCTATAATGTCAGCGGTGTGTCCAAAGATGGTTTTACCAAGCTGGCCCCTGTAGTCGCCCACGTGCAAAATTACAGCTGGTCCCATTAACAATCTATATGGATAAACACGCCTTCCCGTCCTTAGCCTAATTTTGTTAGCCAAGCCATGGATTTAGCGTCCGGCAGCTCTTGGCAATATATGTTTTGCTGATGAAAATTTCAGCAAAAAACCGGAAATCCGCGTTCTGCCCTTGTTCCCCACGGACGCGCTGGGGTATTCTACTCGGCTAAGCATTCAATCATACATCAGTCGCGGAAACTCTTTTTAATGGCCGAAAAACTCTATCACCCTCAGAAAATCGAACAAGAGGTGCAAGCACACTGGGAAACCAACCAGACATTCAAAGCGACAGAACAAGCGGATAAAGAAAAATTCTACTGTCTATCAATGTTTCCCTATCCAAGCGGTCGCTTGCACATGGGTCATGTGCGTAATTACACCATTGGGGATGTGATCAGCCGCTTCCAGCGTATGAATGGCAAAAATGTATTGCAGCCCATGGGCTGGGATGCCTTCGGCTTACCCGCAGAAAATGCCGCTTTGAACAACAACACCGCCCCAGCCAATTGGACTTACCAAAATATTGATTACATGAAAACTCAGCTCAAGTCATTAGGTTTTGGTTATGACTGGGACAGAGAAGTCACCACCTGCAAACAAGAATATTATCGTTGGGAGCAGTGGTTTTTTACTCGTTT
Source organism: Paraglaciecola sp. IT1134 (assembly GCF_058068185.1). NCBI lineage: Bacteria > Pseudomonadati > Pseudomonadota > Gammaproteobacteria > Alteromonadales > Alteromonadaceae > Paraglaciecola > Paraglaciecola sp. IT1134. The sequence goes on along the minus strand of NZ_CM176486.1, from coordinate 1,860,110 downwards.
GTTTGAAAAAGGACTGGTGTATAAAAAGAATTCGACTGTTAACTGGGATCCGGTGGATCATACAGTTTTAGCCAACGAACAAGTGATCGATGGCCGTGGCTGGCGATCAGGTGCACTGGTCGAACAAAAAGAAATCCCCCAGTGGTTTGTTAAGATCACTGATTATGCCGAAGAATTGCTGACAGATTTAGAACAGCTCGAAGACTGGCCCGAACAAGTCAAAGCCATGCAAAAAAACTGGATAGGTCGCTCTGAAGGTGTCGATATCACCTTCAAGTTAACCGAAGCCGCAGCTGATATAGATAACTTTAGTGTATATACCACACGCCCTGATACCCTGTATGGGGTGACGTATGTGGCCGTGGCAGCCCAACATCCACTAGCCCTGCATGCAGCCAAAAGTAATCCTCAATTAGCGGATTTTGTTGAAGCTTGTAAAAATACCAAAACCGCAGAAGCCGAACTGGCGACCATGGAGAAAAAAGGCTGCGCTACGGGTTTGTATGCCGTGCATCCCTTGACCGGTGAAAAAGTGCCAGTATGGGTCGCCAACTTCGTGCTCATGGGTTACGGCTCAGGGGCAGTGATGGCCGTACCTGGCCATGATCAGCGGGATTGGGAGTTTGCCCATAAATACGGTTTACGCATCAAACACGTGATCCAACCCTTGGCTACTGACCAGCCATGGGATATTGGCACCGGGGCCTATACCGAAAAAGGTCAGCTTTTCAATTCTGCCGAATTTGATGGTCTGGAATTCCAAGCAGCTTTTGACGCCATTGCTGCCGTACTCGAACAACAAGGTAAAGGAAAGAAAACCGTTAATTACCGGCTGCGTGACTGGGGTGTATCCCGGCAGCGATATTGGGGATCCCCTATCCCTATGCTTAAATTGGAAAACGGCGAATCTGTACCCGTGCCTGTAGACCAATTACCCGTGGTATTGCCAGAAGATGTGCAGATGAACGGCGTTATCTCGCCTATAAAGGCTGATCCCCAATGGGCAAAAACCGAATACAACGGCCAACCTGCACAGCGCGAAACCGACACTTTCGACACCTTCATGGAATCGTCTTGGTATTACGCCCGCTATTGCAGTGCGCAAAACACCGAAGCTATGCTCGACCCTGCCCAAGCCAACTATTGGCTGCCGGTGGACCAGTACGTGGGGGGCATCGAACACGCCATTTTACATCTGCTGTATTCGCGTTTCTTTCATAAACTCATGCGTGATGAGGGCCTGGTAAATTCCGACGAACCCTACAAACGTTTGTTATGTCAGGGCATGGTCCTGGCCGACTCGTTTTTCCGTGAAGACCAAACCGGTAAAAAAGTTTGGTATTCCCCCGCCGATGTGCAAACCGTTAAGGATGACAAGGGTCGGATAATCGAATCCGTGCTTAGCGCCGACGGTCAGCCTGTGCAACACGGTGGCATGACCAAAATGTCAAAATCCAAGAACAATGGCATTGACCCCCAACAGGTTATCGATGTTTACGGAGCCGACACTATACGAGTATTTACCATGTTTGCCGCGCCGCCGGAACAAACCCTGGAATGGATTGATTCTGGGGTAGAAGGCGCCAATCGGTTTATCAAGCGTCTGTGGAAACTGGTGCAAGAACACCTTGAATCAGGTGGGGTAGAGGCATTAGAGGTTACCAATTTAAACCAACCTCAAAAAGTGCTGCGCCGACTCGTGCATCGCACCATCGCCAAGGTTAGTGACGACCTAGGGCGTCGTCAGACTTTTAACACGGCTGTGGCGGCGATCATGGAGTTGCTGAATCACTTACAAAAGGCCCCTCAGGAAAGCCCACAAGACTTGGCGGTGATGCGTGAAGGCATCGAGGCCATAGTACTGTTACTGACGCCCGTGGCGCCGCATATTTGTCATGTGTTGTGGCAAGATTTGGGGCATCAGGATGAGGTCGAAACCGCCAGCTGGCCGCAAGCCGACGAAACCGCCATGATCGAAGATGAAAAACTAATCGTGGTACAGGTCAACGGTAAGGTGCGAGCCAAGCTCACGGTATCTGCAACCACATCTGATGAACAGGTAAAAACTTTAGGGGTCAGCGAACCCAATGTGCAACAGTTTTTGCAAGACAAAACGGTGCGCAAAATAATTTATATACCGGGCAAATTGCTCAATATTGTCGCCAACTAACAAGCAGACCTAAGCATGAAATTATCCACAAGCAGTGTCAGTTTACTTTTGTTACTCATGGTCAACGGCTGTGGTTTTTCCCTGCGCGGTAATTATGAATTACCGGAAAATATCACGGTCATGCGAATCGCTGCTGCCCAGCCCCATTCGGCGCTTAAACGTACCCTGGAGAAACAGCTAAAACCCTATACTGTTCAGCTCATTGACCGCTCCACTGCCGGACAAGATGATGCCCTAAGCCTGTTTATAGTGGCAGATTCCCTGGACAGGCGATTACTGTCGTTGTTTCCCACCGGGCAGGTGGCGGAATATGAGCTGATTTATTCGGTACGCTACCAATTGCAATTCCCCGATAAGGATGCACAGGTATTAGACTTTGAGATTAGACGAGAATACCAGGATGACCCTGATGCGGTTTTGGCCAAATCTCGGGAGTTGGAACTGGTGTTAGGAGAAATGCGTCGCCAGGCCGCAGATCGCATGATCCACCAAATATCGGTGACCCATGCAAAACTAGCCAAGCTTGAGCCAAGCAATCCCTGATGCAAGTTTACCCCAACCGCTTTGACGCATCATTACAACAAGGCTTACAGCCCTTTTATATGATTTTTGGTGACGAACCACAGCAAAAAATGCAAGCCATTGCTGATATACGCAGCTATGCCAAACAACAGGGTTTTGACGAGCGCCAGTCCCTGGTAGTCGATAACCAGTTTAGTTGGAACAGTCTGCTAGAAGCGACCCAAACCCTGTCACTGTTTTCCAGCCGTCAATATATTGAGCTCGAGCTGCCAACAGGCAAGCCGGGTACTGAAGGCAGTAAAATACTCACCGCACTTAGCCAACCCGCAAACCCTGATATATTGTTGGTGATCCATGGTGCCAAGATAGGCAAAGATGTTCAAAGCAGCAAATGGTTTAAGAGCCTGGATAAATTCGGCGTGTATGTGCCCTGCTATCCTCTGGATGCTAAACAGTTATACCAGTGGCTAACGGCCCAGATGCGCCACCAGGGACTTGATCCCACCCCTGACAATTGCCGGCTGTTAACCGAGTTTTGTGAAGGAAATTTGCTGGCGGCAAAACAGGAGATAGAGAAATTAGTGTTGCTCTATCCCGATGGTAAACCTAGTCTTCAACAGGTCGAACAGGCAGTAGTTGATCAATCCCGCTTTAACGTATTTCAACTGGTTGATGTATTACTGGCCGGTGACGCGCAAAAAGCGGTGAAAATGCTGTATCGCCTTGAGAGCGAAGGCGTCGAGCCAAACATTATTCTTTGGGCCCTGACCCGGGAGTGGCAAATACTGCAAACTTTGGTATTTAGTCACCAGCAGGGCCAGCCAATCAACTGGAATCAGCACCGTATTTGGAAAAATCGCCAGACATTATACCTCAGCGCCATGGGACGTTTAAATCTGACCCACCTTAGCCAATTGCAACAAAAACTGGCGGTAATGGATCAGGCACTTAAACAATCCATGGTGCCTCGCCCTTATGTAGAACTGTGTCATTTGTGTCTGCTTTTTATGCCCATGCCACTTGAACACTATCCCTTACAGTGAACAAACTCGCTCCTGCCCAGGGACTTTTTGGCGGCACCTTTGATCCTGTGCACAATGGGCACATTACGCCGCTGGTGCAGGCAGCCAAACAAACCTCGATTGCGCATATAGGGGTTATCCCTTGCCATATTCCGGTACATAAACAAGGGCCAGAGACCAGCAGCGAACACCGTCTGGCTATGGTCGAATTAGCCATAAAGCCCTACCCTCAGTTATATGCAGATGACCGAGAAATTAAACGTAACAGACCATCCTATAGCATAGATACACTACGAGAATTGCGTGTTGAATACCCACAGGCTCCCCTGTGTTTTTTTATTGGTATGGATTCCCTCATGAGTTTACCCTCCTGGCACGAGTGGCAAGCCTTATTCGACTATAGCCATCTCGTGGTTTGCGGTCGTCCTGGACAAGCTTCACAGCTAACACCTGAACTGGTAGCTACTTTGCACAAACGGCAAATATTGGACCCAAAAGTGTTGCATCAGCAGCTCGCAGGTTGTATATATTTAACCCAAACCGCTATGCTTGATATCTCTTCCACAGACTTACGTCAGCGTCTGGCCAGAGGATTATCGACAGAAAGAATGTTGCCAGCATCGGTATTGGCATATATTCAACAACATAAGTTATATCAGCCGATGGCTAATTTCTGATAAACTTAAGCTCAGCCCACTCACTAAAAGGAATCCCTTTGGATCACGAACAGTTAAAAGCCTTTGTAGTAGACAAAATAGAAAACTTAAAAGGTCGCGATATCATCGATTTAGACGTATCAGACAAATCAACCGTAACAGACACCATGTTGGTATGCTCGGGTAACTCCAAACGCCATGTAATTTCCATTGCCGAGAATGTGGTTATCGAAGCCAAACAAGCGGGTAACCCGCCGTTAGGCATCGAAGGTCGCGAGACCGGGGATTGGGTGTTAGTTGACTTAGGGGATGTGGTACTGCACGTTATGCAAGATGAAGCTCGAGATTTTTATCAACTGGAAAAACTTTGGGGCTGAATTAACTCATCTGCATTTTAAGAAATACAACGTGTCGGCATTAGGCCTTAAGTGAGAGTATGCGCATTCAACTAATTGCTGTTGGCAGCAAAATGCCAGGTTGGGTTGAGCAAGGCTATCAGGAATATGCCCGACGTTTTCCCAGTGATATGCCCCTGTCTTTGACCGAAATACCCGCGGGTAAAAGAGGTAAAAATGCCGATATCAACCGGATCTTGCATAAAGAAGGGCAGCAGACTTTAGCCGTTATCCCTAAAGGCAACCGTATCGTTACCTTAGAAGTAACGGGCCAACCCTGGGACACGCCAAAACTTGCTCAGAATATGCAAAATTGGCAAATGGATGGTCGGGATATCAGCTTACTCATAGGCGGACCTGAGGGGCTGGCGCCCCAATGTATCGCCCTATCCGAACAAAAATGGTCACTGTCGGCCCTAACTCTACCCCATCCGTTAGTTCGAATAGTCGTAGCTGAAAGTCTGTATCGTGCCTGGTCGGTGACGACCAATCACCCATACCATAGGGAATAGCGGTGCCTCCTAAACGCATTGCCATAAAAGACCATACTGCTGAGGCTAACCTGTTTACCAGACGCACCGTTATTTCGCTTTTAGTGATCTTAATGATGTTAGTCATGGTGTTAAGTAACTTATATTATTTGCAAGTGCAGCGCCATGAGGATTATCAGACTCGCTCCAACGGCAACCGCATTAAAGTATTACCCGTCGCCCCCAACCGCGGGCTGATCTATGATCGCAATGGGGTGTTGCTGGCTGAAAATCGTCCCGTTTATAGCCTAGAAGTCATACCTGAACAAGTGGAAAATCTGGAGCAAACCCTAGGTTTACTCAGCGTATTGCTGGATATTGATGAAGATGAAATTACCGATTTTTATCGCGAAATAAAGCGTAATAGGCGCTTTAAACCCGTGGCTTTACGTAAACGGTTGTCGTCGGAAGAGGTGGCAATTTTTTCCGCCAATCAACACCGGTTTCCTGGTATAACGGTCGAGGCCAGGCTTACCCGTCATTACCCCTATAACAAGACACTGACCCACGTTTTAGGCTACGTAGCCCGGATCAATAAAAACGATTTGCAAAAATTAACCGAAGCGGGGTTGGACGCTAACTATGCCGCGACTCACAATATTGGCAAACTCGGTGTCGAAAAATATCACGAAGAATTGTTGCATGGCCAGGTGGGTTATCAAGAAGTAGAAGTGAACAATCAGGGGCGTATTATTCGCACCCTCAATTTTAGCCCCCCGGTGCCCGGTCAAGACTTGGTGTTGAATATTGATATTCGTCTGCAACTCGAAGCCCAGCGAATAATGGACTCAGACAAAGGCACGATAGTTATGCTCGACTCGCAAAACGGCGGGATACTGGCCCTGTTTAGCAGTCCCAGTTACGATCCCAATCTTTTTGTGCACGGTATCAGCAGTAAAAATTATAACCGGCTGCTTAATTCCAAAGACCGCCCCTTGATCAACCGTGCCACTCAAGGGCAATATCCTCCGGCGTCAACGGTCAAACCACTGTTAGCATTGGCCGGTCTAGAAGAAAAAGTCATTACCACAGACACTCGTATATTTGATAGTGGTAAGTACCAGTTGAAAAATGTGGAACATGTATGGCGTGATTGGAAAAGATGGGGCCATGGCTGGGTGGATGTAACCAGCTCTATCGAGCAATCGTGCGACATTTTTTTCTATGATCTCGCCTTTCGTTTAGGCATAGACAAAATTAGCGAACATATGCACGAATTTGGCTTCGGGGACTACAGTGGCATCGATTTACACGAAGAATCGGATGCAAATATGCCCAGCCGGGGCTGGAAACGCGCGCGTTACAATCAGCCTTGGTACATAGGGGATACTATCCCGGTTGGCATAGGTCAAAGTTACTGGACGGCCACACCTATTCAGCTCACCCAGTCGATCTCGACCTTGGTCAACCATGGTAAGCGTTTTATCCCCCAACTTTTGCGCGGCAGACTGGTGGATAACACTTTGCAACTGGAGGGCAGTAAAGAGCGGCGCCCCATAGAGGTAATCAACGACAAAAATTGGGATGTTGTACTGGACGCCATGTATGGCGTGGTTAACCGAGAAAAAGGCACCGCCCGCAACGCCTTTATCGACACCCCCTACGTATCGGCCGGTAAAAGTGGTACAGCCCAATTGGTCGCTATTGCCCAGGATGCTAAATATGATGCCGACAATCTGGCAGAAAACCTGCGGGACAATGCCATGTATGTGGCCTTCGCGCCTTTTGATCATCCACAAATTGCGGTCACTGTGGTGCTGGAAAACGCTGGAGGTGGCAGCTCCCAAGCGGCTCCTTTGGCCAGAAAAATGATGGATGAATTTTTTGCCAACAAACCTTTGACTCCCGTTGACGACACAGTGCCGCAAAAGGCTGTCGCCAGTACCCAATCTCCCCATACACATCCCTAGTGGCAAAATGCTAAGAACTAAACTCAATTCCAACCAACGCTCCTTGCTAAACCGTATTCACTGTGATGGCCCGCTTATGGCCGGACTCTTAATATTGATGGCTGTGGGTCTGTTCACTATATATTCCGCCGGCGGCCAAGAGCTCGAGTTAATTCAGCGCCAGCTAATTCGTCTTGGATTGGCCATAGGTGTGATGATGGTTGTGGCACAAATCCCCCTTTTGGCCTATCACAAGCTGTCCATCTATTTCTATGGCTTGGGCGTGGTCATGCTAATTGCGGTGATGGGTTTTGGAGTAGTGGGAAAAGGAGCCCAGCGCTGGCTGGACTTAGGTGGGTTACGCTTTCAGCCCTCTGAGATCATGAAATTAGCCGTGCCTATGATGGTCGCCTGGTATATCAGCCGCTTCAATCTTCCCCCTAAACTTAGCCAAATTCTGATAGGTTTTTTGTTGGTGGGGATACCTACCCTGCTGATCGCCCAGCAACCTGACTTAGGTACTTCGTTACTTATCGCCAGTTCTGGTGTGTTTGCCCTTTTTTTGGCCGGTATGAGTTGGCGTTTTATTGGCGCAATCGCAATTTTTGTGTCTATTTTTAGTCCCATCATGTGGAATTTTTTGATGCAGGATTATCAAAAACAGCGAGTGCTAACGTTTTTGAATCCTGAAAGTGACCCTCTAGGCTCGGGTTATCACATCATCCAGTCACAAATCGCTATAGGCTCAGGGGGCCTTAACGGCAAAGGCTGGTTGCTGGGCACCCAATCCCAACTGGAATTTTTACCCGAACGCCACACCGACTTTATCTTTGCCGTGTTTAGCGAGGAATTCGGCTTCTGGGGGGTGGTTGGCCTGTTGGCCATTTATACGTTTATCGTGATCCGGGGCATGCTCATTGCCAATCGCGCCCAGGACGCTTTTAGCAAAATACTTGCAGGCAGTATTACCCTCACCTTTTTTGTCTATGTTTTTGTCAATATGGGCATGGTATCGGGGATCTTGCCCGTGGTGGGGGTACCGCTACCGTTAATTAGTTATGGCGGTACGTCTATGGTGACATTATTGGCTGGCTTTGGCATCCTGATGGCGATCAGTACCCAAAAGCGGTTGTTATCTCGCTAAACGCTTAGAAATAAAATCACCAGCAAACAACATAGGAGAGCCAGTGCGCGCCGTAAAATCATTAATTTACATCCTAAGTTTCTCTGCATTGATGGGGGTGTCAACGGTATATGCCGATGAACATCAGCCACAAAGTGCCGAGCAAACTTTTACCACTATGCTGGTGCAAGAATATGGATTTTCTGCCGATGAGGTACGTCAGCAGTTAAGTCTCGCCAGCAAAAATGAAGATATCCTATCGGCGATCGTTCGCCCCTGGGAAGCCAAACCTTGGTTTAAGTACCGGCCAATATTCCTGACTGATAAGCGCCTGGCCAAAGGCCTGGAATTTTGGCAAACCCACCAGCAGACATTAGAGCGTGCAGAGCAGCAATTTGGCATTCCCGCAGAAATTATTGTGGCCATAATAGGCGTTGAAACTTTTTATGGCACATACACCGGGACCTACTCGGCACTGGATGCCTTGTATACTCTGGGCTTCCACTATCCGCCTCGAGGCACGTTTTTTCGTAAGGAATTATCTGAACTATTTTTACTGGCCAGAGAAGAACAGTTTTTGTTAAGCGAACTAACCAGTTCCTACGCTGGTGCTTTGGGCTGGGGACAGTTTATCCCGTCGAGTTACCGCCACTATGCCATAGATTTTGATGCTGATGGGCGTCGGGATTTATTGAATAATCCGGTGGATGCCATTGGCAGTGTAGCCAATTATTTTCATCGTCACGGTTGGCAAAAAGATCAACCTGTAGCGTTTCCGGTCAATGTTGCAGATAGCCAATATCAGAAGTTTATCGCCAAAGGCCTTAAATATAAAAATACCTTTGAGCAACTCGAAACGGCGGGCATACAGTTAGACCAAGAGGCCGCCTTGCAATTTTCCATGGAACGGCCAATAGACCGTTGGGCACAGATAGCTGGCGCCAGTGGTGCCAAGTTATTTGAATTCGAGCAACCCACTGAGGCAGAACACTGGCTGGGATTGAAGAATTTTTATGTTATTACCCGTTACAATCATAGTCCACTTTACGCCATGGCTGTATACCAGTTTAGCCTGCAGCTCAGCCATGCTCGGCGCTTGCAAGTTGACGCACCAAAGGCCTCACTTAGTACAGAAATGCGACCATGAACAAGTTTCTCGTTACCGTTATTCTGGTGAGTTTGGTCAGCGCCTGCGCCCAAACGCCGCCTGCCAGTCGTTACCAGCAGCGCCATGATTCCGCCCCCACTGTGGTCAAGACCGGAATTGGTCTTAATGATGCGGTGCCAAAATATGAGCCTTATGCCCCGGCTAATCAGCGCAGTTACCACGTATTAGGGCGCTCCTATACCCCGATTAAAACCGGCCAAGGTTACAGTGCGACGGGCGGTGCTTCCTGGTACGGCCAAAAATTCCACGGGCATTTAACGTCCAATGGCGAGCGTTACGATATGTATGCCATGTCGGCGGCGCATAAAACCCTACCCTTGCCTTCTTATGTCCGGGTGACCAATCTAGCCAACGGTAAACAGGCAGTGGTGCGGGTAAATGACAGAGGGCCCTTTCATGACGCCAGACTCATCGACTTATCTTATGCGGCAGCTCTCAAGCTGGGCATGCTTAGTTCAGGCTCCACTAATGTGAAACTCGACGTTATCCATGTGGATGAAGACGGCGCCATAACGGTAGGCGCCGGGCCGACTATTGAGCCCACTAGTATGCCAGTGGTGGCGCCCCTGGATAGCGGGATATTTATCCAGGTGGCTGCATTACAAAACCAGCAAAGACTCAAAAAAATCGCCAATGGTTTGGTCTCTTTATATCAAATTGGCTATATGGCACCTTTTGAAAAAGGTCTATACCGCCTACAACTTGGTCCCTTTAACGATGATGAACATGCCGATGGCATGCTCAGCGAACTACGAAAATCTGGATATTCCGATGCTTACAAGCTCAATACCGCAGAATAATAGCGCAATAAAACTTTATGCCTTATTGTGAGTCTAATCCTTGATTTTTAGATTTTCCTTTATGTAACAAATTTTGTAGCTACGGCAGTAAAGCAAATGAAATACTGATATATTAAGCGTCGTTTTTTCGACATAACACTCATCTAACATTCCTTAACAAATTTCAATTTACGGTAGGTCCATGCGAAACACCAAAAATCTTATTGTTGCTATTTTTAGCAGTGTCACTCTTTCGCTTAGCAGCTTGGCTGTAACAGCGGCTGTTGTAATCCCGCCTGCCCCTTCGGTTGCGGCTAAGGGATATATTTTAACTGATTTCCAGACAGGTAATGTGATCGCCGAGCAAAATTCTGATATTCAGATCCCCCCGGCTAGTTTAACCAAGATGATGACCAGCTACGTGATAGGCAAAGAAATCGCCAACGGCAATATAAAATTAACCGATATGGTGACTATATCGGAAAACGCCTGGGCCAAAAATTTTCCTGACTCATCCAAAATGTTTATCGAAGTGGGTACCCAAATCTCCGTCGCCGACCTAAACCGCGGCATTATAGTGCAATCCGGCAATGATGCTTGTGTAGCCATGGCTGAACACATAGCGGGTAGTGAAGATGCTTTTGCCAGCATGATGAATATGCATGCCGAAAAGCTCGGCATGACCTCAACTCACTTCGTTAATAGCCACGGTTTGCATGATGCGGATCATTACACTACGCCACGAGATATGGCTAAACTTGCTGCAGCCCTTGTGCGAGATGTACCTAAAGAATACGATGTTTACAGCGAAAAAGAATTCACCTATAACAGCATTAAACAATACAACCGCAATGGCTTATTGTGGGACAAAAGTTTGAATGTAGACGGCATCAAAACCGGCCACACCTCAGACGCAGGTTATAGCCTGGTTTCCTCTGCCACCCAAGGCGACATGCGGTTAATCGCCGTGGTCATGGGTGCTGAAAGTGAGCGGTCCCGCAAGGTTGAAAACAAAAAACTATTAAAATATGGCTTTAGATTCTACGAAACTATTACCCCGTACAAAGCAGGCGACAGCTTTGTGTCGCACCGTATTTTCATGGGTGACAAAGAAACCGTCGATCTAGGTATTTTGCAAGATACGCCCATTAATATTCCCCGTGGCCAAAGTAAAAATCTGGAAGCAAACTTCAAGCTTGACAAAAAACTTGAAGCGCCTTTGGCCAAAGGCGAAGTAGTGGGTAAATTATTTTTACAACTCGACGGTGACGATATCGCCGAATACCCGCTGGTTACCCTGCAAGAAGTGCAAGAAGGCGGGTTGATCGACCAGCTGGTAGATTTTGTTAAATTACAACTTGGTTTTGATAACTAGGTTTATTGAGCGAAAAAAGATGAACACAAATTTTGATCAGTTATTGGACTTCCCCTGCCACCAAACATTCAAGATATTGGGTGTGGCCGACGACATGCTAACAGAGCATGTCGTCAGTTGCCTGCAAATCCATGCCCCAGGGGATTACAACCCGCGTGTTAAGCCGAGTTCAAAGGGCGCCTACCATTCTGTGTCTTTGAGTGTGCGCGTGACCAGTAAAGAACATATGGAAACCATTTACACCGAGCTGGCCAAGCTAGAGCTGGTTCGGGTAGTGCTTTAACGCCCCCTTGCCAAGCAGAACCGGAAAAACCGGCAGGTGAGCGTTCATACTTTAGTCATTCGCCAGCTTGGACGCCAAGCTTACCAACCTATTTGGCAGGCCATGCAGGACTATACCGCTATTCGTGACGATACCAGTGGCGATGAAATCTGGTTAGTGGAGCACGATCCTGTATTCACTCAAGGTCAGGCGGGTAAGGCGGAACATGTGCTTGATCCAGGTGATATTCCTGTGGTCAAAGTCGACCGGGGCGGTCAGGTCACGTACCACGGGCCGGGCCAACAAATGATGTATGTATTGCTCAATTTAAAACGCAATGGTCTTGGGGTACGCACTTTAGTTAGCGCCTTGGAAAATTGCGTGGTACAAAGTTTACAACCTTTTGGCATACAGGCTTATCCCCGCAAAGATGCACCAGGAGTTTATGTTGAGGGTAAAAAAATCTGCTCCATCGGTTTACGCATTCGCCGTGGCTGTTCTTTCCATGGCCTGGCGCTGAATGTGAATATGGACTTATCGCCTTTTTTACGGATCAATCCCTGTGGTTATGCTGGTCTGGAAATGGTAGATTGCACACAACTAGGCGGGCCACAAAGTTTGTCACAAGCAGGGCCTGCTATCGCCGAAAAATTATGTTCATTGTTGGGTATTTCCCGCATAACAAACAAAGAAGGTTTTGATGAGTAACGCGCGTCCACAAGCCGGAGTTAAACTTCGGGATGATGAAAAAGTTAAACATATCCCTATCACCATTATGCCCACAGAAAAGGCGCAAATGTTGCGCAAGCCCGAGTGGATAAAGATCAAGCTGCCGCGCACCACAGATAAAATCGACCATATCAAGCAGACCTTGCGTAAAAACAACCTGCATTCGGTCTGTGAAGAAGCCAGCTGTCCGAATTTGGCAGAATGTTTCAATCATGGTACTGCGACGTTCATGATTTTGGGCGATATCTGCACCAGACGATGTCCGTTTTGCGACGTGGCCCATGGTAAACCCTTACCACCGAGCGCTGAAGAGCCGATTAAGCTCGCCAAAACTATTGCTGAAATGGGCCTCAAATACGTGGTGATCACCTCTGTTGACCGGGATGATCTGCGCGATGGCGGCGCCCAGCATTTTGTGGATTGTATCAATGCTATACGCGAGCACAGCCCCAGTACCAAGATTGAAGTATTGGTGCCGGATTTTCGTGGCCGCATGGACACTGCTCTGGAGATTTTGAAGCAAGGTTTGCCTGACGTATTTAATCACAATCTGGAAACTATCCCGCGTTTGTACCGGGAATGTCGCCCAGGGGCCAATTACCAGTGGTCGATGGATCTCCTAAAGAAATTCAAACAGCAACACCCTGAGATCCCTACCAAGTCCGGTTTGATGATGGGCATGGGGGAAGACAAACACGAAATCGCTGAAGTCCTCAAGGATCTGCGCGCCCACGATGTAGAAATGCTCACTCTGGGCCAGTACTTACAACCCAGCAAACACCACTTTCCTCTTAAGCGTTATGTGCACCCAGATGAATTTGACGAACTGGGGGTTATTGCCAAAGACCTTGGTTTTAGTCATGCTGCTTGTGGCCCCATGGTGCGCTCTAGCTATCATGCGGATAAACAAGCCGCCGGAGAGGAAGTTAAATAGGCTGGAATATTAACCAGAAACATAACTCGCCAACGGGCGAGTTTTTTGTTTCTATTATTAAATATTAATAGAAGCACAGCTCATCAATGTAAGTAAAATTATCTACCTAGTCCTGTCTTTTTAGTCGTCCTATCAGCGGGGGCAACCAAACCTGCAGGCCAATGACGCCCCCCACTCCTGACCGGTTGATTTACCTGCGTTTGACAACCGGTACCGTAATTATCGAATTAACACCTTTTATGGCACCCAAAAACGTAACCCAGTTTCGAGCTCGGGTTAAGGAAGGGTTTTATGACGCCCTGGATTTTTACCGGCTATTAGATAGTTTTGTGGCTCAGAGCGGCGATATCAGCAAACAAAAAGTCAGTGTGGTCAACGCTAAACTGCCGGCGGAATTTAGCCGTAAGGCACCCTTTCACTCCCCTTTTATGCTTATGCAGACCCCGGTTCTTATCGCCCCTCAAACCGGATTTCTACAGGGCTTTGCCGCTGGTCGCGAGCCTGAAACTAATCAGAAATGGCTATTGCGCTGCCCTGGGGGTGGTCGCCATGGGGCGCAACGTCTAACCAGCGCCTGGGGCCTGAACAACGAATTCTTCCACTTCAAAGGTAACGGTAACTTGGATATTGGTTATTGCAACTGCAAAACCCGAGTTGTTGAAGAAGCTCTCGGCCCCCCTCACAATTCGTCTGGCTAGTTATTCTAGATTATGAAATGATTACCACTTATTGTACGCTCAATCCCATTTACCAGTGAAGAAAACATGAATTTAGACAAGTCACAAAAACGTATTGCCAAACGCGTAAAACGCGGATTTCAGGGTTATCCCATGATCTGCATTAACTATTTTGGCCCCAGTGAAAAGTTAGCCACTAAAGTCGAAGTGAGTTTTATCGAGCAGGAAGACGCCGGACCTATGGTAGAAACCTTTAACAGCATCAATGATATTCGTCAGGATGAAACGGTGCAAACCACCATCATCAAAATCATTGATAGAGTTGACGCCAAGACGGTAACTTTGGAGGACAGTGTTAACATAACCCCTTGATGCCTGATAGCGCTCTTTGCTGTGCCACTGGAGGTCGGCTCTTTATGCCAAAAACATCAATGCAATCAAACCAGAAAAAAAACTGTAATACAGCATAGGAACAAGGGTGAATCGAATAATTTGTCCTTCTTTACCAACTAAATTTACTACCGAAGCAGCTGCAACAACATTTACCACGCAAATCATATTTCCCGCGTTCGCACCTATCATCTGTAACGCTAACATAACCCGTTCATTGAGCCCTAATTCCACCGCAATAGATTGCTGCAAGCCGGCAAACATCATGTTTGAAAACGTGGCACTGCCTGCGATAAATGAGCCTAAAGCCCCTACTAGCGGTGCAAACAATGGCCAAGCGGCTGAAAAGCTACCCGCTGCCAGAGTGGCTAATTCAATTGGCATACTGCCTAGCGCAGCGGTATTTGTGCTCGAGTTCAAAAAAATTCGCACCATAGGAACTGATGCAGCCAACGCAATGACAGTTGGAGCCAGAGACTTAATAGAATTGCGCCAAGCTAATTTAACCCTCCTAGCGTCTTTTTTATGCAAAAAGATAGTCACTAGCGAAACCAATACGAAAATACTGCCGGGCAAGTATAAAGTATGGGCCGTCACGCTCACATTCGTTCCTAAAATACTCTTCCAGGAAAAAGCGGTAGACATCAACCAACCTTTCAGCGGTAAGAAATCCAGACGTGTCAGCACCAACAACATGACGACCAACAAATAAGGTACCCACGCCATCCATAACGGCATCAGATGCGCTTCATATAAAGTTGATTCGGCCTGTTGATGATCACTGTCAAACAACCATATTTTTTTGGGCATCAAAAAACCTTTTTTGGCTGCCAAAGTTGTTAGCAGCAAACCAAATAACGCACCAAAAATCGAAGGAAATTCTGGACCAAGAAACTTGGCTACCAACCAAGCTGGCAGGGTAAACGACAGTCCACCAAAAAGTGCAAATGCCCAGACAGCCCCGCCCTCTGTGAAAGACTTGTTTGGTCCAAAAAACCGAGTCAATATTACGACCATGATCAACGGTAAAAAAGAGGCAACCAATATATCCAACCCAATAGCTTGCACTGAAATTGCCCACAATGTTTCTTCAGAGAGACCTCCTACACCTTGAGCAATGCCAACCGTAACAGGTGTACCAACGGCTCCAAATGAGACTGCAGAGCTGTCGGCGATCAACGTCATAACCACCGCGGCCAATGCTGGGAACCCAAGCGCAACCAACAAGGGCGCAACTATCGCAGCAGGTGTTCCAAAACCAGCAGCCCCTTCCAAGAAAGACACAAAAAGCCAACCAATAATGACAACTTGAATACGACGGTCTGGAGTAATTTGGGTAAAACCAGCCCTAACCACCCCAATAGCTCCGCTAAACTGCAGCGTATTTAACAAAAGAATGGCACCAAAAACGATCCAAACAATGGTTAACGCAATGACCCAACCTTCGAGCACCGAAGCGATTAATTGGATTAAAGGCACCTGCCATATAAAAAAAGCGGTTACTGCCGTAGCCATCAAACTGAGTGGCATGGCTTTACTTGCAGGTATTCTTAGCATAACGAGCAAGATAAAAACCGTTAAAACCGGGGTGATTGCGCAAGTAAATTGCAGAAAGGTCATAAAGGTTCCAACTTATCGTGTGAATACAAATTCATCATAGGTATTACAAAGATAGCCACGCTAAAAACACTGCATTAAATTAAACACTTCCGGTCATCAATAACCAGGAAAATGCAACTATCAAACGTTGCTTTACGTAAGAAGTTATAGCACTCCTATGCTTGAAAAAGTTCATGTGGAAGTGGGATTTATCGAGCAGGAGAAGGCCGAACCTTTGCTAGAAACCTTTAACAGCTTCAATGATATTCATCAAGATGAAACGGTGCAAACCACCATCACCAATATCATTGAAAGCATTGATACCAAGACGGTGACCTTGGAGGGTAGTGTTAACATAACCCCGTGATGTTTAGGTGTACCGTAGATGCACACCTGGCACGTTGTTATTTACCTATATGCGGTATGTTCCCTATTTCTAACGTAAAGGTAGTATTATCTCGATATTCTTTGCGTCAGCCGTAAAGTATCGCGACTAATAGAGGCGAAAACTGGTACCTGGAAACTACAGCGTCCTATTAGCGAAATGATCAACTATGTCTTTTGTAATGTACGCGATAGATGACGGCCAATGCCACACAAATACAACCCGGCACTAACAACGCTTTAAACTTATAAAGACTGAAAAGATAGGCTCCAAATGTTCCCCCCAGTATAAATCCAGTAATGATAAGTAGGAAGAGAATTGCTTTTCTTTTATCAAAGGTTTTACCTCTTATTACCCTGCCAAACATAATGCCCAAATCAGTAACTATCCCCGTCAGATGAGTCGTACGTATAACTGCACCGCTGTATGCGGTCGCCAGAGCGTTTTGGATACCACATGCTGCCGATGCGGTATAATGACCATAAGATGAACCCTTGGATAATAAATAGAAAGCTGAAAATATGAACATAGCCTCCACCATTAACGCAGTGTCATAGTGACGACCCAGTTTCAACGTATTTCCATGCACCAAAAAGCCCGATAAGGCCGCACCAAAAAAAAATGAAACCAAGATACCCACTAAATGAAAAACACTCGTCAATGAAGAGTCTAGAATATGAGCGCCAAGTAAAGTAGCGGTACCAGATAGGTGCGAAACTGACTGGTGTTCGAATCCCATCAGGCCAACCGCATTTACACAACCGGCAACAAACGCAAGAATGAATGCACCGTACTCTACCCACCTTGGTAACTTAGATAACAAAAATCATTCTCCGGACAGTTAAATGCGTATTACTGAACATGAACCTGGTGCAGTAGTATATGGGTTGTCACAAATTATGTATGCATATCAAATAATTATTGAACGGGCAGTACAACAATCAAAACCAGTAAAAGTAAAAAGCATAGGCAGATAGTTTTTTGATATGCCTCCCCTATGGGCTATTCTTATTCAGCTAGCAAACCCAGTGACAACAAATTGTACATATTTATCTTGGCTGAAAATTAACTAATGCTAATGTAATTGTGATGCCATGATATAAAATGTTTACCGTTGTGCGTTAACTACAATCTTTAGCTACTAAGTATTACCCAAGGAGCCACTTATGCCGACGTTACTGTTTAAGCCTGTTCAGTGTTCATCCTGCTCATGTATTAGTCACAACTCCAGGAAAATAGCGGTAGCTTTGCTGAGTTTTTCGTTACTAACAGCTTGTCAATCAGACCACGGCGTAAGCCAGCCTGAATCATCGGTCGAAGCCATTTCTTATGGTCAGGATCCCCAGCTAGTCGAGCCAGACACGTCGCTCATTCCCACAATCAATATTGCTAAAGCCGTGGGTTGGCAAGATGACCATATGCCTACTAGTCCCATTAAAGGCTTAAAAGTAAATAAGTTTGCCGCTGACCTGGATCACCCACGCTGGCTTTACCGTCTGCCAAATGGCGATATTTTAGTAGCAGAAAGTAACAAACCCCAAAAGCATGACGAAAATGGCGGGGTAGTCGCCTGGGCACAAGGTAAAGTGATGGCTGCTGCGGGCGCCGGGGTACCAAGCGCAGATCGCATTACTTTATTGCGCGATACCAATAAAGACGGCGTTTCCGACCTGCAAAAGGTATTTTTGCAAAATTTGCATTCACCATTTGGTATGGCCTTGGTGGGCGATACACTCTATGTGGCCAATACCGATGCCATAGTGGCATTTGATTACCAGCCAGATGTAACCCAGCTTAAGACTCCTGGGCGCACACTTGCCTTGTTGCCCGCTGGAACAATTAATCATCATTGGACAAAAAATCTGTTAGCCAGTGATGATGGTAAAACGCTTTATGTGGCTGTGGGCTCAAACAGTAACGTGGCTGAAAATGGCTTGGATAAAGAAACCCAACGGGCGGCTATTTTAACCGTCGATATCGCCAGCGGTGATACAAAATTATTTGCCTCGGGCTTGCGCAATCCAGTCGGTATGGCCTGGGTGGACGATCAACTTTGGGCGGTGGTAAATGAGCGAGATGAGCTGGGCGACAATCTGGTACCGGATTACATGACCTCTGTGCAACAAGGTGGTTTTTATGGTTGGCCTTTTAGTTATTTTGGACACAATATCGATAAGCGAGTCGAACAAGAGCATCCTGAATTGGTCGAACAGGCCATCAAACCGGATTATGCCCTAGGCGCCCACACGGCTTCCTTAGGACTATTGTATGCAAATGCAACAGATGCCTTAGGTCCATTAACAACAGGCATGTACATAGGTCAACATGGTTCATGGAATCGCAAACCGCTCAGCGGCTATAAAGTGGTGTTTGTGCCCTTCACCCAAGGACAACCCAAAGGGTTGCCGCAAGATGTCTTAAGCGGATTTGTAGATGACAAAGGCCAGGCACAAGGCCGGCCAGTAGGGGTGATTTTCAACCAGTCTGGCGATCTGTTAGTAGCTGATGATGTGGGTAACGTAATTTGGCGCGTAAGTGGGCGCTAAACAAAATATTTGTTAGATAGGGCGCCACCTCGGTGGCTCCCTCTTAGGCTGGAACTGGGGGCTAGTTCAGGTGAGCAGCTATGGCTTCGACAAATGCCGGTAGATCTGCGGGTTTTCTGCTTGTGATGATGCGGTTATCAACAACCACTTCCTGATCCACCCACTGTGCACCTGCATTAAGTAGGTCAGTTTTGATACTGGGGTAAGATGTCAATTTACAATTTTTGACCAACCCGGCTTCAATCAATAGCCATGGCCCATGGCAAACAGCGGCAATGGGGGCATTATTATTTTCGCTGTGGAATTGTTTGATAAAGCTCACCGCTTTTGGGCTATTTCTCAATGTGTCAGGGTTGAACAACCCGCCGGGCAGCACCAATGCATCATAGTCTGCTGGATTAGCATCATCGAGCGTTTTGTCCACTTCTACCGATCCACCCCATTGATCTTCATCCCAGCCTTTAATTTCTCCAGCTTCAAGGGAAATAATTTCAACCACGGCGCCCCATTTTGTGAGTTGATCTTTAGGTTCAATAAGTTCACTTTGTTCAAAACCGTCCGTCGCTAAAATAGCGATTTTGTTACCTTGCAATTTAGTAGTAGACATACACTTTCTCCTAGGGTTTGTGGCCTAAGCAATGTGCTCAAAGCCGCTAAGTCGTATCAACTGAATGCAGATGATGTGCCAAGGATGTTTTTATACCCTCCAGATGCCTTACCCTATTTATATAGACTTGGTCCATGAGTTCTAATTTAGCATGGGAAGAGTTGTAGACTTGTCAAAATGGCTGTGAAGATTTTACTGAGTTATTAAAATTGAACTTTCCAATTTACATTTACTAAATACAAGTTGAAAGCCAAGTGGTAATCGTAAATTCAGTCGTAGCTGAGAACTCTGGCTCTCAGTGGGATCAACTTTACTAAATACAACTAGTCACACTTACGTTGTAATAGCTCCTGGTTAAATGGTTGGCGATAGTTGGCTAGCGCCATTACAAAAACAATTGTATCTAGTAAATCTAAAGTCAGAGTAAATTCTTTTAACATGTTTTGAGTCAACTCGATCTTGACGACGCCACTGCTTTGTTATTTTGCTCTGCAATCTCCTTCACTCTTGTCAGTTTTCTGCACGTTTCCTGCACATTTATTCGCTAGAGTTCAAATCAATCCAGTGGAACGTTCGATCTTAACGTTTAACGGTGCAATATTTTAGGAACTCAAAACCATGAAACAAACATCTATCCAGCGACGTTACTTAGCACAGTTCATTACAACCTTATTGCTGGCAAGCTCAATAGCTGCCTGCAATGATAGTAGCGATAGCATAGACAACGCCACCACTTCAGACTCGTCTGTTGCCGCTCTCAACGGAACCGAATCGACAACGGGTGTGTTGTGCGATTATGAATATAACGAGTTCAATGATTCCCCTTCGGTAAATTATTACAGCAATGCCCAGTGGACTTGTACCGATGACGCCCGGGAGTTAACGGCTAACGGAATACCTGATCACGAAACAGGCACATTCCCCAATGATGGAAATCCGAATTTAATTTCGCCACAATCAATTGAGAAGAGTTATACCCTCACACCTGTTGAGGGCACAGCTACCGAACTAGGTGGTCCGCGCGGTGCTATCGGTTATGTATTAAACGGTATAAAAATCGACCCTGGAACGGGTGGCACTTGTGATGACACTGGTTTGATATGCGATCCGGGAATGATGGTCGGCACCTGGAGTATTGAAGCGTTAGGCCAATCAAGCTTTGATTTTGGAACCGATGAAAATAATGCTCATGTGCAACCAAATGGTGAATATCACTATCACGGTTTACCAGAAGGCTTCGTTACTTTACGTGGTGGAAATTCATCATCAATGACCTTGATTGCTTGGGCGGCGGACGGCTTTCCTATCTACGCTCGGTATGGCTATAGCCAGGCTGACGATGCCAGCTCTGAGCTCAAATCGATGACGGGTAGTTACCAACTAGTTGACACGGTAAGTGATTCCAGGCCAGAAGTTGAAATGTACCCCTTAGGTACGTTCAGCCAAGACTGGGAGTATATTGCTGGGCTCGGGGATTTAGATGAATGTAACGGTCGTTTTGGCAGTACACCTGAATTTCCAAATGGGATTTATCATTATTTTGCCACTGACACCTATCCTTATTTTCAGCGCTGTGTAAAAGGCGAAGTCGAAGCATCTGGCAATTTGCCTCCCCCACCACAATAAACTGGCGGAGACGAGTGATATGAACATTATTAGAAAATTTATGGCTGTTACGTTGAGCGCTTTGGCGCTCAGCGCTACGCAAATGCCTGTTTCCCAAGCACATATGATGGTTGCCCAACACGGCACGCTTAATGTAGTCGGTGAAGGCGCTTTTATGGTGTTGTCTCTACCTGTCTCGGCGTTTTTTGGTACGGATGACAACAATGACTCGCTGTTATCAGTGCATGAGCTTAACGCCCACCGAGCTGATATTATCAAGCAAGTGGCCACACACGTAACCCTAAGTGGTGCCCAAGGTAACTTACCATTGCAAGGCATTCTGCTCTCGCCAGTGGTATCCCACGAGACACCAAATGCGCCGGCCTCTCACGTGATTGTAATGGGAAGGTTTGCGTTACAAGATACCGACGATTTAATGCACCTTACATTGGACTTGTTTGGAACACGCAGCGATGAAAAAATAATGAAAATGAGTATTAACGATAAAAGTAATAATCGAAGTCAATCGTTTGATCTTACTCCACAAACGATATCTAAAGCACTGTTTACATCCACATCAGAATAAGACTGGCCGACGTAAATGCATTGCATAAAAACAGGAGCAAACGCCTGTTTTTGTATGACACCTCCTCCCCCCACGTTAATTATTTTACCGGTCATAAGTCCACCACTTTATTGACGTTGCTTTAACGGCGGGCTCTGGGGTTTCCTTTACTTGGTATTCCAGTGTCTTTGCATTTCAAAAAACAAAAAGGATGCTGTCCAAGTGATAAGTACGAGACCGGTCAAGGATTCAATCCCGGTCAAATAACGCAAGTCCCCAAAGGGTTCAATGTCACCAAAACCGACGGTGCTAAACACAGTGAATGAGAAGTAGGCGCAATCCATTAAACTGCCGTTGAAGTTTCCCGTCAAGTGGCCCCAGCCTTCTGATTGATTCATAAAATAGTAGGCCACTGCAAAGATCCAGATTTCAAAGGTGTGGGCTATTAAGGCGCCAAACACACCAAAGACTATCCTGTAACTATGTTTGATTGTCATTTTGGGCAGGTACGAGATTAGCAGATACAGGCATTGGTAATGAACTATTACAATGAGCGCTACTATCAAAATATTGACCAACACCACATAAAACATATAGACCTACCGATATTTTGTTTTTTAACAACCCCCAACTCCAGGCAACGTGGTCCTGGGCTTGGCCAGGACTCCACAGGCTAAGTCATTTTCGGGGTTAGTAATGTAAGGGAAACCTTGTCAGTTATATTACTTCGTTTTGAGCGGATGTCTGAGGCTCTAAGGCTGCATCTTCACTGGCCAGCAACAGGGCGATCCAGCGAGTATCCTCGTTCGCCTCCAGAGCAATTTTCACTATCATGGTCAACGGCACAGAAAGCAGCATGCCCACGGTACCTAACAGCCACCCCCAGAATATCAGGGATAAAAATACCACTAGAGTAGACAGACCTAATCCTCGTCCCAAAAAGCGTGGCTCCACCATATTGCCCATTACCGTGTTGGTGAGCACAAACCCCAATGCCGTTAACCCGGCGACTGCGGGCCCAAGCTGTACCAAAGCCAGTAATACTGCGGGTATGGCCGCGATAATCGAGCCAATATTGGGAATATAGTTAAGCAAAAAAGCGAGCAAGGCCCACAGCAATACGTAATCCACACCCAAGACATACAGCCATAAACCGATGATCATCCCGGTGCCTAAACTGACCAGAGTTTTGATCACCAGATAGTTCTTGACCGAAACTAAAAATTTGTCGACTTGACGCATTTTCATATCGGGATCATCCAGGGCAATATGGATTTTGCGCGGAAAGGATTCAGCTTCAAACAGCATAAAGACCACAATTAACAAGATCAGCAAGAAGTTGGTCAATACGCTTCCCAAGCTGGTGAGCACATTGGTGGCCATATTCATAGCTACACCTGGATCAAAATAGGATAACAATTGGGCTGAATTGATATGAATATTAAAAGCCTCAAGCTGTCCTATTCCCCAGGCGAGTTCATCTTTC
Source organism: Paraglaciecola sp. IT1134 (assembly GCF_058068185.1). Lineage (NCBI taxonomy): Bacteria > Pseudomonadati > Pseudomonadota > Gammaproteobacteria > Alteromonadales > Alteromonadaceae > Paraglaciecola > Paraglaciecola sp. IT1134. The sequence continues at coordinate 1,836,696 of NZ_CM176486.1, read as the reverse complement.
AGTTGCTGGCGATATTGGGGTACATTCTCGCTAAAATTGGTCATAGACTGGCCAACCAAACCGGCCAGCATAAAACCAATAACGACAATTAGCATTATTACCAGGAGCACTGACACGACTTTGGGCACTTTATATTTGTTAGCCCAACTGATTATCGGACTGCAGGCCATGGCGATAAAGACCGACAATAAAAAAGGGACTACTATGCTACTGGCGGCTTTTACACCTGCCAACACCACCACTAACGAGGCCAAAATTAATAAAACTTTTACTGGGGCTGAGGGTTTGACTTGCATACTGAATTTCTACTGGAAAAGCTTGTGAGCAAACTATCAGATCTGTATCGTATTTTACAGTAACTTCAATAGAATTAGGCTAAATTGACTGAAGCTCGACACACCACAGATTATTTGTTCCACTGTGGACTAGTAAAACTCTAAAACCTTGATATTTAAAATGGTTTCAAGGTGATCGCAGGACAGGAAAGACAGCAACGATGAAACTAAACCCGGCGACAATTCGTATCAAGAATTTACGACTTCGTACCTATATAGGTATTAATCAGGATGAAATAATCAACAAACAAGATGTTATCATCAATGTGAAGATAGATTACCAGGCAGACCAGGCGTCCGGTTCGGACAAAATGGATGATGCCCTAAATTACAAGACCATAACCAAGCGCATTATCAAGTTGGTTGAAGATAATCGCTTTTCGCTATTAGAAAAACTTACCGCCGAGGTGCTGGCCATAGCCGCCGAGCATCCCTGGGTTATTCACGCAGAAGCTGAAGTTGATAAACCTCACGCCCTGCGTTTTTCCGATTCAGTTTCTTTACGCCTTTCTTGTAGTAAGGCTTAATCCTATAAATGAGAGCAAAATGCATATATTGATCACCGGTGGTACGGGGCTAATCGGGGCGAACCTTATCCCGAAGTTGAAACCGAATGAGATAACTGTTTTAACCCGTAATGTGTCTATGGCTGAGCGTGAACTGGGTAACAAGGTTACGTTAATATCCAGCCTGGATGATTTGCACAACCTGAACGAATTTGATGCCGTGATCAACCTCGCGGGGGAACCTATAGCCAATAAAAAATGGACTAGCAAACAAAAAGCCATTATCGAACAGAGTCGCTGGGAGTTAACTGAACAGTTGGTATCGTTATTTCACGCCAGTGAATTTCCCCCGGAATTATTTATCAGTGGTTCGGCCATTGGTTATTACGGACGCCAAGGTGACGAGCCGATTGATGAAGACTTCAACCAACCCTTTGATGAATTCAGCCACCAGCTATGCCAACGCTGGGAAGAACTGGCACTAAAAGCTGCCTCAGATTCAACCCGGGTCTGTATATTACGTACCGGTATAGTGGTCACCCGCAGGGGTGGTGCTTTGATGAAAATGGTGCCAATGTTTCGCATGGGCCTGGGAGGCCGGATTGGTGACGGTGAACAATATATGTCGTGGATCCACCTGGAAGACATGTTAAATGGGATCATCCACCTGATTAAAAATGGCGAATGCCAGGGGGTTTATAATTTCACCTCACCCAATCCTGTAACCAATAACGAATTTAGCCACACTCTGGCCTCGCTTTTACATCGCCCTTGTATATTGCGCATACCCACGTTTGCCATGCGCCTGATGATGGGAGAAATGGCGGATTTGTTATTGTACGGTCAACGGGTGATCCCCAAACGCCTGCAACAAAGCGGTTTCGAATTTCAGTATCCGGAACTGGAACACGCCCTGGATTGTTTGAGTCTCACGTCAATTTAAGTAACCCCGCTATCTGCTAAACCATTTGTTTTAGCAGATGGGCGGTATTGAGGGTCAGTAACCGCCAGCAACCTATTACCCCGAGCGCCCCAACGACTAAAGCCCCAGCCAAAGGTGCAATTAACCAGTACTGCCAGTGCAAAGAGGCTTCCATTTGAAAAACTTGGGTCTGGAGTAGATATAAACTCAGCTCATTGGCGATGGCGGCCATGGCCCCGGCGACCAGACCGATAATAATAAATTCACATAACACACTAGCGCGAATGAGCCGCCCCTTTGCCCCTAAGGTGCGCAAGATAGCTAATTCCTGCTGACGTTCATCCATACTAGCTTGCACCTGGGCAATAAGCACCAATGAGCCGGCAGCCAGCACCAGTACCAATATAAACTCTACCGCCAGTGATACCTGTTGCACTATGCCCCGCAGTTGATTAATTCTGGCGTCCACATCAAATAAAGTAACACTGGCAAAAGGTTGCATTAGCGGAGTGATTTCAGCTTTACGCTCACTGGGCAAGTAAAAGCTCGACAGGTAGGTGGGCAGATAACCTTGCATGACTTGGGGCTGGAGCACAAAAAAGAAGTTCGGCTGCATAGTTTGCCAATTCACTTCCCGCAGGCTGCTGACGGTGACACTAATAATTTCACTGCCCACGTTAAAGGTCAGCTTATCACCCAACTTGATATCCAGGCGCTCGGCCAGGCGTGCTTCCACCGACACCCCGTACAACCCGTTTTTAAACGTTTCACCGGGCACAAACCATTGGCCTGAGATTATCTTGTTTTCTTTTTGCAGGCTGTCACCCCAGGTCAGATTGGCCTCACGACCCAAACCGTCTCTGCCACGGGATTGTCCTTGTTCGTCATCGTCTTCCTTGGAAACCGAAGTACGAATTTGTTCGTCGTTAATGGCCACAAAACGACCCCGCACTACGGGATAAAAATCCTCGATGGGGATGTGACTGTCAGCAAAGTGCTGTTGCAGTTCCGGTAGCTGCTGCTGGGTAATATTAACCAGAAAATAATTTGGTGTACCCTGGGGCAGTTGGTCCTGCCATTGCTGGACCATGTCATTACGCATCACCAGTACGATCAGCAATAACATAATAGTCAGGGCAAAACTGATCAGTTGCACACTGTTGTCCATGGCTCTGCGACGAATGCGGGCCCAGGCCAGCTGCCAGGCACCGATCTTGCCCTGGCCTAACTTGCGCCCAAGCCAAATCAGGCCATAGGTGACCAGCAACAAACTGGCGACCAACAATAGCCCCGAAACAAACAATATGGTACTGATCCACAGATTACGACTATAGGCCCACATCAAGATGAAAACAGCGCCCCCCGAAGCTAGAAATTGGATCACCCGAGAGCTCAGCCCTGCACCCAGATCTCGTCTCAGTACTCGAAGGGGGGAAACCGAAAACAATTTTAATAGCGGATATAATGAAAAAAGCATCGCACATACCGCACCGGTAAATACCGCGATAACCAGTGGCCGCCAGTGCCAGACATCCAGCGAAACCTGGATCCTGTCGGCCAGGGCCCACACTACAACTTGCTGGAGCACATATCCTAGAACGACACCAATGACTATGCCCAGCAGCGTAATAAAGGTGATTTGTAACAGGTACACCTGTTGCACCATGCTTTTTTTGGCCCCCAGGGTTTTCATGATTGCCACGGGATCATAGTGTCTTTGGCTATAACGCTGGGCCGCTACCGCAATGGACACCGCTGCTAGCACTATGGCTAGCAAACTGGCTAACAAAAAATATTGTTCTGCTGTGGCAATCGAGCGGCCTATGGCGGAATCATCATCGCTGACCGATAGCCAACGTTGTATTTCCCCGTCCAGTTGCGGGGCAAGCCATTCATAATAGGTTTCCAAATCTTGCTCTTTGCCGGTGAAAAAATAGCTAAAGGTCGCCCGGCTCCCAGGGCCTATTACCTGGGTGGCCGCTAAATCCTGCTCCCTTATCAGCACCTTGGGATCGCCACCAAAAACACTAAAACCAGCATCAGGCACTTCACTTAACACTTTTTTGACGACAAAAGTTTGCTCGCCAATCTCGATTGACTGGCCGATAGTCAGGCCTAAGTTTTGAAACAGTCTCGACTCTATCCAGGCTTCACCGGACTGGGGCAATTTATCTGTGACCTGGCCCAGGCCAAATGGCTGTTGTGCAACTTTTACCACACCTTTGAGAGGATACCCTGGCGTGGCGGCGCGCAAGTCGACCAGGGTCATCTGCTGGTTGGCAAACGCCATGGAACGGGTATAAACCTGATGTGCTGTGCGTAATCCCTGATCTTGGGCCCGTTCCAGCCAGGCCGGGTCAACCGGTTTTTTGGAATCCAGTACCCGATCGGCAGCGATAAACTCGGCACTTTTGGCGGTCAAAGCCGATTGCAAACGTTCACTAAAGAGTGACAAGGACAATACCGAGGCCACTGACAACACAATTGCCAGTAAAATAATGGTTAACTCACCCCGTTTGGCTTCGTGGCGAAATAATCGCCAGGCTAAACTTGTTACTTGATTAGCCATCAATCAACCTACCTGTTGTTTGATCGTTGCTGAATCAGGTTGATTGCTGTTAGGCCCAGCTTCAGGTGCAGTTAATTCCCGTAACTCCCCGGCCTGCATGCTCAGCTGACGTTGGCATTTGCCAGCCAGTACAACGTCATGGGTAACTAATATCAGAGTTGTATTAGCATCGTGATTTAGTTCAAACAACAAACGTTCGACTTTGTCACTGTTGGCCGCATCCAGATTACCTGTTGGCTCATCTGCGAACAGGATCTTGGGGCGCGTAATGAAGGCCCGGGCAATAGCCACCCTTTGTTGCTCCCCGCCGGACAACTGATTAGGATAGTGATTACCGCGATGTCCCAGGCCAACAAGTTGCAAAATTTCTTCACCCAGTGCTCTGGCATTGCTCAGCCCGGCAATTTCTGCCGGCAACATAATATTTTCCAGGGCCGTCAGGCTTTGGATCAGCATAAAGCTCTGAAAGATGAAACCAACCTTGGCACCCCGCAATTGGGCTCGCTGCTCTTCATTCATGGTATGCAACGCTTGCTGATCCAGGTAAATTTCCCCTGCTGTTACTTCATCCAGGCCAGCGAGCAGACTCAACAACGTGGATTTTCCGGAACCCGACGCTCCTACTATGGCAACTGACTCACCAGCCTTGACTTCGAAACTGATAGGCTGGAGGATCTGTAAGTCGCCTTGAGACGTATTCACCGTTTTACTAATCGCAGATGTTTTGATCATGATAGCTGGAGCCATAGTGTTATTTTTTAATACCCATTTAATTCGAAAACGCGCAAGTTTGTTATTATTACTTGTACCCATATTACTGTTTTCAGATCAGTTATGGGCAAAAAGCACGAAATTACTCATATTAGGAGACAGCCTAAGCGCTGGTTACGGGCTGACGCAAGAGCAAAGCTGGGTAAGTTTGTTACAAGATGCGTGGCATAATACGAGCATAAGTGTGGTTAATGCAGCGATCAGCGGCGAAACCACAGATGGTGCCTTAGCCAGACTGCCCCGTTTATTGGTTCAGCATCAGCCAAGCCATATTTATATAGAACTAGGGGGTAACGACGGGTTACAGGGTCACCCTGTCTCGAAAATGCGCGCCAACTTGGCACAAATCATTAGCACCAGTCAGGCCGCAGGCAGTGAGGTAATATTACAACAGATGCAGATCCCCACTAACTATGGCCGCCGCTATACCGAACTATTTAGCCAAACGTTTCAATCTTTGGCCGAGGAATATAAGGTAGTATTATTACCCTTTTTCTTGTCTGAAATTGCATTAAATCAAGATTTGATGCAATCTGACGGTATACACCCGAATGCCCAGGCACAGAGCATTATTGCTCGGGATATGCGAAAAAAATTAACCCCCTTGCTACTTGGCAAATTGTCTGAGTAAAGTGCCCGGTTAGCATTTAACGTCCGGACAAGATGATGCAAATAAGTCCCCAAAGCAACCCTCAGGTGCAACCCAATCAAGCTGATACTCGCCAGGAAATCAGTCGCCGGGAAACATCTCCACACCAAGTAGAACTTGAGTCCGCGCCGACCCCACCTATTGGCGTGGATCCCAACCAAAGAGTGGGTTCGATTATCGATACTGCGGTCTGACCTTCAACCAACTCTGGTGAATAGCCTGGAGCAGCTACCAGCTGTCACCATCAAGTTTATAACGATAATAGCAGCGTTTTCAATGCGCCCCCTTTCCCGCTGCTAACACCCAAGGCGAACAACATGACGGTGCGATTCATATGCACCATTAATTCCCTGATTTTAGTTTTTATTGTAAAATGACTACAACTACACACCAGGCTTTGTCGTCAGGTAAACGACTAAGATAACTGAGCGACAATCTCCTGTGATTCACGCAAGGTTTTAATCTGTCCGAAGAGCGTTCCAGCTTCCTGGTATTGACGACTCAAATAGCCTAACCACTGTTTTAGGCGGTTGGGGAAATATCGTCCTTTATCACCGTATAATTCGTATCCGGAATAATCCAACAACAATTGGTTGACCCCTTGCCAAGGCATGATTTCTTCTTCGCCACGTATCACCTGGGCTAAATTGGGCATGGCCAATGCCCCGCGTCCCAGCATGATATTCTGGCAGTTGGATTGCAGTTGGCAGTCGAGAGCATCCTGTTTCGACCAGATTTCGCCGTTGGCAATGATAGGGACTTTAACTTTTTGTTTGATATCGGCAATCCAAGGCCAATGAGCTGGAGGTTTGTAACCTTCGACTTTTGTCCGAGCGTGGATCACCAGCAGATCAGCACCTGCATCATTAATGGCCGCTGCATTTTCAAACGCGAGACTTTTATCATCAAAGCCCAAACGCATTTTAGCCGTTACTTTATGCTCAGCGGGTACGGCTTTACGTACCGCAGACACTATTTTAAATAAGGTTTCGGGCTCCCGCAGCAATATTGCACCGCCCATACTTTTATTTACGGTTTTAGCCGGACAACCGAAATTCAGATCCACCCCATGAGAGCCTAATTCAATAGCACGCACCGCATTTTCGGCCAACCATTGCGGGTGCTGACCTAATAATTGAACCCGCACGGGTGTGCCAATTGGGGTTTTACCGTGGGTATGTAACTCTGGACAAAAGCGATAAAATACTTTTTTGGGGAGCAACTGATTAACTACCCGTATGAATTCAGTAACACACAGATCAAAACCCCCTACCCGGGTTAACATATCGCGCATCAGGTGATCCACCACCCCCTCCATAGGAGCTAATATTATTTGCATGCTAAGTAATGCCTTAGTTGTCTACTGCCCGAAAGGCGGAAAAACCGATAAAATAAATCTCTGTACTATGACGCCTGTAAATGGACGCCTGTAAATGGACGCCTGCAAACGCGAATTAACGAAACGTGGGGAGTTCCTTTTTGTGCTGTTGCTGGCGTAATTGGCAATTCTGCAAAATCACTTCTCTTTCTTGCCCGCAAGCATTCCCCCAGGCAATGATCTCATTTATCAAACGAAAACACCCAATACACATATCCTGTTCATCCAGGCAGCAATTCCTGACACAGGGCGAAGCAATGTGATTGGATGATGAGGTTTTACCTGACATGCGAAGTCCATGAGTCATTTAGCGGGCGATAATAACATAATACCAGTCGGCATAACTTGCGTTAGCATAAACGAACACAACCTGGAGCTCTGATTTTTGCAGCGTTGCGCAGCCTTATGTAGTCCTTGCAACCTAGGATTTGCTTTGCTCAACAGTGATGGGTGTACCGGGAACAGCACTAACAATTTCGTCCAACCGGGTGCTTTTAACAACATAGTCTGTATCAAGCAAAGACTGATACACCTCAGAGACTGTTAAAAAACGCTCGGGCACCAAGCCAGACTGGGCAAAATAAGGCAATAAGTATTCACCTTGAGAACGCTCATCAACTAACCAGTATTCAAGTTTTTGATTCCGCCTGTCTAACGTTAACTGAGGTCTAAGCGGTGAATCGCGCACGCTCGTAGGCACCACCCAGCCACGCATATCCACCAATATCGCCCAGGTATTACCACGCATTTTGCTCATGGCTTCGCCCAGTTCAGATAAATAGGCGAGATCTGTCTGCACTGTCCACACACCTCTGAGCGTCACGATAATAAGTCGCCCCACGACCTTGATTCTATAATGTGCTGGTGCGGAATAATTTACTGACATTAGACTCACATATTAATTAGGAAGTATGATGATTTTCGTTTAACGATCCATACACCTTAAAGCCCTAAATAGCTATTTTGCATATACAAAAAAACCGCACAGGTAACTGTGCGGTTTTTTTTATTTGGCGTCCCCAAGGGGATTATAAAATACGTCCTGTATTTTACCGCTTCGCGGCCATCGCAAGCGATGTTCAAAAATGTTCCAGACATTTTTGTCGAACTACGGGGCTCTCACCCCTTGTGAACGCATAAAATGCTATCACTTCGTTCTTTTTTATAATGGCGTCCCCAAGGGGATTATAAAATACGTCCTGTATTTTACCGCTTCGCGGCCATCGCGAGCGATGTTCAAAAATGTTCCAGACATTTTTGTCGAACTACGGGGCTCTCACCCCTTGTGAACGCATAAAATGCTATCACTTCGTTCTTTTTTATAATGGCGTCCCCAAGGGGATTCGAACCCCTGTTACCGCCGTGAAAGGGCGGTGTCCTAGGCCTCTAGACGATGGGGACAGAAACTTTGTACATCGAAGCAAGCTTCGATAAGTTTCTGTAAGGTGAGGTGAGCCTGCGAACTGAGCGACCTTTATAGTCGGTCTTAGGCAGCATTACCTTACAAAAACCAAAATTCTATCTTGTCTAAACTATTATTCACTGGCCTAGGTGGTAGTGAATAATCCTTGTTTTAGCACTTAAGTCAAAATCCGTTGACCTAATTTTTTATGGCGTCCCCAAGGGGATTATAAAATACGTCCTGTATTTTACCGCTTCGCGGCCATCGCAAGCGATGTTCAAAAATGTTCCAGACATTTTTGTCGAACTACGGGGCTCTCACCCCTTGTGAACGCATAAAATGCTATCACTTCGTTCTTTTTTATAATGGCGTCCCCAAGGGGATTATAAAATACGTCCTGTATTTTACCGCTTCGCGGCCATCGCGAGCGATGTTCAAAAATGTTCCAGACATTTTTGTCGAACTACGGGGTTCTCACCCCTTGTGAACGCATAAAATGCTATCACTTCGTTCTTTTTTATAATGGCGTCCCCAAGGGGATTCGAACCCCTGTTACCGCCGTGAAAGGGCGGTGTCCTAGGCCTCTAGACGATGGGGACAGAAAATCGGTTTTCGAAAGCAAGCTTTCGAGATTTTTTGTAGGGTGAGGTAAGCCGGCGAACCGAGCGGCCTTTTCCTTTACAAAAATCAGAATTCTATCTTATCTAATCTTTTCATTTACTGGCCTAGGTATGCCGTAAATGATCCTTGATATTGGTGGAGCCAGGCGGGATCGAACCGCCGACCTCTTGCATGCCATGCAAGCGCTCTCCCAGCTGAGCTATGGCCCCAATACTTATTTAATCAGCAACTTGCTTTTATAAGTAGCTGTCGTTCCGTGACAGCGGGGCGCATTCTAGGCACCCTCCCTTTTTATGTCAACGATTTTTTGAGGAATTTTTTAGGAATTCTCTCTGTTTGCTATATATTTAAGCGCTTTGTCTATACGCTGAACAATTTGTTCGGGTTTAAGCAAATTAAGCGTCACATCCAGCGCAGGTGAATTACCAGACCCTGTAGCAGCCACTCTTAAGGGCATACCCACTTTGCCCATACCCACACCCAAATTTTCTGCAGTTTGATTGATGGCATTTTGTATCGATTCAATATTCCAGCTCTCCAATGCCATTAAGGACACTTTAACGGCCTCTAATGCTTCTTTGGCCACGGGACGCAAATGTTTTTTGGCCGCATTGGCATCAAACTCGGCAAAGTCTTCATAAAAATAACGACTGATTTGAGCCAATTCCTTGAGCGTCTTCACCCGGTCGGCTTGTACTTTTATCACCTCCTCTAATGAAGGCCCCGAACTCAAATCTATGCCTTGTTGGTCGAAATGCCATTTAGCATAGGGTGCAACCTCAGCAACCGGCAGCTCTTTAATATAATGCTGATTTAACCAAATCAATTTATCGGTATTGAACGCCGAAGCGGACTGCCCGATATCATCCAAGCTGAACATTTCGATCATTTCCTCTACAGAAAATATTTCCTGATCACCGTGTGACCAACCCAAACGGACTAGATAGTTCAACAACGCCTGAGGTAAATAACCGTCATCACGGTACTGCATCACACCGACAGCACCATGACGTTTAGATAGTTTTTTACCATCATCCCCCAAAATCATCGATACGTGGGCGTACTCAGGTACCGGTGCCCCTAGAGCTTGCAATATATTAATCTGTCTTGGGGTATTGTTAATATGGTCCTCTCCACGCACCACATGGGTAATGCCCATATCCCAATCATCCACTACCACACAAAAATTATAAGTTGGCGAACCGTCACTACGTAAAATAATGACATCATCAAGCTCACTGTTAGCGATGAGTATTTCGCCGCGAATATGGTCTTTGATTTTTACGCTTCCCTCCTGGGGATTTTTAAAACGCACTGCAAATGGCTGACCTACCGGATGATCCAGGCGCTCTCGCCAAGTGCCAGGATAACGGGGTTTTTCACCGTTGGCTTTTTGCTGTTCACGAATATCGTCCAACTCTTGTGAAGTCATAAAACATTTATAGGCTTTACCTTCATCAATAAGTTGCTGGATAAGCGCCTTATAACGAACGAAACGCTGGGTTTGATAATAGGGGCCGTCGTCCCAATCCAGACCAAGCCACTGCATGCCTTCCAATATTGCATCTATCGCTTCTTGCGTAGAACGCTCTATATCCGTGTCTTCGATGCGCAGCACAAACTTGCCGCCTTGGCTTTTGGCATACAACCAGGAATAAAGTGCCGTACGGGCACCACCAACGTGCAAAAAACCTGTTGGACTTGGGGCAAAACGCGTAACTACTGTCATGCTATACATCATCCTATTAACTAAATTGCCGGCATTTTATCAGCCAATGAGACATATTAGAAAGGCTTAACCAATTTAATCGACAACTAGGCTGGCGCAAAAAAAAACACACATGCAAGGATCGGCTGATAAACCAACATTTTTATATGCAGAAATAACCTGGTTTGATTGTAGTTCAACAAGTAATACATTCTTAATTTGCTCAAACATTGAACCCATAGGTTGTTTTTCAGGCGCTTGAACACTATTTTTAAATTTACAGTTGACAGTTTAAAACGCATACCTATAATAGCGCTCCACTTACTGAGGCAACCCAGTAAGGTAAAGAAAAGAAGGTCGCTTAGCTCAGTTAGAAAAAGAGAAGAGCATCGCCACCCTTTACAAGAGATGGTCGAGGGTCACTGGTTCAAGCCGGTGTAAGTAGTAACATTTCAATATGGTCGCTTAGCTCAGTTGGAAAAAGAGAAGAGCATCGCCACCCTTTACAAGAGATGGTCGAGGGTCACTGGTTCAAGCCGGTGTAAGCAGTAACATTTCAATATGGTCGCTTAGCTCAGTTGGGAGAGCATCGCCCTTACAAGGCGAGGGTCACTGGTTCAAGCCCAGTAGCGACCACCACCCTTTACAAGAGATGGTCGAGGGTCACTGGTTCAAGCCGGTGTAAGCAGTAACATTTCAATATGGTCGCTTAGCTCAGTTGGAAAAAGAGAAGAGCATCGCCACCCTTTACAAGAGATGGTCGAGGGTCACTGGTTCAAGCCGGTGTAAGCAGTAACATTTCAATATGGTCGCTTAGCTCAGTTGGGAGAGCATCGCCCTTACAAGGCGAGGGTCACTGGTTCAAGCCCAGTAGCGACCACCACTTCTTTAGTTGAACAATCCGAATAATTGTCATACCTGCTCCAACTTTCATAGCTGGTTTTTTGCGTATCTGCGATTTAAAGAGCATCGCCGTTCGTTACAAGGGCCTAGGCGCGCTAAATCAAGCCCAGTAGCCCATGTCGGCTAATATTTACGAGGCCCAAAGCCTCGCCAATATACGCCTTAAATTGATAACTTTAGCGTTTCCTAATGCGTTAGTCGTTAGCAGAAGGCTTGAATACCGGTGATGCCGCGACCTAAAATTAGGGCATGAACATCATGAGTACCTTCGTATGTATTGACTGCTTCAAGATTCATTACATGACGAATTACGCCAAATTCATCACTGATACCATTACCACCATGCATATCACGGGCAACACGTGCAATATCAAGAGACTTACCACAATTATTACGTTTCAATAAAGAAATTAATTCGACTGGACATTGATCCGTATCCATTAAACGTCCCATTTGTAAGCAGCCCTGTAAGCCAAGAGCTATCTCAGTTTGCATATCAGCCAGTTTCTTTTGAATTAACTGATTTGCCGCCAAAGGGCGACCAAATTGCTCGCGATCTAAGGTATAAGTTCTAGCGGCATTAAAGCAAAACTCTGCAGCCCCCAATGAACCCCAAGCAATACCATAACGAGCTTTATTTAAACAACCGAAAGGCCCTGCTAATCCTTTAACTTCAGGGAACATATTTTCATCTGGCACAAAAACGTTATCCATAACAATTTCGCCCGTTATTGAGGCACGCAAAGAGAATTTACCTTCAATTTTTGGTGCAGATAAACCCTGCATTTCTTTTTCAAGCACGAAACCCCGAATTTTGCCTTCGAGTTTTGCCCAAACAACAAAAACATCGGCTATGGGTGAATTAGTGATCCACATTTTGTTGCCCGTTAAACAATAACCACCATCTACTTTTTTTGCGTGAGTGGTCATAGAGGCTGGATCACTACCTGAGTTAGGCTCAGTCAAACCAAAACAACCCACCCATTCACCAGAAGCAAGTTTAGGCAAATACTTCATGCGTTGTTCTTCAGTGCCATAAGCATATATAGGGTGCATAACGAGTGACGATTGCACACTCATGGCGCTACGATAACCACTGTCCACGCGTTCTACTTCACGAGCGATCAACCCATAACTGACATAATTGACTTCACTGCCACCATATTGAGCAGGCAAAGTCGCACCCAACAGCCCTAACTGACCTAATTCACGCATTATTTCGCGATCAAAATGTTCGTGTCTATTAGCTTCAAGCACTCGTGGCAGAAGTTTTTGTTGGCAATAATCATAAGCCGTATCACGGATCATGCGCTCTTCTTCGCTGAGTTGATTATCAAGAAACATTGGATCTTGCCAGTTAAAGGGGGTGAGTTTTTGGCTCATAGGGTGACTCCGTTTATATGCTGTTATGGGTAATGGTTTATCGTTTTACTCTATCCTTAAAATAAAAATAAATATAATATATAGTTTTTATATTTTTAATATCCTTTACTTATACTTGGTGTTAGCTATGAATTTGAAACGTCTTGAATATTTTTGTCAATTAGTTGTGCAGGGCAACTTTACTCGGGCAGCACATAAAATAGGCATTGCTCAACCGGCATTAACCATTGCTATTCAAAAGCTAGAACAAGAAGTTGGGCTAAAGTTGATTAATCGTGCTGACAAAAATTCCTTATTAACAGCTGAAGGTGAAGTCCTGTATAAACTGGCCACCCAACTATTAAGCCAAGCAAAGCAAGTTGAATTAGAGTTAGAAGAGCTAAAAGATCTAGACAGAGGCACCATTCGTTTTGGCGTTTCCGCAATGATGGGCTCTTATTACTTTCCGAAAGTATTAACGGAATTTAAGCAAAAACATCCCAAAATAAAAATACACTTAGTTGACCAAGGCACCGCAGCACTTGAGAAAATGTTACTTAATGGCGAACTTGATTTAGCCTTAGTACGTGGTGATTTAGAAAATCCACAACTGCGTTACACTGAACTTATTAATGAGGAAATAGTAGCAGGCATGGTCAGCTCACATCCGCTAGCGGCTGAAAAAACCATATCACTGGCGCAATTTTGCCAGCAGCCGCTAGTGTTATTTCATGAAGGTTATTTTTTACGTGAAGTAGTGAGTCAATATTCAAAAAAACATCACTTAGCATTAGATATCCGTATGGAAACTAATCTTATTGAGCTGCAAAAGTCATTGGTTCGCAATGAGGTGGGTATTACTACTTGTCTATCGCGTATTTTACAAAACGAACAGCAGATGACATCAACCCCCTTTGAGCCAAAAATTGAATTTACGTTGAGTTTGGCATGGAAAAAAAATCATTACCTTTCTAAAGCCAGTAAAGCTTTCATGGCTTATTTAAGCTCAACGGTTGACCCTATGGTCTAAGTTTAAATGAGTTATATTGCTTCATTTATATTGAAAGCAGTAGTAACCGTTTTTTTAAGTAATTCGACCTTACCGACTTGTATTAACTAAACCGATAAAATATTTAAGAATATTAATTATTTGGCTTTCGCTAAAACGCATTTTTTCATTGCTGTTCTCCATTAGCGTTAATGTAAAGGGAAAACTCTACTTTGGTAATTCTGATTTTAAGTGAGGATTACACAATGCCCTAGAAAATATTATAGATAAAACTCTACGCTAAAAACGCTTCTAATATATTTAACACATTTCTCATTGATAATTATGCAATACAACTTGATAGCAACTCACCCGTTAATACTCTTGATTTAATTCTTAAAGCGCTATTTTTCTACTTGCAGCACTATGTTTGTTAATGTAAAGTAACAAACATTAGTGGCTCACCAGTTCCGCCAAGCGAAATACTCGCAGCTCTTATGAGAAATCAAAACAATGAACATAATTAGCAAATTTTTCGGGCCCGCAACATTAATAGCCATTACTTTGAGTGCAATCCCTGCTGTCGCAGCAACGGTTCTCACCTATGGTGAGCCGGGGCCAAACCGCGGCGCCCGTGCTGAAGCCACTAAATGGTTTGCAGAGGAAGTTGAGAAGCGTTCTGGCGGTGATTTAAAAATTCATATTATGTGGGGTGGTGCATTATTTAAGGCAAATGCATCGCGACAATCTATTGCTGCGGGGGTAGTAGACATAGGCACAATTATTCCGGATTACTTTCTTAAAGAGATGGTCTCTTTTTCACTGACTAACTTGCCCTTTGAAAATTTAGACCCCTGGGTTGGTTTAAAAGCCAACTTTGAGCACATGCAGTCCCCTGAAGTATCCCGTAGTTTGGCCAAACAAAATTTAGTCTTCGTCACTTCATATATGCTCTCCAACGTTATCATGTTATGCAAAGGTGACGCGGTTCGTTCACTTGATGACATAAAAGGTAAAAAGATACGTGGGGTGGGCACCTTCGGGAAAATATTTGGCGACTTAGGGGCAAATTTGGTTGGTATGAACATCTATAAGGCTTATCAGGGGCTAGATAACGGTTTGCTCGATTGCAGTCAGGGTTACATGAACGCCTCACTTGCCCTGAAGCACCATGAAGTGGCTGACAGTTTAACCAAACTTAATTGGGGAATTTATACCGGCTTGGGAATTTTTATCAATAAAGATGCACTGAACAGATTGAGTCCGTCTCAGAGGAAGGTGCTTAATGAAGTGGGCGCCGACTTTATCGATTACCTTGGTCAAAATGTGCTGACATCTGACAATGCTGCAGAGCAACGGTTTACGCAAGGGATTGATGGTCGCAAGTTGGAAATGATTAGTCTCTCTGCTTCAGATTCAGCTAAATTATATTCAGCTAGTCAATTTCACATTACCAAATGGGAAAACGAAGCCAGAAAAAGCGGCCTTGATGGAAAAGCCATGGTTGAAAACTACAAAACCTCCCTGACTAAATACAGCCAAGAACGAGATCTTAAAGGCTACCCTTGGGCACGTTAATTTAACACCGTAGAGTTTATTGTTATGTTGAAAAAAATTGAACTGGGGGCATTGATAATCGCTGGCGTGTGCATTGTCACTCTCGGACTAATGATCACCCTAACAGTTATGACACGTAACCTTTTTGGTTGGGGAGTGACTGACGACGTGGTGATCGTCCGAGAACTAATGGTGGGAGCGATTTTTCTGCCCTTAGCTTATGTCACCGCAGATTATAGCCACATCACCATAGATTTCTTATTTAAACGGGTGGGTAAACACGCCAAGTTATGGATGTTAGCCATTGGTTCTCTCATAAGTCTATTGATATTGCTGCCACTTGCATTCTCCGCTTGGCAGGGGTTGTTCCATGCGGCAAGTAGTGGCGCCTATTTTTTTGGCGAGTTAGAGCTGCCTGAATGGCCGGGTCGATTTGCCTTTTTCGCCGGAGCGGCACTATTTATTGTACGTTTATCGCTAATTTTCGTTGCAGATATTCGAGCGGCTATCTGTGGTAATACTGAATATCTCGTGCAGCGAACAGACGCTGAACACGATATAATTGAAGAGGGTTAATCTGTGGATCCATTGATTCTTGGGCTCGTAGGGTTTGCCTGTGCGTTGCTTTTGCTTGTGTTTCGTGTGCCAATCGCATTCAGTTTGGCTGGTGCGTCATCTGCATTTATATTTTTATTTTTTGCCATGCGAAACGGCGGTTTTGACATTGCCAGTGCAGTGGCACCAACCCTATCGATGATATCAGCCAACGTCTTCGATTTGGTGCATTCATATGATCTAAGTATGATACCGCTATTCGTGCTTTTAGGGCATATCGCATACCATACTGGTATCACTACTGATATCTATCATGCTGCGCGAGTTTGGCTAAAACGCTTACCTGGCGGTGTTGCTATGGCCTCTGTTTTTGGTTGTGGGGGATTCTCCGCTATTACCGGCTCGAGCATCGCTTGCGCTTCGGCGATGGGTAAAATCTGCGTGCCAGAAATGCTACGTATGGGTTACGATAAGCGTCTGGCTACTTCTACCGTGGCCGTAGGCGGCACGCTTGGTTCGTTGATCCCGCCAAGTGTGTTATTTATTGTTTACGGTATTTTTACCGAAATGTCAGTCAGCCGCCTCTTCATGGCAGGTGTGATCCCAGGCCTGTTATCGCTGGTCGGTTTTTTAGTGGTTATTTACCTATGGGTAAAACGTAATCCAGAGGCTGCGCCCGTCGATAACACAATCCTTGCTAAGGGAGATCGCCGAGAAGCCGCAAAAAGGTGTTGGCCAGCACTGTTGCTCTTTACTATTATCATTGGTGGTATTTATGGAGGACTATTCACCGCTACCGAGGCCGCAGCGATCAGTGCATTTTCGGTAATCATCATTGGTTGGTTGCAAAAAAGGCTTAATTGGCAGCAGTTTATCTTATCCATTAAGGAAACTTGTACGCAGACCACTTCTATCTTCTTTATCGCTGCTGGTGCCAAGATTTTTGTCGGGTTTGTTGCGTTAACAGGTATGGCACCCGCACTGGTTGGACTCGTCGAGGATGCAGATGTATCTCTATGGTTATTGATGATAATGATCGCAGGCGTATACTTCCTATTGGGTATGTTTCTTGACCCACTAGGTATTATGGTTCTTACCCTACCTTTCTTGATCCCTATGGTAGAAGGTTATGGATTAGACTTGATCTGGTTTGGTGTGGTGGTGATAAAATTGCTTGAAATAAGCTTGATCACCCCGCCTGTAGGATTAAACGTTTTTGTCATCGCCAGTGTGACTAAACCTTCGGTTGCGGTATATGACATTTTTATGGGAGTGGCACGATTTCTAATGATGGATATCATAGTACTAATTGCGATTATCGCCTTCCCTATACTGTCATTGCTATTGCCTAACCTTATGATGTAGCCCTTATTATTCGCGGTTTAGCCAAAATGGAGCCTACCGCGAATAATACCGACCTACCAAGACATACATTGCTGTCATACTATATTTCTCACTCTATAATCACACCTCATCCCAATCAAAGTAGTTACCAAGCAGCGCTTTCACTTTCCCCAAATTGTTGAAATTAGTAGTTGTTTATTCAAATACCTTCCCTCATACCCAAGTGAGCAGAAAAGAATGATATTCCGATTACAAAAAAGCCTTTTTATATACTCTGAGAAATGATTAAACTAAGATAAAGTGCTAAAACCGAATTAAGGTTGCTTCGATATTGCGCACCATACTCTTTAGTTGTGGCGCGACTTCGTCACTCAAGAACTCTTTGGACAATCGAAAAGCGGGTCCGCCGGCATTGAATACATAGATTTGTCCTTGCGTGAGTTTCAACGGAACAGCAATGGCACTGGTATCCCGCTCCCAATCCCCCCAGGAATAGCAATAACCGTATTCTTGATAGCTTTGTAAAGCTTGATCAATACCCGCTTTGATAGCGTCGAACTTATCGCCCATTTTTTCTTTGAAATGCCTCAAAAAGAAGTCTCGTTCTTCTTCTGATAATGCCACTAAATAAGCTCGTCCAGCCGCCGTAGTTGCCATAGGAATTTTATCACCTATATCTTTCTTAAAGGTGACAATGTCTTTTGGGGCGCAATGATCAAGATAAATCATATCCAACCGGTCTCTGTCTGCCAGGCCGATCGATGTGCCCGTTTCAGTTGAAAGTTCTTTCATTAAGGAGTTCGCCACTTGACGAATGGCAAGGTTAGATACAAATGCATAACCCAATGCTAACACGCCAGCCCCAAGCTGGTATTTTTCTAACCGTTTCGAATAAGTAAGGTAGCCCAGGTTTGTCAAGGTATAGGTTAACCGAGATATACTTGATTTGGGCAATCCGGTTCGTTGAGCAATCTCCTGATTGCCCAGAAATCCGTCTCCTGGGTTGAATGCCCGTAATATATCTAATCCTCTGGCAAGCGCTTCGACAAACTTTCGATCCACTTCCCCATTTATATCTCTTGGCATACCCGTCAGTCTATTCATTTTGAACTACTCAATTGTCTATCACACTAGGCGTATTGGCTTGTTGTTACTGCCGATACGTTTATAAAATTATGGATATTATAATCGCATTATTCTCTATAAAAACAAACATTATATACATCAGTTTAAGACCATCGCATTAAAAGTACGTTATCCAGATTTACTGATTTGATCTATTACTGTGCTCTAAACCACCGGGAATCCCACGAATTTAATTAGCATCTGCTAACGTACTGTCAGGTAAAAAATAACCGTTAGGCAAGATGTCATCATCCAAAAAGCATATTTTGAATTTCGCAACGACTTAATGTTGAATTTTCAGATTCTTTAGTTTAGATCGAATATATAGGTTGTATTGAATATAATGTTTGTCATTATTTATTGCGTTTATTCTGACATCAAAAAATTAAAATTATCGAGGACTATTGATAATATTTTTGAAACGGAAGATACAAACTCACGACCTATCCCAGCTAATATACAGGCTGGAATAAGTCCTCAATATTTTCGCTAACTAACATTAAAAGCCAAGAATAATGTAAAGAGCTTGGCTGTTGTTATAATGTAATGAACATCAAGTTCACAATAGCGTTATCAGCACTTACAACGCATTTTCTAATTCAGGTAAAGCCTCAAACAAATCTGCAACAATACCGTAGTCAGCGACTTGGAAAATAGGCGCTTCAGGGTCTTTGTTGATCGCAACAATCACTTTCGAGTCTTTCATACCCGCAAGATGTTGGATTGCACCAGAAATACCTACCGCAAGGTATAAGTCTGGCGCTACAATTTTACCTGTTTGGCCTACTTGCATGTCATTAGGCACAAAGCCAGCGTCTACCGCGGCCCGTGAAGCACCAATCGCAGCACCTAACTTGTCAGCAATACCTTCTAATAACCTAAAGTTATCACCATTTTGCATACCACGACCACCTGAAATAACTACCCTTGCAGAGCCTAAGTCTGGACGTTGTGAAACCGTTAATTCATCACTTATATGGCTTGAGATACCCGCGTCTGTCACATTATCTAGGCTTGTGATCTCTGCACAGCCATCAGTTGCAACAGCGTCGAATCCTGTTGAACGCACGGTGATAACTTGTTTGGCATCTAAACTTTGTACGGTTGCAATGGCATTACCTGCGTAGATAGGACGCACAAATGTATCGGCACTTTCTACCGCAATAATATCTGAAATTTGCGCCACATCTAATAAGGCAGCAACGCGAGGCATAAAGTTTTTGCCTGTGGTTAATGCGCTAGCCAAAATAACGTCGTAATCAGCCGCTAATTCAGTGACTAATAAACTGACGTTTTCAGCGAGTTGATGTTCATATGCTGCATTGTCTGCAACAACTACTTTTGCCACACCATTAACTTTTGCTGCTTGCTCTGCAACGGCTTGACAGTTATGACCCGCAACTAAAATAGTGATATCACCACCCATTTGTTGTGCCCCAGCAACTGTTTTTAAGGTATCCGCTTTTAATGTGCTGTTATCGTGTTCTGCGTAAACTAAAATGCTCATGAGATCACCTTTGCTTCATTTCTTAATTTTTCAACTAACTCATCGATTGATTCAACAATAATGCCTGCTTGACGCTCTCTAGGTGGTGTCACTTTTAATAAATGGGTACGTGCAGTTAAATCAATACCAAAATCGTCAGCCGATTTTACCTCTAATGGCTTACGTTTAGCTTTCATGATGTTTGGTAAAGATGCGTAACGGGGCTCATTTAACCGTAAGTCAGTCGTCACAATCGCGGGTAAATTAAGGGAAATCGTTTGTAAACCACCGTCTACTTCACGTGTTACGTTAACTTTGTCGCCTTCAACCTTCACTTGGGAGGCGAAAGTGCCTTGTGCTAACCCTGTTAATGCTGCAAGCATTTGACCTGTTTGGTTATTATCGCTATCGATAGATTGTTTACCTAAAATAATCAATTGAGGTTGCTCTTCTTCAACCACTTTTTGCAACAATTTGGCAATGTTTAACGCGTCTAAATTTTGATCTGTTTCAATGTGTATCGCGCGGTCGGCGCCAAGAGCAAGTGCTGTCCGAAGTTGTTCTTGGCAGCTTTTATTACCAATAGAAATCGCAATAACTTCAGTTGCTGAGCCCGCTTCTTTAAGGCGAACCGCTTCTTCTACGGCAATTTCACAAAATGGGTTGATTGACATTTTAATGTTAGCTAAATCAACGTTTGAGTTATCAGATTTAACGCGTACTTTGACGTTATAGTCGATGACACGTTTAATGGGGACTAATACTTTCATTAAATTTACTTCTCCTGGATGCATTAACTGGCAAGATTTTTTGTGTATTCGTTTTAAATTCATTCATTTTCATGTGTTAATTCTTTTTCTAACAAAGCAAGGGCCGCGCTAGGAAGATTAATCTTACTTTGCATTTCATGACTATAAGAAACAATAATGCTTTCACTTTTAGCCGCAACCTTTTGATGTATTTCACTATAAATAATTTGACTTAAAGTAAACCTATCTTTACCTATTTTCTCGACTTTGGTCCCAATGATAAGATTATCAGGATAAGTAACCGGAAACTTAAACTTACAATCGATATAAGCAACAACAAAACCAAGCCTGGCATGCCCAAGCGCGGCTCTAATTTTACTATCAGTGAAAAACTTCACCCTGCCCTCTTCACAGTAACGAAAATAATTGCTGTTATTTACATGTCCTAATACATCCATATCTCCCCACCTAACGGGATGTTTGAGTTGATTAGGATAATGCTGTAATTGATTGTTCAAAATTTTTCCACTTCAATTGTTAAGTGTTCGCTGCGTTGCTATACGTTAGAGTTAGATTCTTCTTTTCTATATCGAAATACGCCTTGCCCTGAAGCAATCAGATTATGCAAAGAATCGTATACTTCTCCAGAGCCGTAATAGATGTTTCGACCAGAAGCCGTCACTTTTCCAATGGCATAAAGCTTGTTGGATTGCGCTTGCCCTAAAAAGTTGATGTTTAACGATAGAGTCAGTGCTTTTCTGTAGTCAAGCGGGTCGTCACTGTATGCCCCAGACAGGGCAGTGGCTGCATCTAATAAAGCCGAAATAAACCCACCATGGGGGATACCTGAACGATTTAGATGTTCAGGCTTTAGCTCGGCACTCATTTTTATATGATTTTCTCGCCATTGCTCAACCACAAAACCTAAATGGTTATTAAATGGCGGCATTGGTTTATGTGCCCAAGGTTTCATTTCAAACTCTTATTTTCTTTTTCTAGCGGCGTGAGATTCTTCACTTTGCAGTAACTCAGAAAAAACCACTAACTCACGTTCAATAATATTATTAAGTATTGCCTGCTGCGGTGCTTTAAGGAGTCTTTTAGTCGTACGCAAAGCATTTTGAGGTTTGAGTGCTAATGCTTTGGCTTTGCTTAAGGCAAAGTCAAATACTTCAGATTTGTCTATTTGTTGATTGACTATACCGATATTAATAGCCGTTTGGGTGTTAAAAGCATCACCCAGCATTAATATTTCAGCGGCTTTACGGTGACCTGCTAATTGAGGAATAAGCAGGCTTGATCCTCCTTCGGGGCAAACGCCTAAATCGACAAAAGGCATTTTAAAAACCGTTTCTGATGCATAAACAAAATCAAAATGCAGTAACATGGTTACACCAATACCAATGGCAACCCCAGATACTGCTCCGACGATTGGCTTAGGGTAGTTATGTAATTCATATAATAAAATTGACGCGGGTGATGGTTGATTAACATCACGATCATCGAAATCGTTTAAATCATTACCCGCTGAAAACGCATCTTGAGTACCGTGTATCAGTACTACTTTAATACTTTCATCAGAAACACTGTCTCTCAGTGCGTTAGCCATAGCGTTATACATTAAGTGGGTTAACGCATTTTTTTTCTCAGGGCGATAAATACCTATGTGTAAAACACCATTATCTTTGTGAATTAATATATTTTCTGGAGATTTCATATTGATTGCACCTATTTATTGGGCCTATTGATGGTTCAGACGATTTAACCGAGCTAGAGCCAGATCGTATTCTGTTTTAAAGCGTTCAACGATAGTAGATACATCAGTAATATCTGCAATACTGCCTAATCCTTGGCCTGCCCCCCAAATGTCTTTCCAAGCTTTAGATTTACTGCCACCTTCAGAGCCAAATTTCATTTTGCTTCTATCGCCCTGTTCTAAATTATCAGGATCTAAGCCCGCATTAGAAATACTTGGTTTGAGATAATTTCCATGCACGCCGGTAAATAACGAGCTATAAACAATATCTTTGGCGCTATGCTCAACCAACATGTTTTTATATTCTTGATCAGCATTTGCTTCTTTGCTGGCAATAAAACGCGTGCCTATATAGGCAAAGTCAGCACCTAATGCTTGCGCTGACAGTATTGAGGCACCATTAGCAATGGAGCCTGACAACGCAATAGGGCCATCAAAAAATTGTTTGATTTCACTGACTAATGCAAAAGGACTTAAGGTACCCGCATGGCCACCTGCGCCAGCACACACCAAAACTAAACCATCAACACCCGCTTCTATGGCTTTTTGGGCATGACGAATATTAATAACATCGTGAAAAATAATGCCACCATAAGCGTGAATACGTTTGACCAATTTAGGATCCAGCGCGCGTAAGCTGGTAATAATGATTGGCACCTTATATTCAATACAGGTGTTCACATCATCCTCTAAACGGTCATTGCTCTTATGTACAATTAAATTAACTGCATAGGGCGAAACGATAGCGTTAGGGTTGGCCGCCTGATACGTATCTAGCTCAGCAATGATGGTTTTTAGCCACTCACCCAGTAGTGATTGTGGACGGGCATTAAGTGCCGGAAACGACCCGACGATACCCGCTTTACATTGGGCGATGACTAATTCAGGGCCCGAGATAATAAACATAGGCGCACTAATGACAGGCAAAGATAATTTATTTTGTAACGTCGTTGGAATTGACATCTTGATGTCCCTGAAATAACTTCGATGTAATGGAATAACAGTAGCTATACCAAAAAACTGACATAACTAATTTTATAACTCGTTTAGCTATTGGCCCACTGAGTTAAGGTTTTGCCTTGTGTGACAAGTTGTTTTAATAACGCTGCTGGTTGCCAAAACTCTTCACCGTATGTGCTGCCAAATTCACAAATGGTTTGATAGATTTTACCTAAACCAATGGTATCAGCATAAAACATGGGGCCACCTCGATAAGCTGGAAATCCATAACCGAATGCGTAAACCACATCAATATCGCTAGGACGTTGGGCAATGCCTTCTTCAAGGATTTTAAAGCCTTCGTTGATCAAAGCAAAAGTCAGACGTTCTAAAATAGTCGCGTCACTTATATTTTTGCGCTCGACTCCTCTTTTCTTGGCTTGTGCTTTGATAACCTCAAGTACTACGGGATCCGCAATACGCTGCCTAGTGTCGGGATCATATTGGTAATACCCTGCACCTGTTTTTTGACCTAAACGACCCATTTCATATAAAGCATCGGCAATACAATAGGTTCTGACATCACCTTTTTCTGCATCAGTTAAGCCTTCACGGGCTTTATAACCAATGTCTATTCCCGCTAAATCGGCAACCGCTAACGGCCCCATTGCCATACCAAAATTTTGCATGACTGTGTCTATATGTTGCGGGGTTGACCCTTCAAGCAAACATAATTGGGCTTCACGGGCATATTGGCGCAACATACGGTTACCAATAAACCCATAACAAACTCGAGACAATGCGGGGATTTTTTTAATGCTTTTAGCGACGGCCATGGATGTGGCTAATACTTGATCAGAGGTTTTATCACCACGCACAATTTCAAGTAATTTCATCACATTAGCAGGGCTAAAGAAATGCAGACCAATCACATCTTGTGGTCGAGAGGTTGCCTGAGCAATTAAATTAACGTCTTGATAAGACGTGTTACTGGCTAAGATAGCGCCTTGTTTACACACTTTATCCAGCTTAGTGAATACTTGTTTTTTGATGTCTATATTTTCAAACACCGCTTCAATAACCAAATCCATATCAGCTAAATCATGGTAATCAGTGGTACCAGTAATCAGTTTTTGACGCTGCGCGGCCAGCTCAGCAGTCAATTTACCTTTACTCACCGTCATAGCATAATTTTTAGCGATAAGATCTTTACCGCGTTGCAATGCTTCGTCGTTAATTTCCAGCAAAGTAACAGGGACACCCACATTCACAAAATTCATTGCAATGCCTCCGCCCATTAAACCGCCACCAATAATGCCCACTCGTTTGACATCTTTTAGTTGAGTGTCTTTGGGTAAGCCTTTAATTTTCGAAGACATTCTTTCGGCAAAAAACATATGACGTAATGCCCCAGACTGCACTGATTGCATGCACTCTACAAATAGACGTCTTTCAACCTTTAAACCTTCATCAAAAGGTGTATTCAATGCCGCTTCAATACATTCAACAATACGATGTGGTGCTTCTTGCCCGCGAAAACGTTTACTTAATGTTTTTCTATATTCAGCGAAAAATTCAGTTGATGCGCCTGCTTTATCAACCTCTAATTCGCTGACTCTTTTAAGCACGGCACCTTGCGCAATGACTTCTTTGGCAAAAGCTATTGCTGCGGCGAGTAAATCACCTTCAACTACTTTATCAAGTAAACCAATACTGAGTGCTTGAGCTGCAGCAATGGGTGTGCCGGTAGTCATTAAATCAAGTGCGGCTTTAACACCTACTAACCTGGGTACTCTTTGTGTTCCACCAGCACCAGGCAACAAACCTAATTTAACTTCAGGTAAACCAACTTGAGCTGTAGACAATGCACAACGATAGTGGCAAGCCAAAGCCGTCTCTAAGCCACCACCCAGTGCGGTGCCATGGATTGCCGCAATGACTGGTTTTTGCGACGCTTCGATTACATCAAGCAACTCTGGTAATGACGGCAACATGGGTGGTTTACCGAACTCTGAGATGTCTGCCCCAGCAATAAACGTACGCCCTTCACAAATCAAAACCAAGGCTAAAGAGGCATCATCTTGTGCTTGTGTTACCGCATCTTGAATACCCGTACGTAAGGCATGTGAAAGCGCATTAACTGGTGGGTTATTTAAACGAATAACGCCGATATCACCGTCTAATTGATAACTAACAACTGACATAAACTAATTCCTTACTTTTAGAAAGTTAAACACGCTCAATGACGACAGCGATACCTTGACCAATACCAATACACATTGTCGCTAATGCATATCGACCACCGGTTTTTTCTAATTGACGTAATGCGGTCAGCATAATACGGGTACCACTGGCGCCCAAGGGATGACCAATAGCA
Organism: Paraglaciecola sp. IT1134; assembly: GCF_058068185.1. Taxonomy (NCBI): domain Bacteria; kingdom Pseudomonadati; phylum Pseudomonadota; class Gammaproteobacteria; order Alteromonadales; family Alteromonadaceae; genus Paraglaciecola; species Paraglaciecola sp. IT1134. The sequence continues at coordinate 1,810,694 of NZ_CM176486.1, read as the reverse complement.
ATCGCACCACCATTTTGATTGACACGAGGATCATCAAAAGCAATACCGAGTTGTTTCATGCAACCTAAGGCTTGCACTGCAAATGCCTCGTTAAATTCTAAAACATCCATATCCGCCAGGGTTAAGCCCGCTCTGGCTAATGCTTTTTGTGAAGCAGGTACTGGCCCTAAGCCCATTACTCGTGGGGGTACACCTGCAATGGCGCCGGCTATAATTCTACCGCGAGGTTTGATACCCGCTTTTTCACCCACTTCTTTACTACCAATAATCATGGCAGACGCACCATCGTTAATGCCTGACGCATTACCCGCGGTAACAACACCTTCAAATAATGGTCTTAATTTACCTAGTGCGTCTACGGTTGAAGATGGACGTGGATGTTCATCAGTTGTCACACAAAGTGCTGGCTTGTTACGACCTTGTGACACTTCAATGGGAATGATTTCATCGTTAAAATACCCCGCTACTTTAGCCGCTTCGTATTTCGCTTGAGAAGCGGCCGCAAATACATCACATTCTTCTCTGCTAATATTTAAATCACTGGCAATGTTGTCTGCCGTTTCAGGCATTGAATGACCGCCAAATTGTTTAATAATCTCTGGATTAGTAAAACGCGCCCCCATAGTGGTATCAAACATTTCTTGCTGCCGGGCAAAAGCTGAAGTTGCTTTAGCTAAAACAAAAGGAGCACGGCTCATAGATTCAACACCACAAGCAACAAATAACTCACCTTCATTGGCTTTTACGCACCTAGCTGCATCTAACGCCGCGGCTAAACTTGAACCACACAAACGGTTTACGGTTAACCCCCCCGTCTCTATCGGCAAGCCAGCTAATAGTCCTGCAGTGCGCGCTACGTTTCGGCTGTCTTCACCAGCCTGATTAGTATTACCGGCAATCACATCTTCATAAAGGCTTAAATCAAAGTTGTTGCGTTGTACTAAGGTTTTTATAAGGTGCGCCAGCATGTCATCCGGTCGAACAGAAGATAAAATGCCTGCATGTCGTCCAAATGCTGTTCTTGCGGCATCGTATATATAGGCATCTTGCATAATGTTTCCTTATAAATTGATGTAATTAACTAAGACGGGAAAAGCGACAAGTAATTTAGCGGCTTTGTGTTGGTCTTGTGTGTTTGCTAACTGAATGTTTACAACCTGACCTCTTTCTGGGTCAAATTCTGATCCAACCTGCGCAGTGATATCATGTGTTTTGAGCAAAGTTTTGACGCTAAATTCTGTGGCTTTATTACGTAATAATGGTTTGAATACTTTGCCGACAGCCGTTAAGGGTATGCTATCGAGTATTTCGATACGTTTAGGAATGGCCGCCCTTTCGCTAATGTGCTTTTGGCAATGTTCAAGTAATTCAGATGGCGAAGTTTGCTGTTTATCTTTTACTACCACATAGGCAACGGGTATCTCGCCTGAATGCACATCAGGTTGACCAATAGCCACTGATTGAACGACGTTAGCATGGGCCATTAATGCATCTTCAATGATTTGAGGGTCAATATTATGACCTCCACGGATAATCAAATCCTTCGCTCGGCCAGTCAGCTGAATATGCCCTAACGCATTAATCACCCCTAAATCACCGGTATTGAACCAGTGACCGTCGACCCAAGCCCCCGCATTGTCACTCTCGTTCAAATAGCCTTGAAAGATATTTGGACCTTTCACCAAAATAACGCCGGGCTCATTAGTTGCACAAATACGACTAATTTTATTACCTATGAGTTCGGCAGCAATCACCTGGGTATAAGGTATGCCATTGCCCACTGAAACCCCACTAACATCATAGCCAGGCAATACTCTAGCAATCAAACAAGATGATTCTGTCATGCCGTAACCATTGGTCACATTGCAATTAAATCTTTGCCCAAAGGATAATTTCAGTTCAAGAGGCAAAGGTGCTGAGCCACAAGCAGCATGTTCAAAACAACTGAGATCAATTTTTTCATCTGGTTGCTGTAGTAAAACAGACATGATGGTGGGTACAGTAGGGAACCAACACACTTGATATTTATTAACAAAATACCACCAGTTCTTGACTGTATTAGGGTTTCTAAATCCTTCTGGCGTCATAATAACCACCGTACGACCCACAATGAACATGGACAAACTAGCGGCAATAACACCAAACACATGAAACAAGGGTAATGCATTTAATACCGCAGATTTACCATGACAAGCATTAAACTGGGCATAAACTTGCACCACAAAACTAATATTGTCATGAGATAGTTTGGCTATTTTAGGGCGGCCTGTTGTTCCGCCTGTATGGAAGTACATGGCAATATCGTCACCCGAGGGTTGAAAGGATTGCGCCAACTTTTCACCAGGTTGAATTGCTATCGCACTATTAAAATCAGTGATGGTGACTTTTTTATGACAGATCTGAGCGCAACTATTATCAAGTAAAAGTAGATGTTCAAGTGATGGCACGCGCTCAATAATTTCATGCACTTTTTTACCTAATTCAGTTGAATCATCAAGAGAAACAGTGACTAATACTTTCGTTTTTACCTCATTCAATATTTCAACAATGTGATCAACTTGCAAAAGGTAGTTAATAGGATTGGCAATGCCCACAACTTGGGAAGCCCACATACTAAGATGGGTTTCGGTCAAATTAGGTAATAAAATAGAGACAACATCTGTACGCTCTACGCCGAATGATTTATACAGGTTTGCGGTTTGATTAATTTTTTTGGCTAAAATAGCAAAAGTGAGTTCTTTGGCAGCTTCATCTCGAGAAGCCGTGACATGCTCAGCTATTGCTATATCAGCAGAATATTCATCTGCTGCATGGCAAAACACATCGTAGGTTGTTTTACAATGATATCGGTCTTGGTAGCTTATTTTTTCTAAATCAGCAAGTAACTCTAATTCTGTTGGTTTGGGCATTAAGCGCTCACTCTAATACAAGTTGTCATTATTTATTATTACTACGACACTAATCAGGCAGCAAAACAGTTCGCGTATTCTGCAATGCGGAATTGCATTTTGCAAGCCTTTTGAGAGACAATAGATGTAGACCGTGTTGTACTGCGACCAATTGCTTATTTTACGCGTGGATTGTTCCCATTTTGCTGCTTGCCCAGATTCAGCTATAAGATCAGTTCACGCTAACGTAAAAAGGTTCATTCGAGTTAGGATACAACGCAATGAATGACGGCTAAATTTGATAAAAACTGAGCAAACAACTATAAATAGAATTAAATTCCGACAGGCGGTACCGCATGATATCATTTATTCAATACCGATAAGCCTCACGATTTAACGCCATACTAAATAAAGCCACAAATGAATAAAATTAAATTTCCCTATCAAGCGCCAGAGTCAGCTTCAACAATAACTGACAATGAAAAATGAATAACGACTCTGGTTGGTTGTCCCCACTATGCCTAGTCGTTATTTTTTTTGCGGCGCTAATAACAGAATGGACCGGTTACCAGCCACCCGCCCTATTGGCCGTACTCGTGTTGGTGTTATTTACTTTCGTCGAATGGAAATATTTAGATTTAACAACAAAAATCATAGCAACCATTGCTATTGGCTTGACGCTAGCATTGTTATTGTTGTCACAGATATCATTTTATCAGTTAAGCATGTTATGTGGCAGTGTGGCTTTTTTTGCATTTTTTTTAATTGCCCTGGGCCTGTTAAAAGAAGCGGCCTTAACCTCGAATTCAGTTAACCTAACTGGTCGTGCGCTGTTACAACAACAACCTATCAGGCGTTATGCACTGCTCACCTTTGCCAGTCACTTATTGGGGATATTAATGAGTGTCGGAGCAATTAATTTATTAGGTACCATGATCCACAGAAGTTTGCATGACAATAGAGACACCGTCGACGCTCGCATCAACAGCGCAAGGCAGCGTCGTATGATGCTAGCGGTAATGCGAGGATTTTGCAGCGTGCCACTGTGGGCTCCTACATCAGTCACCATTACTCTTTTAGTAACGACCATTGATGAGCTACAGTGGATAGATATTATTCCCTACGGTTTATACCTAACCCTTGCACTACTGTTATTTGGAATTTGGCTAGATCATGTTCAGGCGCCCAAAAACCTTAGCCATCTTGTGCCAACCATTTCCAACAATTTATCAGATTTGAAGGTGAGTTACCCCATTGTTATTGTCGTCATCACGTTCGCAGTAGTATCTGGTTTACTGATATTTACCACCCCTCTACGCCCAATCGCTGCCGTGTTAGTGAGTGCGCCGATTGTGAGCACAGCCTGGATATTTACCCAGTACCATCGCGAACATAAGAAGTTAAGTGCAATGCGATTAACACTAAAACGTTTTAGCACAGACATATTTTTTAGATTGCCGTTGCAACGTTCAGAAATAGTTTTTTTTGCAGGCTCGGTTCTGATTGGACGCTTATTGTTAACGGTGCTTAATCTTGACTGGTTTGCTCAACAAATAGCACATTTGAATATATCTGCTGCGCTGATATTAATTTCGTCTTCATGGATAATTTTTTTAGCAGCGCTTTTATTTATCAATCCGATGATTTCAGTAACGTTGATAGCCGGGGCCTTATCTCAATTACCTGGTGTCGAAAATATGCCTGTTACCATTGCGCTAGTGATGATGATAACGTGGGCTGTGGTTATAGGGAGCTCCCCTACTACCACCTCGGTTCGTATTGGCGCTAAGATCACCGGAATTTCTCCCATGCAAATGGGGATCAAGTGGAATGGCTTATATAGCGCGTTAGTATTATTGGCATTAGATCTTTTTATTATTGTCATGGTGTAATTTAAAATAGATATGACAGGCAAGAACGAGCGAAAAGGAGAGATTGGGGGTGCTCAATTTTTGACTGAGCGATCACTTTAAAACAGATATTAACGCCTCAATTTGCTGGCTGAGTTTGATAGCGACATTTATGCGTATCTTTACATAAATGGTTACAGGAAATGCATAAATGGTGGCAGAAAACGAAGTGATCTGAACCAATAGTTTTGGATACCTCTTTAAGTGAGTAAGCTAAATCACAGAGGTGAAACATGACAACTAAAACCAAACGTAAAACCTATTCAGAAGAATTCAAAGAAGAAGCGTTGAAGCTGGCGAGTAAAGTCGGCTTTGCTCAAGCAGCAAGAGAATTAAGTGTGGCAGAATCTCAGCTTTATTATTGGCGAACTGCTGCTCTTAAAAAAAGCGTCCACATCTGATGGAGAAAGCACTTTAGCCACCGAGAATGCGCGTTTAAAGCGCCAACTTGCGGTACAAGCAGAGGAGCTAGATATCTTAAAAAAAGCCGCCACCGACTTCGCGAAAAATCAAAAATAGCACGATTTGAATTTATGCAAAGCTACCGAAATACATTCAGTGTTATCAAAATGGCTAAGGTACTTTGTGTATCGCCAAGTGGATTTTATGCATGGATGAAGTCGTATGAACAACCTTGTAAACGCAATCAGCAGCAACAAAAGCTAGATGCTCAGGTCATGCGGTAATCGGTGACAGCAAAGAACGGGATGGTGCCAGGCGTATCCAAGTCGAGCTTGCGGAGCAAGGGTATAAACAGTTGACGATAGTCTCTGTAATAAAACGTGACGTTTTGCTCATCCTCACGTTGCAAGCGTGATTCCAATTGGCACATGAACGTCAGTCAGATTTGTCTAACGGGCATAAAAAAATCCGATGGTTAGCGTCATCGGATTTTGATCTTATGCATCAATAAAGTAAGCTGTAATGTCTCAACTGATTTGCATCAGAGCATTACTTCACTTTTTTATTACATGTTAATGTTTATTCAGCAAATTGATGAACAACGCTTAGTTTAAATGTACGACCGAAAGGGCTGTGTGTAAAAGGGTCATAGTTTAAATCTAGACGAGCAAAAGGTGGTTCTTCATCAGTTAAATTACCGACTGTGAAGTTAACCTTGGTTTGGTCTTCATTAAAGCGATAGTTATAACTTAAATCAAACTGGATCTGGCTATCGATGGTTTGGCCTTTGTTGTTATCGGTAAATAACGTATCTCGCTCATCTTTGTAATCACTTACATAATAAGTAGATAAACTTACATTGTGTTTATCGAAATCGAAGCTATTGACCATCGTGGCTTTAAATTTTGGTATTGGACGATTAGAATTCGTCTCATTTAGGTAACCAGCCGCGTCAAACGTATCCGACAAACTATCGCCAGTCACTTCATATTCAGAGGTATACGTTCCATTCACGTTTAGGGTCCAGTAGTCTGTAACATTTAAGCGCAATTGAACATCAACACCACTTGTTTTAACATCAGCGCCATTGATTATGTTAGTTTCAATACGTTCCACTGTTTTAGGGTCGCCCGGTGTTGTCCATTGAACTTGGTCAATATAATCTTGGTTACCTGCAACGGCTGCCGATAATACCGCATTATAATTTTCAACAATAATGGGATCACTTAAATCAAATGACCAAAAATCAATTGTTGTAAATAGTCGGTCATCCCAAAACTCACCAATAATCCCAAAGTTTAACGCAACAGCAGATTCAGGCGCCAGCGCACTATTACCTTGAGTATCGACGGCTTTAAAAGCGCCAGCAGCCCCCACATAAGAGAGACTTGTATTACTGCCTTCTAGTTGATTTAATGTAGGTCCTCTAAATGTAGTACTCGCAGAGCCTCGTAATGAAAAGTTCTCATTGATGGTATATTGTGCTGATATCTTTGGATCTATCGTATCACCTACGTCTCCTCCGTAATTCTCATACCGTAATGCAACTTTCATTTTTAAATCGTCTGATACGGGTAAACCTACTTCCCCAAATACAGCATAAATACCTTGAGATGAATCTTGGTTAAACTCACCACTGCGAAAATGATAAACACCGGTAGGGTTTGCACAATCTGTTTCACCAGGCACTGGACATGGGTTTATCGCTAAATTTGCAATATCATTAACTTCATTTGAAAAAGTTTCATAGCGATACTGGGCACCTACTGCAAGCTCAACAAAGCCACCGTCTAATTCAATATCTACGTCACCGGAAAGTAAGCCATCAAGCACAAATAATTCGGTTGCTTTTTGTGAACGTCTTACCTTTCCCGCAACGAAATCTAACACCTCTTGGCTGTTTGCTAGTTCAGCTTTGTAGTTTGGGTTAGTCACGCCATTAGAAGCAGATGTTTCAATTCCGTTAGAAAACGGGTTAAAAAATAAACAGCCATTTCCACCTGGGACACCAGCATCTCTATCACAATTATCGCCACCATAACCTAACAGGGCATTCTTCAATGGCACTATTTGTGTATCTGGGTTAGTTACAAAATCAAGTTTTGAATTTGAATAAGCGAAGCCAGTTTCCCAGAAATAACCATTATCAAATGCACCTTCTAGATCCGCCGCAACACGGTAAGTTTTATAGTTTCGACTACCTTCACTGGAAGGTCCCTCAACACCCACGGTGCGACCAATATAAGCCACACGATCTAACGTTGGATGAGGCGCACTAGCAAATTCAGGATTACTAGCCAATAAATCTTGCCATGCTGGGTGATAAGTCGGTACATAGCGATCTGAAAAATCAACTAATTTTTGTGGTGGGTAGGATGGTGAACCATAAGTGGTGGGTACGTCAGTTTCTGAATATAAAACTTCAACATGTAAATCAACATCATTTTTAAATACATGACTTAATTCACTAAACACTTTTAGATGGGTATCACCATCATTTAACGCTGAGAATGGCGTATATTGGAGCCTACATAAACCCGCTATAGTTCCCCCTAATAATTCACAGCCAGGATCCATGAAATATTTAGGTTGTGAATTATCACCCAACCAAGCTGCATTAAAAATCGACGGTGGATTACCTATTGATGACCAACCACCTTGTGGGTTAGTCGCATAATCCTGTACCGCCCAATCTTTGTCTGCCGTGCTTATTGTACTGGTTTTATCATAGCTAACAGAGGTTACCCAGTGACTATCATTATTTCCTAGCCCCCAAATGAAACCTAAACCGTAATCGCCATCACTATCTTGTAAACTTTTAAAATCAGCTTTTACTTCTAAGCCTTCAAAGTTACTTCGTGTTGAAAAGTTAACCACACCAGCTACTGCATCAGAACCATATATGGCCGCGGCACCTTCCTTCAACAGGTCGATTCGATTAACCGCCATAGAAGGGATGTCTTGGGTGTTAACATAAAACATTTGTTGGTCTAAAATAGGGTAAGGAGAAAATGTTTGTCTTTTACCATTAATTAACACTAAGGTGCGACCCGCTCCTAGCCCTCTCAAGTTGATATTGGATGTTCCTTCGGTTCCATTAGAGCCATATTGATTTGACGTACCTTGGATACCAGAACTGATTGACAATTTCTGCGTCATTTCTACAATAGATGGAGAACCAATTTTTTCTAAGTCTGTTCTGCTAATAGTTTGCACAGGCGCTGCGGTTTCCATTGCCGAGCCTTTTAAATGAGAACCAATAATTCGGATTTTCTCAATTGCTTTCTCTCCGGTACCCTGAACCTCTTGGGCAAATAAAGCACTGCTTCCCATTAACCCAAGTACCGCGCTAATGGCGATGGTAATGGCGTTTCGTTTTAATTCTGTATTTTTCATGTGTTTCCTCTTTTATTATGATTATAATATTTTCAATTAATGGTTATTTAATAACCCCCCTATTAGCCCTAAAATCCCGACCGTTAAACTAAGGGATGTGCCTATTTTTTTTACTGCCATTTGATGCGCTCCCCCAAGAAAAATCGGCATGAAATTGCCTACCCCATAGGTAACAAAGGCATGTAAGCCACAATTAATCGGCATGTGTTTAAGTGACGCTCCAGTGCGCAGACACTTTTCCCTTACATTGAAATTACAAATTAAAAACACAATTAACAAATTAGTACATCATGAGATCAATTCAGGCGACCATAATACTGCATAGCGGAACATGCAAGTCTTTTTTGATTGGTCAGTTCCATGTTTTTGTTAAGAGCTTACCTTACCTAACATAATGCAAAGCAAACATGAGAGAACAACCTCCAATCAACCCACCAGAGGATCTAGTGGCATTAATTACAATTACAGCTTGATGTTTTACCGGGCATGTGTTCCACTGTGCGGAACGGTGCTCGCCAAAATAGGAGTGGAAAATGATTCGCGATCAAGAAATGTTGAATCAATTTTTGGACAGTATTTCAAAATTCGTTAGAGAGCGTTTAGTCCCTGCGGAAAATGAAGTGGCGGAAAAGGATGCCATTCCAGATGATATTGTTCAAGAGATGAAAGATATGGGCTTGTTTGGTATGACGATCCCAGAAGAGTATGGTGGCCTAGGTCTGACTATGGAAGAAGAAGCGCTTGTGGCTATAGAGTTAGGTAGAACATCACCTGCTTTTCGCTCCCTAATTGGCACTAACAATGGTATCGGCTCTGCCGCTATTGTATTTGACGGTACTGAAAAACAAAAACAAACCTACTTACCTAAATATGCCTCAGGTGAGCTTATCGGTTCTTTTTGTTTAACAGAGCCAGACGTTGGCTCTGACGCCGCTGCAGTAAAAACAACCGCAGTAAAAAAAGGCGATGAATATATTGTCAATGGCACCAAGCGCTTTATTACTAATGCACCCAGAGCAGGCACATTTACCGTGATGGCGCGAACAGACCCCTCGATCAAAGGCGCTAAAGGGATATCTGCTTTTATAGTAGACGCTGCTACTCCCGGTATTACTCTTGGACCTAAAGATAAAAAAATGGGTCAGCAAGGTTCTCATACCTGTGATGTGATTTTTGAGAATTGTCATGTCCCTGCCCAAAACATTATTGGTGGGGTTGAAGGTAAAGGCTTTATAACGTCAATGAAAGTGTTAGATAGAGGCCGCCTGCATATTTCAGCGTTAAGTGTGGGTATTGCCGAACGCTTAATTGACGATGCTTTAAGGTACGCAATAAACAGAACCCAATTTGGTAAACCCATTGCCCAACACCAAATGATCCAAGTCATGTTAGCGGATAGCAAAGCCGAAGCTTACGCTGCTAAATGTATGGTGCTTGATGCTGCAAGACAAAAAGATTTAGGCAAAATAATAAGTACAGAAGCCTCTTGTTGTAAATTATTTGCAACAGAGATGGTAGGGCGAGTAGCTGACAAAGCGGTACAAATCCATGGTGGTGCTGGCTACATTTCAGAATACGCAGTAGAAAGACTTTATCGTGACGTCAGATTATTTAGATTATACGAAGGCACGACACAAATTCAACAAATGATAATTGCCAGAAATATGATCAGAGACATTCAATAATTTAAGTACAACGAAGGATTTGTAAAATGAATTTAAATTTCACCGCCCAAGAAAAAGACTTTCAACAAGAAGTGCGTCAATTTTTGCAACAAAAATTGCCAAAAGATATCGCTAAAAAGACCAAAAAGGCCTTACATCTATCAAAAGAAGAATATATCCAGTGGCAACAAATACTTCATACACAAGGTTGGGCCGCTACCAATTGGCCTGTCGAACATGGAGGAACGGGTTGGACACCCACACAAAAATATATTTTTGCCAATGAGTGTGCCAAGGCCGGTGGGCCCGATGTGATCCCTTTTGGTTTAAAAATGGTTGCACCTGTTATTTATACTTTTGGTAATGAAGAGCAAAAACAACGTTTTTTGCCTGATATATTGGCCAGTAATGTGTGGTGGTGTCAGGGTTATTCAGAACCTGGAGCAGGTTCTGACCTGGCAGCCGTTAGGACAACTGCTGTAAAAGACGGGAATGACTATGTCGTTAACGGCACCAAAACATGGACAACGTTAGGGCAATATGCTGACTGGATATTTTGTTTAGTTAGAACAGGCGAGCCTAGCGCTAAAAACCAAGAGGCGATCAGTTTCCTATTAATTAATATGCACGATCCTAGAATTACCGTATCACCGATTATTACCATTGATGGTCGACATGAGGTGAATGAAGTGCATTTTGATGATGTTCGTGTTCCAGCAGAAAATCTTATCGGTGCCGAGGGCCAAGGCTGGACATACGCCAAAGTACTATTAACTCATGAGCGTACCGGTATCGCTCGTGTGGCTATATCTAAAGATCGCCTAGTACAATTAAAAGCATTGGCCCAGACATCCGATGACGGCGCGAACAAGTTGATTGACGACGTTATTTTTGCGCAAAAAGTCGCGAACGTAGAAATTGATTTACTGGCCTTAGAATATACTGAATTACGCACGCTCTCTGCTATCAGCACAGGTCAAGCTCCAGGGCCAGAATCTTCGATCTTAAAAATTGTGGGTACACAGGTTATTCAAGCGATCGATGAGTTGTATGTCGAAGCTGCTGCTTACTACTCAATGCCATTTGTTCCTGAACAGTTCCATGATGACTTTGACGGGCAGCACATTGGCCCTGATATGGCAGCTAACAGTGCATTACGTTACTTTAATAACCGAAAAGCATCTATTTATGGTGGCAGTAACGAAATTCAAACTAACATCATCAGCAAAGCCGTTTTAGGCCTTTAAATTAGCATTAGGAGTTTATTATGGACTTTTCGTTAAGTAGCGAACAAAAAATGATCCAAGATAGTGTCTCGAGGTTTATCCTCAACGATTACGATTTTGAAACACGCCGAAAAATATTGGGTTCAAAGGTTGGTTATAGTCAAGAAAATTGGAATCTATTTGCTGAACTCGGCTGGTTAATGCTGCCATTTAGCGAAGAAGATGGCGGCTTAGGGGGTTCTATGGCCGACCTTATGCTGGTCATGGAAGAGTTTGGCAAAGGCATGGTGGTTGAACCTTTTATTGCAACTGCCGTTATGGCGGGTGGTTTAATTGCCCTAGCAGGCAATCAAGGGCAAAAAGACGATTACTTACCCAAGATCATGGCGGGTGAATTACAAATGGCGTTTGCTTATGCAGAGCCTCAAAGTCGTTATCATTTAAATAACGTAACGTGTAGCGCTAGCAAAACAAATGGTGAATTTGTTATTACCGGTCAAAAATCAGTTGTATTAAATGGTAATCATGCAGATACATTAATTGTTGCGGCGCGTACGTCTGGTGATACCAATGACCACAATGGTATCAGCTTATTCCTGGTTGATGCTAATCACCCAAGTCTTAAACGTGAAGGTTATGCGAATGTTGACGGTCACCAAGCGGCCGACATTTGGTTTGATAATACCCCTACCCTTGGATTGTTAGGCGAGCAAGATAAAGCCTTGCCTGCCATTAATAATATTATCGACAAAGCCACCTTGGCGATTTGCGCCGAAGCGGTTGGTGCCATGCAAATTGCCCATGAGCGTACGTTAGAATACGCAAAAACACGTAAACAGTTTGCTCGTACTATTGGCTCTTTCCAGGCACTTCAACACCGAATGGTTAATATGTTTATAGAGCATCAACAAGCTAAATCTATACTGTTAATGGCCGTATTAAAAATGGATAGCAATAATGGCAATGATGCAAAAGCCTTATCAGCGGCAAAAAGTCGTATCGGTAAAGCGGCTAACTTGGTGGGACGTGAAGCAATACAAATTCACGGTGCTATAGGTATGACCGATGAACTTGATGTAGGTCATATATTCAAACGTTTGACCACCATTCAGTTTTTGTTTGGTAGCACTGATGTGCATACAAAACGCTTTGCGTCTTTGTAACAAACTAATTGAATATTAATAAATGTCTTAAATTGATTATGTACCATTTAAGACGTTTATACTCCTGATCTCCCACCAGCTTCAGTCGCTTTTAAGCTAAGTTGTGCATATTGCCCAAAGTATATTGGGTTGGTTTATAGAGCAATATTTAGTGGCTATTTTTCGCGCCGCTATACGCCTGGTAGCTCTGCGTTATTTAGTTTCGTGGAATTAGTCCTTATTATTTTTGTAAATGGTACGATAACCTTAAGTAGTAAATTACTTAACTTGTATCAATGAATCCCCTAATAGCTAAAGAAACCAAAGTCCTAATTGTTGATGATCAAGTATTAGCCAAAGGGTATATGAAGTACTCCCTTGAAGAGCTCGGCTTTAGTGACATTACCTATGTGGACAAAATAAATCTGGCCCTGAATAAAATTCGCCGCCAGCGTTATGATCTCATCATATGTTCATATAACTTAAAACATGAGCAGGATGGCTATTATTTTTACGAAGAAATACGTAACAATGGTGAGTTGCCATCGGGAACAGCCTTTGTTTTTATCAGCTCAGATACCACTTCAGATCTAGTGCAAAGTATTGTTGAACTGCAACCCGACGACTTTCTGGCCAAACCTTTTACAGTCAAAGAACTGGATCGGCGGCTAACCCGCGTACTTACCCGTAAGAGAGCCTTACAAAAGGTCTACTTATACATTGAGAAAAAACACTTTCCCCAAGCCTTGTCAGAAGTAGAGTTATTCCTCAGTGAGCCGAAAAACTCGGAGTTTTTCCCTCTGGCCCTTAAGATCAAGGGTGATGTTTTGCAAGCCTGTGGGCAATTCAAACAAGCCAAGGATTTTTATAGTGCCATATTAAACGTGCAAACTTTCACCTGGGCCCAGCTTGGTCTGGTCAATACCTATTTAAGATTAGATGAAGACGAAGCCGCCGAAAAACTGGTTTTGCGCCTGGCCTTTAAACCCGATTCACAATTAGCCGCCTACGACCTGCTCAGCGCATTGCAAATTAAACATAAGGACTTTGACACCGCCCTTGAATGTGTCTTGATGGCTACAGAGATATCGCCGCGCAACATTCGTCGTCATAAAACGGTCATGGATCTATCCCGTATCACTCACGATTATGCCACCCAATTCGAGGCGGCAAAAAAAATTGTCAAGTTCGCCAAAAACTCCATTCACGATAAACCAGAAAATTACCTGAATGTTGCCAGAGCGGGTATCGACTACGCCATGACCGCAGACGAAGCCGAAACCCAAAAACTGGTCAAACAGGCTAATGAATATGTGAAACAGTTCCGCCTGGCCTTTCCTAAATCAGAACTGCATGAACAAATAAAAGTGATAAACGCACGGTTGCTGTACTTAGCGGATGAAAAAGATAATGCCAAAGCGTTACTTGAACAACTTGAAGAAGAACACTGGACAAATGAAAGTATCGATGCCTTGTTGGACAAGGCCAAAGCATTCCACGAATTAGGCCTGCATTCACGCAGCCAAAGCATCTTAAATGAAATTGAACAACGTTTTACCAATGATCAAGAGCATGGTGAAGTCTTTCGCCAATATATTGTGCAAGAAAAACATGAAAAAAATACCATCAAACTAAGTTCGAAAGAATTAAACAACGCTGCCGTAGACTCCTACAAACAGGGGGATATGGAAAATGCCTTTCAGGTGTTCAGTCATGCGTTTACGCTTATGCCTAAAAACCCGTCCATTGCCCTAAACCTGTTACAAGCATTTGCCGTCAGAACTCAAGAAATCGGCCACAGTGACACATCAACCAACGCCATAAAACGCTGTATTTGCACCGTCGAAAATAGCAGTTTAAACGAAGAGCAGGAAGCTCGTTATCACAAAGTAAGGGGCATGCTGGACACGTCTGTTTAACGACTTAGGTTACTTTCAGTTTCAGCCCAAACCGCTGCTGGCGATATATCTCACTTTCCACGACCTGATGTAATATCTCAATGGTATGCCCGATATCTGTATATCGAAGGTACAAGGGTGCAAAACCGAAACGCAACACATTTGGGGCCCGAAAATCGGCAATCACGCCCTGCTCTATCAATGCCTGACAAATGGCATGCGCATCAGGGTGGGTATAAGCCAGCTGACTCCCCCTGAATTGTGGATCCCTAGGCGATATCAAAATCAGTTCAGACAACGAAGGTTGCTGTTCCAGCAAACAGATAAACAATTCACTTAAGGCAATTGATTTATGTCTCACCAGGTGCATATCTATCCCTTCGAACACCTCCAAAGCAGCGTGTAAGCAACTCATGGATAAGATTGCTGGTGTACCGGATAAATACTGGGCCACACCTTCGGCTGGCTGATAACCAGTGGCAAACGTAAAAGGCGCTTTATGCCCCATCCAGCCTGTTAACGGCTGAGTTACGTTGGGCTGATGACGCAGGGCTACATACAAAAAAGCCGGGGCACCCGGCCCACCATTCAAATATTTATACCCACAACCTACGGCAAAATCTACTGCCCAGTCATCCAAGGCAATAGGCAGGGCTCCCGCGCTATGCGCCAGATCCCAAATAACCACTATGCCCTGTGCATGAGCCAAGCGAGTGATTCTTTGCATATCCAGCAGCTTGCCAGTGCGAAAGTCCACTTGGGTCAACATTAGCACCGCGACTTCATCGCTCAGGGCACTTTCGATTTGCTGTTCGTCTACCAGTTGCAATTCCAAGCGCTGTTCCCCCAGTAAGGCCCCTAAACCTTCGACCATATAAAGGTCGGTAGGAAAGTTATTACGTTGGGAAAGTACAACTTTGCGTCCTGGCTGCAATTGCACTGCACTGCATAGAACTTTGAACAGATTGATGGAGGTAGAGTCGCAGCTGATCACTTGCCCCGGGCCTGCCCCTATTAAAGGCGCTATTTGCTCACCAATCTTAACGGGTAAATCAATCCACTGGTGGGTGTTCCAACTCTTGATGAGGTCTTCCCCCCATTGGGCCTTAACGACTGACTGCACCCGCAATGCGGCAGCTTTGGGTAATGCACCTAAGGAATTTCCGTCTAAATAAATAACGTCCTGGGGTAACAAAAATGCGTCTCTTTTACTTGCTAAAGGATCATCGCGGTCTAACTCGAGTTGTTGGGCATATTTCACTGGTTTAATAGGTCCTGAAGTTGTAACAGAAAAACTTGATACGCATAAGTTTGCGGATGGATCCAATCGAAGTGGCCGGCTCCCGGTACGATAAGGTGTTCAAGCTTGCTATTGGTAGCCTGGCTAGCAGGCACTATATTATCACTATCACCTTGCAGCAAAACGCTATGCCCATGCAACACCTGGTTAATTGGTGAAGCTCGCTGATAAACATCGGGATTAGCCGAGTAGTCTGTGCCCATAAACTGAGTTACAGCAGCCTGACAACTATTATTACCCTGAGAATAAACACCGATATCGCTGATGGCAGCCAGGCCAATCACCCCCTTGATCGACTGGCTGCTCACAAAGGTGTGTTTGTCTGCCGCACCAGCCAGCAAAGCCAAGTGGCCACCAGCAGAATGTCCGGTAATCACTACCCGTGTCAGGTCAATGGGGTAATCCTTGAACGACTGGGCAAAGCTTATCCCCTTGAGCACATCATTTAAACTGCCAGGCCAGCCCCCCCCTATATCGCCGCTACGTCTATACTCGATTGACCACACAGCATAACCTGCTTGGGAAAGCGCTGAACTAAAGGCATTACTATGCTTGATATCATAGGCATTTAGCCAGCAACCGCCGTGTACAAAAATAATCAGAGGGGCGGGTTCGCTGGCGTTGCCATGCTCGGGCAACCATAACAACCCGTATTGTAACGGCTCCACTCCATAAGCCAGCTTCACCTCGGCCGGTTCATACGTTAAGCCAGTCACACTGGCGTAGCTAACATTAGTCAGTCCCTCGGCCTTGACCTGTTGGCCAGCTGATTTCCCCGACCTTTGCGCACAAGCTCCTAGCAAAAAACACAGTAACACCAGGCCAAAAAAACGCATGTTAATCCCCTAACACTGTCAACCAGGCCAAGATGGAACGCCTGATGACAGGGTGATTATAAAAATTAGACTAATTCCACGGCTATAGCGGTCGCTTCTCCACCACCAATACAGATCGCGGCGACCCCTTTTTTCAATTTATTCTGCTTTAAAGCGTGCAGCAAGGTAACCAGAATACGTGCGCCGGACGCCCCTATGGGGTGACCTAATGCACATGCCCCGCCTTTCACATTCACCTTATTTGGATCTAGCCCTAGTTTGCGGATAGCCAACATAGTGACCATGGCGAACGCTTCGTTGATCTCAAATAAATCCACATCCTCTTTCTGCCAGCCTGTTTGGCTGAACAACTTTTCCATGGCCCCCACAGGCGCCACCGTAAAATTTTCCGGCTCTATGGCATGAGAGCTGTGCCCCACGATGCGCGCCAAAGGCTGTAAACCAAGTTCCAGTGCCCTACTTGCACTCATGACCAACAAGGCGGCGGCACCATCTGAAATTGAACTGGAATTCGCGGCAGTAACTGTGCCGTCTTTAGTAAAAGCCGGACGTAAGCTAGGTATTTTTTCTGGCTTGGCGTTTCCAGGTCCTTCGTCCTGTTCGACCACCACATCACCTTTTCGTGAAGACACCGTTACCGGACAAATTTCATCAACAAATAAACCATTTTCTATAGCCTGGCTGGCTTTAGACAAAGACGATAACGCAAAGTCATCCATTTGCTGGCGGTCAATCTGTTCACTGTCGGCTGTGGCCTGGGCGAAACACCCCATAGCTTGACCATCATAAGCGTTTTCCAAGCCATCTAACATCATATGATCCAGCACTTGACCGTGCCCCATGCGATATCCACCCCGGGCTTTGGGCAACAAATAGGGAGCATTACTCATGCTCTCCATACCCCCCGCCAATATAGTCTGGGCGGTACCGGCTTTAATTAAATCGTGAGCTAACATCACCGCTTTCATTCCCGAGCCACACACCTTATTGATAGTGATCACCCCGGTAGATAGCGGCAAACCTGCTTTGAGTGACGCTTGGCGAGCAGGGGCTTGTCCCAGGCCGGCTGGCAATACACAACCCATGATCACTTCATCGACTGTCACCGCGCTACCGCCCGCGGTATCCAAGGCCGAACGCAGGGCACAAGCTCCCAGCTCAGTAGCGGAAACACCGGCCAAGGTTCCCATAAACCCCCCCATAGGGGTGCGTTTTGCGCTGACGATAACCACTGAATCTTGCTCCATACTCTATCTCTCCTCTCTAATGTATTTTTAAGTAATGTGGGGGGTAACTATAGCGCTGCTATCCTATTGAATAAACACCCTTAACGTACAGGATCCTTAACGCTAACAATTTCCCTGCGTGAGTTAAATCTACACTGGTTGTTGACGAGATGTTACCCATACTTTACCTTTACGTTAACTTACTCTTTACGTTAACGTAAAGAGCTGTTGCTCAAACAACTCAAAAAATTGTAATAAGGCCGCAGTATGACGCATAAAATTTATACTATTGGGGAGTTATCCAAAGAGTTGGATATCACCTCTCGCTCCATTCGTTTTTACGAAGAATCCGGCTTGCTTTCACCTCAGCGAAACGGACAAAACCGGGTGTATGGTAAAAAGGATAAAGTCAGGCTTGACCTCATACTGCGAGGCAAACGCCTGGGATTTTCACTGGCGGAAACCAAAACCTTATTTGAGCTGTATGACAGTCATCAAAATTCTAAAATACAGCTGGAAGCCATGTTGAGTATGACCACCGAAAAACGCACACACATGTTACAACAGATGGAAGACATCAAGGCCTTGATGAACGAGCTGGATGAAGTTGAAGCGCGTTGCAAAGAGGAATTAACCATATTACAGCGAGGACAAATCGCATGAACACTGCTTACCCCACTCTTAATTTTGGCCTAGGTGAAGATATCGATATGCTCAGAGAGCATGTGTATAATTTTGCTCAAGGCGAGATAGCCCCCCTAGCCGACAAGGCCGACGTGGATAATGCATTTCCTAACCAATTATGGCCCAAACTTGGCGAAATGGGTTTGCTCGGTGTGACAGTTGCAGAGCAGTACGGCGGCTCAAATATGGGATATCTGGCCCATGTGGTAGCCATGGAAGAGGTCAGCCGGGCATCAGCCGGTATCGGTCTTAGCTATGGGGCGCACTCCAATTTATGTGTCAACCAGATCCATAAAAATGGCTCACAGGCTCAAAAGGAAAAATACCTACCCAAGTTGGTCAGTGGAGAACATATCGGTGCGCTGGCAATGAGTGAGCCCAACGCAGGCTCCGACGTGATAAGCATGAAATTGCGTGCTGACAAACGTGGTGACCAATACATACTCAATGGCAACAAGATGTGGATCACCAATGGCCCGGACGCCCATACTTTCGTCATCTATGCCAAAACCGATATCTACGCCGGTGCCAAGGGCATGACGGCCTTTATCGTAGAGCGCGGCACCCCGGGATTTAGCCATGCCCAAAAACTAGACAAATTAGGTATGCGCTCGTCCAACACCTGTGAGTTGGTATTTGAAGATTGCGCCGTAC
The DNA here is from genome assembly GCF_058068185.1 of Paraglaciecola sp. IT1134. NCBI lineage: Bacteria > Pseudomonadati > Pseudomonadota > Gammaproteobacteria > Alteromonadales > Alteromonadaceae > Paraglaciecola > Paraglaciecola sp. IT1134. The sequence goes on along the minus strand of NZ_CM176486.1, from coordinate 1,791,468 downwards.
CCGCAGATAATATCATCGGCCAGGAAGGCTCAGGTGTCAAAGTACTGATGAGCGGCCTAGATTATGAACGGCTGGTATTATCCGGTGGTCCTCTGGGTATCATGCAGGCCTGCATGGATATAGTGGTGCCCTATATTCATGATCGAAAACAATTCGGTCAATCCATCGGAGAATTTCAATTGGTGCAAGGCAAAGTCGCCGATATGTATACCCAGATGAATGCGGCACGCGCCTATGTTTATGCCGTTGCCCGTGCGTGCGATCGCGGTGAAACCACCCGCAAAGATGCGGCCGGAGCCATACTTTATTCCGCCGAACTGGCGACTAAAATGGCGTTGGATGCGATCCAGTTACTAGGCGGCAATGGCTATATCAATGAATACCCCACTGGCCGTTTATTACGTGATGCCAAATTATACGAAATTGGTGCCGGCACCTCGGAAATTCGCAGAATGCTGATTGGCCGTGAATTGTTCAAAGAGTCGAGTTAATTTGTTCACCGCACAAAAACTAAATTAAAACGACATAAATATGCAACCCACAGCTGTCAGGCTTAAATACCCTTAGTACCTGAGCCTGACACTGTTTGATTGGAGCAACAACGTGCCCCGCATCATTAGTAAAATAAATCCAAAAAGCCAAGAGTTTGTCGATAACGCTGCCCACATGCGTGTGCAATTAGATGATTTGCAAGCAAAAATCGCAGAGATCTCCCTCGGTGGCGGCGAAAAAGCCAACAAACGCCATACCGACCGAGGCAAGTTATTACCCCGTGAACGCATCAACGCTTTGTTAGACCACGGCTCGCCTTTTCTGGAACTGTCGCAAATGGCTGCCTGGCAGGTCTATGAAGATCATGTGCCCGCTGCTGGGGTAATTGTCGGTATTGGCCGGGTCTGTGGCGTGGAATGTATGATAGTGGCCAATGATGCCACGGTTAAAGGCGGCACCTATTATCCGTTGACCGTAAAAAAACATCTGCGAGCCCAAACTATTGCCCAGCAAAACAACCTACCATGCATTTATTTGGTTGATTCTGGAGGGGCTAACCTGCCCCGCCAGGACGAAGTATTTCCGGATCGGGAACATTTTGGGCGTATATTTTTCAATCAGGCAACCATGTCAGCTCAGAACATTCCGCAAATTGCCGTGGTCATGGGCAGTTGCACCGCTGGTGGTGCCTATGTTCCTGCCATGGCGGACGAATCTATTATTGTGAAAAACCAAGGCACTATTTTCTTAGGGGGTCCGCCGCTGGTCAAAGCCGCCACGGGTGAAGTAGTCACCGCAGAGGAACTTGGCGGTGGAGATGTACATTGTCGCACCTCAGGAGTAGTGGATCATCTGGCCAATAACGACCATCACGCTTTGCAGATCGCCCGGGATGCGGTGACCAGGCTCAATCGCACCAAGCCGTTAACACTGGATATGAAAACCCCGGTGGATCCTGTTTATGCCAGCGATGAAATATACGGTATTGTGCCCAAAGACAGTCGTCAATCCTATGACGTGCGGGAGATCATAGCACGCATAGTCGATGCCTCAGAGTTTGATGAATTTAAGGCCCTGTATGGCAATACGCTTATTTGTGGTTTCGCCCGTATTTTTGGCTACCCCATCGGGATAATCGCCAATAACGGGATCCTGTTCGGGGAGTCGGCCCAAAAAGGCGCCCATTTTATCGAGCTCTGTGCTCAACGGAAGATCCCATTGGTATTTTTGCAAAATATCACCGGCTTTATGGTTGGCAAACAATATGAAGCCAGTGGTATCGCCAAGCACGGTGCCAAGATGGTGACCGCCGTAGCATGTGCCCAAGTGCCAAAATTTACCGTGCTTATAGGTGGCAGTTTCGGTGCCGGCAACTATGGTATGTGCGGGCGAGCTTACGATCCTCGTTTTATGTTCATGTGGCCCAATGCCAGGATCTCGGTTATGGGCGGTGAACAAGCAGCCGGCGTATTGTCGCAAGTTAAACGAGCTCAATACGAACGAGCCGGGCAAGACTGGACTGAGCAGGAAGAACAAGCGTTCAAACAGCCTATAATTGATACCTATGAACATCAGGGTCACCCCTATTATGCGTCAGCACGTTTATGGGATGACGGGGTAATCGATCCTGCCGATACGCGTTTTGTTTTGGGTTTGTCCATTTCAGCCAGTCTAAATAAACCAATTGAGGACACCCAGTTTGGGGTGTTCAGAATGTAAGGATATAGCGATCATGTCCCACAACACTTGTGAAGAAAACGTACTTTGCCATATCGATGAACGCGGGGTGGCCACCGTTACCCTTAATCGTCCCGAGATCCACAACGCCTTCGATGATAAATTAATCGCCAGTCTGACCCAAATCTTCAAACAGTTAGCACAAGACAACAAGGTGCGAGTGATGGTGTTGGCCGCGAAAGGCAAGAGCTTTTGTGCAGGTGCAGATCTGAACTGGATGAAACGCATGGCCAGTTACAGTTATCAACAAAACCTGGCGGACGCCACCGCCCTGGCCAATATGTTGCTCATATTAAATACTATGCCCAAGCCAACCATCGCCCGAGTGCAAGGAGCGGCCTTTGGTGGTGCAGTGGGTCTGATTGCTTGCTGTGACATGGCGGTGGGTAGCAAGCTCAGTAAATTCTGTTTGAGTGAAGTAAAACTAGGTTTGATCCCTGCCACGATCAGCCCCTATGTGATAGATGCCATAGGGGCGCGACTGGCCAGGCGTTATTTCACCACCGCAGAGGTGTTTTCATCTCGTCGTGCCAGACGCCTTGGGTTGCTCAGTGAGGCGGTTACCGAGGAAGAATTAGATTCCACAATTGAAGCATTAATTAGTCATATTCTGTCCAATGGACCTTTGGCAGTGGCCGCTGCCAAACAGCTGATATTCGATGTTAAGGGCAGCCAAACCGATGAGGAACTGGTGGAAAAAACCAGCTTGCGTATCGCCACAACCCGGGTATCAGAAGAAGGCCAGGAAGGCCTGAGTGCCTTTTTACACAAACGTCGTCCAAACTGGTTTATCTCATGATTAAAAAATTACTGATCGCCAATAGAGGTGAAATTTGTTGCCGAGTTATCAAAACAGCCAAACGCATGGGTATCGCCACAGTTGCGGTCTATTCTGATGCCGATGCCCAAGCTTTACATGTCAAACTCGCCGATGAGGCCATCCATATAGGGCCATCCCCTTCCAAATTAAGTTATTTGCAAGTGGATACTATTATTGAGGCAGCCAAGCGCACCGGAGCCGACGCCATCCACCCGGGATACGGCTTTTTATCGGAAAATGCTGAATTTGCTCGCTTGTGTGCGCAAAACAACATTATTTTTGTCGGCCCGCCGGTGGCGGCCATCGAGGCTATGGGCTCTAAATCTGCCGCCAAAAATATTATGTATCAAGCTAACGTTCCTCTGGTGCCTGGCTATCACGGCGACGATCAGTCAGCCGACCTGCTTAAAAGTCATGCCGATAAGATGGGCTACCCTGTGTTGCTCAAAGCTGCCGCTGGTGGTGGCGGGAAAGGCATGCGTCAGGTTTGGCAAGAGGAGGAATTCATGGATGCGCTGGCCGCTGCGAAGCGTGAGGCCATGTCTAGTTTCAATGACGATATCATGCTGGTTGAAAAATATTTAACCCAGCCACGGCACGTTGAGATCCAAGTATTTTGCGATCAGCATAACAATGGCGTGTACCTGTTTGAGCGAGATTGCTCGGTGCAACGACGTCATCAGAAAATCATCGAAGAGGCTCCTGCCCCTGGGATGAGTGATACCCTGCGCCAACAAATGGGTGAAGCCGCACTTAAAGCCGCTAAAGCCATTAATTATGTGGGTGCCGGCACAGTTGAATTTTTGCTCGATGTTGATGGTCAATTTTATTTCATGGAAATGAATACCCGTTTGCAAGTAGAGCACCCGGTAACCGAAATGATCACCGGGCAAGACTTGGTGGAGTGGCAATTGCGGGTCGCCGCCAATGAAACGCTGCCGTTAACCCAAGATAGTTTGCGAGTGAACGGCCATGCGTTTGAAGCCAGGATATATGCCGAAGATCCGGACCACGAATTTCTACCTGCAACGGGCACGTTAAACTTGTTAGTCACGCCGACCGAGTCAAACCATATCAGGATTGACTCTGGCGTGGTTCAAGGAGATGAAGTATCCGTCTATTATGATCCCATGATCGCCAAACTCATTGTTTGGGACGAGGATCGCGATAAGGCTTTGGCGAAGTTGATCTCAGCTTTAGGTCAATATCAAATTGATGGTGTGGTGACCAATATCGGTTTTTTACGTAATTTGGCCAGCACCGCCGCTTTTAAAGCGGCGGATGTAGACACCGGATTTATCGACAAACATCGCGAGGAAATTTTTCATAATACCAAGCTTGCCGTTGAAGACTTGTTACCCATAGCAGGGATGTATGTGGCCATGCACCAGTTAGTGTGTAATCCACTGCGGCTCCAAGATATCACTTCGCCGTGGAATGCGGGTAATGACTGGCGACCCAATCAGACCTTTATCCAAGCTTTGACCCTAGAGGTCGAGCAGCAGCATTACAGCTTAACCATTCAACGGGTGACTCATACTCACCCTGCCCACAATGCAGAGCAGCATTTTATCATCGAATTAAACGGCTGCCGCTACCAATGTTACGGCGTCTTATCGGGGCAACATTTTATGGCCACTCTTGGCGGCCATAAACAGGCGGTAAGCGTGAGTCAAAACCTGGATGACTACTGCCTATTCACCGGTGACCGAACCTTGCGTTTTCGCCATATAAAGGCGGATTTGGGTATCAATGATGAGGCAGACTTAGGACACGGATTCAGCGCGCCAATGAACGGTACAATCGTGGCGTTACTGGTTGAACCCACCCAGCAAGTAGTGAAGGGCCAGGCCTTGATGATTATGGAGGCGATGAAAATGGAACATAGTATCAAAGCCCATCATGCCGGGCATGTCAGTGAGTTTTTCTACCAGCCTGGTGAATTGGTGGCCGGCGGTGCTGCATTGCTTACCTTCGAAAACTGCAGCGAGCAGGAGTAACATAAATGAACCTGGATGTTTTACCCAAACGCGTAAAAATTGTTGAAGTCGGCCCCAGAGATGGTTTGCAAAATGAGCAACAAATCATAGACTTCAAGGCCAAAGTCACGTTGATAGAACAACTGGCCAATGCGGGATTACGTTTCATTGAATCAGGAAGTTTTGTGTCCCCGAAGTGGGTGCCACAGATGGCTGACAGTAAGGAGGTATTTACCAGCATTAAACGTAAAGCCGGTGTCACCTATGGGGCTTTAACGCCTAATTTGCATGGGTTCGAAGCTGCATTGGCAGCCGGAGCCGACGAAGTAGCCATATTTGGTGCAGCCTCCGAAGCCTTTTCGCAAAAAAACATCAACTGTTCAATCGAGCAAAGCTTGGCGCGTTTTATACCTGTTATCAAGGCGGCCAAACAACACAATATTCAGGTGCGAGGTTATGTGTCCTGTGTTTTGGGTTGTCCGTACGAGGGATATATTGCTCCCCAGCAAGTAGCCAAAGTGGCTAAAGCACTGCTGGATATGGGCTGTTATGAAATATCTTTGGGGGATACGATAGGGACCGGCACGCCCGTCGCGACCCAGAGTATGTTAAAGGCGGTACTGGAAGTGGTACCGACTAACCAATTGGCAGTGCATTTTCACGACACATACGGCCAGGCCTTGTCCAATATTCTGGTCGCTCTACAGCACGGAATTGCGGTTATCGACAGTGCAGTTTCAGGTTTAGGTGGCTGCCCTTATGCCAAAGGTGCAGCGGGTAATGTTGCCACGGAAGATGTCATCTATATGCTTGACGGCATGGGAATAGAAACCGGAGTAGATCTCGCTTTGCTAGCCGAGGCGGGGCAGCATGTTATGCGCCAACTTGGTCGGACACCCCAGTCAAAGGTGGCTCAAGCGTTAAACAAAACAAATTAAAACCCGAGACAACTGATCACGACAGGCGTTTTTCGCGAAGCGATGTTCGCGCTGCGATGTACACGATCAGCTTGTTACCGGGTTATTTTTCATTTTGCGTTTCGCGTATGATTTTCTGGACCAGCCACCACTTGCCTTGTTCTTTATTTGGAAAGAAACGAAAGGTTTCCCCCGCCTGTTCAAAGAGCGAACTGAGGTGACGCTTGGCAAACTCTGGGGAATTTGACTCTTCGACTACTATAGCGGTTGCCACCCTGCCCTGTTTTCGTTGTTCTTTGATTGACTCGGCTAAAAAATTTGCCGCATCCGGCACGTAAATTGGGTCTCCATGCAAGACAACCAATACTCCCCAGGGCCCCTGTGCTAAACGGCCTAACAACGGCAATACTCGTAAGCCTGAATCGGTTACCGATTCAAGGTTCCATGGACCGTATCCTTCCACTATCAATATATTATCAACAACGTCTAAATCTATGCTGCCGTGCAATGGAAATTTGCTCATATATCTCCTTGAGGTCTGCTAAAAAGAGAGCCAATCTAGCATTTATAATTCAAATTTTTATCATCATATAAAATAATGGCCGGTAGGATACCAGCCGAGACAAAACAAGGCAAAATCGTAATTTTAAAACACACCATTAATTATGCTGAGGCTGAATATCCGTTTCAGATATCACCTTTAAATTATCCAACCCCGTTTGCAAATCACCGCCTATCATACTATCCATGAAAAACGCGAAGTAATGGTAAAGCGGGTTCGCACCTACATCGCCGTAATCTCGCCAAGTCACCAGAGTCTGTCCTTCGCTTTGGGTGAACACCAGCTCTCCCGTGGAGCCCATTTCCATGTCGATAAAAAATAACGAATAAATAAAACGTTGATTTTCTTCTATACCAATGATCTCCATCCGGCCATTTCCTTGGCTTTCACTTATCCAGGTGGATTGCGAACCGACTGCAGATCCAGGGCCTGAATAACTGACTTGCATATCGGGATCGTTTTTAAACCAAACCCCCCAACGTGGCCAATGGCGCAGGTTGATGACATGTTTAAAAATGGCTTCTGCTGGTGCATTAATTCTGACATCTCGTTCGACGGTATATTCCGATGGCAACAGAAAACCCACGCCAATGACCAGAATGACAATGCCAACTACACTCAGTGAAATTTTCTTAAACATGGCTAAAGTCCTTATTATTTTCAACGTTCCAGGCTCGTTACAATTAATTAACATAACTGCACGGATAATGCTAATTAAGCTGCCGGCATTTTCTGAGAAAATTGACTCTGATAATGACTTAGCGAAATTCCCACATACTTGTTGAAGTTAAACCTCAAGGTAATGCTATTTTCAAATCCGACCCTGCTTGCCAGGTATTCCAGGGACAAATTTTCTGACTCCATCAATCGTTTTGCCAATTCTACTCGCTGCTGGTTTAACCAAGATTTAGGACTCATCCCCAAGGACAGTCGAAAACGTCGATCAAAACTGCGTCTGGACATATTGGCCTGCTTGGCCAAATCATCCACACTCAAGGACTGGTTAATATGCGTGATAGCCCAATCCAGTGTTTTGCCAAACCCGCCGACCGCTTTTGTCAACGGGCTTTCTACATACTGAGCCTGACCACCACTACGATGAGGGGAAATCACTAATCTGCGTGCCACTTGATTGGCAATATTATGGCCAAAATCTTGCCTGACGATCTCCAAGCCCAGATCCAGGGCTGCGGCACTGCCGGCGGAACAAAAGATGTTTTTATCTTGGGTATAAAGAACATCCTTAACCAGGGTGGCTTGAGGAAAGCGTTCAGCAAAAGCTTTCTCGTACCGCCAGTGAGTGGTTGTCCGTCTGCCGTTCAATAATCCTAACTGAGCCAACAAAAAAGCCCCTGAACAAAAGCTGATGATACGTTTACCCTGCTGGGCAAAATCGACTATTTGTTGGGCTAAATCCAAACGCACATGCCGGTTACAAACATTCCAACCAGGGATAACCAAAGTATTATAATCACTCAGAGACTTAGCTGAATTCACCTCGATTTGCAGCCCGCCGGTTGCGCTAAGGGGCTTGGATTCAAAACTGACGATTTGAGTAGCGTACCAATCCTGATATTCGGGTCTGGGTAAGGCGAAAATCTCTATGGCACAGGCCAATTCGAAAGTCGCTACGCCTTCATAAGCCAAGATAGCTAACTGATACATAAAAACTCCCTCGAAAAGTGGCTTATTATTATGATTAGTTAAACTAACTAAGGCCAATTTAATCGTTGTTGTAATGAAAGTGTTAACATATTGTAAGTTCAACCTTTATTTAACCCAATCGGAAATTGAAATTCCTCAGGGCTCATGCCACACTGAGATTTAATTCGGGTAACTTCAAGACACATTTATTTCCACCTACTTCTAACGTTTTAAAATAAAAGAACGGAGTCAATCGTATGGCAAATGAAAGTCCACGTTATATTAGCAATCTGACCCGAGACACGTACGCACTCATATTAGCAGGCGGTCGAGGTTCCAGGCTTCATGAATTGACTGATTGGAGAGCCAAACCTGCACTGTATTTTGGCGGTAAATTTCGGATCATCGATTTTCCTCTATCAAATTGTATCAATTCCGGAATTAAGCGGGTTGGAGTGGTTACCCAATACAAATCTCACTCGCTGATCAGGCATCTGGTACGTGGATGGGGACACTTCAAAAAGGAGCTTGGTGAATCCGTTGAAATATTGCCGGCTTCTCAGCGGTTTTCCGACAATTGGTACGAAGGTACGGCCGATGCTGTATTTCAAAATATCGATATAATTCGCGACGAAATTCCCAAATACGTTATGGTTCTATCCGGTGATCATATTTACAGTATGGATTACGCTAATATTTTGGCTAACCATGTGGAGTCCGGGGCTAAAATGACGGTCAGTTGTATTCCCGTGCCCTTGGAAGAGGCGGCAGGTCAGTTCGGTGTGATGTCGGTTGATGAAAACTACCGAATTTTAGGTTTTGAAGAAAAACCTGAACATCCGGTACCCTTGCCTAATGATCCCACACGTTGCCTTGCCTCTATGGGTAATTATATTTTTGACACAGATTTTTTGTTCGAACATTTAAAACGCGATTCGGAAAAAACCGGTTCAGAACGAGATTTTGGCAAAGATATCATTCCCTCGATCATCAAGGACCATCCCGTTTACGCATACCCTTTTGAGGCAGATGGTGACAAAGGCGCCTATTGGCGTGATGTAGGTACCCTGGATTCATTTTGGCTAGCAAATATGGAGCTGGTATCGCCTAATCCTCCGCTTAATCTGTATGATAAAAAATGGCCTATATGGACCTATCAGGAACAGTTGCCACCCGCCAAATTTGTGTGGGAGGAATATAACCGTTGTGGTGCCGCTATCGACTCCGTGGTCAGTGGTGGTTGTATTATTTCCGGGGCGACAGTGCGTAAAAGTTTATGTTTTTCTAACGTAAGGGTACATTCTTTTAGTGAAGTAGAAGAATCGGTTTTACTACCTGATGTGGAAGTAATGCGTAACTGCAAGATTAAAAAAGCAATTATCGACCGGGGCTGTATTATCGCCGAAGGAACCGTGATAGGGCATAATCACGATGATGATCGCGCCCGGGGATTTCGGGTGACCGACAAGGGGGTAGTATTAGTCACCCGAGAAATGCTGGGGCTGCCGGTAGGCATATAAAGATATTTTAGATCGCCAAGCCCTCATTTGAGGGCTTTTTTATGTCTCTTTACTGTGCCTACCACTGCTCAATAGTATGTTGGATTAAATTGGCGGTTTCTTTCGGCTTTTCCAACGGAAACATATGCCCACCACCTGGCAATACCTGATGTTCCAGTTTATTACCACGAATAAATGGCGCAATCAATTCGGGCGTGCACACAGTCGTATGCTGACCGGTGACCAACAGAGCCGGGCATTGTAGCTGTCCATAAAAACGGTTGATGTTATGGGGGACATTACGAAAAATATTTGCTTCTACCTCAGGTTTGAAATTCAAATGATAATGATTGCCCTGCAGTTCCATGACCCCATTCACATAATCTTGGATACAGTCCGGATCCATATCTTTAAATAACGCACGTACTTTGAAGTATGCAACTATATCGGCGTTTTTATCCCATCGATTACAGCGTTTGACTGTCTTTCCTGCAGGGGTTAGCTTGTCGATAAGAGGGGTAGATTTAGACATTCTAAACAACAAACGACTCAAACCTGTCACTACGGGCGGATCTAACATGATCAACCCCTTAAATAACTCAGGTCTGGCACAAGCCGCCATGTACGAAATCACCCCACCAAACGAATGACCTACGGCGAAAACCGGTTCAGCACTTTTGTCCTGCACATATTCAATCAGCTCTGCTACCTGATTGGTCCAATTTGCGGAAATAGGAAAACGTGCAGCGTGACCAAATTTGTTGACGGCTAATACTTGATAGTTTTTCGGTAAGGCCGCAAAAATTTTATTATAACTACTGGCGGGAAAGCCATTGGCATGAGCAAAATGCAAGGTAGTGGTACTTTTGTCCTTAGACAATCATTTCTCCTTTAAAACTACATGCAGGATTTCTGCGGCCCACACTGTACAGCATGCCGGACGGAAAATTCAAAATATCTTGGTTTCTATGGATGACACAGGGCAAATGCCTCTGCGTTGTTAGCTATGGCTAAGCAGTCACCAAGGACACCATACTTTGCAAGCTAACCGTTGCGTTTTTCCGCGGCGGCCCAATCCCGAGGAATTTGTTTGGCGGTCCAGGCAAACGCGATAATGGCCATCACATAAGGCACCACCAGTGCCGACAACGAAAATCTGAGTGCCTCTACTTGCCCATACTCTGCGGTCAAAGACTTACTCAGTATACCGACAAAAGTTGGCCCCCCTCCTAAGGCAATAATGTTTAAAACAAAGAAAAATAAAGCCGTAGACATAGCCCGGACTTTGACGGGCGCCAGGGTTTGAGCCAGGGCAAATGAAGGACCCAGATAAAAACCGCTAGTAAACAACAATAAGGTTAATAAAGACAGGGAGGTATTTAAGTCCTGCACATGCACAGACAGCAAATACGCCGGCGCACCGATCAGTAATCCTATTGCAGGTATCCAGCCATAAGCACCTCGGTTAGATTTCCCCCATTTATCCGCCAATGTCCCCCCTAACCACACTCCACCGGCATATGCCGTTCCGTTGATAATGCCGATTTTGATCAACAGGCTGGTCAAATCCAGACCGGGGTGAGCGCGCAGGTAAAAATCGATCATCCAGGTTGAAATCGCATAACTGCCAAAGGAAGCTAGGGAGATCGCAATACACATGCCCCACCACGAACGAATACTTAACAGCGTTTTAATGGATGTCCATGAAGGCGCCGCTGCGGCGTTGGTTAATAGATTCCCTCCCCGTTTTGGCTCCCGCACAGTGAGTTTTAACAATATCGCGAGCAATACCCCAGGAATACCCACACTGATCATCACCAAGCGCCAATTGGCATCACCGCCTTTAAGAATGAAGGCTGAGGCAAAAAATGCCAGCATGATGCCAAAGGGGATCCCCAAAGAATAGATCGCCAGGGCGCCGGCACGTTTTTCCTTGGGATACAAATCGGAAATAATAGAATGAGACGGCGGGCTTCCTCCAGCCTCTCCGATACCAACTCCTACCCTGGCGAGCGCCAGTTGGGTATAAGTAGTAGCCATACCAGACAATGCGGTAAAACCACTCCACAAAGTTAACGAAACTGCCACTATGTTTACGCGACTGTAGCGATCAGCAAGCCAGGCGATAGGAATACCCAGCACTGTATACAATAGGGCAAAATAAATGCCTTTTAACCAACCTAACTGGGCATCGTTCAGATCCAGGTCTTTTTGGATAAACGGTGACAGAATGCCGATGATCTGACGGTCAATGAAATTAAACGCATAAACTAAGGTTAAAATGGTCAAAACATAGGTGCGATAACCTTTGCTGACCTGGTCAAAATCTTCACTCTCTTGTTTGCCTAATTCGGTACTCTGAACTGTCATAGCTGATCCATCTCGTTGGCCGATTGGTCGTAGTAATGATAGCCATACTAAGTCGGGGGTTAGCCTAATAACAAGTTATTTTGTTAAATAAATGTAAAGATAACAAGCTCTTATACACACTTATAAGCACCATAAATTGTAGGCATCAATTGTGGAATACAAGAATTTATACATGCTAGAATGATGGAACTTAGACATCCGACCAGTAGCGCGGTGCCCTGTCATTTACCTGGAATTAACTATCACATGCATATCGATGACTTAATTGCTTTAACCAAATGTTACATAACCTCCCCCACAGATAAACCCGCGTTAAGCATAACGAAAGACTGGGCTCAGGGAAGAACGGCGTACGGTGGAATAACCGGGGCGCTTGTCTACACTGCTATCAAAGAAAAAGTGACCCCGGATAGGGTCCTGCGCTCGTTCAATTGTAACTTTGTGGGTCCGCTCAGCACTGATACCCCATTTGACATTGAGGTGGATGTTTTGCGTCAGGGTAAAAATGTCACCCAAGCGACGGGCAAAGCAGTGCAAGAAGGGCGCGTCAGTGTGATGGTACAGGCCTGTTTTGGCGTGGCTCGTCCGTCAAAAATCAGCGTGGAAAATATGGACCGCCACGATATGCCCCAACCCACAAAGGCAAATTTCCTGCCGCAAATTCCTAAAATCATCCCCAAATTTTTACGCCACTTGGATTTAGCCAAACAAGCCGGTGGATTGCCATTTACCGGCAGCAAAGAGAGTAAAATAGATGGCTGGATGCGCTTTAGCAAAGCGCCCGTAGAAGTCAGCGATGCCCATCTGATAGCGCTGATAGACGGATGGCCCCCCACTACCCTGCAAATGCTCAAGTGGCCAGCGCCGACTAGTACAATGAGTTGGAACGTAGAATTTATTCACCCGCACCAAAGGTTCGATCCACTAGACTGGTTCGCATACCAGGTTAGAACTCGACAGGCGTCAGACGGTTACGCCAATACCGAAGCAAATATCTGGGATACCCAGGGGAAACTAATAGCCATCAGTAGACAAACCGTTGCGGTATTTGATTAGTCTGGCGAGTGCAACTATTAATAAATATTGAAGGTAGAGGGCCGAAAAATAGCCAGGGTACTGAGCAATTGCATATTGGTAAAGTCCAGAGCACCTTCTAAATCTTCTACATCCAGAGATAACGACTGGTATTGACTCTTGTCTATGTCATCCAGTGGCCCATAGATCTCGTTAAACACATTATTTAAGGAAAGAGTTCTGGCTAACTGCAAAATTCGCTCTTCCTCGTTCTGGGGAGCCGAGAGTGAATCATGCTGCTTGCTGATAGGACCGTAAATTTCTACCGGTATACCCCAAGCTTTCAACAACTCGGTACTGATATCTGAGTAGGCAAATCCCAAATGCCGTTGTTGCAATGCCAATGGACGCTGTTCGTGGGTATATTCGCTGCAAAGCTTAGCTCGCACGGGATCGAGTTTAACCACGGCCAATTCACCAATATTATGCAACAATCCACAAACAAAAAGTTTATCCGGGTTTTTGGCTGACGTCTCTTGTGCTAAATACTTAGCTAATAAGCCACAGCTGACACCTTGCTCCCAATACTGGCTAAAGTCGGTTTCTTCATTATCCATTTCTTTAAAAGCGTGGGAGATACCGTAGGCTAATACCAAGTCATATACGGAATCAGTACCAATAACCTGGATTGCCTTGTTAACCGTAGTGATAACCTTGGGAAATTTATATAACGCACTATTAGCAATTTTCAGGATCTGCGCCGCAATAATAGGATCATAATTGATGATGTCGGCCACTTCAGTTATGGATGCACAACCATCATCGATTAGCTGTTTGATCTTAGTCACCGCTTCTGGCAAGACGAACAGATCGCCTGCTTTTTCTGCGTACTGAACAGCATTCATAATCAATTATTTCCTTAATCTCTTGGTCGCTGGCTGTGGTAGTGTAATCGATGAATTTCCTAGTGTACAAGGGGAAACTTTGATCAATAACAGATTTACCGTCTTTGTTAGTAATAGCACGGCTAATGTGTAGCGAGGCAAACACTAGTGCGACTCGGACAGTAGAAACGGAATAAGCTCAGGTGGCAAGGGAAATAGTTTGAAGACGGGATAAAAACATACAGATCATGCTTGATACTGACGCAACTGAAGCGGGTCAAAGTCTGCCTGTGGACTGCGCATAAATTTACGCTCAAGAGAATAAGCCTGGTTTTCACCCTGCACCACACAAAGGTGAAGTAGGTGATAGCTAAATATTAAGCTTTAGGAAATTACTAAGATTTTCTACAGAAGATGGTGGGTCGTGCTGGATTACTCCGGACTTCCTGTCCTCCACCTCCTTTGGAGGCCATGCTGCGCATGTTCAAATTTGTTCCCGACAAATTTGTCGAACGGGCTGGTTCTCACCCTGCACCACAGAAAGGTGAAGTAGGTGATAGCTAAATATTAAGCTTTAGGAAATTACTAAGATTTTCTACAGAAGATGGTGGGTCGTGCTGGATTCGAACCAGCGACCAATTGATTAAAAGTCAACTGCTCTACCAACTGAGCTAACGACCCATCTAATTGAATTTTTAAAACCCAGCTACTGTGCTGGATTATTCCGGACGTCCTGTCCTCCACCTCCTTTGGAGGCCATGCTGTGCATGTTCAAATTTGTTCCCGACAAATTTGTCGAACCAGCGACCAATTGATTAAAAGTCAACTGCTCTACCAACTGAGCTAACGACCCATCTAATTGTGCTTGTGTACTTCCTAAAGATTTAAGTGGTGGGTCGTGCTGGATTCGAACCAGCGACCAATTGATTAAAAGTCAACTGCTCTACCAACTGAGCTAACGACCCATCTCAAATCTTCATTACCAGTTGTAACTGGCGTGCCCTGTGCGTCCTGCTTGCCTTGCTTGCTGCCTCACTGCAACGAGGCGGCATATAATACTCAATTGAAAACATCCTGCAACCTAAAAGTCAGGTTTATTTCGATAAATCAGACTGTTTGCTGAAAAAGCAAACAATTGCACCCAAATAGGTTTGTTTTTTAAACAACCCCTTGAAGTGAATATTAAAAAATAAATAATTATTTATTTTTATCACAGATCTTTGAGTTTTATTTCGGCTAATTTTCGAGCTGACGAGGTGGGATATTCAACGATAACTTTCTTCCACAATTGTTCTGCCCGAGCAATATTTGAGCGCTGTTGCTCGGCAATCCCCAACTTCAACATAGCATCTGCTCGTTTCGTGGAATCGGGAAAATGATTGATTAGCGCCTCAAACTGGGTCGTTGCTCCGGACCAATCCTGTTTATTAAACAATAATTGACCTAACCAATAATGGGCGTTAGAGGCATAACTGGAATTAGGGTAATTCTGTAAAAACGCCTGAAATTCAGGGATCGCCTCGTCGTAGCGTTTGTCTTTCAAGATCAAGTTGACCGCTTTATCGTAAGCCTGATCTTCGTTAAGGCTGGTTTGCATATTGTCGGTGGCGCCAGTATCCACCCCAGGGGCAGGACTTTGCAACATAACCGCTTCAATCCGCTTATCTATTTCTAAATAGAGTTCCCGTTGACGCTCCAGAATTTTTTCTAACTGGTAATTATGGGTCTCTATACTACCACGTAATTCATTGACTTCGTTTTGTAATATGTCCAGCTGTCCCTGCATCCGATGCTGTGCATCGGTACGCGTATTAAACATGCGTTCAAGGGTTGCCAGCCGATTCTCAGTACTGCCACTACTCACGTCTGCCACTGGAGCTGGAGCCGCATTTACTGCGGCTCCTAGTATGGTGGACAGAGTAAGCGCAATTATGCGTTTATTCATAGTACCAACTTTTATTGATAAACCAATATACCGCGACGATTTTCAGCAAAGGCGGCATCTGTACCGGAATCGTTAACAGGCTTTTCTTCACCATAAGACACGACCGACATTTGTGAGGCGCTAACGCCCGCATTTTGCAAGTAGGTTACAACAGACTTGGCGCGACGCTCACCCAAGGCAATATTATACTCTGGTGTGCCGCGATTATCGCAATGTCCTTCAATAACCACAGATTGCCCTGGGTTTTTATTCAGAAAGGCGGCGTGTTGATCCAGCAGCGGATAAAACTGCGAACTCACACTTGAGCGGTCAAAGTCAAAATATACCACCTGATCGTCCATCAATGCACTGAGCTCTTGTTGCATCACTTCTTCAGGAGACAGCACTGGCTGCATATTCCCTGCTTGAACGTCGGCTTCGGCAGCTTGACGATCCGCTTCGGCTTGTTGTTGACTAGCACGATTACGTTCAGCGGCTAATTCTTCATCAGTGGGGCCCGAAGAACAGGCCATTAAGGTAACTATGGGTAATGCCAAGGTTAATCCTTTAAATATTTTGTTTAGTTGCATTTTTTTAAATCCTTATTTTCATCGAAGTTATAAATCTGTAGTTGGATAAGTTACAACAAAAATGGGGACCAACTAGGTGCCTTTACCTGCCCGTCAGAAGCTGGCAAGCGCGCCTTAAATCGTCCGTCCAAGGAAACCAATGACAATACTTGTTTCCCTTGATGTAATGTACTGTAAATAATCATACTGCCATTTGGAGCAATACTGGGTGATTCATCCAAATAGGTTTTGGTCAACACCTGTATATTCCCATTGTCTAAATCTTGAGCCGCTATATGATAATCCCCTCTGGTACGATTGACCATCACCATACGTTTACCGTCTGGTGTCATGGTTGCTCCCAGATTCATATCACCATCGAAAGTAAGCCTTCTGACCTTGTCCGACGCTAAATCTACGCGATATATTTGCGGTTTACCACCCCGTTCAGAGCTAAATATTAGACTCTTACCATCTGCAGCCCAGCTTGGCTCAGTATCTATTGCCCTATTTCTGGTGATCCTGGTGAGTTGTTTATTGGCCAGTGTCATCACGTAAATTTCCGGGTTACCGTCTTTTGATAACACCATGGCCAATTGCTTACCGTCTGGGGAAAAACTCGGCGCACTATTAATACCTGAAAAGTCAGTGATACCCGACCGGCTCATGGTATATAAATCCTGGACGAATATTTGTGAGCGTTTGTTTTCAAAACTGACATAGGCCAGTTTGGTACCATCAGGCGACCAAGAGGGTGACATCAGCGGCTCTTTGGAGCGCAGCAGCATGGTTTCATTGGCTCCATCATAATCTGCCACGACCAGCTGGTATGGATAGTCATGGGTTTTCCTGTCTCTGACAATAACATAGGCAATACGTGTCAAAAATGCGCCCCGCTCCCCAGTCAGCTTCTCGTAAACAATGTCGCTGATCCGATGGGCGTACTGACGAAATCCACTGCTGACAATCACCGACTGCCGACCGTCAAGAATATGATCCTGTCTGTCGACCAGTTTACCCGCACTGAGCATCTGGGCTTGTCCACCTGTTATCTGGCCACGTATAACATCGATCAATTCAAACGATACTCGATAACGATCAGGGCCCGCGGGTTCCACCGAACCGACCAATACTGCTTCTACGCCGGTCGATGCCCAGGCTCTATAATCCAGCTCTTTATCGGTGTGCGGCTGCTGTGGCATGCTAGCAATATCTATGGGGTTAAATTTGCCACTGCGACGTAAATCAGCAGCAATGACCTCAGTCAACTTCTCAGGCATGGCGCCCGGGCCATTCCAGCTAAAGGGCACCACTCCCACGGGGCGAGCAGTATCTGTCCCTTCTGTTATCACTATCTCCAGCGCACTGTAGCTGTTAAAACTCATCACTAAGCCGCAAACGGCAATTAAGCTTGTTCTAAATCTAAACATTATAATTCTGGCTCTACGGTTAAATTAATATCTCTAAGTTTTTCATACACATCAGCCTCTTTTGAAACCGGTAAAGTGCCGGCTTTAAGCACTGCTGAATTCGCTGCCCTACACAATATAGGATCCCCTCTTAACACTTTCACCTGGATCACCAAACCACTGGATGCCAGGCGCACATTCAACTGACAAGACTTGCCTCGCATCGAACTGTCCACGATCAAATTGCGTTGGATAGCCTGATGGATCAGCGCCTGATATTTTTGCACTTCACTGAGTACTTGTTTACCACGCCTTTTTTGACGCACTGCCTGCTCCGCTTCCAGTTGCTCTTGTAAGGCTTTTTCCTGGCGCACTTTTTCTAGATCTTCCTGGCGTTTACGCTGAGCTTCTTTGAGCGCCTTCTCTTCCTTCTTACGTTTTTCTTCGGCTTTTTGGGCTTGCTCTTCAGCCTTTTTACGCTCCTGTTCTTTTACTTTGCGCTGTGCCTCCAGTTTCTTGGCTTTGGCTTTTTCCAACGCCTGTTTTTTTCTGGCGGCCAGAGCTGACTGTTCGGCCTGCTGTCGCTCGACCAGCTTCTGTTGGGTTTGCTTTTCAATTTCAGAAGCTTGTTGCTCTTGCTGCTGGCGTTTATTTTGCGCCGCTTGAGCCCTGCTTTCTAGCTCAGCGATCCGTTCTTCTTGGGCTTTTTGCAGTGCGGCTTTCTGATCTTTAATACGTTTAACCTGGGCGTCTACCGCCGCCGAATCCAGCACGACTGCCTCTATAACAGGTTCTGCCGAATTCATCTGGGGAGTCTGGTTAGGCGTGATGAAATCCATTCCAGAAAATACCAGCACACCTAATAACAGGTGAAAAACCACTGATTTTAAAAGCGCTATTGACGAATCATTCATCCATGCCAACCTAATTTTCAGGAGGATCGGTCATCAAACCAACCGAGGGGGCGCCCGCACGCTGCAGCAACACCATTAACTCGATCACATTGCTGTATGGCACAGCTCCGTCTCCTTTGACCACCACGGGGGTATCAGGCTCCAGGTTTAAATGCGCAGCGACCAAGGTGGCTAAATCCACAGCCGACATGGACTGGTCTTGTTCATCACCAATGCTGATATAATAGTTACCCTCGGCATCGACAGTGGCAATCAGAGGCGGCTTACTATCTTCATCAAGAGGTTCGGCCTGAGCTTTGGGTAAATCTACTTTTACTCCCTGGGTAACCAGCGGTGCGGTGACCATAAAGATAATCAGCAATACCAGCATGACGTCTATGTACGGCACAACGTTAATTTCCGAAACGGGGCGGCGGCGTTTTCTTACATACATAATGAGTGTCCGTTTAACCCTGATTCTGTGCTACTGGCACAGCGGGCTCGATTTTGCCAGCTAACGCCTGACGATGCAGAATACTGGAGAACTCTTCCATGAAATTACCATAGTTATTTTCCAGTTTTTCTACCTGATGGCTGAAGCGATTGTAGGCAATAACGGCTGGAATAGCAGCAAACAACCCCATGGCCGTGGCGATGAGTGCTTCGGCTATACCAGGGGCAACCATGGCTAACGTGGCTTGCTGCACTTGGCCCAAGGCAATAAAGGCGGTCATTATGCCCCAAACTGTACCAAACAAACCTATATAAGGACTGATCGAACCTACCGTGGCTAAAAACGGCAGTCGGCTTTCCAACTCATCTACTTCCCTTGACAGTGATACACGCATAGCCCGGTATGAGCCATCCATAATGGCATCAGCCGGGGTGCCTGAGCCTTTGCGCAGGCGCATAAATTCTTTAAACCCAGCACAAAATAAGCTAGCCATACCCTGTAGAGATTGCCGTGCGGCCAGCTCTTGATAAAGCCGGTTCAAATCTACTCCGGACCAAAATTTATCTTCAAATTTTTTCATTTCGGACTTGGCGCGATTTAACGCTCTTGAACGTTGAAATATGTAGGTCCATGACGCAACCGATGCTGCCAACAGCAACAACATAACCAGTTGCACAAGCAAGCTGGCCTCCAAAAAAAGACCGAATATAGATAGCTCAGACGACACGCGAAAATTCCCCTAGTATAAATGCTGGAATAGCCTGTGGTTTCATAGTTGAAAGGTTGACACAGGCGACTCTGATTAACGCACTAACCAAACGTGTATCGTTTGGACTTGTTATTATTTGTTTGAACATCATGCTTGCTCGCCGCAATTCTACTATTTCAGTATGAATACTCAATAGCTCGTTGAAGCGCCCAGGCGCATGATTATCCATTTCGACTCGTTTGACGACAAATCCCAGTTTTCGTTCCAACAATATATCTTGTTCAAACCCTAACGCCCTTAACCACTCGGTTCGGCCCCGTTCCAGAAACTTCAGATAGTTAGCGTAGTAAACTATACCCCCTGCATCGGTGTCTTCATAATAAACGCGAACATCATGTTTATGTACTCTATCCATCATTTCACTATCTGTCTGTTGCTGTTAAGTTCAAACCAAAATCGGCCTCGGAGACGCATAACTATTTACGTTCAACCCTGCGCTCAACGCTCACTTACCCCACTTATAGCGAAAATTTATAAAAATTTCAATAAGTTAACTTATTCTCCCGCTACCATGACACATTTACCCGGCGTGGTTCAAATTTAAACTGTGCATAAAAATTCAAAAAACTTGCCCATTTGAGACGCACGCCAAAGTTACACCACAAAAAATATAATAGTTTAAATATCAGGCAAAAAACATAACACCTTGATTTAATGCAATTATAGTTTGATATTATTCATTAACATTCTGGATACAAAAAAATATAGAAACGAATAGATTAGTTTTTATAATCTGAAATAACAATTTTTTTCAATTGTACAAAAGATTTGTGAAGCTACAATAGACTTGTTTTCTTGAGTAACAAAAGACTTTCCAGTCAATTGCTAATCAGATACCTAAGTCGACTCCCTGTTGACTGACATGTTCCCTGGAATTTATTCCTTTACAACTTTATTTGTTGTTTTGCCCGCGTATTCCGCGGGCTTTTTTTTGTCTGCTAGACTGACTCCCCCAAAAATATGGGCCATTAGAGATGCGCGGTGTAATCGAAGCCAAAATGCAAAAATGCCCGCTGGGATACCAGTCGCCCACGTGGAGTGCGTTGTAAAAATCCTTGCTGGATTAAAAATGGCTCAATGACATCTTCAATAGTATCTTTCTCTTCGCCAATGGCAGCAGCAAGATTGTCTAACCCCACAGGTCCGCCACCAAACTTCTCGATTATGGTAGTAAGCAATTTACGATCCATATAATCAAATCCTTCTTTATCCACGTCCAGCATATCCAGGGCCAACGAAGCGATCTCCAGACTAATTTTGCCATCCGCTTTTATTTCCGCATAGTCTCTGACTCTGCGTAACAGCCGGTTGCTGATACGTGGTGTGCCCCTGGAACGTTTGGCTATTTCCACCGCTCCTTCCTGGTGTAGTTCAAGGTTTAAATAACTGGCCGAACGTTTCACAATCTGAGTCAAATCTTTAACATTATAAAATTCCAGGCGCTGCACTATGCCGAACCTGTCGCGTAACGGCGACGTTAACGATCCCGCCCGGGTGGTTGCTCCCACTAGGGTAAAAGGCGGCAGTTCTAACTTAATCGAACGAGCAGCCGGCCCCTCGCCTATCATGATATCCAGCTGGTAATCTTCCATGGCTGGATAAAGGATCTCTTCTACCACCGGGCTCAAACGATGGATTTCATCAATAAACAACACATCATTTTCTTCCAGGTTGGTCAGCAGTGCGGCCAAATCTCCGGCTTTTTCCAGCACCGGACCTGAAGTGGCTTTAATGTTAACCCCCATTTCGTTAGCCACTATGTTAGCTAAGGTAGTTTTACCTAACCCTGGTGGACCGAAGATAAGCAGGTGATCCAGAGCATCATTGCGCTTGCGCGCTGCCTGAATAAAGATATCCATTTGCGTACAAACATGATCTTGCCCAGTATAATCCGCCAACATTTTTGGACGGATCGCCCTGTCTATAACTTCATCTTCGCATCTGGCGGTAGGTTGAATTAGGCGATCGGCTTCTATCATGGTGTCCGTCTGGGATTAATAGTGGTTATTTATACAGTGACAGTCTATTGCACTGCCGACTCAATCTCAAGCTTCTATAACGGGCAATTAAATCATGGCCCGCAATGATTCACGGATCAGCTCTTCACTGGTGATATCTTTAACATACACTGAATTGATGACCTTGAGGGCCTGGGGCGCCTTGTAGCCCAAGGCGAGCAATGCACTTAAGGCTTCGTCTTTGGCGTCGTTAGTGCTAATAAAGGTATTTTGCATGACCTGCCCGGCATCTATGCCCCCAAGACTTGTTGAGTCTTGCTCTAAACTTAATTTCTTAAAGCGGTCTCGCATCTCTATGACCAAACGTTCAGCGGTTTTTTTACCCACACCAGGCAATTTTACCAAGGCGGTGATATCTTCATTACCGACACAATACATAAACTGCTGGCCTGACATACCAGATAATATAGTGAGGGCGAGTTTCGGTCCCACGCCGTTGGCTTTAATCAATTCCCTAAATACCGCTCTCTCGTTTTTATCGGCAAAACCGAACAGTAACTGGGCATCTTCGCGCACCACAAAATGTGTGTAGACACAGGCCTCCATGCCTATATCCGGCAGTTGGTAAAAACTGGTCATGGGGATCTGGATCTCATACCCCACCCCTGCCACATCAATCAAGACCTCTGGGGGCTGCTTTTCAACGACTGTGCCGCGTATTCTACCTATCATGGATTACCTTTAATACGTTAATTGCATGGAGCTTATCGAAGTCTGCCGCGCACAGTTTTGCTTGCCTGGCCAGCCATTCGGATCAAGCTTTGTTGGGTGTGGCTGTGGCATATAGCGACCGCCAGCGCGTCCGCTGCATCCGCTTGCGGGGTGGCGGATAAATTTAGCAAGTAAGTCACCATATGCTGAACCTGGCTTTTTTCTGCGCTACCTTTACCCACCACTGACTGTTTTATTTGCCGGGCGGAATATTCAGACACCGGCAATTTCTGGTTGGTTGCGGCCACCATGGCGGCCCCTCTTGCCTGTCCCAGTTTCAAAGCCGAATCCGGATTTTTAGCCATAAACACTTGCTCGATGGCAAAAGTAGTAGGTTGAAACTGTAAGATAAGCTCAGTGACGCCATCAAATATTTGTTGCAGCCTGGGCGCCAGTTCGTCCCCTTGCATACGAATACAGCCACTGCCTAAATATTGATATTTACTGCCCAGTTGCTTGATCACGCCATAACCTGTGATGCGGGAGCCGGGATCGATACCTAGAATGATTGTCACTTGGGGTTGTTACCTAATGGTGAAGCGACCGATTGTGGCACTTGATCAGGCACATAATGCCTAATGGCGGCACGGTTGGTGTCTGACCAGACTTTGCCCATGGCTGCGGTTTTTGTTAACCACTTAAAGGCAAGATGCTCAGTCAACTGTATGGTGTCCTGTCCTGACACTTCAAGGGCAAATACATGCTCAGTATTATACGGGGTATTGGGTGGATAACGATACTGCCAAATCGGCCGAATGGCATAGCGGTTGATCTGCTGACAGTCCCGCAGTTGATAGCCAGCCGTGAGCACATCTATGCCGGTTTCTTCTTGCACCTCGCGCATGGCGGTTTGTTGCGCCAGCTCACCTACTTCCAGGGTGCCGGTGACAGATTGCCAAAACTGGGGATCATCCTTGCGTTGCAATACCAGAACCCGACACTGGTGATCATAAATGATCACCAACGCGGATTCTGGCCGACGATATGGCATAACCGAATGATTGATTACTGGGTGCCTGACACGGGCTCTTTTGCCGCGACAGTCATAATAGATAGTTCTTTGAGCTGCTGTGGATTAGCTTCACCGGGGGCGTTGGTTAATGGGCAAGCCGCTGTGGTAGTTTTGGGAAAGGCCATCACCTCGCGAATGGACGTAGCACCTGTCATCAACATCACCAGACGATCTAGGCCAAACGCTAAACCTGCGTGGGGTGGCGCACCGTATTTTAGCGCTTCGAGTAAAAAACCGAATTTTGTTTGCGCTTCCTCATCACTTATCCCCAACAGACTAAAGACTTTAGCTTGCATGTCCTGGCTGTGGATACGCACCGAACCGCCCCCTAATTCGCAGCCATTTAACACCATGTCATAAGCATTAGACAAAGCATTGCCCGGGTCGGCGGCCAACTGCTGGGGTGTCATGTTTCTGGGTGCCGTAAAAGGGTGATGCAAGGCATGAAGTTGCCCGTCAACTTCTTCAAACATGGGGAAATCAACGACCCAAAGCGGTTTCCAGTTGCCTTGCAGCAAGTCCAGGTCTTCACCTAGTTTCAAACGCAATGCCCCCAGAGCTTCGGTAACCACGGTTGCCGAGTCGGCGCCAAACAACAAGATATCGCCGCTTTGTGCCGCCGTTCGCGCCAATATTTGTTGCGTGACTTCTGTACTTAAAAATTTCAAGATGGGTGATTGCAAGCCTTCCATGCACGCATCAAGATCGTTGATTTTCATCCATGCCAACCCCTTAGCTCCGTAGATGCCAACAAACTTGGTATATTCGTCAATTTGCTTACGGGTCATAGTCGAACCACCAGGTACGCGTATAACAGCTACTCGTCCTTTGAGGTCATTTGCTGGGCCTGAGAAGACTTTAAACTCGACGTCTTTAAGCAGGTCAGCTACATCTACCAGCTCTAAGGGGTTACGTAAATCAGGTTTGTCGCTACCGAAGCGACGCATCGCTTCTGCATAGGTCATTTGCGGGAAATCACCTAAATCCACATCCAGCATTTTACGAAACAAATCACGGATCATGCCTTCAGTAATGGCCATCACCCCGTCGGCGTCCAAAAACGTGGTTTCGATATCAATCTGGGTGAATTCAGGTTGACGGTCTGCGCGCAAATCCTCATCCCGAAAACATTTAACGATTTGATAATAGCGATCCATGCCCGACATCATCAGCAGTTGTTTGAATAATTGTGGAGACTGAGGCAAGGCGAAAAACTGCCCCTTGTGTGTGCGGCTCGGCACCAAATAATCCCGGGCACCTTCGGGCGTCGCTTTGGTCAAGATAGGCGTTTCAATATCCAAAAAGCCGTCGTTTTCCAAATACGCTCGTACCGCACTGGTAACCTTGGCGCGAAACTTGAGGCGATCGCTCATCAAAGGACGGCGTAAGTCCAGATAGCGATATTTCAAACGCTGCTCTTCGGAATTTTCCTGGTTACTGTCCAGTGGTGAAGGAGCCGATTTATTCAGGACAGTTAACCCTTTACCGAGAATTTCAATTTCCCCGGTACCCATGTCCTGATTAATTTGGCCAGTTGGACGAGGACGCACCAAGCCAGTGAGCTGTACACAAAATTCATTCCGTAAGCTATTGGCAGTTTCAAAAATTTCGGCTAAATCTGGATCATACACAACCTGCACTATGCCTTCGCGATCCCGAAGATCGATAAAAATAACACCACCCAAATCTCGACGGCGATTAACCCAACCGCAAAGTGTGACTGTTTGTCCGATGAATGATGCATTGATGTTGCCGCAATAGTCTGTGCGCATGATAAAAAAAGCCTCTGAGCCAAGCTGATAATGGATGAAAAATTATGGCCGCGTAGTATATACCCAAGTTACTGCAAAATACACATTGCCGAACGACTGGCGTGCTTCAATTCAAGACGTCCCTTTGAAAGAATGTCGTCTGTCGATAGAGCGGGAACAACGCAAAAGTAGCCAGCCTCAGACGTGCGGTGCCAGCGGGTTTTAAAGTGGCTTAGATATATATCCATGTGTTGGCAAAACTAAACGCCTAGGGACCTTATATGCACCAGTAACTCCATTTTCTATGGAAAAATCACGCTAGTCCTATGGCAGCTAAGCCATGTAAGTTCAACCGAGCAAAACGGACGTTCGTCACCACCCATTTGGCCATTCCAAGGTCTTGTTGAAACGTTTACTCACCCACCACCATTGGTGATGAAACATGATAATGCGCGAAATGCCACGAACCTTCTGTTTTTACAAAGCAGAATGTTGCACGGACAGTATCTCTAACTTCCTTGCCGTCAGGAAGCCTGCCACCGCAGTTAATTAGACAATGTGCAAAGCCGATCTCGTCTTCGGCCTTTATAGTTAGTTCCAAAATCTCGAACAGACAAGGTATTTCAAATGGAGGTTGCCATTTATCAAAGCTTTCTCGATACGCTTGTATATCTAGGTATTGCATGGGTGCCAAAACATCAAAAATGACACTACTAGGCAGATGGTTTTCCAGAATACGGTCTTTCTTATCATGGCGGGTTGATTCAACCCACTGAGTAAGAATGGATTTTATTGCTTTTACGCTTGCAGAGTTCATGTATTACTACTCCTGCCCAGATGTTTGGATGACGTATAACGGTCTTAATAAACGGCAAATACTCGCTGTCTAAAATCCCGAAGGGGAGCCAGTGAGTATTTGTCCGGTTGATTGGATTATTATATGCCATTACACTATGTACAACTACCAGTACAGGAATAGTCTATGGATGCCATAAGTTATACCGCCGCTAGGGCCAAATTGGCAACTACTATGGAGCAAGTTTGCAATGACCATGCTCCGGTGATTATTACCAGAAAAATGCAACCATCCGTCGTGATGATGTCGTTGGAAGACTATCAATCAATGGAAGAAACCACCTATTTATTGCGTTCTCCTGAAAACGCCAGAAAACTATTAGCGTCGATTGCCGAATTGGAATCCGGCGGTGGGCACGAAAGAAAGCTTATCGAGTGAAACTGACCTTTTCAACGACAGCATGGGAAAACTCCCTGTACTGGCAAAGTACTGATACAAAAGTATTAAAAAGGATAAATTTGCTTATCAAGGACATCAGCCGATCTCCACATGAGGGGATTGGTAAGCCTGAACCGTTAAAACACGGTTTAGCTGGTTATTGGTCAAGGCGAATTACTGATGAACACCGAATAGTTTACACATATAAAGACGACACCATATTTATCGCTCAACTTCGATATCACTATAACACATAACGTTTTGCTCACTTGCGCTCCGGTTGTAGTGGATTTTTGTGCGACAATGGACACAGCGAATGCACAAAAATGAATGTAGACCGATGCGTCAAATGGATCAACTTATTAGGGCTTTGTGTGCCATGAAATATCAATTTTTCGATGTTGTGCAACACAATCACGAAGATAGAGATTAATTAAACTTTGGTAGGGAACGCCGTCTTCTTCAGCCATTTGCTAAAAAAGGATGTTACATCTTCGCTTATTACGCATTGTCACAGGCTTTTTAAGCTTTGATGCGTAAGGATTCTTATGGGATTTCATCGATTGCCACCTTCGTAATTTTTGTGTTCATTTTTGGTAGCTTTGCGCGCTGATATGATTCTGATAGTTACGCCAACATTTCACTCGCAATGACTCATTGCATATAACGTTGCCATAACTTGATGCCAACGTTAGCAGCGCTATAAGCACTCATATTTACCATCATCATCAACGTATAATAAAGACAACAGCTTCCACCTTTTTTTCTCTTTTTCGAGGTGATACTCATGATCGGTTATAAATCCATTACAATCTGTATTTTTAGTAATTACTAAAGCTTTATCTTCCGATATATTACAGTTAATAATTTTTTACTGCTCAAGACTGTGACCTTAATCACTACCAAAAGCCACTATGTTTTGGTAAATACCCACAGTCTGCCGAAAAACCTGTGCTAGCTTGACGGCTATTGGGTTCTTTAAAATAAATCCTTTAATTTTGTCGCTCCTGCTTTTTGCTGTGCTAGAAGCAGTTCAGCTGTAGCAATAGCATCATTAAGCGCGTTGTGAGCAAAGTGATTGGGTAAATCATGTTTGTGCCGTAAAGCAGAAAGTCTTAATTCTTGCGGGTGGTAAGCGATGTCTCTTTGATCGAGCTTACGTTTCGCAATCGCTAGGGTATCCAAGATCATGAAAGGTGGGGACACACCATATAATTCTAGACAAGCTTGCCTTAAAAATTGTTTCTCAATTCGAGCAAAATGCACCAACATAACCCTACCAGCTAGCGCTTTTAATAACGCCTCGACTACAACTCGTAAAGATTTTCCTTGAGACTTTTGTTGGTCGGTAATTTGATGAATAATCACATTATCTGCATCAAGGCGGTGCTTAGTGTTAATAATTTGATGGTAGCAACTGCCTAGTTTAATTTGTCGTTTATCAATGCTCACAAAACCCACGCTAAGTAGTTTGTCAGTAATGGCATTTAACCCAGTGGTTTCAAAATCTACAGACAGAATAGGTAGGTCGGATAAACAAGTTTCTTCGCTAGGAAACGGTACAGATAAAAAATCGTACAGCGCCCCTTTCGGCACTTTTTTTAAAAGACGCTTTCTACGCGCTTCGTAACCAAATAGACTATTAAGAAACAAAGTACCCCCCCTAAATAACAGCCGATTGGCGATAATCTTGCATTGTTTTAATGACTTTAAAAGCATCTTTTAAATGCTCTCTTTCTAGCTTCGAAATTTGTTTAGGATCAATGTAGTTGTCGACGGATTGTTTCTTACGCAAGAGTTTGCCTTGATGCTCTAGACGCACAGAAGTCAAAAATGCATACGCATCTATCAAATTTTCTGCAGAGGCTTTTGTCAATGATTTGGTGCCAGAACATTGCTGTAATCGTTCAATTGTATTTACGGCAGAAACGCCTTCGCTTAACGCGTAAATACGGGCTAAGTCAACAATTGGAGCAATGCCATTGTGTTTTAAGTCTAGTGTCGCATTGTGTTTACCGTCTTGAATGAGCACAAAATCTCTGAAAAAACCGAGAGGGGGCCTTGACCTTAAGGCGTTTGATGACATATGTGCAATGAATAAGGTACTGACTTTGGTTTTTTGTAGCATGTGCTGACGCACTTTTTCAAGTAAGTTGACATCACCATGAATGGTACTTAAATCAAAAAATACGCTGCTATTTAGCAAGGCTTTTGGACTAGGTGTATCAACCCATTTATCAAAATATTGTTGCCATATCTTCTGTGGTTGACGCCATTTATGGTTAGTAGCCATAATATCGCCGGGACAATAAATAAATCCACATTCGGCTAAACCGTCACTAACAAAGGTTGCGAGACGCATAAACCACGCATCATCTTCTGGTTTCATGGTGTCACAAATAATTAAGGCGTTGTCTTGATCAGAATGCGCAAGTTGTTCTTGCCTTGCTTGTGAACCTGCTGCTAACCAAGCATATGGAACAGGCGCTGGTCCCAACTTTTGTTCAGCCATTTCAATTAGGCGTATGGTAAATGCCATAGTAATCGCACTAATGCTTTTGCCAATATGGTCGGCATTTGAACCAAGCTTGGTGAGCTTAACTTGTAATTTATTTAGCAACTTGCTAATGGTAACTAACTCGGCAACATAGCTAGCTTTGTGAATAATGCTGGTCATGTTAACGGTGTTATGTTCTTCGTTATTCACCAAATCAGTAACGCTTACCATCCCGGCAAGTTTACCGAATTTGGTCACCGGTAAATGATGGATATGGTTGCTGGTCATGGCAATTAATGCGTCATATGCATTGCACTTTATATCAATGGTGGCAATGTCCTTAGTCATTATCTTGTTTACTGGAGTAGAAGTAGGCAAACCTAATGCAACACAACGTCGTCTAATATCTTTGTCGGTTACTATGCCTAATCGCATGTCAGCGATCTGCTCATGTGAATCATTTTCGTCAACAACCACTAAGCAAGAAAAACCCTGTTCGGTCATTTTAATGGCAGCGTCTTGAATAGAAGCTGTAGGTGATATTGTTGCGACTGAATGATGATAAAAGTCTTCAACTGAGGTATTGCTTATAGAGGACGATAAAATAGCGTCGTCATTGAGTTTGTTTTTTTTGCTATGAAGTCGTTGTTCAGAAGAATGCTCTAAAAACTCAATAACCTCAGGTGAATCTACTAGCAATGTTTTGAGAGTTTTATAATCTAGGCTGTAAATTAACGAATCTTCGTCGACAATGACGGCAATATCCGTATTTAATAGACTTCTTTTTTGACAGAAAATTGTGCAAATATCACCTTCACCATACTTTCCTGTCAGTTCTTTATCTGCAGCTAAATAGCGCAAGGCTCCTTTGCGCAATATGTACAATTGAGGTTGTTCAATATCATCAGGTGATAAGTGTTCACCCACCCTTAAATAACTAATGCTAATTTCTCTTACTAGTTTATCAAGTAGGGTGTCAGGTAATAAATCAAAGGGTGGAATAGCCCCTACAAAAGCGGTGACCTCAGCTAGTTCATTGTCCATATCAAGACCTTTTGGTAACTTTCTCAAAGCAATTTTAAAAGTACTTTTTAGTTCTATATAGCTAATTTTGGATGGCTTAGTTATGAAGTCAACTGGTAAATGCTGATATAAGACCAAGGTGGTATATCTGATAAAAACAAAGCTTGGTAGTGTTGCAGATAGTTAGAGTTGTATATGAATTGTTACAAGTTGTTTTCAAACTTGTTATGGAAGCACTTGGCGGCATAACTATACTCAAACTTTTTCTCGAAAAATAAAGTTATTACAACAAAAAACGGCGTATGTAATAAATAAAATGGCATGCAGTGCTAGGAGAATAATGTGGAAAAGAAGACAACATATTGGCAGGAAAACCTGCGCTTAATAGCAATATGTCTAGTCATTTGGTTCATCGTATCATTTGGCTTTGGCTTGTTATTAGTAGAACCACTAAACGAGATCCGTCTCGGTGGATATAAGCTCGGATTCTGGTTTGCTCAGCAGGGTTCAATTTATACTTTTGTTGGGTTAATTTTTTGGTATAGCCATAAAATGAACAAACTTGATAAAAAATACGAGGATAAGGAGGGATCATAATGGATGAGTTAAAGATTTATACATACATAGCGGTTTTTGGTTCTTTCACATTGTATTTCGCTATAGCTTGGTGGGCACGCGCTAAATCAACCAGTGACTTTTATGTCGCCGGTGGTGGCGTCACTCCTATGCAAAACGGCATGGCAATTGGTGCCGATTGGATGAGTGCTGCGTCATTTATTTCAATGGCAGGATTAATTGCCTTTTTAGGATACGGCGGTTCGGTATTCTTAATGGGTTGGACCGGTGGTTACGTATTGTTAGCGATGCTGCTAGCACCGTATATGCGTAAACATGGTAAGTTCACCGTTCCTGAATTTATATTCGATCGTTATTATTCAAAAACGGCTCGAATTGTTGCTGTTATTTGTTTAATCATGGCATCGTTAACCTATATCATAGGTCAAATGAAAGGTGTGGGTGTTGCATTTTCTCGCTTCTTAGAAGTTGACTACGGCTTAGGCTTAGGTATAGGTATGGCCGTTGTTTGGTTCTACGCTGTGCTAGGTGGTATGAAAGGTATTACTTATACACAAATAGCACAGTACGTTGTATTAATCTTTGCTTATACCATTCCTGCAATTTTTATCTCATTACAATTAACCGGTAATCCTATTCCACAAATTGGTTTAGGTTCTACCCTGGCTGACGGAAGCGGCGTTTACTTGCTTGATAAATTAGACTTGGTTGTAACTGAATTGGGCTTTAAAGAATACACCACAGATAACATGAATGGCTCATTAGATATGTTCGCATATACAATGTCGCTAATGATTGGTACCGCTGGTTTACCGCACGTTATTATGCGCTTCTTTACGGTTCCTTCAGCTAAAGCTGCCCGTTCTTCAGCAGGTTATGCATTGGTGTTCATCTCGTTGTTATATACGGTTGCTCCAGCTGTTGGCGCAATGGCACGACTTAACTTTATGAGTACTATTGAACCAGCGGCCGGTCAATATTTAGAGTATGAGGCGCGTCCTCAGTGGTTTAAAGACTGGGAAACAACAGGTTTACTCGAGTTTGAAGATAAAAATGGTGACGGCAAAATACAATATTCAGCAGACACAGCAACCAATGAAATGGTTAAAGTAGACCTCGATATTATGGTACTAGCTAACCCTGCCATTGCTAACTTGCCTAATTGGGTAATTGCATTAGTGGCTGCCGGTGGTTTAGCTGCGGCACTGTCAACAGCAGCGGGTTTATTATTAGCTATTTCATCCTCAATTTCTCATGATTTAATGAAAGGCGTATTAACACCAGATTTATCTGAGAAAAACGAGTTACTGGCAGGGCGAGTGGTGATGACACTTGCTATTTTTGTGTCGGGTTACTTGGGGCTGCATCCGCCTGGATTTGCCGCAGGGACGGTGGCGCTTGCCTTTGGTTTGGCAGCATCATCAATATTTCCTGCACTAATGATGGGGATCTTCTCTAAGAAAATGAGTGGCACAGCAGCAATAGCAGGTATGTGTTCTGGTCTTGGGGTAACGATGCTTTATGTATTCCAACATAAAGGTATTATGTTTATTCCGGGTACCGATTTCTTAGGTGGTATGCCTGAAAACTGGTTCTTTGGTATCTCGCCAAACGCGTTTGGCGCAGTGGGTGCGTTAGTTAACTTTGGCGTTGCATTTGTAGTGCTTCAGTTTACCGGACCAGCACCTAAACATGTTCAAGATATGGTTGAAAACATGCGTAGCCCAGGTGGCACCGCTGCAATCAGCGATCACTAGGTATAAATTATCTACTGGACGGATCGTTAACATGATTTGATAAAAATCATTCATTGAACATTAAAGGCTAAAGAGTTTCTCTTTAGCCTTTATTTTTCTACATGTTTAAATCAAAAGTTATTAAAGCCTTAAAAAAGATAAAATAATGAATAAACATACAAGAACTGCATTTATGGTGGCACCAATTTTAGCTGTAATTGGATATATTGCTGCAGATTACTATGAAGAAGGCCAAGCTGAAGAAGAGAAAGTCATCCAGTTAGTTCCATTTGAAGACTGTGATGTGATCAATCAAAAGTGTATTTTGAGAGCGGGCGATTTCGAAGTGAATGTCTTTGACAAAAACAACTTAACAACGGTCAACTCAACTTTTCCGTTAGACAGCGCCACAATATTTCTGGTTGATAAAAATAATAATCCAACTCCATATCCATTAGGCATGATACAAAGCCCTTATTATTGGCATACAGAAACTAATTTGAGAGAATTAGTCGGTAATTCAGGACAAAGTTACAAACTTCGACTTGTATTGAATATTAAAGGTGGAAGTTATATCTCAGAGTTTTATACAAAAACAAAATAGCATTGCGATACCAACCAGGCAAGGTCAGACCGCTTGCACTGGTCGAACGAACCTAAACAGCAAAGGAATGTGACTCGGCACAGGATGCGCCCACGCCAACAACGCCAGTCAAAACCTAGGGGGTAACACAATAAAGTGAAAAAGCAGAGCGTAAAATAGACGATTGCAGAGGTGAAAAATAGCAATCGTGGCCCAACTCCGCCTAAATTTACCAACATTCAAAAAAAACTAGACCGACCTCAACCGCACTTCGATATATCTACTACATAAGCAGAAGCCCCGGTAATCCCCCCAAACATCGGGCTTGTCCAACATTAGGATTAAGTCGCCTCTGTGCGTGAGCTATCCTTACTTATTATAAATTTTTTTCATTCTCTTTTCCGTGCCAAATTCTTAAAATATAAATGACCTCATCGGTGATTAAATAGCGAACCGTATATTGACCTATATAAAGATCGCGAATTATCTCTGGGTCAGAAGCTTTTAAGACGGGTAAACCAATTAGGAAGAATTGTTTAAGTTTCTGGACACCCTCTTGAATGTCGATAGCAACTCTACGAGCAGCATATGGATTCTTATTTTCTACGAATTCGACAACCCGCTGAAGATCCTCAATCGATTCTGGTGAGTATTTAACCTTCATGGTTTAGGAGGAGATGTTCTCGCGCCAGTGCCCCAGCTGTTAAGCCAAGCGTTAACATCTGCTTCGTCTACAGACTGACCTGATTTTATAGACTCTAGAGCTTCAAGCGTATCTTGCCATCTAGTATCTTCAAGCGACTGCTTTACCAAAAACTCTTTGATCGCCTGATTTATAAGGTAATTTTTGCTTCTATCGAGCTTTTTCGCAAGAAAATTCAAGGACTTATCCACATCATCATTAAGCCGAATACTTGTAATACTCATAAATCCATCCAACCGTAGTGATTTGTATTACATGTTAGTACAAAGGTAGACCATAGGCTATAGAAATTTATAACGCCCTCGTTAATGGGCAAAATTTAGTTGGCAAGAAATTTTGAGGAACGAAACAAACCCATGACGCTGATAATACGAACTTACGCAGCAATGGATTGCGCTTAGGCACAGGATGCACCCACGCTAACGGGTGCAAAAACAACCAAGGGGGTGACAGGATAAGACGATTTAAAGGACGGTAAAACAGATTGCTAGCGTACTAATAATGGCGGTCTCAGCCAAACTCGGCTATAAAAAAGGTAAGTCATAACAAGGTCTTGCTATTCCTCAGTCGCCCTTCGACATATCTACTATATAAGCAGATATCTTTCACATCGGGCTTCGAGCCCCGGGCTTGTCCAACAATAGGATGAAGTCGCCTCTGTGCGTGAGCTATCCTTACTTAATAGTTGCCTGCGGTTGGCGCCAGTGCTAACATTTGTGCACACAATATGAATTAAAGGTATCATATAATGGACACTCGCATTCAATTTAGAGTTGATGAAGAAACTAAACGATTAGCGCAGTTAATGACTGAAAGCCAAGGGCGTACATTAAGTGACGCATGCAGAGAGCTTACAGTTGGGTTAGCTGAAGAACAACGAAAATCTATGACACATGATTTGTGGTTAACAGAACAAATAAATGCTGCATTTGATAAATTTGATAATGGTAAAGCTAAATTTATTGAGCATGATGAAGCTAAAGCGCAAATGGAAGCCAGAAAAATGAAGATTCGTAATAGAATTAAAACATGATCTTTTGGGAAGAAGAGTCACTCAATGATCGTGAGAAAATATTTGAATTTTTATTTGATTTTAATCCTAGTGCCGCTGAAAAAACCGATCAAATTATAGAGACGAAAATAGAGCACTTACTCGAACATCCACTAATGGGCGTTCAACGACATATTTTTCGGGGACGAATATTAATTATTCCGGAAGTATCAATGATTGTTTCTTATTGGGTTGATGGAGAAACTATTCGTATTATGCGAGTGTTACACCAAAAGCAGAGATTTCCACCTGAGTAAGAAAGGCAACTAATAACGCCGCCAGCATGCGCGGCTTTGTAGTGAAGGCGAAGTCGCAACGAAAAGGCGACGCCGTGCCTGGCCTTGTTAGAAATTTGTGGCACTACACTATGATGGTTCCGCTTAAGTACAGAACCGCATTGCCAGAAATAATCACTCTGTCACCCGACACCAAACAGTTCAACACACCACCTCGCTTTGAGGCTTGATATGCAACAAGGTCATTTTTACCAAACCGGTCGGCCCAAAGCGGAGCCAGGCCCGTGTGAATTGAGCCAGTTACAGGATCCTCATCACCGCCATTCGCAGGCCAAAAGTACCGTGATATGAAGTCATAATCTTTGGCTTCAGACCTGCTGGTCACGACAACATCAAGTGGCCTAAGCTGCTTCAGGATCTCGTTATCACGTTGCACAGACAACACTTCAGATTCAGATTCATAAATCACGAAATAGGCTTGCGAGTTACAATAGACATCTACCGGAGGTATAGAGAGGCCGGCTACTAGGTTATCAGGGATAGTTTCGATCTTTTCTGGCTTGGTATTCGGGAAATCCATCTGAACCTTACCTGATTCAGTTTTTTCTACCGATAGTTCTCCAACTGCCTTAGCTGAAAATTTAATGCTGGTTAACTCAGGGCTCTTGTTAAACAAGACAAAAGCAGAGGCTAAAGTTGCATGGCCGCAAAAAGCGATTTCAGCGAGAGGCGAAAACCATCGGATCTGATAGGTTGATGCATCAGCTAAAACCAAAAAAGCCGTTTCAGAAAGGTTATTTTCCGCCGCTATAGACTGCATCAAATCGTCGGATAGCCATTCATCCGTAATGATTACTGCTGCTGGATTCCCGCCAAAAACAGAGTCTGTAAAAGCATCTACCACAGTTATTTCGAGTTCCATACGACTACCCCAATTCCAATGATTTCAACGCCCCATTAAGAGGCAAATAATTGTTGGCTAAAATAAGCGACGAAGGAGCAAAAACCAACTGTTATTTGTCCTGCTTGAGTGGCTTGATACTCACTCATTGAGCCTCCTCCTTCAATTTAACCTTTAAGGTCTAAACTGAAGGTGCTTAAGCCAACCGAGAAGACTCAAAGAATTTTTATATTAATACACATCCCTACTATTGTGGAATTGATTTACATGCTCGCCTGCTTTACGTCTGTATTATTGACGAACACGGTGAAGTGCTAGTTCACAAGAAAATACAAGACTCGCCTGTACAATTACTGTCGTTGCTACAACCTTGTCTTGGCAATATTGTGGTAGGGGTCGAGTGCATGCATTGCTGGTACTGGGTCAGTGATTTTTGTCACCGGCATAACATTGATTTCGTACTCGGCCATGCCGTTATATATGAAAGCGATACATGGCGGTAAAACTAAAAATGACAAAATTGATTCATTTAAGATTGCCAAATTACTGCGCGAGGGAAATTTCCCGTTGGCGTACAACTATCCCAATGAGTTGCGTGCTACGCGTGATTAACTGCGGCGACGTACTAAATTAGTGCGCTTTGGCGCTGATTTAAAAGCGCATGTGACCAATACCGTTAGTCAGTACAATTATCGCCCTCATTCACTGAATCTGCGTTATCAGCCATCTCGTGACCAAATGCGAGAAGTGTTTGCTGTAGGCGATGACCTGACAGTCCACGTGACAGGCGAAGTAAACGAACGGCTTAGCTCAGATATTTGGATTGATCATGTTTTTGATCAAAAGATGAGTAGTACCTATTGACCGACCGGAGGCTCATATGTGTTATGTAAACATTTACAAACCGGCAGCTGTTCTTGCTTTACTTCGAACAATAGCAGCGAACTCCAATCCTTTTTTAAATCTACTTTCGGCTGCTGAAACCTCACTCGCGTCTCCATTAGCAGATAAAATTGAATGAGATAAAACTTTATAAAGCGATGATATATGAGCTTGGTATGCGGCTTCAATTGCATTTTCTATCGATTCCATTGTAATTCCCTTTTTAATATTAGATGTGAAAAGTATAGAACTAGATTACCTGTTTACATAACGCTTCGCATATGCGTATTCCGGTAAAAACAGACAGTCGTTTCCCCAGCGATCGGATTGAAACGAAATGGGTGATCGGTTTCGTCCGAAACATGCAGCATAAACAGCGGAGCAAGTTGGACGCGTTTTTGCGCTGTTTGTTTTGCAAAAAACCGGCCCACTAGCGGAGTCAGGTTTGATGCGTTTGTTATAACCCATTGACTACCGTACTTGATATGGATTCGACAACAAGCTGATTAATACTCTTGCCTGTTGCAGAGGCTTTGAGAACTAGGTTTTCATGTAGTTCAGGGCTAATGCGGACATTGAATTTACCCGAGTAATTCTTTCTAGGGTTGACTCCATCTTCACTGCACATTTCAAGAAACATGTTTAGTGATAGCTGACCTTCTTTATGAAGTCCGCTAATATCGGACGCATAAAAATCTGCGCCTCCATTCAAATTAATAAATTCCCCCCTAAACATTTCGATTTCGGGATCATAATTAATGACAGCATCGTAGCCGTCAATTTTCATAACGTTCTTCATGGTTTTACCCCATTCATCTCAAACCAGCGTCGAATACTACTCATAGCGCCTTTATCCGTATCAGGTGATGGATGTGGACGATGAAATACTCTGCGCTCACCAAAAAGCCTCACACCAACACGAGAACCCTCGCCCTCAACTATATCTGCACCTAATTCGATAAATAGCTGTTCAATGTCATTCCACTTTACATTTCCACTTACAGGCCTAGCAAAAATGAGTGCGAGTGTTTTCTGATGCTTTTTCTTCATGGGAGATATGATAGTACTAGATAGTAGTACCGTCAAGCAGGGTTCTGAATGGGACACCAACGCCTCATTAAGAGGCGAAAAATAGTGGAATGCAAAGAGGAAAGGAACAAAGGAACAAAGGAACAAAGGAACAAAGGAATGCAAGAATGCAAAGACATATATAGACACTCCCGCTATGTCAACACAGCCGTGATCTTTTCATGCTGCGCAGCAGCATGAAGTCTTGTTTCTTTTCTTGTTCCAGCTCGTCTAATCGTGTGAAGTTAAGTCTAAAAGTGGCTTAGTTCTGACATATATTCAGGCTCTTAATAGGAATAGGTTTATTATTCCAGGCCTCTGATGAACTCCGTACCGGGTACCGGGTACCGGGTACCTTATCGCCTTTTTATTCACCCATACGGATTGTTATATCCGTGCCTTGTCCGGTGACCGCGTCATGGCTTTGATGAGGTAGGGTAGACCGTTTTCTTCATCATTGTCGACTAAGCTGGTTGGGTAAAAAAGTGTTATCCCGAGTCTAGCCTTCCACAACACCCAGACAGGCTTTGTGCCTTTGTCTCTGACGGATTTGAGTCAGACCGGGATAACGTAAACTGTTTCATATTATGCGTTAACGTGTGTATTTGGCATCGCTTGATAGTGCTCTTGACGAGAGAGCAGTATCCACATAAGTCGAGCAAGCCGATGGGCAACAGCCACTGCAACTTGATTAAAAGGTTTGCTGACACGAAGTTTCATCGCCCATACCGATAAGGGGTCGGTACTTTTGGCTGCACGACTCACCAATGCCCTGGCACCGTGTATTAATTGTTTACGCAGATAGCGATCTCCGCGCTTGGTGATCCCCCCCATCTTACTCACATTACCTGACGCATGTTGTTTTGGGGTGAGCCCTAACCATACCGCGAATTCTTTGGGGCTGTTGAACGCCTGGCCTTTGTCGATGGCGGCTAGAAAAGCCGAAGCATTGATGATCCCTATACCCGGTATGCTGAGTAAGATTTGGCTGCTTTCACTGCTATCAATAAACTCTCGTAGTTGCTGTTCAATGTTTTTTACGCGTTTGAGTATGGCGCTGTACTCATTGAGCATATCTGCCATGATCTGTTGCAACCTGACACTGTATTGCGGGTTATCGATGACGCTTTCCAACCCAACGAGTAGTGCCGCATGACCACAAGGAAATACCACACCAAATTCACTCAACAGCCCACGAATTTGATTGCTCAACGCCGTTTTGTTTTTAATCAGGCGCTCTCGAATGCGATGTAAACACATCACTTCTTGTTGATACTCTGATTTAACCGGCACAAACCGAATATGTGCCCGTTGACTGGCTTCCGCTATGGCAAATGCATCATTATGATCATTCTTATTTCCACGTACAAAAGGCGTGACATGCTGCGCTGGGATAAGCTTCACATCATGACCGAGTTTGCTTAACTCTCTGCCCCAATAATGTGATGAATAACAGGCTTCCATTACCACCACAGTCGGCGATTGCTGGCGCATAAAATCAAGTAACTCATTGCGTTTAAGCTTCTTATTAAACTGCGGTTTTATGTACTCATTCACGCCACATACTTGGAATACATTCTTTGCCAAATCGATACTAATTGTTTTAAACTTCATGGTGGACACTCCCTATGTAAATAGTTTGGTTAACACTACTATTTTGGCGCATTGACGCCGTATTAGGGACAGGGCGGGATCAAACTTTAGGTTATAATTAGTCATCTATCGATCACCTATTGATATAAACAGTCTGGAACTTTTTGCTTGAGGGTCGATCAGATCGTCAACTTTCCCCAATCGGTATTATCATATGGAACTCATCGACTGCTTAAAAGACGTTCAAGAGACACGCTCGCATATTAATCAAACATATCCGTTACTGGAAATCATGTTCCTAGTGGTGGCGGCTTTAGCCTGTGGCCAGAAAGGGTGGTCAGATATACAAGATTTCGGTGACGGCAATCTTGACTGGTTACGCCGCTATTTGCCTTATGAGAATGGCATACCCACCCGGCATAACATCGCCAAGATAGTCCGTGCTGTCGTGCCGGATAGCTTTGTCGGTGCCTTAGTCAAGTGGGCGAATGTGCGGCGCACCCGCCATGGCAAGCCATTAATTGCATTAGATGGGAAAGATATTCGGGGTGTCGAGCGCAGTGGTAAAGCCTCGCCCCTGAGTATTGTCTCAGCCTTTGATGTGCAGCAAGGCTTAGTGCTCTATCATAGTGCCACACAAGGCAAAGGTCAGGAAATTCAAGCGGTGTGTGATCTGCTTGATGCACTGGATATCCAGGATTGCATTGTGACGATGGATGCACTGCACTGCCAAAGTGACACACTGAGCTTGATCAAAAAACGCGGCGGCGATGCACTCGTACAAGTCAAAAAAAACCAGGACGCCTTATTCAATCAGATAGATGGGGCATTTCAGGCATACTGGCAACAATCTCAAACCCAGGACCACATCGCAGAGGCAAGTGAGAATAAAGGTCATGGCCGGGAAGAGTCTCGTTGTGTATATAGCCTGCCTGCTACTCTTGGCGAGGCACTCAAGATAAAGTGGTCAATGTTAGAAAGCGTTATCGCGGTCGTTAGAACCCGCAAGATAGCGAATAAAGTCAGTCACGAAACCGCTTATTTTGCTTGCACCACCCACCTCCCCTTAGCCCTGGCAGCGGATGCCACACGTCGTCACTGGGACACTGAAAATCGTCAGCACTGGGTGCTAGACGTTGTATTCAGAGAAGATGCTCAAACCATTTACACACGCAAGGCCGCGCAGAATATGGCGACAGTAAGGCGTTTCGTATTGAATTTACTCAGGCGAGACAATGGGAAACAGAGCATGCCACGCAAGATGAACAAGGCGGCATGGGACGAGAACTATCGTCATGATGTGTTGTTTACAAATTAGTTACAAAGTTCGCTCGCGCCCTGGTATTAGGGAGTGTCCATCTCATCACCCATAGTAACTAAATCGAATATTCAGGGAACATCACTTTAGTGATGCTTTGTTAATGAGGGGGCTTAAGCGTCAGTCACGCCTCGATTTGCTCAGTGAGGCACCAGAATGTAAGGAATTAGCGGATTGCAGTAAGATTGCAGGCAGCATGATACGCCATAGCGCTGCGCGTGGGTGCGTGGTTTATCTAATTTCGGTAAAGGACTATCAGGCGTGTTGCAGTAACACTCTTGCCTTGCCCATCCCCCGTAATCGTTGATGGTGGGTATGGCGTTTAAAGGCATTCATCATTAGCTCTGCCCCGGCGGCATAACAAAAGTGTTTTTCAAACTCAGTGGTTAAGGTTAACCACTGCTGTGAGTCTAGGCCCAATCGTTCCAAAATAGGGCTAAGGTGGTCTTCGATGTGACCGGCTTTGTCGTCTCGAATACAGCGGCCTGTGGCGTCCACCAGTTCGCAGTAATCTTTTAAATGGTACGCAATACCCTTGGGCATGGTTTGTCTGGGGTTGCCCACAAAAGGCATTAAGGATTTGGGTTGGCGCTGTTTGTTTTTCACCGCCTCAGTGCGTTTTTTGATGCTGGTGTGCTTTGAGGTTTCAGGGGTCTTTTCCATTTTCGCTCTAATGGGGTTTAAATCTACGTAGGCCATACAGGCCAGTACCGCACTTTCATCTAATAAGGCTTGCGACTTAAACCGCCCTTCCCAAAACCGACCTGTGCAGCCATCTTCTTTATTGGCTTCGCGGGCAATGTATTCATTGAGGTCGCGCATAAACCAGCTGATGTCGTACAAGCGCTGACGATACTGCTCAACGGTTTCATCGAAGGTAATCAGCTCACCTAGGCTTAACGTGTCTCCCTTTACAAATTTCTGGGTTAACAGCGTGCCTTTGTGCAATTTATGATAGCGGCTTAACACCTCTTCGGTATCCCAATTGTCGGCCATGGCCTTATCGACATGCACCACCACATGAGTATGGTTGCTCATGACCGCATAGGCACATATGTCAATAGCGAATAGGGTCGATAAAAACAGCAAACGGTCTTCTACCCAGCCTCGTCGGTGCTCATAACTTTGGCCTGAATACTTATCTGTACCGCATAGGAATGAGCGGCGAACGCAGCGGGACACACAATGATAATAGGGCGTATCAAGTAAACTGACTTGGCTTTTGCGAGGCTGGGGCATAACCCACCTACCTGACTAAGAATGAAACACCTGTTAAGTGTAGTTCAGTTCAAAAAAGAGGCAAAATTAACATGGCTGTCTTCGTAATTGTTTTGAGGCTCTTCATACTTGCCATCTATTAGGCGTGAATAACTCATATACCCGCTACCATCCTTGAAATCTAAAACATAAAAATAGTATGTCCCTTTAGGTGAGGCTGAGAAACCTACAATAGGTATGTCTTTGAAAGGTTCAAGGTTCTTCATCTCTGATACATTAGGGTTGAATCGTTCCTTATATTTACTGATATCAGTTGACCCAATAGATTTCCTACTCCATCTATTATCTTTGTACTTCATAACCAACCATGTAGGTTCTTTATATTTTCCACCAGACCTAGTGAACGAGAGCTCCCTCATATCGGGCAAAAACAATACTTCGGTTTCAAGATGCTCTTGAGTGGAAACAATACCTGGTGCAAAAAATTCAGGGATTAAGCCTGGTGGCTTTTGTCCTAAATAGCGATCTTCTAAAACTGGAGATTCATCTTGACTATAACTTTTGCTACTCATAATAAAGATAGAAAGCAGCAGAGTTATTGAAATACAAATACGTTTCATAAACTATCCTTTTTTTAAAATCGACAAACCATTTAACTTCGCATAAATACAATTGAACAATCGGTCGTTTTAACCAAGCTGGCTTCATAATACCTGGCGTTCTAGTGACTTTTAGTTGACTTTTTCTAACGGTGTTAAACAACTTATGAGGTGTATATAACGCTCGCATTCAGCGGTTTATCCGCTGAAATGCTTTGTTGTACGCACTTTAGTTATGCTTTTGTTTGATAATAGAAAGGATGAGGCTATCAATTTCATTATTCACTGCGCCAATACTACTATTATTTAATATCACATAACCAAAATTAAGGTCAGTAATAGAACGTGATAGCGAGATCCAACCTCGATTAAATCCAGCAAAGCCGAGACTATTGTTTTCTGAGTCAACTACATAGCTCATGCTCCAGCGCCCGTTAGTATTCGGAGCTGGTTCTATCATCAGATCAATGAGTTTTTCTGGCAACAACGTTACACCATTATAATGCCCATCGTTGTTGCGCAACACTGCCATATTAAAGCGAGCTAAATCTATAGACGTTGTTTGTAAACCTGCAGCTGCTTTTTCATCGAAGTACAACATACCAG
Organism: Paraglaciecola sp. IT1134; assembly: GCF_058068185.1. Taxonomy (NCBI): domain Bacteria; kingdom Pseudomonadati; phylum Pseudomonadota; class Gammaproteobacteria; order Alteromonadales; family Alteromonadaceae; genus Paraglaciecola; species Paraglaciecola sp. IT1134. Next base: position 1,748,216 of record NZ_CM176486.1, on the reverse strand, counting down.
TTACTTTGCCGGTATCGTCATAAGGTGTTGCCGACTTATTCATTACTTTTTCAGTAATGTTGAAAGTAGAATCCTTCATATTTAGAGGTTCGAACACATTTTGCTGCATATAGTCTTCAAATGCCATGCCGGATACATCTTCAATTAAAAGTTGCACTACTGAATACCCACCACCAGAATAAGACCACTTTGTATCGGGCGCATGGATAAGTTCAACGGGTCCAGCACCATTGTTATCACCATTTAGTGAATCAACAATAGATAATAATTTTTCGCGAGAGTCCCATCCTACATAAGGTCCCAGCGACAAGCCTGAAGTGTGAGATAGGATATTTCTTAACGTTACTTTTTTTACGTTAAACTCAGAATTAGGAATCTGCCAGCGTTTGAGATATTGATTAATTGGCGCATCTAAATCGACTTTGCCTTGGGCTACAAGTTGCATTGCTCCCCAAGCAGTAACCAGCTTAGAAATAGATCCTACGTTAAACATTGTGCTTTGGGTAATTTCCGCTTCGGTTGCTACGTCGGCAAAACCATAAGAGCGAAATTCAACGATTCTATTTCCATTGACGAATGCAAGTGCGACACCGGGAGCTTTGTGTTTATCTAAAATCTTCGGTATGCCATTGTCCAAGCGCCTTGTGAGTTCAGACACATCAGTAATTTCTTCCGCAATAACAAAATTGGCCAAAACGACCGCAGATATTATCAAAATAGATTTAATCATGACTTTCCAAATTAACATGGCTGTCTTCGTAATTCGTATGATTTACCATTTGCATATTTTTCTCTCTCGACACAAAAGTCTGTTGGGTCTTCTATTTCTATGGTCGCCGGATTGTTGTTATCTTCATCAAGACTTAATTCTTGGTACAGTCCAGCTCCAAAATCTGGTCTGTAAATCCACTCTTTGGTGCTCATTCTGACCTTCGCTTTAAGTATTCTTGGTAAAGCGCTTCGTTTGCGTCACGGCATTCAAGTGCAACTTGGTCAAGCCATATAAGATACTCAGCTATTCTGTCCTCAGCCCAAGATGCCGGTTTTGACGAGGCGTTCGAACAAGCGTCTGCTAATTTTATTGACTTAACTGAGCTTGGAGCACTATTTAATTTTTGTAGAACAAGGTCACGTCGATTCAATAGCGTTTGTGTTTTATCGTCGCTCAGCGCTGAAACAATGCTGGCAACACGACTGCCAAAATTTATTTTTAACTCGTGTTCTGTAATGTTTGTATCTTCGATAATATCATGAAGAATTCCCGCAAGTATTATATCTTCGTCACCTACGTTACCAACGTTGGAAAGTAAATTCATGACTTCAATCAAATGATTTATGTAAGAGCTGTTATCGCTTTTTCTCTGTTGTTGTGAGTGTGCCTTAGATGCCATTTGTAATGCTTTAGAGACACGACTGTACGACTTATAATTGACTAAAAAGAACTCATTGTTGACGACGTTAACGTCAACAGCTACTAGTTCAATAAAGTAGCCTTCGAATTCAAATGATTTTTCATCGAATTCTGGTTCATCGCGGTATCTACCTACACATGCAGCAGTTACTTTGTTTCGCAAAGATAAAGAACTCAGGTCAACAATTCGACAAAATTAACATGGCTGTCTTAGTAATTGTCTTTAACCCTAGTATTACTATTATAATTTTATTCATCAATCTCTCCGTTTTTCCTGCCTAACGCCCCGCTCACCTGCACATACTGCGGAGAGCATTTTTGTGTGACAATGAAGCGCAACGACAGACACAAAAACGAGCGTAGCAGTATGTGTCAGCGTGCAGCGGCTTGTTATGCGTGAGCCGACGCACAAACCTAATTCTGCTCACCAGTACCAACAAACCCCACCATTCGGGATACTAGATCACCGTCTTTTTCCACAAAATACTGACCGAGTTGAACTTGTTCAGAGCCATCAGGCCCCATTCCGCCGAAAGCGACGGTGACACGCGTGACGCCGGCGACCGTATCAGTTTTAATAACTTTTGCTGACCAACCCGGAGCACTTGCGCTAAACATGCCTACATAGTTATTTAATGCTGCGATGCCATTTACAGTTTCGGGTGTACGAGGATCATCGTAGCGTATAGTTTCTGTCACAGAACTATTTAATTTTGCAAGTCGAGTCTCAGCTTCCTTAATTTCCCATGTGTCGAAAAAGGTTGTGATGCAATCTGACATATTCCTCTCCTAATTTGAATTTGTATTTAACGCAATCGTGGTAGAGCGGCCCATTACTGAGCCGACCCCACACAGATCCGGACGTGCGGAATTACCGCATCCGGCTCTTCAGTTATATGTTCACGCGTGTAAATCACGCCCATCTTAGTACCAGTCAACATTGATCACTCTTTTGCTAACTCGTAGCTTCTGTATTTGGAAATACTCTAGCATCTTCTTAAAATTACTCCAGTTGTAACTCCGACGACCACTGCGTCTGTTCAGCCATTTGTACAGACTATGCAATACATAGTTGTACAACTTGCTCACACTGCGGCTATTGTCAGGCAGACCGAAGTAATTTCTAAACCCTGTCAGTTTACGTTTTAATTGAGGCAACCACATCGCTAGCTTTTGCGAGCGTTTGGATTTGATGAACTGGTAAAATTCGCTAAGGCTGGTTTGCTGCTTTTTGCTTGCAGTTCGTCGCCGTAGTCTTGGTTTACCATTTACATCCACTCCCCAGTAAAATGCAAAGCCCAAGAAGACAAACTGCCGCTTACTACTTGGTTGGAATCGACTAAATCTTAATAGACTGGTCTTTTCCGCCGCGGTATCAAGTTTGAACTTCTTTAGCCGTTTTGGTAGCACTCGGTAAAATCGCTCTGCATCATTGGCATATTGAAACGCGCACACAAAATCATCCGCGTAGCGGATCAGCATGGCTCTGCCTCGCATGCGAGGTTTTACTTTCTTCTCAAACCATAGATCCAATGCATAATGCAGATAGATATTAGCCAACACTGGGCTAATGATACCGCCCTGAGGTGAGCCACGTTGGGGTTTGATGTATGTCCCATCGGGGGCTTTTATCCGTGCTTTTAACCATTGTCCAATCAGGCTCAATAGTGCTTTATCGTCAATGCGCTGCTTGAGCATCATCATCAGCCAGTCATGGTCAATGTTATCGAAGAAGCCTTTAATATCCGCCTCTACAATATAACCGTAGCCTTTAAACTGGAGATTTAACGCCAAGCTGTGTACCGCTTGATGAGCACTTTTCTGCGGTCGGTATCCATAGCTGTTTGGCAAGAAATCCGCTTCCCAGATACTTTGCAGTATCTGGCTTACGCTTTGCTGCACAAGCTTGTCATCAACCGTTGGAAGTCCTAATGGGCGTTGCTTGCCATTACTTTTTGGGATGAAGACACGTTTAATGTCATTCGCACGATAACACTTGGTTGTCAGTGCAACACGTAAACGTGTGAGGTTTTCCACAAGCGACTGCTGGTATGTTGGCACTGTAATGCCATCAACACCTGGCGCGGCTCGTTTATTCAGTTGCTCCCAGCTTTGATACAGTAAATCGTCACCTAGCAATCCATATAGGCTCTGAAATCTGTGGCGGGGATGGGTTTGTGATTTAAATGTGATGGCGTTTAGTTCGGTTGTCATAGTGGTTCCAGCCCTACTTTGTCCGGCCTATGTGTCTGCTAAACACCTGATATAACTGTCAGCTCCTTCGCCATGTACAAGGCTTTCCCCTGCTCAGACTACTACGGGCTGATCTGACTGCCGAAGGGTCATCGTTGGCCTCGCTTGTGGCTTAGCTACCCTACCATTTCCTTATGGAACACCTTTGGCTCTCTCAAGTTCCTGATGCATCTCTTTATACATGCCACGGCTTGATAACTGGACTGACTCGCCACAACCTTGCCGCTTCAAATATCTTGAATAATGGTTGCTTTGCGTGGACTTCGACGGCGTTACAAGCCTCGTCAGTCAGGACTTTATTTATTATCCCAGCGATACCAGCACTTCAGGAACACGTATTCCCTATGGCCTATATAATTCTCTGTCTACGCTTCACATTGGTTGTTCATCTGATTGTGTCCTCACACAGCAAAGCACTTCCTTTGCTCAGACTCCGCGCAATGCGCAAGACTCGATACGGGTGGCTGGCTAAACCTTACCCGACAGGGACTTACACCCTGCAAGATGCATCAAGCTTCCTTGACGCACTAACGCCTAAATAACAGGCTAAGTAATGGTTGGCTAAAATTGTGTAGCGAAGCGAAACGTAGCCAACTGTTACGTGTCCTTGTTGATTTTCTTGTATGGATAATAACTCATGTAAATTATCCTGATATTAATCGGGGTGAGGTAAAGTGAGACCCAAGCTTTAGCAGCAACTAAAGCCTTCTTTTGTGGTAGTTCGATTGATTGATGGCTCCTCAGTTGAGAGACCGATAACAAGAAAGAACGCCACGAAGGACTCCAAGCAAAACACTCGAATAGTCTACTGGGTCTCAACCCGCATTATGCAAGCAAGAGTTAGCTTATTATGAATACAAAAACAAATCAAAGCGTTAACGTCGGTGTCGATACAGGCAAGTTTCAATTAGATATTTACATTCGCCCTCTCGATATTTACTTCACTGTTTCTAACGATGAAAAGGGTATTAAAGAAGCCATTAAAAAAATCCAACAGCATTCACCTGGGCGCATTGTCATTGAAGCGACTGGCCGATTAGAAATGCCGTTCATTGTCGCCTGTGCGAACGCTAATTTGCCTTTCGTCGTGGCTAATCCTATTCACATTAAACGCTTTGCTGGGGCAATAGGTCAGCGCGCTAAAACAGACAAACTAGATGCTCAACTAATTGCTCATTATGGTGAGGCTATTCAGCCTAAGTTATCTCAGTTAAAGCCAGAAACGATGCAGGCTATGAGTGATTTAGTTGCAAGACGAAATCAATTATTGGTTATGCAAACGATGGAAAAGAACCGTCTACAAATCCTGCCGAAAGAACTCGCCATGACCATTAAACCTGTTCTCACCGCTTTCAAAAACCAGATAACCAAAATTGAGAATAAAATCGTCGCTCTCATAGAGTCTTGTCCTGATTATCAAGCGAAGAACTGCATCTTACAGAGCATGAAAGGAATAGGAAAAATAGCCTCCGCTTCTATCATCAGTAACTTGCCAGAGTTAGGTTACATGACCAACAAACAAGCCTCTGCGCTAGTCGGTGTGGCTCCCATGAATCGAGAAAGTGGGCGCTATAAAGGACTGCGGAAAATCCAAGGAGGCAGACATCAAGTCAGGACTGTTTTGTACATGGCTATGATGTCAGCGATACAAAGTAACCCCGTATTTAAGGAAACGTATCAACGATTAATTGCAGCAGGTAAACCCAAGAAAGTGGCTATTATCGCGTGCATTAGAAAGATGGTCGTCATCTTAAATTCAATGCTCAGAGATGGGGTTATGTGGGAAGCGCCAAAGGCTACAAATTAACTATTGACGCCATAGTCTCTTGTTAGGCATCACTTTCCGGTTGCCTAGAAGATTTATCAGTAAATACTGCCAACTGAGCTTTAAAGGCACGTTTGTACGCCGGGCGCGCCTTACTACGGCGCACATAAGCTGCTAGATTTACATAGCTTTCTAAAATGCCCGAACCGCTCAGCCTACGTAGTACCTGCACCATCAATAAATCGCCAGCGCTGAATGATCCATCTAGCCAATCACCTTTCCCCAGACGGGCAGAAAGAATGTCAAGGCGACTACGAATTCGATCTTCGACAATACGAAGGCGATCTTCGTGCCACCCGCTATGTCAGGGTAGTTGTCGCCTCATTTTTTAATCAATGGAGACAATAATGCCGGCACATGCAGTAGACTTGGACACTAAACAACAAGGTCAAACGTGGTTGTTACCGCCTTATTCTTATTCACTTAGGCAAATCGCAAGTGAATTAGATGTTGGCTTAGGTACGGTTCAAAAGTGGAGACAGGAATTGGTTGATAATGGACATCAATTTGAAAGCGATAAATCAGAGGGCAGTGGTTATTCAGCCGACCAGAAGTTTGCAGCCGTCATTGCAACGGCCGTTATGTCTGAACATGAATTAGCAAGTTATTGCCGCGAACATGGTTTGTTTGTAGAGCAAATTAAATCGTGGAAGGCTTTATCTATCGCTGCTCACAAACCTTCGCAGGATAGCCAATATAAGCTAGATACTGCTCGACGAGCTGATAAGAAGAAAATCAAATCGTTAGAAAAAGAGTTGAATAGAAAAGATAAAGCACTGGCGGAAACCGCAGCATTGTTGGTACTGCGGGAAAAGTACAATGCCCTCTGGGACAACAGCGAGGAAGATTAACTCCTCCCTTAGAGCGGCATAAAATGATTAAGATGATTGATTCAGCGGTATTAAGCGGCGCTAGAAAAGCGATAGCGTGCAAAACGCTTGGATTATCCGTGCGCACTATTCAGCGTTGGTATCACGAGAAAAGCGGACAATTATTTGAAGATGCAAGACCTAACGCCATTAGGCCGACACCTACAAATAAACTATCATCCGAGGAAACTGCGCTTATCCTTAAGACCTGTAGCGAAGCTGAATTTGCCAGTTACCCACCAGGTTATATTGTGCCTACACTGGCTGATAACGGTTGTTATATTGGCTCTGAATCAACATTTTATAGAACACTTAAGAATGCGGGGCAACTAGCTGACCGTTCGTTGACTAAATCGCAGCATCAACGAACAAAACCAGGTGCTCAGATAGCCACTAAACCCAATGAAGTGTGGACTTGGGATATTAGTTATTTAGCCACCCAAACAAGGGGGCAGCATTACTATTTATATATGATTGTCGATATATTTAGTCGTAAAATTGTGGGCGCAGATGTATATGAGCAAGAGTTGGGTGAGCTTGCCGCAGACTTTCTTCAGCGCACCATTTGGAGTGAGAAATGTATCAACAAAAATACTGTTTTACACTCTGATAACGGTGCACCAATGAGAAGTTTTACTATGCAGGCAAAAATGCGAGATTTAGGCGTTGCCAGCTCATACTCAAGGCCAAGAGTAAGCAATGACAACCCGTATTCTGAATCACTGTTTAGAACCACTAAATATCATCACTCATGGCCTAAAGATGGCTTTAAAAGTTTAGTAGAAGCAAGGGAGTGGGTCACAAACTTCGTTAACTGGTACAACAAAATTCACAAACATAGTGGCATTAAATACGTCACACCCGAGCAGCGGCACAATGGGCTAGATACCCAGTTACTACTAAATAGAAAAGAAACATATTTGAAAGCACAGCAAGCAAATCCATCTAGATGGCGAAATAATATTAGAAATTGGGACTATATTGATGAAGTGTTTTTAAATCCTGAAAGTAAGAACGTTGCTTAGCAACAAAATGCGACAACTACCTTGAAAAATGGCGGCCACGGCTGATCGCTCTCCAAATATATTGAAACTTCTCGTTGAACGATGACGGGCTCCACAGTGGAAAGAGCAGTAAACATCCAGGTGATCGCACGGGCTCGGGCATTTGCCTCGTTCGGCAGCAGGCCAGCGTGCTGCTCTGCGATATGGAGCACGATGGAACCTGACTCGAATAAGACGAGATCGCCTTTTTCGTATGTAGGAATTTGCCCAAAAGGCTGAAGAGTGCGATGAGCGTTTTCTTTCATAGCACTGAATGATACAAGGCGAACTTCATACGGCTGGCCGACTTCTTCAAATGCCCAGCGAACGGGCATGTCTCGCGCGAGCCCCTGACCGCGATCAGGCGACGATTCAAAAGCAGTAATAGTCGGAATCATCTTCGTGCCTCCTGTGATGCCTAACGCCTTACTAAGCGGCTAAAAATAGTTGGCTATAATTTGCGAGGAACGAGCACAGCCAACTGTTTGTGTCCGTTTGAGCAACTTGTTAGATAGCAAACTTCACTGACATTGCTACTTTTTTAATACCGTGTGATGGAGTCCATCTTTTAAACTCAAGAAAACCATGTTTCTTATATAAATTAATAGCGGGCTTATTTACAGCAGCAGTTTCTACTGTAGCACTTGATATATCAAATGAATTTAGTACATAATTTATCAATTTGTCTGCGATCCCTTTTCTAAAATACTTTGGGTCAACTGTTAAACTATGAATATCTAAGTGCTTTTCATCTATTTTTATTTCAATAACTGCGGCAAGACAACTTTCATAACTAAAACCATAAAAATTAGTTTTTGAATTTACTATATCGTTAGAACTTCTTAATAAAGGCGGAAAATCAACAACACCAACAAGTTGTGCTTCAATCTGGTAAGAGTTTTGAAAAACAGAATGTATTTCCTTTGCAATAATGTCATTTGAATTTTCAAGTGCTGCTATCATACTTCGTTTAGCTCCAAAGCCAGAATTGCTATCTAACGCCACAATTTGGCGGGCGTTTTTTGCATCGCTAACATTGTTTTGTTACATGCCGACAGCGATTAATGGCTGAACATGGTGATTTGGCCGATTGGCCGACAAGTCATGAACAGATTGCAGATTGAGCCAAAATTCTGGAGTAGTACTTAAAGCATCAGAAAGTAGCCAAGCAGTTTCTGGAGTAACTCCTCGTTTACCGCGGACAATTTCGTTAACCCGTTGAACAGGTACACCAACGTGTGTAGCAAGAGCTTTTTGGGTTAATTCAAGCGGCTCTAGAAATTCCTTGAGTAAGATAACGCCCGGATGAGTGGCTGTTCTATTTGACGGGATCATAATTCACCTTTTCAATATTAGTGATAGTCTACAATTTGGACTTCATGTGCTGCATTGGAATCCCAACGAAAAACAATTCGCCATTGTGAATTAATGCGAATGCTGTGAAACCCTTTAAAATCGCCCTTCAATGGTTCAAGTCTATTACCAGGAGGCGACCGAAGATCATCTAAGTTCTGGGCGGCATTGAGTACATCGAGCTTGTAAAGAGCGGTCTCAGGTAATTGATTTTGTAACTTCCGAACTTGACGACTTGATACACCATGAAATAGGTCAGAAGTTGCTTTGTCGCCGAAAGAGATAATCATATAAAATATATTAACGGAATCACGGTACCCATGCAACGGATATTAGAGCATGTAACGCCTCACTAAGAGGCAAATAATAGTTGGTCAAAATAAGCGACGAAGGAGAAAAAACCAACTGTTATTTGTCCTTTTGAGTGACTTGTTAGAGGCCTTTTGCACCTAAGGCAAGTTTAACAGTATGCTTAAGTAAATTAATATCACCGACTTTACCGTGTCCCGGTACTACGACCTCAACATTAGGATATTTATTAATAACCTTTTTTATTGATGCTGGCCATATATCTATTGAAGCATCTTCAATATTGCCTAAATTTTTGCTATGAATACTCTTGACGAAACAGCCACCAAATAAAATCTTATCCTTTGGGAGCCAAACAACAATATTGTCTTCTGTATGGCCTTTGCCAGGGTAGAATATTTCTATCGTACCTTTTACCAACTCAAATGTATTACTTGAGATTTCATGGCTAGATTGTTGTTTATCTTTTAGGTTAAGTAGAGTGTTAGTTTTACGTGTGGCGTATGATTTTATATTAGACTTATTCAATAATGGGATACCACTACTAGCATCTTCATGGAAGTGAGTAATGACGCTACTTTTAATGACAAAACCTTTTGAATGGATCCAATTGATTAATTCTTCAGTTGGCTCTTGCCCCCAAGGAGTATCAATTATATAAGCGTCATTTCCATCAACAACAACTAAACCAGATGCACCGACTTTACCCCAAGGTTCAACTACTTTGAAAGAAATATGTTGATATACATTATCTGCTAATTTAGTGATTTTTAATTTCTCAGTGTTTGCATAAGTAAAACCTGACACTAAGAACAAAAAGGTGATGATGAATCTCATACTTCGGAGGCCTCTAACGCCACAATAAAACGCGCGTCTTCTGCGTCGTTTTTAATTGTTTTGTTAAGTGATAACTAGCTCCACACATTTGCATTTTTCTCGAAATCTGGGGTGCATTTACGGACAACACAAAAATTTTGTCCGGTTGGGGCTTCCATAACGCACCAAGAGTTAGTACGTTTTACTTGCTTTGCGCCGTTTCCTTCTAAGCGCTTTATCTCCGCTTCAACATCGTCAGTTTCTATATCTAAGTGAACTCGACTTTGATGATTTACCGATTGCACCTCGATATGCATCATGTTGGTTGAATCAACTAAACGAACGTATTTTTCCCCTTCCTCACCAGGTAATTTCTGAACTGCCATGCCAAGGGCGCTTCCCCAAAACTCTGCGGCACCGTTCAGGTCATCAGTTTTGCAATCAACAATAAATCCAGCGAGTTTACTTTTATGCATCAACAATATCTCCTAATTTTCTCACTTAACGCCTTGCTCAGCGGCAATTCAAAGTGGCACGTTTTTGCGAAAGCAAAACAAGTGACGCTTTGAATTGTCCGCTGGAGCTATTTGTGTACGCCCAGCATGGGCATGAACTAATGAGCGGAGTCCGCCCCGGGTGAAAGTCCTCTGTAGGAAGGTCACCGTTTATTTAACTTATTGTTATTAAACGTTAACTACTAGCGAATGGCAAGGGCCAAACCGTGAGGTTTGGTCTGAAGGAAGCCGGACGCAAATCTGCGAGCTGATGAACAAGAACATCATATGAGGCGTAGGCTGAAGGTGAGTTGGCACAAGACGACGAAACCATGTGATCTAACGGCCACCGTAAATGATGCAGCAGTGCAGAGACAGTTCATGCTCTTATCTGGGTGGGGCCGGCCTTCCGGAGATCTGCTTAACAAGCGATCGGTAACTAACCAGTGAGGCTCTGGTATACAAGTGCCTTGGCTTTTCAGTGTCATCGACTGGAAAGAGCAAATAGATGAAAACCGATAGCGCATAACGGTGTAAGCCGTTCTGTGATTATGCAGAAGTCAGCAGACGACATAGTAGCCAAACGCCCATCGTAATGGTTGGGACACGGTGAAGGTCCGAACATTTAGAACAAAGGAGGAGCCTTGTCAGACTTGAACACACGAATGCCGTCCGGTAGTGACGTGACTCAGCGTATTGATAAGCAGCCAGCCTTTAGTGCAGATCTACTTGGGCTTATTCTTCGTCCAGCCAATATTCTGGCTGCATGGAAACGAGTTCGAGCCAATAAGGGGGCTGCTGGCATTGATGGAATGATCATTGATGACTTCCCCGCTTGGGCAAAGGATGGAAACTGGAAACGTATTATGTCTGAGCTTCGCTCAGGACAATACCAACCTTCACCCGTTCGACGTGTGGCAATTGATAAACCCGATGGCGGTAAACGTCAGTTGGGTATCCCGACCATCATCGACCGCGTGATCCAACAAGCTATTGCTCAAGTCCTTACGCCTATTTTCGATCCGACCTTCTCAGACAACAGTTTTGGGTTCAGGCCAAATCGAAATGGGCAACAGGCGGTAAAACAGGTACAAAGCATCATTAAAACGGGTCGCCGTTTTACAGTCGATGTTGATCTGTCGCAGTTCTTTGACCGCGTTAATCATGATTTACTCATGACGCACCTTGGCTATAAAGTGAAGGACAAGCGTTTGTTAAGATTGATAAAACGTTACTTACGAGCTGGGGTTATCGATAACCAGTTTTATAGTGAGAGTCGAGAAGGTGTGCCACAAGGGGGGCCATTAACTCCAACAACAACATAGCAAAAACAAGTGTAAGATATGGAATTCGTATTGATCGGGTGTGCCTGAAGCAGGGGTTCAAAGGGATCTCAGATAGCCATATCAGTCTTTACCTTGACGTTGATATCGGTATTTCATCCTACAGGACGTGTATGCTATGAAAAAACACCCACCACCACTCAAAATCCGAGTCGCATTCGAGCCTAATCGTTTTTCATCCGATAGTCTGACCAAGGTTTATGAGCAATTGAATAAGATCCAGTCGTATCCTATTACAAAGACACAAAAAAATGATGAAGTCTGCATCACCAAAACCTCGAAAGTGGGTGGCAACGGATGAGCAATAATAAAATGGTCGCACTCTATGCTCGCGTATCATCAGACCAACAGGCTAAAAACGACAATGTTGGGAGCCAAATTGACTTACTAAAAGCGAAGATTGAAGCCGATGGAGAAACCCTCATTGAAGACATGATGTTTGTCGATGCGGGGATCAGTGGAGCTACCTTAATTCGCCCTCAACTGGAGAGACTCAGAGACGCCGCTTCTATCGGGATGATTGATTTGCTTTATATCCTTGCACCAGATCGGTTATCACGAAAGTACGCACATCAGGCGCTATTGATGGAAGAATTTGCAGGCTTAGGCATTAAGGTTCGGTTTTTGAATCATGATATCGGCAAAACACCAGAAGATGAAATGCTGCTTCAGATGCAAGGCATGTTTGCTGAATACGAGCGCGCAAAAATCATGGAGCGTAACCGTAGAGGCAAGCTCCACCGAGCTAAAGGCGGCAGCGTCGATGTTCTATCCAATGCCCCCTTTGGCTACCGTTACGTCCGTAAGCAACAGGGTGGGCAAGCAGCTCAATACATCATCGATTTACACCAGGCCACGACGGTGCGACAGATATTTCAGTGGATTGGCGAAGAACGGTTGAGCATAGGCGAGGTCAGCCGGCGTCTAAGTGATGCAGGAATAGAGACTCAAACAGGAAAAGCAAATTGGGATCGGAGCGTGATCTGGGGGATGTTACAAAATCCGGCCTACATGGGCAGAGCCGCCTTTGGTAAGACCAAAACCACAGAGTACAGGGATAGAATTCGTCCACAAAAACACAGCGCCGAAACACCAAAGAAGCCGTATTCAGTATCAAAAGCCAATCAAGAAGACTGGATAGAAATAGCGGTACCTGCGCTTGTTAGTGAAGCGCTATTTTTAACGGTTCAAGATCAGTTGGAAGAAAACAGGAAGCAAGCCCGACAACGCCGTAGAGGCGCTGCCCACTTACTTCAAGGGCTAGTCGTTTGCGGGCATTGCCATTATGCGTATTACGGCAAGAAAATCAGTCCATCGGCAGCTAGGGGTAAGAAAGCCTATGCGTACTACCGCTGCATTGGAACGGATGGTTACCGGTTTGGTGGGCAACGGATATGCGATAACAAACAAATCAGAACAGAAAGGTTAGATGAAATAGTTTGGCAGCAGATGGTCGATCTATTAAATCATCCAGAGCGATTAGAGAAGGAACATGAACGACGTCTGGATTTATTGCAACAGGATAAAAAAGCCAATGAGAAGTACGACACAATAGCGCTGGAAAAGCAAAAGAACCGTTTAGAAAAAGGTCAATCTCGGCTCATTGACAGCTATGCAGAAGGTGTAATCGACAAAGAGGATTTTGAACCCAAGATCCGTCAGCTAAAAAGTAAGATACAGCAAATAAACCAACAAATTGAAGTCTGCCAGCATAACAGCGTCAGCCAAATGGAACTATTTCTGGTCGTTAGTCGGCTAGAGGAATTTGCAAAAACGGTAGCAGAGTCTTTAGGTACCATCGACTTCAATAGTCAGAGAGAAATTATCAGAGCACTGGTGAAACGCGTTGAGGTTTACAAAGAAGAAGTTAATATCGTATTTCGTATAGAGCCGCAGAGTAATTTAGGCGGTAATAATGGTGCATCGACTACTAAGGGCAAACTTATGCAATATTGTAAGCGGAGTATTGTCTCCTTTGCTGGCTAACATCATGCTTGACCCATTGGACAAAGAGCTTGAGAAACGAGGCCACCAGTTTGCTCGATATGCGGATGATTTTACCATACTGGTGAAGAGTCCCCGTGCGGGTAAACGGGTGCTGAGTAGTATCAGCAGATTCCTGAATAACCGCTTGAAACTGATCGTTAACACGGTCAAAAGTCACGTCGTTAAAACCAGTGAAAGCAAGTTCCTTGGATTCACGTTCAAGGCAGGTCGCATTCAATGGCACCCAAAGACATTGCTGAAATTTAAGCAACAAGTCCGAAGGTTAACGAACCGTAACTGGGGCGTGTCCATGCGCTACCAACTCTTTAAAATCAGCCAATATTTACGCGGCTGGATAAACTACTTTGGTATCGCTAATGGCTATCAACGATGTGTCGATCTGGATCATTGGATCAGGCGCAGAGTGAGAATGGCCTATTGGCGACAGTGGCGAAGGCCACGCACCAAAGTCAGAAGTTTAATGAGATTAGGACGGTCCGACGCTCGGGTGCATGTTCAGGCAGCAGTTGCTTGTGGCATAACCAGCAAAGGGCCATGGCGTAGTGCTAAAACTCCGGGGATCAACCAAGCATTATCGCTTGATTACTTAAAATCCGAAGGGCTTTATTCACTACGTGATGGTTGGATTGCGCTTCACTATCCTAAGTGAAACGCCCTGTGCGGAGCCGCATGCAGGGTGTTGTGGGGGCTGGAGGTTAGAGACCTCTGGCTACCCGATTATAAAACATGCTCGATCGGAGCCTCTTCAGCTAAATTTTCCAAGTAACACTCAAGATTGCCTTTAATTTTTTCAAAGACTCTAGGAAAATAATTCGCCAACTCCTGGAACGTTGGGTTGTCAGATTCAGGGCCATGATGGTAATAACGCATATGTTCAAGAATGTTTGCCTTCTCTTCAGAAGATAAGGTTTCAAGCGGATTTGACGAGTTATAACCATGAAAGTTAGAAAGGTGAATAAAGGCGCACCCAAATTTGTAAACAGAGCGCGCCCACCCTTCAAATTGTTCTGACACTTCAACCATCACTGCATCAGTGACGACAGCTTGCTTACCTTTTGGAGTTGTGATCTTCCACCGCTCGCCGTTAACGGTGCATGCCATGAGTCTTTTTCGTTCTTCAAGATCTGGAATTGCTAACAGGTAAAGAATCCTAATTAGGGAATCTAGCTCCTGCCTCAGGATTGACATCATTGAACCGGGAAGGTCATGTATACGAGAAAATGCTATCTCGTGTTCATCTGACCGTGATTTTATTAGCTGTATAAAATCTTGCACGTAACCTCCCTTGTTTTATAACGCTGAGTTAAACGGCCAAGCGCTTTTTGCTTGGTCCGAGCTGTGCGTGTTTTTTGCACAGCGATTTGAACGATTTGTTATGTGCTACAACCATTTTTGTAACTCTGCCTCAGTCATAAGCTCTTTCGAGTTATTTGGTATACCCCAAAACCAAAAATGTGATTTAGGATAGCTGCCATGTATGCATTTTTTAGTAGTAATTAAAATATTTTTCAATAATGAGTCTGCTTTTTCAATTCTAGGCATCATTGAAATAATATCATTATTCTTTTCATCAATTGCTTCTTGTATAAATAGACAGCATGTCATGTCGTTAGTGTATTCATAGATTATTTCTTCATACCCTTCAGCAATATACGTGACTAAAGCCTCATATTCACTTACCCACCGCTCTTCTTTATTTAAATTTCTATACATTATTTACACAATCGTGGTAGAGCGGCCCATTACTGAGCCGACCCCACACAGATCCGGACGTGCGGAATTACCGCATCCGGCTCTTCAGTTATATGTTCACGCGTGTAAATCACGCCCATCTTAGTACCAGTCAACATTGATCACTCTTTTGCTAACTCGTAGCTTCTGTATTTGGAAATACTCTAGCATCTTCTTAAAATTACTCCAGTTGTAACTCCGACGACCACTGCGTCTGTTCAGCCATTTGTACAGACTATGCAATACATAGTTGTACAACTTGCTCACACTGCGGCTATTGTCAGGCAGACCGAAGTAATTTCTAAACCCTGTCAGTTTACGTTTTAATTGAGGCAACCACATCGCTAGCTTTTGCGAGCGTTTGGATTTGATGAACTGGTAAAATTCGCTAAGGCTGGTTTGCTGCTTTTTGCTTGCAGTTCGTCGCCGTAGTCTTGGTTTACCATTTACATCCACTCCCCAGTAAAATGCAAAGCCCAAGAAGACAAACTGCCGCTTACTACTTGGTTGGAATCGACTAAATCTTAATAGACTGGTCTTTTCCGCCGCGGTATCAAGTTTGAACTTCTTTAGCCGTTTTGGTAGCACTCGGTAAAATCGCTCTGCATCATTGGCATATTGAAACGCGCACACAAAATCATCCGCGTAGCGGATCAGCATGGCTCTGCCTCGCATGCGAGGTTTTACTTTCTTCTCAAACCATAGATCCAATGCATAATGCAGATAGATATTAGCCAACACTGGGCTAATGATACCGCCCTGAGGTGAGCCACGTTGGGGTTTGATGTATGTCCCATCGGGGGCTTTTATCCGTGCTTTTAACCATTGTCCAATCAGGCTCAATAGTGCTTTATCGTCAATGCGCTGCTTGAGCATCATCATCAGCCAGTCATGGTCAATGTTATCGAAGAAGCCTTTAATATCCGCCTCTACAATATAACCGTAGCCTTTAAACTGGAGATTTAACGCCAAGCTGTGTACCGCTTGATGAGCACTTTTCTGCGGTCGGTATCCATAGCTGTTTGGCAAGAAATCCGCTTCCCAGATACTTTGCAGTATCTGGCTTACGCTTTGCTGCACAAGCTTGTCATCAACCGTTGGAAGTCCTAATGGGCGTTGCTTGCCATTACTTTTTGGGATGAAGACACGTTTAATGTCATTCGCACGATAACACTTGGTTGTCAGTGCAACACGTAAACGTGTGAGGTTTTCCACAAGCGACTGCTGGTATGTTGGCACTGTAATGCCATCAACACCTGGCGCGGCTCGTTTATTCAGTTGCTCCCAGCTTTGATACAGTAAATCGTCACCTAGCAATCCATATAGGCTCTGAAATCTGTGGCGGGGATGGGTTTGTGATTTAAATGTGATGGCGTTTAGTTCGGTTGTCATAGTGGTTCCAGCCCTACTTTGTCCGGCCTATGTGTCTGCTAAACACCTGATATAACTGTCAGCTCCTTCGCCATGTACAAGGCTTTCCCCTGCTCAGACTACTACGGGCTGATCTGACTGCCGAAGGGTCATCGTTGGCCTCGCTTGTGGCTTAGCTACCCTACCATTTCCTTATGGAACACCTTTGGCTCTCTCAAGTTCCTGATGCATCTCTTTATACATGCCACGGCTTGATAACTGGACTGACTCGCCACAACCTTGCCGCTTCAAATATCTTGAATAATGGTTGCTTTGCGTGGACTTCGACGGCGTTACAAGCCTCGTCAGTCAGGACTTTATTTATTATCCCAGCGATACCAGCACTTCAGGAACACGTATTCCCTATGGCCTATATAATTCTCTGTCTACGCTTCACATTGGTTGTTCATCTGATTGTGTCCTCACACAGCAAAGCACTTCCTTTGCTCAGACTCCGCGCAATGCGCAAGACTCGATACGGGTGGCTGGCTAAACCTTACCCGACAGGGACTTACACCCTGCAAGATGCATCAAGCTTCCTTGACGCACTAACGCCCAATTAACGGGCAAAAAATTGTTTGCTAAAATGTTGAGGAGCGAAAACAGCAAACTGTTTTTTGTCCCTGTTTAATTTCTTGTTAGGTGAAATATTGCCTCTACAACAACCTTTTGACCTGAATACTTAGGATGATACATGTTTTTACTTAACGTATAAGTTGCTTCTTTTATTAATTCATCATTAGCGTCGCTAGTTGACTTTATGTTCGTAGGTTTTCCATCTTCACCCACAACAAACGCCAACTGAACAATACCAGATAAGTTTCTTTGAATGAAATCCTCAGGATATCTTGGTGTTATTTTAATTATAGCTTTAGGCCCACTAATGGGTTTCATGTCGGTCCATATATCGCCCAAATCACTAGAATGATCATTCGCTGTATTTGCACAGCCTGACAATATTATGATTAAAATTAAACTCCAAACTTTATTCATTACTCTTTTCACCTAACGCCAGGGCGCGAGCGAACTTTGTAACTAATTTGTAAACAACACATCATGACGATAGTTCTCGTCCCATGCCGCCTTGTTCATCTTGCGTGGCATGCTCTGTTTCCCATTGTCTCGCCTGAGTAAATTCAATACGAAACGCCTTACTGTCGCCATATTCTGCGCGGCCTTGCGTGTGTAAATGGTTTGAGCATCTTCTCTGAATACAACGTCTAGCACCCAGTGCTGACGATTTTCAGTGTCCCAGTGACGACGTGTGGCATCCGCTGCCAGGGCTAAGGGGAGGTGGGTGGTGCAAGCAAAATAAGCGGTTTCGTGACTGACTTTATTCGCTATCTTGCGGGTTCTAACGACCGCGATAACGCTTTCTAACATTGACCACTTTATCTTGAGTGCCTCGCCAAGAGTAGCAGGCAGGCTATATACACAACGAGACTCTTCCCGGCCATGACCTTTATTCTCACTTGCCTCTGCGATGTGGTCCTGGGTTTGAGATTGTTGCCAGTATGCCTGAAATGCCCCATCTATCTGATTGAATAAGGCGTCCTGGTTTTTTTTGACTTGTACGAGTGCATCGCCGCCGCGTTTTTTGATCAAGCTCAGTGTGTCACTTTGGCAGTGCAGTGCATCCATCGTCACAATGCAATCCTGGATATCCAGTGCATCAAGCAGATCACACACCGCTTGAATTTCCTGACCTTTGCCTTGTGTGGCACTATGATAGAGCACTAAGCCTTGCTGCACATCAAAGGCTGAGACAATACTCAGGGGCGAGGCTTTACCACTGCGCTCGACACCCCGAATATCTTTCCCATCTAATGCAATTAATGGCTTGCCATGGCGGGTGCGCCGCACATTCGCCCACTTGACTAAGGCACCGACAAAGCTATCCGGCACGACAGCACGGACTATCTTGGCGATGTTATGCCGGGTGGGTATGCCATTCTCATAAGGCAAATAGCGGCGTAACCAGTCAAGATTGCCGTCACCGAAATCTTGTATATCTGACCACCCTTTCTGGCCACAGGCTAAAGCCGCCACCACTAGGAACATGATTTCCAGTAACGGATATGTTTGATTAATATGCGAGCGTGTCTCTTGAACGTCTTTTAAGCAGTCGATGAGTTCCATATGATAATACCGATTGGGGAAAGTTGACGATCTGATCGACCCTCAAGCAAAAAGTTCCAGACTGTTTATATCAATAGGTGATCGATAGATGACTAATTATAACCTAAAGTTTGATCCCGCCCTGCACCTAACGCCCCATTAAGAGGCAAATAATAGTTGATTATAATAGCGAGGTACGAGCAAAAACCAACTGTTTTTTGTCCTGCTTGAATGTCTTGTTAGCCGTTAATTTCAACACTTATTAAAAACTGTTGATCACAAAAGTTTTTGTAATGATTTATTATTTGATAACCTCCACATATTGGACTAAATGATTGCTTCGTTTCATTTTTTTCAAGCATGCTTTGAATCATATCAAAAATCCTAATTCCGCCTGACATACATTCTGAGTCGCCACAATGAATTTTATTCTCAACATTTCCATTTGAAAAGCTCAAACTTTTAATATGATGTATGCCTTTTTCTTTCACCTCACAATCTACTTTTATGCTTTTTATAGATGGAAATCGTGCTTCAAACTCTGAATTCATGAGGGATCCTTTTGACGGCTAACGCCCTATTAACAGGCAAAATAGAGTTGGCTAAAATAAGTGAACGGAGTGAACAAAAAGCCAACTTTATTTTGTCCTTTTTTAATAGCTTGTTATACGTTTAGACACACCACTTATTAATAATGGTCAACTCCATCTTTTTAAAGTCAGTGTCATCTAGTGTGCATTCAATTGAGTGAATATCTTTGTCCTTTGTATGAACTAGAACTGCATAGCCATTGGTATACAAACACTTTAAATTGTTTGGTATTTCAAAGTGCGAGAAATCTTTTATATTCAATATCCAAAGTGTTGCATTTCCTTGTTTATAATATATTTTAGAGTTTTTAAGCAATAAACGATGATGAACAACCTCTTGGTAGCCTTCGGGCTTAAACAGTAACCTATATAGCCACACCAATCCCGTGAACGAACCATAGGAGCTAATTTTTATTTCTACTTGCCACTCAAACATATATATATTCACAAGAAACGTATAACGCTCGGCTCAGCTGCGGCTGGAGCGGAGCGAATTTTGTGTTATTGTTTGAGCGCTAGCGAGTAACGCAAAAGGCGCGTAGTGCCAGCCGTCAGACTGGAGTCGCTTGTTAAACGATACCAAGCTCACGCCTCATTTCCCTGAACATTTGTTCTTGGATATCGACTAGATCTTTACCTGAATCCGAAAACTCTTCAGCCATATACTTCTGGACATATGCATTTGTTTCGTCTGGAGAAGTTATAAATTTAGTCGCATTAGAATTCATCCAGCTTAAGAAACCAACAGTCTTCTCCTGGGCTTGCTCAAGAAGAACGATATACTTATCCAGAAGTGCCAGTAATTCTTCCCCCGCCTCAAGTCTAAGCCCTCCAATTTCATTTTTAAATGTAAAAAATTGATCAGAAACATCGCCTTGAAGGGCAAAAATACTTTTAATATATTTCAAGGTGTTTTCATCCGATGGGTCTTGCAGTAACTCAACAATTCCTTCTTGGAAGGAATTGAAAAGTGCTCTTCTTGAGTTTGTTGAGTAAGCGTCCATCATGGAATAGTACTTTTTATACTGCGCCAACTTCCCCTCATAGAGGCGCTTCTTTTTGTCTAAGTCATATTCAAGATCTTTTTTCAAATGTTCAAGATCTTGATCGTATTCATGCTTAATCGACTGCTTTAGGCGCTCTTTAAGCCAGAATATTCCGATGACATTCACTAGCCCGGCTACAATTGCAGACGTTGTAATTGTTGTAGTGAAGTCCAATCGATACTCCTATTCGTTTAACGCTTAAGCTAAGCGGAAAACGCGAACGTTTTGGCGCAGCCAGTGAGTGATTTTCCGATTAAGCTTTTTGTTATGTAACACTTATTACGAGCCTTTCATGATATTTTTGTTTAATTGCTCGAATTCTTTCATTAATTTATCACAATCTACTTTTTTAGCTTGGCAGAGTGCAGACATTTGAATGTATATGGCTTGATTTTTCTCAAGAACTTTACGCTTTATCGCTGCTGGATGAGCGGCGTGAGACTCAGGCGTAAACGACCACAAAACCATGTTCGAATCTTCTTTATCTTCGATAATAGTCCAGCCACCTTGGATACTTAATTTTGTGCCTTCTTTATTTTTTAATGCTTGGAGGGCAATATCGACTGTTTTATACCCAATAGAACTGTTTTCAGAAGAAAAGGAAGGGTAAGCGAACAAAGCGCTCAGAAATGCTAAAGAAATAATTTTCACAAAACTCTCCGTGTTACAATCGTGGTAGAGCGGCCCATTACTGAGCCGACCCCACACAGATCCGGACGTGCGGAATTACCGCATCCGGCTCTTCAGTTATATGTTCACGCGTGTAAATCACGCCCATCTTAGTACCAGTCAACATTGATCACTCTTTTGCTAACTCGTAGCTTCTGTATTTGGAAATACTCTAGCATCTTCTTAAAATTACTCCAGTTGTAACTCCGACGACCACTGCGTCTGTTCAGCCATTTGTACAGACTATGCAATACATAGTTGTACAACTTGCTCACACTGCGGCTATTGTCAGGCAGACCGAAGTAATTTCTAAACCCTGTCAGTTTACGTTTTAATTGAGGCAACCACATCGCTAGCTTTTGCGAGCGTTTGGATTTGATGAACTGGTAAAATTCGCTAAGGCTGGTTTGCTGCTTTTTGCTTGCAGTTCGTCGCCGTAGTCTTGGTTTACCATTTACATCCACTCCCCAGTAAAATGCAAAGCCCAAGAAGACAAACTGCCGCTTACTACTTGGTTGGAATCGACTAAATCTTAATAGACTGGTCTTTTCCGCCGCGGTATCAAGTTTGAACTTCTTTAGCCGTTTTGGTAGCACTCGGTAAAATCGCTCTGCATCATTGGCATATTGAAACGCGCACACAAAATCATCCGCGTAGCGGATCAGCATGGCTCTGCCTCGCATGCGAGGTTTTACTTTCTTCTCAAACCATAGATCCAATGCATAATGCAGATAGATATTAGCCAACACTGGGCTAATGATACCGCCCTGAGGTGAGCCACGTTGGGGTTTGATGTATGTCCCATCGGGGGCTTTTATCCGTGCTTTTAACCATTGTCCAATCAGGCTCAATAGTGCTTTATCGTCAATGCGCTGCTTGAGCATCATCATCAGCCAGTCATGGTCAATGTTATCGAAGAAGCCTTTAATATCCGCCTCTACAATATAACCGTAGCCTTTAAACTGGAGATTTAACGCCAAGCTGTGTACCGCTTGATGAGCACTTTTCTGCGGTCGGTATCCATAGCTGTTTGGCAAGAAATCCGCTTCCCAGATACTTTGCAGTATCTGGCTTACGCTTTGCTGCACAAGCTTGTCATCAACCGTTGGAAGTCCTAATGGGCGTTGCTTGCCATTACTTTTTGGGATGAAGACACGTTTAATGTCATTCGCACGATAACACTTGGTTGTCAGTGCAACACGTAAACGTGTGAGGTTTTCCACAAGCGACTGCTGGTATGTTGGCACTGTAATGCCATCAACACCTGGCGCGGCTCGTTTATTCAGTTGCTCCCAGCTTTGATACAGTAAATCGTCACCTAGCAATCCATATAGGCTCTGAAATCTGTGGCGGGGATGGGTTTGTGATTTAAATGTGATGGCGTTTAGTTCGGTTGTCATAGTGGTTCCAGCCCTACTTTGTCCGGCCTATGTGTCTGCTAAACACCTGATATAACTGTCAGCTCCTTCGCCATGTACAAGGCTTTCCCCTGCTCAGACTACTACGGGCTGATCTGACTGCCGAAGGGTCATCGTTGGCCTCGCTTGTGGCTTAGCTACCCTACCATTTCCTTATGGAACACCTTTGGCTCTCTCAAGTTCCTGATGCATCTCTTTATACATGCCACGGCTTGATAACTGGACTGACTCGCCACAACCTTGCCGCTTCAAATATCTTGAATAATGGTTGCTTTGCGTGGACTTCGACGGCGTTACAAGCCTCGTCAGTCAGGACTTTATTTATTATCCCAGCGATACCAGCACTTCAGGAACACGTATTCCCTATGGCCTATATAATTCTCTGTCTACGCTTCACATTGGTTGTTCATCTGATTGTGTCCTCACACAGCAAAGCACTTCCTTTGCTCAGACTCCGCGCAATGCGCAAGACTCGATACGGGTGGCTGGCTAAACCTTACCCGACAGGGACTTACACCCTGCAAGATGCATCAAGCTTCCTTGACGCACTAACGCCTCAAACACCGGCTTGGTGAAGTTGGCGGATTTTTTGGAACAAAAAAGGTGACAGCTTTACCAAGTCCGCGTGCTTTGACTTGTTAGGAGCTTTACCAGCAATCACTTTGCATATCATTTTTGTAGCCCTGATACTCTGAAATTGCACCTGCTGAACCCTCCAAAATAATAGACATTGCTCCAACTACTTCAGCTAGATTGCGCAAATTCACCCTTGGAACATCTAATTTTAATGAATTGTTACCGTCGAAATCTTTAGGGTATCTGAAGGTTGTAGATCGGGGATCAACTTCTTCAAATTGTGCAATTAATGAATCCATTGCCTTAAGATCTTCACCTTCTTCATTTGGCCAAAGTTCAACTAGTATGTTTCGCACTTTTGGCCACAATTTCGATAGCTGATGTTCTGACTTTTGCTTAAGCTCTCTATCTAACAGCCGATTCCCATCATGGAGCAATGATTTAAGCCTAATTTCAACATAATGCCGATACAAAAAAACAATCGGAAAAATTAGTGAATCAGCACTTCCTTTTCGGTTGGCAATTGAATCCACGAGCGAGTCAGCGGCTTCTTTATACCCGACGATATACAGCTCGGTTGGATCGTGATACCAGTTCAAACATGCATTCATCCACCAATCTTCTGCCTCAACAAATAGTTTGTCATCCAAACTAGGGCTTCTTATTTTTCCGTTCAAGAGGTCATCAATTTCCTTCGACACAAGTGCCTCCTAACGCTTAACATATGGGGCAATTACTTGCTGGCTATACTGGGCGAAGCGCAAGCCAGTGAGTAATTGTCCCAGCGAGCTTGCGAGCGAAATGATGTTATTGTTAGGTTTCATTTACCATATATTTTCTGTAAAAACATACTGAAAATCCCAACGCAGAAAATAATAAAAAGACTAACCCAGGATAAAAAGTTAGTAATCTAATCATATCTATTAAAGCAGTGCCTTGTTCTGCAGATAATTTTTGGAATTTCGCTAATTTACATTCTTTATACTTTTCCATTTTTAACTTGCATTCAATTTCATTGAAAGATGAGAATTCTTTCTGCAGCTCGCTTTGAACTTCAAATTTCAACTTATAAGCTTCTGTTTCGATAGGCAAAATAACATTGATGGATTGCGATAACGCTATTAGCAAAATTGTCATCGCCACAATAAAGCACTTAAACATGGACTTGTAAAAAAAATCTCGTTCCAAAATAGTTAAAAAAACTTTACTAGACATTACATCCTCCTTGAAACCTAACGCTTTTTATAAACGGCGCGCGTGTTTTGCGCGTCCAGTGGAGGCCGTTTTTTGGCCGTAATGATGTTTGATAAATTTGTTATACATACAATTACAACCCTTTTTGCCACCGCTGAGGATAGACACCTTTGAACACAATATTTATAAACTCTTGCTTACTCAAGTGCCCTTTTTTTAGCTTAATACCAAAATAAACGGCACCTGACAAAAGACAGAATATATATAGAGAAAATAACAGTGTGAAAAAGCATAAAGCGAAAACAGTCATAACCAGAAAATTATCATAGCTTATTAAAGGGACATCAGAGTCAATTCCAAAATGAGAAGCAATAACAAAACACAAGTTATAGGCAAAAATAAAACCCAAAAAACAACCAAAAGCACCAACCCTAGCTGATTGTGAGTAGAAATATGGCTTTAGATTTAATTGACTCTTTATTGCCCTAATTAAGATGCTGGTGCCCTCAAGTATGTAATCGTGGTAGAGCGGCCCATTACTGAGCCGACCCCACACAGATCCGGACGTGCGGAATTACCGCATCCGGCTCTTCAGTTATATGTTCACGCGTGTAAATCACGCCCATCTTAGTACCAGTCAACATTGATCACTCTTTTGCTAACTCGTAGCTTCTGTATTTGGAAATACTCTAGCATCTTCTTAAAATTACTCCAGTTGTAACTCCGACGACCACTGCGTCTGTTCAGCCATTTGTACAGACTATGCAATACATAGTTGTACAACTTGCTCACACTGCGGCTATTGTCAGGCAGACCGAAGTAATTTCTAAACCCTGTCAGTTTACGTTTTAATTGAGGCAACCACATCGCTAGCTTTTGCGAGCGTTTGGATTTGATGAACTGGTAAAATTCGCTAAGGCTGGTTTGCTGCTTTTTGCTTGCAGTTCGTCGCCGTAGTCTTGGTTTACCATTTACATCCACTCCCCAGTAAAATGCAAAGCCCAAGAAGACAAACTGCCGCTTACTACTTGGTTGGAATCGACTAAATCTTAATAGACTGGTCTTTTCCGCCGCGGTATCAAGTTTGAACTTCTTTAGCCGTTTTGGTAGCACTCGGTAAAATCGCTCTGCATCATTGGCATATTGAAACGCGCACACAAAATCATCCGCGTAGCGGATCAGCATGGCTCTGCCTCGCATGCGAGGTTTTACTTTCTTCTCAAACCATAGATCCAATGCATAATGCAGATAGATATTAGCCAACACTGGGCTAATGATACCGCCCTGAGGTGAGCCACGTTGGGGTTTGATGTATGTCCCATCGGGGGCTTTTATCCGTGCTTTTAACCATTGTCCAATCAGGCTCAATAGTGCTTTATCGTCAATGCGCTGCTTGAGCATCATCATCAGCCAGTCATGGTCAATGTTATCGAAGAAGCCTTTAATATCCGCCTCTACAATATAACCGTAGCCTTTAAACTGGAGATTTAACGCCAAGCTGTGTACCGCTTGATGAGCACTTTTCTGCGGTCGGTATCCATAGCTGTTTGGCAAGAAATCCGCTTCCCAGATACTTTGCAGTATCTGGCTTACGCTTTGCTGCACAAGCTTGTCATCAACCGTTGGAAGTCCTAATGGGCGTTGCTTGCCATTACTTTTTGGGATGAAGACACGTTTAATGTCATTCGCACGATAACACTTGGTTGTCAGTGCAACACGTAAACGTGTGAGGTTTTCCACAAGCGACTGCTGGTATGTTGGCACTGTAATGCCATCAACACCTGGCGCGGCTCGTTTATTCAGTTGCTCCCAGCTTTGATACAGTAAATCGTCACCTAGCAATCCATATAGGCTCTGAAATCTGTGGCGGGGATGGGTTTGTGATTTAAATGTGATGGCGTTTAGTTCGGTTGTCATAGTGGTTCCAGCCCTACTTTGTCCGGCCTATGTGTCTGCTAAACACCTGATATAACTGTCAGCTCCTTCGCCATGTACAAGGCTTTCCCCTGCTCAGACTACTACGGGCTGATCTGACTGCCGAAGGGTCATCGTTGGCCTCGCTTGTGGCTTAGCTACCCTACCATTTCCTTATGGAACACCTTTGGCTCTCTCAAGTTCCTGATGCATCTCTTTATACATGCCACGGCTTGATAACTGGACTGACTCGCCACAACCTTGCCGCTTCAAATATCTTGAATAATGGTTGCTTTGCGTGGACTTCGACGGCGTTACAAGCCTCGTCAGTCAGGACTTTATTTATTATCCCAGCGATACCAGCACTTCAGGAACACGTATTCCCTATGGCCTATATAATTCTCTGTCTACGCTTCACATTGGTTGTTCATCTGATTGTGTCCTCACACAGCAAAGCACTTCCTTTGCTCAGACTCCGCGCAATGCGCAAGACTCGATACGGGTGGCTGGCTAAACCTTACCCGACAGGGACTTACACCCTGCAAGATGCATCAAGCTTCCTTGACGCACTAACGCCCTGTTAAGGGGCAAATTGCAGTTGGCTAAAATGTGAAGCGGAGCGAAACTAGCCAACTGTTATTTGTCCCGCTTGAACAGCTTGTTATATGCCAGCTATTCTACTCATCGTTTTTTAAGAATATGACACCAAAACTGATTAAAGCTAATAAGCCACAAACAGTGATGGAAAACCAAAAACCACCAGGTGAATCATTTAAATTATAAAAGCTACCTCGGAGACTAATTTCCCCAGTATTTATAGAGCTGACAATCCAATAAATAAAAAACATACAAGATGCTAATAAAAAGTAGGCTACAGTTTTTAACTTTTTGAACCGAAACCTCATAATTTTAATGCAAACTCCAATGGCATAATCGTGGTAGAGCGGCCCATTACTGAGCCGACCCCACACAGATCCGGACGTGCGGAATTACCGCATCCGGCTCTTCAGTTATATGTTCACGCGTGTAAATCACGCCCATCTTAGTACCAGTCAACATTGATCACTCTTTTGCTAACTCGTAGCTTCTGTATTTGGAAATACTCTAGCATCTTCTTAAAATTACTCCAGTTGTAACTCCGACGACCACTGCGTCTGTTCAGCCATTTGTACAGACTATGCAATACATAGTTGTACAACTTGCTCACACTGCGGCTATTGTCAGGCAGACCGAAGTAATTTCTAAACCCTGTCAGTTTACGTTTTAATTGAGGCAACCACATCGCTAGCTTTTGCGAGCGTTTGGATTTGATGAACTGGTAAAATTCGCTAAGGCTGGTTTGCTGCTTTTTGCTTGCAGTTCGTCGCCGTAGTCTTGGTTTACCATTTACATCCACTCCCCAGTAAAATGCAAAGCCCAAGAAGACAAACTGCCGCTTACTACTTGGTTGGAATCGACTAAATCTTAATAGACTGGTCTTTTCCGCCGCGGTATCAAGTTTGAACTTCTTTAGCCGTTTTGGTAGCACTCGGTAAAATCGCTCTGCATCATTGGCATATTGAAACGCGCACACAAAATCATCCGCGTAGCGGATCAGCATGGCTCTGCCTCGCATGCGAGGTTTTACTTTCTTCTCAAACCATAGATCCAATGCATAATGCAGATAGATATTAGCCAACACTGGGCTAATGATACCGCCCTGAGGTGAGCCACGTTGGGGTTTGATGTATGTCCCATCGGGGGCTTTTATCCGTGCTTTTAACCATTGTCCAATCAGGCTCAATAGTGCTTTATCGTCAATGCGCTGCTTGAGCATCATCATCAGCCAGTCATGGTCAATGTTATCGAAGAAGCCTTTAATATCCGCCTCTACAATATAACCGTAGCCTTTAAACTGGAGATTTAACGCCAAGCTGTGTACCGCTTGATGAGCACTTTTCTGCGGTCGGTATCCATAGCTGTTTGGCAAGAAATCCGCTTCCCAGATACTTTGCAGTATCTGGCTTACGCTTTGCTGCACAAGCTTGTCATCAACCGTTGGAAGTCCTAATGGGCGTTGCTTGCCATTACTTTTTGGGATGAAGACACGTTTAATGTCATTCGCACGATAACACTTGGTTGTCAGTGCAACACGTAAACGTGTGAGGTTTTCCACAAGCGACTGCTGGTATGTTGGCACTGTAATGCCATCAACACCTGGCGCGGCTCGTTTATTCAGTTGCTCCCAGCTTTGATACAGTAAATCGTCACCTAGCAATCCATATAGGCTCTGAAATCTGTGGCGGGGATGGGTTTGTGATTTAAATGTGATGGCGTTTAGTTCGGTTGTCATAGTGGTTCCAGCCCTACTTTGTCCGGCCTATGTGTCTGCTAAACACCTGATATAACTGTCAGCTCCTTCGCCATGTACAAGGCTTTCCCCTGCTCAGACTACTACGGGCTGATCTGACTGCCGAAGGGTCATCGTTGGCCTCGCTTGTGGCTTAGCTACCCTACCATTTCCTTATGGAACACCTTTGGCTCTCTCAAGTTCCTGATGCATCTCTTTATACATGCCACGGCTTGATAACTGGACTGACTCGCCACAACCTTGCCGCTTCAAATATCTTGAATAATGGTTGCTTTGCGTGGACTTCGACGGCGTTACAAGCCTCGTCAGTCAGGACTTTATTTATTATCCCAGCGATACCAGCACTTCAGGAACACGTATTCCCTATGGCCTATATAATTCTCTGTCTACGCTTCACATTGGTTGTTCATCTGATTGTGTCCTCACACAGCAAAGCACTTCCTTTGCTCAGACTCCGCGCAATGCGCAAGACTCGATACGGGTGGCTGGCTAAACCTTACCCGACAGGGACTTACACCCTGCAAGATGCATCAAGCTTCCTTGACGCACTAACGCCTCATTAAGAGGCTAAAAATAGTGGGCTAAAATGGAGCGAAGCGAACAGCCCGCTGTTTTTAGTCCTGCTTTAATGACTTGTTATAAGGCGGTTCCACCGCATACTTTTGATACTTGACTACAAATTCTTTAGCTTGAGCTAAACTTTCAGGATAAGGCACGCTGTCATAGCTATTTTTAATTGTACGAATTTTTTGAAATATAAAACCATGCTCAATTAAATACTCTACCTTTTTCCATTGAGCCGCATCAGATTTTTTAGGCGGTTTGAAGTGACGACCCAAGTTAACGGCAACACCTTTGCAAACAGGACACTCAATAGTTCTAGGGTAATCACATGGAGCAAGATTGAATTGGCGCATATTTGACGTTTTGCAGTCACAACAAGCAAAAGACATTGAATACTCTGGCCCCTGATAACTCACTTGAGGTTTAGGTAAGTCTCTATAACCAGCCTTTCTTCGAAGCTCCATCCTAGACTGTTTATCCATACTTGTTTACGCCTTATAACGCCTTGCTAAGCGGGAAATAATGGTTGGCTATAATCGCGAAGCGATGGCCAACTGTTATTTTTCCGTTTAAGCAACTTGTTATAGCTAATTACTGGTTATTCTTACACTCAACTGTGGGGGATTTACCTGATAGTACACACATCCCATACCCAATAGTTCCATTTACCTTGCATTCCACAGTAGGTGAATTACCTGCAATTACGCATAATCCATAACCAATGCTACCATTTTTAGCGCATTCGACTGTGGGGCTTTTCCCTGCTGCAACACATAAACCATAACCGATTTGTTGCCCTGAAGACTCTAAATCGTGTAATGCTTTAATATCAGACAATGTAAAATTTCCGCCTTGAATTGAGCTGACAAAATTATCCAATTTGTTCGCCGATGAACTGATTGAAAATAAAGCTAAAATTAAAACTGCATATTTCATTTTTCTTCCTTTTTAATACTCAAAGCTAGATTATTTCATTTAGCTAATCGTGGTAGAGCGGCCCATTACTGAGCCGACCCCACACAGATCCGGACGTGCGGAATTACCGCATCCGGCTCTTCAGTTATATGTTCACGCGTGTAAATCACGCCCATCTTAGTACCAGTCAACATTGATCACTCTTTTGCTAACTCGTAGCTTCTGTATTTGGAAATACTCTAGCATCTTCTTAAAATTACTCCAGTTGTAACTCCGACGACCACTGCGTCTGTTCAGCCATTTGTACAGACTATGCAATACATAGTTGTACAACTTGCTCACACTGCGGCTATTGTCAGGCAGACCGAAGTAATTTCTAAACCCTGTCAGTTTACGTTTTAATTGAGGCAACCACATCGCTAGCTTTTGCGAGCGTTTGGATTTGATGAACTGGTAAAATTCGCTAAGGCTGGTTTGCTGCTTTTTGCTTGCAGTTCGTCGCCGTAGTCTTGGTTTACCATTTACATCCACTCCCCAGTAAAATGCAAAGCCCAAGAAGACAAACTGCCGCTTACTACTTGGTTGGAATCGACTAAATCTTAATAGACTGGTCTTTTCCGCCGCGGTATCAAGTTTGAACTTCTTTAGCCGTTTTGGTAGCACTCGGTAAAATCGCTCTGCATCATTGGCATATTGAAACGCGCACACAAAATCATCCGCGTAGCGGATCAGCATGGCTCTGCCTCGCATGCGAGGTTTTACTTTCTTCTCAAACCATAGATCCAATGCATAATGCAGATAGATATTAGCCAACACTGGGCTAATGATACCGCCCTGAGGTGAGCCACGTTGGGGTTTGATGTATGTCCCATCGGGGGCTTTTATCCGTGCTTTTAACCATTGTCCAATCAGGCTCAATAGTGCTTTATCGTCAATGCGCTGCTTGAGCATCATCATCAGCCAGTCATGGTCAATGTTATCGAAGAAGCCTTTAATATCCGCCTCTACAATATAACCGTAGCCTTTAAACTGGAGATTTAACGCCAAGCTGTGTACCGCTTGATGAGCACTTTTCTGCGGTCGGTATCCATAGCTGTTTGGCAAGAAATCCGCTTCCCAGATACTTTGCAGTATCTGGCTTACGCTTTGCTGCACAAGCTTGTCATCAACCGTTGGAAGTCCTAATGGGCGTTGCTTGCCATTACTTTTTGGGATGAAGACACGTTTAATGTCATTCGCACGATAACACTTGGTTGTCAGTGCAACACGTAAACGTGTGAGGTTTTCCACAAGCGACTGCTGGTATGTTGGCACTGTAATGCCATCAACACCTGGCGCGGCTCGTTTATTCAGTTGCTCCCAGCTTTGATACAGTAAATCGTCACCTAGCAATCCATATAGGCTCTGAAATCTGTGGCGGGGATGGGTTTGTGATTTAAATGTGATGGCGTTTAGTTCGGTTGTCATAGTGGTTCCAGCCCTACTTTGTCCGGCCTATGTGTCTGCTAAACACCTGATATAACTGTCAGCTCCTTCGCCATGTACAAGGCTTTCCCCTGCTCAGACTACTACGGGCTGATCTGACTGCCGAAGGGTCATCGTTGGCCTCGCTTGTGGCTTAGCTACCCTACCATTTCCTTATGGAACACCTTTGGCTCTCTCAAGTTCCTGATGCATCTCTTTATACATGCCACGGCTTGATAACTGGACTGACTCGCCACAACCTTGCCGCTTCAAATATCTTGAATAATGGTTGCTTTGCGTGGACTTCGACGGCGTTACAAGCCTCGTCAGTCAGGACTTTATTTATTATCCCAGCGATACCAGCACTTCAGGAACACGTATTCCCTATGGCCTATATAATTCTCTGTCTACGCTTCACATTGGTTGTTCATCTGATTGTGTCCTCACACAGCAAAGCACTTCCTTTGCTCAGACTCCGCGCAATGCGCAAGACTCGATACGGGTGGCTGGCTAAACCTTACCCGACAGGGACTTACACCCTGCAAGATGCATCAAGCTTCCTTGACGCACTAACGCTTAATATATGGGGATTTTGGGAGCGCTGTTCAGCGAGTAAAATTCCCACCATGATGTTTTTGTTATGTTTTGTTTTTCTGTACCAACGGAATTTTTGTTACGTAAGAGTATATGCCTATAAAAAAACCAATTACTAGTAGAGCAATATACCAATCGCCTAGATAATCTTTAAATTGCTCAAGTATGAAAACCGGAAATATAATCGATACCAGTAACAGCGCAGACTTTCCTGAATCATAATTCAAAACACATTCACATTTATGGCATTTTTTGTTCGTCATATTGTTGATAAGTAAAAGCGTCGAAAGTTTTTGCGGCTCTTTGCATTTTGGACATTCAGTTAATTTCAATCTTCCTCCCCACTTAAAAACATAACGTCGCCAATCACTGGGAAATTTAGCCGTAGCGACGAAGGAGCGTAGGTTAAATTTTTCCATGTGCATTGGCCTTGTTAGGCGCTTACACGTACAACACATCTTTCACCCCCACCAGAATGCAGACGAGGCCTAATATGAAAGCCCAAATTGGAAGTGCTCGTAGCATTAATACTTGTGCTTTGGTTTTCCCCGGAAATTCCTTTGTGCCTACACCAGTTGCCTGTCGCCATAACCCACGAAAATTAAAAAAGTGCTTTTCTGTATCCATTTCTATGGGAGACGTAAGCCGCCACATAGTGAACTGGTAAATGTGTGCCACTGCCATACATGCCCACAAAGTAATTGAGGAAATTTTTATTCCGAGTATTTCGGGCTCCATGGATACCGACATAACGAGAAGAAATGCTAGGGAGGCGCTAACCAATACGTTGCGCCGATAAATTTGTCCGTCTCTCGTAAAATCTTCCGGATCGGTATTTGAAGCTCGACCTTCTACTTTTAGTTTTGGCAACTCCACGGTCATCTTTTCATTCCTTGGTGCTCTGTTTGCGCCTAACGCCCTGTTAAGGGGCTGATAATGTTTGGCTAAAATGTGAAGCGAAGCGGAACCGAGCCAAACTTTAGCAGTCCCGTTTGAACAGTTTGTTAGGCTACGATTGAGACGACGCTACAGAATCTATATTTTCTTTTCTGTATTCGAGGTAGTTACCAATTAACCCAACGATTGCAATAAAGTAATATATGAACCAGTATTTATTTAAAAGTTCTGCCTTGTCTTCTGCTGCTTCTTTTTCGCTTTCTATCGCAAAACTCAACTGCATATCCTGATATATACCTTTTTTGCAATCATGGGTAGTAGCCTGCTGCCCAAGCTGTTTGCAAACTAACTGCTTAACATCGTAATACATATGTTGGATTACAGCCTCATTTTGTTTTCTTTTATAATCTTCTTCTAATCCTGACAGATCATTTATTTGCTGTTGTAAAATAGGAATTAAAAACAGAACACCGTAAAGGCCGAAAAGTTGAAAATATCGATGGGGCTTTAATTTAAGCAATTGATACCTCTTATATGCTTAGTCGGTTAAAGAAATTTTTGAGTAGCCTAACAATTTAGTTAACGACAAAACGGGGTGTTTAAACACGCCATTTTGTCCAATATAATCTTGAGCAGATTTTTACACCGCTCTCATGTTTCTCTTTTATATGGTTTTTTTCAACTTTTTGCAAAATACACTTGTAAGATTACCCTAAACTGTACCCGATCTGCTGTTATTGGACAAACCCACAACCACTGGCTATACATACAGTGTAATTATTTATTGGGATTGACCATGTCAACTTCACCTTTTTTACAACATATTATCGAAACTATGCAGCAAAAGCGCTATGCCAAGCGCACCATTGAAACTTACTTGCATTGGATAAAGTTTTACATTCACTTTCATCATAACCAACATCCGGCTCAGCTCAGTGATCAGGATGTTGAATCATTTTTAAATTATCTGGTGAGTAAAAGGCATGTCGCAGCCCAAACCCAGGCTAGTGCACTTAATGCTTTGAGCTTTTTATATAAGACTATTATTGCACGTCCGCTGGATTTGAAATTGAATTTTGTGCGCAGCCAACGTCAACAGAAGTTGCCTGTGGTATTAACTGTGGATGAAGTAAAACGATTGCTGGCAAAAACCCCTGGTAACTATCATCTAGCGGTTAGTCTGCTTTATGGCAGTGGGCTACGCTTGATGGAAGCAACACGATTGAGGGTGAAAGATATTGATTTTGACTATCATTGCTTGCGGATCTGGAATGGTAAGGGCGGGAAACACTAGGGCAATCGCATTAAAAATGGCTTGACACAGATCCCCTAATTTGATCTATTACTTCGCTTTACGCGACGTAATATGACCAAATACAAGCCCACACTTATCGAACATTTCAAAGACATCGAAGATCCTCGTCTTCTAAGAAAACAATTACATAAATTAGATGATATCTTTTTTATTACCCTATGTGCCGTTATCTGTGGCTGTGATGGCTGGGTTGCCATTGAAAAATTTGCCAACATTAAACGCACGTGGTTTGAACAATATTTATCCCTAGAAAATGGTATTCCGTCTCATGATACTTTGGGGCGTATTTTTTCCTTAATTGATCCTGAGCAATTTCAAACCTGTTTTTCTAGCTGGATCAAAGAGATAGTAAAAAATGTCACGGGGGATGTGATCGCTATTGACGGTAAATGCCTTCGACGCTCTCATGATAAGTCATCTAATAAATCAGCTATTTATATGGTTAGCGCATGGTCACATGATAATCAGCTGGCACTTGGACAAGTGAAAGTTGATGAAAAATCGAATGAAATAACCGCCTTACCTTCCCTACTCAAAAACTTAGACATCACAGGCAGTATCATCACAACCGATGCATTAAACACACAAAAGAAATCGGCTGAACTGATCGTGAGTAAAGGCGCTGATTATTTAACCGCACTGAAAGGAAATCAAAGCACCCTACATGATGATGTGATTTTATTCTTTGAAAATACCCCTAAAAGTTATGAGGGCATGTTAAATACTTATAAGAGTATTGATTCAGGGCATGGCCGTATTGAAGAAAGAACAGTGACTTCCTGCAACCGAATTGACTGGCTTACTGAGCATCATACTCACCCACACCTTGCCAGTATTGTTAGCGTTAAATCAAGAAGGTTTCTTGCGAACGAATGGTCAGAAGAAACGCGATACTTTATTAGTAGCGTTAAGCATAACGATGCAGAGAAATTTGCTCACTATGTACGTGCTCATTGGGGGGTAGAGAATAATCTTCACTGGAGATTAGATAT
Organism: Paraglaciecola sp. IT1134; assembly: GCF_058068185.1. Taxonomy (NCBI): domain Bacteria; kingdom Pseudomonadati; phylum Pseudomonadota; class Gammaproteobacteria; order Alteromonadales; family Alteromonadaceae; genus Paraglaciecola; species Paraglaciecola sp. IT1134. The sequence continues at coordinate 1,712,736 of NZ_CM176486.1, read as the reverse complement.
GGCATTTGACGAGGATCATTGTCGAATTCGTCAAGGATATGCAGATCAAAACATGGCAATATTACGCCACATATCTTTGAATTTATTAACGTCAGATAAGGATAATAAGGTAGGTATTAAAATTAAGCGGCAAATGGCAGGTTGGGATAATGATTACTTGCTGAAACTGCTACAAATATTTTAATGCGATTGCCCTGCGGGAAACACCGTGTAGTGACGTTAGCAACCGAGTTGACCATTGCGTTACACAGGCAAGTAACCAGGGTGAAACAATATTTAGCGCTGGATTTGCAAGATAATAGGTTCGCAGGCGTTTGGATGCCACATGCTTTGCGGTTAAAATATCAAGGGGCTAACAAAAACGTTAGCTGGCAATATCTGTTTCCCGCTGCAAACCTCAGTATTGATCCAGAAACCCAGTTTTACCGCCGTCATCATATTAACGAAAAGCAAATTCAGCGCAGTATTGCTTTAGCCGCTAAGTTGGCTAATATCGAAAAACGAGTTAGCCCCCATACACTGCGTCATTCATTTGCCACCCATTTACTCCAATCCGGCGCTGATATTCGTACCGTGCAAGATCAACTCGGTCATGCCGACTTGCGTACCACGCAAATTTATACCCATATATTGCAACGTGGTGGCAATTCAGTAGTCAGCCCGTTGTCGAGGATTGCAACCTGAAAGCCAGGCTACTTACCGTGTTTACTTAGCCAGCATCCAATTACCGGCGGCGATCATAAAAAAGTTTTCGGTCAGTGACACAAAGCCTACAGGCACTTCGGTATCGCCCCCGGCACAAGCGCACTTTAGTTCCCGTTTATCGATATACAACGCTTTGATAACCGATATCGCGCCTACAGTACCAATAAACAGTGATACGGGTGCCACCAACCAGGCTTTGATCCCGGCTATCATGCCAAGGCCAGCGTACGCTTGGGCAAATGGGTAGGCGTAGGCGTAGCGCACTACTTTCATGACCAGTAGATCATAGGTAATAAACGGGTTGGAGAAACTGTTTATGTCTCGCAGTTATTGCACTGCCAAAATGGTCATGGTGATAGCCATAAATAGCTCAACCGTGCGCATCGATAGTATCGAAAACAAGCTGTACCAGGTAATGGCTACAGCCATTAACAACGCTATAGCAAAAATGGGCGTAACCGGCGTATAGGTTTTACCTTGGGGTGCGGCTGGGCTTTTATTAAAAAAGCTGCGCAGGTCGTCATATCCCTCTACCCGATTTTACAGCCAGCTTATACACTGAAAATTGTGGGTTATCTAAACAGCACTTTTTCCTGATTAAACCAGTACACACAAAACCCCAATAACAGACCGGCAATAAGCGCTGTTGAACCGAAGATCCCAATCAGCTGGTAATAATCCATGGTGCCCTTAACCAATTCTTTCATGGCCAGTGCCACATTAGTCAAGGGTACCCAGGCCCAGCCCCCTTTGAGCTCTACCCCTGGCATAAGGGCAATGATCACAGGAATGATGACCACAATCACCAATGGTCCCATGTAACTTTGCGCTTCTTTGAAGCTGCGTGCATATATTGAGATACTCAGTAACACTGCCGCAAAAATCGCCACCACGGGTATCAACATTAAAAACATCAGGACAAAATCCAGTACTCCGATTTGGCCCATAAAATCAGCCACAAACTGCAGGGCAAATCCCTGACTTAATACCAACCCCCACACCGCCATACTCGCCACAGTAATAAGGGCGGTCATAACCCCGGCAAAAGCGATAGTGAAAAACTTGCCCAGTACTATTTTGTTACGCTCGATGGGCGAAATTAACAGGGTCTCCAGGGTGCCCCGCTCTTTTTCTCCGGCGCCTATGTCCGTTGCCGGGAACATCGCTCCCTGGAAACACAAAATAAACAGCAAATAGGGCAACATGCCACCGATTTTCTCGCCCCAGTTTTCTCGCTCATCTGCGGTATCGACTTTTTCTAACACTATGGGTTGCAACAACCCCTGGTGCTGCTTTTCATTGAGCCCCAACGCGAAAAAAGCAGCGAGCTGGAAAAGGTCTGATTGTTGTTTTACCAAGGCATTCACTCTGTCATATACCAGATTCAAACCGGCATCATTTAAATATAACTGAATCCTGATTTGGCCATGATTAAGCACATCTGCTGAGTACGTAGAGGGGATAACCAATATAAAGTCCACGACTTGGGCGCTGATTTGCGCCGCATAATCGGTGTTTTGTGTTAACTGCACTTGGCCAAATTGCTCTGACTCTGCAAATTTAGCCGCCAACTGAGGCGCATGCTCGCCGCCAACCAGGGCATATTTCAAGACCTTGCTTTGGGCTTTATCCATTGCTTGACTGGTAAAATAAGCCATACCACCAAAAATTAGGGGAAAGATAAGAATGGGCAAGGCGATCATGAAAAACAGGGTTTTTCTGTCTCTGAGCAATTCTGTTAATTCTTTTAAAAATACAAGCCACATATACCTGTCCTTACTGAATACTGGTTAAAAATGCCTGGTGTAAAGAGCCATCAGCCAGGGATTTAAAATCACCCAAGGTACCGGCAAACTTACTGACCCCTTGATCTATGACCACTACTGCATCGCATAGCTCGTCGACTTCATCCAGATGGTGGGTTGAAAAAATCACCGGTATTCCCTGGCGCTGCAAGCCACGAATAAACGTCAGTACCGTCTGCGTGGCCATAATATCCAGGCCGGTCGTGGGTTCGTCAAGGATCACTACCTGGGGTTGATGCACTACCGCTCTGGCAATCGAGACCTTTTGTTTCATGCCCGTGGAGTAGGTTTCACAACGCCTGTCCAAAAAACTGTGCATGTCTAATAAATCCGCCAGTTCAGTTATGCGCTGCTCAATTTGTTTTTTGGGCATAGCGTGTAACTGGCCAAAATAGGCAATATTTTCGCGCCCGCTCAAACGCCCGTATAAACCGGTAGTGCCAGATAAAAAACCAATTGTTTTACGGGCAAGCAGGGGATCTTTCAGCACATCTATACCGTTGATTTCGACGCAGCCTGCATTTGGCTTAAGAGCGGTGGACAACATACGTAAGGTAGTCGTTTTACCCGCCCCATTGGGTCCCAGTAACGCTAGCACCTGTCCTTCATAGCAGGTAAAAGACACATCCAATACTGAATGAAAAAAACGCCCTTTTAAACGAGGATCTTGTTTTTCCAGCTCACTGAGTTTTTTCGGATTTTGCACGGCAAATTTTTTGCTTAACTGTTTTATCGTTATCATTCCCTTTCCTATCAGTATTCAGCCCAGCTAATATAAGTTCTGCTGAAGGGAAACATATTACAGCAAATTAGGCGCAAAAATATGTAACAATAGGCTTTAAAATCAGTCAATTGCTAGTTTAAACCCCATGCTCGGATAAAAACCCATGCAGCAGATAAACAATCCTTTGCAGGCCTGTGTAAACGTATTTTTTCGCCCTAGTCGGGTTTTCTCCAGATTAGCAACCACCAACAATTGGTCCTGGCTACCATTTTTGCTGGTGATAGCGGCCATTGTGGCACCGATTTATTACTATTTTGAGCTAGTGGATTTCCAGTGGTACAAAGACACCATTATAGACCTGCAATTCGCCACGGTCAGTCCGGCTGAACAGCGCGTAATCAGTGTTTCATTAGAAGCGGCAAGAGGCTGGGTGGGCACGTTACTGAGCCCCGCCTTATTGGCAATTATTGAGGTGGCCTTGGTGGCCGCTTATCTAAATTTTGCCAGCAAAATAGATGAATTGAATGTGTTGAGTTTTAGCGACTGGTACGGCTTGGTATGGTGGGCCCTATTGCCCACTGTACTGGCATCCCTGTTAAGCTTGCTGCTTTTATCCTTGACGGATAGCCCACGGTTGCTGCTGAGCGACATTTCCCCTACGGCGTTTTCCTATATTTTTGCTATCGACATAAGCTCTAAATGGTTTGCCCTTTGCAGTGCCATCAAGCTCGAAGGTTTATGGACACTTACCTTGCTCGCCATTGGTATTAACCAATGGACTCGTATATCTGCTATCACGGCGTACTACATAGCCTTTATTCCCCCGTGCTTGATAATATTGATTTGGGTTTTGGTGCTACTATTTTAAACGCTGTCCCCACGTTTTGGTCGAAAGTAATCGGCATTGTCATAAAAACCAGGATCCAGATTAGCTTCACTCCAGCCCGGCACACCTAAAAGTGGCAAAGGAAGAAGGGGTTTATGCTGAGAAAAGAATTGTTCATGGGTTATTTTCTCCACTAGTTTTTTATCCACCTCTTGCTGGCGTTGCGCCAAGGACTGGCCTGCAAAGTCTGCCCCCACTTCTATGGCCAACCATTTACCGGTTAAACCGATAAAGGGGTGTAGCATCATTTCATAATTGGCATGCCCGAACATCAGCGCATGTATATCTGTGCCCCAGCAGGCCCTATGCTCAATAAAGGCCCGCTGCCATTGATGTTGGGTCAATGCCTCAGTGATCTCATGATCGCCGATTTGACTCCCCCGGTTAGAGGTATAAGCCAATACCACCCCACATTCATCGAAATGGGTCAAGTGATTACGTCTACTGGATCGGGGTGACACACCAAACTCCGTTATATCTTCAACATGCATACGATTAAGCAAGCTTTTGGTTTGGGGATACTGCAACCATACCAGGGCATTAAACAGATCATGCCAATTATCTGGGCGAGTTGGGATATGCCCCTGTTGGAAGATGATTTGTTCATAATAGCTTTCACTAGGCCCCAGTGCCTGCTGGCAGATGAAGTCCGGGCCACCCGGCCCGTCCAGTGCTAATTTAAGCTGATTTAGCCCCTGGGCGTTTGGCCACTGGTCAAACGTTGATAAGTGAAATTGCTGTTCCAGATGGAATAACGGCAAACATTTTTGTTGTTCAATAAAAGGTTTATTCCAAATTAAAGACATAAATAGGTGAACAATATCCGGTGGTGATAACCCTTAAAATGGCAGTATACTGGGGGAAATCCAAATTAGGTAAAAATCAATATGCAAAAAATTCAATTGGGGACACTGGCGTTACTGGTCACTGGGTTATTGGCCTGTGGTGCCACTGGCAACCGGGACACCCAACAAGCTAATTTTCTTGAGGCATACCAGAATATCGATGAGGGTACCTTGAAGCAGCACACCAAAATACTGGCTTCTGACGAATTTGAAGGACGCTTGCCAACGACTTTGGGTGAGCAGAAAACCCTGGATTACCTGACTGCTGAATTTAAAAAGCTCGGTTATCAACCAGGCAACAACGGCCGTTATCTGCAACCGGTAGAATTGCTGGAAATGACCGCTTCGCCTGATATGACCATGAACATAGGTAAAGACACTTTTAACTATAAAGTTGGCATGATTGCCTCAACCAAACACGAACAAAGCCAGGTTAAATTGACGGATTCAGAAGTGGTATTTGTCGGCTTCGGGGTCAATGCACCTGAGTATAACTGGAATGATTACCAGGGCCTGGATGTTAAAGGTAAAACCGTGCTGATCCTGGTCAACGATCCTGGTTTTGAAAATCCAAAAAGCGGCAAGTTTGCAGGCAGAACCATGACCTATTATGGTCGCTGGACCTACAAATATGAAGAAGCCAGTCGCCAGGGCGCGGCGGCAGCCATAATAGTTCACGAAACTAAACCCGCATCATACGGCTGGTCAGTGGTAGCCAACAGCTGGAGTGGTCCGCAATACAGCCTGGTCAGCCCTAACGGCAATGCTGACCGGGTGGCGGTTGAAGGCTGGCTATCTACGGATGCGGCCAAACAAGTATTTAGTTCTGCGGGTTTGAATTTTGCTGAGGAAAAAACCAAAGCTTTAGCAGGCCCTTATCATCAGGCACTGAACGTCGATGCCTCGGTGACCATCAATAGCCGTATGAAAAAATCCATTAGTCATAATGTGATAGCGACCTTGCCCGGTTCAAAAACACCGGCTGAGCATATTATCTACAGCGCCCACTGGGATCATTTGGGTAAAGATCATAACAAGGACGGTGACCAAATTTACAATGGTGCCCATGACAATGCGACCGGCACAGCCTCCGCTTTGGCCATCGCCAAAGCGTTCAGTGAACTTAAGGTCGCACCAAAACGCTCGGTCACGTTCTTAATCGTCACCGCAGAAGAGCAAGGCCTGCTAGGCTCACAATACTACGCCAGTCACCCGGTGATCCCCCTAGCTAAAACAGTGGCTAATATCAATATGGATGCCATGAATGTATTGGGCCGCACCAAAGACGTATCGGTTGTGGGCATGGGTAAATCCGAACTAGAAATTTATTTAGCCAAAGCCGCCGAACGTCAGGGCCGAGTATTAAAAATGGAAGATCGTCCGCAAGCCGGCTCCTACTACCGTTCAGATCACTTTAGTTTTGCCAAACAGGGCGTGCCGGCGTTGTATGCCAAAGGCGGCAGTGAGCCACTGGACGAGCAAACCGCAATCTATCGAAAACGGGCAAAAGTGATAGTTACCGGCTGTTATCACCAAGTCTGTGACAAGTTCCGTGAAAACTGGGATTTCTCCGGTGTACAACAAGATACTCAAATGTTGTTCGAAGTCGGTTACGATTTAGCCCAATCACAGGCCTGGCCTAAGTGGAATGTGCAGAGTGAATTCCAACGTCCAGGTAAAGCTGACTAACCCCCTATCCGGTAGCCGTTTGTTAAGCCCAAGATGCAAACGGCTATTGTCCATCAACCCCCTAAGTTAGTAACAACTAATTAACGAAAACGGCCCTCAATCTATCTAATAGCTAACAAGTGTAAAAAAATAACAGTTTCCCCTTGCATTTTTTTCTCAGACTGGCAAATTCAAGGGCGCAAGAAAGTAAAGATAACGATAAGAACTACCACTTTCCCCAGCGCTCATGCTTGGTCTATATTTACCAAGCCTTCTGACTAATGTAATTAGTAATAAATAAATTAAAAGAGAAGCTTTTTTATGTGTGGTATTTTCGGCATTCTGGACATCAAAACTGATGTATCAGAACTTAGAACGCAATCCTTAGAACTATCCAAAATGTTACGTCACCGTGGCCCTGACTGGTCTGGTATTTGGAATAATGATAACGCTATTTTATGTCACGAGCGCTTGGCTATCGTCGATGTAGATACAGGTGCGCAACCTCTCATAAGCCGAAATAATAATAACGTATTGGCTGTCAACGGCGAGATTTACAACCACAAAGCCCTAGAACAAAACCTGGCCCAACCTTACGATTTTCGCACCAAATCAGACTGTGAAGTGATTTTACCCCTCTATGAGCAGCATGGGCCCGACTTTATCGACCAACTCCAGGGCATGTTCGCTTTTATACTCTATGATCAGGCGCAAGATGCTTACCTGATAGCCCGTGACCATATGGGTATTATTCCCCTATACACAGGCTACGACGAGCACGGTAATTTTTATGTGGCCTCTGAGATGAAATCTCTGGTACCTGTGTGTAAAACGGTACAGGAATTCCCCCCAGGGCATTATTTATGGAGTAAAACCGGCGAGTTGAAAAAATATTATCAACGGGACTGGATGGATTACGAAAACGTCAAAGACAATCAAACCGATTTAAATGACTTGAAATTGGCCTTTGAAAAAGCGGTCAAATCACATCTGATGTCTGATGTGCCTTATGGAGTCTTGCTCTCCGGGGGTCTGGATTCTTCCCTGGTGTCCGCAATCGCCGCCCAGTACGTGGCCAAGCGTGTCGAAGACAACGATCAGAGTGAAGCCTGGTGGCCCCGCCTGCACTCTTTTGCGGTAGGCCTTGAGGGCGCACCGGATTTAATCGCGGCTAAAAAAGTCGCGGACATGATTGGCACTGTGCACCACGAAGTGCACTTTACTGTGCAAGAAGGTCTGGACGCCATTCGTGATGTGATTTATCACCTTGAAACCTATGATGTCACCACTATTCGCGCAGCGACACCTATGTACCTCATGAGTCGTAAGATTAAGGCCATGGGCATTAAAATGGTGTTATCCGGAGAAGGAGCGGATGAGATATTTGGCGGTTACCTGTACTTTCACAAAGCGCCCAATGCCAAAGAATTCCATGAGGAAACCGTGCGTAAACTGGAGCGTTTACACATGTTTGATTGTGCCCGTGCCAACAAATCAACTGCGGCTTGGGGAGTGGAAGCTAGGGTGCCCTTTTTAGACAAAGAGTTCCTGGATGTAGCCATGCGCCTCAACCCTAAAGACAAAATGTGTCTGGACGGCAAGATGGAAAAATGGATTTTACGCAAAGCGTTTGATAACGGCCAATACTTGCCGGCAGAAGTCTTATGGCGTCAAAAAGAACAGTTTAGTGACGGTGTCGGTTATTCTTGGATAGACTCGATTAAAGAAAAAGTAGCACAGGATATCAGCGATCAACAACTGGCCAGTGCAGCATTTCGTTTCCCGATTAATACGCCTGATACCAAAGAAGGCTATTACTTTCGTACTGTATTTGAAAGCTTTTACCCCCAGGAAAGTGCAGCAAAATGTGTGCCCGGTGGTAAATCAATCGCCTGCAGTACCGTTGAAGCCCTGGAATGGGATGCCAGCTTCAAAGGTAATGCCGATCCGTCCGGTCGTGCCATGCGCGACATTCACGGCAAGGCCTGACAAATTATTGAGTTAATACCAAAAACCGTCTCCCGAGACGGTTTTTTTTATGGTAGAAAACAAGGCAGAGAACAAGCTAACTGGCGGCCTATTTCAATACTGGCAACTTGCTGTTTTTTTTGCAATATATCTGGGCCCTCTTAATAACATGACTATCGTTGTTCCAGTACTCGTTGTTGTCAACATTCGGCAGCACAGATAAAGTGAACATACGTTTTGCTCCCACCTCGTTTATTTGACTAAGGTTATAAATACTATGTTGTTAAACGTTAAAATTATCAGTAAACCCGTCAGTACCCTAGCTCTGCTCCTGGTTTGTCATTTCGCACTGGCAAACATTACCGAAGATAATTTCGATACGCCCAAGGCAGTGAAGATCGCAACGCAAAATGGCAAATTTGTTCTCACAGTGAACGGTGCCCCTTATCAAATTAACGGGGTCGGTCTGGGATACCAGGATGGCGAGCGAATAAAGGCACTCAAGACCGCCGGGGGAAACACCTTTCGCACCTGGGACGTGCGACATCTGGATGAAGCCTTGGTCTTAGCCGCCCAGCTGGACATCATGGTCGCAGTTGGCCTGGCAACCGGTAAAGAATTACAGGGTTTCAATTATAATGACACCGCCGCCGTAGCGGCCCAGTTTCAAGCAATGACCGGGATAATCGATAAATACAAAAATCACCCCAATGTGTTGCTGTGGGTCATCGCCAATGAGCCAAATCTGTTATTTGACGATAAAGGCCAATCCGTATCAGCCAATCCCAAGGTCTATGATGCCTTAGCAGATATCAGCGACTATATTCACCTAAACGATCCTAATCATCCGGTCACCGTTGCCCTGGCAGGTGCTGACAAAAATACCATCCACACCTTGCTTAAACGTGCACCACAGATTGATATCATATCAGTGCAGTTATATGGAGATTTATCAAGCTTGCCACAAGCCATCTACAAGGCCAACGTCAACAAACCTTTTATGGTCACCGAGTTTGGCCCCAAGGGCCACTGGGAAGTAGCCCGCACCGAATGGGGGCGGGAAATAGAAGAACCTAGCGCCCTTAAGGCGGCCGGCATGGCCCAGCGCATGCAGAGCAGTATAATTAACGATCCAACTGGCCAGGTTATTGGCGGCTTTGCATTTTTATGGGGGCAAAAGCAGGAGCGCACCCCGACCTGGTATGGCATGTTTAGTGTTGCCGGTGAACACGATGCCCGGGTTGATGAGTTAACCAAAATTTGGACCGGAAAATACCCCGAAAATCGCGCCCCGTTGGCAAGCGCAATTTTCATAGAGGGGCAAACACCCGCAGACAGTGTCAAGCTTAAGCCAGGCCAACTGGCTACGGCCAAAGTCATGGTCAAAGATCCAGACCTTGACCCCTTAACCACCCGCTGGGAATTGATGCAAGAAGTGGGTCAACGTAGTCAGGGTGGGCATTTTGAAGCCGCCCCAGCAGCCTTGCCTGTGACAATTAAACGCAGTACACAACAAAACACTCAGGTGGAAATTGAATTTATGGCCCCTACAATAGTAGGGGAATACCGCTTGTTTGCTTACACCTTCGATGGCCATAAACACGTCGCCAACGTCAACATACCCTTTCTAGTCGTCAAATAGTGGCCACTGAAACTGGGTAATCAAAGACTAAGATGCATTACCGAATATAGTGCCCCTTAGGTTTACTTTTTAAGGAAAATAACTATGTCTCAATCCAATACGTTTAAAGCCTTGCTCGTTGAACAGACGCAAGATCATCAATTTACTAAACGTATCGTTACCCGCTCCCTGGGGGATTTGCCGGATAACGAACTGCTTATCGAGGTTCACTATTCGTCATTGAATTATAAAGATGCCGCATCGGCCAGTGGAAACAAAAGGATCACCAGAAACTACCCCCACACCCCAGGTATCGATGCTGCTGGCCGGGTGATCAGCGATAAGTCCAATACCTTTAAACCAGGGGATGAAGTTCTGGTGTTTGGTTATGACCTGGGCATGAATACACCCGGGGGCTTAGGACAAATGATTTCCATACCGGCAAGTTGGGCGGTCAAACGCCCAGATACCTTAAGCCTCAAAGAAGCCATGATTTACGGTACCGGAGGCTTAACGGCGGCGCTGTGTATCCAGAAATTGGAAAAAATGGGCGCCACCCCAGGGGACGGCCCAGTGGCCGTGACGGGTGCAACAGGTGGTGTAGGCAGCATTAGTGTGGCCCTATTAAAACATCTGGGTTATCAAGTCGTCGCATTTACAGGCAAACCAGAACAAAGCGAACATCTAAAGACCATTGGCGCGGATGAAGTCCTGCATAGAGATGTGCTCAATGAAGTTGGGGACGCCCCCGTAGGTCCAGAACGTTGGGCTCATGGCATAGATACGCTGGGAGGCAACTACCTGGCAAATTTAATCAAACAGATTAAATCCGGTGGGGGGGTTGCAAATTGTGGCCTTGCATCATCCCCAGAGCTTTCGTTAAATGTTTTTCCCTTTATTACCCGGGGTGTATCGTTGTTGGGGGTAGACTCGGTATATATTCCGCTGGCAGAGAAACAAAAGATTTGGCACCGGGTAGCCACAGACATGAAACTGCCTAATCTCGATAGTTATGGTGAACAAATCTCCCTGGCTCAGACCCCACTATATTTGGAACGTTTTTTACAAAGTCAGGTGGTAGGACGTTACCTGGTAAATCTGAAACAATAAGGGCAGACACCCTAAGACGAGGGTAACAGTACCAAAAATTTTCGGAACACTCGCAACAGGTTATTGCGGATGTTCCGGCTGCTGATACCACAATTCTTTGCGTCCCAGAGGCGTCCCAGGTGGCAAAAAACTGTTTTCCAATTCAAACACGCGTCTACTGGGGATATTGGCCCTATCCAGGTTCTTTTGGTGAGCTTGTAAAAAAAGCTCATCAAACTTGCCATTGGCAATGGCTTTTTCCAGTCCACTTTGTAACAAATTGGCTAAAGGAACACTTTTTTTATTCACAAAAAAATACATGGCAGCGGGATACTTAATGGCAAGATGCTGTTCGATCATCAAATTTTTATTGTAAGCGGCATTGTCAATTTCCCCCCAGACCTCAACCACGGATCGGGGGAAAAAATCTCCCTGAGCATTGCGTAACATATTAAACAGACTGGCATAGTTATCATCCATAACCACGTTAAAACCATTGGCCTGCAATATTTTGGTGTCTGGCCAGTCGCGCCCTTGCAATGGAGTGAGCTTGATCAGGTGTTCGAACTGCTGAATGTATTTAAAACGCTCTGTCATATCGTCACGAATAAGCAATAGTCGCCAACCAATCAACCCCTTGTAGATCGGGATCCGTATGGGTAACAATTGTTCTTCACGCTGGGTATCGGTCATCGCCCACACCACATTCACATCCCGATTATCCGTCAAACGTTTGAGTGCTTTAGTTTGTAACATGATCTGGTCTGAGGGCACCAAGGTGTAGTTCACACCCGTTTGATCCAAGGCCAGCGACAACAGTTGTATAGGGTATTTAGCGCGCATATCGGAATCAGACATAGGGCGAGGATAAGTTATCCGCCACGTCGCCCCCTGACAATTAATACTGACCAACAACAGGATAATGCTTAATGTTTTACCCATGACTCGGCCTAACTCTTGGTTGATGAAAACAGGCTAAGCATAACATTCTCGTCTGGATCAACTACAGCAACAATGATCTTAAAGCCGTTTTCACCTACCTTTTGTAAGGTATAGGATGTGGGGCAACTGAAAAGCACGGTGTCACTTTTATCCAAAAATAGCCAACGCATCTTGATAAAATACAAGGTATCGGACAGGCGTATAGCCTGACTGAGTTTAGGGGTATTTTTCACTACTTTGGCTTGGATCATTTGTTCAATCAAGGTTGCGCAAGCTTTTGTTAACTGCTCCCGGTTATGAAACAAGATTTTTTGTTGATCGTTCATCACCACTGTGGGTAACAAACAAAAATCTGTGAGCCGTTCTATATTATGGCTATCTAATGCCTCGGCATAATCCGTTAAAAATGTTTGCGCGTCATGGTGCATAGGGTGTTGTTGCCTTCTTATTATCTATTCAATGCCGATGAATTTGTGGGTTTGTAATGACAAACGCCAGTTTTTGGCGATACAGGTTTTAATACATAAATCTGTGGCACGTTTCTGCTGGCTTATAGGTTGTAAATATATCAAGGGACGAGTTCTGCCTTCCAACAAGGTCAATACCTGCTCGAGTTCATCTATGTGCTTTTGCATCGCCACAGGATGTTTGATTTCGTTTGCCCTTACTAGTGCAGTTTTTAACACATCTCGCCCACCAGGCATATTCACCTTGGGTGAAACGGTCACCCACGTATCAGGATGGGTTAAAACCTCATAGGTACCGCTGGTTTCAATCTGCACTGAGTACCCCTCGCCAAGCAAGGTGTTCGATAATGGCCGCAAATCATACATGCAAGGCTCGCCACCGGTGAGAATAATATTGGTGGCCTGGTAATTATGCCTGGCAAATAGGTCGAGCAGCTGCGCCGGTGTATGTTCAAACCAGGAATCAGATTCACCTTTTTCCGCCATCACTTGCGTAACGTCTATCTTCAGGTTTTCATCTATTGCCCAGGTATGTTTAGTATCACACCAAGGACACCCAACCGGGCAGCCTTGTAAGCGGATAAATATTGATGGCACGCCCGTATGCGCTCCCTCCCCTTGGATCGATTCAAAAACTTCGTTTATTTTGTAGCTGGTCACGGTATTCCTGTGGTTTGGGTATGGGTTATCTGGGAATTTCTAGCGGGATCACTTAACATTACCACCTAGAAACGAACGATTATAGAGAAGCTAAACAAATGGTACAAAAGGTGGTTGTAATTTTTTCTGGCGGTATGGACTCCTTTACTGTGTTAAACATGGCCCACCAGGAAGGATTTGAGGTATATGCCTTATCGTTCGACTACGGTCAGCGTCATAAAAAAGAACTGGAATATGCCAGTCGAGCCTGCACTAAGCTTGGGGTTAAACACAAAATTATTGATATTTCAGCCATCAATGAATTAATTGGCGGTTCATCTCTAACCTCAGACATCGCAGTGCCAGAAGGCCATTATGCCCAGGCAAGCATGAAACAAACAGTGGTGCCCAATCGCAATATGATCTTGTTATCCATGGCGGTGGGTTATGCGGTGTCACTAGAGGCAAGTAAGGTCTACTACGGTGCCCATTCGGGCGACCATGCTATCTACCCGGACTGCCGTCCGGAGTTTGTGGAACGCATGAATGACGTATGCGCCATTGCCAATTATGAAAAGGTTGAAATAATCTCGCCCTTTTTATATCAGAGTAAAATTGAAATTTTGGCCGCAGGATTAAAACTGGCGCTGAACTACAACCTGACTTGGACTTGTTATAACGGGCGTGAAAAAGCCTGTGGTAAATGTGGTGCCTGTCAGGAACGTTTGGAAGCCTTTGCCAAAAACGACTGCATCGATCCCTTGGCCTATGAAAGCAGCTAATAGCCCATAAAAAATACTGCGTTCACACCTCAAGGGACGGGAAACAGGGCTCGTAGTACTTTAGTTTCGTTGGCGGCTCAACCTCTGCTTTGCGAAAGACCTAAGATGCCTCCTTTAGGCTCGTTTAAAAAAGGGCCTGGTTCGCAAGGACGCGGATCGAAAATTGGCGAAATGCTATTGCTCCAGGCCATGTTCTTCATAAAAAACGCTATTGAGATGAGCGTAAGCGCTCAAAGTGCAAGCCTTTGGCTGTGCGATTAGCAAAACCTTTGCAGTAGGTATGCTCAGCCTTGGGTTTACCGTTATCATCCAGGGCGAATACCCCAGCGTTGGCATTCGGCACCAAGTCCAAATACTCGCCCATTGCACTAATATTTTTCAAATACTTGTCTAACCACACAGTGACAAAGTGCTAGGCGATATTGTTCATACGGGTATTATCCCATACTGAATCGATATAATGCTCGCTGAGATTAATGCCCCGTTCTTGATCAAACATATGGGACTCGTCAGGGCCGGCATCACGGCGCCGGCATTGTGATTGGTGTTTTCATAGGTGGGTAACGCGCGATCGACTCGGGTTATCCCCTGCCAATTACAACTAAATTAACAAACCAGTATCAGATCTGCATAGGTTGCGCTCTTAACCCGAAGAGGCGGCAATTTATCGCATCGGTATAAAATAACTGTTTAACGGCTCTATCAGGGCAAAATCTCTGCTCGAAATATCATGCACTTTTCACACATAACGAAGGCTTTGATAAACCGGCGTTTTGGCGCCATCGCGCAAACTGTCTAAGGATACAGCTGGATTATTCCGCTATCACCCGTCCAATCACCCACCATCCAGATTTGTTCAAACGGATGGTTCGCGGGTACATCGATACAGTGTTGCAGCGCTTTAATTTGCTCAGCCCCCCATGCAGGGTGAGCGTTACGGATCACCAGCCACACGCGGTTTGATTTATACGATTTATGAGATTTGTTGATTAAGATCCGGTTTAGCGCTTTTAAAAGCCGCTGGTCGGGCTCGGACATTTGCTCTAGTTCTTGCAGCTCCACTATGGTTTTATCATGCAGTTCACGACCTAAAATTTGTCTGGCTTCTGCCTCAGAGCCATATAAATGCGCCACTTCTAAATCCAGGCGCTGCCCTTCAAACCGACAGGATACATCAGGTTTACTGGGTCGATTGTGCCAAATGTGTCGTATTTTTTTACCGTGATCGTGCTCGTACCAGCGCATAAAAATTTTTGCGGCCTGGTGCTCAAGGGCTATTTTTTCATGTTCACTGTTTTTTAATGCCGCCACCGATATCCACCTGCTAAACATCTAATACACTGTTATAACCGCCCCTAAAGAATAACATACCGCTGGACCAGCAGAATAATCTCGGTATCTCAGAAGACTAACCAATTAATCAGCGCTCACGATTATTTGTGGAAAATTATTGAAATCCCAAGGTTGGCCCATAGGGTGAAAGGCACAAATGCCTGAAATAAAATAGGAGCCGAGTTTAAAATCGCGACACCGTCAAAACATGTACGACGAGACAGACTTTACTTTATTACGGTAATTTCATACCGTGCAGGTGGGGATAATGATGGTGGTTAACGGCAAAAAAAAAGCACGTTGCTTATTGACTGCACAGGGCATTATTTGTGGCTTTTTGTTGCTTGCTCAGGCGCTTGACTTAATACCTGTTTAGCTTATGTTTTTAAACTGCTGCCGGGCACAAATAGCCCTCCGCTGGGGCCGGGGGTGTTACACTCCGGTCTGTTTAATAAAGTGAGACAGCTCCTTAATCAGATGGCGCAATACCGGGTTTAAGCGGGTATTTTTACCATTCATCACAAACAAGTCATGTTTGAATTCAAAGGCTCTATCTTTGATGGTAACCAATCCCAAGCCCTGGGCTTGATGCTCAATCATATAATCCGGTAACAAGCCTATATACTCCCCGGTCATAATGGCCGACAAACAGGCATCAAACGAATCGGAAAAGGTTTGGATCGATAAGCGCCGTTCGCCGTCAATATAGTTTGCAGAAGACAGGCCAGATATACCTATGGCCGGATAATCTTCAATACAGACGTCTTTAGGTAAACCGTCGGCGTACTTCGCTAGCTCGTGTGTGGGGGAACAATACAAACGACCTTTGCATTTCACATCTATGGGGTGAAATGTCACTGATTCGGGTTTCACCATGTCGTAGGTAGATAAAACCAAGTGGCATTCGCCAGACAGCGCCACATGTTCCACTTCGTTGTACAGCCGGGTCTGGATATTGACATGAATATCATCAAACTTTTTCATGGTGCTTTTAACTGCTTTACTAACGGCCAGGTGATATGACAAGGGCAAACTGGCCATCATCACCAATGTCACATGACCGGAATAATCATCGTGCAAGCTTTTCAGATTAAACACGAAATTATCGAAGGAATTAAAGATACGTTTGGTTTCCTGAAAAACCACCTCACCTTCTTTGGTCATTTGAAAACCACCACGTCCACGATGACAAAGCACCAAATCCAAGCGTTCTTCCAGTTTTTTAATGGCTGCGCTGATGTTAGGCCTTTGCATACGCAGCACATTTTCCGCAGCCGTAAAGCCATTACATGATGCAACGGCATAAAAGACTCTTAAGAGTTTAATGTCAGATTCTTGCAGACGATTCAGCATTTTAGCACCGCTTATAGGTATAGTTATTGATACTAAAAGGTATAATAGGCAAGGCTAAATCTGATTACAACGTAAATATCAACTAATTGTGGTGATCTTGACAACAATGACTTGAAAATGATGCCAAGTAAGAAGATAGCTGTAGAATAATGGCGGCTGGCAAACCGCCTGATATGAGCGACCTGCCAAGTCAGGAAATCTTGACTACCTGCTGGCGCAAGTTTTCTATTTCATCGCGCATGGACGCGGCACTTTCAAACTCCAGGTCCTTGGCTAACTGAAACATCTGTTTTTCCCGTGTACCAATTTGAATCATCAACTCCCGAACGCTCAAACCATTGTATTTTTTGCCTCCCTCTGCCACTTTGCGCAGCTTGACCTTACCGTTATCACTGCCGTCTCCCACATCCATAATATCGGTTATAGGTTTAAACAACTGTGTGGGCACGATACCGTGCGCCAGATTATGCGCTTTTTGCACTTCTCGGCGCCGATCAGTTTCATCTATTGCCCGTTGCATCGAGCCGGTGATGCGGTCTGCATATAAAATAGCTCGTCCATTAATATGCCGGGCCGCCCGGCCCATGGTCTGGATCAAGGAGCGGTCCGAGCGCAAAAACCCTTCCTTATCCGCGTCTAAAATCGCCACCAATGACACCTCTGGCATATCCAGACCTTCGCGCAACAAGTTGATCCCAACCAATACATCAAACTTGCCAATACGCAGATCCCGAATAATTTCAATGCGCTCAACCGTGTCTATATCTGAATGCAGATAACGCGCCTTCACCCCATGTTCATCCAGGTAATCGCTTAAGTCTTCGGACATGCGTTTGGTCAATGTAGTGACCAGCACCCGTTCGTTGACCGCCACACATTTTTCAATCTCCGAGAGTAAATCGTCTACTTGAGTGCCTACCGGCCTAATTTCGATGGTCGGATCGATCAATCCCGTGGGACGCACCACCTGCTCAATAATATCGTCCGGAGTTTTAGCCAGTTCGTATTTTCCTGGTGTTGCCGATACGTAGATGGTTTGAGGAGCGATTTGTTCGAACTCGTCAAACTTGAGGGGCCGGTTGTCCAGGGCTGAGGGCAGTCTGAAACCGTACTCCACCAAGGTTTCTTTACGGGATCGGTCCCCCTTGTACATAGCGCCAATCTGCGAAACCGTCACATGCGACTCGTCGATAAACAACAGCCCATCAGCGGGGAAATAGTCAATCAAAGTCGGCGGCGGATCCCCAGGTGCCCGACCAGACAAATAACGGGAATAATTTTCAATTCCCGAGCAATACCCCAGCTCTTGCATCATTTCCATATCAAACTGACAACGCTGACTGATCCGCTGCTCTTCCACCAATTTATTGACTGACTTTAACTGTTCACGGCGCTCTTGTAGTTCGCTTTTGATATGTTCTATGGCACCGAGGATCTTCTCCCGGGGAGTAACGTAATGCGTTTTGGGAAATATGGTCGCCCGTGCCACTGTTTTTTCTATGGCACCGGTTAACGGATCAAATACACTGATGCGCTCTATTTCTTCGTCGAACAATTCCACCCGAATAGCATGGCGTTCGGAGTCTGCGGGAAACACATCGATCACGTCGCCCCTCACTCGGAAGGTACCTCGCTCGAATGCTATATCGTTGCGTGCATATTGTATTTCTGCCAGGCGGCGTAAAATGTCCCGCTGATTCATTACGTCACCCTGTCGAAAATGCACCAGCATTTTCATATAGGATTCAGGATCCCCTAAACCATAAATGGCCGATACGCTGGACACGATAATAACGTCTCGCCGCTCCATCAAAGACTTAGTGGCAGACAGGCGCATCTGTTCAATATGGGCGTTGATCGACGCGTCTTTTTCAATAAACGTATCGCTGGAGGGCACATAGGCTTCTGGCTGATAATAATCGTAATAAGAAACGAAATATTCCACCGCATTATTGGGAAAAAATTCTTTCATCTCACCGTATAATTGAGCGGCCAGGGTTTTGTTGTGGGCCAAAATCAACGTCGGGCGCTGTACCTGATCAATCACATTGGCCATAGTAAAGGTTTTACCTGAGCCCGTTACCCCCAATAATGTTTGACAGGCCAGTCCGTTTTCGAGCCCCTCAACTAAGGCTTCGATGGCTTTAGGTTGATCCCCTGCCGGTGAATAGCTAGATTTGAGTTGAAACGGTCGAGTCATGTAGTTTCCTCTTGTGGAAGATGGTCTAGGGCTTGGGTTATCAGCTGCTCTTTTATGACCTTGGTGAACCAGATATAGGCCACGATAGCGGTCAGGCCATTGGCCAATACACCTGCCCAAAACATGCCTTCTAAGGAATAAAGCAGGCTGCCCAGATAAGATATGGGCACAAAAAATACAAACAACCGCAACAGGCTCAATAACAATGCTGACATAGGCAAGTGCATGGCGTTAAATGAGGAGTTGGTCAGAATAACCACAGCTTGTAAACCATAACCCAGAGGTACAATCATTAAATACAGTTTGATCAGGTCAAACACATTTTGTGTGGTAGAAAAAATGCCTGCTAAAACGCCGGATAAAGCATAAATAATGGCAAATACCAGCAACTGCCAGATGATGACAAAACGTAAACAGAGTTTATAGGCTTGGGCCACTCGCTGGATGTTATTGGCCCCATAATTTTGGCTGATAAAGGGTGGCAGTGACATAGACAGAGCTAAAACTACCATACTGGCCATCGATTCCAGTCGCCCGCCAACGCCCCACGCTGCTACCGCACCTGGGCCATAGGTGGCAACCACTGCGGTCAAAACGCCCGCGGCGATAGGCGTAAGCATATTTGCCCCAGCGGCGGGTAAACCAATTTTAAGGATCCCCCCACTGGCCAATTTCAACTCCTGCCAGGTCAGTAACCGGGGCAAGATGAGTTGGCGCTTATAGGCGAGTAAATACAAAATATAGAAAAGCCCCAGGGCCCAGGCGATAAGCGTCGCGATAGCGGCCCCCTGAATACCCAGCGCTGGTACAGGCCCCCAACCAAAAATTAAGATGGGATCGAGTACCACATTCACCAAACCTCCGACTGCCATGATATAACTGGGGGTCTTGGTGTCACCTGACGCCCTAAGGATACTGTTACCCACCATAGGCATGGCCAAAAATACGCCGGCTGCATACCAAACCAGCATATAGTCACGAATGTAACCGAGTAGGTCATCCGTGGCGCCGAGCAGCCGGAAAATCTGATCGATAGTCAATACCCCACCTAATGCCAGCCCAGCGGCTAATACAAAGGCCAGCATCAAAGCGCCAGTGCCGGATTCCTTGGCGAGGCCAGCCTTACCCGCCCCCAGAAATCTGGCAATGACTGCTGAAGTGCCTATGCCCAACCCAATATTCAAGCTGATCAGGGTAAAGGTAACAGGAAAAGTGAAACTGATGGCTGCCAGCTGTGCAGTCCCCAACAGGCCAATAAAAAAGGTGTCGACCAGACCGAATGACATCATCATCACCATGCCGATTAACATAGGTATGGTCATTTTGGTCAGTGTGCTGGCGATGGGATGTTTAAGCAGATCAGGACGTGTTGACGACCCAGTTTGTTGACTCACTCTTTGATTCCTTTATTAACTGACCCACTATAGTAAGCTAACCACCAATATAAAACTAAATTAAAGCTGGCAGCGGGTAGATTTAAATCCGCCGAAAACGAGCCTAATCCGGTCGCGTAATGTTACTAACGTTTCATTTAGCCTCACTCTATTGTTAACGGACAGTAACATTCAGCGTATTAACAACCAGGACATAACCATTTATGTCGTTAATTAGTGACGCATAAAACAAGTGGATGCTTAATTCAAGCCATATTAATAAATAAATATGACTTTATTTTTCATTTCTTCCAAGAAAAAATAATTATAAAAACAAGCTAATTTCAAGCCTTATTTTAATTAAATTTATTTTGCTTTAAAAAACAACACACAACTAAAATACGTCTGCATAAAAAACGTACTAGCTTTAGCTTTAGTGTTAACTTATAGCTATAACATGTTGATTTAATTAAATATAAATAAATATAAGTGGGAATATCACATTTCTCATTGACAACGTTTCTACTAGCCTAAGTCCCCTTAAAAATAATTCATACACACAGTTATCCACAGATATAGTGGATAACTATCCCCGACTCAAGTTTGGCGCACACTTGACTGATTAGTGCGTAAAATTTAGGTAAGTCGTTGCTAACCTTAGGAGCTCATACAATAGGTTACACTTTTGTTAACACCTGGTTTTGCATACAGTATTCAACCATTTACTAATAACCGTTTGTTATAACCAAACGATATTTCGTGATTACAAACTGATTAGTTCTGCGGGCTAAATAAATAGCGGATTTTGAGTCAGTATTTTTTGAAAAAAGACCAATTGCGCAGACTTTCACCAATTCGCGGGCTGGTTTGTATAAATTAACCGCAACCAGTCAATAAACCCAAAAAATAATGATTATCGGTGTTGACACCGAGCGGTATGCTCATTAATATTCCGCACCGTTGAAAAGCAGCCTCAATGGATGTGAGTAAACAGGTTTACATAACCTATTACGTTTTCAACATGCGTTAATCGATTCCCCCTTAGCTCAGCTGGTTAGAGCGACGGACTGTTAATCCGCAGGTCCCCCGTTCGAGTCGGGGAGGGGGAGCCATCTTATGTCGTATTTGTTCAATACAAAAGATGGCTCAAATTTGGAAACAGATATAGTCGACACGTAGCTTATTTTCGTATAAGTAAAGTTATTTATCATTTATGATTCCCCCTTAGCTCAGCTGGTTAGAGCGACGGACTGTTAATCCGCAGGTCCCCCGTTCGAGTCGGGGAGGGGGAGCCACTCAGGCTCAAACTCTTAGTTACTCAATAATTCCTATAAAATCGCAAAAACTTTTTTATTATCAAGTTGTTAATCTGTGCACAAACTAAGATAATGGTCCGGTAAGTTGATTACCTGCAGTTATGCATAAGCGAGTGTAACCTTAATAGTACTCTGGATATTTGCCTTATCTGCCACTATCTATATTTATACATTAATAATAGTCATTGGTTTATCGCGTACAAAACCTGTAATTTGCGACTCTATCGATACGGTTAATAAGCAGTAATGAACAACCAATAGATATCACGCTTGCATGATGGCCCGGGTTACCCATACACCTGGTTTTCTGCAAGCTGCGTTTTTAGATTTTAAGTTAATGGGTAAAAATATATGACTGAATTTTTACTGTTATTAATTGGTACAGTACTGGTCAACAACTTCGTACTGGTGCAATTTCTTGGCTTGTGCCCTTTTATGGGGGTGTCGGGCAAACTTGAAACCGCTATCGGCATGTCGATGGCGACCACTTTTGTGCTTACCTTGGCATCCCTTAGTAGTTATCTGGTCGAACACTATATTTTGCTGCCTCTTGGCATAGGCTATTTGCGTACCTTAAGTTTTATTCTGGTTATAGCGGTAGTGGTGCAGTTTACTGAAATGGTGGTGCATAAAACCAGCCCTACCCTGTATCGACTACTGGGTATTTTTCTGCCATTGATTACCACTAACTGTGCGGTATTGGGTGTAGCCCTTTTAAATATCAACCAGGAGCATAATTTTATTGAATCTGTGGTTTACGGTTTTGGCGCCGCGGTTGGCTTTTCCTTAGTACTGATTTTATTTGCCGCTATGCGCGAACGTTTAGCTGTAGCCGACGTTCCTGCCCCATTTAAAGGTGCATCCATTAGCATGATCACGGCAGGCTTAATGTCTCTGGCCTTTTTAGGTTTCACCGGTTTGGTCAAGTTTTAATGATAGTGTTTTGGACCATACTTACCGCCCTACTCACTTTGGGGGTATTGGCACTTATTTTCGGATCGATTCTAGGTTACGCCGCTATACGTTTTAAAGTACAAAGCGATCCGCTTGTGCAGCAGATAGACGAACTTTTGCCCCAAACCCAATGCGGTCAATGTGGTTACCCGGGTTGCAAACCCTACGCCCAGGCAATTGCCGATGGCGACGACATCAACAAATGCCCACCCGGGGGCGATGCGACCATCAAACGCCTGGCCGACCTGATGGGAGTAGAGGCGACGTCTCTGGATGCGGCTCACGGCCAAGAAGACATCAAAAAAGTCGCCTTTATTCGCGAAGACGAATGCATCGGATGCACCAAGTGTATTCAGGCCTGTCCAGTAGATGCCATACTCGGGGCCGCAAAACAAATGCACACCGTGATTGCCGATGAATGTACCGGCTGCGATCTTTGTGTCGAACCCTGCCCTGTCGATTGTATCGATATGATCCCCGCCGCGACTTCGACCTTGGCCTGGCGCTGGAACATTGACAGCATTCCCGTTAAACAGGTGAGTTGATGAAAGCCCAAACCGATTTCGAAGAGATTATCCAGCGTGTCAATAACGATCAGCTGTGGGACTTCCCTGGCGGTATTTTTCCTCCTCAGCATAAAGACATGTCCAATGGACAACCCATCTCGCAGTTGGCGTTACCTGAACGTTTATTTATTACTGTTAAACAACATATTGGGGTGGAAGGGCATCTCGTTGTAGAGCCAGGGGACACAGTACTAAAGGGGCAACCGCTAACCAAGAGTATGAACCCCTTTGCGGTGCCTGTGCATGCGCCTACCTCAGGAAGAGTCTGCAGTATCGCACCCCATGTATCAGCCCACCCCTCAGGTCTGCCAGAACTTAGTGTCGAAATCGAACCTGACGGACAAGACAAATGGATAGAGCTTAAACCTCTGCAAAATTACCAGTCACTGCCAAAAGTCAGTGTGCTGGGGGCGATTTGTGACGCAGGAATTAGCGGCATGGGCGGAGCTGGTTTTCCGACCCATATCAAAGCCTCGCCGAAAAAAAATGTGCAATTTTTGCTCATCAACGGCATTGAATGTGAGCCTTACATTAGCTCTGATGATCGCTTAATGCGCGAACATGCGTGGCAAATACGTCAGGGTATAGATGTGCTCTTCCATCTGTTGTCCCCAAAACAAGTTTATATTGCCATAGAAGACAATAAACCCGAAGCCATTGAAGCGATGCAGGTCGCCTGTCAGGAAAATGAGATTTATAAGGTTTGTATCATCCCCACCAAATATCCCGCAGGTGGCGAAAAACAGCTTATCCAAGTGTTAACCGGCCGTGAAGTACCCCAGCAAGGACTGCCTGTAGACGTAGGCGTCATCATGCACAATGTCGGTACCTGTTTTGCTATTGCCGATGCCATCTTCTCCGGTAAACCCCTTATCCAGCGAGTCGTGACCCTTACCGGCGGTGCGGTTAACAAACCGGGAAATGTGTGGGCACTTATCGGCACCCCCATTTCCCATTTAATGGCCCAATGTGAATATCAGGGCGATGCACAGGGTCAGCCCAAGGTGATAATGGGCGGACCTATGATGGGCTTTACTTTAGCCAACCAGGATGTGCCTGTGGTGAAGATCACTAACTGCATTTTGTTATCCACCAGCCAAGAGATGCCTCCACCAGAGCCTGAACAAGCCTGCATTCGTTGCAGTGCCTGTGCCGACGTTTGCCCTGCCAGTCTATTGCCTCAGCAACTGTTCTGGCATAGCAAAGCCAAGGAATTAGAAAAGGCTCAGGAATACAATCTGTTCGACTGCATCGAATGCGGAGCCTGTGCCTATGTTTGTCCCAGCGAAATTCCTTTGGTGCATTATTACCGTGTGGCCAAAGCAGAAATTCGCCACGAACAAGAAGAAAAACAAAAATCGGACAAGGCCCGGGAAAGGTTCGAAAGCCGCGCGGCAAGATTGCAACGGGAACAACACACCAGAGACGAAAAACATCGCAAAGCTGCGCAAGCACGCAAAGAAGCGATGCAAGCCAGTGGCAATAATGCCCAAGATAAAATTGCCGCGGCACTGGCTCGGGCCAAAGCCAAAAAAATGCCCGTCGACAGTGAAACACCAGACAGCCAGAATCAATCTGAGCACTTAACCTCAGCTTCCCAGAGCAAAGGGAGTGACAGGGTGGCAGCAGCTATTGCCCGGGCCAAAGCCAAAAAATCCCAGCGACAGGGTGAGGATAATCCCCCCACACAATCTAGGGAAAATGCCGAACCGGCTACGGCTAAGGTCGATGACACAATAACACCGTCCAGCAAAAACGAGCGGGTCGCCGCGGCTATCGCTCGAGCCAAAGCGAAAAAAGCCCAACGACAGGAAGAGGATAATTTGCCTGCCCAGCCTAGGGAAAATGCCGAACCCGGCAATTCCGACGAAACCATTGGCCCGACCAGCAAAGACAAACGGGTCACCGCAGCTATCGCCCGGGCAAAAGGCAAAAAATATCAACAGAAAATTCAAGCAGTTCCAGTATCTGAGTCAGATGCTGAACATACCGAACACGTCACATCGGGGCCTGAGACCTCACCTGATCTGGGAGCAAATATCATGAAAGCTAAGCCACAGGACGTCCCCGACATTCCAGCTGAAGCGCCGGTGAGCCAAGACGGCGGCCCCCGTGATGCAGCTCAGACGACCAACAAACCGGCATCTATCGCTTTGGAAGCGGATAATGAGCTACGTAAAAAACAGCGTATTGCCCTGGCTGTGGCTAAGGTTAGAGCCAAAAAACTGGCTATCCAGCAAGCTGCCGATGGATCCTTACCGATTACAACATCGGCTCCAGATGACAACAACAAACCGGCGGGTACGACCCCCTCAGGAAGCAATACACTGAGCGCAGAACAAGCCTTAGAGCAGAAAAAAAAGCGCATAGCCACCGCAGTTGCTAAAGCTAAAGCTAAAAAAGCAGCGCAATCCAACCAGACACCAAAAGACTAAAGCCCTAGTGATGAATTACAAACTCGCCAGCTCTCCCCATCAACATACACGCCGAACCACTGGGCAAATAATGCGGTTGGTGATATTTGCCTTGATACCCGGGCTACTCGTGCAATGCTGGTTTTTTGGTTGGGGCTCTATTATTCAGCTAGTACTCGCTATCGCCACAGCTATCATCACCGAAGCGAGTATCCTGGAATTGCGCAAACGCGACTTTGAACGCGCAATAAAAGACAACAGCGCCATATTGACCGCCATGTTACTGGCGGTCAGTATTCCACCTCTTGCTCCTTGGTGGGTTATCATTATCGGCACCTTCTTCGCCATAGCGATAGTCAAACAACTGTATGGTGGCTTGGGTTATAATCTGTTTAATCCGGCCATGGCCGCTTACGTCATGTTACTGGTGTCATTTCCTGTTCAGATGACCCAGTGGTTGCCTCCCTTATCATTAGCGGCGCATCAACCAGGGCTAGTAGACGCGATACAAACGATTTTTACCGGTTATAGTGCCGACGGCTTTAGCCTGTTACAACTACAAACCGCGGTAGACGGTCACACCATGGCCACCCCCCTGGATTCGATTAAGACCAGTCTGGCCAAAGGCATGACGTATGAAGAAGGCTTAAATACGGCAATATTTTCAGGCTCAACCGGTATCGGCTGGGCGTGGATCAACATCGCCTACTTACTCGGTGGACTGTACTTGTTAAAAGCCAAAGTCATTAATTGGCACATACCCACAGGGATGTTACTAGCGGTATTTAGCTGCGCAGTGGTGATGTTTCTAGTGGACGGCGACAGGTATGCCTCACCGGTTTTTCACTTGTTAAATGGTAGCCTAATGTTAGGTGCCTTTTTTATTGCTACCGATCCCGTTTCCGCCTCTACCACCAATAAAGGACGCTTCATTTTTGGAGCGGCCATAGGTTTATGGGTTTATTTAATCCGCACATGGGGAGGCTATCCTGATGCCATCGCTTTTGCGGTTCTGATCATGAATATGGCAGTGCCTTTGATCGATTATTACACTCGCCCACGCACGTATGGTCATGCCAAAAAAGCCACGGGAGGTAAAAAATGACCCGTAGCATAATTAAAAATGGCCTGATCCTGGCGCTTTTTGCCATGTTAACCACAGGTTTAATTGCCGCCACCTATTTTGGAACCAAAGAGCAGATCGCACAGCAAAGACAGCAAAAATTGCTGAATACGTTAGATGCCCTGGTGCCAGGAGACAGCTATAACAACAGCATGCAAAACGACTGTGTCATTGTTTCCTCTCGACAATATTTGGGCAACAATGAGGCGAAACATATTTATCGTGCTACCCAAAATCATCAGCCTGTGGCTGCGGTGATCGAAACCACAGCAGCAGATGGATATAGCGGCCGGATAGAGCTGATAGTGGGAGTGACAGATCAAGGGCAAGTCTCAGGTGTGCGGGTATTGAAACACAAAGAAACCCCGGGATTGGGTGATAAAATAGATCTGCGCATCAGCGATTGGATCCTCTCTTTTAGCGGGCTAACCCTTACGACTGAAAATGATAACTTGTGGGCGGTTAAAAAAGATGGGGGCCAGTTCGACCAGTTTACGGGCGCCACTATCACTCCTCGTGCAGTCGTCAAAGCAGTAAAACGTGCAGTGGTATATTACCAAGCTCATCAGGCAGAACTGTTTAGTGCAGACAATGCCTGTAATACACAAGCAAAAGTTTGAGGACATAATGAACGAATTTAAACAACTGAGCTGGCAGGGATTATGGAAAAACAACCCGGCACTGGTGCAATTACTGGGTTTATGCCCTTTACTGGCGGTAACCGCCACCCTGACCAACGGCTTGGGTTTAGGCTTGGCCACGACCTTGGTATTAATAGGTTCTAACACCACAGTATCGATTATCCGTAATATAGTACCCAATGAGATCCGTATTCCAATTTTCGTGATGATCATAGCGGCCTTTGTCACCATAGTGCAGTTACTGATGAACGCCTATACCTTCAAGCTTTATCAAGCGTTAGGCATATTTATTCCACTGATTGTGACCAATTGCGCCATCATCGGCCGAGCGGAAGCTTACGCCTCCAAAAATCCCGTGGTGTATGCCGCGTTTGACGGTCTGATGATGGGACTAGGATTTACCTTTATCCTGGTTGTGTTAGGTGCTATGCGCGAAGTTTTGGGCTATGGCACTTTATTTGCTGGTGCAAACTTGTTGTTAGGCGACTGGGCGAGCAACTTGAAGATCACTGTATTCACCACAGATACCCCATTTTTGTTAGCCATTTTACCCCCAGGTGCCTTTTTAGGCATGGGCTTACTCATCGCCCTGAAAAACCTGATGGATAAACGTATGGAGCGGATGTTTGCTGCTCAGCGTCATGCAAAAGTGGTGCAACGGGCCAGAGTGACCGCCGAAAGTTGATGGGCTAAGACGGTCAAAAATAGCCTGAAGCATACAACCAACATTCCCCTGACATGAGAGTTCAATGAACCAACAAAAACGCCTGACTATGCTTAACCGCTGGCGCGATGCTAACCCCCACCCCACAACAGAATTGAATTTTAACAGTCCGTTTGAACTGCTTATCGCCGTATTACTCTCGGCACAAGCCACGGATGTGAGTGTGAATAAAGCTATGGCCAAACTGTTTCCAGTGGCCAATACCCCGGACAGCATCTATGCCCTGGGGGTCGATGGCGTGAAAAGCTATATTAAAACCATAGGTTTGTTTAATACCAAAGCGGTAAACGTGATCAACACCTGTAAAATTTTGATCAATAAACATCATTCACAAATCCCCCAAGACCGGGAGGCCCTGGAAGCTCTGCCGGGAGTTGGGCGTAAAACGGCGAATGTGGTATTAAATACTGCCTTTGGCTGGCCGACCATAGCAGTCGACACCCATATTTTTCGTGTATCTAATCGTACTAAATTGGCCATGGGTAAAAATGTTGATCAGGTAGAACAAAAACTGCTTAAGGTTGTTCCTCCCGAGTTTAAGGTAGATGTGCATCATTGGTTGATTTTGCATGGTCGTTACACTTGCATCGCCCGCAAACCCAGATGTGGCTCCTGCCTGATCGAAGACCTATGCGAATTTAAAGATAAAACTTCAGATTAAATCTGATAAACGACTGGATAAAAACTATTTAACCACAGGATAAGATAATGGCAGCAACAAAACGGGCGAATATAAATATTGGGGCAAATGTATCAATCGTACTCAAAGAAGATCAGCGCAGTGGCGAATTAACCGAAGGAGTGGTGCAGAAAATTCTGACCAATTCACCACATCATCCCCATGGCATTAAAGTACGTTTGGAAGACGGCCAGGTTGGACGGGTGAAAGTGATCCATTCTTGACTTTCTCCTTTAGAACCGCTGTAAATTTCCCATTAAAACAATGGCTTTGCAGGTGATCGAGCTTTTTTCCTATTCACTGAGTTACCACACCCTGGCTATGCTGTTTTTAGCCGCCTTTCTTATTGGTATGGCGAAAACCGGCGTCAGTGGTGCGGCGATGTTTTCAGTACCTATTTTGGCCTTGATATTCGGTGGCAAAGTCTCGTCTGGTTTAATGTTACCCATGTTGATCATGGCAGATTTGTTTGCGGTTAACTATTATCATCGCCATGCAAACTGGCATTATTTAATCAAGCTATTCCCCTCTGCGGCCTTGGGGGTATTAGTCGGTACACTGCTGGGCAATTATATTGATGATCAGTTATTTAGGTTGATCATGGGCATTATCATCTTTGTCAGCCTGCTTATCATGTTGTGGATGGAGCGGGCCAACAAAGACAAGATCCCGGATTATCTGTGGTTTGCTATTTTAATGGGTCTGCTAGGTGGCATCACCACCATGATCGGTAATCTGGCCGGGGCGGTGATGGCGTTATACCTTCTCAGTATGCGCCTGCCAAAAAATGAATACATAGGCACTGCCGCTTGGTTTTTTCTCGCTATTAACTTGTTTAAGGTACCCTTTCATATCTTTAGCTGGCAGACCATAGATATGAATTCGTTCCTGTTAAATTTAACCAGTCTGCCTTTTATCGCCTTGGGTGCCTATGCGGGGTTGAAAATCGTCAAACGTATTCCAGAAAAGCAGTATCGCTGGTTGATTTTGGCAGTGACTGCTGTCGCCGCTGTCATTATGGTGGTTTAGTGATATGCAGACAAAAGTTACGCTGATTTTAGCCTTAGGCTGTTGCTAAAACCGCTTCTGTCCTCATGTGTCTCAATACAGGCTAATGTGGGCAGGTGATCTGCATTCGCCAAGCCCAGTAATGACTGATGAGGCACGCAAAACAGCACATCCAGTGTCAGGCGATCCATGCCATAGAGCCCCCGGTGCAACATATTGGCTGAAAATACCAATATAACCCCGGCCTTAAGCGCGACGGGCACTGCCAGGGGTAAATTGTCTGTTTTTAGTGAGCATGTTGCTCCAAACGCAGTTCCTCTTTAGTGTGCCCACGTTTATGACTACTTGGTACTAATTCGATATCAGGTTCATTCTTCAGTGTTATGCGAAATGGACTAATTCTGGTCCGTGAAAGGCAGATTTTTGGCCATCTAGCGTATTATACTGGGGATCACAATGCCAATAATTTGGCTGACTGGCATTAATCAATTCAGCTAATTCGGTTAATTTCCTTTGGCGGAAAAACGTCCTGTGTACCACATACACATTATGTTAACATGCATACCCATAATATTATTTTATCCTTTCTCCCCTATCGATCGGTCAAGCCAATTTCAGCTGATTAGCAGCTCCTGGCTGCCAACCCGTGTTTTTATCCCATTGGCTTTCTATTCTTTGGCTTGGCGTTTGATCATCAGCGGCTCTTTGAACGTCATAGTGCGATAAGGGAAAGGTATTTCAATACCGGCCTCATCCAGAGCGCGTTTAACGGCTGCTACTACCTCACTGCGAGATTTTCGCTGGCCCAATGGGGTCGGATCTGTCCACCAGGTCACTTCTATGTCTATGCTGCTGGCACCAAAGCCATGCAAAAACACTTCTATGGGTAAGTCCTGATTAACCGTGTCGCAACTAGCCAAAGCGTTTTCGACTATTTTCACAGACTTTTCGGCATCTTCCGAGTACGCCACGCCCGTCATGATCGTGATACGCCTGGAATTCAGATCCGTGAGCACTTTAACCGGGTTTTTGAACAAAAATGAATTGGGTGTTACCACCAACTCGCCGTCCGGACGACGAATTTGGGTCATGCGTACTGAAATATCTTCAACCTTGCCCATAATGGATTCACACTCAATAAAATCCCCCTTCTCGAATGGATATTTCCACAGCAGCATAATACCCGCAAAGAAGTTTTCAAAAATTTCTTTAAACGCAAAACCGATTGCGACCGACGCCAATCCTAATCCACCTAACGCTTTAGCCGGGGTTAGACCTGGGAATATCACCATGGCAGCTAGCAATAACCCCAACAGCCAAATTAGAATACTACTTAGGCGCTGCAACAGATCCCGCAATGAACCACGCATTTTGCTGCGTCCTGACAGATTGAAGACAAACTTTCCTACCAGATAAGACATCCCCCAGGTAAATAGCAAGACGATTAGCCCGGCTAATAAGTAAGGCGTGTGGCCAATAAAGTCGTAGGTTATATCGGTCATTGTGGATCGCAAAGCCTGCATTGCCGACTGCATATCAATCACCTCTGCGGTCTTGTCAGGCGAAGCTGCCTGCGACGACGTTGGCCAGAAAGTCATCAGCAACAGAATTACCTTATTTTGAAACGACATAGCTTTCCCAGGGGCGTAACAATCAAGTATCAAGCATATGGTAAATCATCGAGTAAGCCAATTCGCTTTAATTTATTTTGCCAGGTTACCCAAGAAAAAGTGCGGAATGCTGCGCTTACCACGCTTTTTATTTACATATTGTCATATTGTTGGGTGCATACAGGCGATATACTCAGTGCACGAATTTTCAAACTAACGAAAAGCGAGATTTATCATGCGTTTATTACACACTATGTTACGGGTAGGCGATCTATCACGCTCCCTTACCTTTTATACCGAATTGCTCGGCATGTCTGTGCTGCGCCAAAGTGACAACCAGCAGTATCGTTATACCCTGGCATTTGTGGGGTATGGTGAAGAGGGTAGCAACACGGTGCTCGAACTCACTTACAACTGGGATGAAGACAGTTACGATATGGGCACCGCCTATGGGCATATTGCCATAGGGGTAGACGACATCTACCAACTGTGTAGCGATCTCAAAAAACAAGGCGCCGATGTTTATCGTGAAGCTGGCCCAGTCAAAGGCGGCACTACAGTGATCGCTTTTGTTCGCGATCCCGACGGTTATGCAATTGAACTGATCCAAAACTGAGCGCACCATGAAAAAATTGCTGTTATCCCTGTCGATACTCAGCTTAGTGACCGGTGAGTTGGTTAGCGCTAAGCCCCTGGTTATCGCCCATCGGGGCGCGTCGGGTTATTTACCCGAACATACTTTGGAAGCCGCTACTTTGGCCTATGCTTTAGGGGCGGATTTTATCGAACAAGACTTGGTGCTAAGTAAAGATCTGGTGCCAGTGGTGTTACACGATATCCACCTAGAAACCGTCACGGACGTAGAACTCAAATTCCCCCAACGCTATCGTGATGACGGCCGCTACTATGCCCTGGATTTCACTCTGGCTGAGCTTAAAAAGTTGGTGGTCCATGAACGCACCAATGGTCAAGGCCAACAGGTATTTGCCAAACGATATCAAGGCAAGCAACCGTTCAGCATAGCCACGTTTGAACAACATCTTGAATTGATCACGCAGTTAAATCGCCAGTTTTCGAAAAATACCGGCGTTTATCCAGAGATCAAGTCTCCCGCATGGCACCGTGAACAAGGCGTCGATATCAGCAAGATAATATTAACACTACTGCGTAAACACGGTCTGGATGACGCCAGCAAACCCATATTCGTGCAGTGTTTTGATTTTGCAGAAATCAAACGCCTACGCAATGAACTGGGAGCCAGAGTGAAATTAGTACAACTTATTGCAGAAAATGACTGGCAGGAAGCAGCCACAGATTTTGATGCCTTACGCACACCGGCAATGCTGATGGAAGTAGCAAAAGTTGCCCAGGGTATTGGCCCTTGGCTCCCTCAGTTAATTGACTTCAAAACCATGCAACTGACTAAACTTGGCCATCATGCCCACCAGGCTGGCTTGTTTGTTCATCCGTACACCTTCCGTCAGGATGCATTGCCTGATGGGGTAACCAGTCAACAAGCGCTGGATATGCTGTTCAAAAAAGTAAAGGTGGATGCTTTATTTACCGACTTTACCGATACTGTGGTTGAATATCTGCAAGCCCCCTGACCCAGTGTGTCTGATGAGGAGGTGTCGGGGAAATACCCGCTAACCCCTTCATCCTTGAAACAGCCTGTTTGTTGGCTGCCATGCAATTCCAATGATTTTGGGTATATTAGGGCTTAGCCATGCGGATCACGACCCGACGGTTACGGCCTCTGGACGTTTCACTGGTATTAGGGGAAACATGTCGACGTTCGCCATGACCGGTGACATCTATATGATCGGACTGTACTCCTATATTACGAAAGTAGTCCTTTATCTCAACGGCTCTGCGTACCGACAATTGCTGGTTCGTTGCCCGGCCGCCGTAACTGTCGCTATAACCGTCGAGTAATACCAACCCCATATCACTGTCTTCTTTTAAATAATCACCGATCATATTCAGGCGGCGCTGGGAATACTTGGTCAGTTCGGCGGAATTTTTCTTGTAGGCAAGCACAGTGTAAGCGATATCTTCGAAACTGTAAGGCAATAAATTAGCCACACATTGGGCAAAATTGCGATAGGGCGTGGCAAAATTACTGGCGTTCAAACCGACGGCAATCTGATCATTTTGGTTGTACCAATCTTGGTAATAGATGGTCGGCCAGAAGCCTTTTTCCAATTCAGAGAGCATGGTCCAGGCTGTAGCTTCCGGTAAGTCCCCTGTATATTGTTTTCGAATTGTCATCTGGGCGATATTACGTTGCATTTTACCCGGCATCCACTTAGGAGGTACGGAATACACCGCCGCTACCCCATAAGATTTGGGTAACAGTAACATGTCCAGTTCAAACTCCATGTTCAACTGTTTTGACGCCAAGGCAGTAAACAGCGCATCACCATAACCGGGAATATTGTGCGCCAAAGTACACTGCAACCGACTTTGTTTACTCAATTGCCAATCAGAGCTTTCTATTTTTGCCGCATACTGACGCAATCCTGCCGCAGCAGAAGTACAAAGTAGCAATGTACAGATGAATAAGGTTTTTTTCATAAGCCTTGTTTCGAAACGAAAATTAATATGAGGACCAATGGATCCCACCTATGAGGTATTTATCGACATCAACTGGCAAAAGTTTAACCGCTAATGTCCCCCACAACCAGGTAGTCAACAATAGTTTGCCAATATAAATAATCTTTCGCACTGGCTACCACTGTGGATAGTTGCCATAATTGCCGCAAATTTTTTAACTAGGTCTCCATGTCAGAGCACAAATATCAACTTAAAGATCGATTTCGCGGCTATTTCCCAGTCATTGTGGATGTGGAAACCGCAGGTTTCGATGCCAATCGTGACGCCTTGTTAGAAGTCGCCGCTATTACTACCAAAATGGATGCACAGGGGTTTCTCACGCCTGATAAGACCTTTCATTACCATGTTGTACCCTTTGACGGGGCAAACCTTGAGAAAGCCGCCCTGGACTTTAACGGCATAGATCCATGGTGCGCACTGCGCGGTGCCCTGGATGAATCTGAGGTGATTAAAGATTTGTGTAAACAAATCCGCAAAACTCAGAAAGATGCAGATTGTCAGCGTTCGGTTATGGTGGCGCACAATGCTGCATTTGATCTGGGTTTTATTAACGCGGCCATTGAACGCAGTCAGATAAAAAGAAGTCCTTTTCATCCTTTTGTTTCTTTTGACACCACTACCCTGGCAGGCTTGGCTTTGGGACAAACCGTGTTAATAAAAGCCTGTATTGCCGCCGGCATAACCTTTGACCAAAACGAAGCCCATTCCGCTTTATACGATACCCAAAAAACTGCTGAGCTATTTTGTCACATTGTGAATAAATGGCAGTCCAATTGCGGTTGGCCCATAAGTTAGGCAAGTTAAAAACAGCGTATTTAACAATTAATATATATAAAAAAACCGCTGAAGTCAGCGGTTTTTAAGTACCAGACTCACTTACAAAGAGTCGGCATTCTCGGATAGGTAACTGGCCACGCCTTCTGGGCTGTCAACCATACCTTTTTGTCCAACTTGCCAACCGGCGGGACACACTTCACCATGCTCTTCATGGAAGTTAAGTGCATCAACCATTCTCAACATGTCGTCTATATTACGTCCCAGGGGCAAATCATTAACCACTTGATGGCGCACTATACCTTGGGCATCGATCAAAAATGAACCGCGAAACGCCACACCAGCTTCCGGATGTTCGACATCATAGGCCTGACAAATTTCGTGTTTAACATCGGCAACCATAGCGTATTTAACCGGGCCAATACCGCCATCATTAATGGCTGTATTGCGCCATGCATTATGGGTAAATTGTGAATCAATCGATACCCCAATAACCTCTACGCCGCGCTTTTTGAATTCATCGTAACGTTTGTCAAATGCGATTAACTCAGATGGGCATACAAAGGTGAAATCTAATGGATAGAAAAACACCACTGCTTTTTTATCTTTAATCGCTTCACTTAGGGTAAAGCTATCAACAATTTCACCATTGCCGAGTACGGCTGCTGCGGTAAAATCTGGGGCTGGGCGACTGACTAATACACTCATAGGGATCTCCATTTAGATAGTTGATAAATAATTTGCATGGCACCGACTTTAACCCGAGCACCATGATACTTTGCAGAATTGTTTTGTTATATATAAGTATGCACGGATTACTAAAAACCAAGTCAATGCGTTAACTATTTGCGCTTTAAAACCTATTCTTATTATTAACAGACTGGCTCACTAAACATTTTGCATAATTATTAAACAAAGCCTTGAACTTGATACTAATAACAACTATTATCATTTCCATCTAGAGGTGAGGTGTCAATTTATGTATGTATGTTTGTGCCACGGTATTACCGACAAAGCTATTAAACAGGCTGTACGCGAAGACGGTGTAGGTAATATGCGTCAATTGCGTGAAGCCTTGGGCGTAGGCAGTCAATGTGGAAAATGTGTGCGCATGGCGCAAAACATGATTGACAATACCATCATAGACGAAAGCTTGTTTCGGGAAGTGTGTTAACACAGGCCCCATCCCTGAGCGGGCAATTTGTAATTGCTCACGCCTAATATGAAGACAAAAAAAGAGCCCTGGGGCTCTTTTTTCGTTATAACATCAAGTTTTATTTAGCGTGTTTAGCCACAGCTTCTTTGATAAGCGTTTGCAGCTCACCTTGTTGGGCCATTTCCATGATAATGTCACAGCCACCTACCAGTTCACCTTCAACCCAAAGCTGAGGAAAAGTCGGCCAGTCGGCGTACTTGGGCAACTCGGCACGAATATCCGGGTTTTGCAAAATATCCACATAAGCAAATTCTTCACCACAAGACATTAACGCTTGTGACGCCTGGGATGAAAAACCACAGTTGGGTAATTTGGGTGAACCTTTCATGTATAAGATGATGAGGTTTTCTTTCAGTTGTTGCTGGATTTTTTCAACGGTTTCCATGGTAACTCTCAATTAAGTAACGAATATCAGTAGTAATAGGGTCAAGTCTAACGTTTTCAATCCAAGATTGAAAATCTAGTCTAGTATCATCTAGAAAATAATATACACCCCTGCCCCTTGTTTTGTGAACAAGTTACCCTAAGATCCAAACCTGGACTTCAGTGAAACTCGACTAAGTTTGTGCTTTTACCTTGGCTTGCAAACGTCTAGCATCTAGTTCTGGTCAAATGCACGACTAAATATAACTCTAAATGGAGAATTATCATGGCTTTCGAATTACCCGCACTTCCCTATGAAAAAAATGCCCTTGAACCACATATTTCGGCAGAAACGTTGGAATATCATTACGGCAAACATCACGCAACTTATGTAACTAAACTTAATGGTTTGGTCGAAGGAACGGAGATGGCCAATAAGGATCTGGAAGAAATCGTTAAATCGTCCGACGGTGGGGTGTTCAACAATGCCGCTCAGATCTGGAACCATACCTTTTATTGGAACAGCCTGAGCCCAAATGGCGGTGGCGAACCAAGCGGCGCACTTAGCGACGCCATTAATGCCAGATGGGGCTCATTCGCAGATTTCAAAGCGGCGCTAAATGATAAAGCCGTCAACAACTTTGGCTCAAGCTGGACCTGGTTAGTTAAAAAGGCTGATGGCAGCCTGGATATTGTTAATACCAGCAATGCCGCTACTCCTTTAACTGATGCCAGCCTTACGCCCTTGCTAACCGTAGATTTGTGGGAACATGCGTATTACATCGATTATCGTAATGCTCGTCCTAAATACCTGGAAGGTTTCTGGGCCCTGGTTAACTGGGATTTTGCTTCAGCGAACTTTGCTTAACCCGCAATCCGATAAATTAATTAAGCCCCGAATGGGGCTTTTTTTTGGTGTACTTCCCCTGAGCAATTACGCCGTTCCCGTTCTTTCCCATTTTACCCCCTCATGCATGTTGTTTCGGCTATGCTTTTTCTTGGGCAGTCGGATCAGGTAGTTCACCACCTGCCCCTATAAACAAAAGCTGTGATTTTGCGGGTCAGAACTTTTTTTAAGTAGATCCCCCACCCTATGGCGACAAAAAATCCACTACTGCTATAATTTTTATTAGTGCAGAATTTCGATCATTTATTATCGTCTAGTGAATTTTGATCTAAATCTGCAACATATAATTAGAAATATAGGTCTAATCTTAGAGTCACACGCCAGAAGTTTTCTCTATTAGAGGTTTGTTATGGGGATTTTAGAGCAATATCAATTAAGGTACGAAGCCCACAAAGAAGAAGAACTCAGCATAAATGAGTTTCTGGAGGTTTGTAAAAGTGACAGCTCAGCGTATGCCAACGCTGCAGAGCGATTATTGTTGGCCATAGGGCAGCCTGAAATGGTCGACACCGCTACTGACTCAGTACTGAGCCGCATTTTTTCCAACCGGGTTATCGCGCGTTACCCTGCATTTAACGGTTTTTATGGTATGGAGGAATCAATAGAACAAATTGTTTCCTATCTGCGCCATGCCGCTCAAGGCCTGGAAGAGAAAAAACAAATATTGTATCTGCTCGGCCCTGTCGGCGGAGGTAAATCCTCCTTAGCTGAAAAGCTTAAGGAGCTGATGCAGCAATTTCCCATCTATATACTCAAGGGTTCTCCGGTAAACGACCATCCCTTGTGCCTGTTTGATGCCAATGAAGATGGTGCGATTTTACGCAATGAATACGGCATACCACCGCGCTACCTTAAGGCAGTAATGTCCCCCTGGGCTCGTAAACGCCTGCATGAATATAACGGCGATATACGCCAGTTTAAGGTAATCAAGCTGCACCCTTCGATCTTGGATCAGATAGGTGTGGCTAAGACCGAACCTGGAGATGAGAACAACCAGGATATCTCAGCTCTAGTGGGTAAGGTCGATATTCGCCGATTGGAACATTACGCCCAAAACGATCCCGATGCTTACAGCTATTCCGGTGCCTTGTGCAGAGCCAATCAAGGGCTAATGGAATTTGTTGAGATGTTCAAGGCTCCCATTAAAGTATTGCATCCCCTGCTCACCGCCACCCAGGAGGGCAATTACAATTCCACTGAAGGTTTGTCAGCCCTACCTTTTGAGGGCGTAATTCTGGCCCATTCAAACGAATCCGAATGGCAAACGTTTCGCAATAATAAAAATAACGAAGCATTTTTGGACAGGGTCTATATCGTTAAGGTGCCCTATTGTCTGCGCATCTCTGAAGAGATGCAGATTTATCGCAAGTTAATCGATAGCAGTGAATTACTCGGCGCCCCCTGTGCACCAGACACCCTGGAGTCCCTGGCGCAGTTTTCGGTCCTGTCGCGCTTAAAAGAACCTGAAAATTCCAGTATCTACTCCAAGATGCGCGTTTATGACGGAGAGAGCCTTAAAGACACCGATCCCAAAGCCAAATCCTATCAAGAGTACCGGGATTACGCCGGTGTTGATGAGGGTATGCAAGGCTTGTCGACCCGTTTTGCCTTTAAGATTTTGTCCCGCGTCTTTAACTTCGATCCCCAAGAGCTGGCGGCCAATCCCGTGCACCTATTTTACGTATTGGAGCGGCAAATTGAGCGCGAGCAATTTCCTGCTGAGCTGGCGGAAAAATATAAAGAACATTTAAAAGGCTACCTGATCCCCAAATATGTCGAATTCATTGGTAAGGAAATCCAAACCGCTTATCTTGAGTCCTATTCAGAATATGGTCAGAACTTGTTTGACCGTTACGTGACTTATGCCGATTTTTGGATCCAAGATCAAGAATATCGAGATCCGGAAACCGGCCAGCTATTTGACCGGGGGGCCCTGAATACCGAACTTGAAAAAATCGAAAAAACGGCTGGAATTAGCAACCCAAAAGATTTTCGTAACGAAATTGTCAATTTTGTACTGCGAGCCAGAGCTAACCACAAAGGTAAAAACCCAAGCTGGACCAGTTACGAAAAATTACGCAGCGTAATCGAGAAAAAAATGTTCTCCAACACTGAGGACTTGTTGCCGGTGATTTCCTTTAATACTAAAGGTTCAGCGGATGACGAGAAGAAACACGACGATTTTGTGCAGCGAATGACGGAAAAAGGTTATACCCAAAAACAAGTACGGCTGCTGTGTGAATGGTATTTGCGGGTTAGGAAATCGTCGTAGTTATGATTGGTCTGAATAAGGTTAATGGAAACCATTGAGGTGAAGCAGTATGGCCCATTTTATTGATAGGCGGCTCAACAGTAAAGGTAAAAGCACAGTCAATCGGCAACGCTTTTTGCGCCGCTACAAGGAGCAAATAAAAAAAGCCGTGTCTAACTCAGTCAATAAACGCAGCGTGACAGATCTCGATAGCGGCGAACAGGTAGGCATTCCCAACCGAGATATTTCTGAGCCTATATTCCATACAGCCAAAGGCGGAACGCGCAACTTAGTCCACCCCGGGAATGATCAATTTAGTTCTGGTGACCGAATTAAACGTCCTCAAGAAGACCAGGGGCAAGGTTCTGGATCTGGCAGCGCCAGTGATTCTGGAGAAGGCCAAGATGAGTTTATTTTTCAAATATCCAAAGACGAATATCTGGATTTATTATTTGAAGATCTGGCACTGCCAAATTTGCAAAAGAATCAACTCGATAAATGTGTTCAATATCAAAGCTACCGGGCTGGGTTTGTCAACGATGGTGTACCCAGTAATCTGGATGTAGTGCGCTCCCTAAAGGGCTCGTTGGCCAGGCGTATAGCCATGTCCGCCAGTAAAAAAGCCAGACTCAAAGAACTGGAGGCACTGTTGGCAGAACTCAAAGCCGACAATATGGAGCATCATTGGCGCATCATTCAACTGGAAAATGAAATCGAAGAGCTAAAAAATGCTATCGCTAAAATCCCTTTTATCGATACCTTCGATTTACGTTTTCGCAACTACCAAAAACGCCCTGTGCCCACCAGCAAGGCTGTGATGTTTTGTTTGATGGATGTATCCGGTTCGATGGATCAAGCGACCAAAGATGTAGCCAAACGTTTTTACATATTGCTGTATCTGTTTTTAACCCGAACCTATAAAAACGTGGAAGTCGTTTACATCCATCATCACACCCAAGCAAAAGAAGTTGATGAACAGGAATTTTTTTACTCCCGGGAAAGCGGCGGCACTATCGTTTCCAGCGCGCTAAAATTGATGCTGGAGATTGTCACCGAACGTTTCCCTAGCAACGAATGGAATATCTATGCAGCCCAGGCTTCGGATGGCGACAACTGGGTGGACGACTGCAGTCAGTGTACCCAACTTTTACACCAGAATTTACTGCCAATAGTTCGTTATTTTGCCTACATAGAAATAACCGATCGTCAGCACCAGAGTCTGTGGCATGAATATCATAAACTGACCAAAATCCATTCCAATTTTGCGATTAAACATATTCGCGAGATAGCAGACATTTATCCTGTATTTAGAGAATTATTCGATAAAAGTGTCGAAAAACAAAAAGGAGTGGCGTGAGGTGTCAAACCCAAATAACACCGCCATGCTTAATGACGGACCTGACTGGACCTTCGAGCTGTTGGCTGAATATGAAACCGAAATAGACAGGGTCGCCAAGCATTATGGTCTGGATACTTACCCTAACCAAATTGAAGTGATCACCGCGGAACAGATGATGGATGCCTATGCCAGTATAGGTATGCCTATTAATTATGCTCACTGGTCCTATGGCAAAAAATTTATTCAGGCAGAGCAAAATTATCGACGAGGACAAATGGGCCTAGCCTATGAAATTGTGATTAACTCGGATCCCTGTATCGCCTATCTGATGGAAGAAAACACTATTACCATGCAAGCCCTGGTGATGGCTCATGCCTGTTATGGGCATAATTCCTTTTTTAAAAACAATTATTTATTTAAAACTTGGACAGACGCCGGCTCTATCGTCAACTATCTGCTATTTGCCAAGAACTACCTGCTCGAATGCGAACAAAAATATGGCGTATCGGAAGTAGAAAACGTCATGGATTCATGTCATGCACTAATGAACTTTGGCGTGGATCGCTACAAACGCCCACAGAAAATTTCCATGCAGGTTGAACGGGAAAGACAGCAGAAACGAGAACTAAATATTCAGTCCCAAATTAACGAACTGTGGCGCACCCTGCCCAAAACCAAAACGCAAAACGTGCCCGACGATAGGCGTTTCCCCAAAGAGCCCCAGGAAAACCTGCTGTATTTTATCGAAAAAAATGCCCCTTTGCTGGAACCCTGGCAACGGGAGCTGGTGCGCATAGTGCGTAAAATTTCCCAATATTTTTACCCTCAAAAACAAACTCAGGTGATGAATGAGGGATGGGCCTGTTTTTGGCATTACCATATCCTCAACCACCTGTATGACGAGGGTAAGCTTTCGGATCGTTTTATGCTGGAGTTTTTACATAGCCACACCAACGTAGTGGCGCAACCGGCATACAATACCCCCCATTACAGCGGAATTAATCCCTATGCACTGGGCTTTAATATGTTTATGGATATCAAGCGGGTTTGTCAGCACCCTACCGAGGAAGACCGTTACTGGTTACCTGAGATTGCAGGAAAGGACTGGCTGGAGACGGTGCATTTTGCCATGCAAAATTTTAAAGACGAAAGTTTTATCAGCCAGTTTTTGTCACCTAAGCTCATTCGTGACTTCAAATTTTTTGCCGTCGAAGACAACGAAGACAAACCTTACCTCAAGGTATCGGCCATCCACGACGAGGCTGGCTATCAGTCAGTCAGAGAAAAACTGTCCGCACAATATAATCTGAGTAACATCGAGCCGAATATTCAGGTATACGAAGTCAACACCAGAGGAGACCGTTCCTTAACCCTGTGTTATTTAGCGCAAGACGGAATACCTTTGGCCAAAAGTCATGACGAAGTCCTTAAGCACTTACATCATTTATGGGGTTTTTCTGTTAAATTAGAAGAAGTAGATGAAAAAGGTGCGCGATACCTGTTAGCAAGTTACCCCGCACAAGACAAACACCTGCCGGAGATTACCGTATAAATTTTACGATCCCAACGGGCCTCTGATTGCGCTGTAGTGCTATCAAGTCAAATGGGTCCGGAGTTGATTAATCCAAAATTGGCCCAATACAGGCAATAAATTATCCTTAGATGACAAAGATGACAACTCAAAGAAACAACCCTTTGCATGGTATTACCTTGCAACAAATTTTGGAAGTCCTGGTAGCTGATTTAGGTTGGCAGCAAATGGCTCAGCAAATAAAAATTAATTGTTTTACCAGCGACCCCAGCATTAAATCCAGCTTAACGTTTTTACGCAAAACATCTTGGGCGCGACTAAAAGTCGAACAACTCTATCTAGCAACTCAACAAGCTAAGCCAGAAGCGAGCTTTGTATGGCCAGAACAAAAAAAGCCTACAGATCAAAAAACCTAAGTAATAGTCAATCTCTTCAAGCAATATATTAATAAGAAACTATGCCTTCCTGGTCACTAAAATATTTGTCAACTTACGCACCACACCTGCAGCAACAGGTGGTTGATATGCTCGAGCAAGACACCTTAAAAAATATGCTGTTAAACAAATACCCCCTTCCCCACCAGGTGGCCAAGGATAGCGATTTACGCGAGTATGTTATGGCGCTCAAAAATCGCTTTTTACGCAAGTCTGCGCCACTGAGTAAAATAATCTTCGATCCGAAAAT
Source organism: Paraglaciecola sp. IT1134 (assembly GCF_058068185.1). Classification (NCBI taxonomy): domain Bacteria; kingdom Pseudomonadati; phylum Pseudomonadota; class Gammaproteobacteria; order Alteromonadales; family Alteromonadaceae; genus Paraglaciecola; species Paraglaciecola sp. IT1134. The sequence goes on along the minus strand of NZ_CM176486.1, from coordinate 1,669,621 downwards.
TCATGTGGTAGACCATGCTTTAGGGTTACACAGCTATGTGTCGCGAATTCAGGGAGGCAAGCTAAAAAGTAAAAATGAACTACGTATTAGCACGTTATTTAAAAATACCCCTGAACCTTTTTTAAATATGATAGTAGTGCACGAATTAGCCCACCTCAAAGAAAAGACCCATAACAAAGCTTTCTATCAGCTCTGTTTACATATGTTGCCCACGTATCACCAAATTGAATTTGAGCTGCGGGTCTACCTTACTCAGCTCGAAGAAAAAGGCGAGATATACTAGGGTCTGTGTAACTTTCATATACGCAACCTAATGTCACCTTGTCAGTAAGCCCTATTAATTCAAACAAAGAGATCGCTATGGATTACCAATTTACCCGCAATGACAGAGCAGAGCCGGTTGCCAATTTCGAAATGGGTGCGGAGTCACTCGGTCACTGGTTCACTGAAGAGCTGGGCGCAGACCAACAAAAAATCATAGGTCTGCTACATATTATTGAACAGTTGGAGCATCGGCAAATAACCGAATATCAAATGCAAGGTAAAGAATTCAACCTCGAGCTGACTGTTGAGGAGGTTGAAGTTTATGCAAGCATAATGCGTAACCAAATGGACGAAGAGCTCCCTGAGGACACTAATCTTTATGATCAGGAATCAATCACTGGTTGCGGCCTGGAAGACTTCAAAACCGTATTACTGTCCTGGGTTAAATTTGTCGGCGGATAAACGCCCTTTCAAAGCCATTGGCACTACATTAATATACTAACGCCTGAATGCAGTCATGGCACAGGCGGGGCAGCGGCAACGCTCTGCTGATTGTGGGTAACGAAGTCAGTGGTACAGTCACTATTTACCAAGTGACTGTAAAATAGCAGCATGACCCCGTTTTCATCACCTGAGTCACGAAAACGGGGCAATCCTTTTGAATCAAACCTCAGCGGTTTATTTAAAATCCTCCCTGGAGGGCCTAGCCATCAGCCTCAGGAATTAGGCTTAACCGAATCACTATTTAGCGAAATCACCTTGGTTTTGCTAATTTTATGGCGGTAAATTTCACGCAGATATTTAATCGCTTTTTTGACACTGTCCCGACTCAGGCGAATATCATTTATCGAAACAAATTTATCTTTATCATGGATAAGCTCGCGATACTTTTTCTCGTACATGGGTTTAATCGCATACCAGTTGGTGTCTAATATTTTGGCCGGATTTTCATGTTCTTCTAACATACTGTCCAGAGCCGCTTCATCAAAAACATCCGAGCGAATAAATTCCAGCATGGCCTGATCGAGTTGTTCATCAAATCGGTAGTTGTCTTTAGCAAAACAACGTTTGATATAAGCCACAATCAAGGTCAAAAAATCATCGCTTAAACAGGGACTTTTTACGATCAAGGTCGTCAGCGAGATATTCGCCGAGGCACCAATCACCAAGGCATAACGTTTCAACGTGGTGTTGGGGAATAGTGCATTGAGGTGAGATTTAAGCCGGTTAAGATCCATGTAAGATAACTTGTAATCCTTGGGCAAGGATACAATGGAAACCACTGACGAACAGTTTTTGAAAAAGTGCAGATCTTTCAGACTCTCGGCGTTATAGCCATTTTGTTTATATTCGGCCAGTCTTTCCCGATACTTCGTCGACTCAATGGGTAACAGACTGATTCCTTCAATGGCTTGAGTGACCTTATTGAAATGCGGCAAATCGATTGAACGGAAAAACAGATCATCGATATCCAGATTACTAGCAGGTCGGTCAAATAACTTAATTTTGTCTGTAGCTGAACTATTTTCTATTGGTACAACAGATTCGGCATAGGCCAGGGCAACCGGTCCCGCCAGGCTCATAAATAAATCATTGGCATCCAGACGGATAGTCTCACCAATGTCTATACCCGCCCTGCGAAAGTAATTTTCATCGTAATCGGTGGTTACCGCCTGGGCGGTGAGAATATTAAAAATTTGCTGGGAAATGTATTGGTTGGCGTACTTTTCCATGGCATTGACATCAATGTGTTGAATACCGCCGTCGTCTGTTTCCTCGGCATAACGCATAATATCATTAGAGATCAACATCATGGCGTTCCAAGGTCGGATGCGGTGCATCACACTTGACTCGCTGCTGTCTTCCTTGTCGAAGTTATAAGAAAAATCCCATTCTTCGGCCAAATATTTGCACAACAACCGTCCGGCATTGATATGCAGGGCTTCAGACATTTCCACACCATGATCCGAAATATTGGGCAAGATACAGATACCGCTGGTAAAGATCGGCTCAAACACAAACGAATGGCCACGATTTTCTTCATTCTCCGCCAGAGTTCGAGTCTCGAAGGTTTTACTCATGTAAGCATATTGTTGGGCTAAGCCAAACTCTGACGCCATACCCGAACCTGTACCACCACCGGCGCTAAAAATATAAAAATATAATCTGGATTGATTGGCTTTGATGCCACAGGAATCTATCAGATAGGAATGAATATATTTCCAGTCAGGATTGGCAAAACGCTGAGTATCCTTATTAAGAATGATTTTGGCGAGATACTGGCCAAGAATGGGCGCATTGCCCGCCCCACCCGCATGGACTTCGGACAAATCCATAATTTTCATCTTGGTATAGTCGTGCAAAAACCCGCTTTTTTCCCCCTTATTTGAAAAACGCACTCGTCCTTCGATGTCTTTATCCAAGTCTCCTAACATGACCAAAGGTTCGATTAGAAAAACCGGTTTAACACCTTGAGAACCGGATAAATTCAAACCGCGCTTTATCCAGCGCATTGGTCGGTATTCCTGCTCCCGGGTTTGACGCTCATCGTTTTTAAACTCATCAAGATAGAAGTTGCGGGCGTTGTATACCAAAGAGGCTACATCCAAAGCGATATTGGAGCCACAGCGCCCCAATCCTATTAAACAAACAGAAGGAAAGTTTTGCTGTTTACGGGCTTCAAATTCATTGTCGGGGTTGGTAACGGGAAATACGCTGCTGCGCAGAGCGTCAAGATTGGTTAATATTTTATCTAGATCCCGCTCGGTAAAATACATATAACGATCGCTGGCAAAAGAATGGTCCGACTGGGGTTTAGGCGCTTTTACCATTTGCGTGTCGGTTACAGAGATATCTTCATCGACGGTTGTGACGGTATCGATCTTGGCGGTCATAACGCTCTTTCCTTTCTTGGGCGAGACTAGTCAGCATCTGATTTATAAGTTGTCTGCTTTAAGATACTAGTTGTAGTTGTAGTTGTATAGGGTTAGTACAATCTAATAAAACAAAATGCAAGCTGCACAAACCCCTGGCAAGAATAATATTAATGAGTTGAAACAATACTTTATTCACATACCTAGGCTAGATAATGGGCTTAGCCCAGGGAATGACCTGCCTCCACCAGAGTTATCTGCAACTATACGTAGGTATAGATACTGGGTGATTTTTTGTATAATTCCGTGACTCACTCTCTGTATAAAAAGCTAGTTGGGTCATCCCCTGACATGTCACGGATTGCAAATTCCTGGCTGACGATAAACAGTGTGTTACGTTTACCCTTCATTTATCATCAGCCAGGGATTGTATGAGCCAAAATTCCATAGGTGCCCTTCAAGATCCCGACAGGCATACATACATCCTCCCTGGGCCTGTTCTTCAGGCTGCATCACAATCTCAGCATTGGCTTTGAGGGCCTGGCGATAATGATCATCGACATCATCGACTATAATATAGGCGCTTTGTGTGCCTACCCCACCCACGGCTTTTGGAGTTTTCTGCCACTGATCAAAGGCAGAATCTCTGACCGAGCCAAGCATGATCATACCGCTACCAAACGTAAGTTGGGCATGTAGAATCACGCCGGAATCTCCAGGTACAACTAAATGTTTTTGAAAACCAAACGCCGCACATAACCATTCAATGGCGGCTTGGGCATCTTCATATTTTAAAGTCGGAATAATAGTCGTCATCTTAAATGTCCCTTGTTGTAAGTTTTGCCATATATCAAGAAAGTGCCACTTGCCCATTAAATTTAGCATGACTGTCTGAAGGACGAGAAATTAACTGCTCTATTGATAAACATAAAGATGTATGGGGTAAGCGCAGGTATTTACGCTGCTACTCATCAGCTCAAACAAGAGCCAATCCGCTGCAATACGTGATAACTGTACTGAATGATATTTGCTATTTAATGGAATTCATATAGAATTCCAGACGTCTAAACGTCCGTGGTAAATTCATGCAATCTTCATTATCTGGCAAACTAGCTTTGTTGCCACTTGTTACCTTTCTTCTGCTGTTTCTAGGAGTGGGATTTTATTTTCAGTCGCTGGGGGTGGACTATGCTTTTTATCAGTTACCTGCACCTTCAGCCTTGTTACCCGCCATAATACTGGCCATATTTCTGTCTAAAGAACAACTTAATAAGAGCATCGCCCGTTTTATCGAAGGTGCTGGGCATAACAATATCATCACCATGTGTTTTATTTATTTGTTGGCGGGGGCATTTTCGGCTGTCGCCACCGCGACAGGTGCCGTGCACGCTACTGTTAATCTTGGTTTAAGTGTGATCCCCCCGCAATTAGTTTTGCCTGGGCTGTTTATCATGTCGGGATTTATCGCCACGGCCATGGGCACCTCTATGGGCACACTAGCCGCCTTGGCGCCCGTAGGGCTAGGTGTGAGCCATCTCGCTGACATTGAACCCGCATTAGTGGCCGGAGTGTTAGTGAGCGGGGCGATGTTTGGCGATAACCTGTCGATTATTTCTGACACCACTATCGCCACAACCCGCACCCAAGGCTGTGACATGCGAGACAAGTTTAAGGCCAACTTGCATCTGGCGTTACCTGCGGCTTTGCTCGTGTTTTTGCTATTAGTGGCCCTTGGCCAATCTGCGGAATTACCCCCTTCCCCACCAGGTAATGCTCTGCTTGTTTTGCCTTATCTGCTTATTTTGCTATTGGCGGTAGCGGGTCTCAATGTGTTTGCCGTATTGATGATTGGCATAATAAGCAGTGCAGTTATTGGTATCATAATAGGCGATTATCAATTGATTGCTGTGGGGCAAGACATATATTCAGGATTTGCCCAGATGCAAGAGATCATGATTTTGTCATTAATGCTCGGGGGATTAACTGAACTGATGCGCCAACAAGGCGGCATTGATTTTTTGGTAAACACTAGCACCGCCCTGGTGCGTAAACTTGCTCTGCCGTTAAAAATCGGCAATTCTCTGGCTATTGCCCTGCTGATAAGCGCACTAAATGCCTGTGTGGCCAACAATACCGTGGCCATAATAGTCGCCGGCAGCACCGCTAAAGCACTGGCAATACAAGGGGGGATTTCTCCCAGACGCAGTGCCAGCCTGTTAGATATATTTGCCTGTGTGGTACAGGGATTGCTGCCCTATGGCGGGCAACTATTGTTGTTGGGAGCGGCCTTTTCCATCTCGCCCGTAGAGATCGTACCTTATTCTTTTTACTGTATGGTTTTGGCCCTGATCACCCTGTTAAGTTTGGGCTGGCAAGTCAAACGTCAGACTAGCCAAATAGTCACTCAAATTCCTTAGGCCAATTATTGCCCTTGATATACAGCGTAACTTAATGCCGGTAACGTAATATTTAAAACGTCTCCAGATTTTACAAACCCTTTCGCTGGTACCAGAGGCTGGTAGGTGATTGCCTTAGCTTGCACACTGATAGTCTGTTCATTGGTGCCCGCATTAAATACCATCAAATATTCGGGCTCTAAACTGGCACCAGTACGGGCAAAGGCAAAAACCTGACTGCCATCTTTAAAATACCGGTCCTGGTAACTACCCCGGCGCAAGGTGTGATGCTCCCGACGTAATTTAGCTAATTTGGCAAGGGCCTGGTAAATAGGATGGGAAGGATTAAAGTTATCGTCGGCCGTCGTTTGGCTGGAACCCAATAATACATTGTCGTTATAGCTGGCCACTTTTGACGGAAACATGTCTTCCCGGGCATGCACATCATTACCATCGCCGGTAAAACCTTGTTCGTCACCGTAATACACCACGGGGATGCCACGGGACAAATACATAAAGGCGTGAGACAAAATACTGCGCTGCAATTTTTCTTGCGGATCTGCCGCTGGCAAAGCCTGATTTATAAAATAGCCACTGCGGCCCATGTCGTGATTACCTAAAAACGTCATAAGTAAGTCGGCCTGGCTATCGTCATCACTGTATAAATGATCCTGGGCAAACAAGGATTGAATGCTTACAGGGCTTTGCCCACGGTAAAATACATCAGCGGCAGCTTGCTGAAAGCCAAAATCCAACACAGAGGGCAACTTGCCTTGGGTGGTGAAACGGCTGAGTTCCTTTGGGTTGGGATCGTAGACTTCACCGAAAATATGAAAATTCGGGATCCCTTGGGCCTTGGCATACTGAACAATTGCCGGGCTAAAAGTCTGCCAAAATGGCAGGCGTACATGACGTACGGTATCGATGCGGAACCCGTCGGGTTTGAACTCTTTGACCAAATTTTTATAAATTTCCGTCATACCGGCCAATACTTTAGGATGTTCGGTATTTAAGTCATCCAGACCACTGAAATCACCATTTAATGAACTCTCACCCGCAAAGGTGCTGTCTCCCTGATTGTGGTAGTACTGGGGATCATTTAACCAGACTGGAAATTTGACCTCTTTTTCCGCATCAGGTACAAAAGGTGTATAGCTGTCGCCGTTGGCCAGTTGCCCCAGACTTTTATAAACACAGTGATCTAACTCAGGTTTAAATTCACCACTGGCTTGATGGCATTGCTGGTACTTGATCACATCAGCGGTGTGGTTGGTAATAATATCAAAGAAGACCTTGACCCCTTTGTTATGAGCAAGTTCGATCAGATGTTTAAGTTCATCATTGCTGCCAAAGTGAGGATCGATTTGACTAAAATCGACTATCCAATAGCCATGGTGGGCAATACCATCTTTTTGAACGGCTTTATTACGTAAAATCGGGGTCATCCAGATGGCACTAATACCCATATCGATCAGGTAGTCGAGCTTCTCTTCTACACCTTTGATATCCCCGCCATGGAAACCACGTTTTGATGTCAGATTGAAGCCACCGGTCGAAATAGGTAAGCTCAGTGAACCATTATCATTTTGTGGATCGCCGTTGTTAAAACGATCTGGCATAACAAAATAAAAGATGTCATCCCGCACATCCCGGTGTAAATAATCCTGATAAATATCAAGTGTCGGTTGCGCTGAGGTGACACCACTGTCGTGTGTAGTCTGTTGGGTTTGATGCATACACGAACTGATTAATAAAGATGTGCCTACCAGCCATCCCAGTTGAATTTTTTGCATAATTATTCCTGTTATCTTACTAACACCAGTTTAGGACAAGTGCCTCTAATTATCTTTTTGCTATCTGTTAAATCATTCATTCCAGTCACAGGCTAAGGTAACGTCTGTCCTTTGGCGCAGACATACAAGGCGTACCAGTGCTCACGGCTAAGGTTCAGTCCAACAGCTTGCTGACACGCTTTTATACGTTTGGGGTTGGTACTGCCGATGACAGGTTGAATGCCCGCGGGGTGTCGCATCAACCAGCCCAACACTATGGCCTCTGGGCTGACGTTATATTCAATCGCCAGTTTGGCGACCAGCGCGCTGGTCTGTTGTATGGATAAAATCTGAGTACTCACATCACGACCCGAAAACAAACCTTGGTAAAGGCTGCCCCAGGCCTGAATTTGCATCTTATTTTGCCGACAATACTCGATTGTACCTGGGGTGAAATTCACCTCACCTCCGGCGCGGTTACCCGCATAAATCCCTTCATCTAACCAGTCTAATTGTCCCAGACTAATTTCAATTTGATTCAGCACCAAAGGTCGATCTATGGCTTGTTGTAACAAGGCGATCTGGTGTTGTTGCATGTTTGACACCCCAAAATAATGCACCTTGCCCGCGTTTCTAAGGGCCTGAAAAGCTTCGGCAATTTCATCTGGATCCATCAGGGGGTCAGGCCGATGCAGTACTAACACGTCCAAATAGTCACAATTGAGGCGAGATAGACTCTCCTCTACAGACTGAATTATCCACTTGGCGGACAAGTCATAACGTGTAGGCCCCATTTCATCTTCGAAACGGATCCCGCATTTTGACTGGATATACATCTGTTCCCGCAGTGTCGGGCGCTCCCTAAGCACTTGGCCAAAGACATTTTCTGCTTTGCCCAGAGTATAAATATCGGCATGATCAAAACAATTGATACCGACTTCGAAAGCCGCGTCAATACAGTCCTGGGCCTGCTTAATCTGGGCTTGGGTAATAGCCAGCTTATCCCAGCCGCCCCCCAGCCCCATACACCCATAAACTACGGGACTGATATTAGGTAAATATTGATTTAACGGTTGTGTTGGCATAATCGCTCGCGCTTTATAGGACAATAATTGCCCCAGTGTAGTGACTTAAATGTAATTGGAAAGAGCGTTGAGCAAATTCATTATTTGTTATAACAAACAATCTACAGATAAAATGCTCGGCCAAGACGACCAGGCAATAATTATGGAACGTGAACATAAAAAATTTGAGCGTTTGATCTTGTTTAGCGAAGTCGCCAAACACTTGAGTTTCACCGTGGCGGCGGAACAACTAGGCATTTCTCGGGGTTATGTGTCCGCGCAATTCCGCACATTAGAACGCGACCTAGGCCGCCCCTTACTCCTTCGCACCACCCGTAGTGTTAAATTGACCGAGCAGAGAAAACAAGTGCTAAAAGGAATGCAGTAGATAAAAGGCTCTCAGCTTGATTTGGAAAGAGAAATCCGCCACGACAGCAGTATGCTCGTCGGTCGGCTGCGGATCACGGCGCCAAGTCAGCTCACCCAACGTTTGTTACTCGACCTAAGTACTGAATTTCAACACTTATACCCTGCTGTGCAACTAAGTTATAAATTGCAGTTATACCCCCTTTGATCTGACCCAGAATGATTTTGATATAGCATTTGGAGCCACTCTAAACCCGCCACAAAATATGATCTCCAAACAACTATTCACATACCAGCACATCTGCTGTGCCGCACCCGGTTACTTTTCTCGTCATGGCTACCCCACATCTACTGAACAACTTGTTGAACATCAGTGTTTAACAAGTACTGAACAATCCCGTCGGGCATTTATGCGCAAAGACATAAGAGTGGACGGTGAGTGTTGTATTAATGACAATCAAATGCTCAAAAACCAAGGGTTACTTGGGCGAGGAATTATTTTAGTACCTAAGACTTAGTTGACCGAGAAATCGCCACGGGCCAATTACAAGCTGTATTAGAAGATGAGTCGAGCCTGCACTATCCATCTTTCTAGTGTGGCCTCAGTTGATCCAGCAATCCCAAAAGTTGAGCACTTTTATTCAATTTTGCATCGACTGGTTTGCCCGGCCCAAAAGAGGTCGTTGAAGTAATATCAAACACGCGCCGTTATTGGATAATGCCAGTCCAGGAGCATTGCTGACTTTAATCAACACTAAAACAACCTAAAGTTAAAGAATTATTTGGCCAGGCAACTGGAAATGTTAATCCTATGCAAATAAATGCCGATAAACTATTACTTGACCTACTTTGAAGCCCACCTTTGGACCAAATGGCAGATTAGTTTTAGTGGCACATACTGCTCAGAATGGAGCCAAACACAGGCAGAAATGCGACTTAAGTTCAATTGTTTCCCATGCTTATTGCTATATATTGCTTGCTTGAAAGGCAGACCGAGCTGTTAATTATGCAGGCCCAACACGATTTTCGGCAAAACAAAAACAACACTTGATTAATTCCGCACAATGGCTCCAGGAGAAGAATTTGTTCAACTTTAATTCAATAAAAAGCAAACTGGGCATCATAGCGACATTGGTTATCTTGGGCATGGGTTCGATGATTTTTTTGCAGCAAAATATGGCCGAAACTATCTTTCAGTTTAGTAAAACTGAACTGCATGTCGCACAAGTTAAAAGTAATATGCTGTCTTTACGCCGATATGAAAAAGATTTTTTAATGCGTTTGGATATTAAATACTCTGACGAATTTAATAGCCAATTCGATGATTTTATTAAAAACGTTGATGCGCTGGCGTCTGAGTTATCCTCACATGACATAGAAACAGACAATGTGCATCAATTAAAACAGATCATACTTAGCTATCAACAAAAATTTGTTGCGTTGGTTAAACAACAACAGGCATTGGGTTTGGATCCCGACAGCGGGTTGTATGGTGCATTACGCACTGCGGTAAATCAGATTGAATCCCGGATTATCGAGCTCAATGATGATCAATTAATGGCTAATTTATTGATGTTGCGGCGCCATGAAAAAGATTTTTTACTGCACCATGATCTCATTTACCTTGAAAATTTTGAACAAGATTTTGCGATTTTTAGTGCTAATGTACAAAATAACAATGGCATTCCTGGCCCTATAAGAAAGGCGATAAATACTGCTGCTAAAAATTACCAACAGGATTTTAAAGCCATTGTCACCAGCCACGAAATACTGGGGTTAAACAGTTTACAGGGCGCCCAGGGCGATTTAACAAATACGGTACGGGAAAGTGAAACGCTTTTAACTTTACTGGACAAAGAAACTGATGCAGCCATTGTCGAGCGGCGCAAATCGAGCCAACTTACATCAGTGATCAGTGCGGTACTCATTGCCTTTGTTATACTTACCATCATCATATTTTTGGCCCTGAGTATTTCTCGTCCGGTTAAATACCTTGCGGATTTGATGGAAAGGATCAGCCAAAATAAAGATTTAACTCAGCGTTATAATTACAAAGGCGCGGAGGAAATCAACAATGTTGGGGCTTCGCTCAACAGTATGCTGGCAAGTTTTGAAATATCTATGCATGAAGTTTACCAGTCAACCTTGTTACTCACCGGGTCATCTGAAGAGCTCAACGCTATCACTAAAAGCACCAGTGATGGCGTACATCGACAACAACTTGAGACCGACTCTGTAGCCACCGCCATGCATGAAATGACCAGTACAGTACAAGAAATTGCCCGTTCAGCCAGCGAAGCGGCCATGTCATCCAATATTGCCAACGACGAGTCAATCAAAGGCCAAGAGTTAGTCAACAGTACCTCCGCGTTAATTCAGGTGTTGGCTAATCAGGTCATTGCCACTGCGGTAGAAATGGAGCAATTGCAGGCGGAAACAGAAAATATCAACACAGTGTTACAAGTCATTGGCAGCATCGCCGAACAGACAAACCTGCTCGCTTTAAATGCGGCCATTGAAGCGGCTAGAGCTGGGGAGCAAGGTCGGGGATTTGCCGTGGTCGCCGATGAGGTAAGAACCTTAGCGTCCAGAAGCCATAAATCCACCCAGGAAATTCGCCAGATCATTGAGCGATTACAAGACAAAACTCAATCTGCAGTCAATGTGATGAAAAGCGGAGACGGACAAGCCCAAAGTTGTGCCAAACAAGCCGAGATAGCCGGCGAGGCGATTGAAAAAATCACCCGTGCGGTGTCATCCATTACTGAGCAGAACTTCCAGATCGCCAGTGCCGCAGAAGAGCAAAATTCAGTGGCTGAAGAAATTAATCGTAACGTAGTCAACATCAGTAATATCGCCCGGGAATCCACAGATTCTGCAGTGCAAACTTTAAAAACCAGTGAAGCACTGGCCAAACTTGCGTCTGAATTACAAGCTGTGATCGGTCAGTTTAAGTTAACTAAAACTCATCAGGCCTAATACGCAAAAACGCCTCTGGTATGAGGCGTTTTTGCTTGGCTCAAGCGCTACATTTGAGCTGCCAAGCGAGTCCCCTGATCTATGGCTCTTTTAGCATCCAGCTCCACCGCCACATCTGCCCCACCTAGCAGATGGTAGGGTTTGGTTAGCCCCTCAACCAGTTCCTGCAAAGGATCTTGTCCGGCGCAAACAATGATATTGTCAACGTCCAAAACCTGTATTTGTTCATCCACCTTGATATGCAAACCCTGATCGTCAATCTTCAGATATTCACAGCCCGCGATCATTTGCACACCTTTGTTAATTAACCCGACCCTATGCGCCCAGCCGGTAGTTTTTCCCAAACCCGCCCCTACTTTAGTGGTTTTGCGTTGCAACAGATAAATCTCCCGGGGAGAGGGAGTCGGTTGGGCTTGCATGCCTTCGATGCCGCCCCTTGACGAAAAGGTCATATCGATACCCCACTCCTGCATAAAAGCCGGAATATTCAAACTGGTGGATTGACCGGTATGGGACAAATATTCAGATACATCAAAGCCAATGCCACCAGCGCCAATAATGGCGACTTTTTTGCCCACAGTTTTTTTATGTTTGATGACATCCACATAACTCATTACCTTGGCATGCCCTATACCTTCGATAGGTGGCGTACGCGGTGTTATGCCGGTGGCTAACATTACTTCATCATAATCACCGCTATTTAGCATAGCAGCAGTGACACGGGTATTGAGTCTAACCTCAACGTTTTTAAGCTCCAGTTGGCGCTCAAAATAACGAATGGTTTCGTAAAACTCTTCTTTACCCGGTATCTGTTTGGCAATATTAAATTGCCCGCCTAGCTCGGTAGATGATTCAAACAAGGTGACTTTGTGGCCGCGATGGGCAGCTGTCGTTGCCGCAGCCAAACCAGCTGGGCCTGCCCCGACAACGGCGATGTGTTTCACCTTGGCAGTTGGCTGGATATTGAATTCAGTCTCATGACAGGCTCTGGGATTAACCAGACAGCTGGTCATCTTGCCGGCAAATACATGATCCAGACAGGCCTGGTTACAACCGATACAGGTATTAATTTCGTCGCTGCGATCTTCCATGCTTTTGAGTACAAAATCAGGGTCGGCTAAAAATGGCCTGGCCATAGAGACCATATCGGCATCCCCCCTGGCCAGCACCTGTTCAGCGACTTGTGGGGTATTAATGCGGTTGGAGGTAATAACCGGGATTGACAAAGCCTCGCGGAATTTGGCGGTGACCCAGGTAAACGCCGCTCTTGGCACTTTGGTGGCGATAGTCGGGATCCGCGCTTCATGCCAGCCTATGCCGGTATTGATAATAGTCGCTCCGGCCTTTTCAATGGCTTTACCCAGCTCGACGACTTCGTCATAAGTGGATCCACCTTCGACCAAGTCCAGCATGGACAAGCGGTAAATAATAATAAATTGTTCACCCACGGCTTCTCGTACCCGGCGCACAATCTCGATAGGCAAGCGGATCCGATTGCCATATTCGCCTCCCCATTGGTCATCCCGATGGTTAGTGCGAGCCGCGATAAACTGATTGAGAAAATAGCCTTCAGAGCCCATTATTTCCACACCGTCATAACCGGCCTTTTGAGCTTGTTTGGCGGTAAAAATAAAATCCTCTATTTGCTTTTCGATACCTGCCTCGTTCAAGGCTTTAGGTTTGAACGGGTTAATGGGTGCCTGGATTGCCGAAGGCGCCACCAGTGCGGGGTTGTACGCATAACGGCCGGTATGCAATATCTGCATGCAAATTTTGCTACCCTCAGTATGAACCGCATCGGTGATCACTTTGTGCTCAGCGATTTGTGTCTCGCTATCTAAACGTTTGGTATCTTTATGGGTCGCACCTTCATCATTGGGGCCAATGCCACCTGTGACGATAAGACCTACACCGCCACGCGCGCGCTCTGCAAAAAATGCCGCCATACGCAGATGACCGTTTGGCGCTTCTTCCAACCCCGTGTGCATTGAGCCCATCAACACCCGATTTTTTAAGGTCGTAAAACCCAAATCTAATGGGCTAAGCAAATGGGGGTATTTAGCGCTACCTTTGGCTAACTGGGCTGTATGTATGCTGCTAGATATCATATTTTGGTCCTGATAATTATTTTCTGCAATCCGCTTTTTAGCGATTTATTTACGTTGCATGCCACTGATATTTTTATGCAAACCTGGAAATTCGGGTAGCCGTCTTTCTTTTTGAGCCGCCATGGCCTCCTGGATATCCGGCATTTGAAACATACCGCTTTGCCAAGTGGCCATATAAGTTAAGGCATCTGCTACGCTGTGATCCCGGGTATAGTTAATCATTTCTTTGCACCCCGCCACGGCCATAGGTGAATGGCTGGCGATCTTGGCCGCAATTTTCATGACGCCAGCTAGCATGGCAGCGTGATCACTAAATACCTGATTAACTAAACCGCAGGATTTGGCTTCGTCACTTGGCATATTACGCCCGGTATAGGCCAGTTCACGCACCAAGCCTTGGGGGATCAAATGGGGTAAACGCTGCAGAGTACCCACATCGGCGGTCATGCCTATTTCAGTTTCTTTGATGGTAAAATAAGCATCTTCAGTACAGTAACGGCTGTCACAGGCGCAGATCATATCCACCGCCCCGCCGATTACGCCACCTTGCATGGCAACCAATATCGGCATGCGAACGCTTTCCAGGGCGTTAAAACTGTCTTGAAGTTCCAACACCATACGCCTCAATCGTTCAGCCCTTCTGGCTGGCTCGCCGCTGAAATCTTGGCTCATCTGGGCAAACACCGATAAATCCATGCCCGCACTAAAATGTTTTCCCTGAGATGAAATCACTATGACCCGGGCGGCAGATTGCTCGTCAATTTTGCGCACGGTTTGTGGCAGCTCCAGCCAGAAACGCGGGATCATGCTGTTTAAGGCATCAGGCCGCGACAATTGAATATGGGCGATATGTTGCTCAATACTGACACTGAGGGTTTCGAGTTTTGAAAAATCTAAATCAGACACGTGCATACTCCACTTTTATCCCGCGACATCGCCCAATGGCGTCACCCGGTGGCGTCACCCGGTGGCACCATATTTATCACCGACGCATCGTGACAAACAAAGGGCATAATTAAACTAGACAACGTCAAGATAGAGTCTTATTTTGACGTTGTCAAGATATGTGCTAAATTCAAATTTATGCAAGAGATCACACCCCCTCCCAAACGGGCAAAAACCGAAACGGTTAAAGCCCGATATCATCATGGCGATCTACGCAGCAGCCTGTTAGACGCTGCTAAAGCCATGCTTAAAGAGCACGGCATTGAAGGTTTGTCCTTGCGCAAGTTGGCAGATCGGGTCGGCGTATCACGCACCGCGCCTTATCATCATTTTAAAGATAAAAATGAGTTGCTGTGCGCCATCGCCGAAGAAGGATTTAAACATTGGCAAACCGATGCCCAGCAAATATTCGCCCAAACGGATCTGTCGACTCGGGATAAATACCGCCTGTTTTTCCAAGGCTACATTGGCTATGCTGCCGACAATCCGGAGATGTATGACCTGATGTTCGGCCGTACTATTTGGAAACAAAATAGCGCTACCCAAGGCTTGCGGGATGCCGCCTATCCAAGCTTTCAACACCAGGTCGAGATGACTAAAAAATGGCAAGAGCAAGGCCTGATGCCCAAATCAGAAGATACGTTACGTTTGGCACAGGTCACCTGGGGCACCATGCATGGTATCGCACGTCTGCTAATTGACGGTATTTATGCAGATCGCGGCCATATAGATGAAATGTGTGAATGTGCAGTTAATTTGTTCACCGAGGAGGAACCAGCATGCAACACCTGTCGATAACCACCCAAGACCAGCAGGTTTTGCAAGGTTACAGCTTTGAGCCGGCAACCCCAATTAAAGGCAGTATTGTCATTGCCCCCGCCATGGGCATTACCCAAGCATTTTACCGGCCGCTAGCCAACTGGCTGGCCGAACAAGGCTACAACGTTATCACCTTTGATTATCGGGGAGTGGGTGAGTCCGCCACCCAGGCCCTGCGTTTTCAGCAACATAACATTCTGGATTGGGCACAATACGATTGTTCGGCGGCCCTGGCGGAGGTATTACACACTAACGCGGCCGAGCCAATATACTGGTTAGGCCATAGTCTGGGCGGGCAAATATTTCCGTTGGTGGAACAAATAGATAGAGTCAGCAAAGTGATCACCGTATCCTCCGGTACTGGCTATTGGCGACATAATGCCCCGTCCCTTAAAAATAAAGCGTTGTTGTTCTGGTATCTGATCATGCCACTTGCAACGGCGTTATACGGCTACTTTCCCGGTAAAAAACTTGGCATGGTTGGAGATCTGCCTAAAAACGTGATCCATCAATGGCGCCGCTGGTGCCTGGATCCCCAGTACTGTGTCGGGGTAGAGGCGGCAGATGTACGTGACAAATTCACCCGTGTGCAGGTGACGATTGATTCCTTAGCCTTTAGCGATGACGAAATGCTTTCCCTACGTAACATGCAAGACCTACAGGCGCTGTTTGGCTGCTCGACTAAACAGCTTACAACGATTGAACCGACTAGCTTGGGTGTCCCTCGGATAGGGCATTTAGGCTTTTTCCGCTACGAATTTGCTAAGAACTTATGGCCGCAAATTTTACTACCACGCCTGACTCAATAACACCGCTCGCGCCAATGAGTTTGACCTGTGGCGTAAACACCTGGCAATAACTCAAAAGTAGTTATGCCTGCTCCTTTAAAGAAATTATCAATTCAGTGAGGGTGATCTCTGAGCTAACAACTAACAAGTGGAACCACCGCTTTAGCATCTTTTGCTATGCGCTAAAAATCCAGCCTGCGCTTATCGCAAAATCGATCTGGAATTTATTGGATTATAGCTCAATTGGTGCTCGTCAACTGAGGTGCTAAGTGAAAACAACAGACCAGGTTAATACTGTTTAACCCGCCTTAGTACCTGGTTATTCGAGGAAATAGCAATCAAATTAACGTTTAGCGCGTGAATATCTGATCCAGATATAAATGCCGCTCAATGACAGTAAAATGAGGGCCAGCGCCACCAGATCCATAAAATAGACGCCTAAATCACCGAAGATACGCCCTGAGTGGGCATCTAAAACGATCTGCTCCAGGTTCAAAAATTGTGATTTATAACGCAATTGTGCGTCAACAATATCTTGCTGCGAGACTTTTTCTGCCAACAACCACTGGGGTTCGGCTATGGCAGTAACCTGCTGCCAACCCAACAAATTTTCATCGGTTTGGTAGTAACCAGAATCGGTATTGACAATCAGGCTAGTAGCCGAGATTGCCATCGCGCTTATATCTTCAGGTAAACCTGTGGTGCTATTAAGCCGGTCGACTAATTCGCCCGTAAAATTATAAACCGACAATTGTGATGCGCTAAGCACGAGCCAGTACTGTTGAAACTTGCCCATGCTCAACACTGATTCCGGGCTTTCTAGCAGCAATTTGTTACCTAACCAAGCATATTGGTCTGTTACTACTAGTTGTTTTTGCTGATAAAAACGAATATCACCTGGGTTTTTAACACCGTAGTGGTCGAGTAACCATGGGCTGGTGATCGGCTGATGAGAGAGTTTCAGTATTTCTGTATGATTTAATCCTATACCAGTAACCGAGAGAAAAATAAGGAAAAACGCCGCCAAAATACCTAGCTTTCTATGCCATTTACGTAGATGACGAATAATACTTGCGCGAATGGACTTCACTGATTTGCTCGATGGCATGCTTTTGCTCACGTTTATTATTCTTATTCGATCTTTATACCCAGCTAACGGATGCTACATTATTGGGCCAGAGCTTTGTTATTTAACCACAGAGCCAGCCGCGCAACTTTAGTCAACGCCCTTACCGACATAGTGGCACCGGTTATACCATCAATAGATTGCGTTAGATGGTTTTCCTGGTCTAATTGCGCCGCCGCAAATTGAGCAGTAAAAAACTCGTGCCTAACTTCATCTCCTCGACTTTCGCGAAAGGCGAGTACTTTTAATTCAACTATGTATTTTTGTTTGATATGCACACCTATGGTGATCGGTTTTTCTTTGCCTATCTCATCAATGATCCACACCGTTTCTTCACCGTGCTGCCAATAATGAACACGCAATAGATTAAATTGATGACTCATAATTTCTGCAATAGTCTTTTTGTCTTGCGCTGATAACCATATTGCCTGCGCTTGTGGCACTTTGCCGTTAAAAGCATGGTCAATAAATTGCTCAGAGCTTAGGTAAGTGCCCTTGGCGACTAGCGAAAAATGTGCACTACAGAGTAATAAAAATGTAAAAATTATTTTGCCCATTACTCACTCATTATATGGATTAGGTATGCCCCTGGCGAAAAGTAAACCCTAAGCAGTTACCATGGAACAGCGCGTATATACAATAAACAAAAAAGTGAATGAGCGTAAACGCCCATTCACCTATTAACTAATAGCCGATGGCTGGACCTGCCAAATCCAATTATGTTTTGCCATGCCCAGCTAAATTAACTGGCTAACTAAAACTGGTAGCCAACACCCAGGTTGAAACCGGTCTTATCTGAATTACCGCTGTAGTCTTCTATATCAGCTTTAAGAACCACATTTTCGTGTAAATAATAGTTGATACCTAGAGTGGTTAGCTTCTCTTTTGAGTCACCATCTATACCGGCATTATTGTCATATTCTGCGTAACGTGCAAACGCGCCTAGCTTTTCGCTAAACTTGTACGATGGCTCTACGTACCAGCCCGTTTGTTCATCACGACCAAGCAATTTAGCATCGGCACCGTTAATGTCCCATGTTGCATACAATGCACGCACCCCAAAATCGTTGATATTATACACTGCATGCGCTTCAATTAAGGTGGCATCTGCAGTATCAACACCCACCGCGCCTTGGGTTAAATCTTGCTGATATTGAATACTTGCCGCAAGCTCCAAACCAGGAATAGCCGTGTATTTAACGCGACCAGTAAATGCTAAATCATCAGCATTTGCTTCACTCACTTTTTGACGGCCCTTACGAATTAGGTAAGCGTTGTCACCCGTGGTAGGAGTATTCAATCCACTTGTTAATGCAGCATCAAAACTTAAACCGCCAACTGGGATAAAGGTAATCGCCGCACCCGCTTCCCACCAAGTGGCCGGAATAATATTCTTCTCTACTGGGTTACGTTCAACACCATAAAATGTAGGCGGCTCATGTGTTTCATTAAGAATGCCCACAGGTACCAAAAACAAACCCGCTTTTGTGGTTATTTGCTCACTGTAATCGTATTCGATATAGGCCTGTTCAAGTTCAACTTCACCTTTTTGCCCATCAGCAGCAATGGAATGCTCTAATTCAAGCTCTGAGAAAAAACGCAACTTGTTGCTAAACTCATGTCCGAAAAATAACACAAAGCGATGGAAATCAATTTCCTTTTTGTCCGAGCCGTTTTTGTTATCAATGTTATTGTAATGGAGTTCACCGTAGCCGCCTACTGATGTATTGGCAAAAGCGCTTGCGCGTGGTGTAGACTCAATATGGCCTGCTGTTGCCTCAATTCGCACATCGGTTTCATCTAAACGCTTTTCCAACGCTTTAAGCGTATCTTGTTGCTCAGCAATAATTTTGCGCAGTGCTTGCGTTTCTTCATTTGCTGTAACCGCACCAGTGGCAAACAAAGTAGAAAGTGCAGATGCAATAACCATTTTTTTCATCATTTTTCGTGTTTCCGTGAAAGTTTAAAGTAAGTCAGTCATTCAGTAATTGCGGTGGATATTACACATTCAATAATGCAAATGCAAATAGTTCCTATTAAGGCGTTCCGTCGCATTCAACAAGTATAAGTTCCGCCTTACAAATGCACGCTTCGGTAACTTTTACTGGTAGCGAACGATCAACAGGGTCATCTAATAGATTCAAATTTAACGAGATAAAGGCAGAAAAAAAGGGGATGAAATGGTTTTTCTGGGGTGATTTTTGTATTAAATGGCTAGTTTATTCTGTTGAGCTATTTTCAGCGGCTTGCTAAGCAAACAGGGGAATTTTTTTCAAGGTGTTGATTAGCAATTTTTATGCGGACTGACAGGTCAGGCAGTAAAAGAGTTTGAGTTACTAGACGCAACAATGGTGCCCAGAGGCGGACTTGAACCGCCACGGCCTTGCGGCCACTAGCACCTGAAGCTAGCGTGTCTACCAATTTCACCACCTGGGCAAGGGGGATGCGCAAAGTACGCGGGTTGGACATTTAAGTCAATAGCCCCTGGCAAAAATGCACTTAAAAAGACCATGCAGCTTATTAACCTTCACTCGTGCTTTGCAGTTGTCATTCCCTCACATCTCCTAACTAAACGGTCATTCAGGGTGGCTACATATCGTTCATACTATCGTGGCAACTTTGTTTGGCATTACTGATGTCAGGGCCTGTATGTATGGCACTAGTGCTTTCAGGGCCTACGATTTGAACATGATCATGTTCAATTGACACAAGCAGCGGTGCAATTTTTTGTTCAAAGTGTTTAGCGACTTTGGAAATTTTGCGACCTTGTTTACCCAGGGCATCAAACTCAGCCTGATGTTTCGACATAAAATCGTCAAACTGACCTGCCAACACTTCCTGCTGCTGTAAATAACCTTTGTCTAGATGCAAACTGGTATCGGTTTCTTGGATCGCCAGAGCCGTCAACCCATCGATTTTGCTTGAGAACTCGGCCATTTTTGCTTCAATTTCCTTGATCGGTTTTTCTAGCTCATGCATAAGCAATTCATGCTGTTTGAGGATTTGATAAGCCTTGAGTTGGGTCTCATTCATATTGACTTCTTTGACCAACTGACAATCCTTGAACAGCCTGATTTTAACATCAGCTGTGGCCCCGTGATCAGTCGCAGCGACAGAAGTCATAGCCATCAAAGCACCGGTTATGATTAATCCTTTGAGATTAAAAATCTTTTTCATTTGCCTACTCCACTTGTTTATCGCGTTCAAAAATCAAGTCGAGCGGGGTCAGCAAAAAGTTTACTGCAGGGTGATTATTCTAGCGGTTAGTTTGCTGTTGACCATCAATAAACAAAGACAGCCATAATAAAAATGGAAATTTATTGCAACTCGGCTAGGCTTTGATTAGGAAATAAATCAAAGGATTGATGTCATGCCCCAGCCACGCTCTAGTCAAATTTCCTTATCGGATACCCCTTATTACCATTGTGTTTCTCGCTGTGTACGGCGGTCTTTCTTGTGTGGAGTAGATAATCACTCAGGGCAAAGTTATGAGCATCGCCGGGTATGGGTGGAAGAGCGGTTGTTGTTTTTATCTTCCATTTTCGCCATCGACATTTGTGCCTATGCGGTGATGAGTAATCATGTCCATGTGGTGTTGCACGTGGATGTAAAACAATCGCAGGTTTGGTCAGATAATGACGTGGTTGAGCGTTGGCACCGCTTACACAAAGGTACATTGCTGACTCAAATGTTTGCCAGAGGAGACACGTTAAGCCAAGGTCAACTTCTGACGCTAGATGACACCATAGCCGAGTATCGCAGGCGGTTGCATGACATAAGCTGGCTGATGCGTGACCTGAATGAATACATAGCCCGCGAAGCCAACAAAGAAGATGATTGCACAGGTAGATTTTGGGAAGGTCGCTTCAAATCCCAAGCGTTATTAGATGAAGCCGCAGTGCTGGCTTGTATGGCATATGTTGACTTGAATCCTATTCGAGCCAAGATAGCCGGTACCCCAGAAACCTCTCAACACACCAGTATTCAAACACGCTTGGCATCCATCAAACAAAATACTAAAAATACATTAATGCCATTTGTCGGCAATCTCAGACAAGACATGCCCAAAGGTATCGCCTTTTCACTCAAAGACTACTGTGAGCTAGTGGACATGACAGGCAGAGTCATCAGAAGCGACAAGGCAGGACATATTGACCATCAACACCAACCCATACTGCAAAGATTAGGCTTATCAGGTGAGCAATGGCTCACCCTCACCACTGAGTTTGAAAAGCACTTTTGTTATGCCGCAGGGGCAGAAATGATGATGAATAACTTTAAACGCCATACCGGTCATCAGCGTATTCGAGGCATGGGTAAAGCTAAAATACTATTGCGCTGCGCTTAAACCTTATAAAAATCAAACAAACTTCACACATACAAAATAGTTGCGCCTAAAAAACGCTAAAACAACCCAATCCATTCTTAATAGCCATCACATTGCTCACTAGCCAAAACCAAATGAGGTCATTCACCAATACGGCATCAAAAAGATTTGTTCTTACTGGCATTTTTTTAATATGGGTGGCTTGGTAAATATTCGGCACCTGCTTAACCAGCAATACGTCACTTTCATGCTACAGAGCATAGTTACCAAAGCCGACAGCACAGCTTTACCTATAGTCGTCACAAGATGCCTCAGTCTTAGAGGTGCATACGATGGCTTAGTCGATGATTTAGTTTTACCGCCACTCTATATTCACATCAAAGAGCATGATGGCCTAAAAGCCACGGCTAGCGATTTTTGTGCAGTCCAGACAATTACATTTACGTAATGAAAGTCGATGTAAAGCGCTACTATGAATCGATTGACTACACGATACTGCTTAAATAACTAGATAAAGGCATTGCCGACCCGTTTATTTCGCGTTCACAGGTGCAGTTTGTAAAACGTAGTGTGAGGTGGGCGGTACGTTTAAATCGATTAGGTGTGGCTTCTCAAGAGGCTGCTCATTGCGGCCTATAATCACAGCTGATTAAATAACCAGCGGTTCAGTTATTCACTATCCCTAACCGCAATCCTAGAAAGCTTTTGGGTGAAGTAAGGTGATTGACACAATTGAAAATGTTAATAATTAGTGTTAAAAGCTTCCACTTAGCTACCTGTTATTCTGTTTAACATAAATTATTTACAAAAACACAAAAACTCTCTTGCGACAAATGAATCACAAAATAGGTGAGTCGCGAAGAGTTATAGTGCATATGACGCAAAGCAAAGAGTATTTAATGAACTCGTTAATTGAAAAAGATATTCGGACCATTCAGTCTATAGACGCTGTTCCTCACATAATGAAGATGCTGTCAGATGCTACAGGTCTACGCTTCATCTGTATTGCGCGAGTAACTGATGACAAATGGACTACATGCGCGGTACTTGACCTAGTTAACTTTAATCTCAACCCTGGTGACGAGCTTGAGATAAATACGACCTTTTGTAGTCAGGTTAGAAGGTCAACTCAATCAATAGTAATTGAGCACGCTCAAACAGATGCGCTTTACAGCAAAAGTGAAATTCCAATCATGTATGGGTTTGAAAGTTACTTTTCTTTCCCTATTTTCAGTAAAGATGGCAATTTTTTCGGCACACTATGCGGTTTAGATCCGTTACCTGCAAAGTTAAAAACAACTGAAATTGAACATCAAATTAGATCATTCGCTGAATTGATTTCTAGACAGATTGAAGCTGACGAAAGATTAATCATTGCCGAGTCTAATTTATTTGACGAGCAGGTAGCCGCCAAACTACGAGAGCAGTACATTGCTATTCTAGGTCATGATTTAAGGACCCCATTATCTGCACTTACGATGGGCGTTAGTTTTCTAATGGATCAGGTAAAGGATGATACCTATCAGAAAATACTAGCGCGAATGGACAATAGTGCAACGAGAATGAAGCGCTTAATCAGTGATGTTATGGATTTGACCCGTGGGAAAATGGGTAATGGCATGGAGTTGAATGTCAGGACGGTTAACAATCTGCAAGATATTCTATCACATACTATTGCTGAGCTATCTGGATTACATCCACAGCGAGCTATACAAACCAGTATTAATATAGAGGGTTCGGTTGATTGTGATCCTGAGCGAATTGCTCAATTGTTGTCTAATCTCCTAATCAACGCCATTGTGCATGGCGGTCCGCTACAAATAGTTGATGTTAAATCAACTATCGAGCACGGCATTTTTTCACTAAGTGTTAGTAATGGGGGCGAGCCGATAAGTCCTGAGACGATTGATAAACTATTTCAACCCTTTTGGCAAAATGAAAGCAATAAGAAAACTGGTGGCTTGGGTTTAGGCTTGTTCATTGCGTCGCAAATAGCGTCAGCGCACAACGGGCAACTAACCGTGAGTTCCAACGAAAGCCAAACGGTTTTTACTTTTCAAGCAGCACTTTGAACGCAAGCTATTGGTAAAAGATAGCTTCACTCACGATGGCTGTGTACAGTAAGCGGTTGGTCTTCAATGCCTAAGCCAACAATTTTATAATGCTCAAAAAAAGCTGTGACCGCTTTTTTAGGCAAAGCAGTCTTTCGGCTGCTCTAGGTCGAATGTCCGCTTATCTTAAGATTATCAGTTGGCTGTCGGTAACACTGAACCTCAGCTGTCTTGCGCCAAGGAGACAGCTGGCGGATAATCTCGAATGGAGGAAACCGCGGGAGATTACCTGTGATGTGTCGTTGCTATGGGGATTTCGTTGGTGGGTCGACGGATAGTTGCCTGATCGTTGCAGAATATGTTTTTTCGAACGTGTGATATTCGTGCTTTCTTCATATTTACTGTCTATTCCATCCTCTTTTCGTTGCCTTTTCTTGTCGTAATTTCATAATATTCAAGCTTTCAGCCATAGTTTACCTGTCACCGTATTTCGACGATGATATTTTGTCCAGTTTAACGTCGGTTCGTTTCATGTTCGGTGGCGCTCTGGGTAAATATGCGGGCAGTGTTGTCGCTAATATCACCATGGGTTGATGGCATTGGCGACAATGAAACGGGACTGTCTCCTCATCGATCGGATCCAATGTCGATATGGCCTCAGGTGCGGGTACATCCAACAACTGTCTCGCTCGCGCCAGTTTGGTTTGACTGGCAAGCAATCCCTAATGCCGTATGCGATGAAACCCACATGGCAAGGTAATCCCCCAAAAAATAGCTGAAGTCAAAAGTAAAAAATTCTCGTAAACTTTACGCAGGAGATTTTGCACGGCTTTAGGGGAAGGGAATAAGGGTGGCATAAACATGCCACCCTTTGGTATATATAAACAACCGAGTACCGGCATCGCTGAATTCAACTTGGTCGGCACTCAACGTTGTTTATTTTTTTACATCATATCGAAGCGATCCAGTGTCATCACTTTAGTCCATGCATTGACAAAGTCAGCGACAAATTTGTCCTTAGCTTCGTCTGCTGCATAAACCTCAGCTACCGCCCGCAACTCTGAGTTAGAGCCAAAGATCAAATCGACAGGCGTGGCCGTCCATTTCAATTGACCCGTCTTACGGTCATGGCCTTCATACAGCCCAGCTGATTTTTCTGATTTACTCCACTTAGTAGACATATCTAATAAATTCACGAAGAAATCATTACTTAAGGTGCCAGGCTTGTCCGTAAACACACCATGCTCAGTGTTTCCAGCGTTAGCCTGTAAAACACGCATGCCTCCCACCAACACTGTCATTTCAGGCACACTAAGGGATAGTGTATTGGCTTTATCCACCAATAGCTCGGCAGGTGATTGCGTAAGGCCACTAGCAAAGTAATTGCGAAAGCCATCTGCCATAGGTTCAAGCAAGTCAAAAGATTCCACGTCGGTTTGCTGCTGCGTTGTATCGTTGCGTCCCGCAGTAAAAGGGACACTCACATCAAACCCACCTTTTTGTGCTGCCTGTTCTATGGCTGCGACTCCGCCTAGGACAATCAGATCAGCAAGGGAAATTTTTTTATTGTTCTTTTGCGCTTTATTAAATTTATTTTGGATTTTTTTCAACTCCTTCAAGACTTTTGTCACTTCTTTAGGATCATTGACCGCCCAATCTTTCTGAGGGGCCAGGCTAATACGTGCGCCGTTGGCTCCACCACGCATGTCAGTGTCACGAAAACTAGCTGCTGATGCCCACGCTACTCTCACCAGTTCTGGCACCGTCAAACCCGAGTCTACGATCTGTGACTTCAACTTGCTTATGTCTGATGTATTAACGAGATCATAATCAACTGCAGGGATAGGATCTTGCCAAATCAGATCAATATCAGGCACATCTTTACCAAGATAGCGAGCTCGTGGCCCCATATCCCGGTGTGTCAGTTTAAACCAGGCTTTAGAGAACGCCAGCTCAAACGCTTTGGGATCCTTATGAAAACGCTCGGCAATTTTGCGATAACCAGGATCAACTTTTAGTGCCAAGTCAGTAGTAAACATTATAGGAGCATGTCGTTTGGTCTGGTCATGGGCATCAGGCACCAGATCAGCGCCGCCTCCATCTTTGGGGATCCACTGCGTTGCGCCTGCAGGACTCTGTGTTTTCACCCATTCAAAGCCGAATAAATTATCTAAGTATTGCATGGTCCACTGCGTGGGAGTGGCTGACCAGGCTCCTTCTAAACCGCTGGTGATGGCGTCTTCAGCATTGCCTTTGCCACACTTGTTTTTCCAGCCCAGTCCTTGCTCTTCGACACCCGCTGCCGCCGGTGCAGGACCCATACAATCTTGTGGTTTGTGAGCACCGTGGGCCTTACCAAAGGTGTGTCCACCGGCAATAAGTGCAACAGTTTCTTCATCGTTCATGGCCATACGCCCAAAGACATCCCGAATATCCGCAGCCGATGAAAGGGGATCATGGTTTCCGTTTGGTCCCTCAGGGTTGACATAAATCAGTCCCATCTGCACGGCCGCAAGGGGTTTCTGTAGGTTTCGTTCACCGCTATAGCGCTTATCACCGCCCAACCACTCTTTCTCTGGGCCCCAATAAACCAAATCAGGTTCGAAATCGTCCTGCCGCCCACCAGCAAATCCAAATATCTTGAAGCCCATAGACTCCATTGACACGTTGCCCGTAAGCACCATCAAATCAGCCCATGAAATTTTGCTGCCGTATTTTTGTTTGAGCGGCCAAAGCAGACGCCGCGCTTTATCCAGGCTGACATTGTCAGGCCAGCTGTTAAGTGGCTCAAAGCGCTGTTGACCACCGGCACCGCCACCCCGTCCATCATACATACGATAGGTGCCAGTACTATGCCACGCCATACGCACAAAAAACGGCCCATAGTGACCGTAATCTGCAGGCCACCAATCTTGGGACGTGGTCAATATGTCTTTAATGTCTTTTTTCACCGCTTCAAGATCGAGTGTATTAAATGCTTCAGCATAATTGAATTTTTCGCCCAATGGATTGGACTTGGCATCGTTCTGCCGAAGAGGCTGGAGGTTAAGTTGTTTTGGCCACCAGAAATCGTTTGTCGTGGGTGCTCCTTGAGCAAAAACGGGCATGGAGATGACGCAAGGGGTTATAACTAACGCTAGCGCAGTCAGCAGATGTATTGGTTTTTTCATCATAGTAATTGCCTGTGTCTAAATGTAAATGTCAACAATAACTATAGACTTGATTGAATGACTAAATGCGCTGTAAAAACAGATTGTGGTAATCGATTATGTAAATCAAATGTTTAATTGATCTGGCGCAACTACCAAAACAAGATAATCCGCCGCTAGATATGAACGCCCGTACTACATATTTGTAGACAACGATGTGCACTCTTGGTTAGGCGATAAATAAGGTGCGCTGGCCTCAATGCCAGTGATTGCTAGAAACGTGTCATTACCTGTTTTTATTGCAGAAATGCCACTGAATTTTTCACGATCTTCTATAAAGGCTCATTTTGACTGACGGCACTTTGCGC
Organism: Paraglaciecola sp. IT1134; assembly: GCF_058068185.1. Lineage (NCBI taxonomy): Bacteria > Pseudomonadati > Pseudomonadota > Gammaproteobacteria > Alteromonadales > Alteromonadaceae > Paraglaciecola > Paraglaciecola sp. IT1134. Next base: position 1,642,226 of record NZ_CM176486.1, on the reverse strand, counting down.
CAGTGTTAAACACAAGCCACTTATATTAAACAAACGTATCCACTTGGTTTAATGACGAAGAGCCTGACTGTTTACCCGTTAAGGACGTAAGCATGTCTTTAAATGCGCTGCCAATCTCTTCCTGAGACAATGTCTCACTGCCATCACGTAAAGCATCTAATTGGGCCTTCAACGATGATTGCTGGTCTTGGCTCAGACTAGCTAACATATCCGTCACAGCAGTTTGCTCTTCAGTCGACAAGGACTGTACAGCCGTGTCTAATCCAGGAGGCATTGAGCCAGCGGGTGGCGGCGGTGGCGGTGGCGGACCTTTGGGACGACCTATATCTGACGACGCAAGGGGGGCAATGGATTGATTTGAGGTATTTATTTGCATTTCATTGATCCTTATTTAGTAAGTAAAATCAGTCTCGTGGTACATTTTCAGGCACGGCGACTAAGGTATCTTCAATTGTCTGACAAGTGCCGCTTAAGTTATCTCCCCGTCGTGTTTCAAAGGTAACGGCATCCCCCTTAGCCTTATCAACACAGGCTTCAATCGCTTCTGGTGGTGGACGACGCTCATGTTTAGCACCGCCCTGTTCGCGATCCTCTTGGGCGGCAACACTGACGCTGGCGATAACAAACATGGCAGCAACAAATAAAACCTTGGCTAAATGCATAACTTTTTTCCCGCTATTAATTCTGGGGAAAGCTTAACAAGCAAATGTGCAGAAATGATGGAGAAAACATGGAGAACTAGGCTAATCGGCCCTTGTTAACTGGTGCAGAGGACTTTTGCCCGGGTATACTGGGCACATGAATATATTCCGCAAAGTTTTTTTATCTTTTTTAGGGCTAACCGCCCTGACACTCCTGATCACCTTGGGTTTAGCCCGTTGGAGTTTTGATCAGGGTTTCCTCAATTTTGTCGCCGGTTTAGAACAACAGCGCCTGCGTATATTAGGCGACAAATTATCAGAGGTTTATTTACGTGATAATAGCTGGCAACGAGTTGTGGACTCGGGATTAGTCACATACTTGAGCCCCGTTCAATTGAGACCCGGCGGTGGAGGGCCTCCCGGACTATCACAGCCCAGTCCGTTAGAGCCGCCAGAACAAAGACCAGGGCCACGCCCTCACAATCCAGGGGATAAGCAAAACGAGGCCCCACCTACCGCGCTCTTTGATGCACAGGATCAATGGTTATCAGGGGTCAAACCCAAACCTGATGCCAAAGAAGTGCTCAGCCATGCCCTCTATGTCAACGAAGAGAAAGTCGGCGAATTACGCAGCTGGTTAGATGCGATCCCTAAGCGTTCACTTGCGTCATCATTTTCCGTGGGCCAGCGTAACGCTAGCATTTTTATCGGACTGTTATGCCTGATCCTTGCTGCGCTGGCATCCTGGTTGCTCGCCAGGCGGCTTACTGCCCCGGTGGGTCAGGTACTGCATGGTGTTGAACGCTTAAGTAGAGGCAATTTTGATGTAAGCCTTGATACACAGCGCAAGGACGAACTGGGCACATTAATGCGTAACCTCAACAACTTAAGCCATATATTAAATGAAACTCGTAGCGCAAAAAAACGCTGGTTCGCCGATATATCTCACGAACTGCGCACTCCACTAACGATTTTAATTGGCGAATTAGACGCACTAGAAGCAGGGATACGGCCCTGTGGACCAGAGCAAGTCGTTTCATTAAAACATGAAGCCTTGTTATTACATCGCTTGGTAGATGATCTGTATCAGCTTTCCATGTCCGATGTGGGGGCCTTGAAATATCATTTTAGTGTGGTGGATATCAGCGAAAGTATCGACAAGGTGTGCGCCTCATTAAACGCCAAAGCACAACAGAAAGACCTCAAAATATCGACCCATATTCCCACAAAACCAGTATATTGCTTAGCCGACCCTCAGCGATTAGAGCAACTTTTTATTAACGTGCTCAACAACGCCATCTTGTATACCGATGCTGGGGGTGAAATTATTTTATCCTTAACCCCAAACGCAGACACAGTGTTTTTTGAAATCAACGATACCTTACCCGGTGTTGCTGAGGCCGATTGTGAGAAATTGTTCGAGCCCTTATATCGTCAAAGTGCATCACGAAACAGAACAACTCCAGGGGCAGGATTAGGATTAACCATTTGCAAAAATATCGTCACGGCCCATCATGGTAAAATCAGCGCAATACCGTCACCTTTAGGCGGCTTGTGTATCAGGGTCGAGTTTGATGTAGCACAGGAACGAACATGAGCACCAAACAGCAGGTATTGATCGTTGAAGATGAACCTAAAATCGCCCAAATCCTAGTGGATTTCCTGACCTTAGAGGGCTACTCAACACGTGTAATACACAAGGGTGATGAAGCCGAAGCGGCTATAAAGTCAGAGTCTCCTGACTGCGTTATATTAGATTTGATGTTACCCGGCAAAGATGGCCTAAGTATTTGTAAAGACGTGCGTCAATTTTCTCAGGTGCCCATTATTATGTTAACCGCACGGGTCGATGAAATAGACAGGTTAATGGGATTAGGCTTTGGCGCTGATGACTATGTATGTAAGCCCTTCTCGCCACGAGAGGTGGTCGCCCGTGTGCAAGCGGTATTACGAAGAGCGTCTGTCTCGGTTCATCCTCTTCAGTCAAATAAGTTAAGTTTCAAACATATCACCATAGACACGGAGCGCTTTGAGTGCACCATTAATGACGCCAGCGTAGAGCTCACGCCAGTGGAGTTTCGTTTGCTAAAAACCTTACTTAAGCGCCCTGGGGTAGTGTTTTCCCGGGAAAGTTTGATGCACAGTTGCTACGACGACACACGGATTGTGAGTAATCGAACTATAGATAGTCATATGAAAAACCTGCGAAATAAAGTCACCCTACCCCATGACCCCCAACCTGTCCTGCAATCTGTCTACGGGGTCGGTTATAAGCTGGTGTAGGCACACAAAACTAAAGGGCTGATACATCAAAACTTTGCAGGTTGCACATTTATAACACACCTTTTAACTTGGCTAAGCCATAAGCATTCACCGTTGACGCATCTTGGATTTCTCCAGACAAGATCATGTTCTCAAAGGTATGCAAAGATACTTTTTGGGTGACTAAGCCCTCTTCTTCAGGATCCAAGTCTATCCCGGCAAAGGTCAGCTCTGTAGCAAAATATATATGGTATTTCTGATTACAAAATCCATACGCAAGATACTGCTCACCCAAATGCAACATCTTGTTGGCAACTAACCCCGTCTCTTCACGTAATTCTCCTGCAGCTAGCAACGCATGATCCGCATCGGGGTTTTGCTCCCAGGCGCCTTGGGGTAACTCCCAGCAGCGTTTTTTAATGGGGTAACGATATTGCTCAACCAAATGCACATAGCCATCATGCACGGGTAAAATCACTACAAAGTCGGGCTTTTCAACAACCCCATAAATGCCTTCCCGGCCACTGCTGCTACGAATTTTATCTTCTCTTAAGCGCATCCACCTATTTTCATATATGTACTTGCTTGCCAGTGTTTGAATTTCTTCGCTCATTTACCTACCTTCAGAGTTGTCCATCGACCTTGTGCACTCAAAAATAACTGCTCATATTTCAGGCCACTCGTGCAAGCCACTTGTACAGGCCATTAGGGCAGCAAAATAATCACTCAAACCGCTTGTTTGTCTAGCTTCGTATTTAGCGGCCATTACTGCATTTAATCTTGGCAACACCCCTGCCCCATTGTTAGTATTAGAAATAATAAAGGTAACCTATCCGCTGTCGTAAAAATACCTTGAAGGCCTAAAATTTGATGAATTTACCGTTAGAACAGGCAACAAAAATTGTATGAATAGGTTTTTACGTACCCCGTCTGACGAGCATATCAGGGAGATAATGACGTGGTTTGCAGGTGAAGAGCAATTAAAGATCTGGTCTGGGCCAAATTTCAGATATCCCTTTGATTTTTCATCGTTTAAATCCGATCTCAAGTTAACATCGCTGCAATCTTTTTCGCTCCTTAGTGCGCAATCAGACTTGCTGGCGTTTGGGCAATACTATCTGCGAGCCGGGAAATGCCATTTAGGTCGATTAGTCGTAAACCCGGAGTTTCGAGGGCAAGGCCTTATAGCTGAGTTAATTAATAGCTTGAGCACGGCAGGAAAAAAAGAGCTTCAGGTAAATGCCTGTTCGTTATTTGTGTTTAGCCACAATACAATTGCCATAAAGGCCTATGGAGAATTAGGTTTTTGCGCTGAAACCTACCCCGAAGATATGCCATTGGAAAATTGCATATACCTGGTGAAGCGGGATCTTAATTAAGTGTTTAATCAGTAACAAGCAGTTAATGGCTGGTAAATATTTGCCCTAACCAAGAAAACATGCCGGTCTTTTGCGACCTGTTTGTCTTATCACTCATTTTATTGCCATGGGTCTGTTGCCAACGTTTATTGGATATTAAGCGCTGCTCCCTACGCTCCTGCGCGCGATTAGCTACTTCGGTAAAACGTGCCCTTTGCTCTGGAGTAAAGCCTTCGGCAAAGCTTTTGCTTGGGGCACTGCGCGCACGCTTTGCGCCACTGCTTTTGGGTGAACTACACATGATATTTTCTCTACACTAACCCTACACTTGTTATATAGACAGAGAAAACGCCGATTCGATTTCAGCCTCTTGTTGCTATTCGTACCTTAGAGCATCTATGGGTGCAAGTCGTGAGGCTTTTAGTGCCGGGTAATAACCAAAAAAGACCCCAATCAACCCGGAAAAACCTAAACTCAAAAGCACCACTTGAGTTTCGATTACGCCGCCGGCACCGATAGCATAATGGTTGCCTAAAAAAACAAAACCATAAGCGATCAATACGCCGATTAATCCTCCCAATCCACAAAGCACTATGGATTCAATCAAAAACTGCCACAGAATATCGCCGGGTTTGGCCCCCACCGCCATGCGTAAACCAATTTCCCGAGTGCGTTCTGTCACTGACACCAACATAATATTCATGATGCCAATCCCCCCAACGACCAGGCTTACCGACGCGATCCAGGCAAGCAAGGTATTAAACACCTGAACCGTTTCCGCACGGGTGGTGATCATTTCAGACACATTGCGAATACGAAACAAGTCGTCACCATTTACGGGAATACGCATGCGCTGGCGCAGTAGGCTGGTCATTTCAGCTTCAATGTAGTCCATATCTTCACCATCATAGGCACTAACCTGAATGAAGCGCACTGATTTGGGATTAGTGGGATCTATGCCGGTAATTTTATTGCGCACTGCTTTAATCGGCAAAAATATCACATCGTCCTGATCTTCCCCGCGAGCGTCTTGGCCTTTCTCGGTCAAGACACCCACTATGGCGACATTGAAATTTTTCACCCTGATGGTCTGGCCAATAGGATCACTGATACCAAATAATTCACTACTGACCCGTTCCCCAATGATCGCCACCTTAGCGCCACTTTTGATTTCCTGGGCGGTAAATTTGCGCCCGGCTGCGAGATCCCAATCACGTACTACAAAGTAACGGTTATCTATTCCGTTTATTTCTGTTGACCAGTTGAGGTTGCCATAGATCACCTGGCCATCAGACTCCAAATAAGGGGCGGCAGCTTCCACGCCTGATATCTGTTTTTCGATCAGGTTGGCATCATCTTCATTAATTCTGACCACCGACGACGAGCGCGCCCCACCACTGGATAGGAACGACCCCATGACAAAAAACACATTACCACCGAGCGACTTGATCTGATCGTCCACTTTCTGCTGGGCTCCTGCCCCCATAGCCACCATGATAATCACCGCAGCAACGCCAATAATGATCCCCAACATAGTTAAACAGCTGCGTAATACATTAACCCTAAGAGCAGTTATTGCTGTTTTTAGTAAGATAACGATTTTCATCTGGAGTCTACCGTCCCAGCTTGAGCCACATTGAGATTGTGCTCATCTCTGATTAGATCGCCATCACGAAAGGTAAGTTTGCGCCCAGCATAATGGGCTATCTCCGGCTCATGGGTCACCAGTATTATGGTTTTTCCCTGCCGGTTAAGCTGCTGAAAAAGCGCCATGACTTCGGTACCGGTTTGGGTATCCAGGGCACCGGTTGGCTCATCTGCTAAAATCATCAACGGATCGTTTATCAACGCACGGGCAATGGCCACACGTTGTTGTTGTCCTCCAGATAGCTGACCAGGGTGGTGATCCATACGTGATTCTAAACCTACATTTTGCAAACATTGTTTAGCGCGGCCTCGCCACTGAGATTCTGGCACCTTGCTGTATAACAACGGCAATATGACATTATCCAGGGCACTCGTTCGAGGCAGTAGATTGAATTGTTGAAAAACGAAACCAATATGCTGATTACGCACACTTGCCAGTTCGTTTTTGCTCAAAGTGGATAACTCTTGGCCGGCAAACGTAATGCTGCCTTCACTGGCCGTATCCAGACAACCCAGTAAATTCATCATGGTGGACTTCCCCGAACCCGACGGGCCCATAATGGCCACAAATTCGCCGGGATGGATTGCCACATCGACCCCTTTTAAGGCCCAAACTGACTCTTCCCCCATGTGGTACACTTTTTTCGCCTGACGAACGCTGATGAGTGCTTGTGACGTCATTCGCTCACCTTTTGCGCGCGCACAATCACAAAGTCACCTGCTTGCAGTTCTTTGCTGACAACTTCGCTGTATTCCAAATCGGCAATTCCGACTCGCACTTTGATCTTACGGGGCTGGCCATCACGCAGTACCCAAACCACTCCAGGTTGCAATTCCTCTTTATTCATATCTGCTACTGGACGTTTTTGACCTTGTTCATTCAACGCCTGATAGCTATGCATTTGCTCAGGCGTTAAAAAGCTCGCCAGGGAAATTTGCAGACGACTACGTATTTTTTTAAAGCCTTCATCTTTACGTGCAGGTGGTCCAGGTGCTGCAACGGGAGCATCTTCACGCAAAGCCTGCATGGATTTTTGCATATCCGTCATCGTCTCTTTAAGCTGCTGTTTCTGGGTGGCATTTAAGTCCAGTTGCGCTGACAATTGTGCCGCGCGCGCGCCTATATCCGGCCCTTGGCTATCCGCACTTGACGATGCTCCCTCGGGGCTAAAGCGCAAGGCAGAATTGGACACCCGTAATACGTTGTCACGCTGGGCTAACACTATATCCACGTTAGCGGTCATGCCGGGTAGTAGTAATAAATCTTTGTTTTCTAAGCTAATGATAACTTTATAAGTGACCACATTATTAGTCACAGTGGCGGCTTTGCGCACTTGGGTAACCACCCCGGAAAATTTGCGCTGGGGATAAGCATCCACAGTAAAGTTAACGCCTTGATGCTGCTTAATACGACCAATATCAGCCTCGTCCACATCCGCTTCTATCTGCATATTGACCAAATCCTGGGCAATGGAAAACAATATAGGTGCAGATAAACTGGCAGATACGGCCTGGCCTTTGTCTACCTGGCGGTCGATAACGACTCCATCAACAGGGGAACGAATATAGGTGCGATCCACATCCAGCTTAGCTTGTTCGAGGCCCGAGCGAGATTGCAGTACTTTGGCTTGGCCAACCAAAATTGCTGCTTCAGCTGTTTGGATAGCCACTTTGGCCAAGTGATAGGAGGTCTCACTGATATCCAGCTCTGAATCACTGACCAGTTTTTTATCACGTAATTCTCGGGTGCGTTTATAATCCCGCTCAGCCAAAGCCGTTTCAGCTTTAGCTTTATCCAAGGCGGCTTCAAGCTGCACCAACGACGCATCAGAAGACGCTAAATCTGCCTCACTCTGTCTAAGTTTGGACTGTACAGTGCGATCATCGATACGGGCTATCACTTGGCCGCTGGTAACCAAATCATTAAAATCCACATTAAGCTGGGAAATCAGGCCGGATAACTCAGAACCCACATCCACTGTGACGACAGGCGATATGGTACCTGAAGAATTGACTGTACTGTCTATTTTTCCCATTGAAAGGGGTTGAGTGTGGTACTTAATTTGCTCAGTATCTTGTTCAGGCTTAAATAACCACCAAACAAACACGGCGCTAGCCAGCAGTAATACGAGTCCTTTGCTTACAGATAGGTTTTTCATGGTTTTTTTGAGTCAAACAGACGATAAAGGATTAAATAATGAGAAGATTAAACCATGAAAAAACCCAAAAGACTGTCAGCTTTATGTAAAGCCCAACTCGTAAGCAAAAAACATTTATTTAACTATACTTTTCGCTATGGTCAATTCCCCCTCTACAGCTATTGATTTTTTCACCGACCTAAGCGCAAATTTCACCCCCGCATGCCAGCAGACTCACTTATTTATGCCAAAGCTGCTTATGCTCAACGTCATTAGCAAACGTATACACCTACTCAGACAATGCCGAGAATCGTTTAAGCAGGCCCCTAGAACGAATTAACGCTATTTGGTACAGAAGCTAACACGCAGGTTATGGACCGCAGCTTTTTAGCGTAACCAACACGCAGACCTGGGTGACATAGGCTTGGAGAAATTACCGTTATCTTAGGTACAACAAGAAAATTGGCTCTAATAGCTACATCTATAATCTCTGGCTGGCTATTCATCATCAGTACTCGGCCTTGCAAACAAACATCATTAACTGACTATGCAAACACGTTCCCGTTACAGCGCAATGACTTTTTGGTATAAATTATTTTCCCGATATTATTGCCAAGTATGCTAATGCTCGCCTAGGCTGTTCTAGGTCACAATTGCAAGTTGCGCGAACTGACTTCAAGCGAGTCGAAGTATTTTCAACTCTATCCGTAACACAAAATAATAATTTCAGGGACATGTATGAAATATAAACACTTAAAACTGACAATGTTGGCTGCTGCCATTACTTCCAGTATGGGTACACAGGCACAAAATGTTACAGAACAACATGTTGAGCGCATCCAGGTAACGGGCTCGCATATTAGAAGAACTGATATGGAAGGCCCTTCACCTGTAACGTCTTTAACTTCCGAAGACATCACTAAAACCGGCGTGACAGATTTAATCGGCTTATTTACTAAGTTGCCAATGGCAGGGCAAGGTACGTTCTCTACCCAAGGTAACAGTAGTGATGGCACAGGTAACGGTGGTTCCAGCGTGTCTTTACGCGGTTTGGGAGCTGACTCTACTCTAATTCTGGTCAATGGTCGGCGCATTTCAGTATCACCCTTTGCCAATAAAATAGACACCGCATTCGTTGATATCAACAATATTCCATTGGCGGCTATTAAACGCGTTGACATATTGAAAGACGGGGCGTCGGCTACCTATGGTTCTGACGCAATAGCTGGGGTTATCAACATCATAATGAAGGACGATTATGATGGGTTAGAAGTATCAGGAAAGTACGGCGACACGGCCGATGGTGGCGGTAAAGAGTCAAATACCAGCCTGTTATTTGGCAGTAGTACAGAAAAATCCAGCCATACCTTTGTATTGGATTATTTCGATCGTGAAGAGATTTTATACGCCGACAGAGATTACGCAAAATCGGCAAACCAATCCGCCTTGAGACCAAATGATCCCTATGCTACCGACTTTAGAAGCTCGTCGGGTTTCCCGGGAACCATAGCACTTGCCTCAGATTCCACTGTGCGCATGGCGGATACGTTTGGTAATGATGTTTGTCCTGCAGATCAAATAGTAGGAGATTTATGCCGCTATGATTATGCGCCTTTTAGTTCATCCGTCCCTGCATCTGAACGCGTCAGCTTCATGTATATGGGCAAATTTGAAGTGAACGACACCCTAAGGGCTTTTGTTGATTTGAATGGTCAAAATTCCAAAACAACAGTTAGAGGAGCGGCCAGCCCAAGTTTTAATGAGCTATTTATGTCCGCTGATAATGTCAACCACCCCTTTGCAAATGATCCCTCCCACCCGTTTTTTGGCCAGGATTTAACGATGCGTCGCCGCACCGTTGATATTGGTAACAGAGAGAAACGCGTCGATTCAGATTACTATCGCACCGTACTTGGCCTGCAAGGTGAAGTAAGCGAATGGGATTGGGAAGTCGCTTACAGTTATATTAAAAGTGATTCGGTTGAGCGCGGGGTCGATGGCTTCCCTAATTCCCGCCGTGTTCAAGAAGCAATCGACAGTGGCTTGTGGGACCCGTTTGAACCGTCCAGTAACTCCCAGGAAGCCATCGATTATATTGAAACTCAGACAACTCGGTATGGTAAGTCCACCAGCAAATCGCTCGATGCAAAAATGTCAGGCTCAGTATTGGATATGCCAGCAGGCGAGCTGATGTTGGCTGTGGGTGCCGAGTATCGTGAAGAAACGATCAGCGACAACCCAGACGATCAATTCCTTCGTGGTGAAATTTTCGGAACCGAAGCTACACGCGCAAAAGGCGAGCGTGATAACACCGCGGTATTTGCCGAACTTGCGATCCCAGTGACAGCAACGTTCAATGTTCAAATTGCAGTTCGTCATGAAGATTACAGTGACTTTGGTACTACTACTGATCCGAAATTGGCCTTTATCTGGACGCCAACTGACGAATTGTCTATACGAGGTTCATATGGGACAGCATTTCGCGCACCGTCTTTGCACCAAATCGGTTTAGGTAATACTGACGAGTCACCAAACTTAGTTGATACTGTGCGTTGTGAAGCCGTCGGCAATGTTAATAAAGCCTGTGAACCACAAGAATACACTGCGGTCTTGTCAGGTAACCCAGATTTAGGACCAGAAGAATCTAAGAGTTATAACCTGGGTGTCATTTATGAAGTGACAGAAAATATTGATTTCTCATTAGATTATTATAATTACGACATTGAGAATGTCATTAACAAAGATACTCAGTTCAAGTTTACGACTCAAGGCAACAATCCTGCGGTTGTAGAGCGCTTACCTTCGGATACACCTGGGGACCCTGGTGAGGTTGTGCGTATTTTCGACCAATTTGAAAACTTGGGCAATATCAAGACCTCGGGTCTAGATCTTGATTTAGGTTACAAAATGGCAACCGCCTTGGGCGATTTCAAATTCAATTATGTTTTAAATTATGTTTTGAACTATGAAGATATTCGCACTGGTGGCCGACTTGATACTCAAGAAGGTGAGTTCGAGCAGCCTGAAATTAGATGGACAACATCTGGCTCCTGGGTGAAAGACGTCTGGAGTGCTAATTTTGCCATCAACTATATCGGCGAGTTTGAGCAAGATGCTTCTGTGCGTATTCAAACAGATGGCACGATTTTGCCCGATATCGACTCTATGATTACGCTTGATACTACTGTGAATTATGCAGGAATAGAGAATACGACGCTGACGTTAGGTGCGACTAACTTGTTAAATGAAGAGCCTCCATTTAGTTACCATGATTACATGGGACATGTTGTCGGAACACATAGCTCGCAAGGTCGTTTTGTCTATGCTCAGGCAACTTACAAGTTCTAAGTACAAAATCTGTTCCGTCCTAAAATAGTTTGACGGTGTTGAAGCCAGTTGCTGTGCAACTGGCTTTTTAATTTGGGATTTAAGGAAAGACAACCAAGCGTAAAAAAGCTCGAGCTGGATCACCGCTGTATTCTTGAGGAAATATTGTTCCCAGTTTTCCGTGGTTAAAAACTCGGGCCACAGAATAATGGCAAATATGGTCCGGTGCTAAGTAAGCCTAGAATAAAATGCAGCTAAAAATCCTTATCAACCATGGCGAGTTAAGCATATTGCTGTTTAATAAAATCCGCTGCACGTTCGGCAATCATGATCGTAGGTGCGTTGGTATTACCGCCAACTAAGGTGGGCATCACCGAAGCGTCGACAACCCGTAAATTCTGGATCAATTTTACCCGCAAGTGGGGATCCACCACTGTGTCGGGATCTTCTGGCCGGCCCATCTTGCAACTACCCACGGGGTGATAAATGCTTTCTGCCTTGGCGCGGATAAAGGCCAATATTTGCTCATCGGATTGGGCCTCACTGCCGGGTAACACTTCATGGGATTGGTATTGCTTAAACACCGAAGCAGCTAAAATTTTCCGGGCTTGGCGCACGCCATCAATCATCACCTTTTCATCGTCCGGATGACTTAAATACTGTGGATCGATATTCACCGGCTGAGCGGGATCTGTGTTCTGTAAACGGATTTGGCCTCGACTTTTAGGGTATAAATTACACACATGTAAGCCGTAACCGTAACCAAACGCTGTCTTACGACCATGATCCTGCAAAATCGCCGGTAAAAAATGGTATTGAATGTCGGCGGGCCCTGCACAGTATTGGCTTTTTACAAAGCCCCCCGCCTCGGCAATATTGGATGAGAAAATGCCCTGACGTTTGCGCCAATAGTTAAAACTAGCTTTGATATACCGTGGCAAGGCACCAATAGACACGGCATAACTGTGTTTGGCTTTGCATTTGTGCTGTACTATGGCATCCAGATGATCCTGCAGATTTTGCCCGACTCCGGGCAAATCCGCCTGCACTTCTATGCCTAAAGATTGCAGATGAGACTTGGGGCCAATACCCGACAACATCAATATTTGTGGTGTATTAATTGCGCCCGCCGACACAATAACCTCTTTGCCAACAGTTAAATTTAACTGCTGGTCTTTAATCCGTAATCTCACCCCGATGGCGATGCCCTGTTCAATCAACACTTTTTCCACCAGGGCATCGGTTAGCACGGTTAAATTAGGCCGCGCAAGAGCAGGGCTTAAATAGCCCTTGGCAGCCGAGCAGCGCTGGCCGTTGATGTGAGTAACCTGATAGATACCTAAGCCCTCACGTTCAGGACCATTAAAATCCTGATTGATAGCCAAGCCGACCTCATCGGCCGCAGCCACAAAACTGTGGGAAAGTGGATTAACGTGACGAAGATCGGTGACACTGAGCGGTCCGGCATCTCCATGATAAGCATCTGCGCCATGTTGCTGGCACTCAGCTTTTTTAAAATAAGGTAGAACGTTATTCCACTCCCAACCAGTGGCACCCAGCTCACGCCAGTGATCGTAATCCTGTTGGTCTCCGCGGGTATAACACATGGCATTGACTGAACTTGAGCCCCCCAGAGTTTTACCCCTGGGCCAAAATAAGCGACGGTTATTTAGCTCGGGCTGCGGAGCGGTATGATAATTCCAGTCTAGGCTGGGGAATTTGGCTAATAAAGCCAGACCAAAGGGGATATGGATCAGTGGGCTGCTATCTTTACGCCCTGCTTCAATCAGGCACACACTAAACTGGGGGTTTTCGGATAACCTGGCGGCCAGCGTAGCACCCGCAGAGCCGGCACCTATTATGATAAAGTCGAAATGAGTTTGCTTATTACTGCTCATTGTTAGTCTAGTCTCGGTAGAAAAAGCCAGATAAACCAAGGTGCCTTCCCAGGAGCTCATCAGACGTCATACCAGTATGGTACAAAAAAACCTCACAACATGTTAGTCAAATGTTATCTTCAAACTAATTACTGTTTAAAATCAATAGAATGAGCTCGATATGTACAATATTCAGCAATCTTAATCAACTCGCTTTTGCACAGGCAGGTAAGATGAAAATCGTTCTGAATGATGTACTATGCTCGCGTATAAACATTCGAAATAGAATTAGCCTTTCAAGGAAATTTATGCAACGTAGAATAATGGCCTGGGGAATAAGTGCGTTGCTGCTAGGATGCACTGCTAGCAGCCTGGCGCACGCATCCAATACTATCGATAACAATAAGAGTACACTGTTGAATAAGATGAATATGAGCTACCCACTAACCCGCAAGGGTGAGGTGACTGACACCTATTTTGGTAACAAAGTCGCTGATCCTTACCGCTGGCTAGAAGACGACATGAGCGAAGAAACGGCACAGTGGGTAAAAGCGCAAAATGACCTGACCCACAAATACCTTGAGCAAATACCCTTTCGTGACACCCTCAAACAGCGCCTCACAACTCTACTTAATTATGAGAAAGTTAGTGCCCCGTTTAAAGAAGGTAAATACCACTATTTTTATAAAAATGACGGCCTGCAAAACCAGGATGTGCTTTATCGCCAACTGGGTGAGGCCGCCCAAGAAGTGTTTCTCGATCCCAACACCTTTAGTCAAGATGGCACCACCTCCCTGGCTGATGTCAGCTTTTCAAAAGACGGCAGTCTGGTTACCTATCTGATTTCAGAAGGTGGCAGTGACTGGCGCAAGGCCATCACCATAGACGTCGAAACCAAACAACCGGTCACGGTAACCTTGCGGGACATAAAATTCAGCAACATTTCCTGGTTAGGTAATCAAGGCTTCTATTATTCTAGCTATGACAAACCAGAAGGTAGCGAACTGTCGGCAAAAACCGATCAGCATAAATTGTACTTTCATCGCCTAGGTAGCAAGCAGAGTGAAGATCAGTTAATTTTTGGTGGCAGTGAAGCCCAAAAAAACCGCTACGTAAGTGGCACGGTAACCGAAGATAATCGCTATTTGCTGATCGATGCGGCGCTATCCACCTCAGGTAACAAACTGTATATCAAAGACTTAGAGAACGCTGATAACGCCTTGGTGACTATATTGGCTGACACCCGTTCAGATACCTATTTGCTCGACAATTACGGCAGTAAGTTGTTATTAGTCACCAACTTGGATGCGCCCAACAATCGGGTGGTGGCGGTCGATGCCAACCAACCCCAGGTTGAACATTGGCAAGACTTTGTTGCCCAAACCGAGCATGTATTGGAAGTATCCACTGGCGGTGGCTATATTTTTGCCGGCTATATGGTGGATGCTATCTCCAAAGTCCAGCAGCTAAGCAGCGAGGGCAAAATAATCCGCGAACTGAGTTTACCCGGTGTTGGCACAGCCGATGGCTTTGAGGGTAAAAAAGATCAGACCAGCTTGTACTACAGCTTCACCAATTACAAAACGCCTAGCACCATATTCAAACTGGACGTTAACAGCGGGCAGTCCTCGGTGTACCGCAAATCTAAAGCACCTTTTGACGACGATGCCTATGTCTCTAAACAGGTGTTTTATACCTCCAAAGATGGTACTCGGGTACCGATGATTATCACCCATAAAAAAGACTTGAAACTGGATGGTAGCAACCCGACTATGCTCTATGGTTACGGCGGCTTTAATGTCAGCTTGCAACCAAGTTTTAGCAGTACCAACGCTGCTTGGTTAGAGCAAGGTGGCGTATACGCTGTGCCTAATATTCGAGGAGGCGGTGAGTATGGCAAAGCCTGGCACAACGCAGGCACAAAGTTGCAAAAACAAAATGTGTTTGATGATTTTATCGCAGCAGCCGAGTATTTAATCGCGCAAAACTATACTAACCCGCAGCGTCTGGCGATCCGCGGTGGTTCAAATGGCGGCTTATTAGTAGCGGCCGTTATGTTACAACGCCCGGAGTTATACAAAGTCGCCCTGCCGGCAGTTGGGGTGTTAGACATGCTGCGTTATCACACCTTTACTGCGGGTGCCGGTTGGGCTTACGATTACGGAACAGCTGATGACAGCAAACAGATGTCTGATTACCTATTAACTTACTCACCTGTGCAAAATGTGCGAGAGGGGGTGAACTACCCGGCGACCCTTATTACCACTGGGGATCATGACGATCGCGTGGTACCCGCCCATTCGTTTAAGTTTGCCGCCCAGCTGCAAGCCAAACACACTGGCCCCAACCCGATGTTAATTCGCATAGAAACCAATGCCGGGCACGGTGCAGGAACGCCCATCAGCAAAACCATAGAGCAATACGCCGACATCTTCGGTTTCACCCTGTACAATATGGGTCTGACCGCCAAATAAGTATTGCCCTGGCAAAAAGGCCAGATGATTTCATCATCTGGCCTTTTTCTAGACCCTTGGACTGACCGGTCCTAAAATCCCCTCAACACTATGGCAAAGCGATTAGCGGCAAAAAAGCTGCTACCCCTTTTAGATCTGACACTGCTACTATGCAGACTCGATCAGGTGATCAAATTGGCCCCGCATTTGGAGAAAGAACATGACTCAACAGGCATACGAGCTCGCCGTCTCACTGATAGATAACGCCAACAGCCAGGACCCAAACACTGAACAATCCGACGGTAAAAAATGGCCAAAGGAATTGCTTTATGGTTACCACATGGCAAACATGTTGGAGCGCTACCAACCGGAAGCCGATCATGTGGTCAAACTGGCGATCCGTGGTCAGCATATTCAGCGTTGGAAATCACCCCGTAGTGACTACCCAATGACACGTCAGGGTTATCACAAGTGGCGCAGTGATCTCTATATATTTCATGCTGACAAAGTGGCGGCGTTGATGGATCAAGCGGGTTTTAGTCAAGCCGAAATTTCTCGTGCCAAACAGGCCGTGGCGAAAGTGGGGATCAAAAGCAATCCAGACACACAACTACTGGAAGATGTGGTCGGTCTGGTCTTTATCGAACACTATATGTTGGAATTTGCCGTCAAACACCCTGAATACAGCGAACAAAAGTGGCTGGATATCATCCGCAAAACCTGGCATAAAATGTCGGCCCAAGCCCATAAGTTTGTTCTAGCTGGACACATCAGTATACCCGAATCTCTTGCCCCATTGATCCACAAAGCCGTGCAAAACTGACCCTAAGTGCCAAAGGCATGGCTCAGGACACCGTTAGCTAAAATCATTAGAATTACATGGCAGCGGCGAATGAGTCTAACCAACAAACAAGCCGTTTCAAGGATGAAGTGTATATCCCCTAACTCACAGCCAGTGCAAATAACGTAATAAAAACAAACCTGCGGTTGAGGTTAACATCGAAAACAAGGTACTGCCGGCGATAATAGCGGCGGTGAGATGATGATCACCGCCTATACTACGCACCATAGGATAGGCCGCAGCGGCCGTGGGCGCAGCCATCATCATATACAATACACCAAGTTCCTCGTTACGTAAGCCGCATGTATACCCAGCAACGGTTACCACCAGCGGGATCAACACTATTTTGCTGCCAATGGCCAGATATAACAATTTTGAGGAATGGAATTCTTGCCAGCGGATCGAAGCTCCAGCACATAGCAGCGCAAGGGGCAGCGTCATGCGCGCTAAATACTCACCGGTATCGAATACCACGGTGGGCAGGGTAACCGGCATGAGTGCAACCAGGATCGCCAGCACAATGGCGATCGCCAAGGGATTAGTCAGCACACTCAATGCTACCAATTTCACCGATACCACGGCAGATTGATGGTAATAAAGGGTGATAATGGAATACACATTGTACAAGATTGCAATGGCAGCCAAATACATTGACGCCAAAGCCAGGGCCGATTGGCCAAAAGCATTAACCGACAAGGCCAATCCGATAATCGCCATATTTCCGCGACAAGCCCCCTGGGCAAAGGCTCCTCTGGCCCCTTGTTGTTCAATACTCAAGGCCAACCAATTGAACAGCAAAAACACCAGCGTGCTGGCAATAGCCGCAAATAACAGCAGGAACACCGGTACCTCAACTCCCAGTTCAGTATTGGCAATATTGACAAATAACAAACAAGGCAACGTTAGATTAAACACCAACTTGGAGCCGATTATGGCAAATTCTTCGTTGATCCAGTCTATGCGTTTAAGCACTATTCCCAATACAATAATAATGCTAATGGGCAGGGTTACCTCCACGGCAAACAGCAATGATTGGAATAACATGTTTGGAGTACTTCTAGGTTGGTTCACCCGTTACGCATTCATAGGCACAGGTTTGGGGCGAAAATAGTCGATATAGCCAGAGTAAAATGTATTACCTGCCCGTGCAACTCTGGGCGTGATGTTAGGGAATATTATTCACTGACATTGGGGGTAAACAAGTCTGGTGCACCCATATATTGCGCGCAATAAATATGTGTTTGTTCGGATATTGCTTCAATAGTTAAATTAGCCCATGATGATCTGCTATATTCAAGTTCAATTTTTATCACTAAGGAATGTTTGTTTGAAGACGTTTTTTTGTCAATGCGGGAACACTTTACATTATGCCAACAGCAAATGTGTATCCTGTAATTTATTACTAGGTTTTATACCTGAAGATCAACAACTTAGTGCTTTTACAAAAAATCGCAACGGCCAGTTGCAAGCATCCAGCAACGGTTTGTTATATAAGCAATGTAAAAACTATTCCCAGTACGACGTGTGTAACTGGATGGTGCCTATCCAAGATAGCCATGAGTTGTGCCTGTCCTGTCGTCTGACGGAAACTATACCTAATCTGGCTGACGAGCAAAACATCAAACTGTGGTTTCGTATGGAACAAGCAAAAAGACGGTTACTCTATACTTTGCTCAAACTAAATTTGCCGGTCACCGATCGGGCAACTGATCCTCAATCGGGTTTGGGGTTTGCCTTTTTAGAAGATCAAGTTGAAGACGAATACGGCAATGAACTGACGGTCAAAAACTTTGTAACCACTGGCCACGACTCGGGTCTGATTACCATCAATCTAAATGAAGCGGATTCGACTTCGCGGATCCAGATGCGTGAACAAATGCAAGAACGCTATCGCACCCTTGTGGGCCATTTCCGGCATGAATCCGGCCACTATTTTTGGGATCGCCTGATCAAAAATTCTCCAAGATTGGATGAGTTTCGAAAGTTGTTTGGCGATGATCGACTTAATTACGCCCACGCCATGCACGAATATTACCAGGATGGTCCCTCGCCAAGTTGGCAAAACGTGTGGATCAGTGCATACGCCAGCATGCACCCATGGGAAGATTGGGCCGAGACTTGGGCCCACTATTTACACATGGTCGATACCCTTGAAACCGCCAGCGATTTTGACTTTAGTGTATCCGGTAACAAGGTGGCCAACCCATTAGTGACAAGCAAGGATCACGATCAGGTTTATACCGCTACCAGCTTTACCCATTTATTTAATGACTGGTGCCGCTTGACGGCAGTGCTTAACGCTTTAAATCGCAGCATGGGGCTAGACGACGCTTACCCCTTTGTTATTTCGATCACCGCTTTGGACAAGCTACGTTTTGTGCACGAAACCATAACTGAAAGCTTTATTGATACAGGGTGGTAATAGCCAAAGTCATGAGACTCATGGCCCTGACAGCACGCCAATGGTGCAAAAAACTCCCTTGTGTTTTGCCAAAATCAGGAAATAATACAGTACAACAGTGATATTTTACGTATAGTAATAGCCTACAAATCAACCGATAAGGTATTTATGGCTATTAAGTGGAACAGTTACGATGTTGCCAACTTTCACGACGAGCTTGTTGAAGTCAAAGGGACGCCCAGGCCTTATGCCGGCGATCTGTGTGATTATTTAGCCGCCCTGTCCGACAAGGAAATCATAGAATACAAAGGCGCTGCAGATTCAGCCATTCATGTTATGGGCATCACCTTTCGAGTGTATAACGATGAAGAAGGCTCAATCGACCGCGCCTGGCCCTTTGATATCGTGCCCCGCCTGATTGACAAAAAAGAATGGCAAATCATCGAAGTGGGCCTCAAACAGCGCGTCAAAGCTCTGAATATGTTTATCGATGATTTATACAATGATCAATCTATTATCAAGGATGGGGTATTCCCCGCCGAGTTGCTGGAAAAATCTAAAAACTTCTTGCCCCAATGTACAGGTGTTAGTCCACCTCTTGGTATTTGGGCACATATTTGTGGCTCCGATTTGGTCAGGGACAATCAAGGGATAGTTTATGTGCTGGAAGACAACTTAAGGGTGCCATCCGGGGTATCTTACATGTTGGAAAACCGCCTGGTAATGAAACGAGTCTTCCCCGAGATGTTTGAAAAATATAGCATTTTACCCATAGATGACTACCCCTCCCAGCTGTATGACATGTTGGCGCAAATGTCTCCAAGAGACATTGAAGAGCCCGAGATAGTGGTGCTCACCCCGGGCATCTATAACTCAGCGTATTTTGAACATGCTTATCTTGCCCAGCAGATGGGCGCAGAATTAGTTGAGGGTAGCGATTTGGTGGTGCAAGACGACGACATTGTTTATATGCGTACCATTGAGGGTTTGTCCAGGGTAGATGTGATCTACCGGCGCATCGATGATGAGTTTTTGGATCCTGAAGTATTTAACCCGGACTCGGCTTTAGGTGTGCCCGGCTTGATGCGAGCCTGGAAAGCCGGCAATGTGGCGCTGACCAATGCACCAGGCTCAGGGGTGGCCGACGATAAAGTGGTCTACGCCTATGTGCCCGCTATCATCAAATACTATCTGGGTGAAGAAGCCCTTATCCCCAATGTACCAACGTATAAATGTCACGATGCAAAAGAGCGGCAATACGTGCTGGAAAATATTGAAAAAATGGTGGTCAAACCGGCCAACGAATCCGGCGGCTACGGCATGTTGATCGGTCCTCACTCTTCACCAGAGGAACATGAGGCTTTCAGGCAACTGATCACGGCCGATCCCAGGAATTATGTGGCCCAGCCGATGCTTATTTTATCCACAGCCCCCACCCTGTTTGATACCGAAGTCGAACCCCGCCACCTTGATTTACGACCCTTTATTTTAAGTGGCAAAGACGTCACTGTCACCGCTGGGGGTTTAACCCGAGTGGCGATGCGTAAAGGTTCAACCGTGGTCAACTCGTCACAAGGTGGCGGTAGTAAAGATACCTGGATCGTTGATATGGAGTCATTATGAGCATGCTTTCAAGGGTTGCCAGCACCATCTACTGGAATGCACGTTATCTTGAGCGGGCAGAAAATACTGCACGTTTGATCAATGTCAACTCACACTTGTTACTGGACTTACCCCGCAGCGTTGTTTTAGGCTGGGAGCCCATAGTCGATATTTTGTCTAATCGAGATTTGTTTTACGCCTTGCACGAGCAGGCCACCGAACACGCAGTGGTGAGTTTTATCGTGACTGAAAAAGCCAATCCAAGTTCGATTATCAGCTCCCTTAGCGCGGCTCGCGAAAACGCCCGTACCATACGAGAAATCATTCCCCGTGAAGCTTGGGAGCAAATTAATACCCTCTATCTGTTTGCCACAGAAAATCAGCATGACGTATTTTCGCGGCGCCAGCGTTATAATTATTTAAACAAAATCATTTTAGCTAACCAAACCATAACAGGTATGTTGGCGGGCACTATGACCCATGATGATGGCTACGAGTTTTTATGCATCGGCCGTAATATCGAACGCGCCGACATGACAACCCGGATCATCGATGTCCGCTCTGCGTCTCTGTTACCTGACATGGAGCATGAGCAGTCAGCTTTTGACAATATTCAGTGGATGAGCGTTTTAAAATCCCTGACCGCTTACCAAATGTATCGCCGGGAAGTCCGTTTGCGTATCAATCGTCGTGATGTATTAAAGTTTTTACTGCAAGAAGAGCATTTCCCCCGCTCTTTGGTGCATGCCTTAAAAGCGGTGGAGCGTGGATTGGAGGTGTTACCGCGTAACCATGACATCACCAAGGCGTTACAGCATGCACATCAAACATTGATGTCAGCTAAACCCGAAGCGCTAAAACAAGACAAATTACACGAATTTATCGATTTGATGCAAATCGAGCTGGATAATTTGCATGACAGTATCAGTCATACTTATTTTTAGTGAAGGTTTTGAGGTTGATTGAAGAGCAACAGCGATGTCGCAAACAGACGAAAAGGTAGCTAGCTGCCTATGTGGTAGTGTAAAAATACGGGTTGGGGAGCTTAATCCCCAATTCACTGTTTGCCATTGTGATATGTGCAGAACGTGGGGAGGCGGACCGTTTTTTGCCATGCAATGTGGCACCAAGGTAACTTTTGAAGACCCTGAAAAGGTTAAAGAATATGATTCTTCACCTTGGGCCTCCCGGGGTTTTTGCACCAACTGTGGTACGCATTTATTCTATCGCCTGAAAAAAACTGGCCACTACAATATGCCAGTGGGGTTATTTTCTGAGCTAGAAAACTTGCAGATGAATATGCAGTACTTTAGTGACAAACGACCAAATTATTATTGTTTTTCCAACCAAACTGTAGAAATGACAGAGGCAGAAATACTCGCTTATTTTGCAGCAGAAGTTTAGTCAACCAGTCCTTGATCGGTCAAACTGCATGTTTGCTGGCTATATAACCGCCTTGGGATTAGTCATTCGACTATTATCGCTTACAGCTAGACTTAAGTTACCAACGTTCGATACTCCATTGCACCGCCATCAGCGCGATTAACAACGAACCCAGGGGCATCACTCCTCGACTATACAAACGGGTATTACGCATAAAGATCAGCAGCGGTAACAAAATGGCCAATATGCCCAGTTGGCCGATTTCAACCCCAAGGTTAAAGGCTAAAATACTTAATAACTGCTGGTCTGCGGGCAATCCCAACTCACCTAATACGCCAGCAAACCCCATGCCGTGTAACAAACCAAAGGCAAAGGTTAACCAGCCCAAACGCAATACCAAAGGCCAGAGATTATTCAATGCGGCAAATAATACGGAAAGCGCGATCCCCAACTCCACCCAGCGGCTACTGGGATTAACCCAGCCCATGGCGGTTGCCGTTAGCGTAATAGAATGCGCCAGGGTAAACGCGCTAATGATCCAGACCGTATTGGTTAAGATCGTTTTGATACTGGAGATGGCTTGCCATTTTTGATCTTTACGCAGCAATACCGCCGGCAACAGTAAAGCCAACAGAAACAGAATATGATCGATGCCTATCCAAATATGAATAACGCCCTGATACACAAATTGCTTGAAGGTGGTAAACCAACTGCCTTTGCGTAAATCCAGGTTTATCTGGCGGGTATCGGCATCTAATACAAAACTATGGCTAGTTTGACCATCACCGATATTCAGCACCACCTCGTGACTACTATCCAAAGAAAATATAGCGCTATAGGTTAACAATAAGGCGCCATCAAGGGCACATTGGGCTGAAAAATCGGTAACCGCAAAGGCTTCATTGGCATGATCCTGAAGACGATCCATGGCCGAAAAATGTAGATTACAAGGTAGGCCACCACGGCTTATGATCAAGTTTTCAGCCAGATAAGTGGCTATGTCTGGCTGGCGGCTTTTTACTTCTCCCCAGGTTAACTGACCGTTTGTGTCCACATCCAGGCCCACGGCTAATTCTAAATCAGCCAAACCTAATTGCCATTCACCGCTGATGCGGCCCGTATCGTCCATTTGAGCAATAATGTAACTGGTGCTCAATTGGTGAGCGGCAACGGTATTGCTCAATACACATAACAATGCCACAGCCCATGCCCTTAACCACAAATGCATAATTTTTCTCTTATTTAACTGCTAACATTAAGTCTTGTTAGGATCAGTGGCTGTTTTTGCAGGAGCGTATTGTACGTTCATTGCTCTGCGGAGCAAGCGCTCATCCGGGCCCAATTTGGCCTGCTGCCAATTTATTTTTGCCCAATACAATGCTTGCTCAGGTGCAGGTTCAATGTCCAAGTAATACCGAGCAATATCTGCCGCATGGGCAGTATCATTGCGCTGCAGGCGTATTTCAATGCGTTGGGCGAGTCGGGTTTTCCAGACACGGGTCGGTGAACTTGCTGCCTGTTCCGCCAGTGCCAGGCGCAACAATAACGCATCATCAAAACTATCACTGCGTTGTACTATCGGTCCGAGCGTATCTAACACAACTTGCCCCTGCTGTTCATCTAACTGAATATCTGCCCATAGCGCCAGAAAACTCACCGGTGCTTGTGCTAATGGATAACCGGCTAGATGATCTAAAGCCTGTTGCGGGAGTTGTTGACGCTGGGCCAGGTCAGCTAAAATTTGTTTTACCCATAACGTCTGGTCGACCGGCATTTGTCCGGCCATCTTGACTACAGCTTGTAATTGCTCATAACTATCTTCAACCTGCCCTTGCTCAGCACTTACTTCAAGCGCACAGGTGGCACTGATAACTAAACTACCTTGCCCTAGCAACTGCAAACAGGCACGCTTGGCGGCGACCAGTTCGCCCTGAACTAAATGGATGTTGGCCTTCATTAACCAGGCTGAAGTATTATTGGGTTGGCGTTGTACTATTTCATTTAGGATTTGTTGAGCTTGGCTAAATTGGTGGTAATACTGGAGCACTGTGGCCTGATAATATTTCAGTTGCAGATCATCAGGATCAGTGGCTAACAAGGGTTTGAGTAAAGCGCTGGCACGTCCATAATAACGACTGGCCAGACCGGGCAAACTGGCATCGTTTAATAATTGCGCAATAAAAATTTTGGGCTGTTGTGCGTCTTTGGGAACTGTCCAGCTGGCGACGATGCTTTGATCCGACTGGGGGACATAACTTTGTGCCTTAAGCGAGACTGACATAGAACTCAATCCGTACAACATCATGGTGCTGATAAAACCTAATGTCCGCATATTTTTCCTCCCTAAAAGGGCGCCTTCCCTGGCGCAGTCAAACTCGGTTCTACTGTGGAATCAAGTCGTCGTATGCTGCAGGATCCTCGACATCCTGAGTGAAGACTCGACCGTTTACGGCCAACGGCTCATCACCAGGTTGCTGGCTAAAGGCCGCACGACTATAACTGGCAAAAGACACTTCCAGCGCTTCTATAGTAATGTTAACCATGCCAGCAACAGCAGGATTGAACCCGTCAGTCACCATATAGGTAAAGCTGTCGCTACCTGTTACCTCGGCATTAGGCTGGTAGGTGAACTCCCCATTGTCGTCAACCGCGACCACACCCAACATCGCCTGTTGATCTAGGCTAAAGGTCAGACTGTCACCATTTTCGTCAGTGGCACTTAACATATCGGTGATCGGAGTCTCTGTTTGAGTCGTCAAATCCACTGTTACCGTCGTGGGTGCAACGTTTTTCTCATCGTTTTTCTCATCATCGTTATCAAATAAATTACAGCCTGAGAGCACCATAGTTGCACCAAGACCTAAAGCTAACACCTTAAGCTGACGGCATGCATTTTTATGTGCAGATATATTTCGATTGCTAATTTGCATCATCTTGCTCCTTATTCAGAACCCGGAAGGGGCATAGCTAAGTATGGGAAACTAGTATCCATCATGCTTGCATCACTAGGTGCACCATCGGTGAAGGGCACATTACCCACACTTGCCTGCTCTGGTGTACATAAACCCAGATCAGTATCCGTTCCGTTTACCGGGACTGGATAACACAAACGTCCCATTACTACACGTAACGCGATATCCACCACGTCATCACCTGGTCGGCGACCGTTGGGGAAACCCGCTAAATCATCGCCAGCCACACCAAATGCTGACTGCATGTCAGCAGCAACGGCGGCAATACCTGTATTTAGGCGCAACATTTCAGAAGCGGTAACAGTCGACTGCTGATTGACGTCAGGAAAACCGGTTAAAAAGGCCGCCACTAAATCCGCTCGCGGAAAATTAGTCGGTGCCAAGGTTGCGATATCGGTACTTAAGGTGGTATTGACCGCATCTTTAAACAATATGTTTAGCAACTCGGGCAAGGTTGGGTGCGTAACATAATCGGCAAATTGACCGTCATCGCTAGGATGTGAACTAGAAAACTTATCTTTGTCCGCCAAGCCTATTACCAGCTCGTTGACCAGAGGGGCACCTAAACGAGAAACCTGGGTTAACGCGCCGCCGTTCACTTCGGTGTTATCGAAGCTAGCATTGGGGTTCAATATACGGGCTTGGGGCAAACTTGCGGTGGTCCAGCTGCCAATAACACCATTACCGCCGCCAGTTAAACAACTCTTGGGCACCTCGATGGCAATACTGGTGACATTTTTATCCGCCAAGTCATCGTTGTCTGCAGATTGGGTAATACCACCGGGGAAACCACCGGCATCAGCTGCTCCTGGTGCGCTGTCCCCTTCCACTGGTACAAAGTTAACTAAGTCGAATACTTTACCCAGATTAACGGTGAATGCGTCTTTACGCTGGCCCACAAATACTTTTGCCGGGGTTTCACAACCGGGGATCGCTGCTGAGTAAACAAAGCTATTAGCATATTCGGCATATTGCTCGGCGCTGGTAAAGGTTTTGTTACCGATATAATCCAGTGGTTTGCCAAAGGTGGTACCGCCAGAAGTGCTATTGGTGACATCGACACTGGTGCCGGTACGCATGGGGCCGGAGATCATTTTTACGCTGTAGCTTTCACTGAAATTCGCTGCACTTTGATCCGCCGCACTAATACCACCGACATTTTTAAGCGGCACACCCACAGATTTCTGTGCGCCTTCTGGGCCCACCATGAGGGCCACACCAGCATTTTCGTTACCTAACATCTGACTGAAATTAAAAGCAAAGGTGATATCTTCAATTGCATCACCATCACTGTCTATGTGGATAGCATAAGTAGCAGCGGGATCCATGGCAAAATAGTTGGGGCCGCCGTAGGCATCCTGTAGAGGAATATAATTGGCGATCAGGGTGACATAATCGCCACGGCCTTCTTCATAACTGTTGAATGCGTAAAAATCCGTTGAATCTACTGTTGGCATACGCGTAACGTTGGGTGCTTCACGATGGCTTGACGCTGAAGCAGCTTGAGACAAAGTGACACTGATTATTGCCGAGGCAATCATCGTTAATTTACATTTTTGCATGACGTTTCCTTTTTTGCTTTTTGAAAGTTCATCTAGTTAAACGCATGAGAGCAAAGATTGGATGCAACAAATGTGAAAAAAAAGCGAAACTTTTGTTTCGCTTTTTAACGTTATGCTTTTAGCTTGGCTAAATTAACTAAAGAATAACCAGTTCAGAGGTATATAACACTGTGGTTGGCGAGCCGCTGGGCGAACCGCCAAGGGGCTCTAAACTCACCGCTAGGGCGGCAATCTCAATTTGATCAAACAGTTGAGGTTTGTTCAAAGCCAGCTTGCCGCTTTTGGGTAACAACCCTAAAGATATGGGTGCCCGACCATCTGCCGCCACTATCCATAATTCATAATCAGCGTCGGCCTTGGCCACTAGCTGTTTAGTCGCTTGTACCTCAATATTGTCTGGACCAATTGCTATCGCCCATAACAACTCGGTTTGTTCATTGTTGACCAGGGCGAGTTGTTGAACATCAGGAGCAGGAGTGGGAGTGGGTTCAAGGCTGAATAACAATACCGCCAGTACCACGGCGGCCGCTGAGGCCAAACCTGCAAGGCCTTGCCACATCCTGGGCTTGGCGCTGGTAATCCTCACCACGTTATCTTTAGCTGGCTCAGCCACAAAACCCAGCTGCTGTTCAATGCGCTGCCACACAACCGCGTCTGGCGTCACGGGTGGAATTTTTTGTCCTAAGCCATTTAAGTATTGCTCCCAGGTTTGGGTTGCGTCACTGATCAGCGGATATTGCATCATCAATTTTTGAAAACGCTGGCGGGCTGGACCACGTAAAGTACCTAGTACGTACTGAGCAGCCAAGGCATTTTTGAGGCTTTCAGATTGATAATTCATGCGCTTAAACACCTCTGCAAGCTCATAAGACCACGTCTTATCCAGCTTTTAATTGTGCCCAACGGAATATTTAGGTGTTTGACAACCTCCTGATGGGACAAGCCATTGAAGTAGGCCAAATGAATCGCCTGGCGCTGCTGGAGATCCAACTCTTTTAAGCATTTGTCCAACAACAATTGCTCTGCTTCACTTGTTTGATCCGTTGGCTCAAGATCGAAGGTATCCTTATCAGCTAATTCATCTTCTTTTCGAATTTTGTGATAGCGCAACATATCCAACGCCCGATATCGCACTATGCTTACCATCCAGGTTAATACTGTGCCCTTACCCACTCGATATTCCGATGCGTTATGCCAAATACGCACATAGGCTTCTTGTAAGGCTTCTTCGGCTAATTCTTTGCGGGTTAACATTTTTAGACTGACCGCATACAGCTGTTTACTAGTGGCCTGGTAAAGCTGGGAAAACGCCTGTTTATCGCCTTGAGCGGTGGCACCAAGTAACGCTAGATGCTGTTCATGTTCCATAATTTATTGCTCTTGTTTTAAGGGAAATTTATTTAGATAGATAGTATACCAAACGAGCCCTAAGGCGAATTGGATGCAGATTTATCCTAACAACCGGTGATTTCAATGATAAAGACCAGCATAAGGCAATGGCTGTGGATCACAGCCCTCGTCAATAAGTGAGCCTTTATTCTAGAGGAAGGGTTACATGAATTATTAGTCACTGCATGGAGCGACAGACAACCTTTTAGTACGGTTCCTTTTTTCTTTTATGAAACTGTTTAGCCTTTAATTTATATCTGGAAAAAAATTATCACATGGTTTTCAATAGTAAGCGTCTGGGGCTCGATAAAGCCTGATTACTGCTGTTTATTTTACACTACTGACCAATCCAGACAAAAATGAAATTATTCAATTTGAGAAAAGCAAAAGCGGCATTTTCTATAATAAGCGTTAGGCATCCTTTCTACTGAGCCTTTCAACCAGATCTACAATTTCGGCATACGCATTATTACGTGATTCTTGATGCCGTTGATCACCAAACTCTTGGTATTCAGAGCGAATTTCATAAAACTTTTCGATACCTAGATATTGACTGACCACTTCAATATGGGGACCTAAATGATTCATTTTTTCCCTGATCCCCCCAGCCTGAAAGCCAAATTCACCAGAGGATGTAATAAGTATCATCGTTTTTCCTGATGGGATAGGTTCCAATGGAAAGTCACCTCGACTCAAATCGAAGGTGAATGTTTTATTCACTCTTATGACTTGATCGAACCAGGCTTTTAGTACAGCAGGCATACCATAGTTATACATCGGTGTTGACAGTAAAATAATATCAGCACTAACCACTTCATCGATTAATTCATCGGATAGAGCAAGCAAAGCATTTTGCTCTGGAGTTCGTTGTGCATCTTGCGTAAATACCGCCGTGATCCATGCTTGATTAATAAAATCGGGGGGATTTGCACCGAGATCCCTATAGATAATTTTTGTATTGCTCATTTTCTTTTCCCATAACTTTCTAAAGTCATAGGCAAGCCCTCTGGATATAGATTGATGACTTCTTTTCGATTGACACAAGGTGCGTGCACTTGTATCTAGGTGAAGTATTGTTGCCATAAAATTTCCTTAGTCTTCAGTTCATTTGATTACAATCGCAGTGATACTGGGTTGAAATTGACTTAGTGACAAACGATAGTTACTCTCCCATGAATGAGATAAATTCATCTATGGGAGTTGTGATGTATTCTCAATTACCGCAATTAAACAGTATTCGAGTGTTTGATTCGGCAGCCAGGCTTTCAAGCTTTAAAGCCGCAGCTCTGGAACTAAATGTTACTGCAACAGCTGTTTCGCACCAAATACGAGCTTTGGAGAAAAAACTAGGAACGCTGCTTTTTGAAAGAAAAACGCGCGCGATCAGCTTAACTACTGAGGGAGAGCTACTTGCCCGAGTAGCAAATAACTCGTTGCAACAAATTTCTGATGTTATTCAAGAAATATCAAATCAACAATCCGTTCTCACGGTAAGCACAACGGCATCTTTTGCTGCGCAGTGCTTAGTGCCTAATCTTGAAAGTTTTCACCAGCACAACAGTGGAATTAAGGTGGTAATTAAGACAAGCGAAGGACTTGACGATCTATTAAAAGACAGACGAATAGATGTAGCGATCCGATATGGGCAATTTGATAGAAATATCGAGCACTCGACAAAACTCGTAACTGAGTGCTTTGGTATGTTTGCGACTAAACAATATTTGCAAACTTACTCGAATATTGAGGAGGCAACTTTGCTTGAAGCTGTATGGAAAAATTCTGGTTTGCGGCCAATAACATGGAAACAATATTTTCAGAATAAAAATACTAATATTGAAACATTACGTATTCGGTCATATGACCAAGAGCATCATGTTATCCAAGCGGCTTTAGCTGGCCAAGGGGTCGCTCTTGTTAGTGAGTTATTGGTTAAAACGGCCTTGGGGCAAGGATGGT
This sequence comes from Paraglaciecola sp. IT1134, assembly GCF_058068185.1. Lineage (NCBI taxonomy): Bacteria > Pseudomonadati > Pseudomonadota > Gammaproteobacteria > Alteromonadales > Alteromonadaceae > Paraglaciecola > Paraglaciecola sp. IT1134. Next base: position 1,612,417 of record NZ_CM176486.1, on the reverse strand, counting down.
TGGAAAAACATCCTAAGGGTGGAACACTAGAAGGATTGACGTACTATATGTTGACCTCAGTTCATCGTGAAAGCAGTCCAAAAGTGAAAATTTTCCGTCAGTGGCTGTTAGATGAATTTGCTAGAGATGTTTAATAAACGAGAATAGGTCGCGAGCTTTTTCCGCTACTTGATCCTGTTGTTGGACAATCCCGTTTGGAGCGGTTTCTGCTTCTATGCTAGATATGTCGATAGATGACTGAAGACAAGTAAGCCGTGGTGGTGTATCGCCTTTTTTTTTTAAAGCAAGTTTAGCTGTGAGCGCTTACTCACCACCCTAGGAATGGGATCTAACATATTTACAATTGCATTATATTTGAACGACACTATAGCCAAAATCATTGGCATTGCATGGCGGAGGCAAAGTGATTGGGGCGAGTGAGTACAGCCAACAAACAGGCAGTTTCAAGGATGAAGGGGGTACATACCTGTCATCTATGTGCGAATTTATGCAACGAATCAAACGTCAACCTCTTAGGGTCAAGCATGGCAGATACACCTTTTTCCAACGAAGCTATCACAGCGCAACAACTGCCTGATATTCAAGATATATCACCGCAAGCCCTATCTGAAAAATATGCGCCAGTAAACCGCCTGGTTAACCTGATGAGTACGTTAATCCTGGTGTTGCTGGCGTGCGCTGTATATTTTCAACCATGGATCAAACTACCTGAGAACCTGGACTCTACCCTACCCTTTATCATCTGGGGCTCAGCTGTGATTGGTTTACTGAATGCAGTGTATTCCAGCCTCGCTGATGTGCGTAAAACGTATTCCCTGCGGGAATTGGATTTGAATTACTCATCGGGGCTTTTTTTTCGCAAAATTATCAGCCAACCCATTACCCGCATACAACATATTGAGCTTAAACGTGGACCGATTGAACGCTGTGTCGGTTTAGCTTCTTTGCAGGTATTTAGTGCAGGCGGTGCGACCCATACCTTTGAAATCCCAGGCCTTGCGGTAGATACAGCACAAAAATTACGGCACTTTATTTTGCGACACAAAGATGTGGCCTTGTATGGGTAAGATTATATATCCAAATGATCTCACAACAACGGATCCAGAGGTAACATGGGTATAGCCTCGCCACAACCAGCCGCAGCGAATGATCAACAGTGGCAGTGTTTGCCACCCATTGCCATTGTCTATTTTGCGATCAGTACCATTGAATCGATGATCGGTAATATTGTGTATTTACTTCCCGCCATCGTCATCGGCTATTCGCGCATCAGTGAAAACCCCCAGTTTTGGCTACCTATTATAGCGGCCTTGCTTGGCCTACTCGGGCTGTTCGCGGTGTTAAACTTTCGAGTTTATCGCTACCGAGTGACGGAAAATAACATAGAAATACGGTCAGGGATCTTTAAAAAGAAACATCTAAATCTGCCCTTTAACCGCATTCAAAATGTCAAAATCGAACAGCCCGTTTACTATCGCCTGACAGGTTTCGCCTGTTTACAGCTTGATACCGCAGGCTCGGCAGCCCAAGAAGCTAAAGTGGTGGCCCTACCACTTGCATTTGCCGAGCAATTAAAGCAACAAATATTGAGTCAGGCGAAGGAGCTAACCCCGCAGATTGAGGGAGCAGAAATTACTGAGCCAGAGCAACCTGAAGAGCGTATTCTCAATCGGAGAAGCCTGGCAGATTTAGTGGTACATGGCATAAGCAGTAACCGTATTTGGATTTTTCTTGGCGCTCTGGCGCCCTTTTTCGACAATATGGCAAATCAAACAGGATCATGGTTTGCCAGTATAGGCCTTGATTTCAAAGGCTTATTTAGCCTTGAGAGCCTCTCACTTTGGAAAATCGGGCTGTACACACTGTCGTTGGGCTTGCTGGTTATGCTGGTGCTGGTCAGCTTGTCGGTGATTGGCTCGATTATTACCTTCTACGGTTATACCTTAAGTAAGCTGGATGATCGTTACATTCGTCGCAGCGGTTTGTTTACCAAGCACGAAGTGAACATGCGTTTAAGTCGTCTGCAAATGATCGTACGTCAGCAAGACTGGCTGGATATGTTACTTAAACGTATCAACCTTAAATTCGAACAAAGCAACGACAATCTCAGCCACCCAGACCCATCCACCCAAAACGGTAAAATCGTAGTCCCCTCGATAAATACCGAGCAATCTGAGCAACTTATCCGCGATGCTTACCCTGACAACCAGCTCGATAAGATCGAGTTTGTGCCCATTAGTAAACATTTTATGTTGCGCTATATAGGATATTATTTGCTACCAGCATGGCTTATTAGCAGCGCGTTTGCCCTGCAAAATAACAATGCCAGTTTGGCACTCTGGTTATCGCTGGCCCTGGTATGTTTGTCTGCATTGATTGTGCTGCGTTGGAAGCGCTGGGCTTATGCCCATGATCAAGGCTATGTTTATCTGAGAAAGGGATTCGTTGGCGTCGATTACTACTGTTTTCCCGCTTACAAAATACAGCAAACTCAGTTCAAACAAAGCCTGCTAATGAAAAGACGGCGGCTTGCCAGCGTCAAACTTATCCTCGCCTCAGGCAGTATTACCATGCCGCTTATTGATGAGGACTCTGCCTACCAACTGCTTAATAAATGCTTATACAAAGTGGAATCGAGTCAACAGTCCTGGATGTAGTAGTTTTATTTTAGTGCCTTAGATGATTAAGACCGAATTTAAAAGACATATATGTACCTAATGATGTTTTAGTGTTTAATCATCGAGTAACCAAGCTGAGCGAGCTTTGTTTAGCTTGGTGCTGTGGCGCAAAGGCAATTACGCCGTATGGCCCCATCGAGGGCAATAATTTGCCAACGCCCTTATAAACCGCTTATCCACGGGCAATAACAGCACATAACTGAAGAAAGGTTGCGAGACTGATGATGTACGACAATGAAATACATCAAAGTAGATTGAGAAATATATTTTCCAAGTAGGAAGATTAGTGACCAATACTGTGCTGGCCACTATTTTTTATGCAGTTAAGACTCCTAGCTAGTCCACCAGGCCTTTGGGCATGTCGTCTCTTAGCTCTTGCCAGATTTTACCGCTTTCGATGCCATATCGACGGATCACTAAAGGTACCTGTTCATAATCACCGATCTTGGCCAGCTCTAGCAGCTTTTGATAATAGCCCTGCGTCAGGCTACGGGACTTCGCTTTTGAAAAATAATACCCACCGATCCGCGAATATAGGCCTCTGAAGCCGTTCATCATCAACACATAAACCGGATTGCCCGAAGCAAATGCCAGGTCATGGTTTAATTGATAGTCTTGTGCCGCAAATGCCGTACCGTCTTCTGGGATATGTACGTATCCTTCAAGTATTTCTACGGCTTTTTGTGCATTATTACGGATCGCACCGCGAATAAATACCGCACTGAGGTTAGTTCGAGCCGCCAGGAGATGGTCAACCAACTCTGGTATGCCTTCTTCGTCCAGGCGCGCCAGCGTTTCTAGAATATTCAGACCAGAGGTTTCCCAGAAATTATTTACCTTGGTCGGCTTGCCGTGCTGAATAGTCAGCCACCCGTCCCGGGCCAAACGTTGCAAGACTTCTCGCAAGGTCGTGCGTGTTACCCCAATTAATTCCGAAAGCTCACGTTCAGCAGGAAGAATTGTTCCCGGAGGAAAGCGACCACTCCAGATGGATTCGACTATGTATTCTTCGGCAAATCCTGCAGGACTCTGTGCCTTATAAATCATTCATTCACTCGCTAGGTTATAAGTTGTCATTCGACTTGCAACTGATTGTACCAGATGATTTTTGCTGGGAACAACGAATCTTTAACAAGATGTTAAGTATTATGCAAATCGTAATATAGACGTTGTATGCTACCCGCCTCCATTTTGTCAGTTAAATGTTATTAAGCATGCGATTTTCCTTGCATTTTTGAGTCACAAAACTTACAAAGTAGTTATAAAAGCTAGAAAATTTTAAAGGTTTTAATCTATGCAACAATCCATCACTCAAGCACTCTATACGAACTTTTTGGGCCATGCCCCTGGTTGGTATAAAAAAGCCATAGTCGCTTTCCTAATAATCAATCCCCTGTTGTTTCTATTAGACCCGTATTTAGCGGGCTGGGCATTGGTATTAGAGTTTATTTTCACCTTGGCTATGGCCCTTAAATGTTATCCGCTGCAACCAGGGGGCTTGTTATTAATTGAAGCCTTATTCATCGGCATGACCACGCCTGGACACATGCAACACGAAATTGTGGTCAATATCGAGGTCGTGCTGCTACTGGTATTTATGGTTGCCGGCATTTACTTTATGAAAGATTTGCTGCTGCTGTTGTTTACTAAGTTGTTGCTGAAACTGAAAAACAAGGCAATGTTGTCGATTGCCTTTGCCGCCGCATCTGCGTTTTTATCCGCGTTTCTGGATGCCCTGACTGTGGTGGCGGTGATCATCGCCGTGGGTATGGGGTTTTATTCCATATACCACAAGGTGGCATCGGGTAAAGACTATTTGGCCGATCACGACCATAGCAGCGATGACAACGTCGATTCACTTAAACGTCAAGATCTGGAAGACTTCCGCGCCTTTTTACGTAATTTGATGATGCATGCCGCTGTGGGTACCGCGCTAGGTGGTGTAATGACCATGGTCGGCGAGCCGCAAAACTTAATCATTGCCGATAAAGCTGGCTGGAGTTTTGTTGAATTTTTTACCCGTATGGCACCGGTGACTATTCCGGTATTTTTCTTCGGACTCATGACAACCTATGTATTAGAAAGGTTTAGCTTATTTAGTTACGGGGCCAAACTGCCTGAGGTAGTACGCGACATCTTAACCGCCTTTAGCAAACATCAAAACGACGCCCATACTCCCCAAGATAAAGCCAAATTGTGGGTCCAGGGCTTAATTGCCGTATGGTTGGTGGTAGGCTTGGCCGGTCACTTTGCTGCTGTGGGTTTAATCGGGTTATCGATTATTGTGTTAACCACGTCGTTAAACGGCGTAATCGAAGAGCACTCCTTGGGTAAGGCGTTTGAAGAAGCCCTACCTTTCACTGCGCTACTATGTGTGTTTTTTGGCATAGTAGCGGTGATCATCGATCAAGGCTTGTTTACCCCGGTGATCGATTGGGTATTGACCTTTGAAGGTCGCACCCAACTGGTAATGTTTTACTTAGCCAACGGGGCGTTATCCATGGTCAGTGATAACGTGTTTGTCGGCTCGGTTTATATCACCGAAGTCACCGCGGCTCTCAACAGTGGGGCGATAACCCGAGATCAATTTGACTTGCTGGCGGTTGCCATTAATACCGGTACCAACCTGCCAAGTGTCGCCACTCCAAATGGTCAGGCAGCCTTCTTGTTCTTGTTAACCTCTGCAATTGCCCCGCTCTTAAGGCTGTCTTACGGCACGATGGTGTATATGGCAATACCGTACACTATAGTGTTGACTATAGTGGGTTTAGCGGGCACCTATTTCGGTTTGACCGATCTGACCGCTTGGCTTTATGATATGCAGTTGATTGGGCATCACAGTGGAGTAGCCCCAGCCGTTCCTGTCGCGCACTAATTACCAGCCCTTGAACAAGCACCTCAAAAGAGGTGCTTTTTATTGTTTTATCGTTAGATATTGAGAGTAACAATGAACGCCTTGCATTACCTGTCCAATTTGTCTACCTATCGCTGGCCCTGGGGGCTTTTGTTGATTACAACCTTGAGCCTAGAGATTTGCGCCCTATATTTTCAATACGCTCTTGAGCTTCGACCCTGCATTATGTGTATTTATCAGCGTACAGCGGTGTTTGGCATTATGCTCGCTTGCATACCGGTGTGGATAACCAACACGATGCTAACGCGTTTGATTGCTTTTGTAGGTTGGGGCGTTTCGGCGATTTGGGGGTTCTTAATCGCTTTGGAACATGTGGATATTCAGGGTGCTAGCAATTCCTTTTTCGCAACCTGTGAAATCGTACCAAACTTCCCATCCTGGTTGCCCCTGCATGAATGGTTGCCTAACCTGTTCGCAGCCACTGGCGACTGTGGCGACATAAACTGGTCATTTTTGCAGTTGAGCATGCCCCAGTGGATGATGGTTATTTTTGCCATCTACTCAGTAATTTGGTTGGTAGTAGTATCTAGTCGGCTCATGATAAAACGCGCTATTTAGCGCGTTATTAGCCGCGCGTCCCTAACCATTATTTTAGTGACGCCGCTGGTCAATTTACACTTTACGGGCGGCAAGATGCACGCCTGCCAACATACAGCGAATTGAGCCTCCTGCCGTCTCAATGGCTGACACGTCTAGTGGCACTAACGTTAGGCTCTTTTCTAGTTGAGCACATTGTTTGGCCGTCAACGCCTGAAATGCTCTATGGGATAACGCCAATAAACGTTGGCTATCACTTTGTAGCTCTAACGCGTTGCCGCAAAATTCAGCAATCTGTAATGGGGATAGAGATATAACTTCTCGTCCTGACTCTTCAAAGCGTGCAATAATTTCATGCCTACGAACAGCATCGGTGGTCATATCAGTGCCCAACAACACAAAGTCCGTGCCAATACACATCAAAACGTTGGTGTGATAAACGGCTACGCCATTGGCGTCTTTGGCATCAAACAACATTGGCTCATAATTAAAGTGACTACAGAAGCGTTCTAAAGCCAGGGGATTAGTTCTATTTGATTGCACTGCGTAGGCAACCCGTTCGATATGGTCCAAGACCATTGCCCCCGTCCCTTCTAAATATAGCTGGTCCTGCTCAAGCCCTGAATAGTCAACCACATCCTGTACCCGGTATTCATGTTTGAGCATATCGATAATGTCACTGCGCCGCTCTTTACGCCGATTGGCCGCATACATTGGATAAATTGCGATGTGTCCGCCGCTGTGGGTTGAAAACCAGTTATTAGGGAACACTGAATCCGGTGTTTGTGAATCCTCATCTTCAAATATATGCACACGGATGCCATAAGCTTCCAGGGTTTTGGCCGCCGCGGTGACTTGCTCATATGCTTTATAATCTAGTGCCTCAGTTGCAGTTGTAGTCGCTAGAGACTGAAATGCATTGTCGCCTTGGGTTTGTGGATTGGCATAAAAATGATGGGGACGGATCATAATCACTGCCGCCGGAGCCTGAGGATTACGTTTTTTCATAAACTAACAGCCTTCAAAGCGGTAGCTGGTTGGCTGTCAAACAAGCCAAATAGATTGGGCGGATCATCAGGTGTGGCGATAAGTTCCAGCTCGTTGACTGTCATATATTGCGCCATCAGTTGGTGTACATAACGCAAAGCCGAGAAATCTTCTATCGCAAAACCTACCCCGTCAAAAATAGTCACTTGGTCACTTGACGTGCGTCCGGGTAACTGCCCATTGATGACCTTGTGCATCTGAACAACAGGGAAGTCAGCGGGCAATTGTTGAATATCCCCTTCAACCCGGGTTTGCTCTTCATATTCGACAAATACCTCGCCACGCAATAACAACTTTTTATCAATTTCAGTTTTGCCCGGGCAATCGCCCCCAATCGCATTGATTTGCACTGCACCCGTGATCATTTTGTCTGACAAAATCGTTGCGTTGCGTTTGTCCGCAGTACAGGTAGTAATAATATCTGCCCCTACAATTGCGGCTTCGGGAGAGAGGCAAATCGTGACTTCGAAACCCTGTTTTACCAGATTTGCATAGCATTTTTGGCTCGCATTTACGTCTACATCAAAAAGGCGGATCTTCTTAATGCCTAACAAGGCACGAAAGGCAAACGCCTGAAACTCAGATTGCGCGCCATTGCCGATCAGCGCCATACATTGGCGACGGGCCGGCGCTAAATAGGTTGCCATTAATGCTGAGGTAGCGCCGGTACGCAGAGCCGTCAGCAAGGTCATTTCTGACAATAAAACCGGGTAACCTGATTCAACCTTAGCCAATACACCAAAGGCAGTCACTGTTTGTAGCCCCTTTTGGGTGTTTTTTGGGTGACCATTTACACACTTAAAACTAAAACGCTGACCATCACTGGTAGGCATAAGTTCAATCACACCCTGGGCAGAATGAGCAGCAAAACGTGGTGACTTGTCGAAGCATGCCCAGCGCTTAAAATCATCTTTGATGTATTGTGCTAACCCTTTGATAAAAGGCTCTATCCCCACCTTAGTTACTAAATCGAGCATATCTTGAACACTTAAAAATGCCACTTGAGATACCTGTTGTTGTTTTACCAGTTGCATAACTTCAACCCTTTGAATTCATCGGACAACCATGGTAAATGCCTAATCCGTCAGTTTAAATGTCAAAAAACTGCAATTTATGCTAACAAATTAAGCAAATAGTTAAGTCTTGACTTACAATATGCCAAGTCAAATAAGAGGAAAGGTGTTACAGGGGTATACACATGAAAGAAACTCAGTTACTGGACGACCTGGACATCAGCTTAATTGCTATTTTGCGCAAGGATGGGCGTGCACCTGTGGCAAAGTTGTCGCAAATTTTAGGGGTATCACGGGCAACGGTGCAAAACCGTTTAGACAGACTGCTCAGTTCAGGGGCTATTTTAGGTTTTACCATTCGGGCCCACCATGAAGTAGAGCAGAATGTGATAAGAGCCATCATGATGATCGAAGTAGCGGGAAAATCTACTTCGCAAGTTATTCAAAAGCTTCGCGGTATACCAGAGCTAACCCATTTGCACACCACTAATGGTGCATGGGATTTAATTGCCAATATTCAAACCACGACTCTAACCGAGTTTGATCGGGTGCTAAGTATGGTGCGTATGACGCCCGGGGTAATAAACAGCGAAACCAGTATTCTGCTTCGCTCAATTGGGCATGTGTAAAAATCGCATTTTTAGGGACCCCAATCGGAGATGAACACTATCACACAGCCATACATTAGCTTCTCGGGATTAAAGATACCCCTAGGATAAGCGCCCCATTAATGATTACCAATGCTGTTGTGTGTTCCCCTCAATGCTCACCAGTGAGGCTAGCTTTTCACTCCAAATCCTTTAACGGCCACATCGCTATATAGTCTTCAAAATGCTCCAGGTCGACATCGTGATCGAATACCGTTTTACCCCGTACTGACATACCCACCTTGTGCATCTTAGCTTTTTTACCTTTGTTGAGTAGGGGATGCCAGGAAGGCAAGCCCCGACCTTCATGCAAGCGACGATAACTGCAACTGGTGGGCATGAAAAAGATGTCATCGATATTTTTCTTGGTTAACTTCACACATTCTGGCACCAGCTTTGTACGTTGATCGTATTGGGTGCAGCTGCAGGTTTTAGTATTGAGCAAACCACAGGCGATATTGGTATAATGTATTTGTTCGCCCGCTTCAATGTGGGCAGTAGTGGCGACCTCTTCCACGTCTTCATCTTCAATGAACTTGTGTAAGCAGCATTTGGCACAGCCGTCGCAAACCGATTCCCATTGGGCGTCGTTCATTTGTTCTAAAGGCGTAGTAAGCCAAAATTTATCAATCATCGTTTGTCTACCAACCAGGTTATGGCTTTACTTCTGGACTCAAAATTGCGGATCGGCAACTTGTATTTCTGACATATATCGGCAATTAACTGATTAATATTGCCAGTTTGGTTTACGAGCCGAGCCATTCGCAATTCACCAAACCAATTTTCATCGCGCATACGGATTAAAATATCCAGCATCAAAACCCTATCGTAATCCACCCCCGATCCACGCAAATCCAGCAAAACTCCGAAAAAATGATGGGCGTTGGCTAACTGTATGGCATTTTTAAACAAGTTCTCGATTTGATCGGGCTCACTTACCAGCCCTTTGGTTTGGTATATCACAAGTTTGTTGGGCACATCTAAATAGTGCTCTTGCTGGAAACTCATTCTTTTGTGACACCATTGACGTTATCGGAAAAAAGCCAGAATTGAGCATATCATTTGTTACCCCTTGAGTAACTAGCGTACATGGGTTTGGATGCTAAAGTGGCCGATTAGCTCCACAGCTAACCGATCACCTGAAAGTAACGGCCCTACTCCTTCAGGGGTGCCGGTTAACACTAGATCACCGGGCAGCAGAGTGAACGACTCGGATATTTCCTTCACTAAGGCAGGCATATTACGCAGCATATTATTACTGTTGCCCTGTTGGCGGATGACCCCGTTTACCGACAAATTAAACTGGATATCTTGTTCGAGATTAATCTGGGCCATTGGCACAAAACCCGTCACCGGACAGCTATAATCGAAGCCTTTAGCCCTCTCCCAGGGCAGTCCCTTGGCTTTAAGTTTTTCCTGTACATCTCGCAGGGTTAAATCCAGGGCGAGACCGACGCCATAAATGGCCGATTTTGCTTGGCTAATGCTGGCGCCGCTCAGGGGTTGACCAATCAGCAAGGCCAGTTCGATTTCGTTGTGGCAACTGCCCTTGTCATGAGGAATAACCAGCGGCTTAGCCAAGGCGCACAAGGCAGTGCTTGGTTTAATAAATAACAATGCCTCGTCTGGCACCGGGTTATTTAGTTCCTGGATATGGGCTAAATAATTGCGCCCCACACAGACGACCTTACCCACAGGTAAATCAATTTTATGTCCTGCCGGGTCCTGGTGATAATACATCTAACCGCCTTTTTTAATGCGATCAGAGAGATACCCCACCGCCGTGCCAAAATAGGTTGATCGGTTCCAGCGCATCAAGGTATGGTAATTTTCATAGACCAAATATACCCGACCTTTTCCCCCGTCAGGCATGATCAACGAGGCCTGAAGCTCGTTAACGGGTAAGTCCGTGCCGTCATAACGGCGTACCCCCAGGTTTTGCCAGGCAGTCAGGGATTGTTTTTTACTTTTATCCAGTCCTGCCAAACTACTGTCAAAATTAGCAGGCAGCTTGACCTGTCGCCCCCAGGTGATGGAATCATCCCAGCCTTCATTCTTCAAAAAGTTAGCGATGGAGGCAAACACATCGGCTTGATTGCTCCAAATATCCTTTTTATCGTCACCGTCGAAATCATAGGCATAATGTAAAAAGGAAGTCGGCATGAACTGACTTTGCCCCATAGCACCGGCCCAGGAACCCAAAAATTTGTCCTGGCTAATGTGTCCTTGCTGCAAAATTTCCAAGGCCGCAAACAATTGTTTTCTAAACATGGCTTCCCGGCGTCCTTCATATGCCATGGTAGTCAAAGATGAAATCACAGGATAGTTACCCGTGAGCTTGCCAAAGTTACTTTCATTGCCCCATAGCGCTAAAATAAACCTGGCCTGTACCCCGAACTTTTGCTCCACCTGGGCGAGCAACTCTGCATGTTGTTGATAAAATGCCAGGGCCTGATCGACTTTCCAATCCGGTACTCTGGTGGCCAGATAGGTATCCAGGGTTAGTTTGGTTTCCGGCTGATTTTTATCTGCTTTTACCGCCCGTTGCCGAAACGTCGCCCCCGCAAAGGCCTTATCCAGAAAAGCTTGGCTATAACCTTTTGCCAATGCCTCGTGTTTGACATCAACGATATATTGCTCAAATCCCGCCTGGGTCTTTTGTTCGTCCGCCCGGCAATGTAGGCTGGTGGTTAATCCTGCCCACAAAAATGCCGTTAACCATATTTTGATCTGCACATTAACTCCTAAGTCATTTTTAACTGAAACTGTTTTAACCACCACCTAAACGCGCTTTTCGTCGCTATCGATGCAGATGCTCTCAAAAGATAACGTCTGGGGGTTAATGCCCCGACTTAGTCTTTGGGATTCTGGGCAAGATGGGTTTCCAACAGGTTTTCCTCTGGCGGCGGTAGCTGCAGATAAAACCCGTTAGTGGTTAGCTGTAAACGCAAGGTTTGCATATCCAGTGTTGCCAATGCCCGGTCTTTTTTCAGGGGCATGATCATAATAAATACCGGCGGACCAAACATATTCAACAGTGCAGCTGGTACCTTGGAAAAATCGTCACGCCCTGGCACATATAAATACGTGTCCCGTTTTTTGCTACTTTTATAAATCGCACAAAGTAAGGGGCTATTTTTCATCACTGGGCAACTTCAAGCTGTCAATTTTGGCCAATTTTTGACGTAACAGGGGTTCTCGCCAACCGTCAAGCAAGTCTGGCTGCAGCTGTTGTGCCCGAGTGTCATCCAGACTGAACCAACACCACTTCAATAATTGTTCAACCTGTTTTTTTGAACCGATCAATTCTAGCGGGATTTCCCACTCCTGAGCAACTTTCACACAGACTTCGCGCACGGTAGTAACGGTTTTTTTATAACCAGGAAAGTCAACCAGGCGTTCAACATTAGGCGGGTAGGCATCCGCAGGTAACGTCTCGGCGTTCAGCACTATGTCAAGCATTGCCTGCCCGTTAATGCGAATTTCCTGAGGGGTTAAACCAGGAACTTGTTGTAAAGCGGCTTTGGTCGTTGGCAGGTGTCTAGCCACCTCCAGCAAGTGCGCTTCACGTACCACAAAGTTAAGAGCCAGATCCCGCAACTGGGCTTCTTTAGTCCGCCAGGCAGCCAGTTGTTGTAACACATAAAGTGATTTACCGGTTAGATGCCAATTATGTTTGATATTCAAATAGAGCAATTCGTAGGGTATTTGACTTTGCTTTTTACGGGCCAAATTGCCAATTTCAGTGTAGACCCACGCCAGTTTATTCTGACTAACTGTTTTGGCATGTAATTCAGGGTAAAGTTGCAAAAGATATAGTACGTCGTAGGCAGCATATTGGCACTGCTGGGGGGAAAGCGGCCTGGCCAGCCAATCGGTGCGGGATTCTCCCTTGTCTACATGTACTCCTAACATCACCTCAACCAATTTGGCATATCCTAATGAGGGACCCATACCCACTAGCGCGGCGGCAAATTGACTATCAAAAACCGGTGTTGGGATCACCTGCAACGCATACCAGAAGGTTTCGAGATCCTCTGAGCAGGAGTGCATAATTTTCACCACTTGCGGATCGGTTAATAAGGATTTTAACGGCGTAAAATCGCTAATAGCCAGCGGGTCGATAAGCACTATTTGCTGCCCATCGTAAATCTGGATCAAGCCCAGCTGAGGATAAAGGGTACGAGTTCTAACAAACTCGGTATCTACCGCTATGGCCTGGACCTTCGTTGCTTGCTCACAAAACGTCTGTAATGCTTCATTGGTGGTGATTGAAGTATATTGCACTAGTTTCCAAAATAATAAAAAGCCAGCGAAAGCCGGCGTTTATGACTAATATGCGATGATCAAAAGGCACTTATTCGTCGCGCAGTTCCCTACGTAGTATCTTACCAACATTCGATTTTGGAAGCTCGTCTCTAAACTCAACTATTTTCGGAGCTTTGTATCCAGTTAAGTGTTGACGACAATGTTCGATCAAGGCTTTTTCGGTTAGTGAGTCATTTCTGCGTACCACAAATAACTTAACAATTTCACCTGATGCCTCATCGGGGACCCCAACCGCCGCCACTTCAATGACGTCGTCGTGCATGGCGGCAACTTCTTCTATCTCGTTAGGGAATACATTAAACCCCGAAACCAGGATCATGTCTTTTTTACGATCTACTATATAAAAATAACCTTCTTCATCACAACGAGCGATATCCCCCGTTGCCAGCCAGCCATCGTTAATTAATTCTTGTGTCGCTTCCGGACGATTCAGATAACCCAACATGACCTGGGGACCTTTCACCAGCATCTCACCCGGCTCACCGACAGCCACTTCGTTACCCTCATCGTCTACCAATTTTATCTCGGTAGAGGGCACCGGCAAACCAATAGAGCCCTTATAGGCTTTTAATTGCGGAGGGTTGACTGTCACTATCGGGCTGCACTCGGTTAATCCATAACCTTCCAATAATACTTGCCCGGTTAACTTCTCCCAGCGCTGGGCTACGGAACTTTGCACTGCCATGCCGCCTCCCAGAGAAAACTTCAACTGGCTAAAATCCAGTTCGGCAAAACTTGGGGTATTAAGTAGTCCATTAAATAAGGTGTTTACCCCCGTTAATACAGTAAAAGGGGTTTTGGCTAACTCGGCAACAAAACCCGACATGTCCCGGGGATTGGTGATCAACAAATTGGCACAACCAAATTTTACAAACAACAGGCAATTAGCCTGTAAAGCGAAGATATGATAAAGCGGTAACGCCGTGACCACGATTTCCTTATTTGGAATGATCATCGTTTCGAAAATACTGGCTGCTTGTTCCAAATTTGCCAGCATATTGCGATGGGTTAGCATGGCACCTTTGGATACCCCAGTGGTTCCACCCGTGTATTGTAAAAAAGCCACATCATTGATGTTAAGATCAGGCCGCTGGTAAACAAGGTTTTGGCCCTGCTGCAGAATATCCATGAAGGACATAGCCTTTGGAAGGTCATAATCCGGCACGAGCTTTTTGATATATTTGACCACAAAATTGGTTAACAGTTTTTTGATCGGCGACAGCATGTCACCCAACTTTGTCATAAACACGGTCTCAATTGCCGTATCGGCTATTACCTTGCTTAAGGTACCGGCAAAGTTTTCGACTATCACAATCGCTTTTGCCTGAGAGTCCACCAGCTGATGTTTGAGCTCTCGGGGGGTATACAGGGGATTAACGTTCACCACCACCATGCCTGCCCGTAAAATGCCAAAGAGTGCAACTGGATATTGTAATAAATTTGGCATCATGATGGCAACGGCATCGCCTTTTTTCAGTCCACAGTGTTGCAAGTAGGTAGCAAAGTTACGGGATAAGCTATCAAGCTCACTGAAGGTTATACTCTGGCCCATATTTATGTAACTGGTGTGGGCTCCGTAGGCCTGTACCGATTGTTCGAATACATCGACTAATGAAGAATATCGCTCTGGGTCGATTGTCTCAGGCACTTTAGGATCATAATGTTTTAACCAGATTTTTTCCACATTGCCTCCCCGGCATCGCCCCAATCGTTAGTAAATTATAGGCTTTCTATTACACTAAATTCATACAGCCGCGCATGATAACTAAAGCGGGCACAAAGATAAACGTCCAAGGATACAAGTGCTTAACATTCTATCAATATGGCGTATTGAGAAAGTTAAGAATATGTTTAGCCACGTTAGCCGAATTATCCATATGCGGATGATGTGAGCCCAAACACTGCTCCACAGTCAGCTCTTTGATCCAAGACTGGCGCTGTTCAACGCATTTTTTCATCATGTCATAACCATCCTTGGCGATGATCACCAAAACCGGGCAGCTAATTGCCATGAGAAATGCCTTGCTCTGACTCTCAGTCAGGCGCAGCGAAGATAAGGTACGCAAACGTCTGTCTGTGCGAAACGTGAGTTTGCCGTCAAGGTCTTGCAGATTGCGGGACACCAGCAATTCGGCGCACTGCTCACTAAATTTGCCGGCTATGGCTCTGGCACGAATAATCGAGTGTTTGTCGGGAGGATGCCGAGCTTTGCTACTCTGATGAGCCAACCTGCTGAGGATAGATTCCCTAAGTTGTAACGCACTACTCTTAGCATCCTGGGTAATAGGCCCCAATGATTCGATGGTAATGTATTTATTTACCTTTTCACTAAAACTGGCGCTGTAGAGCGAAGCAATAATGCCGCCCATTGAATGGCCGAGCAAGATAAAGTCGTGCCATTGCTGTTGTTCCACCAGCTCATGAAGATCATGCACGTAATCCAATAATTGATAGTGGCAATCTACGCCACGATGGGTCGAATGCCCATGACCGGCAAAATCTAATGCCACCACGTAATAATCAGTCAAATAGGCAGCTAACGGAATAAAACTCGCCGCATTATCTAACCAACCATGCAAGGCGATCATTAATGGCTTATGGGGATCGCCAAAAGCCAAACCGCCAAGGGTAATGTTACTCAGGGTAAAGTCCACTTCTTGCATATTTTATCCATAAAAAAGCGGCCTATAGCCGCTCTTTAAAAGGCGCCCCGCGAAGGCCACCGTATTGGGTCTCAACCGTTATTTAGTGCTCGACGCCTCTGTGCTCGTTTGTCTAACCGGGGTCGGATTACTGCGAGTGTGATGGGTGGTACGTAATATCACCCGGTTATAGAAGGGTCTGTTGTAATATCCGCCGTAACGCCAATAGTCATAAGGCCAGACACTGATCATATTAACATCGACACGCTGAATTTCTTTCCACAAATAATAACCGCTGGCTTTAAGCGTGGGAAAGACATACTGATGCTCCCCAACCAAACCGTCTTCCAGTCCCGAAAAGTCACCGGTAAAGGTCATAGTGCGACCTTTCTGATAAACCATAGGATCCATAAAACCGTTTACGTACACCCGAAACCGACCAATGCTTTCATCTCCCGCAATAGGCCGCCCGTAGCTGGCCAAAGGGTAATAAACCAGTTCAAGCATGGTATTTTCTGGTTTGTTCTCAATTTTGGCAATAACGCCGCCCCAACGAACTTTTTGTCCTATGGCTTTTTCGGTACTTGATGCGGCATTTTCATAACTGATAAGTTTGACACCATCCGGCATTTGGATAGGTTCTGGTAACGTGGAACAAGCAGTAATCCAAAGGGCTACTAACAATATGCTTATTTTAGAATACATAATGTCCTCAATGATGATAGAAACGTAATTAGACTAAGGTACTACAGATAATGCTGGATATTAACTGAACAGTCACTGAATTATAGGTTTTAACGTGATCCTGCCTTTCAAGCGAAGGTATCAACCCCAAGCAGTTGCTGGATTTCGCCTCTTTGTTGTTCTTTGGAAATACTTTGATAAGCATGCACAGCATTTTGACTACGCAGGCTGAATTGTTCGGTGTTAATTTGTTGCTGGCGGTAGCTCTCAGCTTGATTGAAGGACTCTACTCCCCCTTGGCGGATAGCAGAGCGACCTTGCTCAATACCGCCTAGTATGGCAGCAACATCAGTATAATTATTGTCAGTGTCGCGCTGGGGATCGCGCTTTGCCAGTTTAGGGGCAATTGGGCTCTGTAAGGCACCTAACGACGATTCAACTTTCAAATAAACAGACCTATGTGGCGTAAGACTAATTAAACAATAAAGTCAGTTTATAGCATATTTATGCACATCAATGCGCAATAATTATGTCTATTTATTACTCACCCTTGTAACGTGCCCTAAGTCATTCTCTGCCCGGCAGCTTTTTCCAGGTCACCTTGTCGCGTAAATACACAGGGAGTATCTCTTCGACTTCCTGGGCCAGACCTAGGGCTATTGACTGTTTAACCAGTGGCAACATAAAACGCGCATCGGGATAAAGAATACCTTCAGCTACTATCAACTTGTTCTGGGGTGCTAAAGCAGCTATTAACTGAGGATAGGCTGCCCAACCCGTGCCTACGCCTTGAGCAAAACCACTAAATATCAGCAATTGGCTGGCCTGTTCAGGCGGCAGCACCTGCTCTTTATTCACCAGAGTCGCCACCCCCTTTTGCTCTTCGTACTGGGCAAAATAGACCTCACTCATGCGGGCATCTATGGCGCAAAATACCCTTTGGGTTTTAGTCAGCACCAAAGCTTGTTGCGCCATTGCTGCCAAAGTAGACACCCCAACCGCCAGTAACCCCGTTCCCAGGGCTAACCCTTGCATCATACCGGTGGCGATGCGCACGCCGGTAAAACTGCCTGGGCCTCGGCCAAAACCTAAATAATCAAGCTGGCTAAGACTGATGTTCGCCTCTGTTAATACTTCATCTATCATAGGCAACAAACGCTGACTGTGTTGCTGTGGGCATATTTGAAAGCGGTGAAATATCTCGCCGTCTATTTCCAGCGCTACCGAACAGGCCTCAGTAGCGGTATCGATCACCAACAGGTTCATTGTACTTCCTCAATGCTTATTTCAATGTCGCTAATTTTCAGTTCAGCGTCCGCATGAATTTGCTCGAGAAACGCCAAGGCTTTGGGTAAGTCCCGGGTGCGTTGCATATCAGGCAAACTGGCTAAAAATATCTTGGCATAATCTTTAGTGACCAGGCGATTATCGCATATAACCAACACCCCCCTGTCAGTTTCATCGCGGATCAAACGTCCTGCTCCTTGTTTCAAGGCAATGGCCGCCTGGGGGATCTGAATTTGTGCAAAGGGATTACCACCACCTTTACGACAATCTTCAATCCTGGCCTGTAACAGCGGGTCATCCGGCGAAGCAAAAGGCAATTTATCAATCAACACACAGGTTAGATCGTCACCGCGTACATCGACCCCTTCCCAAAATGCACCTGTCCCCAGCAACACGGCGTTTTTATTTTTTACATATTCTTCGAGCAGGGCCCGTTTGGTGGTAGTGCCTTGCACTAAGATCGGATTTTCAATTTTGCCTTCCAATAATCCGGCAATGGCCCGCAAGGTAGCGTGACTGGTAAACAGCAAAAAACAGCGACCACGGCTGGCAGCAATTAACTTAATGGAAATATCCAATAAGGTGGCGCGCATTTCTCTGGCATTAGGCTCAGGTAAAAACCTGGGTACACAAAGCATTGCCTGTTGCTGATAATCAAAAGGGCTATCCAGGGCCAGCGTTTTGGCGTCGTTTAAGCCCATTTGTCGCTGAAAATGTTCGAACCCGTTGCCTACCATGAGTGTCGCTGAAGTAAAGATCCAGGTACGCTGGGGGCTGGCGACAAAGTTGGCAAACTTTTTGGCGATGCTCAATGGGGTCAGATGCAACACTATATGGCGCAGGGTCGTTTCATACCACAAACTGACACCTTGTTTGTTGGCATCAGTCAAACGCTCAAGCTTACCCCTGGCCTCACTGACCCGCTCGAAAATACTGTCGAGATCTTTGTCTCGGTTCAAGTGCAGTTTGATCACTTCGTACAACACATTGAGCGAATCCCCAAGCTTGCTGATCTGGGTTTGCACTTCGTCACGACCAAGCATTTCCCGCCAGTTACCTTTTTGGGCGTTTTCCGGAAACAGTAAACGTAGATCGGCGGCAATCATTTTACATTTATCAGCACTGGCATGTAACTGTTTGGCATCTTTAAGCGTGGTGCGATACACCAGCTCGATGTCACGACTGATGTCCTGCAACTGGCGGCTGGACAATGCTTCACCGAAATATTCACTAGCAATATCGGGAATTTGATGGGCTTCATCAAACACCACCACATCGGCTTCTGGGATCAGTTCACCAAAGCCGGTATCCTTTAACGCCATATCCGCAAAAAACAGATGATGATTAACCACGACTATATCCGCGTCCAGCGCCTTGCGACGGGCTTTAATCATGTAACAATCCTCGTAATCTGGGCAATCTTTACCCAGACAATTGTCTGCGGTGGAGGTTACAAAGGGTAAAACTTTGGCATCTTCTGCCAGACTTTTCATCTCGCCCATATCGCCGGTTTTGGTGCTGGACGCCCATTGCCGAACCTCCGACAATTCCACCATAGTGTTGCGATCCACCAGGGTGCTGTTGCCGCCATGCTGACGTAACCGATGTAAACATAAATAGTTAGCCCGGCCTTTTAATAAGGCAATTTTGCTGTTGTTGCCCAAAGCCTTTTTAATAAGGGGTAAATCCCGGTGGAACAACTGCTCTTGCAGGTTTTTAGTGCCTGTTGAGACTATGGTTTTTTTGTTGGATTGTAAGGTTGGCGCCAGGTAGGCAAAGGTCTTACCCGTGCCCGTACCGGCTTCTACTATTAGCGGAATTTTATTTGCAATAGCATCCCCCACAGCACTGGCCATGTCAGTTTGCGCCTGGCGCGGAGTAAAACCAGTGATGGCTTTGGATAAAATGCCATCTTTGGCAAACAGCTCAGAAGTATTCGACATAACGCGTGAAACTAAAACCCGTACGGAAAAAAAGACACGGGATTATGCCAAACTCTGAAAAATTTTTCAGAGTTTAATCGACCTAAACAAGATAAATTATTGGAGCATAATTCTGGGTTTAAACAACGAAGATCTTAAATCCCCAAGCATCGAGGTTGATAACACTGCGTTCATGCAAATTATGAACAGCTGATTAAACCAGTCCAGGTACAGGATGGGCTGAAGACAAGGTATTTCTCCTCTTTAATTGGATTAATCTGTCGAAACAACATACATAGCCAAGCCCCAGTAGAGTCAGCTTGAATTTTTTTGTACGCTAACCACAGAGCAATTAGACAGTAATACGCTGTAATTGTATTTTCCAATACTTCCTATTGCCAAGTGCCCAGCGAGTTGGATCTAACTCGTGGACATTAATCACCATTGACCCGCCGTGACTCTGGCAGGTGTAACTTTAGGTTAAGGCGTATTTGGCAATAAAGTCGGCGCTGTTAGCGCTAAAAGCCGAAATACATTCCATGCATATACAGGACTGGCCTGTGGTGCCTGACGGTAACATCGCGAGCAATTCAGATGGGATCTTGCTGGCATAACACCAGCAATGAGGTGCGTTAATGCGCATACAATTATTGGCTTTGTGACAACAGGGGCATCGTTTGTCGTCGACCAGCTGTTCTTCTATATCCGGATATAGATCAGCACAGGGTTTGTACACCTTGACAGCAGATTTATCAGACATGTAACTCTCCCTAAAAATTGTGACTATTTTAGTCTATTGGCTCCACTTTTGATGGCATTAATTACGCGGTCTCGATAGCCTGGAGCATCGTGAATCGACTGTCGAGGACAAGGTCGCTTAGCCTTAATACGGCCATTGATTATGTTGGACAATTTATTACTGGTGCTTAAACCCAAGCAATTAAACCTGGAAATAGATAGTTCATCGATTTGGGTATATAGGCTTATTGTTCATCAGCAACACGCTTAAAGTTTATTGTAAAGCCTTTATCGTGTCTGTCACCGACCGTCACACTCAAATTATCTTTAGCCGCCAACTGATACACCAGTTTTTGCGGGAAATCATGAGCGGTATTTTCAAACACTGAATGGTTGCTGGAGCACTGAGTCAGTTTGAATGCGACCGGAAGGACGTTATGCTCTACTTTAGCCAAATAAAAAATATCACCTTCCATATTTAGCAACCGTAATGCTTCTTGGCTTTGCAGTGCATTGTCTGAGTTAGAACGAGTTTCACCCTTACCTTCGAAGGTTTTAGGGCTGATCTCTACCCAGGATTCAAATAAGATATTTTTACCCCTTTGACTACGCCAATCCCCCAACAACCACGCGACGGACTGCAAAGACTCGCAGCCAGATACATTCTCATTGCCGTGACTTTTAAAACACATCAGTGACGCACAGCTGCAAAATAAAATCAGCCACAAAAATTTGCTTGAGGTGTGCATGAAATCCAAAATCCTTGTGGTTAATAAGGCCTAGAGCGACACGTCAACGTCAACAGAAGTGCTTCATGAGGGTTATCATCCCGTTTTTGTTGTCTTGCGGCCACAAACTCCACAGTGTGACGTTCAAGATAACCGCCTCGGATCTGCCACATTAAGGTGATTTTAGCAGCTAAAATGCGTTTCCGGTAAACATGTCCCTTTTAGCTGACAAGGTATTTTGAACCTCATGGCTAATCAGCGCTCCAGGTAAACGACTAAAGTTCGCTAATTATCCTTACTTATTAAGTAAATGTACTGGCAAAGCAAATAAAAACTCTGTTGGTTTTAAAACCCGCCATCCAAGGCCTGTGTCTTTTACTCCCATCAACAATTTTTACAGAGTAACGATTGCCCATTAGCATTGTTGTATTTTTCTAACTTACAGGATGCAGGCTGATCACCACTGACTTGTACGCTGGCGTATTGCTTTTAACTGCCACACTGCTTAGCGGGACTAAATCGTTGGTTTCCGGGTAATAAGCGGCGCAGCAACCCTGAGGTATCGCGTATTGTACCAGCTGAAAATCCTGTACTTCACGTAAAGCTATATTGTCGTTGGGCCAGTGACTGCGAATGTTCACCATTTGTCCATCTTGTAGCCCTAAGCTGGCCAGATCGGCTTTACTGATAAATACTACCCGCCGCCCACCATGAATACCTCTGTACCTATCATTGTTGGTGTATATAGTGGTATTGAATTGGTCGTGACTTCGAATGGTCATCATCAACAGGCAGCCTTTAGGCACCTCAACAGGGGTTATGTTGTGCACCACAAAGTTAGCTTTACCTGTAGCAGTAGCAAATTGGCGGGCATCACGCACGGCATTGGGCAATACAAACTCCCCTGATTCGGCCAGTCGTTGGTTAAAATTCTCAAAACCAGGTACGACCCGGGCAATATGCTCACGAATACGGCTGTAGTCGGCACTTAATGCCAACCAGTCTATGTTGCTGTGCTTTAAGGTATTGCTGGCTAATTGCGCGATGATCGCCACTTCGCTTTTTAACAGCTGTGACGCCGGCGGAATTTTACCATGTGAGGTTTGAATAACGCCCATGGAGTTCTCAACAGTAATGGTTTGAATGCCCGAGGTTTGGTAGTCGACTTCGGTCCGCCCCAAGGCCGGTAATATCAGCGCTTGTTTACCTGGATGTAAATGGGAGCGATTTAACTTGGTCGACACTTGCACGGTTAACTCACAGTTAGCCAAGGCCGGGCCGGTGGTTTGGTGATCCGGCATGGCCCGATAAAAATTCCCCCCTAGAGCAAATAATAGCTTAATCTGACCTGCGGCCATGCCTTTGACCGTGTCTACGGCATCCACACCGTGAACCCGCGGAGGAGAGAAATTAAATTCTTGTTGCAGGGCATCTAAAAATTCGCTCTCAGGTTTTTCCCAAATACCCATGGTGCGATCACCTTGCACATTGCTGTGGCCACGCACCGGACATACTCCGGCGCCGGGTTTACCCAAGTTGCCCTGCAACATCAAAAAGTTGGTCATGAGTTGAATATTCGCTACCGCATTTTTATGTTGGGTCATGCCCATCGCCCAACAGCAAATGGTTTTTTGCGACCCACAGGCAATATCCGCCGCTTGGCATATTTGTGCCTGACTTACTCCGCTGCCCAGTTCAATGGCTTGCCAGCTTGTTTGTTCTATGTCCTGTTTGAATGCATCAAAACCGTGGCAGTAACGGCCGATAAAATCATGATCCACCGTCCCTTTCCCCTCGTTATCTCTGGCAATGAGTTCCTTGCACAGGCCTTTGAGCAGTGCGACGTCACCATTGACCTTGACCGGCAAGTGTAAGTCCCGCAATGGCGTGCCATGGCCTATGACACCGGACACTTCCTGGGGGTTTTTAAAGCGTTGCAGACCCGTTTCATCCAGGGGATTGATCGCCACTATTTTGGCCCCCTGGCGCTTGGCGGCCTGTAAAGACGACAACATACGCGGGTGATTCGACCCTGGATTCTGACCAAATATAAAGATGGCTTCACTGTGTTCCAGATCGTCAAGGCTGACTGTACCTTTCCCCACACCTATGGTTTCGCCTAACCCTACCCCACTGGATTCGTGGCATAAATTTGAGCAATCTGGCAGGTTATTGGTCCCATATTGGCGCACAAACAGCTGGTATAAAAAAGCCGCTTCGTTGCCCGTGCGCCCAGAGGTATAAAATGCTGCCTGATCAGGTGAATCTAAAGCATTAAGTTGCTCTGCAATCAGTCTAAAGGCATCTTGCCAGCTTATGGACCGATAATGCTCCGTGCCAGGCGCTAACCACATAGGTTCGACTAGTCGCCCCTGGCTATTTAACCAGCGATCAGACTGCTTACGTAATTCAGTAATGCTGTGCTGGGCAAAAAAATCTTTTGTGACTCGGGCGCTAGTTGCCTCATCGGCTACCGCCTTGGCACCGTTTTCACAAAATTCGAAGGTGGCGCGTTTGTACAAGGGGTCCGGCCAGGCACAACCTGGGCAATCGAACCCCTCAATTTGGTTTAATTCAAACAATAAACGCGTGCCTTTTATGGCGCCGGCTTTCATGCTGACATTTTTATAGGCGGATAATACAGCCGGTACCCCGGCGGCCCATTTTTTAGGCTCGCTGACTTCAATAGGTTGGGCGTTGGTATTTTGCTGGTTAGTGTCTTTCATGTCTCTCACTCAAAATGTCAGCCGGGCTAACTAAGCTCCGAATTGGTTAATTTACCTCTGTGAGCACTAAATCTGCTGCTAAGTTCACCTTTATCAGTCACAAAATCCGACTCAAACGATGTAGAATATGCCCTCTAATGTTACTCGCTGTTCAGTCAAACCGCACACGCTCAGAGCCACTGTATACATTTAGACTGCCAGCTTTGATAAAACCAATTAAACAAATATCACATTCTATCGCCAGTTCAATGGCCAAACTTGATGGCGCACCCATGGCCAGCACTAAGGTAATATTGCTCATGGCGGCCTTTTGCACGAGATCGAAACTGATGCGGCCACTGAGTACCACACCGTATTGGTGTTTGCCTGGTGCGAGTAAGGTCGGCAGATGGGCGCCAATGAGTTTGTCTAACGCATTATGTCGGCCAATATCTTCATATACGTCTATCAGGGTGAGTTTATCCGAAGTAAGCGCTGCTAGGTCAAACAGCCCGGCGCCATGATTACCCCCGGTTTGGGCAAATATAGGTTGTTGTGATTTGAGCATTTGAGCCAGGGGGTAAACCCAGGCGAGAGTCAATGGTAAGCCGGCACCAGCTAAGCTGGCTGGCAGTTTGGCCAGCAAGGACTCTATGCTTTGCTGACCACATACTCCGCAACCTGAATGGACATACTCCAGGCGTTGATAGTCGCTGGTATCCAAGTTGATATTGGGGCGTAAGGTCACCAATACCTGATTACTCTGACCGTGTTGCACACGGCCGGTACCGGTATGAGTCACGCTGTGAATATGACCACTGTCGGTCACCAAACCGCTAGTATGTAACCAGCCACGCACCAAATTCAGATCATCCCCGGGGCTGCGCATGGTAGTGATCAGCTTAGTAGGGCGGGAATCGCCTGGGAGTTGTAACTTTAACCAAACTTCCAATGGTTCTTCGCTGGCGATAGTATCAGCGCAGGGATTCACCTGGTACCCAACTGCACTGCCCCTACTCACCACAGAGTGAGTGTCGCCTGGCTCAAGCTTTACTTTGTGAATGTGAAATGACTTCAGCTCTGACACTTTTTACACGCCCTGTTTTACCTTGTTGCCTGTTAGCCTTTGCTTATCAAACGGGTGCTGAGACATCACCCTACAATAATAGGGTCGACAATCCCATCAACAATATCCAGCTAGCAAAAAACATTTTTAAATGTTTAGGCGAGAATTTTAATACTAAATGTTTAGCTAAAATGCCGCCAATAATGGCCCCCGCTCCGGCAAAAAGCACCACAGGCCAATACACCGCCTGCGTTTGCAGAAGATGAAATAATATCCCTGCCCAAACGCAAAACGCACTGACGATCACCGCACAGGCTATGGCAAAGGTCACATTAAAGCCGCGCATAATTAAATACACGGCCACGAGCTCACCTACCCCTATAGATAACCAAGCAGTAATACCGCCGCCTAAAAAGGCAATAAGCGGCAGGCAGAACTTGTCAAAGGTGCCAAAGGAGTGGCGAAACACCTGACGCTTTAGTAAGGGTACCGTGGCGAATAGCGTCAACGCCAACAGCACTGAAAACACCCCAAATCCACTATGTAACAGTTCGGATGACGCAAATTCGCCGAACCATTTCGGATTTAACTGTACCAGTAATAATCCGAAGATGGCCGCTGGCACGGTGAGCAGCAGTGCCCTCGGTAACCGTTGCCAATCTGACGACTGGCGTTGCTGTTGTCGATAAAAGGCCCACCAGGTAAGCGCGCCTGCTGTCATGCCACAGCACTGGATAGCAAAACTGGTAGCTACGGTCGTCTCGGCCGAGAAAGCCATTTGCTTGAAAAACGGCACAAATACTACCCCTCCACCGGCACCGGTAGCATTGGCAAACGTAGCCCCGACAATTCCTAAAATAGTAAAACCACCATATTCCAACAGCAGGGTTAAGGGTTGGGGATCCAACAAAAAAATGGCCGACCAAATCAACAACATGGCCAGGCGAACTTGTACGACTGAAAATTGGGAAAACATGACTTTTACGCTACATTTTACAAGGTATAGGACTTTGCCAGAAATCTTATTGGCTGGCAAAACAAAGTAGCGAATTTAGGTAGTCTATTATTTGGCGGATAGGTTACTACAGGAAAATGGCAAAGCGGGTGCAGATAGCAGAGTGAACCATGGTAAAACTACAGCAACTGACCCAAAAAACAGTGATTACTTTAAGCCCAAATCGCTCGGCAAATTGGCACCAGTGCAAAATATTGCTTTGTGTTATGGCCACCGTAATATTGATCATCGCACTGGCCTGGAGCTTAGTAGGTGCCTGGGTAGTATTGCCCTTTGCAGGCTTTGAAATCTGCCTGTTGACTTATTTGATGTATCGCGTTTCTTATGCCAGTTATCAAAAGCAAATTATCACTATCACTACTCACACCTTGGTGTTGCAAATGGGCACTTATTATCCACAACAGCAATGGGTTTTCAAACGCCAAAATATGCATTTATCGATTATTGAGGCCCAGGCTGATAATGAATTTTCCACCACTGAGCTTAGGTTACATGACGAACAAATAATGGTTGAAATCGGTAACTTTTTAAATCAACACGACCGCAAACTTGCCCTGGTCTATCTGCAGCAACAGGGCCTGCGGGTACAAAGCAACAAGTGGTGGCACCGCCCTTAAACCAGGGGTATTGAATTAAAATTCCAAAACATTAATTTTGCGATTATC
Organism: Paraglaciecola sp. IT1134; assembly: GCF_058068185.1. Lineage (NCBI taxonomy): Bacteria > Pseudomonadati > Pseudomonadota > Gammaproteobacteria > Alteromonadales > Alteromonadaceae > Paraglaciecola > Paraglaciecola sp. IT1134. The sequence goes on along the minus strand of NZ_CM176486.1, from coordinate 1,585,800 downwards.
CAGGGTACCTGCCAGCCCCTGTTGATATACTGCTTCTATGGCTGTTACTCCGCTATAATTTGCCACACTGACTTTACCTTCAATATGTTTAGAAAATTGCTGCCAGGCCTGGGCATATTTTTGGCTAAAACCCTCAGCACCCCATTCGGAAGTGCGTTTTTTGACTTGAGCTGGGGCGAAAAACACCTCTCCCGGCAATTGCCCCTGGGGTTTGTTTTCTTGGGCTTTTACATCTGTGGCTCCAATAAAAATCATTCTGGCCAGATTAGCCGATAACTGTTTTTGCAATTCCACCAGCAAAGGTTTGTTGCCGGCAAAATCCAGTAACCAGCTATCACCGTGGGTGGATAACCCGTCAATATCTGTATAGTCTAATACGTAGTCATAACAACCCAGCTCATTAACAAAAGCCTTATTGGCATTTGATGTTAGCCCCACAACTTTGTATTGCTGGCCACGGTCGGCTTTGTGCTGCTGCAATAAAAAAGCCGTGCCATAGGCCGTTTTGCTCGAGGCACTGGTCAGCAAAATATGCTGCACTTTGGGGGGCAGGTGATCTCCTAAAAAATCATCTAATACAAAAGAAGTCATAAACAGCGGGCGATAATTCAGCTGCCAAGCTTCGCGTTTGGCCTGATAGCCGGGATCTTTGGCGCAGCGCAAGTAATTGTCGTACACGGGGGAAATACTCTTGCGCTGGGCGCTAACATCAAAAAAGTGACTGGCCGACGTTTTACCCGCGGTGATCACTAAATGGGAGGCCATAGGCAAATAACCAAACACTTTTTCACCCACCATCACATTGGGATGTCTGGATGCCACTACAGTGGCAAAGCCCCACACTGGCACTTTCCCCCAGCCCTCATTTGCGTGGAAAAAGCCCCAGTAACCCATTTTATTGCCAAGTAGTGCATAGGTGATATTGTTAGCAGAAAAGCCAAAGGAATCGGTTTTAAGCAGTACCTGATCGGCTCCCAAGCTATCTGTGTTAAGCTCAGTTTTGACTATTCTGGTTTGGCTGATATCGTTTTTGTTGAGCCAAATTTCGTTAACCTGTAGATTGTTATGTGCCATGACCGCCCCAGATGATGAATAAAAATGCTCCGAGCAATCATAAGTTTTAAATGAAATGATTGGTTTTAAATCGGCATCATATTTTTGAATACGCGCATATAACAGGCATTGATAACTTGCTTTACGGCAATAACCGAGACACATTGTGGACTTATCAAAATCATTCCGTTTCTTTAGGCAATCTGCATACATAACCGCCACGTTGTTAATGCTAGGTGCGCCTCAGGCCCGAGCCGAAACAAGCTGCTTCACCAACGAAGTTAAATTGCAGGTATTGGGTTCAGGAGGACCAGAATTAGACGATGGACGTGCATCCAGTAGCTATCTAATTTGGCATCACAATAAAGCAAGAGTATTAGTGGATGCTGGGGCGGGCAGCAGTGTGAACTTCGGTGCCGCTAAGGCTAATTTCGCCGATTTACAAGTAGTGTTGCTCACCCACTTACATGTAGATCACAGCGCTGATTTACCCGCCTTTATAAAAGGCTCGCATTTCACCTCACGCAGCCAAGACCTGCCAATTTGGGGCCCCGGCAGCAATGCATTAATGCCTTCTACCAAGGACTATGTAGAACGTTTAATGGGCGATAAAGGGGCCTTTGCCTACCTAAGCGATTATACCCAGCCAGATAGCCAGGCGGCCTATCACATAAAGGCGCACAATATTCCCCTCACACCGCACAAGCAGCACCGCGTTAAGATCAACAATAACATCACCATCTCCGCTAGCCCAGTGCACCACGGACCTATCGCAGCTGTTGCTTGGCGGGTGGATATCGCAGGTTGCAGCATCACCTTCTCCGGGGATATGAGCAATCAATACAACACCTTAGCCACACTTGCCAAAGACAGCGACATACTCATTATGCACAATGCTGTGCCGCAAAGTGCAAAAGGTGCAGCGATTAATCTGCATATGCGCCCTGTTGATATTGGTAAAATCGCTAAACAAGCCAATGCCAAACGCGTAGTGTTGTCGCATTTTATGAATCGCACCCGTAAGGATAGCAAAGCAAGCATTGAGTACATTAAGCAGAACTATTTAGAGCCAGTGGAATTAGCCACGGATATGGCGGAGTTTTAAAAAAGTTGCGCTGGTTGAGCGCAACCTTACTTCAAAAGTATTCGCTACGCGCACAAGGCACTCACTGCTTGAACTCAGATATGCGCTTCGCTTACCCGCGTCTCTACAACTGGAACGCCAGCCCGGTGGAACGCCAGCCCGGTGCTCCCAGCGTTGTTCTACCTTCCAACGATGTTGGTCGCTTGCGAGATATAACAGACCATCCATGATCTGCCAGTCACTTTTTTATTAAATGCGTTCATGCATTGAACCTAAAGGCCAGCTGAAGCGTTTGGCCTAATTGTCGAAAGTAAAAACATCATCCCTGATGGTCATCCCCCATTCTCACCCACTTACCGAGCCGTTCATTTGGGCGCTACTGTGTCGCTAAATAGTCCAGTTTCACCCCGGCAATTAATCCAGTGATAGCCTTCAATACTCGAAGATCCGTGAGTCGATATAATTGTTCTTGGAATTATATAAATGGCCAATTACATGTGTCTTGTTATCGGGAAAATTGGAGTCGCCAAGGCATGTCTTCGGTCACACACACTACGTGCACCGAGCACTGTTTTTTTTTTGCAAAAAGAGGCGTTTCTAAATAGTATATTTTGTTAGAAACTTAACGGTGTGAATCGCCTCTTATTTACTGGACACCTCTTAGCTCGTTAAACTCATTACAAAAGAGATTGTTTAGATGGGTTTTTATCTGCATAAATCAACTCATCGAAAATCACTCCCTGGCTGCGCCACAGCGTTCGCAAACGCTATAAAAGCGAAACGTTGAGACTATATAATTCTAAAACATGGCAGCGAGTTAACGCATTATTTAACGTTAAAGTAGAAGACATTGAAAATAGCAATAACAGCGGCAAGTGGGCATTTAGGAACAGAGATAGTCAAAGCCACTGTCGCTTTGCTATCAAAAGACGATGTAATCGGGTTGGCGCGAACACCAGATAAGGCTAAACAGCTGGGCATTGACATTCGTCCTGGTGATGACAATGATAAAAGCGTGTTAGAAAAATCTTTGCAGTCTGTGGACACATTATTATTGGTATCCGGTATGGATGCCCCTGAAAAGCGCATTGAGCAGCATCTTAATGTGATCCAAGCTGCGAAGAACGCGGGGGTAAAAAAGATTGTTTATACCCGTGTTCAGGGGGCAGAAGAAAATACTGCTTTTTCGCCAGTCGTTCGAAGTAACTGACTGAAAAGATGTTTGCAACAGTGGCCTGGATTGGGTCGTTGGGCGCAATGGGATTTATATCGAGCCTGATGTTGAATATATCGAAGTCTATAAAGAAGCGGGTGGAATTTTTAATTGCGCCGGTAATGGTAGATGGGGCTATACCTCTCGAACCGAGTTAGTGTATGCGTACGCAAAAATGCTATCCGAGGACAAACACAATGCTCAAACCTACAATTTGCACGGTGAAGCAATCACTCAATACCAACTTGCGGATTATTTTAATATTAGGTTTGATACAGATTTAAGCTATGCCCCATGACCGTAGAGAAATACCGCGAGGAACGCGTCACGGAACTGAGTGAATTTCTAGGTACTGTTATTGCGGGATTTTATCAGGGGATTCGCCAAGGGAAAGCGGATAATGTCAGTCATTTCTTTGCGGCAGCAGGCAAAGAGCATGAAAGCTGGCAGTCCTACTTAGCACGTATTAAAGCAAAGGTATAATCAATAAAGATAGGGCGCGAGCTTTTCCGTGACTTATCCCTGTTGATAAGCCAGGTATTGCCTCATCTCCGCTTACATAGAAAATATGTCAAGCAGTTTGACGCAATGAATTAGATCGCCCTTGTATTGAATATTAGGCTTAAGAGAAGCAGCCTTTAGGTTCAACATATTATTTTTAAGGTGTAGCACTATGCTATTAGCCCAGTATCAACAAACACGGAAATACACCGAGTCTCTTTGCGCACCACTTAACGTTGAAGACTATATTCCGCAAGCGGTTGACTTCACGAGCCCGCCCAAATGGCATTTGGCGCATACTAGTTGGTTTTTTGAAGAAATGATCCTGACAAAATTTGTTGCTGATTATGTCGTATTTGATACGCATTTTGGTTTTTTGTTTAATAGCTACTACCAAAGCGTTGGTGAAAAAGCCGTGCGCGCCCTACGTGGCATAATCACACGGCCCACTGTTGAGCAGGTGTATCAATACCGGCATTATGTGGATGAACACATCCAGCGTTTGCTCTGTGAAGATATTCCGGACACAATCAAAGTGCTCATTACTCTTGGCATAAATCATGAGCAACAGCATCAAGAATTATTATTGACCGACCTAAAATACACACTGTCGTTAAATCCTATCTACCCCGTATATCGCCAAGATTATAACCTTGTACGTGATCGCAATAGCGTTAATCCAGAAGATAAACAATGGCTAATTATCGAGGAAGGCGTCTATGAAGTGGGTCATGCAGACGATAGTTTTTGTTTTGATAATGAACGAGGACGCCATAAAGTCTACTTACCACACTTTGAGATTGCAGCATCTCTGGTTACCAATGATGAGTATATTGAATTTATAGAAAGCGGGGGCTATAACACCTTTAGCTATTGGTTAGACGATGGCTGGGCATGGCTGGGCAACAATCAAATCAACAGCCCTTTGTATTGGAAAAACATTGATGGCCAATGGTATTACTATACATTAGCGGGTATAAAAGCAGTTGATAGACAGGCCATTGTGTCGCACATTTCGTATTATGAAGCGAATGCTTTTGCTAACTGGAAAAGTATGCGCCTAGCCACTGAATTTGAATGGGAAGTTGCTTCATCACAATTTGATTGGGGCCTGCGTTGGGAATGGACATCATCGGCTTATCAAGCTTATCCGGGGTTTAGCATGAGTGAAGGTGCGGTTGGGGAATACAATGGAAAGTTTATGGTTAATCAAATGGTTTTACGCGGCGGCTCTGTTGCTACCGCAAAGAAACACTCAAGAGCCACTTATCGAAATTTTTTCCAGCCGCATTTTCAATGGCAATATTCTGGCATTCGCTTAGTCAAATAAGCAAGTAGTATTAAAATTACAAGGAATAGACAAGCAACATGAGAGAACAATTTGCTAAAAATGTAGATGTTGGTCTGAGTCAATCTGAAAAAACACTACCCTCTAAATATTTCTATGATAAAAAAGGCGATGCGCTTTTTGTGGAAATCATGAAAATGCCCGAATATTACCTAACCCGCTGTGAAATGGAAATATTTACCAGCCAAACTCAAGCGCTGATCGAGTCATTTCAAGCTGATAAAAATATTTATTTTGAGTTAATTGAACTCGGTGCGGGCGATGGTAGTAAAACCCATAAACTTCTTGAAGCCCTTAGCCAAGAGGGGTATCAATATGACTACATGCCTGTTGATATTTCTAAAAATGCATTAGATAAACTTGAAAAATCGTTGCAACAAAGCTTGCCACAGGTATCGGTCATACCAAAACATGGCGACTATTTTGATATGTTAGGTTCCGTTAAAAATAGTCATCATCCCAAAATCGTGCTTTTTCTGGGCTCTAACATTGGCAATATGACTGACGCGGTCGCCAGCGATTTTCTTTATCAACTTGGCGCAAATTTAGGCAAACATGACAAATTACTATTGGGCGCAGACCTGATCAAGTCTGCCGATATTGTCTTGCCCGCCTACAACGATGAAAATGGCATAACACGCTCGTTTAATATTAATCTTTTGCATCGCATGAATTCAGAACTAGGCGCAAGTTTTGACCTAGACGCGTTTATACACGCCCCCGAATACAACGAGTGCGAAGGCATCGCCAAAAGCTATTTATTAAGTAACTGCGAGCAATCCGTCGAAATCAAAGCGACCGGAAAAACCTATCATTTTCGCGCAGGAGAGAAAATTCATACGGAAATTTCACGTAAATATAATGATGAAATTTTATCTGGAATATTACACAAAACCGATTTTTTGATAACGGCGAAGTTTACTGATAAAAACCATTATTTTGCAGACTACTTATTGAACAGAAATTAATAAATGAATTCAATCTCTAGCTAATTAGAAATAAATCCATCGTAAATGTGATCTGCTAATCGCAAACACTCGCCTATGGCCCGTGGTTAGCTGAGTGAAAGTTGTACAGTATGAACTTTACTTTTGGTGAATTAATCTGTTTGCTTGTTTAATGTCAAACTGATCAGAGGTAACTTACCGGTTTAACGCTCGCCTTGTCCAGACGTCCATGTCTGGCCATGCGACAAGCCGCAGTTGCTATCGGGAAGTTTGCAGCAAAAGGCAAAGAGGCTTTTTATAGCAAAATTGGCTACTCTGTACATAATGGCAACCAACTTGGTCTAGGTATGTGCAGGTTTATTTAACCCTAAAGCCCTAACAAACAAATGTTGTTCAGGCTGCAAGCAGCCTTGGGGGGCTTTCACGCAGGCTTTGCTACTGCGCTCGCTTGACCACAACATTCGCGCATTAGGTTACTAATTATATATTCGGGGAGAGGAGCAGTGTTAATTTTGGAAATCATTGCTATTTTGTCTTGCACCATATTTGCCGGGGCAGCCATATATATCAATTTAGTTGAGCATCCAGCTCGTTTAGAGTGTGGTACCAAACTGGCTGCAACCGTTTTTGGCCCCAGTTATCGTAGGGCCGCGTCTATGCAAGCGTCTTTGGCGCTCATTGCTACGATCTCTGGAGTATCTTTAGCAAAAAACTTGGGCTCGTAACCGTTCACCGGGGGGCTTTATATAATAATATTGTTAATTTTATACGATACATATTCAATTTCTCTTAATTTAGTCGAATATGATATTTAGCGAATTTGTTATAAAGGAGATGAAAATAGAGGTGAATCATAATGTTAGTGAATGCGATGTTTTTATCTACTCCCATTCATCTTCGAATTCATTTTCCATATGTTGCAAATGACGATCAAGTTTATTTAATAAGTGATGCAAAGTAGACAGTTCTTCGTGTGTGAAGCAACTATCGATCATTTGTCCGGTTTCTATACGTTTAGGAGTTACTTTGTCGTAAAGTTTAGCACCAGATTCTGTTAAATAGATCAAAACCTTGCGTCTATCTTTCTTTGAATTTAATGTATCAATTAAGTTTAAAGTTTTTAAAACCTTCACTGCGCGAGAAACAGTAGCTGAGTCGGATTTCAGTATGTTAGAAACTTTACCATTTGTTAACCCTCCATATGCCCCCAAAATTGAAATAACACGCCATTCTCTCTCTCCAATAATAATGTCGGTATCATTTAACAATTCAGATAAATCATTACCCGCGTGTGACATCTGGATAGCCAAACAATACATTCTATAAGGTAAAAATGTTTGTAAATCTAAGTTTGAATTAACTTTACCTTTAGGAAATTTTGCTTGCTTCTTAATGTTTACACTTTTATTCGTCACAATTGATTCATCAGACATAGCTTCATTTATATAATTATCGACTTCAACAGCATAATAAAGCTCTTTATATAGTAATGAAAGATCAATTTATTAATTGATTTCATTAGAACGTGTTGATCTTTGCGGTACGATATTCAAATAAAAGAACACGATATTGCCCAAAATTCATTCGATACAACACAATGAGCAGGGCAACCGCATGAGTGTCTAATTTTTACACATCTCGCTAAATCCCCCTTTTAAAACAGCCTCTAAGAAGGTTGGTTTCATCCATGCTCGTTTGCGTTTTGCACTGATACTGCCTAGTGATTTTCCCAAGTAGGATCACTTACCCACATAGTAGCGTTAGGCACACAAGAATTAATAAATTCAGCGGCTACACGCAATGCGCCTGTTCCACCAATTGTTGAAATGGTGCGAACACGGTCTTCAATTAAAACTTTATGAGCATCAAAAGTTAATTTACTCATTTCATCATTAAATTGTGTCGAACCAGTTCGACCAATATATGCCTTAGTATCTTCTGTATCTAAACGATACTTTTCTGCTTTTTTTACACAATTTAGGATCTCAGTGTGTCCTAATTCGTTCTTGCATACCCCAATACCTAAATCAATCTTCTTAGGATTTTCATCTTGTTTGTATTTAACTAGCAGCCCTAAAATTGGATCATCTGGCATAGCGTTTAAATGACTAAACATAAATATTACCTGATAGTTTTTCGTGGATAATGAGGGTTAACAATCATAAGGTGACCTGATTACCCACAAACATCAGGCCGCCTCTGTCGCTGGGACCATTGGGAAATCGCTGTGGATTTGGATCCATTCACCACGTTCATCTTCATTCAAACTGGGTGGCCTTGCTCATTCAGGGCTACTGCGACAACAAACGGCGTTTTACCTGCTGCACCGCGACCACGCCTTACTCCTCGTCGCTCGTCTCCCCAGTACACATTATCTAGTTGTACTATGCCGCCAATGGAATACTTATCATCCGCTTCTTTCATTGCCTGTAACAGCTTATGCTTTATCTTCGAGACAGTGTCATAGTTGACGCCCAATTGACGTTTCAGTTCCATCGTTGACAGTTCCGTTTTGGATAGAGTGAGAAAATGAATTGCCATAAACCACTTTGTTAAAGACAATTTGGTGCTGGCAAATAGAGTTCCGCTGTTCAGAGAATGTTGATGACCACCGCGGTTACATTGCAGAAGTTTGCGACACTTCAACTGATAATACGTGTTGTTACCGCCGTCCCTGCACACATAACCACTTGGAAAACGCCATTTGAACAAGGCTTCTTCACACTCTTGTTCTGTGCCATGCCATAGTCTTCTATAAATTCAAACAAACTTTACCTTTGCTGGAGCTGCACGTGGTTCTTAGCCATGGGCTTCCCCCAAAATAACTGGTGTTATATGCTGTGCAACGGTGACTGAGCAAAGTGGGTAATCAGGTAATATTTTGTTAATTCCCCCAATTCTCAATAACTTCGACAAATTTAGTTAAAAAAAGATTGGTCTGATGCGCATCAAGTGCCCGATGATCAATACTTAACGAAACATAACACTTCGGTTTGATCACTATAGAATCAACATCGCCCACGCCTTCAACTACCACGCGTTTTTCTAATTTACCTACACCTAAAATAGCGACTTCTGGTTGATTTATAATAATCGGCGTGGCGATTAAGCTACCGCTAACACCATGATTTGAAATGGTAAAGGTACCGTTTTTCATGTCGCTTGGTGTTAGTTTTCCACTGCGGGCTTTTTCTGTTTGTGCCGTTAATGCTTTAGCAATTCCAAATAAGTTAAGTGATTGCACTTGCTGTACTACGGGTACAACGAGCCCAGCGTCTCCTAAAGCGGTACCAACACCAATGTTAACATCACTAAACAGTTCCAATGCATGCTCATGAAAACGTGCATTAACTTGAGGTACTTCTTGAACGGCTTTAACAACTGCGGCTAAAAAATAGGCCGTAAAAGTTAAGTTAACCTCACACTCAGCGTATTCTTTTTTATGCCATTTTCTATGTTCAATAATATTGCTCATATCCATTTCAAAGATACTGGTTACATGAGGAGATGTTTCCAATAAACTACTAACCATATGATTTGCTATAGCTTTTCTCATATTAGTGTGTTTTATCATCGTACCTTTAAGTGGTCTACTAGTCGTTTCCGGTGCTGACATTGGCGTATTTTCAAGAATGGGGGGATTGGCAAGCGGATGATTTTCTATATAAGTTCGCACATCATTTCTGGTCACTCGTCCTCGTCGCCCAGAGCCAGTAATGAGATTGTGATCTAAATGATTACTTTTTAACAAGCGACGCGCAGCAGGGCCAATAAGCTCATAACTGCTATTCTCGTCATCATTTTTAATGTTTTCAAAACTAACCATTGTTTGTGAACGAGCGACTGTTTGATCATTTACCGTATTTTCAGTGGTTTGATTAACATGGCCACTATCAGTGCTACTTGCTAAAGGGTTAGTATCTAGATGGCCTAATATAGCATCAACAGCTATTTCTTCACCTTCACAGGCAATAGCATCACGTAAAGTGCCGCTTTGGGGGGCGCATATTTCCATCGACACTTTGTCTGTTTCTAATTCTATTAAGGGATCACCCGCGTTAACTTGTTGACCAATTTCTACTAACCACTTTGACAAGGTTGCTGAAGTACCCTCTAACTGTGCTGCGGGTAATATGATATCTATTATGCTCATTTTTATTACTCGCTTTTAGTTAAAATTCTACAATGTCAATAATGGTTGATATTATTCGTTCAACAGTAGGTACTGCTGCATTTAATAAATGAATATTATGTGGGTTGGGTATATCCGGCATGGTTAAGCGTTCAATAGGGGCGTCTAAGTCAAAAAAGCCTTCTTTGGCAATGACGGCTGCGATTTCCGCACCAAAACCAGCGGTCATATTATCTTCATGAACGATTAAACAACGACCGGTTTTTTTCACACTGGCTAATACAGTGGCTTTATCCCATGGCGCTATGGTGCGTAAATCAATGAGTTCAATACTGTCTGGCGTATGCTCTTTTTTAAGTTCTTCAACAGCCATTTCACAGCGCTCAACCATTGCTCCCCATGTTACAAGCGTTAGCTTGTCACCGGCACACAATGTATTGGCTTTACCAAATGGAATAACAAAGTCATCACCCGGGTATGGACGTCGCGCCCAACGATTATCAAGTAATGATCTATGCTCAAAGAATATTGTAGGATTATTATCACGAAGTGCGTAACGCAATAAACCGGCAGCATCTTCAGCATTTGAAGGCATAACAACTTGCCAACCGGTTTTATGTGCCCATTCAACTTCATCACTCATTGAATGCCATGGATCTCCACGACCAGCAAAACCACCAGGAATACGAATAACCATAGGAGCGGCAAACTGGTTATTCGTTCGCCAGCGCATTATGCCCGTATCACTAATTTGCTCAGCAGCTGGCTCAGCATACTTTCTAAATTGAATTTCAGGAACAGGCATCAGACCAGATAGTGCCATACCCACAGCACGACCAATTATGCCTTCTTCAGATAAACTCGTATCAAATACGCGATGATCACCAAATTTTTCGTTTAAGCCTAAAGTTGCCCCATGAACACCACCTTTAGGACCAACATCTTCACCAAAAACAAGTACTTTGGGGTTGGTTTCAAGCTCATGCTCCAATACTTTTCGAATCGCTGTTTGCATGTTGAGGCGTTGGCCTTCAGGTTTTGCAATTTCACTCGTTGTTGGAAATGGGTAGTTATCACCATGCAAACCACCTCGCAACTGAACCTCAGGTTGGCCTTTATCATCCACTTCAGCATAAACATAACGTTTTACGTTGTTAGCATCTGGCTCTGGGCGTTGTTTAGCTCTTTCAACACTTGCGCGTATGTCGCTATAGGCTTTTTCTTCTAATGACTGCCATTCGCTGTTGCTGATAATATTTTCTTGTGCTAAATACGTTTTCAGTTTCGGTAAAGGATCGTTAGCTTGCTCTTGTGCAACCATACCTTCAGGTTTGTACATTTGAGTGTCTTGAAAAGTGTGCCCACATAAACGTGGCACTTTTAAACGTAATAAACAAGTTCCTTTACCGCTACGTACATAATCAACCGCTTCTTGCACTAATTGAGGCGTAAGTATGGGATCAGTGCCATCACCATCAATAATTTTAAGGTTTTTATAAGCGGCTAAGTTAGCTACTTGATCTCCCCCAGGTGTTTGCACGGTTTGTGGTACTGAAATGCCGTAGCCATTATCTTCAATGTAGAATAAATGCGGTAAGTTATTTGTAGTCGAAATATTTAATGACGCCCAAAAACCACTTGTTGACATCGACGAGTCCCCCCCCATCGATAACCCTAACGCACCACGATAAGATTCATCTTCAAGTTCATCTCGATGATAAACAATAGATTGAGCCCAGCCAGCAATAGGTGAATACTGTGCACCAACACCTCCACACATAGGAAATAACATTGCGCCAGTACGTTCAACATTAGGGTAGTTACAGACCACACCAATATCACGCCCATCACTATATCCACCTGATTTTGCCATAGGAGAAGCAACAGCGTCATCAATATCTAAACCCAGCGACAATACAAATGGACGAGAACGATAATAGCCAGTAGCACCATCATGAGGATGTGTTAATTGAGTGCCCAGTAAAATTTGGGCAAAATCGTGGCCTCGCGCCGAAAACTGGTTAAACACTAATTTCTCAGGAACTAATTCTTTTTCTTCAATATCATCCATAGCGCGAGATAATAATAATAAATAACTTATTTTATGCCAATCAAGCGGAGGCTGCTCACGTATGTCTTGAGCATGCATTGTACTTTTATCGCTAAGTTGAGCGTTTCGTTTTGCAGCTATATTCATTCATATGTCCTCGGAAGTTTTCGGACGCCACCCAGCTTTAACCAATACATTGTCTAATTAAGTTCAAAGTGAAGGAGGCATTATAAATCGCCAATAAATTTGACAATACATCAAATTAGATGCACCTACAACAAACAGTGGTCACATGAAGCAATCTGAAGTCATTTACACCATTTGAATCAAATTTCCGTCCATCCACAAGACTTTCCGATCAGCAAGTTTAACAAGGCGTAGCATAGGGTCTGTTGATCTTTCGAGTATGTTTTTAATCGGTATAAAGGTAAACTTTTCGATCAAAATTGGCTGAGATACCTCTTTTACGTTGAATCTGCCATTTGCCTCTATTACCACAAGCCGCATTTATAACTTTTCATTTAGAAATTGAGACTCATTGTGTCAAGGCGAGATCGTGAACGTTTTTTAGACAATTAGAATTTTTCGTTAAGATAATTCTTTGATTTTATGGGTAGCTGTGATCTTGTACTCCCTTTTGTGGAGGCCTTTATGTATCTCGAAGCGTTTACGACTCATTTCAGTGCCATTATCGACCAACGTCAATCCGCTAAAGTCACCTACCCCTTGTGTGATGTATTGTTCGTCACACTTTGTGGCGTGATAGCAGGCGCAGAAGGTTGGTCTGAGATTTATGATTACGCTGAAGGTCACCACGACTGGTTCAAGCAACAGGGTTTTCTTATCGATGACGTGCCGGTCGATGACACCATTGCCCGTATTATCTCTAAAATTGAACCTGAGCAGTTCCGGCAATGCTTTATGAATTGGATGCAGGCGGTGCATCAGGTGACTGAAGGCTCAGGTGACTGAAGGCGAAGTGGTCGCCATCGACGGAAAAACCTTACGTAGCTCATACCAACGAGGTGATAGGCAGTCCACTATTCACATGGTAAATGCCTTTGCGTGTGCCAACAAAGTGGTGATGGCACAACTTAAAACTGAACAAAAATCGAATGAAATTACCGCCATCCCAGCACTCGTTAAGCTACTGGAGGTAAAAGGTGCGCTGGTATCCATTGATGCGATGGGCAGCCAAACAAAGATAGCACAGCAAATAGTAGAAAAAGAAGCTGATTACCTGTTAGCCGTAAAAGGTAATCAAAGCCAGCGAATTGGCAACTCACTTCCCCCAATGGCCTAATCTGCGCAGCATTGGCTTGAGCATAGGGTTTCGTCAAGTCAAAGATAAAGCGCCACAACTAGGTTATCGTTATTACATTAGCTGTGCCGAGCTTAGCGAAAAAGCGTTAGCCAAAGCTGTACGCGCCCATTGGTCCATCGAAAATAGTTTGCACTGGGTATTAAATGTCAGCTTGAGAGAAGACCAATGCTAAATTCATCACCAGAACAGTGCTGAGAATTGGACAATGTTAAGGCAACTCTCTCTAAATATGCTCAGAGCAGAGCCTTCAAAAGGCAGCATAACGGCAAAACGCAAACGAGCATGGATGAAACCAAAATCAGTGATCCCGATGGGCCAGAATATGCGAAAGTAACGAAGGGGATAAATACTTTTACGCCAATCCACTTAGGATGAACTTTAGCCAGCGAGAATATTCAGATCATGCTGATTGTACCGAGTCACCAGATGGAGAAGCATACATTGAGTGTTTCTGTTGTCCGCCAAACTTAGTACGTACCATTGCCCAAGTATCTGCATAGGCTTACAGCTTGACGGATGCTGGTGTCGCGGTAAATCTATTTGGTAGCAACGAGCTAAGCACCACATTGCTCGATGGTACATCGCTAAGTTTAAGCCTGTAGACTGACTTCCCGTGGGATGGCAAAGTCTCAATGAAAGTGCAAGCGTGTAAAGCGTCGGCATTTGACATACAGATTCGTATACCTAGCTGGGAAAAAGGTGCCACCTTGAGTGTAAACGGCGTAGCCGTTATGGCAGCCGAAGCAGGTCAATACGCTAAAATTGAACGTCAGTGGCAAGCAGGCGACGAAATTGTATTAAACATGCCGATGGATATTCAATTCGTTGAAGGTCACCCACGCATCGAAGAAGTGCGTAACCAAGTCGCGATTAAACGTGGTCCTTTGGTTTATTGTATCGAGACGCCCGATATCCCTGAGAAAAGCGGCATTCTAGATGTGTATATTGGCTCAGACTCTGCATTAAAAGCCAATTATCGCGATGATTTCTTAGGCGATATGACCACTATTTCAGCGGACTTGTTAGTCCGTAAAGACAGCACTAATGAAATGTATAATAAGGTAGTAAAACCTCAGTGGGATGCTATTCGTACTGAATTTGTACCCTACTATGCGTGGAGTAACCGAGGTACGGCAGAAATGACAATATGCTTACCTATCATCTGGAAGTAACCTTAAAATTAGCCCTAGGCTGGTGTCAGCACAGCAGTTTGTGCGGCCCTGCTTTGGCATTCTAGCCCTAATGAACAACGCATTTCACGTGATCGCATCTAGCGAGATATACGCACATTCCACTTAATTAGACAATCGCACATACCTGCTTAATTCAATTCCACCAAGTAGTGATATTTATCACTGCGACAACGACTAACGCGAAACTCCATGGCCTTATCATTCAACGAGCGAGCTATGCGGGTCACTTCCAATATGGGTTGACCAATGCTGATATCCAATAACTCGGCATCCTGCTTGGTAGCCAAGTCAGCTTTGATACTGTCATTAATTTTATGCACTGTCAGGTTAAAATTAGTTTGGTAAAAATGATATAAGGTGTGAGGCACTTCAGGTTCGTCGAGTAAGGTTTTAAATAGGTTATAGGGCAAATAAATGGTCTCAGCGATACAAAACTCATTGTTCAAAATCCGCCTACGCGACAAAACGATGACCTTATCTTTAACTTTTATCTCCAGGGCTTTGGCCACTTGTTTGTTGGCCACGTGAGTTTGCATAGAGATTAATTCTGCTTTGGGTAATTCAGGGCTTTTACCATCTGCAATCAAAGGATAAAAACGGTAAAGACCATGGTGTCCGGTATGTTCAGAAACAAAGGTACCTATACCCTGACGACGGGTGAGGATCTTGGCGCTGGTTAAGCTGTTCAGGGCCTTGCGCACTGTTCCTTGACTCACGCCAAGCTCACTGGCCAATTGAAACTCATTAGGTAACATATCACCGGCGCGCCAACGTTGCTCAACAATTAGCTGGGTCACGTGCTCTTCTACCTGTTTGTAAAGAGGCTGGAATGCTAATCCGGGGCGACTGAGTTTATTGTCGAAGCGATTCTCGTTCATATGCGGCAAATTTATTAAAACAAAATAGAAGAGTAATATTAACTGTATATCTTATACAAGATAATATCGATTGCTTTACGCTAAACTTTGTTTTGGATCGAACTTGTGTGTCTGTATAGAGAACACATTTACTGTAATTTAATGCCTCTTTTAAACATTTTTTCAATGACTTAACATAGTTTCCTCGGTTGGCTACAAGCCAGCCCTGCAACTAATACTCAACAAAGATTGACAACAAATTAACACTACTATAACTTATATCTTATATAAGATAAGAGAAATTAAACGCGAATGCACCTATGCCTGCATTCGCGTTTAGCCTCAAAGTGTCATTATCACCAGTGAGAAAAATTTGATGTCTGCATTTGATATAAGCGCCCCAAACTGGAACCAAATAAAACAAGCCGAAGTCATTGGCTCGGCCAGCGTATTAAGTGACGGTAGTGCACTTTTACCTACATCACAGGGTGATTTACACATCACGTTTCATGCCTTTGGGGTGCGTTTGCGTATTGGCGCAAGTCAGCAACCAGACTATGGTTTATTGGTCTGTACCCCGGATATTATTGGCGCAGACATAATCTTAAATGAGCAACAAACCACGCTCATCGCCGGCGACAACAAGTTAGTTGTCAACCACTGCCCTTTCACTTTTGAGCTGCTCCAAGACAACAAAATCGTACAACAGACCGCCAACGATGGGCACTTTGTGCGCCGTTACCGCTTACCACCTTTGGCAAAAGTCGATGAAGGCTGGTTGTTAAGTTTAGAACTGGCCACCGAAGAAGCGGTGTATGGTCTTGGGGAAAAATGGGGGGGGTTAAACAAACGCGGTCAGTTAGTACGCTCTTACAACCACGATGCGTTAGGGGTAAACGCCGAGATTTCCTATAAAAACACCCCCTTTTGTTGGAGTCCCAGCGGCTGGGGGGTATTTGTGCACACCCCTGCTGCGGTTACCCATGCAGTGGGTTATGCCACCTGGTCACAGCGTGCTTATGCTGTATTGGTTGAAGATGAAACCTTAGATATCTTCTTAATGCACGGTGCAGACGGCCAAGCCATGATCAACACCTATACCGATTTAACCGGTAAAGCGCCGACGCCCCCTGTGTGGAGCCTGGGTGTGATTTTATCCAAGGCCTACTACAAAGACGTGCCTGAGTTATTGGCCACGGCGAAAGCCGTACGGGATCATAAGATGCCCTGTGATGTTATCACCCTAGATGGTCGTGCCTGGCAAGACACAGATACCCGATTCGCCTTTGAATGGGATCCCAAACGTTTTGACGATCCCGCTGCGGTGATTAACAAACTCAAAGCCGACAATTTCAAGGTCTGTATTTGGGAATACCCGTTAGTCTCAGTGCAGCACCCCCTGTTTACTGAAATGGCCAAAAAAGGTTGGTTATTAAAAGATAAACGCACAGGTGAAACCTATCAATATCAATGGGATATGAGCGCCTTCGCCGAAGTACTCACGCCACTGCCAGAATCTGGCATCGTGGATTTCACCCACCCTGATGCGTATCAGTTTTGGTTAGAATCCCACAAGCCACTATTCGATTTAGGCGTTGATATGATCAAAGCCGATTTCGGTGAGCAAATAGAAGATAACAATATGTTGGCTTACAACGGCGACTCTGGCGACCGCCTGCACAATGTTTACAGTTTTTTATATAACAAGTGTGTATATGAAGCCGCACAAAAGTATTCCAAAAATGGTCCCTTTTTGTTTAGTCGGTCAGCCTGGACTGGCTCACAGCGTTTCCCGAGTCAATGGGGTGGTGATCCGCAAGCCGATTGGGGCGGACTCGGGGCGAGCATACGTGGTGCCTTATCTTGGGGCATGTCTGGTGCACCATTTTTCGCCACCGATGTGGGCGGTTTTTACAAGGATACCCGAGACCAAGAGCTCTTTATCCGCTGGTCGCAAGCTGCGGTGTTCAGTGCCCACATGCGTTTGCATGGCATAGGTCAGCGAGAACCATGGAGTTACGGGGTAGAAGCAGAAGAAGCGGTGAATCAAGCACTGGTGCTGCGCTACCGTTTATTGCCTTATATCTATCTCGCCATGCAACAAGCTACCCGCACTGGTGTACCACTAATGCGCGCCATGCCTCTGGCCTTTCCAAAGGATCGCCTGGCTGCGGGGTTTGAACTGCAATTTATGTTCGGCGATGACATGTTGGTGATCCCCTGTTTAAAACCAGGTGGCGAAGTGGAGTTTTACTTGCCAGAAGGTCAGTGGCAACGCTTCCCAAGCGAACAAACCTATCAAGGTGGTAAAAGCTATAACCTAACTCTTGCTTTACTGGAAATGGCGGTGTTTGTGCCTAAAGGTAAGCGCATTCCACAGGGGCCAGATGTTGAACACACAAATGCATTGACGGACCAACAACCCCAAATTAGCCACTATTGGCCTCAATAACGCGACCACTGAGCTGGAGAATATCTAATGCAAAATGCTGTCAGCCGAGGGCTATTGGCGTTAAATCGTCCACTAGGGCAGCTCAATTATGCCCTGAGTTCGTTGGGTAAAAATATCGCTGGCATGTTACTGAGCGCCATGTTGCTGATGATTTTAGCCCAGGTTTTTTATCGTTATGTTCTCAATGATTCACTGGCCTGGACCGAAGAGCTCGCCAAGTACCTTATGGTCTGGGTGGCTTGTCTCGTCGCCCCTTGGGCCTATCGCGAGAACCTGAATGTCTCCATCGAGATGTTCGCCGATGCCCTGCCTGATGGGTTACGCCGCACCACAGAAATCATTATTACCCTGTTGGTGATAGTGATCAGTGCCATGTTTTTTAAGCAAAGCGTCGCATTTTGGCAAGGGGGGATGGAAATTTATGCCTCTTCCATGCCCGTCAAACTCGCCTATTTTTACGCTTGCGCACCCTTAATGTTTGCGGCGTTGTTTTTGGTCGGTATAGAAAACCTGATTAAACAGCTTTGTCTCAAAGACTATCTAACCCCACAAACCATCCCCCCCATGGAAGTAGAATAATATGTCAATCAGTTATTTTTGGGTTTTCATTCTCTTGTTAACCGCCGGTACACCTGTGGTATTTGCCTTGTTGATTGGCCCTGGCGTCAGCTTACTGCTAGATGGAAACCAGGTGTTTTTTTCTGCGCTGTTAACCCGCTTATATTCAGGCATGAATTCCTTTCCACTTATGGCCGTGCCCTTTTTCATTTTAGCGGGGGAGTTGATGAATCAAGGCGGCATCACTCAAGCGATTGTGCGTTTTAGCCAAACGTTAATTGGCCATTACCGTGGTGGTTTAGCTCAGGTGAATATCTTGTCATCGGTACTTTTTGCCGGGTTGTCTGGGTCAGCGGTAGCAGATACCTCTGCTCTAGGCAAAATGCTTATTCCCGCCATGGAAGAAAATGGCTACAGCCGCCGCTTTGCTGCTGCAGTAACCGCTGCCTCTTCGGTTATTGGGCCGATTATTCCGCCCTCGGGCATAATGATCCTTTATGCCTTTATCATGAACGTTTCTGTGGCCGGCATGTTTTTAGCTGGCATCACACCCGGTTTATTGATTTGTGCCGGTTTAATGATAGTCACCAGCCGTATCGCCAAGAAACGCAATTACCCGGTCGCCAATCAAAAAGCCACTTGGCATGAGCGTGGCAGTGCCCTGAAAAGTTCTTTTTTGCCGCTGCTGACCCCGGTTATTTTACTTGGCGGCATTGTACTTGGGGTCTTTACGCCGACTGAAGCTGCTGCCGTCGCCGCAGGTTATGCCCTTATCATTACCCTGTTTGTCACCAATACCCTAAAATTTCACAAGTTACCGCATATTTTAGTTAATGCAGCGGTGCAATCTGGGACCATTTTATTACTAGTCGGTTCTGCGGTGACCTTTGCCTGGATCATTACCGTCTCGGGTATGGCCGATATGCTGGCCAGCGAGATCGTCGGCATTACCGATAACGTGCTGTTGTTGCTGCTGATCATTAACTTGTTTTTGTTTGCCATTGGCATGTTTTTAGATGCAGGCCCAGCAATACTCATTTTGGGGCCGGTGTTGGCACCTATTTTCATCACATTAGGCATCGATCCTCTACATTTTGCAGTGATCATGTGTGTTAATTTGACCGTTGGGCTGGCTACCCCACCCATGGGTTTGGTGCTCTTTGTGGCCGCGTCTGTGTCTGGTGAGAAAGCCGAAAATATCGCTTATGAGATGCTGCCCTTTTTGGCGGTAGAAGTGTTGGTCATCTTCATTATCACCTATTTTCCAGCGGTCACTATGACCTTACCTCGTCTGTTTGGGTTTGCATGATATGAATACAAAACGCGTTGTTTTACTTACAATTTATGCTGTAGTTGCCCTGGCCTGTGTCAGCGGTATTGTTAACTCAAATTCCGATCGGGCCGAATTTACCATTAAAGCAGCCATACAGGCGTCAACCCAGGATGAAGACTACGTGGGTTTATTAGCATTCAAGCAGTACGTTGAAAAGACCAGTGACGGCCGAGTACAGGTGCAATTGTATCCATCGGGACAATTTTGTGGGGGGGTGCCAGAGTGTATTGGCAACTTGCAAAAAGGGGTATTGGAGATGTTCCCTACCACGGCGGGGGGTACGGGTAACTTTTTCGCGCCTGCGCAGGTTCTTGATTTACCCTATGTATTTGATAACGACAAACAAGCCCAATGTGTGCTTGATGGGCCTATTTTAAGTAAAATGCGAGAAACAGTGTTAGGCCAAAACTTGCATATTCGCCTGATGGGTGTCACCAATACTGGGGGTTGGCGCAATTTCGCCACCACCAGTAAAGCGATACATCATCCCGATGACTTAGCCGGCCAAAAGATCCGCACCACACCGGCCAAAATTCAACAAGAACTCGTTCGCCAATTGGGTGCTAACCCTACGCCGGTATCATGGGCTGAGTTGTATACAGCCTTGGCGACAGGCGTGGTCGAGGGTAGTAAAAACGGCATTCAAGATATTATCGGGGCCAAATTAGAAGAACACTTGAAATACATTGTTCTCGACGGGCACTCTTACATGGCGGCCTTGTGGTGGTTCTCAGAGCCTGTATGGCAATCGCTGCCCGGCGACATTCAGCAAATCATCGAGCAAGGCTTTGTGCTTCAGCAAAAAGCCGCCCATGATTTAGTGTCGAACCAAGAAGCCAATTCATATAAGCTGTTTGAAAAAGCCGGGGGCACCGTTTATCGCCCTACCATCGACGAAAAACAGGCATTTAAAGATGCAGCTGGCAATATGCGCCAATGGTTTGAAGATAACTATGGCAGCGATTGGCTGAACCTCTTAGAAAATTCAGTGGCGCAATGCACCAGTAAAACACCCTAATGATGTTACTAACATGTATCAGTTATATTTATTGCGGTGCTAAGCCGCTCTAACCTTATCCCCATTTACTGCTTCACATGCCTTACTTGCCCGAACATTCAAGGATGAGACGCCTGGGCTGATACATTAATCCAAAAATAAAATCTTTTAACAAAAAGATTGCAATTGCTTAACTTTATGGTTAAGTTTTAGTTATCTTTTGTCTTATATAAGACAACTAATGTTTGACACAAGATACTCTATACGTGTTCACCCTGTCCATTTCCCTACATGGGTGAAACCGAATATTAAATGAAGAATGGTAAGCCAACGTAGTAGACTTAGATCGCATTTTGTCGCTCATGAAATCGGACTTACCTCAAAATAGAAATCGTGAGGAACACCATGTTACTAAAAGCTAGCACACTACACACAGCTATCACGCGCGCACTTGCAATAGGTACGTGTATGACAATCGGCTTCGCGGCCCACGCACAAGATGCGGCGCCAGCAGAAGACAAAGGCTTCGAACAAATAACTGTTACCGCACAAAAAAGAGTTGAGCGCCTGTCTGAAGTACCGGTTGCTGTTTCCGTGATTAGCGGTGGTCAAATTGATTCGGCCTTTTCAAGCAGTTTTGAAAGCCTGCAAAGTCTGGTCCCATCAGTGAGCTTCAAAAAAGGCACCACCAGTCGAAATTCTGCGATAACTATCAGAGGGATCGGTACAATTTCCTTTAGTGTGGCCGCTGAGCCTAGCGTGTCAACTGTGGTTGATGGTGTGGTACTGGGTCGATCAGGCCAGGCCTTTACTGATCTATACGATTTAGAACGTATCGAGGTATTGCGTGGCCCACAAGGCACATTATTCGGTAAAAATGCCTCAGCGGGCGTAGTAAATATTACCACAAAACGCCCTTCTGGAGATACTGAGGGAATGCTTGAAGCAACAATGTTTCAAGACAATGAGTATCGCTTAAAAGCAAAAATTCAAGGTGAAATTGGTGATAATGCTGCAGGCAGCTTAATTGTCACTAAGTCGGCTTTTGATGGAAATATCTATAACGTTTATAACAACGAGCAAGTGAATGGTTACGACAAGCAAGGCTTTAGAGCGATGCTTGACGTGGACGTTAGCGAAGACAGCAGTATGTTGTTCATCTTCGAAAGTGCAGAGTCAAACGATGATTGTTGTGCCGATATTGAAGGCCTACCGAGTGGACGTAATCCAGATTCAGCCGCGGCTCCAAACAGTAATGGTATCGTTGACGGCGTGGCCGATTTAGACTTAAATCAACGAAAAATTGACCATGATTTCGAATCACGCACAATTGATAAGACCACCGCATTTTCCGTGCAATTTGATACTGAATTGGGTGAGCATTCATTAACGTCAATCACCGCTTACAGAGAATGGGATAATACTGAGTTTCGCGAAGGTGATTTTACGTCTATAGCCGGGGATTCAAATGAAGAAGTTTTTGGGGTGCCTTTTCAACTCCACGATGTTGGCCCGCAAACCTGGCGTCAATTTTCTCAGGAGTTGAGAATTGCCTCACCGATAGGTGAAAAGTTAGATTGGCAAGCCGGTGCTTTTTTCTGGAAAATGGACTCGGATCGTAACTTTACCCGTGACGCCAGTTGTCAAAATAACGGAGGACAATTCGCTGACGCCATTTCTAATTATTTAAACACTGAATTGGGTATCAACAATCCCGACGATCAGCAAGTCACTGATTTTATTGCCAGTGAAGGCTTAAGTTGTAATGCCAATGACATTGTTAGTGCGACGGCATTCATGAAAACAGAATTTGTGAACTGGGCATTGTTTGGCGATGGCAAATATCACTTCACAGAAGACTTCAGACTCCTCTTTGGTATGCGTTATACTGATGACCAAGTGGATTTTATCCATACACGTGTTAGCAACGATCCTTACGGACGTCGCGGTGTTGGGGTAAGACCAGCAACAGAAAACACTAACTTTTCAGGCGGAACCAGTAAAACCAATACATCGGTTAAACTCGGTGCTCAGTATGATCTTGGCGATGCTGGCATGGTCTACACCACGTATGCGCAGGGTTATAAAGGACCAGGTTTTAATGTCTTTTATAACATGGCGCCAAATGACACCTTGCCTATTGCTGAGGAAACGTCTGATGCCTATGAATTGGGCTATAAGTTTGCGTCTAATAACTTTATGTTCAATGCTGCTATTTTCAAAACAGAAATTGAAGGTTTTCAAGCCAATAACTTTGATAACTCAACAGGGGTAACTATCACGCGCTTAACTAATGCCGGTAATGTTTCTACCCAGGGAATAGAGTTTGATCTTGTCTGGCAAGCCACAGATGATCTGACATTGACAGCCGGATTAGCCAAAATCGATGCGGAAATTGATGAGTTTTTCTGTCCAAGTGATAAAGATGAAAATGAGTGCACAGGCCGTTCTGGATTGGATGTTCCCTTTTCACCAGATCTAAAATATTCACTCGGTGCTGATTACGTAATGATGCTTGATGACATGGATATTATCTGGAACGCTAATTATGTTTATACCGATGAGCAACAAGCCACTTTACCCGACAACATAGGTAATTTTAGTCCTGCGGTGTTATTACCGGACTACGCATTACTTAATGCGAGTATCGCGTTCGCCTTCAATGATGATGCATATCGTATTTCGCTAATTGCTAAGAACTTGACGGATGAAAAGTATTTCACCAGCTATAGCGGTGATGGCTTTCGTTATCAAGTCCCCCGTGATGCGGATCGTTACTTCGGTGTGCAACTGCGGGCAAAGTTCTAACCAAAATCGCAATTTTATGTGTGTGTGGGGCGCTTAATTAAGCGCCCTTTTTTTATGTCCAACAAGCAAGTACAACGGACATTGTTGAACAAATATGCAACAATCGATTAATTCCATTTGCGACTAGGGCAACTTTAACTATAATCGGCCTTTAATCATCACATGTTCGAGTAAATAAGCATTTTGAATTCAATTATTTAGCTTAAAATCGTGTGCTTTACTCCTTTGCGTTCCGAATGAGTAGTACATATACTGACGTCGCACCGCAACGTTGTTACTTTTTATAGATGATCTATTAATTAATTATGAAATTTCACATTCAGAAAAATTTGGATTCGCTTTTGGTTAAAGAGCGTGTGCCAACCGAATACAAGAAGTTAGCTATGAGTTGTGAGTCACAGCTCGAAGATACTTCGACCTTAATCACTTTTCCCCACGACAGAAAAAACGTGGTGAAAAGTAGTTTAGTGCAAAAAGCCCTAAATAAGCTTGGTGAGTTAACTGATCCAAGTCTGGTGGTGATAGGTGGGTGTTTTACAGCCGAATCTATTGCGCTGCTAAACAAGCTTGATGCGATTATTTTATCGCTTTCAGAAGGGCACAGGTCCGACGCCTACAAAGGTAATGCACAGACCAATTACGATTAATGCCTTAGGGTGTATGTCTAAACATCCAAAAAAGCGACTGTTTTCGAGTCGCTTTTTTGTTTCAACATGGCCGAACAACTAGCCGCAGCACGACGACTTAGGTTTATCCTCGCCTTTGAGCATCACTTTGGACTCTTTGACGATTTTCAGTGATGACTGCACGATCACCAGAGCAATAATCGTTGCTATCACTAAATCCGGGATCGCTGAGTCGAGCCAAATCACCAGCCCAGCAGATACAATCACGCCGACGTTAGCAATCATGTCATTACGCGAACAAATCCAACTGGCCCGCATATTAATGTCACCCGCACGGTAGCGTGACAGCAAAATAAAGCAGAACAAATTCACCGCCAATGCTAAAAGCGAGATCCACAACATCACCTGAGTTTGAGGCTCGCTGCCAAGAAATAAGCGCTGCACCACATCAAGCATAATGAACCCGGCCAACAGCAACTGTAAACTACCGTTAAACAATGCCGCTTTAGCTTTATACTGGATAGCTTTTCCCACGGCATATAAGCCAACCATGTACACCATGGCATCCGCAAACATATCGAGTGAGTCGGCCATTAGCCCACTGGATTGTGCCAGCCAACCGGCGATAAATTCCACAAAAAACATGCCACCGTTAAGCACCAGTACTGTCCACAATAAGGTACGTTGTTCTTTATCTTGGGCATTGACGCCGCAGCATTCACTCATGGGGTTCTCGTTACTTTAATATTCATTAGGCGTAGAATAAAGCTTCCAGTTACAGGAAGGTCAACCACTCATGCAAATAAAACAATTGGCGATTGTTACCGGGGTAAACCCTAAAACGATCCGCTATTACGAAGACATTGGTTTGTTACCCGAGGCAAAGCGTGGCGATAATGGCTACCGCCATTACCAAACAAAAGATGTAGCATCGTTAAATTTCATTCGTCGCTGTAAAGAACTGCGTATGCCACTGGCTGACATTAAAAGGCTCGTCGCCGTGCAAAGCGATGGAAACGCCCCTTGCGCACAAGTAGACGCATTAATTTCCCAACAACTCGAACAAATCCATATCGCCCAGTATGAGTTGCAACAACTCGAGCAGAATCTGCAAGCCCTGGCGAATTGCTGTGAGAATAAGCAGATTAAAGATTGCGAAATTCTGCAACATTTACGGTCTGATTAACCCTTCGTTTGCAAACTAAAAAAGGCCCGGCATATGTAGGGCCAAAAGTGCCCAAGAAGACTGCTAAATGTTGCCCGATTAAGTCTTTCAGTTCGGCTCAGGTTTGACCTTGTAGAAAATTGCAAATAACACAGGCACCACTATCAGGGTCAATACCGTTGCAAAACTCAATCCTGCCATGATTGTAATCGCCATTGAACCAAAGAATGCATCAAACATTAATGGGATCATGCCTAAAACGGTGGTCATGGCCGCCATACTCACTGGGCGAACGCGACTGATAGCACTATCAAACACCGCGTCATAAGCTTGTTTTCCTGAACGCAACTCGATATTGATTTGATCCATCAACACTATGCCGTTTTTAAGGATCATGCCGCTTAAACTGAGTAAACCAAGTAACGCGGTAAAGCTAAATGGCATACCCGTGGCTAATAACCCCACCGACACACCGATGATAGCTAAAGGTACAGTAAGCCAGATCACCAAAGGCTGACGCACAGAATTGAATAAAAAGACCGTGATAATAAACATCACTAATGCGCCAAGCGGTAAAGATTTAAACATGGCTCCTTGCGCCTTGTTGGTAGACTCATATTCCCCGCCCCACGAAATCTGATAGCCATCGGGTATGGGTAAAATCTCCACTTTTGGTCTTAGGCGGGCAAATAAGGCGGCGGCGGTTTCATCCCCAAGTACATCATGATCGGCCATTACCGTCAGGGTGCGCTTCCGGTCTCGGCGCAAAATCAGTGGTTCGTTCCAATCCATTTCAACTCCGTCGATCACTTGTTCAACAGGAATATAAGTTTGTAACGATGGGCTCCATATATTCAGATTGGCTAGGGATTCGAAATCTACTCGCTCCTGCTCGGGTAAACGCGCAATAACTGGCAACATGTGAGTGCCATCCCGGATTATACCAATGGTTTTGCCGCCAAACGCCATTTGCAGGGTCTCCGACAAATCTTGTTTTGAAATACCCAGACGGCGCGCCTTTGATTCATTGAACTGTGGCACGAGTTCTTTGGTGCGTTCTCGCCAATTGTGGCGAATATTACGAGCCCCCGGATCAGCCTGAAAAATATCTTCAACTTGCCGTGCAATATCACGCAAGATTTGCGGATCGGAGCCGGTGAGCCGCGCTTCAATTTTGGATGCCGGTGTTGGGCCAAATTCCATTACGCGGATACGAAACATCGGCTGGCTGAATTGCTTGTTCAAATTAGCTTCAAGGCCATCAAGCAAGGCAAACATGTGTTCTCTGCTATCGGCACGCACTGTCATCTGGGCAAACGCGGCGTAACTTTGCTCAGGCTGATAGGTCAGCATAAAACGTTGCATCCCCTGTCCCACCGACGAGGCCACAAACTCAACATGATCGATTTCCCCCAAGTAGGCCTCAACTTGTGCACTTTGTTTGACGGTTTGTTGGATATCCGTGCCTTGAGGCATCCACATATCCACATGGAACATAGGTGTATTGGAGGCAGGAAAAAATGACTGCTTGACGTTGCCAAAGCCTATCATCGCGACCACTAGCAGCGCCACCATGCTGGCTACCGTAACCCAACGAAAACGCAGAGCGAATCTGAGCATTGAGCCAAACACCACAAACAAGGCTCCTTTATAAGCATCGGTCTCTTCGTTATTGGCATTATCAGCACCGGTGCCATCTTTGTTTTCTTTAAGCAATATATTGGCTAAAAATGGCGTCAGCGTGAGGGCTGTTATCCAACTCAAGAACAAGGAATAACACAGCACCCAAAACAGCGATCCCATGAATTCACCGGAAGCGTCTTCTGATAAACCTATAGGCGCAAAAGCGGTGATCGCAATAACCGTAGCACCGAGCAACGGCCACTGGGTTTGCTTGACAATATCCACCGACGCTTGCAACTTGGTGCGTCCTTTTTTAAGCCCCACCAAGATCCCTTCTACTACCACTATGGCATTATCAACCAACATACCTAGCGCAATAATCAGTGCACCAAGGGAAATTCGGTGTAACTCGATGCCGCTGTAACTCATGAGCATAAAGGTGCCAAACACGGTCAATAGTAAAACTGTACCGATAATGATCCCGCTACGCAGCCCCATGGCAAACAGCAGTACGATGATCACTATGGCCACGGCCTCAGCCAAGCTGATCACAAAATCCTGTATTGATTTGTCAACCTCAGCGGACTGATTGTAAAAATAATTCAACTGCACACCTGCAGGTTTGATGCTCTGCAGAATTTCAAACTCTTTTTCAATATGCGCGCCGATCTCCACTACATTCACCCCCGGGGCGAAGGAAATCGCTAAGCTAATCGCTTGACTGCCATTGAATGTCACCACATTACCGGGGCGCTCGGCTATACCTCGTGTGACCTTAGCCACATCTTTGAGGCGTATCAGGTTGCCTGTATCACGGCCATGAATAATCAAGTTTTCCAGTTCATCAACCGAGCTCATAGTACCACTAGGGCGGATGATCAAAGATTGACCATTAACCATCACCTGACCGGATTTTTGCACGCTATTTTGCTGATTAAGCAAACCAGTAATGGTACTCATATCCAGATTCAGTGACGTGAGTCGTTGTAAGGATACCTCAATAAATAACTGCTCTTGTTGGTCACCGGCAATAGACACTTTACCCACCCCTTGCACCAGCTCGAGCTCACGCCTGAGTTGATCAGCGTATCGTTTGAGTTCTACTGGACCAAAACCGTCCCCGGTGATCATGAGCATAATGCCGAACACATCACCAAAATCATCCAGGATCTGCAATGAACTCACACCTGAGGGCAAGGTAGGACGAATATCATTGATTTTACGGCGCATCTCATCCCAAATTTGCGGCAAAATTTCAGGCCCGTAAATCGACTTCATACTGATTTTTAGTTGGGACATACCGTTGGAAGAAATAGAAGTAATGTTGTCAATGTAGGGCAACTGACGTATTTCTTTTTCCAATGGATACGTCAGCTCCTCTTCCACTTCTTGTGGCGTCGCCCCCGGATAAGTAGAAATAATCAACGCATCTTTGAGTGTGAAAGCCGGATCTTCAAGGCGACCTAAACCATTAAATGCAGAAATACCACCTAAGGTTAGAATAACCAGAAACAACCAACTAATGACTTTGTGTTTAATAGAGTACTCAGCGATATTCACAGTGTCGCACCTGCTAGGGTCATGTTTTGGCGTAATTTACGTAGATTTGAATTGGCCAGTACATCACCTTCGCGTATTCCACTGAGAACAATGACGCCATTGGAATTAACCTCGCCGACTTCCACTGGCACTGCAAGGATTTTGCCGTCTTGTATCTTCCATACCTTAAACTGACCATGAACCCGGGTGCTATCGATAGCAGTCATAGGTAACTGGTAACCCTGGGGTAAGGTCATTTCTGACTTGACCATATCAATACTCACCTGCACATTGGTACCCGGCAGAATACGAGGCGACACTTGGGTCATTTTCATCCAAAATTGATAGGTCTGAGTTTGAGGCGTTAGCTCACTGGTATGTTCTAAATACCTAAGAGAAAAGTCACCTTGGTGACCGCTAAAGTGTGCTATTGGTCGATAACTTTCATGGGTTAACAATGGCTTTAAGCGTGTCAGCACCGAATCAGATACGGAAATTTCAACGTACACATCCTGGCTTTGATAAAGACTCAGTACGGTTTCACCGGCGCCCGTGCGCTCGAAATCTTGTTTCACCACTTGGGATACAACACCATCGACCGGTGACATTAAACGCGTATAACCCAAGCGGACTTGGGCTAAATTGGCATTTGCCACGGCGAGGCTGTAGTTTGCTTGTAACTCATCTAACTCAGATGTGGAAATCATTTCTCTGGCGCGCAGCTCTTTACCTCTTTCTAATTGGCGAGAAACTAAATCGAGTTTTGCCTGGGCGTCATTCAAGGTTTGTTTAAGTCGGGCATCATCAAGGATCGCCAGCACCTGTCCTTTTTTGACGTCATCGCCCTCTTGCACTATCACGTCCATTATCTCGCCTTCTAAGCGAAACGCCAATGGCGTTAATTCTGGCGGTACAACTTGGCCATTAAAGGTACGAAACTTCGTTTCAATGGGGGCCGCCACGTGAATGGTATCCACCACCAAAGGCGGTCTTTTCCTATGTTCAATATTGGGTGTGCAAGCCCCAGCGCCAAACAAGGCCAAACCAATAAACATATATTTAGTCATGTTCATTAAATTCCCCCCTCTTCAACCCAGGCTTTGACGCGCTGTCCTTCACTCAGTCCTTGAATGCCCGTTTCAACCACCAAATCTCCCTGCTTTAAGCCGCCAGTGATATTACCTTGGTCGTCTAAAAACACGGCGACCTTTGTCACCCACTGTTCTGACTCGTCGAATCTCCATAGGTACCCCTGCTCAGCTGTTCGACTGATCCATGCAGTATCTGGCAGGCTAAATAACGCCGCTTGGTCATCGTTAGATAAATGAACTTGGCCAGTCATGTCTGAAAGTAGAGTTAAATCAGCGGGGCGACGGATCGTCACCCGTGCGGTATAACTATTGGTGTCTTGATTCGGCTGGGTAGATATTTCTTTAAAGCGGGCATCGATCTTAAAGCCACGTTTGGCGTCCATGGTCACCCACACGTTTGATCGACTGATTTTATCGACGCTGTATTTCGCCACATAACTCACAGGCACTGTAAAAATCACATCCATCACCGAATTATTGAGGACTTTCAAGATGGCCTGGTTTGCTGCAACCACTTGATGAGATTCTGCATTGGTCAATGACACAATGCCATCAAATGGCGCTACGATTTCTGTATAGGTTAAGTCAGTTTTCGCCTGTGCTAACTTTGCCTGGGCAACTTTAAAATTGGTTTCACTCTGCTCGAATTGATCTGTGCTAATCAAGGTATCTTTTATTAGCTTTGTTGCCCTTTGATATTGGGTCTTTACCAAATCGTACTCAGCTTGGCGTGCATCTAAGGCAAGTTGATAATCCGTGGGATCAAGGTAGGCCAGTACCTCGCCCTTTTTAACCTGTTTACCCATGCGCGGCATGTTAGATGCAATTTCGCCCGCCACATTAAATGACAGCACAGCCCGCTCAGTGGCATCTAACTTGGCGATAAAACTGTCAGCATGTTGATTGTTCAGATCCGGTACTTTTGCCAGTTTAACCGGCTTGATAATGGTATTCACTTCCTGGGAGTTCACGTTATCACACCCAGAAAGACCCCCACCTATTAGCAGTATGGCCCCTATCAAGCCGACGATGTGATGTAAGTTTTTACTTCGCATTACTCTAATCTCTATTTTATTAACCGGTTGCACAGCTATTTACTGTACGGACGTGCAGTATATTGATACTTGGTTCAAGATCAACTATTATTTACCACCTGGACAATATAAAGATGAAAACCTTGGTAAGATTTGCTAAAACAGTGTTGTTAGCCATTAAGAAGAAAAATTATGAGTGAAAGAAAGCAGGGTCGAAGAAGTGCCGAAGATGCACAGCAAACCAAAGCTGAGATCTTACAGATCGCCGCAGAGCTTTTCTGTGAGCTGGGATATGAGCGTGTTTCCCTTAGAAATATTAGCGAAAAAGCGGGCGTATCTCACAGCCTAATTCGTCATCATTTTGGTAGTAAAGAAAAAATTTGGCATAACATTAGCGATGACCTGCATGACTTTATTGTCAAATATGTCGCTGTGGTGTATCAAAATATGCCCCAAGAATATCCGTCAAACGTAAAGCTTTTCGAATTTGCAAAACGCATGTTGGCTTACATGATGACCTTCAAGCAGCCCATTCAGTTAATAGCTGACGCGGTACGCCAAGAAGATACTTTGCTGGACTATTTTATTGACAGTGGCGATGAAATCGAAAACTTCGTTGAAGGTCTGGTGAATGCGCACAACAATGACTTTCCAGATGCACAAATACGCATGTGGGATTTAAAATGGCAAATTATTATGTATGCCCATGCAGCAGCGTCGCTCACCCCATTTTTAAAAGAAACCTGGATAGATGAAACCGATGAACTGGACGAGTGCCTGTTACGCCACTTTATGTTGTTTGAAGAGATGTTGGCGGCTAAGTTAAAAATCGAGCAATCCTTTCGCGCTGCACCTAATCGGGTGCAAGATCTAGTTTACGATCTACCGTTCCCTAACGTGGCAAGAGAATGAGGTCTAAAAGTTAAATCTCCGCACATACTTTCTGTTCATAAAAAAAGGCTAGTCACACTAGGTCTTTTTATTGGAATGGGCATAGCATTTGGAACCGCTCGCCTGACAATACGGCTGGCTACTTAACCTGCTTTGCTGGCATTAAATTCGCCGGTAACGGGGCCCGGCGCCCGGTAGTGCGTTCGCCGTAATTAGCACTCAAGTAATCGAGGATTTGTTCCTCTTTTGGCAAAGGCCACAAGTTTTGCGTTTTCTGCATCCAGCGAATAGTGCTTAACCAGCGCTCTCGACTCATGTGGTTTTGCGTGACCAACTTAGCGGAATGACACGCAGTACAATGAGCCCGCACGGTTTCAAAACCCGGCTTGATCACCAAGCCTGACGTAGGGTCGTTCTTGCCATCTGCGTTGTCGGTTTCTGCGATTGACCTCATCGGAACCAATAAAACCACAATTAGCAGAGCAAACATACTTGCCCATAGCGTCAGACATTTTTGCTTTGTGATAAGTGATGTCGCCATGGCTACACCACCTGCACAGCAACGCGATGACAGGCGTTGTTTAAATACCCCTTAGGGTTCCAACCAGGCAGTATCATCGGCTGACTCACGCTGTCATTATCGGTCGCCCTCGCCCACACTTCAAAATAACCCTTGGTCGGAAAACGAATTTGACTGTGCCAGTGTTGCCATGCATTGCGATTCACTGGCTTTTCTAAGGAGGCGGATTGCCAGGTTTGGCCAAAATCGACTGAAAGGTGCACATCACGAACGGCTTTATCCCCTGCCCAGGCATGGCCACGTACAGTAAATTGCTCATCTTTTTTGTGACTCTCACCCGATTTTGGGTAAGTAATTAACGACTTGACCGGCATAGCGTGAATAATACACATATCTTCATCTGCCACTTTACTGCCTGGAGCCACGGGCTCACAGGGAACGCGATAAGCTGGGGCCGCCATTTTTGCACCGTCGTGTACCCGGTCACGTATTATGATGCGCTCAAGCCACTTGCCAGAAGTGGATGCTGGCCAGCCGCCTATGACTAAGCGTAACGGGTGGCCATTCATAAAGGGGATATCAGCATCGTTCATCGCCCAGGCGAGGAGGTTTTCATCTTCAAGCGCTTTGTTAATGGGCACGCCACGGGAGATTGCTTCTTTGCTTGGGTCACCACTGATGTGTGTGTCTTTGCCGTAATAACCTATGTACACAGCATCATCTTTGATGCCCACGTCTTTGAGCACATCCGCCAGGCGCACGCCAGTCCACTTAGGGCATGCCACCGCGCCTGTCGTCCACTGATTGCCTTTGGCACCCGGGCTAAATTCCGCCCGGCCATTACCACCGCACTCTAGCGTGAGCTGGTAGCTGTGGTGGGTAAACTTCTGCTTAAGATCATCGAGGGAATATTGCTTGGTTTGCTGTGCTGACTCGCCTTCTATGGTTAACACCCAGTTGTTCACATCAATGTCGCTGGGCGGGATCCCATTGTTGCGCACAAACATGTTTTCCGCTTTGGTTATCTTGTCATCAAGCATATGTGCCGGTGTTTCAGCGTTAATCGGTCGATCATTCAACACCACCAGCCCAGCGCTCTTACCGATAATGGTAGATGGGTCGCTCGTTTGGGCAAAGGCGCTGGAAATCATGCCCGAGGGTAATATTGGCGCTAACAGGGTTTGTGCTCCGGTAAGTGCGCCAAAGGTGCCGATACCCATTAAAAAACGACGTCTTGATAAAACACTGCGCCCGTTTTGCACATCACTTTGATCAGAGTGCGCAGAGGCAACTTGAGCAGGCTGCCCACTCCCTGAAGCCCGAGTGGAATAAGTGTCTGTAGAAGAATCAGAGGAAAAAGTTGAAGATAGCTCGGTGCTTGAATTATTGGAAATTGCCGCAGAAACATCGGCAGAAGAAACAGTCGAAATAATGTTAGCCTGTATTGATTTCATGACATCACCCCATTTAGAAAAATTTAAAGATAAGGAATACAAACTAATATTAAACCTGCAATCCATACGGTTTCCAGCACTAACAATAAGATAGGTTTGAAGCCGACCGTAAGCAGCTGACTTAAATTGGATTTCATGCCAATGGCGGCGATGGCAATAACCAGTGCAAAGCGTGAGATATCGCCAGATATTTTGGTCAATGTATCAGGCAAGTCGACCAGGCTATTAATGCTCATTAAAATAACAAAACCGATTAAAAACAACGGAATACCTGGTGTTTTAAGCTGGCTGGTTTTGTCTAGATTCAGGCGAAAAACTAACAAAATACACAGCACTACGGGCATCAATAAGGCCACACGCACAAGTTTGGTAAGGGTCGCTAATACGCCGGTTTGTTCAGACACCGAATAACCTGCCCCCACAACTTGGGCGACATCGTGAATGGTGCCGCCAAGGAAAATACTGGTAGCAGTTTCGTCCAAACCAAGGATACCGGCAATAATGGGATAGAGTACCATAGCCATTGTTGATAGTGCGGTCACGCCGATAATAGTCAGCAATGTATCGCGATCTTTGTCTTTACTTTCAGGCAACACAGCAGCAATCGCCATGGCCGCAGATGCACCGCAAATGCCCACTGCGCCCCCTGTAAGCACGCCAAACCGCTTTTGTAAACCGAACGCTTTAGCCAACACCACGCCAAACAAAATGGTGCTCATAATGGCAACGACTAACAGCAAACCTGTTTTCCAGCCAAGTGCTAATAGATCACCAAAGGCTATTCGCAAGCCAAGTAACGCAACACCAATACGCAGTACGGTACTGGCGGTAAACTCTATACCTGACTTACATTGCGTGCCTTGATGCAAAAAGGACATAGCGATGCCCAGCAACAAAGCAAATAACATGGCAGGCGCACCGTAATGTTCGCTCAGAAAAAGCGCTGCCAAACCCACAATTGTTGCCACCATAATGCCAGGTAACAAAGTTTTTATCTTATGCATATATATCGCTACCTGAAATTAAGGTGGACTGTGTTTAGGTTTAGTTCATGGCTAAAGCGACGAGAACCTCACGCTTACGCTCTCCTGAATAAGGACGACGGCCATGCATGCTCATGTAGTTATCTACCAAGGCCACATCACCGTCCTGCCATGGCAAGTCAAAGGTGTAGTCTTTGGCTAAATCTGTGGCCAGTTGCAAACCTTCAACAGGGATGGCACTACCATCACCAAAGGTAATAGCGCTTGAAGGGTTTTCGCGTACACCTTTCCAGCCCATAAACGCAGCAATTAACTGATTGTAAAAAACTTCTTTGCCATTGGGCAGTTTAACCACCGCAGGTAATACTGGAGTCGTGGCTTTTAAACCACCGTCATCTGTCCATAACCAACTGTATCCCAGGTCAGCTAACTTGGTTTCTGCGGCTTGTTGTGTATCAACACTTAGAGTACTTTTCCAGCTACGCCCCTGACCAGACAACGTGTCATTTTCAGCCGGCATGTGGGTGGTGTACTTCAGACCTTTATGGGTGAAGTCTTCAGCCAATTGCGGCGCTCGTGATTTAAGCTCTGCAAACAGCAGATCAGAACGGCATAAAGGCGTTGCTCCGCCCTCATCAGCGGCGGTTTTGCAGAAAAAGAAAACCTTGCTCGGCGAAATAGGTGTTTGGGCCATTTCGTGGTGTAAAAATATTTCTACGTGTTTAGGGGCTTCATTAGCGGTAAATACACGCTCAGTGAAGTTAATACGCACCGCGTTTGACAATGATTCTTTGTAAGTGAAATTTGGGTAGCCGAAGGCATTTGAAAATTCATCAAAGGTTTCTGCTGAATCAAGGGGAAAACCACGGAATAATATGGCTCCGGATTCTTTTAGCTCGGCTTCAAGCTCGGTTTTGTGTTTTTCTATCCATGCAGCACAATCGTCAAGCGTTTTTATCGCGCCATTGTTAAGTACCACTCGAGGAAAAACTGAATCACCGCTTTTTAGTTGTTGCGGTACGTCAACATAATTAATAGATTTTACTGACATGATTGATTACACCCTAATCGTAAATTGGATAAAAAGTATTGAATGCGGCTTCACAGAAATCACCTGGATCGTTAAAGCGGCGATGACTGTTAAGGGCACTGATATCGTCCATTTCTCGCTGCGTGAGTTCGAAGTCAAAAATGGCTTGGTTTTCCGCTAAACGCTCAGGCCGAGAGGTTTTAGGAATAATGGCATTACCACGCTGTACGCCCCAGCGAAGTACCACTTGCGCGGGTGTTTTGCCCAAACGCTCAGCGGCTGCTTTTACCACATTTTGTTCCAATACCGATTCAGCGGCACCTGCCATATCTAACTCAAGGTAAGACAACGCACCAAGAGGTGAAAACGCGGTAACCTGTATGTCGTATTGCTTGGCCAATTTCATCAGGCGCTCTTGAGTCAAATATGGGTGTGACTCAACTTGCAACATAGCAGGTTTAATTTTGGCATAGGCCATTAAGTCGTTAAGCAAACCCGTGTTGTAATTACATACACCAATTTCCTTAGTTAAACCTTTTTCAACTAACGCTTCCATTGCATGCCAGGTTTCATAAAGCGGCACGGGAGCCAATTCCATTTTTGGGTTTTGTGCACTTGGATCGGCGATCCACTCAGGGGGATAACGATCGTCAAAGTCTACAAACGGCTGGGCAATCGGGAAGTGAATCAAATATAGGTCTAAATAATCAAGCTGTAAGTCACAAAGGCTGCGCTCTATGCCTAACTGTACATGTTCCTTAGCGTGATAGGTGTTCCATAGTTTTGAGGTGATCCATAAATCTTCACGGGTACAAATCCCCTCTTCTATAGCGCGTTTAATGCCTTCACCTACCTGCACCTCATTGCCATAGTCACAGGCACTATCGAAATGGCGGTAACCGGCTTTGATTGCTGTGTATACAGCGTCGGCACATATATCCTGAGAGATCTTCCACAGGCCGAACCCAACTTTAGGCATTGTTGTCTGACTTAATGACATGTATATTTTTCCTGCTTTGGCTGTTAATAGACAATATTATATCTTATATAAGACATAAGTTAAGGTAATGTTGAAAATTTGTCAAATTTAGCCTGCTTTTATACCAAACAGGGGAGTCGGCTAGGCCCAGCCGGGGGAGTTATTTAAGGTCGTTCAGCAATATATTATTGGTTGGCATAAAATATTTAGCCATCAATCGCCCAATAGCTCGCGTAGCTTTCGTTCGGCGATTTCACTAGGGGTTTCAGTTTGGCTATGTTCTGTCACCTGGGTAGTCTCTTCACTCTTAGGCGAGATTATGGGTGGCGTCTCATCGTCAAATAAGGCTGCCAGCTTGGCTTTTGCTTGTTGTTGCTTATACGTGGCACTCGCGCTAAACGCTGCAGTAGAAGGGGAGAAATAATCGCAGAAATTGGCCCTTTCACGATCGATAACGTATTCTGCACGATCTTCCAGGCAACTGGTGCGACTGGCATTGTCGTAATGTATACATAACTTGCATACATGCTGATCGCTGTGGCATTGGTGGCATTCTTCGCGGCGCGACATGGGTAAAATGACCCCCACCAGTTGGGCCCCACACCTCCAGCATACAAATTGCTCAGCCATCAACAAGTCTCATACATACAAGTCCAGATGTTTGGGTCCTTTAAGCTGTTTTGGCTCTTCTGCTGGCTCAACTACAGGGGCTTTTTCACTAAGCGACTCCTTTGCCTTCTGTACGATCCGTTTACCCCGCCTAAGATCAGAAGAGCGTCTATCCTTTTGACCAGAGCGATTACCACTACGTCTTTTACCGCTCCCCGCTTTTCGGCGGTTAAAGTTAACGGGTTTATCGTCTTCGTTTATTTGACGCAATGCCGTTTCTTTATTGACCTTTTGTACCTTTTGCTCATCATGAGCAATGGGCACTTTGCCCTCTCTGGGCAATATGGAAAAAAGTAAATCGGTAGTCACCTGTCACGCCCTCTAAGCACTAGCAAGATTAACAATCCTACACAACCATGATAGCTGTGAGAATAAACCTTAAAAAAATCCTACAATTATAGATTTAAATTGAACAAACAAGTTCAATTTACCTGTATCCAGCAAGTATCCAGCAAAAATGCAAGTCTTGCAAACC
Organism: Paraglaciecola sp. IT1134; assembly: GCF_058068185.1. Classification (NCBI taxonomy): domain Bacteria; kingdom Pseudomonadati; phylum Pseudomonadota; class Gammaproteobacteria; order Alteromonadales; family Alteromonadaceae; genus Paraglaciecola; species Paraglaciecola sp. IT1134. The sequence continues at coordinate 1,547,871 of NZ_CM176486.1, read as the reverse complement.
ATCAAAAACCGGCTATTTCTATTCTTTTTCGCTGTAACTTATGCCTTTCATTACGCTTGTTACTTTTGTGCCCCCATCAGTGTAAATTACTGTTGCAATAGGCTGACTGATTCGCTAATGTTTGCGCCCTCAGTCGAACAACGACCATAAAATTACAATGTTAAATTCATATACGCAAACGAACAACCACCATCATATGGCATAACCTTTCAGGTTCGTGCTGGAAGGTCTATTGATTCCTTCCTATGGCGTAAAGAATTACAAGCCCCTGGAAGGAAACTTCCGGGGGTTTTTCGTTTAAGGCTTTGAAAACTCAAACATAATATTAGGTCTTTAGACACCAATTGATTAACACAGATATAAAACAGGACAAATAACCTATGAGTGATAGCAAAAGATTACGTATCGCAATCCAGAAATCCGGACGCTTGAGCGACGACAGTATTGCCTTATTAAAAGCCATAGGCATTAAATTGCAGATCCGTGACCGTTTGTTGATCGCTCATTCGACCAATCAACCCATCGATTTGTTGCGGGTGCGAGATGACGATATTCCGGGTTTAGTCATGGATGGTGTGGTGGATTTAGGATTTATCGGGGAAAACGAACTGGAAGAAAAAATGCTTGAGCGCAAAGCCTCGGGTAAAGAGTATGATTTCACAACGTTACGCCGTCTGGATTATGGTGGCTGTCGTTTGTCAATTGCGGTACCTAACGAGTTTGATTATCAGGGTGTACAGTCGTTGGAAGGCAAAAAAGTTGCCACCACCTACCCCTATTTGCTTGAGCGTTTTTTCAAGGCAAACAAGGTTAATGCCAGTGCCGTAATGCTGACCGGGTCCGTTGAAGTCGCACCCCGAGCAGGGGTCGCCGATGCAATCTGTGATCTGGTATCCACAGGCGCAACGCTCGAAGCCAACGGTTTAAAAGAAGAAGAGGAAATCTTTCAATCAAAAGCCGTGCTGATCCAACGTGCCGGTCAGTTACCGGAAGCCAAGCAACAACTCATCAACCGCTTATTACCCAGAATTGATGGCGTGATGCAGGCCAAGGAAAGCAAATACATCATGCTGCATGCTCCCAAAGCCTACCTTGAACAAGTGAAAAGTTTATTACCAGGCTCAAGTAACCCAACGATTTTGCCCCTGGCGGCAGACGATAAAACCGTTGCCGTGCATGTAGTCAGTTCAGAAACCCTGTTTTGGGAAACCATGGAAAAGTTGAAAGCTTTGGGCTGTAGTTCAATTTTAGTAATGCCCATTGAGAAAATGATGGGCTAGTTGAATAGTTAAGCGCACTCAATATCGCGCTTAAGGTTATACCGTTGCTAACAAAAGCAGGAAGAGAGATAGACAAAATGCAAACATGGTCGGGCCTAAATCGGGGCCAACAACAGGTGTTATTAAGTCGTCCAGCAATGGCTGACAACAAAAAACTAAGTAATGCCGTGGCTGAGATTATTCAGCACGTAGCCGCCAACGGTGATGATGCGCTGCGTGAACTGACAGCTCGTTTTGACGGCATTCAGTTAAATACCCTAACCTTAGCTCCGAATGCATTGGTAAATTTGCAAAGCGAAGTCAGTGCTTCAGTAAAAGCTGCAATCGATAAAGCCTATGCCAACATACGCGCCTTCCATCAAGCCCAATATCCGGTGGATGTCAAAGTTGAGACTGCGCCCGGGGTCGTCTGTGAACTAAAACATGCACCGCTTGGATCTGTTGGTTTGTATATCCCAGGAGGCAGTGCGCCACTGATATCAACAGTACTTATGTTAGGCGTGACCGCCCAAGTAGCAGGCTGCCCGCGAAAAGTGCTTTGCACACCGCCAAATAAACAAGGTGAGGTACCTGCAGAAATACGTTATGCAGCCAGTTTGTGTGATATCAACGAAATATACTTAGTCGGGGGCGCTCAAGCCATTGCCGCTTTAGCTTTAGGCACTGAGACTATCGCTAAAGTCGATAAAATATTTGGCCCGGGCAACAGTTTTGTCACTGAAGCCAAACAACAAGTGAGCCGAATTCCCGCTGGCCCTGCTATTGATATGCCCGCCGGCCCTTCTGAAGTACTAGTTATAGCCGATAGCCGGGCTAATCCGGTTTTTGTGGCAGCCGATTTGTTATCACAAGCGGAACATGGTGCAGACTCCCAGGCCATTTTGGTGTGTGATAGCCCAGCGTTGATAGCCGAGGTGAAAAGCCAGGTCGACAGTCAAATCCCCCGCTTGAGCCGCAAAGATATTGCGACTCAAGCCATGGCTCACAGCCGATTTATCTTGACGGATTCACTGGCAACCTCCATCGAGGTCAGTAATCAGTATGCACCTGAGCATTTAATCTTGCAGGTTGAAGCCCCTCGGGATTGTTTGGCCACTATCTACAACGCAGGATCAATTTTTGTGGGTAAATGGTCCCCTGAATCTGCTGGCGATTACGCCAGTGGCACCAATCATGTATTACCCACTTACGGATATGCACGCAATTATTCAAGCCTGGGCGTTGCTGATTTTATTCGCCGCTATACCGTACAAGAACTCAGCGCAACTGGCTTGCAAAATATCGCTGAGTCGATTATGGATTTAGCCGATGCAGAAGGGTTAGACGCCCATAAACAAGCGGTAGCCTTGCGCCTATTTGCAATAAATCAAACTAAGGGAGTACAGGGTGAGTAAGTTAATCACATCTCTTTTAAATGACAATATCAAAGGGCTAAAACCCTATGAATCTGCCCGGCGATTATTTGCAAGCGGTCAAGGTGAAAATAGACAGATTTGGCTCAATGCCAATGAATCTCCTTTTGCCAACCCCTATGATATTGATACCCAGCGTTTTAATCGCTATCCCGATTGTCAGCCACCCGCGGTTATCGATGCTTATGCAGCCTATGCCGGTATTACCCACGACCAGTTATTGGTGAGTCGTGGAGCAGATGAAGGTATTGAGCTACTTATTCGTGCCTTTTGTACACCAGGCAAAGACAGTATTCTTATTTGCCCACCAACTTATGGTATGTACGCCATCAGTGCCGAAACCTGTGATGTGGACATAAAAACTGCGCCGTTACTGACGGATTTCTCCTTGAATATACAGGCGATCAAGGCATTTAAAGGTAAGGTTAACCTGGTTTTTATCTGTTCGCCGAATAACCCCACCGGCACGACTGTGGATAAGGCCCAGCTACGTGAGGTTATTGAGCACTTCGCCGACAGTGCCATAGTCGTTATCGATGAAGCCTATATCGAGTTTGATAAAGACAATAGCTGGGCAAGTGAGCTGCAAAGCTACGCGAATATTGCTATCTTACGCACCTTGTCCAAGGCGTTTGCCCTGGCGGGTTTACGTTGTGGGTTCACCCTCGCACAAGCACCCATTATACAAGCTCTGATGAAAGTGATTGCACCTTACCCCATTGCTGAGCCGGTAGCACAGATCGCCGCCCAAGCCTTAAGTGCACAAAGCCTAAGTCTGCTTGAAGAACAAGTGGCCAGCATTCAAAGTGAGAAAAACAAACTCACAAACGCATTGCGACAGTTACCACAAGTTGAACTAGTAGGAGATGATAAAGCTAACTTCGTCTTGTTTCGCAGTGCCCACAAACAGGCCTTGATGGATCATCTGGTCAGTAAAGGGATCTTGATCCGTGACCAGTCCAAACAACTGAACTTAAACCACTGCTTGCGTATTACAGTGGGTAACGAACAACAAAACAGCCAGTTACTGGCAGAAATCCGCCATTATTTCGCTAATCAGTCAACCAAGCAGGAGGCCTAACGTGTCCTTATCTCAGCAATCTATTCTCTTTATCGACCGCGACGGTACTTTGGTCGAAGAGCCACCTACAGATAAACAACTCGATAGCCTGGAAAAACTGGTATTTGAGCCGTTGGTTATTCCCGTACTAGCCAAGTTACAACAAGCCGGTTTCCGCCTGATCATGGTGTCTAATCAAGATGGTCTGGGGACGAGTAGCTTTCCCCAGGCTGATTTTGATTTGGCACATGACAAAATGATGGCTATTTTTGCCAGTCAGGGCATACATTTTGACGATGTATTAATTTGCCCACACTTGCCAGAAGATGATTGCAGCTGCCGCAAACCCAAGTTAGGCCTGGTAAAAGATTACTTGCAACAGGGTAAAGTGGATTTTAGCCGTTCATTTGTCATTGGCGACCGTGAAACCGATATTCAATTAGCAGAAAATATGGGCATAGTAGGGATCCGTTACCATCCCGTGGACAATAACTGGCCAGCGATTGCCAAACAACTCTTGCTTTCAAGCCGGGTGGCTGAAGTGGTGCGTAAAACCTCTGAAACCAATATCCATGTGCGGGTGGATTTAGACTCCACAGCAAAGTCCACTATCCAAACCGGGATTGGTTTTTTTGACCATATGCTGGATCAGATCGCCACCCACGGCGGTTTTGAACTGAATTTATCGGTAGATGGTGATCTGCACATTGATGATCACCACAGCGTAGAAGATACCGCTCTGGCCTTAGGCGAAGCTTTGAGAAAGGCTTTGGGGGATAAACGAGGCATCGGCCGTTTTGGTTTTGCCTTGCCCATGGATGAATGTCGGGCGGAATGTATTCTGGATATTTCCAACCGCCCCCATCTGAAATTTGATGCCCAGTTTAGTCGCGATACTGTCGGTGGCATGGCCACGGAAATGGTCTCGCATTTTTTCTATTCGATCGCCCAAGCTATGGGTTTGTCTTTGCATTTATCTACCTCTGAGGGCAACGCCCATCACCAGGTAGAAAGCTTGTTTAAAGTATTTGGCCGGGCACTGCGCCAAGCTATTCACAAACAAGGCGAAGCGCTGCCTAGCAGTAAAGGGACCCTGTAGTGAGCGACCCAATAAGCAAAAGTAATAGCATGCAAAACATCGTCATAGTCAATACCGGCTGTGCCAATATTTCCTCGGTCAAATTTGCCGTAGAGCGCCTGGGTGTGCAAGTCACCGTATCGGACGATACTCAGATCATTCAAAATGCTGACAAGGTATTTTTACCCGGCGTGGGCAGTGCCAACGCCGCCATGGCAAGTATCGAGCTAAAACAGCTAAAAACATGCATACAAGGCCTCAGCCAACCGGTTTTAGGCATCTGTTTAGGTATGCAGTTAATGGTTGATTACTCAGAAGAAAGCCTGGCAGACAGCACCCCATGTTTGGGAATGATCCCAGGCGAAGTAAAGCGCATGCAAGTAGGCGATTTGCGTTTGCCACACATGGGTTGGAATACCGTGACACCCACAGAGCAAAACACGTTATTTAAAGGTATAGACGTGGGCAGCTATTTTTACTTTGTACACAGTTTTGCGGTAGCCATCAGTGAATACACCTTAGCGATTACGGAATATGGCATGCCATTTTCTGCAGCCTTGCACAAAGACAATTTTTTTGGTGTGCAATTTCATCCTGAACGCTCCAGCGACGCCGGTGCCCAATTACTTAAAAACTTTATCGAGCTATAAGCAAAATTATGATCATACCCGCAATAGATTTAATCGACGGCTCAGTAGTTAGACTTTATCAAGGTGACTACGAGCAGAAAACTCAATACGCCTTAGATCCCGTCGAAGTGGTCAATGACTACGCAGATCAAGGTGCTAAGTGGTTGCATATAGTGGACTTAACCGGCGCCAAAGATACCAGCAAACGTCAGTTGTCCTTAATCGGTAAAATGGTTGCCACTGGTCGAATGCAATTTCAGGCCGGCGGCGGCATCCGCAGCGAACAAGATGTAGCTCAATTATTAGATCTGGGAGTTAAGCGGGTTGTGATTGGTTCGTTGGCGGTCAAGGAACCCGAGCTAGTTAAAAGATGGATCACTAAATACGGTAGCGAAGCCATAGTATTGGCACTGGATATTAACATCGATGAAAGTGGCAATAAATTCATTGCCACTCACGGCTGGCAACAAAACTCAGGTGTGTCCCTGGAAGCCTTGCTCAATGACTTTCTATCCGTAGGTGCTAAACATGTATTGTGCACAGATATCAGCCGCGACGGCACCCTGCAAGGGGCAAATGAAGCCCTTTATGGAGAAATGACTGAGAACTTTCCATCCATTGAGTGGCAGGCGTCTGGCGGTATCGGTAAGTTAGATGATATTACCCGGCTTAAACCCACCAAGGTTAGCGGCGTAATTTTGGGTCGGGCATTGTTGGAAGGTAAATTCACTGTTGCCCAAGCCATTGACTGTTGGCAAAACTAGCTGGCACACAGCAGACTGAGGTGATGAAACCACTAAGGTTAATTGCACAAGATCTGCCTTAGTGATTGCACCTTAAATGCGCATGCTGAATAATTAGCAAATATACGATTAATACGTTTGTTCACCGCGGCTTTACCAGGTGAAACATAGATTTCAACGATTTAGGAAATAATAATGGCGGTATTTGGTACAGTTTTTATGCCACAGATGGCGTTAGCCACTTTCGAGAACAATCAATGGAGTCCGGCTAAAGTTGTGCCGGCCGATAGCTTGCAGTTGCACCCGGGTGCACACGTTTTACATTACTCAAGCACTTGTTTTGAAGGCCTCAAAGCCTTTCGTCATGCGGATGGCAGCGTACATGTATTTCGCATGGATCAAAATATCAAACGTTTTGCCCAAAGCGCTAAATTGCTCTCGCTACCTGAAATCGATCAAAAGCAGGTGGCGCAAATGATATTGGAGATAGTCGCCCAGTATGCTGACGATGTGCCTCAGCCTCCGGGCTCTATGTATATTCGCCCCACCCATATTGGAACCGAAGCGTCTATTGGCAAAGCCGCGGCTCCCTCTATGACGTCTATGTTGTACGTTTTGCTCTCCCCTGTTGGCGATTATTTTACCGGCGGTGCCAAACCTCTACGCTTATTATTAGATGAAACCGGTATGCGCTGTGCACCGCATATGGGCATGATTAAAAGTGGTGGAAACTATGCCAGCGCATTGGGCCCCATTGCTAAAGCCAGGCTCAGTGTTAATGCCGACCAAATTCTGTTCTGTCCCAATGGCGATGTGCAAGAAACCGGCGCCGCTAACTTTTTATTGATCGATGGCAATGAAATTATTACCAAGGGTCTGGATCCGTCATTTCTGCACGGTGTCACGCGCAGCACTATCTTGACGCTGGCAGCAGACATGGGCATGACTGTGAGTGAGCGAAATATCAGCGTGACTGAGCTATTAGAACGCTCTGCCAAACCCGGCGTAGAAGCGGCCCTGTCTGGCACGGCCGCGGTGTTGACCCCCGTTGGGACCTTTATCCATAATGAACGGGAATATACGGTTGGTTCTGGTGAGCCTGGGCCTACCACAGCCAAACTACGCCAGGCATTAAATGATATTCAGTGGGGCAAGGCAGCTGATACCCACAACTGGTTACAACGCGTAAAATAGTAATTGTGCATGCCCTATTTACCCGTGGCTTGCACCAGCCACTAACATAGTTTTTAACCAAAGGTTTTTTATGCTCGCAAGACGCATCATCCCCTGTTTAGACGTCAAAGATGGCAAAGTGGTTAAGGGAGTTAAATTCCGTAACCACGAAATCATCGGCGACATAGTGCCCCTTGCTGAGCAATATGCCCAGCAAGGGGCCGATGAACTGGTTTTTTATGATATTACGGCCTCAAGCGATCGCCGAGTGGTGGATAAAAGTTGGGTAACACGTATTGCTCAGGTCATTGACATTCCATTTTGCGTGGCCGGTGGCATCAAATCGGTTGCGGATGCCGGGCGTATTTTGGAAATGGGCGCGGATAAAATTTCGATTAACTCCCCTGCCCTGGCTTATCCTGAACTTATCACCGAGTTACATGACACCTTTGGTCAGCAATGCGTTGTAGTGGGTATTGACAGTTTTTACAATGAAAAAACCGGTCAGTATCAAGTACATCAATACACTGGGGATGAAAGTCGCACCCAGGTCACCACCTGGCAAACGGCAGATTGGGTTAAAGAGGTACAGCACAGGGGAGCCGGTGAGATTGTACTGAACTGTATGAATCAGGACGGCGTGCGTCAAGGCTACGATATCGTGCAACTGGCTGCCATACGCCAATGTTGTCAGGTGCCACTTATCGCCTCTGGTGGAGCAGGTGAAAAAATCCACTTTAAAGATGTCTTTACTCAAGCGGATGTGGATGGCGCATTAGCAGCCTCTGTGTTTCACAAAGGTATAATTCCCATTCCAGAATTAAAAGCCTACTTGCGTGAGCAGCAGGTAGCAATTAGGGATTAAAAAACGGTAGCTGAGAAATGCGAGTTGCGAACTGCGAGTTGCAAACTGCGAGTTGCGAACTGCGAGTTGCGAACCAAACACATTGTTGAGAATAAAATGATTATTACCCAAGATAATATTGCCCGGCTCGCCTGGCAAAAAATGGACAATTTACTGCCTTGCATAGTTCAAGACGCCACCAGCGGCAAAGTCTTGATGCAGGGTTACATGGATCACGACGCAGTGACCCAAACCCTGAAAAGCAAAAAAGTCACCTTTTTTAGTCGCTCCAAACAGCGTCTGTGGACCAAAGGCGAAACCTCGGGCCACACTCTGGATTTAGTGGAGCTAAGTGCCGATTGCGATCAGGATTCCATACTGGCACTGGTCCATGCAAATGGCCCCACGTGTCATACGGGCACCGAGAGTTGCTGGTTTGATAGCGCAGGCCCATCGTTCAGTTTTATCGCCCACCTGGAACAGGTTATTGCCTCGCGCAAAGGTGCATCAGCAGATTCCAGCTATACGGCACATTTATTTAGTAAAGGCATTAAACGGATTGCCCAAAAAGTGGGTGAAGAAGGTGTAGAAACTGCACTGGCTGCCACGGTACAAGATCTCGACGAGCTTAAAAATGAATCTGCCGATTTGTTATACCACCTGATCGTCTTACTCCAGGCTAGCGATTTGTCACTGAACGACGTGATAGACGTATTACAGACCCGCCACACTGCGAGTAACAATAAATAACCTAACAGATTACGCCCGCCGTTCATCGTAGCCACCTAGCTAAGATCAGCGGCGTCAGAAACTCAGCCTGTAGCTAAGCTGAATTTGAGGGTTAACTCACTGAAGTGGGATTAGGCTATACCGATTGGGGCAAAGCAACACTGTTGGCTGAGGTTAGAACGAAACACGTCATTCACCAAAATTTATTGATACATTCAATACCGAACGGTATAAATTCGACTTGTCGATTAAATCGAAGACAACTTTCACATTTTAGCCATATTAATCTGTTTATTCTAATCATATAGTAGCGCTACATTTGTCTGACTAGATCACACTATGATTAAAAATTCCCTGAACAGTTACGGATGGCTAACTATCAGTATACATTGGCTTTCCGCTTTGGTCGTAATTGCCATGTTCGCCGCGGGTTGGTGGATGGTAGAGCTGGATTATTACAGTTCGTGGTATAAAACCGCACCTTTCTACCATAAGAGTGTTGGCATATTATTAGTGCTCTTAACCCTTTTCAGGTTAGCTTGGCGGTTCAGTCATATTTCGCCGCACAAGCTAGGCCTTAAATGGGAACAACAAGCTGCCAAGGTCACACATATTGTTCTCTATTTATTAATTTTTGCATTGTTTTCTAGTGGTTATTTAATCTCTACTGCCGATGAGCGGGGCATTGACGTTTTTAACTGGTTCACCGTGCCCTCTGCTGGTAAATTATTCGACGAACAAGCTGATTTAGCGGGAACAGTCCATGAGTGGTTGGCCTATACCTTAATCAGCTTAGCTGCTGTACATGCCCTGGCAGCCTTAAAACACCACTTTATAAATAAAGACTTAACTCTTAGCAGAATGCTAACCCCCACAACCAACAAGGAATAAAAATGAAAAAATCACTTTTAGCTATAGGCTTGATAGCCATGATGTCGGGCAATGTATCGGCTGCAGACTATGTTATTGATAATGACGGCGCTCACGCATCGATTAACTTTAAAATACAACACTTAGGTTATTCTTGGCTAACAGGCCGTTTTAATACCTTCGACGGTAAATTCAGTTACGATCCGGCCAAACCTGAGCAAGCAAAAATCCAGGTTAATATTGACACACAAAGTGTTGATTCAAACCACGCTGAACGTGATAAACACTTGCGCAGCGACGATTTTTTACATACGAGTAAATATCCAAAAGCCAAATTTGTCAGCAAAAAAGTAGAAGATGTCGGCGGTGAAAAGCTAAAAATATTCGGTGATTTCACCTTACATGGCATTACTAAACCCATCGTTATTACGGCCACTAAAATCGGTGAAGGTAAAGATCCATGGGGCGGATACCGTGTGGGTTTTGAAGGCACGACTCGTATCGCTATGGCTGACTATGGCATAACCAAAAACCTGGGCCCAGCATCAACACATATAGAGTTATCTTTGAATATCGAAGGTATTCAACAATAAAGTGAACTCTCTTTGTGTGAATAAGCCCACTTAAGTGGGCTTTTTTATGCCTGTTTAAAGGTTATATTATGTCACTATGGCCTTCCCCCTAACTCAATGAGAAAAGAAAATGAAAACCATAGGCTTAATTGGTGGCATGAGCTGGGAATCAACGGCCAGTTATTACCAGGCCATAAACTTAATAACCAACGCCAAACTCAGCGGGTTGCACTCGGCAAAAATAGTAATGGTGAGTGTGGACTTTGCCGAAATCGCTGAATATCAGCGAACCGGTGATTGGCACAAAGCGGGCCAAGTACTGAGCGATGCGGCGAAGAGTTTACAAGCCGCTGGTGCCGATTTTTTCCTTATCTGTACCAATACTATGCACAATGTCGCCGATGCGATTCAAGCAGCAGTGCGCATTCCCCTGCTACATATAGCAGACGTCACAGGACAAAAATTAGTCGAAGATGGAATGACAAAAATTGGCTTGTTAGGAACCAAGTTCACCATGCAGCAAGCATTTTTTAAAACCCGTTTAAAAAACAAATTTGGCATTGATACCCTTGTTCCTACTCCACTGGAACAAGACATAATTCATCAAGTTATATATGACGAATTATGTATGGGTAAAACCCTGGATGAATCACGCCGGCAATTTGTTAAAATCATTGCAGCTATGCATAACAAAGGAGCCCAGGGCATTATCCTGGGATGCACTGAAATAGCTTTGTTGTTACAACAAAATCACACTCAGGTGCCTCTTTATGATACCACCCAAATCCATGCTCTGGCCGCGGTAGAGGCAAGCCTGGCCGATACTGTTCACCTGCCGATTTAGCCTACATCAATGGGCGTATGGAACCTCATAACACCTAAACGGTCTGAATAGCTTTTAAGGAAAAAATATGAAAAACCTGGTCACCAAAATAAATACGCTTGTTCGCCAAAATGCACTATTTTTGTTGCTTGTCGTTGCCTTGTTTGCTTCCCGTAGCAGTTTAGCTGACTGGTATGTTGTGCCCAGCGGCTCTATGCAGCCCACCATAGTAGAAGGTGACCGGATCCTGGTTAATAAAATGGCCTATCAACTGGAACTGCCTTTTACCGATATTGCGTTATTGAAAACCGGAGAACCACAGCGTGGTGATATAGTGGTATTTAAATCTAAAGCTGCAGATAACAGATTAGTCAAACGACTGGTAGGTCTTCCAGGTGACAGGATCGCCATGGACAATAATCAATTAACGATCAACGGACAAGCCGTCCCCTACAGCGTTACAAACGACAGCAATGAGCTAATCGAACAGCTAGCTGGAATTACCCATAAGATCCGTTTAATACCCGCAAACAAAACAGCTGACAGTTTTGCGACTGTTACCGTACCAAATGAGCACTATCTGGTGTTGGGTGACAATCGTAACAATAGTGCGGATTCGCGATTCTATGGTTTTGTGCCTGCAGCGGAACTCCAAGGCAGAGCGTTTAAAATATTAATTTCATTGGATCCCGAACATTATTATTTACCCAGATCAGAACGTATATTACGGGATTTAATTTAATACTGTTTTTGATGAATTTATAATAGTTATTAAAATCAATTACTTGAGATTTAATTCGAAATACTTTAGGTCTATCTATTGAAAACTTATCACCCTGCCCTTAGATAGAAAGGGTAGTCGCCGCAAGGGACTACCCAAGTTCAACGGAATTGAATTTGCCCGCTTAAGGGGAAGGTTTGGATACCAGAATAACGAACGCCGCCGCTAGTCGGGGCACATAATTAACATATTGCTTCATAACGAGGATATGCAAAATGCGTAATATTGATCTATCTCCACTATACCGTTCATTCATTGGTTTTGACCACCTGGCCTCAATGATTGATTCTGCGTCACGAAACGAAAAACAATCTTCTTACCCTCCTTATAACATAGAGTTGTTGGCAGAGGATAAGTATCGAATAACTATGGCCGTAGCCGGGTTTTCAAAAGATGAAGTCTCTATCGAAGTGCAAGAAAATACCTTGCAGGTTAGCGGTAATAAAGCGACTAACGACGAAGAGCGAAAATTTCTTCACAAAGGCATTTCAGCACGAAATTTCGAACGTAATTTCCAATTAGGTGACCACGTTAAAGTGCTTGCCGCCGATATGGAAAACGGCCTGCTACACGTTGATCTTGAGCGGGTAGTACCTGAGGCTAAAAAGCCAAGAAAAATTGAAATCGGCAACCAACTGATCGAAAATAAAGAATAGTTGTTAGCCATATATGTATGTTCCCAGTGAATAAAAACGGCGCCTTAAGGCGCCGTTTTTTTTTGCTGTATAACACCACTATTAATATAATACTGTCAGGTTAATTACTGCGGCTATGATCATCGACGCGAATGTCAGTAACATGCCCATGAGCCTCTGCCAACTCGCGCCTGTATGACGTCTCAGACCAAAGGAATGGATCAGTCGACCAAACAGCAGCGTCAAACCAATCAGATGCACCAGAAGCTCATGGCTGCGATTGATTTCAGCAATTAACTGCATCACCAATACAAGGGGAACATACTCACTGAAATTCCCATGGGCACGGATGAACTGCATAAAATGTTTGTCCCCTCCATCCCCAAGGGAAATTTTCTTGCCTCGCCTGTTTACTATCACCAATACGGACAGATACAAAAATAACATGGCCAGTAACCCGGCATAAAAAGCAGTGATGGGTGTATACATATGCATTAGCTCATTTAGTTACAGTTCGGTACAAATTTGTTTAGATACAAAAAAGCCCACGTAAACAGTGGGCTTTAATTATACGATATTTATTATATCTTAACCGAGTAGTTCAGAGAGGTGGCTACTGACCAGATCAACAGATCTTGTTCCATCGATTTTATGATAAGCGCAATGACCGGCCTCGGCCTCGGCTCTATAATAATCAATTAATGGCTTGGTTTGATCATGGTAGATACCCAGACGGTTACGTACTGTCGCTTCTTGGTCGTCCGGACGCACAATCAGGTCTTCCCCGGTCTCGTCGTCTTTGCCTTCCACCTCAGGCGGATTATACTCGCTGTGATAAACACGACCGGAAGCAGGGTGGACACGGCGACCAGCCATGCGTTCAACTATCACCTCATCAGGTACGTCAAATTCGATAACATGGTCGACCATTATACCGGCATCTTTCATAGCGTCAGCTTGAGGGATAGTGCGTGGGAAACCGTCCAACAGAAAACCATTCTCACAATCCTGTTGTGCGATACGCTCTTTGACCAAACCAATGATAAGCTCATCAGAAACCAGCTTGCCTTCATCCATAACGCGTTTTGCGGTCATGCCCAGATCGGTGCCGGCGGTGATCGCAGCACGTAACATGTCGCCGGTAGAAATTTGTGGTATACCGTATTTTCCCATTAGATACTGAGCTTGTGTGCCTTTTCCAGCACCAGGAGCACCAAGAAGAATAATGCGCATATTCTCTCCCTCGCCTTATTATAAAGTTTAAAAATCCAGTGCTGAACTTTACACATTCGGCCTTTTAGTTACAAGATGTATAAGACTTATGTCTTATTTGACCAGTGAAAACATGGATTAAAACGTAATATACACAGAAAATGGGCTAAAAAGCCCATTTTTTTAAGTTAACTATAGCAATTCACGCCTATTTAGCCAGGTTAATTAACAGCTTGTTTAGTTTCTGCACAAAGCTCGCTGGATCTTTCAAGTTACCCTGTTCAGATAATGCGGCTTGATCAAATAGCACCTCAGTCCACTGACCGAACTGTTCTTCATCTTGCACATCTGCTAGCAATTTAACTAATTGATGTTCCGGGTTAAGCTCAAAATGATACTGGGCCTCAGGCACTGGCTGACCTGCAGCCTGCATCAGTTTAATCATCTGAGTAGTCATGCCGTGTTCATCGGCCACAATACAAGCCGGAGAATCGGTCAAGCGATGAGTAAATTTAACGCCAACGACTCTGTCACCCAATACAGCTTTAACACGCTCAATCAAACCTTCAACTTGTTTTTCTGCGTCTTCATGGGCTTTTTTGCTATCTTCGTCTTCTAAATCGCCTAAATCTAACGCGCCATGGGTAATAGACTGGAAGCTTTTGCCATCTAATTCTGTTAAATGTGACATCAACCATTCATCGACACGATCTGACATTAACAATACTTCTATGCCTTTCTTACGGAATATTTCCAAATGAGGGCTGGATTTAGCGGCTTTGTAACTATCAGCCGTGATGTAATAAATCTTATCCTGACCTTCTTTCATTCTGCCCACGTAATCGGCCAGAGACACATTCTGAGTATCGCTGTCGGTATGAGTGGAAGCGAAGCGCATCAAACCCGCAATTTTTTCTTTGTTGGCGACATCTTCCGCTGGGCCTTCTTTTAGAACATTACCAAACTCTGACCAAAAACCTTGATAGGCTTCTGGCTCGTTTTTGGCCATGCGTTCCAGCATTTGCAATACACGTTTGCTGCACCCCTGACGTATTGCCTGGGTCACCTTGTTATCTTGTAGAATTTCACGGGATACATTTAAAGGTAAATCGTTTGAGTCCAGCAAACCTTTTACAAAACGTAAATAGGTTGGCATAAATTGCTCGGCGTCATCCATGATAAATACACGTTGCACATAGAGCTTTAAGCCGTGTTTCTGGTCACGGTTCCACATATCAAAGGGCGCTTTGGCGGGAATATATAACATACTGGTATATTCCGTTTTGCCCTCAACTTTGTTGTGAGACCAGACCAAAGGGTCACCAAAATCGTGGGAGATATGTTTGTAAAACTCTTTATATTCTTCGTCACTGATGTCTGATTTATCACGTGTCCAAAGGGCTGTCGCCTTGTTAATGGATTCCCAGTGCCCAGGTACTGCTGGCTCTTTCTCGCCATCTTGCCCTTCACTTTCCGGCACTTCTTCTTTGTACATCATCACAGGGATGCTGATGTGATCAGAATACTTGCTAACGATAGAGCGTAAACGCCAATCATCGACGAATTCTTTTTCTTCTGCACGTAGATGTAGAATGATCTCTGTTCCGCGCTCGGCTTTTTCGATATCGGCAACGGTAAAGTCCCCTTCACCTTCGGAAGTCCACTCCACACCTTTGCTAGCGTCATCACCGGCTGCACGAGAGCGCACAGTGACTTTGTCAGCCACGATAAATGATGAGTAAAATCCAACCCCGAACTGGCCAATTAGCTGAGAATCTTTTGCTTGATCCCCGGAAAGATGGTTGAAAAACTCTGCAGTGCCTGATTTAGCAATAGTGCCAAGATGTTCGATAACATCCGTACGGTTCATGCCAATACCGTTATCGACTATAGTGATCGTGCCGGCTTCTTTATCTATGCTTAACTTTACACACAGATCGCCATCACCTTCGTATAGGCTGTCATTGGACAAGGCTTTGAAACGCAACTTGTCGGCAGCATCAGCGGCATTGGAAACAAGTTCACGCAGGAATATTTCTTTATTGGAATAAAGTGAGTGGATCATTAACTGGAGTAACTGTTTTACTTCCGTTTGAAAACCATAAGTTTCTTTTTGGATGGTCTCGGCCATGGGTATTATTCTCCTAATTCATAGCACTAAATACGATGAATTAGGAGATGAGGCCGGTTTGCTACATTTCAAGCCGAATTTTGTATTTTTGTTTTTATATTAAGCCCCGCGGCAATATTCGATGACGGTCAATCGCTGACCTTACACCTATGGCTGTGTCGATATTTGCCCGTTATGCAAGCCCGTTACCGGCTACACAACCGGTACGGGCAATCAATTAGATCAAGCGCCGGCCGACAAAGGCGTGGGTAAGGGTATTGCCGTCTATATACTCCAGCTCTCCTCCCACAGGTACACCATGGGCGATACGACTAGCCTGAATCTCTCGGGAACTACACATCTGTGCGATATAATGGGCAGTGGCCTCCCCTTCAACCGTAGGGTTGGTGGCCAAAATCACTTCACTTAACTGATTTTTGTCCATCAAATCCGCTAATTCATCCAGGCCAATTTCGCCAGGGCCTATGCCATCAATCGGCGATAAATGCCCCATTAATACAAAATACAAGCCTTTAAACTCGGCTGTTTGCTCGATGGCAATCACATCCTGAGGCGATTCGACCACGCATAATCGCCCTGAACCCACTCGCGCAGGATTTGCACATATTTCGCACAACTCGTTTTCGGTGAAGGTTCGGCATTGATGACAATGGCCGACATGTTCCATGGCATCGTGCAACACTTTGCTCAATTGCAAAGCCCCCAGCCTATTGCGCTCTAACAAGTGAAATGCCATGCGTTGAGCACTTTTGGGACCGACCCCTGGCAAACATTTTAGCGAGCTGATCAGCTCCAAAATAAGTGGACTAAGTTTCATTACGCCGCCTCAATACAACAATTGAACCTGTCAAATACCAGTGATAAAAGCGTATTAAAACGGCATCTTAAAGCCAGGTGGCAACGGCATACCGCCAGTCACATCGGCCATTTTCTCTTTTGTCATCTCTTGAACCCGGCGCACGGCGTCGTTGGTTGCTGCTGCCACCAAATCTTCGATCATGTCTTTATCGTCGTCCAACAGACTAGGATCGATAACCACTTTGCGTACATTGTGATTACAAGTCATGGTGATCTTAACCAAACCTGCGCCCGCTTCGCCGGTCACTTCGATGTTAGCCAGCTCTTCTTGATTTTTCTGCATGCGCTCTTGCATCTGTTGCGCTTGCTTCATCATATTAGCCATACCACCTTTCATCATGCTCTTTATCCTCTTATTAATGGTAATTAAGTTGGTTTTATCGTATCGATTAACACCTGAGCGGCGAATGTATCCTTGATCCTATTGATATTTGGATCACTTTCAACCACCTGATGTGCATATTCGAGGCGAACTTTGTTAATAGTTTGCTGCAGTGCAAAAGGCGTATTAAGGGCCTTATCCACTGTGATCTCAAGTTTAATTTCCCGTTGCAACACTTCACTCAATGCTTGTTGCAATTGCAAGTGGGCCGATTCGGTATTCAAATGCTGTTTGCTACCGAGTAAATTCAAAGTGACGCTGTCACCCTGATGAGAATACTCGGAATGCAAAGCAAGTTGTTTGGTCAATGCTGCAACTTGCATCTGACCGATTAACTGGCTCCAGCTGTCAAGCTGTTGTGCCGATATCACCTTCTCGCCATTTTCCAGGAATGCGGGAACCACGTAATCAACCTGGCAATCAAGATCCTGGGATAAATGTGAAGTCGGATCAAATAAGGCGTCCGCCACTTCCTCAGGCTTACCCGACACCAATGTCTGACGCTCCACAGAAATGCTGACTTCAGAAACCGCTTCATCGCCCGTTGACCAGGGTGGTAGCGACTCACCGTCGTCAGATTGAGTAGATTGAGCCTCATTTACGGGGATAATCTGTGTCTCAGCTAGGATATTGTCGCTTTGCGAAGGACGATATGCGTCCGCGCCCCCAGCGCCAGGTAAAAAACTACTGGGATCAAAGGTTCTTTCAGACTTTTTTACCGAAGAAGATTGCTCCTCTTGGTCAAGCTGACGCTGGTGCAATTTACGTTTTAAGGCTAATAAGCTCTCGGTAGAGCTAGTGCTATCAGTGTCACTTTTTTTAACCAGTAATTCTGCTGAAGTGTCAGAGACTTGTGCTGTAGCAGATCTCTCAACTTCCCCGTGAGGACCGTCGGGCGCGATAAACGTCTCTGCTTCTTGCATTATATGTTGTTGCTGGGCGATCAAATCTTGTTGTTGTTCAAAATCATCCTGTTCCGTATTTGAGTATAATGCTTCAGTGGGTTGTGCGGTTATTGGCGTTGCACAAACCGGGATTGACGATTCAGCTTGATTTAATGTATCAGACAACACCTTGGATGATACCGGTTTATTGGAACTGGCATCTTGCTCTTCAGTCTTGTGTATATCATCAGATACCACAGTCCCCTGATGGTCAGTTTCTTGCTGATACGCTTGCTCACTGAGATCATTCGCCATGTTCGGGATTTTAACAACTAGATCATCTATACCCAACGATGATTTAACCGGGCTAAAAGCCAACATGCGTAACAGAGTCATTTCCAGACCGGTTTTGGCATCCGCCGCAAAAGGCAAATCTTTCTTGCCTTGCAGTGCAATCTGGTAAAGCAGTTGCACTTGTTCGGGTGCGACACTTTTAGCCAATTTAAATATAGCTCTGGCTGAAATCGTTTCTAATTTACAAGCCTCAGGAACAAATTGGGTCAAAGCAACCTGGTGCAGTAAACTCATTATTTCGCTTAGGATTTGGCCGTAATCAGGTGCTTGTTCAGACATTTTATCAACAGCGGCGAAAACTGCCTGACTATCTTTTTGTAACACAAAATTTAGCAGTTTTAATACTTGATTTTTATCCATCAAGCCAAGCATATCGGTCACAATTGCCAGACTAACGTGACCGTTTCCCTGGGCGACCGCTTGATCTGATAGGCTCAAAGCATCTCGCATACTGCCTTGTGCTGCTCTGGCCAATTGGCTAATCGCCTCAGGCTCGCTATTGATCTGCTCTTGCTGGAATACATACTCCAACTGCTTGGCAATTTGAGTTCTGGACAAGGCTTTGAGGTTAAATTGCAAACATCGAGACAAAATAGTGATGGGTAATTTTTGCGGATCTGTGGTCGCCAACAAAAACTTTACATGAGGTGGCGGTTCTTCAAGCGTTTTAAGTAGCGCATTGAAACTATGCTTGGATAACATGTGAACTTCATCGATAAGGTACACTTTATACCTGCCCCTTGTAGGGCGATATTGCACGTTATCCAACAATTCACGGGTATCTTCTACCTTGGTTCGAGAGGCGGCGTCTATCTCTAACAGATCAACATAGTTACCTTGCTCAATTTCTTTACAAGTACTGCATTGACCGCAGGGTTTGGAGCCCATTCCCTGTTCACAATTAAGGCTTTTAGAAAATATGCGGGCGATAGTCGTTTTACCGACCCCTCGCGTACCGGTAAACAAATAGGCATGGTGCAGTCTATCGTTGTCTAACGCATTGGAGATGGCCGTCACCACATGCTCTTGACCGACCAATTCGCTAAAATTGTTTGGCCGCCATTTTCGCGCTAGAACTTGATAACTCATAAGTTAGTATTACTCGCCTTCGAACTCACATATTGAATGGCTTTGCACACCGATTTCATTGAGTCTGATTTCTCCACCTAAAGCCGGAAGCGAAATAACAAAACCGGCATGTTCCACTATACCGCCCAGTCTGCGGATCAGATTAGCAGTCGCTATCATAGTGCCACCAGTTGCCAGCAAATCATCTAACATTAATACCTTTTCACCAGGTTTTACGGCGTCTTCATGAATTTCTAACGAATCCGTACCGTATTCCAACTCGTAGGTTTCACTTATTACTTTACGTGGCAATTTATTCGGTTTACGGACCGGAATAAAACCGATACCAAGTTCGATAGCCAACGGAGCACCAAACAGAAATCCACGGGCTTCAGTACCTGCAACCTTATCAAAGTTATAATGAGCAAACTCCTTGACCAATAACTCAATACTTGACGTGTAGGCTTTGTGATCTTCCAAGATAGATGTGACGTCTCGGAACAAAATCCCAGGCTTGGGATAGTCTGGTACGGTTTTAATAACCGACTTTATATAAGCGGCGGGCACAGCATTCCCCGTTATTATTGACAAGTAAATATACGACGGCTAAAGATAAAAAACGAACCAGCCGAGGATCACATGCATTAAAGGTAATGCCAACAACGTCACAAGCGCCACTGCCAAGTAACCCAAATTGAAGGGGTCATAAGTAGCATTATTATTTTGCATTGAAAACTCCACACATCGCGATTTTACTAATATTGATTCAGCCGCAAATGTTAATTCAAAGTCGAACAAATTGATAGCCAAATTACCAGTAAATCTAATAGGGAAATAATATACGCTGTTGCAACATTTGCTCCACTAACTGTCTGACACCCATTGTGACTTGTTGTTCGTCAAGATGAGGCAAACTTTCGGTCATCAATTTAATCAGGTGTTCAAGCTTTATATTTTGCTGCACTTCTATAGTTTGCAATAAATGTGCAGTTAGAGCATTAATCAGGGTAAAACCAACTTCATACTGATCATTTCGGTGGATCACCAGGTATACCGTTTCGCCAGCTTCTGTCGGTTGAAATTCCTGGCTAATCTGGTGTACCGGGAATTGATAGCTCACAACACTGGCCAAAGCTGACAATTGAACTGCTTCAATTACGGACTTGCCATCCCAGGGTGTCAGCTCGTGGCACTGTTTTCGTACGCTTATTGCCAATTCCATCCATTCGTAATGCGCCAATTCAAGCAAAAAAGGCGGATCGTCCTCCGTTAGTTGATAGGCGTTACTTAAATATTCCACAAACTCTTTGCTGATGTCGATAAAATAGGGAGAGCGACACTGGTGTTGAGCAAAAAAATGTCTCGCCAGCTGGTTCCAGGCTTGTTCGGTGTATAAGCTTTGTAATACTGGAAATCCAGAACTGAGAAAGCCTTTAATATTATTAAAAAATAATTCTCGATATATTTTTAAGCGGCGATCTTCAATACCTAAATCTAACGGATTGAGCTCAGGATTTTTTAGATGATCAATAAATGCCAATTGCGTTTTTTGGAAATCATACATCTACGCCAAACCTCGAAGTTGTGATTCATACGATGTCGTTTGATATTTCTGCTGTATCGACCGAATTTTTTCAACTTCACGAAGTAGCTCGTTAATAGGTGGGATATTGAAGTCACGTTCTAATAAGGTTGGAAAAACACCGTGCAGTGCATACGCTTTATCGAGTAAATCCCACACCGGTTGGATCACATCCGCACCATGAGTATCCACCTTCAAATCATCCGCTTCGTCAAAATGGCCAGCAATGTGTCCATATAAAATTTTGGATGTGGGCATAGCAGCAAGAAACGCTTGGGCATCATACTGATGGTTAATGGAATTCACATAAATATTATTTACATCCAACAGCATCAAACAATCCGCTTGGTCCAGCACGGCCAAGGTAAACTCTTGCTCTGTCATGGCTTGGGAGGGTGCGGCATAATAAGAAACATTTTCTAAAACCAGGGGTCTTTCAAGTATGTCCTGGACTGTTTTTACTCGTAGGGAGACATAGTTAACCGCTTCTTCGGTAAAGGGAATGGGCATCAAATCGTAAAGGTGACCTTTGCCTGAACAGTAGCTTAAATGTTCACTGTAATGAGTAATATTGTGCTGATCCAGAAAACCTTTTACATCTTTGATAAAATTGATATCTAATGGTTCAGGGCCACCAATAGAAAGCGACAGGCCATGGGTGACAAATTGACAATTTTCGGTAAACGTACGCAGTTGCTGTTGGTATTTACCACCAAGAGGGATCCAGTTTTCAGGAGCCACTTCCCAAAAATTCACAGATTGGGGGATATCAGCTAACAGCTCATCCATCATTTCACGGCGTAAACCCAACCCAACACCACTGAAAGTTTCATGCCCCATAGATATTCCCCTTTGCCACCACTGATTCTATTTACCTTATTTATCAAGCGAAAAAAATAAAGGCCGGTTAATCCGGCCTTTGCACTAAACTATCGACTGCTAGGCTTGGCCGCCACATTTACCTTCGTGATCGGCTTTTTCAGCTTTGTCGCCGCCACATTTACCTTCCATTTTAGCTTTATCAGCGCCACATTTGCCTTCGCCGCACTTGCCTTCTTTCTTAGCTTTGTCGCCACCGCATTTACCTTCCATTTTGGCTTTATCGTCACCGTGTGTGCCTTCTTTAGCGGCTTTATCACCACCACACTTGCCTTCAGCGACTTCTTGCATATAACCAGACTCTAACGTCTGCATATCGAATGGATTAGCGTTCGCTTGAAGGCTAACGGAAGCTAGTGAACCTAATACAACAGCGCCAATGGCGGTTGCAATAGTAGTTTGTTTGATCTGTTTCATATCGGCTACCTTTTGTAATTTATGTTATATAGTTATTAGACACCTCATTATAGACCCAAGACCGTTTGCTAATATTTCATTTATTTCATTCCATTTCAAAATTAGTAGAAATAAATTTATCTACTGGTGATGAGCGACAGCCAAGCAGCCAACAAAAATAACGTCCCCCGTTGCATTGAGATCGCACGTGGTGTTGGCCGAATCTACCCCGGATGAAGAGCAGAAAGATACTACAAACAATACTTAAGTTGAGAAACCTTCACTACTGAGCGGCGGTCGTATATTTTAAGCTGTTACTTATATCAACCATCACTTTTAATTCTTTAAGCTGGTTAAGCAACTGAGCTAACTAATTTTTCTTGGAGATAAAGTAAGGCTGTGAGGTCGGCCAAAGAGAATAGCGGTCAATGAATTAGTGACCTAATATTATTGGCATATGTCTCCTATACCCTGTTTTGGAGCGAGAAAAATGGCCAAAGTTATAGCGTCAATAGAGCACTACCTCAAGTTATATAGACAGTTAGGTAAACTGCGTTTGTCATTATTAGTGTTATTCACCACCGCTATTGGTTATGGGTTAGGTGTCACTCGAGTTAATTATTCGCAACTTATATGCCTATTTATTGGCACTTTACTCATTGTTATGGGTGCCAATGGTTTGAATCAATGCATGGAATGGCACAGAGATGGTTTGATGAAACGAACCCGAAATAGACCTATCCCTTCGGGTAAAATGTCAATTAAACACGCTTATGCTGTAACCTTAATAGCATCGATGTGTGGTGTATTGCTGCTATATTATGGCGTAAACCCCCTAACAGGCTATTTGGCCTTATTCAGTCTCGGCTGTTATTTATTTATCTACACTCCCCTTAAACCTTACACCCCTATAGCTGTATTAGCCGGAGCAATACCAGGAGCCATCCCCCCAATTATGGGTTGGACGGCGGCCACCAATGAATTTTCAGCCCAAGCTTGGTTGTTAGCCTGTATCTTATACTTATGGCAAATCCCGCACTTTATGGCTCTGGCGACTATGTATCAAAAAGATTATGCGGCTGGCGGTTACCAATTATTACCTGACAATCCCGCAATTGATCTCGCGACTCGCAGTATAATTTCAGTGTTTAGTGGGGCCCTGTTAGCCATTTCTCTACTCGCACCCGCTTTAGGCCTAGGTAAATACGTATATTTTGTAGCAGCACTACTATTAGGTTTCAGCTTACTATTTTTATCATTAAAGCTGTATAACCGATACAGCTTGCAAAATGCTCGGCAAGTTTTTTTGGCCAGCATTGTGTATCTGCCCCTACTCATGACGATATTAATAATAGATCAACGGTTTATTAGGTAAGAAGCCTTTGAAAAAAACATTGGCAACGTGATTTAAAAAGTTAGCAGGCACCTGAATTTTATAACATATAATTTACATTAAAAAATACTGCTATACTAAGCTTGTCGGCAACCTGATTATTTATCAGGTTGTATTTCGTAACTCAATTGGAGATAAAATATGTTGAGACATTACTATATCAGTGATGACCTTGACGACCTGGAAGTTATCGAACAAGAATTAGAAGCAAAAGGTCTGGCTACCCCTCAAATTCATGTATTAAGTGAGAACGATGCTGAAGTTGAGAAACATCATTTACCCGCCATCGAAGCAGTCCTCAAACAAGATGTGGTGCACTCCACTGAGTTGGGCGCAGTGGTTGGTTTTATTGCTGCGGCCGTCGTGCTGTTAATCGCTTATTTTATGGAATGGCACCTGACGGAAGTCGGTTGGTTACCTTTTGGATTTTTGGCGGTCATTGTATTAGGTTTTTGTACTTGGGAAGGCGGCTTGATCGGTATTCAAATTCCCAATCAAGAATTTAAACGATTTCAAAAATTATTAAAAACCGGTAAACATGTATTTTTTGTAGATATCGATACCGAGCAGGAAGCGGTACTCCAGGATGTAGTCGCTAATCACGCAGGGTTAAAACATGCAGGTACTGGAGTAGCTACCCCAACTTGGGTAGTAAAAGGTCAAGATAAGTATAATAAGTTTATGAAATCTATGCCCTAGGTCTTAAAAAGGCTGGGGCCCTTTACTTAGAAAATGGGCTCCGCCTTGTCTAACCATTGGAAAAAAATAACATGCGAGTAAAAAACGTATAGTTTGATTCGATGGCCATAATAGCGATAAACAAACAAAGACAAAGCGGGGGTAGTAATATTGCACAGATAAGTGCCATTCTCTCCCACATCATATGCATGAAAATACTGATGATTAAACCTGCCTTTAATGCCATAAACAACAAAATGAGTGACCAGCGTAACAGCCCTTGCAACTGTAAATAGTCAACCATGTAAGACAGACCACTTAGCACAAACAACAGTAACCAAACTTTCAGATATAGACTGACAGGATGCTGTTGATGGACATGTGCATCAACCGGAGTTTGTAAATCCACAGAAATACCCCCTTTACCGACATTAATCGGTGTCGTTACCACAAATAAAAAAGAGCAAAGATAAACACCCATACCAGATCAACAAAGTGCCAATACAGCCCGGTAATTTCGACTATTTCGTAATTTCCCCGTTTTGCATAATGACCCTTGGCGATCTTCAGCGCCACAATACTTAAATAAATGACACCAATTGACACGTGCAGGCCATGAAAACCAGTTACCATAAAAAACACCGCCCCAAATTGCGCAGCGCCCATAGGATTAGCCCAAGGGCGCACTCCTTCAGCTATCAACTTACTCCATTCAAAGGCTTGCATGCTGACGAATGTAGCCCCGAGCAATGCGGTTACCAGCATCAAGACCGCGGCACGAGTTTTGTCTTTGCGATAAGCAAAATTGACGGCCATCGCCATAGTCCCGCTACTGGTGATAAGAATAAAGGTCATGATGGCAATCAAAAGCAGCGGAATAGATTGCCCACCAATAGTCAAAGCAAATACTTCACTGGAGTTGGGCCAAGTATCCATCGCAGACATACGCACGACCATGTAGCCGATGAGAAAACAGCTAAAAACAAAAGTGTCACTCACCAGGAAAATCCACATCATGGCTTTCCCCCAAGGGATCTTGAATGTTTCCTCATCAGCTGACCAGTCAGACACCAAGCCCTCTACTCCGTGCTGGCTTTGTATTAAGTGTTTTGCAGTCATTGCGTTACCCTCGGCCTAACCCACAGAATGCGACAATAGCGTCGTAAGTCTCAGGTTTACTCACCAACAAGACAAATAACACTAACCACAACCCAAATAAAAAGTGCCAATATATGGCACACAGCTCCACGTATTGTTTCAGTCTAGGGCTGCCTGCAATAAGCGTGGTGAAAGCAAAAACCCATATTAAAATACCGATCCCAACATGTATTGCGTGCAACCCGGTCAACAAATAGAAAAAACTCAGTGCCGGGTTCTCATTCACCGTAAACCCTTGTTGATAAAGTTGTTGCCAAAGCAATAATTGTCCAGTGACAAACGCTATGGAGAACAAGCCGGCGAGGAGCACACCCAATTTTAAGCCAATGGAACCGACCTTGTTAGTACTTATTCTGGCCCATTGAATGCTTAGACTTGCCAACCCCAGATACGCAGTGTTCAACCACAACGCGCGCAGGTTATACAGGGGATTATCGGGTACTTCCGCTAATGGTTGCCAGTCCGGATATTGCGAGCGCATTAAAAATGCAATTATGAATAACAAAAATAAAACTGATACTACCAGTAACAATAAACGTAGACCCGCACGTCTGGTGTACTCCCGACTGCGAGCTTGGTGATGGGCCGTCCCACCTTGCTCCCAGGGTTTTTCCAACAGCGGGCTCAAGAAACTCATAGCCGCGCCTCGTCATTGCTAGTTACTGGCTCATCTTTGTAATTTTGCGGCAAAAAATCTTGTTGGTAACCGGGCACACTGTAATCATAAGCCCAGCGATAACAAACCGGTAAATTTTTCCCCCAGTTGCCATGTGTCGGAGGCGTATTCTCGGTTTGCCACTCTAACGAAGCGGCCCCCCATGGATTGGAACCCGCAGGTTTTCCCTTAAAATAACTCCACACCAGATTATATAAAAAGACTAGTTGTATAAGAGCCACAAAGATCGCCATCACCGAAATTACGGCATTTAGGTCTTTTGCAGATTCAGGAATAAATGCATAGTTTTCGATGGCAAAATAACGTCTAGGTACACCCAGTATGCCCAAATAGTGCATGGGGAAATAAATTGCATAGGTTCCAAGAAATGTTCCCCAAAAATGCATTTTGCCCAATCGATTATTAAGCATTCGCCCAGTAATTTTGGGATACCAGTGGTAAATACCACCAAAGACTACCAAGATTGGCGACACTCCCATGACCATATGAAAGTGAGCGACTACAAAATAGGTGTCAGACAATGGCAGATCAACGACTACATTGCCCAAAAATAATCCGGTCAGGCCCCCAATAGTAAAGGTACAGACAAAGCCTAACGCAAATAACATAGGCACATTTAAATGGATGTTGCCATGCCAAATGGTCAGGACCCAGTTATAGACCTTAATCGCCGTTGGTACCGCGATAATAAGTGTAGTAGTGGCAAAAAAGTAACCGAAATAAGGATTCATGCCACTTACATACATATGATGAGCCCAAACAACGAAGCTCATTACTCCTATCATCACAATGGCCCAAACCATCATTCGGTAGCCGAAGATATTTTTGCGGGCATGGGTGCTGATTAAATCTGAAACTATCCCAAAGGCTGGCAGTGCCACTATATAAACTTCAGGATGGCCAAAGAACCAGAATAAATGCTGAAATAAAATCGGGCTTCCTCCCTCATGATCCAGTTGCTGGCCCATAGACAAGATAGCAGGCATGAAAAAACTGGTGCCCAGTGTCTTATCGAACAACATCATAACGGCACTGACAAACAACGCAGGAAAAGCCAGCAATGCCAATATGGTCGCCATAAAAATACCCCATACAGTAAGCGGCATACGCATCAATGTCATACCGCGGGTGCGAGCTTGCAAAACGGTAGTCACATAATTCAAGCCACCCATAGTGGCCGCGACGATAAAAATTGCCAAGGATACCAGCATTAAAATAATGCCCCAATCTGAGCCAGGGGTTCCCGGCAATATGGCTTGAGGTGGGTACAGGGTCCAGCCAGCTCCTGAGGGTCCGCCCGGCACAAAAAAGCTAGCCATCAAGACGATCACCGCAAGCAGATAGAACCACACACTAAGCATGTTTACGAAAGGAAAAACCATGTCCCTGGCTCCCACCATCAATGGGATCAGGTAATTGCCAAAACCACCAAGAAAAATAGCCGTTAGCAAGTAGATAACCATGATCATGCCGTGCATGGTGACAAACTGATAATAGGCACTAGGATCGATAAAATCGAAGTAGCCAGGAAAGCCTAACTGCAAACGCATCAAACCAGAAAGAACCAAAGCTACCAAGCCGACTAATATAGCAATGACGGAATACTGGATGGCAATAACCTTATGGTCTTGACTCCAGACATACCTGGTAAAAAAGCTTTGCGGTTCGTGCATGTCATGGTCGGTATCTAATTCCATATCTGTGCTCCGCAATACTGTCTCGACTGTTTACAACGTTTTTATATAATCAATTATTGCTTGTGCCTCTTGCTCGCTAAGCAAAGGAGGCGGCATAATCGGAGGAAAACCAGCAACAATTTTAGCGGTAGGCTGAAACATTGACTCACGTAAATAAGCCTCGTCTACTTTCAGAGTCTGCCCAGTCGCTAAAGTCTGGGTTTTACCAAATAGCCCCTTCCAGCTTGGCCCCAACAATTTCGTTCCATCAGCACTATGGCAGGCGATACAGCCTTTCTCCCCGACCAATTTTTGCCCAGATAATTCTTTTTTTGGAGCCCCATCCGCAAGGTTTGTTCCATTTTCCTTGATAAAAGCAATAAGGGAATCCACTTCCAGCTCAGTCAATAAAATAGTTGGCATTATTGGCGCGTAGCCCTTAACTACTTTGGCGCCAGGGGCGATGATCGATTCTTTCAAATACTGATGATCTACCTGCACAGTACTTCCATCTTTCATGCTGCGGGTACTACCGAAAAGGTCTTGCCAGGACGGGCCAATAGAGTTGCCCATAAAATCGTGGCACGCTAAGCATCCCTTAGTCTGCGCCAATTGCTGACCACTTTGTGCACTTGCACTCAGTTGCAAAGCGCTACTTTCTTGCATAGAAGTAGCGAAGACAGTTTGCCTTGCCAACCATCGCTCATATTCAGGTTGCTTCACTACCTGCACATAACCCCGCATATTAAAATGCCCTACCCCACAGAATTCAGCGCAGAGAATTTCGAATTCCCCCAGAACTGTGGGCGTTAACCAAATATACGACACATTGCCAGGAACCATATCCATCTTGACTCTAAATTGTGGTACGTAAAAATCATGCAACACGTCTTTGGAGCGCATATATATCTTTACGGGTTGATCGACAGGCAAATAAACCCGGTTGCTTTGTATCAGTATGTCATCCTGGGCATTGCTATCTAATGAGTCCAGACCAAATGGATTACTAATACTGATATTTTTAACGTCACTCTTTCCAAGGGTAAGATCTGGGCCCGGGAAGCGAAAACTCCAACTCCATTGCTGCCCAACCACTTCCATTTCCATTGCATCCTCTGGAACGTTTACAAAGTCACTATATACAAATAAGCCGGGAGCGAGCATCGCGATAATCCCAACACTAGTGACAAGCGTGAGCCACATTTCCAACTTTCTATTCTCAGGCTCGTATTTTGCTTTGCGACCTTCTTTGTGACGAAACCTGAGGATCGCTATTGCCATAAACAAATTGATAGCGATAAATACCACACCAGTAATGATTAGCGTGATGACAATAGTGTCGTCTATGGAACCCCAATTGGACGCCAAAGGAGCTAACCCCCAGGGAGACCAAAAATGAAATATGACGGAACCAACAACGATTAAAATTAATGCAATTGCAATAGCCATTCACACAAACCTTTGTTGTAACAGACTCAGTGTTTGTACAGTTTTTCAACTTCGGTTAGAGCAAATAACCTACAAGCTCATTCCGCATATTTGCGCTCTTACTAATTGAACATGCTGATCTTAAGTTAAGCAGACCTTTTTTGCCTGGTCGTTTTTTAACCGCCCGAATCAAGTGTAGGTGCTGTCCTGAAAATGTGCTAATTGATTTTGCGCTGCACAGTACATAAAACCGCCTCCGCAAAAGGTGCTTTAACTGCTTGTTTTATAAATAACTAATATCGTAGAGTATATTCAACTGCCGCACTTAACCTGTCTCAAGAGATTATGTTCTGGCCACCAAGATGCGATTTTTTATCATTGAGACTGTCTAATTTTTTGGCTACATCATGCCCTGCTAACCGACCTCAACGAAATGTAGGAGTTATTGGCCTAACACCTGATAAATGCTTCAAAGTCGTCACACTGGGAGTTTGTTATTCAGTCATTGCAGACCATTTGGCAAAAAGGCAGCGAACTATTAGTTGACGCTGGCGCGTTTGATTTTCTATGTGCTGGCGACGTCTGGGTTATTTTTTGCTGCCAAGAAAAGATCCAAGGCAAATAATCAGCGCAGTTTCTCGATTTGAGACGAAGGCCGAACGAGTTGTACACTTCAACATTTTGAAGTAAAAGGATTCGGTCAGTTGTAAAAAATATTTTTAAAAGATCACAACTAAAGACCATTAGGTATGAGTATTGCAACCGAACTGCGTGCCAATAATGCCCCGCACCTTCTCAAAAACACTATAAGCAGCAACCACACTGGTCTAAATAGCGTTATCACTGCGTGCCTGTTTTGGCTTAAAAGAAAATTGGGGGCAAGCCGGTTACTGCTAAGCAGTATCCAGCTCAAAGCCTGCGCCGGGGTATGTATTTTTAAAGACAACGGCAGAGTCTTCAAATCAGGCAGTCGACAGACTCTACAGCGAATCGACTCGTTCTAGATGTTAAGCGTTATTTTGAAATTAATACCAATACAGCCCGGCCGTTTAAACCATATGAGGTATTTTCACCACCAATAAAGTCTTCGTTGCCTGTTAACCTTACTGTATTAGCTCCTTCATTCCAATTTGCGGTATCGGTAACTCTGTACCAATCCTTACCTTGGCCAGGCCAAGGTAAGGTGAAGTTTACATTACCGGACCAGCCGTTATAGGCGATATAAATTGCAGAGGTTTGTTCACCAAATTCAGTACTATCAATACGATAAGCAATAGCATGATTATTAGGATCATTAAAATAGCCAGCATCAGCGACTACCCCATTGGGCGTAAACCAACGCAATTGTTCCATGACATTGCCATTTGTGTCGCCACTTTGATAGAAATCAGCAGGGCGCAAGGCAGGATGGCTGTTTCGGAATTCAATCATCCCTTTTACAAACTTATTAAAATTAATTTGATCCGCGTCCCAATTGTAATTCAGCCAATTAGCTACAGAATCAAGGTTGTATGGGTTATTGTTACAATTGAGTGAGCGAAGATATTCATCTCCCCCAGTAATCATAGGGGTACCCGCGCTTAATAATAATAAGGCCGCTCCGTTTCTGGCGGCCTTGCGCTGTTCTTGTGCTTGATTAAACGTTCCTTGATCCCAACTATGATTATTGCTTTCACCACCGTCAGATTCTCCATATGGCCATGGTTGTATGTTATTTTTAGCGTTGCAGGAATAGAGGTCCTTAAGGCTAAAACCATCATGCGCTACGACGAAATTTACTGAATTCCAAGGTTTACGCCCATCATCTTGAAACAACGAAGCTGAACCGGCAAAGAAGTCAGCCAGTTGCCCAAGCGTGACGGATTCCACGCCAATCTGATTTTGATCTTTGCGAATGGTGTCTCTGTACTTACCATTCCATTCGGACCAGCCTGCAGGAAAATTTCCCACCTGATAAGAATTTCCACCTATAGCCCAAGGTTCGGCGATAAAATCTATGCCTTGACCACCTAGTGCAGGGCGCTCGGCAAATTCACTAATAATACGGTTTAGTGCCGTATTAGAGGCGAGCTTGTCATAGTTAAAACAACCATGCTCACAGGTGTTACCCAGTACCGAGGCTAAATCAAAGCGAAAACCATCGATGCCAAATTCTTCAATCCAATAATCTAAAGAATCGATGATCACATCTTGAGCAATGGGGTTTACGGTATTGTAGTTGCCTCCAACCCCGGTGTTATCCCATGAAGTCTGTTTATCATTGGTAAGAGAATAATAGGTTGGGTTATCTAATCCGCGCCATGAATAAAGGTTGTAAGTAGTGGGATCACCGCTGGTCCAGGCTCCGCCTTCACCGGTATGGTTATACACCACATCAATCAGCACTTTTATACCCTGATCGTGAAAGGCCTTCACCATTGCTTTAAATTCGTTGGTTGGTCCGCCAGCTGACTTATCGCTGGCATAGCGACGATCTGGAGCAAAATAATTTAATGTCATATAGCCCCAATAATTGTCACCATCAGTGGAAGAGTCATCCACATCATTAGTGTCATTCTGTGTTTCTTGTACTGGCAAAAATTCCACGGCAGTAATACCCAAATCCGCTAAGTAGCCAGCCTTTAACGCAGCCCCCTTATAAGTTCCGCGGTACTGCACGGGAATGCTTGCATCGTTCATGGTAAATCCACGAACATTAACTTCATAGACCACATCATCCTTTAGCGCGCGGGTGGGCTTTGTCCCGGTTGACTGACTATTCATTCCCAACACTATCCCCTTAGGTGCAAAGGGACCACTATCTAAGTTACGATACAAAACGCCCGACGCATAAACAGTCTTGTCAGGCCACTGGGGCGTCATGTGGTCATGACTGAGTTCTTTAGCATAAGGATCCGATAATAATTTATTTGGATTAAAGCGATTGCCCTGGCTATCTACATCATTGACAAAGCCAGCATCATTTCCTTCCTGCCATGCAGGGTCATAATCCCAATTGGGTCCCCAGGCGCGGTAGCCATAATATATAGCACCACTTAAACGGCTATCTAACTCGCTAGTCTGCAGAGATACCGTCCAAATATTTTGTGCATTTTTGCTCAAAGGGTGATGAGATATTTCCCCTACCCCCGAACTTTGGTCATACAGATAAAGTTCGATTTTAGTTGCCCTGGATGAGTAAAGACGAAAATTGATCTGTTGTTGATCAATACTATAATTCGCACCCAGATTATTTAAATTAACGGCAGCTTGACTAAGCCCGGATAAAAAAAAGATCCCGATGAGTAACACCGAGTTAGTTACAATTTTAAGTTTCACGTATTCATTCCAATCGCAGTATAATTCACAGTCCCCATGTTAACTAAATGTTAACAAACCGCAATGAACTACATACGTATTCATTTATACAATGCGAAGATATACACGCCATGGGTGGGTTGTTACTCTGTCGTCAACGCAAAAAACCTAAAGGTAAACCTTACCCGATGGATTAGGTCTTTCATGTGGATTTGCACGTGCGCGAATGCGCTTATACGAAAAAAGCCCCAACCGTATTCTGGTTGGGGCTTTTTCGTGTAATGGGAGTCTGGCAGTGTGCTACTCTCGCATGGGGGTGAGGACGGTTGGCTTTTAGCTTCGAAGAAGCGTAACCGGCTGAACGACTCGAGCTCTGCGAGAGGCTGGGGGTCCGCTTAGCGACGGACGACCGCAGGATTAGCACACCACCTGCTATTAAGAATAAAGATTGCCTGATACAGGATTGATAGAAACACTGATATTATCAGTACCCCTGATACAAAAAAAGACCGCCGATGAAGGCAGTCTTTTTTCTTAAATGGGAGTCTGGCAGTGTGCTACTCTCGCATGGGGAGACCCCATACTACCATCGCCGCTAATACGTTTCACTTCTGAGTTCGGAATGGGATCAGGTGGGGCCGTATCGCTATGGCTGCCAGACAAAAAACGTGCTGATTTATCCGCGTCTTTTTGCGGTAAATTAGCGCAAGGTGAGTCAAACTGTCTAAGTGACGTGTCGTCTTCATCCTGCTTTAAACTTTTAAGTGTTAATTCAGTCGCGTTGTGTGCGATGAATTAACGCAAGGTGAGTCGACCTGTCTATATGACGTGTCGTGTTCATCTTGCATAAATCAATATGTAAAAGCTGAGGTAATCAATGCTAAAAAACGTTTAGTCTTACTCTGTCGATTAATAATACTTGTCATTCATACACGTCTACTATTATTTACACACTTGACCGTCGCTGCGCTTTTACTTTAGCGAGTAGATAATATGTCAGCAGGGTACCCCTGCGCTTAAGCATATTATCACGACAGCGCGATAGCGCGTTTATAAAAAGCTATTTGGGCGTTGTATGGTTAAGCCTCACGGGCAATTAGTACAGGTTAGCTCAACGCCTTACAACGCTTCCACACCCTGCCTATCAACGTCGTAGTCTTCAACAACCCTTTAGGACAATTAAATTGCCAGGGATGACTCATCTTGGGGCTCGCTTCCCGCTTAGATGCTTTCAGCGGTTATCGATTCCGAACGTAGCTACCGGGCAATGCCATTGGCATGACAACCCGAACACCAGCGGTTCGTCCACTCCGGTCCTCTCGTACTAGGAGCAGCTCCCCTCAATCATCCAACGCCCACACCAGATAGGGACCGAACTGTCTCACGACGTTCTAAACCCAGCTCGCGTACCACTTTAAATGGCGAACAGCCATACCCTTGGGACCGACTTCAGCCCCAGGATGTGATGAGCCGACATCGAGGTGCCAAACACCGCCGTCGATATGAACTCTTGGGCGGTATCAGCCTGTTATCCCCGGAGTACCTTTTATCCGTTGAGCGATGGCCCTTCCATTCAGAACCACCGGATCACTATGACCTACTTTCGTACCTGCTCGACGTGTCTGTCTCGCAGTTAAGCTGGCTTATGCCATTGCACTAACCTCCTGATGTCCGACCAGGATTAGCCAACCTTCGTGCTCCTCCGTTACTCTTTGGGAGGAGACCGCCCCAGTCAAACTACCCACCAGGCACTGTCCGCAACCCCGATAAGGGGCCAACGTTAGAACATCAAACGTACAAGGGTGGTATTTCAAGGTAGACTCCACGTCATCTGGCGACAACGCTTCAAAGTCTCCCACCTATCCTACACATGTAGGGTCAATGTTCAGTGCCAAGCTATAGTAAAGGTTCACGGGGTCTTTCCGTCTAGGTGCGGGTACACAGCATCTTCACTGCGATTTCAATTTCACTGAGTCTCGGGTGGAGACAGCGTGGCCATGGTTACACCATTCGTGCAGGTCGGAACTTACCCGACAAGGAATTTCGCTACCTTAGGACCGTTATAGTTACGGCCGCCGTTTACCGGGGCTTCGATCAAGAGCTTCTCCGAAGATAACCCCATCAATTAACCTTCCGGCACCGGGCAGGTGTCACACCGTATACGTCATCTTTCGATTTAGCACAGTGCTGTGTTTTTAATAAACAGTCCCAGCCACCATTTCACTGCGGCCGCCATTCGCTTAGAGAGCAAGTCTCATCACAAACAGCGGCGTACCTTCTCCCGAAGTTACGGTACGATTTTGCCGAGTTCCTTCACCCGAGTTCTCTCAAGCGCCTTAGTATTCTCTACCTGACCACCTGTGTCGGTTTGGGGTACGGTTATTAATATCATAAGTTTAGAGGCTTTTCCTGGAAGCATAGTATTTGCAACTTCAACACCGTGGTGTCTCGTCTCGTGTCTCAGGTTATATGTCGGTCCGGATTTACCTAAACCAACGCCCTACGCACTTTCACCTGGACTACCAACGCCAGGCTTGCATAACTTTCTCCGTCCCCCCTTCACTGATATTAACAGTACGGAAATATTAATCCGTTTCCCATCGACTACGCATTTCTGCCTCGCCTTAGGGGCCGACTTACCCTGCCCTGATTAGCATGGGACAGGAAACCTTGGTCTTCCGGCGTGGGGGTTTTTCACCCCCATTATCGTTACTCATGTCAGCATTCGCACTTCTGATACCTCCAGCAGGCCTCCCGGCACACCTTCAACGGCTTACAGAACGCTCCCCTACCACGCATAGCAAGCTATGCGTTCGCAGCTTCGGTGTATCACTTAGCCCCGTTACATCTTCCGCGCAGACCGACTCGACTAGTGAGCTATTACGCTTTCTTTAAAGGGTGGCTGCTTCTAAGCCAACCTCCTAGCTGTCTTAGCCTTTCCACATCGTTTCCCACTTAGTGATAACTTAGGGACCTTAGCTGGCGATCTGGGTTGTTTCCCTCTTCACGACGGACGTTAGCACCCGCCGTGTGTCTCCCGGATAGTACTCACTGGTATTCGGAGTTTGCAAAGGGTTGGTAAGTCGGGATGACCCCCTAGCCTTAACAGTGCTCTACCCCCAGTGGTATTCGTCCGAGGCGCTACCTAAATAGCTTTCGGGGAGAACCAGCTATCTCCCGGTTTGATTGGCCTTTCACCCCCAGCCACAAGTCATCCGCTAACTTTTCAACGTTAGTCGGTTCGGTCCTCCAGTTGATGTTACTCAACCTTCAACCTGCCCATGGCTAGATCACCGGGTTTCGGGTCTATACCTTGCAACTAAAACGCGCAGTTAACACTCGCTTTCGCTACGGCTCCCCTATTCGGTTAACCTCGCTACAAAATATAAGTCGCTGACCCATTATACAAAAGGTACGCAGTCACAGAACAAGTCTGCTCCTACTGCTTGTACGTATACGGTTTCAGGTTCTATTTCACTCCCCTCACAGGGGTTCTTTTCGCCTTTCCCTCACGGTACTAGTTCACTATCGGTCAGTTAGGAGTATTTAGCCTTGGAGGATGGTCCCCCCATATTCAGTCAGGATAACACGTGTCCCGACCTACTCGTTTTCACTTAAAGTTCGTGTTCGTGTACAGGGCTATCACCTGGTATCGCCATACTTTCCAGTATGTTCCACTCACTTACAATCAGCTTAAGGGCTAGTCCCCGTTCGCTCGCCGCTACTAGGGGAATCTCGGTTGATTTCTTTTCCTAAGGGTACTTAGATGTTTCAGTTCCCCTCGTTTGCCTCATTAAGCTATGTATTCACTTAATGATACCGCCGAAGCGGTGGGTTTCCCCATTCGGATATTTGTGGATCAAAGCATTTTGTCGGCTCCCCACAACTTTTCGCAGACTTACACGTCCTTCATCGCCTCTAACTGCCTAGGCATCCACCGTATACGCTTAGTCACTTAACCATACAACCCCAAATAGCTTCTTTAGCTTGCCCTATGCTTCACCTTCGGCGTCTCTCACTCGGTCATGTACAGACGTACATTCCCTCACTCGTTCCTCCTGCGGCTTTGCCTAGAACAACCTAACTCGCTATTTCCTCGTAGCAAACAATCATAGTCTGCACGTCGAAATAACTCGCCCTACCCTTTGGCCTTTTATCCAAAGTTAGGTGCAACTTGCGTTGCCGTTGTATGCGTGACAAGTATTCATTCAAATCAGATAGAGTAAGCTCTTAAAAGCGTTCTCTTCGTTTTGATTACTTTATCAGCTTTCCATATTGTTAAAGAACATTTAGGGTTTAAAAAACCCTAATCAATAGATACTTAACAAGTACACATTGATTAAGGCTAACCTTACTCACTTAAAACCGAAGAGTCACAACTCTTGCTTAGGCAAGGCGGATAGGGAGGACGTTTAGTCCACTAAACGACGCGCTATCCAACGCAGCACAAGCGAGAATTTGGTAGGCTTGGGCAGACTTGAACTGCCGACCTCACCCTTATCAGGGGTGCGCTCTAACCAGCTGAGCTACAAGCCTATTATTGCGCAAGCAATTTGGTGGAGCTAAGCAGGATCGAACTGCTGACCTCCTGCGTGCAAGGCAGGCGCTCTCCCAGCTGAGCTATAGCCCCTCTTATCGGCCATTGGGCCTCAAAAGAGTCTCTCGGTTCTTCTTTATTAACAACAAAACAATCTGTGTGAACACTCGACCTGACAAGGTCTGCCTAATAGTAAGGAGGTGATCCAACCCCAGGTTCCCCTAGGGTTACCTTGTTACGACTTCACCCCAGTCATGAATCACAAAGTGGTAATCGTCCTCCCGAAGGTTAGACTAACTACTTCTTTTGCAACCCACTCCCATGGTGTGACGGGCGGTGTGTACAAGGCCCGGGAACGTATTCACCGCAACATTCTGATTTGCGATTACTAGCGATTCCGACTTCACGGAGTCGAGTTGCAGACTCCGATCCGGACTACGATGAGCTTTAAGGGATCCGCTTACTCTCGCAAGTTCGCTTCCCTCTGTACTCACCATTGTAGCACGTGTGTAGCCCTACTCGTAAGGGCCATGATGACTTGACGTCGTCCCCACCTTCCTCCGGTTTGTCACCGGCAGTCTCCTTAGAGTGCCCAACTTAAGGCTGGCAACTAAGGACAAGGGTTGCGCTCGTTGCGGGACTTAACCCAACATCTCACGACACGAGCTGACGACAGCCATGCAGCACCTGTATCTGGATTCCCGAAGGCACTAAAGCATCTCTGCTAAATTTCCAGTATGTCAAGAGTAGGTAAGGTTCTTCGCGTTGCATCGAATTAAACCACATGCTCCACCGCTTGTGCGGGCCCCCGTCAATTCATTTGAGTTTTAACCTTGCGGCCGTACTCCCCAGGCGGTCTACTTATCGCGTTAGCTTCGCTACTCACGGATTAAATCCACAAACAGCTAGTAGACAGCGTTTACGGTGTGGACTACCAGGGTATCTAATCCTGTTCGCTACCCACACTTTCGCACATGAGCGTCAGTTATTGACCAGGGAGTCGCCTTCGCCACTGATGTTCCTCCAGATATCTACGCATTTCACCGCTACACCTGGAATTCCACTCCCCTCTCCAAAACTCTAGCCTGCCAGTTCTAAATGCTATTCCCAGGTTGAGCCCGGGGCTTTCACATCTAGCTTAACAAACCGCCTGCGTGCGCTTTACGCCCAGTAATTCCGATTAACGCTCGGACCCTCCGTATTACCGCGGCTGCTGGCACGGAGTTAGCCGGTCCTTCTTCTGTTGCTAACGTCACAGCTAACGGGTATTAACCGTCAACCTTTCCTCACAACTGAAAGTGCTTTACAACCCGAAGGCCTTCTTCACACACGCGGCATGGCTGCATCAGGCTTGCGCCCATTGTGCAATATTCCCCACTGCTGCCTCCCGTAGGAGTCTGGACCGTGTCTCAGTTCCAGTGTGGCTGATCTTCCTCTCAGAACAGCTAGAGATCGTCGCCTTGGTGAGCCTTTACCCCACCAACAAGCTAATCTCGCTTAGGTTCCTCTTTGCGCGAGAGCCCGAAAGCCCCCTTTGGTCCAAAGACGTTATGCGGTATTAGCCATCGTTTCCAATGGTTATCCCCCACACAAAGGCAGATCCCTAAGTATTACTCACCCGTCCGCCACTCGTCATCTTCAAAGCAAGCTTTGAAATGTTACCGTTCGACTTGCATGTGTTAGGCCTGCCGCCAGCGTTCAATCTGAGCCATGATCAAACTCTTCAATTAAATATTTATCGAACATGAATTTTTGTTGGTAGACACTCATCAAGTGAGTATCCACACAGATTGTCTTGTTATTAATTGTTAAAGAGCGTTTCGCGGCGATGAACACCGTACTTCGATTTCATCAGCGCAAGGTGACGGCCATTCAATGACGTCGCCTAGTTAATCTTTCTGCTTAAGTTGTCCGAAGACCCTCTTAAGCGGGAGGCGTATATTACGTTGTTCGTTTTGGTTGTCAAGGTATTATTTAATTTTAATCTCAAACTAAACCGCCTTGCAACCCGCTAATCTCTTGACTCTTACGAGTCTCGAACCCCCTGCCTGAGCCGGTGTCGTTTCAGCGGTTTAACCTGCTGTCCCGAAGCGAGGTGCGCATTATAGACACCCCGTCGATGAGCGCAACCCTTATTTGCAAATAATTGTTCAACTGCCTGTTTTATATTCAATTGATACACTAACCACCTCATTAGACATATTGCTGAACAACAGCGAAGCGTCCGTTAATTGAACACTTAACTATCCCTTAGAAATGATGAACTGAGAAATATCTTTATTTTTCAATTATATAGCGATGGGGGGAATTATTGATCATTGAAAGGGTTGCTCTTCACAACTAAAGCTTATTATAGTTGGGGAGTGATTTTTACCATTT
The DNA here is from genome assembly GCF_058068185.1 of Paraglaciecola sp. IT1134. Lineage (NCBI taxonomy): Bacteria > Pseudomonadati > Pseudomonadota > Gammaproteobacteria > Alteromonadales > Alteromonadaceae > Paraglaciecola > Paraglaciecola sp. IT1134. Next base: position 1,508,274 of record NZ_CM176486.1, on the reverse strand, counting down.
CGGATAACAGGTCATAAACCACCCTACTAGAAATAAAAAAACAATAACTAGATGAAGGATCAAAACAATATGTTTAGCAACAAGCTTAAAGTGCTCGGCGGGGCATGTTTATTAACTCTCAGTGTTCAAGCAGCGTTAGCCCAGACAGAAGTTCAGCGCAGTCAGTTTACTTTAACTGAAGGCAGTACCAGTAGTGTGGTTGCAAAATCACGCTATATTATTCAGCTGAAAGGAAACCCAGCTGCCTCGATGGGTCAAAGTCAAACTATCTCAGACAGATTTGCAGGTGTCCTAAAAAACGCCAAATACAATCCAAACTCAACAGCCTCAACGATTTATCGGAAGAAATTACGAAACCAGCGAATGAACGTAATGGCAAATGCCGGTATAGCAAAAGCAACCTATCAATACGAACATGCTTTTAATGGTTTTGCTGCACAACTATCAGAAACACAATTATTGAAATTAAAATCCAATCCTAATGTACTTAATGTATGGCCTGAAGAACTATATAAGATGGATACGGCCAATACTCCATCGTTTCTGGGGTTAACTGCTCCTGGGGGATTACATACAAATGGCAATAAAGGTGAAGACGTCATCATAGGAATAGTGGATTCTGGTGTATGGCCAGAAAACCCAAGTTTAGAAGATGCAGGTTTTAACCCCATTGCTGTCACGCGTCAGGATTGGGCAGGTGTTTGTGATACGGGTACTGATCCGGACTTTAGCTGTAATAATAAATTAATAGGCGCGCGCTATTTTAACGCATCCTTTGTACAGAATAATACCTTATTACCCGGCGAGTTTGACTCGCCACGTGATGCTGATGGACATGGTACTCATACACTAACCACTGCAGGCGGAAATGAAGGCGTTAACGGTAATCTGTTTGGGGTCAATACAGGTATACTTTCAGGAATGGCACCAAGAGCCCGTGTTGCCGCTTATAAAGTCTGCTGGAACGGTTCAGATGATGGTAATAGTGGATGTTCAACTGTAGATTCTGTGGCGGCAATCGACGCCGCAGTAGCTGACGGTGTAGATGTAATTAACTTTTCAATAAGCGGTAGCACCACCTCCTCCACCGATCCGGTGCACATTGCGTTTTTTAACGCCGCTAAAGGCGGGGTATTTTCGGCAAACTCTGCCGGCAATAGTGGCCCAGACCCAGAAACTGTCGCTCACAACGTTCCTTGGGTAACCACAGTAGGTGCATCAACTTACGATGGCACGAGCTTAATTAATGTATTAAAAGTTACCTCAAGAGATCCAGAAGAAGCCATCGGCTTTGCAGAAGGTAATATTACAAAAGCATTGGCTCTAACTGGCAGCATAGAAGGGGAACTGGTAATTGCACAGCCTTTGCTAGGTTGTTTTGATGGTGGCAGCGCACCACTTGATAATGCCGCTGAAATTGCAGGTAACATTGCGCTTATTAAGCGAGGTATATGTAACTTCACCGAAAAAGTAGAACGGGCTGAGTTGGCAGGCGCGTCTGCAGTCATAGTATATAGTGACGGACGCCCGATAACTGGCCTGGGTGGTAACGGATCCTATGACATTGCCGGTGTCATGATCAGCACCGAAGACGGTGAGGAGCTAAAAACTTCCATCGATGATGGTGAGATTATCACTGTCAATATGGGGCCGGATATCTTTATTGAACAAACCGAAGTTGGCAACCAAATGGCGGGCTTTTCGTCACGTGGACCTAGCTTAGCAATCGACGATATTATTAAGCCGGATATCACTGCCCCAGGTGCACGCATACTTGCTGGTACCTCTGGTTCCCAGATTGACAACGGTGTGATGGGTGAGTCTTATAAGTACCTCAGTGGTACTTCTATGTCTTCACCCCACATTACCGGTTTAGCCGCATTAATTCGTGAAGTTCATCCAGACTGGTCACCTGCGGCCATGAAGTCTGCAATGATGACCTCTGCCCGTCAAAACGTAACCAAAGAAGACGGTAGCACACCTGCTGACCCTTTCGATTTTGGTGCAGGCCATGTAGTGCCTAATTCCATGGTTGATCCTGGTTTAGTCTATGACATCGGTATTAATGATTACTACGCCTACCTCTGTGGAGCGGGTGAAAGTAACTTTGTTGATGCTGATTTCTTTGGTGGTGCGTGCGCAGCATTGCAAAATGCTGGTTGGTCTTTAGATCCAAGTGATCTGAACCTTGCGTCAATCGCCATTTCAGAACTGGGCTTCCCACAATCTGTTTTACGCGTAGTCACAAATGTAAGTGATCGTGAATCAACTTACACTGCCAATTTACAAACACCAACTGGGGTTGCAGCTGAATTGTTAGTGTACAATTTTGATTCCGAAAGTTGGGAAGTAAGCAATTCAATGACTATCGCCCCAGGCACCAACGGTTACTACCAAGTGGTATTTAATCATGGTGCAGGGGTTGTATTTGACCAATGGCAGTTTGGTTCACTGACTTGGGATGACGGCTCGCACTCGGTACGTAGTCCGATTGCCGTCAAACCTGTACTGCCTCCCAAAGTAGTGGCGCCGGATCAAGTGCAGTTAGTTGCCACGCAACACGCCACGCGCACGACTTTATCGGTACAAACCAACTATAACGGCCGTTTTTTTGCCACAGGCATTGGTATGGACAGTTCGGATGTAATAGTAGACACGGTTGCACAAGATCCCGATAGTACCTTTACGTTCAATGAACCGGGGTTAGGTTTCTTCTTGATTGATGTGCCACAAGGTACGCGCATCACTAAGTTTGCACTTAGAGACAAAGATATGCCTATCGCTGGGATAGATTTAGATCTATATGTCTATGCTTGCCCTACCTTTTCTACTTGTGCTCAGATAGGGGCCAGTGCCGCCAGTGGTTCGGATGAATCAGTACTACTGATTGATCCACAGCCTTTAGAAATAGCTAATGCGGCAACTTACCTGGTATTTGTGCACGGCTGGGGTCTAGCAGGACTGGATTCGGTTGACGCGCCGCTTCATGTATGGAATGTTGATGAATCTGCACCAAAGAGAATGGTAGTTAGAACCCGTACCATCGCCAGAGAAGGCAAAACCAACAGGGTTTACGTGGGTATGACTAAACTACAAGATGGTCAGGACTACCTAGGTGGCGTTATCTATACTGATGAAAACGGTGATGAGAACGGTATGACGGTATTAGAAGTGGAAGCAGACTTCAATACCCCTCAATAGTCGTTATTAACCATTTAAGGCCGTGCAATTGCACGGCCTTTTTTATGCTGAAAATAAGACTGAAATTACCTCCCGTCAATTCCCCTCATCTGCCCCTTAATGCGCTAAAGGTTTAAAGTGCAGCGGCCAGTCAAACTTACTGCCAAAAATATGCTGAGGGTAAAAACAACCTCCTTGTGAAGTTGCGGTTTTAAGCTCTCTTGGTTTATCGAAAGCAATGCAGATCCAACTTGAGCTAAGGGGACGGTTTTGAGAATAAGCCAGCTGTTAATAGCCCAAACATCAGTTTATCAACTGGAATATGTTGCAGTATAAACCTATTGCTATCCATGCTCTTTTGCTCTTTGCAAGTCGACTGTCCCGGGGGGGCAAGGCAAAAATATGAACTCGGCAGGGAAAAGAAGTGTTGCCTTATCGTTTGAATATAAGTGAACAAAAGGGGGACTCGGTCGAATGACCTAGTCGAGTGCCCCTAATAACGCATGATCATGCGACAACCAAGTCTTGTTAAAAATGCTGACACTTAATAGCGCTTTGCCCTACCGCCGCTGTATATGCCGTGGAGTGTTATATATAACACGGCAAGCTCTAACGATATAAAAGAGCATAAATAACCTGACTTTTTATCCACGGAACAGGCAATAAAAAAGGCCTTAAAGGCCTTTTTTAAAATTTCAAAAAAATGAATTAAGCAGTGAATTTTCTACGTGTTACTAAAACCAAACCACCCAACATCAAGATTAACACTGAAGGCTCTGATACGAGTGTAGTCTCACCGAAGGATAAAAATCCAACTACGGATGGGTCAATATCGGAGAAAGAATCGTAAACTTCGAATACATCAAAATTAATTAAAACAGTCTCTTCATTATTAGAAAAATCTATCCCAACAACACCAGAGAAGAAATCGAATTCATCTGTAAATGCAAAAGGGCCACCAAAACCAAAACCAAAATCATCCATCGCGGAAAAAGCTAACCCTGCTAAGGCAAAACTAAAAGTAAAATAAGGGTCATCTTCAGGGGTGATAATACCACCACCTAAGACTAAACCCGGAGAATATCTTAGTGTTCCGAACAATCCACTGTCAGCTTCGGTGATCCCCCATACATTGCTATCGTCAGCGACGTCGATATCAATAAAAACATCTTGGAAAATGACTGCGGCATTGGCCGATATAGAGGTAAATCCGAAGCTTGCGAAAACTAACGTCGCTACCACAGCGATTTTTTTCAAATATTTCATGTCCCATACCTTATTATTTTTTAGTTTAGTGGCTGAATCGTCTTTCGCTCAACCTGAGACAAATTATGCAAAAATTAAACCTGAAAAAAAACTAAATATAAATCAAATAATTAAAAGCAAAAGTTAAAAACGCAAGTTTAATGTGTAAAATATACTGACACTTGAAGGTATTATTGCGGCGCATTTTTTTGTCAAAACGATGCCCACAAGATTTCACATACGCTTTAAGCAAAACCGGGCCTGGATCAGAAATCCAGGCCCGGCTTAACATCTTAATAGAGTGTCTAGTCAGTCCTTGGGTTTATCGGGGTCTGTATTGTCTTCGCTTTCAGATTTGGCGAAATCTGCATCACTTTCATCCGCATCCCCTACTACGTGTTCTAACTTGACCTTGTCCACACTTCTAAAGGTATTAATAGGCCCGGCCAATGCGTATAAGGCGAACACCACAAATAAGACTAATGCAGGCTCAGTGGCCACGACCACAAACACCAACATAATTATTAGTAAGGCAACGAAGGGCACTTTACCGTGCCAATCAACTTCTTTAAACGAGTTATATTTGAAATTACTGACCATTAACATACCCGCCAAACTTGTCACGATAGCCACTATTACACTGTAATCGTTGCCATCAATATCATACTCACCACCAACCCAGACCAAACCGGCCACTAAAGCTGCAGCCGCCGGGCTAGCTAAACCTTGAAAATAGCGCTTGTCGGCCACGCCAATCTGGGTATTGAAGCGGGCAAGCCGCAGGGCAGCGCCAGCTACATATATGAAGGCAGCTAACCAACCAATTTTACCGAGGCCGCTGAGTCCCCAATTATACGCTACCAATGCCGGTGCCACACCAAAAGAGACCATATCTGCCATCGAATCATATTCGGCACCAAATTCACTTTGGGTATTGGTCATCCTTGCCACTCGGCCATCGAGTCCATCAAAGATCATGGCGATAAATATCGCCACGGCAGCGGCTTCAAAGTGGCCGTTCATAGAAGCAACAACCGCATAAAAGCCAGAAAACAGACCCGCAGTGGTTAATAAGTTTGGCAAAAGATAAATGCCTTTACGCTTGGATTCCGACATTACTGTCCCTCTAATATAGTAAGGGCGTAAAGATATCATAAACTGATGATTTGCGTCACCACAGCAAATGTCTGGTAGCAATAATTACGACGGTATTTGCGTTTATACCTAGGTAAAACTGCACATATAGTCTGTCCTCTTAGTTAAGTTTAAACTGACTACAAGAAAAGAGACGGTGCAGCCATGAGAGTGTCAGTAATTTTTACAATCAATGGGTTTATTTTACAAAAACAATTACAACCATTTGATTATTAAATAAAAATACAAAAGGCTCGAATATTGCCTAAAATGGTTGGCAAACATCAAAACGCACAACATTTTCACAATAATGGATAAAAAATGAAGAAAATAATACTGTTTAGCAGTTTAACTATAACGATATTGCTCCTAATCGCAGGCAACGCTAGCGCCAGTACCACCACCTGGCAATGGGATTTAAGACCAGGAAGTACTAATAATAGCGTGCAAACATGTTCTAACAATTGCCCTACGAGCAATTTTTCAGTTACCGATACCAACGGCAGTGACTCGATAACAGCTGATTTGAGTGCCTGGTCAGATACCCAAGGTAATGATGGGGCAGATCCTGATGATAAAGACCCATATATAGATCAAGCACAAATGTATTATTGGGGAAATAGTAACGGCTGGGGCGCAGTTAACTCAGATGAGGGTAGCGGAGATTATCCAGGGCACGCGTTCGATAACCAAGGGAATGCCGGGTACGTGGACTACGATATGGCGCTAGTGAGTTTTGACACTTCAATTGCACTGACAGGAATTGATTTTGGTTGGGTACAAGACGGTGACTTTACCTTATTGGCATTCAATGGCGGTGGCAGTTTCTCAGGTAACAACCTCAATGGGAGTACTTGGGCTAATCAAAAAAATTCAGGTAATTGGCTTACTGTGGGCCAATATAATGGCGGGGTAACTGACAGTTATTATTCTGTTAATGAGGGTAATGTAACATCTCAATATTGGTTAGTTGGCGCCTATAACAGTGTTTTCGGTGCCGCTACTGACAGCCGTATAGATAGCAATGACGATGCTTTCAAAATCAGGCAGCTTAAAGGGATAACTAGCACGGAGAATCCGCCGAGCGAAGTTTCAGCCCCAGCGACTTTAGGTTTAATGTTGTTAGGTTCAATAGGTTTGTTTGCTCGAAGAAGAAAACAATCGTAAACATAACCCTATAAAATGATTAAAAAAAGAGATGGATACCCATTTCTTTTTTTTAATCTAAAAATAAAATTGAGTTATTAGCAGATTTCATTTAATTACACCATTAGTAGGTTATCCAGCGATTTCCGGCATGCACTCAGATAGAGTAGGCATGATATATAAGGCTTACATTATGACATTTCGATTAAAAGCAGTGACTTTATCTTGCTTGATTTATTTATGCACTTTTCAGACTCAGGCTGCCGATCGTTTTTATGAATCTGCCTTACAAGCCTATCAACAACAACAATATGATGCCTCCTATATTTACCTGAAAAATGCGTTACAAGCCAATCCAAAAAACTTGCCGGCCAAATTGCTTATGGGCAAGTTATTAACTCGAAATGGCTATTATGACGAGGCAATTAAAGTTTTCAGACAAGCAATTGAATATAAAATTGATATGAATTTAGTATTATTGCCGTTAGGAAATGTATTAACTTTCAATCAGCAATATCAAGACGTAATCGATTTAGGTAAAGGCTTTAAGCTCACAGATGCAAGTAACTTTGAATGGAAAATGCTATCAGCTACAGCTTACAGTAACTTGAGTAAACCTGACCAAGCCAGAGCAGAATACGATGCGGCATTAAATCTGTCTCCGAATAATACCAGAGCCATTAATAGCCTAGCTTATATGGATTTAAGTGATAATAAGTTAGCCAGTGCAGAAAGGCAAAGTATCAAGTCTTTGAAAATAGCCCCCAACGACCATCGAACCTGGCACCTAAAAGGGAAGATTGCTGAGGCTAATAAAGACCTGTCAGCTGCGATAGACGCCTATCGCATCGCATTAAGAATCGAAGCAGACGACCCTGTCGTCAGACGTTCCTTAGCCTATGCTTTAATTTCCAACGATCAAATAGACGAAGCAAAAACCATCGCCGAGGAGATTATCGCCCAAACACCCGATGACCCATTTGCCATGCTACTAAGCAGTTGGATATTATCTAAAGATGAACAAGGTGAATTGGCCAATAATATTTTGGACAATTTGAGTAACAAGTTAACCTTAGTCACCGATGAGCAATATGACAAACAAGATTCCTTACTGTTCGTCAAAGGCATGACCGAATATGTTCAAGGTAACTTTGAGTTGGCCAGATTAAGTTTAGCCAAATATGTTGAGAGGAACCGTGGCGACATTAATGCCGTAGCGATGTTAGCGGAAATATATATTGCTATGGGCCAAAATGATGCGGCCATGCACATATTGGAGCGCGTAGAAGAACAGTTAACCGATCATTTGGACGTTGCATTAAAGCTTGCTGATTTATATTTAAGAAATGACAAAGATTTCAAAGCTGATTACTGGTTATCAACTCTTCGAGGGATATACCCTGATAATATGAAGGTGATTTTAATGTCGTCAAAAGCACTAGTTGCGCGGGGGAAATTAGACGAGGCAATCAGCCTAATTGAAAAAAGTAACCAAAAAGATCCCAACAATGGTGCATTTCTGATGGCCCGGGGTTTTCTATATATCCAAAATGGCCGCTTTGAAGATGCATTAAAAACCGCCGATATACTCACTGATAATAATGATCGTAACGTGGATTACTGGAACCTCAAGGCGGCGGCTTTACTAAGGTTAGGTAGATATGATGAAGCGCAACAATCACTTGACAATGTATTTGCAATTTCACCTACTCATTTTGCAGGTCGATTCAACCAAGCGATGTTATTGAAAAATACAGTTCGCTTTTCCCAGGCTAAAACGCTATTAAATACATTGGTTGCAGAACAACCGAGTCATAGCGCATCGCAATTACAGCTGGCAATAGTCGAAGCTGAGGACAATGATTTCATTCCAGCTATTACCAGACTTGAAACCTTAGTCATACTTGAATCACGAAATAGAAGTGCCCAACTACTTTTACTCGATATTTACTTGAAGAACCAACAAGCTGATGTGGCACTGCGTCTGGTTAATAAATTAGTCAAAGATTTTCCCTTTGAGCCTGAATTTTCGATCAAAAAAGCTGAAGTATTGATTGCCAACAGGGACATTGATGAAGCCAAATTACAGTTAGCAAAATTGTACAATATGTGGCTGGAAAATCCGCAAAAATTATTTCGCCTAAGCTCAATGCAGCAAAGTGTCAGTGACTATGAGGGCGCTAATAATACATTACTCAAAGCGCTTACATATTTACCGCAGCATTTATTACTTAATTTGGAATACGCTAGATTGAACTTGCAGCTAAATCAAAACGATGTAGCCCAGGAAGTGGCGGATAAATTGGAAAAACAATACGGCGAAAATCCCAGTATTTTTTTATTAAAAGGCGATATAGCTTTAGCTCGGCAAGAATTTGTTCAAGCGCATAACTCTTATACTCAAGCAATTAAATTAGAGAATGACTATCAACTTCCGTTAACTCGACTGTACGAACTTGCGCGCAGAGGAGTCAAAGAGCCAGAGTTCTCGGCTTTGGTTATCCGTTTAGTAGAAGAACAACCGACTAATAACTGGCGAAGAAAAGTACTAGCTGACCATTTGATGAACCAAAACAAGTGGCAAGAGGCTAAATCGCATTATTTAAAATTGGTCGAAAAAGATAAATTGAACGATGACTATTCGATTTTAAACAATCTCGCCAATATCTATATGACTGAAGATTTAACCACTGCTTTAAGTTACGCTAAGAAGGCGGTTGCCAATGCTAGTACTGTACCTGCGGTATTAGATACTCATGGGTGGATATTAGTCAAATTGGAACGCTTTGAGGATGGTTTAGTGTCGTTACGTCAGGCATATGCGACTAATTCTAATAACCCCGCAATTCGCTACCATATTGCCTACACCCTAGATAAATTAGGACGTACTCCTGAAGCTACAGAAGAATTGCAACATGCCTTAGCATCAAAGGTCGCATTTAATGAAAGGCCTGAAGCCGAACAGTTATTATCGACGCTTTAAATGACAATAGCGGCAAGTCCGATGAACTTGCCGCTATTGGTTTAACCATTGCCAATTATTGAATGATTATCCCTTGTTCATTCGCATCTATGCGCACCGTTCCATCGGTGAGCAAGTCACCAGACAATATCCTCTGAGCCAGGGGATTTTCGATCTCGGTTTGAATTACACGCTTCAAGGGTCTCGCGCCGTACACAGGATCAAAACCTGCCTCAGCCAGCTTGTGTAGCGCCGCGTCGGTCACCTCAAGTGCAATACCTTTGGCCTCCAAACGGTTATGTAGGAACTGTAACTGTATCTTGGCAATCGCGGTAATTTGCTCTACGCCTAATGGATGAAACACCACGGTTTCGTCTACTCGATTGAGAAACTCAGGTCTGAAATGATCGTTAAGTACTTCTAGTACCATGTTTTTCATTTGCTCATAATTATTCTCTTTATGTCGCTCCTGAATGATGTCTGAGCCCAAATTCGAGGTCATGATAATAACGGTATTTTTAAAATCCACCGTGCGCCCTTGGCCATCCGTTAGCCGGCCGGCATCTAACACTTGCAGCAAAATATTGAACACGTCTGGATGAGCTTTTTCAATTTCATCCAGTAAAATCACCGAATAGGGTTTACGGCGCACCGCTTCAGTCAAATAGCCACCCTCTTCATATCCCACGTAACCTGGGGGTGCCCCCACTAAACGGGAAACTGAATGTTTTTCCATAAACTCGGACATATCTATGCGTATCATGGAATCTTCGGTATCAAATAAAAAATTCGCCAAAGTCTTACACAGTTCGGTTTTACCCACCCCTGTAGGGCCCAAAAACAAGAAAGAGCCAATGGGACGGTCAGGATCCGACAAACCTGCTCTGGAACGGCGGATCGCATTGGAAACCGCGTTGACCGCTTCACCCTGACCGATCACCCGTTGGTGTAAGGCACTCTCCATGCCCAACAGTTTCGCTTTTTCGCCCTCAAGCATTTTAGACACCGGGATCCCGGTCCAGCGCGACAATACATCGGCAATCTCGTTTTCGGTGACACGACTTTTAAGCAGCTGATTTTCCGTTGTTTTGGATTCGGACTCCGAGGCAAGCTCCAATTTGCTTTCCAGCTCAGGAATACGGCCATACTGCAATTCCGACATGCGACTTAGATCCGATGCACGACGGGCAATTTCTAAATCCAGTTTGGCCTGTTCTAAATCTGCCCGGATATTCTGGGTACCCTGCATGGCCTGTTTTTCAGATTTCCAGATGGTTTCAAACTCAGAAAATTTATGTTCCGCTTGTTCACGCTCCAGCTCAATTAACTCAAGTCGTTTGTGGCTGGCTTCATCCTTTTCTTTGGCCAAGGCTTGTTCTTCAAGTTTTAACTGAATAATGCGTCGCTCTAGCCTGTCCATGTCTTCCGGTTTGGAATCCATCTGCATGCGAATACTGGATGCGGCTTCATCAATTAAATCTATGGCTTTATCGGGCAGTTGGCGATCGCTGATGTACCTATGGGATAACGAGGCGGCGGCCACTATGGCCGGATCGGTTATTTGAACCGAATGATGTAACTCGTAGCGTTCTTTCAAGCCTCTTAATATGGCGATGGTATCCTCAACACTTGGCTCTTCCACCAGTATTTTTTGGAAGCGACGCTCCAGGGCTGCATCTTTTTCAATAAACTGCCGATATTCATTCAGTGTAGTGGCACCCACACAATGCAATTCGCCTCGCGCCAGGGCTGGTTTGAGCATATTACCTGCATCCATTGCCCCCTCGCCTTTTCCGGCCCCTACCATGGTGTGCAGCTCATCAATAAACAGAATGACCCGGCCTTCTTCTTTTGCCAACTCGTTAAGTACCGCTTTAAGACGCTCCTCAAATTCTCCCCGGTATTTAGCGCCGGCCACCAGCGCCCCCATATCCAGAGACAATACGCGCTTATTTTTGAGCCCTTCGGGCACTTCAGAATTTATAATACGTTGCGCCAACCCTTCGGCAATCGCGGTTTTGCCCACGCCTGGCTCACCTATTAACACCGGATTGTTTTTGGTTCTACGCTGCAGAACCTGAATAGTACGACGAATTTCATCATCACGGCCAATAACCGGATCGAGTTTGCCCTGTTCGGCGCGCTCGGTAAGATCCGTGGTAAATTTCTCCAAAGCTTGGCGCACATCTTCAGCGTTAGGATCCGTAACTTTTTGCCCACCCCGCATAGATTCAATAGCTTGTTCAAGCTTGTCTTCAGTCGCTCCCGTCTGACGTAACATATCTCCTAACTTGCCTTTGTCCTGCAAAGCAGCCAGTACAAATATTTCCGAGGTGATGTATTGATCTTTACGTTTTTGCGCGATCTTGTCACTCAGATTCAGCAAGGTGATGGTATCCTTGCCCATTTGCACATCACCACCAACCCCTTCAACTCGCGGTAGTTGGTCTACTGCCTTAGCCAAAGCAGAGCGCAAGGCATTAACGTTCATTTTGCCATGATCGAATAATGAGCGAACTGACCCCCCCTGCTGGTTAAGCAGCGCAGTCATTAAATGCACAGGTTCAATATATTGATGGTCACGGCCAAGTGCTAATGACTGGGCATCTGAAATGGCTAGTTGAAATTTGCTAGTAAAACTATCTAAACGCATGGGGCAGCTCACTTAATTTTATAGAGTATTAACTAAACTATTAATGGGTGCTAACAAACAGATATTCAAGCAGGATTTCACTTTAGACACGGCAATTGTTGAGCTACATCAATGTTTTAAGCTAGGCCCTGGCTTGATGTAAATACCCGATACCATTCTGCCGGTATGAATAATCCCTTGATGGGTACTTCTTCGATGAGAAAAAAATAGCTCGGGCTCAGCGTAAGTACAGTATTGCCCACCGAATACGTCATGCACCCCTGTGGCGACTAACTTTTCTCGGGCGATTTGATACAGATCGGCCATGTATTTATCTTTGTGCTTAGTACTTTTAAACGCACCAGAATAATTCCCCAAGGCACTGCGCACGTTTTCTCCCACTTCGAAGTGTTGCTGACTGATACTCGGGCCGAGCCAGGCCAAAACTTCACTTTTTTCACAGTCGAACTTTTGCAAGGTATTTTCGATAACTCCTGCGGCTAATCCTTTCCAACCCGCGTGCACGGCTGCCACTAAGGAGCCGCTTTTATTACACAATAAGATAGGTAAACAGTCTGCACTCATTACGGCACAAATGATCCCAGGCATAGCGGTGTAACCCGCGTCAGCGGCCATATTTTGACGACTTGCACTGGTCAGTTCAATACAAGTTGCACTATGGATCTGCTTGAGCCACATGATATTTTGTGTATGAGGTAATAGATCACGATTGGCATTAACCAAGTTAAGATCGTCCCCCACATGGGGCCCAACATTCAACGAGTCATAGGGTGCATGACTAAATCCACCACCTCTGGTGCTGCAAAATGCCTTCACATTTAATGGAGCTGGCCATTCGGGGGTTATGAATTTAGGTTCGGCCATGCATTATTCCATATCATCCATATTCAGTGCCGTGTCTTGTTTGAGCACCTGCAGTAAGTGCACAAAATCCTCAGGCAGAGGCGCCTGGAATTTCATCCATTCACCCGTCACCGGATGTTCCAGTTCTAGCTGTATGGCATGTAATGCTTGACGGCGAAATCCGCGTATAGTTTCAATCATCTCATCACTAGCCGCTTTGGGTAGACGGGGGCGACCACCGTAGGCCTGATCTCCCACCAAGGGGAAACGTAAATGTGACATGTGCACACGTATTTGGTGGGTACGTCCAGATTCCAGTTTCAAGCGCAGATGGGTATGGGCGCGAAATTTCTCTTTGACTCGGTAATGGGTCAATGCGGGTTTGCCAGATTGCACCACAGCCATATTGGTGCGCTTAGTCGGGTGACGCCCAATGGGTTCATCTACGCTGCCGCCTGCCACCATAGTGCCATATACCACGGCTTCATACTCACGGCTGATGTTACGAGCCTGAAGCTTTTCAACTAAGTGTGTTTGCGCGGTAATGGTCTTGGCTATAACCATAAGACCAGTGGTATCTTTGTCCAAACGATGGACTATTCCTGCCCTGGGTACCATGGCAATGCTTGGCGCATGGCTTAATAAGGCATTCAGCACTGTACCATCTGCATTACCGGCGCCCGGGTGCACCACTAAGTTAGCAGGCTTGTTGATAACCAGAATATGCTCATCTTCGTATACGATATTCAGATCGATAGTTTGGGCTTGGTGCTGAGCCTGAATTTCAATAGTTGCATCAATTTCAATCAGCTCCTCCCCAAGCAATTTTTCTCTTGGTTTGTTCACAACTTGGCCGTCCACCGCGACTTGATCAGCTAATATCCATTCTTTTAGTCGAGAACGTGAATAATCGGGGAACATTTCCGCCAAAGCTTGATCTAATCGTTTACCTAATAACGTGTGCGGCACCACTGCCTGTAGTTGTATTTTTTCATAGCTGCTAGACATGCAAAGAAGACCCTAATAGTGTTTCGGAACGATTTATATGTGCATAGCCCAATACGCTAGGTTAGAATACGCGACAGTTATCGGTTCAATAAAACCCTATTCTAGCGGATTTTTAACGTAATGAATCGCATACCGTGTTTCGCACGCATAAATAACAGCAAATAAGAGCAATATGATTAGAAAATTATCGTTATCCAAAGTTTTTCTCGCAGCAGCAATCATCACAATTAGTGCATGTTCCTCATCCCCGGATGAAGACGAATTAGTGGCCAGCAATCGTAGCGCTCAATCCCTCTATGACGATGCAAAACAAAAAATGGAGATTGGGAATTTCAACGCAGCGACGGCAACCCTAAGTGCCTTAGATTCCCGCTATCCGTTTGGCCCTTTGTCTCACCAAGTGCAGCTTGATTTAATTTACAGCTATTACAAGTCAGGCAAAGCCGATGAGGCTATATCGACCATCGACAGGTTCACTCGCCTCAACCCAAACCATGCAGACGTTGATTATGCACTCTACATGCGCGGGTTAACCAATATGGAGTCAGACACTAATTTATTTCAAGAATTGGTCGGCATCGACCGTTCGGATCGCGATCCCAGTAAATCTCGGGAAGCCTTTGAAGATTTCCGCCGCTTAATTGAAAAATACCCAGAGAGTAAATACGCAGCCGATGCACAGAAACGTATGTTGCATATTAAGAATCGCCTAGCCAAATATGAAATTGCCATCGCGCGTTTTTATATGCGCCGTGAGGCCTATGTTGCAGCCGCCAATAGAGGACGTTATGTGATTGAATATTATCCGGACACGGGTCATGTGCAAGAGGCGCTGGAAATAATGGTTGAGTGTTACAGTCAACTAAAATTGGATGAACTGAAAGATAACGTCATGAAAACATTAAAGTTAAATTATCCCGATAGCAGCTTTATTAGCTAAAATCGCTCGCCCCGGGCATAAAAAACGCGCAAATTGCGCGTTTTTTTATGACTGTTTATTATTGTTATTTAAAAAATAAGTGGCTAAAGGGATTAAGTAAGCGGGCAATACCCGAGGTGAAATGCAGCGGTTTATCCAGGATAGCAAAGACTAAACAACCATCATCTGAATTAGAATAGGGCATATGTGTATTTTGACTATCCATGCGCGTCAAATCTCCCACAGCATAATCTGCCAATCCATCACTGAACTTGCCGTCAATTACCAAGGTAAATTCAGTACCGCGGTGGGTATGTTCGGGTACCCGCCCGCCTTTTTCCATGTAAATAAAAGTAGCTTGGCCTATCCCCCCAATATCGACGGGAGCTTGCCAAAGTTTACCTAGTAAACGGGACCAATTGCCGGTTTTTTGGGTATAGCGGTGAAGTGCCCGTGGCAGCTGAAAAAAACGTCCATCCAGCTCCAGTACACCTGCCGGCGCTACAATCTGGTTAGGCTCAGCCAAGGGAGTTTGGGTAATGTCTAACATCATATTGGCAAAATCATCACTTAACGTTGCCGGTACTGAAAACACCTCTTTTGCCAGCTCTTCCTCAGCTTGCATACAAAGACTTTGGCAGCGCGGACACATATCAATATGCGCCGAAAGTATTAATGCCACATTGGCGGCACAATTTCCAGCAGCAAAGTCTGTTATTTGCCCCGCATCAGGGTGGAAGTTAATCATTATCTTTCAATATCTCTTTTAAACGCTGCAAAGCCAATCTAATGCGGGATTTTATGGTTCCAAGGGGAACTGACATCTGGTCAGCCACTTCTTGTTGGGATTTGCCTTGAATATAGATAGCTTCAATCACTACACGCTGTTTGTGGGGTAATTTCTCAAACAGGTGACTTAATTGTTGCAACATAATTTGGTCGTCTAAGGCTATATCATTAGGATTGGAAGTTTGTTCGCACAGCACAGGCCATAAATCATCGGCGCAAATATCCTCTTTACGATTACGCTGTTTGCGTAACATATCAAAACGAATGTTGCGGGCTATGGTAAAAATCCAGGTAGAAGGGGCACCCTTTTCTGGGTCAAACAAGTGGGACTTTTGCCACACATTTGACATAGTATCTTGCACCAGCTCCATGGCTAATGCTTCGTTACCCATTTGTTTTAAAGCGAATGAGCGCAAACGCGGGGCAAAATAATTAAACACCACTGAAAAAGCCCGCTTACTACGCTGGGATCCAATTAGCGCTAAACACGCTGACATTTCGTCTGCACATTCCTTGGGCGCAACCTGGCTTGTGTATTTAGCTTGCAAAGGTATTCCGACGAGCATCACTGTCACCATCTGTTGGGATGTTAACTGATACTGATAATTAAACGTAAAGGATCATTCTATTAAGTGTGTCAGAAATTTCAACGCTTGCCCATAGTCCAGTTGATCAATAAAGGTCTGCTTCTGCTGAGCAGACACAGGTATAAGCTCCAACCACCGATAGATAACCCATATAGGGTCATAAAATTTAGGCTGATGATACAAATCTCGCAACTCCGAATACTTGGCAAAAATATCCTGCAGGTTGGTAACCAATGGACCGATATCTGGTTGCAAATCTGTTGTTTCCCAGGTATCCAGCCACTGGCAATCTCCGGTGCGCAAGCCGTCCTGTTTAGTCTGGATCTTATTGATCCTGAAGCATCTTTGACCTTCCACCGTGATACCCAACAAACCATCATGCAGCAAGTCAAAATCGATGACCTTGACATAGGTAGCAATGGGGTAAATGTGTTTATTTAGATGTTCATTACCCTGGGGGTTTAACATACAAATGCCAAAACCTTGTCCAGAGGCACAAGCCTCTTTTACCATCGTCAGGTAACGGGGTTCAAATATCCTAAGCAACATCTTGCCTTCAGGCAGGATATGCGCCGACAGTGGAAACAGTGGAGTACTAAAAGGCGTGTAGTTCAAATCAACTTTACTCTTGCTCAGGATATTCTCTTTACGTGTGCCCAACAATTTAGATCGAAATCATTTTACGCAGTAAAGATTGATCTTAAATTATCTTCCACAGGTACTAAAAGTTGGGATATAAATTATCAAAACTGAAAAAGATCTAAACATGACTGTGATAAAAGATTTTGTTGAATTTTATCAACATCTGGATAAAGACTCCGTTAAACAGCTATCCAAGCTATATCACGACGATATAACGTTGATCGATCCGGTGTCCACTTATAGGGGGTTACCGGCATTGAAACAGTATTTTGCCAGTCTGTTAAGCAATACTGGCTCATGTGGTTTTATTATTGACGATATTAGCCAAGTTGACGATAGGCTTTTTGTTAGTTGGCAAATGAACTTCTCCCACCCAAAACTAAATGCTGGCAGTCCCCTACTGGTGCAAGGTATGAGCCGTATCCTGGTAAAAAACAACAAGATAGTTTACCAGCATGATTATTACGATCTGGGTAGTATGGTTTACGAACACCTGCCCTTAATAGGTTGGGTGGTGCGCTATCTAAAAAGGAAACTTGCTGGATGAAACATATACTGGTCACCGGTGCGACCTCAGGCATAGGGGAATGTTTGGTTAAACGTGCATCCGCAGACGGCTTTAGGGTGACGGCTTGTGGCCGCAACCCGCAAAAATTAGTCCAACTTGATAGGTTAAAAAACGTCAACACCCTGGCTTTCGATGTCAGTGATGAACAGCAATGCCGGAAGAGCCTCGAAAATCAAGCGGCGGACATCTATGTATTAAATGCCGGCATATGTGAATACGTGCAGGTAGAACAATTTGAAACACAGATGTTTGAACGCGTATTTGCCGCTAATTTTTTTGGCGTAGTTAACTGTTTTGCTGCCATATTACCTAATCTACGGGCAGGTAATCAGGTGCTGATTGTTGATAGCATGGCCAGATTGTTACCCTTTACCAAAAGCCAAGCCTATGGCGCGAGCAAAGCGGCCCTGCATTATTTTTGTAAAACGATGGAGGTCGATTTAGCCTCCCAAGGAATTATTGTGCAAAGCGTCTCTCCTGGTTTTGTTAATACGCCTCTTACCGCCAAAAACGATTTTTCCATGCCCATGAAAATCAGTGTCGAACGAGCGGTAGATGGGCTAATGACCGGCATAAACAGAAAAACCACGAGTATTTATTTTCCGACTTTTTTTAGCATAATCTTGCGTACACTCACGCGAATGCCTAGTTCATTGCAGGTGGCGCTGTGTAAAAAAATGAAAACAAAACAACAGGATAAACACTAAATGGGCAAACGAATTGCCATCATTGGTAGCGGCATATCAGGCTTGACCTGCGCTTATTTACTGCATAAAAATCACGACATAACCTTGTATGAAGCCAGTGATTACATAGGTGGTCACACCGCAACCAAGGACGTTGAAGTTGACGGCAAGGCCTACTCAATCGACACTGGCTTCATTGTATTTAATGATTGGACCTATCCAAATTTCATCAAATTGATGGATCAATTACAGGTTAAATCACAACCCACAGAAATGAGTTTCAGTGTGAAAAATGTGGCGGAAGATTTGGAATACAACGGTAATACACTGAACAGTCTGTTTGCTCAAAGGCGTAACATTTTCCGGCCTAAGTTTATACGTATGGTTCGAGATATCGTGCGTTTCAACAAGTTATGCAAGGCTGAATCAACCCAGCAAAGGGATCACGGACAGCAAAGCCTATACGAGTTTATTCACGAGCATAAGTTCAGCAACACCTTTACCTATAACTATATTTTGCCAATGTGCGCCGCAATTTGGTCTACCAGCTTGGCTAATATCAAAACATTCCCGTTCGGGTTTTTCCTGAAATTTTTTAACAATCACGGCTTGCTTAACATTACCAACCGCCCCCAGTGGTACACGTTAATCGGGGGCTCAAGCCAATATATAATACCTCTCATTCAAGATTTTAAACACAATATCCGCCTTAATAGCCCCGTCAGCTCGGTGGCTAAACGTGAAGACAAATACGCGGTATTTGTGCAGCACACTAAATCCGAATTGTTTGATGAGGTGATATTTGCTTGCCACAGCGATCAAGCGCTGGGCATATTAACTAACCCTACTGGGGATCACACAGCCATCTTAGGATCAATTAAATATGCACCGAATGACGTGGTGTTACATACGGACAGCAGCATATTGCCCAAGCGCCAACTTGCCTGGGCTAGCTGGAATTATTTGATTAAGGGTGTCAGTAACGAAGACCAAGAGCCTGCAGTACTCACTTATAATATGAATATTCTGCAGTGCCTAAAAGCGGATAAGACTTTCTGTGTGACCTTAAATAATAGTGAAAATATTAACCCGCAAAAAATTCTCGGTCGTTATGATTATGCCCATCCCCAATTTGATCAAGGGGCTATCAACGCTCAGGCCAGACGCTTTGAAATATCCGGAGTAGACGGGTTACATTTCTGTGGCGCCTATTGGTACAACGGTTTTCACGAAGACGGGGTACGCAGTGCATTAGATGTATGCCAGCACTTCGGGGAAGAGCTCTAATGCAAAGCGCTATCTATCAAGGCAGCGTGTTTCACGCTCGCCATTATCCCAAAAAACATGCCTTTAGCTACGATATTTTTCTATTATGGCTGCAACTGGACGAGATCCCGGCTCTGGAGCAGAACGTCAGATTTTTCTCCGGGTCAGGCTGGGCCCCTTTGCAATTTAGACGTACGGATTATCTGGGTGATCCTAACACGTCACTGAAACAAGCCGTATTAGCGAAAATGTCACAGCTGGCAGGTGAACCCTTAACCGGCGATGTCTACCTATTGGGTCAGGTTCGAACCTTTGGTCTGTATTTTAGCCCGGTAAATTTTTACTATTTGCGCCAACCAGACGGCCGCTATAGCCATACTCTGGCAGAAGTCAGCAATACTCCCTGGGATCAGCGCCATTGTTATCTTATCGATTTAGCGCAACAGCAAGATTCAGCAAAAGCATTTCACGTCTCCCCTTTTAATCCAATGGACATGCAGTATAAGTGGAATATTGCGCAGCCAAATGAACGTCTTAATCTGTCATTGAAATGTATTAAAAAAATTACCCATCTCGACACCCGGTTAGATTTAAAACGCAGGGAAATGAACTCAAAATCTGTTTTCAACGTATTGTTAAAAATCCCCAGTATGGCCCTAAAAACTATTTTCGGCATTTACTGGCAGGCAACCAAATTATTTATTAAGCGTGTGCCATTTTATGCTCACCAAACACAAGGTAAGAAGTAGATATGACAAACGGCGAACAAATACTCCAAGTTGCAGATCAACTATCTTGGCAGGATAAAATCAGTCGGCAGATAATGTTAAAAGTATTTGCCAGCTTGCCTCAAGGTGAGATGGTGATTAAAGAGAATGGCGTATTGGTCGACATTTTTGGCCAAAAAGGCGCTGAATTACATGCAGAAATCAATTTTCTGGATTTACGAGTCTACCGGCGTTTATTATTTGGTGGCAGTGTTGCCTCGGGAGAAACCTATAGTGAAGGTCTGTGGACAACCCCTAACTTGACCAATGTGATCCGTATTTTCGCCCGAAACCTGCCTATGCTAGACCGTTGGGAGGCGAAGATGGAATGGCTTGCCCTGCCCCTGCGTAAAATTGCTCATATGGCGAAACGCAACTCAGCCACTCAAGCAAAAAAGAATATCGCCGACCATTATGATTTGGGCAATAAACTATATTCCCGCTTTTTAGATGACAGCATGATGTATTCCGCCGCCATATATCCCCACCCAACCACATCTTTACAGCAGGCTCAACAAACCAAAATGAAGGCGATTTGTGACAAGTTACAGCTCAATTCAACTGACCATCTACTTGAAATCGGCACGGGTTGGGGTGGTCTGGCGGTATTTGCGGCCAAACATTACGGCTGTAAAGTCACAACTACTACCATTTCACAGGAGCAGTACCAATATGCCATTGACTGGGTGGCGCGAGAAAATTTGCAGCACCAGATCACCTTACTTAAACAAGATTACCGTTTACTTGAAGGCAAATACGACAAACTGGTATCCGTAGAAATGATTGAAGCTGTAGGCAAGGAATATTTACCCACCTTTTTTGCGCAATGTTCGGGGTTGTTAAAACCGCAAGGTTTAATGGTGCTGCAAGCCATCACCATCAGCGATCATCGATTACATAGTTACAGCAAGAGTGTGGATTTCATTCAGAAACATATTTTCCCCGGTGGTTTTTTACCCTCTCAGCTACTGATCAATCAACATCTCAAACAACATACCGACATGATGATCCGGGATTTACATGACATTGGCCTGGATTACGCGCGAACGTTACAAGATTGGCATAGGCAATTTTTAGCCAACCATGAGCTACTGGCCAAAGATGGTTATGACCAACGCTTCATCAACATGTGGCGTTATTACTTAAGTTATTGTGAGGGAGGTTTTTTGGAACGTACTATCAGCACAGTGCAACTGGTGCTCAGTAAACCGGCGTTTAGCGCCTCAGTGTCTCGATGAGCCGTAACTATGTACCCGCAGCAGTGTTACTGGGGGTAGTTCTGGCTTGGAGTAGTATTTCTTTAGCCGAGCCTTTGGCCAAGATGCAAAAAGTCGGACAAGCCAAGCTTCAAATATGGTTTTGGGATATATACCAGTCCAGCCTATACAGCCTAGATGGGCAATACATCGAACAGCAACTGCCCTTGGGGCTGAAAATTCATTACCTACGGGATATCAAGGCAAACGAGTTGCTGCATAAAACCGCAGATGAATGGCAAAAGTTGGGATTGAAATCCGCCCAAACTCAGACATGGCTCGATCGTTTAGAACTTATTTGGCCAGATTTACAAAAAGGAGATGAATTGCTAGTGATTGTTGACCAAGATTCCAGCAGTACCTTTTTCTATAATCAAAGGTTATTGGATAATATCCAGGATCCAGAATTCGGTCCAAGTTTTCTGCGGATATGGTTGGATAAAAACAGCAGTTTTCCAAAATTGCGCCAACAACTTATTGGAGAAGTGAAGTGAATTTATATACTGCAGCGACGCTGATAACCTCAACATTAGTGCTAACAAGTTGTAGTACTTCCTTGGATGAGTATCAAAATAGCAAACCGGAATTTTCCCTTAAAGAATATTTCAACGGTGATATCTCGGCCTGGGGTGTGGTGCAGGATTATTCACGCAAACTTACCAAGCGTTTTTGTGTCGATATTACTGGCAGTTGGAATGGCAACAAAGGTCAGTTAAACGAACAATTTTATTTCAATGATGGTAGCCAGCAGACCCGCGTCTGGCAGCTTGAAGTCAAACCTGATGGCACGGTGGCAGGTAC
Source organism: Paraglaciecola sp. IT1134 (assembly GCF_058068185.1). Lineage (NCBI taxonomy): Bacteria > Pseudomonadati > Pseudomonadota > Gammaproteobacteria > Alteromonadales > Alteromonadaceae > Paraglaciecola > Paraglaciecola sp. IT1134. The sequence continues at coordinate 1,485,822 of NZ_CM176486.1, read as the reverse complement.
CGCTGGAGATATTGTAGGGGTCGCTCAAGGCGCCGCTTCAGGCTCTGCATTTCACTGGACCTACACCCTAACCGTGCCGATTGATGGCAGTGAATACGATTTTGCCATTGATGACTGGATGTATCAGCTTGACGCCGTGCGCATGATGAACCGTTCTTACATGCAGAAATTTGGCGTAACGGTGGCGGAGTTCTCAATATTTTTCGATAAAACCCCACCCCTTCGCCGCTGTCAGCAGCACTGAACGTAATACCTGAGGGGATACACAATTTATTGGTGCTAATCTAGCGCCGCAAATTGTCATCTACTCAAGGACAGAAATAGGTTCTGAAATTTTGGCTTTACCCTGATTAATGGATATCTCGACTCTGCGGTTACGACCTCTGGCGGTAGCATCATCATCGCCCAGTAATGGCGCAGTGTCAGCCTTACCCACCACCGACATTCTGCTCTCGTCAAACCCGGGGGCCTTGCGTAGCTCTTCTGCCACCGCCACTGCGCGCTGAGCAGACAGATCCCAGTTGGAGCGATATAGCTCATTAGAGATTTGCTGACTATCACTGTGCCCGGATATTTCTATGTCTCCAGGCATATCAGCTAACAAAGTGCCAATTTTACGTAAAATGGGTTTAAATTGCGGCTGTAAAAAAGCCGAACCCGCAGCAAATGAGCCGTTTTCACGGATGCGGATGGTAATTTGTTGCCCCAGGGCCTCCATCTCTATGGCACCATCGAGGATTTCTTTTTCCAGTTTCTGGGCCACTTTTTTGAGTTTTTCATTCATTTCTTCTTGGCTAGCTTTGTCGTTAGACGTCGATTGTTCACTGGCGGTTTGTTGTGCTGCCCCCCCTCTTTGTTCCCCGCGCTGTTTTTGCCTGCCACCGGCGGAATCTTCATTACCAGCTTGAAATTCGAGCATTTGTTGGGTCATCTCGATCGTTTGCTGTTGGATTGTTTCAATGGGGGTCGGTTCCGGTCTCCCTGGACGAAATTCCATAGCGATCACACTGGTACCTTTAGGAATATCTTTAACTTCAATTTTGTTTTGTACCCCAAATGCAAATTTCATCGAGCCTGATATTTGTTTGAATTTAAGCACATCCATTTCTGAAAATGATAACAACAATACAAAAAAGCACATCAGCAGTGACATCAAATCGGCGAAGGTGCCCATCCAAGCCGGGAGCCCTGCTGGGGGACATTTAGGACACTCTTGCGCTGCGGCCATAAGTTAACCTTCTTCCTCAGTGCCGCCACGTTTGCCGGAAGCCAGATAACTTTTCAAAATTCCCTCAATTACCCGGGGGTTTTGGCCATCAGCAATGCCAATGATGCCATCGAGAATAAGGCTTTGATTGAGTTTTTCTTGCACGGCGCGGTTACCGAGTTTTTCGGCAATAGGCAAACACACAATATTGGCCAGTACCGCACCATATAAGGTCGTTAACAGGGCCACCGCCATCGCCGGGCCAATGGATTTAGGATCATCCATATTAGATAACATTGCCACCAAACCAATCAGAGTACCTATCATGCCCATCGCCGGAGCCACATCCCCCATGCCTTTAAAAATACTCGCACCAAACTCGTGGCGCTCAGTGGTCATATGAATATCTTTGGCCAAGGTTTCGCGCACTACCTCTACATCATGACCATCCACCAACATATCGACCCCTTTTTGCATAAAAGGGTTTTCAATTTCAGCTTCTTCAAGGGCTAAAAAACCGCCTTTACGGGCGGCGTCGGCCATTTCAACAATTTTTTCAATTTGTGATTCAGGCGAATCAGTTTTAAACATAAATGCTTTGCCAGCAATTTTACCCGCGCCAAAAAACTGTCCCAAGGTGAATTGTGACAACACCACAAACAAGGTGCCACAAAATACAATCAGAATGGAAGGTACATTGAAAAACATACCAAGATCACCGCCTAGCACCATGGCCATGACTACAAAACCCATGGCACCAATAATGCCTATAATGGTTGCTAAATCCACACTGTACTCCTAACAAATAGCGTATTACGCGTTATGCCATATCTAATACCCGACATGGAATATACGACATGCGATGTGCGACATACGATGCCCGACATGCGATGCCCGACATGCGATGCCCGACATCAACAGTCATAGATTCTACGATAACCCAAATGGAGCAGGCTCATGTATGCGGTGGTTTATACACTATAAAAACCTTGGCTCACTATTTTATCGACAAAGTAGAACTTTTCTGTAGGAGAGTTCAACAAATTATAATTGCTATTGGTTGAGAATAAGTCAAGACTGACTGTGCCTAGCAAGTAGCTTAACACAGCAGTAACTTGAAAAGTGTTTGACCGACATTTCCCCCTCAGGTAAGGTGCGCTCAACTCTCAGTAGAGCAAATTACAACGAAACTGAAACCAATGACCAGCCGCAAAAAAACTGAAAATTTAAGCTTCGAGCAATCTATGCAGGAGTTAGAAACCATAGTCAATCAGATGGAGCAAGGCGAGCTTAGCCTGGAAGATGCCCTGCAAAGCTTCGAACGTGGTATAACACTGGCTCGCCACAGTCAGCAAAAACTCAAACAAGCCGAACAAAAAGTGCAAATACTGATGGAGCAGAATGGCCAAACATCGCTTCTCGATTTTGACACTTCAGTCGCCCCCGAGTAATGACCTTCAAACACATACAACAGCAAAGCCATCAACGTATTGATGGATTGTTAAAAGCCCAAATATCTTCACTGCCTGAACATGCCAGCACGCTTAAGCAGGCCATGCAGTATGCCTTGCTGATGGGCGGCAAACGCATGCGCCCTTTTCTGGTTTATGCCGTGGGAGACATGTTAAGCGTAATACCAGCGGATCTCGATCCCCCCGCCCTGGCGCTTGAAGCCATCCATGCTTACTCTTTGGTACATGATGATCTACCAGCCATGGATGACGATAATTTGCGCCGAGGTCATCCCACCTGCCATATTCAATTTGACGAAGCTAACGCTATTTTGGCCGGAGATGCGCTGCAGACCCTGGCTTTTGAAGTTTTAGCCAATTTCCCGCTCACCCCAGGCAACGAAAAAAAGCGCATCAGTCTTATTCGTATACTAAGCAACGCGGCTGGTTATCACGGCATGTGCGGTGGACAAGCCATGGATTTGGCCGCCACCAATAAACGCATTGACCAGGATGAATTGGAAAGTTTACATAACAAAAAAACCGGCGCTTTGATCGTTGCCGCGGTGCAAATGGCGGCGGAGCTGGCCACCAATCTAGCCCCAAATCACAAAGCATCATTGCTCAGCTATGCACGGGCTATCGGCCTTGCCTTTCAAGTACAAGACGATATATTGGATGTGATTGGCGAATCGGATGTGTTGGGTAAACCCCAAGGATCGGATCAACAGCAAAACAAAAGCACATACCCTGCTATGCTAGGTATAGACGGCGCAACCCAGTATCTGCATGAACTGCATCAACAAGCACTTCAAGCTTTGGCCGCTTTGCCCTACAATACTGATGTTTTGCAGTCCTTTGCCGACTTCATCATTATTCGCAATCACTAAAAGTGATCGATAAACCCAAATTCAAATAATAGTAGATACACAACTCATGACTCTGGATCTAGCCCATTACCCTCTTTTGGCCTTGGCCAATACTCCCGCCCAACTCAGGGAGTTGCCTCAAGACAAGTTGAAGAAACTGGCATCCGAGTTACGTCAATATTTACTCACCTGTGTCAGCCAAAGTAGCGGGCATTTCGCTTCAGGCCTGGGCACTGTCGAGCTGACCGTCGCCTTACATTATGTGTATAACACCCCGTTTGACCGACTAATTTGGGACGTGGGTCATCAAGCCTATCCTCATAAGATATTAACCGGCAGACGTGAGCTTATGCCCACTATCCGCCAAAAGGGTGGCCTGCATCCATTTCCTTGGCCAGGAGAAAGTGAATACGACACCTTTGCCGTAGGGCATTCTTCAACCTCCATCAGTGCTGCTTTGGGTATGGCCGTGGCCGCCGACAAGGAAGCCTTGGGGCGTAAAGTCGTGGCGGTGATTGGAGATGGCGCGATGACCGCAGGCATGGCTTTTGAGGCGTTAAATCACGGCGGTGATATAGATAAAGACATCTTGGTTATCCTCAATGACAACGAGATGTCTATCTCCGAAAATGTTGGCGCATTAAATAGCCATTTAGCCCGTCTGTTAACGGGCAATTTTTTCAATTCAATTCGCGACGGCGGCAAAAAACTACTCAGCTCCGTGCCCCCCATCAAGGAGTTTGCCAGCCGCGCCGAAGAGCATCTCAAGGGTATGGTGGTACCTGGCACCATTTTCGAAGAATTAGGTTTTAACTATATAGGCCCAATTGACGGCCACGATGTCAGCGCCATGGTGGATACGCTCAAAAATATGCGTAATATCAAAGGCGCACAAATTCTGCACGTGGTAACCAAAAAAGGCAAAGGCTATGAGTTAGCCGAAAAAGACCCGATTAAATTTCATGCTGTGCCCAAATTTAATCCCGCAGCTCAAGGGTTGCCCAAAGCGGCGCCGAGTAACCCAACTTTTTCCAAAATATTTGGTGACTGGTTGTGTGATATGGCCGCGGTCGATCCCAAATTGATGGCGGTTACCCCGGCCATGCGTGAAGGCTCAGGCATGGTTGAGTTTTCGCAGGCTTACCCCAAACAATATTTTGATGTGGCCATTGCCGAACAACATGCGGTGACCTTTGCCGCCGGACTGGCCAAAGAAGGGCTAAACCCGGTGGTGGCGATCTATTCCACGTTTTTACAACGGGCCTATGATCAGCTTATCCACGATGTGGCTTTGCAGAATTTACCCATATTGTTTGCCATTGACCGGGCAGGATTAGTCGGTGCCGATGGCCCAACTCATCAAGGGGCATTTGATATTCCCTTTTTACGCTGCATTCCCAACATGGTGATCATGGCCCCGGCAGATGAAGATGAATGTCGCAAAATGCTTTTTACCGGCCACAAATTGAATAAACCTGCAGCGGTACGTTATCCACGAGGGGCCGGCACAGGTATTGTTCCACAAACCACCATGCAAGCTATTGAAATAGGTAAGAGTCGGGAAATTCGCCAGGGTCAAAAAGTCGCCATACTCAACTTTGGGGCACTTTTACCCCACGCCCAGGCAGCGGCAGAAAAAATAAATGCCACAGTCATCGACATGCGATTTGTCAAACCCCTGGACAACGCCGCCATAAAAAAAGCGGCCGCTGACCATGAGCTGCTCGTCACACTTGAAGATGGCGCCATTATGGGCGGGGCTGGCAGTGCAGTAGGTGAACAACTGTTAACATCATCTTATACTTGCCGACTATTGCGTATTGGTTTGCCCGATGAATTTATCATGCAAGGCACACAACAGGAAATGTATGCTGAGCTAGGCATGGACACCGATGGTATCCTGGCTCAGATTAAAGCCTTGTAGGATTAACTCCCCCTTACAACAGCCTGCCTATAAATTGTCCCTTCGGTGCTCCCCCCACTGACCAGGGCAATCGCATTAAAATATTTGTAGCAGTTTCAGCAAGTAATCATTATCCCAACCTGCCATTTGCCGCTTAATTTTAATACCTACCTTATTATCCTTATCTGACGTTAATAAATTCAAAGATATGTGGCGTAATATTGCCATGTTTTGATCTGCATATCCTTGACGAATTCGACAATGATCCTCGTCAAATGCCATATCTAATCTCCAGTGAAGATTATTCTCTACCCCCCAATGAGCACGTACATAGTGAGCAAATTTCTCTGCATCGTTATGCTTAACGCTACTAATAAAGTATCGCGTTTCTTCTGACCATTCGTTCGCAAGAAACCTTCTTGATTTAACGCTAACAATACTGGCAAGGTGTGGGTGAGTATGATGCTCAGTAAGCCAGTCAATTCGGTTGCAGGAAGTCACTGTTCTTTCTTCAATACGGCCATGCCCTGAATCAATACTCTTATAAGTATTTAACATGCCCTCATAACTTTTAGGGGTATTTTCAAAGAATAAAATCACATCATCATGTAGGGTGCTTTGATTTCCTTTCAGTGCGGTTAAATAATCAGCGCCTTTACTCACGATCAGTTCAGCCGATTTCTTTTGTGTGTTTAATGCATCGGTTGTGATGATACTGCCTGTGATGTCTAAGTTTTTGAGTAGGGAAGGTAAGGCGGTTATTTCATTCGATTTTTCATCAACTTTCACTTGTCCAAGTGCCAGCTGATTATCATGTGACCATGCGCTAACCATATAAATAGCTGATTTATTAGATGACTTATCATGAGAGCGTCGAAGGCATTTACCGTCAATAGCGATCACATCCCCCGTGACATTTTTTACTATCTCTTTGATCCAGCTAGAAAAACAGGTTTGAAATTGCTCAGGATCAATTAAGGAAAAAATACGCCCCAAAGTATCATGAGACGGAATACCATTTTCTAGGGATAAATATTGTTCAAACCACGTGCGTTTAATGTTGGCAAATTTTTCAATGGCAACCCAGCCATCACAGCCACAGATAACGGCACATAGGGTAATAAAAAAGATATCATCTAATTTATGTAATTGTTTTCTTAGAAGACGAGGATCTTCGATGTCTTTGAAATGTTCGATAAGTGTGGGCTTGTATTTGGTCATATTACGTCGCGTAAAGCGAAGTAATAGATCAAATTAGGGGATCTGTGTCAAGCCATTTTTAATGCGATTGCCCTACCCCACTGACACCGAAGACTGGCAAACTTGAAAAATCTCATCCCAAGGGCTAAACCTTATCTTTATCCCCCACTAAGCAGGAGCAATCTTATGCAAGAAAATCCTATTGGTTGGTTTGAAATTTATGTTCAGGACATGTCTCGAGCCAAAAAATTTTATGAAACCGTGCTGGAAACCCAGTTAGAAAAGTTAACCGCCGCTGAAATTGAAATGTGGGCGTTCAAGTCAGACATGACCCAGTATGGAGCCGGAGGTGCATTGGTTAAAATGGACGGTATGTCCTCTGGCGGCAACAGTATTTTAGTGTATTTTGGCTGCCCGGATTGCGCAGTTGAAGCGGCAAGAGTCAACGAGGCAGGTGGCACAGTGCAGCGGGAAAAAATGTCTATCGGCGATTACGGATTTATTGCCCTGGCCACAGATACCGAAGGCAATATGTTTGGCCTGCATTCATTGCAATAGCCGGCCCCATGCCCTAGTGAGCGACGTATACCCAAAATCATTGGAATTACATGGCGGCGCCAAATGAGTGTAGCCACCAAACAGTCAGTTTCAAAGATTAAGGGTATAGGCGTGTTACAACCAGCCTATATATAACACCAGGTGTACACACAACATGGCAAAAACGCCGGCGAGCACATCGTCAGCCATAATGCCAAAGCCCCCATGTACCTGTTTATCCAGATAACTAATCGGCCAGGGTTTGAAAATATCAAACACACGAAATACCACAAAACCCAACACCAGGGTTTGCCAGCTTAACGGCACGGCATACATAGTGATCATCATGCCAACCACTTCATCCCAGACGATAGACGGCTCGTCGTGTACCTGCATATCGTCGGCGGTTTTACCACAGATCCAGATACCAGCTACACTGGCCAATAACGTCAATAAGGCATAAGTTGTCAGCGAACTGTAGGTACATAACAGTGCGACTAACGGAATGCTGGCCAACGTACCGAAGGTGCCCGGCATTTTTTTAGCTAAACCGCTGCCAAAACCCAAGGCCAGAAAATGCACGGGATTAGCCAGTGATACCCGCTTACGAATATCGGCGTTCATTGGCCGCGCTTGGCGCTAGGCATGTCAGAGCTTGGCTGAAAATGCTCGAATCCTGCATCAATAAAATCGTAGGGTTCATTATGCAAACGCAAATCAACTTTGCCGGTCATGCCATTGAGCTGGCCAATACACGTCACTGGCACATTGCTGCAGGCCAAAACCCGATCTACGCTGTTTTTCTGCTCTTCACTGACAGTAAAGAGTAATTCGTAGTCATCTCCCCCACTCAATGCATAACGGTAGGCATCATGAATATCCACACTTTGCACCATTGCCTCAGATAGGGGTAATTTATCCAGCTGCAAAGTCGCCCCGCAGTGAGAAGCCTGTAAAATATGTTTGAGATCGGCCACTAAGCCGTCTGAGATGTCGATGCACGAACTGGCGACCCGGCGTAAACTGGTACCGGCAAATACCCTTGGGGTGGGGTAATACAAGCGCTTTAATAAAAAACCGCTATGTTCAGGATTGGGTAATTCTAGTTTGTTTTGCAACAAATCTAACCCTAGCCCAGCATCACCCAAGGTGCCTGTCACATACACGAAGTCGCCAGGTTGGGCACCAGAGCGGGTTAATGCCTGATCCGCCGCCACAAAACCTTGTGCAGTGATAGTAATAGCCAATGGCCCCTGCACAGTATCGCCGCCGATAAGCTGGATAGAGTAATATTCTGTCGATTCTTTAAGGCCACGGGAAAACTCTTCCAACCAGACTTGATCGATAGTCGGTAGCGTCAACGACAGGCTGATCCAGGCGGGCTCTGCTCCCATAGCCGCCAAATCGCTAAGATTAACCGCTATGGCTTTTTGCGCTATCGCCCGGGGTGGGGCATCCGCGAAAAAATGCACGCCACTAACAAGGGTATCTGTGGTCGTTGCTAATGCCTGCCCTGGCGGAATGTGAGTAATGGCGCAATCATCACCAATACCTATCAATACATCCTTGCGCTTAAAACTTACCGTTTTAAAGAAGGTTTCTATTAAGGAAAACTCTTTCACTTTATTTTTTAATACTCAAAAAAATTATTACTAAAACACCAACTTTAAAGCCAGTAAGGATAAACGTCTTTTATGACAACTCGTGCTTACGTAAGGTTTTAATAGCTTTGTCCAAAACCCCATTAACAAACTTATGGCTTTCTTCAGCACCAAAGGATTTGGCCAATTCAATGGCTTCATTGATGACCACTTTAAATGGTACGTCTAAACGTTCTACCAGTTCATAGGTTGCCAAACGTAAAATGGCTTTTTCGACCGGGTCGAGTTCTTCGGGCAAACGCCCAAGATAAGGTTTTATCTTAATATCGAGTTCAGCACTATTACGCACCACCGCGCGCAATATCTCGAGGAAATAGTCGCTATCGACTTTCTGCATATTGTTGCTGGTAACTATGCTTAACTCGATTTGTTCCACGGGGTTTTTCGACATTTGCCAGGAATAAATGGCTTGAACCGCTAGCTCTCTGGCTTTGCGTCTGGCTGATGGTTTCACCTAGTTCTTCCCTTCAATTTGCTCGGCGATATTGGCCATAACATTTACCATTTCTAATGCCCCCAAAGCCGCTTCAGCGCCTTTGTTGCCTGCTTTGGTACCTGAGCGCTCAATCGCTTGCTCAATACTGTCGGTAGTGATCACACCAAAAGAAACCGGAATACCGTACTCGAGGGAGACCTGGGCTAGACCTTTATTACACTCACCGGCGACAAATTCAAAATGCGGCGTACCACCACGAATAACCGCACCCAATGCAATGATCGCATCGAAAGTGCCTTTTTCCGCCAGTTTTTTAGCCGCTATAGGCAATTCATATGCACCGGGTACGCGTACCAGAGTGATATCTTGGGTATTGACTTCACCATGGCGCTCAAGTGTATCAAGGGCACCATCCACTAGGCTTTCAACCACAAAACTGTTGAAACGCGACACAACCAAAGCAAACTTTTTACCGGTGGCGCGAATGTTACCTTCAATGATATTCATGCTTAACAAGCCTTAACTAGAAAAAATGGCGCGTATCATAGCACAAGCGCCTTGTAGGTTAATCAGATTTTTGTTTTTTTAAACCCTAGGGCTCAACATATTCCACCACTTCCAAACCATAACCTGACAAGGCATGGTATTTTTTGGGTTTGCTGAGCAAACGCATTTGTTTGACCCCTAAACTGGCTAAAATCTGACTGCCCACACCTACTGTGCGAGAAGTGCCTACCCAATCGGCGGCGGTGGGTTGTTCACCCTTATCTTGAGCCTGAAATTGTTTCACTTGGGTCAATAAATCTTCGTCTTTACCAAGCAATACCAACACCCCGCCGTCACTGGCGATGCGTTTAAGCGCCTGGGGTAAACTCATACTGCGTTCGATGGAACGTTCAGAACCGAGTAAATCACTCAGGGTATTGTGCAGATGCACTCGTACCAGAGTTGGCACACCTTCTTTCACTTCGCCTTTACACAATGCAAAGTGCACTTGATTGTCGATGGAGTCTTTAAAGGTGGTTAACTCAAACTCGCCATACTCCGTGGGTAACTTACATTTGGCCACTTGTTCGATGGTCGTTTCATTCAAGTTACGGTATTCGATCAAATCGGCAATGGTGCCGATCTTAAGACCATGTTTTTTGGCAAAGGTTTGCAGTTCAGGACCCCGGGCCATGGTGCCGTCTTCATTAAGGATCTCGACGATCACCGAAGCGGGCTCACACCCAGCCAATCGCGGTAAATCGACACCAGCCTCGGTGTGCCCAGCCCGGTTTAACACCCCACCTTCTTTGGCGATAAGGGGGAATATATGCCCAGGTTGCACGATGTCAGTGGCTTTGGCATCAACCGCTACAGCGGCCAGTATAGTCTGGGCTCGATCTGCCGCTGAAATACCTGTTGTTACCCCTACTGCCGCTTCAATCGATACTGTGAAATTAGTTGAGAACTGGGCACCGTTGTTATCCACCATCAAAGGTAAATTTAAACGTTTACAACGCTCAGCCGTCATGGGTAAACACACCAGTCCCCGGGCATGGGTCACCATAAAGTTGATAGCCTGGGGCGTAACATGCTGTGCCGCCATGATCAGATCACCTTCATTTTCCCGATCTTCGTCATCCATCAAAATGACCATTTTTCCAAGGCGAATGTCTTCAATAATTTCTGCTGTAGTATTCATTGGCATAGTTTTATAATTCTTTGTAGGGTTAAGCAGTTCTCTGCATAAATGATTTTATGTGGCACACACCACGGTGTTATTCAGCTCATTGAGCCTCAACGTAAATAGCCATTTTCAGCTAGAAACGCCATGCTAATATCTGATTTTTGTTGTTGTCCTGACCCAGCCGCTTTATCACCCAGCATTAAACGCTCCAGATAACGGGCAACCACATCCACTTCCAGGTTGACTTTCGTGCCCATTTTATAGCCGCCGATTATGGTTTCTTCTAAGCTGTGAGGTATGAGGGTAATTAAAAACTTGGCGCCATCAATCCCATTTACGGTCAGGCTGACACCATCGACAGTGATCGAGCCTTTTTCGGCTAAATAACGGGCCAACTCATCGGGCGCTTGCAGCCAAATTTCCACGTAACGGCCCACCGGTTTAATGGATATTACCTGGCCAACACCATCCACATGACCGCTAACAATATGCCCGCCAAAGCGCGAGGTTGGCAACATGGCTTTTTCGAGGTTCACTTTGCTGCCGGCTTTATAGTCGGCAAAACCGCTACGTTTGATAGTTTCGTGTGATACATCCGCGCTAAAGCCACTAGCATTCATATCAACCACCGTTAAACATACTCCGTTATTGGCAATACTATCACCCAGTGCCACATCGGACATATCCAGTTTATTGACACTCACCCGAAGGCGAATGTCATCGCCGCTGGGGGTTAATGACTGGATATGGCCAACATCTTCAATAATTCCGGTAAACATAATGCCTTCTTATCTTATGTATGATTGATACATGGCGGCCATATTTAGCCCGCCACTGCCGAGTGCGGTTGTGTCTCGACACTAAATTTGGGGTAAGCCGTGAGTTTAAGATCACAGCCTACTTGTCGAATATCTTGCCATTGTAAGTCAAAAGCTTGCTGCATTTGGGTTAATTCGTCCACTGCAAACAAATCCCGTCCTTTGTCACCTAATAGTTTGGGCGCTTGATACAAGATCAATTCATCGATGAGTTTATGCTGTAATAAGGCACCGGCAAGTTTAGCCCCCGCTTCCACCCAAATATGATTAAAACCAAGCTGCCCCAGGTGCTGCATCACGTTGTGCAGGTCAAGCTGAGCCCCGTTTGATTGAGCCTGATATTGGCTTACGTGTGCAGGAAACGCTGCGTTATTGGGCTGGCTATTAATCATTAAAATAGGCGACGACAAACTAAATAAATGTAAATCAGGATGGATTTGATTGCGCCCGTCGAGCAATACCCGCACCGGTTGACGCAAGGCCTCTGGTGCTAATTGTTCAGGGGTCAGTCCAAGCTCACTGTAACGCACGTTTAGCGATGGGTTATCGGCCAATATCGTACCAGAGCCAGACAAAATCGCACAGCTTTTGGCGCGGTGACGCTGCACATCCTGACGGGCAAGTGGCCCGGTGATCCATTGGCTTTGGCCGTTATTGAGCGCGGTTTTGCCATCCAAACTAGCGGCCAGTTTAACCGTCACCCAAGGCTGGCCAGTTAGCATACGTTTTGTAAAACCACGATTGAGCTCTATGGCGGCTTGTTCAAGTAAGCCGTTGCTTACCCTAATGCCTGCATTAGCCAGTTTTTTAAGGCCGTTGCCCGCCACCAGCGGATTTGGGTCGACCATAGCGGCAATAACCTTGCTAACCCCTGCGGATATAAGGGCATCTGCACAAGGGGGAGTGCGGCCATGGTGACTGCAAGGCTCTAAGGTCACATAAGCTGTGGCCCCTTTGGCTTTAGTGCCCGCCTGTTGCAAAGCATGCACTTCGGCGTGGCCGCTGCCGGCTTTTTGATGCCAGCCCTGGCCGACAATATTATCTTGTACGTCAGTGATGACGCAGCCCACATTGGGGTTAGGCGAAGTAGTATATTGGCCCTTTTCAGCTAAGCGAATGGCTAACGCCATCATTTTTGCGTCATGGGCGGTAAATTGGCTCACTGTGCACCTCTGGTGAAAGCTCTGGTGAAAGCTCTGGTGAAAGCTTTGGTGAAAGAATGATTAATGCTAAGGCTGGCCATCAAGCGCAAGTTAATCACCCAAACGCGCAATCTCTTCACCAAACTCGCGAATATCTTCGAAGGAACGATACACCGAAGCGAAACGCACATAGGCTACTTTATCCAGTTCTTTTAAGGCATCCATGATCAGGTTGCCCAAAAACTCACTGCTGATCTCACGTTCACCAGTGGCCCGCAAGGCCGATTTCAAACGACTGATACATTGCTCGACCTGCTCGGTGCTGACGGGGCGTTTTTCCAGAGCGCGCTGCAAACCGGCTCTAAGCTTGTCTTCGTTAAAGGGCTCACGTGAGCCATCTCGTTTTACCACGCGCGGCATGACTAATTCAGCCATTTCAAAGGTGGTAAAGCGCTCCTTACACACAGTACATTCCCGGCGGCGCCTAACCTGGTGACCATCAGCCACCAGGCGCGAGTCAATAACCTTGGTTTCTTGTACTGAACAGAAGGGACAAAACATAGCGATTACTCTTCAATCAGATAATTAGTGGCCCACAGTATGCCGATACGGCAATTAAAAAGCCACTTTAGCAAGGTGTGGGCCTTATATTCGCTCCATGTGCCTTAATGGCACAGAAATCGCTTAATCTATGCAACAGAGATTTAGAAATATCAATTTCAGGGCGATGGCACGTGAAAATATTTAGCGTAATAATAAGCGGGGTTGTAGTTTCACTACTGAGTGCCTGTGCTGTTTCTCCCATTCGGAGTACAGCAAATGAACAACCGCTGGCAGGCAATGCCGAACAAGGCATTCATCATTATGTAGAACAATTAGCCAAACAATTGTTCTACACCGCAAAACCCATACAGTTAGAACAATCAGTGGCGGTAGGCACATTTTTGCCCACTGAACGCATTGATGGCAAAAACATGCCTGCAGCAAATCTATTAGGGCAACAAATTCAGGAGAGTTTTGTCACGCTTGCTACTCAAGCCGGACTCAACGTGATTGAATTTAAGACGGCAACCGCGATTAAAATGCAACAAAATCAAGATCTAATGTTATCCAGACAGATCAGTGAGATAACCCCTTATGTTCAGGCAGATTACTATTTGACCGGAACCTATACCGTACAACAGAAAAATATCGCTATAAACGCCCGACTAATCGAAACTAGCAGCCAAAAAGTCATCGCCGCAGCAACAGACGTTATCCCCAGTAATGTAATGTGGCATCAAGGCAAAGTGATGATGAATGATAAAAATATTTACCGTACGGCATATTAGGAGTTAAACATGCAATCCATCTTACTAATAACGATAAGCACTTGCCTACTCGGTGGCTGTTCAATACTAGCTACCACAGCACCACAAAATAATGCGGACAACAGCGGATTAGCTAGCTTTTCATACGTACCTGATTATCAAAACGACAATGGACTTGACTCCCCTTCATCCTCGGCGGTAGATGCCAGTGTCAATTTCCACAATCAGGTACAGGCAAGATTGTTTAATAATCAGGTTGCACAAGCTCAACAGCAGTTAGTTAAGCAAACGGATGAACCCCAGGTTAACAGCAAAAACATTAACTATTATGTCCGTGGTTTAATGCAAGACCTTGTGGGCAATCTGCAATATGTTAACAATACCACCCCGGTAGCGGTCACCAGTTTTGTGATGCTCGACAGTGATTACAACCAAACAAACTTGTTAGGCAATCAAATATCAGAAAGTCTGATGCACGAAGTGCATAAATTAGGTATTCCGGTTATTGATTATAAAACCACCGATTATATTAGGGTGACCCCAAGAGGAGATTTCGCATTCAGTAAGGATTATGAAGATTTAACGGGTTATTCTCCCATCCGTTATGTGGTTGGCGGCACCTTGTTAAAATACAATGACGGTTATTTGGTTAATGCCCGCATAGTAGGCATTGAATCTAAAGCGGTAGTGGCATCTGCGCAGAGTTTTATTCCCGATGGGGTGGTTAATGCAATCATGCTAAGTACCACAGGCGCTGCCCCATTAGAGGTTAAGCCCGTCACACGCACACCACTGATATCTATTGTACAAGGTTAGTAACAAAAAGATTAAAACCGCGTCAAAATATCGACTGCAATAATTAAACTTAGCGAAACGCCCCGTTCGAATTCCAGGTAACGATTGTGTTAATTTAATCGTTAGTCTTGAGTCATAGGTAGGATCTTAAGAGATAAGATATTGAAATAAAGGCTTTAGATGGCGCTCAAGGCATGATCAAATAATTTCGCGAAAAAAACTGAGTACACAACATGAGCGCCACCGCCATTATAACCGACTTGAGCCAACAGCTAACAGCGATTTTTAACCCTTCTTTTCTTCAGACCCATGCTCGCCAGTGCGGGTTGATAAAACGTTGCCGCCAACTTCAGGGGCATCATCAGGTACAAGCGTTTATTCAGACCCTGGGCACGCGCAGTGAATTCAATCTGGCGGATATTCATCGCACCTTTTGTCAGGTCAGCCAGCGTGAGATGCAGTACAAGCCTTTTCACAATCAACTTAAAAAAAGAGAAATGGTCGATTTCTTCAAACAGCTGGTACAACAAGTACTTGCGCACTGGTTTAGCCAGCATTGTGCGACGTTGCCTGCGCATTATCCGTTTAAACGGATTGAACTGCATGATGGCAGCTCGTTGAGCTTACATCCTAAGTTGGCCTCACAATTCCCTGGACGCTTCACTCAAACCCATCCTGCTGCGGTTGAATTACATATGACCATGGATTTGCTCCAGGGCGGGATTAACTACCTCGAGATTGTGCCGGATAAAGAAAGTGAGCGTCTTTACCAGCTTATCCCGGAAGAGCTTGAAGGCACACTGGCTTTAGAGGATGCAGGGTATTTTGATATTGACTATTGCCATCAAATTGACCAGGCAGGCGGCTATTATATTATTCGTACCAACAATACTATCAACCCCTCTATCGTTGAGGCGTTTAATGCAGAGGGTAAAGCCCTCAAAAAAGCGGCGGGTAAACGGCTGTCATCTTTGACGCCATGTAAACAAGGACTGCTGGATATCACCGTGCAATGGCCGCGACGGCCCGGCACCTATCGCTTAGTGTCTTTTTGGGATAAACGCAAATCCCGCCGAGGCTACATCATCACCAACTTGTCCAGAGACATATTCAACGCCGAACAGGTGCTGTCACTTTATAGCCTACGTTGGCAAATTGAATTGCTGTTTAAAGAATTCAAATCCTACAATGGTTTGCGAACAGTGAATACCCAACAACCTGAACGGGTTCACACGCTGATTTGGGCCAGTGTATTAAATGCCTTACTCAAACGTTTTATGACCTATGGAATAATGGGGATGACGCATGTGTGTTTATCTACCCAGAAAGTGGCGCGCTGCGCTCCGGACTGGTTGCCCCGCCTGCTATACGGTTTGCTTAACTCGGCTGGTCGCCTGGAAACAACATTGCATGAAATAGCGAGAGACTTACTCATCACGGCCAAACGCGCGAATATGAAGCGCGATAAGGTCACCGCGCTGTTCAAGTTTGGTTGCCACCCTGCGTTCACAAAAGCGGATTTGGCTAATTTATGAGCTTAAGTACCTACCTAGGAGTCTTGAGTAAGAAGATTCTGTTGACATTGTTACGACAAACGTCAGCACCAGGGGAGACCAGAGCTATGAATGTAATACTAAAAAAACACACTCTAACTATTATTGAATATTACATGGGGCAATATCGGATGTCGGAAACCGTCTATTTTCAGTCATAGGCAAAAATGCAACACCAGAACTTTCTTGAAACAAACTACCACTGGCTAAATTAGTAATGACATCATCCGCATTTTTCTTGGCTTGTCCCTGTACAAACAACTCAACTTGAGTTGGTGATACCGAACGAACTAAACCAAAATAATTTTCAGCGAAACTGCACACTACATCACCTTCTTCTATCATTATTTTTCTGGCGTCTGCCCACTTAAAATCATCGACGCTGACTTGTTGAGATAACTGCCATTTTTCCTGTTCCTTACCTATGGTAAATACATCCCACCCTTGGGCTGGACCATCAGTCTCATCGTATGATCCCCAAGCCCCAGCGGGACTGTTGCCCACTGTACCCCTTCGAGTAGCAGGGTTGTTAAGCCCTTCATCAGCATCCCACGTATTCTCAGGGGGATTAGTAAAAATATCATTATTCCACGATTCATCGGGTTGATTTAACCTAAAAAAATTTTTATCGCTAAACGATTCTTGGACTAAGTTAATATAGCGAGCTTCGGGATCATTAATAAATTTTTTGAATGTATTTAAAGTTAATTGTTGTTTCAAATAACCAATAAAATCATCTAGCGTTGAAAATTCCTTTTGTTGATGCGACACATAAGTCAAATAATCATGCAATATTTGATCATTTTCTTTTTTAAGACCGTCCAGTGATTCATTTAATACAAACATCTCACCATAGAAATGAAACAAATCAAACTCATACTTCATGAGGTATTTAGCCAATATAGTATTGGCATTCTCGCCTTCTAAAGCTTTGTATTCAACGAATTGCACACATTCGGGACTACATATATATTTATGTTCAAACTGTGGTTCTAATAAATCAAATCTAAAACTGTTAGCTTTAGGTTCTAATCTTATATTTGACAGAGAAAGCATCGTTTTTCCATCGATTGTATTAGCGCTCAAACCCGCAGTGACAGTAAAACCACTTAAAGGTAAATGACTAGAGGTATATTGAGATAACGCATACCACTTCTGGGCCGCTGAGCGATGTTGTTCCCCCGCTTTTTGGATAGGCGTAGTACACGCCTGTAGAATAAAAACGACAAACACAATTAAGTATTTCAAAGTCTGTGACCAATCTTTACATAGCTCGACTCTAAAGCTTTCGGAGCCAGTTGCTGAACGTTTATAACTCATTCCAGACTATAGAGGCAGGGTAGCTAAAGTTAATTGTTTGACCGTCAGCAAGAATATTATAAACGGTTAACTCCCCTCCTAAGTCAATGTTAATAATCCCAGAAGCACCACTATTAATTTCAACAAAATTATTATTGTTGTAAATAACTTTTTGTTGTGCATCGCTGGTCATATCGGCTTTAGGGTTAAACATATAGCCGTTACCATTGTCCAGATTAGGCAACATTTTTACCTGAACCGTTTTATAGGGATTTGCTATTATACTAAAACGTCCGTTTTTAGCTTCCTCGGGCAAAGTGCAAATAAAAGTACCCTGATGAATCGTAAGGGCTCCAGTAGCAGGTATCATTAAACAACTCCCCGTGCTTTGAATCACCGTGCCAAAATTAATCTCCTGAACGAGGTTAAAAGTGGGAGTAATAGCGAATGTATTGAAGCTCAGCGTCAGGCACTGGCAAACAATACTGATACGCAATAAAAACCTGAACATATTATTCTCTCTCTGTAATTAGCGTCAGTGAACACACGAAAATAGCAAAATGACCGATTGACACTTAACCAATGCAAGGAGTTGCTACTTAAAGTGTACTTCTACAACTCGTTAATACTTGTATAGCTGCTGCTATGGCTCACCCACCCGCTTAAACCGGAACGGGCTAACTCAGCGTTGGCTGCCTCTTTATTGCTAAAAATGTGGCTAATTAAACAATAGAACACAGTCTTATTTCCTGTCGTTTTAGTCGCTAGATACAAACTTTCTATAGCATCAAACTCTGTGCTCACAGAGCCTTTAGCTATAGGAGCTTCAGAGGCAAAAAACTGGATCACCCAGCCTGAGTTAAGCAACTGGGGGGAAGCACTGTCTTGAGCAATTGGCGCAGTCATGTCATTTTTACGTACAAAAAAAGATTGTCGTGAACTTATATTTTTTTGAGCAAATTCTACGCCACTACTTCTCGAGGGGAAAGCACCATATGTCAAATGATAAGTACCACTAACGGAATTTTCATATATGGCAAAATTTTCCTGCAGAAATACCGCAGATGTCATACTTTCAATAAGTTCTTGGATATATTGTTTATCATTATACGCACCTAACTGAATGACATACTCGCCCTCCGCTGGCCTAGGCGCATTTTCCATTTCATTAGTTGAGACAGCAGACTGCGTGACCATATTACCCAATTTTCTTATTGAATTGGCACCAATAGTCAGCGTGGGTAATCCACCTGAAGTGGTATTTTTATTCAAGAATGAAATTTTTGCGGGCTCCATCGAAGCATTGGGATCCACCTGTTGCGGCGCCATCCTGTTAGTCGCATCAATACTACTTTCCTTACCAGCTGCTTTTATCAGTGACTTCGCCGCAGCACTAGCTTGTGTCAAAGAATGTTTGGCCTTTATCCTCTCTTTAGTGGGCAGGGTAAAATAATCTCTACGCTTGTTGCTATCTTTATCCCAAATAACCGCTTCAGTGTTTTCCGCATCTGACGAGATGGTAATTATCTGTTCAGCTTCTCTAGTTCCGGTATCACCAACCCGCCGCACATCCAGCGCAGGCAACTCCATATAACCACCGCTACCGCCAGCCAATACGTTGAATCCAATTATGTCAGCGGTATATTCTTTTTCTTGCAACATGCTTTGTGCGAGTCGAACTTTATATTTGCCCGGTGTAAGACCAAGAAATTCATAATAACCATCTAAATCAGTATCTTGTATTTGTATTAATACATCATCGCCGTCAAACAGCTCGACAATGGAATTTTGTAAGCCAATTTCCTCTCCGTTTTTATTCCTTAAAACGAAACCCACCAGTTCCGTAGATAATACGAATGGCATATTAACATCCACATAGGCACCAGGATGGGTATACACCACGTAATCATTGTTTATGGTGTTACTGCCCTCTTTCCAATTCGCCGAGAATCCAAATGGAGTTGCAGCGTAAACGCCGGGTAATATGGTACGCCCGTTATCACCGCTTGGAATGTGTTGCCACTCAGGATTACCTATAAATTCTACGTCAGATAAATTAAAATCCAGGGGATCGGGTACGCCGTTTAATTGGCGATCCAAATAAGTATGTACATCTAAGGTCGCAGAGCTACCTTGAATTCTTTGGTTCAATAATAAACGATTGTTGTGATAATCATAACCAAGGAAAAATTGTAAGCCTAGCTGAATACTCCAGCGGTCGTGTTCGGCATAAGAGCTTGATAGATTCACTTGAAACTGATCATTTTGCCAGGCTACCCGATGGGACAAGCGCCAACTTGTGCCGAGATCATTGGCCAGAGGAGCATAATTGAAAGTTAAATAATGAGAGGTATCCCAGGGATCGATAAAGCGTTTTTGCACAATAACAGATGAAGACTTCAAAATAGGATCATCGGCTTGTGGATCATAGTTTATGTCAGCGCTAACACGAAAATCATAGGGTAAATTACCACTAATGCCCAATGATCCTAACAAACCTGAGGTCTCGACTTCCTGAGGTTGAAAAATAGTGCTGTTATAATACGTCAGAGAATGCCTTAGTCTAAGTTTACCTATATTACCTGACAGGCGGTTACTAAAGTTCAGTTCTTGGAAGGAATCATCTTCACGATAACTGCTATTAAAATCAACATTTACTGTCCGGCTGGGGTGAAAGTATGCGGCTTGAAATGCCTTGCTTTTACCCAAAGCATTAATGCGATCACTATTAAAATCCTCTGCGGATTCAAAAAACAACGAAAATCGATCTTGTTCAAATACACTGCCCTTTATAGTGCTTAACTGTGCATAGTTACCGTCCTGGTCCACAGATAGATCATTTTCAAATACCATCCCAGGTAGGGTAAGGGCGTTTGTCAGATTAAAAAATTGTCGATCATTTTCAATGACTGAATAACCAACACCAATTTGCCAATTATCACTCACACCATAGCCAAAACTGCCACCATAGTCGGTAATACCATAATCCAAATCACTGTTATCATTAATCAAGCGATGATTTTTATCCAGACCATATAAAAAATGCGAAAACTCACCTCTGCCAAGAGAGTTTCGGGTTAGGTCGACTGACTTGGTGATGACCTCTTCTTCGCCAAATGGGCCATATAATTTAATTTCATACTTATTGTTGCCATAAATAACTTCTACATTTTCAAAATTTAGTAAGCCATTTGCAGGCACGGTAGTCGCGGCCAGAAATATATTATTCCTAAATAATTCAGCTTCCCAACCTGGAGGTGCGGTTTCTTGCAGCGTTATGGCCTGGTTATTCTGTCGATAGTTGTTTGGACGCCGGGAAAAGGCCAGCCCAATCCCACTGCTGGTGCTGGTGCTGACGCTATTAGTTAGGCTGCTTACATCACCAAACTCGTACTGATCATATAATCCCAAAATATAATCATCAGGTTTGGTTTTATAACGGCTTAAATTCAAGCGTGCTGCGACATCCGTATTTTGGGTGTCTGAAATGGTCAAATTTGCAGAATGGTATAATAAATCGCCCGTTAACTGCACAGAACCGTTGAATCCGGATTCATTATCATTTGTTTCAGCAGCAATATTTACCCGGCCATGGGGAAGGGTAAAGAGTCGATATTGGTCAGCGATAGTGATCGGCAACTGATTTTCGACTCGTTGTGCACCACCACCACTAATACGGTTGAGTTCCCGTAAGCGATCCTGTTGGGAAATTTTCTGTAGTGGGAAAATGGCGACTTTTTCGGGGGTGGTGATTTTTAACGCTAGAGCTGTGTAGGAAACTTCCATTTTGGTCGGAAATAGGCTCTCAAACAGAGCTAGCTCAGTAAAAAAATAAAAATCATCAGAGGCCCACAGATAACTATTGGATCCCGGTTCCTGCGTAACCTGGCTTAGGTCAAACTGCTGCTCTACTTCATCTTGCCAGACACTCAGTGTATTACCTGAGATGACATAACGAATTTTCAGCGCATCGAACAAGGGTTCTATGGACAGTAGCACTTTGTCGTTGAGTTGATACGCCTCTATGGAGCGGGTAATAGTAGAATTATTGAGTATGACATCCAGTAATATAAGTTGTTCTTCATCAAGTGCCACTTTGTTTAATGACTGGGCTTGGGCTGCCAAATTATGGGTAAGCAACAAGCCACAAAATATTAAAAACAAACGAATAGGGAACTTGAACATTCTGATAACAACGCCATTAATTTGACAAGCCAGTGGCTCTTACAACATATTCAATGACCCTGCTACTTTTATGCCAATATCGCTAATTTAATACTACGTCTTGCTGATACGTAATAGAACCACCGTATTGCTTATCTTCCACAAACCGCACTGCCAGCTGATCCCGGGGCACATCAATCACGGTCAAATCATACCTGACCTGGTTGGTTTCTGTGTATACCGAAACATTCTTGCGATAATTAATAACCTCATCCGTCTGTTTATTAATCAACTCCAGACTACCGTATACCGAACGATTTCCCTGACGATTGATATTAAAAAACAACTTGTCTGCAATAAGTTCAAATTCACTAAAGCTGAGTTGAGCGTCGAGTTTTCCGGTACGTACAATAATAGGCACGTTTTGCACTAATCTTGGCTTGATACTGATATTGGGTAGTTTGGAATTATTGTCAGATTTTGCCGTGGCTTTTTCAACCTCATCACAAAATACTTCCAAGTATGAACGGTACTCTTTGGCCTCTGAATTAGCTTTACGTCTTAGGCTAAAACGGACAGTTTGTGGCGACAAGGGCTCAGCGGTGAAGTTCTTCGGTGAAAAACGGATCCAGGGCTCGGCCGAGTTAGTCGGCAAATCATCGCCGTCAACGTGGCTCATCTTGCCGTATTCGTCAAAATTATTATGTACTAAAGACAACCTGCACTTCTCCTGTACAGCTGTTTTATTAAACATAAGAAAAGAAGCACTACTATTATCGCTATCCAAATAGATGCGGTAGGTTGAAATACTCATTGCTTGACTTGATAAAGACAAAACAGCTAGTGTGAATGCTAAGCTTCTGATTATACGTTGTTTAAGCACAAATACTCTCCGAAAAAAAAGTCATCATCACCCAAGATGATAATGACTCGATACTAAAATGTATAACGTTAATGCCAAGCTTTTAGTAGGTGACCGTAATATCAAACGGCACCACATAAGCCGTCGCGGCGGTTAAGCCGATTGACGAAGTTACATTACCAGCTAATACCAGGCGGGCTTTACCGGCAACCGGTACACCATTACCGGCACTGACGGTTTGATCCGCCACATTAGCCAAAGTAATAGGAGCATTAACACCTACTGCCATTGCAGTACATACATCGCCGTCGGCAAGGCCGTCATAATCACCTACACAACCTGCTGGTACAAAGGCTATCCCCCCGGCATTAGCGTTGGCTAGGGTAATAGTAACGTCAGCACCGCTGGCACCGTCGATTTCGAAAATACCCGGTACACCTGGCGTCGCAGCAGAACAGCCTACACCTGTCATAGCACCGTAGCTAGCACTGGCTGCTAGTGCGCCAGTGCTGGACATAAGCATGTTGGCATCACCTGCCCAGTCGGCAGCCGTAGTAGGAGTAGCCATAATACAATTTGACCCTGAAGCAGGTTGCAAACCGTTGATTACCATTTCAAAGCCGGCAACCTGGCTAATAGTGACATTTTTAATGGTTTTAAATAAACCAGTCATCGTTGCATCAGCTGCAAAAACATTGGTACAAGCGGGTAAAATGGCCAAACCGGCGGCAATATAGCGTAATTTTAAATTCATGTGAAACTCCAATTCTCTCAGACGATAGTTAAATTATTAATAATCGATCTGCGATCAATAAATAACGTTAACTAAAAAGGTGGCGTTATAGTTAGTGTCAGACGTAAGGCCTGTTGCACCGATGGCAATGGTGCCACCAACGGTAAAATGGGTCTGACCTGAAATAGCTGGCGCACCATCTACACCGTCTGCAATAGTCAATAGAATGGGCGTCCCGACCGTGATAGCATTACACGCATCAAGCGCCGACGTTCCGTCATGATCCACTCCACACCCTTGGCCTGGAGAAAAAGTAAAATCCCCGCCGGCTTGTATTTCAGTATTTAGGGTCAGATTGACATCTAGCCCTGCCTCACCTGTGATGCTGTATACACCAGGCGTCGCGACCGTGACACCAGAACCTATACAAGCCAAGCCAGTAATTAATCCATAGTTTGTTCCCGCTACAACAACATCAGAAAACACCGCAGTATTTGGCGGAACATCTGCATCCATGACGCAAGATTGGCTGGCGTCTGTGGTAATGTTTTCGCCAAAATCAAGCTGCGTAACTTCAAGAATACTTACATCTGAAATAGTATTGACAGTTACGTTAAATGTCTCAGCTGCAGCATTAAAAGCACACGATGCTCCCAATACAACAGCCCCTATATGAAGAGCTAGTTTTGTTCTATTTGGTTGCATAGCAACACTCCTATTTAACAAATATTAATTAATTGATTAGGCACTAAATAACTACGTATCTATGCTCTTCAATCAAGGTCTTTAGTAATGCTTAATGAAACATTACGGGTGTACAATTACTTTAACGGCTTCTGTTCGCAAACCTTTAATAAAAATCGTTCGCTTAACATTCCAATGTTCAGGCCGCCGTGCTAATCAGTTTACTTTACAACCTCAATTTAGTAGGTGTTTACAACTATACATCCCGATAACACTTCATACGGACACTACCCCGCGATATCTGCATCGACTGAAAAGCTTGAATCTTAAGTTTTTCTAACAATAGTTGATTTAGCCTAAAATCATTAGGTAATACAGCCTGTTAGGTAGGCATTCTGTGCTCGTTAGTTGCTAAGTGCAAGCAAATCACCAAAGGAGCCAACCTAGATAAACTGCTTATGGCAAAAGCAATCCGCGCTAATATTTCTCAGTTAAGGTTATATTTTATCGGCTCATAAATGGCTTAAAGTAAAATCGTGAGCAAATAGGATGCCAGATGAAAAATTAAAATGAGGATAATAGCTGGGAGGATTGTTTGTTGACCTTACGATTTGGCGCTGACGGTCTGTGCGATCGATGAACCCTAGTGTTGCTGTTTAAACCACAAACTCGCAGCAAGCTGCCAACTATAAACTAACAGCCTTGGCCGGCAAAAAATCACCGTCTCTAGTCTTAACCGGTAATATTGTTCCTACGGCGCTGGCTTTTTGGTAAAATCCAAAGAAAAGAGGATCACCAACAATGTTCAGAAGGAATAGACGCAGAACTTTGTTTATAATCTCATTTATTTGCTTTTGCTAGTTTTGCTAGTGCTGATTGTCCAGCAGTAATTTTTATTTTATGCCCATTGACTCAATTCGTTTTGAATACCCGTTTAGCCCTTGGCTATTGGGCTACAACAAATTATCAGTTAATATACTGGGCAAAAACTTCGAACTTGATGCGGCAATTTCATTCGTGTTAAAATTGATCAGTCGCACGTTAACTATTACCCCACGGTCGTTTTTAAGCATAGTCCCGGTGACGACATAACCTATCTCGAGATCATTTCGTAATTCATCTTGGTTGCGAGAAAATACAAAATCCCCTTGGGCATTGACGTTAAGCCACCCGGTCAATTTATGATCACTAACCGGTAAGCCAATCTCCTGCAGATCATTGATAAAATACTCGGCTAGTTGAATACCTAGGTTATTGGTCGTCTGCAGCGTCGAATCTAAATAAACAAAAGAAGCGACAACTATGGGGGCGTCAATAACCACACCTTTTAGGTCGTGCTGAAGATCCGTTGCCATTTGTTCGGTATATTCACCCAGAAGTTGAAAATGCAAGTCAGTGCTAAACAAGCTGGTGTCTTTATCGATTTTTTTATTTTCAATCATTATGTCATGACACTGATAAAATTCGCCGGTATCCCGGGCACAAAGCCTGGTTTTTGCATCGGGGTCATCATTCGTAAAAAGATTAAACGAGTCCATTGAATTAAAAGACGAACAACCTACTAACATGTATGTTGTCAGGCCAATAGGGAACATTTTAGTTAAGAGTGTCATTTTTTTATCAGCATTTCGTTTTTCGTGATCTTGGGCTTTTATTAAGCAACTTATAAGCCAAGTTAACTTGTGTTTTAGTTGTTCGCAGGGGAATAAAATATTTACGCAAGAGCTGTGCGATCAGTTGTAACTGCACCAGCAGTACTGGTATGCAAAAAAGTCAATAACTATCCAAGTCAAATAATTGACTTTTTTGTCGCAGATTTTCGATAGACATAAAAAATGCACCTGAGTCGGTGCGTTTTTTATTATGCAACTGATTTAGCGGTAAGCGTAAACCGGGAACTTCTCACACAAGGCCAAAACCTCACCCTTAACACGTTCAACTACTGAAGTGTCTTGAATGTTATCCAGCACGTCACACATCCAGGTGGCCACTTGTTGGGCTTGTTCTTCTTTAAAGCCCCGGCGGGTGATAGCAGGAGAACCAATTCGCAAACCACTGGTAACAAAAGGTGAGCGGGGATCGTTAGGCACCGAGTTTTTATTAACTGTAATATTGGCGTTGCCCAGGGCAGCGTCAGCATCTTTACCGGTGATGTCTTTGTCGATGAGATCAAGCAAAAACAAATGATTTTCGGTACCACCAGAAACAATTTTATAGCCCCGCTCTTGCATGACAGCCACCATAGCTTTGGCATTCAGTAATACTTGCTGTTGGTAAACTTTAAAGTCAGGCTGCAAGGCTTCTTTAAAGGCCACGGCTTTAGCCGCTATCACATGACACAACGGACCACCCTGGTTACCCGGGAATACCGAACTGTTGAGTTTTTTATAGATGGCTTCATCGCCACAGGCCGATAAAATCAAGCCGCCACGTGGGCCTGCCAGGGTTTTATGGGTAGTCGTGGTCACCACATGGGCATGGGGTAGCGGATTAGGGTATAAACCCGCGGCCACTAAACCGGCTACATGGGCCATATCCACCAGCAGATAAGCACCCACCTTGTCGGCAATGGCGCGAAAACGCTGCCAATCTATGATGCCTGAATACGCAGAGAATCCACCGATCAGCATTTTGGGTTTATGTTCAACCGCCAAGGCTTCAATGGCGTCGTAATCAATTTTACCGGTCTGTTCGTCTATACCGTATTGCACCGCGTTATAAGTTTTACCAGAAAAGCTCACGTGTGATCCGTGGGTTAAGTGACCGCCATGGGCCAAACTCATACCCAGCACGGTGTCACCGGCGTCAAGCAAGGCCATAAACACCGCAGAGTTAGCTTGTGAGCCTGAGTGCGGCTGCACATTGGCATAGTCGGCACCAAATAACTGTTTAGCCCGCTCTATGGCCAAATCTTCGGCGATATCCACATATTCACAGCCGCCGTAATAACGTTTGTGTGGGTAACCTTCGGCATATTTATTGGTTAACTGTGAGCCTTGGGCTTCTAATACCCGCGGGCTGCAGTAATTTTCAGAGGCTATTAACTCAATATGCTGCTCTTGGCGCTGAGTTTCTTGGGCGATGGCCTGACTTAGTTCAGGGTCAAAATCGGCAATATTCATATCACGTGATAACATCAGTTCTCCTCGGGAAAGCCTTTATACGCTTAGTCTTTGAAACGGCATATTGGTTGGCTGCATTGATATACAGCCGCCATGCAATTCCATAAATTTTGGGTATATACGCGGGCTATTTAAGATTCATAAAAGAGCGCATATTCTAGTCATTTTGGATTTTTTGTACATAGGTTTTGTGCAATGACCTATAACCTAATGATGTAAAGATAGATCGCCGCTTGTGCGGCCTCGGCTTATTGACGTTAAACACGCTCTGCATCGGGGCTAAATTCCAGGCCGATTTGACGTCGAATTTCATCCATGGTTTGCATCACAGCCAAGCTGTCTGCATGGGGCATAAAGGCACTGCAGCATTGCTTTTTATCCATCATATGCATGGCTTCTTCAATTTGGTATTCAAAACCGTTCACGCGGTGGGCAAATTCAATCACTTCGTCTTGCCTGTCTTCTTGCTGCAAAATAATCTTGTTGCCATTCCAAAACATATACGGCAATACAATGCGCCCTTTGCTGCCCATCAATGTCATGGAATTGCTCGCTTGGGCAGCAATAGTACAAGTGAACTGGGAAAAACGTCCCGAAGGGTAACGCATATTGACCACAGTATTCTCATCCACTTGGCGGGTGCCAAAATGGCTCATGGCGCTGATTTCGCTAGGATGTTCTTGCAGCAAATATTGGCTAAGGGTAATGCTATACACACCTAAATCAAGTAAGGCGCCGCCGCCCAAATTAGGATCGTGTAATCGATGCCCTTGATGGTGTCCAAAAGCAAAACCTATATCCGAACAAATATACTGCAGTTCGCCGATACGATCTTCATCTAACCACACTTTCACCTGTTCGAAACAAGGCATAAAACGACTCCACAGCCCTTCTTGCAGTAGCAAATTTTTACGCTGGGCCAGGGCAATTAGAGACTCAGTTTGCGCGGCGTTTATGGTCAGGGGTTTTTCCATTAATACGTGTTTGCCGGCTTCCAAACACATTTTTGCTTGCTGGTAATGCAAACTCTGGGGCGTAGCGATATATACCGCATCTACGTTGGGGTCGTTTAACATGTCTTGGTAGCTACCGTACGCCTTGGCCGCATTGTATTTATCGGCAAAGGTTTGCGCCTTAGTCACATTGCGACTTGCCACGGCATATAACTGGCCACGGGGTGAGGGGGCTAACGCCTCGGCAAACATATCAGCTATAAAGCCAGGGCCTATTATTCCCCAATTACACGATTTCATATTGATCCTTTTCGTTACATATCAAGCGCATTGCACTGGTTGTGGGTGACGCGCTAAATGGCTTAGCCGTTTAACTACCGCAGGTCATAAAAAAAGCTGTTAGTGCTAAATGTATCAATTGCATAGTGCCTAGCTGTTTTACCGCTTGTTTGGGTAAATTAAAGACCAGACAGGCGGTACATTAATACGGCTGTTTTCTCGATGTTCTGTTTAAAGGTAGTCATGTCGGCGATTTCATCTTTGGTGTGTCCGCCATCTCCCATTAGCCCTAACCCATCAATGGCCATTTTTACGTGCCCAGCGGTAAAAGAGATATCCGCGGCACCGGCATTTCTGGGGTTAACTGCGCTAATAGGCCCGTAGCCCAAATCCACACTTACTTGGCTATACTGAGCGAGCAACGATTTATTTCCCTTGGTTTCTTTCATCGGCGGGTAACCATCATCAAAGGTGAACGTTGCATCCGTATGGGCAAGGTGTTGGTCAACAATGTTTTGCATGATGCCACGGGATCCTTTGAGCTGCTCCAATGACGCAGCTCGCAAACCACCTTTGACCATAGCATGTTGCGCCACCACGTTGGTTTTGCCAAAAGCGCTTATCTCATCCCCGCCCTGACTTTGGCTAATCCGCGTACCACCGGCAATCACCCCAGGGTTAAAACTCAGTAGTGGCAAGTCGGCTAACTGTAAACGAAATTCTTGTAAAATACGGGCCATTTCAAAGATTGCCCCATCCCCTACTTTGTCAGTGAAAATTTGGGATGAGTGAGCAGCGTTACCCGTTGTAGTTAATTGCCATGAAGCAGCACCACGCCTGGCAGTGACAGCCGTGCGAATATCCCCATCAGCATCTTCGAACCCCAGGGCTACATCTGCCCAAATGGCCGCATCAATTAAGGCTTTTTTCGATTTTGCTAACGGCCGACCGCTAGACTCTTCATCGCCAGTCAGCACCACTTTAATATTTAAGCCTTGCAGCAACCCTTGGGTTTTTAAGGCTTTGATCGCCGCTAACATGATCACATTGCCACCTTTCATATCAGAAATGCCTGGCCCGGCGATATGGGTGTTGTCAATTTCCTTGGCTCGTTGAAAGGTATCCTCTTTGGCAAAAACCGTATCCAGGTGGCCAATAAGCAATAATTTTTGCCCTGTGGGGTTTAAGGGTGACTCATAGGTGGCAACCAGATGCCCGGCACGATTAAACTCGCTGCCATCAATCCACTGGGTGGTAAAGCCCAAAGCGTCATACTCTTTTTTAAGCATATCACCTACTTGTTTAACCCCAGGGAAGTTCATGGTCCCGCTGTTAATATTGACCGTTTTAATCAGCAAGGTTTTAGTCTCATCTAACCCCTGGCTAACGTGTTCAATCAGGGCATTTTCAATCAACTGACTGGCCAGTACAGGCTGACAAAATAGCCCTACACAAATAACTAAAACGGATGATTTTTTTAACATAGCTCTCTCTTAAGGCACCTTAACAAGCCAAATACTACGCGAGTGAAGAAGGGGATGCACACCGAATTTTTCAAAATAGCTGGGGTATTATAGCCACGGCCTATTTTGGTTCTATCACACAATTTAAACCGAATAAAAAAAGCCTAACGTCCCCTTTTGCAGGCAAAACACAAAAATAAAAAAATAGTCTCAGCTTGTGCTTTCATCACGTATGCCCAGTGTTTACAATAGGTAAAATTTTATGGAGTTGTTTAAATCATGGCGCAATACGTATATAGCATGAATCGCGTGGGCAAAATCGTGCCCCCAAACAAATATATCTTAAAAAATATCTCTTTGAGCTTTTTCCCCGGTGCCAAAATCGGGGTACTGGGTATTAATGGCTCAGGTAAATCTACCTTATTGCGCATTATGGCCGGTTTAGATAAAGACATCGAAGGTGAAGCCATTCCCCAGGCAGGTCTAAAAATTGGTTATCTGCCCCAGGAGCCCCAGCTGGATGAAAGTAAAGATGTGCGCGGTAATATTGAAGAAGCGGTAGCCGATGTGGTGCATGCCTTAAAACGTATAGATGAAGTGTACGCTGCCTACGCAGAAGAAGATGCCGACTTTGACGCCCTGGCCAAAGAGCAAGGCGAACTGGAAGCTATTATTCAAAGTAAAGATGGGCATAACTTGGATAACGCCTTAGAGCGGGCTGCCGATGCCCTGCGACTGCCCCCCTGGGATGCAGACGTGAGTATATTATCTGGTGGTGAGCGCCGCCGAGTTGCCTTGTGCCGCTTGTTACTGGAAAAGCCCGACATGTTACTGCTCGATGAACCAACCAACCACCTGGATGCAGAATCGGTAGCCTGGTTAGAGCGCTTCTTACATGATTATGAAGGCACAGTGGTCGCTATTACCCACGATCGGTATTTCCTAGATAATGTAGCAGGCTGGATACTCGAACTGGACCGAGGTCAGGGGATCCCATGGGAAGGCAATTACTCTTCCTGGCTGGAACAAAAAGACGCCCGTTTAGCTCAGGAAGAACGTACTGAAAGCGCCAAACAAAAATCCATCAAAACCGAACTGGAATGGGTTCGCTCCAACGCCAAAGGCCGCCATGCCAAAAGCAAGGCACGTATGGCGCGTTTTGAAGAACTCAATACCGGGGATTATCAAAAGCGCAACGAGACCAACGAGCTCTTTATCCCCCCGGGAGAGCGACTGGGTGACAAGGTTATTGAAGTCAGCCATTTACGTAAATCTTACGGCGATCGTCTGTTGATTGACGATCTCACGTTCTCCATGCCCAAAGGGGCCATAGTGGGGATCATCGGCCCCAACGGCGCGGGTAAATCTACCCTGTTTAAAATGCTTAGCGGTGATGAACAGGCGGACTCAGGTGACATCAGTGTCGGTGAAACGGTGCAATTGGCCAGTGTTGAGCAATTTCGCGATCATATGAACGGCAACAACACGGTTTACAAAGAAATTTCCGATGATTCTGAGGTGATCCGCATAGGCAATTTTGAGCTTAACAGCCGCGCCTATTGCAGCCGCTTTAACTTTAAAGGTAACGATCAGCAAAAATTCATCAAGGATCTATCTGGTGGTGAACGTAACAGGGTGCATTTAGCCAAGTTACTCAAAGCCGGAGGCAATGTATTGCTGCTCGATGAACCCACCAATGATTTGGATGTGGAAACCCTGCGCGCCCTGGAAAACGCCATTTTGGAATTCCCCGGCTGTGCCATGGTAATTTCCCATGATCGCTGGTTTTTAGACCGCGTCGCTACCCATATTATGGATTACCGTGACGAAGGAAAAATCAACTTCTTCGATGGGAACTACAGTGAATATGCCGCCTGGTTAAAATTGACTTACGGCCACGATGTAGTCGAACCCCACCGCTTGAAATACAAAAAAATCAGTAAATAATCTGAGCCCGGATCGGGATAACCTGCCCAGGTAATTCCCACGTATTGAAAGCCGCTTAGGAAAAGCCGAGGCGGCTTTTTTATTTTTCAACGTCGCTTGAAATAACTGTAAAACCGTGCAGAATCGCCACCATATTAGGAAGGAAAAACACACCTTCAACAGACGGATATTGATGATGCATTTTCGCTCTCAAGTACGCTATTCACGGCAATCGGTTATTGCCTATTTATGGGCATTATTAATGTTTTTTTTGGCGATCCTTGTCGCTAATAACAGGGTTACGGTTTTTACACCCGGGGAAGCGTTATGGTTATTTTTACCCAGCGTTTTATACCTTTCACAGCGTAAAGGTTTTGCTGTGGCAAACGTAATGTCACTATCTGCCCTGTGCGCTGTCAGTTATATTTTTCGTCATCAAATACCATATTCTCTGGTGTCTGCATTTTCCATGCAGTCCCTGTGGTTTATATTAATTTGCGCTGGCATAGGCAGCCTATTAGCGAAACGTTCCCCTCGCGGTGCGGGCCAGACGACCAACAACGATAACCAAAAAGTATTCAACGACGATGCCGGCGGTAAAGTCGTCACCGACGTGTTAGAGCGACTCGCTGTTTTTATGGGGGTCATGACACCTGACGGTATTTTGCGTGAAGCAAATAAAGCAGCATTGGCATCTGCGGGGCTAACAGGAAGCGAGGTGATCGGATTAGCTTTTGAAAAAACCTATTGGTGGTCTTATGATCCGGCAGTTCAGCGGTTAATACTCAGGGCAATTAATAACGCTAAACGGGGGGCATCCTCTCGCTTTGATACCATAGCTCGTGTTGGCGATGGGCAGTATATCGATGTGGATTTCATGCTTCACCCCATTTTCGACGAGCACGACACAGTAGTACAATTGATCCCATCGGGCATCGATATCACCAAGCGCAAACGGGCAGAGCGTAATTCTACTATGCTCACACAAGTCAGCGCCGATCTACTGAGTGCCGACAGCCTAAGCAAAATTAAAACCATCATCACTGAACATTTAGTCGACCACTTAGCATTAAGTGCCTGTGTTTTTACTGAAACTCACCCTATTTCAGAACGCCTGGCCATTACCCATCAGTGGCAAAAAAATCCTCAACTCGCCATATTTAGCACCACCGGGGAAATCCCCCCTGAAGTAGCAATGTGCCAAACGGAAAACCTCACGTTAGTGGTTAACGATGTGGCCAGCGATCCCAGATTCACCAACGGTGACGGCAACCAAAGAGGTATAGGTGCACTGATATGTGTACCCATTAGCTTAGGGAAAAATAATAACTTTGTACTAGGGGTTTATCGTAATCCCCCCTATACATGGCGGGACGACGAAATTGAGCTGGTGATTGAATTTGCTCGGCGCTTTTGGGTGAGGACAGAGCACCTACGTATTTTAGATACCTTACGCGCCAGCAAAGCCACCTTAGATTTAACCTTAGAAGCGGCCCAAGTAGGCGATTGGGACTTGGATTTAATAAACGATACCTCGAAGCGCTCCCTGCATCACGATCGCTGTTTTGGCTACAATGAAGCCATTCCGGAAGAACTATGGGGACGCAAAGGCTTCTTGGACCATGTGCATCCGGAGGATCGACATGAAGTTGAACACAAGTTCGCTCAAGCCATTGAGCAAAAGACCGACTTTCGCTGTGAGTGCCGGGTTATTTGGCCCGATGAAAGCATACATTGGATAGCCGTACACGGCAGTCTGTATAATCCCCATGTCGGCAAACCCACCCGTATGTTAGGGATAGTGGCAGATATTAGCGATCGCAAACGCACCGAAGCCTTACAAATTGCCCAAACCAATGCGTTAGAATTAATGGCTCAAGAAGCCCCGTTAAACGACGTGTTTGAAACCCTAATCCTGTCGTTAGAAGAGCACTCTAAAAACGGCATGATCGGCAGCATTATGTTGGTTGACGAGCATACCCAAACCTTAAAGCTTGTTGCTGCGCCTAGCCTACCAGCGGTCTATGCACTGCAAATAAACGGATTAGCGATTGATGAGGGGAATGGCTCTTGTGGCACAGCAGCTGCGAGCAAACAAGGGGTGTTTGTGGCCGATATTGCCAGCGATCCCCTGTGGCTAAACTACAAAGAACTGGCTCTTTCACACAATTTACAGGCTTGTTGGTCCCTGCCCATAATGTCAGGAAAAGACGTGCTGGGTGTTTTCGCCATGTATTACCCGACTCCTCAATCACCGGATCGAGTGGATTTCGATAGTCTGGACATCATCATGCGTACCGCGGAGCTGGTCATCAAAAGGCGTCAGAACGAGGTCGCCATGCGTCTAAGTGAAGAGCGTTTTCGCGCGATGGCAGACAATGTCCCTCAATTGGCTTGGATGGCCAACGCCCAAGGTGAAATTGAATGGTTTAATCAGCGTTGGCTTTCTTATACTGGCACGACTCTAGAGCAAAACCTAGGTGGCGGCTGGAGAACCCTTCATCATCCAGATCATGAAAGGGCAGTTTTCGCCAAATTCACCGCCTGTTTAACGCAAGGCATTGACTGGGAAGACACCTTTCCTCTAAGAGGGCACGATGGGCAATTTCGCTGGTTCTTGTCGCGGATGAATGCCATTCACGACAAAGACGGCAAGCTAGTGCGTTTCTTTGGAACCAATACCGATGTGACAGAGCAACGACAAATGGCCGAAAAACTCACCAAGCTCACCAATAAACTATCCGCCGCGGATAGGCGTAAGGACGAATTCTTAGCCACCTTGGCCCATGAATTACGTAACCCACTGGCACCACTACTTAACTCATTGGAGCTTATCCGTAGCGTGCAAACTGAACCTGCAATGGTGCAAACTGCCGTGGTAACAATGGAGCGCCAAGTGGTGCAAATGGTCCGTCTTATAGACGATTTACTGGATATCAGTCGAATATCAAAAGACAAGCTATCCCTTAAGCGCCAGCAGATAGAAGTAAGGCAGATCATTGAACATGCGGTGGAAATGGCCCGTCCTTATATCAAGCGTTTAGGCCACAACTTGCAAGTCAATATGTCTGAGCACCCTATCTACCTCAATGCCGATGCCGCTCGTTTGGCCCAGGTCTTGGGGAATTTACTCAATAACGCCTGCAAATACACACCCAAAGAGGGGGAAATCACCCTGAGTGTGCGCCAACATAACGAGCAAGTACAAATCAGTGTCAAAGACAACGGCTTGGGGATTGCCGAGGAAATGCGACCCCAAGTGTTTGAGTTGTTTACTCAGGTTCATCATCATCTAGAGCAATCAGAAGGAGGCCTAGGTATTGGGCTTTCTTTAGTCAAGCGTTTAGTGGAAATGCACGGTGGCACAGTAGTTTGTGAAAGCCCAGGTTTAGGTTATGGAAGCAAATTTACGGTCTTTTTACCCTGTGAGCCGGCAGAAATAACTCAACCGATACCAATCGAAAAACATCCTAAGCCCGCTCACTCAGTGTCTCTCAACGTGCTGATAGTCGATGATAACCAAGACAGCGCTGACAGTATGCAAATGTTACTTGAGATGCACAACCACAACACAAGGGTGGTTTATGATGGCGAACAGGCGCTTATCGCCGCAAAGCAATACCAGCCTGATGTGATACTACTCGATATTGGCCTGCCGACACTTAATGGCTACCAAGTGTGTGAAGCCATTCGCCAACACGATTGGGGTAAAGACATAACGATCATTGCGCTAACCGGTTGGGGGCAAGCAGAAGACAGACGCAAATCATCTGCCGCAGGCTTTAACCATCATATAGTCAAACCGATTGCTCTGAATGCATTACTTGAATTACTAAACGCAGTACCCTCAAGCTAACAAGTTGAGGGTCTATTAATCAGATAGGGGAATTTACTCGTTCATAACCAGTAAAAAGTAAGCAATACTTGAAAATCAAACACCTTGGGGATCCTAACTGCGGTAATAGTAAGATTGAGATAGCAAGTATGTATATTGCTGAACCAATATTTTGCTCACGAATGATTATAATTAACACCGCGCCTGGTTGCCAACTACATTTTACAAACGCTCATACATAACTTAAATTAATGTTCCTTGTACAACCGCCTGATTGTCATAGCAAAAGGCTCAAAAATATTTCGTTCTAACTGCATTAATTCCGATATTTGTCACAATAGCGCGCACTTTAGCCATTGCCCGGCATTGTCTGTTAAAACGTAAAAATATCGGCACATAGGACCTCAATCACAATGAAATTAACTAAAATTATGGCTTTGCTTGGCCCGGGTATCGTTTGGGCCGCCACCAGCATTGGTGTGTCGCACATAGTTCAAGCAACCCGGGCTGGGGCAGATTTCGGCTTTGCACTGTTGGGTTTTATCTTACTCGCCCACGTTATTAAGTATCCTTTTTTCCTATTCGGGCCTAAATACGCGGGATTAACCGGAAAGAGTTTACTCGACGGTTATCGCGCTGTGGGTAATTGGGCGTTTTATCTCTTTTTAGTCTTAACTTTTATCACTATGTTTTTTGTGCAATCAGGCGTGACCATAGTCACAGCCGCGTTAGCCATGAATCTATTTGGCGATATGCTGTCCCTTTCTCAGTGGGCGGCATTGGTATTAGGCGTAGTGTGCGCGGTATTGTTAGTTGGTCATTACAAGGTGCTCAACACCCTACTCAAATGGATGATGTTCATACTGGTGATATGCAGCGTGATTGCCTGGTTTGCCGCCATTGGCCGTTTAGGCTTTACCCCGTCTAACGCAGCGCCAACTATCAATTTAGGTGTAACAGCAAGCATTGCCTTTATCGTCGCTCTGATTGGCTGGATGCCCACCGCAGTTGAAGTATCCGTATGGCACTCACTTTGGATCTTGTCCCGTGGCGCCAAACCAGGCCCAGAAAATGCTCGCAATGCCACCACAGATTTTAATATCGGGTATGGTGTCAGTTTGCTGTTAGCCATCATCTTTTTATGGTTAGGGGCATTATTGATGTTCGGCCAAGGAGAGGGATTCGCCGACTCGGCGGCCGCATTTGCCGGTCAACTGGTGGGCATATACAGCAATGCGTTAGGCGACTGGAGCTGGTTATTGATGGCCGTGGTGACGTTTGTGGCATTATTTTCTACTACCTTCGCAGTGGCAGATGGCTTTCCGCAAGTGTGGAAACGCGCCTATCTGTTAAGTCGCGACGAACAGCCTGCCTCTCACCAACAAAGTAACGCGGCACCAAATACCCAGCCCAAAAATCGCTCAGGCGGAGTTGTCTATAGCGTTGCTCTAGGGGTTTTAGCCGCGGGCAGTTGGTGGATCATCACCGATTTCAGCGCCGACATTAAAAGCCTTTTAGACTTTGTCACGACCGTGTCTTTTGTCAGTGCACCAATTTATGCCTGGTTAAATTACAAAGTCATGATGGGCGTTGACGTCAGCCCTGAGTATAAACCTCAAGGCTGGTTTCGAGTTTATACCCTGTGCTGTTTGAGCATACTAACTTTATTTAGTCTGTTTTTTGTATGTTGGAAAATCTTGGGTTAGTTTTTTTGCACCGTTATGCCGTGTCACTTTTACATTTAATTGAGGAATTAGCCTGAAGATAACCGCTCGTTGTCATTGCGGTGAACTTGAATTCAGCGCGGATGTTATGCCTGAAACCGCCACGATCTGCTACTGTACGGATTGCCAGTATTATCTGCCAGCGCATTTCGTACTGTGGTGGTAACAAAAATTGAGGGCCTAACATTTAACAAAGGCCAGCCTCAGGAATACATTAAGGTTGCTCACAGCGGTAACCGCCGAGCACAAGGTTTTTGCCAACATTGTGGTACAGGGATTTACGCAACCTCTGACAGTATTGGGCCCAAGGCATATAACTTACGCACTGGGGCCGTTGACCAGCGCAATGAACTTATACCTAAGTTGCAAATTTGGTCCCAGTCTGCTCAATCATGGCTAGAAAAGATCAACGGCCTACCGGGTTATGACCAGGGCCCCACGTAGTATATGTCCCCTGCCCTGTAACAGCCCGTAATGAACCTTTGCCGACTCATGTAAATATTACACCCGAGGGATAATTGTTACCTTTTTTAGCGGATATTATTCGTATAGAAATCAAGCAGTTCCATTGAACCCACCGCCCCTTGTTAGCCTGCTGAGCTGGCGTGCATTTTGCTGATACTTGTGTTAATGCTTAATAATAACTAATTTTAAGGATGACCATGGTTTTGACGGTGGCTCTGGGTAATAGACGCAATATTAGCGCGCCCAGCTCCAGCTTCGATCACGGCCAATTTTGTATCAACCGGTAGGGAGAACATTATGTTTGCAGGTTTACGAGATATTAAGAGATTTACGATTGCAGCAACGGATGGCGACATAGGTGTAAGTAAAGATTTTCTGTTTGACGATCGCGCCTGGGCGGTCAGGTATATGTACGCCGATACCAACAAGTGGCTGCCACTGGGTGAAAAAGTGCTTATCTCACCTATTGCACTGCGTGAAATTGACAGTGACGAAGAAAAAATACATGTCGCTTTGTCCAAGCAGCAAGTAAAGGACAGCCCCTCCATTGATGAACACAAACCCGTGTCCAGGGAGTACGAAGAATTACTCTTTTCGTACCTGGGATATGGCTACTATTGGACCGGTCCTGGAGCGTGGGGGGAATATGCCAATCCAACCGCCCTGGCTCAACCGGATCTAACCCAGCAGACTCTGGCCGACGAGCTCGAATCACAAGAACAGGGTGATAATAAAGCTCATGCTAACCATTTGCGCTCTATTGACGAGTTGCATGGCTACGAAGTTAAGGCCCTCGACGGCAGCATTGGTCAAGTACATGATCTGATCCTGGATACCACTAACTGGGAAATTCCGCTACTGGTAGTGGATACTAATAAATGGTTGCCAGGTGGCAAGAAAGTGTTTATCGCCCCCAAACACATTAAATCGATTAATTGGTTGGAACAAGATGTGATTTGCAACTTAAAAGTTGAGGAGATTGAGCATTGTCCAGAATGTGATCACGAGCGTCTAAACGAACCTGGCTACCTGCAGAGCATCAAACAAAAAATGATGGCCCTGCCCCGTAGCGAAGCCGAATAATTTAGCCTGAATAACCAGGTAACCAAGGGGAATGGTCGTAATGGCCGTTCCTCCGGTCAAATAACACTGCCTGGAAAAACATACCAAACGGAGAATAATATGCCGGACTCATCACCTTATTTAAAAACGTTATCAGTTGAGGGGGAAGATTTTTCTTATTACAGCCTCGATACCTTACCAGAGTCATTCGAGATTTCGCGATTACCTTTCGCGGCAAAAATCCTGCTGGAGAATTTGTTACGTCACAGTCAGCACCCTTTTGTGCAACAGGAAGATATTGAAAAACTGGCAAAATGGGATATCAACAGCACCACCCCAACAGAAATTGCCTTCGTACCATCCAGAGTCGTATTACAGGATTTTACCGGCGTACCGGCAGTGGTAGACTTGGCGGCCATGCGTGATGCGATGGTTGAATTAGGTGGGGATCCTCATAAAATAAATCCGCTCAAACCCGTAGAACTGGTTATTGACCACTCGGTGATGGTGGATTTTTTCGCTGAAAAAGATGCCTTTAGTAAAAATACCGCAAAAGAAGTGCAGCGCAACAAAGAGCGTTATCAGTTTTTGCGCTGGGGTCAGGATGCCTTCGACAATTTCAAGGTTGTGCCCCCTGGAAAAGGCATAGTGCATCAAGTCAATCTGGAATACCTGGCTCGCGTCGTATTTATCGATGAACAACAAGCCAGTGATGCACAAGATACGGCCCAGGCTACGCTTTACCCGGATACACTGGTAGGTACCGACTCCCATACCACTATGATCAATGGCTTAGGCGTTTTAGGCTGGGGCGTGGGAGGTATCGAGGCTGAAGCCGCCATGCTTGGCCAGCCAGTTACTATGCTGATCCCCGAAGTTGTGGGCATGGAAATCACTGGGGAACTTCCCCCGGGGACCACAGCCACCGACCTGGTATTAGCCATTACCGAAACCTTGCGAAACTTTGGCGTAGTGGGAAAATTTGTCGAGTTTTTCGGTGAAGGGGTCAAACATCTAACGGTTGCAGATCGGGCGACCATAGCCAATATGTCTCCGGAATATGGTGCAACCTGCGGCCTGTTCCCACTGGATGAACAAACTGAAACTTATTTACGCCTGACCGGCAGAGATGAGCGACGCATCAAAATCATCAAAGCTTATGCCCAAGCCCAGGGCATGTGGGGAACCCAGGCCCAGCAAACTGCTGTTTATCACGCCACGTTGCAGCTGGATCTCAAAGACATTGTCACTTCTATTGCGGGCCCTAAACGTCCCCAAGATCGCATCCCGTTGACTGAAGCCGCTAGCCGTTTTACGAGTTGGTTATCTGAACAGGAAAAACTGATTGTTTCTACCCAAGATACCGAACAGGGCCGTTTCGAAAGTGAGGGTGGCCAGCAAATGGATCCGCCCACCCATGAGCCCAATTGTGAATACAAAGGGCAGCATTTTGCGCTTAAAGATGGGGCGGTAGTCATTGCTGCAATAACCAGTTGTACCAATACCTCGAACCCCTCTGTACTGATCGCCGCT
Source organism: Paraglaciecola sp. IT1134 (assembly GCF_058068185.1). NCBI lineage: Bacteria > Pseudomonadati > Pseudomonadota > Gammaproteobacteria > Alteromonadales > Alteromonadaceae > Paraglaciecola > Paraglaciecola sp. IT1134. The sequence continues at coordinate 1,445,164 of NZ_CM176486.1, read as the reverse complement.
GGCCTGCTGGCCAAAAAAGCCAGTGAACTGGGACTGCAAGTTAAACCCTGGGTGAAAACCAGTTTTGCTCCCGGTTCACAGGTAGTCACTGAGTATTTGAACAAAGCTAAGTTGACCACTGAGTTGGAAAACCTAGGGTTTCATCTGGTCGGTTACGGTTGCACCACCTGCATAGGCAATTCTGGGCCTCTACCAGAACCTATCAGCAACGCCATTCGCAAGGCAAAACTCAATGTCACGGCAGTTTTATCCGGTAACCGCAACTTTGAAGGCCGCATTCACTCAGATGTGAAAGCCAACTATTTAGCTTCGCCACCTTTGGTGATCGCCTATGCTTTGGCGGGTAATATGAACATTGATTTGCTCAACGAACCTTTAGGCACTTCAACAGACGGTAAACCCGTTTATCTAAGGGATATTTGGCCAACTAACAATGAAATTCAACAATTGGTCAGTACTGTCGTAACCAGCGAGATGTTTAAAGAACGCTACGCCCATATCTATGAGGGTGACGAAACCTGGAATAACCTGGAGGTAGTTGACAGCGTGCAATACAATTGGCCGGAATCGACCTATGTGAAAAAACCGACCTTTTTTGACGGAATTAAGACCCAACCTAAACCCATTGAGGCAATAGTCGATGCCCGCTGTCTGCTAAAACTAGGAGACACTGTGACCACGGATCATATTTCCCCTGCGGGCAGTATTGCCCCTGATGGCCCAGCTGCTGAGTATTTACGGGAACACGGCGTTGAAGAAAAAGACTTTAATTCATTTGGTTCACGTCGAGGCAACCACGAAGTCATGATGCGTGGCACTTTTGCTAACGTCAGATTAAAAAACCAGCTTGCACCAGGCACCGAAGGAGGATGGACCAGACTGCAACCGTCAGGCGAGCAAATGAGTGTATTTGCTGCTGCTATGCACTACCAGCAACAGAAGATCCCCAGCATAGTCATTGCCGGCAAAGAATACGGCACGGGCAGCTCTCGGGACTGGGCGGCCAAAGGCCCGTTATTGTTAGGGGTAAAGGTAGTGATTGCCGAGAGTTATGAACGTATTCACCGGTCAAACCTAATAGGTATGGGCATATTGCCCCTACAATTTAAGCCCGGAGACAATGCAGCCAGCCTCAAACTTGATGGCACAGAGCAATTCTCCGTTGACCCAATTAGCAGTGGTCAACAAGAAGTCCAGGTCAAGGTTAAAAAGGACGACACAGAATATAGCTTTGATGCCCAAATCAGAATCGATACCCCCAACGAATTTAGTTATTTTAACGACGGGGGTATCTTGCAGTATGTGCTTCGCAGCCTGAATTAATTTACCTGGACCGATTGCTGGCATCAAGTCTGTGGCAATCGGTCTGGCTATATATCTGTTTATCCTTCCCCGTCAACTTATTCCTAAATCCCCAAAACTAAGGTCAACACTGATCCGCTGCTTAGTCAGGTAATGCTATTGAATTATGTATCAGGTAAAAACTTCCACAGCTCAATGTAGCAATTGCATTTTACCGGTAGTAAAAAAGCTCTAACTGCCGTACAGCCTATAACAGATAAGGCCTGAGCACTTGGCATGGTAATAGCTAGACTGATGTTGTATTTAAAAAGTGCGTTGTACAGAAAATCTAGCTGACTAAGTCGTGCTCTTCACAGGCAATTGGTCAACTGTCGAGTTAACTGTTTATAAGGTGTTTAACCATGAGAAAAAACATAAAGTCTTTACTTAATTCATTCATGTTAGTTGGTTTCTTAGCGTTAGGACTGTCGGCATGTGCCACGGTTGATGGGGCCGGACAAGATATTGAATCGGCAGGCGAAGCTGTTCAGGATGCAGCTAACGATTAAGCTTGTTAGTTAATGAACTGTGACAGCTACTGTTCCAGCTACTGTTTTGGTGGCTGTCACACAATTATCCACTTTAGCGACAACTGAATAAGAAAAAATCATGACAATTCAACAGCAACATACTCAGTCCAAGAACCGCTTTGTTGAGCATCTGTTAAAAATTCATGCCTATGAATATAGCGATCAACGAAACCGCGCTGCCAGCTCAGCGAAAAGTAGCCATTGGCTGAGCAAACAGACAAACACTAACTAACTTTGCTCACCATAGCGTGTTTTTCCAGATATGCAGCGGTACTGGTGGCACCTAGGGGTTGAGCAAAGTAGTCATCTTGAATACCGCTGCATCCCATTACGGCTAAAATATTCATTTGATATTGAACACATTCTGCAACCCGCTGCAAATTTAAGCTGTTACCCACGGCTATGATGGATTGCACTATATCTTCAATCCCTTTGTCTGCCACAAGTCATCGACAAAAGTTCAATAATACGCCAAGGTGCTAATATAAAACGAAGGCTAAAAAAACAGGTCTAAATCATTGTTTTTATTATGTATGTCCTGAAACATCGGCAAACGCTAAAAATCACCCCATCCTTATAATGCCTCCAATGCGTCACTTAATCTGGATACACCGATTATTTCAATACCTTGGATGGGATTTTTGGGCACATTTGCCTTGGGCACAATCGCCCGTTTAAAACCATGTTTGGCTGCCTCGCTGATGCGCTGTGAACCATTAGGCACAGGACGAATTTCCCCCGCCAGCCCCACTTCGCCAAAGGCAATTAACTCCTTGTCCAGCGCCTGATTGCGAAAACTTGAAACGATGGATAATAACAATGCCAAATCCGCACTGGTTTCAGTGACTTTTACCCCCCCAACCACATTGGCAAATACATCCTGATCATTCATCTGTACATCTCCATGACGGTGCAATACAGCCAATAACATAGCCAAACGGTTCTGCTCCAAGCCTACGGCTACACGTCTGGGATTAGCGGTTTGTGAATAGTCCACCAGAGCCTGTATTTCCACTAATAACGGTCTGGTACCTTCCCACACCACCATGACAATGCTGCCCGGCGATTGTTGCTCATCACGGCTTAAAAAGATGGCCGAAGGATTGCTCACCTGGCGCAAGCCCCTTTCGGTCATAGCAAATACGCCCAACTCATTGATGGCGCCAAACCGATTTTTGTGGCTGCGTAATGTGCGGTAACGACTGTCACTTTCTCCATCAAGCATCATGGAACAATCGATACAGTGCTCCAGTACTTTAGGGCCGGCCAAACTGCCATCTTTAGTCACATGTCCCACCAGGAACATGGCAATATGGTGCTGTTTGGCAAAACGGGTCAAAAAGGCCGCGCTCTCCCGAACCTGGGAGACACTACCTGGTGCCGATTGCACATCGGCGACATGCATCACCTGGATCGAATCGATGACCATAATTGCCGGCTTGTGCTCCAGGGCAAGTTCACAGATGGTTTCAATACTGGTTTCGGCCAACATCTTTAGACGTTCCTTGGGTAATCCCAAACGCTGAGCGCGCATGGCCACCTGTTGCAATGATTCTTCACCTGTGACGTACAGCGCACTGCGCGAAACGGCCAATTGGCACATCACCTGCAACAATAAAGTGCTTTTTCCGGCACCGGGAGAGCCGCCTATTAATATAGCCGAGCCAGGTACTATGCCGCCTCCTAGTACTCGGTCTAGCTCGGTAAAACCTGAAGCAAAACGAGGTAAGGCTTCGAGATCGATATTGTCCAAAGTTTCTATTTTTGCCCCGGTTTGCCCCGCATAGCCGCGCAGATTACGCTCCACTTGACTATGAGCTGGGCTAACGACAAACTCGGTAATAGTGTTCCAGGCGTTACAATCATTACATTGGCCTTGCCAACGGGGATACTCTGCGCCACAGTCGGAACAAACGAAGGCGGTTTTACGTTTTGCCATAAATATTCACTACAGTGTGGTTAACTAAAAGGTGGGTGCGAACATAATACCGGACTAATAATAATCCGCAGGCCCATAGTGCTGAGCAGAACATAGCCTGCCAGCAAGCATGTACTACGTAAATCCGTTAACATGCCGATAAGAGATTATCACATGTGCCAGTAACGCCACATAACAAGTATTCAACTAATTATGAGTCAAGACCTAGAACAATACCGTGACATTATAGAACAGCTTAAACCTATGATAAATGAACCCGAGTTTAATCAGATTTTAACTCAGGTTGCAGCGTCGATACCCAAACAAAAGCGTTTTTTGCTCAAGATGGAACTTAAGCGTTTGGCCAGACCCTGCTTTCGCCTTATTGACTTGCGTGGTCACGTTGACGGCAAATGTCGGGTATTTGTGTTCGAAAACAAAGAACACTACCTTGACGACATGGCCATTGATGTATTCGAGCGCCAGGTGCGATCATTTGGACAATACACCATTGGCGTCTATGAAGCCGTTATCAATACCGAAAACAATTACCGTGTGATCCATCGCCGCTTACGGGAAAAAGCGTCCGGTCGCCAGACTGACAACCACTCTGTCAACGAGATCACGCAAAGTTACCTAGTCCCCAATATCGAATTTGGTAACTTTTCTCAGCGCAACGAAGAGCGCATGAATTACGCCATGACAGTCGAATTGTTTGGCGAGCTGAATAAAAGTGTGCAGGCCACCACTGTTGACGTATCTGTCAGCGGACTGAAAATCAAGGTCAGTAAAGAACATCTGTTTAAGTTAGGCGAACGTCTGTCGGTGTTATTTCGTAGTCTGGAACAGGAGTTTTTGTTGGATAAACGCCAAGGCGTGCAATATCAAATAGAAGGCATAGATCGTTCCAAGGACGAGCAGCGTGTAAAGCTCAAACGTTTATCCGATAGTCCGGATCCAGGGTTTGATAAATTTTTACAGAGTTTTATTCACGGCAATAAACGCCGCTATAAAGTGAATATGGACAACACCTTTGATGCCATCCACAACAAGACCTATGAACAGTATTACATCCCTAATTTCACCTCGATTCCGATTTATATCGAACACAAAGCAGGGGAATTTAAACCCCGTTATGCCCTGGCCAATGATCGTAACCGGGGAGATATCGGTTTTTGGACAAATGAATTACAAGAGCTCAAAATTGGTTATCTACTTAGTGATCAGCGCATTAAACGTTGCCTGACGTTGCCCAAAGGGTGCCAGGAAACCTTCATTTATGTATTTCATCACATCAAAAATGAAAAGATCTATTTTTATTCAGCCACTGAAGATGAGTTGAATGCCAGCCCGCACCTCAAACCCATATTTCTGGGTTATGGTGCGCGTAAAGCCAGTTGGCGGGTATACAAATTACAGTTTAGTGAAATGCGACCGGAACAAAGCCACAGGCCTCTGTCCCTCGCCGATTCAATCAGTGAGTCCGTAAAGCGCCAGAATCAGCACCCGACTCCACGTTTGATGTCCAAGCTGCAGCATCTTAGTCATATCGCGTTATTAACCAATATAACCGATAAACACAATACAGAAATTTACCAGAAAATTAAGCTTACCCGCTCACAACTGGTCGAACTCAAGGTATTTGGCCACCCCCGAAATCGATTGCCAGCTGTGGTCAGTAGCTTCAGATTTAAATATACCAATCAAAGGCGTGAGACGCGTTTTTTGCTGCGCAGCAAGATACGCCTTAAGATAGATGAGTTACTTTTTGAGGGCAATACCGAAGATGTATCCGTCAATGGTCTGAAATTGGAGCTCAAGACCTTTTTTCACCGGGAAAAGGATAGCGCTGTGCAGGTAAGTTTCCCCCAGCTGCAGCAAGTTACCAAAAAATATGACCTCAGTGAATTATCTTATAACGTCAGGCATATCTCCAAGGATCGTAATGTGCTGCATCTGGGCGTCGTAAACGACCAGTCCAATAATGTCACCAGAGAGTTTTTCGACGAGCTGATTAAAAACAATCGCTCCACGTTAAAAGCCTACCGAGATGAAGATGAAATCCCCGGATTCGGAGATGCACTGCGCAATATCTATGCTAATAATATGTTCAATGTGGCCTTTTTTATCCGCAAAGATGGGGCCAAGTTTCTGCCCGATGCAACAGCTACCTGGTCGACTCGTACCCGACTAGCCATATTACTCAGTTACCAGGCACAACCAGGACAGATGAACCTGTACCCCCTATTTGAAGGAATGAGCGGAAAACTGGACTTTATCACCTCCACCCTAAACCGTATTAAAAGCAGTCATCACCCGGTTATGCGCGAACTCTTTGTGGCCTTTTCCCCAGGCGACACTCAGATCGGCGAGGCAATAAAAAGTTGTTTTGTGGAGCAATTCGACAGTGATAAACAGCGCCATGAATTTATTACCCAGGCCACCCTAAACGGTCAATTCATTGCGATCAAAGTATTTTTATCCCGCACCGGTCGCCCGGATATTGACACCCTTCAGTCTGAAATAAATTATGTGGGAGTCTATGCTCTGCACCGCGCAAAAATACTGGAAGAAAAGCTGTGGAGTGTAAATGGCGTAGGCGATTTAATCGACGTGACCGATGAAGTCATGCAGCGTTATGGTTTCAACGGATCCTCCATAGCCGATAATCATCAACCCCCTGTAAACCAAAACAGCAAAAGTCCAGGTATCGAGCAATTATTGAAGATCTAGTTTCCTCAGGGGAACGACCGGCTTAAATAGTGGGTTCATCGAAATCAAGATTACAAAAGCCTTAATTATCAATAAACTGGCAAAACTAACAATTAATGGAAACGATACATGGGACAGACAATAACGGGATTAATGCTTTCGCTAGCATTATCAACGTCACTGGGAGCTCAAGAACTTAGCAACATCACTGTGCAACAAGCTGCAGAGTTGCGAGAACAAGCTCTGACAAGCAACTTAGCATGGGAGGTACTTGAATCTCTGACCACTGAAATTGGCCCACGAATGACCGGTAGTCCTGCTGATGCTTTGGCAGTGAAATGGGGGGTAGCTAAACTGCAAGCATTAGGTTTCGATAAGGTCTGGACCGAGCCAGTTACCGTACCGGTCTGGCAACGGATGCACGCAAGTGCCTATGTGGTTAGTCCCTTCCCCCAGCCTTTGACCATAACCGCTCTTGGCAGTTCGGTCAGTACCCCTGAAGGTGGGTTAGAAGCTCAGATAGTGCATTTTTCCACCTATGAAGACTTAGTTGCCTCGCCGGCCGACAGCGCCACAGGAAAAATTGTTTATATTTCCAATAAAATGGAACGTCATCCTTCTGGCCGTGGTTATGCCAAATCTGGCCCTGCGAGATTTAATGGTGCGGCCGAGGCTGCCAAAAAAGGCGCCATAGCCCTGGTGATCCGTTCAGTAGGAACAGACAGTCAACGATCTCCCCATACAGGAATGACCAATTATCAACAGGGCGTTAACAAGATCCCGGCGGCCGCCTTATCCAATCCCGATGCTGACCAACTCGATCGCATCTTGAGCCGCAAGCAAAAGGTAATTTTGGGCCTGGATATCAAAACTCACACAGCCGAAGATACGCTGTCTTATAATGTTATCGGTGAAATCACAGGTAGTGAACACCCGGAACAAATAGTCGCCATAGGCGGGCATCTGGACAGTTGGGATTTAGGTACAGGTGCGGTGGACGATGCATCCGGTATTGCTATCACTGTTGCCGCCGCCAAGTTAATTGCCCAGCAACAACGTCCTAAAAGAACCATACGTGTGGTGATGTTTGCCGCGGAAGAAATAGGGGTATATGGCGGGCGCCAATACGCACTGGCTCACAAAGATGAACTGGACAATCATATTATCGGCGCTGAATCAGATGGCGGAGCCGGCAGGGTTTTGGCTTTATCGAATAATGTGGGCCCGCAATCTCTGCCTGCCATTGACGCCATGTTAACCTTGATGAAACCGCTCAATATAGTACGCAGTGCCAAAGTAGCGGATGGCTCAGCAGATTTTGGCCCTATGGTTGAAGCGGGTATGCCAGCGGTGGGCCTGGAACAGGATCACGCAGAATACTTTGATATTCATCACACCCCGGATGACACACTCAATAAGGTACACCCTGAAGAGTTAGCGCAAAATGTCGCCGCCTGGATTATCTTTGTGAAAATCGCCGCAGATTGGGACGGACGTTTCACAAAATAACCTGAGCTGGAAATACATAAACACGCAGCGGCCGTCCACTACGGACGGCTTTTTATGCTGCAGATGAAACAGCCAAGACCCATAACAAGGCATCCAGCCCACCTTGCCTAACGGATATGTCCGCCTGCTGACGCACCACAGGTTTAGCGTGAAATGCCACCCCCAGAGCCGCAGCATTCATCATCAGCAAGTCATTGGCACCATCTCCCATAGCTACTGTTTGACTGGCACTGATCCCCCAGCGAGTGGCTAATTCGAGTAATGTATCTGCTTTGATCTGAGCATCGACTATGTTACCTGCAACCTGGCCAGTTAATTTACCATCAACAATCACAAGTTGATTGGCCACCGCCCAGTCAAGTTCCAAACGCTCGCTCAGATGATCCGCAAAATAGCTGAAGCCCCCAGACGCAATCGCCAACTTCCAGTGGTACGTTTTAAGCACCTTAACCAGATTGTAGAGCCCGGGCATTAACGGTAAAGCGCAACGTACCTGGCGTAATATGCTTTCATCCGCTCCGGCTAAACAGCTCACGCGGCTTAACAGGCTTTGGGCAAAATCCAGTTTGCCTTGCATGGCTAGCTCGGTCACCTTGGACACTTCGTCACCCACCCCGGCCAGTATCGCCATTTCATCTATGCACTCGACTGCTATAGCCGTGCTGTCCATGTCCATAAGCAATAAACCAGGCTTGTGCAGGCTTGGCGGGTTATCCACCAAACACAGCTCGACTCTTTGCTCGTTGGCCACTTTTTCCAACATGGGCCGCAAATCTTGCTCAGTCTTTTTCTGTACTTTGACCACTACCCCCTGCCCCGTTAACTGGGGCATACGCAGCATTTGAAAATACAGGATATTAAAATGCCCTGATAACGATAAAGTCGCCGCAACTATTTTCGCCAAACTTAACCCCTCAGCAAAAATAACCAGGCTGGCATGTTCGCCTTCAGCGATAAACCCCCGGCTATTGATACTGCTAGGGGAAAAGTTCTCATATTGACTGGCACTAATTAAACGATCTTGGGCAAAGCCGAAGGTATCGAAATGCGGATCCTCTAAAAGTTGGTTGAGAAAAAGGCTGGAGGCAAGCTGTAAAGGGGTAATAGAACGTTCAAACACTACAGATGATCCTTTTAATAACAGTTCGCCGATGGTACCCAAAGCGCTCGACTATTTCCAATACCTAATGGACTAAGGTATGTCAACAGAGGTACAAATAACACAGCATTGGGCTTACAACCAAATTGGTATTCCTGGTCGCACAACCTTGTATACCAATACTTTATAGCAAACTGGTATTAGCCAATAGCAACTGTGCCTAACCCATGCAACAATATCCCCTGACTTTTTAGAAAATATCCCCATGACTGTTGATCTCACTCCTATCGCCATAATCCACACCCCTTATAAACAGAAGTTTGCCATACCCCGGCAGCCGAATTTAGTCGCTGCAGTGGGGGAAATTGTATTTAACTCTGGGTATAACGACCCGAATATGCTGCGCGGAATAGATCAATTCAGTCACCTATGGTTAATTTTTCACTTTCATCAGACCGCAGAGCAAGGCTGGACACCCACGGTCAGACCCCCGCGTTTGGGGGGCGATAATAAACTAGGGGTGCTCGCTACCCGCAGCACCTTTAGACCAAACGGTTTGGGGCTGTCAGTGGTACAGTTTGACTCTTTTAGCCACAAAAATGGTTGTTTAGCCTTACGCGTCAAAGGCGTCGATTTACTCGATGGCACGCCTATTTTAGATATAAAACCATATGTGCCCTGGGCAGACGCGATCCCTGAAGCAACAGGCGGCTTTGCAGCCCAGGCACCCAAACACATGGCGGTATATTTCAGCCCCCAAGCCGAGCAACAACTTGAGCACTGGCGACAAACCTATGCCAATTTAGCGCAATTAATCGAGCAGGTTCTAGCCCAGGATCCGCGCCCAGCCTATAAAGCCAAACGCGCCAGTGAGGAATCTTTTGGCATGTCGCTGTTTGATCTCAACATACGCTGGCAGGTCGTAGAGCAGGCTAATTACGTATTAAGCATCGAACACCCAGCCCAAGATTAGACAATTTCATTAATTACGCCCTTTACACTTTAGCCCAACCCTCCCGGCTGGTAGAATGGCCGCCGATTTATTACCTAGCCTTTATTCGAGACCTCTAAGCCAATGCGCACAAGCCAATATTTATTATCGACCCAAAAAGAAACCCCGGCTGATGCCGAAGTGATCAGCCATCAGCTCATGCTGCGTGCCGGTTTGGTACGAAAATTAGCGTCCGGGCTCTACACCTGGTTACCAACGGGCTTACGGGTGTTAAATAAAGTCGCCCAAATTGTGCGTGAAGAAATGGACAAGGTCGGTTCGTTGGAAATATTGATGCCTGTGGTGCAACCAGCGGATCTGTGGCAGGAATCTGGTCGCTGGGACGAATACGGCCCCGAGTTACTGCGCATAAAGGATCGCCAGCAGCGTGATTTTGTCCTCGGTCCTACCCACGAAGAGGTGGTAACGGCTTTGGTTAAAAATGAAATCAACAGCTACAAACAGTTACCCCTGAATGTGTATCAGGTTCAAACCAAATTCCGGGATGAAGTACGCCCACGCTTTGGGGTGATGCGCGGCCGTGAATTCACCATGAAAGATGCATACTCGTTTCACTTAACCGATGCCTGTCTGGAAAAAACCTATCAGGATATGTACCAAGCATATTGTAATATTTTCCAGCGTATTGGCCTTCAATACCGCCCGGTCATCGCCGATAACGGTTCCATTGGCGGTAATGCCTCCCATGAGTTTCATGTATTAGCCGATTCTGGGGAAGATGACATTGCCTTTAGCACTGGCTCTGATTACGCAGCCAATATGGAAAAAGCCGAAGCCCTTGCACCGCAGACCCTACGCCCTGATCCGGCTCAAGCCCTGACCAAAGTGGCCACGCCTAACGCTAAAACCATAGAGCAAGTTTCCCGTTTATTAGACCTGCCGAGCAATCAATCTGTTAAGACTCTGATAGTGCTGGGTGAGCCAGACAAAAAAGGTCAGCATCCTTTGGTGGCCCTGGTACTGCGCGGTGATCACCAGCTAAACGAAATTAAAGCCGAAAAACAACCAGGGGTATTCACACCACTTGCTATGGCCAGCGAAGAACAGATTGAACAGACCCTTAGCTGCGGTTTAGGCTCTATCGGACCGGTTGGTCTGAACATCCCGGTGATAGTGGACCGTGATGCCGCTGTGTTAGCCGATTTTGTGTGTGGTGCTAACGAAACCGATTTTCACTATACCGGAGTCAATTGGGATCGGGATGCAAACCATTATCAGGTGGCAGATATTCGCAAGGTGCAAGCGGGAGATCTCTCTCCTGACGGTTGCGGTAATCTGGAAATAAAACGTGGTATAGAAGTGGGGCACATCTTCCAACTCGGTAAAAAATACTCTCAAGCCATGGCATGTGGTGTGCTGGACGAAAATGGCAAAAACCAAATTTTGACTATGGGCTGTTACGGCATAGGAGTGTCTCGTATTGTGGCCGCGGCAATTGAGCAAAACCATGATAAATACGGGATCATCTGGCCCTCAGCCATCGCCCCCTTCGAGCTGGCGCTTATTCCCATGAACATGCATAAATCTCCTCGCATTCAACAGGTTGCCGAAGAGCTCTACGGCAAACTACTGGCGGCTGGGGTGAACGTATTGTTTGATGACAGAAAAGAACGCCCAGGGGTGATGTTCAACGATATGGAATTAATCGGTTTGCCCCATACCTTAGTCATTGGGGAGCGTAATCTGGATGACAATAAGGTGGAATATAAAAACCGCCGCAGCGGAGAAAAACAACTGCTGGATATTCAGCAAGTCGAGCAATGGGTACTGGCACTTTAAATTGCCGTGACCAAGCGCCTTATGGCGCTTGGTGTCTATTTTTATACCCTAGAATTAAACTAGCACTTAATGCCGAAGCACAATAATGCTAATGTCACGGCTTTCCATCTCAAGTGGTATCACTTTTGTTCTCCCAATACAGTCGAGTTAACAGATGCAATTGACCTTTTTCGGTGTTCGCGGTTCTATTCCTACACCTGGTGCCCAATACATCAAATATGGTGGCAACACTGCGTGTGTGCATATCAGATTAGACGACGGTACCGATATTATCCTGGATGCAGGCACCGGTATCAGGGAGCTAGGTCAGGTGTTAATCCAAAATCAAAACGATATTCATTTATTGCTTAGCCATAATCACTGGGATCATATTCAGGGTTTCCCCTTTTTCGCCCCAATCTACCAACCCAAGCGCAATATATTTATCACCCCCGGGCAAACCGTTTTACCCGAAGACCAGAATATTCTCAAGCAAATGAGTGGCAGTTATTTTCCTGTTGATTACCATAGCCTACCATCCAATATTCAGATCATTCCCCAGGGAAATGATACCGTTCGTTGGCAACTCAACAGTGCCACCATTAGCCGGCGGGTGATGAATCATCCCGGTGGCGGTAGCGCCTATGTTATCGAAGCTGACAATGCGAAAATTGCCTATATTACCGACAATGAACTTTATCCGCCTTATCGCAAGGAAACTGATTTTCTGCAATGGGTAGACTTTGCTATGCACGCAGATCTGATCATTCATGACGCACAATATATGTTAGCTGATATGCCCACCAAATCTGGATGGGGACATTCAGTAGCAGAAGAAGCGGTGAAGTTAAGCATGGCGTGTCGGGCCAAACGCCTGGCCCTATATAGCCACGATCATACCCGTACCGATGACAATATTGCCCAGGTTGAGTCCCATTGCCAGGAGTTAGTCAGAATTGCCGAGGCGGATCTGGAATTGTTTGCTGCCGCTGAAGGAATGAGCCTGGCTCTGTAATACGCACATTATGTTTGAGCGCAATCAATATGCATTATTACTATCTGGAGGAGGGGCCAGAGCCGCTTACCAGCTAGGGGTATTAAAATCCATCAGCACCTTTTTACCCCGCAATCAGGGGCTGCCCTTTCCCATAGTATGTGGCAGTTCAGCGGGCGCCATTAATGCCACTGGCCTTGCTTGTTATGCCTCTTGTTACCATTTAGGGATCAGGAAGCTTGAATACGTTTGGAAAAATTTCACCACCAGACAGGTATACGCAGCCGGTGTCCGTGAAATCTACAGTCACTTGTTTACAAGTTACTTTCGCAACTTCCAGTCTGAGCTGAATCAGAAGCACCCAAATAGTCTATTAAATAATCAACCCCTGCGCCGCTTGATCAGACAATCACTGGATTTTCATCGCATTGATCAAAACGTTGCCAAGGGATATCTGCGGGCCATCAGTATCAGTACCTCTAGTTACACCACTCATGATTCTATTAACTACTTTCAGGGACAAAGCGATATTCAGCCATGGCACAGAGAGAAGCGTCGCGGTATCGCCTGTGCCTTGCATTCGGAACATTTAATGGCCTCATCGGCCATTCCGATGGTATTTCCGCCGGTTAAGCTCGATGGTGAATTTTTGGGTGATGGTTCAGTACATCAGTTATCACCTCTTAGCCCGGCTATTCATTTAGGCGCCGAGAAAATACTGGTAATAGGGGTAGAACAACCTGAAGTGGTTTCACGTTTTACCGATATGCAACATTATCCCAGTAACATGTCCATAGCCGGACACCTACTCGATACTATCTTCGCTGATACCTTACGCTCAGATTTAGAACGCATGGATCGTATCAACCAGACTATAGCCATGTTAAACACTAAACAGCGTCAACAGAGTAAACTCAAGACCATAGATTGCCTGGTGATCAATCCGACTATCAATTTCAATGAGATGGCTAACAAACATTACCACCACATGCCGTCGGGCATAAAATCCTTGCTGCGATTGATGGGATTACACAATAAAGCAGATACCACTTTGCTGAGTTATTTGTTGTTTGAAAAAGAATATTGTCGAGAGCTTATCGAATTGGGCTATCAGGACGGTTTAGCACGCCAGGACGAAATACGCAGTTTCCTGGAAATCTAGACGATAGTCACGGTGTTACCACACGTGTAATCCGTCAATTGTTGCAGGGTTTTATCTATATTTAATTTGCCTTGCTCACGCAAGTAACGAATAGATTGGCTCAGGGACGCAACTAAATTCTAGTGGTTTTATTGAGATAGTGATAGCTATCACGCATAAATCCGGGTTCCGGTTTGAAGAAATAACACGGGTATTTGGCGGCGCAGATAATTTCCTGGCCGTCCAGAGTCGTCGCCAACACAGCATGGATCAGCCCCTCGTCCAACAATTTGGCAATGCCTAAGGGGCTAGGCGCATAGTTACAGGTTAACGAGGTTTAGTCTTCGCTGTCGGCTTCACCGCGGATTTTAATTTGTAAACCTTTAAGAAAGTTACGCAGGATTTGATCCTGGCACTGACGATAATGGCGATTCTCAGGTTTGCGAAACAAAGCGCTGAGCTCGTGTTTGCTGATTTTAAATTCACTTAAATCCATGATCTCCAGCATGTCTTCGGCTTTGAGATTTAATGCGATCTTCAGCTTCATCAAGATAATGTTATTGGTCAGCACTCGCTCTACTGGCGCAGGTGCGCCTTCTTTTTTACCGCGCTTGAAATTAATCAGCCCGTTTAGAAATAATGAAAACTGTAAATCTGTGCATCGCACAAACTCTGGATCTTCTTCTTTACGTAACCAGCTGTGCAATTGTGCCTGGTTGGCCTCATATTCAGCCTGGGCGAACACCTCTATCATTTGTTTGTCGCTAAAATCGAATATATAGCGGATACGACGCATAACATCGTTATTTATCATGGTAATTCCTATGTGCTGTGAACATCAAACCTAAAGGCTCAACATTTGAATGGCGGTATGATACCCATGTTGATTTTAGATAACGATAAAAAGCGCAATAAATAACAAAAATAGCCAAGCCGTCTAGGCGAACATCTGATTTCACGGGTTTATAAACCAGGTAAACCTCAAAAAACTGCGCCAAAATCCGACTTGGGCGACCGACCAACGGATGATATAACAGGGGCTAAGGGGCGTGCTGATTATATAGTGTAGGTTTTATCATGACTTTTACTTTATATTTTTCAGGATAGTTTAAACGCTACCGGCATCAACGTCCTTCTAACAACAGGTTCTCTGCCCGTTCAACTCGCCTTGGTTTGCCGGTGATCACCAGAACATCCCCGGCCACCAGTATCGTGGCCAGTTCGGGTTCAGATAATTCTATATTGTCCCGCCTCAAACCTTTAATTTTGATGCGCATACGCTGAATGTCGAGCTGCTCGAGGCTTTTACCCACGGCATAGGCGTCATTGGTCAAAATTACCGCATGCATGAATTCAAGTTTGTCCTGGGTACCATAACTTAATTCCGTGGTTTCGCCGGGGAAAAAACCGTGCATATTACCATAGTGGCCTTTGCGCTCCTTGCGAACTCGTTTTAAAATTCGTGACATGGGCACCCCGGACAAGTGTAAGACCTGGGATACCAGCATCAGGCTGCCTTCAAGTATTTCCGGCACAACTTGCGAGGCGCCCGCCATGTACAACTCTTCCATGCGATAATCTTTGCGGGTACGAACCACTATGGGTAGATCAGGGTACATACTGGACACCAGTTGGATCACACTTATGGCCTTATTGTGTTCGTCGAAGGTTAACAATACTAATTTTGCCCGCTCAATACCCACCGCACGCAAAATGTCTTTTTGTTTTACATCACCGAAATACACAGGCTCACCGGCACTCTGGCTTTCCTGTACCCGCACGGGATCCGCGTCGACCACTATATAAGGGATGGCCTCACTCTTAAGTAGCCGGCTGACGGATTGACCAACCCGGCCAAAACCAAAAATCAGTACGTGATCTTTCATTCCTTCGTGTTTTGCCCCTATGACCGCATTATCATCAAAATCCGGTTTGGGAGCATTGACAATCATGCGGGCAAAGTCCGGGCTTTTATCTACCAACCATGGGGTAAGCGCCATACTCATCAGGCCGATACTCAAAAGTAATGAACCTTGGGCACCGGTGAGAATGGCATGATCCACAGCCAGAGCGGCAAGCACAAAACTAAACTCGCCCATTTGGCACAATTTAAAGCCCGCGGCCCAGGCGTCTTGTTTGGCGGCCCGGAAAATCCACGCCGAAAAACGGATCAATAAGACTTTTAATACCAGCATGATAATCAATCCCAATAAGGCCCAATGCCACTGGCCCGCGAGACTGGTAAGGTTTAACCTCATGCCTATGGTAATAAAAAACAATCCCATGAGGATGTCTCTAAAAGGTCTGATATCAGCCTCTAACTGGTGTTTATATTGACTTTCACCTAACATCATCCCGGCCAAAAAAGCACCAAGGGCCATGGACAGCCCAAACCAAAAGGTTAGTCCGGCAGCCATCAAGGCCACCAATATGGTGGTCAGTACAAAAAGCTCATCGGTCCGTGTACGGGCCACTTCGCTAAAGATCCTTGGCAATACCCATTTGCCCACTGACAATAAAATGACCACCACCACCACGCCTTTGACAAATGCCAGAGCAATGGCGCTGGCAAGGCTTTGCTCTGAACCGGCTGCCAACAGGGGAACAATGATCAAAAGGGGTACAACCGCCAGGTCCTGAAAGAGCAGAATACTAACCGCCATTTGCGCCCTGGGGGTGTTGAGAATGCCAAGATCGCTGGTTTGTTTGATCACTATGGCGGTTGAAGACAGGGCGATCATGCTTCCCACGACTAAAGCCGCTTTAATACTTAAACCCAAGACCAGACCTAAGCCCATAAAGACCAGGGTAGTCAATACCATTTGCCCCAGCCCCACCCCAAACACTAGATGACGCATAGCAAGCATTTTTGGCAAAGAGAATTCAAGACCCAACGAAAACAGCAAAAATACGATCCCAAGTTCAGCAAAGATTTGCATGCTCTCAGGGTGTTCAAATAAGGAGAGTAAATCGGGTCCGGCCAAGATCCCGCAAAACAGGTACGCCAATATAGGCGGCAAATTAATCCGTTTAAATAACCAGACAGTGACGACGGCCACTGACATCAAAATTAATATATTCCCGAAAATTCCATGCATAAGATGATGTGAACCTTCAATAGTAGAATAAAAGAACTTTGGGCACGACTATTGCTGTAAACCCCAGAATAATCATAAATTAATTTATTCGCCAATATATTGGCAGGAGAACACGTTGGAACAACTATCCCCGTTATACGAGCACAACGTTGGCGAAAACTTTTTCAATGCAAACCAGGCAAATCAAGTCTTGAGTCCGGGTGATCTCAATAGCTTTATGCAACGGTTGTTAACCAGCATCGAACTGTCAGTACTGAGCGAATTATTTTATCAACAGTTACAAAATACGTTACAGTTGTCCGCCCTAAAAATCCAGTTTAATCATGCGGATTACAGCTTTGGCGATTTAGATAATGCGAGTAATATTAAGTCCTTAAGTTATAAGAGTTTTGATGGTACGGTTGCGACCGTCAAATACGGTTTTACCAGGACGTTGACCACAGGCCACTGGCAAACGCTACAACAACTGCATATATTGTTCAAAAACCCCCTCAAGAATGCGCTGGAACATCACAAAATAAAACAAATGGCGATGAAAGATTTCCTGACGGCCTTAGGCAACCGTGGTAGTTATCATGAGGCCATTGGGCGTCTACTTAGCCAAGCTAAACGCCACAATAGCCAGTTTGGTTTGTTGGTCATTGATATGAACAGGTTTAAAAAAATCAATGATGATTTCGGTCATATGGAGGGTGATAAGGTCTTACTTGCCTGCGCCCAGACCATTTCCCGTTGTTTACGGGATACGGATTTTGCCTTTAGATTTGGGGGTGATGAGTTTTGTTGTTTGTTGACCGACAGCGATCCTGCAGCCAATGAACTGGTAGTCGAGCGGATCACCCGCGCCATTGCCCAACAGCCAGTATTATGCCAATACAAAGTTGGCTGTAGCATAGGCAGTGCCAATTATCAGACTAATGACACTGAGCAGAGTTTATTTTTACGCGCCGACCATGCGATGTATCAAATCAAAAAGACCGGGGTACAAACTAGCCAATTCAGTTAAGTTAACAAAATCTGCAATAGAGTGACTTTAATAGGCAAAATATTGCCGCTGTGTTAAGCAATTTTCGATATGCGATATGCGATATGCGATATGCGTGTGTGTTTATTCCTATCCCCTTAAAACTCCAATCCTGGTGCGACTCTATTCCAGTGTTTGTCGCTAGCCCTATTGGTTTCCGCCTGTATACCTAACGTTTTACTATCCCTGCCACCTAATTGTCATAATCGAGATACATACAGGTAGCAATTATCTTGTCTTGCGTCGACATGCACACCCTGCCCTTTATAGGTTTTAGCGAGCCATTAGCGCCATGTCACAGTTGTTTACTGCCGTCTTGTTTCTGGTATTGACAATACAACGGGGACGCGGGGACAAGCTGCGCCTGCCCAGTTTGCCGGTGCCTTGTGTATACCCTGGACATTTTGCTCGATTTTTTCCAAGGGTCAGTGGTGATCCCAAGTGTAGCGGGACCCCATGAAGTGTTTCATATCTGTGTCATGGGGACCGCTTTTTGTCATTGGCTGGGCATTTATAAAATAGCCCCTTATGCATCGCACCAGACAGTGCCGCCAAAAGATAGAAAATTTGATCTTAAACGTGGCGAGTCAGGCCCACCCCTCCGAAAATACATATAAAATTGAAGGTCTGGGACTAGCAGTTTGTTTAGCTAAACATTTACTGGGATTGCTCCACTAGTTGGGTTTCGCGTTTATCCAAAAAGCCAGACAAGCGGGTCAGTATAAGTGCCAGAACAACAATTAACGCACCAATCCATGAGGTATCGATTAAACGCATGTTCGCTACCACACTTCCGCCAATGATCGAACCTATGGTAATTCCCAAATTAAACGCGGCTATATTTAGCCCGGATGCCACATCCACAGCTTGGGGAGTGTGCTTTTGCGCCAGTTGCACCACATAAACTTGCAGCGCAGGCACGTTGCCAAAAGCGAAAGCTCCCCAAACCAAGACTGTCAGTAGCGCACCAATCTTACTGTCTGCGGTAAAAGTGAACACCAGCAATACCGCGGCTAAAGCAGCAAATATAATAGACAAGGCCTTAATCGGTCCCTTTTTATCCGCCAACTTGCCACCCCATATATTACCCAAAGCGACAGATACGCCATAAACCAACATGATCAAACTAATGGCGCCGGCCTGAAAGCCTGATACTTGTTGCAGAATGGGCGCCAGGTATGTAAAGACTACAAACGTTCCACCATAACCCACGGCCGTCATGGCATAAACCAGCAATAACCGGGGTTGTGTCAGAACCTTCAACTGCTGCGAAATATTTGTCGGCACCGATTGTTTAAGATTAGCCGGCACCAATAATGCACTACCGATCAAGGCGATAAGCCCCAATAAGGTCACAATTAAAAATGTGGCGCGCCAGCCAAATCCCTGGCCAATCCAGGTGCCAAGTGGTACACCCGTAACCAAAGCAACCGTAAGCCCGGTAAACATCAGGGCAATGGCGCTAGCTTCTTTGTCTTTACTTACCAAACTTGTGGCTATGGTCGAACCGATAGAGAAAAACACCCCGTGTGCCAGTCCGGTTAATATTCTGGCGGCGATCAGGGTATCGTAACCCGGTGCTAACCATGCCAGTAGATTGCCCAGAATAAAGACCAGCATCAAGCTCAATAACACGGTTTTACGCTGCCACCGTCCCGTTAGTGCAGTCAACACAGGAGCACCGATTGCCACACCCAAGGCATAAAGGCTAACGAGCAAACCCGCTGAAGGTAACGACACATTCAGATCTAAGGCAATAGTCGGGATCAAGCCAACGATAACAAACTCAGTCGTTCCGATGGCAAATGCGCTGAGAGTCAGCGCCCATAAAGCAAGAGGCATAATAGCTACTCCGTTAATTTGAATTGCCGGAGAGTATGCGCCCTGATATTGTTGCAAAAAACAGCAATAAAGACAAAACACCTTATCAATTATGACAATAATCTCCCAAAACAAAGATCTGGAGTTGTTACTTGCCGTAGTGGATTGCGGGGGGTTTACCGCCGCAGCAAAACTACTGGATGTGCAGGTGGCCCGAGTGTCCAGAGCAATCGCCAGACTCGAACAAGACTTAGGCTGCAGTTTATTTAATCGCACCACCCGCAGGGTCGAACTCACCGAAGAAGGACAGGTGTTTGTGCAGGACATTCGAGACAGTTTGGCGGGGCTGGCAAAAGCAGAGGAGCGTTTACGTAATCTGCGCGGTGCCCCTCGTGGTCGTTTAAAGGTCGACGCTGCTAGCCCTTTTATCCTGCACCAATTGGTGCCTTTGATAGCGGGATTTACACGGCTTTATCCTAAAATTCAACTGGAGTTGATCTCAAGTGAGAATTTCATTGATCTCATAGAAAAACGTACCGATATAGCGATCCGTATTGGCCAACTAAGTGATTCAAACCTGCATGCCCGATTACTTGGGCGCAGTAAACTATCCATGGTAGCCAGCCCGGAATATATTGCCATCCACGGACAACCAGACTCTGCAGACAACTTAAGCCACCACGCCTTAATCGGTTTTGCCCACCCCCTGCAGCTCAATATCTGGCCGTTAGACAAAGATACCCCTATCCAAGCAAACATATTGGCCAGCAGTGGTGAAACCGTTCGTCAATTGTGTTTAGCAGGAAACGGTATCGCTTTACTTTCCAACTTTATGATCGAACAAGATCTGGCGACCAACAAACTGCTGCCCGTATTAAACAACAGTATTACCAGCCCTCACCCCAGGGAGCTCGTTAACGCCGTCTATTACCGTAACAGCGCGTTATCCTCACGTATTTCTGCCTTTTTAGATTACATCGCCCACCGGCTAACCTTGTAGTGCGAGCTGAAAATACAATGAATTTCGGCTCAGCTCAGCTCAGCAATGCGTAACGCTCATATTGATAATGCTTAAGTTTTTTCAACAGTGATACAGTTCGAAGTTAACACTCAGGGCAAGCTACAGGGTAAGTATGACAGAGGCATGACCTGCTGATTGGGCGCGCAATTAAGAACTAGTTTACAAGCGTCACTATTTCAAATCAGCACTATACGTCAGTTTTAGGGTTTGATCTCCCCCTTTAGGGCATGGCTCCCTTGCAATCAATTTTCCCTCGACGACCACCCCAAGGATATAACCATCGTGTTTGATAATAGCCACTTTATCCCGTTGCCAAGGGGGGATTTCCCATAGCTTGAACCATTGTTTAAGCGGCTTGCTATAGCTGCTGTGGGCAGGTTTAAATTTAATACCGTAGCCGCCAAAACACACCTGCAGCTGATTTTTGTCGCCCATAAAGGTGATGAAATTTGCAGATTGATCGCCGTGCAAGTCCCCCCGAACTAAATATAAACAGCCTAATCGTTGGGGTAATTGCAATTCATCTTTGTCGCCGAAAACTAAACGGGTGCCAGATAAATCCGCTGACAAGGGCAGCAAGTATAAGCGCTGATGAAAACGTCTGCATTGCCAGTTTTGCCATTGTATCAGGAGGTTGGCGTCTTGTGCTGCATCAGACAACTGCCTGATAAGTTGCTGCAAAATCGCCTGGGACGGACTTTGCACCTCTTGCTTGGCCAGCCATGTTCTGATGAGCTGTTTTTGCCAAGTTTCGCTGAGTAAATGCAGTTGAGATAAATCCAAAGAGTTATCATCAGCACAAAGTTCTGCCAGTTTTTGCTCACACACTTCATCCAATAATGCTTGTTGCTCAGCACATAATTGGGCACTACGAGCGACCGAGTGGGCCAACCGAGGCCAGCGGTCAGTTAACAGGGGCAGAATTTGATGACGCAAAAAGTTGCGTTCAAAATCGGTATTTTGATTGGAATCGTCTTCCTGCCAGCTCAGGTTATACTGGCGGGCATAAGCCAGGATCTGTTGCTGAGTGCAATTCAGTAATGGTCGGAATAATCTCGCCCCTACCGCCGCCTCATTTTTACTGGCGGTCAGGCGAGCCATGCCCGATAAACCTTTTGGCCCCGCACCGCGTTTAAGTTGCAGCAAGACGGTTTCGAGCTGATCATCCTGATGTTGCCCTAGGACGATAATACTCTGGGACGGCGCCAGCTCAATTAATTTGCTGTACCGGGCTTGCCTGGCCAGAGCCTCCAGGCTATGCCGTGACTGTTTGGTAACCTTGACCTGGGCGCTGTGAAACACAACCCGCAACTGACTGCAAACCTTTTGACAATGCTGCTGCCAGGCATCTGCTTTGGGGTTTAAACCATGATGGATATGGATGGCGCTTAATTCGAAATCTGGTAACACGGGCTGGGTGCTGCCTTGGTGCGCTTTTAGGCTAGCCAGGGCGTGCAACAAAACATGGGAATCAACACCACCGCTAAAGGCCACCACAAGAGATAACCGGGATTGTGGAGGTAGCTCAGCCAACAGTGCTGAGACTTGTTGCTGTATATGTTCGATGAGGCTCATAAAATAAATGTTAACCGAGCGACCAGGGGCTCTACACCCTCCGTGGTCGCAATTTCCCCTAATACTTGTTTGCTACCCGCAACAACTCGCTTAACAATAACCGAATGACATTAAACGCTCGTAACGTTGCTCAAGTAAATCATGAATACTTAAGGTTTGTAACTGAGCCAGTTGTTGTTTAAGGGTGGCTTTGAGGTTGGCCGCGGCAGAATCATGATCCCTATGGGCTCCCCCCAAAGGTTCTTCGACTATGCTATTTATCAAACCTAACTCTTTTATTTGCCCAGCAGCCACGCCCATGGCTTCAGCGGCAACGGCGGCCTTATCGGCACTTTTCCATAAAATGGAAGCACAGCCCTCGGGAGAGATAACAGAATAGGTACTGTACTGTAACATGTTGACCCTATCCCCCACACCGATCGCCAAGGCGCCGCCCGATCCCCCTTCACCGATAACGGTACAGATGATCGGCACTTTCAAACCAGCCATAACCTTGAGGTTACGGGCAATGGCCTCACTCTGTCCTCGCTCCTCCGCACCTACCCCGGGGTAGGCTCCTGGCGTATCGATAAAGGTAATAATCGGCAAATGAAAGCGCTCGGCGGTTTGCATCAAACGCAAGGCTTTTCGATAGCCTTCGGGTTTAGGCATACCAAAATTACGTTTGATCTTTTCTTTGGTATCCCGACCTTTTTGGTGACCGATAACCATGACTGGCTGCTCGTCCAACATGGCCAAACCACCCAATATGGCCTTGTCATCAGCAAAGGCACGATCACCGGCCAACTCGTCGAAGTCGGTAAATATACGTGGTATATAATCCAGGGTATAAGGTCGCATGGGGTGGCGGGCTAATTGCGAAACCTGCCAAGCTCCTAGGTCCGCAAAGATCTTTTTGCTCATCTCAGCGCTTTTTTCTCTTAGCTTGGTAATTTCTTCTTCAATGCTAATGTCAAATTCACCGCCCTGATTTACCTGACGCAAACCTTCGATCTTAGCTTCGAGATCGGCGATCGGTTTTTCGAAATCCAAAAAGTTCAAGCTCATTCCACACCTAATTTATTATTTGTTAACTAACGGATTGTCCGTTTAAATCAATGGAATTCCAGCGATACCTGTTGTGTTCCCAACAGTTGCTGCAATTCAAACAGCAGTTGGTCTTCAGGGGTAACATACCACTGGACACCAAAGGCTAAAGAAACTTCTACATCAGGATGTGTGATCCTGGTTTGTACTGGACAACTGCCACCTTGGAAAGGGGCCAATATTGTTTGCAGTTTAGCGACTGTTGTTTCATTACACCAGTCGGACTCAAGTTGCATGCTTAAACATTTGACGTTTTTCTCCCTGGCCTGGACTATATCCATGGCGTCGCGGGCGGCTATTGTATTGCCCCCGGAGAAATCATCAAAGCTGACCTGTCCACTTATCAGCAAGATCTTGTCAGGTTGCAGTATTTCTTCGTATTGTTCAAATAAATCTGGGAAAAAACGCGCATCAATTCTAGCACTTTTATCATCCAAGGTAACGATGGCCCATCTTCGCCCACGTTTGTTGGTCATCACCCGCACCCCTAAAACCAGACCAACTGCAAAAGACATTTGATCCTTATTAGTGGGTTTGAGATCGATCAGTCGTCCGGTGGAATAATGTTTTATTTCTTCAAGATACTGATTAATAGGGTGACCGGTTAAATATAGTCCAAGGGTAAGTTTCTCACCATCCAGCCAGACCTTTTCCGGCCATTTTGACACATTGGCAAAAGCTTGTTGAACCTGCTCAGGCTCGGTGGTCAATAAACCAAACATATCCGATTGACCATGGGATTCTGCCTTTGCATGCTGGTCAGCAGCGGCTATGGCATCGGGCAGGGTTGCCATAATCGATGCACGGTGGGGTCCGAGCGTATCCAGTGCGCCAGCATAGACCAGTTTTTCAAGAATTCGTTTATTGATCTTTTTGATATCCACTTTGGCACAAAAATCAAACAAATCAGTAAATTTATGATGCACCTCTCGAGCTGAAATAATCGCCTCTATGGGACCTTCACCTACCCCTTTAATTGCACCTATGCCATACACAATGCGACCTTCTGCATCCACGGTAAATTTATAACTACCGGCGTTAACGTCAGGGGGTAAAAGGGTGATCCCCATACGTTGACACTCATCCACCAACGTCACAATTTTGTCGGTATTATCCATATCCGCTGACATAACAGCGGCCATAAACTCGGCGGGATAATGGGTTTTAAGCCACAAGGTTTGGTAGGATACCAAGGCATAAGCCGCGGAGTGGGACTTGTTAAAACCGTAACCGGCAAACTTTTCTACCAGGTCGAAAATCTTGATCGCTAACTCCGGATCGATATTGTTATCTTTAGCTCCGGTTTCGAAGGATTCCCGTTGTTTGGCCATCTCTTCGGGTTTTTTCTTGCCCATTGCCCGGCGCAATAAATCTGCCCCCCCCAGGCTGTACCCTGACATTTCCTGGGCAATCTGCATGACCTGTTCCTGATACAGGATAATACCGTAAGTGGGTTGCAGTATTTCTTTTAAACATTCGTGTTGATACTTGGCATCGGGATAAGAGATTTCTTCCCGGCCGTGTTTACGATCAATAAAGTTATCGACCATACCGGACTGCAATGGACCGGGTCGGAACAAGGCAACCAAGGCGATAATATCTTCAAAGCTATCGGGTTTGAGGCGCTTGATCAGATCTTTCATGCCCCGGGATTCAAGCTGAAAAACGGCTGTAGTTTCTGAGCGCTGCAATAGTTGAAAACACTTGGCATCAACCAATGGAATAGCAGTGATATCAATGTTGACCCCACGGCCACTGGCAATCATATCGATGGCCCATTGAATGATAGTCAGGGTGCGCAACCCCAAAAAATCGAACTTCACTAGTCCGGCGGTTTCCACGTCATTTTTATCAAACTGGGTAACCGGATTTTTGCCTTCATTGTCACAATACAGAGGCGCAAAATCAGTGATCTTATTGGGTGCGATAACCACGCCACCTGCGTGTTTACCGGCATTTCGAGTAACCCCTTCCAGGATACGCGCCATGTCGATCAGATCTTTAACGTCTTCGTCCTGGGCATAAAGTTCCGGCAGACGCGGCTCTTCTTCAAAAGCCTTAGCCAAGGTCATGCCCGGTGTGGGGGGGATCAGCTTGGATATGCGATCAACAAAACCATAAGGATGACCCAAGACCCGTCCCACATCTCGCACCACAGCTTTAGCGGCCATGGTACCAAATGTAATGATCTGGGATACCGCGTCTCGACCATATAATTGCGAGACATGATCGATAACCTCGTCTCGCCTGTCCATACAAAAATCGACGTCGAAATCCGGCATGGATACCCGCTCGGGATTCAAAAAACGCTCAAACAGCAAATCGAACTGCAGCGGATCCAGATCGGTGATCCCCAAAGCATATGCTACCAATGAGCCTGCGCCTGACCCACGCCCTGGGCCTACGGGAATGCCGTTGTCCTTACTCCACTGGATAAATTCCATAACGATCAGGAAATAACCCGGGAATCCCATCTGGTTGATCACCACCAGCTCTATCTTCAAACGTTCGTCGTAAGAAGGACGAGCAGCCATGCGTTTTTCTTGCTCGGGGAACAAAAATTCGAGGCGTTTTTCCAGCCCTTCTTCGGATACTTTTACTAAAAAATCGGCGATGGACATATCCCCTGTGGGGAAGTCCGGCAAAAAATAGGTACCCAGTAAGACAGTAACATTGCAACGTTTAGCAATTTCCACCGTGTTTTGAATCGCTTCCGGGATATCGGCAAACAGCTCAAGCATTTCTTCGCTACTACGCAGATATTGTTGCTCGCTGTAAAGCTTAGGCCGACGTGGATCATTGAGAGTAAATCCATCATGGATAGCCACCCGGATTTCATGGGCGTCAAAGCCCTCAGGAGCAATAAAACACACTTCGTTGGTTGCCACCACAGGCAAGTCATGTTCACTGGCCCATTTCACGGCGCGATGTAAATATTCCTCTTCCCCTGGACGACCTGTGCGGGTCAGTTCGATATAAAAACGGTTAGCAAAATGCTGTTGATAGAACTGGGTAACTTGCTGGGCGGCGGGTACATTACCTTTGGTTAAAAAGACGCCCAGGTCGCCTAAGCGGCCGCCGGAGAGAATAATCACCCCTTCACTGTGTTCTACCAGCCACTGTTGATCGATGACCGCTTTGTCTTCAATACTGCCTCGCAAGTACGCCTTGGAAATCAATAGGGTTATATTTTTATAACCCTTGTTGTTGGTGGCCAATAAAGTAAGACGAAAAACAGCCCCTTCCAGGGCTGCCGATTGCACCCAAAAATCGGTGCCAATAATAGGTTTGATGCCATTGGCATGGGCTTGGCTATAAAATTTAACCAGGCCACACATATTCATTTGATCGGTAAGCGCCACGGCTGGCATATTCAGGGATTTAACATGGGCGATAAGTGGCTTGATCTTATTCAGACCGTCAAGCATGGAATAATCACTGTGCATCCTGAGGTGCACAAAGTTGCATTCAGACATTTATTTTCCTGCTAGTTGTCCATGGCGGTTCACAAGTGACTGCTGAACAGGCTTAAAACTCATACGATACTCGGCCAGAGGGCCGAGTTGTGCAAGTTTTTGCATATGTAGTTTAGTGGGATAACCCTTATGTTGGGCAAAACCATAAGCAGGGTAACGTAAATCCAGGGCTAGCATTTCTGCGTCCCGGGTCACTTTAGCAATAATAGAGGCTGCGGAAATGTCAGCAAACAAACTGTCACCTTGAATGACTGCTTCACTGGAATAGTGCCAGTCCGGGCAGCGATTGCCGTCCACCCTGACATGATGGGGCTGGATAGATAACCCTTGTACAGCCCTTTTCATCGCAAGCATAGTGGCATGCAATATATTCAACTGATCAATTTCTTGGGGTGAGGCTCTGCCAACAGACCAGGCCAAGGCACGTTCAGTGATTTGTATAAACAGACCATCGCGTTTTTTCGCAGACAGTTTTTTCGAGTCCGCAAGACCGATTATAGGTTTGTTTGGGTCAAGTATCACCGCGGCCGTGACCACATCACCCACCAATGGCCCACGGCCGACTTCATCGACCCCGGCGATATAGTAGGTCATATTTTAGCCTTTGTATCCGCTCTAACCAGGTCGATAACCGCTCGGGCTGCTTGGCTGTCTGCATCGCGTTTTAAAAGTTCATGTATCTCGCTAAATCGCTGCACCAGTTTGTCCGTCGCAGTTGTGTCCTCATTAAAAAAGGGCAATAAATTAGCGATAATATTCTCGGGATTAACCGCTTCTTGTAACAATTCAGGGATCAACAATTCATCAGCTAATATATTAGGCAAAGTAAAATATTTGGCCTTATAAAGGCGCTTCATCATCCGATGGGTTAACCAATTCAATCTATAAGCGGCAACCATGGGGCGTTTACACAGCATGGCCTCCAGGGTGGCCGTACCTGAGGCCAATAATACCGCATCTGATGCTATCATCACCTCACGGGCATGGCCGATGACTATCCGGTGCCGCACAGACAAAGGGTTTTCCCGTAAGTAACTTTCGACCTGTTGTTTACGTTGTTTGTTGACCACGGGAATTAACACACTTAACTCGGGTATATGTTGTGCTAATCCCAGGGCACTTTGCATAAAGATACCCAGTAACATTTCCACTTCACTGTGTCTGCTGCCGGGTAATACGGCCAAGACCTTAGCAGACGGTTGCACATCCAGGAATTTGCGCGCAGCCAGCTTATCAGGCACAAGCGCGATAGCGTCAGCCATAGTGTGGCCCACATATTGACAAGGTATATGGTGTTTATCGTAGAGCTGTTGCTCAAACGGGAAAATACTCAAAACCAGATTAGTAGCTTTGCCAATAGTAAAGATCCGTTTCTCACGCCAGGCCCAAACGGTTGGGCTGACATAATGCACAGTTTTGATACCAATTTTTTTAAGGGGACGTTCAAGACGCAGGTTAAAATCCGGGGCGTCAACCCCGATGAAAATATCCGGTGGATTATCTCTGAAATGTCCATACAAACTCTTGCGTACAAATAACAGGCGACGCAGGTGTGTCAGCACTTCGACCAGTCCCATCACCGACAATTCTTCCATTTCGAAAATGGACGTACAACCTTGGGCCTGCATACGCGGCCCCGCAATGCCTTCAAAGGTAGCATTGGGGTATTGACGCTTAATACTGCGAATTAACCCACTGGCCAAGATGTCACCAGAGGCTTCTCCGGCCACTATGCCCACTCTAATAGCTTGTTCGCTCATGATTTAGCGCACGATACCTCTTGCTGAGGAGGCCACAAAATCCGCCAACATTTTCACTTCTATCGTGTCTTTAGCCATCGGCCTGAGTAACTCCACCGCTTCATCGGCTCGATTGCCGTTACGATACAAAATCTTATAGGCTCGGCGCAACTGCAAGATAGTGTCCTTGTCGAAGCCCCGACGTTTTAAACCTTCACTGTTGATCCCGTGGGGAGCACTTTTGTCCCCCCCTATCATAACGTAGGGCGGTACATCTCGTAGCACTATCGCACCACCCGCTACGAAACTATGGGAGCCGATATGACAAAACTGGTGATAAGCACTCATGCCGCCCAATATCACCCAATCGCCCACATGTACATGCCCAGCCAGGGTGGCGTTGTTAGCCAAAATGCTGTGATCGCCTATCACGCAGTCGTGAGCAACGTGGGCATAGGCCATAAATAGATTGTCCGACCCAATCTGGGTCAAAGCCTTATCCTGAGCGGTACCCCGGTGCACGGTGACCGATTCCCTAAATACGTTGTTGTCACCTATGATCAGTTGGGTGGGCTCGCCTGCGTATTTTTTATCCTGACAATCTTCACCAATTGAACCGAATTGAAAGAAGCGATTACTCTTACCAATTGTTGTGTGCCCTTTTACCACAACGTGGGATTCCAGAACGCTATCGGCGCCTATTTCCACATTAGCCCCGATCAGACAAAATGGACCAACTTTCACATTGTCGGCCAATTTAGCCGTGGGATGAATAACTGCTGATGGATGGATCACGTTTAAAGTTTCCGCATGGCACACATAAATTCAGCGACGCACACGTCTTTACCTGCGACGCTGGCGACACCATGGAATTTCCAAATCCCCCGGCGTTCTTTAATCAAGGTGATCACCATATCGAGACGATCACCGGGTACGACGGGATGTTTAAAGCGCGCTTTGTCGATGCCTGCGTATAAATACAGATCATCACTATTACCCGCGGTTTTAAACCCCAGTACACCCGCAGCTTGCGCCAAGGCCTCCAGGATCAATACCCCTGGGAAAATGGGTTTACCGGGGAAATGACCGGTAAAACATGGCTCATTAAAGGTAATATTTTTATAGGCTGTAATTGACTCACCGAGGCTATAATCGGTGACCCTATCGATCAATAAAAACGGGTAACGGTGGGGCAAAAGCTCGAGTATATCTTCAATGTCGAGCTGATTTATATTTTTAACCAACAGGTTATCTCCTCAATAAAGTAACTGTCCAGTAAGGGTTACTTATTATAAATGCGATTTTTCTAGTGTTTTGACACGCTGATTGAGGGTGTTAAGATTACGCAACACCGCCGCATTTTTGCGCCACTCTCGATTGGCAATGGCTGGCATACCAGAAGAATAAACCCCAGGCTGATCGATACTCTTAGTGATCATGCTCATGCCAGTAATATGCACGTTGTCACAAATGGCGATGTGTCCGTTTATGCCGACCAAGCCAGCGATACTACAATTACGGCCTATAATAGTGCTACCTGCCACCACTGAGCAAGCTGCTATAGCCGTGTTCTCACCGATGACGACGTTGTGGGCAATCTGACATTGATTGTCAATAATCACCCCATTGTCTATTACAGTATCATCCAGGGCACCGCGATCTATGGTAGTGCTGGCACCTATCTCGACCCTATCGCCGATGATAACGCTACCCAGCTGCGGGATCTTGATCCACGTGCCTTTATCATTAGCATAACCGAAACCATCCGCGCCAATGACGGTGGCCGCTTGCACCAGGCAATGTTGGCCTAATCTAACCCGGTGATAAATGCTGACATTCGCCCAAAGTTTGGTATTGGCACCAATGTGAGCCTCTTTACCGATAAAACAGCCACTACCAATTTGCACGTTGTCCCCAAGCTTAACGCCTGCTTCAAGTACTGCAAAAGGACCTATACTGACGTTTTTTCCCACCTCCACATCATCGGCAATAACTGCCTGGGCTGAAACTCCCTGGGCTGAGTTGGGCGTGGTATCCAATAGCTGCGCGGCCAAAGCAAACCCCACATAGGGGTTAACCATTACCAGTGCAGTACAGGGGCAATGTGCTAAATCGTCAGGTTGCAAGATAACAGCTTGGGCGCCGGTTTTTTCAAGCTGGCTACGATAGCGACTATTGGACAAAAAGGAAATCTGACCATCACCCGCTGAAGCCAAGGTCGATAAACCATTGATAACGGTATCCTGGTTATCTGCGCCCACCAGGTGCAGCTGTGCACCTATGTGCAATGCTAAGTCTTGTAAACTGACAGAGTGCTTCAATGTTTTCCCTTTTTAGGCGAATATTCTAACGTTAGCAAAGTTAATTATTTAACTTTGCTAACCTGCTCCAACACTTTTTTCGAGATATCGTGATCAGGATTAATAAATGCCACGGCATTGGCGTTTAAGATCACGTCATATTTTTCTTTGGCGGCAATAACGTCTATGGATTGTTTAATAAAACCCAGCAATTTATTTTGCTCTTCTTTTAAACGACCCTGAACTTCTTGTTGTAATGGCTGAGCCTTGGCGCTGTATTGTTCGCGCAACTCATTAAGTTTTGTTTCTAAACCAGATTTTTCTTTGGCGCTCATGGTAGCCGCATCCCGCTGATTTTTTTCAAGGTAATACTTAATGTCTTTTTCCAGACGGCTGACTTCTTCAGTTTTATCTTTAAACTCGGCTGCCAGGTCCTGTTGAATGGTTGCAGCCTGAGGCATTGACTGGAAGATACCTTGTACGTTTACGGCACCAATTTTCTGCTCAGCCATAGCCGCTGAACTCAACACTGTGGCACTAAATAATGCGCCTGCAACTAAACTTTTGGTAAATTTTTTCAAAAGAAACTCCTATTTCTGATACTAGTTCAACGCTAACTCGCGTTACTGCTTTAAAATGTTTGACCGATATTAAAGGAGAAGAACTTAATGTCATCCCCTTCTCTTTCCTTAATAGCTCTGGAAAAACTGAACACCATGGGTCCCATAGGTGACAACCATTGTACAGAAACTCCAGCGGAAGCTCTATACAGAGCGTAATCGCTATAATCTGCTAATGGGTCATTGTTAAATTGCTGATTCACCTGTAGGTCTTTATATCTATCGTACCTGAATTCTGTATCCCACACGTTGCCCACATCCACGAACAGGCTACTACGTACGGAATTATCAAAGTCAGCTTCGACAAAAGGTGTAGGCACTATCAACTCAATTCCGCCAAGGGCCATGGCATTGCCACCTAAGGAGCGAGTTGAAATGCTCAGAGAATCTGTTTCTGGGCTACCATAAATGACATTGCCGTCAATATCCCGCAATGCTGTTGGAGTTAACTGAACACCACGAGGGCCTACGGTATTGTTTTCAAATCCCCGCAGTGAGTCACTGCCACCGGCGCCAAAGTTTTGGTTAAAGGGTAATATTTGGTCAACACCATTGGCCGTGCCATAACCGTTACCATAACCCAATTTCAAACGGGCCAAAATTGACCAGCGCTGATTTTGTGATAACGGAAAATAGAACTTGGTATCTATCTCAGTCTTAAAATAATTAACGTCAGAATTTGGCGTGGTAATACTGAAAGAAGCGCGCTGGGACGAACCTGCAGTGGGGAAGACCCCCCGGTTTAAGGTCGAGCGTGTCCATGCCGTTGACGCCAGAAAACTCTCGTATTTTATCGATGCATCTTGGTTATTAATATCCAGAAACTGATTATAGAAACGCGTAGTTTGTTCATAAGAGGTATTTTGGAATAACTCCACATTACTGTACGTCAACCCGAAGTTGATGCGGTTGAATTCATCTATGGGATAACCTATGTTGCCCCCGACTGAGTATTGCTTGGAGTTGTACTGAATGAAACCGGCATTTTCACCGTCAAATTCACTGTAGCCTATGGAGCCGCCCAGACTGATACCGTCAATGGTGAAATAGGGATCAGTATAGGAAACTTGGGCACTTTTTTGATAGGTATTAGTGCTCAGGTTAAGCGCGATACGTTTACCGGTACCTAGGAAGTTATCCTGCTGGATCCCTGCCTGCAAGCTCAGTCCGGTTCTGTCACCGTAACCTATACCGGCGTTAAACGAGCCTGAGGCTTGTTCTTTTACCGTAAAATTAACATCAACCTTGTCGTCTTCACCCGGCAAACGAATGGTTTCAAAATCCACACTTTCCATGTAAGTCAAACGTGATAAAGAATTTTTCGACGATTCCAGGGTGGCGTTTGATAACCAGGCCCCTTCCATTTGATTAACTGATTGACGCAATACGTCATCGGCTGTGCCTAAGTTGCCTTCAAAATTGATGCGTCTCACGTAAATGCGTTTGCCCGGATCAACCGACAGGGTCAATTTCACGGTTTTGTTTTCTTCATTAATATCGGGAATGGTGGTCACTGTGGGGTAAGCATAGCCAAAGCGGCCCAGGTATTTGCTGATAAACTCTTCAGTATAAGTCACTTCAGCCTGGTTATAGAGCTCCCCAGGGGTAATAGGTAACACCAGTTTTAAATAATTTTCATGGCCGAGCATATCACCGACTAATTCCACTTCCGAGACTTTATATTGCTCGCCTTCGTCGACATTAAGGGTGATATAAATACCCGCTTTTTCAGGTGTCATGGACACCTGGGTGGAATCTATACTAAAACGTAAATAACCCCGGTCTTTATAATAACTGGTAACCGTTTCCATGTCCCCGGACAGAGTCTGTTTCTGATAACGAGTTTCTGATAGGAAGTCCCACCATGGTGCATCAAATTTCAGTTCCATCTGTTCGAATAACAAATCATCGGCAAAGACTTCGTTACCCACTATATTGATTTGTTCGATTTTGGCCGCATCGCCTTCCTCAAACAGTACCTTTAAATCAACCCGATTGCGCGGTAAGGGCGTGATGATCGCACTCACATCGGCATTATATTTACCAATGCTGTAATAGAAATCCTTCAGGCCATTCTCGATTGAAGTTAATACTGTTTTGTCCAGCGGCTCTCCCAATCTTATGTTGCTGCCATCCAGGCTTTCTTGCAGTTGTTCATCCTTGATATCATCGTTGCCTTCCAAAATGATATTGCTGATCGTTGGCCGTTCTTTGACGCGCACAACTAATACCTCGCCATCTCGCAAGACCTCAATACTTTCAAAGTGAGTGGAGGCGTATAACGAACGGATGATCCGGCCAATACGAAAGCTGTTCATTTCATCACCGACTTTTACCGGCATATATGTTAAGGCGGCGCCCAAGGCAACACGTTGCAAGCCCTCTACCTTGATGTCTGAAACGATAAATTCACTTTCTTGAGCCGACTCTGCGAAGCTAGCAATGGATAGCATGAATCCGGCAACAACTAACTGTTTAAACTTCATTTAATAAAATTCTTCCTAAGCGCACATATTTTGTGTTTTGACCATATTGGCCGATAAAATTACAAACGCGTAATATCGTTTATTACGGCGATACTCATAAACAGCAGTAACAATAAACCGCCAATCTTAAAGCCAATCTCTTGCACGGAGTCAGGTACAGGTCGGCCGCTCAAAAGCTCTATAAAGTAATAGAGTAAGTGGCCACCATCAAGCACAGGAATGGGTAAAAGGTTAATAATTCCCAAATTGACACTAATTAACGCTAAAAAGCTCAAAAAATACACTAAACCCGAACTCGCACTCATGCCAGCTCCTTGGGCAATCGCTATGGGTCCACTGAGATTTTTCACTGACACATCGCCTGTCAGCAATTTCCCTAACATCTCAACGCTAAGGGTCATAAGCCGCCAGGTCTTCTGTGTAGCTTGTCCCGCCGCGGCTAACACACCATACTGATGAGTAAATAACAACCCATCAGGCCAAGGGGCTAGCGTTGGGCTGACGCCCAAATAGCCCAGTACTTTACCATCATCTTCCCGAGTTCCAACCATTCCAGTTAATTTTACCGTTTGGTTGTCCCGCAATACCGTTATTTCGATAGCGGTATTGGGATTTTGCGCAATGTAGCTGACTATTTGTTCCCAATTTTCCATTGGAGTTCCATCAACTTGCAGAATTTTATCCTTAACTTGCAGGCCTATTGCTTGGGCAGCAGAGTTTTCGGCCACTAAGCCTATCACATTCAAGATCGCGGGACGGTATACAGACAAGCCTAAACTGCTAATAGCGGAGTCTTTATCCGGATCAAAGGCCCAAGACCGTATATCTAACGTTTTTGTCTGTGTGACCGAACTATTTGGCAAAGTCAGGGTGAGCTGCATCTGATCCCGGCCAATATGCGAAATCAGCTCAAGGTTGACGGCCTGCCAGTCTTGGGTTTCCCGCTCACCGACTTTTTTTATTATGGCCCCTGCTGGTACGTCTGCAATGCTCGCTATACTGTCCTGTTTGATCTCTCCCACCATAGGTTTGACAGATTCCACCCCAATGAGATACATCAAAAACAAGGCGAATATGGCAAACAC
The DNA here is from genome assembly GCF_058068185.1 of Paraglaciecola sp. IT1134. Classification (NCBI taxonomy): domain Bacteria; kingdom Pseudomonadati; phylum Pseudomonadota; class Gammaproteobacteria; order Alteromonadales; family Alteromonadaceae; genus Paraglaciecola; species Paraglaciecola sp. IT1134. The sequence goes on along the minus strand of NZ_CM176486.1, from coordinate 1,409,819 downwards.
AAAGTTGGTCAGAGGTCCGGCTGCAATGATAGCGATACGTTTGAGCACAGGCTGGCGATTGAAGGCAAAAGCTAAATCTTCCGGTTTGACATCGTCCACTCGTTCATCGAGCATCTTGACATAGCCTCCCAAAGGAATGGCAGCGATCACATATTCGGTGCCTAACTTGTCGGTACGGCGCCACAGTGCTTTGCCAAAGCCGATGGAGAAACGTTCGACCTTGACACCACAGCGCCTGGCAACCCAGAAATGCCCCCACTCATGCACCGCCACCAAAATACCCAGGGCAACGACAAAAGAGCCTAAAGTCCACAAAAAAGACAACATTTACACAGCTCCAGTAGAAAGATTGGTAATAATACGCGAGGCCATTCGTCTGGCTTGCTGGTCACAGGCTATAACGGCATCTATATCCGCTAGGTGGCTACTGGCGGTTTGTTGCAAGCATTCCTGATTTACCTGGGCGATGTGCCCAAAACCTATATTACCGGCCAAAAATGCGGCCACTGCCACTTCATTGGCAGCATTTAAGACAGTGGTTGCATACTGGCCGGCGTCACCGGCCTCGATGGCCAAATATAAATTGGGGTAGCGTGCCTTGTCTGGCAAACAAAAACTAAAGGCGGCTAATTGTTGGAAATCCAAGGGGGCAACCCCGGAATCAATTCTCTCCGGGTAGGCTAAGCCATGGGCAATAGGGGTGCGCATATCCGGGTTTCCCATCTGGGCTATAACTGAACCATCACGATACTGCACCATGGAGTGAATAATGCTTTGCGGATGCAAGACCACTTGAATATCCTTGCTTTGCAGACCAAACAACCAGCGCGCTTCGATGAATTCCAGCCCTTTATTCATCATGGTGGCCGAATCAACAGATATTTTTTGGCCCATATCCCAATTGGGATGCGCGCAAGCTTGGGCCGGCGTCACACCTGCCAGCTCGTCCAATGGCGTCTGTAAAAATGGACCACCGGAGCCGGTTAACAATATGCTGTTGATACCTGAAGCGCATAAGTCCCCATATTGATAATTTTGCGGCAAACACTGAAAAATAGCATTGTGTTCACTGTCAATAGGTAACAGCTGGGCTTGGCTGCTGCGCGCCTGGCTCATAAATAATTCGCCGGACATTACCAGAGACTCTTTATTGGCCAGCAGCACTTTTTTGCCTGCCCGTACGGCAGCTAGGGTGGGTAACAATCCGGCAGCCCCGACTATAGCGGCCATAACAATATCGACTTCCGAGGCAGCGGATACCTGTTCAAGCGCATCGGCGCCAACCAATAATTGACAACTTAAGCCTGCATCCGCCAGTTGTTTTTTTGCCTGGACATATTGCAGTTCATCGGCCAATACCAGATATTCAGGTTGGCACAGACGCGCCTGCTCAATTAACGGGCTGATACTGTTATTGGCGGTTAAAGCAAATACCCGATATCGCTCAGGATGGCGCAAAACCACGTCTATAGTACTTTGACCGATAGAACCCGTTGACCCCAGGATACAGATATTTTGCATCAGGCCATCCACGACACGTAACAGAATGCGAACACGGGGAAAGCTGCGGTGAGGCTATCGATACGATCCAGTAGCCCACCATGCCCGGGTAATAATGTACCGCTGTCTTTTATACCAGCACAGCGCTTAAGCATACTTTCATTTAAATCCCCCAGTGCTGAAACGGCTACCGTTAGGCCACCGATCAAAATATTTAGCCATATGCGGCTGGGATCCACCGCGTAATGCAGCGCGGCAAAAGCAATGATCAAAGATGAAGCCCCAACCCCGCCCATTAACCCTTCGAATGTTTTACCCGGCGATACTCGGGGGCGCAACTTATGTCGACCAAACTTAACTCCGACAAAAAAGGCACCGATATCTGCGGCCCATACTATGCCCAATACATAAAATATTAATGAAGCACCGTAAAAACTGTCTACGTCGTAGAGACTAGTGCGCAGTGACACTACCGCTACCCAGGTAGGCACCAAGGTGAATACTCCAAATAGGCCTTGAATGGCACGATTCGTGCGCCAAAAGGCGCTAAATTTTGGATAAGCGATGATCATGAGCAAGGATACAGCCCACCAAACGGCCGCGATGCCCAACACATAGTGATAAACGTCGACCAATTGTCCTTGATACCAAATAGCGTCAACTGGCACCCAGAACGTAAAGGCCAGGCATATGGCCACTATGATGGAGGTATAAACACCTTTAGTCTTGGGCGTGATAAAACCGGACATGTTGGCCCATTCCCACGCGCTCAACCCCATAACCAAGGTCATCGCCATTTGAAAACTGAACATAGGCATGAACAAAATAGCGAATAATACCAGCGGTGCCAGTATAAGTGCAGTTAAGATTCGTTGTTTCAACATAGTCGTCTCAACATAGTGAGCCCTCTATAAAAAGAGATAAGAAACCAGCGTAAGTGACAGCCATCAGCTGACCTGTTCGCCCGTCATCCCATATCTTCGCTGTCTGTCAGCAAAATCATTGATCGCCATTTGAAACGCATGTTCGTCAAAGTCTGGCCAATAAGTATCGGTGAAATACAGCTCGGCATAAGCAATCTGCCATAACAAGAAATTACTGATACGGGTTTCACCGCCAGTGCGAATAAGTAAATCCAGGGCGGGTAAGGATCCCAGGCAGGTCAAGGCATTAAACTTCTCTTCGTCTATTTCCTGACTGTTAATGTGGCCCTCTTCTACTTGCTGGGCGAGACGTTTAGCGGCGTACACTATATCCCAGCGACCACCGTAATTGGCGGCGATATTGAGCACCAGCCCATTATTGTGCTGAGTAAGTTGTTCCGCCTCGTCAATTTTCTGCACCAGCTTCTTGTCGAATCTGCTGGTATCACCTATGACTTTAAGTCTAACATTGTTCTTATGCAGCTTTTTGACTTCACTAACCAAGACCATTTTAAACAGTTCCATCAGCACCCCGACTTCTTCTTGGGGACGGTTCCAGTTTTCGCTGCTAAAGGCGAACAAGGTCAGAGCTTTTATGCCGTTTTTCAAGGCGAACGACACCGAGGCTCGCACCCCCTTTACCCCGGCTTTATGGCCAAAGGTGCGGATTTTGCCTTTTTCTTTTGCCCAACGGCCATTACCATCCATGATAATAGCCACATGTTGGGGTACAAATTTTGAGGTACTGAGTGATTCTGAATTCATAGTTCAGTGAGCCACTAGACTTCCATTAATTCATGTTCTTTGGCAACCAAAATCTCATCTATCTGTTTGACAAATTCATCAGTTGACTTCTGGATCGTCTCTTCACCGCGACGACTGTCATCTTCACTGATTTCCTTTTCTTTGAGCAGCTCTTTGATGTCACTGTTGGCATCCCGCCTGATGTTACGTATAGCCACCCGGCCCTGTTCAGCTTCGCCGCGAACCACTTTAATTAAATTTTTACGGCGCTCTTCAGTCAACGCAGGCATAGGAATACGGATCACAGACCCGGCACTCATGGGGTTTAAACCCAAGTCCGATTGCATAATGGCTTTTTCTACGGCCTGGGCCGAACTTTTGTCAAACACGGTCAGTGCCAGCGTCCGAGAATCTTCGGCGATAACATTCGCCAGCTGTTTTAAAGGTGTCGGTGCGCCGTAATAAGGCACCATAATGCTATCAAGTAAACTTGGATGAGCACGACCCGTGCGAATTTTAGTAAACTGCCCACGTAAGGCTAGAATACTTTTCTCCATGCGCTCACGCGCGTCCAGATTAATGTCATCAATCATAATGTCTCTTCCTATCTTTTATCTAATTTCTGCGGATGGCAAATGATTGTCCCGACGTCTTCACCCATCACCACCGAGCGTAAGCAGCCAGGAGTATTCATGTTAAATACACGAATGGGAATATTGTGATCCCGAGCCAGGGTGAATGCCGCTAAGTCCATCACTTTAAGTTCTTTATCCAATACTTCGCTATAACTCAGCTGTTTATATAGGGTCGCCTGGGGGTTTTTAGCTGGGTCTGAATCATAGACACCATCCACTTTAGTGCCCTTTAACACGGCATCGGCTTCTATCTCAATGCCACGTAAACAGGCGGCAGAATCGGTGGTAAAAAACGGATTGCCGGTACCGGCAGCAAAAATCACTACCCGACCAGATTTAAGCAAGCTAATCGCTTCTGCCCAATTATAGGCGTCACACACACCGTTGAGGGGAATGGCCGACATAAGTCGCGCATTAACAAAGGCACGATGTAAGGCATCGCGCATCGCCAAGCCGTTCATGACGGTAGCCAGCATACCCATGTGGTCGCCTACCACCCGGTTCATGCCCGCTTTCGCCAGACCTTCGCCACGAAACAGATTGCCACCACCAATGACCAGACCAACTTGAATGCCAAGTTCCACCAGTTCTTTAATTTCTTGGGCCATGCGTTCAAGGACTTTAGGATCGATCCCAAAGCCTTCTTTACCCATCAAGGCTTCGCCACTTAGCTTCAATAATATTCTTCGGTAGGCAGTTTTAGGTGCAGTACTCATCGGCTGGCAGTTCCTTATTTTACGAATAATGAGGGTCAAAATAACAATCGGTACAACGATATAGGCAATCAAAAAACAGTCGTTTACTCGCCACAAGCACTAATTAAAATATAACCAGGTCAAATGCGAGTGCATGATACAGCCCCCCTGAAATTGCCAATCACTTATATCGTTTTACTGTTTGAAACACATATAAAAAGGCACCTCAAATTGAGGTGCCTGTAGTTTATATGACATTAGCTTTTGGCAAAAGCCAATGGCACAATTATTTCTTAGCGGCAGCCATTTGAGCGGCAACTTCTGCGGCGAAATTTTCTTCTTTTTTCTCGATACCTTCACCCACTTCAAAACGTACGAAGTTAATGACTTCAGCACCTTTTGATTTAAGCAATTGCGCCACGGTCATAGACGGATCTTTGATGAAAGGTTGACCGGTCAGGCTCACTTCACCGGTGAATTTATTCATACGACCTGCAACCATCTTCTCAGCGATATCCGCTGGCTTGCCTGACTGTATAGCGATGTCGATTTGAATTTCTTTTTCTTTTTCAACAACTTCAGCCGGTACATCTTCAGGTCTGACAAATTGCGGACTAGCCGCGGCAACATGCATGGCAATGTCTTTAGCCAAGGCTTCATCACCACCTTGCAGTATGGCGATAACGCCGATACGTGCACCGTGTACGTAGGCTGCCAGGTTGTCACCTTCAACCGAAACTACCCGGCGTGGATTAATGTTTTCACCAATCTTGGCAACCAGGGTGTCACGAGCTTCGCTGACTTTAACGCCATCAACTGTGGCATTGTTTAAGGTGTCGATGTCATTGATTCTGTTAGCCGATGCCACGTCGATCAATTGCTGACCAAATTTAACAAAACCGTCATCACGAGCAACGAAATCTGTTTCACTGTTCAATTCGATCATCGTTGCCACGCCGTCGGCAACCTTGGTCAGGATCACGCCTTCGGCGGCAATACGGCCGGCCTTTTTGGCGGCTTTGGCTTGACCATTTTTACGCATATTTTCAATTGCCAGCTCAATGTCACCATTGGCTTCAACTAACGCATTTTTACAATCCAACATACCTGCAGCGGTACGCTCGCGTAATTCTTTAACTAGGGCTGCTGTCACTGCCATTGTCGTTTCCTCAGCAAAAAGTGGTACTGTTTAAGATTAAAAAACAGGGGCATCAGCCCCTGTTTAATTTTTACGTGATACACATGGGTGTATCAGCAGACTTGTCTAGCGAATGCAGAACAGCTGATTATTCAGCAGCTTCAACAAATTCACCTTCTTCAGCCTGAACTTCAATATTTTTCTCACGACCGTCGATAACCGCGTCTGCCGCTGTGTTCAAATATAATTGAACGGCACGGATCGCATCATCGTTACCTGGAATGATGTAATCCACACCATCCGGGTTTGAATTGGTATCAACGATAGAGATAACTGGGATACCCAGGTTACGTGCTTCGGTGATCGCAATGTGCTCGTGATCGGCGTCAACAACAAATAGGACGTCCGGAAGACCACCCATGTTTTTGATCCCACCTAAGCTGTTTTCCAACTTAGCCATTTCACGTTGTAACATTAACACTTCTTTTTTAGTGATTTTGTCAAACGTTCCATCTTGGCTCTGCTGCTCTAAATCTTTCAAGCGCTTGATTGATTGACGAACGGTTTTCCAGTTAGTCAACATGCCACCCAACCAACGTTTATTCACGTAGAATTGGTCACACTTGATTGCTGCGTCACGCACGGCATCGCTGGCTGCGCGTTTGGTGCCTACAAAAAGGATTTTTCCTTTTTTGGAAGCGACACTACCAACATAATTCAACGCAGTGTTGAACATTGGAACGGTTTTTTCCAAGTTGATGATGTGAACTTTGTTACGTGAACCAAAGATGAAAGGTTTCATTTTTGGGTTCCAATAACGAGTCTGGTGACCGAAGTGAACGCCTGCTTGGAGCAGATCACGCATTGATACATTTGCCATTTTAGTTTCCTTTATATGGGGTTAGGCCTCCATACATCCCAATTCTCGATCTGCATAACGTTTACCGTATAACGGTTACGTTTATGCAAACACCCCGAAAAGTGTGTCGATGTATGTGTGTTATTTAAGATTATTTCGCTGCAAATTAATCATTGGTAAACAATGATTAATTTCAGCGGGGCGCTTTATACCACGGCTGCGGGAATTATTCAAGTTTAGGATCCCTGCCCTATACACCAGCGCCGCTAAACGCTAATATAGTCACACTAGTTTTAGACCAAACAAATTAGGAAATTGAATTGCCAGCTACCATCAAAACAGCGCAAGAAATAGAAAAAATGCGCGTCGCCGGCAGACTTGCCGCAGACGTTTTGCAAATGATCGGTCCTTTTGTAAAAAAAGGCGTGACTACGGATGAATTAAATCAGATTTGTCACGATTATATCGTTAATCATCAACAGGCCATACCCGCGCCACTGCATTATGGTAATCCGCCTTTTCCAAAATCCATTTGCACCTCAGTCAACCATGTAATTTGTCATGGCATACCTGCAGACAAAAAACTCAAAGACGGCGATAGCGTGAATATCGATGTGACGGTGATCAAAGATGGTTACCACGGCGATACATCGAAAATGTTTGTGGTGGGTAAACCCAGCATTATGACTGAGCGGTTGATCCGGGTCACTCAGGAATCTTTATACATGGCCATTAAAATGGTGCGCCCTGGGATACGTCTGGGAGACATAGGCCATGTTATTCAGCAACATGCCCAAAGTAATGATTACTCTATAGTGCGGGAATATTGTGGTCATGGTATAGGGGCGAACTTTCATGAAGAACCTCAGGTCGTGCATTATGGCAAACCCAATACCGGTGAGATGTTACAAGCCGGCATGTGTTTTACGATTGAACCTATGGTGAATGCCGGCAAACGTTATTCCAAAGTTTTGCCCGACGACTGGACAGTGGTAACTAAAGATCGCAGCCTAAGTGCCCAGTGGGAACACACCCTACTTGTGACCGAAAATGGGGTCGAAATTTTGACCCTGCGCGACGACGAGCAAATCGACCGCATCATTACTCACTAATATGAATTATTTAACCTTATGATAAATAATGAATTTCTTGATGAATTGATTATTTATCCCAGGCTCTGATAACAGTTAAAAAGATAACCCTTAGTAGTTTAACTTTGTTACCCGGGAGTAAAATCCAGCTTAGGGTTCAACTTTGATAGAGGAAAGTTCATTGTCGCTTCAAAGCTTACTGCGCCAAATCAAACTTATTAGTTCAACGGATAATATCCCTGCCTTCAAGGAATGTATCAGCAACAGTTACGAGTGGCTAAATAGTGAGTTTTCCCGCTGCGATGTAGATAATTTGGTTACAAGCCGCGCTACCTTTGTCGATGCTATGCTGCGCCACGCCTGGCAGCTACTGGATTTACATAAACAAAGTCAGTTGGCGCTCATTGCAGTGGGCGGTTATGGACGGGGGCAACTGCAACCCTATTCCGATATCGACCTGCTACTGCTGAGCCCCAAAAAATTCTCGTCGGCCCAGCAAGAGCTAATGGGCCAATTTATTACTTTCCTGTGGGATATTGGTCTGGATGTGGGGCAAGCAGTACGCACCATCAAAGAAACAGTCACCCTGGCCAAAGCCGATGTCACCATAGCCACCAACCTGATTGAGGCACGTTTGCTTATAGGCAATCAGGACACTCTTGAGCAACTGAGCAAGAAAATTCACTCTCGGGGTTATTGGACCAGCAAAGATTTTTTCCTGGCAAAATCCAAAGAACAAGCCATCCGTCACTCGAAATTCAAAGGCACATCTTACAATCTTGAACCGAATGTCAAAGAAAGTCCTGGCTGTCTGCGGGATATACAAAATATTGGCTGGATCGCCAAAAAACATTTTAAAGTGCTCAAGGGCACCGAACTGGTAGAACGTGGATATTTTACCGAGGAAGAATTCCAGGAGCTGCTGGAGTGTCGCTCAACGTTATGGCGCATCCGCTTTGCATTACATTTGCAAGCCCAGCGCAGCGAAAACCGCCTGTTGTTTGATTACCAAAATGATGTGGCCAGCCGACTAGGTTATGGCGATGACGGTAAAGCCTCAGTTGAACGCATGATGAAATCATTTTTCAGGACGGTAAGGCGCATCAGTGAACTAAACGAGATGTTGCTGCAACGTTTTGGTCAGGATGTGTTGCATATCAAGGTTCAACACACAGTAGTGATCAATAATAGTTTTGAACTCGCCGATGGTTTATTGGCCATCCGTCACGACAATGTATTTACCAAACCTGAAGATATTTTGCAGTGTTTGTTACTCATCGCAGACAACCCACAAGTACAAGGATTGCATTCCACCTGTTTGCGTCAACTGCGTAATGCCAGACGGACATTCCATAGTCAGTATTATTGTGAACGTCCCGAATGCAGAACATTATTTATTAAACTGCTACAGCACCCAGATTTTTTCGGTTTAGCTTGGGACATCATGTACAAACATGGTGTCTTACAAGCCTATTTACCCCAATGGGACCATATAGTAGGCATGATGCAATTTGATTTATTCCATGCCTATACCGTTGATGAACATACCCATCGCCTGGTGAAAAATGTTTATGAATACGGCCGTCCAAGCAATATTGCGTTTCCCAGGTGCGGACGCATAGTGCGTAATTTAGATAAACCGGAATTGTTGTATATCGCCTCCATCTTTCACGATATCGCCAAAGGCCGAAATGGCGATCATTCCAAACTTGGCGCCAAATACGTAATGGAATTCTGTAAGAATCACAATATTGACGAAAAGGATGCGCAACTCATCAGTTGGTTAGTGGAAAGCCACTTGTTAATGTCTGTTGTGGCCCAACGCCGGGATATATACGATCCCGATGTGATCAACGAGTTTGCCGGTAATGTGCGTACTCATAATCGATTAAACCATTTGTACGTACTGACCTTGGCAGATATCCGGGCTACTAATGACAGCCTGTGGAATGACTGGAAAGCCACTCTGTTACGTGAGCTCTACCTGTTGACCCAGAAAGCCCTGGATAACGGCCTGGAATGCAAAGTTGCCTTGCAAGATCGCATCGATGAGCACCAGGCCAAGGCCAAAAAAATCTTACTGGATAGAGGCATTAACCAAACTCAGATTGAACAGTTTTGGACCCGTCTTAGCGATGATTACTTTGTGCGTTTTAAGCCAGAGCAAATTGCCTGGCATGCAAGTGTTATCCTGGCCTCTCATCCCATGACAGACGATTTTTTGTTGGTCGATGCCAATGAAAACACCGCAAAGTCCGGTACCGAATTGTTGGTTTTCGGTAAAGATAAAATTAACCTGTTTGCTCAGGTAGCATCGGTGCTCGATAGCCGTAATTGCTCCATTCACGATGCCCAAATCATGAAAACCCATGATGGTTATGTGTTTGACAGTTTTATTATCTTGGAACATAACGGTGATCGTATCAACTCCTCCAGTCGCCTAAAAAGCTTGACCGACGCGGTGGCCGATCAATTAAACAAGCCAGGACAGGAACACCAAAACAGACGCAAAATGTCCCGACAGATGAAGCAACTGGCTGTTCCCACTAAAGTACGTTTCTATTCCAGCCAACCGGATGTCACTCTGGTAGAACTAGAGGCTCTGGACGCGCCGGGCTTACTGGCCAAGGTAGGCAACCTGCTGGTAGAGATGCAATTTTTTCTGCGCATGGCAAAAATCACCACCATAGGCGAGCGTGCTGAAGATTTATTTATCATTAGCAACAAGCAGAATAAGGCCTTAACGCAAGACCAGGAGATCGAACTAAAAAACCGTTTAAGCCAGCTACTGGATTGAGTCAGATAAAATAGCACTTTGGCTGAAACGTTTTATTAATCTTAAGTGCACTATCATCATATTTTCAAAATACCCTCACCTCAGTGTCAAAACTCCCTTTTAACCTTGGGTAAAACGCTTGAGGGTTACTGACAAGCTCCACAGCAGACAGCAGCGAAACCGATTACGTTAGGGCAACCGGGCTAAGGTTCGACATGAATTACAAATATCACTAGGCTTTCTTTTTGCCCAGGGACACGACCTCTGCCTTTTCTTCAGATAATAGGGATTTAGCTTCTGTTCCTTTGAACAATTTCGCCACAGCATCTTTATTTTTTGACAGCATCACAGCTAAGTCTTCTAACATATTAGCTTCGAATTTCATGCCTTTGGCTTCAATATACTCAGCTAAGTTATCTGCTACATCCAGCATTTTATCGTATTGATCGGCCTCTTTTTTATCCGTGGTCACAAACTTTTCAACCCCTTTATGTTCTACAACGTACCTGGTAATGATGGTCATATTTAATTCCTGTTTGCTTGAACCCCTAAAAAGATAACACAATCACTGTGTTTATGTACAGTTAACATTTACTTAATGCCAATAACAATAAAACCAGCAAAGAGCTGGTTTTATTAAGGTAATCTGATGTAACGGCGAATGGCGTCCTAGTGGCCTTCACTCACTTGATTGACTGTGTATTTGGGTATCTCAACCACCAGATCTTCATCCTTGATGATAGCTTGACATCCCAGACGTGAATCAGGCTCCAGACCCCAGGCTTTATCCAACAAATCATCTTCCAATTCATCGCTTTCATCCAGGGAATCAAAACCTTCTCGAATGATCACATGACAAGTCGTACAAGCACAGGATTTCTCACAGGCGTGTTCTATGCCAATACCGTTTTTTAGGGCTACATCCAATACTGTTGTTCCGCTGTCAACTTCAATTACCGCGCCATCTGGGCATAGTTCCGAGTGGGGTAAAAAAATCACTTGTGGCATGCTTGCGTTTCCTCTAATGCTTGATAACTACTATACGCTTTGCGTTAAGAGCGTTAAATACTGTCTACCGAGTGACCGGCAAACGCTTGTTTTATAGAATGATCCATTCGCCGTTCTGCAAACAATTGACTGCTTTTATCTACAGCTTCAATGGCATGCTTAATCGCTTCAACATCATCACCTTTGGCTACCTCTGCCAGAAACGATAAGGCATGTTGGATGGCGTCGATCTCATCTGCTAAGAGCAACGTTTTACCATCAGTGCTCAAGGCAGCCTGCAACGCTTCCTGAACGCGGGCAGCTTCCACTTGTTGCTCTTTTAACATACGCGCTTGCATATCGCCCTGGGCGTGTTCCGTCGATGCTTTGAGCATCTCAGTAATCTGACTGTCATCCAGGCCATATGATGGCTTAACCTGAATTTGTGTTTGCACCCCGCTAGATTTTTCCATGGCGGTGACATTGAGCAAACCATCGGCGTCTACCTGAAAAGTAACGCGAATGTGTGCCGCACCGGCCGCCATAGGGGGAATTCCCTTAAGGGTGAATTTTGCCAGGGAACGGCAATCATCTACCAGTTCCCGTTCACCTTGTAACACGTGTACCATCATAGCCGTTTGGCCATCTTTAAAGGTGGTGAACTCTTGCGCCTTGGCCACAGGGATAGTCGTATTGCGATGAATAATCTTTTCTACCAATCCGCCCATGGTCTCGATCCCAAGGGAAAGAGGCAACACATCGAGCAATAACATATCGTCGTCAGGCTTGTTGCCAACCAGGATATCAGCTTGTATCGCTGCGCCAATTGCTACTACCTTGTCCGGATCGATTGAGGTCAGGGGTGTCTTGGCGAAAAATTCGCCCACCTGGGTGCGTACTAAAGGTACACGAGTAGAGCCCCCCACCATGATAACTTCCAATACCCCTTCTTTGCTCAGTTCGGCGTCTTTTAATGCGCGTCGACAGGCACGTAAGGTGGTTTTCACCTTATCAGCAATTAATTGTTCGAATACCTCTCGGGTGATATCGAGGGAATAACTGTGCCCGCTGTCATTTATTATTTCAATGGCAACCGACTGACTATCACTGAGTGTTTCTTTGGCCAGTTTGGCTTGGTCGAGCAATGTACGGTGCAGACCTTGTGAAAGTTTAGAATCCAGGCCGGTTTGCTGGCGGATATATTCCACCAGCAGCAAATCAAAGTCATCGCCGCCTAATGCAGAATCACCGCCTGTGGCTAACACTTCAAACACCCCTTTGCTTAAACGCAATATTGATATGTCAAACGTGCCGCCGCCAAGATCGTATACGGCTATAACGCCTTCCTGGCCTGAATCCAACCCGTAGGCAATAGCCGCCGCGGTTGGCTCATTGAGCAAACGCAGTACATTTAAACCTGCCAGCTTTGCCGCGTCTTTGGTGCTCTGGCGTTGGGCATCATCAAAGTAAGCAGGTACCGTCACCACAGCACCGTTTAACACTTCCCCCAAACTCTGTTCGGCACGCAGCTTAAGGGTAGATAGGATCTCTGCCGACACCTCAATAGGATTGACCGTTTTTGTTCGCACTTTAATCAACGGAGAATTGGGATTTGATTCGTCAAAATCGTAGGGTAAGTTAGGGTAAGCCTGACGAATATCTGCCAAACTGCGTCCCAAAAAGCGCTTAACTGACACTATTGTATTGGCCGGATCCAGGCTAGCATCACGTTTCGCCAGTTCTCCCACCACTGCACCTTGAGGTTGATAACACACCACTGAGGGCAGTAAATGTTGGCCTAGACTGTCGGCTAGGGTTTCTGCCTGGCCACTGCGAACAGTGGCCACTAAAGAATTGGTGGTACCTAAATCAATTCCCACAGCCAACTTGCGTTGATGTGGAACCGCGCTTAATCCAGGTTCTGCTATTTGTAGTAATGCCATAAATTTATGCCGTTGGGTTAATTCAAAAGTCGCTTAGGGCGTCTTCTTTGATTGCTATTTCATGTTTGAGCTTATAAAGGAATTTTAATTTTCTCACTACATCAGCCCCAGCCTCATCACCCTGAGCACTGTTTTGGGATAACAGGGTTTCCAATTGCTCCAGCTGTTGCTGGATGTGTTGCTCAATCTCTTCAGTCAACGTGTCCAGTTCAGATACGGGATCGTTGGTATTATCCACCTCTTCCAATTGTTCACGCCACTGCATTTGCTGCATCAAAAACATGCCATCTTGCATGGTTTGCTGTTCATGTTTGAGCTCTACGCCACGCAGCTCAAGCATATGTTCAGCTCTGCTTAAGGGGGATTTTAACACCTGGTAGGCGTCATTGACCTGCGCATTTTTTTGCAAGGCAATCAGTTTGTCACGCTCCCCTGCCGTGGCAAACTTATCCGGATGGGTAAGCAGTTGGAGTGTTTGATAGGTTTTGGCGAGCTGCGCGGTATCAAGCTTAAAGGCAGGCGATAAATTAAATAGCTCAAAGTAGTTCATATAAGGGACATTCTTCTGGATCCTATTTGACAAGTGCAAACCGGGATAATCATTTACCCCGAGTATGCAACGCCACAAACAGGCTGGGTAAGCCTGTGATGATCTTTAAACGTTGAAGCTCTCGCCACAACCACATTCACCACTGGCGTTGGGATTGTTAAACTGAAAGCCTTCATTCAAGCCTTCTTTAGCGAAATCCAATTGGGTACCGTCCAAGTAGACCAAACTTTTACCGTCGATAATGATTTTCACGCCCTTGTCTTCAAACACGTGATCGTCTGGATTAAGATCATCAACAAACTCTAAAACATAGGCTAAACCAGAGCAACCTGTGGTTTTCACTCCCAAGCGCAAGCCTAGCCCTGAGCCTCTGTTTTCCAGAAAGCTTGATGCTCGTTTCGCCGCGGCGTCGGATATTTTAATCCCCACACTTTGCTCCTTATACTGATTTTCTGCTATCACTATGCTTACTAATTAGGGTTTAACTATGTTTATTAACCACGTTTATTAACTACGTTTGCTTTTGTAATCCGCAACTGCCGCTTTAATGGCATCTTCTGCCAGAATAGAGCAGTGGATTTTAACCGGCGGTAAGGCCAATTCTTCAGCAATATGGGTGTTTGTAATCAACACGGCTTCATCAATTGATTTGCCTTTTACCCACTCGGTGACCAGCGAGCTGGACGCAATTGCCGAACCACAGCCATAAGTCTTAAATTTGGCATCTTCAATAATGCCGTTTGCACCAATCTTGAGCTGTAATTTCATTACATCACCGCAAGCGGGTGCCCCGACCATGCCGGTCGCTATGCTGGGGTCATTTTTGTCAAATCCACCTACGTTACGTGGATTTTCGTAGTGATCTATAACTTTTTCGCTGTAAGCCATGATGGTTACCTCATTAGTGAAAGGCTTGCGCCTTACTGTAAAATTCCAGTTGTGCGGATCACCCTTTAGTGGTGAGCCCACTCTACGGTACTCAAGTCGATGCCTTCTTTGTACATATCCCAAAGCGGTGACATATCACGCAATTTGTCGATCGCATTACGTACGACACTAATCACATGATCGATTTCTGCTTCAGTAGTAAAACGACCGATAGTGAAACGAATTGAGCTGTGCGCCAATTCATCATTCAATCCCAGTGCTCTAAGCACATAGGAAGGTTCCAAGCTTGCCGAAGTACAGGCAGACCCGGACGATACCGCCATATCTTTTAAGGCCATAATCAATGATTCGCCTTCGACATAAGCGAAACTGATGTTTAAGTTGGCCGCCACACGATGTTCTAAATCACCGTTGACGTAAACCGCTTCGATATCGCTAATGCCATTCAATAAACGATTACGCAGAGCCAAGATGCGCTCATTTTCACTGGCCATTTCTACCTTGGCCAAATGGAACGCTTCACCCATGCCCACTATTTGATGGGTCGCCATGGTGCCCGAGCGCATACCGCGTTCGTGACCGCCGCCATGCATTTGCGCTTCCAGACGCACCCGAGGTTTACGGCTTACGTACAATGCGCCTATCCCTTTAGGACCATAAGTTTTATGGGCTGAAAAGGACATCAAATCGACTTTTAAAACTTGTAAATCAATTGGCACTTTCCCGGTACTTTGGGCCGCATCAACATGGAATATTATTTTCCGTTCCCGACATATTTCGCCAATAGCGGCTATGTCTTGGATGACACCAATTTCGTTATTCACGTGCATAACACTGACTAAGATGGTGTCTGGCCGAATGGCTGCCAACAGCTTATTCAGGTCAAGTAAACCGCTAGGCTCTGGATCCAGATAAGTCACCTCAAAACCTTCGCGTTCAAGCTGGCGACAGGTATCGAGTACCGCTTTGTGTTCGGTTTTAACGGTGATCAGATGTTTACCTTTTTTACCGTAAAAATGCGCGGCGCCTTTGATGGCCAGGTTGTTGGATTCAGTAGCACCAGAGGTAAATACTATTTCCCGGGGATCGGCGTTAACCAGATCCGCAATTTGATTACGGGCGACATCAACAGCTTCTTCCGCTAGCCAACCAAAGCGGTGTGAACGGGATGCCGGATTGCCAAAATTGCCTTCGTTGGTTAAACACTCGGCCATTTTGGCTGCAACCCGAGGATCCACTGGGGTAGTTGAGGAATAATCTAAATAAATTGGTAACTTAATGTCGCTCATTGTTTACTCCGCTTATTACTGCAGGCTAATTTCTATTTCGCGCGCTGCAATATAATTAAGATGTTTGGTTTTATCTTGCCGACTCGCCACAAATTTCACATCGTGTTGCGCCATAAGTTCACCTAAGGTGATCCCGTCCAGGAAACCACTAATACGTTCACTCAAGTCTTGCCATAGGCTATGGGTTAAACAACGTTCGCCACCTTGGCAGTCTGATTGCCCTTGACAGCGCGTAGCGTCTACGGACTCGTCCACCGCCCGGATCACTGCGCCGATGGCGATTTCATCAGGCTTGCGCCCGAGTTTGTAGCCGCCACCGGGGCCCCGCACACTGTCGACCAGCTTTTCTCTACGTAAACGTGAGAACAGTTGTTCGAGATAAGAAAGCGAGATCTCTTGGCGTTCAGATATATCAGCCAACGACACGGGGCCACGTTGGGAATGCAATGCTACATCCAACATGGCGGTCACCGCGTAACGTCCTTTAGAAGTTAATTTCATACTGAACACCTATCTAATAACCTGGCGCCATTGTCCCAAACCCGACTAAATTAGTCAAGTATTTATCCTACTATTTCAGTCAAGTATTTACCCTACTGTTTTACTCAAGTATTACACTGTATTTCACGACTAATCTGGGCTTAAATATGGGGATCGAAGGACTCTTTGTTTTTCGCTTTGTCAACACTTGTGACACATTCGGTGAAGGTATCCAGTTCCAGTGTGGGTAAGGACTTACCACAAACGTCACCGCCCATCTGGTTAATTGCCTTACACATATCTTCCACTTTGGTATCGATCAAATGCACATGGTCTAACATCAGGCCTATAGCATTGGCGACAGGATCGGGATTATCCAAGGCAACGGCGTAGGCATCGAAACCATATTTACGAGCGATTTTCTCTCGCTGACCGTTTTTATGGGAAACGTCCGGTGAGACAGGCATAACAATGCGCCCGGGAATACCAATCACAGTGGCGCCTTCTGGCGCATCTTTGATCACCACAGAATTTGAGCCGACCTTTACCCCTTTGCCCATGGTAATAGGCCCCAGCACTTTGGCTCCGGCACCAATAACGACATTGTCTTCCAAGGTAGGATGGCGTTTTCCCGCCGACCAGCTGGTCCCCCCTAACGTCACGCCGTGATAAAGGGTGACATCATTACCAATCTCGGCAGTCTCACCGATCACCACGCCCATACCATGGTCAATAAAAAAACGACGCCCCAGTTTAGCCCCGGGATGGATCTCTACCCCGGTTAACCAGCGTGAGAAAGTTGAAATACTTCTGGCTAGCCACTTCCAATTGGCCTTCCAAAGTCGATGGCTCAGGCGATGGATCCAGATGGCATGTAAACCTGGGTAATTGGTAACTACCTCAAAGCGGGTTCGCGCCGCAGGATCCCGGTGAAAAACGCTTTGAATATCTTCTTTCATACGTTCAAACATAGCTATTTACTGCTTTTCATCGATTTATCAACTGATGCTAATATGCCGCGCAGAATATTTAACTCTTGGGCCTCGGGTCGCGCACGATTAAACAAGCGACGTAGTTTAGTCATGACCATACCTGGGTGTTGGGGAATAATGAAATTCGTTTTGTGCAGGGTTTGTTCCAAATGACTATAAAAACCTTCCAGCTCCCCTGCCAACGGATATTCAACCGGGGTTTCTGGCTGGCGAACTTGCGCCAAATGTGCCATGCGAATTTCGTAACATAAGGTTTGTACCGCGGCCGCTAAATTCAACGAGCTGTATTGAGGGTTAGCAGGAATACATACATGGAAATGGCACTGTTGCAGCTCATCGTTACTCAGACCGTTATTTTCACGGCCAAACACCAGGGCAACAGGTTTTTTTGCTACTTCATCAACTAACTTCGTGCCGCATTCCCGTGGTTCCAACATGGGCCAAGACAACGTACGGGAACGGGCGCTGGTGCCTATGACTAATCCACAATCCGCCACCGCTTCGGCCAACGTACTGACTGTTTGGGCGTTGGCTAAAACGTCCCCGGCTCCAGCCGCCAAGGCACTGGCTTTGCCATCAGGTGGGGTTAAAGGGTCGACTAATACCAACTGGCTCAGCCCCATGGTTTTCATGGCCCTGGCAGTGGAGCCGATATTGCCCGTATGTGAGGTTTTCACCAGCACAATTTTTATATTTTCAAGCATAACAACCAGTTCCGTGACGCGGATAGGATTTTAGGGCGCGCATAATAGCATATTTTAGCCCAGGCGGAAGCTAGCGCCCCGGGTGGGGATTAAAAGCATGTTTAATGGGTTAATTAGGTGCACAACCAGCCTCACTTATTGTTGATATAACTCTAACGGCAGCCCGTCCGGATCACTGAAAAAAGTATACTTCTTGTCGGTATATTCATCTACACGTATGGCTTCGACGGCCACGCCGAGGGCCGTCAGGTGTGCACTAAATTGCTCAACGTCGTCGACCACAAACGCCAAATGCCGTAACCCCTGGGCCTCTGGTCTACTGCGTCTGGGCGGCGCGTCAGGGAAAGAAAAAAGCTCAATCTGCCCGCCCTCGGGCAAGGCTAAATCAAGCTTATAGGAGTCTCGCTGGACACGGTAATTTTCGGCTATAATTTGCAAGCCCAATATTTGGGTGTAAAAATGTTTTGATTGCTGATAATCGCCGCAGATTATGGCTGCATGGTGGATACGTTTTAACATAGTGTGATCTCGTCTTGGGAGGCGGCGGTTTTAAGGGCCTTATCTTAACATACCAGGGATAAAGACAGATTATGATTGCTTCTGTTAGTAGTTTTGGTAGACTAGCCGGCGATTTTTTGCCCAGCTACTGTGGTGGGCAACCTGTATTATTTAACGTTCTTTTAAAATTGGTGGTTTAACTATGCATCCTATGCTGAATATAGCGGTACGTGCCGCACGCGTGGCGGGCAACATTATCGCTCGTGGTTTCGAGAATCAATCCGAGTTGATGATTGAAGCCAAAGGCAACAACGATTACGTGACCCGTATCGATAAAGAAGCCGAACAGGCTATCATTCGCAAAATTCAGCAGTCTTTTCCTGAACACAGTTTTATCGGCGAAGAGGGTGGCGTAGTTAAAGGTGACGACGATTTCAAATGGATCATTGATCCATTAGACGGCACCACCAATTTCATCAAGGGTATCCCCCATTTTGCCGTGTCCATCGCCCTGATGCATAAAGGCAGATTAGACCAAGCAGTAGTCTTCGATCCTATCCGTGGCGAGTTATTTACCGCCAGCAAAGGCGCCGGTGCCCAGCTTAACGGTTTCCGCATTCGCGCCAGTAAAGCCAAAGAACTCAGCCAAACCATTTTGGCCACTGCATTGCCGTTTAAAAACAAAGATTCAGTACCCACCTACTTGGAAAGTTTCCGCCAAATCTATATGCAAGCCGGTGACATACGTCGTTGTGGCTCCGCGGCTCTAGACTTAGCCTATGTTGCCGCTGGACGTTATGATGGTTATTGGGAAAAGGGCGTGAAACCCTGGGATATCGCCGCAGGTGAGTTGTTAGTGCGTGAATCAGGTGGTCTGGTCACTGACTACAGTGGTGGCAATGACCCCATGCACAAGGGCGAGATAGTGGCCGGTAGCCCCAAAGTAGTTCAAACCTTAGTGAAATATTTAAAAGGCTAATTAGTACCGATTGGCATAAGCCAATTGCTGTAAAGGGCGAACCTTAGGTTCGCCCTTTTTTTGTTTTTAGCGTGTCCCAAATAAAGCTGTATTTCTCTTCTTCTGTTGCCAATGGCACGACCGAAAATCCGCAACAGACACCAATAAAGCGCTATTTGGCGTATTTTTATCGAATAATGGCCGCTATGCCAATTTCAATCTATGCCAGATTCGGCATAATTGTCTTCTTCTTTAACCGATTTTTGATGGAGTACAATATGGCATCAGTGGTTTCACGTATACCTGCCGCCAGCAGCGAACTAGCTCTGGCCCACTTTGGGCAGCTACTGCAGTTTGAAACAGATTGTTGGGATGTGCATTTTGCTATGACTAACAACAGGCAAGATTTTGTACTGCTTGATGTTCGCGGCCACGGGCCGTTTGCTTCCGGGCATATTGAACAGGCGATAAATTTACCCCATAAAAACATAAACACTGAGACCCTGAGTGTATACCCTAAAGAGACATTATTTGTGGTGTATTGCGCAGGTCCACACTGTAATGCCACCGAAAAAGCGGCAGTCAAACTTGCACAATTGGGCAGACCGGTAAAAAAAATGATTGGAGGAGTAACAGGCTGGCTGGATGAAGGCTTTATCCTAGTGGATAATACTTAAACCAAAGCAAAAAAAACCATCTGATCACCCAGATGGCTTTATATCTCAAGTGACCTAAACCATTGGCTCCTGGTCGGCACCTTCTTTTTCTATTTCTGTGGGCATTAAATCTTCTCTGCTTATCCCCAGTCGCAAAGCCACCAAGCTAGCCACATAGATAGAAGAATAAGTGCCTATTACCACTCCAAACAACAACGCTGTGGCAAAACCATGAATAGTCGCTCCCCCCACGAAGAATAAGGCAAGTAACACTAAGATAGTGGTTAACGAAGTAATGATGGTTCGGTTCAACGTTTGTGTGAGAGAAATATTAATAATTTCCTCTGCCTCTGCTTTGCGTATTTTTCGAAAGTTTTCACGTATACGATCACACACCACGATTGTATCATTCAAGGAGTACCCAATCACCGCCAACACTGCTGCCAGAACGGTTAAATCAAATTCCAGTCTAAAAATTGAAAACAAGCCTAGGGTAATGATCACATCATGGGTCAATGCCGCAACCGAACCCAACGCAAAACGCCACTCAAAACGCAGCGCTACATAGATGAGGATACAAATCAGGGCCACCAGCATGGCTAATCCACCCTGCTCGGTGAGTTCTTCACCAACACTTGAGCTCACATAAGAACTACCGCGCATTTCAGCGGTGCTGTCGGCTTCTTTCAATACCTTTATCGCTGCATCACCCAACTGAGAAGGTTTAACACCTTCACGAGACGCTAAGCGGATCAGTACATCTTGACTACTGCCAAAGTTTTGAACCACGGCATCTTTAAAATCAGAAGATTCTAGTTGTTTTCGGATTTGGCTTAAATCAGCGGTATGCGCATAACCCACTTCAATCTGCGTGCCTCCAGTAAAATCCAGTCCCCAATTAAGCTGATTGATGCTCAGTGACACCAGCGAACCAATTATCATCAACGCCGATAGTATTGCCGCTGGTTTTTTCAGCGACATAAAGGCGATAGTGTCTTTCATATTTAATATTTGCATGTGGGTGATCCTATATTGACAACTTGGTCAGGCGTTTTCCGCCCCACCATGCATTAACAATGGTACGTGTCACTATAATGGCAGTGAACATAGACGTGGCGATCCCGATCATCAAGGTAATGGAGAACCCTTTAATCGGGCCCGTTCCCACAGCAAACAATATTAAACCTACAAGGAAAGTAGTGATATTGGCATCTAAAATGGTTGAAAATGCACTGTCATAACCGTGATGTATGGCTTGCTGTGGACTACGGCCATCGCGCAATTCTTCTCTTATCCGCTCGAAAATCAATACGTTAGCATCAACCGCCATACCAACGGTTAAGACTATGCCGGCCATACCGGGTAGAGTTAACGTGGCGCCTGGGATCATCGACATAATACCTACGATCATCACCAAGTTCAGGGTCAAAGCCATATTCGCGACAATTCCAAACTTTTTATAATAGATAAGCATAAAAATTAACACAGCCACAAAGCCCCAAACGATCGCTTGCATACCCAAATCGATATTCTCTTGACCGAGACTAGGGCCAACAGTGCGCTCTTCAATAATTTGCACTGGCGCAATCAACGCCCCGGCCCTTAACAGTAAAGCCAAGTTGTAAGCTTCTTGAGGGGAATCTAAACCTGTGGTTTCAAAGGCATTACTAAATATACCGTTGATGGTCGCCACACTGATAATCCGCCTCTTTTCTTCAAAGATCAGCTTGTCATTTTCATCCCGTTCACCTGTGGTTTTATATTCGATAAAAACCACAGCCATAGGTTTACCTACCGCACGTTTGGTGAAGTTGAGCATCTTAGCTCCACCTTTGGAGTTAAGTGAAATAGACACTTTAGGCGAACCATACTGGTCAACGCCACTCGTCGCGTCAATGATCTCACTACCTTGTACAATCACCTTTTTCTTGAGTAATTGCGGGCCACCTTTTTGGTAAGGTAACAATTCAGAGCCAGCAGGTACACGACCGTTAATTGCATCTCTTACATCATGCTCAAGGTCAACTTCTCGGTATTCTAAGGTGGCTGTTGCATTTAAGATTTCTTTCGCCTTGGCTGTATCTTGAATACCCGGTAGCTGAACCACTATGCGGTCTGGCCCCTGCTTTTGCACGGTAGGCTCAGCCACGCCCAACTGATTGACCCGGTTGCGAATAATCGTAATATTTTGTTTTACCGCGTAATCCCGGGTTTCAGCCAGTTTCTGCTCAGACATACTGGCACGCAGGATCAAGCCGTCTTTTTCGGTAAATGCCAGATCACGGTTGCGGTTTCTGAGAAAAAACTGCGCTTCATCCAGGGCATCTTCATCGCGGAAATAGATGTCCACTGAGGCATCACCCTGCTTAACCGTACGATAACGGATCTTCTCTTCTCGAAGAGCGGTGCGAAAATCCCCCACCATGTCTTCAAGAGATTTGGCCACCGCAGAATTCATATCAACTTCCATCAAGAAGTGCACGCCCCCGCGTAAATCCAAGCCTAGCTTCATCGGGGTGCCACCCAACGCTTCCAACCATTGGGGAGTATCAGGGGCTAAATTCATCGCCACAAAATAGCCTTCCCCAAGCGCTTTTTCTATTTTTTCACGGACCACTAACTGAGTATCAGCGTCACTTAAACGAACCAGTATTTGTTCATTTTCAAGCACAATACTTTTACTGATGATATTGGCGGCAGCCAATTCAGTCCTAACTTTTTCAACAGTAGTTGCATCAACTACTGCGTTACTTCCAGCGGAGATCTGCACAGCATAATCTTCACCATACAAATTTGGAGACGCATATAAAGTACATATGCCGACCAATAAGATCACCAACAAGTACTTCCATAGCGGAGTTTGGTTTAACACTAGAGCATCCTTCCGTATTTCTGACGTAAACATAAATAAAGCGGGCATTGGCCCGCTTTATTTAAGGTAAAACGAATCAAATCGCTTTCATGGTACCTTTAGGTAACACTGCCGAGATGGCCGATTTTTGTACCACTATGTTAGTGGTGTCGTTTAGGGCGATTTCGATAAAGTCTTTGTCTTCTGCGACTTTAACAATCTTGCCAACCATGCCGCCTTGCGTCAGGACCTCATCGCCTTTGCTAAGCGAACTCACCAGGTTTTTATGTTCTTTAACCCGTTTGGCTTGAGGACGATAAAGCATAAAATAAAAAATCAGGCCGAAAACACCTAGCATAATTAACATTTCATAGCCGCCACCTGACGTACCACCTGGTGCTGCCTGCGCAAACGCGTCAGAGATAAATAAGCTCATAAATTCCCCATTAAAGTTTTGTAGTTATAGCGCCGGTACCGGCATTTCTTTTTGTGCATAAAATTCAGTCACAAAGGCATCTAAGCGTTGCTCTGCAATTGCATCTCTTAAGCCCTGCATAATCCGCTGATAATACCGCAAGTTATGTATGGTATTAAGTCTCGCCCCAAGGATCTCGTTGCACTTGTCCAGATGATGGAGATATGACCGGGAATAGTTTTTACAAGTGTAACAGTCACATTTTTGATCCAAAGGACCGATATCGGTTTTATGTACCGCATTACGAATTTTGACAATTCCGTCGGTGACAAACAAGTGACCGTTTCTTGCGTTTCGCGTGGGCATCACACAATCGAACATATCCACACCACGGCGTACACCTTCGACTAGGTCTTCAGGTTTACCCACGCCCATCAAATAACGCGGTTTCCCCGCAGGTATTTTATCAGTGGTGTGATCCAAAATGCGCATCATATCTTCTTTGGGCTCCCCCACAGACAGACCGCCAATGGCGTAACCATCAAAACCAATGTCTTCCAAGCCTTGTAAAGATACATCCCGCAGGCCCTCATACATGCCACCTTGAATAATACCAAATAGGGCGGCGGGGTTATCCCCGTGTTCTGCTTTACTGCGCTGGGCCCAGCGTAACGATAATTCCATGGATTGACGGGCTTCGCTCTCAGTAGCGGGGTGCGGAGTACATTCATCAAATATCATCACGATGTCGGCCCCCAAATCCCGTTGCACCTGCATGGATTTTTCCGGCGTTAACAGGATCTTCTCACCATTTATCGGTGAGCGAAAGGTCACACCCTCTTCGGTAATCTTGCGTAAATCCCCTAGGCTAAACACCTGAAAACCGCCGGAATCCGTCAGAATAGGTTTATGCCAGTTCATGAAATCGTGCAGGTCACCGTGTTGCTTGATGATTTCCGTACCCGGGCGCAACATCAAATGAAAGGTGTTACCCAAACAAATATGCGCTCCGGTTTCATCTAACTCTTCCGGGGTCATTCCCTTCACGGTGCCATAGGTACCCACTGGCATAAATGCCGGCGTTTCCACTATGCCACGGGCAAATTTCAAGCGTCCGCGACGCGCCCTGCCATCTGTATTGTCTAATTCAAATTGCATAAAAACATTCCTGCTGGCTAGTTCAGACACCAGCGTGGTAATTCAACTGTTCAAAAACTGCCCCACATGTGGCGTGGCAGGAAAAAAGAGGCCGGATTATATACGAATCATCGAGCCGATAAAAATTAATAACAGTTTATTTATACTGCACGACCTTAAGTCAGCGATTTTTCTAGAAACATAGCATCGCCGTAACTGAAAAATCGGTATTGATGTTCAATTGCTTGGCTATAGGCTTGCATGATATTGCGCTTGCCGACAAACGCACTGACCAGCATGATCAATGTTGATTCTGACAAGTGAAAGTTGGTCAGCATTGCATCTACCAACTGGAATTTATACCCTGGATAAATGAAAATATCGGTATCACTGAAAAAGGGTTGCAGTTCCGACCCTTGAGCTAAAGATGCCTGGGCGGCAGATTCAAGGGAGCGCACCGACGTCGTCCCTACGGCGATGACGCGTTTACCTGCCGCTTTGGTAGCCAGTACGGCATCGACTACCCGCTGAGGTACTTCTGCGTATTCTGAATGCATTTGATGTTCGAGAATATTATCCACACGCACCGGCTGAAAGGTACCCGCTCCTACATGTAAGGTGACAAATTCGCTATTGACGCCTTTGTCTTTGAGTTGCGCCAAAATACCCTCATCGAAATGCAAACCCGCAGTAGGGGCGGCGACGGCCCCGGGTTTTTGGTTATAGACAGTTTGATAACGTTCTTTATCTGAGTCCTCATCGGGTCGGTCGATATAAGGGGGTAATGGCATATGACCGTATTGTTCAAGCAAAACCAAGACAGGCTCGGGATGCAAAAATCGCAAGGCAAACAAGGCATCCTGACGGCCTGTCATTTCAACCTCAAGGGCTCCTTCGAGCAATAACCGGCTGCCAATCTTAGGGGATTTACTGGCCCGCACATGGGCAATAACATTATGTTCATCGATGACACGCTCAATTAATACCTCGACCTTGCCCCCGGATAGTTTCTGTCCGAGCAATCGCGCGGGTATCACCCGGGTATTATTAAACACCAGCAAGTCGCCTGGATTAACTAACCCGACTATGTCGGTGAAATTAAGATGATGCACATCCCCGTTTTCACCGCACAAATGCATCAACCTGCTGGATGTGCGTTGCGGTGTCGGATAACGAGCTATGAGTGATTCGGGCAAGTCAAAATGGAAATCAGATACTTTCATAATACATCCTGGAAAATTCGCGAGTTATCTTACGTATAAAGCTCGATACCTGCAATCACACTTAGATACCCATAATAAACGAGTGCCAAGCCCGCTTGGGTCTAATATAAGGCCAACAGTTTATTATTGACGTTTCTCCTAACTGTTTTTTGCCCAGCCTTAATGCGCTGGGCTTTTTTTTGTTTAGTTCACCGTCAAACATCCCCCGAGGATCTGGCGTCATTAACCACAAAATCGCCGATATCAGTCGTCCAGTGGACTACCCATATCGTTAAAAACATCGATAATATCATCCCGCTCTATGCGCCGCATATTTAGCACATACATGATTTGTAACAACAAGTCCGCCCCCAGTATGCCTTTATTAACTTTATTTCTTAGGTTGTCTGCGCTTTGATTAACCCCAATACTAGTTAAACGTGCACTAAGATCTTGGTATTTTACACCGCGCTTGGACATTTCAGCCTTGAGCAAGCGTTGCACCAGTTGCCGCCAATTGGCTGAAACATTAGCTTTGTCTTTTGGCGTTAATTCGCCAGATAAATTTTGCATAACAAATCCATAACCACCTTATGTGACGTATAAGTTACATTTAAACCTTATAATATTCAAATGTTGAAAATAACATTTGACTATTTAGTTTTTAACTGACTAAACTGTGGCCTGTGTTTAGCTTGGTAGTTACCACTGGCTTGTACCTTAGTGATAACTATCTAGCATACACCAACCGGTCATATGACTTACAGGAGAGTAACCATGACATGGGATCTTGACCAACTTGAGACCCTGCTTAGTGACAACCAGGATCTGGTCGTCACACGAGAAGAGAATTGTTTATTAATTGCCAACAGCGACGGCGTCGATGCGTGGTTAGCCATTAGTGGCGAACAAATCTTAATTGAATCTTTATTATTCTCTATCGATGAAGTCAAAGACCAAGCGGCGTTGAATGAGGGCATATTAAAAACCCACATGCTATTCCCCCTGACGACTGTGGGTATCTCTCAGGTGGCGGGTGACGAATATTACACGGCTTTTGGCTCACTGAGTTCTCAGTCCAAGAGTGAAAGTATTACGATAGAGGTACAAACCCTGTTCCAAAACGTGGAGGCCTTTTTAGATGCCTACCACGAATATTTGCGCTAGACGAGGAGTGAGATTATGTCAGTTTGGAGAAAATTAGTTACTGCGATGAAAGGCGGTGCCACAGAAGCGGCACAATCAGTGGTCGATAATCAGGCCATCCGCATACTTGAACAAGAAATACGTGAGGCTAAGGATGAACTGCGAAAATCAGATCACGCCAGAACCCAAATTTTAGCAAAATGTAAACTGGCCCAACAAAAGGTCAGCAGCTTGCAAAGCTCTATCGAGCAATACGAGGCCCATGCCCGCAAAGCCATCGACTCTGATCGTCAACTGGCCCTGGATTGTGCGCAAAAAGTTGCTGATTTGAAAGCTGAACAGACGGCAGAACAAAAGTACCTGGACCAGTTCAAACATTCCGAAAAACAACTGGCTGCCAATATCAGTCAGGCAAAAGGCAATTTACGCCGCCTTGAGCAGCAAGTGGATATGGTTAAGGCTACTGAGTCTGTGCAAAAAGCCCAGGTAGCAGTATCTTCACGGCATTTAGGTGCTAACAGCAAGATGAAAACCGCCACGGAATCGTTACAGCGCATTCAAGATAAACAAAATTTGCGCGAAGCAGAATTGCAAGCGGCCCAGGAACTGGCCACCGAAGAATCCAGTGACGAACTGGAAACACGTCTGGCCCAAGCAGGCATAAAAGGTGGCACAGCCTCAGCCGATGACGAATTAAGCCGAATTCTAGGTAAGTAATCGGCCAGTTCTAGAGTAGTTTACCAGCCTGAAAAATGCGGATTTTATAGCCATATAAATTCCGCATTTTTACTTTTACAGATTGTGTGATTGAAATTAGTAGTAAGTATGCAAGAATGCTGGCCAATTAAAACTAACAAGAACGTAATGTAATGGTGCCGAGGATCCGCAAAATTCTGGTGAGGTACTTCGCAGAAATGCGCTGGTATACCATCCTGGTCGCCATGGGGGTTTACAGCGTTATCTGTTGGCTGATGATGATCGTGGCTGGTGAAGAAGCACTTACTCATCCTACGGATTTTATCTATTGGTTAGTGGTGACAGCCTCAACGGTAGGTTATGGCGACTTGTCGCCCGTCACCACCATGGGGAAATATTTCGTATCTCTATTTGTTATTCCAGTTGGTTTAAGTTTTTTCGCCCTGGTAATAGGTCGAGCTGCATCCTGGGTTTCATATCAGTGGCTTAAAGGAGCAAAAGGTTTGAAAAGTTTACACCTTTCTAACCACATTCTGGTTTTGGGCTGGAACGGACAGCGCACCATCAGATTGCTGGAGTTATTATTGCGCGAGCGCGAAGCCGTTGACATACAGCCGGTAATAGCGTTGTGCGTACGGGCCGACATTACCAATCCTATGCCGGATAAAATAGAGTTTGTGAAAGTAGCCAGCTTTAGTAATGATGCCGAAATGGATCGGGCCTGTGTCGCCGACGCTAAAGTGGTGTTGATGGACAACCCTGAAGATGACTTGACCATGACCACCGCATTATATTGCAGTCAGCGTAATCCCTCAGCTCAAATGGTCGCTTATTTTACCGATGAGAGTCTGGTGAAATTATTGCAGAAACATTGTCCCAATGTTGAATGCACCCCAAGTGTGGCGGTAGAGATGCTGGCAAAATCGGCCTTCGATCCTGGTTCCAGCCTGTTGCACCATGATCTTTTAGATGTCAATCACGGTCAAGCTCAATACTCGGATACTCTGCCGCTGTCTTTTTCTACCCTTAAAGTATCGACCCTGTTTACCGAATTAAAACAGCAGTATCAAGCCACCTTGATTGGCATTGCACGGGCAAGTGAAACGATGCAAATTCATGTCAATCCGGATTTGTCCACAGAGCTGTTTCCCGGAGACAAAATTTTCTATATTGCCGAGCGCCGTATTAAGAATATTCAATGGCAAAAATTTGCGGAGGATAGACATGTTTAGCAAATTATTTGGTAAAAAAACCACACCAAAGACTGATAAAGCGCCGGAGATCATGGGTTTGTATCTGGGGGGCTCCTTTGAAATTGATGCACTGAAACTAAAATTACTTGAACCTCAATTAATTATTGAATCCGCAGCGACCCAACATTTAATTCAAGCTGTGGGTGAAGTTAACCTGGATACCGGCGGCAAAATATTACGTTTTTACACAGATGATGATGCCTATCTGCAAGTGGTACTGGATGGTGGCGAAACGGAAAATCATATCACCGATGTAAAACTATGGTATTTCTATCAAACCAAAACCGTTGGCTCAGATAGCCAATGGCAGCAGTTGATCAAGCAGGATATCTCCCAAGCGAGTTACAACCTGGATAGTTTCAGTTACCAACGGGTATGGGATGCTGTGGGTGAAATATCTCCACCGGTCGCCATGACCGAAAAAACTTATGAACTTGACGGAGACACCAGCGAAACAGACCAATTTGTCATGTTGTATGAACGTCAACTTGAAGGTGGCAATGTCGAAACGCTGTTGGTAACAGGTGAGGAAAAACTGGTCGACAACAAGCTGGATCGCTGCCTGGTAACAAGCACGGGATTTGACATCGACCAGGCAGACATCAGCATCAATGGCTAACGATTTTTAACGCATTATATAAGGACACATCATGGACACGATCATCAATTCAATTTCCGGCTTGGGGCACTTTGCCCTGTACTTTGCCGTTGCTATTTTATTACTTTTCATTTTTAAAATAGTCTATGCGTTTGTGACCCCCCACGATGAGTGGAAGCTGGTCAAAGAAGATAAAAATTTAGCCGCCGCAATCGGTTTTGGCGGAGCGGTGATAGGGTTCAGTTTAGCCTTGGCTAGTGCGGTGGCCAATTCAGCCTCCCTAATTGATTTTATCATCTGGGGCATAGTCGCTATCATCGCCCAGGCATTGGCTTTTGCGTTGCTGCGCTTTACCTTTATGCCTAAAATAGCCCAGCGGATCATTAATAATGAGGTATCCGCGGGAACGATTTTAGCTGCTATGTCGGTGTCTGTTGGTTTGCTCAACGCCGCATCTATGACGTACTAGGAGGTTTCATGGAACATAATCCTCTCAAACGTTCAGCTCATATCAACCTTAGCCGTATGCGCAAAGGTTTTTCCGTTAAACCTCTGGCTCTGGGTGTCGCCGCCGTTTTGTTGTCTGCATGCGGTCAGAATACAGAAAAAGCCACCGTTTATACAGGGGTTGATGATTGTGTCAACCAAAATCCAGACCAAACAGAAACCTGCAAAGCGGCCTACCAACAAGCCCTGGATGAAGCCCAACGTACCGGCCCTAAATACGCCTCCAGACAGATATGTGAAGAAGAGTTTGGGCCCAATCAGTGCAATTACCAAAGAAGCGACAGCGGCTCATTTTTTATGCCTTTTATGGCTGGTTACATGCTGAGCAATTTATTAACTCCCGGTTATCGTTCCCAACCCATGTTCACCTCTTACTCTCGGAATTCCTCCTACCGTAATCGCTGGATGGGGGCGGATGGCTCGGATTATGGTGATTATCGTCAGCGTAATATGAAGGTCAATAAAGAGGCATTTAAACCTAAACCGACAGTCAGCAAAACCATGAGCCGAGGAGGCTTTGGCAGTAGTGTCAGGGCGAAATCGAGTTGGGGTAGTTCGAGCGCCAGAAGAGGTGGCTGGGGCGGATAGCCTTACACTTTTATGCTCAGAGTTCCTATAACAGAACGTAAAAACTGGCAGCGTAAGGCTGCCGACTTCGGTTTCAACTTCCACACCATGCACGGTCAGCCCTATTGGGATGAGTCTGCCTACTATCAGTTTACCCTAGAGCAAATTGAACGGGACATCGAGCAACCCACCGAAGAGATACATCAGATGTGTTTGGCGGTAGTGGAAAAGGTAGTCAATGACGAAGCACTGCTGGCGAAATTTCAGATCCCGGCAGCATTTTGGCAGCCGATCAAAGATTCGTGGCAACGTAACGATCCTAGTTTATATTCACGCCTGGACTTCGCCTACCATGGTAATGGCGTGGCGAAGCTTTACGAAAACAACGCTGACACCCCTACTAGCCTCTATGAAAGCGGATTTTGGCAGTGGTTATGGCTGGAGGAGTTAGTCGACAATGGCAAAATCAGTGCACAGGCCGACCAATTTAATTCATTGCAAGAAAAGCTCATACGGCGTCTGGCGCAAATAGCCGAGCACTACCAGTTACCACATATGCATTTTGCCTGCTGCAAGGAGACCGATGAAGACCGTGGCACAGTGCAATATCTGCAAGATTGTGCCAGTGAAGCGGGCATAGCTAACTATTTTGTTTTTATCGAAGACATTGGTTTAGCTCAAAACGGCGGCTTTACTGATTTGCTGGATCAGGACATTAATACCCTATTTAAACTCTATCCTTGGGAATTTATGCAACGAGAAGAATTCGGTCAGGCCATCCCTGCTTCTGGAATCAACTGGTTGGAGCCCATGTGGAAATCGGTATTGTCGAATAAAGCTTTAATGCCCATGTTATGGAAGATGTTTCCCGGGCACCCAAATTTACTGGCCGCTTATTTCGAAGATGAATTGCATCTGGCAACACAAAGCAAGCTGGTAAAAAAACCGATTTTCTCCCGGGAAGGCGCAAACGTCAGCTTTATCGACGATGGCAAGACTATTTTAAGTGCAGACGGGCCTTATGGCGAAGAGGGTTTTATTTATCAGGCGTATTTTCCCATGGCGAAGTTTGCCGACAATCATACGTTGATAGGTTCCTGGCTAGTGGGCGATCAAGCCGCAGGGATCTCAGTTCGAGAAGACACTTCTGTTATTACCCAGGATTTATCTCGCTATCTACCCCATATTATTTTGTGACAATTTAGCAGGTGTTTTTATCCAGCATTGTTGCACACTTCACTTATAGACTTAGTTAGAACATTATCATGGCTTTGAACAATACTATCCTTACTACTCGGCAACAATTTAGAATAGTTGGCTGGATATTCCTGCTCGTGACTGTCATAGAGATCCTGAACTTGCTCAGCGGCCGGATGTTAACCCAGTTTGGCAATATTCCACGTTATATACCGGGTTTGCTTGGTATTATTAGCGGCCCATTTATCCATGCCAGCCTGGCGCACTATCTTTCGAATATCGTGCCATTGTGTGTGTTAAGCCTGCTGATGTTGCAGTATGGGAACCGGCGTTTTGTCTCTGTGAGTCTATTCTGTCTGGTGTTAACTGGCCTGTTGGTTTGGCTATTTGCCCGCTCCGCCACCCATGTGGGGATCAGCGGCCTGGTTTATAGCTATTTTGCCTTCTTATTATTCGCCGGTTTACTCAGTGGCAGGTTCAAGCTTTTCGCTATATCGTTATTAGTAGGTGTTTTTTATGGCGGACTTATTTTCGGCGTGTTTCCGGTGCGCGGTTTTGTTTCCTGGGAATCACACCTTTTTGGTTTTATCTCAGGGCTGATCGCCGCTCGACTGTGGGATCATGATTGAGGCCCCTAGCTTTATTATGGCTATACCTTAAGTAAAGATAGTTGGCAGGCGTCAACTTACATATAATAACGATATATGCATAAACAATTTAATCAGTATTGAAAGATTCGAAGGTAAAAATGAGCGACAACACAGCAAATAAACAAAGTGGATTTTTAGGCAACCTCGCCTTTAATATCATTATCCCCGTATTAATTTTGACTAACCTCAATAGCGATGATCGCCTCGGTCCGGCATGGAGCATAGTTGCCGCCTTAGCTTTTCCGATTGTTTATGGTCTGTGGGACTTAAAGCAGTCTGGCAAAGTGAATGGTTTTTCTATTTTAGGCATAGTGAGTGTGTTTTTAACCGGTGGCATCAGTTTACTTGAATTACCCGCTGAGTATATTGCCATTAAAGAAGCGGCTATTCCTGCGTTGATAGGCTTAGCGGTGTTGATTACCCAGCGTACCAGCAAGCCTTTAGTAAAGGTGTTAGTGCTGAACGAGCAAATTGTAAACTGGGAGAGTTTGTCCAAAGCGCTAAAAGAAAATAACAAAACAGCAGAGTTTGAACAGAAAATGGCAGTTAGCTCCTACATAGTAGCCGGCTCGTTTTTCCTATCTTCCGGATTAAATTATATTCTGGCTAAAGTTATCCTGATAAGCCCCCCCGGAACCTCCCAATACACAGAGGAGCTGGGGCGAATGACCGCCTTAAGCTATCCGGTGATCGTTATTCCCAGCATGTTGATGTTGATGGGGGCACTGTGGTATTTGTTTGCCCAAATTAAAAAACTCACTGGCGAAGATTTAGAAAACTTTTTGGCGGGAACCCAGTAACCCTCAGGTTACCAATGTTTATCAAGGCTGGCTTGCCTTAGGAAATAACAAGTTGCTGAATGCTCAGCAACTTGTTGAAAAATTTATTTTTTCCCTAACAGTTCAAAGATGTTGTTGGCAATTTGAGTATTGTCCAAAAACCCATTAAATAGCTCACTGCCTGGCCCGGTGGCAAAAACCGGCACATCCACCCCTGTGTGCCCATGCGTCGTCCATCCGGTGTTAGAGCGTATATCGAGCAGAGTTTTCACGTTTTGATAAGCCATCTCATTGTTGCTGGTATCAATCCCGGCTATCAGTGTTTGTTCATCTTGATTGAGTTCAAAACCAAACAGTTCACTCGCTAGCTGTATTTTGTCATCACTGTGCATGAGTTGCTCGGCAATTGTTTGGGGAGAAACCTTGAGGTTTTCCAACCATTGGGGCTCCCAACGATAATCTTGCACCGCACCAATAGACAATCCACCTGTACTGTGATCCGCAGTTAACACCACCAGGGTATCGGGGTGAGTTTCAGCGTAGTTTTCCAACCAGTTTACCGTTAATGCCAAATCATGCATTTCAGCCATGG
Source organism: Paraglaciecola sp. IT1134 (assembly GCF_058068185.1). Lineage (NCBI taxonomy): Bacteria > Pseudomonadati > Pseudomonadota > Gammaproteobacteria > Alteromonadales > Alteromonadaceae > Paraglaciecola > Paraglaciecola sp. IT1134. The sequence continues at coordinate 1,375,923 of NZ_CM176486.1, read as the reverse complement.
CGGAGCCCACATCGTTAGCATGCCCGGCCCAATCCACTTGACTGGCTTCCACCAGTAAAAAGTAACCTTTATCGTTTTCTAATTGCTTGACCGCCGCTTGGGTCATCGCTGGCAAACGTTGGTGTTCTCTACTATCCAGGGCCCAGGGCAAACCTCTGTCGGCAAACAATCCCAATACGGGACGACCCGTTTCAAGGCTATCTAAGGCGTCCATCTTATCAATATATTGATAACCTGCTTGCTTAAATTCTGCTACCAGGTTGCGATCGGGTCGAATGAAATATTGCCAGCCACCGCCTAACATTACATCCAGGATAAACTTGCCCGCTGTTTTATCGTCGAAGTAGCTGTCGGCTATTTGATTATAATTATAGCGTCTCTCATTATGGGCAGCGTAGCTGGCAGGTGTGGCATGATTAATTTGCGAAGTGACAGCAATGCCGGTTTTTAAACCTTGTTGTTTGGCCCATTCCAGTACCGTCAACAGCGGTTTTTTATCTGTATCTACTGCAACGGCGCCATTATAGCTTCTGCTTCCGCTCGACAGTATGGTCTGACCGGTATAGCTTTTGATCCCGGTTGACAGGGCGGTCGCCCCGGCAGCGGAATCAGTTATATAGCCAGAGTCTCGCGCAGGGTAAGTACTTGCCATACCAACCAACAAGCGATCAAATACGGTGTTTTCCACTACCGCAGTGGACCTGTCATCATGAAAATAACGATAAGCTGAAGTATAAGCTGGCCCCATACCATCCCCAACGACCATAATGATGTTTTTAGGTTTCTGCTGGGCCAAGGCTGTCATACACGCTACTGACAGTATAAGAGTACTCAAAAATTTCATCTATTATTCACAGTTTAGAAGAGCCAAGCGAACGATTATACGCATGCTTTGATGACAAGTTGAATACTCGCGGCTGCGGAAAAAGCCATCTCTAACCAAGCGGCGAATAATTAGCCAGGATCAGGCAGATTTATGTGGCTGTTTAACCACTTCCCCCATCCTTTGTAGAGCCACCTCGACCAGCAGATCCGGCTGAAATTTGGAAATAAATCGGTTACATCCCACTTTATCGACCATAGCCTGATTGAAACTGCCGCTTAAGGAGGTATTTAAGGCAATAAATAAATCTTTCATTCTGGCATCTTGTCTAACCTCTGCAGTCAAACGATAGCCGTCCATCTCAGGCATTTCAGCATCGGTGAACATCATGAGGATTTTATCAGTGACCACCTCACCTGCATCAGCCCAGGACTTAAGTAAATTAAGGGCCGCTTTACCGTTGTTTTGTTCGATAACAATCATACCTAACTGTGTGAGTGTCTGGCGAATTTGCCAGCGTGCGGTGGCAGAATCATCAACGACTAACACACTGCGTCCCTTAAGATGGGGCATCAGCTCATCAACCAGCAGTTTGTCAGATATCTTGGTGTCGTAAGTCACTATCTCAGCCAGGACTTTCTCCACATCGATTATCTCTACTAATTCAGATTTTCCCTGTATATCTATCTGGGTAATCGCAGTTAAATAGGTATTTTTGCCTGCCGCCTTTGGCGGCGGTTGTATAGCACTCCATGAGGTGTTAACTATGTTCATAATTTGACCAATCAAAAAACCCTGCACCGAACGGTTATATTCGGTAATAATGACGTTGCCTGGTTGATAATCCTCAGAAATTGGCATTCTGATCGCAGCGCGTAAATCAATAACCGGGATGGCGGCACCACGATAATTCATGACCCCTTTTAAATGAGCATGTGAACCCGGCATTTTATTTAAAGAGGGTACGGTGATGACTTCCTTAACTTTGAAGACATTGATCGCAAACACATGACGAGTGTCCAATTTAAATAGCAGTAATTCGAGCCTGTTTTCTCCCACTAATTGGGTTCGCTGATCGACCGAGGCAAGTATTCCGTTCATACCATCACTTTCAAGTAGTTTGTATTGATTAAGCGCTGAGTATATAGGGGTTAAGGGTCAATTTGGAACTTTAGTCGCTAATATTAAGCCATTTATTCAACCTGCTCAATGTGGGGCACACAGTGCTTCGGTCCTGAGCTTGAGCTCATGACAGCCAACCAGTGCATTCACGGGGTGAATGCCGAAAATAGTTATCATACATTTCATTTATCGGGTTTTGCTTAGTAGGATGTTTTCAACGGCTCGCACCTATTCTAATAATAAGCTTGCCAAACCTTATCCCTACAAATAAAGGAAGACCCATGTCTACTTATCAAAACGATATAAAGTCCGCCGCTACCTTAACATCTTCACAAGGCAGTGCCTGGGGCGCCATTAATCCTGAATATGTGGCCCGTATGAAGGCGCAAAACCGTTTTAAGACTGGTTTGGATATCGCTAAATATACAGCAGGTATCATGCGCCATGATATGGCTGAGTATGACCAAGATAGCAGCCAATACACCCAATCACTGGGATGTTGGCATGGTTTTATCGGACAACAAAAAATGTTGGCCATTAAAAAACACCACGGCACCACAGACAAGCGGTATTTGTACTTGTCTGGTTGGATGGTCGCCGCCCTTCGTTCTGAATTTGGTCCCTTACCGGATCAATCCATGCACGAAAAGACTTCTGTGCCTGCATTGATCGAAGAATTGTATACTTTTTTACGCCAAGCAGATGCAAAGGAGCTCGGAGAGTTATTTGATCAGCTTGATGCCAATCGTAAAGCAGGAGGCGACACCTCTGCTATCCAGGCCAAGATAGATGACTATCAAACCCATGTAGTGCCCATTATTGCTGACATAGATGCAGGTTTTGGTAACGAAGAAGCCACCTACTTGCTTGCTAAAAAAATGATTGAAGCAGGTGCTTGTTGTATTCAAATTGAAAACCAGGTTTCTGACGCCAAACAGTGTGGCCATCAAGATGGCAAAGTAACCGTACCCCATGAAGACTTTCTGGCCAAAATAAATGCCGTACGTTATGCGTTTCTGGAGCTAGGTGTAGATGACGGCGTCATAGTGGCACGTACGGATTCTTTGGGCGCAGGGCTGACCCAAAAAATCCCAGTTTCTCAGTCTGCCAATGATTTAGCGGCCCAATACAACGCGTTTTTACAAACCTCTGAAGTCAATACAGTTGCCGATTTAGATGAGGGTGACAGTGTTCTGAAATTAAATGGCAAACTGGTCAAACCCGTGCGTTTGGCAAACGGTTTATATAAATTTAAAGAAGGCAGTGGTTTTGACCGCGTAGTGCTCGATTGCATTGTTTCGTTGCAAAACGGTGCCGATTTATTGTGGATTGAAACTGAAAAACCCCATGTTAAACAAATTGGTGAGATGGTGGCAGCAATTCGTCAACAAGTACCTAATGCCAAGTTGGTTTACAATAATTCCCCCTCTTTCAACTGGACATTGAATTTCCGTCAGCAAATATTTGATTTGTGGCAGCAAGAAGGCAGAGATCTCGGTGCTTATGCCCGTGAGGAGTTAATGGCTTCACGCTTCGACGACTCAGAACTGGCCCTTGAAGCGGATGAGAAAATACGTACCTTCCAGGCTGACGCGGCACGTGAGGCGGGCATATTCCATCACCTAATTACCTTACCCACTTATCATACTGCGGCCCTGTCAACAGACAACCTGGCCAAGGGTTACTTCGGCGAAGAGGGCATGTTGGCCTATGTAAAAGGCGTGCAACGCAAAGAAATTCGTGAAGGCTTGGCCTGTGTCAAACATCAAGCTATGGCTGGCTCGAACTTGGGGGATGATCATAAAGAATATTTCTCAGGGGAACAGGCACTCAAGGCATCTGGTGACGATAACACTATGAATCAATTTGATATCGCTTTGTAGATTGCGATAATTTTTTGAGGCAGTAAATAGCAGGCTTGCCCTGCTATTTTTTTATCTGGCAGCCAAGTATTCATGTAATAAATAGGAAAAACAGATAGTACGTTAATGATTACTTGCCAAACAGAGTGATAACTCACCTCAACGCTTCGTGAATTTAACGTTCCCTTTGAAATACATGAGTTTTTTACCGATTTAAAGAGGATGAATATTGATCTGACTTCTAACAGATATGTAGGTAGAATTTCATAAAACAATAAAATGTAATGAGGTCATTAGTTCTATGAATATTTCTAAAGTCGATCTGAATCTTTTGGTTTATCTCGACGTATTACTCAGAGAAGGTAGTGTCACCCGTGCCGCCAACCAGCTTAGTATCACTCAACCCGCTATGAGTAATGGGCTTAAACGCCTACGTGACTTATTTAAAGACCCCTTATTGGTGCGTACCAGCGAAGGGATGACGGCAACCAAACGCGCGCAAGAACTGCAGCCGGTGATCCGCGACGTATTATCGAAACTTGAAGCGTCTATACAGCCAGAAACCGATTTTATTCCTCAATCCAGCAAACGCACTTTTAGGATCATGGCCAGCGATTATGCCGAGTCAACCTTGTTGCTCGAGGTGATACGCCAACTTGGCAAAGTGGCGCCCAATATTACCCTGGATATGATCACTCCTAGCGATGTGACCTTTCATGATGTAGAGCAAGGCCGAGTCGATATGGCGATCAATAGATTCGAAGAGCTGCCCTTGTCCTTTCACCAGAAAGTGGTGTGGTATGACAGGTTTGCCTGCGTAGTTAATGCAGATAATCCTATTGTGGATCAGTTTACCCTTGAGAATTATTTACAAGCCAAACACATTTGGGTAAGTAAAACCGGTTTTGGTGTGGGAGTGGGAATCGATCCTAACGAAGTGCAAAAATTAGGCTGGGTAGACGCCGAACTGACCAAATTAGGCAAGAAAAGAGACATAAGGGTATTTACCCGTCATTATCATGTGGCATTACAATTGGCTAAATTACAAAATCTTATCGCTACTTTGCCAAGCAAAGCGGCCATGCTTTATGCCAATGATCCTAAGTTAGTGGTATTGGAACCCCCCTTCGATATTCCCCCCATTGCGTTGAAAATGGCATGGAGTGCCCTGTTACACCACGACGCTGGCCACGTTTGGTTGCGCAGGTTAATTGCCGAAGTGGGCGAGCAGTTGAGCTCTCCCAATCAAACTTAACTTTGCGCCAAGTATAATTCATGAAATTTATAGCAAGGATAAAAACCATAAATTAACTAATGTATACTTTATTCCTTAGACTGGCCCGATAAAGACACAAAGGCGGAACACAATATGCAGAACTATATTCAGCGCGGCACTTTGCAGGTGGCAGCGCAACTCGACAGATTTATTGAGCAAGAAGTCCTGCCAGGCAGCGAAGTGAACCCGGCATTTTTTTGGCAACAGTTTGAGCAAATACTGGCAGACCTTATTCCCGAAAATGCTGCCCTATTGAAAACCAGAGACACATTGCAGCAACAAATCGATACTTATTGCGCTAACACTGAGTTAGTCGAAGAGTTACTCGAACCAGAGGCTTATCAGGCCTTTTTGCAACAAATCGGTTACCTGGAGCCTGAGCCTACAGACTTCACTATATCCACCGGCAACGTGGACCCAGAGGTCGCAACGATGGCAGGCCCACAGCTGGTAGTGCCAATCAATAATGCCCGTTTTGCACTTAATGCTATCAACGCCCGTTGGGGCAGTTTATATGATGCAGTTTATGGCAGTGATGTGCTAAGTGAAGCCGATGGCGCTGAACAAGGGACAAAATACAACCCGCTACGCGGTCAAAAAGTGATTGACTATGCCAGAGGCTGGCTAGATATCATCGCGCCTTTAGCCTCAGGAAGCCATCAAAATAGTCAGGCTTACACTATTGCCAGCGGCGAGCTGTTTGTTACGTTGGCATCAGGGGAAAAGAGTGCCCTTGCCTCACCCGAGCAATGTATTGGTTATCAAGGTGATCAAAACAATCCCGCCGCCATACTTTTTAAACACCATGGTTTACATGTTGAACTGCAATTTGACGCTCAGCATTTTATCGGAAAAAGCGATCCGGCCAACATCAAAGATCTGCTTATCGAATCAGCACTGACCACTATTATGGACTGCGAGGATTCAGTGGCAGCCGTGGACGCCGAAGATAAAACCTTGGTTTACCAAAACTGGCTGGGGCTTATTAAGGGCACCTTGCAGGTCGAGATGCAAAAAAGCGGGCAACGTCTGATTCGACGTATGAACGACGATCGCCAGTACAGCACTTTTAGCGGAGAAAAGATAAATGTCAGTGGCCGCAGCATGATGTTTGTGCGCAATGTTGGCCACTTGATGACTAACGACGCCATTTTATATGACGGTAAGCCCATACCTGAGGGGATCATGGATGCCATGTTTACCAGCTTGATCGCCAAACATGATCTTTTGAGCCAAGGGAAATACAAAAACAGTCACACAGGCAGTATCTACATAGTCAAACCCAAGATGCATGGACCACAGGAAGTCGCTTTCGCCGACACGTTATTTGCCAGAGTTGAAGACGCCCTGGGGCTTGAGCGCAATACCATTAAAATGGGTATCATGGATGAAGAACGCCGCACCACTGTCAATTTAAAAGCCTGTATTTATGCTGCTAAGGAGCGGGCAGTATTTATCAATACAGGTTTTCTGGATCGCACGGGGGATGAAATACACACGTCCATGCAACTGGGTGCGTTTGCTTTAAAAGCCCAGATAAAAACACAGCCCTGGTTAACCGCCTACGAAAAAGCCAATGTACAAGCTGGCCTTAAAACAGGCATGTCCGGCAAAGCGCAGATCGGAAAAGGAATGTGGCCCATACCCGACCAGATGGCGAACATGATGGCAAACAAGACAGGCCATCCATTGGCCGGAGCCAACACGGCCTGGGTTCCCTCACCTACAGCAGCGACATTACATGCCCTGCATTACCATCAGATAGATGTATTTGCAGTTCAAAAAGACCTGGCCCGTGATAATACTGATTACCTGAAGCAGATCTTGTCAGTCCCCCTGATGACCCGCGCAGAGTCCCCTTCACAGCAGGAAATCCAAGACGAGCTAGACAATAATGTGCAAGGAATTTTGGGTTATGTGGTCCGCTGGGTGCATCAAGGCATTGGTTGTTCTAAAGTACCGGACATACACAATGTCGGGTTAATGGAAGATCGCGCCACGCTGCGCATTTCGAGTCAACACTTAGCGAACTGGTTAGAACACGGGATCATACAAGCAACTCAAGTTAATGCGTCGTTGCAACGCATGGCTGAATTAGTCGATAAACAAAATACCTATGACCAAGACTATATCCCTATGCTGCCAAACCCACAGGAGAGTTTGGCTTATCAAGCCGCCCAGCAATTGATATTCAGTGGTAAAGAACAACCCAACGGTTATACCGAACCGGTGTTGCATGCCAAACGCAAAGAGATGAAAATAAAACTCAAAGCGACCGTATAATTATCCATAGGGGGAATTATGCATCTCCCCCCATTTTGTCGGATATATCATGGTCACGGTCTCTTGGCGGCAATGATTTTAATAATGCCTTTATCAGGTATGCTTCGCCAACGCGTGTGCGGCAGACTGATGCGCGGCTCGACGCTATGGCGAACCCAGTTTCAGTGGTGGTTGAAACCGCTTTTTTCATATTCACCTTATGCTCAAACTATGCAAACGAACGATCTAAACCAGGCATTTCCCGAAAGTCCCACTGTGTGTTGCCTATAGGCCGTTACTTTTCATTAAAGCGCTTAAATAAGCCACAGGAATGGCATAACTGATGCCACTAGGTTTTTCTAAAACCGCCTCTTTGGTTTCTTTGATAAAAACTTTGTTCAGTATGGCGACAACTTCTCCAGTGTCTGCACTGTATACAGCGCTACCGCTATTGCCAGGATAGGCAGTAATATCTAGCTGGTAAATCATGTACGGTTTGTCCAAACGTTTAAGCATGTTTATGCTTAACTGGTTGGCATTGACACTAGGAATAACGTCTGGGGTAACGGCAGCAACGATCCCTTTATGTGTTGCCGGGTATAAACCCAGGATAGAGCCGATAGGAAATCCTGTTAGCAGGATCTCTTGTCCATCGTCTAACAATGCATCGGTAGCCAGTTTCAAGGGTTGTAAAGGGGACGAAATTTTCAGAATTGCCAGATCATGTAGTGGATCTTTGGCGACAACTTCAGCTTTATGAATAGCGGGACGTCGCCCGGTACCAGAAAAAACAATATGGTATTGCACTACCTGGGGATCCAGTGGTTCAGAAACCACATGGTAATTGGTCGCAATTAACGTTCCGTCACCAAATACAAAACCACTGCCCCGCAACTGATGACTATGGGCAGACATAGCATCGTATAATCCGACCCCCACTATAGAGGGCTTATTTTTTTTCACGACCTCTATTACAGAGTGAGCATCGACACTCACTGTTAATAAGGCGGTCAAACATGAAAAAAGTAATACGGTTATTTTATAAAGTGAAAAATTAGTTATCATAGTGGGCCGTAGCAGGATTGTTTCGGTATTGTATCATTACAAATAAAACATACATGGGCTATGGATAATACGCGTTGCTATTGACAGAACTTTTGCCAGAAAAATAAAATAGGATTGTTGAAATGAAAATATTAGTCACTGGCGCCGCTGGATTTATTGGTTATCACGTATGCCAATACTTGCTATCTCGAGGTGAAGAAATAGTCGGTATAGATAATATCAACGATTATTATGATCCCGAGTTAAAACATGGACGCCTAAACGAACTTGCCAAACATCAGCAAGCGGCAAACTTCACATTTATCAAAATGGATATAGCTGACCGGGAAAAAATGGAAGGTACGTTTCAGGAGCACAAATTTGATAAGGTTGTACACCTTGCTGCTCAAGCGGGTGTGCGTTACTCAATTGAAAACCCTCACGCTTATATCGACAGCAACATAGTTGGTTTTACTAATGTATTGGAAGGATGCCGACATCACAAAGTGCAACATCTGGTCTATGCTTCCTCAAGCTCTGTTTACGGTGCAAATGAATCAATGCCGTTTTCTGTGAGCGACAATGTCGATCACCCGGTTTCCCTGTATGCCGCCAGTAAAAAAGCCAATGAATTAATGGCACACACCTACAGTCATCTGTATGACTTACCCACCACTGGTTTGCGATTTTTTACCGTTTACGGTCCATGGGGCAGACCTGATATGGCCTTATTCAAATTCACCAAGGCAATAATAGAAGACGAACCAATCAAGGTTTATAATTATGGTAATCATAGACGCGACTTCACTTATATAGACGATATAGTCAGTGGCATTATCTCCACCCTGGATCATAATGCTGCCAGTAATCCCAATTGGAGCGGTTCGTCGCCAGACCCAAGCACCAGCAAAGCACCGTGGCGCATTTATAATATTGGTGCCCAGACGCCTGTCAACCTACTGGACTTTATCATTACCCTGGAAAATTCCCTGGGCAAACAGGCCGTAAAAGAAATGCTACCTATGCAAGCAGGAGATGTACCGGATACATTCGCTGATGTGCAGGCATTGATGGATGACGTTGGTTACCAACCAAAAACCAAACTCGACGTTGGTGTGAACAACTTTGTAACCTGGTACAAAGAATTTTACCCTCAATAAAGCTGGATTATAAAGTGTACGTAAGGGCACCTATGTAGGTGGCCTTTAAATATATGTTTCCAGCGAAATCGACGCTTACTGCTTAGGAAAAACACGGTGCTGCAAGGCTTAGCAAACAACATTAGTTCCCCCCTCGTTCACGCGCCACTGATTTTTCTGCTATTGCGCTTATTCAGTTACCTAGGGTATAGAAGCAAAATATGTAACCGCCTGTCATATTTACCTGTGTTGTGGCTATTTACCTGTTCAATGACATACCCCAGTGTGTTATTAGCCAAATATCTGGAAGACCAATACCCCGTCGTCCCATTAACCTCAGAAAAATGGCAGACCACAGACGCGATAGTTGTGCTGGCCTGCAACTATTTTGATGATAACGACCTGCCCTTTGTGAGCCGATGGCCAGAATGTTCTTTACAGCGAAACCTACAGGCAGTGATGATGTATCGAACCAAAGCCATGCCGATCTATCTGGCGGCTGGTGTGTTAAACAAACTGGATTCAGATACACAGGCTGCGTTTAACGCAACGTTTTTACAGAAACTGGGGGTTAAACCCGAAGATATTTATATGTTCCCCCATGGCAATGATACCGAATCTGAAGTGGCGGCCCTGGCCCCCCACTTGCGAGGACAATCCGTATCACTGGTTACATCTGCCAGCCACCAACCTAGGGCAGTGGAGTATTTTCGCCTTCAAGGTATAAAGGTGCTGGCGATCCCGGTAGAACATTTAAGTAGGAAAAACATTCAGTTCACATTTGGTTTACCCAATGCACGCAGCCTTTACCGGAGTGAAAGGGCCATACATGAGTACTTAGGTCTAATATACCAAAGATTAATTCTATGATAATAAAGGGTAAAATTAATAAAAGTGCTCAAATAGTTCATGTTGCCGATAAAAGCTGAAGAAGCGCAAATTTCAAGGAAGTACAAATGAACGAGATTGTGCCAATTTTTTCAGGCGGCGGGACAAGGTTAGCGGCACATATTGGCGTTTTCGACGCATTACACGAATTAGGCTTGAGCTTTCAGCACCTAGTAGGGGTATCAGGCGGTTCAATTGTGGCTGCTTTATATTGCACAGGCATGCCTTTGGCTGAAATCAAAACGCTTGCCCTCAATACCAATTTCAAAAAATTCAAAGGTTTTTCACTTTATCACCTGTTACGCCAAGGTGGGCTTAGCTCAGGCAACAGCTTCGAAGCCTGGATGGATGACAAACTGCGTGGTTTAACCTTCGCAGATATTGATAAAAATCTGCATATTCTCGCTACAGACGTTAACGGCGGGGGGCCGGTTATTTTTAACAAAATAACCAGTCCTACCCTCAAAATATCCCAAGCGGTTAGATTTTCCATGTCCATCCCGTTATTTTTCAGCTTCCAATCATACAAACACCACGTCCTCGTTGACGGCGCTATATTATCCGAAGATGCCTTGTATCAGGATTGGGCGGGTGATGGCACACCTGTCATGTGTTTTAAATTAAAAAGCGAGCATGTTACTGATTTAGCTTTCAAAAAAAGTTGGCTGCCTCTAAGGCAATATGTGATGATGCTAATAAGGACTTTTATGACTGCCATGTCTCGGGAATATGTTCATGCAGAATATTGGCGTAACACCATAGTGATCAATACCGGAAAGCTTTCGCCAGTTGATTTTAATATTACTAATCAGCAAAAAGAGGAACTTTATAAAATTGGGTATGATACTGCCCTTGAGTTCGTCCCGAAACGTCTAAGCTGCTACGCCAATACACCACTAAGGAATTAGATGTGGAAAATTGTTTTAAAGACGCTAAATTATGAAGAGATTTCGTAAATATACTGAAACGCCTTTCATCGGACCCGTTGTACAGAAACTCATGAATTTTGTGGTGAGCAGGAAAGCAAATCAGATTTCCAAACACTTTTCTGAATACCTCAGTCCGGTAGTGGCATTAAACGATGCTTTAAAAAACGAATCATACAAAATCCGGCACAATGTCTATTGTGAAGAATTGCAATTTGAGGATCTTCGCGACGATGCAATGGAAACCGATCAGTTTGATGCTCACTCAACCCACTGTTTAATTAAACATATTCCCACGGGAGAATATGCTGGCACCGTACGCATCGTTCGGTCTGAAAATGAAACTCAGCTACTGCCAATTGAAAAATATTGTATTAGTTCTATCTCTGATGATGCTGTTCATCCCAATGATTTTCCCAGGAATGAGATCTGTGAAATATCCCGTTTAGCCGTTCCTGCGCAGTTTCGTAAAAGGGCAACGGATAAATTCCAGGGTTCTGCTACCGGTGTGATCAATGAACATGTGTATTCTGAACGAGAGTTACGCTGTTTCCCCTTCATTGCCGTGGGTTTATATCTTTGTGCTGCATCGGCTTCGCGCAAACACGATATCAAACACTGTTTTGTCATGATGGAGCCAAGACTAGCCAGAAGTTTGCGCTTTGTTGGCATCCCTTTTCAACAAGTGGGCCCTGTGGTGGATTATCATGGCAGGCGAGCCCCCTACTACATTAGCCGTCATTTGCTTATGAGCGGTTTGTCCCCAGGGTTTAAACGCATGCTTAAAAATATTGAGAAAAAAGTGGTGGCCCAATTCGACTCTTAAGTTGTTTAAAACTTTATAAGAGGCGTTTGTGATCAACATTTTGCACTGAATGCCATAGCCATAGCCGTATATCTTTGCTACATCCCTATCTGTCAGCTAATTTTACACTGATGATATGACCTGTATTAACCCACGTTTCAATATCATCAATAAATGATGTAAATCCACTAATTTATGTAAAACCTCACTGTTATTTTATATTTAACTTAGTTTTCCAGCGCCTACCGCTAGAACACAAGTAGCCATACAAAATAATAAAAAAATTGTCATGTTGTTATTCGATTTTTGGGGTAAAAATGTCAACGCTTTTTACACTCCAGACGACGACACGCAACGTAGAAAAATTAAGGTTTTGAAAATAAAACAAATTTTAATATTGGCATGCCTTATGCTTTTCTATTAGCAGCAGTCCCATTAACAGTAGTCCCATTGGTCAAAATAAGGAATAACACATGACAAATTTATTGAAGAAAACAAAATTGGTGTCAGTTGCCGCTCTTCTGGCACTAGCTGTTGGCCAACAAGCTGGCGCTGCGACTATTACGTTTGGCGGGCAAGTCGCTACTGATGGTTCAGGTATAACCAGCAATAAAGTACCGGCTAACAATTTAATCACCGCGCCCACAGAAACGTTTATCGAAACCTTCGATGCGGCTACAGCAGTTCAGGGATTTCCTTCAGCCAATAACACCACCTATACCGTAGATCCTCTGGGAAGAGATGCAGGTTGTCAGGTTAATTCACCACTGGCGATTACAACGAGTACAGCAGCAAATACTCCTCGTGTTTTAGGTGTAAGAAAGGGCTCCACTACTAACGTCGCGGCGGCTCCCGCAGGCGATAGCACCTGTTACGGTTACACCACACCAGAAACGGTGGGTGTAGATAGTTGGGTGGACATCGACTACACCGCTTTTTTGGCCTCCTTAGGCGGAGATCGTGAAATTAGCTATCTGGGATTTTATTGGGGTTCAGTGGATGACTACAATACCTTTCAATTTTATTCGGAAGGCGAGTTAGTGGCAGAAATTACCGGCCCCGCATTGTTGGCTCAGTTTAATGGTCAATCGGGTGATCAACAATCCGAAAGGTCTAACAAATACGTCAACATTGACTTTAGCCCAGCGGAAGCCTTTGACAGATTACGTATTCTTTCATCTGGTATTGCCGGTGAATTTGATAACGTGGTTATTCAGCTAACCCCTGTCACGGCGCCTACTAGTATCGCCATTTTAGGCCTAGGCCTGTTAGGTCTTGGTTTAAGCAGAAGATTTAAAAAATAAATCAACCTAAACAATAGTTCCTGAAAAAGCCGGCTTGCCGGCTTTTTTTATGTAAAAGAAATAATCAAAATGGGGTGGCTTTAAATTAGTGAGTAATGTGAATTCGACTAAAATATTGTATGCGTAAAAGGAAAGTTCAAATTGTAAAGCCGCACCGCCCCGTTCAAACATCTGTAAGATGATGCGCTAACTCAGCAGGCATAAATTACTCTAAACCTAAAAACAAAATACCCCTGGGGCACTAGACTTATGCTCCTTACCAGTAGCCTATTAAAACCTGGGAACGAATTCAGGCTAAGAACCTGACTAAGCAGTAAAAATCAATGACAGTTATATCAGGATTACTCACAAATTTAAGCGTTATACGCCTGATAATTCGATTTCAGCTACAGGGGTTTTTATTAAAAGATCCCGGTAATAGTCATAACCAGGGCTGAAAACAGCGTCAGTTACCACACTGTCACTACTGAGTGCGGGCGGGTGAGTGAATACATCAATTAGTTCTGCCAATGGAGATACACACCTACCGGTATAATAGAACAATGTTATTGCAAACCGTACCCTTGCTTGTTAACGCACTAAAACAGTGTAATACCCTCGTTTTAAGCAGTAAAACTCTTTGGCACCTCTGTCAGTATTTTTTACACGAGAGATTTCCGCACGCCAATCGAAATAGCTAAGCAATTGATAAATAGCAATAAAAAAATATTGGCCCAAAGAGTGCATACGTACTTGGCAGCAGTATCGGTCATCAATTTAAGGAATAACCATGACAAATTTATTTAATAAAACAAAATTAGTATCAATCGCAGCGCTTTTAACGCTAGCAGTAGCCCAGCAAGCAAGTGCTGCAACCATTTCTTTTGGTGGTCAAGCGGCTACTGATGGTTCAAGCAAAACTAGTAATAACGTTAACGCTGACAATACCATCAATTCAATCGGCGACGGTTTCTTTGTTGAGACTTTCGACACAGCAACCGCTATACCGGGCATCCCTGGTGGTGGCGACACCCAATATAACGTAACGGGTACCTCAGAAGGCTGTGCAATTAACTCGCCTTTAGTAGTAATGCCTAGTGGCCCTACAGTGCTAAATATCAGAACGGGTTCTGAAACAGATGTTGCAGCCGCGCCTGCTAACGATACCACCTGTTACGGTTATACAACTCCGACAACTGTTGGCACTGAAAGCTTCGTAGATATTGATTACACTGCGTTTTTAGCGGGTATTGGTGGTCTAGATGCAAATCTTGCAGGTTCTAGCATTAACTATTTAGGTTTTTACTGGGGCTCAGTAGACGAATATAATTCCTTTGAATTTTATTCAGATGATGAGTTAGTAGCTAAAATCACTGGCCCACAATTACTTGCAGCATTAGGCGGCAGCGCTGGTGACCAAGTAGCTGATAATTCTAACGTATATGTGAACATCGATTTCAGCTTTGCTGAAGCGTTCAACAGATTACGTGTAACGACCTCAGGTATCGCCGGTGAATTTGACAACATCGTTGTTGGTTTGGATCAACGTCCGGTAACGGCACCTGCCAGCCTAGCGTTTTTAGGTCTTGGTTTGTTAGGTCTTGGTTTAGGCAGAAGATTTAAAAAATAAGCCTAACCTCACTACTTAGTTCAAAAAAAGCCGGCTTGCCGGCTTTTTTTATGGAGCCTTATCGATAGGAACACGCTGTAAGTGATTGGATAGTCTGCTTAGTTAGCCACCCTGTGCTCCTCAATAAAAAACAGACAAAACCTGACGCGTTCATGCAAAATCTGCTTGTTTGTAACAACCTAACGGTAAACAAAGAACCATATATCACAGAAAATCACCCCATTTAGGCGCATAACCTATTGTACCGCGGTCTGACTCATGTCAGGTTAGCAACCATGAATTCAAACAGTAGATCCCGTATGGATATTTTCAGCATACTCCAAGGCAAAATTGACAAACAGCAAGCAACACTTGTCAACAAACAAAGCGCGACACAAACTTATGGTAATACCACGTTCTCTGAGCAAGTGCAGATCGATGCCGCGATAGTGGTGTTGGATGAAGATGTCATTAAGATAATTCTGAAGCTCGCAAACGAATTAATGTTTCATGTATATCCCATTAGTAGCGGTCAAAACTGGGGATACGGTTCAGTGCAAAATACCCCGTTGAGTCACCCCAGGGTGGTATTGGATTTAGGTAAACTAAAAAAAATCACCCCAACCAGCCACAAGCTTGGGCTAATTACCATTCAGCCCGGCGTGACCCAACAAGATTTATATGACTATCTTGACAGCAACGACTGGCCATTTATGGTACCTGTCACAGGTGCCGGTCCAAGTTGCAGCATTCTAAGCAATGCGCTGGAAAGAGGTTATGGTATAACGCCTCGTACTGACCATTTTGCTGCAGTAAATGCATTAAAGGCCTACCTGCCACACCCAGATCTGTGTCAGACATTGTATCAATCCGCTGTATCTGGGCTCGATGGGTCAGGTACGGATTTTATCGACAAAACCTTTAAATGGGGCCTTGGCCCTTATATTGATGGCCTGTTTACACAAAGTAATTTTGGCATAGTAACAGAAATGACATTACGCCTGGGCCCACTACCCAAGCATTTTAGCGCATTCTATTTACAGATATTTGCGGCTGAGAACTTTACCGACTCTGTTGAGTTAATTAGAGATTTGCTCATGGATTGTGAAGGCATAGTGGGTTCCATTAATTTAATGGACAGGAGCAGGCTGGTTTCCATGGTGGCAGAAAATCCAAATGGTAATGAACAACATAAAAACATGACAACGGAGCAAATCAGCAAGATTGCCAAACAAAAGCGCCTCCCACATTGGCTTATTGTTGGTACTATATATGGTACCGAGTCAGTCGTTAATTCTACCAAGCGTGAGTTTTGTCAGCGGGCCAAAAAACTCGGCACAATCAATTTTTCCGATAGCTGGCTGATGAACAGCGCGAAATTTATTACTAAATTACCACTTCCCAATTTTGCAGCATTAGAGAACATCAAAGAACAATTACGGACCCTCGATGAAGGCATTGAAATAATGTTAGGTAAACCCAATCAGGTTGCGCTGCCTCTGGCTTATTGGCGTAACCCTCATGTTAGACCAAATAAATCGACAGCATTATTACCGGACAAAGATAAATGTGGGTTATTATGGTACGCACCTCTTATCCAGATGGATCCGCAAGTACTCGCAGATTTTGTCAGTTTTATTCGCCGTACCACCCCCAAATATGGCATTGAGCCGCTGGTCACTTTTACCAACTTACGTCACGACTGTATCGACTCAACCGTTCCTTTAGTTTTCGATTTAACCAATGAAAAGGCTGTAGAGGCGGCCCATCAATGCCTTGAGGAATTGTTCACCGAAGGTTGTAAACAAGGTTTTGTGCCTTACCGAATCAATACCCGGCAACAATCCCATCTAAATAAAGATGATATATTTTGGCAAACGACCCGCTTGCTCAAAAATGCGATTGATCCAAATAATATTATTTCTCCTATGCGATATAATCCTTAATGATAATCAGCTGGCTTTGGTAAATTTCAATGTATGTTGTGCCAGTCAAATTAATGCCTTAAAGTACCCGTTTTGAAACGCTCGGCTAAGATGCCCTCATAGCAAATGAAGACTAGCCAGATAAAGTCAGTAATCAAAATTACTGCTTTGCAAAGCGATAATAATGTAACTAATGGAGTTAGAATGCGTCAAAAAATATTTACTTGTCTAATCGCTTTATCCAGCCTCACATTTTTGGGTTGCGATAGCAAAAGCGCCCAAGAGTATATTCAATCTGCTAAGTTGCAATATCAAGACAATCAAACACAAGCGGCCATCATCGATTTAAAAAATGCCATTGCATTAGAGCCGCAAAATGTTGAAGCCAGAAAAAATTTAGGTCTGTATTATCTCGAAGGGGGATTCTTTTCGGAAGCAGAAAAAGAGTTACGTAAGGCCAGAGAGTTAGGAAACGAAGAACTGACGGTATTTACGGCCTTGGTTAAATCTATATATTATCAAAACGATTTTGACCGACTACTAGACCTGACAGAAAATTTTCACAGTGACGATAAAACCGTACAAAGCACGGTTTCTCTGTTCACACTGCTGTCAAGATTAAAGGGCGAAGCAAGCGAATTTCACCAAGACTTAGATTTTAGCCAGCTCATCGGTGATGATTTGTTGCTCGCTCAAGTCTATCAAGCCTTTGCCAAGGGCAACCCTAAAGAAGCGGAATCATTATCGAATCAGTTTACCAACCCCGAACAAGAACAAATAGAGAAGCTCATAGTAACGGGTTTAGTCAATGCGCAACTTGGCAACTTTGATAAAGCCATAGAGTCGCTGGAAGCAGTTGTTGCGCAATCCCCCGAATATTATGTAGTGCAGTTTCAGCTAGCCGAAATACTCCTGCGGGCTGAACAGTTTGACAAAGCCACTAATCTGGTCGACGGGCTGCTAAGGGTTAACGCCAACAGTGCCTATGCAAATTTATTAAAAGCGCAAATCGAATTCCACAACGAAAACTATCAGACTGCATTTTCTGCCGCAAAAAATTCAGTGCAAAACGGTATTGACGCTACGCTGGGTAACTTAATTGCCGGTGTAAGCGCCTATAAAACTGAAAACCTGGAGAGCGCATATCTTTACCTAAATAGAATTTCGAAAAATCTTCCTGCCAATCACACTGCGAATCGATTACTGGCGGAAGTTAGAATAAAGCTGGGCTACACCGAAAATATATCTGAATTATTGGATACCTTCTCCGGCTCTTCCGAACAAGGGACCTCGTTATTTGAAAATGCGGCCATGGCGATGTTTCGAGAGGGTGACATTGAACAAGCAAAAGAACTGTTTAGTAAAGCTAATACGAACGAGCCAGGTAATGCGGTAAATTTAATGCGGGAAGGCTTAGTCCGGTTATCTGCTAACGATCCTTCGGGTATCCAAAGCCTTGAGTCAGCTATTGCTCAAGATAACAGTTTGGATGACGCTTGGTCCTTGTTGGCCCAGGGATATATGGAGAACAACAATTCACAAAAAGCCTTGCAAACGGCGCAAGAATGGCAACTTGTAGATAAACCCAATGGGCTGGCTTTAGAAGCCTACCTGAATTTACAGTTAGGCAATAGCGGCAAAGCGCGCGAACTTCTGGAAAAGTGTTTAGAGGTTTCCCCTGAACATCCCGGCGCCATGCGCTTTTTAATGTTGTTAAACGCCAGGGAAAAACGCTTTGATGAGGCCAGAGCTTTAGCGCAAAAGTTAGTGACTGATAATAATTCCACTGGCATGCAACTTCAAAACGTTATTGATCTGATAAATATTGCTATTGAACAAAATGATTTAGATTCTGTTGAGAGCCTGTTCGATCGTCTTCTTGCAGAAAATAAAGATCAGGATAACAGCGAAATTAATGCCGGTTTAGCCATGATTTACAATCATAAAAAACAGCCAGAAAAAGCCATAGCATTGCTGGAGAAGTTAGGTAATCAGCCCAATTTGGTACTGTTAACTACCTTGGGAAAAACCTATGAAGAAAACGGTAAACTCAAAAAAGCCTATGAAACCTATTCCAAATTAGTAGAGGCATATCCACGAGATAAAAGAGGGTGGATACGTTTAATCAATATGTTAAATAAAGAAACTAATTATGATTCGGCCTTACAAACCGCAAAAAAGGCAACAGAAGCCCTACCCAAAGATCCACAAATCGCCATTCTTTATGTTGGGGCTTTAATTCGAAAAGGCGATACCCGCGCTTCTCAAAGTGCCTTGCAGGAATTACGAGATAAAAATGTCGACTCCCCTGTATTTAGACGATTTGACGCAGAGTTAGCCATGATGCGTAAAGATTACGCCAAGGCTGTACCTTTACTGGAAGAGTATTATAAAATTTCACCGTCATTTGATACTGCCAAGTTACTGGCAACTGCATTGGCTAACACGGGTAACCCCCTCGAAGGCGGTCGCTATTTGGAGCGTGAATTAGGTAAAATGCAAACTGCGTTTAAAGAGGTTCATTACCTTGCTGAGTATTATGCGAGTAACGATATGGGTGACCGCGCAGCAAAGCAATACCAAGCAATTCTTGAGCGTAATCCTGAACATTTTGTCACACTCAACAACTATGCAGCCGTATTAGTCAAATTGAATGATATCCCTCAGGCCAAGGCCTTAGCACAGAGAGCTTTGCAATTAGAGCCCTCGTCGCCTTATGCCATGGACACCTTAGGCTGGGCATTACTGCATGAGAAGAACTATAGCGATGCACTGACTTACATTAGTAAAGCCAACAAAGCATTACCTGAAAACGTCGAGATAAAATTGCATTTGATTGAAGCTTTAATAGGCAATGAACAAGGTGATGACGCCCGGGCAGTCATCAAGCGATTAAAATCGTTGTCGGCTAAAAATGAGCAGGAATTGACAAGACTTAAGGCGATGCTAAAACGCACCTAATATAACAAGTTATTAATAACATTCATTTACTTAATTGTTGATGAAATATGAACGTACTTTAAAATTTATCAACGTTGAGAATGGCACCATTATTTCTATTAAACACTATCCGTTAAGCTGTGCCTCGGATCTAAAGGACAAGTGGACAGCCCTATTTGAGCTGTCAAATGGGGGGCCGTTCTTATGTTGGTCGTGGATTTCATCCTGGCTTGAATCCTTGTCTTGTGCACCCTTAGTTATTGAGGCAACACAGGGTAAGACTTGTGTCGGCCTGGGGCTGTTTGTCCCTCGCCAACGTAAAATACTGCCTTTTATCACCGTTAAACAACTTTGGTTGCATCGTTTTGGATCCGCTAAATTCGACCAAATTTGGATTGAACATAATGACTTGCTCCTTGCCTCACAAAATGAGCAACATGTACGAGAAGAAATGCTGAGTTATTTGCTGCAACAGCAACATTTATGGCATGAACTCTATCTTGGGCTTTCTAATTCGACTGTTGTTCAGAAATTTAGCGAAACGTTGCCCCATAAGCGACTCATTATCAGTTCGCCAAACTTCGAAGTTGACCTGGCAGGGAAAACCAATATAGATGAGTATCTGGCAGAATTGTCCCGAAATACTCGCTCCCAGATCCAACGCAGCAAGAAGCTGCTGCAGCTCCAGGGTGAAATTTCGTTAACTCAAGCGGTCACTCTTGCGGAAAAAAAAGCTTACCTAACGGATATGGCTGCGCTGCATATCGAAAAATGGCAGCCCAGTGAGTTCGGAAGTGGCTTCTCCAATCCAATATTTAGTCAGTTTCACCAACGTCTCATATTTGAAGATGACGATTCTAATATGAGTTATTTATTTTGTTTACGACTTACCGCCCAACCCTTAGCCTATATCTATATTATTAAGGAGCGAGAAAGCTGGTATTTTTACCTGTCGGCGATCAGAAATAGTGACGACAACCGCATTAAAATTGGTTTGTTAGCTCACATTTTTGTTATCGAGCTGGCCATCAAAAAACACATCACCAAATATAGTTTTTTAGCAGGAGAGGCCAGATACAAGCGTTCGTTATGTAATGCTCAAGAAACCACTCAGCAGCTAGTATGTTTCTACAGCCCCACTATGCTGCTGCGCTTTCGCGAACAGGTAAGAGTAATGAAGAGGCAGTTGGCAATGGTGATGTTAAAATTGCAGAATAAGAAATAAGCCCATGACAATACAGAATATCACGCCAGAACGTATAACACTCCAGTTACCCAGTGCCGGTACTGTAAATGCACCGCTGGAAGTGGGGGTGCCTATCCCCCAAGGGAAAGCCCTTAACCTAAATCAATTACAGCTGCAATGTAACGGAAATGCCGTGTCTTGTGCCGCCCGGGCACTCAATTACTGGCATGACAAGAGTATCAAGTGGGTAAATTTGATATTTTTCCCTGAACCTGAGCAAACCGAAAACTATGAATTAGTCACGACCCAAGCTGAAATAGATATAGCAGACCCCCAACTTGGTTTGTCATGTGTTGATACACAAACCAGCCTGACGATACACAATGTCGACTTCACTTTCGAACTGCTGCGAGACAGCTTTGAATTTTCACTGACGTCACCCAAAGATGGCACAAACTTTTTTAAGAGTGCAGCAAACGCTGTTGAATTATTTGATAGCCAAAATAATCTGCTTGCTAGCCATATACAAGATATACATATCACCCGATTTCACGATCTGTGTGATGGTTCGGTTCAGGTGATTAAGTTACGTATTACCGGCTGTCACGGGTCAGATGAAGCCTCTAGCGTGGCAGATTTTTATGCCTATTTTGTTTTTTATTATGGGCAAAATTGCCTAAAGTTCACCTATACACTGCGCAATCCCAACGCAGCTTTACACAGTGGTGGCAATTGGGATCTTGGCGATCCCCATTCACTTATTTTTAACGGCCTGAATTTTGACTTGCATACCCCGCAAACTGAGCACATTAGTTATCAGCAAGAGCCAGGGGAAAGCTGGCAAGATGTCCAGGGAGCGGATATCCAGCTGCAACAATTCTCCAGTGGCGGTGAAAACTGGCAAAGTCCTATACACTGGGATCATTCCAAGCAACTTCCCTTCAGCCAAAAGGGGTATCAGGTGCTTAAAGATGGTATCAGTGTCGCCCAGGCTCAGCGCGCAACCCCCAGTATTTATGTCAAGGACAGCTTTGGCCTGACCTTGGAAAATTTTTGGCAAAATTTCCCTAAATCCTTATGCATCAAAGGGGGCACTATTAGCCTGGGCCTTTTTCCACTGCAAGCTGGTAAACAATACGAATTGCAAGGTGGCGAACAGAAAACCCACACCCTATGGTTAAATATCACCGGGGAGCAAGAGCAACTGGCTTGGGTACACCAAAAGCCAACTGCAAAAGTATCCAGACCAGCTTATCAGCAAGGCGCCAGCTTTTTGTACCTCAACAAACATAGCGCTGAGGCACCTTTGCGCTCACTTATTTGCAATGCACTTGATAGCGACAGCAATTTCTATCACAAACGCGAAATGGTTGATCAGTATGGTTGGCGTAATTTTGGTGATCTATATGCGGATCATGAAACCTCAGGTTACCAGGGCAAAGATATTTTTGTTTCCCATTACAATAACCAATATGATCCCATTTTCGGTTTCTTGCGCCAATACATGATCGATGGCGATAAGCGCTGGTTTGAACTGGCCGATGATCTGGCAAAACATGTCACAGACATCGATATTTATCACACCTCACAAGATAAAGATGAATATAACGGCGGTTTATTCTGGCATACAGATCATTATTTGCAGGCTTTTACCTCTAGCCATCGTTCCTATTCCAAACATCAAGCCAGCGGCGCTTATCAGGATCATGCCGGTGGTGGTGGGCCAGGAGGCCAGCATTGTTATACCAGCGGCTTGATGCTGCATTATTTAATGACAGGGAATGAGAATTCAAAACAAGCGGTGCTTACCCTGACCGACTGGATCACCCATGTGTATGAAGGCTCTCATACTTGCCTGGAGCTGCTGTTAGCCTTTAAAAACCGCCATGTTGCAGGTTTAAAAAACCAGTTCACCGGTCAATATCCTTTGGATAGAGGCACGGCAAATTATGTCGTCGCCCTATTAGATAGTTATGAATTAACCCAGCAGGCAGAATACTTGCAGCGGGTAGAACACATTTTATACAACACCATGCACCCCGATGAAGACTTGGCCCAGCGTCAATTGCAGAATGTTGAGACAAACTGGTTTTATACAGTTTTGTTGCAAGCATTAACCCGGTATCTGCATGTAAAGGAAAGTTCAGGGCAGTTTGACAGCCATTTTTATTATGCCCGTGATTGTTTACTCAATTTTACTGACTGGATGGTAAACAACGAATATTTATATCTGGATAAACCTGACTTACTTGAATACCCCAACGATACTTGGACAGCGCAGGATCTGCGCAAAGCACAGATATTTGCCGGGGCCAGCTATTTCAGTAACAGCCTGCGCCCTGAGTATATGCAAAAAGCGCATTATTTCGAACGCGAAGTGTATAAACGTTTAGCCGTGTCAAACACTAAAACCTATACCCGTATTATGGTATTAATGATGCAAAATTACGGGGCCACTGATTACTACGCTAGCACTGCCGCGCAATACACATTCTCACCCCGCAAGATGGATTGGCCGTTGGCCAAATATCAGACAACATCGGTCGCAAAAGGGTTACCCAAAGCACTGGTTAAGCGACTGCAAAAGCTGTCAATTGGCAGGGAAATTAACTGGCTGAAGAAAAGGCTAGGCTAGATTACATTTTGATCAGGACATAAATTTTACATGCAAGTTTCTTTTATTATCCCCCATAAGGGCAGGTTTGAGATGTTAATTCAAACCATCGAGTCGATTAGCGCCCAGGATTGGGATCTCAAGCAACTGGAAGTGTTGGTTGTTAGCCAAACTTCCGAGATTGAACAGCAACTGCTGTGCAGTGATCCTGCACTTTGTGTGAAAGTCTTTATTCGCCCTGAAAATGAGACAATTTCTGCTTTACGCAATTTTGGTTTCGCCCAATCGAACAGCCAATATGTGGCGTTTCTGGACGCCGATATCTGGCTCTCCGAGAATTGGGTAGGACAAATGCAACACCAGTTAAACTTGAATCCACAACGAATCATCGTCAGCGGCATACAAATATGTGAACACAATGCGCCTACAGTGGAAAAAATCAGAACCAGCCTGAGTAATGCACAAATAGATACCAATGTTAGCTTTCTGCCTGGCTGTAACTTGTTTATGCGCCGTGACTCTTTTGGCAAAATTGGAGGTTTCCCTGAGCATTTGCTCACTTGTGAAGATACATATTTTACCGATCAAGCGGCCAAACTTGGTGAGTTGTATAAGACATCCGCAGCAACTTTTCTACATTTGGGCGAAGATAAAGCTTACAAAGCCATGTTTAACAAAGAGATTTGGCGTGGCCAATCTAACCTGCAATCGATCGCTGGCAGAAAAGTTCCCTTGCGGGAATGGCCAAGTTTTATGGTGCCCCCGGGTATCATGCTCACCTTTGTTGTGGCGTTGATTGTACTGGCGGCAGGCATGCCTCAAGCTGCCTTATTTTTACTGTTGTTAAGCCTCGCACCCGTGTTTTTATACAGTTTGCGACTTTATAACTTGACCAATAATAAAATTTCTTTTTTCTCCATCTTTAAATTTTATGCAGTATATTTTCCGGCGCGCGCTATTGGCACCTTTGCCGGGCTATTTAACTCAATCGGCGTCAAACACGCCTAGGATATGACTCTTAATGAAACCAACTATTAATGTGCTGCAGTTCATTTGCCCCACCGGGTTTTACGGCGCAGAGCGCTGGGTACTCGCGCTGGCCAAGCATCTTGATCCACAGGTAATACGTTGTGATTTGGCTGTTACCATGGAGCCTGAACAAATTCCTTTGGAACTAGTAGCCCATTACAAAAGACTGGGACTGAGCACTTATTCCCTGGATATGAAAAACAAGTTTGATCTAAGCGCAGTGACAAAACTGGTGGCGTTAATCAAAGAGAAACAAATTCATATCATTCATACTCATGGTTACAAGTCAGATATAATTGGCGTACTGGCCGCTAGAAAAGCAGGGATAAAGTGCATCGTCACCCCCCATGGCTTTGAAAATGTAAAAGATCTCAAATTAAGGACATTTATTTGGTTAGGTTGCCAGGCCATGAAATATGCCCATAAAGTTGTGCCTTTGTCCCAGCAATTATTGCGTGATGTATTGGCTATGGGGGTTAAGGAAGATAAAACCCTGTATATCCAAAACGGGGTGGACTTATCTGAAGTCGAGGCCACCCCTGCACCTGTTCGCCAAAGCGACGATGAAAAACGCATCGGTTTTGTTGGCCAAATGATCAGCCGTAAGAACATCACTGACATACTGGATATCTTTGACAACATCCACCAGAAGCACCCCAATACGCGCCTGATATTATTGGGTGATGGTGACTCACGTAAATCGCTAGAGACCCATACTGCCACCTTGCAAAGTCATAACAATATAGAGTTTTTAGGCTTTCGTGATGACAGACTGAGCTTGTTAAAATCATTTGACTTGTTTGTCATGACATCTACCTTAGAGGGCATACCTCGTTGCCTCATGGAAGCAACAGCAGCAGGCATACCTGTTGCTGCGTATGATATCCCCGGGATCGATCAATTGATCAGCCACCAACATACCGGTTTATTAGCCCCCCCAGGAGAGAAAAAAGAATTGCAGGGATATTGGGAAAAGCTGTTGTTTGACCCCACCTACGCTCAAGAAATCGCTGAAAAAGCCAAACAATTCGTATACGATAATTACTCTGCAAACCGTATGGCGACGGAATATACGGTCTTATTTAAAGAAATGACAAGGGATAGTTGATGTATCAGGGCAAAAAACGTCCCATCATCTTTGTACTATCGGTAGATACCGAAGAAGAGTGGGATTGGTCGGGAGCGTTTCCAGAACAAAAAACCAGTGTCAAAAATATTGACAAGTTGCCTGCCTTTCACAAAATGTGTACAGCTTTAGGTGTACGCCCGACCTATTTTGTAGATTATGCGGTAGCAGATTCTGACGCTGCTGTTAAGACTATGTCTGCTTTTTCCGCAAATGGTAGTTGTGAAATTGGTGCTCACTTGCATCCCTGGTGTAACCCTCCTTACGTAGGTGAAACAAGCGACGAAAAATCTCATGTTGTAAATTTACCCGTAGAGTTGGTTTCGCAAAAACTGGATAGTTTGGTAGCGCGCATAAGGCAGCAATTTTCAATTCAACCTACCTCGTTTCGCACCGGCCGTTGGGGCATAGACAGCAAAGTACTCAACCTGTTGGTCGAATCCGGTTTTACGGTAGATTCAAGTGTTTACCCTTATTATCAAAATGAGTATTTTAGCTGCCATGGCGCGCCCGAACTACCCTACTGGCCTGACTTGAAAAATCCCTTACAACAATCCGCGCAGAACAAAATTTATGAACTACCCGTTACTGTGGGCTTCAACCGTCAGAACTTCGCATTTTGGAACGAAATACATACCCGGTTTTCCGCACCACCTTATAGTTGGACGCGGTTTAACGGATTAGCCTGGCATACACGATTGCTGCGTAAGAATTATCTATGTCCGGAGTTATCTTTGCCCGATGATATGTTTGCCTTGAGTGAGACGGTAATAGATAAAGGTTATCATGTGCTACATATGTAGATGCACAGCTCCAGTTTAGTTGACAACAATAACAGTCTGATCGGCAACTATGGTGCCGATAAATTTATTTCTAACGCTGTTGAACAGGTTATTACCCGTTTAAAAAACAAATATAATATTGAGTTTTGTACCATTACTGAAGCGGCGCAAAAACTGCAAACTATAAACGAGCAATAACACATGAGCATACATATTCGCCTAGCCACATCCGCTGACCAGGTAATTTGGGATCAATACGTGCTAAAACATCCCCAGGCAACCCCTTACCATCGTTTTGCCTGGCTGCAGAGTATTGAGGAAGCATACCAGCACAAAAGTGTCAGTTTGCTTGCGTTGCAAGACGAGCAAGTCGTTGGCGTTATGCCTTGTATCGAGATGAAAGCGCCGTTCAGACGGCTGTCTTTTTGCGCTTTACCCTATTGTGATATCGGCAGTGCCTTAAGCGATAGTGAAATAATTAAAGAGCAATTATTTGCCAAGGCACTGACCGATTTAAGCCAGGCCGGTGGCGGCAAGTTTGACTATCGAGATAATAATCCAGTGCAAAATGAAGCCGCTATGGCCGGCCAAAAAGTCCGAATGTTGTTACCTCTTCCTGAAACATCAGAACAGCTGATGGCCGATTTCAAATCCAAACTACGTAGCCAAATCCGTAAATCAGAGAAAAACGGCTTAACCTGCATCGTCGCCAACAATAAAAATCAAATTGATGATTTTTATCATATTTTCGCAATTAACATGCGAAAACTTGGCTCGCCGGTACACAGTCAGAAATGGTTTGAAGCGTTGTTTAGATATTACGGCGATAATATTGTGTTATCCGTTGTGTATAGCGACGCTGTTGCGGTTGGCGCCGGGATCACCCTACGAAACGGCAAAAAAATGTCCATCCCTTGGGCATCTACCGTTGCCGAATACAACAAGTTGGCACCTAACATGATGTTGTATTGGTCGTTACTGGAACATGCTTGTGATAAGGGTTGTAGCGAATTTGATTTTGGCCGTTCAACCTACGGTGAAGGAACGTTTAAATTTAAACGCCAATGGGGGGCTGAACCTCATCAGTTACTCTGGCGAGATTTAGCTAATACAGAATTAGAAAACCAGCAAAATACCGAGAGTTCAGAATTCAAACCTGGTAAATTGCGCCCCTTGGTGGAACAAGCCTGGTCCAAATTACCCATAGGGGTGACCACCACCTTGGGGCCATTGATACGTAAACACATAAGCTTATAAAGCATAATAATAGCGCTCTTTAAGCAATATAAAACAAACAACAAAAAATAGTAGGGCCAACGAATATGTGCGGAATTGCCGGATTTACTCAGTTTACAGGCAAGATGGGTAACAAAGAGACCCTCAAAAAGATGGGTGACAGTATTTATCATCGTGGCCCGGATGCAGGCGGAGAATATTTAGATGAGTATGTGGGTTTGGCCCACCGGCGCCTGAGTATCATCGATTTATCTGACGCCGGTATTCAACCGATGTTTTCTCATGACGATAAATACGTCATTGTGTTTAACGGTGAAATCTATAATTACCAAGCGTTAAGGGCACAGCTCAGCGTAGCGGGTTACCCATTTAAAACCCATACAGATACCGAAGTTATTCTGGCCTTATATGCAACTGAAGGCGAAAAAATGCTGGACAAACTCAACGGCATGTTTGCCTTTGCCTTGTGGGATACCACCAGCAATCGCCTGCTTATCGCCCGTGACAGAATAGGGAAAAAACCTCTTTATTATCTTAAAACTGAGACGCAGTTTGCGTTTGCCTCAGAAATTAAAGCATTACTTACCCTACCTGACGTATCCAGGGAAATCCGAGTGGATGCCGTATATGATTTTTTTGCATATCAATATATACCCGACCCTAAAACCATTTTCACTGATATTCATAAATTACCTCCGGGGCATTTTATGTGGGTATCTGAACAAGGCATACAAATCGAGCAATATTGGGACGTGTCATTTAAACACACCAGTAACAAATCAGAGCAAACTTTAAAAGATGAACTTTACACCCTGGCGACCAAATGCACAGTCGACCGTATGGTTAGCGACGTGCCTTTAGGGGCCTTTTTAAGCGGCGGTATTGACTCCAGTGGTGTGGTCGCCATGATGGCGTTAAATAGCGATACGCCAGTAAAAACCTGCTCTATAGGTTTTGATGAAGAAAAATTTAATGAAACCGAGTTTGCCCAAATAGTTGCCAAGCAATACAAGACCGAGCATCACGAGTTTATGGTGCATCAAAATGTACAAGACAACTTGGAAAAAATTGTCTCCTATTTTGACGAGCCCTTTGCTGACCCGTCGTTAGTACCCACTTATTTTGTGTCCGAACTGGCCCGCTCGCAGGTTACCGTTGCCATTGCGGGTGATGGCGGTGACGAAGTCTTCGCAGGGTATGAAAAGTACACCACGGATGACATAGAAAACAAACTCAGGAGCAAGTTTCCAACGGCCTTACGTAAAAAACTTTTTCCTAAGTTGGCCAATCTTCTGGCAAAAAGTGAACACCCACTGCTGCGTAAAGGTAAGTCTTTACTGACCAGTTTAAGTCTTGATCCGGCCATGGGTTTTTATATGAGTAATTCACAAATTGATGATCGTCAGTGGAATAAGCTGGCCAGTGCTAAAACCAAACAAGCGTTAGGTGATTATCACCCGTCGGCTATTACTCTGGAGAAATACCACCAGGCTGATGGGCCAGACCACCTATCTAAAATCCTGTATACCGATATGAAGACTTACTTGCCCGGTGGCATATTGGTTAAGGTAGATCGCATGAGCATGGCCAACTCATTAGAAGTACGGGCCCCGTTGCTAGATAAAGAGGTAATAGAGTTTTCCGCTACCCTGCCCTCATCTTTAAAGTTTAATAACGGTGAGAAAAAATACATCCTTAAGGAAGCGTTTAAAGACGTATTGCCCGATGATATTTTATATCGTAAAAAAATGGGTTTTTCAGTGCCACTGGCCAATTGGTTGCGCCATGAAATAAAAGAGTTAACCGAAGATTACCTATTTACTAAAGCAGACGGCATTCAACAGTATTTTGACATGGCCGTTGTTAAAGAGTTTTGGCTACAGCATCAGGCAGAAAAGGCGGATCACAGTACCGTATTGTGGAGCATGCTGATGTTTCAGATGTGGTGGTACCGCTATATACAAGGTACCGAAGTGAGTGAAACAGTATAACTATGGACAAGTTAAATACATTCGTTTTCCGCCATAAATATAACTCTGTGTGCAACCATGTCTAAACTTAACGTACTGCACATCACCTTTGACATGCGCATTGGCGGTACCGAACAGGTTATCAAAAATTTGATCCTGGGTTCGGATCCAGGTTTATTTACTATGTCAGTACTGTGTATTGAGTCCCCTTTGGGGCCTTTTGCCGATGATTTGTTAACGCAAGGCGTTTCTATTGATGCGTTGACTCGCCGACCCGGTTTTGACATCAGCTTAATCGGCCAAATTCGCCAGCATATAATTGAACATAAAATAGATATAGTACATTGCCACCAATATACCCCCTATGTATACGGTTTATTGGGGGCATTGTTTACCCGGGCCAAAGTGGTATTTACCGAACACGGGCGCTTTTACCCCGATAGCAGCAGCTGGAAACGCAAGCTGATTAACCCAATAATGCACAAGTTCACCGCAGCCACTACGGCTATATCCGCAGCGACCCGCGATGCCTTAGTAGAATATGAGAATTTTCCCTTTCAAAATATTCAGGTTATTTATAACGGCATCATAGGCTTAAAAACGGATCCCGTTACGGTATCTAGTTTGGCAAGCAACTTGGGGTTAATAAAAGGCACCTTGGTGCTCGGCACTATCGCCCGCCTGGACCCAATCAAGAATCATACAATGATGCTAAAGGCTTTTAGGCGTGTAGTAGATGCCGGCGTAGAGGCAAAATTGATGATAGTGGGCGACGGCGAAGAGCGCGAAAATATTATGGCGCTTATTCAGAGCCTGAATTTGCAAGAGACGGTCATACTGACTGGCTACGAACCCAAACCCCATAACCACTTAGCCCTGATGGACATCTACTTGCTGCCGTCCCTAAGTGAAGGCACATCTATGACCCTGCTCGAAGCCATGTCTGTGGGTAAACCCTGTGTGGTAACCGACGCCGGTGGTAACCCGGAAATAGTCGAACACCAAGTGACGGGCTTGGTAACCCCCAACGATGATGAAGCTGCCTATGCCCAAGCGATTGTAAATTTGGCCCAAAACCCGGATTTACAACATCAATATGGCAAAGCAGCTTATTCACGCTTTGAAAAACTATTCAGTATCCCGCATATGACATCGGCCTATCGGGTGTTGTACTTGGCGATTACGGGCAAGAAAAGGTCCCACTCCCAATGAAGTCTCATATGAAAAAACAAGCCATTAAAATATTTTCTAAAATACTCGCTCAAGATGCACTACAGCTCAATATTGAAGATAAAATAAAACAGGTGGGCACCGCCCTGCCGAAACTCGATAACCTTAATTCGCCCTATGGCTTAACTGAATTGAGCCAACGTCAAGAGTCATCACAGCGTGATGACATAGTGTTTATCACCAGTCGCTTTCGTAGTGGTTCAACCTTGCTGTGGAATTTATTCAGACAAACGCCTTCGTGTACGTCTTATTATGAGCCTTTCAACGAACGCCAGTGGTTCAACCCCGCCCTTAGGGGAGAAGGTGTAGATTCAACCCACAGGGGAGTAGATGATTATTGGCGTGAATACGATGAACAAGCCTCTCTCGGCGAATTGTTTGACGAGGATTGGATCCGTAAGCAGTTGCTAATGACAGAGAAAACCTGGGCGCCGAACATGAAAGCCTATATTATGCAGCTGATTGAAAACGCGCCAGCTCGCCCGGTATTGCAATTTAATCGTATTGATTTTCGTTTGCCTTGGCTAAAACATCATTTTCCTAAAGCTAAAATCCTGCATTTATACCGTCATCCGCGAGATCAATGGTGTTCATTTTTAACCGACTCCAAACTGATGAACAAGGACGACGTGCAGCGTACTTATCAAGATGCCTTTTATCTGGACATATGGTGCAAAGATTTGGCCCAGCATTATTCCGTACTGGATATTCGACATACGCCCCACCCTTATCAGCGGTTTTACTACCTGTGGAAATTATCCTATTTGCATGGTATCAAATTCGCTGATCAGAGCATTAGTTTTGAACAATTGACCGAGCAGCCGGCGCAGCAAATTCAGCAAACCTTTGCCCTACTCGGTATTGATGACGCTGATATCACCAGCCTATGCCAGGTTATCAAGGCCCCAGCCAGAGATCGCTGGAAACACTATGCCGATGACGACTGGTTTAATCACCACGAACAGATTTGTGAACATAACCTAAGTTTGATGTTAGCCGCGAACAGCGATTTGGATGCAGCGAAATGAGAAAAACACTTTTATTAAGTGAGATATTCCCGCCGCTAAAAGGGGGAAGTGGGCGTTGGTTTTGGGAGATTTACACACGTCTACCCAACGACAAGGTGGTAATAGCGGCCGGCGAAACCGACGCCGCAGGCGATTTTGATCGGCAACACGACTTGAACTGTTATCGCTTACCGTTAAGTTCGTGGAGCTGGGGTATAAAAAGCTTAACCGGACTGCGCTTTTACTGGCGAGTATTAACTCAGGTACTGTCACTGGTTAAAAAAGAGCGGATCGAAGTTATCCACTGTGGTCGCTGCCTGCCCGAAGGTTTTATTGGTTTTTTAGTGAGTAAAATTAAAGGCATCCCCTACATTTGTTACATACACGGCGAAGATGTTGAAACTGCCGCCACTAGCCGAGAGCTTAGCTGGATAGTAAAAAAAGCACTTGGCGGCGCAACTAAACTCATAGCCAACAGCCAAAACACCGCCAATATTTTACTCAATACCTGGCACACCGACCCCGCCAAAACCTTTGTGGTCAACCCAGGCGTGGATAGCCAGCAGTTTGTGCCTGCTCCTGCAGATAAGAAGATCAAGCAAAGCCTAAGTTGGAATGATCGCAAAGTGATACTCACTGTGGGCCGTTTGCAAAAGCGCAAAGGCCACGATATGTTAATCCGCGCCCTACCCGCCATCGTTGCCCAGCACCCCGATGTGCTTTATGCCATTATTGGCAACGGCCAACAAAAAGAGGTTTTGCAAGCCCTGGTTGCACAACTGCAACTACATAAGCATGTAATGTTTATGACCGAGCTGAGTGATGAACAGATGATCCACTGTTATCAGCAGTGTGACGTGTTTGTGCTGCCTAATCGCACCGTTGG
Organism: Paraglaciecola sp. IT1134; assembly: GCF_058068185.1. Classification (NCBI taxonomy): domain Bacteria; kingdom Pseudomonadati; phylum Pseudomonadota; class Gammaproteobacteria; order Alteromonadales; family Alteromonadaceae; genus Paraglaciecola; species Paraglaciecola sp. IT1134. The sequence continues at coordinate 1,342,953 of NZ_CM176486.1, read as the reverse complement.
CAGAGATATCGAAGGTTTTGGCATGGTACTGGTAGAAGCCCAAGCCTGTGGAAAACCGGTGATAGCCGGTGATTCTGGTGGAACGGCTGAAACGATGCTAAAGGGTGAAACGGGCTTTATTGTTGATTGTATCCAGCCGGAACTCCTAGCTACCCAACTTAATGAATTGCTGGGCGACAGTGTTACCCGCCAGAAGATGGGCCAAGCTGGGCGCCTACATGTGCAGCAGAGTCTCGACTGGGGTGTACTCAGCAAAAAGTTGTCATTACATATCGATAAGTTGTAGAGCTTGTGTAATTAACGATCTGAAACTATGACCTCCAATACATCTAAACTGGTCAACAGCGCCTCATTTTTAATAGGCGGAAAACTGTTGCAGCGGCTTATTGGCTTAGTCAGCATCGTTATTCTTGCCAGAATATTGGCACCAGACGATTTTGCCGTGGCCGCGGTTATAGCCATGGTGATTTATTTTTTCGATGTTTTGTCCAATGTAGGCAACGAACAGTACATCGTGCAAAAACCACACGTCACGGTGCAAGATCTCAATACCGCCTGGTCATTGAGTTTATGCATCAAAGGTATTTTGACCTTATTACTTTTTGCTTTTATCCCGCTGATAGACAATTATTATCAGAATATGCAGCTCACCGGTGTATTATTGGCTGCCACTTGTGTACTGCCTATCCGTGCACTGAGTAATCCGGGTATTTTCGAACTCCAGCGTAACCTGGAATATAAACCGATATTTGTGCTGACATTAATCCAGCGCTTGGCATCTTTTCTCGCCGTAATGATAGTAGTGTATGTCGAACCCAGTTACTGGGCACTGGTGATAGCCGACCTTGTAGCAGCGCTAACTTATACACTGGGCTCATACTATGTGCACGCTTTCCGGCCGAAATTTTCACTGCGTAACGGTAGTGAACAATGGCTTTTCTCCAGGTGGCTACTAGCCAAAAATATTGTTGGTTATACCCGCTCACAAATTGATACGTTTTTGGTGTCGAGTTTTTACGCCAGCCGGGATTTAGGTCGATATTATCTGTCTCGCGACATAGTCATGTTACCCAGTCAAAATCTATTAACCCCAGCAATACAACCTTTGTTAGCCAGCTTTAGTCGTGCCCAACACCAAGGAAGCTCCTTTAGCCAGCAGATGAATCTGGCGCTTTACATAACCACCTTACTTACTGTGCCAATGGTGTTTTATATCTGGCAATTTCCGGCACCTTTGATCGATACTATCCTGGGGCCTAAATGGTCTGATAGTTATGCCCTGTTGAGTGTTATGTCGCTGTTGGTGTTATATATTCCGTTCATCTTGTTGTTTGAACAAGCCCTGTTTGCTCTTGGGTTGTTCAAACAGGTTTTCTTTTTCGACTTGGCGAGCCTAGTACTCATAGCAGGTGGCCTGATGGCATTGCCAACGAGTGATTTAACAGACTTTGCCACCCTGCGTGGTAGTTTAGGCATAATGGCCACCTTGTTATTAATGTTTTACGTACGGACACGACTTAAATTCTCAATCAGGAACTGGCTAATATGGTTAGTAGGCAGCACGCTTTTGGCTGCTGTTGCTGCGGGTGCGGCAAGTCTAATCGCTGCTTTCACTATTGATCTAGCACTGTTACAACTGCTGGTTAGCGGAGTGACCTTTACCGCCACTTATACAATCTTGCTGGGCGCAATTGTGCTCAAATTGGCACCTAAAAATGATCAATGTCACTTTATAAAAATATTGTTCATCGAGCAGACACGTGCTCTGATGAAAAGATTTAAAAGTAAACACCCATGAAAAACAAAAATATTCACGTAATGCATATGCCTGACTATCATATGACAACCCATGGTAGAACGTGTATGAGCCATCATTAAGAAGCCTTGAATGTGGATTAAGTAATCATGTTAACCCTTGATTTATTGTCTTGATATCCAAGATAGGGTATAAATCATTAGAAATTTTGTTTGGGTATAACATTATTCTACCAGTCTACATTCGATGTACTCAAATACCGCAGCTACACTTGAGCAAGCCCACTAAGGTTACAAATAATTGGATACACCAAATTCAAATATCGAGAATGACAAAAGTATGCATTTTGACATTGTCATTCCTCATTATAAAAATATAGTATTGTTGGAAAAAACGTTACGGTCCATTGTCGAGGCCATAAAACCCGATAGCCTTAAAGAAATTCACGTTGTCGAAAACGGAATGAAGTCGGGAGCAGAAAATGTTTGCGCCAATTTCCAAAATGAATTACCTATCCGCTATCATTACCAAGCCGAACCGAGTGTTATTACCGCGCGTAATACAGGTATTCAACAGTCTTCTGCTGATTATATTTTATTTTTTGATAATGACATTATCATTGACCAGATGACTTTAAAATTTCATGAAGAAGCATTTTTAAAATTTGGCCAAAAATATTACTATGGTGGCCCTGTTCTGCCAAACTACGAAGAAAAGCCAGACAGTGAGTTAGCCGTATTTTTCCCTCCTTCGGCCAAGGGCTTCGCTTATGAATTTGACAAGCCCACGATATTAGAAGACAAACACCTTTTTCTTGGTGCAAATCACGCGATCAGCCGTGCAGCAATTGATTTTTTTGGTGAAAATAACGATGTGTATTCAGGTGGCGGGGCGGCTGGTAGAGGAGGGGCAGTCGGCGAAGAAACAAGAATGCAAAAACTACTCAATGACAACGGTTTCAAGGGTGTTTACGTTCCAGGGGCTATAGTGCATCACTTTATACCCAAGAATGTCTGTACATTAACCTGGGTCCAAAATAGACGGTATAGGCATGGCTTAGAGCGGGCCGACAATTTGAATATGGGCCATGAAAAAAACTTTTTTTTCAAAGTGCCTAAATGGGTTTGGAAGAAATTTGTAGTCTCAATTATTCATGTCGTGATCAATAAAGTGCGGAATAATAGGATGTTGTATCTTGAAAATCAGCTTAACTATTGGGAAATCCGTGGCATCATACACGGCCTTCATAGCAAAGACCGCAATATACCCAGTAGATAACGTTTGTGCTGATAATAACAAATTCAGATAGGGAGTTGATATTGTATGAGATTAATTGAATCTTATTAAATACAATGGATCTAGATATTATGATTGTTGCTCTTCGGGTCGTTCTGAAAGTAACTTGTTCAGCCCGTAGCCAAAATCAGTAACTTAACTCGTAACTCAAAAAAACATGCCAAATCTAATTGAAATCATAAAAAAACAAATGAAGATAATATTTGGTTCAGGACTGGCCAGAGAAGGATATAAACAACAACAGGTTACATCGAAAAGATATGCAAAAAATATGGAGCATTTCAAGAAACTAGCGCAGTACGATGACTCTGCTTTAACTGAATCGCCCATTTTCATTTTATCTGCTGGTTGGCGTACGGGGTCAACCTTATTACAACGCCTACTGGGATCATCAGACAATACGTTATTGTGGGGTGAACCTTATGATAGAAGCAATATAATACAGTCGCTGTCTGATATGCTAAAGCCTTTTAGCCCCACCTGGCCCCCTAGAGATTTCATCGCCACCCAGTCAGGGGTAAACAACTATTCGCAAAAGTGGATAGCCAACCTTTACCCGCCAGAAAAAGAGCTGTTAAAGGCACACAGGGAGTTTATCAATGCACTTTATGCGGAGCCGGCCCAACGACTAGGTGCACAACGTTGGGGTATAAAAGAAGTCAGGTATGGCCTTAAAGAAATTATTTATTTGCAATTACTTTACCCCCACGCCAAGTTTTTATATTTAAAACGAGATGTAAAAGATGCTTACGCCTCCTATAAAAAATTTAAACCAGCGATGAACTGGTATGCAACTTGGCCTAAAAGTAAAATATTTACGCCCTTTGCCTTTGCCAGCCACAGCGCCAGACTAATTAATGAATTCGAAAGCGCCCAAAAATTAACGGGAGGAATAATTATCAGTTATTCCGATTTACTCAATAATCAAATCTTATTAGACGAAGTTGACAACTATTGCGCAGTAAAGTGTGACCGAAAAGTACTTGATAATAAAATTGATGGCACAGATGATATGCCCAATACAATCACGCACAGTTCATTAAATATATTGGAGAAAACATTACTCAAGGCCGGGAATAAATATGGTCGTTTTTGCGCCCGAAAAACTGATATAACAAAGCAAACGGAATAACTCGATAATGTTTAATCAAGACTCAACAGCAAAAAAAATCATTCACAAACTGAAAAAATCCGGCATAGAACAACAAGACTTTAATGATACACACTTACAACCCGTCTACAGCGGGTTGAAACAATACAAAGACAAAGCTGATTTCACTGCCACGCAAAATATTTTAGCAAACGCCCCCCCCCTTCCATTATTAAATGACCCATGTTTGGGGGTAATAATTGAAACCCGAGAACATCCTTTGCTCGAGCAAGTGGTTGTCGATTTTGTGGAAAAGACTCACTGCAAGGTACAATTATTCCACGGTTTATTAAACCTCGAATTCATCTTGTCATCTGCTATATATCCATTGATCCAAGATGGACAAGTTATATTAACTAAGATAGAAATTGAAGATCTGCGCGCTTCCAGTTATAACGCGTTACTTTTATCCCCTACGTTCTGGCAGCAGTTGCTAACCAGAAAAAAAGTTTTTATTTTTCAGACTGACTCCATGTTTTGTCAAAACAGCAAATATCAACTGGAAGATTTTCTCAATTTTGATTATATAGGCTCCTGGTGGCATCGTCTTCGACCTATTGGCATTATCATAGATGGGGGTAATGGGGGGTTTAGTATCAGGGATTGGCACAAAAGCACTGAATGTTTAGCGCGCTTCTCACCCACTCTTTGGGCAGGTGGTGAAGATGGTTATTTCGCCTTTCATATTGAATTGATAGGCGCAAAAGTAGCCAAGAGAAGTCAATGCAGCAAGTTTGGAACACAAGACAAATTTAGCCATAAAAGTTTTGGATGCCATAAAATATCGTGTTTAAATAATCATGACCAGCAAAGATTCCTAAAGTACTCCCCAGAGTCAAAAGCGCTGCTGCAAGAATAAATATTCACCATGCATAAAGATCTTTACTTCAGCCAGTTCTTCAAGCTCCACAATACTTTATATCCGTTAATTTATAAATGGGGGAATTACACCCATATTTCAAAGTATTTATTAGAGATCCCCCAAACAAGCTAATTATAAATCACGCTAACGCAGGATGACTGCGCAGGTGAGTGAAGCGTAACCGTTCACCGGGGAGCTATTGACTTAAGGCCGTTAGTTCAGGGAGTGCCGGATATTCCGAGCGAGTGATCACGGCGTGGACGATTTGCCTTAGCCAGTCCAGAGGATTGGCCCCCAGCTTGCGGCAGCTTTCTACAATGGTGAGAATGCGTTGCCGAAATTGCTCGCCCCGGTGTGAGTACACGCCATAACTGCCTTTGCGCCACAGTACATAGCTGCGCAAGGAGCGCTCTGCCTCGTTGTTGGTCAGAGGAATATCCTTATCCGTCAGAAATGTCCAACAGCTTTCATCGTGTTTGAGCAATAATCCGCAGCGGTTTCGATACCGCGGGGTAACACAAGCTTCGGTGGCATGTTCCAGGGTGGCTTGCCAACGTTTGCGTAGTTTACCCATACGCTTTTGATACAAATAAGGCGATAGCTCCCCTCGCTCAAATCGGTGGCGGGTACGAAAGATAAGATGGATCAAGGTTTCTAATCGCTGCCCTATGGGTTTATTCGGCCCCCAACTATCTGCTATTGCCCCCACATTACGTAAAATATGGGCCCAGCAAAATTGCCGCTGAGATGGGGGGAGATAATGGTAGCCCGCATATTGATCGGTAACGATCACGGCTTCGGTGACGTCGCCTAATAATGCCCTGGCGGCATGTTGCGCCCGGGAGTAGTGGATCATAAAACAGGATAATTCATCGGTGCAGGCCAGCCACATCCAGCGGTTTTCATTCTCACGCTTGTGCCGGGTTTACTCACCTCATCCCTGAGGCTCACCGTTTCACGGCACGCTGAAGCGGTTCAAATGCTTTCCCGAAGCATTTGTCGTCAGCGTGGATAACGGTAGGATCCTGGACTAGCTGTTTGATCTGCTGATGAACGGGCGTGAGCATCGCGCTGACCTTGCCGTGGGCTTCAGATATGGCACCTCGGCTAAAGTACACCCCGAAGTTCTGCTGCAACTGTTGCTGGATTTGGCTAATACTCTGATGGAACTGCCCGGCCTGTATGGCGATAAAGGCCAACATGTTGGCCCCCATCTGACCATTGTTGACGGTTTCGGGCAACGTCGCCTGAACAGCCTCCCCACAGCGGCAACAGCTACCTTGATAAAGCTGGTGCTCCGTCACGTTGTAGGCTTGTTGAGGAATATCAAACACCTGATGACGATAATAAGGCGTGGCATTGGATACCACTTTCCCCCCGCATGCACATTCGCCGGGAGGATAATAGGACAGTGTCACATCCACCTCATCTACTCGCGCGCGATTGCTGCCCTTATGCCCCGGCTGGGCGCCTCGCGGTTTGCCGCTACTTTTACGCGGGCGATCTACAGCCGCTGGGCCATCGGAAGAAGGCGGGCGAGAAGAGGCCTGTCTTCAATGTCATTGAGCCTATCCCATAACGACTGAATAAGCGCATTGGCTTGTTCAAGCGTGTCGGCTTTAGGGGCAGCTGGACGGGATTTTTTGCGTGTCATGTTGACACCATGCCAGATGGGCGGGATCGCGCAATAGGATCATCGGGATCATGCAAAATAAATATTTTTTTATGTCAATACCTGTCCGGTGAACGGTTAGGGCAATCGCATTAAAAATGGCTTGACACAGATCCCCTAATTTGATCTATTACTTCGCTTTACGCGACGTAATATGACCAAATACAAGCCCACACTTATCGAACATTTCAAAGACATCGAAGATCCTCGTCTTCTAAGAAAACAATTACATAAATTAGATGACATCTTTTTTTATTACCCTATGTGCCGTTATCTGTGGCTGTGATGGCTGGGTTGCCATTGAAAAATTTGCCAACATTAAACGCACGTGGTTTGAACAATATTTATCCCTAGAAAATGGTATTCCGTCTCATGATACTTTGGGGCGTATTTTTTCCTTAATTGATCCTGAGCAATTTCAAACCTGTTTTTCTAGCTGGATCAAAGAGATAGTAAAAAATGTCACGGGGGATGTGATCGCTATTGACGGTAAATGCCTTCGACGCTCTCATGATAAGTCATCTAATAAATCAGCTATTTATATGGTTAGCGCATGGTCACATGATAATCAGCTGGCACTTGGACAAGTGAAAGTTGATGAAAAATCGAATGAAATAACCGCCTTACCTTCCCTACTCAAAAACTTAGACATCACAGGCAGTATCATCACAACCGATGCATTAAACACACAAAAGAAATCGGCTGAACTGATCGTGAGTAAAGGCGCTGATTATTTAACCGCACTGAAAGGAAATCAAAGCACCCTACATGATGATGTGATTTTATTCTTTGAAAATACCCCTAAAAGTTATGAGGGCATGTTAAATACTTATAAGAGTATTGATTCAGGGCATGGCCGTATTGAAGAAAGAACAGTGACTTCCTGCAACCGAATTGACTGGCTTACTGAGCATCATACTCACCCACACCTTGCCAGTATTGTTAGCGTTAAATCAAGAAGGTTTCTTGCGAACGAATGGTCAGAAGAAACGCGATACTTTATTAGTAGCGTTAAGCATAACGATGCAGAGAAATTTGCTCACTATGTACGTGCTCATTGGGGGGTAGAGAATAATCTTCACTGGAGATTAGATATGGCATTTGACGAGGATCATTGTCGAATTCGTCAAGGATATGCAGATCAAAACATGGCAATATTACGCCACATATCTTTGAATTTATTAACGTCAGATAAGGATAATAAGGTAGGTATTAAAATTAAGCGGCAAATGGCAGGTTGGAATAATGATTACTTGCTGAAACTGCTACAAATATTTTAATGCGATTACCCTGGGTGAACGGTTACGCTTAGATAAGGCATCGCGTTTATTCTTTCTATACGCTTATAGTTGCTTTATTATGCTTAGCTAACTGTTATTTTTGATAACCCAGAAGCTCAAAATCGCGCTGATACCTTTGCGCTACCTTAACCTTTAACTGATCATTATAATAACTGAGCCAGCCTGTACGTTTACTTTTAAGCAAATGCGGAATGATACAATCAACCCCGGTATGTTGTTTTATTTTTTCGTTTAACTGAATCAACTCACTAAAGTCACATAAAAAATCCGGTATTAATTTTTCTTGCTGATTGGTAATAAAACAATGCTGCGATCTAAAATGCCCATCGGCCTGATGATCATCAATATTACAAACTGCATCAACAAACTCAGCAAACGGCATGTGCGCATAAAAGGTCCCGTAATGGATAAAGTGCTTTGATAGTCCATTAACAAAATCTTTGTGCGCGGTCTCTTTACAGATTTTTTCGCTGTAACAAGACACTAGCCGATCATAAGGGTTGCGGGTGACTGCAAAACACCAGTGATTAAGTTGCGCCGCCTGATGAACCGAAATTTTTGCGCTATCGCGTAAATTGGTATCTATATATTGATCAAACTTATCGCTACGAAAAACCCCAGCCTTCCAGCTCTCTGGTGGTAATTCAAACCCCAATAAATCAACACACAGCGCATGCAAGCTAGTGCAAGCGACTTTGGGAATTGGAATATACGTCAGTTGATGTTTTTCTACTTTGATCGCCGGAAATTTTTTCATCCGGTAAGTCAAATTTTTCATTAATTGCGATTTAATCTGATATTTAAGGCGAGTCATTAATAACGACATAACAGCGAGAGTCCTTGTGTTGACACAGAAAAAAAATTGAAGAAATATAACATAACTGTGTTCTACAGGCTAGATTAAAAAGCTCGATGCTGCGCAGTGGCTCACAATTGAAACAATGGCGTGGGTCGGTGTAACCGTTCACCGGGGAGCTATTGACTTAAGGCCGTTAGTTCAGGCAGTGCCGGATATTCCGAGCGAGTGATCACGGCGTGGACGATTTGCCTTAGCCAGTCCAGAGGATTGGCCCCCAGCTTGCGGCAGCTTTCTACAATGGTGAGAATGCGTTGCCGAAATTGCTCGCCCCGGTGTGAGTACACGCCATAACTGCCTTTGCGCCACAGTACATAGCTGCGCAAGGAGCGCTCTGCCTCGTTGTTGGTCAGAGGAATATCCTTATCCGTCAGAAATGTCCAACAGCTTTCATCGTGTTTGAGCAATAATCCGCAGCGGTTTCGATACCGCGGGGTAACACAAGCTTCGGTGGCATGTTCCAGGGTGGCTTGCCAACGTTTGCGTAGTTTACCCATACGCTTTTGATACAAATAAGGCGATAGCTCCCCTCGCTCAAATCGGTGGCGGGTACGAAAGATAAGATGGATCAAGGTTTCTAATCGCTGCCCTATGGGTTTATTCGGCCCCCAACTATCTGCTATTGCCCCCACATTACGTAAAATATGGGCCCAGCAAAATTGCCGCTGAGATGGGGGGAGATAATGGTAGCCCGCATATTGATCGGTAACGATCACGGCTTCGGTGACGTCGCCTAATAATGCCCTGGCGGCATGTTGCGCCCGGGAGTAGTGGATCATAAAACAGGATAATTCATCGGTGCAGGCCAGCCACATCCAGCGGTTTTCATTCTCACGCTTGTGCCGGGTTTCGTCAGCGTGGATAACGGTAGGATCCTGGACTAGCTGTTTGATCTGCTGATGAACGGGCGTGAGCATCGCGCTGACCTTGCCGTGGGCTTCAGATATGGCACCTCGGCTAAAGTACACCCCGAAGTTCTGCTGCAACTGTTGCTGGATTTGGCTAATACTCTGATGGAACTGCCCGGCCTGTATGGCGATAAAGGCCAACATGTTGGCCCCCATCTGACCATTGTTGACGGTTTCGGGCAACGTCGTCTGGACAGCCTCCCCACAGCGGCAACAGCTACCTTGATAAAGCTGGTGCTCCGTCACGTTGTAGGCTTGTTGAGGGATATCAAACACCTGATGACGATAATAAGGCGTGGCATTGGATACCACTTTCCCCCCGCATGCACATTCGCCGGGAGGATAATATGACAGTGTCACATCCACCTCATCTACTCGCGCGCGATTGCTGCCCTTATGCCCCGGCTGGGCGCTTCGCGGTTTGCCGCTACTTTTACGCGGGCGATCTACAGCCGCTGGGCCATCGGAAGAAGGCGGGCGAGAAGAGTTGCGACTGGATTGTTTCAGCCTGTCTTCAATGTCATTGAGCCTATCCCATAACGACTGAATAAGCGCATTGGCTTGTTCAAGCGTGTCGGCTTTAGGGGCGGCTGGACGGGATTTTTTGCGTGTCATGTTGACACCATGCCACATGGGCGGGATCGCGCAATAGGATCATCGGGATCATGCAAAATAAATATTTTTACATGTCAATACCTGTCCGGTGAACGGTTACGTCGAGCGCAGTGGTAAAGCCTCGCCCCTGAGTATTGTCTCAGCCTTTGATGTGCAGCAAGGCTTAGTGCTCTATCATAGTGCCACACAAGGCAAAGGTCAGGAAATTCAAGCGGTGTGTGATCTGCTTGATGCACTGGATATCCAGGATTGCATTGTGACGATGGATGCACTGCACTGCCAAAGTGACACACTGAGCCTGATCAAAAAACGCGGCGGCGATGCACTCGTACAAGTCAAAAAAAACCAGGACGCCTTATTCAATCAGATAGATGGGGCATTTCAGGCATACTGGCAACAATCTCAAACCCGGGACCACATCGCAGAGGCAAGTGAGAATAAAGGTCATGGCCGGGAAGAGTCTCGTTGTGTATATAGCCTGCCTGCTACTCTTGGCGAGGCACTCAAGATAAAGTGATCAATGTTAGAAAGCGTTATCGCGGTCGTTAGAACCCGCAAGATAGCGAATAAAGTCAGTCACGAAACCGCTTATTTTGCTTGCACCACCCACCTCCCCTTGGCCCTGGCAGCAGATGCCACACGTCGTCACTGGGACACTGAAAATCGTCAGCACTGGGTGCTAGACGTTGTATTCAGAGAAGATGCTCAAACCATTTACACACGCAAGGCCGCGCAGAATATGGCGACAGTAAGGCGTTTCGTATTGAATTTACTCAGGCGAGACAATGGGAAACTGAGCATGCCACGCAAGATGAACAAGGCAGCATGGGACGAGGACTATCGTCATGATGTATTGTTTACAAATTAGTTACAAAGTTCGCTCGCGCCCTGACCCCTTTGCTAATGGTAATCCTTATTAAAATTTATATCTTTCAATAACTTAATAGAGCCTTCAATCGATAAATGACCATCATCCCTATACATAAAAGTACCGTCTATATATACCTCGCAGGTTTCAGCCCCACATAGATAATCTTTCAACCAAATTACATTAGATATTTTTTCGATTTCTTGAAGCGTTTCATTTACTAGCTTCTGATACGCTTGGTATTCAGGGTAACTTATCACACAACTTTCTTTTAATAGCAATGCCGCCCCATGCTCTCTCTCCAGGCACTCTCCCACATTAAATCCTGCTTTAGGCGGAGGTGAAATGACAACAGGGATTATATTTAGTTTTTTTAATTCTAAAATGGTATTTTTTAATGAACCTGTTAACAATTTATAGTTAGCCTTTACCTTGCCATGATGCGTCATATATTCCCCACCAGCAAAGTCTAAATATGTCCCTAAGGTAGAGCTAAGTACAACATGGGTAATACTTTGATTTGCTTTTATATAATTCATAGCATTGTCATTGAATTTCAAGCAATGTTTGGCCCACACTGAGTCATATTTAGCTTTAATTGGTGCAATGCCCACTATTGGCCCGCAAACACTTTTGGTTATTTGGGCCAATCCATCATTCTTAACTGATAAACCTGGTACTAAATGCATTGCATAGCTGTCTCCCCAGACAACAATTTTGGGTTCTTCTCCTTGCAGACAGGCACTCTTAATTTTTGCATTTTCATCAAAGGAACTGCCACATTGATTTCCAAAGCCATAATTAGTTTTTCTAATTACAGAGAATTTATCTTCAACGTTAGAGGCTGTATATGCTGATGTCACGGGAATAGAGAGTAAAACCATTGTTGCTGACAAACCCACTTTCCAACTGGAGAATATTTTTTGATATCGACCTATTCTAAAGGGTGTCTCTACATACCTAAACTGTATATAACCCAAAAAGATAGATAAGAATAATAAGGTTATTTTAATACTTTTAGGAACATCACCTACATAACTTAAATAAGCAAGAGCAAATAACGGCCAATGGACTAAATAAATAGAGTAAGACCAGTCACCAACCTTTTCTACACAACGAATAATATAATGTTTAGGTAGCCAATTTTTATTACCTATTAAAATAGCCATCGTTGATATAACAACAACGACAGATTCAATACTTGGATGCTCATTATTAATATTTATTGTGCAACTAAGAAAAATGAAAATTATCGAAACTATCTTTAAGAATTTTGGCGACTCCATTGTGGGTTTGTTTAACATTACCCACGCACATATAGAGCCGGCCAATAACTCCCAAGCTCTGGTGAACAAAAGATAGAAAGCCCATTCAGACTTTGATGAATCTGCCACTCTCCACAAAAAAGGAACTTCCTGATTTTCGCTATACACCCAAGAGAAACACCAATATAAACTAATAACAGTAAATATTGAGATACCAATTAGTCGATAATTTTTGGGCAAAAGAAAGAGTGAAATAGGAAGCAAAAAATAGTATTGCTCCTCTAACGATAAAGACCAAATATGCAATAAAGGCTTTCCTTCAGCTGCGCCTTCAAAATAACCAGTTTGAGAGGGAAGAACCATATTAGCAGTAAATGTTAATGCACCTAAAAGCTGATCTAAGTATTCAATCCATTGTTTATTGGTAAGAACTATCAAGCAGAGTAAAGTGGTAAAAAGTAACGTGCTATATAAAGCAGGAATAAGTCTTTTAGCTCTTCTAAAATAAAATTCTGAAAATCGAAAGGTATCATTATCCAATCCTTTTAAAATAATGGATGTTATCAAGAACCCAGACAGAACAAAAAACACGTCCACTCCAAGATATCCTTGAGATAATAAACCTAAATTACTGTGATACAGAACGACAACTAAAACCGCTAAACCTCTCAAAAATTGTATATCTCGTCTCAACTTTCAAATCTCTTATGGGTAAAATGAGTAATTCCCAGATGCGAATTAGGGAAACTTCAGTGGTTATCTTGGTACTGCTTTATTTAAAACAATCTACAAATTGCTTTTCAATACACAAAAGATTCTGACTGCCTACAATCCTCAGCCTAGCTGTAAGGCAGTATCTCGAAAATATTATAAATAGAGTCTAGCAACAATATTTGTTACACCCTCATCGACCACTTAGATTCTCGGCTTATAGAGTCGCCAATTGCAAAGTGAATAAATCATGTGGGTAATCAGGAGATCATTAAAACTTCAAAATCTTGCTCACTTGTTCTATAAAAACGTTACTTGCATTACCATTATTGAATAAATAATGATTAATGAACTGCTCTCTCTCGCTTGAATACTCATCATTTATCAACGTTTGCTCAATTGTTTGGTCATCCAAGTTATCCCAATTAGGTATGGGGCATACTTCTATCACTTCATCGTAAACAGCACTGGCTTCACAATAGTCATATAAAGCTTTATTACCATCAAAAAAAACTATTTTCTTTAAAGCCATGGCTTCAAATAATATTGAACTAATATCACTGATCACCAATGTACTAGCCTTGACTAACTCTAAGGTTGTAAAATCACTATCCGGGGCGTTTATGTGTACACCTTGAGTATTGACGTTCGCTGAAAAAAACAATTTTCCATCACAACGCGACGGGTCAAACAAAGAAGGATGCGGACTAATGATTATATTGAATTGTGATTTATGTTGTAAGAACGATGTAATTAATTTGATATTGGAAACTTTACTGATGTTATTACACCAGCTAGGTGCGTAAATCATTAGAGGTTTATTTTCGTCTAAATTAAAATGACGATAAATATTATCTTTACGATAGCTTAAATCGTCCAAAATTGGCATACCTAAAGGGAATACTTTTTCTTTCGGTATCACATTTATTTGAACTTCGTAAGTTGGACGGCAAGGGGAGAGTATATAATTAAACTTCAGCAATCCATCGCTTGCTTGATAATTCAATTTTGGTCCCATCCCATGACCAAAGAAAACACTCGGACAATCAAACCGAAAATATTTCACACGAAACTCTGTAGAAATAAAAAGGTCTGCCTTTTTATAAAGCGGAAAATCGTCGAGCGTTTTATAATAACAAACATTGTCCAACTTTCCGATTCTGCTACTTTCTGGGCTTATAACTGCGAGATAAACACGACCTTCATCAGATAATTTGAGTATAACATTTTTGAAATGTTCTAAATGAAAAGATGTACAAGCTTCTAATATAATTAGCGGCTTTTTTTTATAAAACAATTTATAGCCCCAGCTCAATAAATTGTTTAAAAAATATTTTTTTCCTTTAGGAAAAAACAAACTTGATGACATGTGCCAGTTTCCATTTATTGAATGTCGTAAAAATCAATACACTGCTTGGAGAGAAACTCTCCCATAACTTAAATGACATTAAGCTCTTGTAGTAGAGATCACTTCAATAATCGCAGTAGTTGAAACTGATGGCGTACGTTTTAAGTAGACAACTTCACATTCACTTTTTAGATGATCGAATTTCCCTTGCCAATCGTCTCCCATCACTAATATATCAGCATTAAACATCTTGATATATTTAGCTTTTTCTTCTAAAGAGTCTTCAGGAAAACATAAATTGACATAACGTAAGCTGTTAATGATTTTCATACGGTCTTGTTCAGGGTAAATAGGATAACGCCCTTTTTTACTATAATTTAATTTATCCGTAGAGACCCCAACAATAAGCGTGTCGCCTAAAGCAGCGGCGCGCTGAAGAATATTGATATGGCCAACGTGGAATACGTCAAATGTGCCAAACGTGATAACTGTTCTCATTTCAATCCTAGAGTATATTTTTTCATGATTTAATATTTGCAAAATCAACTCTTAATAGTATGACAGAGCAAGTTTTTAGTACACACTTCTTTGCCCCCCTTACCTTAACTAGTAATAACATCTTGCATACTGTGTATGTTTGGATAAAAGTCTTTCATAATATCCTTACATCCAGCTTCAAAAACTAACTGCTCTATATAGTCGGATTCAATGGCGGCCAGTAAATTATATTTTTTTGGTGCTTTAAAAGCGTGAGATTCTTTTGGACTGAGCGAATCCAAAGGAATATTTAAAAACTGGCTCATAGGTTGTAATTTTTTTTGCAAATCTTTGGTTTTAAATGCTAAGAGTTTATGACTGGCAACAGTTTCCAATACCTGTTTATTCCGTTGGGCCCAATATGTTAAATACCCTTTGATTGGGTATAGTCCTTTATAGGAGGTAAGAATATTTTCTTCTTCAGGAAATATAAGACCGGCATTGTTATAGTTTAAGTCTCTGCCTAATTTCCAAGTGCATGCATCATTTACCGGGTTATTGATTTGGTGGTTGATAATAGAATCTAAGAAACTATAACAATCCCGTATTGGTAAAATAAATTTTGCTTGCGGATCGAGCTCTACAAACTCTTTTACAAAATATCCAGAAAAATCCGAAGATTCCATATCTAAATTATTTCTAACATCTCTATTTTCTAAAAACCTTAGTAAAGCATGAGCGCTTATTTTCCCTTCTGCGACTTGGGCTTTCAAATAAATAAGTTGTTCGCCCTCAGGTTCATGTTTCGCACGATACCTTTTATTGAAAATTTCAGCAACAGAATGCGTTCCCGACTTTGCAGTTCCGACACAGAAAGCTTTGAATTTTCTTGGGTGTACAAGGGATTTTATGAAACATTTGACCTTACTTTTAAAAACCAATGTACTATTTTTTATCACCACTTGTTGCGTTTCGTTAACGTTCATTTAATTACATATGTTTGTATAGGCAAAAGGTTTATTAGTTTACCATAACGATCGGTACGATTAAAACGTTCAATGTAAGGATTCTGTTGGGGATTGCCAGGCCGACTGAAGAGCAGTTCGATGCTATTTTACTTGGCCTAATCCGCTAGGGTATGGCTGACATGTACCGGCTCTTTGTCGCAACGAATTTGTGTAGGTTTTCTGCACCATTCAACAATTCACTCAAAGGAGCATTTGGCGGGTAACATCATGTCCTCGTTAATGGCACGGCCTTCCCGATTAAAATCACCAGTCACATTTAATAAGCGATAGCTTCTACTCAGGGCGGGATCAAACTTTAGGTTATAATTAGTCATCTATCGATCACCTATTGATATAAACAGTCTGGAACTTTTTGCTTGAGGGTCGATCAGATCGTCAACTTTCCCCAATCGGTATTATCATATGGAACTCATCGACTGCTTAAAAGACGTTCAAGAGACACGCTCGCATATTAATCAAACATATCCGTTACTGGAAATCATGTTCCTAGTGGTGGCGGCTTTAGCCTGTGGCCAGAAAGGGTGGTCAGATATACAAGATTTCGGTGACGGCAATCTTGACTGGTTACGCCGCTATTTGCCTTATGAGAATGGCATACCCACCCGGCATAACATCGCCAAGATAGTCCGTGCTGTCGTGCCGGATAGCTTTGTCGGTGCCTTAGTCAAGTGGGCGAATGTGCGGCGCACCCGCCATGGCAAGCCATTAATTGCATTAGATGGGAAAGATATTCGGGGTGTCGAGCGCAGTGGTAAAGCCTCGCCCCTGAGTATTGTCTCAGCCTTTGATGTGCAGCAAGGCTTAGTGCTCTATCATAGTGCCACACAAGGCAAAGGTCAGGAAATTCAAGCGGTGTGTGATCTGCTTGATGCACTGGATATCCAGGATTGCATTGTGACGATGGATGCACTGCACTGCCAAAGTGACACACTGAGCTTGATCAAAAAACGCGGCGGCGATGCACTCGTACAAGTCAAAAAAAACCAGGACGCCTTATTCAATCAGATAGATGGGGCATTTCAGGCATACTGGCAACAATCTCAAACCCAGGACCACATCGCAGAGGCAAGTGAGAATAAAGGTCATGGCCGGGAAGAGTCTCGTTGTGTATATAGCCTGCCTGCTACTCTTGGCGAGGCACTCAAGATAAAGTGGTCAATGTTAGAAAGCGTTATCGCGGTCGTTAGAACCCGCAAGATAGCGAATAAAGTCAGTCACGAAACCGCTTATTTTGCTTGCACCACCCACCTCCCCTTGGCCCTGGCAGCAGATGCCACACGTCGTCACTGGGACACTGAAAATCGTCAGCACTGGGTGCTAGACGTTGTATTCAGAGAAGATGCTCAAACCATTTACACACGCAAGGCCGCGCAGAATATGGCGACAGTAAGGCGTTTCGTATTGAATTTACTCAGGCGAGACAATGGGAAACTGAGCATGCCACGCAAGATGAACAAGGCAGCATGGGACGAGGACTATCGTCATGATGTATTGTTTACAAATTAGTTACAAAGTTCGCTCGCGCCCTGAGCTTCTACTATCGATTAATTGGTGATGCATAAAATTTTTCGGCCTTACTTCATTGATTACATCCGGCACGGACAGTTGCTGGGGTTTCACCCACGCCAGTCGTCTTTGCGGCTTGATGCGCAGTTTCAACTCAAGCACCCAGTAAGTGCGATACACACGTTATTGGATCCACTTAAGATCTTTTATATTGCGCAAGAACAAAAAGCATAAATCAAACCTCAAATACGCTGATTTTGCGTGAGTCCAATCAACTAATATGCAACAACCGCATTTCCAACATTGAGTATGGATGAATTGCGATAGAAGGTTTCACTTCATCGGAAGATACAACAAGCTAAACTAATAGTGACATCGTATTGTGTAATAGCAGCTTGAACCATCTCATCTTTGAAATGGCTCTACCACTTTTTGCCATAGCTCCCTGATTAATTTCCAACTTGAGTCAGCCATCAGCGTACATTTTTGACGTGAGGGTTTTACTCTTTCCGCCCTTCCATTCTGACCGTGAGCGCGGCTGCCGCATACTACCGTATTTAGCTCGTCACTTGTATAAGGCGGGCGTTGCTAAAGTGTTCTTAGATACCAGTGAATAAGGCGCTATACAATACGTGGAAAATGAAGTTCCTAATAATACTTCCAGTCTCGGTACTAAATTTAAACCAACACTTTGGCACGTTATTTTTCACAGTGAATATGGTTAAACTAATCGGCATCAGGTAAGATCGCCAACTAAGTTTGACCACGCCGAGATAGGTCACACCTCATTCGAGCCGCGTGCTCTCTATTTAGTGTTTAACAATTACAAGGATATACCAGTTTTGTCTAAGCCCCCCCCTACTTCTGAGGCTTGCCTTTGACAAATAATGCAAAAAAAGAAGGCACATTGGGCTCAGCTTTATTCTATTCCTTTTTTGGTAAATACCTCAATATTGCCCTTCAATTGGGTGGTAGCGTTGTTCTAGCCCGTATTATACCACCCGAAGATTTTGGTTTATTTGCAGTAGCACTAGTTTTTGCAGGTACTGCGGCAATCGTAAAAGAATTCGGGGTTAACAATTACCTGGTCAAAGAGAAAACCCTTACCACCGAAATAATTCGCAGCGCTTACGGCACATCACTGGTTATAGCGTCATTAGTCGCAATGTGTCTGTTTTTTCTGTCGTATCCTATCGCTCATTTTTATCAACAGGATGCGTTGATAACCATACTGCAGTTGCTTTCCTTGAATATTTTGCTTTCTCCTTTTGGCTCAATTGTTGATTGTTTGTTAAGAAGAGAACTCCATTTTAAACCCGCGTTAATTGCCGGTGTGGTGAGTCAGCTAACTAGTGTCGCGAGCATGATCATCCTGGCCATGTATGACTATGGGGTATATGCGCTTGTTTGGGGATCGTTAATACAAACTCTCACCATGGCATTAGTATTTCAGTTTTTCAGGCCAGCAAACATGCCGCTTTTACCCAGCTTGAAAAAGAGTCGCCAAATTCTCAGTTATTCTAAATTCGTTGGCATATCAGGCATAGTGGGCTACTTTGGCAATCAATTTACGGTGTTATTATCTGGCAAATATTTCAGCTTGGAAACAACAGGCTTGTTGACCCGCGCCAGTTCGACCGCTTCGTTGTTCAGTAAATTGTTCACTGAGGCATTTAATCCGGTCCTTATGCCTTATATATCAATGCTCAACAGGCGAGGCGGTGATTTTGTCGCCAAGTTACAATTTCTACTAAAAATGACCCTTAGTCTGTCTTGGCCATTTTACGTGATTTTAGGTATCTGTGCCGAGCCTGTTATATTAGTATTGTTTGGTGAAAATTGGCTCACTTCAGCTTATTTTCTTAAAATAATTTGTGTATCGCTGGTCCTAACATCTGCTGTTCAAATTTTGGATCCGGTGATGATGGGGTTGGGCATGGCAAAGGCACTTATGAAAATTGTCCTTATACTCAGTATCACACGGGTAATCATATGTATTTTTATGGTGCAATACGGTTTAATGGCCATGATGATCTCAACCACCATGACATTGCCAATATTAAGGTTTAGCCTTTTTATGTTTGTTATGAATAGGAAAAAAGTATTTACGCCTAAAGAATTTTTGCGGTGGTTAAAAGACCCTGCCATTTTGTTAATTGCCTGCTCTACGCCCCTTTTAGCCCTTAACCTGTATTTCGGTCAAAATTGGTGGCAACACTATATTCCGGCTGGGCTTGCCTTAGGTAGCTCAGCAATAACTTGGGTTGTTGTACTAACTATGCAAGGTAATGCAACCCCCATTTTCGATTTAATTAAAACAAAATTTAAAAGGAGTAGAGCCTAATTGCTGTCTACACTTTTGAAGTCTGGATATATGAAAGTGGAAACTATAGGTTACAAAAATAATTGGCCGACAATTTGAAAGAGAAGCAAAGTTCAAGCTCTTTTTACACGTGTCGATTCAAAAAATGAAACAAGTAAATGCCGATGTTGCCTCAGTGCAGATTTAAACACTAGAAAGATTGTTGGAATTGGAAAATGAGTAAATTCAGTTTCCGAAGTAAATCGACATTGCGTATATTGCCCTAGCGTCGCGCTCCCATAAATTTATGAGCGTTTTAGCGACCTAGCGTTATTATTTTCAAATTACCGCTTAAATAGATAAGTAACACTGAATTATATGGACAATACCCACATTAAAAAAACACTAGATATCTCTGTTGTAGTACCCGTTTACAATCGTCGTGAGAGATTGCGTGTAGTTGTAGACTCATTACTAAATCAGTCATTTTCAGGGACTTATGAGATCGTTATCGTTGATGATGGTTCAAGTGATGAAACAGCATCCGACTTGACTGATCTCGATGATAAAATTCGAGTCATTAAACAGAGCAACCAAGGCGCGGCAGTTGCTCGTCATACCGGCGTAGAGCACTCCCAAGGTGATATAATCGTATTTAACGACTCAGACGATATCGCTTACCCAAATAAATTGCAGGTCATGTTTGACGCGTTGTCGCAACATCCTAACTGTGTAGCGGCAATTGCCGTAGTAGAAAATAAATTTAGAACTGATTGGAAACCACCCGTTTGGATCGAAAAAATGGATAGCAGTCTTCTTGTGAATAACGATCCGCTTTCTCACTTTTTTAACAACTATTACCCCATTGCTGCCGCCATGAATATGGCGGTGAGAAAAGACATCGCTCATTATGCATCTAAAGACTCCAGTTTTTATCAAGCGGCAAACGATTTCCACTTTCAATTCAAAGTCGCATCTAAAGGCCCTATCGTTTGCGCTGCGGACATTACTAATGAGTATTATGTTGGTGAGGGTATCACTTCATTTCATGGCACATCCGCACAGGAAGCGTACTCCCTGATATCACTGGTAGATAATTATTTATATTTAAACAAACCTGCTGAATTTGCAGATGCCGTTCAGCAGAGAATTGAATATGGCTCTGCTAACGTTTTAAAACCCTTACTGAAAAAGAAAAAGTTTGGATTATTTTTGTTAATTTTGAAAAACATGTTCATTTATGGGCGACTAAAAAAAATGCCTAAGATGATGTGGTGGGCTATATCCGCGTGATATAGGTGAAATAAGTTCACAATTTAATTCAGGGTCTAAAAACCACATTTTAATCACTCAGAAGCAGTTATTTAAGGATGTAAAATTTTATGTTTGGGGCCTATAGAACTATTTTGGCATTAATGGTTGTTGCATTTCACATAGGCGGGATCCCTGATATCGGCGGTTATGCAGTGTTTGGTTTTTATGCATTAAGCGGTTATTTGATGACTTTTATCATGCAAAAAAATTACGGTTACACTGCCTCCGGAAAGTATAAATATGCGATCAATCGGCTGTTGCGTATTTTCCCTATGTATTGGGCTTCAATAACAATAACCTTGATACTGATCTTACTCTTAGGTGAAACAACCACCGCGAATTATCATCAGGCACTATATTTACCGTCGGATGTCACAGCAATATTGAAAAATATTTTTTTGTTTTTCCCATTTAGTGAACTACCTCGATTGACGCCCCCGGCATGGGCCTTAACTGTAGAGATTTTTTTCTATATTTTAATCGGCTTGGGGCTGTCGAAACACAGAAATGTTGTTATTGGTTGGTTTTTATTAAGTATCATTTACCACGCGGTGGTAATAATATTAAACCTCGGGTTTGAGTACAATTACTACCCTATATCGGCGGCATCTTTACCTTTTTCGGTAGGCGCTTTAATCTTCCATTATAAAGAAAAACTACAAGCTATAGTAAGCTCAAGTAGGATAACGCGTGGCGCATTTTTTCCCTATTTACTGGGTTTCTTTATCTTACTTAACTGGTATATAGGTAGGCAATCAACATACTCAGGTTTCAACTTTGGTGTCTTTTTCTTTTACTCCAACTTTGTCTTATGTACGTTAATGATTATTGTTCTTGCAGAAAAAAAATCTCTGCCTTTCATTGGTAAAAAATTCGACAATTGGATAGGTAATTTCAGTTACCCTATCTACCTTATCCACTATCAAGTTGGTCTACTTACATTAACAGGTTTAGGTTATTTGGGCATAGATTACGTAAGGCCAGATTTCAATTTAATGCTTATTAGCATCCCTTTTCTGTTTGTTTTTTCATGGTTATTAATTCTATTTATTGAAAAACCAATTCAAATAGTTAGAAGTAGGGTGAAAAAAAATATCGATAAAAAATCTGAAAAAGTAACACTGGAAGAAGTTAAGAGCGAAAATTAAGATACAGATCAATACTTGCTGGGCATAATACCCAGGCCAGTATAAACATCAATTTTTGCGTATTACCTAGCCGCGAGATTTTAATGACAGTTACTAAGTAGAACCAAGCTACTCAGTAACCGTTTGCTCTAGAGATGTTTACTGTTCAAGGCTTACTTTATAAACCCTCATTATCGGTGCTTTTTCGAACTCACTTTGACTTTTATCCTCGTTACCATAAAGTACAAACAATTTTTGGCTAGACTCTTGATAGTCGGCAGCAATAATATCTGAACGAGTGTGCTGCTTGTCAAAGATGCCATATTTATAGGGTTGAATTTGATGAGATTTTTTTAATCCGGCCTTAACCGCAACGAAATCTTCAACATTAAACAACCAAAAATAATTGTATATGTCTTTTGCAGCTAAAGCGCAGGGGCCGGCACATAATTTGCCATTGTCTTGAGTGGCTTTATAACCGATACCACTCTTATGCCCCCCCGAATCCCCAATCACAAAATAGCTAGACGTTTTAGGAATAATAAAACCGTAATGGGCCGACGAGACCTCTGTCCATAGATCATTATTGCGGGCCTTATTATATTGGTCAGCTATAATCGGTTTATTAACACTAAAATCCATATACTTGTCGGTTAAAATCAGCCCGGAACTTTCCTTACTATTGAGTATTCCCCAAAATTGAGCGCCAAATGCACTTGGGCCTATACTTGAACGAGAATTAATAGGATAGGAGCTTGCATTACCGACTAAATATTCAGAGCTGAGTGCTGTTTGCCAATGTTCTGGAATTTTACTTATCCAGCCTGCTGCATGTGCAGCACCTTGTAAATTAAAGAAACCATCGATAGGGCTCTTAGCCAAATCATTAACCTTACGAACGATAAAGGTCGTGTTTTTGACATTACCGTTCGCATCGTAGTACTCCATACCGTTCACTACTAGCTGCTCTTCAATGACAGCCATACCCGATATTCTGTTGATATTCTGAGGATTACCATTTTTCACTCGTGGGATAACTTTACTAAATGGCTGCTCAAATATGGCCATAGGCCATTCACTAATATCTTCTGACAAACTCAAGGCCGGTACAGTAAGCTCGGCAATAGCTTGATGATTCGCGTGCCCAACGATAAAAAAAGAATTTTTTAACGGGCGAAGGGCAAATATTCCCTGAGCATAACCTAGTCGTGAGGCTCCCTTGGTACCGACAGGCAGCCTGAAACCACCTAAATATTCTAATGTTTGGGCGCTAGGCAAATATAAGGGCATGGTCACGGATTCTTTTTCTTTAGTCACACCAGAAAAAGCAGTAAATAAACCGAGCAATGCGATAAGATAGGCTTGTTTAAAGTGAGTAATTGATCTTTTCATGATATCCATTTCAACTTTAGTTAATATAAAAATAGCAAGACCCCCATTGTAGATGTTAGCAGGGTGGCAGGTAACTTAAACTTTCACTGTCGTTAACGTTAATAAGCAATTTAAGCAATTTGTGATAGGCAATCAATGATCAGCATTTTCCTTTTTTTCGGCAGTTTTGTTTCCAGTTTTATTCTGTCGTTAAGACATGCCGCTATATTTGCATTTGTACTTTATCAACTGATCTACTTTTTTCACCCGCAAAACCGTTGGTGGGGTTCGATGGTCCCTGATGTCAGTTATTCATATTTTTCGGTTGTGTTCATGGCAGTCATTCTTGCCATTAATTGGTCTACTACTCAGCAAAACAAGATACTCAGTATCCCATCGTTTAGGTGGATGTATGTATTTGTAGCTATTTATTCTATTGTTTCTTTCTGGGCTCTTTTTCCAGGGTATCACGCCAATGCACTTGAGCCATTAATAAAAGTCGCAATAATCATGACTATTGCATACAAAATATGCACGAATATCAAAGCCCTTGACTATATGGTGTATGGATTTATCGCAGGTGCAGCGTATATTGGATATTACACTTTTCAAGTTGGCAGAAACTCAGGCAATCGTGTTGAGGGCATTGGTATGGTTGATGCCCCTGATAGCAATGGCGTTGCAGCAGCCATTGCCCCTGCAGCAATCGCCTGTTTATATTATTTCTGGGTCAATACCAACATTAAGTTAAAAGTACCCTTTATTATTGCAGGGGCTTTTATTGTTAACGGTTTAATGTTGATCAATAGTCGTGGAGCAATGTTAGGGTTAGCCGTGGGTGGCGCCTATTTTATGTGGAAGCTGTTCTTTTCTCCTGTACAGCGTAAATCTCAAAAACTCACAGTTGTATTGATCACCCTCGCAGGTTTAGCTTCTCTGGTGTATATATCAGATAAAACTGCAGTTGAACGTTTCTTTTCTATCGCTGACGAAACTGAAGTTCAGGAGAATACTGAAACGGGCGCAACCAGAATGGTATTTTGGCAAGCTGCCTGGGATATGGCTAAAGATTATCCATTAGGTTTAGGCCGGGGGGGATTTGAAATTAACGCCCCACTTTATATCCCGGCTAATATTAATACCGGACGTAGTCGCAATAGAGCAGTGCATTCTTCCTGGTTTGAAGCCCTATCGGAAGCGGGTTACCCAGGCTTTATTGCCTTAATAATGATGGTTATTGCATCTTTTTTAATGACTAAAAAATGTAAAAAAGTCTTAAATACGGATAAATATATTGAGGACTATTTTAAAGTTGTCGCTATAGAGGCAATGCTGATCACATTTATGGTGACCATGACATTTTTAAGCCGCATGCGGGCAGAGATATTCTATTGGTGTATTTTATTTGCGGCCTGCGCCTTCAACATATACTACTTGCGTAAATTGCATTTACAAAGGGAGACAATTGAAGCACCTACTGCAAATAAACAAAAGTCAAAGCAGCAGATCCTTACAACCTAAACGCAGTAATAGTTATAGTGACCTGGTAAAGGGAATGTTGTTAATCAACATATTCCGGTTACCAAGTCACATTAACAGAATGATTTATGCTAACCTCCTTGAAATTTCAGCTTAAACTGCGCTTTTAGCTTCCTGAGATAATCCCCGAGAGGGAGTTTCAAGCCCCGATCATTCGCCACCTTTAATGCGGTTGAATAATCCCCTTTCCAATAGTAATGCCGAAATGACTGTAATTCCGCGGCAGAAATGGTGTGTTTGGTGGCCTGTATATAGTCTTGTGGCAAAATATTTTTATGTAAAATATCTTCCAAAATAATTGCTTTACCCAACAAATTTGCCGAAATATTGTCAGACATGTTATTACCGTGTCGCCTTAACTTGACGGTTCTAAGGCTCGTACATGCCCCAACAGTGTTTAGCAATACTCTTCTGGTAAAGTCTGAATCTTCGGAATTCATACGGCTGTATTTCTTATCTATCCCCCCCGTTTTTTCATATACGCCTTTGGTAAATGCCCAAGCTGACGGAAAGGACGGATTAAAATTCAAAAAATCTATATAGGCATCTTTGTTCAATAAAATAGCATCGCCGTTACGTTTATTCACAACCCCATTCCACCATCCTTCAGGTGCGGTTGAAAAATGGTCATAATCTTGTTCAGCTCTGTCACCAAATTGACTATGGTTAGAAAATACATATTCAGCATCGGGGAAAGCCGCTATAACCTTGGCCAATTCTTCTAAGTGGTTAGGTTCCCAAAGATCATCGTCATCATTGCAAGCAATCCATTTATAGTTACATTTCTCGACCGCAACTTTGCGTGAAGTTCCACAACCTACGTTTGCAATTTTTTCGTAATAAATTAAATCACTATATGGCTTCAACACCTCTTCTGTATCATCTGATGAGCCATCATCAATGACAATAATTTCTTTTGGTTTTAATGTTTGGTTTAAGACACTTTCAATTGTCTCTACAATGTAATCTTTTCTGTTATATGAATGTATAGCGACAGAAAAATCTATCATATTGGCTATCCTTTGTTCGTCACTCTCTGCTATTAGCAGAAATAAATGCTTGATTATAGTTGATAATAAAATCAGAAAATCACGCTGAAATTAACGGTAACAGAACGCCAATGTGCTAAATCGACGTTTAGTATTTTCTCAATATCAGTAATATCGTCACTGAATCTAATGGCCAACTTGGGGGAATACAGGGAATACAGGTATTACCGAATTTACCCGCATTTTTGCGGGCGACCTCCCTCACCCACTGCGACAATGGTGAGGCATTAAGTAAATCGTTTAGCAACACTGGCCACCGAATAGCCATTGCCCGCTACTTGGCGAATAGTTACTTTTTTAAATTCACCGAGATATTTTTTATCTCACAACACGTTTTACCTTACTTCGATTTCTAAGTAAAAAATGTCTTCCAATTTAGGGGAGGCTCATTAACCTATTCCAACCTGCACGATAAAAATAAAGTTTATTCATTATAAAACATACGCAAAACGACTAATCAGAAAACGGCTCTTTACCAAAATACCGGATTTTGATCCCATCAATCACATTCATTTTGAACATATATTTCAACCAAATTAGTTTGTTATGACAAATATACAAGCATCGAGTCAAAATACCTAAAGCGCTCTCCTCTCCTGAAGTCTCATAACCAAATCTATTGAGCGTATTTGCAGCAACTTTATCAAATAAGCTTATCTGCTGGTTAGTAAGACTTTTTTTCCATTTATAATAGTTGCCTCTTTTGACTGTCGATAACAAAGAGCTAAGACTATCCGGATCATAAGACTCTCCTAGAAATTCATAAAACTGCGCTACATATTCTTCTGTGTTGTCTAGAAGATCCTCATAGCGAAGCTCAAAAAGCTGACCTTTTCCCTTTAACTCTGCGAGTATAGGCGCCTCTTTATTTAATGTTCGCCAATACTCAGCGCAGGCATATATGTTATTCGGCCCCCAGTCTTTTTCTAATAAAGATAAGGCGACATCCCGCCCATCTCTAACAATATAAATATATTTGGCGTCAGGAAAGAGCTTATATATGATTTCCAGCTCCAGTAAATACCATGGGGTCTTTTCGCCCCAACACTCATTGTCACTTCCATTTCGACTCATGGAACACAGTTTATCTACTAACTCTTGATATGAAACATTTCCATTGAAGCTGTTGAAAAATTCTTCATAGATCAAATTTAACTTCCACTGCATTACTGCCCGTTCAGACAAAATATCATCTAACAAGCTAGAAAAATTTGAGAATTGATTTAAATCGCCATATTTCGTTAATTTTTTATAAAATTTGGGAATAAAGTGTGTTTCAAAAGGAGCCTTGAACCGAGTATGTGTTAACAGGCTAGCCAAAAATGTGGTGCCAGACCTAGGCGCGCCTAAAATAAAAACCTGTTTTATTTCAACCACTTACACTTTACTCCCAATTATAAAAATATGAATTTTTCAAACAACAAAACAGGCCACACACGATACTGTTTTCTTCCCCAAAAAAACTCGAACCCCTAACCTTAGCAAAAGTCGATACATAAAAAAGCCCGGGAATATGGCATCGTCAATACCAAAAAATGGGCTGATCTTTATTTAGTGCATGCTTTTAGCTATTACGGAAAAGATATAGAGATACGTTTTGGCGCCTATAAATAGAATGATAATGCCAGTGATATTTAATCAGACAAAGACATTGATGTCATTCCAAAATTTTCAAATTCAATAACATGTAGCGTTGATTCGTCTACCATGAGAGTCGTCAGTCAAGAATCACCATGCTGGGGGGAATGTCGATATGCCCACTGATGTATCAAGTTGTTTGCTCATCACTTCTACCTTGTGCCTTACTGTAGGAGAAAATAGGAGAAATTTCTGTGCCCACAGTAATGGGTTGGGTTTGATAGCAATTGATTTTTCTAACCGGCTTCACACTTAACCCCATCACCTGACTTCATTTAACGCATCTGGCACTACCCGGGCGGTAGGCTTTTTACGCACCAATCTTCAGTCACCTGTGATTAGCTGCTTCGGCGGGGTTTACTGAGGCTGGCGAGTTACAATTTAACTAATTTACTGCGTCACGAATCGTTTAAATCACACGTAACTCCGGTTAAGATAGCGTTATAAATGCTTTATCCATAACATTTTTTAACTAAGCGAACCGAATTTTTGAAAATACTATTTTTGTCTCACCGTATCCCCTTTCCACCGAATAAAGGGGAGAAGATCAGAACATTTCACCAACTAAAATATTTGTGTGAACAGGGTCATCAAGTCAGTGTATTGGCGCCCTATGAAGACCCTGATGAAATTGCGTTTTTTCAAGCATTGCAAAAGCAGTATGCGGTGCAAGCCCAGGGTGTACGACTAACCAACAAAGCCTACCGTTTGTTCAGTGGTTTACTCAAAGGCAAAGCCTTGAGTGTGAGTAACTTTTATAGTTCAGAGCTCCAGCAACGTCTGGATGAGACCCTGCTAAATGGCCAGTTTGATGTTTTGGTATGCACTGCGTCGAGCATGGCGGAATATGTGTTTAAAAGTAAAGCCCCTTGCCTAAAGTTACAAGATAACAGCCTTCGCCTTTATATGGACTTTATGGATCTCGATTCAGATAAATGGCGGCAGTACGCCCAGCGTGCGTCTTTTCCTATGACAGTCGTTTATCGCCGGGAGCACAAATTAATCGCTGAATTTGAACGGGAAATTGCCAGGCGTTTTAATGCATGTTTTTTTATTACCGATGCTGAAACCGAGCTGTTTAAACAAAATGCGCCGAACGCAAACAACATTTTTGCAGTTGAAAATGGCATTGACACTCTCACCTTCAAACCTGCTGAAATCACACCTGAACTGGCCCCGCCAGTGCTTTTATTCACCGGTGTAATGGATTATGCACCCAATGTCGATGCAGTCTTATGGTTTGTAGAGCATGTTTGGCAAGACATTTTAAGCCGCTGGCCCGATGCGCAGTTTATTGTCGCCGGAATGAACCCCGTAGATAAAATACAAGCCCTTGCTAAGATTGAAGGGATCACTGTGACCGGTTTTGTCGATGACATCATGCCCTACTTCGCTAGAGCTAATATATTTATCGCCCCATTTCGTATTGCCAGGGGCGTGCAAAACAAAGTATTGCAAGCCTTTGCCTGCGGTATTCCCGTGGTGTCTACGCCCATGGGCGCCGAGGGTATCAGATGTGAGCAAGATGAAAGTATCTTATTAGCTGAGTCTCCTCAGGAGTTTATCAAACATATAACAAGCTTGTGCACCGATAAAACCCTTTATGGGCGGATTTCATCCAACGCCTTGTCAGTTATTCTTGAGCAGTATGCATGGGACAGTATATTGCAGCCATTTGAGCAAGTTATTACTGGCAATATAAAAAACACTGACCAACAAATTGAGCCGATCCGATGAAAACCCAACTAAAAAAAGCCATAGGGCTAGTCTGTATGTTGTTGGTTTTACCTTTGTATATTTGTTTTTGTTTAAGCTGCTTAGTGATGTGCAAAGATAGGGTTTTTAGTACCTACTCTCAATTACTCAGTTTGTTACCGGGTTTTTTGGGCACTCAGTTGCGCTTGGGTTTTTACCGCCTAAGCTTGAACCATTGTGAACATGACGTAGTCATTTCTTTTGCTACCTTGTTTTCTCAAGTGGATACAGATATATATCAGGGTGTGTATATTGGCCCTCAATGTAATATAGGCCGTTGCTCTATAGGTGAAAACTGTTTATTGGGCAGTGGTGTTCATATCATGAGTGGTAAAGGGCAGCACAATTTTGGCGATTTGAACACGCCAATAAAAGACCAAGGTGGTGACTTTGAAAAAATCACCATAGGTGAAGATAGTTGGATAGGCAATGGGGCGCTGATTATGGCCAATATAGGTAAACAATCGATTGTGGCCGCAGGCTCAGTTGTCATAAGTGACGTACCAGATTACGCCATAGTAGGCGGAAACCCGGCTAAAGTACTAAAAATGCGTAAATAATCTGCCTGTCGAATGTTCGACTTGAAGGGTCCTATTCGGAAATGGTTAATGGAGAAAGCTATGTTTGAACACATCAAAACTGTGATGCACTGTCGTTTGTGTGCTTTGGTCGTTGGCGCAGGAGTGCATCTGGCCGTGGTATTTTGCTTGGTGTTGCCCCTAACTGGTCTCGCCCAAGACTCATCGCCAATTGCGTCTGCTTTCTCCATTGAAGTATCTGATGTGCAAGCTTTGTATAAAGCACTTAATAAGGCCAACAAAGAGGGCAACACGGAAATAGTGCTAACACCGGGCAACTATCAACTAAGCAAAACCATCAATATTAAAGCTGCGCATATCAGTTTAATCGCTAAATCGACAAAACCTGGTGACACTCGCCTGATTGGCCTTGGCATGCGGAATAATCGCCAAGTAGAAAATTTGATCAACGTGAATGCAAAATACTTCACCCTAGACGGTTTAACGCTATCTGATGCCGGTAATCATCTTATCCAGATAAATGGCGAGCGTGATGCTGATTTTGTTATTCTGCGCAACTGTGTATTACAGGATAGCTTTCAACAGCTGGTAAAGGTCACCACAGACGATAAAAGTGAAAACTCCAGTGATTATGGTGTGGTAGAAAACTGCGAGTTCAAATTCACCAAAGGCATAGGTCCTAACTATTATATTGGCGGCATAGATGCTCATAAAGCGAAAGGTTGGGTAGTAAAACACAATATTTTCAGAAATATTGCCAGCCCGGGCAAACGCGTGGCCGAACACGCCATCCATTTCTGGAATGGGGCGAGCAATATAGTGGTCGAAAACAATATTATCATCGATTGTGACCGGGGTATCGGCTTTGGCCTGCAAGGTAAACCCGCCTCAGGGGGCGCGATAGTAAAGAACTTAATCGTGCATCACGACAATAATCACCCTAATGCAGACGTAGGCATTTTACTTGAAGATACTCCGGATACCCAGGTGTTAGACAATCGAGTATTTTTCGCCAACTCTTACCCCAATGCTATCGAGTATCGTTTTGCTAAAACCAAGGGCATAGTAATAGCTGACAATCAAACCAACAAACCCATACGTCAACGCGATGGGGCAACAGCACTACTGATTGACAATAAGCGGGTTAAGCATTTAGAAGACATGGTAAGCGAAAGGGAACTGGCAATCATAGCACAGCAGTAGTTAGGCTACTTTTGCCTGCAGGCGAACCCTATTGCGCCCGTTTTTGTTATCATTAACTTACCGGTTACACCAAGGCGACAGCGACCTTTGTTAACGTGATTGATATGTGCCCAGTATTTCGGTCATTGGGTAACGCTAAAGGCCACTATGGTTTTTGAAAAAAAACACTCAATAGGCCATTTGGCTGTTCAGAACAAAAAATTCAACATCTAGAATGAGTCTCAACTACACCCTAGATACGTTGCTTAATCACCATTTTTTGTACGGCCAATACAGATAACATAGGTTAAACGAACAACACTAATTACTCATGGCTTTAAGCAAGATTTTATTTTTTTCAGCTCGCCTGTCGATTGCTCTAGTAACCGTTTTCTCACATAAATTGGCAAGGGCAATCGTCAACACTAAAGCAATAAAAAACAGGGTGAGATCTGTTTTATTGGTCTCTATATCGTTTTTTAGCAGTAACCAATAAATAAAACAGCCTGCCGTGGTATGAAACAGATAAACAGGGTAAGAGTAGGCTCCAAGCGCTTTATCAAGCTTTTTTAGTTTGAAACTCTTAGGCTTCCAGCCAAATAACACGGTTATCAGCAATATACTCAAGGGGATATTGATCCACCCGGTTAACATAATTAGCTTCCATGAAATCTCAGCGTACATGACAGGAAAAAAATAATTGCTTACTGGCGCCATGAGAATATTGACCGTGTATAGCAGAGTTACAATTATGCTAGCCTTGGGGATCTGACGTAAAATATTAATCAGAAAAGCTTGATGATGAAAGATCAGCGCACCTGATGAAAATGCCAGAGATGCTGTGAAAAAACTACCATGTTCAACCCCTAAATTTCCGCTTGTATACATCCCATAAATATACAAAATCACACTAACCGCAAACCAAATATGGGTAGAAAGTTTGCTCTTAGAAATTCCTGCAGCAATTGCCACGTAAAAAAATAGCGTTATGGTTATTGCCCAAGAGGGTGGTAACAACCTTGGTTCGATACTTGATGGACGAAAGCTCGGATAAACGAGTGTTAAATTTGACAAAATCTCGCCCAATGTTTCAGGAAAGTACATTTTTGAGTTGTATTGAGCAGAAAACTCTTCTCCAACCACGAATATAACTAACATCGCCAATATCAAAAATATCCAATAAGTAGGATACAACCTTAACACCCTATTTTTAAAAAACGATATTTGCCCCTGCATCGTATAGGCATAGCTTTTGTGCATAATGAGTGTCATCAAAAATCCACTGATGATAAAAATGGATTCTACCGCCAGGCTCCCAATAGCGGGTAGCGCTAAAAGATGAAACGCCATAACAGAAATCGATAGTGAAAAACGAAAAATACCAAACATACTAATTACGTTCCTCAGCCATACGAGTTTTGATTCCCCAAAGTAGGTAGGTAATCATAATTAAAATTAATCCTTAAATATCAGCCAAAATGGCGACGTAATGATCGACTAAATCTAACGCCACTCAGTCGTTATCTGTCGGTTATCTATTATTCTTACTGCAGCAATGTAGCCTGTTCGTTGCCATTATCGGAATTAGACGAAATACCGATGACATCATATTGCATATCATCAAACTGGTCGAAAAAATCACGCCTGCGGTCAACTTGGCGCCCCACAGCCGGAACCGTCCAGGTAAAATTGCGGATGGCCTCGGCCTGGGAAAATAAGGCTTCTGCTGTGGTATGCGTGTCTCGCAGCACATCAGGGTGAATTTCTAACAGTATAATTAGGGTTTCGGCTCGCCCAAACATGTCAACGGCTCCCGCCATGACCTGTTGCTCCTGGCCTTCCACATCAATCTTTACGACTAAGGAGTCGCAAATGACAATGTCATTATGGTCTTTAACCCATTGATCCAGACTGACAACCGCTACATCAGCGTCATCACCTTCTTCACAAGCAACGATATGCCCCTCGTGATCATTCACCCGCGCCAAATTGGCTGCCAACCTGGCGCTGCCATTGAAATTAGAGACTGCGGCTTGCACAGCCAATGTCGAGCAGTTTATTTGTTTAAGATTACTGTGTAATAAACTAAACGACCTGGGATTAGGCTCGAAGGCAATCACATTATCCAGGTTAGAGCACTTAGTGGCTACTAAAGAAGATACCGTACCTATATCAGCGCCAAGGTCGAATAAAGTGAAAGGCCGCCGTAAGTCTGCAAGCAACTCACAAAACGGGCTAAATTCCTGCAGGTAGTAATTTTGTGGGCCCTTCTCCAGCCAAAAACACCACTCCACCAAAGGCACTAAAAATTGTCTGTCATCTATTTTGTGGGCTATTAACCTATGCCCTAAGTGTTTAACGCACCACAGATAAAAACGATGTTTTCCCGGCCATTCTGTACATTGTAACCGCACAAATAGCTTGTTCAGCCAGCCACTGAATGCTACAGGATTGTGAGCCGCTGGCGAAAACTTATTCGAAGATAATGTCATAGAGCTGTCTTAAAGGGGAAAGCTTGCATTTAGTTGGGCAAATTTATTCATGAGCATATTTTTAAAATCAGCCGTGTCTTGAGTAATAGAAATATTCTCGCTTTGCTGCGACAAGATGATTATGCCGCTACCGACATGATTACCTTGCATAATTCGGTAAATTTCGTACAACTTAGCCGTTTTTTTATCCGTCAATACTTTACCGTCCACAACATACCAGTGAGTCAACAAACGCACACTTTGGGAGTTAACTATTTGTTCAACTGCAAATGTCAGCTCTTCAGGCCCTGTAAAATTATCGCGACTGTCCAGAGTCCAGGATTTTTCCAAATAAAGGCGATTTAATGAGCTGATTAACTCCCCTTGCCCTTTGGGATACCAAGCGATATACATATCGATCACCTGATTTTCATGGGTAATAGTTCCCTGCTTTGCGTCATAGGCATCAATGAATTCCGGACTCCAGTTAGGCGCGACCTGTCCGCCAGCAACTGGCTGAAACATAACGACCCGGTTTATTCTATGGGCGGCTGACACCGGTTCAAGCTGAGATAAAATAACCTGGTACCAGGCAGCAAAACTAAACGTCAGGATCAGCAATACACCTACAGAAGTAACCCATACTTTTACCGGCACTAGTGCACCTGACTCAGTTGACACTGGTTGCACCTTTAAATCCGCGGTTTTCTCCCGGATCAGTTCACCTATAGCAATCAAACAAATGATCACAAAACTGAAAAAGACCCAACCGTATATTAAATGATCGGCACCTACTGCATGCTCCATATTGGTCAAATGGCCAGTCAGAATAATACCAAATACCCGTATTGCATTAGCCAACACAGGAAACAGGATAGCAATCGCCATAAACAGGATTTTGCGTGATGCAGATTGAATATTTAAATAGGCGTAAAGGGAGCCGATAACGATAGAGGCAATAAAAAAACTAATACCCGAGCAAGCCTCTGCTACCAAGAAGCGTCCTTCGGGGATTTCAATATACAAACCGGATTTAAATATTGGGACACCTGACCAATTTAACATGACCACAGACATGTCTGCGGTAATCTGCTGCAAAGTCGGTATCAACTCTTCCCCAACGGGGATACAAAACAGGATAAAAAATAGTGGGAAAGTGATTTTGGCAGCAAGTTTATTACCCAAAAAAAACCATATACTCAAGGGTAGAAACGTGAAGGTCGCAACATGCATAAACAACTGCACACCGCCTGATAGCCCGATGGCATAAAGCAATAAACTGCCTATGCACGGCAACAACAGCCAATAATTGGGTGCGATAACATAAGGTGCCAGTTGCGCGCGTTTTAAATAGATAAAAAAGCCAACAGCCGGTAATACAAATAAACAATGATTAAAAATATCCGAAATCAGCCAGATATCGATAGCCGTGCGCAGACCTTGCCAAAACACCACACACCAGGTAAATACAATGAGTACTAACCCGAAGATAACAGCTTTACTATTTCCTTCTCCGGGCTGCTTTAGAGCCGAGCTTACAACCATAACTACAACCTTTTACTTAGCAGAAATGTTATAAACGTCCCTCATGGTGCCCCATGAAAAGTCGACTAATAAACGTTCCAATTTGGCGTAAGTTTTATCTAAATTGACATAATGCCTGAATCTGGATTTTAACGGAGCATGATTTAATCGTGGCTGCTCACTGTCTATTTCCCAAGGATGGAAATAAAATGAATAAGGTTGTTTTTCTTTTTTCAAATAGCTAGAAACTAATGATTTGGTCAGTTGATAGGGATAAAGTCTAAAGTACCCTCCCCCGCCTATAGGCGTTTGTTTACCTAATATCTTCAAGGTGGGGATCGGAATTTCGGTGATCCCTTCTTTACGCATATAAGCAAAACGTGGCCAATCCGGTGTGCCATATAAATCATGTTTAACCGGGTAAGTGCTCGAACTGTATTGGAAACCAAGCTCTGCCAATACTTCGAAGGCCCACTCATTGTCATAACCAATAGAAAAACTCGGAGCACGATATCCTGCCATGCGCTCCCCTAACAGATCTTCAAGGTGGTCTTTTGACCGCGTGACATCCACTTTAAATTCTTGAGGAGTCTGCTCGGTTGCCCGGCGGTGAGCATAACCATGGCTGGCTATTTCGTGGCCTTGAGCATGAATGTCCTTGATCAATTGCGGATAACGCTCTGCTACCCATCCCAAAACGAAAAACGTCGATTTCACGTTATATTTAGCAAAAAGCTCCAGCAGGCGACGTGTGTTGGCTTCAACTCGAGGCTGATAATCTTTCCACTGCTCTGGGGTAATAATGGATTCAAAAGCGGATACGTGAAAAAAATCCTCAACATCCACTGTCATGGCGTTTAGTACATTAGTATGCAAAATTATCTTCCTTTACCAAACAACACAACTTCTACTGTGCGAATTAAAATAAGAATATCCAACATCAAGCTTTGATGTTTGACGTAATACAAATCAAATTTCAATTTTTCCATGGAATCTTCCACACTCGCCCCATAGGGATAATTTAGCTGCGCCCATCCAGCCAGACCAGGTTTAACATTGTGCCGCTGGTTGTAATAAGGTATTTCCCGAATGAGTTGCTCAACAAATTGAGGTCTCTCGGGGCGTGGGCCGATAAATGACATTTCACCACGAAAAACGTTGAGCAATTGTGGCAATTCGTCGATCCGGTATTTACGAATAAACTGGCCAACCCGTGTGACTCGTGTGTCATTGGCGGTGGCCCACTTGGCGCCATCCTTCTCTGCGTCGGCACGCATGCTTCTAAATTTGATTATTTTAAAGAGTTTACCGTTTAAGCCAACTCGTTCCTGTTTGTAAAACACAGAAGACTTTGTTTTATTGTTATCTTCAAAATAAATAATTAGGCCTGTAAGTACCATAAACGGCCAGGCTATCATCAATACAACAAAGGCCAGAACGGTATTCAAGGCATAATCCAACGCATCTCGAAGGTAGTTTTGTGAATTAAACCCATTGGAGTAAATCACCCAACTTGGATACATCAGATTAACTACTATTTGGCCGGTTTCCCGCTCCATGAAGTCCAACAGATCGGTGACTTCTACCCCTCTAAGACGGCAATCGAACAAGATTTCCACCGGTAGCGTGCCACGGCGCTGGTCACAAGCAATAACCACTTCGTCGATATCATTGTCGGCGATAAAATTACGAAAATTTTCGTCAATCTTCACGTGGATTAATTTTTCGTTTTGAATACCTTCTTCTCGGTTATCACCTGGAATGGGAATAAAACCCAACAGTTCAAACCCAAATCGGTCGACTTCTCTACGCATTCTGCGTTCAATAATCGACGCCCGTTCACCGGCACCAATGACGATGATTTTGGTCTGTCCCAGACCAAGCAAACCTAATCGATTGATAAAATAGCGAAAAATAACCAGGGCAATAATCGACAGTCCTGCGGCAATTGGCAAAAAGTATTGGTGCAGCTCAATGTAATTGAGCGCTGTGTTACCCAGGATTTCCATCATGAAATATCCCAGAGCCACACTGACAAAAATGCGCCGGATTATGCCTCTAAAGGTTTCCCTTAACTTAGATTCATATAAACCTACAGATAACGCTGACACGATGACTAAAAATGTAAATAGCCCGATGTAGAGTGACAAGTTACCTATAGTCGGGGCAACGGTGTCAGTTATTTTATTCACCACTCCCAATGTTAAGTAGAGAATATAGCCAACAATTGACGCTTCTAAAATCATCAAAATATTGGAACGACGTACTTCTTTTCGATTAACAAAACTCATTAATCACTTCCTCACTTTTGAACGGCAACATAGCTTTATAATTTTTATACATAATTAAGTAATTGAGATTCACAGATTTTTTCTGCTTTTTCATTATTTTATAGTTGTGAAATAAGTCGAAAACTTGGTACATTGGCGACCGATGAGTTCAACACATGGGGCCACAATTTACATGAAGACTAACAAAATAGCATTCTTCAATTTACTATTTTTAATAATTTTAACTACGGCGGGATGTAGCAGTAGTAGTAGCAGCAATTTGCCAGGCGCATCTACCTACCCTTCTTTAACAACTTCTGTCAGTAATTATCAATATCTGATTGGTCCTGGAGACAGGCTGTCGATATTTGTATGGCGCAACCCCGATATTTCAGGCTCTTTTGTAGTCAGACCCGACGGTAAGGTAACAACCTCATTGGTGGAAGATGTCGACGTTACGGGAAAAACCCCAGGGGCACTTGCTCGTGAACTGGAAACAGAACTCGGCAAATATATAAATAATCCGCGGGTTACCGTTAGCGTTACTGGCTTTGCTGGTCCATTAAGTGAGCAAGTTCGGGTAATAGGTGAAGCAACTAATCCCAGTGCGATCAACTACACCCAACAAATGACCTTGTTGGATTTAATGATAAAAGTCGGTGGCTTGACTCAGTTTGCTTCAGGCAATGATGCTAAACTGGTGCGCACAATTAACGGTACGCAAAAGACTTTTGATTTGAACATAGATGCGCTTATCAAAGATGGCGATATTCGACAAAATATCGATATATTACCAGGTGACATCATCATTATTCCAGAAGCTTGGTTTTAGTAGACAATAGATATACGGACGTTTAAATGCAGGATTTACAAAAAACGATCGAGTTACTGATCGATTACCTTAAGGGTGTGTGGGTAAAAAAGCGCTACGTTATGATATGCACCTGGTTGATTTGTCCAATTGGTTTTGCATACGTCGCCTCACTGCCTGATACCTATGAGTCACAAGCGCGAGTTTACGTAGATACACGCTCGGTATTACAACCATTATTAAGAGGTCTGGCAATTCAAACCAATCCTCAACAAGAAATTTCAATGATGGTTAAGACCTTGCTGAGTCGCCCAAACCTGGAAATCATTGGCCGAGAATCAGACTTGGATGTAACGGCTATTACACCGGCTGATTATGAAGCGATGATTGCAGATTTGAGTAGCAATATTCGCTTACGCTCTGCCGGTCGGGATAATTTATTTACTATTTCATATTCTAATAAAGACCCCCAGATGGCCAAAACTGTGGTTCAGGAAACCCTGGATTTGTTTGTTGAAGGTGCCCTTGGCAGTTCACGCAAGGATTCGGATTCAGCCAGTCGTTTTATAGAAGAACAAATAGATGAATACGAAAGCCGTTTGACCTCTTCCGAACAACGCGTGGCGGATTTTAAACGTAAATATGCTGCTCTGTTACCTAATAAGGGCAGTTTTTATAACAATTTCACTGAGTTACAATCGCAGTTGGAGCAAACAGAGCTTACCATCAAAGAAACCGAGCAACAGATCAAAGCGTTGACCGGCGAAATACAGGGAGAAAGCTCGCAGGTAGACGGTTTTGCAGTCAAACCTTCCAATTCTGAAGCGACGTTAACGACGCGTTATGACACTAGGATCCGCAGTCTGGAAGAAAGGCTTGACGAACTGATGCTCAAATATACTGAGTTGCATCCGGATGTAATTGAATCCCAGAATTTGCTGGAATCGTTACAAAAAGCGCGGCAAGGCGAAATAGATGAATACCTGTCATCTGACGATGCCAATAATGTGAATGGTTCATTTAGTGCCCTGTCTACTGAAATACGCATTGAGATCAGTCGTTTGCAAAGTTTGGTCGCTTCACTGCAAGTTAGACGTGCAAACTTTCAAGGTAAGATTGACAACCTAAAACAAAAAATTGATTTAGTGCCACAAATAGAAGCGGAATTCACTGCGCTAAACCGGGATTACGGCATTACTAAACGTAAATATGAAGAGTTGTTGTCTAGACGGGAATCAGCAGATTTGGCCCAAAAGGCCGATGTATCCTCAGAAGATGTACAATTTAGAGTCATAGATCCCCCTTTGGCCCCTCGTACACCTAGTGGTCCTAATCGTTTAATCGGCTATACAGCCGTGGTCTTTATCGGCTTCGCAGCCGGGCTTGCCATTGCATTTTTAATTAGTCAACTTAACCCCATACTCACCCGAGGGCGACAATTGACGGCTTTGACTTCTTACCCGGTGTTAGGAGTAGTGAGCCACCTTAACCGCGCGGCCATGCGTAAAGACAACAGAACGAGAATATTGGTATTTATGGTGTCTTCCAGTTTAATTTTCGCCATGTATGGTGTGTTGATGGGCGCTGAAATGCTCCAAATTAACTTATTTGCGAGGGTATTCGCATGAATACAATAGAACGCGCACTTTCGAAGCAGAATGCCGCTAAAAAGGACGAGCCGGCCCCTGTACACACACCGGAACCAGTCAAAACCACGCCTGCTGCCAGCCTCAATCAACCGAGTCGAGTCGAAAGCAGCGCTGGACATATCGAAATTGATCTGGTGGCGATGGAAGAAAAAGGCTTTGTTTCAACCAGTGCCCAACGCAGGTTAATTAATGAAGAATATCGGGCTATTAAACGGAAAATTTTGGATAACGCCTTCGGTGCCCTGTCCAAATCGTTAACTAATAGCAATATCGTCATGATCACCAGCTCCAGACCAGGGGAAGGAAAAACCTTTACCGCTGTGAATCTGGCTCTGAGTATTGCTTTAGAACAGGATAAAACTGTATTGCTTGTGGATGCAGACGTGCTGCGCCCTAATGTAATGCGTACCCTGGAGCAGGAAAATCAGGAAGGTTTGATGGAATACCTTCTCGGTGAAAAAAACGATATCTCAGAGGTCATGTACAATACCAATGTGCCCAACTTGAGAATTATTGCCGCTGGAAAGTCTCACCATTTATCAACTGAGTTGCTCGCCAGTGAAAAGATGTATGAAGTGGTGCAGGAATTCGCTAATCGTTATACAGATCGAGTGGTTATTGTGGACACTCCCCCATTACTGGGTATAAACGAAACGGCTATTTTGGCTAATCTGGCCGGTCAAGCCATAGTAGTAACAGAAGAAAACTCCACAAAACTTTCTGATATACAACAAGCCGTCAGTCAACTTAATCCGGAAATGGCCATTGGCTTTGTGGTTAACAAAGGACAAAAGATAACCAATGACGGTTCAGGTTACGGTTATTATTATTACGGGGGAGGGAATTAGTGGCAGACAAAACGACATCACCGGCACGCAACAAACTTATCCTGGTTGCCGCATTTACTTGCAGTTATCCAAATTTGTTGGTAGCCGGAGAGTTGCAAATAAAGCCATCTGTTAGCAGCACAGGTTATCTTTACCAAACCGACCGTGGTTCCCAGGCAAGCGTTAATAATGCGGCAGTCCTGGTTAAACCTAAGGTCGTTGGCATCTATTCGGCGCGTAAAGCTTCGGCATCAGTGGTGGTAGATCACTCGATTGTGCAACAAAAAAACGATGACCCAGGGGCTAATAAAAATTTTACCGAAATGAGATATGTTTCCGGCATAAACCTTATTGACCACGTTATGTCGTTGTCGCTATCGGGAGATCAAAGTTACCGTGTCCTCGACGCCGCCCAGAGTTTGGTTAGTGACAAAGTATTGGCAGCTGGTGAGCTAACAAAAACCCGCACAAATAGTGCAGCACTAAGCTTAAGTGTACCTAAACCACAGTATTTAGGGGCAACGCTGCAAACCTCGTATTCCACTACCAATTCAGAGGAATCCTTGACCAGCACCACCAACACCAGCACCCTCGGCATTGACGGCGAGAACATGCGACTCGATGCCCAAATTTATCAAGGTAGCAGATTCAACCGTGTCAGCTTTTCTCTTGCCAGTAGTTATAACGATACCTCACGTGCTAGTGGTCAAGACTTTGTATCGACCATTTCCAGTGCGCGTATTGGGGTTGGCTTAAGCCAAGATATAAATTTTGTATTGGTTGGTAATGATAGTAATTACGATGTAGATGAGCAAAG
This sequence comes from Paraglaciecola sp. IT1134, assembly GCF_058068185.1. Taxonomy (NCBI): domain Bacteria; kingdom Pseudomonadati; phylum Pseudomonadota; class Gammaproteobacteria; order Alteromonadales; family Alteromonadaceae; genus Paraglaciecola; species Paraglaciecola sp. IT1134. Next base: position 1,301,149 of record NZ_CM176486.1, on the reverse strand, counting down.
CTTAAATGCCCAACGGACAAACTTAGATACCACCAGTTATGGCGCCGGTTTCATGTGGCAGCCAAGGGATGATCGTAGCATCGAGCTGACTTACAACGAACTCGATGAAGGCGTAAATAGCAGCCGCTTTGTGGGCTTCAATACCAACTGGGCATTTTCATCACGCACGGCTGTGCAGTTTGATTACAGTAAACGTTTTTATGGCGATGCTTATGACTTCGGTTTTAAATATAACTTGAAATCTTTTCGTAGCTCTGCCAGTTACAGCGAGAGTGTGACCTCGTATTCTCGCCTTAGTGTTACCGAAGGGCCAAGCAGTATGTTTGTATGCCCTCTTGGCTCTATTGATTTAGCGGATTGTTTCCAGCCTGATTCCCTGGATTATGTATTGCAAGCCGGTGAAGAATTCAGAGCAGCGGGCTTACTGTTCGCCGATATCAGTGATGAAATTTTATTTCGTAAAGCAGGTCGTTTAAGCCTGGGTTACGACAAACGTCGGCTAAAAGCGTCACTAAATTTATCGGTCAATACCACCGAATATCTTGAGTCTGATCGTCAGCAAGAATCAAAAATTCTAGGCCTGAGTTTATCTTACAAGCTTGGTAGGCGCACCAACGTTGGACTGAACACCAGTTATTCCACAGTCAATTACAGTGGCTCAGATACGCAAAACGATGTTATTAATCTTTCAGCTTCTTTTACGCGCACCCTGAGCAAACAATTATCAATGGACGTCACTGCCCGGTATATTAACCGAGAAACAGACGATGCTAGCCGGGACTTGACCGATTCGCGCCTCACCGTTGGTTTAAATTATCAGTTTAACTAGTTCGCAGAACTAGAGATCCAGTCCTTTTTTGTCTCTCTCAAATAAGGACTGCAAATCACTTTTGCCTTGTTGGCTGATGTCGATTAATTGTTGCAAATCAAATTGCTTGCTCGCACTAATATTAACTAAATTATTGTCATGTGCAGCAAATAAGCTCACCAGACGCTGAGCATCTACTTCACTATAGCCATTTTCTTTCAGCACTAACTCGGCAGCATCTAACCCGGCAGAAAATACTTCCCGCACACTGTGATGTACTCCTAAGGCAGTACATTGTATTGCCCCCATACGATTACGGACCCGAGCAATAATTTTGATGTGTGCATAATGTTCACGCACCAGACGAATAATTTTTTGGCATTCTTGCTCATTGTCAATGGCGACCAATATAAGTTTCACCTTGCCTATCCCTGCTGTGCGCAATATATCAAGGCGACTGGCATCACCGTAAAATACCTTGCTACCAAATTTTTTCAAAAACTCAATTTGTTCGGCATCTTTGTCAAGTGCGATAAAAGGGATCTTGTTTGCGGTTAAGATCCGCGCCGAAACTTGACCAAATCGTCCCAGGCCAGCAATCAAAACACGGGGTTCATTTTCATCGGCTGTTGTGTCATAAACTGCGGGGCAGTTTTTACTGTTAAACCAGATACTGTGCAAAATAACCACGGGGGATGTCAGTGCCATGGATATGCCCACTATCAGGGTCACTTGGTCGGCGACAAGCTCACTAAGTAAGCCCGTTCCTGCGGCCTGTGCCATCACCACAAAGGCAAACTCTCCTCCCTGGGACAGCATTAATCCAATACGCATGGCGTCTGTGCCCTGTTGCTTAGCCCCACGTAAAATTAGGTAAATTATTACCGTTTTGGTCAACACCAACACCACACTTGCCAGTAAGATAAACCCAGGCTCTGACACCAACAGGTCCAAATTAAGATTCATGCCTATGGCAATAAAAAACAACCCCAGAAACAAGCCTTTAAACGGCCCTATTTCTGTTTCCAGCTGGTGTTTGAAACTTGAATTGGCTAACAAAATTCCGGCTACAAAGGCTCCCATTCCCATAGACAAGCCCGCCTGTTGCATACACAAAGCGGTGGCTATCACGATCAACAAGGCGGCCGCCGTCATGACTTCTGAATTGCCATACAGGGAGACCAACTTCAGTAAAGGGTTAATTAAAAATCTGCCGACGATTAATACCAAACAAATGGCTAAAACACTGACCCACCACTGGGGGCCTGCCTCTACGTCGCCGGGTGATAAACTTTCCACCAGCAACAAAATAGGAATAACGGCTACGTCTTGCATGAGCAAGATAGCAAAACCTTGCTGCCCAGGGGGACTGTTGAGTACCCTGTGCTCTTCCATTAATTGCACCGCAAATGCGGTAGAGGATAACGCTACCGAAAGGCCAACAATAACCGCAGTTAGCAAAGGCAGTGCTAGGATCCAATGCGCCATCAGGGCGATAAAAAGTGCACTGAATACCAATTGACTACCACCTGACACTAATATTCGGTTGCGCATCTTCCATAATTGCTGGGGATCAAGCTCTAGCCCAATAATAAACAACAGAAAGACCACTCCCAGTTCAGCAAAGTGTAAAATCGTTTTAGGGTCGTTTACCCAGTCCATCACTGCCGGGCCAATAAATACCCCGGCGACCAGGTAACCCAAGATGGCCCCAAGTTTTAACTTTTTAAAGATGGGTACTGCCACCACTGCAGCCACCAAGAACACCACCGCCGAGCCCAATAAACTCATTCTGACTTACCTCTTTGTTACCCTATTGAAGGATGATAGCAGAGCCCTTTCTCAGAGTTACGATTAATGGTTAGAAGTATACGAGCGCAGATCTATTTTTCGGTGTAAGACTGTTTTAAATACCAACGCGCCACAATTGGAAACATTTTTATTATTGTCATTGAAGCTTTTAAGCAGGGGCTGGTGTAAGCAACATGGCGGGCAGTGCAGCTATTCCCTATATATTGAGGGGCGGGCCCTATGCTCAGCAAGTATTTATTATTGCTCTGAGGGTAATTTTAAAACACATACAACTAAGTTAAACGCCAATATATCGTCAGTTCGGCCTCCAGCATCCATTGTTGACGCAAACCTGCACGTTGATTGAGTATCAGCTCTAATAACGCTCGCCAACCCGTTGGGCACTGCTGGCGAAGCTTTTCTCTAAATCCTAACTGTTTGTCAGGATAATGATGCCTAATCAAACGACTTATTAACCAAGCTTGAGTGGGCAAGAGTAATCCGTGATAATGACCGCTGAGGGCTATGCGCATTCCGGCTAAATCCAAATCGCCGAAATAAAACATAGGCGCCTGGGGTTGTTCAGAGAACCATCGAGCCCGCAACGCTTTACACGCAGTGGAGTGTACTTTGTCACCGCGATACACCACCAACATATTATGTAATGCACTTGGTTTATTGAATTTATGCCAGTCATTGAAACTGTCGCGGTTTTCGATGACCACCAAGGTGTCGTAACGGGAAATTTGCAGAGTATCAACATCCACTTCGATATTGCACTGTGGGCTGGGATAAAAGGTCTGATTAAATACCTGGCACAATTCACCTTGCGTAACGGCCACTAATAGAAGATGGGCGGTGGGGCGGAGTTGAGCGCGTTTTTCATTAACATCAACCCGCGCTGCTTCGACTCTATCCAACTGGCGAAAATCCGTATCTAAGGGACTGAAGCCTTCCGCGATCAACCTTTCCTCAATTTGAGCCATGCCCTTTAGAGAAAATTGATATTGTTTAGGGCTGATTAACCTACCGGGTACAATCTCAGCGTGATCGCACCAAACAAGTATTTCTTGTGTAGACAGTAGATTAGGGGCGCATTTCGCTGCATCTGTCATCATCAAACTATCACGTTGCCCCTGCAATTTCTTGCGCGCCCTGGGGCTTAAATCAATCATCATCAGGCTGCCTGGAAATCCCCGAAAACACTTAAACCTAATTGCACATCTTCGATAATTTGCAGCTGGTTAAACTGGCTGTGCTGACGGGTAATTTTTTGCAGATGAAAACTTTGTTTGCTCACCGACGCCATACTTTCATACTCAGCAACCACCTGGAATAACCAGATTTCCGCATCCCAGGACAAACTATGCTGTTGTAAGTACCCTAAGGCACTTTGCATCTCGGTACTATCGACCACGGCGATGAAAAGGTTTTCAACATCTGTGGCCAGAGCCTTTTGGTGATTAGCCACCGTACTTTGCTCTTGGGTACTGAAGCTCTCTTGTTCCGGGCTTTGCTGCATAGGCTGCAACGGTTCTCGGGGAATGTGCCTGACCAGTTCAGCCAAAACATGGTTATCTTGGGCCCGATCCAGGGCAATAAATCCTTGAGGAATGATCCCCGCGGCTTGATTGACTATTTTGGGCACATGACTACGGTTGGGATAATCCCCCACCTGAAAGTTGGGGTGCTGGCGTAAAAACGCACTCATGCGACTAACCAACTGTGCGCGCTCCTGTTGTAAGCGAAAACGCCCCATAAGCAAAACCAGACGTTTTTGCACTTCCAGCAACGAGCCTGAGTGTTCAGATATGCGTGCTTGCAACTGACTGACCAACAGCTTGCGCAGGGCACCGTCACTGCCTGCTAATAAGATCAGCTCATCAAAGTTAATTACCGCAAACCCGTCCAGTAGCCTGCGCAGCTGCTTTTGCGCCAGTTCTATTTCGCGGATCTTGTCATCCAGGCTACTGACAAAGCCAAACTCTGTATTCAGACGGTGCCACAGACTCTCTATGGCTTCGCCAAATTGCCCCACCATATCGTGTACTCGCTCGGTGAGCAGTTGCATATGATGTTCACTTGCCCCGTAGTCCGCTTTTTGTCTGGCGGCGAGGAAAGATTGTACCCGGGTGTGGATTTGATCCAGATGTTCTGCCACGTCGGAATTAATTTGGCGTTTACGCTCATCCTGGGTCAGGCTGGCGATCAATTCACTCACATTGGGCCGCAAACTTAACGGCTGCTGCTCATCCGGGCGCCATAATATGCGCGCCTGCATCAGTTTTTCCAAGGTATTAGCGCTAAACTGTCCTTCATCTATATGCCCTGTGGCATAGCTCTGCATCAAGGCTTCTGCATGTTTACCCAGCAAGATTAGGCGCTCCCGTCCTAGGGCAACGATGGGGTTTTGTTCAATCCCCTGGCCTTTGATGCTCAAAACATCGCTCCTTGGTCGGGAATGTCCTCATCTATCGGCAAATTTTCTTCGTCTTTGATAAAACGCACCAGCTCGATCAGTTGTTCAATTTTACCGGTTACTATATAAAACAAGCGATCTTTATGGGGTTGGTATAAATAACCCATTTCTTTAATGCGTTTAAAAACCTGCTTGATTTGGGTATCTGCCTGCTCACTAACGGATTTAAAATTTCGATCTGTGGCCAACTGCGTCAGGCGCTGACGCAGCGATTGATTGTCTTCCACCTTAAGGGAAAATTCCTGTAATTTGATAGTGTCTCCCGCAGTCAGGGCGCCGTCGCGCCCTAACGCCTCTTGCACCAGTTGCATCCATTCCAACATGGGTAACAAAGACTGGATCGTCAGATTAAACTGTTGGCTAATCCGCTGTCTGGCGTTGTCGTTGAGATCATGGTAGGCCAAAAAATACACGCTGCCATCTTCGCTTTGGGCAATGCGTCGATTTAGGGGCCGTAAGAAATGATTAAGCTCGTCACGCACGTTTTCGTCTTGCAATTTATGGTAAGCATGTTCGTCGGTGACGCCGCAAATATATGCGCCTTCGAGCAAACGTTCCAGTAAAGGGCCATGTTCTATCATGCACTTTTCTCCTGAGCTCGGCTTTGTTGCAAACGTTGGGTAATACGACTTAACTTGGGTTCGATTTTCTGCAACTCTTGTTTCTGTTTATCGATTAAATAACGATGTTTGAACAACATTAACACTTCGGATTCAGGATTGGGGAAGGCTCCTAGAATGGCGATATGATTACCGTCACAGGCGCTGAACAATTTTTCCACATTGTGATAAGCCAAGGTACCGATTTCATCAATCGGCCAATGCACCGTGATCTGCGCCTTATTACGTAATAAACGGGTAAAGGCCAGTAAAAATTTGCATAAGATCAGGTACGCCATGCCGTGACTGGAAGATTCAAGCAGTTGCCGATCATTTTTGATCACCAAATCTGACCCGCCCTCGTTCAAATGTAGCTCCAGGCGTAACAGTGATTCAATGGAATAGTTGGTGTCATTGGGCAACACCTCTACTACATCCGCCAGGCTGTCGAGGTAGTCTTCGTGAGGTAAAAAATCACCGGATTGTCGCCACTGGGTATACTGATTGGAAAAACGGCGCAAGGGTGTCCAAAAATTCAGTTCATCCACGGTGGATATAATTTTGACCTCTGAGCGGGCGATGCCATCAAGTACCAGGTCATCTGCCACCTCATCCGTAAGCCGCTTGCTTTGCAGGGATATCTTGCGATTGATGTCACTAAACACGGTAAAGAATTTATTTAGATCCCCCCCAATGGTTTCTCCCTGTTCAACTATCTGGCGCTGACGAGAGTCCAGAATACTCAGCAAACGCCCGAGTATGGGCAGTTTATCCCGGCTGTCGGCATGTTCGTCCAACTGCATAAAACTTTGGTTCATGGTATCTAAAAAATCACGCCCGGAATCTTTGCCCAAGGCAGCTTCAAAGGCATCTAGTAACTCTTTTAATTTACGTTCGGCCCGACTACGACTCTCCAGGGTTTCATTGCAGCGTTGCAGTCGTTCTTGTATATCGCCAATCTGAATGTCTTGCTGTTGGGTGCCACTAAAACTCAAGACCAACTGATTAAGTTGGTTAACCATAGGCTCAATATCGGCCAGCAGACTCACTAAGCCTTGTACTTTTTGCTCGGCAGACGCGGCTTGTTGGGACAGGTTATTCTGGTTTTGTTGGTATTCGCTTTTAAGGGTAGTTAAACGCTGTTTAACCTGTTGTTGTTGAGACTTTAGCGCGGTTTCTTGCTCAAGCAACTCGGGGCGCTGCTGTTGCCACTCTGTTTGCATAAAGATATGGTACTCGCGCAACTCGTCGCGCCGGGAGGTAATCCGCTGAATATCATTTTGCAACTGTTCACTTTGCTGTTTCAGTTGTTTGAGGGTATTGGGGTCAATGTCCTTATTGGCCAGTTCTTGATTAAAGGCATCCTGCAACTGCTTGATTTGTTCGCGATTACCGGCGCGTTTGTCGTCAATTTGGCGTTCTAGCTCATGTAGGGTTTCGTCAAACAAGCTCAGCTCCGCTGCCCAACCGGCTTTAAATTCAAGCAATTGTTCTTCAAAATCTGATTTTAAATTGGTCAAGGCCTGGCTTTTATCGTCCAAGGTCTTAGTTTTTAACTGCTGTTGTTCCCCTAGTGCATCTTTGGCCTTTTGTGCTCGCTGACTCAATAGCTGTTTATGTGACTCTGCCAGGCGCTGTTTGCTGGTTGTGGCAAATTGAGTTTCTTGTTCTGCGGCGTCAAACAGTTGGCTGTGCTGCAGCATCTTGTCTCTTAACCGTTCAGTTTCTTGATGCTGCTGGGCAAAGACCGCTTCAATTTTCTGTTGAGCCTGTTGCGTTTGTTCCAGACGCGTTTTGGCCTGCTCCAGGCGATCCCTCAAGGCTAATTCATCCTGGGCGTAATCCGGTGCATCAATCACGCTAAGATCAAGTGTTATGCCCAGCACACTGTTTTGCTCGGCGACCAAATGAGGTGCCAGATCTTTGCGTTCTAACAAAGGCTCATGGATCAATTTACCTATGCCCTGCTCCCATCCCGGCTGAGTGTCACGCAAAAACTGGCGTAGACTGTCCGGTTCCGGGTTTAACTGTTTAAATAAGTGCTGCAGTTGATCTTTGGCCTGACGACTTTGCTGGCGCCCTTGATTGACCTCTTTGTCTATGGCATCACGGTTTTGCTGAGCGTGGCGGTGAGCTTGCTCTGCCTGGTTTTTTGCCGCGGAGCATTGCTGCCAGTTACGCTGTGCTAGCGCCAGACGGGTTTCAGCTAATTCTCGATCATCCTGCTCCTGTGCATTGAGCGTGGGGTGTTTGACTTGATACTCCAGTTGCATGATTTGCTGCTGTAACGCCTGCAAAGCCTGCTCGAAGTTTTGTGCTTGCTGATCTTTACGCTGATCGTACTGACTGCGTAATTCTCCTTCTTTGTTCTGTTGTTGCTGGCGCAGTTGTTCTTTTTGTTGATTGATGCCTTTAGCTTTAGTCTGGTTTTTGTGAGCCAAACGTTCTAAGGATTCCGCTAACTTAAGCTTCTGCTGCTCCAGTTGATTAGCGAGATCGTTGTGCTGGTCGATCAAAATCCGATACTGCTGTTGTTTTTCTTCCAACGTTTCACGCCAAAGCGGCAGATTGTCGGTATCTTTTTGCAACTGTACCAAATCAGAATCCAGGTACCTGTCGTACTGGCCTTGAATATTGTCTAACCTGGTATTTTTGGCACTGAGCTGGGCGTCATTTTCGCTTATTTCACTGTTAAGCTGATTCTCGTGTTGTTCGAAGGCACTTTTATCTTCCTGACGGCGTTTTTTCAGTTGACCCGCCTGTTCGCCGGCATCGGCCTTTTCGGTGGTTAGACGTTGTTTATCTGCCAGCAATAGTGGTTTTAACTGGCGCAAATGATGCTCAAAAGTGCTTAACTGCTCACCTTGGCGTTCAATACGTTGAAACTCTTGATGCAAACCTTGCAAACGCATGGTCTGACGCATTTGGGTTATCCAATCACGGGCTTTGGTATTTTTAACTGTGGTAGTAGGCTGCACTAAACCATCTTCTTCAAAGATGGCGGCCAGCATAGTACGCAGCGTATCCATCTTACCTTCTTTGGCATGCACCGCGCTGACCAGTTTTTCCATATGCCGGATACGATGTTTGGCCGCCACCAGGCTATAACGCCCGGCCAATTGGCGCAATTTGGTATTTTCTTTTCTATTGGCTAAACCAACAGCGGGATCATTTTGAATAATACTACGATATTCACTGGTGGCCTGAATTTTAGGTGAATAGTCAATATTGAGCTGTTTGAGCTGTTTAACCCACTGTTCAGGCAACATGGCTTGGGCCTGATGGTTATCTCCTTCAAGCAACAATTGCTCACTGGCATAAGCTGAATCGACAAAGCGGTATTGCACCCCTTCGCTGCCTTTACGGGTTAATACCACCTGACAGAGCTGACCTTCTTCACGCTGATATTCGTAAATCAGATAACTATTGTTGTGGGGTAAATAGAACTCGTCAAACTTTTTACGGGTTTTCGGCACCACTTTACTAGGTAGCTCACCATAAAATACCGGAACGAGACGCTGTAGCGTGGTTTTACCTGAGGCGTTGGTGCCACAAATATTGCTGTGGCCATTAACATCAAGCTCAACAAAACCGGGCAGATGACAATTAATCAGAATAATACGGTGTAACCCAGGCATAAACTTCCTTCAATCACGGGTTTAAGCGGCTGTTCAGCACGGCTGCAAAGCTCACTGTAAATCACTTATTTTACCCAGTTTTCAGCGTTTTTAATACCTTAGTTAAAGGCTAAATTGAACAACGCTGCTAGAAACCTGGGAGAAACTCAAGGGTCTAAAATTCTGAATTTCCCTGGCACGAACTAAAAGGCAAGAAACTCAGTTATTATCAACCGAGATACCTAGTTCGATCCCGGAAATATTACCGATGTTTACTTATTCGCTCTACCTGCATTGCAAACGCCGTTTAAAAACAGGCTTAGCCTTGTGTTTATTTATGTTGTTAGTCTGTTATCAAGCCGTAGCTAACAAGCAAATTGAATCGGGCATTGTCAACGCCCGGATCCTGACCTCGGCGGGCCCCATAGAAATAGAACTCTATGTACAGCAAGCACCGCTTACCGCTGCCAATTTTATGCATTACATTCAGGATACAGCGTTTGAGGGCGGTGATTTTTACCGGGTGGTCAGAGCGGACAATGATCAGGGCGATCCCAAAATTGCCGTTATTCAAGGGCGGGCTAACCCGCAACACCAAGATTTTTCGCCGGTCCCCCTGGAAACTACGGCACAAACTGGTCTGCTCCATCTGGATGGCACGCTATCTATGGCACGGGGAGAGCCTGATACCGCCACCAACGAGTTTTTTATTTGCATTGGCTCACAACCCGCCCTGGATTTTGGCGGCAAACGTAATCCAGACGGCCAGGGATTTGCGGCTTTTGGGCGAGTCATTAAAGGCATGGAAGTAGTCAAAAATATCCAGCAGACTCGCCAGGTAGCAGAGGTGGACAATGCTTACGTAGTCGGGCAAATATTAGCCAGGCCTGTCAAAATCATAAATATCGAGTTAATCAGAGATACTGACTAAACAGGGCTAACTTCAATGCAAAAAAAACCATGCGATGCATGGTTTTTCAATTCCTATAACTACGGTCCTAAGAGGCTTTGGGGTAATCGATATAACCCTCGGGGCCCTGAGTATAAAAAGTGCCTTGGTCTGGCTCTGTTAAGGCAATATTTTGGGCAAACCGCTTGGGCAAATCTGGATTACTGATAAACAAACTGCCAAAGGCAATGGCATCTAAAGTGCCTGCAGCCAGCGCCTGGTTTGCCTCACAAAAATCATAACCCATGTTGCCGATAAGGTTGCCGGTATAATGTTCCCGGGCAACACTGAGCACATCAGCGTGCTGTTGCTGGAGAAAATCCGCACGCATCAAATGCAAATAAGCCAAATTTCGCCCATTGAGTTGTTTGGCTAAATATTCAACCAGACCTTTAGGGTCGTCATCCCGCATACTATTAAAGCTATTAAGCGGTGATATTCGCAGCCCTACCCGTCCGGCTCCTAGGACATCAACCACCGCATCGACCACTTCCAGTAACAGTCTGGCGCGATTTTCAACCGAGCCGCCATAATCCCCTGTGCGCAAATTAGCGCTAGCACGCAAAAATTGGTCAAGCAGATAGCCGTTTGCTGCGTGTATTTCAACGCCGTCAAAACCTGCTTTTTCGGCATTTATCGCCGCCTGTTTAAAAGCTTGCACCACAGCGGGTATCTCATCTGCGTTAAGCTCTCGGGGCACTTCGTAAGGCTTTTTACCATCAGGAGTGTGTATTTCATCATCAATGGCAATCGCAGAGGGGGCAACCGGCTGGGCGCCGTCATTTAAGCTCGAATGACAGGCTCTGCCACCATGCCAGATTTGTAAAAAGATCTTGCCCCCATCCTGATGAACCGCCTGGGTGACGTTTTGCCAAGCAGCAATTTGTGCATCGGAATATATCCCGGGTTCATTGATAAAGGCAGAGTTGCCTTGGCTGATCATAGTCGCTTCGCTGATAATCAAACCCGCAGAGGCGCGCTGGGCATAATAGGTTGTCATAATGTCGCTGGGCACATGACCCTTTTCCGCTCGGCCACGAGTTAATGGGGCCATAATAATACGATTGGCCAGGGTCACATCACCCAGTTGTATAGGATCAAATAAATTGCTCATGAAAACTCCGTAAAAATACCGGTTAAAAAGTTAGTTGCTAGTGATATTGGGACAATCCTCTGCCTTACTAACGCATTAATTCGCTGTTAAAGTTCGAATAAATAGAATATTTCAACCTTTATCATGCCCGTGGCGGCGCATTCTTATTGTTAGAAATTGATCAAATAGGCCGATAAAGCTGTAGTATTTGATACGCAACTAATAAAGGATAATTCTGTTCGGCTTTTTCAAATCAGACCCTAGTAAAAAGTTACGTAAAACTTACGCCCAAAAATCCACTCAAGCCATGCTGGCGCAGCGTAAAGGAGATATGCGCAGTTACGCTACATTAACCGCAGAGGCAGAAGCGCTGTGGGAGAAAATTCAGGCGCTAGAGATCAACAAAACTTAAAAATTCAGCTGGGCGAGTAGCAATATCTCTAGACCGAAATAACGCTCTAACCTTGTGCAGGCTTAACAGCTCCGCCGCTACTTAGCGATCACTCCTGCGGCGTAAAATAGTTGCATGTGCACATCTACCAGAGCGGCAATATCACGTTGATAGCCCCCACCTATCACGGCGGCAACGGGTAACCCCTTAGCCCGGCAAACATCAAAGACCAGTTTATCTCGCTGGTATACCCCATGAGTTGAAATATCCAGGTGGCCCAAATCGTCATTCACATGAATGTCCACACCAGCATCATAGATCACGGCATCGGGCACAAAGGTATTTAGTGCCAAATGCAAAGCGCTATCGACTGTGTCTAAATATTCTGAATCTGCTGTTCCTTTGACTAATTCAAAGTCCATATCCGATAATTGTTTAATATGAGGAAAGTTTTTTTCTGCGTGGATCGACACAGTAAAAATGTGAGGATTATTCGCCGCCAATTTGGCTGTGCCGTCTCCCTGGTGCACATCACAATCGTAGATTAAAATCTTATCGATGCCGGGGCTCTGCAACATGTTAAGGGCCGCTACATACAAATCATTAAACAAACAAAAGCCGGAACCAAAATTGGCAAACGCATGGTGATACCCTCCTGTCAGGTTGATTGCCGTGCCTGATACCAAAGCAAGTTTGGCGGTCAACACAGTGCCTGCCACCGCAGTCAATGAGCGTAGAATGAGTTGTTCAGACCAGGGAAAGCCGATGCGCCGCATCGCCTCGGGGGTGAGATGTCCCTGGCTAAGTTGCCTGACATAATCCGGGCTATAAACACTAGCCAATTCTTCCCAACACAACGCTTGGGGCTGATTGAACGCCGTATCGGCGACTCCGAACTGCCCTAAACGATCCCTTATGCCCTGATATTTTTCAATAGGGAAACGGTGCCTGTGGGGCAAGCTAAGCTGGCTGTAAATAGGGTGAAAAACCAGCGGGATAATGCTTGATAATGAATGATCCATAGACTGCCTATTACACACTAATCCCCTTGAAAATCTAGTGAATATTGTCTGTATTAAACCAGGCAGTTACTAAAGGCTTAGAATATCGTATCTTATAGACGGGCGATGTTGTGCCTTTTCCCAACCCATGCCATTAGTTTTCAAGGAGTTCTTTTGCTACTTAATTTATCCCCTAATCAAGCCCGTGTTATCGGTGTCATGCTCGAAAAAGAAGTGACGACACCGGAGCAATATCCCTTGTCGCTCAATAGCCTCACCAACGCGTGTAACCAAAAGAGTAATCGCGAGCCTGTCATGGATCTCAGCGAGTCACAGGTACAGGCAACGCTGGATGAGCTTAGTGAAAAAAAACTCATCCTGGAGCAAAGCGCAAGCCGGGTAATCAAATACAAACACCGATTTTGCAATACCCAGTTCAGCGATTTGCAGCTAAGTAAACAACAAGTCTCTCTCCTCTGTGTATTGTTATTACGCGGCCCGCAGACCCCGGGAGAACTTAGAACCCGGACCCAGCGTTTGGCGGGATTTGCCAATGTTGACGAGCTCGAAGGTGTGCTCAATACATTACAGGATATCGATGGGGAACAACTGGTCAGGCGCCTTGAGCGAGAAGCAGGTAAACGTGAAGCCCGTTACATACAACAATTTTGCCCTATGCAACCTGACACAAGCAACTCAGTAATCGAGACACAAGGCAAAGATGGAGGTACGTCTGTATTGAGAAGGGGCGCCCCTTTAGATAGTAATGATTTGGAGCGTATCGCCGCGCTGGAATCTGAGGTTATTGACCTTGGCAAACAGATTGACGAATTACGCCTGATGATAAAGATACTAGAAAAATAAGATGATAGAACCCGGCCTTGTGCCTGTTTACAGGTTAGGCCGAACGTTTAATTAAAACCTGTCTTTACAATTTTTGTAAATAATTGTCCAAGCCTTGTTTAGACCCTTTCACCGCCTCCAGTGGGGCCATGTCATTAGGATATTCTTCTTGTTCGATAACAAACCACTGAGTTCCACCCACTTCGATATTTGCCCGGATGAGTGCCAGCCAGTCGGTATTGTCTTGACCGATAATCGGCAATTTACCCAAACTATCTTGGTTATCTTGGCTAAGTTTCGCTTTGTAATGTGTGGTTAGTGTACGTCCAGGGTAGCGTTTCACGTACTCAACTGGATCTTTACCAGCGTAACGTGTCCAGCCAACATCTTGCTGTAAAACTACGTTTTTATTGGTCGATTGGGCAATAAAGTCCCAAAAAGTGGCTTTTTCAAACTCGTTGAATTCCTGAGCATGATTGTGATAACCGATCAGCATGTCGTGTTTTGCCAGTTTTGCTGATAATTGATTAAGTTCTTTTACGAGTTGTGTTATCCCGGCCGGGCTAAACGCACGTTTGTCATAAGGAATGATCAGTATCTTGCAGCCTATAGTTTGATAAAACGCGACTGTACTGGCAAAATTATCGGCATCAAGTTTGGCAAAGGGCACGTGGGCACCACTTACCTGTAAACCATTACTATCAAGAAACACTTTTAATGCTTTGGCTTTGTCGACATAGGGACCAAATTCACCCGCAAATTCAACACCATCAAAGCCCATGTCCGCCAAAATGGTTAAGGTTCCATCGAAATCCCGCTGTACTTCATCTTTGACTGACCATAGTTGGACACTAATCCTGGGGAGCTTAACTGACTCGGTCTGGCGAGACCCGGTCTGGCGAGACGCGGTCTGACGAGACGCGGTCTGGCCGGATTCGGTTTTATTGTCGGTGCAAGATGTTATCCCCAGCAGTATTAGCCCCAGGCATAAAAAGTTAGTAAATAGATTAGCTTTCATCATGTTCCTATGTTGATTGAATTAATACATTTCAGCCTAGTGTCTGTGCCGGAATGACTATCGTTGCAAGGTGTAGGCTACACCTTACCCAAGATAGCGACCTTCAGACTGTAAAAAAATGATCAGGGCCAAAAAAAAGCGACTTGTTACAGTCGCTTCACTCGTTATCATTTTGTATGGAGCCAAACTCTCTAATGCAAGATCCGGGTTTTGATGGTGCCGGGAATTAAATTAAGTTGTTCAAAAGCTTCTGCGGCATCATCGGTTTCTACATCCACCACTACATAACCAATATTTTCATTTGTTTGCAGGTACTGGGCGGCGATGTTGATATTTTTCTCGGCAAACGCCAGGTTGATTTGGATCAATACACCTGGAGTATTTTTATGAATATGCAACAAACGCGAGCGTTGTTTATGCTCAGGCAAAGAGACTTCAGGGAAGTTAACCGCCGATAAAGTCGAGCCATTATCACTATATTTCGCCAGCTTACCTGCCACTTCTATACCAATGTTTTGCTGGGCTTCCTGAGTACTGCCTCCGACATGGGGTGTTAAAATCACGTTGTCAAAAGCACACAAGGGTGATTCAAATATTCCACCGTTAGATTGCGGTTCCACGGGAAAGACATCTATCGCCGCGCCGCCTAATTTACCACTTTGTAATGCTTCTACCAGGGCAGGAATGTCGATAACAGTGCCGCGAGCGGCATTCATCAAAATAGCCCCGTCTTTCATACAGGCTAATTCTTTTTTACCGATCATATTCTGGGTTTGCGCGGTTTCCGGTACATGCAAACTCACTACGTCAGAGGTACTAAGCAGCTTTTCCAGAGTTTTTACCTGTGTGGAGTTACCCAAGACCAGCTTATCTTCTATATCAAAAAACTGGACCCGCATGCCCAGGTGTTCAGCCAAAATGCTCAACTGAGTACCGATATGCCCATAACCGATAATGCCCAGGGTTTTGCCTCTGGCTTCGTATGAGCCGACGGCACTTTTGTCCCACTGCCCTCGATGAGCCTTGGCATTTTTTGCCGGTATTCCCCGCAGCAACAAAATAATTTGCCCAAGAGCCAATTCAGCCACCGAACGAGTATTAGAAAAAGGGGCATTGAACACCGGGATCCCGCGTTTTTGGGTCGCGTCCAGATCGACCTGATTGGTGCCAATACAAAAACAGCCTACCGCCACCAACTTACTGGCGGCTTCTATCACATTTTCATTGAGTTGGGTTCTAGACCGGATGCCAATAAAATGCACATCTCTGATCTTTTCAATCAGTTCGTCTTCAGTTAAGGATGTCTTTAAGTACTCGATATTCTCGTAACCGTTAGCACTTAAGGTATCCAAGGTACTCTGGTGTAACCCTTCGAGTAATAAAATTTTGATTTTGTCTTTAGGCAGCGAAACTTTACTCATTGAGGTATCCAAATTGATGAAGGAAATTTAAGACATCTGGACGTCTATTTGCAAGAGAAAATAGCAGAACTCGTCTCCAGAAGAAAGCATAACAGTTAAAAACATGCATAAATTTTCTACATACTGCAGTACTTAGTTAGTTAGTAGGGATTTGACCACTTGTTCGAATCGCGGATCATCGGGATCCGACAGACGAGTGCTGACCACCACTTGCCCCTGGCGATTAATAAAAACCGTAGTTGGTGTGCCTTGCACGTGAAAAAGCTGGGCTACCTTTTCGCCGTGAACCAGCGTAATAAAAGACATTCCCCTGGCCTCTAGCTCAGCCTGGGGGCTGGCATCGCCGTCCTCCATGATGCTGATTGCTATCATCTGTAAACCTTGGGCGCGATATTGACGATACAACTTGTCCAACCCAGGTTGTAGCTTTTTACAGTAAGGACACCAGGTGGCCCAAAAATGTAGAATAAGCGGTTTGCCGGCAAAATCTGTGGACTGTACCAGCATTTCAGCTTCGTCAGACAGCGACCAGGCAGGCGCTAAAGGCAAGGCGCTTGTGTGCTCTTCGTTTTGCCCTTGCCCATGCCCAGAAATCGTTAGGGTGAGTAAGGCCAGAAAAACAGACAGACAACGGGTAGTTAAACTAGGAGACAGCATAATATTCAGCTAATAAATACAGATACAAACAAGATAGTCTCTAGCAAGATTATCTTTCAAGTAATTGTCCCGCGATCCAACTTTCAAAAATTAAACAGGCTGAGGCGCTATCAATTTTTTGTTTGTCGAGTTTTTTAAAGCCCCCCATTTCAAACAAGCGCGCTTTGGCATCTACAGTCGTCAGGCGTTCATCATAGGTTTCAACCGGTAGTCGATATTTAGCATTCAGGCGATTAGCAAATTTCTTAGCCGAAAAAGTCACTTGTTGATAACTGCCATCCATATTCAGTGGCAAACCAACCAGAGCGATATCCGGCTGCCATTCCTCAAACAACTTGGCAACCAGATCCCAATTGGGGATACCATCCTGGGCTTTAATAGCATTTAACGGCGAAGCCGTGCCGGTGATTTCCTGACCCACCGCCACACCGATACTTTTGGTGCCAAAATCAAAGGCCAATACGGTGCGCCGGGATAGTTTGCTCATAGGGGTTTGCCCGTCATATGGTAAGTTGATTTGTTAATGCCCACTTCCAATGGGTTATGCATGCCCCATATCCGGACCTATTTGCCAAATATCTATACCCAGTTTTTGTACTGCCGCTTCCCATTTTTTGTGGATAGGAACCTCAAATAACAGCGCCAAATCCGCTTCGACCATCAACCATGAATTGGCTTGGATCTCTTCTTCTAGCTGCCCTGCCGACCAGCCAGCATAGCCAAGTGTGATCAGGGATTTAGCGGGCCCGTTTTGGTTGCCCAATGAGGATAAAATATCTTTTGATGTAGTCACCATAATTTCTGAAGTGAGCTCCATACTGGCACTCCAGCCCGGTTGGGAAGTGTGTAGGATAAAGCCGCGATCCTGACTGACCGGTCCTCCGGCCAGTACGATATCCTCTGCCTTATCATCATCCACCAAGGCGTTTTCATCCGTCTGACCGATGAGCTCTTTTAAACTCATGCCAACGGGTTGATTGATCACCAGCCCCATAGCACCGTGCTCGTTGTGCTCACAAATGTAGGTCACAGATCGGGAGAAATACGGATCCTGCATGCTGGGCATGGCGACCAGTAAATAATTTTGCAAACTTTGCATATTGATTACAACTTCTCCTTCAGCGGTGTGTTGATACTAACGATTAGTATTAACCATAAGCCGTTTTTCGATGGCGTCAAATAACATACCTGTGATGTCTACATCATAGGCGGCTTCAATTTCCCGCACACAGGTGGGGCTGGTCACATTGATTTCAGTGATACGATCGCCAATGACATCCAGACCAACAAAAATCAGGCCTTTTTCAACCAGCAAGGGCGCAATACTTTGTGCAAGACGGCGATCCGACTCAGACAAGGGTTGTGCTCGGCCTATGCCCCCGGCAGCTAAATTTCCCCGGGTCTCGCCTTTTTGGGGCAAGCGAGCCAAACAATATGGCACCACTTGTCCGTCAACGATTAAAATACGTTTATCACCGTCGGCAATTTCAGGCAAATAGCGCTGAAACATGGCATAGCGGGTACCCAGTTCTGTCAGGGTTTCGATGATCACCCCCAGATTGTTACCGTCCGCTTTAACTCTAAATATCGACGTTCCCCCCATGCCATCCAGGGGTTTGCAGATGATATCTTGGTGCTGTTGATGAAATTCGCGGATTAGAGCCGCTTTGCGGGTGACCAAGGTATCTGGAATTAACTCCGGGAACCAGGAAGTAAATAATTTCTCATTAAAATCACGCAAACTTTGCGCTTTATTGACGACTAATGTGCCGGCTTGCTCCGCTAACTCAAACATTTGGGTGGCATACAAAAATTCGCCGTCAAAAGGGGGATCCTTGCGCATTAAAATCACGTCTAGCTCGGCTAACCCTCTATCCTCTGAGGCTTCAAGCTTGAACCACTGCTCGGGATCTTGCTGTACGCTCAATGAGCGCATCTGCGCCATAGGTTTGCCATTTTGCAGATACAGATCGGACATTTCCATATAATAAATTTCATAGCCCCGTTGTTGTGCACACAACAACATGGCAAAACTGGTGTCCTTTTTAATATTAATGGAGCTAATTGGATCCATCACTACGCCAAGTTTAATGCTCAATGTCATTCCTTATTAAATAGAAAACAATACCGGTCCGGTAATCGCAACGGCAAAAAGATAGATTACCGTAATTTTGAGGTGATTCGGCTAAATTCAAGCACTGAACTGACAAAGCCTAGCAAATAAGTGGAAATAACTGGCCTAAAAGTAATAAACACCACGATTACACGGTTAACCTTGTTAGGTCTTTGTCACTGCCAGTTTAAGTTGCGCAAATTATTTGAGCGTAAAATTTAAGCGATGGATCCCAAACAGATGAATAGACCACGCCGATTTCAACGAATTTCGGCACAAAACTCTTCGAGGTGAAAACGATATTTCCGACCAACCTTTACCTTGTCACCACTACACAAGTGGGCGATGTATTCACCGTTTGAATTAGGCGTGAGGCGGGTCAGTTTGTTCGTGTTAAGTATTGCCGAACGGCTGACGCGGGGGAAATGTTGCTTATCCAGTTCACTTTCCAGTTGTTTGAGGGTTTTACGAATGATATGACTACCATCTTGCGTATGCACACACATGTAATCTCCAGCGGCTTCGATCCACAAGATACTGTCAAGTTTGACCCTAACCCATTCTGAACCGCATTTGAGAGAAATAACCTGTTGCAATTGACTCAATTGGCTTTGCGTAGAGACCTCCAGATTATGGATGAAACTGTCAATCGAGTTACCTGTCTTGCGATACAACAACTCATCCAGTTTTTGATGTTGCAGCATGGTTTGTCCCTCATCGCATGTTTGCAGCAAAGTATTGATACATTGATCTAAGCGTTCATCAGAGAAAGGTTTGAGTAGATAATCTACTGCTTTGCACTCAAAGGCCTCAAGGGCGTATTCACGAAAGGCGGTGACAAATATCAGTTTGCACACATTGTTCTCGGCTCGCAGTCGCTGAGCCAATTCAATACCAGACATACCCGGCATTTCAATGTCTAAAAAAATCACATCTGGCTGGCTGAGCTCAATGATTAATAAGGCGTCTTTCGCATTCTTACAATTGCCGATTATCTTGAGATTTGGGTGAGAGGATAGATGCAAGGATAAACTTTCCCGAGCCAAGCATTCATCATCAATCACTAGTACACACAAGGGATCCATAGAGCCCTTCCCCTTTACACACTGTTAGCTTGCTGGTTTTTGCACATTTGCATAGGTCAACCGTGAGTAACCTCTTGATAGTCATTCACAGATGTTTCTCAAACCGACGAAAGCCAGCTGCAGCTCAGTAAACTTTTCATTAAATGTAGATTTACTATCTGTTTAAGCTGAAGTGACTGCAAGTCCGAAATGTAACAACTTATTCAGAATGAGAGGCGCGAATAACGTGTGAACACAGTTTTCTGACCAGTCTAAAAAAGTTGGCTAGCCGTCGGCCACTCTTGCGCCTATTAATCAGTATTGATTTAGTTAGTCGTCGTAACACTTTAAAAAATTGAAAAGATAAATTACATGCAGTTGGCAGCGCAGAGTTTTTTGATGCAGACTTAGTAAAGGAAAAGTTAAAAACGGGAAGAAATACTGTAAAAAAGTAGAGGGCTATGTTTTGCAACATAACCCTCTAGCTGATCTAGGAAACAATACATGTTTAAAAAACACATATAGGTCGGGTCACTACGCCGACATGCAAAGTATAGGACCACAATATTTCCAAATGGCAATTATGTGATGAAACGTGCAAATGATGGGGTAAAACCAGGTATCTGCCCACCGCAAGGTTATTGCCTCGCTAAAAAACCAGTGATATTGGCGCCAACAAGCTCACCACAGTGAAACCGTAACGAACGACCACAATAGAACGAAATACCGCCCCCATGGTATGACTTGATTTGTCTGCATTTCAGCTACATCAGGCCACAAAGTGTAAGGTCAAAAAATCGTTACTGGTTCTGCTGGCCAAGTGCAAGTTAGCATTAGCGCTTGGCCAGCTTTTGTGAGTAATCTACATTCACTCTCGCGGCTAATAACTGACCGGTTTTATTCGCCCGATTAGAACGCGCAAAGTTGATTGGGTCTTGACCATTACAGACCAGGCCTTTCATTATACGCCTGACATCTATCCCACTGTCCTTTATCGCTACATGTAACCTAATGCGGCTGTCACTTTTTATCGCCTCGCAAATTCTCACTAATGACTTTTCCAACTCTGGAGAGATATAATTGGCGTGAGCTGACCCCCCGGTAAATAGGCCCAGACTCAACACACTAACTAGTATTAATTTTTTCATCTTCTTTCCCCTTAGGAAATTATCCAAATAAGCCCATAATCGGGCCAGGTCAGATAATAAGTAGAGAATAAAAGTGACAAAGTTAGGGCAAAATCGTTAAACGGCGTGCATATGAGATAAATCGATGGATAGGCGAAAAACCAGGGCCAGTCGACTCCTGGAATCAAGTTTTGGGCGCGAAAATAATTTATTTTGTTACATTCAAAATATCAATCAGGCAAATCTTAGCCCCTACAAAGCCACTCTTAGGTATACATCGTCAGAGAATAATAAGCCGAAATTAGCTTTATTTAACGACTCTGAATTTAGGTAACGGCGGATATCAGGGATTGGTTAGTGCAACTTGCGAATTGCGAATTGGCACTATACAAGACGATTGCAGTACAAGCGTCAATTTTCCGGTGCAGTGCCCTTGTATATGCGCTTTCGATCTATGTTCGTTAGCTAATAAGTGGGCACGCGTAATAACTGGCTTGGAAACGCCCTAAAAGGCGTTATCTTGGTGGATCTTGATAAACAGTGGCGTACCGTGTTTACTGTAATCCACTTTGTATTCTTTACCGTTTATGGTTTGAATGAATAATAAAGTTTTTTCTTCCCCAAATACATCACCCACGGTGACATCGACCAGTTCCATATCTAACATTTTTGCATCACGCTTATTATCGGGAATGGGGCCGGTATATTCTTTGATGTTCTTATGCGTCACGATAATTGGCGGGTTGTCCTCACCATTAATAACCAGTAGATCTAATTTTCTGATTTTATGAATAAGGGTATTACGACCACTAACTAAAAATGGCTTTTCGGTCATCTTGTTCTCCATTGTGAAGCAAAGAGTGTGAGTGATAGCTCACTTATAACTGAAAGATAACAAAGTTTATTTCCCCTTGCACATCTTTGTTAATGACTCTGGCACCTTTGAGACCTCTGCTACAACAAAAATCCGCCATTCATTCCACTCAACATCTCTTTTTAGTCACAGATCTTGCGTGGTATTGCACTGCAATTTTCAGGTAGACTATCACCTGTCGAATAAGCCTAAATTTAGTAACAAGGACGTATATTCATGAGAAAACTGTTTTTAACCTTATTAATCCTGTTACTAAGTGGGGCACTCATCGCCCCCAAAATCATTTCTGGGCGGGTGCACGACGACTTAGCTAATACCGTTGCCTATATTGACAACAATCCGTTTTATTCCGCTAAAATAACCAAGATTTCGTCAGGCTGGTTTAACACCACAGCCACCATTGAAGTATCAATCATGCTGAATCTACCCCAGCAAGGTCCCGCAATTCTGCCATCTTCGAAGACCACGACCTTTAATTTAGATTTTAGCGCCGAACACGGACCCATAGTTTTGACCCCGCAACCCAGTTTGGCCTGGTTGACATGGCACATAGAAGCGTCAGGAGAGTCATTGCGTTCAGTGCTTTTATTTGCAGACAATGCGCCTTTGTACCAAATTAGCAGTACCACTGATTTATTAGGTTGGTCGAGTTTTTCCGATGTCTTGCAGCCCTTTACAATCGGTGCCCAGCCCACCCTAGCAAAAGGCAGTTTTTCTGGCTGGAAGGGCAGCGGCACTTATTCCCCATTACAGTTCAGTTATCACGGCAATACTGAATCGCTCATTCTCAACTTAGAATTGGCCAAACTTGAAATGAAAAACGCACGTATCAATCTCGATGCCCAGGCCAGCCTGGCTGAGATATTTGCTGGCTTGTTACACAACTCATTTTCGCAATTACATTTCGAGACGCTCACCTTGAGCAGTCCTGTCGATACCCAAAGTGTTTTAATTGACGACCTACAACTGACTTCAACCTCCACAGCCAATGAAAACAATACATTAGCCAATCTAGAATTAGCCATGGCCGCCAAGTTGGTTAGCGCTGGGGATATAAGTGCCCAGGAGTTACAACTTAACATTCAGCTCAACCATCTTAATGGCAAGTTTATAAAAGCTTACCAGGCCTATATCGCCGAGATGCAACTTCTACCATCGGGTCAAGAACCGCAACAGCTGCAAAGTTTTCTGCAGCAGCACCTGCTCGTTCAGTTACAGGCAAGTCCGGAATTAAATATATCAAGATTACAGGTCAAGCTGCCCCAAGGTGAATTTAGCGCTCAGCTGCATACAAAAATAGCGGCGGTAGACACCCTGCCCGTGGAGTTATTTGAACGCCAGTTTTGGTTGTCACATCTTGTGGCTGACGCTTCCGTTACCGCAGACGAAGAAGTGGTTACGTATATCACCAAAGACATAATAAAATCCCGGCTCGCCCCGCAAAGCACCCAATACTCAGAACAGGAACTGGATGACTATGCCGGTCAACAAGCCGCGACACTCATCGACGCGCTGCAGGGTAGTGTGTTCAAACAAACCGCTACTGGCTTTGAAACGACATTTTCAATGGCAGACGGCCAAGCAAAATTGAACGGCCAGCCTATTCCATTACCCATAAACTGATCAAGAGGGTGTTAGCCCCGCCTAATGCGGCAGGAACAAGCGTTTCGTTCATTTTTTAGGCAAACCGTCATTGAATTAGTAGCAAACAGATGACAAGCAATTTAAAACTGCTTATACTGCGCGTCGTTTTATTCAAGCGATAATGTATTGATCTTGGATAACACAGCATAAATAAAATTTGGCCCGATAGCTCAGTTGGTTAGAGCATCCGACTCATAATCGGCAGGTCCCCTGTTCAAGTCAGGGTCGGGCCACCATTTTCTCGTTAGTAATTACCAATCTCATTTTATCTTATGTTCCCTGAACGACTTTTCATGTTATCTCAGAAATAAATTTATCCATCAAAGTGCTCTTCCCTTGAATAAATACTACTTCTTCAGTATCCCTTTCTTAAAGGCCACCTATATTACCTATTCAAGTCAGTGGTTTTACATGCTCGCAATGGTCACCGCCATTGTTGATATTTTCGTTAATAATAAGTCTTTGCACACGCTTGCGCTTGAAATTATCCCTCGTAGATAACAGATTTACTTGTTATATTGCGCGCCACACTTAGGTTTTAAGCCTGTGGCGTTTCGCTAACAGCTTAGATTAAATGGGAATCTGGTGAAATACCAGAACTGTACCCGCAACTGTAAACAAGCCCTTTCGCTCACATATTGTTAGCCAAAACCGCCTTGTAAGTCAGATACCAGCCTTGTTTCACCCTTTATTTATTTTCGCGCGGGAATACGTGATTAACATAATGCCTTGGCGGCGCCTCGTGCCCTCAGTTATGTGTAGTCCTGCTTTATTTGAGTGCTCAATTTGACCATCAATTGTACGCAGGCGGCATGTTAAATTCCGCAAACCTAATTGCTAAGCAGCTGTCTTTTCACATTGGTGACAAGGCTATTTTGTCTGACATCGATATCAACCTCGCTCGCGGCCAGGTTTTGGGTGTACTTGGACCAAACGGAGCTGGTAAAACTACCTTGCTCAAAATGCTCTCTGGGCAACGTAATAGCCGTGGCAAAGTGAGTTGGTGTGGCAAAACCTTAAGCGATTACAGCCTTATTGAAAAAGCGCGGCAAATTGCTGTGGTCAATCAACTTAATGAAAGTGTATTTGCCCTAAGCCTCGAACAAATTGTATGTATGGGCTGGCTCCCCCATAAAACGCTTTTATCCCGTGAAACCGAACATGACAAATACCACTTGGCCAAGGCGATCGCCAAAGTGGGCCTCACCGATAAAACCCATCAAACCTTTAGTTCGCTTTCTGGCGGCGAACAACAGCGAGGTCTAATTGCCCGTGCTCTAGTGCAAAAAGCCGCACTAATAGTGCTTGATGAGCCGGTCAATCATCTTGACATTTATTATCAACATCAAATACTTAAACTGCTGAGAAGCCTTGCTCATCAACAACAGATAACCATAGTGATGAGCCTGCATGATTTGAATTTAGCGGCAAGTTATTGTGACCACTTGTGTTTGCTGGATGAGGGGAAATTGATAGCCCAAGGGCCACCCGACAAAGTGCTAAACACCCAAACAATCAAAGACGTATTTAATATTCCCTGCCTGGTCAGGCGCGACACAATCAATCACAGTCTGCGTGTGGACTTTTACCCTCAGGGTGAACTTGAATTTGCTACCAAGATTGAGTCTTCCAATATAGAGCAACTGGCGCGTGGATGTCCATGATCAACAAGTGGTCATTATTGGTGTTATTAGCTCTTACCTCTGCTTTTGTGGCGCTATTTTTCGGCGCTGCCGAGTTATCTGCCGGCCAACTTTATCAATGTGTGCTCCATGAATGTGTATCGCCAATAAATTCATTAATTTTTTGGCAGATACGTATGCCCCGTGTTGTTGTTGGCTTTTTGGTAGGCGCTGGCTTAGCCGTAGCGGGGGCTACGTTGCAAAATATTACCCGCAATGGGTTGGCCGATCCGTATTTATTTGGGGTTGTTTCTGGTGCAGGTTTAGGTGCCAGTATTGCTACCTTATTATTCGACAGTCAACTGGGTGAAAACATGGGATTGTTAGCCATCTTGCCTGGGCTTTCTTATTCATTAGCCTTACCCATTGCCGCATTTTTAGGGGCGGTGTTGGCAGTCACCCTAGTGCAAGTATTGGCAGCCACCTCTTTTGGCAGTCGCGGCGAATACATGCTTCTGGCGGGCGTGGCCGTATCTTTTATGTTTAGCGCCTTGAGCCATTTCCTGCTGTTTTTGGGTGATCCGTTTGCAGCTAACAAAGTTATTTTTTGGTTAATGGGCAGCCTCGCCCGAGTAGAAATTTGGTACGCCTGGATCATCTTACCTGTGGTGTTAGGCAGCGTTTTGTTGCTGCTGCTATTTGGTCAGCGCCTGGACGCCCTGTTATTGGGGGATGAAAATGCCAAAGCCCTTGGGGTGAATGTCACCGCACTGCGCATGCTGGCCTTGGGTATTTGCGCAGCGTTAACGGCGTGCATAGTTGCCTACTGCGGCGGCATCGGTTTTGTGGGTTTAATGATCCCCCACATAGTACGCACTTGGGTGGGTGTTACCAGTCGCCCTCTCATTCTGGGCTGCGTATTAGTCGGAGGAAGTTTTATGGTCTTGGTCGACATACTCGCCCGCTCGGCGCTGCCGGAGCAAGAAATACCTATCGGCATCATTACCTCTGCAATTGGCAGTGTGTTTTTCTTAGTCGCCATCAGGCAGCGACACACCTAAAAATACTAATAATAAGGGCATAAACTTGAACACTGGATCGTTAACGAACAAGCCAGTTAACACTGAGCAACTTAGCCATGGGCAATCGACAGCTGAATACGTAATACAAACAGGCTCACGCTTTAGCAACAAATATTGGCAAATCCCTAGCTTAAACGAGACACATTTACCGTTAATTGAGCAGCATATTAACAATAAAACCAAGCCCGTGGGGGCCCTTGGCCAACTTGAAACCCTGGCTCGCCAATTGGCGCATATCCAGTGGCATGACAATATACAAACCAACCAGATCCATATCAAACAACCTGTGATGTTAGTTTTTGCCGGCGACCACGGTATTGCGCGACATAACATCTGCATTGCGCATCCGGAAGTAACAGGCCAAATGGTAGCCAATTTTTTAATCGGTGGGGCGGCCATAAATTGTTTTTGCCGCACCCTGGGCTGGAAGCTTCAAGTGATTGATGCAGGAATTTTACAGCCCATAAATAACCCACCGGCTATGCTCCTTGAGAAACGCATCGCTGCTGGCACCGCAGATTTTTCGGTCGCCCCTGCCATGAGCGAAGCCCAGGCAGAGCAGACATTAGAATACGGAGCACAGGTGGCCAAGCAACATATCGCCCAAGGCAGCAATGTTTTAGCCTTTGGTGAAATGGGCATTGGCAATACCAGCAGTGCCTCGGTGCTGTTATCGCTACTGAGTGGTTTATGCCCAGAGGATACAACGGGCAAAGGCACGGGTATTACGAATGACCAACTGGCACAGAAAATAAGCTTGATCAGCGATGCAATTACCCGGGTAGGCCACAGTCACGGCACCCAGGCATTCTCCCCTAAAACTGCATTGACCGAAGTGGGTGGTTTTGAAATCGGCCAAATCGTTGGCGCCATGTTAGCCACCGCGGCGGCGGGTAAAACAATCTTGGTGGATGGTTTTATTGTCAGCGTGGCGGCGTTACTGGCAGTACGTATCGCTCCTCGCGCCTTGGATTTCATGGTATTTGCTCACTGCTCTGCCGAACAAGCCCATCAGAAAGTACTGGCGCAATTAGATGCCAAACCTTTATTATCGCTTGGGTTGCGCCTAGGTGAAGGTACTGGTGCGGCATTAGCCCTGCCTTTGTTGCAAGCTGCGGCAAGTTTTTATAATGATATGGCGACCTTCGAAAGCGCCCATGTCACTGTTTAGAAACCAAGCATGTTGACCTGGTTAAGTCATCAATATAATTTGCTATTGCTGGCGCTGAGCTTTTTCACGCGTCTACCGCTGTCGCAAAAAATAGCCTACAGCCCAGAAAAAATGCACCAGGCGGGTCAGCACTTTGCTATCGTCGGGTGGTTATTAGCCTTGCTGTTAAGTGGTTTTCATTGGCTGTTATCAGCACATATTGGCAGTGCACCCAGCTTATGTTTATTGCTGATCCTGAGTTTATTACTCACCGGAGCGCTACATGAAGACGGCCTTGCCGACACTTGTGATGGTTTTTGGGGCGCAACTGGTCGTGCGCGTAAATTGAGCATAATGAAAGACAGTCAATTAGGCACCTACGGTACCTGTGCGTTGGTGACGACTCTGCTGACAAAGTTCATTTTATTGAGTGCCTTAGCCCAGCAAAATCATTTATTGTTAAGCCTATGTATTGCGTATCCCCTATCCCGGGGCCTGGCTATTTCCCATGTTCAGCACCTGGCTTATGCCCGTATTAACCGTCCCTCTGGCGAACAAGACAGTGGTAAAAGCCAAGCCTTAGCGAAGCCCTTTACAAAAAAGTCGTTGCTGTGGCTAATGATTAGCAGCGCCTTTGCCCTGGTATTTATCCCCGTGAAAACGGCACTGCTGCTGTTGCTCGGCTGCGTATTATTACGTTTTGCACTTAAACTCTGGTTCAACAAACATATCGGCGGCTATACCGGTGACTGTTTAGGTTTCGCCCAGCAATGCCAAGAATTACTTATTTACCTGCTGTTGTTAGCCATGTTTGCACCCCGCACCACAGCTGACACTGCGCAACTCATCCCATTATGAAAAGACTATTACCATGTTACATCTAATACTCGGCGGTGCCCGCTCGGGCAAATCTAACTTTGCTGTGCAACAAGCCTTGGCGCTAAGCCGCATTAAAAAGCAAAATGTCACGTATGTGGCCACCGCCACTGCAACGGATACTGAAATGAGCAGGCGCATTACTCGCCACCAACAAGAGCGCCCAGTAGAATGGGGGCTGGCAGAAGTGCCCTTACAATTAGCAGAATTTGTACGCCACAATGACGGCCCTATCCTACTGATAGACTGCCTGACCTTGTGGTTAAACAACCAGCTTTATCAGTCTGCACAACAAGATTTTAGTCTTTTGTTTACGGATCTTAGCGCCGCATTAACCACCAGTTCAGCGGATATCTTCCTGGTCGCCAACGAAGTAGGATTAGGCATTATTCCTGTGGGTGAGCTTACTCGTCAATTTGTCGACCAAGCAGGTTGGTTAAACCAAGCCATAGCTAGCTGCGCTGATCATGTAACCTTTGTGGCGGCCGGTTTACCTCTGCCACTAAAAAGGCCACGTTAGATGTCGACATCTTCTCCCAGCGTATTTAATCTGCTGCGCCACGGTCAAGTCACTGGCCCCGCGGCCCTAAATGGCAAAACGGATATAGCGCTGAGTAAACAAGGCTGGCAAAACATGCAAACACAGCTCATTTACACTGCCCTGCCAGACAATATCGTCACCTCACCCTTGATCCGCTGTGGTGCTTTTGCCGATAAGTTAGCCCAACAGTTAAAGCTGCCTGTTCAAGTTGAGAACGATTTGCAAGAGTGTGATTTTGGCGATTATGATGGCATTGCATTTGATGAACTCAGCGCCCAGTGGTTACAACTGAATGCCTTCTGGGAGCAACCCTATACACACACCTTACCTCAAGGCGAGCCTTTACAAGCCTTTCATTCTCGTGTGGCCAAGGTTTGGCAACGTTTACTAAATGAGCACAAAGGGCAAAACAACCTGATCATTTGTCATGGGGGGGTTATTCGGCAAATCCTCGCCCAAGTACTGCCTGTAGACTGGAAAAATGGCGCTTGGTATCGCCAGTTGAATATCGATTACGCCAGTCTTACCCGTATTACTGTGGCTGATCACCCCGAGGCAAAACCCCGGGTAGAATTTATCGGCAGACCAGCGTTTGATGGGAGCCCTTACTAGTGAAGCAAGCTGCACTTCAAACAAGTACTGAGACGGTAAACAGATACGCCCAAACTGCTAATAAAACATGCGCCACCATAATGATCCAAGGTACCACCTCAGATGCGGGTAAAAGTATGTTGGTAGCGGGTTTTTGTCGCTGCCTCAAAAATATGGGCTACCGCGTTGCCCCTTTTAAACCACAAAATATGGCACTTAACAGCGCCGTCACCCAAGATGGTGGCGAAATAGGCCGTGCTCAAGCGGTGCAAGCCCAAGCTGCATGTGTAGCGCCCAGCGTTCACATGAATCCCGTTTTGCTTAAACCCAGTTCAGACACCGGCGCCCAGGTGATTATTCACGGCAAAGCCATATCTGATATGCAAGCCAAGCAATACCATGACTACAAAAAAGTGGCAATGCAAGCCGTGCTGGCTTCACACCAGTACTTAAGTACTGAGTTTGAGGTAGTAGTGGTTGAAGGGGCGGGTAGCCCGGCGGAAATAAATTTGCGCGAAGGGGATATTGCCAATATGGGTTTTGCCGAAGCGGTTGATTGCCCGGTGATCATCGTGGCGGATATCGATCGCGGTGGGGTGTTTGCCCAGCTTGTGGGCACACTTGAGTTATTATCGCCCTCTGAGCAAAACCGGGTGGTCGGGTTTGTGATCAACAAATTTCGCGGCGATATCAAGCTACTCGAGTCAGGCTTAACCTGGTTAGAACAGCGCACAAACAAACCCGTGCTTGGGGTTTTGCCTTATATCCACAACCTGCAACTGGCTGCTGAAGATGCAATACAAGCAGACCAGATCCTGGATCCAGCGCAAATACGTTTACGCATTGCCGTGCCAGTATTCAAACGCATCAGCAACCATACTGATTTCGATATGCTGCGGGTGCAGCCTCAAGTTGAATTGGTTTTTGTGCGACAAGGATCGCCTATTCCCCCAGTAGATCTGATCATTTTACCCGGCAGTAAAAATGTACGCGCCGATCTGGCCTTGCTCAGACAGATGCAGTGGAACAGAGACTTAGCGCGTCACCTGCGTTATGGCGGAAAAGTATTGGGTATTTGTGGGGGTTATCAAATGTTAGGCAATACCATTGCCGATCCACTGGGTATTGAAGATCTGCCAGGTATTAGCCAAGGTTTAGGCTACTTGCCTATTAACACCGAATTACGTCCGCAGAAGCATCTTACCCATAGCCAAGGCGAATTATTAATTACCGCTACAAAAACCCCCATAATAGGCTATCAAATCCATGTGGGTCACAGCACGTATGCCGAAGGTACCAAACCATTAATTCGTTTGCATGATGGGCAAAACGAAGGTTGCATCAGCGTTGACAATCAAGTGGCCGGCAGTTATTTACACGGGTTGTTTGACTGCCCAGCAGCCTTGCAACAAATACTCCACTGGGCAGGCGCTGAAACAGACTTAGCCGAAGATTATGCTCAGCAGCAAGAGCGCGAAATAACTCGTTTAGCCCAAGTCTGCCAGCAATATTTAGACTGGAACCAGATCGAAACATTCATCCGTAATCAATTTATCACTGCAATAGAAGAATAAACCATGTCAGATAAAAAAGATGATAACGCCCGTCACAAGGCACGTATGCAACAACAAAAAAGCAAAGTTGATGAGCGTATTGCCAATGCCCAAGCTGAAAAAGGCGTATTGATTGTGCTGACCGGTAACGGTAAAGGTAAATCCACCTCGGGTTTTGGCACAGTCGCCCGCGCCGTGGGCCACGGTTTAAAAGCAACCGTAGTACAATATGTTAAAGGTACTTGGCCTTGTGGTGAGCGCGATTTACTGGAAAAACTCGGCGTCGAGTTTCATGTGATGGGTACAGGTTTTACCTGGGAGACCCAAGACAAACAAACCGATATCGCCGCGGCGCAAAAAGCCTGGACGTTCAGTAAAATCTGTTTGCAGGATCCGTCTATCAATTTGCTTTTGCTTGATGAAATTACCTACATGCTGACCTATAAGTACCTTGAATTAGACGAGGTTTTAAATGCTTTGGCCAATCGCCCAGCGCACCAGCACGTGGTGATCACCGGCCGGGCTTGTCATCGCGCAGTCATTGAGTTGGCCGATACGGTAAGTGAAGTACGCCCCATTAAACACGCATTTGAAAACGGCATAAAAGCGCAAAAAGGTATTGATTGGTAATGGCAAAATATATTTTGGCCATCATGCTGGTGCTCGGCGTAATACACACATTTAACAGCTTCGGTGCTGAAAACGATAGTACATCTGTGGCTAACATTGATGAAATACGTAAACTGAGTCAACAAGATCGGCAAAAACTGCGCATTGTGGCATTAGCGCCGCATATCGTTGAATCCTTGTTTGAGATAGGTGCAGGGCAGCAAATTATTGCCACCACTGCCCATGCCGATTATCCACAAGCCGCTCAAAAAATTCTGCAAATAGGCAACTATGCCCGCCTACAAATTGAAAAAATCGTGCAGTTACAGCCAGACCTAATTATTGCCTGGCAAACCGGAAATCCCATGGCGGATCTGGCCCGTTTGCAGAAATACCAGCTCAATGTGGTGTATTCAAAGCCACGCAAGCTCGAGGATGTGGCCAAGGAATTGATTTGGCTGGGCGAATTAACCGGGCGCGAAAAAGCCGCCAACACTGCCGCAGCAGTGTATTTAAGCAAACTCAATACTTTAGAGCAGCATTACGCCCATGCTACACCGGTTAGAGCCTTTTACGAACTGTGGTCGCGGCCGTTACGTACCGTCGCCCAAGAAGCCTGGCCACAGCAGCAAATTGCGCTTTGTGGCGGAGAAAATCCGTTTATGCATGCTCAGGATGACTACCCGTCGGTCGGGTTAGAGCAAGTGTTAGTGACCCTGCCTCAGGTGGTTATTCAGCCAACTAAACATGCTGCCGACAGCCCTGATTTGTTAGACTGGGTCCAGTGGCAACATATTCCCGCGGCTAAAAATAACTTTATCTTTCATCCAGATGCCGACAAAGTGCACCGCATGACCAGCCGTATGCTGGATGAAGTGACCCTGATGTGTGAACAAATTGACCGCGCGCGGCAATTTTACCAGCGTTCGTCGTCGACCAAATAGTCGTAGTCGATAATCGATAGTCGATAATGCAAAACACTCATGCCCCCACGCAGTTCTATTTATGTCGCCACGGCCAAAGCTTATCTAATGCCAAGGGCGTGCTGCAAGGCCAGTCTGAAAGCCCACTCACCTCACTTGGGGAAGAACAAGCACTCGTATTGGCGAGCAAGGCGCAAAATTGGAATATTCAGCACGTGGTCAGTTCACACTTAGGCCGCGCCGTGCAAACCGGCGAGATCTGTGCCCAAAAACTGGCAGTTGAACACAGCGCCGTAAGTGACTTCGCCGAGCGCCACTTAGGTGACTGGCAAGGCCAAGCTTTGGGAAATTTGCCCGAGTTTACGACCTACCAGCAATTTTGTTATCAACAAACTAATATTCCCGCCGGCACACATGGTGAAACCACTCAAACGGTGCAAAAACGTATGTTGCACGGGTTATTGCAATTAGCACAGCAATTCACTGGCTTGAATATTCTTATTATTAGTCACGGTGATGCGCTAGCCTGCTTAATGAGTCTATTTATAACGCCACTGGCCTTAAGTAATGCCCAGGGAATGCAGCTAAATTACCAGCCTGATAATGAGCAGTTACAATGGGCAGGTCTACTTGACTGAGCTTTGGCTGATTGGTCTACAACTGGCGTTTGCCCTGCTCCTCGACCGCGTTTTTGCTGAACCGCGGCGCTTTCACCCACTGGTTGGCTTTGGCCATTTAGCCAACTGGCTTGAACACAAAAGCAATTGTTATACTCCATTGGCGTTAAAAGCTCGCTCGGCCCGAATCGCCCGGATAACAGGCTGTGTCTGCTGGGCAATATTGGTATTGCCCCTTCCCCTGACTTTGTATTTTATCGACAGGAGCGCACCCATTTGGTGGTTGCTCAATAGCCTCATTCTATATTTAGCCATTGGCCTGCAGAGCCTTAAGCTGCATGCCATGCAAATATATTACCCGCTGCAGCAAGGCAATTTATGCCGTGCTCGGTATTTTACTGGCTACATGGTAAGCCGTGAAACCGCTGAATTATCTCCTCAGGGCATGAGCCGCGCCACGGTAGAGTCCGTATTAGAAAACGGCCACGATGCCGTAATTGCCAGCCTATTTTACTTTGTGATTGGCGGTGCGCCTTTGGTGGTACTGCATCGCCTCGTCAATACACTTGATGCCATGTGGGGTTACAAAAGCCCGCGCTTTCTATATTTTGGTTGGTGGGCCGCCCGCGCCGATGATTATTTGGGCTGCCTTAGCGCTTATTGCACCTCAGTGTTATACGCGCTGCAGGCGCCGCACAAACACTCGCCATTGTTTTTCTATCACCTTTTGCACTATTCATGGCAACAAGCTTGCCGCTATAAAAGCAAAAATGGCGGATTGTGCATGGCCACAGGCGCGAGCGTGCTGGGGTTTCGCATTGGCGGTCCTTCACGTTACCAGGGTAAAACCATCAATAGCCCGGTATTAGGCCAAGGTCGCCCAGTACAGCAGCAGGATATTCCATCAAGCGTGAAGCTCATACAACGCAGTAGTTGGCTATTTGCTTTGGCCGTGATCGTCGCGGGAGTCATCTTTGATGCCTTTATCATCATAGTTTCTAAGTATTTTTAAAGGGTAAGTTTATGTCACACACCTTAACGCACGGGGGGCAGCTATCCACGATTGCCAAACACTATGCCATTCCACTGGAAAATTGGTTAGACCTGTCAACCGGCATCGCTCCAGTCGGCTATCCTGTTGGCATATTACCGTCAGCGTGCTGGCAGCGTTTACCCGAAACAAGCCCTGCCATACTCGACGCTGCTCGTGACTATTACAAGACGGCAGACTTGCTCGCCACCGCAGGTAGTCAAAGTGTTATTCAACTACTACCTCAGCTATGCCGACAACGGGGTTTTAAACAAGCTCGGGTATGGCTACCCACTGTCGGATACCAAGAACATAGAAAAGCATGGAAAAACGCACATTACCGCACCCTTGATTACCTAGACAGCTCCGACCTGAACCTGATTGAACAGGGCGATATTGTCCTTCTGATCAACCCCAATAACCCTACAGGCGAACTACACACAACAGCGCAAGTCTCTGTCTTGCTGGCCAAGGTTAACGCCCAAAAAGGCTTATTAATTATTGATGAGGCCTTCATGGACGCCACGCCTGAACATTCAATGGCGCCATTGCTAGGCAGTGAAGGCGGCTCGGTTAATAACGATAACAGTAGAGACTCGCTGATCATCTTACGCTCAGTGGGAAAGTTTTTTGGTTTAGCCGGCATACGACTGGGGTTTGTCATTGCCAGTGACTTTTGGCTAACGCCCATTGCACGTGCCCTAGGCCCATGGTCAGTCAGCGGCCCTGCGCAGTTTGTGGGTATACAAGCCTTAACGGATATATACTGGCAGCAGGAGCAAGGTACCGTGCTTAATCGCTTAAGTAACGCCCTGCATGGCGTGTTAACTCGGGTGTTTGAAAATCCCGTTCGAGGAACCAGTTTATTTAAAACCGTATTCACCCCACACGCTCCAGCATTATTCGATGCCCTGTGCCACCAAGGTATATACGTACGCTTATGCGATGAGAAAAACGCCCTGCGCTTTGGTATTCCTCACGAAGTAGGGTTAAAACGACTAGAGAATGCGCTACACACCTTGTCAATTAAGCGCTTACTCTGCGGTACTGACTAAAGGTCATGGCCAAATGATCTAGCAGCGCCCGGATGCGGGCAGGTAAATGCCGATTGGATGCATACACGGCATTCAAAATGAATTCATTGGCTTCGTGCTCTTCAAACAACAACTGCAAACTGCCATCTTTTAGATAAGGTTCGGTGACATACATTGGCCCCATGCCGATACCTAAACCTTGCGCAGCCATTTGCGCCACAGCTCTTGGGGAGTTAGACGCAAATGTCCCATGCACATTGACTACCAAAGGTTGACCATCCACTTTGAATTTCCAATTTTCAGGATCAATTTGAGACTTTTGCAATAAGCAGTTATGAGTAGCCAACGCACTTGGATGGGCCGGTTTCCCGTGGCGCGCCAAATATGCTGGTGAAGCGAACACCACTATGGGCATGCTCATGAGCTTTTTGGCAATTAGCGTCGAGTCTTGCAACTGACCGAAACGCACTGCTACATCTACACCTTCATCGATAATTGCCACTCGCTGATCAGACAAATTTAGCTCTACACTAATGTTTGCATGCTGATGTAAAAATGGCTCAAGAGCGTCCACCAGCTTGGTGCTGCCAAACGCCGTGGGCGCCGTTAAGCGTATTATGCCCGCCAGCGATGCCTGGCGATGCTGGATCACATCCTCTAATTCATCAAACTGCTCCAGCAACGGCACGCAACGTTCAAAATAGGCACGTCCGGTTTCGGTAAGTGTCACGCTTCTTGTGGTGCGGTGAAAAAATAACGCCGTATGCTTTTTCTCCAACTGACCAATGTATTTGCTGGCTAACTTGGTGCTTATTCCAAGTTGCTTGGCCCCGCCGGTAAAGGATTCTTGTCGCGCTACAGCCACGAAGGTGCGCATGCCATCTAGGGTGTCCATGCATATATCCCGTTTGTTTCAAACCATTTTATAATGTACGTAGTGTACATAGTTATTCTTTAAATCAACATATTGTTCATAGAACAACCTGCGTCTATTATTTGTTCAACGTAAGCGAGTTAAATAACCCGCTGCAAAAAATGAAGCCATGTCTATCAAGGCAACCAACAAAACGTGCAACACAACTATGGAAAGGTCATACCATGTCAAATGCCATCCGAATTCACTCATTCCCATTATCAGGCCACGCTCAGCGTGTAGAACTTTTTGCTAACTTAGCGGGCATCGCCCATGAAGTTATCAATGTTGACTTACCTGGCGGTGAACACAAACAAACACCATTTCTGACATTAAACCCTGCAGGCCAAGTGCCGGTGCTTGAAGATGGTGACATTGTCATCTCAGACTCAAATGCCATCTTGGTGTACCTCGCTCGTAAATATGCCCCGGCATTTTTACCCACAGATGCCGTGCAAGAAGCGCAAGTCCAGAAATTTTTAAGCTTAGCAGCGGGAGAGATTGCTTTTGGTCCTTGTGCTGCACGCCTTATAACCGTGTTTAACGCCCCCTTAGATGCCGATTTTGCTCAGGCGATTTCAACCAAAGTATTGGCTAAGCTTGAGGCCCATTTAACTGGTCGCAACTTCTTGGTTGGCGATAGTGTCTCCATTGCCGATGTTGCCATTTATACCTACACGGCCCACGCACCAGAGGGCAATGTGTCCTTGGAACCTTACCCAAATGTGCGTCGCTTTTTAGCCAATATTGAAGCGCTAGATGGCTTTAAACCCATGGCAAGTACCAAAGCCGGTTTGCTTGCTTAAACGCGTTTAATAGTTTTGACCCGC
This sequence comes from Paraglaciecola sp. IT1134, assembly GCF_058068185.1. Classification (NCBI taxonomy): domain Bacteria; kingdom Pseudomonadati; phylum Pseudomonadota; class Gammaproteobacteria; order Alteromonadales; family Alteromonadaceae; genus Paraglaciecola; species Paraglaciecola sp. IT1134. Next base: position 1,264,289 of record NZ_CM176486.1, on the reverse strand, counting down.
CGTTGGGGGCTAAAGAACTTAGCCCGCACATTTATCAACTAAGGGTGTAACGCCGCTTTTTACTGCACCGGAGAAAATGATGCTCCCCAATGATAACGACCCCCCTTTCCATATAGGTGAACGGCAGATGCAAACTCGTGCCGGTAAACTTGAACAAATGGATATGATTGGTCGCCGTGTGATCCGCTCATTTATGCCAGATCAACACCGGAAGTTTTTTAATCAGCTACCTTTTATGCTTGTGGGCAGCGCTGATGCAGACGATCAACTGTGGGCGTCTATATTGCCTGGTTTGCCGGGTTTTGTGCAGTCACCCACCCCAACCGAATTAACCATAAAAACGTATATGTTAAAGGGCGATCCACTTCAAACATCACTCGCTATTGGCTCACGCCTTGGTTTGCTGGGTATCGAAGTGCCAACACGACGTCGAAATCGTGTTAATGCCAAAGTCAGCGGCATATCAGAACAACAGATATCCCTTGATGTAGAGCAATCTTTTGGTAACTGTCCGCAATATATTCAAACCCGTGATATTAGGTTTATCCGCTCGCCAGAAGTGGCGTTCAATGCACCACAAGCGGAGCACTTTATCCGTTTGGATACGCAGGCCAAAATACTTATCAGCCAAGCCGATACGTTCTTTGTTGCCAGCTCAGCAGGCAAATTTGCTACTAAAAACAAGACGCCAACATCTGGGGTTGATGTATCCCATCGCGGCGGCATGCCGGGTTTCGTTGCTGTAAACACTGAAAATGCTACAGGCGATACACTGACGATCCCCGATTTCTCTGGTAATAACTTCTTCAATACCATGGGTAACTTCGTCATAAACCCAAAAGCAGGATTGATGTTTGCTGATTTCACCACCGGCGACGTGATTATGCTAACCGGAACGGTAGCGATTTTACCGGAAGACGATCCTCGAGTTAGTGCCTTTCAAGGGGCCGAGCGAGGCTGGCAATTCACCCTGACACAAGGCATACGTCTTAGGAGCGCTCTGCCGTTTCGCGCCAGCTTTAACGATTATTCTCCCAATACATCAAACACTGGCACCTGGGCAAAAGCTGATGCTGTGCTAAAAGCCGAGGCTTTGCGCAATAGCTGGCAATCATTCAAGGTAAGTAAAATTGAAGATGAAAGCAGCACGATCCGCTCTTTTTACCTACAACCCAATAGCACAGCTTCCGTATTGCCCTTTAAAGCCGGGCAGTATTTAACGCTGCGCCTGCCCACCGAGCCAGAACGAAAGCAAAAGATACGCAACTACACGGTTTCATCAGCGCCAGGAGCAGATCACTATCGTATATCGGTTAAGCGTGAAGACAAGGGCTTAGTATCAAGGGCATTACATGACAGCATACTCACTGGCAGTCTGATAGATATCAAAGCACCACGGGGTGAGTTTTTTATCGATAATAGTGCCAAGCGCCCTGCTGTGCTTATCGGCGCAGGGGTGGGTATCACGCCTATGATTGCCATGGCGCAAGACGCATTCAATGAAGGCCTACGCACCCGCCCAATTACCATTATTCATTCAGCCAAGAATACTGAGCAACGTGCTTTTAGTAAAACATTCAGAGCTTTGGAAAGTAAAAGCAACCAGCAGATCAAATATTACTCTGTGCTTAGCAGCATTTCACAAGCGGCTCAACCGGGGTTTGATTATGAGACCCAAGGACGCATCGATGTAGACTTCCTTTGTCAAATACTCGATTCACAGCACGAGCATACTACCTGCGACTTTTACCTATGCGGCCCCCAAGGATTTATGCAAAGCATATACGACTTACTTATCGCCCTTGGGGTAGCAGATAATAGAATCAATGCTGAAACATTCGGCCCGTCGACATTACAGCGCCTTTCATCTGATGCGCAAAAGACCATGAAAGAACAAAACGCACTAACGGCGAACCCAAAAAATAGTGTTCATAACCAAGCAGCGAATGAAGCAGAGCACGCTATTATAAAATTCACTCAAGCTAATTTTGAACAATCATGGAATAAAGGTGACGCCAGTATTCTTGAGTTAGCAGAAGCACACGGTTTATTTCCAGAATTTAGCTGTAGAAGTGGCGAATGTGGCGCGTGTGCAGTCAAACTAGAGTCGGGCTCGGTGACCTATCGCACGACTCCAAGTGCAGCTATAGCTGACTCAGAGGTATTGATCTGCTGCGCAGTACCCGCTAAAAATACCAATACAATACGCGTTGCCTTGTAATACCCATTATTAACAGGAAAACGGGAACTGCCCCGGTCCCTGCTCCGCAAACGAATACCATCAAGAGGATTAATCATGAGTACACGTCCACCATTACCACCCTTTAGCGAACAAAGCGCCAAAGAAAAAGTACGCCTGGCCGAAGATGGTTGGAATAGCCGCAACCCTGAAAAAGTATCCCTTGCCTACACTGTGGATACCCAGTGGCGTAACCGCAGCACCTTTATTACTAACCGCGAAGAAGCCGCAGTTTTTTTAGCAGCAAAGTGGCAAAAGGAATTAGAATATCGCCTAATAAAAGAGCTTTGGGCCTTCACCGACAATCGCATTGCCGTGCGTTACGCCTACGAATGGCATGACGACAGCGGCAACTGGTTTCGCTCATATGGTAATGAAAATTGGGAATTTGATGAAAACGGTTTGATGAAAAATCGCTTCGCTTGCATCAACGATCTTCCCATCGAAGAATCGGAGCGCAAGTTTCACTGGCCACAAGGCCGCCGGCCAGACGACCACCCGGGGTTATCAGAACTAGGTTTATAGCTTTCAACAGTCACAAAACGTAAAAAGCATCGCTAGGCGATGCTTTTTATAAGTGTAACCGTGGGCGCTAGGGCTTATTTAAAATTCACCACGGTACGAATGCTTTCGCCGCTGTGCATCAAATCAAACGCGCTGTTGATATCTTCTAACGGCATTTTGTGGGTAATAAAGTCGTTTAAGGCAAATTCTCCGGCTAAGTAACGCTCTACGTAATCAGGCAATTCGCTGCGTCCTTTTACACCACCAAAGGCTGACCCACGCCATACGCGACCGGTGACTAACTGGAACGGGCGAGTTGAAATTTCTTGCCCTGCCCCAGCAACACCGATGACCACAGATTCGCCCCAGCCCTTGTGGCAGCACTCTAATGCCGAACGCATGGTGTTGACGTTACCGATACATTCAAATGAGTAATCCACACCGCCATCCGTTAACTCGACAATTACGTCTTGAATCGGCTTGTCATAGTCTTTTGGATTAATGCATTCGGTAGCGCCTAATTTTTTGGCGAGCTCGAATTTACCTTCGTTAATGTCAATCGCAATGATACGACTGGCCCCTGCCATTACAGCACCGATAATGGCCGATAACCCAATCCCTCCTAAACCAAATATAGCAACGCTAGCACCGGCTTCAACTTTTGCGGTGTTCATTACAGCACCCATACCGGTGGTCACGCCGCAGCCAAGTAAACAGACTTCTTCAAGAGGCGCTTGAGGATTCACTTTTGCCAATGAAATTTCGGGCAATACCGTGTATTCAGAAAAGGTCGAACAGCCCATATAGTGAAAAATAGGCTGACCGTCTTTGTAAAAACGCGTTGTGCCATCTGGCATCAACCCTTTGCCCTGGGTTTCGCGGATTTTTTGGCACAAGTTCGTCTTGCCCGACAAACAAAATTTGCACTCACCGCACTCGGGGGTATACAAAGGAATAACGTGATCGCCCACGGCAAGGCTGGTTACACCTTCACCTACCTGCTTAACAATACCGCCACCTTCATGACCGAGCACCACAGGGAAGATCCCTTCAGGATCATCACCGGACAAAGTAAAAGCATCGGTGTGACACACGCCGGTTGCCACTATGCGCACCAGTACTTCACCTTTTTTCGGCAGCATTACGTCAATCTCTTCAATTGATAAAGGTTGGTTTGCCGCCCACGCAACGGCGGCTTTTGATTTGATAAATCCTGTGCTCATGGTTACCTCATTGGCGCTGCTCGCGAGCGCTAAGTTATTAAGAATGCATACATTCAGTGGAATATATTTGTACGGACCATGTTATACATTTACATTGAGTGTGATAATCGCTTAATTTGAAAAATATAATTACACAGAGGTAATAATGCGCATTTGGCAAGGTGTATCTGAATTTGTTGCTGTGGCCGAAACCCAAAGTTTTACCGCTGCCTCAAAACAACTCTCCACCTCGGTAGCACATATCAGCCGTCAAGTTAGCGCCCTTGAAGCCCGCCTGAAAATAAAGCTCTTTCATCGCAGTACCCGCAAAGTCGCCTTAAGCGAGAGCGGTGAAGTGTATTATCAGCAGTGCCGCAGAGTGTTAGACAACCTGGCCGACGCTGAGAAATTAGTATCTAACTTTCATGACACCCCAAAAGGCGATGTGCGTTTAACTGCGCCCATCACCTACGGTGAAGAAGTGATCATGCCTATCGTAAATGACTTTTTACTGGCCTATCCAGAGATAAATGTGCGGGTTGATTTAAGTAATCAGCGGGCGGATTTACTCTATGAAGGGTACGATTTTGCCATTCGCCTCGGTCATTTAACGGATTCTAATCTGATTGCCCGAAAACTCAGTTCGCGTAAGCTCATCGTTTGCGCGACCCCAGAATACTTTTCCCTGCACACAAAGCCCCTACGCCTCGACCATTTAGACGGGCATAACTGCTTAGTGGGCAGCGCCGATAGCTGGCGTTTTTTACATAAGGGTAAGAGTGAAAATATACAGGTTAGCGGGCGTTTACGCTGCAACAGCGGCCACAGCCTAGTCAAAGCGGCCCTTAAACATATTGGGTTGATTCAACTGCCTGATTACTACGTGCAGCCCTACATTGAATCAGGTGAGTTGCTGGCGGTACTTCAGGGTTACCAGATGACTAAAGAAGGAATATGGGCTTTGTACCCAGACAAGCACTACCTGCCTAATAGAATTAAGGTGCTTTTAAACTTTATTAAGCAACGTTTAAAAGGGGGGCACTGTAAAATAATGGCCAGTAAGCCTTAAGTGAAATGGTAAAAACAAGACAATATTTAACGCAATACATAAAGACGCATAAGGCCAATCAAAAAAGTCTTAGTTATTCTGCATTAACAAGGGCGCTGTGCACCGAATGCATTGACTTTATCAGTAACTATTTGTATGGTCTGCGCCGCTATTCTAGGTGCCTGTCGGTTGTGAGCCAATTCAACTGGGACAGGGTAAACGGGAAGTGTGGTATCGCCAGACAAGTTACGGTATGTCTGGGCTAATCCATCGCTGCCCCCGCAACGGTACGCATACTTTAGTATGTTAGCCCGACACCGGCCTATGAAGTAGTTATTTACGAATGAAGCGGAGGGCTTCATTAGAATGCACACTCAATCAAATTGTCTGTTAGGTACACTTTCGGCGCCAGTCGAAAACCAAACAGTGCGCGTTTGCCAGGTTTTTCGCATTTTTTCCCTCCTTCGATCGTTAACTTATTTCAGATTGAGGAACACACATGCAACATCGACCCTTGGCTATTGCCATTTCTATTGCCCTGGCCGCCAGCCCTGGTATTGCGCAGGCTGCAGCAAAGCAAACCGATTCAGCCAATACTACTGACAAAAACATCGAACGTATGGTCGTGGTATCAAGCCGCGTGCCCATGCCTATTCGCGAAGTCGCCACATCCGTATCCGTCATGACCCGTGACGACATTGAAGCACGGGGTTACAGCAATCTTGCCGATGTGCTGCGCACCCAACCGTCCATTAGCGTAACCAACAGTGGCAGCCTAGGCTCGGCCACCAGCTTACGCATTCGTGGTGAAGAAGGTTACCGTACTCTAGTTCGTATTGATGGCATTGACGTATCAGACCCTACAGGAACGCAGGTTTCTCCTAAATTTGGGCAAATTCAAAGTAGCAATATTGAGCGCATTGAAATCTTGCGCGGTAGCCAAGGTTTAGTTTACGGCGCAGATGCCGGTGGTGTAATCAATATTGAAAGTGCCACCGGCATGGGTGCGCCATCTGGGCATCTATCTGCAGAATACGGCCGTTATAATGCGACTAACTTGGCCGCTGATATTGGTGGCTCAAACGACAAATTTGACTATTATGTGGCGGCTTCTGATTATGCAACAGACGGGTTTAACTCATCGCTTGCAGACAGTGAAATCCAAGACGCGGATGGTTACGACAATACTACCTTACATACTCGCCTCGGATTTCAAGCTAACAAAAATATAAAACTCAACTTTGTGGCCCGTAATACCAACAGCAATGGAGAATTCGATGGCTGTGGGTTTGGCGCAACAGCGAGCAACGACTGTACAGATGACTTCGAGCAAACCAACGTGCGCGCCAGTGTTGACTATTCCCACGGTGATACGCAACATGAATTTGCCCTATCCAAAATGTTCATCGAGCGTAATAACTATAACCAAGGCCAATTCAGCTTTGACGCTAAAGGTTTTACTGAACACGCGGAATACCTGGGCAATACCGAGCTAAATCAAAATTCGCGCTTAGTGTATGGCGTTGACTGGGAACAAGAAAACCTCTCCAGTAGTGACAAAAGCCGCATTCAACGGGGTTATTATGTTGAATACCAAAGCCAAGTTATCAGCAACCTGTTTATCACTGCCGGGGTGCGCCATGACGACAATCAGGATTTTGGTGAACATACTAGCTATCGTTTAAGCAGTGCTTACATCTGGGCCTTGGGTGAAAACGCGCTGAAACTGCGCGGTGCATATGGTACGGGTTTCAGAGCTCCGAGCTTGTACGAAATAGAATATAATCGCGGGCCCTTTTCCTATGCCCCAGCCTCTGAAACTGACCTAAAAGAAGAAACCACTAAAGGTTATGAACTTGGCCTAACGTACACCTTGGCATCTGGCTCACAATTTGAGGCTACCTACTTCGAGCAAAAAATTGAAGACAGCATCTACTTTGACTTAGCAACCTTCTCTGGCTACTTACAAGACTTAGGTGAAAGTAACTCAAAAGGCATCGAGCTGATCGCCAGCCTGGTTGTATCAGATAGGGTGGGTATCACAACTAATTACACCTATAACGACACCGAAGATACCGCGGGGGATCAACGTCGTCGCCGTCCGCGCAATTCAGCTAATGTCAGTGTGTATTATGATAACGACACCTGGAAACTTGCCGCTACCGTGCGTTCATCACATGACTCGGTCGATGGCATGCAGCTAAAAGGTTATGAAGTATTTGATGTCAGCGCTCGTTATACAGTTAATCAAGACTTCAGCCTTAGTGCACGTATCGAAAATGCTTTCGACGCAGATTATCAAGACATTGCGGCCTACAACACCTCAGGTGCAGCAGGCTACATGGGCGTTAAATATCAGTTTTAAGCTGCAAGTTAGCTCGTTCGTAATACCCCAAAGGGATGCATAGGCCTCCCTTTTTTTGCTTGTTTTATGTATGGGTGGATTAATTTTACTCATGAAAAAAGCTAACCCCAAGGTTAGCTTATGTCACTTTGCAGCAAGAATTTGTCGGCTAACCCCCTACTCCGACAGACACCTATATTGACTCATAATTAAGCTGTGGCTGACTTATGTTTGTTATGGGTTAATACCAGCATGATCAAGCCCACAACCGCCACTACTGCACCAATGGGTTGACCCAAACCAATAGACAGATTAAAGCCAATGGCGGCAGTCATAATGTACGATACCGTCACGGCTGTGGCTATCACGGCCGGAATACTGGCGATCCAATGAAAGGTACCCCGGTCGAACAGGTACTTGGTGGCCAGCCACAACACACTGGTGGATAACAACATATTGGAAAAGGCGAAATAACGCCAAATTACGGTGAAATCCAGCTTGGTCATAAAATATGCAATGGTCAGAATAGGCACAGCTAATAACAAGCGGTTTCGTAAACTTTGCGGAATATTAAATGCATCGACCATGGTCAAACGCAGTGAACGAAACGCCGTATCCCCCGAGGTAATAGGGAATACCGCCACTGCTATGATCGCCATAATGCCGCCAAACACGCCCAGATAGCTGTTGGCAATATGGTTTACCACTAACCCTGGCCCGCCTAAATCGAGCATGGCTTTAAGTTCCGCATAACCATCGGGGAATGCAGCAATGCCTGCTAATGCCCATACACAGGCCACCACTCCTTCACACACCATAGCGCCGTAATACACCGGGCGGATATATTTTTCATTGGTTAAACAACGAGCGATGATCGGCGCCTGAGTGGAGTGAAAACCACTGATGGCCCCGCACGTAATAGTGATAAACAATAGTGGCCAGGTGGGCAATCCATCGGGATTGGGCTGCAACAAATCGTGGGCATGATCAGCAGTAAAATACGCGAAAAAATCTCCCGTAACGGGCAAGTGGGGTGCGTTAATCAACAGCGAGATGGCAATAAATGAGGTCATTACTATCATCAACAAACCAAAAACCGGGTAAAATTTGGTGATGATTTTATCTATTGGCAACAAGGTGGCTAAAAAGTAATAACCTAAAATCACCAGTACCCAAAAGGTATTATTGGCCAAAAACGTGTCTTTAAAATAATCCAGGTTACTCAACAACCCCGCCGGACTCATGATAAACACCACCCCAACAAAAAACAGCAACATGGCGGTAAATATCAACATAAAACCTTTAAACACCACATTGTAATAATGCCCGGCGATTTCCGGTAGGCTTTTGCCGTCTTCTTTAATGCTCATCACACCGGAGAAGTAGTCGTGCACGGCCCCACCTAACACATTACCCAACACTATCCACACCAAAGCCACTGGCCCATAAAGTGCGCCCAAAATAGGCCCAAAAATAGGCCCCACCCCGGCAATGTTTAAAAACTGGATCAGAAAAGCTTTAACGGGATGAATAGGCACATAGTCGACGCCTTCGGCGAAGCGGCTTTGTGGTGTGAGTGCCTTTGGGTCTATACCCGCCTGTTTTTCAACGAATGGACTGTAAAATTTGTATCCTATAATCAACAGACTTAGGCAAATAAAAAAGATCAACATAAAGGTGAGTCTCACTATGTGGCATTTGGCAAGATAATCACGTAAAGGAACGCTGCTGCGGTTTCTAAACGTGGCGGGGGACCCTAGATGCATTATGGGCGGGAATTCCTGACAGATTAAATGCATTTATGCCCAAAAACAAACCCCACGGGCCAATAAACTGCTCGTCTGGGCCAAATATTTGCTGGTCTGGCCGATCAGGATCGCAGCCTGCAAGGAGAGAAAAAACAGTAATAATATAAAAAATGATAGTTATTAAGTAGTTATTCAAAAAAGTTTTATTGAGCACAGCCAAAACCGATTACAATGTCCACATAAAGTAGCCATTCCGGCCGGAGCGATCATGGATAAACAAATCAGTTCACGCAGCACCAGCAATAAAGCTTTGCGCCTCAATTTAGATGAAAAAAAATATGGCACTATCGTTGAGATAGGCGCTGGTCAAGAGGTCGCCAGACAGTTCTTTCTAGCTGGCGCGGCCGCGGGCACTATCGCCAAAACCATGTCTGCTTATGATATGAAATTCTCGGATGCTATCTACGGTGTGCAGGAAGACAGGCGCTATGTGAGCGAAGCTAGAGTGAACTCCATGATGGAACAAGAGTTTGATCTGGTTGTGGATAGGGTCGGTAGTAGTCGGTCCAAGTCGTCACGCTACTTCGCCTACGCTGCCACCGTTGCGGCCAAAAGTTTTAATCGCAGTAACGAGTGCCATGCCTGGTGTGGGGTACGTGTGCAAATGTACCCGGGCGCAAAGCCGTCAAATATAACCGTGCATGTACGCATGCTCGACGATAACGCCGAAGCCCAGCAACAGGCCTTGGGTGTACTGGGTGTGAATCTTATTTACGCCGCTTATTACTACTTTGAAAATCCAAAACAAATCATCGATTCGTTGACCGACAATATGAAGGCCAATCGCATTGAAATAGATTCTATTGATTTCCAAGGTCCCTATTTTGAAGATGTAGATAACCGGGCCCAAAACATCCACCTGATCAGAAGCTGGAAAACCCGGGGGATCATGTTCAAGCCAGACGGCACAGTGGCGGTACCGGCAGAAATGCTCTACAAAAAAAACGTACTCACCATTCGCGGCTCGTTTCGTCCGGTGACCAAACTCAATGTAGACATGATCGAACAAGGGCAATTAGCCTTTGCTAAACTCGATGGGGTCAATAAAGATAATATCATAGCCATAGCCGAGATTTCCCTCAATGACTCTAAGGGCAATGATGCCAAAGTCCCGAGTCAGGATATTATCGAGCGAGTACAATTGCTCAATTCCTTGGGTTATAACGTGATGGTGTCAGATTACACCCGCTATTTTTCTCTGCGAGCCTATTTCCGTCAATATACCAAGTTACAGATTGGCATAGTGGTCGGTATGGTTAATATCAAACAAATCTTTGACGAAGACTCCTATCGCGGTGTTGAAGGGGGCATTCTGGAAGGTTTTGGTAAGCTCTTTCCCGACAATACCCGTTTATTTGTTTACCCTGAGTTAGATGAAAGTGGCGAAATTAATGACTTCACCTCGGTCAAAGTGCAGGATCATCTACGCTTTTTATATCGTCATCTACTGGAAAACGGCTTTATCCAAGGAATAGATAGCAGTGATCCTTCCTTATTTAACATATTCTCACGTAATGTTTTAAAGCAATTAACCAAAGGCCGAGGGGAGTGGGAAAAGGCCCTGCCAGAAGGGGTAGCGGATGAGATCATCAAACATAAGTTTTTTGGCTTTAAAGGGTAAATTATTAGGCGTATAGTTTAGTATGTTCTCGACCAAACATCCTGGGCCTCAATCAATCTGTGCGGCGCTGGCTGCATGCTGAAAAACAGCACGGCTTGATCTGGCTAGTCTTTTTTCAAGTACAAGCCCAGGTAAAAATAATGAGCAGGTAAGCTCGGATCACGCAAGGTAGTAAATAGGATGGTTAATAGAAATTTCCCGGCTCATGGTAGCTTGAATATCTTTATCGATCAGGGGTTACTGGTGATCAAAGCTAGTGGACCGGCGAATACGGAAATGGTGCTGCGCTACCAACGTGAAATAGATAGCTTCCGCCAGAAATTATGCACCCGACCTTGGGCAAGCTTGACCATCCTAAGCGGGGAACCTTTGCTTCCTCCAGAAGCAGCCAGCATGATGGTCGAGGCGATAAAGACCGCCCAAAATATGAATCTGATTGCGACAGCCGTGGTGATGTTAGATGTGCAATATAAAACCCTGTCACAACAATTTTGGCGTGGTATATACGAGCGAACCACCCTGCCCTTTCAATTTTTCGATAGTCAGGACGAAGCACGTATCTGGTTACATGAACAAATTAAAACCCACCAGGCATAAACACAAGCTAACCGCTCTAACTTAATGTTATGCAATGCCTGAAATTAGATAGGCGAGCCTGGCGGAAGTGGCGCGGCGGTAAATGCGCTCTTCCACTGACCTGTTTGCCAATATAAATTCAGCTGCCGGGCAATAATTTGGTAGTGGGGCTGACGCCTGCTCTTTTCTAGCCAATCCTGTAATTCAATCAATTGTAACTGAATTTCTCCCCTGACCTCTGGCCCAAGCAACGGTTGTTCCAAGCTTTTCACTACCGAATCCACTACCAAATAATCCACTCGTAGCGCGAGTTGAGACTTATCCTTGGAACCCTGTTTAAGGGTGTGCTTGAATAATCGGGCGATCCCGGCGCTGACCCCGGGCATGGCTTCGTTCTGTGCTTTTTGTTCCGCCATACGATTGAGACGCGGGGCTTTAAGCAGCAAACTTAAACTATAACCCGCCGCAGATTCCGCGGCACTGACAGGGTCAAAAGTTAAACCTGTACGACCTTTAAAACTTTCCCGGCTGCGATTTTTGCCATACACCTTAGGGGGGATCAGTTGTACTATGTTGGCTGGCAAACGCAAATAGTCCTCCTGCAAAGTCGACAGCAGGGCATCAATTGCTTTGATCTGATCGTCACCACTAACAGGTCTAATCCCCTTGGGTTTAGGGTAATCCCCTTTTAATTCATATTCATAATTAACACCACCAATCAGCTTGGCCACCCTGTCCAACTGATAGCGATGCAGTAGATAAATAGGTGCCAAACGTTCCTCCAGTGACGATAATGGCGCGCCTGAGGGAATACTGTTGATACCAAATTGCGCCAGTGCCACTCGGCGTACTTCGCTGATATGTTGCAGCTCGGTTAGGGCATCATTGCCGTTATCCCACAAACTACCAGACGGATTGGCTGCATCTAATGGCCGGGCGTCAGGGTCAGACTGATAACTCAGGCCTTTATCACGAGCTTGCTGAACCAGCTGGTCAATAGCCAGGTTTTCGTCCTGCTCATTGGGGTAATCCTGATAACCATAAGCAATCACATAGTCATCCCAAGCCCCCAGGCCGGAAGCATAGGCCTGGTCCAGATTGATCTCCCCCTGGTTAAGGGTAAGCAAAGGATGGGGATAATCCATCACCGAGCCACGCCCATACTCACTGGCGGCAAAGTTATGCGCTATTCCCAGGGTATGGCCCACTTCATGGGCCGCCAGTTGCCGAATACGTGCCAAGGCCAGCTCTTGTTGCGCACTGGTATCGGGGCTGGCAGTGGTAAAAGGGCTGGTTAAACCTAGGGCAATCAAATAGTCCTGGCGCACCCGTAAGGAACCCAAGGTTACATGCCCTTTTATAATTTCACCGCTTCGGGGATCGATCACCGAGCTGCCGTAAGACCAACCCCGCGTAGCGCGATGCACCCACTGGATAACGTTGTAACGTACATCCATGGGGTCGACATCCGGCGGCAACACCTTAACCTGAAATGCGTTCTGGTAACCAATGGCATTAAATGCGTTATTCCACCAGGAAGCGCCTTCTTTTAACGCACTTAATACAGGTTCTGGGATACCGGGGTCCAGGTAATAGATTATGGGTTGTTTCGCCGGGCTAATTTTAGCTTTGGCATCGCGTTTGTTAAGACGATGGCGGGGAATAAACTGTTGGGTCATGTCTTGATCCAAAGGCACAGAATAATCTTCATACTCCACGGCCCAATACCCTGAGTAGGGCACAAATTTTCTCGGCTGATAGTTATTATCAGGCAGACGGATCAACGAATGGTGCAGATGCACCGAAATGGCCAGAGGATCCGGGGTAACCTGGCGCACAAACTCACCTGGTTTGCTGCCAGTAAAGGTAACCAGGGCTTCAAGCTCGGTATTGTCGGTAAAGGCTATGCTTCTTTTTAAATAAACACCGCTACGCCCGGCGTCAATAGCATAGCTGCCTTGCTGTAGGGCAATCGCATTAAAAATGGCTTGACACAGATCCCCTAATTTGATCTATTACTTCGCTTTACGCGACGTAATATGACCAAATACAAGCCCACACTTATCGAACATTTCAAAGACATCGAAGATCCTCGTCTTCTAAGAAAACAATTACATAAATTAGATGATATCTTTTTTATTACCCTATGTGCCGTTATCTGTGGCTGTGATGGCTGGGTTGCCATTGAAAAATTTGCCAACATTAAACGCACGTGGTTTGAACAATATTTATCCCTAGAAAATGGTATTCCGTCTCATGATACTTTGGGGCGTATTTTTTCCTTAATTGATCCTGAGCAATTTCAAACCTGTTTTTCTAGCTGGATCAAAGAGATAGTAAAAAATGTCACGGGGGATGTGATCGCTATTGACGGTAAATGCCTTCGACGCTCTCATGATAAGTCATCTAATAAATCAGCTATTTATATGGTTAGCGCATGGTCACATGATAATCAGCTGGCACTTGGACAAGTGAAAGTTGATGAAAAATCGAATGAAATAACCGCCTTACCTTCCCTACTCAAAAACTTAGACATCACAGGCAGTATCATCACAACCGATGCATTAAACACACAAAAGAAATCGGCTGAACTGATCGTGAGTAAAGGCGCTGATTATTTAACCGCACTGAAAGGAAATCAAAGCACCCTACATGATGATGTGATTTTATTCTTTGAAAATACCCCTAAAAGTTATGAGGGCATGTTAAATACTTATAAGAGTATTGATTCAGGGCATGGCCGTATTGAAGAAAGAACAGTGACTTCCTGCAACCGAATTGACTGGCTTACTGAGCATCATACTCACCCACACCTTGCCAGTATTGTTAGCGTTAAATCAAGAAGGTTTCTTGCGAACGAATGGTCAGAAGAAACGCGATACTTTATTAGTAGCGTTAAGCATAACGATGCAGAGAAATTTGCTCACTATGTACGTGCTCATTGGGGGGTAGAGAATAATCTTCACTGGAGATTAGATATGGCATTTGACGAGGATCATTGTCGAATTCGTCAAGGATATGCAGATCAAAACATGGCAATATTACGCCACATATCTTTGAATTTATTAACGTCAGATAAGGATAATAAGGTAGGTATTAAAATTAAGCGGCAAATGGCAGGTTGGGATAATGATTACTTGCTGAAACTGCTACAAATATTTTAATGCGATTGCCCTGTGCCTTGCTGGCTATCGCTTAACGTCGATGCAATATGATGTATATCAGACAACAAAAATGCGGTGTAATCCACCAGCACACTATCTTTGCTGCTTGCCACCACCGGCAGACCAGCAATGACTGAATCGGCAAAGGCTTCATCTATACTGGCCTGCTCGGCGAGGTTGCTGGAACTGGCACGATAGCGGGTGTTTAACTGCTTGAGCATCACCTTGTTGCCGTAACGCTCAAACTTTACCAGTCGGGTATCACCCAGCTGACCGCGATCGAGTCCTATGTCATTGGAACCAATGCCTTGGGGCAAGCTACTTTGAAACAAAAATGGCTGGTTAAAACTATCCACCCGCAAATAAAGTTTGTCTTGGTGGGGATCATAATAAAAATCGAAAAAACCCGCTGTATGCTGCATATCCTGCGTAAACTGGCTAATGTTTTTAGGTTTCTCCAGCTCCTCGGCCCGAACAATACAGACACAAAAAATGATTGCAAAAATCAACGCACTCCACCTCAACATACCCATTCCCACACCTGTTATTATTTTCCTTTGCCCCACCCTACCTACTTTTGCTAATACAGCAAAGTGCAAAATGACACAATCGATGAAAAGCAGGTGATCCCTATAGCCACTTATATGATCTTAAGAGCAATAGAAATGACTCATCTCTATGTAAGGTTTACAGTTTGCTTGTACTTGTGAAAACTAATAGGAATGACGGATGATTTCTCATCAACAACAATGCCTATTAACTGTTGAGACATTGAAAACCAAAAATCCGGACATTGTGTTTAGCTTTTTGATACCCAATTGCTGAAACCATTTTAACAGATCGAAGTTTTGCCTAGCTTCCAATCCCCTGATAGCTAAGGTGTACCCATCGAAAACACCACTAGTGACATCAACATATCAGGACCGAACATGTCACACCAAAACGCAATTTTTGTTTCTCCAAATCATCGCTGCCATTAAATGCGTATTTAACAATCACAAGCCAACGGCCAATCAAACTGCTACCGACGGGGCAGTCGCTTCACGGACAGGGGGGGTAAAAAAAATCATTATCACTGTGGGTCTAATTACCCAAACTTGTCTTTTGGGTCTAAGGTATAAAATGAAATAAAGCCGAGGGGTTTGTGCGGATAATATCAGCGCCTTTTTAACACTTATGTTTACTGCGAACAGTTAGATTGATCTTATGCAAATGCCTTGTTTTTCATACTCTGGCGTCAGTGTCTTCCCTTGGAAGTTAAAGCTCAATCACTCAAATGCCACTTATAAATAACTCTTTAACGGTGGGTAAGCGCTTTCATTTAAACCGAAATTCGAGGGTTATTTGTTAAATATTATAACCATACCTGTTGGATTTATATTAAATACGTTACCTGTTTATGTTGCAATTATAAACAAAACCCTATATTTTTTGATTGTTTAGCAATGTAAACGGTTACAAATCATTGTTAACTTCTCCAACACACATAAAACACACTAAGGGCACATGATTATGAAAACACAAAAAAAGTTTACTCGATCGCTCCTCACCCAGAGTATCGCATTATTGCTCGGCAGCGCAGTTGTCCTGCCCGCGATGGCGCAGGAAGCTACGGATAACACAGAGGTGATCCAGGTTAAGGGCGTGCGGGGCAGCTTGTCTCAATCAATGAACATTAAACGTCAATCATCAGGTGTGGTTGACGCTATTTCTGCAGTAGATATGGGTAAATTCCCTGATACTAATCTCGCAGAATCTTTACAACGTATTACAGGTGTATCCATTAACCGTGTGAATGGTGAGGGTTCTGAAGTCACCGTGCGTGGTTTTGGCGGCAACTTTAACCTGATCACCTTAAATGGTCGTCAAATGCCGGCTGCTAACGTATCCACCATTACCGGTAACCCACAAGATAAAGGATCATCAGGTTCGAGTCGTTCATTTGATTTTTCAAATATTGCGTCTGAAGGTGTTAGCGGTATCGAAGTGTACAAAACAGGTCAAGCTGCCATTCCTTCAGGTGGTATAGGTGCAACGGTAAACATCAATACCCTTAAACCGTTAGCCGCGGGCAAAAACCGGGCTTCTGTTGGTCTTAAAGCGGTCAAAGATGAAAGTGGTGATGGTGTCACCCCAGAAATAAGTGGTTTGACAAACTGGGTAAATGACGAAGGAAATTTCGGTATCTCACTCTTTGGCTCTTACCAGGAACGCGACTCGGGTAGCCGCCATGCGAGTGTGGAACAGTTTCAATTGCGAGAATGGGCAGAAAGCGATATCGACACGTTCACTGCACCTGGCGTTGATGTTATAAACCCGCCAAACGTTGGTCAAATTGTTGCTATCCCGTCTAACATTGGTTTAGGTACCAACCAGGATGATCGTGAACGTACTAACGCCATGTTAACGGTACAATTTGAACCGATGGATAATTTAACCTTAACGGCTGATGTAACTTACGCAAAAAACGAGCAAAATTCTCGTTCATTAATTGATGGTATTTGGTTTTCGCAGCAATTCAACAGCGTAGAGTTTGATGGTAACCCAGTGGTCTCTACCCCGGTTAAATTTTCTGAGGACATTGAAGGTGGCAAAGACTTCTTCTTCCAAAACCTGGCCTTAGCGACAAAAGATGAATTAAAGTCTTTTGGTTTTAACGCCGATTTTTGGGTGAATGATTCTTTAAACCTAAGCTTTGATGTTGCAACGTCACAAGCTAAAAGTGGTGGTAATGGACCACTAGGTCAGAACTCGATCCGCTTCAATATGGCCGGCTCAAACGCTGGGTGGCAGGCGGTTGATTTTACCCGCTCTATTCCGCAAGCAAGTATCGTCATTGATGATTTAGTCAAAGGCAATAATAACGGTATCTTTGATAAACCTGATGTCGGCTCTCAAGTCACCCAAACCGATAAGTCTAATCAAGTAACCGATGTTGACCAATTACGATTTGAAGGCCAATGGGTGAAAGATGATTACAAAGTAGATTTTGGAGTGGGTTATCTGACCACAGAAATGCGACAAACCCGTGAATCCACCAGTGAAGCGTTAGGTGGTTGGGGTGTGGACTTTCCTGGCGACATTCCAGAAGGTCTGTTTGAGCAAAGCTGTACTGCTTGTGCCTTTGAAGATCATGATATGTCAGGTGTAGAAGGTGCAGATGCCATCGCCTTACCCGCTGGTTCAACAACGATTGCCCTAGGTAGCGTTTCATTTGGTGGAGACCCGGTCGAACTATTAAGAGAAATTGGACCTCTTTATGGCCTCAGTCTGGAAACCTTGCCCATTAATGGCTTCGATGACAATCTTATTGAAGAAGATATCGTCTCTGCTTTTGTTCAAATCAGTACGGATTATGATATTGGTGATATGCCGTTAAACATAGTCGCGGGTTTACGCTATGAGCAAACAGACGTCACTTCAACGTCGAATCAAATTGTACCCCTAGCAATAATCTGGGAATCTGATAACGATTTCTTAGTTCAACCCAGTGCCAGTTCTGAAAATTTAACGGCTGAGCATGACTACTCAAACTTGTTGCCTAGTCTTGATTTGACCCTTGATGTATCTGATGAAGTTAAGGCCCGAGTTTCTTTAAGTAAAACACTGGCTCGACCTGCCTATAATCAATTATTTAATTCTACAACTGTGTCTGCCCCCTCACGCCCTACTGCTTTAGGCGGCACACCAACGGGTAATTCGGGTAATGCCAGATTGGATCCTTTGGAATCAACTAACGTGGATTTATCCTTGGAATGGTACTACAGCGACTCCAGCGTAATCTCCCTAGGTTATTACAGAAAAGACGTTAAAAACTTCGTGGGTACGGCACAAACGTCCGGTCCATTATTTGGCTTGTTAGATGCATCTTCCAATACTCCCGGCACCTTATCAGCCCAGGCCGCAGTTGAGCTGGCAAACCTAGGCTTTGATAATAACGAACGTAACTTATTTACGATGACAGCTATGTTGCAAAACCCGGCTGATTTCCCGGGTGGAGCGGCAGATTTTGAAAATACTCAATCATTTGCTGACGGGGTATTTAGTGCTTTTGATGTTACCCCAGTGACGGGTGATCCGGAACTAAACTTCCAGGTAACGCTTCCTGTTAACAATCAAAGTGCGGTAATCGATGGCTTTGAATTTGCTTGGCAACACTTCTTCGGCGAAACTGGCTTTGGTTATCAACTAAATTACACGACGGTTGATGGTGATATTGGTTATGATGTTGGTGGTTCTATCAGTGCGGATCAATTTGCACTGGAAGGTTTGAGCGACACCGCCAACCTGGTGTTGATCTATGAAAAAGACGGACTCTCAACCCGTATCGCCTATAACTGGCGCGATGAGTTCTTAAGTAAAGTAAATAGAGGGTCTGGTAACCGTAACCCCTTATTTATCGATTCATTCGAGCAAATTGATATTAACGTAAGTTATGAAATAAACGATGATTTATCAGTGAGTTTAGATGTGATCAACTTAACTGAAGAAGGTCAGCGTCAGTTTGGTCGTAGTCGTAATAACGTTTTCTTTGTTCAAGAAGCAGATAGACGCTTTGTATTAAGCGCCAGTTACAACTTCTAAGCAAATTAGACGTTCTCCCCCCGACGGGTTCTCTGACCGGGGGTATATACAACAATACCTTATCTAAGAGTGAAACATCGAGACATGTTTCACTCTTGTTCGTTGCGTGGTCATTTCTAGCAGGCTAGTATGGATAAAGCGCAATTTTTTAATATAACAAGTGAAGCGATGTATGCTTATGAGTAAGACAACTGTCTTAAATAATGTTGATCATAAAGATTTGAAGGTTGATACCCGGCCCCAATCCAGTCAACACCACGAGGTTAATCGCTCTTTGGTGTACGCCACTGAAATAAGCGAACTACATAAAGAGTTTCCCCTGATATTTTACAAAGATCCAGACACTGGACAGGCCCAATTACATGCCATTCTTGGACTTGAAAAGGATGAGAATTTGTTTATTGGCAAAAACGGTTGGACAACCCGATTTGTGCCCGCACTGCTTGCCCGAGGCCCCTTTAGTTTGGGCTATAAAAAAACCGAACAAGAAAGTAACAAACAAGTTGATCCGGTAATCTGCATTGACCTGCAAGATCCGCGGGTAAATACAGAACACGGAGAGGATATCTTCCTGCAATTTGGTGGCGAAGCGCCTTACCTTAATTATGTAAAAAAAGCCCTACAAACCATTGAGCAAGGTTCACAGTTTGATAAAACGCTATTTACCCTAGTCGAATCCATGGCCTTATTAGAGCCCATATCCATTGTGATTAAACTCAGCAATGTAGATGAAGTCAATTTCAGCGATTATTATACGATTAATCAAGACAAACTGGCCCAACTGGATGGTGAGAGTCTGAGCAAGTTACATCAGTATGGGGTGTTGAGTTTGCTGTATTTTGTGCTCTCTTCAATGGGGAATTTTCAACAGTTAATAGCACTAAGAAATGCAAAATCGGCAATGTATTAACCCTCTTAAAAAAAAGGCAGAGCTTAGGTGATTAAGGCAAAAAATAAAGTTCTGATATTAGATGGCATTACACCGCAGTCCATACCTTTTGATGACTTATTTGCACAGGATCAGCCGATCATTTTAAAAGGTTTGGTTAAAGACTGGCCTTTGGTGAAAGCCGGGCAACAGTCTGCAAACATTGTCATGCAACAACTAGAGCAGCATGATAGTGGGCGGTCGACCCTCGTTTACAAGGGGCCCTCCACAATTAAAGCCCGTTTTGGTTATGATAAATCCTGTACTGGTTTTAACTTTACCAGTGAGCGGTCGAGCATACCTGAAGTGTTTGCCACGATACGCAGTCAATTGGCTCAAGATGAGCATGATTATCTGTATATTAATTCTCTACGTTTCGATGAAGGGTTCCCCTCTCTTAGTCAAAGCCACCAGCTAGCCTTTGAACACCCGGAATTTAATAATAATCAGCCGGTTGCTAAAATTTGGTTGGGTACAGAATCTGTTGCCGCAGCACATTTTGATCAGCCCAAGAACATTGCCTGTTGTGTGCTGGGAAGACGACGCTTTACCCTGTTTCCTCCTGAACAAGTGTGCAATTTATACCCGGGGCCCATGACCCCGACCCCAGGTGGTCAGGTGGTCACTCTGGCAGATTTGGGTAGCCCAGATTTCATACGTTTCCCACGCTTGAAAACCGCAATTGACCACGCCTACGTTGCGGATCTGGAACCGGGCGATGGTTTGTATTATCCCAATATGTGGTGGCATGAAGTACAGGCCTTTGATCGCTTCAATGCGATGGTAAATTTTTGGTGGATGACCGCCCCCCCATATTTGGGTAATCCAATGGATGTATTGATGCACGCTATGATGAGTGTCAGAGACAGACCGGCTAAGGAAAAACAAGCCTGGAGAGCGTTATTCGATTATTACATTTTTAATGATAGCGAACAGGTACGTGGGCATTTGCCGCCAGAAAGTCATGGTGCGTTTGCCACCATGGACGATAATCTGGCCAGGCGCTTACGTTCCATGATACGCAATAATCTCAACCGCTGAATAAAATGGATAAGTTATAAATATGAACGCAAAGACCAAAGTAGTGGTGGCAGGAGGCGGAACGGCCGGTTGGCTGTCGGCTTATAGCCTGGTAACTCGTCTTGGTAATTTGTTGGACATTACCCTGGTGGAATCCGACCAGATTGGCACCGTGGGCGTTGGAGAGGCGACAATTCCCACCATGCGCACTTTTCACCGCTTAGTCGGTATTGATGAGCAGGAATTTATGTCTGCCACCCGGGCGACGTTTAAATTAGGGATCAGGTTTGACAACTGGGGCCAGCAAAAGGATAGCTATTTTCATTCTTTTGGCGAAATTGGTCAGCGCTCCTGGATGGCTGAATTTCACGAATTTTGGTTAGAGGCGCAAGCCCAGGGTTTTGGCGGTAGTCTGGATGATTATTGTCTTGAACTCAAAGCCGCTAAGGCCAATAAATTTGCCACCAAGATAGGAAAAAAGCCACTTAACTTTGCGTATCATTTGAATGCCACAGCCTATGCCGCTTACTTGCGCAAAAAAAGTGAAACAGCCGGTGTTAAACGTCTAGAAGGACGAATAACACAAATACAAAATGACGAAACCGGTAATATCGCATCCCTGACCCTGGATAACGGCAATAAGGTATTGGGTGATGTATTCATCGATTGTACCGGATTTCGTGCATTGCTAATTGGCGAGCATTTGAATGTTGATTTTGAAGACTGGAGTCACTGGCTGGCGGCCGACAGTGCTATTGCGGTGCAAACCCAGACAGTAGAGGCAGCGCGTCCCTACACTATCGCAACGGCGCACCCAGCGGGTTGGCAATGGTCTATTCCCCTGCAAAATCGGGGCGGCAATGGCATTGTCTATAGCAGCCAATTTTTGTCAGATGATGAAGCCCGCAGCACCTTGCTGGGAAATATCACTGGGCCAATGATTACCGAGCCACGACAACTTCGATTTACCACCGGGCGGCGTAAAAAAGCCTGGCATAAAAACTGTATTGCCATTGGCTTATCCAGCGGATTTTTGGAACCCTTAGAGTCGACCAGTATCCACCTTATCACCACTGCGCTGTTGCGGCTGATGAAGTTGTTTCCTTTTGGCGGCAACACCACTTTGCTTGCTGAACACTTTAATCGCGAGACCCAGCTAGAACTTGAAACTATTCGCGATTTTATTATTTTGCATTATCACCTGACCCAGCGAGATGACAGCCCATTTTGGCAGCATTACAAAACCATGCCAATCCCTGACTCCCTCGCTCACAGAATGGCCATGTTCCGTGAAAATGGCTATGCGTGGCCCGACGATGTGGCGTTATTCCGAGTGGATTCCTGGGTGCAAGTGATGATGGGACAGGGCCTGATACCTAAACAGCATCATGGCGCCGGTCGCGTATTAGCTGGTGATGGCTTAAAGAACCAGATGATGACGCTAAAAAACATGATAGACAGTTCTGTCTCGCAATTACCAGAGCACGCAGACTTTATCCAAAGCTACTGTCCGGCTATGGATAAGTAATGTATAGCCAAAATAAGTGGAATGGCATGACGGCGTCAAAAAAATGAAGACTAAAGTGGTAATTGTGGGTGGCGGCACAGCAGGCTGGTTAACCGCGGGCATTATTGCTGCCCGGCATTGCGCGGACAGCTCATCAACCCAGCAAACCGAAGTTGTTCTGGTCGAATCTCCAGAGGTGAAAAATTTGGGTGTGGGTGAAGGAACCTGGCCCACCATGCGTGACAGCCTGCGGCAAATCGGCATATCTGAACGCACCTTTCTTTCCTGTTGCCATGCCAGTTTCAAACAGGCATCTAAATTTGTCGGTTGGGCAAAAGGAAATGATGAACATTATTATCATCCGTTCACCGCCCCTGCAGGCTACGGAGCTGTGAGTATGGCCCAGCACTGGGCAGCGACACCCAACGACATTGACTTTGAAAGCTGGGTTTGTGCACAAGGCGCAGTCTGTAAACAAAATTTGGCCCCTAAACTACCGCAAATGCCTGAATATGCGTTTAGTCTGAATTATGGTTACCATCTGGATGCCGGCAAATTTGTGCAGATGCTTCACCAGCATTGTGTTGATAAGCTGGGCGTAAAATACATTCAGGGGCACGTAGAACAGGTACTTCCCGCAGGAAATGGCGACATTTCAGGCATTGCGTTGGCGGGAGGCACGCATATCGAGGGCGATTTATTCATAGATTGCAGTGGCTTTGCCGCCATATTGATTGGTAAACATTACCAGATCCCGTTTACATCAAAACAGCACATTCTGTTTAACGATACTGCGTTAGCGCTGCAGATAGAGCATGTTTCAGATGAGGTTCCTATAGCCTCTTGCACCTTAGCAACAGCGCAGGAAAGTGGTTGGATTTGGGATATTTCGTTGCAAAACCGACGGGGAATTGGACATGTATTTTCTAGCGATTTTACCAGTACAGAGCGGGCAGAAGAAGCCTTGTTTAATTATGTGCAAAACGATCCCTTTCTCGCCGCAAAAAACATAACGCCCCGCACCATTAAATTTACTCCGGGACACAGGGAAACGTTTTGGCATCAAAACTGTGTCGCCGTTGGTGTCTCGGCGGGTTTTGTCGAGCCGTTAGAAGCGACCGCTTTGGTATTGATTGAAAAGTCAGCTGAGTGGATCAGTCAGCAACTTCCTCGTGAACGTGGCGCAATGGCGGTACTGGCGAAAAGATTTAATTCGCTCACATTACAACGGTGGCAGGAAATCATTGATTTTTTGAAGTTGCATTATTTGTTGAGCAAACGCAGTGACAGCGAATATTGGCGAGCTCATCAAAGTGTGGATACCATTCCAGACAGTCTGCAAGATGCATTGACATTGTGGCGCACCCAGGCACCGGGTGTTTACGAAACAAACCAACGTCTTGAACTATTTTCCTCTGCCAGTAAACAATATGTACTCTATGGAATGGGATTTAAAACTGATCAAAAACACTCAGCCCAGATACATCAAAAAGAAGCCTTGTTAATAAAACGCTTACGTAATGAAACTATGCACAGTACTGAAAAGTTGCTAGGGGCTTTACCCAGCAATCGACAATTTTTGAGTAAAATATAACTAACCTGAACTGCTATTAAGCATCTTTAAATTCAAAGAATGTGGTGATCGTCAATCGGCCGGTTTCCGGGCTAGAGTCAAAATTGTAATCCGGTCGAATAATCCCACTGTGCAGACTCGAACCACGATACATAACTAGACGATTATATACCGCCGTAAAAGATTGGATCATCTCAAAATGCTCAGTATCGCCACAAATATAACCACAGGGATGTTTGCTCGGATCAGCAAATTGACGATCAATACTCTGCATGTAAGTGTCGTTACGCTTAGCGTCTACATATTCAAAACCCGATTCTTTATGCCTATACAGCGCGGTACCTGAATCAGGGGCGTCACACAGATAGTGGATCATCGCCAGGCTATTACGTGAAGGCGCATCAAAATGTGGGATACGTTGTCGCAGGCTCAAATATTCTGGGGCCGTGGTAACGATAGAATAACGTGACACAGCCTTCTTTACTTTACTCAACTGTAGGCCGAAAAAATCTTCGATATAGCCCTGAAAATTTTTAGCCAGCGCCAGGGTGTAATGGTTAGGTATTGGCATTCTGCTACCGGGATAATAGGTATCTTCAGGAGCAAATTTATTTTGACGAATGGCGTAGTCTCGAATCGGGTCAATACCAGCAAGGTATGTTTCGGCCCTCAATACAGGTTCACTCTCGCGCCCAACACGATAAGTTTTTATATCGCAATCATGATTAAGGCTAAAAATTGATTTATCCATCGATACCCTTCATTTTTTGAAATTGCTTACGTGTTAACTCAATAGCCCCAATCACCTTACGCAGTAATATAGGGTCTCACTCATTTGCCGTCGCCATGCGTTTGCCCACAATGAACAATATCGTAAATTAATTGAAGGTTAAATGTTACCTCACATGATTCGCCCGGGCCTTAGGGGATGTACGCATTATAATGCCCATAATAACGAGAAGCTTTATCAACTAAAACCCTTATTAGGCTAAGTTAAGATGTGAAAAAGCCGAACTTGAGTTCGGCCTTTTTATGCTTGCTTTGTTTTAGGCTTAGTTGCCGAAACTCACATTATCCCAGTAGTAGACTTTCTCACCGGCGATATTTCCTTCCGTGCCGAAATTAAAGAAAATCGACGCCTTATCAAATACCCAATCTGGATGGATCAACGGTTCAGTACCCGGCGCCTGATCATTAAAATCAAAGGTTAGCTCCTCCCAGGCATTGGCAACCGTCGTTAAAGATTCGGTTTCTACCGTGTGTGTCACGTCAGTGTGATCTTCAATTTTAAGCCGAACAGGTATGCCGGCATCTGGCGAATAAATCCATACTTTCATTATACTGTTACTGTTAGTAACCGGGATCACCGTAGCAAAACCTGCATTGGTGCCCATAGTGGTGCCCGCCCACGTTGCCGAGCCTAGAGGTTTTGTCGTCATGGCCACCGTACCGGCCCCGTCAGGATTGCCTACCAATGCTGAGTAGGTGCCACCGAAGTCTTGCAACACGTAGTTGATGTCGGTACTTTCAAACGTCAGAGGCAAGTCCATTTGAGTAGGATCGGTGGGGCCGCCACCTGTGCTTGAAGTCTGCACCAGGTCGTCAAAATAAAAGGTCCAGTTAGCCGGATCACCCATGGCATCGCCAACCACGCCATTATCAAAAATTAGGGTGATAGCCGTCATCGTCACCGCGGTGTCGCCGAAGTCGAAGCTTAATTCTTGCCAGCCGTCGCCGTTATGTACGGTGGTGACTTCAGTATTAGGCTCAAGGATTTTGAATAACACGGGTACGGGTCTTTGCGCATAGACTTGCATGGTAAATACCGTGCCGGCAGCTACTTCTATCGCACCGCCTAGAGCATAAGTACTTCCCCCCCATGATGCACCGGCAAATTTCAACATCTGGCCAACCTGGCCGCTGGTATTTTGTATCCCGTTCCCCCCAATCACAGCGGGATTAGGAATAATCGATGCCGCTCCACCATCGAAGTCGTTAAATAGGTATGAATCCGCTGGCGCTTCAAAATCTGTAGATGCACTTTGGGATCCTCCTCCACTTCCTCCGCCAGAAGTACCACCGGCAAAACTCACATCATCCCAATAATAAATATCATCTGCCCCGTCTGTTCCAAAATTAAAAAAGATAGAGGCTTTATCAAATACCCATTCAGGGTGGATCAAAGGTTCCGTGCCTGGGGCCTGATTATTAAAATCAAAGGTTAGTTCTTCCCAGGTATTGGCCATAGTCGTTAAGGTTTCAGTTTCCACCGTATGGGTCACATCATTGTGGTCCTCAAGTTTAAGACGCACCGGGATCCCTGCGCTGGGTGAGTAGACCCACACTTTCATTATGCTGTCGCTGGTGGTGACTGGAATAACTGAAGCCAAACCCGACGGAGTGCTCATGGTAGTGCCGGCCCAAGTGGCCGCACCTGCGGTTTTGATGGTTTTGGCGACCATATCAGTGCCGCTAGGATTAACCACTAATGTGGTTACCGCGCCCCCAAAATCAGTCACAGTGTAATTCACACCCGGTTGATCAAAATCGATGGGCAAGTCAATTTGGTCGGTGCCACCTACCGGAGGCGTATCACTTTCGACCAAACGAATATTGTCGAGTTTCAGCTCCATTGCCCCTAGCGGTTCAATCACTAACACATTCACAATATCCGCAATGTTGGCGCTGCTACCAGGGGAAAAGCGATTGCCATTAGCTAGCAGGGCCGCAATGTTAATCCGTACTTCAGTCCACTCTCCTACTGCGGGTAATGGCACCGCGAAGTCACTCACCTTTGGCCAGCCACTATCGAGCTTAACCAATAATTCGGCACCACTGGTGCTTAAAATATTCAGGTCAAAAACCAGCTCTCCCGCTGCTAGCCAATCAGACAAGTCCACATGTGGGGCATATTCAAAATAAACGTTGCCGTTGGCGCCAGTTTTGCTAATAAGTAATACATCGCCTCGACCATCTTCTGGCACTTCTTGGTAACTCACCACTGCATCCGGATTGTAGCTATTAAACACTAGGCCTGCGGCTAGGTCGTCATCGTATAGGTAGAACTCAGGTAAGGCTGCAAAGGAATCGTCAGGGACGACTATTTCCGGGGCTGGATGGCCTTCGACAAACTCTGCGTCATCCCCAAGCGTGGCGCAACCGGCTCCCGTACTCGGCTGAATCGAACACTCGTAGACTCTGACATAGTCCACTTCCAAGCTTTGCGGGAATACTGATGAATCGATGCCTTTGTCGTTAACATTCGCCGCCCATGAGCCACCCACAGCCAGATTTAACAACATGTGGAAATTTTGATCATAAGGAGCGCTACCAGGAGCAGTGACTAATTGCCCATCTTGCATATATTGGCTATACCAACCACTGTCTCTTTGCGTGGCGAAATGCTCGCCGTCAACATACCAGCGTATTTCGCCTTCTTCCCATTCCAGTGCATAGGTATGAAATACATCCGCTGGATTTGCATCTGCAGCAAACTTATAGTCGGTTCCTGATGATACATTTTCTGGCCAGGCTTTACCGTAATGTAACGTACCGTGAGTCCGGGATTCGAGTTCACCGGGCTGAGCATCGCCAGCATCGGATTGTGTTTTAAGGTTTACCGCTTCCATAATGTCGATTTCACCCGACGCAGCCCAACCACCATAGACCCAGTCAGTGGGTAACATCCAAATGGCCGGCCAGGTACCTTGGCCCTGGGGAAGTTTTGCCCTGATTTCGAAACGTCCATAGGTCCAGTCACCTTTATTCAGGGTGCGCAGGCGAGCAGATGTATAAGGAAGTGGCGAACCCGCTCCGGCGGGTAAGGCGACGATGTTTAACTGGCCATTTTCAACGTAAGCGTTTGCGGCATTGTCGGTATAACATTGTTGTTCATTGTTGCCACCTCCCTCGCAGTTGATTTCGTGGCTCCATTTAGCCGTATCAATGCTGGTGCCATCAAATTCGTCACTCCACACTAATGACCAATCCGATTCGGGGGCCACTGTGCAGCCATCTGCATCCACTGTGTCACCCACCGGGGTGTCAGGACATAAATCGTTGCGGTTGAGTACACCATCGCCGTCGTGATCTCTTGCTTTGGCGATAGCTGCTTTGGCCAGTGCAATGATCTCGCGTTGTAAAACAATTTCAGCTTTTGCCTGGGCGATGATGTCTTGGTATTGCTGAATTTTTACTTGCGACTTGGCGATCTTATCCTTGGATTTAGTGATTTTTTTCCGGGCTTTCTCAATATCTTTGTCTTTGTTTTTTCCGTCAGCGTCGGCGATTACTGTTTGTTGCTTGACGATTTCTTCTCTTTGTTGAGTTATGTCTTCGCGTTCTCTGGCTATTTTGTCGCGTGTTTTGTCAATCGTGGAGCGTAGTTTTTCGATTTGCTTTTGCGCTTTGTCGATTTGTTTCTTGGCATCTGCAATTTGATCTTGCTCTGTTGAACTGGCGCTAGTAGCCGAGGCACTCACGTTCGCCCCAGCAGCACTTGCTTGGACGCTAACCACGCTGATTAGTACGGCAAGGGTTAGTGCTGATACCTTACATAGATTATTGGGTAGATGTTTCATTGTGTATGCTCCTGATCCCGGTTATCCGTGGTTGTTATGGCTGTGCCAAAAATAAACATGCCTATCGAGTTAATACGTTTCATATTGATTACCATTTGGCGTTAATTAGTTGCTGTCTAAAGTGATTTCACTAGAACGTTTAACGCTGTAAACAACAGACAACTACAACGAACATGCTCCACTACATATCCAGTGGGATATTTAAGAAAAACGCCCAAGAAAGGTCTTACAAAGTGAATAAGCATCAAATGTAAGCGCTTTCATCCATTCATAGTAAGGCCTGAAATCAAACTTTTCAACATAAACAATACAATTAATTTACAATTTGAGGTCTGTCCAGTTTCCTATGCTTGACTCGCCAAGCCTTCACGGGGAGGAGCCGAATGCGATTATGGTGTTGTGGTCACGTATAGAGAGCGATGAGATGGAACATTGTGAGAATTGGCGGGTATTTTGCGATATCTAATGACATTGCTACTCTTCGCAAACTATTATTGGCAACGACTGTCAACCGTTTTTTTACGCTGCCAACCATGCTTAAGTTGGCTTATTTGGATAGTGATGCGGTGAGTTTGTTGTCGTTAGACATTTCGTTTTCGACAAATTTGGACCACTGCTGCGCCATGCCCTTACTGGTCTTAAATTTCTCAGCGATGGCGAGCTCGTTGAGTGCCTGGTTATATTCTCCCACATTAAAATAAGCCATGCCCATTACCAGATAGGTGGTGCCTGCGTTGCGTAACCCGCCTTTTTGCAAAGCTATTCTAGAGGCACCTATGGCCTGCTGCCACTTTTCCATATTCAGAAATATTTGCCCTAGCTGGGCATCCAGTTCCCCGTCGTCAGCCATTTTAGCCGCGGCTTGTAATACGGGTACGGCTTTGTCGCCTTCTTTGGCTAGCAGCCAACACTGTGACAAGAACTTAAGATTTTTAAGGTTTTTATCCAGTACGGCGTCTGCAAAACCCTTTTCAATCAGGCGTGCCCCTTTGTAGGGCATCTGATGATAATAATAAAGTTGCGCCAGGTTAAAGATATCCGAACCGCTTTGGATAAAGCCTTTTTGATAAGCACTTTCCAGAATAGCCAGTTGCTGGCGCTCTTCTCCCAATTCACCATACATGCCACCAAGCTGCACCCAGTACTTAGGCTCATCAAAGTGTTTTACCAGCTTAAGCAAGGTATCCTTGACCTTTTGAGGCTGTTTCAATTCATAATAAATCGCCCGCTGCAGCACATACCAGTTTTCTCGGGGCACCTTATCCTTGGCTTCTTCAAGTTCTACTGCTTTATCAATAAAATCAGCTGCTTTTTGATAAGATTTTTGCTGATACATGGCCTGGGCTTTTAATACGTAGTTTTTAGGGGGAATGTCGGCACCTGGATTAACCGTGGCGTTTAAGCCTTCCCAGCGTTCCAGAAAAGCCACCGCCCGACTAAAGTTGCCTCGCATCATATGTAACTGAGCCAGGCTGAACAAAGTACTGAGCTCGAAGGATCCTGGAATGGGTTGCTGTTCAACCACTGTCTCAAATGCCTTGATGGCCTCATCGAAACGCTCCTCGTTGTAATAGATAAAGCCATAAAAGTTGTACATCATGGCCATTTCATAACTGTTCATTGAGCCGGCTTTATCCTTTACGTTGTCCAATGCTGCTATGGCGTCATTGGTTTTACCTTCATCAGCCAGGGCCTGAGCACGCGCCAGTTGATCATAAACTCTGACCCTCAAAGCAGGGGTGCGCCGGGTTTCTCGCTCGCCTAAGTCCACTTCCTGGGCTACGGCATCGTTCACCACCACAGGTAAGACACTAACACCTAGCATCAAAGTCGAGAGTATGGCGACAGATAGGCTATCACGCCAAAGGTCGCGACGTGTTTTGTTAAATAGGTTCATTTTTGCTGGCTCCTTAACCGTCAATTTGGAAAGTAATGCGGTTTTGCACACCCGCCACATCAGTAGCTTCACCATTAACCACTCTGGGTTTGTATTTAAACTTAAGTGCCGCATCGATGGCGGCCTGATCAAACAGATCCGCGGGCTCGGCTTTTACCACACTGGGATCTTTTACTGAGCCTTGTTTGGATACCGTAAATTCGACAATCACATATCCCTCTATACCCCGAGACAATGCTCGGCGGGGATAAATCGGTGCCACCTTGACGATGGGCAGGTATTCCCCATCACCAGACTCTAGGGCTAAGCCACCATCAAGGGTTAAATCGGCACTGATATCTGCACCAAAATCCATACTCTGACCTTGGGCATTAGGTGTAGATGAGTCCAACTGAGGTTGCTTCATTGCTGGGGGTGGTTGTTCAGGTTTCGGTGGTTTTTTGGGTTTACGATCCTTTTTCTGGGTAGTTTCATCTTTTTTCACGCGCACGAAGTCAAGTACACTGCCCGTGGGGGGATCGGTAAATGCGCTGCCGCCGCTTTTAATCAACGATTGCATCACATAGAACAGCCCCAACGTGACAATGGCTGACAGGACGATGGCTATCAGGTATCTGGGCATGATTTAAGGCTCTTGTGCAGCGATAGAAACATCGGTGATACCGGCGGATCGTGAGGCGTCCATGACCTTGATCAACGTATCAGTGGTGGATTTTTTATCCGCCTGAATAACCACTGTTCCTTGGGGATTTTCTGCATGTAAACGTTCGATGTTGGCTTGTACTGCACGCACATCGATACGCCGCTTGTTGATCCAGATTTCGCCTGTGTCGCTGATCGCGACCAGAATGTTAGCCCGATCTTTTTTTACCGCCGTTGCCGCTTCAGGACGATTTACATCTATACCGGATTCTTTTACAAATGAAGCGGTAACAATGAAAAATATCAACATGATAAAAACCACGTCCAGCATGGGTGTCATATCGATTACCGCTTCTTCTTCATCCATCAAATTCTGAAAATGTTGTTTCATAAGTATCTCTCTTGGGTCGCCAGGACTACACCTGACGCTCGATTGGCAAGGCGTCTTCTATGTGGGTTCTTTGGGTTTTTGTGGTCCTTTTGAGCCAAGTAGAGGCAAATACACCCGACAAGGCACCCACCATACCCGCCATGGTGGGTATGGTCGCTTTGGAAACACCTGACGCCATGGAGCGAGCATCTCCGGAACCTGAAATCGCCATGACATCAAACACTTCAATCATGCCAGTTACCGTACCCATTAACCCTAACAAGGGGCACAGTGCCACCAATGCCTGGATAATGGGAATGCCGGTACTTAAACGCAGACTCACCCGGGATATCATCGCCTGACGGATCTGCTGGGCATTCCATGAACGGCGATCTTGGCGGGCCTGCCATTTGGCAATGGTTTGTCTTTTATAGGCCTTGTGCCAGATAAACACGTACAGCGCCCGCTCTAAAATGAGTAACCACATCACAAATATCAGCAAACCGATAACCAGTAACACCTGGCCACCTGTTTCCGTAAAATCCCTTATCGCTTCAAAAAATTCCAACATGAACTGGTACCTTTAAACGCTAGGGGTGGAGGGAGTTCCCATACGCTCTGCCCGCTCGGCAATAACGCCTGATGCTTGTTCCTGCAAAATAAACACCACGTCCTTGGAACGCGTATTAAGCATGGCATATAGCAGTGTCATCGGAATGGCCACCACTAAACCTAAGACTGTGGTTACCAACGCGGTAGAGATGCCGCCAGCCATCAATTTCGGATCACCAGTGCCAAACAAGGTAATTGCCTGGAAGGTATTGATCATGCCCGTAACCGTGCCCAGTAAGCCCATAAGCGGCGCCACGACAGAAATGATTTTGATAATGGTCAAGTTGCGGCTCAATCTGGGTATTTCACCCAAGATAGCTTCTGTCAGGTGTAACTCTAATGCTTCGGTATCGGCCCGAGGGAACTTGTCACGCACCAACATCACTCGCCCAAGCGGATTGCTATCTTTAAAGCTATCAGACTTGAGTTGCTTGTTAACTTTAGCTTTAACGAGCGTCAGGGTGATAAGGCGCTCCAGTGCCAATAACAATCCAATAGCCCCAACCACCAAGATGATATAACCGACTAAACCACCCTGCTCAACCCGCTCTTTGAGGCTTGGCGCTTGCACTAATAATTTGAGAATTGAACCACCGGTCGGGTCCAGGCCAAATTCGACCAACTGGCCATTGGAAGCCTGAAGTTCTTCGGCACTGCTGCCATAACGATAGGCAGGTTGGCGAATGAGCTCACCGAGTGATTCGCTTGGCCCTTCGTAATCCAGGTACTTGCCATCGGCAATCAGGGCGAAGGAGCCGACCCGGATCACTTCTTTACTTTCTTTATTACCGTTTGCTTCCACCACATCAGTGGTAAAACGGGTCACCTTGCCCGATTCGGTCATCTCACGCTGGATTTCAAACCATACCCGTTCTATTTCAGCAATTGAGGCCAACTGGGAACTGGAACCCATGGACTGGGCCATGTTATCCAAAAACTCGGCGCGGCCTGGAATTTGTGCAGAAATAACTGAGTTTTGAAATTTGCTTTTGGTGTCACCCGCGACTTGCTGTAACACACCAAAGAGTTCTTTAAGTGAACCTAGACGTATGGTCAGCGCTTCGTTTAAATCCCCTAATTTGAATTCGTTTTGTTCAAATTCAGTTTCCAGATTTTCTGAAGTCGCCAGAGCATTATCACGCCTTAAACCCGCTTCACGCAGCATTTGGTCCTGCTTTGCGCGTTGCTGCATAAATTCTTTTTCACGTTGGGTATTTTGCGTGTCCTGCTCAAATTTCCCTTCTTCAAGCTGCTTGAGTAAGGTATCCAAATTTAGCGCCCGGTCTTTAGGTGCTGGCATCGGATCCGCAGCCATGGCTGATCCTGCTCCTAGCGTTACCAGTACGGTCAGGGCAATATTTTTTAGTAATTGATTCATCTTTATCATGCTCTTAATCAGTTATCGCAACAGGCAGCATCAGTAAATCTGGTGCCATTTGTTTTTTCGCCATACGTAAGCCTTTGGTCACTTGGGTACGATAGCTTGACGGTAACGCTTCCCATTCACGGGTTTGAGTATTCCAGGTACCCTGCATGCCACCGTCCCGGGTCTGATAAATAAAAGCGGTTCGACCTACACGTAAAAAATCAACATTACGCTCCTGAGCGTCTATGGTGTGTAACCCCGCATAAGCTTCGAGGGTGCGTCCATAGTCCATTTCGACCTGGTATGCTTCCATGACCCGGCGAAATTTCTCAGAAGGGGCGATCTGTGCGCTGTTCATCATGTCTTTTAAATCGGCAATCCGTTGGCTACGTTCTTCAGGCAAAAAAGGCACGTCAAGTGCCACAAATTGCGCCAAACCCTTGACCATTCGCATCATAAGCGGCGTGATTTGCCGCTCGATCACACTGACGTCATCAATGGCGGCGTTTAAATCTGTCATTTCCTGAACTTGGTTATCAATCTGCTTACCAAGTTGGGCGTTGTATACTTGCAAACCTTCAGTTTCTTTATTTATGCCTTTGAACTGCAGCAACTTATTATCAATTTGATCGGTAATTTTATTGATTTTCTGCTGGGAGTTGGCAGCTGAGTCATTGATCTCAGCGGCTTTTTTAAGCGCAGGTTGAAGATAAACATCTTGCTGGGCATAGCCGGATGCAGATAACAGCAAAGTGACGCTAAGTAACCTGACTGATAACGAGTTAATTGACTTCATGTACGCAAACCCTATATGAAGGAAATGGTGAAATGGTCTGACTTTATTATTCAGGCCATTTCATTAAGAATTTGCGCAAGGATAGAGGGTAAACGTGGCATTTTTATGACGGCAATATTACATATAAATGACACTAATATTGCACAAACTCATAACAGCCAGGGTGGGCGCTGGATAGGGGCCCGCCGGTCGTTTCAGCACATTTGAACGGCTGTTCCTATCCCGTTTCACCCAGACTAGATGACTAAATATGTCAACTCAGTGTTTAATGGCTACTCATGACTTCAGACCCAGGAAACGGGAGAACACCCATAATATTTACCTTAAAACGGGACCTCGTTCCCTTTAGGGTTAACGTAAAACATCTGTTTGGCGCAGTAAAATAAGCTGGCGCCCTTGACGATTTCCCTTGGAACTCGATGTGGATAGCCCAGCAATTATCTGCAAAATACCTTATGCTAGGGCTCTGATTCACTTAAAAGGTAGAAACGCCCAATGGCTAAACCAAATTACGCGTTCGAGAAGCGCCAGAAAGAAATTGCCAAGAAAAAGAAAAAAGAAGAAAAACGCTTGTTAAAACTGGCGGCCACCGAGACCCCACCCAGCGATGTTGCCCCAACTTCTGGCGATGGGGATAGCGACACTCCTTCCCAGTAAATCCAGTATTGCTACATTCACCCAGTGTTAACTATCCCCCAATCATCAATCAGTGCCAGGGGGATACGGTCTGGTAGTCCAGAATTGTTTACGGCTGAATTTTTTCAGCCGAACTATACCTTTCATATATAGCCTTTGGCGGTTGAATTTGACACAATGCGTGACCATCAATTGAGCAAAAAAAAGTCGGTCGCTATTGCCCCCTAAGGGATGTTTTATTTAGCCTATGGTTTCAGGCAATTGATTAGCATAATAAAGATGACTACACACATAAAACACGAATATATGATCGACTCTATTCATATACACATAGACAACACACACTTACTAGCGGTGACACAATGACAAATTTAAACAAAGCGGCATTAGCCCTATGCATTCAAAGCGCTTTATTCAGCCAAGTACTTAGTGCACAAGAAGCCAGCCCTGGCACAGAAAAAGGCTTAGAAAAAATCACGGTTACGGCGCAAAAACGTACCCAAAGTATTCAAGACGTACCTATTTCCATCGCGACGTTAAGCGGTGAGCGTTTTGAAAGTATTTTCGCCGGTGGCGACGATATTCTAGCGTTAGCGGTGCGTGTGCCTGGTTTGTATGCAGAATCTTCAAACGGTCGAGTTGCCCCACGTTTTTACATTCGTGGTTTGGGCAACACAGATTTCGATTTAGCTGCTTCACAGCCTGTTTCTATCGTGATGGATGATGTGGTCAAAGAAAATGTTATTTTAAAGAGCTTTCCATTATTCGACGTAGAGCGCGTTGAGGTTATTCGTGGGCCACAAGGCACCTTGTTTGGTCGCAATACCACAGCCGGTATCATTAAGTTCGATTCTGTTAAACCCAGTAGCGATTTTGATGCCTATTTAAAAAGCAGTGTGGCTAATTTAGGCTCCTATAGCTTTGAAGCTGCAGTGGGGGGTGAGTTAGCCACTGATTGGTCCGGGCGTTTATCTGTATTATCACAAGAACGTGGTGATTGGATAGATAATGCCTACACCGGCGAAACCAATGCGTTTGGCGGCTTCGATGAAAAAGCCTGGCGCGGTCAGTTATTGTATTCGCCAAGTGAAGACTTCTCAGCCTTGTTAAATGTGCACGGCCGTGAACTCGATG
This sequence comes from Paraglaciecola sp. IT1134, assembly GCF_058068185.1. NCBI lineage: Bacteria > Pseudomonadati > Pseudomonadota > Gammaproteobacteria > Alteromonadales > Alteromonadaceae > Paraglaciecola > Paraglaciecola sp. IT1134. The sequence continues at coordinate 1,228,138 of NZ_CM176486.1, read as the reverse complement.
GCACGGCGTCGGTATTTCGCGCTAATGTGTTCACTAAGGGCAGTAACGATCTGAATGCCAATTTCGATCGTGATAAAGTCTATTACGATGGGGATATCGACGGCAACGGTGCCGACAATAATCCACAAAAATATGAAAACTATGGCGGCTCACTGAAACTTGAAATGGGTTTAGATGATATGTCGCTGACCTCTATCACCGCCATGGAAAAAGCCGAAGGTTCAAGCCTGGGTGACATAGATGGTGGGGTGTTCCTTTTTGCCCCTGCGGATATTAATGGTGATGGCAGCGTTGAGCTAACTTTCCCAGGCAATATCGCCTTTGGGGCGGTCACCGAAGATAAACTTAACGATCTTGATCAGTTCACCCAGGAAATTCGCCTGGCCAGTGAGACAGGTGACGCCCTTAGCTGGCAGACCGGCGCGTTTTATTACGATTCATCCTTCAATGTAACTAGCACAGATGGATTTTTTGGCGCTACTACGGTTTACCATGCCAATACCACCTGGGCAGTATTCGGACAAACCTCATACGATGTGAATGACAAACTGAATATTACCGGTGGTCTGCGTTATACCCATGATAAAAAATCATTGGTGGTCGGCGAGCAAAACGTTGACGGCTTCGCTCTTCTTATTGGTGCCGCCCAAATTCAAGATTACGCCGATATCAATGTCGACGATGGCCAAGTAAGCTGGGAGTTAAGCGCCAATTACAAAATTGACAACGACACGTCAGTGTTTACCCGTTTAGCCAATGGTTTTAGAGCGCAAACTATCCAGGGCCGGGATGTGGCGTTTGAGGGGGATCCTTCTGTAGCGGATGCCGAAACGATCAACTCCTTTGAAATTGGTTTTAAATCCGATTTATTAGATAATACGCTGCGCTTAAACGCAGCCACCTTCTACTACCAAATTGACGATGTGCAGTTCTCAGCCATAGGGGGGGGCGCCAATAACACCGCCCTGGTGAATGCGGATAAAGGCACAGGCTACGGTTTTGAAGTCGACGCCCAGTATATCGCCAACGATTACCTGACCCTGACCGCAGGCTATAGCTACAACAAAACCCAAATCAAGGACGACACACTTACGGTCTTGCCTTGTGGCGCCAACCCAGGTTTTGCTTTTGCCGGTAACTGTACCGTACTGGATCCTCGTCCAGATGGCCTAAAAGCTTCCATAGACGGCAACCCCTTCCCCCAAGCGCCTGAAACCATCTTTACCTTTACGGCGCGCTACGCTGTGCCTATGGGTAACAACGGTGAGTTTTTTGCTTATACAGATTGGGCCTTCCAGGGTGAAACCAACTTATTCTTATACGAATCAGTTGAGTTTCAAACTGACAGCAATGTAGAAGGTGGCCTGCGCATAGGTTATGAAAACTTCGAACATGCCTATACCGTCGCCTTATTTGGTCGTAATATTACCGACGAAGAAAATGTTAAAGGTGCCATCGACTTTAACAACCTGACCGGTATCGTTAACCAACCGCGTATTTTTGGTATCGAAGCTAAAGTCAGCTTTTACTAAATCCCATTCTCTATCAGTAAGGCATAGTAAGTGATGTCTTGCTGAAGATGGCTCATATACCAAATACAAAAAAGGCAGATCCTGATCTGCCTTTTTTGTATCTTATGATTCAGTGATCTATGAACAATAAATTCGGCGTCAATATATAATAAAAGACGCCAACGTTAAATTGACGCAATGCTAACTGACGTTACTAGGAGTGACTTCTTTGCGTGATAGTAGTAACACAAAAAGAACTAATATCACCCCTTGGGTCAACACCCCTTGCCAAGTGGCTGAAATACCTAACCAGCTTACTGAAATATCCATTGGGAAAGGTGCAATGCCGATCACTGCCGCTTCTTGCAATGCTGAGACTCCTTTGCCGGCCAATACAAATGCCAGAATAAGCATAAAATAAGAGCTAAGCGCAAAGAAGCGGCCAATGGGTAGTTTCAGCGAGTACTTGAGCATCAACCACGTTATAAGCGCGAGTATGGCAACCGCCGTGACTAATCCGTACCACACGTAACTCACCTGGCTGCCATCACCTACGGCTTGAGTAAGCAAAGATTGGTAAAACAAAATGGTTTCAAAAACTTCACGATAGACCGAAATAAATGCCAGTCCAGTTAAGCCCCAGAGAGTTCCGGTACTTAAATGCCGCGCTACGTTGTTATGAATATATTGCTGCCATTGAGATGCCTTGGTTTTGCTGTGCATCCAATAACCCACATAGAATAATATAGCCGCCGCCAGTAGCGCCGCTCCTCCTTCCATTACCTCTCGGGACGCACCACTGATATTAATCAGGTTTTGTGCCGCCCACCATGTCAGGCCACCAGCAACTAATGCCGATAACCAGCCCAAATGCACATAACGAATAGCATCCTGGCGCTGGGTTTTCATGAGCACAGTGATTAGAGCCAGCACGACTAATAGTGCTTCTAAACCTTCACGTAATAAAATAATCAATGATGCGGAAAACATCGCGTTGTTCGACAGCACTTCGCCGGTTAAGGCGGCATCTACCTGCTCAAGCTGTTGCAGAATTAGTTGTAACTCTTTGCTCACTTGCTCGTCATTCGATGCAATACTGAGCACATTGCGGAATTTCAACAACTGACTTTCAACGGATTTGCGTAGGGCGCCATCTCTGGCATCCAGGTTATTTTCAATGAGTTCAAAACCGTCTAAATAGGCGCTAACAGCAAGTGTTTGCGCCTGGGATAAGTTTCCATCACGGTATGCATCTACCGCTGCGATTAAATTGGTTTTGGCGGTTGCAATGGGGGTACCAGACTGACTAAAAAACAAATCTGGTTGCGCGCGCCATTGTTCAATTTGGGCTAAATCGACATCATCTAGCTGAGCCAAAACCTGCAATGGGTTGTCATTAATCCAACTCTGCAAAGCAATCTTTGGTTGTTCGGCTTTAATACTATTGTCGGTGTGCTGTGCTGCTTGAGTGAACGCCAAACTGCCCGCGTAGAAAGCCAGCGACCAACGCTGCTGATCATTAAGCTCGGTAAAAGCACGCATCGCGGTATCGTCTAAACCGGCACTAATGGCATCATATAAGCCAAGTAACGAACGATTTAATGCGCGCTCTTTTTCGGTAAAATCTGTGGGTTGAGGGCTAAGTGATTTTGCCAATGGGCCATTCCCCTCACCCGCCGGACCATGGCAAGCTGAACAATTACTCTCGAATAAGGTTAGTACTTGGGACTGTGGCAACAACTGGGCGGGTAATTTAAGCGCAGGTGACATGGCCAACAAATGCTGGCGTATTTTCTGCGTCAGACTCTTAATTTCATCAGTCGAGGATTTAGCTAAAATAGCCTGTTGTAACGCCTGTGCATTAACCATCACCGGAGTTTGGCTTAAATCAAAATCAGCCTCTTTGGCTTCTTGCAGCGCCGTGGCTTTTTGCAAAATTAAGCCGGCGAATTGCTGCATTTCCGCAAACTCATCTTCATTTGCTACCTCACCACTGACTACAGCTGCAGAGTAATCAACGCCTATGTATTCGGCCATCTGCAGTATTTGGCGGCTTTCTTTAATGAGGTCAATACTTACGGATTGTTGAGCAAATATAGACACAGAAAATAACGTATTCACCATAAGCAAGGCGCCAAATATCAAGAATTTCGAATTCAACGGACCATAACGTGAAACGAACGAAGGTATTAATCGTTGTAGAAAGAGTTGAGAACAAAGTTGTGGAAATGTAATCAAGAGTATTGCCTTAAAAATATAAAATGCCTTCGATATCCGCTATGTGACTAAGCTAATCACAGATAACAAATGAGAATAGTTATTATTCTACTTTCTTGCGTTTTTATAATCAATGCCTAACAAGCTCCAGTGCTAAAGTACTATGTTGTCTTTATCACCGGGCACCTATAGTTGAGGCTCACTTAACTAAAGGGTCCAAAAAATGCCAAACAAACTAGTCCTTAGTCTTAAAATAACCGTTGCCAGCTTGTTATTGGTACTTCCGTCCCTGGCCCTGGCCCTGGCATGCGTTGACGCCGTGGTGTTAGTCCATGGCAATACGGCCACGCCCGCCAGCTGGGACAACACCTCTGACTACTTGCGCAGCAAAGGCTATAGCAGTGCAGATATATTCCGCCCCGATTGGGGATCAAAAACCTGTGCTAGTTGCAATAATCATAGTGGCAGTGAAGAAATTCCAGTGCGCCTAGCCATTCAAAATGCCCTTGCCGCATCCTGTACCGGCAAGATCGACGTCATAGGTCATTCTATGGGGGCGACTCTGGCCGCCCAGCAAATTGATAAATTGGCGGCAGCCGGTTCAGTCGATACCTTTGTGGGTATCGCCGGTGCCTTTCGAGGTTTATGGAGCTGCGGGGTGTATCCGTTTAACGTATGGAGCTCTACCTGTGGCAGTGCGGGTTTATCGGTCCAAAGTCCATTTTTAGATGGCTTATACGGTGCCCCGCTAGGTGCCAAGGTCTACTCAATAAAAAGCTATATTGACCAGATTGTGTGTTCAACCGGTACCTGCACTGTAGGGGGCATTCACAGCAGCAGCATTTGGCAGGAAGACGCCAGTTTCAACTACGCGTTGGGACATTTTGGATTACAAAGCGACACGGCTGCCAAGCAGTATGCTTTGATCCACTAAGGTTTTTTCCAAAAAAAATAGCCGCATTTAGCGGCTAATTTTATTTCACCGATAGGAAATCAGAATTCCCTTTTATACGACAAGGTAAAGCCAATACCTTTACTTTGAGATCTAAACAAGACATTTTCAAACTCTAGCTTTCTGGACTCATCAAGCAAGTTTTGCACTTTGAGCTTCACCGTTGAATTGAAGTCCGGATAGTAGGTATACACCAGGTCCAATGAATGAAATGGCGTTTCATAGTTATCATCAAAACCATCAATGCCTGGGATCAAAATACGGTCGCCAAACACGTTATAAATTAACGACGCCGAGTGATTACCATTGGGGGCATCAAAACCCAATTGCAGGTTGGCCACATACTTTGAATGTCCGGTGAGGCGCCGCTTAAGATTAGTTATTGCAGCGGAAACCCCGGTCTGCTCGACGATATGCTGTTTATCTAAAACTATTTCAGAATCAGATAAGGTCAGGTTTCCCGACAAAAATAAGTTATCCCACACATCCTTACCAAGAAATCCCAGTCCTTTTAAGAACTCGAGCTCCACTCCATACAACTCACCTGTTTGTGCATTGGCAATGCGCACCAATGGCGGTCCATCCTGAGAAGGTGATTGAACTGACTCAATGGGCGCGGTCATGTCTTTATAAAAAATACCAACGGAAAGATTGTCGCCATCTTCTAAATACCATTCCCAACGGGCGTCGTAGTTTTCAATGGCCGTCGTGCGCAGTCCAGGTGTGCCTGCAATGGGAAAATCAGTTAACGGGTCGATATAAGTCGAACTAGACAATTCCCTTAAGTCCGGACGAACCACGGTTTCTCCATACCCCACCCGCAATTGCATTTGCTCGTCAATAATGTAGGTCGTGGCTAACGCAATATAAACATCGTCTTCCTGGAAGGCCAACTGGCTACGATCCGCCTCATCGGGCAAATCTATTTGATTCGACTTAGGATCAAATGGAACCACGGCCTGACGGAAATCTTCCCAGCGCAAACCGCCACTGAAACGCCATTTATTGTTGTAAAAGAAATCCCCTTCAAAATAGTATGCATCGACTTTTTGCGCGGCGACATAATCATCACCTGCAATAGTGGTATCGGATAATAACGGGGTCGAGTTTAAGGTGGCATTATCTAATACATCATTGGATAAGATGTCATTAAGTTGTGAGCCAACCAAAACAGCACTATCAACCAATCCCCGAGTATTCACATCGAAACGGCGGTTATCCGCGGTACGGGATTTACTAATAAAATCCGCCCCGGCTTTGAGTTCAATTTCCCACTCTTGCAATGAAATTGGGTAGTTGGTGTTCCAACCATAGTCCTCGACCCTGTCATGTAATGTTTGAAACTGATAACGCGCCGCAGTCGTGGCATTCGTTAAGGTACTTTCACTTTGTGTATCAAACTCACCATCCCCGTTCGCATCCTGCAAAATAAAGCGGGCCGTCACGTTACCTGGCGCATTACGTAATGAACGGCCCAGTGAGTAACGCCAGTCGAAACCTAAGAAACCCAAATCGGTAAAAGTATGGGTGCCCTTAATTTGATTGGTAAACATTTTACGCTCTTCGTAAATCACTTCTAGATCACGAATTCGCTGGCCATCCACCAATTGTATATTGTTGGAGTTACCAATTTTATCGCGAATTTGGTCCCGGGTATCGTTCAGGGCGATACTGCTGATATCGATACGATGATTGCTTTTATAATCAATGCCAAAGTTAGCAAGACCAGACCATTTAACGGAGTGCTCGGTGGTTTGAACATCATCAAAAAAACGGATCAGGTTGATATCATCTCCGCTACGCTGGGGATCTTCGCCAATAAACTCTTCGGATACATCCCAGTTGTTGTTATAGCCGCTACTAACCAAGAAGCCATAGCGAATATCTTGATTATAATCAAAGCGGTTACCCAATGTCATATTAAGACCGAAATCCGGGTCAACACGTTGTAACTTAGGATCATAATCGCGATTCAGGGTTTTAAGTAAATCCCGTGCTTGGGAAGGCGTGACGTCATCCAAAAATTGTTTACTGTCCCATAAGTCGACTATGCCTTGGGGTGCGGCGCGCGTACCGTCATCTTTACCATACCAGTCATCACTGCCACCCTTGTACTGGTAGGCATCATTAAAGTTGTCAGTATTTCCGCCGACTTTACCCGTGACATTAAACACAAAATCACTGGGGATAGTTTTCAGGCGTATATCAACATTACCGCCACCAAATGCAGCGCCCATAGAAGGGGAAAACGATTTTTGCACTGACAATGACTCAATCATATCCGAGGGGAACAAATCCAGCGGAATAACCGAGCGAGTAGGATCCGGACTTGGAACCGCAGCACCATTTAGGGTGGTACTTGAGTAACGCTCTCCCAGACCACGCACGTAGATAAATTTACCATCCACCAGGGTCAAACCGGTCACCCGGCGAAGAGCCGAGGCAGCGTCAGTGTCACCGGTGCGTGAAATTTGCTCTGCGCCTAAGATGTCGGCGACAAAAGCTTGATTTTTGCGTTCCTGTAAAACGGCTGTAGCGGTACCTTTAAGCCGGGTCCCGGTGGCCACTACTTCTTCGATAACCTGCTCATCATCGGTTTCTTGGGCCATGGCTACTGTCGCCTGCAGGCTCAATCCGCCGAGAATCGCTAAAGTTAAGCTTTTTAGAGGAAACCTTGATAAAGGCGTATTCATTATTAACCTCGTTAACTGTCTGATAAACCAAAGCAGCAACTTTTCAACGAATGCAAAGTTGCTGCTGTGTTACTGATGACTAATAGTTAGTGTTAATAACAAACTTACTCTAAACCTACCGTCCAGCCTGCCGTCCAGTCGTTGTCAGCTTTGACCGCACCGACAAAGTCAGCATTCTCAAAAAAGGTATCAGTCGAGAAATCTTTTGGCGTACCTACCGCATTTGAGAATATGCCCGTTAATACTGCCCCTTGAGTCGCCTCAATCGAATTCCCGGTTTGCACAGTGCTAAACCAATTTGCCAGGTCAACAGCGCCAGTTTCATTTTTGAAGTTCTCGCCATTTTCACATGCAATAACCGAGTTGGTGAAGGTAATGGTCGCATCGCTCAAATTTGCCTGACTTTCAGGGGTGTTTTCCACTTCGAAACACTCTCCCATACCAACCGGGCCTGTTACGATAAAGTTGGCTAATTGTGCACCTGTGCCCTCACGTAAATAAACACCTTCAGAATCGTCTTCCGTGCCGTCAAACGTGTTACCTATGATGGTTACGTTAGCGATCGATGGATTGGACTGGGGGGTGATATCTGGCGTAGATCCATCGTTATCAGCTTCGATACCCCGGTTAGCATCGGTATTATCCAACGCTTGACGGACCAGTACATATTGCATGCGGCCCTGAAAACCATTATCCCAGTCAATGCTGTCATCTTGGATATCAGTCAATACCAAGTGTTTTACATCAACGTTGCCGCCAAAAAACTCCACGCCGTCATCGGCATTTTTATGCACCTGCACGTAATCAACCACGGTGCCTGAACCTACACCACCGAAGGTAATACCGTTTAATTCATTGTCAGGTGCAATTTCAAAACCTGCATGCATAATACGAACATAGTTTAAGGTTCCTGAGCTATCGTCAGTGGCTGTACCACCAAATACTGCCCCCTCTTGTACCCCTTCCACTTGCAAGGAACATGCACTGCCATCACTTGGGCATTTATTGGAAGGAGCATTGCCTAGCAATACTAATCCACCCCACTGGCCCGCTTGTGCCGTTAAACCCTGCACATCTTCAATGGACGTAAAAGTAATGGGGTCTGCTACTGTGCCGATAGCAGTGAGTTTAGAGCCCCGGCTAACCACTAAATAATCGTTACCAGAGGCACCATAAAGGGTCACACCGGCATCAACCGTCAAGGTGGCGCTATCAGCATTATCACCACCCACAAACACGGCACCGGATAAGGCATATAAATTGCCTGCAGTAAGACGCAGATCAGAGGTGATGTGACCTGAAACCTGACAGGTCGTAGTGGTGCCATCACCAGAAGCGATAGCCGTGGTGCTAGCAGGACAGCCAGATTGTGACGTCACGACCGCAACCTCTCCACCACCAAAACCAAATGCCCAACCTTGACGCCAATCAGAGCCTGATTTAACCGCACCGATAAAGTCCGTTGCCTCAAAAAATCCATCAACCGCAGAGACATCAGTTGCACCAGTCAATAACGGAGAGTCAGCCTGAGGAGTGCCATCAGCATTAAGCATAGGGGCAATAACCCGATTACCTGTCTGGGTAGTTAAGAACCAGTCTTCGAGGTTAACGCCGGTGTCTTCATTTTTGAAGTTTTCGCCGTTGGTGCAACCCAGCACAGAGGTTGTCATCGTTATGGTGCTGTCAGCCAGATTGGCTTGAGATTCAGTGCTGTTTTCAACTTCGAGACACTCGCCCATGCCCGCAGGGCCAGTAATGAGCATGTTATACATCTGCGCACCGGAACCTTCGCGCAGGTAAATCCCTTCAGAATCATCTTCTGTGCCGTCGAAGTTATTACCAATGATGGTCATGTTGGCAATAGTAGGATTAGACTGAGGCGCTATATCAGGCGTAGAACCGTCATTATCACCTTCGATACCGCGGTTGGCATCTCCTGACGCTTTATCATGTTCAACATATACATACTGCAATTTACCGCGAAAACCGTTGTCCCAATCGACACTGTCATCCTGGTTACTGGTTAATACCAAGTGTTTAAGGTTAACTGTGCCACCGAAAAACTCCACACCGTCATCAGCATTTGAGTGAACCTGAACATAATCAACTTCAGTGCCTGACCCTACCCCACCAAATGTAATACCATTGAGTTCGTTGTCTGGCGCGATTTCAAATCCGGCATATTTAACAACCAGATAGTTAATGGTGCCAGATGAATCTTCATCATCAGTGCCACCAAAAACAGCCCCTTCTTCCACTCCCTCAACTTGCAAGGCACAATCTGAATCTGTTGGACATTTATTAGAAGACGCATTACCAAGCAGCACTAATCCACCCCATTGACCTGCGCCGACTTCGTCACCAATGACATCAGAAAACGACGTCATGATGATCGGCTCAGCAACCGTACCCACAGCTTGTATTGTTGACCCTCGGCTGACGACTAAATAATCGCTGCCACTGCGTCCAAAGACTATTGTTCCTGGCTCGATGACCAGGTTAACGCTTAGTGTATTATCACCACCAACAAACAAAGGCCCTTCCAAGGCCCAGACTTTGTCGTTGCTCAGGGTGACATTGCCGCTTGCATCGGCATCGGCAGAAGTCAAGCGTCCTGAAAGGGTGCGCACTTCAATAGTCTGTCCTAATGCAGTTGAAACTTGTGAAGAGAGGAATGAGCTGGCTTCACCGGGTGCATCGTCTGAGGGAGTAGTAGGGGTAGCTGGGGTGCCACCATTATTAGTCGTACTGTTATCAATGTTGCCTTCAGTGATATTAATATCACCACCACAACCGGCCAGCATTAATGCTGCTGCTATGGCTGATGCTTTAAAAAGGGTCTTAAGTTCCATTGTGTTCTCCGATAGACAAGTAAATTTTTACGACAAATTTAAATTTTCCCGAAGATTACCCCAGCTCAGTGACATTTTTGTTACATACCGAAACTGTCAAAAAAGTTTAACAAAAGTGAAACATTGCAAATAAAAAAACACTATAGAACAGTACGTTACAACTTCCAGGCAGGTAACGTCTGCACACTAAATTGGGTCTACTCACTTATCATCACCTTAAGACCAGAGCGTGTGAAGGCACAACGATGCCCATTCAGAGTTTACGATTACCATTGGCAAGCAAATTGTCTAAAAAGTGTTTTAGATCGTGAATGCCGATTGCCCCAAGGGCTAGGATAGCGACGCTAAGGAGGTTTGATTGGCTATGAAACTAGCTTGGGGGAAGAAGCGGAGTCGGTCACACTGAGTTCTGCAGAAAAGGCAAAGGAAAACTCACTACCCTGGCCGACTTTACTGCGGATCAGCAACCGTGAGTTATGGTGATTGAGTACATGTTTGACGATAGACAGCCCTAAGCCTGAACCTCCGGTTTTGCGGGAACGGGCTTTGTCCACTCGATAAAAGCGCTCGGTTAACCTGGCCAGATGTTTTGATTCAATCCCGTAACCGTTGTCCCGCACCGAAAATGCGGCTTGTTGATCAGTCATTTTCCATTCGACTGTGATCTCCCCTTTGTCCTGGGTGTAATGGATGGCATTAAAAATAAGATTGGAGAAAGCACTGCGTAATTCGGTTTCAATGCCGTAGACCTTAATATTAGGATCGATATGCATATTGATCGTGTGCTGCTTAGTGGCATTTAAGGTATCAGCTTCCACTTTAATGATACGCAATACACGCGGCACATCCACTATGTTTTGTGACGCTCGTTCGTTACTGGCTTCAATACGTGATAGCACCAGTAACTCTTCGATCAAGCATTGCATGCGCGTCGACTGAGAGCGCATCTCGCTGAATGCTTTTTGTAAAAACTCTTCGGGCAGATTGTTTGCCTCAGGTAGGGTTTCAAGATACCCGTTTATCACAGTTAACGGTGTACGCAATTCATGTGACACATTTGCGACAAAGTCTTTACGCATTTTCTCGATTTGGGTCAACTTGGTGACATCCCGGATCAGGAGCAACAAGTGCTGATCGCCATAGGGCATGATCCGGTATTCAAGTATACGCTGATCATTCACCGGGGATGGTACTTCAATGGGTTTGTCATAATTGCCCTTGTGATAAAACTCGATAAACCGGGGATGCCGAATAAAATTATAGATGCGACGCCCTATATCATCCGGCCATTGCAGACCCAGCTCTATACGCGCTAACCGGTTACACCAAATTATGGCCGCATTGGCATCTACCACAACGGCAGCATCTGGCAGCGCTTCCGATCCTTCCCTGAAACGCTTGACTAACACACCTAACTCTTTGCGTTTTGTGCGGTTGCGTTTGTGTACGGAATATATCCCGTCGTATATGTGTTCCCATATGCCATTAACTTTTGGTGGCGTCATTTTTTTACTATGCCAGAGCCAATGATTTAAGCGGTACAGGTTCCAATAATGTAGGACAAGCAACAACAAAGCCCCGATGGCAATCGCCAAGGTGAGGTGTGAAAAAAATAGGCCAAACAAGATCACCACAACAAAGTAGCTAATCACACGGCTGAGGCTTCTAAACCACGAAAAAGGATAATACATGGCAGCAACTGTTCTCCTTTGCAGCCTGAACTTAAACTAATAATAGTTCCGAGCCGGAAACTAAACCTTAGGCGAAAATCGATAGCCTGAGCCACGCACAGTCTGGATCATACTGTCGTGGCCAAAACGTGAAATCGCCTTGCGCAAACGTCTTATATGCACATCTACCGTACGGTCTTCCACATATACATTGGTTCCCCACACATTGTCTAACAATTGCTCACGGCTATAGACACGCTCAGAATGGGCCATAAAAAAGTGCAATAATTTAAACTCAGTGGGCCCCATGTCTAACGGTTCGCCATTAGCTGTGGCGCGATGGGAAACCGGGTCAAGCAGCAAACCATTGTATTGTATTTGTTCATCACTGGAAGTGGGTGTTACCCGGCGTATAACGGCTTTTATTCTCGCCAGCAACTCCTTGGGTGAAAAGGGTTTGGTCACATAGTCATCCGCACCGGAATCAAGCCCTCGGACTTTATCTTCTTCTTCTCCACGGGCAGTGACCATAATAATGGGAATATCCCGGGTGAATTCATGTTGTTTCAAACGTTTGGCTAATTGCACCCCGCTTCCACCGGGTAACATCCAGTCGAGTAAAATCAGGTCTGGATAAGGTTCAACCACCTTCTGCAGGGCAACATCGAAGTCTTCTGCTTCCAAGGTTTCATAGCCAGACTGTTCCAATACAAATTTCAACATCTCTCTGATCGGCGCTTCATCTTCAACCAACAATACTCGTTTGGCCATATTCTTATTCCCGTTCATGACAAAGACCGTAATTATTCGTTAGGTGTGTGACACTTTTATTAAAGTTAACATAAAGAATTGATTAACAACCTTAAAAAGCCTTAAAAAATGCCCCGGATCCCTACAAACCTTTAATTCAGCTGTAGATCAACTACTTGTGAACAAAGATCTAGCTTAGGGGATAATCATGCCGCTTGTTTATTTTGCCCGTTCCACCTATTCTAACGGCTCGCTGTACATACGGATTTGCTTATGTCTAACGTAAAAAACACGTTATCAAAAAAATTATTAACGCGTGTTCTGTCTGTTTATTTTGTGTTAACACTCACCGTTACCATAGGCCAAATTTTCACCGAATATTTAAATGCAAAGAGTCACATTGAAGGTGAGCTACAGACCCTAAAGAATACTTTTAGCACCAGTCTAACTCGTGCCATCTGGGAATTAAATATGGCCCAAGCCAAATCCATTGCCACGGGGTTGATGGAGTTGCCGATAGTTGAGGGGGTCCAGATCCGTGACGAGAACGGGAATTACATTGCCAACTTGGGGCGGACGACCGAACAACCGCTCACCCCGATTACCAAAGGCATTGTGCAAGATCATGATGGCGGAACTTTTGGTTACAGTTTTCCATTAATTTTCGAATTTTCTGGTCGTACCTCACTGGTTGGTGATGTAACGCTTTATTCCAGTATTCAAATTATCTTTGGCCGTATAGAAGTCGGGATATTCTTTTTGATCGGCAACGCCGTCGTCAAAACCGCCTTTCTGGTATTTTTGTTTATGAGTGCGTTTCGCACCATGTTAACCAATCCCCTTAATGAGCTAAGACAGCAAATTAGCGATTTTAATATTGATGAGCCGGAATCCTCGAAGTTACATTTGCATGTGGATGATGATAACGAATTCAAATTATTAGAAAATTCCTATAACAGCCTGGTCGATGGCTTGATCGATTTTCAGAGCCGGCTTAAAGGGGCACAAATCGAGCTGGAAAATGCCAATCGCCTGCTGGACGATCAAAATATTTCCTTAGAACAGGAAGTAGCAAAAAAAACTGCCACCCTGAGCAAGATCATGTTGGATTTGGAACAGCAAAAAGACGAGTTAATAGTTAATCAGCGGGAGCTTCGACAAGAAAATGAAAACCGGCAGTTTATTGAGGACGAATTACGTAAACGTAATTCTGAACTCGCCTCATCCATGGAAACTTTACAACTGGCTAAAGATCAATTGCTGGAGTCAGAACGCATGGCTTCTCTGGGGGGACTGGTCGCCGGTATAGCCCATGATGTAAATACCCCTTTGGGTGTGGGTGTGACCGCCACCAGTTTTTTACAGGAAAGAGTTAATAATTTACGTAAGGCCTACGAAGAAAAAACCCTGACTGGCAGTACCATGAGCTCATTTCTGTCTGAGGCCCAGCAAACCATTACCCTATTGGTAAACAATCTAAACCGGGCGTCGGATCTGATTTCCAGTTTCAAACAAGTGGCCGTGGATCAAGCCAGTGAGGCGGAGCGAGAAATCAACCTCAAAGAATATTTACATGAGATCATTCAGTCCCTGGCCCCAAATTTGAAAAAAAAACAACATGTGATAAATATCAGTTGCCCCGATAATATTATAGTCAATTGCGCACCTGGTATGCTGGCGCAAATTTTCACTAACATGGTGATGAATTCGTTGATCCATGGTTTTGAGGATATTCCCAAGGGCACCATAGACATCAATATCACCGAAAATAAAGGGGTGTTAACCATAGATTACCGGGATAACGGTAAAGGTTTGCCTGCCGATTCATTAGCCAAGCACTTCGACGCTTTTTATACCACCAAACGCGGCAGAGGGGGGAGCGGCCTGGGCACCCATATCATGTATAACCTGGTCACCCAGACGTTAAAAGGAGATATAGAGGTCTTTAGTCAGCCAGGTAAAGGGCTGCGTTATGTATTGACCGTACCGGTAAATTCTTAAATTCTAGCCTTGGCAGTTCACTGCAAAGGCTGCTAGGCTAGCCAACTTTTTCCTAGGACGTGTTTCCTAATCACCCATTTATTAACGGATATTATTTTATGTGGTTTAAAAACCTGAAGCTATACAGCCTCACTCAAACGATGGATCTTGCTGAAGAAGACTTGCAAGCCAAATTAAAAGAGTTTCCCTTTCGTCCCTGCGGCAGCCAAGAATTGTCAACCATGGGCTGGTCATCGCCTTTCAATCAGGGAGAGAGTTTATACCATGCTGCGAACGGTAAATTTTGGGTGACCCTGAAGAAACAGGATCGTCTGTTACCGGCCGCCGTCATCAATGCTGAACTGGCCGAAAAAGTAGCCCATATCGAAGCAGAAACTGGCTCACCTGTTGGCAAAAAAGCCCAGCAAGATTTAAAACAAGAAATCATTCATCGTTTGCTACCCCAGGCCTTTACCAAAAATAGTTTTACCCATGGTTTTATCTCCACCGCAGATAACCTGGTGGTGGTTGATGCCAGTGCCGATGGAAAGGCAGAAGTATTTCTAGCGATGTTACGTAAAGCCCTGGGGTCCTTACCTGTAGTACCTCTAGCCAAACAATCTGTGCAGGCAGAGCTAACCGCCTGGCTCAAAGACGATAGCGTGCCCAGCGATGTGATCATTCTTGAAGAAGCGGAACTGCGTTCCCTGGAGGAGGATGGGGCAATAGTGCGCTGTAAAAATCAGGATTTGAATAGCGTAGAAATGTTAAATCACCTGAGCGCTGGCAAAACAGTACAGAAAATTGCCATCGAATGGGATGAAACCTTCAGCGCCTTATTGCAAGAAGACATGGCGGTCAAACGTTTGAAATTTACCGATGTACTAACTGAACAAAATGATGACATTCCCAAAGATGACAGGTTAGCCAAGATGGATGCGGATTTTGCCTTGATGTCAGCGGAAATCGTCAGATTTGCCAAACGCTTAATAGAGATTTTTGGCTTACAGCAAGAAACTCAGTAGCTGTGAAAATCCAAGCCTGTAGGGTACAGGCTTGGGTTTTAGCGCGGTGGGGTTGTGGCAACTACACAAATATCTGCATCGCGCTATCACGCAGTTCGATAAATTCATCGGACTGTAGCAAGTTCAGGTCACTGACTACGCCTTTTTGCATACTTAAATTCATGACCGCATCTTTTTCCGACTCAAATTGCCCTGCCAGGGTTGCACCGAGACGGGTAAAATCCAAATAGGAGACATTCTCGGTTTGAATGGCTAAGTCACGCCAATTTTCAGCTACATTAATAAATTCTGCCTCGAACCCCCACTCTTTCATGATACTCGCAGCTATCTTTCCCGCTAACTTCTCAATGGCCACATTTAAAAAGGTCGGGTTGGCAAACACATCGGGGTGGCGTTCAGCTTCCGTCAAGATAGGTAAAACGCCTATATTGTGCACCAATGCTGCTAGGGTCATGGTGTCTAGGTTGAGGGAACGGTTTTTAGTTTCTTTGACATGCAGTTGCATCACGGCCATCGCATTGGCCACAACCTTGAGGTTCTCCGCCCATATCCGTTCCAGGTATTCTTTAACAACGTCATTTTTGGAAACAAACAACTGTTCCATGGCCAGTGCAGTAGCGATGTTTTTGATTTGCCTGAGGCCTATTCGAGTGACCGCTTGAGCAGTTGAACTTACTTTGACCGCTCGTCCCATATAAGAACTGTTGGATATTTTTATCATACGCGCCGACAAAGACGGATCCTGACCAATCACATCCGCCATCGCATTGAGGTTAATATTGGGATCATCCGCCGCTTTGCGTACTTTCAGAGCAATGGCTGGCAACGTGGGCAACACCAAAGTATCGTTATTAATTTTTTCAACCAAAATGGTCAACAATGCGTTTTCAGTAGACATTTTCCAACCTTCAGTGGGTAACTAACGAACATGCTATAAAAAATTTATCCTAACATAACATTAAACTATCACTATCAGATTTCGGCCAACCTCTTGAAACATTTAAGCGATTTACTATCGGCCTATAGAATGTTAAAAAGTCGTCTTAAAAATTCACAATTTAAGGCATGGTTATGTGGCAAAAATCTTTTTTAGGCGCTATCTGTATGACAACACTGGCGTGCGGCTGTTCCATGGCAACCGCCCAAGTTAGCGATCCTGTAGCAGAAACACCTGAATATAAGGTCGTATCCGCTGCCAAAAACCGCCTGCATATATACCAGGATGTTGAGCTCAGTACGGATCTCTCCTCCTTGTCCCGCAATCAAAAGACCATGTTAGGTCTATTAGTCGATGCCTCTAAAATTATGGATTCGCTATTCTGGCAACAAGCTTTTGGTGAAGATAAAAATACATTTCTTGCACGTATTGCCGACCCGGATGTCCGCCATTTTGCCGATATTAACTATGGCCCCTGGGATCGTCTCAACGGCGACCTAGCGTTTTTACAAGGGGTGGCGAAAAAGCCCTTGGGAGCACAATTTTACCCTCAGGATATGACCAAAGCCGAATTTGAACACGCTGACTTTGCCAATAAAACTGGCCTTTACTCCATGGTCGTAAGAGATAAAAAAGGACAGCTTATGGCTGTCCCCTACTCTGTTTATTTTGCCAAGCCCCTGGCTGAGGCTGCCGCATTATTACGCCGAGCCGCAAAGTTGGCTGACGATAAAAGCTTTGCTCATTACCTGGAACTTCGGGCAGAAGCGTTGTTAACTAACCAATATCAGGCATCGGATTTTGCCTGGATGGATATGAAATCTAATCCCATTGAATTGGTCATTGGCCCGATTGAAACCTATGAAGACCAACTATTCGGTTATCGCGCAGCCTTTGAAGCTTATGTCTTAATCAAAGATCTTACCTGGAGCGAAAAACTCAGCAAATACGCCTCTTACTTGCCACAATTGCAACGGGGATTACCGGTTAGTGATAGGTATAAAGCTGAAATTCCGGGAGCCAATGCAGATTTAAACGCCTACGATGTCATATATTATGCTGGCCATTCTAATGCCGGCAGTAAAACTATTGCCATAAACTTACCCAACGATGAAACGGTACAATTACAAAAGGGAACCCGACGTCTGCAACTTAAAAATGCCATGTTGGCCAAGTTTGAAAATATTCTGGTGCCGATAGCGAAGCAGTTGATCGTCCCTGGCCAACGGCAGAATATTACCTTTGATGCCTTTTTTGCCAACACTATGTTTCACGAAGTGGCTCATGGCCTGGGCGTTAAAAACACTATAGATGGTAAAAATACCGTTCGCCAAGCCTTAAAAGAACACGCTTCCGCTTTGGAAGAAGGTAAAGCCGACATATTGGGGCTGTATATGGTGCGCCAATTACTTGAAAATGGTGTGATCACCGAAGGAAAACTGGAGGACTATTACATCACCTTTATGGCGGGCATTTTTCGTTCGGTTCGTTTTGGTGCTTCCAGTGCCCATGGTAAAGCGAATATGATCCGTTTTAACTTCTTCGAACAATACGGCGCTTTCAGTCGCGACAAAGACGGTTTGTATTTAGTAGACATGGCCAAGATGGGCGAAGCTATTGATGCCCTGTCCAAACTGATATTAACCTTACAGGGCAACGGCGACTATCAAGGCGTGGCGGACTTAGTCAGTGACAAAGGGGTAATCAAACAGACTTTAGCCGAAGATTTACAACGTTTAACTGCGGCCAATATTCCCGTGGACATTACTTTTATTCAGGGCAAGAAGGTATTAGGTTTAACCTCCCAGTAACTACCGAATAATTATCTACTAGCTAATATTTCATTTGCCATGCTAAATTACTTGCTATGCGGGTAATTTGGGCATCATTATTATCAATCCAGAGCAAGAACTTATCAGGTGTGAGGAACGAGACGCTGCGGCATTGCTATATCAACATAGCTTAGGCGGAGTATTAGTTTCGTTTTTTGCAGCCACCTTATTGGTTTTTGCTTTTGACAGCCTCGTTCTAGTTAATTTCAAACAGATTTGGTGGGGGCTGATGCTGTTAATTCTAAGTTTACGTCTAGTGGACTCATTTTGGTGGCGCACCAAACAACTAGGCACCCTTTACGATGGGCGTCGTGCCACCCTACGTTTTGTTTTAGGCACACATGTAACAGCATTGATGTGGTGTATTTATTGTTTAACCATATATTCCTCTGCCGACACCATAGAATTAGCCAGCACCATTATTATTGTGTCGGCCATGGCAGGTGGGGCGGCAAGTGTGTTGGCAGCTCATAAAAAAACTGCCATGGCCTACTCCTTCATATTACTGGTGCCTTTTTCAATTGGCCTGCTCTTGTCTGAGGACGACTATCGTCAAGTGTTAGGCGTATTAGGTTTGTCCTTTGGCTTAGTAATGGTAATAAGCGCCCAAAAAACCGCTGATTTTACCGCTCAGGCGATTAAATTTAAAAACGAAAATGCCATGCTGGTGCAACATATGGAAGAGCAGGTAGAAAAGCGTACCCGCACCATATACGAGTTGTCTAATCTGGATCCCCTGACCGGTCTATTTAATCGCACGGCATTTCTAACCCATTTAAAATCCTGTCTACAGACCTGTATTGAGCATTCTCAGCCCATGGCACTGTTGTTTATTGATTTAGATGGATTTAAAAAAATTAATGACACAATCGGCCACGATGCGGGGGATCAAATTTTGACCCAAACCGCTGCTCGTTTAAAACAGCAATGTGATAATTTGCAATTACTGTGTCGCTGGGGAGGAGATGAGTTTTTATTGGCTTTACCCAATACTCACGAATCCGAAGCCGTCGCCCAGGCCAAACAATTAATTGAATATATATCTGAGGCTTATCTTTTTCAAAACACCCAACTATCATTGGGAGCGACCATTGGCATTGCCCTATATCCACAACATACGGACAACGAACTACAACTTATCCAGCTGGCCGATATGGCCATGTATTATCAAAAGAAACGGGATATTTCCACAGTGGGGGTATTTTCCCAAACGTTAGGTGATAAGCTCAATCGAGAACAGTACCTTAAAGACGGCTTGGCGCGCGCCATAGAGGCAGGGGAATTACGCTTAAACTTTCAACCCATAATCGTCTCTGATAGCGGTCAGATCAGTGCATTTGAAGCTTTATTGCGCTGGCAGAAGGACGGCGAAAACATAGCACCCTCGGAATTCATCCCGGTCGCGGAGCAATATGGCTTCATACGAAAAATTGGTGCTTGGGTGCTCAATCAAGCTTGTGTCGCCGCTAAAAAATGGCCACAGCAGATAGCGGTGACGGTAAACGTGTCTGTGAATCAGTTACAGGCTGCTGATTTTATTGAAATTGTCGATACAGCCCTTTTAACAAGTGAGCTACCCGCAACCTTATTGCATCTGGAGATAACCGAATCTGTCTTTTCGTTGGATAAAGACATCATAGTGGCACGGATAAAAATATTGCAGAGTCGAGGCATCAAAGTATCAATCGACGATTTTGGAACGGAATATTCTTCCCTTTCAGTGATGCAGGATTTAGCGGTCAATATAGTCAAAATAGACCGATCATTTATAGCCCGTATTGATACCAGCGGTTTGGCGATCGTCAAAGCAGTGATTAATATTGCTAAAGCCTTTGACTATTTAGTGGTCGCAGAGGGGGTCGAAACCGAGCAACAGGCCCAGACATTAAAAAAGTTAGGCGTACATTTCTCTCAGGGTTTCTTTTTTTCCAAACCTATTGAAGAACGCCATGTCGATCATTTCATCACTCAATCTTTTACCGGCACCAAGAGCGAAAATATCGAAGAACAAAATGGTACCTTCGTTATTTAATAACACGCAGCCCCGATGCCAGACAATGGGTCTGAATTATTCTATTTTCATTTTTGTACTATAAGGTGGCCAGCCCATTGGCGTTCCCGCCAAAACGTGCAGATGAATGTGATAGACGCTCTGCCCACCGTAACCGTTACAGTTCATGACGGTACGATAGCCTTGCTCTGCTACACCTTTTTCCTCGGCAATATGTGCCGCTATCCAGAACAGGTGCCCCACCAACTCCCTATCGTCTAATTGTAGATCGTTGATAGTAGGAATAGGTTTTTTCGGAATAACCAGAAAATGCACCGGGGCCTGGGGATTAGTATCACTAAAAGCCAAGGCAAGCTCATCTTCATACAGAATATCCGCGGGGATTTCCCGTTTAATGATCTTGGCAAAAATAGTATCAGTCAAAATAGTTCTCCTTGGGTAAACAAGCGTTTAAGCAAATACAAAGTACAGCAATACCGCACCCAGTAATAACCTGTAGATAACAAAGGGCATCATGCCGATGCGTGAGATCCAGGATAAAAACAGGTAAATACAGGCATAGGCACTAACAAAGGATAGTACAGCTCCGTAGAGTAATGCATTCCAGTCAACCCCCTCCGGTGCGCTTACCAGGTCTAACGTTGCCAACAAACCTGCGCCTATTATCACAGGAATGGACAGCAGGAATGAAAAGCGCGCCGCACTTTCCCTGTCCATACCTAGCATCAGACCCGCTGTCATGGTAATGCCTGAGCGTGAGGTTCCAGGTATCAGTGCCAGCGCCTGGGCAAACCCAACAAACAACGCATTTTTCCAGCTCAGCTGATAGACCGTTTTGGTTAACGTCGCCCGCCGGTCTGCATACCATAACAACAAACCGAAACCTATGGTGGTACAAGCGATCACCAAAGCCGAGCGCGCATACTCCTCTATAAAGGCTTTGCCGGCGAAACCGACTAATACAGCAGGAATGGTGGCAATAATGACCCACCAGGCAAGTTTGCTGTCATCGGTTTGACTTTGACTGAATCCTGCGCTCAACCACGCCACGAGCATGCGAGCAATGTCGTTACGAAAATAAATCATAACGGCGAGTAAACTGCCCACGTGCACAGAGACGTCAAACGCCAAGCCCTGATTTTCCCAGCCCAGTAAGATAGAGGGTAAAAGCAGGTGCGCTGAGCTCGAAATAGGTAAAAACTCGGTGATCCCCTGAATAATAGCCAGGATAATAATTTCGGTAAGTGTCATTGCGGTATAGCGCTCCAGATAAAGTCAATTGGCCAAAGGTGTTGTTGATTTTTGTCGTATTTATGCCATAAGGCCTGGTAGGTCTCACCGTTTATGGGATGGGTTAACAGCGGCGCTATTTCTGCCAAGGGTTGTAACACAAAAGCGTTATACAGAATTTCACCCCTGGGAAGTTCAACAGGTTTTTCGGTAGCGACCTGGTCATATAAAAGTAAATCGAGATCCAGCGTGCGAGGTGAAAATTTCTTACCCTCGTGACTACGCAAATTATTCCGTTCTATTTGTTTGAGAATGTGCACGACTTCAAGCACCCCAAGGTGGGTTGATGTCTGCACCACCAGATTATAAAAATTACTGCCTTTGAACCCCACAGACTCGCTTTCATACACAGAAGAGAGCAGCATAGGTCCAAAGACCTGATGCATAGCATCTAATCCAGCTCTGATGTGTATTTCACGATTAACATTACTACCGACACTGATAAAAATGCAGTGGGATGGCTCAGCTGAGTGCATTAATGTTGGCGCTCACGAGTCAATTGCACGGCAACATTTTGTGCGTTGTGCAAAATACCCGGTTTACTCAATTTCAAGCGGATTTTTGTTATGGGGAATTGTACAAACAACTGTTTAATCATGGCCCCTGCCAGGGCTTCGATTAGCTCAAAACTACTGTCATTGGCCGTGGAGACAACCGAACTGGCAACCTCTGCGTAATTTAGGGTATCGGCGACTTTGTCGCTCCTGGCGGCAAGACTCAAATCCGTATATAACACCATATCCACTAACAGCCTTTGTTTTGCCTCCCGCTCCCAATCGTAAACGCCAATCAGCGAAAATACTTCTAAGCCTTCGATATGAATTTTATCCATGAAAGATCCGCGCTGCT
The DNA here is from genome assembly GCF_058068185.1 of Paraglaciecola sp. IT1134. Lineage (NCBI taxonomy): Bacteria > Pseudomonadati > Pseudomonadota > Gammaproteobacteria > Alteromonadales > Alteromonadaceae > Paraglaciecola > Paraglaciecola sp. IT1134. The sequence goes on along the minus strand of NZ_CM176486.1, from coordinate 1,205,569 downwards.
ATTCGTTAAATTTTAGGGTAATCTGGACAGATTGTACCTCGTTTACAGAACACAAGTACATGACATCACTTAGCATTTTAATTTTTTGCGGCGCATATTTACTCGGCTCGGTGTCAAGTGCCGTATTAGTCTGTCAATTGTTCGCCCTACCCGATCCCCGAGTCACTGGCTCAGGCAATCCAGGGGCCACCAATGTATTGCGTATAGGTGGCCGTTTCCCTGCTGCTTTGGTGCTTATTTTTGATGTTTTGAAAGGTACGATCCCCGTCTGGGGTGGTTATTTCCTGGGTTTGCCGCCGATCACTCTGGGCTTGGTTGGCCTCGCGGCATGCCTGGGCCATATATTTCCCTTGTATTTCCATTTCCGGGGTGGAAAAGGTGTAGCCACCGCCTTTGGAGCCATGTTACCCCTAGGTTTCGAGCTTTCAGCCATGTTAATAGGTTGCTGGCTGGCGATTGTATTTATTAGCGGTTATTCCTCCCTGGGGGCGATCATTTCCGCCAGTTTGGCGCCGTTTTTTATCTGGTTTATCAAACCAGCCTATACCCTACCCGTTACGTTGCTCTGCTTACTGATCATCATTCGTCATAAAGACAATATCCTGCGTTTACTCACAGGCCAGGAAAGTAAAATCTGGGACAAAGGCAGAACACGAGAATAGATCGCCAGCAGCCAAAGACTTATTGGTGAGTCCGCCTGATAGGCGTTACAACCCTAGATTGGCGCGAGCTCATCCAGTGCCCATCTAGGTTTAGCTTTGCTGCCTAAAGGCTCCCTTTCACCGGCTTTTAGGCGTTGCAGTCCGGCGTATGCGATCATGGCACCGTTGTCTGTACAAAATTCCAGGCGGGGGTAAAACACCTCTCCTCCCAACTTTTGCATCATAGCTGCAAACTCAACCCGTAATTGCTTGTTAGCACTGACTCCACCAGCAATCACCAGCCGTTTAAGTCCAGTTTGTTTGAGAGCCCGACGACACTTAATAGCTAACGTATCGACCACCGCGTCTTGAAACGCATAGGCTATATTGGCGTGGGTTTGCGCAGCATGATCCGATGCGCGAATGGTATTGGCAGCGAAAGTCTTCAAACCACTGAAACTAAAATCCAATCCAGGGCGATCTGTCATGGGTCGGGGAAATTTGTAGTGGCCCGCTTCACCTTGTTCGGCCATTTTTGCCAGTAAGGGACCACCAGGATAATCCAGACCTAATAACTTGGCGGTTTTATCAAAAGCTTCGCCCGCCGCATCGTCTAAGGATTCACCTAAAATTTCATATTGCCCAATACCGTCCACGCGCACCATCATCGAATGTCCGCCGGACACCAACAAAGCGACAAACGGAAATTCAGGGGCGGGCTCATCTAACATAGGCGCTAATAAATGACCTTCCATATGGTGCACCCCCACAGCAGGAACGCCCCAGGCAAACGCCAAACTGCGTGCCACACAAGAGCCGACCAATAACGCGCCAACTAATCCGGGGCCCTTGGTAAAGGCAATACCATCAATGTCCTTGGGCGCGCACTGAGCCTCTTTTAACACTTGTTTAATCAAAGGCACAATTTTGCGTACGTGATCCCGGGAGGCCAATTCGGGCACGACGCCACCATAATCAGCATGCAGCTTTACCTGACTGTAAAGTTGATGCGATAATAAGCCTTGGGTTTCGTCATAAACGGCAATGCCGGTTTCGTCACATGAGGTTTCAATACCAATAACGCGCATAGTAGGTTCACTGCCCTGAATCAATTAATGGGCCGCATTCTACCCTCACAGCTTGGATTTCTCCATTATTGTGTGGATAATCCGGTGTCATGTGCAATATTTCCGATATCGGGTCTTTACAATTGCCGCGTAAATGATTAAAATTCCGCACCATTTTTAAGAGAGCCGGTTATACATTTTGCGCTGGCAGACAAAGTATTTTATTTTTGAGGTGAGATTTTAATGCCAATCGTTAAAGTTAGAGAAAACGAACCATTTGACGTTGCATTGCGTCGTTTTAAACGTTCATGTGAAAAAGCGGGTGTACTTTCAGAAGTTCGTCGTCGCGAATTTTTTGAAAAGCCTACTTGGGAACGTAAGCGTAAGAAAGCTGCCGCCAAGAAACGTCTTTTGAAGAAGTTATCTCGCGAAAACGCGCGTCGCATCAGATTGTACTAATTCTCTCCTGGGGCGTTTATTAGTTAAACGCCCTTTGCAGTTTTATCTTAGGTTCATTTTTAGTTTTTCTTCGAGTCAATTCCATGTCCTTGTTAGATGATTTAAAAAATGCACAAATAGACGCCATGCGCGCCAGACAAAAATTACGTCTTGGCACTATCCGCATGGCCTTAGCAGCCGTTAAGCAACGTGAAATTGATGAGCGCATTGAGCTTACCGATGACGATATAATTGCTCTGCTTACTAAGATGGTTAAACAGAGAAAAGATGCTGCAAGTCAGTTTGCACAAGCCAATCGTCAGGATTTAGTCGATACTGAACTTGCTGAAATCGTTATTCTGCAAGATTTTTTACCCCAAGCCTTGAGTGATGAACAGCTCAATGCTTTGATTGATCAGGCAATGGTCGAAACGTCTGCAGCCAGTATGCAAGATATGGGTAAGGTGATGGCTTGGCTAAAACCTAAAGTTCTGGGTCGAACAGACATGGGTAAATTGAGTGGGCAAATTAAAGCTAAGTTATCAAGCTAGCGTCACCTGCTCAATTAACTACACTTATAGAATGAACTTTAACAAGCCGCATAATATTGCGGCTTGTTTGTTTCTGGACATCAGGCATGATCACATTGCACACTGCAAATCAGTCATCGCTGTTTTAATTATACACTCTGAGGATCTTGCATGAACGGCCGTATTCCTCGCGAATTTATTGATGATTTAATTGCCCGCACCGATATAGTCGAGCTGGTCGATAGCCGTGTACGCCTGAAAAAAGCAGGCAAAAACTATCAGGCCTGCTGTCCCTTTCACGACGAAAAAAGTCCCTCTTTTACGGTCAGTCAAGATAAGCAGTTTTACCATTGTTTCGGCTGTGGTGCCCACGGTAATGTCATTTCATTTATGATGGAATATGATCGCCTTGAATTCCCTGAGGCCATAGAAGAGTTGGCTCAATACCATAGCATCGAAGTGCCCAGAGAGAAAAATGCTACCCCTGCACCAACAGCTCAACAAAAGCAGCAAAAGGCTAACGATTATGAACTTATGGAAACTGTGGCACGCTTTTTTGCCCAGCAGCTAAAAGTTCACCCTGAGAAAGATGCAGCGGTTAATTATTTAAAAGATCGCGGGTTAAGCGGCGAAATAGTTAAAGCCTTTGGTATTGGCTTCGCTCCCCCTGAATGGGATTCAGTCCTGAGCCTTTTTGGTCGCACGCCTGAGGCCCAGCAACAGTTACTCGATCTTAAACTGGTTACAGAAAACGACAACAGACGACGTTTCGACTTTTTTCGGGAACGCATTATGTTTCCTATTCGGGATAAACGCGGGCGAATTGTAGGTTTTGGTGGCCGAGTACTCACAGACGGGACGCCCAAATACCTCAATTCCCCTGAAACACGTATCTTTCACAAGGGACACGAACTCTACGGCTTTTACCAGGCCAAGCAAGCCCATCGCAGCCTCAAGCGCTTGATGATAGTCGAAGGTTATATGGATGTAGTCGCCTTGGGCCAATTTGGTATTGATTATGCCGTCGCCTCTCTGGGCACTGCCACTACTGCTGAACATATCCAGATGTTGTTTCGCACCACCCCCGAAGTCATTTGTTGCTACGACGGTGACCGGGCTGGTAGAGAAGCTGCCTGGCGCGCGTTAGAAAATGCTTTGCCCTTTTTAAAAGATGGCGTGCAGATGAAATTCATGTTTTTACCCGATGGTGAAGACCCAGACACGTTGGTCAGGCAGATCGGTAAAGAAGAATTTGAAAACAAACTGCTCAGTGATTCTGTGCCCCTGTCCAAATTTTTCTTCGATAACTTGCTGCAGCGTCACCACATAGGCAGTGCAGAGGGAAAAGCTGCGCTCAAAGCTGAAGCGTTGCCCCTAATCGAGCAGATCCAGGGGGACAACCAACGTGCAATCTTAAGCTCTGAGTTAAGCAACCATATGGGAGAACAAAATCGCCACAGGTTAGAGCAAGATGTAGCCAAAGCCAATCAGCATAAAGCCGGAGCCAAACAGGATTTTACTGCTTTGAATAAGAGTAAAATTTCGCCGATCAGGATGATGATCCGATTGTTATTAGATCAGCCTGAGATTGCTGACCAATGCAGGGCAGCCGACCCAGCACAGCTTGGCAAGATGCGCATTCCAGGACTGGATTTTCTTAACGAACTTTTTCAATTCTGTCTTGCCAAACCTAATGCGAATACAGCCCAAGTACTCGAGCATTTTCGAGACCACCGCCAGAGTGCACATTTAGCTAAACTGTTGGAATGGGAATATGCGGAACAAAACCAAGCCAAAGTCTTTACAGACAGTTTTGCCAAACTATTGGATTGGCATTTGCAAAGCCGAATGGACGAACTTATGTCCAAGTCCAGGTTGACAAAATTAAGCGCAGAAGAAAAACAAGAACTAAACCTACTTGTAAAAGAACAAAAATGACCCAACATATAGCCCTGAGGTGGTGAAGTCTGCTATACTGGCTAATTCGCTGTCGCCTCGTACAGGCAAAGTATTTAGCGCTTTGGCTGACGCAAACGTCGGTTCCAGAGAGCATTTTTAATCCAATTCGAGAAGTGTAGGTATATGGTGCAAAGCAAGCAGTCGCAGATAAAACTCCTCATTGCCAAAGGTAAAGAACAAGGCTACTTGACCTTTGCAGAAGTTAACGATCACCTGCCGCAAGATATAGTTGATTCCGATCAAATCGAAGACATTATTCGCATGATCAATGACATGGGTATCAAGGTGTTTGAAAACGCACCAGACGCCGATGAATTATTGATGCAAGAGTCAACCACGGATGAGGAAGTCGCCGAGGCAGCGGCACAGGCGCTAGCGACAGTTGAGAGCGAAATTGGCCGGACCACGGATCCTGTGCGCATGTATATGCGCGAAATGGGTACGGTGGAACTGTTGACTCGTGAAGGCGAAATAGTTATTGCCAAGCGTATTGAAGAAGGGATTAACCAGGTCCAATGTTCAGTAGCTGAATATCCTGAAGCTATCACATATTTGCTCGACCAGTGGGATCTTTACGAAGCTGAAGAAATACGCCTCAGCGATATCATAGTTGGCTTCGTTGATCCCGATGAACAAAACGTGGCACCTACCGCGACCCATATTGGCTCTGAGCTATCACAAGAAGAGCTGGATGATGAGGACGACGACGGTGACGATGCCGAAGATGAAGAAGAAGAAGATACCGGGCCAGACCCTGAACAAGCTCGAGAAAAATTCACGGCGTTACGTTTACAATATGAAAAAGCCCGAGATGTAATTGCATCTAAAGGCCGTTCACACAAAAGCGCACGTAAAGAAATCAACGAGCTAAGCGAAGTTTTCAAAGAATTCCGCCTGATCCCCAAACAGTTTGACCGTATGGTTAAAAACATGCGCAGTATGATGAATCGCATTCGTGTACAAGAGCGTATTGTGATGAAACACTGTGTGGTCAATGCAAAGATGCCCAAGAAAGACTTTATCAAGGCCTTCTCTGGCAACGAAACTAGCACCGCTTGGTTGTTCAAGATTTTTAACTCTAACGCTGCCTTTGTGCCTGAGTTAAAGGAGCATCAGGAAGAGCTAGAGCGCAGCATCGGCAAGATGAATGCCGTAGAACATGAAACGGGCTTGGATATTGCCGACATTAAAGACATCAACCGTCGTATGTCTATCGGTGAAGCTAAAGCCAGACGCGCCAAAAAAGAAATGGTTGAAGCAAACTTACGTCTGGTTATCTCCATCGCCAAGAAATATACCAACCGAGGATTGCAGTTCCTGGATTTGATCCAAGAAGGGAATATCGGTTTGATGAAAGCTGTAGACAAATTTGAATACCGTCGTGGTTATAAGTTTTCCACCTATGCAACCTGGTGGATACGTCAGGCGATCACCCGCTCGATTGCGGATCAGGCGCGTACCATTCGTATACCTGTGCATATGATTGAAACGATCAATAAACTTAATCGAATTTCCCGTCAAATGTTACAGGAAATGGGCCGGGAGCCAACCCCAGAAGAATTGTCCGAACGCATGTTGATGCCAGAAGATAAAATCCGAAAGGTGTTGAAGATTGCCAAAGAGCCAATCTCCATGGAAACCCCAATCGGTGATGATGAAGATTCACACTTAGGGGATTTCATAGAAGACGGCACTATAGTGCAACCTCTCGAACACGCCACTGGTGGCAGTTTGAAGAACGCGACTCAAGAAGTACTTGCTGGCCTGACGGCCCGGGAAGCTAAAGTGTTAAGAATGCGTTTTGGTATCGATATGAATACCGACCATACCTTGGAAGAAGTGGGCAAGCAATTTGATGTAACACGTGAGCGTATTCGTCAAATTGAGGCCAAGGCGCTGCGCAAGTTACGTCATCCAAGCCGTTCTGAACAGCTGCGTAGTTTTCTTGATGAATAACGCTGGCTACTAGTAGTACGCCTTTTAAAAAACCGGATATTTTATCCGGTTTTTTTATGTCTGCGTCCCCCTTAATCAAACAAAGGTACAACTTACAATCAAACGCAAGCGCAGCAATATCATCCCTTACTGGAAGACCTTGGCCTTGTTGGCTTGGTTTGTGGCTATTGTGATTTTACTTAGTATTGCCTGACTTATTAGGCCATAGGCTAACCAGGGTAACGAGCTACATCAGTCAAAAATGGCTAAAAATCATCACTGGTTTTTGCCCCTTACAAGTGAATATATAGCCAATTACTCGGCTCAGTAATTTTCCCCTTTACGGTAGGGTATTTCCTTTTCTAGCTCTTCGAGTTTATGGGTGATTTCCTGAGGCGAACCAGTATTTCTGGCCAGCCAATAGTAGGCAGTCGGTACAATAAACAAAGTCAGAAAGGCTGAGACCAATACCCCGGAAAAGATAACCATGCCTATTACAGTTCGGCTTTCTGCCCCCGCCCCAGTGGCAAAAACCAGCGGCAGGGCACTAAAGACGGTTGTGAAGCCAGTCATCACAATTGGCCGCAGCCGCAGGGTGGCTGCCTTTTTTAACGCCTGTTCAAACTCAATACCTGAATCCCGCAACTGATTGGCAAACTCGACGATCAATATACCGTTTTTGGCCGCCAGACCAATCAACATTACCAGTCCGATCTGACTGTATATATTTAAAGTCATCCCGCCGAAATATAACCCGATAAAGGCCCCAATCAGGGCCAAAGGTACAGTCAGCATAATAACCAGCGGATGCACCCAACTTTCAAACTGGGCCGCCAAGATCAGATAAACGATAGCCAATGCCATGATAAAGATGAAAAGAATAGAGTTGCCCGACTCCTGATAAAGCTGCGATTCGCCTTTGTAGTCTATAGACACCCCAGCAGGCAACTCTGTCTGTACTATGTTGCGCAAGTACGCCAAGGCTTGTCCCACAGTATAATCGTCGGCCAGATTCGCGCTGATAGTGATGCTGCGCATGCGATTATATCGATTAAGCCGGGAAGACGAAGCTCGTTCTTGCACCGTTAACAGGTTGTCCATCGGGATAAGTTCCCCGGTCCGCTCAGAACGGACATAGATATTGTCGATGCTTTGTGGGCTACGATAATCCGCTTCCCAGCCTTCCATGATCACATCGTATTCCTGCCCCTGGTCCAAATAGGTTGATACCCTGCGTTGCCCTAACATAGTCTCCAGGGTGCCGCCGATATCACTAACCGAGACACCTAAATCCGCAGCACGCTCGGTATTGATATTGATTAACAGTTGAGGCCAGGTCTCTTTGTAGTCAGAATCCAGTCTGACTAATTTCGGATTTTCCTGGGCAATCTCCAGCACTTTGTCGCGCCAGCCCACCAGCTCTTCATAGGTATTACCCTGCAATACAAACTCTACCGGCCGGCCTAACCCTCGTCCACCTATGCTGCTGCGCATGATGGCAAACGCGCGGATATCCGGAATGGCCGACAACTTTTCACTCACTTCATCCATCAACTCAAATGTGGAACGTACCTTATCATCACCAATGGGAGCCCCGACTATAGCAATGCCCGCACTGCCGCCAAATCCGGGAGTCCGTACCAAAACCCTGTTTACGTCCCCCGTATCCAAATAAGGCAGAAGGATGTCTTCGACTTTTTTCAGGTTGACGCTATTACTTTCGAAACTTGCCCCTTCTGCAGCCTGAATTTGAATGAAAAAGTTGCCCCTGTCTTCCTTGGGCACAAATTCACTGGGCAGTATTTCTGCCAGACGATACAAACCAGCTAAACTCACGACAATTAATAGCGCCATCAACAATGGTTGATGTATGGTACGCCCCAGAGTCTTAAAATAATGGCTTTCAATCTTACGAAAGCGGCCCTCTATCCAGTGGCCGAAACCTGAAGTTCGCTGATTTTTCTTTAATAATTTAGAACTGAGCATGGGAGTAAGGGTTAAGGCGGTGACACTGGAAAATGCCACTGCGGCAGCAATCGCCAAGGCAAACTCGGTAAACAGGCGGCCGATATTCCCCTGCAGAAATACCAGCGGAACAAATACGGCAATCAACACCAAGGTGGTGGCAATAACGGCGAATCCAACCTCTCGGGCCCCCCGATAAGCTGCAAGCAAAGGCGGTTCACCAAGTTCTATGCGTCTGGATATGTTCTCCAATACTACGATAGCGTCATCCACCACCAAACCAATGGCAAGTACCAACGCCAGCAAGGTCAGAAGGTTAATTGAAAAGCCCAGGGCGAACATCACGATAAATGCTGCAATCAGTGAAACAGGTACCGTAATAGCGGGAATAAGCGTGGCACGGAAATTACCCAAAAATACATAAATAACGAGCACCACCATACACATAGCAATGGCTAAGGTTTGATACACTTCATCAATGGATGCCTCGATGAACACCGATGAATCATAACTGGGAACGATAAAGATGTTGTCCGGTAAGGTTTTCTGGATCTCGTCTATCGCTTCCTGTGCGGCTCGGGCGACCTCCAATGTATTGGCTTTTGATTGTTTGGTGATCCCCAAACCAATCATATTTACACCGTCACCACGAAATTCGGTTTCATCATCTTCTGCCCCCAATTCCACTGTGGCCACTTCACCGAGTTTGACCAAATAACCATCGGCACCTGCTTTAACTGTCAACTTGGCAAAATCTTGTGGGGTCAAATAGCTTCGGGCTACCCTGACTTCAAAGTCCCGCTGCTCGGACTCGACTTCTCCTGCGGGTAATTCGACATTCTCTGACTTGATCACTCGTTCGATATCAGCCACAGTGATCTTCCGAGCTGCCATGGCGTTCCGGTCCAACCAGACCTTCATGGCATAGGTACGGCCTCCGCCCAGCCTGACATTGGCGACACCTTCTGCTACAGACAGTCGGTCGACAATATAACGATCAGCATAGTCAGTCAGTTCCATGACACTCATATTGTCGCTACGCAAGTTATACCAGACGATGGCGTCTTCGTCTGAGTTGGATTTTGAGACTTCCGGGGGATCCGCTTGATCAGGTAAGTTATTCAAGGCACGACTGACACGCTCTCGCACATCATTAGAGGCGGCATCGATATCACGTGACAGGTTAAATTCAATGCTTATCGATGATCGACCATTGCTACTGGTCGACTCGATATTCTTTATCCCCTCAATGCCGCTGATGCGGTCTTCGAGCAGCTGAGTGATGCGAGTTTCGATGATCGATGCCGATGCGCCGGTGTAACTGGTGTTTATGGACACTATAGGCGGGTCAATATCTGGATACTCCCGCAGGGATAAAAAGCTCACAGCCACTATGCCAAAGACGATCAGCAATAAATTCACCACTGAGGCAAATACCGGACGCTTGATAGAAATATCTGACAGTAACATATAACTAACCCTTCAATTCTGGCGCGTCTAACACCTTGACAACCGAGCCTTCTCTGAGGCGCAAGGAGCCTTCAATCACCACCTGATCCCCGGCTTCGATACCTGATAAAATTTGCGCTACACCTGGTTTTCTGCGCCCGACTTGGACTTCTTTTCGACTCGCCTTGTCCTGCTTGATCACAAATACAAATTGCTTGTCTTCAATGGGTACCAGGGCACCTTCAGGTACAACCAAAGTGTTTAATATTTGTTTTTCCAGATTGATTTGTAACAACATGCCCGGGCGAAGTCTCAGGTCATCATTAGTGATAATGGCGCGTATTTGAATGGCTCGGGTGACTGGATCCACACGGGAGTTGATATTGGAAATTTTGCCTTCGAATGTTTCTCCGGGGTACGCAACAGAGGTCGCCCTGACCAACTGCCCCTTGGCGACGCTAGGTAAATGTGACTCGGCGATATTGAAGTCAACTTTCACAAGATGTAAATCGTCTAGGGTAGCGATCAGGTCTCCTGGCATCACCAGCGCCCCAACACTCACTTGGCGAGTCCCCAAGACACCAGCAAATGGTGCCCGCAATTCGAGCTCGTCTAGCTGGGCCTTGGCCACTTCCTGTTGGGCTTTCAACGCCTTCACCCGGGCTTGTTGTTCATCCAGTAGCTGAGCGGAGGCAACGCTTTTCTGCGCCAGGTTATCCACCCTAGTCAGTTGTCGTTTAGCTTCTTGGAGATTAATATCCAGCTCGTTCAAACGGGCACGCTCTTCGCGATCACTTAATTTGAGTAGTAATTCACCTTTGGCAACCAAGTCACCATCTTCGAATTCTATACTTTGCACTATGTCTGATTTTTGCGCGGTCAATAATACTGATTCATTCGCCGTTGCTGTGCCCAGGGCCTCTACTGTGACCGGAAATTTCTCTGAGCGCACCTGATGAGTAACAACGGGGGTGACGTTATTACCTTGAACTTGTTGCTCATCCTGCTTGGGAATATACAAATAAATCAGCAACCCAGAGGTAATGATAACGGCCAACAAGATAGGAGAGAATTTAAGCCCTTTGGACATGGTGACAACCTTTTTTTGAGTTCTGTGCTGGGTGGATATCAACCAGAGAGCGGGGTTGAATAAGTAGAATAGTACGTTAATTTTTACAATTTGTGATTGAATATTAACGCTTTATTACACTTTAGGTGTATCTGGTTAATTAACTGATAAATCAGTCGTTTCATCGCAACTTTTGGTCCTGCATAATCGTCGTTATTGCCCCTTTGCGGTAAAATCTCTGGCCACTGTCACCTTAACGATTATCACTTCCCTGCAAAATCGGACTTTTTATGTGCTCGAGGGGATATTGAAAATAAAAACGGCCCTATCATCATTGCATTTTATAGCGGATATCTAGCATTTATGGGCATATTGCCTGTAAATATAGCTATAATCGCCGAATAACCAGCCTTTAGAAGAGTCTTAGCTATGCCCCAATACACAGCCCCCCTAACCGATCTACAATTTGTATTACATCATTGGTTAAAGTCACAACAACACTATCAACAACTTGGACTGGCAGATTTTGACCAGGAATTGGTCAACGAGATACTCAGTCAGGGGGCAAAGTTCGCCGAGGGTGTTATTGCACCACTTAACCGTGAAGGTGACGAACAAAGCTGTAAGCTGGTCAACGGTCAGGTCATCACTCCAAAAGGTTTCCCCCAAGCCTATCAGGAATATGTAGCCAACGGCTGGAATGCCATGTTAGGCAGTGCAGATTATGACGGACAAGATTTACCTTATAGTGTTGCCATACCTGTGCATGAGATGCTCAATTCGGCCAATCTAAGCTGGCGCTTGATCTGTATGTTAACCGAAAGCGCTATTTTAGCGGTTAACAAACACGGGAGCGATGCGTTAAAAACAAATTATTTGCGGCAGCTAATCTCAGGAGAATGGACAGGCACTATGTGTCTGACCGAACCTCAGGCTGGTACCGACTTGAGTTTGCTGTCCACCAAAGCCGCCCCCAATGAAGATGGCAGTTTCAATATTACCGGCAGCAAGATTTTCATTTCCGGTGGTGATCAGGATTGGTCGAGTAACATTCTGCATTTAGTTTTGGCGCGTCTGCCCGATGCTCCCCAAGGCGTTAAAGGGATCAGTTTGTTCCTGGTTCCCAAATTATTACTCGATGAAAATGGACAGCCGGGACAAGCTAACAGTTTGTCCGTTGGCAGCCTGGAAAAAAAGATGGGTATCAAGGCGTGCCCTACCTGTGTGATGAATTTCGATGGCGCCCAAGGCTGGTTAGTGGGCGAGGCTAATCAAGGCCTTACCTGTATGTTTACGATGATGAACGACGCGCGATTCCAGGTAGGCCTACAAGGTTTGGGCATAGCTGAAGCGTCTTATCAAGGGGCACTGGCCTATGCCAGAGAACGTTTACAGTCTCGCGCTCCCCAAGGCATTCAGCAAGCACAGAGCAAAGCCGATCCTATTATCCACCAGCCAGATGTTAGCCGCATGTTATTAACCCAAAAAGCCTTAACCGAAGGCTGCCGAGCGCTGGCTATGTTATATGCCCAGCAAATGGATATAGAAAAATATGGCAATAGTGAACAAAAGCAGGATGCCGGCCAGGTGATCGCTTTTTTAACCCCTATCGCCAAAGGCTTCATGACAGACATGAGTCTTGAAGTGAGCAATTTGGGCATTCAGATATTTGGTGGTCATGGTTATATTCGCGAATGGGGCATGGAACAGTTAGCTCGCGATGCACGCATTACCCTGTTATATGAGGGTACTAATGGCATCCAGGCACTGGATTTAATTTCCCGTAAGTTAGCCAGAGACAAGGGGCTGATGTTGGCCAAGACTCATGACCTGCTCCAGAAAATGGTTAACAACATTCAGGAAGCGGATTTAAAAACTCGTGCGGCGGGTATCCTTATGGAATGGTTAGAAACCTCAGAAAAACTCATGGCCCTGAGCCCCACAGATCTGGCTGGGGCGGCTTATGACTATATGCATTATAGTGCGTACAGCTTGCTGGGCGTTATTTGGTTAAGTATGGCCGACAGTGCCCAGCGCGTCGATTCTGTAAATATTCGAGATGGAAAACGCAATACCTGTGCCTTTTTCTTGAAACGCTTATTACCCCGCAAAGAGAGCTTCAAAACAAACCTGTTTAGCGGTGCCGATGATTTGTTGGCCCTTAACGACGGTCAGTTTGATTACCAATAATCACAAACAGATTGCCATAGTACTCATAAACTTCAACGCCATCTAACCCGTAGTTTTTAACTTGAGCTAAGAGTCTGATGGCAAGCATAGCGCTCTTTAGGGTCAGAATTCCTCCTAATAAGTAGAGTTTGGGGTATTTTCAGGATTGACCTCCCCAGACACTTCCTCGGGATCCACCTCGTTGATGAGTAACACTTCCCTAACCGCTTCGATATGCTCAAGAACTTTTTGGTAGCGATCACCATATTCATATTTTGTCACCTCTATGGCTTTGGGCATATAACTAAAGGCAATCTTTAACGCCCGCACGGCGCTATCATCCATTTTTTCGCTCATATCCACCTCATTTAATGATTATTCAATAGTATTAATTAATCCCCCGTAACACCAATGTTTTTTGTCATGGAGTGGGAAACGCAACCACCTGCCCCAACCTCAATTCCAGACATTATCTGGTCCCCCATAAAGGACAAAAAAACACTAGAAAATAATTAAATCAGGTCAGAAAATTCACTTTTTTGTTTGCTTCAGGAGTTTCCTAGTCGACTAAAACTGGATCTGCATTGCGTTATCAGTGTAAAGCTAACAAGATTAATAATTCGCAACAAACATTTTTAATGTTTCAAGCGACACTGAGCGACGGCTATTTTTGTCTTTGCCGTTTAGCACCGTTTTTAAGCTTCCCAATAATTTTTTAATGTATAAAGAAGGGCGCTCCATGGAGCGCCCTTTTTAGATCGTTTTTATTTGTGGATCAATCATTCTATTAATTGGTTCGACACCCTCTGCGAGTGCACATGCGAGATAATAAAAACACATCTCTGATTGTGACCTTTCCGTCGTCATTGAAATCCAACGACAAATCAAGCGGTTTTTTGCGGACAATTGCTAATATAAATGCACGGGTATCTAACCTGTCTATGTCTCCGTCACCATCAAAATCACCTAACACTGTGGCAACGTCCAATTGCAATGTCATGATCACAGGATCATGGTCAGACATACGATATTGGTCAGGTGCATACAAACTTACTTGCTGAGTATCGGACTGAAATTCAAGGTTATAATCCAATACTATTGGTTCGTCTGCATTAATGTGCCATTCGATGGTATCGACTACTTTTCCCAGCATGCTGGCGCTGGCTAACGCGTGGTCTAAGTAACCTAACTCACCGTTAAACGAGTAAGAGTATGCTTGTGCACCGCCAAAGTAGTTAGCAAGATCGGTGTAACCGGCACCAATAATGGTGCTGATAGGATCTTCCTTCGCGTAAGAGTTCAAGTCACCGATAATCAGCGCTGGTGTTTCGCCAAACTGCTCAGTGATAAAGGCAGTCAGAGCTTGCGCTGCACGAGTACGGGTGAGGTTACAGTTCCCCTGACCGGTGGTTACATCATCATCGCCTTCACCACAGCTTGAACCTTTCGATTTAAGGTGGTTAACACTCACTACTAACTCTTCATCGTTTTCAACTAAGGCGAATTTTTGCGCCAAAGATGGACGGTTTTTGCCGTCATCAAACAACACTCCGCTGTCGTCAGAAATCGAGTTGCTGCTATTTAGAATTTGCAACTCACCGCTTAGTGTTACTGACTCAGGTTTGTAGATAAGTGCAACAGTAATGGCGTCAGTGCCAATAGTGTTGCCACCATCAACCACCGCGTAGGTACCTTCGCCCATTTTGACGTTGATACTTTCAACCAACTCAACAATCGCGCTGTCTGCACCGAAACCGTCATTTTCAATTTCCATCAAACCTACTATGTCGGCATCCATTGCCACGATGGCTGCGACAGTTTTAGCTTTTTGACGGTCAAACTCGGTCAAGCCGTTACCATCTGTACCGTTAGCATCTGCACCACGACATTCAACATTGCCATTTGGACCACAAATATCCAAACCAGCATCAATGGTATTAAAGAAGTTTAACACGTTGAGGCTAGCTACTTTGAGGTTACCCAACGTTAAGTGCGGTTCGCTGGTGCGAGGGTTAGTCGAGGCGAAAGTCGGTGCTACGGTTGGCACAATACGATAATCGCCAAAGCTGAAGCCAACTACCCCCGTCAACGCAGAAACCGTGTCACCGAGCCTCAGCGTATTGTCTGTCGATAAACCGCCTGAGGGGAAAGGTACGACTTCAGGATTGCTGGTGTCGTTACCATCATCCAATAACACACGATTCAGGCTGTTGCTGGCAGCTAATGCAATGGCTTGTGGTGAGCCTGGCGTAAAGATGTTGGTTGGGTTGTAAATGCGCCCATTCGATAAGGTAACTTGCCCAAAACGCCCTAGAGTGAAGTTATCTGTTACGGTCAAGGCAGCTGTGCTGGTAACCAGCATCCCTTCCAACGATTCAAGCTGGTCCAATGACTCAACCGGTAAAGTAAAATCAGTTGCCAATATTGTTGCGTTGCCACAGACCAATGGAGCCGAGGTGAGGGTAATTTGAGTACGATTAAAGTACTCAGATACCGTACCTTTGATTGCTACCACATCGCCTACTGTCGGCATGCTAAACGCACCACTGTCGTTAAACACGTAGACTCCTTCAGAGGTGGTGTTGTCACCGTCGTTATCAGTTGCTTCTTCTTGAATATAGAAGGCATTTGAATCGGGCAATACCGCAGTGACGGCGGCTTGCACTAACACAGTCTGATCAACAAAGCCGCTAGCACTGCCGTTACCTTGTACGGCGGAGATATAGGTGTAAGTCTCAGGCGAGTCACAAACTAACAACTCAGCAGTGCTGAAGGTACTGACGAAGTCGCTTGCTAATGTATCAGGAGTACCATCCACATCAACTACTGAGGCCGCTGGTAAGGTAAAAGTACAGGTTTCGCTGCCGCTAAACTCCGTAGTAGGCGATAAGGTAAAGTCAGTACCACTTAGCGCACCATTTAGCGCTACGTCACCCGTTATTTCACAGACTAGGCTTGGCCACTGTGAAACAATGACTGTTTCGCTAAAGGTAAGTTTGATAACGCTGTCTAGACCCACTTCAGTCGCACCATCTGCAGGAGTAATATCAACCACAGTTGGGGCTATATCAGCAACGGTACAGCCAGCAAACGCTGTGCCATCAAGCTGCGTTCCAGGTGAGAATAACGTGCCATTGGCTTGGGGTATTTGTGAGTGCGCGCTATAAGTATCGCCTGTTACGTCAGGATTTAACGTTAGGGATTGGTTGTTACCACCTTCAGAGCCATATACAACTTCAAAGGTGCTGACGCCGTTGGTGACTGTGATGATATCGCCACCATTATTAAATCCAACAGTACCAGTAGACGCTGTTTGGACTAGGGTGCCACCAAATATGCCTTGGGGTGCACCGCCACCAAACACTACTGCCGCACAACCGGCTTCAATCACTGAACCAGAAGGAAAAGTATGTCGTACGCCGAATCCATCACTCAATGTCCAGTTGCTTAAATCAATGTCAGTATCGCCGGCATTGACCAGCTCAACGAATTCATCGTCGCCAGAGTCACGCACACCATCGCCATTGGCATCGCCGCTGATATCACCAGCGGGGTCCGCCTGGAATTCATTGATCACTAGGCTAACCGTTACGCTGCTATCAATCACATTGAACGAAACAGTGACATCTTCAGCCATATTATCCGGCTCGCCGTCTAAGTCAGTCACGTCGGCGGCGCTGACGGTAAAGCTACAGCTATCGCCTGATGCGAAATCTTGATCAGGATCAAGCAGATAGCTTGTACCCTCACCCGTGGCTGTCACAGCAATGGCTACTTCACTGACACAATTAATCGTGTTATAGCCGCTAATCACCACCGCCTCACTAAAGGTTAAGCTGATGTTGGCATCAACCGCCACGTTTGATTCACCGTTTGCTGGGCGAACGACAACGTTAGGTGCGCTGTCCTTTACTGCGCCGCCAAAAGACTGGTCGTTATTGATATTATCCGGGGTTTCTGCGGCTTCTGTTTGCCAGCTAAAATCTGCATATTCACTGCCGCTGCCAGATAATTGCACAGAAAAGCCTACAAGAGTCCCGCCAGACTCTGCGACACCGATATCAACACTGGTTAGTCCCGCCGCTGGGCCACTGGCCGCTTCAAAGCTGCCTTCGTAGCTTAGAAATTGCACGATGTTCCCGTCGGCATCAACCAATGCCATACCGTCGGGACCGCCGTTTTGAATGCTGTTGGGATAAACTGTCACAAAGCCATAGCCGCCACTCTGGTCTGGCACTACGCCAGAAAGCGTTTCGGTTGCGTACACACTGCGCTGGGTAGAAGACCCATTGTATAGCGCTACCGACCAACCGGTTAGGTCAGTCCCTTGAGGCGCCGCTATCTCGATAAATTCACCGACATCACCATCAGTGTTGTCGTAATGAATTTCATTGATAAATACGCTGGTCGCATGTGCTGTAGAGGCACAAAACAACGCTAACATCGCTGGATATTTAAGGTTCATCGTTTCTCCTAAAATACTTGGTAAGTGCCAGTGAACTGGCTTGTTATAATTTTATTTAAAAGCAATGTTCTTATACTTCTGTGACATCTGTATTACGGTCATAAAGCAAAGGTACAACCACTTTTGCCTACGGATATTCGCATAGGACTGGTTAATATTCCAGCAAACCTGACCGTTTAGTCCGCACTTTTTCGGTATTTTTTCCCATGTGACACTATAGCGAGAAAATTACTCACTCAAATGTTTGCAAAATATTGACAGCTGCAAAAACACCCACTATTTTGATATCATTGTGATATCAAAATATAAGTTAAAACATGATCACTGAAAAACAAGGATTTTCACTAAATGGCTATCTGGTTTTCTGTTTAGTTTTACCCCTGCTACAAAGTGCTTTTTTGATAATGTTTCTCACCGGCACACTACAAATAATTGCCGCCATCGCCTCCGTTATTGTCGCCGTATGTTGGGCCGGATTTTTTATGGTCCAGCCGAATCAGGGCAGGGTTATGACCTTATTTGGCAGCTATGTCGGGACCGAAAAACGCAGTGGCCTGCGCTGGACTATCCCGTTATTTCTGCGTCAGGCGATTTCTTTACGTATTCGAAATTTTGAGTCTGCTAAAATTAAGGTGAATGATAATATGGGCAATCCGGTGGAAATCGCCACCATAGTCGTTTGGTCTGTGACCGATACCGCAGAAGCCATGTTTGAAGTCGATAGCTACGAAAGTTATGTCACCATTCAAAGCGAGTCGGCACTGCGCAATATGGCTAGCAGCTACGCTTATGATCCACGGGACGATGACAACAGCGAGATTGCCTTGCGCAGCCACCCCCAGGTCATCTCAGATATTCTCAAGGCTGAAATTCAAGAGCGGCTAGGTAAAGCCGGGGTAACGGTACATGAAGCCAGGATCAGCCACCTAGCTTATGCACAGGAAATCGCCAGTGCCATGCTGCAGCGTCAGCAAGCCACTGCTATTATCGCCGCCAGAAGTAAAATTGTGGAAGGTGCTGTAGGAATGGTAGAGATGGCATTAGCGAGACTTAGTGAAAAAAATGTGGTTGAACTGGACGAAGAACGTAAAGCAAATATGGTAAGTAATTTGCTGGTAGTACTGTGTAGTGACAAACATACTCAACCGGTCATTAACACAGGA
Source organism: Paraglaciecola sp. IT1134 (assembly GCF_058068185.1). Classification (NCBI taxonomy): domain Bacteria; kingdom Pseudomonadati; phylum Pseudomonadota; class Gammaproteobacteria; order Alteromonadales; family Alteromonadaceae; genus Paraglaciecola; species Paraglaciecola sp. IT1134. The sequence continues at coordinate 1,186,719 of NZ_CM176486.1, read as the reverse complement.
ACTTTATATTAATGATAACCAGTAACACAACTGATTCGAGGCTAGGTTTTGGCTAAAAAAGCCTATCCGCTGCGCATAAGCAGCGATATATTGGCGGCATTACAACGCTGGGCAGAAGATGATCTGCGCAGCGTTAATGCGCAGATTGAATATGTCTTACGAGACGCGCTGATCCAGCAAGGAAGAGTCAGACTGGTACACAAAGTCATAACTGAAGTCGTTGATGACACAGACTAGTCTCGACCAATAGTCAACCGTCTGGCGACCACTAAGGGCAACAATAACCAACCCAATAACCCCAGGCTTCCCCCAGCCTGGACCACCACCACATCCGGTTCAACATAGACAGTTTCGTAGTCACTGCTTTCCAGGCTTAATAAATACAAATCGGCGTCATCATAACCATCGTAGACAGCAACTAATTCGTCGTTGTAGGCATCGTATATTTCAATCAGCACTTCGTAGTCATCGGGGGGGAAACCTGACAATAATTCGCTTTCCACGGTAAATATATCGTCACTACTTTCGCCATCAACCACAAAGGTAGAGGTAGTATGAAATTCACGGAATTCATCGCCCCGGCCTAAATACAGTCTGGCGTACACTTGCGCATGCCCAAAGTAAGTGTCCACGTCTAAGTCGATACTAAAATGATGGAAATATCCGTCGTAATCTAGGTCGCCGTGAAAGAATACCTGTGCATCGTATACCCAAAAATCCGTATTAGCAGATTTAGTTTGAGGCCTGAGGCTGAGTGATTTCGCCCCTTGAAGCTGGGCGTTTTTTACGGTAACTGTTTGACCTGATTTTGCTGCAGCAGTCGATTTTGCCTGAGGTGCTGTAATAGAAATTGAGTTTGTAGAAGATTTTTCCAGCGTAGTCAGTTCTTGGTTAAACTGCTTGTCAGTGGATTTAGCAGACCAATCTTTGGTAGCTATGCTTGCCTGAGCGCCAACCGTAAACACACACAACAGACTGATAATCACTTTAATATTCATCACACACTCTCCTATTTAGATAGGCAAAGTGTGTGACTTGCACGATGAATAAAAGCTGAAGATAACCTTAAGCTTGGGTTAACTTCATACTTGCCTCCAACAAGTTGATGGCCCGGACATAAGTTTATTCTGATTCGATAAAATAGGTGCCCCAACCGTCGTAATGGATTTTATATTTGGCGGCGATAACCAGTAATTTCAGGGTATCCTGGTTTAGCAGTTCAGTTTCCAGTAAACGTTCTACCACGGCATCAAAACAAAATACGACTCCGCCATCATCTAATACAAGCTCTTCGGCATCCCCAACCTCAAAGCCGGCTTTAAAAACGTCCACAGCAGCTTTTTCCAAGACATCGAAGTCTGAACCCGCAAAGTGATATTCAATGGTATGGGGTTTCGTGCCATCACTGCCGTCTTCAATTAGGGCCTCGACCGTTTCTTGATTAAATTCAAACCATTGTGTCTGAGTTTGTTGATCTGTGCTCATGTGTTTTCCTATAACCAGTAATTAAAACAAGTTTATCGCGAGCGCTGAGCAACTTCACTGTCTAATTTTGCAATACTGACCTTCATTTGCTGATAAAAGTGCTCTGTCCACTCTTTTACGGATTTACTGTCATCCAGCATCACAGGCTCACCCACTTCTATAATTAAGGTGCCGTTATTCCAGCGATTTAGCTTGATTTTATTGTCCATATTACTGGCACATACGGTCACCATTGCCTTATTTGCCGCTTTTGCGATGCGAAATGCGCCGGATTTAAATGGCAATAAACCGCGCCCGTAACTGCGCGTCCCTTCAGGGAAAAACCACACAGACAAGTTTCGCTGCTGCATTTTTAGCACAGAACTATTCAGGGTATCTATTGCTTTGCCTGAGTTTTTGCGGTCGATCATAATGTTTCCGGACAACCAATAGACTTGACCAAATAAGGGGATCCATTTTAAGCTCTTCTTACCTACCGTCACCGTTCCTTTTAACGCCGCCGCACAAATAGTCAGGATGTCATAGCTATTTTGGTGATTGGCGATAAACACAAAGGGCCCGTGAGCACGAGTTTTTTCGGAAACACGCACTTCAAGCTTCAAGCCAAGCAACCTGGAGGTGGAGCTATACAGTTTGCCTGCCACATGCACATTATCCCGATGAAATGGGCGTCCTATACAAATCAAAATAAGTAGAATATTGATAAATAGAAAATAAAAGAAAATACAAAATATTCGTAAAAGCGCTAACACATTTGATCCTGGGAAGAACTTGGCCGTCGATTATAACCAGTTTTTACCTCAAGCATGTCTGATTAGTGATAATTATATCCGCAACAAAGCTGGATAATCGTTAAAACTTTTAATTTTTTTCATAAAACAGCCGATAGCCCTAGGCAACAGTGCTGAGAAAATAAAAAACCATTAAGGCAACCTCATTCATGCAAACCTTCACCCATGAAGATCTAGACGACGACATACTCAACGATTTACTTGAAGAAATTAATGAGCTGTACGAAGCCAGTGAACAGACCTTAATCGAGCTAGAAATCAAACCTCAGGATAACGAACTGCAACGTTCACTATTTCGCTCCATCCATACCATCAAAGGCGATCTGGGTTTAGTCAACTTCAGCCCCATGATGCCCCTTTTGCAACACGTGGAAGATCTGCTGGATTTATTGCGTAAAGGCCAGATTAACTACACCAGCAATATGAGTGATCTGGTATTACTGACCATGGACAGGGTGAAAATTTTTGTGGAAAGTTGCATCAAAAATGGCCACGCGGAATATGACGAAGTTTTATTTCATCAACTCGTGGCTCAAATTTCTAAAATAATCCCGGGTAACAGTGAACAGCACGAAAGAATTCTGGCCGAAACGGTCTTACTGCTAGACCCCCGCCTGGACACCCGATCCTTAGATGACAATCAATCACTTTCTTCCAATGAGTTAAAGCGTCCTGTTGGTCTGGCCCACAGTGGCATACCCAAACATCTCAGTGTGGAAAAACATGCAGATATCTTGTTTTTCAGAGAGCTGATGAAGCCGATAGAAAAACGCTCCACTTTCTGGAACGGGCGGGGTGACAGAATTGCCAAGTTAGCAGCCTATGTAAATAAGTTTGCTGGCTCCCCAATAGATGAAGACCAACTTGCCGTTGCCTGTTACATGCACGATTTTGGCATGGCATTTATGCCGGTTGAAGTTTTACATAAAAAAGGGCGTATTTCCGATACTGAGTTTAACCTGATGCGTTCCCATGTTTATAAAAGCGCACGTTTGCTTGAGCATTTGAATCATTGGAACGAGGCCAGGAAAATCGTTATGCAACATCATGAACGCATGGATGGCACGGGTTACCCTTTGGGATTAAAAGAAGCAGACATATGTGATGGTGCGCAGTTGTTAGGCATTTTGGATACATTCGATGCCATTACGCACAACCGGGCACATTTAGAACATGTGGTACATCCTAAAAAACGTGCGGTGATTGAAATCAACCGCATCAAAGAAGGAAACATGAGTAAAAGATGGTTAAAAATATTCAACCATTCCATGGCGTCCTTACTGACCAAATAGACCAAGATAACACTAGTAGGCAGCCGGCCCCCAAAACACTGTCCAGCGAACTACTAGTATCCGAACCTCACATATTCAGCTCTTTCAGTTTGCGGGTCAGGGTATTACGGCCCCAACCTAGTCTTTTAGCCGCATCCTGTTTATGGCCATGGGTATAAAACAAGGCTCGTTCCAATAAAATACGCTCAAAACTCAGCTGTGCTTCATCCAAAATATTATTGTGTCCCGACTGTAGCTGAGTATCTGCCCAGTTTGCCAGCAATAACCGCCAGTCGCCGTGTTGGGTATCAAGTTCTTTTGACAATGGTTGTTCGTGAATTTCTGGTGGTAAGTCATGGGGCAGCACTTCCTGTCCGCTGGCCATTACAGTTAACCATCGGCAGACGTTCTCCAATTGCCTGACATTGCCTGGCCAGGGTAACTGGCTAAGGATTTTTTTGGTGTCTTTGCTCAATGATTTCACTTCAACCGATAATTCCACTGCCGCTTTTTGCAAAAAATGGCCGGCTAACAAGGGAATATCCTCTCGCCTTTCTGTCAAGCGTGGGATATGGATCCGGATCACGTTAAGACGATGAAACAGATCCTCTCGAAACTTGCCATCTGCCACTCTTTGCTCAAGATTTTGGTGAGTTGCGGCTATGATCCTCACATCCACAGTTACAGGGTTATGGCCACCGACCCGATAAAATTGCCCGTCCGCCAACACTCGCAGCAACCGAGTTTGAACATCTAAGGGCATATCCCCTATCTCATCCAAAAACAATGTGCCGCCATTAGCCTGCTCGAATCTTCCTTGCCGGGCGTTCTGGGCCCCGGTGAAGGCTCCCTTTTCGTGACCAAACAATTCAGATTCTATCAGGTCAGCGGGAATAGCAGCCATATTGAGAGCGATGAAGGTCTGTTGGGAGCGGGGACTATGGCGATGCAAGGCTTGAGCGACCAACTCTTTGCCTGTGCCGGACTGCCCATTAATTAAGACACTGATACTTGAACGAGACAACCGGCCAACGGCACGAAACACTTCTTGCATCGCAGGGGCTTCGCCGATGATTTCTGTGGCTGTGGCTAATACAGGGCGCTGGCTGCTTTTAGATTGTTCCCGCACATGGGTCAGGGCCCTGCGCACCAAACCAACCGCTTCATCTATATCAAAGGGTTTGGGTAAATACTCAAATGCACCATTTTGATAAGCGTTTACTGCGCTGTCCAAATCAGAATGGGCGGTCATAATAATCACCGGAATACTGGGATAACGTTTGTGCACTTCTTCGAGTAAGGCCATGCCATCCATTTGCGGCATGCGAATATCTGATACGATCACTTCCGGCGGCTGGGCAGTCTGTAATTGCAGCAGTAAATCTTCTGGATTGTCGAAGCTAAAACACGGAATACTGGCTGCTTGCAGGGCTTTTTGTAACACCCAACGAATGGAACTATCGTCATCCACTATCCAAACTGGTTCTGCACTCATGAATTAGGTTCCTTTCGGTCTATTGGTATATAAAGCGTAAATTCGGTATGTCCAGGCCAACTTTCGACCTCGATTTTGCCTTTGTGATGATCGATAAGCGTCTGGGCGATGGACAACCCCAAACCGGTCCCGTCTTTTTTACCGGTAACCATCGGGTAAAACAGCGTATCTTTGAGATCGTTTGGTATACCTGGCCCATTATCTATTAGGGTTATTTTCACCCCAAGAGGATGACGAATTCCGTGTATCGTCAGTTGGCGTTCAATTCTGGTGACAACCCTGATCTCCCCTTGAGCGTGTTCCTGTGTCGTGATGGCCTGAATACTATTGCGTATAATATTCAACACCGCCTGCTGGAACATGTCCTGATCGAGCAAGCCATCAGGGATACTCGGATCATAATCCCGGCTTATTGAAATGTTATGGCTTAAATCGAGCTGCACTAAAGTAAGCACTTTCTCAAGTACCTGATGTACGTTATGCCATTGAAAATCAGGCCGAGAATTGGGCCCTAACAGGCGGTCGACCAGGTTACGCAAACGATCAGACTGTTCGATTATCATACTGGTGAATTCTTTCAGCTCGGGAGACGGCAACTCTTTTTCCAACAATTGCGCCGCACCACGGATGCCACCCAAGGGGTTTTTTATTTCATGGGCCAGACCACGGATAAGTTCCCGAGCTGCTTGTTGCTGGGCCCATTGCTGTGACTCCTGGCTGATCCTTTTTTGCTGTTCAATCAAACGTATTTCGAGCAGCAAACTCAAACCTGAACCATCGTTAATACAGGTAACCGTTACATCAGCATGGGTATGGCGCCCATCAGCAAAGGTGAGCTGCACGTCCCCGTCTGAATATCCTTCGCCATGCTGCATATCCTGTTTAAAACGCATGAAATCGAGACTGGACTGGGTGATCATCTGTTCAATGGGACGATCGATGAGCAAGTTCAAGCTGCGTTCTAACATCGCTTGGGCGGCATGGTTCGCCGCCCTGACGACAAGATCTCCGTCCAGCAACAATACGGCTGTAGAGAGGTGGTCCAACAATGTTTCTAATTTCTTACTAGCAGGCATAGACTCATTATATCAGGTTGCACCAAGTTGGTGCTTAAGATTTATTCCCCATCTCTAGTTCATCGCAAACTTAGCGCTAGGAGGCTAGTTTGCGTTGATCAGAGCCGAAGCTTTATGCAGATAAAATGTCTGCTGTTTAGTAGATGCAAGGATCTTGCCTGAGTTACCTATGTACTCAATGTAGAATTGATATTCCCCCCGATCTAAATTATCTAGTTGAAATAGCGGTTGTTTTTGTACGATTTCTCGTTCATTAAGATGCAGTTTAAAACGCCCGCTAGCCACTGGTGTCAAGTCAGCCCGAATAAGCAACTGCCCTATATTGGTGCGGATCGTTTGTTCTGGTTGGGGACTAAGGATCCTTAGCTGGTAATCAATGTCAGATCTTTTTGATTGGTTGGAGTTGACGGGCTTAAGCTGGGCAGCGCCAAGGGGTTCGATGACCAAGTTTGAATTGAGCTCAATAGGCTCGGCATTTTCAGACGGCGAATCACTGTAAATCACCTCCCCAGTGGGGGTGACAGCTTTATAGACCTGCGCGCTGTTAACTTGGGCAAACAGTAAAAGTAGCAGTGGATAAATAGGATATTTCATAACCAGCCTATTAATTACTTAAGTAGGCCATTCTAACAAGCTAGTGGTTAAAAAAAAGCCTACTTTTAGCAGGCTAGGTATTAATTAATATATCGCTAGAACTATGGCGCCTAAACAAGACGCCAAATCAAACCAGTGTTACACGCTGTAATACAGGTCAAACTCCACCGGATGAACCGAGGTAGCCAACAATTGAACTTCTTCTTGTTTAAGCTTGATATACGCATCTATCGAATCGTCAGTCATGACGCCGCCAATAGTTAAGAAATCACGATCATTGTCCAGTGCTTCCAGTGCTTGCTCCAAAGTGGTGGCAACGGTGGGGATTTCAGCGGCTTCTTCAGGAGGCAGATCATACAAATCTTTGTCCATTGGATCACCAGGATGGATTTTGTTTTTGATCCCGTCCAAGCCAGCCATTAACATAGCGGTAAACGCTAAATAAGGGTTAGCGGTTGGATCAGGGAAACGCACTTCAATGCGCCGGGCTTTTTCACTGTTTACAAAAGGTATACGAATCGAAGCTGAACGGTTACGAGCAGAATAGGCCAACATAACAGGTGCTTCAAAACCTGGGACTAAACGCTTATAAGAGTTAGTCGAGGCATTAGCAAACGCGTTGATTGCGCGTGCATGTTTGATTGTACCGCCTATGTAGAACAGGGCATCTTCTGATAAACCCGCGTATTTGTCGCCGGCGAAAATGTTTTTACCGTCTTTACTGATTGATTGGTGACAATGCATACCTGAACCGTTATCGCCAACTAATGGCTTAGGCATAAAGGTGGCGGTTTGTCCGTAAGCGTGGGCAACATTGTGCACAACATACTTATAGATTTGAATTTCATCGGCTTTTTTAACAAGCGTATTAAACAAGCAGGCAATTTCGTTTTGACCGGCTGTCGCCACTTCATGGTGGTGTGCTTCTACGGTCAAACCCATTTCTTCCATCACCATACACATGGCAGCGCGTATATCATGTGACGAATCAACTGGAGGCACCGGAAAATAACCGCCTTTCACGCCAGGACGGTGAGCCATGTTACCGTCTTCGTATTCTGAGCCAGAACTCCACTTTGCTTCAGACGAATTAATTTTGAAGAAAGAGCCTGCCATATCGGTGTGAAAACGTACATCGTCGAACAGAAAAAATTCGGGTTCTGGACCAAATAACACCTTGTCACCAATGCCTGTAGACTTCAGGTATTCTTCAGCACGAGCGGCCACTGAACGAGGATCCCGGTCATACCCTTGCATAGTAGTGGGCTCTAAAATATCACAGCGAATATTGATTTGAGTTTCTTCGGCGAAAGGGTCAAGCACTAAGGTTTCGGTATCGGGCATGAGGATCATGTCGGATTCGCTGATGCCTTTCCAACCCGCGATTGACGAACCGTCAAACATTTTACCTTCTTCAAAGAATTCTTCTGTGATCTGGTGAGCGGGAATAGAAATATGCATTTCTTTGCCCTTAGTATCGGTAAAACGTAAATCAACAAATTTCGCTTCATTCTCTTGTATAAAATTTAAAGCTTTTTCAACTGACATTATGTACTCCAGATTAAACAATAGGGTTTTAATAACTAATAAAATTTTCTGACCTAAGCGATCAGCAAGCGATTATCGTGCCAAGCACAAAATCAATAGTATCGCCTATTCCAGCGCCATTGCATGGCGGTAAAAGTAGGATCCACCAGTTTTAACGCACCAATAAGGTGCTACGCAGTACTAATTTGGTGCAGACGCTGGGTTGTCAACCAATTCGCCCTCTGTAGCGGAATATAATAGTGCAATCCAGTTATATCTGTTGTAAATACAGATAATCACTAATTGTTGTTCGCCAAACGAAGTTTAAAACTGTACAATCCGCGCCCTATAAATTCAGTTAAGGTGGTTTATTCCACCCCATAGTAGAGAAACTATCATGAGCGCATCGCAAACCTCGACCGACAACTTGAGGAACATAGCAATTATTGCCCACGTTGACCACGGGAAAACTACCCTAGTTGACAAACTTCTACAACAGTCCGGTACGCTTGAAAGCAGAGGCGCTGCTGAAGAACGGGTTATGGATTCCAACGATATCGAAAAAGAACGCGGTATTACCATACTTGCTAAAAACACTGCGATCCGCTGGAACGACTACCGCATTAACATAGTAGACACCCCTGGACACGCCGATTTCGGTGGCGAAGTAGAACGCGTTATGTCTATGGTTGATTCGGTTTTATTGTTAGTTGATGCTCAAGAAGGCCCCATGCCTCAAACTCGCTTTGTGACGCAAAAAGCTTTTGCTCAAGGTCTGAAGCCTATAGTCGTACTCAACAAGATTGACAAGCCTGGTGCCCGTCCAGATTGGGTAATCGATCAGGTTTTCGATCTTTTCGACAATTTAGGCGCCACAGATGAACAACTGGATTTCCAAGTTGTTTACGCTTCAGCACTAAATGGTTGGGCTTCAAACGATGCTGACCAACCTAGTGAAGATATGACGCCTTTGTTTGAAACGATCGTTAAACACGTTAAAGCACCAAGTGGCGACCTTGATAGTCCTTTCCAGATGCAAATTTCTCAACTTGATTACAACTCTTATGTGGGTGTAATTGGTGTTGGCCGGATATCTCGTGGTTCAGTAAAAACTAACCAGGCTGTTACCGTCATAGGTGCCGATGGCAAAAAACGTAACGCTAAAATAGGCCAGATATTAGGTTATATGGGTCTTGACCGTACTGAAATTGAATTAGGTACTGTCGGGGACATCGTCGCGGTCACCGGATTAGGTGAGCTTAAAATTTCTGACACGATTTGCGATCAAAACCTGGTTGAAGCTCTGCCTCCTTTATCTGTTGATGAACCCACGGTAACCATGACATTCCAGGTAAACAACTCGCCGTTTTGTGGTAAAGAAGGTAAATACGTTACCTCACGCAATATTCTTGAACGTTTACAAGATGAATTAATTCATAACGTAGCCTTACGTGTTGATGAAACAACTGACCCGGATAAATTCCGCGTATCGGGTCGTGGTGAGTTGCACTTAGGTATATTGATTGAAAACATGCGTCGTGAAGGTTTCGAACTGGCTGTATCACGTCCTGAAGTGATTTTGCGTGAAGTAGATGGCAAACTCGAAGAACCCTTTGAAACCGTTACCATTGACAGTGAAGAACAACACCAAGGTTCAATCATGGAGCAAATTGGTTTACGCAAAGGTGAATTAACCAATATGACTCCAGATGGTAAAGGCCGTATCCGTATGGACTTCATCATCCCGAGTCGTGGCTTGATCGGTTTCCAGACCGACTTTTTGACTATGACTTCAGGTTCAGGCTTGCTTTATCATACATTTGATCATTATGGTCCCCACAAAGGTGGCAATATAGGCCAGCGTAAAAATGGTGTCTTGATTGCCAACGCTACGGGTAAAGCTTTGACTAACGCCTTGTTTAACTTGCAAGAGCGTGGGCGTATGTTTATCGGCCATGCTACTGAAGTATACGAAGGCATGTTGATTGGTATTCATACCCGTGAAAACGACCTGACCGTTAATGCCCTTAAAGGCAAACAATTAACTAACGTTCGCTCCTCAGGAACAGACGAAGCACAAACCTTAGTACCGCCTATTGTTATGTCACTTGAACAAGCTTTAGAGTTTATTGACAATGATGAGCTGGTCGAAGTAACACCAAAAAGCATTCGTTTACGTAAGAAACTGCTTACCGAGAACGACCGCAAACGCGCCGGTCGTAGTAAAGAATAGACTTCTATGTAAGTCACAAAAAACGGCTCTTTTGAGCCGTTTTTTTTATTCTTTTTTCAGTCTAACTACGCTGAATAAAAAATCGCTTTCTAATTCCTATCAGCAACAACCCAATAGCGGACAGGCCGCCTAGGCTACCGCCTCCCGAGCTCGGATCTGCACTTTTGTTGATTAAGGTATTAACAGTCGGGTTAAGTTCGCTGTGGGTTAGGGTGGCTGGGTCTGTCACCACTATGTCCGTGATAATCACCAGATGTTCATCTGTCACTGTCACCCCTGCGTTCGCATCTGCCTGGGCATAATTGCGCAGCGGAGCATTAGTTGCCGCGCCACCTAGATTAAATCGATTCAGCTGCGCAATGGCATCTACCACGTCCATTCCACTTCCCAGCACCTGGCCAAAAACCGTAAACCCCCCGTTTTGTGCATCAAGATTGGCACTGTTATTCCCGAGGTTGAAAAACCATTGGGAAGTGGCGCTGTTGGCATTGCCAGATAATTTTGCCATGGCTAGGGTGCCACGAACATTCGACAACTTAGCTTCATTTGCCACAGGTGTACCGGTAGCGACACTAACTAGCGGCAGCGTGTCGCCATACCAAAAACCGCCAGCTTGCACTACAAAACCCGGCTCAGAGCGATGTACTACATTGTTGGCATAAGCCCCAGAATTGACATAACTTAAAAAATTGGCCACGGTTTGGGGGGTGACATCATCATATAGGTTGACGTTGATATCGCCCATCACGGTTCTGATCTGTACTTCGGTGGCTGTTACTGTGCCCAGGGCCAAACAACAAAAACCCGCTGCAACTACAAGAGGTTTGGAAATTCTCGACATAATGAATAGATTAGCTTTTGGTAAATTAAGGTTGGCCAAGGGTAATCTAATTTGCTAATAAAAAATTAACAATTTGTGATCTTTAACCCCTAGTTGGGTAATATCCTGCCTAGCTTGACCAGATGAGGTATGGATTAGCATAAAAAACGCCACACGCCACACTTTGCTAGTTTTTGTTTTAATGTCAAATCACTGCCTGTATTAGTGTTTTTACTTCTTGGGTGCGATCTCTACCAAAAATACTGCCAACATTAAACATGGCAGTCCTGTGCTGTTTGCCAACCCGCTACTCAAAGGTCGAAGATATGATTAATAGCCAAAATCCCGGGCCAAACGACAAAAACCAGCATATCTTATCGCAAACTTGTTAAAGGTTAGCGGCATTCTCGAGCGAGGTGATGAAGGAGTGACTCATATTATCGCTGGTAAACTACAAGATATAAGCCACTTGCTGGTAGAGCTCAAAAGCCGATCACGAGACTCTCATTGATGCCTATTAAAAGTCCGTGGATTAATCCACCCTTTGCGTTGCTTTTTGGAGCATCGGTGCCAACGCTTTTAGTTTTTCATTCTTGCTGGTTAACACCACATTATTTATGTTCAACAAAAAAGCCTTAACATTATGCCGCTGGGCTAACCCTTGCTGACTTTGATATACCTGCTGCCAATTGGCAAAAGGCACTGGGCTGGTGACCGCTGCAAACCATAACTGCCAGTCATTAACAGTTAAATTTTGGCGTAACATGGCATAAATCACCGGCATGGCTAAGCGCTCTGGCTCAGCGTAGATATAAAAATGCCCTTCAGTGGGCCGAATTTGAGTGAGGATGGCCTGGAGCATGGTATTAATCTGCTCTGATGTGGTCTCAGGATTAAGCATTAGTTGCAGCATTAAATCGGCGCTGTGGGCGATGTTATGCCGCCAACCCACCTTTTTGTCGAAGCCCCGATAATCCTGAATAGAATGCATATAATCGGAGATAGTTTCCACTAAACGCTGCCGCTGGCTAGCGGATAAATAAGGTGTTTTGCGATCTACTCTGGCAACCTCCGCCATTACCAACACCGCAAATGGCAGGTAAACGTGATTCACATCATTTCGTCGTTCGGTAATATCGGATAAAAAGGTGTCAAAGAGCACCAGGATCGTCGCTTGATCGATGTCTTTGGCCCGTAGCCAGGTAAAATAAGCCTGATAAGCCACCTCATCACGCAGTATTGGATCCGCCGAAGCGAGGCAATACCTGAGCTGAAGCGCTAATTTCTGCCGGTCAGCGGTATCAGTGATAAACGCATGGTCTTTGAGAGCCAGCAACTTTTCTTTGCTCCAGCCTCCTGCAAAACAGCGTTTATCTGAGATCTTTTCTTCGTTGCCTTTAACTGAAGTAGTAATTAATACAGTGGCGCATAGAAACACAAAGCGTAACATCGGCTGCATAAGATTCTTTATTGCTTAAGGAACACTAACAACACGTTAGCATAGTGCTCGGTTTGGTGTAGGCCCTTGCCACAAACGACTCATTTACTGCGATAAATAGCCACCTGTGGGATTTCGCTAATAGTTATGACACCCGATGGATTAGGTTAACGTGCAGAAGAACTTTCTGGCAACCGATGTAGGCGTTAACCTCGCAGTTCGCCCAGAGATTATTCTGCGCAAGGGTGAAAGCGGGGCTCTCAGGAGCACTGCTCCTGCCACTTGAACGATACGCCAAGGATGGCGTGGCTGTAACTCCGTTAGGGGGATGACTATCATCATGGACGTGTTTATGTCGCTACTGATAAAGAAAAGAAAGTTTTCCTGTGGGAGTAGCACTTGCGCGGCAGCGCTTATAAGAATGGCTACCGGCCTCAAGGCCGATAACGGTGCATTGTTAACTTTATTTCAGGCATAAAAAAGGGCCACCCTTACGGATAGCCCTTTCTCTAAATGGGAGTCTGGCAGTGTGCTACTCTCGCATGGGGAGACCCCATACTACCATCGCCGCTAATACGTTTCACTTCTGAGTTCGGAATGGGATCAGGTGGGGCCGTATCGCTATGGCTGCCAGACAAAAAACGTGCTGATTTATCCGCGTCTTTTTGCGGTAAATTAGCGCAAGGTGAGTCGACCTGTCTATATGACGTGTCGTGTTCATCTTGCATAAATCAATATGTAAAAGCTGAGGTAATCAATGCTAAAAAACGTTTAGTCTTACTCTGTCGATTAATAATACTTGTCATTCATACACGTCTACTATTATTTACACACTTGACCGTCGCTGCGCTTTTACTTTAGCGAGTAGATAATATGTCAGCAGGGTACCCCTGCGCTTAAGCATATTATCACGACAGCGCGATAGCGCGTTTATAAAAAGCTATTTGGGCGTTGTATGGTTAAGCCTCACGGGCAATTAGTACAGGTTAGCTCAACGCCTTACAACGCTTCCACACCCTGCCTATCAACGTCGTAGTCTTCAACAACCCTTTAGGACAATTAAATTGCCAGGGATGACTCATCTTGGGGCTCGCTTCCCGCTTAGATGCTTTCAGCGGTTATCGATTCCGAACGTAGCTACCGGGCAATGCCATTGGCATGACAACCCGAACACCAGCGGTTCGTCCACTCCGGTCCTCTCGTACTAGGAGCAGCTCCCCTCAATCATCCAACGCCCACACCAGATAGGGACCGAACTGTCTCACGACGTTCTAAACCCAGCTCGCGTACCACTTTAAATGGCGAACAGCCATACCCTTGGGACCGACTTCAGCCCCAGGATGTGATGAGCCGACATCGAGGTGCCAAACACCGCCGTCGATATGAACTCTTGGGCGGTATCAGCCTGTTATCCCCGGAGTACCTTTTATCCGTTGAGCGATGGCCCTTCCATTCAGAACCACCGGATCACTATGACCTACTTTCGTACCTGCTCGACGTGTCTGTCTCGCAGTTAAGCTGGCTTATGCCATTGCACTAACCTCCTGATGTCCGACCAGGATTAGCCAACCTTCGTGCTCCTCCGTTACTCTTTGGGAGGAGACCGCCCCAGTCAAACTACCCACCAGGCACTGTCCGCAACCCCGATAAGGGGCCAACGTTAGAACATCAAACGTACAAGGGTGGTATTTCAAGGTAGACTCCACGTCATCTGGCGACAACGCTTCAAAGTCTCCCACCTATCCTACACATGTAGGGTCAATGTTCAGTGCCAAGCTATAGTAAAGGTTCACGGGGTCTTTCCGTCTAGGTGCGGGTACACAGCATCTTCACTGCGATTTCAATTTCACTGAGTCTCGGGTGGAGACAGCGTGGCCATGGTTACACCATTCGTGCAGGTCGGAACTTACCCGACAAGGAATTTCGCTACCTTAGGACCGTTATAGTTACGGCCGCCGTTTACCGGGGCTTCGATCAAGAGCTTCTCCGAAGATAACCCCATCAATTAACCTTCCGGCACCGGGCAGGTGTCACACCGTATACGTCATCTTTCGATTTAGCACAGTGCTGTGTTTTTAATAAACAGTCCCAGCCACCATTTCACTGCGGCCGCCATTCGCTTAGAGAGCAAGTCTCATCACAAACAGCGGCGTACCTTCTCCCGAAGTTACGGTACGATTTTGCCGAGTTCCTTCACCCGAGTTCTCTCAAGCGCCTTAGTATTCTCTACCTGACCACCTGTGTCGGTTTGGGGTACGGTTATTAATATCATAAGTTTAGAGGCTTTTCCTGGAAGCATAGTATTTGCAACTTCAACACCGTGGTGTCTCGTCTCGTGTCTCAGGTTATATGTCGGTCCGGATTTACCTAAACCAACGCCCTACGCACTTTCACCTGGACTACCAACGCCAGGCTTGCATAACTTTCTCCGTCCCCCCTTCACTGATATTAACAGTACGGAAATATTAATCCGTTTCCCATCGACTACGCATTTCTGCCTCGCCTTAGGGGCCGACTTACCCTGCCCTGATTAGCATGGGACAGGAAACCTTGGTCTTCCGGCGTGGGGGTTTTTCACCCCCATTATCGTTACTCATGTCAGCATTCGCACTTCTGATACCTCCAGCAGGCCTCCCGGCACACCTTCAACGGCTTACAGAACGCTCCCCTACCACGCATAGCAAGCTATGCGTTCGCAGCTTCGGTGTATCACTTAGCCCCGTTACATCTTCCGCGCAGACCGACTCGACTAGTGAGCTATTACGCTTTCTTTAAAGGGTGGCTGCTTCTAAGCCAACCTCCTAGCTGTCTTAGCCTTTCCACATCGTTTCCCACTTAGTGATAACTTAGGGACCTTAGCTGGCGATCTGGGTTGTTTCCCTCTTCACGACGGACGTTAGCACCCGCCGTGTGTCTCCCGGATAGTACTCACTGGTATTCGGAGTTTGCAAAGGGTTGGTAAGTCGGGATGACCCCCTAGCCTTAACAGTGCTCTACCCCCAGTGGTATTCGTCCGAGGCGCTACCTAAATAGCTTTCGGGGAGAACCAGCTATCTCCCGGTTTGATTGGCCTTTCACCCCCAGCCACAAGTCATCCGCTAACTTTTCAACGTTAGTCGGTTCGGTCCTCCAGTTGATGTTACTCAACCTTCAACCTGCCCATGGCTAGATCACCGGGTTTCGGGTCTATACCTTGCAACTAAAACGCGCAGTTAACACTCGCTTTCGCTACGGCTCCCCTATTCGGTTAACCTCGCTACAAAATATAAGTCGCTGACCCATTATACAAAAGGTACGCAGTCACAGAACAAGTCTGCTCCTACTGCTTGTACGTATACGGTTTCAGGTTCTATTTCACTCCCCTCACAGGGGTTCTTTTCGCCTTTCCCTCACGGTACTAGTTCACTATCGGTCAGTTAGGAGTATTTAGCCTTGGAGGATGGTCCCCCCATATTCAGTCAGGATAACACGTGTCCCGACCTACTCGTTTTCACTTAAAGTTCGTGTTCGTGTACAGGGCTATCACCTGGTATCGCCATACTTTCCAGTATGTTCCACTCACTTACAATCAGCTTAAGGGCTAGTCCCCGTTCGCTCGCCGCTACTAGGGGAATCTCGGTTGATTTCTTTTCCTAAGGGTACTTAGATGTTTCAGTTCCCCTCGTTTGCCTCATTAAGCTATGTATTCACTTAATGATACCGCCGAAGCGGTGGGTTTCCCCATTCGGATATTTGTGGATCAAAGCATTTTGTCGGCTCCCCACAACTTTTCGCAGACTTACACGTCCTTCATCGCCTCTAACTGCCTAGGCATCCACCGTATACGCTTAGTCACTTAACCATACAACCCCAAATAGCTTCTTTAGCTTGCCCTATGCTTCACCTTCGGCGTCTCTCACTCGGTCATGTACAGACGTACATTCCCTCACTCGTTCCTCCTGCGGCTTTGCCTAGAACAACCTAACTCGCTATTTCCTCGTAGCAAACAATCATAGTCTGCACGTCGAAATAACTCGCCCTACCCTTTGGCCTTTTATCCAAAGTTAGGTGCAACTTGCGTTGCCGTTGTATGCGTGACAAGTATTCATTCAAATCAGATAGAGTAAGCTCTTAAAAGCGTTCTCTTCGTTTTGATTACTTTATCAGCTTTCCATATTGTTAAAGAACATTTAGGGTTTAAAAAACCCTAATCAATAGATACTTAACAAGTACACATTGATTAAGGCTAACCTTACTCACTTAAAACCGAAGAGTCACAACTCTTGCTTAGGCAAGGCGGATAGGGAGGACGTTTAGTCCACTAAACGACGCGCTATCCAACGCAGCACAAGCGAGAATTTGGTAGGCTTGGGCAGACTTGAACTGCCGACCTCACCCTTATCAGGGGTGCGCTCTAACCAGCTGAGCTACAAGCCTATTATTGCGCAAGCAATTTGGTGGAGCTAAGCAGGATCGAACTGCTGACCTCCTGCGTGCAAGGCAGGCGCTCTCCCAGCTGAGCTATAGCCCCTCTTATCGGCCATTGGGCCTCAAAAGAGTCTCTCGGTTCTTCTTTATTAACAACAAAACAATCTGTGTGAACACTCGACCTGACAAGGTCTGCCTAATAGTAAGGAGGTGATCCAACCCCAGGTTCCCCTAGGGTTACCTTGTTACGACTTCACCCCAGTCATGAATCACAAAGTGGTAATCGTCCTCCCGAAGGTTAGACTAACTACTTCTTTTGCAACCCACTCCCATGGTGTGACGGGCGGTGTGTACAAGGCCCGGGAACGTATTCACCGCAACATTCTGATTTGCGATTACTAGCGATTCCGACTTCACGGAGTCGAGTTGCAGACTCCGATCCGGACTACGATGAGCTTTAAGGGATCCGCTTACTCTCGCAAGTTCGCTTCCCTCTGTACTCACCATTGTAGCACGTGTGTAGCCCTACTCGTAAGGGCCATGATGACTTGACGTCGTCCCCACCTTCCTCCGGTTTGTCACCGGCAGTCTCCTTAGAGTGCCCAACTTAAGGCTGGCAACTAAGGACAAGGGTTGCGCTCGTTGCGGGACTTAACCCAACATCTCACGACACGAGCTGACGACAGCCATGCAGCACCTGTATCTGGATTCCCGAAGGCACTAAAGCATCTCTGCTAAATTTCCAGTATGTCAAGAGTAGGTAAGGTTCTTCGCGTTGCATCGAATTAAACCACATGCTCCACCGCTTGTGCGGGCCCCCGTCAATTCATTTGAGTTTTAACCTTGCGGCCGTACTCCCCAGGCGGTCTACTTATCGCGTTAGCTTCGCTACTCACGGATTAAATCCACAAACAGCTAGTAGACAGCGTTTACGGTGTGGACTACCAGGGTATCTAATCCTGTTCGCTACCCACACTTTCGCACATGAGCGTCAGTTATTGACCAGGGAGTCGCCTTCGCCACTGATGTTCCTCCAGATATCTACGCATTTCACCGCTACACCTGGAATTCCACTCCCCTCTCCAAAACTCTAGCCTGCCAGTTCTAAATGCTATTCCCAGGTTGAGCCCGGGGCTTTCACATCTAGCTTAACAAACCGCCTGCGTGCGCTTTACGCCCAGTAATTCCGATTAACGCTCGGACCCTCCGTATTACCGCGGCTGCTGGCACGGAGTTAGCCGGTCCTTCTTCTGTTGCTAACGTCACAGCTAACGGGTATTAACCGTCAACCTTTCCTCACAACTGAAAGTGCTTTACAACCCGAAGGCCTTCTTCACACACGCGGCATGGCTGCATCAGGCTTGCGCCCATTGTGCAATATTCCCCACTGCTGCCTCCCGTAGGAGTCTGGACCGTGTCTCAGTTCCAGTGTGGCTGATCTTCCTCTCAGAACAGCTAGAGATCGTCGCCTTGGTGAGCCTTTACCCCACCAACAAGCTAATCTCGCTTAGGTTCCTCTTTGCGCGAGAGCCCGAAAGCCCCCTTTGGTCCAAAGACGTTATGCGGTATTAGCCATCGTTTCCAATGGTTATCCCCCACACAAAGGCAGATCCCTAAGTATTACTCACCCGTCCGCCACTCGTCATCTTCAAAGCAAGCTTTGAAATGTTACCGTTCGACTTGCATGTGTTAGGCCTGCCGCCAGCGTTCAATCTGAGCCATGATCAAACTCTTCAATTAAATATTTATCGAACATGAATTTTTGTTGGTAGACACTCATCAAGTGAGTATCCACACAGATTGTCTTGTTATTAATTGTTAAAGAGCGTTTCGCGGCGATGAACACCGTACTTCGATTTCATCAGCGCAAGGTGACGGCCATTCAATGACGTCGCCTAGTTAATCTTTCTGCTTAAGTTGTCCGAAGACCCTCTTAAGCGGGAGGCGTATATTACGTTGTTCGTTTTGGTTGTCAAGGTATTATTTAATTTTAATCTCAAACTAAACCGCCTTGCAACCCGCTAATCTCTTGACTCTTACGAGTCTCGAACCCCCTGCCTGAGCCGGTGTCGTTTCAGCGGTTTAACCTGCTGTCCCGAAGCGAGGTGCGCATTATAGACACCCCGTCGATGAGCGCAACCCTTATTTGCAAAAACATAGAAAAAAACAGTTTATTGTATGATTTTCAAACTAAAGCGCTTATTTACTGTCTATTTGGTTAATTTGTTGTTAACTTTAAACTCTTTCGTGGCACGGATGTCATAGCATATAGTTATTGGTAGTTAGGTATCTGAGTAGTATATGAAAAAAATAATAAATGTTGCGCTAATTGCTGGTTTGTTGGGGACGTCTACCCTGGCATATTGTCAAGAAAACACAAGTTCAGCTAAAAATGACTTTTTAGGTTCTAGTTTTGTCAAGAGACAAGTTGAACAGAATATGTCCATCGGGCGGGCGATTAAAAGTATCGTCAGCAATTACCCCCAGGAAACGTCGAGTATTGTCAGTACTGCTCTGGATTTGTATCCCGATAATTACCAAGAAATAATCCATGCAGCGATTTCCGCCCAACCTATGCTCACAGAAGATATTGTCAGGATCGCCATAAGCAAAAATATCACCAGTTGCAGTAATATTGTCAAGACCGCGATCAATGCGGAACCCAGTTATGTAGATTTCGTAGTTACCGCGGCGGCTAACTCTACTCCCGATGAGTTAACTGAGATAGTACGCATCGCGGTTATGACAGAGCCTGATTCAGCGGACAATATAGTGCAATCATTAGCCCAAGATCATCCGAGTAAGATCGTTGAAATCTTAACGTCTGCGATAGGGGCTGTACCTTTGGTTGGCGAATATGTGGTTGAAGCGTTACTCGCAGTATTTCCTAATGATGCAGAAACTGTAGTGACTACGGCCGTTAGAGAATCCGGTGCACAACGTGAGAATGTGAAACGTATTATAGAAACTGCACAAAATTTTGGTCTACCCCAAAGCAGCATTTATGAATATGCAATGAAGGGCGGCGCGACCGAAGAGGAAGTAACCCTGGCATTGGCTAACCGTCAAACCAATTAAGTTATTTTCGGTTGTCCATTTAGTAAAAAAAAGATAAAAAAAAGCCGGATATCAAATCCGGCTTTTTTGTGCGTTAGCAATTATTCCGCAGTAGCTTCATCAATCTCTTCGACTTCTTCAACTTCTGGACGGTCAACCAACTCAACATAAGCCATAGGAGCATTATCGCCAGTACGGAAACCACATTTTAAAATGCGAATGTATCCGCCTGGACGCTCTTCATAGCGTGGGCCAAGTTCGTTAAACAATTTACCAACTACTTCTTTATCACCAGTACGGGCAAAAGCCAAACGGCGGTTTGCTACACTGTCTTGCTTAGCAAGTGTGATAAGAGGCTCAATCACGCGACGCAGTTCTTTCGCTTTTGGTAAAGTTGTTTTAATCAACTCATTCTTTACCAAAGAGCCAGCCATGTTGCGAAACATCGCTTGACGGTGACTGCTGTTACGATTTAACTGACGACCACTCTTACGATGGCGCATAGTTCTATCCTTCTTTACAAATCAGTTTAAATTTAAACCTGATTAATCTTTTTCTGCGATACTTTCTGGTGGCCAATTTTCTAGGCGCATACCTAACGAAAGTCCACGAGAAGCAAGTACGTCTTTAATCTCAGTTAGAGATTTTTTACCCAAGTTAGGCGTTTTCAACAGCTCAACTTCGGTGCGTTGTACCAAGTCACCAATATACTGTATAGCTTCCGCTTTCAAACAGTTAGCTGAACGTACAGTTAGCTCTAAATCATCAACCGGACGAAGAAGAATCGGATCAAATTCCGGCTTTTCTTCTTTTTCAACAGGCTCAGACATATCACGAAGTTCAACAAATGCATCTAATTGCTCAGCTAAAATAGTAGCTGAACGACGAATTGCTTCTTCCGGATCTATTGTACCGTTGGTTTCCATATCGATAATGAGCTTGTCTAAGTCAGTGCGTTGTTCAACACGGGCTGATTCGACATTATACGAAATACGTTCTACAGGACTGAATGAGGCATCCACTAACAAACGACCAATTGGGCGATCATCTTCTTCAGAAGAGCGACGAGTTGACGCTGGAACGTAACCACGACCCACTTCTACCTTGATGCGCATGCTAAGTTCAGCTTCGCCAGTCAACGTACAAAGTAAATGCTCAGGGTTTACGATTTCAACATCACCATCATGCTGGATATCTCCAGCTAATACTGGGCCCGCACCGGACTTCACTAATGTTAGTGTTGCTTCGGTTTTTCCTTCAAGACGTACCGCTAAACCTTTAAGGTTAAGCAATATCTCAATAACGTCTTCTTGTACGCCTTCTTTGGTGCTGTACTCATGTAATACACCGTCGATTTCAACTTCAGTCACTGCACAACCTGGCATAGATGACAAAAGGATCCGACGTAAAGCATTACCTAGTGTATGACCAAAACCACGTTCTAAGGGTTCTAATGTTACCTTTGCACGTGTAGGCGAAACGTTATCAATTTCGACTAACCTTGGTTTTAAGAATTCAGTTACAGAACCCGACATTGTTACCTCTCTTCTTTCAGCTTTACTTAGAGTAAAGTTCGACAATCAACTGTTCGTTTATATCAGCAGACAAATCAGTTCTTTCAGGAACACGTTTAAATGTGCCTTCCATTTTTTTGTTGTCTACTTCAATCCAAGTTGGTTTCTCACGTTGATCTGCAAGTTCAAGCGCAGCCGTAATACGAGCTTGCTTTTTCGCTTTTTCGCGAACAGATACAACATCATCAGCAGAAACATTAAAAGAAGGAACGTTAACAACTTTACCGTTAACCAAAATAGCTTTATGGCTAACTAGTTGACGCGCTTCAGAGCGAGTACTAGCAAAGCCAATGCGGTAAACAACATTGTCCAAACGCTGCTCTAAAAGCTGTAACAAGTTTTCACCTGTGTTGCCTTTAAGGCGTGCTGCTTCTTTATAATAATTGCGGAACTGCTTTTCCAATACACCGTACATACGACGTACTTTTTGCTTTTCACGCAACTGAACACCATAGTCTGACAAACGGCCACGACGGGCACCATGTTGACCAGGAGGATTATCTATTTTACATTTTGATTCGATTGCTCGAACGCCACTTTTAAGGAACAAATCTGTTCCTTCACGGCGGCTAAGTTTGAGTTTTGGACCCAAATATCTTGCCATTATCTTTCTCCAACAGTCCGTCGATTAAACGCGACGTTTTTTCGGTGGACGACAACCGTTGTGAGGAATAGGCGTCACATCGGTAATATTAGTGATTTTGTAACCAGCAGCGTTCAAAGCTCGGATCGCAGATTCACGACCTGGACCTGGACCTTTTACGAACACTTCAAGGTTTTTCAAACCGTAATCCTGAGCGGCAGTACCTGCACGTTCAGCTGCTACTTGAGCAGCAAATGGAGTAGATTTACGTGAACCACGGAAACCTGAACCACCTGACGTCGCCCATGACAAAGCATTGCCTTGACGATCGGTTATAGTCACTATTGTGTTGTTGAAAGAGGCATGAATATGAGCCATACCGTCTGCAACTTGACGTTTTGCGCGCTTGCGCGTGCTTTTAGTAGGAGCTTTAGCCATAATATTCCCCGCTTACTTTTTAATTGCTTTGCGAGGACCTTTACGGGTGCGCGCATTAGTTTTAGTGCGCTGACCACGTAGAGGAAGACTACGACGGTGGCGTATACCACGGAAGCAACCTAGGTCCATCAAACGTTTAATACTCATCGATACTTCACGACGAAGATCACCTTCTACAGTGAATTTAGCAACTTCGTCACGCAATTTATCAATTTGTGTCTCATCAAGATCTTTAATCTTGGTTGTCTCTGCAACACCAGCTGCTTCACAAATGCTTTGTGCACGTGTAATGCCTACGCCGTAAATTGCTTGGATAGCAATTACCGCATGCTTATGCTCAGGGATGTTAATGCCAGCGATACGGGCCATTAACAGTACTCCTCTTAAGTTATTGTCGTCGGCCTAAAAAGCCCGATAGGATACTTACCCAACGACTAAATTGCAAATAAAGGTTTGCGGATACCAAGGTATTTAGCATTTCCGCAAACCATCTGATTAGCCTTGCCTTTGCTTATGCTTAGGCTCACTACAAATCACTCGAACAACGCCGTTACGTTTAATGACTTTGCAGTTGCGGCAAATCCGCTTAACGGATGCACGAACTTTCATTTCATCACTCCGTAAAATGCCATCTTAACGACCATAGCCTTTAAGATTGGCTTTCTTAAGAACAGATTCATATTGATGTGACATCAAGTGAGTCTGCACCTGCGCCATGAAATCCATGATTACCACTACCATAATCAGTAGTGAGGTTCCGCCGAAATAAAACGGCACGTTCCAGGCAATCAACATGAATTCAGGCACTAAACAAATAAAGGTTATGTAAAGCGCGCCAGCTAGTGTCAGCCGAGTCATTACTTTATCTATATAGCGAGATGTTTGCTCACCAGGACGAATACCAGGCACAAAAGCCCCTGACTTCTTCAAGTTATCTGCCGTTTCACGAGGGTTAAACACCAACGCGGTATAGAAGAAACAAAAGAAGATAATCGCCGCAGCGTAAAACATCACATACAGAGGTTGTCCAGGAGACAACATCAAAGCCACATCTTGTAACCAAGACAATGACTCATTTTGACCAAACCAGTTGGCTATGGTGCCTGGGAACAAAATAATACTTGATGCAAAAATCGGTGGAATAACCCCAGCCATATTCACCTTTAATGGTAAATGGGTACTTTGTGCAGCAAACACCTTACGGCCCTGCTGACGTTTTGCATAGTTAACGACTATACGTCGTTGCCCACGCTCAACGAATACCACAAAATACGTGATGGCGATAATTATCACACCTATTAACAACAAGAATAACAAGTTCAAGTCACCTTGCCGTGCCTGTTCTATCGTATTGCCAATGGCAGTAGGTAGACCAGACACGATACCAGCGAAGATCAAGATAGATATACCGTTTCCGATACCTCTCTCTGTAATTTGCTCACCTAACCACATCAAAAACATGGTACCGGTAACCAAACTCACTACAGCGGTAAAGTAAAAACCGAAACCTGGATTTATCACCAACCCGGAAATCAGGTTAGGTAAATTCGTCGCAATCCCAACTGCTTGGAAAGAAGCCAACACTAACGTGAAATAACGTGTGTATTGACTGATTTTACGACGACCAGCTTCGCCTTCTTTTTTGAGCTCCATCATCGGCGGATGCATCACTGTGAGCAACTGAACGATGATAGAAGCCGTAATGTAAGGCATTATACCCAGGGCAAGAACCGATGCACGCTCAAGTGCACCACCGGAGAACATGTTGAACATTTCTACGATGGTACCCTTCTGTTGGTCAAACAAGTCGGCCAACACAGCTGCATCGATACCAGGAATAGGCACATATGAGCCGAGTCTAAACACAATTATCGCACCCAGTACGAACAACAATCTTGATTTAAGCTCACTCAAGCCGCCTTTAGCGCTTGAATCCAATCCTGGTTTAGCCATCTAGCTTATTCCTCTACCTTACCGCCGGCGGCTTGAATTGCTTCAAGTGCGCCTTTTGTAACCTTCAAACCATTTATAGTAACCGCACGCGAGATGTCGCCACTTTTCATAACTTTCACAAACCGCATTTCTTTTTTGACAAGACCTGCTGCTTTTAAAGTTTCAAGTGAAACCACATCACCCTCTACAGAGGCAATTTCGCTCAACGTAACTTGGTCAGAAACCAAAGATTTACGTGAAGTGAAACCGAACTTCGGTAGACGACGCTGAATTGGCATTTGCCCACCTTCAAAACCAGGCTTAACAGATCCGCCTGAGCGAGCCTTTTGACCCTTGTGACCGCGGCCACCAGTTTTGCCGATACCTGAGCCAATACCACGACCCACACGTTTACCAGATTTTTTAGCTCCAGGTGCAGGAGCAAGAGTATTCAAATGCATCTTTTACTCCTCCACTACTTCAACCATGTAAAATACACGGTTGATCATGCCACGAACAGAAGGGGTATCTTCTAATTCACGAACATGACCGATGCGACGTAAACCCAAACCTGTAAGAGTTGCCTTATGCTTAGGAAGGCGACCGATAGAGCTTTTAGTTTGCTTAACTTTTATCATCTTAGTCATGTCCAATTACCCCAAAATCTGATGTACAGACAATCCACGTTTTGCTGCAACTTGCTCAGGCGATGTCATTTCTGTCAACGCATTGATAGTTGCACGCACAACGTTAATTGGATTGGTTGATCCGTAACATTTTGAAAGTACGTTTTGTACGCCAGCGACTTCAAGTACTGCACGCATCGCACCACCGGCAATAATACCGGTACCTTCAGATGCAGGCTGCATATATACTTTTGAGCCAGAATGGCGACCTTTAATTGCGTGCTGTAGCGTGTTGCCATTAAGATCAACGTCCACAAGATTGCGGCGCGCTTTTTCCATAGCTTTTTGAATTGCAGCTGGCACTTCACGTGCTTTACCGTAACCAAAACCAACACGACCGTTACCGTCACCTACTACTGTCAAAGCAGTAAAGCTAAAGATACGACCACCTTTAACTACTTTAGAGACACGGTTCACGGCAATTAGCTTTTCTAACAGTTCACCGTTTTGAACTTCTACTTTAGCCATAATTAACTCCTAGAACTGAAGACCTGCTTCACGAGCAGCATCAGCCAATGCCTTAACTCGACCGTGATACTTAAAACCGCTGCGATCGAAAGCAACACTCTTAATGCCTTTTTCGATAGCTCGTTCTGCAATCGCTTTACCAACTGCTACCGCAGCTTCAGCATTACCCGTAGTTTTAAGGGCTTTGCGAAGATCTGCTTCAACAGTAGAAGCCGCCGCCAATACCAATGAACCGCAAGGAGCGATTAACTGGGCATATATATGGCGTGGTGTGCGGTTAATAACCAAGCGATGCGCGGCCAGTTCACTAATTTTTTTGCGTGCACGAGTAGCGCGACGCAAGCGAGCTGATTTCTTATCCATCGTATCACCTACCTACTTTTTCTTAGCTTCTTTACGACGCACAACTTCATCAGCGTATCGAACACCTTTACCTTTATAAGGCTCTGGCGGACGGTATCCACGGATGTTAGCTGCAACCTGACCTACCAACTGTTTATCAGCGCCTTTGACGACGATTTCAGTTTGACTAGGAGTTTCAACCGAAATACCAGTAGGCATTTCGTATGCTACAGGGTGTGAGAAACCTAAGGTTAAATTAAGTTTGTTACCTTGTGCCTGGGCACGGTAACCAACACCATTTAACTGCAGTTTTTTCTCAAAACCTTGAGATACACCAAGTATCATGGCATTTAATAGTGAGCGAGCTGTACCAGCTTGAGCCCAACCATTGGCTTTACCTTCACGAGGTAAAGTCTTAAGTTGTTTCTCTTCCTGGGTCACTTCCACTGCATCATTAAAGACACGGACTAGTGTACCGTTTTTACCTTTTACTGTGACTTCTTGGCCGGCGATAGATACTTCTACACCAGATAAAACGTCAACAGGAGCTTTTGCTATACGTGACATTACTATCCCCTTACGCTACGTAGCCGATGATTTCACCACCCATGCCCGCTTTACGCGCTGCACGGTCAGTCATCACACCTTTAGAGGTAGACACGATAGCTACACCTAAACCACCCAATACTTTTGGCAACTCATCTTTTTTCTTATAGATGCGAAGGCCAGGGCGACTTACGCGCTCAATGCTCTCAATAACTTTCTTGCCTTCGAAATACTTTAAAGTCACTTCTAAAACAGGTTTAACGTCACCAGTTACAGCGAAACTTTGCACATAACCTTCTTCTTTCAATACGGCCGCAATAGCAACACGTAATTTAGATGAAGGCATAGTGACAGAAACTTTGCTGGCCATCTGGCCGTTACGAACGCGTGTAAACATGTCCGCGATAGGATCTTGCATGCTCATATCAGCTACTCCTTACCAACTGGCTTTTTTCAAGCCAGGCACTTCGCCGCGCATCGCTGCTTCACGCAACTTGATACGGCTTAGGCCAAACTTGCGTAGGAAACCATGTGGACGACCAGTTATCGCGCAACGATTACGTTTGCGGCTAACAGATGAATCACGTGGTAGTTGTTGTAGCTTAAGAACAGCGTCCCAACGGTCTTCGTCAGACGTGTTGACATCGCTGATAGCTGCTTTAAGTTCTGCACGTTTAGTGGCGAACTTAGCGACTAGCTTGGCACGTTTTACTTCGCGCGCTTTCATTGATTCTTTTGCCATAACCCTACACCTTACTTTTTAAATGGGAAGCTGAACGCGCTTAATAAAGCGTGTGCTTCCGCATCGGTTTGAGCGCTAGTAGTGATAGTAATATCCATACCGCGTATCTTATCCACTTTATCGAAATCGATTTCAGGGAAGATAATTTGCTCACGAACGCCCATGCTAAAGTTACCACGACCATCGAATGACTTAGGATTTAAGCCACGGAAGTCACGGATACGTGGAATTGCAATTGAAACTAAACGTTCAAAGAATTCCCACATACGTTCACCACGTAGGGTTACTTTACAGCCAATCGGATAACCTTCACGGATTTTAAAACCCGCTACAGATTTGCGAGCAACAGTTACAATAGGTTTCTGACCAGCAATTGCTTGCATGTCAGCTGTTGCATTTTCCAACACCTTTTTGTCTGCTACCGCTTCACCTAAACCCATGTTTAGAGTGATTTTATCAATCCGAGGGACTTGCATGACGCTTTTGTAGTTGAACTGCTTTGCAAGTTCCGCTACTACTGTTTCTTTATAGAAATCATGCAGTTTCGCCATCGTACTCTCCAATTATTAAACCAGTTCACCGTCAGATTTGAAAATGCGAACTTTCTTGTCATCTTCAAAACGGAAACCTATGCGATCAGCTTTACCCGTTTTAGGGTTAACTATCGCTACATTTGATACGTGAATTGATGCTTCTTTTTCAATGATCCCACCAGCAACACCCAATTGAGGGTTAGGTTTCTGATGTTTCTTGATCAAATTCACACCTTCAACGATTAGACGGTCAGCTACCGGAAGAACTTTAAGCACTTTGCCTAGTTTTCCTTTGTCTTTACCTGCCAATACGATGATTTCATCATCACGACGAATTTTTCTAGCCATTATCGTGACTCCTTATAGTACCTCAGGGGCCAGTGAGACTATCTTCATGTTATTAACACGAAGCTCACGAGTGACCGGGCCAAAGATACGCGTACCAATCGGTTGCTTGTTTGCATTAAGCAAAACAGCTGCGTTGCCATCAAATCGGATCGAAGATCCATCAGAACGACGAACGCCTTTTCTAGTACGCACCACCACTGCATTTAGCACATCACCTTTTTTAACTTTACCGCGAGGAATCGCTTCTTTAACGGTAACTTTAATGATGTCGCCAATATGTGCATAACGGCGATGCGAGCCACCAAGAACCTTAATACACTGAACCCTGCGAGCACCCGAGTTATCGGCTACGTCCAGGGTAGTTTGCATTTGGATCATGTTAGTGCTCCGCGGTTAATTAAGACTCTTACGAGTCGTTTAGCTGTAAAAAGCAGTAATACTGCTGCTTTTCTATACATACCCCAGTTAAAAGGGCGCGAAATACTAACAGAAAATACACGGCTGCGATAGGTGCATTTACAAAAAAACCAAAACTCTTGCCTGGCAACAAGACCCAACACCCCGTTTAGATAAATAAACGCGGTTAATCAGGATGTTAACTACAGGATGAGACGAGAATACCCCCCGCAAAGTGCTGGTATGGCGAAGCAATGACGTGGGGTATGATACCAAAAAGCACCAGACAATATTTGCCCAGTGCCTTTTGCTTGACCGGAATGACTCAAGACCTTAGAAAGTTAGCCCTCAATGCAACAACGCAATGCGGTATCCGGTCGGTGAATCAGTGCTGGCTTCGACAGTGATGATATAGTTTGTCTCTTCGTTTATACCCAGCAGTTCGGTTCTGTCCAACAATACTTGGGTATCCTTATTGTCATCATACACAGCGATAAGCTCGTAATAGTCGCTGGGAAGGGTGATCCTGCCGCTTTGGGTATAATCCAGCCCCAACACCCTGTATTCAGCTGATTCAATGGTTTCGTCTTTACGCACAAAATAGAAATCTACATCGAAAAAATCTGATACCAGATTTGCTACCTGCACCTGATGATCAAACACCTGGGGTAATGAGCTTTCGGTAAAGGACAATGAGGTCAGTTTATTCTCGGTGTCTTGATAAATAACTATGGCTTTACTTTCCCCTTGATTGAGAGTAACCAGGCGATTATTAAAGGCTAGGGTCGGCTCTTCACTGGTTAGCGCCGACAGCCGGTAGTCGCCAAAATCCACAGACGTAAACTCACTCATAGTATTGGGCAACATTTTAATGCTTTCGCCGCTCGCGCCGTTGCCCTCCAATGATAAGGTCACTGAGCCAAGATTATCCAGGCTGTTATAAACGCGATATTGGGCGGATGCGTCCGCGTCGGCATAACTGGTGACCAAGGATGAGTTAATTACCAGATCAATTTCCAGATTACCCCGAATGGCGCCGGTGGTTGTGCGTAAGGCCAGCACGTATTCAGTGGCATAGGCAAAGTCTATGGTAGGACTTTCAAAAATAGGGGTTTGTTGCCCGACTTCGGTAAAATAAATTACATATTCGCCTTCATCGAAATCCGTGCTAACGGGATCAGGATCCCAATAAGCCACTTCATCCAGGCTTTGGTAGTTGACGGTCCCTAGTAACTTGGCGGCACTGAAGGGGGCGCCGGCATCGCTCATATATAGATCGTAACTTTTGCCATCTGGTATCACTGAGGTAACTAACAGTCTGAAATGATCGTCCAGCTCCTCACGTATAATCCGGTATTCATTAAAAGATGGTGATTCATAATCCCCACTGAGTACCACCAGCAACTTTTCACCGTTACGTAATGTTACCTGCTGCTCTTCAATCAAGACTTCCTGATCATCAGCATCGGTTCTAAAAAAGGCCAGATCTGTCGAGCCATTGTCAAGGGTAAATACACTAGTGGCATCGCTATAGGTAGCCGACCCCAGATCACTTTCATCGGTTTGGCTCATAGTAGTAGATGCACTATTTGCCGAACCATTATAAAACTGTAGATAGGCATCGCTATCTGCGGAATCATCTGAGCTTGATCCTCCACATGCACTTAACATTAAGGTAAGTGACAAAAGAGAAGAGTGAATTAATTGTTTATGCATTTTACATCCATATCAGGCTTAAGTGGGGAAGCCATTATGAAGATGAAATTAAATTGAAGTTCGCCCCTTTACGCTATCTTTACAAACTTGACACTAAGATGGCGTTAGGGGCATTGAGGGGATTACTGGTAGACCAATTTCCCATCGCTTAAGTCGTTAATCAACACATCGTATTTTTCTTCTACAAGATGACGTTTGATTTTCAAGGTCGGTGTTAGAAGCCCGTTTTCCACCGTCCAATCATCACGCATAACCACTATTCGGTCGAGTATGGCATGACTTTCCATCTCTGAATTAACCATCGACAAAGTCTCGAGCAAACTTTTTTCCGTTTGGGTTTTATCCTGTTTGTGAGCATCCGGTGACAAAACAATCAAAGCTATAGGTTGTTTCAACTTGGCGCCAGTCACACACACCTGTTCAATCAGTGAATTACCCATCAGTTTTGCTTCTATTGGCACAGGCGCAATATATTTGCCTTTAGCTGTTTTGAATATTTCTTTCAAACGCCCGGTGATTCTAATGTAACCATCACTATCAATTGAGCCCTTATCACCGGTTTTCAAATAACCGTCTTCGGTGAATACCTCAGCGGTTTTATCAGGTTCAAGATAGTATTCCAACATGTTGCATGGGCCTTTGACCTGAATTTCCCCATCTGCACCTATGCGAATATCCACGCCCTCATAGGCACGCCCAATAGATCCTATTTTATCTACTCTAAAGGGTACACAACAAGTGCCGTAAGCACTGTTCTCTGTCATGCCCCAGCCCTCGGATATTTGCACGCCGATCTGTAAAAACCATTTTAGGGTCGCCGGAGATATGGGTGCCGAACCACTGGCGCACAACCTCGCCTTATCCAAGCCTAGTTTAGCGCGAATTTTATGTGCAACCAGTTTATTCAGAATGGGGATCTTTAATAAAAAATCGAGCTTTTTCTGGGGCATATTACTCAACACCCCCATTTGGAATCGGGTCCACAATCTGGGAACAGATATAAATAGGGTAGGTTTAGTACTGCAAATATCCCGATTAAACGTTTCCAATGACTGAATAAAGTCAATTCGCATGCCTGAATAAAAACTGGCCATTTCCACTAATACCCGTTCGGTAATATGGGCCAGGGGCAAATAACTTAGTATGCGGTCATTCGCACCCACTTTTAGTTCGTCTAATGAGTTTTTCGCCGCCCAGCATATCGAGGCGTAGGTATGCACCACCCCTTTGGGGTTTCCCGTACTACCCGACGTATAAATAATTGTCATAACAGACGCAAGGTTCGGCACTGGTCGTTCATTGTAAGGTTCACTGGCAAGCAGCTCGGACCACGTCTTATCGGCGATAATGTCAGGATAGGGGAAGGCCAATTTCACTACATTATCGGGAATTGCGGCCAGTTGTTCGGCTGTATTATCTAACTTGCCAACAAAGATCACTGCACACTGGGCATGTTCCAGCACGTAACGAATAGTTTCCCCCCCCGCAGTAGAATAGATAGGCACAGAAATATGCCCAGCCAGCATGATAGCCAGATCGGCAATAAACCACTGTGCGCAATTTTTTGAAAGTAACGCTATATGACTGCCGGTTGGCAGATCCATGGCGTTTAGACTTGCGGCCACACGACGTACTTCATCCGCCGTTTGTTGCCAGGTAAAACTGTCAATTCGCCCATCAACTGGCTGGTGCAAATACACGGTTTGCGATGCCGTATCTTCCCAGTGGTAAAGCATCTCTAAGGGGGTCTCTAACGACATATTATCTCCCAATATAAATAAACCTACATTTAACTAACAAGGTTATAACGATTGCCGGGCTGTAGGTCAAACAACTATGCGGGTTACCCATTTATTTGCTAAATCGATAACAATAAGTTAAGCGAATGCAGCTCAATATTCATCCAAATTCTTAGTCGGTGTCGTTTGTTTTGGAATTTGGTTAAACATTTCTACTAATCATTTTGAGAATATTTGGACCTTCTGCCTAGTGAAATGCTTGCTGGCTTGAACTTGTGCAATAGGCACCGAACGCCCCAATGTATTGCCAAAGGCATCACCTCTACTATTTAACGTTGTCCCCTATATTTTAGTCTTTGTTATCATGCTCCCTACAGATCAGTGTCACGTCGTTGTCAGTCAAAGGTTCTTTGACCAGATTACAGAAATACCCACCGTCGGCGGATTTACTGTTGTACTGACAGGAGCGACAAACCCCGAAAGATTTCATATTGTTGGATTGGATTACGGAAACCAAGAGTTGTTGAAGTGAAGAGGTAATCTCTGCTTGTTGCACGGTTGTCAAAGATTTACATGCCTTAGTAAACATCCGGGTTGGAATGTTTTCTTCAAGCAGAGTTCGCCCTTTTTGCGTGACCTTTAAATGGGATATCCGTTTATCTTTGCCATCCGCTACCTTAACAACAAGCTCTTTATTTTCCAGTATTTTGATCGTTTGTGACACCGTACCTTTGGTTTGACCGAGATACTCAGTGACTGCCATCGGCGTATCTGAGAATCGATTACAGTTCGCCAAGTAATGCAATACTTCTAATTGCACGGGCTGCAATCCGTGTTCCGCCCCCGCCTTACGCGCACCAACTTTTAATAACTCACCGAGCCGCTCTACATTTTTATATATAAGATGTGTTTTCATGAACAATATAGTATCGACTAAACACCTTATTGACAAGTAGCTTTCAACCTCCTATATTGTTTCGAATCGAAACTATTTAATTCAATATATAGAGGTTTCCCGCGATGACTAACATTAAATATGCGATCTTTATTAGCAGCTTAATTGTGTTGCTCAGTGCATGCAGTTCAGATTTTAGAGATCCCCCCCCCGTTTCCAAGCTTCCTGGGGAAGCTTATGCTGGTGAGGCATTTGAACTTGTTAACGCTCAGGTAAAATACGAATCTGTGCTTGATGCCTATATTTTTTCCATTGAAACCATTGCTAATGCGGCTTCCATTGCCCCAATGCCTGTAGGGCAAGTTGATGGCGCGCCAGTCTTGGCTTACGTTTTCGTGACTGAATTAAGCCCAGCCGACATTGGTTATGGCGATGTTGACGGTAAGGTCGCCTTAGCAATAACCAGCCATCCCGATTTTGATGATACGCCCCTTTGGGATGAAGATAATAACGAGTTGTACGATGATGATGGGATTATCTATCATTCGCATTGGGTCGTACTGGAAGAAAACGAACTCGCGGGTGAAGGGTTAGCTGTGGTGCAGGCAACAGAATCTTCTG
The DNA here is from genome assembly GCF_058068185.1 of Paraglaciecola sp. IT1134. Classification (NCBI taxonomy): domain Bacteria; kingdom Pseudomonadati; phylum Pseudomonadota; class Gammaproteobacteria; order Alteromonadales; family Alteromonadaceae; genus Paraglaciecola; species Paraglaciecola sp. IT1134. Next base: position 1,152,966 of record NZ_CM176486.1, on the reverse strand, counting down.
TTTTAACCCCCACCTCACCGATGCCTATGTATCTCGATTCGCCAGGCTTCACCATCGTTGAAAAAGGCACGAAGTTACTGGTAATTGTACCGGCAAATGCAGTTAAACGTCGCACAGATTTCACTTCCACAGTATTAACAGCCTATTTAGAAGTTGATGCCAGTGGCACCACACCTTTGCTAAAAGTAGAACGTTTTTATAGTCAAATGTCTTCTCCCCTTATCGTCGAACAAAGCGAGCTTGTTGCACAAAGTAACTGGCCAGAAGCGACGATGAGTGAACAGACTGATAGCCTTGCTCTAGTGGGTACAAGCGTGGATTACTTGGCGGAAATAGATAGCCTAATATTTTCAATGCAAACCCTTGGAGATGCAGCAACAAAAACGGTGGAAGCAATAGGCCAAGTTAACGGCGCAGCTGTTTTGGGCTATGTATTTCCTACCACTATTTCTCCTCAAAACGTGGGCTTTAAAAACATCTCCAATGCCACATTGGCACTCGCTGTGACTACCCACCCCGATTTTGATGACACACCATTATGGGACGAAAACGGTAACAGCGATTATCAGGATGATGGCTTTGTGTACCATACACATTGGGTTGCATTAGTAGCCGATGATGATTCTGCTGCAGGTCTGTCAGTACCATCTTCGTTCGATGCAACAGATTTGCCCCCTACTGCGCCCATGGCGATGTATTTGGACTCGCCTAATTTCCACGCTTATGCCCAAGGCACTCTGTTACGAGTAATTGTGCCAGTGCAAAGAGTAAATGGAGTCACAGAATTCAACTTTGATGGTGTGACAGCTGGTATGCAGGTTGATGCGTCTGGCGATGGGCCGGTACTACGTGTTAACGAAGTATACGATGTGCTGTCGGGTGACTTAAGTTTGCCTTATTCTGTCATGTCGAAACAGCTTACTGATTACTAAGCAGCCAAGCTCTTTCCTAAATTGTGCTAAGGGGGATTATCTAACCCTGGGGAGATATGCATATGTCAACCTTACGAACGGCAAGCCTTGCTAAGGGCCGTGAACTTGCGATGAAACTAGCGCAAAAGACCATTGCCGCCATTCAGCCTAGCGCTGACATACGTCAAAAATTGAGGCCACTATACGGTCCAAGTCCGGCGCTACTAATGCAAGCAGGACATATGGTAGCCATCAAGTTGCAAACAATTATTGGAAATAAATTCTATCTAGGTGTTAACAATGAAAATACACGTTTATGATACACATGTAAAAACCATTAATGGTCAGTACTTGCACTTCGATATTCTGGTTGATGATGAGCACAAATCGCGCGTAAAGGTGTATGCAAACCAATATTTAAAAAGCCTTGGGATCGAGTCCATCCAAGTTACGACAAACTCTTGTCAGTTCTGCCACAGCGAAATTGCTAATTCAGAGGTTCAGTCGATAATAAAAAGCCAGGGGCATTATGTATTACCCTTATAGGATTCACTGGGCACAGAGCAATGAATAAAACTATCCTAAAGTGCGATTTGCATGACTACCTGGAAATCGCCTGTCTATTTCATATCGAAGTAGAACTAATGCTAAAAGATGGTACCCGTCATATTGGGGTGCCGGTAACCACTATCGTGACTAAAGATAAAGGCGAAGCCCTTGAATTTAGAGCAAACCTAGGCCGTCGACCATTGTTGCTCCCTTTGTTGTCGCTAAAAACAATGCGCGCGATCAAAGCCAATCCGCATTTTGAAAACCTTGTCTTTAACAATGAATAGGGATGAATGCGCATGCAATACACGCATTCATTAATCGTGATCGATCAACAAAGAAAAATACGCTTGAAACATAGATGGAACTTAAAAAAGGAGGCAGGCTAGAGGATTATCAAAGTAAAATTAAATCTTCTGCGTCCTCCAACCTTTTGGCCTGTATATAATTGGTGGGATTAGAATAAGTCCTCTACCCGCGCTGCCTGACTATCTCATATAAACAAATGCCGGTTGCAACAGATACATTCAAACTTGATACTGAGCCCGCCATGGGTAATTTAATCAGTTCATCGCAATGTTCTCGGGTTAGACGGCGCATACCCTTGCCTTCTGCCCCCATTACCAGGGCGATAGGTCCCTTCATCTTACAATCATAAAGACTCTGGGTTGCCTCGCCTGCCGTACCCACTATCCACACCCCCGCATCTTGTAACTCGCGCAAGGTCCGGGCAAGATTTGTCACCTGTACCAAGGGCACAAGATCTGCCGCACCGCTGGCGACTTTACGTACTACTGGGGTCAGGGTGGCAGAATTGTCTTTTGGTACCACTATGGCGTCTATGCCAGCGGCGTCCGCCGTACGTAAACAGGCACCCAAATTGTGCGGATCCGTGACACCATCGAGGATCAACAAAAAAGGCAATTTGCTATCCTTAATGATGCGATCCAAATCACTTTCATCAAACTGTTTACCCGGCCTGGCTTTGGCAACGATGCCCTGATGCTGCTCGCCATTGACTTTGTCATCTAGGGTTTTACGCTGACAAAACTGTACAGCTATACCAAAACGTCTGGCCTGACTGACGATATCGTTGATCGGTTTATCGTCACGTCCTTTGAGAATATACAATTCGAGCAAACGTTCCGGCTCACGCTGGATCACCGCCTCAAGGGCATGAATACCATACAACCATTCATGTTGTTGAGCCATGCTTACTTCTTCCTTCTACTAGGGGATTTGCCACTTGGCTTACTGGCAGGTTTGCGACCGGGCGCAGCTTTACCTGGAGCTCCTTTGCCCGGGGCTATTTCTTTGCTGTCACTATCGCCGGTTGCAGCTTTCTTACTGCGACTGCGTTTCTTGGCTGGGGGCTTTTTCTGGGCTGCTCGTTTGCCCTTGGGTGGCGGTGCGGCTAACACAAAATCAATTTTCCGCTCATCTAGATTGACTGAGGCAACTTTGACTTCCAATGCATCACCTAAACGATAAACCACTCCACTGGCATCACCAATCAAATGCTGTTTCACTTCGTCGTAGCGATAATAGTCATTATCCAATGCAGTAATATGCACCAGACCATCTATATGAAACTCGGTAATACGCACAAAAAAACCAAAATTGGTGACTGAGGCTATTACTCCTTGGAAGGTATCACCCACATGATCGAGCATAAATTCACATTTCAACCAGTCCGCCACGTCACGGGTGGCGTCATCTGCTCGACGCTCGGTCATTGAGCATTGTTCGCCCAGTGCCTCCACTTCTTCTGCCGAATAAGCTTTGCCACCGGATTGGCTTTTACGCTGATTTTGTTTGTCGATGATCGCCTTTAATGCCCGGTGAACCACAAGATCCGGGTAACGTCGAATAGGTGACGTAAAATGCGCGTAGGCATCTAATGCCAGACCAAAATGGCCGATATTCTCATGGTTATAAACCGCTTGTTTCATAGAGCGCAATAACATGGTCTGGATCAGTTCCTGGTCCGCTCGGCCCTGAATTTTCTCCACTACCTCGGTGAAATCTTGTGGTGTGGCTTCTTTGCCAATTTTGTGGCTAATGCCAACTTCAGCCAAATAGGCTAGAAATGCACTCAGTCTGTCGGCATCAGGCTCATCATGAATACGATATAAAGCTTCGGCTTTATGTTTGCTCAACGTTTTGGCCGCAGATACATTGGCCAAAATCATGCATTCCTCGATGAGCTTATGGGCATCATTGCGGGTCACTGGCACTATATGGTCAATTTTGCGTTGGGCGTTGAATATGAATTTGCATTCCTGAGTTTCAAATTCTATGGCCCCCCGCTGGTTGCGTCGGCGCTTCAAAGTACGGTACATGTCTTGTAGGTTTTTCAGGTGTGGCACCTGCTGGGCATAACGTTTTTCCAGCTCTTCGTCACCTTGCAGAATATTCCAAACCTTAGTGTAGGTTAACCGCGCTTTGGAGTTCATCACCGCTTCATAAAATTGATGTTCCTGCAGCACGCCTTGCTTATTAATGGTCATCTCGCATACCAGGCACAGCCGGTCTACCTGGGGATTAAGCGAACACAATCCATTGGATAAGACTTCGGGCAGCATGGGGATCACCTGCTCGGGAAAATACACCGAGTTCCCCCTATTTTGGGCTTCGCTATCTAGTGCTGTGCCGGGACGTACATAATGACTGACATCGGCTATGGCCACCCATAGTTGCCATCCACCGTTTTCCAGGGGTTCACAAAATACCGCGTCATCGAAATCACGAGCGTCTTCTCCATCTATTGTCACCAGGGGTAATTGACGTAAATCGATGCGATGGAGTTTGGCTTGCTCAGGAACCTGTTCGGTTAAATCCTTGACTTGTTTTGTCACACCTTTGGGCCAAGTGTGGGGAAGTTCAAAGGTGCGTAACGCCATATCAATTTCCATACCCGGTGCCATATGCTCACCCAGTACTTCGATAATTTTACCAATGGCGTTTACTCTGCGCCTGGGACGCTGGGTGATTTCTACTACCACTATATGCCCCTGACGGGCACCATTAGTGTATTCAGGCAGTATATTGATCTCATGATTGATGCGACTGTCATCGGGGATCACCGTACCTTGACCATTTTCAAAAAAATAACGCCCCACTATGGGTTCTGTGCGAGGTTCAAGTATTTTAGCAATACGCGCTTCGCGCCGCCCCCGATTGTCCGTTCCGCTTTCTTTAACCAGCACTATGTCGCCGTGCAGTACGGTAGACATCTGCGCGTTATGGATAAACAAGTCTTTTTCGCCATCTTCGCGTTTTAAAAAACCGAAACCGTCTCTGTGACCAATTACCCGGCCTTTTATCAACTCAGCTAATTTAAGCTTGGCGTATTTCTTGTCACGGGTAAATTCAACTTGCCCTTCACGCTCCATTGCACGCAAGCGACGCTGAATACCAATTCGGCTGTCCTCGTCTTCGGCGTTCAACAGATGACAAAACTCAAGAAAAGACAGGGGTTTGTCGGTGCTTGTCAGCAATTCAAGCAAGTATTCTCGACTCGCTACTGGCTTTTCGTATTTTTCTTTTTCGCGTTGGTAAAAGGGATCGTCGCTCATATTTGTGATGGCGTTTCCAGGTAAAGTAAATTCAGCGCCTAGTATAACTAAGCTGGCTCAATTAAAAACGCTTAATTCGATAATGATGCCTGGGGGGGCAAAACGAACGGTAGTGCACAATCGGCTTTTTACTAAGGGTGATAACTAACTTTCCAGAGGCCGACGGGCTTTACGTACCGCTTTGGGATGCATAAGTTTTTCAAGTTCTGTCATGCAATGCGCAATTTTTGCGTGGGTCTTTTTATCTGCACTAATGGCGTTATATAACCAATGATAGGCATCTTCGTAATCGTAGGGACTGCCATAACCGGCAATAAATAATTCGGCCAACTCAATTTGGGCTTTTTGATTACCCAATATCGCCGCTTCCCGCAAATACACCACCCCACGGGATTTGTCCTGCTGCACTAGCTTGCCTTGGGCATAATAACGTCCCAGTTGCTCCAAACCTTCGGGAAGTCCTTGTTCTGCGGCTTGGCGCATAAACTCAATACCCCGCTCGGGCTCAGCCTCAACACAGACGCCCCAGGCTAACATGTCTCCCCATAAAAACTGGTAAGCGGGAATTTTCAAAGTTTGGGCCCGGGCTTCAATATCCTGCACCAACTGACAATCATCTAACACGACTCGGGTCAAATGTTCATTGCGGTTGATTAGGCGCAACAACTCGTCTTGGGAGTATAACTGCACCGCTTTGATTTCTTCTGCACACAAGGTCGAGAATGACAAAGTGGTTACGCCAAACAGCGCGATAACACGCAGTGCCACAGTATGAAGTAATGAATTCATATAAATGTCATATAAACATAGAATAATCTAGTTATCGGCCAAGATTAAATTTACTTGCGTGGCAACAGCCACCCAATGACCTATTTTTGTGTCAAAGCCGAGTGCACTATCTGGGCATGTTCAATAAGATCATAACCTAGGTCGGTGAGGTAACCGCCATCAGGTTGGGTGACAATGCCTTTGCCAAACAGTCGCTGGGCGGCGGCAATAACATCGGGATCAGCATCTTGGTGTACTTTTAAGCCTTGCATCAGGCTTTTGGTGGGAAATTTTACTAAAAGTTCGAACTCTGCAGCCATTTCCGGGGTAAAAGTCATATAATTTCCTAATGTTTATAAATTATTGCCAGGGCAGTATTGCTCAAGCCTGATGTACAAAACCGTCAAACAGGGTGGATCAAGATTGTCCGTCATCTTGACGTATTTGCCAATGCTGGCCCACGCTGTTTTTGGCCTTTTTTTAGTCCAAAATATTTTATGGTGTAACTTTTCGCCGGTGCTGGTTTGGGTTTTGCCGGTTAGCAGCATAACCGAATTTATTAATTCACCAGCTAATTGCAACAAAGTAGCGTTATTATCCACCCAGGTTTGCTGCCGTATCTGACGTATGGCCTCCAATATATTCAGGCTTTGGTCACTCACTCCCCCCTTTGGAGTGTGATAGTTCTTTGCCAAAACACAACCGTTTTGCTCTTTTTTAATGCTGTTGTATCCCGCCACTTGATCATCTGGGCTGTGCACTTGCCCGTCATCCAGTCAAAATAAACTGTTTATAACGCGGCAGACCCCGGCCAGCTATGCTATTGCGCTCCCCAACACAGCAATATGAGTACGATTAATCTAATCTTAGCTGACTGGCTATTGGGAAAAAAGCATGTATCACATAGGCCTTCTATTAAAAAGACTCAACAGTGGTTGACTATGCTGCTCGTAACTTGGCGGCCAGATGTTTATAATCAATAAGTTGAGCCTATATTGCTTGTTATTGAATATCAAAGTTATTTAGCGTTAAGTGGGAGCACGTCCTTGACCAATAAGATTGATTTTAAGCACAGATATATAATGGTACCTAATAAACTTTGAGCGATAAGCAGAAATTAACTATGCAAAAAACTTTTTGTAAGGTGGAAAGAATTGAACCTCTTACAGACACCGTCAGCCGCGTCATTCTTAACCCGGAGCACGCGGTAGAATTTGCCGCAGGTCAATATCTGCGGGTGATCATGACGGAAGAAGATAAACGCCCTTTTTCTATCGCCAATGCCCCAAGAGAGGATGGCCGGCTTGATTTGCATATAGGTGTGGATGCTGGCAATAATTATGCTGCCCAAGTCCTGCAAAAAATGCACGACGAAGGTAAAGTGCATATAGATGGTGGCCACGGCAAGGCGTTTTTGCGGGCCGACAAAGTCAAACCCATTATTCTGCTCGCTGGCGGCACCGGCTTTTCGTATACCTATGCCATATTACAGCAACTGCTGAGTAAGCCGTTAAAAGAGCCCGTATTCCTTTATTGGGGAACCCGCACCTTGGCCGACATGTACGCCTATACAGAGCTGGTCGCCCTGGACAAACAACATCGTCATTTTCGTTTTATTCCGGTGGTGGAAATCCCCGAAGTCAATTGGGCCGGCAGAACTGGCTGGGTACATAAAGCCGTATTAACAGATTTTGTTAGCCTGGAACCCTACCAGGTATATATTGCAGGTCGATTTGAAATGGCTGGAGTAGCCAGAGAAGAGTTTCATCAACAAGGCTTGTTATTAAATAATCTGTACGGCGATGCGTTTGAATTTATCTGATCACGCTTTTCCCACACCTGTAGCTGGCAGCTTGGCTCGACCACACAAACCCTGGATAAAACATCCGGGGTTAGTTCCGCCCCCTATACTGCTCCGGCAAAGTCCAACTGCCGCCAGGCCTCATAAACAAATACTGACACGGCGTTTGACAGATTCATGCTACGGCTATCTGCCAACATGGGAATACGAACCCGCTGCTCAACAGGTAAACTATTAATAACCTCTGCAGGCAAGCCTCTGGTTTCTGGACCAAACAATAATGCATCTCCCACCTGATAACTCACCTGAGCAAAAAAATTTGTACCTTTAGTCGTACAAGCAAATACCCGTTTGGGATTGCATGACGTTAAGTAATCTTCCAGGCAGGCGTGACGCTGAACTTTGGCAAATTCATGGTAATCCAGGCCGGCCCGGCGGACCTTCTTATCATCCCAGTCAAAACCTAAAGGTTCGATTAAATGCAGCGCAAAACCGGTATTAGCACACAGACGAATAATATTGCCGGTATTGGGTGGGATTTCAGGTTGGTATAAAACAATATCTAACATAACGAACTAATTTGATCAGGCTTAATCAGGCGATCTTACCAAAACTGTTGCACATATGATGAATTAATCAGGATTGCAGCCTAATAATTTCTCGGCAAATTCATTAGAAACTGAATTGTAGACTATTGGATAATATTGGGGACCCTAAATATATTGTTACAATATCCTTCAACATTACCCATGGTAGCTTTGAATTAATTTATAAATATCAACAAATTGGTTCACCATAAATTGCGTGATAACCGTGCAATGGCAAGGATATATTCATGAACACCACCCACTCACTTCTTTTTTCAGCTCTATTGTTGTCATCAACCAGCGTCGTCCTAGCGGCCGGTGATGCTCATCACATCCCCGGTATATTTGTTGGCTTCACAAACGCCCAAGATGAAACAGAATTTACCTACGGATTCGAATATGAATATAAATTCAATCATCATTGGGGCCTGGGGGCAGTTTATGAAAAAACCGATGAAGCCCATCATGAAGATGGTGTAACGGTAAAACTGGGCTCTTTATATTATCACCCAAACGCCAAAGTGCGTTTTGGCTTGGGTTTTGGTGAGGAAAAAATTGGTGGGGCTCACCCGCATTCAGAAGATCTGTATCGGGTAAGTGCCAGTTATGATTTTCACCTGGGCGATTTTGGGGTAGCTCCAACACTAGCAATCGATTTTGTCGACGGTGACGAAGTCTTTGTGCTGGGTGTTACTTTTATAAGACCGTTTTGAATAACCACCGGCGTTTTAGCCAAAAAATAGTAACCGGTTGTAAAAACTGGCGATACGCGAACAAGGATTAATTTATATGCTTTCAAAAATTAAAATTTCGTCCAAGGTATATCTATTAGGCTTTAGTCAACTTCTACTAATGATCATCATGGGGGGCATTGCCATTAACCAGATGGCTAAAATTGGGGTGGAACTAGTGGATATCGCCGAAGAAGATATTCCTCTTAGCCGATCCGTCACTAAAATTACCGAACACCAACTAGAACAGGCCATAGTATTTGAACGGGCACTTTTTCAGGCGTTGTTAGCTGAGCAAAATTTTGAGGGGGCAAGTGCCCATTTTAGTGAGCGCAAAGCCAAGGTAGTGGAACTAAGCGGCAAAATTGAAAAGGAGATTGAAGAAACCCAAATTTTTGTCACCCGCGCCATCAATAAGCTTCACTCGGAAAAGGGCAAAAAAAAGTTTAAACATGTTGCGTCTGAGCTGCAAAACATCGCACAACTTTACAGCAAGGTGATAGGGCAATTTGATACCGTATTGGCACTCGCCAGTACTGGGCAAAGAGATCAAATGATCGAGCAAGCCAGTTTTATCAAAGGCTTGGAAGATGAACTGGAAAACAAACTAGTAACTTTGCTGGCAGAGATTCAGAAATTCACCCTGGAAGCCTCATTACAAGCCGAGCATGACGAAAAATCAGGCATTAAGTGGATCATAGGCGCTTTTGCCATCGCACTGCTGTTAGGTATTATCTTGCCTTACATTATCAGCCGCTCCATTACTTCTCCAATCAATTACTTGGTAAAACGTTTAAGGGAAGTTGCGGATGGCGACGGTGATTTAACGGTCTCGTTAAGCGAAAAAGCAACTGACGAAACGGGAGACGTCGCGCGAGCCTTTAATAAATTTATGGGTGTATTAAGAACGCTGATATCGAATAGTAATTCCCAAGCCGAAGTGTTAGCAGAGTCGTCAGAAACCGCCATGACGATCATGCGTGAAACGGTGCGTAATGTTGATAAACAGCGTGCTGAAACAGAAATGGTGGCCACGGCAGTTACAGAGATGAGTACCACCACTCAGGATGTTGCAAGAAGTGCCAGCCATGCGGCAGAGGTGACCGAACGGGTAAAAGTACGCGTAACTGAAGGACAGCAAGGGGCACAAGAAACCCAGGAAATTATCAAAAGGTTGTCTGACGAAGTGACTGAAGCCGGCCAAGTGCTCAAAAACCTGGTGGAAGAAACCAATAACATTGGCAGTGTACTGGAGTCTATTCAGGGTATTGCTGCTCAAACTAACTTGTTAGCCTTAAATGCAGCCATTGAAGCGGCCCGAGCCGGTGAAAGTGGGCGTGGTTTTGCCGTGGTAGCAGATGAAGTGCGCTCGCTAGCTCAGCGCACACAAACCTCAACGGTAGATATTCAAAACTTGGTTGAACGGCTGCAATCTGAAGCCAACAATGCAGTGAAAAGTATGCGTAAAGGTAGCGAAAGTGCGGAGCTGTGTTTGCTTAAAAGTAGTGACACCAGTGAAACCTTTTTGGAAGCATCCCATGCGGTAGGGGAAATATCTGATCTCAATATGCAAATCGCCACCGCAGCTGAAGAACAATCTGCTGTTGCCGAAGAAATCAACCGAAACCTGTTAAATATTAGCAACTTAGCTCAGATAACAGCTGAGGGGGCCGAAGCCACGGCCGAGGCCAATAGCAACATAGCAAAACGGGTAACAGAGTTACACGCTAACCTGAGTGTCTTTGTAGTATAGCTGGATCTACCGCTATTTTAAACTTCAGGCTTTAATGATGTTTGGGTAAAAAAATCCAGGATCGCTTCTAGGCATGGCGTTCTATATTGATCTTCCTCCATCAGCAGTTCGTGTTTGGCTGCCCTAATCACTGTCTTTTGACAATGTGCCATACGGGCCGTCACTCTGTCTTGACGTTTATTATCAACCACCTCATCAGCGCCAGCTTGAATGACCAAAGCCGGGACGGGAAATGTCCCGGCGAGAGACTCAATTTTATCCATGGCAATATTTGCGGCTTGTAACCAATGGTAGGTTACGCCCCCGAGTTTAACCTGGGGCTGACTTTCATATACTTCTCTGAATAGGCGATAACGCAGCTCACTGTGTGTCAGTTGGTTATCCGAAAACTGGATATTCTGGTAGTCTCCTTGACCGAAAAAATAACCTGTGGATTTACCATAAAAGGTATTCATCAGTTGATTAAGTTGGATCAGGCCTACGGCCAACCAGGCTGGCATGGCTGGACGAATGCCAAACATGGGAGCAGAAAACACTACCTGTTGAAAATCTTGTGGATACGCAAATATATACAAGGCACCTATGGCTCCCCCCATTGAGTGACATAATAATTGTGGTTGATATTGGCTCTTGACCTTAATGACAGCGTCATAAAAGAGTTTAAAATCCGTTACGTAATCAGCAAAGTCCTCCACATATCCCATATGCGGATTGTCGGTCATGCGCCCTGATAACCCCTGACCACGGTGATCATGAATAAACACCGAATAACCGTTTTGATAAAGATCGTAAATGACTTCTTGATACTTAAGCAGACACTCAATCCGGCCCGCGCAAATTGCCACACTGCCTACGGGGTTTGGGTGCAGTAAAAATGCGTAAACTATTTTCACTTTTTTAGCGCCCATAAATTCACCGTAATGCAATTTACGCATTAGCGGGAGGATCCGCCCTTGGTAATCTTGCAACAGCTGGCGCTCTTGGCTAAGCAGGTAGTGGTTAGTCATGTGGGGGCAAACGAAAGCTAAAATAGGCGCTTAGGTTAGCAGAAAAACCTGCCATAACGAGCATTGAGAACAGTACTTATTTTAGCGCTCGCATGACATTAACCCAGTATGTTGGCAGTGATAGGTAAAGTGATGCTAATTTGCAAACCACCTGTTATTTGGTTGAGCGCAACAATCTGCCCGTGATGAGCCTGTACAGCGCGACTAGCAATGGCCAACCCCAGTCCCACGCCACCACTTTTCCGGTCTCTGGCGCTAGATACCCGGTAGAAAGGAACAAAAACTTTGCGCAAATCCGGTTCAGGGATCCCTGGTCCATCATCGTTAAAGACAATTTCTACTTGCTCGTTGAGCGGTTTAACCAAGATATTGACCTGCTTTTGGGCATATTTGACTGCATTACGCAGAATATTTTCAAATGCGCTGGCCAGTAAGTCACCGTCTGCTTGTAACATCAGCCCACTGGGACAATCCATGCGCACTTCTTTACCCATACTTTGGGCTTCAAACTGGCAATCTTGGAATACCCCAGCAAGTAACTCATGTAACTCGTATTGCTGTTTGATGGGTTTGCTCAGCTCGGTGTCTAATCGGGATAAGGTCAGTACCTGTGACACCATGTGCTCAATTTGCAGGGCCTCTTTTTCAATCCTGATCAGGGTCGTGGCGCATAATTTGGGAGAATGGGGTGCATTTTGCTGCTGGGCAATGCCTATGGCCAATTGCATGCGGGTCAGGGGTGAACGTAATTCGTGGGATATATCAGCTAATAACTGTTTTTGCCCTTTAAGTAGGTTCTCTAGCTGTTGTGACATGTGATTGAAGTCACGTCCTAGCTGGCCGATTTCATCTTGGCGAGTACTGGCCGAGCCCACCCGGTAACCAAGTTCCCCCGCAGCCATTTTCCGTGTCGCTTTCTGTAATTGTTTCAGGGGTTTAATGAGCGACCAAGCAATTAAAAAACACAGTACCCCACTAATTAACAGCGCAATTGCCACTAATAACAAGGGGGGCTCGCCACGCAGTCTGCCCGCCAACCCCACTGGTCTGCGTTTACCTACAAATAATTGATAACTATGTGCATCGATAGTCAGTGCTAGCGGCCCGGAAAATTCGCCAAAATGAGTCTTTATGCTAAGAGGGCTTTCCTGCCCGATTAGTTCTACAAAAGGGTTGTCTTTCGGGGGGCCAGGCATGGGAAACGCATATGCCAGCTTTTTGGTTTGGGTATCGAGCAGGAGCAGGTTGATATCATGTCGCTGGCCAAAGCGTTTAAGCTGACGTTTGATATCCACGTCCGGCTCGTGTTTGGCCAATATGCGTTGCAAAGTGTGGCGGGTTGTTTGCAGTGACCTTAACTGCTTTTGGCCAATGGGTTGATATTCATTGGCAGTGGTAAGGTTTTTAACTATCCAGCCAGCACCGGTTACCATAATAATCGTCACCAACCAGAACCACAAAAAAATACGCCCATACAGGCTGCGTATCGGGTTGAGCCTAACCCACCAGCTCATGGCTGATCCAAATACAGATAGCCCACGCCTCTATGGGTTTTTATCTTCTCTTGTTGACTAAATTTGCCTAATTTTTTGCGTAGATTGCTCACATGCATATCGATACTACGATCGAACGGCGCTAATTTTCTGCCAAGTACCTGTTCGCTGATAACCTGTTTACGCACTAAGTTGGGGCTATGACTCATCAATAAATGCAAAACTGCAAACTCAGTACCGGTCAGTTCCAGCACTTGCCCAGAGCAGGTTACTTGGTGAGCGCCGACATTAAGTATTACATCATCTATATGAACTTGTTGAAGTTGATTTTGGTGACTCATAGCCTGCATGTCAATGCGCCGCACTATCGCCTTTACCCGGGCAGATAACTCCCGATGATTAAAGGGTTTGGCTAAATAGTCATCGGCGCCTAATTCCAGGCCGAGCACCCGGTCAAAATCATCACCTTTAGCGGTCAACATCAACACAGGGGTGAAGTGACTGGTGCGTAATTGTTTCAGTACTTCGAAACCATCCAATTTGGGCAGCATCACATCCAGTATAATCAAATCAAAATGTTGACCAGATTTTGCCAAAGCCAAACCTGATTCACCGTCGCTGGCGATGCTGATTTGATAACCCTGGGGAGACAAATATTCCTGCAATAACACGGTAAGTTCCTGATCATCATCAATCAACAACAAAGACTTTTCTTGCATATCGTTTACCCTTGATAACTCTGCTTTGCAGCCAATTAGATTGAGCGCAATAATAAACAATGTGCATTACCATAGCCCATGGTTTACATAATCTTTACATAGGCCTTGCGTTTCTTTGCATTGCAAGGCGTAAGCTCTAAATACCCCAGTGACCTCAACCCTGTGTAGGAAACGCAAATGTTAAACTTAAAATCATTGATTAAACCTCTGGCCTTATCTATGGCCATGATACTCAGCACCCAAGTATGGGCTAAACCTCAGCATCGCCCCGCTGGCGAGTTACATCAGATCCTAAAACAACTGGATCTGAGTGAGCAACAACGCCAGGATATCCGCCAGTTATTAAAACAGAATAGCGGAGATAAGTCCCTTTATCGCGAGGACTTAAAGGACGTCCATCAAGATCTACGCTCCTTAGTGCAGTCAGCAAGCTGGGATCAAGATGCAGTGAAAGCGGCACTGGAAAAGCACCAGGCAGCCAACAGCGACCGTAGGTGGCAGAACATTCAAAACAAACATCAAATCTGGTTAGCCTTGACGCCAAAACAACAGCCACAATTTTTGCAATTGCTTGGCCAACAGGAAGACAAACAAGGTGGCAAACGGCATTTGCATAAACATCTCAAAAAACTCGATTTAACGGAGCAACAATGGGCAGAGGTCAAAAATAATCACCAAAAGATGGAAGCCTATAAGACTGAACATAAGGCGGCCGAACAAACTTTCAGACAGGCATTAACCGAGATTATCGGTGCAGATGAATTATCTCAGAATGATTGGCAAGTCTTGCAAAAAAACTATCAGCAAGATTGGCTAACACACGCGATGTTCAAAGCCGAAAATGAACATGCTCTGTGGGTTTTGCTCACCCCTGAACAGCAAAACAAATGGCAACTTATGCAAGAACGCTCTGAGCAGAAAAAGCGTAAACATAAATCCGAAGATCATTAAACAGCTTAGTAGTCTGGTACGACACGCTGATATACCTCGCCAATAAATAAGGGCGAGGTAACCAGCATATCTGCAGTGCATGTATTGCAAGCCACGGGCAAATTCCATACTGAACACAGACGCAATAACGCTTTAACATCGGGATCATGTGGTGCTGGATTAAGGGGATCCCAAAAAAAGATCAAACAATCCAGTTTGCGTTCAGCAATCAAGGCGCCGATCTGTTGATCCCCCCCTAAAGGACCGCTTTTATAGCAGTGCACTGGCAAAGCCAAACTTTGCTGCAATAACCCTCCTGTGGTGCCTGTGGCCACCAGATTATGTTTGGCTAACTCAACCTTATGCTCGTGAGCCCACCTGACCAGCTCAGGTTTCATGTGATCGTGCGCCACTAAGGCAATGGTTTTTTGCATACTGTTGACCTTTACTTATTATAATTACAAATTTAGTGTTTCTGGTATGTCACTTCCATGACATATTCACCCACGCTCGGTTAATCTGAGCACGCAGACCTCGACTTTACAAACACACCGACTTAATGAAATTACGCAGCAAGGTCGTTGTGGGGTCGATATAGTGTAAGTCGATAAACTCATCAGGTTGATGGGCCTGTTCAATGCTGCCGGGTCCCAGCACTATAGTGTCGCAGCCGAGTTGATTGATAAAAGGGGCTTCAGTGGCGTAGTTGGCACTGACGGGATCAAATCCAGTCAGGGATTTGGCGAGTTCCAAAATACCCTGCTCGTTTCTACAACCAAAAGAGGGGGCCGTAGCATACATCAGCTCACGGGTAATACGATTCGGGTAGTTATTCATCAGAGGCTTAAGTGTTTCATCAATCAAAGCAATCGCCTCTTCGTCACTAAGGGTCGGTATGGCGCGTAAATCAAAATTCAGTTGGCAATGGCCACAAATGCGGTTTTCACCATCACCCCCATGAATATGTCCGAGATTAATGGTCACTTCCGGCACGCTAAAGTCGTCATCTCGATAACGTTCGGCTAAATGCTGTTTTAACGCCAACAACTTACCAATAGCTTGATACATAATTTCAATGGCATTAACACCTTTGGCAGGATCACTCGAATGTCCTGCCTGCCCTGTAATATTTAAACTGTGCCCCATATGCCCTTTATGTTTGTATATGGGTTTTAGTTCTGTGGGCTCACCGATAATTGCCATATCCGGCTTGATCAACTGCTGCTCGACAAAAAATCGCGCACCCGCCATAGACGTTTCTTCGTCAGCGGTGGCCAGTATGTATAGCGGTTTTTTAAGCTTATTCAGGGGTAAGTCCTTCAGCGCCTCTAAAATAAATGCAAAAAAACCCTTCATATCACAGCTGCCCAAGCCGTATAAACGTTCATCGGCCTGGCGAACTTTAAAGGGATCCATTTGCCAGCGATCTTGATCAAATGGCACAGTATCCGAGTGACCGGATAACAACAAACCCCCTTCTCCAGTGCCTAATTTAGCCAACATATTGTATTTATTTCGCGCCCCAGGAACTTGCTGAATACTTATGTTAAATCCAAAATCTGTAAACCAGCCCGCAAGCATGTCGATAAGCAGACGATTAGACTCATCCAATTTCGGGTCAAAGGCGCTAATAGTAGGGGTGGCTATAATACGTTCAAAACATTCTATAAAAGACAAAGATGGCATAATAAACCTAATAATAGTTATTCATATTAATTGCATAAATATATAACACATGGCATTCTTTAACCTAACATGATTTAGGTGCTTAGCATTATCAAGACGACCTGAATTGTCCGTATCTTAGCTTAAATTGGTTTTATAACGCACATGAATTCAGTTTCGCCACAATTTGATTCCCTGCCTAGCTTCGCCAGCATGTTGTATCGACGATAAGTCGACGTCTGATTGCGTATAGCTCACCTTTTGCCTTTGGTTAACAAGTAAAGGCAAAAGGTGTTTTTTTATTTGTGTCATTATTGTTTAGTAAACTAAGCAACTTATCATTAGCAGAGATATTCGTTTTATGATCAAAACCTGTATTGTGGGTGCCAGTGGCTATACTGGTGCCGAATTAGCCGCTCTTGTTAGTCGCCATTCGAAGTTTGATCTGGCCGCACTTTACGTCTCGGCGGGAAGTCAGGATGCGGGTAAAACCCTTGGTGAATTACACGGCCACTTGTTTGGCCAACTATCGCTACCATTACTCCCTCTTACCGATGAGCGCCTGGCTGACTTGGCCAACGAAATGGATCTCATTTTCCTGGCCACGCCCCATGAAGCCAGTCATGACTGGATGCCAGTTTTAACTGGCGGCAAAGCCGTAGTGTTGGACTTGTCCGGGGCCTTTCGTCTTAAAGATGCGCAGACTTTTTCCCAGTATTACGGCTTTGAACACCAACATGCCGCCTGTCTTCAGCAAGCAGTTTATGGTTTAGCCGACTGGTACCCCAAGCAAATTTCCAACGCTAATCTGATCGCAGTCCCCGGCTGTTACCCAACGGCCTCACTAACTGCCCTTAAACCCTTGCAGCAAAATGCTTTGCTGGACCCGGCTCATCAGCCGATCATCAATGCCATATCCGGGGTTACGGGGGCCGGGCGCAAAGCCGCTCTTGCCAACAGTTTTTGTGAAGTGAGTTTGCAAGCTTATGGCGTACATAGTCATAGGCATCAGCCGGAAATCAGCCAATGCCTGGGCACAGAGGTGATGTTCACTCCCCATTTGGGCAATTTCAAACGCGGAATTTTAGCCACCATTACCGTGAAATTGGTGTCCGGCACCACTGCGGCGCAAGTTAACCAGGCCTACGCTGAAGCATATCAAAACAATCCCCTGATCCGGCTGTTACCTGGCTGGCCCAAACTGGATGACGTTGTCGGTTCGCCATTTTGTGATCTACACTGGAAGTCTGCTCAAAACAACGATTATCTGGTGGTGTGCAGCGCCATAGATAATTTATTAAAAGGTGCCGCCTCCCAGGCTATTCAGTGCGCAAATTTGCGTTTTGGTTTTGCCAGTCATCTGGGGTTAGCCGCCGGGAGTAGACAATGACCCCATTAGTGATAAAAGTGGGCGGAGCCTTTATGCAGGCACCCAAGGCAGCCATGCAGTTGCTCGATGTTATTGGCCAATTGCAACAGCAACGTCCTGTGGTGGTAGTGCACGGCGGAGGGCCTATGGTTGAACAGTTATTACAAGCACTGCAACTAAACAGTGAGAAAGTCGATGGCTTACGGGTTACACCACCTGAACATATGCCCTATATTACCGGTGCTTTGGCAGGTACGGCCAACAAGCAGTTGTGCGCTTTTGCCATTAGGGCCAAACTCGATCCCGTGGGTTTGTGTTTAGCTGATGGACACTCGGTTTCGTGTCAGCAACTCGACCCTAAGCTAGGTGCGGTAGGGATTGCCCGGCCCGGTTCGGCCAAGATGTTGAACCTGTTACTGGCTGCCCAGATGCTGCCTATCATTAGCTCGATTGGTGCAGACGAACAAGGTAACCTGCTTAACGTTAACGCCGATCAGGCCGCTACTGTGATAGCCCAACTGTTGCAAGCAGATCTCATGCTGCTATCAGATGTATCCGGGGTACTGGATGGGGATAAAATATTGATCGAGGAGTTAACCGCCCAAGATATACAAGATTTGATCAATCAGGATATCATTACCGACGGCATGCAGGTAAAAGTGACAGCGGCATTGGACGCAGCCACTAGTTTGCAACGCCCCATTACCATCGCCAGCTGGCAAGTACCGGAGCAACTTTTAGGTTTACTCGCTGGTGAACCTGTTGGCACCACTATTTTCCCTAACCTTAGCCAAGGAACCCTATGAAAAAGGATCTTCTTAGTTTTAAAGATTGGTCAGCCCAAGAGCTGTATGCCCTGCTTGATTTGGCCAAAACCATCAAGGCCAATCCACATCAATACAGCAGCGCCCTGGCGGGTAAATCTATCGTCGCCCTGTTTGAAAAACCGTCGCTGCGCACCCGGGTGAGCTTTGACATCGGCATTCATAAACTCGGTGGACATATGGTGTATTTGGATAGTCAATCCAGTAGACTCGTTGGCCGGGAAGACAACGCAGACATGGGTAAAAACTTAGCCTGTTGGGCCGATGCCATAATCGCCCGGGTTTTTTCCCATCAAACTCTGGTTGAGCTCGCCGAATCAGCTAAAATCCCGGTTATCAATGCATTATGTGATCTGTACCATCCTTGTCAGGCACTTGCGGATTATCTGACCTTGTCTGAACAATTCGCTGATTTACGTCAGGTCAAATTGGCCTACTTGGGTGATGGTAACAATGTTACCCATTCCTTGATGATAATGGGGGTCACCCTGGGTTGCGAGGTAATAGTGATTACCCCACAAGGTTATGAAGTTGATGCTGACATCATCTTGCTAGCCCAAGAAAAAGCGGCCCAAAATGGTGGTAAATTGGTTGTTAGCACGTCAGTTGACGCCGCCATAGGTGCCCATGCGATTTATACCGACACCTGGTTGTCAATGGGTGATGACACGCCACTTGAGACGATCAAAGAAGCATTTAGTGACTTCAAGATAGATGAAAAAATGATGCACAAGACAGGTGCCCAGTACGTCATGCATTGCCAACCCGCCCACCGGGATTTAGAAATAAGTGGCAGCCTGATAGATTCAGCCCAATCTTTGTTAATGCAGCAGGCAGAAAACAGAATGCACGGCCAAAATGCCATTTTGGTGCATCTGTTAGGCAATGCCAATTAACCCAATTTGAAAATATTAGTTAGGGATCATCATGACCAAGAAAAACATTAAAAAAGTAGTACTTGCCTATTCCGGCGGTCTCGACACCTCTGCCATCATCCCATGGTTAAAGGAAAATTATGATTGTGAAGTCATCGCCTTTGCCGCAGATGTAGGTCAAGGCGATGAAGAGCTAGAAGGCTTGCGGGAAAAAGCTATCAAAACCGGCGCCAGTGAATGTTATATAGTCGATTTAAAAGAAGAATTTGTTGCAGACTATATTTACCCCACTATCACCACGGGCGCGGTGTATGAAGGCCAATACCTGTTGGGTACCTCAATGGCCCGTCCCATCATAGCTAAAGCCCAGGTGGAAATTGCGCGCAAAGTCGGTGCCGATGCTCTATGTCACGGGTGTACCGGTAAAGGTAACGACCAAGTACGTTTCGAAGGGACCTTCGCTGCCCTAGCCCCTGAACTAACCGTGATCGCACCTTGGCGTGAGTGGGACATGGTTTCTCGTGAAGACTTGCTGGACTACTTGGCTGAGCGCGATATTAAAACCACCGCTTCAGCAACTAAAATTTATAGCCGGGACGCCAACGCATGGCATATCTCCCACGAAGGTGGTGAGTTAGAAGATCCTTGGTGTGAGCCAAGTAAAGAAGTATGGACCATGACAGTAGCCCCAGAAGATGCACCCAATACCCCAGAGCGTATTGAAGTTAGCTTCGAGCAAGGCCGCATGGTTGAAGTTAACGGTGAAGCCCTTAGCCCCTATCAGTGTTTGGTTACATTGAATACCCTAGCCGCCGCCCACGGTGTTGGCCGAATTGATATCGTCGAAAACCGTTTAGTCGGCATGAAATCTCGTGGCTGTTATGAAACCCCTGGGGGCACAGTTATGGTGGCAGCCTACAAAGCGTTGGAAAGCCTGGTATTAGACAAAGCCGCCCTAAAATACCGTGAACAAATAGGCTTGGAATTTTCCCATGTCATGTATGACGGTCGCTGGTTTACGCCGTTAAACGCATCGCTGTTAGCCGGTGCTGCCAGCCTGGCCGACAAGGTGACCGGGGACATAGTGATAAAACTCTATAAAGGCCAGGCCACCGTGACCCAACGTCGTTCGCCTAACAGTCTATATTCGGAAGACTTCGCCACGTTTGGAGCTGACGATGTATACGATCAAAGTCATGCTGAAGGTTTTATCCGTTTATATAGCCTATCGAGTCGCATTGGCGCATTGAATGCCAAAGCTCAGGCAGTAAAAAACAGCCAAGGGTCAAACTCGTGAGTTTATGGGGCGGGCGTTTTCAAGATGGTAGCAGTGCCATGTTTCGCACAGTTAATGACTCACTGCCCTTTGACCGGGTACTGGCCAGCCAGGATATCCGCGGCTCTATAGCCTGGTCGCGGGCGATAGCTACGGCAGGCGTTTTAACCCAGGATGAACAACAACAACTGGAAGAGGCCTTGCAGAGTTTGCTGGCTAAGGCAGAAACCGGTCAACTAGATTTCGATGCCAGCAGCGAAGAAGATATTCACAGCTTTGTGGAAGCGACGCTTATCGAACAGCTAGGTGACGTCGCCCGTAAATTACACACAGGCCGCAGCCGTAATGACCAAGTCGCCACAGATTTTCGTTTGTGGACTCGGGAACATGTGGATTTGTTGATCCTGGATTTACAAAATGTCATTGGCTCCTTACTCGGTAGTGCAGACAAAAACCAGCAGGTTATCTTGCCCGGTTACACCCATCTGCAACGTGCGCAACCCGTACGTTACCCCCATTGGTGTTTAGCCTATGTGGAGATGTTTAAGCGGGATATCAGCCGTTTACAGGACCTGCAGGTGCGTTTAAATCAATGTCCACTGGGCAGTGGCGCACTGGCAGGGACCACTTATCCCATCGATCGCCAGGCGATAGCAGAAGAGTTAGGGTTCACCAGTCCCTGCTTAAACAGTCTGGATGCAGTATCGGATCGTGACTATGTGCTGGAATTATTATTTGTCGCCAGTACCAGCATGATGCATATGTCACGCATGGCCGAAGATCTGATTTTTTATAACTCCGGCGAAGCCGGCTTTATTCAGTTGGGTGATGCGGTCACGTCTGGCTCATCTTTAATGCCACAGAAGAAAAACCCTGATGCCCTGGAGCTCATGCGCGGCAAGTGTGGTCGGGTGTTTGGCAGTTTACAAGCCATGTTAGTGACCATGAAGGGACTGCCCTTAGCCTACAACAAAGATATGCAGGAAGACAAAGAAGGCCTGTTTGATGCTACCAATCAATGGCATATCTGTTTATGCATCGCGTGTGAAGTCCTCGACAGTATCACGCTCGATAGCGAGCGTTGTGCTAAAGCGGCCCGGGAAGGTTACGCCAATGCTACCGAATTGGCAGATTATCTGGTGGCCAAAGGGATCCCATTTCGCACCGCTCACGATATTTCAGGTCAAGTTGTATTAGCAGCTTTGGCGCAGAAAAAAGCCATTGAAGAGCTGACTATTCCCCAACTGAAGGAATTTTCGGAGCTGATTGAAGAAGATGTGTACCCCGTATTACAGCTTGAATATTTAGTCGACAAACGCAGTGTCCTAGGGGGCACAGGTATAACACCTGTACTCGGGGCTTTGAAAAAAGCCCAAGCCGAACTGGCTATTAGCCAAAGCTAAACATAAGGAAACCAGGTGGTACTTTCACACAACGACAGTGTCAAATTATTTCGTAATTCCGCCCCTTATATCAATGCGCACAGAGGGAAAACCTTTATTCTGATGTTCGGCGGAGAAGCGGTTGAAGACAGTAATTTTGCCAATATCATTCACGACATCGCCTTGCTTAACAGCCTCGGGGTACGCCTGGTTTTAGTACATGGGGCCCGGCCTCAAATCGATCAACGGGTAGCTCTGCGCAACCTGGTTGGCCGCTTCGAAGACGGGCTGCGTATTACTGACAAACAAACGCTGGAATGTGTCAAAGATGCAGCGGGCTCAGTGCGATCACAAATCGAAGCCTTGTTGACTATGGGCTTATCCAACTCGCCCATGCACGGTTCGCATATACGGGTCTGTTCAGGCAACTTGGTGGTGGCTATGCCGATTGGCGTGCGGGAGGGTATCGATTTCGAACATACCGGCCTGGTCAGGCGTATTGATGTTACCGGCATAACTGATCATCTGGACGATGGCTCGATCGTATTGCTGCCGCCCATGGGCTACTCCCCTACCGGAGAGGTATTTAATTTAAGTCATGAAGATGTGGCCACCAGTGCCGCTAAAGCACTGAATGCCGATAAGGTGATTTTTTTCTCCGAAAAGGATGGCATAGTGGATGAAGACGGGCGTTTATTACGAAACATTCAATTGAATCAACTTTACCCCATGCTGGAACAAACTCATTTTAACGAAGAAAAACAGACTCTCCAGGCCATAATCAGTAGCCTGGAATTCGGTATCAGCCGTTGTCATTGTGTCAGTTACCAGCAAGACGGTGCACTGCTACAGGAACTGTTTACCCGGGACGGCGCAGGTTCGCTCATATCCCAGAGTTATTATGAACAGCTGCGCACTGCGACCATAGATGATGTGGGTGGCATTTTGAACTTGATTAACCCCCTGGAAGAACAGGGAATTTTAGTTAAACGTTCCCGGGAGATATTGGAGCGGGAAATAGGCCAATTTACCTTGATTGAACGTGACGGTATGGCGATAGCCTGTGCGGCGCTTTACCCTTATGTGGAAGAACGCTGTGGTGAGCTAGCTTGCGTGGCGACCCACACGGATTACCGAGGTAAAAACCGCGGCGAACGTCTGTTGGCTGCCATCAAGGAACAAGCAGCCGAACAAGGCCTGGACTCAATATTTGTATTAACTACTGTCACTTCACATTGGTTTCAGGAACAAGGTTTTGTGCTCGCCAGCCTGGATGATTTACCCGCCAAGAAAAAACAACTGTACAATTTTCAGCGCAACTCCAAAGTATTTATGCTGCAACTGTAAACCCAACTGAAAGTACACCCGGGTTACTTCAACAGGCTTATTGTTGTAATCTGGGCCAGCTCTCTATTAGCCTCAGGTCGCCATGAAAGAATGTACCCAGTGCGGAAAATGCTGTACCAAATACAGCAATGGCGGTTTATCGGCAACGGATAGCGAAGTAGATATGTGGCAGTTATTCCGCCCTGATATAGCCGAATATGTTAAAAATGGACTCATTTGGATGAGCCCTGAAAACGGCAAACAACTCGCCCTGTGCCCATTTTTGCGTAAAGTGCCTGATCAGGAAATCTATACCTGCGATATTTATTTTGACCGCCCAGATGACTGTAAATTTTACCCCGTGACTATCCAGCAAATGCTCAGTGATGAATGTGAAATGCTGGAAGAAACAGACATGGAACAGCCAGTTAAAGCCCAGCGGGCCCTGGACCGTCTTATGGCGGACAGCCGCCCACCATATGACAAAATTGAGGCATAAAAAAGGCCACCTTTAGGTGACCTCCTTAAGACTGATTTCACTTAAGACTTCAAGGAAGCAGCACCCGCTACGGCTTGCTTAGCGAGCTCGGTAACACGCGCCCAATCACCGGCTTCTACTGCATCATCCGGGGCTAACCATGAACCTCCAGCGCAACGGACATTTGGCAGAGCGAGGTAATCCAGATAGTTGGTTGGGCTGATGCCGCCTGTGGGGCAAAATGCGATTTCTGGGAATGGGCCACCTATGGCTTTTAAGGCTTTAATGCCACCCGAGGCCTCGGCAGGGAAAAACTTAAGATGTGTATAACCAAAATCAACTGCTTTCATAAGCTCTGAGATAGACGAGACGCCAGGAATAAGGGCAATGTTTCCCTCATTACCCGCAGCCAACAAATCCGGAGTCATACCAGGGCTAATTGCAAATAACGCACCTGCATCCTGCACTTGTTTAAGTTGCTCTCTATTTGTCACTGTACCCGCTCCAATCAAGGCATCAGGCACTTCCTTAGCGATAGCACTGATAGCGGCCAACGCAGCCGGGGTGCGAAGGGTGACTTCTAATACGCGAATACCGCCAGCAATCAGCGCTTTTGCCAAAGGCACAGCATGTTTCACATCCTTGATCACCAATACAGGGACCACAGGGCCTTGGCTAAAAACCTCTTCTGAAGAAACTTTCCAATTTTTTGTCATTGCATCTAACCTTTGTAATGCTGCTCTAAATAAGCCATAGCGCCAATCAAACCGTGATCGGGCTCGGTAATAATGTAAGTGGGTATAGTGGCTACGTAGTTTTGAAACCGACCTTTGGCTTCAAAACGCTGGCGAAATTCACTCTGCTTGAGATAGTCCACAAATCGGGAGGCTATGCCGCCGCCAATATACACACCACCTCGGGTACATAAATTTAACGCTAAATTACCGGCGAAACTGCCCATAATTCGGCAAAATTGCGCCAATGTCGCCGCGCACAAATCACAACTGTTGGCCAAAGCACGGGTGGTGATATCTGCTGCATTGTCAAACTCCATCGGTCGCCCTTGATGGGCAGCCAGTGCTTGGTAGATATGCACTATGCCGCGCCCTGACATGACTTCTTCGGCGGAGGCATGGCCAAACTTAGCGGTCAAAAAACGTAATATGGCAATATCATTTTCATCCACAGCGGCAAAATCCACATGACCACCTTCACCATCCAAAGACTGCCAACCCTGGTCGATATGGGTTAAGTGTTTGACACCCAAACCCGTACCAGGGCCAAACACCGCGATGTTAGCAGTAAGCTCAGCTTGGCCCGGACCAATTTGAACCTTTTGGTGGGCACTGAGTTTTGGCAGGGAGTGGGCCACCGCGGTAAAGTCATTGATCACCCCTATCCACTGCAAACCCAGTTCGTTTTGCAAGGCTTTAGTGGAGAACACCCAAGTATGATTGGTCATTTTGACCAAATCACCACTGACAGGACAGGCAATCGCCAGGCAACCCGCGGTAAACTGTATAGCAGGGAACTCGCTAAAATATTGTTTGATAGCGTCACCAATAGTGGCAAAGTCGGCACACAAATATTTTTTAATCTCAGAGACTTGACCGTCAACAATTTGTCCCAGGCGAATATTGGTACCGCCAATATCAGCCACAAAATTATTAGCCACTAGTTTTCTTCCTGTCCAACGAACAATGAACATGCGCCTTGCTCGGCACCCGTTAACGCAGCGCGCATGCCAGCAAACATCTCACGACCCATGCCAATTTGATGGGACGCTACGTCTGTTACTTTGGCCTGGCGCTTGTCAAGTTCAGCGCTGTCAACACACAAGGTAATATGTCCGCTTTTGGTATTTAACTCGATCATATCGCCATTTTGTATCTTGGCGATCAGTCCACCTTTCAAGGCTTCCGGAGTCAAGTGGATGGCTGCGGGCACTTTACCGGATGCGCCTGACATACGTCCGTCGGTGACCAGTGCCACTTTGAAACCTTTATCCTGAAGCACCCCCAGAGGTGGGGTTAAGCTGTGTAATTCTGGCATACCTATGGCCGAGGGGCCTTGGAAACGCACGACTACGATACAGTCTTTATCCAAATCACCGGCTTTAAACGCTGCGGCCAGTTCAAACTGATCTTCAAATACCACCGCAGGCGCCTTGATATAACAATGGGGCTGTCGAAGTGCCGAGGTTTTCATTACCGCACGGCCCAGATTCCCAGTTAATACCGATAACCCACCATCAGGTTTAAAGGGGTTTTCAACACTGGCTACTACCTGGGGATCAAAAGACTCAGTGGGGCCATCACGCCAAACCAGTTCGCCCTGCTCCAACATCGGCTCTTGGGTGTATCGCTCTAGGCCATCACCACAAATGGTTTTTACATCATTGTGCAATAAACCGCCTTTAAGTAGTTCTCTGAACAGTAACGCCATGCCGCCTGCAGCGGTGAAGTGGTTAATATCCGCTGAACCATTGGGGTAAATACGCGTCAACAAGGGAACCGCATCTGAGATATCTGAGAAATCATCCCAGTTGACTATATAACCTGCCGCCCTAGCCACCGCGACTAAGTGCATGGTGTGGTTAGTTGAGCCACCGGTCGCCAACAAAGCGACTATGCCATTTACTATCGACTTGGCGTCCACTATGTGTCCGATAGGACGATAGTCTTCACCCAGATCCGTGATGCGGGTGACTTGTCTGGCGGCAGCATCCGTTAAGGCTTCGCGCAAGGGAGTACCTGGATTGACAAAGGAAGAGCCAGGTAAATGTAAGCCCATCGTTTCCACCACCAGTTGGTTGCTGTTGGCCGTACCGTAAAACGTACAGGTACCGGCGGAGTGATAGGACTGAGACTCGGCTTCAAGCAATTCCGCACGACCCACTTTACCTTCGGCATAAGCTTGACGAACCCGGGCTTTTTCCTTGTTAGGAAGACCTGAAGGCATAGGACCTGCGGGCACAAAAATCGTAGGTAAGTGGCCAAAGCTCAAGCCGCCTATCAACAGACCCGGGACGATCTTGTCACAAATACCCATCATCAAGGTGCCATCAAACATATTGTGTGACAAAGCCACCGCAGTAGACAACGCGATCACATCCCGGCTCATCAGGCTTAAATCCATGCCTGGATTACCTTGAGTAACGCCGTCACACATGGCCGGAACGCCACCGGCAAACTGGGCCACACTGCCCACCTGGCTGATAGCCTTTTTTAGAATCTGTGGATAGTCGTGATACGGCTGGTGCGCCGACAACATATCATTATAGGACGAGATAATAGCTATATTGGATTTAGTCATACTGCGTAAATCGGCTTTATCTTCGCTACCGCAAGCAGCAAAACCGTGGGCTAGGTTGCCACACGACAACACACCGCGGTGGGGGCCATTGAGGCGGGCCTGTTCAATTTTAGCTAAATAAGCTTTGCGCGTATTTAGGCTACGCTCGATAATTCGTTCGGTAACGTCTTGGATCAATGAATTCATAAATATCTCCTAGGGCGCCCACATCAATTCGACTTGGGCATGATTGATGACCGCACGGATGGGCATCTCGAATTCGTCGCCACCCTTGATTGCTGTGTCCAATACCTGCTTTTTAGCCACACCGGTCAGATGTAGAAAAATATTTTTGCTGTTCAATAACGCTGGTAAGGTCAAAGACATGCGCTGGTTAGGTGCAGTGGTGGGCTGCACGGCAATATAAGTGCGACGACTGCCCATATCCAGGCCTTGATGGATTTGTTCTGAGCAGGGAAACAACGAAGCCGTATGGCCGTCCTCACCCATACCTAAAATGAGCACGTCAAAAGGCGTTTTCAATTTTGCCAGATTCCCCGTGCATTCATCCACTGCCTCTTTAGCATCGCCATGGGCGGTTTTAAGTCCAACAAAGTTGGCCTTTTGCGCATTGTTTTTCAACAGCTCCCGGCGCAGCATTTTTTCGTTACTGGCGTCGTCGTTTGTCTCCACCCAACGTTCATCCGCCAGGCTTATATCAACTTTGTCCCAGGCCAGATCAGCTTTGGACAGAGCATCAAACAAGGCTGCGGGCGTACGTCCACCTGAAACAATCAAACTTGCCCGGCCATTTTGGGCGATACCGTCTTGAAGAATAGTGACAATACGCTGGGCGAAGGTGTTATTGAGTTCATCTACGGATTGAAAATTTGTTTCTTTTAAAGCCATGTTATTTCTTCCCTATCTTGCTTTCGTACCAGGCACGATCTTCACGGGCTAACAATGCAATTGACGCTACCGGGCCCCAGGTGCCAGCTTGATAAGACTCAGGGGGTTCATTGCTGTGATCCCAGGCATCAATGATGCTGTCGACCCATTTCCAGGCAAATTCCACTTCATCACGGCTGACAAATAAGGTCTGGTTGCCCAGCATAACTTCTAGCAACAATTTTTCGTATGCATCGGCAATACGATCATCTTTGAATGCCTCGGAAAAGCTCAAGTTCAAACGGGATTTTTGTAAATCCATGGCACCTGTTTCGGTTAACCCAGGCACCTTATTCATAACGGTGACTTCAATGCCTTCATCGGGCTGTAAACGTATGGTCAGTTTATTGGGTGGGAGCTCGGAAAAACTTTCTTCAAACAAGTTATGGGGCTGACGTTTGAAATAGATCACCACCTCACTGGTTTTGTTGGGCAGGCGTTTGCCCGTACGCAAATAAAACGGTACCCCGGCCCAACGCCAGTTATCGATATCCACTTTAAGGGCGACAAAGGTTTCCGTTTCACTGCGCTGGTTAGCATCAGGCTCATCGAGGTAGCCGGGGACTTCTTTACCTTTGACAAAACCGCCTATGTATTGCCCACGCACACTCTTTTGCCGAATATTAGTGGAGTCAATGGTACGCAATGCCTTAAGTACTTTGAGTTTTTCGCCGCGAATACTGTCTGCATCTAAAGTAGTGGGAGGTTCCATGGCAATCAGGGTCAATATCTGCAACAAGTGATTCTGCACCATGTCACGCATCTGGCCGGCGGTATCAAAATAGCCCCAGCGCCCTTCAATACCAACCGACTCGGCAACGCTGATTTGCACGTGATCAATACTGTTGTGATCCCAATTGGTGGCAAAAATCGAATTGGCAAAACGTAAGGCAATCAGATTAAGTACGGTTTCTTTGCCCAGATAGTGATCGATACGATAAATTTGTGTTTCATCAAAAAACTCCGCCACTTGGTCATTAATGACTTTGGAAGATGCGAGATCATGCCCAATAGGTTTTTCAAGGACCACCCGCATGCTCTTGTCAATTATATTGGCGGCTTTTAAACCACGACAGATGTCACCAAATATCGATGGCGGGGTAGCAAAATAACACACCATAGTGCGACTGGTGTTCACATGTTCTGCAAACACCTTATAACTGTCGATGTCTTTCATGTCGACACAGACATAATCTAACTTGGCGGAAAAACGCTGCCAGGTTTCATCACACAATTTTTCATCAGAGAATTGCTCAATATTCGTTTTGACCAGCTCAACGTAGTCCTGCAGGCTGATTTCATCTCTGGCCACCCCCAAAATGGTGGTCTCGGCATGCATTAATTCTGCTTTTTCCAATTGATACAGAGACGGCAGCAATTTACGACGGGCCAAATCCCCCTTGGTACCAAATAAAACGAAGTCACACGGTTTGGATGAATTATCTAACGCCATTGTCTTTAACCTACTATTAATGAGAATATTTGATTCAACTTAGGCTAATAATAACACTTCAATCATTACTAATCTTTGCCCACAGTTAACAACAAGTGTAGTAAAATTACAACTTTTTACGACGAACCACCACAATCTTGGCCCCCCAAGCCCCTTAAGTTGCTTAAATTGTGGGTGTTTTTGTTAAAAAATTACAAGAACTGTACCCACACTAGTAGCGACAGTGTTATTCTTAGTGAAATAAATGCAGATTATAATTAAGATTTCAGTGGCCGTATGAATATTCTTGAAAAAATAACTCAACATAAGCTCGCGTTTAGTAAATCAGAACGCAAAGTAGCCGAAGTCATTTTGGCTAACCCGCAAACGGCGATCCATAGCAGTATCGCAACTCTGGCAAAAATGTCCGATGTCAGTGAACCCACAGTCAACCGTTTTTGCCGACGTCTGGATACTAAGGGTTATCCTGACTTTAAACTGCATTTAGCGCAGAGTCTGGCCAACGGCACACCTTATGTAAACCGTCATGTCGAAGAAGACGATGGGCCAGAGGAATACACCAAAAAGATCTTCGAATCCACCATGGCCTCTTTAGAGGTGGCAAGGCAGTCGGTAGATATCAATACCATAAACCGGGTAGTCGATTTACTCACCCAGGCGCAAAAAATATCCTTTTTTGGTTTGGGAGCCTCCGCCTCGGTTGCCCATGACGCGCTGAACAAGTTCTTCCGATTTAATGTTCCCATAGTGTATTTCGAAGATATTCTGATGCAGCGCATGAGTTGTATGAATTCATGTGAAGATGACGTAGTGGTACTGATTTCTCACACTGGACGCACTAAAAGTCTGGTAGAAATCGCCCAGATCGCCAGAAGTAACGACGCGACCGTAGTGGGTATCACCTCAAAAGACAGCCCCCTGGGAAAAGAGTGCAACCTGGTTTTATCCTTGGAAGTGCCTGAAGATACGGACATGTATATGCCCATGGCATCACGTATCGCCCAGCTCACCTTGATAGACATACTGGCCACTGGCTTTACCTTACGCCGGGGAACTAAATTCCGGGAAAATTTAAAACGGGTCAAAGATACGTTGCGAGGCTCGCGGTTCGATAAACGCGACGATTGAGGGAGTATTTTTCAGACATAGACCCGTTCTTAAATAAAATTGAGTCTCGAGGCTGTTTTTTTGTTAAAAAATTTCACATTAACGACTTATTCGGCTAGTATTTTTGTAATAAAATTACAAAACAGTAAGTATTCAGTCAATTAGTGCGGTTTTATGTCAAGCCGATGAGAATTTGAGCGATGCCTTTACCCGAATCCAAAAGGTTTTATCAGGATATTGAGCACAAAGTAGGGAATCTTCTCTTGGAAAAAACATCAAAGGCTTATATAAGGCCGCACTTAGCAAAAACGAAAGAATATAATGTCCACCTGCAATTCTAAATTAGTTTGTGCCACAACCAGAGCGATTAACCTATGTTAAGACGAACAAAAATATTAGCCACCCTCGGTCCATCAACGGACACACTCGAACAGATTGAAGCTATTATCCGCGCAGGCACTAATGTAGTGCGCATGAATTTTTCCCATGGCACTGCTCAGGATCACATTGAGCGCGCCAACAAGGTACGTCAGGTTGCGAAGAAACTGGGTAAATACGTGGCTATTTTAGGTGATCTCCAAGGCCCTAAAATTCGCGTCGCCAAGTTCAAGGAAGGTTCTATCGTACTTAAGATAGGGGATACGTTCATACTCGATGCTGATTTGGGCACTAATGAGGGCGGACAAGAATCGGTCGGTATAGATTACAAAGCCCTGCCCCATGACGTATCTGCAGGTGATTTGCTATTGCTGGATGACGGACGAATTCAGCTTAAGGTCACCGAAGTTGAAGGCAACAAGGTGCACACTAAGGTGACTGTGGCCGGTAAATTGTCCAACAACAAAGGTATAAACCGCTTAGGCGGCGGGTTATCTGCTGAAGCGTTAACGGAAAAAGACAAGGAAGACATCAAGACTGCCGCTATTATTGGCGTAGATTATCTGGCGGTGTCTTTCCCCCGTTGCGGTGACGATTTGCACTATGCACGCAAATTGGCGGTACAGGCAGGTTGTAATGCCATGATCTGTGCCAAGGTAGAACGTGCAGAAGCCGTGGCGACAGACGAAGCCATTGACGACATCATTGAAGCGTCTGATGCGGTCATGGTTGCCCGTGGGGATTTAGGCGTGGAAATTGGTGACGCCGAATTGGTGGGTGTACAGAAAAAACTGATCGCCCGTTCACGCCAACTCAACAAGGTTGTGATCACGGCCACCCAGATGATGGAATCAATGATCACCAGCCCTATGCCAACTCGTGCCGAAGTCATGGATGTGGCCAATGCCGTACTCGATGGCACAGACGCGGTGATGTTATCGGCTGAAACTGCTGCTGGCGAATTCCCGGTAGAAACGGTAGAGGCCATGGCCAGGGTATGTATCGGTGCCGAAACACACCCGAGCATCAAAATATCCAAACACCGGATTGATGAGACCTTCAGTTCGGTGAGCGAGACATTGGCCCTTAGCGCTGTATACGCCGCAAACCACCTAGGAACGATTAAAGCCATCGTTGCGCTGACGGAAAGTGGCAGTACACCACGGTTAATGTCACGCATTACCACGACCTTGCCGATTTATGCCTTGTCACGTCATGAGAGCACATTGAATATCATGGCGCTGTATCGTGGAGTAGAACCGGTATTTTTTGATTCTCGCGGAAGCGATCCCGGCCAGTTAAAAAATGATGTTGTCAACATTATGAAAAACAAAGGTCTGCTGGAAACCGGTGATTTGTTTATCATGACCTACGGCGATGCAATGGAAACTGTGGGTGGCACCAACGCGTGTAAAATATTGTCAGTGAGCTAAAACATATTTAGCTTACGTTGCATAAAAGCCGGGACAAGTAGTTCCGGCTTTTTCATTTTTAATCTCAATGTTTAGGTTAAAAATCGCTAAAATCAACCCCAGGCAAACATTCAAGACCTGGCTTGGCAAAAACATAGCCTTGCATTAGGTCAACCCCTGATTCAAACAGCCAGTTTGCTTCCTCGAGCGTTTCTACTCCCTCGGCAAGGGCGGTAATATTCAGATCGCGAAACATATTTAGACAGTTGATGACAATCGATTGCCTGATTTTATCCAAGCTGATATTGCGGATCAGGTTCATATCCAATTTAATAATATTAGTTTGAAAATCAGCCAACAAGCCTAACCCTGAATGCCCTGCACCAAAGTCATCAATTGCAGTAAGAAACCCCAGTGATTTATAACATTCGACAATGCGCTTAACGTGCTGCTTGTCGATAATTTTTTCTACTTCGGTAAATTCAAACAGGATTTTATTGGTAGCAAAGTTGTATTTTTTCGCCGCCTCCAACGTGGTGCGAATACAACGTTCCGGTGTATAAACCGCATTAGGCAGAAAATTAATACTTAATATTGTATCTAACTGTAAGTCAGCCGCTAAGGCTATAGCTTTTACTCGGCACTGCTGATCGAATAAATACAGGTTGTTTTGGTCAACCCTGGAAATCACCGAAAAGGCCGACTCGTTATTTAGCCCCCGTACCAAGGCTTCATAACCGAACACCTCACGACTTCTGATGTTCACCAAAGGCTGAAAGGCCATAGTAAAATCGAAGCCCAACTCTTTTTGCTCCATACACTGGCTACACGACAATCTATCGGCTACTCCTGTTTTTTCGTTCATACCACGTCCTGATGACATTCTTGTGTGTTTAGGCTAGCGTTTCCAAGGTGTATGGACAAGCCTTTATCATCAGGAGATACGCCCAAAGCAGAATTTTTCCGCACAGCACTTATGCAAACTTCTCTTAATCAACAAGTACTATAGTTAGCCATCAAGCAAATAAAGTGAATAGTGTCTTCCGGGGTTTTACTATTCATGCTTCGCAAATGGCATGAGAGCAATAAAATGAGTACTGCAAAAAAATTCGATATTGTAGTGTACGGCGCCACGGGTTTTACCGGGCGTTTAGTGGCCGAATATTTAGTTAACCACTATGCGGGTGATACCAGTTTTAGTTGGGCCATGGCCGGGCGCAGCGCAGATAAACTGGCTCGGGTGCGTGACGAAATTGGCGCTCCTGCAGCTACACCGCTGGTTGTGGCCGACACCAGTGACGCAGGCTCTATGCAAGCTATGGTAGATGCCACTAAACTGGTGCTTACCACAGTCGGGCCCTATCAGTTATACGGTTCAGAACTGGTCGCCATGTGTGCCGCGTCAGGAGTCGATTACGTGGATTTATGTGGCGAACCGGTATGGATGCGCCAGATGATCGATGCCAACGAAGCCGCAGCTAAAAAAAGTGGCGCGCGCGTCGTGTTTTCTTGTGGCTTCGATTCTATCCCCTTCGATTTAGGGGTGTATCACTTGCAACAACTGGCTAAGGAGCAACTGGGGGCTGTATTTACCCGAGTCAAAGGGCGAGTCCGCAGGATGCAAGGCACCTTTTCCGGCGGCACGGCTGCCAGTCTAAAAGCAACCCTGGCCGCTGCCAAACAAGACCCGTCTTTGATGCAGTTACTGCTTAAT
Source organism: Paraglaciecola sp. IT1134 (assembly GCF_058068185.1). NCBI lineage: Bacteria > Pseudomonadati > Pseudomonadota > Gammaproteobacteria > Alteromonadales > Alteromonadaceae > Paraglaciecola > Paraglaciecola sp. IT1134. The sequence continues at coordinate 1,118,638 of NZ_CM176486.1, read as the reverse complement.
CCCTTTTCGTTAACCCCTGGTTTTACCGGCCCTGCCCAGCCGTTTGGGAACAAACCCTACTTTGAAGAAGAACTCAATACCTGGGTAGCCCCCTTTGTGATGGCGGCAATCAACACCCGCAACGTTCATCGCAGCAATGCTCTGCTGGGCTATCAATACGGTGAGGATTTTGTATATGACGAAATGCTGATGACCGGCCCCGGTGACAAAGGCGAAAAGATCGCCAATGCCGTGGCTAATGATAAAGGCATGATGAAAGAAGGCGGGCCACAACCCGGGGAAGGCCCAAGCCAGGCAGAGCGGGAAGCAGGTTTTTACGATATTTTATTTGTGGGCATCAATACAGCTGGGCAAAGCCTTAAGGTCAGTGTTGCTGGGGAACTTGACCCGGGTTATGGCTCGACCTCGCGCATGATTGTCCAAAGTGCATTATGTCTGCTTATGGATGCTACAGACACCCCAGGTGGTATTTGGACCACAGCGCCAGCCATGGGTGATAAACTCATCACCCGTTTAAGCCAATACGCCGGGCTGACTTTCAAACAAGAATAATTCCCAAATAGACAGATACAACAAAGCCCAGCACGGCGCCTGGGCTTTTTTTATGATACGCAGCGTTGCTTTTAGCGCACGTGAACTGCTGGATCAGGGCTAATATTCCCACCAGGATTGTTGCCACCATTCTAAAAATTCGTCGAAATCAATAGAACCATCATTATTTTTATCGATAAGCCCAAACCCTTCTTGAACGTGACTGGCTTTGGTCTTAGGCGATAAGATGGTCAACAATTCGATAAATTCGGCAATGCCTATTTGACCATTACTGTCGGTATCGAAATAATCAAATTCTTTACGAATTTCAGCAACCTTTTCTGCTGCTAACTGAGCTTGTTCTGACATGCTTAATTCACATTAGTTAACTTGCAGAGAGTTTAACGTTTATTACAACTATGTGTCTACGTTAGTCTACCAATCACTGTTACAAAGCCTGAGTTAGCCGTTGCTCTTCCCCGCTGCGGTGCGCTGGGCCCGCCGCGTAGCAGCCTTTTGTTGGCGGCGTAATTTAATTGCCTTAGCGGCTTCCTCCCCTACGTGTTCTTCATTGCGCCCTCGAGCAAGATTAACTTGCTTTTCACGCTCTTTGAAACGTTTAATTTGTTCCTCTGAATGCTTGCCGTGACACTTGGGGCAGCTCACTCCTGACTCAAACACAGGGCTGAGTTTATCTTGTTCGGTGATCGGCAAGCGACAGGCATAACATTGATCATATTCGCTTTTTTGCAGATCGTGGTCGACCGCCACTCGGTTATCAAACACAAAACAGTCCCCTTGCCACAGAGTATTATCTTTGGGGACTTCTTCTAAATACTTAAGAATGCCACCTTCCAAATGGTACACCTCATCGAAACCCTGCTCCTTTAAATAGGCAGTAGATTTTTCGCAGCGTATACCGCCTGTGCAAAACATCGCCACTTTTTTGTTTACCTTGGGATCCAGGTTGTCTTTTACGTACTGGGGAAACTCACGAAAGGAATCCGTCTTAGGATTAATCGCGTTTTGAAAGCTACCGATCTCGATTTCATATTCATTACGGGTATCGATAACCGTCACATCAGGATCCGAAATTAGAGCGTTCCATTGGGCAGGTTTAACATAGGTGCCCACCGTACGACGCGGATCAATTCCCTCCACTCCCATGGTGACGATTTCTTTTTTGAGTTTTACTTTAGTACGGTGAAATGGCTGGGTTTCATCCACAGATTCTTTATGGGAAATAGGCGAAATGCGGGGATCCTGATTTAGCCATGTTAACAACGCATCTATGCTTTCACGGGTACCAGACACCGTGCCATTAATACCTTCTTCAGCCAGCAACAGGGTGCCTTTTATGCCAGTGTCTTGCATAAAGCTTAGCAATGGCTGACGCATCTCCTGAAAATTTTCAAGGGTGGTGAATTTATATAAAGCACATACTACATACTGTGTGTTAGAGGTTGAAACATTTGTCATAAAGTACAGCCTATGCGAGCCGGATCGTAAATCCAGAGCAGTTAATGGGATTGGGTAAAAAAGCGGCGAGAATATAACAAACTGACCGCGAATTTTAAAGCCAAAACAAAATACTTGTGCAAGCTAAATAGCCATACTTTAGGTGAACCTTATGCCTAGATACCGATAAATCGTGATTTAACGTCATTAGATGGCAGCATACAGGTGGCTTGCCTGCCAAACAGCCGGTAGCGATTACGGGCAAATACTTTATAGATTGCGTCTCTGATAAAGGCAGGCACCAGCCGAAAACCATTTAACAAATACCATTGACCGGTTAAATCTTTGCTTATCTCTAAAGCAGCAGTGGAAAAAACCAAACATTGACCGTTTTTAATCAATACAAACGTATCTACATCAACAGTCTCAATCTTGTACTGACTCAACAGCTGCCGGGCAAACTCACACTGCATAGGGGTAAAGGCAAACAGGCCCTTGGGATCCCGCTTGATAATAAAATTAACGGCGCCGTTACAGAAGTTACATAGGCCATCAAATATTATTATATGTCGATTATCCAGCACGGTTCAGTCTTTTTTCTCAATGGTGATGGTTAGGGATTTTGTGGCACCAGCAAACCATTTTTGCACATAGATAGAGCCCATGATGGGTGCCTTGCCCTCTTCTGGAATTTCTTTGTAACGTACGCTGTTTTTGGTTTCTTTTTCCAATGCAAAATGCACGATCACTGCCGACATAACTGCTCCTTATTAACGGTTTCACACTTTGGCCGTTTCAGAATTATGGGTGCTTAAGCACCCTGCTTATTGTGTTTCTTTTTTGGGCTCGGGATTATCGGTTATCGAATAAATAACCGAACTGATTTTCCAGCCTTGCATGGTGTTGATCAGGTGCCAGCTTTCATCACCCCAGTTTGATTTGTAGTTGTCTTTATGAAAGCTATATTTAAAATACACCGAGGCTACATCGCCGTCGGTATGAATCTTGATATCCCAGAATTTCTCTTCTATCTGTTGTGGTGTACTGACCACCCAGCCAATAAAACTCAAGTGATTCCCCAGTTGCTCACCGTTATTAGTCGGTAAATTCCCTGTTCGTTTTAACCCGGTAATTCCAATCCAGGGCACGGATTTGTGGTAAAAAAGATCGACAAATTTTTGCTCGTCTTTTTCAACCAATGCCAATCTGAAATTCTCAACCACCTGCATGAACTCGTCATAGTGTTTAGTATTCTCAGCTCGGACAAAATGCGCAGTGCTAAAAACCAACAACATAGTGATATAGCTCAGGATTTTTTTCAATTAGTTGTCCCTATGTCGAACTAATATTAGGGGTGATACGTTTACATTTGAATGCATCAATTACCACAACTATATCGCAGAGCTTGTTTTATGGGTTCTGATGTTGCCCCAAAACGCATTATTTTCAGACATAAAAAAGCCGCAGACATGAAAAATCATGAGCGGCCCAAAGGGACATACGACAGTTCACTAGGCTGTCTTTACATTAGTCGCCCCCAGTACTGAAAAAGTTTAGTTAGGCTAAAACTTTATATTTTTCATCTTCTGAAATAATTATCTTTAAACGAGGTACACCGCACGATGCAAGCCGGTGGCCGGGTCAATAATATTATTTGCAGCAAAAGTTGCATGTACTCTTAATCAACATGCCTTTAAGCTGGAGGCTGGGCACCACCTAAAAAGAGTATTTATGGCTAATAATAGTTTTCGACTGATAACCCGTAGTGATTTTGATGGCCTGGTTTGCGCCGCCTTACTCAAAGACATGAATATGATCGATGACATCAAATTTGTTCATCCCAAAGACATGCAAGATGGCAAAATTGAGATCACCGACAAAGATATCCTCACCAACCTGCCTTATGTGGCTGGTTGCCATTTATGTTTTGATCATCACCATAGCGAAGTGTTGCGCAACGACAGTCACGACAACCATATTATCGATCCTAAGGCTCCTTCGGCGGCCAGGGTGGTGTTTGAACATTTTGGTGGCACACAACAGTTCCCCAAGATCTCTGCCGAATTAATGGCGGCTGTGGACAAAGGCGATTCGGCTAATTTTAATCAGCAGGAAATTTTAAATCCCCACGGTTGGGATCTAATGAATTTTTTAATGGATGCTCGCACCGGTTTAGGCCGTTTCCGTGAATTTAGCATTTCTAATTATGACCTGATGATGAAGCTCATCGATTGCTGTTTGGATCTTAGCGTAGAGGAAATCATTCAGCTTCCCGATGTACAGGAGAGGATAAAAATCTATCGTGAACATAGCCAGTTGGCAGTGGATCAAGTGCAACGCTGTGCAAAAATTGAAGACAACTTGGTGGTCCTGGACCTTACCCAGGAAGAAACCATTTATGCCGCCAACCGCTTTCTGATTTATGCGTTGTTCCCCCAATGTAATATATCCCTGCATAAGATGTGGGGCTTTCAAAAACAAAATATCGTATTTGCAATCGGCAAATCTATTTTGAATAAGACCTCAGGTTCGAATATCGGCCAAATGTGTTTGCAATATAATGGTGGGGGCCACGAAAATGCAGGCACTTGCCAAATTGACGCAGACCAGGCAGACGCTGTATTGCAACAACTTATTAGCCAAATCAACCAGGACGGTTAATTTGCCCTAATGTAGCGGATTGTCCAATGGCAATCCGTATATTTTTTTCTATTCTGTTTACATTAGGCCGCATTTTGCATGTCCAGACCGATTTGCTGTAGTAAATCGTATAGGCCAGTTTCATCCACTTCAATTTCCTGCTCCAGTTCAACATCATTTTTATGCCGTTGCTGGGTATGAATATCACAGTTTGCCAATACATCTTCATCGATCACACAGACATCATTGTGTAAAGACAGGGGCTGGGGATGCATCGCCAACCACAGGTGGGCACTTTTAATGCCATCATTGTGCATGATCGCTGAGGCAGTATCGGCGTATTGCCAATCCTGAATACGGGCACTGAGGGGCACTTTAGGATATAAAGATAGGCCAGCAATATCATCTGTAGGCGGGCTATCGTCTTGCCGGGCATTGTTTGGTCGTGCGACGCTGGGCCTTTCCAGGTAATTTTGCTGTAACATGCTCAGCAGCAGCGCAAACTTGGCCCCCTGAGAAGATGCACGGTTGAGTGACCCACAAAATTCCAGGTCGAGTTGACTACTCACAGGAGAGGTGTGGGTACTATGGCTAGTATTTTGTCCGTCGAGCAACAGGTGATCCGTTAATGACTGGCTAAGTTATTAAGGTTATCGCGTAATTCGACCCAAGCTTTAATGGGAAATGAATTAGTGTCAGTGGGTGGCGCTCAAGTAGTTAGCGTCCCCGGGTGAGACTTAATTAGTCAGCGTCCACCGAGTGACGCTCAGGCACCAACAAGGCCGGATCAAGTCTCTGCTTCTCCCAGTTCATGCGCCAATCCAAATGGGCGCCAGTCACGCGGCCTGTGGCTCCAATTTCAGCTACCAGTTGGCCTTGCGTGACAATATCGCCGGTTTTAACGTGGCCCTTGCTCAGATGCAAAAAAGTAGAAGACACACCAAAACCGTGGTCGATGATCATAGTGCCTCCGGAATAATACATATCAGGCACAAACAAACTGATCACACCGCTGGCGGGGGCGTATACAGGGGTGCCTGTTGAGGCGGCTATATCCACACCATAATGCGGGCGCTTGGGTTGACCGTTTAACACCCGCTGGCTACCATACACACCACTGATGGGGCCGGTTGCTGGCCATATAAAATCTTCGCTAAAATCCGTACGCTCATCACGTAAACTGCGTGCTTGGGCTACCTGAACATTGTCACTGCGAATGCGTTCCAATACTTCTTTGGGAGGCGACACCATGTTTTGGGGCAAACCTTCAATACGCTGAATATCGTATTTACGAGGACTGAGTTCAATATTTTGGGTGTGATTTACGCCTTGTTCATCAAGCCACCTGAGCCGATGACTCAGTTTCGCATCGCGACCAAAACCAAAGACAAACAACCCGTCAGGTGCTACTTTTAAACTCTGGCCATCGAGCCATAACTGACTGCCCGTGGGGGCAACACCGCGGATCAGGCTGCCCTGGGTCAGTTGCCCACGCAAAACCAACTCATCGCTGGTGTGTTGGGCCAGGGCCAGGTCCGTACCCGACAGCAACAACCATACACTCAATAGCGCCAACCAGCCATTACGCATTGGCTATCGCCCCTTTGCCAACACCCTCAAATGCCAGCACCCTAAACTCACTTTCAGGTACCAGACGTTTTTGTTCGTCGGCTACAAACTGGGCTAAACATTCGACTGTGGTATCCGTATCCACCAGTTCCGCTTCCGCTTTAGGGATCGCCAATTCAAACCAGCCCTGGGACGATCCGTAGGCAAACAAATAATGTTCAGCGAAATCTACTTCCTGCACGTTAAAATTAACCTGCTCTTGGCTGACCACGTCTTCAGTTGACCCAATATAGATATCGGACCATCTGTCCGCCCAATAGTGTTGCCATTCGTTACTTTCGTGCTGATTTTCAATAATGGTAATTTTTGAGCGATGACCATGGGCAATCCGCTGGCAATTACCATCGTGTTTTTTCAAACCATGAGTATAGTGATAATAAGGCGTGTCGATTACTTCAGCGCGCAGCGTTAGCTCAAGTCCTATGACATTCTCCGGCAGGTGGGTGGCAATCACCTGTTTCAAATATTGACTAACCGACGACATGGTCACATGTTTGGCATACACAAAAGCGTATGCTTCAGACGGACAATCTAGGTGAATAGAACGGCCGTTTGGCCGCATAAAATCGACACTTACTCGCTCGTTTTTCTGATCATGTACAAGTTGGCTGTATGGATGTTCAACAGGTACTAACAATTTGTGATCTACGTATTGATCGATCAAATACTTCAGTTGTTTTTTAACCTTGGAAAAATCCAGCACCATGCTTTCTTCATTTAAGTCACCGTCCAAAATGACATCGACTATCCAACTTTCGCCCACCATGCCTCGCTTGGGGCATAAATAGGAGAAATCCATTACGGTTAAATCGTTAACAAATAATTGCATAAAACTAATTAGCTACCTTGGTTGTCATCACTGCCCTGGGGAGTCTGTCAAAACCCCAGGATTGGCGCTCAGTGCGCCTCTGATTAGTATATCTTGGACCTAACGTTTAATCATGTATTAATACCAATCGACATAACCGTAATCCCGGTGAAAAGCACTTAGCCAACTTCCTGATATGGATTGCTATTTTTGGGACTTTAACAGCTGATCTTTAAGGTTTGGCGGAATTCCTCGGATCATCAGGGTATCAGAACCTGCATCATAACTGATCCTGTCACCGAGCAACTTTCGCTCAAAACTGAGGGATACGCCGCCCCCCTGGCCGCTGAATTTAGCCAAGGTTTTAAGGGCGCTGCGATCCGCCTGAAACTGATCTTCAATAGGCTGTTCGCTGCTTTTAACAAATTGATAAAAATCACGACTTTCGTCTTCTTTGGGCAACTTATCAGCTAACTCTTTAAGTTGAATGTCTTCACCCTGATCGAGCTTTTCTTTGTAATATTGGGATACTATCTTGCGCGACTCGTTTTTTTCATTAGGATCGAGCTGTTCCGAAGCTAAAAACTCGTCGACTGAACTGAGCAGCTGTTTATTCTGTTGTTTCACATCCACCAGCTCTTCACAGCCCAAAAAGTGCATAAAAAAGTCTGACACTTTGCGCCCCATACGGCCTTTGATAAAACTGATGTATCTTTGCTGCTCGGGACTCACTGCAAGCTGGGTGAGATCGATTCTGACTGCCAACTGCATCCTGGCCAAATCCAGATGATCACTGCTGGTTAACTCCAGCTCTCGATTAATTTCTACGTGCTGCTTGGTATTGATGATGGCGATCATCAAATAATCTGTGGCCAGAAACTGGTAGTGACTGAAAATCACAAAACCGGTTTCTATGCTGCCCATCTCCAATAGCGATTTTTTTAGCATCTGGCAGCTGTCGATACTGAACTGCACGAAGGTTTCTGGATCCCCCAGCATTTCTTTTAGTCGGGTTTTAAAGTGAGCAGGGGCCACACCTGACGGCTCATCGTCTTGTGCAACGGCAGCCTGTTCATCCTCAACAAATCCTCCCACCCCTTTACCGGGTTTGGTATTAAAGGCATGGTTAATTTGCTGGGCCAAATCTTCAATGGCCGGAGTCACGTCAAAACAGGTTTGACGGGGGATCAGCTGTAACTCTTGTTGGTTGTTAATCGCCAGTTGATGCACCACAAAATGATGAATTAATGCACTCACATTGCCTCCTTAAAAATAACTTACTTGGGGTTTTACCTCACTTAATAAGATAAAACGTCTGTTCACTACACCGACTGTCATTGATTTACTGCTTTTTAACCGAGGAGTTTTCGCTATACTCGCAATTTATCCAGACCATTGTTACTATCTCGCCACGACTGCTACGAGAAAAACCATGCCTCAAAACTCAAAATATTCCGATACACAGTTTGAAACCGTCATGCATGACATCATTGTCGCGCTGGAAAAAAACCAGGCCAGCCGCGATTTATCCCTTATGGCCCTAGGCAATGTCATAACCAATATTTTTATGCAGCAAGTCAACGCCAATCAGCGCAGTGAAATGGCCGACAAGTTTACACAAGTGCTGCTTAAAAGTATCAATGCTAAATAGAATTATTCATGATATTAACTGAAACACCCAGGCGCAAATTAGTTACTCAGCTGGTTAATTGGGGCCATTGGTTTGCCCTGATCAATATGTTGCTAGCCATTGCTATCGCCACCATATACATATTTAACTCACCGGCACCGGAAACCCTGCTGGGTGTGACTTATCTATTTACTAACTGGATTAGCCATATTGGCTTTTTGACCTTCTTTGGTTTTATTATTTTTATCTTGCCTTTGTGTTATCTGGTACCCAGTGCCAGAACGGTCAAAGGTGTGAGCGCGTTATTGGCCGCCATAGCCCTGGCGTGTTTGGCTCTAGATGCGCTGTTGTACAATAAATACGGTGTGCATCTAAGTCTGGGCTCCGCTCACCTGATCCGCAATGAAGCCAACAACGCCATATCCGGTTTCGGCTGGCAGAAATGGGGCTTTTTTCTACTGGTGTTTGTATTCTGGTTATCCACCCAACTGATCATTGCTAACGCCATTTGGAAACGTATTGGCCGCTTACAAAAGTATAAACTGGCCTTGCCCATCAGCAGTTTCTTTATTGTATGTTTTGTTAGTAGCCATGCCCTACATATCTGGGCGGATGCTAACCTTTACCATCCCATAGTGCAGCAGGATGACTTGTTTCCCTTGTCATACCCGGCAACGGCTAAAACTCTGATGTCACGCTACAATTTGCTGGACCGGGAGAACTACGAACAGCGTAAAGAACTGCAGTTTAACGAAAACATGGGAAACATACGTTACCCCTTGTCACCTATTTATTGCTCGGTATCACCCGCAAGTAAGGTATTGATGCTGGTGCAGAGTGACACAATGCCCATTGCCACAGCCTCGCGCTTTGTTTATAGCAGCCCTCATTTGGGCGGTCAGTCCTCTGTCGATGCGGCCAAACTAAGTCTGCTATTTGGTTTGCCCGAGTTATATCATCCCGCTATAAGCAGCAAAACACCTGTCCTGCTGGATTTACCTAGAGGCTTGGGGCTAAACGTGCATGTGTATTCTGAGCAAGCCATTACACAAGACAGTATCCGGGGGTTCGTGCAAGATTGGCAGACTTTCGCTGCCAATTTAGCCGCGCAGCAAACCCAACTTGGTATTGCCTTTGCGACTGCCGAACAAATCAATAGCTTACTCAGTGCGCAAACTTTGCAGCAATATCAGGTGTTATTGGTTAAAAACGTAAATGGCGACAGCCAAATACAAAGGCGTTTATACAGCAATACTCCTTTGGTCGCCGAATTTTCAAGTACCGAAGATCTCGCCCCGACCTTGTTGAATATGCTGGGGTGTCGTGCATCTGAAAAGGCATACAGTACCGGGAGGGATCTGCAAAATACAACCCAGGATTGGACAGTTACCACTCAAGGCCGTAAGGTCATAGTGATGCAACATCAGCAACGTATTGAAGTATTGAATAATGGCACCACCAGGGTGTTTAATGTGCAAACGGGAGAGGAAGAATTTGCTACTTTCGAGACGGCATTGCTCAGTCAGGCGATTAAACGTTTGAGTAGCTTTTCCGTTAGCAAATAAAAATTACTTTCCCCCTCATCAGGCAGCTTAATCGTTAGCTGCCTTTTTTATAGGTATTAGCTAACCGTCACCTTTTGTAACACTCTAACTGAAAAATGGGCTTTGACCTGTTCCAAAGTGGCCAAAATCACCTCTACCTTGTCTTTAGGAGCGGTCCAGTAGATGAATAGCGGGTCATCATCAGTAAATTGAGGCGCATTTTCGGGCGACTCAGGGCAAACTTGAAACTCATGTGCGCAATAGCCTTTATACCCAGAGTCATTGAAATTTCATGACAGCGGCAAATGAGTGTAGCCAACAAACAAGCTGTTTCAAGGATTGAGGGTATTAGCTACCCGTCACCTTTTGTAACACCCTAACTGAAAAATGGGCTTTGACCTGTTCCAAAGTGGCCAAAATCACCTCTACCTTGTCTTTAGGAGCGGTCCAGTAGTAGGGTGTCATCATCAATAAATTAAGGCGCATTTGCGAGCTACTGAGGATAAAATTGAAACTCAGCTCGCCGTCATGCACCACACTAAACCCCTCTGGTATGCAGGCCATGGGTTTATGTTCGGCAGGGGCGTCATAGATGCATTTTTTTAGCTGTTGCAGGTGATCCGGCCCAGGATTAACTTGTATCCAGATCCCGTCTTGGACCAACACCCGATGTATCTCCTTTTCACTGCTGGGCGCAAATATCTGGATCACCGCCTGTTGACTGGCACTGGCCAAAGGTAAGTTGAAGCTACTGGCGACAGCGAAGTGGCTGTCAGGGTATTTTTTGGCGGCCTTTTGTACCGCAATCTTGGAGATATCCAACCCACCGCTTATGACTGATCTGGCTTTGAGGGTTCGCAATGCGCCAATAATGCCATTAAGATAATAACCCTCCCCACAGCCAGCATCAAATAACGCCAACTCACTAGCGAACGGGTATTTGTCAATTAGCTGGGCCAAATGCAAGGCCAAGGGCTGGTAATAATCCTGCTCTAAAAAAGCCCGCCGCGCATTAACCATCAGTTTATTATCACCGGGCTCTTTGCTGCGTTTGTGCTGAGCTAACAGCAGGTTCACATAACCCTCTTTCGCCCTGTCATAACTATGCCCGTTTACACAACTATAGGTGCGCTCCGTTAGGTTTAACGGTAATTGGCAAGCGGGGCAAGTCCACATAAGTTCTCTCACGCAAAAAAGACGCTAGTGTAGCAGAGTTAAATCGAGGGGAATGCTAGTTATTATTGAAGCATGTATCGCCACACGCGGGTTAGACATGAGCCTTATCTGCCTCGCTAACAGCGAGTTGCCGTTTAACGTGGCGACTGTAATACCAGGTCATCAACCACAACCACAAAGCCCCAATAGGTATCATCCAGAATGCCGTCGTTATGGGCGCAAAATGCGCCCATAATCCTGTGCCAAAAGAGGCGGTTTGCACGCCGATAGACGATCCTATGACACACACCCCGGAAATTAACGGCCCTTTGTCACTGTCGATATCCATGGCACAGGAGAGCATAAGGGGAAATAGCCCCCCCAAACCCAAACCAATTAGGAAATTCCCCCAGGACATCATCACCGGATCGCTGGCAAATTTAATCACAAACGCCCCCACTGCCATCACAGTAGCGAGAATTAACATTAATCTGTGGCTGGAAACCCAGTATAACAAGATTGAAAAGCCCAAACGGCTGAGCACCATACCTGCACTAAAAAAGGCAAATACCAGACGGGCCTGCTCCCCGCTAAAACCGTGGCCTATTTGCGCATAACTGACAAACCAGTTGCCATTGCCAAACTCAACCATACCGTAACCCAAGGCGGCTAATGCCAGAAACAGGAACACGGGCTGTTTGATCACATCCCGGTATGACAAACTCTGGCGATTTTTTTCCGCTGCAACTTCGGTTACCAACTTCTTGCCTTGATGGGCTGCATACCAAGTATATCCAGCCAGAATTAATAGTCCCACGGACAACAAACGCAAGGGCCAACGCCAGTTTTGTTCAATCAGATAAAGTCCTGAAATGTAAAATGGGGCTGCCAAGGTACCCAGACTAAACATAAAATCCATCAGGCCCATCATAGTTGAACGTTTTTTGACATACAGACGGGCAATAAGAGTATGACCAATAGTGAACAAGCTGGAACTGAAGATCCCTAATACAAAGGCTCCTAAGACCAGCCAAATCCAATGTTGCACAAAAGACAGGCCGAAGAGCAACACCGCCACACACACCAGTAATCCGGAGAACAACGACAAAAAATCAAACTTCTGCACGTATTTGCCGCCAATTATAGCGCCCACTATCATGCCCACTGAAATGAGGGTAAAAAAGATGCCACTAACCAAATCCCCCATATTCAGGCTACGTGCTAAATCAGGCAGTAAAATTCCCCATAAAATAAACACCATACCCAGTAAAAAAAAGCCGATAAAAACGATAGTGGTGGCGGAATTACGATCCATTTTTTGTCCTAACTGAATATGTAAATAAGGGGAGAAGAGCTTGCTCTACATCACTAGCGAACGGCTAAGCTCGACTCCCAAAAGGAACGGAATGAACTGAGCATTTTTTGAATTACGAGCAAAAACCCGCATAGATAAACAGGTTCATTATACTTATGCAATAACCTTATTCGTTAGTTAGCTTGCTTTATATGATAATTTACAGGTGGCTCAAACCGCTGTAACACAAACAACAAAATCTTAACGAAAATAGTAATTTTACTGTAAAACATCGGTTAAAAGAGTCGCGCTGGGGAAATAGACCACGGCCTGTTTAGGGTTCTTAATTAACCCTTACAAAGACTGTAGGGATGATCATTTCACTGACCACAGATTAGATATGGTGCCTACTTTGGCATCGAGGTTATTCAGGATTAATTATGTGTGAATTATTGGGCATGTCAGCCAATGTACCCACTGACATTTGTTTCAGTTTTAAAGGCTTACGGGAGCGCGGCGGACGGGCCGGGCCACACAAGGATGGCTGGGGCATAGCCTTTTATGAAAACAAAGGTTCATGTATATTTAAAGACCCCCTGCCCAGTTATGAGTCTGAAATTGCCCGGCTCATCTCCGATTATCCCATTAAAAGTAAAGCGGTGATTGCCCACGTCAGGCAGGCCAACAGTGGGCGCATAGCCATGGAAAACACCCATCCTTTTAGCCGTGAATTGTGGGGACGCAATTGGACCTATGCCCACAACGGCCAGTTGCAAGGGTATACCCGTTTGCCGGTGGATCGCTTTCCACCCGTCGGTACCACTGATAGCGAGCGGGCATTTTGTTATTTATTAAGTCAGCTCGATAAACGCTACCCTAATCGCCCCAGTAAACGCCTGTCAGCCTTTAATTTTCTGCGCCGCGAAGCGGCGAACTTACACAAGCTTGGTGTATTCAACATGCTTATTAGTGATGGTGAGTACTTGCTGGCATTTTGTTCGACTAAATTGCAGTGGATCACCCGCCGCGCACCGTTTGGCAGCGCCACTTTGTCAGATATTGACGTTGATATCGATTTTACTAAAGAAACCACGGCCCATGATGTGGTGACCATCATTGCAACCGAACCACTTACCTGTAACGAAAAATGGCAGCAGATGAAGCCAGGAGAAGGGCAACTGTTCCGCTTCGGCGAACCCCTAAAATAATCTGCTGTATAGCCAAGCCATTACAAAATAGGTATTGAGAAGTAACTTGGCTATAAAGCCGGGCGCATGCCCGACTGACTAATTAATTACACCCTGCTGCCACCGTCCAGTTCCAACGTACGGCCGGTGAAATAGTCATTTTCAAAAATAAATTTTGCCGCATGAGCCAGCTCTTCAACCTCGGCCAATCGTTTGAGTGGCACTGTGTTGACAAACGCTTCGCGCATCTCAGGACGCATCTGGGCGGCCATGGCGGTCTCTACGAGACCTGGGGCAATGCAACCGGTGCGAATACCAAAACGCGCCAACTCTTTCCCCCAAGAGACTGTCATAGTGGCCACTGCAGCTTTAGAGGCTGAATAGTTAGTTTGTCCCATATTGCCGCCACGGGAAACAGACGACAAATTGATGATCACTCCCTCGCTTTTGCTGGCGATCATTTGCGCTGCCGCTTCCCGGCTACACAAGAAAGTACCGGTTACATTGACATCCAGCACACTTTGAAATTGCTCAAGAGACATCTTGCTGACAACCTTGCCGTCTTTGACTTTAAGCAACATGGCGTCGCGCATGATACCGGCACTGTTGATGAGACCGTTAAGCTGGCCAAATGTGGCAGCTATCTGGTTAAAGGTTTCTTCTACCGCGGCGTCATCAGTTACGTTAAGGACAAAAACTTCCGCTTTGACACCCAATTCTCTAAGTTCCCTTGCCGCCGTTTCCAGGGCATCTTTTTGCATATCAATCAGGGCAATGTGTGCCCCCTGGCTAGCGAATTCCTGAGCCATGGCTCGGCCTAAGCCTTGAGCGGCGCCGGTAATTGCAATAACTTTATCTTTTAACTGCATAGTGTTTAACCCTTAATCTACATTCGTATTTTTCACGACGGTTATTTTGTTTTCTGCTGGGAAAACATTTCAAAAATGCTGGAAAAATCCCGTTTACCATTGCCCTGCATGCTATGCATGTTATACAGGTTTTGCGCTATGGCCCCCATGGGTGTACTGGAATGACTCTTAAGTGCGGTGTCCAGGGCCAGCCCCAGGTCTTTGCGCATCAGGTCCACCATAAAACCACCCTGGTAATTATTGGATGATGGCACGTTGGGCATCACATTTGGACAAGGGTTATACAGCTCCAAGGTCCAATTCCGCCCAGAGCTTTGCAGCATAATGTCCGACATCACTTTTACATCCAGGCCATTGTCTATGGCCATCTGCAAAGCTTCTGACGTGCCTACCATCAGCACCGACAACAACATGTTATTGCAAATTTTGGCAATTTGCCCGGCGCCACTTTGTCCGGCATGAAAGATGTTTTTCCCCATCACCTGCAAAACCGGCAAGGCTTTTTGGTAATCGTCCTCGGTTCCCCCCACAATAAAGGTCAAGGTCCCTGCGGCGGCACCTGCCGTCCCACCGGACACCGGTGCATCGACAAAACCTATGCCTTTTTCGGTCAGGGCTTTGGCCACAGTTACGGCAGTGGCGGCGTCTATGGTGCTAGAATCGATCACCAAGGTGCCTGGCGATAGATGAGCTATCAAACCGCTTTGGCCGCTTTGCGCATTGCCTAAGTACAGGCTTTGCACGTGTTTCCCCGCAGGTAACATGGAAATCACCACATCGGCTCCGTGGCAGGCTTGCTCAACGGATTCAGCTACTGTAGCCCCCTGCTCTGCAAGTTGTGTCATGGCACTGGGGAGAAGGTCAAAAACGGTGACACGGCTCCCGGCTTTAATCAAATTCAGGGCCATGGGACCACCCATATTACCCAGACCAATAAAGGCAATTTTATATTCTGACATTTGCATACTCATTCCTTATCTCCCCAAATTAGCTAATGGATGTTCACTGTCTGGCCATGGGCTAGCAAAAAACCAAACCAAGACTTCTGCAGGTACGGCCTCGATAGACGGGTAACGCCAAACAGGGTTATTGTCTTTGTTCACCAGCAAGGCGCGCACCCCTTCTTGAAATTCACCAAATTCACCGCAGCGACAGGACAACACCAGCTCCATTTGAAAACATTCCGCCAAGGTCATAGACTGGCCTTTTTGCAGTTGGCCAAACACCAGGTTGGCGGTGATCGGCGATCCGGCTTTGAGGGTTTGTTGCGCCCTTAACAACCATTTGTCATCAGTGGCATCAAGTTTAAGAATACCCGTGGCCACCTCTGCGGCACTATGCATGCTTGCCAGGGGTGTAATAAGCCCTTGGTGGCGGCTGATATTACCATCGGGCAAGTCAGTTTGGTGTTGCAGGTGAATTTCGCTGCACAGTATGCTCAACTGGGCCCGGTTAGTCTGTGAGTCGTCACTCCATTTGGTATTTGCCAGTTGAGCTAACCACTGCTCTTTGGCACTGTCAGTTACAAAGTAGTCTGCCAGGTTTACGTATAAGGCATCGGCGGCATTGATACTCGCTCCGGTTAAACCTAAAAACAGTCCACAGCCCGGGGGCATATTGTTCAAAAACCAGCTGCCCCCCACGTCCGGATATAAACCTATACTTATCTCAGGCATGGCCAGGCGCGAGCTATTGGTAACTATTCTGTGGCTGGCACCACTTAACAACCCTAATCCCCCCCCCATTACGATGCCATTGGCCCACACCACCACTGGTTTGCTGTAGGTGTGGATCAGATGATCCAGTTGATATTCCTGGGTAAAAAACGACTGCAGTGAGTCTGGCATGGTCCCTGGACTTTGCTTCATGGCAGTGTGCATGGCGACCACATCGCCACCGGCACAGAAGGCTTTTTCACCACTTCCGTCGATGATCACCACACTGATAGCAGGATCTTTTTGCCAGGCAACCAGTTGCGGCATCAACAACTGGATCATATCCAGATTCAGCGCATTGAGCGCCTCTGTTCGATTAAGGCTGGCATGGCCGATTTTTTTTTTGCAGCTGGTTTGTCTTTCTAAAAAGGTTACAGAATCTGACATTCAACATTCCTTGATTAATGGTGCTTCGGGTTAATCAGAGTATATCGTTCGCATCTTCGGCTAACAGGCGCCGGCCGATAATCATACGCATGATTTCGTTGGTTCCTTCAAGTATCTGGTGCACCCGTACATCACGCACATGGCGCTCCAAGGGGTACTCTCGTATATAACCATAACCACCGTGAATTTGCAGAGCCTGATTACACACTTCAAACCCCACATCGGTCGCAAAACGTTTGGCCATGGCACAATAGGCACTGCGCTCAGGATCTTTATTATCCAGTTTAAACGCTGCCAGACGCACCATTTGCCGGGCGGCAACTAATTCAGTGGCCATATCCGCCAGCTTGAACTGTAAGGCTTGAAAAGCGGCCAAAGGTTTACCAAATTGGGTCCGCTCCCGCATATAGACCTTGGCCGTATTCAGTGCTTGTTGTGCCGTGCCTATGGAACAGGTGGCGATATTAATGCGCCCGCCATCCAGACCTTGCATGGCAAAACTGAATCCCTGCCCTTCTTCCCCCAGAAGATTCGCCGCAGGAATACGCACCTCATCAAAGGTGATCAGGCGAGTTGGCTGGGCATTCCAGCCCATCTTGTCTTCCGCTTTGCCATAGATCACCCCTTTGGCATCCCCGGGGACTAAAAATGCCGAAATACCTTTAGGGCCAGCCACGCCGGTGCGGGCCATAACAACCAATACTTCCGTTTCACCGGCACCGGAGATAAACATTTTGGAGCCATTTAAGACATATTCATCCCCTTCGCGCTTAGCACTGGTGCGCAGCGCCGCCGCATCGGAGCCAGAGCCCGGTTCAGTCAAACAGTAAGATGCCAATTTTTCACCCGTAACCAGGCTGGGGCACCATTGCTGCTTGACTTGTGTTGTTCCCCAGGTGGCTACCATCCAGGTGGCCATGTTGTGAATGGTCATCATAGCTGCTGTGGCAGTACACCCCATAGACAGTTGTTCAAAAATGATCGATGAATCCAAACGACTTAGGCCCAAGCCCCCTTCACTTTCAGGGGTATACAAACCACAAAAGCCCAGCTCGCCGGCTTTTTGGATCACCTCTTTGGGGAAATAATGCTCGCGATCCCATTTGGCTGCATGAGGTGCCAACTCCTGCTCGGCAAACTGCCGGGCAGCATCAGCAAAGGCGATCTGGTCTTGGGTCATATCAAAGTTCATGGTCGCTCCTGTATTATTTCAAACTAATGGTCATATTAGGGCCACTGGGGATATCGTCTTCAAACCAGCGGGCGGTAATAGTCTTGGTCTCGGAATAAAAACGTATGGCTTGTTTGCCGTACGCATGCAAATCCCCGTAAAAAGAATTCTTCCAGCCAGTAAAAGAGAAAAATGGTAAAGGCACCGGTATAGGTACGTTGATACCCACTTGCCCCACTTCGATTTCATGTTGGTATTTACGTGCCGCGGCGCCGCTAGCGGTGAAAATAGAGGTACCGTTACCGTAAGGATTACGGTTAACCAGGGCGATCGCTTCTTCGAGGGTATCGACCCGCATACAACACAACACCGGCCCAAAAATTTCTTGCTGGTAGATCACCATTTCTTCGGTGACATCGCTAAACATCGTTGGCCCAACCCAATTACCCTGCTCGTAACCCGGCAAGCTAAAATCGCTGCCATCGAGTAAACAGGTGGCGCCTTCGTCTTTACCTTGCTGGATCAAAGACAATACTTTGGCTTTGGCTTGTGGACTGATAAGTGGCCCATAACCTGCTGACTCATCGTCCCACAGGCCGGGTTTAACTTCTTTAAGTAACCCCGCTAATTCTTCGATCCAATCTTGGGCTGCGCCAACAAAGACCGCCACAGAGATTGCCATGCAGCGCTGTCCCGCGGCGCCCACGGAGGCTCCGACCAGATTATTTAAGACCTGATTTTTATTGGCGTCGGGCATGATAACTGAGTGATTTTTCGCGCCGGCAAAACACTGGGCGCGCTTCATATTATCGGTGGCAGTTTTATATACATGTTGGCCTACTGGTACCGAGCCGACAAAAGACACAGCGCGAATATCCGGATCATTAAGCAGTTTGTTAACTTGCTCTTTGCCGCCGTGTATCACGCTAAGTACCCCTTTTGGTGCACCGGCTTGGATAAACAGCTCCGCCAAACGAGTAGGGGTAAGGGGATCTTGTTCCGAAGGTTTAAGAATAAAGGTGTTCCCACAAGCGATAGCCATGGGGAACATCCATAAGGGGATCATAGCCGGAAAGTTAAAAGGGGTAATGCCCAGACACACACCCAAGGGCTGAATATAACTGTAAGTATCTATACCCCTGGCGACGTTTTCAGCGGTTTCGCCCATCATCATAGCAGGCACATTCATGGCCTGTTCGACCACTTCGATACCTCGCCATACATCTCCTTTGGCATCGGCAAAGGTTTTGCCGGTTTCACTACTGAGAATAGTGGCCAGCTCATCATGGTGATCTTTCAACAATTGTTGATAACGCATCATCACCCGAGCCCGTTCAGATACAGGTACTTCTCGCCAGGTTAAAAAAGCCTCTTTGGCACTGGCAACGGCAGCACCTATTTCCCTGTCAGTGGCACAGGGAGCCTTAGCGATAGGCTGATTGTTTATTGGGTTGGTTACATCAATAAACTGTTGTGACTCAGAGGTGACAAACTCACCATTAATTAGCAGCGGAACATTTTGCATAAGGAAACCTAAACTGTGGCGCTTCGATTTTACAACCAACCAAAGCTGTTAACAATGTATTAGCAAGCCTATCAAATAAATTAACCTTTACGTTAACGTCATGCAAAAAAAATTATCGCTACTGTGACAACTTCTGTATACATTACCGCCAATTAACAGGTTATTGCAGTGAGATTGACCATGCCTACACAAAATCTTTATAAAACTTGGCCGACCCCTGATATGCTACTGACTATGAGTCAAAAAAACTTCGCATTAGTTAACACTCCCTATGTCGTACAGTAACATCAAGGTCGCCATCGTTGAAGACAACGGAATGGCGCGGATCAACCTACGTAACCACCTCACTGAAATGGGTTTCACCGAAATCGGTTGTTTCAGCAATGGCCGAGAATTGAAGGCCCATGTCAAGCTGCGCAGGGTCGATTTGTTATTAATGGATTACCACCTGGGTCCAAACAAAAATGGCGTTGAAGTCGTACAAGAGCTACAGGAACAAGGGCTGCTGAAAAGCTCTACCAGCATTATATTTATTACATCCGACCGCCTCCCCATGATAGTTGGGCAGATTGTGGATGTTCACCCCGATGCTCTGGTGGTTAAGCCTTACACCATTCGCAGTATCGAAAAAAACATCTCTGGCTGTCTGAACTTCAGACATTTTCTGATGCCCATATTTCTGCTGATGGACGAAGGGGAATTCGAGCGGGCGTTAGTCGAGCTGGAACACATGTTAGAGCGCAACAGCCGACCACGATTGCGCAGCTCAATGATCAAATTACAGGCACGTTTGCTAATCAAGGTTAAGCGTTTTAAAGAATCTGAAGCGGTCTATCGGGACGTGTTGCTTGGCTCAGACAAGATAATTTGGGCCAAATGGGGGCTGATCCAGAGCCTATATCTGGATGGACGCCTGGGACAAAGCGAAAAGTTATTGCTGGATTTAACCAAAACCCAACTCACCAGTGATAAAGCCAGTGAATGGCTGGCTCGGATCAGTATCAACAATAACCAGTACGCTAAAGCCGAAGATTATATGGACCAAATAAGAGAAGGCGAAATGTCGGTTTCTGCGGCCAGACTCAAGGCCTATATCTATCAAGCCCAAGAGCGCAGCGATGAAGCTATCCAGTTACTCGAGAAAAAACGCGAATCTAACCGCAGTATTCGTGAACGCTATGACGAACTTTCGTTAGATTTGGCCCGCTGTTATTTGCAAGAAGCCGAGAATCAAAAACCCAACGAAAGAGAAAACACCCTGCAAACCGCCAAATTTTTAATTGGTTCGGCGGGGCGCAAAAACCTGGATCAGAAGCTGGTCATCAAAAAGGATTATTTGTACTCTGCCGCGGCGGTATTGGCCGGCAACATGGAGCGTGCCAGGGAATTGCTCAGCAAGAGCGGCATGGAGGACTTCGACGGTGCCGATATTACCATGATGACTGATGCTATTTTTGCCAACAAAGGTGTAGGTAATGATGCAAAAGCACAAGAGATCCTGGAGACCTGTAAAGCCAGGTTAGAAAGCCTGGACGATGGCAACGAAGCAGCTGTGGCCAGCATGCTGGTGACAAAAAGTGAAGAAGATATCGGTGAACACAAGCCTGAAGCCATGGCGTTTAATAAAGCAGGTCTGGAACGCTACGTGAAGAAAGCCTATGCGGAAGCCACGGGGCATTTTTACCAAGCCTATTTGTTGTTCCCGCGAGAAGTCGCCTTTAGTTTGAATCTGCTGCAAAGCCTGGTTGAGGCGCAGCAGCCCCATCATAAAACCATAGCCACCGTCAGTTTTTTACAAGAACTTTTGCGCCGCCAAATGACTCCCGCCAACAAAAAGCGGCTGGACGAAATAGCCGACAAAGTCGAACAAAATAAAGACACCTTTGCGGTCAGTAAATAGCCCTTCCCGCGAACGATACCGCCGCAAATCTTGAAGGAGACAAGCGCGGCATTTTTTTTGCCTCTCAGGCCTACGACAATCAATTGAATCAGCAAAACGTCACGACGTTAAGCATATTGCGCTGCTTCAATAAAAGATCGGCAATGGCCGCAGGTATTTCAAAACGCTGAGGCAGGGGAAATTGCTCCCTGGGGTGGCAGGCATCATAACCAAAAAATGGCAAACCAACCTTCCCAAGAGACCAGACAACTTGCCTCTAAACTTCATTACCACAGCATTTCTTGAGTTGACGGAGCCAAACCAAGCTATGAGGCAGTTTGGCAAGCCCATGAAAATCTAATATGTAAACTTGCTAAGAAGGTAAACAGTACTGGATCGCAACATACCCTGTGACAAATGTGAAGAGACAAAAAGTTCATTGAAAAAAACGGGAGTTGGGAATGTGTAAAATGTGAAAAAATACCGAAAAGCCAGGCTGGTGGCGCTTTATTTATCGGCTAAAAACGCGCTAATGCCCGATAGAGATGCACAGTTTCATCTTGTTTACTCTGGGGCGCAATACACGTGGTAAAGTGTAGCAATGATCGCTTTCACTTCCACGCTGGCCAGTGAGTAATAGATAGTTTGCGCTTCACGCCTTGTCGTTACTAATTTTTCTCGGCGCAACTGGCCGAGGTGCTGTGATAGGCTGGATTGCGGGATCGCTATCTGTGCGTTTAACTCTGATACCGAACGCTCCCCGTCGTTTAACAAACACAAAATCATCAGTCTACGCTGATTTGCCATGGCCTTTAACATCACCGAGGCCTTTTCAGCGTTGGCGTACATGTCTTGCATTGTCATTGATAGTGCTTATTTTAACTTGGACGCCACTAGCATACCAAGCAGCATGCATAAGACAAAGACCCAAATGGATAGCAAACCGCCGGAAAGGTTGGCTAATCCAGGTCCAGGACAAATACCGCTTAGCCCCCAACCAAGCCCAAACAACGTCGAGCCGATAAGCAGCGGTTTATCTATGGCCTTTTTTTGCGGTATATGGCAGGGGCCATCTAACAGCGTGGTTTGACGAGGCTTGACCAGAAAATGGTAACCGGGCAAGTAGACTGTAACCCCACCTAACATGACAAAAGCTAAAGTGGGATCCCAATGCCCGAATATGTCTAAAAATCCCAGTACCCTAGCTGGATCGACCATAGTTGAAATCGTCAGGCCCGCGCCAAACAGTAAACCCGCAATGCACGCAGTTAAATTATATTTCATGACCGCTATCCGCTTAGGTGATTGACAAGCGCGACAGTAACGATAGCGCTAAGCATAAAGGTTACAGTGGCGACCACTGAGCGCTTAGATAACCGGCCTATGCCGCATATTCCGTGACCACTGGTGCACCCCGAACCATAATGAGTACCAACACCGACTAACAACCCGGCGATGGCCAGCTGCGCTAAACCAACCGGGATGCTAGTGGGTAATCCATAACCAAATTGTGAGGTTAACAACGGCGCTAAAATTAGACCGAGCAAAAACAACCAACGCCACCAATTGGATGACGCTAATGAAGTGATCGCACTGTGGGTTATGCCGGATATCCCTGCAACTCTGCCGTTAAATAGCATTAGCATTAAGGATGCGACACCTATGAGCAGCCCGCCTATAAACGCCTGCAGATAAATACTTTCCATCAGATTACTTTCCTACTCTTGAAGTCACCCTATCCGTTAGGGGGATTTTAATATATCGAACACCATTGCTTTCACATTCAGGCAAAGAAGCGCCCCACAAATTCACTTGCAAAGACGGATATAACAGCTTGGGTGCGCCAAGTGTTGCATCACGCTTATTGCGTAATGCGACATACTCGGATTTAGGCCTGTTGTTATGCACATGAATATTCGATTCACGGCTTTCTTTCACCGTGGTTTGATAACGCAGTTCACGCCCATCCGGCTGATAATCATGGCATACCCAAATTTTATAATGATCCGGTAGCCCGTGCAGGCGGGCAATGCTATCCCATAACGTTTCTGCATCGCCGCCGGGGAAATCACAACGTGCCGTCCCCCCATCTGGCATAAACAAGGTATCGCCAACAAATACATTGTCTTCAATCAGGTAACTGAGGCTGTCACTAGTATGACCAGGAGTACATATGCCAGACAATGACGCCGAACCAAAAGCAAGTTCTTCACCCTCTTCCAACAAATAATCAAAATCATGCTGCTCGTCAGGTTGACTATTGGTTCGATTAAAGGTCTGCGCAAAACGTGCCTGTACCTCGGTGATCCCACGGCCAATTACGGTTTTGGCGCCCGTTTGTGAGCGCAAGTAATTCGCAGCACTAAGATGATCGGCATGAGCGTGCGTATCGAGGATCCACACTAGCTTAAGCTGCTTGTCGCGGATAAATGCCAACTGACTGTCGGCAAACTCGGGTTTTACCTCCCCTGACGCCACATCAAAATCCAATACGCTATCGATAATCACAGCATGCTGCCCAAGACTGTCGACCACTATGTAACTTAACGTGCCGGTATCCTCATGAAAAAACACCTTAACCTGAACCGCCATGATTAACTCCTTGCCTACTTCACCTAAAGTATCGTATATTCGCAATATAAGATATTAATAAAGATTTGTACAACCTTATGTTACTAATGTTGCTGTTAAGTGCCGTGATAATCGGTTTAAGTTTGGGATTATTGGGTGCGGGAGGCTCGATATTAACGGTGCCTGCGCTAACCTTGATCATGGGCATGGATGAGAAAACGGCTGTCACCAGCTCATTGATGATAGTAGGGCTTATTGCCTCAGTCGGCACTTTTCAAGCTTATCGTAAAGGTGAATTAGACAAGCGCCTAATCCTTAGTTTTGGCTTAGTAAGCCTACCCTTTGCAGCACTTGGTGCGCGGCTAGGTATGTGGATGCCAGCCGGAGGTCAAACCCTATTACTGGTAGCCGTGATGCTGATCGTCTCGCTTAAAATGCTGCGCAATAAAACGTCATCTTCTGCGCCGACGGCCAGCACATTATCCCTGCTTGCCGCCGCGGCCGCAGTGGGTTTAATAACCGGTATTGTCGGCGTGGGGGGCGGGTTTTTGATCGTACCCGCTCTGGTGGTTTTTGCCGGTGTGAGCATGACCACAGCCGTCGCCAATAGCTTGGCACTTATTGTTATCAACGCTATAACCGCTTTTCTAGCCATAAGCGTAAGTGATGAGTCTCCCACCTTAGATTGGATAATTATTCTCACTATGGCGGGCATTGGGGCCATAGCTGTGTTAGCAGGCCAAAGGCTCGCAGCACGTTTACCACAGCAGCAGCTTAAACGCGGATTTGCTGTGATCCTGGTCGCGTTAAGTATTTGGCTAATTGTCGATCAATTTATAATGAGGTAAAAATTATGCAAAGCAAAGTATTGGGTTATCAGCAGTTCGTTCAACAGCTAAAACAAGGTGTCACTGAGATCAGCCCTGATACCTATATTCAAACAACGAAAAACTATCCTGTGTTAATCGACGTGCGGGAGCCTCAAGAATATCAGACAGGTATACTACCAGGAGCACAGATGATCCCCCGGGGGTTATTAGAAGCTAAACTAGCTGATATGACAATTTGTCAACAGCAGCCCCAGCCACTTGATTGGCTAGCCGAGCAAAACATCTTGTTATATTGCCACACGGGTAGCCGCTCTGCCCTGGCTGCCCATTCATTACAACAAATGGGTTTTAGCAAAGTATTTTCCCTAGCAGGTGGCATCGAACAATGGCGCAAGCTAGGGCACCCGATCACTACCAGCGAGAGTTGATAACAGCTGTTTATTAAAGGTCGTAAGTCACACAAACGAGCCACTTCTGTGCCCGGCTACCCACACCAAAGCGGGCTTTCACCTGAGGGTAAATTGCCCGTGAAATTCAAAAATATAACCTCGGCAAGCCATAGGAAACGGCTTGCTGAATTCTAAAAAAAAGCCGCAGCCATGAAATGCACACTTGAGGCCGCAGTTAAACCTGAGTTTCAAAGTGCACTGATTCTGGGCCAATTTTTTCAATCACTACTGTCTCTGCGAACTTATGGTGCCAGCCTCGTTTTTGTTGTCTATGCCGATCCAGCATAAACCCAGATCGAGGATCCCTATCGTGATTTCAGTTTTGTTTTTAAGTTGTGACACAATGCCAAAATCCTGTTTCACACTCCATAACTTTCTGGTTACCATATGAACGATGATGACTTGTACAGATCGCTGTGATCCGCCCTTAAATTATCTGCAGAAAAATCCCGCCAACCTTATATAGACAGGTGACAAAGGCAAATCCTCTATCAAAATAATTATATTTTTTATTTTGGAAAAATCTATTGTTTACAACTATTTAGATAGGTATACCTAGTAGTTGCTAAAAAAGTTTTAGTACAGGGCACAGATAAAATTAACCCATTAAACTGCGAGCCAACGGGTCTCCCATTTATAGATTGGCAATCAATACATTAAATAAAAACAAAATAAAATCGGAAACACTTATGAAAACACAAATTTCCAAACTAGCGAGAAATATTCGTTTTGTTATCGCCACATCGGCCGCACTAAGCGCCACAGTGGTCACTTCAGTCAATGCTCAACAAACTAACGATGAGGCCAACGTAGAAAAAATAGCAGTGGTGGGTTCACGAGCAGCACCTCGTTCTATTGCTGACTCTCCTGTTCCTATTGATATTATTGGTGCAGAAGAATTATCTAAGTCAGGTAATACTGATATGTTAGAAATTCTCAAAGGCACCGTGCCATCCTTAAACGTACACACTAACCCTATCAGTGATGCAGCCTCATTGGTTCGCCCCGCTAACTTGCGTGGTTTACCCGCCGACAGCACCTTGATTTTATTAAACGGCAAAAGAAGACATCGTTCATCGGTTATCGCCTTTTTAGGGGGTGGTATAAACGATGGTGCACAAGGCCCGGATATTTCAGTTATCCCCAGCATTGCCTTGAAACAAGTCGAAGTATTGCGCGATGGTGCAGCGGCTCAATATGGCTCTGATGCCATTGCCGGCGTAATGAACTTTGTATTAAAAGACAGTGCAGACGGCGGCTCATTAACGGCCCGTCACGGTGAATATTACGAAGGTGACGGTGCCACCACAGAAGTAGCTGGCAACATCGGTCTGCCACTGACGCAAGATGGTTTTGCCAATTTAAGCTTCCAGTATAAAAACGCTGATGCCACGAGCCGTAGTGTGCAGCGCCCTGACGCAGCTGCTTTTGGTGCTGCAGGTCTAAATGTCGCCAATCCAGCGCAAATCTGGGGCTCGCCCGAAATAAATGACGATATCTCAATATTTGGCAACGTGGGTCTGGATTTAGGCAACGACAAAGAATTTTATATGTTTGGTAACTATTCTGAACGTGATGTAAAAGGGGGATTTTATTACCGTAATCCAAATACCCGGGGCGGCGTTTACGGTGGAAATATTCGTAATGTTGATGGTGTTGCTACTCGCCAACCAAGAGACGAAGATCCTGATGTTCTAACAGCTCAAGAAGAAGCATGGAATAACGCTACACCGACTATTCTCGTAGGGTCACTGGAAGGCTTTGATCAACAACTGAATTGTCCTGTTGTAGAAATAGGAGCAGATGGAATACCTGATCAAACTGCCTTAGGCTCATTAACTGCAGCAAACTGTTTCGCTTTTAACCAAACTATTCCTGAAGGCTTCACGCCTAATTTTGGTGGCAATATCACCGATACCTCATTAAATATAGGTACCAAAGGCGAGTTTAAAGGCGGCTTTGCAGATGGAGTTTTTTATGATTTAAGTGGCACTGTGGGTCGCAGTGAATCTACTTTTGCAATATTTAATACGGTTAATGCGTCTATGGGTCCCGCTAGCCCAAGGGATTTTCAACCGGGTAAGTATATTCAGCTAGAGAAAAACTTTAACTTTGACTTGGTTAAGGGCGTTGAAATGGGCATGTATAATCCGTTAAACCTCGCAGGTGGCCTGGAATGGCATGAAGAGTCGTTTGAGGTGGTAGTCGGTGACGAAGCTTCATTCACAGCAGGCCCGTTAACCTCACAAGGTTTTGGTATTGGCTCCAATGGTTTCCCTGGTTTCAAACCGTCTGATGGCGGTATCTCTACCCGTCGCAACTATGCGGCTTATGTGGATTTAGAAGCACCCGTTACTGAAAACCTGCTGTTTGGTGCGGCTTTGCGTTTTGAAGACTACGATTCCTTTGGTTCAACCACTAACTATAAGTTAACAGCACAGTGGCATGTCACTGAGGACTTTTCAGTACGTAGTTCACTTAGCACAGGCTTTCGTGCTCCGACAGTAGGTCAGGCCAACGTGAGTAACGTGCAAACCAACTTAGATGGCGGCGAACTGGTAGATTCTGCATTGCTACCACCGACTAACCCCATTTCGGTACAACTAGGTGGTAGTGAATTACAACCTGAAGACTCAAAAAGTTACACCTTTGGTGGCGTATATCGCACGGGTGACTTCTTCTTTACCCTCGATTATTACAATATCCAAGTTGAAGATCGTATCAGCCAATCTGATAAAATTAATCTAACTCAAGAGGATAAAGATATCCTTGTTGCGGCAGGCATAGCTAACGCAGCAAGCTTGCAACAAGTTAGTTTCTTTACCAATGATTTTGATACCACTACTCAAGGTATTGATGTAGTTGCGAGTTACTCGGCCGATTTACTGGCCGGTAGTTCAAAATTCAGCCTGGCCTACAACTGGAATGAAACTGAAGTCACTAAATTCTCTGACATCACAGGTGTTTTTAAAGTAAAACGCTTGGAAGAAGACTTACCTAATCACCGTGCAACCCTAAGCTGGGCCCAGTCATATGAAAATTTCTCGCTCTTTACTCGTCTTAATTATTATGGCGAATACCAGGGTGTACACGTAGATTATGATGCCACAGCTATTACCGCTGATTCAGCAGTAACGGTTGATTTAGAAGCCAACTACTTTGTCAACGATGCCATCACGCTATCGGTTGGGGCACAGAATATTTTTGACCAAGAGGCTGAAAGAATACAACAAACCCCAGGCCTGACAGCCGAGGGTCTAACGCCAAACAACTGGGGGGGGGTGTATTACGAAACCTCTCCATTTGGCTTTAATGGTGGTTTTTATTATGTCAAAGCAAGCTACAATTTCTAAGCTCGCTTAGAAATAATCCATAGCCTTGTCACCACGACAAGGCTATTTTTTCAACTCCTAATACTCTCTTTTGTCAGGTCAGGTATTTTGTCATCCTTACAACAAGCAGCTGCCTTAGTCACTCAAGGTCAATTTTTACAGGCCGAATCTATTTACCGGTCGCTTTTAGCCAAAAATAAGGCTAACGGCGCCGCTTATTTAGGTTTAGGCAATATTGCGCTGGCGGTGAATCAATTTGACAAAGCCGTTTCATTACTAACCCAAGCATGCCACTTATTACCTAAATCGCCCTTGGCATTAACCCAGCTAGCCAGCGCATTTAACGCTGAGTGCGCTGAACAAGATGCCTTAACGGTGCTCAACTACGCACAGACGACTTTTCCAAATTCTGCCCAGGTGCAGTATCAATTAGCTCAACAGCATCTGATACTAGGTGAGTTCGACTCGTCAGCAAACGCATTGCGTCTCGCGTTGCCCTTAGATTCAGGGCCAATGGCATCCCAGGTATTATTCGAATTAGTCCGCTTAAAGCGGCACACTGAACAAGATATTAAAATACTGCAGCAGCGGTTGAGCAGCCAAAATAACGACCAATCGCAACAAACGGTTTTACATTATGCCTTGGGTAGTGTCTGCCATGCTGCCCAAGATTATCCAGCCGCCTGGCAACACTTTGTCAAGGCGAACCATTTACAACAGCAAAGTTGTGAATTTACCACCGTGCAGCTCACGACTTTTTTTGCCCAAACCCAGGCCGTGGCCACAAGTGCCCTACTCGCCCAGCGAAGACCGGTTGTTCAAG
Source organism: Paraglaciecola sp. IT1134 (assembly GCF_058068185.1). Classification (NCBI taxonomy): domain Bacteria; kingdom Pseudomonadati; phylum Pseudomonadota; class Gammaproteobacteria; order Alteromonadales; family Alteromonadaceae; genus Paraglaciecola; species Paraglaciecola sp. IT1134. Next base: position 1,089,211 of record NZ_CM176486.1, on the reverse strand, counting down.
GTGAAATTACGCCCATTTTTATCGTCGGCTTACCGCGCTCGGGGTCAACCTTGTTAGAACAAATATTAGCCAGGCACCCTCAAATTTCAGCGGGCGGAGAATTGCCCTATTTAAGTCGGGAAGTCGACCACTATTTATTTCAGCAAAACGGCAAACATTACCCCCATTCCATGTTGGACTTATCAGATCAACAGTTACAACAGGCAGCGCTGATCTACTTAGATGCACTGAATCGCCACGCCCGTAATAAGCCATTTGTAACTGATAAATTACCGGCCAATTTTCAGTCTATCGGATTGATTTATAAATTATTTCCAAAGGCTAAAGTGGTACATATCAAGCGCAATCCTGCTGCCGTAGCCTTTTCTGTTTTTCGTAATTACTTTGCCGAAAGTGAGCCTTACTTTTGTTCGTTAGCTCAATTCAAACAATACCAAGAATACTACCTGGATTTGATGCGTCATTGGCACAGCGCCATTCCCGGTTTTATATTGGATATCAGTTATGAACAACTCATTGATAACAAACAGCAAACGATGCAGAGCGTGCTGGCCTTTTGCGGTATTGACTGGGATAATGCCTGCTTAAGTGATAAACATGTTCAATCGCCCATCACCACCTTAAGCAACATAGAGGCAAGATCTCCCATCATGAATTCGATTAAAAAAGATTGGATGCCCTACCAAGCGCATTTACAAGCATTTTTGCCCTCGACCTCAGATGCCCAGTGAAACTGAGATGAACAGAACCTCGACCCTGGAAGCCACCTATCTGCAATGCAAAAGCCAATTAGAGCGGGTCATCGGGCGCATTGTAAAACGTGATGATATTGAAGATATCGTGCAAGAAACGTTTATTAAAAGTTATGAGGCTGAGTTACAGCATGAGATCAGCTTCGAACGCACTTACATGTTAAAAACCGCTCGTAATCTTGCCCTCAATCATGTCTCCAAGGCCTCTGAGAAACACAATCAGTCACTGGACGATATCGACGCACTACCGGCAAATTTAACCAGTCAAACCCTGGAAAAACAGGTTGAAAGCAAAGAGCGTTTTTTAGACTTTTGCCGCGCCACGGATAGTCTGTCACCTGAAGTTAAGCGGGTGTTTTTGATGAAAAAAGTCTATGGCATGAGCCAGAAAGACATAGCGGTGCACTGTGCGCTCAGTCAAAGTACTGTGGAAAAACATGTGGCAAAAGGTCTATTGCAATGTTCCCTTTATCTGCACAACTTAAACGAGCAACCAAGCCAACAAACGGGCACAAAAACGCCAATAAAATTGTCGCGACGTCAGGGAAGAAGATAATGAGCAATATTAAAATATTTAATAGTAAAATATTGATCCAGCAACAAGCCAGTGAATGGATCAGCCGGATAGATCGCGGTTTGAAACCAGGTGAAAAGCAAGAATTGCAAAAGTGGGCCAATGCCAATGAATCGCACCGCCAGTTTTTACTTGAAATGGCGCAAACCTGGGATGACCTCAGCGTACTTAATGAACTCAGTGGTCTGATGCCCCTTGAACGCATCGACAAACGACCTCTGCGCACCAATAATCATAAGGTGCTGTGGTCCATGGCCGCCAGCATCGCTTTTTTGATGGTAACGACAGTAAGTTGGTTATCCTTAGATCAACGCGCGACTCATAACAGCGGTCATGTTTTGACTACGCTTACAACCGCAGTGGGTGAACAAAAACCCGTCACCTTGTCAGACGGCTCTGTGGTCTATTTGAATACCGATTCAGAAGTGCAAATTGACTATTCAGAAAACGCCAGAAATATACAATTAATCAAAGGCGAAGCACACTTTGATGTCGCCCATGATGTAAACCGACCTTTTATTGTAGCGGCGGCCCTGAATACTGTTACGGCTGTAGGTACTGCATTTAATATGCAGTTAGTCGATAATGACAGCTTTGAATTGCTGGTGACAGAGGGCAAAGTATTGCTCAAAAATGCCCAACAAAATAATGGTGAAACAACATTGAGCAGTGAGTCTAGCCCCCTTGCAGGTAGCGGCACACTGTTAAACGCGGGGCAAAAAGCCAAGGTTGACTCGCATTCCGCCCAATCGGTCGCTATATCATTAGAGCAAATGCAAAATGATTTGGCATGGCGCCAAGGGATAGTAGTATTCCACGGTGAACCTTTAGTTGAGGCACTAACCGAAATAAGTCGTTATATGCCGGTTAACTTTGAACTCGCTGATGATGAGGTTAAACAAAAACGTGTGGCTGGCTTTTTTAAGGCGGGTGACATCGATGGGCTTTTATCAGCCCTAAAAAACAACTTTAATATTACCTATCAGAAGTTAGACGAGCAGACGATTCTGTTGTCCTCTTCAGGGTAAAATTTACCTGCTGCAAAAAGTTACAAGGACGAACTTTGCAGTCATATTCGAATTAACCAAAATCATGTTAGTATCAATAAATTGTCCATCCTGCCCGATTATTATTGACTGAAATATGCGCGTTGTTTTTATCATATTATTATTCCTTTCAAGTTATGTATCGGCAGAGATCTTATACCCATTCAATATTGAACGGCAACCGGCCGATAAGGCACTCACTCTTTTTGCTCAGCAAGCCAATACTACCCTGCTTTTCCCAATCGAATTAGCCGAGTTGGAAATGGCCAATGAGCTGCAAGGAAACTACAGTCTCGAGCTAGGGATAGTGAAATTACTCGAAGGCACCAACTTATATCCGGTTAAAGAAGACGATGGCAATGTTAGTGTAAGGGCTATTAGGCTGCTCGCCTCACAGCAGCCAAAGACCGGACTGAACAATGATGACACCACTGAAGAAAATACTAACAGCCTAGAGAAGATTGCCATAGTGGGAAGCCGTTCTACGCCACGTTCGACTATCGATTCTCCCGTACCCCTGGATATTTTAAGCGTTGAAGAATTTACCCGCCAGGGGTCGACGGATATGAATTCGATGCTCGCGACACTCATTCCCTCTTTTAATGTCAATGACCAACCTATTAATGATGCATCTATGCTTGTCAGGCCCTCGAACCTAAGAGGTTTGGCGTCTGACCATACCTTGATTTTGATCAATGGTAAAAGGCGCCATCGTTCAGCCGCCATTACGTTTTTAGGCGGTGGTTTGTCAGATGGCGCTCAAGGTGTGGACTTATCCACTATCCCAGCCTCTTCGGTCAAGCAAATTGAAGTTTTGCGCGATGGTGCTGCAGCTCAGTATGGGTCTGATGCCATTGCCGGGGTAATTAATTTTGTTTTAAAGGATGACGATAAAGGAGGAAGCCTTGAAACCCGTCTTGGCACCTACGGCCAAGGTGATGGTGAATTACTGCAAATTCAAAGTAATGTAGGTTTATCATTAAATGACCGCGGCTTTGCCCATTTCAGTGTTGAATATAAACAACAAGCTGGCACCAGCAATAGTGTGCAGCGTGAAGACGCGCTTGTGCTAATTAATGCAGGCAATACTGCCGTTGCTGACCCTGCCCAAATCTGGGGCATTCCGACCATTGACTATGATGTGAAATTCGCCACCAATTTAGCTTATCAACTCAACCCGCAGAATGAGTTTTATACATTTTCAAACCTCGCACAACGCAAAATCGAAGGGGGTTTTTTTTATCGTAACCCCCACGACCGACAGGGGCTATTTAAGGAGGCTGGGGAGAGCAGCCAACCCCCACAGTTATTGGTAGCCGACCTGGATGGATTAGGCCAAGGCATAAGCTGCCCGCCAGTCAGCCTGGTTGATGATAATGTATTAGACGATGCTAATTATGGGCTTATCGCCGATAACTCAACGCCAGTTGGTCAAAATTGTTTTGCCTTTAATGAAATATTCCCCGGTGGTTTTACCCCACAGTTTGGTGGCACCATGAGTGATGCCGCCTGGGTGTCAGGGTTAAAAGGGCAAACCCAAACAAACTGGTCTTACGATCTCAGCTTGGGGTTGGGCTATTCAGAAATCGACTATACCCTCAGTCAAACGGTCAATCCATCACTGGGCAATCTTTCCCCAACCACATTTTCTCCCGGTTTAGCGGCCCAGTACGAGCACAATATAAATCTCGATTTATTTAAGCCCTTTGATTTAGGTGATGAATTCATTCTGAATTTTGCTACCGGAATGGAATGGCGACAGGAAACCTATCGTCAAAAAGTCGGAGATCTGGCCTCTTACGCTATCGGTGAATTTGCCTTTGATCCCGTTACGGGTTTATCCCAGGGCTTTAGTGTTGGCTCTAATGGCTTTCCCGGTTACAGCCCCAAATCGGCCGGGAGATGGCAACGGGCTAATTGGGCAATTTATAGCGATATTGAAATGCACCTGAGCAAAGCGTTTTTATTTGGATTGGCGGTTCGTTATGAAAACTTTAGTGACTTTGGTGAAAATGTTAATGGTAAAATTTCAGCCTTAAAAACCATGAATGACAAGTTAACATTCAGAGGTTCAGTCAGTAGTGGATTTAAGGCCCCTACAGTCGGCCAGAGCAATATCGTCAATGTGACGTCAGCGTTCTCACCCCAAGGTTTAGAGGACCAAGCCACCTTGCCACCTACCCACCCCATTTCGGTGCAACTTGGAGCCAGCCCTTTGCAAGCCGAAAAATCCATCAATGTGAGTTTTGGTTTGGTCAGCGAACCCAGTGACAATTTTTACATCACCTTGGACTATTTCAATATTCAATTAAAAGACCGGATCAGTACCACTTCCCCCCTCCATCTAAGCTTACAAGACATTGAAGCTCTGCTTGATGCAGGTGTTAACGAAGCGATCAGTTATGGCAGTGCCAAATTTTTCACCAATGATTTTGACAGCACCACCCAAGGGCTGGATTTAGTCATGCACTACGACACGTTTGTTTTCAACGCCCGTACCCGCCTTATTCTCACTTACAATTGGACCGATACCAAGGTTGTGCACGTTAACTTATACCCACAAACAGGCCCAAATGGCGGGTTAATAATGGCCAGTAATTTAAGCCCACAACGTATCAAGATGATTGAAGACAACCTTCCAGAACATCGTGCAAATTTGAGCTTTGAACAAAGTTTTAAACGTTTTAGTAGTAATTTTCGGCTTAATTATTATTCTGGTTATTACGAAGACCACCTCAATGCCGCAGCGGGTTATGACATTAATGCCGGGGCTGAAGTTACTTTGGATGTTGATCTGAGTTATTCCCTTACCAGCGCTTTACGGCTGTCAATCGGCGCTAAAAATTTGTTTGATAATCGCCCCGACATTAACCCGTATGCCAGCGTTGCAGGCTCACTCTACCCGACTACAGCACCCATTGGCCTCAATGGCGGATTTTATTATTTGCGTGGCATATTCGAATTTTAATAATCGGGTACAAAAGCGGTGTATTTAAATATAAATGGCAAAATCTGTCGCCCTGGCTTCATAACCAGCCTTACTGACCAAGCAGACAATACCCGGGCATTAAAACATGCAGATGGCGTAGCACGATATAGGGGGTTAATGCCAATCAGTATAATTCAGACCGTAAGTGAATCGTGTACTACAACTTTATCCCACAGATGTGAGCAATTCTCCACAAACGCCAGATGCACAGGATGTTGCTGATATTGAGTTTGCCCAGCCAGGTCATCGAAAAACATCAGTTCAAACACATCAAAGCTATTGTCAACCACATCGCGTTTTTCAGTATTAGCTGGCAGGCCCACATGCAGGGATTTTACCATAGGCACCTGTTCCAAGGTTTTTAAACCCGCTATCAGGGCGTTGCGGTCAACTTCTGACTGGGGTCTTTTCAACCAAAAATAGACACTATGGATCAACTGCGTCGAACCGACTTGCGAGGCCATCGCGCTAAACTCGTCACCCGCTACGGCAGCGGTAGCCAAAGATGCCGCGCTGGTTGCTATAAATTTTCTTCTGCTCAGATTCATTGCCATTCCCTCCTGTTAAACCCGGATAACGTCAGTCTATCAAAGTCCCCTGTCATTACAGATCCTTTCACTTTGCCGATTTGATTACATTCAAAGATGTTTCTTGTTCGAATGCTGATCTTTGAGCTTGGTAGCCAATATCGCGGGTATAACGTTTTGCTCTTACCCCAGACCTCCTCACGAACGCCACTTAATGGAACAGCCCATACTGGGTGTCTGTTGCTTTGGCCCTTGACCAGTCTTCGCGATCATGCGCATGGCATTGAGTAGCTCAGGTACGCGGTCTTCAGCATTACCCATTCGGGCATCATCTAATCGACCCCGATACTGTAATTCACCTTTAGGGTTAAAACCAAAAAAATCCGGTGTACATACAGCACCGTATTGCTTGCCAACTGACTGGTCTTCATCCACTAAATAAGGAAAAAGAAAACCGTATTTTTGCGCAAAGCGCTGCATGTTTGCCGGTGAATCTGCCTCCAGGTCTTGATAATCGTTGCACATTATCGCCAATACGTTAATGCCTTCGCTCATTAACACGCGTGTATCAGCAGCGAGTCGTTCTCCTATGCGCTGAACATAGGGACAATGATTACAAATGAAGGCTATTAATAATCCTTTGTCACCTAATTGCTCGCTCATGGTAAAGGATTCACCTGTTGGGGTTTTCAGCGTAAAATCTGGGGCTTGGTAGCCAAAATCACAAATGGGGGTATCAAGGAGCATTGGGATTATCTCTAAATTTAATTGGCCAGTACTGCCTGTTGTTCATCAGAACAAGACCGTTAAACGCCTCGTACCTATAATAAATAATTAACGTCTGTTTGCTGACTAAGCGATGTGGCTCATCTCGTTTAATGTCCATGACTCAATGGCCCCATCAACTGCCTCGCCATAAACGGCCATGTAGTCGGCGTTCATATGGTGCTGCCATAACTCACGGGTTTGCCAATTTTCAAAGAACATAAAGTGTGCAGGGTTTTCGTTGTCTTGATGTAACGCATAATCAAGGCAACCTTTCTCAGCCCTTGTCACGTCAATGAGTTTGAGTAACTCACTTTTCACTAAATCGACTTAGTCTTGTTTTGCGATAATGTTTGCCAAAATGGTTAATTTAGTCATGTTATGTGCCTTTAGTCATTACTGTTATTTATATGTGGTTAAATTACAATAAGGTGGCTTAATTTCCTGCTCAAGCCATCTTACATTCAGTTTTTACGCTAGGTTGCCGGGTTAATAGTTAAATTCCCGTTTGGCTTAGCTAAGCCCCGTGCGCTGTCATACATTAAGCAATGAACCTGAACCCGAGTGTATTAAAAACCTTCTAACACTATCTTGCCGATAGACCGGCCGGTCTCTAATGCTTCATGGGCTGCACGCAAGTTTTGTGCATTAATCGCTCCCATATGTTGACCTACCGTAGTCTGGATATAACCTTGGTCAACCAAATCTGCAACACGATTTAACAGTACACCTTGCTCCTGCATATCAGCAGCTTGAAACATTGAGCGGGCGAACATAAATTCCCAATGTAGCGACAAGCTCTTTGATTTTAAGCTGGTTATATCTAAAGCTTGTGGATCGTCAATCATAGCGATTTTGCCAAAAGGTACGAGTAAGTCAGTGTAGGCTTCAAAGTAAGCATCTGTGCTGTTTAAGCTTGCCACGTGGGTTACCTGACCAATATTCAACGCTTCAATTTGTGCCTTTAATGGCTTGGTGTGATCAATAACGTAGTCTGCACCTAATTTTTTCACCCAGGCGTTTGAGCTTTCACGTGACGCAGTACCAATAACGGTTGCACCGGTTACTGCTTTGGCAATTTGCACTAAAATCGAACCTACTCCCCCTGCAGCGCCAACGACCAGAATGATCTCGTCAGACTTCTCTTTGAGGGTCGCAGACTGTTGTTTTATGGCCAAATGTTCGAACAAAATTTCCCATGCGGTAATGGCCGTTAGTGGCAAAGCAGCGGCTTGTGGATCCGATAAGCTTTTAGGTTTAAACCCCACAATGCGCTCATCGACTAATTGGTATTCTGCGTTTGCACCTTGGCGCGTAATATCACCGGCGTAATAAACCATATCCCCTGGTGCAAACTCACTCGTCAACTCACCAGCAGCGACCACTTCGCCAACGGCATCCCAGCCGATAACTTTGCTTTCACCCGGTGCGGGCGGCATATTTAAACGCACTTTATAATCCGCTGGATTGACTGCAATGGCTTTAACCTTGACCAGTAAATCATGGCCCGTGGCAATAGGTTGAGGTAGTGTTAAATCGATCAATGATTCAGGATTGCTGATAGGCAGTGATTGGGTATAACCGATAGCTTTCATAATAGTGTCCTTGTTAGGGTAAATTTGAGTATTCAAAGTTGATGAGTAGATCATAGACCTTGTTTTACTGCCCTTAAACAGCATAATGATTGAAACATTAACAAAAAATATTAGATAATATGTTACTAGAAGATCTATACGTGGTGCTCAAAGTGGCCGAGTTTCGCAGCATTACCGCTGCAGCGACAAGTTTAGATATGCGGCCAGCGACCGCCAGTGCTGCACTTAAGCGGGTTGAAGCCACTCTAGGTGTAGATTTATTTATCCGTACTACTCGGCATTTGCGTCTTTCCACTGCCGGAGAGCGCTACCTTCCCCACTGCCAGCAAGCTTTGCACACCCTTGAGTTGGCTAAACAGAACGTTAAAGGCGACGTAGATATTATTGATGGGGAGCTACGTATTGGTTTGTCGTCTGATCTTGGCCGTAACTTGGTTTTACCCTGGATAAACGAGTTTATGGACAAGTATCCCGAGGTTAGTCTACGGGCCAACATCAGCGACAGTAACATCGACTTTTATCGTGACTCGGTTGACTTAGCGCTGCGCTACGGTTCGCCCAAAGACGCAAGCATGTATGGCTTTAAAATTTGCAATGTACCTGGGGTTTTATGTGCTACCCAAGATTACCTGGATACAAACGGTACACCTGTACACCCCCACGATCTGGCGTCGCACAATGGACTTTTTTATCAACTTAAAGACATCATCCATGACGTCTGGGTGTTTTCACACCACGATGGTGAATTGAAAATTAAGATGAAGGGCAAATACGCATCCAACGATGGCGATCTGGTGCGCCGTTGGTGTATAGCCGGTAAGGGCTTAGCGGTTAAATCCTGTTTAGATATGTCGACAGAGTTACTGACGGGCAAAGTGGTGCCCGTGATGAGTGACTTTCCTCCAACCTCCAATGAGCTTTGGCTGGTATTCCCCAGCAGACAGTCAATTACTCCAGCGGCACGTTTATTACGCGACACTATCAAAGATAAGTGCCACGAGATTTTGAAACAGATGGTTAGCAGTGGAATTTTGTCGCCAAGTGTTTTTGATTAACCTCTTTCACAGATCCGTCAGTTAGCTGGTGTATTTTGCTAAGTTGCTGAAGTTTTCCTATTAAGGCGATTGGTTCTATCAATTATCTAATCCATACGTGCTTCTTTACACTGGTCTTATTCAAACAGACATAACGAGCAGGTTTACCATGAAGTCCCTAGTACCCCCCCTACAGATTAACCCTAACGATGGTACGCAGCCTATCATGGCGCTGATAGCGGAAGGTGGTGGTCAGCGAGGGATATTCACCGCTGGCGTACTTGATGCTTGGCTAGATGAGGGGTTTGATCCCTTTGATATGTTTATTGGCACCTCAGCCGGCTCACAAAATTTGACCAGTTTTTTATCCCGCCAAAAAGGCTATGCCAAACGCTTAATTCGTGGCTTGTCCCGGCATAAACGTTTTTATCAGTTACGCAGAGGTTTGGTAGGGAAACACATCATTGATTTAGATTGGTATTTTGACAAAACAACAGAAGCCAACCGCGCCATCGATTTCAAAATCGCTAAGGAAACATTGGGGCAGCGCCAGTTGCTTATTACCACGACCAATGCCAGAGACCGCAACCCGTACTTTTTAAGTCCAACGGGCGATGCCCATCAATGGCGCGAGTTGCTAAAAGCGTCAAGCGCATTGCCGTTTTTATATAAACATGGGGTTAAATTAACCCCCTGGTTAACCGCCAATGCAGCGAATCAAACAGACGAGATTGACGATCACGATGAGGCACAGCCTCAGGCTGACTTTTATCTTGATGGTGGTCTTGCCGCGCCCTTACCCGTGCGAGAAGCCTATAACCGCGGCGCGCGCAAAATAGTGGTGATCCGTACCGTCAATGCCCTCTTTCAAGCACACTCAGCTTGGGTACATAAACTAAGATCCTGGATTTGTGTATCAGGTTACTGCCCAAAAACGATTGATTATTTGGTGCGCCATGAACAAGCATATCAGCAGGAGCTAGCATTTATCGCCAACCCACCAGCAGATGTAGAAATAGTACAAATTTTTGCTGATGAAAAACTGCAAAGTAAGTTATTGGGCAGTACCGACAGGGATCTTCGCCACGATCACCGTGTGGGTGTCGCCGCCGGTAAAGCATTTTTAGAACGACACCTTGAGTTTTACCAAAAAGATGAACAAAGTGCTGTTGAGTATGCCAACCCAGCGCAATATGCACGAGGTCTGCTCCCCCATCAATTTGCTGCGCACCGAGTGGCTGATGTCCAGCGCATGTTAGCGTAAAAACAAGACAGAGGGCGTGTAGGTAGTTTACGCTGCCCTTGAAAAACTTAGTGAGGTAACTCTGATGTTATTACCCAATAATAATTGAGTTCTTTCATTTTTTTTGAAAATTCTTCGAATTGAAATGGCTTGGTCACATAGCCATTGGCCCCTAAACTGAAACATTCTTTAACTTCTGCTGCAGTGTCTGACGTGGTGACCATTACAACCGGGATATCGCTAATTTTTTCATCATCTTTTATGATACTTAAGGTTTCAATACCATCTTGACGAGGCATTCTGATATCCATAAAAATTATATCCGGGCGTGGATATTTGTTTTTATCTTCATAGGGAGCCTCATTTCTCAAGTAGGCGATTGCCTCAACCCCATCCATAACATGATGGATGCAATTTTTGATATGAAACTCCTCAAACGCATCAATCATTAGCTCCGCATGGTCCGGATTGTCTTCGACCATTAAGGCAAATATAGGTCTAATATTTTTCATTTTTTGTCTCGGTAACATGTTTTCCTAGTGTAGTTATCTCCAACTCAATATCTCTCTACTTAGAGAAAACAAGTGTGAATGTACTACCCTTGCCGATTTCTGAATCAATATGAATGCCGCCTTTATGGTGTTCGATAACCCGCTTCACTATGCTCAAACCTAACCCTGAACCACTAAATTTATCCTCATTTTCTAGCCTGACAAAAGGTGAAAACACTTTTTGTACATCTTTTTGATCAAAGCCGATGCCATTGTCTTGCAGTATAATACGAAAATGGCTCTGGCTCTCCTGTACCGAAAGGTCAATTTGCGGGGCTTTTTCGTTGAATTTAATGCTATTGCCAATCAAATTATGAAACAACAGGTGAATTAACGCTGCGTTACCTTTTATAACTGGAAGTTTCCCCTCTATATTCACACTAAAATGGTTTTGGGTTGTATCACGAAATGACTGGGTAACTTCAGCAAGGGTATTGTTTAGATCAACGGTTTTAAATTCTCGTTCAGAATAACCAATTGACAGATATTGCTGCAGATCCGTCACTAAGCGGTGGATGGTATTAGTATTCTTGTGCAGGCGTGAAAATAATTTTAGTTCGTCTTCGCCCAGCCCAACTCTGAGGTTAAGCTTGGTCTTCAGAAGCTCCGAAACTATCATGTTGCTATTTAAATGGTTGTTAAAATCATGGGATAAACTGGCGCAAAACGCCTGCATATCTTGATTGTAATCCTCTAATTCACGTTGGTGTTTCCAACGCTCAATGGCATAGCGGCAAGTTCGATAGAGCAACGACGGGGTTATTTCACTCTTAGGCAAATAGTCTTGAATGCCGTGCTCCAGCAAATCTCTCGCCACGTCAATGCTGTTGAATGAGGTTAAGGTGACGATCGGCGTATTATGACTGTCAGACTTTAACCAGCTAATAGTTTGCGCCACGGTCGAATCAGGCAATTGTAAATCGAACAGACATATATCGAATTTTCCGCTATTAAGCTGGTGAACTCCCACAGCGAGGGTTTCTGCTCGCGTAATGTTGACGTTAATTTCATTTATGGCAGCCAAAGCATCTTCGATATGCTCAAAATGGTCTTGATTATCTTCAATAATAAGAATGTTCAAATGTCTGATCCTGCTGCCTAAAAATGCGTGTTAAATATTCATGGTGTCACTTCAGACCAGTAAGTAACAAACGGGAATGACCTGATTGTAGTGGCTGTATTGTAAACGAACATCCTATTGTTGCAACTTCATGCATGCCTGGCCTTAGCAGCCAGGTAAGGAATCTTACCTTATTGTGGCAGGTGGCAACCTACATCTAGTTGCTAAAGAAATTTACGGTTTTCGTGCAATAGACGAGCCGCAGACTACCCGGCTGCATGTTTTATCGTTTAGGTATTAAATATTGCTAAGTAGAGCAAGCCTTGGCACACTAAAATACACTTTGGGTTTGTCTGAAGCCTGAAGTTACATAAACTCCGTCAGCGTTCTTTTAAACCTTGGCTTTTAACCCGATTTACCCCATTGCGCCACGATATGTAGACAATTTGTAAGTCCGGTGTTTTTTATATTTAAAATCCAAAACCTATGCTGCTAGTACCCCCAAAGTGCGCCATTAGTTACCCAAGTGAGGACAAAACCAACATGATCTCTTCCGACATTCCTGCAAATGAAGCTCAGCGTCTCGCTGCACTCTACGATTATCAAATATTGGATACCCAGGAGGAGGAAGCATTTGACCAATTAACCGAACTTGCCTCAACAATATGCGGAACACCTATTGCGCTAGTTTCGTTGATAGATGACAAAAGACAATGGTTTAAATCACATCATGGCCTTGCCGTTAGCGAGACACCACGGGAATGGGCATTTTGCGCCCATGCCATTCACAGTGAAACGGTCTTTGAAATAGAAGACAGTCGCAATGATGAACGCTTTTCTGACAACCCCCTGGTAACCGGTCCGCCCGAGGTTATTTTCTACGCAGGCGCACCTTTGATCACACCGGAAGGGCAACGTCTGGGCACTCTTTGTGTCATTGACAACAAGCCGTCGCACCTGGCCGATGAGCAAAAGAGGCAGCTTGAAATCATTGCCAAACAAGTTGTGGCGCAATTGGAACTGAAAAAAGCGAACCGCAAAAGAGAGCAAACCTTTGCCAAATTAGTGGAATTGTCAGGCAAATTGACGGAGCGCAACGAACAACTTGAACAGTTTGTGTACACCGTATCCCATGACTTGAAGGCACCTCTGGTTACCATAGGCGGGTTTTCGCAAACCTTGTATAATGAGCTTTCCCAGCTCCTCTCGGAAAAACAGCAACATCGTCTTATTCGCATCGCTGATAACGCCAAACACATGGGAGAATTACTAGATGATTTGTTGGCACTGTCCCGCGTAATGAAAGTGGATCATGATGTGGAGGCGATAGATACCCAGACCGTCATAGACAATCAATGGCAGAGGCTGGCTCCGCATAATCGTAATATTCAAGCGACCTTCAACACTGCCTCACTGCTACACCCAATCAATGCGAATAAAACGCTCTTGTCACAATGTGTGATGAATTTACTTAGCAATGCCGTCCGCTATCGAGACCCTTCGCGCCCATTAATACTGCGAGTTTATACCCAAGATAGAGATGATAGCGTATCGTTATGTATCCAGGACAACGGCATCGGGATAGAAGAAAGCAACTTTGAACGAATATTTAACATATTTCAGAAGGTTGGCAGGGGGGAAGGCACCGGCATTGGTTTGAGCATTGTTAAAGCCGCGATGGAAAAACATCACGGCAGCGTCTCACTTACCTCAACCCTGGGAGAGGGCAGTACATTCATATTATCTTTTCCCAAAGTAGTGATTAATGCAGCGTAAATCTAGGGCCGAAGTGGGTTTTACACTATATGAAGTTTTGGACACCCTAACTCAGGATATCCAGGAAACAGCTTAACCAACTGAATAATTTGCCAAGGATTTTGTCACAGACAAATTTTGGTACCAATGGGCGAAATCGGACATCCAGCCTTTATAGAAGCCTATCATGCCGCAGACGTCGGCAGGATTTTCGGTATTCAAGTCATCTAAACCAAAGAAATCGCCCATTGGGTTGGCCCTGTGGCAGTCAACCATCAAAGGAAGGGTAAAGCGGTATATAGTTCACCAAAAATAGAATTTAGAATATATTATTATCCCTACATATCAATTAATTAACTAGTCACCCAACAATTAAGACAGAGGTTTTATGGGCCTTTAAAAATACAAAAGCAAGACAAGGTTCAGAAGCAAAGTGATGCTAATTTGCTAGGATATAAATGGTAGAAAACCGAAGTAAAATAGGCAAATAAACAATCGGGGGTTTGCCAAGCCAAACTCGCGGGAAACAGGGAGGTAATCCTGCTCAACGCAAGCGTCTTAGCGCTAAGAGCTGGGGTTAGTTACATATAAAAAGCGCTGAATAATCAGCGCTTTTTATTAACTCGTATTAGTCAAACATCGAGTTTTTACTTATAGATAAGGATTTGACCAACAGATTTATCCGCACTTTGTGAAACCACGCGAATTTTCAAACCATAGTTAGGCACGTTACGACCCGCATCATGGATTTGATAACGGGTTGAAGCTGCAGATTTACCACTCCAGGTATTGGTATGGCGGTCTGCATCAACTACACCTAAGAAACTGTCACCTGGATGTACCCCTACCCAGTTATCGTTATACGCATTGTCGACATACCAAAGTAACAATCCTTCGTCAAATGCCATGTTTTGACCCGCAATGTTCAAATGCCCTAAACCGGCATCAATACCTTGATGGGTGCGCCTAAATTCCAACGATGAGCCACTTACGATGATCTATTTAAAGGTCGCATGGACTTAGTGCCCGCCAACAAAATCATGATTGATTCTTATTGCGCTATGGCTAATTGTTCTCTGCAAGACTTTAACTTTAATATAGCTTTGCCTGAGATGAAGCAAGATTTTTATTTAGCAGTCTCTAAACACACAGACCCAAAAGTGATTCAGGCTCTGCGCCAGGCATACGAGTTGCTTGAGTCTAGAGAGGCAAAGGGGGCTATGGATCTAATCGAGGCAGCCCAGGCTCTGAAGTAAAAGGTACGCGGACCCCGTCAAACGTAAATCACTAATGATTTGGCCACAGCTTAGTGACTTTTCATATATCACGCAGTATCGACTCTGGCCTTTGGCGGCATAAGCCGCTTGGTGGCCAGAACTGTATTGATCCGTTTAAATAATCAATGTACAGCATGAGCACAGCAAGTAGTAATTGTTATCAATCTTAATATCCCAGTCTATTTTTTGGTTTGAGGCTCTCCTAGGTAAAAGAGGTTTAGACTAGTTTCTGTTATTGCACTGAAATATAGGGTGAACCCCCTATATTCGTTCAGCAAAACACTGGTCAGTATAGGGTGACATTAACTAATTTAAACAACTCACAAGGTTGCACACTATTATGAAAAAACGCACACTGACAGCCATTGCTACCGCCATGTTAAGCCTCTCTTGCGCGGCGCATGCCGACGCGTTAATCGGCGATCAATTAGCCCAATCGTTACCCACGTTAAATGATTCTCAACCGGTGATGACCGTGGTGACCTACAATCAATTAGCCCCGCTAACAGAGGCACAGCTAAGTCAAATTTTGTCTCTTGGGATTAGCCAAGGTGTGCAATTTAAATCATTGCCCATTATCGGTTTGCTAGCCACTAAACAACAAATTGAAGCGCTGGCTAAATTCACCGATATTCAATCTATTTTTGCGAATCGCAAAATGGAGTATTTTAACGCCGACGCTAGACAGATAACCGGTGTTGCAGATCTACAAACTGCCGATTTCGAACAACGCAACGGGATTAAATTCACCGGTAAAGGCATCACCGTTATGGTCAATGACTCAGGGATTGATGCAGCCCATCAAGATCTGCTTTTTGGTGATACCGTGGTAGAAAACGTCCAAGGGTTGACCCACGCATCGGTGATTAGCTTAACTGGTATTACCGACGGAGCTAGCTTAAAAGGGCAAGTTAACACCGACAGCAACTCAGGCCATGGCACCCATGTGGCTGGCACGATTGCCGGCAGTGGTGTTATGTCCAACGGAAAGTACGTGGGTGCAGCACCTGGCGCAGATATAATCGGTTATGGGTCTGGCGGCGGACTATTCCTGTTAGACACCATTGGCGGTTTTGATTTTGCGATTAACAATGTTTATAGCTACAACAGCCCAATTAAAGTGATTAGCAACTCTTGGGGATCAAGTGGCAAGTATGAGCCCAAAGGGCCAGTTTCATTGGCTACCTATAAGGCGCATAAACTGGGCATAATAAGTGTTTTTGCTGCGGGCAACAGTGGCTCAGGCGAAGACACTAATAATCCCTACTCACAAATACCATGGGGTTTATCTGTCGGTGCTGGGGATAAATTTGGCAAACTCGCCGACTTTTCATCTCGCGGTTTAAAATCTGAGAGCGGCGATTTTACTATGCCAGATGGCACAACCTGGCAATATAATAATGAAGTCAGTATCGTTGCCCCTGGGGTGGATATTGTATCTACCCGCGCGACGACCAATTTAGCCGCCAATGGAGGCGAAGCGGATATAGACGCGATAGAGCCAGAAAATCTGCCCTTTTACACCATGATTTCTGGTACTTCTATGGCCACACCTCATGTGTCTGGGATCATCGCTTTAATGCTTGAAGCGAATCCAAGTCTCGACAATCTGACGATTAAACGTTTACTGCAAGAAACTGCCACCAACATGCCGGGTTACGAAAGGTGGGAGGTTGGCGCGGGCTATGCGAACGCACGCTCAGCGGTGGCCGCGGCGCTAGATTATGATACGAATCACAAAGTGACTGTTAATAATTTAGAAAATAAAAAGTTTAATGCTAACGCCAGTGTTTACACCAGCGAACGTGTAGAAAACTTAGAGTTGTTTTATGCACCAGTAGGTGAACCAGCCGTGGAGTATTTTGAGGTTACTGAAGGTACAGTCATTGTTAAGGCCTCAACCAGTACTCTTGCTAACCTGACCAAACTGGTCCTAGTGGCACCAGATGGTACCGAGTATTTTGGTAACCTTTCCACTCCAGTATTAACAGAGGACATGCGAGTCTCTGCGCCGGGTATGGCGGGTACTTGGGGGATTTATGTGTATGGCTTAACCTCTTTATCTGGCACCGATGCTGATCCCCTTGGTTTGACCAATGGACCAGGAGCACCTGAGTTTTTTGATGTAACAGTCGCGTTTGAAGTCAGCGACGGATTCGACGGACTAGACGATATAGGCGGCCACCCACAACAAGGCGCGATTGAATTTGCGGTCAGCGAGAGGCTTATGGACGGACTGGGTAATAATAGCTTCTTTCCGAATAGCGTGTTACGTCGCAAAGATTTTGCACGCTATGCGGTGATGGGTGGTGCGGTCAGACAATATCGCGATCTGCTGAATGAACCCCAACTAGAACTGAGCGGCGCTTCCACATTAGATAAGCCATACCTAGAGGCGGTGTCGTCTAAAGGTGGTGCGCTTAAAGATAACAATCGTAATCAAAACCCGGTCCTGTTAACGACAAATAACAAGGCGAACTCATTTGCTAAAATGAGCAAGTCAGACCTGGCCTATAGTTTGGTGCAAATGCTTGGAGTACAAGATGCAGCAACCAGCTTTGACCCGGCTAACGACATAATCGTTGATTATAAAGGTGAGCAGATTGTGTTGGCCGATCAGGACCAGATTGCCGATGAGATGAAAGGTTATGTGCAACTTGCAATTAATCTATCACTGATAAACGTGGCGTTTTCAATAGAACAAGGACCATTTGATTTGGCACCAAGATTATCAGCACGTTTTGAACCGGCACAATCGGTGTCGCGCGCTCATTACGCAGAACTTGCCTCTCGACTTTATCTTAATTATTACCAGTAATAGGTAGCCGGTTGCCGGGAGTCGGTAACGAAAGTCAGGCCGCTATTGCTGTAGCGGTCTGAATAAGATAAGTTGACTCGAAAGTATACAATAATAAGGTGCAAAATTATGCCACTAACATTACGCCAATTTTATGGTTTTTTATTTGTTGCGATGCTGACTAAAGTATCAATTGCGCAAACTGTTACTCCTACTGCAGTTTCAATAAATGACAATATTCTGCAAGCAAAACTGCAAGTCACCGAGTTGATTGCTGTTGATTTAATCATGGAATTTGAAAACAGTATCGGCTTAAGCGCTGACAATATAGACATTAGCGCCACCTTGGTTGATGTAAACTCGAGCACGGTAACAAATCGGCTCACCTCTGCAGGTATCAAAGCGATCCCCGCTTTTCCGGTGATCATTTCAATCAGTCCCAACGCAATGAGTGGATTTGGTTTTGAAGGGTTAGCCTCGGTGGAAATTTATACCAAGTCAGTGGCATATAACGCCTCTATGCCAGCCAGGCTTTTTAGATCCCATGCTAATGACAGTTTCGAAGATATTACTTCAATGGTCTCCGCAGGCAGTATCCGTGCACGTGGTAACACTGGTAGTTTCTCAGACTTTATGATCTTGCTTGACGAGCGCAGTAATGTGGACATGATAGAGGATACGTTTTCCCAGCTAAACCAACTATTTAATGACCACAGTGAATTGGTGACACCAATATTAGCGGCGTCTATTCAAACCAGCCTTAACACGCTTCAAAACGCACTATTGGCGGGCAATTACACCGCTGCCCTAGAAGCTACCGAAAGCTTAATCGACATCACCGAAAACGCAACAGGCGACCAGATGAGCAATGTGTGGCGCTCTTCGAATGATTTACTCAATATGCAAGGTGAGTTACTGACCCGTCTTAAAACCTTGAGATACAGTCTTAGGGTCATTTGATTTTGCTATTGTAGTAATTTAAACAAGGACATTACCGTGCCAATGCAGGTTAACATTTCACTTGATTCGGGTTGGATGGCCGAACATATTCTATTCGAAGGTAATGCCTATAGTATTGGCCGGTCAACCCAGGCCGATGTATTGATTAACCATCCACAAATATCTCGCGCCCATGCCACCTTGAGCGCTAACGACGACAACATCTGGTCACTTCAAGATACCAGTAGTGCCGGCTGTTACCACCAAGGTAAACGCATCACGAGTTTGCCGCTAACGGCTCAGCATATCTTGCAGCTAGGCCCCGTATCGTGCCAATTTAAGCAGCTTAACCACCATCAGTTGACCGCCCTAGACAATCAGAAGATGTGGCGCCAGCACCAGATTGCGCAAATGTCCAAACAATTTAGTCAATGCGCCTCGAGTAACGCGTTGCTGGATTCTGCTCGCCATTGTTTGCTACAAACGTTGGGTTGTGAGCGGGCGGCACTGATTTTGGTCGACCAAGATAAACAACTGCAACAATGTTTGGGCTTTCAAGCATGGATGGCAGATCACAGTTTCAGTGGCAGCAAGACTATTATTCATCGTTGTATTGACCAGCAGCGCGCCCTTGCTATCGGCAATATTCAAAACGACCCAAGCCTGGCATCGCAACACAGTGTGGTGCGCAACAACATTCAAGCGGCTTTGTGTGTACCGATCATGTCTGACCATAATGTCATTGGTGTTTTGTATGCTGATAACACCCAGGGCCGCCAATTTTTCACTGAAGTTGATATTAAATTTGTCGAGTCGTTTGCCAATATCCTATCATTGCGTTTGTTATTTCAATCTATAGAACATAATATCTCTCTAGCTTGTAATTACTAATGCTCACATTGGTGAGAAATCGACTGGAGTGACTAGTTGACCGATCACACAGAAGATCTAGCGAACAGCATAAATCTGGCAACCCATCCATTGCGCTCAGCCTCACAACTTGCAAACAACTCTATTTTGGTTCAACGTTTTAACATAATTGAACCGCTCGGCAGTGGCGCACAAGGTAATGTGTATCATGCCTACGATCAATTATTGGAAACGGATATAGCCATCAAGGTAATAGAAACCTCGCTAGATAATCCGTCTAAGCTGGACTCTATCCGCAATGAAGTGCTGATTGCCCGTCGTTTACAACATCAAAATATTATTCGTATCCATGATGTGTTTGAGGATCAAGGGCTGGTCTTTTTTACAATGGAGCTGATTAAGGGTGTCGCCCTGATCAAGCGACTCGAAAAACCGATTTCAAGAAACGAATACCGTCTTTGGACCGAGCAATTATTCAGTGCGTTAAGCGCATGTGAGGCATCCGGGATCAAGCATGGGGACATTAAACCCGACAATATTCTAATTGATGAAAACAATAATCTTCGCCTTATCGATTTTGGTATTGGCCAATTTAAAAACGATAAGTTGCAAACTAGCGGTCACCACGATTTTTCGGCCCCAGAAGTTATCTATGCCGGCCAGTCCAGTGTGCAATCAGAATTGTTTAGCGCAGGCAAAATAATTCAATTAATGCTGGCGAATATGCCCCTAGATGCTTTTTCACTTCGCGGGCGTTGGTGGCAGGCAAAACAGGCCAATTTTGTCTCCCAGCTTTGCCATCCTAACCAAGCCAAGCGCCCCAGCTTAAGTCAAGCCAATGACTTTTATCACGGGCAAAAAAGCAGCCCAAAGCATGTCTATGGAGTAATTGGCTTAGGGCTGTTGATCTTGCTAAGTGTAATAGTGTGGATCCTATGGCAACAGCAGCAGTCGTCGACGACTGCGGGGGCCTTACCCATCAGCACGATTCAAATCGCAATCGTTCATGACGGTAATTCGCCACTTCTCAATGGCTTGGTTGAACTACTTGAAATCCCGCTGCAAACCAACCCCCAGTTATCCGTCATTGGCGGTCATCAAACCCAAGAAATCATCCATAACCTTGCCTTGCAGCCGGTTTCAGTGCCTCAAGACAGGATTAGTTTGGCCACCATTTTTGGCTTGGATGCGATGATAATACTGACCATCAATCATATCGAAGCAAAGGACTTTTTAATCCACGCGAGTATTCATTCAATGCCTGGGGATATCAGCATCGTTGAATTAACCCGCAGCATTAATGCTAACACCCTGGAGCAAGATTTAGCTGACTTTGCCCTAGGTATGTTTGAGCAATTTGAATTGCAGTTATCCCAGCCATTTGACCAATCTGAAGCCACATCGCTATTATCAGGATTGAGTGCACTTGCGCCTGGGCTTAATGCTGATGACCCTGACGCCTTGCTAAACATGCATAATAATCTAACCCGATACGCTCCCGACTCAGCCGGGGCCTGGTATCGGGCGGCATATCAAGCATGGCAACAAGGTGACATCCAATCCGCACAAGATAATCTGCAAACGCTATTTGCATTGCACAGCGAGTCACCTTTTTGGTTGCTTAGCGGTCGTCTACTGGAGGCTGAGATCAGTAACAATCTGCCGTTAGCCCGCCAGGCGATACAAAAATTGACGGATGCTTTTCCAGAACGACCCGATTTATTGGCCAAGCGCGCAGAAATTTACGAATGGGCAAACGATTATGAATTAGCCATAGCCGATTATCACCGAGCAGCTGAATTGACGCCGAATAATGCGCAATTGTGGTTTCAGTTAGCCCGCCTGAAAATTCTGTCAGGACAAACCCAAAGTGCCATTGACAATGAGTTGACGCGGGCTTTAGTCCTATATAGAAAAAATAAAGATCCGAGCGGAGAAGGCCTGGTATTAAACGCATTTGGCGTAGCCTACTTACGACTGGCAGAATATAACACCGCCGAAAAGTACTTGCAGGAAGCTCTAGGCATATTCGACGCACAACAATTTCCCCTCGAACGGGTTAAATCCCTAGCCAATTTGGCTAATCTGGATGCTTTAAATGGCCAGTTCATTCAGGCCAAAGCTGCCTTGGAGGAGGCATCACAGCTCCTTGATGTCGTGGGTGATAAGACTCAACAAGCACATGTGTACGATACACTCGGTTTTTTACATGAGGAGCAAGGGCTGTATGCTCGGGCGTTGAACTATTACAAACGGGGTCTAGACATCCGCACGGCCAAAGGGGGGAGCATTGAGCAAGCCCAAAGTATGAGCAATGTGGCTTATATGCATTTTTTAATCGGTGATTATTCTTTGGCGGATATTTATTGGCAGCAGGCAAAAGCGCTATTTAGCAAAAATAATGAACAACTTCACTTGCAACGGACCTTGCAGAATCTTGCTCAATTGAGTCTGGTAAAAGGCGATCGCTTAACCGCTACTGGCTATTTAGCCGAAGTTTCCCAGCAGCTTGATCCCAGCCAAAAGCAAGAATTGATGATCAATAAACTGTTATATAGCTTTTTGAACTTTGCCGATGGTGCCTTGAAAAATGCCCTGGAAAATCTGGCCAGTGCTGAGAAGATTGCCAAACAGACTGACGACAGCAGAGCCCTGACGGAGATATATTTGTGGCACGGGGAAATTTGTTTGAGAACAGCAGATTTATCCTGCCTGCGTGCACAGATTGACTTAGCCCAAAGTACCATAGCGGCCACTATGATTGAACAACAGGCATTATTGAAGTGGCTAGTGTTTAGTTATGATGTCGTGACCTCTGAGCTTTTATCCAGCGAGCCAATCGAATTTGTGGAAAAAATCAAAACCGCCAATATTCCGGTGATCACCGAAATGAAAATTTTGTTGGATATTCAAGAAAGGTTGAGCTTGCCGCTCAGCAGCCCAATTATGGGGCGATTAGAGCAAATAGTTAAACCTATTTACTACCAACAATACATGAATTTACTGTTTATTAAATCATCCCAAGTTGGCGCCCGAACGTCTTTGCACCAACAACTTGTATCCCATCCAAGATATTGGCGAAACCACCTGTATTATCAAGTTTTCGAAGATCAAAAAGCCCAGTTGAAACAACAAGACCTGTTGCAAGAGTGGATCAAACAATTGACTGAGGAGCAGGCCAAGTCATATCAGGAGCTTTACCTTGAACCCTGAAAACACACAACATTTATTAGCCCAAGTGCAGCGACAGCAAGCATTGTTGCAAGCGCGTCTAGACGAAGAGCAACACAACTTAAACCTGCTCGCCAAACGCTTATGGGCGCAGCAAGAATCAGAAAAAGCCAAACTATCACGTGAATTACATGATGGCGTAGGCCAACTGCTTACCGGCTTGACCAGACGCTTACAAAGTATCAGCTTTACTCAACTCGAATTTCAAGAGCTGGCGCAATTAGCTGAAATGGCCCTGTCAGATGTTCGACAGGTATCACGTTTAATGAGTCCCACCATCCTGGACGACTTAGGTCTCATCCCTGCGATTAAATGGTTATGCAGAAGCTTATTTGCACATGAAGATTACCATTACGAATGCCAATTTGATTGCACCCTGGTGCTGCCCAAAGATATCAGTATCTTGATTTTTAGGATTGCTCAAGAAGCGCTGGTAAACATCATCAAACATGCCCAGGCTTCAGAAACACGCATACTGTTATCCAGCCATCACCAAACAATTAGATTGGATATCATTGACAATGGTCTTGGCTTTGCGCATAAAGAGGTTGAGAAAGGTATTGGTCTGAACAGTATGAAAGATAGAGCCCAGGCGTTTAATGCGGATTTAACTATCTATTCTAAGGTCGATAAGGGTTCGAGAATTACTTTAACGGTTTCAATATGAGTATTTCCATTGTGATCGCTGACGATCATGTCCTCATGCGTCAGGGGTTAATCCAGGTATTGACTGCCGAAAAAGATATCAACGTGATTGGTGAATGTGGTGACGGGATCGAACTCATCAACCAAGTGTTAAAGCTTGCGCCAGATCTCGTGATCATGGATATTTCAATGCCCCGCATGAGTGGCTTAGTGGCCATTGATAAACTGTTGGCCCAACGGCCTGAAAGCCGCATCTTAGTATTATCCATGCATGATGAACTGGAATATGTTGAGGCGATGCGCGACGCGGGTGCGCTGGGCTATGTGTTAAAGGAAACGTCGAGCGAAAAATTGATCGCCGCAATCAAGTTGGTGGCTGCGGGTAAAAGTGTGTTTCCGATGCCCACAAATGAGCAAGACTCACCGCTGGCCCAGGCCAAGTATGTCAACCCCATCACCGTGTTGACCAGGCGAGAGCGCGAAGTGTTTTTTTTAGTCACTGCGGGAAATACCAGTAAGAAAATTGCTGAGTTACTAGACATGAGTTTGAAAACGGCAGAAAACCATCGCAGTAATATCTATAAAAAATTACAAGTCAACAGTTCGGCAGAGTTAGTAAGATTGGCCGGCAAAGCCGGCCTATTGGAATAACCTGCTAGGATTAAATTAAGGCGATTAACGCAGACAGTCTAACTTGGTCAGTGCCACAGCCGTTTCACCACGGGTAATCGCAGAATGCGGATTAAAGTAAGCCACAAAAGTAGGTTCCAAATCGTAAGGTCCCTGCTCTACTTCTACTGTTACGCTAAGCAATCCTAACGCCAGCGCTTGTTGCACATAGCCTTTTAATTCAGGACTGATAGTGTCGCTATCGATCACTTTAATCGCTTGTCCAAATACAATGGCGGTTACGTCTTGTTTGGTATCGAACGATTGGGCATTGGCTTGTAAGCCCATTGATTGCACTAGCGAATAAGCGAGTTCCTCACGGAGTACATTGTCGTTGCCACCAAAGATAGATGAACCATCGTCCAACATCAGCGGCGCATCCGTTCTATCTAAATCGGCTAACATGCCGCCTGCTAACGTGGCGGAATTAACCGCCGCCGCGTGCGTGGAATCTACGTCATTATAATCAGACTGATTACCACTGAGGGTCTGACGAACGCTGGCTGACAACGTAAGGATATCGGCTAGTTGCACCCGTTTAAGATCTGCGTCCGGTTTAAATCCGCTTTTAGTAGAATCCATCAGCTGGCGTTTAACCACATACTGGGCAAATGGGCCGGCGGGATGGACCATAACATCATCAAGTCCCTCATAGCCTATGGTTTCCAGCATCCGAATATCAACATCCACTGTGCTTGGCGCACCAACACCATTGGTGACGCCCGCCGGATCGACAGAAAGTCCACTGAGAGAACCAATACCCCGGGAGTATAGTTTCCACTCACCAGGCATGCCCGGTGCCACTGTACCAACCCTGGAGCCTAAACCTTCAAGACCAATGCCTGAACCGTACTGATTGCCTGCCGGATCTTCCAACACAAAAGCAGAGCCGGTTTCAATCACAGCTTTGGCGACCACCAGCGAAACGTCAGCCCCAACAGTAAAGGGTGTTACAGGTGAATCACCTACCGGCATAAAGGTGGTGGATAAAGTTAGACGATCACCGTCAACCACAATCGCTTGAGCGTTGAAATCTCGATTCAATTTGACCGTATCGCCAAACACCTCCTCGCCATTGACTATAGCATTGACCGCAGCATGGACATTCACATACCCAGCGCCTACTTCCCAGGCTTCTCTGCCGGTCATTGGGGTAGCGGTTTCTTGCAAGATACGTTTAACGTCTTGCCATTGCAGTGAGGGATTGGCTTCTAGCATCAACGCTACAACACCGGAGATATGTGGCGCTGCCATGGATGTACCACTAGAAACGGTATAATAGGCCAGATTTTGCGGTTCGATCATGTCGGCATCATCTTGCGCACTTAACCCGCCTAAACTGGAGGTAGACGCACGAGCCGAAATCACATCTACGCCAGGGGCAGTAATCGTTGGGCGGTCCTCCCACATAAAGGTTTCACCATCGATTTCAACTTCCTTGGGCTGGCCATTAATCACGCCTCTGGAACTAAAATCAGCCAACTGGCCTTTTTTATCTCCTGCGGCAACGGTAATCACCCATGGGGCTTTTTTAAAGTTTCCGGTAATCGAATGTTCACCTGAGCCTGAATTGCCGGCGGAAAACACGGTAATAATGCCGTTGTCGGCTAATTGTTTGGTGGCAATATTGGTGGGATCATCGGGATTAAAATCCATGCCTATTTCACCAGTATTGCCAAATGAATTCGAAATCACCCGAATGTTATATTGGTACTGATGGGTCAAGGCGTAATCGAAACCGCCTAAGGCGTCAAGTATAAGTAGGGCGGCGCCCGAGCCATAGCCAATGATATCCGCGCCTGGTGCTACACCAGTATGTTTGCCTGAGCTCATCGCGCCATTGCCGCCTACCGTGCCTGCCACATGCGTACCGTGACCACCGCCTATGTCGGTGTTCGACACGTTTTCTTGATAAGTTATCGGTAATATACCGCTGAAACTGCGTAAATTGGTTTGGCCAAGCACATTTTGTTTGACGTGAGAAGGAAACATCAAATCGCCGTGATTGCCATCTATGCCTGAGTCGTTAACCACCACAGCAACACCGCGGCCTGAGTAGGGAATACCATTGTTGCGCAAATTGCCATCGGCACGTAAGTCACGGGCACCAGAAATTTTAGTTGATTCAAAATTTTCCAAGGTTAGTTCGTCGTTGTTCCACACCGACACCACGTCGTTGCGTGCGTAAACCGCTTCTACCTGAGATTTAGTTGCCAGCACACCAACAATCGGCAGATTTTGCATGCTCACGCCGGCATTGATCCCCAGGGCAGTCAAAGCATGCAATTGGCTTTTATTAGGTGCGCCATCATTATCAAAGGTAACGATAACCTGATGCAGTTGTTCGCTATCGGCCTGGGCGATTTTAGATGCCAGCTGCGCATCAAAAGTTTTTGCCTGAAGGTAAGACGCCGGAAGGGATAACGATACGGCTAGGGTTAAGGTTTTTATTTTAGTTAGTAATTTCATCGGGAATAACTCTAAGTAATGAAGACCGCTCCACTATTACCGGCGAAGCTTTAATCTGAAATGGGTAGTTACCCCTAAAAAATGAATTAATTCTCGAATAAAAGCGCGGATGAGGGGTGTACAGACACATAAAAAACCCTGAAAACAGGGCAAAAGGTGCTGACGGAGTAAACTAGTGTGATGAGACTCTATCTAAGCGGCGTGCACGTTTACATGGGTAATACCCCCGATACCTATGGAAACACCCGAGCAACGTTTTGCAACCAAGGTTACTTGGTTATAACAGGTTGATTGCATCGTATTTGGGGCTGGTATGCTAAAGCGTGGGCTCCTGTGTAGAGAGTATAGAATTTACGTCAACTCTGGCTACTCCGCTGATCTTGGATAAAGCATAAATGGCATGAAGTTAAACTTTGGGGGTACCTTCAGCTTCCAACTCTATGGATTCTTCTAGCTTTGCCCTTTCAGCCTTAGAAATGTAAGGGGCCTTTTTATTACCGCTACCTTTAGCTTTGGCGGCTTTGATTCGTTTCTGGTGTATTTGGGTTAATTTCTTTTTTTTATTCATGGGAATATCTTTGGTTAAAGTGGCGATGAGTTAAAGCTAAATTAATACGACATAGTTGGTCATTTTTGGCATTATAGCGCAACACCCAACGCCTGTTATTTTTCTTTCAGAACGAATTTACAAAAGCTGCTAGTATGCGCTCGAAAACCACTTAGATTCGATGATTGGAAACTGGATAGAAGTGATGATTTAATCTTTTTTAACTTTTACAGGTAATATAATGTCAGAAAAAACAACCAGAAATAGACGTATTCGAAAAAAATTGTATTTAGATGAGTGGGCTATCTTAGGCTTTGAGTTTAGCTGTAAGTTAAGCGAAGCATCAGAAGAAGAGTACGAGCTTTTCTTTAACAGCTTTGCAGAATTAGTAAATGAAAAACAACTCTATATTAGTCTGGATAACGATAGCGAGTCATTCGAAGGCTCTGTTACATCATCAGAACGCTATGGCAATGCCACAGAAGAAGACAGAGCCGCTGTCGAAGCGCTTCTTAATAGCCACGCCATAGTCTCTGACGTAAAAGTAGGTGGTTTAGTGGATGCATTTTACGAAATGTAACTATTGGATAGTTAATACCAAACTATGCAAAACATCCCAACGCCCGAAAACAGACACATGTGAATAATGGACATTCATGGTGCACCTCCTTACCAGTAGTCGAGTAAAGGTGGTGCGCGTCTACCTTGAACCGGGTGTATTATTCTCCTTACCAATATACTTTGCGTCTTTTATTATTTTTTCGAACTCGGCTGTACTTATTTTCCCTTCAGCCCACTGTTTGTCGGCATGCCATTCTTTTAAAGCATATGGGTATTCAATGGCTCAGAGCACGTATTCAACTTCTTGTTCTGTAATATCACCTTTTTATAGTGGCGCAAAGCCGCAGCTTTGTTCCATTTTCTATCTTCAGGAGAACTCGGAAGTGTGAAGTCAGTATCCCTAAAAGTATTGATTGAATAATTTTTAAGTACATACGCAAAACTCCCTGTAAAACATAACAATTTAGCTAACGACAAACTGGTGTGTTTAAACACCTCAGTTTGTCCAAAGGACATTTTCACACTACTCCCATGTATGTTTTTTATATGGTTTTTTCAAAGCTGTGCCAGATATACTTGGGCGTCACCCCAATCTGGTCCCGATTTGTTGTTATTGTAAAGCTGCGGTGACCAGCTTTACATGCAGCAAAAACATAATTGCAGAGAACCAAAGTAATAACGTCTGGCGGCAAGCATGCTAACGCTTGTGGCCAGGGGGTATAATATTGACTCTGAACCCAAATATTTTACCTTCACTAAAACTTTAAATACGAAATATCTGAAAAGAAAGTGTCAGGTTAGTATTGACCAAAACCGTATAAGGAGTAAGTATTCCAAGACTTGAGATCAGGAGTATAAAGCTTAGTCGGCTCCCGGGCACTTAGGATATTGTGCGATTTTTGCTGGCTAATTAGCTTCTGTATAACCCCACTCTCGTTCAGATATTTTCATTTTTAAAAGCAATAAAAGTTACTCAACCTTGACCAATAATAGGGCATATCACCATGGATTACGCACACACATTGAGTCACCCACATAAAACCGTCAGCACCATAACGTTCTCAAGAACTCGTATCGCACTGCTCGTCGCCTCGGTTGTCAGCTCCACAGCGCTTAACGCACAACAGAATACATCCCCTACAGTAGAACAAAGCACCCAATATGAACGGGTGATCGTTACCTCTCGTAAACGTTCAGAGTCAATGAATGACGTGCCAATTAGCATTAATGTGGTCAGCGAAGATCTGATTAATAACCTAGGCGCCAGCGATTTCACTGATTTGTTAGGCGTGGTACCAAGCCTAACCGCCTATCAAAATGGCCCTGGGCGCACACGTTTATCTATTCGCGGCGTGGCAAACGGCGGGGGCAATGATAACGACACCCAAAACCAAGAAACGGTTGGGATTTACCTAGACGAAATACCTATTTCAATGGGTGGCATGAATCCAGAACTGGCGCTGTTTGATCTGAAACGAGTTGAAGTGCTTCGCGGCCCACAGGGTACGTTATTTGGAGCGGGCTCAATGACAGGTACGGTACGTATGGTGTCAAACGATCCCAATTTGTCTGAGTTTGAAGGTAAATATGAGGCCAGCGCATCAAACATTGCTCACGGCAGTCAAAACGCTTCCATCAAGGCGTTAGTAAACGTACCTATCATTGACAACGAACTGGCTGTGCGTGTCAGTGGTTATTACTTGGATAATGGCGGCTATATAGATAACAGCCTAACGGGTGAAAAAGATCTTAATGACGGAAAGTCAAAAGGCGCAAAAGTATCCGCTTTATACATTCCAAGCAATGCGTTAAGCATTGCCTTGAGTTATTTACACCATGACTACTCGGATAACGGCCGTCCGGTAGATATTGATTCAACGCCTCTTTTCGTGCGTGATTACCCTTCTTTCGATGGGTATGACGACACAATGGATGTGGGAAACTTAACCGTAAAATACGATTTAGAATGGGCCGAATTAGTCAGCTCCACCTCTTATTTTGACCGGTCTATCGTGAATCCTCGCTCACTGGACTTATTGTTTGAAACCGCCCTACCGCCAGGTATCACGCCCCATGAGCTCGTTGATTTAACCGATTCAGAAGTATTTGTGCAGGAGCTTCGCTTAAGCTCCACCACAGACAGTGATTTACAATGGACAGTGGGCGCTTATACCGACAAAAAAGACCTGTTTTATGAAAACACCTTCCCCGTGCCAGGTGCCGACGCCATATTAGGTGTGCCCTCCTCCGCTTTCGGGGCGCCAGATGATCACTTGTTTTACGGCTTTGACGATTTAACCGTTAAAACCTACGCATTTTTCGGCGAGCTTTACTACGATATCGGCGATTTCTCGATTACCGGCGGTCTGCGCTATTTCAACTGGGAACAAGAAATCGAGTTCTATCAATCGGGCTTATTCAATGGCGAAGCGAATAGCGATGAGCGGCCCAAAGGCAGCGTTGATGGCTTCAATCCTAAATTGAATGTGGCTTATCATGTAAACCGCGACAACTTAGTCTATGCCCAGGCCGCCAAAGGCTTTCGTTATGGTGGGATTAATGGGGCCATTCCGGCATCGGTTTGTGCTGACGAGCTGGCCCAAGTAGAGCGCGAGGGCGGTGATACCCGCTTCTTCGACCCAGATGAAATATGGAACTACGAAGTGGGTGTAAAAGGCAGTGATGCCAAAGGTACGGTTAGCTACAACGCCACCTATTTCCATATCGATTGGCGTGATATGCAAACCAGCCGTAGTTTCGAGTGTGGTTTTGGATTTAAGGAAAATGTGGGTGATGCCACCAGCAAGGGCGTTGAACTTGAAGTGACCGTAAAACCCATTGACGGATTAACCCTTTCCGCCGGTGCCGCCTATATCAATACCACCCTTGATGCCGACGTACCTAACCTGGATGCGAAAAAAGGGGATGCAGCACCTTTCGTACCCGAAACCTCGTTCACAACTTCTGCAGAGTATGCCATACCAATTAATGCGCAGTTAGAAGGGTTTGGGTGGGTGAATGTGCAATACACAGACGATCGCTCAACGGAGTTTAGTGAAGATAATTCGAATTATCGCAAAATGGATGCGTACACCATCGCCAACCTAAGATTAGGTGTACGCTTTTCAGACTACGAAATATCCCTGTTCGCCAATAACCTGTTTGATGACGACGGCGTTGTGCGTGCAATTGGCCGCCCACCCTTTGACCCACCCGCGAGCATTCGTGTCACGCCGCGCACCGTAGGTGTGACATTCAGAGGCGGATTTTAAGTTATTCAATTAAACGCATGGGGCAGCAGGCCATAGCATGTGCCTTTTCAACAGAATAAATGGAGTTAATAATGCAGAAAATTTCACTCGTAGTCATCGCTATTGGGCTACTTTGCTCGTTGAGCCTGTTTGCTCAAACCAAGACACAGGCCACAATAGAAGTAAATCAGCTGTTGGATGGGTTGCATGAGGCAGCTAACCAAGCAGACTTAGATAAATACCTTAACTCGTTTACTAACACTGGCGTATTTATGGGGACCGACGACTGGGAGCGCTGGTCGCGGCCCACATCCTTAGATAAGTACGTAGCAGAGCGATTTGCAGGTGGTACAGGATGGACCTACCGATCCGTCGAGCGAAACGTTAATTTCTCAGAGGAGCAAAACTTAGCCTGGTTCGACGAGATAACCGTGTCAAAAAAACGGGGCCGTTTTCGCGGAACTGGCGTGCTGATAAACGACAACGGCAGCTGGAAAATCGCCCACTACGCCATGTCAGTCTTGGTGCCTAATGAAGCCTGGGAGAAAGTAGCGGAGATCAATATTAAGGCCTTCGCTGAGCGCGCAAAGAAATAACCCAGAGTATTTTTTAACCCAGCCCAGTTTTTTAACTGGGCTTCTTTGGATGCGTTTTAGGCCTGACAATGACATATTTACTTGCGATTTATTGGCGCCAAAGGCTAAGCGTACCCCCCCTATTTTAGGCAATAGTTACAGATATAAATTCTTTAAGCCGTACTCAATATTTGTTTGGGTGGTACAACACCGATCGCCATATTAGGCATTCATTGTTGTAACGCACTAACCAGTGAGTGAGTAGCTAACTTTTGAGCTTGTTCTTATCCAATTAATTACCGCAGTTTTCTAGCATTTTTTAGAGGCCTTAAAATTGCTTTAAGATACGCTCGTCGTAATCATCTGGATTTAGGGTTAAATTATACTGTGCGGCCAGGCTATTAAGCTCTGCTTGATCAATAGCTAACTCATCCATAAGGATAGTGTTATCGTCTAGTTGCCATAATAGGCGTGAACCTGCATAACTGTACTGGATAGCTAATAAAGCATTAGCATTACCTTCACGCCCGGCGGCTTTAAGTTTAAGCATTCTGCGGTTTATTTTATTAAGCGTTTGTTTGAGCTCCCAAACGTAAACCACTTCGGTCATAAAATCGTGAGTACGGTATTGATTAAGTAACCAACCGATCGTCAAACTTGCAATAACAACCCCCAGCAAGTTCCAGTGGAAATGGCTGCCACTTTCATCAGGAAATAAAGCAATAAGCGTTTGTGAAATAGCTAAACTAGCCATTGCCAAACCTCCGGCACACGCAGCTATTACAATATTTAAGTGTTTTCGGTAACGCACTTTATTAATTTCAATGAGTTGCATAATAGCCTAAAGGTAAAATGACAAATAAATAAGAGCGATCATAATAACTAAACTAAGCATTTATCTAAAAGATATTTACCAGATTTAAAATGTAAGTGCGTACTTTTTTGATTTAGGTTTGGCTTTGACATTTTAATATTTCCGGTAACCTAGGGCCGATATTCGTTCACCGAATTATCGTCTTCCAAGATAAAAGTTAGCCAGGAATTACGATGGGGGTGGTTAATTTTTTGCCTATATCAGGAATGGTCTTTATAATTGCCTGTGTGAAGGGCTTTTTGATGGGCCGCTTGTAGCCTGGGCGATATTAGCGTTGATGCTTTTTTTATCGAGCCGCCTCACTTACATCGCCCTAGGGTACAGCCCTCCAATTCAAGCACAAGTCTTCTGCAAGATAGTGTGGATACCCCAGATTTTGCTGGCATTTAAGCATTGCAATAATTTTCGGTTTCTTTGGTGGACGCCTACGAACTATTTTGACGCACAGGAAGACGATGTCATGCAAACCTATCAACAGACTTTTAGCATAAAACGCTTATGGATAATACTGATCACAGGAATGGTTGTGATGTTCGGTATTTTGCTGTTCCTCGGAGCAGAAATTTACCAGCAGGCACCGCCTATACCACAAGCCGTTAAATCGTCTTCCGGCGAGTTGCTTTACACCCGTGACGACATCGAAACAGGCCAAAATGTCTGGCAATCCATTGGTGGCATGGAACAAGGCTCTATCTGGGGCCATGGCAGCTATCTCGCCCCCGACTGGAGTGCGGACTGGCTCCACCGGGAAGCCGAAACCCTGCTTGCTCTCCTAACGCAAACGCCCATTACGGGCCTATCACAGGCGCAGGATTTGGCTTTGCAAAAAGCTGCACTGCAAAATGAGATGCGCACCAATACCTATGATCCTGCAACGGGCACGATAACCGTTAGCGACTTGCGCGCTGAGGCCATAGCGCGAGTCCAAAAACATTATGTCAGCCTGTACGAAGGCAGCGACGATGAGTCACTGGAACTGCGTCGCGATTATGCGTTCCCCCTTCACGGTCTGCTCAGTAATTCGGAAGCAAAACAGCTCTCTGCCTTTTATTTTTGGACCGCGTGGGGCGCGACCACCAATCGCCCTGGCATGGACATTACCTACACCAGCAACTGGCCCCATGAACCGCTGGTGGGTAATAAGCCGACCACTGAAATTCTAATGTGGAGTATTGCGTCCGTTATCCTGCTGCTTGCTGCAGCGGGTGCGCTTATCGCTTATTACGCAAAACAATTTGATGTCTGGCGGCAGCAAATAATGCCCGAAGAGGGCATAGCCAAAGCCGACATATTAGATAGTGCGGTTATTACTCCGTCGATGCGGGCAACTGCAAAATATTTCTGGATCGTCTGCGCCATGTTTCTGAGCCAGGTATTGCTCGGTATCGTCACCGCACATTATGCGGTCGAAGGCCAGGGTCTTTATGGCCTGCCATTTGCGGAATATCTGCCTTATGCGGTTACGCGCACATGGCACACGCAGCTCGCGGTGCTTTGGATCGCAACCGCTTGGCTTGCCGCAGGTCTATATGTCGCGCCCATGTTGGGTGGCCGAGACCCCAAATTTCAGCGCTTTGGTGTAAATTTCCTGTTTTTCAGCCTGCTGATCATAGTCGTGGGTTCGTTTGCGGGACAATGGGCTGCGGTGCACCGTTTCTTTAGCGATCTGACGATGAACTTCTGGTTTGGGCATCAAGGTTATGAATTTGTCGACCTTGGCCGGTTCTGGCAGATTTACCTAACTATCGGACTATTTCTCTGGGTTGGGCTGGTCGTTCGAGGATTATGGCCGGTCTTGCAGCAAAAAGGCGGAAAGTCACTGATCTACCTCGTGCTTGTATCGGCCATTGCAATTGGTTTGCTTTACGCCGCTGGCCTGATGTGGGGACAGCACACCCATATTTCGATTATGGAATATTGGCGTTGGTGGGTTGTTCACCTTTGGGTTGAAGGCATTTTCGAGGTGTTTGCCACTGCCATTATCTCTTTGTTATTTGTACGCATGGGCATATTGCGCACATCAACGGCGACGGTGATGGTGCTATTCGCTACCATAATCTTCCTGTTCGGTGGAGTACTCGGCACGTTCCATCACCTGTATTTCAGCGGAACGCCAACCTCGGTTATTGCTGTTGGTGCGATGATATCGGCGCTTGAAGTGGTTCCCTTACTTGTCGTCGGCTTTGAGGCCTATACACGATACAAGGTCGAACATGAGGTACAATGGGAGCGTAACTACCACTGGCCCTTCATGTTCTTTGCCGCCGTGTTGTTTTGGAACCTGATTGGCGCGGGACTGTTTGGCTTTATGATCAATCCGCCGATTGCGCTGTATTATATGCAAGGCCTGAACACTACAGCAAATCATGGTCATGCCGCCTTGTTTGGTGTTTACGGGATGCTCGGATTGGGTTTGACGCTATACTGCATGCGCGGCCTTACCAATACAGGATTGTGGAATCAAAAGCTGCTTAAAATTTCATTTTGGTCGCTCAACATCGGTCTTGCCATGATGACATTTCTGTCGTTGTTACCTCAAGGCGTACTCCAGACCTACATGAGCATCGAATACGGGTATTCCTTCGCTCGCTCGGCTGAGTTTATTCAAAGTCCGACCATGCAGGCTTTGGTTTGGGCGCGGGTGCCGGGTGATATCGTGTTCAGTGTCGGTGTATTTGCCTTCGTATGGTTTGTATTCCGGGCGTTTGCGCCCAGAAAAAACATCAAAAGCAGTGCCACGCTTGAAGCCAGAAAGGCGTAGATATTAAATATTGGTGGTGCACCTCCTTACCAATAAACGCGTAAAGGGGGTGCAGTTGTATCTTGTGCCTCTTGTATCTACAGTCAGTATTTTATGTTCAGCGCTATGGCTTAGCAAGTTTACTCTGGCCCCGATTATTTATATCAGGTTAGTTTTTTGCTGGCCTAAACAATAATATAAAGACATGTATAGTTGACGCCTTTTATCACAGCTTCTTTTCCATCTTGATCACAATACTTTTGGAACCGTTGGTAGTGATATGCGTATCTCGATCGACTTCTTTGTACCCTCGAGCAAGATAAAGAGGTTCTCCCGGTATTGTGGCGCCAAGTTCAATTGTTTTAAATCCGGCCCCCCTGGCAGCCATTTCGCTAATATCAAGCAAAAGTGTTCCGATCCCGCAGCGAACCCATGACGGGTGGGTATACATGGCTCGAACGCGGGCGGCATCAACCGTAGGATCGCTGTAAGAATCGTCTCGTCCAGAGGTGTGGTCACCGCCATAAAGGGTTCTTCGTTTTCCCCAGCCTCCGCAACCCACTATAATTTTTTGATTATGTTGCATCGTTTCAATAATGAAATAGGTCTGGTCTTCAATCAAGGTCAAGTCAATGCCCATGGTGTCCTTCGCTGCTTCAATCTCCGCTCGCGAAAGAAATGACTTCATGTTCTCCTGGATTGAGATTCGCATCAGTGCGGTTATCTCGGCAATATCAGCTACTGTTGCTATTCGATGCGTAAAATCAACCAATCTGGAACCTCTTTCACTGAAATTAGGTAACTACTATTTGTTACGTGCCCGTTGATGCTCTGATTTACGATAATATTGCTGCAACATATTGCCTCCGAAATGTCCTGAACGACTACGTCACACGGTGTGAATATGATTGTTCGTCAGCACACTTTCATTTTACACATCTGCGTTCATATTCGGCGCAGTGGCAATAACCCAAACTTACTTGAGCAACTTGGAAACGTAAGAAATATTTCTAATATTTATCTTGCCAAGGAAGACCATATCCCACTAATAAATCATCATTAAGCATTTCGTATGCATAATATTGAGAGAATGGAATATCAACGCGACTAGGCTTAACAAACAACGTTGCGATTGATAACGACTTAACCTCATAGTGACTAGATATGTACTCTACAAGACGTTTCATTGTGCCGCCTGACTCGATAGCATCATCAATCATGATGACATTCTTCCCCTTTAACTTAGTGTTCTCGTGGAACACAATGTCGGATTGATTAACGCTATCACCAGGTGTATGGGGGCACGAAATGTAGTCCATGCAAATATCAAACGTGAGTTTGCGTACTAAATCCGCCGTGAAAATAATACCACCGGGTACAACCGTGATAATAACTGCATTTTGGAAATCGCAGTTGAGTTTTTGAGCGACACTTAATACACCATCTTGGATCTGTTGCTCGCTCAGTATCAACTCGCCAATGTGTTGATTTACCATTGCTGCGCCTAGTCTTTATTTGCTGAATTATATATAACTGTACAGGCAGCCAAAGTAATCAGCTACTCAAGTAAATTCATCGAAACAACCAGCTTAAAAATTTAAGACTCAAAAGAACACAACTTTATTACCGCACGGATTTTACAACAGGGTTCGAGCATAAATCACGGCTCAACTGGGTCTGTGAAACAGTAAAAGCAAGTCAACCCAAATCTTTAGCGGTTTTAGTGCTGCGACATTCAATGACGCACACCCCAGCATCAAGAGCGGTAAAACGGTGATCACATTTAGTTAGTTTAATATAGCGTTTATCGCGCCGCATAAGGTGGGATTTTTGCAATTTATCAGGTGCATAAAAAATAACCATTGCAATTTGCTAGACGACCGGTCTAATATAATCACATGACGACCTTAGCGACAAAACCAAGACGTGGACGCCCGCCCAAAGTGGCTCGCGAAAACTACGATACCAAAGCTGAGCTTATCCGCAGCGGCTTAGAGCACCTGACGGAGTTCGGTTTTGCTTCATCGGGGATCGAGCCAATTTTAAAAAAAGTCGGTGTGCCTAAAGGCTCCTTTTATCATTACTTTGCCAGTAAAGAAGCTTTCGGCGAAACCGTTATTGCTCATTACGATGCGTATTTTTCTGCCAAATTAGATATGCATCTTTTAAATACTGACTACTCCCCTCTTCAGCGACTCCAGCACTTTGTAGATGACGCCGGACAGGGCATGACACGACATGATTTTAAGCGTGGCTGTTTAGTGGGTAATTTAGGCCAGGAAGTCGATGCGCTGCCATCAGGTTTTCGTGGTCAGTTAACGGCAATATTTGTAGGCTGGCAACAACGAGTCGAAAGCTGCTTAATCGAGGCACAAGAATGCGCTGAGGTGGCACGCAGTGCAGATTGCAGACAATTAGCCGAGTTATTCTGGATCAGTTGGGAAGGCGCAGTCAGCCGCGCCAAGCTAGTTCAAAACGCCCAGCCATTGCGGCTTTTTATTCAATATTTTTTACAAACGTTACCTAAGTAAAAATTTTTTAACTAATAATAGACGACCGGTCTAAATTGGAGAGGATATGTTCAAAGGCATTTTAATTAATAAAGACGAGCAAGGGTATCACGCTGCGCTGCAAGACATTAACGATAACATTCTGCCTGAGGGCGATGTCACCGTAAACGTCTTATACAGTACGCTGAATTACAAAGATGGCCTTGCCATAACCGGTACAGCCCCAGTTGTTCGCGCGTTTCCTATGATCCCAGGGATCGATTTAGTAGGCATAGTCGAGCAAAGCCAGAGCAGTCAGTTCCACATTGGCGATGTGGTGATCCAAAATGGATTTGGCGTAGGTGAAACCCACTGCGGCGGATTAGCCCAAAAAGCACGCTTAAAAAGTGATTGGCTCATCCCTTTGCCCACGGCGTTCACGCCAAAACAATCTATGATCATCGGTACCGCTGGTTATACGGCTATGTTATGCGTGATCGCACTTGAGAAAAACGGCGTCACGCCTGACAAAGGCGAAATTCTGGTTACGGGCGCCAATGGCGGTGTTGGCAGTTTTGCGATTTCGATACTCGCTAAACTGGGTTACACCGTGGTTGCCTCAACCGGACGAATAGAAGAAGCCAGCTACTTGCAATCACTCGGTGCCAGTGAAGTCATTCACCGGGATACGTTATCAAAGCCCGGCAAACCATTAGCCAAAGAGCGCTGGGCTGGGGCAATCGATTCTGTTGGTAGCCACACCTTGGTCAATGTGTGTGCCAGCACAAAATATGGCGGTACAGTAGCCACCTGCGGTTTAGCCCAGGGTATGGATTTCCCTGCAACGGTTGCGCCCTTTATTTTACGCGGTGTGACCCTAGCGGGCATCGACAGTGTTATGCGGCCCATTGCCGACAGAAAAGAAGCATGGCAACGCTTGGGCGAGATCATTGAGCCAAGTGTGTTTGACAACATCGCCAAGGAAATCAAACTAGACACAGTAGTAGCAACCGCAAGCCAGCTATTAGCAGGTAAAGTGCGCGGCCGCATCGTGGTTGATGTGCAGGCGGACTAGCCTAAGAATCTTTGGGGGGCAGAATCTGCGGGGGCAATTGGCTTCCAAGCAGAAGGTTCAGATGGTAAAATCACTATATCAAAACACTTGGCAATATCATCTTGAAGAGGCAGCTAAGCTGCCATTGCCACCTTTTATTCGCACTATTATCACTTCTATTTACTCTTAAAAAGGTGGGAGCATTTTGGCTATACATTTAGTAACAACCAAACAAACAGACAACCCTGGCGACTCAACACTTGTTACTTCAATCAAAAAACTTTGGCTAAAAATTGAAAAGAGCCATAAAAAGAACAACACCAAGAAGAACAAATTAACGCAGCTATATCAAGAGTTTCAGTCGCAGGTACTGCCCTACGAGCAAGAGATGTGTACTCAGGTACAAGCCTTAATCACCACTTTGCTACCTTTTGTATCACGTAAATCTTTGAGTGAAATGCACCGCGAGGAGCTATTGGATTGGATCAATCAAGAACTGAATTTTATTGAATCCAATCCCTTTGCCAAAAATATTGATATAGAAAACTTGCGAGACACGTTGCAACAACAATTATTAATATTAACTGACAGAAATCCCTTTGAAGAAAATGCAGAAAACCTGCAACAGCTAGCGCTGATGTTAGAAGATTTGTTTGGTGGCGATCTGAAACTTACCGACGAGGAACTCAGCAAAGTTGCCAAAGATCCCGGTGAGTTGCAACAATACGTCGACCGCATGCATCAACAGTTGGAAGATGAAGAGTTGATGTTTGTTGACCAAGACAGTGAGGGCTATGATGGGCAGGATGAGCCCTTTGCTCACGCCGACCCGACTGGCCATAGCAAACGTGAACAGCTAGCACTGGATAAGCTGTTTAAACGCAGCGAACTGAACAAAATTTATAAACGTTTAGCCGCCAAGTTCCATCCTGATAAAGAAATCGATAATGAGAAAAAAGCCGAAAAACATGAACTGATGCAACAACTATCAGCAGCACGCAAAGCCAACGATGCCTTTGCCTTATTATTAATGTATCAACAACATTGCGACGACACCGACTTCAGTTTTGATGATTCTACGCTGCGAGCCATAGAAAAGTTACTGCACCAACGTGCAAAGTTATTGGAACGTGAACACTATCAAATGTCATCACCGATCACACCAGAAGGCATGGTGTGGCAACAATTATCGGGGCGTAGTAAAAAAGCCACCGCACAAAATATTAAGTCTATGATTACTGAACGGCAAGAAATTTCAGAAGACTGCCTGGCAATGGTTAATGACATCACTAACCTAAAAATACTCAAAGAATATTTGAACGAGCGACTAGATAGAGCCGTACCCTTTAGCTCCGACCTCGATCTTTTCAGAAAATTATTTACCTGATGATACCCCCGCAATACCAAGTCAAAGACAGCCGCGTTAAGAACGGTGCCCCTACAAAGCACGTCGTGTAATCATCCAGCCAAAATAATCGTAGATTTAACTTCTGTAACTCAAGCACGCTGCGTAACGCGAACATTCGTATATAAAATTAACTTCTTCAAGCCCCCAATATCATAACTTGATAAGCTAGTGCCTGACCTTAAATTACCGCCAGAACCTCTATGCGCCAAAGCCTGATATATTTTTTACTGAGTTTACCCATTTTGGTCTGGGTGACTTGGTTTTACCTGGATAAACGCAAGGCAAAACAGCGTGAATTAAAACGCTGTCAATTAAGGGCGCAGCCATTAGCGCCCGAGTACTTGGGTATATTGCAAACTGAATTTCCGTTGTATTTGCGTTTACCCAATGAGTTACAACTTAAGTTAGCTGGCCATATTCAGGTATTTTTAAATGAAAAGGACATCATTGGTCGAAATGGCCTCGAAATAACCGACACAATCAGAATATTAATTGCCGCTCAGGCTTGTTTGTTGATCCTTAACCGCCCTGGCAATTATTATCCTGGTTTTCGCAGCATATTGGTATATCCCGATACCTATGTGGCCAGCAGTACTCGAATGGAAGGCATGTTACAAATTACCGGTACCACTGCCAGGGCGGGAGAGTCCTGGCAACGAGGTCCAATAGTACTGGCTTGGGATCACGTACTCCAAGGGGCAAGAGACAGTCGTGATGGTCACAATGTGGTGATGCATGAATTTGCCCATAAATTAGATGAAGAAAATGCGGCAATGGATGGTCTGCCCTTATTACCTACTGCAGAGCAATATAAACAGTGGTCAGAGGTATTAGGTGCCGAGTTTAGCGTGCAACAACAGAAGCTGGCGGATGGCGTTGACGATGTAGTTGACAGCTATGGCGCGACCTCCCCTGCCGAATTTTTTGCCGTAGTGTCTGAAACATTTTTTGAGAAACCACATCAGCTGGAGCGCCAACATCCTCAACTATACGAACAATTTAAACAGTGTTATTTGTTAGACCCCAAACAGTGGTGTGATACCAAGAGTCAGTGATTAACAGGACGATACAGAGAAATAAAAAAGCCCCGCTGATTTGGTGCACTAATTGGACACAGCTGATTGCCATGCCCCGAGAGAGATTCACTCAAGCGCATACATGTGCATGCCCCTGCGGGCGCCTTCGGCGGTGCTAAATGTTCCAGACATTTAGTACTTGGGCTATCCATGCCCTCGCCTATTTCGTAAGCCATGCTACGCATGTTCAAAAGTTTTCCCGAAACTTTTGTCGAACTACAGAGTTCAAATCAAGTTCTCCCGTCTCGGGAAATATCGAGTAGAGTGAGGCGTTACTGCCTCATCCCTCTCACAGAGCCGTACGTTCGGATCTCGTATACGGCTCATCTGCCAATTCACACCAATCTATATCTTAAATCACTTCTTGAATATAGAATTCCAGTCGCACTGGAAACAATACCAGGCTTCCCCAGTTACTGTTGTGGTAACCTTGTAATGACTCCCTGTTGGCCATCCCACCCTCAAACACAATGTTGGTCTGATTGGGTATCGGGTATCGCGCTGTTTTGCACGCTAACCCACCGACACTGTCGCAACAGGTTCGCTTTCGCTGTGTATTGCCAACTTCCTATGGCATACAACACCCCACCGTTAATCAGTGGCGCCCTTGCCACCCTTTCCCTTAGTCAGGGTGGCTCCACTATTTTTCAAGTGGACGGGTTTGCCAGCTTCGCAGGGCAAACAAAAAAGCCTCATGCAGGTGGCTCAGTTTAACATTGCCTTAACGGGAGTGGGCCCTCCATATATGTATTATAAATTCGCTCCAAGGTGGGCAACTGAGCTGAATATAGCAAAGTTGGTTTGGCCAGCACTATTGTGGATCCCGATAAGCTGTTAATCAATTGTGCCCGGTATTGGGCTGCCATATTGGCCAGTTCGTATTTAGTTAGATGCTGCACTTTACTGTCTTCGTTTTGTTTAGCCTAAGCATAATTATCAGTACGGAAACGGCGGCGTTTGCGATCAAGTCAACGCTTAATTGCAATATCAGTAAGCAATATCTAACTTGGAACCCAGGTTATGCTTGAAATATTGGTTTTATCCTATAATGAATCTGGTAACCGACTCATGAACATTGAAATGTCAGTTTTTTTTACACCACCGCTTTCTACTCCCATTAAAATTTAGATTAAATTAAATATTTTTCAACATAAACAGTTAGTTATATTTTATGGCTTAAATTATGCATTGAGCGAGATAGTAGAAAGCTTTACAGCTGGTCATAAAAAATGCAATTAGGTTAGTCATATACTTACGTTAAACCTTAATGCCTTTGTCTCCGCCACCGTGCTCAGCATCGTCCGTTAAGTCCGCATAAGAGAGCCTAATCTTTCGGCAAAAGAATGTCTTTTGTTGCCAACCAATCACAGCACAATATTTTTGTGCAGTGATAATTAGTGGAATAAAAATGAAAAAAATTAACGAATATTGCAGTCAAACCATAGAGTTAACAGCACACCTTCTTACTACTATGCTGACAAGAAGTAATGACAGCGGGCGGATAAAGTCGTCGGCGGCGGCATTGGCGGTAATGGGTATGTTTTGCGTCGCCTCTCCGGTAATGGCAGCGCCCATTCTGGGTTCGGCAGAGAACTTTGCCGTTTTAGGTGACTCGACGGTAACCAATACCGGTTCGACCACCCTCTGGGGTGATCTGGGTCTTTACCCGGGCACTTCCTACACCGGCGGAGAGAGCGTCACACTAACTGGAGCAGAGCACCTAACGGACGGCGCCGCCCAGCAGGCTAAGATTGACGCCCTCAAAGCATATAATGCGCTTTCAGGTCTGTCTGCCACCAGCGACTTGAGTGGCATTGATCTGGGCGATTACGACAGTTCAAATGCGCTGACCCCAGGGGTCTATTCATTTTCCTCAATGGCACAATTGACCGGAGAGCTCTTTCTAGATGCCCAAAATAAGGCCGACGCACTCTGGGTGTTTCAGATCGGTAGCACACTCACAACAGCAAGTGCTTCCAGTGTCAATCTGATAAATGGAGCGGGTAACTCAGATTACGGCGTGTATTGGCAGGTAGGTAGTTCCGCTACGCTAGGCAGCAGCACTGTGTTTGCAGGAAACATTATCGCGGATTTGAGTGTTACCCTGAACACATCTGCATCGATCCTGTGCGGCAGGGCCATCGCGCTGAATGCTGCGGTGACTATGGATACCAACACCATCTCCAATGATTGCTCTGCCTTTGACAACAACACCGGCCGCAACGACTTTGGCAGCAAAGGCTTCAGCGGTAGTGGCGGTGATGCGGTGACTGTTTCCGAACCGACTACGTTGGTACTATTAGGGCTTGGACTCATGGGGTTAGGATTTAGCCGTCGTCGCCAGGTCTGATAACAAGCCTCACCACGACAGACCC
Organism: Paraglaciecola sp. IT1134; assembly: GCF_058068185.1. NCBI lineage: Bacteria > Pseudomonadati > Pseudomonadota > Gammaproteobacteria > Alteromonadales > Alteromonadaceae > Paraglaciecola > Paraglaciecola sp. IT1134. Next base: position 1,045,473 of record NZ_CM176486.1, on the reverse strand, counting down.
CGCTCCAGCGAGGTCTGTCAGTCTATTGACTTGAAATTACAAAGACAATTATAAAGACAGCCAACATAACAACAATGCCTCCACAGAGCACGTAATATAAGCATCTGTGGAAAATAACTAGGAATATAAAGTCGGCTAGATGAAATTTTTTGCGGAGTGTATCTCTGGCATTTTTTTGAAACAGCGCAGCCGTGGTTTTGCTTTCCCTCGACTCATTGCTCCCATCGCACCGCAGATTAAAACAGAATGACTCGGTTCCGCGTGATTCAGGGATGAAAATCAAGGCTTCTTTCAGTCTGTTGGGTTTGCCAGCTTCGCTGAGCAAATAAAAAAAGCCCCGCTGAAAAACAGCGGGGCTTTTTTTATTTGGCGGAGAGAGAATCCCCTCCACACCGCTACAGCCCACAGAACCCATACTGTTGAGTTCGTATAATACAAATGTGACAGACTTTTGTGACAGAGTAAAGTTGATAATCTTACGGTGCGCTTTCTTAGTGTTAATGAGAAGAACACGAATTTGTTTTAGCATCAGATTGACTAATATTTTTTAGTACTATGACCACTTCGTTATTTTAGGGGGTGATTTGCCATTGTCCTCGCAAAGCGAAAAGAGGTCAAAAGCATCGCTAAAAGACAATAAATCAATCCCTTCGTCTCTGCTCAACTTTGACCCTATTGTTGCAACGCTTGCAGCTTAGATTGGTATTGCTGCGCTTTTTCCGTTTGGCCCGTTTTGTTTAAATAGCTGATGAGTGCACTTAGCACATCCGCATCATCTGGCCAGCGCTGATGTGCCTTTTCCAATTCACTGATGGCCACATTGGTGTGGCTTTGATGATCAAGGGCAACCGCATAAATATAAGCAAAAGACGGCAATGCTTCATCGCTGTGTGCCGATATTTTTAAGTTCGCCAAGGCTTGCCCGTACTGTTTCTGGCGAATTTTAAATAAGCCTAGTGCATGGTTGGCTTGGGCATTGTTAGGCTCAACGTTTAGTGCCTTCGTTAAATACCCCGCGCCTTTTTCATCTTGACCTTGCTGGCGGTAAAACTCAGAAATCTGAATTAACACCGGTATATAACTGGGTTCGATTTTGTAAGCGGTTTGGTAAGCCTGCTCCGCCGAAGCCATATCACCAAGGTTGGTATGCAAGTGACCGATGGCCAGTTGAGTGATAGGGGAATCAGCGTTCAGCTCAAGCATGTCACGATATTCATTTAGAAGTGGCATCAGTTTAGCTTTATCAGCGCGTGACAACTGCCCCACGCTATCCACTAATAACCTGGCCATTTCGAAACGTACCGACTTGCTGGGCTCATTCAGTTTTGCACTCAACACCTGCCAACGTGCTTGTGGGCTGAGGATTTCAAGAGACTCAACGGCTGCTCGGCGCAATAAGGTGTTTTCACTTTCAAGTCTCTCAAGAGCAATATCTACCCCTTGCTGGGAGCGATATTGACTCAAGTCAGCCAATAAAGACGCTTGGCGTAAGCGGCTGTTATCCGGGTTTTGAATAAACGCTATGGCTTCATCCAACCCCTGGGGTGCAACATTTTGCACATGTTGACGAGCAGTTTGCCATGCGTTGTGCTTGCTATTACTGCCCCATACTTTTTGACTGGCTTCTCGCCAATGCTTGTCGTCTTTGTCATGGCAGGCCAAACAGGTTTGCGGCTCACTTGCTGCGTTGTTAAAGCTCAGATCAGGAATTAAAAAACTATGATCCCGTCTGTCATCTACGCCCATATAGGTTTTTTCAGGCATGTGACAGTTCACGCACATCGCTCCGTCTGTTTGCGGGGTATGGTGATGATGCTTTGGGCTGTTAAAGGTTTCAGCCTGATGGCATTGCAAGCACAGGCCGTTGCCCTGTATTTTCACTTTCCCTGTGTGAGCGTTATGGCAATTTGAGCACGTTACGCCGGCATGTTGCATCTTGCTTTGCATAAACGAGCCTGCCACAAACACCTCTTCATTGATGCTGCCGTTGGCATGATAAAACGGGCCGCGGATCCACTCGAGTCGGTTGTCATCCACAAAGCTTTGCTGAGGCGGCTTGGCGTTTTGAGCCAAAGCGCTCGGATGATCAGCGTTTTTATCATGGCTGTCTTGATAATTCTGGTTGTGGGAAGCGCGCTTGGCGTCTGCATCAGAAAATGGATGACTCAGCGGTGTGCGTAAGGAGTGACAGCGAGCACAGACGTTAATTTCACTGTTATTCGGTTTGCCATCGGCATGGGCGATAGGATTGCCCACACTAAAGGCAAAATTTTTGACTGCTGGCAGTACCTGAGTAAACCCCGATCGCTCTGGCGTTAAGGTATCGCTTTTTGCCAGCTCAATATGCTGCCCTGCGGGGCCGTGGCAACTCTCGCAGGCCACATTCACTTCACTAAATTGGGTGTTGAATACATTGGTTTTCGGTTCAAAATTACGTTTTAAATCTGTGGTATGGCAATCGGCACAACGGCTATTCCAGTTTTGAAAATGACGCTGCCAAAAAAATGGGTGCTCTGGGGTGATTTTTTCAATCGGTTGTAAATGAAACCAGCGCTGACCGCCCTCTTCTTCGCTACGACTGTCCCAGGCAATATTAAACGCTTGCAGTTTTCCCTCACCGACATCGACTAAGTATTGCTGCAAAGGATAAAAACCAAACGTGTAAGGCACATCAAAGCTTTCAACTTTGTTTTGTTTGTTGGTGGTGGTGATTTTGTAATGACCATTTTCGACAAAAAAGCGCGTTTTTATATTGTGAAACTCAACGTCAGTATCTTTGAAGTCGCCTAAAACACTGTCTTTGGTCGCCTCTTGCATGGCTTTGAAATGATCGGACTGTTGCCACTGCTCATATTCACTTTCATGGCAACTTTGGCAGGCTTGAGCGCCAACGTAATGTGGCGCTTCAATTTTCGAAGCAACAGAGCCAATACGTGTATCCGCCGCAGCGCTGTAGCCGCTGAAAAGTGCAGCCCACATAAAAGAAAACAATAAAGCGTAAAATTTTACCTTTTTTGTACGTACTGCATGCCACGTCGTCACGTTCAACTGCTTATATCCTTGTCAAAATTATTCGTCTTGTTTAGCTAGAACCTAAACGCTCTCTAACGCATTATTGCAAATAGCTTTACACCTATCCGCTTTACTGTCAGGGAAATTAAAGAGCCGATACTACAGGGAAATATTGCTTTTAAAAATGATCGTGTAACCTTCTTTTATTTTGTAGGGTTCCATCTGTCTATACATCACCGATAATAGAATATTTCACCTTAAATATAGCAGTGCGAATCTCAGCACTTGGTGCCGACAATGAACTTCTAGTGAAAGCATTGTAACGAATCCAAATGCTGATTTTCAGATATTACAAAGACCAGTACGCTTAAGTCTTCTATTACTTTTTGATTGCATTTAAACGAGCTTGAAATTTAGCCACCAATTCGGGATATTGCTCGGCTACATTATTTTGTTCAAATTTGTCCTTCGATAAATCAAAAAGTTGCGCTGACGTTTGCAGACCATTAGCTATAGCTGTTTTGTTCACTAACCAATCAGGTGTTTGGCCATTAAACGGCTCTATGTATTTCCAATCACCGTTTCTAAGTGCCAAGGTAAAGGACTCCTCGAGCATTTCCTTTCGCGCACTTGCACGGCTGTCCAGTAACGCCGGTAGTACGTTGACACTGTCAAATGCTGCGCCTTTTTCTAACTTCGCGCCAATTAACTCAGCAAATGAGGCGTATAAATCAATATGACTGAGCAACGCATCGCTTTCACCATTTTGAATCAAGCCGTTTGGATAAGTAACAATCATAGGAACACGTGTGCCCGCTTCATAAGCACTGTATTTGCCACCTTTAAATCCACCAGCAGGATCATGATCGCCCCGCAACTCTTCGGCTTGGTCATTGTAGCCGTCATCCATTACTGGGCCATTATCACTTGAGAATACTATCAACGTGTTGTCGTATAGACCCTGTTTTTTAAGTTCGTCAACAATACGCCCTGTCATCCAATCCATTTGTAAAATCGCGTCGCCTCTTGGCCCCATACCGGATTTACCGGCAAACATGTTGTTTGGCACTCGAGGAACATGAATATCATGAAACGGAAAGTACAACATAAAGGGCTGGTCTTTATTTTCCTGAATAAACGAAATAGCTTTGTCTGTAAACACCAGCGGAATATCTTCATCTACCCACTCGGCCGATTTACCTCCTGCCATCCAGCCGATACGACTAATACCGTTCACAACGGTTGCACTATGTTGCAGATCAGCGGTTTGCTTAAGAGTCTCTGGAGATTCTGTTCCCACAGGCCTATGCCCAATTCTTTTTTCATAGCTAACGGTTATGGGATCATTGGGGTCTAAGTTAACCACGTTATGATTTTCTAGAAATACGGTAGGTACTCGGTCGCCCGTAGCAGGCATCAAAAAGCTGTAATCAAACCCTAATTCAATGGGCCCCGGCTTAACATCTTTGTTCCAATCAACAAAACCATCGCCAAGTCCTAGGTGCCACTTACCTACTACGCCCGTTGTATAACCGGCTCGCTGAAACATTTTAGGGAGTGTTGGCTTAGTATGGTCAATGATAAGGGGGGCATCGCCGGGTAAAATCGCCGCATTGCTTCTAAAGGCATACTGCCCCGTCAACATTGAATATCTTGAGGGAGTGCATGTGGCAGCAGTACTATGAGCATCAGTAAATTTAATGCCCTCAGCAGCTAAAGCGTCCACATTTGGTGTTTCTATGGCAGTCATACCATAACTACTTATATCGCCATACCCTAGGTCATCGACATAGAAAATAACGACGTTTGGGCGCTTTTCACTCGTCACATCATTCGTTTGAGTGTCAGTCGTAATTTCTCTATCAGGATTTGAGCAACTTGATAACCCCATAACAGACGCGAATAATGCGCCACCAACCAATAAAATACGTTTTATGTTCATAATTCCTCTTTAACGAATTGCGGGCGAGTCTAGTTCACAGACAAGGGACAACGATACCCCAAATATCACATAAAAAATCACATACTGCCAGTTTGAATACAAAAATAATTAACATTTTATTATTGTCGAATTTCCAAATATAGATAAAACCAATTTAAATCAGTTAATTGAAGTATTTTGATAGAAATTAGGATGTAAATAAATATGGTTAACAATGAGGACAACGATTTACCCCAAGTAAGAGTAGTGGTAATGTGAATGAATAAATATGTTTCGCCTTGGTCACAATCAAAACGGGTGACTTAACTGGATTGAATTACCGAAATGAAAAAATTATTTTTTATCCTATCTGGCATTGCAGTGCTAAGCGTTTGCTCAAACGCATTTGCAGATATCCTGACACACATTGAGGAAGTACCCAAACCAAACATCGTCATATTTTATGTTGATGATCTAGGCTACGGAGACGTAAGCGCCTATGGCGCAAAAAGTGTCACAACCCCACATGTCGACAAGTTGGCCGCTAATGGGATCAAGTTTACCGACGCCCATAGTTCAGCAGCGACTTGCACACCTTCTAGATACTCGCTGTTAACAGGTGAACATGCCTTTAGAAAAAACATACGAATATTAAAGGGCGACGCAGCTATGGTCATTTCGCCCGACCAACCCACCTTACCCAAATTATTAAAAAAAGCCGGCTATACAACGGGCGTCGTAGGTAAGTGGCATCTTGGTTTAGGCGCCGATACGGCCCCGGTGGATTGGAACACGGACGTTAAACCCGGTCCTTTAGAAATTGGTTTTGACTACAGCTTTTTAATCCCTGCAACGGGTGACCGGGTGCCTTCCGTATATCTGGAAAATCATAACGTCGTGAACCTAGATGAGAATGATCCTCTTTATGTTAATTACGACAAGAAAATCGGTAACAGACCGACAGGCTATGAGCGCCCTGACTTATTACGTCAGCAAGCAGATACTCAACATAGTCAAACCATTATCAACGGTGTGAGTCGAATAGGCTGGATGGCGGGAGGAAAGTCAGCTGAATGGATAGATGAAGACTTTTCTACAGTAACCACTAAAAAGGCCAATACCTTTATTTCGGATAACAAAAACAGCCCCTTTTTCTTATTCTTTTCATTTCATGACATTCATGTTCCTCGCTTACCGAATGATAGATTTAAAGGCGCGACGACTATGGGCGTGCGTGGTGATGCCATTGTGCAAATGGATTGGATTACCGGCCAAGTTGTTGAACATTTAAAAGCGAATAACCTATTAAATAATACCCTTATTATATTTACCTCTGATAACGGTGCGGTGCTGACCGATGGCTACGATGACGACGCATTAGCGTTAATCGGTGAACACAAAGCCAATGGTCCTTTTAAAGGTGGTAAATACAGTGCATATGAAGCGGGAACACGCGTTCCGTTCATTGTACATTATCCATCTAAAATCAGCGCAGGGGTGAGTGATTCACTAATAAGCCAAATCGATATTTATGCTTCTATCGCCGACCTACTCGGTTTAACGCTTGATGAAAAAGAAGCCATTGATAGCGAAAACTATTTGGCCGCAATGTTTAACCCGAACTTACCCGCAAGAAAAACGCTAATAGAAGAAACCCCCCATACCCTCTCACTGCGAAACGGAAGCTATAAATACATACGAGCTACAGATAAAAATGCCGGCTTCGTCGTAAAAAAGAAAAACATTGATCCCGGTACAATGAACACGCCTCAACTATTCAACTTAGTATCTGATATTCATGAAAACACGAACCTTGCCAAGAAACTTCCGCAACAGGTAAACGAAATGGAGCAAATAATGCGAAGCATAGAAGCACGCCAGACCCGCTTAGAATCAGGAGCAGCAACAAGTGAAATCAACTAAATATGTTCTTATCCTATTATCTTTACTGATCTCAAATACTTCTTCGGCAACCGAAGGGGCCTCTAACATGAAGTCGACTCATCCGTCGGCTACGCAACCGAATATCATCTGGGTGGTATTGGAAGATATTTCATTAGATTTAGCCTACAACGGCACCCCGGCAGTAAAAACCCCCAACCTAGATAGAATAGCTAGTGAGGGCGTTAGCTATACCAACGCCTTTGCCACCGCGGCTGTTTGCTCTACCGCACGCTCAGCAATTTTTACCGGTATGCATGCCACTAGTATTGGCGCACAGCACCATAGAAGTCACTTAAGCGATAACTACACTTTGCCAAAAGATGTGAGAATGGTATCCGAATATATGCGTGACGCAGGTTATGTAAGCTTGTTAATGGGACCAAAGCAAAAAACAGATTTTAATTTCACACCTACGGTGAACGCATTTGATGCCCAAGACGGTGAGGTAAAATATTCGGGAGGAGCTTATACTCACGCTCCCATTGACACTAAAATTTTAGATAAATCAGCCTGGAAAACCTACCAAGAAAAATATGCTGATAAACCCTTTTTTACCCAAATTAATTATAGTGAGACACATCGAACATTTATAGCCGACCCTGATGATCCCATCAATCCAAAAGACGTTAAATTACCAAGCTATTATCCAGATCACGATATCACAAGGCGTGATTGGGCACTTTATTTGGAAACCGTGCAAACGGTTGATAAAAAAGTAGGTCGATTATTTGATGAACTAGAGGAAGCCGGTGTACTTGATAACAGCATAGTATTTATTTTTGGTGATCATGGCAGAGCCATGCTGCGCGATAAACAATGGTTATATGATGGCGGTTTACGCGTACCACTTATCGTATGGGGTAAAGGAATACCAGCAAATCAAAGCAACGATACGTTAGTGAGCCTCATCGATATAATGCCTACTAGTATGGACTTGGCAGGAATAAAGGTGCCCCAATATATTGAAGGAAAAGTGATGTTTGGGCCACACAAAGAAACCAGAGACTATGTATATGCTCATAAAGATAGATGCGATGAGACAGATGATCGGGTAAGAGCCGTGCGCGATAATCAATTCAAATACATAAAGAATTTCTACCCTGAAAAGCCTTACACAGACTTTAATGCTTATAAAAATTTACAATATCCAGTAATGGCTCTGATGAATAAGCTCCATTCTGAAGGTAAACTGACCCCGCAACAGGCCTTATTTATGGCGGATTCCCGCCCACCGGAAGAACTTTACGATACGGTTAACGACCCAGATGAAGTCAATAATTTAGCAACTGATCCGGCATATAAAACGCAACTCATCCGACTTAGAAATCAACTTAGTTTGTGGCAAACACAAACCAGTGACATGGGCATGGTTGATGAAGACCCTAAAGAAATCCAATATTGGGATGATTTTTTCGCCAAGCATTATAATCAAACCATGCTAGAAAGAGGATTATCGCCTGATATTAGTCCCGACGATTATCTAATCTGGTGGGATAAATTCTTAACGGAGCTAGGTAAATAAACCACCCCGCCATAATGTCGTTACACGGCATACAACAGAGTATGCTGTGTAACGAAATATTCGGACAACAGTCCCGAGACATTCCCAGCGTGCATCTCTTCCTTTTTGAGGTATTTACCTAAGTGTTAGGAATCAATTAATCTTCCCATTTATGATGATAAATAGGCTTTTTATTCAAAGCCACTCGGAACAACTAATAGGAAAAAAGATGTCTCACAGAATGACGAAAATATTAGGGCTGTTGCTAGTAGTGACGTTTTCACTTGAAACTGCGGGGGCACCTCAAGCTCCAGAACCTCCCGTTCAAGTCGTGTTACTCGCTGGCCAATCTAATATGGGCGGCGCAGGAAACTATGAAGAGCTTACGTCATCCGTCATCGAACGCATACAAAAGGTATCGTCACGCGTTAACGTCAGTTTGGGTGGCAGAAAGCCGCAACCTTTGTCGTATGAAGTATCTAAGTTTCATCAGGATAAATATGGCATTGCCAAAAAATTTGGCCCCGAGTTATTCGTAGGATTAACCCTTGCCGAAAAATATCCGGATCGAGAGTATCTGTTGATCAAGACGGTACAAGGTGGAACGTCGCTGTACGGTGCATGGAATCCGCAATGGACAGCCGAAAAGGCTAAGCACGTAGAGCGTGGAAGCGTTAAACAAAATCTGCAGCTGTACACGCTTCACCTTACCAATGTTCGAAGTAATTTGGCGCGTTTAGAGCAAGACGCAAGGCTGTACAACATAATAGGAGTGCTTTGGATGCAAGGTGAAAACGATGCGGCAAAAGAAGTGGCCGCACGTAGCTACAAAGCTAACTTACTCAGGCTCATTAACGGATACCGAAGTGAACTGGAAGCGAATACTATGCCTTTCGTCATTGGACAAATTAATTCAACTTATGGACGATACCCCAGCGGCCCAGATATGGTCAGGGCGGCAATGGCCGAAGTGACTAATATGCTTCCCAACACTGCTCTTATCAGCACATTGACTGATAGATCGTGGCATGACTATCCCAAGCACTCAGATAACGTTCACTACAACACCCTAGGACAAACTCGCCTAGGCATAGCGTTTGCCGAGACATTAAATTCGCTTACCAAACCCCAATTAGATACATCAAATAAATAGCTATGGTATGCAATATTTAGCCCGAAAAAATAGCTTCTAACAAGTCATCGTTTACCAGACTTAGAAAGTGCCTAGCGCATTGAACTCAAACGTTTGCAGCATAGACAGCGCAATACTCAAGACCACCGTTTTATTCTGCGACTAACACCCAGAGCAAAATAACGACTTAATGATGATGTGTAGCAGTGGCTGCGTGCTAGGTGAGTGCATACTTACATTAATGAACGTGTCCTTACTCCCATAATGTAAAATAATCTTGCGAAGTAGCGAAATTATGCCTTGACGAAGGGGAAAACGGAGTGAGTATAAGAAAAAATTTACGATCCTTTAAGTCATTACAGGATCGTAAATCGATGCATTTTAACCGTGTAAGGTTTGCAAGGTTAAATTCAGCGCATACTATTGATAACTTTTACGATAAAGCTGTTCGATTTTGTCGTAATAGGGTTTGTTAGGCTTTGGCATATAATCAGGCCATGGCATTTTGCCGTAATAATCATCCCCTTTCACACCCTCTGCGTCAGGGTGGCGCTTTCTGAAGCTTTCGCACTGCCAGCTAACACACTTTTTCCCCCAGAGATCGATTGTCTCTTTAATCGCTCGGTCGGACTCGGGATACGCCCCCTTGTCGTCTGTCCTTGCAATCCAATCTAGCAATACCTGTCGATGCTCCTTGAGCACTTCAGAGTAATCGGGATTGTCGACCAAATTGTTAATTTGGTGCGGATCGTTAGCAATATCATACAATTCTTCAGCCGGCTTAGTAACTGCAAAATACACAGCTTGCACCGGCGTCAATGTGCCCGCTTCAAATGCTTGTTTGAACTCAATGCTGAAAGGTTTCTTATCTCTAAATTGAGGTTGCGAACGAGGAATTTCAGGGTGGAAATTACGTATATAACGAAAGTTGTCTGAGCGCACTGTGCGGCCTCTATCAAAACTAAAATCCATGCGATCTTTTGCTGAAATCACATATTGGCGTGGTGTAAGCTTGTCTGCAAACAAATTATGACCTTCATAGCTATTTGGCACGTCAATACCCGCTAATGCGAGGCTTGTTGCCGGAATGTCTAATCCACTGACGAGATCAGTTCTGACCTTACCCTGTTTGTTTAGACGCTGCTCACCTGCTGGCCAATTGACGATAAGCGGTACGTTTAAACCCCCGTCATACAAGTCTTGCTTATGTCTCAACATGCCCATTCCATGGTCAGAGAACCAGAAAATAGCGGTGTTTTCTAACAAGCCGTTTGCTTTGAGCGTGTCGATAATTTCAGCTAATTCGATATCCGACACAACCTGCGTTTTATAATGTTTAGCCCACTCTTTTCGCGTAGCTGGCTTGTCCACATAATAAGGTGGCAAGGTCATTTCACTGGGATCAACTTCCGGGATATTTTTTCCTTCGAAATGTGTGTGCTTGCCACCTTTCAATTGAAGCTGACCAAAAAAAGGTTTGTCTTTTAACTTATTCGCCCAATCAAAGTCACTGCCATCTTGTGCACCTTGAAAGCCTGCAATACCATCATGTGCATTATATAAACGCGAGCGATCATAACTAAAGTTATAATCATCCTTGCCAATATTAAAGGTCTGATAACCGGCTTCTACAAACAGTTCAGGTACCGTTTTGTAACCTTCAGGTAAAAACTGCTTATTATAACCAGACCGAAACGAGCGATGATCGTGCAGGTTTAACGTCGTCTGGTACTGGCCTGTTACTAAGGCAGAACGACTTGCTGAGCATACTGGCGCGGGCTGATAGACTTGGGTGAACATCACACCCGAATCTGCCAACTTTTGAATATTCGGGGTATCGACAGTGTCATCTCCCCAAGCGTTATTCCAAGGGTTCTGATCTTCCATATAGATCCACAGAATATTCGGTAGATTTTTAACATCATTCTGGCTGGTATCAATCGCCACCTGTTCACTACTGCAGTGGCCACTTAATAAACTACCTGAAACCATGATGACTAGACTCAGTTTAGAGATGACGCGTTTATTAATGAACGATTTAATTTCCTTCATTGTTTACCCCCAAGCACTATAAAATGCAGTTAAAATTGCGATGATTCCCGCTGCTAAAATATTGTATGAAACAGTCGTTTCAAAATTGACATCACCTAGCGAGACGGTCTGAGATTCATGTTCACTGTTTTGTGTTTTTGTCACCAGCGAACACACTACTGCGATTGCCACGCAGCATAAAAACACTACCCCCACTCTGTCCATGAATGGCAACTCGGGGAAAGCCGCACGAAATAAAAAAGAAAGCGCGGCAGAACTTAGGGCAGCAGAAATTGCCCCGACAGAATTCATTTTTTTCCAGAACATACCCAGTAGAAAAATAACCACTATTCCCGGTGTAAAAAAGCCGGTGAATTCTTGAATATATTGAAATGCTTGGTCGAAATTTCCAAGTAAAGGTTTGGCACTGATCATGGCGATAATAAGCGCTAATACACTTACGATCCGGCCCACTTTGACATAATGAGTTTGGCTTCTATTCTTCTTAATATGTGAATAGATATCCATCGTGAAAATCGTCGATACGCTATTACACATAGAAGCCAAAGACGAAACGATGGCTGCTATGAGTGCGGCGAATACCAATCCTTTAAGCCCTACAGGCATCAATGTCATTAAGCTAGGGTAAGCCTCATCGGCACGGTTTAAGTCAGGGAAAAGAATAACGGCGGCAATGCCTGGCAGCACGACAAAAAACGGCACTAAAATCTTAAGATAAGCAGCAAATGCAATACCTTTTTGGGCTTCTTTTAAGTCCTTAGCGGCGAGGGCTCGCTGAATAATATATTGATTGAATCCCCAGTAGCTTATATTCATAACCCACATTCCCCCAACAAGCACAGAGATACCGGGTAAGTCAGCATAATGTGGGTTATCAGAGCTGAAAATCATGTCAAACCTGCCAGGCAAATTTTCAGTGAGTATGCCAAAACCGGCGAACATGCCATTGCCTTCAGAAACCAAATCTAGGCTAATGTAAGTCAACATTAGGCCACCGAATATCAGTAATACAACCTGAATAATATCCGTATAAGCCACGGCCTTTAATCCACCATATGATGAATAAGCAAGTGAGAATAAACCCAGAAAGATCATGCCAGTTGCGAGGTCCACACCTGAAATGGTATTGATGGCCAATCCGCCTAACCACAACACGGCGGTCAAATTTACAAATACATAAACCGCTAACCAGAAGACCGCCATAATTGTTTTAACGCGACTATCAAATCGTTGCTCTAAGTATTGGGGCATGGTGTAGATATTATTTTTCAAAAAAATCGGCAGAAAATATTTGCCGACAATAATAAGAGTAATAGCTGCCATCCACTCGTAGGACGCAATAGCTAAACCCAAAACGTAACCCGACCCAGACATGCCAATGATTTGTTCAGCCGAAATGTTTGAGGCAATTAATGACGCGCCAATTGCCCACCAAGGCAATGATTTACCCGCGAGAAAATAATCTTCTGTATTACGTTCATGTTTATTTTCGTTACGCGAAATGTAAAGAGCAAGCGCAAGTAACGCAACGGCATAGATAACAAAAATACTGATATCAATAGTCGAGAGATTCATTATGATTTTTCCGTTTTTCTTAGATTTAATCTATTGAGCAGCTAGAGAGCTGCGCCCTTAAAATGGGAATCAACGCAAAGTAGAAAATTTACCATACCTTGCATTTGCCAGAACTGTGCGATGGCTAACACAAGCACTATTGACTAGTCACTGTTGTGGTTCCATCACGCAATTGATCTGAGTAAGCTCTAATTTTGATGTTTCCAGGTTCACCGGTTTTGCTCTGAATAATCAACATCGCTTTACCGCTGAAAAGCCGTCTGTAGTCAGCCTTGAACGGCTCGACTGTCGCAGAGTCACCGTTACCGACACCCGCAATGGTTGCCGGCCCATCAACAAAAAACTGTATTTTGTTATCGGCATTTGGCACAGGGTTACCGTTTTTATCTTTTACGATGACAGTGATATAAGACAAGTCGACACCGTCTGCTTTAATATCAGTGCGATCAGGTGTCAACTCGATACTGTAAGGTGAGGATGCTGTTTTAATGGTTTTAGTCGCCACAACGTTCCCCGCATTGTAAGCCACCACTTTGAGCTCACCGGGTTGATATGCTTCATCCCAGCGCAAGCGGTATTTAGATTCGAACGATTTAGTGTCTTTATCTTCCCGAAGATCTACCGGTAAGGTAACGGTATCGATACCTTTCACTTTACGGCCTTTAGATTCACCATTAATGAACAATTCAACCTCTTGCGCATTGGTATAAACAAAAATAGGAATAACGTCACCGACCTTATTTTCCCAATTCCAATGGGGCAATACATGCACCATGGGCTTTTCGGTCCATTCACTTTGATACAAATAAAATCTATCCTTGGGAAAGCCAACTAAGTCCACAGCACCAAACGACGAACTTCTCGCTGGCCAATCTTGATTCCAATATGCTTTGTTTCCATGATCCCGTCCCCCATAAGGTGTCGGTTCGCCCAAATAATCAAATCCAGTCCAAACAAACTCCCCCATCACATTTGGGTTATTTTTTAGATTCTCAAACTCAAGATCGGGTATATAAGCCCAAGGTGGCGTCACTAGATCGTAGCTAGTCACATAATTTGATTCATGTTTGCGGTATTTTTCTAACGGAAAGTGGTAAATACCTCGGGTGCTGACCACTGAAGATGTTTCAGCCCCCAAGATTAGCCAATCGCTATTTCTTTTGGTGACGTCACCATATTTATAGGCTTTGTAGTTCAAACCCACTATATCAAGCTCATCGGCTAGACCATTATCCAGTGCATCGGGGTACATGCTTAGTCCAGCGGTTACCGGGCGCGTTTTGTCTTCATTTTTTACGATATCGGTAAGCTGTTTAGTCACTTTCCAGCCGCCTTTCTCTTTTTGCTCCATGATTTCGTTACCGGTACTCCACATTATGATGGATGGGTTATTTCGGTTCTGAATCACCATGTCGCGTAAGTCTCGCTCATGCCACTGGTCGAAGTTCTTGTTGTAACCATTGATAATCGTGGGCTTTTCTATCTTCCACATATCAAATGCTTCAACTTGCAGTAAAATCCCCATTTCGTTTGCGAGTTCGACTAATTCGGGCGATGGCGGATTATGTGATGTACGCACTGCATTGGCGCCCATCTCTTGCATAATCTCTAATTTACGTTGAATTGCTCTGCGATTAGCGACTGCGCCTAACGGACCATTATCATGGTGTAAACATACCCCTTTAATCTGTACGCGCCTGCCGTTTAGCCAGAAACCATCATCCACTTTAAACTCAATAGAGCGAACCCCCAGCGGCGTAGAATATTCGTCGACTAGCCGGTCACTTTTCCAGACCTCGCTTTTAATGGAATATAAATGAGGATTGTTGATGTCCCATAAAATGGGATTAATGATGTCAAACTGACTGCCCGGCGTAATAGTTGATTGTGCCTCCATACGATATTCGCCAGAGGATTGAGCAACAAGATTTCCCTTGGCATCCTTAATGTAATGGATCACTTTGGCAGTATTAGCATTATCGCTTACGTTAACTAAGGTTGTTTTTAGTTCAACTTTAGCCAACTCTTGAGTAACAACAGGTGTGGTGACAAAGGTGCCCCACGGCTTGATATGCACAGGATCATTGATTTCTATCCACGTATTTCGATACAGGCCTGCCCCCGAATACCATCTTGCGGAAAAATTCTCAGGGGACAATCGAACAGCTATGGTATTTTCCTCACCCAGCGGATTGAGAAACTCTGTAATGTCATAGTTAAACGCGATATACCCAAAAGGTCTGCTACCCACTTCATACCCATTTATGTACACAGTAGAATTATCCATTGCACCATCAAAAGTGACTGAAACACGCTTATTCTTTGCATCATCCTTCAGTACAAAATGCTTTCGGTACCAGGCCGTTCCAAAAATCGGTAACCCACCATTTCGCGCATTGTATTTTTTGTCAAACGGACCGCTTATTGCCCAATCATGAGGCAATGTAACGGGCTTCCACTCCTCGTCGTTGTAGGTCGCATGCTCGGCACCTACAGAGTCACCTTTCTCGAAATACCAGTTTTCATTGAATGATTTTTTTGTCCCAATGCCACTCTCAGCAAGCCCATTTAGTGAGTAAAAAATTAAGCACAAGCCAACAACCAAGCTTGCCTTCATTTTACTACTTGTTACGTTTAAAACTGGATTCATTACATATCACCTAAGGAAGAATAGCTGTAAACACAAGCCGTATTTTCGGTTACTAACAGGGAAATCTTGTCGGTAAGATTACACCCAGAATTAAAATTAGGCAAACGATGCCACTATTGAAAAATGAAAAAAAAATGAGGAACTAATTAATGAAAATTAAGTTAAATTGAAATGATAATTATAAAAACCCTCAAATACATTAACTTACAAATAAATCAAGTTCCATAAACCTTTTGTCGGCCTATGTAAATCGATTGTAAATAAAAAGTGTTGGCTTTATTTAATGAAACAAACTAATATTATTTAGGACAACGCAACCCCAAGTTAAATGAGATTTTAGTTAACATGCATAAAAGATATTCTCTATGTGCGCTAAACACATAGTTATGCATTAGAGCCGGAGAAGCCAAATGACACACAACCTGAAATTAAATGTCATATCTGCAGCCGTTATCGCCTCGCTATCATTAGCGGTCGCATATTCAGGAGCAGCTATAGCCCAAGATAATCAACAACAGAACAGTACGCCCTCAAATGAAGAAAGTGATGTTAGTAGCGAAGAAGATATTGAAGTAATTGAAGTTGGCGGATTTCGTTCGAGCTTAACTAAATCAATTAATTCAAAACGCTTCTCAAATGGGGTGGTTGACTCAATTCATGCTGAAGATGTTGGTAAGTCTACCGATCAAAATATTGCCGACGCGCTATCTCGAGTTACCGGGGTAACCGTGCAAGAAACCGATGGTGAAGGCACTAAAATCTCGGTTCGAGGCGCAGGTTCTGCACTGAACCAAATTTCCATAAATGGTGTTGCGGTGACGAGTGGTTTAAGCGGTGATGGCGCGAATGCCACATCCGATCAAAGTGTTGATCTCAGCTCTTTTTCTTCAGATATTTTGTCGTCCATTGACGTGCAAAAAACATCCGCGGCAGACCAAGATGAAGGCTCATTAGGGGCAAACATCGTACTGCGAACCGTTCGACCACTAAACCTAAAAAAGCCTAGAAAATCAATTGAGGTACAAGGTCGTTACAACGACTATTCCGGCGACTTCAATAGAAAGCTGTCTGCGAGCTTTGCTGACAAATATGTTGATGACACCTTAGGTGTTATTTTCACAATCTCTGATGAAACCCAAAATACACGAGTCGATCAGCTTTCTATCGATTGGGATGATCAAGTTTATACTGCCCCAGCAGGGCGTGCGCGAGACTCAGTCACTGGTGAGATAATAACAGAAGACGTGCAATTTATCACCCCAGGCAGCGGGGAATATAGCCTGTCCACCAACCAAAGAGACAGGTTGACCGCAACAGCGGGTATCCAATATATTCCTTTCGATGGCACAGAAATGCAGCTGGATTTGAATTACTCAAAACAAGATATCGACATCGATAACCAGCGCTATAATTTGCAGTTAGGCCTGACCGATCCTAATTTAGATACTGATCCGCAAGAAGACTGGTGGATCGTTAACCAGCAAACAAATACTCTAGAAAAACGCCTAATGCGGCGTTCACGAGCACGTCTTTTCAGACAAATTGATGGTCAAGAAGTTGAAAACAACATCGCTTCATTGAATATTAAACAGGTCATTACCGACAATTTTAGTGCTGATTTGACATTAGGTTACTCAAGAACAACCAGCGACGCTAAACCCAATGCGACAATATTACTGACACCAGCGGCCAACACTAACAGTGTCCCACTGGTATCAAACTCTCCGAACGTACCAAGTTTAGAACCAGCAGGTCTTGACTGCTCTTCAGGTTCTTGCCAATTGGTCGTCGGAACTGGGTTAGCAATAGGTCCTCCTGGAGCAACTGATCCGAATGATATATTAGCACCGAGTCTTTCCAATCCATTAGACACAAATCTATTCACGGTTCAAAATATTAACCAAGACATAGAATCCAATTCGGATACCAACAAATCTGCGTTCTTAGATTTCGACTGGGAAGTAGACTACTTGGGCATCACTCGCGTAGAGTTTGGTGGAAAATATACCAATCGCATAAAAGATGTATCCTCACTTCGTAACATTATTACTGATGGTCAAGAAATACTCGATGAGAATGGTGATTCGTTTAGCGTTAATGGATTGTCAAGCATTACATTAGCAGACGTTTTAACACCGAGAGGATTTCCTGTTGATGACTTTATGGAAAGCATTATCAGTGACAGAGCCCCATTCTTATCAGGATGGGGGGATATCGACCCGTTCAAAGCGCTAGAAATTGTCAATCCCAGCAACGGTAGTGACGGACGAGATATTCGTTCTCGCCAAGACCCATCAGGCTCTAGAAAAATTGAACAAGAAGTGAATGCGTTTTACACAAAGGTGAATTTTGAATATTTTGACGGTTTTGTCACAGGTAACCTAGGCATTCGCTACGTTAAAACCAAGACAGATGCCCAAGCTTATAGCGAATTTAGATACCTTGGAAACAGCAACTTTTATGATGTTTTCGATTTAGTGTATAACAGACAATTGGCCAATACCGACTTGCCGGAGTGTGGCTTTAATACGTCTGATAATAGACCGGATTACCCCAACGGTGATCAGAATCAAACCCCCACCAACTTGCCTGCTTCTGGGACTTGTCATGATCCTTTGTTGATTTATAACTATCACAGATCTGATTTAGTTGACGGTCAAGTGCCGCCTGAACTGCAAACGCCAGAAAATCAAATTTTACAAGTTCAATACGATGAACAAGGTCAAGTTGTGGCAATTTTGGCCAATGAGCCCAACCCGAACGGTCGTAACGGTCGCTTCCCGTTCACTGGTAGCGCAATAAAAGCCTGGGCTGATCGCTCAACAGTAATCAACAGCATAGTTAACGGAGAAGAATTGGGCTCTGTCGCAGCGCAACGAAGCGTCTTGAATCACGATTCAGCGAGTAACAGTTTATGGTTGCCGAGCTTAAATTTAAATTTCAAGTTTGACGATGACCTTATTGGTAGATTTGCTATATCTAAAACGATGGCCCGTCCTAATTTCGACGACACCCGCCCCAGTGGCCGCATAGTAGAAAGTCAGTTCAATGCTTTTGGTTCAGGAAGTATCAATAATGTTGGGTTGAAACCACTTGAGTCAAAGAACTTAGATGTTTCTCTGGAATGGTACTTTAACCCTGCAGGCTTACTGTCTGTCGCCCTGTTCCGTAAGGATATGACCAACTTCACAGAAAGCATTGCTGAGACCTATCTATGGGCCGACTTAAGAACTAATTATGACTTAGACGGGGTTGAAAGCCTAAACGATGTGCTTATCGTCCCTGAACCCGTCATCGACCAATCTACCGGCGAGCAAGCAAAAGATGAATTTACAGGCTTACCAATTTGGACCCAAACCGTGGAAAACACACCAGAGGACGGTACACAATGTATGCCTGATAGGGTTGTGCATGTAGGTCTAGGTAGCCCGCTGACATTTAATTGTCACACACTAATATTAGATGTAAAACGTAATGGTAAGGGCGCAGTGACACAAGGCCTTGAGTTTAACTACACGCAAAGTTATGACTTTTTGCCAGATATGTGGTCTGGTTTAGGTACGAGCCTCAATTATACTTTTGCGGACTCAAAATCAGATGAAGAAATATCCTCTACTACAGGTATTGTAGTTAGTCCACTCCCCCAACCTTTCACCCCAAGACATTCTGCGAATGCCACAATATTTTGGGAAAAAGATGACATCATGATGCGTCTCGCAGCGCGTTATACCTCGGTACAACTAATCAATCGAAATACCGCATCAGGTTTTGGAGCATCTTGGTTAGAAGCAACAACCCGATTAGATTTTAGTTCTAGCTATTCATTCAACAAAAATATCCAATTTACCTTCCAAGCCCTAAACCTTACTGATGTTACTAATCGTAGTTTCTTAACCAGTACAGCTTTTGAAATCAACGGTGAACGCGTAGACGAAGGCAACGCCATGGTTGATACCGTGACCACAAGTCGACTTTTATCTGAGTACAAGACAGGTCGACAATTCAGATTTGGTATTCGCGGTACATTCTAAATCACCAATCATTAAGACATGTACAGGCAACATATAGTTTGCCTACGATTAACAGCATGTAAATTCGGAGAAAAAAAATGAATAGAACCTTGCTCAATAGCGCACTATTAATCGCTTTAGCAAGCACCATTTCAGGGTGTGGATCTGACGAAGGCTTCGGTTATCAATTGGACGCAACTGATCCTGTTACAATGGAAGCGACAGTCAATATCGCCTTAGCCGAAACATTAGTGGCTAACAGCGAACGTTACGTCATTATTGGCCTGTTAGACGGCGTTACATCGCAGGGCGTTGACTTAGGCGCTTCGCCTGGCAATGTATTAATACAGGATAGTTCGTTTGAAGTATCGGTTACACCGGTAAACAAAGATCTTAGTTTTGACAATATTTCAAATCCAGTTGTTATAAACGGCTATGATTTGATTGTGGATACTGCCGCATTTGAAGATCAACTCACCACCGGCGAGACAGCAAATTATTCGGTGTCGTATTGGATCAATAACGGTTATTTATTCCCCTGCGCAGATATGACAAAACATCCGGCTAACTGCACCGACGAAGAACGTGCAAATAACCCGAATAAACGGACACTTAATATCGCAATTAGCGCGTTAGATGATCCTTTATTAGCCATAGAACTGGCCGACATATCAGTTGGATTAGATGAAACTATAGCGACTGAAATTATTTTCACACCTACCTTTGCCGCTGACCATGGTTTTATTTACGAAGTGACTAGTGGTCAAGATAACATTAGTGTGACGACTGAAGGATTGATTACCGGTTTGGCCTTGGGTACCTCAGAGCTAACGGTTACGTCACTCGAAAATAGCGCCTTAACAAAAACCGCTGTTGTGACGGTAACTAATCCACCGAAAAATGTAGCAAGCTTCTCATTAACCACCCCTGCTGGCGATGCGATTGGCGCAGAGATTGAAATCCCAGAATGCACCACTTTCGATTTAGTCACCCAAGTAAATAAAGTGGACGATTCACTGCCTCTTTCTGGTGATTTTGTTTATAACTTAGCTTCACAGACTGATGTGATTGATATAGACGGTTTCACACCAAATACGGGCCCCGTTCAAACTGGGTATTTAAGTGTATTAACCCTTGATGCAAGCGATAGCTTAAGCGCTTCATTATCGGGCTTTGGCAGCGACGATGACATTATAACCGCAAGCATAACAACAGCAGATAACCTTGCTTGTAATTTTGCTGATTTGTCTCCTAGTGGGCCTAATTTGTTAAATGAAGAATTTACTATTTATTACAATAACGGGTCCGGCAGTATCGATGCATTTAGAAAAAGTGCCTTTATTAGAAACGGTGTGGGCGACGATGGTAACCTTGATCCAACAGCAACGGTTCTAATAGACGCAACCAACGGTAAACAAGGTGGTGCTGCTTTAAGAGTAATGGGTGATGGTTCATTACCCGCTGCATTTTACTCCTACCATAGGAATACCGCTCGCGCATTGGGTGTAGCCTTTATAGACGGCGGTTTATTTAAAATATCGTTTTGGGTAAAAAATAATACCAATGCGAGCATTGACGTGATCAATGAGGTGGTAGCAGGTGACGGACGAGGTGCGGGTACGCCAGTGGCTGGAAATTTCAACGATACTCCGGTTTCTGGCACAGTCACCATTCCAGCGAGTACCGATTGGAAACGTGTTGAATTTAACATCGACTTTCCTGCAGTAACAAGCGACCAAAACGTACCGAAATGGGAAATAATCGTTAGCCCAAGTCAAGTAGGTGCAATCGATGTGTTGTTTGATGATTTTGCCATAACAAGCGGTTCGTAATAAGCATTGCGGGTAAGTGTTACGTTTTAGCATTTACCCGCCACCACCCCACCCGACAATCTTGTTCGAATTTACTAATAGCAACCCATTGAGGAACAATTAGCAACGCCACTTCCAGTCAAATAAAGGATGAACAATGTTTAAATTTAAGCACTTGCTCTTAGTCATGCCCACCTCAATCGCTGTATCTTCTTGTCATACTGTGAGCCATCAAACCCACATAAGTCAGCGCGACAGTTTTGAAAAACCCAATGTCATTTTTATCCTCGTGGACGATATGAGACATGGGGAGCTTGGTAGCTATGGTCAGAAAATTATTAACACACCAAATTTAGATAATATGGCAAAAGAAGGTATGAAGTTTACTCAATTTTATGCCGGCAGTGCTGTATGTGCGCCGTCTCGCGCATCGTTAATGACTGGAAAGCATACTGGAAATTCCCAAATTCGCGGCAATTACGATTTAGGAGGAAGCTTCGATGACGCAAAAGAATACGGTCAAATCCCTTTAAGACCCGGCACCGCGACTTTAGCTACAGTAATGAAAGATGCAGGTTACACAACAGCGGTTATTGGTAAGTGGGGCTTAGGCGGACCAAACTCAGTTGGCATACCCAATAGGCAAGGCTTTGACTATTTCTTTGGTTACCTAGACCAAAAACAAGCACACAATCATACACCCACCCATTTATGGCGAAATACTCAATGGCATAAGTTAGATAACAAGCCATTTAAAATGCACCATTTGAAATTAGAAAATTTTGATTATGATGATGCGTCAAGTTACCAACGTTTTAAACGTGATAATTTCGCCCAACAACATTTAAATGAAGCCGCCCTAGGTTTTATAGAAAGTAATAAAGATAAGCCATTTTTCTTATACCAGGGCGAGATCGTGAACATTTTTTGGACAATTAGAATTTTTCGTTAAGATAATTCTTTGATTTTATGGGTAGCTGTGATCTTATACTCCCTTTTGTGGAGGCCTTTATGTATCTCGAAGCATTTACGACTCATTTCAGTGCCATTATCGACCAACGTCAATCCGCTAAAGTTACCTATCCGTTGTGTGATGTGTTGTTCGTCACCCTTTGTGGCGTGATAGCAGGCGCAGAAGGTTGGTCTGAGATTTATGATTACGCTGAAGGTCACCACGACTGGTTCAAGCAACAGGGTTTTCTTATCGATGGCGTGCCGGTCGATGACATCATTGCCCGTATTATCTCTAAAATTGAACCTGAGCAGTTCCGGCAATGCTTTATGAATTGGATGCAGGCGGTGCATCAGGTGACTGAAGGCGAAGTGGTCGCCATCGATGGAAAAACATTACGTAGCTCGTACCAACGCGGTGATAGGCAGTCCACTATTCACATGGTAAATGCGTTTGCGTGTGCCAACAAAGTGGTGATGGGACAGCTTAAAACCGAACAAAAATCGAATGAAATTACCGCCATCCCAGCACTCATTAAGCTACTGGAGGTAAAAGGTGCGCTGGTATCCATTGATGCGATGGGCTGCCAAACAAAGATAGCACAGCAAATAGTAGAAAAAGAAGCTGATTACCTGTTAGCTGTGCCGAGCTTAGTGAAAAAACGTTAGCTGAAGCCGTACGTGCCCATTGGTCTATCGAAAATAGTTTGCACTGGGTATTAGGTGTCACCCTGGGAGAAGATCATTGTCAAATTCATCACCAGAACGGTGCCGAGAATTGGGCAATGTTAAGGCAACTATCTTTAAATATGCTCAGGGCAGAGCCTTCAAAAGGCAGCATCAGTGCAAAACGCAAACGAGCATGGATGAAACCAACCTTCTTAGAGGCTGTTTTAAAAGCGGGATTTAGCGAAATGTGTAAAAATTAAACACTCATGCGGTTGCCCTGGGCTTTAAACTCTTTACTTGAAAGTTGGTTATCAAGGTTTACATCGACATGTTCGAATATATCCCTATTATTGGCTTTGAATTCAAACACCTCTAGCTGTTTGTTTTTATTCGTATCAAGTATATCAAATGTGTTTATAACATCGTTCGGCGTATAGTTGATTGAATCAGCCGTGGCATGCCATGAATAAGATAAAGTGAATAATAATAAATAGTTGATTTTTATGTTTTTAAACATGTAATGGCCTACATTGTTATCGGTTAGCACTTTATTCTTTTAATATAAGTCATGTGTTCAAGGGCTTTAGCAGCATTTTGATCAAGTGCTATTTTTGAGCTTATTAGGGCTTGCTGAATTTTAGCAAAATCAGACGCATCGATAAGCGGGTCATATTCGTTTGGGCGTACCCCCATTCCTTCATACACTGAGTACCAACTATCTGAGGCAAATAAATCATCAATGTCATGAAATAATTGACCTTGCGAACGAAATAAGTCGAGTTTTGTTTCGAGGGAATCAGGTATTGCTAAATGTTGCCACAATTGCCAAAAAGGCGAATCAGTACGTTTGGTTTCACTGTAATGCAATACAATAAAGTCACGTATACATTCATATTCATGATCCATTTTACGGTTAAATTCATCAATAGGTGCTTGATGCAATTTTTTACTTGGTATTGTTTGTACAAAGTTCAGCATGGCTTTCATTATCAAGTAAATGCTAGTGGACTCTAATGGCTCTAAAAACCCTGATGACAAGCCAACAGCAAGACAGTTTTTATGCCATATTTTGAGTCGCTTACCCGTTGTAAATGAAATGATTCTGGGCTCTGTTATAAAATCACCTACATTTTTTGTTAGCAGCTCTTGAGCTTGTTGATCACTGCAATACTGATCGCAATATACATAGCCATTGCCTGTGCGATTTTGTAATGGTATTTGCCATCTCCATCCATGTTCATGTGCAAATGATGTTGTGAAAGAGGGTAAAGGGCTCAACACTTTAGATTGTGCAGCAACGGCTTTATTAACAGGTAAATAATGCTGCCAATTCTCATAGCCTATCCTTAACGCTTTGCCTAACAACAGTGATTGTTGACCACTGCAGTCTATAAAAAAATCACCGCCAACTTGCTCGCCATTTTCAAGCGTTAAACAGCTGATATTACCTTGCTTATCTAATGTAACATTTTGGATATGCCCTTTAATATGCTGAACGCTTTTGCTTTGACAGTATTCAGATAAAAAAGCGGCAACTAAGGTTGCATCAAAATGTAATGCATAGGTGGATGCTGATAAATTAGTGGGGTTCTTGGGATCGGGAATAAAAAAACGGTTTTGTTTAGCTAATGCAATAGCTGGGGAAAAATCAGTAAATTCAGATGTCCCTCCATTTAATTTGTTTTTTAACCAATGTTGATAAAAGGGTTTTCCATCTATTTTATTGCCAACATGGCCAAATGGATGCCAGTAATGACTGCCCAACTTATGCCAATCACAAAACTTGATCCCGAGTTTAAAGGTTGCATTAGTTTTCAAGATAAATTCAGCCAGAGGAATTTTTAAGTATTCCAACATATCTACAATCGATGGAATGGTTGCTTCTCCAACACCAATGGTTGGAACATGAGGAGATTCTATTAATTGAATTTTACATGGTAGATGAGACAAAGCTCTTGATAAAATAGCAGCAGCAATCCAACCAGCCGTTCCTCCCCCTACAATTACAAAGGTTTTCATTTGCTGTTCGTTAGACATTAGCATCCTCTTTTATTTATAATAAAAACAAGCTCTAGAAAACACATAGAGCTTGTTTGACTACCCAACATTATTATTTCAATCTAAAATTTAGCTGATATACCAACTTGGTAACGACGACCAGCATAAGCTAAATTAACAACGCGTTCTCTTACGTCTGCATAACGTAAGTTACTTTCATCGGTTAAGTTAATAACTTCAGCATTAATAATGAAATTTTCATTGATGTCATATGAAGTACTAAAGTCATATTGACCATAGTCTTCAACATGTTGAGGAATGCCATTACTTCCTAAAATAGGACCTTGACGGAATTCTAAGAAGCTTTCACGCCAGTTATAAGCAATACGTGCTTGAAATGCATCTTTATCGTAAAACGCGATAATATTATAAGCATTTTCAGATAATCCTTCTAGGCCATTGCCCGGTGCCGTAACACCGTCTTGGGTAAAGGTATCAACATTATCATCGGTACTGTCGGTGTAAGTATAGTTTGCTTGAATACCGAAGCCGCTAAGGAAGCCTGGTAAGTAATCAAAGTAATGCAAACCTGCAATTTCAATTCCGTTTACCGTACCGCCATCGCGATTATTTTTCTCAGTAATTGTTTCAACTAGCGGAACTTGTATAACATTACCGTCAGCATCTAGCTTATCAATGATAAATTGATCATTTCTTTGTACTGTACTCGTAGATATGTATGTTGCAATATCTTTACGGAAAAATGCGACACTATATGCGTCACCATTTTCTGCGTAGTATTCTAGCGATAGATCAAACTGAGTTGCTTCATACGGTAGAAGTAAGGGGTTACCACCCGTTTGGAAAGCATCAGTTGAACGTACGTAGTTAAAGGAACGGTTTACACCTACATCTTCTATCGATGGACGTGTCATAACCTTAGCAGCACCTGCTTTTACGAAGAAACCATTTTTAAAGTCAAGGCTAACATTAGCGCTAGGCAAGAAGTTTGAATAATCATTTTCTTTGGTTAAGAATGCTGGGTCAGTATAGGTTCCTTCAATTAAACCACCTTCAGAACCTCCTAAAATTGATACTACACTCAACAGTTCAATAGCATTACCAACCGAAGATACATCAGTTTTTACCTGACGGAAGCCAACATTACCATTCCAGTCAAATGAAGAATGCTCACCTTCCATATTAAGTTGAACATATAGCGCTGCTGTGTCTTCTGTGTTTGAAACTGTTTCATTTGGACGAATTGATGGTTCAGTCCAATTAGGCTCCTTACGAATTTGGCCAATAGCATCTGTAAAAGCACTTAAATCGTTAATTAATACAAAGTCTCGAGGAAAGTCACCCGCTATATCGCTCAAAAAACCATTGTTACTATTTATCGAAAAAATATTATCGTCTAAATCTATACCTGAATTACAGGTAAAAGCATTAGCAGCTTGAGCAGCAGCGCCGTCTGCAAATTGGTCTACATCATAACAGCCTTCAGGAATGCGGAATGCTGTTTGTGATTTTTCACGTTCGCTGATTGCTATACCAGCATCAATGGAAGTAAAAACGCCCTTGTCTATCTGATAATTCACATCAAATTTAATTGACTTGATTTCATCTTCTCTTTCAAAACGTGAAACGTCATTCCAGTGGGCACGAATTGATGCGGGATCTGACCAATCAAGTGTTGACTCAACTGCAATTACATCACTACCGCGACTGTCATAACGAATATAATCTTCATCTAAAATAAGACCAAATTCTTGATTCGGTCTATAACCAGGATCGCCCGGTAGCACACTTTGATCTACGCTTGCGTTAACGATATGCGGAATATAAGCACCACGATTTTCTGTTGCTTTAGCTTTCGAGTAAGATAAATCGAACTCAAATGTCCACTCGTCATGGAAAAGTATACTATTGAAACCTGTTGCTATTTGTTCAGATTCTTGACCTTCAACTTGAAAGCGGCCATCAATAGGGCTAGCGGCTTTTGTTGCTGCTAAGGCAGTACCGTACTGAGATACGATAACATCAGTAAATCCATCACGTTGAGTAGGAACTTGAAGCCCATTACCAAACGCTTCACGATCTAATTTTGAATACAATACGTCAAATGTATGAATGAGATTGTCGTTTTGAGCCCATTGTATTGTGGAGTTAGCACTTGTTCGTTTTCTAGACTCGGTATCCAATGAATACCATGCGCGACCTGGGAACCAGATACTTCCACTAGTGACGGCATTGCCAGCTTCATCAGTAATAGGGCCTGGTGCAAAAACGGTGTCAGCTGCATCAAAAAAAGCCCAGCGATTAGAGCCTGCGCTGTCAATTCGGTTGGTAACATCTAATTGAGAAATACCAAATAACACACCAACAGTGTCATCCACAAAAGTATTACTAACAATAGCTGAAATTTTAGGATCAACTTCTTCAGCTAAGTCATTGTATTTTGCATTAATAGACCCTGCGGCTTGAAAGCCTACTTTATCTAAAGGTCGTGCTGTTCTGATATTTACATAAGCACCTAAACTACCTTCAGCAATATTAGCTCTTGATGCTTTCACTACATCAGCACCAGAAATAAGTTCAGAAGGTAAAGATTGGAAGTCAAACTCACGTCCTCGATCAGTTGTAGCAACAACACGATCATTAAGGTGGACAGAGTTAAATTTAGGGCCGAAACCACGGACTGTAACTTTTGCACCTTCACCATTCGTTCTATCAATCATTACCCCAGAAATACGTTGTAATGATTCTGCAACGTTTTGATCTGGAAACTTACCTATATCTTCAGCAACGATGCTGTCTTGTATAGATGAGGCGTTTTTCTTTAAGTCCATTGATTCAGTTAAACTGCTTCGAATACCAGAAACTTGAATGACTTCTGTGTCGTCACTTTCTTGAGCTTCAGCAATATTGGTGCATAGCGCACCGGATATTGCTAAAGCAATAGGCAGGACTTTTGTTTTGAGTGTGTTATTCATGTGTAATCCTTAGAATGTAAATTGAAATATTAATTTGTAGGATCAAGCATAATTATTTAATGAAGAATTTACATGTAATGAAGAATTTAGGTAGATATTACCTATAACCGTTTACCGTAATTATTTCTAAATGATGTCAGTTTAATTCATTAAATGATTGTATTTGCTTCATCAGCCTACATTTCAATATTGGATTTTTGTTTTCCTTACGAATTAAGCTAACCAACATTACTTAGAAATGTTATTCCTTTGTTAACAACTCAATTAAAGGGCAAACGTTGCCACTTTGCAAGCCGAAACATGCGAATAGTTACGATAAACCACAAAAAAAACAATGACGGCGCGGATGAATTATTCTGACACTAAAAACGCATACTTAAGCAGCACTTGCAAGGCTAAGTGGTATATCCAGCTGCAATTTCGTTTTGGTAAGAGGAGTAATCATTTCAACTTTTAGTAAACACAAAAATGTAGGATTACGTATTACCAAACATACTGTTTTGAAGGGAGTTTTTCTTATTTCGCAAAATAAAAACCTTGAGGCATCAACATTAAGATGCCAATTAAGAAACTGAAGATATTTCTAAGCGATGATACTGCTAAGAAAATGCTGTGTTTAGTAATCACCAAACACACATAAGAAATGGGTCATTACTTTTATTCAGTCACATAATCTTGTTTGATTTTCAGCCCTGGTTCATCATATTTTTTTAGCTGTTTAAACAATTCTGTTTGCAGCATATTTGCGATGTCTGAATAATTTTTATCGTAATAAAAATTGATTAACTCATTCGGGTCTTTTTCTAAATCAAATAAATACGGTTTTTCATTTTTATCAATCACCAACTTATAACGATCATTAACCGCAGCTACCCACCAACCACCAGACTTGGCATAATATGTAATTCTATCGCTATTGACTTCTGTTTCTGAATTTGTGAAATCTTTTGCTGTATCTAAGCCATGAAATTTCACGTCTGTTTTGATGCCCATTAAACTTAAAATGGTTGGGGTAAAATCGACATTGGTATATGCGGTATTAATCACTTTTCCTGATGGAATTTTATTTGGATAACGAATTATAAATGGCACTCTGGCAGACGCTTCATAAGGTACGCCTTTGTTTCTTCGATTATGTTCAAAAAACATATCTCCATGATCTGATGTGAATACAATGATGGTGTTTTCAGTAAGGTGGTTATCCTCAAGAAATTTAAGAATACGCCCTACACTATCATCGATATGACTGACCATTCCGAAATATTGCTTTAAGGCTTCTTTGTCGTTTTCAAAAGATTTTTCACCTATGGTTTCATTCTGTGTTGTGTCAGTTGCCCAAGAAGGTTTTATCGCAACATACTCTGGTAACATGGTTTTGGGTGCTGCAAAATTCATGTCTTTATACATAGAATTATAAGGTGGTTTTGCATAATCTGGCGTATGTGGGTCTGGAATAGACAACATTATCGCAAACGGTTGATCTTTATCTCGCTCTAATATCTCTAAGGTTTTATCTGTAAAAAAATCAGTAACATGAATGACTTCATTTTTAGGTAACTTGGCTGCGCTTCTTTCATTAATACCTTTAAAATTAGCTTCTGTTATATGAAAGTATGGAGCATGACCGCCGCGCATCATATAACGATTGTCGTCAAAACCAGCTTTATATTTTATCCCAAAAGTGTATTTGTCGTGTCCTGCCAAATGCCATTTACCAACGTAAGAAGTTGCGTAGCCTTGTGCACGTAAAATGGTGGAAAATGTTGGAATATCTTCACTGATATGAAGTCCATTTTTAGGTGCGCCTGTTGCTTGCGGATATAAGCCCGTAATCAATGAAGCTCTAGAGGGCGTACAAACCGGAGATGACGCGTAATAACTGGTCGCTATTGCCCCTTGATCTGCAATTTTATCAATATTTGGTGTCGTCGTATTATTGCCTTTTCCCCAAACAAAAGCTTGATCTTCAGACAATAATTTTTGATAAGCACTTATTGTCCTAAAATTATGCTCATCTGTGTGAATGATGATTAAATTTGGTTTAGTCGCAGTCTCATTCTCACTCGTTTGATTACTGTGTTTTGAATTTTGCGAGTTACAACCTAAAAGTGACGACACAATAATAAATGAAATTAGTTTTAAATATTTTGCATGCATATTTGTTTTGATAATAATTGCCTCTATGTAGATAGAACATAAATAATATGTTTTGGAATAAACCAGCCAAGGTGATTTAACCGTAAACTGCTTTGTTGCAACTAGAAAGCGCCACGAGCGCAGCTAAAGCCATCAATTGCAGTGATTGTTGTTAAGCTCAAATTCAAAATCCCACTAAATTTTTTACTCCTCGGCATACTTTTCTGTTGAAAATTGAAATATGGTGGTTGATTTAAATGGCCTATCTGCACTGATTTCAGAATTTGGAAAACTTGGATCTGCAGGTGAGTTGGGGAATTCTCCCGTCTCTAAACAAATACCTTGATGAGTTTTATATTTCTGTTTGCCCCGGCCTATAACGCTGTCATTTAAATAATTCGCGGTATAAATTTGTAAACCTCTTGATGTTGATGAAACGGTGAGTTTCCTACCTGAGGTTTTGTCCTTTAGCTGAGCCAATTCTACTAATTTTGGGAAAGGTAAATTTGATCTGCGAAGCCAGTAGTGATCGATTCCCTTAGCAAACTTTAGTTGCGTGTGTGATTGAGAAATCGCACTTTTTATGGTTCTAAATTTGCTAAAATCAAAAGGTGAATAATCTACGGTGACAGCCTGACTTTCCGGAAATCCTTGCTGATCGATTGGCAAATATTTATCTGAGTTTATTTTCAGTTGATGTGAAAGCACATCATTTTGTGTTTCTGGCTGTAAATTAAAATAACTGTGTTGAGTTAAATTCACCACTGTTGGCTGATCAGTGGTTGCCATATAATCTATTCTAAGATTTTGCTCTGCATCTAAGGTATAAGTTACCGTGGTTTGTAAGTTGCCAGGGTACCCTTGCTCCCCGTCAGGACTAAAATAAGTGAGAGTTAACCTGCTGTAGTTATCTGTGGTGGATAATTTTCCTTGCCAAAGCACTTTATCAAAACCTTTGTTTCCTCCATGAATTTGGTATTCTCCTTTATTTGCAGCTAGAGATACTTTGCGACCATTGATGGTTGCTTGAGCATTGCGGATTCGATTCGCATATCGACCTACAATGGCCCCGAAGAATCGATTTTTAGTTTCATAATCTAGCAATTCATCGTAACCCAAAACGACATTTTCGATTTTACCATCTCTATCAGGTACTAAAATATCGGTAATAATACCGCCATAATTAATCGCTTTTACCGTCATATTGCCTTTTCGCAAAGTGTATTGGTAAACTTCTTGACCGTTTAGCAACTTGCCATATAACTCGATGTTTGCATCAGTTTGTTTTGCAAAGGCAAATGGGGAACACAGAAAACCACACAGTGGGAAAATCAAAAGTTTAGGAATATTTTTGACTAATTTCATTTTCGACCCATAAGCCTGATTCAATCAAATCCCAAAAATTCATTATCTTTAATGACGACGCCATCGCTAAATCGGGTCCTGAAAAACTCAGGCGTTTTAAGCGTTCTAGCTGGGAAAAAATCGGTCTTATTTACCTGGTTATTTTTGAACGTGACATCACTCACGGAAAACAAATCTAACAGCAAACCCTTGTCATACACATTGAAGGTATTATTCTCAATTAAGATATTTTTGTTGTAGCGAGAGACATCTTGAAATTCCTTATCAATACCCGCAGCGACTGCAATAATGGCATTTCCCCAAATACTAAAGTGGCTATTATCAAAAATATTATTGCGTATGGTGACGTTGCGCACACCTCCTTGTTCGTACCAATTTCTGGCGTCTCCTTCAAATAGTATTGCCGCACCAGGTACATGAAAGTAGTTGTCCTCAACCACTGTTTTGCCCCGGCTATTTAACAGCATTCCCCTCGCCCGGTTGCGTCTTATGGTATTGCCTTTGATTAAAACATTGGCGTAGTCTCTTACTTCTGCTATTGAGTCGCCCACTACTATTTTAGGATCAATTGCAGAAGCAAAGGTCACTTCATAAATTTCTGTATTGAGTTTTTTGACCTTAGTGACGGTATTGGTTCCATAGGTGATCAAACTCTTGCCTTGCACCAACTCCATGGTATCGCCGGCGTCGATAAAATCGAATCCCCATTGCTGCGGATGCTGTATTTTTATCAGTGCAGTGTTTGGCGATTTAAGTTGCAAAAACATGGCGTAAATTCCATGAATGTTGGTAGCATCATCTTGTTGATTTTCGAATAAATTATTAACTAGCTTAATGTCACCGTCACAATTGTTAAAATGGGTTGCATCGGCTGTCGCGCTAATTATTCGACCTTTTGATGGTGTTACCTGACTATTTTGGATCGTAACATTACGGCATCTTTGGCCTAAAACGCCCATTCCACCGGCATGAAATATGGTCACGTTATCCAATAAAACATCCGCGCTATCAGAAATAACAATCGCTGGATATTTACGATATTTTGACGAAAAGGTCATTATGTTACCAACCGTACCTTTCAATTTAGGATGAAAAATACGGATGTTATTCTTACCGATTAATTTTTCAGCTTTTAGCCATGCCCCTGTTTGTATATCCGACGCCATGTAAGCCGTGGCACGGGTATTAACATCGTATTCCAAGAGTCGTTTAAATGCATAATCTTGGGCGTGTAATGCGTCTTTTCTGTGCTCTAACTTTTCGTTTATTGGGTAACCTGGCGGATATTCCCTTAGCGCCTGAAATTCTAAAATACCAGCTTCACTAATAATGTATGGGAAGGCATCAGGGATGTGCAGATCCATAAAACCAGCCCCCTGCGCTAATATGATCCCTTCACTGTGAAAAGCTCGATTGAAATCAATACTAAGATTTTTAATTGATATGTTTGAGGCGTCTTGGAGAATGAATGGATTAATACCTCCATGCATAATAAATGCAGATCCTTGACCGTCAATTTTCAGATTACTCACATTTTTCAGATAGAATACAATGCGTTTAAGGCCCTGATCATTGTTACTTATAAACGTATAATCTTCAGTCGCCAGGTCAGGATAAAAATGATATTCACCTTTAGGAAAGGTTAATTTTGTAATTGCGTGTTCTTTGGCATATTTTAGCAATTCAGCCACTTTGTGTGTGCTGTCTTGCATCCCTGGTTTCACGCCAAAATCAGCCGCATCTAGCTCTAGATTGATCGATGTATCGCTATCGTTGGCGATTGAATTAGTGGTACTGGCTGCCAACAAAACAAAGCAGAATAATGCAATGTTGACGTTCTGGATGATGCACTTCAAGTCTATTTTCATGGTTCTCACTTTATTTATCTATTACCTAAAGCTGCAATTAAGAAAGCATACTTTCCATGTGCGAAACGTTTTTTTGCGGCTGTGTGTGACCAGAGTCATTCACGACAATACAACAAACATCCTTTTGCTCAGGTACCAATAGTTACTTTTAGCTTAAATCAATAATTGTTAGTCTTTTGTTATTATTTACCATTGGCGGCAAATTTATGCAAAAAAAATGATAACGAAGTCCTTGTTTTTATCATACTTTACATACCCTAACTTAACAGCAGGCTGTACACATTACTTAAGTCTTTAAGTCATCATTGCAAGGTAATAAAAGATGCAAACCAGCCCTTACAACAAATGTAATATATCGATTAAAATCAGTCAGCTACAAAAACACCACAGGTGTACTACACTACTTGTAATATACTTTACACAAAACTGCAGACTGGCACCAACAACGACAATTGTAAAGAAGTGCAAAGTTCCTGTATTTTACCGGAATAGCGCTTGAAAACAGGCAAGCAAAGGGATAACGTTGCACCTACTATTTTCATAAGGATTTTTAATGTATATAAATACCAGTACATACAAATCAATTTTAGTACGCTGCTCAATTTCGTTGCTTAGCGTATTTTCAGCATCAAGTTTAGCAAGTGATAAGGCTATATTAAGTATTGATACAGGTTACACAATCACTAACGTACGCTCGGTTGCAAGTGATAAAGAACCGCTGGTATTTGCTTCTACCTATGAAGGTACCCTGCTCGTCGTAACTGAAAGTGGTGAGATAAAATGGAAAAATACACTTTCAGGCTTTATGAATCATGATATTTGGGCCCAAGATATTGATAACGATGGCGCAAGCGAATATTTCGCCGCTAATGCCGACGGAAGTGTTTATGCGCTAGATCATCAAGGGAATATAATGTGGCGTTTCGCCCCTACTGAAGCGCCTGTGAATGCGGTTACCGTTATAACCAATGGAGAGACACCCGTGGTGGTTGCTGGAGGCTACGACAACAGCTTTTATTATATCGATGTGAAAGGACATTTGATTTCTGAAGTTAAATCGGCAGATTATTCAATCAGCGAACCAAAATATAAACACACTAGCTCATTTGATGAAGAAGGAGCTAGGGAGCCGAAGCGTAAAAGACACGCAATCAACTTCCTAAGGCCTATAAACAAGAATGATGGATCACAATCGCTTATTGTTCAAACCGCCATCAATTCGATGCAAACGTCTGGCAGTCTATATTTATTCGATTACCTCGCCCAAAAGCCAAACTACGGGCAAGACATTAGTGCCACGAACACACCGATCGGTGATCTAAAAGTAGTCGACATCGATAATGACGGGAATGACGATGTATTGATGGGCAGTACAAAAATAAAACAAAATGGTTTAACCATTTTTCAACCTAGCAACAAGAAACAGTACATTTTTACCCTTGAAAAAATCAGTAAAAAGCTCAAAGAGTTTGGTTATCGTGTGGCACAGCCTGAAGTTGTTAACTATCAAGGCATAAAAAGCTTCTTTCTTTTGTATGGCAATAGACTTGCGATATTTCCGGTTGATAGCACAATCCATGACGTCACAATTTATACCAGTCACTACTCGTTTAATGATATGTGGCGAATAGAAAATACCAATAAAATCATTCTGGCTAGCGTCCAATCTGGCGGGAGCAATATCCACATAATCGATTTAGACAATGAGCACTGGAGTGACGAATTTGAAGCACTTGAGCCAACTGGTAAAATGCAAAGGGTTAACCAAAACGTACAAACGCTAAAAAAGCAGGTAAACGCATACCTGCCTCAATATCAAAATAAGCCAGTTTACTTTATGTCTGACAACCGCAATGCCGACTCAGATGTGATTGAACATCTTCGTGAAAACTATCAAAGCCCTGTGTTTCTAAATTACGGAAACTTAGGCTCCGAAAATTACGATCGCAGCGTCATTAAAAATAAAGCTTATAGAAATAAAAAGGACAGAAGGCAAAAATACAATTTGTCGCAAAAAGATGTTCTCGCAAAAGCCGAAAAATTATATAAGGGTGATCATGGAGCATCTTTTTGGGGGGGACATGGCAATGATCCTCACTTTCGAAGTTTAGATACACACAAGAAAACACTGGATCTGGCTAAAGGATCTAAAACGGTGATGATCTTCCCCGAGATAGCACATTACAATCGCGATTTCGTTGAAATGCTTGACGATTTTTTCTACCCATTAGCAGAATATAGTCAGCAAAAGAATGGCATTATATTCCTTAGAAACAAACACACGTTTTGGCAATCGCAAGTCTATCGCTCTGGCTGGTCACGTTTATTATCGGGTGAATTTGCCGACGTATTTGTTCCAGGCATGGAAGAAACAACAGATAAATCGATGGAGCTTAGTTTATCAGCACGCATGGGCCTATGGGTGGCTGGCTCTGTGGATGCCTGGGGGACGCGCTTTTCACGAGATAACACCAGTTTTGACAGGTTACGTCAACGTTCTCACCAAATGGTTCCTAATCACGCCCTTCGTCAATTTGTTTACCATATTGCAAGTGGCTCTACCTACATCAATAATTTTGCCTACGACTCACAGTACATGGAAGTACTGTGGGAAATGATTGCTAAGGGCATAATTTACGTACCCAATATCCGCGACATTGTCAGTTTTTCACCGGTGCACCTCAGTATTTTACCTCCTGATGGCCATTACACTGATGAAGGAAACAACGTTAAGTGGCTCAATATGTTTGATGCCAAGGTTGAGGAAGATAACAAATCGGTGTTTAGTCGACTCAATGGTACGTGGCCTGGCGCGCCTGTCACAGATTACGATTTTTCTCGTTATGCTGCAGGCGTTAAAGATAGAAGGTTAAATTTTTTACCTCCATACAATGATGGTCTAGTCTTGATTACACCACCACAAGAAGGGCCCTACGCTGACAAAAACGCAAATCGCCCCCCATTGAAAGATAGTCTTAACCCTTTGTATGCAGATATTCTTCAAGAGTTTTATACCGATGGACGAAATTACTACTCAAAAGATGGCAAACACGTTTTTGCCGCCGACCAGTATTACACCGTCATAGAACAAGCAATTAAGCAGGCCGCAAACGCATTACCGATAAAAGTAACAGGAGCGGTGGCTAGCGTAACCGCACAAATAAACCCAGAAAAACTGAGATTAACCCTTATCGATAGCGGCTATATTAATCCGTCAGACAGACCGGTAACGCTGCAATTCAATGATAAGTTGAATATAAAATCGGTGGTGGACGTACTCACTGGCGAGAAAATAAAGGTAGAGCACGAAAAAGCAACGCTCGTCGTTCCTGCTGGCTTATTTAGATTCATTGATATTAATCTGAAGCTGAACAGTGGCAAAAATATGAATAAATAGCACTTTCGTGCAGGTGTAACTCCGTTCTAGGCTAAACCATTGCGTTTAGCCTTAAACTAACTAATGAGTCAATATGGCCGGGCAGCCTGGATAATCATCGTTACTTTTTAGAGATATTCATAACTGAATCGCGCTCTACCAGTGTCGGCATGAAAAGATGCGTTCTATTGCCTACCGCTTCCTTTTGAGTGGTTAGTTGAATCGACAATTCGGTGGCATAAAATGCCATATCATGAACAGGATAGAGCATGGTAGTTAAATTAGGC
Source organism: Paraglaciecola sp. IT1134 (assembly GCF_058068185.1). Lineage (NCBI taxonomy): Bacteria > Pseudomonadati > Pseudomonadota > Gammaproteobacteria > Alteromonadales > Alteromonadaceae > Paraglaciecola > Paraglaciecola sp. IT1134. Next base: position 1,008,219 of record NZ_CM176486.1, on the reverse strand, counting down.
CGACATATTTGTGCTAGGAGTGAGTCATCGAATCCGATAATGGATACATCGTGAGGTATTCGGTAGCCCAAATCTTGAAACGCATTACTTGCTCCGATTGCCATTACGTCGTTGTAAGCAATAAGCGCTGTAAACTCAACACCGGATTTTACTAACGCTTCAGCAGCCTTATATCCGTTAGCTAAACTAGGACGCACAATAACAATGTTTTCAGTGGGTATACTTAAACCTGCTCGAGAAATTGCTTTTTGAATGCCAAACAATCTGTCCTCGGCATCCTGGTTATCTCTATCACACGCGATAACAGCAAACTTTGTGTGACCTTTTTTCAGTAAGTACTCTGCTGACATTCGACCGCCCGCAACATTGTCCAACCACACACATCGCTCTGCGAGCGAGTCAACCTGGCGATTGATAATCACTAAACCATCTATATTTGAAGCTAACTTTTCTAAGGTTTCTTCAGAAGACAATTTACTGTGCAAAATAATATTCGAGCAGCCATGTTCTCTAAGCGAATTAATCGCCTCAATTTCTGTATCAACTTCACCTGATGAGTTACTCATCATCACTTTATAGTTAGCGGCTTTTGCTGCTGCAGCTACACCTGATGCAATGCTACCAAAAAATGGACTAGCGAAATTAGGCGTCACAATGCCGACCATTTCTGCCTTTTGGCTAACAAGAGCCCGGGCGTTAATGTTAGGATAATAGCCCATTTCCACAATGACACTCTGCACATGAGCTCGGCACTTTTTGCCTACTTTGCCCGCGCCACGTACAACCCTAGAAACCGTTGAAGGTGATACTCCAGCGACCCTAGCTACATCTTTAATCGTCACCATTTTATCTCTGTACCCAAAGTTCATATTTCATATTTTCACGACGACTTCGCCAGCATTTTGCGCCTAATTAAGCGATGAGTGCAGTATATCATCTGAACGAAAATAAACGGTTAAAATACTGCATGTTACCGTTTATTTTGCGCTCATATTTGTCACAAATTCCCCAAGTACTAAAGCTTGCGTAGCCTGCTCTTAAATAATAAGAAAAGAATCAATAACGCAATAAACGCGGTACCAAAACTTAATATTATCCTCATCATGTAAAGCGTATTGTCGCTTTGCATAGAGCCTAGGTTGGCGTCAAAATCGATAGCATTCAAAATGATACCCAAAGCAAGTAACGCCATCGCTTTGCTGATGTAATTCACCCAAGAGTGCATTGAGATAAAAATCCCTTTGATATCGTAGTGACACTGTTTTTCATGTTTTGCGCAAAGATCTGCAATCAATGAAGGGATTATCAGCGCATTGCCAGTCCAAACGAAGTTTGAAAATACTGCATCTAAAACAATCCACCAGCCAATCGATGGAACAAATAAAAACCACTTCACTAAGCCACTCATGGCGGCTATCAAAAAAATAAGTTTCAGTGCATTTAGCTTTCCCATTTTACGCGTCATATATAATACTAAAGGTATGTATAAGATACCGAGAAACGCATACGCGCTCGATAACGCGCCCTTTAAAACTGCACCTTGTGCTATGTCTCCTTCGCTAACGAAATACACCAATAAGTAGTAGTCCATTGACACTGAGCAGCCTATGCCCAATACAATAAGCGTAACGAGTAGCATCAAATAGAGGAAGTCAGGATTACGAGAGACGGTTTTAATCTTGGTGCCAAGACTTACCTCTGTTAGCACTTGGGTGCTCGGTTTTTCTTTGAGTAAAAAAACCGGAATAATCCCCATCGTCACAATCAACACCAACCCAATCGCCCAGCCAACTATTTTAACGCCCGCAAAAATCGAACCAAAGATTGCCAGTTGTGTTAATGGAAACGCCCACTGATAAGTCATTCCACAGACGCGGCTAAATATATTGGTAACCGCAAAAATGCGCGTCCGTTGATAGCTATTATCGCTTGCTTCAAACGTCATGCATTTCAACGGAATGCTATAAAAAGCCCCAGCGATGTGAAAAAGCAAAGAAAAAACACCGAGATATAAAAATTTATGGCTATCACTCCACTCCAGCGGCACACTCCACAGCACACCGTATAAGCAGCCGCTCGTTACTGCGGCACAAAATAAAAATGGCTTTCGGCGACCAAATCTTGAATGAAACCCATCCGATAAATGTCCTATCCATGGTTTTAATGTCGTCGCAATAACCATCGGGATCACCGAACATAAACTCAATAAAAACGGATCAAGGCCCAATGTCATTTGATAAAAAGGGATAGCAAAAAGCAAAAAACCTTGATTACTGTAAAACATAGACACATGTCCAAACCCCAAAGCGAACAGAGTTTTGTTTTCTACAATATCAGGTCCAGCAGATTCGGCTGTCGGCATTTTTTTTTGCTCTAGAGTTAGTAAAAGATTGATTGCTCACGGAATTAATTAACTGTCTGCAAGATGAACAACCAGTGTAATGCAATTATTAGCGCTTTATCTATGGCTATTTCAATCATTGGATACGGCACGTTCATCAGGGATGGACATGCGAACAGTCAGTACAAATAGGCAAGGAAAAGCGAATATAAACAGAGAGATAAATTGAAAATATGTGTTGATACGACATACCATGTTTAAAGCCTAAATTGACAATTGCCGTCCGTCATAACCCAATCAAACGAACAAGGTCGAGAGTATTAATGGCAGGTTAACTTAACCATCACTTTGCCATATCAAGGCGAAACGACTTTGATTATTTTTACGAACTCATTTTAGAAGTGACTTGGTGCGACGTTTTTATAGGCAAGAAGCGGTTAACATCAATCAATAATGTAACCGCATCGTATTGTTAAAAAAGCTAATTTTCGGCACTAATGTACTTCCACCGAGCGGATAGCCAAGTGTCCATCATGCGGTAGCCAAGCGCTCTAACAGATAATGTTTGACGTCGTTCTGGCATGAGTGTTTCAGGGAAAATCCATCCTCCTGACTCATGAAAATAAGTAGCTATATTTAGCAACTCTAATAACGCAATATCACTTGGCGCCTCTGCAAACATTTTACCAAGCGTTACAACTGGATCAATTTTACCCACAATTCCTAGAAACTCTGCAGCTCTGCCTTTGACCAAGACATTGTCGTCATTTTCTAATAACGTGCTAGCAGATTGAATAAATACATCCGCTTCGTGACCAAACGAACTCAGCACGATTAAAGCCCAATAGCGTTGCCACGGGTTTGTTGATTTTAACAATACTGCAAGCTCCTTTTCGACCGCGTCAAACGGTTGCAACTGTAGATTGGCAATATCAATCAATTCTGCTATCTCATCCATATGTTGCTGACCAAAGGCCACAGGATTGTTTACGGCGTTTTCAAGCAAAAATGATTCAGGATAAAAGCTCAAATCGGGCATGGATTTGACTTGCCTATTTAGCATGGCCCGCAGCTTAACCAGCTCGTCGTGATACTGAGGATCATCGGCTAGATCGTGTAATTCATCTGGGTCTGATGCGATATCATAAAGGCGTTCTGGCGATTTAGCGCGGAAAAATGCCGATTGGGTATTCGGTAACTTACCTTGGCGATACAACTCTTTCCATTCACGGTAGGCGGCTTGTTTATATCGATACTCGGCGAACATGCCGTCCGGATAATAAGGCTGATAACTACGAATGTATTTGAAGTTTCCTTTTCGAATCGCGCGAAGCAGATCGTATTTTTCATCAAAACGATCAGCATAAGAAAAGCTATAATCTCGGGTTGCCAATGATTTTGTACTGACGTCCATTCCTAGAAAAGCGCGGCCGTCATGTTGCGGCGAAGGCTTAATACCGGCTAATTTTAATAATGTCGGCGCAAAGTCGATAAAGTTTACAAAACCGTCAAGTCTTGCGTTCTGTGCATTTTGCATGTCGTCAGCGAGTAAATATTTAAAATGTTCAGGAACACGAACCACTAAAGGCACATGTAAGCCCCTTTCAAATAGATAGCCTTTACTCCCAGGCATTACACCTCCATGATCCCCAAAATAAAAGATAAACGTATCTTCTAATAAGCCCTCGTCCTCTAAATTTTTAACGAGCTGGCCGAGTTTGTTATCGATGGTAACGTGGTTATCTAAATATCGCTCTAAGGTATACCTGAATAATGCCGTGTCAGGATAAATCGGGAATCTATCCATATTTTTGATGCTGTGATCATTTTTGTGGGTTTTTAAGTCCTCAATAGGAAAATGCAGCGTATGCTCATGGGTATCTTTCCAGGTTTGCATATGAAAAAACGGCTGGTCGGCTTTACGACCGCTCCAAGAAGCCGTTTTACTTGTATCGTTCCAAACGGTTGTTTTAGTTTTTTCAGTAAAATTAAAATCGTTTTTAGCATTATTAGAGGTGTAATAACCCGCCTCTTGCATCAGCTGGCCAATAGATTTTACGTCATCGGGCAGCGTAGCAAGTTTATATGGTCGATGAAATTCCGTGCCTATACGTGGCCCATAAGCCCCGGTCGTCAGAGTCGTTCTGGCCGTTGAGCACACGGGGGCATTTGAAAAAGCGCTATTGAAGATAAGACCCTTGGCCGCTAGTTTTTCAACATTTGGCATATTGACGCCAAAGCCCTCAGGATTATCTGGGTTATAGATTTTCAGGAATTCAGCAGAGTTATCCTCAGAGACGATCCACACAAAATTCGGGCGCTTTACCACTGCAGTCTCACTATTACTTTGCCCCCAAGAAAAACTCAACGGTAAAAGCCCAGTGAGTAGAATTAATGAGCGAAGCGTCACGCTGCTATATACAGTACGTTTTTTCATAGTATTAATGACACCTTAGGTTGATTTCATCGTTGTAGAGCGTGTAGCCCCTTTGCTCGATAGAGTCAGGAAAGCCTTATTTGCTGACATTGGTTAATTCAAAATCGCAGTTACCTAAATCCTCCACCAAAGTACGCAACTCACGGTTATTGTGCGCTTGGACTCGCCAGTGGGGTGACACGTTAGAATTACTTGCGTGATTTAATTGAGCCGTCATCACTAAGCGTTTTTGCTGACTTTTCATCTACCATTACGGCTGTATTGTAGTGCCCTGTATAAAGGTTGTTTTTAAGGGTTACATTGCGACTATTTTCAAATTCAAAAACAGGGGCATTTGGGTACAACTGTTCTTTATCAATGTTTCTATCAATAGTGTTATTTTCGATCACCATTCCATCAACTCTGTCAGCCCACACTATCCGCCCCCCATGGGTATCTATTTTGTTATCGATAAAACGTATATTTCGATCGTAGAGTTGATCTTGATTAAAGGCTTTACCCAACTTAGGGGTGACATATAGCACCGCTTGTTCACCACCAAAGTAAGAATTGTACTCAAAATGATTATTACGAATTAACACATCACCGACAGCACCAGCCTCAAACCAAACGAAGGTTTCACCACGGAATAGGATCGAGGCCATCATTGAGGAAAAGTAGCTATCTTCTATCACCGTTTTCAACGGCGTTTTTATGACGACATTTCTCGCCCGATGATTTTTAATACTGGTGCCTCGCATGGTAAAAGTTGGATACCATGTTTTATTCTCAATCATATCCCCCGGCTTCAAATCCTTGGGTAACGCATTCGAGAAAGTGAGCTCAGAATAGGTTTGGTTAATAACATTTACGTTAGTGACAGTATTGACCTGCTGACGGTCGGTATTTGGTTGTTGAATAAACCATACCTCATCACCCGTGCCCGCAAATTCGTAGCCTAGTTGCTCCCTATGTCCAAACTTAAATCTAACCACTTTATCGCTGATGACTTTGTCAACAATGACATAAGTACCACGAAGATTAGTGCCATCATCAAGCATATTTTCAAAACGGCTATCTTCGATTAACACATGACCTCTACAATTAGCAAAATGCGTAGCATCGGCAATAGTCGATATCACCCGGTCACTGCCGTCGCTCAAATACACACCCGCTTTATGTAAGGTTATATTTTCAGTGCGCTCAAATAAAAATCCCATTCCTAATGCGTGATGAACCACTACATTGTTTATTTCAACATTTTTTGAGTTTTTCACATGAAACGCGGGCGCATACCTGTGCAGGTCGCGGTCCCCTTTAGAACTTACTAGGCTGCCAACGGGCGGGAAGGCCTTCAACTTCTCATGTATACGTAGCAAGCCATTATCTAATTTTTCTACCTTAGTGGGTCGACTCTTTGCGTCCTTGATACCAGGATAAACTCGCTTAGTATCTGGCTCCCAAGCCAATGAACTACCCAGTTCAGAAAACGAGAAACCATCTACATTAGGAAAGGTTATTTGTCCATTTTTAATCGCCCATTGGTGACTGCCGCTGGTTGGCTTCACATCACGCCAGCCTTCTTTTTCATTTACAGCCACAATTTCGGCTAAAAATGTAAAAGGAATATCCCAGTCAATAGACACGTTTTTAATCGTGATATTCTGGCTATGGTAAATCTGAAAAGGCGCTACACGTCCATGAAATATGAAGTTGGAACCATTGCCGTCAATTTCTACAGATTGGAAGTCATCCAAGGGAAATATGACTTTTTTCAAGCCATTACCATGATTGGTAATCGTACTGTACCGTTCAGTGGCAAAATCTGGCATAAATCGATATTCGCCTTTCTCGAACACAATCTTAATATTTTTATCGTCTGTGGCGTTAAGCGCTTTTAATAGAACGGGGGTCATATCGCTCGCAGAGGGGGATAATCGTATCTCAGTGGTTGCGTGAGCATTCGCCGTGAACGCAATTACCAGACAACCTACAATCAATGCCATCGTCTTCTTCATATTACCTACCTACCTACCGTAAAAGTGATTAAATTTACATTAGTTGTTTAGTAAATTGATAGCGCACATGGAACCATTAATTTCAAAACAGGGACTACGTTATCCCTAATACTAACTAAAATTTTCTAAATAAGCACTAAAACAACAAAAGAAAAGCTTTATTTTCACACCTACTTTACATTTCTTTACCGATTAACAAGAACGAGAGAGCTGCGCCGTCTTAAATAACATTGTAGAGAACAGAGCCTAGTGGATGCTCGCCCAACCGCCCGAAGGAAGTTAGAAATAAAGAGTGTATTCTCCGGTGAGCTAGGTTTGTTATATTTCATAGCTTGAATTGAGAATGGAAGGTGTGATGATGATGGTGCTGGTGCTGGTGCTGGTTCTGTAGCTTACAACACTGGTTGCTCTTCAGTACAAAAGCAGCAAAACAAATTTATGCTTTGCTGCCAAATAGTTATAAATATCTGACGCGGATCATATTGTCAGTTGGAATAAAGCAGATAACACAGATTAATTGACGCCAGAATACTGCTCGACTCCCATATCTTTTTCCCACAATTGAAGTTTCTGTTTTAAACGGGCAACGATTTCGGGGTGCTTGTCAGCTAAATCCGTGGTCTCGCTAATATCATTGGGAATGTTATAAAGTTTGAGCAGCCCGCTGCGATAAGCAAGCAATTTCCAGTTATCTTCACGCACCGACGCATATAAATCCTGATAAGCACGATAACCATAAATGGCATCACCTCGGGCCAATTCAGTATTATTTTTAATGGTACTCACCAGTGATACACCATCTAGATCTTTAAAATTGTCAGGCTTTAAGCCTGCGAATTCAACGATGGTGGGGAAAAGATCCGTCGATTGAACAATACTGTGATTCACAACACCTTCTTTAATGACGCCAGGCCAACTAACGATAAACGGTACTCTAGCGCCTCCTTCATAAAGCGTGTCAATGCGTTTGCTCCCACGAAGTGGCGAGTTATCGAATAAACCACCTTGGTCTGAAAGGAACATAATAATGGTATCTTTTTCTAGTCCCTTAGCACTGAGTGCTTGACGTACCTTGCCAACAGATTCATCGATAGCACTGATCATTGAAGCATATTGAGCATCCTCTTCAGACATGCCTTTTGCCTTAAAATGCGCGACTAAATCTTTACGACCAACAACAGGAGAATGTATTCCGTAGTACCAAAGCGATAACATGAACGGTTGTTCTTTATCATAATCGTCAATGAATTCGACAGCTTCGCGAGTAAGCCTATCAGTCAAATACTCATCTTTGCCATCTGCTAACGTATCAGAAAATTTAAAATAAGGAGGGTAATAACTTGATGGATGACCAAAGTTAGAGGTACCAATTTGCTGATCAAAACCTTGATCAATAGGGTGATATCCTTCATGGCCTAAATGCCACTTACCGACAAATGCGCTATAGTAACCAACCTGCTTTAATGCCTCCGCATAGGTTATATATTTTGTGTCTAGCCAATTGGTACTTGGCATTTGAGCCGGATCTTTTTCCCATAAATGTGTTTTTTGCTTGGTTCGTCCATATTTATCAAATCCGTATTGAGGCTTTTGCGGAATATGCCTAACCATCTTTAGCCTAGCTGGATGCAATCCAGTGACAAGCGTCGCACGACTAGGGCTGCAAGTCGGCGTTGCGATATGCATGCTATCGAACTCCATACCTTGAGCCGCTAGTTGCGTGATGTTAGGCGTTTCGTATTTTGGCGTTTTACTTTCGGTTGCCATCCACCCCATATCATCAACAAACAACATAACAATGTTTGGTTTTTTTACACCTTGTGCTTCAGCCAATTGATTTGCATAGCAAAATGAGAAAAACGAACTGGCGATATACAAAGCGGCAATGCATAGAGGCTTTCTATTGTTTGAAATCATACTTTATCCTTAATTTACATTCTCTTTATCGTCAACTACCGACTGGTCGCAAAGCGTTCTTCATTAGCTTTAAACCAACCATTACTAATTCGGTGATCAGAGAAGGTGTGATAGAGCGTCCGCTTCCGTTGAAACAGATAACGGCCGAACTCAATAAGTAGTTCCCTGAGTTGGTAAGCTGAAATCAGGCGTCTTAGCTAACTTGCAGAGTTGAAAGTTGTCTTAACCAGATATAGAGCTGTAATTTTAATTAAGTTTTACTCAGAGAGCTGTTAACAACTCACATTTAGGATAACGATGTCCCAAAACTTTGTAAATAAAAGATTTTGTTACTCAAATTATACCAATTCGCATTAATTATTACTCACTCACAATGCAGCCAGCATTATTTGCTCAAGACATCACTATGCCATTACAGAATAGCTATTCTCATTTAAACGGTAAGAACACAAGTACGAAAAAAATAATTTGATGAATTTTTGAATTGATACAAATATGTGGGAAGGTTATTTTTCATGTCTCTGCCTATTTGTGGCAGAGTTCTGTGACAGAGTTTATAACTCTTCAAACTGCTTAACGCCCCGATATACGGGGCCTATGCGATTATTTGGCGGAGAGAGAGAGAGAGATTCGCTGACCAAAATCTTTAGGCCACAGAACTCGTGTAGTTGAGTTCATATAACGTAAATGTGACAGAGTTTTGTGACAGAGTAAAGTCGATAATCTTACGGTGCGCTTTCTTAGTGTTAGTGAGAAGAACACGAGTTTGCTTTAGCATTAGGTCGAGTAATATTTTTTAACACTATGACTAATTCGGTATCTTAGGAGGGGATTTTCCGTTGTCCTCGCAAAGCGAAAAGGGGTCAGAAGCATTGCTAAAAGACAATAAAGCAATCTCATCGTCTCTGCTCAACTTTGACTCCATTGTTGCAACGCTTGCAGCTTAGATTGATATTGCTGCGCTTTTTTCGGTTTTGCCCGTTTTGTTTAAATAGCTGATGAGTGCACTTAGCACGTCTGTATCAGTTGGCCAGCGTTGATGTGCCTTTTCCAATTCACTGATAGCCACATTAGTGTGGCTTTGGTGGTCAAGGGCAACTGCATAAATATAAGCAAAAGACGGCAATGCTTCATCGCTGTGTAATGATATTTTTAAGTTAGCCAGCGGTTGCCCATATTGTTTCTGGTGAATTTTGAATAAACCTAGCGGATGGTTAGCTTGGGCGTTGTTAGGCTCAACGTTCAGTGCCTTGGTTAAATACCCGCGCCTTTTTCATCTTGCCCCTAAACAATTCAAGATGATTAAGTATGACAGGAGCGAGTTACGTTTTCACATGAGCCTATTTTAATAACTTAGCAAAGTAGTAAACATCGACTTCCAACTTCATAAAAGTGATGTTGAAAGAACGTACTGTACCTATCTGATAGCATTAATTCTCCGATCCGAAATCCACCCAAAACTGTACGTTGAACCTAGTTTTCGAATCGAGCATAGTTTCTACTTCAACTGACACAACTATTGTCTTAGTTAATGCTGAAATATTTATAGCGCAAGAGCGCTTATAATTTGATTAAAAAGTTCGAAAAGATAACTAATGACTCAGGACTTAAACACAAACAAAATATTGAAAACTCTATTGCTTTCTTTACTACCAAAAATAAAAATCAGATCGAAGACTTCACCCGAAAATCGCGATAAATTAAATACACGAAAAATCACTCCACCTTAACAATATTTTAGGTGTTACTCCGAGAAAGCAAAGCGCGTTACCCCGAGAATTTCAAACTCGGAGTAACGGGGGGAGAAGGATCAAAATCGGAGATCTTTCTTTCTCGGGGTAACGCATTTTCCCTGTCCTGCAAGTCCGTTTTTCGACTTTCGCAAAAACTGACAATTTGAACGCGTAAAAGTAGACTATTTTGTGCTTTTTAAAGATGAGTTAGCACGTATTTTTCACTCTTCAAAATTTAAACTAAAAACTTCATTTAGCAGAATGAAATGAACGAGAATTTGTAAAAAACGATATTTAGCCTATCGATAAATCATTAGGTTTAGTACATGAAGAATGTAACATTTTCATCGCGAATACATACAAAAAAGCATGAAAAAAAGGATAGAAAAAGTGAAAAAAGTGACACGATATTCTAGCAAAATAGTGGTCAACTTCATTTATTTAAAATTAGTCTGAAAGTTGCTTTATTACATAAATCCAGATCACCTTTTTGTGCTCGACTCTCTTTAAAATAGTGCATTTTCATCCATGTCTTATTCATTAACTGTTATGTTAATTTACGTTCGAAAGCATGTCTAAAATAATAAAAAATCGACAACCACTCTGTGCATTTATTAAACAGAAAGCTACTACTAATGTAAAAATTTGATCAGTTCAGTGGCAGTCATAACTAGCAGATATTAAGAAAATGAAGAGTTCTTCTCTTATTTTTGAGATATAACAATGAATCGAAAAAATCGTTTTATCGCAATTTGCTAACTCATTTAGAAATGTAAAAGCCTAAAATTTCACCCCTTAATTAACTTCATATTGAAAATGCCCTACTTCAGACTTACTCTTATTTATTGATAATTAGCGATCATTTTATTAAGCCACAATTTAAGGTATTGCTATTTAGCTGAGGTTGACCATTACTGTAACCGATTACTTATAGTTGCTTACTCTCACTCGTTTTTGAGTAGCCATTGCTTAGCAAAAAACTTATTTCAAACCTGATTTACGCATCAGGTTGAACCTCAGGGGCGGCATCTTTAAACGCCTGAAGTTGGTTACATTTATGATAAATAGTCATGATTTTCGTGAAATTATCCATTGGTTGCTGAAATCGCAATGCATTGTAAACCTGAGGTATTAGATAAATATCGGCCATGCTTAGCTCACCGCCATAGCTATAGCCGCCTTGGCCGATGCGTTTCTCTAAACTGGTAAATCCTAGATCAATCCAGTGGCGATACCAAGTCATTTTGGCATCGTTATCCACATTTAATTTGTCAGTTAAATAGTTAAGCACCCGTAAGTTGTTAAGCGGATGGATATCACAAGCTATAGTATTTGCCAAAGCGCGTACTTCAGCTCTTTGCAGGGCATCTTTAGGGTATAGTGCATTGGCTGGGTAGACGTCTTCGAGCCATTCAAGAATTGCGGTGGATTGGTTAATGTACTTCCCTTGCGGAGTTTGCAGGGTAGGTACGAGCCCTTGTGAGTTTCGCGCCAGATTGGCATCTCCTCGCTGCTCACCTTTAACTAAATTCACCCCAACATGCTCATACTTAATCGCTTTAAAATTAAGCGCGATGCGAACGCGATAGGCAGCTGATGAGCGATAATAACCAAATAATTTCATACAAACTCCTTAAGGAAAGCGCCTTCTACCGGGCTGGCAATACCGTGCTTACAACCTCACCAAAACCGATCCGTGCAGCACACTCACTTTCACACCAGCCTCGAATAAATATTGAATCGCCATCGTCAATGAAGGTACGGGTTTCTCCGTTACTCAAGGCCAAAGCTTTTTTCCCCCCAACTGACAATTCAAGCATCGAGCCTCCTTCGTTTGGCTCAGGCCCAGATTGGGTGCCACTGCCCAGTAAATCACCAGGACGTAAGTTACATCCATTCACTGTATGATGGGCAACTAACTGTGCAACAGTCCAATAGGAATGTAAAAAGTTAGACTTAGCAATACTTTCTGGAGCAAGTCCAGAATCACGCATTTTTTGCGTTTGAATAAGTACTTCCAGGTCAATATCAATCGCCCCTTGCTTGCTATTTTCATCAGAAGACAAATAGCCTAGAGGTTGAGGGTCATCTGCTGGATGACTAAAAGCTGCACGATATGGCGCGAGCGCTTCCATCGTCACAATCCACGGCGACACCGTTGATGCAAAACTCTTAGACAGGAAAGGTCCTAAAGGTTGGTATTCCCATGCTTGTATATCGCGAGCTGACCAATCATTGAATAAGCAGATCCCGAATATGTGCGCCTCAGCATCCGCGATCGGTATGGAATGCCCCAATTCATTACCTGCCCCCATAAATATACCGAGCTCAAGTTCATGATCTAATCGCTTGCAGGGACCAACGCTGGGCTCAGATGCATCAGGTGCTTTTGTTTGTGACACCGGTCGATGAAAGCTCTGCCCCGATACACCAATTGACGAAGCTCGCCCATGATAACCAATCGGGATCCATTTATAGTTAGGCAACAATGGATTGTCTGGGCGGAACAATTTACCTACGCTGGTTGCGTGATGAATCGATGTATAAAAGTCTGTGTAGTCACCAATAGTACAAGGTAAATTGTACTGTGTATCCGCTTGATCAACCAAGCAAGTTGCTAAAGTAGGTTCTAATGGCGAGCCTGCAGTTAACGCTTTGGATAGCGCTAAGCGCAGTGCTCCCCAGGTATCTTTACCCATGGCCATAAATTCGTTGAGGGTCGAATTGGCACCAGCCAAAACGCCCTTTTGTGCTAAGCCAGTAAAGACTTCAGCTTCACTGAGTTTTTTCAAATCGACAATCTTATCGCCGATCGCTACGCCCCCTCTAAACACTTCATCAGTGTGCTTTCGCCGAAAGATGGCAAATGGTAAATTCTGAATACCAAAATCGCTATCTACTTGGTTGGCAGATTTAACCCAGCTAGAAAGGTGGATATCGTGAGTTTCATTTATCGGATACATAATTTTCACCTTTACTTTTGATCTCTAAAATAGTTTTTCAAATTACCATAGCACTTATGGTATTCACGCTGACGCGTGGTGCTTTTCAGCGCAAAGTCCGTTGGCTGGAAGATAAAACGTGACTCAAACATAAAGGCCATCGTATCTTCGTAGCGCTGAGGCTTTAGCTCCATGTTTGACGCTTGTTCAAAAACAGAGGCCTCTGGGCCATGGGGTGACATACAATTGTGTAGGCTTGCCCCTCCGGGCACAAAGCCATGCTCTTTGGCGTCATACTCGCCCTCGATTAACCCCATAAATTCACTCATTAAGTTTCGATGATACCAAGGTGGTCTAAAGGTGTTTTCTGCCACCATCCAGCGAGGAGGAAATATAACGAAGTCTAAATTGGCTGTGCCTTCAGTATCCGTTTGTGATGTCAGTACGGTAAATATAGAAGGATCAGGGTGGTCGAAGCTCACCGTATTCATGGTGTTAAAACGAGATAAGTCATACTTATACGGATAGGAAGTCCCCACCCATGCCACGACATCTAAGGGAGAGTGATCTAAGTCACAAACAAACATGCCACCATTGAATTTACACACCAGCTCAAAGTCACCGTCTATATCTTCGTAGGCCGCAACGGGGGCTTGAAAATCTCGCTCGTTAGCGAATCCATTTGACCCCACTGGACCGCGCTCAGGCAGTACCATTGGTGCGCCATAGTTTTCAGCGATATACCCCCGAGCTTTGCCATCAGGCAATTCAACGCGAAATTTTATCCCTCGTGGTATAACGCTGATCTCACCTGGGGCAATATGCAAGATGCCACTTTCTGTATGCAAAATCAGAGAGCCCTGCTGAGGTACAATAAGAAACTCACCATCAGCATTGTAAAAAAAACGGTTCTGCATGGATTGATTAGCAGCGTATACATGCACACCCATACCCTGCACGCCTACACTGCCATTGGCCGCTAGTGTGACTAAAGAGCCCACAAAATCAGTAGGTTCCTGTGGCATAGGAACGGGGTCCCAGCGAAGCAAATTGGGTGGTGTTGGCACCTCAGTAATCGGCCCACTGCGCATTAATCCTTGGGGAAATGGCCGGTAGTCGCTTTGAGCCGCTGACGGGCGAATTCGATAAAACCAAGTCCGACGATTTTTATCTCGAGTCATAGTGAATGCAGTAGTACTAAACTGCTCTGTGTATAATCCAAAAGCGACTTTTTGTGGGTTAAATTGCCCAAGAGGTAATGCACCTACTTCTGCTTCTGTTTCGAACTCGTTACCAAATCCATTGAGATACTGTAATTCATCTGGGCGGATCATATTCTCTCCTTCACAGCCATTTACACTTAGCCACTTATGTACAGTGGCAAAGGCGTATAGTTTTATAATTGGTTAAGTGGTTCAGTCACTTAGTGCTTACTTGCTACTTGAATACCGATACCGGTTTCAGACGTTACAAACTGTTCTTGAAAACTTTCGCGCTCTTTAGCGGCAGATTCGCTCTTGTCGCTCACGGAGAAATACCAAATAGACAAAAATGCCAATGGAACTGACACTATCGTTGGGTAAGCGTAAGGGAATAAAGCATTTTCCATTCCCATGATATCCACCATGACCTGTGGACCCAGAAGAATAAAGACTAACGAACTGACTAAGCCAACCACCAGCCCTGCAATACCGCCTTTCGTTGTTAGACCACGCCAATACATGGCTAAAATGAGCACAGGAGCATTGGCACTGGCCGCAATAGACATAGCCAAGTTAGAAATGAACACCACATTTTGGTGTTCGAATACCAAGCCAAAGATCACCGCTAGAACGCCCATTCCAATAACCGATAACTTTGAAACCAGCATTTCTTTTTGTTCGGTGACTTCACTTTTAGCGAAAGTCTCAGCGTACAAATCGTGAGCGATAGTTGCCGCGGCGGATATAGTCAAACCCGACACAACAGCTAGGATCGTGGCAAAAGTCACCGCAGCGATAAAGCCAAGTAGAAAGTCACCACCAAGGAAATGAGTAACGTGAAGGATCACCATATTATTTCCGCCGATTAATTTACCGGCTGCATCGTGATAATCGCCATTAAACATGATCAACGAGATCGCCCCAAAACCAATTAGTATGATCAGCAATTGAAAATATCCAATAATTGATATGGCATAGAAAGCAGACTTTCTAGACGCCTCAGCATCTTTTACAGTGAAAAGACGCATCAAAATGTGAGGTAGCCCAATAAACCCGAACAACATGGTCAGCCCTACTGAAAACACGGATAAAGGATCGGTTAACCAACCGCCTGTTTGTAATATATTCTCCCCATTAACATGAACACGCTCGGCACTCGCGAAAATTTCCCCCACATCGAATTCAAAATGAATGAGTAGTAATAACGCAAGAACAGACCCACCGACTACCAACATCACTGACTTTATAAACTGAACCCATGTGGCAGCTAGCATCCCCCCAAAAGCCACATAAACAACCATCAGTGCACTAACTGAAATGACCGCCACAAGATAATCGAGTCCGAATAGTAATTGAATTAATTTTCCCGCTCCGACTAACTGTGCAATCAAATAAAATACCAATACAACTAATGAAGCCACTGCGGCAATCGGGCGGATTTTAGCCGCATTCAAGCGAAATGAAATCACGTCAATCAAAGTGAATTTACCCAAATTACGTAACCGCTCAGCGATCAAGAACAACACGATTGGCCAAGATCCAAGCGTAGCAACAATTATCGTTAATCCGTCTACCCCCATGGAGTAAATACTACTGGTGATCCCCAAAAGCGTAGCTGCAGACAAAAAGTCACCGGAAATCGCGACGCCATTTTGCCAAGCGGGAATCCCCCCCCCTGCCGTATAGAATTGCTCTGTAGTATGTGTGCGGCTAGATGCCCACTTAGTGATGCATAAGGTAAGTAATACAAATCCAATAAAAATAGCAATGGCCACCATGTTTAATGATTGTTTCTCAACTGGGCCCCCTATCGCGTCAGCTGCTAACGCTAATGCAGGAAGACCCCATCCTAGCGAGAGCAGGGCCCAAGAAATCAACTTATTATATTTACGCGTCATGCTCGATTTCCTTAATCAATTGGCCGTTTAACTTATCCAGTGTTTTGCCAGCCACTACGGCATAATATGCGGATAAAAAAATAGCTACTAAAACGACAAAAACACTGAACCATATGCCCACAGTGACTGAACTGTCGCTTGGGATGCGAGCGTTAATAAGCTCAGGGAAATAAGCCCAAGCAACCAAGTAACTTAAGAAAACCGAGAGCATTAAACTAATCATGGTCACTCTTAGTTGACGACGCTTGTTAACTAATTCGATAAATCTAGGATGCTTACTTACATCCAATAAACTCATTTGAGACATATCCTATTCCTGCCTTTCATGTGGCGTTAATCTGTTATTTTAAGAAGCTTTTTACGTTGACTTCACATTCTCGTTGCGCTTTGAAATCAGTTAGGTAAACCACCATCATTGCTCATCTCATGTTTATAATGGGAGGTACCGTTGGTGTACTGAATATCGACTTTATCAACCACTACCATTTTGTTTTTCGCTACGTACTGTTCCCATATTTTATTTAGTTTGCGCACCACCTCAGGAAACAAATAAAACACGTCTTGGCTTTCTCCTGGATCTTTAGCGAGGTTGTACAACTGCCAGCGATCAGTGCCCCATGGATCATTAAGCCAGATCATTTTCCAGTTGCCTGATCGCACTGCTCGGCGGCCGAATAACTCCCACGCTTCATTAAAATCAGCTCCGTGTAATGTTGGCTTTTTTTCCATTAAATAACTCAACATACTTTCGCCAGTAACGGGTAATACCGAGCGCTCGTTGTGCGTGGTGATATCCAGTGGAATACCAGCAAGCTCCATAAAAGTCGGGGCAATATCTTTCACTGTGACAAATTCATGGGATAAATGAGATTTTCTATTTAACTTGGGACTAAAAATAAAAGCAGGAACTTTTATCCCACCTTCGGCGGTGAACCCTTTAAATAAGCGTGATGGGGAACTACTGACCGCAGCCCAGCCTGGCCCTACTGAAACAAAGGAATTCGCTTTTCCAATATTTTTAAAACGATTGTCAAAGTTTTCAGGGATCCACTCTGCGTTCGGTTGAGCTGGCGTGGTAATGTCCATGGGATCAGCACCTTCAGCGCCATTATCTGAAAGAAAAACAATGACGGTGTTCTCTAACTGCTTGGTCTTTTTAAGGTACTCAATTAACCGCCCGATGTTGTAATCTAAGGCATCAACCATAGCCGCATATACTTCCATCAGCCGTGCTTCTCGGGCTTTTTGGCCTGGGTTTAATTTATTCCACTGCGGGTAAAAGTCAGGCGCAGAATGAACCACAGCATTTTCATCGACGATAGCCATTTTCTTCATACGCGCTAAACGTGCCTTCGCTATTTCGCCATAACCTTGGCTATAAACCCCTTGGTATTTTTGGAGAAACTCTTCTGGTGCTTGAAGCGGCCAGTGAGGAGCGGTATACGCCGCATAAGCAAAAAATGGCTTGCCGTCTTTACGATTATTTTCAATGTTGTTTATCAGGGTGTCTGTGTAAAATTCTGACGAGAAGAAGTCTTTTGGCAAATCAACTGGCTTGCCATTTTTTACATAGTTAGCCTTGGCTGCTTTTGGAATAACACCGCGTTGGTCTAAGTGACTTGCTCCGCCCTCGACTAAGGCAAAACTTTCTTCAAACCCTTTTGATGAAGGGTAACTCGCTTTGTCGTACCCTAAGTGCCACTTGCCTGCCATATAGGTATGGTAGCCAGCATCCTTGAGGCGTGTTGCTACAGTAACGAACCGGTTGTTCAAATAACCTTCGTAGCCAGGGCGCCCTTTTTGCTCCTCGGCCCAGTAGTATTTTTGCGTGCCTAAACCGACCAAATGATTATCCATCCCTGAGAGCATCATGGCTCTGGCAGGTGAACATGTGGGTGCACTATAGAAATTAGTAAATTTAACCCCGTTATTCGCTAATGCATCTAGGTTCGGGGTCTGAATTTCACCGCCAAAACTGCCTAGATCAGAATAACCAAGGTCGTCAGCAACGATCAGTATAAAGTTGGGTTTATCCGTATTTGCTTGGTCTTCACTCAATACATTGCAGGAAAACAATGTGAGTAAAAGCAATACTGTAGTTTTATTCATAAATATCTACTCGAATAATGGATGATAAATGGTTAAAAAGCCCTAGGCCTAAGGAAGTCGCAGGGCAGGCACATCGGGCTCAGCGATAACCACTCCATTACTTTTGACATAATCACGCCAATATCCCTGCATTTGCTGCATTTTCTCAGGTCTGTCACGAGATAGGTCGATTTGCTCACCTGGATCGTCGCTCAAATCAAATAACTCCCAACGCTCCAGCTTGCTCTGCTGTTGATTATATAAACCGGTTAATTTCCAGTTCTTGGCGACGACGCCACGCCCCCCCCAAAACTCGAACCCAAGATAATCTTTATCTGTGCGCACGGTGTCGACTTTGCCCTGCAGAACAGGCACCAATGACTTTCCAATAGGTTTTAGAAACTGCGTGTTTGAGGGGCTAATTGATGATTTGGCTGATGGATGTGTCACACCGGCTAGTTCAAGTGCTGTAGGCATAAAATCCAGTACGCTAGTCACGCCATAGTTAATGCCTGATTTTAGCTGGCCTGCTGGCCACGACATAATCGCTGGCACTCTAATACCGCCTTCTGCACCAGAAAATTTATACTCTCGAAATACACCTTCACCAGCTGCTGCCCATGTATGGGAATAGAGCACGACTGAACCTTTCCTGCCCATGTTTGCTAAGCTGTTGTCCACTTTTTTAGCTTTAGGAATAAGCGCAGGCGCGTGGCCGCGCAGTTGAGACGCCGCCTCAGCACCGTTGTCACTTAAGAAAATAATCAGCGTGTTGTCATATAAGTCGTTCTTTTTAAGGTAGCTAATCACTCTTGCGATATTACTATCCATTTCATCGACCATAGCGGCGTATATTTCCATCGCACGAGCAGAGGTTTGCTTTTCATAATCTGTTAAAGATTCCCAAGGGATGACGTCATCCCGCTGATTGCTAACCAACGCATTTTTGCTTAACAAACCGGTGGCCATTAACCCCTCAGCGCGTTTTTTGCGTAATACATCGTAGCCAGCGTCATATTTTCCTTTGTATTTATCAATGATGTCATCAGGCGCTTGGAGTGGATAATGAGGCGCTGTGTAAGCTAAATACCCGAAAAAAGGGCTATCTTCATCACGCTGTTGCAAACTCGTGATAAATTCATCGGTAAAAGCGCGAGTCTGATAAAAATCCTCAGGTAGCTCGTTATCAACCTCGCCGTTGCGCCAGTAATCTCTTTTGCCGAAACCAAATGAACCCAACCTGCCATTGAAATGATCAGAGTTTTGCTGAATAGCGTAGGTTTTATTAAATCCGCGATTAATAGGTCGATTTTTCTGACTGGCGCCTAAGTGCCATTTTCCGACCATAAAGGTATCGTAGCCAGCGTCTTGCAATAGCGTAGATACGGTAAGAGCATCGTCACGAATCTCACCTTCGTAACCAGGTTTGCCTTTTTGATTAGGCGCAGGTTGAGAGTAAGCACCGACGGTTGTGCCCATACCGGCTGTATGATGATCCAATCCTGTTAGCAACATTGATCGGGTAGCGGAGCACTGCGCTGCGGCATAAAACCGCGAGAACGCTATACCTTCGTGCGCTAAATGATCTAACGTTGGCGTTGCTATATCACCACCGCCAAAAGCAGATAAGTCGGTATAGCCCATATCGTCAGCAACGATGAGCAGGATATTCGGTCGCTCATCAGTATGTTTTTTTGCTTTGCTCTCGATAGCATGTGAATTAACACTCACAAATGTGAGGATAAATGCGCTCAGTATGACGTGATAGAACTTGCAAAAAGTCAATGCATTGTTAAGCATGAACGCGCCCTTATTCTAAATAATGATGAATTCGTTAACCAAAGAGTAAGGAGGGCAGCCCCTCCCCAATTAGGGTATTGGTGAAAAATGAAGGGGCTTAAAAGTGATAACTCGCTTCGACACCAACCGTTCTGCCTTGAGCTACGGAGAAGAAATAATCGTTGTTAGCACCCGGTGCATTAAATGAAAAGTCAGCATATTCTTCATCAGTCAAATTTTTAGCGTAAAGCGCTAATTTATAGGCTGAGTTGGCCAGTGAAATGTTGGCGTTTACCAGAGTAACCGCATCAATTTCGTTGAATTGGTTGCTCTCGCCAGATGTTTCATTTAACCAGTGAGATGACTTATGGTTGATATTTAAACTGGCTCGCATATATAAATCATCGGCCAACTCTTCTGACTCATAGGTAAAGGTCATGTTTGCTGAAAACTTAGGAGCGCCAGATACTTCTGCATCATTGGTGGTATCTTCAACATCCATATAACCGAGACCCGTTACCATGGTAAGGCTGTCAGTTAAGTAATAGAACGTGTCGATTTCAATCCCTCGGCTTCTAACGTCAAAAGAACTAATGACGATATTGCCGTTAGAAAAACCCGCATTTTGAAAATCAGATATGTCCATATCAAAAATTGTCGAGTTGATGTAGCCATTATCTAACTGGTATTTGAAGCCTGCTTCGATGGTGACTATTTCTTCGGTTGGGATAAACAAAGATGTTGAATCAACAAAATCCGAGTTGTTTACTGGGTTGCCGCTTGCAAGTCCAGGTCTTTTAGAGCCGGTGGCAGCACCTGCATATAAAAGCAATGCATCACTCGCTGACCACTCAAGGGTTAGCGAGCCGTCTAAGGTATCTTCACTGACTTTATCACTCGCTTGTGCAAACTCGTCTGGATCTTCATTGCTGCCAAGCACAATAATGTCAGCATCTTTACTTTCTTGGGTGTAACGCAAACCTGCGATTACTCGCGTATCGTCATTTAAGCGCCACGTACCGCTGGCGAACGCTGAAATGGCATCCATATCTTGCTCGCCGTACCAAAAGCGCTTGTCATCATTTAGGTACTGGAACGTTAAGCGATCAATGGTTTGCTGAACGTAAAACAAACCGAAAATATAATCGAAATTTTCCCCACCAGGAGAGGTTATACGCAGCTCCTGAGAAAACTGTTCATAGTCTTCGTCATACCAAGAAACCACTCTTGGGCCTCCTAAAATAGACGGGTCAAACGCTGATTGATAATCCATTTGATTGAAGCCGCTGATAGCGGTTAACGTATGCTCACCCAGGGGAATATCTAGCTGTAAGGAGGTATCAACAAAATCGCGCTGAGAGCCAATATCCGAGTTAAGAATAACCGGCGCGCTAATATCTACACCAAACGCGTTTTCAGAGTAACCAAGCAAAGCTGCTGCAGGCTCATCCGCTGGTATGAAAAAATCAGTGCCATCATATTCAGTGAAAGTACCTTCCAGTAAGCGCACGGCACTATTGCCGATTTGCTCTTGCTCGGTTACCTGCACTTTTCCTGTAACAACCCACTGCGCATCTGTGTGATACACCCCAGTTAACCGCATTGAGCTGTTGGTGTTTTCCGCCTCATCACGTCCCACACCTTTGTTTTTAACCCAACCGCCAATTTCTTCGTGTATACCGGCAATACGCACAGAAAAGTCGTCGGTAACGGGCAAACTAAGTCCCCCTTCTATCGAAGTGGATGAGTTTTCAAATTCATACCCCGCTTTAACATTGCCTTCCAATTCGCCTTCTGGCTTTTTGGTCGTGACTGAGACCACGCCAACCAATGCATTGCGGCCATATAGCGTTGCTTGGGTACCTTTTAAAACCTCAATGGCCTCAATATCCATTAAGCCAGCTTGCATTTGGTTATTTCGACCAGCCCAAACACCATCAATAAAAAGGCCTACATCTTGTTCCAACATGGCTCCACCAGCACGTGTACCTATGCCTCTGATAGCGAGCACAGGTGTGCCACTCGGAGCGGCGCTAAAAGTTGCATTCGGAATAAAATCAACAACGGCGTCCATGTCGTCAAGTTTGAAGTCCTGTAACAGTTTTTCACCCATGACTTGGACCGAACCAGATACCTTAAGCAGACTTTCCTTTCGCTTATTAACTGTGACAATCACTTCTATTTCTTCTCTGACGCCTTTTGCCTTTTCACTTTCTTGGGCAGAGACGTAAGTAGAGGGAGAAGCGATTGATAGGGAAAGTAGGCTGTATGCCATTAAGTTTGATTTATTTATGACCTTCATTTGCGTGTCCTCAAGTAAAATTTATTAACAAGTTAATGCTGTTTGATTTACATGGTACCTGAAGAAAAAATAATTAAGATTGATATAAATTGATGTTAAATTAACTTTTGGTTATGTTAATCTGATGATAACAAATTATTTAATGATGTCTGTGCGCAATTAAATACGCATAGTCAGTAGGTAACTCAGGGATGAAAACACATCAACTAGACGCATTCATTGCTATCGCGGAGGGTCTTGGCGTTGCAGGCGCTGCAGATTTGCTTTGTGTCAGCCAACCAGCAATAACAAAAAGTATTAACAATCTTGAAGATGAGCTCGGCGTTCGCTTATTTGAGCGAACAAGTAATCGATTACAGTTGAATCAGTACGGCGAGATATTGCTGCTCAGAGCGAAAGTCGCGAAAACGGAATTAAGCCGCGCTAACGAAGAAATCCAACTACTAAGAAACCATTTGAAAAGTGTGGTGAAATTCAACGCATCGCCTCTTTTAGTACCCAAATTAATACCTCAGGCGATCAATTTGTTCAGAAAAGAGTTTCCTAACGTCAATATTGAGTTAGCGGGCATGCTAGAAGGTAAACCTGAATATAAAATACAGTCACTGTTAAATGGCGATTACGATTTACTTATCACCGTTATTGACGAAAATGAGCCGAACTTAGGAATAAGTTACGAAAAACTCTTAGAAGTGGAGGTTATGTTTATTGCCAGCAAGGATCACCCAGCACTCAATTTGAAAAACCCTACGCTGACAGAGTTAAGAGAATTCAATTGGTTATTTCCTGGCGCGGGTGGCTTACCCTACCAAAAACTAAGAGCCGCCTTTAAAAGCTCAAAAACAGATATGCCTACTAATGTGTTAATACTGTCGAACCGGCAGATTACCTTTAAACTGCTTGAAGAAGGGATGTACATCGCCGCAATCCCCTATAACTCAAAGTGTTTTGAGCGCGACTTGAGTCAATTTGAACAGTTAAATGTAAAAATTCAAAAAATACGTTGGCCGATTTATTTAATCTGGAGAGAGAATTCAAACTTCTCCACATCAATGAGCGCATTTGTAGATCAGATTAAAAATTTGGCTTTGAAAAACGCTAAAAGCGAAATCTAGAATGGTAAGCATAACGTGCTGATCGAGCATTACCTATTGTTGCTATTAGGCAGCTTTCTAGCCACCTTGATGGGCTCCCTGGTCGGAGTGGGCGGAGGCTTTATTATTATAGGCGTTCTATCAATATTCCTGCCAATCAATATATTGATTCCAGTTCTCGCTGCTATTTTAGCGAGCATTGATGTCGTTAGAGCATTTATTTTTCGAGCGAGTCTGCATAAACCAATTTTTTATCCATTCGGATTGGGCTGCATTTTTGGCGTTGCTTGTGGAACATTTTTCTTTGTGTCTTTGCCGGAAAAAGTAATTGGTACTGGCTTGGTCGCTTTAGTCACTATAACGTTATTCACACCCATAGGGACCAAATTCAGCCGTTTGAGACATATATGGACACTCCCGTGATGTCAACACAGCCGTGCTCTGTTCATGCTGCGCAGCAGCATGAAGTCTTGTTTGTTTTCTTGTTCCAGCTCGCCTAATCGTGTGAAGTTAAGTCTAAAAGTGGCTTAGTTCTGACATATATTCAGGCTCTTAATAGGAATAGGTTTATTATTCCAGGCCTCTGATGAACTCCGTACCTTATCGCCTTTTTATTCACTCATGCGGATTGTTATATCCGTGCCTTAGTCTGGCTTTGATGAGGTAGGGTAGACCGTTTTCTTCATCATGTGTCGACTAAGCTGGTTGGGTAAAAAAGTGTTATCCCGTGTCTAACCTTCCACAACACCCATACAGGCTTTGTACCTTTGTCTCGGACGGATTTGAGTTCGACAGGGATAACGTCAACTGTGTCATATCATGCGCTAACTTGTGTATTCGGCATGGCTTGATAGTGTTCTTGACGAGTAAGCAGTATCCACATAAGCCGAGCAAGACGGTGTGCAACGGCCACCGCCACTTGGTTAAACGGTTTACTGACCCGAAGTTTCATCGCCCATACCGATAAGGGGTCGTTACTTTTAGCGGCTCGGCTAACCAGTGCTCTGGCACCATGCACCAGCTGTTTACGTAAGTAGCGGTCGCCACGTTTGGTGATACCGCCCATCTTGCTCACATTACCTGATGCATGTTGTTTGGGCGTGAGCCCTAACCATACAGCGAATTCTTTGGGGCTGTTGAACGCCTGGCCTTTGTCGATGGCGGCTAGAAAAGCCGAAGCATTGATGATCCCTATACCCGGTATGCTGAGTAAGATTTGGCCGCTTTTGCTGTTATCCACAAAACCACGTAGTTGCTGTTCAATGTTTTTTACGCGTTTGAGTATGGCGCTGTACTCATTGAGCATATCTGCCATGATCTGTTGCAACCTGACACTGTATTGCGGGTTATCGATGACGCTTTCCAACCCAACGAGTAGTGCCGCATGACCACAAGGAAATACCACACCAAATTCACTCAACAGCCCACGAATTTGATTGCTCAACGCCGTTTTGTTTTTAATCAGGCGCTCTCGAATGCGATGTAAACACATCACTTCTTGTTGATACTCTGATTTAACCGGCACAAACCGAATATGTGCCCGTTGACTGGCTTCCGCTATGGCAAAGGCATCATTGTGGTCATTCTTATTTCCACGTACAAAAGGCGTGACATGCTGCGCTGGGATAAGCTTCACATCATGACCGAGTTTGCTTAACTCTCTGCCCCAATAATGTGATGAATAACAGGCTTCCATTACCACCACAGTCGGCGATTGCTGGCGCATAAAATCAAGTAACTCATGGCGTTTCAACTTCTTATTAAACTGCGGCTTTATGTGCTCATTCACGCCACATGCCTGAAAGACATTTTTTGCTAAATCGATACTAATTGTTTTAAACTTCATGGTGGACACTCCTTATGTAAATAGTCTGCTTAACACTACTATTTTGGCGCATTGACGCCGTATTAGGGAGTGTCCATCTCATCACCCATACGTGTGGATAGGTGTAACGCATTCATTTTTATCTACTATTTTTGGGTTTGGGGGACTATTCCAATCAGCGGTCTTAAGAACAAAATTAACGAATATGCAGCTAACAGCAACCCTTGCAACCAGCTTTCTTGTGTTAGAAGTATTGAAAATAAACTTTTATATCATTCATGGTTTTGACTTTACTCCTTACCTCGGGATTATAATAAGTTCGGTTTGCGGAGCGATCCCAGCATCCTTAATAGGCAGGAAATATGCTGTCATAATAAGCGACAATTTTTATCGAACCTTTCAAAAAGCGATAATTGGATTTATCGCGATTACCATTTTAGTCAAGGTGTGGCTTTAGTATCGATGAAAATCAGTTTATCAAGGAATTATAAAGGAATTAGGAATTATAAAGACAGCCAACATAACAATAATGCCTCCACAGAGCACGTAATATAAGTATCTGTGGAAAATAACTAGGAATATAAAGTCGGCTAGATGAAATTTTTTGCGGAGTGTATCTCTGGCATTTTTTTGAAACAGCGCAGCCGTGGTTTTGCTTTCGCTCGACTCATTGCTCCCATCGCACCGCAGATTAAAACAGAATGACTCGGTTCCGCGTGATTCAGGGATGAAAATCAAGGCTTCTTTCAGCCTGTTGGGTTTGCCAGCTTCGCTAGGCAAACAAAAAAGCCCCGCTGAAAAACAGCGGGGCTTTTTTTATTTGGCGGAGAGAGAGAGATTCGAACTCTCGTTAGGTTTAACCCTAAACACACTTTCCAGGCGTGCGCCTTAAGCCACTCAGCCATCTCTCCAATTTTGAGAAGTGTGAAAATATTCACATTTCGATATTCTCTCACTTAATGCTTGTTTATAGGCAAGCATTTTAGCAGGCGCGTATGTTAGGGAAATATGCGCCTGTAAGCAAGCGGAAAAACCAATAAACCCCATATTGGCTACTTATCACTCAACCTCGCCTAATCGCTTTTGCTGTTAGCTGGTTTTTCAAACACCAGCAAGGCAAAAGTCGCCGCTTAGGGTAACTGAATAGACCCGTTAATCACCATGATGCAATCCATACCTGCGGCTTGGGCTGCCTGTTTGCCGACTTCGGTGTCTTCAAATACCACACATTCGTCAGCCGTTAAGCCCATGTTTTTCGCTACGGTTAAAAACGTTTCGCCGTGGGGCTTGCCGTGGGTCACATCTGATGCGGTGACCACAGTTTCGACTCTTGCCAGCAACCCGGTTTCAGTTAACATACGTATGGCGTTATCCCGCTCTGAGCCTGTACCGATGCCCATCTTAAGCACACCTTCATAACGCTGCATCACCCGAAAGGTATCTTCGATGACTGTCAGATTATCGTCGAGGGCTAGCCAGGCCTGGCGTTTTTTCTCGGCGACTGCATCTAGATCGTGATTAAAACCATGTTTTTCGTTCAGTAACTTGGCGATTTCTCTGGTGGGTACGCCACCCAAGGCATGTATATATTCTGCGTTATAGGGAATGTCGAAAAATTCGCAGGTTTGTTGCCAAGCAGCGGCATGTGAGCCCATTGAATCAATTAAGGTGCCGTCCATGTCGAAAACGATCCCTTTGTAGCGGCTTAAATCTGGCATTATTTGCTCCTAAATGGGGGGGGTATCTGAAAAACGCTAGAGTGTTAATGAGGGCTAAAAATGAAAAAACCAGCATGGCTGGCTTTTTACTTGGTTCAATAAACACAAAAAAAGACTAACTAGGCGTTACCGGTCACTTTCATTTTCAATTCTTTAGAAAAATTCAGCATTCTGTCCAAAGGCACTAACGCTTTTTTGCGTAGTTCATCTTCTACAAAAATTTCATGGCCCTTGCTGTCGACCAGGGCCTGGTACACTGCCTGCAATCCATTCATGGCCATCCAAGGGCAATGAGCACAACTTTTACAGGTTGCGCCGTTACCGGCTGTGGGTGCCTCTAAAAAGGTCTTGTTTGGCTCAAGTTGTTGCATCTTATAAAAAATACCGCGATCTGTGGCCACTATAAACGTCTGATTAGGCAGCGAACGAGAAGCATTGATCAGTTGCGTGGTTGAGCCCACCGCATCCGCTAAGGCCACAACACTGGCTGGGGATTCAGGGTGCACCAGTACGGCAGCATCTGGGTACAAATGTTTCATATCTTTGAGGGCTTTGGCGGAAAACTCGTCGTGTACTATGCACTCGCCTTGCCACATCAACATCTCGGCGCCGGTTTGTTTGGCTATGTAGGCGCCTAAGTGGCGATCCGGTGCCCAGATAATTTTTTCGCCCAGTGAATCTAAGTGCTCCACAATTTCCAGGGCAATACTGGAGGTTACCACCCAATCGGCCCGGGCTTTCACCGCTGCCGATGTATTGGCATATACCACTACGGTATGGTCCGGGTGGGCATCACAGAAATCCGAGAAGGCTTTTTCCGGACAACCAATGTCCAACGAACAGGTGGCTTCGAGCGTGGGCATCAACACCGTTTTATCCGGGCTTAAGATCTTGGCGGTTTCACCCATGAAACGCACGCCTGCCACGATCAATGTCTGCGCATCGCAGTCCCGGCCAAAACGGGCCATTTCAAGGGAATCGGAGATGCAGCCGCCGGTCTGTTCCGTTAGCGCCTGGATCTCAGGATCGGTATAATAATGCGACACTAAAGTTGCATTTTTTTCAATCAAAAGCTGTTTGATTTTGTCCACATAATCTTGCTGCTGGGCAGCGCTTAAGGGTAGTGGCTTTGCCGGGAACGGATAGTCAACCGTACCGATAGAAAGTGCCTGGCTCATATTGCTTAACTGGTTACCACAAACATCTAAAACGTCTAGCCATTATACCGGACGTGATCGCAAAGATCACACATCCTGTTAGATCCAAAGACCTTAACTTAGTTACTGTCTAAATATCGCTGATACCTGTTGCGCCAATACTTGGCCTGCTGCCACTCGTGGCGGCCTTCAAGTACCTGGGCAAAGTTGATAAAAGCGGGTGTGAGTTGCCCAGGTGCCGCCAAACTTTGGCGCCAGGCGGCCAAATAAATATCCGGAATATTATTAAAATCATAAAATTCCATAAAGGTGACATCAGAAGTGGGTTTATAGGCCTGGTATAGATGATTGTCGCAGGTTCTGGCTTTGCTTAATCGCACATCGGCTTTCAGTTTTTGCCAGTAGGCTGCATTTGGTTGTGTGTTTGTCCGGGCAACACGTAAATTAGGTGCTTGCAGGCTTTCACAGGTCAAATTGGCCAGCTGAGGGCTTAATGGGTACTCATCGATAAAACCTGCAAAATGGGCTAGTTCGTGCACAAACACTTGATAATCATCTTGGCTATCAAGAAACATAAAACCGTTATGTACATTGGCTTTGCCTTCATCGGCAAATACCACCACATGACTAAAATCAGTATTTTTTAAGTACTCACTCACATCGGCTATATTGCAACCCAGTCGCCCACTGCCCTGCCAATCCGCCTGACAACTTAGCTGGTGTGGTTGTAGCCAGATAACCGGATTAAGGCAAATTGGCAGGGTTTGCAACCGGCTATCTGTGGCAAAGCGCGTCACAAACTGCTCGGCCTGAATAAGGGAATGTAACGAGGTCGCCAGAAACTGTAAACGCTGGGAGCAGGCGCGTCGCTCAACACCTGTCCTTGGGCTATCCGCTGCTGGCACGCCTGCGAGGTCAGGCGCCAGTTGCAACTGCACATACCTGCTGGCCTGCTCATCGCCCAGCTTAGCCCCCTGAAACAAGGCTTGTCGCACCTGATCATTTTTGCCTTGCACGGATAATTCCCGTGCTAAAAGCACGGCACTAGGCCCGTCCCGTTCGGCAGCGGTACGTAACCAGATCATGGCTTTGGCGGGTTCATTTTGCTCTGACCAATGTTGATACAAGGCAAGTTGGGCCAGACTGTGCCCTTGATAGGCCGCTTGGGTCAAATAGTGGATAAATAACGTTGTATGGGGTGTGGCTTGGGAAAAGGCGTATTGCGCCTGGGCGTCACCTTGTTTGGCGGCGTATTCCAGCCAATAGAGATCCTGTTTTTCCTGTGCGAGTTGGCTTAATTGAGTTAATGCCCGGGTCTGGCCTAACTCAGCGGCAAGGCGCAGATAAGTAAAGGACTGAGGGCTAAGTTGAGCTTGAGCATAAAGAAAAGGTAAATAACGGGTGCTGTCGCTGGCAGGCAAGGCAGACAAAAACAGTATGGCCAACCACACCAGCCCAAGCTTACTCACAGAATGGTAAAAAACCGCGGGAGTTATTCTTGTCTTTCATCTATCGCGCTATCTCGCAACAAGGTTAATTCCAACCGGGCGTATCTGTGTTCAACATATTCAAACACATTGGTGCTTAACGCCAGTTTGAAATAATTAGATGCCACACCACGGTTTCCTTTAGCAGAATTATATTTACCCAGATAAAAATAGGCTTCACATAATCTGTCCGTCAACTCCTGCTGGCTGGTTACGCCCTGGATCAGGGCATTGAGCAAGCCTTGTTCGTTAATCTTGCCTAGATAGAGATCCACCAAGTTGGTGGCCCAGTTGTCTTCATCCAACACGTTTCTGGCGCGGGTTAATTCTTCCGTTGCTTTTTTGGCGTCGACCTCGCTCTGGGCGATAAAGGTCCACAAAGCACGATAAGGATCGGCTTCATCTTTACTATAAAAGGCGTCAAAATCCTGTACCGCTAAATCCGGACGTCCGCCGTAATACAGGGCGATCCCCCGATTAAGGAAGGCAAATTCATAGTCTGGATTGATGTCCAAGGTGGCATCAAAAGCTTCATAAGCCTGAATGAAATTCATTTGCTGGGTGTAATGTACACCAAGGGAATTGTAGGCTTCTGCCATATCAGGTTTGAGCCGTATTGCCTGATCAAAATCATACTGCGCTAAACCCGTGAGCCCAACACTGTCGTATAACATGCCACGTTGATGCAACAGCTCCGCTCGCTCTTGATCTTTGAGGGGGGCCTGTTCAAGAATTTGATTATAACGGGCAATCGCCATTTGCGATCTAACACTCATAGGTGCGGGTTCGGCGAGTAACAAATTGCTCATTTGGGCCTGTTCTTGCTGCCCTTCATTGTTCGCTGCACAGCCGCCTAATAACAGACCGAATAACAGGATAAAAACGATATTACTTTGCATAAGAATGTACGGTGCCTGACCTAAGTTGGGGCTAAAGAAAAATACAAGAACGTCAGCCGAATAGATACCAAAAATAAGGCCTCAGAGTGGCGTATTTGGGTTTAAAAGTAAAGTAGCCACCACGGCGAAAATCGCAATCTACTGTATCAACAGGTAAAAATGATGCACACTAACAGGCTAATTAAAAAATATTCGGTATCATTTTGAGCAAGCAACAATCAAATCCACTTACGCTACTCGAGGCGGCTGTCGCCATTGGGGCAAACGCCTATGCTCCCTACTCCAATTATAAAGTCGGATCGGCCCTGCTAGCCGATGACGGCAATACCTACAGCGGCTGTAACGTCGAAAATGTTGCCTATCCGTTAGGGCAATGTGCAGAGGGTAATGCCATTGCCGCTATGGTGGCAGCGGGTGCATCGAAAGTGCGCGAAATATTAATCGCCAGCCCTAATGGTCATTTTTGTACGCCATGTGGTGGCTGTCGTCAGCGTATTTTTGAATTTGCCGACCAGCAAACCCTGATCCACATGGCCACCAATGATGGCAAAATTAAAACCGTTACCATGGCGGACATCCTGCCCTTGGCGTTTGAATTAGAACAGAGATAATTGCGGCGCGGCCGAATATTCATAGGTTTTATCAATCAGACCGATCCACATTCGTGGTTCGGTCTATGGATCAATAAAATTTTGAGAGATCACTCAGGTTTTTGCCAAACCCGCACGTATTCTATGGCAAAATCAACCACGCCATCTTCTTTGTGACCATCCGGGCTGTTTAATTCCAAGTCTTCAAGGCTGTCGGGTACACCATGCCAAGGGAAGGTTTCTTGATCTAACCATAGGCTCAACGGTTTATTGGCAACATAGCCGTTATAGTCAGCTGGAACATCACGGTTTGCTTTTGCCCACTGAGTAACTTGCTCGGCGGTCACACTCGAAAGCAATTTGCCATCTACGTAATATTTCACCCCCGTTGCATCCCATTCAACACCATAGATGTGAAAATCATCAGCCACACGAAAACCCAGATCTTTATGTTCTGTATAAACGGGCTTGCCTGCCCCTTTAATTTTCGGGTTCCAATCGCGAATAGACCACCAAAGCTCGGAGTCTAAATCCAATTTTTTAAGATCTCGGTGATCGCCAAATTGCTCAAAAAAGTCGAACTCGAATCCCTGGCCCATTGACCAAAAAGCGCTGGTAACTTCGGCATCTGCGGCCTTGCTCTTTATTTCGATATAACCATAGGTGAATTCTTTACGCCCAATAAAACAAGCTGTGGTGATATTTTCATGGGGTAAGGCCTCGCCAAACACAGGTACCCTTATCTCATCAGTAAAAGGAAAGTCAGGCTCCCAACGCGTTTCTAACACCAATTTACCTTCCTCTAATCTATAATTTCGACCAGAAAATTGCGAGGGTGCTCGCCCCTTCCACACTTTTTTATCTGGTTTATCCGGGTGTTTATAAACGGGCTTACCGTCTTCAAACTTACCAACAATATACCATTTGTTTTCGTCTATTTGCGCCCCATCAAACTCATCGCTTACTGCGTCGTTATATAGCCATTGCCCTTTATTGTCAGGATCTGAAAAGGGTGCAAATGCTGTTTGTTTTGGTACTGGGATTTCAGCGGCACTAACACTAACTGCTATCAGTACGCAGCTTACGTTAATGACGACTGAAGTTGTTTTGAACAGATTAAAAATAGAACGTGATTTGTACATATTTTTATTACCCTTATAATTTACTTAGCCGTTTTCTTTGCCCGTGCCATCAAATGGAGTGACAATTATCCTGACTCAGGAGGTGTTTTAGACAGTATACGATTGTTTGTCAGCGGATATAGTTAAGCGCATCACTGTCTGTGACGCGCTAACAAAAAAACTACGGATTTTATTTCCAAACAACCGGCATAAATACGGTCATTTCTGCGGTGCCGCGGTTACTCCAGGCATAATAAGGTACAACGTTAGTTTTATGGTTTTTCCATTGTGGTTTTTTAATGGTGCGATACATGCCGTTTTCTTTGTCGGCTCGCAGCAATACATTGCCACTGAGCACCGTCATGCCACCTAAAAAATCAGTGTGATGTTCAGGGACCCATTCACTATCACCTTCAATATAGACATCTAAAATACCGGTATTTTCGGGCAGGTCAGGAGACTCAACACAGTATACGATTGGGCCACGTTTAATCGCGACCTGGTTGCGCACTTCTTCAATACGCGGGTGGCCTTCTACCAATTTCACATCCATTGGCAACTCTATGGTGATAACATCTCCAACTTGCCAATTACGCTCGATGACAGCATAGGTTCCTGGTACAAGAACCACATCACTCGCCTGACCATTGACCGACATGGTTGCACCATTAGCCCAACCAGGGATCCGAACTTGAATGTCAAAGGCGCTAGCTTTGCATTCATCAACCGTCAATCTTACCAACCCCTTCCAAGGGTATTCAGTACTTTGGCTTAACTTTATTGCGCTACCATCTAACAAGTTGGTTTCTAACACATTAGAGCCAAACAAATTCACCGCCACTCCCTTATCTGACAGGCTATAAGCCCAGGCAGAAACTTGCGCAATGGTGCGTACTAGATTGGGTGGGCAACAAAAACATTCGATATAGGCTTCACGATCAGGAGATTCAGTACAATCACAGTGATCTGAATAATCCCGTTGACCATAATTCATGCGCAATGGATTAGCATAGAAATATTTATCGCCATCAGTACTGATACCGACCATGGCACTGTTATGCAATACCAGTTCAATCACATCAGCATGTTTTGCATCACCAGTAATACCCAGTAAACGCCAGTTAAACATGGCATTGGAAATGTTGGCGCAAGTTTCATTATAAGCCGTTGAATTAGGCATTAAATAATCGTCGATAAAACCTTCATGGATCATATTCTGATCATCGTAAGCCCCATGGTGGCACTGCCCAAACGCTCCAGTGACATACATTTTTCGTTCGGTTGCACTAGACCAGATCCGTTGCAACGCGTCGATTATGGCTTTTTCGCCGGTTTCAGCATACACATCTGCTGCACCTGAATATAAATACATGCCAGTTACGGCATGACCTACCGCTTCGGTCTCTTCACGTAAAGGGGTTTTCATTTGGCATTGATCGCCGGTAAACCAGTAATCCACGCTGTCATGCAGGCCCATCGGTACCGAACCACGCATAGTCACAAAAATATCTGCCAGCTCCAGATATTTTTTATTTTGGGTTTCACGGTATAACTCAACTAATGCCATGATCTGTGAAGGGTTAAAACCAAAACGAGCGTGTTTCTCTGCACGTGGTTCAAACACGCTATAAAGATAATCAGCATGTTTAATGGCCAAATCTAACCAATTTTTTTGGCCAGTCACGCGATGATGGATCACCCCCCCGGTAATGAGGTGACCACTGTTATACAGTTCGTGATCAGCTACTTTTGTATAACGTGGTTTTTTGAGTATTTGATTATGAGTATGGATATAACCATCATCGAGCATGGTTTTGCTGATAACGTTGATGATTTCATCCATTTCCGTCAGGATTTTAGCGTCCTTGTTAATGGCATAAACATAGATAGAGGCTTCCATCCATTTATAAAAATCACCATCGTGCCACAACATGCCTTTAGCTGTGCCTTGCATAAGACCCGCAGCCACTTTGAAGTTATTGTAAGCATGACCAATATCCCCTTTAAGCAGCGCTCCCATATGCGGCACCATAATTTGCTCTGCTTGTTTGAATTTGTCAGCCCAAAAACCTTCTGTCCAGCGGCAATCACCGATATTTATGCTTCTAAACTTAACAAATGGGCTTGCTGAGTTAGCGTTGATGGCTTTGTTGTGGGTATGGTTAATCTTCATTTAATGTTTCCTCATAATCGTCTGATGTCACCTCAACTGCCGGCTTAATCGTGCTGTGCTTAGCTACCGATAGTATTAATCGCGTCAGTTAAAATTGTGGTTTTTGAAAGTGTTTCCGCATTTGGCCAACGCACGGTAACTTGTGTTGCCGCGTCACAATTACCCAGGCCAAAATGCAGCATTTTGCTAAATGATTGAGTATAAGGCGCTGCCGTTGTCCCTACTCGTTGGACTTGAGTTTGCTTACACGCAGTTACGCTAACAATGGCGCCAAGTGCACTGGCTTTTAAGTTGGGCGAACGGCCAATTTTAAATTTGACGAAGTGATTCGACCGAGCTGAAGTTTCAATACTCGCCTTACCCTGGTTTTTAAACAGGTGCCATTTACCCCGCTCGTTTGCATAAATAAGGTCGAGATTTCCATCCAAATCATAATCGAAGGCATCCGCTGCCCCGCCCTGTGCGCCAAGTTCTGCAGAGGTGATCCCATGGTCTTCAACTTGTTCAAATTCACCCAGCCCGTTATTCAAAAATAACAACTGAGTATTGGTTTTAGACATGTCTCCCCGTCTTATTACAAATAAATCTTGAAAACCGTTATTGTCATAGTCACCTACTGCTACGCCGGCATCATGTAGTTTGAATTCAAGTTTGGCTTTTGCGGTCACATCAACAAAGTGCCCCTGTTGATTTTCAAGCAACAGATCTTGGGGGCCCCTGCTTAAGTCAGCTGTTTTATAGGCTTTAACATTGTGGATCACACCCGTTGTGGGGGGATTGGTATTGCCAGCAATACGCCAAGTATCATTGCCAATATAGCCAATATACAAACCTTTATTTTCCAACTTATCTGGCCAACCCAGTGCAAGGCTACTAACCAACTTTATATCCTGACCGCCGTGATGCTCTCCGGGGTATTCATACAAATAGGCCCCTTCACCAATAAAAATATCCTGGTGTGGATAACTTGCCTGATAATTTTCCATTTTAAATACATCGCCGATAAGCAGATCATCAAATTTAAAATCACCGCGTTTGGTATAAAAAGCAAAGGTCGATGTAGCAGGATCAAAATAGCTGTCACCTGCCTTCAATTCCTTACTCCGGGCAAAATACAAATCAAAGTCACCATCATTATCGTAGTCAATTTCAGCGATCGCAGTAACATCAACAATGTTCTTGGCAAAAATAGCATCGGTGACATCATTAAATTGCAACTTTCCCTGCCCAGCTAGAGCCATGACTCTGCCATCGCCGTAGATAAGCAGATCCTTGATAAAATCATTATTAAAATCAGTAACGAGTACCTTTTGACCGTCACGATTGGTCTTAGGTAAACGCCCAGACAAGGTTAAATTACCCTTACCATCATTTTCGTAAAGGTAATTCTCGCCTTTAGGGTCGCCATCTTTTAGTGGGAAGCCCATCAGTATCAAATCAAGGTCGCCGTCATTATCACCGTCAAAAAATTTGCTGGTTCGGCCACGGACATTCATTAAAGGTGGATTAAATTCACTGCCTTGGGTGATTTGGCGGCTTTTACTAATATGAAACATTTTTGCATTACGGGCATTGGAGCCGGAGCCCCCGCCACGGGAAATAAGAATGTCCATATCCCCATCATCATTAAAATCAGCAACGCCTATACCATGGTTATCACCCACGATTAAATCGTATCCTTTAGAAAATATGCCGGCGTTATTCCAGTACAGTTTGACGCTATAACCATGATCAGTTAGCAAAAGATCGTCATAACCATCTTGATCCAAATCGGCAATAACCGGATTATCCCATTTTCTGCGATCCATATTTTCAAGTGAAATATCACTATGATTTTCACTAAACCAGGTGGATGGCGCCTGTTCCTTTTGAAAATTAGCATTGGATGAAGACGTAGCGTTTTGGCAACCACAGACTGCCAACGTTAATAAAATAACGGCTCCCTCTTTCAATAAGTGATGACTGTAAAACATGGTCTGTCCTCTGAGTTTTAATAATGAAAGCAGTACTTACTCACCTTCACTTGCCGAATCAGCCGCCTTAAACGTTTCATCAAATCTCGGCATGCCTTTTAAGCGCCATTTGGCCCCTTCTTCTGAGCTGTGAAACCACAAAGGTTGCACGTTGTCCCAACTCCACTTTTCCATTTCCAGCACCATGTCATTTAAGCGTAAGGTATTAGAAGCACTTAAGTCATGCTGCTCAGAAATGTCTTTTTCGATATTAAATAGCTGCCATGGCTTTGTGCCAGATTTAACGGCCTTCCATTCATTGCGGCGCACTGCCGCATCACTCAGACCATCACGATGGCGCAATACGTAGATCAATTCATCTTGATGTGGGTTTTTGCCCTTAATCACATCAGACCAAATATCCTTACCGTCTAATTTACGCTCCGCAGGAACAGCTGCACCACCTAAAGACGCAAACGTAGGGTATAAATCAATGGCTAATACTGGATGCTCAAACTGCTTACCTTGGGGTATGTGTTGTGGCCAATGCATTAACATGGGTGAACGAAAACCACCTTCGTAAACACTGCCTTTGCCTTCTTTTAATGGGTAATTGTTAGCGCCACTGCCTAGTTTTCCACCGTTATCGCTCATAAACACGATAAGCGTATTCTCCAGTTGGTTGTTCTTTTTGAGCGTTTCAACAATGTTGCCAATCCCCCGGTCAACGGCGTAAACCATGCCTGCGTAGGTTCTGCGTTTTTTATCTTTAATATCAGCAAAGTGGGCCATATCTTCAGCTTTGGCTTGCAAAGGCACATGCGGTGCGTTGTAGGCTAAATAAAGGAAGAACGGTTGCTTTTTTTCAGCCGCTTTGGTCACAAATGTCGAGGCTTCTCTGGATAAAGCGTCCGTAATATATTCGGTTTCACGCACAGGTTTGCCGTTGTGTTCCAATGGGGTTAAATATTCAAATATATTGGTCACCCCCTGCTTAACTCTGTCGTTATAGGCTTTTTCAAACTCTTCAGGAAAATAGTTGTGACCACCACCTAAAAAGCCGTAATACTCCTCAAAACCACGTTTATTGGGATGGTACTGTGGTGCATCACCCAAGTGCCACTTGCCAATCGCACCGGTAAAATAACCGGCGTCCTGCATGGTTTGAGCAATAAACGTTTCGCTGGTAGGCACCCCAACATTGGAGCCCCGGGTCGGTAAATTAAATTGGCTACCCGTTTTATGTGGGTAGCGGCCTGTCATTATCGCCGCTCTGCTGGGGCCGCAAAAGGGATGTGCGACATACGCCTCAGAAAACGTCATGCCATTTGCCGCAAGTGCATCCAAATTGGGCGTGATTATGTCTTTTGAACCATTAAATCCCACGTCGTTGTAACCAAGATCATCGGCCAGTACGAACAATATGTTGGGCTGTTTAGTGGGTTCGGCTAAACTGCCAAAACTAAGGCCAATCAAGCCCGCCATCATGGCAGCTAAGGAATATTTTTTGTAAGTCATATCGTAAATTCTCAATGTTCTGAATAGGTTGTGTGAACGCAATTCGCTAATTCTCAATGTTCTTAATAGGTCGTGTGAACGTCATCGCTAGTGCACTTTATAGGTGCCATCTTTTCCTGAACTATAGGGTGTCATTTGCTGCCTGAATTTCACTATTGATGGGTCAGATGTCCGCTCTAATTCACCATCCAACAAGGCGATCATTTTTTGCAAATCTGCCTGGTACTTAGGATCTTTAATAAGATTATAGATTTCCACTGGATCAGTTTTTAAATCATACAATTCGTCGCGGCTATCACCTGGATTCCAGACAAACTTCATTTCAGGCGTACGAATGGCTCGTATGCCAAACCAGCCGCCGTTGTACCATTCATAGGCATATAAGGCTGTATCAATACGGCCTTGGTCAGCTATATCGCCTTTTTCCATTAAATTATTCAGGTTTCTACCATCTACATCACCGTCTGGTTTAAGCCCCATCCAATCACTCAATGTCGGCGCGATGTCGAGCATGGATACTTGTTTAGTAACAATACGCGGCTCTACCTCTGGATTGCGGATAATAAGTGGCATACGCATTAACTCGTCATAAGCATAAGGCCCTTTGTCATAAAGACTGTGCTCACCTAACATACTGCCTTGGTCACCTACTACAATAATGCGCAAGTCATCGTACACACCGAGTTCTTTGGTGGTTTGGATTATCTCGCCAATGGCATGGTCAATCATTGCAATGGCACCGTAATAAAACGCGCGCGACTTCAACCAATCTTCGTCGGTCATATGCTCAACATCGTGCCATGGCCACCAGATATCATCCTGTGACATAGGTTTGAACTGACGTTTCGTCAGGTGATTTTTGGGTAAGGCCAAGGTTTTAGGATCAAACATACTGGCGTAAGGTTCTGGCACGCGATAAGGCGGATGAGGTTGCTCAAAACTGATGACACTGAAAAATGGCTGCTGCTTAGCGGCAAATTCCGTAAGCATTTTTTTGCCCATACGCGCATTGTCAGCGGTATGAGATGTTTCATAGGTGCCCGGTAGCGTTTCGTAATATTCATGTTTTTCGCCATTGGCATCGCGTCCACCTTGATTGTAGTTCTCCATGGTTTTTTTCATTTCGTATGGTGCCCACTGTCTCGCGTGGCGCGGATTAGCATGTTCATGTCCCCACATAAAGTCCGCGCCACGTAAGGCAGGACCCTGAGAGCCTAAATGCCACTTGCCCACATAACCGACTTCGTAACCAGCTTCATCAGCGCGCTTAATAACTCCGCCTTCAGACAAGGATAATTCAGAGACACGTGAATGATACAAACCTACATTGTCGTCTAACCCGGTTTTATGCCCCCAGCGACCGGTAAATAATGCCGCCCGTGATGGTGAGCACAATCCGGTAGAGGTCATGGCATTGTCAAAACGCGTGCCCTGGGCGGCTAGCGCATCGATATTAGGTGTTGGAACAGGACCATCACGATACGAAAACGTATCAAAACGCATATCGTCAAACATTAAAATCAATACATTGGGCTGGGTCATTTTTGTTTCCAACTTGTTAGTTGGTGTCTTTGTCGTGGAACCTGCATAAGCCCCTCCCCCGAACAACATTGAGATTACGCCAGCCGCTAATAGTGTTTGTTTCATCTGATTGCCTGCCTGTTTCGCTGTTCGAAATGGTTACTTGGTTTTCTTAATCTCAATATCATCAATATAGAGGCTACTTTGTCCTGAGGTGATATCTTTAGTGTTAAGTAAAACAACTAAATTATCGCTAGGTGTTGATGGCCGATTTCTGGATATTTGTTGACTTAATGTTACCCACTTACCTTTGGTCACTTTCGTTAAATCAAACGCCAGTTTTTCATTATTATCAGAAAGTAATAAACTCACTTTTGTCAGAGTAGACTCGGGGACTAACCAAACAGAAAAAGACACATCAAAATCACCTGAAGGGATTTGAATGGCGCCGTCAGGAGCGGTAACACTGATAATCTGGCTTGGATTGCCACTTTGAGCGTTGATTTTTAAACTTCTTTTACCTTTATTAAACTGCTCATACACTATGCTGGCATGTTTTGCTGATCCCTCATCAATTTGCCAGAACTTCTGATAGTCATTGTTCTCAGAGCTTTCAGGTACCAACATAGAAGGCTTGGGGTTTTCTTCAAAGAGGATGGGCCCCTCAAATCCGAAGAACTGACGCTGCAAGAGATTCGCCTGTGGTTTCTGCCAAACTCGGACATAATCCACCACAAAGTCACCGGGTAATTCTTCTTTATCAGGTAAACCTAACCAATGGAATATCTCGGAATCCAGCCAGATTTCCATTGGATTGGTGAGCACCCATTTATCACCTAAATCCGTTTGAGTGACTGAATAAATTTCTTTTCCGTCAGTAAACAATTTGAAGTAGTCTTCGCCCCACTCCGCTGCATACACATGAAATTCATCCGCCACAGGAAATGGATAGGTTTCACTATGGGTAAATGCCCAGGTAGGGCGTTTAGCTGGCGGGCGCCAGTCATGAATAGTTGATTTAACGTAGTCTTGGCGGATATTACCTTTAATTTTAGGTTTGCCCATTTGTTCGTAAACATCGATTTCAGATTGGTATCCAATCGCCCAAAATGCACTTGTCATCGCCGCATTTATCGCCTTGGATCGCACTTCCATATAGCCGTTTAAAAAGCGTTTATTACTCACGATTGCAGCAGTAGTCACCGGGAAAGGTTTGCCCTCGTGAACGCCATAACCTGCATCAACAGAACCATCAGCATAGTTTTCTGGTGCAAAATTGAAGTCAGGCTCCCACTGCGAGCGCAATTTCAAAAGGCCGTCTTCGACAATCACGTTGTGTGGGGCAAATTGAGAAGGTGCACGACCTTTCCAAATATAATATTCAGCGTTTTCACCTTGCACAAACCATTTGGTTTGATCAATTTTATCACCGTTAAACTCATCACTGACTACTTCGTTTAGTATCCAGCCGGCGTCATTGTTCAGTTCAGAAACCGGCAGGATCACAGATGGGGATTTAATTGTATTTGCGGCCGCTGATTGAGGTTCATTGGCACCGTCGCTATTACAGGCGACCAGCGTTTGCGCAATCAACAAACAAAAAGCACTTTTAACAAAACGTAGTTTCATGAACAGATATCCTTTATCAACACCGTGCAATTATCTTTAGATGGTTGATGATGCAAAATTGACGCTATCTTTGTGGGTCAGTAATGAGTCATCTGTTATGCCATTTGACTACAAGTGCCTATGCACCTATGCAATAAGCGCGTTGTTATAAATATGTGCATTATTGTTAAATCAATAGCGATATATAAACATATGATGTTTGCACATGCAATACCTATCAGTTAATCCTTTGAAGATTTTTTGCGCGCCAAAGAATGCAGGTTTGATGATTAACGCTAATTTTTATTAGCGCTTAATTTTGAAAAATTGATGCAAAAAAAGCGATTGCTTAACTTAATATAATGGGTCAGGGCTTAGGCGTACAGGGTGTCTTGTGAGTATTATAGTATTATTGATGCAGATACTTTTGTGCTTCTGCGCTTTTACCGACCTTGTTTAAGTATGCAACTAGCACCGATACCAAGTCGGTATTTGTCGGCCATTCTTTCTCGGCTTTGACTAATACGTCGATAGCCTTGAAAGTTTGCTTCTGATTATCTAATGCCACGGCATAGACGTAGGCATAGTTAGGTTGTGCTTCGTTGCTGTCAGTAGCTTTTCGCAAATATTCCAGGGCGTCGTGGTAACGTTTTTGCCTGATTAAAAATAAGCCATAGGCATGGTTAGCTTGCGCGTTATCCGGTTCTATCGCTAAGGCTTGCTGCAGATACGTCTGGCCTTCTTTATCCTGTTGCGTTGTTCGATAAAATTCGGCAGTTTGGATCAGTACGGGTATATAACTTGGCTCTATTTTTACCGCCTGCAAATAGGCCTTTTCAGCCTGGGTCAGATTACCCAAATTAAACTCGAGGTTTGCTATTCCTAGTTGAATCACCGGCGATTCAGCACTGAGGTTTAACATGTAACGGTATTCTTTAATTAAGTCTGTTATGAGCTTAGCGTCAGCATCAGACAGTGTAGGTAGTGCTTCCACCAGTACTTGCGCCATAGCAAATCTGACCACTGGATTATTTTCAGCCAAACTGGTTTTCAATACCTGCCAGCGATCAGCCGGCCGCAATACCTCTAAAGTTTCCACCGCTGCACGTCTTATAAGTGGATCAGGATTAGATAACTGCTGGATACTCAGCTCCACACTTTGCTGACTGGGTGTATTCCCTAACTCGGCTAATAAAGTGCCTTTACGGATACTAGTCTGCTGCTTATCCTGAATATAATGCTCAACGGCCATGACGGCATCAGGTGCCCCTAGCGTAATTTTATGATGAAGTTCCGTTAAGACATTGTGAGCTGGCGTATCCCAACTTTCATTCACTGATGTACGCCATGTCTTATCGTCTTTGTCATGGCATGATAAACAGGCCTTTGGTTCCGTCGCCTGGTTATCAAAGTCAAAATTGGGGATCGAAAAACTGTGGTCTCGCCTGGCATCAA
Source organism: Paraglaciecola sp. IT1134 (assembly GCF_058068185.1). Lineage (NCBI taxonomy): Bacteria > Pseudomonadati > Pseudomonadota > Gammaproteobacteria > Alteromonadales > Alteromonadaceae > Paraglaciecola > Paraglaciecola sp. IT1134. The sequence goes on along the minus strand of NZ_CM176486.1, from coordinate 965,465 downwards.
CTCCCATATATATTTCGTCGGGCATATGACAATTGATACACATCGCCCCAGCTGAATCTTGAACATGCTGATGATGCTCTGGCACATTATAAGTAGAACTTTGATGGCATTGCAGACACAAACCATTGCCTTGTGTTTTAACCTTGCCGGTGTGGGCATTATGGCAGTTCGAGCAAGTCACTCCAGCCTGATACATTTTACTTTGTAAAAAAGAACCTAATACAAAGACTTCTTCTTTAATCAATCCATTGTCGTTATAAAACGGCGGCCTGACCCACTCAATGCGGTTTTTAGCAAAGAAGCCAGCATGCTCTTCTTCTTTTGCGATTGGCGTTCGCAACGCATGGCACTTACCACACATATCAATTTCTGCATTAAAAGGCTGGCCGGTCGACTCTGCAATGGTTTTACCGGCTTTGAAAGTCCAGTGATTTAAGAGAGTTAATGGCTGACTAAATCCAGATATGCCAGCTTTTAAAGTTGCGCTTTTGGCTAATTCAACATGCTGACTACCAGCACCATGGCAGCTTTCACAGGCCACATTGATTTCGCTAAAGGTGGTGTCGAAACTATTGTTTGCCACAGCATAATTTTTTTGTAGATTAGTTGAATGACAATCAGCGCAGCGGCCATTCCAGTTTTGAAAATGACGTTGCCAGAAAAAAGGATGTTTAGGACTGATATTTTCTGTGGGCTGTAAATGAAACCAGCGCTGGCCGCCCTGCTCTGTTGTTCTGCTGTCCCAGGCGATATTAAAGGCTTGTAATTTGCCCTCACCAATATCAAGTAAATATTGTTGCAGGGGCGAATAACCAAAGGTATAGCTCACAGCAAAGGTTTGTTTTTCACCTTGGATATTGGTGGTGCTGACTTTGTATTGATTGTCTTGTCTGAAAAAACGGCTGGTGATGCCATGAAATTCAAGTTCTACATTATTAAAATCACCGAGTACGGTTTCTTCGCTCGGGAGCTGCATTGATTTAAAATGATCAGATTGTTGCCAAGCAGAAAATTCACTTTTATGGCACGAATGGCAGGTTTCAGAGCCAACAAACTGTGGCTCTTCAGCCATGACATCAGCAGCAGTAAACACCACCACCAATGCCATTATTTTGAGTAAACAAGCCAGTTTCATAAGCAAGAGTCACAATTAAAACAAGACAAAATAGGCAATTCCAACGTCATGCTGACACATGTTTAACATCAAATTTTATAGACAACCCGCCTAATTGGGTAGACGACCACCAAATGACAAGCTTAAAAACTTAAATTATCACCAAGACGCTGACTGGCATCGTTTAACAAGTTGGCCGTTAAACGTTCAGCAAGATCTGCATCTTTAGCGGCGATGGCATTACATACCTCACGATGAAACGGCACGGATTTTTCATTGTCCCGGGGATCTTTGTTAGTCAAACGTATACTGACCATCAAGGCGGAATAAATCACGCCTTCCATCGCTTTTAAAAATTCGTTGTGCGCAGCACGCAAAACAGCTCGATGAAAAACCGCATCTGCAATGACAAAATTTTCCACCGTGCCTTCTTCAGTTTCCATCGCTGAACAAGCGCGTTCCAATTCTTCAATATCTTCTTTGGTCGCTCGCTCAGCGGCCCAGCGGGCGGCTTTGGGCTCAAATGCCAAACGAATATCCATTAACTGTTTTAAGAAATCTGGATTAGGCGGTGCTGATAAATGCCATGCCAATACGTCATCATCCAGCATGGACCATTGATCTCTTGGACGAATTCTTGTGCCTATGCCACGGCGTACATCTAGTAGCCCTTTACCGACCAATATTTTGACCGCGTCTCTGATCACAACCCGACTGACCTGGTAACGTTGGGCCAAGGTATTTTCTTCATCAATTAACGTGCCTGGCTCGTAAGTACCAGCAACAATACGCCTGCCTAATTCCCGCGCCACTTGCACAGGCATGCTGGGCGTCATAGTCGCCGTGCGTTTTAAATCGTAATAGACCAATTCACTCATTTTAAATATCTAATCATAGGATGTTAATAAATAAGTTTAACATATTACTAAAAAGTAGTTGTACAAGATCAAGCTATTATTAACCGGACCAGATTGAGGCAATATCTTATTTTGACGCATATCGCCTTTATTTAATTTGCCCTGGCCAGGTCAAGCTCAATGAGTTCAATTGATTTACCTTTTGTCTCCGGCAAGATAATTGACATGATCACCAGTCCCGCCAACGCTAATGCACCGTACATCAGAAAAATATTGGCGACGCCTAAATTATCCAGTTGCCAGGGGAAAAATTCACTAATACTGTAAGACGCAATAGTTTGCACTAATGCGGCAAAAGGCAAGGCGACACTGCGCACATTGTTAGGGAATACTTCCGAAAATATCACCCACATGATGGGGCCAATGGATACGTTAAACGCGGCTAAAAAAGCAAAGACACCAAATAAAACCAACGCCGCATTAATATTTTTAATGCTTTCAGTAATAATAAAACCGCTGACCAAAGGCAGTTCTTTTTTATTAAAAAGAACATTTAATTCAGCTTTGAGTGCAACGTCATCATCGAACGTTCTGCCATTAAGTTTCTGTAGCGATTGTGTATCAATATCAAGGGAGATGAGTTTATGTTCAATTTTGCTTATGGCACTTTGATCAAACACATAGTTCGCTTGATTAAAGCCATACCACGTTGAACCATGGGCCACCACTACAAGCAACAAACCACCCAAGGTCAAAAATCGTCTTCCAAGTTTTTCCACACACGTTATCGCCACCAAGGTAGAGACAACACCCACAGCTCCCATAATAATGGTTTGCATAAAGGTATCTTGTGTTGACATGCCGACTTGTTCAAAAACCATGGGCGCAAAAAATAACACTGCATTCATACCTGTTGCACCTTGCACAATAGCGTAAACCACGGCTAACCACAGGACAAAACTCAGTTTTCTACTGAAGAGCATCTTTAATTGTGACAACGTACTGACCTTATCTTCCTGATTGATACTTTTTTTAACCTCAGCAACGGTAGCGGCGATATTGGCAGTATTGATTAGTTTTTCAAAGATCTTGGTTGCTTCATTGTCCTTGCCTTTCATCATTAACCAACGGGGTGATTCAGGAATAAATAACAACAATATCACCCAAACCACATTGGCAATTAACTCCGCGCCCAGCATAAAACGCCAGACATTGTGACTGCCAATCCAGCTAATGCTTCCCATGTTTTTAATCAGAAAATAATTAATAACAAACGCAAGCAATAAACCTATAGCTATCATCAATTGGTTAACCGATACAAATTTTCCGCGCTTATCCGCCGGGGCTATTTCGCCGATATACATGGCTGATACGGTGATTGAGGCAAAAGCAACTCCACCAATAAAGCGACCGAAAACCAGCATTTCGTAGCTAACTGCTAACGCTGATATAATTGAGGATAACGAATAAGCCAAGGCGATACCGATAAGCACTTTTTTACGGCCGAATTTTTCACATAAGGTCCCGGTAATAAATAACGCACAAATGACCCCGATTAAAGCAATGCCCGCCACGGTCCCGGTTTGAGTATTACTGAGTTCAAATTGCGAACTGATGTAACGTATCGCGCCAGAAATATTGGCTGCATCCAATCCAAATACAAAACCGCCAAATGCAGCAACAAGTGAATAAAAAGAGACGTGTTTATGCGTAGAATTAATGGCCATTATATGTTCCCAAGTACGTCGTTGCGTTAACCCTGTTTATCGGTATAGGTGGCTGCTATTTTTTAACTGCACTAGCATAGGTTGCAGCGTATGTTTGCGCATTTTCTGCCACTTCAGTCAAGGTCATACCCGCTTTAAATAACCCTGAACCCAGTCCAAATCCTTTGGCTCCTGCTTGCAAAAACGCCCCCATAGTCGAGCTTGAAACACCGCCTACGGGCAATACTGAACAGCCAGTGGGTAGCACCGCCATCATGGCTTTTAGACCTTGCGGCCCAAGGGTGTCTGCTGGAAACAACTTAATGGCATCGGCTCCGGCATCCAGGGCAGCAAAGGCCTCAGTGGGTGTATAAAATCCGGGTACACTGTACAACCCCAGTTTTTTTGCGTAACTAATAACTTGAGTATTACAGTTCGGAGAAATGATAATCCGTCCGCCGGCGTCTTTTACCTTGTCAACTTGCTCACAACTGAGCACTGTACCTGCACCAATCACTAACTCATCACCAAATTCAGCGCTAAGTAATTTAATGCTTTCATAGGGTTGAGGTGAATTAAGTGGCACTTCGATCACACCAAACCCCGCTTGTTTAATTACCTTTGCCACGGCAATCACTTCAGTGGGTGTCACACCGCGTAAAATCGCTATTAAAGGCAGTTTGTTCAGGGCCTGGGCTAAACTTAACTTACTCATTTATTATCCTTTTCATCTAAAAATCCTGCCCGTCTGGCGATGTCCACCATGCCGACACACGAGGCTGAATCACTATTTATGTAAATAATACTCAAACCAAAAAATTGACTCGCCCGTTGGTACAAATCACAAAGTGGTTTGCTTCCAACCAGACAGATGGGCCCCACATTCAGGGCATCAGCCTGCATATCGGCAAACTCGGTGGCGATTAACAAGCCAGATAAATAACTGCGAACGGCTGATTTACTGATTAAACCACTGAGCATATTGGTACGGGCACTGAATATTTTGTGCGACAGCGCCCCGCCTGACATGACACTTTTCACGCCTAAGTCAAAGGCACTTAAGTCGCTTTCAACTGGCTGTTTATCATCCTTATAAACCACGCCAAGCAAACTATGTTCTTCTAATATATTAAATAACTCACCAGTCATATAGCTGGTGAAATTAACAATTTCCGGCTCTTGCCTTGAAGCAACCTTGGCCCACTTTGAATGGGTACCGGGCAAACATATCAACAATGAATCTGAAGTGTGCCAGCACAAGCTATGCTCTTGTTGTCGCAAAATGGCACACGCACCAAATATTTGTACCTCTTCACCACGCATGACATCAATTTGCTCAAACTTCGACATGCCTTTTACACCAGGCACGATTGCGATCGTTAGATTGTGCCGGTTATCAACCAATGTAAGCTTGCCACTTAAACCGGTTACGTCAGCAGGGCATTGACAATAGCCTGCATCTTGCCAACCTTGTGCACTACCGACCATACCCGCCATCAATATCGGCAATTGATGCTGATCTAACCAAGGTCTCAGATGATTCAGTAATAAGTTTTCACAATCGCTTTGTTTGACATTTAACATACCCTGGGCAGCATGAATGTAACGGAGAGAATTTCCCTGTTGATCGAGCAAAAATGCACGAAAATTTGTGCTGCCCCAATCGATACAAATTAATTTTGGGGCGATATCATTTTCCATGCATCACCCCATTTTCGCTATTTTTGTCAAACCCAAACATTAGCAATCCACCGCAAACTTTTTCAGAAACGCCCGGCTGGGTTCGATACCTAATCCCGGTCCTTTTGGCAAAGCAACGGTGCCGTTATTCTGTTTGACCTGTGCATTAATGTTTAACGAATCAACCAACAATTCTTCACGAAATAAATTGGGCGTGGTGTCGTACTCAAGCATGGGCTGAACAGGATGTGCTGCGCCCGGAAAGTCAGGCAACGCAGCTAACAAATGCATGTTGGTACCCACCGCTACCGCCGATCCCCAGACATGATTGACCACAGGAATAAAATGCGCTTGGGCCATCGCCAGTATTTTCTGATATTGGGTAATACCGCCTAGCGCACACACCTCTGGTTGCAGTAAATCAACACATCGATTTTCAATTAAATCCCGGAATCCCCAAATCGTAAACTCGGCTTCTCCACCAGCGATGCACAGATCAAGCGCTTCACACAATTCACGATAGCCTTGTTTATCTTCCGGGGCCACCGGCTCTTCAAACCACGCTACCCCTAAACGTTCTAATTCACGACCAAGAGGGATCGCCTCCCGCGTGGTATAAGCGTGATTGGCGTCCACCATTAATGGCACATTAGGGCCAATGCCTCGGCGTACCGCCTCAACAAGTTTAATATCTTCTTCAACGCCTAAGCCGATTTTCATCTTCATAGCTTTGAAGCCTTTTTCAAGGATAGTGGCACTTTCCCGTTCAAAACGTTCTTCAAGATCCGGCACACGTTGTAACATCATGCCGTAGCCATAAACGGGGATCCGCTCTCTGAATGCCCCCCCCAATAATTGATAAACCGGTACATTATGGATTTTTCCGGCTATGTCCCACAACGCGATATCAACACCCGACAAGGATTGAATGGGCATTCCTTTTTGGCCATGATCACGCAATAAGTTATAGACTTTGTGCCAAATGACTTCACGATCCAGTGGATTCATGCCCAAAATCATAGGTTGAATAACCTTTTCAACTATCACTTTATTGGCCAAGGCAATGTTGCCACCACCAAAACATTCCCCCCAGCCGGTCACACCCACATCCGTTCTGACTTCGACTATGTGAGCGGTTCTTTTTGCATAATATTGTTGCGAATAACCTAATTCTTCTTCCAGGTCGTATTGCAATACGTGACTGATTATTTCAGTAATTTTCATTGGACACGCTCCGTTAACAAGGCGCGAGAAACGCGTTTTATGGTCAAATATTCATCGAGTGCATAAGACGAACAATCCACCCCAACACCGGATTGTTTCACGCCACAGTGAGGCAAATTAATCGCATATTTCACGCCATTAATATGCACTTCACCAAAATGCAACTGCGTCGCAATTCTTTGTGCTTTTTGTATATCTTGGGTGAAAATGAATGACGAAAGACCTGCGTCAGTGTTATTGGCCTGTGCTAACACGGTAGCTTCATCGGTAAAACTCAATAAACTGATCACGGGTCCAAAAACTTCGTCCCTGCAAATACTGGACGTATGTTTAACATCGGTTAGCAAAGTAGGTGCGTAAAATGAGCCCTGTGGAAGATAGGTGGGGCGTGCTCCGCCTAACACAAGGTTTGCGCCATCGGCCACAGCGTCTTGCACCATCTTATCAATACGCTGCCAAGCTCCTTGGTCAATAACAGGCCCCATGTCGATGCCCTTTTCTTTACCAAAACCCACTTTGACGGCTTGCGCCTTTTTCGTTACTAATTCAACAAATTCTGCTTCGACGGACTGCTCGACAAATACACGATTAGGCGCTACACAAATTTGTCCGGCATTTTCAAATTTGAGCCCACATACCACACTGGCCGCCAACTCTAAGTCTGCGTCGGCAAAAACTAAAACAGGCGCATTGCCACCTAGTTCCATGGAATAACGTTTTATCGAAGTCGCCCCTACCCTCATCACATGTTTACCGGTTTCGGTTGAGCCAATTAAGGTAATTAAGGCAGGAATAGTAGAAGTAGAAATGGCGTCACCGATAATCTGGTCGGGGCCACAAATAATACTAACCGCACCTGCTGGCAAACCAATTTGTGCGCATATCTCACCCACTAACAAGGCCGACAGAGGGGTTTTTAATGAAGGTTTAACTACAATAGGACATCCTGCCGCCATGGCGGGTGCCAGCTTATAAGCAAGATTCAACAGGGGAAAATTCCAGGCTAAAAAAGCAGCGACCACACCAACAGGCTCATGCACGATCTCATGGCTATGAGTTCCTTCTGTGTCTTCAATCTGATGGCTATGGCGCTGGCTAATTTCATCCGCATAAAATGTCAAACTATCCACCAGCATTTGATAGTCGCCTTGGGTACTGGCCCAGGCTTTGCCCATTTCTAGATGGATACATTCACGCAAAGGAAGTTCATGTTCAATAATGGCCTGCTTGAGTTTATTCATCCACTTAACACGTTCAGCTACTGTGGTTTTAGCCCAAGTTTGCAGTGCCACCTGTGCTTGTTCTAACGCCTTGTCAGCCAATTCTGCATCAGCCACAGAAATGGTTCCAGCAACCTCTCCGGTTGCTGGGTTGATCACTTCATGTTGGGCAACACCGTCATGCAGTTGACCACCAAAATACAGGTTTTTTGAAAGATTCATCATCGGCCTTTTAATCAGTAGATAGTTGTTAATGTATTTTTGTTTGTAAAAACATTTAAACATATGATGTTTGATATTACAATATGTTTAGCAGGTAAAATATTTGTTAATTAAGTAAAGAGGGGGAAGGCGGTGGTATCAGGTAAATACTACTAGAACTGCCTGTTGATCACGGCATAATGAGTGTAAATGTATTTATTTTTTTAGAACGAATGTTAACCGGTTTATTGTATGAAAGATTAGCCTTTACATAAATGACTAGGTTTAGGCAAATATTGGCATCAGCAAAATATGAACCTAAACCCAGTGTACAAGATTACACTTTATTCAAGCTTGCTTGGCACACGATATTTGTCCATGCGATCCAAGTCATACTGCTCAAACTTACGTTTAAGTAACCACAATGGGCGCTCAAGCGTCATTTCCCAAGCAAAAAAATCTTTGAACATCTTTTTAACTCGCTCTGGCTGCTCGGCCGCAAGATCATGCTGTTCGCCAATGTCGCTCGTTAGGTTATACAACTCCGCTGGGCGGTCAGGGAAGCGCAATAACTTCCAGTCTCCTTGACGAATTGCACCGCGGGTTTCTTTCTTCCAGTACATGCTCGCATGAGGCGTAGCGCTGTTTTCACCTGTTATATAGGGCATTAAGTCCACACCATCTAAGGGGGACAAGGCTTTTTTACCGCCACCGGCATGAAAGAATGTCGGTAATAAATCGAGTGTACTAACCGGCTTATCATAGGTTTTACCAGGAGTTAATTTGCCCGGCCATTTAACTAAGAATGGCACACGAATACCGCCTTCTAAAAAATTAGACTTCGTACCCGCCAGCGGGTAATTAGACGAGGCGTTTTTATCTGTAGGGCCACCGTTATCATTACTAAATACCACAAGTGTGTTGTCTTCAAGGCCGAGTTCTTTGAGTTTATTCAGTACCGCACCGCTTGCTCTATCGAGCGCCAGGGTCATGGCAGCCACTTCTTTACGCTTACCACTTAACTGAGGAAACTTAGCTAAATCTTCTGGCGTGGCTTCCATTGGGGTATGAACCGCATTGAACGATAAAAAGATGAAAAAAGGCTTTTCTGGCGCTTTTTCAATAAATTGATTGGCTTTTTCAGCGAGTACGTCGGTTAAGTAACCTTCATGTTCTTGAAATTGATCAATACCATATTCAAGCTTTTTATCAAAAAAAGCACCTGATTTACGCTCTGTGTCGTTTACTTCATAAGCCCAATAGCTACGATCGCCACCACGAAAACCATAAAATTCATCGAAACCACGATTCATAGGGTGTAACTCATCGGTACCGCCTAAGTGCCATTTACCGTAAAAAGCGGTGCGGTAACCCAAGGATTTCATGTAATTCCCCATAGTCACTTCACTTAACGGAATACCCATTTCGGCACCATCGATGGCTGAGTGTTCACTCATGTAACCGGGTACGTTAATTTCTTCATAACCAAATTTTTGTTGATAACGGCCTGTCATGAGCCCTGCGCGCGAAGGACCGCAGGTAGAGTCAGACACATAACCTTGGGTAAAGCGAACACCTTCTTTGGCGAGCTGATCTAGGTTAGGTGTTTGCATGGTTTTACTACCCTGAAAACCAAAGTCGGCATAACCTGCATCATCAGAAAACAAAAATACAATATTGGGTTTAGTCGATTCACTCGCAGCGGTGGCGGAAAAACACAAGGGTAGGTTCAAAAGCAATAAGCCAATAATATGCACTTTCATAAGGTCTCCATTGGTAGTAAGTATTACTTAAAAAAAAAGGTTAAAAAATAAAGTGTTTACGCAACCTTGGTTTTTAATCGGGCACTGGTGTCTCGTAGTAGTTTTTCAGTCAGTTGTTCAGCTAAAACACCATCGCGTTGTGATATGGCTTGATAGACGTCATAGTGAAAAGGGATAGAGGTGCCATTTTCTAGAGGATCTTTGTTAGTGATCCTGATACTGACTAATAAAGCAGAATAAATAACACCTTCCATCGCTTTCAAAAATTCATTGTTGGCAGCGAGTAGTATCGCCCGGTGAAATTTGGCATCGGCTTTAATAAAACGCGTTACAGAATATTCATTCGCTTCATGATATTCATACTCAACCATCTCAAGGTAAGCAGTGCGAATATTTTCCATATCTTGGTCAGAAGCCCGTTCAGCAGCCCACCGTGCCGCCTTGGGCTCGAAGGCCAACCTAATTTCCATTAGCTGTGCTAAAAACGCTGGTTCAGGTGGTGCAGACAAATGCCACGCGAGTACATCGTCGTCCAGCATCAACCAATTGTTTCTCCCCCTGACTCTAGTGCCAATACCCCGGCGAACTTCCAACAAGCCTTTGCCTACCAGAATTTTTACGGCGTCGCGGATCACAACACGACTCACCCGATAGCGCCCAGCCAACGCTTTTTCATCTTCGATAAGAACACCTGGTTCAAAATTACCAGCCACAATTCTTCTGCCAAGCTCTCTTGCAACCTGGACAGACATGCTTGGCGAAATAGTGCCAGCGCTTTTTAAATCGTAATACGTCATCTCGCTCATGCTAAATATATAAACATATGATGTTTATATTCGCAAGCTTTTTGTTCTCCCCGGATTGGCTGCTACTTCTGTCGACCATGGGTCGCCAACGTATGAGTCACATCAAACCAAAGCCCTACTTCCAGCTATGCAAGATAATTGGAAAAAATATTCAATAGAACTTGGTTAGGCAGTGAATATTGGGCTAATCCAAAGGAGGATTGGCATATTGAAGAAGGGGCTGCCGGTAAAAACAGCGGTGGCAGGCGAACGGTTCATTATTTGACACATCGAGTTCAAAATACGTCTACCTCTTTACTTCAAGCCATAAGACTCTGCACAATCCCGCTAAATTTATTGCTGTGTATGCTGATTCGCTAATTTTTATGCAAAAAACCGATTAATTATGAATTAATCGGTTCTTTAACAGACTTTAAAAAAAATAACTAATGATCGACTTTGTATGTCATGTGTTGCGGTTTTTGCCAAACTCTTAAATATTCAATTTCAAAATCAACTACCCCGTCGTCTTTTTCACCTTCAGGGCTATTAGCTTCTAAATCTTCTTTAGAGTCAGGGTATCCACGCCAGGGAAACGACTCAGAATCTAGCCAAAGGTGCATAGCTTTATCAATGACATAACCTTTATCTCGGCCTTTTTCTTTAGCAAATTTTTCGATTTCTTCAACAGAAACTTTAGTAAATAATTTACCGTCGATGAAATAACGAATTCCGGCCTCCGTCCACTCAAATCCGTAGGTGTGAAAATCACCGGCAACACGGAAGCCCAAATCTTTTGTTTCAGTGTATGTTACGTTATTGCCATTTTCATGGCCAAATTTTGGATCCCAGTCATGGATCGTCCACCATAGATCCCTATCACGTTTACTTTCACCCGCTAACCGGTGACTACCAAAGTGCTCAAACATATCTAGCTCTAGCTCTGTGTCGTTGCGCTGACCATTTTTAGACTCGTGTCTTGTCATCCACAAAGCACTAGAAACCTCGGCATCAGCGGCTTTAGCGCGGATTTCCATATACCCATAACGAAATAACTTACGGTTGATAATTGCGGCCGTGGTAATGTTTTCGTACTGATATTCAACATTATCTAAACCTTCTTCTGTTGAAAATGGAAAATCCGGTTCCCAGCGCGTTTCTAACTTTAATATACCGTCTTCGAGACGATAATTACGACCAGAAAATTGTGCAGGCGCGCGACCAATCCATACTTCACGCTCAGGATGATCAGGGTCCTTGTAAACAGGTTTACCGTTTTCGAATTTACCGACGATAAACCATTTATCTTCGTCTAATGTAGTATCGTCAAATTCATCGCTAACCTGTTCATTTAACACCCAACCATCTTTGTTGGTTAAGTCACTGAGCGGAAATACTGATTGTTTAACACTCGATTGCTCTGCAACCACCGCTTGTTTGGCTTCTATACACCCTGATAATTGGGATGCTGTCAAAAGGGTAATCAAGCACGTTATCTTGTACATAGTTTTTCGCGGTGTATTCATTAGTATTTTTTTCATGTGTTTATTGCCGTCTTAATAGTTAGCGGAACCAAAAAGTTTAATAAGCCATTGAACACAATGTTAAACGACTTCATTTATGCACATTACCTTGCACGTAACTACAACTTTAACATGCCATGTTGCGATACATCATATGTTTATAATTATATTGTTTCAACTTAATTCCACTGAATAATCTAAAAGAGATATTTGGAAGGGTTAAAAAATGGATAAACAAAACAGGTTGCAACCACCTAACCTCGCGAGTCGCTCTAGCTCATGTGCCAAACTAACATACTGAGTTCACAAATTACCCCAGAACACCTTAGTAACAATTTAACAACATTTACATTGACCGCGCAAACATCATATGTTTGAATATATATGATGTAAATAGAGTCTACCAAAACAGCATTCTTAGAAGAATTTTGATTATACAAACCGCTATGGGCAAATCGGAACTGAGTTGCCCACCGCCAACTTAATTGCTGTGAAACGAGGAGAGTAATCCATGTTTAAAAAAGCTAAATTAGCGACAGCCATTCTGGCTGTTGTTACCACTACTGTCGTTCAACCCGCCTTCGCTCAAGCTGAACAGGACAATACTGAACTGATTGTTGTGAAGGGGATCCGAGGTAGTTTGGCCAAGGCCATAGATAGAAAAAAAGAGAGTAACGATATAATCGACAGTATTGTCGCTGAAGATATTGGTAAGTTCCCTGATTCTAACGTGGCCGAATCCTTACAACGGATTTCAGGCGTATCTATTAGCCGTAGTGGTGGTGAAGGGCAGGAGGTAACCGTGCGTGGTTTTGGTCCACAATTTAATACGGTATTAGTCAATGGACGGCGTATTGCTTCTGATACGGCTGGTCGTGGGTTTAATTTTGCGTTGTTACCGGCCGATTTGATTGGCGGCGCGGATGTATATAAGTCTTCCTCAGCAGAGTTACAAGAAGGCGGCATTGGTTCAACTATTAATTTACGTATGCAACGTCCTCTAGATATTGGTAAGTTTTCTGCCGTGGCTAGCGCTCGTGGTGTATATGATGAGCAATCAGGAGAAGTTGCCCCTCAAGCATTTGGTTTAATCACTAACACTTTTGCAGATGATACAATAGGCGTGCTGCTTTCTGCCTCTTACCAAAGCCGTAAAACCGCTAATGATCAAGTGGAAGGCGCTAATTATCTCACACGGACATATGATGCAGACAAGCGGGCAATATTATTCGCAAATGGGATCGGTAATGAAGGCGTTGATAGCTACACTCACCAACAACAAACGCAATATATTCGAGCCGAAGAGGATCGCGAGAGATTTGGTCTGACTGGGGCGTTTCAATTTTTACCTGCTGACAACATGAAGCTTACAGTTGACGCTCTATACAGTGCATTTGAGGTACAAGCTGAGTCCATTGCGTCAGTACAATTCAATGAAATTCCTACATTTCATAATGCATTGGTAGATGAAAATAATATCATTACCCGATACGATCAAATTGGTCGCCCCTTTAACACTTTTTTGGCATCAAATCGCGATTCAGATTTGTTTCAAGTTGGGGTTGAGTTCGAATGGGATATCACTGATTCGTTAACGGCTAGTTTTGACTGGTCCACTTCAAGTGCTCAAGATGATAACGCGGGAAAAAATTATTTTGTGGTTGTTGCAAGTGAGCCTGCTATCCAGCGCTATGACAACACTGCTGGTTTACCTGCGCCTGTTATTACTGACTATAACTTCACCCCTAGCTCAACCGATCTCAATGGCGATGGGATTGTAAATCAATTTGATTACACCTTAGGAAATGAAATTACCGCACCTGATCCTTCGCGACAGTCTTCTTGGTTTTCGCAACGGGAAGGCGATGGTGACGAAGACGAAATCAACGAATTAAAAGCTGATTTTGTCTGGCATAGCGACAGTGAATACCTAAGAAAAGTTAACTTCGGCGGTTACTATGCTCAGCAAGAAAAAATCCATACAGACGCTCATTCAGGATCGGCCAATGTGGTGTATTTAAACCGTATAATTCCTCTACCTGAATCACTTTTGACGGTTGAAAACCGAAGTGGTTATCTAGATCCAGTAACGGGATCGTACCCATCGACAGCCATTACATATGATGTTGAGGAAATCCTAGCATACCTTGAAGACCCAGCTACATTAGCCATACGGGACAATCTTTATGACTTACCAGCGGGTACTACCGCAGCTGAATTGGGGCCTGAAGGGTTTGCCGCAATTATCGATAAAGGCAGAGGCTATAGCGTTGAGGAAGATATCACTTCTTTTTATATAAATGCAGAATTTGGTGCGGATATAGACGATATGGAGCTGACAGTTAATACCGGCCTACGTTATTCACAAACCGATACAACATCGACTGGTTTCGCGACAAAATTTGTTGATTTCTCACCCAATACTTCGCGTAATGATGTTCTGGTTGTCACTCGCTCGGATGCAGTGCAAATATCACAAGATGCAAAATATGACAACTGGCTTCCCAATGTTAACGCTAAGCTGCTGGTTAACGACTCGTTGATTTTGCGTGCATCATATTCGGAAACGCTCACCCGTGCGAATCTAGGTGATTTAAACCCAGGTGTGCAAACCCCACAAGAGGTGCGCCTGTCGGACTTAACAGGTTCCGGTGGTAATCCCGCGTTAGAACCTTACACATCAACAAATTTGGATTTTAGTTCTGAGTTTTATATTAACGACTCGACTTTGTTTTCTTTGGGTTTGTTCCATAAAAAAATAGAAGGATATATTGTACGAGGCGAAGCCCGTGAAGCGATCACCTTACCTGAACCTAATAGCTTGGCAAACATTACTGAAGATCGTACCAACATATCAGGCAATCAGATCTTCTTTACTATTACTCGTCCTCGGAATCTTGAAACGACCAATGTATATGGCGCGGAAATATCTTTCCAACATACTTTCGACTATTTGCCAGGCCTACTTCAATACGTGGGGGTAAATGCTAATTTAACGTACGTTAACTCTACCGACGAGTTTGATACGTCAAACGCTGATAACAGCGTGGTTTTACCTGGATTGTCCGACTCGCAAAACTTAGTTATTTTTTACGATGATAATACTTTCGAAGCACGGATCGCTTATAACAACCGTAAACAATACTTTCAGAGATTAGCCGGAATTGAGCCAATATTTGTTGATCAATACGATCAGCTCGATGCGCGTATTGCCTGGAATGTTGAAGAGAACATTCAAGTCTTTTTAGAAGGAACCAATCTTACTAATTCATACACGAGTTCCGGAGGACGATTTGATACTCGATTTGGTTCGGTTGAATCGCCAGGAGCGCGTTATACAATGGGCGTGCGTGCTAGTTTTTGATCGTTAGTTGATGACAATACAGTCCTCAGGGAGCAGCTGTTTATTGCAGCTAGCTCCTTTTATTAAAATACTCGTGGCATCTATAATTTAAGATATGCACCAAAGTTGTATACCCAAGTGACCTCAAACATCGTGTCAAGGTCACGTGTTCAGTAGTAGTGCCATCACGCCTATTTATTGCTTAACGTGGATCACAGCACTGTGCATGTGTTCCAGGGGGTATGCAAGCCAACTCGGCATAATGTGTTGTGTTGCAAACACGGCCATATTGTCCACAAACTAAGGCGGGCTCAAGTATTGGGGTTTAATGACCTTCCCCTAAACAAAACGGCAATGGGCAGACCTGACTCTCATCGACTGGTGAACTGTCCATCGTTTAATCTTGTATCAAGGATGTTCTAGCGGCAGGACATACGCGATTAAGATAATAATTCAAAATATTGAACTTTCACAAACACGCCAGCCTGCAATCCTTCCTCAAAGTTAATTAACTTTAATATTTTGTTAACATCATGTTGCGATCACAAACATCATATGTTTAAATAAGTCATAACATCTATATTATATAATGTGATTGGATGTCTATAAGATCTTGGTTAAGGTGTATTACTGGTTAATTTTAAAGCATAAATTTCTCAGCTAGCTTGCCGGGTTCAACGTTAGCCGACTTACTAATACCTAATAAAGGCGATTGCAACACGCTTATAAACATAAGTAATCGCCCTTAGCTCAAGTTATGTTTATTTGACGAGACACACTAACGTTAAAAAATCAGAAGGTTATTTAGGTTACTTAATAACAACCTTATTATTGGCTTGATAATAAGGGCTTGTGGAGACACTACATGAAAACCAGCTTTAAATTGAATGCTATATCCATCGCTGTTGTTAGCGCATTTATTGCCTGCCCGACTATCGCACAAGACACCCAGGCAGAAGATGCAAAAAATAAGAATGTTGTTGAACAGCAAATTGAAAAAGACAAAGTAGGAGAAAACAAAGCACTAGGCGAGGATGTTGAGGTCATTGAGGTCAGTGGCTTTCGAGGCAGCTTAATCAAATCTATGAATTCAAAACGATTCTCTGACAACGTCAGCGACTCAATTCACGCAGAAGATGTAGGTAAATCTACTGACCAAAACATAGCCGATGCGCTGTCACGTGTTACTGGCGTAACCGTTCAAGAGGAAGCCGGCGAAGGAACGCGCATTTCTGTGCGCGGCGCAGGGCCATCATTGAACCAAATTTCTATCAACGGAGTGGCCTTGACCGGCGGCATCAGTAGTGATGGTTCCAATGCCAACGCAACGAATAATAATAGTGTGGATTTAAGTTCATTTTCCTCAGACATTCTGTCTTCAATTGATGTAATTAAGACAGCTGCTGCTGATCAAGATGAGGGATCCCTCGGCGCAAATATCGTGCTTAGAACCGTAAGACCTCTGGATCTAAATAAGCCGCGTCGCTCTTTTACAGTCGAAGGTCGCTACAACGAATTTGCAGACGATAACGATTTTAGAATCAATGGCAGTTACGCAAACAAGTTCTTCGACGAAAAACTTGGTTTTATCATCACAGCATCCAAAGATACTCAAAATACTCGACAGGACCGGATTTCAACAGACTTCGAGACGGGTGCTATTCCCATTAGTGATCTAAGTGGCGGAGGACGCACCGCCACAGATTTGGTAACGGGACAACCCATACGCGTGCTCGGATACCAGCGTGATGCCGAAGGGAATGTCCTTTTGGATGATAGCGGTCAAGCACTTGTTAATCCAATTGACAGTCTTGTAGATTATGACCCTGCCTCACAACGACTTGTAGAGGGAGATCTTTTTGTTCTAGCAAGAGATTCTATCAACTTCGGGCTTAACACAGATAAGCGAGACCGCTTTTCCCTTTCTACTGGTTTGCAATATCGACCTACTGATAATACTGATATTCAATGGGATGTAACCTATACCAAACAAGAAGTATTGGAGGATAATCAAAGCCTGAATATGAATATCTCTCCATTAGTTTTGATTCATCCTGGTGATGATAATACCGCACTAAATGTGGTTGATCTTAGAACCAATACATTAGAGCGCTCTACAAGTCGTTCCATCACTGGTGGAACTAATCGCACAACAGGGCTACGTGAAATAGAAACCAAAGTAAGTACCTTTGATATAACGCATCACTTAACCGATAGCCTGACGTTCAACATGATAGCGGGCTATTCTCAAACAGTAGATGAAACACCTGATGATAATGCTAAAAATAGATTCTTAACGGTAGGAACAGCACAATGGGGTACGGCGGGCAGAAATGCTGTAGAGGCCCAACCGGAAGATATCCTGGAACTGGTAGGTTTCGACTGCTCAACAGGCTCAACGGCAGATTGTGATTATTTTACCGGTTCAACAGCAGCTCAATTTGACGCGTTTGACGGCTCAGTAACCTCGGTAACGAGCCGATTTAACCCATTTGATTTAGAACATAACCATTTAGGTCAACTGGTATTTCGCAAGAATAAGCTCACTGACACAAACAAATCAATATTTTTAAACTTTGATTGGGCTCTAGAAAATGAGCATCTAACGTCAATTGAGTTTGGTGCCAAATGGGCTGACCGTTCTCGAGATGTAAATATTGAAAACACCCGTATTACTAACGGTGAAGACCTGATTGATGTTGATGATCCATCCGCACCATTTGCGGTTAGGGGTCTTGCCACTATTCGCGTCGCCGATATTGTAAATGGTGAAGCATTTCCTTTCGACAACTTTGCTGAAGATCTTCAAGCTAATCGCAGCAACCCTCTATTTGGAGGTTGGCCGTTATTGGACGCTGAGAAAGCACTTGAATTAGTTGGCGGAAAAAATGCTGGAGAACTCGGCGTTAAACGTTCACGTGCAGGTAGCCGAGAGATAACGACCGAGACAATGGCTGCATATTTTAAGGCAAATCTAGATTTTTTTGATGGCAAACTTACCGGTAACGTCGGTCTACGCTATGTTCGTGATGAATCTGAAGCGTCAGGCCTAGGTGACATTAATTACATTAGATTTCCACAGATGCTTGACCCTTATGATTTGATTGTCAAAAGAGGTCTTGCCAATATGGATAGTCCAGCATGTCCCGAAGCAATTGCTAGCGGCGGTGATACACGGTTTGCCCCTGAAAATGATGCTGAGTTGAGAGATTGTTGGGCATTTGCTGTTACGCATGCATACAACTTTACCAACCCATCTACTATTCCATTTGATCCCGCTACGGGACAGTTTCTTATTCCAGGGGCCGATGGGCAGACAGGTCCAGACGTAAACAGACTACTGTTTGTGGATCCCTCTGGAAATATAATTACCAGTAATGAATTGCCCGCTCAAATTTTTGATCAGAATGGTAATTTGGTTTCCACAAGCCCGTCAACGTGGGCACGATTTAATTCAAATGGATTTATCTGGCCATTCCTGGATAGAAGCACGGCCTTTACTGGCCCCAATGGCACAGGTCAGGAAGTTCAGCAGCGAGAAGCAGCTGTTTCAGACACGGGAACCAATGACGCCTGGTTACCTAGTTTGACACTGAACTATGCCTTAAACGAAGACACTATCCTAAGGTTTGCTGCAACCAGAACCATGACACGCCCGAGTTTCGATTCACTTAATCCAGGAAACAGTATTCGTGAGCAACAATTTGGTCCTGGAAACGGCCGTGCAGGCAATACACAACTGAAGAACTTGACATCGACTAACTTCGATTTTTCTTACGAATGGTATTTTGATGAATCTGGATTGTTGTCTGCTGCTATCTTTCTCAAAGACATGAAGAACTTTGAAGAGACCATTGTCACGCCATTTCACTATCGAGATGTTCGCGACCAGTTAGAACTCGAAAATGCCGATTTGTTGCTTGATTTCGATCCAAATCGAACCCCCGGAGATGCTGATAATTGCCACCCACTACGCTATGCAGCAGGCTTCTTTGACCAATGGACCATTGAGTGTGATGTCGTAAACATTGCAACCGTCACAAACGGAGATGGTGCAACAATCAAAGGTGTTGAACTCGGGTACACCCAAAACTATACCATGTTACCTGGATTACTCTCGGCACTTGGCGTCAGTGTTAACTATACCTATCAAGATTCAGAATCAGATGCACAGGAAATTGGCACCACAGGTCGCTTTTTAAGACCACTCCCCCAGCCCTTTACACCACAGCATTCAGCCAACATGACGATTTTTTGGGAAAAAGATGGAATACAGTTGCGCTTAGCAAATCGCTATACAGATGTGCAGGCGGTTTCAAGAAATAACGGCGGCGCTATATGGCAAGAAGCTAATAGTCGACTTGATTTTAGTGGTAGCTACGCAATCAACAAAAACTTTACTGTGACATTCAATGCGTTGAACTTGACCGATGATACAAGACGCAATTTTTACACTGCGTCTGGGACGGTTGATGCAACAAATTTGAATTCACAAGAAGTGGTATTGGATGAAGGTAATGTCTTTGATGACAGCAGCATAACGACAAATAGAACCACTGCTCTTTTCAAAACAGGGCGTCAATTCCGCATCGGTTTGCGCGGTACTTTCTAACGCGGTTTTTCAAACGGAGTTTTTCTAATAGCACTTTTTTAAAGCAGGTTGAGCACAGAGTGCTCAACCTCAAACAACAGAATTTTGGAGAGGTAAGATGAAAAAACACTTACTAGTAAAGAAAGTAACTGCAGCTATGCTTGCAAGTTTCTTAGTAGGCTGTGGTGGGGGCACTGACGAAGGATTTGATCCTGGTTTTGGTGCAAAGGCTATTGTGACATTTGATGCGCAAGATCTGACCGCATCTTTTGATGAGGAAACAGGTAACCAAGAAGTGGATTTACTTGCTGGCGCGATGGCAAATGGTCAGCCGTTAACGGGTAACGTCAACATTTCAGATTTCAATTTCACAGCGGATCAAAACTACATCACGCCTCAGGTAAGGGGTAATGGCCTAGCTAACCAGACCGTTTCTCCCTTTTCTGAAAAAGACGGTAAGTTGATCATTGATACAGATAAGTTTTCTGATCGCCTAAGCACGTGTGACGCATCTGACGTTAGGGGAGGACCACGAGATGTTGACGATAATCCAACGCCTGACGGATTTTTAGACAACCCGTCTCAAGTGACTTACACAATAGATTTTGCAGTTGATAATGGTTTTGATTTACCAGCGGGCCAAGCGCTTCCAAGGCGGACACTTACGTTGACTCTCAATGCAGTTTTTGACGCGGTTGAAAGCGTAACCGCAGAACCCATTCGAGTACTGATGGGGCAAGAGGCGCAACTTTTTGCCTCAGTATTACCCGAAAAAGCCTGCGCCCAGGGCCTTAGCTACACTATTACCGATCCATCAATTGCAAGTATTGATAGTGAGGGCAACATAACCACAATTCAGGCTGGCCAAACCACGGTAACAGTAGCCAGTACCGACTCACCGGAAAAAACCACTACCGTCAATTTAGAGGTGTATTCTGAATTTACGCTTGCCATCACTAACGGTGACCTGGATAGCAATGGTTTAAAAACCGGTGCTAAAGAGGTGCCCGCTTGTGTCACAGCCGGATTTAACGTCGCCCCCACCCCCGCCTTTGGCGACACGTTAACTGGTAGTTATGTGTATGACTGGACATCTAGTAACGAAATAGACTTCCCGGCTACCTCCATCGGTTATGGTGAAAATGGCGTTGGTATGTTTACTGTAGGCGGCCCTTCAACTGTCGGATTTAGCTTTGATGCAACAGTTGCCCTAGGATCCGGTGATACCGGCTCAACTGAATTTGCCGATGTGGCAAGTCAGAGCCTCACTGCTACTGTCGTTAAAAACCTGATGTGTGAAACTGGGGAATCTGTCCATCCAGCAGGTTTTAATACGGATTTTAATCTGGACAACGTAGGGGCTCCATGGGTCGGAGGCGGAACGGTAGCGGCATCTACAGATGCGCTATCTGGCAATTCTCTTGAAGTTACTGCCGGTGCTGATGAGTCAACTAAAATACTGCAACAGGTATTCAATAAACAAAGGAATTGGCATAGTGCAACTTATGGCCTAGGTGCAACCTCAATTGGACTTACCTTCAAGTATTCTGTTTGGGCGAAATTACCTGTCTTACCTGTAGGAGATATCACCCTTAAACATGTGCTTTTAGCATGGACTTATGATGGTGGTCCCAGTGGTCCCGGCTTTGATTTTAGAAGACCGACTGCGGGCATTTTATCTGCAACACTGCAAAAAACCACTGAATGGCAACTCGTTGAATTTACAAATGAAGCTACGGGTGGCAGAGAATGGTCGGTGCCGCCAGAATGGAACGTAGTGACCGATGCTTTCCAATTCTGGGAAATATATGGCCTTCCTGAAGGAGAAAAACTGTTGTTAGACGAATACGCCGTTATTCCTGTGCAATAAACTTAATCACTCACATTCAGCCACACTCGAATTAATTCTGGTGTGGCTTTTTTTTACGAGGTTACCTAACAATGCCACGATCTGTGAAATATTTTGCTCTTAGTATTATTTGTCTGAGTGCTTGCCAAACCTCTGAAACATTGACAATAAACAAATTAAATAATACCCGATTAACGCCCTTATTTAGTGAATACAGAAAAATAGTTCCTTTTGAACAGCGTTCACGACGTAAGTGGGATGCTGCCGTAATAGCAGATTTAGACCAGGATGGTTATCAAGATTTACTCATTACCGAACATTCTCAAAAGATACGTTTATACTGGAATGATCTAGGCGTATTCTCAGCTCCACAAGATGTGGTTGGTGGTGATACACATGGGATCGCCGCGGGTGATTATGATCAAGACGGTCGTATGGATTTGATCATTTCGCAGGGCGGGGGTGGAGGCAAAAACCCACGTTACCCCATCATTTATCACGTAAATAAAGACCGAAGCGTCGTCGGCGGTGAAGAGTTTCAACTTTACGAAAGAACCCGAGGACGCGCAGCCAAACTGGTCGACAGTAACAATAATGGCCTACTGGACTTGATTCTGTCGGCCTTTCCTTTAAAGAACCAAACTCAAGGTGCAAATCACCTTTATCAAAACCTAGGCGAACAAGGATTACTCTTTAAAGGTTTACTGCCTCAGGCTAAATGGCTGGGTTATCGAGTATTAGTCACCGACTTTAATAACGATAATATTGCCGACTTAATGTTCTACGGTGGCGACAATATAGTGTCAGTGACAGGCGGTGAAGACCTGAATTACATTGATGAAAGTAGCTCAGTGTTGGCTGAACTTGCCAATATCAGTGATGTCAGCAGTATGGCTGAAATCGACTTCGATAATGATGGCGATTTTGATCTTTTCCTCACCCGCGCCAAACATCAATTTACACAGCAGACTTATTATGACAAACAGCATCAACGTTTTGCATTTTTTGCCAGAGCGCAAAAATTTCAGTTTGATGACTTAACTATAGATGGCAATTTTAAACTCGAAAATCTGCAAATGGCCTACCCTGACTTTGATGTATTTGTTGGTGAAGACAAAAGAAAATTAACATTTGATGTGGATAAACACGGTGGCAAAAACTTCGAATTAAGTTCCGAACAAGCTATGGGGTGGCCAACCGTTCGTCCAACTAACGGATTATATATTGGCTATTTAGGCAAGAACCAGTGGCGCGTGGCGGGTGAAACCCATTCACCCACTGCGGGCGTTATCCACCATGTTATTTCTCAACCTGCTACCTCAGAGCCTGAATTTTTGCCAGCCGTGTTGCTGGAAAATCAAAACGGTAAATTTATCGATGCGACCCAAAAGCTCGCCATTGATATTAGCGAGCAAACCACCAGTGCTACCGTGGGGGATTTTGATAACGATGGTTGGTCAGACATTTTTGTGGTGCGCTACGGTAATATGGCACAGCAAACACCCCAAATATTGCTAATGAATCAATCCGGACAAGGGTTCCACGTCGCTGACAATCATGGCGTTGTATCCAGGGAATTGGGTGCTACCGGTGGAGCAGCAGAATCATTTGATTATGATAAAGACGGTGATTTGGATCTGATTTATTCAAACGAACGGGGGCGCTGGCATTTATTTACCAATAACCAACAAATTACGGATAACAAATCTATCAAAATAGAAGTCGGTAACTCGCCCAGTGGCAAGGCTACCGCTATTGGAGCAAAACTCACTGTCATAGCCTGTGGTAGCACCTATGTAAGAGTGGTTGGTGCGACATCATCGCCTTTTTCACAAGGTGCCAACAACCAACTTCATATAGGTTTAGGTAACTGTGCCAACATTGAGAGTTCCACTTTGCGTTGGTCTAATGGTGAGAAAACTCAGCTCGATTTGCACAATTGAGGTTAAATTCAATAAAAATGTAATATGTAGCAACAGCAAAAAGAATGGTACTCGGCCACCGCGTGGCGGCCACCGCTTGGCGCCCACCGCGTGATAGTCGACGCTCGGTCACCGCTCGATCGCTACCCCTTGGGGGAGCGGCGCCAAGTAATAAACTATCTATGATTACTCACTCGACTTAAATTTGGAGCGGGAAACGAGATTCGTAACCGGCAAGCGCGTTGTCGCGACCGGCGTTTGATCGCTTGTTAATTAACAAGCCACGTTAAACTTAATGAAAATGTAAAATTTGGAGCGGGAAACGAGATTCGAACTCGCGACCCCAACCTTGGCAAGGTTGTGCTCTACCACTGAGCTATTCCCGCATAATGATGATGTGCACTGCGTGCAACTTGTAAATTCGAAGTTTTGGAGCGGGAAACGAGATTCGAACTCGCGACCCCAACCTTGGCAAGGTTGTGCTCTACCACTGAGCTATTCCCGCATAATAATGTTGTGCACCAAGTGCAACGTGTTGTGGTCATTGCTCAGTACCTGAGCTACTGCAAGATACATCCTGTATCGCGCGGCGTCCGCTTTGCCTTACAGGCCAACCTTCGGTTGTTCTAAATTGTTCCAGACAATTTAGTCCCGCACTTTTTAAAAACGTCTTGCCGCTGTAATTGACAACGGGTGCGCATTTTACAAAAATTAACTGATGACGCAAGCTCTAAATTGCATTTGGGCCTAATTGTTTGCTTTTACACGATATATAAGTCTTGTTATTGAGCAATCAGGCACCTATTTAGCGCATACGCCGCTATATAGTAAAAACATGCTGGCGGTAATACGCCATTTCAGCAATGGACTCACGTATATCATCCAGAGCCAAGTGCACCCCTTTTTTATGGAAGCCCTCAAGCAGTTCCGGTTTCCAGCGTTTAACCAGTTCTTTAATCGTACTCACATCGATATTGCGGTAATGAAAATACTCTTCCAGCTCAGGCATGTATTTGACCATAAAGCGCCTGTCTTGGCTTATGGTATTGCCACACAAAGGTGACACGCCCTTAGGCACATATTTTTCCAGAAATACGATGGTTTGCTCTACCGCAGTTTGTTCGTTTATGCTGCTTTTCCTGCATCTGTCGGTTAAACCTGTTTTGCCATGGGTATCAATACACCATTGGCTCATACCATTAAGCACCTCATCACTTTGGTGAATAGCCAATACCGGCCCTTCAGCCAGTACCTTGAGATTAGCATCGGTGACTATAGTCGCGATTTCCAACACGACATCGACTTCGGGGTGCAGCCCCGTCATTTCCATATCTATCCAAACGAGGTTTTGTGTCTCAACCGTCATGCTTACTCCTAATACCTTGTGATATGCAAGTTGTTCAAAGGAATTGCTATAATTCCTGACTTGCTAAAGTTAACATGATACAAGAAATTTAAATCAAGTATAGAAACCCCCGTGGCGAAAAAACCCAAACTTACTGAAAAACAAAGCCGTCAAGTTTCCAGCAACCGCAGTAAACGGCTGGCTAAACCGTCGAAAGCCCCCCAGGACGATCAACTGGAGGAGCAGCAAATAGGCAAAGTCATTGGCCGTTTTGGTAAACATGCCGATGTTGAAGATGCTGACGGTAAAGTTCATCGCTGTCATATAAGGCGCAACATCGTCAGTGTGGTCTGTGGTGACGACGTGTTGTTTCGCCCCGGCAAAGACACAACCCAAAACATCAGTGGTGTGATTGAGATAGTGCAAGATAGAAAATCTGTCCTCACCCGCCCAGATTTTTATGACGGCGTGAAACCTGTTGCCGCCAACATTGACCAAATCATTATTGTCAGCTCGGTCATTCCGGCTCTATCATTAAATATTATCGATCGCTATCTGGTGGCCTCGGAAGATGTGGAAATTGAACCGGTCATTTTGCTCAATAAAGTAGAGCTGCTTAGTGAGCAAGAGCGGGTAGTTGTCGAGCAACAGCTGCAAATCTACCGGGACATAGGCTATCGGTTGGTCTACACCAGTTGTAAAACTCATACCGGGCTCAGTGAATTGGCTGAATGTCTGCAAGACAAAATAAGCGTATTTGTTGGCCAATCCGGGGTGGGGAAATCCAGTCTGATTAATGAGTTACTACCAGAAGCCGATGAAAATATCGGCGATGTGTCAGACAACTCCGGTCTGGGGCAACACACCACTACGACCGCCAAGTTGTTGCATTTCCCCCAAGGTGGCGACCTAATAGACTCCCCCGGAGTACGTGAATTTGCCTTATGGCATATGCCTATGGAGCGTTTGACCTGGGGCTTTAGAGAATTTAGAGATTATATTGGCGGGTGTAAATTTCGTGATTGTACCCATGCCAATGATCCGGGTTGTATTATCCGCGCAGCCGTGGAAAAAGGTGAAATAAGCGCTCAACGTTATCAAAGCTACCACAAAATTTTGTCCAACTTAGACGAGCTACGTCCGGCGCACAGCAAGGTATAAGCTCCAACCGCGCCATGCACGACCACCCAAGCAACCCCGACTGTCGTGCATAAAAATGAACGCCACAATCAACTAGCATATAGCCCATTGTGCTTAGTGGTATTCACACATAATTTATTATTACTGTACAATCGCCGGTGGTAAAAACTACATGTTTTAGGATTCTCACTTGTTCGATTCGTTAAAAATTGCATTACAATACATTACGCCCAAACACCTGTTATCCAGGCTGGTAGGCAAGCTAGCCGCAGCACAGGGTGGAGCCTTAACCACCGCAGGCATCAAGCTTTTTATTAAACAATATCAGGTAGATATGAGCGAAGCTCTGCGGGAAAACCCAGAAGACTATGCCTCCTTCAATGAGTTTTTTACCCGGGAACTCAAACCCCAAGCTCGCATTATCTGTGCCGAGGAGAAACAACTAGCGTTGCCGGTCGATGGTGCCTTCAGTCAGCTAGGCGATATTGTCTATGACAGTATTTTTCAGGCTAAAGGGCACAACTATAGCCTTACTACCCTGTTGGGTGGCAAGCCCGAACTGGCAACCCCCTTTTTAGGCGGCAAATTTGCCACTATCTACTTGGCACCTAAAGATTATCACCGCATTCATATGCCTATGGATGGTGTATTAACCGATATGTTATATGTACCAGGTGAATTATTCTCGGTCAGCCCTTTAACCGCAGCGCGAGTACCGGGACTGTTCGCCCGTAACGAACGTGTAGTGGCGCTTTTCGATACGCCCAAGGGCAAGATGGCCATGGTACTAGTTGGGGCAACCATAGTTGCCAGTATCGAAACCGTTTGGGCAGGTACAGTGTCACCGCCAACGGGTAAAAATGTTCAGCACTGGCAATATCCTGCAACCGGCGAACATTCTGTGCACCTCAAAAAAGGCCAGGAACTGGGGCGCTTTAAACTTGGCTCCACTATAGTGGCCTGTTTCGAGCGTGATATGTTGGAATTTGCAGCCTTCAATGCCGGAGATGAAACCCGACTGGGTGATGTTTTTGCAACTTTGACTGACTAAGCTGTGGATCCGGTTAAAAAAAGTCTGTGGTCTTTACACTTCACAGTAATTTTGTTGGGTGCGACGGCACTTTTTTCTAAGATCATTCCTCTGTCGGCCACGGATATTACCTTCGGCAGGTCGATTATCGCCTGCATTATGTTGTTTAGTATCGTTAAACTAACCGGTGGCAAGCTGGCGTTACGTAATTATCGCGACTACCTGATTGCCTTGGGTCTGGGTTTGTTAATGGCTGCACACTGGGTCAGCTACTTTGCTGCCATGCAATACTCTAGTGTATCGGTGGGCATGATAGCCCTGTTTACCTTTCCGGTGATCACTGTGCTGGTTGAGCCCTTTTTTGAAGGTATTCGTCTGGTTTGGCAGGATATCGTCAGTGCGATAGTAGTGTTATTTGGCATCTATTTGATTGTCCCTGAAGTGTCCTTAGATAACGACATCACGCTGGGGATCATTGTCGGTATGTGTTCAGCGGTATTGTATGCCCTTAGGAACTTGATCCATCGTAAACACTTTTCCCATTATTCCGGAGCCCACGCCATGGCGTACCAGACTCTGGTAATATTCCTGTGTTTAAGTTTTTTTGTATCGCCTGATATCAGCCAAGCCTCAGACCAAACCTATTTATGGTTGATTGCTTTAGGCACCTTATTCACCGCCGTACCCCATGCACTGATAGCCACCAGCTTAAAACATTTACGGGCCAAAACCTTCTCTTTGGTAGCCTGTATGCAACCGCTATATGGTGTGATACTGGCTATATTGATACTCGATGAGCAGCCTAATTGGCAAACCTATGTAGGTGGCTTATTGGTGGTTTGTGCGGCACTATACGAAACGATTAACACCCAAAAATTACACAAAAAATAAGGACTTCCCATGCTTATTTTTGCCCACCGCGGGGCCAGTGCCGACGCGCCGGAAAACACCTTACTGGCCATAGACAAAGCCTTGGACCAGCACGCTGACGGCATAGAGGTTGACGTACATCAACACCTTAATGAACTGCTGGTTATCCACGATCATTGGTTGCATCGTACCACTAACGGTCAAGGACAATTACAAGACTATACCCTGGCCGAGCTACAGCAGCTTGACGCAGGTGGGGGGCAAAGCATCCCCACCCTTTGGCAGATCATGCAGCGCATAGCGGGCCGCTGCAGTCTAAATATCGAGATAAAAGGGGTGCAAGATGTTGGGCTGATTATCAGCCTTATCGACAAAGCTTTATCGGAGCTGGGTTTTACACCCGGGCAATTTATTGTCTCG
Source organism: Paraglaciecola sp. IT1134 (assembly GCF_058068185.1). Taxonomy (NCBI): domain Bacteria; kingdom Pseudomonadati; phylum Pseudomonadota; class Gammaproteobacteria; order Alteromonadales; family Alteromonadaceae; genus Paraglaciecola; species Paraglaciecola sp. IT1134. The sequence goes on along the minus strand of NZ_CM176486.1, from coordinate 936,882 downwards.
TCATTTGACCACCATCTGTTGAAGGCGATTAAGCAAGCTAAACCTGACTTACAAATTGGGGCACTCACCGCCTGCAAACCTATCGATTACACGGCCTTTGCCGACGCCCTGGATGCTTATTCAGTTAACGCAGATGTGGGATTTGTTGATCGTGAATTTGTGCAAGATGCTAAACGACGGGGGCTTAAAATATTTGTGTATACCGTGGATGAACCAGCAGATTTGTTAAGATTACAAGCCTGGCAGGTAGACGGGGTATTTAGTAACGCACCAGGCAAAGCCAGACAGATACTGGCTAATCAGATCTAGTCTGTTGAGCAGCTGGATTCACAGTTATTGCAGCTTTGGCAAAGTTTCAAGTTCACCACATGAGCACCCACTATCAACAGCGCACCTATAGCAATAGTGAAAGGTTCGTAGCTGGGGCCAAACATATCTTTGTTCCAATAAATAATGCCGCCTAGAACCAGGCTATATAAAGGATAAAGTTGACGGTGATAGCGATAGAAACCCGAGAACAAGGCCCAAAACCCCACCAACATAGATAATGACAAGATGCTGCGTTCAAACCAGCCCTGGGCAAAAAAACTAGCCCCAACAAAAGGTAACAACGGGATCAGTATAGGTAACAATAAACAATGCAACGCACACAAACTTGAGGCCCATATGCCCAGTCTGTCTAATAGCGTTTTATCATTTGTTAATTGCATAACCCGGCCCTTCGTTAAGTTGTACGTTATAATATAACATTAACTAACGAATGCAACGTAAATTTTGCGGGAATTTCTCCTTTATTGTGCCACTTCCTATAACTTGCTACTCAAAGCAGGTGGTGACAAACAAGGTCAAAGCAAAAATATAGGGGCGCAAATTATTGAAAGTACTTGATTATAGTTCCTGGTTTAGAAGGTGTCTGAAGCGGAGAAAACCCTCTTGTGCAGTTTTAGGTTTAATAACTCGCCAACATCTGCAAAATGAAAATGACCACACTACTAGTTTTGGGATGACCCGCAGCCTGGGTGCAGCGGGTCATTTTACTACTGCTGTTATTGGTAACTGTAGCTCATGGTCACACCATTAAAGGCGCTATAGGCCCGAATACCTATGTGCCAGGTGCCAGAGCCCGGATTCGTAAAGGTACAGGTCTCATTGTTTCCGTTTAGATAGGGACGACAATCATAGATGCTGGTAGAAGGCTGGGCGCCTAATCGCAGATATAAATCTGCGTCGCCACTACCCCCCGAGGTGGATATTGTCATGGTGCTTGCCCCTGCAGGGACGGCCAAGGTATAGCGTATCCAGTTGTTTCTTGTCGCCGACAAATCTGTGATTTGGCCGGACACCGGTGTCACAGGGCCACCGCCACCAACACCCGTATCGCCGGCGCAACCATAGGTATTAAGGTAGTCATAGGCATCTTTTGATTTAATTATGCCGTAACCATAATAGTTATCCCGTCCCGAGGTTCCCCTGTCTTCTGCCGAGGCATTGAGCGCACCACGGATCTGCTGGTTGGTACATTCTGGGAAGAAGCTCCACACCAAAGCCGCGGCGCCCACTACGTGGGGTGTTGCCATAGAAGTTCCGCTGATGGTGTTATAGCCATTGATTGGCCAAGTTGATAATACTGAGGAGCCCGGACCAGCAATCTCGACCTGACTATTATATTGGGAGTAAGACGCCCGGCTTTTGGCCGAATCCACTGCCGCGACCGAGATAACCGAGCTGTATGAAGCAGGGTAAGACAAGCTGCTATTGCCGTCATTGCCCGCCGCCGCCACTAACATGATGCCACTGTCCACAAACCCCTGCATGGTATCACGCTCGGCGGTAGAAGATGTACCGCCTCCCAGACTCATGTTGACAATATTGGCCCCGGCATTTTGACACTGATCTATGGCACCAATGAGATCAGAAGCGAAGGTCCAGCTTCCGGTGTCATCAAATATCTTAACGATATGCAAATCCACACCTGGATAAACCCCCACCACTCCTTCGTTGTTAGCTAAGGCTGAAATAGTGCCAGCAACATGGGTACCGTGCCCATTACCATCGTTGTACCAGTTGCCCACTGAAGTATTATTAGCTTGCCCAGAAACACCGCCATTTTGATCTGGCAAGTCCGGATGATTCAGGTTGTAGCCTGTGTCTATGATGCACACCTTACGTGCCCCAAGATCACTTTGCACCAGTTGGGGCCCCTGTACCATAGTGATGCCATAGGGCGTACTTTGCGCCTGCAGATAACGTCTGGGATCAATGGAAATACTTTCTATTTGGTCGTTTTGCAATAATTTGTTTAATACTTTTTTATTCATCTTCGCCGCTATCATACGATGTTTGCTTAAGGTTTTAAGCGGCTTGGCACCCAAGCTTTGTAGCAGGAGCTGAGCATTGGCGGCTTGCAACTTGCCCTCGACCATGACCGAACTTTTAGTAGAAACTCGATCAACTGAGCGCTCGGTACTGCCCCTTTTAAACGTAACGATATAACGCTCTGTCGGGTCTGCTTCTTGGATCAAATCCCGTATTGTTTTTTTCGACTCAATACTCAGATCGCTGCCTGAGGTATAAATATTTTCGATGCTTGCCTGATTACCCACTGCGGCGGCGACACTGGTGGTTAATAAGGTAAGCGCAGATGCGCCAAATATTGCTAGAGCGCGGTTCTTTTTAGTTATTATCATTGTTGCTTCCTAGTTTTTATTTTAATGTTATGTTTCATCAGGGATAGGTTCCCTAGGATACAACTAAAATAATTACCTATAGATAGCAACGCCAAGAGGCAAATTAACTTACCAGCCAAGGCTAATTTACCGGTAACTTTCCTTTACAATTTAAAATTAGTGTTACCCAATGAAGAACAGGTATTAACAGGCTCGGGGATGCTTTATCACTACTTCGCAGATCGATTAGTGGTAAGTGACATTCGGTCAATGCACCATAAAATCCGATGAATGTAGGTCATTGGTTCTTCATTATAAGGAAAAGGTCTATACAATAATTCATCTGATATTGAACCTACTTCACGGGTGCCCCTTACTTGCAGACAGAGCTAATAGTGCGTTCATTCGAATTCTGTCGCTAGCTTGTTAGGTGTTGTACCCAATCACGCCCCTGAAAGACATTAACTATTAATAATAAAAAATATTCAGGCCAAAGGAAATTACAATGAATATAAATAAAAGAGCCTTTCTTAAAGGCAGTGGCGCAGCCATTGTTGCACTTCCTTTTGGTAGTCAAGTACTGGCCTCGCCAAGCGCCTTGGAAAACCCGTCAACAACTCCTCCTGCCAGTGCATTAAAAAATATCACTGCCAATGCCAAACCCATTTCCAAAGCAGAACGCATGGCCCGTATCAGTAAAGCCCAGTCACTGATGGCCCAATATAATGTTGCCGCCATGGTGCTGGAGCCTGGTGCGGCCATGGATTATTTCACCGGTATTCAGTGGTGGCGCAGCGAACGTTTGACCGCTGTTATCATTCCCCGGGAAGGGGAAATTGCCGTCGTCTGTCCTTTTTTTGAAGAACCCAGCATTCGTGAATCCCTGGCAGTAGGAGACGATGTAAATGTGTGGCAGGAGCATGAAAATCCGTTTGTTAACATTCAGCGTGTACTTAAGGACCGGGGCGTGACAAAAGGCAAGATAGCCTTTGAACACTCAGTTCGTTATTTTGTACTCCAGGGGGTAATGCAACAATTACCAGACATGCAAGATATCAGCGCCGCCCCTATCACCCGGGGCTGCCGGATGCTCAAAAGTGCACATGAAATACAACTGATGCACACAGCCAGTGCAGTCACCTTGAGCGCTTATGCCCATGTTTATTCGAAGCTTGAAGTCGGCATGAGCCAGGGGGAGGTTAAACAATTAATGCATGATGCCCAAACTCAGCTCGGCGGCAGCGACATCTGGAATATGGCGCTATTTGCCCAAGCGAGCGCCTACCCTCATGGTACCAAACAGCAGTTGAATTTAACCGAAGGTTCAATAGTACTGATGGACTGCGGCTGTGCGGTGCGAGGTTATCAATCGGATATTAGCCGCACATTTGTATTGGGTGAGCCGAGTAAAAAACAGCGAAAAATCTGGAATAACGTACGCCAGGGCCAGCAGGTTGCGTTTGCAAAAGCCCAATTGGGTACACCTGCGGGTGAGATAGATGATGCCGTGCGGGCTTATTATCAAACCTTGGGATTGGGGCCGGATTATCAGCTACCGGGTCTGTCTCATCGCACCGGCCACGGCATAGGGATGGAAGGCCATGAGCCCGTCAACTTTGTACATAACGAATTAACGCCGTTGCAAACGGGCATGTGTTTTTCAAACGAACCGGGCATTTATATTCCAGGCGAATTTGGCGTGCGCCTGGAAGATTGTATCTACATGACAAACAACGGCCCACACTGGTTCACCACACCACCTGAATCGTTGGACTCCCCTATTGGCACCTTGGCCCCGTTAGCTCCACTGGAAAGTAAACAAGCATGATTAAATCCGTTATAGCGACCCTGGCTCTTTGCGCCAACAGCTGCTCGTTGTGGGCGAACCCAACACAAGACTTTGATGGTTTGCTGGCCGAACATTGGCAACAAGCCAAACACGAAAAAATATTTTTTCGTACCGATCCAGATGCGTGGAAACCCCAGGGGAAATTGGCGGATTTAAGCCCTCAAGGGTTTGCTCGGCGGGAACAATTTAATCAAAAAGTGCTCACGGCACTGGCGACTATCCCCATAGATGAACTGGATAAAGCCAGGCAAATCAGTTACCGCTTGTTTCAATATGAACGTCAAACACAAGCCAACAGTTATCAATTTCAGGACCGCTACTTCCCGATTAATTTTTTAAGCGGCTGGCATACTTATTTTGCCGAAGCACCGGCTAATATGGCGTTTTTAAGCGCAGCTGATTATGATCAATATCTGGTGAGTCTGGCGGACTACCCGCGATTTAATCAGCAAAATATCGATTTGTTAAAGCAGGGAGTAGAACATGGCTTTGTCCAGCACTGCGAAACATTCAAGGACTATCAACAAACGATCGCCGCGCATATAGTCGACTCTGCTCAAGACAGCGCCTGGTATGAACCCTTTACCCGTTTCCCTGCACAATTTAGCGCCGAGCAAAAGCAGGCTTACCGGCAAAAAGGACAGGTCTTGATTACCCAAGCCGTGATCCCGGCCTATGCCCATTTCCAGCAATTTTTTGTTGAACAATATATGCCCCACTGTCGAACTCAGCCTGGCATTTCCAGTGTAAAAGGCGGCGCGGAGTATTATGCCTATGCCGCCAATTATTACACCACCACTGATCTCACCCCTAAACAAATTCACCAGTTGGGGCTGGATGAGGTGGAGCGTATATATCAGCAGATGCAGGGCATTATCAAACAAGTTGGCTTTAGTGGTAGCTACCAAGAATTTTTACAGTTTCTGGCCACCGATCCGCAGTTTTATGCCGTGGATCCCCAGGATGTTTTGGAAAAAACGGCGTTTATTACCCAAAAAATGTATGGCAAATTGCCCAGCTTGTTCGCTACCTTGCCACGCAATACGTTTGCCATTAAAGGCTCTGCCAGCCGCGGTGCGTTTTACATGCCGCCGCCGGATAACCGCACCCCAGGCACGTACTTTTTAAGCTCTATTCCCGCTCAACAACCTTTGTATAACCTGGAGGCTTTAAGTTTACATGAAGCCGTGCCCGGTCATCACCTGCAAAATGCCATCGCCATGGAGCTTGACGTACCTGAATTTCGCCGCACTCTAAACCATTCTGCTTTTTCCGAGGGTTGGGGTTTGTATTCAGAACGATTAGGCAAAGAAGCAGGATTTTATCAGGATCCCTATAGTGATTTCGGACGTTTAGGCTACGAGATGTGGCGCGCGGTGCGTTTGGTGGTCGATACCGGCATCCATGCCTTTGGTTGGAGTCGACAACAGGCGATTGATTATCTGGCCAGTCGCACAGCATTAACGCCCCAGGCCACAGCTAATCAGATTGACCGTTATATATCCTGGCCGGGCCAGGCACTATCCTACAAAATAGGTGAACTTAAAATCCGTGAACTGCGGGCAAAGGCCGAGCAGCAGTTGGGAGAGAAATTCGATTTACGCACCTTTCACGACACGATAATCGGTCAAGGCTCTTTGCCCATGGCTGTGCTAGAGGACGTGGTAGATAATTGGATCACTAGTCAAAAGTAAAACAACTGCTAACAATATGTTACGTATTTAAGGCGAATAATCTCCCCTATCATCTTGAGTGCTTTTTGCTCTATGCCATACACTGGGGAAGTTGAATAACCGCTAATAAAAATTATAAAACCTAAGACAGGGGACTGACAAATGGAAAGACGAGATTTTATCAAGTTGGGTGGCGCCGGAATGGGCGCTTTCATGTTGCCTATATCTGGCATAGCAATTTCTGCACAGCAGATGTTAGATAAACCCATGGACGTGGCCTACAAAAAGAAGTTAGCGGATATTGCTTTAAACGCCGCTAAAGCCAAAGGGGCAAGCTACGCCGATGTGCGTATTGGTCGATACCTGAACCAGTTTGTGACCACCCGAGAAACCCGGGTCGATAACATAGTTAATACCGAGTCGGCGGGCATAGGTGTACGCGTGATCGCTAACGGAACCTGGGGATTTGCCTCAACCTCGAATATGACGCCCGACAGCGTGGCAAAAACCGCAGAGCAAGCCGTGGCGGTAGCCATGGCCAACTCTAAATTCCAGACCTCCCCCGTACAACTAGCACCAGTTAAAGGTGTCGGTGAGGTGAGCTGGCAAACGCCGATCAGCAAAAATGCCATGGAAGTTCCAATCAAAGACAAGGTAGATTTATTACTTTCGGTTAATGATGCAGCCATGGCTAACGGTGCCAATTTCATTACCTCTATTTTGTTTGTGGTTAACGAGCAAAAATACTTTGCCTCTACCGATGGCTCCTATATCGATCAAGACGTACATCGTATATGGGCACCCTTTTTTGCCACAGGCATAGGTGAAAACGGCTTTAAACAACGCAATGGTTTGGGCAACCCCGTGGGCATGGGTTATGAATATCTGGATGGCCTGGAAAAAGACAAGATCCGCATCCAGGGTGCCAATGTGGGTTACAACAACTCCTACGATATGGTCGAAGACGCCATCGCGGCCGGCAAACAGCTAAAAGCCAAGTTAAAAGCCAAATCCGTGGAGCCTGGCAAATATGATTTGGTACTCGATCCCGCGCATTTAATGTTGACCATACACGAGTCAGTGGGCCACCCCCTGGAACTGGATAGGGTGTTAGGTTACGAAGCAAATTATGCGGGAACCAGCTTCGCCACCCTGGATAAATTGAAAAGTGGTAACTTCCAGTATGGCTCGAATATTGTCAATCTAGTGGCAGACAAAACCCAGCCCTATACCCTGGGCAACGTAGCTTATGACGATGAAGGGGTCAAAACCAAAGAATGGGATCTGATCAAAGATGGAATATTAGTTAATTATCAGGCGACCCGAGATCAGGTACATATGATCGACCAGAAAGCTTCTCATGGTTGCAGTTATGCACAAAGTTGGCGTGACGTTCAATTTCAGCGCATGCCAAACGTGTCCTTAAAACCGAATAAACAAGATATTTCCGCGGAAGATGTGATCAAAGATGTGGAAAAAGGTATTTATATTGCCGGCCGGGGTTCATTTTCTATCGATCAACAACGTTATAACTTTCAGTTTGGTGGGCAATTATTTTACGAAATCAAAGACGGTAAAATTGGAGATCAAATTGAAGACGTGGCCTACCAGTCCAATACCCAGGAATTCTGGAATAGCTGCAGCCAGCTAGCAGGCCAATCCGATTACCGGGTGGGTGGTTCGTTTTTTGATGGCAAGGGTCAGCCAGCACAATCTAGCGCAGTTTCTCATGGCTGTCCTACCACGAGATTCAACAATATCAACGTGATCAATACTGCGCGCAACGTGTGATTAAAAACGAATTAGAAGGAAGAGATCAGCATGACAATTATTACTGAACAACACGCCAAAGAGTTATTAACCAAAGTACTTGGTTTTTCAAAAGCCGATGAATGTGAGTGTAACCTGGACAGCAAGACCGGGGGGAATATCCGCTATGCACGTAACACAGTGTCTACCTCTGGCCAGGAAAGCGACATAGTTCTGGCGGTGCAATCCACCTTTGGTAAACGCACAGGGGTGGCCACCATTAATGAATTTGACGATGCGTCCCTGGAAAAGGTCGTTCGCCGCTCAGAAGAACTAGCTAAGCTGGCACCTGAAAACCAGGAATACATGCCGCTGTTCCCCAAGCAGGAATATCTAAAAGCCAACACCTACTTTGCCAGCACGGCCAAGGTTAGCCCGGAAGATCGCGCCCAGGCGGCAGAAAATAGCATTAAACCCTCAAAGAAAAATAAACTGGTTGCAGCGGGATTCCTCGAAGATGAGGTTACTATCAGTGCCATCATTAACAACAAAGGTCTGTTTGCTTACAACACCTCAACTAATGTGGATTTTTCGGTGACCATCCGCACCGAAAATGGCAAAGGCTCGGGTTGGGCCTCGGCGAATTACAGTGATTATCAGTTACTGGATACCGAGAAAGCCTCACAAGTTGCGATCAAAAAATCCATGAGCTCGATCGATGCCAAGGAAATGGAGCCGGGTAAATACACGGTAATTTTGGAGCCCGCCGCTAGCGTCGATTTACTCGAAAACATGATGGGTGCGTTCGATCAACGCTCGGCTGATGAGGGCCGTAGTTTTTTGAGCAAGAAAGTGGCCGAGGGCCAAGAAGGGCCGAAAAACAAACTCGGAGAGAAGTTGTTTGACGAACGCGTACATATTTACTCAGACCCTCAACACCCCATCGCCCCAACTGCACCCTTTGCCGGTAATGGCTATCCACTTGGGCGTATCGACTGGATCAAAGGCGGCAAAGTGACCAATATGCCCAACTCGCCATATTGGGCCAAACACACCGACCGAAACTATATCCCTGGGGCGGCCAATATCCTCATGTCAGGCGGCAATGAGTCGTTACAGGAGATGATAAAAAACACGCGCCGTGGGGTGTTAGTCACGCGTTTATGGTATATCCGCAGTCTGGATCCACAGACCTTGCTATATACCGGGCTGACCCGGGATGGCACCTTTTACATTGAAAACGGCAAGATCAAATATCCCATTAAAAACTTCAGGTTTAACGAAAGCCCCATAGTGATGTTAAATAACATTGAGGCCCTGGGCCAACCTGAACGCATTAACGGTAATATGATCCCACCGATGAAAATCCGTGATTTCACCTTCAGCAGTTTGTCTGACGCGGTGTAAGCACAGGGGGCTAAAGAATAAAGTTAGTTTTTAGCCCCCTTTTTATCTGATCACAGCCAAAATCATTGGAATTGCATGGCGGCGGCAAATGAATGAGACCCCATGCGACAACCGCGTTGAACTTAGTGCACTAATTGCAATTCGGTTGCCGCAACTCGGTTGCCGCAACTCGGTTAGTGATTGGGGCGACTGAGGGTAGTCAACAAACAGGCAGTTTCAAGGACCAAGGGTATAGGATGCAGTATTGTTATGAGCATTGATCGCAGGTTTTTTATTCAAGCAAGTTGCGCAGCGTTAGCCGCTTCGACTGTGTCACAAGGTGTTTGGTCACAAATCGCCGACTATGACTTCTATTTTACCCGCCTCAGTTATGAGTCGGGCGACTGGGAAGTGGATGAACGTATGCCGGCCAACCTGCTCAACTCTTTAATTGAATACACCAGCTTGCGGGTGGACATCAAGGAGCGCATTGTACCCTTGTCTGATCCGGCTATGCTCAGAGCACCATTTTGTTATCTGGCCGGTCACCGCTTAGTACAATTTAGTCCACAGGAACGGCAAAATTTTCAGCAGTATGTCGAAAATGGTGGTTTTGTATTTGTGGATGATTGTAACCACGATATAGACGGTATGTTCGCCAAAACTTTTGAGGCGCAAATGGCGGATATATTCGGCCCTCAGGCATTGCATAAAATTGCCAATACACATCCTATTTACAACGCGTTTTTCGCCTTTGACGGACCCCCAAGAACCTCAGTGGAGCTCAATGGCTGGGGTGACGACCTGGTGCATAACTACCTCAGAGCCATCGAAATTAACGGCAAAATTGCCGTGTTGTATAGCAATAAAGATTTAGGCTGTGAGTGGGATTACGATTTTCGCAACAAACGTTGGCTCAAAGAAGACAACACCAAATTTGCGGTCAACATAGTGGTGTACGCCATGACAGCCTAGCCAGAGTTGTTAAGCACAAAAAACAACCCAAAATCCCCGAACCTCGCGATAACAGGTAAAACACACTATGACTGAACAACAAGCAATCTCCCCGGCCTTGTCCGAAACCCACATTGAGATGATCTTGGCCAAGCTAATTCAAGTCAACGAGGAAATGGAAAAGGTGATAGTCGGCCAACAAGAGGTGATCCAGCAATTACTGGTGAGTATCTTGGCGGGCGGGCATTGTTTACTCGAAGGTGTACCTGGGTTGGCTAAAACCTTGATGGTCAGTTCGTTGGCCCAGGCCCTGGAGCTTGATTTTAACCGGGTGCAATTTACCCCAGACCTGATGCCTAGCGATATCATAGGCACAGAGATCCTGGAAACCGATCATCAAAGCGGCGACCGGTTTTTCAAATTTCAAAAAGGACCGGTTTTTACCCATATCTTGCTCGCTGATGAAATAAACCGCACCCCTCCCAAGACCCAGGCGGCACTGCTGGAAGCCATGCAAGAACGCACCATAAGTTATGCCGGGCAGAGTTATGCGTTGCCTAAACCTTTTTTTGTATTAGCCACACAAAACCCTGTAGAACAGGCAGGTACCTATCCGTTGCCAGAAGCTCAGCTTGACCGATTTTTAACGTTTATCCGAGTCGGTTACCCCAGCGCCGAACAAGAAATCGACATACTCAAACGCACCACCGGTACGGCCAAGGTGCAGTTAAAAACCGTACTCCAGGGCGAAGATATTATTGCCTTGCAGCAGTTAGTACGTTCAATTGAAATAGCCGACCCACTAGTGGCATACATCAGTCGTCTGGTACGCAGTACTCGTCCAGACAGCAGTGAGGCAAGCAGGGTTAAAGACTTTGTGCGCTGGGGCGCCGGGCCTCGAGCAGGCCAGGCTCTGGTATTGTGTGCCAAGGCAAATGCGCTGTTGCAGGGGCGCTTTGCCGTCACCATGGAAGATATACACCAGGTGGCACATAGCGTTTTGCGGCATCGCATTTTGCTCAACTTCCAAGCCGAGGCCCAGTCCGTGACCACAGATAGCATGATTGACAGCTTATTAGCTGAGGTCGCCCCTCCCACCAGCCCTTTAACTGGCACTAAAAGCTGACTATGCAACCGTTTATCGACCCCTTGACCTTAGCCAGAGTAAAAGATCTGCCTCTGGTAGCCAAAACTGTCGCCGAAGGGGTATTACACGGTTTGCACACCGGTACCCAGCGCGGCACAGGGGTCGAATTCAGCCAATACCGAGCTTATGAACCCGGCGATCCCTTAGCACGTATTGATTGGAAACTATTTGCCCGTTCAGATCGCTACTTCGTGCGTGAAGCCGAGCGCGAAAGCAATATCAATGTATGGCTAGTGCTCGATTCCAGCCAATCCATGTTACAGATATCAGAACAAGCTGCTATGCAAGGTGGCTGGCACAAGTTGGACTACGGCCGTTATTTATTGGCCACTATTGGTTATATCGCCCAGCAACAAGGTGACGGGATCGGCTTACTTGGCCTGTCCAGCGACAAAATTGACTATTTACCGGCCCAAAGCGGTCATCAGCATTGGCATAAAGTGATGTTACAGCTCAGTCGTCTTCAACCAGGCAAGACCTTCCCCCGCCCCGAACAGATACCAAGCCGTTTACTTAAAGGCCAAACGAGCGGTTTAGTATTTGTGGTCAGCGATTTCCATCAGCAAAATACTGAAATTCTGGAGTTTGTCACTAGTCTTCGCACCTCTCACACCGAAGTGGTGGCAGTGCAGCTGAGTTGTAATGACGAATTGAATTTCCCTTTTGGTGGGCAGGTTCGCTTTGAAGATTTAGAAAGTGGCCGTCAGGTATTGGTTTCCGCCAAGCAGGTGAAGAACCAATATTTACAAGCCTATAACCAGTTTCAGCAAACGTTGACGCAACAGTTCCAACTAAATCATATCCAGGGTTTGCATGCCAATATCGACCAGCCACTGGATGAGTGCCTTTACCATTATCTGGCAGCCCGGCAAAAGGTTGGCAACTAGTGCCGGGGGTCATGTATCCGCAGTTGCTGTGGCTGGGTTTACTGGCCCTGATGATCCCCATTCTTATCCACCTGTTCAGTCAAAGCCGCACCCGGCTGGTCAAATTTTCCCTGGTTGGTTTGATTATACCCACCAAAGTGCAGCAGATCACCCAGCTTAGATTAACTGAACGACTATTGCTGATTTTTCGCCTGGGATTATTATTGCTCGCAGCGCTTTTGCTGGCTCAGTTCACCTGGCCCAGTGACTCAGATACCCCAAAGCCCCCAGTTATCATCACCCAAGACTGGCTGGCCCACGCTTCTAATGCGCAAAAGCAAGCTGTGGCGGACCATTTGCACGAGGATAAACTCAGCTATCTGGATCCAGGAGATCCTTTTCACAGCCAGACGTTTACTGCCGAGCGCTTGCTTACCGGCCAGGAAACGACGGCTCAGAAGAGCACAAGGAGTAACCTGTGGCTGGGGTTATCTCATTATGCCCAGGAATTGAACAAAGATAGCGAGATAACGGTTTATAGCACAGATCGTTTACCGCAATTTAGCGGGCAACGTTTACCTATGATCCAATCGCTAAACTGGCATTTTTTGCACGTTGCCAGCGAGCCTTTACCTGACATGACACTAAAGGTACTGGTGCTTTATGAACCCCAGCAGCAAACCTCAGTGGCTTATTTGCGCGGCGCGTTTAATGCACTGGATCACCAACCAGGCTGGACAATCGAAATTGTCTATCGCCAGCAAGGTACGCTGCCATTAGACAAATCAGTGCTGACCAACCTCGATTGGGTGTTGTATTTAAGCGCCACGCCACTGAATGCTGTTCTTCTGGACTATGTGCACCACGGGGGAAAAGTATTACTATCCGCCGCTGAGGCAGAAAACTCTGGTCACTGGCGAGCCCACAAAACAGATATAGACGCCAGTATTACCGTCACCCAACTGGGCAGCCCTGCTTTGCCCCGCAGTTTTTTTGCTGCACTTGCCAAAGACAAACTCTGGCAAACCCAAGACAACCAAGACTTGGTGAACCAATATGACGTGGGTCAAGGCCAGATCTTGGCCTGGCACAGTCGTTTTGATCCCAAGTGGAACAATCTGGTCACCCAGTTAGACTTCCCGGTTATCTTAAATGATTTGCTGAATCGCACTAGGGCCGAGCAGGTGGAGCTTGCCAACGGGCGCCTTAGCCCCGAGCAGATCCGTCACAGCCTGGGCCAAGACAGTCACGTATCGCCAGCACGTTTAGCCCGTGGCCAAGCCACACACAAGGATGCAGATTGGACTCACTTATTGCTGGCGCTGCTGGTGATCGTGTTTTGCACTGAACGCCTCCTGGCTGAACGTTCCGTAGTGATGACGACCAAGAAAAACCGGCTGGCCGCTAAATGAAGGATACCCGGCAGCAAATATTAACGGCCCTGACACGCAGTCTACACCAGGCCAAATTCCGCAAGCTGCTGCAGCAGGCCAGCTTAACCTTTCCCTGGTTAGTCGTTATCGCTTTTGGTTTATTTTGGTGGTCAGTTAATGAACTTTATATCCTTGGCATCTGCCTGGGTGGTTTGGCTGTTTCGATATGGCTAGCCATGCGCAGTCAGGCTTATCAAGTCATTACCTTGGCTAATTTGGCGGCACATGCCAATCGCCAATATTCCCAGTTACAGGAAAGCTGCCAACTGTTGCTGACAGACACCGCCACACTCAATATAACCCAGCGCCTGCAACAATCGAGAATAACCACAACGCTAACCACCTTGCTCGACCGGCAAGCCACAGCCCTGGTCCCGGTTTATTCATTTACTAAAGGTCTATGGGTCACGGTATTGTTAACAATATGCGCCGGTCTTATCTGGCAAGGGAATCTATTAAAGCCCAGCGTTATCCTGGAGCCTGCTTCGCCAGTCGTCAGTTCCCCGCCGGCTTTGCCAACTAGCAGCTTGTTAACGGCCCTGGTAGACAGTGTGCCCCCGGATTATGCCTTGCATAAATACCCAGTACTTCAGCAAGACCAACTGGATTTACGTGTCTTTACCGGTTCCCGAGTAACCTGGCAGCTAACGTTTGCCGACCCGGAGCAAAACTACTTTATGAGTTTTGCCAACTCCGGGGAACAGGCAATGCTCAAGCAACCGACGAATGACTTCCAGTTTACGGCTCATATCAGCCAGTCCAGCGTTTATCAGATCACCAGTGAAGCTGGACAGGTATTGGGGGTATACAGTATCGAGGTTTTACCTGACGACAAACCGCATATACGGTTTATTTCTCCTCTGACTACCATCACCGAGTTGGCCACACACGCCAACCCCGTGCTTGATAGCCAGGTTCAGATCAGCGATGATCTGGGCCTCGGAAAAATTCAAATAGTTGCCTCTATTGCCAAGGGGTCTGGCGAAAGTGTGAAATTTCGCGACCAGCTTTTTGAGTTTGACAGCCACCAGCTAATTGCTGGGAAAAGTCACTATTTTAAACGCTGGCAACTTGTTGAGATGGGTATGGAGCCAGGGGACGAGCTGTATTTTAGCATCAAGGTCTGGGATAACCACGAACCACAGGGGCAACTGAGTCGTTCAAGCACCAAGATAATACGTTGGTTAGAAGACACGCCCCAGAGAATGTTAAGCGACGGCACCATGGTTAACATAGTACCCGAGTATTTTAAGAGTCAACGACAAATAATTATCGAAACCGAACAACTTATTGCCGAAAAAAATCAACTGAGTCAGAATAAATTTAAGCATACCTCACAGCAATTAGGCCAAGAGCAGAGCGATTTGAAACATAAATATGGCCAATTCCTCGGTGACGAAGTGGATGATGGCACAGGTGCACACACCATGGAAGATGGCGTGGGTCTGCCGGAGATCCACATCAATGATGGCGAACATGCCGAGGACAAACAAACCCATGAGGTCGTTGCGCAGCAGGTTACCGGCGGCCATCAGCACCCCCAGCCACCAAACGGCTCCCTGGGCGTTGACAAATCCGGCTTGGACGCAACCATTGCCCAGTATGGCCATGCCCATGGGGATACAGATATAGGCGATATTGGTCAGAAAAGTCCTAAAGCCTTAATGAAACGGGCCATAGCCAATATGTGGCAGGCAGAGGGAAAACTGCTGCAAAACGTCCCTGGCGAGGCCCTGCCCTTTGAAAAAGAAGCCTTGGTCTGGCTAAATCGCGCAAAAAATGCCGAACGCATATACGTAAAACGTTTGGGGTTTGAACCACCCCCGGTCACCGAAAAACGCCGTTATCTAGGGGACTTAACTGAAATATTAAGCTACCGGAGTAAGGCGCAGACACCACCTAACGAAAGCGATAGCCAACATCTGTCGGCGCTCTTACAGCGCCTAAACCAAACCCGACATGCTTTTAATCCCTCAGACCAGCCGTTAATAACGGCGGCGAAAAAGGTATTAAAGGGTATGTTGGTTCAGCGCCCTGGCTTAATTGACGATGTAGCGATTTTAGAAAAGATAGAATTGGCCAATAGCTGGCAACCTGACCACTGCGTACAGTGCGCCAGCAAACTTCAGGCCCAATTATGGCAATTGCTGCCAAGTACTGTGGCAGCACCCGCACCAAGACAACGGCCTTATTCCGACCTTAGCCCAGGCATACAAAACTATGCCGAATTTTTGCGCCAGCAATCCAAGGCTGTCCCATGAGTATAGATTTAGGGCCCCTCATTATCGCTCCCCCTCTGGGAATGCAGATGCCCTACTGGGTAATGCTTGGTGTGATTTTACTCGCCGCGTGGCTCTTCAGTAATTATCAGATTTACCTCCGCCTGACTAACCAAAGCATGGTTAAACGGGTCCTGTTGCTGAGTCTTAACACGTTGGCCTTTGTGGCCTTAGCGGGCCTGATCCTAGAGGTAAAAATTGGCACTGTGGGGATCCAAAGTGCCACTCTTATTACCCGAGGTATAACCGGCGCACAGCTGGCCAAAATACCTAAGTTAGCACCAGATGCTACTCTGTATTATTTGAATGACACGGGGCCTCCTCAACCGGGGCTAGCACAAACTGGCTTGACGGATAAATCACCAAGCCAAATGAGTTTAAGTGACAGCGTTACCTACCTCGATTCAGTGGCACAAATTGCCCAACTTCGGCCGGACTTGCAACAACTGAACGTCATAGGTGATGGCTTAACCGCTGGGCAATGGCAGCAGTTATATGCCAGTCACCCAAACTGGGGCTCTCCTAAGGCCAGTAAACTTGGCATAACGTTCATCTCGTCTCCTAACCTGAACGGGCCCATAAACCTCAGCTGGCAAAAACAGCTGATGCTGGGGGAAAACCTTATTATAACGGGCAAGCTGCAAACAGCGCTTTATCCCGCTGGCATAGATGCGAAATATAGCCTGACGCTGGTAGATCCCGCTGGCAAGACCGTTGAGCAACAGGAGCCTGGCCCACAACAAAACTTCTCCTTTAGCGTAACGCCAAAAACCTTGGGCTCCTGGATGTATAAACTTAAGGTGTTTATTGCCGGGACTGAGTCCCCTGTAGCTATAGAGCCCGTAGCCGTGAACGTCAGTTATCCCCCCCCTCAGTCTGTGGCGATTTGGCAGTCTGCGCCTTCATTTGAGACCCGCCACCTGAAAAACTGGGCCGCTCATTTTGGCAATCGACTCACTCTAGTCACTCAGATCAGCCAAACAAAATTTATTAGCCAACAGCTTAATGCAGACGGACAAACCGGTGTTTCAGATCCGAATAACGCCCTGACAGCGGAGGTTTTTTTTAAATTACAAGACCTCGAAAAATATGATCTGCTGCTCATCGATGGGCGGGGTCTGGTGTCCCTGAATAATGCTCAACGTGCACAACTGGCAATGGCAGTAACTCAAGGTTTAGGAGTATTGATTTTGGCCGACAGGGACTTGTTAACGGCCAACGAGGCAATCCTTAATAATCTGTCACCTGCCATCACCCTGATCCCCAGCACCAAAGACATGACCTCTGAACCAACTGCGGCTCACTGGCAGCAAATGACCAACTCTGCGCCGATTTCATGGCTTGCGGGCGAACTGTCTGCTCCTCAGGGAGAACTACTAGTCAAGGGGGACGCAGAGCAAGCCTTGGTGGTCAACGCTCAACAAGGGCTGGGACAAGTCGCCGTGTCACTGGTTAAGAATAGTTATAGTTGGCAAACCGGTGGGCATACCCAGCTATACAGCCAATATTGGCAACATTTAATCCAGCATATCGCCCGCAACCGGCAAACCAGCTATTGGCAGGCAGAACCAGATAACCGGCTGGCCTATGCTGGCCCATTACAGAAAATTTGTGCGCATAATACTTACGCCCCAGATTTGTCCGCCAAGGGCAGCAATTTGATCGCTACTATGAGTGGCTTTGAGGTGAATGCCCCCTCCCTGCCGCTTATCCTGCAGAGCAGCGTGATTAATGATTCCCGCCAGTGCGCTCATTATTGGGCTGTGCAAGCAGGCTGGCAGCAATTTAGGCTTTTCGCCCCCAGTGACGAAACGTCCATAAAATTAGATGATCAAATACGTTATCTCTACCCAGGCCTGGCATGGCCTGCCTGGCAACAGGCGGATAAACACCTTTCAAGCGGGAAAGTCGCGAAATTCGCGGTCAAAGCGCAGGCCAAACTAAGATACTCTGCAGTGCACAAGTTGTATTTTTATCTGGGGTTAATCGCCGCTCTAACCCTGCTTTGGCTAGCCAGAAAACGTATTTGATCCCAGCCCGTTTAGCCAAATGGCGTAAACCAGGGTCTTAGCCCAAAGTTACAAATTAATTGATCCGTCAGCGACATACCAAGCAAAGGATGGGTCGGTCACATTTAGCGGGCCTTGCAGCACCATGTTATCGACGGTGACAGACCCATTTTAGAATTGACCGAAAATGCCGTCATAGAAGATCAGAACCGATCGTTGTACATCTTAAATGAGCTTAAGGCACTGGGTATTAGCATCACCCTGGACGACTTCGGTACGGGTTACTCTTCCCTATCACAACTCATGACCGGCCCCTTGGCCAACTTAAAATAGACCTTTCTTGTATATTGGATATGGCGTAGAAACCCCGGAGCAAACCCGGTTGATTAGTCAAATACCAATGTATTGCCTTTAATAGCAACAGATAAACGACTCTGAGACCGGCTCTATTCGGTTAAACAAACAAACCTTGGTTGAATTTACATTCAAGTTTTATAAAGTAAAGTAGGTTTTAATCCCTTCAAGAACACTAGCAGTGGCCACTGAAGCTAAAATGAGCCCCATAACTTTACTGATAATATTCGCGCCGCCATTGCCGATCAAGCGATGGATCGGCCCCGCCGTTAGCAGCAAAATCAAGGTGAGTAACAACACCACAAGCATTATACCCGTGGTTGTGGCCTGTTCAATCAGACTATAACGAGCATTTTCGGTAAGCATCACCGCCGCGAGCATTGCTCCGGGGCTAGCGATAGATGGCACGGCCAGTGGAAAGATGGCAGTTTCGGTGACCGTTTTTGCCATGCGTAATTCTCTATTTGCTTTACCTTCACCAAAAATCATGGTTAAAGCAAACAGAAAAAGCACAATACCCCCTGCTATTTCAAACGCGGACAGCGGGATCCCCATTGCCGAAAGAACATACTCACCGGCAACAATAAAAAACAGTAAAATCCCTGTGGCTGCAAATATGGCTTTGTAAGCAATATGACGTTTCGCTTTTGCGTCAAATCTTGTGGTGGTAGCCAAAAAAACCGGCACTGTACCGATAGGATCAATTACGGCAAAAAAGAAAATGAAAATGGGAATGAGTTCAGTCATATGGCTCCGGTAGAAGAAAGGCATGTATTATCGATTTAAATATTACCTCATGAATGTCTAAATACCTTACTAAAAGAATGGAAAGAGGTTTTGCCCTCTGGTGGAGTGATATCGATTTTGCCAAGTATGCTAAAAAGCATGTACCTGCATTCACTTAGACCTACTCACATGGTTCATTATGCGATGATTTACGCTTTATTCTCGATAACCAAATATTAGCGGGTGTCAAACACACTCATGTGGATTGAATGCAGGTCTCGCAATTACCCCCTAAATTGGCTCATCAATGTCAATGGGGTTATTGGCAAATATGTCCGAATTTTGCGAACAACGCACGCCTAAGATCTTGCGGGGCGACAGCGATTTCCAGGCCCCGTTTACCCGCGCTTACGTACATAGTGACAAGGGCTGCCGCGGACTCATCAATGAAAGTCACTAACCGTTTTTTCTGCCCTAGGGGACTGACGCCCCCAAGCACATAGCCTGTTACCCGCTCCACCTGTGCTTTATCTGCCATATGTGCCTTTTTGGCAAAACCGGCTTTAGCAATAAGCTTCATGCTGAGCATCTTATCAACCGGCAAAATAGCCACACATAATTGTTGGGTATCGAACTGCACCACTAAAGTTTTAAACACAAGATGTGCCGCCAAGCCCAATTTTTCAGACGCTTCCAGACCAAAAGAGTCGGCGTTTGCATCATGCTCGTACTGCAGTACCTGATGACTTATTTTCTGTTTTATTAATAAGTTAATTGCTGGCGTCATGACTTTAGGTCTTTCACTTTACACCGCTATTTGCAGCTTTGTTTAATCACCGACTTGAAATGCTCGACCGTGTCGGTTTGCCCTTCCGATTCCGCTACAGCCAAATCCAGCCGGGCTTGTTCGCACTGCTCTGACATCTCTTTTTTCATAATAATATTTTGATCTTTTTGTTGCTGAACTAAACCAGTGGCGCCCTGTTCATACTCACGATCTTCTGGTGCTTTTTCTTTTTCATAGGGTGGAGGTGACGTAGCGCCACAACCCGCTAATAAAATTGCCACGGGCAGACAAAATATGGATTTTAACATAATAAATTCCTTTTCAAAAAAGTGCCTAATCAGGCGGTGTTATCCCCCAACATAAGATAAGTCGGGAAGATTTAGGTTATTAATTCGGACTGACGTTGATGATTATCATACCACTTGCGTACGGGTCGCCAATTTAGGTAACTCGCCGTCAAGACCGATAGCATGGCGAATAATCATGCGTTTAGCCACAGGAAGTTTGTTGATCCCATCTAAACCTATGTCCCGCACCAGTTTTTTCAGCGGATGGTCACCGGCAAACAACCGTTTAAATGATTCCATGGTGGCGATCATCTTCACCGTTTCCGTCTTACGCCAGCGTTCATAGGGGCGCAGGTTTTTGGCTAAACCAAAATCTTTATCTTGTTCCACCGTAACGATGATTTGCTCAGCCAGGGCTGCGGCATCAAGAATACCGAGATTGGCCCCCTGTCCTGCTAGAGGGTGAATGGTATGCGCCGCGTCTCCGACTAAGACTACCCGATCTTTTACCCATTGCCGTGCATAACGCATGGTTAGGGGGTAACTTCGCCGTTCGCTGACCAGCTCACATAAACCCAACTGGCTATCAAAGGTCGCCATTAAGGCCTTGTTAAAGTCAGTGTCACTGAGGGCTAATAAGTGACTGGCTTGGCTATCTTGTTGGGACCAGACGATAGAACAATGGTGGTCATCCCACAGGGGTAAAAATGCCAGGGGTCCGCTGGCGGTAAATACCTGACGGGCAGTTTTGCCGTGAGGTAACTGGGTTTTAATGGTCGCCACTATCGCTTGATGTTCATAGTCCCAAAAGGTCAACGGAAAATTCGCCTGCTGACGCACCCAGGAATTGGCGCCGTCGGCTCCCACCACTAACCTGGCCGTCAACATGGTGCCATCCTCCAAGCTAATAAAACTTTCCTGTTGGCCAAAAACCAGTTTGCTTATCTTGTGGGGGGCGAATATAGCAATGTGCTGTGCTTCGGCGGCTTTTAGCCATAAGCTGCGGCGCACTAATTTATTTTCGATAACATAACCCAGATAGGGTTGCTCGACATCTTGATGTGAAAATTGGATTTTGCCGAAACTGTCCTGATCCCATACGGCCATGTGTTCATAAGCCAACATGCGCTGAGAATCCAGATTTTGCCAGCACCCAAGGTTGCGCAGTACTTGTGCACTGGCCAGTGTGAACGTACTGACCCGCAGCTCTGGCTGTTGTGACAAAGGTTCGTCCCCGGTCTGGCTGTCGATCAGTGCCACCGACAATTCGCTGGATTTAAGGGCAAGGGCCAAAGTAAGGCCCACAATGCCGCCGCCCACTATTACCACATCATAACTTTGCATTAACCTGCCAACCTTGTTTTGTCTGCCATAAGTTTTTCTATCTCTGCAATCTGCTTAGGCACGCCAGCGGTGAGGATCTTGTGCCCGGTGGCAGTGACCACTAGATTATCTTCAATACGAATACCTATACCACACCAACGGGGGTCTACTTTGGCATCCTGGGCAATATAGATACCAGGTTCAACTGTCAGTACCATGCCTATCTCCAGGGGTCTGTCCCGATCCGCAACCTTATAGCCCCCCACATCATGCACGTCTAATCCTAACCAATGACATAACCCGTGCATAAAAAACTGTCGGTAACTCTGCTGCCTGATATTGCGACTCGCCTCACCTTGTAACAATCCCAGGTTAATCAGTCCCTGGGTAATAACCTCGATGGCGCAGTCTGTGGCTTGTTTGAGGGTATTGCCCGGAATGAGCCATTTAATGGCCGCCAATTGCGCATCCAGCACCAATTGGTACAACAATTTTTGCTCAATACTAAAGCTACCGGACACTGGAAAAGTGCGGGTGATATCCGCAGCGTAACCTTGCCATTCACAGCCCGCGTCAATCAATACCAGATCCCCGCTCTGAAGTACTTGACTGTTTTGGGTGTAATGCAGGATGCAAGCGTTTTTGCCTCCCGCGACTATTGTGCCATAAGCCGGATGCAACGCTCCATGCATGGCAAATTCATGATGGATCTCTGCCGCCAGCTGATATTCGTAGTGCCCTGGCATCGTAAAGCTCATAGCCCTAAGATGCGCCCCCATTGAAATCCGCGCGGCTTGTTCCATCAGCGCGATCTCGCCAGATGACTTAAACAGGCGCATTTCGTCGAGCAACGGCCGCACATCGTTTATGCTGCCCGGCGGTTGCATTTGTTGTTTGGGCGCTTCACGCATAGCTTCCAGGCAACTAAAAACTAAGCCGTCCGCATCGCCATATTCGCCTTGAGCAAAATACAGATGTTCATGCCCCTGCATAATTTCAGGTAATTTGTCTTCCAGTTCGTCCACGCCAAACGCCATATCCAGCCCAAACTGTTTTTTAGCTTCACGGGGACCAAAACGTCGACCCTGCCAAGTTTCGTTTTGGGGATCTTTGCTCTGACAAAATAAAATACACAACCCGTTGGGGAATTTCTCGGCATTGGATAACACCAGGTAGGCTTGTGGCTCTGGAAATCCGCTTAAATACTGAAAATAACTGTCCTGACGGAAAGGATAATGGGTATCACGACTACGGACCTGTAAATTAGCGCCCGGGACGAGACAAAGGCTATTGGGTTGCATCCGGCTAAGCAAAGTTTGGCGGCGATACTGAAATGTATCCTTATCGAACATCTGAGTCTACCGCCCTAGTGCACAGTTTTTGGCTGATTTTGTTGTTGCTCAGGAGATTTACCTAATTCGTTAAAACATAACATTGCGGTCACCCTGACATATTCCAGCACTTCAAACAGGGCGTGTTCCGAATCTTCACCCTCGACCATTTCTTCGTCCATACGGGCTATTTCGGAGAAATCCTCCAGGGCTTCTTTGACGTCTTCCGAACAGGCTGTCAAATCGTCCTGATACAGGCCGAAACCCAGCATAAAGCCGTGTACCCAACCCAGCAGTGCCTGCCCTCGATCATTGATTGGCGAGGCGTCATCAGGCATACATAACACCAAGGCAAAATCTGATTCCACCAATTGCTGGCAAGTCGAGTCATACAGCCGTCTGAATTCTTGCTGGATATCCGTTGGCAATATTTCCCCTTGATGAATAAAATCAGCGATAGGCTCCAACCAATCTTGGGATTCAAGGGCCATACCCGCCCCAAGCATGCCACAAAACATGCCTTGTATTTCTGCGGCTGAGGCCAGAATATTGTGTCTTTCCATTAACGCCGTCAAATTTTCAAACTGTTGATTTTGATTGTTCAAGAGATAGTCTCATTTAGTGGATCGTCTAATTCTAGCATCGTCCATAAGGCATGCCCAGCAATGCCTATATTAGATAAAAACACAAATCTGAGAGGTATATATCCCAGCCATAACATATTATAATGTCGGCCAGCATGACATCGCACATGAGAAAATGCCGGTTATTTAGCTAATAGTTACCACGTTTTGGCAGCCAGCGAACGATTGCCGTGTTATGGTCATCATGGTATTGCGTACAATTTGAAAGTTTTCTATGTCTCCTGGAATGTTTGCCAGTTTAGTTATGTCCCTGGCCGATGCTTTTTACCTAGGAAGTTGATTCCACTGCTATTGTGCAAACTCGGCTCGTATCGAGGAGCCTGCGGCAATGATGATACTTCCGCCCTGAACTTTCGGTTCACGGGCGAACACTAGACAGCGGCATTTTGGGAGACACCCCCTTACTTGAGATCCTTGACTAATTTATGTTTAGCCACTTTTGCTCAGTGGACATAAACTCGTTGATTTTCAACAGCCTGGGGTGTCCGGGTCTGTTAACCACACGATAAATGAAAAATATGGATCACGAACAACATATTCGCGCCAACGGCAGTGCGCTTATTCAGGCCCTGGATGAGATCGTAAAATGGAAATACGACGGCTTTAATCAGGCCCTCTTGGCTGAGTTTTCCGCCGATAAAACCCCCCTTATTCTCGCGATTATCCGCCAGCACATGGCTGTCGAATGGGACGCAAAAAGCGTGAAACGAGCCCCACAATTGATCACCCATCTGGCCGCAAAATACGCCAAAATCAATAAAAGCCAAAAACTATTTGCCGTACAAAGCACAGAGCCATTTCAGGTCATGTTAGCTTGGTGGCCGTGGGGACACGGCGCGACAGTTTCAATTCGGTTGTTTGCTGTCAATCAAGAACCCTTTGTTTCAAAAGAACCACTATTGAAACGCTTGCGCGACTTTTTTGCCTAAAAAGAACACCAAAATTTTCACTTATTAGGTTTATCCTGGTTAATACTCGGTTAGAATAATGGCAAAAGTAATAATAACACTGGGGATTATCCTTTATGGCCATTATTAATTTTGGTTCTATTAACGTGGACCATGTGTATCAAGTTGAGCACTTTGTGCAGCCGGGGGAAACCCTTGCCTCTAGTAATTACCAGCGTTTACTTGGTGGCAAGGGCGCCAATCAATCTATAGCCCTGGCCAAAGCCGGTTCAGACGTGAGACACGTAGGTAAAATCAACCAGGAAGATGCCCCGTTCAAGCAGGTGATGATCAAACATAACATCAATTGTAAGTATGTTTCCTGCACCGACAGCCCATCAGGCCATGCCATTATCCAAGTTACCCCCTCTGGTGAAAACGCCATAGTATTGTTCGGTGGTGCTAATCATGAACTAACCAACCAGGACATCATGCAGGCCCTGGACGATGCCAAGTCACCGGATTGGGTATTAACCCAAAACGAAACCAACGCCATCGATGACGTGTTAAAACAAGCCAAGGCAAAAGGCCTGAAAGTCGCCTTCAATCCTGCACCTATGACGGCCTCAGTGAAACAATTACCCCATGATTGTATAGACCTATTAATTGTTAACGAAGTCGAAGCCCAAGAAATAACGGGCTGCACCGACCTTGAACAGATAGAAGCCTATTTCCGCCAGGACTGGCCCACGACCGAGGTGATTATTACCTTGGGCAAAAGGGGTGCCTGCATGCTCAGAAAAGACAACAAAATAACAGTCGAAGCCTTTGTGGTAGATGCCATAGACACCACCGCCGCGGGTGACACCTTTATCGGCTTTTTCTTATCGGCTTACAGCGATCACTGCGCGGCTAAATCGGCCCTGACTCGGGCTTGTGCAGCATCGGCCATCGCGGTCACTCAGTTAGGTGCCGCGCAATCAATACCTGACGCCGAACAAGTTGATCGCTTTTTAGCCAAACATAACAGTTAATATCTTACGAATGAGACACCTATGAGCCACAAAATTATATTGGATACTGATCCTGGCATTGACGATGCGATGGCAATTTTTTTCGCCTTTCAATGCAAGGATATCGAGGTACTTGGTTTAACCGCAGTCTACGGAAATGTACCGGTGGAAATGGCAGCGCAAAATGCCCTGACCTTGTGCGAACTGGCGGGTCAGGATATTCCAGTGTGCAAAGGCGTAGGCATGCCCTGGGTAGGTCCACAATCCCAGTATGCCCACTTTGTGCATGGTGACGATGGTTTCGGTAACATTCATCCAACGCCTTCGAAACGAGCCCTGGATCCCCGATCTTCTGCGCAGTTTATTATCGATATGGCTCGCCAGTTTCCAGGCGAAATCACGGTAGTGGCTATTGGTCCCCTGGGCAATTTGGCCCTGGCCCTGCGTCTGGAGCCTGAATTGCCTAAGTTATTAAAAGGCGTGTCTATTATGGGTGGTGCAGCCTTTGTCCCTGGCAATGTGACCCCTGTGGCCGAGGCCAACATCTGGAATGATGCCTATGCCGCCGAGATCGTGTTTGGCGCAGCCTGGAATTTAACTATGTTTGGCCTGGACGTCACCAATTCATTACCCTTCCAGCCGGAGTTTTTGACGCAGTTACGGGAAAACAATGCAAAACTGGGTGGCTTTGTACACGATGCGGCGCAGTTTTACATGGATTTTTATTCTCAGAACCGCGAAGACAGAGTGTGTTTTTTCCATGATGCTATGCCCATTGCCCATCTGGTGGATCCAACTTTGTTTGAGATCCAGCGTGGTCACGCCAGGGTGGCAACTGACCCACTGACGATTGGACAAACCATTATCGCTCCCGAAAATACCACCACTAGTCCTTTGTGGTTAAACGCTCAACAGATAGATGTGGCGGTCAAGGTTGACAAGACACGGCTGACCCAGTTATACCTTGACACCTATTAATTCTATATAAAGATGTTCACGCCGCATTTGTATCACTGAAATACGGCGTTGAAATAACAGCCTATGAAAACTGCTCCACCTACACCTGACGAGTCTGCACGTTTAAGGGCGCTTTTTGAATATGACGTACTGGATACTGAGGCGGAAAAAGCATTCGATGATTTGACGCAGCTCGCATCCGAAATATGTTGCACGCCCATTGCCCTTATCAGCCTGATTGACCCTGACCGCCAGTGGTTTAAATCCAAGGTCGGCCTGGACGTTGAAGAAACTTCACGAGATATTGCATTTTGCGCCCACGCCATTCATCAACAACATATTTTTGAGGTCAGCGATACCCTGCAAGATACGCGTTTTTTTGATAATCCTCTGGTTACTGCAGAACCGAACATCCGCTTTTATGCCGGCTTTCCGTTAATTACTCCCCAGGGGTATGCAATCGGTACCCTGTGCGCCATAGATAATCAACCTAAAACGTTAACCCCTGAACAACGTCAAGCGCTGGAAACCCTCGGTCGTTCTGTGATGGCAAACTTGGAGTTACGTAAAAAAAATCGCCAGCTTACAGAGGCTAATCAACATAAAACTGAGTTTTTGTCGAATATGAGCCATGAGCTGCGCACCCCTTTAAATGCCATCATTGGCTTTAGCCAACTGATGCTTGACGAAAGCCAGCAACACAGTGTTTCCGCCAAGTTTACCCGCTACCTCGAACACATCGATTACAGCGGCAAACGATTATTAAGCATTATTAACGCCGTACTCGATTTGAGTAAAATTGAAGAAGGCAAAATGCAATTACATCTAGGCAAAGTGAACTGCCGTAAGTTGTTTGAGCAAGTCGCGGGGATGTTTTCCGCTTCAATTGCAGCCAAAGACATTCAATTCAATTTACACATTGACGACGATGTAGCGGAATACCTTGTTATGGATGAAGCCAAAGTCAGTCAGATACTGATCAATTTAATTAGTAATGCCATCAAGTTCACCCCCGCAGGTAAGCCGGTTACTGTTAGCGTGGCTAACAGTAACCGGCAAATGATATTAGCCATTAAAGATGGCGGTATAGGTATTGCTCAAGCAGATCAGGCAAGGTTGTTCAACAAGTTTCAACAGGTCGGTAAGGTTAAAGATCACGCAGGTACCGGATTGGGTTTATCTATCACCAAGGGTTTAGTAAAGTTAATGCAAGGCAGTATCCACCTGTCGAGCCGGGAAGGTATGGGCAGTTTATTTAAGGTCACCTTACCCCATCTGCAGCTCAACGTGACTGATATGCCA
Source organism: Paraglaciecola sp. IT1134 (assembly GCF_058068185.1). Lineage (NCBI taxonomy): Bacteria > Pseudomonadati > Pseudomonadota > Gammaproteobacteria > Alteromonadales > Alteromonadaceae > Paraglaciecola > Paraglaciecola sp. IT1134. Next base: position 909,260 of record NZ_CM176486.1, on the reverse strand, counting down.
CCTCAGGAACCCAGTGAACTTGTGGCTAACACCGATTCGCTTATATTGTTAGTCGAGGATAACCTGATTAATCAGGAGGTCGCAAAGGCCATCTTTGAATCTATGGGTTTCGCTATAACACTTGCCGACAGCGGTGAACAGGCATTAAAGCGGGTTATCGAAAACAACTATGATCTGATTTTTATGGATATCCATTTGCCCGGCATTAATGGTATTGAAACCACAAGACGCATCAAACAGCTATTCCCGGCTATTCCTGTGGTGGGACTATCGGCTGATACATTCGAGCAAACACATATTAGCCGGGATGGTCCGGATAATTCCACGCAAATGTCAGATTATTTAACCAAACCCATAGAGCGTGTCAAATTAATCAAAGTGTTGAATAAATACCTGCCAAGCGCAATCTCCAGTAACGGATTAAATCGTTGCTAACAATCAAACGTTCATTACAAAATATGACTCGGCAATTATATAAAGCCAGGCGCAATAGCTTAAGCGCCACGCAACAAGTACAAGCCAGTCAGGACCTATTACAACAATGTCTTGCTGATGAATGTTTCCAACGGGCCGAGCATGTTGCCTGTTACTTGGCCAGTGACGGCGAAATTAGTCTGCAATTATTAATAGAATATTGCTGGGCTGTAAATAAGCAGGTATGTGTACCGGTGTTGCATCCATTTTGTACGGGTCACCTGTTGTTTGTTAAATACACAGCCCGCAGCGCTATGGTGTTGAACCGATACCGTATAGCGGAACCCGCATTGCGCTGCGACCATATTATTCCATTACATCGGCTGGACATGATTTTGGCGCCACTGGTAGCTTTCGACCGACTAGGCCAGCGTCTTGGCATGGGCGGTGGATTTTACGACCGTACCCTTGCCCCTATCAGACGGGATGGTCTTGGCACGGCGGTGGTTGGTGCAGCCCATGATTGTCAGCTGGACGAAACGGGGTTAAACGCAAACCACTGGGATGTCCCCCTGCAAAAAATTATCACCCCCGGGCATATTTATATTGGTTCAACCGACTAATACCGTCCCAAATAGATAGCATATCGCATATCGCATATCGGATATCGCATATCGCATATCGCATATCGCCAAAATCATTGAATTTGCTTCACGGCGACAAATGAGTGAGACCACATAAGTTTGGTCCACTCAGCGCAACTCGGTTAGCGCAACCCGGTTAGCGTAACCCGGTTAGCGCAACCTCAGTTATCGATTGGGGTGAATGAGAGTAACAAACAAATATGCAGTTTCAAGGATGAAGGGTATAGCTACATTTTGGCTGGAGCTTAGGTATACTATTCCTATTGATGCCTAACTTGAGACTGCAAATGACCCAAGATGATAAGAAAAAAGCCGCTGCCCTTGCTGCGATTGAACATATCCCCGACGATGCAATTGTGGGTGTAGGCACAGGCTCGACAGTGAACTATTTTATCGACGCTCTCGGCGCCATTAAAAGCCGAATGACCGCCGCAGTATCCAGCTCGGATGCCTCTACTCAACGCCTGAAATCATTGGGCATTGAGGTACTGGATCTTAATTCGGTGGACCGCCTGGATGTCTACGTAGATGGTGCTGATGAAATTACCGAACATAAACATATGATAAAAGGTGGCGGAGCCGCTTTGACCCGGGAAAAAATTGTTGCTGCGGTAGCTAAACAGTTTATTTGTATAGTAGATGACACTAAACAAGTGCCTATGCTTGGTCAGTTCCCTTTGCCGGTTGAAGTTATTCCCATGGCTCGCTCCTACGTCGCCAGGGAAATTGTCAAACTCGGCGGAGATCCTGTTTATCGCCAGGGCGTGGTAACGGATAATGGTAACGTTATTTTGGATGTACACAACCTGACCATATTAAATCCCGTGGAGCTTGAGCGACAACTCAACAACATAGTGGGTGTGGTTACCAACGGTTTGTTCGCCCAGCGCGGCGCAGATCTAGTATTAATAGGAACGACAGAGGGCGTCGTGACCCGTTAACCTGTAGTTTGATTTTTTTTTGGGCCGTAGTACTGACAGTAAAGATAGTCTCTGGGGATATTAATCTTCGGGGAACAACGCCCCGTCAATGTAACCCAGTAATTTGCTAAAACCATATTTTAGTTTCAATGGCCCCCCGGGTGGTTTTTATATAATAGGGTGCCCGCTTACCTATGCAGCCAGATTTGGTGTGCCGTTGATGAATATGCGCCGTGATACGTCACTAGTAACAACACCAGCAGCAACAACGTTAACTGGCTAGTTGTAACTGTGGTACTAAACTACATGGCATTGTATGGTGAACAAGGTAAATTAAGTAATGGACGTTGCGATTTTTGCACGCTTATCCTCCAATCCCGCCGAAACAGGTTCACTTGCACTGTGTATCGCTCGCTTCCTATGGCTTCCTTTACACCCCACCGTTAGCCAGTGACGCACTTGCCATTCGAATTATCTTCCCCTTATTCAGGGTGACTCCCCTATCTTTCAAGTGGACGGGTTTGCCAGCTTCGCTGGGCAAACAAATAAAAAGCGCTCTATTTTCATAGCGCGCTTTTTATTATCGGCAACTACTTAGGGTTAATTAACCTCTGGTAGAACACCTTGTTCTAGTACAAAGTGTGCGAAGTACTCTTACGTCCAATATAGATACCACGCCATCTTCATTGAGGTCATAACGCAAGTCTATAACAGGACCACTGCGTAATAAACGAGACAAGTTGGTTATGTCAGCAAAGTCAATATCGCCGTCACCATCAAGGTCGCCAGGAGCTGGAACGGGGCCGGCTTTAAGTTTTAGTAATTTCACGGCCATAGGCTCGAGCGTAAGTTCACTGCTCGCTTCCTGACTGGTGATAACATCTGTCACTGTATCTGGCGTTTTACCAAAAATAGTCAAGTTAACGGTCAAGGGTTGCTGACTAACGTTAATAAGCGAAACGTATGTATCGCTTGTTTCGGCATCATTAAATTGTTCAGCAAGTACACCGTATGCAACATTACCACCGACATCAGTCACTTCAACACCCGCAGACATTTCAGGGGCAACAGAAGCAAGTGCTGACTTAAATGCAGCAGCCATAGTGAATACTTCAGCATATTCGACCGTCGCAAATGTTGATAATGCATTTAACATGTTTGGATTTCTTGATGCTCCTACTTCCGTCTTCGCAAAGTTATCGCCACTGCCAACAACAACAAGGCGACCACCACTGTGGCTAAACGCGATTAACTTTGCCAAATCCTTATTAGAAATGAACTGTGTAGGAGGAACAATCACGGTTTGCTTAGTTTTATCAATATTGGCCAATTCAGTTGGAGTCGTAAATCCGACAGGAAGATTGGTTACCTTAAGCGCTTCGTGCACGTTAGACATTTCAGCTGTATAGGTGCTGTCTTGGATATGGCTGTCTTTGTTGTAGTACACCATAAATGCTCTTTCAACGGGCGCCAAGTTCATGAAAATTTCACCGTGCGCGTTGATTTCTTTCCAGGTACGACCATATGCATCTAACTGGATAGGTTGATTAGCAGAAGTACCAGCGAAGTCCGCACGCAAATCAACAGAACCGTCAGCTCTTCTATTCCAAACCCAAGAGGTGGTTGAATCCATGCCTTGAGTTGCGGCTAACCAGAAAGCAGCACGTACATACTCTTTGGTCATATGGAAGTCACGCCATCTGGCTCCGGATAACGAGTGCCATTCTGAATCATAGAAAGGTTTGTCAGGTGCGATCGATTTATTGAAATCTAACATGATAGCCTGCTTGCGCCATTCCAGTTGATAACGGTCACGGGAGCTCTGATCCAAACGTACATCCCACTCAGCATCATGTGGGTTCATTTGGTTGTCAGAACCAGGGATATCGACTAATTTAGCGATATATTCGAAATCATAACCTTCGTCTGCGTAGGTACCATGAATAGAACGCTCACCCAATACTTTGATATGGGTTTTCGCTTTCGGATCAGCTTGATGCGCGGTGTTATGCAGGAACGTAAACCAGTCATTAACGCGACTCATGTTAAACTTATTCCAGTCATACCAAACTGGTCCGCCCTGCAATTCAAGAGGTAGCGGCATTTCATAAGCTTCTGAAAGCTCACTAAAATCAGCAAAGTCAGTACCATACACAGCGTTTAGATCTGCAATAGTGGTGTATTTTTCTGCTAACCAAGCTTCATATTTCGAAAAGGTAAAATCTGATAAGCCATCTTCAGAGTGAGCGCCGCCTTCACGAAAACCAAAGGTAGGTTCGTTAGCCAACATATAAACGCGGGCATTGTCGCCGAGGATATCGATGTTTGGCTCAACCAGATTTTCAAACAACGTACCCAACCAGCCACGAACTGAGGGATTATCAATATCATAATCGGTAAACATACGATGACCAGCCCCAAACGCACTTGGGTCGATATCACGTAAAGGGCTGTTGTTCGGAACAATATGACCGACAAAGATTTGCATCGGGAATTTATTCTTCTCAACTTCACGTTCGAGGTCGCGAACAAAGGAGTTCACGCGAACATCTCTGACCGTAGTACCGTCTTCCAAATCTTGCACAGCAATATATTTTTCACCATTTTGGCCAAAGGCTTCTAGTGATCCATCGTCGTCAGGTTGGAAGAAAAACTTGCTGGCCAGAACTGGTTTGCCGTCCAACAGGTAATTACTTCCTTCAATTGACGCGGTACCATTTTCCCAATCAGGTGGTGTTGCCAGGACAATTTCACCGTCAATTTGTTGCTGCAATTCATCGATTGCCGTTTCAATGATGATCAAGCTGTCAGCCAGTTCATCAAATGGCAAGCCAGCAGCACCAACAGGATCAAATTGAGTGAAAAACAAACGATTGTATCTTTCTTCAATTGCTAGTGGGTTCTGACGATCATAAGGCGCAAAGGAATTTTTGAACAAATCAACGGTTTGTGCGGTAACTTGTGCGTAATCGGTATTAACTGCGGCTTCTTCAGCTTCGATAATTTTCGCGGAAAGCAAATCACGCGCTTCGTTGACTTTTTGCATTAGGCTTAAAAATACACCTTGATCAATTGGACCAATATAAGTCGTGGCATGACGATCATAAAACGCAGGATCATAAAGATCCGGGATTACAGGCTCTACTAATACTTCCACATCATCAATAAAGATGTTTGCCGCATCACTGTTTTCAACAAATAGTGTTACGGTGGTATCGGTTTCACCTGTCTTGAAGCTAATGGTTGAGTGGGTATATTGGCTATTGTTAATTGCGGTGGTTTTTTCTACACCACCGTAGTTTTTAACGCCAAAGGTGGCTGATGTGTTGTTCGGCACCACTCTAGTCCAAACAGAGGCCGAATAACGAGTATCAGCGATAAGACCATCCACAACGCGTTCGATATAACCCGTTTCTCCGTTATTATCGTTTACTCTGAGTGCATAAGTGCCTGAACGCACATTATTGACATTATTGATGATGATTGCTTGACCCGAAACACCGGTCCATCCTTCAAAAGCCCCACTTTCAAAACCAGGATCATCAACGAAGTTTTCGTATACACGAACCGTGACTTGTGTTGACGCAGAAAATCCACCATCTTCAGTCACACCTGAAATCGTGGCGGTGCCTAAGGCGATACCTGTTACTGCACCATTGTCGTCAACAGTGGCAATAGAGCCGTCACTTGAGCTCCAAATGATGTTTGGATTTGTGGCGTTTCCTGGCGTTAACGTTACAGCCAATTGAGTTGTAACATCTTTAAAGATAGTCGCTTGTGAAGGCGTAACAGAAAGACCTTGTACATACCGTACTTTAGGATTATTTTCCTGAACCGACACATTATCGATATAAAACTTGGCGCTACCATCATCCATATCGTCGGGGCGAACCTGTATTCGAAGTCGATCGTTATCTACACCTGCACCGTTTTTGCCAGAAACCGCCCCACGCGTAAACACAGATGACGTAATTCTGACCCATTGACCTCTAACCACATTACTTACGTTAAAAGGCTGGACCTGCGTAAATGGGTTTTCGAGAATGGCGCGAACAGCGTTAATGGAAGAACCCGGTTCAATCCAGATATCCATTGAAACCGTAAAATCCCCTTGCAGCATATTTAAAGAGCCAAAAGGAGAAAAGGCGGTTTTAAAGGCCGTCGTTTTAGCGTCAGTTTCAAATACCAATGCACCAACACCATTTTTCACCCTGTCAGTGCCGCCACCAGTATTATTTGTCTGGGTAAAACTACCTGGGCCTGCTGGGTTGGCAAGAAACCAGTTAGGGCTTGTTGGTTCAAAACCAGACAAATTATCGCTTAAACGGTTGGAAAAAGGAGCAGGTGACGCTTCATTTGCTCCTTCTTCATAGGCCTCTATTGCGACATTATCGACAAACAGTGTGCCTGTTCCATCTAACATATCGCCGGATCTGACTTGTAATCTTAACCGGTCAGAGTTGTCTGAAGCCGCATCTCTAGAAAAAGGAGCACTGGTAACGTTTACCCACTGGCCTTGTTCAACATCATCCAAATTAATCGGGGTAATGAAATGAAATGGACTTTCTAAAATTGGACGAATTCGCCCCACTTTACTACCGGGCTCTATCCATACATCCATGGAAATCACGTATTCAGTGCGCTCTTGAAGCTCCACAGTACCAGCAGGTGAGAAGGCAGTAACGTTAACGGCAACGCCACCTTCATGACTAAATTTAAGACTATTAGCGCCCGTATTAGGCATTTCTGTACCAATAGCATAAACGGTAGGCAGCGCGACACCAGCAATAAACCAGTTGGCCGGACTACCATCGATAACGATAGGCCCTTCAAAACCGAAAAAATTCTCGTCTAACAAATTCACGGCCTGAACGGTTGGCTGAAACAACAGTCCGGAGGCAAAGAACATAAGTGCGTGTTTAAACTTCATTGCATGCTTCTCCTAATCGCCAGATTTACTGTTTTTAGCTAGCAATATCCGGCACGTTAAATTCTATTTCAATTTTCTATTGAATTAAAAATTGCTTCGACCGCTTCCACAATGCAATAAAGCCCTGTGCTTATTAACAAATTAAATTCAATAATATCAACACATTAAGATTCACATTACGTTCAAGCATACTTATCGATACAAACTCTTAACATATTGTTAAAGGGCAGCTTACAAGAATAGCAGCGCTTTCACCATACCTTTGTAAACATATTATGTTTATACTCATTAAGGCAGCATCAAAAATGATGTAGTCGTTTAATTAATTTATTGGGAAAATAAAAATGACATACCTAAAGAAATTTATTTTTACAGCCTCACTAGCTGTTGCGGCCTTCGGTTTTAGTTTATCGTCTCACGCTACACTTATTTCACACGATGTACTGTTCGAAGGCAGTGTAGTGGGTGAAATCACTGTTCATTTATTCGAAAATGGCACCATTGGCGAGCAAGAACTTATTGAATTCAAATCTTTTAGTTTTTTTGGCGAAAACGTCACTGATACTCTTTCGTTCTTAGCCGTTGTCGACACAGATGATGTATTCGCCGGAATTGAATACCTAGACTTTGACGTAGACGTAGCTGGTTTAAATATCGGAATTTTTGGAATATACGATGTGTTTGCTTTAGATCCAGCAATTGATAACTTCTTTGAAATATTCGACATAAAAACTGTTCCCACGACGTTCTTTACAGAAGGTGAGCTAAGTTTAGGCGCGGCAACTGTTGTTTCTGAACCATCAGTTTTTGTGATGTTTGTATTGGCTTTGCTTGGTTTTGGTATGCGCCACAGAGCCAAGTAATTTGCTTTACAGAGTCTTACTTAATAAAGATTTTTGATGTTAATCCGGCTATTTTCCAACAGTCGTTTTTATGTCAGCAGTCGTATTGCTCGCGGTAGTCTAAACACCCTCTATTCTTTTATTTGGTCGATTGGGTATAGATCGGTTTTTTTAGACGTATTTCCCTGATTGATTGTCAGACATATCAGCGAAAAAGGGGTCGGAGTGATTTAATGGGAAAATCACTCTGCCCCTTTATCCATTTTGGGCTCCAGTGCAGCTCGTGCTCTGGGGATATTAATCTTCGGGGAACAACGCCCCGTCTATAGAGCGTCAACTACTTTGACCGGTTGAGCGTCAATTAACTTGACCGGTTACTTCTGCTTTCTTCGTCTTCTTTCATGGCCGCTTTTCTTCTGTAACTTTCTCCTACTAATTGAATAATGTGTGCATGATGAACCAGCCTATCTATGGCGGCTACGGTCATTGCGGTATCGGTAAACAGCTCATCCCAATCTTCGAATGATTGATTTGAGGTGATGATTAGGCTGTGTCTTTCATAGCGGTGGGCAATTAGTTCAAACAGAACACTGGTTTCTTGTTCGGTTTTTTTAATATAGCCGATATCGTCAATGATAAGTGCTTGGTATTTATCGAGCTTGTTTAATGCATCCTGCAATTTCAGTAGTTGTTTTGCTTCTTGCAGATGCTGTACAAGGGCTGTGGCTGAGTAAAATTTGATACGGATACCTGCTTCAATCAGGCTATAACCTAGACTACTGGCTAAGTGTGTTTTGCCAACGCCACTGGCACCGAACAATAATAAATTGGCTCCTTGTTTTACCCAGTCATGATTGTCGGCCAGCTCATACATACGCGCTTTATTCACCCCTTCGATGGCAGTAAAGTCGAAGCCGCCTAAGTGCTTTCCTGATGGCAGGTTCGATTCTTTTACATAACGTAATTGTCGCTTGTCGGTGCGACTCGCCAGCTCTATGTGGCACAACTCGCTTAAGTATTGTTCTGGCCGCCATTGGTCATGTAACGCTTTTTCTGCGATGGTTTCCCATTGCTCTCTAAACACACTTAGGCGGAGGCTTTTTAGCATCAACGGTAATGAAGCGGTTGCACTATTCATGATGACTTCCTTGCGATAGCGATTGATATTGGGATAGTTTGTGTTGCATCACGTTGACTTGTGGAATGTCTTTGGGCTTGGTGCTAAAGCGTTCTTGGCAGTCAAACAAGCTGGGTAAACGGCTTATGCTTAACTGGTGAGTAATAAAGCGACCTAGCCGCATTTCATTATCTGCTTTACTCGCTAAATGCAGTATTCTAACCATGTAATGGCTGGCATCATCGGCTTTCATTGTCGCCTCAACATACTGCCATATCGTTCGGTAGTCTTCGTTAGGCAGTAACTCATCTCGCCATTGTGAACATCTAAATGCTCTGGGCTTTTTAACGAGCGCGTCAATAACATGTTTGTAATTGACGCTGCGTTTACGTGAAGAGCCTGGCGCGTAAACGCGCTCTAAACGGTAGGTGAATTCTTGGCCTAAGAGTAAATCGATATGATCATCATATACATGCACTTTCAGTCGACTATCCACCAGTCTAGACGGCACCGTATACATGACTCGTTTGATATTGACCGTGCTTGTGCGCGTAACCCGCACGTATTCTTGCGAGTAATTGACGCTCTTATAGGCAGGTAAGGTGTGTAATTGTCGCTGCTCTTGTGCGAACTTGGCCGCAATGCGTTTGTTGCGACGACTGGTCACGCCTTCAATGAAGGTCTCGTAATCGGCGCGACAATTAAAATCGAACGAGCCTCGCACTCTTAGTGCCTGTTCAACTTGCGATTTAATATGACGGTTGGGCGATTCAATGGCACCATTTTCATGAGCAACACCGGTATTATTTCGTGTGCCAGCAAATCCATAATGCGTCATCAACTCTTGATAGCGCTGAGTAAAATCCTCAACCGTACCATTATTCTTGTATGCCGCGCTTAAGCTGTCGGTGCGCACCTCAGCAGGTACGCCTTTGCTTTTAGCGAATGCATTTTGCAAACCATCGGAGAATGCCGCGAAGCTTTCACCACCATAAATAACTTGCGAGAATGTCCAACCACTAGCGGGTAGCCGGTAATTAAACAGCATATGTTTAAAGGGTTTTGCATCAATCGTGACGGGGCTTGTAACATGTGTGAAGTCGCATATACCTAGCTTTCCAAGCTCATGATGTTGCATAAACATCACGTCCTTAGCTGCGCCATGTAAATGACGCCATTGCTTGATCCTGCGCTCTAGCGTGCGTCTCGATGAAGAGCTAAATACATCCGCATGAAACTCGCACAAATGATCAAACACGCCAACAGGACTTATTTCGGCGTCTTGTTTTAACAATGGCAACACAATGAGATCCCATATTGGTGCAAGCGGATCTGCTCTAGTTCGCCAATCTCGTTTATCTTTTTTAGGTTGGTGCCGTTCTTTTTCAATTCGGTGTCCGGTGCTAACTGACATGCCGACTTTTGCTGTAGCCACTTCTTGGGTGAAATCCTTACGTAACTTCATATATAACCTGATTTGTCTTTCTGTGATGTGATTACCCGACACTAAATCCCCTCCGAATTTCAGTGTCGAACCTTAACAGAACGACCGGTCAAGATAGTTGACGCTCAACCAATCAAGTTAATTGTCGCTTAATACCCCGTCAATGTTACGCAATAATTTGCTAAAACCATATTTCAGTTTCAATGGCACCCGGTTAGTTTTTATATAGTAGGGTGCTCGCTTACCATTGTAATGCACCACAGGCCCGATGCGTTCAAAAGGCAAACCTATATAACGCATACTCTTGGCCAGCCTTGGCTCGACCATTACAAAACAGTGATTAATCTCTTCTCGCAGTGCCACAGATAACACCGATAAATACAAACCAACGGCAATAAACGGAACACAGCGCAATTCTGCTGCACTTATATGCGTTTTACTGGCATTATCATTTAGGGAATATTTTTTCCACGCCCGCCTAAATTCAGGAGCCACGGCCAATCGGGATATTTCACATATTTTATGGGGCTTTAAATCATTGGGATGAATTTTTTCCGAGTAAATCGTGTCGCTTAAAAACTGTTGTATGGGGAGCAATTGTTCATTGTTGCCCGGTCTGACTATTCTGACCGTTCCAGCAGTTTGAGCCGAGCTATTATGGGTCAACAGGCAATGGGTAGAATAATCGTCAAATTGATCAGACTCCAACTTTTGTTCGTTATGGGGCTCGTAGCCCAGCTCTTCACAAAAAATCTGATAGCGGATTTTATAGGCCTGTTTTTTAGCTTGTGTGGATTGGGCGATATGCGGTTTAAAAGCATCTGCAAATTGCTCGGCCACAGAATGGGCTTTTTTGTTGGCAGCAAAGATCTGAGTTCTTTTTATGATGGGTTTGACAAAACGAGAGATACTGAAGTTTGCCGATTTATTGCTTTTTTTAACCACAAACACCACCAATTAATTTTGGGGAAAAGGTCGAAAGGGCCGCCCACCCTTTGCATGCCCCATTAAATATACCTATATAGCCCTAACTCCCAGGTTGAACGTTGCCATGCAAGGGAAACTACAATATAGCTTATTTGGCTCAGTGGTGACACTTGCCTTGATGTTCAGGCTAACCAAAAACAATCACGTGGCGTATTCAGCATTTTCCTGACACATATGAAAATGAGAACACGACCAAATATTACAGACAAGTAGGTGCGATTAGAAGCCAGTCATTACGCCATTCAAAGCCTATTTTGTATTTTAGCTTTGCGTTAATAGCAGACTGGCTAACAACCGCTATCCGTTTCATTCAGCTAAGTCACCCATCTCTTTTTTTGGTCAGCCACAAGCTATTCGCATAGTCAGTTTTGCTTCATGATTGCAGCCCAAGTACCCGCATTTAGGCTGACATGACAATAACACGCAAAAACTCGCTTCTTCGATTCGTTATCATCGCTTTGCTGTTAATTTCAGAAAAGTTTTACGCCGTTTTAGTATCCTTGAAGGTTGCGCAGAAGGCGTTATCTAGATCGGCGATGAGATCGTCTGGGTGCTCCAGACCGATTGAGAGGCGGATAAGGCCGTCGGTTACGCCGAATTTATCACGCAAGTCCGCAGACACGCCCGAGTGAGTCGTGCTTACTGGGTGGCAGATGAGGCTTTCGCTGCCGCCGAGGCTGACGGCAGATTTGAAAATAGACAAATTGTTGATCAGGCGGAAGGCGTCTGATTTTGACACGTCCAACACAAAAGAGAATGTCGAGCTAGGTCCTGAACATTGGCGCTTATAGACGGCTTGGTAGGCTTTATCTTCGATAAAGTCAGGGTGGAGGATTTTTGCACCTATGTAGGAATTATCCGCGATCCATTGTGCCACTTTACGGCCGCTGTTGGCAGCGCGTTCCATGCGGATACTTAAGGTTTCGAGTGAGCGGGAGATCATCCAGCTTGTATGTGGGTCGAGATTGAGGCCAAGAGCGCCGCGCGTAGCGCGAACTGAGCGCAGCATTTTACGGCTGCCGCAGACGGCACCAGCGACAAGATCGCTGTGGCCGCCGACATATTTAGTCAGTGAGTACATGGCCATATCGATGCCTTGGGGTACGACTTGTTGGAAGACGGGACCCATAAGGGTGTTATCGCAGACACTGATTGGGCGATGACCTGTTTCTGTCTCGATGACATCTAGCACGCGGTTTAGCGCTTCGAAATCAACGAGAGCGTTTGTTGGGTTGGCTGGTGATTCAACGAACACCATGACAACACGGCCTTTTTTGCCAGCATCACGAAGGGAGGTGAGCATGCCCGCCTCGTCCAGACCGTCATGGAATTCGCCGGTTTCGATGTTAAATTCAGGCAGAAATTTGCGGATGAGGGTTTCGGTGCCGCCATAAAGGGGCGCGCTTTGGACAATCACATCACCGGGGCGCAAGTAAGCGAGCAGTATGGCGCTGATTGCGCCCATGCCGCTGGAGCAAACTACGGAGCACTCTGAGCCTTCGAAGAGAGACAGACGGTCTTCGATGATTTCTACATTGGGGTGGTTGAAGCGGCTGTAGATAAGGCCGCCAACACTGCCCTGTGGTGCGGGCTTACGCCCAGCCATGATATGGAAGGATTCTTCGCCCTCTTCCGGTGTTTGGTAGGCAAATGTGGAAGTTAAGAAGACCGGCGGTTTAACCGAGCCTTCAGATAATTGCGGATCATAACCATAGGACATCATCATTGTTTCAGGCTTAAGCACGTGATTACCGATTTTGTTTTTTTTGTAGTTTCTATCGTTAGTCATTGTCTGTTCTTCCTTTTATAGGTTTCGTCTTAAGCGTTGTTGATTGTTACACCTGCATTTTCCAAGCATCAGGGCATGCAGCCGATGTTCTGCTTCGTCAGATGTCCCACAGATGTAAACCGACAATAAAGAATCGTATTTTACAAAATAATATCACACTATTTGACCCGCCCTAGTCGATTTAAGCAGACGTTACATTATGGATTCTGTGGGGTTCAAAAGTGCCATTTACGGACATTTTCAAAAGTCCTCGATACCACGCAAAAAATACTTCTGGATTATGTTTCAAAAAACATTCTATTGAATAAACTCACCTGCCAATTCAGTTAAGTATGCATAATCTGGCAGGCCATCGCCTCCATTTCCTAAAATGATGACGATGCGAAATCGCAATAGTGGAACGAGCTTTGCGTAAACAGAGCCATTATAAACATTTGGAATTAAGGTTATGCGTTGGAAGGGCAGGAGACAAAGTTCAAACGTGCAGGACCGGCGCGGTAATCGAGCCGTGTCCAGCAGGGCTGGACTGGGCATTTTTCAGCTTGTGCCGATTGTGCACCGTTTATTTGGCACTAAAGGCTTGTTGGTGGTTGCCTTGGTAGGTGGGGGAGCTTGGCTGTTTCAGGCTTACTCAGGTGGGGGATCATCTTTAAGCGGAGCATCCCCGACTGTTAATCCACAAAAAACCATTGTCCAAACAGAGGAGGAAAAAACATTAGTCCAATTTGTGTCGGTCGTTTTGGCCGACACAGAGACCACTTGGACGCAAATTTTTCAGACATTGGGTAAAGATTACACAGAACCGGATCTGATCCTGTATCGGGGCGAAACTCGCTCTGGCTGTGGCACCGGTAGAGCGGAGATGGGCCCATTTTATTGTCCGGCGGACCAGCGAATTTATATTGATTTGGGATTTTATGATCAGCTGGGCGACCGATTCGGTGCTCCTGGAGACTTCGCCCAAGCCTATGTGTTGGCGCACGAGGTGGGCCACCATGTACAGACTGTATTGGGCATTTCTCAGCAAGTGGAAAAGATGGGCCGAAACAAAAACCAGGCAACTGTAAACCGTCTTTCTGTTTCCCAAGAGCTACAAGCAGACTGTTACGCAGGGGTGTGGGGATTCCATGCTAATACTCAGCGGGGCCTGTTGGAGCCGGGTGATATAGACGAAGCATTAAAAGCTGCCGCAGCGATTGGGGACGATACCCTACAGCGCCAAGCGGGCGGGAGAGTTGTGCCAGATTCTTTCACTCATGGCAGTAGTGAGCAAAGAGCACGGTGGTTTAAGCGAGGATTTGCATCTGGGGACTTAACCGCTTGCGATACGTTTGCTGCTGCCAAACTTTAAGTTGAACAAAATTATTTTTTTGGCACGTTTCGTGGATTATATTTAGCGAGTTTGGCTTTTTATATTTGTAGGCCACACGTTAACTTTTAAATTTTGATAACTAAGGGTATGCATTATGATTATTTCAGCATCGTCAATTATTGGGGACAAAGTTAAAAATACCAAAGGCGAAGATCTAGGCAAAGTTGAAGAGCTTATGATCGACACAACTGATGGAGAAGTGAATTACGCGGTTGTCTCTTTTGGTGGATTTTTGGGTATGGGAGACAAATTATTTGCTGTGCCATTAGAGCAGATGAGTCTAAATACTGAAAAAAAATGTTTGATTTTAGATGTGCCTAAAGAAAAGTTAGAGAAAGCGCCAGGTTTTGATAAAGACAATTGGCCCAGCAGTGCAGATAATACTTGGTACAACTCGGTAAAAACCTATTATCGCGAGTAACATTTTTTATGAACTTCGTATAATTACAAACCCGCTGCGTTTACAGCGGGTTTGTCGTTTTAGTGCATCAGTACGGTCAGGCACTGTCTGTTTAATTAGTAGGTAGTTATTCGTCTTTGTATCACCTTAGATGTCATCCTTTATTACCAGGGGTAAAAACCAATGTTAAAGAATATGAAGCAATTAGGGATGGGCATTTACGCAAGAATCAACGAACATTATCTGTCACTTGTGGCCGCGGGTGTGGCCTTTTACGCATTTCTATCGGTGTTTCCAGCGATTGCCACCTCTATATCCTTATACGGATTGGTGGCTGATGCGGGTACAGTAAAAGAGAATATTAGTACTATTACCGGTTTTATTCCTGCGGAAGTAAAAGAGTTGCTTTTTAGCCGCATGAAGGATGTTGCCACCGACCAAAATTCAACGCTCACTTTGGGTTTGATTGTGGGTATTTTGCTTTCATTATGGAGTGCTAATAAAGCCATGAAAGCGGTAGCACAAGGATTAAACATCACTTACGAAAAAAATGAGAATAGGGGGTTTTTAAAAATAAATTTAGTTACCTTGGCACTAACCCTGGTGACCAGCTTGGTATCGATTCTGATTATTGTTATCGCTGTTGTTTTACCCATTGTAGTGAATTATTTTCTATCCCAAGGCACCGCTCAGTACTTAACGCTTATTCTTAGTTGGATTTTGCTAGTCGGTGTATTAATGGGCCTGTTTTTACTGCTTTATCGCTACGCACCAGCCAGAGATGAGCGTCCGCTTATTAAAGATTCTGTTCCAGGCGCCATTTTTTCCACGATTTTAGTTATTATCTGTTCTGTTGCATTTTCTTTATATGTTAAGAATTTTGCAAAGTACGACGAAGAGTATGGGGCTATTGCGGCGGTGGTCATCACTTTGCTTTGGCTATATTTAGGCTCGTTCATTTTTCTTTTAGGCGCAGAACTTAATGGGGAAAGCCAAGAGATATCAGCTGATAAACACGCTGACAAAAATAAAAACCTTGGATAAATAAACTGAGCTTGCTCGCTCTACTTGCCGCATAAAGTAATAAGAGGTCACAATGACAGATGACTATTTTCACTTATTAAATTTAATAGGGGTGGCATTTTTTGCTGTCTCGGGGGCCTTAATGGGTTATGAGAAAAATATTGGTGGCTTTGGCGTTGTGGTTGTAGCTTCGATCACAGCTTTGGGTGGGGGAACACTTCGTGACGTGCTGCTAAATCAGCCCGTATTCTGGGTTGATAATCCAGAATACTTGTACTCAACATATACAGCCACAATTATTGCTATTCTCTTTATTCGCTATTTACCCCATGTATCAAATTATTACATGCTGCTTCTTGACGCGTTCGGCATGGCAATATTTAACATTATAGGAATTGAAAAATCCTTAATCGAAGGCACGGGAATGCTCATAGCAATAACAATGGGTGCGACAACGGGTATATTTGGTGGGCTTATGAGGGATGTAATATGCAGAGAAGTGCCGTCAGTTATGCAAGAAGAACTATATGCTTTAACGTGCATCTCAGGGGGCCTGACATATGCCGCATTGTTTCAACTAGGCGCACCCTACCTTTGGTGTATTCTGGGGTCGATTTTTAGTACTGTATTTCTCCGACTTGGTGCACTGCATTGGGGCTGGCAGGTAAACATCCTTAAAAAAAGACACTTCAAACAAAATGGGCAATGAGTTATTTGACATGCACTAATCCAGGGCTCACTTAAGCATAAATACTGCAAACCTAATAATTTATGTTTGTACTTTGTATGCCTTGCTAACACTGCAATTCATAAAAATTAACTCGGTATCAGCCTGTTATCGGAAATTTATGTCCAGTCGAATTAAACCGTCTTTATCGTCGAGCCGTATTTGCAATTGTCTGACACTTTTCCCAAACTTAGTTTCAGCCACCACAACCCGTTAAGCCGCCAACCTAATATAATATTAGTAGACTGACCGGCAGCTCAAACTGTGAGGGCTGCCAATTACAGCATCATTTAAATTATTTTTGTTTCCTCAGCAGGTTTTGCCGCGTTAGCCACGTCTGCTGACGGTTTATCCAACTCAGCATTTTTATCTGTCGTTGTTAAAGCGCTTTCTTGCTGGCCTGAAGGGTCTGTATAATTGTTATTCAGTTCTTGCACGTAGCGGTCGGCGTTATTAAGCACTTGTCGCAGTGCCTTTTTGGAACGCCAACCCCAGCCAACTGGGCTGGTGCTCAATATACTGTTCCAGAAACCAGTGTTGCGTTTGAACGCATTTATCATGCCTTCACGTCGTTCTGCACCAAGATCACTGGCATTAACGGGGATAGTTTTGCTAATTTTTACCGAGGCACGCTTTTTGATTTGTGCATAAATCCAAAGCAACACAATAACTATTGGCACACTTACAATAAGCCCTGTTTGCCATGA
Source organism: Paraglaciecola sp. IT1134 (assembly GCF_058068185.1). Classification (NCBI taxonomy): domain Bacteria; kingdom Pseudomonadati; phylum Pseudomonadota; class Gammaproteobacteria; order Alteromonadales; family Alteromonadaceae; genus Paraglaciecola; species Paraglaciecola sp. IT1134. Next base: position 891,944 of record NZ_CM176486.1, on the reverse strand, counting down.
ACTAATAGCCCAATTCCACCACGGTGCATCATATAAATGACCATAGACGCCTGCGGCTACAATACCGACGATAAGGGGCAATAGAAACACAACACTTCGCCAAGCTACGCCTCTACGCCACTTTTTCTTTAGCGCTATTAAGCGCGGCACCAGTTCATCTTCTATTTGATGTGCGGTGCGTTCTAAATTAGCGATAATACGGTAGAAACGCTCCACCTTAACCTGACCGATGCGCGCGTGAATATCTGCCATATCCGCGTTGCTTTTAGCTTCCAAACGCTCCCGTACCTTATCGTCTTCAATTGGTCGCGCCTGATCGGGGTTGAATATAGTATAAAATTTACCAGCAGTGAGGCCTTTTTCAGCGATCGCACGTTGCCAAGCGCCTACCACTTCTTCCAGATTATCTTCCTTGGCGGTTGTATCAATTTGATTGAGAATATATAAAAATTTATTCGCGTCACTGCGGCTTACCGTTTCGCCAACCAAGTGCTGCAAAGTATCGCGCATCGCGCCAGGCTCAGGGCGACGAGCGTCAAACAATACCAACACTAAGTCAGACATGTTCATAATGTGATCGGTAATACGCAAGGTAGCGGTTCGTTGTGCATCAGCATCAAAGCCCGGCGAATCTATCAGTATTTGACCTTTTAGCTGCTCACTAGGACAGGTTTTTAATTGCAAGTAGCTATCAATACGTGCGCCTTCGCTCTGAGATACCTTGTCTAACTCTTCACGCATTTTATAAAAAGGAAAACGTGGATCGGCGTCTAGCGCTATGCCAGGTAAACTGCGCGACTCTTTATCTTTTGAATAACACATTACGGTGAACTTATCGTCTACCGCCTGCGTACCACTTTCTTGTAATTTAGCGCCAACATAGCGGTTGATGAAACTAGACTTACCCGCAGAAAAAGTTCCAAGAATAGATATCATCGGCCACCAAGGCACATGAAAAGCGAAAGACTGACTGGTTTTTAACAAACCTAGGCGGTAGGCAACCCGGTCGAGACTGCGAAAGCTTTTCACTACTTCTACCAGCAGTTTATTTTCATTTTTTAAATGCGACTCAAGCTCGCTCAGGCGCTGTTTGACTTGTCGATTAGGTCCTGGCATAGAGAGTTCTCTTATATGTGTGGGGTAAAACGATAGGGGTTAATTATGTTATGACCTAAGCTGCGGAACGCGCTGTAATATGTATAATTCTAAATTCGAGTAGCTTAGCGCAAAAAACGAGCAGCAAGAGTTCAGAAAGAATAAACAATATACCTCATATATTCAATAGACATTGATTTTATAGGATTCGCAGGGAATACAGGATAACGTGATAAAAACCTGTGGAGTCAGAGCCGATGAAATGACCGCTTTGAATCTAAACCGTCTTTTAAACTAGATAGGTGCGAATGTCCGCATCGCGCAGACTTGCCTGTCAGCCTAGTTTGAATCTATGTTCAGCTCTGTCAGTTCAAGTGGCGAGCCAACGTCCAGTTAGTTAAATTTCTAGCAATTTTTGCACAATTTGGGCGTTGGCCGCCGGGAACGGGTAATCCTGCAAACGGTCGATCTCTACCCACATACCAACCTGATCTTCTTTATGCTGAGGCTCACCGGTAAAATCTTCAACCAGTTGAACGTGTAGCCGCACCTTTTTATCGCCGTAATCGTGTTCGATGAGTAAAAACTGCCGCTGCTTCATCACACCTATGCCCACTTCTTCGTGAAGCTCCCGTACCAACGCCTGCTGCACCGTTTCGCCAGCTTCTTGTTTGCCACCGGGAAACTCCCATTTTCCCCCTTGGTGCAGCCTGTCGGCGCGTTTGCTGATATATATGTATCGGTCACGTTTGATCACCCCAACGGCGACATCCACTAATCTCATATCGTTAGCCTTTTGTGCTGATATAAAAAAGTCGGGTTATTCTATGCAGAATCAACCCGACTTTGGCTTTACCCTAAATCAAGACTTAGCTTAATTTACCGTGGCATTGTTTGTATTTTTTGCCTGAACCACAAGGACACAAGTCGTTACGCCCGACCTTGGGGCCTTCACGCAAGGGGTTACTTGCTTGTTCAGGCTGACTGGATTGATTGGGTTGACTAGGTGATCCGTGTTCGTAATTTTTCGGTTGTTCATCGGCATGACGCCGCTTTTCTTCCACTGCTTCAACATCCGATTCGGCCTTAACCTGAACCTTACTTAGAATAGTCACTACTTCCACTTTCAGGGCTTCTAGCATTTCCGTGAAAAGCTCAAACGATTCACGTTTATATTCCTGTTTGGGATTCTTTTGCGCGTAACCACGCAAGTGAATCCCTTGGCGCAAGTGATCCATAGCAGCCAAATGCTCTTTCCAATGGCTATCAAGGTTTTGCAACATGACAGCTTTTTCAAATTGTCTGATCACATCCGGCCCGACTATCGCCTCTTTGGCTTTATAGGCAGTGTTTACTTGTTCCAGTATACGTTCCCGTAACTTCTCTTCGAATAATTTGTCATCTTCATCTAACCAGGCCTGGATAGGCATATCGAGTAAGAATTCGCTTTTAAAACGCGTCTCCAAGCCGGCAATATCCCACATTTCATCCAGGGACTGGGGAGGAATGTACTGATCTATAATGCCTTCGACCACATCCACACGGATGGCTTCGATGGTGCCACTGATTTCACCTTCGTCCAGTAATTCGTTACGCTGCTCGTAAATAACCTTACGTTGATCGTTAGCCACGTCATCGAATTCAAGTAGTTGCTTACGCATGTCGAAGTTTCTGCCTTCAACTTTACGCTGAGCGTTTTCGATGGCGCGGGTTACCCAGGGGTGTTCAATCGCTTCACCACGCTCCATGCCCAGACGTTTCATCATATTGCCCATTTTTTCTGAAGCAAAAATGCGCATTAAGGCATCGTCCAAAGACAGGTAAAAACGTGACGACCCGGCGTCACCTTGACGCCCGGAACGACCGCGCAACTGGTTATCGATGCGTCGTGATTCGTGGCGCTCTGTACCTATGATGTGCAAGCCACCAGATGCAATAACCGCATCGTGGTCTTTTTGCCACTGCTCTTTGATTTTTTCAACTGTGCCGGGCTTGGGGTCATGGATCCCTTCAACGGCCACTTGCCAGTTACCTCCCAAGACTATATCCGTTCCCCTACCAGCCATGTTGGTGGCTATGGTAATGGCGCCGGGTTTACCCGCCTGGGCTACTATATCCGCTTCCTGTTCATGGAATTTGGCGTTGAGAACCTTGTGGGTGATTTTGGCTTTTTTCAGAATATTTGAAATGAGTTCAGAGTTTTCAATGGATACCGTACCCACCAGGGCGGGTTGCCCCCGTTTTACACAGTCTTTGATATCTTCAACTATGGCCTCGTATTTTTCTTCAGCAGTGAGATAAATCAAATCGGCTTTGTCTGCTCTGACCATAGGTTGGTTGGTAGGAATAACCACTGTGTCCAGTCCATAAATACTTTGGAACTCAAAAGCTTCTGTGTCGGCAGTACCTGTCATACCGGACAATTTGTCATATAGGCGAAAGTAATTTTGGAAGGTGATCGACGCCAGGGTCTGGTTTTCGTTTTGGATATTTACCAATTCTTTGGCTTCAACTGCCTGGTGCAGTCCTTCAGACCAACGACGACCTTCCATAGTACGTCCGGTGTGCTCGTCTACTATCACCACCTGATTGTCTTTGACTATGTAATCCACGTCACGGCTAAACAGCTTGTGAGCCCGCAGCGCAGCATTGACATGGTGCAACAAGGAAATGTTGGCGGCGGCAAACAAGGACTCATCCCCAGGCAACAGACCAATTCGCTGTAATATCTCTTCCACCTGAATTTGACCTTTTTCGGTCAAGTGAACCTGCTTACCCTTTTCATCAATGGTGAAATCACCATCCCCCGTTTCGCCTTCCTCATCTTCCTTTTCTTGCTGCTGCAACTCCGGAATGATGAGGTTAATTTGACGGTATAATTCTGAACTGTCTTCCGCCTGGCCGGAGATGATCAATGGGGTTCTGGCTTCGTCTATAAGGATCGAATCGACTTCATCGATTATGGCAAAATGAAGGTCTCTTTGTACGCGGTCCTTGGGAGTAAAGGCCATGTTGTCGCGCAAATAGTCAAAACCAAATTCATTGTTGGTGCCATAGGTAATGTCTGCGGCATAGGCTTCACGCTTTTGCTCATGTGATAAACCCGGAATGTTACAACCGACCGTCAAACCCAAAAATTCAAATAAGGGCCGACTCCAGTCTGCGTCACGGCGCGCCAGGTAATCGTTGACTGTGATCACATGTACGCCTTTGCCCGTAATTGCGTTCAAATAAGCAGGCAAAGTCGAGGTCAGGGTTTTACCTTCACCGGTTCGCATCTCGGCAATCTGCCCCTCATGTAACACTTGCCCACCGAGCATTTGCACATCAAAATGGCGCATGGCAAAAACCCGTTTACTGGCTTCTCGTACTAAGGCAAAGGCTTCAGGCAACAGGTCATCAGTGTTTTGCTCACCTTGCAGACGTGTTTGAAACTCAGTGCTTTTACCTTTGATTTGCTCATCGCTGAGCGCTTCAAATTCCCCTTCAAGCTGATTAATTTGTTCAACGGTTTTAGCTAATTTTTTTAAAGTTCGGTCGTTACGGCTACCAAAAACTTTGGTCAGAATACTCGAAAACATTGATTTACAGCTTCCAATCTAATAAGTGAATAACGATATACGCCAAAAAAAGACAAATATCATGACTAAAAATAAAACAATCGGCTCAAAGAGGGCCGATTGTCGTTAATACCTAAATTCGGATATCGCATATCGCATATCGCATATCCCAAAATCGAGTCTTAAAATAACAGGCTGGGGTCGATAAACCTAATCCCGATAAACAAATGGCAATGGATCTTGAGGTTGCCCTTTGTTTATTACTTCATAATGCACATGTGCACCGGTGGAACGGCCGGTGTTACCCATCAGGGCTACGGATTGTCCCTTAGTCACCACGTCGCCTATTTTAACATTAAGCTGCTTATTATGACCGTAACGTGTGACTAATCCATTACCGTGATCAATTTCGACTAATTCGCCATAACCATAACGCGTCGCCGCCCAAGTTACTATACCCGCACCTGTTGCTACAACAGATTCACCTTCGCTTCCAGCGAAGTCCAGGCCTTTATGCATAGTCGGCTGGCCAGTAAAAGGATCGGTGCGAATACCGTAATAAGACGACAGCCATCCAGCCGCAATGGGGCGTCCAGCTAAAGCACTTTGTTCAGTGATATGGTGACTCATCAGGATAGATTCAAGAGCACTGAGTTGCTGCTCTTTACTGTTCACTTCATCCACCATGATGTCGATACGCGAAAGCAGGTTAGTGTGGACTAATTCCGTGGTGTGAGGGCCCTCAGTCAGGGGATCAGATGATGACTCAAGACTGAAACTAAATTCTTGTGGATTGAGGTCAGCATCTTCCACCAGACGCGTCCCCAAGGCATTGACCTTAACCATTTGGCTTTGAATTTCACTTAATTTATTCACTATACGACTAAGTTGCTGCTCAGTAGCGATTTTTAATTCGTTCAGTTCACGTTGCTGCTGCTCGAAGCCCGACTGCGCCAGAGCGATGCGCGCCAGCTTTTCCTGAGGCGCATCAGTGGATCGACTGGATATCAGGAATAAACCGCAGACTACCAGAAAACAACTCATAGTCTGGCGTTTAGTCGGCCGAAACAGATATCTGGCTTTTTTAGTGCGATAAAGTAACGTCAAACTCATTATCGAATATTGTCCTCGTGGGTACTATACATCTCGCGCTAACCCGCACTTTAGCAAAGGGCCAACAATAAATAATGCCTGAACATCTAAACGAAAAATGCCGCTTAACGCGGCATTCAAATAATCTTAAGCTTAATTCGCTAGAATTGGTGACGCGAAACGAATCGGTAATTCTTCGCTGTTGTCGTAGCTGACAAATTCCCAACAGGATTGATTTTGCAACAAGGCATTCAGTAACTTGTTATTCAACCCGTGTCCGGTTTTATAAGCGACCAGTTCACCAATTATGCTATGTCCACCCAAATAAAGATCGCCTATGGCATCGAGTATTTTATGTTTTAAAAACTCGTCGCTATAACGCAAGCCCTCGGGATTGAGCACCCGATACTCATCCAATGCAACCGCATTGGCCATGCTGCCACCCAGCGCCAGGTTGTTGGCATTCATATACTCCAGATCTTTCATAAAACCAAAGGTCCGGGCACGACTGACTTCATCCACATAGGAGGATGAATTGAAATCCAGCACCATATGCTGGCGGGTCTGGCTGATCGCCGGGTGATCAAAATCGATTCTGAAATCGACCCTGAATCCGTCGTGGGGCCGTAACTCGGCCCACTTGTCAGCGTCTGTGACTCTGATCGTTTTTTTGATCTTAATAAATTGTTTGGGAGCATTTAGCTCTTCAATGCCCACAGATTGTAATAAAAAGATGAAGGGGCTGGCGCTGCCATCCATGATCGGCAACTCGTCACTATCGACTTCGACAATGATGTTATCTATGCCCAACCCAGCCAGAGCGGATGCCAAGTGCTCCACGGTCGAAATAGTGACGCCGTCAGCATTACTTAAACAGGTACACAGCATAGTGTCACCAACCGCATCTGCCCGAGCAGGAATATCGGCATAAGGCTCAAGGTCAACCCGGCGAAATACAATACCCGTATTCGCCGGCGCAGGCCGGAGAGTCATAGTGACCTTGTCACCTTTGTGCAAACCAATCCCCGTCTCTTGAACAGATTGTTTGATCGTACGTTGTTTAATCATCTCTCTCTTGGCTCAAAGTATTAACCCCATAAAAAGCGGCACACATTATAGAAACTATAGGCGCTGTTGTCAAAATAGTGTCATATTCACTAAAATCAAGTGAATCACCATTTTACCACTTACTCGAGCCTAACCTACTGTATGACAGAAGATTCCTGGATAGATTCCATTTAACCTACTGCTAATCAGCCTGCTTGCGCAAGAAAGCAGGAATGTCCAGATATTCTAAATCATGCCCAGAATCAACCCGATCTTCACTGGCAACCGTGCGATGTCTTTCGGTTGTGACGCTAGTCGTCATATTATCGGTACCGTTAGCTTGCACGTGCAAAGCAAATTCATTGCTGTCGGCACTGACCCGTGCACTGCGATTCGATACCAGAGAAATATCAGGCTTGCGTTCTGCACCTATGCCCGTTGCTACCACTGTAACGCGCAGTTCGTCGGTCATATCCATATCGATAACCGTACCCACTACAACTGTCGCATTCTCAGAAGCGAAGGCTTTGACTGCATTACCCACAGTTTCGAATTCGTCGATTGAGAAATCCGGACCGGCGGTAATATTAACCAAAATACCCCGAGCACCCGACAAATCTATGTCTTCTAACAGCGGACATGCAATAGCGCCTTCAGATGCTTCTTCAGCCCTGTCTTCACCACTGGCGGAGCCACTGCCCATCATAGCCGTTCCCATTTCAGACATAACGGTTTTCACATCGGCGAAATCCACGTTGATCAGTCCAGGACGAGTAATTAACTCGGCTATGCCTTGCACAGCACCCCGTAATATATCATTTGCAGCACTAAAGGCTTGCAGTAAAGGTGTGCCTTTGCCCATCACCTTGAGCAATTTCTCATTGGGGATGGTGATGAGGGAATCAACATACTTGGATAATTCTTCAATACCCTGCTCAGCAAAATCCGTACGCTTACGCCCTTCAAAAGGGAAAGGCTTAGTGACCACGGCGACCGTGAGTATGCCCAGCTCTTTAGCGATTTTAGCCACTTCAGGTGCGGCGCCCGTACCTGTGCCTCCGCCCATACCCGCGGTGATGAAAATCATATCCGCGCCTTCAATGGCCTGGCGGATGGTTTCCCGGTCTTCCTCTGCGGCTTGACGCCCGACATTAGGGTTCGCCCCGGCTCCCAGGCCCTTGGTTACTCCTGAACCTATTTGCAAGGTAATATTGGCAGATGAGCTACGCAATACTTGGGCATCGGTATTGATGGCGATAAATTCCACGCCTTCAATACTGTGTGCCACCATGTGCTCAATTGCGTTACCACCACCCCCACCAACACCTATTACCTTGATGACGGCTTCTTCGTTATGGCTATCCATTAATTCAAACATTTTTTACTCTCCGGTTTTTGCGCTAAGACAAGCAAACAATTAACGTTTACAGCCTGTAGTTCTTTTATCTGTTTTAATGATGAAGTTTAAAACTCACCCTTAAACCAACTCTGTATTCTTTCCCAAACGCCATCAGACGTTTTATTTTTAGCCGCAATTTTTGCGCTTAGGTGTTCTTTTCCGTATTGCAACAAACCAATGGCTGTGGCAAAGGTCGGATCTTCCACATATTCAGATAATCCTTTCATTCCCAAAGGATGGCCAACCCTGACCGGCATTTGGAAAATCTCTTCTGCGAATTCCACGGCACCTTCCATTTTCGCCGTCCCACCCGTTAATACTATACCTGCAGCAATTTGTTCTTCGAAGCCGCTGCCACGGATTTCAGCCTGGACTAATTCAAATAATTCCTGATAACGCGGCTCGATCACTTCTGCCAGGGTATGCCTGGACATGGCGCGAGACGGTCTGCCCCCCACGCTATGCACTTCAATATTTTCTTCCATGCTGACCATATCTTTCAGGGCACAGGCATAACTAATTTTAATATCTTCTGCATGGCTAATCGGTGTGCGGAAAATCTTGGCAATATCGCTGGTGATCTGATTTCCCGCCGCTGGTATAACAGCAGTATGGCGTATGGCACCATCGGTATAGATGACCATATCCATAGTGCCGCCGCCGATATCGACCACACACACACCCAATTCTTTTTCATCATCGGTTAACACCGCGTAACTGGACGCCAAAGACGAGAATATCAGCTGATCTGTGGTGAGCTCACATCGTTCGACACACTTCACCAGGTTCTTCGCCATATCGTCTGCGCAAGTAATAATGTGGGCCTGAGCTTCCATGCGCACCCCAGACATGCCTATGGGGTTTTTGATCCCCTCCTGCACGTCTATGGTAAATTCTTGCGGTAATACATGCAGCAATCGGCGTTCAGCGGCAATGGGCACAGAGCGGGCGGCATGAATAACATTATCCACATCTTCCTGAGTGACTTCTTTGTTGTTTATGGGCACCATGCCGCTCTCATTTTGACACTGCACATGTCGCCCTGAGATAGACATATAAACCGACGATACCCGGCAGTCTGCCATTAACTCCATTTCGCTCATCGCCCGTTGTACAGACTGTACAACCAGGTTCAGATCATTCACTCCACCCTTATCCATGCCTCTGGCTGGATGACTGCCGACGCCGATCACACTGATCCCGCCATTGTCGAGCAATTCACCGACCACGGCCTTGACCATACTGGTACCAATGTCTAAGCCAACAATCAGCTTTCTATCCGCAACTTTAGACATCTTGTGTTGTTCTCACTATCACTAACTCTCTTGTGGTTGTTTGACTGCGAGTTTCCACCCGACAGCAAATCCTGTGTCGTAACGTAAATCGACGTAATCTACTGCCTTTTCCTGCTTGATCAACAAGGGGTAGAGATCGATAAAACGTTGCAGACGGTCGATAAATTCCTTGCGTCCTAAATTCAGACTGATGCCATTTTGTAACTTCAGGTTCCAAGCAAAACGTTCGCTTAGCACCAGTTCGTCAATATAAAGTCCGGCCCCTTTTAATAACGCCTGCATCGCTCGGTAGCCTTGCAGTGCAGTTTGTTCGCTGCCCCCAGGACCAAATAAATTCGGTATAAGCGGTGATGGTTGCTGTGCGCTAATAGCCCCATCAAAGGTTTCACCATACTGATTTAACAATAAGTCATCATTCCAGCGCGCCGCTGGACTTTGCTCGACGACATAAACCTTCAGGCTGTTAGGCCATCTCTTGCGTACCGAAGCGCGATACACCCAAGGCATCGCCTCTACGTCTTTGTGTGCCTGCTCCACATCCAGTTCGAAAAAACTGCCCGGTTGCGATAGGCGAATTAGGCGCTCGATTTGTATATCCTCGATATACAACCGTTTTCCCGACACTGATACTTCGTTCAGCGGCGCCTGTTGCTCATCTTCAGACCAGCTTTTAATTGCCAGCGCACCATAAATAATGACACCGAGTAAAATCAGCAAAAATACCATGCCACCGACAAAACGGTAGCTGGTTGGAGGCTGATTTTGCGCTAAAGCCTCACTCATTTTGCTAAATCAGCCGTGGCCAATATCGCTGCCGATAACTGGGCAAAGCTCATTCCTGCTTGTTTGGCCGCCAAGGGCACTAAACTCTTCTTGGTCATACCCGGCACAGTATTAGCTTCCAGCAGATAAAACTTACCTAACATGTCCTGCATAAAATCAACCCGTCCCCAGCCGGATCCCGCCAAAGCATCGAAGGCTCTGAGTGACAAATCTGCTAAAAAGGCTTCCTGCTCATGAGATAATCCGCTGGGGCAAAAATACTGAGTACTATCGGCTTGGTATTTAGCCGTATAATCGTAAAAATCTCGGGGGGTAGACATGCTAATTGAGGGCAAAGTATTACCCGCGAGTATGCTAACTGTGTACTCGGAACCCTGAATAAACTGCTCCAACAAGACCTTATCATCAAATTTAAAGGCGTGTTGAACCGCAGTCGCAAGTTGCTCTGCGCTGGAAACTTTAGCCATCCCGATACTGGAGCCTTCTTGTGCAGGCTTGACCATAACCACGTTCCCTAAGCGGTCCATTATAGCCTCGCAAGCGCTGGCATCAAAGTCTATTTTATCGGCAATTTCATAATTTGCGGTGGGCAGCCCCAAGCTTTGCCATACCTGTTTACTGCGAATTTTATCCATACACAGCGCCGAACCCAGTACTCCACTGCCGGTATAAGGGACATTCAGTTGCTGCAACGCCCCTTGCAAAGAGCCGTCCTCGCCGCCGCGACCATGTAACATGATCAATACGCGTTGGAAATCCGCTGCCACTAACTCGGTCAAACTCTGCTTTGCGGGATCAAATCCGTGGGCATCAATGCCAAGACTTAATAGGGCGTCGAGTACTGCCTGGCCTGACATCAAAGAAACGTCACGTTCCGCCGAGCTGCCACCAAACATCACGGCCACTTTGCCAAAAGCCTGGTTTGTTGTCTTGGCTTGGCTCATAGCGTCCATCCTTGAGACAACGCATTTTTATCCAGTTTCATTTGCTGTAGTTGTTTGGCAATCTGCCCTATATTACCTGCCCCTTGGGTCATCAATATGTCCTGATCTTGCAAGACTTCCGCCAGTAACTTGGGTAATTCGTCTTTGTCGGTCACATATATTGGCTCCAGTTGACCGCGCTGACGGATAGAACGGCACAGGGACTTGCTGTCTGCTCCGTCGATCGCTTCTTCTCCTGCGGGATAAACATCTAACAACAACAAGACGTCCACCTGAGACAAGACCCGCACAAAATCTTCATATAAATCCCGGGTACGGCTATATCTATGGGGCTGATAAGCCATTACCAAGCGGCGGTTGGGCCAGTTATTTCGGGCCACGGCTATAGTTACCTCCACTTCGGTAGGGTGGTGGCCGTAGTCATCGACCAACAGGGTATCACCGTCACCCATAGGGAATTCGCCCAACATTTCAAAGCGCCGGCCAATACCGGAAAAACTGGCCAGGGCCGCAACGATGGCCTGGTCCGCTATCCCTTCATCGGTGGCCACGGCAATCGCCGCCAAAGCATTGAGCACGTTATGTTTGCCCGGAATATTGACGACGACTTGCACCTCAGGATGCCCCTGACGTATGAGTGTGAATTCACTTTGATTGAAGCCGTGTGTCACCTTACTGGCACGTACATCAGCCTGTTCGCTGTATCCATAAGTGAGGTACTTACGCTTGATCTGCGGCAGTAATTGGGTGATCACCGGATCATCGATACACAAGACCGCCAGGCCGTAAAAGGGTAAATTATGCAAAAAGTCGATATAGGTAGCCTGCATCTTGAGGAAATCCCCTTGATAGGTTTCCATATGATCCGGCTCTATATTGGTCACCACTGACACCATAGGCTGCAGGTGCACAAATGACGCGTCACTTTCATCAGCCTCGGCAATCAGGTAACGACTCGAACCCAAACGGGCATTGGTACCGGCACTGTTGAGCAGGCCACCTATGACAAAGGTTGGATCCAGCTCTGCGTGAGCAAAAATAGTAGCGATCAAACTTGTGGTAGTGGTTTTACCATGGGTACCGGCTATGGCAATACCGTGACGGAAACGCATCAGCTCAGCCAGCATCTCTGCCCGGCGGATCACTGGAATACGCAACTCATTGGCGGCTTGCACCTCAGGGTTGGTCGGATCGATAGCACTGGACACCACCACCACATTAGCCAGGCTAACATTGTCCGGTTGGTGCCCGAAAAAAATGGTCGCCCCTAATGCCGACAAACGATCGGTCATACCATTGGCCTGCCGGTCAGAACCGGATACCTGATACCCTTCGTTAAGTAATACTTCTGCAATCCCGCCCATGCCCGCACCGCCTATACCAACAAAGTGGATATGTTTGATGCGGCGCATTTCTGGCACATGATAATGAATTTTATCGGGTTTTATCATTGCCCTTTCCCCGCTAACATCTGGCAGCAATGTGTCACATCCTGTACTGCATTTAATTTGGCTAATTTACGGGCCATCTTGCCCATGTCTAATAACTGTTGAGGCTGGTTAAAACACTCTTGTAAAATGCTGCTTAACCCGCCCTGTTGTAATTCTGTTTGCGTTAATAAATACGCGGCACCGCGATTGACCAGACTCAGAGCATTTTTGGTTTGATGATCATCTACCGCATGTGGCAGGGGTACAAAGATTGCCGCCACACCCGCCGCCGCAACTTCGGCCACGGTCAAAGCACCGCTGCGACAAATCACCAAATCTGCCCACTGGTATGCCTCTGGCATATCGTCAATAAATTCCAAGGCCTGCCAAGTGCAGCCCTGTTGGAGTTGAGACTGGTAATTTTCCGTCACTGAGACCAAATGTCCGGCTCCGCATTGATGGCGAACAGAGAAACCAGAAAAAACGGCTAGAGTCTTAGGGATCTCTTCGTTCAGAGCCTTGGCGCCCAGACTGCCACCCACTACCAATATATTAAGAGGTGAATGCACGCTGCCTTTGCTCATTAGTTCACTAAATTCGGCCCGCACTGGGTTGCCTACCCATAGGTATTTGGTGTCCGTCTGCGCCCGGCGCTGGGCAACAAAGGTACGGTCAAAGCCGGTCATCACTTTAGTTGCCATACGCGCTAATAATTTATTGGTGGCCCCGGGTACGGCATTTTGTTCATGCAACAGCAAAGGGATACCTGCCAGCCATGCCGCTACTCCTCCCGGACCGCTGGCAAACCCGCCCATGCCCAAAACCAGATCCGGCTGCACTTGGCGAATAATTTTACGTGCTTGAAACACGGCCTTAAGTATTTTGAACGGAGCACTGATCAAACGCCAGGGGCCATTACCCCTGACACCAGCAATATCGATAAAGCTGATGGCATACCCAGCTTTGGGCACGATTTGCGCTTCCATACGCTGGGCAGTGCCCAGCCAATGAATGTGCCAGCCAAGTTTTGTCAGGGCGTCAGCAACGGCTAGACCCGGAAAGACATGGCCTCCGGTGCCCCCAGCCATCACTAATAAGGTCTTATTCATCTGACTCACCATCCTTGGCAAAGTTCTTTTTATCCTTCACGGCGTAAGCTACGTCATCGAGCACAGTTGCAACCTGCTTTTTGCCCTCTGCAGCAGAACGTTTCGTTTTAGCTTTACCACTTGTATCTATTGCCTGGATACCATCCACCCGCATTTCAAAATCAATACGCACCAGCAACGCCACGGCGACAGCCATTACAATCAGGCTAGACCCGCCATAACTGAGCAAGGGAAAAGTTAACCCTTTGGTGGGCAATATTCCGACGCTGGCGCCTACATTCACGGCCGTCTGGAAACTAAACCAGATACCGATGGAATAAGCCAGGTAGGCATCAAAAGGGCGTTCTTTTTGCAGTGCCAGGCTGCCCATCTTCATGGCTTTGAGCACGATACACAACATGATGAGCAATACTGTTAATACCCCGGCAAATCCCAGTTCTTCTGCGAGGATGGCCATAATAAAATCTGTGTGGGCCTCGGGCAAATACTCGAGTTTTTGCAAGCTGTTGCCCAAACCCTGGCCGAAAATATCACCCCGGCCATAAGCCATCAAAGACTGGGTTAGCTGATAGCCGCTGCCAAAGGGATCCGCCCAGGGATCAAGGAATGAGGTAATACGTTTCATGCGATATTCTTCGAACATGATCAGAAAAGTCACCGCCAGACTACCTGTTATAGCCAAGCCGAAAAATTGCCATAACTTGGCACCGGCTAAAAAGAGCAAACCAATGGTAGTGCATAACATGACCACTACCGTGCCTAAATCCGGTTGCATTAACAGCAATACTGCCAGGGCAAAAAATACCACCAGGGGTTTGAGGAAACCTTTAATATTTTCCGTGACTTCTTCATAACGTCTGACCAGGTAACCTGCCAGATAGCAAAAGAAAAATAATTTAGCCGGTTCGGCAGCCTGGATGGTTATTGGTCCTATTGCCAACCAACGGGTACTACCGTTGACACTTCGTCCGACAAGCAAGACCGCAATTAACAGCACTAAGGCAAATAACAATAACCAGACATTGCTGACCCGCCACCATTGCATGGGAATTTGCATCACCACCAAGGCACTGCCTATGGCCAAGATAATGTAAATGCCGTGACGGATGGCAAAATGAAAGGGGTTGTCAAACAGACGGGCGCCAACAGGCATAGAAGCCGAGGTGACAATCACCAAACCAATAGTTAATAACGCCAAGGCCAATAACAACAGACTAACGTCATAAGGTTTGCATGAAGGTTTAACGGCATCATGGCGCTGGGCAAACATCAAACGCAGGGGATTGGCAGCCTGGGACATATTCATATAGCCAGCCCCTCTATCGCTGTGGCAAAATGCTCACCACGTTGCTCATAGTTAGTGAACATATCCAGACTGGCACAAGCTGGGGATAACAACACTATATCCGCGGGTTTGGCAAGTTTAGCCGCTAGTTGTACCGCGAGATCAAGACTCACTACCTGGTGGCTGCCGGGTTTGAGTTGTGCTAAGCGCGCACCATCTTTACCTAAGGTGATCAGCACATCCACAGACTGGGCGAATAGTTGGCGTAATGGCGAAAAATCGGCACCTTTGCCGTCACCACCGGCTATTAATAATAATTTGCCAGCACCACTGCCTCGCAAACCCGAGATGGCAGCAACGGTCGCCCCCACATTCGTGGCTTTAGAATCATTGATCCAGCGCACCTGATTATACATAGATACAGTTTGACAACGATGAGCCAGGCCACCAAAGGTTTTTGCGCCTTGTTTAATGGCCTCAAGAGGCAAACCAGCTAGCATAGCCATGGCGGCTGCGGCTTGGATATTGAGCATATTATGTTTACCCACTAACAAACATTCATCACTGGTGAGGAAAATTTCTCCATCAAACAATATGTTTTGTTTGGCCTGATCCCAGCTAAAACCTGCGGTGGTTGCGCTCAAACCAAACAGCAGGTCTGCTTGAGCATCTAGCGACCAGGTACTGCTATCATCGCGATTAGATACAACATACTTGGCGGTCTGGTATATTTTTAACTTTGCCTGGCGGTAATTAGCCAAATTGCCATGGCGGTCCAAATGATCATCACTTAAGTTGAGCATACAGGCCACTAGTGGACGCAGTGAGCTTAGGGTTTCCAACTGAAAGCTGGACAGCTCTAAGATAATAAATTCCGCGTCTTTATCCAGTAGCTCCAGCGCAGGAATACCAATATTACCTCCCAGTAGCGCCTTCGTTCCCGCCGCTTGGAACATCACCTCAAGTAAAGATGCCACCGTTGATTTGCCATTTGAGCCCGTCACAGCCAACACAGGCGTACAGTTGAATCTGGCAAAAAGTTCGATATCTCCGATGACGTCGATGCCAGCCTTAATTGCCGCTTCAATTGCCGGTTCGCTTAAACTGACGCCGGGACTGACTACCACTAAATCACTGGTGATTAAACGCTGCTCGTCCAATTCCCCCAACTGCAACGGGATATCCAACTGGATAGCAAGTGCGGGTCGGGTATCCATGGCGCTGACTTTCGCTTTCTGAGCCAATAAAAAGCGCACGCAAGACAGGCCCGTAAGGCCAAGTCCCACTACTACGACATTTTTATTTTTCAGAGTTGCAAACGCCATTTTATTTCACCCTCTCCTATCTTAATTTCAAGGTGGCTAAACCAACGAGTACCAAGATCACTGAAATGATCCAAAAACGCACTATCACCCGAGGTTCAGGCCAGCCTTTAAGCTCATAATGGTGATGAATCGGTGCCATTCTAAAAATCCGTTGACCGCGTAATTTAAACGAACCGACTTGTAAAATTACCGACATGGTCTCCACCACAAACACGCCACCCATAATGATCAGCACGATTTCCTGGCGCACCAAAACGGCTAGCACCCCCAGCGTACCGCCCAAAGCTAATGAGCCCACATCGCCCATAAAGACCATGGCTGGATAGGTGTTAAACCATAAAAATCCTAACCCTGCCCCCACTATGGCAGTACAGACTATGACCAGTTCACTGGTCAGAGGCAGGTAGGGGATGTTTAGATAAGCCGAAAAATTGATGTTACCTGTGGCATAAGCAAAAATAGCAAAGGCCCCGGCCACCATCACGGTAGGCACTATAGCCAGACCGTCCAGACCATCGGTTAGATTGACCGCGTTGCTGGTGCCTACAATCACAAAATAGGTCACCAACATAAAAAATATGCCCATTTGCGGCATGATATCTTTAAAAAATGGCACCAGTAACGCGGTTTCCGCCGGATTTTGCTGATTGGCATAAAGATACCAAGCCACACCTATGGCGATCACGGACTGCCAAAAGTACTTCCAGCGTGCAATCAGCCCTTTGGGATCCTTGCGTACGACTTTGCGATAATCATCGATAAAACCGACCGTGCCATAACCCACAACCACCACTAGGGTGACCCATACATAACGGTTCGACAAATCCGCCCATAACAAAACACTGACCACTATGGCTGCCAGGATCAACAAGCCACCCATAGTAGGCGTGCCAGATTTAGCCAAGTGAGATTGGGGACCATCATCACGCACGGTTTGACCGATCTGCATGTGTTGCAACCAGCGGATCATTTTGGGACCTATCAATACGGCTATTAACAAGGCCGTCAGTGTGCTTAAAATAGCCCGCAAGGTCAGATAGGAAAACACCCTGAAGCCAGGATGAAATTGTTGCAGCCAATCGGCTAGCAGGATCAACATGCAATCTGCTCCCGAAAACGTTCAAACTTTCCCACGGGGGAGTTCTCCAAGGCGGTTACTACCTCTTCCATGCGCGCACTGCGAGATCCTTTAACTAAAATACTGATATCGCGTTTTTCGCCACTTAAACACTCGTTTAACGCCTCGACTAACGCGGTTTTATCACTGAAATGCCGACCGTTTTTAGCAAACACATCGCTGGCGCTTTGGCTTAGTACCCCAACGCTATACAGCTGATCTATGCCTTTTTCCAGAGCGTACTCCCCCACTTGCTGATGGTAGAAGCGCGCCCGTTCGCCCAGTTCAGCCATATCTCCGAGCACCAATACCCGGCGACCAGCGAAACTGGCCAATAAATCTATGGCAGCATTAACTGAGGCCACATTAGCGTTATAGGTATCGTCGAGTATTTTGACTTGGCTGGTGAGTTGTTTGACTTGCAAACGCCCACTGACTTGCGCCATGTATTGCAGGCCATCTTTGATGTCTTCCAAACTCGCACCCACTTCGAGACAAAGTGCGGCGGCCGCTAAGGCATTGCTCACGTTGTGCACGCCAGGTAAGGGTAAGGATATGGATACCGACCCTTCAGGGCTGCGCAATAAAAAATCAGCGCAACCATTTAAGCCCATTACTACATCCTGGGCTTGGAAATCCGCCGCAGCGGAGGTGGCAAAACTTTGCATACGTAAATGATCAAACTTACCCTTCCAGAAGGCATAAAACTGACTGTCAGCGTTGAGTAATACTAAACCATCTTTGCCCAAACCCCGGAAAATCTCGCTTTTGGCCCGAGCGACACCCAACAGGCTTCCAAAACCTTCCAGATGCGCAGCAGCGGCATTGACTATGGTAGCAACATCAGGCTTAACTAATTCAGTGGTATAGGCGATTTCACCCAGATGATTGGCACCCAGTTCCACCACTGCGAATTCGTGATCACTTTCTAAGCGCAGCAAGGTCAGCGGCACACCTATGTCATTATTAAAATTCCCCTGGGTACAGAGCACTTTGCCGCGACGGGATAAGATCGCCGCCACCATCTCTTTGACCGTAGTCTTGCCACTGCTGCCGGTTATGGCGACTGTTTTTGGATTAACGCTCTGTTTGACTGCGCTGGCCAATAAACCTAATGCCTGCTTAGTGTCTGATACCAATATTTGTGGCAATTGGCTGTCAACTTTATGGGCCACGATAAACGCCAGGGCGCCAGTTTGCTGCGCCTGCTCAATAAATTTGTGGCCGTCAAAATTCGGCCCCTGCAGCGCAATAAACAAATCATTTTTGCCAATGGTGCGGGTATCCGTGCTTACTCCCTGGATTAGGGTTGCGCTGGCAATGTTTTGCGGGTCATTAAGGATGCGGCCCTGCACCTTGTCAGCTATCCAAGTAAGTGAAACCGGGATCATGATATATTCCTCTCAAACAAGTGTTTTACAAAAAGTCGTTCGTCATAAGCCAGTGTCTCATTGCCTATGATCTGATAATCTTCGTGGCCTTTACCGGCCACTAAAATAAGGTCACCACTGTTGGCTTGTCCCAGGGCACTTTCGATCGCCCGGCGTCTGTCTAACTCTACGGCTATCCTGTGAGGATTAAGGCAACCTGACAAAATGTCGTTGGCGATATCTTGGGGGTCTTCTGAACGGCTGTTATCATTGGTGATAATGATGCTATCTGCCCGTTTTTCTGCGATCTCCCCCATAAGTGAACGTTTACCTTTATCTCTATCGCCGCCACAACCAAATATCACCCACAATTTCCCTTGGCAATGCGCACGCAATGCCAATAAGGCTTGTTCAAGGGCATCCGGGGTATGGGCATAATCCACGACTATACTGGCTTGATTTGGACTGCCGAAACACTCCATTCGACCCGTTACCGGCCGTAATTGCCCCACAACCGCTGTCAATTGTGCCAATGGCAACCCCAGACAAAGTTGGGCAGTAATAGCCGCCAAGACATTAAAAACATTAAATTTCCCTAATAACGACAGCTGTATGTCGCACTGTCCCCAGGAACTGATCAGGTTGAAACGGCAACCGTCTGCGAGGTACTGAATATTCTGGGCAAAACAATATTTTTGTTCAAATAAAACATCCGTGACGCTCAGCTCTACGCCAAAAACGACCACTGTTACTTCGTCAGGCACAGCCTCGAGCCAGTTTTGACTCTCGTTATCATTACCATTGATTACTGCATATCTGAGCCCCTGCTGCTCTAGCAACTGGCGTTTTGCTTGGGCATAGGCTTGCATGGAGTGGTGGTAGTCCAGATGATCCCGGGATAAATTGGTAAACACGGCCACATCTATTTTTAATGCCCCGATACGTTTTTGGATCAGAGCATGGGAAGACACTTCCAGCGCCACCTGGGCCACGTCGGCCTGAGCAAATTGGGCAATTAATTGATGCATGCTAATCGCGTCGGGCGTGGTGTTGACCGTACGGTTTAAGTCGGCCTGAGTGTTATTGGGTTCAATTATGCCTGAGCCCAATGTGCCGATTGAGGCGACTCGCAAGCCGGATAAGGCGGCTAGCTGACTGGTAAGTTGCACCGTTGAGGTTTTACCATTGGTTCCGGTTACCCCAATGATCTGCAACTTGTTGGCGGGATAGCCATAAAATGCTGCCGCCAGGGCAGAGAGCTTGTCTGGCAGTTGATAAAATGAAATGAGCAGCGACTGGCCGCGCATCTCAACCTTCGCGTGTTCGTCTTGACTATCACATTGGGCCAAAATTACCTTTGCCCCTAAACTAATAGCCTGGGGGATAAAGTCACGACCATCCCGTTCATGACCTTTAACCGCCACAAATACCTTGTGAATGGCCACTTCACGACTGTCCAGCACCAGGCCGTCAATCACAATGTCCGGCGCATCAATGGCAAACTGGGCCAACAAAGGTTTGATACTTTGTCTATTGGAAGTTAACTGTTTGGTCAAATCAACCGGCATCAGTCCCCCCCACTAATGATGCAAGGGACGATACTGTTTTATCGTCTGGCGGCACGTTAAGCATTTGCAAGCTGCTGGCCATAATCTTGGCAAAAACTGGCGCGGCGGTATCCCCGGCATAATACAAATCACCACGGGGTTCGTTAATTAGGACCACTACCGCCAGTTGAGGATCAGAAACCGGCGCTACACCCGCAAAAATATTGACATATTGTTCACCGTATCCGCCGGCCACGGCTTTACGACTGGTACCGGTTTTGCCGGCGACCCTATATCCTGGCACTCTGGCCTTTTGCCCTGAGCCACCTTTTTGGATCACGCTTTCCATCATAGCCAATACTTGTTTGGCCGCATGTTCACTAAATACCCGTTCCTCCTGAGCCTGTGCGCCACCGTGCACTATTGATAACGGCCGTTTAATGCCGCCACTGCCAATAATACTGTACATGCGAGCCAACTGGACTGTAGTCACCGACAGACCGTAGCCAAATGACAAGGTGGCTAATTCAAAATCCGACCAACGGTTGCGCTCGTGAAAAATCCCGCTGCTTTCCCCAAGCAGATTAGCGCCACTGGTACTCATCAACCCCATGTTGTAATACTGCTCGATCAAAAACTGTTTGGGTACCGACAAGGCCAATTTGGAGGTGCCCATATTACTGGAATGTCGAATAATGCCAGTCAAATCCAGTTTGCCATAATTGCGCGAATCTTGCACCATGCTGCCCCCCAGACGCATCCAGCCTGGGGAGGTATCGATTACAGACTCAACCTCTGCAGCACCGAATTCCAAAGCACTCAAAACGGCGATAGGTTTGATCGATGAACCAGGTTCGAAGGCATCGGTGATAGCACGATTGCGGATACGGTGAGGCGACACGTCACTGCGATTATTGGGGTTGTAGGACGGATTGTTGACCATGGCCAAAATTTCACCCGTTTGCACATCTAGTACTACTGCTGAACCTGACGTCGCCCGGTAATATTGCACCGCTTTTTTCAGTTCTTTGTAAGCTAAGGCCTGGATCCGCTGATCTATGGTTAACTGAATATTTTTAGGTGTTTTACCGTCTTGCTGTGACAATATTTCAACCTGACGACCTTTGCCATCCCGGCGAATTTTACGGGTTCCCGGGGTACCTGTGAGCCATTCATTGTATAACTTTTCGATGCCCTCTATGCCTTGGTCGTCAACATTAGTAAAACCAACCAACTGAGCAGATACTTCACCTGTGGGGTAATAGCGCCGAGATTCATCGCGCAAATATACGCCACTGATAGATAACTGATCGACGTATTCAGCCATAGCCGGTGAAACCTGACGCTGAATATAGACAAAGCGTTTTTTGGGATTACTGACTCGGGCAATTAATTTTTGATGATCTTGGCCCAATACCTCAGCCAAGGCTTGCCAGCGCCGCTGGTCGGCGAAAGAACCACTTTCGACTACCATTTTAGGGTCGGCCCATACAGCTCGCACGGGTACACTGACTGCCAATTTTTGGCCATTGCGGTCGGTGATAATGCCCCGGTGGACCGGCACGTTCTGGGTTCGCAGTGTACGGCTATCACCCTGGCGGATCAGCAAATCCGGATCGATAACCTGGATATAAACCGCCCTTGCAGACAGACCCACAAATACCAACAATATCACGCCAACGACCAATATAAACCGCCACTGTAACGCCAAAGGAGCAGTATTCTGCTTGGCTTGTGGGTTATTTTTGGTTTTGCTGACACGTGTCATTTGATTTTCACCACCACTTCGTCATCGGCTTCAGGACGGCGCATATCCAACTGCTTGGATACCAGGGTTTCAATTCGGTTATGTTCGGTCAGGGCACTTTGTTCTAAAATAAGGTTGCGCCACTCAACATCCAGTTGATCTTTTTTCTGCATCAAACGTTCCAATGCAATGGACATTTCGCGATTATGGTGAGCACTTAGGATCACGGCTCCGGCGCTAACCAGCAGCGATAGAAACAACAAAACCCGCACTGGATGGCGGGCTAAATCTGTCAGCAAAAAATTGACCAGTTTAAAATTGGTATCGGTCGATGTCATAGTTTCTCGGCTACCCTGAGTACCGAACTACGTGCACGCACATTTTTGCTCAATTCCGCGGCCGAAGGCTTGATAGCTTTGCTAATGGCTTTCATGGCTTTTTCGGCATCAATTTGTGCCTGGGTCACAGGAAAACCGTGGGGAACTTGCAGACCACGGCTCTGCTCACGGATAAAACGTTTCACCAGACGGTCTTCCAGAGAGTGGAAACTGATCACTGCCAGTCGCCCCCCAGAATTTAAACTGTTAAGCGCCGCTTTGAGGCCGGTGCGAATTTCGTCCAGTTCACTGTTGATATAGATACGAATAGCCTGAAAACTGCGGGTGGCCGGATGTTTAAATTTATCTTTGACCGGTACGGCTAAATCGATGATTTTTGCCAGTTGCGCAGTGGTGGTAATGGCGCCTTCCTGTCTGGCATTTACAATGCCATGGGCGATACGTTTACCGAATTTTTCCTCACCAAATTCTTTAATGACCTGGGTGATGTCCTGTTCATCAGCTACCGCCAACCATTGGGCAGCACTCAATCCCCGAGAGGGATCCATGCGCATATCCAAAGGCCCTTCACGCATAAAACTAAAACCCCGCTGTGCATCATCTAACTGCGGTGAGGAAACCCCTAAATCCATCAAGATCCCATCAATTTTGCCATACAGACCCAGTTCTTTTAAGACGCATGCCATTTCGGAAAAATTGTTATGCTGGATACTAAAACGCGGATCATCCGCCAGGGACTGTGCGGCTTGAATAGCGGCAGGATCCCGATCCAGGGCAATCAAACGGCCTTTGTCTGACAATTGGCTGAGGATCTGCCGGGAATGCCCGCCTCTACCAAATGTGGCATCCAAGTATACACCCTCAGGCTTGATATTAAGCCCGTCGATGGATTCGTTTAACAAAACGGATAAATGGGAAAATTCAATGTTCATTATAAGGAAAAGTCCTGCAGGCGCTCGGTTAACTCAAATGACGCTTCCTGCTCAATAGCCACATCTTGTTGGATTTGTTGTTGCCATACTTCTGCATCCCACAACTCAAACTTGTTGAACTGGCCGACTAACATGATTTGTTTGTCTAAATGTGCATGCTGGCGTAACGGCGCACTGAGTAGCAAACGACCATTTTTGTCCATCTCACCTTCCATGGCATAACCCAATAGCAGACGCTGAAGTCGGCGTTCATGGGTATTCATACTGGATAAACGACTAAGTCTAAGTTCGATTTCTTCCCATTCAGGAAGTGGGTAAAGCAGCAAACATGGCTGCTGAGTATCTATGGTGCAGACCAGTTGTCCCTGACAATCATCCAATAAGGATTGACGATACCTTGTAGGTATCGTGACACGTCCTTTAACATCCAGATTGATTGCGTTAGCGCCGCGGAACATTCCCCAAGCCTTCTATTGTTGTTTTTTTGCTGATTTTGAACTGATCCTCATCAGAAATGAGCCTTCAGATCCACTTTTCGCCACTTTTACCCACGATGCACAGTTTAGGTATCACCTGTCCAACATGTCAAGGGTTAAAATTTTCAATTTTGGGTGGTGGTAAACCACAGAAATCATGGCTTAGATGGAAGTGTTTGATAACAAGGCAAAAACTAAACACTGGCGCAGAATAGCGTCACCCCACCTCTGAAAATTGGCCGTTAGACCGCGTGAGTCGTTTGTTATTCAGGCTAAAGTGTCCAAAGAATAGATATGTAAGAGAAGGTTAAAAATGTAAATGAAGTAAGTTAAGATTGAAAATAAGTAATATCATATTATATATAAACCGTGAGACATTACTGCCAATGAGGCATTCAATCATGGCTGTTATAATAATGAAACCTAATTTCAACACGTGAGTGAGCAATGAATAATTCTGCCATCTATCCCAGTTTGACTGGCAAGGTGATACTGATAACTGGCGGTGCCACTGGTATAGGCGCGGTAATGGTGGAAGCTTTTATGCGCCAGCATTCAGACGTTATCTTTATCGATATTCAACAAGATAAAGGGTTAGCGCTGTGTGAGAAAATGCATGCCAGTCTGGGCAGACGGCCTACTTTTGAACATTTGGACATGACAAATATCGATGCTTTGCAGAAATTTATAGCCAGCATCAACGATTCACATCATGGCTTGGACATACTGATCAACAATGTCGCAAATGACACACGTCACTCTCCTTTAGAAATTGATCAACAAGGTTGGCGTGATTGTATGGCGATCAATTTGGATTCCACTTTTTTTGCTTGTCAAAGTGCGCTGCGTTTAATGCGTCTCAAACATAGCGGCAATATTATCAATCTCAGTTCGATTAACGTATTGATTGGGCCCAAGCAAATGCCCGGTTATGTGGCTGCCAAAGCAGCACTCAACGGTTTGAGTAAGTCATTGGCCAACCAATACGGTGAATACGGGATCAGGGTCAATACTATTCTTCCCGGTTGGGTGGCAACTGACCGTCAACTGGATCTTTGGCTGACTCCCGAGGCCGACAAGGAATGGCAAAAATCCGTAGCCTTGCATGGGGCTTTGGAGCCCATTCAGGTGGCCAATTTGGCATTATTTCTTGCCGCACAAGACAGCGCCATGATCACAGGTCAACAATTCATTATTGATGCGGGCCGTACCTAGGTGACCCGTCGCTCTGACATTATTATCTTAGGCGACTGGGGCACCAGTGTTTGTCGGTTGTACCTGTGCCGTTTCAATCAGCAGAACTTAACCGTATTGGAGCGCACGACTGGGCCTGGCATCAAACACGCAAAGGAGCCCGAACAGGCGTTTTTCAGCTTATGCCAGCCCTGGTTCGGTCAATATGGCAATGTGCCGGTGTTTTTGATCGGCACAGTAGGTGCAGAGATAGGCTGGAAACAAACTTCTTATGTCAGTTGTCCCACTGACAAGCAACATATGTTAGCGGCGGCCACGCATTTCACTGCCCGAGGGGTGAAAATCACTATATTACCCGGCTTATCTTGTGTAAATAAACATAAACTGCCGGATATTATGCGCGGTGAAGAAACCCAGATTTTTGGTTTTTTATCCCAGCATAGCGTGGGTGGTCACGAACGGCTTATCTGCTTGCCTGGTACCCATACGAAATGGGTCCTTCTTAAAGAGCAAAAAATTGCCTCATTTATCACCAGTCCGGTGGGTGAACTCTATGAAGTATTGAATCACCACAGCGTATTGCTCACAGCCGGGTCAAATTTCACTTGGTGTGACAGCAGTTTTACCCATGGCTTGCAAGTTGGTATGCGTGACTCGAGCAATTTGTTACATACCGTATTCGCCACCAGAGCCTTTCAGGTGATTGATAAGTACAGCAATGCGCAAGCCGCTGGTTACCTGTCAGGTTTGCTGATTGGTTGTGATGTCAAAGCCGCCATGCAGGATTTCCATATATTTTCCCATGTGGCCGTTATCGGCTCTGATCATATCGCCCGCTTATATATGGAAGCCTTGGAATATATGGGTATCACCACTGAACATTTCAGTAGCGAAGAAGCAACCTTATTAGGCCTACAAGCTCTTGCCTCGATTAACTGGAATGATAACGCCGATGAATGAGTCTATTGGTCTGGTCACACAAATCGAAGTCCACAATTCCCTGGGAGAAGGCGTTATTTGGGATCACCGCCTACAGTGCCTTTATTGGACAGATATATTAGCCAGACAACTTTACTATTGGGATTTTAGCGGCAACATAAAGCGCTATGCTTGCCCGCAACGACTCTGTTCGTTTGGCCTGACCCAGCACCCAGACTGGCTGATATGTGCCTTTGAAAACGGCTTCGCGTTTTTTCAGCCACAAAGTGCACAGCTACTCTGGATAAGTGAAATCGAGGCGGATTTACCTCATACCCGGATGAACGACGGTCGGGTAGACCGTCAAGGGCGTTTTTGGGCCGGCACTATGCTCGAAGGGCAGGGTCATCTACGTGGCGGACTGTATCGTCTGGATCAGGATTTTCAGGTTAAAAAAATGCTGGGCAATGTGCACATTGCCAACGGCCTATGTTGGAGCCCGGATGGCAAAACCATGTATTTTGCCGACTCGGCCCAACATCTGATCAGCCGCGGCCAATTCGATCCTTTAAGTGGGGATTTCAAAGATCTCACCCCCTGGGTGCACACAGCTGACGACGCCTTTCCCGATGGCTCATGTGTTGACACGCTCGGCTTTCTTTGGAATGCCCAGTGGGGGAGTTCAAGTGTTAAACGTTACGCGCCCGACGGGCAACTGGTATTAACGTTAGCCGTGCCTTGCAAACAACCGTCTTGCGTAACCTTCGGTGGGCCCAGTCTGCAACATCTTTTTGTCACCTCAGCCACTGACGGTTTGTCAACTGAGTCGCAAAATCCCCCATCGAGTGACGGAAACGTATTTGTATTCGAAACCCCCTATCAGGGGCTAGAAGAACCCATTTGCCAGTTGGCAATAGCGGGGTCAAAAAATCAATGATGAATAATCAATTAATAACAAGAAATAGGAAATAACATGGCCAGCAGAATGTTTAGCGGCAACTTTACCCGCCACATAGTGCAATCGTTAGGCAGGGCAATTGCCTTGGGGGAGCATCCTCAGGGAGAGCCGTTAAAAGCCGAAGCCGCACTATGTGAGTCGTTTGACGCCAGCAGAACGGTACTTCGTGAAGCGGTAAAAATGCTGACCGCCAAGGGTATGCTAAATGCTCGCCCAAGGCGCGGCACCATAGTATTGCCCGAGTCTCAGTGGAATCTATCTGATCCTGATATTCTCAACTGGATATTAGAGCGTAAAGGCTCCCTGCCCATCATCTCTGAATTCGTCGATATGCGCCTGGCCATAGAGCCGGCGGCTGCAGGGCTGGCTGCCACCCACATAACCGATGAAAACCGTATCATGCTCAACCAAGCCATTGAACGAATGTATGCCGCTGCCCGCGGGGAAGACGATCATCTGGACGCAGATATTGCCTTTCATGTGGGTATACTGGAAGCCAGTGGCAATCGCTTTTTCTGGAATATGCGTCATACCATAGAGGTGGCGTTACGTTTTAGTATTCGCATCACTAACCGCTTCAAAGGAGTGGATCGGGCCAGCGTGCAAGATCACCAGCAAATATTGGATTACATTTTAGCTGGGGATCACCAGGCCGCAGAAGCCCAAATGCGCAAATTGCTGTTGGAGGCGAAAACCCTGCTCAACGGCGCCCTAAAAGAAGAACAAGACAAAAAAAACCTAATCAGCTAACCAGGAAACAATTTCCATGACTATCCCGAATTGTATTTTAGCCATAGATCAAGGCACCACCTCAACTAGGGCAATTATATTTTCGCCTGAGTCAAAGATTATTGCTGTGGCTCAGCAGGAATTTACCCAACATTACCCAAATGATGGCTGGGTTGAACACGACCCTGAAGATATTTGGAGCTCGACTGTGGTGGTGTGCCGCCAGGCGATCTCCGAAGCCATAGCGAAAGGCGCGCGTATCGAGGCCATAGGCGTAACCAATCAACGGGAAACCACAGTAGTGTGGGACAAAAGTACCGGCCAAGCCATATATAACGCCATCGTCTGGCAAGACAGGCGAACCGCCTCTACGTGCCGGACGCTGCAAGACAACGGCTTGCTTGACGAAGTTAAATCTCGCACCGGATTATTACTTGACCCTTATTTTTCAGCCACTAAGGTCGCCTGGATCCTGGATAACGTCGAAGGAGCCAGGGAGCGCGCCCAAGCAGGCGAGTTAGCCTTTGGCACCATAGATTCGTTCTTGGTGTGGCGCCTAACCAACGGCCAGGTGCACGCCACCGATGTAACCAATGCCAGTCGCACTAACTTGTTTAATATTCATGACTTGGCGTGGGATGATAAGTTGCTCGAGATCTTTAACGTGCCCCAATCTATGTTACCTCTAGTTAAAGAATGTGCCGATGACTACGGACACAGCGCAAAAGACTTATTTGGTTTCTCGTTGCCTATTTTAGGGGTGGCGGGGGATCAACAGGCAGCTAGCATTGGCCAATGCTGTTTTACTGCGGGCACCATCAAGAGTACCTATGGCACCGGCTGTTTTGTATTGCTCAATACGGGTGAACAAGCTTTTACCTCAAAAAACAAACTGCTGACCACTGTAGCCTACACTATCCAGGGTACCACCCACTACGCTCTGGAAGGCTCAATTTTCATTGCCGGGGCGGCAGTACAATGGCTACGTGATGGCCTGATGTTGATTGAAAGTGCCGCTGAAACCGAAGCCTTAGCCAAGCGTGTTGAAGATGATCATGGGGTGTACATGGTGCCTGCGTTCGCCGGCTTAGGTGCACCTCATTGGGCACCAGATGCCCGGGGAGCCATCTTCGGTTTGACGCGAGGCACGACCAATGCCCATTTTGTCAGGGCGGCATTAGAGTCAGTCTGTTACCAGACCGCGGATTTATTACAAGCGATGGCCGAAGATGGCGTATCTCTGGAAAAATTGCGTGTAGATGGCGGCATGGTGGCCAATAATTGGCTTTGCCAATTTTTAAGCGATATATTGAATGTCACCGTTGAGCGGCCCACAATCATGGAGACCACGGCCTTAGGCGCCGCCTATCTAGCCGGGTTAAAAGCCGGCATTTACGAGTCCTGTGAACAGCTGGCGAGCATGAACAAGGTGGATAATAGTTATACACCTGCTATGTCTGCAGCGCGTCGAGAGAAACTGCTTTGTGCCTGGGAAAACGCGGTGCAATGCACCTTAGGGTATGCAAAATGATCACTAGCAAATTATTTGGCGTTAAACCCGATGGACAACAGGTTTGGCAATATAGTTTAACCAACGCCCAGGGTATGCAAGTTGATATATTGACTTTGGGAGGCATTATTCGCCGCTGGTTGGTGCCAAGTAACACACCCACAGAGTTACCCACTGACATAGTACTGGGATTTGATAGTATTGAAGAGTACCTAACAGATCAAGCCTACTTAGGTGCAGTGGTGGGCAGGTATGCCAACCGTATAGCCAAAGGTCAATTTTCCTTAAACGCAGTTCCGCATACTGTGGATGTTAATCAAGGCGGAAATTGCCTGCATGGTGGAAAAAACGGTTTCAACAGCCGCCTTTGGCACGCTGAGATTTTAGCCGACAATGAAGAACCTATATTAGCGCTGAGCTTGATGAGCCCGGATGGCGATCAGGGTTTTCCAGGGCAGCTCATGGCGAAAGTGACCTACACCTTAAGCGCTAACAACAGCCTGAAGATTGAATATACCGCCAGCAGTGACGCCGACACCCTGTTCAACCCAACCCAACATAGCTATTTTAACCTGGGTGGGCATCAAAGTGGCTCGGTTGACCAGCATCAGGTGCAGATATTGGCCAGTCATTACACGCCCACAGATGAAAATGCTATCCCCACAGGTGAACAGGCAAGCGTGGCAAACACCCCCTTTGATCTGCAAGAGCTGGTTACGTTAGCCAAACCCCTGGCATCATCACATGCACAAATTAAAATTGGCAACGGCTTTGACCACAACTGGTGTCTGGATGGATATCAGCCACAGCTAACAGAAGCGGTTTATGTGGCCAAAGCTGTGGAGCCTAAAAGTGGTAGAACCTTAAGTGTGTATACCACCATGCCCGGCATGCAACTGTATACAGCCAATTATTTGTCAGGGGAGCCTATGGGTAAAAACAACACAGCATACGGTGTCAATCACGCTTTATGTTTTGAAACCCAGTTTTATCCCGACGCTCCCAATCAAGCTCACTTCCCCAGTGCAGTTCTAAAAGCTGGAGAACGCTTTTATTCTTGTACGCAATACGCAATTGAGTTTTGACAAACCAATCGAACAAGTTTCTCAACCTTCATCTAGCTAAAAATTCATCTGTTTATGAAAAAGACAGGATTGCCGGTGAGGATTTTTTTATGTCCAAAATAGTGGGATAAATGGTGACGGCTTTTTCAAAACTATGGATTTGGCTTTAATGTTAAAATTCCCGTTCATTTTCTTCAAGGTGAAGACGATTTATTAATAACCAGCGAATTATCAATAATGACTGAGAATGTTCGCTAGCGAGTAAGTTTGGGTTATAGAGAGTGTCAGTCACAGGTTGTAGGGATACGGGGACAGCAAGTGCTGTTTTTTTAGTGACTCTGCGGGGTCGTTGTATTTAACCCAAAATCGAGTAGGGTGAGACTTATGCCTCATCCCTCTCACAGAACCGTACGTACGGACCTCGTATACGGCTCCTGTATTCTTCACTTTTCATCCGTTACTTCCTAGTAACTGATGAAGCAAGCCATCCTGTCCTGACGTCTTCTATTGAATATAAACCAAGCTCTACAAACCATTGATTGGGCATGGCATAACTCGATAAAGGGCTGGCTGCACTGCGCCACGTGTTCATCTGTATTAGCTTAAACGGTGGTTTGTACTTTAGCTGTTTTAGTCGTCGATGTAGCCTTAATGGCGTTTTCCACAACCTCAACTGGATTGCCCTTAATCTTCGTCTTATCCACCCTGCCAAGGCTTGCAACTCTCGTTTACAATGGGCGATACTAAAATAATTCACAAAACCTCGTATCACAGGGTTTAGCCTTTTTATCACTTCAGCTAAATTTATCCCGCCATTACGTTTGGTTAATTGCTTAACTTTCTGTTTAAAACCTGTGAGTTTCGATGCTTGTATCCGTGTCCATTGGCTACCTATCTCGACTCCTAAGAATTTGACTCCTTTGCCACTATGAGCAATATGCGTCTTCTTCTGATTGACGGTTAACTTCAAGTCTTTTTCGAGTATCTGAGTCGCTGTCTGTAATGCCTTTTGTGCTGCTTTTTCCGTGCCACACAAGATCAATATATCATCGGCGTATCTCACTATTCGGTGATTTCGTCGTTTCATTTCTTGATCAAAAGCATCTAGGTAGATATTAGCCAACAAAGGGCTGATTACTCCGCCTTGAGGACTTCCTACCTGACTCACTTCCCAGTGATTGCCTATCATTACCCCACTTTTCAAGAACTGATTAATCAGCTTCAAAATGCTACCGTCTGTCACTTTGCGTTTAACACTGCTGAGAATTAACTCGTGATCCAGTAAGTCAAAACACTTGGACAAGTCCATGTCGACAACCCAGTCACGATGATATTTACGTATAAACACCGTCGCTTTGCTGATAGCGTCATGACAGCTTCGTTTCGGCCTGTACCCATAACTTGATGGGTGAAAATCGATGTCGAATATCGGTTGGATAATGTTCAATAGGGTTTGTTGCACTATACGATCTCTAACTGCGGGAATACCAAGCATTCTTATACTGCCGTCGTCTTTAGGTATTTCTACCCGCTTGACTGGCTGCGCTCGATATTGCTTGGTTTGCAGTTCAAGTTGCAGTTGTTTCAAGTTTGCTTCTAAATTCAGAGCGAATGCGCCTACGGACTGCCCATCTATTCCGGCCGCTCCTTTAGCAGCTTTCACTTTTTTGAATCCCTTGTACAGGTTGTTGATATCTAACAATTGTCCGTACAAGCTGTAGTAAACTGTCATTTCCTACCTTTGCTTGCGGTATGTCGGTTCGTGTTATTTTGCTTATCGGTGGATCCTTTATGATGACATTAGGTGTGCTAGCCTATTGGCAATCTGCCTAAGCGGTCGGTCATTACTCCCTTGCTCGCCCTTCTATTCTCAGCGTCCACATTCCTGCTTGGCCGTCATGTCTTGGCTGTTTCCGTCGAAACACTTGTGAGCCGATAAACTAAATTCCTCGTCTTTCATACGCTTAAAGAATACTTCCCCCCTTCGCAATCAATTGAAGCTTTTGGCTAAAATTGACCCTACCAGACACACTGCTGATAGTCGGCTTGGTTTTATCCTCCACACCATTACTGGCTTTCATCGGCCTAGCCTTACTCACTACTACGGGTTCATCTGCCACCTCACACCGACCATAAACCTTGGGTTTCCCCTTGAATTTAGACCACTTACTTACAGTAAGTTTAGATGCCAGGCTTCCCCAGTTACTGCACTGACTCCCTGTTAGAAATCCCACCCTCAATCACAGCATTGGTCTGACTAAGTATTGGGCTTCGCGCTATTTTGGACGCTTACCCACCAATACCGCCGAAACAGGTTACGGTTAGTTGTGTACCTCTAACTTCCTATGGCTTCCTTCACACCCCACCGTTAGCCAGTGGCGCACTTGCCATTCAGATTATCTTCCCCTTAGTCAGGGTGACTCCACTATCTTTCAAGTGGACGGGTTTGCCAGCTTCGCTGGGCAAACAAAAATCAACCGCCTGCATGACAGGCGGTTGATAGATAGAGGTGGAGCTGGCCGATAAGCCGGGTTCTGTCGAGGACAATCATTCATCTAGGCCAGCAATCACTCACTGGCTCAAGCAACACACCCGATCTCAACGTGGGCCACGCCATACGAGATCCTATTTGGTCTTGCTCCGGGTGGAGTTTACCTTGCCACACACTGTTGCCAGCGGTGCGGTGCGCTCTTACCGCACCCTTTCACCCTTACCGGCGCTTACGCGCTTAGGCGGTCTTCTCTCTGCTGCACTTGTCGTCGGCTTGCGCCGCCCAGGCATTACCTGGCACCCTGCCCTATGGAGCCCGGACTTTCCTCCCCCTATTAACGCGCAGTTACTTACGTAACCATGCCCAATAAGCAGCGATTGCCTGGCCAACTCCGGAGCGGGATTCTACGCAGGTTAGACAAAACATACAATCCGCTTTAACCGGTTGAGGGTAAAACCCCACTGCCAGTGGCTAGCAGCAGTGGGGTAAACTCGTCGCGCCGTGCACTAATAAGTTAAATACTGACGCGTTTGTAGGGGCGGTATTCAGGTTTCCAAAAGTTAGCGTCTATTCTGTCTTGCAATATTTCATCGCTGACCTCCAGAGCTAGGCCTTGTTTCTGGGCGACCTTACCTACATCGAAAGCGATTTTTTTACTCAGTTCGGCAATGCATCTAAGGGGAGGTAATAACTCACTGCCTGTACCATTGGCCAAAGGCGATGCATTAGCCAGCGCCGCACTGCACGCCATTAACATTTCATCACTGATCAGACTTGCCTTGGCGGCCAGCACCCCCAAGCCAACACCCGGGAAGATATAACTGTTATTACATTGGGCAATGGGATAGATTTTTCCTTGGAATACAACCGGATTAAATGGGCTACCGGTGGCAACAATTACCTCACCGCCTGTCCATTCAATCACTTGGTCAGGAGTCGCTTCCACCTGACGTGACGGATTACTCAAGGGAAAGATGATAGGTAAGCTGCAATGGCGTTTCATATCGCGGATTACCTGCTCGGTGAACAATCCCGCCTGGCCAGAGACCCCGACCAAAATACTGGGTTTAACGTTATTCACCACTTCGACCAGAGATGCATATTGCCCTGCTATCTGCCACTGAATATCTGTGGGCTGGGCTAAACGCAACTGGAAGTCGCGCAAACCCTGCATATCTTGGCTAACCAGGCCAAAACGATCCACCATAAACACCTGGCTGCGAGCCTGTGACTCGGATATGCCCTCACTACGCATCTGCATAATGATTTGCTCGGCAATGCCGCAGCCTGCGGAACCGGCACCAACGAAGACAACCCTTTGGTCGCTCAATTTAACATTTTTACTTTTACAAGCCGCTAACAAAGTCCCCACTGTCACCGACGCCGTACCCTGAATATCGTCGTTGAAACAACAAATTTTATCCCGGTATCTTTCCAATAGTGGCATGGCATTGGGCTGGGCAAAATCTTCAAATTGTAGCATCACTTCCGGCCAACGCTTAACAACCGCTTTGATGAACAGGTCGACAAACTCGTCATATTCGGCTTGGCCAATACGTTTATGTCGGGCCCCCATGTACATAGGATCATTGAGCAATTTCTCGTTATTGGTGCCCACATCCAGCATCACAGGTAAGGTATAGGCTGGGCTGATGCCGCCACAAGCGGTATACAGAGATAACTTGCCGATGGGGATCCCCATGCCGCCTATGCCCTGATCACCCAGCCCCAGGATCCGTTCACCGTCGGTGACCACTATGACCTTGACCTTGCGCTTGGTGGCGTTACGAATGATGTCATCCATCTGATGGCGTTCTGAATAGGAAATGAACAATCCCCGGGAGCTGCGATAGATATCCGAAAATTGCTCACAGGCATCCCCCACTGTAGGGGTATAGATAATCGGCATCATTTCGTCTATATGTTGCTGGATAAGCCGGTAATACAGGGTTTCGTTATTATCTTGAATAGCCCGCAAATAGATGTGTTTGTTGATCGGCTCCTTGAAACTAGAATACTGCATGTAGGCCCGGCCTACCTGCTCTTCAATCGACTCGTAACGCGGTGGAATAAGTCCGGTTAAGTTAAAAGCTACACGTTCTTGGGCACTAAACGCACTGCCTTTATTCAGCAGTGGGGTCTCTAACAAAGATGGGCCCGCATGGGGGATATACAACGCGCTTTTCGGCGTTTGGGTAGTCATAACTCAATGTCCTGTTTGATGTGGATGCCTGTGCAACCGAGAAAATTTCTAATTATTTGGCGCTATAGCCGTGCCCAAAAACACACATTAGGCACGGGAGGGCATCCAGCGGGTTATCATGCCCTAAAAAATGTCTTCAACTGGTTTGCTGTCTTGCTCAACATCCTCTGCAGGGTCAAAAAATTCACTATCGCTCACATAATTTTTTGGCGCACTGCCCTGGCTGAAATATTCGAATAAAGAAGTATGATCCGTGCGCTGGGTTAATTTGCCTGTTTCACCATCTATACGTGTACTGATGATATTGGTCGGCATGGGACGTTTTTTCTCCGGTACTCCATCCAGAGCTTTTTGCATAAAACGGATCCAGGCTGGCTCTGCGGCCTTAGCACCGTCTTCGCCGCCTATCATGGCATTACCGATATAATTAAATTTTTGCGGGTTTTTGTTAATTAAGTTCTGATTACGGCTGGCACGGCCCAAGGTGCGACTCATGTCATCAAAGCCAACCCACACTGTGGCGACTAAATCATTGGTAAAGCCACTAAACCAGGTATCCCGGGAGTCATTGGTGGTACCGGTTTTACCAGATATATCTCCGCGTTTGAGCAAATTACTAGCCCGCCAGCCCGTGCCCTGCCAATAAGTCTTTTTGTTCCAGTTTCCATTAGTTTTAAGAGCTGTACGCATCATGTCTGCCACTAAAAATGCGTTATCCTCTGCAATCACGCGCGGGGCCTGGGGAATAAGTTTAGCGGCTGGCTGGGTCATACCGCTGCCACTGAACTCGGCGGCAAGCCTAGCTTCAACGTCCATTTCTAATTCATCTATTGATGGTTCATGCTCAGCCTGCTGAGCCTGACAGGGATCACAGGCGTTAGTCGGATTGGCCCGCCACAGAACTAGGCCATAATCATCTTCAATACGCTGGATAAAATAGGGCTGAATTAAAAAGCCGCCGTTGGCTATCACCGACATGCCCGTAACGACTTCTAACGGGGTATGGGATCCCGACCCCAAAGACAGGGTTTCATCTTTGGGTATATCCCCTAAATTGAAGCCAAAACGTGTCAGATATTGCACCACGTTGTTTAATCCAACTGCCCGTGACAGACGCACCGAAACCACATTTTTAGATTTGCCCAGGGCGACCCTCATGCGAATCGGCCCATCGTATTCTGGCGGCGAGTTTTCCGGACGCCAAGCATCTCCCGAACCTTTTTCCCACTGACTTATCGGCGCATCGTTGATCACGCTGGCCACGGTATAACCATGGGCCAACGCAGAAGAATAAATAAAGGGTTTAATGTTGGACCCGACCTGGCGTTTAGCCTGGGTGGCGCGATTGAACTGACTTTGGTAAAAGCTGTAACCGCCAACCACGGCTTGCACGGCGCCGTTATGGGGATTTAAGGCAATAAGTGCACTACTGGCATCCGGGTATTGGCTGAGCTGCCAATGGTTGTCATCTTCCCGCTGGCGCAGAAGTATAAGCGCACCTTCGGTTAAGATATCACCGGCAACCTCTGGATCAGCCCCCTGCCTCGTATCGCTAATATAAGGCCGAGCCCAATCTAACCCATCCCAGTCGATCACTCGGTAGTCTCCCTGACGGGTAAAGATACGGATATCCTGTTCGTTAACCTTAACCACAATAGCCGGATGCAGCGTTTCGAAAGTTTGATAATTTTGCAGATAAGCAAGCATTTTTTGCTCTTCCCAAGGCTCACTGGCAGGTTTTGATATGGCTGAGCTCCCCTGCTCAATGCTGACTGGCACGTCCGGGATTTCCCACAATTGCTCAAGCGGACCACGATAGCCATGGCGCTCATCATAATCATGTAAGTTACGTTGCACCGCTTGCTGGGCTGCCTGTTGGATATCTGAAGATACGGTGGCGTAGACCTGATAACCACCAGTTTCCGCTTCATCCTTGCCATACAACTGGACCATTTCATTCCATATCAGATCGGCTAAATAGGGGGCTTCAAACTCAATTTCGGCGCCATGTTTTTTCGCGGTGACTGGCGCGGCTGCAGCTTCATCGAATTGCGCCCGAGTAATATAGTTTTCGTCCAGCATACGTAATAAGACAACTCGTCGTCTGATTAATGAACGATCCGGGCGACTGATGGGATTGAGCACTGAGGGCGCCTGGGGAAGTCCGGCAATAGTCGCGATTTGCGCCAAG
The DNA here is from genome assembly GCF_058068185.1 of Paraglaciecola sp. IT1134. Classification (NCBI taxonomy): domain Bacteria; kingdom Pseudomonadati; phylum Pseudomonadota; class Gammaproteobacteria; order Alteromonadales; family Alteromonadaceae; genus Paraglaciecola; species Paraglaciecola sp. IT1134. The sequence goes on along the minus strand of NZ_CM176486.1, from coordinate 854,795 downwards.
GTCAGTTCTTTTACGGTTTTGCCATAATATACTTGCGCCGCGGCTCCAAAACCATAAGACCTGTGGCCAAGTTCCACCTTGTTCAAATACAATTCGAGAATTTCCTGTTTACTCAGCAATTGTTCTATATGCCAGGCAATAAAGATTTCTTTGATCTTGCGGATATAGGTTTTGTCCCGGCTTAAAAAGAATCCTCGCGCCAGTTGCATGGTCAGGGTGCTGCCCCCTTGGCCTTTTTCTCCGGTAAGGATCAGATTAATCACTGCACGAGCCATACCAATAGGATCGATGCCCGGATGCTGATAGAAGCGGCTGTCCTCTGTGGCCAGAACTGCGTTGATGAGATCCTGGGGAACATCGTTTATAGTTAGCGGAATACGCCTTTTCAGGCCAAACTGGGAGATTAATTTGCCGTCTTGGGTATAAACACGCATAGGTGTTTGCAGACGAACATCTTTGAGCATGTTGACACTGGGCAGCTCAGGTTTCATATAAAAATACAGGGCTAAGGTTGCTAAAATACCGAGTAGGCATGATAAAAATAAAACGAGTAATGCGGACTTTAAAAACTTCACCAAAACAATATTACCGAGACAGGTTGCAAGAAATAACTCATATTTTATACCTAAGTACCGTTATAAGAACCATAAATAAATAAAATTTAAGCAATAATAGCAAAATGTTAATTTTGTATTACGGCGCCGGGATCCTCAATGTTTAAAAAACTTTTGGCTAAAAAGCCACAGCAGATGATAGGACTAGACATCGGCACCCGCTATGTTAAAGCACTTTTGCTTGAACTACATCAGGAACAATACACAGTATTGGCCACGGCCTGTGAACCGATAAATGGTAATGCGTTTTCCGAGCGGGAAATTAAAGATTTCGAAGCCGTCAGTAATGCCCTGAAAAAAGTCAAACTGGCCTTAAAAAGCAAAGTAAAAAACGTGGCCATAGCGGTTTCCGGCGCGTCAGTCATCACTAAGGTGGCCTATATGGATCCGGACCAGTCAGACGCTGAGCTTGAAAGCCAGATAGAAATCGAAGCCGACAGCTTGATCCCCTATCCGCTGGAAGATGTATATGTGGATTTTGAAGAACTTGGCATCAGTCAAAATTACCCCAACAAAGTTGAAGTGTTGCTCAGTGCTACCCACAAAGATACGGTCGACGGACGCATAACCCTGCTCGGCGAAGTCGGTTATGAAGCAAAAGTGGTAGATATCGAAACCTACGCCTTGGGCACGGCGATGAGTTACTTTTCCCGGCAAACAACTGACGCAGCATCAGCACAAATCCAGTGCTGCATTAATATTGGTGCATCACAACTGCAATTTTGCGCTCTGAAAAATTCCGAAGTGGTATACAACAAGGATCACAACTTCGGCATAGATAGCCTGGTCCAAGAAATATGTATCACTTATAACCAGGACCGCAACATCACCGAACAACAAATGCTCGCGGGTAATTTACCTGCTAACTGGCGTCAAGACTGTTACCCTGTGTTTCTGGCAAACCTGCAACAGCATATTAGCCGTGCCATACAGATGTATGTCACCACCACCCATCTTCCGCGGCCCACACAATTATGGATCAGCGGCGGGGCGAGTAATCTCGCCGGCATAAACACCGATTTAGAACAGGAATTGGGTATGGATGTAGCTGTATTTAACCCGCTGGCCAACATGACCACTAACGCACAAACTAACCAGCCCTTGGCCGAACTCTCTCCCCATTTCGCTATCGCAGCAGGCCTGGCCACCCGGAGCCTTAATTCTTGTCACATATAAACTTGCTGCCCTGGCGAGAAGCATTACGCCAACGGCAAAAAAAGAATTATCTGACCATGTTAGTGGCCCTGGCGCTGGCGATGGTAGGCCTGATGTTCGCCGCTGGTATGGTAATGGACAATCTCATTGCCGAACAAAAAAGTCGAAATCTTTACCTTGAGCATGAAATTAGCATAGTTGACCAACAAATAGTCCAGATCAAGGATATTCAGCAGCGTAAACAGGCCATTGAGCAACGTATGGCGCTCATTGAGCAGTTAGAAGTCAGTCGTAATGCTGCCCCTATAGTTTTGGACGAACTTGTACGTCTGGTGCCCAATGGTGTGTCTTTCGGCAGCTTTTCTCGCTCGGGTAACCACGTAGAAGTGCTGGGGATCAGCGATTCGAACAACCGCTTGGCAGATTTTATGCGTAAACTAGATGAGTCTGAGGTATTTAGCAGCGGGGATTTATCCTCCATAGTCGCCGACACCTCCGCCTCAGATGCGGTCAGTGACTTCAAACTCACTTTTGACATCAGTCCCTTAGTGGCGCCGGATTTTTCAGTGCAACCCGGGGCGGTTAAAAAATGAAGTTTGATTTTAACAAGCTAAAAGAAATTAACGATTTAGATTTCGAACAAGTGGCTATCTGGCCTTTTGAAATCAAAAGTCTAGTGGCGTTATTTGTGGCTATTATTGCTTTGGTGGGCGGCTACTATGGACTGGTTAAAGACAAGTTGCCGATCCTGGACAAGGTCCAGCTTGAAGAGCAAACCCTGAAACAAAATTATCAAGCCAAATACCGTATTGCGGTCAACCTTGGAGCTTATGAAGAGCAATTAAGCCAGCTTCAGCAAGATTTTTCGTCCATGTTAAAATCTCTGCCCAACAGCAATGAAACCCCAGGTCTGCTGGACGACATTACCTTTGTGGGCACTTCGGCAGGCCTGACATTCAGGTTACTCAACTGGCAAAAAGAGGTGCCCAAAGAGTTTTATACCGAACTGCCAATCCAGATTGAGGTGACAGGTAGTTACCACGATTTTGGCCAGTTTGTATCCGATATTGCGGCTCTACCGCGCATAGTGACAGTACACGACTTTGCGGTTAGCCAGGAGCTGTCCACCTTGAAATTAACGTTGGGGGCAAAAACCTACCGTACCGACCAAGCAGAGCAGCAAGGGGGGCAAGCACCATGAAATCCATGTATTTGGTTGTGACCCTAGTGTTTTTGGTTGGCTGTAACCCTCAGATGAACGACCTGGAAAAATACATAGCTGAGGTAAAGCAAAATACCCCGGTGCAAATAGAGCCCTACCCACAGTTTACTACCTCACCTGCCTTTACCTACTCTGCCAACACGCTACGCAGTCCGTTTCAACGGCTGAATAACGCCCAGCAGACTCAGGCACCTGTGCAACAAAAAAACTGCCCACAACCGGATTTTGCCCACAGCAAACAAACATTAGAAAAGTACGGGGCAGATGCCATGCAAGTGATCGGCATGTTCACGAGCAATAATAAAAACTGGACCCTGATCCAGACTAACGACGGTAACCTACACAAAGCAACAGTCGGAGATTACCTCGGACTCTTTTTTGGCAGGATCACCGCTATCCAAAAAAATGGCACTGTTGCATACAGTGAAATGTTACCGGATGGCACAGGGTGTTGGCAGAAAAAACAGGCCCAATTGAGCATGCTTGCAAAGACAGGAGAAAATAATGTCTAAGCGTCACGTTTTCAGCAAACTCAGCACTTCGCTGCCAAATTTAAGCCCTTATCTAGTCTTGGGGATATTATCTTGGGTGCACGTGGCGGCCTATGCTCAGGAAACCTCGCCTGTGCTTATCGATACCGCCTCGGCCAGTCAGACCACTTTCACTAGCCAGCTACAGGATATCCAATTTAAACGTGTGGACAACGACGGGGCTGCAACCACATTAGTGTTTGACAATGACGGTTATCAAATTGAACTGGTGGAATCCCAACATAAATTGCGCATCACCTTGCCTAAAACTAAACTGGCGGATGAGCAATTGTTTACTCTCAACGTGGAAGATTTTGCCACGCCGGTCAAATTGATTGAAACCTTTCAACTTCCCGCCGCCACCCTGGTCGAGTTTACCCTCATGGGGGATACGATCTTCAAGCAACAAAAGAGCGGCAACCGCCTCGTCATAGAAATAAACAAAGTCGATGAGACGCAAAAAACCGCCGAAAATAATTTTAGCGGCGAAGCCATTTCCCTGGACTTTCAGGATGTGCCGGTACGCAAAGTGTTGCAAATCATCGCCCAGGTAAATGGCTTCAACCTGGTCACTACCGATACAGTACGCGGCAATGTCACTGTCAGTTTAAGCGGGGTGCCCTGGGATCAGGCTCTGGATATGATCCTCAAGATAAAAGGCCTGGATAAACGTCTGGAAGGTAATATTTTATTGATTGCCCCCTCGGAAGAATTGGCGGCCCGGGAAACCCAACAATTACAATCCCGTCAGCAGGTCGCCCAGCTTGCCCCGGTGAAATCCGTTAACATGCAAATTAACTACGCCAAGGCACTGGATATTGCCAATATTCTGAAAAACGGGGATAGCAGTATCTTAAGCCCCCGTGGCACAGTAGCTGTGGATGAACGTACCAATACACTATTATTGCGTGATACCCAGGCATCAATAGACGAAGCTCGGGCCATGGTGGTGGCCCTGGATATTCCCGTGAAGCAAGTCCTAATAGAATCCCGCATGGTGACAGTGCGAGACAACGCTGGCGAGCAGCTCGGGGTAAGATGGGGCTTTAGTGATAAACGTGATAACACCGGCATATCCGGATCTTTGGCTGGGGCTGACGGCATAGCCAGTGGCACTGTGCCCAGTATTGACGATCGATTAAATGTCAATTTACCCGTGACTAATCCGGCCGGTCGCATCGGCCTGCAAATAGCACGCCTGGTAGATGGCACCATTTTGGATTTGGAGTTATCCGCTTTGGAGTCTGAAAATAAAGGCGAAATCATCGCCAGCCCACGCATTACCGTAGCCAACCAGCATGAAGCCTATATTGAGCAAGGTACGGAAATCCCCTATGTGCAAGCCACGTCTAGCGGGGCAACTTCAGTGGAATTTAAAAAAGCGGTGCTGAGCCTCAAGGTCACACCACACATTACCCCGGACAACCGAATTATTTTGGACTTGGTTGTCACCCAGGATACTCGAGGAGAAACCGTGCAAACCTCAACCGGTCCAGCCATCGCTATCGATACTCAAGAAATCAGTACCCAGGTACTTGTGGAAAATGGTGAAACCATAGTGTTAGGGGGCATTTTCCAACAAACCAGTACCGATGATGTTGTCAAAGTACCGTTTTTTGGTGATATCCCCGTACTCGGACATTTATTTAAAAATACTTCAGTGCTTAATGAAAAACGCGAATTACTGATATTTGTCACCCCTAAGATACTTATCGAAAACATAGGTATACAATGACCTTAAGGCTGATCCCCCAAGCTTAAATAAGTTGTTTAACGCAGCATATTTTCCTGCGCCAAAGCGGCAAAATGCATTTTAATTTGCCCTTGGATTAACAAAGCTTGCAAAATTCAGGGTAAAGCTGAGATAATCCCGCCCTCGAAATTTCAACGAGGTCAGGTTAATCCATTGAAGGGTAGCCGCGATAATAGATTTCTACCCCTGAAATAAACAAAATTGTGAACTAAGCAAAAATGGCTGAAAAACGTAATATCTTTTTAATAGGTCCAATGGGTGCAGGTAAAAGCACTATTGGCAGACACCTCGCAGACGAACTTCATTTAGAGTTTTATGACTCAGATCAAGAAATAGAAAAGCGCACCGGCGCCGATATAGCCTGGATCTTCGATTTAGAGGGTGAAGATGGTTTTCGCGCTCGGGAAGAATCAGTTATCAATGACTTGACCGACAAGCAGGGCATAGTATTAGCTACAGGCGGCGGTTCGGTAGTGAGTAAAGCGGTGCGTAATCGCTTGTCGGCTCGCGGCATAGTCGTCTATTTACAAACCACCATAGATAAGCAAGTGGCCCGTACCCAACGTGATAAACGACGTCCGCTATTGCAAAATGATGATCCTGAATCAGTATTGCGCAAACTTGCCGAAGAACGTAATCCCATGTACGAGGATGCTGCGGATTATGTCGTTGATACAGATGAACAAAGTGCCAGAGCTGTGGCAAACCAGATCATTGAGAAAATCAATCTGTAATATCTGATATTTTATTTCCACCTCGAACGGGCTGCGCTTATGACAACATTAACAGTAAAGTTGGGTGAGCGTAGCTACCCTATCTTTATCCAACCAGACTTGCTTAACCAGTCCAATCAATTATCGAGTTATATCACCACTAACCAGGCGGTACTCGTCACTAATGATGTGGTGGATCCCCTCTATAGCCAATTGATTATTGATAATCTGCCAGGTGTGAAGATTCAAAAAATCATCATCCCAGACGGTGAGCAACACAAAAACCTGCATAGTTTTGAACTGGTGATCACCGAACTACTGAAAATGTCAGCGGCCAGGGATACCACCCTAATCGCGCTTGGCGGAGGTGTGGTCGGCGATCTAACCGGTTTTGTGGCCGCCAGTTTTCAACGGGGTATGCCTTTTATTCAGATACCTACCACCTTGCTCTCCCAGGTAGATTCTTCTGTGGGCGGTAAGACTGCGGTTAACCATCCTCTGGGCAAAAACATGATTGGGGCCTTTTATCAGCCCAAAGCCGTGTTTATCGACCCTAGCACCCTGGAAACCTTGCCAGCGAGAGAATTTTCCGCGGGTATGGCTGAGGTGATAAAATATGGGATCATTTACGACCAGGCATTTTTTAGCTGGTTGGAAGACAGTCAATCCCTGCTTAAAGACCAAGATATGCCTAGTCTGCAATACGCCATTAAACGCTGCTGCGAAATCAAAGCAGAAATAGTTGCCATTGACGAACGTGAATCTGGATTGCGCGCCTTACTTAATCTGGGTCATACCTTTGGCCACGCGATTGAAGCTGAACAAGGTTACGGTAATTGGTTGCATGGTGAGGCCGTATCCGCAGGTATGGTATTGGCTAGTGGCGCAGCACTTAAAAAAGGCTGGTTAAGCCCTGAAGAACTGGCACGAATTGAAGCTTTATTAGGCGCATTCTCATTACCTGTATGCCCTCCGGCCGCCATGAACTACGACACCTTTTTGCAGCACATGGTGCATGACAAAAAGGTCCAGGCCGGCAAACTAAATTTTGTTATTCCCCAGGGCATAGGTAAAGCAATTGTGACCCACGAGCTATCTGAAGACTTGCTGCGTGAGTTATTAGGTTAGCTCCTATGGGAACATACCTACTAGCGAGATTAGCCGTTGCCAACATCTGACCTGCACAAACGACTGGATCATTTAATCAGTTATTCGTCCCAGTTGATTTTTATCAACACTGGGCATCAGACCACGGGCCAGTCACAAATCATTGAGCATCTTCTGGCTGTGCAAGCTGAAAGCGCGGACGTCGCCGTGATCAGTGCAAAGGAGAATATGCAAGCGGATGATTTTCGCCAACAACTAGCGCAGCAATTGTTAGGCACCCAACAACATCATGGCCGTCAGCCAGTACAAGACATGCTTTCCCCCCTTTCCCAATTCACAGAGTCTGTGTTGATCTGCGTTTTACACGCCCAAAACATACCACCCAATGTGCTCCAGGAATGTTGGCAATTGGTGTTGTCAAACCAGCAAAAATTTCCCGAGCAAAACGTCAATGTATTGCTGTTTGGGGAAGGTAGCTGGGCTGATGACGCTAAGAGTCTGCTCACCATCGACGATGCTAACCGACCCATCGTGTTCAGCATGTGCCCCCCTGAGACAGCGGCACAGGGTTCTGAATTAGAGCAAATGATCAGCCAAAAACGTCAGGCATTTGCCCAGCGCCTGCTCAACCGTGAGCCTTCATCCGCATTGGCAACTAAAACGCTGTTACATCGCCCCTGGTTTCTAGCCCTGACCGGCTTAGTATTTGTGTCTATTTTTGCAGCGCTGTTACTGGTTCAATATCCACAATTTCCAGATAAAATACTGGCACTGAAGGATGACGCTGTATCCAACTCTACTGACCTTAGCCCTGAACATGAAGCTGACCCAGCTAAACCTGCAGTTATCCCGGTCAACATACCGCCAGAGGATAATAAGCCCCATAGTCGCAGTGTGGCTCCCGTACCCGCCCAGGCAGTCTCCACTGAGGCAGTCTCCACTAGGGATGCCCTGGTGAGTTCATGGCAAAGTGAGTCAGCCAGAATTGATCAAACCAAAGCTCCGCGCCGACCTGCGAATGCGACTTCAAAAGATCCAGGCATCCAGACACAAGAAGCCGCACCAGAGGTCCCTTCAGCTGAACGCTCAACAGCTACGCCAGGCGTACAAAAGCCCGCCAGTGAGCGGGTCCCAGAAGATCAGGCAATCGTACAAGTTGGTGCACTGCCAAAACCCTATATTGAACAAGCGGTGGCGGAACAAGTCTTGCCTAAAAACACTAAGCTCAATCTTGGTGTAGGTCCAAAAATTGCCCCGCAAATAAAGCCGCCAAAACAAACTGTAAGCAGTGTGGCTGGGCCATCGTATCGGTACAATGAACGAACTTTATTGGCGTTGAAGCCAAGTGGTTATGTATTGCAAGTTATCGGTTTGGGAAGCCCTCAGGCAATGGATGACTATATAAAGAGCAATCAACTCGCTGACCATGTTTGGATCTATAAAACCCGGCGTTATGGCAACGATTGGTATGTATTGCTCAACAATAGCTATTATCCATCCCTGGGCGGCGCCGTTCAAGCTGGAGGATCGTTACCCAAGAGCATGCGCCAAACCACACCTTTTCCCAAAAATGTGGATAAAATGCAGCAAGAAATAAGAAACCCATAATAAAAACCCTAAGCTAATTGTTGTTTTTGGCATAGCTGGTTACAATCCCGGCTTTGCCAAATCCGGCCTGACAAGAATCCTCAATGACCGAAAAGAAAAACAGGGCCTTTTTGAAATGGGCCGGCGGAAAATACCGACTCGTCGAGCAAATCAACGCGCACCTGCCCGCTGCCAAAAAGTTGATTGAACCCTTCGTGGGAGCAGGTTCGGTTTTTTTGAACAGTGATTACCCTAGCTATTTACTGAATGATATCAATCCGGATTTGATCAATCTGTATAAAATACTGCAGACCCAACCGGATAATTATATTCTCGATAGTGCCAAACTTTTTACTGCACAAAATAACTGTGCTGAACGTTATTATGCCCTGCGCGCAGAGTTCAATGCCAGCTGTGATATTTATCACCGTGCGGTGCTATTTTTGTACCTCAATCGTTTTGGCTACAATGGTTTATGCCGTTACAATCTGTCCGGGATTTTTAATGTGCCCTTTGGCAAATACAAATCTCCCTATTTCCCCCGGGAAGAATTGTACTTCTTCGCGGAAAAATCCAGGCGTGCGGTATTTGTGTGTGAATCTTATGAGAAAGTATTCAGTCGTGCCCGTAAAGGTTCAGTAATCTATTGCGATCCGCCTTATGCCCCGATCAGCAAAACTGCAAACTTTAACAGCTATGCAAAAAGTGGCTTTTCGTTGGCGGAACAGGCAAACCTGGCTGAGATAGCAGCGAGCACGGCTTTTAAACGACAGATCCCGGTTTTGCTCAGTAACCACGATACCGAGGATACTCGCAGACTCTATCATAAGGCGAAGTTGTCTGAACTACAGGTGAGTCGTTTTATCAGTCAAAAGGGCAATGGCAGAAAGAAAGTCAGTGAATTATTAGCCTTGTATTATTTGCCATTGCTTAATGGCAAATAAATTAGTCTGGAAGGACACTAGCTACCACAAACATCAACACAACGATAAAGACAATCACAAAAAACACCCCAACAACTATGTAGGGCACAACAGACTGTTGCTGGAAATCTCGTTCACGGTTGGCACCGCTTTGCACCCCAAAGGCACTTGCGGCTACGCTCTTAAATACATCCAACAAACTGGGTTTTGATTTTGACATGGTTCTTAGGCTGCAGGTTGAGGTTCGTCTGTTTCCTCAGCATAACGCGAAAGCAACTCAAGTAAATCAATAAAATGAAATTGATATGAGGCGGATTGCCCTTTAATCCAGCCCCCCCAACTAATTTCATCTGCCTGCTGAGATGCGCAACGATTAATAGGATGACTCATGGGTAGGCCATGATCAAAACTGACGGATTGTGGGCAACTACAGAACACACTGCCTTCACGGGTGGAAGTTTGTCCTATTGCCAGCACCCCAAGTAATGCGCAGGCAGCAAAACTCACTACACTTTTTAACTTCCTGTCCATGCTCTATCTCCGCTGAAATATTTTGTTGCATTATACCCCATAGACCTCCGCTCAAAATTTATTTTATCCTGATTGTCAGACCACTCACCGCAACATGAGGTCAATATATTACACAATAAGTGAGCAAAAAGGTCAGTATTTGCGGGAAATATGCACAAAAATACCGGGGATCTTTCGATACCCGGTATGTCGATACCCGGTATGCCGATACCCGGTATGCGTAGAAGATTAATTAGCAGGTGAAGTTATAGGTCGAAGGATTTACTCAACGAAAAGTACATAGCTTCATCGTCATCCAAATCACGGCCACTGATCACTATCCCAACGCCAACATCAAAGCCACCTATTTCGGTGCCATAAGCGGCTTCAACATAGTCACCATCGAATTCATCACCCCAGGAACCAAAGGTCGCACTAAAACCATTGTATTGAGCGCTGATTGCCAGGAAAGTATAATCCGCCTCGTCGATTTCAAGGCCAGCATCGTCATCCTGAGTACCAATACTGTAAGCTACGCTAAACATGCCGAAGCCGGCGCTCAAGTTAATTTCATTATAAGCTGAGTCAAAATCACCGGTATATTGATAAGTGGTTGCGCCGACACCCAACGACAGACCATTATCCAGCTCGATACCATATCCGCCGTACAGATCAACTTCTAAGCCATCGGCTACATCAGCTGCCCAAGTACCAACATAAAAACCACCTTCTGAATAATCCAAGCCCGCGCTAGTAGAGGCTCCAGTTGTTTGCTGAATACCGCGGAAATGGTACTGGGATACGACACCAATATTGGCGCTAACGTCGGCAAACGCAGGCTGACTTAAAGTTGCAGCAACCAATACTGCTCCAGCCAGGGCGCTAATTTTTAATGTTTTCATTTGTGGACTCCGTTTGTAATTTTAATATTTTCAATCAGTTATGTGTAAATTCTGTCGATTTGTTATTATTTTCTATTCATGCCTACGCAAAACTGATGCCGCAAAATTTTTTCCCGGCTAACCCCAAGACTATATTTGTAACCATTTGATATTAAGCTGTTTTTTATTAAAGACACGGAAGAGGCCGCAATACTACCAGCTAACTGTCAGTGCAACTTTGCACCAAGTTGACCCACACGCCCTTATTTAGTGCGTCCGTGATGCTTTTGTCTCGGGCAATTTTTCGGTAGAGTAGCGCTTTTTAAAGTCGAGGTTTCCATGCGTCCCTATTTGATTGCTCCATCTATATTGTCCGCTGATTTCGCCCGACTTGGTGAAGAAGTAGACGCGGTATTGGCTGCGGGAGCCGATGTTATCCATTTTGATGTGATGGACAATCACTATGTGCCTAATCTGACCATAGGCCCGATGATTTGTAAGGCTCTGCGTGACTACGGTGTAACGGCGGATATTGATGTGCATTTGATGGTTGAACCTGTAGACGACATGATCAGCAGTTTTGCAGAGGCAGGGGCCAGCCTGATAAGTTTTCATCCAGAGGCATCAAAACACGTGGACCGCAGCATTGGCTTGATTCTCGATGCTGGCTGCAAACCGGGTTTGGTGCTTAATCCCGCCACATCTGTGGATCACCTCACTTATGTTATGCACAAATTGCATCATGTATTGTTGATGTCGGTCAATCCCGGTTTTGGCGGCCAAGCTTTTATCCCCCAAACTCTGGATAAATTGCGCACGGTTAAACAAATGATCCAAGCCAGCGGCCACAATATTAGAATAGAAATTGACGGTGGTGTAAAAGTCGATAACATTCGCGCCATTGCCGAGGCGGGTGCAGATATGTTTGTTGCCGGCTCGGCTATTTTTAACCAGGGCGATTACGCCCACGTGATTAAACAGATGCGCCACGAATTAGCCAAAGTTAATGACCCCAGTTTAACCAAACCAAATAGATAAAAAATATTATGAGCAAACCTATCGTACTTAGCGGCTGTCAGCCTTCAGGACAACTTACCATTGGTAATTACATGGGAGCATTGCGTCAGTGGGTTGATATGCAATCTGATCATGATTGCCTGTATATGCTGGTAGACATGCATGCCATAACCGTGCGCCAAGATCCCAAGGCCTTATATGAGGCCTGCCTGGACGGTTTAGCCCTCTATATTGCCTGTGGTATCGATCCCCAGCAAAGCACCATCTTTATTCAATCTCATGTGCCGCAACACGCTCAATTGGGCTGGGTATTGAATTGTTATACCCAGATGGGTGAGCTCAATCGCATGACTCAGTTTAAAGATAAGTCGGCTAAAAACATTTCCAATATCAATGCCGGTTTATACACCTACCCGGCGTTAATGGCGGCAGATATTTTACTTTACCAGGCCAATCAGGTACCGGTGGGGGACGATCAGAAACAACATCTGGAACTGGCACGCGATATCGCCACGCGTTTCAACAATTTGTACCAACCAGTATTCACGGTTCCCCAACCCTTCATCCCGCAATTCGGCGCCCGGGTTATGAGCTTACAAGATCCGACCAAAAAAATGTCCAAATCAGATGACAATGCCAATAACTTTGTCGGATTGTTAGAAGACCCGAAAAAGATCAGTAAAAAAATCAAACGAGCCGTGACAGATTCCGACGAACATGCGCGGATCCACTTCGATATGGTGGAAAAACCCGGGGTGTCCAATCTGTTGGGCATTTTAGCCGGAGCAACCGGCAAGAGTATTGAATCACTGGTACCAGAATATGAAAACAAGATGTACGGGCACTTAAAAGGCGATGTAGCCGATGCGGTAGTCGCCTTACTCGAACCCATACAGCAAAAATATGCACAGCTACGTGATGATCGCGCTGAACTGAACCGCATCATGGCGGTGGGCGCAGAACAAGCCGGGGCCCGAGCAGAAATCACCTTGGTTAAGGTCTACGAAGCTATAGGATTTGTTGCCCGCCCGTGAACATATTCTCCGGCTGCTCCGCCAACATGATTTGTGCATGCTGCTGTTAATCGATAATTACGATTCTTTTACCCACAACCTGGCCCGCTATTTTGTTGCTTTAGGCCAGAAAGTAAAAGTGGTGCGTAATGACAAGATCACTTGCCAGCAGATCACCCTGCTGGCGCCGAGATTTTTGGTGTTTTCTCCCGGCCCAGGTACCCCGGACGACGCAGGTATCACTTTGTCGGCGATCCAGGAATTTTCCGGTTCTATACCTATGTTAGGCGTGTGTTTAGGTCACCAGGCCATAGGCCAAGTATTTGGCGCCAAGGTGATCCGCGCTGCTAATATCAAACATGGTAAAACCTCAAACATAACACACAGTGCCACACCGCTTTTTAAGCACGTTACTAGCCCCTTTGTTGCGACCCGATACCATTCTCTACTATTGCACAGGGATACCATACCCGAGGAATTCACCATCAGTGCCTGGTGCGATGAAGGTGGACAGCTTCCTGAGGTGATGGCCATAGAGCATAAACATTTTCCGATTTTCGGTGTGCAATTTCATCCAGAGTCGTTGCTTAGCACCAGTGGCAAGCAGATCTTGGAGAATTTTTTATACGCATCACAAGCTGACAACAGTCACTAGTGGTACACCTAAAATGCGGTACAACTTATGTGACTTATTTAACCAATTAAGGCCAACTGAGTAAGGGCCACCTGAGCGTTCAATGACACAACAAGCGGAAAATTTCCGACTAATCGAAGCACGTTATAAACAGCTTTTTATTGATCTTAAGACCATCAAAAAGCGATTGGCGGAAAAAACTGACCCGCTGAGAAAACCAGGCGTCGCTATCGAACGAGAATTGCTGGCCGTTGAAAAACAGGCTCGTCTCGATAAAAAGATCATTCAACAAATAGAACAAGTTTATCTAGACTCAACCTTGGAGAAATTACATCACACACTCGAGGCACAATTAGTCGAAGCACTCAAAGATACTGACAACCTTTTTTACAAAGTACTGGGGATAGATTCGGTCATGTGCGAGCTATTGGACTTGCTGGCGGTTAAAGCTTGCACTATTTCCAGGCTTGAAGCGCTGGCGGTGCAAATCCCCTGGTTATACAAAGATTTAATAAAACTACTCAATTCCCCTAAATACCAGCGCAAAGATAGCAAAGGTAGAATATTGACCGCCAATACCCTGCGTGTGGCGTTAAGCTTTTTTGGCGTTGACAATCTAAAGATGGTGCTACCGTTTCTAGCGGTTAGGCGCTGCTTGCCGCAAATAAGCGATCCCTATCACCGCATTAAAAATCGCATTTGGGAACAAGCGATAGCCACGTCCATGGCTAGCAAGCGCCTGGCAGTGTTTAGCGCCATAGAAGAAAATTCTGCTTTTACCTTAGGCCTGCTGCAGGTTCTTGGAAAGATTGCAGTGGTAAAACTGTATTTCAGGCTGTTTGATCAGATCCGGATTGACAGTATGAAACTAGCCCATGCTAAATTCCAGCATAAACAACATGCGGCACTGGCTAAGCTTGAGCCCAGCGGCGCCTTTCTCATTAAACTACTAGATAAGTACGCCGACCCCACTTCGGCGCGACTTATCACCCATATGGGTCTCCGCCAGTTGTTTATTCAGGACGCCGCGCAGCAGTTAGGGCAACAACAGAGTCTGGGAAAGTTGACGGGCTTGAGCAAGGTGATAATACAAGCCAGAGGTTATGCCCAGTATCGCATATTAAAAAATCACAATCTGATCAATCAAGAAGAATCCAGGGAATATCTGCGTGTTTTTGCTCTGCCTTTGGGATCATTGGAAGTACTTAAAACTACAGATTTACGCTCTTTGAACTTGATAACTGAAAATTGATACCAAAAAGTTAATTATTTGTGTAGATATTCATGCACTGTGCATGATGGCTATTTTTTCCCCTTCAATGATAATAACGAGTGCTAGTAGCACGGGTCACCGAACTTAAGAATAAACCCGACTTAAATACTTATTCACTA
The DNA here is from genome assembly GCF_058068185.1 of Paraglaciecola sp. IT1134. Classification (NCBI taxonomy): domain Bacteria; kingdom Pseudomonadati; phylum Pseudomonadota; class Gammaproteobacteria; order Alteromonadales; family Alteromonadaceae; genus Paraglaciecola; species Paraglaciecola sp. IT1134. The sequence goes on along the minus strand of NZ_CM176486.1, from coordinate 839,744 downwards.
TTAGTGCAAGTTTACACAAGCCCTTTAAAATTAAGGCTTTACCCGATAACACTATGCAGACAAGCGGTTTATTATCTGAAATAATGTGCCACTATTTTATGCCTTCTGGCAGCTAAATTTTGGAGATAACCTAAATGCAAGTTACCCGCGAATTGTTTGACGAAGTAATGGTTCCTAACTACAACCCCGCCGCAATGATCCCCGTACGCGGTTTAGGATCACGAATTTGGGACCAGGCAGGCGATGAATATTTGGATTTCGCAGGCGGTATAGCGGTAAACGTATTAGGGCATTGTCACCCACAGTTGGTTGCCACGCTCAAAGAACAAGGTGAAAAGCTTTGGCATTTAAGCAATGTATTGACCAATGAGCCTGCATTGCGTTTAGCAAAAAAACTAACTGACGCGACTTTCGCTGAGCGCGTATATTTTGCCAATTCAGGCGCTGAAGCCAATGAAGCGGCCCTGAAACTGGCTCGTCGATTTGCACTGGAGCAGTATGGCGAGCACAAAAATCAAATCATATCTTTTAAACAAGGTTTCCACGGTCGAACCTTTTTTACGGTGACAGTGGGTGGACAACCCGCCTATTCTGATGGATTCGGACCCAAACCTGGCGGTGTGGATCACGTCGACTACAACGATCTGGACGCCCTAAAGGCGATCATGTCAGATAAAACCTGTGCTGTAATGATGGAGCCTCTACAAGGGGAAGGCGGGATCATTAGCCCGACACAAGCATTTGTGCAAGGCGTACGTGACTTATGTGACCAGCACCAAGCCCTGCTTATTTTCGACGAAGTGCAATCTGGTATGGGTCGTACAGGAGAGTTATATGCCTATATGGGTTTGGGCGTTGTCCCGGACATCCTAACCACAGCAAAAGCCTTAGGTGGTGGGTTCCCCATAGGAGCCATGCTGACGACTGCGGCGATCGCCGCACACTTGAAAGTGGGTACCCATGGCAGTACTTACGGTGGTAACCCACTGGCATGTGCGGTTGCCGAACAGGTATTGGACATAGTCAATACCTCTGCGGTATTAAACGGCGTGAAACTCAAAGAACAATTATTCCGTGATGGACTGAAAAGCATTAACGATAAATATCAGGTATTTAGTGAAATCAGAGGCAAAGGTTTGTTGTTAGGTTGTGCCTTAAATGACAAGTTTGCCGGTCGTTCACGTGAGTTTTTGGTGGCCAGTGCCAATGAAAAACTTATGTGCCTGATCGCCGGTGCTAATGTGGTTCGTTTTGCTCCTTCTTTAATTATCCCTGATGCAGATATCCAGGAAGGTTTAGCGCGGTTCGAACGCGCAGTAGCTAAAGTTGTAAACGGCTAAGTCACTAAAGAAGAGTCAGCGCCCATGAATATTATTCGTCCTATCCGTCACAGTGATTTTCCTGTGTTGCTGGATATAGCAGAAGAATCCGGGATAGGGTTTACCTCCTTGCCGGTCAATGAAGAGCTGCTGAAAAGCAAAATAACGTTGTCTGAAGCCTCTTTTGCCTCGGATATCACTGCCCCTGGCAACGAAAGTTATCTATTTGTCATGGAGGACCTGGATACCGGCCAAGTGGTGGGCACCAGTGGCATCGCCTCAAGCGTGGGTTTAGACGACGCATTTTACCATTATCATTTGAGTAAAGTGGTGCACGCCTCACGAGAACTGGATATATATAACACAGCCGATATTTTAACCCTGTGTAATGATTACACCGGGGTATCAGAGATTTGTACCTTGTTTTTGCGTGAATCGGCGCGCAAAGGCTCCAATGGCCGCTTTTTGTCCAAGTTTCGTTTTTTGTTTATGATGGAACATCAACATAGGTTTGCCGAAACCATTATTGCTGAAATGCGCGGGATCAGTGATGACACTGGGCGGTCGCCTTTTTGGCAATGGTTGGAAGAACACTTCTTTTCCATGGACTTCCCCACGGCAGATTATTTGACAGGTATAGGCCAGAAGCAGTTTATCGCCGAACTGATGCCCAAATACCCCATATACGTTAGTCTCCTGAGCCCAGAAGCTCAGGCCGTGATTGGCAAAGTCCATGACAAAACCAAGCCAGCACTTAAATTACTTGAGCAAGAAGGTTTTAGCTGTCGAGGTTATGTGGATATTTTTGATGCCGGCCCAACGGTAGAAGCAAACCTCAAACATATTCGAACCGCCCAGTGCAGTCGCAAAATGCCAATCGAAATCAACGATGAAAAGGCGGCTCAAGGTCCTGAGCAGTTCGTAATCAACACTAAAGTCGCGGATTTTTGCGGCGTCGTGACAAAATTGACAGTGGATGAAACAAACAATCTGGCCTTTATTTCCCAAGCCGCTGCCAACTCACTGGCAATAGAAAATGGCCACAGCATTCGCTTCGCACCGACAACATTTAAGGGTTAAACCATGACACAAAATACACATCTTATCGCCGGAAAATGGCTCCCAGGTGAAGGCCACCCGATTGAATCGGTCGATCCGGCTAAAAAAACCATTATTTGGCAAGCTAAATCCGCCTCCAAAGAACAAGTTAACCTTGCGGTCGTAGCGGCTCGTGGGGCTTCGTTAGCCTGGGCCGATTTAGCTTTTACTGAACGTTTGGCAGTGGTTAAACGTTTTGCCGAACTGTTGGCAGAAAACAAAGACATGCTGGCCCTGACAATTGCCCGTGAAACAGGTAAACCATTATGGGAAACCGCCACCGAAGTCGGCGCGATGATAGGTAAAATTGCCCTTTCCGAGAAAGCCTATCACGAACGCACTGGCCTGGTCGAAAATGCGATGCCAGTAGGCCGAGCCTTTATTCGCCACAAACCCCACGGTGTGGTTGCGGTATTTGGCCCCTACAATTTTCCGGGCCACCTGCCCAATGGCCATATTGTTCCCGCCTTGTTGGCTGGTAACTGTGTGGTTTTTAAACCCAGCGATCTCACCCCACTGGTAGCCGAAAAAACCGTACAGCTGTGGCAACAAGCTGGTTTACCTGCCGGGGTATTAAATCTGGTCCAGGGTGAAGTGGAAACAGGCAAAGCCTTAGCGGCCCACCCGGATTTAGACGGCTTATTCTTCACCGGTAGTTCACGTACCGGCAAGATATTACATGAACAATTTGCCGGCCATCCCGGAAAAATACTGGCCTTGGAAATGGGCGGCAATAACCCGCTTATGGTAAAAGATGTCAGTGACATTGATGCCACCGTACACGACATCATTCAGTCTGCCTTTGTGACATCTGGCCAGCGCTGTACCTGCGCTCGTAAATTGTTTATCGAAAACAACGAGCAGGGAGACCAGATATTGGCCCGCTTGCTTGAGGTCACGGCGAATATCAAGGTCGGCGATTACGATGCCCAAGAACAACCCTTTATGGGGGCGATGATCTCCCGCCAGGCGGCGGCTATGATGGTTACGGCCCAGCAACAACTGATTGAATTGGGTGCCACAGCGCTGATCGAACTTAAACACCTCGACCCGGAGTCAGGTTTTGTCAGCCCGGGTATTTTGGATGTCACGGCCATAATAGACAACATGCCAGATGAAGAACACTTCGGTCCGTTGTTAAAGGTCATTCGTTACAGCGACTTTGACAAAGCGATTACCCAGGCAAATAATACCAGCTTTGGTTTATCAGCTGGTTTATTGTCCGATAACGAAGGTTTGTATCAGCATTTTTACAAACGTATACGTGCCGGTATCGTAAACTGGAACCGCCCTATTACCGGTGCCAGTGGTGCGGCTCCCTTTGGTGGCGTAGGCGAAAGTGGTAACCACAGGGCCAGTGCTTTTTACGCGGCGGATTATTGTGCCTATCCGGTGGCATCGGTTGAGCTGGAAAAAGTCACCTTACCTGGCAACCTTAACCCTGGTTTAACGCTGTAAAACGCTGTAGGTTATCCTAGATAACGTATCGGGCTAGTATCCTTTGGAAAATTTAGTCAGTAAAAAGCCTGTTTTTTAAGCAGGCTTTTTTGTATCTGTAACCGGCTCTCATCCTTGATTTAAATACTCTGGGGCACATATGGGCTAACTTTAACTAAATTTATTTTAAGTTGATGGTGACATTTTCGGGTTTACAAATTAAAATTTAATAAATACTATAATAGTATTTATTAACCGAAACTTTACATGTTGTGTCCCTATGCCTAAATTTGATCCCGTTGACCACTCTCACCGCCGCCGCAATCCGTTAACCAATGATTGGGTATTGGTTTCACCTCACAGGGCAAAACGCCCTTGGCAAGGACAGGTAGAAAAACCCCAAGCCGATGACAGTGTCAGCCATGATCCTAATTGTTTTCTATGTGCAGGCAATACCCGTATCAACGGCGAGCTGAATCCCGACTACCAGGGCACGTTTGTCTTTACCAACGATTTTGCGGCCTTAATGAGTGATACACCCAAAGTCCAGCAACAAAATGATGACTTATTTACCTTACAAGCAGCCCGGGGCACCAGTCGAGTTATTTGTTTTTCACCTGCTCACAATAAATCCTTGCCTGAATTATCATTATCGGCCATTGAAGAAGTGATCAGCACTTGGCGCCAACAGGTTGCCGAACTAGGCAAAGACTATGCCTGGGTGCAGGTATTTGAAAACAAGGGGGCGGCTATGGGTTGCTCTAATCCTCATCCCCATGGCCAAATATGGGCCAACGATTTTATTCCTAATGAAGTGCTCAAGGCAGATATTAACCAGGCGAACTATTTTGCCAAACACCAAAGCGCCATGTTACTCGATTATGCCCACAAGGAATCTGCCAATGGCCAGCGTACCGTGGTTGAAACCGAGCATTGGATTGCCGTGGTTCCCTACTGGGCGGCGTGGCCATTTGAGACGCTGCTGATGCCAAAATTCAAATGCGCCAGATTCGATGAGATGAATGAGCTTCAACAGGCTGATCTGGCGCTGGCCATGAAAAAACTTACCAGCCGCTACGATAACCTTTTCCGATGCTCATTTCCTTATTCCATGGGATGGCATGGTGCACCACATAATAGTAATGCAACTGAACACTGGCAGCTACACGCCCATTTTTACCCGCCATTATTACGCTCAGCTACAGTACGTAAATTCATGGTCGGTTATGAAATGTTAGCCGAACCACAACGGGATCTCACCCCAGAACAAGCTGCACAAAAACTACAAACGTTAAGTGATGTGCATTACAACGAATCAAAAGAGGTTTAAGAGTATGTCAGCTATTTGTCAATCTACCCTGGACACACTTGATAAGCTATTTGAAGCAACCTTTAATGTAGTTCCTATGCGCCACTTTCAGGCGCCTGGACGGGTTAATCTGATTGGTGAGCATACCGATTACAACGATGGCTTTGTATTGCCCTGTGCCATCAACTATCACACGTTGGTGGCCGCGAGGCCTCGTGATGACGACATGGTGCGGGTGGTAGCGGCAGATTATGCTAACGAATATGATGAATTTTCCCTAAAAGAGCCTATCCTGCCCCACCCCACCCAGCTGTGGAGCAACTATATCCGTGGCGTCGTGAAACATTTGCAAATGTGTGGTTTTGATTTTACCGGGGCGGATTTGGTGGTCACCGGCAACGTACCACAAGGCGCAGGGCTAAGCTCCTCGGCGTCGTTAGAAGTGGCTATAGGTGAGACATTTCGCCAGCTATATAACTTGCCCATTAGCAGTGCTGATGTGGCACTCAATGGCCAACAAGCGGAAAATCAATTTGTTGGTTGCAACTGCGGGATCATGGATCAAATGGTCAGTGCTTGTGGGGCAAAAAATCATGCCTTGTTACTGGATTGTCGTTCATTGGAAACTCAGCTGATCTCTATGCCCACGGAGCTAGATGTGGTGATCATCAATTCCAATGTTAAACGAGGATTGGTGGATAGCGAATACAATACCCGTCGCCTACAATGCGAACAAGCCGCACAAATATTGGGCATAAAGGCCCTCAGAGACATTAGCCTTAGGGATTTACACAATAGCAAACACTTGCTGCCTGACTTGGTATATCGCCGCGCTCACCATGTGGTGTCTGACAGTGAACGCACCTTGCTCGCTGCCGAGGCTTTAAGGACGGGGGATGCAAAAACGTTGTCCGCCTTAATGGCCCAATCTCATGCATCCATGCGCGATGATTTTGAGATCACCGTACCCCCGATCGATTTTATCGTCGCAACATTAGCCGAATATTTAGGTGAGTGCGGGGGCGTGAGAATGACCGGCGGAGGTTTTGGTGGCTGTATTGTCGCCTTGATGCCAAGCGCCATGGTGCCGGGCGCCAAAAAACTACTGGCTGAAAATTATCAGGCACAAACCGGTTATCAGGAAACCTTTTATGTTTGTTCCGCCACCGATGGCGCAGGGGAAATACTGCCTAGTTAAGTTAACGGCGGCTTTTGGCGATGATCACCAATAACATGCCGCCCAGTATGCCGGTGGCAGATAACATCAAATGTAAACTCAGGGGTTCGGCCACAAACAGTACCCCGCCAAAAGCCGCGATCACCGGAACAGACAACTGGCACACCGCTGCCACGCTATTATCTAACAGTGGCAAAACATGATACCAAATCGCATAACCGAGACCAGACGCCAGTGCGCCGGATGCCACAGCATAATAAACCCCGGTTAGGCTGAGCTCGCCAGCGGGTATGAAAAACAGTAACAACAAAGCAAAAGGTAAACAGCGGATAAAATTGGATGCAGTATCTAATAATGCATCTGCCGAATTTGCCCCAACACGACTATACAAGCCCCAAGCAACGCCCGCCAAGGCCATCACAAACAGACCTAGGGCATTAGGTGAAGCCAAGTCAGGTAGAACAAAATAAGCAAAACTGGCCAGAGATATCACGGTTCCCAGGGCTTCCAGTCTAAGCATGCGATTCCCGGCCAGTCGCGCCAAAAATAACATGGTAAATTGCACCGCAGCAAACAAGATCAGCGCCCCGGTTGCCGTGGGCAAAGACACATAGGCATAGGCGAACCCCAGGGCATAAACAAACAAATACAAGGCGCCTCGATGGCTGCCAAATCGGGTAACAGCGCCCAGGGACGCCGACTGTTTTACCAGTAACAGGATCGCCAATATCACCGCACCTGAGGCCAGGCGAACGGCGGTAAAGGTCATGGGATCCATATGATGTACATCCAGGGCCAAACGGCATAATACCGAATTGGCGGCAAAGGCAACTAGGGTCACCAGGGTAAGTAATACGAGCCTAAAAGATGCCAAGGCCTTAGATCAACAGCCAGGTGGCTGTACCTAAAAAGGCAAAGATCCCCACCACATCTGTGATGGTGGTCAGGATCACACTGCCAGCCAAGGCCGGATCAATATTCATTTTTTTCATCAAAATTGGCAAGGTGGCACCGGCTAACCCGGCGGCGATCATATTGATCATCATGGCAAAGGCAATCACCCCGCCTAACATTAAATCTTGTTTCCATAAGGCAATAACGGTAGCTATCAACAGCGCCCAAATTACACCATTAAAAAAACCTATGGTCAGCTCTTTAATGATTAACCACCGGGCGTTGCTGCTGCCCACGTGGCCCAAAGCCATACCGCGAATAACTAAGGTCAGGGTCTGATTACCCGCGGCGCCACCCATACTGGGTACGATAGTATTTAAAATGGCCAGCACCGCCAGTTGGCTAAGGGTCGCTTCAAATAAATCGCTTACGGCAGCGGCCATTAACGCCGTAATCAGATTGACACTCAACCATATGGAGCGTTTTTGGGTACTTTTAAACACCGGCGCAAAGGTATCTTCTTCGTCGTCCAGACCCGCCATACTCATCATCGAGTGTTCCGCATCTTCGCGTATAATATCCACCACGTCGTCTATGGTGATCCGGCCAACCAGGTGGTTATTTTTATCCACAACAGGGGCAGACAACCAGTCGTAACGCTCAAATAAACTGGCCACTTCACTGTCACTCATATCCATGGGAACGGTGACCGAATCATTGTTCATTAACTCATGCACTTTAGTGTCTGGCATGGCAGTCAACAATTTAGTAACCGGCACACTGCCGATTAATTCATCTTGGCGATTAACCACATAGAAGGTATCTGTACTGGGCGGAATATCGCCCTTGAGTCGCAGATAACGCAGGATAACATCGACGCTTACCTCGGAACGCAGGGTGATAGTATCGGTATTCATGATAAAACCGGCGGTATCCTCGCCGTAGGATAAGGCTTGCTCCGCCCGTTGACGGTCCTGCTCATCCATTGAACTCAAAACATCCTGAGAGATGGCTTCTGGCAAACCGCTCAGGGTTTCAACCAGATCGTCAGTGTCCATCTCTTCAAGTGCATCGGCCAGTATTTCGGGCACCATCTGGCGAATGATGCCGTTACGCACATCTTCAGACAGCTCTTCGAGTACATCACTGTAGTCTTTTGGCTCGATTAACTGCCAAATTTCTGAGCGTGAGCGGCTACGACTGGATTCGAGCAACAAGGCCACATCACAAGCAGGCATGGCGCTTAACATTTCCCGGACGTGGACTATATTGCCTTGGTTTAACGCGGCGTTTATATCGTCGAGCTGGTTGCGAGAGTTTTTAGCGTCGTAGGTATCAGGCATAAGCGTTTATCACATTGGTCGAAACTAGATAAAACCTTGATTTAAGGTTGTTTTAAGATTGATATTCTAAAGTAAGCCAAGAACCATAGCAGTACTAATTTTGCTTTATTATGCACAATGCTAATATTAATTGAGCTGAGTCAATCCATGCGAAGCAAAGTGTGACACATTAGCCCGTGCGACAAAGGTAAAATATTGCACCCAATAGACCTTTTATCCTCCACTATAGATACTGGGCTGATATAGGTAGCGGTCTGAAACGACTTAACGAAATCGCCCCAATAGGATCCTTGTTTATGAAAAATCACTATGCCCCCATATCCGTCTGGTTACATTGGTTAATGTTTATACTCTTTATTGGTGCTTATAGCTCCATTGAGTTTCGCGTTCTGTTTGAAAAAGGCACAACGGCTCGTGACCTCATGAAATACAGCCATTTTTTATTTGGCCTGTCGATTCTGGTCTTGGTTGGCCTGCGCATCGTGGCGCGTATCGTCACCCCTAAAGTCGATCGGGAGTCCTATGGAAAATATCAGCGTTACGCATCCAACATCATGTTTATCGGGCTGTATATATTGATGATAGGCCAGCCTTTACTTGGTTGGGCCACTATCAGTGCAGAAGGGCACAATGTAGATATATTGGGTCTCACCCTGCCGGCACTGATCGGTGAAGATGAGCAACTGGCAAAACAAATTGAAGAAATCCACGAGCTGCTTGGAAAAACAGGTTACGCCCTGATCGGGCTGCATACCTTGGCTGCCCTGGTCCATCACTATTATGTGGGTGATAATACCCTCAAACGCATGTTACGCTTTAGCAGCAAAAGCGAGTTATAACCCTCGACTTTAAGTCGCCAATTGACAAGGCGTTGCTGCTAAAGACCTCAACCTGTTCTCGTGGCCGCAGCGAAAGAGTTTTCCCTTGGGGTTAATATTATCTTAAGCTGTAGTCATTACAGTCACGCTTTGCAATCTAACGATATAAACTATGCGAATTCTACTAGTTGAAGATGATACGTCTTTGTGTGATGCCCTGAGTCAATCCTTGCGCAGCGAAGGGTATGCGGTCAATTGTGTTGAAACCGGTGCAGAGGCATTACAGGCTATTGCCACTAACGAGTTTACGTTACTTATTCTGGATTTAGGCCTGCCGGATATGGATGGTCTGGAAGTATTGGCCAAGGCCCGCAAACGAAAACAACTTATTCCCACCCTGATCCTGACCGCCAGAGACAGCATGACGGATAAAATTAGCGGCCTGGATACCGGTGCCGACGACTACCTGGCCAAACCCTTCGATATGCAGGAATTACTCGCCCGCTTACGTGTGATGGAGCGCAGGCTGGGTACTGCGCACAGTTCAATTATCAGTATCGGCGCGGTTAAACTCGATTTAGCCAGCCACCAAATAACGGTGGATGAACAAAGTAAAGAGTTATCCCGTCGTGAATTTATGCTCATCAAGGCATTAATGGAAAACGCCGGACGTATTCAATCCAAAGCCCAGCTGGAAACCAAACTATATGAATGGGGTGACGAGCTGGTGAGCAATGCCATCGAAGTGCATATTCATAATTTGCGCAAAAAATTGCCAAAAGATTTCATAAAAACCATACGCGGCGTGGGCTACAGCATTAATACCAGGACCACTGTGGCTGAATGAGTTCCATTCGGCGACACCTGACATTACTGCTCATCGCTTCGTTAACCTTAGTGAGCTTTAGCGCTGCCTTACAGGGTTATCGCTCGAGTATGCAGATGTCATCCAAGCTGTTTGACGCCGAACTTACTTCTCTGGCCAACAGCTTCGCCAATATCAAACTGCAAACTACCCCACAAATTTTTGACAGTGCCGAACAGGTAGCGGTGCAAATATGGCAACAAGATCAACTGTTGTTGCGCTCGGCCAACAGCCCGGACTCCCCTATTGGCGAATTTAATAACGGATTTACAGAGCAAAACTTTGCCGGTAAAAGGTGGCGAATTTATTCAGCACAAGTGCCGCAGCAACAACGTTGGACTATGGTGGCCCAGCCTTTAAAAAGTCGCTCTGAGCTGGCTGAGAACATGATCCTGGCGGCTATGATGCCGCTTATTTTCAGTATCCCGGTGTTGGCGATCATCATCTATTTTGTGGTCAGTCGCGGCTTAAAACCCTTACGTACCCTTTCATCTGAACTCAATAACCGATCGCCTAGAAATTTCCAACCCTTTAGTTTGGCCGATAAACCAGCTGAACTGGTACCTGTGCTGAGCACACTCAATTCATTGTTAACCCGATTACAATCTGCGTTTGAGCGGGAGCAGCAATTCGCCTCAAATGCCGCCCATGAACTGCGCACTCCCTTAAGCGTGTTAAAAATCAACTTGCATAATCTGGCCAAAGAAATCACCGGAAAAAGTCTCAGCATCGACAAACTGCAACAAGATACGGATCGCATGATCCATGTTATCAATCAGATTCTGCTGCTCAGCCGCACTAATCCAGAGTATTTTGAAGCCCACAGCCATGACGTTGACGTCTATCTTATCGCCCAGCAAGCCATCTCTGAAACGTACGCAGCCATAGATAAAAAACAGCAAAGTATCGAGTTAGTTGGTCAGTCAGTTGTTATCTCAAGCAATGAATTTGCCTTGCAGACTTTATTGCAAAACCTGCTCGCCAACGCCAATAAGTACGCACCAGAGATGGGTAAAATTCAGGTCTCGATCACCGCCGATACGCAAAAAGTCAGCCTGATGGTTGATGATTCCGGGGTTGGGCTTAACCACGATGAGTATCAAAAGGTATTACAACGCTTTTATCGTTCGAGCAAACATATCAAACAAAAAAGTCAGGGGAGTGGCTTGGGGTTAGCAATAGTTAATCAAATTGTGGATCTACACGGCGGCAGCATCACCCTGGGCAAATCCCCTATGGGCGGCTTGAGTGTATCGGTGGAACTGCCAATTATCAAAACGATGGGCCGCTGAGGATGAAGGCCAGTGTTTATCTTGGTTTACCTATGTTGCTGCTCTGTCGTGTTTGCCTGGCACTACCGGAGATTACGGTCAATATTCGAGAGCACCTGTTTTATCCGTCCGAAATTACCATCCCGGCCAACCAAAAAGTCAAAATCACCTTTATCAATCATGATCCTACCCCGGAAGAACTGGATAGTTTTGATCTCAACCGGGAAAAGGTGATTTTCGGCAACGCCCGAGGCACCATTTTTATCGGTCCCTTGTCACCTGGAGAATATCGTTTTTTCGGCGAGTATCACCCAGGCAGCGCTGTGGGTAGGGTATTGGTGGTTTCACAACGGGAATATGATGATGTTGATTAATACGGTTATTTTATTCCTGCGCGACGCCTTACCTGTATTTGTATTGATCGCTATTCTGTTGTCGTTTTGGCATCGCAGCGGCCGCGCCATAGCAATAGGCTGTGTTTTAGGCCTGATGGTTACGGCCATAATTGTGCTGCATCGCAATACGGTAAGTGAATATTTTGAAGGTGCGGGTTACGAATTATTAAAATGCCTGACCCTGATCATCGCCTTTAGTTTATCTGCGATCATTCTTGGCACCCGTAATGTGTTTCAACGGCCAGTGCCGCAATGGATTGTCGCCTGGTTGGTTGCCTTTACGGTGATCCCCCATAGCGCAGATTTTTCAGTATTCCTGGTCGGATTTTGGTCACAAAAAGATGCCATTACGCCCATGTTATTAGGCACGTTTTTAGGGAGCGGTATCTGCGCCAGTGTGGCCATTTTGTTAAACTTATTGCTTGGTACGCTAAAACAAAGGCTGCTGCCCCTGCTGGTGTTTGCCATCTTCGCCACAGGCCAGGTCAGTAACTGCGTGCTGCTATTGCAGCAAATTGACTGGGTGGCGGATCCGGGCGCCGTGTGGAACAACCGACTGATCAGTGACGAAAGTGAATATGGCCACTTTTTAAAGGCCCTGATGGGTTATGAAGCCGCGCCTTCCATCATCTATTTAGGTGTGTATGCCGTTGTTCTGGTCGTGCTCATCACCCTTATATTGTATACCCGTCAACCTGGCTCGCCCCAGCAACTCAAACCGGAGTTTTTATCATGACAGCGCGTTATATAACGCTCGCCCTCATCGCAGCGACTTTATCCCCCGCTACAGTTTGGGCCGTTGGTGGATACAGTAATGGTGTGGTCGACAAAGTTTATCACCCCTATGTTTTACCTTTGGAGCAGGAATTTGAATGGCGGTTTATGTCACGTCAAAACGATAGCGGCAATTCACTGGTGCAGCGCCTGGGATACGGCCATTCAATTTCTGATCGCGTGACTTTAGAGGCGCACTTGGTCGGGGACAGAGATCAATCAGACGATTTTGGTTTAATTGCCTACGAGCTCGAAGCCCGCTGGATGATCACTGAACAAGGCCAATACTGGGCGGACTGGGGTGCCTTATTTGAACTCGATAAACAACATGATGCCGATATCTGGGAAGTGACTACCGGGGTTTTGGTGGAAAAGGAATTTGGCCGGTCCAGCCTCACCGTAAACTATCTGGTGGAATACGAGTGGGGCAACGTTATTCATAGTTCGTTTCACACCGAATTCAGACTGCAATATCGCTATCGTTTTATTCCCGAAGTGCAGCCCGCGATAGAACTTTACACCGGCCAGGAGTTTGTTGGTATCGGTCCCTCTTTTATGGGTGTTCATCGTTACGATCGCCAAAAACAGCTTAAATGGGAAGTGGGTTTTATTGCCGGGTTAAACGGCGACAGCAAAGATCATACTTTGCGTATGGCATTGGAGTATGAGTTTTAGCGTAAGCTCAGGGTATTGTACTGAGCGCACGACCCACAGCTTGGCTGTAAAAGGTCTGGATTTTTAAAGCGTTAATTTGGGCGTTTCACAGAGGGAGGGGCAAGCAGCGGCTCCGCCGTCAAAACATGTAGTTCGTGCACCAAGGGTATACTTGTGTGGTCAAAAGCAATAATTAAGCGAAGCTCATAATGAACGAAGATCATCCCTTCAAGCCCAGACCTGGCTAACAAGTCTGTGCGTCATTAGGCGGCAAAGTTTAGTTGAGTTGCTTAATCTGCACATTTTTGAATTCAATGGGTTGCCCTTCACTTTGCAAGGCAATATAACCGGACTCCAATAATATTCCGTCCTCTTTGTATGCCAGGCTTTGGCTTTCAACTATTTTATCGTTGCCGTCGATCGTTGGGTGGCTGTATTGCAATACTATTTCGCCATTAATTATATGAGTGACAGAATCACCTTTTACAACCAACTCAGCGGTAACCCACTTATCTTTTGCTAACGCAGCGTAATTCGAGGATAAACAATGGCCAGGATACACTTCACCTTTAAAAACAATGTTGGTACCCGGAGAGCACATACTGCCTGTCTTACGTTGACCGTCACCTAGGTCAGCCAAAAATTGCATTTCCACCGACACAGGCCAACTCTGCTCTTTGTTAATTGATTCGGCAGATTGACTATGAAACATCACACCACTATTTAATCTTGCGTATTCAGGTCCGCCTTCTGCAAATTCGCCACTAAAACGATAATCGACTCGCAGATGGAAGTTTTTAAAAGGTGTTTTGTAAAATAGGTGACCAAACTCGTCGATAAAAGCGTACTGATCGTAGCGTACTTTGAGCAAACCATCTTCCACTCTGAAGGTGTTACCATAGTTATCGCCAGCCTCGTGATGATTAATTTTGACAACCCAATCATCTAAATCTTCACCGTTAAATAAAGTAATCCATTGGTTAGACTGCGTATTATTGGTGCAGCCAAAAAGCCCTAAGGCAATGGTGCAAGTTAACAGAAGTGTTTTAAACGTCATGGGTATCCTTACTGGTTTTCGGGCAAAAGAGACCGGTTTAAAAAATAGGCTTAATAAAATAATAGACCCTAAGCAATACAAATTATCACTACCTTAGGGATAAAGTAGCTGCTTTTGTTTTCTATGACGACTCAACTATTTGTCTACACTTCCATTTTTGATGCTCTATTGCGCCAAACCCCAAATGCTCTTTAACTTGAAAGAATCCAGTCGTAACTCCGTTGTGGCCATCGACACGTTGATATTTGCCGTTAAGAACCAAACAATTTAACTAGGCATGTTAAATATCAAACTAAGCAAAAATAAGTTTTAGGGAAAGGAAGCAGTCTATGAAAATGATACCCAGCTCAATCAAGAGGTGGTAAACATAGTGAATCAGTGAAGTGCTCAGAATGCCAAGAATGAGTCAAAATACATGTTTCCCATAAACGCTGAAAAACTGAACTGGATCCCCAAGACACAACATAATACCCACCATTACCTGCATTAAATTTTGTCGTTTACTAAGGACAGCTGAGATGATTCGGTGGCAGCACCCTATACGGTGCTTCTTAGCGCCCACAGCAAATAGGATATTATAATAATAAATAGTATACTATTTTTTATTTGCTGCTACATTAGTAAAACTGTTAATCATTAAGGTGGATCGCGATCCAATTAAGCTATGAACAAGTTAGATGATGTTGAAATTGTAGTGATCGGAACAGGTATTATTGGCATAGCCACGGCATACTATCTGTGTAAAAAACACCAAAAAAAATCAGTCCTATTAATAGATAGCCGAGACCCAATGAGCTACACCAGTGCTCAATCTGGCGACAATTATCGCAATTGGTGGCCAACTAAGGTAATGACACAATTTGCTAATCACAGCATAAAATTAATGCACGAGATTGCCGCTGAATCCAACAACATATTGCAGATGAAACAGCGGGGCTATGTATTGGCAACCCGTAACACTAACATTGATAACCTGTTAAACACACTACAAACAAACTATAGCCAGCAGTCTAATATGGTGCGGGTACATACCGACCCTTATGCACAATCAACTGGCTATCAACAGCCCCACAGTGATGATTGGCGCAGCAACATAGATGGAGTTGATCTTCTGTGTAACAAAACGCTGATCAATAATACGTTTGGGCACTTTAGTGCAGAAATTGAAAACGTATTGCATATTCGTAAAGCCGGAGATATCAGTAGCCAACAAATGGGCCAATTTATGTTGCAGCAAATTAAATCATTAGGCTGCAAAAGATTACTTGGTACGGTGCGAAGTATTTCTAAAAATGACCAATACAGTTTGGAAATTGAAACCCCACAAGGAACAATGGCACAAAGGGCGCAGATAGTGGTCAACGCCGCAGGTCCCTATGTGGGTGAGATAGCCAGTATGTTGGGGGTCTCGTTGCCGGTAGAAAATATCTTCCATCAAAAATTAGCCTTTGAAGACCATCTAGCTGCTGTACCCAGAAATCAGCCGTTTTCAGTGGATATCGATCAAACCACGTTGGGTTGGGATCTCGAAGAACAAGATTATCTAAATCAGGATACAAAGTTGAGCTGGTTGGCCCAACCCATAGTTGGAGGCATACATTGTCGACCTGAAGGATCTGGACGTTGGATTAAATTAGGCTGGGCTTACAACCGTTCAATAAGTGTGGCGGATAATCAAAAGCAATTAATTGAAGATCCACAGTTCAGCTCACATTTCCCTGAAATAGTGCTCAGAGGAGCAAGTAGACTCAATCCAGCCCTATCACCGTACATTGATGCTATGCCCGCTAATCGAGTACATTATGGGGGGTATTACACTATGACTAAAGAAAACTGGCCATTAATAGGCCCAATGGATAACAGTGGAGCCTATGTGGTGGGTGCGCTGTCTGGGTTTGGCAGCATGAGTGCCTGTGCAGCAGGCTCACTGTGTGCCGATTGGATATGCGGCGGTGAATTACCGGAATATGCTCAAGCATTCAGCCTAAATCGCTACCAAGATCCAAAATGGATAAAAGAAATGGCCTGCGCAGACGTGGGCCTATTATAATAAAAGACCATAGTGATCTGTTATCCCCAACGCAATTTATCGATAGAGATAGTGTATGCCAGAAAAACCCGCACAAGAGTATTTACGGAAGGGTGTCTCCAGTAACGAAATATTTGAAGCGCTAAAAAAACAGATTGTAAATGGACAGTTAGCCGGCGACACACAGCTCAAGCAAGGTCTGCTCGCACAACAGTTTGGTGTGAGTAAAATTCCTGTGCGGGAAGCCCTACGGCAACTTGAAACCTTGGGATTAGTGGCCTTTAGACCTAGGTACGGAGCCATGGTCATAGCCTTGAGTACTCAAGATATTATCTGTCTATTAGACGCCAGGTTAGCCCTCGAATGTCGTGCCTTGGCGCTATCTATTCCTAAGCTGGCTCCTAGCGAATTTCAGCAGGCGCACAACATTTTACAAGAGTATTCGCAACAAACAGATGCCAATAGCTGGAGTCGGTTAAATATTCAGTTTCACGACACGCTCTATCAAGCCTGTGAGAACCCGTATTTGCTGCGTTATATTGAAGACGTGAGAAATCGAATCGGACCTTTTCTACAACTACATACCAGTATGGCCACAGGTATACAGAGGCCACACAGCGAACATGTTCAAATACTAGAGGCATGTGAAGCTAGGGATGTCGAGCTAGCGACTCGTATCTTGAGCGAACATATTACTACTACCCAGCAAGAGCTTTTGTCATTTATGCGTGGCAATTCAGAACAAAAATAATATAAAAAAGGGCGCCGGAATTACCTGCCACCCTCAGCTATTTGATCTTAACGGCTTAGAGTGGGTATTTAGCGCTAAGATACTATTTGGCCAGATATATATGGACGCTTCACTTCCGTCAAGGCAATATTATTTACCTTCGTTTTTAGCGAGGATTTGATCAACGGTGAGCATGGACTTAGCCCACCAAGTTTTACGCGCTTCATCGCCAAACATGCACTTCGCGCACTATTCAGAAAATCAGCGTCTCTGACCCTATCGATTCCACCTTCATGGATCCCGATTATTCTTTGATGCTTGGCGTAAAGGTCCAGGTCCAACCGGCTTTCTTCTGGATCATTGATTTTTTGTCCACCGAGATGCTCAGATTGTCTGAATCGGCCAGCGTCATCCCTAACATCACCGGCGAGGGCACGACTAACGCTTCGGGGCGTGCCTTGCTGCCTGGGGGTATGGGCTTACGGCTGCCGGTACAAAACTGCACCACCTCAACCTCTGGATAGGTGGTTTGCACTTGCAGTTCAAGCGCGCCGCCTAGACCGTCCTTGATCCCCAGCAATTCATAGTGTTCGTAATCGCCCTTAAGTATTGGCGGCAGACAGGAAGGTTCTGAGTCATGCGGATTCTGAACTGTGGATTTTGAGTTTTGAACTTGGGGCATTCCAACCAGCTTCGACTCAGAAAGTTCCCAGTCCAGTTCGATCTCTACCCGATCCGTCACATCCGCAAATCCTGACCCTTTCCCCGGATCGCTAGTAATAATGGGCTCACCCTGATAAATACCGACGATGTGGTAGTGAATGTCCTTGGCGTCAGTCCATCGTGTAGCGTTTTCACTTTGCTCTATGGCTGCCATCATCGTATCCGGATCCATGCCAATACTCTTCATCATATTCTTGTATATGGCCTCTTCTTCCGCTGTCATCTTGGTCTGAGCCAGCGCAGGGTCTGATTGCATTGCAAGTGTAAATAAAAAAAACAGTATGATTGGTGTCGGGTTCAACTGAACGTATTTCATAATGCCTCCATTTCTAGAAATAGTAATTTTACAAAGCTAACTCCGCCAGCACCGGCCGTAGCTAGTATTGCTTTTTTTGCTCCGCAAAAAAGTGATAAATAGCGGAGGTCCAGCACGAACTGCAACGGCGCATGGCCCTGTGATGTGCTGCAACCTAGTTGATGAAACAGTTTGGAAATGTGGATTGTCAACACACACCTCCAGTATCGAAATCAAGTCTTAAACAATCAAGCTTTCAACGCGTTTTCGATCAACTTTAATACACACGTCTTTGTTTTCATTAAGCTCGGTATCAAGAGCAACACCTTTGACAACGACTCCAGACTCCATTGTCTGTTTAATCGGATATCGAAAGGTATACACCATTTCCAATGGCAGAATCATTCAGAAATATATATCAATTAAATCAGATACTTAGAGTAAATTAACAATATTTATAAGGGGTTTTGGTAACTTTCCGTTCTTTGAACTTATTTTAGGGTTTTTCTACCGCCTCAACGCCCAGATCAGTGACGCTTTCAAGCGTCCGAGTGGTTTTGTTGTTATGCAGATCTTTTCAGAACTCAGGGGCAAAGTCAGCACCATTGTCAAAACTGAGCCACTTTTAGACTGCCCTCAACACAACGGACAACCGGCAATGGAATAACAAAACGTAATTCATGCTGAACTCAGCACGAAGGAGCCAGTACTACGTTGACAGACCGGGAGCGCCTATATAAGTCTTGTTAATATTTTTGCCGATTGTGTATCATGATTGCAGTCCAAGTGCAGCCTGCTGCTCATTGCTTAGATCATAGATTGCGTTTATCCTCCCTATTCACGTATTAAACATTTTTCACTCGCATAAATTTTATATTAAGTAGCAATGTTTTATTTCGTCTAACTAAGAGGTAATCAAATTAGCGACATGTTAGTCCGTCAAGAAGCCACAAAAGATGCTGTTCATCAATTATTTGACGCGGTAGAGGTTCTTTCTGTTCAAGGATACGATGAAGAGCGTAAAGTTATTTATTGGAACTTGGGTAGCGAATTACTTTATGGCTACACTGCAGAAGAGGCTTTGGGTAAAAAACTAGAAGAACTAATTTTTCCTGAGCATATGCGTAACTTTCTTATTACTGCGCATAAAAAATGGATAAATAAAGGTATAGAAATCCCTGCATCAGAACTTACTTTGTGCAATAAAAGTGGTGAAGATGTAAATGTTTTTTCAAGTCATGTGTTGTTCACTAATGAATATAATAGACACGAAATGTATTGTATTGATATTAATTTGGCTGAGGTTAGACAGGCACAAGCTAAAGCAGTATTTAAAGAAAACATGCTTGAAGCAGTATTTGAAGCAACCCCTGACTTATTTTTTTTAATGGAAGAAGATGGAACTATCATTGATTATCATGGTGGCGACAACAAAGATTTATACGTTTCACAAAATCATTTAATTGGCAAAACTATAGTCGGCCTATTTCCTGACAATGTCGCTAGAAAGTTTAAAATTCACTTTAGTAAAGTAATAGATCAAGGGGGCGTGTCAAGTTTTGAATATGAGTTAACTATGCCTAATGGCATGACTTACTTTGAAGCAAGACTTAGCCACTTGCGTGCGGATAAGCAAGTGGTAGTCATTGTTCGAGATATTACTCAACAGCATAAATCTGCTGAGATAATACGTCAACATGCTTATTATGACAGTTTAACTTTATTGCCCAATCGTTTTTTATCCCTCGATCGCTTATCTCAAATGCTTAAGGAAGCAAAAAGAAGTACCGAGAAAACCGCTGTGCTTTTTTTAGATTTAGACGATTTCAAAAAGGTGAATGATTCATTAGGTCATGAAACAGGAGATAAAATACTAGTTGAAGTCGCCAAAAGATTAAAACTAGCAGTGCGAAAATCAGATACTGTAGGTCGCTTAGGTGGCGATGAATTTATTGTATTATTACGAGCGTTAGCAGATAAAAATACAATTGATATTTCTGAAAATTTGCTTAAAATTTTTAAAGAACCTTTCCACATTGATGGTAAAGAGCTAATTCTGACATTGAGTATTGGCATCGCCATTTATCCTGAGAATGGTACTTCTGCCACTGATTTGTTGCGTAATGCCGATACTGCAATGTACCGATCAAAAGCATTAGGGCGTAATACATATTCATTTTTTACCAAAGAAATGAATGACATTATGTTACGTCGTTTTGAAATAGAAGGGCAGCTAAATAATGCCCTAGAACGCAATGAATTTGAGGTCTATTATCAACCCAAATTTAATGTAAAAAATGGAAGCATTATTGGCGCAGAAGCTTTGCTTCGCTGGCACAACCCCATCCTCGGTAATGTGACGCCAGATGAATTCATTCCAATTTCTGAGCATACTGGTTTAATTGTCGCTATCGGAAAGTATGTTATCAAGCAAGCGCTCAGCTTTTTAAATGAATGGAAAAACACTCATCAACAAGATTATACAATGGCGGTTAACCTATCTCCCCGTCAATTCAGGGATAAAGAGTTAATCAGCTTTATTGTAAAATCGCTTAGTGAGACGAACATTCAACCTGGTAATTTAGAGCTCGAAATTACTGAAGGTACATTAATGATCGATAACTCTGATGTTGATGATGCGGTAGATAAACTCCATAAGCTGGGGGTTAAATTATCAATGGATGACTTTGGAACAGGATATTCTTCATTAAGTTATTTGCGGAAATATGCGTTTGATATATTAAAAATAGACCGAAGCTTTATCAGAGGTATAACATTAAACAAGAAAGATTGTGACCTGGTAAAAGCAACAATAGCAATGGCACATAGTTTGGAATTATTTGTTGTTGCTGAAGGTGTTGAAACGCACGAACAACTTACTCTATTAGATAAGTTAGGGTGCGACCTAGTGCAAGGGTATTATTTTAGTAAACCTATACCGGCTAAAGAATTGATTGATTTTCAGTACACAAATACCTTTTAATCAAATCCACATAGATTGAATAACGCAGACAATCATTCTACTTAAATCAGATATTTAGAGCCATTTGACAATATTTACACTGAGTGTCTGTTAATTTAGCTACAACGTTCATTCGTAAAGTCGCTTAAGCCATCTTCAATTTTGCCCTTAAACGCAAGCTCATCATGTATTGGCCCGCCTCCAATAAACTTGGTTCGCCTGCCACTTAATTAGTGTGTTAGACTAGCTATGTTTAGTAAATATACTAAGGAATTGATATGCAGGCCCTTCAAAAACACGTAGCTTCTTCCGCTGCTACTAATAAAGAACTTTCTGAATTGTTTATCGCGCGTGTTGTTGAAGAAAAAACGCGAGCCACAAGGGCACGTATGAGCACAATGGCCTTTTTAGACATGCTTGAACGTGGCGTAGATGGCTCTGCATTAAAGACCTTATCAAAACACATCCCTAAAACAATTGTTGTTAGAACGGTTGGATCAGACCCCACAAATTTTTCCAAGCTGATCAGAAAGAAACATTTGAGTGCTAAACAGACTGAGGAATTAAACGACCTGACCAACCTTTGGCAAGAGCTGCGAGAATTCTTTGCTTGGAATGACGAGTCGGTAAAGGACTGGATAAGTAGCCCAGTGCCAGCTTTAGAAGGTACAAAGCCCTCAGAGTTAATCGCCAGTGCTTTTGGCCGAGCAAAAGTACGTGAATGCCTCGAAACGATGAAATATGGCGATTTCGCATAACATGATCTTGTTTAAAACTATTCACAAGGACTACGTGAGTACGTGGGCTGATTATGCAAAAACCACTAGTTTCAGAAATGGTGCAAGATGGAATAACCCAAACATTCCGGTCATGTACACCTCAAGCAACGCGCAAAACGCGATGCTTGAGATCGCCAATTATATAACGTCACCCAAAATGGTTAATCAATTTTACCGGATGGCAGTATTTGAATTTCCCGAACTTCGGTTACACACAATAGAACCCCTAGCGTTACCAGCAAATTGGTTTTTAGATCCCCATGAACAGGAAGCCAAAGACTTAGGCGACCGGTATCTCACGGACACTAATTGTGATGGTATCAAGGTGCCTTCTGCCACTATTAACCGCGAAATTGCCACACACTCAATCAATACAATCCGTACCTCGGTCTACGCCAATGTCATTGTCAATTTAGAGCACGTTGGAATGGCCAGGATAAAGCTAATTGATAGTTTCACCCCTGTATATTCCCTTTCCATGTTCAAATAGCTGTTTCCTACCATAACCGCGGATATGCGTTCAGTATATCCAACGGAATAAGTGTCAATAATTTGTCCTGGTTGAGTCACGCATATTACTCGTTATACGAAATAGCCATGGCCGGTGTAACGGTTCACCAAAGAAGAATTACGCAGCAGACATCCATTTTAATTTAATTGAATATTTAGCGTCCATATTGCCTCAGGTGGGTTAGTTTTACATTGCCGGTGACAATTTGTGCGAACCGTCAACCAATCACGAGCAATGCCGTTTATGGCATTCATTTATTGGTCGTGTTGCCTTCCCCCTCACCCAACAAGGTCAGCACGCTTAAGTGTGGATTTCGCAGCTCAATACTCAGCCTATGGTTTCCCCTGTCAACGCTTAACTCGACACCTTACGGTGTAAAGCTCATGACTCGGGGTCTTGGCGGTGCTTACCTTACCAAGTAGAGGACTTGCATCCGGGGCGGCCTCCGCTGGGATCTTCTACCGATTTATCTCGGCGCACTGGGTGTCTCATTAATTTAAGTATTAGGGGTTGTTGATCTTTCGAGTATGTTTTTTAATCGGCTTAAAGGTAAACTTTTCGGTCAAAATTGGCTGAGATAAATTACGAAGACATGCTAAATTTTAAAATCGCAGAAAGACACCTTTATATTGAAATGACGTTAACGAAGGAAATTCAGGCGTCAGTCTCGCCTCAAGTTGGCGAATGAGTTTGTTAAAGGGATAAAATCAGCGGGTTGAGCCAAATTGAACGCACCGACTTCCCCCGCAGGGCTTTGTGTTGTGGGTTGTCTGGTTTGATTTTAGTGAGCGAAGTAAGTTACGCGTGTTTGAGTAACACTTTGGCCTTACCCATTCCTCGCAGGCGTTGTTGATGGGCATGGCGCTTGAATGCATTCATCATCAGCTCTGTACCGGCGGTATAAAAACGTGCTTTTTAAATTCAGTCTTTAACGTTAACCAGTGGGCGTTAGAAAACCCAAGCTTTTCTCGAAATTATTTTGCCAGCCCTGACAACCCATTTACAATGGTGTTTTGATAATTCATTTATCCTACTCGAGAATTGTTGAGTGAATTTGTAGCGTGCTCAAACAAAACGCAGTTGGGTATGCTGCCCCGCCTGAAAGTGAATTATTTCGCTCACTAGTTGATGACTCAATCGCAAGCGTATAGGCAGTATTGCCACCAGGGTCGCAGTGGCTAGTCTCCAGAGTTGTTGTTTTACCATCCACGATCACGGAGCACGTACCGGCTTTGGTGTCGAATTGCACACTGACGATATTTGTGCGAAAGATTTCATCAAACCGGGACATGTGAAGGGGGCCCAGTTCCAATAGTTCACTAACGTCATCAGTTAGCGTCTCAGAGTGGGCATAGGCATACCAACGCCCCCCTTTCCATTCGAGAAATAATCCGTCGGACAAATTTTTAAAAAACGGATGGATTGAGTCATAACGCACGTTGGAAAAGCGAAAACGCACTCGCTGTCCATAGGCAGCACCCACCCCGAGAAGAAAATTATGCAGCTTTCCATTTGCCGCCGTCCGTGAGTCCTCGGCGGGCAACCATGCTGAATAAGCCTGAGGCTCTCTTCCTGTGTGACAAAGCAACTGATCCCTGGGTACATCATCTTCATCCTGAGACCGATCAGGGAGCCCAAAATTACCAGGAAGTCTACCTGTCAGTGCTACATCTATAGGTAAAGGTTCGCCACCCAAGAAACCACGTACTATCACTCTATCGCCATTTGGCACTCCAGGTAGACTTTTTCCGGCACCTGAATTGTAAAGTCCTGACGAGGTTACGTCTGCGATTGGCTCAAGAGCCAACTTATTGGGATTAAGGTGTAATAAAACACGGTTGTTAGGACTCAGGATTGGTATTCCCGCACAACCTGAAACTACGACTATGGCTATCACTAGCACTAAAAATACTCGAATTTTCATTAATGTTTCTTCCTTAACAGCGAGAAATATAGGCAACGAACGAGCTTCTAAGTTCCTCACAATGACAATGTTGTAGCTCAGGTTTGATTTTAGAAGGTAGTTTTAATCGAAGCAAATATTGGTTTGATTTACATCCTGCCTTCGAAATTGGTTCGCAAGTATTTTTGGCTGAGAATTACATAGGCATTTAAGGTAAAATATTTGATGCGCACAAGAACACTACTTCAATCGCGCTGGACTAACGAAGGGGCTTCGCGTATATCATGACTTAAGGTGGCCGGTGAAGCACTAAAAACCCTTAAATGACAGATTGGAGCCAGATTGCGTACAGCGTACTATCCCGCAAGGCAGTGGTGGTGAGTTGTCTTGTTTTATTTCAGTGAACGAAGTAAATTACGCGTGTTTGAGTAACACTTTGGCCTTACCCATTCCGCGCAGCCGCCGATGGTGAGTATGGCGCTTGAATGCATTCATCATTAGCTCAGCCCCGGCGGCATAACAAAAGTGCTTTTCAAATTCTGTAGTTAAGGTTAACCACTGCTCTGAGTTTAAGCCTAAACGTTCAAGAATAGGGCTGTAGGTATTGTCGATATGCCCGGCTTTGTCATCCCGAATACTTCTGCCAGTAGAGTCTACCAATTCACAATAGTCTTTAAGCTGATAGGCAATGCCTTTAGGCATGTGTTGCCTGGGGTTGCCCACAAAAGGCATTAACGTGCTAGGTTGGCGTTGTTGGCTTTTCACTGCCTGGGTGCGTTTTTTAATGCTGGTATATTGTGAGGTTTCAGGGGTCTTTTCCATTTTGGCGCGGATGGGGTTTAAATCTACATAAGCCATACAGGCCAATACCGCACTTTCATCTAACAAGGCTTGCGACTTAAACCGCCCTTCCCAGAAGCGCCCCGTGCAGCCATCTTCTTTGTTGGCCTCTCGCGCAATATACTCGTTCAAGTCGCGCATAAACCAGCTGATGTCGTATAAGCGTTGCCGGTACTGCTCAACGGTTTCATCAAAAGTAATAAGCTCGCCTGGGCTTAACGTGTCTCCCTTTACAAATTTATGGGTTAACAGTGTGCCCTTGTGTAATTTGTGATAACGAGTTAATACCCATCGGTATCCCAACTGCCGGCTATGGCTTTATCGACATGCACCACCACATGGGTATGGTTGCTCATGACCGCATAGGCACAAATACGGTAGCCGCGCTATCAATAGCAAAGAGGGTCGCTAAAAAAAACAATCGGTCCTCTACCCACCCCCGACGATGCTCGTAGCTTTGACCTGAGTATTTATCCACACCACATAAGAACGTACGCCTTACGCAGCGAGACACACAATGGTAATAAGGCGTATCAATTAAACTGACTTGGCTTTTTCGAGGCTGGGGCATGGGTCACCTACCTGACTATAAATGGGACACTTAGCAAGTGTAGTTCAGTTCAGTTCAGTTCAAAAAATAGTCGATATTATCGTGGGTGTCTTGGTAATTCTGCAACTTGTTAGAGCCTTACGAATTTGCCGAAGGGTAATGGTGCAAGAAGACCAGCCTCTGTTTGGTCTTTTGTATTCTCGAATTGATGTACGATCACACCATCTGACATCTCTTGATACCCAGGATATATCCACAAGCATGGCCTTCCTCCAAACGCACGGCCGAATGACAAAATTCTGCGTAAAAAGCTCGAGTTTCTCTTTTCTTCCATCTTTGCTTGATATGCTAGTTGCATTATTAGATCTTCTTTTGATTCCGACTTGGTGAGAAAAAGTATTACCTCGGCACTGTCGAATGATTCTTCACTATGTGCTGCGATGTTTAGAATGATTCTAACGGTATTTTCGGTAAGATCATGTTTTTCTAAATCTAAGCCAAAAACTTCTCCGATTAGGCTGTGGTCTCCCCGTTTAATCATTCCTAGTTTATGAGATATTTGCAACTCGCCAAGGTTATCGTTTGCCCGTCTGTTAGTAGAAATATCTCTTATCTCGCCAATCTCTGTAATATTTTCTGCTGCTAAATTATTAGAAGTGACCAAATGTAATTCAACATTGTTAGATGACTTTTTCCCTAAATTGCACACTGCGACTGGAAGGACGAAAATAACTTTAGGTGAATTGTCTGGAATATTTATTGCTACGCAAGGTGGTGCTTTCATCATAATTGGGTAAACAGACCCTAACCTTTTCGAACCGGGTGGACCTAAGAAGCGCCCGAAGCGAGGCTCTGCAGTATTTAAAGGCAAAACTTGTGGAATTGCGACTGTAACCAAAAGATTTTCTTTGCGAAATGCACCTTGGCGGCGAGCGATATACAATGCCGCAAAAATTCCTACTATGGCAAGAAGAATGGCAGCTATTGCTGACAAGACTGTGAATTTATCCATAGCTTTATGCTCTAGACACACAATGGTAATAAGGCGTATCAATTAAACTGACTTGGCTTTTTCGAGGCTGGGGCATGGGTCACCTACCTGACTATAAATGGGACACTTAGCAAGTGTAGTTCAGTTCAGTTCAGTTCAGTTCAGTTCAGTTCAGTTCAGTTCAAAAAATAGTCGATATTATCGTGGGTGATGAGATGGACACTCCCTAATACGGCGTCAATGCGCCAAAATAGTAGTGTTAACCAAACTATTTACATAAGGAGTGTCCACCATGAAGTTTAAAACAATTAGTATCGATTTGGCAAAGAATGTATTCCAAGTATGTGGCGTGAATGAGTACATAAAACCGCAGTTTAATAAGAAGCTTAAACGCAATGAATTACTTGATTTTATGCGCCAGCAATCGCCGACTGTGGTGGTAATGGAAGCCTGTTATTCATCACATTATTGGGGCAGAGAGTTAAGCAAACTCGGTCATGATGTGAAGCTTATCCCAGCGCAGCATGTCACGCCTTTTGTACGTGGAAATAAGAATGACCACAATGATGCCTTTGCCATAGCGGAAGCCAGTCAACGGGCACATATTCGGTTTGTGCCGGTTAAATCAGAATATCAACAAGAAGTGTTGTGTTTACATCGCATTCGAGAGCGTTTAATCAAGAATAAAACCGCATTGAGCAATCAAATACGTGGCTTACTCAGTGAATTTGGCGTGGTGTCACCTTGTGGCCACAAGTCTCTGTTAACCGGCCTGGCCAGGGTGATTGATCACCCACAATACAGCGCCAGATTGCAAAACATGATGGACGAGATGCGCAATGAATATCAAGATATACGTAACCGTCTCCAGCGTATTGAACAACAGTTACGCCACTTTGTAGATGAGTCCCAAAGCGGTAAAATATTACTCAGCATCCCCGGTATTGGCTATCTGAATGCTTCGGCTTTTTTAGCGGCTATCGACAAAGGCCAGGCCTTTAATAACCCCAAAGAATTTGCTGTATGGTTAGGGCTCACGCCCAAACAACACGCCTCAGGAGATATCAGTAAAATGGGCGGCATCACCAAACGGGGAGATCGTTACTTACGCAAACAACTGATACACGGTGCCAGAGCCGTGGTAAGTCGAGCCGCTAAAAGCGCTGATCCTTTAGCGTTATGGGCGACCAAGCTTAGGGCAACCAAACCATTTAATAAAGTGGCGGTAGCAGTCGCCCACCGCCTCGCTCGGTTGATCTGGATATTACTCACTCGCCAGGAATCTTATCGCGCTATGCCTGCGCAGGCGAGCGCATGAGATGAGACAGTTTACGTTATCCCGGTCTGGTTCAAATCCGGCGAAGATAAAGGCTCCAAGCCTGTATGGATGTTGTGGAAGGTTAGACACGGGATAACACTTTTTTACCCAACCAGCTTAGTCGACACATGATGAAGAAAACGGTCTACCCTACCTCATCAAAGCCAGACTAAGGCACGGATATAACAATCCGTATGGGTGAATAAAAAGGCGATAAGGTACGGAGTTCATCAGAGGCCTGGAATAATAAACCTATTCCTATTAAGAGCCTGAATATATGTCAGAACTAAGCCACTTTTAGACTTAACTTCACACGATTAGACGAGCTGGAACAAGAAAAGAAACAAGACTTCATGCTGCTGCGCAGCATGAAAAGATCACGGCTGTGTTGACATAGCGGGAGTGTCCATATATGTCTTGGTAATTCTAGAAAACTGGGGTCATGTAAACTGGGGTCAGGTTAAACTTTAACCCTTAATCTTGATTGCAGATATAACTATATGGCTTCACATTAGCGGCTCCGCCGTTTTTCCATTCATTCTCCAAGATTCAGAATTTCCCAAACAACGCTCATACGAGTAAAAAATTTTGCAAATACCAATCATCCAAGGCAAAGTAACATCCATTAAAAATCAAGATAAAGGTTAAGGAAGGGGCGGTAAAACAGGCCTTAAGCTACAGCCTGGTTATGTTTCATTTTAACAGGGAAGAAAACATGAGTATTAAAGCAAATAATGGCGCCACTAAAACAATCACTCTAAACTACCAACTTAATATTGAAGCGTTTGCTATTGAATTGTCCGTAGGCATTATATTAACTATTATGGCAATCGGCGGATACAGAACCGGCCTTTGGGTGTTGTGTATTCCATGCGGGTTAATTGCCGCAGCCTGTTTCTTTTCTGCTATTTATTCCGTCTGTCGGTATATATTCGACAAAAGTACCAGTCAATCTGTAAGCGATCCAAATAGTCAGTAACTGACTCCCAAATATTGAGGTTCATCTCTCAAAAACTTAACTACACGATGGGTGTGACGGGCATTGATATTACGATGCTAAATTGCTTTAAGATGCATCTACTAAATTTATTAAGGAAGAAAATGAAATATTCGAAATTAGCATTACTACTTTTTCCACTAGTATTATTCGGCTGTACAGAAAAAACTAAATCTGAATTGCTTCATTCTCCTCCCCCTGAACTGCTTGCCAAAGTAGAGCCATATATTCAACCATCCATTGATTTCGCATATGAAAATGAAAAAACTGTATTGGAGACTGGTATTGAATTAACAGCTAAAGAAAAGGAAATGGCGAACAAATTAGGTGTAAAGGATATTGATAAGGTCAGGGTCGTATACGTGGATAAATTTCCCTATCCTAAGGATAAAAATTTGGTGCGGCTAGCAAGGGCTTATGGTTTTGATTCTAAGCAAGCAGGAGGTTTTACTTATGGTCACGGGATATATATAAGGCATGGTCGTGAATACTTATTGCCTCACGAGCTTATCCATGTCAGGCAATACGAGGAAATGGGGATTGAAGGTTATATGAACCGCTATATGCTGGAACTGGCGGTTATGGGGTATCGCGCTGCACCATTAGAGGTTGAGGCGTATAAAGGGGCTGCGGGCTATTAGTGATTGGCTTTTTAACAAGGGAAAAAGGTGTGAAGACCTTTTTCCTTGCTTCGACCAACATGAGTTGAGTAAATAACCCGAGTTCGGGTTAAATAGATTGTAAGGTAAAGTGTATTCCGTCACAGTTACCGTAGTTACCGTGACATCCATGTTAATTATTTCACGGTCCGGATCATACTAATTTATCGGAAAGCAGCATTTGGTGAAAGGAGCGAGCGCAAACCACAACTCAATTGGCCATTGAAACAAGAAAAAAATGGTATTTTCGTCAAATTTTGGGCAGCGTCAATCCCCACAGAGTATCTATAGAGGTGAGTGGTTTTTAGTTTTGTAAAGGGTATCAGGCGTGTTTGAGTAACACTTTGGCTTTGCCCATCCCGCGCATGCGTTGATGCTGGGTATGGCGCTTAAAGGCCGTCATCATCAACTCTGCCCCGGCGGCATAACAAAAATGCTTTTCAAATTCTGTAGTTAAGGTTAACCACTGCTCTGAGTTTAAGCCTAAACGTTCAAGAATAGGGCTGTAGGTATTGTCGATATGCCCGGCTTTGTCATCCCGAATACTTCTGCCAGTAGAGTCTACCAATTCACAATAGTCTTTAAGCTGATAGGCAATGCCTTTAGGCATGTGTTGCCTGGGGTTGCCCACAAAAGGCATCAGGGATTTCGGTTGGCGTTGTTGGCTTTTCACTGCCTGGGTGCGTTTTTCAATGCTGGTATATTGTGAGGTTTCAGGGGTCTTTTCCATTTTGGCGCGGATGGGGTTTAAATCTACATAAGCCATACAGGCCAATACCGCACTTTCATCTAACAAGGCTTGAGATTTAAACCGTCCTTCCCAGAAGCGCCCCGTGCAGCCATCTTCTTTGTTGGCCTCTCGCGCAATATACTCGTTCAAGTCGCGCATAAACCAGCTGATATCGTATAAGCGTTGCCGGTACTGCTCAACGGTTTCATCAAAAGTAATAAGCTCGCCTGGGCTTAACGTGTCTCCCTTTACAAATTTCTGGGTTAACAGCGTGCCTTTGTGCAATTTATGATAGCGGCTTAACACCTCTTCGGTATCCCAATTGTCGGCCATGGCCCTATCGACATGCACCACCACATGAGTATGGTTGCTCATGACCGCATAGGCACAGATACGGTAGCCGCGCTATCAATAGCGAATAGGGCCGCTAAAAATAACAATCGGTCCTCTACCCACCCCCGGCGATGCTCGTAGCTTTGACCTGAGTATTTATCGATACCACACAAGAATGAGCGGCGCACGCAGCGAGACACACAATGATAATAAGGCGTATCAATTAAACTGACTTGGCTTTTTCGAGGCTGGGGCATGGGTCACCTAACTGACTATAAATGGGACACTTAGCAAGTGTAGTTCAGTTCAAAAAATAGTCGATATTATCGTGGGTGTCTTGGTAATTTTTTCGTTGGCTAAAATAAGCGACGAAGGAGCAAAAGCCAACTGTTTTAAGTCCTTGTTTATTTTCTTGTTATGTGCTTTTTAATCTTACTCACTATAATCAGGTTCTAATGTACCAAAGTCGACTGATGTTATAGGGTTTACAACCTCAACTTCTACATCGAGATCAGTAAAGTCACCAGTTAAATCCCCCCAAACTGTAACCAAAATTTCAGATGTAAATTGTTCTTCAACTGTAGCTGTAACACCACCAATATAAACATGATCTCGGTCTATTGAGTCATATTGAGAAAGAGAGAATTCGCCTTCAACTTCGACAGTGATATTGGCACTTACTTCTAGGACAATATAATCCTTCGCATGATCTACTATTTTAAAATTAGAGTCCGTTAACTCGAAGTCATTTAACCAACCGTGACAACCATCTGGCTCCCAGTAATGAAAAGAGTCTGCTTCTTGGTCTGGTGTAAAGCCATTAAAGTAACTTTCTACACCGCTACGAATTTTTTCAACAAAATCAGCTACATCATCTTCTTCTTTCTCAAGTTTTGAAGTTAAAAGAGATAAGAAAGCAAAAGGTGCTGTTTCCTTATTGAACTTACTAAGAGCGTCTGCAAAATCCTCGGTGTAATCAAGGTTATCTGATGTTTCACAATAATTTTTCCAATCTCCATCACGGGCAACAGCTAAAACTTGAATATCGTTATCTTGAGCCCACGCTTCTGTGGCTAAAAGCACTATTGCATCAGGAAATTCGTTTTTCTTTTTACCAGTTTCGGCAAAAGGAGGTTCATTTTGAAAATATTGCTGTAATAGTTCGGACACTGTTACATAATCGCCACACTCAAGAACTAGAGCACCTGAATTTTCTATAAACTTATCAACACGACTAGTAGCAATTCCCTCAATTTCATTACTATCGATTAAAATAGATTTTGCATCATTGAGTTCACTACCATCAAAAAATAAATGATCACTTGCATCATTAAGTGCTTTTTCCAGAGATGCTCGGGAACTTTTTACTTTCTTTTCTAAGTGGCTTTGAATCTCTCCCTTTATTACATCAGGTAAAAGATAATCTATATCACTGTCTTTAAATTGGTTTAATTTACCAAGTAAACCTTTTTCTAATTTCAGTCCATGCGCATCAAAAATAGAGGTGTCAACAAGGATAGCTCCATATTCTTTACTTTCATCTGAACTCATTTGGTACCTCGACTGGCGTTGTTGATCAAATCATTGGTGGAGGAACAACTGCCCCAAGGGTTTAACCTATTTATGCAGCTTGCTCCCGAATAGGCATGCCCAGTTTTATGACTTTGTTCAGCGCTTTTAAACCAGCCAACGCTTCGCCTACTTGGGCATTGTAGTCTCGCAGGCTTAGCTTCGGACTAATCAGTTGCTTATATCGATACATCGCTGTCTCTGACAATGATCTAAGATGATAGTCATTTTCTTGTTTCCACTGGGCCAATTTTCCCTCTTTTAATGCTGTTACAGCCTCGTTTCGTGGATGATTATCTTCCCATAACCCAGCGTTGCTTCTTGGTGGAATAGTGGCTTTACACCCCTTGTGCTGAAGCAGTGAATGACAAGCTTTCGTGTCATATGCGCCATCCGCTGAAACTTGCGCTATGCCTCTTCTCAACGGATTGAGCAAGGTCGGCAATACTTCGTTGTCCGCCACGCCAACCACAGATAAAGCCCCAGCCACTATTTCATGTGTACTTGCATCCACCGCAAGGTGCAGTTTACGCCAGATGCGGCGTTTTTCCTTACCGTGTTTCCGCATTTTCCACTCACCTTCACCGTAGACTTTGAGGCCTGTTGAATCAATGACGACATGTGATATTGGGCCTCGACTCGGTGCCCGATAATGGATATTAACGGTTTTAGCTCGCTTACTAATACAACTGTAACTCGGACTGGTCAACGGTACATTTGCCAACTGGAAAACGGAGTTAGTGAAACCTTCAAGGGCGCGCAAGGATAAGTTGAATACACCTTTAACGACCAGAGCCGTTTCAATTGCGACATCAGAAAAGACAAACCCACGACCACGGCGACCATGATGTTCAGTGCAACACCAAGATTTGATGGCTTGCTCATCAATCCAGAACGTCAACGAACCTCGGTTAACTAATGCTTTGTTGTAGTGTGACCAATTGGTTATTTTACGCGTGGAGTTGCTCATTTGTGCTGCGTGCCCTGAATAAGATTGGCAGATCTGATCACGCTAAGCTAAAAAGGTTCATTCGATTTAGGAAACAACGCCACCTCGACTTGCACAATCGTGGTAGAGCGGCCCATTACTGAGCCGACCCCACACAGATCCGGACGTGCGGAATTACCGCATCCGGCTCTTCAGTTATATGTTCACGCGTGTAAATCACGCCCATCTTAGTACCAGTCAACATTGATCACTCTTTTGCTAACTCGTAGCTTCTGTATTTGGAAATACTCTAGCATCTTCTTAAAATTACTCCAGTTGTAACTCCGACGACCACTGCGTCTGTTCAGCCATTTGTACAGACTATGCAATACATAGTTGTACAACTTGCTCACACTGCGGCTATTGTCAGGCAGACCGAAGTAATTTCTAAACCCTGTCAGTTTACGTTTTAATTGAGGCAACCACATCGCTAGCTTTTGCGAGCGTTTGGATTTGATGAACTGGTAAAATTCGCTAAGGCTGGTTTGCTGCTTTTTGCTTGCAGTTCGTCGCCGTAGTCTTGGTTTACCATTTACATCCACTCCCCAGTAAAATGCAAAGCCCAAGAAGACAAACTGCCGCTTACTACTTGGTTGGAATCGACTAAATCTTAATAGACTGGTCTTTTCCGCCGCGGTATCAAGTTTGAACTTCTTTAGCCGTTTTGGTAGCACTCGGTAAAATCGCTCTGCATCATTGGCATATTGAAACGCGCACACAAAATCATCCGCGTAGCGGATCAGCATGGCTCTGCCTCGCATGCGAGGTTTTACTTTCTTCTCAAACCATAGATCCAATGCATAATGCAGATAGATATTAGCCAACACTGGGCTAATGATACCGCCCTGAGGTGAGCCACGTTGGGGTTTGATGTATGTCCCATCGGGGGCTTTTATCCGTGCTTTTAACCATTGTCCAATCAGGCTCAATAGTGCTTTATCGTCAATGCGCTGCTTGAGCATCATCATCAGCCAGTCATGGTCAATGTTATCGAAGAAGCCTTTAATATCCGCCTCTACAATATAACCGTAGCCTTTAAACTGGAGATTTAACGCCAAGCTGTGTACCGCTTGATGAGCACTTTTCTGCGGTCGGTATCCATAGCTGTTTGGCAAGAAATCCGCTTCCCAGATACTTTGCAGTATCTGGCTTACGCTTTGCTGCACAAGCTTGTCATCAACCGTTGGAAGTCCTAATGGGCGTTGCTTGCCATTACTTTTTGGGATGAAGACA
Source organism: Paraglaciecola sp. IT1134 (assembly GCF_058068185.1). Classification (NCBI taxonomy): domain Bacteria; kingdom Pseudomonadati; phylum Pseudomonadota; class Gammaproteobacteria; order Alteromonadales; family Alteromonadaceae; genus Paraglaciecola; species Paraglaciecola sp. IT1134. Next base: position 805,193 of record NZ_CM176486.1, on the reverse strand, counting down.
CGTTTAATGTCATTCGCACGATAACACTTGGTTGTCAGTGCAACACGTAAACGTGTGAGGTTTTCCACAAGCGACTGCTGGTATGTTGGCACTGTAATGCCATCAACACCTGGCGCGGCTCGTTTATTCAGTTGCTCCCAGCTTTGATACAGTAAATCGTCACCTAGCAATCCATATAGGCTCTGAAATCTGTGGCGGGGATGGGTTTGTGATTTAAATGTGATGGCGTTTAGTTCGGTTGTCATAGTGGTTCCAGCCCTACTTTGTCCGGCCTATGTGTCTGCTAAACACCTGATATAACTGTCAGCTCCTTCGCCATGTACAAGGCTTTCCCCTGCTCAGACTACTACGGGCTGATCTGACTGCCGAAGGGTCATCGTTGGCCTCGCTTGTGGCTTAGCTACCCTACCATTTCCTTATGGAACACCTTTGGCTCTCTCAAGTTCCTGATGCATCTCTTTATACATGCCACGGCTTGATAACTGGACTGACTCGCCACAACCTTGCCGCTTCAAATATCTTGAATAATGGTTGCTTTGCGTGGACTTCGACGGCGTTACAAGCCTCGTCAGTCAGGACTTTATTTATTATCCCAGCGATACCAGCACTTCAGGAACACGTATTCCCTATGGCCTATATAATTCTCTGTCTACGCTTCACATTGGTTGTTCATCTGATTGTGTCCTCACACAGCAAAGCACTTCCTTTGCTCAGACTCCGCGCAATGCGCAAGACTCGATACGGGTGGCTGGCTAAACCTTACCCGACAGGGACTTACACCCTGCAAGATGCATCAAGCTTCCTTGACGCACTAACGCTTAACATATGGGGATTTTAGGAGCACTTTTTCAGCGAGTAAAATTCCCACCATTATGTTTTTGTTATACCCCATCAGCATACTTAAAAATAGAACTAAGTTGTTCATTATTTAATGGTCCGTATTTGTCTTCACACATCAAACAAAAGTTAGCACCCGACGAACGTCCAATTTCTTGAAATGTCCGTAGCTCTGACGAAGTGTATCCACCCTCTTGTTTTGTAACAAAGTGGAAAAGAACGATTGGCTTAATTAGTCGATTATAAACTGGCCCGTAGAACTTAATTATTTCAGCTATTACCTTTTCCAATTCTCGCCAATCGCCAGCAAGTGTTCTTGGGTGATTGAGACCACTACACATATATTTTTTTTCGTGAGTAGTACTCTGGAGTCGAGTAACGAAATGCCCTTTGTAAATTTTAATATAAATACATCTTCGGATTTTCATATATAGGTAATCGTGGTAGAGCGGCCCATTACTGAGCCGACCCCACACAGATCCGGACGTGCGGAATTACCGCATCCGGCTCTTCAGTTATATGTTCACGCGTGTAAATCACGCCCATCTTAGTACCAGTCAACATTGATCACTCTTTTGCTAACTCGTAGCTTCTGTATTTGGAAATACTCTAGCATCTTCTTAAAATTACTCCAGTTGTAACTCCGACGACCACTGCGTCTGTTCAGCCATTTGTACAGACTATGCAATACATAGTTGTACAACTTGCTCACACTGCGGCTATTGTCAGGCAGACCGAAGTAATTTCTAAACCCTGTCAGTTTACGTTTTAATTGAGGCAACCACATCGCTAGCTTTTGCGAGCGTTTGGATTTGATGAACTGGTAAAATTCGCTAAGGCTGGTTTGCTGCTTTTTGCTTGCAGTTCGTCGCCGTAGTCTTGGTTTACCATTTACATCCACTCCCCAGTAAAATGCAAAGCCCAAGAAGACAAACTGCCGCTTACTACTTGGTTGGAATCGACTAAATCTTAATAGACTGGTCTTTTCCGCCGCGGTATCAAGTTTGAACTTCTTTAGCCGTTTTGGTAGCACTCGGTAAAATCGCTCTGCATCATTGGCATATTGAAACGCGCACACAAAATCATCCGCGTAGCGGATCAGCATGGCTCTGCCTCGCATGCGAGGTTTTACTTTCTTCTCAAACCATAGATCCAATGCATAATGCAGATAGATATTAGCCAACACTGGGCTAATGATACCGCCCTGAGGTGAGCCACGTTGGGGTTTGATGTATGTCCCATCGGGGGCTTTTATCCGTGCTTTTAACCATTGTCCAATCAGGCTCAATAGTGCTTTATCGTCAATGCGCTGCTTGAGCATCATCATCAGCCAGTCATGGTCAATGTTATCGAAGAAGCCTTTAATATCCGCCTCTACAATATAACCGTAGCCTTTAAACTGGAGATTTAACGCCAAGCTGTGTACCGCTTGATGAGCACTTTTCTGCGGTCGGTATCCATAGCTGTTTGGCAAGAAATCCGCTTCCCAGATACTTTGCAGTATCTGGCTTACGCTTTGCTGCACAAGCTTGTCATCAACCGTTGGAAGTCCTAATGGGCGTTGCTTGCCATTACTTTTTGGGATGAAGACACGTTTAATGTCATTCGCACGATAACACTTGGTTGTCAGTGCAACACGTAAACGTGTGAGGTTTTCCACAAGCGACTGCTGGTATGTTGGCACTGTAATGCCATCAACACCTGGCGCGGCTCGTTTATTCAGTTGCTCCCAGCTTTGATACAGTAAATCGTCACCTAGCAATCCATATAGGCTCTGAAATCTGTGGCGGGGATGGGTTTGTGATTTAAATGTGATGGCGTTTAGTTCGGTTGTCATAGTGGTTCCAGCCCTACTTTGTCCGGCCTATGTGTCTGCTAAACACCTGATATAACTGTCAGCTCCTTCGCCATGTACAAGGCTTTCCCCTGCTCAGACTACTACGGGCTGATCTGACTGCCGAAGGGTCATCGTTGGCCTCGCTTGTGGCTTAGCTACCCTACCATTTCCTTATGGAACACCTTTGGCTCTCTCAAGTTCCTGATGCATCTCTTTATACATGCCACGGCTTGATAACTGGACTGACTCGCCACAACCTTGCCGCTTCAAATATCTTGAATAATGGTTGCTTTGCGTGGACTTCGACGGCGTTACAAGCCTCGTCAGTCAGGACTTTATTTATTATCCCAGCGATACCAGCACTTCAGGAACACGTATTCCCTATGGCCTATATAATTCTCTGTCTACGCTTCACATTGGTTGTTCATCTGATTGTGTCCTCACACAGCAAAGCACTTCCTTTGCTCAGACTCCGCGCAATGCGCAAGACTCGATACGGGTGGCTGGCTAAACCTTACCCGACAGGGACTTACACCCTGCAAGATGCATCAAGCTTCCTTGACGCACTAACGCCTCACTAAGAGGCAAATGATAGTTGGTTAAAATAAGCGAGGCACGAGCAAAAACCAACTGTTATTTGCCCTTTTGAGTGACTTGTTAGGTATATTATGCCACTTGTTTTTGTCGATATTTTAAATTGGTATAATTTATATTTACACCATCCAATGTAAAGTGTGACTTTTTAAAGTTATGTAAAATACAATTAAAGTCACAATGCAATGTGAGTGATGCACGATCATTACTTTCATCGAAGTGCTTTGCGATATGATCGGCGTCAGCTGGATCCAGACTGCCTTCAACAAACCAATCAGAGACTTCTCCGGCTTTGAAAGTTGTTTTTCTCATGTACAAGGTTTTTAACCTTGCACCATTTATATTAAATTCTATTTCAGCTCTATCTAACTCTACTTCAAAAGGACTCATATTTATTATCTGAAAATATATTTCAAAAGTGCTTTTATTAACTAAATTTACAGAAACAGAGCGATGTCTCGCTTTTACATCAATAAAAGTTAATTCAGACAATCTTTCTTTAGAAAAAACTCTTTTAAGTACAAATTTTGGTAACCATTTGAACCATTTCCATATTCCAGTTAATGCTGATAATTCCACTTGAACTCCTGTATACACCTAACGCCTACTTAAGCGGAAAAATATAGTTGGCTAAAATGTTGAACGGAGTGAAAACAGCCAACTGTATTTTTTCCGTTTGAAGTTCTTGTTATATGGCTTTAATCCAATGCATAAACAACAACTTAGAATATAATTATAAAGCGCCAGAAATAAATTCGATTACATCATTAATATCTAGTTGATTAACATTCAAATTATAAATATGCATAGCCCCCACATGATGTATCTCTTTGACTAATTCATCATTTTTAAAGGCAAAAGGTTCGGGTCTATTATCACTACGACCGAAACCAGAGTGTGTATTTTTCAATAGATACCAATCACCGTACTCATCAGTTTCAGATGCTACCAATAAAATATTTAAGCCTATCCCACCAGAAGATTCTATCCCACCCCAAGCTAAGACAGCTTTACCATTTAGGGTTGGCTTAGTTACATGAAGTCTACGATCACCCCATACATCGTTAGCATAACGGCTAAGCACGTCAGAATCATTAATCTTATGAAACCATATATTTACAGTCTTGCGATCAAATCTAATGTCACACGTTAAATCCCGCATATCAGAAACTTTAGACATATTCATTGTTGAGCCTGCACCTGAAACTTTGTTGAAATTATCAACAAATTCATTTACTGGCTGAATGATTTCGTTCTTGAACTGAAAGTTTAAAATGTCGTTTTTTCTCCTCAGTTCTTTTTCTTTAACTTGCTGCTCAGATAAGACTTCTTCTGCTTTTAAATCTCTCGATATTTTCTTTTGCAATATATTATCAATTGCTGATTTATGATCACCGACATTTTGAGAGGAATTAATTAGCTCTTGCCTAACTTCATCCCATGATTTAAAACGAGTATTTGGTCTTTTTGCCATGAGTTTATTAATAGCAGAGGATACTTTGGGAGATATTTTGGTATTTACTGTATTTAGAGCTTGAGGTACTGCGGTCAAGTGAGCTTGTTCCCAATCATCAGGTGTACCATAAGCATGTTTCATACCTGCTATTTGATAAAACACATGTCCTATGGAGTACATGTCCATTTGAATTGTATTCTTTTCTGATCTATAGGCTTCAGGAGCGATATAAGGTGCGGTTCCCCAACCTTTAAATGTTTTAGATCGTGTTTTTTCTTCTGCTATTTTGGCTAAACCAAAATCAGCGATTTTAAAAACACCTTTTTCTATAAAAATATTATCAGGTTTGATATCCCTGTGAACCAATATTTCATTCACGGCTTCCATTCCATCTATTATTTGATGGAATATTTCCAAACAAATATCCTCTTCCATAAACTCATTTTGGGATAACAAAAAATCTTCTAATGAGCCACCTTCAGCTAAATCCATTATAAGGTAGGGGGTTGTAGGTTCAGATAAACCATCATGAAAACCGTGGTAACAAATAACATTTTTATGAGTGATCTTTTGAGCTTTTTGCCATTCGTTAATTAGGGAACGATGATTATTATCATCTGGAAGAAAGTGTTGAAGAGACTTTAAGGCAAATTTTGAATCACCATTGGTTTCTTCAATAGAAAAAACATGACCCATTCCACCTTGTCCTAAAAATTTTGAGATAATATATTCTTGACCTTGAAACTCAACCGAATCCTTAATTCTGAACATTTATACTTCCTATTTTGATAACTGAGTACACCCAACCTGAATTGCCATATAACAGTTTAATCAGTCGGCATTCGCCGTGTTTAAACACGGGCATTCGCCGCATATTATTTTCACTTAGTTCTAACACGTTTTCTAAGCCTCTGTAAATCTTATATTTTTTAGCTTAATTTAAAAATCGATGCTGGAAATACGGCCAAACACCTTGATCTTGCAAATAGGCGGAACCGACCATCACTGTGCATTAAAACAGTTACCGACAGTGCCCAAAGCTGGGTAAATTCACAACATTTTTTTATCCTACTCCCCTGTATATCTTTTATAGGGATCTTATCAATATTGTACAAAACATTCTTGGGGCCCCTCAATAGCCACCCGATTGACTTCATTAGACAAAATTCAAGATCCGGGCGTGCATATTGGCCCTAAGAGAAGCGTGCGAGATCACCACACCTGTTTTAGCAGCGAAGCTGTGCCCATATACCAAGCACATAGTAGTAACTAAAACCCATGCTAATATGTTTATTCTCAGCACCTACCGGCCCGTTACTTAGACTCGATGATTTACGCCCAGCAAATTTGTAAAAGCTATCAGGATGGTGACCGGCGCCAATCGGTGCTGACCGATCTGGATTTACGTTTGCCCCCCGGTGGGCAGATGAGCATTCAGGGGGAATCCGGCTCGGGTAAATCGACCTTGTTGCATCTGCTGGCGGGCCTGGATAAACCCGATAGTGGTCAGTTAAAGGTCAATCAACTGGATTTAACCACTATGGGTGAACGCCAAGCTGACCATTATCGTCGCTCGACTGTGGGGCTGATATTCCAACGTTTTAACCTGGTAGATTGCCTGTCGGTATACGACAACCTCTGTTTGCCGGCTCGATTAAACAACAGCCTCGACCCTGTCTATATTGCCCAACTGCTGGATGAACTGGGTATCGCCCAGCACAGTAACAAATTGCCCAATCAGTTATCCGGTGGCGAACAGCAACGGGTGGCCATCGCCCGGGCCTTGTCGCACAAACCCGCTTTGCTACTGGCAGACGAACCCACGGGCAACCTCGACAGTAAAAACAGTGGCAAAGTGGCCAACCTGCTTTATCAGCAATGTCACAGGTTACAAACCAGCCTGGTGGTCGTGACCCACAGCAGTGCCGTGGCTGCCCTGGCCCGCCAGCACTACCTGATGCAAGGTGGCAAGCTGGTACTGGCCAATTAATATGTCCGCCCTATATTGGTATTTGCGCACTGTGCTGCAAAGTTATCCAAATGCCTGGTTGCGCCTGGCGCTGCTGTGGTTGGCCTTGATGATTGGCTGTTTGGGGGTCAGCGCAGTATTGGTTATCAACCAAGGGGCCAAACAAAGCTATGCACAGCAGGGCCAAGGGTTGCTCCCCCAGGTTGATTTTAAACTGGTGGCTACGCCATCCTCCAAGCTAAGCAAACAAGATTACGCCGTTGTGCGCCGCTTGGGCATTACTGAAGCGGTGGCCCTGTCCAGCATATCTACTGCGCTATTTGATTCACAGCAGCAACCTTTGGCCCATCAACCAGTGGAAATCACCGGCTTCGATAGCCTGGCCGTGATTAATTATCTGGCCAGCCAACGAGATAAGAAAACCCGCCCCCAAGAGCCGCCAGAACAATCTCAGCTTGGGGTAGCGCTCGCCAGCCAATCCCAGAACACGGCTTTTATCGCTACACGCCTTTATAAGCAATTAAACGTCCAGCCAGGTACTGTCATCACCACTGCCCAAGGCCAGCGATTACCGGCGTTGCAACAGGTTGATTTGGCCAGCATGGCTAATCAAATATTCATCGATATCAGCCTATTCGCCCAGACCTTCGGCGCTACCCCCATCAGCGACATATTGTTGATGGGGCATATTGGCCCCCAGCGTTTGCAAGACATTCGCCGCTTGTTACCGGCGCATCTCAGGCTGCTGGCCTTGCCTGGCCCCGCACAAAACAGCGGTATGACCGATAGTTTTCAGCTGAACCTGCTGGCTATGGCCTTATTGATGTTTGTGGTGTGCCTGTTTATTGTGATGAACGCCTGTCAGTTATTGATCATGCAGCGCCTGCCCATGCTCAAAGTTCTTCGTCAGTTGGGGATTTCACGGCTCACCATACTAACGGGTCAACTTATAGAGCTATGGCTATTAACCTTGCTCGCCGCTGGTGCAGGGGTCTATCTGGGGGTGGCGTTGGCGCTGTACCTGGCGCCTGGTATTCAGGCCACCCTGGAAAGTCTGTTTCGGGTCAGCGTGGGGTTCGCTGAGGTGTCTTACCTAAGTTTGTATGTGCAGGTGTTGCTGCTGAGCACTGTGGGTATCACCCTCGCCGCCTTGCTGCCGGTCAAACAACTTAACCAGGCCTTGTTCCGAGCCGATGATTATGCCCCGCCAGGCTCTTATTGGTATTCGCGCCTGGCCGGGCTGGCACTCGGCTTGGCGGCCGTCACTATGTGGTTGAGTCAGACGATGCTGGTGAGTTTGCTGTCGATTGCATTACTGATCCTGGCAGGCTGTTTTACCTTGATAGCCTGCTACCCTTATATCCTTAATACTGCTACTACCCTGCTGCCTAAGCGCTGGCCACTGCTGCATTGGAGCCTGCAACACAGTTTGTGGTTGTCGGGGCGCAGCAAGGTTGCCTGCTGCGCCTTTTTTATTGCCCTGATGAGCAACATTGGGATGAACCTGATGGTCGACAGCTTTCGCCAAGCAACCTATGCCTGGCTCGATCAACGTTTGATCGCCGATTATTATCTGTATCAGCATGATGAACAAGATGTGCCGGCCAGCATTGAGCGTTTGCAACTGGATATTCAAGTGGTGCAACGCTTTGAACTTAACGTGCAATATGCGGGGCGAGTGACTCAAGTGCATTCTTATCCCAGTTCAGGGCGATTTTTGGCGGCGCTTAAAACCCAGCAACAACTGCCCCAGGCAAACGCTTTATATGCCGCCGGGCAAGGGGCCTATGTGAATCAACAATTTGCCCTGCGCCATAAGATTGAGATTGGGCAAACCTTGGACGTGCCGCTAGAGACCGGCGTAAGATCGTTTCAGGTGGTCGGCATTACTTATGATTATGGCAACCCCTATGGCCAGATACTGCTGCCGCCCCCAACATTTGCCGAAGGTAGCCAGCGTTCTAATCTGTTGGCTTTATTCGCCAGTGAGGGGCAAATCAATGTCTTAAGCCAGAGCCTGGCACAACAAGGGTTTATTGCCAGCCAACAACTGTATAGCGCCGAGCAATTGCTCACCTTGTCGATGACGACCTTCGAGCGCACCTTTGTGATTACCGATGGCCTGAACATCGTCACCTTACTGGTGGCCGCCATTTCCCTGGCCTGCGGCATTATCGTCTTGCTTCAAGACACCCGGCCCCAGTTAACTTTGTTACGCACCATGGGGGTGAGTCGGCGGATGATGCAAGGCTTATCCCTGTTGCAATACCTGTTTCTGTGTGTATTGGCCCTGGCGTTTGCGATCCCTTTTGGCATATTACTTAGTTGGCTGTTGATCAACTTGGTAAACAAACAGGCCTTCTACTGGACATACCCGTTGCATATTTCCGTCAGCCAGATTGCAACTGTCTCGGCCCTGGGCTTGTTACTGGTTAGCGCGATTATACTGCTGCCCCTGTTAAGCGCCAATAATAGGCCCTTGATCAAGGATATCCGATGGTTAAACTAACGGCTTTTAGCCCGGCTACTGTCATTAAATTCAGCACCCTGCTGGTCTTACTGCTAAGCGCATGCAACAAGACCACAAACCAATCTGCCCCCCAGCCGGGCTTGTTTGGCAATGCAAAGCCCGTACTTACCGGCCAGCTCGCCAGCCCGGATTATGTGATCAACTTGCCGAAGGATCACCTGGCGCATCCTGATTTCACCGTGGAATGGTGGTATTTAACCGCCAATTTAACCGATGAAAGCGGTGCCCCCTATGCCTATCAGTGGACACTGTTTCGGTTTAAAACCCGCGACCAAGCCACCAGCTGGGACGACGGCCAAAGCTATATGGCCCATGTTTCGTTGCACAGCCAACACCAGCACTGGTTCGGCGAACGGTTTGCCCGTGGTGGCGTAGGCAATGCCGGGCTGACTACAACGCCCCTTAACCTGTTTTTGGATGATTGGCAGTGGCTGGCGGATGCAGGCCAAGGGGTACTTTTCCCCTCAACCGTGACCAGCAGTATGGCCAATACTGAGCTTGGCCATCAACAGCAAAATGCCCGGGTAACCCTACACCTGTCGGCTAATGGGCCTTTTGTGCTCCATGGCCAAAACGGCTTTAGCGTCAAGTCGGTTACCCCGCCCCTAGCCTCTCACTATTACAGTCAGCCCTTTATTCAGGTAGAGGGTGAGGTGCACATTGGCGGCCAAGCTCGGCGACTGACAGGGGTGGGCTGGTTTGATCACGAATGGAGCTCTCAGCTAATGGATAAAAGTGCCCAGGGCTGGGATTGGTTTTCCCTGCATCTGGACAATGGCGCCAAGATCATGGCCTTTCGCATGCGCCTAGCCGGCCAAGCAGACTTTATCTCGGGCAGCTATATAGCCCAAGACGGGGCAGTAACCAGCTTGACAGCCGAAGAATTGACCCTGGTGCCCTTGAGCCAAACTGACGTCAGTGGCCGGGCCTACCCATTAACTTGGCAGCTTAGCTTGCCCGGGCAACACCTTGAACTTAAGCTCGAGGCCAGCAAAGCTGAGCAAGTAAACCCCGGGCGCTTTCGCTATTACGAGGGAGCATTGACCATTAGCGGCAGTCATAGTGGCACAGGTTTTATGGAATTAACCGGTTATTAAGCCAACCTGGCACACTGGCATTAGAGGATCCCGGGGGCGCTTAACAGTAGTTTGATCCCCAAACCTGCGGTCACCAACACCACTATGCCACCGAGTATATTGGCTGGCAGACGATTAACGTAGTTGCCCAATAGGGCGGGTTGGTTCATCGCATACAGTAAAAATAGCGCCACGATGGGCAGCAACAGGCCATTGGCAAATTGCGCGGCGATGATGATGGTAATGGGTTTAATTCCGGTTAGGGCCAGCCCGGTGCCAGTGGCGATAACACTGATGGCGATAAAGCGAAATGTGGCTGAACGGGTGCCGCCTTTGACCCCGAGGATTTCGGTCACTGCGTAAGCTGTGGCCAAGGGCGCAGTTAACGCACTGCTTAAACCTGCGGCGCAAAACCCCAGACCGAGCATGATTTTTGAAAACGAACCAAATACTGGCTCAAGTTGGATAGCCATGTCCCCGGCCCCGCTGATCTGTAGCCCCATGCCAAATATACTGGCCGCCGCGGTCGAGGCGATCAAAATAGTGATCAAGCCACCCAAGCCGATGGCCACGGCATTATCTACCCGCACGCTGGTTAGATCCTGCACCGACGACCATTTAGTTTTAACCGCTGCGGCATGCAAAAATAAGTTGTAAGGCACAATAGTGGTGCCAATCAGGGCAATCACCGTCAATAAGCTACCCTGGGGGAGTTGCGGTTTTACTAGCCCAGCAAATAACTGACTTAAATCTGCTTTTACCGCGAAAAACGTGGCGATAAACGCCAAGGCCATCAGCACCACCAATAGCAATAGGATGCGCTCCAGGTATTTATAGGAGCCCCGCCACAACAGGGCCCCAGCGAGTAACGAAATAACCACTACCGCCAGGGAATAGAGCCACTGAGCATCACCGGTTAGCGCTTGCACGCCCAGCGCGGCACCAGACAAGTTGCCCGCCTCGTAGGCCGCGTTACCCATATACAGGGCCACCATGATTAAACCAAATAGGGGCCATTTCCACAGGGAATGCGCTAAGGTTTCGCGCAAAATTTGGCCCAACCCGCGCTGGGTAACCAAGCCTAAACGGGCGGCCATTTCCTGTAGTATCAAGGTGGCGCAGGTGGCAAATAACAGTGCCCACAACAAGGTATAGCCAAAATTGGCCCCCGCCAACGTGCAAGCGGTGACGGTACCAGGCCCAATAAAGGCCGCGGCAACCAGGGCCCCTGGGCCAATATTTTTAAGCTTGGCCAGCATACCTGGTTGCTCTTGATTTAGGGGCCCTACAGACCATGTCGTTACTCATCTGTTTGGCCAAATCCGCCGCCCGTGGGGGTCTGGATGTTAATCGCATCGCCATTATCAACACTGGCTTGGGCGCAACCGCCTAGTTCCTCGATGCGACCATCTGCTCGTTGTAGCCAGTTATGGCCAAGTTGCCCCGGCTGGCCGCCATTGACCCCGGCTAACGGCACTTGCCTGTGCCCGGAGATGATTGCGCACTGCATGGCTTGTAAAAAAGTGATGCGCCTTAGGATGCCATCCCCGGCGTGCCACTGACCCTTACCGCCCGAGCCACGATTGATCTCGAACTTATCTAGCCGCACCGGATAGCGCGCTTCGAGAACTTCAGGATCCGTCAGACGCGAATTGGTCATATGCGTATGCACCCCTGGCGTACCATTAAAACCGGGCCCGGCTGGCGAGCCAGAACACAAGGTTTCATAGTATTGATATTGCTCATTACCAAAGGTTAAATTATTCATCGTGCCTTGCGCCATACCTAACACGCCTTGGGGTTGCTCATCGGTGCGCAGGGCGCCAAAAATGGCGTTGGCCAAGGCTTGGCTGACTTCTACATTCCCCGCCACTACCGCCGCGGGATAATCTGGATTGAGCATCGATTTAGCCGGGATCTTGAGGCTCAATGGCCGCATACAACCCGCATTAAGCGGAATGTCGCTACCAATCAGGCAACGAAAGGCATAGAGCACCACAGCTTGGGTGATGGCCGCCGGTGCGTTGAAGTTGTTTGGCTGTTGAGCGCTGGTGCCAGTAAAATCGAGGCTGGCTGTGTGCGCATTCTGGTCGACTTCTATGCGCACACACACCTGCAGTCCCCCGTCCATCGGATAGGTATAACTGGCATTTTTAAGGCGGCCAATAATCTGGCGCACGCTTTGTTCGGCATTGTCCATGATATGCCCGGTGTACGCCTGTACTTGCGCTAAGCTGCGCTGGGCCACCAACTTGAGTAATTCAACTTTACCCTTGTGGTTGGCCCCAACCTGGGCTTTGAGATCGGCAATATTTTGCGCAATATTGCGCACCGGATAAGGCCCATCCAGTAACACTCGTTCTAACGCTTGTTGCAGGAATTGCCCCTTAGCAATCATTTTCATGCAAGGGATCACCACACCTTCTTCCACAATAGTGCGTGCCTCAGGCGACATGGAGCCTGGTGAAATGCCGCCAATATCGGCGTGATGCGCCCGGCTGGCGACAAAAAACAGCGCATTGGCTGAGTTAGCCTTGAGTGGTGGGGGGTCCAAAAAGACCGGAGTGATCACCGTCACGTCGGGTAAATGCGAGCCACCGCTGAACGGATCGTTGTGAATAAACACATCACCGGGTTCAATCAGCAAAGCGCTGTTGATCAAGGTCTTCACCGTGACATCCATCGAGCCTAAATGCACCGGAATATGCGGCGCATTGGCAATCAGGTTGCCGCTGGCATCGAACACCGCACAAGAGAAATCCAGGCGTTCCTTGATATTCACCGACGACGAGGTGTTTCTTAACACGATGCCCATTTGCTCGGCAATCGACATAAATTGATTGTTGAATACTTCCAGCAGCACGGGATCGGCTTGGGTTGGTGGTTGAGGGGCAGCGGCAAGTTCGCTTTGCTTGTCATTTTCGGCTTCACTGGCCTGTATGCCCTGACGTTTGGTTAAGATCAAGTGGCGGTATTGGTTCATCCTGGCAGACCAGTTGCTTTCGACAACCAACGTGCCGTTTGGCTCGATGATAATCGCCGGGCCAGACACCTGTTGACCCGGGTGAATATTGGCTAACAAATAGCTGGGGCATGGCTGCCACTGCCCGGCGGAAAATATGCTGCTGCGGGTCTCCTCCTTAGGCTGGGTGTCTGGCTCTAGGCTATAACTCGTTTCGTCTATGGTTTGGCCACCGCCAAATGACTCCATGGAGATGGCGTCGATAATGATGCCTTTATCACGTGAGATAAACCCGTACTGGCTAAGATGGCTGGTTTCGAATTGATCGCGCATTTGGCTGATATCGGCCAGTTCAATCGGTAGGGTGGTGTCGGTGTCTGCATAACGCAAAAAAGCCAAGGCCTGGTGATTTTGCACACTTTGTGCCACCCCCTGCTCCAATAATTCTTGGCTGGTCAACTGGCGCAACGCCTCGAATTGCCGTTTTAGCGCCGCCATGCCCCCCTGTTCTAGCGGTTGCTGATAGCTTTTATTATGCTGACTGCGGATCTCGGCCAAGCCCATACCATAGGCCGACAGGATACTGGCGAAAGGATGGATCAATATGGTTTGCATGCCCAGCCGTTCAGCCACTAGACAGGCGTGTTGACCGCCAGCCCCGCCAAAACAGGTAAGCGCATAGTGCTGAACATCATAACCCCGCTCGACGGATATTTTTTTGATCGCCTGGGCCATATGTTCAATCGCAATTTGCAAGAAGCCTTCTGCGACTTGGGCACCAGAAGTTTCTACGGGAAGCTGCTCGGCCAAGGCATCGAATGCCTGCTGAACGGTTTCTACATCTATGCCTTGATCATGCTTGGGGCCAAATAACTTGGGGAAATATTCCGGGTTAATTTTACCCAGACACACATTGGCGTCGGTTACCGTCAGCGGGCCGCCGTTGCGATAACATTTAGGCCCGGGATCGGCCCCTGCCGAATCTGGGCCCACCCGGTAACGACTTTGATCGAAGTGCAATACCGATCCCCCGCCGGCAGCTACCGTATGTACGCTCATCATTGGCACACTCATGCGCACACCTGCCACCTCAGTTTCAAAGGCCCGCTCGTAACTGCCCGCATAGTGAGACACATCGGTTGATGTGCCACCCATATCAAAGCCGATTATTTTATTAAAACCCGCCAGTTCGCTGGTCCGCACTGCACCGATAATGCCCCCCGCGGGGCCGGATAAAATGGCGTCTCGGCCCTGAAATTTATCCGCCGCAGTCAAACCGCCGGATGAGCGCATAAACTGCAGCTTGTTGTTGGCAATGGCTGCCCCGTTTGGCTGCTGGTTATCTGGAATGGCGCGCAAAGCTTTGGCCACTTGGTTAACATAACGGCGTAGCACCGGCGATAAATAGGCATCCACAACTGTGGTATCGCCTCTGGGAACGATGCGCATGGTGGCGCTAACTTGATGACTCACCGAAATCTGCTCAAAACCCACCTGGGCCGCCAAAGTGGCGAGCAGCTGTTCATGTTGTGGATAACGATAGGCATGCAGTAACACTATGGCTGCGCTGCGATAACCCTGGGCGTAAGCTTGTGCCAGTTGCTGCTTGGTGGTTACTTCGTTCAGCTCAAGGAGCACTTGTCCGTCGGCGGCCATTCGCTGGGGGACTTCAATTACGTGGCTATACAGCACTTGGGGTTTAACCACTTCTAAGGCAAAGGTTTTGGGCCGCACCTGGTAGCCGATTTCCAGTACGTCACGCAAACCTTGGGTGATCAACAACACGGTCGCCTGGCCTTTACGTTCCAGCAACGCATTGGTGGCCACAGTGGTGCCCATTTTAACACTGCGAATTTGTTCAGCAGGGATGGGGGCGTCTTTGCTTAAGCCCAGGAAATCACGGATCCCCTGCAGGGCGGCATCTTCATAGGCGCGAGGATTGTCAGATAACAGCTTTTTACACAACAACTGCTGGTCTGGGGTTTTGCCAATGATATCGGTAAAGGTACCACCGCGATCGACCCAAAACTCCCATTGTCCCTGGGTTTTATCCCCATTCGCCTGTGCCATGTAGCACGCCACCTAAGTAAATTTAACGATAGTGCTAGCCTATCCAATTCACCGCTATAAGCAAACACTAGAATTGGCCAAACGGCTCAGTGGATTACTTTTGGCTATTTGGGGAGTTTGCACGGGCAA
This sequence comes from Paraglaciecola sp. IT1134, assembly GCF_058068185.1. Lineage (NCBI taxonomy): Bacteria > Pseudomonadati > Pseudomonadota > Gammaproteobacteria > Alteromonadales > Alteromonadaceae > Paraglaciecola > Paraglaciecola sp. IT1134. Next base: position 789,733 of record NZ_CM176486.1, on the reverse strand, counting down.
AGATAAAGTTTACTCAGGCTTGAACGCCATCCTAAAAAACTATGCCCCAGACCTTGGGGCGAAGGATAACGCCTTAAACCGCGGCGTATTTGTCTTTCATTAAATAGGCAAAGGCGGTGTTGAACGCCACTTCCTGATATATTTTAAGACCCGTGTCGATGTAAGGAATATGCACCGGATTGCGCTTCAAAGAGTCTTTGATATCAGTAGGTGACATGATCACCACATCGAGATCGTCGATTAGCTCGATGGCGGCTTCGAGTTTAAAGCCCACGGCCCCACCGGCAAATTTACCTTTCATTGGGCGCTGGCGGATCACTACCTTATCCACCTGATAATCAGTCATTAACTTGGCAAAAGTGCGCTGAACATAACGTAATTCCTCGGCACTGTTAATATTGGTTAAGGTTAACCGACGAGAACGAAAATCCGGTAACTGAAAAACTTCATCTGCCAGGGACAACAAACACACATTTACGTCATTACTATTTATTTCAACACCACAAACTTTCATATAATACCCAACTTATCTAGACCAGCGCAGTATAACGCAAAACAATAAAGCGGATCTTATGATTATTGCGCTTAAAAAGACAAAGATACTTCAGTTTTGCGCCGCGCAAGCCAGCTAATTTCAGCATGTCGCTTATAGGGTTCCATTTCTGCCCTCTTCCCTATGCGCCGTACTCGGACTGTTCCGTTTCACGCAAACGTTTCTCGGTCGGATTACACACATAGTTATATAACAAGCCAAAGAACAACAAAACGCTAAATATCGTGGCGACGATAAAGCCGTATTTTGCGTCACCGCCATAGGCATCGCTGACGATCCCCATTATAAATGGCCCTGCTGCTGCTCCTGCGGCGGTGAAAAATAAAATGACGCCAGCAACAGTACTGTGCTCAGTCTTAGCAAAACAACAAATGCCCTTGGAATTAAAGGTGGGGTAAATTACTGACATGAAGACACCGGTTAAGGGAAATAAATACAAGGCCACTTCTTTACCGCCAACTAATCCGCCGATAAAGCAGAGGGTTATCGCTAAGCTAAAAAGCATCAACACTAATGCCCAGTTATAACGCTGCATCATCCAAATTCCCACGAATCGGCCTACTGCACGCAACGAAAAAAATACCGATACCGCGTACATAGCAAGCATCTTTTGTGGGCCTTGGGTATAACACGTAAACGCATCGTTCATGGTCACGGCATCACACACTAAATAGCTTGGCATCCACACATAAATCGCACTTTCTGCCGCCACATATAAAAACGCGCCGATGGAAAACCCCATGGCGTAAGGATTTTTGAGGAGTTTTAAACTACTCATGAAATTAACCGGTTTATGGCTTTTGGTGGCAGGGGTATGCACTGGGTAGTCAGCTTTCCAGGCCATCAAAATTAATAACGTACATAGCCCCCCAGCGAGCACGTAGAGTAACTTCCAATCGACTCCTTCACGAACCATCCATGCCACGATTAATGGGCCAATAATAGCGCCAACCCCAAAGAAGGCTTCGGCGCCGTTCATCGTGCCGGTATGCTCTTTGGTTGAGCGGGAAATATCACCAATTAATGCCAACGCGGCGGTTTTAAACACGCCAACGGCTAGGCCCGATAATGTAATCAGACCTAGAATGAATTCAAAACTGTTGCCCACTAAAAATAAGTAACAAGACAACGCAAATAGGCCCAGTCCGAGCATGACCGTTCTTTTACGACCAAATTTGTCAGCCAAAAAACCTAAAAACAAACCTGAAAAGGCGATACCAATCATAAACAATGAATGCATTAAACTCGCTTGAGTATTGCTAACATCAAATTCACGTTTCACTTCTTTGATGATTTCGCCAACGGAATCAGAGGTCATGGCAAACATCATGAACATAAGATATGTCAGCCAACGAATAAGGCGCACGTTTCGGTCATGTGCAGCGGTAGTAAAGGCAATGTCTGTTTGCATCTAAGTGCGCCCCTTAAAAATACGGTTCGATTAGGCTAATAATAAGAATACGCATAGCCAGCAAATTGGCTATGCGTTTGGCGGTTATTAGAACTGATACTTGAGCGTTAACGACGTGGTTCTGCCGTTAATAGCGCGGGCACGAATGATACTGTTGCCACTAGCCGCTGATCCTTCTTCTGCTTCGGTAATACCCACGGTATCAAACAAGTTATTGACGTTCACAGCCACGCTAAGCGCATCCGTAATGTAGTGATCAGCAAAAGCATTCACTTGGGTATAACCGTCAAATTTCAAGTCATTGTTGTCTTGGGCGTATGCATCTGTGGTACCAATGAAGTTAACACCTACTGCCCCCATATCCATCTGATAATTAGCCGTTAGCTGATAAATAAAGTCAGCTTGGCGGCGCGGTGTGTTACCCACGACTTCAGGGGTGATGTTATCTTGCACAATTTCTGCATCTGTCCAGGTAAAACCACCTTTGAAGGTTAAGTTATCAAGGGTGTAAGCAATTTCAGTTTCGATACCGTATGCCTCGTACACGCGGTCGAAGAATTTTTGGCTGGTCGCTTCAAAGTTTTGCTCTTCTGTTTCCGCGTAGAAGCCGGTAACAAATACACCCAATCCTTTCTGGCGATATTTAACACCCGCCTCAACTTGATTTACCATGTCCACTGCATCAGCTGATGCTACGCTACCATCAGCGTTAATTTTACCAAATGCCAAACGGTCAGCATTGGCGCGACCCCCGCGACTGATACGGGCGAACGTCGCTACATCATCGTTAATACGATAGTTACCACCAATCGAGTAAGAGGTGTAGTGCCAGTCATAGTTAACGTTGCTGGCATTGGCTAAATCGATGCCCACTACGTTGCTTTCTGGTATTGAAATCGAGCCATCGCCGTTCATATCGATACTACTGGTCACCGCTGTGGCATAAGAACCAAATGCGTCACCGCTGTCACGACGTACACTGGCTTCCCAGGTAAAGTCACCATGCTCACCGGCCACCGCTAAGTAAGGTGCGCTGATATCGTACTGAATATCGTAATTACGTTGACAACAATTACCCCAAAATGGCGTACCGTAAGCATACAAACCGTTATCAGAGAACTGTGTTGAGTCAGCACCAATCACATTAAGCAGGGCAGCATTGTCGCCTTTGACTTCCATTAAGTAGGAATTCCATAACCAGCTCATATCGATATTTTGACGTGATTTATAGTAGCCAGCGGTAACCGAGACGTTGTCAAAGCTACGGGAAAGTTTTAGATCATTCACATATGAGCCAAAGTCGTTCATTTCAACATCAAAGGTATGTGTCCGCATGACCAAACCATTGCCTGTTGCTTCAGTAAATGCCTGGCCTGCATTAGGACCATTAGCATACTCAAGGGTAGCGCCTGTCCCGCCAATACTTTGAGCTATAGCAGATGGGCCTGCAACTTCAGCTGGCATTGGGCTATTAAAGTTGCCTGACACGTCTGAAAAACGAAACTTGTTAACCAGTGTCCAATCGTCACTAACGTCAAAGTTGGCTTCAAAACCAATGCTGGTTACAGAAGGGTTCATACCGTTTGAAATATTACCGCGGCTAATTTGATTTTGGCCATTTAAACGGACTGTGTCCTGTAGATAAACACTGTGCGGCGTGTCGCTTTGAGCGTCAAATCCTGGGATTGAATCGCCATTGGCGTACATTGGCATCGGCAAATAACCGATACTCTTATCATCTAAATGTTTAAAATAAACACGAATAAAGCCAGTATCGAACTCTTTGGTTAGGTTAGCTTTGATCTGCCCGCCAGAGTTGGCGTTATAGCCCGCTTCTCTTGGACCTTCGCCTTCACGAAAGAAACCGCCAACGTGAAAACGCATGGTGTCGCTGATATCACCACCGTATTCAAAATCAGTGCGAGTGGTGTCGTAATCAAGGCCAATGGTGGTTGATATACTGCCACCTTCACTGTCACCGGTTTTGCTAATGAAGTTAATAATGCCGCCAGGTGAATTACTGGCTAACGTTGAAGATGAACCACCACGAATCGCTTCAATTCTTGAAATCGTAGAGTCTGCACGTAGGAAAATATCGGCATTACCAAAGGCAATGTCACCGAACTGCATGATTGGCAAACCATCTTCTTGTAATACTAAGAATTTTGCGCCGCCAGATGCGACAGGTAGGCCGCGTACCGCTATGTTTGCGTTACCTTCGCCACCTGTTGATTCAGAGCGAATACCGGGGATAGAACGAAAGATTTCTGCGGTTGCCCGCGGAGCTGCAATCGCAAAGTCTTCAGGGCTTAATGTACTGACTGATACGCTTGAGTCCATTTTAGTGCCGCCGCGAACCGAACCGGTTACTACGATCTGCTCAAATCCTAATGCATCCTGGCTTTGCTCTTGAACTTGTGTGGCATCGGCCGCTTGTTCTTGAGCGAGCAGCGAACCGCTGAAGGTTAATGCAATCGCCATTGATATGGCGCTACGGGTAAACAATGTGTTCATGTGTGTATCTCCGGTATTGGTCTTTGCGCTATTACGTAAACGTCTTTTTTAGCGCCTATATTGTGTTAGCTCATTTACCTGAACTTAGTTTATGACATTGCCACTAACTCAGCTCAATCTTCACTACTTATCGAAACATGTCTTAGCGATTAACATGGGTGTTTAAAAAACCATCTTAATCGTTTAAGATTGCATGTACAAAAAGTAGCAAACTTTTTAGCGTATGTAAAATATTTGTTATATATTTAACGAAATATATAGGCTAACCTAGTTATAACAAGGTCGATGAATATACTTAAACGAATAAGTTAAACCGGTGAGATATGAATTTAGAACTCGAAAGTAAGCGCTCCTTAAACCGTATTTTAGGTAGTCTTGATTTATCTAAAATGACTAAGCGAGATCAAACAGTGTTTATCCGGCGCTTAGATGAACAGTTTCCAAGACTGTTTGCATTGCTGTTTGAAATTTACGGTCATCGTTATGATTTTTTCTACTATTTACAAAAAGTTACCCAAACTCTAGCCAACGCTTATACGAACCGTTCCCGCGTATTGAAAGTGAAGGATCAAGCTCGGATTTCAGATCCTCATTGGTATCAGCACGAAAGTATGTTGGGCATGGCCTGCTACGTTGATCTATTTGCCGGTGATTTAGTTCGTCTTAAAGACAAAATCCCTTACTTAAAAACCTTAGGTGTGACCTACCTGCATTTGATGCCTCTGTATGACTCACCAGAAGGGGATAGCGACGGCGGATATGCAGTATCTGATTATCGCAAGGTTAACAAAAACCTGGGTACCAATAAGGATCTTGAAGCACTGTCGAAGGCGTTGGCCGACGAAGGTATCAGCTTAGTACTGGATTTCGTGTTTAATCACACCTCGGATGAACACTCTTGGGCTAAAGCAGCAAAAGCAGGTGATCTCGAATTCAGTGATTATTATTATATGTTTGATGATAAACATATACCCGAGCAGTATGAGCAACACTTGCGGGAAATTTTCCCCCAAGTGCGCCGGGGTAATTTTAGTTGGGATCCTGACTGCAATAAATGGGTATGGACCACGTTTAATAATTTTCAATGGGATTTAAACTACACCAATCCCGCTGTATTCGATGCCATCACTGACGAAATGCTGTATTTAGCCAATTTAGGCTGTGAAGCGTTGCGCCTAGATGCGCTGGCCTTTATCTGGAAAGAAATGGGCACCAGTTGTGAAAACCAAGACAAAGCCCACACGCTGATTCAAGCATTCAACAGTTGTTTGCAAATTGCTGCTCCGGCTGTGGTGTTTAAATCAGAAGCCATAGTGCATCCAGATGAAGTATTGAAATACATAGCCAAACAAGAATGCCAGCTTTCCTACAATCCACTCTTAATGGCGCTTATCTGGAATACTCTGGCCACCCGCGATGCAGCACTGCTTACGGGTTCCATGAACAAAAGTTTTGAGATATCGCCAGATTGCGCTTGGGTCAATTATGTACGCTGCCACGATGATATTGGCTGGACATTCGATGATGATGTCGCGAAAAATCAAGGTCTGAACGGCCAGGATCATCGCTATTTTTTAAACCAGTTTTACACGGGTCGCTTTGAGGGCACGTTTGCCACAGGAGTCGCTTTTGGTGAAAACCCTAGCAATGGCGACTGCCGGGTATGTGGCTCTCTGGCCTCGTTAGCCGGTTTAGAACAGGCGCTAACGCTAAATGACAGACAGCTTGTTGAGCACGCAATCGGGCGCATATTATTGGTGCATAGCATTATTTTGAGTATTGGTGGCATCCCGCTGTTGTATTCAGGCGATGAACTAGGGTTAACCAATGACTACCGCTATCGGCAAAATAGCAGTAAAGAACATGATGCCAGATGGGTGCACCGTATTGGATTAAGTGATGACATCATTGCCCAGAGCCGGTTGGCCGGTAGCCCGCAAAACAAGGTAGCAAGCGGACTACAAAAGCTGATCGATATACGCCGCCAACACAGCGTTTTTGGTCAAGCTCAAACGCATATTTTACCCCTTAGCAACCCGGCTGTTTTCGCCTATGCCAGACGCAATCAAGAGGGGCAAGAATTGGTAGCAATTTGTAATTTCAGCGAACATGCCCAGGGCGTAGAACGTATTGCCTTGGGACTGGAAAACGGAGGGTTGTGGCAAGATTTATTACACGATAATGGCCGCAAAGCAGTACCTGAGCAAATTGAATTATTGCCCTATCAAGTAATGTGGTTACTCGGTTAGATATTGCTTCAAGCCCATTAGGCGCAGCTGTGCCTAATCACTAGGCGCGTTTCCAGCACCACTGTGCGATCCAGATTTTGGTCGAGTAACATGCGGGCGGCCACCCGCCCTTTTTCCAGGCTTTGCTGGCAAACCGTGGTTAAACCTGGGTTGCTGCGCTGAGCCTCGGGAATGTCATCAAAACCGGTGATCTTGACTCTGCCAGGTACATCGATACCCAACTCCTGAGCCACACCTATGGTAGCCAAAGCAATCACGTCACTCATGCACAAAATCACTTCAGGTAAAGGACTAAGGGTTAATGCCTCCCTCGCAGCGATTTGAGCATTGGCGGGTGTATTAAGGGGGATGTGCCATATATGCCTGGGTTGAATAGTGACTTGGCAGGACTTGGCTGCTCGCAGATAACCTTTGAGGCGACTGCGGGAAATTTCTTTGGAATGCAGTTCAAGATCCTGTTCCGTCAAACGCCCGATGCGATCGGAATCGACCAACCGCAAACCCAACACCGCCACAGTATCAGGCTTGCCCCTTAAAGCATGTTCGGCCACTCTAAATGCCCCATCTTCATTATTAATATTCACCGACGCACTATCACTGGATTCAAAATCGACGGCAATCAAAGGCTTGCCACTTCGCCGTACCCGTTCAAAAATATCACCTTTTGGCGCACCATAAAAAATAAAACCGTCGGGCATGGACTCAGTACTGCTTTGCTGATTCGAATCTTTTTCACTGGACAGTAACAGCAGCTGCTTGTTGTTTTGGACCAACACTTCCGCCACCCCCTGTAACAACTGGTTGGCTACAGGATCTGAAAAGCTATAACTGAGCGAGTCGGCCAACACCACGGCAATCACCCCTGACTCACCTTTGCGCAACGAACGGGCAGCAAAATTCGGCCCGTGATAACCCAATTCGCCAGACTCACGTAGGATGCGCTCGCGCAATTTGGCCGATAATTGATCCGGTCGATTAAAGGCGTTTGACACCGTTGCCGTCGACACCCCAAGTTGCAAAGACACTTGTTTCAGATTGAGCTTTTTTTTGATGAGAAGGATTTTCCGTATTAAAGGCTATACCCGCACGTTAGCATAAGTATTTGGCCCCGAGCTAGCGCAATATCGACTATAAACAGGGGATAGTCGCGGTTATAGGGGACAGTGAAAAACCCGCCTTGCATAATTTGGGTATCAGTCAACAATAAACCGTTCATGTTGCCCTTCAATTAGATAACAAAAACCAGTGACCTCATAATAATTAATAGCCCTCTAGCAAAGACTAAATGATGGAAATTTAACACAGTAAAAATTCCTATATCTTCAATACATCCGGTGCTTGAAAAGCCAACCCGAAAATACGAGGCTCACTACGCTGATAACTAACATCGGCCAGTATTGATCTATTAACAGGTCATAGCTGTTTCCCTCTAAAAATACGCCCCTTATAATAATCAGAAAATATCGCAAGGGGTTCAGATAGGTTAACCACTGTATTACTTCTGGCATATTCGCTATTGGAGTGGAAAAGCCAGAGAGGATAACCGCAGGTACAAGAAACAGAAAAGCACCTAATATAGCTTGTTGTTGGGTGACAGAAATCGCAGAAATCATCAGTCCTATCCCTGTAGCAGACAACAAAAACAGAATAAGACCAAGATATAGCGCGCCAATGTCACCGCGCAGTGGAATATCAAAAATCTGCACAATCACCACAAGAATCACGGTCGCTTCAACAACACCTACAACAAGTCCAGGCAATGCTTTACCAATCAGGATTTCTACAGGACGCATGGGTGTTACAAGAAGCTGATCAAAAGTGCCCGATTCACGCTCACGGGCAACCGAAAGAGCAGTCACTAATAAGGTCACCACCAATACCAACAAACCCAAAATACCCGGGATAATAAACCAGCGGGATTGCAAGTTTTCGTTAAACCAGTTGCGCACACTCAGCTCGACACGTGGCCCGGTTTGTCCATGTGCTTTATTCCATTGCTGACTAAATACCATGCTTATCGTGCCAAGATAATTCATCGCTATACTTGCGGTATTGGAGTTCCTGCCATCAAAAATGGCCTGAATAGTTCCCGATTTCCCCTGGGCTAAATTAGCACTGAAGTTGGGTTCAATGTTAAGGACTAACAACACTTTGCGATTGTTAATCAATGGCGCAATATCAGTATTTTTCTCAATAGCAGCTGTAATATGGAAATTGGGTGAGCCTTCAAACTGGCTGATAAAAATGCGAGATGCGGCGCCCTGGTCCTGATTATAAACAGCAATAGGGACGTTATTAAGATCGTACGAAGCCGCAAAACCGAAGATAAGCATTTGCATGATAGGTGGGCCAATCAATATCATGCGGCTTCGTTTATCACGCAATAAAGCCAGAAATTCTTTTTTCGCCAAAGCAAAAATTTGTGTGATTTTCATTGACTGCTCACTCTAGGCGCTTGTGAAATTTATGTGAAACAATAATGTAGAAAAATACTAGCATCGCTAGCAAAGCAAGCATGTTGGGAATAACGACTGGCCAGATATCGCCGGCTAAAAACAGGGTTTGCAGCAACGAAACAAAATAACGCGACGGCACAATCAAGGTGATAGCCTGAATAGCTGCTGGCATGGAGTTAATATCAAACAGGAAACCTGATAAAATAAACGCAGGAAGAAAGGTCACAATAATGGCGAGTTGTCCGGCAACGAACTGGTTTTTGGAAACGATTGAAATCAATAGACCAATCATTAATGACACCAGCATGAACAGGGCGGAAGCCAGTGTCAGTATCCAGAATGAGCCACGCAGCGGTACGCCAAATTGCCATACCGCAATTGCCAGGCTTAAAAACATGCTCGCCATACCTAAAATAAAATAAGGAATCAGCTTACCTGCCAGCATTTCTTTCATGTGCAGAGGCGTAACCATCAGTGCTTCCATGGTGCCACGTTCCCATTCGCGGGCAACAACCATTGCCGTCAATAAAGAGCCAATAATCGTCATGATAATGACGATTACACCCGGCACTAAATATAGGCTGCTGGACAAGGCTGCATTAAACCAGACACGTTGTTCAAGCTCCACAGGCAGGTTTATGTCGATACCCCTGGCTTCGGCAAAATGCACCAGCCATGCCTGCCAGACACCCTGAATATAACCGTTGGTAATATTCGCTTGATTGGAATCCACACCATTTACAATAATATTAATCGGTGCATCCAGGCCCGCTTGCAAATTGGATGAAAAGTTACTGCGCATCCATACAATACCTTCAATACGTCTCTCGTCAACTGCCAATTGAGCTTCCTGAATGGAGCTAAAAGCCATAGGCTTAAAGAACGTGGAGCGATCAAACGATCCTTGCAGTGACTGGGTAATTAGATCGGGACTTTCGGCGACAATACCCAGCGGAATATTTTTGGCATTCAGTGAAACACCGTATCCAAACAAATAAAGCAGCACCACGGGCATAATAAAGGCAATCGCAATACTCGAAGGATCACGCACAATTTGCCACATTTCCTTGCGTACCATTCCCCATAAACGCATTCTGGATTGGCTGTTCATGCGCTCACCGTCTGGTGTTTATTTTCATTCTGATTCAGCAGATAAATAAAAGCATCTTCCATTGAGGGATCTGGGTGTGTATCGCTTCGCGCCAGATTTTTCATATCCAGCGGTGTGCCTGCGGCTAATATCCTGCCTGCATCCATAATAACCAGATGATCACAGTAGTTCGCCTCATCCATAAAGTGAGTGGTTACCAGAATGGTTACACCCATTTCAGCGAGGTGATTAGTGCGCTCCCAGAATTCTCTGCGTGCCAGTGGATCAACGCCTGAAGTAGGTTCATCCAGAAATAAAATGTCTGGCTCATGCATCAACGAAGCGGCAAAAGAGAGGCGTTGCTTATAACCCAACGGCAGATTTCCCGCATTGGTATTTTGATAACCTTGTAGCTCAAAAGTAGTCAAAGCCCATTGCATCCGTTCTTTTTGCTGTCTGCCGCGCAAGCCATACGCGCCAGAAAAAAATTTCAGGTTTTGGCTGACTGAAAGGTTGCTATACAGTGAAAATTTCTGAGCCATATAGCCAATACGACGACGCGCATTAGCGGCTGCTACACGTAAATCCAACCCGACAACCGACACTTTGCCACTACTGACAGGTAAAAGCCCGCAAAGCATACGGAATGCGGTTGATTTACCCGCACCATTAGCTCCCAACAAACCAAAAACTTCGCCCTGTTTTACGCCGAAGCTAATATTATTGACCGCAATGAAGTCGCCGAATACCCTAGTCAGGTTATCGGCCTGGATGACGACAGTTTCGGCTGAGCCATCCACCGAAGCTGACAGTATCTGACCCTGTTGTTTAACCTCATCGCTGGTTTTTAGACGGCTAATAAAGACATCTTCAAAATGTGGCTCAACAGGTTTAATTTTGACTTTGTTTTGGTTGTCTTGGGTTAATTTCTGCGGTAGTTTTATGGATTCAGCGCTAACAGCCTGATCCATTATAATGCGGACACCTTCTCCTTCAATCAATGCATCTAGCACATTGGGAGTTTTACTCAATATTTGCTGAAGCGTTCGATGCCGGATACCCTCGGCACTAATATGAAAGATTCTACCAGACAGTGGTTGGCTCAAGACCCGTGGCTTGCCTTGCATCAGCAGTTTACCTTCGTGAAGCAATGCCACTTCATTACAACGTTCAGCTTCATCCATATAGGCAGTGCTAAGCAAAACACTCATACCCACTTCACTGACCTGTTGGTAAATAATTTCCCATAACTCACGTCGGGAAACAGGATCAACACCTACGGTAGGCTCGTCCAGCACTAATAGTTTGGGTGAGCGCAATAAGGTGCAGGCTAGGCCAAGCTTTTGTTTCATGCCACCTGACAACTTTCCCGCCAAACGTTTGGTAAAAGGACTCATGTTAGTCATCTGCATGAGTTGCTCAAAACGTGGCTTCCGATCTTTATGTGAGACATTTTGTAGATCAGCATACAGGTCAAGATTTTGCTGAACGGTTAAATCCTCATACAAACCAAAGCGTTGTGGCATATAACCCAGCTGTGATTGTACTTCCAGGGGATTGCTGACAACATCAATATCCATCACATCAATGTTTCCGCTATCAGGCAACAGCAAGCCCGATACAAGCCTCATCAAAGTTGTCTTGCCTGCACCATCGGGCCCAATCAGACCGGTTACTTTTCCCGTCTGGATTTGAAGAGATACATTATCGAGTGCTCTTATATCTTGTTCGTTACCTTTAAACAGTTTGGTGACAGCTGTGAGTTTGAGAATATCATCCGTCATTATTCATTCCCGCAATTCTGAATGCCTTTTTCCTGAGAATTAGGAGCCTGACTTATATCAATATGAACGGTAGCCGGCATTCCTAGCCTCAATTCATTCTGTGGATTGCAGGCATAAATTCGCACTGAATAAACAAGTCGGGTACGTAATTCAGTGGTCTGGATGTTTTTGGGTGTAAATTCAGAGGTTGGTGAAATATAGCCAACCCAGCCTTCATATACTTTATCGGGATAGCTATCGGTAGTGATCGTTGCTTTACTGCCGAGCGCTACTTTTCCTAAAGCAGTTTCAGGAAGATACGTTCTTACCCATACAGGATTCACAAAAGCGAGGGTCATCACTGGCGTTTGGGGAAATGCCATGCTGCCGACTTCAAGAATTCTGTTACGGATAATGCCGTCGGCAGGTGCGTATAACCTTGCATCATCCAGCTTCTGTTTAACCAGAGCAACATTCGCCTCACGGCTTTTCAAAATCGCTTCCGCAGCAGCTACATCTTCTTTTCGGGTACCGCTTTGTAATAAAATCAGCGCTTGTCTTACCGCTTCGGCCTGCGCCCTAGACGAATCTGCCAGCGCTTTTGCTTCATCGACTTCATCTGGCGATACTACTTGTTTTTTTATTAATGGTAGAAGTCGTTTGTAACTACTAAGCGACACTTTGGATTGTGCCAGTGCAGCATTATATTCCGCTCGAATCTTTTCAATTTCTTCCTTTCTTGCACCTACTTTTAGCTTAATGACTGTTTCCGCTTGGGCTTGTAACTGCGCTTCTGCTTCTTTTAATTGAGTCTTTAGAATTTCGTTATGCAAGTATGCTAGTAATTGCCCTTTTTTTACTTGCTCACCTTCTTGCACCATAATCTCAGAGATATGTTCGCTGCCATTGAATGCAAGTTGCGCTTCGCGAATATCAACATTGCCATAAAGTAACAGTTCGTTTTCGTCTCCTTGCAGTTGCTTTCCAAACAATGCACCAACCTGGCTTTTTACTTTAGAAATTATTTCATTACTCTTAATGGAAGAGCTTTGTTGTTGCCAAAAATAATAAGCAGAGCCTCCGCCAGCGATAAGTAGAATCACCGGGATAATAATTTTTCTCATGAATACTTCTCGCTATATTACTTAAATATTAACCATTGAGTTTTCTTGCACTAATTCAGTCAGTAAGCGTATCCCACCCCAGATACTCATCTGTCTTTTGTGCTAGAATCGAGGTCACTGGGGATAATGAATACTTGTGTAGGTCAAGTCTCAAAACTATCAAACTTTGCATGTGCGAAACATTCCTCAAACGTATTAATTTGAGCTTCAACATATAAATCACTACTAGTATTCACTGTACGTCTTGCAAAGATACTTTCCTTGATTATGATCAACAAATGACACAACAGATAAGCATACGTTTTTAGCCGCAGTTAAATGATTATATGCTGCTTGAGCAGCGTGATACCTACATCAATTACGATTTAAAGAAAGCCACGATCTATCAAAAATCTCATCGAATCAATCGATGTGGCGCATGTTGAAGTCGACGTAATTATCGTCAATAGTAGATCCTTATATTTTTAATTACTTGGTAAAAAAGGACGATGACATTAGCGTCTACCCAGTACCTGACTTACATCATTAATAAAAGACTTATGAAGTATGGTGATATAAGTCAATGCATCAAAAAAAGGTTCATGTTCTGATAATGTATAAAAGGTCGCGCATCTTATTAATACATTGCTAGGCTACTTGATTTATAAGCTGTTCGATTTCTTAAAATCACTCGGAGATCGAAAATGGCACATGGGAAATTTAATATATCTGTCGGCCTACTGATCATCGTCGGTTTGATGCTATTCGGCTTCGTATTGATCTACCTTCGGGACTTTGCTCCTGATAAAGAGCAATCGACAACACAGTCAGTACCGGGAAACACTTTGAGTCACAACTGGCTCAGGTTCGCGGTAATTTATTTGCGTTCTTGAATATCGTCGTTGGTTATCTCTTACTGCGCTTACCGTTTCATAAATTGATCATTTAGTGGGAGTATTGGCTAGCTCTCACAGGAATGCTAATGCCCGTCGGCATTCTGGCGGAAATATTGCTCAATAAAGATAACTGAAGATTGATAGGAAGCATATGAAAATCATATTAATAATCGTAGCCGCATTATTTGGTCTTGCGACAATTTTTGCTGGTACACGTGTCCTACTCGGTTCCGACCCAGGATATATCGTTTTTCGACCACTGCTAATCTATAACACAGTAATGGGTATCGTGTATCTCGCAGCAGCTATCATCGCTTGGCGTAACCTCAAACAAGGCATGTATATGGCAGTAGCTATATTTGGTCTGAATCTTATCGTACTGGTAGCAATCTACTTTCTGTATACAAAAGGGAACTCAATTGCTGTTGATAGCCTTCGCGCTATGTCTTTACGAACCATAGTATGGCTCGTTCTGTTTGTCGGATTAGGATGGTTAAGTAGTAGGAAAAAACGCTACAGTGTTAAGCCAGATGCCTAGTAGGACAAGCTATGGCTGCCGTTCACCTCAAACGTTAGTCCTCCATAACGCCATCAATTAGTAATGGTTATGCAATTATGTAAATTAAGTTAGTTACTGGTCGCGCTACTGTCGATAGTAGTGGTTGTGTGTTCCTACAAATTTACCGTAGGAGAAGTCAAACCCTCAGATGATGGGCGGTTAGCAGTGCAACTGGGCAAAAACGAGCGAAATAATTTGCTACTTGAGATGTGAGCATGGCTACAAAAATCACAAGCCATATTGGCAGCAGTGTCTTCACAAAACTTTGCCGCCGTAGCCACTATCGCAAAGTCATCAGGAATGGCAGCAGAAGCTGCTCCCCCCGTCTCCTTGTTTAGAAAACGTCCAGTTGAAATGAAGACGCTGGGCTTTGATACGCGAAAAAATATGATGAGATCGCCTCTGATGCAGAAAGATTAAAAGATAACCAACACATTATTAGACAGATAAGCATTGCAATGAATAACTGTGTTGCCTGCCATACTGCATATCGTTTTGTCTAAGCAGGAAAATAAGCTCGGCTAATAAGGTGATCCAGTCGTACCAAGAAAGAAGCGAGGCAGTGTTTTAACGATATAGATGCCGCTTCCAGTAGGCTGAATTGTTAGTTTGCATCTAAATTTGAACTAAAACATCCATATATTTGCATTTAAAAGTGAACCAAGATTAACACCTGTTTGCTTGGCGTGGACAGATGCTCACAATAGGTCGGCTGGCCATTTCGGGTAACCTGCACACTAATAAGGGGGTAACGATATGTTAGTTATTAACGAGTATGTTAACTTTTGAGTCATGGTTTATGCTAATAGGTTACGCCAGAGTATCGACTGATGATCAAAATCTTGATCTTCAAATAGACGCACCCACTAAAGTTGGATGTGAACGTATTTTGGAAGATCATATCAGCGGCGCTAAAGCGGTACACCCAGGACTGCAAGAAGTATTGAGCAATGCTCGTACAGGTGACACGATAGTTGTATGGTGATTAGATCGTTTAAGCTGGCCACTGAAAGATCTCATTGAAATGGTAACGTTGCTGGAATCAAAAGGCATGGGGCTGAAAAGTTTGTAAGAAGCGATCGATACATCGTCAAGTTCAGAAAAACTCATTTTCCTTATCTTCGGTGCGCTTGCCGGATTTGAGCCTAACTCGATACGAGAAAGAACTCACGCGGTACGCCAAGCAGCAAGAGCGAGAGGCCGGAAAGGTGGTATCCCCAAATCTCTTGATAAAGATAAGCAGGCTTTAGTGGTTAAGTTGTATGAAGAGAAAAAACACCCAGTGAAGCAAATTTGCCAAATGATGGGAATTTCTAAGTCAACTTTATATAAGTATATTGAATCGGCTAAAGTGTCTTAACTCAGATTCGTCACTTTTTGGGGGTCTTCCACTGGCCCCTTATAGCTAACTATCATTTATTCAATGTTGATAAAAGGGGGCGTTTACCCGATCATCTATGTACAACCTACAAAAGAAAGAACCAACATGCTCACACTCTACGGATTTGACGTTAGTAACTATTACAATATGCTCAAACTGGCGATGGCCCATAAAGGCCTGGAATACCAAGTGGTCACTATCTATCCCAATCAAGAACCCGAATTTCTAGCTAAAAGCCCAATGGGCAAGGTGCCAGCCCTGGAAACCGATGATGGCATAATTGTAGAAACTAACATCATCATGGAGTACTTAGACGCCCGTCATCCTGAAAATCCACTCTACCCAGCCGATCCGTTTGCCCAGGCCAGAGTAAAAGAACTGGTTAAGTTCATTGAGTTATATATTGAGTTGCCTGCCAGGCGTTGTCACGTTGAAGCCTTCTTTGGTGGCAAGGTCAGTGATGAAACTCGCAAAGAAGTCAAAAAAGCCTTATATAAAGGAATGCAAGGTTTGACTCGTCTCGCACAATTCTCCCCCTACGTTGCCGGCAACAGTTTCAGTGCCGCGGATATTATGTTTTTATATAGCGTCGATCTGGCATCCATCGTCGCCTATAAGTTATTTGAGATAGATTTACTGGCTTTGACCCCTGGGGCAAAAGAGCTGATGAATAAACTCAATCAACTGCCCAGCGTTCAACGGATTGCCGTAGATCGTAAACAAGCCAATTTGGCCTTTCAGCAGTATGTAGCCAACTCACAAAAATAAATTTGCAGAAACGGTATGCTCCAGCAGGGTTAATCCTTTACCATATACGGCTCTAACAGGAGATCCCTATGAGCCTTACCTCTAATGCCGAATTTAGCTGTCCATATTGCATGGAAATCAATGACATTGAAATTGACCCAGAAAATGATCTTGGCCAACAGCAAATAGTCGACTGCCAGGTGTGCTGCAGTCCGATAGAAATACTGATCACTGAGGGTATAGATCAGTCATTCAATATTATCGCTCGTACTGACAGCGAATAAACTAAATTACTAGCCACTGGAGCCCCATTTTGATTGATATATTTCACGCATCCGAGTCGTTGCAAAAAAAGTTAATAAGTATGGAAAATGAACGTGAATTGTTGCAACTGGTGCTCAAAAACCTGAGCCAATATAGATTTGCTACCCGAGTGGATCACGGCGAACTGGATATCGCTTTTTCTGCTGCGGGCGGCCCTTCACAGTGGGCCAATGTTGATGACCTGACAATCCCCTGCAAACCCGCCCCTTCGCGCCCAGTCCAGTTTAACGACATTTTATTAGAGCGCCAGTCAGGCTATATTAACTTGTCTACCCCTGCGGGGTTTATCCCCTTAGTCGATGCCGTTGAACGCAACGGTTTTTTACATAAAAAACTGCTTAGTTAACTGACGAGATCTGTATGCTACGTTTAAAATCAGCACCAGGGTTATGGCTTTGCCTTAGTCTGGTGCTGGGTTGTGCCCAGGGAGAACAACTGGCCTTTAGCAAGCAAAACACCGATCAACAGTTCACCTTCAACTACACCTGGCAAGATAAGCTGGGCCTGCCCCATGAGTTGATACTGTCTTTACCCAAAGAGCAAGTTAATAGCCAGGTACATAAACGTTATATGCCGGCACTGGCCCAGCGTTATGTTTACGTGGAATTGCATAAAGCGGCGCGCAAGATTGATCCAAGAGATGCCCATGTGACGATTAAATCTCGAGGTCAGGATACCCAAATTGAGATCACCAGCCGATCCAGGAAAATGTTGAAGAAATGGCAAAAACAGATGCAACTAAGCAAAGAGCAGGCTTTTGAGCGTTATTTGCATGAAAATTATTATGCTCATTTTCAAACCTATTTAGGCCAGCAAGGCATAAAACCCGATCATCTGCGTTACATTCAGGAAAACAGAGCCGCCTTGTTGCCTCTGGCGCAAGCCATCTATGAAATGGTGCCAGTAGACAGTGATGTGCGGGATTACCTCAATTTATTGCTCAGTTGGGTGCAAAGCATTCCCTATGATGTATTGGAAAATCGCCTGACCTCAAATGGCACAGGGTATGCCCCGCCCCTGACGGTTATTGCCACCAATCGCGGTGACTGCGACAGTAAATCAGCGTTGGTTGCCACTTTGCTTAGTGCCTTATTACCGGATGTGGAACTGGTGATGCTGTATCTGCCCAACCATGCACTGCTCGGTATAAACCTGCCGCTGCGGGGCAATGAACTGGCTTACAATATAGCGGGCAAAGATTATTTATTGATGGAGCCCACCGGCCCCGCCCTAATGGAACTGGGTGAAATCGGAGCAAGCAGTCAAAACGCAATTAATAGCGGTAGATATACCCATGAGAACATCACCTGGCGTTAGTTAGTATGATCAGGTTTAAGAATGTAAAAGTCATTAAATTTCAGCAGGCAAAATTGTTAATAAATTGTCGGACAACTATGGCGTTTCAATATAGCGCTCCTACCAGCTAACTTACCTACATAGAAAAAAGATTAAATCAGAATTTATCTTCAGGCGAGGCAATCAAGCTATAACACAGCTGTCATTAACTGAGGCACAGATGCCCCCCAAATTAAATATAACAAGGCTGATAAGCCAAGCAGAGCCCACTTATGCTCGGCTTTGTGAGGTGTGCCCGGCTTATAGCGTTTTAATTGTCAGGGGCGAGCAAATTCAGATGGCCACCTTGGGTGAGTTGCTGATGGGTTACAAATCCACGAGCAAGCACTTTACCGTTATGCAATGGTTGCTCTTGATCATTATTTAGTGGCGTTATGGTTAGGATTTTACCTGGATAATAAACCTGATCGAGATGGATCGTAATCTTATCAAAGGCTGTGCTGGTGGTGGCGTAATCCATATCTCCTGGCGACATAGGGTAGATACCCAGCAAGCTGAAAACCAGCCATGCGGACATAGTACCTGCATCATCGTTACCGGGCAGCCCAGCAGGCTGATTAGTGAAGTACTGGTTAATCAGCCCTTGTACCTTAAGCGCTGTTTGTTGCGCTTGCCCAGGTACATAGTTGAACAGGTAAGGGTAGGTAATATCGGGTTCATTACCCATATCGAAGTTTTTAGTTTCAAATGTTGCGTTTAAGGCTTCGATAAAAGCCCCATCTCCGCCTAAAAGCTGAATAATCCCAGGTATGTCGAACGGCACATAAAAACGGTAGTTCCACGCATTCCCCTCAATGTAACCAGGAGCGGGCTCGAAATTGCGCCCCAATTCAGGATTGTATGGCGTTAACCATTCTCCACTGTGTTTTTTAGGACGTAACATACCTGTGGTTGGATCAAACAGGTGCTTGTAACCTTGGGCTCTGGATAAATATTTTTTCGCATCTTGATTATGGCCTAAGACCTTTGCCAGCCGGCCCAGGGCGAAATCAGCCACATAGTATTCAAGACTCGTGGATACGCTGCCATCGTAAAGTTCTTCGTTATCTACCGGGACATACCCTAGGGTCAGATAATCCTGATTTTCCGGACGAATCGGGTTATTGGTAATGGTATCCGCCGACTTTTGCATGGCGCG
This sequence comes from Paraglaciecola sp. IT1134, assembly GCF_058068185.1. Classification (NCBI taxonomy): domain Bacteria; kingdom Pseudomonadati; phylum Pseudomonadota; class Gammaproteobacteria; order Alteromonadales; family Alteromonadaceae; genus Paraglaciecola; species Paraglaciecola sp. IT1134. The sequence continues at coordinate 770,193 of NZ_CM176486.1, read as the reverse complement.
ATAGGCCAAGTCGATATCGAAGGTCTGTACGCCGCGCAAATAGGTATCGGCAATCATGGCGGTTGCTGGGTCCCCCACCATGGTCTGGGTTTCCATGCTGAGCAGTTCCCATTTGGGTAACCAGCCACTTTCTTGATACATGGCCAATGCAGAGTCAACCATTTGGGATTGAATATCTGGATACACTAGGCTTAGTAACGGGTGCAAGTTGCGGCTTGTGTCCCATAGTGAATAAATCGAGTAACGGTTTTTTCCTTGGGTATTACCAACCTGTGCAGTATGTTGATGGCTCATGATGGGGTATTCACCGTTCACATCTTGAATGATACTGGGGTGGATCAAACTGTGATACAAACCCGTATAAAGTAGGGTTTTATTGTTATCAGTGCCTTGTACTTCGATGCGCGATAATAATGTGTTCCACGCACTTTTCGCTTTTGCGCGGGTATCTTCGAACGCGAAGTTTGGCTGTTCTGCAACTAAATTTTGGCGAGCATTTTCGATACTCACATAAGAAATACCGACCTTTACCTCAAGTTGCTGCTGACTTTCAGTATCAAAGCTCATATAGGCCCCGATATTGTCGCCACTCATCACATGCCGATAATTTGGGTATGGCTTGATGCTGTCGTTGTGCTGCATCCATTCGCTTTCAACGCCCTGGAATTCGGGCATTTTTTTAAAGACTCCCAGCGTCTTAGCGGGTTTACTAAAGCGTGCTACGAAATATATAGGGCGTACATCTTGTGGGTTATAGCAAAACGTCCCCACTGTACGGGAACCTTCAATCTCACTGTCTGATACGATTTTCAGCGACCCACCCGTCTCGTTGGTCAGTCCTAAACCCAAGTTTAAAATGATATGGCCCTGTCCTTCTTCGAAGGTATAACGGCTCAGGCCTGTGCGCAGGGTGCTGGTGGCTTCGGCTTTGATTTTGTATTTATCCAGTGTCGTTTGGTAATAACCTGGGCTGGCTTGTTCGTTGGAGTAAGTGGTACCGTACTTTTGTGCATTTAACTCCAAGGCTCCGGCAGTCGGCATAATATTAATCACTCCCAACTCAGGGCAACCCACGCCGCTTAAATTGACATGGGTAAAGCCCGTTAGGAATTTATTCTCGTGAATATAAACCCGCGAGTTCCAGCTCGAATCTTTTTCAAATGGGTTAAGCTTTTGGTACTCATATGCAACATTGAACGGAGCGACCGATGTCAGAGCGTGAGGGTATTGCGCCCCAGGATGCGTGGCACCAAAGTTAGATGTACCGATAAAGGGATTAACATAATCCGCCGGGCTTTTTTCTTGATTTTGAGCAAGTGAAAACGGACTGCTGGAAAGGGTAAAAAGCCCTAATGCGATACAGAGTAATGCTTTCATTGTGCTTGAGATCCCATTTCAAATACCAATTCACCCCCGGCTAATATGTCTTGGTGGGTAATATAAAACTGCGTTAATGGTTTGCCATTTAGGCTCACACTCTGCACGTATACATTTTGTTTCGATTGGTTGTGCGCTTTTACCCTAAAGGTATGGCCATTTTCTAAATGTATGCTGGCAGAAGATACTTCAGGGCTGCCTATAGCATATTGCCCAGAGACAGGGTTTACGGGGTAAAAACCTAACGCACTGAACAAGTACCAAGCTGACATTTGCCCTGCGTCTTCGTTACCTGATAAGCCATCAGGAGCTGTATGGTACAGCTCATCCATGATTTGGCGCACGTATTTCTGGGTTTTGCTGCCTTTGCCGACGAATTGATAAAGATAAGGTACATGGTGGCTGGGCTCGTTGCCGTGCACATACTGGCCGATATAACCCGAAATCCACTCTGGGAATTCGCCCACGGTTTGCTGAGCCTCAAACATGGCATCAAGCTGGGCTTCGAAGGGTTCAGCTCCGCCCATGATGTCGATTAAACCGGCCACATCCTGAGGTACAAAGAAGCTATATTGCCAGGCGTTAGCCTCGCAATAATCTTCCGGATGATAGGCATTCGGATCAAAATCAGCGCGAAATTCACCGTTAAGTCCTTTGGCGCGCATGAAGTCTGTTTTGGCATCGAACAGGGTGCGATAATTCTGCCCCCGCTGATGGTAGGTTTCATACAGATCGTCTTTGCCCAGCGATTTAGCCAACTGTGCGATAGCCCAGTCATCAAAGGCGTACTCTAAGGTTAAAGAGACATTCCAGCTGCGCTCTTCAAAAGGCACATAACCCAGCTTTTGGTAGCTCTCTAAACCAAACTCTTTTTGGGTTGCGCTTTGTAAGGCGGCTTCAAGAATTTGCTCACCGCTGGCATCAATCAAACCTTTGAAATAAGCATCGATGAGCACGGGCACGCTGTGGTAGCCCATCATCATGTCAGTTTCATTGCCTTGAAAATTCCATACAGGTAAACGCCCGGCCACTTTGTAGTGATCCATGATGGACGCCATCAGTTCACGGGATCGATTCGGCTCGACTATGGTTTTCCAGGGATGTAAGGCCCGAAAGGTGTCCCACAATGAGAAAAACTCGTAACGAGGATAGGTTTCACTTTTATGAATTTGACCATCAGGGCCTTTGTATTCGCCGTTACTGTCAGAAAATACCCTAGGGGCTAAAGCAGTGTGATACATGGCAGTATAAAACTGTGTCATGTCGTCTTTTTCGGCGCTGATTTCTATCGTGCCGAGTTGTTCACGCCAGGCCTGTTGGGCTTGTGTTTTGACCTGAACAAAACTTTTTACGACCCCTTCAGCGAATAAATTCTGTTTGGCATTCTCCATGCTCACCGAGCTAATGGCGGTGCGTACTGTGACGACTTTTGCATCCGCCGGTAGCGCACTTAAGTCAAAATCAAATTCAGCTGCTAAATTTATTCCTGAAACACCAGTTTCAGCGTTTTTTTCGTCGCCATTGATCAGGGTGTGCGTGTTAAATGGCTGGGAAAATTCGCTGTAAAAATACACTCTTTGATCGTTTGCCCAACCGCTGGATTTACGGTAACCCGCTATTGTTTGGCTATTAAGGACCTCAATATGGGTGGCTAAGGTTTTATCCCAGTTGCGGCTGTAGCCGAGATCTAATCGCACCACGCCTTCACTACTGTCGCCAGCATACTGATAGCGTTGATAACCGCTGCGCAGTCCTGCTGTTAGCTCGACATTGATAGCGTAATCGTCTAAATAGACTTGATAGTAGCCCGGTGACGCTTGCTCATTTTGATGACTAAAACGTGACACTATTGTACCTTGTTCTGGGCCACCTTCAGTTCTTTGCAGATGAAAGGGGCGAGTCAGGGGCATAAAGGATATATCGTATAAATCCCCTGCCCCAGTACCAGAAAGATGGGTATGGCTAAAACCCGCAATGATCGTGTCAGGATAGAAGTAACCCGAAATCCAATCCCAGCCTGTGCGCCCGTTGTCTGGGCTTAATTGCACCATGCCATATGGCATGGTGGCGCCAGGATAGGTTTTACCTTTACCACCGGTGCCAATAAATGGATCCACATAGGTTAATGGGTCGAAGACATTGTCTTGCTTAGGCGTATCAGCAGCCTTTTGAGATGTACAGGCGCATAACGACCACACTGCGCCGATGAATATTAATAGTTTGATCATGTTCGTATCCGTTTACTTTTAGCGTGTATTGCCTAAGGTGCGTAGGACTTCGAAACACGCCCCTAATGTGTGATAGTCACATTTTGCGCCAGCAGCACTTTTTTGCGCGCTATATTTGACGTTATCTCGCTGTAACACTCTAAACCAGGCTCCGTATTTGTGATCGACCATGTTCTGCCAGCTGTATTGCCATAAGGCATTGTATTGGCCTAAATAGCGCTCATCTTGAGTGGTTGAAAACAACATGGCAGCTGCGGCAAAACTTTCTGCTTGAACCCAGAAATACTTATCCTCATCACACCAACTTCCATCTGGAGCAAAGCCGTAAACTAGGCCACCGTGGGTGGTATCCCAACATGTATCGTAAGCGCGATCGAATAGCTGCTTTGCACGTTCGACTAATTCAGGGTTAGGAGTGTGACGATGTAAGATCAGCAGCAATTTGCTCCACTCGGTTTGGTGGCCTGGCTGGAAACCCCAAGGGCGATAAAGATTTTTAGGATCGTCTTTGTTGTATTCCCAATCAGGCAGAAAGTCTGTGGTGTAATGCTCCCATATCAGACCATCAGTGAGATCCGCCTGGCGAAAAGCAATGTTATTAGCCAGGGTTTGCGCCCTATCGAGGAATAGCTGTTCACCACTGGCCTCATAAGCCGCCAACATGGCTTCACACAGGTGCATGTTTGAATTCTGTCCGCGGTAGGAGCTCAGCTCACCAGCAGGGCTTATTTCATCTGCGTATAAGCCAAAATTAGCTTGCCAGAAGCGGGATTCTAGTTGCTGGTAGGTGACCAATAACATCTCGTTCGAGCTGATAATGCCGGCCTTGCGAGCAGCGGCATAGGCCAATAATACGAAGGCATAACCATAGGCTTGTTGGGTCATATCTTGTGGATGATTGTCTTGTAAAGTCCATGCGTAACCGTCTGCATTTGGCTGCCAGTGCACCTGTTCCACGAAGTCTAAACCATGGCGGGCCATGGCCAAGTAATCATCACGTTCAAATAAAAGCCCCGCCGCTGCATAGTTAACGATGATGCGGGTACTGCTGACTAATTGCTTAAATCCTGGTTCGAACAGTTCACCGTTATCTAAGAAATTTTGAAAATAACCTCCCTTGGGGTCTTTTACCCGTGGATCATAAAAATTCAAGATATCTTGGCAGTGCGTCATTAAAAATGCTGGACTATAATAGTTCATCGAATATTACTCGCTAATTAACTGTTGAATTCGGTTGCTTGCGCAGCGACGGCGCAAGTTGGTGTGCTAAAATTCATAGCAGATCTCATTAAGCTTGCTCCGCCCGGGCTATATCAGCGGTGGTGGCGGTTCTTAGTTTTGAGCCAAACAAGGCATACCAAGCGATATAAACATAAGCTGCTACCGGAACAATGAAACTAAATTGCACGGTAGTGCTATCAGCCACATAGCCTTGAATAAGGGGCAAAATAGCGCCGCCTACAATGGCCTGACACAACAAACCTGACCCTCGCCCCGTAAGAGGCCCGAGACCACGGATTGCCAAAGTGAAAATTGTTGGAAACATGATCGAGTTAAAGAAGCCAATAGCAATCACTGTCCACATGGCGATATCGCCTTGGGTGTTCATGGTGGTGAACAATAAAATAATGGCAATGACTGAATTAAACGCTAATACGTATATAGGGGCAATGACGCGGGTTAACGCAGCGCCGACAAAACGTCCAATCATGGCTGCGCCCCAATAGTAAGACACCATTTGGCTCGCTTGGCGTTCACTTAACCCTGCGATGTCTGGCTGGGAAAAATAGTTAACCAGGAAACTACCGATGCTCACCTCTGCGCCCACATATAAAAAGATGGCAATGGTGCCGAAAACCAGCGCTTTGTGAGACCAAATTGAGTCTGACGTCGCGACCTGCCTTTTATTTTCGTGGGTTTGAATAGCGGGCAAGTTTAAAAATTTAAACCCGATGGCGGTGACGATCATCACGCCCGCAAGCAGCAAATAAGGAAATTGCACGGCCTTAGCGCCGATTTCGACTTCTTCTTGTGTTGTACCCACGCTGGCAAAAATTAACGCAGCGCCAAATATAGGACCAAGTGTATGGCCTACCGAGTTAATTGCCTGGGCCAGACTTAAGCGGCTGGTGGCGGTTTTTTCCGATCCCAAAACGGCCACATAGGGATTGGCTGAAACTTGTAATATGGTGACGCCACTGGCCAGGACAAACAGCCCCAGCAAAAACACTGCATATATTTCTACTTCGGCGGCGGGATAAAACAAACCACAGCCAACGGCTATGGTCAACAGACCTGTGATGATGCCGCGAATATAGCCGATTTTTTCGATGAGTTTTCCGGCAAAAGGCGAGACGATAAAATACGCCCCAAAAAAGCAAAACTGTACCAACATGGCCTGGGTGTAGTTTAGGTCGAAAGCGGCTTTCAAATGGGGGATCAGTATGTCGTTTAATGCAGTAATAAAACCCCAAATAAAGAACAGTGTCGTCATAGACGCAAAAGCAAAATGACTATTTTTCACTGGTTCACCTAGCGATAGGGGGGATTGTGTAATCGGTCCTGGCATAATTAAGTACTCTTTAAAGGCCAGTCGAAGCTGGCGCGTTGATTAATGCGTTGCTGAGTCCGCCGTTGACATAGAATAAGGCACGGCATCCTTGGTTGTGGCCCAGGTTTGGTTGGGCACTTTGCTCATGTCGAAGGTTATTCCACCGCCATTTATAATTTGCTGATGAGACAAAAAGGTTTTATTGAATATCGTGCCGTTTAGTGCAGCACCATCAACATATACATTTTCCCCACTGTTGTGCCGGGCTTTAATGGTAAAGCGTTTGCCGTTTTGTAAATGTAGGGTAGCCTTGTCAAAAAGTGGGCTACCTATTACGTATTCGTCGCTACCAGGAGCAACCGGATAAAAACCAAGAGCACTGAACACATACCAAGCCGAAGTTTGGCCATTATCTTCATCCCCGCAGTAACCATCAGGCGTAGCAGAGTAAAGCTTGTCCATGATGTTGCGCACGTGATATTGGGTTTTCCAGGGTTGGCCTGAGTAGTTATACAGGTAGCTCATGTGTTGAATGGGCTGATTGCCGTGGGCGTAATTGCCCATGTTAACGATCTGCATCTCACGAATTTCGTGGATAGTGAAACCATAATAAGAGTCGTCGAAAGCGGGAGGCATACTAAACACGCTGTCAAGTTTGTCGACAAAGGCTTGGTCGCCGCCCATCAAGGATTTTAAACCGGCGATATCATGAAATACTGACCAAGTATAATGCAGACTGTTGCCTTCCGTGAATGCATCACCCCACTTCAACGGATTGAATGGACTTTGAAAGCTACCGTCTTGGTTTTTACCGCGCATCCAGCCGCTTTGCTTATCAAACAGATGTTGATAGTTAAGGGCTTTTTTTTTGAATTTGGCGGCATCTTCTTTTTTACCTAAACGCTCGGCTAAACGATAAATATTAAAGTCCGCAAAGGCGTACTCAAGGGTACGGGCGGCATTCTCGTGAATACCCACATCGTAGGGTACATAGCCAAGCTCATTGTAATAATCTACCCCTTCTCTACCCACTGAACTGACCGGGCGGCCCTCGTCTACTCGGGCATTTTTCAGTATCGCTTCGTACAGGGTGTCAATATCAATATCGGTTATGCCTTTGAGATAGGCATCTGCAATATTCACCGCCGAGTTTGAACCAATCATGACACCTCTGTGTCCTGGGCTCGCCCACTCTGGTAGCCAGCCCGACTCTTTATAGGTATTGGCCAAACCTTCCATGATTTGGGCATCTAACTCAGGGTACATTAGGGTGAAAAACGGGAATACCGCCCGGAACGTGTCCCAAAAACCATTATCGGTAAACATGTAGCCCGGTAACACTTCACCATTGTATGGACTATAGTGAACGACTTCGCCGGCTTGGTTATATTCATAAAATTTGCGGGGAAATAATAAAACTCGGTACAGAGCTGAATAAAAGGTGCGTAAGTTGTCTTTATTTTGACCTTCTATTTCGACACGTCCCAGCTCAGTTTGCCAATGCTGGTGCGCTTTTTGACGGGTGGTATCGAAGTTATCCTGGCCGATTTCTCGGGTTAAATTTAATAGTGCTTGTTCATGACTTATGAAAGAAGAGGCTATTTTCACTGAAACCTTCTCGCCGCGCTTGGTCTTAAAACCAATAATGGCACCAACGTGATCGCCTTCACTTTGTGTGCCGTTGTCTGTGAGTTGATATTCATCGGTCCATGTGCGACTTACCTCGAAATCCTTATCAAATACCGCAACAAAATAATTGTGGAAGTTATCAGGCACGCCACCATGGTTGTTGCGCGCATAACCTATTATTTTGCGCTCCTCAGGAATGATTTTAACCATAGAGCCTTTGTCAAAAGCATCTAGAATGATATAGGCGTTGTCAGTATCCGGGAAAGTAAATCGAAACTGTGCCGCACGCTCAGTTGGGGTAACTTCTGCAGTTACATCATAGGATGCCAGATACACGCTATAATAATCAGGGCTGGCCTGTTCTGCTTTATGTGAGAACCAAGACGCTCGCTCATCTTGGTTGAATTTCATTTCACCTGTGACGGCCATCAACGAAAACGCACCATAGTCGTTTAACCAGGGACTAGGTTGGTGGGTCTGTTTAATGCCACGTATCTGGTCGTCGTCGTATTTGTAAGTCCAGCCATCGCCGATAGGTGCCGTCATTGGGGTCCAAAAGTTCATCGCCCATGGCGTGGCAATCGCCGGGTAAGTATTACCATTTGACAGGCTGAACTTGGAATCTGTGCCCATCAGCGGATTTACGTACGCGACCAAGTCGACCCCGCGGGGTGCTGCAGCAGTACCCTTATTATCAGGTGTCCCGGCACAGGATGCCAACAAAAACAACACGGAAATGGACAAAATAAGCTTATAATTCATTTATTTACACCTACAAAGTAAATTTTCTCTGGCATTTGACAGTCACCATCGAAGTTTAAATTTCTTTTTGTATGAACACAGAGTTCAAGTCAAAAGTTAACACTTTGTAAAATTGTAATCGATTACAATTTATTGTCTAGAAAAAAGTTCGCTTAAAAGCAAATTTAGGTATAAATACCCACTCCATCTGTAAATATTGGCATATTTGTTATCGATTACAGTAGTACATTTTGATGATTTATTGATATTATTTAACTATTCAGGTATTTAAATTGAACAAGACTGTTTTTATAACGGTGAAATAAAATAAACCCGGCCATGAATCGGCCTGTTTCTTGGAAATAAAGACGTAGATGACGAATATTAAAAAGGTTAGTGAACTGGCTGGGGTATCAACAGCGACAGTATCACGCACACTTAAAATGCCCGATATGGTCACTGCTCGAACCAAAGAAAAGGTTATGAAAGCGGTGCTCGAAGCGGGCTACAGACCAAGCTGGCTAGCAACCAGTGTCAAAACAGGACGTACTAACACCATAGTGGTTTTGGTGCCTAACTTGGTCAACCCGTTTTTTATGCGCATCATAGGCGGAATCGAACAAGCTGCCCAAGAGCGCGGGTTTACCGTACTATTATGCGACACCCAAGGAGACAGCAAGCGCGAAAATGACTATGCCTCAATGGTATTGACTAACCGCGCCGATGGATTAATTCAGCTGGATCATTCTTTTCCGTTTTCCGAGGAGGATGCCAAATTAGCCGAAACCATTCCCATGGTCAGCGTCTGTGAACGTATACATTCAGATAAAAAGTATCCTGTGGTTTCCCTCGATAATTACGCTGCTAGTCGCGCATTGGCGCATCATTTAGTCAGTTATGGCCACACTCAATTTGCGGTTATCGTGGGCCAGGTGGTTAGTCAAATCCATAAAGATCGTCTCTCTGGGCTACGTAGTGTCTTGGCTGAAGAGAACATTCCCTTTGATGAAGACATGGTGGTCGGTGAGAGATATAGCATTGAAAATGGCATTGAAGGCATGCGCCAATTGTTGGCAAAACCCACACGCGCTACCGCGGTTATTTGTTTCAACGATGATATCGCTATTGGCGCGATGCACGAGATCCATCGTCAAGGGTTACACGTCCCCGATGACATTTCAGTGGTGGGTTTTGACAATGTCAAAGTCTCAGCATTTGTGAACCCGCCGTTAACCACTATTGATCAACCCGCATACGAAATGGGACGCCGAGGCATGGAGTTGCTCAGTAATCTTATTAACAATGTCCCCCTGACTCGTAGCAGCGAAATGATGTCTTTTCAAATAGTTGAACGCCAAAGCAGTGGCCCAGCCCCAGTTTAAGTATGGCTTAAATCTGCTATTTTTTTTTGCGGGGAGACGCCAACCTTTGAACGGCTACTTAGTGCTTTGTTGTTAATTTTTTGTATATTTTATGACTTATGTTGTTGACATGTCATGTGTTGCGCTCTATATTTTCTCAGTAAATTGTAATCGATTACATTTTATGAGTGAGAAAATTCCCAGTGAAATGACCGGTAGATAGCGTAAAGCAAAGAAAATATAAGCAGTTACTAAAGTAGGCCGCGGCATATGTTCACGGTTACATTTGGTTAAAGCGGAAATATCCGATGGCGATTAGGAAAACACATATGAACAACACCAGTAACAAAATATTTGGTAAATCGATGCTGAATTTCGCAGTAGTGTGTGCTTTGGGTCTTGCACCCACGTACACATTTTCGCAAGAAACAGATGATACCCCCAGTAAAAATGATGCAGAAACCGAAGTGATTCAGGTTCGCGGTATACGTGCATCAGCAGCAGAGAATTTAGCCATTAAGCGATTATCGAATGCGGTGGTAGATGCGATCACCGCAGAAGATATCGGCAAGTTCCCAGACAAGAACGTGGCGGACTCTTTGCAGCGAGTGCCTGGTGTGGTTATTCAACGCAACGGTGGTGAAGGATCGAGTGTGAGTATTCGTGGTTTATCCCCAAACCTGACCTTTACCCAGCTAAATGGTAATTTCATCGCCGCCTCTTCGGGCAATCCGTCACGTTCGTTCTCATATGAATTATTGCCATCGAACTTAGTCGGCAAAGTAGAATTATTTAAATCTTCTGAGGCACGTTTAGACGAAGGTGGCATTGGCGGTACGGTCATCGTACACAGCCGCAAGCCACTGGATATGGATAAAAACTCAGGTGTGGTAAGCCTCGAGTATACCTATGCGGATATTACTGATAAATATGAGCCTCAGTTAAGCGGTATTTATTCATGGAAAACCGATGAGGAAGATTTCGGGTTTCTAGTCGGGTTTACCCAACAAGACAGAACCAACCGTACCCAAACCTCCCGGGTCAACATTATTAACCAGAACTTTCAGTATACCGAGCGTCGAAACGGACAGGAAATAGAGGGTGGAGCCCAAGGCTATGCCCGTCAAAGCTTTGTGCAAGAAGTGTTAGAAGAAGATCGCCAACGTACCGGCGTGCAATTCACTGCACAGTGGCGCCCTATTGATAATCTTGAAGTGGGCTTTAACTATTTCCAGTTTAAATTGGGACTAGATTCTATTTTACATCAGCTTGAATACCCAGAGTGGCACGACACAAACCAATACTGGACAGACATATTTGTTGATGCTGATGCCCAATATGTGACGGGGATTGACTACAGCCGAGCGGTTTCAGGACAAGCTTTAGATACGCAAATTCCCCGTATGAACGGAGAATACGTTGTAGAAGAGTCAACTTCTGATACCTTCGATTTCTTTATGGAATATGAAGCTAACGACTTCAATTTAAAGTTTGTTGCTGGTCACACTGAAGCCGAAGGCGGGCCAAGCGAAAAATACCGTGCAGCCTATTACTCTGGCGGTACCGCTGACTATTGGGGATGGCGCTTCCAAGATAAAAATTTGATCACCAATATCGACCCTGAAATTTTTAACCGGTTAAAAGCTGGTGAAGGCGGGCAAGCGGATATCGGGGCGACAGATTCTAGTTTCGTCGGAGGTACCCAAGAGGAAGATTATGCCCAAATCGACACAGATTGGTTTGTTGACTGGGGCATTGTAGAAACCTTACGCTTTGGCGTGAAATACCGCAAAGGTTCGATTTTCCGCGATACACGTAACACCTTTTATCTGGATAAAGACTTTGATGTAGCAGCAGGAGAAGCTCGCCCTGGTGGCATTACATTGGATGATGATTACTCTAGAAACGACGGTATCCCACTATTAACCACCGTCATTGCCGATCAACCTTTGGGTAATTTAGGCGGTTCGATTAACACTAATATTTTCCCCGTAGTGGATTGGTATAAATACCAACAAGAACTGCAAAACAACTTCAAACGCTATACCCGTTTTGAGCCTGATTTTGTGTATGAAGTCGAAGAGGAAGTTAAAGTCGCCTATGTACAGGCAGATTACAATTGGGAAAACCTGCGGGGTAACTTTGGCGTACGCTTTATCGATACCGTCAATACTAACACCGCCAGCGATCGCTTAGTCTTCGCCTTAGACCGAGTTAACCTGGAAGGTGAAGATGTCGCACAAGTAAATGGAATTGTGCGCGATATTGTGGTGAACCCAAAGGAAAACTCTTACAGCCATGTGTTGCCTAGTTTTAACATAGCCTGGGATATCAATGACGACTGGGTTTTGCGGGGTGCTGCAGCAAAAGTCATTTCACGACCTGATTATGCGGATCTTGGTCAGTTCCAGACTTTAACTTATCGCTCAAGTGAGTGGGAAGCCGACTCTAGCGATCGCCCCGATTTTGACCCCATTCGTGATCGCGAAGGTTGGACTGGCGGCGGCGGAAACGCATCTCTTCGGCCTCTTGAATCGGTGCAATACGACTTGTCACTTGAGTATTACTACGGCGAAGGCTCAGGTGTAAGCTTGGCTGTTTTTCTAAAAGATATCGATAACTTCGTTGTGCCATTTGTCCTCGATGTGAACACCAGTGTGCCAGATAGAACGTTCACTCTGGTTGAGTCCGGCGGCAGTACTGTGAGTGTCGGTGGCGACATCTTGGTTAGGGATTTCGATACTTCTGCTAACGGTAGCAATGCTGAATCCAAAGGACTTGAGTTTTCCTTCCAGCACTTCTTTGACAATGGCTTCGGCGTGTCGGGCAATTATACCCGCAACATCACCAGTGCCGCTACCGTTGAAGCCGACGGTCGCGTTGTGGGTGAATCACCATTAACAGGCAGCTCGAAATATCAGGGTAACGTCTCTGGGTTTTACGAGAATGATTTGTACAGCGTTCGCGTCTCGTACAACCTCCGAGGCCCGACCATTGGCGTGCTTGCTGAAGATTGGGATATCAACCGATTCAATGACACCTATGATCAGGTGGACGTGAACGCCAGCTACAGCATTACTGAAGATTTCACCATAAACGCTTCGGTTATCAATCTGACCAAGTCAGAGGATTACGTCCATTTAGGGGATGATACGAAGGTAAGGTTTTTAACAAACTCGTACAGCGGACGTCGACTCTTCGCTGGTATCAACTACAGATTTTAATGCGTCTGACCAGCTTACCCACGCTGGTTAAATGGACCGTAAAACAGATTGAACAATAGGAATAATAATGAAAAAGCTCAAAATGAATAAAACCACAGTGGCCATGCTGATGGCAGTGAGCACCTTGTACGGTTGTGGAGGTAGCGCTGATGATCCGAACCCCAATGACGCGATAGACACTCGGGTAACCACTGCTGCAACATTGACAGGCAAAGCGGTGAAGGGCAGCTTAGACAGCGCCCAAATTAGCGTCGAGCAAATGAACAATTCACCAATAACCATCTCCAGTGGCGAGCTAACGGATGCGACGGGCAACGTTAACCTTGTGGTTCAAAGCGATCTTGGCTTTGGCATCGACAGTCCGTTTAAGATTTTTGTTACTGCCACAAGCGCTACCAGCATGATCTGTGACGCGGTTGATTGCGCCGGTGTAGATATGGGTCAAACACTTAGCGGCGAGCCGCTGACAGGTACCGTGTTGAAATCCTTATCCTTTGTAAATGTGCCTTACGGCGCACAAGCGAATAGCAATATTTTACCCTTCCAAGCGAACGCACTCACCACAATTGCCACACCTTTGGTTGAAAATGCCGTGCTCAATGGAGCCAACATCACGCAAAAGATATTGTTCGATCTGCAAGCGGTTAATGCTTCTGAAATGGCTTTACGCGCTCTAGGCGTATCTGTCGCGAGCACCAACTTGTTCGAGACTCAGTTGATTAGTGCCGAGTCCTATCAGAACTTTGTGGTGGGTGAAGATTGCGCCACTTTGACGTCAACTGACGCCCAGGGCAACGAAGTCTCTGAGGAAGAATGTAACGACGTACTGGCTTCTCCTGCTGTTATTACCTTGTCGTTGGCAAATGCTGCATTTGCCAACATTACCCATGACGAAAGCTTAAATGCGCGCTTTGATGGGGTCAATGTAGCTATTATCGCTGCTATCGAAGGCGACACTCTAGCACTAACTCCAATCAGAGAGCGGCTGCTGGCCTCCGTTAGCGCAGTACCTTTTTTGACTGAACTGGGCGTATCCCCTGAGAGTGTTATTGACGTGGGTTTAGCGTTTGTTATTGCAGATGAAAATGGTGGCCCAGTGCAGGAAGTGACTACCTCCGCTAACTTAGCCAGCGCGACTATTACTGGTCGTGCTCGCATCAGTGACGGTGAAGCAGAAAGCATGGCGTTCGATAAAGACTCAGAGACTAAATGGCTAGACAATGGTGGCGTACCTACCATTGAGGCGCCCTCTTGGGTTCAGCTTGAATTTGCTGAAGTTCATGCTGTAAGCAGCCTGTTTATTACCAGCGCCAATGATGCACCTGAGCGCGACCCTGAAAACTTTGATTTACTCGCCTCAAATGACGGTGAAAATTGGGTGACATTAGCCAGCTTCTTGGGTGAGTCATTCGATGAGCGCTTTGAACGTAAAGAGTTTTCGTTTTCGAACGGCTTAGAATATTCCTTCTATCGTTTGAATATCACCAAAAATAAAGGTGACACCAACTTAATGCAATTAGCTGAGATCCAATTGGTTGGTCCTATATACGCAAGCACAGATCATACCGATCCAGTAGGAGTGGGTGCGGTCACAGGGCGTGCGCGTATTGGCGATGGCGAAGCCGAATCCATGGCGTTTGATAATGATCCTCAAACAAAATGGCTGGATAATGGTGGGGTAGCTACTATTGATGAACCTTCCTGGATACAAGTGGATTTTCCGGAGGCGGTCGCTGTAAACGCACTGGCAATTACCAGTGCCAACGATAGCCCAGAACGCGATCCTGAGAATTTCACGCTAGTGGGTTCTAATGACGGTGGTGTAACCTGGTTGACTATCGGTGATTGGTTAGGCGAATCGTTTGACCAGCGTTTCGAGCGCAAGCTATTCAATGCAGACAATGCCTTAGCCTACAGCACTTATCGCTTAAATATCACCAAAACCAAAGGCGATAGCAATCTAATGCAATTGGCTGAGATTGAACTCATCGGGCCGAAAGTCCCCAGTGTTCAGCACAGTCATGGCACAGATGTGACTTACATGGAGCGCGCCCGTATCAGTGACGGTGAAGCTGGGTCGATGGCCTTTGACAACAACGTTGAAACCAAGTGGCTAGATAATGGCGGCGTACCCTCGGTAGAAGAACCATCTTGGGTTGTGCTGAGTTTGCCGGAGGCTGCTGCGGTTAACACCTTAGCCTTAACCAGTGCCAATGATGCACCAGAGCGCGACCCTGAAAATTTTGCCCTGTGGGCCTCAAACGACAATGAAAATTGGGTGGAGTTAGCTAGCTGGTTAGGTGAAAGCTTTGACCAGCGTTTTGAACGCAAGCAATACGGTTTTGCCAATGATGTCGGGTTTAGTTTCTATCGGTTCAATATTACTAAAAACAAAGGTGATAACACTTTAATGCAAATTGCTGAAATTGAGCTGATTGGGCCGCAATTCGTTTCTGTAGATGTATCATCAACTGCAGGCACGACCATTACCGGCCGCGCACGGATCAGTGACAATGAAGCTGAAACAATGGCGTTTGACGACTTAACCAGTACTAAGTGGCTAGATAATGGCGGCGTACCGAGTATTGAAGAGCCATCTTGGGTACAGCTGGATTTTGTTGCACCGAAGATCGTCAATAGCATTGCGATTACCAGTGCCAATGACGCCCCAGAGCGCGATCCTGAAAACATCACAGTTGTGGGTTCAAATGATGGTGGTGTTACCTGGAATGAGGTTGAATCATGGGTAGGTGAAAGCTTCGATAATCGCCTTGAGCGCAAATTGTTCGAGATGCGAAATGGTTTTGCTTACGCTACTTATCGGATCAATATCACCAAAAACAAAGGTGATAGTAACCTGATGCAAATCGCTGAAATCGAGTTAATTGGTCCTGCTGAGTAACTTGAAGTTAGTTCACTAAGGCCCACCGATAACGTTGGTGGGCCTTTTGTTAGCCAACAACAAAACTCATCCCAACTTACAAATAAAGATCCAATATGCATGAAGAATATTACCTAGGTATCGATGCCGGCGGCACCCAGTGCAGAGCCGCGCTGTTCAATCGTGACAATGTATTGTTAGGAATAGGCATTGGTGGCCCTGCTAATCCGGTAAACGGTGTGCAGACTGCGCAAAACTCCATTGTACAGGCCGTAGATCAAGCTCTTGTCGATGCCAAGTTAACCCATCTGCCACACAGCCAGTTACACCTAGGTGCGGGTATAGCCGGCTTGCATTTACCAAACATGCAACGCGCCATGGACCATTGGCAACATCCGTTTAAATCATTTTATTACACCACCGATTTGCATGCGACAGTAACGGGAATGCATCGAGGTCAAGATGGTGGCGTGATCATTCTAGGCACCGGTTTTAGTGCTATGTGTATGGTAGATGGTGTGCGCCATTCGATTGGTGGCTATGGCTTTCCAATTAATGCACTAGGCAGTGGATCGTGGCTGGGTTTACAAGCCGTTGAGGCCGTAATGTTAGCATTTGACGGGATTGGTCCTCAAACCAGCATGCTTAAAGCCATCGTGCCTCAAGATGACATATTGCCTCTGGCGATGCGCTTAAACTCCGGTAATTCTGCTGAGTTTGCCAAATATTGCCCTCTGGTCTTCGAACATGCCGCGCAAGGTGATCCGCTCGCCAAGGCGCTCATTGAGCAAGCAACGGTATTTCTACAACGGGTGATTAGCAAACTGAACGCATTGGGTGTAAGCGAAATTGTGTTGGTCGGCAGTGTCGCTAAGCGTCTACAAAGTCGATTGGACGTCAGCTTCGGCCAATACATTATTGAAGGCAAGGCTTCAGCGGAGTATGGCGCAATGTTGCTGGCTAAACAGTGTTTATCAGACGCCAAGTAAACCCAGGCTAAACGCCTAGAAACATAACAGAGCAAAAAAAATGACAGCCACACGCAGAGTTTTTTTAAAATTATCTTTTTTGAGCGGTCTATTCGGCGCGCTTGCTACCGGAAGTAAATCAGTTATGGCGGCAAAGACGTCCCCCAAACCTATAGTGATCTCTACTTGGGAACATGGACTGGCGGCGAATAAAGTTGCGTGGCAAGTACTCGATAGCGGTGGCCGAGCCTTAGATGCTGTTGAACAAGGTGTGCGCGTACCTGAAGCCGACCCTGATATACGAACAGTAGGTTACGGCGGTTATCCCGATAGCGAAGGTAATGTAACCCTGGATGCCTGCATCATGGATGAGAACATGAACTGTGGCTCGGTAGCCTATCTGCAAAATATCAAACATCCAATCTCTGTTGCAAGAAAGGTGATGGAGAAAACGCCCCACGTTATGTTGGTGGGAGAAGGCGCTAAAAAGTTCGCAATAGAACAGGGTTTTAGCGAGCAAGACCTGCTTACTCCACAGGCCAAAAAAGACTGGCAGGCGTGGCGCGAGTCAGGCCGAGGTAAAAAACAGATAAACATTGAGAATCACGACACCATTGGCATGTTAGCCCTAGATGCACAAGGTAATCTTAGCGGAGCCTGCACCACTAGTGGCGCCGCTTTTAAGTTACCAGGGCGGGTGGGTGACTCACCTATTATAGGCGCTGGTTTATATGTGGATAACGAAGTTGGAGGTGCAACAGCCACGGGTATGGGTGAGCTGATGATGAAAACCGTAGGCTGTCATTTAGTGGTTGAACTAATGCGCCAGGGGGCATCACCTCAAGTGGCCTGTCAACGGGCTGTGGAGCGAATTGCTACCCGACTGGAAAACTTTGCCGAATTCCAAGTGGGGTTCATTGCTTTAAGTAAAGCAGGGGAATATGGCGCGTATTGTATACAGCCCGGTTTCAACTACGCCGTTCATGACAACAGTGGTGCAAACTTAATCGATGGTGAAAACATACTAGGAGTATCCCGATGATGTTCAAGGCTAGTGGTTGGCTATCGTTACTGTGCGTTTTTTTTGTTAGTGCCCAAAGCGAAAATATTCGCGCTAATCAGGCTCCTTTTGCTCTAACGTTAGAGCAGGCGATTAACTGGACGGTAGACAGTAAATTTACCTCCCCAGCGAATATCGCTACCCTACCCTTAGCCAGACGTTATCCCGCGCGACTTGATGATGCCAGAGCAAACCTGGATCGCCAAGCAAAGGTGTTGTACGCGCCAGATGGCATGAATAATTTCGCTAACTATTTACATACACAGCCTAAATTTAATTTATACAACTTCACCCATTGGTCGCAAATCGATGTGCTCAATTGGTTTGCGGGCACGGCGGATCACGTGGTGCAGATCCCCGCTAAACCCTGGGTAGATACCGCTCATAAGAATGGGGTGAAAGTCATAGGCTCAATCTTTCTGGCGATCGCTAAATATGGCGGCAGCCCGGACACCGCAGAGCTACTACTGAAGCAAGATGAGCAAGGTCGGTTTGTGATGGCGCATCGTCTTGTCGACATTGCCCAGTACTATGGCTTTGACGGTTGGTTGATGAACCAAGAAACAAACCTGTCGGCTATCAAAGATGCCGACAACCAATTAGTCGAAGGCAAAAGTGATCTTAAGCGTGGTGCGGCCTTAGGCAAGAAAATGCTGGCGTTCATGCAATATTTGACCGCGATCGCTCCCCAGGGAATGGAAATCCACTGGTATGACTCCATGCTTGAAAATGGTCAGGTGCGCTGGCAAAACGAGCTGAATGCCAACAACAAAGCATTTTTGCAGCATGATGTCTTAAGCGCAGATGCCATGTTCATGAACTATTGGTGGAATAAACCTATGGTTGAAAGCTCTGTAGAGGTTGCCAAACAGTTAGGTCGCTCGGCCTATGACTTGTATTTCGGCGCAGATTTATGGCCCAGCCGCAACGCCCAGCGGGCATTTAGCCGTACCCAATGGCTAGCAGATTTGTTCAATGCCGAGACGGGCCGCGCATTAACCTCGATTGCCCTGTTCGCCCCGAACTTTAACTACAATTTTGAGGGGGAGGCCCACACCCAAATTTTTAGTCATTTTAAGCACAATGCCCAAGAATATCACAGCTTCTATCGCACCGAGCAGCGTTTGTTTACCGGTGATGATTTGAACCTAGCCGTCAATGATATTCAGGGCTGGCCGGGCATCGGGCGCTATTTGCCGGCTAAAACGACTGTTTCAAGCCTGCCTTTTATCACCCACTTTAATACCGGACAAGGCAAAGTGCTGATTGAGAATGGACAAAAAACCGCCGATGGCTGGACAGATATGAGTAAACAAGACTTATTACCTACCTGGCAGTTTGCCGTATATGGCAGCCAATCCCTGGACCCGCACTACGATTTCGAACAGGTATTTTCTGGTGGCAGTTCATTAGCCTTTGTTGGTCAATTGAACGCTCAAGAAACGAGGATCCCATTGTACCAAACCAATTTTGTGCTGGGCCCACAGAATGTCGCCAAGTTAACCGTAAAAGGCGACAGCAAAGGCATGTCTTTTTATCTTCAAACTGTCAGTGGTCAGCGCTCGACCTATTCACTGGCAGACTATACGCCAGTGAGTAGCGCACAAGGACAATGGCGCACCTATTCGATTCCCCTTCGTAAGCTAGCAGCACAGCATATAGTGCATTTAGGTGTGCTTTTCGCTGGTCAACAGATTGTGGCTGAAGTAGCTGTTAATCTCGGTCAACTGGCGATTAAATAATGATCGAGATTGAAATCTGCCTGGGAAGTGATGACAGCGCCCGTGTTGCTCAGCAAATTATGGCCGCCCACGCTGGAGGTGCGACCCGAGTGGAGCTGTGTAGCAACATGGTGCAAGAAGGTTTAACACCCAGTGTAGCTACTTTGCAAAGGGTCAAACTCGCTGCACCTGAAGGTTTGGCTTTGCTGGCGATGATACGCCCACGCGGCGGTAATTTTTGCTATTCACAGATTGAAGTTGAGCAGATGAAGCGTGATATTGAAGCCGCAGGGCAAGCAGGTATGCATGGTGTGGTGTTAGGTGCACTGACAATAGACAAGACCTTAAATCTACCCGTCCTTGGGCAGCTACTATCTGTCGCCTGCGAATTCGATTTGCAGGTGACTTTCCACCGAGCATTTGATGCATTGCAAATTCCTGAAGCATCCATTGCCACGCTAGTCGAGTTAGGTGTTCACAGAATTTTGACCGCTGGTGCTTCGTGGAATAGCCAAGACACAGCAGTACAGCATATCGGCTCACTACAACGCTACTTAGCACTTGCTAACGGTCAATTAGAGTTGGTCATTGCCGGTGGTATCGATTCCGTTAGCGTGAACACAATCGTAGATAAACTGCCGCCTCAAGGGGGTTACTCTTTTCATGCATATTCGTCTGTACTGTCACACGGTTTAGTTGATGAGGGCAAAGTCAGGCAATTGTTCCAGGCGGTGAATGATACTGAGTGACTGGCCCTCATTTAGACAAACATTTTTATCGCGGGCGATTTTTCATTGGGCGGACCCGCGTTAGATATCTCGCCCACTTTAAATATTGGTTTATATGATTAACAAACAAGATAATACACAAATGACAACAATGGCATTAAACGGGCAATGGCAGTTTTGTCAGGCTGACAAACAACAATGGCTAAGCGCCACTGTACCCGGTTGTAACTTCACCGACCTATTAGCGCTCAAATTGATTGATGATCCGTTTGATCGGGATAATGAGTCACATCTGCAGTGGATCGAAAAGAAGAATTGGCACTACCGTCGATCATTCCAACTAACGACTGAGCAACTGGCCCATAGTGAAGTTAACCTTGTGGCACTAGGACTCGATACGTTTTGCGATATCTACCTGAATGGTCAGCATTTAGCTGGTGGACAGAATATGTTTGTGGGTCAGTATCTGGCATGTAAGTCTTTGCTAACTGTGGGTGAGAACAAATTAGAAATTCGTTTCCGTTCTCCCATAAACGAAGTATATCCACAGTATGTCGCCAATGGTTTTACCTACCCTGCAGAAAACGATAAGAGTGATGAAAAACTCAGTATTTTTTGTCGAAAGGCTCCTTGTCATTTTGGTTGGGATTGGGGACCAAAGTTCGTCACTTCCGGTATTTGGCGAGATATCTATTTAGATTTTATCGATACGCTAGAGATAAAAGATGTGCATTTTGTCCAAAAGCAATTATCAGCCGAAAGTGCCCAATTCCGTTTTGATATTTATGTTTCTGCGTTAGCTGAATTTAGCGGTCAGGTGCGAGTCACTTGTGAGCAAGCACCTCAATTAAATCAAACCCAACCGGTTAGTTTTTCAGCGGGATCGGTAGAGCAAATGTTATCGATGGATTTCACCTTAGCCGAGCCTCAGCGTTGGTGGCCAAATGGGTTGGGAGACGCGTTTTTATACGAGTTTAGCTTTGAGGTAATAGAAGATGAGAAAGTCCTTTCCTGTCACTCCTTAGCCGTGGGTTTGCGGGACATAGAAGTCGTTAACCAAGCCGACGACATGGGGGAATCGTTTTATTTTAACGTAAACGGCCATCCTGTGTTTATGAAGGGGGCGAACTATATTCCTGACGATAGCTTTATTCACAGAGTGACCGATGAGCGTCATCAGCAATTATTTGATGCCGTGGTCGCCGGTAATATGAATATGCTGCGAGTGTGGGGCGGTGGCATCTATCAGGACGATAAATTTTATGAATTAGCCGATCGTAACGGTATTTTAGTCTGGCAAGATTTTATGTTTGCCTGCACTTTGTATCCAGCGAACCAGGCCTTTTTACAAAACGTAAAACAGGAAGCAGAATATAACGTTAAACGCTTACGTAACCATCCGTGTATTGCTATGTGGTGCGGTAATAATGAAGTGGACATGGCCATCGAAAAGTGGCAATGGGCTGATAAGTTTGCCTACTCGGACGAGCTGTATACACGTCTAAAACAGGACTACATGACGCTGTTCGATGATTGTTTACCTGGAGTAATTAGCGCCCTTGATAGCCAACGTTTTTATCTACGCTCTTCTCCCATTGGCTTTTGGGAAAATGATGAAGACAACAAAGCAAATCACCATTATTGGGGGGTTTGGCATGGAGAAGAACCCTTTAGTGAATATAAAACACGTATCCCGCGCTTTATGAGTGAATATGGTTTTCAGTCTTTCCCGATTGCTGAGTCAACCCATCGTTTTACCCATCCTGAGGATAGACAGCTAGAATCGGCTGTAATGCAGGTGCATCAAAAGCACCCAAGGGGTAATAAGTTAATTCGCAGCTACATGGACGAAGAGTTTCACCCGCCAAAAGACTTCGACAAATTACTGTACCTTAGTCAGGTGCAGCAAGCTTTAGGGCTGAAAATGGCCTTTGAAGCCCATCGCGCCGCGATGCCGTTTTGCATGGGCACCTTGTATTGGCAGTTGAATGATACGTGGCCGGCAGCATCTTGGTCGGGCATCGATTATTACGGCCGTTGGAAGGCGTTACATTATCAGGCCAAACGCAGTTTTGCTCAGCAGTTATTAGTCATCGAGCAAAATGACAACACCCTAGATGTTACGCTCGTATCTGACGATTTGACTGCGTTTTCAGCTACGTTACAGGTTACGATATATCAATTTACGGGCGAAATTTTGTGCTCACATGAACACAGTGTCATTGTGCCCGCCAATGCATCTCAAGCTGTATTCTCTCTGGAACTAGCACAGCTAATCCCCGCGGAATATCTGTGCAGCACCGTAGTGATAGCCAACCTTGTGCACATGAAAAACGCACAAACATTAGCGCAAAACTCACACTTCTTTGTGGCAAACAAATATTTGGCATTGCAAGCGACCAAAATCGAATGCACTAGGGTGATCGAAAGTGAACAGTTATCGTTAACGTTCACTACCGATAACTTTGTTCGCCAATTGTATGTCAATGTCAGCGGACATGATGGCAACTTTAGTGATAATTTCTTTGATCTCATGCCTAAGCTATCCAAGACCATTTCCCTGTGTCTGCCGGGCATGAAACACAAGGAAATTGCTGAGTTGGCTGCTACGCTGAGCTGGAGTTCGTTAATTGATAGTTATGAACAACAAGTTCCCGAGGTTCAAAACGGGGCTGGAATGAAATAATGATTCTAAGTTGGATAGATATCGTAGTCATCATCGCCTACCTGGTGTTGGTTTTGATGATTGGTTTATATATTTCTAAGCGTGCTAGTCGCGATATGAATTCCTACTTCTTAGGTGGGAAAACCATTCCCTGGTGGGCGTTAGGGGTGTCAAACGCGTCAGGCATGTTCGATATTGCCGGTACTATGTGGCTGGTATCCATGTGTTTTGTGTACGGTTTAAAAAGTGCGTGGTTACCTTGGATTTGGCCGATATTTAATCAAGTATTCCTGATGGTTTATCTATCTGTGTGGCTGCGTCGCTCTAATGTTATGACCGGTGCTCAATGGATGGAGACCCGGTTCGGCAAGGGCAAAGGCGCCGAAATGAGCCAGCTGATCGTGGTGGTGTTCGCCCTGGTCAGTGCCATTGGCTTTATCGCCTATGCCTTTAAAGGCATAGGTAAGTTTGCCGCTATCTTTTTCCCTTGGGAGTTATCCCCAGATATCTATGCGTTAATTATCTTCACAGTCACTACCGTGTATGTAGTAAAAGGCGGCATGTACAGCGTGGTGTTCACGGAGATTTTGCAGTTTGTGATCATGACTATTGCCGCCGTTTCGGTAGGGGTGATTGCTATGTATCTGGTTTCACCTGAACAATTAGCCGCTGCGACACCAGAGGGCTGGGACAATGTTTTCTTTAGCTGGCAGCTCGATCTGAACTGGCAAGGCCTGATTGATAGCGTCAATGTGAAGGTTGAAGAGGATGGCCTCGAGCTATTCGGTTTGATGATCATGATGATGCTGTTTAAAGGTGTGCTATCGAGCATGGCGGGCCCTGTGCCCAATTATGATATGCAGCGTATTTTGGCCACGAAAAGCCCCAAAGACGCGGCCAAAATGAGTGGTCTGGTGTCCTTGGTGATGTTTTTCCCTCGTTACATGATGGTTGCGGGCCTGTCGATACTGGCCATCGTCTATATGGGGCCTGACATTCAAGCTCAGGGTAAGCAATTTGATTTTGAACAGATACTACCCTTTGCGATCAATAACTTTGTGCCTGTGGGGCTAACCGGTTTACTTATTGCGGGGCTATTGGCCGCATTTATGTCGACCTTTGCGGCGTCGGTAAACGCGGCCCCTGCCTACTTTGTAAATGATGTATATCGACGCTACATACGCCCAGATGCTGACAGCCGTACCTATGTGCGTATGAGTTATATCGTATCGGTTGTGCTCGTCGTGTTAGGTATGGGGCTGGGTCTGATGTTAGGTAGCATTAACGCCATCATGCAATGGATCTTTGCTGCCTTGTTTGGGGGGTATACAGCGGCGAACTTGCTTAAATGGCATTGGTGGCGATTCAATGCCTACGGCTATTTCTGGGGCATGTTAGCAGGACTTATTGGCGCGCTGGTGTTACCGGTTGTATTACCAGATGTTCAGCCCTTAATGGCATTCCCACTGCTACTAATCTTCGGTTTAATCGGCTCGATTGCTGGCACCTTGTTAACCCCGGTGGAGTCTGACGACGTGTTATGTGAGTTTTATCGCACTGTAAAGCCCTGGGGTTTTTGGGGACCCATTCGTGACAAAGTGGTGCAGCAAGCACCTGACTTTACGCCCAACAAAGAATTTTCCCGGGACATGGTTAATGTGGTGGTAGGTATTATTTGGCAGTTAGCCTTAGTGGTTATGCCGATTTATTTGGTGATCCAGCAATGGTGGTCAATGTTGGCAGCCTTTGGTGTCATTTTAATCACTAGCTGGGTCTTGAAAAAGAACTGGTTAGATAAACTCCCAGAGTGAGTCCTAGTATGAAAAAACAAATTTTAGCAGGTGCATTATCAGTATACGCTTTTGGTGGACTGATTGGCTGTACCACAAGTTCTGTTGACGTCAGCGACGTTAAATCGGTTATTAGCACTGCTGATAGTCACGTTTTAAAATACGTGGATCCTTTCATCGGTACTGGCGGCCACGGACATACTTTTCCCGGCGCGGTTGTGCCTTTTGGTATGGTTCAGCTAAGCCCTGACAACCCTTCAAAAGGTTGGGATTGGACATCGGGTTATAACTACAGTGACAACCAGTTGTTAGGCTTTAGTCACACCCACCTATCGGGAACCGGAGTGGGTGATTTACTGGATGTATTGGTCATGCCCTTTCGCGGTGACTATAGCAAACGACTGGATAACGAATTAGGCCGGGTAGTGAGTGACTACTCACATGATAATGAGTCGGCATCCCCTGGTTTTTATGCAGTCGCTTTACCTCAAGAGCAGGTTGAAGCAGAGCTAACCGCTACCGAGCGCAGCGGTGTGCATCGCTATACTTATGCGGGACATGAGGATGCCAAAATATTAATCGATTTAGGTTATGCCCAAAATTTTGATAAATCAGTTGCCACTTTTATACGCGTATTGGATGACCATACTCTAGTGGGGTATCGCTTCTCTACCGGTTGGTCCGATTTTCAGCCAACTTATTTTGTGGCCCAGTTTAATCGGCCCTTCAGCCATCAGTTTTATCGCGAAGGTGAGCCTCAAGCCGGCCCCTTTATTAACTCCGAAAAAAGCGAAGTGGTGTTGAATTTTGGGGATATCGCCAGTCAATCTTTGGTCGCTAAAATTGGTCTTTCCTATGTGAGCATTGATGGGGCCCAGCAAAACCTGGCTGCAGAAGTGCCACACTTCGACTTTGACAAAATTAAACACCAAGCCCAAGGTCTGTGGACTACGCAGCTTGGTAAGTTTACGGTAACGGACAAAGACGAACAGGCTAAACGTAAGTTCTACACGGCTTTGTATCATTCTTTTTTGGCACCCCAAACATTCAATGATGTAAATGGGAGCTATTTCGGTGCAGACGGAAGTGTGCATAATAGCCAGCAATTTAAACGGTACTCGCTGTTTTCATTGTGGGATACCTTTCGGGCACTACATCCACTGTTAACCATCAGTAATGGTGAACGGGTGAATGACATGGTGAGTTCCATGATGGCGTTTTATGACGAAACTGGCCTTTTACCTTCATGGGACCTCATGTCTAATGAAACCGATGTAATGATCGGTTATCACGCTGCGCCGGTGATTGTTGACGCATATTTTAAAGGCTTGACCGATGTGGCGCCCGAGCAACTATTTCAAGCATTAAAGACCTCAGCCATGCAGCAACGTTTTGGTATCGACTTATTCGCTAAATATGGTTATGTACCTTCAGATTTAGAGGTTGAAGCGGTATCAAAAACCCTCGAATATGCCTTTGACGACTGGGCGATTGCGCGGCTTGCAAAAGCCTTACATAAAGACCCGGATTATCAGTATTTCAGCCAGCGTGCCCAGGCGTACAAGACTCTCTTTGATAAACAAAGCGGCTTTATGCGCGGTAAAACCAAAGATGGAGATTGGGTGGATAACTTTAGCCCGACCCATGTGGATCACAGAACCACGGATTACACAGAAGCCAATGCCTGGCAGTACACCTGGTTTGTTCCCCATGATGTTAACGGTCTAATGGACTTGTTTGGTGGCGAGGTCCCGTTTATAGACAAATTAGACACCTTGTTTACTATGGATTCGTTTATGGAAGGTGACGTGTCACCGGATATTTCAGGTTTGATTGGCCAATATGCCCATGGCAATGAGCCGGTGCATCATGTGCCTTATATGTATTCACTCACTTCGCAAAAATGGAAAGGCGAACAGCGCATCAAACAGATCCGCGACACTATGTATCGAGATGATCCAGACGGTCTTTCAGGTAACGATGATGTGGGCCAGATGTCTGCTTGGTACGTATTCAGCGCCTTGGGTTTTTATCCGTTAAATCCCGCCGACGGTCAATATATATTGGGCACACCCCAGTTTGATAAAGTGGAAATTCATTTACCGGCGAATAAGACGTTGATCATTAAGCGGTCTTTTTCAAAGGAATCATCAGAGGGTTATGTAAAACAAGCAACCCTCAACGGTGAGCCTGTGAAATTGAATACCATTAGCCATAGTGATGTGATGGGCGGTGGAGAGTTAGAGTTTACTTTTTAGATCACGTCGTACTTTTTCAAGGTGGCCATTAAGGCCACCTTTGTTATTTCCTCGATAAACTTTATTACGCCAAGCGAGCCTGCGCCGCCGCATAACCAATCATGCCTTACTCGACATTAACTTACCGTTTCACATAAAAGGAGCTAGTCCCGGAAGATGACGCCCCGAGCTAACTATACCTTGCTCGACAACCCCTTTGTTAAGTCTCACCCATGTCAGATTTTTCGCTCATAACCATAACTCAAGGGTTAAAGCTGTTCCTCGGCAAATTCCGCCAGACGGCTGCGTACCACCCCATCCAGATTGATGGTGGCACTGCCGGAGAAATTTTTAAATTTCTCTACTATGTAGGTTAAACCTGAGGTGACCGCACTCAAATAATTACTGTCGATTTGGGCCAGGTTACCGCTACAAATCAGTTTTGTGCCTTCACCGCAACGGGTAATAATGGTTTTGAGTTGCGAGGCGGTCAGATTTTGCGATTCATCTAAAATGACAATGGCATTTTGAATACTGCGCCCGCGCATAAAGTTGACAGATTTAAATTGGATATTGGCTTTTTCCATGATGTAACTCATGGACCCTTTCACGTTTTCATCATTTTTATGTAAAACCTCTAACGAATCGGTGATCGCCGCTAACCAGGGAGCCATTTTTTCTTCTTCGGTGCCGGGTAAAAATCCGATGGATTCCGCGATTTCCGGTGTGCTACGGGTGACGATGATCTTGTCATACATGTTTTTCTCGACCACCATCTCCAAGGCGGCCGCAAGAGCTAACAAGGTTTTACCACTGCCTGCGGGCCCGGTTAAAATGACCAAATCAATATGCGGATCGAGCAAAGCGTGAAATGCCATCGCCTGACCAATGTTTTTCGGTGAAATGCCCCAGGCTCTGCGCCCCATCAAACGCTCGTAGCCTAAATCCAATACATCCATGCTGTCTTTGCTCACTGACTCGATAAGTCCGGCAAAGTGTTTCGTGTCATCCAGCACAAATTCATTGACGTAGGCTTCAGGCAGCACGCTGCTTGCTAAGGTATGTATGGTGTCGCGACCTTCGGTACGACTGTCCACCGACTTAACATCAGCCCAAAAATCTCCCTTGAAGCGGTGGAACCCTTTGGACAGATATTTAATATCACTGACAAGTTGGTCGGTTCGATAATCCTCAACATGGGCCAGGCCTGCACCTTTGGCTTTAAGGCGCATGTTAATGTCTTTGGTCACTAATACCACTATGCGCGGAGCGCAACTGGATTGTAAATGCAGGGCAGTGTTGATAATGCGATTATCATTTTCATTGCTGGTAAACAGGTTTTGATCTGCAGGCAAGGCGTGATCCGCAAAGATCGACAAATTTCCTACTGGGGCCGTTTCCCCCGCCCCGAGTCCTTTCATGGAGACACCGGCCATCAATTGTTCTGGAGTGGCGTCATGTAATAAATCTTCCATGGCCCGAATGGATACTCGCGCATCTCTGGCCACGTCTTTTTTACTGTCTTTAATGTAATCCAGCTCTTCCAATACCGTCATCGGGACAACGACATCATTTTCTTTGAAAGATAAAAAGGCAAGAGGTTCGTGGAGCAGAATATTGGTATCTAACACATAAATCCGAGTTTTTGAGGTATTTTCTTTTAGCATCCGTTACTCCATTTGCAAAAGGGCTACTGCTCACCACGCCATCACTCACCTGCCAAATTTGCGCTTCTTTGCATGCAAACTTGCCACTGTATGAACTGCCATTGGCTACAGGTTATTCTCACAATAAACCACTTTGTTGGCTTATTCATCAACTTTTGAGCTGTCTGCTGATTAAATTTTCTGCCCCTGGTAATTACTTGAGCAGCTTGGGCTTTTTAAGTGCTTATCCTAAAATAGGGTGCCCATAGTAATGACAATAATCGGGATTCAACTCCTAGCGGCGCCCGTAATGGTATACAATGCGCGCCGGGTGACGCTCACCGGGTGACGCTCACCGGGTGACGCTCACCGGGTGACAATCACCGAGTGACACTCGCCGCGCGACGTGCGCCGACATTATTGGTAACGGATCTCAGATCGTTCATACCGCCGATAGGAGAAAATTTATGGCAGTACCACATTCATTCGCACTGGGTCAGCGTTGGCTTAGCGATACACAAACTGAATTGGGCCTGGGCACGGTAGTCGCCGTCGATGCCAGAGCCGTCAGTATATTATTTCCCGCCACTGGCGATAGTCGCATCTATGCTATCGGCACTGCGCCTCTTACCAGAATTAGCTTCGCGGTTGGTGAAACCCTGACCAGCCATGAAGGTTGGCGATTGAAAGTATCGGCGGTAGCCGAACAAGCCGGTATGCTCACTTACACCGGTGTCCGTGAAGATACCCAAGAAAAGCTGGTGTTAAAAGAAACCTTCATCGACCATCATTTTCAGCTTAACCAACCAGAACAGCGCTTATTTGCTGGGCAGTTTGATGATCCAAAATGGTTTGATTTACGTGAGCAATGCCTGACTCATCAGTATGCCCACAGTACCTCCCCCCTACTTGGCTTTGTTGGTGCCCGGGTCGACCTTATTCCCCATCAGTTACACATCGCCTCTGAAGTGGGCCGCCGACATGCCCCTCGAGTATTATTAGCCGACGAGGTGGGGTTAGGCAAAACCATTGAAGCGGCCCTAATCATCCACCAGCAACTGCTTACTTCCCGAGCTCAACGCGTATTGATTGTCGTGCCGTCGAGCCTGGTACATCAGTGGTTGGTGGAAATGCTCAGACGGGTAAACCTGGCTTTTTCGATTTTTGATGAAGAGCGGTGCAGTGCCATGTCTGGCGAGACGGGTAACCCCTTTGAAGCGGAACAACTGATTATTTGCAGCCTGGATTTTCTGGTGCACAACGCCAGTTATTATGAACAGGCGTTACAAGCCCCCTGGGATTTAATGGTCGTGGATGAAGCACATCATTTAATCTGGTCAGAAGGTCAGGCATCCCAGGAATATCAGGTGGTGCAAGGTCTGGCCAAGGTGACGAAAGGGGTTTTACTGCTAACCGCAACCCCCGATCAACTCGGCCATGAAAGTCATTTCGCCCGCCTGCGATTACTCGATCCCGCCCGTTTTCATGATTACCAGAGTTTCGTCAAGGAGGAACAACAATACAGCCAACTGGCTCAGGCCATATCTCCTTTGTTGTCTCACGCCCAGCTTAGCCCTGCAGACATCGCCGCCATTAGGGATTTTAGCCAAGACGATTCACTTGGCGACATCAATGCCATGTCAGTTGAGCAAAAGACCACCTTGCTGCATACCTTGCTTGACCAGCACGGGACGGGACGTTTGTTATTCCGCAACAGTCGGGCCGGGGTGACGGGCTTTCCTACACGTAAACTCATGAGTTATAGCTTAACCCAACCCGAAGAATACGCAGATATACTGGCCGCAGAGCCAGACGACGTACAGTTACACCTTACGCCTGAGCGTCATCCTGATCTTGTGGATACCTGGGTAGATATGGATCCCAGAGTGGAATGGTTTATCAATATTTTGCAGTCCTTAAAAGGCCACAAGGTATTAACTATCTGCGCCAATGCCAGTACCGCGTTGCAACTCGCCGAAGCACTGAGAGTGAAAGCCGGTACCCGGGCCACAGTATTTCATGAAGGCATGGGGATAGTGGAGCGTGATAAGGCGGCCAACTACTTTGCCCAAAGCGAAGAAGGGGCTCAGGTGCTGATCTGCAGCGAAATTGGCAGTGAGGGGCGCAACTTCCAGTTTGCCCACCATTTGGTATTGTTTGATTTACCCCTGGTGCCGGATTTGCTTGAACAACGGATCGGCCGTCTGGATCGTATAGGCCAGACCGAAGATGTGTGTATACATGTGCCCTACTTCGATTTGAGTGCCCAGCAGGTATTGCTCGACTGGTATCACCAGGGGCTCAATGCCTTCGAACAGACCTGCCCTACAGGCATGACAGTATTTGAAGAAACCCAAGAATTGCTGATTAGCTGTATATTGTTCCCCACTGATTTTAAAGCCAGCGAGCAACTGATTAATCAGACCGCCATTTTACATAAGCAACTTAAACAAAAATTGGAACAAGGCCGGGACAAGTTACTGGAGCTCAATTCATCAGGCAAAGGCCGGGTTGAACCCCTGCAAAACGAGATCCTGCAAAACGAAGATTCACCCACGCTCGAGCTTTTCATGACCCGCTTGTTTGACACCCTGGGATTGTTGCATGAAGAAAAGGACGAATACTGTTACACCCTACATCCAACTGAGACCATGCTTGCCACCTTACCCGGC
Organism: Paraglaciecola sp. IT1134; assembly: GCF_058068185.1. Classification (NCBI taxonomy): domain Bacteria; kingdom Pseudomonadati; phylum Pseudomonadota; class Gammaproteobacteria; order Alteromonadales; family Alteromonadaceae; genus Paraglaciecola; species Paraglaciecola sp. IT1134. The sequence continues at coordinate 738,714 of NZ_CM176486.1, read as the reverse complement.
CTGGATGAAGACGGCATGACTATCACCTATGAGCGTACCGCCGCCACCAGACTAGAACATGTTAGCTTTTTCAGTTGGGATCATCCCATGGTGCAACATGCCATGGAAACCGTCACCACTGAAATTACCGGCAAGACTTCCGTAGCATTATGTGAAGATAAAACCAAACCCGCCGGTGCTTACTGGCTGGAGTGTTTGTTTGTCTTGTCGGGCAAAGCGGATAAACATCTGCAGTTAGAGCGTTTTTTACCCCCTACCCCGATCAAGATTTGCATTGATCCGGGCAATCAGGTCGTGGAAAAACAGTTTGTCAGGTTGAACTCAGTACGTCCTAAAATGGGTAGTAAGTTAATCAGGGCCTTACATCCGAAACTTATTGAAGCCTTTAAGGTGGCGCAAATCCACGGCGAACAAGATGCTGAGCGGGTACGTCACCAGTGCCAAAGCACTATGCAGGACTTGCTGGGTAGTGAACTGGAGCGCTTGAAAAGCCTGCAAAAGGTTAACCCGTCAATTCGCGACGAAGAGACCGCTCACCTGCAACAGCAGATAGCCAGTTTGCAACAAGTGATTGCCCAAGCCAGAGTCAATTTGGAAGCCGTACGACTAGTGGTCAATAACCCTTAGTGACAATCATCAATTATGCGCCCCCTATGTGGCCTTATCTGGACATAGTGTTTAAGGATGAACACTTCTTAATCCTCAATAAACCCAGTGAACTGCTCAGTGTGCCTGGTAAAGGACTGGCACAACAAGACAGTTTACAACTCAGGGTGCAGCGGGTCTATCCAACAGCTACCATAGTACATCGGCTGGATATGGCCACCTCGGGCTTGCTAGTGATGGCCTTAAATAAGGCCGCCCACCGGCATATTTCCAAACAATTTGAGTTACGCCAGACCAGTAAAACCTATATAGCCAGAGTTTATGGCCAGGTCACAAAAGAAACCGGCTGTGTGGACTTGCCACTGATCTGCGATTGGCCAAACCGGCCAAAACAAATGGTCTGTCAGCAAACGGGCAAAGCCGCTCAAACAATGTGGCGGGTATTAACACGTAACAGCTTGCACACACGCATGGAACTTACCCCCGTCACTGGCCGCTCACATCAATTACGGGTGCATATGTTGAGTCTGGGTCATCCCATTTTGGGGGATAGATTATATGCTCATCCACAAGCACTGCAAATGGCACCCCGTTTGCAATTACACGCCCAATCACTGGGTTTTAGGCATCCGCATCATGAGCAAAGTGTCAGCTTTTTTGCCCCCGCTCCCTTCTAATTTGTATTTAGCATACGCCCATTCGTTAAAGTTAGTGGCACTGGCACCCGATAACTAAATATTCCCTAGTAATTCAGGTCAAAATGAAAAGCAGACATGGTCACTATTGGCTACTGAGCGGGTTGTATTTGATGGCCCAAGCCGTATTCGCTACCCCGACTCAATTTCTGGATATGGAACGAGAATTTCTATCTAATAGCTACCAGATCCTCGACGCGGGTGATCAGCAAGTGCTGCTCATCACTTCAGAGGCCACAACCGCCATCGCCCGGGGCGTGGCCATTCTGGTTGGCGAGTCGGGCATTTCTCCAGTGAGTGATAGAAGTCTGGCACCCTTGGCCGAGCGTCTAAATGCCATAGGCTGGGTCACCATGTTAGTGGCCCCGCCGGCAGTTGGGTTTGAACCCTCATTGGTAGATGACAGTCCTCAACGCTCCTCAGACAAAGAGGCTGGCCAGCCACCCGCCATTGAATCACCGGCGGCTCACGAGCAAGCGACTAAAATGGATCCGGGTAAGTTTTTGGAGCACCAAGCTCAGTTAGTCGCCTCAATGCAAGTGATAGTCGAGCGATCCCGTCAATATCCAGGTTTTTTGTTGGTGATTGCCCAAGGAACGAGTGCAGCCTGGTTAACAAAAATCTATGCGGAACAACAGTTGTCCCCCCCAGACGCCCTGGTGGTGATCAGTCCATTTTGGCCTACTCGCCAGTACAACCCCATGCTTGCCAACCAAGTGGCCAACACACCTATGCCGGTTTTGGATATTTACCATACCCGGGATAACAGTTGGAGTTTGCAAAGCGCCAATAAACGCAGAGTGTCAGCCACTAAGGCGCTCAAACTGCACTACCGCCAACGAGAAATCAGTATTCTGGATGATCCCAGCCAACTGAATAAAGAGATATATGGTTGGTTGCATTATTTGGGTTGGTAATAACGATGAAAGCATAACAAGGGTATGCAATAAAATACCTATGGATTCGATTGCATACCTTTATTTACTCCCATTTGCCATTATTTGGCGGATAAAAGCCGCTTCTTTTACTATACTTTTGGCTGATCAACTTGACCAGAGAGAGCATTACTACCAGTGATAAGTGTCCAACGGTTTGTAAATATCAAAACTCAACAACTTGCCTATTTCGTCAGGGGCTTTTGGAACGAGCGGATTTTGTATCAGGAATTGGATTTGTATTTTTGGGACACTTTGGAAGAATGGTCTCAAGTTAGCCAAGGCAAAAACCAGCCATGCTCCCAACGGGAAAGAGTGTTTTGGTACCTGTTACACCAGTTGCATTTTTGGCCTGAATACAGCCTGCTGAATGATCCTGTGGTGCGTTGTGATTTAAATTCTTGTGTAACCTATTTGGAACACCAGCAAGAGTATCCTTTACCGCAAAATTACGTGGGCGCTCGTCCCTAAACAATGTCGTCTTCGCTGTTCACTACCGGTGCGCTTGGCTTAGCGTGCCAGGGTGCTATTTTTAGCAACATCAACATGCCTGGTAACGCACACAGGAAACAAATCATAAAAAATTGAGTATATCCCACGGCCTCAATAATAAAACCCGTAGCAGCACTGACAAAGGTACGTGGCACAGAGGCAATACTGGAGAACAAGGCAAACTGGGTAGCAGTGAAATGCCTGTTAGTGGATTTGGCCATAAAAGCTATCAAGGCCACCGAGCCCAAACCCACACCCAAATATTCAAACCCGCTGGCTAAGGCTAATACAAAATGGTCATAGCCAACCACAGAAAGCAGCACATAACCCAGGATAGAAATCAGCTGAAAAACGCCAAATATCCATAAACTGCGATTTATACCTAACCTGATCATTACGATACCGCCCAGTATAGTCCCCACTGTCGCACCTATGGTTTTGGATATCTTGGCCACCGAGCCTATTTCGACGGTGGAGAATCCCATATCCAGAAAAAACGGCGTTTCTAAAGCGGTGGCCATACTATCTCCGAGTTTATAGGCCATGATGAACAACAGTATCAACACGGCCTGCCGCCAGCCTTGTCGTTGAAAAAATTCGGTAAAGGGGTCCACAACGGCCGAGCGCAGGGTTTTAGGTTCTTCCCCTTGTTTGGATGTTTCATTGATCATCAAAGTGGTGACCAATCCCACCAGCATAAAGGCGGCAATACTCAAATGCGCCAACGACCAGGGAAAAAAACCTGCCAATATCATAGCAAGCGAACCGGGTATAAAAGACGAAATTCGATAAGCTTGGGCATAAAAACCATTGCCAGCCCCAAGTTCATCATCCGGTAATAATTCCCGGCGGTAGGCGTCAATTACGATATCCTGACTGGCGCTAAAAAATGCAATGGCAGCAACTATGCCGATAATCTGGCTGATGTCAGTAGCCGGATCATAAAAAGACAAGGTCGCCATTAGGGCTATCAGGCCAAGTTGGGTAATGAACATCCAGCCGCGCCTGCGTCCCAATACGGGCACCACAAATCTGTCCATCACAGGTGACCATAGAAACTTCCAGGTGTAGGGGAACAGCACTAGATTGATCAACCCTATAGTAGATAGGTCGATATCTGCAGAGCGCAGCCAGGCGGGTACAAATTGAATGAGCAAATATAGGGGTAAACCGGAAGAAAAGCCGGTACAGATACAGATTAGCATGCGTTTATTGAGTAAGGCCTGCCTTAAAGATTTTTTATGCATAATGACGTGTGGTTCTTATTATATTAGGCCCTGAATTAACTTAATCAGGCGATGACAACTTGATTGCGTCCGGCTTCTTTTGCTTTATAGAGTGCTTTGTCTGCACATTCTAGCCAATGCATATGATTTGAAAACTTTGCGTCGAACTGGGCGACTCCTAAACTAACGGTATAGGCAATAGTGTGCTGTTCGTACTGAACTGGCATTTTTTCTACCAGGCGGCGGATGCGATCCGCTAAAAATTTCACATTTTCCCCAGGGGTATCTGGTAGTAAAATAGTAAATTCCTCACCACCATAGCGCCCACAAAGATCCGTGTCACGGGTGGCTTTTTTGATGATGTTAGCCAAGGTGCGGATAACTTCGTCGCCTGCAGCATGACCAAAGGTATCGTTGACCTTTTTAAAGTGATCAATATCTAGCAGGATAACTGATGATTGTACATTGCTACGCTGATTACGTTTAAATTCCCGAGAAAACTGTTCTTCCCAATAGCGACGATTAAATAAACCGGTCAACCCATCGATTCGACTTATGTCCTTTAGTTCAGAATTTAATTCTTCGATGGCCTTTCTGCCCAGTGCCTGATCCGTTACGTCGTAAACCACAATACATATCTGATCGACCTGTCCGGTTAACGACGCTAAAGGGAAGATAGTGATGTTTTGATACATGAATTCAGAATGTGAGGTAATGGGCCTGTTCGCACCAAAACGAAACAAAAACGGGCGCTGTTCCCATATGACAAAAACCGGGCTCTTTAATGAATATACCGGTTCTGACTTGGCCTTAAACCACTGAGAGTCGATCTCGGGAAAAAATTCAAACAATGATTTGTCGCGAATTTGGCTGGGCACGATATTACTGTGGTTTTCCATAAACAAATTCCACACCTGAACCTCATAGTCGCGGTTGAGCACCACTATACCTACCTCTATGGATCCCAGTAAATCGTGTTTCCAATGCATTTCAGCAATATCTTTCATATCTCGCATATAGAGAGCCTTTAAGTTCCTGTCTTAACAAGCTTGTTAAATACAAGCTCCATGGCGTTACCCGGAAATAACAACAGAAGATCAAAATGCACATCCTGACTCTTTATTGAGTAGGCGATCTCGATAGCTAAAATTTTATCCCAACGTACCACCTTGTTATCCAATAACTGGTCTATATCACAATGTCTGCCGAGTATAATGGGGTGGTTATGACTAAACGTGATATGCAATTGTTCAGACAAGGCGTTTAAACAGGCGCCGATCAGGATATTTGAAATATCCATCAAGGCTTCCAGTTCGAATTCTTCGGTATCGCCACCCTGGGTATATTTGAGCAACTTGCCTACATTGGTCAGATTCGAATCATTAAACAACACCAGGGCTTCACCATTGATACCTGAGCCTATAAAACCTTGGGAGACAGCTGAAACACTGGCATTGCGTTTAAGGTCCATTATTGCCATGTGGATTTCGTTATTGGTAATTAAATTCACATTAGGGATCGGCAGGTTAATAAACTCTCCCAACAATTTGGCTAACTGCTCACCCGCCCTACCCATGGCAATATTGGCCATTTCGCGATAGGCATCGAGCTCATCTGGCTCGTTATCCTGGGCAACGACCTCTACTGTGGCTGCGCGCTCCTGTGAACTGGTTACACCGGAATACAAGCCAAATTGATTGAGGATTTCACTGAGTTTTTGATTGTCTATGGGTTTGGCTATGAAACTCAGTGCGCCGAGGGCCATCATCTTGGCATAGGCTTCGGGCTGCACGTCACCGGAAACCACTATCACCATAGTCGGTAAATCCTGATCTTTGATCGCCTGCATGGTCTCGTAACCATCCATCACGGGCATATTCAAATCAAGAAACATCACATCCGCTTTGCCTTGTTTAATTTGCTCGATAGCTTGCTGGCCGTGTTCGGCAAAACTGATCGCCACATCCCAACCGTCCGGTATGGAACGCGCCATCTGACGCCGGGCAAAACCCGAATCGTCGCAAATCAGTACGGCAGTCGTCATAGGGTCAAGGATTTCCGTTTAAATCGCGATTGGCGCTTTAATAAGCGCATGTGATTGATAATTTAGTAATTTAAAATCATCAATAGTGAAGTCAAAGATACTTTTTATCTTAGGGTTAATCTGCATATTCGGCAAGGCAAAGGGTTGACGAGATAACTGCTCTTTAGCTTGCGCAAGGTGATTGACATACAAATGCGCATCACCAAAAGTATGAATAAATTCCCCGAGCTGCAAATCACAAACCTGGGCAACCATCATAGTCAACAAGGCATAACTGGCGATATTAAAAGGCACACCTAAAAACACGTCACCACTGCGCTGATATAGCTGACAAGACAATTTGCCATCCAATACATAGAACTGGAACAGGGTATGGCAAGGCGGCAATGCCTGTTGCCCTTTTGCAGCATTCTCTTTAGGCGATAACTTGGGGTCAGGCAAAACGCTGGGGTTCCAGGCACTGACTAGCAAACGGCGGGAGTCCGGATTGTGTTTAATCTGCTCAATCACTTGACTGATTTGATCTATTGTCTGTCCGTCACTGCCTTGCCAACTGCGCCACTGTTGACCGTATACCGGCCCCAACTCACCTTCATCGGTTGCCCATTCATCCCAAATTTTTACGCCATTTTCCCGCAAATAGGCGATGTTGGTTTCCCCTTTGAGAAACCACAACAGCTCATGAATGATCGAGCGAAGGTGGCATTTTTTGGTCGTCACCAAGGGAAACCCCTGACTCAAGTCAAAACGCATCTGATGGCCAAAGACGCTGATTGTCCCAGTGCCGGTGCGATCTTCTTTGCGTGTGCCGGTATCCAAAACCTGGCGCATAAGTTGTAAATATTGTTGCATGCTAACTGTTTATCCTTTGCCGTGAATTAAATTGTAACATCCTTAGTGTGTGGGCTCATATTCCCCTTTCGTATAGCCCACACAAGCAATATAAATCCACCTATAATCATGGGTAAAGATAAAATTTGGCCCTGGGAAATACCCTGAGAAAAAAGACCGTCATAGAGGCCAATATGCTGATCCGGCTCGCGAAAAAACTCAACAAAAAAACGAAAGCTACCGTAAGCCAATAGAAATACCCCGCTTACCGCTCCCACAGGCCTGGGTTTACGCGAATAAAGCCACAAAATGGCAAATAACACTAGGCCTTCCAGGGCAAATTCATACAACTGAGAAGGATGGCGGGGCAAGGGCCCGGCGCCGGGGAAAATGATGCCCCAGGATACATCTGTGGTGCGGCCCCATAACTCACCGTTAATAAAGTTGCCAATACGTCCGGCGCCCAAACCAATTGGCACCAGAGGGGCGATAAAATCCCCCACTTCCAGAAAAGTACACTTCGCCTTTTTGGAAAACCACCACAGGGCCGTCAGTACACCAAGCAGGCCCCCGTGAAATGACATACCTCCGGTCCAGATTTTAAATAAATACAACGGGTCAGATAAAAATAAATCAAACTGATAAAACAGCACGTAACCAATGCGGCCGCCTAAGATAACACCCAGAAATCCCCAAAACAGCAGATCACTTAGTTGCTCCTTGCTCCAGTTAGTGCGGGACAAACGCACCCCAGCCAACCAAAATGCAGCGAAAAATCCAATCAAATACATCAATCCATACCAGCGTAAACTTAGGGGTCCTATACTGAAAATGATTGGATCGATTTGAGGAAACGTTATATGACTAGTTAACATGCTTTATTTTTTATCCTAGTAACATTCGCAAGCTGACGATAACCAGAAAGCCAGCGAAGATTTTTTTAAGTAATTGAGTATTCAGGGAGTGACTAAGTTTCGCCCCGAACCCCGCGGTAAGTACTGAAGTAATGACTATGCCCAATGAGGCAGGCAAGTATACATAACCTGCTGCCCATTGGGGTAGATGTACATTGTTCCAGCCAGCCAGTACAAAACTAGCTGAGCCAAAAAACGCGATAACCAGACCACTAAATGATGCGCAACCTATGGCTTGACGGATGTTGACACGAAACCGTATCAAGGCGGGTACCAAAATCGCACCCCCGCCTATGCCCATAACAGATGATACGCAACCTGTGACCACACCGATAGTCACAAGTGAGGCTTTGGATGCGTCATGCTGTGACGTTTTACGGCCAATAAAAACCATTTGCACCGCAATCACTAACACCAACAAAGCAAAAACCCTTTTAAGAAGTTGTGGATCGATGCTGGTGGCAATCGTGGCGCCAAAAACTGCACCCAAAATAATGCCCATGGCCACCCAGGCCAGCACAAAGCGATTTAAGTTGCCTAATTTATAATGCGCCCAAGATGATGACAACGCCGTAAATATGATAGTCGACAACGACGTTGCAATGGCCATGGGCATGGCTAAAGCAAGGGACAGCCCCAGATGTTCCACAAACAGATAAAGTAGCGCAGGCACTATGATGAGCCCGCCGCCTATGCCAAGCATTCCCGCCAGGACCCCCACCACCGTGCCTAACGCTAGGCAAATAAGCAAAATTAAGAGTGCCGGCTCCAACGTCGTCTCCTCACAATTTGTTACGCAATGGGATAGCCGACCATTTAGGTCCCGGCCCTGACCAACCCACCTAGACCAACCTGCTCAAGATAGACATTGACCGCCTGACGCACATCTTTGGGATTACTCATCCCCAATACTTCATCCAGCAGTTGCTCAGAGTGCTGTAAGCTGACACTGCGCACCACCCATTTAATTTTTAACAAACTGTGGCTATTCATACTCAGCTTGCGATAGCCCATAGCCATCAGCAAAATAATACCCCCGGGCTCCCCAGCCAGTTCACCACACAGGGTAATCGGTATATCTAATGCGTTGGCCTGCTTGGCAATACTGTGCAGCGCAGCTAATACGGCCGGATGGTAACTGTCGTACAAATCCGCCACACGGGCATTGTTTCTGTCCACCGCCAATAGATACTGAGTCAGATCGTTACTGCCTACGGAGAAAAAGTCGACAATTTTGGCCAATTGGGGCATCTGATAAATTACAGCCGGTACTTCGAGCATTACCCCAATTTTGGGTCTAAACAACTCAGCGCCTTTACCTTTTGCTTCTTCTTGGACTTCATAAAATGCCTGATTTATCAAACGTTTTGCTTCAGCCACTTCGCTAACTGAGGTGATCATCGGTAACATTATTTGCAAGTTTTGCAAACCGATACTGGCACGTAACATGGCGCGTATCTGGACTAAGAATATTTCCGGATGATCCAGGGTTAGGCGTATTCCACGCCAACCAAGAAAGGGGTTATCTTCGCTTATGGGGAAATAGGGCAGGGGTTTGTCGCCGCCCACATCCAACGTACGCATGGTAAAGGGCTTTTCTGGCTCGGCGCTTAACATCGTGCGATACAGGTCAACCTGCTCCTTTTCAGTGGGAAAACCTTGACGCAACATAAAAGGGATTTCGGTGCGAAATAGGCCCACTCCGTCAGCATGCGCCGAATAGTTGTTTTCCACTTCCGTGGACAATCCCATATTCACGAATAAATTAAGGGCGCAGTTGTCGGTGGTGACTGTGGGTAAGTCATCCTGGGCCAAAATTCTTTCGGACAATTGCTGCTCTTCGATTATGAGCTGCCCAAACTCACGTTCGATTGAGGCGTTGGGAGAAACGATGATAGCGCCAGTGTAGCCATCTAACAGAATATCTTTATTATCTAATAAAGACAGGGGGACACCTGTCAAGCCCATTACTGCCGGGATCCCCATGGCTCTTGCCATGATTGCTGCATGGGAGTTATTCGAACCCCGAATGGATACCAGGCCACGCAGCTTTCCTTTGGGGAATTCCGCCAACATGCTGGCAGTGAGCTCTTCAGCCACCAAAATACAACTGTCAGGCAGGATATCACGGATATGGCGACTGCTATCCAAATTGAGCAGATTGGCCAATATGCGATTGGATAAATCTTCAACATCCACCGCCCGTTCACGCATATATACATCGCTCATACTCTGAAACTGGTTAATATAGGTTTCAACCACCAGCTTTAACGAAGTAGGGGCATCCCAACCTGAATAAATTTTTTGCTCAACCTCGCGGCCAAGACTATTGGCATCCAGCAGGTGTTGATAAAGCGTAAAAATAGCCTGAACATCTTCAGGAACCTCACCCTGAATGCGTGCCGATAACACATCCACCTGCTCTCGGGTTTGTATCACGGCAGCCCGGTAATGTTGCACCTGAATGTCATGATCCGAGCTGCGTTTGGGTAAGTGATTGCGCAGGTTAACCAGTAAATTTTGCACCACCCCCACACCTGCAGCCAAGCCGGATGAACCAGGCAAACCTTTAAGGGATTTCAATTGGTTTTGATCGGTATTTTCGTCGGTCAGACTAAAGCTGCCCCTAGCCTCGGCATTGACAATTTCTACCGCCAATTGCATCGCAAGGGTCACCAAAAAGGCTTCTTCGTCCTGACTGAAGCGACGCTTTTTATATTGCTGTAAGGTTAATACCCCCAATACTTTACGTTGGTGAATAATCGGGGCACCTAAAAAGGCGTGATATTTCTCTTCCTGCACTTCTGGGTAATGTTTATAACGAGGATGGGTTTGTGCATTACTAATATTAATCGGCTCTTCACGCTGACCAATTAAACCGATTAATCCTTCGGAAAAACCAATGCAAACTTTCCCTATAGCGCTTTTAGCCAAGCCTTCAGTTGCCTTGAGCGTAAAATGCTGTTTCTCGTAATTGGCCAGGTATAAGCTGCAGGAATCAACGTTTATTGCCTCTTTGAGGCTTTTTGTCACACACTTTAACGCATCGTCCAGGACGGGGGTTTGATTAACTTCCATAACGATGCGCTTGAGCTTGGTTAACATATTAACTCTTAGTTTCTACGTCGACGTTTATTTCTCTGGCCCTGAGGCGGCTTGGTATATAATGACATTGCAGTAGGAGCAAACTCCTTCATCGCCCGGCGATATACCTCTCGCTTGAACGACACCACATTTCTCACCGGATACCAAAAACTCACCCAACGCCAATCGTCAAATTCGGGATGACCGGATTGTAACAAATCCACATCCTGTTCTTTACAGGTCAGTTGTAACAAAAACCATTTTTGCTTCTGGCCTATACACACAGGGGCACTACCCTGACGAATGAGACGTTTAGGCAATTTATACCTCAACCAGTTTTTGGTTACCGCTAAAATTTTTACCTGTTCAGGCTTTAGTCCAACTTCCTCATATAGTTCGCGATACATTGTTTGTTCAGCAGTTTCACCTTCATCGATTCCGCCTTGCGGAAACTGCCAAGAATGTTGACCATAGCGCCTCGCCCAAAAGACTTGACCTAAATTATTACAAATCACTATGCCAACGTTGGCGCGGAATCCTTCGGCATCAATCACTTAGACTCCCGAGAATTCAATTCTTTTAATGACTGGCATTCTTCCATAAACTACCTGGCATGCATAGAATTAAAAATCTTCAAATTTAACTGACGGTCAGATATGCCAAGAAATATAAGCCTTTTATATTGGGGGTTGGCCAGCAGTTATCTTCTGGCGTTATTTTTCACCCCTTATCCTTTGAGTTTTATTCATAAAGGCCTTGCCCATGAAGTTGCCTGACTCACCTCCTGGCAGTGTCAGGGAATTACAGCTGCGCGCCGGGCAATTGGCCGGTTTCACCCTGGGGGAACTGGCGGATATAGCAAAAGTAAGGGTACCCAAAGATTTCAAACGGCAGAAAGGCTGGACAGGTCAATTATTGGAGCTCGCCCTGGGCGCCCAAGCAGGCTCTAAAGCCGAACAGGATTTTCCCGCTTTAGGGGTAGAACTTAAAACCATCCCCATAGACGCCACAGGGCACCCTTTGGAAACCACCTATGTCTGTTTCGCGCCCTTGCTTGGAGTCGCTAGCCTGGCATGGGAGCAAAGCAATGTTAAAAATAAGCTCAATACCGTGTTATGGGTGCCCATTGATGGCAGACGGGCCATCCCCCCTGCTGAGCGTGTGATCGCCACCCCATTTCTTTGGTCTCCTTCTCACGAACAGGAACAATGGCTGCGCCAGGACTGGGAAGAACTAATGGGCATGATTTCCATGGGGGAGATTGATAAGATCACCGCTCGCCAGGGACAGTACCTGCAATTGCGACCCAAGGCCGCCAATGGCAAGGCCTTGACGGATGCTATCGGCACTAATGGCCAGCTAGTTAAAACCCGGCCCAGGGGTTTTTATCTTAGGAAAGAATTTACCCAAAAAATTCTGACAGATTATTTTAGTTAGCAGTATGCTAGCCAAGAGAATTGTTTTTGTGATCTGATCATCAATATGTGTATTAGCCCAAAAAAAATCCCCCGCATTTGCGGAGGATTTATGTATAAGAGACAGGCCTGAGGTGCCTTTACATTTCTCTGTATATTGTTCAGTGTTACTGAGGGGTAATTACTGGGGAGTACGCAAAACCATCAACCTGATTTCGGTCATATCCTCCATGGCATAAACAATACCTTCACGGCCCAAGCCAGATTCTTTTACTCCACCGTAAGGCATGTTATCTACTCGCCAGCTGGGCACGTCACCTATGATCACGCCACCGACTTCCAGCTCATTCCAGGCTTGATGCGCTTTGTAAATATCACGGGTAAATACCCCGGCCTGCAAACCAAACTGACTGTTATTTACCTCTTTTAGTGCTTCGCTGTAATCACTAAATGAGCTAATAATGGAAACTGGGCCGAAGGCTTCTTCGGCGTTGACGGTTGCGTTACTTGGCACGTTCTCCAGCAAGGTCGCTTGCAACATGGCCCCGTCACGTTTACCACCGGCGAGTATTGAGGCGCCACTTTTTACGGCCTCCTGGATCCAATTGTCTAAACGCTCAGCTTCAGATTCTGAGATCATCGGGCCGATAAACGTATCTTCATTTAGCGGATCACCGTGCACCAAGTTGGCCACCTTATCCGTATAGCGTCGTTTGAAGTCCTCATACAGTTTTTCATGCACCAAAATCCGCTGCACACTGATACAGCTTTGCCCGGATTGATAATAAGCCCCGAAAATAATCCGCTCCACCGCGTCATCTAAATCCGTACCTTCATCCACTACACAGGCCGCATTGCCACCCAGCTCTAGGATCACGGGTTTTTTACCTGCTTTGGCCTTAAGTTCCCAGCCCACTTGGGGGGATCCGGTAAAGCTTAGCAATTTGAAGCGCTCATCTGTGGTGAACAAATCCGCACCGTCCCGGCTACAAGGCAAAATCGAGAAAGCCCCTTCAGGTAAATCAGTTTCGGCTAATATCTCACCGATGATAATGGCACCAAGCGGAGTGCGGCTGGCGGGTTTCATCACAAAGGCACAACCCACTGCCAGCGCTGGAGCGATTTTATGCGCAGCCAAATTAAGCGGAAAGTTAAACGGAGAAATAAACGAACAAGGGCCAATGGGTACTCGTTTATACATCCCCTGATAGCCTTTGGCTTTGGGGGTAATTTCCAGGTTTAGTACTTCGCCATTCATCCTGACCGATTCTTGTGCGGCAATTCTAAAGGTATCAATTAAACGGGTAACTTCACCACGAGAGTCTTTGATCGGTTTACCCGCCTCAATACACAGAGCATGAGCTAATTCTTCAAACCGTTCTTCGAAGCGCTTTACACAATGATTAAGGATTTTTTGCCGCTCAAAGGGCGCCATTTTATTCAGCAGTGGCTGACTCTTTTCTGCCGCGGCAATCGCCTGGTCAATCACCTTGGCATCGGCCAAGGCCACATGGGTGGCCACTTCACCGGTATATTTGTTGGTAACCGCCAAATCCTGATTGGCAAACACCGCTTTACTGGCAAGGTAATAGGGGTAGGTTTTAGCTAGCATACTGCCTCCTTATAGTTGTTGACTGCGCTGACGAAGCGTTTCGTTTAAGGTTTTATCATTTAAGCTGTAGTCTACGGGCACATCAATTAAATGCACGCCAGGCTCGGCCAAACAGGCTTTAACCCGGGGTAGAATTTCATCGGCGGCAGCGACCCGCCAGCCCTTGGCACCATAGCTTTCGGCGTATTTAACAAAGTCCGGGTTGCCGTAGTCCAGTCCATAATCAGCAAACTGCATATGGGCCTGCTTCCACTTGATCATTCCGTAAGCATCATCTCTTAAGATGATGACAACGATGTGCAATTTCAAGCGTACGGCCGTTTCCATCTCCTGACTGTTCATCATAAAGCCGCCATCACCGCACACCGCAATAACAGGTTTATCGGGATATACTATCTTGGCAGCCATAGCGGAGGGCAACCCTGCTCCCATGGTGGCCAAAGCATTGTCCAGCAACAAAGTATTAGGGAAGGCCGCCAGGTAATTACGGGCAAACCAAATTTTGTACACCCCATTATCTAGGGTCACTATGCCATCTTTGGGCATGGCTTGACGAATATCCCGCACAAAACGTTCCGGCAATACTGGAAAACGGTCATCGTTTTCACTTTCAGCCTTATGTACAAGATAGGCATCGTGCACTTTGCGGAAAAAGCTGAAGTCCCAGACGTCCTGAATTCTAATTTGCTCATTAATTTGCCAGATACTGTTGGCAATATCGCCTAACACTTCCAGTTGTGGGAAATATACCGGATCCACTGCGGCGGGTTCAAAATTAATATGGATCACTTCTCGACCGCCATGTTGCATAAAAAATGGCGGTTTTTCGACCACGTCATGGCCCACATTGATGATCAGATCTGAACTGTCTATCGCCCGGTGCACAAAATCACCGGAAGACAGCGCTGTGTTGCCCATGAACAGTTCATGGGATTCATCCAGCACGCCCTTGCCCATTTGAGTGGTGACATAAGGAATACCAGTTTTGTCGACAAACTCTTTGAGCATTTTAGAGGTGAGTTTGCGATTAGCCCCGGCCCCAATTAACAACAAGGGTGACTTGGCACCTTCGATCATAGCCACGGCTTTGTTAATCGACTTATATTCGGCAATTGGTCTTCTGGATACACTGGCTTTGAGCAACGGAGCACTGGTTTGCTCCGCCGCAATATCTTCGGGCAATTCGATATGGGTGGCGCCGGGACGCTCCTCATGGGCCAGCCGAAAAGCTTCGCGCACTACTGAAGGGATCCTGTCACCACTGACAATCTGGGTGGTGAACTTGGTAATGGAACGCATCATATCAACCACATCAATGACCTGAAAACGCCCTTGTTTGCTGGTTTTCACCGGTTTTTGTCCGGTTATCATCAACATCGGCATGGCACCTAATTGGGCATAGGCACCGGGTGTGACCAAGTTAGTGGCTCCAGGGCCCAAAGTGGACAGACAGACACCTACCTTTCCGGTAAGACGACCATAGGTAGCGGCCATAAAACCCGCCCCCTGTTCGTGGCGGGTTAAAATCAACTTGATACTAGAGCTACGCAGTGACTCCAATAAATCCAAATTTTCTTCGCCCGGAATACCGAAAATGTATTCCACCCCTTCGGCCTCCAACGCTTTCACAAATAAATCTGATGCTTTCATCTTAACTCCCATGTGGTGGCACTTTTGCAATTTAACTAAGACTAGACACAACAATTGCCAGCGATAGCAGTGTCATTTTTGTTCAGGTTTACAGTTTGCCCCAATAAAACAATGTTTAAAGTGTAAAAATGCGATTAACCAAATCGATTGGACGATAATTTGTTTAACCTGAGCCTGCTCGGCTCTTCACTACGTTACCTGAATAGGGTATGCCAGAGTCACTGTCCTCTGCCCCTTAACCTCAGGTTAATAATATATGACGTATTGCCTGCATTTTTTCCCGGAACAGTTGCGTAAACCGCTTCGCGCACCAAAGCCTGAGGGGAGCATTATTATCCAACGATGATTCGTCTAATCTCAAATAAAGTACATGCAGTTGGGCCAATTCATCGGTACCAGCAAAACGCTGCCACCAATTAATCGGCGCATAAGCGTTGTTTTTACCTATTAAACTCCCCCACAACACCTGTAATGTCAGCAATTGGTCGAGACGTCCAAGTTGACTGGCAGAGGGTGTCTCACAAGCTGGCATAACTAAGTCCATTGCATCTAGATACCCTTGAATTCGCTCTGTCAATGCGCTAACCAGAGGTAACTGCTGACTATGTGTATCTTGACGCCAGGTTTTGTCAATTAACAACTGTGAAATTTCCAGTTGTAACAATATATCACCTGACGATCCCAGTTGTACCGATACCCGTTCACTGGCCTGAAGGTCTTTGACCTCACCGCTAAGGATAAGTAATTCACTTGCGCTTAAACGCCCAATACAAGAGTTACCTGGTATAGTTAACGCGTCATTGCCCAATGCCGTTTCTAACCATTGCCATTGTTGAAAACAGTTAATCAGGTGCGCTTGTATGGGTTGCAAAACGTCCTCATCAAGCCAGGCCTGATAAATTACCAGAGTATGATTGAGTAGCTTAATTGCACTGAGCATATTACCAAGCACTGCCAATTCCTGGGTTTCGAAATACTTGGCTGTCGCATCTTGCCACAAACCCAAACCTTGCTCCAGCGCACAACTGAACGTCTCTTCTATGGTACCTAAACCATGCATGGGTAACACATTACAGGGTGTCTCGGGCCCAGGTGGGCGGCCATCAACCAGATGATAACCTCGGGCCGCCTTAGACAAATTACCAAAACGCACCGGAGTGATAAGGCAAATTTGTTTGGCCAGCTCGAATAATGCATTGGGAGAGCCTCGTTTAAGCTCCAATTCTATTTCACAAATGGCCACACTGTCTGCTGTGTCGGTCAGGCTGGTTGTTATCTGTCCAAGATCAAATACAACTTCCACTTGACTATGATCCACAAGCTCAACTAAAAATACCTGTCGTGTGAAGATAGTGATAAACATCACTTCAACGTCATCTTGCAAACGACTCACATCCAGCTCTGGTGGCCAAATTTGTGTCTCAAATAAAGTTAAATCCAATACTGGCCGGGGCAAAGTAACGTTATATTCTGGACGTTGATGCAAACCACCTACGGTGGTCCCTTTGGTTTTGATGGTTTGCTCAAAGGCCTGATCACAGCCTCTTATACGCAACCCCATGTCGTGCTCGCGCAGCCGACGCTCAGGGGTATCGTAATAATAATTTGCCAGTTGTGTGGGGGTATTAATACCTGCGTTCGGGAAATTATTTGCCAGCCAAATGTGAATATCTTGACCGGCGGTTTCAGTTGCAAGCAACTTTAATTCGATTTCCATGTCCATATCAGCGTGATTTCAGGTAAAAAAGCCACCTTAACCTTGAAGGAAGAACTTCACAACGCCAAGCTTTACTAGCTAAGATAATTATCAATGCGTAATATGTGCACTGCCCTTGCCTTTCGAGTAGTCAGGCCATAAGATCGAGTCAGACAATAAGAGATTAAATGTTATTTATGCTTAAGCGATTACTATTCAGTTTTATTTGTACCCTGTCCATTTTATCTGCCACACAGGCCTTTGCTCAACAATCTAGTGGTGATACACGTTACATTTCTGATGATTTATTCACCTTTATACATTCTGGACCAGGACGCAATTATCGGATCCTCGGTTCGATTGTGGCCGGTACAGAAGTGAAAGTTTTACAAACCGATAGTGAAAGCAACTATGTGGAAATCATTGACGATAAAGAACGCACCGGTTGGGTAGATGGTGAGTTTGTCAGTAAACAAAAAAGTTTGCGGGAACTGGTTCCCAGTCTGCAAAAAAAGTTGACTGATACGACTCAGACCACGCAGCAAACGCAAACCGATAATGACTCGTTAAGGCAACAGATAGCGGAGTTGAGCACCCAAAACAGTACACTGAAAAAGCAGCTTAACAGCATAGAAAAACTCAACGCTGATTACAGCCAAAAAATTGAAAGTGCCGATCAAACGGCGAAAATGGAATGGTTTACCCGAGGTGGAATTGTGGCGGTGATCGGTCTCATATTAGGCATAATCGTGGCTTATCTGCCGAAAAAACGCCGTAAAAACGACAATTGGATGTAGGATCCGTTAACGGATGCCAGTTATTTGTCCTATTGTTGCAGCTATATCCGCGGCAACCAAAGCATTGCAGTCAAACACAGGTTGATCATCCCCCTAAGGTTGATTAACTTGTTTGTTTTGCTACTGATTTCGACGGCTCTCCACCCAAGGAATTTGCCATGCCATGCATAGATACGCTGTTATCATTTACTGTAGCGGCGTTCATTCTAAGCATTTCACCTGGGCCTTCCAATCTATATATAATGGCCCGTAGCCTTAGCCAAGGGCAGGGTGCAGGGTTTGCCGCTGCCAGTGGCATGGCTATCGGTTCGCTGACCTATGTTTTCGCCACCGCTTTTGGTATCGCCGCCCTGTTTACCTACTTTCCTATGGCATTTAGAACCTTAAAATTTGCCGGTGCAGCCTACCTGGTCTATTTAGGCTGTATATATTTACTCGCTTCTGCTCACTCTGTTCAGGGCATGAATAAACCCCGAGTTACTGTCATGAGCAGAGGAAAAGTTTTTCGGCAAAGCATTTTTGTGGAGTTAACTAACCCCAAGACTGCTTTGTTTTTCCTGGCTTTTTTACCCCAATTTGTAACCGTTCAAGCCGGACCTGTGGTGAGTCAGTTGATTGTATTAGGCGGCTTGTATGCACTTATTGCCTTTAGCTGCGATCTTTGTGTCGCTTTATTGTCAGGTAAATTAGGGAACTGGTTAGCGCAACATCCTTCATTTGCCGCATGGCAGGGACGACTATCGGGTATATTATTGTTAACGTTGGGCGGTTATATTGCCTACGACGAACTGGCTGGCAATACATGATTTCCGTTAAATTTTGAACTCTCTGACGACATAAGGACTGCATAGATGCAACTATTTGCAAAACTACTCAAAGCGCTAAATTCCGACGCCAGTCCGTGGCAACTGGCTTTTGGCATCATGCTCGGTATGATAATGGGTCTGACCCCGTTTCTCGGCCTGCACAGCGTTATCATTCTGTTCATCGTGTTATTTTTACGGGTTAACCTCACCACTTTCCTACTGGCTTATGCTTTGTTTTCCGGCTTCACTTTGTTGCTCAATCCACTGATGGCAGATATTGGTGAATCCATGCTAACCAGCCAAAGTTTGCTTATGTCCTGGACAGCTTTGTACAACACCAGCTTAGGTCAGCTCAGCCAATTTTATCATACCCTTACGTTGGGCAGTCTCATTTTGAGCTTGCTTTTGGCACCGATAATTCTGGTTATCAGCAAATTACTGATCGTGCAGTACCGCGTCAGATTTATGTTATGGGTCAACAAATTAAAAATTGTACAAGTTGTAAAAGGCAGTCGCCTGTACCAGCTTTATCAGGCATTAGGAGAATAACATGCAGAAAATCATTCGTTGGCCGGGGCTTATCGCTTTTACGGTGATCGTGGCGTTAATTGCCGCCATTAGTATCATTTTTCTGGATTTTTGGATTAAACTCGCCGCGACCAGCAGCCTGGAAACCGCCACAGGTGCAGAAGTGAACATAGGAGAAGTGACACACAGCTTTTCGCCTTTTGCCATCACCTTCAATGATGTGCAACTCACCGACCCTGCGAACCCTATGCAAAATCAGGTACAAGCGGGAGCAGTTGCAGCGCAAATAGAACTTGGCCCCCTGTTATTACGCAAAATCATCGTAAACAACCTGGATGTATCCTGGGTACAATTTGCGCAAAAAAGATCCTCACAAGGTGAGGTATACCGGGCACCTGACAGGTCCATAGCCGACGAGCTAAAAGAGGCCTTCGTTCCCCAAGCACTGCCTAGCGTAGATGACATATTGGCTAACTCCCCATTAAAAACCACGGCTGCAATTGAACAGACCCAAGCCGCGTATGACAAACATAGCGTGATCTTAAAAGAGAAGTTCGAACAGCTACCGGAGAAAGAAAAATTAGCCGACTATCAACAACGGATTAAAACGTTAACCGAAACCGATTATAAAAATCCGCTTGAACTGGCCAATGCCAAAGCCGAGTTTGATCAACTGAGTCAAGAAATCAAACAGGACAAAAACAAACTCACGGATTTTAAAGAGGCCGTCAGTGCAGCAAAAGCCGACTTGTCACCCAAACTGGCGCAGTTGAAAGCCGCTCCGGGGCAAGACTATGCGCAACTCCAGGGGCTAATAGCAGGCGATTCAGGTGCCATCCAAGACGTCACTACTATGGTGTTTGGCGAAAAGGCCGGGGAAGTTAGTGAGTACTTGTTAGGTGCTTATGACCTAGTGGCTCCCATGCTTGCTGAAGGTAAAGCTGAGCAAGAAGAGCAACAAGCTTTCGAAGGCCGCTGGATAGCCTTTGACGATACGACAGCACTGCCCGACTTTTTGATACGCAAAGCCAAGGTCTCTGTCAGCTGGCAGAATGAAAACGTACTTAGCGTATGGCAGGATATCACTCACCAACATGACAAAATCGGGCGACCCACTATTTTTAAAGTCGATTCGTCTGCCAGCTCACTGTGGCAATCACTCCAGCTAAACGGCGATTTTTGGCTTAATGACAGTGGCGCAAAGGCGCATCAAACCTGGGACTTGGACGGGCTTAAATTGGCCGACGTCACTTTGCTTGAGCAGGATAAATTGTCCAGTACCTTACTCAAGGCATTACTCTCCAGCCGTGGAGAGGTCAGCATAGATAAAAATGTGGTTTCCGGACATGCCCAGGGTAACTTGCAGCGAATGGCTTTGACAGCAACAGGTAGCAATAATCTGACCCAGGTTATTGCCCAAACCTTAAGTAAATTAACCAGCTTAAACATCAATACGGACATTGCTGGCATATTGGGAGACCTGGATTTCTCCTTCAGCTCTGATCTGGACAAACAATTGGGTAGCGCCATGCTGTCGAATCTCAGTGATGATCAAAACGGTAAATTAAGTGAATTAAAACAGAAACTGTCAGCCAAAATTGAGGGCCCACTTGGGGCAACAAATGGCGAAATGACCAAGTGGCTGGACTGGGAAAAACTGGCAGATGGTGATTTGGGCAGTATTCAACCAATGCTCGATGCCAAGCTCAACAGTGTGGTAGATGACAAAAAAGACGAGTTGAAAGATAAACTTAAAGACAAACTCAAGGGCAAACTGTTTGGGTAACATGTGCCTGAGGTCAAATAACTGAATAAAGAGCCAAGGGTGGCAGAAATTTAGGTTTGTTTGATATAAATTGGCAGCGCCAATCAGTTATACGTGGCAATGAAAACCTCTAAGCTCGGTAAAATACTTTGAACACCTACCCCCAAAATCATTGGAATGGCATGACGGTGGCGAATGAGTGTGGCCAATAAACAGGCATTTTCAAGTATGAAGGGTATAACAGACTTGTCGCTAGATCCCTCCACTTCGAGCCTTTTACTGGCCCTCGAGCCAAAAGCTCGGCATAATATCGCCATCTCGATTAATCAGGAGCAGCCAACCATGAAAGCGATCCCATTTGTACTTATCGCTTTGTTAGCTGCGCTCCAGTATCGCTTGTGGTTTGGCAAAAATAGCATGCCCCAATACCTCGCCATGCAGCAAGAGGTCCGCGAGCAAACGTCACAAAATACCAGTCTTGAACAACGGAACAACCTGCTAGAAGCGGATATCAATGATCTGAAAATCGGCTTGGAGGCGGCGGAAGAAAGGGCTAGAAACGAGCTAGGTTTAATAAAACAAGGTGAAACGTTTTATCGTATATTGCCCAACGAAGAATAAGATACATATGCCGTACTTCCCCCAATATACTGTTGTCGTCCCTGCCGCCGGGATCGGTAAACGCATGTTAGCCGACCGCCCCAAACAATACCTAACCATAGCCGGTAAAACCATTCTCGAACATACCTTGGAGAATCTTTATAGCCATCCGCAAATTGCTCACATCATTGTTGTTCTGGATCCACAAGATCCTTATTTTTCCCAACTCGATATCGCCCAAGCCCACTGGTTGACTCGGGTCGATGGCGGCCAAGAACGGGCTCACTCCGTATTAGCCGGGTTGGAATATGTAAGCCAGGATGAATGGGTATTGGTACACGACGCCGCTCGCCCCTGTTTCACACACGGGGATCTGAACAAACTGCTATTTCTCGCCCAACAAGGTCTACAGGGCGGCATATTAGCCACCCCCGTACGTGACACAATGAAACGGGCAAATATGCAACAGCAAATAACCCATACAGAAAGTCGTGCGAATTTATGGCACGCTTTGACGCCGCAATTTTTTCCTTTGGCTGACCTACGTGATGCGTTACGTCAGGCCCTCGACCAAGGGGTGGACATAACAGATGAAGCCTCGGCGATCGAATGGGCTGGCGGGACCGTCCAGCTGATAGAAGGCAAAGCCAGTAATATCAAAGTGACTCAACCAGAGGATCTTCTGTTGGCGGAATTTTATTTAACACACAAGGATATGGAATGAACATACGTATAGGCCACGGCTATGACGTACATAAGTTTGGCGGTAGCGGGCCCATAATAATTGGCGGCGTCCCTATCGATTACAACTTCGGTCTGGTGGCCCATTCAGACGGAGATGTGGCGCTTCACGCCCTATGTGATGCTTTATTGGGTGCCCTGGCCCTAGGTGATATTGGTAAACACTTCCCGGACACCGAAGCAGAATATAAAGGGGCTGATAGCCGAGCATTATTGCGTCGTGTGATGTCAATGGTTACCGCCCGTGGATTTTGTCTGGGCAACCTTGATTTAACTATAGTCGCCCAGAACCCGAAAATGGCCCCGCATATCCTTGCCATGCGTACCAATATTGCGGCAGATTTAGCCGCGCAAATAGATCAGGTGAATGTTAAAGCAACGACCACTGAAAAGTTGGGGTTTGTCGGTCGTAAAGAAGGCATCGCCTGTTATGCGGTGGTGTTATTAGTTGCGCAAAGCGTCATCAAGGTGTCTTGATGCGCATAGATAACTGGCATTACTTGCACGGCAAACCTGCCACCTCAGGCGAATTCAAGCATCAGGCTGATGATTTTGTCGTACGGGAAATCTTAGGATATGCCCCCCTAGGCGAAGGTGAACACATTTACCTTTGGGTGCGTAAACAAGGACTCAATACCGCTTATCTCGCCGAACAGATTGCCAAGTTTGCCCAACTTCCGTTGCGAGCGGTCAGCTACGCCGGCAGAAAAGACAAACATGCCGTTACCGAACAGTGGTTTGGGGTGCATAAGCCCGGCAAGGCTGAATATGACTGGTCTGCACTGAATGTGCCCGGCGCTAAGGTAATCAAAGCTGTCAGGCATAACAAAAAACTCAGAACCGGCGTATTAAAAGGAAATCGTTTTGAGATAAGGCTCCGGGCGCTTACCCATACCGAGGGTCTTGAAAAACGCATTGCGTTAGTCGATGCTCAGGGAGTACCTAACTATTTTGGCCCACAACGTTTCGGCGACACCAAATATGATCCCAGTGGCAGTAATCTGGTCTTGGCCCAGAAAATGATAGACGGTGAGAGTATCCGCAATCGCAACAAACGTTCAATGGCAATATCCGCCCTGCGCTCCTGGTTGTTTAACGAAATGGTGAGCGCTCGTATCCAAACCAACCATTACCATACGCCTTTACCCGGTGACGTGATGAGCCTGGCCGGTAGCGGCAGTTTTTTTAGTGCTTTGGAGCTTAATAGTCAGATACACACCCGCCTGGCAGAGCGTGATATACAAATTTCCGCCCCGTTATGGGGAGAAGGCGATTTAGCGAGCGACATGCAAGCAGAAAAACTTGAGCAAGCTGTGGCCCATAACCATCCCAAGGTTACGCAAACCCTGAGTGCGTTGGGTTTGAAACAAGAACGCCGTCCCATAAGCCTGTATGCCAACAACTTACAGTGGCAACGGGATAACGACCAGCTCCACATGTCCTTCGAGCTGCCCGCTGGGGCATTTGCCACCTCGGTTTTGCGGGAGATCGTCAATACAGATCAGCCCGCCCCCGGAGAAGCACAATGAATATACTGTTAAGCAATGACGATGGGGTGTTCGCCCAAGGATTGGCAGAGTTGCATCTGCAGTTGGCTAAAGAACACAATGTCACTGTTATCGCACCGGATCGAAATTGCAGCGGAGCCAGTAATGCCCTGTCTTTACAGCAACCCCTGCGTATCGAAAAAATGAGCAACGGTTTTTTTGCAGTCAATGGCACGCCCTCTGATTGTGTTCATCTGGGGGTAAACAGTTTTCTGGAAAAGGATCCAGAACTGGTTATTTCCGGCATTAACCATGGAGCAAACTTGGGAGATGACGTTATCTATTCAGGTACGGTAGCCGCCGCCACCGAAGGGCGCTACATGGGTTTGCCGGCGATTGCAGTCTCCCTTTGTGCGCACAATAGTACTAATTTTTCCACCGCTGCCATAATAGTTTGTGACATTATCCGCCACTTGCAGCAACATCCCTTAGCGGCCGATCAGATTTTAAACATCAATGTTCCCGATCTCCCCTGTAAACAAATAAAAGGTATAAAAGTCACCCGGCAAGGACGGCGTCATCGGGCAAAATCTATGCTCAAAGCCCAGGATCCACGGGGCAAAGATATCTTCTGGTATGGTTTAGTAGGTGAAGAGCAGGATGCAGGACCCGGTACAGATTTTCATGCCATTAGTGCAGGCTATTGTTCTGTCACACCTTTATCGGTAGACATGACGGCCCATCAGAGTTTAGAAGATGTGCGACAATGGATTAATAAAATATAAATACTGATACCTCAGTCAATATAAATACATTTTGTGGCGGCTACTGATAACGCTATGATAAGCCGACTAACCCTTACAACACACACCTTGGATTGACTGTTAAATGAGAGTTACTTCACGCAAGGGGGACAGCCTAGCCCTCCTTTTACAACAAGAAGGCATAAAAAATGTCTCAGTTTTACAAGCTGTGGCCGCTACCCCGCGGGAATTGTTTTTGCCCGATGCCCTGCGCCACAAGGCTTACCAGAATACTGCACTGCCGATAGGACAAGGGCAGACGATCTCTCAGCCCTATATAGTGGCGAAAATGACTGAGCTGTTACTTGAGTCGAATAACGCCCCAAAATCTGTACTCGAGATAGGCACGGGATCCGGGTACCAAACGGCCATATTGGCCCAGCTATTCGATAAAGTCTTTTCAGTGGAGCGTATAAAAACTTTGCAGTTCCAGGCTAAACGCAGAATGAATCAACTGGATTTACACAATGTGGCCATGAAACACGGGGATGGCTGGCAAGGCTGGGCCAGTAAAGGGCCTTTTGATGCCATTATAGTCACAGCAGCAGCAAGCCAAATTCCAGCTAAATTATATGAGCAACTAAATGACGGTGGACGCCTGGTTATCCCGGTGGGTGAGCAAAACCAGCAGTTACATTGTATTACCCGGAATGAGTTGGCATTTGAAGAAAAGATCGTTGAAGCCGTGCGTTTTGTACCACTCATAGCCGGGGACATAATTTGAACCTCCGATGCCAATCTGGCGACATAGCCCAAGACCGTGAGCCTTGGGTATTTATCATAAATCAATTGTAGGCTGGAAAATAATGCAACTTAAGCGAATATGGCGCGACTACCTGGTATTGGCAGCGAAGGGGATGGTGATGGGTGCAGCAGATGCTGTACCTGGTGTCTCAGGTGGCACTATTGCATTTATCACAGGGATTTATGAAGAGCTGATCTATTCGTTGAAACAATGTGGCCCAGAGGCCCTCAAGGTGCTTTTCCGCCAGGGTTTTGCTCCAATGTGGCAATATATTAACGGCACATTTTTATTTACCCTGTTATTTGGTATTTTATTCAGTATTTTGACCGTTTCCAGGATTGTATTGTTCTGGCTCGACACTTATCCAGTGCTGCTGTGGTCATTTTTCTTTGGTTTGATATTAGCGGCAATATGGTCGCTTATACGGCATATTGAACAATGGAAATTCAATACCTTAGCCTTCTTTTTACTGGGCACCCTTGGCGCCTATTTAATTACCATGATCACACCGAACAATATCGAGCCTACCGGGCTATTTATATTTTTATCCGGCATGTTGGCCATATGCGCCATGATATTGCCCGGTATATCCGGCAGTTTTATTTTGTTACTACTGGGCATGTACACACCCATTTTAACGGCGGTGAAAAATCTGGAAGTGTCCATTTTGGGTCTTTTTGCCATGGGGTGTATAGTCGGTTTGTTGAGCTTTTCCCGTGTACTAAACTGGATGTTTAGCGTACATCGTACCCTAACCTTGGCGCTGTTGGGTGGTTTTATGCTCGGTTCACTGAACAAAGTTTGGCCTTGGAAATACACGATTGAATCAACGGTCAACAGTCATGGAAAAACTATTCCCCTTGTTCAAGAAAATATATTGCCCGGAACATTTGAGATTTTGACCAGTCAGCCTTCCTACTTGTGGTACGCCATAGCGTTAACCATTTTTGGAGCTGGCATAGTATTGTTACTGGAAAAAGTAGGTTCAACATCCCAGGAGTGAGCTTGGTAACCTTGTTCGTTGCGTTATCTTTTGTTATTTTTTGCCCGTTTCGGAATAAACTTTGCGGATGAAAAAAACATGCCTGATGTTTGTGGTTTTGCTTTGTGTGAACTTAGTTGCTTGTTCAGGTCGCAAGGCACCCGCGCCTGTAGAAGAATTGTATCAGGGAAAAACGTTTAGGGACCATCGAAAAAAATCCTTTACCGGGCAATACTACACCGTAAAAAAAGGCGACACATTGTTTACTATTTCCTGGCTAACGGGCCAGGACTACCGCGACATAGCGAAATTCAACCACATACCTGCACCCTATAATATTTACCCCGGCCAACGCCTATCACTCAATAAATCGACCAACTCAAATGTCAAATGGTTTAAAAGGCCCACTGGTCAGAGTTCAAAAGTAAAAGCAAATCAGGTAGTTGACCGCCAGAAAAAGCAGGCGTATGGTAAAACTGAGTCCATTGATAAGAAGAGGGCAGTTGTCCCTCCCAACAGTGAGTTTCCCAGTCAGATTAAATCTTGGTTATGGCCGACTAAAAATGGTATCGCTCGCGGATTTTCGGCGACCGAACAAGGTAATAAAGGTTTGGATTTTTCGGGAACATTAGGTTCACCTATTTTGGTAACCGCTGCTGGAAAAGTTGTCTACACAGGGGATGCTCTGCGTGGATATGGAAAACTGGTGATTGTGAAACATTCAGATTCATTTTTGAGTGCTTATGCGCACAACGACAGGATCCTGGTCAAAGAGCAACAGTGGGTTCGTGCTGGACAAAAAATTGCGACTATGGGTAAAAGTGGATCCGATAGGGTTAAGCTTCATTTCGAAGTGAGGCACAAGGGCAAGTCAGTTGACCCTTTACGCTACTTACCTAAACGATAATAGCAATAGATAACAGGAGATGTTTAGGAATAATTTAAGCTAAGGAATCAACGAAATGAACCAGGAACAAAGCGCGGTAGTTGAATTAGATTTAGTCGAAGATTTAGAATTAGCCGTTGAAAAAGAGCTGCTAAAAGCGGAAAAAGAATCGGTAGAGAAATTCAGGGATATAGTTGCCAGCCAGGAATTATCACCCAAGAATCTTGATGCCACCCAACTCTATTTGGGCGAAATCGGGTTTTCCCCATTGTTATCAGCCGAAGAAGAAGTGTATTTTTCAAGGCGAGCGTTAAAGGGCGATGAGGCTTCACGCAAGCGCATGATCGTCAGCAACTTACGACTAGTGGTCAAAATTGCCAGACGTTACAACAATCGAGGTCTGGCCTTACTCGACCTCGTCGAAGAAGGTAACTTGGGCCTTATCCGGGCCGTAGAAAAATTTGATCCTGAACGTGGTTTCAGATTCTCCACCTACGCCACATGGTGGATACGTCAAACCATAGAGCGGGCTATCATGAATCAAACCCGCACCATTAGATTACCCATTCATGTGGTGAAAGAACTCAATGTATACTTACGTGCATCCCGTGAACTGGCGCAAAAGCTAGATCATGAACCCAGTGCGGAAGAAATTGCCAAGGCGTTGGACAGACCGGTGCAGGATGTCACAAAAATGCTGCGTTTAAACGAACGCATCACCTCGGTGGATACCCCTATTGGCAGTGAAAACGATAATGTGTTATTGGACATTATTGCCGACGATAAAGGCCATGATCCCGAAGAAGAACTGCAAGATAAAAACATCAAATTTAATATTGTTAAATGGCTTGAAGACTTGAACCCAAAACAAAGGGAAGTCCTCGCCAGGCGCTTTGGATTACTCGGCTACGAACCCTCGACCCTTGAAGATGTAGGAGTGGAAATAGGTTTAACCCGAGAAAGAGTCAGGCAGATACAGGTTGAAGCGTTAAGACGTTTGCGGGACATGCTCGGCCACAAAGGGCTGGATTTAGAAGCGTTATTTAATAGAGCATTGTAGGCTGCGACTAATATAGCGCACAAAAAGCTTCAGTTAGAAGGCGCCCCCAATAGTTGCACATGCAATTACTGGGGGCCTTTTTTTTGTTCTATTCTAGAGCCGCTATCGTTGCGTCATAGTTTGGTTCATCGGCTGTTTCGGCAACCTGTTGAGTATAAACGACCTTACCATTTTCATCGATGACAACGATTGAACGGGACAAGAGTCCCTTCAATGGTCCGTCGGCGAAACTCACGCCATAGTCATCGCCAAAGGTTCCACGAAAACTGGAACCTGTCTCAACCTTATCAATTCCTTCGGCTCCGCAGAAACGGGCGGCGGCGAAAGGTAAGTCAGCAGAGACACACAACACTTTGGTATTGTTTAAGCCACTGGCTTGCTGATTAAATTTTCTCACCGATGTGGCACAGGTGCCGGTATCCACTGAAGGGAAAATGTTCAAAATCAAACGTGTGCCCTGATAATCAGCTAAAGCCACTTCGGATAAATCAGTTTTGACTAAACTAAAATCCGCTGCTTGGTCTCCCACCTTGGGTAAGGTGCCAACGGTATTAAAAGGATTGCCTTGTAAAGTCACTGTGCTCATATGTTCTCCTGATCATGTAGAAAGTAATTAATGCCGTCTAACGTTAGCAAAATTTTCAGCGAAATAAAGTAATGAATAACCCTGATATATAACTATGTGATCATTCCCTGTGTAGGGATAACGGATCGGTATTTGTTTGCTATCAAGGATCGCCATCAATTGGCTGGTCTCCCGGTCATAGCTCAGTGTGGCTGGTTAAAGGCCAGCTGTTTATTTTGCAAAAGTAATAAATTGATAGGCATAGGGGTTTTTGTCATCAGCTGGGTGAGACTCTGCTGCTGACTGGTGCCATCCAAATTGCTGATAATCAGGGAAATAGGTATCTCCCTGTACCTCCAGGTCAATTAACGTTAGATAAAGCCGATCGCATAGGGGCATAAAGTGTTGATAGACAGTGCCCCCACCAATAATCATGACTTCATCGGTTATGCCCGGACTTTCCTGGGCAGCACTTAAGGCCTGTTCACAATCATTGACCACCACGGCATCGTCCAGGGAAAACGTCTTATCACTGGTGATCACTATATTTACCCGACCAGGCAACGCCTTGCCAATCGACTGATACGTCTTACGCCCCATGATAATTGGCTTACCCAGGGTAACCTTTTTGAAATGGCGCAGATCCGCAGGTAAATGCCAAGGCATTTTATTGTCCGCACCAATAACCCTATGGTTAGCCATGGCGGCGATCATGGAAATAAGCATGGCTTGGCACTCACTCTTTTGAACTAAAAAAAATCATTTAAGGCTAGTTAACCGAAACTCAGATTAATTATTTTTTATACACCACTTCAAAGTCATCATCGCCTTCGTCTTCATCGAGATCATCCTCATCGTCGAAATCATCATCAGCGTAATTATCAACCGTCTCTTTATGATAAGTATCCCATCTGAAACCAACGTCTTCTTGCTCACTGGTGTCGAGAACTTCAACTGGTAAAGATTCAATATAGTCCATAGCTTTACGACAAAGGGGCTCAGTGCCTTTACCCTGGACTGCGGAGATACAATAATAATCGTCATTCCAGTCCAGTCCCTTGGCAATGTTTTGACACAGCTCAGCGGCTTCATCTTCAAACATTAAATCCATTTTATTAAATACCAACCAACGTGGCTTGGCAGCAAGTTTAGGACTGTATTTCTCCAGTTCGCCGACTATGGCTTTGGCGTTTTCAACAGGATCCGAGCCGTCAGATGGCATTATGTCGACTATGTGCAACAACACTCTGCAGCGCTCCAGGTGTTTGAGAAACTGGATCCCTAAACCGGCTCCGTCCGAGGCCCCTTCAATCAAACCGGGAATATCGGCAATGACGAAGCTGCGCATGGCATCCATACGAACCACACCCAAATTCGGTACTAAAGTGGTAAAAGGATAATCTGCAACTTTGGGTTTGGCGGCTGATACGCTGCGAATGAAAGTCGATTTACCAGCGTTAGGCATACCCAGCAACCCGACATCCGCCAATAACATCAATTCCAGTTTAAGGTGGCGTACATCGCCGGGTGTGCCTAAGGTTTTTTGCCGAGGCGCGCGGTTGGTGCTGGTTTTAAAACGTGCATTACCTAATCCATGGTAACCACCCTGGGCAGCTTTCATACGCTGGCCATGTTTGGTTAAGTCACCCAGCACTTCACCGGTCTCGGTATCCGTAGCCCGGGTGCCCACCGGCACCAATACATCTAAATCCACACCTTTACGACCAGTACAATCCGCACTTCGGCCATTTTTACCGCGCTCAGCGCGATGAAATTTCTCAAATCGATAGTCGATCAGGGTATTGAGGTTTTCATCTGCGACTAAATAAACACTGCCGCCATCACCGCCATCACCGCCATCGGGGCCGCCATCAGGTACATACTTTTCGCGGCGAAAACTCGCTACCCCACTACCGCCATCACCGGCTTCAACACGGATCTCGGCTTCATCTACAAATTTCATCGCTAACTCAACTTTCAGGTAAATATTATAAAGAGTTTACTCTATTCCAACAAAAAACCCCGCACTAGCGGGGTTTTTTAAAAACTGCTTACGCGCCAATTATTCAGCAACGATACTTACAAATTTACGGTTTTTAGGACCTTTCACATCAAATTGTACTTTGCCGTCTGACAATGCAAATAATGTGTGATCTTTACCGATACCCATATTGTTACCAGCATGGAAACGTGTTCCACGTTGACGAACGATAATGTTACCGGCTAAAACAGACTCACCGCCGTAACGCTTAACACCTAAACGTTTACTTTCTGAGTCACGACCGTTATTAGTACTACCACCAGCCTTTTTATGTGCCATTAGTTGAAACTCCTATTAAGCGCTTATACCAGTGATTTTCACTTCTGTGAACCACTGACGGTGACCCGTTTGGGTACGTGAATGCTTACGACGACGAAACTTAACAATCTTAACTTTTTCGCCACGACCATGGGTTACTACTTCAGCAGTAACCTTTCCACCACTTAAAAATGGGGTGCCGATCTGAACATCTTCACCATTGCTCACCATCAAGATTTCACCGAATTCAACTGACTCACCTGGAGCCACTTCGATTTTCTCGAGGCGAACGGTTTGGCCTTCAGCCACACGGTGTTGTTTGCCACCACTTTGGAAAACCGCGTACATAATTAACTCCGCTCTGCGCAATCATAGCGCTATATATTCAAAAACAGGGCGCGAATTGTACGTGAAGCAATTATTCCTCGCAAGTACCAAATACAATTTATTTGTTCAAATATACAGCAACTCAGGATCTATCTGCGATCAACTGGCATTCTAGTGCATTGGATACTGGATACCCGACACAATTTCTGTAAAATCCCACGTTAATTAATACCTTAAGGTAGGGCTGAAATTTTACTATGGATATAGACCACATCCTTCTGTTGGCTGAACCTGACATGCTTGCAGTCAATCAACTGATCCAAAAACAGGTCACTTCAGACGTATCACTGATCAACCAACTGGGATTTTACATCGTCAACAGCGGTGGTAAAAGATTGCGCCCACTACTGACTGTCTTGGCCGCCAGAGCCTTAGGTATTGAAAATCAACAGCATCACACCTTGGCGGCCATCATCGAATTCATTCACACCGCAACCTTGTTACATGATGATGTGGTGGATGAATCAACCATGCGCCGGGGCCGTGAAACCGCAAACGAAATATTTGGCAACCAGGCCAGTGTTTTAGTTGGGGATTTCCTTTACACCCGTTCATTTCAAATGATGGTCAGTCTTGAGCGCATGCGGGTGATGCAAATTTTATCTGATGCCACCAATGTGATTGCCGAAGGTGAAGTCTTGCAATTGATGAATTGCAATGACCCTGATACCAGTGAAAAAAGTTATATGCAGGTGATTTACAGTAAAACCGCACGTTTGTTCGAAGCCGCCACCTTGTTAGCGGCGGTGTTAACTGATCAGAAACCACAAATTGAACTGGCCATGCAAGATTATGGCAAGTATCTGGGAACGGCGTTCCAATTAGTTGATGATATTATGGATTATGTTTCGGATAGCCAGGACATGGGCAAAAATGTAGGGGATGATCTGGCCGAAGGCAAACCCACCCTGCCCCTGTTGTACGCCATGTGGCATGGCGATAAAAACCAGACCAAAATGATCCGCGAAGCTATAGAAGTCGGCAATGGCATGGAAAATTTGCAGGCTATTTTGGCGGCTATGGAGTCCACCGGGGCCCTGGTATATACCAAACAGCAAGCCCTTAAAGCGTCCCAACAGGCTATCGATGCGTTAAAACCCTTACCTGCAACTCAGTACAAACAAGCCTTGATAGAACTGGCGGGGATTTCCGTGGAACGTGTTGCTTAGGGCAGCTAAACAACACGAGCTTAAACATAGGGTGACTAATCCTTAGCTAACTTCACCCTGCCACTTACAGTGGACACATTGACCTTGCCATTGCCATCATTTAGAGTGAATTCCAACCAGCGACTAGGGCCATATTTGTCTTTTTGCACCTTGTCTGTAGACAGATTATTCACTATCCGCCCACCCGCATGACCGCGTATATCAAAGCGTGCTGAGACATCATCCTGGAACAACAAGGTGACTGAGCCACCAACAGACGAAGCTCTGATCTCACCATCTTCTGCCAATTTCAATTTAGCTTCGATACTACCGTTAACCGTATTGATATTGAGATATTCAATCATATTCAGGGACAGTTCCATGTCTCCATTTACCGTCTCTACCCTGACTTCTTTACTGGCGCTGGTTACCAAAATGTCACCGTTAACCGATTCGTATTTATCTTCTTTGCCTCCAGAGCTCAGGGAATGTATGTCACCATTAACCGTTTCAATTTTTACATCACCGTCCAGTTTATCTGCACGAATATCACCATTGACCGATTCCAGCCGGATCCGGCCTGACAGGGAGTTCGCCTCGATGCCACCGTTAACCGTATTAACATCCACGCCACCGGCAATCCCCAAAAGGGCAACCTCGGCGTTGACCGAGGTGTAGCTGAGTTTGCTATTGTTAGGCACGAATATCTGCAAATCATCTCCTTCATCATCATTGTTGCCCCAGCCATAGGAACGTTTGACTTTAACTTTAATAACCACCTCGTTGCCGTCACGTTCGAAAATAAACTTGTCGGTTTTGTCTCCCAAGGTACCCACTACTCGAACTTCCTGGCGTTCCCAGCCCTTAATTTCGGCATCGCCGTTTAAGTGTTCAATTTCAACATACCCATCAGGCGCGGCCTCTATGGTTTTATCCACTTTCTGGGCGGCAACTAACGACAAGTTGAAACACATCAGTCCAATACCAAGCCATAATTTTTTCATCTGCATACCCCTAAACCACTGCGTTTCATTTAAATTTGTGACCATTTCGATGAGTGCACGCGCTCGATTAAATTAATTTGTTGTTGATGTACATTTTGCAGCATCTTTAACAACGCCATATTGTTGGGTTCATTTTCTAAGGCGGCTTTTATCGCGCCTGCGGCTTCGTCCAATTCCGTTAATTGCTGTTGCCAGTTTTGGGTCAGGGCTGGTTGGTCTTTAAATTTAACCAGCAGGGCATTCTTTTGTTGTTGATGCTGTTCGCTCAACACTGCCACCAAATTCTCGCCACTGAGCTGGTTGGACGGCTGGCTAAGCGACAACCAGCCCAACACAGCAAAAGCTGCAAAAGATGCTGCCAGCAGATATAATTTAGCCGTTACTGGCGACTTGTTTGAGGCATCGTTTGCTAAGGCTAATTCAACCCCTTGGAAAAGGTCACGCTGGGGTTGCTTTTCCCTTGGTAATTCCCCTAGGTGTTGTTTTAAATGGGTATCAAAATCACTGTTATTCATATCCCATCCACTCCTTTAATAACTGTTTGGCCCGATGGAATTGAGCCTTACTTGAGCCTATGGCCATATTGGTCATCTGCGCGATGTCCTCATGTCTGTAACCTTCAACAGCATGTAATACAAACACTAACCTCGCCCTCTCGGGCAGGCGCACTATATAAGCCTCCAGATCCACCTCACCCGCCGATGGCTCGGCGATCTCGTTTGCCGCAACAGAGTCTTCTATATTAAACATCTTTTGCAGCCACCCCCGCTGTTTGCGTATGTAGGAGATAGTGATATTTGACGTCACTGTGTGCAGCCAGGTTGAAAATTTACTCTGGCCAGAAAAATTGCCAATCTTGCGCCACAATTGAATAAAAACTTCCTGGGCGGCATCTTCCGCCATCATTTTTTCACCGGTCAAGCGATAACACAAACCATATACCTGACCAATATATAGTTGATACAAAGTGTGATAAGCCCGCTTGTCCCCCTGCTGCACCGCTAAAATTAGCTCCTGCTCATCTTTAGTGGCAAACTTATGCTGTGCGGCAACGACGTTTCCTTGATCAGTCAATCGAATATCTTCATTTTGTTGCATTGAGAAGTTAGTCGCAGGGTAAATCAGAAAGGTTTAGAGCGCCAAAAAAATAAGCAGTCGAGTTTAAATAAAGCAAAATCACTGGTTGAACGAATATTATTAAATAACCTGAACCCGGGATAAGGTAAGTATTAGCCTGCCCCTATTTACATTCAGTTGGAAAGTACATGAAGATCATAGGTTTATATACTGGATCCGAGTCCAGAATCGGCCCTAAAAATGCGCCCACCGGTATTTATAAGCAGCCTCAATCTCGGGTTGTTGTTAACATGTTAGGTATTGAGGGTGATATACAGGCAGATAAACGCGTACATGGCGGACCTGAAAAAGCTCTGCATCAATATGCTCATCGTGGCTATGAAAAAATTATCAAGCGCTTTCCATTGATGCACAACAAGGCTTTGCCTGGCAGCTTGGGGGAAAATATCAGCGCGACAATGATGCACGATCATAGCGTGTGTATCGGAGACATTTACCGGATCGGCGAGGTATTATTGCAGGTCAGTAGCCCCCGCATCCCCTGCTGGAAGATAGCGGCCAAGTTTAATCAACAAGATTTACCGAAACTTATCCGCCAGGGACAGATCACTGGCTGGTATTATCGGGTATTGGAGGCCGGCGTTATTGGGCTGGGGGAAGAGATCATCTTATGTGAACGCCCTAACGACTGGCTCTCTATCGCGAATTTTATGGCAATACTAGATGAGGCAAACGTGACACCGCAGCGCCTCAATCAGATGTCATCCGCCTATGGGCTGGATCCCCAGTGGAAAACCAAGCTTAGTCGCTAACAGGGACATAATACCAATCGGTATAAATGACTAGTTTTAGAAAATAGAAGCGCTGCTAAATTATAGAACGTCAGATACATAAACACCGCCTTTGGGAACCCAAAGGCGGTGTTTTAAAGATTAACCAGAGGCCGAATTAGGCTTCTTGAATAACCACTAATTTGATGGTAGCTGTTACTTCTGAGTGCAACTGCAAGTTAATTTCAAACTCGCCAGTATCACGCAGTGTACCGGTAGGCAATTTGA
Organism: Paraglaciecola sp. IT1134; assembly: GCF_058068185.1. Classification (NCBI taxonomy): domain Bacteria; kingdom Pseudomonadati; phylum Pseudomonadota; class Gammaproteobacteria; order Alteromonadales; family Alteromonadaceae; genus Paraglaciecola; species Paraglaciecola sp. IT1134. The sequence continues at coordinate 702,776 of NZ_CM176486.1, read as the reverse complement.
CTTCTGATTTACTGATCTCAACACCGGCAGCTGTAATAGCCAACGCGATATCACGAGTACCAATAGATCCGAACAATTTGCCTTCGTCGCCAGCAGGAGCCGCGATAGTTACTTCAGCAAGCTCAGCAATTTTTGCTGCGCGCGCTTCAGCCGCTGCAAGCTGGTCAGCAATTTTTGCTTCAAGCTCTGCACGACGTGCTTCAAATTTTTCAACGTTTGCTTTAGTCGCAGGTACCGCTTGTCCTTGAGGGAACAAAAAGTTACGTGCGTAACCTGATTTTACAGTGACTTTGTCACCCAAGCCGCCCAGGTTGGCGACTTTGTTTAGTAGTATGATTTCCATCTTTGCTACCTCTTAATTCCGCCAGGAACTACTTGTGTGAATCGGTATATGGAAGCAACGACAAAAAGCGTGCACGCTTGATGGCAGTTGACAACTGACGCTGATATTTAGCGCTAGTTCCAGTGATACGGCTAGGTACGATTTTACCACTTTCAGTGATATAGTTTTTCAACATAGCGATATCTTTGTAATCAATCTCTACAATACCTTCAGCTGAAAAACGGCAGAACTTACGACGTCTAAAAAAACGAGCCATTTTTGTCTCCTTATTCTTGTTCGTCAGAAGCCGGAGCTTCGACAGCTACAGGTTTCTCTTCAACTACAGGGCGCTCTTCACGCTCTGAACGTTCAGGACGTTCTTCGCGGTCGTCACGTTTTTCACGACGTTCTTCTTTGGCCATAGGGGATTGCTCAGTCGCAGCACCTTTGGTACGCATAATAAGATTACGCAAGATAACGTCATTGAAACGGAAAGCTGTCTCTAACTCATCAACAGCTTCAGCAGATGCTTCGGCATTGATCAGTACGTAGTGTGCTTTGTGTAGCTTGTCGATTGGGTAAGCCAATTGACGACGGCCCCAATCTTCCATACGGTGGATAGTGCCACCATTTTGGGTCAGAATCCCGGTATAACGCTCGATCATACCTGGAACTTGTTCACTCTGGTCAGGGTGAACCATGAATACGATTTCGTAATGACGCATCATATTGCTCCTCACGGTTGTAGTCTCGACAGCACAGTCAAACTGTATAGAGACAAGGAACTAAATTGGTGACTGTTTTAAGCGGCGCGAATTGTATATAAACTAGTCGTGGGGTACAAGAACTATTTACTACTATTGAAAATAGCCCCAGTTAACGTCTATTCCCGCTAAAACCCCCATTGACCGACAATTATCGCTTCGACTTCAATTCCAGTTTTTCTGTCAATCTACTGCCCCTTAATCGTCAATGTCCTGCTGATTTAGCCAGGTGCTCAACTTATTCATGTCCTCTGTCGCGGCCAACGTCAGTTCCTCCACCCAATCGTGCACATTTTGCCACCAGGTAGGATGGTCGCCCTGTTGGATAAGGTTGGCGATTTTCTGCAACCGGGCTAGGCCTACCGACCCTGCTGCGCCTTTTATTTTATGGGCTTGGCCGCATACCTCGTCCTTTTCATTCGCGCTTAAGCTGAGCTGCAAAATCTCCAGATACACTGGCATATTTTCTTCAAACACCTTCACACTGGTACTGACCATTTCGTGGCCAATAGTATCCACCAGAGTCTGTAACAAATCTAAATCGAGAATAGCATTTAGCTCGTCGTCAATATGTTCGTCCATTGGTTGACGCGACGTAGTGGGTTGATCGCTAAACAAAGTATTAAATACTTCGATAATACGGCTTTTTTTAACCGGTTTGGCGATCACGTCATCCATACCGCTATCCAGATATTCCTGGCGCCTTTTGGTCACATTGGCGGTCAGGGCCACTATGCTGGTTTGTTCGACCAATCCTTCGTCGTGCAAGGTGGTAGCCACGTCAAAACCATTCATATCAGGCAATTGAATGTCGAGTAAAATCAGATCGTATTGTTTATCTCTGACCATTTGAATGGCTTCGCCACCGGTCATGGCCACATCCACATTCTGCTCGAGTTTCTCTAACAAAGCCTTGGCCACCATCACATTAAGCTCTATGTCTTCGACCAGCAGAATATTCAAACCTTTAACTTGTAGCTCTTCAACTTCCATGGGTCTGCTGCTGATCGGCAAAGGTAATTCCACGGTAAAACAGGTGCCTTCACCGATTGCGCTGCTGACCTTGATATCCCCTTTCATCAAAGACACCATTTGCTGACAAATCGCCAGACCGATACCCGTGCCTGTAGCGCTTTGATGTTCAGGTAAATCCACCTGATAATACATGGCGAAAATTTTATCCAGTTCCTGCTGCGGGATCCCCACACCGGTATCACTGACTTTAAACTTCACCAGGCTAATACCGTCCCCCCCTTTATGAGCCTCCACACTTAAACTCACTTTGCCCTTTTGGGTAAATTTGACTGCATTGGACAGCAGGTTCCACAAAATTTGCCGCAAGCGCGTGCCATCGGCTTCCACAAAAGCAGGTAAAGGTTGTTTTATTTGTGTTTCAAAGGCCAGGCCTTTATCGGCAGCAAGCAGCTTAATAATACTGCTTAACTCTTCGGTAAAGTCTTTAATTGACACTGTCTTTAAGGATAATTCCAGACGGTCCCGGCCAAGACGGTCTATATCGATAATATCATTAAAGATGTTGCCCAAGGTGATCCCGCTGGCGTAAATGGTGCTCACCCAGGCATATTGTTCTTTGTCTAGCTTGGTATCCCGCAGCATTCGACTTAGGCCAACTATACCGTTAAGGGGGGTTCTTAGTTCATGGCTGATGGTGGCGATAAAGGAGGTTTTATCCTTGATGGCCTTAGACACCACATTTTCTGCTTGTTTACGTTCGGTGATGTCCCGGCCAAAAGCCAACAATCCCAGACGGGTGCCGTCTTGGGAATAAAACGGCACTTTACGCATTTCAAAATAGCCCCGACGGCCATCGGCAAAACGCAACCACAACTCTTCGGTAATACTGGCATTTTTTTCGAGTACTTCATGGTCACTGGCTACCACCTGACGTGCTAATTCCTCGTCATATACTTCGTACGGCGTCAACCCAATCAACTCTTCTTCTTTTTTACCGGTCATTTGCTCTGCGACCCGGTTGCAACCGGCAAACCGTCCTTCTTCATTGCGGTAATAAATCAGATCCGGGGAGGCATCAATAATCGAGCGCAGTAAGGTAGACAGACCCTGTGCCTGGGCTTCTTTCTCTGATTTTTCACGAATTTCGTTCTCTAATTCACTGAAAACATTCTCCCGCTCGGCTTGAGCGTTTTTGCGTTGTTCGATTTCATGGTTGAGCTGTTTGATATTATTCTGCAATTCGCGACTCAATAACACATCCTCAGCCCGCAGGCTTTCAAGCTGAGTCACCACTTCTGCCAGACGTCCCCGGGAACGCTCGAGTTGTTTCACCAACTCACTAAAGAAAAACAATACCCAAGGTGCACTGATGATCGTCAAGATAACGGCACTCATGAAATCTTCAATTTTTACATCACCGAAAATATAAATCCGCAGAAAGTACGTGCCGGTGAGGGTGAAAATCAACGTTAAAAAAACGAAAAACACGCTGACCCTAAGCGTACCGAAGCGATTAATAAATTGAGCGAATCTTAGGGCCCAGGGTTCTACCGAATCTTGAAACTGCATGTTGGTCTTCTCGAATAACAGAGGATGGGATATGTGGACGTCATGCTAGCAAGTTCCACTGCCGGGTCAACCCATACCCGACTAAGAGTTACATTTGATGATATTTCCAGCCGAACTGATTTTGCAATATCTGTTTGGTTAACCCCCAAGTCCACAGACCTGACGGCTGACCATAGATTAGTTGACTGCATAAGATTTTATGCACTTTATTTTCATAAATATTCTATTCAATTAAACTAAAAATTGATATTACTGAGCCCAAATCAACCTTTTACCCTTAGTTACTTCAGGCAAGAGCTATTTTTTTATAGGTTATAACTAAGCAGATGCACGCCACATAAGTCATTGTTTTATAAACTATAGAGTTAAATACCTTCGTCAGTCGCCGGTTTTTTTCTGCCGCTAGCTAAGATGGTAATTGATTTATAAATGTTTACTCGGTATTTTGTATGTCCTGCTTAGTATAAATATTCGATACACGACTGGTATCTCCAATAATAATAACGACCAGAATACATAGCGTTTAAAGTAGCTTCGTTGGCCTCTTTTTGTGTCCAACGGCGCCCTGAAAAACGCACGACATCAGCAGTAATCTACAACACAACCTTGCCCAGTCGTCGGTTGAAGGAGTTACGTCAATGAGTTTATATAATCCTAATGATTCGAAGGATAACTGTGGTTTCGGTTTAATCGCCCATATCAAAGGTGAAGCCAGTCACAGATTAGTTAGTACGGCAATCGAGGGATTAGATCGCATGCAACACCGCGGCGGTATTGCTGCCGATGGGAAGACCGGAGACGGTTGCGGCTTGTTGTTGCAAAAGCCCGATGCATTTTTCAAGTGCGTTGCCGCTGAAAATGACTGGAAGCTAAGCAAAAAATACGGCGTTGGTATGATTTTTTTGAGCCAGGATGAAAAACTGGCTGCCCAGGCGCGGACTGTGCTGAATGAAGAACTGGAGAGAGAAACTTTAGGTGTAGTCGGATGGCGAGTGGTGCCCACAGATCATTCTGTATTGGGTGACTTGGCGGCATCTGGTGTGCCGCAAATTGAACAAGTGTTTGTTAATGCGCCCTCTGGTTGGCGCAAACGTGATTTGGAACGTCGCTTATTTATGGCACGTCGTAGAGCGGAAAAACGCTTGGCCGATGACAGTGATTTTTATGTGGCCTGTCTGTCGACCTTAGTGACCGTTTATAAAGGTTTGGTGATGCCTATAGATCTGCCCAAATTTTATTTGGATTTGGCTGACGAACGCCTGCAATCAGCGATTTGTGTATTTCACCAACGTTTTTCCACCAACACCTTACCCAAATGGCCCTTGGCCCAACCTTTTCGCTTTTTGGCGCACAACGGTGAAATCAACACTATTCGAGGCAACCGTGATTGGGCCCAGGCCCGCAGTAGTAAATTTGTGACGCCACTGCTACCGGACTTGAAGGATGCGGCCCCTTTCGTAAACAGTGAAGGGTCCGATTCCTCATCATTGGATAACATGCTTGAAGTCTTTCTGGCAGGCGGTATGGACTTGTTCCGGGCTATGCGTTTATTGGTGCCACCTGCATATCAAAATAACAGCACTATGGATAGTGAGTTACGGGCGTTTTATGAGTTCAACTCTATGCACATGGAGCCTTGGGATGGGCCAGCAGGCATAGTGTTAACCAATGGCCGTCACGTGGCCTGTAATCTGGATCGCAACGGTTTGCGCCCGGCCCGTTACGTGATCACCAAAGATGGTTTGATTACCCTGGCCTCAGAAGTAGGAATATGGGATTACAAGCCCGAAGACGTACTTGAAAAAGGCCGGGTAGGCCCCGGTGAAATGTTGGCTGTAGATACCTACACCGGCAAAATTTGGCGCTCCAACGAAATAGATGATGAGTTAAAAAATCGCCACCCCTACCAAGAATGGATCGACAAAAGCATTCTTCGCCTCAAGCCTATTGAACAATGTGATGCTTCGCTGATTGGTCAACGGGTATTTGACGACAACATGATGGCGACCTATCACAAACTGTTTAATTACAGCTATGAAGAAATGCAACAAATCATCAAGGTACTGGCCAAAGACGGCCAGGAAGCTGTAGGCTCTATGGGAGACGACACGCCTATGGCGGTGCTGTCATCCAAACAACGTAATCTATACGACTATTTCCGCCAGCAATTCGCCCAGGTAACCAATCCCCCTATAGATTCATTGCGTGAAAATCACGTGATGTCATTGGCTACGTGTATTGGTCGCGAGCAAAACGTATTTAGCGAAACATCGAGTTATGCACACAGAGTTAGGTTTGATTCACCCATATTGTTGTATACGGATCTTAAACAGCTAAAAGAATACGATTCCGAATTTTATTATTCTGAAGTAGTGGATCTTAACTACCAACCCGAAGAAGGCCTGAAAAAAGCCGTGCTGCGGGTATGTAACGAAGTGGAGTACTTGGTCAAAACCAAACATGCTGCCTTTGTTATCCTGTCTGATCGCCATATAAAACCCAACAGATTGACGATCCCGGCAGCTATGGCAGTAGGCGCGGTACAACGGCGCCTGATTGATAAATCTTTGCGCTGCGACGCCAATATAGTGATTGAAACAGGCTCTGCCAGGGATCCGCACCACTTTGCCGTATTGATTGGCTTGGGTGCCACGGCCATATATCCCTTCCTCGCTTACGAAACCATAGAGCAGATGGTAGATAAGGGTGAACTGGGTATCACAGCCATGCAAGCCGTATTGAATTACCGCAAGGGCATCAATAAAGGTCTATATAAGATCATGTCCAAGATGGGGATCAGCACGGTTGCCAGTTACCGTAGTTCGAAATTGTTCGAAGCCATCGGCATTAACAGCGACGTCGTCAAGCTTTGTTTCCAGGGCGTACCTAGTCGTATTCAAGGTGCGGGCTTTGAAGATTTTGAACAAGATCAAATCAACCTCAATCGCATCGCTTGGCTCAAACGTAAAACCATCTCCCATGGAGGCTTGCTAAAATATGTGCACGGTGGTGAATACCATGCCTATAATCCTGATGTAGTCACTAGCCTGCAAAAAGCCGTGGTAAGTGGTAAGTACACTGATTATCAAGTGTTCAGTTCGTTAGTCAATGAACGCCCCCCTAGCCATTTCCGGGATCTGTTTGCCCTCAATGGCGACAGTCCGACCATCGATATCGATACTGTGGAATCCGCTGAGAGTCTGTTTACCCGCTTCGATACTGCAGCGATGTCTATCGGTGCCCTAAGCCCTGAAGCCCATGAAGCTTTGGCTATTGCCATGAATCGCTTGGGGGGTAAATCCAACTCAGGTGAAGGTGGTGAAGATGCGGCGCGTTTTAACACCGAGAAGAACTCCAAGATTAAACAGGTCGCCTCTGGCAGATTTGGGGTGACACCTCATTATCTGGTGAATGCCGAAGTGATCCAAATCAAGGTAGCCCAAGGCGCCAAACCTGGTGAAGGCGGGCAATTACCCGGTGACAAGGTCAACCGATACATAGCTGAATTGCGTTTTGCGGTACCAGGGGTAACCCTGATTTCGCCGCCACCCCATCATGATATCTACTCCATTGAAGATTTGGCTCAGTTGATTTTTGATTTAAAACAAGTCAACCCCCAAGCCTTGATTTCGGTCAAATTGGTGTCTGAGCCGGGAGTAGGCACGATTGCTACTGGTGTGGCCAAGGCCTATGCCGATCTGATCACTATATCGGGTTACGATGGCGGCACAGGTGCCAGCCCTTTAACCTCAGTAAAATATGCTGGTAGCCCCTTCGAACTTGGTTTGGCAGAAACTCAGCAAGCCCTGGTAGAAAACGGGCTACGTCACAAAGTGCGGGTGCAAGCCGACGGTGGCTTAAAGACCGGTTTAGATGTGATAAAAGCAGCTATTTTAGGTGCCGAGAGTTTCGGTTTTGGCACCGGCCCTATGGTTGCCCTGGGGTGTAAATACCTGAGGATTTGTCACCTGAATAACTGCGCCACAGGTGTAGCAACTCAGGATGAAAAACTGCGGGAAAACTATTTCATTGGACTGCCGGAAATGGTGATGAACTATTTCAGGTTTATCGCCCAAGAAGTGCGGGAAATCATGGCCAGTATAGGCGTAACTAAACTGGATGATCTGATTGGTCGTACCGAATTGCTAACAATATTGCCCGGTATCACTGCTAAACAGAATCGGCTGGATTTGAGCCCCATTTTGGCAAAACCCAAAGAAGGTTCCCACACCAAGCTGTTCTGTTCACAGGGCACCAATGCGCCATTGGATAGGGGCGAGTTAAACTTACAGATTTTAGCCGATGCCAAAGAAGCGGTGGCTAACCAGTCCGGAGGGCGTTTACGCTATAATATTCGCAATACTGATAGATCCGTAGGCGCCATGCTGTCCGGTGAAATTGCCAAACTACATGGTAATCAAGGTATGCATGATGCCCCCATTCACATTGAATTAACCGGTACTGCCGGCCAGAGTTTTGGGGTGTGGAATGCCGGTGGTCTGGAAATGCACCTAATTGGTGACGCCAATGATTATGTAGGTAAAGGCATGACTGGTGGGCAGTTAGTGATCCACCCCCCGAGCAATATTAACTTCGACCCGCATATCAGTGCCATCATGGGTAATACCTGTTTGTATGGCGCCACGGGGGGCAAGTTATTTGCCTCCGGCCGTGCAGGAGAGCGCTTTGGGGTGCGAAATTCCGGGGCGATTGCGGTGGTGGAAGGTACCGGCGATAACGCGTGTGAATATATGACAGGCGGCATAGTGGCCATTTTAGGGTCAGTTGGGGTCAACTTCGGTGCCGGTATGACAGGTGGGTTTGCCTATATCCTGGATGAGCAGGGAGACCTGGAACATCGTATTAATCCTGAACTTGTAGAGATCATGGGCATCGAAGATAAAGTGATCTTGTCAGAACACTTACGTGGCCTGATCAACCAACATTATGAAGAAACAGGCAGTGAACATGCAGCTAATTTGCTGGCTAATTTCCATGAATTTTTACCCAGTTTCCGCTTGATTAAGCCTAAGACCAGTGATGTGAAGAATTTGTTGGGGCACATCAGTCGCTCTAGTGCAGAACTGCGCATTCAGGCTCAATAAGCAGAAGGATTAGAAACAGTATGTCTAAAAACGTATATCAATTTGTTGACGTTGAACGGATCGATCCGCCGAAAAAGCCAATCGTGGTACGTAAAGCCGAATTTGCCGAGATTTATCATCCTCTGAGTCAATCTCAAACCGAAGGACAGGCAGATCGCTGCCTGGACTGCGGTAATCCCTATTGTGAATGGGAATGCCCGGTACACAACTTTATTCCCCAATGGTTGGCCCTGGCCAACGAGGGGCGGATTTTAGAAGCCGCCGAGTTGTCTCACAAAACCAACAGTCTGCCGGAAGTCTGTGGACGGGTGTGCCCCCAAGACAGACTCTGTGAAGGGGCGTGTACCCTCAATGATGATTTTGGTGCGGTGACCATCGGCAGTATCGAAAAGTACATTACCGATACCGCCTTTAAGATGGGCTGGCGCCCGGATATGACAGGCGTGGTGCCAACCAATAAAAAAGTAGCCATAGTCGGCGCCGGGCCTGCAGGTCTTGCCTGTGCGGATATCTTAGTACGTAACGGGGTTAAACCCGTGGTTTTTGACAAACATCCAGAAATTGGCGGCTTGTTAACCTTTGGTATTCCAGCCTTTAAACTGGAAAAAGAAGTGATCCTGCGTCGCCGTGACATATTCACCGAAATGGGTGTGGAATTTGTGCTCAATACCGAAATTGGTAAAGACATTGAATTCGAGACTCTACTCAATGACTACGATGCGGTCTTTTTGGGCATGGGTACCTATAAACCTATGCTGGGTGGATTCGCCAACGAAAGTGCCCCGGGTGTGCATGAGGCGCTGCCATTTTTGATCGCCAACATTAATCGACATATGAAGTTAGAAAAATCACCTGACGATTTTGTGGATATGAAAGGTAAAAAAGTATTAGTCCTAGGGGGCGGCGATACCACTATGGATTGTGTGCGCACCTCTATTCGTCAAGGGGCACTTAGCGTGACCTGTGCCTATCGCCGGGACGAAAAAAGCATGCCTGGTTCTCGCCGAGAAGTGGTGAATGCCAAAGAAGAAGGCGTGGAATTCAAGTTCAATTTACAGCCTTTGGATATCGAGCTGGACGAGCATGGCAATACTTGTGGTGTGCGTTTCGTTAAAACTGAAATGGGTGAGCCTGATCCAGAAGGGCGCAGACGCCCTGTGGTAGTGGATGGCTCTGAACATGTGGTTGAAGCCGACGCGGTGATCATCGCGTTTGGTTTTCAGCCCAGTCCTGCTGGCTGGTTTGGCGACCATGGCATCATTTTGGATGAAAGAGGCCGGGTGCGCGCCCCGGCCAAAGGCAAATACGCCTTTCAAACCTCGAATCCTAAAATATTCTCCGGTGGTGACATGGTACGAGGCTCTGACTTGGTGGTTACCGCCATTTTCGAAGGCCGAGAAGCCGCCGAAGGCATGTTGGATTACATGGGGGTGTAATTCATTCCTTGAATCTGCAAACAAAAAAAGGAGCCTCGGCTCCTTTTTTGCTGTTTAAATTGTGATTAACAAAAGATATTTGTCTATGTGAATTAATGAAAGCTAAAATAAACCATTAACCACTATCAGTCAGCCTCCAATCAACGAGTACCCATTGCTCTCAGTAACTAATCAGCTTTGTCCCATCCAGCTTTTCTACATCACAATTATTGCCCTGGCCACTTCTGTCGATAACCAGAAAATCGCAAGCTTGATTCAGGGCTAAACAGAAGTGATGCCAGGTGCCTTTGTGGTAGTTCACGCCTTGGGTTGCCTGGGCTAGAAACACTTCCATTTTGTGCTGGTCAAACTCACCTTTGGGCGCGACCACGACCAGGTAGGGTTGCTGGCTTAGGGGCATAAAGGCCTGACTGCCAAGTGGGTGACGCTCCATCATCTGAATTTTTATCGGCAGAACAAGTGGGGTTGAGCGAAAAATACTGATGATGGCACGGCCGTTTTCGCTGGCAACATCTATATCGGCCAAGTCATGATAGCGCTCTGTGTAACCCTCGTTTATTGGGAAGTGCTTTTTGTCAGGTGAGACTTCAAGCACATCCCCGTAAGGGGCAAAACTGTCTGCCGTTAGGGGCTTTATCAGCATATTAGCCATATTACGACTGGCTATCTTTTCGATATCCAAAGGCACGCATTCGGCTGACACCGCCGTCAGGGAAGATATTCAGCCTCAGGTGACTAAAGTGCTGTTTGGGGGCGATAATTTCATGCATAAACAGATGCTCCCGATGAGCAAATAATTTAGTGCTGGGAATGATCGTCTGCCACTTAGCTGTGTCATTCAAAGCATCTGGGGCGTGGATAAACTCATCGCTGTCGCTCAATGTGCCTTCCAGGTTGAAAGAGTCCGGAAAGTTACCCTTAAAATGATGGGTATCGATGATCACTTTATTGATTGAGCCGATGCAACCAAGCTTAACAATATTCCAGTCTGGCCCCGGATCGCGGCGGCGCTTGGTTTCCCAGCCATCGCCCATATCTTTTCCACGTCCAGGCATAACTAGGTTGTTTTTATCACTGAAAAACATGTCGCTGACCAACAGCGATTTACCACCATTTTTGATGGAAGCCAGATCAATCAGTTCGCCGGGTAAAAACTGCTGCCAATCTACACGAGCTTCGCCATACACCCGAAAACGGGCCACTCCGCCATCTGGGAAAATGTTCAGTCTGACATGGGTCCAACACTCATCATTGTCTATTTCAAACAGGTTTTGGCTATGTGCCTGTACCGCTAAATCGCTAAGAATAGTGAACCATTGGCTATCTTCGTCGGGTTGCTGTGCACTGTGACAGGCTTGTATAGAGATACTTTGCGGGGCATTGCCTCGAAAGAAATTAGTGTCTACATCAACGCCCTTAATCACGCCCGGCACGCCTAGCCTAATGACACACCAGTCGTGATCCCGACCATTGTCCCGGCCATAACTGCGGCGAGACTCCCAGCCATCCATCCACTTACCGCGCTCGGTATATTTATCGTCGATAAAGATACTTCTACCGAATTTGAGTAGGTTTTCCATTTCGGCAAAAAAATCGTCACTACATGCCAGTGTTTCACCACCAAGGCGCTCACTGGCTAAATCGATGTATAGAGTGCTTAATTTTTGCTGTATCGCGTCTTGGCTCATTATTTTCCTGGGATCTTGGTTTGAATAATTAAAAGATGGCTTACTTTGTTTACTTACTTAATCAATGATTTCAATTAACAGGTCAGATACTGCGGTATCAACACAAATAAATTTGGAAAAACAATATAGTTAAAAGGCTCGGGACCATTAATGGCATTTTTTGATCCGATCTATCGCCAAATAAAACTAACCGGTAAACACCAAGAATGTACTCGCTATCTTGAACAATACTCTATTGCTTGTCACCCCCAATATGCATAAAATTTGTCATAACGCACTGATTACGCTACGTGGTCGAACGTTTACTATCAATACTCAATATTTTAAGTTTACTCAGGAAGGAACGTTATTAATTGGGGCCTGTTGCTTAGTAATTTGGTGATATTCAGCGCCAGCGCACGATTACTTTACGGCAAAAAAATCGCCCCCCACCAGGCATTACCTGACAGGCTAAATCTCATTAAAGGTAACATTCAGTCAACGGTTTTAGTGAGTATATTGATCAGTAGTTTTTTATCCTGAACCGAAACATAAAGGTGTTTAATCTCGACCACTAGGAGTTCATTCTAAACAGCTTTTACTGGCAGTATTGGGAGTAGACACCCTGCTGCGAAATACTGAAATTGAAAATATCAATTTTGACGTTTATCGAAACAAAAATGGGATAAATCACCCACAAGTTTGATGACTAGAAACTCTGGGCCGTCATTCACCTTAAACGGCAGCCCGTGTCTGGTTAGTCTTGATGGTTAGCAATTTCGCTTAAGGCCTGTTCGAAAACCGCTACCGGCTGACCACCGCTGATCAGGTGTTTGTTGTTAATGATCACTGCAGGCACTGAACTGATGCCATTGGCTTGATACAAGCGCTGGGCGGCTCTCACTTCGTCAGTGTATTTATCAGATGCCAAAATAGCGGACGCTTGCGCCTTATCTAAGCCGACTTTTTCGACCACTTGTAATAATTCTGAATGATCACTTGGATTGCCATTTTGTTTGAAATATAAATCAAATAGGGCGAGGTTAAGTTCGGTTTGTTTGCTCTGTTCTGCAGCCCAATGCAACAAGCGATGGGCATCGAACGTATTGTAAATTCTGCCCCCGCCGCGGTTACCGAATTCATAGCCCACATCCAAACCTCTTTGCTTGATCATGGCGCGATTCTGTTCGCTTTGTTCAACGCTTATGCCGTATTTTTCGGTGATATGTTCCACTATTTCCTGGCCTTGTCGCGGCATATTTGGATTTAGTTCAAAGGGTTGCCAGCTAATTTGTGCTTTAACCTCTGGCGACAAGTTATCTAACGCCTGGATCAACGCCTGGTAGCCTATGATGCACCAAGGGCAAGACACGTCAGATACGATATCGATTTTAAGGGTGGTAACCATAATATACTCCGGCTGGAAAACATCACATAGACCTTTGGATATTGGGAGCGACGAGCCGTTTTCAAGTGTTACCCCCTATCGGTCGTCAAATAGTTGTCACACAACGGCTGTAAATTTCAAGGTTTACACGCCAACCAGGCACACACAGACTGAATGCTAGTCATAAGCAATTAACCCCGGTGCCAAACGAACGGTTTGGCCTTCGCCAAAAGTGTTAACAACAGTAATAATACTGATTCGATACAAGCCGCTAGCAGCAAGGCGATGCAAATCCCCCAAACAAGCGCTGACGGGCTTAGTGGCACAGAGTAGCTATATTGGCTTAAGGTCTCATCCAGGATTTGCGGATTATGCGCAAACACCATATGGTAAGTGCGTGCAAACACCGAGCCGTTAAGGGCATTCCATTCGCTTTGCAGCAACACTACCCTTTGGTAAATTTGTTGCAGGCTTTGGGCATCTTCCTGAAACACTTTATCCTCATTTTTACGATAATGCGCAATCAGCTGTTGTACATCACCGGCGAAATAACGATCGGCAGTTTGTTGAAAACCAGACAGGCTTTGTTCTGCCTCAAGCATGTGAGCATCAACCCGTTTTTGGTACTGGTCGACAAAAGCGGGCACCTGAACCCCGGTTAGCAAACCCGCGGCAAATAAAATCAATCGCAGGTAATCTCGAACAATGCTCATATTCGCCTCCTATACCCATATACATTACCCCATACCTTACACAATGCATTGAATGTTGCCCAGCATGGTCACGACCTCTATAGTAACCCGAGATAATATAAGGGCTTAAAATTATGTTTACCGGGATCAAAAAAATGCGGTCACCTACCAGGGTGATCGCCTTAAGCGCATACCTGATAACGTTGCACCTCGCAGCGCAGCCTATGGGGAATGATTTATCCACGCCAACCCCAGCTAACCTGTGCCCGGAACTTTTTTATCAGCTGACGATTTCCGGGGATGCCCGATTGTGTCAGATTTTTGCCGATCAGTTGCCGGCATCCCTTTCATATCATAGTGATAATTCACCGGCTGTAACCGAGGCATTTTATCGCGCCCAGCTTAGGGAACCGTTAAAGGTCAGCAAGGTGAAAAACCGGACTCTGATAGAATATGAAAATCGCAATAAAATCATAGTGATATCCAAAGATGGCAAAGGTAGCCAGATAGATATTCTGGTCACTTCCAACTAATTCCCTTCTCCAACCTCTTTTGGCTTTTTGCTAACTTCGCCACGCGTTGAATCTGGCACTGTCTTTGCAAAGTTTTACGCAAGAACAGTCAATAACGTGTTTTGTCAATTTTTTGGCGGGCACTTGCAGGAGCGTGTATGGAACTGGCAATTATATTAATGATGTTACTGATCGTTGTCGCTATAGGTGCGATCAAATTAAATGAGCCTAGTTTGGGGTTCCCGTTTAAAAAGAAAACTAACCTGTTCACCCCGGTTGAACGCAGCTTCTTGGAGTTAATCGAAGAAGCGGTCGGTGGGCAATACAGAGTATTATGTCGGGTGAAGCTTAGCGATATCTTAGCCGTACGGGAAAAAACAGATAAAAAGGCCCTTAAAAATGCCCTTAGCCGGGCAAGTAGCCGACAACTGGATTTTGTATTGTGTGCCAAAGGAGATATGACACCTGTGGTAGCCATAGATTTGGTGCACAGCAACGGTAAAGAGGGATACAAAAGCCAGCGGGACTGGTTTGTCAGTGGGGCATTAGATGCAGCGCGCATTCCGCATCTTAGAATAAAAGTACGCTCTGGCTACACCGCACGGGATATTCGCGAATGCATCGAACACAAAGTGGCGCCCATGCGTCCTAAAGCTGGCAAGGCTCCGCTTATTCAGGGTACCAATGGCCAAATTAAAGATCCCACTATCGCAACTCGCCCTACCAAACCGTTAGGCCATCGCCCCATAGCTGCTTAAATACATCGTTTGCTATTCATTTGCTAAATGGTGAACATAAAAAAACCAGCGAAGTCGCTGGTTTTTTTATTTTGGCTATTTGCCTAGTTTTTAACAAATTCGATACCCATTTTGATATCACCACGCAATCCTTCAAGCATGGCTTCTTTGGCTTTTTGCTCGAAATCGCTCAACTGACCGTAAGACAGGATCTCTTCAACGCCATTTTTACCCAAACGCACAGGGTGTGAAAAGAACTGAGCATCATCGCTGTTGGTTTCAACATAGGTATATTCAACCACATTGTCGCCACGCATGGCGGCTACCAGTGATAAACAGAAACGCGCCGCAGCTTGACCCATTGATAAAGTAGCTGATCCGCCACCAGCTTTGGCTTCAACCACTTCAGTACCTGCATTTTGAATACGAGTGGTCAGGCTTTGAACTTCTTCATCAGTGAAGGTAACGCCCTCAACTTGTGACAGTAATGGCAAGATAGTTGTGCCAGAATGACCACCAATAACCGGGACATGTACATTGGCCGGGTTAAGGTCTTTCAAATTACCCACAAACGTTTCAGCACGAATAACATCTAAGGTTGTTACACCAAATAATTTATTTTTGTTGTAAACGCCCTTGGCTTTCAAGGTCTCTGCGGCAATGGCCACGGTGGTATTAACCGGATTGGTAATAATACACAGGCATGCTTGTGGACAATGATCCGCCACACCGTCGACCAGGTTTTTTACAATGCCGGCGTTGATATTGAACAAATCTGAACGATCCATACCAGGTTTGCGCGGTACGCCAGCAGGAATAAGCACAATATCGCTACCCGTCAAAGCCTTCGCCAGATCATCTTTACCAAAACCTTGTACCTTCACATCAGTAGGTATATGGCTTAAATCAACCGCTACACCGGGTACTACAGGTGCCACATCATACAATGCCAATTCGGAACCGGCTGGCAATTGTGTCTTCAATAATAAAGACAGGGCTTGGCCTATTCCGCCCGCTGCTCCTAAAACCGCTACTTTCATATTTATCTCCTGTAAAATGCTAATCAATTCGCGAACGGAACACTAATGCAAGGCTCGCAAAAAAACAATCAATTGCTAATGTGGATCCATTGTGATTTTGTATGTGTGGGCAAATTGCTTAAGTTCAAGCGCTGAGGCAAAATAGCCACTATAACCAGAGGGAATATATGGCAACTAATAAACAAGAAGAATTGATCAAGGCGTTCAAGGATATATTGAAGGCGGAAAACTTTGGCTCACAAGGTGACATTGTTGACGCCCTAAAAACCGAAAACTTCGACAATATCAGTCAATCTAAAGTATCACGCATGCTAAGCAAGTTTGGTGCGGTGCGTACCCGCAATGCCCGGGGTGAGATGGTCTATTGCCTGCCCCCTGAGCTCGGCATGCCGACGGCGCGCAGCCCTCTGCGCCAGCTGGTTCTGGACATAGTGCACAACAATGTCATGATCATCATACGCACCAGCCCGGGTGCCGCCCAATTGATCGCCCGATTACTCGATTCATTGAGTCAAAAAGACGGCGTACTGGGCACCATAGCCGGTGATGACACTATTTTTATTGCCCCGTCCGATCTCACTAAAATTGAAGATATCCGTGCGCGGGTGGAGGCCTTGTTCGAAAATGTATAAGTCCTGCATGTGCCGTTAGGGAACGTGTATATCGACCCACACTAAACGATGATCCGATGACGCTTGACGGTTTTCAATTAAGCGTCGCAGCGGGTCCTCACGGTTAGGCCAAAATACACCACTGGCTAACACCTTACCGGCTTTTTTAGCCGGCAATACATAATCTGCCCGCATTCGCCAAAAAGTGCTGTGACTGGCCCCATGGGGGTTATTCACAGAGTGCTGCTTGCCACCTTCACTCACTGGCACGAAACTGTTATTAACCAGCGGATGAGTGGTCAAGACCTGGATCGCGTCCTTATGGGCGTCGCCTTCCTCAGTCGAGGCATTTAGATCCCCTAGTAACACAAAGCCTTGCCCGCTGAACCCGCCGTATATCCCTTTGTCATCGTAAATATAAGCGGATTGCGGTGCACCAGATAAATAATCCACCCAAAAGCGAATTTCATCATGATTACGTTTACCGTTGCGATTTTCTGGCCCGTCAAACACCGGTGGTGTGGGGTGGCTGGCCAATATATGCATAGTTTGCCCGTCAATGTTAAGCGGTATATCCCAATGGGATTTAGAGGATAACCTGAAGACTTGTTTGGCTTTTTCGGCGTACCAATCTTGGCCTTGTTGATCTTTAACCGTGTCTATCAGGCCATCGGGCATATCTTTCCATAAGAATTGCTGAAATGTCCGTACCCGGCTTTTGTCTATGGGATAACGGCTCAGTAAAACCATTCCGTATTGCCCAGGATATAAACCAAAACCAAAGGCATCATCAGCGGCTCCTGTGGCCTTGCCGTCATGGTTTAGATCCGCACCAGAGCTAACCCCGGTATTGACAGGGGCGGTGTAGTAATGGGGGTAGTCAATCGGCGCGGCGCCTTGTTGCGGCACTGCTAAATAATTTTTAATAAAAGCTTTTACGCCTTTTTCATCGTCTGCGATGTAGTCAAATTCATTAAGCAAAATAACATCCGGTCTTGTGCGCTGAATGATTTCGGCAATATTGCGTATTTGCTTGTGGTTACCTGTGGCTAGGTGGGTAAACAGCTCCTGCCCTGTGGGTGATTGTTCAGCAGCTAGGTAATTACCCGCCTCCATGCTTACATTGAAAGTGGCAAAGCGTAACGTTTTGGCGTTGGCGTTGGCGTTGGCGTTGGCGTTATTTAAGGTTGTCATCAATAAGATTACTATTATAAATTGTAATTTAGACATGGTTCTTTTGTACCACAAAAATAAAAAAACCGGCTACAAGAGCCGGCTTTCAATTTAAAGTTTAATACTATTAGAAAGTGTATTTAACCCCAGCACGGATTTCCCAAAGTGACGCATCAGCCACTCTGCTCTGTCCCGCAGGAACAATAAATTTATTATATACATATTGTCCTGAATCATTGATTGATGCATCAACAACAGATTGCTGGCGAGGAAATGAAGCTTCTTTTAACACGCCCCAATCATCGTTTAACAAGTTGCCAAGGTTTTCAATAACAACAAACGCGCTTCCTTTATGCCCTTCGTAAAAACCAGCAAACTCTTGACTGATTTTAACGTCAAACTTAACCCACCAATCGCTGTTTACACTGTTGCGATCCATGATTTCACCGCGAGTCAGACCTTCTGAGTCGATAAACGCATTAAATGCGTCTAAATCAAAATCATCACCATAAATAACACTCGCATCACTTGTGGTTGGGATATAAACCAACTGGCGATCATTGCTGTCGCTTTGACCAAAAGCATCGTTAATAAAGTTATCACCGTCGTTTCTATCTTGATTGTCAAACGTATAACTAAACGGACGACCTTCATTAGCCGTACCGAACAGGCTAAAACTAGTGTCGTAACCATCCATAAACTCATGTTTATACGACAAACTCATTGTAAACCGGTGAGGGATTTCATAGTTTGAGGTAGCGATGCCAGGGTTTTGCGGATCCCTAACTGCTGTACTTGTGTAGTTAGAAAATGCTACCGAACTTGTCATCGGACTAACTTCAGATGAATCTGTGTAAGCATAAGCTAATGACGCATCCAAACCAAATTCATAGGATTTACTTACTGCCACTGAGATAGAGGTAGAGTTACCAGAATCACCGTCTACATTTGTTAACAAGTAATCTTGCGAACGACCATTGCTGGTGTAAATAGGACGACCGTCAGGGGCTGTATCGCTTGTCAATACACGTGAGACATCGCTGATGATTGCCGCATTCTGCTTTTTAGAATACAAATAATCCAGCATCAATACATAGTCATTTTCGAATGTATATGTACCGCCTATTGCATATTTCCATTCTGATGGCATCTCAAAATCCGGATCCTGGAAATTCAAACCGCTATTTGATGCTGTGCCACTAGCAACGCCATCGAATAACTCTTGCGGAATATCATAGATTGGACGACCTTCGCCAGTAAAATCCATATCAAAAACAGATCTACCTGTACGGTCTTGACGCTCTACCTGGATCACACCATTATTGGAGTAGTTGTTTGACAGCCAAACATTGGGATTACCCCCTGAATAAAGACCAAATCCACCGCGCACTTCTACTTGCTCGTTCAACATCCAATTAATACCTAAACGGGGTTGTAATAAATCAACGCCATCTAGGTTTTGCTGGTTTGAGAAGCCGTAAGTTTCTTCGACAAACGGGTTTTCTGGGGGTAAATCATCACTTTTATACCAATCGTAACGCAAACCATAAGTAATGGTCATATCCTGGTCAAGCCAGTAATATTCGTCCTGGATATAAGCAGTATTAATATCATAGGAAAACTTGGCGGCAGCATCGTCTACATTATTGGTAACAGCTGCGTTTTCATAGGTGATACGGAACGGCGTGCCAGCTTCAAAATCATCAATAGACCCGAAACGATACTCTCCTTCAGCTTCTTGAACAAACAAGTTAAATACATCTAGGCTCTCAAACTCATATCCACCGGTGATGACATGGTCACCCACAGTATAAGTACCTGCCAATTTCATAGTATCGGTGCTGTATGAAAGTTTATTGGCATGACGAGAGTCATCAGCTCCCAAGTAGACAGTCGCCCGTGAATCATTATTTTCAGTAGAAATTTGAACTTCACCGAAATCGGTTCCCCCTAGTGGCTTCACTGATGCCACAAAATCAGAAGTACCAAGGCGTAATTCAGTTGAAAAATTGTTGCTCCAATCTGAATAAACTGACGCAACGTATGATTCCAACTCGCCTTTTTGTTCATAATAATGATTCGAAAATTCATATTCATCTGAGTCGCCATCCGACTCATTAATGATATTACCGTCGTTAAAGTTGTATACGAGAGATGCCCGGTGGTCGTTATTTATCTGCCAATCTAATTTGGCCATGATTTTTTCATCTTCAACGGGGATACTGGTCGCAAATGCGCCTGGATTGTAGCCGTATACATTGTTGGCAATTTGCTCGATACGGTCTAGTTGTGCCTGGGAAACACCCAACACTTGAACCGCTTGGTTAGAGTCTGCTGCACCACGGTCAAATAATGTGGCACCCTCTAACTTTTCATATGATCCAAAAAAGAAAAGCTTATCTTCGATCAGTGCACCACCAACGTTAAATCCGTAGCGCTTTTCATTAAACTTACCTGAGTTAAGTTTGTCACCCTCTAACTCATCTCCGCGCAACGAATCATTGGTGTAATCGTAAAATGCCCCGCCATGCCATTCATTTTCACCGGATTTGGTTACAGCGTTGATATTACACGCAGTAAATCCACCATATTGCACATCGAAAGGAGCTAACTCAACGGCAACCTGATCGATTGAATCATAGGAAAACGGAATACGTATAGTTGGATAACCGCTGCTGTTAAGGCCAAAGTTGTCGTTGGTACGAATACCGTCAAGGGTCAAACTGTTAAAACGAGAATTTGCGCCAGCACATTGAATACCATCACTGAAGGCTTCATCAATATATATACGTGGGTCGATTCGAACTAAATCTTTAATATCCCGATTGATGGCCGGGGCTGATTCTAAGTCGTCCAGGCCGAAATTGGCTACCGGACCAGATGACCCGTATGAAGAATTGGTAAAAGAGCCACTAACGGTGATGGTTTCGAGTTTTTCTTGCTCAGAGGCGAAGTCTAAGTTCAGGCTTTTTGTTTCACCTAAGGTTAGAAAAACATTCTCTTCGGTCTTGCTGTTACCTGATTTATCTTTAACTTCAATAGTATAAGGGCCACCTACGCGCATACCCCGCATGTTATAGCGGCCAGTTTCGTTAGTTTCAATAACCTTCACACTACCGGTTCGTGTATCAGTAATAGTAACTGTAGCATCAGAGACTACTTGGCCACTTTCAGTCAGTACGGTACCGCCGATACTTGAAGAGGTTTCTTGAGCAAACGCCGCGGTTGACATGCCCAATGACATGGCAACGGCAATAGCGATGCTATTAAGCTTGGTTTTTCTTAACATTATGTGTGTTTCCTAAGTGTTGTGAATAGTAAATTGACTTTATTATGCAGCTATTATTTTAGTTTATTGTTGCAATTATATTACCGTATTGACCAATAGCTAACCAATCAGACTAAATGGTCAAAAAATCCCTGCCTGCTTTAAAACACTGAGAGTACTAACACGTAAAAATTGCCGCGTATGGTTGTTGTTATAAGTAGCGCTGCAAATTTTCACCTCTCCAGTGTGAACAATATCCACCAAATAAAAACCCCTTAATGATATTCATAACTTCTTATTAATAATAATTAAATAACAAGGGGTTAGAATCATCAAATAAACTTACCTGTTGCAATAAGTAAGACTAACTGGTCAAATCAATACAATAAGTAAAAACATAGAACATCCGTGTCAATCATGAAAGCAAAGCTCTCCAAAGGCATAATACCAAGTTTGATTGGCATATCGCTGATCTTGAGCTGGTATATTGGCAAAAATGACACGCAAATAAAAATTTTCCAATTAAGCAATTTAATTTCAGAATCAGAGGTTTGTGAAACCAACTCGGTTAAAAACAATGATGTTTTTGTCGCTTTTATCACCGATGAAGCCATGGCCAACAGACTCTTGTCGGCCTTGTGTGAAAATGTAGTCATCGATCGCCAATTTGGCAAAGTCGAGGTGCATTGGAGCCACAATGAGCAAGAAATCACCCAATATGTAGGTAAAGGTATAGCGGATCTGGCTTTAGTCAAAGAAAACGTGATGTTAGCCTTCGCTGCCCAGGTGACCCACGGCTACCAAGTCGTGGCAAAGTACCAAGACTACTCGACTTACCTGATCTCGCTAAAAGAAAAACCCCAGCTGAATAAGCAGTACCTATGGGGTAAAAAATTAGGTTTATTGGATTACCCCAGTAGCCGCTCAGGCCATATAGTACCCAAAGGCATGTTACATGAACTGGGTATTTTAGATGAGAATATGGATATCATCTATGTCAATTCCCATGACGCCTTACGCGACTTATTGGCGTCAGGTAAGGTAGACATCATCTCATCATTTTGGAAGGTACAGGATGAAAAGCGTTTTTCGGTAAATTACATCACGCCTATCCAAACCAAGATAAGTGGTAGCAAATGGTATTTAAAGATGGCGACTGAAAATACCGATCTGCTGTGCGACATTCAAAAATCATTGTTACGTTTAGCCACCGAAACCCAGTCAGAATACTATAGCCAGTTACGCATATCACCGAGTCACTGTACACTGCACACCCCGCCCGACCAGAGCACCGACGATGAAGAATAATCTGGGGTGGCTTGGCATTTTTATTGTCTTATGGCTGGGCTTTCAACTTGCTTTTGGGGCCGGTCAGGGATTACAAAGCAAAATCAATACTGACAGTTTTATTGCCAATATAGAAACGCGGGTGGCTTTAGATTTACCCAAGCTACGCCTGGCTAATCTCAGGTTTAAGACAGTCGCCGATAACGCTTCTGTGCAAAATTATATCTTGCAAATAAATGCCGCGTTAACGTCTCTGCGGGCCAGTGTATATCTACATAGTATTCAAGGAATAGCCGCTGCGGATCCTATCAAAGGTGAACAGTTGAGCAGAAGTTTGCACACTACAGATCAGCAAATAGAGCTGAAATTGACTCACATTAACCCTCCCCTATTGAACCAACTAAACCTGTATGCTCCTTTTATGGCATTGTTGATTGTATTGCTCAGTTACAGTAGAGCCAATAAAGTAAAGGCCTGCGCCGCCGCGAAGACCGAGGAAATAACGCCTGAACCAGGTAAACTTGTCATTAATCTGCGAGACAAATCCATTCAATACGGCGCTGACAACACTGTCATTACGTTACCCAACAAACCCTTTTGCTTTTACGCAGCCTTGGTCGACTACTGCTTAGAAAATGATACCGCCTGTTTGCGCCATAATAATGAGGTACCAGAAGAACTATTGCAGATTGCTAATAAGTACTTCTACCGCCTGATAGAACTCGGCCATACTAAACGCAAACGTCCGGATTTCGGGGCCAACCTGGATAAAACCTTAAGTGAAATCCGCTCCTCGCTGGACGAGGTATTCCAACACCACGTGCAGGCTAGAGAACTCTTTTATCCTCCCAAGGCACAAGGTGAAGGTTCACGTTCAAAAATGCATAATTATGCCTTGGCCAACAATGATCCCCTACGGGTTGAATTTATCGGTAGATAAATGGTGACAAATGGTCACTGCGCCCCTTACTTACAACTGAATAACAAAACGTTAAACAAATACTCACACAAAACTTGACCAAATGGTCAATTAATCGTAATTTATTCCCGGATAGCCAAATTTAGCGCTCAGACATGGGTATTTCCAGTTCGTGCCTTAAAAATACAGGCGAAATATCACCTGAAAACTGACTTTATAGCGGTTCGCTGGTATCTTTCCACTCATCTCATTTTTAACTATTCGGAGTAGTATGTCTGCCCCTCTCGTTATCGCTATCTCCGGTGCTTCAGGCTCTGGTAAATCATTGTTTACAGAAAATTTATTAAAAGAATTTTCTGAAGATGGTAAAGCCGTGCAAATTCTTAGGGAAGATCATTATTATCGCGCTCAAGACCATCTGCCCATGGTGGAGCGTGAAAAAAACAACTATGACCATCCCAAGGCTTTCGAACATGAATTGTTAGTTGAACACTTACAAGCATTAAAAAACTGGCAGTCGATTGATTATCCTCACTACTGCTACAAAACACATACACGCCTTGCGCAGACTGAGAAGTTAATGTCAGCGCCGGTGATCATTATCGAAGGCATAATGTTGTTAGCCAATCAACAATTACAGCCCTTATTCGATATTAAAATATTTGTTGATACACCCTTGGATATTTGCCTGTTACGCCGTATGAAACGCGATATAGCCGAACGAGGCAGAACTTTAGATTCTGTAGCTAAGCAATACGAATCAACGGTCAAGCCCATGTATCATCAGTTTATTGCGCCGAGTCGCTTTACCGCAGACGTTATTGTCACCCAGGGCGGTAAAAACCGTATCGCCCTGGATGTGATTAAATCCCATATTCAACAGACCTTGCTCTGACTACTGGCCGAAAATGACGGCCATATAATAATAATAACAAGGAATTAAGATGATAAGTTTACTCGGCATTGCCGTACTTTTGATTATGGCGATTTTATTGTCGTCGCACCGCAAGGCGATTAATTGGCGCACAGTGGGAGGGGCTTTCGCCATTCAAGCAATTATCGGCGCACTGGTACTGTATTTCCCACCGGGTAAAGACTTTTTGTTAGGCCTGACAGTCTATGTAAAAAATATTATTGAATACAGCCAGGTCGGCATTGATTTCATTTTCGGTAACGTGGGTAACAAGTCCCTGGGGTTTATCTTTGCCTTTAATGTACTGCCTGTTATCGTCTTTTTCTCCGCCCTTATCTCCGTGCTCTACCATTTAGGTATAATGTCCTGGATCATTCGCCTTATCGGTGGTTTTTTACAATTTGCACTTAAAACCAGTCGTCCAGAATCCATGTCAGCAGCAGCCAATATTTTTGTTGGCCAAACCGAAGCGCCATTGGTAGTAAAGCCTTTTATTCCGCATATGACACGCTCGGAACTCTTTGCCATTATGGTCGGTGGCCTTGCGTCTATCGCAGGCTCGGTCATGGCGGGTTATGCCGGCATGGGTGTGGAGATAAAATACTTGTTGGCAGCCAGCTTTATGGCTGCCCCAGGGGGCTTGCTAATGGCCAAAATTATTATGCCGGAAACTCAGGAGTTTAAGAACGAGCTGACTGAGATCAGTAACGATGAAGACAAATATGCCAACATCTTTGATGCCGCCGCCAGCGGCGCTGCGGCTGGTATGCAACTAGCCCTGAACGTCGGTGCCATGTTGTTAGCCTTCATTGCCCTAATTGCCTTATTAAATGGCATCATTGGCTGGGCGGGCGGTTTTTTCGGTGCTCAAAGCCTTAGCTTTGAAATGATCCTGGGTTATGTGTTCCAACCTCTGGCCTGGACGTTAGGCGTGCCATGGGATGAAGCGAATATCGCCGGAAGTTTTATCGGTCAGAAAATGGTAGTAAACGAGTTCGTCGCTTACGTCGACTTTTTAAAGTACCAGTCTGAGCTTTCGCCGAAGACCCAGGCCATAGTGATCTTTTCGTTGTGTGGTTTTGCTAATTTTTCATCTATCGCAATACTCATGGGTGGAATTGGTGCATTAGCCCCGAGTAGACGAAAAGAGATTGCCCAATTAGGATTAAAAGCAGTATTCGCCGCAACGTTGGCAAACCTGATGAGTGCCGCCTTAGCAGGTTTATATTTAAGTCTTTAGGTAAAGGATTGGTCTAATTTGGCTATCCTAATATTACCAGATGAAAGGAATGCACTTTGCTCGAGCGCTTAGCGAAGCTCGCGATGCATTCAAATACCACGATACATAGGAAAGAATATTATGCAATTGCTCGCAGTCGATTATTTAGCACCCGATGCAGATCAACAATTTGTCGAGTCTTTACGCCAAACGGGTTTTGGCGTACTGAAAAATCATCCCATTGAACAATCCTCAGTGACCAGTATTTATAAAAACTGGCAGGATTTTTTCAACAGTGAAGAAAAGTGGCAATATGCTTTTGACCAGCAAAGCCATGATGGCTTCTTTTCAACCAAAGTATCAGAAACCGCCAAAGGTTTTAAGAAGAAAGATATCAAAGAATACTTTCATTATTACCCCTGGGGTAAATGCCCGCCAGCGTTAAAACAAGAACTGGCAGATTATTATAACGCGGCAAATAAGCTGGCATCTCAGTTATTATCCTGGGTGGAAAAATACTCACCAGCAGAAGTGGCCAGTCTATATAGCCAACCCTTATCCGGTATGGCGACCGACAGCGATCAAACCTTATTGCGCATTTTACACTACCCGCCCCTTACCGGCAGCGAAGAGCCTGACGCCATACGGGCCGCCGCGCACGAAGATATTAATTTATTGACTATCTTGCCTTCAGCCAACGAACCTGGGCTGCAAGTTAAAGGCACAAACAATGAATGGATTGATGTGCCCTGTGACTTTGGTAACCTGATAGTGAATATTGGGGATATGTTGCAAGAAGCCTCAGGTGGATACTTCCCCTCAACCTCTCACAGAGTGATTAACCCACAAGGAGCGGATCAGACTAAATCCAGAATTTCACTGCCTTTATTTTTGCATCCTCGTCCTGAGGTTGTATTGTCACAGCGCCACACCGCCAAAAGCTATTTGGCTGAACGACTCAGAGAGTTAGGGGTAGCTTGATGGGTATCAGGCACCCGTGAATCTACTTTAAGCAACAATGACAAAGCAGTTTCTGCCGCGTAAGTAAAAAAAACAGGGTTTATGCGGGCTATGGTGTCATTTTCGGTGTGATAACGGTGATGATCACCCACTCCCACAAATAGATAGGGAATATTTTTACTGGCAAAAGCCGCATGGTCACTGGATTTACGCCAGTTGATATTTTTATGATTTAGTTGGCTGCGCACATGGTTTCTATGCCCTTTGACCAAACACCTATCGTCACTGGCTATTAGCTGCTCAATTACCTCATCCCAGTTTGTGTGCCCCCGGGACGAGGTGATATATAACCTTTTGCGTCTGCCCCCCTCAGCCAGCATGTCGAGGTTCAGATTCAGAATAATTGATTCGAGGGGTACCGGCGGAGCGGCTAAAAACGCTTTGGCGCCATACAAACCTTTTTCCTCTGCGTCGGTAGCCAAAAAAATGATTGAATATTGGCTACCGTATAGCGCCATATACTCAGCCATACCCAACATAGCCGCGACTCCGGATGCGTTGTCATCGGCGCCATTAAAGATCCCCCTGGAGCTTTTGCCTAGGTGATCATAATGGGCTGTCACCACAATATAGCGCTCTTGGTACTTGTCGCCCGCAAGCCAGCCTTGCACATTGCTGCCAGAAACCTCTGACCATCCACTTTTTACTTTAAATGGGTGTACATAGGCACTGTGTGTTGGTGCCCCAGAAGTAGGAAAATCTTCAAGGCCAATCTGCTGATAGCGGGTGCTGATATAAGAACGTGCTCGTTCTGCACCCAGGCTGGCGGTTTTTCGTCCTTGCATATCATCACTGGCCAGGGCTGAGATATCTTGCCACAACATACCGGGATTAAGCTTCGGGCTGCTGTGGGTATACACACAATCTGCCGTGCTGGCGTAACTTTGCCCAATGCAAACCAGACATCCTAACCAGCAGCTTATTCTCAGGAACGACTCAATAAGTCTAATTTCCCCTGATACTTATCTTTATCTTGTAGACTCTGAGCTGTGCGTTTAGCGAGTTTTAAATAATGTTCGGTGCGCTGCAAT
Source organism: Paraglaciecola sp. IT1134 (assembly GCF_058068185.1). Classification (NCBI taxonomy): domain Bacteria; kingdom Pseudomonadati; phylum Pseudomonadota; class Gammaproteobacteria; order Alteromonadales; family Alteromonadaceae; genus Paraglaciecola; species Paraglaciecola sp. IT1134. Next base: position 675,129 of record NZ_CM176486.1, on the reverse strand, counting down.
TCGCCAAGCCGATAATAGGTTTTAGCCAAAGCAAAAAATATCTCTGGGTGTCGATCATTTAATACTAACGCCCGGCGGAAATGCTCCAGGGCAATTTGCCAGTTGCCATTGTCGAATTCCCGCTCTCCGAGATCCAGATGATAAAATGGATTGTCCAGACGTTTGCTTTCTACACGAGCCAAGATAACATCCGCCTGTTCTAATCTGCCGGTATAAGTATACAGATAGGCCAGATTTTCCCAGGCTGTTAAATTGTCGGGAGCCAGGTTTAGCGCATGAGCATAGACCCTTTCTGCCCCCTCATATAAACCTTTTAGGCGATACAAAAAACCCAGGTTTACCCATCCGGAATCAAATTGGGGTTCAAGCTTCACGGCCGCTGTGAAATAAGCGTAGGCCCTATTGAAGTCGTGTTGCAATAGGGCATCGGCGCCCTTGTTATTATAAAACATGGCTAATACCAACTGTTTAGAGATATATTTTTTTGGTAAGCGGGCCCTAATCGTTTGGGGATCAAAATCGACCTGATAGCCGCGATTGGTAAAATAAACCGAGTTGTTGGTGGAACGCGGCACGATCTCCAAATTAACATGACCATTTAATAGACTTATACCGTCACGCCTGGTCCAATACTCCGGAATCTCTATATCTTGAAAACGCACATCAAAACCCGCTTCACGGGCCAGGGCATAAGTCATGATCGATAAAGACAAACAATTGGCCGCCCGGTTTTCAAACGTTTCACTGGCAGTAGTATTGGCGTCACCACGGTAAAGCAAGTTAAAGTCCAGGCGATCGAATATACCGTGTGCCAGTGTTTCCATTTTTTCAATGGGATCGTCAAATCGAGCAACGGTCTTCCTGACATAATCTTTGGCATTCTGGTTAAGGGCAAATACTTGCTGTTCAGTTTCAATATTGATGTCAGCGGCGTTTGAAAATGCCCCGTCATAAAAGACCTGTCCGGGCTTCTGGGCAATTAGTGGGGGGCTTTGACAAGCTGCCAAAAAAAATACAGCTACCAGCGTAATGGTGAGTTTAAGGTACGACGGTTTACTACACATACTGCTTCTCCTGTCTAACACTCTCTATTACGTTAGCTTGGAAATCCGCAGTTTGCTACTCCTAAGCCCGATCATTTGCAACATTTTATTAACAAGAATGCCCGCCACTTTTCAGATGAATATTTTAAACAACAGCTGTATCAAAATGCCCTGTTAAACAAAGCGCAACTGGCGGCAAATGAGTACCCAGGTGAATTTTAGGGATAACCCAATACACGGCCAAGATTCCAGGATGATTGGGGCGATTCTGGCTATTTTTGTGGGGTGTTTGCTTTAAGCAATTCATCGTCTGCTGCATGATAGACACGCACAGCTTCGGTTATACGCAGATTCCCTAAGGTTTCTTGGGGACCGGGGGCAAATTTCTGGATTTGAGCAAAGAGCAATTCCAGTGTAGCCATAGCATCATCCAGGGCATTATGAGCGGGCACGGCTGGCAGATTATAGCGCGCCCGACACACAGGCAATACCACAGCATTAGGTGGTGGCGGTCGCAAATGTCGGGTTAACTGGTACAAACCAAATGTTAAGGTGTCCAAGGTCACTATCGTGGGTAACGATATTCCCAGTTCAGCATAAACTCTACGTAGAATGGTCATGTCAAGACTCGTACAGTGAAACACCCAGATGTGACTTTGGGCATAACCTTTGAGCTTTTCCAGTACTTGGCGTACTGGTTCGCCCTGGGCAATATCTTGTGCCGTCAACCCATGGAACACCGGGCTTTGATGCAAGGACGCCTTGGTGGATACCAGTCGATAAAAACAACTGTCTAATTTGATTTGATTGCCCCTGCCCTCAAGCCAGCCGATAGATAAAATTTTGGATTCGGCCAAATTCAATGAAGTGAGTTCTAAATCGATACACAAAAAAGGAATGTCTGCTAATCGCATCTCCAGCCAATGCACTGGAATAGCCCTATGTGGCCGTAGCCATCGATTGAATTTTCGCCATACAAGCCTGACTGCCTCATGCATTTAACCTAATCCTCCAGCAAACTTAAACAAAGCGGCCTGTTGCGTTCGGCGGATCACCCTGAAGGCTTCTTTCAATTGATACTTTTCGATGGACGACAAATCTCCCATAGACAGATAGTTGTCTGTGACCTTGTTTTGGGTTTGGTGACGCCAGCGCAACCTATTGAGCAGTAGCCAAATATCCCGCAAGTTTTTCACGTCTTTGCTCGATAGCTCCGAGTTATCCAGTAAACTTTCCAACCGTTGGGGGATAGAGGGCATAGTCAGACCATTGGCCAGAGAATAAACCCTGACCAAATTGTTGATAATGGCGACCCCACTATTTTTCAAATCAATACAGTCTTTTTTGGCTAAGCCTTTTTTGTAGGAAAATTTTTGAAACAGCGACAAAGGCACATTGGACTCACAGGCATGCCTGGTCAGCGCTGCCAGAAAGCGGGATTGTTTAAATAGCGGCGCCCGCCCCTGGTGCAATTTTGTCAGCAGTTGGGGATTACCGGCCACGGCTCGTACATCGAGGAATATATTGCAGTTTAAAATGGCCTGGGGGGTGGGTTCTTGTACCCAACTTTCTGCTTCTTTTAAAGCCTGGGCTACCGACAATCGTAACAAAGGATTGCTGGCCATAATATTGCCGGTACATAGTTTGATGCCACATTTATCCAGACCCCGGCACACATATTCAGCTAAATTTGCAAAGTACTCCGACGCCTGTTCGTCCGGCTCTGTGGCGAGCAGCAAGCCGTTATCCTGATCCGAGCCCATGTTCTGATCTTCTCTTGCCTGTGAGCCATATACTAACCAACAATAATCCATTGGTGCATCGCCATGCTGCTGCTGAAAAAAAGCGATCAATTTACGCGTCATGATATCGGTGGCTTGGGATAACACCTTGCCGGCTATATCAAAATCCCCCAAACGTTTTGCGTGTTTGGCAAAATAATGGGGTAACTGCCAGGACAGCCGAGACAACTCGTACAGGGATTTCGCCTTGGACAGCTCATTGATCAGCAGCAACACATTGCTGCGTTGATGGCGGATCATATCGGTCGCGGTTAAAATGCCCAAAGGCATTTCACTGTCGTTGTCTATTACCGGTAAGTGATGAACGTTGTGCTCTGTCATAATGCATAACGCATCAAACAAGGTCAGTTGATGAGTTATTTTCACTGGATTAGCGGTCATAATACTACTCAGTGGCTGTTCGATATCGACTTGTTGCGCCACCACCCTATTGCGTATATCTCGGTCAGTGATGATCCCCACTAAGAGTTGATTGTCGGTTATCACCAAGGAAGAAACACTGTGTTTGGCCATCTTCTGCACGCCAACCAAGATACTGCTGTGGATATCTGCACTGATCACCCCTTCCGTTAACACTTCGTGAACAGGTTTATACAACCACATAGATTTAGAATCATCCACGTGTTCACTGTGGATCTCTTCTGCACTGTAGTTGCGAAAAAAGCTGCCTATGCTGGGCTGAGCCTTTACGCACCAATCAAAGGATTTAGCAGGAATGCAATATACTAAGCCTGGGCTGTCTACTTTCACGGAGATACTGTGATCGTCTTTGTGTAACACATTTCCGCAGCCAAAATAATCCCCTTCACTTAAGTGCCTTTCCGGCTCAGGGGAATCTTTCACTGAGAATTGCCCGCTATTGATCAGAAATAGCGAGCCACGTTGCTGCTCAAGTATAACCTGAGCATCATCTTGGCTGATGTAAGCCACAGTAAGTGAAGCCGCGAGACGGTTTAATGCCTCACCATCGAGTAAATCAAAAGGAGCGGATGAACCTAAAAACTCTAATGTTTGTTGGGGTATATGGGTCACAAACTCTCTCATCTGGCCATTGAAAACGTGGTAAATAAACCTTATCTAGGACTATTTTACCCCTAGAACGGTCAGGCAATGTGGATTAATTTTTGTGTTATATAAAACTGGGGCAGTTATAACAGCATAAACGACAAAACACCCGACACTGTTGGCCGGGCGAAAAACAATTTCCTTTTATCTGAGATATCTGGCATCAGATTGCGTTTGAGCAAATCATGGGATACCGAGGTTGAGATGACCAACAGCAAACCTGCAGAAGTAGACAACACTGCAGCTAGACCACCAGCGGCGACCAAACCAGAAACCCAACTTGAAACCGAAGAATTGAATTTGATCCACCACATCAACCAGTAAAATGCCAAAACCGAATGACACTACAAACCAGACCACCGACAATTTAGCCATCAAGGCTAAGTTTTTCCGCCAATAGGCTTTTTTTATCCTGCTCGTTTCTAAACGCCATTTTCTATTCCACGCTCAGGTTAGTATAATGCTAATTAATTAGCCTTATGTTTAGACCATGGTCTTAGATGCTCTGTGCAGTAATTTCAGCTGTGTTAAAGTCACACTTGAGGTTACTTGGGTATATATACATCTCTGACTTTTATTCATAAGGAAGGTTATGGCATTAGGTTGGGTAGCGCTGGCGATAATCTATTTAACCGGATTATTTTGGTTGGCTAAGTGGGGAGACAATAACACCAAGTGGGCCAGGACTATCAGCTCCCATCCAGTCATTTATTCGCTGGCGTTAGCAATATACTGTACCGCCTGGACATTCTTTGGTTCGGTAGGTGAGGCCTCTCGGGATACTTGGCATTATCTGCCGATACTTCTTGGGCCTATTTTGGTTTACGTATTCGGCTACCGTTTTCTGCTTAAGCTTATTGCGGTAAGCAAGCGCCAACATATCACTACCATCGCCGATTTTATTTCATCACGCTATGGTAAACGTCAAACCATCGCATTGCTGGTCACCCTGATTGCGTTATTGGCGACGATCCCTTACATCGCGCTACAATTAAAAGCGGTGGGATCAGCATTTTTAATGGTTTCAGGGCAAAACAAATCAGAACTGGTGGTATTACTCTCCACCGTTTTTATTGGTTTGTTTTCCATGTATTTCGGTACTAAACATACCGACGTCACCGAATACCGCCGTGGTTTAATGGTAGCGATTTCCTTTGAATCATTGATTAAACTATGCGCCTTGATATCGGTAGCCGTGCTGGGTTATCTAGCTTACGACAGCAACAACTCGGCCCCCATGTTAGCGGCGTTTTTCACTCCAACAGCACTGAATAATATTCAATCATTTCCATTTGTGGCGCAAACGTTAATGGCGGCGGCGGCGGTCATCTGTTTGCCACGGCAATTTCACGTGGCGATTGTGGATAACTTAAAACTCAGTCATCTCAAAACTGCACGCTGGCTATTTCCCCTCTATTTACTGTTTATCGCTGTATTGATCCCCATCATCGCCGCAGCAGGCGATGCGATGTTTCAAGGTAGTGGACGCGAGCCTGATACTTATGTGCTGGGTATTGCCATCGCCAGTGACATATTAATCATTAAAATGCTGGTATTTGTTGGTGGTTTATCCGCCGCCACCGCTATGATTATTGTAGCCACGCTTACCCTCAGCACTATGTTGACCAATGATGTCATTCTTCCCAAACTACTATCGGAACATCGTTCGCAACACCCAGCGCCTAACTATACTCGCCTGATTTTATTTATTCGCCGCGTAGTCATTGCCGCCATATTGGCACTCGCATACTTCTACTACCAACAGATGACTAGCACCCGCTCGTTGGCTTCGATTGGGCTAATTGCATTTTCATTGGTTATCCAATTATTACCCGCAATTATTGGTGGTTTATACTGGAAACGAGGTCACGCCCAAGGCGTTTACGCCGGTTTACTGGCGGGTTTAGGCACCTGGATATTGTGGCTAATGTTGCCGCTGATAAATGACACCCCACAGGGTGTTTTACAAAATGACACTATTAGTGCGGGCGCTATTTACAGTCTGTTTGCCAATACTTTAGCCTATATAGTGTTTTCATTTGTTGCCGAAGTACGCTTAATCGACCGAATTCAGGCCGAAGCTTTTGTTACCTCTACCGACAGTAAAGCCCACCACTATAGTGGGCAATCGATTAACACGTCGGTGGAAGATCTCATTACCTTATTGACCACTTTTTTGGGTGATAAACGCTGTCAGCAGCTCATTACTGACTACCAACAACGCAATGGCCGCGAGTTAAGCCCAGAAACATTGCCAAAAGAAGACTTTGTTTTATTTACTGAACGTGCGCTTGGGGGAGTAATCGGTGCTTCTTCTGCCAAAGCATTGGTAGCTAGCGCCATCAGCGGCAAAAAGCTCAATTTTGAAGAGGTGGTTAACTTTTTTGAAGATACCACCCAAGCAATACAATTTAATATGAGCGCACTGGTTACCTCCCTTGAAAGCCTGGAACAAGGGATCAGCGTGGTTGACAGAAACCTGAATTTAGTAGCATGGAACAAAAGTTACCTTCAACTATTTAACTATCCACAAAACATGGTTCGCGTTGGACGGCCGGTCGAAGAGCTGGTGCGTTACAACGTACAGCAGGGTGAATGTGGCGTGGGTAATGTAGAAAGCTTAGTGCAAAAACGACTCGAACATATGCGCCAAGGCACCACGCATCGGTTTTTACGTCAGCGCAGCGACGGGCGCACCCTGGAAATGATCGGCACGCCCCTACCCGGTGGGGGTTTTGTGACCAGTTTCAATGATGTCACCGAACACATAGAAATCCAGCACGCCTTAAAAGAAGCCAATATCGACCTAGAAAATCGTATTCAAAAACGTTCGGAAGAAGTACACACCATTAACGCCGAGTTACATCTGGAAAATCAACGCCGGGCACAAGCCGAACAAGCGTTAGTCAGTGCACGCAAAGTTGCTGAAGAAGCCAATGCCAGTAAAACACGATTTTTAGCACTGGCCAGTCACGACATTTTACAGCCGTTAAACGCAGCACAATTGTATTTGTCCGCCTTACAAGAAGTATCGCTGGGCGAGGATGCTAGCGATATAGTCAACAAGCTGTCCGATAGCATTAATGCCAGCGAAGCTCTGATCGCTACCTTGCTGGATATTGCCCGTCTCGACCAGGGTGAATTACAACCGGAACTCACGCCGATTAACGTGCAAACACTGTTACAGCCTTTAGTGGCGGAATTTGAGTTACTGGCCGCGCAAAAAGGCCTAGTTTTAAAAGCTAACGTTCCCGACTTATGGGTGAATACCGATCGTACTTATCTGTATCGCATTGTGCAGAATTTCTTATCGAACGCGGTAAAATACACTACTTCAGGCTCGGTATTGTTGGCGGTACGCAAACGACAAGACAAGCTACTGCTGCAAGTCTGGGACACAGGTTGTGGCATTCCTCCAGAGCTACTAGACAAGGTGTTTGCCGATTTTTATCGTATTTCAGGGCAGCAACAACAAGGTGTAGGTTTAGGATTAGCAGTGGTGCAACGTCTGTCAAAAAAACTGCAAGCAAATTTGCAGGTCCGATCACGCATCAGGCATGGCAGCTGTTTTGCAATCACCTTACCGCGTTGTGAGCCCGCTCAAGCCATGGCCCAACACAACATCAGTAAAGTGGGGTTCAAGGAGTTAAGGGTATTGTGTGTGGATGATCAGCAGCAGAACCTTGAGGCCCTTCAAACCTTATTAAGCAAATGGAAAATACACAGCCTGACCGCCCAAAATAGCCAACAAACCTTTGCCTTACTAGAACATTTTACGCCACAAGTGATTTTAATGGATTACCATCTTAACGATAGTCTGAACGGTCTACAGCTAATAGCGCAAATTCGTCGTCAACTTGGTGTAACGGTGCCCGCCATTTTGATCACGGCCAATTTCGAGCCCGGACTCACAGCGCAATGCCAACAGGCGGCCTGTGCTTATTTAGCTAAACCGGTCAAACCCGCGAAGTTGAGGGCACTGCTGCAGGCGGCGCAAGTTGAAGCTGGGAAGCAATAAGCACAGCCTGTGTACGATTATTAATACGAAGTTTTTTAAAAATTGCCGTGACATGGGCTTTGACCGTGGCGGTAGCAATATCAAGGTTATATGCTATCTGTTTGTTGAGCAGGCCATCACGCATATAACATAACACCTTGTATTGGGCGGGTGTTAAACTGGCGACCTTGTCCGCCAGTTCAGCAAATTCACTGTCTAACTCTACGTCATCGGCTGAATAGGATTCGGGCAGCCATACATCCCCCTCCAACATACTGTTCACGGCCTGACCAATTTGCCCTGCCCCCGTGGTTTTTGGCACAAAACCCAAAGCACCCAGATTGATCACCTTAGAAATAATATTGCGATCTTCCAGTCCAGAAACCACTGCCACTGGTAATTCAGGAAACAACTTGCGAATATGAATAAGACCAAACAGATCACCACTGCCGGGCATGTGTAAGTCCAGTAACAGCAAATCGATCTCCGGGTGCTGGTGTAATAAAACCACTGTTTGCGATAAATCCGCGGCTTCCAACAGTTTCAACTCGTTGAAATACATAGATAATGCATGTCGCATCGCATCCCGGTAGAGGGGATGATCATCAGCAATCAGCAGTGTTATCATAACCGGCCTTTCCAAAACATTGGCACTGTTTACCTATTGAGTCGTTGGGTGATTAGGGTCTCCACTACACTGGGATCAGCCAGGGTCGAAGTATCACCTAATTGCTGATAGTCATTCGCAGCAATTTTACGCAATATACGGCGCATGATCTTGCCTGAGCGCGTTTTTGGTAGACCTGTAGACCACTGAATTAAATCCGGAGTTGCAATTGGACTCAGCTCTTTACGCACCCAATTGGAGACGTCTTTAGTCAATGCATCATTCACCTCAACCCCTTCCACAGGCATGATATAAACATAGATCCCCTGACCTTTAATGTCATGAGGGTAGCCCACCACCGCTGCTTCTGCCACGGCATAATGAGACACCAGCGCACTTTCTATTTCGGCTGTACCCAATCTGTGCCCTGAGACATTTAATACATCATCAACTCGGCCCGTGATCCAGAAATAGTTATCTTCGTCACGTCTCGCCCCGTCACCGGTAAAATAACAACCCGGGTATGTACTAAAGTAGGTCTGCACAAAACGTTCGTGGTCTCCGAATACGGTGCGAGCTTGCCCTGGCCAGCTGTCCTTAATAATTAAATTACCTTCTTTTGCTCCTTCGAGCTCCTTGCCTTCACTGTCTACCAATGCCGGTTGCACACCAAATAGTGGATGGCTAGCAGATCCGGGTTTCAGCGGTGTCACACTAGGCAAAGGGGAAATCATCATGCCACCGGTTTCGGTTTGCCACCAAGTGTCCACGATCGGACAACGGGATTTCCCTACTGTTTGGTAATACCACTGCCAAGCTTCAGGATTGATAGGCTCACCCACCGAGCCCAGTAGGCGCAATGACTCACCACTAATTCCCTGAGCAGGAAAATCCCCATGGGCCATCAATGCGCGTATCGCGGTCGGCGCGGTATAAAGGATATTAACTTTGTGTTTATCAATGATCTGGCCGATACGCCGTACATCAGGATAAGTCGGCACTCCTTCAAACATCACACTGGTCGCGCCGTTGGCCAATGGACCATACACAATATAACTGTGTCCAGTCACCCACCCTACATCGGCGGCACACCAATACACTTCACCGGGCTGATAATCAAAAACATATTTGTGGGTCATGGCGGCGTACAGTAAATAGCCACCCGTCGTATGCACCACACCTTTAGGTTGGCCCGTCGAGCCTGAGGTATACAGAATAAATAAGGGGTCTTCGGCGTTCATCACTTCAGGTGCACAATCGGTGCTGCAATTTTCCGTTAATTCATGCCACCAGAGATCCTTTTTGCCCCAGTTGATATCCGCCCCTGTGTGGCGAAAGACCACCACCTTTTCCATAGTGGGACAATCGTGCTCGGCAAGTGCCGTATCCACATTTGCTTTTAATGGAATATGTTTGCCTGCGCGTAAACCTTCATCAGCAGTAATAAGCACCTTGGCCTGACTGTTATTCACTCTATCCGCAATGGCATTGGGGGAAAACCCAGCAAAAATGACAGTATGCACCGCACCTATTCTGGCACAAGCCAACATCGCATAGGCCGCCTGGGGTACCATAGGCATGTATATCGCCACCCGATCACCCTTGCCCACACCGAGTTGGCGTAATCCATTGGCAATTTTCGCCACTTCGTCATGTAACCGTTGGTAGGTGATGATATCGTGGGAGTGAGGGTCATCACCTTCCCAAATAAACGCTGTCACATTAGCGCGCTCGGCCAAATGGCGGTCTATGCAGTTGTAAGATACGTTCAATTCACCATCTTCAAACCATTTTATGCTTACGTTGTGACTATCAAAAGAGGTGTTTTTAATTTTTTTCGGAAATTTAAACCAATCGAGACATTTGGCTTGTTCTGCCCAAAAGACATCGGGCTGAGTGACAGACTGCGTATATAAACGCTCATATTCCTGTGGCGTTAAATGAGTGCGAATTTTAGCGTGCTCTGGTACTGGATAGGTATTTTGTAACATGATGCCTCCAAAAAAACTGAATATATAAAATAAGAATACCGAACACTCTACCCATAAGCATACAAACCGGAATGCGACTTTGGTCGTATTCCTTATTTACAATTAACAGGTAAAATCATACAAGTGTCGAGCATTTTTAACAATGAAGCAGAGATCCGCTTACTCCAACCCGACAGTCAATAAAGTCGTTAGTGCATGTTAATCACTTATAAATATTGTATATTTTTCAACTAGATTCTAGTGTTAATCTTAACATTTTAGTACAGATCCCTGCTCTTGCGGAACTGATTACCCTGCCCCAATAGAACCACTACAAGGTTACGCTCAATGTTTAAGTACCTATCTATCAAGAATCGCTTATTTATCATTTCTATTGTCCCTTTGATCATTTTAGCTTCTATTCTTCTTATTATCATAGTCACCCAAGTGAGCAGTCTTATGGGGACAGTCCAGCAATCCGCTGGTGATATGTTGATCGAAAGCAAAAAACAGGAATTGAAAAATATTGTTGAAATCGCATACGCCACAGTCAAACCCATTTATGAAGCTGGTGGCGAGCGAGCAGAGGCGGTGCAATTACTCAAAAAAATTGAATTCGGCCAAGACGGCTACATTTTTGGTTACGACCAAAAAGCAGTACGGGTATTTAATGGTATGAATGATGCCGGAGTAGGTAATAGCTATTTTGACTTTAAAGACGTTAATGGTGTGTTGCTTATCCAAGATTTAATTAGCGCGGGGCGACAGAATCAACTGGGACAAGGTGACACCTTCGTTAAGTATCATTTTCCACGCTTAGGCCAGAAAGTCGCCGCGCCCAAACTGTCTTACGCCATATATTTAGCAAAATGGGATATGATGATAGGAACGGGCAGCTACATTGATAGAATCGATGATCAAGTCAATATCTTTTCCGATCACATTAGCTCTGCACGTACAGGCATGATTACGGCGGTGGCTGCGGTGTCGGGAGTGTTGTTGCTGGTATTGATTTTCATCTGTCTGATATTAATTCGCTCTATTTTGCTGCCCCTGAACGAAATAACCCAATCGATAAAAGAAATTTCTGCCGGTAAAGGGGATCTAACTCGGCGTTTACAGGTAAAAGACAGGTTTGAATTAGGGCTGCTCGCCAGCCACCTCAACACCCTGATAGAGACCTTACAGGGGATCATAATCAAGGTGAAGGACATCAGCTTTAGCGTTAAACATGACAGTGAAGATCTCGCCAGTCAGGCTATCGAGATCAAAGCTTTGAGTGTCAAACAACACAGCGAAATTGATCAAGTTGCCACCGCGACCACCGAGATGTCTGAAACCGCTCGTGAAGTATCAAATAACGCCGACAACGCTGCCTTAGCGGCCAGAACTGCAGATAGCAATGGTGACGAAGCTTTGCAAAAAGTTCAGGATAGCTGCAATGAAATGACCCAACTGAAAAGCGAAATGATCAAAACCGGTGAGGTGGTAACACAAGTCGGTGGAGACGTAGAAAATATCAGTGCGGTGTTGCAAGTTATCGAAAGTATTGCAGGCCAAACCAACCTTCTTGCCCTCAATGCAGCGATTGAAGCCGCCAGAGCCGGCGAACAAGGGCGCGGGTTTGCTGTGGTAGCAGATGAAGTCAGAAATCTGGCCAGTAAAACCCAAGGCAGTACCGAAGAAATACAGGAAATGATCTCTAAACTGCAAAACGGTTCACGCTCGGCGGTAAATGTAATGTCTGACAACATTAAACGCAGTGATGCAGCGGAAAAGAGTATTAGCGCCACAGCGGTATCATTGTCAGAAATATCTAAGTCGGTCGCGATTATGAGCGAACTCAATATGCAAATTGCCAATGCAGCCAAAGAGCAAAACGTGGTGGGTGCAGAGATAAGCAAACGCATAGTCGAAATTTCTGAGCAAACCACGGACCTTAGCAACATCGCCAACAAAAATGGTGATACAGCTGAAAACTTGAAGCAAAAGACAGCAGAACTAGAACAACTGGTGCGCCAATTTAAGGTGTGATTTTAGATAGATGTATCTATACATCGGGCCTTAAAAAAACATTTACAGATTGCTCAGCATATCTCTATATGCTTTTTTACATGCTGAAGATCACGTTTGCCCACTAAAGATAAAACCTGCTCAGCATTCAGCTAACATTGATATTACGACCTTGGTCTTATAGACCATGAGCTTATAGCGAGTTGCGCAAAGCTGATCCACAGTAGATAGCGTAAATTTCTACTATTTGGACAGGGCTCATGCACACTAAAACACTTACAGCTATATTCATTGCGATCACCAGCGCTGCCGCATCCGCAGCAACGCAAGCAAATCCATTGGACAAAACGTCCTTTAAATTCAGTGGTTATATCAAGGCGGACGCCATCGTCAGTACCTACAGCGATGGTACATTAGCGTCAGGAAGCATTGGTCGTGATTTCTATATTCCAAGCCTGACACCTGTAGGGGGTACCGAAGAAGATGCGCAATTTGACGCCCACATTAAACAATCTCGTTTTCGTTTTACTACTGACACCCAACTCACCAATGGTGAGAGCATTACTGGTGTCTTAGAATTCGATTTCAACACCACACCGGATGGCAATGAGCGCGTTAGCAACTCATACGAACCTCGTATTCGCCATGCTTTCATAAAATACAATGACTGGTTGATAGGACAAACCTGGTCAACTTTTCAGGATGTGAGAACACTGCCTGAAACCCTGGATTTTGTAGGGGCAACCGACGGAACCATCTTCGTGCGACAAACCATGGTCAAATACACCAGTGGTGCGTTTGAAGTCTCTCTGGAAAACCCTGAGACCACCATTACACCTTTTGGAGGTGGGGGGCGTATCGTTTCTGATGACAACTCAACGCCAGACCTCGCTGCACGTTATACCCTGACCCAAGACTGGGGCCACATAGCAATAGCAGGCCTGGTACGTCAATTGTCATATGTAGAAAAACAAGGTGAAAACGATATCGATAGTTCTGAGACGTCTTACGGGATCAGCATTACCAGTAAAATAATGTTGGGCCAGGACGATCTGAGGATCATGGCTAACGCTGGTAGTGGTTTAGGCCGTTATATCGGCCTCAATACCGTAAATGGTGCGGTGTTAAATGCCAATAATGAACTCGAGGCTTTAGATGTGATGGGTTTCTCCATTGCCTACCGCCACCTGTGGAATGAGCAATGGCGGAGTAACCTGACCTACTCAGTATTAAGCGCTGACAACGATAACGAATTGACCGGCTTAGGTGTGATCAAGGAAACGTATAGCGCCAGGGCTAACATTCTTTATTCACCTAGTCCGGAGCTGACCTTTGGTGCTGAATATGCGTATGCTAAAAAGACCCTGGAATCTGATGCGGATGGTGATATGAGCCGCATGCAATTTTCCGCCACATACGCGTTTTAATAGTTTGCGTCAATAACGCGGTATTTAAACAGTGATAAACTGGACGCTGTCACTTGTTGGCAGCGTTTTTAGAGGTTTAATCTGACGCCAACAGCCCATCAATTACTCGAGTTATACAGATAAGTTAAAATTGCTATCTTATTAACCATTATTCACAGCAACCGCCATCGAGGGTCGGCCTACCAGTTCCATATTCAGCCTATCCGTAATAAACTCCACCTCATATACAACTAAGATAAGCAACTGATGAAAATAGCGATATTAGGCGCCATGGATGAAGAAATAAGCCTTCTTCAACAATCTCTTGATAACCTGACTACCATTAAACATGCTCACCTGACAATTTACTGCGGCGAGCTAAACGGTGCCCAGGTGATATTGACCAAATGCGGCATAGGTAAAGTGGCTGCAGCTGTAGCCACCACTGTCATAGTCGACAAATTTAGTCCCGATTATGTGATTAATACCGGGTCAGCCGGTGGCTTCGATAAAGAACTGGAAATCGGCGATCTGGTAATCGCTAACGAAGTGGTACATCACGACGCTGACCTTACGCATTTCGGTTACGCTTTTGGCCAATGTGCTGGCATGCCAGAAACCTTTATTTGTGATGGGCAGTTAATTGCAGCCGCAGAGCAGGCGGCCAAGTCATTGGGTGAAGTCAAAACCAAGCGTGGTCTAATTTGTACTGGGGACGCGTTCATCGGCAGTGACGAAGCGGCGGCTAAGTTACGCAGCCAGTTTCCAAACATAGCCGCGGTGGAGATGGAAGGGGTGGCCATTGGCCAAACTTGTCATTTATTGCAGGTTCCATTTTTGGTTATTCGCTCTTTGTCGGATATTGCCGGCAAAGCATCAACCCTTTCATTTCAAGAGTATTTGCAGCAAGCAGCCAAACACTCAGCCATGTTGGTCATGGCGCTGATTGGCCAACTAACCTCAGCTAAAACATAAGGTTTATTCTACCTTGCCCAGCTTATTAGCTAGCATTTTCACGGATCCCACCTTGCAACCCCTGGGGGTGTTGGCGGTGGTGATGCTGATTGAAACGCTGTGGGCTTGGCCCGAGAAATTCCATCCCTTAAGTTTTGCCCAGTTGCTGGCCAGACGAATGGCGGACAAGGTTCACCCATCGATCAAGCGCAGTGAATTGCAACAGAAAATCTCCGGCAGTCTGGCCATATTTATGCTGCTATTACCACTGGCGATCATATTACTGATTTTTACCAGTATGGCACAATTCCCACTCTTTTTTGACGCCCTGTTACTGCTCGTTGCACTCCAATACCAGAACATAATCAAGCGCAGTCAGAAAGTGGCTAAGGCACTTAGCCAACAAAAAAAGGTTCTAGCCAGGCAAACCCTGGCACACATAGTATTGCGGGAAACAGAGCTGCTGTCACCGGTTGGCATCGCCAAAGCCAATATCGAAAGTCTACTGCTAAGGTTTGCTCAACAGTACGTTAGTGTCATTTTCTATTATTTTATCTTCGGTGGGGTCGGCGCCTTGTGTTATCGATTGATTTACGAGTTTTCCCATTGCTGGAATATTAAACTCCACCGTTTCAGCTTCTTTGGTTATCCTGCGGCTAAGATAATGCATATTATGCAATTCATACCCGTGCGCCTGTGTGGCGTCATATTTATGTTGCCACAAAGCATTAGCGGCGGAATGGCTGCCTGGCGCAGTGGCAGCAAAAATTCCTGTGCCCATTTATGGATATTGGCCATCCAAGGTGGCGCCTTGGGCGTAGAGCTAAGCGGGCCAGCCTACTACAACGGACAGAAGAATCGTTCCAGAAAATGTGGCGGCCAGCGCCAAGTCCGTTTTGCCGATATTCAACGTACACTTTATGCTATTCAATTAACCAAGGTAGTGATCTTTGCTCTCAGCCTGCTGATCGGTAGTGCGCTGTATAGCTGGCAACGGCTATGAGCATAATTTTTTCATGCCTGCTAGGGTTGACCCTGGTTTGTCTGCCACTGGCGGCACAACAGAGGATCATCAGTTTGGCCCCCCATACCACCGAATTGATTTTTGCCTTGGGCGCCGGTAGCCGCCTGGTGGCCGTTAGCGATTTCAGTAATCATCCCCAAGAGGCGACAAGATTACCCTCGGTGGCCAGTCACAACGGGGTGAATTTCGAGCAAATTGTGCGTCTAAAGCCTGATTTAATCGTGGCTTGGCAAGGTGGTAACAAACCTCAGGATCTTGCCAAACTGACCTCCCTGGGATTTGAACTTTACCTGTCCAACCCCCAACACCCCATGCAGATCCCCCAAGATATACAGGCACTGGGCAAGCGCATAGGCCAAACCGCCCAGGCCAAAGCGCTCAGTGATAGCGTCAAAACATCCTTAATAAGGTTAAAGGAAAAGTATGCCACCCGGCCCAAGGTAGCGGTTTTTTATTATCTATGGCCCACACCTCTGATGACCATAGGTGAAGATACCTGGGCCAATCATCTTTTGACGTTGTGCGGTGCAAGCAATATTTTTGCCGACTCACCCATTCCCTATCCCCAGGTTAATATCGAACAAGTGGCACGCAGGCATCCGCAAAAAATCATTGCAGCACTGAACCTTAGCCTGCATGATGCCAATACGTTCTGGCAAACGAAACGGGGTGTCATAACAGCACCTGTTGCGGTCGTAAATCCAGATATGTTGCACAGATTTACGCCGCGTTTACTCGAAGGTCTGGGTGATTTGTGTGAAAAAATTCACGCTCACAATTAGGTAAATGGGTACACTAGCCAGATTAGACCTAACCGCCGAACCAGAAACGGCTTGCCGTGGATGAGTACAGAGCCATGATGGAAGAAACGTCAATCTGACTGATAGGGTCGGCTTTACAACTCAATCAGGCAGTTACAGCATTGAAGTAATAAGCAACATTGCCATCTGCATTTTTACCGAGCAGTGCTGGGATATGGTAGCCGAGCATTATCTGAATAAAGTACCCGCCCATAGACAACCCAATTTTAAAGGCAACTGGATTATGAATATCACTCTTACCACCCCGGCTATGCTGTTTCCCGCGATTTCCTTGCTTTTGTTAGCCTATACCAATCGTTTTTTGACCTTGGCTTCCACCATCCGCAATCTGGATCCCGGGCACGATCGTGAAAACACCCATGCCCAGATCAATAACTTACGAGAACGGATCCAGCTGATAAAACGCATGCAAGAAGCCGGGGTGGTTAGCTTTTTTCTGTGTGTATTGTCGATGTTGGCCATTTATGCCGAGTATCAGACGATAGGCGGTTCAATTTTTGCCGCGAGTTTGGTGTTATTGCTCTATTCCTTATGGCTATCCGTGCGGGAAATTCGCATTTCTGTGGAGGCGCTGGACGTATATCTAAGCAACTTTAATTTTCAACGCAAAAAGCGCTAAAAGCATTGTTGGGCATCACGGCGTTTCTCGGGTAATTCGTTCCCCGAGAAACGCCGTGATGCCCAACTCGAGGGGGCTAACTAAGAGTGATACGGGCGAATTTGCGTTTACCCACTTGGTATACGGCGGTACAGGCAGCGCTTAAAATCAATTTGCTGTCTGCCACTTTTTCGCCATCAATTTTCACTGCCCCCTGTTTGATCATGCGCATGGCATCGGAAGTGGAACTAACCAAATCCGCTTCTTTAAGCAAATTGGCAATAGCCAAACCTTCAGTGGGCAGATCCAGCTCAATCTCGGGCATATCATCAGGAATAGCATTTTTTTGGAAACGTTGAATAAAATCCTGATGAGCCGCCTCGGCATCCTGTGCGCTGTGGAAACGTTCGATGATCTCTTTAGCCAAGGTGATCTTGATATCCCGGGGATTAGCACCGTCACTCACCTGCTGCTTGAACTGGGCGATATCGTTTGTTGGCCTAAAGCTTAATAATTCATAGTAGCGCCACATCAACTCATCTGAAATCGACATGATTTTGCCAAACATTTCATTAGGCGCATCTGTGATGCCAATATAGTTGTCCAGGGATTTAGACATCTTCTGCACGCCATCAAGGCCTTCCAACAGCGGCATCATCAACACTGTTTGCTGTCGTTGTCCCTGACCCTTTTGCAACTCCCGCCCCATTAACAGGTTAAAACGTTGATCAGTACCGCCCAATTCAATGTCTGCCTCTAACGCCACCGAATCCCAACCTTGCACCAGCGGGTACAAAAATTCATGGATGGCGATGGGCTGACCACCGGCGTAACGTTTCTTGAAATCGTCACGCTCCAACATGCGCGCTACTGTCTGACTGGCTGCCAGTTTAATCATGCCAGCCGAACCTAATTTGTCCATCCATTGGGAGTTAAATCGTATGCTTGTCTTGGCTGGGTCGAGAATTTTGAACACCTGTTCTTTGTAGGTTTCTGCATTGGCCAATACGTCTTCTTTACTCAAGGGTTTACGGGTGATGTTTTTACCCGTTGGATCACCTATCATGCCGGTGAAATCCCCGATTAAAAAAATCACTTCGTGACCAAGCTGCTGAAAGGTGCGCAATTTATTGATTAGCACAGTGTGTCCTAAATGCAGATCTGGTGCAGTGGGATCGAAACCAGCTTTGATTTTTAACGGCTTCCCCTCTTTTAGCTTGGCAATCAGCTCTTCTTCTAACAATATTTCTTGTGCACCGCGCTGTATCTCAGTCAATGCATGTTGCCAATCTGTCATTTGGGACCCTTTATAAAATTGAATTTGGATGATTTTGCTGGCCCATTTTACGCCGCACCAACGCGTATTAAAAGCGTAGCAAGACATTAATCATAACCACGTATAAAACTAAATCCTTTAAAACTGTACAAAAAACGCACTTTCCCTAGGAAATAAGCGTTAATCATTATATTCTGCATACATCGTAGTTGGATGAGTTACAGGTTACCGTGGTTCAAAATAAATTTAATCAATTACCCAAAACCCATAAATGGCTGGTTTCTTCCATAGCCGCATTAGTGGTGTTGTTGGCACTTCTCCCTTCTGATCGCGCTAGCGCAAGCCGCAATTCAGATGCTGCCTTGCTGGAAATAGGCAAGCGCTACGAATTGGCTATCAACATAAATGAACTCCCCCTGGATGACGCAGCGCTAACAGACGGCCCGGATTGGAAAGTATTTCAGGTCCGCAGTGGTGACAACCTGGCCAAAATTTTTCAGCGCGCCGGCTTAAGCCCCAGAGATACCTACAATGTGAGTAAAGCCGGTGAACTGGCGAAAAAATTACTCATGATTAAACCCGGAGAGATGTTATCTCTGCAAGTTGACGAAACAGGTGCTTTTGCCGGTCTGACCTACGGGCTTAACCCCACAGATACCTTAATGATCGAAAAACAGTCTGATGGTGAATTACAGTCTGCAGTAAATTACAAGGAAGTGGACACCCGCTTGAATTACGCACAGGGCACCATAAACAGCAGTTTCTGGAATGCCGGCGTGAAAGCACATTTATCAGAGAACCAGATCATGAGCCTAGCGGCTATTTTTGGTTGGGATATCGATTTCGCCTTGGAATTACGCCAAGGCGATAGCTTCAACGCTGTCTTTGAAGAAAAATACATAGACGGTGAGTTTGTTGAAAACGGCGATATTGTGTCAGCGCAATTCACCAATAGTGGCACTACTTACACCGCCATTCGCTACACTGACGGTAATTTCTACACCCCTGAAGGACGCAGTATGCGTAAGAGCTTTTTACGCGCGCCGGTGAGTTTCAAATACATTAGTTCAAGCTTTAAAAAACGCCGCTTCCATCCCGTGCAAAAAAGATGGAAGGCCCATCGCGGTGTCGATTATGCCGCAGATCGCGGAACCCCCGTTATGGCGGCCGGTAATGGCAAAGTAATCCGTGCATCTTACGATAAATTCAACGGCAACCATGTGTTTATTCAGCACGGTGAAAAATACGTGACTAAATATTTGCATTTCACTAAGCGTAATGTGAAAGTGGGTCAGTCCGTCAAACAAGGCGATATCATTGGCACAGTGGGCTCCACTGGTTTGGCTTCCGGTCCCCATTTGCATTATGAATTTCTGGTTGACGGTGTGCATCGCAATCCGCGTACGGTTTCGTTGCCTAAAGCCTTGCCGATTGATAAGGCTCAACGTGCCGCTTTTGAAGTTATCGCCAAAGAGCAACTAGAACAACTAGACAACAGTAAACGCATTATGTTGGCCATGAACTAACCATTTGATATATACCCAAAGCCATTGGAGTTGCAGCTAAGCGGCAAAGGAAGACGGGTATAACTGACAAGGACAAACATGTCGCAGCTATATATCGGGCTGATGTCTGGTACCAGTATTGACGGAATAGACGCAGCCTTAGTAGATTTTTCCTCTGTTGTGCCACGTTTATTAGATTGCCAGACCTTTGCTTATCCCCAAGAGCTGGTAACTGAGTTGCATCAACTCTGTGCACCGGGTGACAACGAAATAGTTCGAATGGGCCGTGCCGATCGTGCAGTGGCAGAAGCCTTTTCCGACGCCGTTCATTGTTTACTCAAAACGAATTATATTACCCCTGAACAGATCATTGCCATTGGCTCCCATGGGCAGACAATACGCCACATGCCTGGGGATAAGCAGGGGTTTAGTCTGCAAATCGGCGATCCCCACACGTTAGCTATTCAAAGCGGCATTGACGTTATTGCGGATTTTAGACGTAAAGATATTGCGCTGGGTGGTCAGGGAGCGCCTTTGGTGCCTATTTTCCATCAGGCAGTATTTGCTCATCCCGTGCAGTCACGAGTGGTGGTGAATATTGGCGGCATATCCAATATTACTTACCTGCCGGCAGGTGCAATAAGCGAAGTATCGGGCTGGGACACAGGCCCGGGTAATACCCTGATGGACGCTTGGTGCAAGCTACATACAGGCCAGGATTATGACGACAAGGGGCAGTGGGCGGCGCAATGTACCCCAGATCCGCAACTATTGCGGAGCCTATGTTCCCATCCCTACTTTACCCAGGCACCACCAAAAAGCACCGGACGCGAGTTATTCCATCTACAATGGCTGCAGCAGCATATTGCTGATTGCCCCTATTCTCTGGATCCCCAAGTCGTCCAGGCCACACTAGTGGCGTTAACGTCCCATACTATTGCCCAGCAGATACTCAATTTTAAGGATGTCGATCAAGTCTACGTGTGTGGAGGCGGAGCGCAAAACGAGTTTCTCATGGAGTGCCTGGAAACCGACCTGCACGAATGTGAACTTAGCACCACTGAGTCTCTGGGGATCTCCGCTGATGCAGTCGAAGCCATGGCATTTGCGTGGTTAGCCTGGGCCTTTAAACATAAGATTACCGGTAATCTACCCAGTGTAACCGGGGCGAAACGCAGGGCAATACTGGGGGTATACTGCCCCCATGATTAGGTAGTGAAAATGAATCGACCGGTGAAAAAAGTCAACCGTCTGTTAGATAATACAGATCTGGAGATACTGGCGCTGCTATATCAGGATGCACGTCTTAATAACAAGGACATCGCCCAAAGTGTGGGTTTGGCCCCCTCCTCCTGTTTAGAACGGATCAAGCGTTTGCAAGCCGATGATATTATTCGGGGGGCGTTATTAGACGTGGATCTCAATGCTCTGGGCGGGCATATTCAAGCGGTAATATCCGTGCGCTTGTCAGATCACAGCCGGGCTACAGTGGATGGTTTTGTTCAGGATCTATTGCCCTTGCCCGAAGTGTTAAGCGTATTTCATATGGGCGGCGATATAGATTTTCTGGTGCATGTCACTGTGGCCGATTCCAGTCATTTACGGGATTTTGTATTTAATGCCATTACTGCTCGGGGCGAAGTCAACCACGTCGAAACAGCTTTGGTCTACGAACACAGAACCAGTAACAGTCTACCCAGCTTCTAACGCGCTCTTCGGGAACAACTGCTCAATGTTATATAACGGAACATGTCGTTGCACTGGCGTGCGTTTTGACCTGTGCCTACCAAAGCCATTAAACCAATACGCTCCCAGGGATTGCGATTACTGTCTGAGTCACCAGGTCAGTTACCTGTCGGACCCGCAAGCCAGACTCACGGTATATTTTTAATGCCCCTTACACGAGACGAAACAAGGCTCGCAACAAGCTTCATTTTTATGCTGTGCTAACTGTCAGGATGTGCTTGTTGTCACCTTTGACGCTAACAGCGGATTGAAAGGTGCTGTCAATGCCAACTTGCTTGCCCTTAAAACGTGCCTGTTACCCAGCATTAATGTTTCACCCAAAACACTGGCCGCTGAACAAAAAGCAGCGCGTTGGGATCATATATGGATGAGCACTGCGGTTATTACAACTCAAAATACTCAGTGAAACATTTATACAACTGAGTACCGCTTAAAACCGACGCCGACGGAAAATGCAGTATGGGGATCAAATCACAGGGTGCCAGTAGCTCTTCTGTGGCTCTTGGGGTATCGAGTTCATCCACATTCAGTATTTTGGCCAGTACTTCGCCCTTTTTAATGGCCTGGCCGGGTTTGGCCAAGTAATCAACTATGCCGCCACGTTGGGTATATAACACCCGATAATGCTCCAGTATAGTAGCCATACGGGTTATCTTTTGTGGC
The DNA here is from genome assembly GCF_058068185.1 of Paraglaciecola sp. IT1134. Taxonomy (NCBI): domain Bacteria; kingdom Pseudomonadati; phylum Pseudomonadota; class Gammaproteobacteria; order Alteromonadales; family Alteromonadaceae; genus Paraglaciecola; species Paraglaciecola sp. IT1134. The sequence continues at coordinate 652,639 of NZ_CM176486.1, read as the reverse complement.
TGGATATCACAGCTAAGCAAACACCCTTTGGCGTTGAGATAACCTAAAATGCTGCTGGCGTCATATGCACCATCGGCAAAACTAATGACTTCCTGACTGCCCATCTCCAGGGTAAAGGCTTCTACTTTAAAATCCACCGCCTCACCCCGCTTTTCACTTACTCGCTGTTGCAAGGTCCACCAGGGGCAAAATGTGGCTTCATCCAGAGCGCCGGCGAAGGTATTTGGGATCAAAATCACATGGGGAATATTAAATAACAGCGCCGATTTGCGTGCGTATTCGGGCACGTATATGTGCCGAGTGGATACCGGCCCATTGTGTAAGTCCAACACGATATCCGCATCGAACGCCAGTTGCTGAAGCTTTAAATTCAAACGCTGCGCCAAACCTATGCCCCAGGTTTCCTTGAGTTTTTGTGCCAACCGATGTTTAACTTGCTGCCTGAAACGGGCTTTGATGGTAGCCACCGATTCATCGTTTTGCACAGTGGTTGCAAATTCCTCGACCAGGGCTGGATCATAAAAATAACCACGGTTCCAATTGGTGCCATTGACCGGGTCAAAACGTCCCAAGGTATATTCGCCGGCCTTAATATTGGTGCCCACGGGATTGCAATTGGGCACTAAAATGACTTCGCCACACAGGGGCATTTGTTTTAATTGTTGGATCAGGTGGTATATCACCACATTACCCTGGACTTCAGCGCCATGAATCGAGCTTTGGATGTACACTTTAGGCCCCGGTTTTTCGCCGATGAAACGATACAGGGGCACATTCATATTGCGCCCTGAGGCATTTTGCGCCACCACCAGGTACTCTTTTTTAAATTGATTAGTCATGGGCATACTCAGTGTTAGGGTTGGCCCACCGCTTAAGAGGCGGCAGCATACGTCTTATTGGCTTAAGGCCCCATAATACTGGCGATGAAATATATATCTTGCATTCAGCGGTTCCATATCCTGAACCGAGGGCGAAGTGCCGATCACCAGCCGTCTGCCTTGGGAAAACCTTGGCCAGTTGACCAGGTTCTGGCCATTGGGGTTGCCTTGTTTGATAAAGTTGGCAAAATATTGCTGCATAAACGACGAGACCCGGTGATCCTGAGCTTGCCATTTGTATAATGGGTTAACATCCAGATTGCCTAGGGCGTATTCTATTTCCGCAGAATGTACCGCCCCAAGGGGAGCGGGTTGTGGTTTCCCACCCGCCTCCTGTTGTTCCTTACTTATAGGTCGAACATGGTCATAAAAATAATAGTAGCTGGGTTGACTGCTGTTGGCACTGGCCAAGTCTATCCAGTTCCAGGTGGCAAATCCCATAAAACGATCACTGGCTAAGGCTTGAGCAGCCGTCATCACTTGGGCACTATTGGCAGCCGGATACAGGGCAGCAACTTGTGCATGTTTTTGGGGGTACAAACGTTTTAACGCCTGTTGAAAATTCTCTGGCGTCGGCTCTTGCCCGGCAAGGATCTGTTGGTAACTTCCCTCTTGGGAGTTATCACCAACCAGAAGTGGCACCTTCGCTTGCAGGCCATTCTGATAGATTATTAGGGGAGATACAGGCAAAAAATATCCGTCTATGTTAGGGCTAAACCGGGTAAAACCGGCGGCCGTTGCCTTCGCTAATAATTCATCCGCAGGCATATTTCGCAGGGCGGCGAAACTTTGCGGGCTGTTATCGCCCATCAGAGCTACTTGCAATTTCATACCCTGTGCTTCGGCGGCCGCCAGGCTCATTGTAACAATGGGCGGGCCAACAATAGAGCCGCTTTGGCCAATGGCCCCGCCCATTAAATCCTTGGACAGCGGAGAGGCCAATAGCGCGCTAACGGAAATGGAGCCGGCCGACTCGCCGCCTATGGTGATGCGGTCAGGGTCTCCGCCAAAGGCCTGAATATTACTGACGACCCACTGAAGCGCCGCCTGCTGATCCAAAAAACTGTAGTTGCCCGATCCCTTATAATCCGTCTCTGCTGACAATTGCGGGTGAGCGAACAGCCCCAATACCCCCAGGCGATAGTTAGCGGTAACCACCACTATGCCTTTACTCGCCATGCTTGCGCCATCGTAACGCTTTTCAGAACTGTCTCCGGCAATAAAACCACCACCATAAAAATACAGTAGTACGGGCAATTTTTGTTTGCTATCGACTGTTGAAGTATCCACTCGGGGAGTGTCCACTCGGGGAGTATCCACTCGGGGAGTCCACACATTCAGATATAGGCTGTCTTCACTTACTCCAGGTGAGCGAAACTTCATGTCACTATAGATAGGATTTTGCATGTTGCGATTGGCAAACTCGGTGGCATCCCGTATTCCTTGCCAGGGTTGCACGGGTTGTGGGCGTTGCCAACGCAATTCGCCCACTGGCGGCGCGGCAAAGGGTATGCCTTTGAAAACACGAATATCAGTGGCACTATCGAGACTTCCCAATAAGGTGCCATCGTCAATGGTTACGCTTTGATTGCCCAAAACCGAAGTGCTCAACAGCACCAGGCTCAATAGAAAACCGACTCGTCTCATAACGTCCCACCCCCCTCATAATTATCAGTTTTCAAAACGTCTAATCCGCCGCGCTAATCGTTAAATGTCATTCTCGGTGGGCGACTCCAGGGATGAGTTACTGGTTGCCCCGCTTCCTTCGACCTCGATACCATCTACCCGCTGCAAGCCACGGGGTAATTTATTCCCCCTTCGTCCGCGTTCACCTTGATAGTGCGACAAGTCTTCGGCCGAGAGAGTCATCCCCCGCTTACCGGCCATGATCTTGACATTTGCCCCCTGTGGCACCACCGCCAGCACTTTGACAAACTCTTCCCTGGACTGCGCCTTGGCTGATGGAATACTGATGATTTTATTACCCTTGCCTTTGCCTAAACTGGGCAAATCACGCAAGGGAAACATCAACATCCGCCCTTCATTGGAGATGGCCATACACCAGTCGCTTTGTAAATTACTGACCCTTTGAGGCGCGATGACTTTGGCCGCATTAGGCAGTGATAAATAAGCTTTACCGGCCTTATTTTTACTCACCATATCGGCGAACTTACCGACAAAACCGTAGCCTGCATCGGACGCCAGCAAATATTGCTGATCATCTTGACCCATAATGACATGTTCGACGTTTTCCCCGCTGACGATGCCAAAGCGACCGGTCAGGGGCTCACCCTGACTGCGGGCGGAAGGCAACAAGTGCGCGTCACAAGAAAACACCCGTCCTGAACTGTCCATAAACACGGCTTGCTGATTACTGCGGCCCTTACTGCAGACCAAAAACTCATCTCCTGCTTTGTAACTCAAGCCTTGCACATCAACATCATGACCTTTGGCGCAGCGAGCCCAGCCCTTGGCTGACAACACCACTGTGACGGCTTCAGAGGGGATCAGTTCTTTTTCACTCAAGGCTTTGGACTCGCCACGTTCCACTATGGGCGAACGGCGATCATCGCCATACATTTCTGCTGCGGCAAGGATTTCTTTTTTGATCAAGGTTTTCAAGCGGCGGTCCGAACCCAATAATTGTTGCAGCTCGTCACGCTCTTTGGCTAGCTCATCTTGCTCCCCCTGGATTTTCATTTCTTCAAGTTTAGCCAAGTGGCGTAATTTCAAGTCCAGAATGGCTTCGGCTTGAATATCCGACAGATTGAAGCGAGCCATCAACTCCTGTTTGGGTTTTTCTTCATAACGAATAATGCGAATGACTTCATCGATATTCAAAAAGGCGACCATCAAACCTTCCAGAATATGCAGCCGCGCCAGCACTTTATCCAACCTGAATTGCAGCCTGCGTACCACGGTATCTTTTCTGAAGATCAGCCATTCAGTCAAAATGGTGCGTAAATCTTTAACCTGGGGACGGCCATCCAGGCCTATCATATTGATATTGACCCGGTAGGTTCTCTCCAAATCCGTGGTGGCAAACAGATGTTGCATCAATTGTGCGACATCGACCCTGTTCGAACGGGGGGTGATCAGCAAGCGTGTGGGGTTTTCATGATCAGACTCGTCACGCAAATCGCTGACCATAGGCAATTTTTTAGCTTGCATCTGGGCCGCAATTTGTTCCAGAATTTTGCCCCCTGACGCCTGATGCGGCAAAGCCGTAATAATTATATCGCCGTTGTCTTCATGGTAGACACCGCGCATGCGGATTGACCCCCGGCCGGTCTCGTATATTTTTTGAATGTCCTCTTTAGGGGTGATTATTTCCGCGTCTGTGGGGTAATCCGGCCCCTGGACAAAATCCAGTAATTCATGCAATTCAGCCTTGGTATTATCCAGTAAATAGGCGCAAGCGTTGGCGACTTCCCGCACATTATGAGGGGGGATATCCGTGGCCATGCCCACTGCTATGCCAGTGATACCGTTGAGTAGAATGTGGGGCAGGCGCGCAGGCAGTACCTTGGGTTCATCCAGAGTACCATCGAAGTTGGGTTGCCAATCCACCGTGCCCTGGCCTAGCTCAGTGAGCAATACTTCACTGAACTTGGATAAACGGGATTCGGTATAACGCATGGCAGCAAAAGACTTGGGATCATCCGGCGCCCCCCAGTTTCCCTGGCCATCTACCAGGGGATAACGATAAGAAAAGGGCTGTGCCATCAGCACCATAGCCTCATAACAGGCTGAATCACCATGGGGGTGAAACTTACCTAATACGTCACCTACCGTGCGGGCTGATTTTTTGTATTTAGCATTATTGCTCAGTCCCAATTCAGACATGGCATAAATAATTCGCCGCTGCACGGGTTTGAGCCCATCCCCAATATGCGGTAAGGCTCGGTCCATGATCACGTACATGGAATAGTTGAGATAAGACTCTTCGGTGAAACGACGCATCGGTATTTGTTCGATGCCGTCTTTATTAATGATAATTTCTTGACTCATAGTGAACTGTATCGGCCGCGTTATTCTAGTTGTATGTCTAAAGACTCATTTTCGCATTCGCTAACTAACGGAAAAAGTCGACTATTTTTGGTAGGTTACCCTATAAATGACATTGGCGAAATCATCGGATATCAACATGCTGCCATCAGGCAGGGTGAGCAGCGCAACGGGCCGTCCCCAGGTGCTTTCATCAGCATTTAACCAGCCTTCGATAAAGGGCTGGTAAGACGTGACCTGATTATCTTGCACTTTGGCCATCATGACCCGGTAACCAGACTTCTTGCTGCGGTTCCAGGAACCGTGCTCGGCCACAAACAAATTGCTTTTGGTCTCGTCAGCAAACATATCCCCCTGGTAAAAATGAATGCCAAGAGGCGCAACATGTGCTCCAAGGTTATAGACGGGTTTCACATAGTTATCAGGATCCTTGCCCTGCCCAAACTCGGGATCGGGCACAGTTCCAGCATGAAAATACGGATAGCCATAATGCGCGCCCTCGCTCTGCACACGGTTTATCTCGCAAGGTGGAATATCGTCTCCCAGCATGTCTCGGCCATTGTCACTGAACCACAGCTGTTTACTCTGGGGGTGCCAATCAAAACCTACGCTGTTACGCACACCTTTGGCCACCCATTTACGCTCTTTAGTCTCAAGGTTATATTTCAAAATAGAGGCAAATTCGGGATTATCGAAATCTTCACCACCATTAGTTTCACAGATATTACAGGGGGCCCCCACAGGAACATAAAGCCAGCCATCAGGACCAAAGTCTATATACTTCCAGCCGTGATGACTTTTATCCGGCAAGCCGTCAATCACCACTTCAGGGGCGGGTAAATTTCTAAAGGTTGCATCGATATTGGCATATTTCACAATTTGACTCACCTGAGCCACATACAGATCACCATCTTTAATGGTTAAGCCCGAAGGCATATTCAGGCCAGTGGCGATTGTCAGCACTTCATCGGCCTTACCATCGGCATCTTTGTCGATGACGGCTTGTACTTCACCAGCCGCCCGACTGCCCACAAAGATAATACCATTTTTACTGCGGGCCATTTGCCGGGCGTTTGTCACACCAGAGGCAAAGATATCGATGGAATAACCCTGGGGTAAACGCAGTTTTTCCAAGGGTAAAGGTGCAGCAAATAACCCCGGACTTAGAAAAGAAAGTAGAATCGAAAGGCGAAGTAACATAAATTATTCCTCAGGGTTAATACTAGGTAGAATACTACGTAGAATACTTTATAAAATTGATATACATACCTATATCCTAACGGTTGCTCTTGCTGCAGCCAACAGGTGAATGCATAAATTTGGATGGAATCTGACGATCACAATATATGGCTAATACTTTTTGAAACCCACACAGGCATTTTTACCCACCTTATCACGCAAACTGCGACTCGGTTTATGCTGGTGCATGCTGCTCGTTAGTAGTCACTCAGGGGCAGAAAGCTTAGTCCAGTTGATTTCCAAAGACAGGGTGGTGAACCTTTCCTCCTATGTAAAAACATTCCACGAGACCCAAGGAAAGTTAACAATCGATGAGGTCAAGACTCGATTAGGCCAGTTTACCCCCCATACCAGTAGCAATCCGAATTACGGTTTTTCCGAACAAGGTATATGGTTATATACCACCTTGACCAATGCCACCAGAACGCAAGACTGGGTGTTAGAAGTGGGGCTCGCCCAACTCGATAATGTTGATATGTATTTACTGCGCAACAACCAGGTTATTGCCGCCACTTATCAGGGCATAATGGGCACGCCACAGCGCTATCGATTACCAACCATGAAAATGCTGCTGCCTTATGCACAACCTACAGCTGTACTGGTCAGAATAACCCGTGCGCGTCATAGTCTGATCGCGCCGCTAAAAATTCAATCCCTGCAAAAACATGATAAATCCAACCTCTATGACAACCTGTTGTGGGGGCTGATTTACGGCGGGTTATTGAGCCTGGCTGTTTATAATTTAGTTATATTTTTCGGTATCAAAGAAAAAAGCTTGCTCGCCTATGTGGTTTATATCGCTACGGTGCTGCTATGGCAGTTTGTCTGGAGCGGGCATTTGAACATAATGTTCCCCCCCGAAATTACCCATTGGTTCCACCGGCACACCGACCTCACATTTGTGCTACTGAGTATGGGGTCAGGGATTTTCACCTATGTCTTTCTCGATGCGGCAAATACTGCTCCAAAAACGCAGCCATTTATCAAATTGAGCTTGTTGATACTGATGTTACTGATGTTACTGATGTTACTGGGGGTATTCTCGTTGATAACCGTGTTTCCACCTTTTTGGCAAACCGCTTCTGTTTATTTGCTCACTACATTAAGCATCTGCTGTTATAGCTTCGCTGGTTTTGAAAGCTATTGGAACAACTTCCGCGGAGCCCGTTATTTCATTTTTGCCTGGGGCATTTTGGCTCTAAGCGCCCTTATTGGAATGTTCAGCTTGGTGGGGGTTTTACCTTCCAACTTTTTCACAACCTACTGTTTTCAATTTGGCGTACTACTCGAGGCGGCGCTGTTTTCTCTGGCGTTAATGGATAAAAGTCGCCATCAACTGGAACTCGAGGTGATACAAGCGACCGACGACCTGCGTAACAATATTGAACTGGTTGAAGAGCAAAATGTACGACTGGATATCGCCCGCAAGGATGCCGTGGCTGCCAGTCATGTCAAATCCCAATTTCTGGCTAACATGAGCCACGAAATCAGAACCCCCCTCAACGCCATACTCGGTTTTAGTAAAGAACTCCAGCAAGGCGACTTACCCGAGGATAAAAAAGAACAAGTCCATATCATCAATACTGCCGCGGACAACCTGCTAAACATAGTCAACGATGTCCTGGATGTGTCAAAAATCGAAGCAGGCAAGCTGCAAATTAACAACCATGCGTTTTCCCCTAATCAGCTATTGGAAGAAATGATAGGCGTGATGGCCAAATCGGCACATCTGAAAAACCTGGAATTTATATTCGACGTTGAGCCCCTACCAGAAAAGCTGATTGGCGACAGTTATCGCATCAAACAGATCCTTAATAATTTACTGGGCAACGCCCTAAAATTTACCGATTATGGGCACATTGGCCTGTTTGCCAGCGGCATTATGCTCGAACACGGCATATTTGAACTCAACCTCAGAATTGAAGACACGGGTATTGGCATCAGCCGTGAAGACAAGCGTAAATTATTTACCGCTTTTTCCCAGGTGGAGGATGCGTTAAATCGTTCCTATCAGGGAACTGGCTTGGGTTTGGTGATATGTAAAGAGTTGGTTAAGCTAATGCGCGGACAGCTTAGTCTGCAAAGCGTGCCAGGTCAGGGCAGTACCTTTAATGTAAGGGTGCGCACCAATACACTCAATAACCAGCCCACTTTATCCAAACACAGCCAATGGCAGGGGTTACAGGTACTGATATATGATCCTTACCCCCATTCCCGACTTAGCTCAAGCAAGCTTTTGTGCCACCTGGGTGCCCTAGTAACCAGCGTTGAATCACTGGCCTGCCTCAATGCTCAGCGGCAAGAGTTCGACTATCTATTCACCTGTTTGCCCGCCAGTATGCCAGGCAAAATTCAAGCAGCGCTGGACGCATCACATCATATAGCCGCGAGATGCAAAATTTTATGTTACTCGGGCCCAGATTCAAGCGCTCCTACTCATTTTGCCCAGCGCGAAACATATCACAGCCAAATTAGGTTGCCACTGACGCTGGGGAAGCTAAATAACATCATGTGTCAACCCGCTGAAGACCCCGTAGACCAACTGCAGCAACGCTTAAGGCAATTGCCTGCGGTTCGGGTGTTAGCGGTAGACGATATGGAAATGAATTTACGTTTACTCAGTACCTGGTTGAAACCCTCGCCACTGATACTTGACCTGGCCTTTAGTGGGCAAGAAGCCTTAGAGCTGTGTCAGCATAAAGAATTTGATCTGATCCTGATGGATGTGCAAATGCCGCACATGGATGGTCTGGCAGCGACTCGGCTCATCCGCCAAACTGAACTGAATTTAGGCACGCCGATTATCGCTGTAACGGCCCATGCCTTCAAAGAGGAACAGGAACGATTATTATCCTGTGGTATGGATGACTATTTGCCCAAACCGCTGGATTTGTCGAATCTGGTTGATTTGATAACCCGCTGGTGTCATCAACAACAGCCACAGGCAGAGCAACTCGCCAGTTTCGATTGGCCATTAGCCCTTAAACGCGCTAACGGTAACACCCCCGCCGCCCGGGATGTGTTCGAACAGTTTATTGTTCAACTCCCGGAATTAGTTGCGGATATTGAACTCAATGCCCAACAGCGGGATTTTAATCAGTTGTTAGTCAACGTGCATAAGCTGCACGGTGTTTGTTGTTATACAGGGGTGCCATTGTTGCATCGACATTGCGCCGAAACCGAGGGTATGCTTAAACGTCAGGAACAAGGGGAAGGTCTGCTTGCATTGGCGAAGTTAATCGATGAAGCCTATACACTGTTAGCCCAAGCCCAGATTATTAAAGGGCACAGTGTGCCCTAGGATTACCTGCCAGAAGCTGTAGTTCATCTATACCGACAATTTGCGCCCAGTACCAGATATAGTGGGACTAGTTGAATTGTGGTACCTGGGCACGTATTGTTATGGTTGCAGGGGTAAGCCCTTCCCACACTCATGTTGAGTATCAAAGGGGCACCCCATCCTTTTGGAGATAATATGCGAATTACCCTTATTGCCAAGGCGATAGCCGTGGCCATGACTGTCAGTGCCTGTTCGGGCACTGGTGTTACCCCAACCATAAAAACGATGAAAACTATGCTTCCCGATAGCAGTAATGTATTGTTCAGCAAAAGCCCGCTTATTTATCAAGCTCCCCAGTTTGACAAAATTTCCATCAATGATTATGAACCAGCTTTCGCCGCAGGCATGGAGCAGCACAACGCAGAAATTGCGGCTATAGCCGACAATAGCGCCCCTGCTACCTTCGACAACACCTTGGTAGCGATGGAGCGCAGCGGGCAATTGCTGGCACGAGTCAGTAAAGTGTTTAGCAATATGTCAGGGGTGATTTCCAACCCTGAATTTCAGCGTATTGAAACGCAAATGGCGCCCAAATTAAGCGCGCATGAAGATAATATTCATTTGAATGCCAACTTATTTGCTCGCATTGCCACAATCCACCAGGACCAGGCCGACCTAACTGCCGAGGACCAGCGTTTGGTCGGCTATTATTATGACCTTTTTGTCAGGGCAGGAGCCAAATTAAACGAGACGGACAAGGCAGCAGTGCGAGACATTAACGGGCAATTGGCGACACTTTCGACTGAATTTTCCCAGAACATTCTCAAGTCATTTAAAGACGATACTATTTTAGTTACGGACAAATCCTCGCTGGCCGGTTTATCGCCACAGGAAATGGCCAGTCTTGCCACCGCCGCCACAGACGCAGGTAAACAGGGTTATATGATCACGCTGGTTAATACCACTACCCAGCCTATTTTAGCCAGCCTGGAAAATCGCGCCTTACGTCAGAAAATCTGGCAAACCTCTGCCCACAGGGCAGCGAAAACTAACGGCCCTATTCTGATTGAGATGGCTCAGCTTAGAGCGCAAAAAGCTAACTTGCTTGGTTACCCCAACTGGGCAGCCTATGTCACCGCAGATCAAATGGCCCAAAATCCCCAGGCGGTTTTTGCTATTCTCGATGATCTGGCTCCCAAGGCCTTAGCCAAAGCCAAAGTCGAGGCGGCAAACATACAGCAGCAAATTAATGCCTCAGGAGAAACGTTCACTCTACAACCGTGGGACTGGGCCTTTTACGGGGAGAAAGTTCGCCAGGCGAAATACGATCTCGATGAGGATCTAATCAAACCCTATTTTGAACTGCACAATGTATTGCAAAACGGTTTGTTTTTCGCCATGGACAAATTGTATGGCATAACCTTCACCGCTCGTAATGATCTGCCTGTTTATCATCCCGACGTACTGGCCTATGAAGTATTCAACCAGGATGGCAGCAGTATCGGTATATTCTACCTTGACCCCTATGCTCGCGAAGGCAAGGGTGGCGGAGCCTGGATGGATGAGTTTGTCACCCAAAGTGATCTGATGGGCACTAAGCCTGTGGTTTACAATGTACTTAACATTCCCAAACCTGCTGCGGGCCAGCCCACACTGCTGACATTTGACGAAGTGACCACTATGTTCCATGAGTTTGGCCATGCCACCCATGGATTGTTTTCCCAGGTAAAATACCCTAGCCTGGCCGGTACTGCCACCGCCCGTGATTTTGTGGAGTTCCCTTCCCAGTTCAATGAAGACTGGGATATCGATCCCCAGGTTATCGCCAATTATGCCAAAGATTATCAAACCGGTGAGCCTATCCCAGAGGCTTTGCTGGCCAAGGTGTTAAAATCTCAACAGTTCAATCAAGGTTTTGATACCACTGAATATCTGGCGGCGGCCATACTGGATATGGAATGGCATTCCATTGCCCCTGGCAGCAAGATAACGGACGCCGCCAGCTTCGAAAAACAGGCCTTGGCCAAACATGGGCTTGATTACGCAGCGATCCAGCCACGCTATAAATCCACTTACTTCAGCCATGCCTTTTCCGGTGGTTATTCTGCGGGTTATTATGCGTATTTGTGGACAGAAGTGTTCGCTGCGGATGCCTTTTCCCATATGTCAGATCAAGGGGGATTGAACCGGGCAAACGGTGATGAGTTCCGAGCCAAAATACTGTCCATGGGTAACAGTCAGGATTTGATGCAGGATTATATCCAGTTCCGTGGTCAGCAACCAGATACCGGGGCGTTGCTCAAACGCAGGGGCTTAGTGGACTAACCTAACACCCACTAAATATGTAAATAAACCAGGCCCCGTATACTTTTAAATATACGGGGCCTTTTATTACGTAAAATAATATCCATGTCGCTAAATCCCTCTGGTTTACTATGAACTACTTACGATTTTCAGCATACCCATAACTGTTATTCATAACCCCATAAACTCCACCCAAGATAATGCTAGGCTGTGAAAATCTTATGATTAGCCTTGGCATTACTCTATGCTCAGATATTTGTTGCCGGTCCTTTTTTTATATTCTGCCCTATCAAACCCTCGCGGATATTCAGTTGGCAAGTCTGAGCGAACGGTCATTGGTTTGCCCTGTTTTACAAGCTAGGATAGTTTGCATGCCCGCACCAATAACCTGTTAAGTGACTTCACTGTCTACGGAGCTAATATATGAATGACGAAAATAAAATGAGCAAAGGTGGATGCCTTTGTGGTGCAGTCCGATATGAAGTGAAAGGATCACTCAGAGATATAGTGAACTGCCATTGTAGTATGTGTCAGAAATTACATGGAAATTTCGGCCCTCATACAAAAGCAAGAAAGGTTAATATCAAAATCACTAATAACGATGGTTTGGCTTGGTACAAGACATCTGAAATAGCCCAAAGAGGCTTCTGTCGAAAGTGTGGTTCAAGTCTATTTTGGGAACCATTTAACTTAGACGCGACCGGAATTATCGCTGGCTCTTTGGATGGTCCCACTGGATTAAAAACAATGGGTCATATATTTGTAGGTGAAAAACCTGATTTTTACGAAATAACTGACGATAATCCGCAATTCAGTTACTCATCGGACGGTCAGTTGGTAAATGATTATAAATAGGTTTATATATTAACCACATAAGGCGTTCAAATGGACACAATACAGTCGGTTTTTTGGTCACTCCGTTCAGGTAATTCAAACGAGTGATAACAGAATGCTTAACTTGTGGATGCCTAAGAAAACTTCGCGACTGGCAACTCCGAGCGACAGGAGCCGCTGGCCGTTACGAATGTGAATAGAAGGTTTAGATCCAAAGCGGTCATTTTATCGGCGCTGAACCGACTGGTTCTTTGGTTTGCCCGGCAGCATTGACTGCTGCATTTGTGATAGAAATAGCGATTTGATCCGCAGTCTTAGTAGAAGCTACTGCTCTGGCCATAGTAAGTCCACCAATTAAAATACCTAATACTCCCCAGGCCTTAGATAAACATTCTTCGTGCGAATTTCCAATAAGGCCTTGAGCCATAAGCTCAACTATCTCGAGCATTTTTTTTTCATATATAGTGTGTAATTCAGGTTTAGTACGCACAACTTCGGGTGAGAGGGTTGTCATTGCACAGCCACATGAAAGGTTATCACGATGCGCTTGGCCTAGATAATAATCTGAAAAAGCCACAATCCATTGCTTACCATGTTGAAGTTGAAAATCAGGGATTGCAGTAATCACCTCATCAAGACCTAACGACAATGCCGCTTCAAATGCACCATCTTTTGAACCTAAGTGGGCATAAAAGGCGCCCGAAGTAACGCCTGCCTCTTTAGCAATACCATCAACACCAATCCCCGCATAGCCATTGCTCCGAAAACCCTGACTCGCGGCGTTGATAATACGTTTTCTCGTTTCTTGCTTTTTGCTTACTTTAGTCATTTAAATATCCCCCCCCCAAGAATACCCATATTATAACTGCGTTTTAAATGAAATTATAGCAATCGTTATATTTTATCTTGACAATATAACGAACGATATATAATGTGGCGTAAATTGATGAATATAACGATCGGTATTTTAAATAATTGAAACTGAATTTGCCTGAAAGCAACGCCGATTAATCGCTAACGATTAACTTAACTATTACTGGAGAATACTATGCCATTAACACTGACTCTTACTGAAGGCGTTATCCCTGTCGGTTCTGAAAAAGAAGCTGTTTCAAAAATTACTAATTCAATGCTTAAACATCACGGGCTTTTAGGTAATACGGTTATGACACCTAATATAACTGCGCAAGTTTCAGTGTTACCAAAAAATTTGACGTTTTCGGGTGGAGAAGAATTCTCGGGCGTTTGGATGGAATGGAAGGTACCTTCATTTGCTTTTGCTTCGAGAGAAATTCAATTGGCTCATTTTGCCGAGGCAACCGAAATTATCAGAGTGTTGTCAGGTGGAAAACAGCCTGTAGAAAATATTTACTCGAATGTTATTCATACAGTAGATGGGTCATGGAATTTCAATGGTATCGCTATGACCAATGAAGAAATTGGTAAAGAAATTTCAAAAGAATAATGGATCATTCACCATTTTTTGGTAAGTAATGTTCTATTCTCGCTAATTTATATCCTGAACAGGGAGGGGAAAATCGAAAATTGTACAAAAATATATTTAATAACAGGCGAACCTTTGGTAGCTGTGTTGTTATCCAAGATAATTTAACTTTTAAAAAAAGAAATCATATGTTTAAGAAAATAGCCGCTGCAAGTTTATTAGCCATCGTTTCAACGAGCGCCTTTGCTGGTCAAGAGGTGTATGCGCAAATAGGTGGTATGGCAATGTGCATATTCTGGCTCACTTAATGAACGCCTATGATCATTTAAGCGAGCGCGTAGCCTAATTGATCTCTGCCATAGCAGACCTTAACCAGCGTTCAAAGCAGCGTATTTTTTCCTGCTCGAAATGATGCGCAGGTGCCACCAGGTAGTAGGAATAGTCGCTGACATATTCGAAATCGAACAACTTCACCAGTTGTTGCCTTTCTACCTGCTGATAGACCAGACTATGTCTCACCATAGCCATTCCCTGCCCGGCAATAGCTGCTTCTACTATTGTGGTGGTTGAATCTTCCACCTGTAATACCCGTCGATACTTTTCACCTGGTAGACCATGACTATCGAAAAATGCCTGCCAGGCGAGCCTAAAGTCGCCACTATTTTCCTCTAGCATGGGCAGTAAGTCCAAGTTATCCACTGAAATTCCCTCCTTTACTAGTCGGGGATGGCATACAAGGTAGAATTTATCCTCCATAAGATGGCGACTTTCCAGATCAGTATAATTTCCCGCTCCGAAACGAATGGCGATGTCGAGGTCACTGTTAGTAAAATCAAGCAGGACATTCGAAGGATCAATGCGAACACTGAGATGGGGAAATTGGGCCTGAAACGAAGCTAGTTTTGGCACCAGCCAGCGCGACGCAAAGGACTGTACAACCGTTATATTCAGGATATTGGGGCTGGGATCTTTCTGGAGTAATGCCACTCCCTTGCTGAGGGATTCAAAGCCTGCCCGAATATGTGGCAGCATACGCTTGCCATCTTCACTCAACTGCACTTCTCTGTTACTTCTGATAAACAGCTTCCTGCCAAGATGAGCCTCCAGAGTTCGGATATGTTGACTGATAGCCGCCTGGGTCACATAAAGTTTCTGTGCAGCCTGCTTAAAACTCAAGGTGTCGGCCGCCACTAAAAAATAGCGCAACGCATTAAGAGGGGGAAGTTTGTGCATATCACGGCCCTATCTGACATAAGATTTAGTTAATCGATGTATAGTTTTCATCGTTTGTTGGCGTGTCCTTATAGCACTATCTTATTACCTCACCCACAACAAAAAGGAAATGAATATGTCTAATTTAAGCCATACAAACAAGAAAACTCTTGCAAACACAATCGCTCTGTTAGCCTTTGTGGCAGTAATAAGCTATGCGCCATTCAGTTTAGCTGAAGTTAACAATGACGCCAAATTATATACTCAGGAAGGATACCCTTATGGACCTTTGATTGAGCGTATTGCGTCGGTCAAAATCCGCTATTCACAGCAAGCTGATAATCAAGTGCAATGTTCAACAGAAATTGCTGGTAATGGACAGAGCTGGAAAACTGAAATGCGTAGGGTGAGTAAGAAGAAATTTGACAAACGCCCCCTTAAGTCCTGTCTGGACAGAGTTCTCGCAAAACAGATCCTCGCCACAACTTACTAGGGCAATACAGGATGTTTAGTAAACCAGCTGATCCAGTTAATTCGGATCAGCTGATTATATTAGATCTTCAATGATGTTTAGCTTAAACGCTGACGGACTATCTCAAACAAGTACACACCAGTGGCCACAGACACATTGAGACTAGATACCGAGCCAGCCATGGGCAGTTTGCGTAAGCTCATCGCAATGTTCACGAGTAAGGCGGCGCATGCCCTTGCTTTTCGCGCCCATTACCAGTGCCCATGGGGCCAGTCAATTTACACTCATACCTCACCAGCGGTTCCCACTTCTAGTGACGTAGAATATCGCCAATACAACGACTAAAGCTAAAACAATATATTTCATAACTCGTCCTTTTAATGTACAGAGTTTTGTATTCCAGCACTCGATTCTTTTTACGATAAAACTAAATTCTTGTACGACGGTAATGAGCACAAAGCGGTCTAAAAAAATGCGAGCAGTAAAGCTACTTTGAGTAATCATGAGATATTGTGGATATTCTTTTTTTCGAACGTGTTTTCACTCAAAGCAAACGTTAACGCCGTTTTAGCTTCACTTTTTCATTACAGCTGATGCTTACTTAATCAAGAAATTTAGGGAATTTTGGTAATAAATCAAAATCTTGTTTTTCATGTTGAATTATCACTTTTGCATTTTCTTTTATTGCTAGAGCTTCAAATTTTTTTCTTGATGCAGTTGTTAATTGAATATCATTATATTGATGCATAGTTTTTAATTGTCTACCTCGTGCATGAACATACAAATCGCCAGATAATAAAACATTGCCTGCATCATGCAGCTTAACCAACAGAGCAGAACTTCCAAGAGTATGCCCCGGCATGGATTTAATGACTACATTTCCGTCACCAAAAACATCATATTCATTTTTAAATGAAATGGTTTTCGTTTTTTCAAGCGCCAAATAATATGCCCCAAAATATGTTCTAGCGGGTTCAGAAAACATATATTTTTGCTCTAACTCATTAACAATAAAAGTTGATTTAATAAATTTATTGGCATTTCCAGCGTGATCAGGGTGAACATGAGAAAGTGATAAATACTCAATATCCGTTGGTTTAAGCCCCAACTGTCCAAGTTGTTCAATCAGTTTTTTTTTAATTTTGCATGCCAAACCCCACTAACTTCCCCTTCAGAATTATCAGCCAGAGTATCTATATGGCCAGTATCCCAAAGTAAATCACCTTTAGGATGCTGAATTAAGAAACAAGGATTAACCATTTTTAGTTTTTGACCGTCGTACACACCGCTACCTGAGAGATCTTTGATGTCAGAAACGTCATAAGATCCACAATCTATTGCATATAATTTTATATTACTACTATTGGCTGCTTGATTAGCCCAAACAATGGACGCAAAAAAACAAAGGAAAATAACGACTACTTTTATCGAATTCATATTTTGTGAGTAAACCTATTCATTTAAATTTAATTGAAGCCATAGTCTCTTATTATGTGTTTTTATAAACACCTAGCTTAATGTCTTTTTCTGACAATTCAGCACCTTGCCAAATAAAAGTTTCCCTAGAACCCGCCATTAAGGATAGTTTTTGTAATATCCGTACCTCTACAGGAGATAAATCGTCGCTATTGTAGCGTTGATGCATTATTAAAGTAGGCTTAGGTTTTAGGAAGTACTTCCATTTAGAATATTCAGTAGCCCTACTCAAAAGATCACCAGCAACCTCAAAATCAGAGATAGCTAGTCTGTTTGGTGAGAAATTTTTATCGGAAGAAAAATTATCCCTTTTCCCCAATGTTAAATTCCAACTGTCAAAACTATTTTGATTAACTTGGACATATATCACTTCAGATTTAAACACGACACCTCTAAACACATAACGCCGAGTTAACCGGAAGGCGTTTTTTTGCGCCGATCCGGTTTAACGTTTTGTTAGCTGTTTTTTACTCCGACAAATATTATAGATGCAGGAGTCTGTGTTTTTTGATTAAAAGGTTCAATTATTTTTTTAGGGGTAAACCCATTGGTAATAAATAATTGCTTCCATGTTTCTAGCGTTCTGAAATACCAAGGTGCAGGGTCTTTGAATTTGTCACTGAAACCGACCCATGAACCCTCTCGCCAGCCATCTTTGTATTCTCTATCACCACAGCCAACTACTGGATGAATTGTTTGAATTATAAATGAACCACCTTCATTAAGTAAGAAAGGTATGTTTTCAAAAAAATCGATAACTGATTCTTTACCAAGTAAAGAAAAATTACAAACAACCACATCAAATTTTTCATTTAGTGTTTCGTACGATAAATTTTCGTAGGGAATGGTTTTAAACCTACCGTTACCTTCTTCTAGAGCTGAATCTATAAATTCAGGAACAACATCAACGCCTAATGAAAATATGCCTAATGTTTCTAATTCTCTAACTAGCCAGCCCTCTCCACAGCCAACATCTAGAACTGATTTTGCTTCACTTTCAATTACAGCATTAATTATTGCATTATTTGTTATAAGTAATCTGCTTTCAATTTCATTATTTCTAATGGCTGAAACCCAAGGGGCTACATTGGTTTTCCATGATTCGATAATTTTCAGATCACTATATTTAGTCATTTTCTTATGTCTTTTTACAGCTAACAGTCTATTATATGCGCCCCCATAAACTAACCTAAAACATTGTATTATTATTTTTAGATTCCTTTGGAACAGGTTGCCCGACTCCCCAATGCTCAACAATTTCTCCCTCTTTCATTCGAAATATATGGATGCTGGCACCACCAATGGAGTCAGGCCTGTGTTTGACGTGAAGATGGAGCCAAACAAGATCACCTTCGGAAGCGGTTCGTTTAATAGACATTGAAAGTTCTGGATACTTCTTATATCGGCTTGCAATCAAGCTTAATAACGCATCTCGCCCATCCTCTATGTGCGGTGCATGCTCAATAAAGTTTTCGCTATAGCATTCATTACGCAAAATATCTATCCGACGCGAAGGCTCAAGATCGGGGCGATTTTCAAGTATTTCCATACAATACAGAGCCTTCTTTAGGTTAGATTCCTCTAAAGCAGTCCCTGCGCTTTCTTTCGCATTAAGTTCACCGACTAAAATAAGCGTGAAAATCCCAAAAAGTAAGGCTTTAATCGATATTATTCCAGTACTCATATATTTCCCCTATATCAACTGCAGTCAGAATGTACATGCATATAACGCCAATGTAATTTGCTGAGAGAAGCGAAGCGTAACGAAGTCAAATTGACATTTTTGTTATACGCCACTCAAACAGCCCTTTTATAGAAGTGCATGAGTACACCTGATGGGCTAGTTTCAAACTGAGTTAGCTGAAATTTAGTCGGAACGGCTCCGTCAGCAAACAAGCGTTTACCTTCACCAACTACTACTGGGAAAGTCCAAATCCGAAATTCGTCAATAAGCTGATTAGAAAGCAGGAGTTGAATTAGCTGCCAACTTCCATGAACTTGTAGTAAAGGGCCATCTTCTTGCTTTAGCTTTAATATTTCTCCAGCTACATCTTGGCTGTTGATTTTTACCGAATTTTT
Organism: Paraglaciecola sp. IT1134; assembly: GCF_058068185.1. Taxonomy (NCBI): domain Bacteria; kingdom Pseudomonadati; phylum Pseudomonadota; class Gammaproteobacteria; order Alteromonadales; family Alteromonadaceae; genus Paraglaciecola; species Paraglaciecola sp. IT1134. The sequence continues at coordinate 633,413 of NZ_CM176486.1, read as the reverse complement.
CCAAGAGAGATCATTTGTATCCGATGTTACGACATACTTTTTTGCCTGGTTGAGTTTATCCGCGACTGGATTACCTGGTGCAGCATCGGAAAAACTTGAAATGAAAGTATTGTAAGTATTACGCCCCAACAAAACATCATAATTCTCAGCCATTGCCTCTCGACCAACCTGTTCCATAACTTCAGCCCAGCAATCATTAGCCCAACCACCCTCGGGAAAGCCTTCCGATGAAGCACCAGGAGCTTGCATCACACCGTCAAGAGTTTGGAATATTAATATCGCTAAATTTCTCAATGTATTTACTCCAGTAAAATGGGTATACCTATTACCGTATAGACATAATGACTCCCCACGAGCCAGCTTCTTTAGGTGCTGATCTCCAATATTCGTGGATTAGCTAAAAGCCAACGTGGCCCGGCCAGAGCCATAATAGTTTTGTTAAAGAAACTATCAAAAGGAGATCAGCATGAATAAACATAACATACTTTTTATTGGCTTAGATACGCATAAAGAATTTGTTGAAGTGGCCTACATTGAAGACCAACGAGGTGCCGAGCCGATCCATCATGGGCGTCAACCCACAAGCAAGTTAGCGATAACAAAATTAGCCCGTCAGTTTGAATCTAAATATCCCGATGCCACCTTGCATTTTGTCTATGAAGCAGGGCCTTGCGGTTACTGGATTTATCGTTTGCTCACCAGTTTGGGCCATTGCTGTTATGTGGTTGCCCCATCACTTATCCCTAAAAAACCAGGCGATAAAGTTAAAACCGATAAACGTGACGCCATGAAGTTGGCTAAGTTACTTAAGTCTGAAGACCTCACACCTATCTATGTCCCTGAGCCGGAAGATGAAGCGGTACGAGATTTGTCTCGTTCTCGGGAAGTCGCGATGAAGGATTTGAAAGACGCCAAGTACCAACTTAAGGCTATGCTGCTGCGCAACGACATTAACTGCAAAATCAAAGACAATTGGTCAGCCCCTCATTTACGGTGGCTAACTGAATTAATTTTACCTCATCCGGCCCAACAAATTGTTTTGCAAGAATGTATCCAAACGATTACCGAGCGCATACAACGCTTAGAACGACTGGATAATGAATTAGTCAATCAAGTACAACGCTGGCGCTATTACCCTGTTGTAAAAGCCGTACAAGCCATGCGGGGTGTGCGTTTACTGGTTGCCACTGGTGTGGTGGCCGAATTAGGGGATTTAAACCGCTTCGACCATCCCAGAAAACTCATGAGTTATGTCGGGCTGGTATCGAGTGAACACTCTAGTGGTGGTAAACGAAAATTAGGCGGCATTACCAAATGTGGTAATGGCCGAGCCAGACGATTATTAATTGAAGGCGCACATAGCTATCGCTATAACGCCAATATCTCTACCGAACTGCAAAAACGACAAGAAGGTTTACCTAAAATCATTACCGATATCGCATGGCAAGCTCAGCTTCGCTTATGTCGTCGCTACCAGCGATTGATGCACATGTCAACGGCAACGTAAAACTGACCCACTAAACTGCTAAAATCGGTAAAGTAAAATTGACCCACCCTTAGCGTTTTTTACTTTATTTGGTTTCTGTAATTGCAGGAGTTATTCCTGCTGTTTTCTTTCCTTTTAATCGATAGCTATTGCCAGATATTTGTATGATATGAGCATGATGAAGCAATCGATCTAATAGTGCAGCGGTAAGTGTTTGATCATCTGCAAATGCCGTTGACCATTGTGAGAATGGTAAGTTGCTCGTAACAATGACGCTGCCATATTCATATCGTTTCGCTATCACATTAAAGAAAAGATTGGCTTCTTCTCGTCCGAAAGGTAAGTAACCGATTTCGTCAATTACCAACAACTTTGGTCCAAGTACACTGCGCTTTATATAGTTTTCAAGGCGATCTTGTTTCTTTGCCGTAGCCAGTTGAAGCATTAAATCGGCAGCGGTAATGAAACGTACTTTTATCCGTTTTTGTATTGCTTGGTAAGCATAGCTTAAGGCTAAATGGCTTTTACCAACGCCACTTGGCCCAAGCAGTACAAGGTTTTCCGCTCGTTCGATGAAGCTCAGCCCCGTTAATTCCTGTAATTGTTTTTTCGGAGCGCCGGTTGCGAATTTGAAGTCATATTCGTCGAAGCGTTTTATGGCCGGTAAACCAGCAAACTTCAATAGCGTCTCGCGTGTTCGCTGCGCTCTAGCATCAAGCTCCACATTCAACAGCTGCTCAAGGAAGTCCGCTAAGGTATTATCGGTTCCCGCTGTCGTATCAGCTATCGCAGACCATTCAACGGCCATCGTATCGAGTTTAAGTGCTTCACAAGCACCGTATATTCTGTCCATTTGCAAGTTCATAGCGCCACCTCAATGAGTTGGTCGTAAGTGCTCAACGGATGTTGGAAGCTTTCAATCGGTAAAGCATGTCGAGTTATCGGTGCAATGATATTGGCTACTATCGGTGTTGTTGGTAATTCACTTAGCACCAATTTCTCTTTTATTAACAAGACTTCTGGTTTCTGTTTAGTTGTGCCGTGAATGCGCTGATGTGCGACATCATGCAGCCACTGACCGATTTGACCATTAGCAATGTCGACGTCCAGTTCCAGTCCTGCTTGTTTCATTGTGGCAGCCAGAGGCGTGATAAAACTGTGTTTTAAATAACCATTAAAGCGTTCTACTTTACCCTTGGTTTTAGCCCGATATGGGCGGCATGCGCGTAATCTAAAGCCGTAGTCAGCGGAGAGTTGTAGGAGCTTGCTGTTCCAACGATGTTTGCCATCACCATAAGCATCTCGTTCAATCATGATGCATTTGGCATTATCAAACAGGATTTCCTTGGGTACACCACCAAAGTAATTTAGTGCACCTTCAATACCCGCTAACCAGTCTTCTAGCTTTTCATATTCGCTGAAACAAACATAACTAGCTCGACTGTATCCTAATGTAGCGACAAAGCCTTTTAGTTTGTTTCTGCCACGCTTGATCGTCGTAAAGTCAACTTGCATTTGTTGACCTGGTGCCGTTTCAAAACGAACCACAGGATCTTGGGTTGCGGGCTTGAACTGACGAACATAGATCTTCACTAGTCCATCTTGTCCTTCATACCCTTGCGTTTGAAGCTCTCGAAACAGAACAATTGCCGGTATCCAGTGCGGCTTGGCGGCGTCTATTCTTTCTCGAAGATAAGGTTTAAACGCATCCAATATAGATGGCCTTGCTGCGCGAGGTCCATAGTCTGACGACCTAGCCAAATCTCGTAAATAACTTCTCACCGTATTACGAGATATGCCTAGTTGACGGCTAATACTTCGAATACTGCAACCTTGTCTATGTAACACATGTATATCCACTAATGACTCCTGATCTAACATTGCATTCACGCCGCCTCTTCATTTTCAGAATCAGTGGCAATTGTGCCTCAGGTGGGTCAGTTTTAAATTACCGTTAGTGGGTCAGTTTTACATTGCCGGTGACAACAAAGGTAAGCATTACAATGTGGTCGTGACTGCCATTGCCCGTGAGATGATTGCCTATATCTGGGCTATATCACGAGAAGTCGTGTTACCGCAGGTTAACCCCAAATTACGCTTATCAAGGGTGCCTGCATGAGAAAAGCGTTTGAGTTAGCGTGTTGGGTCAAGCATCGGCTGTGGCACAACCACCGAGGGCGTTAGGATGGCAATAGTGTTCACACATTATTGAACCACGAACATAGACTGAAGACAGGTCTGCGCCGGTCACCGGTCACGACGGAATAAGTAAGGTAGGCGCTGTTCATCGAAAGGTGAATAATCCACGGATATCAGCAGGACAACCGACGAATTTACTTGCTTCACTCAATGGGTTAACTCAATTTATTGTAAAAGACAAAAGGCTTTAAAAAAGAAGCAGGATACCGCTTGTTTTACTTGACGTGGGGAGTCATACCAACGACCCAATATGCCGGCAAAACGAGCGCAGCGAGTTGAGGTCGGAATAATTGGCTTGTTATACACTTACATGCTATCGAAATTACATCGGACAGGCATCGATTCGATAAAATCCGTGGGCATTAGATGACCCATAAATATGTATTTTTCATTCTGTATTATGATCTCAAAACTTAAATGTTTTTTGCCGCCACCAATATAATATTCATCCCAACTAGGCCACATTTTAATAACATTACCTGTAAAAAGTACTGGTGCAGCCTGATCAATAATAGTATCAGCTGGAATTAATTTAGGTTGGTATAGAAGGAAACCTTTAAAATCGTACTTTTTGTAGAAAACGTCCTTATCTCCCTTACCGTACAATAGCTCAATATATAAAACCTCATTATCATTGAGATTAAATAATTCCTCAGCCTTTACATTATATGAAGAAAAGCAGTTTTCTTCTAACTGAATATCACTAAAGAAAGCAGAACAACCAGACATAAAAGCTAAAACAAGAATTAGAATAAACTTCAAATGTAAAATCCTCTTTTTGTATAACGCCCGCAGAAGGCGCGCCGCCTTTTGACGTCGCTGTTGCTGCGATTGTTATATGATTCATCATTTGGGTCTAAGTGTCTCAATAATTTGCGCATCCACCCAGAACATATCTCCTTTTCCTGTGCTAGCAGGACTCATAAAGAAAAGATATTTTCCATCTGGCGTTACGTATCCTCCACGTTGTGAGGTACTTGTGTTTATCTTATCACCTAAGTTAATGGCAGTTCCCCAAGAGTTGTTTTCTTGACGAAAACTAACGTAGATATCACTACCACCATAGCCATCATCTCTTTTACTATCCCACAAAATATAGGACTCATCAGGTGCAATGAACGGGTGGACGTTCTGTTTTCCAGTATTTATCTCTTTACTAAGTGGCTTCGGGGCTTCACGTTCACCATTTACCAGTCGAGAATATCGAAGAACAAAATTTCCATCTTTAGCGTATTCATCAAGAACATAAGTGCCTTTGGACGAAGTCGTAAGGCGCATGATGTCGATATCTTCAAACGCAGAACCAAGGCTTTTAAACTCTGACCATCCCTCGTCGGTTCGCTCCCTATAGTTGTTTGCAAAAAACATAGTTTTACCATCAGGAGAGATAGACCCACCCACACCAGCTTCCACTTCTGACTCGTGCCATCGATTATTCTCGGATTTAAGAACAAAGTGCGAATCTTTTCCACTTTTGTTGTTTCTCCTACTAAAGTAGAACTCTTTCATGTCGGGTGAGAAGATAGCACCCCATTCATGATGCTCTGTCGAAATAATGCCAGGAGCGAAAACTTCAGGAGTTAAGCCTGGAGGCTTTTGCCCAAGATATGGGCCTACAGGGGCTGAAAATGTATCCTGACTATGACTTTTGCTACTCATAGTTAGAACCGAAAGTAGTAAAATAACTGAAATACAAATATGCTTCATAACATGTCCTTATTTGAATATGATTAAAGAAGTGGTCAGTTTAATCAAACCGATTTTAAAAAACCTGACGTCCTTATGACTTTAAGATGATTTTTCTCTGACGGCGATAATTAACCTATTAGGTGCATAATCGTGGTAGAGCGGCCCATTACTGAGCCGACCCCACACAGATCCGGACGTGCGGAATTACCGCATCCGGCTCTTCAGTTATATGTTCACGCGTGTAAATCACGCCCATCTTAGTACCAGTCAACATTGATCACTCTTTTGCTAACTCGTAGCTTCTGTATTTGGAAATACTCTAGCATCTTCTTAAAATTACTCCAGTTGTAACTCCGACGACCACTGCGTCTGTTCAGCCATTTGTACAGACTATGCAATACATAGTTGTACAACTTGCTCACACTGCGGCTATTGTCAGGCAGACCGAAGTAATTTCTAAACCCTGTCAGTTTACGTTTTAATTGAGGCAACCACATCGCTAGCTTTTGCGAGCGTTTGGATTTGATGAACTGGTAAAATTCGCTAAGGCTGGTTTGCTGCTTTTTGCTTGCAGTTCGTCGCCGTAGTCTTGGTTTACCATTTACATCCACTCCCCAGTAAAATGCAAAGCCCAAGAAGACAAACTGCCGCTTACTACTTGGTTGGAATCGACTAAATCTTAATAGACTGGTCTTTTCCGCCGCGGTATCAAGTTTGAACTTCTTTAGCCGTTTTGGTAGCACTCGGTAAAATCGCTCTGCATCATTGGCATATTGAAACGCGCACACAAAATCATCCGCGTAGCGGATCAGCATGGCTCTGCCTCGCATGCGAGGTTTTACTTTCTTCTCAAACCATAGATCCAATGCATAATGCAGATAGATATTAGCCAACACTGGGCTAATGATACCGCCCTGAGGTGAGCCACGTTGGGGTTTGATGTATGTCCCATCGGGGGCTTTTATCCGTGCTTTTAACCATTGTCCAATCAGGCTCAATAGTGCTTTATCGTCAATGCGCTGCTTGAGCATCATCATCAGCCAGTCATGGTCAATGTTATCGAAGAAGCCTTTAATATCCGCCTCTACAATATAACCGTAGCCTTTAAACTGGAGATTTAACGCCAAGCTGTGTACCGCTTGATGAGCACTTTTCTGCGGTCGGTATCCATAGCTGTTTGGCAAGAAATCCGCTTCCCAGATACTTTGCAGTATCTGGCTTACGCTTTGCTGCACAAGCTTGTCATCAACCGTTGGAAGTCCTAATGGGCGTTGCTTGCCATTACTTTTTGGGATGAAGACACGTTTAATGTCATTCGCACGATAACACTTGGTTGTCAGTGCAACACGTAAACGTGTGAGGTTTTCCACAAGCGACTGCTGGTATGTTGGCACTGTAATGCCATCAACACCTGGCGCGGCTCGTTTATTCAGTTGCTCCCAGCTTTGATACAGTAAATCGTCACCTAGCAATCCATATAGGCTCTGAAATCTGTGGCGGGGATGGGTTTGTGATTTAAATGTGATGGCGTTTAGTTCGGTTGTCATAGTGGTTCCAGCCCTACTTTGTCCGGCCTATGTGTCTGCTAAACACCTGATATAACTGTCAGCTCCTTCGCCATGTACAAGGCTTTCCCCTGCTCAGACTACTACGGGCTGATCTGACTGCCGAAGGGTCATCGTTGGCCTCGCTTGTGGCTTAGCTACCCTACCATTTCCTTATGGAACACCTTTGGCTCTCTCAAGTTCCTGATGCATCTCTTTATACATGCCACGGCTTGATAACTGGACTGACTCGCCACAACCTTGCCGCTTCAAATATCTTGAATAATGGTTGCTTTGCGTGGACTTCGACGGCGTTACAAGCCTCGTCAGTCAGGACTTTATTTATTATCCCAGCGATACCAGCACTTCAGGAACACGTATTCCCTATGGCCTATATAATTCTCTGTCTACGCTTCACATTGGTTGTTCATCTGATTGTGTCCTCACACAGCAAAGCACTTCCTTTGCTCAGACTCCGCGCAATGCGCAAGACTCGATACGGGTGGCTGGCTAAACCTTACCCGACAGGGACTTACACCCTGCAAGATGCATCAAGCTTCCTTGACGCACTAACGCTTTTTATAAATGGCGCGCGTTTTCTGCGCGTCCAGTGAAGGCCGCTTTTTGGCCGTAACGATATTTAATAAACTTGTGTACGCCCAGCATGGGCATGAACTAATGAGCGGAGTCCGCCCCGGATGAAAGTCCTCTGTAGGAAGATCACCGTTTACTTAACTTACTGTTATTAAACGTTAACTACTAGCGAATGGCAAGGGCCAAACCGTGAGCCGGCCTCCGCGAGGTTTGGTCTGAAGGAAGCCGGACGCAAATCTGCGAGCTGATGAACAAGAACATCATATGAGGCGTAGGCTGAAGGTGAGTTGGCACAAGACGACGAAACCACGTGATCTAACGGCCACCGTAAATGATGCAGCAGTGCAGAGACAGTTCATGCTCTTATCTGGGTGGGGCCGGCCTTCCGGAGATCTGCTTAACAAGCGATCGGTAATTAACCAGTAAGACTCTGGTATATAAGTGTCTTGGCCTTTGAATGTCATCGACTCAAAGGAGCGAATGAGATGAAAACCGACAGCGTCAACAGGGGTAACTTTGTTGATGATTAAGCAGAAGTCAGCAGACGGCATAGTAGCCAAATGCCCATCGTAATGGTTGGGACACGGTGAAGTCGCATGGGCGCCCCACCTGAACATTTAGAACAAAGGAGGAGCCTTATTGAACTTGAATACACGCATACCGTCCGGTAGCGACGTGACTCAGCGTACCGATAAGCAGCCAGCCTTTAGTGCAGATCTACTTGAGCTTATTCTTCGACCAGCCAATATTCTGGCTGCATGGAATCGAGTTCGAGCCAACAAAGGGGCTGCTGGCATTGATGGGATGACCATCAATGACTTCCCTGCTTGGGCAAAGGATGGAAACTGGAAACGTATTGCATCTGAGCTTCGTTCAGAGCGCTACCAACCTTCACCCGTTCGACGAGTGGAAATCGATAAACCAGATGGCGATAAACGTCAGCTGGGAATTCCGACCATTGTTGACCGCGTGATCCAACAAGCCATTGCTCAAGTGCTTACGCCTATTTTCGACCCAACCTTCTCAGACAATAGCTTTGGGTTTAGGCCAAATCGAAATGGGCAACAAGCGGTGAAACAGGTACAAAGCATCATTAAAACGGGTCGCCGTTTTACAGTCGATGTTGATCTGTCTAAGTTCTTTGACCGCGTTAATCATGATTTACTCATGACGCACCTTGGCTATAAAGTGAAGGATAAGCGTTTGTTAAGATTGATGAAACGTTACTTACGAGCTGGAGTTATCGATAACCAGTTTTATAGTGAAAGTCGAGAAGGTGTTCCTCAAGGTGGGCCAATTACTCCGCTTACAATATTGCATAAGTTTGCCCTTAGTAGTCGATGCACCATTATTACCGCCTAAATTACTCTGCGGCTCTATACGAAATACGATATTAACTTCTTCTTTGTAAACCTCAACGCGTTTCACCAGTGCTCTGATAATTTCTCTCTGACTATTGAAGTCGATGGTACCTAAAGACTCTGCTACCGTTTTTGCAAATTCCTCTAGCCGACTAACGACCAGAAATAGTTCCATTTGGCTGACGCTGTTATGCTGGCAGACTTCAATTTGTTGGTTTATTTGCTGTATCTTACTTTTTAGCTGACGGATCTTGGGTTCAAAATCCTCTTTGTCGATTACACCTTCTGCATAGCTGTCAATGAGCCGAGATTGACCTTTTTCTAAACGGTTCTTTTGCTTTTCCAGCGCTATTGTGTCGTACTTCTCATTGGCTTTTTTATCCTGTTGCAATAAATCCAGACGTCGTTCATGTTCCTTCTCTAATCGCTCTGGATGATTTAATAGATCGACCATCTGCTGCCAAACTATTTCATCTAACCTTTCTGTTCTGATTTGTTTGTTATCGCATATCCGTTGCCCACCAAACCGGTAACCATCCGTTCCAATGCAGCGGTAGTACGCATAGGCTTTCTTACCCCTAGCTGCCGATGGACTGATTTTCTTGCCGTAATACGCATAATGGCAATGCCCGCAAACGACTAGCCCTTGAAGTAAGTGGGCAGCGCCTCTACGGCGTTGTCGGGCTTGCTTCCTGTTTTCTTCCAACTGATCTTGAACCGTTAAAAATAGCGCTTCACTAACAAGCGCAGGTACCGCTATTTCTATCCAGTCTTCTTGATTGGCTTTTGATACTGAATACGGCTTCTTTGGTGTTTCGGCGCTGTGTTTTTGTGGACGAATTCTATCCCTGTACTCTGTGGTTTTGGTCTTACCAAAGGCGGCTCTGCCCATGTAGGCCGGATTTTGTAACATCCCCCAGATCACGCTCCGATCCCAATTTGCTTTTCCTGTTTGAGTCTCTATTCCTGCATCACTTAGACGCCGGCTGACCTCGCCTATGCTCAACCGTTCTTCGCCAATCCACTGAAATATCTGTCGCACCGTCGTGGCCTGGTGTAAATCGATGATGTATTGAGCTGCTTGCCCACCCTGTTGCTTACGGACGTAACGGTAGCCAAAGGGGGCATTGGATAGAACATCGACGCTGCCGCCTTTAGCTCGGTGGAGCTTGCCTCTACGGTTACGCTCCATGATTTTTGCGCGCTCGTATTCAGCAAACATGCCTTGCATCTGAAGCAGCATTTCATCTTCTGGTGTTTTGCCGATATCATGATTCAAAAACCGAACCTTAATGCCTAAGCCTGCAAATTCTTCCATCAATAGCGCCTGATGTGCGTACTTTCGTGATAACCGATCTGGTGCAAGGATATAAAGCAAATCAATCATCCCGATAGAAGCGGCGTCTCTGAGTCTCTCCAGTTGAGGGCGAATTAAGGTAGCTCCACTGATCCCCGCATCGACAAACATCATGTCTTCAATGAGGGTTTCTCCATCGGCTTCAATCTTCGCTTTTAGTAAGTCAATTTGGCTCCCAACATTGTCGTTTTTAGCCTGTTGGTCTGATGATACGCGAGCATAGAGTGCGACCATTTTATTATTGCTCATCCGTTGCCACCCACTTTCGAGGTTTTGGTGATGCAGACATTTAAGCAGCAAGTCCGGAGATTAACGAACCGTAACTGGGGCGTGTCCATGCGCTACCAACTCTTTAAAATCAGCCAATATTTACGCGGCTGGATAAACTACTTTGGTATCGCTAATGGCTATCAACGATGTGTCGATCTGGATCATTGGATCAGGCGCAGAGTCAGAATGGCTTATTGGCGGCAGTGGCGTAAGCCACGTACCAAAGTAAGGAATTTAATGAGATTAGGACGGTCCGACGCTCGGGTGCGAGTACAAGCAGCAGTTGCCTGTGGCATCACCAGCAAAGGACCATGGCGCAGTGCGAAATCCCCTGGGATCAATCAGGCTTTGTCACTTGATTACTTAAAATCCGAAGGGCTTTATTCGTTACGTGATGGTTGGATTTCGCTTCACTATCCTAAGTGAAACGCCCTGTGCGGAGGCGTCCGGGCCGACGCTTCGGTGCAGGGTGTTGTGGGGGCTGGAGGTTAGAGACCTCCGGCTACCCGATTTATGCTTACACTACTCGGAATATAGGTATATCGCAGCTGCTTTACCCATATTTTTATAATCGTGTCCAACACCTTGAACTACATGGATATTCCAATTGGATTTAACATTAAGATTAGAAGCTAATTCTTTTGATTTTTTGAAAAAGTGCTTTCCACGACTTAAGCGATAAGTGCCTTGAATATCCAATTGTGGGTTTCTTACAAGATGCCCACGAGTTTCATGCTCATTGTCTAGTTCACCGAGAAAAAGAGTAAGCTTAGATTTAAAAGCTGAACTTATTTTTTCTCGCGTAGAAACGCCTTTATTAAGACCGTAAGGAAAATTTTCTTTGAAAGTCGGAACTGTATACCAACCAGAATTTGACGCTAAGATTCGATTTGCTTTGTTTTTTAAATCAAATAAAGCAAGACGATGTAATATTTGACCACCAGCAGAGTGACCGAACATGTCATAATTTTTTGCTGTTAAGCTAAGTTTAGAAACGGAGTAATCAAAGACCCGATCAAAATCACTAAAAATCCATTCATTGGAATCAGAAACAACTGTATAGCTTTCTATTGCACTTTTAGCTTTATTGATTTTTACATCAGATAGCATTCTTGCAATGTTGTAATTCCAGAACCTCGGATAAAGCTTTTCAGAATAACTAGGAGATAAAATCAATACATTGTGTTTTTCTGAGGCTTCAACCCATGAGTCACGATAGCTCCATCCATTTCTTCCTGCTCCAGGAATAACAATAAGTACTTTAGTGTTTTCATCATAGGAATTAGGTAAATGATAATAAATATCAATATTTTTTTCTGCGTGCCCCTTACCACCTTCAATTGTGAATTTACCAGATCCTAAATTGATATTTTCATTCGCAGCTAATGTATACGAAGAAAATAAAACAATAATTATTGATATAAAAAATTTCAAATCGACTCCTTGATTTAGATTGTAAGCAATCGTGGTAGAGCGGCCCATTACTGAGCCGACCCCACACAGATCCGGACGTGCGGAATTACCGCATCCGGCTCTTCAGTTATATGTTCACGCGTGTAAATCACGCCCATCTTAGTACCAGTCAACATTGATCACTCTTTTGCTAACTCGTAGCTTCTGTATTTGGAAATACTCTAGCATCTTCTTAAAATTACTCCAGTTGTAACTCCGACGACCACTGCGTCTGTTCAGCCATTTGTACAGACTATGCAATACATAGTTGTACAACTTGCTCACACTGCGGCTATTGTCAGGCAGACCGAAGTAATTTCTAAACCCTGTCAGTTTACGTTTTAATTGAGGCAACCACATCGCTAGCTTTTGCGAGCGTTTGGATTTGATGAACTGGTAAAATTCGCTAAGGCTGGTTTGCTGCTTTTTGCTTGCAGTTCGTCGCCGTAGTCTTGGTTTACCATTTACATCCACTCCCCAGTAAAATGCAAAGCCCAAGAAGACAAACTGCCGCTTACTACTTGGTTGGAATCGACTAAATCTTAATAGACTGGTCTTTTCCGCCGCGGTATCAAGTTTGAACTTCTTTAGCCGTTTTGGTAGCACTCGGTAAAATCGCTCTGCATCATTGGCATATTGAAACGCGCACACAAAATCATCCGCGTAGCGGATCAGCATGGCTCTGCCTCGCATGCGAGGTTTTACTTTCTTCTCAAACCATAGATCCAATGCATAATGCAGATAGATATTAGCCAACACTGGGCTAATGATACCGCCCTGAGGTGAGCCACGTTGGGGTTTGATGTATGTCCCATCGGGGGCTTTTATCCGTGCTTTTAACCATTGTCCAATCAGGCTCAATAGTGCTTTATCGTCAATGCGCTGCTTGAGCATCATCATCAGCCAGTCATGGTCAATGTTATCGAAGAAGCCTTTAATATCCGCCTCTACAATATAACCGTAGCCTTTAAACTGGAGATTTAACGCCAAGCTGTGTACCGCTTGATGAGCACTTTTCTGCGGTCGGTATCCATAGCTGTTTGGCAAGAAATCCGCTTCCCAGATACTTTGCAGTATCTGGCTTACGCTTTGCTGCACAAGCTTGTCATCAACCGTTGGAAGTCCTAATGGGCGTTGCTTGCCATTACTTTTTGGGATGAAGACACGTTTAATGTCATTCGCACGATAACACTTGGTTGTCAGTGCAACACGTAAACGTGTGAGGTTTTCCACAAGCGACTGCTGGTATGTTGGCACTGTAATGCCATCAACACCTGGCGCGGCTCGTTTATTCAGTTGCTCCCAGCTTTGATACAGTAAATCGTCACCTAGCAATCCATATAGGCTCTGAAATCTGTGGCGGGGATGGGTTTGTGATTTAAATGTGATGGCGTTTAGTTCGGTTGTCATAGTGGTTCCAGCCCTACTTTGTCCGGCCTATGTGTCTGCTAAACACCTGATATAACTGTCAGCTCCTTCGCCATGTACAAGGCTTTCCCCTGCTCAGACTACTACGGGCTGATCTGACTGCCGAAGGGTCATCGTTGGCCTCGCTTGTGGCTTAGCTACCCTACCATTTCCTTATGGAACACCTTTGGCTCTCTCAAGTTCCTGATGCATCTCTTTATACATGCCACGGCTTGATAACTGGACTGACTCGCCACAACCTTGCCGCTTCAAATATCTTGAATAATGGTTGCTTTGCGTGGACTTCGACGGCGTTACAAGCCTCGTCAGTCAGGACTTTATTTATTATCCCAGCGATACCAGCACTTCAGGAACACGTATTCCCTATGGCCTATATAATTCTCTGTCTACGCTTCACATTGGTTGTTCATCTGATTGTGTCCTCACACAGCAAAGCACTTCCTTTGCTCAGACTCCGCGCAATGCGCAAGACTCGATACGGGTGGCTGGCTAAACCTTACCCGACAGGGACTTACACCCTGCAAGATGCATCAAGCTTCCTTGACGCACTAACGCTTAATATATGGGGATTTTGGGAGCGCTGTTCAGCGAGTAAAATTCCCACCATGATGTTTTTGTTATGTTTTGTTTTTCTGTACCAACGGAATTTTTGTTACGTAAGAGTATATGCCTATAAAAAAACCAATTACTAGTAGAGCAATATACCAATCGCCTAGATAATCTTTAAATTGCTCAAGTATGAAAACCGGAAATATAATCGATACCAGTAACAGCGCAGACTTTCCTGAATCATAATTCAAAACACATTCACATTTATGGCATTTTTTGTTCGTCATATTGTTGATAAGTAAAAGCGTCGAAAGTTTTTGCGGCTCTTTGCATTTTGGACATTCAGTTAATTTCAATCTTCCCCCCCACTTAAAAACATAACGCCTACAATAACGTGAAAAAAATAGCGAGAGCGAGTTTTTTTCACAGTGAGCAAAGCGAACGATGTTGATTGTTTTGTTATACGTTTTTACAACTGCCTTTTTCTAACTTGCCAACACCTTTTAAGTCGACATTTGAAATATTTAATTCACTAAGAGCAACATACACGTTTGCTAAAATTACTGGTCCAGCACATACATCAACGGCTAATAATACGCGTTTCACATTTTGATTTTTAAGCTCATGTACCAAAGACTTTGAATCGAACTCTTTTGGGTTACCTTCTAAAGAATAACTTGATTCATTTACAAAAATTGTAATTTGATCTTCAGCTAAAGTAACACCTGAAAAAACAAATAGAATTAGAATAAAACACTTTAACATTCTGCCTCCAAACTATTGAAACGTATAACGCCGCAATAAGCGGTGAGTAATAGTTGGCTAAAATGGGGCGAAGCGGAACGAGCCAACTATTACGAATCCGACTTGATTGCCTTGTATGGATAATAACTCATGTAAATTATCCTGATATTAATCGGGGTGAGGTAAAGTGAGACCCAAGCTTTAGCAGCAACTAAAGCCTTCTTTTGTGGTAGTTCGATTGATTGATGGCTCCTCAGTTGAGAGACCGATAACAAGAAAGAACGCCACGAAGGACTCCAAGCAAAACACTCGAATAGTCTACTGGGTCTCAACCCGCATTATGCAAGCAAGAGTTAGCTTATTATAAATACAAAAACAAATCAAAGCGTTAACGTCGGTGTCGATACAGGCAAGCTTCAATTAGATATTTATATCCGCCCTCTCGATATTTACTTCACTGTTTCTAACGATGAAAAGGGTATTAAAGAAGCCATTAAAAAAATCCAACAGCATTCACCTGGGCGCATTGTCATTGAAGCGACTGGCCGATTAGAAATGCCGTTCATTGTCGCCTGTGCGAACGCTAATTTGCCTTTCGTCGTGGCTAATCCTATTCACATTAAACGCTTTGCTGGGGCAATAGGTCAGCGCGCTAAAACAGACAAACTAGATGCTCAACTAATTGCTCATTATGGTGAGGCTATTCAGCCTAAGTTATCTCAGTTAAAGCCAGAAACGATGCAGGCTATGAGTGATTTAGTTGCAAGACGAAATCAATTATTGGTTATGCAAACGATGGAAAAGAACCGTCTACAAATCCTGCCGAAAGAACTCGCCATGACCATTAAACCTGTTCTCACCGCTTTCAAAAACCAGATAACCAAAATTGAGAATAAAATCGTCGCTCTCATAGAGTCTTGTCCTGATTATCAAGCGAAGAACTGCATCTTACAGAGCATGAAAGGAATAGGAAAAATAGCCTCCGCTTCTATCATCAGTAACTTGCCAGAGTTAGGTTACATGACCAACAAACAAGCCTCTGCGCTAGTCGGTGTGGCTCCCATGAATCGAGAAAGTGGGCGCTATAAAGGACTGCGGAAAATCCAAGGAGGCAGGCATCAAGTCAGGACTGTTTTGTACATGGCTATGATGTCAGCGATACAAAGTAACCCCGTATTTAAGGAAACGTATCAACGATTAGTTGCAGCAGGTAAACCCAAGAAAGTGGCTATTATCGCGTGCATTAGAAAGATGGTCGTCATCTTAAATTCAATGCTCAGAGATGGGGTTATGTGGGAAGCGCCAAAGGCTACAAATTAACTATTGACGCCATAGTCTCTTGTTAGCTGTACTTACTTGGCTCGTTTAGTTTTGTTTTACACCATGGGCAAAACATCGGATTTAAAACCCAACCTCTAGTTCGAGTTAATCTACCTTTGATTGTTATTGTGCCAAATTGAGATTTACCACAATTTGGACACCTATTAATAAGCATTTGAATTGCTATAGCAATAGCCATAGCTAATACGCCTACGATAAATAATACATCTTCAAAGCCACTGATAAAAAATGATAGAAGGATAGAAGTGAAGAATATAATAAAACAAGTAGGGATAATTTTAATAAAAATAGCTCTCCTTGCTTGATACTCTTTCTGTGAATCCATGCTCAATACTCTTGTACAGCTAACGCTTAACATATGGGGATTTTAGGAGCGCTTTACCAGCGAGTAAAATTCCCACCATGATGTTTTTGTTAACTGCCATTTATAATAACTACCACTGGCTTCTGACTATGGATATATTGATAACCAAAGGCGCTGATAATAACAATGACACCAAAGATATTAAGATACCAAGAAATCATTTTATATTGTGTTTCATTGTTACGCTTATCGTAGTGGTCTACAACTACCATAAGCGCATTTATTGCAGCGGTGATTAAAGCGCAAATGAATAAAGTTAAACCTAAATTGGTGAACGTAACACCATCACTACCAGCCCGACCAGGAAAATAAAAGCTGCCAGACAGCCAACCATATATAGCCAAAAATATAAGGAAGCACGCCCATATCACATTGAAAATGCGCGTCTTCTTCGGAATGTGATTAGGCTTAAATTCTTCCATGACTCTCATTGGCAGTTAACGCCCTAATAATGGGCAAAAAATTGTTGGCTAAAATGTTGAGGAACGAAAACAGCCAACTGTTTTTTGTCCTTATTTATTAGCTTGTTATGTGTCTCTATATTGTTTTAACCAAGCATTATATTTTCTTTTGTTTTTGTATTTTACTTCTAACATATCAGCAGAAATCATTGCCTGACCAAGTGTGGCTACTGCTTGACCACACCTATTTAAATGCACAGACTCATCATCACCTTGATCATGGTGCTTGACCAAATTTCTAGCGCTATTTCTAACTTTACGAAATTTACCTCTAGATATTTGTTGATGACCTTCCACCGCTAAATCGTAGTTAATTAACTCATGTATTATGTTAAAAGGGTTCTTACCAAGCTTTGCATCAGCTAAAGCAGTAAAGACCTCCTCAGCCGCACCAGCTAGAGTTAAGCAAGATATATATCTTCCATTTACTAGCATATCTATCGCATCTTCTAATTGCTCTTTAGCCAAATTTATTTTTTTACTATGGTTAGCCAATTAGAACCTCATAGCCGATAGATTGAATAGACACATAACGCCCAAATAGCGTGCTAAATAAACGTTGGCTAAAATGTGGAACGCAGTGAACACAGCCAACGTTTATGTGTCACCGCTAATTTGCTTGTTATGTTTCTCTACCCTGAAAGTAAAAAACATGATGAATAAACCAACAATACCTAATATGCGAATACAAGATTGCAAAGTATCTTTTTTTTGCTCGCTTGTTTTGATTACAACATCCAATGCCTCTAAAGCTTTCTGTGTATCGAACCTTTCGTTTTTCAAGCCCTCTATAATTGCACTGTTTACACGATCTTCTTGTTCCCACTGTGCCATTTTTATTTGATGAAGATATGCAGCAGAAACTATCAAACCTATTCCAACTAATAACCTACTGTACTTTATTAGGTAATATTCGATTTGCTTATACATCAGCTTCCTCGTGAAACATAACGCCTGCAGCATGCGCGGCTTTGGAATGGAGGCGGAGCCGCAATGGAAAAGCCGTCGCCGTGACTGGGATTGTTATGCGCTTTAGTAACTGAATACATGCCACTGATTCTTCATGTACCTTAACCCTTTGCCGTTTAACATAACCCATACACCTGTAATGGGTTCAGGCAATTTTGGGTCTTTACTGGGAAGAGGCATTTCACCGAGAAAATAAGATTCAACACTCCAAGGCGCACCACCAAGAACAATCGGTATAAAAGCATGTTTTTCTTTCGCGTTAGAGTTTCGAAGTTTCTTTACAACATCCGCTTTATCATCGCTGCTTAAAAAATCTCCAATCCAATAAGCTACATCATCACCACTTTGATTGACTGCGCCGCCTCCTCCATCCATAGTCAAATGAACATCACCACTTCCGGTTGCTCGATACATGTGGACGGAAGTTATTCCCAAGTCATCTAGTACCTTGAATATTTCTGCGCTGAAGCGTCTTAATTGCCAATCAACGGGCGTATATTCTGTAAGGCCTAAATTGTCACATTTCCTAATAACATCAGCAATATTTCGCTTGAGCGATTTAATATTCGACGACTTCTTAATTGAAATAAGCCAATCGCTTGATAAAGGAACTTTCATTGGTCCTTTTGCTGGACCAATGTTCCATGTTTGGGTTGCGACCGGATCAACTGCACCAATACATTCAATAGCATATTCAGGAGCACTCACAGACCCAATTATAAGATCATACATTCCCGACTCTGAGCCATTATCATAGACTTCAACTTGCATGTTCAACTCGCTGGCAATGATATTCTTAGCCCAGTCTTCGATGGTCATCAATACTCGGTGCCTCCTTTTGCATAACGCCTTGCTAACAGGCAAAATATAGTTGGTTAAAATTCGCGAGGCACGAGCAAAAAACCAGCTGTATTTTGTCCTGCTTGAGCAACTTGTTAGGCTTTATTCCCGAGAAATCTTATCCCATTGATGGGCATAATCCGCCTGTTCATTATTGCAGTCCTCGCAAACTAAAGATTCTGTGTCATCGCATCGCTCATACGCATCTAGCAGTGTTTCACCATCTAACTCAGCCGGACATCCATTATGATACCCTCCAGGATCAGTGACACCTGAACATGTTGTAGATAGGTATGGCTCAAGTACTACTTTTTGTTTAGGTGATAACGTACTAAACCCCTGAGTTACTGCACGCTTAGCAATTCCTTCTGTCCCTGGAAATGTCGCATTATCGAAAACACCATGAGTTAGCTGGTAATCTAATATTTTTTCTGCAATTTCCATAATTTATCCTTTTTATTGATTGTGAACCTATCGATGTGCTGATAGAAAGCCTAACGCTCAGCTCACCGGTGGAGCTGCTTGTTAGGTTTAAGCTCTTCGCTTAATCTGTTTAATTAGCTCTTTTTCTACTTCCTCACTAGAAATAACATGATCGTTGTAAAGAGCATATGCATATTCACCTTGGGAGTGAAAACCGGTGTTTGTAGCTATGCAATGTAGATTTACGTTATTTTCTTCACGAGGGTAGAAAAATTCAAATAGCTCATTAAATTCACTCTGAAGAGCTGATGTTTTTTCCATAACTGGAGTGGCGAGTGAACAACATTCTGGTTGATCATACTCTGTAACGTATCCATCTCTAGTCAAGATGTCGACAAATTCTGAAAAATTAAATTCGCTTTTTAATACTCTTTCTTTAATGCTCATAAAATACCTAAACTCAAATAAACCTAACGCCTCAAGAACTCAAATAAACCTAACGCCCTGTTAAGGGGCAAATTGTAGTTGGCTAAAATGTGAAGCGGAGCGGAACCAGCCAACTGTTATTTGTCCTGCTTGAACAGCTTGTTATGTGACGATACTTCTCTCTATTTCAATTGCTGATTCTTTAATGGTTATTGCAGTATTATCAATGTGCAATGTTTTCACTTTGGGTATATCAACTGAGAAGTCAAACCTTTCTAAATAATCGTCGAGATATTCTTTTGATTGAATTTTGTTTGTATTCTTGCGACCTGTATTTGTGACTCGTTGTACATGTACTTTGTAATCACAGGATAACCGTACAAAATTTGCATCTATTTCAGGTTTATTTAGAAACTCTAAGAGGCCTTCGACAAAGTAATTACTAAAGGGGTGAACATAGCAGAAAGTAAAAACAACGCCTTTAACTTTTTTTTCATAAAGTGTTTGAAAAGCATCTAGACAAATTTTACGTTGATAAGCCTCGAAACCATCGTTGCCAAATCCTATTACAGCGCACGCAACATCAAAAGCAAGATGTTGCGGAAAGACATGCCAGCCATTTCTTTTAGCAAGTTCACGTCCAACACTTTCTTTTCCGATCCCAGAAGGACCGTATATCATTGTAAATTTCAGATGAACTCTCCTGAGTCACATAACGCTTCGTATTTACGGCACATACTTGCTGGCAAAAGTTGCGAGGTACGAGCCTCAGCCAACGAGTATGTGTCCGAAACATACGTTTGTTATTGCGTTAACGGTAAACTATCGCGGCTATGCCGCCTGCCCTGTTAACACAACAACATGATTAGAATTATTACCCCACCTTAAACTACCCTTGGTCAAAACCGCAATGAAATTATGCATTTAGCTTTGAGAAAATGCACATTATCGCGCGAGAAAGATTTAAAGTGTGATGATTGAAAAGTGAACGGGCGAGCACCCAAAATAGGACTAGCTTGCCATAAACTGATAAGCCAAAGCCCTACGCGGCAACTAAATAATAATCGGAAAAGCAAAGTCGCTATAACGCCCGCAGCAACTGCAGGCTAAATTGGCGATTTTTGTGCGTATTTTTGCACAAAAGGTGACAGTTTGAGACTGTCAGATTGACTGCGCTTGTTATGCATGGTTATTGCTACCAAACAATGTCTCAGAAAGAACATGAGCCGAGACATTGTTCTTCCCAGATAAATCCTCACGCATTGCCAATACTATATTAGTGAACGACCTAAATGCTTCATCTGAATCTAATACACCATATTTAGTGAAAAACTCATGTAGTTCGCGAATAACACTAACACTTCCCACGAGAGCGACTCTTGATTTAGCTTGGGTGAGCATTTTCAATTGTTCTAAGTTTCGACTTTTACCATGTTTTGAGGAAGATGCTATTTCAGCAACACTATTCAATAAGTCTAAATAGGCTTGAGTACGAATTTCAATAACCTTCTTATTCTTCTCATTTTGACGGCCTAAATAATATTGAATAATTGCACTTGCACCAACACCCAAGATTCCTATTAATGCAACGACTAGTTTAATATCCATGACTTCCTTGTAAGGCAATCGTGGTAGAGCGGCCCATTACTGAGCCGACCCCACACAGATCCGGACGTGCGGAATTACCGCATCCGGCTCTTCAGTTATATGTTCACGCGTGTAAATCACGCCCATCTTAGTACCAGTCAACATTGATCACTCTTTTGCTAACTCGTAGCTTCTGTATTTGGAAATACTCTAGCATCTTCTTAAAATTACTCCAGTTGTAACTCCGACGACCACTGCGTCTGTTCAGCCATTTGTACAGACTATGCAATACATAGTTGTACAACTTGCTCACACTGCGGCTATTGTCAGGCAGACCGAAGTAATTTCTAAACCCTGTCAGTTTACGTTTTAATTGAGGCAACCACATCGCTAGCTTTTGCGAGCGTTTGGATTTGATGAACTGGTAAAATTCGCTAAGGCTGGTTTGCTGCTTTTTGCTTGCAGTTCGTCGCCGTAGTCTTGGTTTACCATTTACATCCACTCCCCAGTAAAATGCAAAGCCCAAGAAGACAAACTGCCGCTTACTACTTGGTTGGAATCGACTAAATCTTAATAGACTGGTCTTTTCCGCCGCGGTATCAAGTTTGAACTTCTTTAGCCGTTTTGGTAGCACTCGGTAAAATCGCTCTGCATCATTGGCATATTGAAACGCGCACACAAAATCATCCGCGTAGCGGATCAGCATGGCTCTGCCTCGCATGCGAGGTTTTACTTTCTTCTCAAACCATAGATCCAATGCATAATGCAGATAGATATTAGCCAACACTGGGCTAATGATACCGCCCTGAGGTGAGCCACGTTGGGGTTTGATGTATGTCCCATCGGGGGCTTTTATCCGTGCTTTTAACCATTGTCCAATCAGGCTCAATAGTGCTTTATCGTCAATGCGCTGCTTGAGCATCATCATCAGCCAGTCATGGTCAATGTTATCGAAGAAGCCTTTAATATCCGCCTCTACAATATAACCGTAGCCTTTAAACTGGAGATTTAACGCCAAGCTGTGTACCGCTTGATGAGCACTTTTCTGCGGTCGGTATCCATAGCTGTTTGGCAAGAAATCCGCTTCCCAGATACTTTGCAGTATCTGGCTTACGCTTTGCTGCACAAGCTTGTCATCAACCGTTGGAAGTCCTAATGGGCGTTGCTTGCCATTACTTTTTGGGATGAAGACACGTTTAATGTCATTCGCACGATAACACTTGGTTGTCAGTGCAACACGTAAACGTGTGAGGTTTTCCACAAGCGACTGCTGGTATGTTGGCACTGTAATGCCATCAACACCTGGCGCGGCTCGTTTATTCAGTTGCTCCCAGCTTTGATACAGTAAATCGTCACCTAGCAATCCATATAGGCTCTGAAATCTGTGGCGGGGATGGGTTTGTGATTTAAATGTGATGGCGTTTAGTTCGGTTGTCATAGTGGTTCCAGCCCTACTTTGTCCGGCCTATGTGTCTGCTAAACACCTGATATAACTGTCAGCTCCTTCGCCATGTACAAGGCTTTCCCCTGCTCAGACTACTACGGGCTGATCTGACTGCCGAAGGGTCATCGTTGGCCTCGCTTGTGGCTTAGCTACCCTACCATTTCCTTATGGAACACCTTTGGCTCTCTCAAGTTCCTGATGCATCTCTTTATACATGCCACGGCTTGATAACTGGACTGACTCGCCACAACCTTGCCGCTTCAAATATCTTGAATAATGGTTGCTTTGCGTGGACTTCGACGGCGTTACAAGCCTCGTCAGTCAGGACTTTATTTATTATCCCAGCGATACCAGCACTTCAGGAACACGTATTCCCTATGGCCTATATAATTCTCTGTCTACGCTTCACATTGGTTGTTCATCTGATTGTGTCCTCACACAGCAAAGCACTTCCTTTGCTCAGACTCCGCGCAATGCGCAAGACTCGATACGGGTGGCTGGCTAAACCTTACCCGACAGGGACTTACACCCTGCAAGATGCATCAAGCTTCCTTGACGCACTAACGCCCAAATAACAGGCTAAGTAATGGTTGGCTAAAATTGTGTAGCGAAGCGAAACGTAGCCAACTGTTACGTGTCCTTGTTGATTGCCTTGTTAGTAGTTTGAAATCCTACTAGCCTCTACCAAATTGCCTTTCACAAGGAATACCATCGTTGTCACCATCCATTTTAGTATTAGGACAATGTTGAATGAAATACTTAGCTTCTTCATAAGATTTCATTTGTGAACAATGTTGCCTTCCATCGCATTTATAAATGGGTTTAGGTGGCACATATTTTTTTACTTTCACTTGTACAGGTTGAACTTGAGGTGCGATAGGTTGATTAGCAACACTACTTTTTGAGAAGTACTGCCATGCACCAAGACTAATTAAAATGATAAGGAATAACTTTTTCAATTTACGACCATCCTTGATAAAACTACTAACGCCGCGTTAAGCGGACTAAAATTGTGGGTTATAATGTGTAGCGAAGCGAAACTTAACCCACTGTTTTAGTTCCGTTTTAAACGCCTTGTTAGGCAAATTACTCTTTCGAAGCAACTACCCTAAATGTCTTATCGGAAAATCAGGAAACTCAAAGCATTGACCCGCGACCATTGGTTTCGCAATTTTATTAAGTAACCCAATATTCTCCTTTATTTCTTCATCCGTAATTCTAGGCTTTGCATCCGGAGAAAGAAAAATCACAGGTATCTCCGCAAGATACTCAAACAATAGAGCTGTTCTATGACGACCATTAATAAATTGGATTTTCCCTTTATTAAAATAAAGAATTGGTGGAAGGAATTTATCATCACCCTCAAACCAATTTTCATGAAACGCATGCTCTACACGTATAGATTTACGACAATTAAAATCTTCTTCATCGACATACTCACTAAAATAATCACTATTGAGAACAAAATACTCATCTCCACTCTCAAGGCTACTGCGATTTTTTGAAATAGAGACTCGCAATGATTACTCCTTTTGCCTAACGCCTTGCTAAGAGGCTAAAATGGTTGGCTAGCTTTTTTGCGGTTCTTTGCAAAAAACGAGCAAACTGTTTTAGTCCTTTTGAGCAACTTGTTATACGTTTGACTTCGATGCTTTATGCAATTTATAACATAAAACTGATACATAATTTATTTCCAGTTAAGTCTCGAACATGTGCAACATAAAGATCAAATGCGCCGTTATTTTTTTTAACGGGGACGGTTTCACTTACAGCACCTTTTTCTAAGGCTACTTTATAAAATTCATCAACTTGAGCTTTTGACTCTGCTTTAAAGCCAATAGTTGAGCCATTTCCAAAGGTAGCTTCTTTGCCATTTACCGGATTTGTTATAACAAAAAACTGTCCATTAGCTGAATAGATAACACGTCCATCTCCATTTGGTTTTACCATACCGCCGTTTATTCCAATTGTACCTAAAACAGCATCATAAAAAGCTTTCGTCTCTGGAATATTGTCTGTGCCTAGGACTACATGTGTAAACATCTCATTACCTTCCTTTATTTAAATATCTGCTAATAGCAGACTACGATAAACATATAACGCTTAATATAACTGGAAAATACGACGCGTTTTGGGCGTAGCCCAGCGAGTAATTTTCCAGTTAATGTTTTTGTTAGAGGTTACCTGCACCGCGTATAGCCTTTTACATAAGTTCCGCTTTTACGGTAATAGCCACTAACATAATGACAATTAGAGCCAGATTTAGAACTTGAATATTTTGGTACATTGCACCTAGTGTGGCCTGATACAAAAGTTCCATCTTTACGATAATAACTATTTACCCAAGTGCAACCATTACTTTTTAGATAGGAGCTTGGCGTAGACTTAGGACAACTGTACCCACCAGAAACAAAGTTACCATCTTTACTAAAGTGGCCATCAGTGTAACTACAACCGTAACGAACGGCAGCTCCGCTAGGATCTAAGTTATCTAAATATGAAGCACAGCCACTTAGAAGTACTATTAAAAATGTAAAAAAAATCCCTTTCATTTAAGTAACCTCTAACAATTTAGTTAACGACAAAACGGGGTGTTTAAACACGCCATTTTGTCCAATATAATCTTGAGCAGATTTTTACACCGCTCTCATGTTTCTCTTTTATATAGTTTTTTTCAACTTTTTGCAAAATACACTTGTAAGATTACCCTAAACTGTACCCGATCTGCTGTTATTGGACAAACCCACAACTACTGGCTATACATACAGTGTAATTATTTATTGGGATTGACCATGTCAACTTCACCTTTTTTACAACATATTATCGAAACTATGCAGCAAAAGCTCTATGCCAAGCGCACCATTGAAACTTACTTGCATTGGATAAAGTTTTACATTCACTTTCATCATAACCAACATCCGGCTCAGCTCAGTGATCAGGATGTTGAATCATTTTTAAATTATCTGGTGAGTAAAAGGCATGTCGCAGCCCAAACCCAGGCTAGTGCACTTAATGCTTTGAGCTTTTTATATAAGACTATTATTGCACGTCCGCTGGATTTGAAATTGAATTTTGTGCGCAGCCAACGTCAACAGAAGTTGCCTGTGGTATTAACTGTGGATGAAGTAAAACGATTGCTGGCAAAAACCCCTGGTAACTATCATCTAGCGGTTAGTCTGCTTTATGGCAGTGGGCTACGCTTGATGGAAGCAACACGATTGAGGGTGAAAGATATTGATTTTGACTATCATTGCTTGCGGATCTGGAATGGTAAGGGCGGGAAACACCGTGTAGTGACGTTAGCAACCGAGTTGACCATTGCGTTACACAGGCAAGTAACCAGGGTGAAACAATATTTAGCGCTGGATTTGCAAGATAATAGGTTCGCAGGCGTTTGGATGCCACATGCTTTGCGGTTAAAATATCAAGGGGCTAACAAAAACGTTAGCTGGCAATATCTGTTTCCCGCTGCAAACCTCAGTATTGATCCAGAAACCCAGTTTTACCGCCGTCATCATATTAACCAAAAGCAAATTCAGCGCAGTATTGCATTAGCCGCTAAGTTGGCTAATATCGAAAAACGAGTTAGCCCCGATACACTGCGTCATTCATTTGCAACCCAGATTTTACGTAGTGGTGCTGACATTCGAACAGTTCAAGACTTACTTGGTCATGCTGATGTTAAAACAACCGAAATATATACACATGTGATTGGGACTAAATTTGGCAATACACAAAGTCCTATGGATAATATTTAGGTTCAGCTACACATTTTAAAAAAAATGTCCTAAAGAACTCACTTTACCCCTTAAATGCTGAACTAGCCTTAGATCTAGCTATGTCTGACTCTCAAGTCAGGGCGATAAGCGGAGCATCGGTTGGCTCTCTTGTAAGCGTTGAATTCAACAAAGATTCAGTTGTTGCAAAATATGCAGCAACTGTTAAAAGGTTATACAGTTAACTTAAACGGTTTGGGGGGAGCCTAGATCAAAGTATCTTTGGTAAGCACGCCTATCCTTCGGTCTAATCAGCTGCTCGGATCCGAATATGTGACCGTCTGACGTGCATTATCACCGGCAGTGGCAATGTTAGAAGGCCGCGCTAAGAGTTAACCTGTGTACCTACAATTACCCGAATAAGGAAAGCGCTCAATGACATCACAAGTTCGCTTAGAAATGTTAAGAAAGATACAAACTGAAAAAGGTTTTATTGCAGCCTTAGATCAAAGCGGCGGCAGTACACCAAGAGCGTTGAGACTATACGGCATTCCAGAAGATCGATATTCTGGTGATGAAGAAATGTTTACAAAAGTGCATGAAATGCGTACTCGCATTATGACTAGCGAAGCCTTTTCTGGAGATAGAATTTTAGGCGCAATTCTGTTCGAAAACACCTTAGACAGGGAAATCGAAGGGCTCGCCTCTTCAGATTATCTGTGGCAAAAAAAACAAATTGTGCCGTTTTTGAAGGTAGATATAGGCTTAGAAGACGAACATAACGGGGTTCAATTGATGAAGCCAATTCGCGGCTTGAATGATTCGTTAGACAAAGCGGTCGATAAAAAAGTCTTTGGCACCAAAATGCGGTCATTCATTAAATTGGCAAATTATAGTGGCGTTCATATAATCGTTGCTCAACAATTTGCCGTTAGTGCGCAGATATTAGCCAAGGGTTTGGTGCCGATTATTGAACCTGAGATTGATATTTATAGTCCAGAAAAAGGCGCTGCGGAACTGTTACTTCGTGGAGAATTGTTGAAGCAATTGGATGCAATACCCGATAATCAACAGGTGATGTTGAAGTTAACTCTGCCCAAAGTTGCTGGTTTTTACGATCAATTGATTACTCACCCCAGAGTTTTGAAAGTCGTTGCATTGTCTGGCGGCTATAGTCGTGAAAAAGCAAACCTCCTATTATCGGAAAACAAAGGTATGATTGCGAGTTTTTCAAGAGCGTTATCTGAAGAGCTCTTCGCGCTTATGTCTGACGATGAATTTGAGTCGACCATCAATGAGTCGATCGATAGCATTTATCAGGCGTCTAATGCATAAATTTGATTGAACTTAAAAGCAGGCCACTTGGCCTGTTTTTAGTCACTACCTAGGTTTTATTATTCGTAGCTCAGCTCAATATCCAATGTTGCTAGATAGCCTGATCCCCTTTCCAAATCTGCACTGATAATCGGTTTTTGCTCTAACCAATTACCTGCAAAGCTGAATTTAATTTCCTGTTTCTACGTTTTAGCTTTCACCTTTGCAAAAAATCATCTTGGCGTTTTATATATAGCAAACGGCTAGTCTGAGGATCAGTAATAATCGTAGTCTTCAGTGGTTAAACGCTATCCCTGATCTCTACAACAGAACTGATTTGAGACAATACTGCCTTTAGGTACCTGGCAACTGGCAGTTTCTAAAGTAAATGTCTGACAGCCTGACCGTCCGCTATGGAAGCAAAGCCCAAGTGCAAAATACGTTGTAAATCAAGTAGCGTATGTCTGCAATTGGCACGAACAAACGAACGCTGTGGGGCTACTTCGAGCGTTCTATAGTCGCCCCTACTGGGTTAATAGAGAGTTAGCTCCAAAGGAGACATTAAGGTCATTCTGCCCCCGATTAATTCTGACTAATCAAGCGATAGCTCTTTTATAAACTCTTTAACAAATCCAAGCAGTTGCAGCAAAAATATAATTAAAAATGGTAAAGCGCCGATAATAGCCACGCTTCTGTTTAATGGCTCATTGTTTTGTACTAATAACACATAAGCACACAGCCCTAATGCAAAGGACCAGCCATACAAGCTCCATGGCTGTGTATCATTAGCGCCACTTAACTGGCGTATAACCAATATCGCCGAATCAGCAGAAGTGGCCACAAAAATTAATAGCAGCAATAAGCTTGCCCAAATGAGTACAGCGCCCTGCCAACCTAGTTGTTCAAAAAATACGAATAAACCTTGGGTGTAATCTGCTTTTATTGCCTCTAAAATTCCACTTTGATGAGTAGTATCCCACGCTATAGCAGAGCCAGAAAACACGCTAAACCATACAATAGTAACGAGTGTTGGCACGAGTACAACACCTAAAATATACTGCCATACTGGCCGACCTTGGCTTATTTTTGCTAAAAAAACTCCCACAAATGGTCCCCATGCTAACCACCAAAAGTAGTAATTGTAAGTCCAGCCATTCGCCCACTCAGGATCGTTAAGTTGGCTAGCAAATTGCCAAGTACCGGTTGTAATAAGTTGTATGTAATCCCAAGTGCCGCCAATGGCTATTTCAATAACGGGCTTTATGGGCACAAACATTAGCAGCCAAATAATGAGCGAGAACGCTAAATACACGTTTAATTTACTCAGTGTTTGAATACCCTTTTTAAGCCCTAACTTTGCCGACAACGTATATAAAATCACAATCAAACTAATAATTATAAAGCCCGATAGTAAAGCAGATTCAACACCTAGCTTTAATGCTAATCCTTTACGCAGTAGCAACGTTGAATTTGCAATTGTGCCAACAACGCCAAAAAATATGGCAAAAATCGCCACTAATTTAACGCCGAAACCTAACTTTACTTGCCAGGCTCGATTTATTACACCTTTGGCTGCACTTATAACCGGCGCACTAATATCGCCCGCCTTGCCACTGTTGCTACTTAGTCCGCCCAGCACTAAACCAAACACCGCATAAAGCGCCCATGCATGCGCGCCCCAATTAACCAAGGTTAATGCTAAGCCGCTCGTTTGTGGATTTGGAAATAAGCTTTGTTTTAAAGGTGAGTGAATTGTATGAAGCGCAGGCTCGGCAACGCCCCAAAAAATAAGCCCCGATCCCATACCTGCTGCAAATAGCATTGAGAGCCAACCAAACAACTCAAATTCAATTTTTGCATGTTCGCCACCAATTTTACGCTGCCCTAACGGGCTTATCGCAATTGCAATTACAGTAACGAGCAACAAATTAACGAGTACAAAAAATGGCGAGCCCAAGTAGCTTAAAAGCTGGTTAATAACAGGTTGTAAGTGAGCAGTAAGCAACTTAGGAAATAAAAAAGCGATAACAGATAAACTAACGCACAGTAATAACGCGGTTTTTTCAAGCTTTGTTGTTTTGTTTAAAGGCAAACGGTTCACACATCAATCTTTTTAATATGAGCAAAAGAATACGGCTCTTTAAAAGCGATATCAAATCAACTAATGAGTAAAACCAGTAAAATAGCTGGGAATAAGGGGGCGGGGTGATTTTTCCTTTTTCCCAGTATCATCGAGTGGCTATAGATGACACATTGGTGCAGGTCAGATCAGATGCAGACTGTTCGGCATAAATAATGAGTTTCAAACATTATTACATTGGCTTCATGTAGAGCCCAAGCCTCGGCTATTTAGTAGTTTCAAACACAAGGCTGACGGATTGTTACTGAGGGATACTAAACACTGCAAATTTGCTATCGCAAGTGAAATCGTCATTACGTATGGCAAAGGCTAAACTGGAAAATAACCGCATAATTCTCTGGCATCCCCAGATCGAAAAACCGACACAAGTACAATAAACATGGGCGAATAATCCCTACGCCGCCTTTTATCACAGGGCTGGATTACCGGCAGTGCCTTTTTGCCAGGATACACCAAAAATCCAGTCAAACTGACCACTAGACCAGGCCCCCAGCTAAGGGTTAACGACAAAATTATGTCGGGGCATAGATAATATGCCCCTTGAAAAAATTAGCCTGCTATCTCGTGAGAGGGTAATTCAGGTACCTCAAAATTATGCATTTGTACCCATGCATTACACTGGGCTATATCCGGGAAAAACACTATTTTGATCTCATTGGGGACAATTTTATGCATCATCCATTTAGACAGCGCATTATCATCCACACAAACAACACAATGGGTTAACCCTTTTTGGCTCAACTCAATGGCCAGATTGATACACAAGTCAATTTCTTTAGGCGTTTTGACTGACCAATTCCTGATGTCATCGATAAATGCCCAGGGGCCTGAATGCATTTTCTCGCTACAAACCAGTAACTTTTCGCCAAACTTTTCAGCATGTGACTGATGATCCCAGTTTTCATCGAAACTCACCGAAATCGCATTTTTGGAGTGAAGTATATGGAATTTTGGCACTATATTGACTACCTATAAATCGACTGGTTAAGTATTAAGAATGAGAAACGTTGTTGACTGAGTATACCAGAAAGATCACTTATGTTATTCCAAACGCTGCTTTTTATTACCTCCAAACGGTTAATTACATACCCCAACAAATTTACCTTGTATACCTCGCTGATGTCCTCTGCGCCCAAACCACCACTAATTTGGCGTACTGGCCACATGCTGCTGACACTCCCTGAGTAACTGGACGAACTCAAGCTCAGTGCGATCAAGTTCCGCCACACTGATATACAGATCGTAACCCAGGCGTTGGCGCAATTTGCCCATACGGTTGGCGAGCATGGCCGGAATACCTTTGATGACCGTGCCGTCAGGGTATTTGTATTTGTCATCTTCAATAAGATCACTCGTGTAACTGCCGCCGGTCGCAGAATTTTGCTGATCTCCGAGCAGTAGCAAAGGCCGCTGCTCCATCAATATATTAGTCATTAGGCGCAAAGGGGTGGAGCTTAAAAACGGGGCATAGTCCTTTAACTTGATCCCTACCAGACTTAAATCTTCTAGCTGCATGTTACGCGGGGCCCTGGGCACGTCGATGCGCTGGATATTGTCCCAGCTTATTTGCCAATGGCCTCGGCGGTGCAGGTAACGCACGTAGTCGCGGGAGATTTCGATGCTAAAAACCGGCTCACGAAATTTAAACCAGGCGATCAATAAAGCCACCAGGGAAGCACTGGTCACAAAAATCCCCACCAACAAAAAGCGCTCCGGCAGCCAATTAAATATCGCCATGGACACTAACAGGCCTGCCGCTCCGCATAAGAAGCTGGCAAGCACGTTGCGTTTTGCCGCCGCACGAATTTGAATCACTTCTTGCATAAATACTTCTTCATGCCCAAATAACAAAATACAGGATAAACGCTATGATAGCCCACAAGCCGATTAATCTGAAACGCTGGCAACTTGGGCAATGGGTTTGCCACCAGCGTAAATCCTGTTCTTGAGGTTTTGTATGTTTAGCCAATGCTATATTTTCTCGTTGACGTACGCGCCTCATACCATGAATCATCATCGATTAGGTAAGCCAAGGCATAGGTGATGATAACTGCCAAGATAACTGCTTTATGCACGTTAAGAAACTGAATATTTGCCAACGAAATGATCTCAGTTGAAGCAGTCCCCCGTGTAGACTGTGCAAAGGAGAACTTCCTGTGCGCCGTATCTTCGGTCTCGATTTTGCCTTAAGTGAACAAAAACAGATCCAACAGGTGACATTCGCCGTATCCCCAATAGAGTCATTAATTACTCGGCCCATTGAGACCAAAAGGATAGCAAGCGAAGTTTATAAACAGTACCCTTGCTCAACTTGTCGGTCTGAAACAGGTCTCTTGCCCCTAAGCCCCCTAGTTTCATGTATATTACTGGGTTCATCATTTCGAGGAAGTTTATGCATTTACGCTGTAAAATACGCCGAGTTGTCGTTAGTCTCGCTTTATACGGACTTGCCGTACCGGTATGCATGTTCAGCTACGCCGCCCAATCTGAACTGTGGACTTCTGCACCACAAGCCAAGTTAGGGGATCAAACTCGGGCAAAAATCGCTGCCAGTCGCGGGAATTATCTCAAGGTCGACCCTGCCGCCCTGCAGCGGCGCTTCGCGGATAAAACCGCCACATTCACTTTGCCGGTTCCTTTACCCGAAGGGGGCACCAAGGAGTTTGTCTTGAGCCCTTCTCCGGTGATGTCAAAAGCCTTGGCTGCGCGTTACCCGGCGATGATGTCGTTTGAGGGTTACGAACTGGGCCAAACACAAAATGTCGGGCGGTTTAGCATCACCCACCAAGGATTGTCCGGATTGTTTCGCCAGCAAGATCAGTGGGTTTTACTCTCAGCCCTTTACCAGGATGACCCGACCCTGTATATCAGTTATTACTACCAGGATTCCATTGCCTCTGATGATCTCTCATTAGATAACGATACGCTGTTTGCTTCAGCAAGTGCCACGGGGCCTTCAACCAAAGCAGTTGTCCTGCAAAAATCCACCGGAGCAACCCTGCGTACTTATCGCCTAGCTCTCAGTGCCACAGGCGAATACACCGCCAAAGTGGGTGGCAGTAAAGCCGATGCCGTGGCTGAGATGGTCAGCCTGGTCAATCGGGTTAACCAGATATTGCTGGCGGATCTGGCCATAGCATTTGAGCTGGTTGACAATAACGACATTATTTTTGTGGATGCACAAACTGATCCTTACACCAACAGTGATCAGGCCGCCGATATCGAGACGAATCAGCAACTGTTAGATGACAAAATTGGGTTTGAAAACTACGATGTCGGCCATTTGCTGGGCACTAACCCGGGCGGGTTGGCTGTTGTTCCCTCGGTATGTAATAACGACGTGAAAGCCCAAGGTTATAGCGGCAACAGCAACCCTAGAGGGGAGCGCTTTTACATCGATTTGGTAACCCATGAGCTTGGCCACCAGTTGGGTGCCAAACATACCTATAATGCCCAAGATCAAAATAACTGTGTCGCTGACCAGCGTAACCCCGACACGGCCTTTGAGCCTGGTAGCGGCTCGACCATCATGTCGTATTCCGGCGTATGTGGTGAGCAGAATTTGCAAAGCAGCAGCGATCCTTATTTTCATGCCGGTTCGATTGAGCAGATCCTCAACTACACAGAAAACGGCTTCGGTCGCACCTGCGCCGCCAGCAGTTCATTAAATAACACTGCGCCTGCGGTTGTGCTGGCGACCAGTGTTTATAGTATCCCCGCCAATACCCCCTTCGTATTAACTGCCCAGGCCAGCGATGAAGATGGCGACAACCTGAGCTACAACTGGGAACAGTTGGACGGCGGAGGTTTATTTGGAAGCACCACTTCAGCACAAGAAATGCAAACCGATAACGGTGCCAATCCGCTGTTTCGCTCTTACCCGGGCACCGCCCAGCCTTCTCGCTATTTTCCAAAACTGAGCGATGTGGTAGCTGATAAGGTAAGTTTCGGCGAAGCCTACCCCAGCACCAATAGAGAACTAAACTTCAGGGTTTCGGTTAAAGATGGTAAAGGTGGAGTCAACACCGCAGATGTTGTTCTGGAGGTAATCGATACCGGGGTGAATTTTGCGGTACTTGTACCCGCCGCCGGCACAAATTGGCAGGGCAATACCCTGCAAACTGTGCAATGGGACACAGCAGACACCCAACTGGCACCGGTTAGCTGTCAAACTGTGGACATTCGCCTGGATCTGGACGGCGACAATCTGTTTGACAGTTTAGTACTCAGCGATACACCCAACGACGGTGAGCAAGCCATAAGTGTGCCTAACTCAGCCAGCAGCCAAGTGCGCTTACAAGTATTATGTCACGACAATGTATTTTATAGCCTCAATAAGGGAAATTTTACCATTGAACCGGGTCCGGATCCTGTGGCGCCCGTTATCACTGGCCAGCTTCCCTTAACAGTAGTGGAAGACAACTCTTTGAACATCACCTTGGCAGCGTTGCAAGTTAGTGATCCTGATTCAAGTTACCCGGAAAATTTCACCTTGTTCCTTGAAAACGGCAACCACTACAGCGTAGGTGCGGACGGTATCACCGTTGTGCCCGATGCGGATTTTAACGGTGTTTTGTCGGTTGCTGCCACGGTCAATGACGGCATAGTAGACTCTGGGATATTCCCCTTAGAGATAAGTGTTACCCCGGTTAACGATGCACCCGGTGCCGCACAAGATATGTTTACTCTTAACCAGGACAGTGCCCCTACCCTGTTCAACGTATTGGCCAACGATACTGACATCGACGGTGATACTCTTAACATCAGTGCCGTTAATTACAGCGGTAATGCTAGCGTATCGATTGACACCAACCAGATCAGTTATCAGCCGCAAACCGGGTTCGTTGGCCGCGAAAGCTTTAGTTACACTGTGAGTGACAAGCAACTAACCAGCACCGCCACGGTAACGGTTACAACAGTCGCAACGCCAGTGGCCATGCCGACCCCTTCCAAGCCCAAAAGCAGCGGCGGCGCCTTAGGTTATGCCAGCTACTGGCTGCTGGGTTTTTGGTTGCTGTGGCGCAAAAAAGCAGTGATGTGGCCAAGCAGGCAGGTTAACGTATGATTAAATTACCTCATTACTCGCACGTTATTCTCGCCGTGGGCCTGATAGGCTTTGTATTAGCGGGTTGCACCGGACAACATGGCCCGAACGCTCAACTTCAGGCCGGTGAGGCGCAACCCAGTGCCATTGACAGCCAACACCCCCTAACGTGGGTACTACATGCTGATCCTGAGCAAGACGCGCAACAAGCAAGTCAAAACGGAGATAGACGGTTGTTGGCGTTTGCTGGCAGAGTTACTTCCCTGCCGGGTATAGACTTGACGATTTACCCCCTGGGCGAACTCGAACTGCATTGCGGCTATCGGGTAGTCAAAGGTACCGGTGATATAATATCAACGCCAAATGAACTTCCTCTACGCTCAAAAATGCACGACTACGCAGTAATGTATAACCAGAAAATGCTCGCCCTGTGTTATGCAAAATAGTCTGAAGATGAACCAGCTACGCCAATACCAAACACCTCAGGCAAAACATCCTGCTGATCGCCCTGCCTGCGTTTTATAACAGCACGGGATAAAGGGATAAAACCAACAGGGTTGCCATACTAAAGTTAAATAGCCTCAAGCGTGTTTGATTGGTCAAAAAACTCTGAATTTTTTGCCCCAAAGCGGCCCAGGAACTAATGCAAGGCAAGTTGACAGCACCAAAAACTAAGGCCACCAATACAACGGCTGCTAAGCTCTTAGAGGGTGCGTACACACTAATTGCTGTCAGTGCCATGGTCCAAGCCTTGGGGTTTACCCATTGGAACAACACCGCCTGCACAAAGGTCATGGGTTTTACCCTTGAGGTGCGATTTTCAATGTCCGAGCCTGAAATGGCAATTTTGTAAGCAAGATACAACAGATAGGCCACGCTCAGTACTTTTAATACCTGATAACTTAACGGGTAAAGATCAAATAGTTGCACTATCCCCAAACCCACTAACACCACCATCAGGGTAAAACCTATACCTACCCCGAATAAATGGGGCAATGTACTTTTAAACCCAAAGTTTGCCCCAGACGCCATTAACATCAAATTGTTTGGGCCGGGAGTGATCGACGACACAAACGCAAACAGCACTAAGGCGGTGATTATTTCCAAGGTCATGATATTTGTTATTCAACTGGCTTTAATTTAATGCAATTATAAAGGTCAAATTATACAATTATTACGCCGAATGACTTTTAAATCAGGGTGGTTACACAATAAATGATTAAGATTGACAGATATAACGATAAAATATTGCATGAGTTAAAAGACCATGGCCGAATTTCTAATACTGAGCTGGCAGAAAAAATCGGTTTATCGCCTTCAGCCTGTTTACGGCGGGTACAGGAACTAGAAAACAGTGGCCTAATCAAAGGCTATCGCGCCATATTCGACAGCGAGTTAATTGGCAATGGCTTTATCGCTTATGTCACAGTAGGTTTGGGCAAACACACCAAAGAATCCCAACGCGCCTTTGAAAAAGCCATTACCCAGGCGCGAGAAGTAAAAGAATGCCATAACGTCACCGGTTCATTTGAATATATATTACGGGTAGAAACCGCGAACTTAAAAACCTATAAGGCGTTTCACACCGAAATTCTGGGCACCCTACCCCAGGTGAGCACCATTACCACCCATGTGGTCATGGAGTCCCCGAAGGACGAACGGGCCTGAGTGTTGAGCGTCGATTGCACCCCTTGTTGGCTCAGTAAACCACCAGCCAAATAGGTTGCCAGGTTTTTATTACATTGCTATTTTTTAACCCCTAGGTTGGGCTTCAATCAAGGCTCATGTGACATTAAAGTAAAGAGGCACTATGCAATCCCAGGCGCTGTATACGTTCGCCGCTGATATCCTACTGGTTAGTCATGTACTGTTTGTGGCTTTTGTGGTGTTTGGCTTTATCTTTATCGTTTTGGGTAAGTTTCGTTCATGGCGATGGGTCAGAAATCCGTGGTTGCGCATCAGCCATTTACTGAGCATTGGCGTAGTAGCAGGGCAATCCTGGTTCGGTGTCATTTGCCCCTTAACCCGCTGGGAAATGGCGCTGCGCTCAAGCGCGGGAGAAGCAGCCTATGACGGCTCCTTTATCACTCACTGGCTGAACGCTCTATTATATTATCAAGCACCCCAGTGGGTTTTTGTGGCTTGTTACAGTCTCTTTGCGTGCTTAGTGCTGGCAAGTTGGTTTTGGGTAAAACCCCGGACATTTTAGTTTGAATTAATGCCAATAGCCGTAGTGTAAACCAGACAAAATTTCTGCCCAACGCATGTAACTAAACGCTCAGTATGTCTATCAGAAAATTGAAAGTTTAGCTTCATTGAGCTAGGTTAATATTATACTCATGTGTTGTTACAGAAGTATAGAATCTAGGCGTCTGTGCAGTTTCGAAACACCCGCCATCTTGTAAACTGAAACGATATTGTCCAACATTTTCCAGTGACTGGTTAAATCAATATCAGCCCACAGGACTGAGTTTCACAACCAGAAGGACGTGAAAATGAAAACATGTGCCCCCAACTTACCCTGTTCTTGTGATCTACCGCTGGTAGAGCCGAGGTTTTTGGATGTCAATATAAACCCTAACCGTGAATCCCTGATCCGTTATATTGAGAAGAAGTGGGTCAACCACACTGTCTTACATTATTATTTTATGCAGGATCAAAGTGACTTAGCCGGTCCACAGGAACAATTACAAGCAGTCAGAGATGCCTTTAACGAATGGAAAAACCTGGGTTTGGGGTTGGTATTTATTGAAGTTAACCAGGCGGCCGATGCGGAATTCAGGATTGGCTTTGCCCCCGGCAGCGCCTGGTCTTATGTGGGACGGGACTGCATAGATTTGGTGCCCAATCGCGACCAACAAACCATGAACTTCGGTTGGGATTTAACCACATCTTATGGTCGGGATACCGCCTTGCATGAAATTGGCCATGCCATGGGTTTCCCCCATGAACATCAAAACCACAAAGCAGGGATCCTCTGGAATGAAGATGCGGTATACGCCACCTTTGCCGGCTCCCCGAATTTTTGGAGTAGAGACCAAACCTATCATAATATTATTCGTAAGATAGCCTCACAAGATGTTGCTGGCAGCACATGGGACAGAGACTCGGTCATGCATTACCAGTTTCAAGCCGGTTTGATATTGCACCCCCCCGGATATGAAAATCAGCCACTGATCCCCGCCCCCGGCTTATCCGAAATGGATAAACAAGAAGCCCGCAAGTTTTACCCGGGCGACAGCCCAATGCAATGGCCCGAGTTAAAACCGTTTTTGTCTCATAAGCTGGATATCAATCCCGGGGATCAAATAGATTTTATTATTGAACCAGAACTAAGCCGAACCTATACCATGCAAACATTTGGCAGCATGGACACGGTCATGGTGCTATTTGAAGATGACAATGGCGAGCCTATATTTTTGGCCGGTGATGACGATAGCGGCAGCAATTACAATTCAAGAGTAGAATTGCGCTTAATTAGTGGGCGACGCTATTATTTGCGTTTAAGGTTATATAATGGGGGCGCGTCAGGCGAAGGGGGGGTGATGCTGTGGTGAAAAAATAGGGCCAGATGCAAACAAATCTGGCCCTTTTTCTGTTCATTTGGATGCTGGTGACATGCTGGCCCATTTTCTACGAACGCCCTGTGCGCGGCGCTCTGGCCGACGCTTCAGTGCAGGGTGTTGTGGGGGCTGTAGGAAACTTCCGGCTACCGGATTATTTACTTGTTTGTACTTTACAGCTCTTTTAACATCCAAACATCACAACTATTGTGAATGGTACCTTCTAATGGCTTATCTAGATGCTTAAATCCTAGCTTTTCATATAGAGAAATTGCCGACTTCATGTTGCGTAATGTATCCAAGTAACACATCTTGTACCCTTTGCGTTTCGCATACTCTAGACAATCTTCCGTAAGCTTTTTACCGAGTCCTAAACCACGACTTTCTGGCAGCAGAAATAATTTACGTAACTCACAGACGTCACTACTACCATTAAAAGCCGCAATACCACTTCCGCCTACGATACTGCCCTTTATAGTTGCAACGAGATAACGGCTAGAGCTTTCATCGTTATAATACTGGCTCATGGAATTTACTTCGGGATCTGAAGGGCCAAAACCCTCACCAATTGCCCCGAACTCTTCACCAACCTTTTTTATGATCTCGCAAACCTTAGTATCGTGAATAGGTTTGATTTCTTGAATTTCATAACTCACTGGCTATTCTCCCGTTCTGCCCCACACTGTGAAATATAACACCCCGCTATCAATTTGATGAATCGCCGTCATTCTTTAGCCCAGCCTCATCAAAAAGACTCTGCCAGTAGTTGTACCCCGGAACAGGTTTGTTCAGCACTTTGCCAGTAACGAGTGTCGATTTGTTTTAACCGTGCAAAGGCGTCGATTCTTATCGTCTCCGGCTTCTGTGTCGGTAATAATGCCGCCATAGTAGCCCATACGAAAACCTGCCTCTCAGGCTAGGTGATCTTTCAGGTCATTATCTTTGCTCATCACTTGTGCGTAACTGCAACTGGTCATGGCCTGCGCACCAAAATCACTGTTGTAAAAAGGTATGAACTTCGCAACACCGACTGTATTTATGAGTCGAGATGAGGAGCACAACTGCGCTGCTGAACAACAAAGTTAACGTTGACACCCTGTACCAAGACCCATTTAACGGACACATAACCCTTGGTTATTTAGGGTGATTTCTTATAATGCGCGCTCTGCAGAGGTGTTGTTTTTATGCTGGAGTCTGTGTATCTGTGTAATAGTGTAATAATTGGGGTATATGAATGGCACCATAGTCAGCTTTTTTATGCGCGTCTAATCCCTGAAGCGAAAACCAGAAGGGCCAAACGACTTAACTATAATAAGCTTCAACAGTTCCTTTTAGCGTTATCAGCAGCGGTTGTCCTCGACGGTCCAACGCTTTAGGAGACGGGATTTTTACCCAACCTTCACTGATGCAATATTCCTCGACATTGGTACGCTCTTTGCCGTTCAACAGAATACCAATATTGTGCTCGAAAATTTCTTTCACATGATGTGGGCTACGAGGATTATTAGAAAGACGATCCGGTAAAGCCGGTAGCGATTTAGTATCGTTCATATTGGTGACCTGAAGTAAAAAAGTGCGCTATTGTAGACAATTTAGGCCTAGCGCTCAATAACTGCAGTTGGGTTTAGAGGCGTTGTTTAGTAACTTGCGAATTTGGATAGCATGTTAATAAAACTAGTCATGCTACCCACGAAACTCATTACTCGACCAGCACCATGGCATCGAACAACTCAAGCAAGGTACTCAGATGGGGTGTGCGGTGTTAATTTAATTCATGGGGCTGCCTCATACTCTGAGCACAATTCTTTTCAATTATGTCGATTTCGATTAGACGAGTTACCGCCACGGCTTCCACGCCCCTGAGATTGACCTCGACGTCGAGGTTTAGAATCTGCCTCAAAATTACCATACTCCTCATCATCAGATGAGTCTGCTGGTGCCTTTTTACTGGGCGCAAAGCCTGGGATGATCTCACGCTCAAACTTATAGCCAATGACACGTTCAATAGCCTGTAACTGCTTAGATTCATCCTCACTGAATAATGAAACCGCTAAACCAGAGATGCCAGCACGACCAGTACGACCAATGCGGTGCACATAGTCTTCTGGTACATAGGGCAAATCAAAGTTAACCACGCAAGGCAG
Organism: Paraglaciecola sp. IT1134; assembly: GCF_058068185.1. Lineage (NCBI taxonomy): Bacteria > Pseudomonadati > Pseudomonadota > Gammaproteobacteria > Alteromonadales > Alteromonadaceae > Paraglaciecola > Paraglaciecola sp. IT1134. Next base: position 592,964 of record NZ_CM176486.1, on the reverse strand, counting down.
TTGATTGACATCAATGCCCCGAGAGGCAATATCAGTGGCGACCAATACCACAATATTCCCGTTTCTAAAACCATCTAAGACACGTGTGCGTGCATGCTGGGTTCTGTTGGCATGGATTGATGCGGCACCAATACCGGCGTTTTCCAGCCGCAATACCAAACTATCCGCACCATGTTTGGTACGACTAAAGACCAAAACTTGATGCCAATTGTTCTTTTTAATCAGGTGGATCAACACCTCACTCTTACGCGCTTTGTCTACCGGATGTATTTTCTGCTTAATGGTATCGACCGTGCTGTTCGCAGCCGCCACTTCAATCACAAGTGGATTATTTAACATACCTTTAGCAAGCGACTTGATCTCGTTAGAAAACGTCGCTGAAAACATCAAGGTTTGACGTGTGGTAGGCAGCAGCATTTGGATGCGACGGATATCGTCGATAAACCCCAAATCCAACATGCGATCAGCCTCATCCAATACCAATATCTCAAGCTGGTCAAAGTTAATCGCCTGTTGATTATAAAGATCAATTAAACGACCAGGCGTAGCAACAAGCACATCCAGCCCACCATGCAACTGGGAGATCTGCGGCTCGATCCTCACTCCACCAAACACGGCAGTAGAGCGAATATTCATATGTCGGCTGTAGGTTTGTACGCTTGAGGCAACCTGAGCAGCAAGCTCACGGGTCGGCGTAATAACTAACGCACGCACATATTGAGCCTGCGGGCTGGGGCCACCCTGGATAGGGCCACCCTGGATAGGGCCGCCAGACAATAACTCCACCATAGGCAACGTAAAGCCAGCCGTTTTGCCCGTGCCAGTGTGTGCCACCGCCATAACATCACGCTGATTAAGCACCGCCGGAATAGCTTTAATCTGTATCGGCGATGGCGTTGTATAACCTTGTTCAGCAACGGTTTTTACCAGCTCATCACACAAGCCTAAAGAGCCAAATGACATAGATAAACATTCCTTGGATGGATTAAGAATTTCGATATGATGCATGTTGGACTCATTAACAGAACAGCCATTTCAATTTACTAGTGAATAGAAAAAGCAAAAAGATAATTCACCACTGAGGTCATCGGGTGCCGCGCATCGGGTGCCGCGCATCGGGTGCCGCGCACCGGGTGTCGTGCACCGGGTGCCGCGCACAGAAAACACAGAGGAAGAAGCCGAAAAAAGCAATAAAAATAGGTACAATATTCGCGTCAGATCAAAAGGTTATTATCTACGAATAAACGCACAATAATGTAAATTGACTGACCCTTTAAGTTCGAATTTTCTTTGTCGAACTATTGGGGCTTTCTTTACCTCGACATTTTTATCTCAGAAGCTATTTTTTCTCGGTCGCCATCTTTTTTGCTTTGATTGATTTTGCGATATCACTAAACTCATACGTTGGATAGATGTCAGTCGTGAATGCACCCCAAGCAGACTTTTCTATAGCCAAGTTCAGCTTTCTGAGATCCTTGGGTTCAATTTTTACAGTAATCACTTGACCCAAACCCATGGCGACATACCATGATTCAATTTCCATTCCCTCCGGCGGAAATGATTGCCAAAACCGGCTTTCATCCATCTTCTTTTGCAGCTCAGATAGACTCTTATCCTGCTGATGTTTCAGTACAATAGTAATTAAAATTTTATCACTATCAATGGTGACATCTTCAGCTGCTGTCACGGTTTTCACGGTGCACAAAGCATACGTTAATAGTACCAACGCGAGATTTTTGACGTTCAACATAAATGTATTCCTAAAAAGCAACGTATAACCACGACATCTTCAGTAACAAGAAAATTTAGACATCAAGAACGGTTACACGAAGGATTAACAGCCTTTTTGTAATTCGATTATCATTCATTTAGAAGCCCCTAGCAATCTAAGGTCTATCTTCCGGATGACGAGAAAACCGAGATGGGCCGCTTGCAGTTGCAGTAGGCTATCTTGGTCAATTTCTACAATACATATCACAAAAGCCCTCTACTTCCGCTCAAAGCAAATTACACGCTCACGACATTATCCATAGCTTGCGCCTTATAACGCTCGAACAAAGCGGTGATATCTGGATTAGGCTGGGCTAGTTTTTTTTCATTTAAAAAGTCTGGATTGTAAAGCTTAGAATATGAGCGTTCACCTAAATCACAAGCAAAGGTTACTATCGTCTTACCCGGGCCTGATGCAGCTGCAGCACGCAGCGCTCCAGCAACATTAAGTGCAGAACTGCTGCCAAGTACAATAGCATCGTTAGCTGCCAAATAATGTGCCACGGTAATTAAGTCAGAATCGGGTAAGTTGACCGCGTAATCAATTTTGGCCTGACGGAAATTATCAACGGTGCGCATAATACCGATACCCTCGGTAAATGAGCCGCCATCTGACTTGTATTCGTTGTTTTTCAAAAAGTTATATATCCCAGAACCATCAGGATCAACAAGCCAAACTTTGATGTTTGCATTTTGCTGTTTAAGATAGTCTGAATTTCCTGCAATGGTTCCACCTGTGCCGCAAACGGATACCAATACGTCAATTTCGCCTTCAGTTTGTTTCCAAATTTCTGGACCTGTATTTAGGTAATGAGCACGATAATTACTTAAGTTTTCAAATTGGTTTGCCCACCAATAATCTGCATTTTCTTCACCAATTCGTTTGGCTGTATGATAAAAATGAGCTGGGTCTTTAAATGGGCAAGGCTCAACTAACAGTAATTGTGCACCGTGCAGGCTAATTAAGCGTTCTTTTTCGATGGTTTGGCCTTTTGGCATGACCACTTTGAGGTTATAGCCAAGGGCTTTAGCCACGATTGCAAGTCCAATACCCGTGTTACCTGCCGTGCCTTCTACTATCGTCATGCCCGGCTTTAAATGGCCTTTTTTTTGGGCATCTAACACCATTTGCAGGGCAGCTCTGTCTTTGATTGAACCACCTGGGTTTTGATATTCGCATTTTACGTAAATATTGCAGCCGGTGAGCGCTGATAATGATTCTATTTTAAGTAGGTCAGTATTGCCCACCATTTCACTTAAATTATTCGCGCGCATAAAGACGCTACCTCTGTTCATTCGATATAGGCAAGTTAACACATTAAACCGCGAGCCATAAACACGATTTTATGTCTATTCAAGCGGCATTGTCTTAGTTAGTGCTCAACGACTTATAAAGTCTCGTCTGCCTGTGGATCATCCTTTTCATATTCAATATACCGTACAAGTACGCAGTTAATGTCTAGACTTGTCTTATATATTGTACATGTTGAGATTTTTTATGAGGATCGTATTTTTTACACAAGCTAGAAATGGTTTGAAAGCCGTTTTGGACACAGTAATAAATGATGCTGATACTACCGTGATTACTAGGAGAGATTCAGAAGATGCTGTTGTTATCTCTCTTGACTATTACAACAGTTTGATGGAAACAGTTCATTTACTTAGGTCACCAAAAAATGCAGCACATTTAAATAAATCAATTGCGCAGTATAAAGCTGGTGAGGTTATTCTAAGAGACGTGCTTGATGAGTAAACGCTTATTGTCATGGACTGACGAATCTTGCAAAGACTATTTATATTGGCAGACCCAAGATAAAAAAACGCTTAAGCGAATTAATAGACTTATTACTGATGTAAAACGCTCACCCTTTGAAGGTATAGGCAAGTCCGAGCCATTAAAAGAGAATTTAACTGGTTTGTGGTCTCGTAGAATAGCCGATACCAATCGCTTAGTTTATGTAATCGAGCAGAGTACGATTACCATTTTATCTTGTCGTTATCATTACTAAAGACTAATTAGGCATAGCTAAATCGGGTAGCCAAAGGTTTTTAAAGTCTAGACCAGCTCAAATAACAATCAAATTAACATGAGTGCTTGGTAATTATAGCTGACCCGGCCTCGTGTCCACGCAAAACGCATTAGGCAACCAGTAAACCCGGGTTGTCCTTTCGTTCCCAATAAAGTCTGTAGCCGTGAATTTGACCAACTCGCTAGTGAACCTTGAAATTTCAATCAGATAATAATTATGATGACACCCATTGTAAATTGACAAAAATCAACGTGTCTTGTTCGTTTCAAACCTTAATGTTCGTCCATGACAATGTTAAAACGCAGCAAAAAATTAGCACGTTAATTATTCACCTGGATGATATTTACGCTCAGTATTTTTTTTAATATCCTCTGGATAAAAATACACATCTCGTAATTTGCCCGCTGCATAAAGTGGGGCTTGATCATTAAAATGCGCACTAGCGGGGTCACCACTTTGGCCACCAGCGGTGATTGCCTTGGCTTTTACTTTATCGCCAAATTCAACGACAGCGACAAAACTGTTGCCGCGGGTTCCATATATACGCTTGGTATCATTAAATGTGCGTTGACCATAGGCTGCTAACGATCCCCAACGAGCAGAAGTAAACCCAACAGGGATGCTTGGTTCTGCATCGTCAAAGGGGTGAACAATGTCACCGGTTAGACGCTGAAATCTATTTATCTCACCCCAAGGTGTTTCTGCGCTGCCAAAGTCAGCGATCAGCTTTGCCTTTGCTTCAGATAAAGTAATTACACCCATTTGAGCGGTATATTCAGCTACATATTGACTAAAACTAAGACCGCGGTCTGCGGCATTCGCTCGAGCCGTTTCATTATCTGCGGCTCTACGCCTAAGTTCTTGGCCCCAAAATACAGCCAGTGATGTTGCTTTAGAGTCGACCCCAGAGCGATGGTCCCATGCTTTAAGCAGCGCTATCTGATCAGCAAGGTCTGCAACAGGCACAGCATCATATGCCTTGTACAATATAGGCAGCAGAATATTAAAGGCGGTTAAGTGACTGTCATAGGCCGCAGCAGCCAAACTATCAATGGTAAAGTCTTTCTTACCCTCGAGCACCTCAATAGCGTGAATACCGCGATAATTCTCCGGGTAATTTTCCATATACGCGGGGTAATCTGCTGCTTTAGGGCTGTATTTTGGCCCGGCCACCATCCATGGCCAATTGTTAGTATTATTTAAATAACCACTTTTTGGGTTATGGCCGCCAATGGTCTCTTCGAGTGTGTGCAATCCTTGCCAATCGGTAGCGGGATCACTGCCATCAACCGGTTTCTTCCAGTCAAATGCAGGGTTGCGGCGAGGAATGAAATTGCTATGAAAATACGCGATGTTACCCTCTGAGTCGGCAAACAGCGTATTGTTCGAAGAATTGGTATGTAACTGCATATTCTCTTTGTAGTCGGCGTAGTTTTTGGTTTTTGTTCGACCATATGACTGCTTTAGTGCATCAACTGGATTTTGCATTAAAGCGACACTTACCCATTTACCATCGAGCTCTCTTACTATAGGGCCGTGGTGGCTATAATAAACCGTAAGGGTTTTTGAGCTTTGTCCCTTATCCGTTTTATACACCAGGGTAATGTGTCTTTCCCGTAGCTTTTTCCACGAATTACCATGTTTGTAATAATGCCCATCTTTACGTTGTTCGACGATTTCGAGATATTCGTCAATGAAATCAGCACCACTAGAGGTATGCATCCAGCCTGTATTTTCATTGAACCCCTGATAGATAAAGAATTGTCCCCACGTTACAGCGCCATAAGCATTCAATCCTTCATCGCTTTGCATATGCACTTCTGCGCGAAAATAAAATGACGTGTGTGGATTGATAAGCAGCAGTGCCTTACCGCTTTTAGTGTTCTCAGGGGCGATAGCAATACCATTTGAACCTTGTGGCTCTGCATTAGGATCTTGGGTGAGCCCGGCAACAACAGTGTCGCCTTTACTTTGACCATAGAAACTTTCAAGACCCTTTATATTGATACTTTCGATATCACCACCAATACTGCCTTCAGTGAAAGCTAGTGCCATCCAAGGCTCAAATTTCTTGATCACTTTGGACGTAACATCAGGATGGGTATAAAGGTAATAGTTCAGACCATCCGCCCAAGCATTCATCAGTTTTTGCAGATAAACAGGGCTTTTGCTGAATTTCTGTTGCATGTCAGCAGGGTCGATATAGAGTTTCATGCGAAGGTCACGATATAGTTGACTTTCCCCTTCTGATTCAGCCAGGCGGCCCATGGCATTAAGGTAATTGCGTTCGATACGCTTGAAATCATCTTCAGCCTGCGCGTATATCATTCCAAAAACGGCATTAGCGTCAGTTTTACCATACACATGAGGAATGCCCCATGTGTCACGAGTAATGGTAACTTCACCAGCTTGTTGCTGCCACCGCGCTAAATCGCTAGTGTTTGCAACACAAGTGAAACTGGAAAATACAACGACCATTATCAACGAAATAATAGTAATAAAGAAATAAGTTTTAGTTCGAATCATAATGATGTGCTGCCTCAAAAGAACATAAAATATAACAATATTAATAACTCGCAAAAACACCGATGTTCCCCTGGATCTTGCAACTAAACCGAACACCTCAATATCAAGGTTACAAAAACACCCAACATACACCCCTTGGGGCCAGTGGTTTAACCACTTGTAGCGGTTAATGCACTCCCAAATCTAACGTCCGCAAAAACCCTAAATCCTGCTGATTTTGAGTGATACGCACCTTCTCCCCCTGGAATCTCGCAAACAGTGCCTGATGGGCACTATAAGAAAACGTATCTTGCCTTACGTCATACTGGCCTATCCAATGAATGAGCATGTATAGTTGGGCGTCTTGCGCCTCTTGTGAGGCATATTTATGGGGCTCCCAGGGGCGAACCTTCGCATTTTCAATGCATGTTGCAATGGGTAAGTCCATAAACACTAGCTGGGTGGCCATGGGCAATATCTGCTCAAGCAAGTCGCTGTAACAGCCCTCTATCAGCCAATTTGGTTGGGTATGTATAAAAGCGTTGATGCCAGCCATCGATTCCACCAGCGGTGCCCGCTGCACTTCTTCGTCAGATGATCCCTTCGGTAGCCAGGCTAATGTGTCTAAATCCAGGTGGGCGATATTAAAACGTTTGGCTAATTGCCCGGCCAGAGTAGATTTACCCGAACCTGAGTTACCAATCATCACCAAACGTATGGCCTTATTTGTCATTATGTTGTGAAGCATAGGCACTCCTTGCTTTAAGGGGATTAACGTCCGTATGTAGTGCCAATTTAGCATGGGATAATGACAAATTCACATTTAGGCAAATAGATTTCGCGCAGCCTGTCAGAAGTTTGATAAAATGCTGCCGGTTCACTTTACACAGGCGCTTTTTAAGATGAAATTCGAAGGTAGTCATATTCTTTCCGTTAATCAGTTCGACCGTGTATCTATTGAGCGGGTCTTTGCCATCGCTGATCTCATGGCCCCCTACGCCAAACGCCAGAAGCGCACTACTGTGCTGGACGGCGCAATTTTAGGTAACCTGTTTTTTGAGCCCAGTACCCGAACCCGGGTCAGTTTTGGCACGGCGTTTAACTTGCTCGGCGGGGACGTGCGGGAAACCACCGGCATGAGTAACTCAGCCCTGGCTAAAGGTGAGTCGCTGTACGATACCGCCCGGGTGTTAAGCGGTTATTCGGATATTATCGCCATGCGCCACCCGGATTCCGGTTCGGTGGCGGAGTTTGCCCAAGGTAGCCGGGTCCCCGTGATCAACGGTGGTGATGGTGCCAACGAACACCCCACCCAGGCCCTGCTCGACTTGTATACCATTCAAAAGGAATTGCACTATCACGGGGGCAGCATCGATGGTCTGCATATCGCTATGATAGGTGATCTTAAATACGGGCGAACCGTACATTCATTATCCAAACTCTTATGTTTATTTAAAAATGTGCGTTTTACCCTGATTTCGCCCAAAGAACTGGCCATGCCCGAGGCCATTCTCGCGGCAATTGAGGCGGCTGGGCATCGCTATACAGTGAGCGAAACCCTAGAAGGCAATCTGGACACCGATATCTGTTACCAAACACGGGTGCAGGAAGAGCGTTTCGGTTCCCAGGCGGAAGCCAATTTGTATCGCGGCAAGTTCCGCTTGAATCAACAGATCTATACCCAGCATTTTCAATCCAAAACGGTGATCATGCACCCCTTACCGCGGGATTCGCGGGTGGAAGCAAACGAGCTGGATAACGACTTGAATATGAACCCCAACTTGGCCATATTCAGGCAGACAGACAACGGAGTGTTAGTGCGCATGGCACTGTTTGCCCTGACCCTGGGGGTAGAGAATATCGTCGCCAAATTTGAAAAAGACGTTCATTGGTACACCAATTCGGCCGGCTTTGGCCAAGATCAGACTAAGGTAACAACTGACTAACATGCAAAAATCTCAACAACTTTTTCAACGCGCCCAAATACATATTCCGGGTGGCGTTAATTCCCCCGTGCGCGCATTTAAAGCCGTAGGCGGCACACCACCCTTTATCACCAAGGCCGATGGCCCTTATCTGTACGATGCTGATGGCAAACGTTATATCGATTATGTGCAATCCTGGGGGCCCATGGTATTAGGCCATAACCATCCCAAAATTCGCCAGGCGGTTATTGATGCGGCCCAAAACGGTTTGAGTTTTGGGGCTCCCACAGAGGCAGAAGTAGATATAGCTGAACTGGTCAGCAAGTTGGTGCCTTCCATGCAAATGTTACGCATGGTCAACTCAGGTACTGAAGCGACCATGAGCGCTATACGATTAGCCCGGGGTTATACCGGCCGGGATAAAATCCTCAAATTTGAAGGCTGTTATCACGGCCATGCGGATGCCCTGCTGGTAAAAGCCGGCTCCGGCGCCCTGACTTTTGGCGTACCCAGTTCACCGGGTATTCCCGCAGATTTCGCCAAACACACCCTCACGGTGGAATTTAACAACCTTAAGTCAGTTCAGCAGGCGTTTGCCCAGCACCCAGAGGATATCGCCTGCATCATCGTTGAACCCGTGTGTGGCAACATGAATTGCATTCCCCCGGTAGACGGATTTTTGGCCGGTTTGCGGGAGATATGCACGCAATACGGCGCGCTGCTGATCTTTGATGAAGTCATGACCGGTTTTCGGGTCGCCTTAGGTGGCGCCCAGGAAAAATACCAGATAGATCCTGATCTTACCTGCCTGGGTAAAGTGTTAGGGGGTGGTATGCCCGTGGGGGCCTTTGGTGGCAAGGCAGAGATCATGCAACATATCGCCCCAACCGGCCCGGTGTACCAGGCCGGTACGTTGTCTGGCAACCCTGTGGCCATGGCTGCCGGTTTGGCATCTTTGGCAGAAATTCAGCGTCCTGGTTTGTATGCCCAGTTGAGTGCCACTACCCAAACCCTGGCCGAAGGATTTAAACAGCTGGCGGATAAACACGGTATTGCCATGTCGGTTAATTATGCCGGTAGTATGTTTGGCTTGTTTTTTACGGATGTAGAAAAAGTCACTAATTATCAGCAGGCAACGAATTGCAATACCGAACAATTTAATCACTTTTACCACGGCATGTTAGACAAAGGTATATACCTGGCACCGGCATCCTACGAGGCGGGTTTTGTTTCTGCCGCTCATGATACAGACATAATTGAGCAGACTTTGCATATCGCCGATGAGGTTTTAGCTGACGTCGCCAAGAAGTTCGGGTAGGTTAGGGTATATTTTGCTCATTCCACTTATTTAAGCAGTCTCAGTCGTATGTTAGAACCACTTATGCAGCCTTTACCCCTGGCTCTGTTAGCTATCATCGCTTTGTGTATCTTGGCGCTTGTTATATTGAGCGCCAAGGTCAAACAGCTTAGTGAGCGCCCGGCAGATGTGGTTACCCAAAAAGAGCGGGTGCAATTTGAACGTAACGCTTTAGCATCATCCAAACGTTTCGAACAAAAAGCTGATGAAGCCATGCGTTTGATGCATACCTTTCAAAAGTTTGTGCCTAAGCAGTTTGTTGATCATTTTGCCAAACATGGCTCCACCGTATTAGCCCTAGGTCATGCAGACGAAGATGAAGTGGCCATACTGTTTTGCGATATCCGCGGTTTTACGGGTTTGTCCGAGCAGATGAGCCCCCAGGAATTGATGAACTTCCTCAATTCTTATTTTTTGCGTATGAACGATCCCATTCATCATAACGGTGGTTTTATCGACAAGTTTATCGGTGATGCCATTATGGCCCTGTTCGATCATCCCAAGGGCAGCAATGAAGATAAGGCTACCGACGCCATTCGGGCATCTCTTGATTTGCGTTATGCCCTCAACATTTATAACCAACACAGGCATAATAGCGGCTACCCGCCCATCAATATCGGCATAGGTATGCATTTTGGGCCGGTTATTATCGGCACAGTAGGTTCGGACGATCGCATGGACACCACGGTAATTGGCGACAGTGTGAACATAGCCTATCGCCTCGAAGGGTTGGCCCCGGTTTACCATACCGACATAGTGGTCAGTGCCCAAATGCTGGAAGTGGCCAAGGCCAACGGTCGTTTTGAGTCACGTTTATTGGATTGGGTTAAGGTAAAGGGTCGCTTGGCTGCATTAGAAATTCACGAAGTGCTCGATCACCTGTCCGACGAACAGCGAAAATTAAAGTTACTTAATGCCAACCTGATAAAACAGGGCATAAGCTACCGGATCATACAAAATTGGTCTGAAGCGTTGGCTTGTTTCGAACAAGCACTGGCGCTTAGCCCACAAGATACTCTGGCCAAACACCACCTTGACCAGTGCCGCCTGTTACGACAGCAAAAATTACCCCAAGATTGGGACGGGGCATTACAACTTTGAACCAAAATCAGAGTTAGAAATGAGGATGAATTTGCATAAACCTACCCTCTAAAGGGTCACACAACAGATACAAAATGCCTAACAGGCGCTTGCATAATAATTCTTTTGCATAACAGTATTATGGCTTTCCCGTGAACATCAGGTGACTACTTCCATTAGCTTTCCTGTTATTTATGTTTTGCCCTGGTGTTTAATAAAGGTCAGGGATGGAGCAAAAAAAGCGGCCCCGGTTTCGGCACTGGTATAGTCGAGAAACTGATCATACTCTCTATTTTCGTCGGCAAAAATCATCTGACTTAACATTTGCTTAAAGGGCTTGGGACTTTTTGCACAACACACCAAAAACAGACCTTGTACGTGCATATCGCCATAAGGCATGCTTTGCAGCAACATGTTAATAGCCTGGTTATCGTTATCATGAACCCTTGTGCAAAAGTCGTGATTGCGGGGTAATTTATACAGTTCATCGAGCTCACTGTTATCGGATTTTTGGCGCCCCATAATTTGTTCCTGGCGGCTAACCGTTAGTTGCTGCCATTTGCTGATATTGTGTTTATAGCGCTGTATATGGAGGTAACTGCCACCGGTAAAGTCCGGATCTTCCTCCCCTACCAGTGCAGCGTCCAGCTTGTGCATACCGCTAGGGTTGTCGGCGCCATACACGAAGCCGGTCAGGTCCCGTCCATCCAGATAGCGAAAGCCCCGTACATCTTCTAGTAAATCCACATTGGGGCCTAACAGGCTAAATATCTCGGTTCCCAGCGCATGGCATACGTCTGCCCTATCGGCGCGAATTTGGATAAACAGATCACAAGGGGCAACCGGCGCGCTGCGATCGTCACACTGCATGTCGGGAAAAGGCGCCAGTTCAACCGGGATTAGACCAGGGTACACTTCATGCCAATAACTGCTGCCAATGGCGATAACCCCGGAAACCATAGCTTCGTAATACTCTTCATCATAATGACTGAATAAGTCTAAAATACGCGCCAGTTTTACACGCATGGCCTGGTCATCGTCGTCATTCACATTGAACAACAAATACAAGGCGTGCAGACTCGGCTCTGCGCAGATCCCTTTTTGTGTTTGTGCCATAAAATTCTTATTTTTATATTGGTTTAATAGCCTGCCGCCTGTCCATCTTTGCGACTTTCGGACGCGCCATAATAGACGCCAGTTTGAGGGTCACGCATGATGGCCTGATAGCCGCCAAACCAGCCTGACACCTCTTGCAATACGTGGCCCTTTTGCAATAATTCGCGCCGCTGTGCGGGGCCATAACCGTTTTCTAGGCTGACAAAACCACCATCGCGCATCATCTCACCCGTGGGCTGACTGGAACCGGTGTGCAACATACGCGGGGCATCGCCGGCTTCCTGCAGATTCATGCCAAAATCCAGCAGGTTAACCACTATTTGTGCATGCATCTGGGGCTGCGTGCCACCCCCCATCACCCCAAAACTTACCCAGGGCTGGCCGTTACGGGTGATAAAAGCCGGAATAATGGTGTGAAAGGGCCGTTTACCCGGCGCATAACCATTGGCATGTTTGGCATCCAACGCAAACAGTTCGCCACGATTTTGCAAAACAAAGCCCAGCCCCGTTGGGATCATGCCCGAGCCCATACCTCTATAGTTACTCTGGATCAGCGATACCATGTTTCCATCTTTATCGGCCGTGCTCAGATAGACTGTATCCCCTTGATAAATTCCGGCGTCGAAACGTTTGGCGGCGGTGTTTGCATCAATTAACTTGCTGCGCTTTTTGGCGTATTCCTTGGAAATTAACCATTTTGTCGGTATCTGGCTAAAATCCGGATCGGCATAATATTTCGCTCGGTCTTCGAAGGCCAACTTTTTCGCTTCGACAAAAGTATGCACATACTGGGCTGAGCCAAACCCCATGGACTCCACATCATACTGCTCGAGCAAATTCAATATTTGTAATGCGGCGATGCCCTGACCATTAGGCGGCAATTCCCAGATGTCATAACCTTTGTAATTTGTCGAAACCGGCTCTACCCAGGTTGAACTGTGTGAGGCCAAGTCTTCATAACTAAGAAAGCCCCCTTGCTGCTTCATATAGGTGGCGATAACCTGGGCGATATCCCCCTTGTAAAATACCTCACGACCGCCGGTGGCGATTTTTTCATAGGTATTAGCTAGGCGCTGATTGGTAAAGATCTGGCCTTTAACCGGCACCTGGCCATCAGGCATAAAGGTGTCTGCGAAACCCGGGTATTGCCCGATACGTAGGGCATTGAGTGCCAGGTAGTGGGCCACCACCTCGGTAACCGGGAAACCTTTTTTGGCGTAGTCGATGGCGGGCGATAACAGTTTGTCCATAGACAGGCTGCCAAAACGCTCGCTCAGTTCAAACCAGCCATCTACCGCTCCGGGAACCGACACAGGCAAGGGCCCAAAAGCCGGGATTTTATCCAGCCCTAATAACTCAAAATGTTCCAGAGTGAGAGATTTAGGTGAACGCCCGGATGCATTTAAGCCATATAAACGTTTGGTTTTTGCATCCCACACTATGGCAAACAGATCCCCGCCTATACCACTACCTGTAGGTTCGACCAAACCCAACATGGCGTTGGCGGCAATCGCTGCGTCTATGGCATTGCCCCCACGCTTAAGGATGTCCAGGCCCACTTGGGTCGCCAGCGGTTGGCTAGTTGCCACCATGCCATTGGTCGCCAGCACTTCGGAGCGTGATGCAAAAGGCTGACCGGTAATTCGATCAAAGGCCAGACTGTTAGTGGCAAAAAACAAACTACAGGCTAAACCGATACGCAGGATTATACACATACTACTATCCACAGATATGTCGTACCCAAAGGATACGCTGTGCCGGCAGTGCTTTGAAGTAAAAGCGGGCTTAGCGGGTAAATTAATGGTTAGTTATAAGCCACTTAGCAACGAACTAGCGGTTGTCAAGTGCTATGCCAGCCCGTAGGAAGCTGATGAGGTTGGGTAGGGTCATGACAGAATAGTGCATTAACAGGATGTGAAAAAATAAAAACCTCGCACAAGGCGAGGTTTTTGAACGTTAACGGATAAGCTGGGCGCTATTTTATTATTGTTTTACGCCCACTCACCTTTTGAGAAATTGCGGTTTACGCGCGACTACCAGTAAAATCAGGGTAAGCTTCCAAACCACACTCGCTCATATCCACGCCTTCAAATTCTTCTTCATCCGTTACCCGAATACCTATGACCGCTTTGAGGATCCCCCAAACAACCAGGCTGGTAACAAAGACCCAAATGAATATGGTAAGTGCGCCAATCAATTGCCCACTAAACGATGAACCACCGTCCGCAGTCAGAGGATTCGTCACGGGTACCAACATCAAACCTAAAAAACCCACTACTCCATGTACAGAGATGGCGCCAACTGGATCATCAATTTTCAGCTTATCTAATGCCAGAATACTGAACACCACTAACATGCCACCTAAAGCACCAAACAGGGTAGCTTGCAAAGGAGTGGGCGTAGAAGGTTCGGCAGTAATAGCAACCAGGCCTGCCAGGGCGCCGTTAAGAGCCATGGTAAGGTCAGCCTTTTTGAATAATATTCTGGCCAGGATAAGGGCTGAAACTAAACCACCAGCGGCGGCGGCGTTGGTATTCATAAACACCACTGCGACCGAATTGGCACTTTCTACTGTGGCTGTGGCTAACACTGAACCACCGTTAAAGCCAAACCAGCCCATCCACAAGATGAAGGTACCCAAAGTCGCCATAGGTAAGTTGGCACCAGGGATCGCATTAACCTTACCATCTGCCGTGTATTTACCTTTACGCGAGCCGAGCAGCAATACGCCAGCTAGTGCGGCTGCGGCACCGGCCATATGTACTATGCCCGAACCAGCAAAGTCAGAAAAGCCTAAATCGCCTAACGTGTACATACCAAATACGGATGTGCCTCCCCAGGTCCAGGCGCCTTCCATGGGATAGATAAAGCCGGTTAATACCACTGCAAAAGCTAAAAAGGCCCATAACTTCATGCGCTCAGCCACGGCTCCCGAAACAATAGACATGGCGGTCGCCACAAATACTACCTGGAAGAAGAAGTCGGCAGAAGGTGCATAAGTGGCAGGATCTTCGGCCACACCTGTGGCGCCATCGGCTGTGATACCGCTTAAAAACATGACAAACTCATCACCACCGTACATAATGGAATATCCGCAGATCATATACATGATGCAGGATATGGCGTACAACGAAATGTTTTTGGTCAAAATTTCTGTGGTATTTTTGGCTCTGACCAAACCCGCTTCAAGCATAGTAAAACCTGCTGCCATCCACATAACTAACGCGCCGCATATTAAAAAGTAAAACGTATCCAGGGCGTAACCTAATTCAAACGTGATTTCCATTTTTTATCTCCTCAATCTCTAGATGGCTTCGCCATCGGTTTCACCGGTACGGATACGAACGGCATGTTCCAAGTCGTAAACGAACACCTTACCGTCACCAATTTTACCCGTTTTAGCAGCGCCAACGATGGCTTCAACTAAGCGTTCCACCTGATCGTCTTGCACGGCGATCTCAAGCTTCACTTTGGGCAAAAAATCTACTTGGTACTCAGCGCCACGATAAAGTTCGGTGTGACCCTTTTGTCGACCAAAACCTTTCACTTCGGTAACGGTTAAACCATCTATGCCAATTTCAGAAATTGCTTCTCGCACGTCATCAAGCTTGAAGGGCTTAATGATCGCAGTAACTAGTTTCATGGTGTTGCTCCCAAGGTTTATTTTGTTATTTTGCTAAGTAGATGAACAACATAGAACAAGACCTGTGCCACAAATTATTTACTAGGTATTTCAATAACATAATAGCACTTACCGCTATTTTGCCATTATCTAGCGCACAACGCTGGGGCAACGTCTGGCATTTGCATTAAAATGGTGCGCCCTGCTCGACCTGCCCCTTAAGGCACTTTTATATGCCGGGTATTAGCAACGTATTTGGCGACTAACACAGATGTACCCATGGTCTTGGAACAAAATATATCGCTTGGCATGCCAACTGCCACTAAAAGTACGCTATTCTCCATCACAGGCGTGTTTACCGCAGGAGAAAATAATGAGTTATGAAATTAAAACCACCCATGACAAGCTATGTATCGAATTTAACGGTGTGCTCAATGCGCTCGATCTGATCTTTCTCAATCAAAGCCGGGATTACAAATCGGGACTCAAAAAAGCACGCAAACTGATGATGGATTTTAGTCAGGTAACGGGCTCGGAATTAACTGCAGCCGACACTCATGGTTTACTCATGTTAGGCAAGTTAGACTCGGAAAAAGTACAAGATATCCAGTTATTTATCATAACGGGCATGTCCAACAGCGAAGCTATTGAGCAGTTGTGTACTCAGGTTTTCGCCCAAAGCAGCTGGCACGTGAGTATATTTAACAACCGGCGCCAAGCAGATAATGAGTTTAATACCTAGCGCTGGGTCGTAAACTTTCGTTGCAAGGGAACTAAAAACCCTTCCCTCACTCTACTGTTTTTAAACTACCCGCCCCCGTTATGACACCAGAAGCACTGCACAGACCACCCGCGTCAGTCCCCCCTTCACGCTCTAGCTACTGGTTGTTATGTGTTTCGTTGATATTTCATGTCATATTCTTGCTTTTGATTGCCCGGCCCTTTACACGCCCAATCAACACACCTGAGCAAAACCGGCAGACCATCAAGGCAACCTTAGTTTATCCAAAACTTCTCCCGCCAACACAGCCATTAACCAAACAACAACCCGCCGCCCGAGCAGACGACATCGTTGCACCTGGGGCGGCGCAGATAAAAATCGAAAAAATAGTGCCAAGAATGGGCTCAGGTGCAACTTCGGCGATCCCCGCTGATATCCCGGCACCGCCTGTGCACAATAGTAGTGTCAGCTTTACGACCAGCAAGGCAGACCGCGAAGCTGATTATCCAGGGCCATCAGCTGAAGAGCAGGTACAACAGCAGCTAAAAGGTTTTAATCAGCAAGCGATTGCCGATATTGCCGCTGAGGAAGCGGTCCGTTATCGCCAGCAGAAAAATACTCCGAGCCTGCTAGATAAACCAGCAACCAGCCAACTGAGTGAAGATGAAAAGTTTCGTCAAGCCAGGCAAGTCCGTGCTAACTGTTCAAATACAGTTAGCAAAGGCATTGCCATATTATCCAAGTGGACGGGGGGAAATATTGAGTGCACAAATGCACCTGATGTTGGCTCATTCATTCAAGAGCGGATCGATAAAAAAGCCCATTTACCCGCTCAACACTCTTCTCACAAGCCCTAAACTAACTGCCAAATAGCCGTTCCCAGAGTGACTTTTTCAGTGGCCCACGAGTGCCGCCTGCACAGGTCGCTGGCACAGGTGGTAGGGCATCCAATATGGCTGGTACGCTGAACGTATCCTGACAACCGGCACGGCTGATGGCCCCGGTTTGCATTTCAAAATGTGCAATGCCTAACCCTTCTGGAAAGCGTCGGACCAGGGACTTGGGCTGCTGTTTTTGCTGGTAGCTAATAAACAACTGGAGGGCACCACTGGCACCACTTAAATTAACCGGTTGATTATTATCTTTACCTATCCAGGACGTGATGAGCATGTTGCTGTCAAATCCACTAAACCAGCTATCACGATAATCGTCTGTGGTGCCTGTTTTTCCAGCCATATTAATTGCCGGAAAGCGCTTTTTAATGAGTTTGGCGGTGCCCTCAAGCGTGACGCGGTGCAAGGCGTAATTGAGCAAATAACTGGCTTTTTCATCGACTCTTTGTCGGGGCAGGATGGAAAAACGCCATAATAACTTGTTACTCGGTGACATCACGCCGGTTATGACATGCAAGGGGATAAAACGCCCATTATTAGCTATCGTCTGATACATTTGATTGACCTGTAAGGGCGAGAAGTTTACGGCTCCCAGGGTCAATGCCGGGTAAAGATCGATTGGCTCATCTACGCCCAAGCGTTCAATCGTTTGGGCTATACTATCTAACCCAAGCTGCATGCCTAAGCCCACAGTCGGTACATTAAGGGATTGGGTCAGTGCGGTCACCATAGGCACATGCCCGCGAAACTTTTTATCCGAATTTTGAGGCTCCCACATCTTGCCATAGGTACTTTTGAGTTTAATCGGTTCATCTAGGAGCTGAGTGGCTAGATTGAAATCCTCAGAGCGTTCCAGGGCCGTTAAATAAATCACCGGCTTGATCAAAGATCCTATGGCCCGTTTGGCGTCGATAGCCCGATTAAACCCTTGGAAATGCGGGTTGGCTCCGCCCACTATAGAGCGCACTTCACCACTTTTTATATCGGTTACCACCATGGCCGCTTCCAGATCGCTCAGCTGCAGACGGTCTTCCTGAGCGGAAATCCCGTTAGCCACGGTTTTCTCTGCCTTGCGCTGGGCCACAGAATCCAGGGTAGTAAAGACCTTTAAACCAGACTCACGAATATTTGGATCCGCCAATACCTGACGCAACTCCCTGCCCACCTGATCCATAAAGGCCGGGTGCCTGCCCTTTGCCAGACTGGCTCCACTGGCAAGTGCCAGAGGTTGATTTATGGCTTTTTCATACTCAGTTCGCTGCAGCTGATTGTTTTCAAATAAAATCCGCAATACCAGATTACGCCGCTCAATGACTCGCTCTGGGTGTCGTCTGGGATTATAATATGACGGACCTTTAATGATGCCTATTAAGGTCGCCGATTCCGCTACATTGAGTTCATCCAGAGGACGATCGAAGTAAAATAGGCTGGCCAGGCCAAAGCCATGGATACCCGTCTTACCGTTTTGGCCCAAAAACACCTCATTGAGATAAGCCTCCAGGATAACGGCTTTACTGTAACGGGCGTCTATGATCAGCGCCATCAAGGCTTCTTTTGCTTTGCGAACCAGGGACTTTTCATTACTCAAAAACAGGTTTTTAACCAGTTGCTGAGTCAGAGTACTGCCGCCTTGTACCGCGCGACCCGCTGATACATTAGCGATAAGCGCGCGCATGATAGACATAGGCGCAATACCATGATGTTGATAGAAATCCTTATCTTCCACCAATACCAACCCCTGGGTCAGCATGGGGGGCACATTTTGCATATTAACCAGCATACGATCTTCCCGGCCGCTGCTCATCAAGCGGGTCACTAACCAAGGCTCCAGGTACACATCCTTTAGACCAGCTTTAGTCGTTAAATCCACTATACTGCTGATCCGGCCTTCAGCCAGGGTAATATCTATATTACGGGTGGACTCAGCCCCATGGGGAAAATGGAAACTGCGACGTTGAATACGTAAACCATTGGATTTAAGTTGATACTCCCCAGTATGGGTTGCGTGGCGTACCTTGCGATAACCTAGCAGGTCTAATTCTTCTACTACTTCTGTGATGGTGATTTCCTGTTTTAGCTGCAAATGCATGGGCCGAGCAAAAATCTGCGCCGGTACCTGCCACTTATTGCCACTAAACTGTTTCACTATTTGGGCATCGAGATAAACGGCGTAAGCGCCGATAACCGCAGTCACTATAATGATTAATCGCCACCAATTGCGCTTAAACCAACGAAATGGATGCAGTTTGCTGGCGATAGAAGGTTTTGCGGGACGTTTATCAGTTTTTTTCATAGGCCTTTGGGATCTGGACGGCAAATATGTCCGCCGTCATAAGGGAAATGCTCAAGGATGGCTAAGCAGAATAAATACTGCAACAGTATTCAATGGGGTAATGAGCCGAAAATTCAAGGCTGCACAAGAGGGTTAATAATATCAATTCGCCCGCCTTAGCTCAAGGTACAGATGTAAGAGATTATCACCAATCATTCACTTGGCACTGCCCATCTTCTTTTTGGTTTTATTGGTCGCTTTGGCGCAGGCCGGATCGTCCGGCCAAAAATGCTTCTGGTAGCGCCCCTTCATTTCCTTTTGTACCTCTTTGTAACTGCCTCGCCAAAATCCGGCCAAGTCCTGGGTTTTTTGCAACGGCCGCCCCGCCGGCGACAAGAGTTCCATCTGCACCTTGAGCTTCCCCTGGGCAAAGACCGGTGTATCGAGCAAGCCAAAAACTTCCTGCATACGCACCGCCAGGCTGACCTCCCCCTGAGCCGAATAGATTAACGGCACAATACTACCGCTGGGCACCTGCATTTTTGTTGGCAGCAGCGCATCCAGTTTTTGCTGCTGTGACCAATCCATAGTATTGCTCAGTAGATCATAGAAATTTAATTTACTTAGCTGTTGCCAGCTGTGTTTATCGTGCAAATAAGGCAACAGCCAGGCTTCTAAACTGGCATCCAGGCTCTGTTCACTAACATCGGGCCAGTCAGCATGCCCAAGCAATTGGCCGGCGAGCCGCAGACGATAGATCAACTGCAAACTTCGCCCATCAAAAGGTAATTGCATCACTCCCTTAGAACGGATCACCTGCAACCAGATGACCGTTAATTGCCCCGTGTCCGGTTTGGCCAGTGGCTGACTATCAATAACGATATCCCCCAGCTTACATTGGGATTGCGCCACTATTGCACCGCGCTGATTATCCCACAAACAGCTTTGCTGTTGGCTGATAAGATGAGAAAAGTGTGTTTCAATCTGGCCCAGATCCAGGCTTTCCGCCAAGGTTATTTTGGCGTTAGCCCTATCTTGCCCCTTAAGCATCATATTACCCATGGCTAGCCAATTTTGGCCCGCCAGAGGATCATCAGATGGCAGTTTAGCCCCCGTGCCATTGGCGAGTTGGTACGTCTCGCCGTCCCGGGATTTTGCCAGCCAATGGGGAAAGGCAAAGCCCAGTAACACACCCGCATCCCCAAGAGGCCAAGGCGCCATATTGCCTTTAACTTTGCGCTGCCAACGGCCGATAACTTGCCATATTCGATGTTTGGGTTGTTGTTGTAAAAACCTCAAACGAGCATACAAGCCAGCACCTGCCTGATGACCTAGGGGGTCTTTTTCTTCGAGCAACGCGGCTATTGCGCAGGCTAAACTCTGATGAGCTTCACTGAGCTGGGCACTTTTAATCAGCATATTGGCGACAGACGGGTGACAGCCAAGATGATGCAGAGCCCGTCCGTGAGCCGTGAGCTGACCTTGGCTATCCTTGGCTTGTAACGCGACCAGTTGAGCTTCCCCCTGAGCTAATTGCGCCGCGCTAGGCACATCTATTAATGCCAGTTGTTTTATCGCTGTGCCCCATATCGAGGCTTCGAGAATAAAGGACGCCATATCAGCGCTGAGAATTTCAGGTATGCCATGGGTAGCCAATCGCTGATGCTGTTCGAGGCTCCACATCCGGTAACAGCTGCCAGCTGAGAGACGCCCGGCCCGCCCGGCCCGCTGGGTGGCCGATGCTTTACTGATCATGCCAAGCTGCAACTCGGTAACGCCCTTATTTAACTGATAAACAGCCGTTTTTTGCATACCGCTGTCAACCACCACAGTCACCCCTTCAATGGTTAAACTGGTCTCTGCAATATTGGTCGCCAATATAATTTTACGTCTACCCTGGGGGTCAGGTTCGATCGCCGCTTGTTGCTCGGCTTGGGTTAGCTCGGAGAACAGGGTATGGATCACTATCTCCCCAGGTAACATATGTTGCAAGCTGGCCGCAGCCTGGCGAATTTCCCAGGCTCCGGGTAAAAATACCAAAATGTCCCCGCGATGTTGATTAAAAGCGCGTTGGGTCAGTTGACAAATTTTTTGGTAGAGAGGTTTTACAGAGGTATCGCTCTGGTAAAATACCTCAACTGGGTAACTTCGCCCTTCACAGGCCAGATGCACAGCTTGGGGCATAATAGGTGTTAGCGCCGCTATGTCTAAGGTAGCGGACATGACTAACAGACGCAGATCCGGACGCAGTGCGCCCTGCACTTCGATACATAGGGCCAGTGAGAAATCGGCATGCATACTGCGTTCGTGAAATTCATCAAAGATGATCAGTCCCACACCCGGTAATTCAGGGTTGCTTTGCAACATGCGGGTTAAAATACCTTCTGTCACGATTTCCAATCGGGTTTGGCTACTTACCTTGGTTTCGCCGCGAATACGGTAACCTACGGTTTGCCCCACAGGTTCATCCAGCTGGGCGGCCAGATAGCGGGCAATATTGCGTACTGCGATACGTCTGGGCTGAAGCATGATGATTTTTTGCTGAGTGAAAACAGCACTGTTAAGCAGTTCCAGAGGCACACAGGTTGATTTACCCGCTCCGGGTGGAGCCACTAAAATACAATCAGATAAGGATAATTGGCTGAGGAGTTTAGGAACAATATCTAATACAGGTAACAAAAATATTTCTCATTTAAAAAAGCGTGTTGTTAACGGCGGTTAAAACCGCCATGTTATTATACATATCAACTATACAGGATTTTGCCATGCGAGTATTTTTCGCCATCGATCCCCCGGCCCAAACCAAGCTCGCCATAGACGCCTGGCGGACAAAGGCGTTTCCTGGTTTTGGAAGCCAGGTGCGGGCCAGTAATTTCCATATTACCCTGGAGTTTTTAGGGAGTATTACCCCCAATCAGCTCGATAACCTGACCCAGGGGCTGGATCAACTGAGTACCATTGGTAGTTTTTCTGTGCAGTTGGACCGGTTAGGTTATTGGCCCAAACCTAAGGTGTTGTGGCTGGGCACCGGGGAGTGCCAACCCGCACATATTCAATTAGTCGACAGCTTAAGAAAGCTGAGTCATAACGCAGGCATCGAACTGCAAAAACGTGAATATATCGCTCACTTAAGTCTAGTGCGCAAATGTCAGGAAAATCCGCCTGGGGCCTTAATTGACCCCTTGTTCACCTGGAAAACCGACGAGTTTCATCTATTTGAATCCCTCTCTGGCCCCAAGGGCGTGATTTATCGGCGCAAAAAAACCTGGCCATTAGCACCCACTTTCAATTTTAGCCGCTGAAAAATGCCAGCTGACAGCCTCCATATGGGAGCCCTTAAACCGTTGCAATACTGTCAGGGTAGTGATGGAGTTTAATCTTAGGATTAATTCGATTTCCAATGTTCAGTTGTATTTGTTGATAGAATTACTTGCCAAGCGTTAATTTAGTGTACTGATATAGGCCAAAATAGCCTTTATCAAAGAGGGTAAAGCGGGTCACAATGGACGGCATATAATTTTGCGGATTAAGCTTGTATGCAGCAAACCTTTAGATTAGTCATAGATTGCCCCGACCAAGTGGGTCTTGTAGCCAATGTCAGCCAGTTTTTAGCAGAGCAAAATGCCACCATAGTGGAAGCCAGTCACCACACTGATTTAAAAACCGGTCGTTTTTTTATGCGTCATGAGATTAGCGCTGACTCATTGACAGTCAGCCTGGAACAGATCAGGCAGGATTTCTCTCCCATAGCCGACTCGTTTGCCATGAATTGGAAATTGAGTGATTCACATGTGAAACAAAAGGTCGCATTATTGGCCAGCCTGGAATCCCATTGTGTGATGGACATACTGCACCGCTGGCACAGCAAGGAATTGCATTGTGACATTGCCTGCATTATCGGAAATCATCCCCATATGCAGCAATTTGCCGACTGGTATGCTATTCCTTTCCATTGGGTGGATTTCAACACTTTAGGTAAAGAAAAAGGTTTCGCCAAGGTTGCCGAGCTGCTTAATCATTATCAGATTGAGTTGACAGTACTGGCCAGATTTATGCAGATTTTGCCAGATAGTTTATGTCAGGAATTGGCGGGCAAAGCCATTAACATTCACCACAGTTTTTTACCCTCATTTGCCGGGGCCAAGCCCTACCAGCAGGCTTATGATAGGGGGGTGAAACTCATTGGTGCCACCTGCCATTATGTCACCAGTGATTTGGATGAAGGCCCAATAATCGAACAAGAAGTCATGCGCATCACCCATAGTGACAGTGCTGACGACATGGTACGTAAAGGTAAAAATTGTGAAAAAATGGCATTAGCCAATGGCTTGCGTTATCACCTGGAGGACAGGGTTATCATTCACAAAACCAAAACGGTGGTATTTGCCTAAACTTTGAGGGGTATGAGCGAACGTTAAAAATAACCGGTATAGCTGACATTCACTTTTTTATCGGCCCGACCGCGCTCAAGCCAATTGCCAGCAAGATTGGTGCGCTGCCATTGTTGGCTAGATATCGCCACTTCTAGATAGTGATCCTCTTCCAGTCCAGGGGTACGTGAACTAAGTAACCACTGGGTACTAGTGGGGAATTGCATGTCCGCGCCGTTTGCTGTTTCAAACTGCGCCGCCATTTGGCGTACCACACCAAAACCTAGATTAAGCAGGCTATGGATCTGAAAACGGGGAATAATAGACCATTCACGCATGCTAACCTGTTGCTTATAAGCGCCCAGCGTCAACTCGCCTTTTTCATAGCCAATAGCTGTCTCTATATGTAGATTTTTACTCACCATTTGATTTAACATCAATTGGTAATCACGCTGGCGACAGCCGTCAAACTTGATATTGCTTTGATTGAACTCAAGTTGTGATTGTTCGGGTAAGGAAGTCTGTAACCAATCGAGGGTAATTTCCCACAGGTCTTGCTCAGCGAGTGCTGTACAAGAAAATGTCAGGCTGAGCAGGATCAGAATATTTTTCACGTAGTTACTCAAAATGAATGGCTAACTGTTGTATGTATTTTAACCAAGCAATACCAACAGTAGGTTATAAAACGGGCCTGCTAGGTATTAAAAAATATACCATAAATCATCCTGTTTTGTGGCCAAGTTATTGCTATGCATCCCGTTTTATCTTTGACCAAGGTTTATAGCCAGGCGCATTTATTATCAAATAAATGTTAAAATCCCCCCCTGCCCCTAACTATTAAGCAAAAAATAGGGGACGACCCTAACTTTTCGCAAGCCATAAGGAGTTACCGTGCTCAGAAGACATTTAGGATTTGCTTGCAACCTTGGCGCTTTGGGTTTGTTCATTCCGGGTATATTACTGCCAATGTTTGTCTTAAACATGGAAATGTCTGCACTGCTCAATGCCTCGGGCATCTCGGCCAATCTGGTTGATAAGGAACTGTCAATTATCACCACGGTTGAAGAATTGTGGCGTGATAATCGCCTGTTTGTTGCCGCACTTATTTTCCTTTTTTCGATATGTATTCCGCTGCTTAAAACCTTGTTGGTTAGCCTGGCATACTTTAAGAAACGTAGCCGGTTAGAAAGGCGCATCGTGGAATTCGTGGCGGCTATAAGCAAATGGTCAATGGCAGACGTGTTTGTGGTGGCGGTGTTTTTGGCGATGCTGTCAACTGATCATGCGCAGACCGTGACCTCCCACTTTATCAGTATTTTAGGCTTTAAGATTTCATTTGATATCAGCACCCAAACGTTGTCGGCGGCGGGAGACGGTTTCTACTTTTTTAGTGGTTATTGTTTAATGTCGTTATTTGGTACCCATCTTACCCATAGCGCTATCAAACAATACCGGGATTAAAAAAGCCAGGCCGAAGCGGCCTAGCTTTTGGGTGTTTTACTTCGCTGATACAGGCGTATCATCGGTCACAGGCACAGCGTTGACATCTGAGTCCTGCTGCTCGTTGGCGGTGCGCACACCTTGGGCGTAATCCGTATGCACCTTTTCAAGTACCGCATACCAGCGTTCTTTGACCGCAGCGGAACAAGGCCCCATAGCAGCCGCATAATTGCTAAACAAGCGCTGTTTTTGCTCGTCACTGAATAGCTCAAAAAGTGCCCTGGGCTGTACGTAGTCTGCGTCGCTGTCTAGTTGTTCAAATCGGGCCGCATCTCCATCTATACGCAGTGGTGGCTCTTGCACTGACGGCTCGGCTACCGGTCCTGCATGTTGATTGGGTTCATAATAGGCATCGGCATTTTCAAAATCGTTGCTAAAAAAACGCATCGCGCCATCTTTATGATAATGCTGCACATTCGCAGCTTTAGGCGCGTTTGCCGGCAAGGCTTCGTAATGGGTGCCCAAACGGTATCTATGGGCATCGGCGTAGGAGAACACCCTGGCCTGGAGCATTTTATCCGGACTAAAGCCTATGCCAGGGACCACGTTAGAGGGGCTGTACGCAGCATTTTCAACCATCTGGAAATAGTTTTCCGGATTACGGTTCATTTCTAGCTCACCCACTTCAATTAATGGATAGTGTGCGTGTGGCCATACTTTGGTGACATCAAATGGATTGTAAGTAAGCTCTTGTGCCTCCGTTTCCGGCATCACTTGAATAAACAGGGACCACTTCGGAAAATTGCCCTGGTCGATAGCATTATATAAATCTTCTTGATAAGCCTCTCGGGTCTTGCCGGTCAATTTTTCTGCTTCATCATTAGTATAGTGTTTGTGTCCCTGGTGGGTTTTAAAGTGAAACTTAACCCAGAAACGTTCACCATTGTTGTTCCAAAAACTGAAGGTATGACTGCCATAACCGTTCATAAACATGGGGTTAACAGGTATGCCACGATCAGACATCAAGATAGTGACCTGATGCACGCTCTCAGGCTGAGAAGCCCAAAAATCGAACATAGCTTCAGGGGAACGTAAATTGGTTTTTGGGTGACGTTTTTGGGTCCGAATAAAGTCCGGAAATTTATAAGCATCCCGCACAAAAAACACCGGGGTATTGTTACCCACCATGTCCCAATTGCCTTCTTCTGTATAGAATTTCAAACTAAAACCACGTACATCCCGTTCAGTATCGGCTGCACCAGATTCCCCCGCCACCGTTGACCAGCGGCTTAATACCTCAGTGGTTTTACCGACTTCACCGAACATTTTAGCCCGGGTATACTGGCTAATATCATGGGTAACGGTGAACTTGCCCTGGGCCCCCCACCCCTTGGCATGTACTGCTCGCTCCGGAATACGCTCACGGTTTTGATGGGCTAAGTTTTCAAGCAGTTGATAATCAGTTAATAATAACGGACCTCTAGGCCCAGCTGTTTTGGATGTGTTATTTGACGGGACTGGAGCACCCGCACTGGTAGTTAACGTCGGTCGATTTGCCATCTGATTCTCTCTTTTGAACGCAGAGCGCGAAATTTACTGACTAAGCGTAGCAGCATGCTGGGGTAATCGAAGCGCGAAAAATACGATTGGCCTAATCAAGCACTGGTATCAACATTCAAATAGCAACATGGTTACTTCTGGGGGGCAATAAACGCTTGGCTACTGCTGGATGTAAGTTTGCAGGCCGTTAAGCGGTCTAGGGATAAGGTGAACGTCAAAATTGCCTTTAGCCTGTTAAAAATTCGCGGTACTTTATGGTTGTTCATTTGGCACTAATCCGGCGGATAAGCGGTATGCGATATGCGATATGCGGATAAAATTAATCGTTTTTTTGGGGAGTTGCTTTGGGCCATATCACTTCATCAGTTTATTTATCCCTACTCTTGGCAAGCGCTACGCTTGTCGCGTGCGGCGGGGCGAGCAATAGCCCATCTACGGTAACTGGCTTATCCCCCCCCCTAGACCAAGAGTGGGTGGCCGGGGTATTTGACGAGCAAACATTGTTTAAAGACAGATGCGCCATACCAAGAAGCGGCACAGATGAGTTTAGTGGTCAGGCATATCCGGATAGAGCAGGTAGCAGCATGAACGAAAAAATGTGGCTACGTTCCTGGAGCAATGAAACCTACCTTTGGTATGATGAAATAACCGACCGAGATCCTCTGCCTTATACAGTGCTGGAATATTTTGACCTGCTTAAAACAGATTTCCGCACCGACTCAGGCTCATTCAAGGACAACTTTCACTTTCATCAATCTACCTCTGAATACAAATCTCGCACTCAAAGTGGGGTAATAGCAGGCTATGGTATCAGTTGGGAATTCGAGCAATCCTTCGCCCCCCGAAGCCTGCGGGTACGTTATACCGAACCCGGTTCCCCCGCCGACCTCGCCGGTCTTACTCGGGGAGATAGGCTGCTGAAAATAAACGACATAGACTTTATTAACAGCAGGGCTCAACTGGATATAGATGCCATCAATGCCGCGCTATTTCCGGTTTCAGCCGGACAAACCTACAGTTTCACCTTACAAAACTTAAGCGGGCAGA
This sequence comes from Paraglaciecola sp. IT1134, assembly GCF_058068185.1. Taxonomy (NCBI): domain Bacteria; kingdom Pseudomonadati; phylum Pseudomonadota; class Gammaproteobacteria; order Alteromonadales; family Alteromonadaceae; genus Paraglaciecola; species Paraglaciecola sp. IT1134. The sequence goes on along the minus strand of NZ_CM176486.1, from coordinate 565,256 downwards.
TGCAAACTGTGCAGCTTACCGGTGGGGATATTGCCTTGACCCCGGTGCAAAACATCAAGATCCTGGACACCGACGCCGGTCGTGTAGGCTATCTGCAATTCAATAGCCATATCCGTCCAGCCCAAGAGCCCCTGATCAAAGCGATGCAGCGCTTTGTCGATGATAACGTCGTCCAGTTGGTCGTTGACCTGAGATATAATGGCGGCGGCCTGTTATCTTTGGCGTCGCAACTTGCCTATATGGTGGCAGGCCGCGCGCAAACCACCGGCCTGACTTTTGATGAGCTGCAGTTTAATCGCAAATACGCCAATATCGACCCCGTAACGGGTCGCGCGTTGGCACCGACGCCCTTCTATGCCACAAAAATCGACTATGCCAACGGCACCTTAACCTCACAAACTCTGCCGAGTCTCAACCTAAGCCGAATCTACGTGTTATCAACCGACGCTACCTGCTCTGCCAGCGAAGCCTTTATCAATGGCCTACGTGGGGTGGATGTTGAAGTGATCTTGATCGGTGGCCAAACCTGCGGCAAACCCTATGGTTTTTATCCCCAAGATAATTGTGGCACCACTTACTTTACCATTCAGTTTCAAGGGCATAATCAAAAAGGTTTCGGTGACTATGTCGACGGTTTTATACCAACCCCCACCCCACTATTCCAGGCAGATGTGCCTGGCTGTAGGGTAGCGGATGATTTTAACCGCGCCCTGGGGGACCCGACTGAGGGATTATTTGCCGCGGCGCTCCAACATATGCATGACGAGTCTTGCCCACCCATACCAGCAGCTAAAGTCATGATGAAAGCTCAGCACGCCCTGGGCCCACAAATTAACCCGCCCAACCCTATATTCGAGGCGATTATATTGGAAAATTCGATGCTGACCGACATTGCACCAATCCAGCCTTAACTGGATTAACTAAGCTTAACGGGGGCTAATTATCCCCCGATGAGGTTTTATCTTCTTGCAGGGATTGGGGCAGCAAAGCAGGATTAGGCTGGATTTTCCGCTCTACCCTGACTTTGGGTAACTCAATATTGGGCTGCCACCCTGGCCACTCATCTTCCTTGTCATTATGCAGTTGAAACTCACTGTCGACGTTTGCCGCAGGCCCATATTCTGAGGGCGTGGCAAAACTTATCCCACCGTTTAATAAGCTCATTAGCGGGGCGGCAGACACAGACACGCCTAACAGACCCATATCAACCTCCAACCCGCTATCTTCCCAAAAGACACTGTTGCGGCGCAACAACGCCTGGTAGTCGGGCTGAATTTGAGCATAGAAGATCACTCGATCGCTGAGCAGTTCATAAGCGTAAACACTGCCTACCACCACTTGTTTGTAATACACCGGATCACCAGGGGCAATATTGTTTTTCAAGCCACTGGTAATGCTAAACTTAAGTCCGTCCTGTTTCTCCAGCGGCGGACTTTGCGCCGCGACAAATATCCTCTGCGCCTCCCCCTCTCCCGGAGAAAAGGTAATATAAGGCCCAGATACCAAGGTAGTGATCCCGGATATTCCGGATGAGCCTATTTCCGGTTTGACCAGCCAAAAATTAGTTTTTTCCCTTAGCAAGGACAGGATACTGTCATCCACCTGAAGTCTAACTTTCACCCCCTGATGATCTGAGGTCAGCTGTAACTCTTCTACCTGGCCAACTTCCAGACCCCGATATTGCAGTTTGGTTTGGATCGGTTTAAGGCTACCGACTTCGTCAAAATATAGGGTTAGTGTCTCTCCCTGGGCTGGCAAATTTCGCCACACGATGAAAGCCACCAAGGCTAGGGTCATCATTGGAATTAACCACAACCAGTTGACCTTAGCGGTGGGAATTAACTTGCCTTGTGCTGTTTCACTCATCTTTTTTCTTCCACAATAAACGACTATCCATAACCTGAGATGCCACTAGCGTGAGCACCACTACACCGGCAAAAGCTACAATTCCGGGACCTGGTTCGACCCGTGCCATATCTTCGAGCTTCACCAACGCGACCAGCACCGCGATTAGAAATACATCCAGCATGGACCAAGGCCCGATACGTTCGACAAAGCGCAGCAATTTATGATCGGTGAGGTTTGATAAGGGCGAGAAACGTCTGAGTAATAATAGGTAAAGCATCACCGCAATTTTAACGATGGGAATAACCACACTGACCATAAATACCAAGGCCGCCAGGCCAAGCATGCCGCTGTCATACAGGTTAATAACCCCACCCATAATAGTGGTCTCGTTACTTCGCCCGAGGTAAATCATGGTCATGATCGGATAAAAATTGGCCGGAAAATACAACATCAGGGCAGAAATAGTCAACAGCAAGGCCGGCAAATTACCACCACGGATAGTCTTGACCAACAAATGCTCACAACAACAACACTGCAGGCTTTGGCCGCTTTCGGGGGCTTGATAGGTTTGCTCGGTAGCACATTGTGGGCAAATCACCTTGCTCAAGGGTCTATCCTTTTTACTGCTTAACGACTAGCCCCAAAAGACACCGCCGATCCTACGATAAGGCATATCTAACGCCATGTATTAAGCGATAGTGCCATATAGAACTAGCTAATGTCACTGATAGTGTCACTGCTACTGCGTTTACAACACAGGGTGAGGTAGAAGAATGAGGAATAGGCGCGCTTTAGCTTTGGGTTGAAACAAAAAAGGCGCGACCCTTGCGAGGCGCGCCTTTTCAATTTTGCACTAAAACTTATTGAGCTTTAGTAACGATTTCTACCAACATCCAATTTTTGGATTTAGACAAAGGACGACATTCACGTATTGTTACTACGTCACCTTCGTTACATTGGTTAGTCTCGTCATGAGCGTGTAGCTTAGTAGTGCGCTTAATGAACTTACCGTATATAGGGTGTTTCACTTTACGTTCTACCGCAATAGTAATGGTTTTATCCATTTTATTGCTGACCACACGACCTTGTACTGTACGACTAGATTGTTCAGTCATTATGCAGCAGCCTTCTGAGTCAGAATGGTTTTAACACGCGCAATGTCGCGACGCACTTTGCGAATTTGATCAGTTTTTTCAAGCTGACCTGTACTCGCCTGCATCCGCAAGTTGAACTGTTCGCGAAGCAGATTAAGTAGCTCCGTGTTCAGTTCTTCTACGCTTTTTTCTTTCAGTTCTGTGGCTTTCATTACATCACCGTCCGAGTTACAAAGGTGGTTTTAAACGGCAGTTTTGACGCTGCCAATTCAAACGCTTCACGAGCTACTGATTCTGGAACACCGTCCATCTCATATAACACGCGACCTGGTTGAATTTGGCAAACCCAGTACTCAACATTACCTTTACCTTTACCTTGACGCACTTCTAGAGGCTTCTCAGTAATTGGTTTGTCAGGGAAAACTCGTATCCAAATTTTACCTTGACGCTTAACGGCACGTGTCATTGCACGACGGGCAGCTTCTCAAAGAATTGCGGCGTGTTGTATAACGCCCAACGCAGAAATCCCATGCCATACAACAACATGGCCTTGACGCGTTGTCCTATCGTGGTATGGGTGCGCTTATCGGCAGCCAGGGGAATGGCTTGGTCGATGAGACGGGTCAGGCCTAATTGTTCAAACATCCCGACAAAGACTCCAAGATGCTCAATCGCATACAGTTTCATTCCCTGGGCTATGCCAGCACATCCTTCACTTTAGCTTAAAAAGCAGTATGCAACGGCCTAAGGGGTTTGTCTTTGATCGACTGACGATTGGTTTTGTGATCCTTTACCGTTACGTCTTGTGATCTATTGCGTACAAATATCTAGGCCACTTGCCGAATTGGCAATGTGCGGAATGTAGGTTATATATTAGTATAACAGGAGTGAAACCCATGAATAAACAGGTATTGGTTATTGCTGACATAGAAAACGACGATATACTCTCGTTAGAAAAGGCTCGCGATATTACCCTCCGTATGAGCGCGACGCTGGAAATAATCAAATTTATCCAGCACACCAACGAGTCAGACATCACACTTGAACAGCACATAGAACAGGCTAAACAATCACTTGCCTCCAATATCCATAGCATTTTTGATGACAAGACAGAAATCACTAGCGAAATAGTTATTAGTGATAATATTGCTGACTGGGTGGTTAATCGCTGTAAGCGGAAATCTGTAGATCTGGTGATCAAAGGTGGACACCGTAGTGAGTCATTTTTTCACACCCCTTCTGACTGGACATTAATCCGTCACTTACCCTGTCCAATATTGATCACCAGCCACGTTAAGTGGAAAAGTAAAACCAATATTTTATTAGCTTTGGACTTATCAACCGACGAAAGTCATCATCAGCAACTAAACTCTTTAATACTAGGTTGGGGAGAAATCTTGTCCAGGGTTACTCACGACCAATTGCACGCGGTGTATAGTATTCCTATTGCTAAACCACTGCTGGAATTTGATGTGGTGAGTAAACACTCAGTCAAACTGAAAAAAGCACCAGCTGCGATAGAAAAAATGCAGAAACTGTTAGCTCAGTTTGATATGAGTTCCGTAACCAGTCATATCACGGCAGGGCCACCGGATCGAACCATTCCCCATCAGGCCAACGAATTACGCAGTGATTTAGTGATTATAGGCAGCGTTGGCCGTGAAGGGATTAGGGGTCTTTTATGGGGTAATACCGCCGAAAAGGTGTTGCATCATTTGCGCACCGATTGTTTGATAATAAAATTAGCACGAGATTAAATAGTCTCACGAAATATTTTCAAAATAAATTCAGATAAAACTAAAACTATGCCTTGTATTTACAACATTCGAGGTTTTTTAACGGTATTTTGAAAGTAGACAATACAAATTATTTTAAATTAGCAGAAGAAGATTAGAAACCAACCACTGCGGCAGAGGGCATATGTAAATAGAATAAGTAATAAAATTTCCCTCCAGCTTTTTGAATTTTATGAGAGGGGTGATTAATTGTCAAATATCCAAATTATGAAAATTTTTTTATAAATAATTTGAGGTGAGGATTCATGAAACGGCATACCATCAGTTTATTTTTGACTTTGGCTGCATTTTGGTTACTCAACTCAGGCCACTATAGCACACTCATGTTGTTGCTTGGGACTGCTTCTATTGTCTTAGTGTTAATCATTTCACATCAAATGAATGTAGTTGATCAGGAGTCTCAGCCATTCTATTTAACGCTTCATATTTTTAGCTACTACTTATGGCTTATCAAAGAGATTGTTCAAGCAAATATCACTGTGGCAAAACATATTTGGCTAGGTAATAAGAGCATATCGCCCACGCTAAAGAGAATTAAAATCAGTCAAAAAACCGATATGGGAAAAGTAATATACGCAAATTCCATCACATTAATTCCAGGAACGTTAGCGATCGATCTCATAGACGATGAAGTTTTAGTGCACGCCCTACTCCATGAAGGTATTGAATCATTAATCGCTGGCGAAATGGATCGCCGCGTACGTTTATTGGAAGGATAATGCTGATTGCCGCCACGCTTGCAATTTTTATTGTCATGGTTTTAGCAATCATACGGGGGGTCGTTGGCCCCACACTTTATGATCGTATTTTGGCAGTCAATATGTTTGGCACTAAAACAGTGTTGCTGATTTCATTATTAGGTTTTGTCATGGGACGACCTGAGTTTTTGGATATCGCAATTGTCTATGCGCTCATTAATTTCATCAGTGTAATTGGCGTTTTACGTTACTCAGATAGCAATGAATTTAAGCACCCGTCCTCCGATAAGCGATCTTTGAAAAAGGAGCCTTGAATGGACATTCTTATACATGTTAGCGGAGCATTATGTTTATTTTTTGGCAGTTTGCTCTGTATCTCTGGTGGTATAGGTATTTTACGTTTTCCCGACTTTTATACCCGCATGCACGCAGTGGGTGTAACCGATACCTTAGGTGCGGGGATGATTTTAATTGGCCTGATGTTTTACAGTCCCGACTTTTTAACGTTTTCCAAGCTAGTAATGATTCTGTTGCTTACCTTGTTGATTGCGCCTACTACCAGTCATGTGTTAGCGAAAACCGCGATGCATAATGGGCTGATGCCCGAACTAGAGCAAAAAGACAATAGCAAGGAGACGAGCTCATCGAAATCTTAATTGATATTGTCATATTAGCGTTATTAGCGGTGGTTGCTTTTGCCATTATTAGGATGAAAGATCTGTTTGCGGTAGTAATGCTATTGGGTATTTACAGTCTACTATCTGCTAGTTTTTTTGTAGCTATGGATGCAGTCGATGTGGCGTTTACCGAAGCTGCGGTAGGCGCTGGCATATCCACCTTACTGTTGTTAGTGGTCATTTCTATGACCGGACGCCGTGAAAACACGACGCGACATAAACCAATGCTAGCACTGCTAGTGATTGTTTTTACTGGTAGTTTGCTAATCTATGGGTCCTTAGACATGCCATATTTTGGTTCCGCAGATGCCCCTATTCATAACCATGTTGCCCCCCGTTACATTAACGATTCAATGCAAGAAATTGGCATTCCGAATATTGTCACTTCTGTACTTGCAAGTTATCGAGCGTTCGATACTTTTGGCGAAGTCATAGTTATTTTTACTGCTGGTATAGGCGTTCTAGCGCTGTTATCCATTGTTCGTCGGGCCGAAGATAAACACAAAATCAGCTCTTATAATGACTCGATGCATGAACAGTATCTTGTTATCCGCATCGTTACTAAAATTTTGCTCCCTTTTATTTTGTTGTTTGCACTTTATGTTCAATTTCATGGCGATTTTGGTCCAGGGGGTGGTTTTCAGGCCGGGGTGATCTTTGCGGCGGCAATTATTTTATATGTCATGCTGTTTGGTTTAAACACCGCACGAAACGTCATTAATCAATCTTTTATCCAGTTAATTGCTGCTATAGGTGTGTTGCTGTATGGCAGCGTAGGTCTGGTTTCTTTACTCAATGGCGGAAACTTTTTTGATTACAACGTCTTATTAAATGATCCCATTGCCGGCCAACATTTGGGAATTTTAATAATCGAATGGGGGGTTGGTTGTACAGTTGCGTCAGTCGTGCTCATTATCTTTTTCAATTTTGCCGAGCGTAGAGAGATGCAACAGCATAATGAAAACATCAATAAAAAAGAGCAGAAGTCATCACAATGATCATGGGACTTTTTAATAACTGGGTTGTTGTTGTACTCATGATGAGCGGGCTATACATCGTAATTGCTCACGGTAATTTAATCAAAAAAATAGTTGGACTTGTGATTTTTCAAACGTCGGTATTTATTTTCTATATTAGTATGGCGAAGGTTGAGGGAGGTACAGCGCCAATATTGGCGGATGGAATAACACAATTCTCCAACCCCTTACCTCATGTCTTAATTCTCACGGCGATTGTCGTTGGTATTGCGACCACCGCTTTAGGCCTCGCACTAGTGGTTCGCATTAAAGAAGCTTATGGCAGCATAGAGGAAGAAGATGTCCAAGATTTGGATAATCAACCGCATGTAGAAATAACAGAAAGTGAGCAAGCGTGATAGCACATTTGCCAATTTTACAGGTAATAGTACCGTTATTGGCAGCACCTTTATGCTTGCTATTAAGACGTTCACATTTAGTCTGGTTATTCACACTTTTCACTAGCGGCTTAGCCTTTATTATCAGTGTCTTACTGTTACAGCAAGTCATGACCTCAGGCGTCATTAGTTATGAATTGGGGGGATGGGAAGCACCTTGGGGTATTGAGTATCGTATTGATAAGCTAAATGCATTTTTGTTATTGATTATTTCAGCAATCAGTACTGTGGTTTTAATTGCAGCCCAGACCAGTATAGAAAAAGAAATTCCCAAAGAAAAACATACACTTTTTTATATATTATACTTATTATCCCTAACAGGTATGCTTGGTATTGTAGCTACCGGAGATGCATTTAACGTTTTTGTCTTTCTTGAGATATCGTCCCTTTCAGCATACGCGCTAATTGCCCTGGGTAAAGACAGGCGAGCGCTTTGGGCCTCATATCAATACTTAATTATGGGCACTATTGGCGCCACCTTTATATTGATTGGCATCGGCCTGATGTATCAAATGACCGGTACGCTGAATATGGAGGATCTCTCTCAACGCTTACCTCAGGTCGCACAAACTCGCACTGTATTTACAGCCTTCGCGTTTGTCATTGTTGGTGTTTGTTTAAAGTTAGCTTTATTCCCCCTTCATTTATGGCTACCTAATGCGTACGCCTATGCGCCATCAATTGTGACCGCGTTCTTTGCTGCAACGGCTACTAAAGTAGCGATTTATTTACTCATTCGCTTCACTTTTTCAGTATTTGGATTTTCTTTTTCTTTTACGACATTACCATTGCAGGGCTTGTTCCTGGTGCTTGGTTTGACGGGGATCTTTGTTGCTTCGAGCGCAGCTATCTATCAAAAAAATGTCAAGCATGTATTTGCTTATTCAAGCATAGCCCAAGTTGGCTACATCATTGTTGGACTCAGTATCAATACTATTACGGGATTAACGGCAACCTTGCTGCACTTGTTCAATCACGCATTAATGAAAAGTGCCATTTTTTTAGCCTTAGGTGCTGTGATGTATCAACTAGGTAATATTCAACTTAGTAGTTTCCATGGTTTAGGTCGTCAGATGCCACTGACTATGGCCGCCATTGTAGTCGGTGGACTTAGCTTAATTGGCGTACCATTAACCGTTGGTTTTGTAAGTAAATGGTATTTATTAACTGCTTTGATTGAAAAAGGTTGGTGGTCTGTCGCGGTTCTCATCCTGTTGGGGTCAGTACTAGCTGTAATTTATGTTTGGCGTATTGTAGAAGTCGCATATTTTAAAGAACCATTAGCCGAAAGCGGGACAGTAAAAGAAGCGCCACTGTTATTTCTTATCCCCATATGGACACTAATCATAGCCAATATCTATTTTGGCATAGATACCCGTCTTAGCGTACAGGTTACACAATCTGCGGCTCAGAGTCTTTTTGGCGTATCACCATGAATTTTTCTTTGGAAGTGATGCTACAACTGTCCATTATGATACCTTTACTGACGGCCTTAGGTATTATTGTTGCGGGTAAACATCCAAACATTCGAGAAACCGTAACAATTACAGCAAGTATAATACTGCTGTATATCGTAATAAATTTATATCAGAGCCTTATCTCTGGAGAAACGGTCAGTGTCTTTTGGTGGGAAATCATCCCCAATTTAAGCATCAGGTTTTCCATTGAACCGCTAGGCATGTTGTTCGCTTTAATCGCCAGTTTCTTATGGCTGATCACCACATTTTACTCTATTGGTTACATGCGCAGTCATCAGGAAGAGAACCAAACCCGATTCTATACCTGTTTCGCTATAGCTATTGCCGCGGTGATGGGGATAGCATTTTCTGACAACCTGTTCACATTATTTATTTTTTATGAAGTGCTAACTCTATCTACCTATCCCCTGGTTACCCATTCAGGTACGGAAAAAGCTAAACATGGCGGAAGGGTGTATCTAGGTATTTTATTAAGCACTTCAATCGTATTTTTCCTATTCGCAATAGCCAGTACCTGGTTTGTCGCGGGCACTTTAGATTTCAAACATGGTGGCATCTTTAATCCTAATATTGATAAAACCATTGCCGGAGCGCTGCTTGTTCTATTTATTTTTGGTATTGGTAAAGCCGCGATTATGCCTTTTCATCGCTGGCTACCCTCGGCTATGGTCGCACCTACACCTGTTAGTGCATTGTTACATGCCGTTGCCGTGGTGAAGGCGGGGGTTTTCACCATTTTAAAAGTGTGTGTTTTTATTTTTGGCCTAGATCTATTATCTGTATTGCCAACGGCTCAATTCTTGCTCTATTTAGCCGGCGCATCTGTATTACTCGCCTCTATCATTGCCATGCGACAAGATAATTTAAAAGCAAGATTGGCCTATTCAACTATCAGCCAATTGGGCTATATCACTATAGGGGCGCTATTGGCAAATGCCTCAGGGATTATTGGTAGTTCTATGCATATTGCAACACATGCTTTTGGTAAAATTACGCTCTTTTTCTGTGCGGGAGCAATTTTAGTTGCGGCACAGAAATCAAAAATTAGTGAAATGCGTGGGCTTGGTCGACAGATGCCACTTACGATGATCGCATTTTTTATTGCTAGCCTTAGCATTATCGGTGTTCCACCAACGGGAGGAACTTGGAGTAAGTGGTTTTTGTTAATGGGTACAATGGAAGCTGGACAGTGGACATTAATGATGGTGTTAATGATCAGTTCTTTGCTTAATATCGCGTATTTATTACCGATCCCTTTGCATGCTTTTTTCCCCAACATTTCACCTAAAAAAGAACGAAGTAAAACGATCTATGTGGAGAGGGGATTAGCACAAACACAGATAAAAGAAGCACCATGGCCTTCTTTAATTGCTATCGGCATTACCACGCTGGGTTGCTTAATTCTGTTTGTTTATCCGCACCCCTTATTTGAGCTGGCGTCGGCCATCCTGGATACGGCAGGAGGAGTTGCGAATGGAAAATGATAAAAAGCATCTTTTCGATGACCCAAAAAACGTCAAACGACTGTTACATGTGCTTTATGGATGTTGCGCACTACTGGTTATTTTAGACTTCGTCATCCCTCGTCATGTTTATCATAGTTGGGAAAATCTATGGGCCTTCTATCCCATTTATGGGTTTATTGGTTGCGTAGTTTTGGTCCTAATTGCCACCTGGATGCGCACTTTTCTGATGCGTGACGCAGATTACTACCAAAAACTAGAGGTGAATAATCTAGATGAGACAAACAATAAAAAAGACAAAGTAGAGCACAAACTTACTTCAGAAACAGGAGGTCATAATGTGGATGATTGAGCTTCCTGTTTTTATACCTTTCTTTATCGGAGCCCTAATTGCCGCGTTTACCCGTGGGGCTATACGCAATGCTTTTATGATAGCCGTTCCCATAATAAGCGCTATCCACCTATGGATGGTACCTGAAGGTATTCATTTACAATTTGCTTTTCTTGATTATCAACTTACCCCTTATCGTGTCGATAAGTTAAGCCTGATGTTTGGTTATGTCTTTCACATTGCGGCATTGATTGCCATTATTTACTCGTTACATGTTAAAGACACTATACAACAAGTGTCGGCAATGCTGTATGCAGGTAGCGGCTTGGGTGCTGTATTTGCAGGTGATTTACTGACCTTATTTGTTTTCTGGGAACTGTTAGCCTTTACCTCAGTATTTCTCATTTGGGCACGTCGAACCCAACGCTCATATTTAGCCGGAATGCGTTATCTCATCATCCAAGTTCTTTCCGGGGTCATTCTTTTAGCAGGAGCACTTTTTTACGCGGCCGATAAGGACACATTAGAATTTGGCTATATTGGTCTCGATGGCATTGCCGGTTGGCTCGTTTTTATTGCTTTTGGCATTAAGTGTGCATTTCCTATCGCACATAATTGGCTCACCGATGCATACCCTGAAGCGACGGTTACTGGCACGGTTTTTCTTAGCGCTTTTACCACTAAAGTTGCCGTATATGCGTTAGCTAGAGCATACCCAGGTACTGAACTGCTAGTTTATATTGGCGCTGCAATGACTTGCTTCCCTATATTTTTTGCTGTCATCGAAAATGATTTACGGCGAGTATTAGCCTACAGCCTGATCAACCAAGTAGGGTTCATGGTGGCCGGCATAGGTATAGGCACGGCACTGGCTATCAATGGAGCGGTATCCCACGCCTTTAATGACGTGATTTTTAAGGGTTTATTGTTTATGTCGATGGGTGCGGTATTGCACATGACGGGCAAAATCAATGGCTCTGATCTGGGCGGGCTTTACAAAACGATGCCCAAGACGACAATATTATGCATTGTTGGAGCGGCCTCTATTTCTGCGTTCCCTCTTTTTAGCGGTTTTGTTAGTAAGTCAATGGTGATGTCTGCTGCGCTTGAAGAAGGTTATGACTGGATTTGGCTGATGTTATTGTTCGCCTCTGCAGGTGTATTTCATCATGCTGGTATAAAAATCCCTTATTTTGCTTTCTTCGCCCATGATTCAGGTATTCGCACAAGCGATCCACCAAAAAACATGTTGTTAGCCATGTCCATCGCAGCTGGCCTATGTATAGCAATTGGTATATATCCAGCAGCACTGTATGCTTTATTGCCTTATGACACTGGCTACAATCCGTATGATGCTACCCACGTTTTAGCACAGACTCAGTTGTTATTCTTCTCGGCATTGGCCTTTGTCTGGCTGAATCTAAAGGGAATGTATCCACCCGAGCTTCGCTCAACAAATTTAGATTTTGACTGGATATATCGCCGAGCTTTGCCAGCAGTATTTCAAAACATGTTCAATGTTATCTGGAAAATAGACCGGATAGTACGAGATGAGTTAAAGGCAAAACTAAACCTTTCTTCAACTTATCTCGCTGGAAAAAATAATCGACTCAGTGGATTACTTTCACGAAACCACCCCTCAGGCAGCATGGCAATGTGGGTCGCAGTGGTTCTCGCTATCTATTTATTCCTTAGCTTTGTTAAATAATGTTTGGTTTACTTTTTATATGAACTAAGTATATAAAAAGTTATGGGAGTGAAAAATTTAGCAAAGCATTTAATGCTATGACTTCTCTTTCTTAAATTATTTATCTTAGGGAATACATGAGAAATTATGGACTACCTCTGGATCTGGGTTTTCGTAGCTTTTTCTTGCGGATTTTTAGTTAAACAATCAAAATGCCTCCCCTTGTCGGATATCTTACTGCGGGGTTTGTTTTACATACTATGGGGTTTGGATTTGTGGACTATACCGCTCTCGCGGTAGGGTTGCCGCCTTTGACCTCGCAAAACACCCCACTTTGACTGATCCCCTTCTAAGGTGAGTAGAGGGCATTTCGCCCTGAACTTACTAGGGGTATTATTATGACTCAGCCTATTCAAACCGTCAGTCCCCTTCGTCAGCGCATGATAGCGGTAGTCGCTTGTCTTGTTCTGCCATAGTGAGTTGAAAGTCGGGATAATACTTATCAACAATTTGGTAAAGTCGTGTGTTCTCGGGTCGATGACGGAGATATCCCTGCGTAATACCCTGTCCGGCATTCCTTGCCGCTTGCATAACCTGCCCCAAAATACTGTAATAATATACAGTATTAGTCAGGAAAACTTCAGTATGCAAAAAATCCTAAATGATTCAAATACAGATAGAGGAGGCCCACCACTTTTTTCGAACGCCTGAGACCTAAGAGAGTGGGAGTTGAAGACACATGACCTGAACCATCTAAGTATAGATATTCAGGACTGAAAGACTATATTGTTCAATCTGCCGTCAGTCGTGTTTGATTAATCGTGTGGCGGTTTAGCTCATAACGGCCGGTCTGCTTGAGTGAGAGCTAATTCGCTGAAATAAACTTTATAAGTCGATTTCTGGCTATTAACAGGCTTAATGGGCAACTCAATAGTAAATGAAACATGAGTTTCTAACTTTGGGAGTTTCATACTTTTTATGAGTAATCCGAGTGTCATACTTTTAAAGAATCTAAAATCTGTAATTTTCAACAAGATCAATAATTTAGGCTAAACCGGAGTTTCGTACTCTATTTAACTGATACAGCTTTGTACCGCAAGCGTCACAAGTGAAGTAGCGTGTTGCCAAGCCAAACTTATTCGATAAAAAGGTATGTAGCGTATTAGGGCAACACAAACAAAAAAGGCGCTGTTCTTGCGAACAGCGCCTTTTCAATTTTGCACTAAAACTTATTGAGCTTTAGTAACGATTTCTACCAACATCCAATTTTTGGATTTAGACAAAGGACGACATTCACGTATTGTTACTACGTCACCTTCGTTACATTGGTTAGTCTCGTCATGAGCGTGTAGCTTAGTAGTGCGCTTAATGAACTTACCGTATATAGGGTGTTTCACTTTACGTTCTACCGCAATAGTAATGGTTTTATCCATTTTATTGCTGACCACACGACCTTGTACTGTACGACTAGATTGTTCAGTCATTATGCAGCAGCCTTCTGAGTCAGAATGGTTTTAACACGCGCAATGTCGCGACGCACTTTGCGAATTTGATCAGTTTTTTCAAGCTGACCTGTACTCGCCTGCATCCGCAAGTTGAACTGTTCGCGAAGCAGATTAAGTAGCTCCGTGTTCAGTTCTTCTACGCTTTTTTCTTTCAGTTCTGTGGCTTTCATTACATCACCGTCCGAGTTACAAAGGTGGTTTTAAACGGCAGTTTTGACGCTGCCAATTCAAACGCTTCACGAGCTACTGATTCTGGAACACCGTCCATCTCATATAACACGCGACCTGGTTGAATTTGGCAAACCCAGTACTCAACATTACCTTTACCTTTACCTTGACGCACTTCTAGAGGCTTCTCAGTAATTGGTTTGTCAGGGAAAACTCGTATCCAAATTTTACCTTGACGCTTAACGGCACGTGTCATCGCACGACGGGCAGCTTCGATTTGGCGAGCAGTCATACGACCACGGCCAACAGATTTAAGTCCGAAAGTTCCAAAACTTACACTGTCACCGGTAGCATAGCCACGGTTACGTCCTTTGTGCATTTTGCGGAACTTCATACGTTTAGGTTGTAACATAATTAGCCCTCACGCTTAGCTGAACGGCCTTTCTTCTTAGGTGGAGCTGGTTGCTCTTGTGTCAGCGGCAAACCGCCTAATACTTCACCTTTAAAGATCCAAACCTTAACACCAATGATACCGTAGGTAGTCATAGCTTCAGACGTTGCGTAGTCGATATCGGCACGGAAAGTGTGTAGTGGTACACGACCTTCACGATACCACTCGGCACGCGCAATCTCAGCACCGCCTAAACGGCCACTTACTTGAACTTTGATACCTTTAGCACCGATTCGCATAGCATTTTGTACCGCGCGCTTCATAGCACGACGGAACATAACGCGACGCTCTAACTGACTAGCAATGCTGTCAGCAACCAGTTGACCATCGAGTTCAGGCTTACGTACTTCAGCGATGTTGATCTGAGCAGGCACGCCGGCCAACTTAGATACATGCTTACGTAGTTTCTCGACGTCTTCGCCTTTCTTACCGATAACCACGCCAGGACGAGCAGTATGAATAGTCACACGTATGCTCTTCGCTGGACGTTCAATAACGATTTTTGAAAGAGAAGCAGTCTTGAGCGCCTTGGTCAGATACTGACGTACCTGATGGTCGTTGAACAAGTTATCTGCATAATCTGCAGTATTAGCGTACCAGGTAGATGTCCATGGTTTGCTGATACCCAGGCGTATGCCTGTAGGGTGTACCTTCTGTCCCATTATCTTCTCCTAGTTATCAGCCACAACAACAGTGATGTGACTGCTACGCTTAAATATACGATCAGCACGGCCTTTGGCTCTTGGCTTGATACGCTTCATAGTTGGACCTTCATCAACGAAGATTTTAGCGACAGTCAACTCATCGATGTCTGCGCCTTCGTTATGTTCGGCGTTTGCAATTGCTGATTCTAATACTTTTTTGATTAGACCGGCGCTTTTCTTAGGGCTATAAGCCAAAAGTTCAAGTGCCTTTTCAACATGTAAACCGCGAATTTGATCTGCTACCAAGCGTGCCTTTTGAGCAGAGGTACGGGCATGGCGATGTGTAGCTAATGCTTCCATATTTTATCCCCTATCTCTTAGCTTTCTTATCCGCGACGTGGCCGCGGTAAGTACGCGTTGGCGCAAATTCGCCCAACTTATGGCCGACCATTTCGTCACTGACGAATACTGGAACGTGCTGGCGACCGTTATGGACTGCAATGGTCAACCCAATCATATCTGGGATGATCATAGAGCGACGAGACCAAGTCTTAATTGGTTTTTTGTCGCTCTTTTCCACTGCAGCCTCAACCTTCTTCAGCAAGTGGAGGTCAATAAAAGGACCTTTCTTGAGAGAACGTGGCATGGTGAATCCTCGCTGTTACTTATTACGACGACGTACGATAAGTTTATCGGTACGCTTGTTACTACGTGTTTTCTTACCCTTAGTAGGTACGCCCCAAGGTGATACTGGATGACGGCCGCCTGATGTGCGTCCTTCACCACCACCATGTGGGTGATCTACCGGGTTCATGGCAACACCACGAACTGTTGGGCGGATCCCGCGCCAACGGTTTGCACCGGCTTTACCAAGTGAACGTAGCATGTGTTCTGCATTGCCGATTTCGCCAATCGTGGCGCGGCAGTCTGCTAATACTCTGCGCACTTCTCCAGAACGTAGACGAAGGGTTACATAACCTTCGGCACGGGCCAGGATCTGTGCATAGGTACCGGCAGAACGAGCAATTTGTGCACCTTTACCAGGTTTCATCTCAATGGCATGTACCGTAGTACCCACTGGGATGTTACGCATAGGTAAAGTATTACCAGCTTTGATTGGTGCGTCCGAACCAGACTGAATCTGATCACCGGCTTTAGCACCTTTAGGGGCTAAAATATAACGACGCTCACCATCTGCATAAAGCACAAGGGCGATATTGGCAGAACGGTTAGGATCATATTCTAAACGTTCAAGCTTGGCTGGAATGCCATCCTTGTTACGTTTAAAATCTATTATCCGGTAATGTTGCTTGTGACCGCCACCAATATGACGCACGGTAATGCGCCCATTGTTATTACGACCACCAGATTTGCTGTTCTTTTCAAGCAAAGGAGCATAAGGAGCGCCCTTGTGTAAGTCCGGGTTAACTACCTGAACTACGTGACGACGACCAGCAGAAGTCGGCTTAGCTTTCAATAATGGCATGTCTAATCCCCTTCTTACTCTGCGCCGCCAACGAAGTCGATGTCTTGACCTTCTTTGAGTACGACGTAAGCCTTTTTCCAGTCTTTACGCTTACCAAAAGATGCACCGTGACGCTTGGTTTTACCCTTGACATTCACAGTACGAACAGAGTTGACTTCAACTTCAAACAGTTTTTCAACTGCTGCTTTGATTTCTTCTTTGTTCGCATCTTTCAAAACCTTGAATACAACAGTGTTGTTGCTTTCAGCGGCCAGCGTTGCTTTTTCAGAAACGTGTGGTGCTAACACCACTTTTAAAAGACGTTCTTCGTTAATCATGCTAACGCCTCCTCTAATGCTTTGATTGCATCAACAGTGATCAACACTTTTTCGAAAGCGATTAGGCTGACCGGGTCGATGCCTTGTACGTCACGAACGTCAACTTTATATAAGTTACGCGCAGACAAGAACAGGTTCTCATCAACTTCAGACGTTACAATCAGCACATCACTAAGTTCAAGTTCGTTTAACTTAGAAATTAATTCTTTCGTTTTCGGACCTTCAACTGAAAATTTCTCAACCACGATTAACCGTTCTTGACGTACCAATTCTGACAAGATGCTTTGAATCGCACCACGGTACATCTTCTTGTTAACTTTTTGGCTGTGATCCTGTGGCTTAGCAGCAAATGTTACACCACCAGAACGCCAGATAGGACTACGGATAGTACCAGCACGGGCACGACCAGTTCCTTTTTGACGCCAAGGTTTGGCTCCACCACCGCGTACTTCAGAGCGTGTTTTTTGTGCTTTAGAACCCTGACGGGCACCTGCACCGAAGGCAACTACTACTTGATGTACTAGTGCTTCGTTAAACTCACGTCCAAAGGTTGCTTCGGATACTTCAAGAGCGCTTTGCGCATCTTTCAATACTAATTCCATCACTTAACTCCCCAGACGTTACGCTTTAATTGCAGCTTTGATGATGACATCGCCACCTGGCGCTCCAGGAACATTGCCTCTTACTAGAAGAAGGTTGTTCTCGGCGTCAACACGCACTACATCCAAAGACTGAACCGTCACACGTTTATTACCCATCTGACCGGCCATTTTTTTGCCTTTGAAGACTTTACCTGGTGATTGGTTTTGGCCAATTGAACCAGGAGCACGGTGAGACAATGAGTTACCATGTGAATTACGTTGATGGCTAAAGTTCCAGCGTTTAATTACGCCCTGAAAACCTTTACCTTTAGAAGTTCCTGCAACGTCAACCATTTTGGTGTCAGCAAAAATCTCAACAGTGATTTCACTGCCAACTTCAATGCCTTCGCCTTCGTTGCCGTCTAAACGGAATTCCCATAAACCGCGGCCTGCTTCCACGCCAGCTTTAGCAAAATGACCTGCTGCAGCTTTATTGACGCGACTTGCTTTTTTATCGCCAGCGGTAACTTGAAGCGCTGTATACCCGTCGGTTTCATCAGTACGTAACTGAGTAACACGATTAGGGGTGGCTTCTATAACAGTCACTGGTATTGAAACGCCATCTTCAGTGAAGATACGTGTCATGCCAACTTTACGACCGATAAGACCAATAGCCATTGTTAAAACCCTCTCTTGTTAGCCTAGGCTGATTTGAACATCAACACCGGCAGCCAAGTCCAATCTCATCAAGGCGTCTACTGTTTTATCAGTAGGCTCGATGATATCCACCAAACGCTTATGTGTACGAATTTCATACTGATCACGCGCATCTTTATTTACGTGAGGTGAAGTAAGTATTGTATAACGCTCTTTACGGGTAGGTAGAGGAATAGGTCCACTAACCTGAGCACCGGTACGCTTCGCTGTCTCAACGATTTCAGCCGTAGACTGATCGATCAACTTGTGATCAAACGCTTTCAAGCGAATACGAATTCTTTGATTTGGCATCGATTAAGCTCCAATCGAAAGAACAAAAAAAACCATCCTCGACTACCTCATTAAGTAAAGTAGGGGGATGAATGAAAACTGCTAACCCAAAATTAGGGTCCTGTATAGTGACTATTTGGCCTAAACCTTAGTCAAAACCATTGCCCTTCTGGGCAAGTGGGCGCGAATTATACCTGCGTAGACTATTTTTGCAACAGCTTATTATAAATAAGGTTGGATTGATGGGGTAAAGACACGTCAGTTGTGCTGCCCGGTTAATGAAAGCAGTTTTATCCCTAATTCGCCTCGGCTATAGTGTGGGTCTAACAAAACTAATATATGTAAATAACAATGACTGAATCAAGTATCACTAATGACACTATCAAACAACTTAATCAGGTACTTGCCGCCCATCCGTCATTGCTAGATGCCTACCATAAACTTGAGCCACTGTTGCTGTCATTGTTTAACGCCCAACGCATGAGCATTTTTGCCCGGCGCATGCAGCATCAGGATCTCGTGGCGAGGTTTAAAACCGGCAACGAAACCCGGGAAATTAAGGTACCCATCAGCCCACAGTCTATAGCGGGTTATGTTGCGCTCAGTCAAACTCCCCTTATTATTAACGATCCTTATAATAAGGAAGAGCTATGTGCCATACACCCACGCTTAAAGTTTGCCGACAAGTTCGATAAAACCTCTACCTTTAAAACCAGCAATATACTTTGCATACCTATATTAAATGCCGGGGTATTGATGGGGGTAATGCAGATCATCAATAAACAACAAGGGGCATTCCAATCCGGGGATCTGAAGCTGGCCAATAAAGTCGCCGAAATTTTAGGTAATAAATTTCGTTACGAACTCGGTGGCACCAGCCAACCTTTTGATTATCTGGTCCATCGCAACGTTATCAGCCAAGCTAACCTGAGCAAACTTACCGAAAGCAGCCAAGGATTGGCACAATTGATCCAGCGCTTCACCTCGGAGTTGCGTATTCCTGAAGACGAACTGGGTATCGCATTGTCCGTGCATTATCAGGTACCTTTTTTAACGTACCTACCTGACCGCTTCCATTTATTTCAAAGCGAAAGCAGATTAAATTTGTCTTACTTAAAACGAAATTTTGTCGCCGTGATTGCCGATGCGGCAGAAAATCCCATAGTACTTATGGCCGATCCCAGTAACGCTTCTTTGTTAATGGAGATTGAGAGTGCGCTGGGTATCGACAGCTATGACATCTCCGTTGCCCTGCCCAATACTGTTTTGCAGTATCTGGGGGAAGCCGCTGGCGGGGGGGCGGGACCGGGAGCCATGGACGAGATACTGGATGAAATAGGTACCAGTGTTGACGAGCTGGACGATCAAGCGGAAGACATGTCTGACGATGCCCCTGCGGTAGTGCGACTGGTGAGTCGCATCTTGCATGATGCCAAACGCCTGGATGCCTCAGATATTCATGTAGACGCAGAAAAAAATGCGCCCACACGGGTACGTATGCGTATAGATGGTGTCTGCCGGGATATCACCCAGGTGCCGGCGTCACACCACAATGCAGTCATAGCGCGTATTAAAATCATGTCAAATTTAAACATTGCGGAGAAGCGTTTACCTCAGGATGGCAAACTGGCCTTTAAGCTCTCTGGACAAATCATAGAAGTACGGGTAGCCACTATACCCACGGTAGCGGGCGAAGGGGTCGTCATGCGAATTTTGGCCTCGGGCGGGGCGTTACCTATGAACAAGCTTAACTTGTCTCCCCGCAACGATAAGATGATTGTGCAGATGATCCAAAAACCCCATGGCATATTACTGGTTGTAGGGCCGACCGGCTCAGGTAAAACCACTACCTTGCATGCCATTTTGGGCCATATCAATACCCCAGAAAAGAAAATTTGGACGGCGGAAGATCCTGTAGAAATCACCCAACCCGGTTTACAGCAGGTGCAAGTTAGTCCAAAAATTGGCTTTACCTTTGCCCATGCCTTACGGGCATTTTTACGTGCCGATCCTGATATTATCCTCATCGGTGAAATGCGCGACAAAGAAACTGCCCACGCCGGAGTTGAAGCCTCACTGACCGGGCATCTGGTGTTTTCCACTTTACATACCAACTCGGCTCCAGAAACCATTACCCGTCTGCTTGATTTAGGTATCGATCCGGTTAACTTCTCTGATGCCTGTGTGGGTATTTTGGCCCAACGCTTGGTGCGCACCCTGTGCGGCAACTGTAAAGAACCCTACCCCGCTAGTGACGTAGATATGGCCTTTATTAGTCGCCAATATGGTGCCGATTACCTGGGGGAGCTGAACCTGCCCACCCCGGTGATTTTACATCGCCCCAAAGGCTGTGAAACCTGTGGTAACACCGGTTATAAAGGAAGAACCGGTGTACATGAATTACTTAATATGACACCTACTTTGCGCTCTATGATATATAAAGAAGCGCCAATCAGCCAAATGAAAGCCCAAGCCATGTTAGACGGCATGCGCACCTTGACTCAGGATGGCATTTTAAAGGTTATCAAGGGCGACACAGATATCTTCCAGGTACAAATCATCAGCGGCGCTTAAGCAGTAAAGCTTTGATAAACCAATTTGCAGAAGAGAAACTACATTCAACGGATTTTTTATAGGGTTAATCCCATTCGGTATAGCCAGTTGTGAGAGTTACCCGTATGTTATCCGAATCGACGGTTGGCAAAGCTAATGCGAACTTAAGTTGGCACTAGCTTGTTTAATACTGCCATGTCTGAGATGTGCAATTAGATAAATGCAGCACGTTTTTGTATCTTGGTACCGACAATAATTCTAATAATAATGCTGATCAGGGAACACCTATGCACCAACGTATCGTTAGCTATGTGCTATTAATTTTTTTGTGTGGATTTAGCAGTCTGTCTTACAGTCTGCCACAGGATGATCAACCCCAAGCAACAGAAGAAACAGAAGAAACAGACGAGCCCCAGTGGGATGTGCTTAAGCCCCCTTTCCCACTATCTTCTGTGTCGATAGACACGGAGAAAACCACTTGGTCGAGTCTGGATATTACCCCAGATGGTAAACAGTTCGTTTTCGATATGTTGGGGGATATTTACCTGAGCAGTATTGAGGGTGGTAACGCCACTTCCCTGACCCAAGACTTTGCCTGGAACATTCACCCTGCGGTTAGCCCTGATGGAAAAAAGATCGCCTTTATCTCAGACCGCGACGGTTTATCTAATGTCTGGGTGATGGATATAGACGGCAGCAACCTCGTTCAGGTCACAAAAGAAAAAAACAATCTGATCCATTCGCCCAAATGGAGCCCAGATGGCCAATATATAGCGGTGACTAAAGGTATTATGTCCAGTCGCAGTATACCCGCAGGCGAGATCTGGTTATACCATCACGCAGGGGGAGATGGACTAGCGATCAAGACCCGCGTCAATGGCAATAAAGATCAAAAAAATATTGCTGATCCGGCGTTTTCACCAGACGGAAAATATCTGTATTATACCCAGGATGTCACTGGCGGCAGTACCTTTGATTACAACCGGGATCCGTTGAAAGCACTCTTTGCTGTTAGTCGCTATGAAATGGCCACCGGTGAAGAAGAGCACTTTGTCAGTGGTGCGGGTGGAGCTGTAGTGCCCACCCCCTCACCGGATGGCAAGCAGCTTGCCTTTATTCGCCGGGTACGGGAAAAAACCGTGTTGTTCATTAAAGATTTACAAACAGGTGCGGAGACCCCAGTTTATTTAAATTTAGAGCGGGATATGCAGGAAGGATTTGGCTCCGAAGGTTATTTCCCCTATTTTGACTGGACCCCGGATTCCAAACAGATAGTCTTTTGGAGTGCAGGCACTTTTCATAAACTCACCCTTAGTAGCCAAAATGTAGTTGATATCAAAATTCAGGTGAGTGCCGAGGTTCAATATGCAGACGCCTTACGTTTTGAGGTAGATGTAGCACCAACAGAATTTGATATAAAAATGACCCGCTGGGCACAGAAATCCCCAGATAATAAAAACATCATATTTCAGGCATTGGGCAAACTCTACGTTAAAGAACTCAAATCAGGCAAAACCCGCCGCCTGACCAAACAACAGGAATATGACGAGTTTTACCCGCGCTATTCACTTGACGGCAAATACATAGTGTATACCACTTGGAATGATCTAAAGTTGGGCAGTGTGCATATCATGGCTAGCAATGGTGGCCGCGACAGAGTCATTACCCCATCCCCTGGCCACTATATAGAACCAAGCTTTTCTACTGATGGAAAGCTTGTGACTTATGTTAAAAAAACCGGTGGTCACCTGCTCAGTCCTGAATATTCTATGGAGCCAGGTATCTATGTGGCAGACCTGAAATCAGGCACCAGTAAACGGGTGGCAAAAATCGGTTCAGCCCCCCACTTCGCCGGCGACAATAAACGGGTCTATATCACTGACACCGTGGCGGATACAGATTACCCGGAACAGCAGTTAATCAGTGTCGATATTAATGGAAAAGACCAGCGTGAACATTTATATGGTGCCGATAAAGTTGCCGAATATCGCTTATCACCAGACAAAAAATGGGTGGCATTTGTTTATCAGTATAACGCTTATGTGGCGCCCTTTGTGGATACCGGCAAGCGTATCGACATCGGTCCTAAAACCACCTCTTTGCCCATCCAACAAGTATCTAACCGCGCCGGTGAGTACCTGACTTGGCGCAGTGACAGTCAAGCGGTAAGTTGGTATCACGCCGCAACCTTCTATGAGCGTGAACTAAAAGACACCTTCGCGTTTGTCGACGGCGCACCCAATACCTTGCCAGAGCCTGTCACCGAAGGGGTATCGTTGTCATTTGTGCAACAGGCAGATAAACCGACCGGTTATAAGGCGCTGGTAGGCGGCACAATAGTGACTATGCGCGATGCAAACAACCAACAAGAAGTTATCCAGGACGGCGTCGTGCTGATCAAAGATAACAAGATCACCCAGATTGGCAAACGCGCTGACATCACCATCCCCGGTGATGCTTTGCAAATCGATACCCGAGGTAAAACCATACTGCCGGGTTTAATCGACACCCATGCTCATGGTTCACAGGGCAGCAACGAGATCATTCCCCAGCAGAATTGGGCCATGTATTCGGCCGTGGCCTTTGGGGTGACGACTATTCACGATCCGTCCAATGACACTTCGGAGATATTCTCAGCCAGCGAATTACAACGGGCAGGCAAGATAGTTGCCCCACGCATCTACTCTACCGGCACGATTTTATATGGTGCCGAAGCCTTGGGCTATAAAGCCATTATTAACAGCTATGAAGATGCCCTTTATCATCTTGGCCGCCTTAAAGACGCCGGCGCGATTTCGGTCAAAAGTTATAACCAACCTCGCAGGGATCAGCGCCAGCAAATACTGGCCGCTGCCCGTGAACTTAAACTTATGGTGGTACCTGAGGGGGGCGGAAAATTTCAGCAGAATATTTCTATGTTGGTCGATGGCCATACAGGCCTGGAGCACTCGTTGCCCATTGCCCAGGGCTACAACGATCTGAGCACGTTATGGGCTGCCACCAAATTTGGTTATACCCCAACCTTCGTGGTTTCCTATGGCGGTTTAATGGGAGAAGAATACTGGTATGACAGAACCGAGGTATGGAAAAATGAACGCCTGTTGCGTTATACCCCAAGCTACTTACTTGACGAAAGGTCGATTAGACGCCCTACTGCACCAGACAATCAGTACAATCACGTGCAAGTGGCACAGTATGCTAAATTATTACGTGATAAGGGTGTGAGTGTGCAAATTGGCGCCCACGGCCAAAGAGAAGGACTGGCGGCCCACTGGGAGCTATGGCTGATGACTCAAGGTGGATTCACGCCCTGGGAAGCTCTGCGCGGCGGCACCATAGACGGCGCCCGCCATTTGGGCATGGACAAACAAATTGGCAGCATTGAAGTGGGCAAACTGGCGGATATGATGGTAATAGACGGCGATGTGCTTAACGATATCCGCCGCAGCGAATATATCCAATATACCGTACTTAACGGCAGGGTTTACCAGGCAGAGTCGATGAACGAAGTTGGCAGCAAAAGCAAACGTCAGCCGTTTTTCTTCGAACAGCAAAACCAGCTATTTTTGCCAGATGCAACTGGCGCTGAGATACAACAAAAGGCTCAAAAACATCATTGGGTACATTAATCTCAGCCATAACATAAGCCGCTATAAAAGCCCGATTAAAGATTAACCTTTAATCGGGCTTGATTTTCAACTTTTCGACCAGCGCTGTATAGCCACTAATGCAGCGGCGATAAACGCCAATACCAACAACACATTTGTCAATACCCCTAAACTGAAATGCGGCGTACTAAGCAGCAAAATCACGGCAATTAAGGCAATGACTAACGCAGTAGGACTTTTGGGATTCATGGATTAACCTCCGCTTCTTTGTCGCAGCATATACAGCGTGTGGTATAGGTTTGGGTACGATTCGACTTACGCGTCCGAAACCCTGCTGTACCTGTGCCCCAGCCTAAACCGAAACCGATGCCAACGACCAGGTACACAATAAAACGCACCTCGATTTCGTATTGTATGGCCCCCTCGCATCCTTCTAACTGACATACTTGTTTGGTAATACTGTCTATATAAGCGTCGACCTCATATTCAGAACTAACGATAAAGCCGACCTGATTCAAACCGGTTATGACGGTGCGCTCTATCTTCGGCAACTGTTTACAGCCAAAGGAAACATGAACTTCGGCGCCTATACCTATGGTGGCTGTGGTTTGATGTTCAAACAGATCCAGGGGATCGAGGGGATCGAGCTTGAAATGCGTGGAAAAACTTTGCTGCTTAACTGCTCTATTTTCCTCGCCCTGAAGAGTTGATACTTTTTTTCGCATCATTTATCTCCCGTTTATTATTTCGTAATGGTGTCTGACAGTATTAGTATTGACCGTCATTGCTAAATTGCAAACCAAGACGGGTAAATGTGGGAGATACCCGCTCTATTCAAAAAAAACCAGGATTTTCTGCAGATGGGTTTTAGCAATATGATTGAATAGGCATATTTATAAAGGATAGATTTATGGGAGATAAATGTGTGTAAACTAGGGAAGCTGTTTGCATTTATATAGGTAATGATGATGTCGGACAAACCTTTTGAAGATTCTTTTGCCACCCTAAAACAAACTATTCCGTTATTACTGAAACATAAAATACCGGCAATCCCCACTAACTACGCCCTTTGGTATACCTATGCTGCCAACAAGACGCCTGCGCTAACTGCGGTCATGAATGAGGTGGTGGAAAATAATACTGCTTTGTCCGTGGCACGCACAGAGGATCTTTATCGTTCCCATGTTGCCCAAGAACAGGAAGTGAGTGTGTGGGAACTGCGCCAGTCCCTAGAAGCTATGGTTATCGAACTTTCCCAGTCTGTCCAGGACACTCGCTCCCAAACCAACTCATTCAAAAGCACCATGGATACTTGTATGGATGATTTGGCCAAGGTCGAAAAAGAAGGTTTGTCGATAGAAGAAGTCATGGATTTAGTACGTACTCTGGTGCAACAAACGAAACGTATTCGCGGTACCACCTTGTCGTTTAATTCCGCACTAATAGACGCTGAGCAGGAAATCACCCGTTTACGCAGCCAGTTGGAACAAAGCCAACATCAAGCACTTTACGATGCACTAACGGGCCTGTGTAACCGGCGCTACTTCGATGAAGAGTTAGCCACCCACGCCCTTAGGCCCGACCTATGTTTGATACTGGCTGATCTGGATCATTTCAAGAAAATCAACGATTCTCATGGTCACGTGATGGGGGATCTCGTGCTCAAAGCCACGGCCAAAAAATTGCAGGCTATGTGCCGGGACGGTGCTCAAGCTTTCAGGTTTGGCGGGGAAGAATTCGCCGTGATAGTGCCTGATTCAAGTATTTCCAAGGCCAGGCAGATAGCAGAAACCATGCGCAGAGCGATAGAGAAAATTGCCGTCAGAGACAAACGTAGTGGTGAAATATTGGGTGATATAACCGCGTCTTTCGGAGTCGCAAAATTACAACAAGGTATGAATCCCCTAGCCCTTATTGAACTGGCCGATAAACACTTATACGATGCCAAAAACCTCGGCCGTAATCGGGTTTTGCCCCTAGCAAACTAGCATGAAATATCCCTGGTTGTATTTGATAGCCAAACATTTTGCTGTTTAATTAGGCAACACCTTTATTACCCTGAGCAAACAAGGTAAAATCCGCCGGTTCCAAATTTATGTTTACACTAACTGGCCAGGAAAGTGTAAAACTTTAGAGTTAATCTAAAAAGAAAAACGGTATCCTGCGGAATTATCTTGTATAATCCCGCGCAATTTTTACTCAGACTGAAGTTGAAGCAATGACAGACTTATCACATTACAGAAACATCGGTATTTTCGCCCACGTTGATGCGGGGAAAACTACCACCACAGAACGAATCTTGAAACTGACTGGTAAAATTCACAAGACCGGTGAAGTGCATGATGGTGAATCTACCACTGACTTTATGGAACAAGAAGCTGAGCGCGGTATCACTATCCAGTCTGCTGCTGTTAGCTGTTTCTGGAAAGACCACCGTTTTAACGTTATCGATACTCCTGGACACGTTGACTTCACCGTAGAAGTATATCGTTCACTGAAAGTATTGGATGGCGGCATTGGTGTATTCTGTGGTTCAGGTGGTGTTGAACCACAATCAGAAACCAACTGGCGTTATGCCAACGAATCAAAAGTTGCACGGGTTATTTTCGTGAACAAACTGGATCGTATGGGTGCTGATTTCTACCGTGTTTGTGGCCAAATCAAGAAAGTATTAGCGGCCCACCCTTTGATCATGACATTGCCTATCGGTATTGAAGATGACTTTGTGGGTGTCGTTGACGTACTAACCCGTCAAGCCTATATATGGGATGACACAGGTTTACCAGAAAACTTCAAGATTGAAGACGTGCCTGCCGACATGGTAGACAAAGTTGAAGAATACCGTGAAATGCTAATCGAATCTGCGGTAGAACATGACGACGACATTATGATGTCTTATATGGACGGTGAAGAACCGAGCATTGAGCAAATCAAAGCCTGTATCCGTAAAGGTACCCGCGACCTGGCATTCTTCCCGACTTTCTGTGGTTCAGCCTTTAAAAACAAAGGTGTGCAAAACGTACTTGACGCAGTGGTAGACTATTTACCTGCTCCAGACGAAGTAAACCCACAGCCACTTACCGACGAAGAAGGTAATGCCATAGGCGAATTTGCCACAGTATCAGTAGATGAGCCTTTCCGCGCATTGGCGTTTAAGATAATGGATGACCGTTTTGGCGCCCTGACCTTTATTCGTGTTTACTCAGGCAAACTGACTAAGGGCGACTCCATACTTAACTCATTCACCGGTAAAACCGAGCGCATAGGTCGCATGGTTGAGATGCAAGCCGATGAGCGTTTAGAAATCAGCTCCGCCCACGCTGGCGACATTATCGCTATCGTAGGTATGAAAAACGTGCAAACTGGTCATACTTTATGTGATCCCAAACATCCTTGTACTCTGGAAGCCATGGTATTCCCAGAACCCGTAATCTCAATTTCGGTAACGCCGAAAGATAAAGGTGGTTCTGAAAAAATGGGTATCGCTATCGGCAAGATGGTAGCTGAAGATCCTACCTTCCGGGTTGAAACTGACATTGATTCTGGTGAAACCATCCTTAAAGGTATGGGTGAATTACACTTGGACATCAAAGTTGATATCTTGAAGCGTACCTATGGTGTTGATTTGATTGTGGGTGAGCCTCAAGTTGCTTATCGCGAAACTATCACGCAAGAAATTGAAGATTCTTATACCCATAAGAAACAATCTGGTGGTTCAGGTCAGTACGGTAAAATTGATTACCGCATCAAACCTGGCGAAGCAAACTCTGGCTTCACTTTTACTTCTAAGGTTGTAGGTGGTAACGTTCCTAAGGAATTCTTCCCGGCTATCGAGAAGGGTTTCAAAGGCATGATGGGCACAGGCGTATTAGCCGGATTCCCGGTGCTTGACGTTGAAGTTGAATTGCTAGATGGTGGCTTCCATGCCGTAGATTCATCTGCCATTGCTTTTGAAATCGCCGCTAAAGGTGCATTCCGTCAGTCCATTCCTAAAGCTGGCCCTCAGTTGATTGAGCCTATCATGAATGTTGATGTGTTCACCCCTGACGACCACGTTGGTGATGTAATCGGCGATTTAAACCGTCGTCGCGGCATGATCAAAGATCAAGAAGCGGGTGTAACAGGTGTGCGTGTTAAAGCTGACGTCCCCCTTTCAGAAATGTTTGGTTATATCGGTAGCCTACGTACGATGACATCAGGTCGTGGTCAGTTCTCTATGGAGTTCTCACACTACAACCCATGCCCTAACAACGTAGCCGAAAAAGTCATCGCCGAAACCAAAGAGCGTAACGCAAAAAAATAAGTATTCACCTTTAAAAGTGATACGAGCCCCGCTAGTGTGAACTACCGGGGCTTTTTTATGCCGGTAAGTTTTTGCATGACTCATCAACGCAGACAAAAAAGTGAGTTGCAAGCCTAGGAGTTTTAAGGCAGCGTAAGGACACTAAAATATTAAGGACGATTTATGCGCTATTTCATTACGCTTGTTTTCACATTGGTCAGCGTTACCATTTTTGCCGCACCAAGCCATATCAGCAATGTTAATGGCTACACCCTAAACGACAGTGGTCAGCTGGTACGTTTTAGCGACATGGTATTTGATGGCGGTAAAGTCGTAGCCATAGCGAATACATCGCTCACTGCGCAATACCCTGACGCCACATCTATAGACGGAAAAAATAAGGTGATGTTGCCTGGCTTGATTGATGCCCATGGGCATATTATGGGCCTGGGGGAAACCTTGTTACAGGTAGATGTACGGGATATTCCATCAGCGCAGAAAACTGCCCAGAAAGTCAGGGATTATGCCCAGCAAAATCCCCAACTGGGCTGGATAACCGGGCGTGGCTGGAACCAGGTACTTTGGTCAGAAAAACAGTTTCCGCTGGCAGCACAACTGGATGAATATATAAAAGACAGACCCGTATGGTTAGAGCGAGTAGATGGCCACGCTGGATGGGCCAACAGCAAAGCCTTGGCGCTCGCCGGTATCACCAAGGCCACACTTGACCCACCGGGAGGCAAGATATTGCGGGATGCCCAGGGCAACCCCAGCGGTGTACTGATAGACAATGCCATGCCTCTGATGCTCAAGCATCTTCCCAGTACATCAGAAAACGTATTAGCGGCCAACCTCAACGCTGCAGGTGAACACTTACTTTCTCTTGGCATCACCAGTGTGCATGACGCAGGCATAGATAATGGGGTATACGAATACTACCAAAGACGCATGCACGAACAGAGCTTACCTGTTCGTATCTACGCCATGATCGCGGCGACCGAGCCCGCTTTACCAAAATTGCTTAAACGCGGTGCGATACAGGATCAATACGATTTTTTATCTATCCGTAGTGTAAAAGTTTATGGCGATGGCGCGCTTGGCAGTCGCGGCGCAGCCATGCTGACGCCTTATACCGACGCACCGGAAAATAGCGGTTTATTACTGACCCGAGAAAAAGACTTAACTCCCTTGTTTGATTTAGTCCTGGACAGCGGTTTTCAGCTTAATTTCCATGCCATAGGGGACAGAGGG
The DNA here is from genome assembly GCF_058068185.1 of Paraglaciecola sp. IT1134. Classification (NCBI taxonomy): domain Bacteria; kingdom Pseudomonadati; phylum Pseudomonadota; class Gammaproteobacteria; order Alteromonadales; family Alteromonadaceae; genus Paraglaciecola; species Paraglaciecola sp. IT1134. Next base: position 534,937 of record NZ_CM176486.1, on the reverse strand, counting down.
AATCGCCTGGCGCTGGATCATTTTGCTGATACATTTAAACGGATCGGCGGCAAGACACTGCGTAACCGTATCGAACATGCACAAGTTATTAGCCTAGATGATATCCCCAGGTTTAAAACTTTGGGTATCATCCCTTCTATGCAGCCGACTCATGCCACAAGTGACATGAACATGGCTGAGGAGCGCATTGGGGCCCGGCGCCTCAAAGGCGCTTATGCCTGGCAGAGCTTTTTAAAACAGGGCACGCCTGTCGCCTTCGGATCAGATTTCCCAGTAGAACTGGCCAATCCCTTTTTTGGCTTACATGCCGCAGTCACCAGGCAAAATCGACAAGACCAACCCCAAGGTGGCTGGATGAAGGAGCAGGCAGTGTCTATCGATCAGGCCTTTCGGGCGTTTACTCTTGATGCAGCCTATGCCGCCCATCAAGAAAAGGTTTTAGGCACACTCACCCCAGGGAAATGGGCGGATTTCATCCTAGTCGACCAGGATATTTTCAACGTACCGGCAAGCCAGTTATGGCAAACAAAAGTGCTGGAAACCTGGATAGGCGGGCTGCCGCGTTATAAAGCTAAGCAGTAGGTCGTTAGATAATACAACGCCACGCAACGACAGAAAGGTTTGACTACCGGCATGAGTGAGCGCTCAAACTCAAAGGATAAACAGCAATAGTTAATTTTGCTTAACTGAGTAATTCGCTGAGTTTGCTTTTGTTGCGTCTTGAAAGCGTCAAGACTTCCCCAGTTTTTAGCAATACCACATAGTCTCCCTTATCATTTGGGCGCAATTCACGAACGCTGGTGCGCCTGACGATGGTTGAGCGATGTATACGGGTAAAGAGCTCTGGATCGAGTTGTTTTTCCAAAACACTCAAGGTTTCCCGATGCAGTACAACTTTGCCATCAAATAAATGTATTTCGGCATAATTACCCGCGCCGGCAATAAAGTTGATATGTTCGACCCCAATCAAACGGATCCGCCCCGGCTCCTTTACGGCCAAACGATTTTTATATGCCTGGTTGTGTTTACTGTCAGCTGCGTACAATAACTCTGACAATTTAGTGCAATTGGTTTCGACCCTGGCCCTGACTTTAGTGCGGGCTCGCTCCAAGGCGGTGTAAAAACGCTCATCTTCAAATGGTTTAAGCAGATAATCTATCGCATTGAGCTTAAAAGCTTCGATAGCATATTCATTGTGGGCAGTTACAAACACAATCACGATTTTCGGGTCGAGCTTTTTTGCCAACTCAAGCCCCGAATAACCTGGCATCTGCATATCTAAAAATATTATGTCAGGTTGATTTTGCGCAATTTTGGCCAGGGCGTCGGTACCATCTTTGGCCTCGTCTACAGACGCAATATCTACTTCGCTGGACAGGAGTAACGTTATAATATTACGGGCGATTTGCTCATCATCTGCGACTAGTACCTTAAACATATGCCCCCTACGGGTATAGTTACCGCGGTCTCATAGTGACCGTTATCTATTATATTGCGCTAATGTATTGTTTGCCTGATAAAGATTAAGGCAAGCGCTATTGACAATTATTTAACCCGATACCGAATCCATGGTGATTTTACTATTGGGCGACTTTATTCACCTCAAACAAGTTATTGGAGAATTATGCAGCAATAGATTCCACGGTTCCCACAAATGGGCTATTGAACAAATTCATATACCTAATTTGTCAGTATTATTGCGGGACATAGCCAAGGCTTTGCCACAGGTCAAAATCACCATATAGTCTCCAATCTCGTTGATTTTTAGCTCTTTAATACAACTATTTCTGACGATAGAGGAGCGATGTATGCGCAAAAACACATCGGGGTCGAGCTGTGTTTCGAGGTTCACCAGTGTTTCTCTATGCAAAACTTGCCCGCCGCCACTAAGGTGTATTTCTGCGTAGTTTCCAGCTCCTGTAATATACTCGACCTGATCTACATCTATCAGGCGAATGCGGCCCAGATCTTTTATCACTAACCTTTTACGATACAAATTGTGTTGCTCAGCGACCATCTGCTGCATAAGTTCAGCGATATTAGTGTATTCCTGGGTGAAGTTTTCGGCTATTTGCTGTTTAGCCTTATCGAAGGCCTGGACGAAACGCTCGTCGTCATAAGGTTTTAACAGGTAATCGATAGCGTTAACATCAAACGCTTTCACCGCATATTCGTTGTATGCCGTAACAAATATCACCACACACTTTTCTGACAAATGTTCCGCTAATTCTATACCGGACATTCCAGGCATTTCAATATCAAGAAAAATAAGTTGCGGCTGATATTTTACCGTCATGGCCAAAGCTTGATTACCGTCTTGTGCTTCGAGGATCTCACATGGGTACTTTTGGGTGGCGATGAGTAATTTGATTGTTTCCCGAGAGAGTTTTTCGTCATCAGCTATCAAGATTCTAAGCACCATCATCTCCTAAGGGGATAGTCAATATAGTTTCGAATAATTCCCCAGGCAAGGGTTTGGCTTCTAACTTAAAGTTGGCATAAATTTTCATTAGTCTTTCATGAGTATTTGTCAGACCGACCCCAAAACCTTTATGGCTATCGTTTTCAGCCACTGTGTTGGTTAGCTTGATATTTAATTCATGTTTATTTTTACTGATCTTGAGTCTGATGACGTTCATGTTTGACTCTAACTGTGAGCCATGTTGTACCGCATTTTCAACCAGGGGTTGCAGTAACATATTGGGAATTTCAATTTCCATGCAGTTTTCATCAATCTCTAATTGTACGTCCAGCTTATCGGTAAAACGCATGTGCTGAATAGCCAGATAACGCTTGATAAATGCGACTTCGTCATAAATTTTCACATCCCTATTGTTTTTATTCTCCAGTATTTTGCGCAACATAAAGCTAAGATCTGAAAGAGCCTGAATGGCTTGTTTCTCTCGCTTTAGGCGCACCAAACTTGCCACAGTATTTAAGGCATTAAATAAAAAATGTGGATTAAGCTGCGTGCGTAATGTTTTAAGTTGTTCGTTGATTAACGCATTTTGCAGACGCTTGACTTCCAGGTTCTCGCGCATATGGTTATCGTAAAATATGATGCCAGAAGATAGAGATAACACACAGAGATAGATCAGAATATCCAGGTGGAAGGTGTTAACTACCTGGTTAGCAAAAAACGCCCAAAAACCACTTAATGGCTGCGTTGCAAGTATTAAATACAAAAAACTCGAAAGCAGCCAATACAGGACAAGCAATATCAGCATGGAGGCGAAATGCATACTTATTCTGCTTATTAAAGAGAGACCCAAGCTGGCAACAACACGGGAGAGAAGGTGAATTAATAACGTCAGGCCTATCCAGGTAAAAAACCAGGGGCTGATTAACCACCATATTTTCAACCAACTTTGGGCATGACCAGTGCCTTCTAAGGCGCTAAATTTAATCTGTGCATAAATAGCATGCACGGCCAACCAAAAAAAAACACTTCCGAAAATAAAGTATTTATTTGGCAAATATGTTTTTAAGGACTCATTCATTCCATAATGATCTCAAGGGTTTGGACACAAACACTGACGGTTTACAAGTAATTTGGCTAGAGACTGTAAAGGTAGCCAGAGGAGGCAATAGCCGTTCCCCCCTGGTTCACTGGAATTCTCTAGATTTAAGATCCCGTTAAGCTACACCTAAAACTAGCAGACTTATTCGTATTTAGAGCATTAATTCCCATTTAATCCTTCAAAATTTACTTTTCATCACATGGTTCCCCCTCTTGGCGGAAACTGGCTAGTTAAGTGTATGGCTTAAGCCTAGCTTATTCCTAGATAACTTAAGTTATCGCATAAAACCATAATAACTTCCGTTTAAGTAAGTATTTAAATGGACAGGGAGAGCACACATGTTTATTAATTCTAAACTGGCCAAGTCGGTTAGATTGGCTATTGCGTTCGGGGCGGCAACTGCCACCCTTTTCACCTCTCATACTCTACAAGCGCAGGAAGATCCTCAAGCACAACAGACAGCAGAAACCGATGTTGAAGTAGTATCTATTACTGGCAGCCGTATTCGTGCACCTGGTGTTGAATCCTCTAGCCCCATATTTTCCATGGATGCTAAAGAGATTGGTTATTTACAACAGCCCGAATTTGAACGAGTTATTCGTTCACTGCCCTCTACTATTCCCGCTGATGGGGGCAATGTTAATAACGGTAGTGCCGGTGCAGCGACCATAGATTTACGCGGTCTGGGGCCAGAACGAAACCTGGTACTAATGGACGGCAAACGGATGGTGCCTTATAACACCGATGGTCGAGTGGATACCGCTGGGATACCCACGGCGCTGATAGACCGTATTGACGTGGTCACAGGGGGCGCGTCAGCCGTTTATGGCTCAGACGCCATAGCCGGTGCGGTTAACGTAATACTCAAACGCAATTTTCAGGGGGTAGCTCTGGATCTAAACCACGCACAGACAGGTGAAGGTGATGGCGACACCGATAATATTTCCATCACTGTCGGTTCCAATTCTGATGATGGTAGAGGCAATGCAGTGCTCTCTATGAGTTGGATGGAACGTAAACCTGTGTTACTGGGGGATCGTCCCCTAGGTCTATTCGGCATAAACTCAAACACAGGTTCCGGTTTGGCAGAGTTCCGTGCCGGTGAGCCCGCCATACTACCTCCAGCCGGTTGCGGTGGCCCCTTTGTCGTTGATTTAGAAGGCAGCGGTTCAACTACCGCGATCCCAACACGTTTTGAACTAATAGGCACTGGCGTAGATGGCCAATTCAGAGAAGATGGCGGGCTGGGGCCAGAATGTAGTGTATTTAACTTCAATCCGTTTAACTTCTATCAAACTGGCGCTACTCGTTATGCGGCAACCGCCATGGCCCGTTATGAAGTGACTGATCAGGCGGAACTCTATTCGACCTTTAATTATACCAACACTACCGTAGATCAGCAGGTTGCTCCATCAGGCACCTTTGGCCAAGCCTTTGATATTCCGTTGGCTAACCCCTTTATAGGTACCCAAGCATTGCAGTTTATGTTGGACGGCGCGAATGGCGCGGTAGCTGACGGTTCACTATTAGACGGCGGCAGTTGGAATGATGTTAACGGCAATGGAGTAGTCGATACCGAAGATTATCTGAATGTCAGATTACGTCGCCGCACCCTGGAACTAGGTCCGCGCACCGAGAGTTTCGGCGCTGATCTGTGGCAAATTACCACGGGTGTGCGTGGCACTGTATTTGAAGAATGGGGTTATGACCTATCTTATCAGTATGGCGAGTCTAACCGGACGACCGTTCGTGATGGTTATACCAACTTAACTAACATTCAAAATGCTCTGGATTCAGTTGACGGAGTCACCTGTGCCAACGGTGATGGAAGCTGTGTGCCTATCAACCTGTTTGGCGGTTTCGGCACCATTACTGACGAAATGGCAGGTTATGCAAGAGCCGTTGCCTTGCAACAACAGAAATACGTACAAGAAATTGGTAGTTTGATCCTTACCGGCCCTGTAGATGTTATTACCATGCCCACAGCCGACTCGCCGTTAGCAGTCAGTTTTGGTTATGAGCACCGCAAAGAAACCGGTAGCTTAACCCCTGACGAGTGTTTGAAGTTGGCACCTGCTAGCTGTCAAGGTGGCGCTGGCGGCAACCTGTTACCTATATCAGGTGGTTATAAAGTTGACGAATTTTTCTTTGAAGGCATTTTACCGGTATTAGACGGTCAACCTTTTGCCGAGAAACTGGACATTGAAGTGGGCTTTAGGACCTCAGATTATGATACGACAGGACGCACGGATTCATGGAAGGCCGGTTTGAACTGGCGTCCAGTGGAGCCCTTGCTGCTTCGCGTGATGCTCCAACAAGCTAACCGTGCTCCTAACGTGGGGGAATTAGCTTCACCTGTGGTCACAGGTTTGGATAATGCTGTAGTCGACCCTTGCTCCAGAGAAAATGTCGGTAATATCGATGCTGCACTAACTGCCTTATGTATTTCAACGGGCATGACGGCCGCCCAAGTAGGTGTTATTCCGGATATCATCTCCGGACAAATTAATACCTTTAACGGTAGCGATCCGAATGCTTTGCCTGGACCTGAAGAGGCGGATACCTTTACCGCCGGATTTGTATGGACACCAGAATTTAACGGGGTTGAAGACGTGACTTTCTCGTTAGATTATTATGATATTGATATCAAGGATATTATTGGTAACTTCTCTGCCCAGGAAATTCTGGATGGCTGTTATAATGATGCAAACCCTACCGAATGTGCCAAAATAAATAGGATTGGAGGTGATTTAACCGGCTCCAGCGCAGGGGTGGATCAATTTACCACTAACCTGAATTTCTTGCGTGCCGAAGGGATTGAGATCGGATTTAATTTTGGATTTGATTTGGATGACATGGGTAGCTTGACCTTCTCCGGTAATATCAATAAATATCTAACCCAGGAATCGCAAAGTTCGATCAATGTACCGGTAATAGATTGTAAGGGCTATGTGGGTACCAGTTGTGATCCGATCTCAGATTTACGTTGGATCCAGCGGACAACCTGGGAATGGAACGACTTGACGGTATCCTTGCAATGGCGCCATACCAGTGCTGTGGACGTCGAGCCGCCTGAGATTGACTTGCGTTTCGAAGAGTTCAGAAGTATAGACTCATACGACTATGTTGACTTATTTGCCAGCCTTCAGCTAACTGAATATGCCACTGTCACCTTTGGTGTAGATAACCTGTTCGAAAAAGATCCACCTGTTGTAGGTAATGACTTGGGTGATACCAGTTCTAACAATGGTAATACCTTCCCCAGTAACTATGATCCACTAGGTAGTGTGTATCGGGTAGGTTTGAAGTTTAGGTTTTAGACACTTAGCGGTGTCAAAGTAAAAACGGGGCGAATAGCCCTGTTTTTCGATCCTATTATACTAACTTGGCAAAACGAGCTTGGACCTTCCCCTCAACCCTCACATCTTCCACAAACATAACCAAAGGTCGCACCCATAAATCACCTGCGCCATAAAGTGGCCGATAGACCACCAGTTCAGACCCATCTTCTGAATGTTTGGCCACACCAATGACTTCATAGTCATTACCCTTATAGTGACGATATCTTCCCGGGGCGATACTCATATTACTGGCAACCTTCTATTACGCTATTCAGATACGTGTGATGAATATACTACACCGCATTGCGTATTCTAACCCCAGCAAAAAAATTACATCTCAATCTATTTTTACCTGGGCGCCTTGAGTAGAAAATTCAAAGGTCAGTTGTTGTACATCACTCACCTGAGGCAAAGTCACCTGTAAACCCACTAAACGAATTCCCCTATCTCCCCGCCTGGTTAACGCCTCAGTAAGCAGACTTAAAAAGTAATCCTTATTCAACTTGTTATTTCTATGCTCGACCGTGGTTTGCTGAAAATCGCTAAATTTGAGTTTGACCCCCTGGCTCTGGATCGCCAGGTCTGGACTGGCCTTTAACAAACGTTCATATAACATGGGGTAGAGACTGTCTAACATAGCCAAACATTCGTCACTGGTAATTATATCTGACGCCAGCGTGCGCTCTACACCCACTGATTTACGCTGGCGATCGGTGCTCAACTCACGTTCATCTATCCCATGACTGCGATCCCAGATCGTGGGTGCAAATTTACCGAATTGTTTGATTAACGATTCAAAGGGAAAGCAACGCACATCGTCACAACTATATAAGCCTAAATGGTTGAGTTTTTGTAACGTAACCTTACCCACGCCGGGAATTTTCCCTAAGGGTAAGGCTTTAACAAAGGCGTCGAGCTTGTTTGGTGGGATCACGCATATGCCATCAGGTTTATTTTCGTCACTGGCGATTTTGGCCACAAATTTACACGATGCCACACCGGCTGATGCGGTTAGCCGTGTTTCGACATGTATGGCACGTCGGATATCCTCGGCAATCAAGGTCGCACTGCCCCCAAACAAGTCGCAGTCGGTAACATCAAGATAGGCTTCATCTAGTGATAGCGGCTCCACTTTGTCGGTATAACGCAGAAATATGGTGCGGATTTGTTTAGAAATTTGGCTGTACAAAGCCATTCTTCCGGGGATCAAAACCAAATTTGGACAGAGTTTCAATGCATGGGCTGAAGCCATAGCAGAACGCACACCAAATTTACGGGCGATATAATTGCAAGTGGAGATCACTCCACGGCGCTGGGAACTGCCGCCTATAGCCAAGGGGATATGGCGATAAGCGGAATTGTCACGCATTTCGACTGCCGCAAAATAACAGTCCATATCGATGTGTATGATCTTACGCATCTCACAAACAACTGTATTTAAAAACAGTTATTTTGCGGTATTTCTGGGTTTAGTCAATAATAAATTTGCTCAGGGGGCAAATAGTTTAAAGATTACAATATCTGATTTTGTTTCCAGGCCGCTAGTTTTTCCTGGCGAGCAGACGCTCGGGCTTCACGGGCCTTTTTACGATCACAAGGCTCGGGGCAATCACAGGCTTTATCTATGCCTAAGGCGCCTAGCCCACCGCAACTACCGGCAATAGCCTTGCGTTGCAGCAGATATCCCAATGACATGGCTATCGCAACAAGGACGAAAAATACAAACGCTAGGATAAAGGTACTCAAAATAAAACCCCGTAAATTGAATATTAATGATTAATGTAAGGCCGAAATTCTGCCGTAGTATACTCTTTAAATTCGCCGTTTTCTTTAGTGATAAGTAATACTGCCAAGGCATTTTTTTCAGCCAGTGCCAAGGCGGCCTCTTTACCCATGACGATAAGCGCAGTAGCCAAACCGTCCGCCGTCATAGAAGACGGATGAATTACCGTTACCGCAACCAGATTATGCTGGATGGGTGAACCGGTTCTGGGATCGATCAAATGCGAATACCGTATACCCTGCTCCTCGAAATAATTACGGTAATCACCGGAAGTGGCAATAGCATTGTTGCCTATAGAGATGATTTCCTGCACTGAGCGCTCAGTGCTCACTGGCTTTTCGACTGCAATACGCCACTGCTCACCGGTGCTTTTATGCCCGGCAACGCGCATCTCCCCGCCTATTTCTACCAGATAGTCATGCAGCCCGTCGGCATCTAATAATTCAGCGACCATATCGACACCATAACCCTTGGCGATAGTAGACAGGTCAACATACAAATCACTTTCAGTTTTTTGAGCGGCGTTATCCAATAAATGCAACTTATCTAACCCAGTACGCGCTTTAACCTCAGCAACAACTTGCTCACTCGGGCGTTTGTCTGGTTTAGCATCGGGTCCGAATCCCCAGAGGTTCACCAAGGGACCAACCGTTACATCTAAAACACCATGGCTTAGCTCGCCCAAACGTTTAGCTTCTCGCATCACTGTAAGGGTCTGTGGTGATAAGGCGAACGGTTCTTGGCTGTGCCATTGATTAAAGCGAGATAACTCAGATTGTGGGTCGTAAGTGGACATCAACTTATTCACTTTAACCAACGCCGCATCAATCTTGTCATGCAGCTGTTGCTCGTCCACATCCCCTGGGTTTACAAATTTGACGTTATAGCTTGTGCCCATAGTGTTACCCGTTAGATGGGTCTCTATCGGCGCTTGGCTACAGCTGCAAAGTAGCAATACAATGGCCACTAGACTATTAAATTTCGCCATGGTTCCTTCACTCATATTCATGTGATTACCTAAATAAAAAAGGGACCGAAGTCCCTTTTTTACATGCTTTGTTCAATCGGTCTAGATAAATATCGAACGATACTTAATTAGCCACCGAAGTCATCGAGCATGATGTTTTCATCTTCCACACCTAAGTCTTTAAGCATACTGATCACAGCTGCGTTCATCATAGGCGGTCCACACATGTAAAATTCACAATCTTCAGGAGCAGGATGGTCTTTCAGGTAATTTTTCAATAACACCTGATGGATAAATCCTGTCATACCGTCCCAATTGTCTTCCGGCTGCGGATCCGACAGGGCCACATGCCATTTGAAATTGTCGTTTTCTGATTGCAGCATGTCGAAATCTTCCACGTAGAACATTTCACGTAACGAGCGAGCACCGTACCAAAATGAAATCTTACGTTGGGTATTTAAACGGCGTAATTGATCAAAGATATGTGAACGCATGGGTGCCATGCCGGCACCACCACCGATAAACACCATTTCGGCTTCGGTTTTCTTTGCAAAAAATTCGCCAAATGGGCCTGAAATAGTGGCTTTATCACCTTCTTTCAAACTCCAGATATAAGAAGACATCTTACCGGCAGGCAGGCTCAGATTATTAGGCGGCGGCGTAGCGATACGCACGTTGAGCATAATAATCCCTTCCTCTTGCGGGTAGTTAGCCATGGAATAAGCACGAATGGTTTCTTCGTCTACTTTTGATTCTATATTAAAGAAACCAAAACGCTCCCAATCAGGCTTGTACTTGTCAGGGATCTCATATTCTTTATATTTGACATGGTGGGCAGGTGCTTCAATTTGAATGTAACCACCGGCTCTGAAAGGCACGCTTTCACCATCTGGAACCGCCAATTTCAACTCTTTAATGAAAGTCGCTTTGTTGTCATTGGAAACAACATCACATTCCCATTTTTTAATGCCAAATATTTCTTCAGGTAATTCAATATCCATGTCTTGCTTGATAGAAACTTGGCAAGACAAACGACAACCTTCTTTTGCTTCACGTTTGCTAATGTGATCGAGCTCAGTGGGCAATATTTCACCCCCGCCAGATTTAATATCCACCCGGCACTGGCCACAAGACCCACCGCCACCACAAGCAGAAGATACAAAAATCCCTGAATTTGCTAACGCGCCCAGCAGTTTATCACCTGGTTGGGCGGTAATCGCCTTGTTTGGGTCACCATTAATAGAGATGGTAACTTCGCCTTCTGGTACCAATTTGGTTTTGGCAAACATAATGATCAAAACCAAAGCTAGAACTATGGCAATAAACATTCCTACGCCAAGATAAATGTCTAACATCAAATTACTCCTATCTGGTTTTGATTAAATAGATACACCGGAAAATGACTGGAAACCCAATGCCATTAATCCTGCGATCATAAATACTGAACCCAAACCACGCACACCTTCGGGCATGTCGGCATATTTAAGTTTTTCCCGTACGGCGGCTAGTAAGGTAATGGCTAACGCCCACCCTGCACCGCTGCCCGCACCGTAAAAGATACTTTCGGTGAACGAATAATCACGTTGCACAGCAAATGCCACGCCACCGAAGATTGCACAGTTCACGGTGATCAATGGCAAGAAAATACCCAAGGCGTTATACAAAGCAGGGAAAAACTTATCTAATGTCATTTCCAATATTTGTACCAGTGCGGCGATAACACCGATAAAGGTCAAGAAGCTTAAGAAACTCAAATCAGTTTCCGGGAATCCTGCCCATTCCAGAGCACCGGGTGCCAGAATGTTAGCGTAAACCAATTGGTTTACCGGTACCGAGATCGTTAATACCACGATAACCGCAACACCCAAACCCATGGCTGTTTTGACTTTTTTGGATACTGCCAGGAAAGTACACATGCCCAGGAAGTAAAACAAAGCCATATTTTCCAAGAAAATAGAGCGTATAAATAAACTAATATAATGTTCCATGATCTATTCCTTAGGCTCGACTTGTTCAGGTTTGAACGTACGGATTAACCAAATCAGACCGCCTATTAAAAAGAACGAACTGAAAGGTAGAATTAATAAACCGTTACCTTGATACCAGCCGCCGTTTTGGATAAGTGGCAATATCTCAAAACCTAAAATAGTACCAAAACCGAATAACTCTTTGATGGTACCTATTATGATGAGTACAAAGGAGTAGCCCAAGCCATTGCCAATACCATCTAAAAAGCTGATAAAGGGCGGGCTTTTCATGGCAAACGCTTCTGCGCGTCCCATAACTATGCAGTTAGTAATGATTAAACCGACAAACACCGAGAGCTGTTTGGATATCTCGTATGAATAGGCTTTTAAAATTTGATCCACCACTATAACCAGTGAAGCAATAATCGTCATCTGCACGATGATCCGCACCGATGAGGGGATTTGTTTACGGATCATGGAAATAAACAAGTTGGAAAATGCCGTTACTGCCGTTAAGGCTAACGACATAACCAGTGCAGTTTCCAGTTTGGTTGTTACCGCCAAAGCTGAGCAAACGCCCAGTATTTGCAGTGCTATAGGGTTATTGTCGAGGATTGGCCCGAACAATACCTTTTTCATTTCTTTAGTATCAGCCATTGTTCAAGTCTCTCACGATTTCCATGGTTGGTTTTTAAGGTAAGGGCCAAAGCCATTCTCACCCAGCCAATAATCAAGTGTATTTTGCACGCCGTTACTGGTTAGCGTTGCACCTGATAAAGCGTCAACTTCATAAGGGTCATTAACATCAGCCCCCTTAGTTACGTCGATAGCCACTTCACCATCTTTATAAAGTTTTTTCCCGTCCCACTTGGCTTTCCATTCAGGGTTTTGCACTTCGCCGCCAAGACCAGGCGTTTCTTTTTGATCGTAATAAACCAGTTCACGCACTGTGTTTCCGTCATTATCTATTGCTAACATACCGTACATCAGGTTCCATAAACCACTGCCATGAACAGGTAAGACAATACGTGTTACTTCACCTGACGGGTCTTTTACCAGATAGACACTAGCTACGTTAGGACGCCGCAAAATACCGGCCGTATCGGGAACAGGTTTAATACTCTGCTCCGGTTTACGTGCGGCTTTATACATATCGTAATCGGCGCTTTCTTCCACGTATTGCCCCGTGGCCAAATCGACATATTTTTCTTCCACTCGGGCTTGGTAAGTCGTGGCGATCTGCTCTTTACTTTGCCCTGCTTCAAGCAAGCCGGCGGCTTCTAGAATATTGGTTTGTTTATCCAATTTAGCATTCACTTCTTGCAAGGAGCGCAAGCCCACGGCAGCGGTGGAGACAATAACTGAACAGACTAAACACACCGCCAACACTACGCCTACGGTTCTGCCTAAGGTTTCTTTTTTAGCTGACACGCGCCATCCTCCGTTTAATATTACTTTGGGCGACAAAATAATCGAATAACGGCGCCCATAAATTGGCAAACAAAATAGCCAACATCATGCCTTCGGGAAAGGCAGGGTTGAGCACTCGTATCAGCACACACATTAGGCCAATCAGGAAGCCATAGGCCCATTTAGCGGTATTGGTGAAGGAGGCGGAAACAGGGTCTGTGGCCATAAAAAACATGCCAAAGGCAAAACCGCCGGTAACCAAATGCCAATACCAGGGCATGGCAAACATCGCATTGGTATCGCTGCCGATCATATTTAATAAGCTACTAAATACGGCCCCCCCCAACAGCACACCTAACACTATTCGCCAGGAGGCTATGCGCATATAAATAATGAATAAACCACCGAGTAACAATGCCAAGGTTGAAACTTCACCCATGGATCCTTGGATATTACCGTAAAAAGCATCCCACCAATCGGCGTTGATACTCCAGTCTGTGACATTTCCTGCCGCAGCCTGGCTCAACCAGGTCGCGCCTGAGTAGCCGTCAGCGGCTGTCCAAATTGCATCGCCGGATATTTGTGCCGGATAAGCAAAATACAGAAACGCGCGACCCGATAAGGCCGGATTCAGGAAGTTACGCCCGGTGCCACCAAATATTTCTTTGGCGATAACTACACCAAAGGTGATACCTAAGGCCACTTGCCACAAAGGAATAGTAGCTGGCAAGGTCAGGGCGAATAATACTGAAGTAACAAAGAAACCTTCGTTAATTTCATGTTTTCGTATGGAGGCAAACAACACTTCCCAGAAGCCACCGACGATAAACGTCACAGCATAAACCGGGATAAAGAAACAGGCACCGTAGAGAAACATAGACAGGGCACTGGTCGTTTCCAAGCCTATCTGCCCACCCATAGCAGCAAATAAAGCGGCTTGCCACATGTCTGGCACAGACGCGCCACCGTTTAAGATGACCTCGTGAGCTTGTTGCCCTATGTTGTACATGCCATAAAACATTGCCGGGAAGGTTGCCGCCCAGACCATGATCATAATACGTTTCAGATCTATGCTGTCGCGCACATGCGTATTGGCTTTATTAACTTTGCCAGGGGTATAAAAAATAGTTGCTGCCGCTTCGTAAAGCGCGTAAAACTTTTCGTACTTGCCACCTGGTTCAAAGTTTGGCTCAACTTTTTCGAAATATGCTTTTAAACCCATGAATTAACCCTCTTTTTCAATCTTGTCTAGACAATCACGCAAGATTGGACCGTAGTTATATTTACCTGGGCAAACATAGGTACAAAGTGCCAAATCTTCTTCGTCCAACTCCAAACACCCCAGTGTCTGGGCACTGTCTGTATCACCGGAAATCAAATCCCGCAGCAGTAATGTCGGTAGAATGTCCAACGGCATAATGCGCTCATAGTTACCTATTGGCACCATGGACCGATCAGAGCCGTTAGTTGTGGTCGTCATATTAAATAACTTTTTCGGATTTAAATGAGCCACATAAGCCCGAGTTACCGAATGCATAGACGAGCCCGGCTTTAGCCAACCAAGAAATTCTTTCTCACGACCTTCCTGAATAAGCGAAAGTTGCGTATGGTAACGCCCTAAATAACCATGCACGCCATGGGCATTGTTACCTTGCAATACCGAGCCAGAAATTACCCGAATTTCCCCGTCAAGTGTTTCAGTGGCCACAATTTGGCTAACATCCGCACCTAACAAGGTGCTCACTAAACGTGGATTTTTAGCCCCAGGACCGCCAATCGCAATTATCCGCGTGTTGTCTACCTGGCCTGTGGTAAACAATACACCTATGGCAATTACATCTTGATAATTGAGATGCCAAACCTTTTTCGCTGCCCCTACTGCATCAAGATGATGGATATGGGTACCCACCAAACCGGCAGGATGGGGACCCGCAAATTCGTTAACCTCTACTTTGGCGTCACCTACAGGTATATCCGCGCCGGGGGCTTTGCTAACAAACAACTTACCGACAGTTAAACAGGAAATGACCCGCAAACCATTGATGAAGTCTTCGCTACGCTGGGCAATGATCACCTGGGGATCCGCAGCTAAGGGGCTGGTATCCATAGCACTGACAAATATGGAATGCGGTTTGCTCTCAATGGCAGGCGTCTTACTGTATGGGCGGGTACGCAAAGCGGTCCAAAATCCCGATTCAACCAGATTGTGCACCACTTTTTCTGCCGGCAGATCCGCTAGCTCAGAGGGAGCATACTTGTCAAAATCCTGATTTTCGTCTCCTTCAATCTGAATAACCACGGATTGCAAAACACGTTTCGCTCCGCGATTAATTTCGATGACAGTACCACCAGCTGGAGCAGTAAATTTCACTCCGGGATTTTTCTTGTCTTCGAACAGTAGCTGGCCTTTTTTGACTTTATCGTCCACCTGAACGTGCATGGTTGGCCGCATGCCAATATATTCTTCACCTAAAACCGCCACCTTGGTGATTACAGGCCCATTATGGATTTCTTGTTTCGGCGTCCCCGCAATTGGGAGATCTAACCCTTTCTTGATTTTTATCATACGCAATAGCACTACTCTAAAGTCAATACACATCACGACTAGCCTTTCGTAGGCAAGTTACCGTCATTCGACTTGCAGTCAAAAATCTAATCGTGATGAGTATTATTGATATTATGTTGTCATTTTTGTCACTCGATTAAACAAACCGCACCCATGCATTTTGTTTAATTAGCGCAAGACAATTTCAAACGCACATCCATTTTTTGGATTTATCAGGTCTTTTCTAGCTACCCTAACTTCGGAATTTTAGCATTAACCAAGCCGCTTCTGCCATGCAAAATGTTGTTTAAACTGTTTTTTTGCGAAAATCTCTCCTTAACCCAGAGGCTTTAACGGGTATTACCAGCCAAAGCCTGGTTGCATTGATTAAAGTTCAACCAAAATTCGCCCATTTTCTGGCACACAAAATTCACGAACAGCCTTGGCATATATACAAAAAAATCGCCGGCCAGGGCGATTTTTTTAGGTTAGACAGCAATGTTACCAGTCCGCTAAGGGGTCTTGCTCGGCATCGTAATCCACCCCTTCAAGATCAAAACCAAACAATTTCAAAAATTCATGATGATAACCGGCATAGTCACTTAATTGATGGAAATTATCCTGAGTAACCTGATCCCACAGGGCTTTGATCTTGGCCTGGGTTGCCTCGTTGGTTTCTTTACCATCCATGCGCAATCGACGCATATCATCCATAGGCGGGTTATCGGTAAATAAGCGCTGCTGGAACAAACCAGTGATCTGCTCTATACACCCTTCGTGTGTGCCTTCCTCTTTCATCACTTTATAAATTAGTGAAATATACAAAGGCATAACGGGAATAGCCGAGCTCGCTTGAGTTACCAGAGCTTTAAGTGACGAAACATAGGCCTCGACCTTTTTATCTGCTTTGCTACTAATAATGGCTGCTGCCGCCCTGTCCAAATCTTCTTTAGCTTTACCTATAGTGGCCTGGCCATATATGGGCCAAGTGAGCTCTTTACCTATGTAGGTATATGCCGTGGTTTTACAGCCATCGGCCAATAAATCCGCTTCGTCTAAGGCCGCCAGCCACAGTTCCCAGTCTTCGCCACCCATGACTTTAATGGTTTGCTGGATCTCATCTTCATTGGCCGGTTCCAGTGCAATCTCATGGATCAAATCTTTGTCTGTATCATAAGTCTTGGTTTTGTACGCCTGGCCTACCGGTTTGAGGGTAGACTTGTACACTTCTCCTGTCTCAGGATCGGTACGTCTTGGTGACGCCAGACTGTAGATCACCAAATCGACCTTACCCATATCTCGTTTTAAGGTCTCGATCACCTGTTGTTTTATTTCTTTGGAGAAGGCGTCACCATTAATAGTGCGGGCATACAAATCTGCCTCGCTGGCCTTGGCGTGAAACGCTGCGGTATTATACCAGCCTGCGGTTCCTGTTTTGCGCTCCGATGGTGGCTTCTCGAAACAAACCCCCAGCGTTTTAGCACCATAACCAAAAGCCGAGACGATCCTGGAAGCCAGGCCGTATCCAGTTGAAGACCCCAGGATCAGCACATTTTTTGGCCCCGGGCCTAAATCGCCCTGACTTTTTACGTAATCCATTTGTTGCTGCACACTCGCGGCACAACCTGCAGGATGTGCATTAGTACAAATAAAGCCTCGAATCTTGGGCTTGATAACCATGTTGATAATTCCTGTGGAGAAAGCAACCTACATTGTAAAGACCCAGAGCGAATAAACAACTCTGAGCAGATAGGTAGTTAAGTGAGGTTCAGCCCGATTTATTGGTCAGCACTAACCAGACAGCATGAATGATACCTGGAATACCGCCCAATAAGGTCAGTAAAATACTCAGAAAAAAATGCCCAGTAAAACCGACTTGTAACAACGCCCCAAAGGCCCGGGATATTTATGGCAAGGTATCCTATCGCTTTTAGCTAATCTGGCTAACGACAATCCCGCATAAGTATAACACTTCTAGGGTGTCTTACTTATGCATGCCTCCCAAACAGTTGGGCGAATCCGGTGAACTGTGTTGCAATTTTTGCCACTCTTGTTCGGTGTAGGTATGAATGGCCAGGGCATGTATATGCTCGGCCAGTTCCTCTGCCAGCGCGGTATTCACGGCGCGGTGGCGACCAATGGGACGTTGAGACACAAACTGTTCGCTGACGATCACCACCTTAAAGTGACTCTCGGAGCCCGGGGGAACATTGTGCATAAAACTTTCATTTATCACCTCTAAGTGTAAAGGCATAAAAGTGGCGGTTAATTTTGCTTGAATGCGGTCTTGAATAATCATGTATACCTCGTAACTCAATTTTGATGGGGCGCTATCTTTGGCCTGGATTAAAATGCCATCCCCTCAGTCCCCTGCTCATGTTTTTGTTGGAAAAACGTACCTAAATGTCAGATTTACCCTAGGTCCTAACAATTTTGTAGATTTTGCCAGACCATGTTGCCAATTGCGCTGGGTATCCCCGGCCATAACCAATAAGCTGCCCGAGCCCAGAGCCAGTCGATATTTTTCGCCACTATTAGTGTGGCGTAAATCAAAATTTCTGACTTGGCCCAAGCTCAGGGATGCTATCACGGGTTGGGCTCCCAGCTCAGGCTCGTTATCTGTGTGCCAACCCATGCTGTCTCGACCATCCCGATAACAATTGGCCAACACAGAATTAAAGTGTTGCCCACAGCGTTCTTCACATAATACCTTTAACTGGGTTAACGCCGCAGTCCAGGGGTGTGGAGACAGACGTAAACCCGAATACTGATATAGGGCATTAGCCTCACCATACCAGGCTTGTAAACGCGGGATTTTAACCTCTTTGCCATACAATTTGATATGATCTTGCCGCCACGCCAGTGTTGCCAGTAAACAGGCAAGATAATCGTCAGCCTGGGGCTGACTTAAAAAGGCGGGATCATAGCTGACATCCGCCTCTTTGAGAGGTAATTGCCCGAAATCATCGGTAAAGTCAGCGTCAAATAAACCGTATTGCATAACCAGATTTAACCATAACCACTATGAAAAAACATGAAAACTGAGCTGAATCTTTTAGATAAAACCCTTACTTTACTGCGTTACCCAGCACACAGCCAACATATCAGTTGGCAGGCATGGGATGCGGCGGACGAATATCTCATCGAGTACGTCGAGCAGCAACTGGCGGATCAACTAGGGCAGTCCATGCGTATCTACAACGATGAATTTGGCACATTAGGCTGTTGGTTTGCCAACCACCAACCAGCCTGGTTTAGTGACTCCTTTGTTGCCCGGCGTGCCACGATATTGAATTTGCAAAGCAACCATCTGGCGACTAATCAGGTCGATTTTCATGATTCCATCCAGGGTTTACGCACCCGTGCTGAACTGGTGTTGATCAAAATCCCTAAAACCTCGGCACTACTTGAGCAACAGCTTATCGATTTACAAAGCTGCGTGACCTCAGGCACCCGGATTATTGCCGCAGGTAAGGCTAACGCCATTCAAAAATCGACTCTGGCCCTGTTTGAAAAACACTTAGGACCCACCACCACTTCCCTGGCCAAGAAAAAGGCCCGTCTGATCTTTTGCCAGCCCAGTGGCGACCTGCGCAGTTCAAGCCCCTATCCAACTGTGTGGCACACTCTTCAACCCCGTTTCAATATCGCTAATTTGGCCAACGTATTTGCCAGACAACAACTGGACATTGGCGCCCGTTTGTTATTACAACACTTACCCGATGCTAATCACAAACGAGTGGTTGATTTAGGCTGTGGCAACGGCATTCTGGGTTTACATCTACTCAATAAATATCCCCATGCCAAGCTAATATTTGTTGATGAATCCTACATGGCGGTAGAATCTGCCAAGCGTAATATTCAACACAACATGCCAGATAAACTGGCGCAATGTGAATTTTTGGTCAGTAATTGTCTCGACGACTTTGCCCAACTTACTGACAGTAGCAAGTTGGACATAGTATTGTGCAACCCGCCATTTCATCAACAAAACGCCATCACAGATCACATTGCCCTGCAAATGTTTAGCGACAGCAAAAAACATCTGAAGCGCGGGGGAGAACTGCGGGTAGTGGGTAATCGGCACCTGGACTACCCCCAGCGGATCAAACAATTATTTGGCGCTTACACTGTGCTTGCAAGTGACCGAAAATTCAGTATTTTATCTGCTGTCAAATCTTAAGAGAGGCTTTTATGTTACGTCTTTTTATATTCAGTGTGGTGTTTTGTAGCTTGACCAGTGTCGCCAAAGTCAAAGATGACGGCTCGCAAATTCAGGCGGACAATTATTATCCACGGGTTAAAATTGAAACTTCAATGGGGGATTTTGTCATTGAGCTTGATCGTTCCCGGGCCCCAATTTCGACCAATAACTTTTTACGCTATGTGGATAAACGCAGCTACGAAGGGACGATTTTTCATCGAGTGGTGGTAGATTTCGTGGTGCAAGGTGGAGGTTATGACCGCAGTTTTGTCGAAAAACCAGCCTTCCCGGAAATTATCAACGAATCAGGTAACGGCTTAAAAAACGAAATGCATACCGTTTCCATGGCTCGCCAGAATCAACCCCATTCTGCCAACCGGCAATTTTTTATTAATGTAAACGATAACGTTTCTTTGGATCCGGGTAAGGAATGGGGCTATGCGGTTTTCGGTTATGTGGTTGAAGGTAGCGATACTGTGGATGCCATCTCCCAGGTTAAAACCGACGTTGACCCAACTTATGGCTGGGCGGATGTGCCCGTGGAGCCGGTTATTTTGAAAAGAGCCAGTGTATTACCCCAGTTTTAAGTCGTTAAGGCTTAAGCCTATTCAGATATAGGTTGCTTAACTCGGTCTGCCCGGGAAGTTGCCGGGTATCGACAAACTCAAATCCTAGTCTGCCTAACAGGGCGATAGAACGCTTATTGTCAGGTGAAGTCATGGCCCCAATGTCCTCAAGGTGCAATATGTGGCGAGCATGCGCTAATACCGCCCCAGCCGCTTCATAGGCATAGCCCTGTTGACGAAACCCGGGTAAAAAGGCAAAACCCAGGTCGGGCCAGGCAAGGTCCGGTCGTTTGAGCAAACCACATAAACCGATAGCAATATTTTGTGCTCTCAATTCCACCCGCATCAAGCCAAAACCGTGTTTTGCAAACATGGCTGTTGGCCCACTTTGAATATATTGCCGAGCCTGGTGTAAATCCGTTATGCCCTTGTCACCTATGTATTTGAGCCAAGCGGGATCGTTGAGTAAAGTAAAAATAAACTCAGCGTCATGCAAGTTCAACCGCAAAAGGGTTAGACGTTGAGTAATGATTGGTGGTTGCAACATCGGACTTGTTCGCTAATATATGGCGTAATAAGCTATACACAGGCCAAACATCACTATATGAGGGAAGGCCACTGTGGGTTTACAGGCCTGCTGCAGGTATTCGAGGATCAAGCCTGAAGCGCCACTTCGAGATGCCTGCCACACTGAATTGAATTGCATACTTCTTTGGATCTGATCCTCGCTCAAGGCACTTTCAACACTAAGCAATCGCTGGGCAATACGGTTTTGAAACGTTTTCCAAATACTGTCTTGGCCCCATAAAATCGCCACTATACACGCCGCCCATAGTGGCTGATGCCAGGCAAATAATATCACGCATGCTAAAATCACAGTGACCAGTTTGATCACCAGTGAAAATTTTTCATAACTATCATACTGTTCCTGCAAGGCTAGCCACTCATGTTGTAAACTATTCAATGCTGAAGTTGGCATACGGCTCCTTAACTGTATTGTAAAAAATTGCCCTAAGGCGGCAGGATAACGGCAAATATCTACCCACAATAGTACGCCACCATGGCAAGAGGTTAAGAATACGACCCAAGCTAAACCATGTATTTATAAACGGCTTTCACTCGACACCTTGTTCTTGCCCAACGTTTTGGAAACATACAACATTTTATCGGCCTGTTGTAAAAATTCCTCCATTGATTGCCCATCAAGCTGGGAATGGCCAATACTTACGGATACCTGTCTGTCTATACCGATAAAAGCATGCTGGCTGACTTGAGAACAAATCCGGTTTGCGATATCCAAGGAGGCACCGAGCGACGCCTCTACTAACAGCACAACAAACTCGTCGCCACCATAACGACAAACCACATCTGCGGCTCTTAGCTCGGCGGTGATCAGCTTTGCGGTCTGGGTCAACACCTGATCCCCCTCTACATGACCAACATTGTCATTAATCGCCTTAAAGTCGTCTATATCTATCATAAGTAGAGCAAGAGGATGAGAATAACGCTGGCTGCGCGTCGTTTCTTCCTGCAATTTGGCGTTAAAATGTCGCCTGTTGTACAGCTTGGTTAACGGGTCTTCAATGGACAACTGTTCCAATAACCTATTTTTGTTAGCGAGTTCTTCCATACTTTCAAACTGCTTGACCCTTAACTGTTCGGTTAACCGACCGACTGCGGCGGCGATCAAGATAGTCGTAAAGCCGGTTAACACCGGTGAAGCCGCTTGAACCGCCGGCATGGTTAGATACAGGCCCAAGGTAAAACACAGCCAGCTAGTGATCAATAAAATCAGCAGGGCCACATATTGGCCCTGCAACACAATGGAAATAACCAGCATTCCCATCACAAAAGGCACGGGCCCATGCCCCTGTATAGTGGTTAAGATAGCCAGCAAGGTTGCCACTGAGCCTAAAAAGAAAGGGTAGGCCAACTCCAACAAGACCAGCACACTGCCCAGAGCGGGAGTATTTTTGGTTTTGGGCAGGACAAGCAAGTTAAACAGTGCATACAAGACGTTGATTAGGTAGACCGCGGTATACGCCAACATATCGTAATCAAATGCATCAGCGCCCAGACGAAGATGATGAAGCAAATGCACACCAAAAACGACCAGGGCGATGGCGGAAAAGTACCACACCAGTGACAGGTTATTTTCAATCGACAACTTCTGATACTTCGTCCGAAGTAATTCTGCAGGACGGGGAACAATGTGCATTATTTATTATTGCTTTTATTCTATACGGCTTAAGTATCCTAACTATAGACTACATTTTTACTTTATAATCAAGCAATTAATACCATGTTATGCATTATGATACGCAAATGCCAGTACCCGGGAAATGTCGTTTTCGCCCAATGCCAACATCACCAAGCGGTCGATGCCCACAGCCACCCCGGCACAATCCGGTAAACCGGCTTGCAATGCCCCTAACAAATGCGCATCTTGGGTGACTGCTTTTAACCCGGCGGCGACACGCTGCTTATTTTCAAGTTCGAACCGTTGGCTCTGCTCTGTCACATCCGCCAGTTCATGAAAGCCATTGGCTAATTCCTTACCCTGATAATACAACTCAAAACGCTGGGCCACCCTTGAGTCCGCGGGACTAATTCTAGCCAGCGCCGCTTGGCTTGCGGGAAAATCATACACAAAACAGGGCTCGTCCTGGCCTATGTAGGGCTCCACATGTTGACAAAACAACAGCTGTAAAAGTGTATCTATGTTGTTTTCCTCAGCACAAATACGTCCATAGCCTAGTTCGCAACCACGCACTTTGACGTCGTCCAGGCTGGCGTTTAATGGGTCAAGCTGCAGGTACTGGCGAAAAACCTGTTGGTAGCTTATTTTCTTTGCGGCTCGGCAACCTAACAATGCTTGGATCAGTTCATCCAGCTCATCCATAAGCTGCAGATGATCAAATTCCGGTCGATACCACTCCAGCATCGTAAACTCCGGATTGTGATTGCGCCCGGCATCCTCATTGCGAAACGCTTTACATATTTGGAAGATTGCTCCGCTGCCAGCACATAATAACCGTTTCATGGCATATTCAGGTGACGTTTGCAGGTACAGGGTTTGTGTTCCACCTGACGGCGGTCGGTCGAATTGAGTAGCAAAAACCTGCATATGCAAATCAGTTACCGTGCTGCTCCCCAGGGTCGGGGTGTCTACTTCCAATACCTTGCGATCGGCAAAAAACTGTCTAATTTGGCTGATAATTTTTGCGCGTTTTTGAAGATTGGCCATGGGGGCGCTGGGACGCCAATTCTTTGATGACACATCTGACATGATCTACCTGGCTCAGTATCAATAATTAAAGCTTAAAAAAAAGCCCACATGACTGTGAGCGTTTTACACTAGGGGTAGGGATTGGCTATTTTTGCACCCGTGATACATATTCACCACTGCGGGTATCAACCTTTACCACTTCACCGGTTTGCACAAACAAAGGAACGCGTACCACAGCCCCCGTTATCAGAGTCGCGGGTTTACCGCCTGTACCGGCCGTATCACCTTTGAGACCAGGATCGGTTTCGGTGATTTCTAATTCCACAAAGTTAGCCGGAGAGACCACTATAGGTGAACCGTTCCATAAGGTGATCGTGCAGCTGTCGTTTTCGACCAACCATTTTTTGTTATCACCCAGGGCTTTTTCATCCGCGGCGATTTGCTCAAAGGTCTCATTATTCATAAAATGCCAGAATTCCCCATCTGTGTACAAATAGGACAACTCCATATCCATGACGTCAGCACCTTCAAAGGACTCCCCGGATTTAAACGTTTTCTCCAGGGTTTTTCCGGAAATTAACTTTTTAAGTTTAACGCGATTAAAGGCTTGGCCTTTGCCTGGTTTGACGTATTCATTTTCAAGAATGTTGCAAGGTTCGCCGTCGAGCATTATTTTAAGGCCCGCTTTAAACTCATTTGTGCTGTAATTAGCCATGTGTCCCCGTATTGAATTAACGTAAAGAGTATCTAGTTGCTGCAAATAATACCTAAAAAAGCCATTGCTGTAGAGAGTTACTGGCAAAAAGAACTGGCCAGTGCCTTTTCCGATCCCGCTAAGCTGCTTGCTTTTCTGGGTTTTGACCCACAAGATTTCGCCCAGGACATAGCCGCCCGGCGTTTATTTGCAATGCGTGTGCCTCGTCCGTTTGCTTCGCGCATGGCTAAGCAAGATCTTAACGATCCGCTTTTTCGTCAGGTGTTTCCGACAAAAGAAGAATTTGAGCAGTTTCCCGGATATTCAGTTGACCCCCTGCAAGAACAACACAATACACACCCCGGGATCTTGCACAAATACCAGAGCCGCGTGTTATTGCTGGTACGCGGTGGTTGCGCAGTGAATTGTCGCTACTGTTTTCGCCGCCATTTCCCCTATGCCGAGCATCACCTCAACAAACAAGATTGGCTAAAAACCTTGGATTACATCCGCGGCGATCAAAACATTAACGAAGTGATTTATTCCGGCGGCGATCCGCTGATGGCCAAAGATGACTTTCTCGCCTGGCTGACCGGTGAAATAGAAAACATTGCTCATATTAAACGCATCCGTATTCATACTCGCCTACCGGTCGTCATTCCGGGGCGTATTACCACGGAGTTAATCCAGTGGTTTAGCCGCTCTCGTCTTAAACCCATCATGGTACTGCATATTAACCATGCCCAGGAAATCGATGCCAGCCTGACTGATGCGATACACAAGTTGAGCCAAGCCGGGGTAACCATGCTTAATCAGGCGGTGTTACTCAAAGGCATTAATGATAGTGGGGACGCTCAAGTGGCGCTGAGCGAACGATTATTCGAGGTTGGGGTATTACCTTATTACTTGCATCTGTTAGATAAGGTGCAAGGGGCACAACATTTTGATCAGGATCAGAGCGCAGCGAAAGCCATAATGGCCCAGATGATAAAACGTCTGCCGGGATTTTTGGTACCCAAACTCGTCAGAGAAATAGGTGGCCAACCCGGCAAAACGCCAATTGATTTACATCTTCATCCGTAATCAGGCAAATGTATCGACAACCGATCCCAAGCCTGGATTTGCAGAAGTTTTTGGTACGTCAGCTGCTGATTCCAGTAGCTGAAGCGTCGCTTGACCTTCTATCTTCTGTTGGGATTTAGCCATTTGCAGAGATTTTATTTCAAGTGTCGCACCGGACGTTCCAGAGGCGTTGCCACCTTGAATTTCCATACCAGTTCCCCTATTACTTGTAGCTAAGTTAAAAAACAGGCAAAATCGCCCGCTCATCGGTGTTATCGCCCCCGCCATAAAAAACTTTAACGTTAAAAAACAACTAAACGGATTACATGCAAACAATCATTGAAAAATTGACCGAAAATGCGCAACTTATTTATCGCAAGGCCATAGATGCCGACGCTATTATCAGTAAATTGCAAAGTTCAGGTAAGGGCAAATTTCAGGCTATTTTCCCTGCCAACTCAGGTTTCAAGTCCAGCGGACGTTATTTCAAACCTTATGTCGATGAACTAGGGCAAGACATCGCACACCTGTCAAAACTTAGTCCTGAGCAGAAAAAGCAGGCGCTGCCTGGGATCGTCAAAAAAATTGAATTGTTACATACCACTTTGGCCCAGTTTCAACACAGCGTGCAAGACTAGCCTGTAATTACCCAAAATTATTGGAATTGCATGGCGACAGCAGATGAGGGGCAACCACGAGCTTAGTCCGCCAAGTTCCTGGTTCGCATAAGGGCAGCCAACAAATATGCCGTACCAAAGATGAAGAATATGCTTTAGTCTTGATGAATAGGCAGTTGGCTTATACGTTGGTCAATCTCATCAACCAGTAGTTGATATTGCGGACTATCGACTTTTTGAAATCGACGCACAAAGTTCGCCTTGTCTAAATTCTCCGGCAATTGTGTTATATCAGGGAAAAACAAGCTTTCGTCGTCCTTACCGGCCAATATCCTCTGCACCTTTTGTGCGGTTTTAGGGGAAGTAGCAACTAGCGCAAACTGGAGGCCAGCATGGTCTGCGGCCAAATCCACAAAACTGTAGCCAGTTCCGCCATCGGCCCTGTCCATCAACTCTTTAAATTCGCCTATAGCGGCGCTAAAACCCTGTTCTGACAATACCTTGATGGCAGCGGAAAAAATAAAATGTTGATTCAAATCACTACGCTGAGCAAGCAGGGGTTTTAGCCTGGGCACAGCAACCCGTTTAGCGTCTGGCTGCACATCTCCGACAAAATTAGCAAACCTGTGGTGCCCGGCGTAAATGGCCAGTGCCATAATAGCCGCCTCATTTTCCAGAGCGGCAGTGTCCTTATCCGAACGGGACTGGGCCTCTGCAAAAAGTGGTCCCATAAAGGTGGCCAGGGATTGAGGTGAATGCCTGTGTCCAACGTCCAGCTCGGCAATATGCTTCAAATAATGGGCCGTACGCACACTCAAATCCGTATCCACACTAATCCCCCTTTTCAAGTCATTTAAATCACGTAAAAACTGATCCAGAGGGTGTAGGGAGATGATCATTTTACTGTCGTACATCACGATGCGTTCGACCTGGCGCACAAATTGACTGGCAATATCGCTGTCGGTCCACCAATCTGCCAACCAGGTAACAGTCGAAAGGGTCGGTTTGCCCGGCAGCACTATGCGCCCCAGTCTGACTTCAGAAACATGCACCCCTGGGCCTGGCATCACTAATGCACTAAAGTTGACATAAGAGCCAAGCGGATTGTCTGGTAATTTATAACTGGCGGAAAAATTACTGGCTCCTGGAGTAATATTCACCTGGCCGCGAAATTTGGGGTTCGCGCGCTGGGCAAAACCCACCAGGCTATTCAGTTGATTTTCACTTAAAGGGATATTTTGATCGCTGGTGCGATTTTTGATGCTCAGGCGCAACTGCTCGAGCAAGACATGCACCGACTCGGCAGCGTTAACTTGTTCGGAACCAGTGGTTACGACCAATGGTTGTTGTTCAACACTGGCGATAAATATTGAGGCCACAGCCACCAGCACCATGAGAAATATCACAAAGATAAATTTGATTAAACGCAACAAACAAGATTCCTAGGGTATCAATAATAAGTAAGGCTCATGCACACTAAACGATGGCCATATTGCCTTTACTTTCTAGCCAGACTTTACGATCACCTGCCCGTTTTTTAGCCAACAACATATCCATCATTTCCAGCATATCTTCGGAATCATCGATAGTGAGTTGCACTAAACGTCGAGTATTGGGATCCATAGTGGTTTCACGTAACTGCAGCGGATTCATTTCACCCAGGCCTTTAAAGCGCTGTACATTAACCTTGCCGCGTTTTTTCTCGGCAACTATGCGGTCCAAGATACCCTGTTTCTCACCTTCGTCCAAAGCATAATAGACTTCTTTTCCTATATCGATCCTGAACAAAGGTGGCATAGCTACATAGGCGTGCCCCTGATCTACCAAGGTGCGAAAATGTTTAACAAACAAAGCGCACAGCAAGGTGGCGATATGCAGTCCATCCGAGTCAGCATCAGCCAAGATACAGATCTTGTCGTAACGCAAACCGCTAAGATCATCCGAGTCCGGGTCGATACCCAGAGCCACAGATATGTCGTGGATCTCCTGGGAGGCCAGCACCTGAGACGAGTCTACTTCCCAACTGTTAAGAATTTTTCCGCGCAACGGCATGATGGCCTGAAACTCCCTGTCTCTGGCTTGTTTCGCCGACCCGCCAGCCGAGTCTCCCTCCACTAAAAACAACTCTGAACGACTGGTATCCTGAGTGGAACAATCCGTCAATTTACCGGGTAGTGCCGGCCCCTGGGTGACTTTTTTGCGAGCCACCTTCTTACTTTGCCGCAGCCTGGTTTGGGCATTATTGATACACATTTCGGCCAAGGCTTCGGCCACATCTGTATGCTGATTTAACCACAAACTGAACGCATCTTTTACCACACCAGAAACAAAAGCGGCGGCCTGGCGCGACGACAAACGTTCTTTAATTTGCCCGGCAAATTGAGGGTCCTGCATCTTGGTGGACAAGATATAACTGCATCTGTCCCAAATATCTTCCGGGGTCAACTTGACCCCCCTGGGCAATAAGTTACGAAACTCACAAAACTCACGCATAGACTCCAGCAGCCCTTGGCGCAAACCATTGACATGAGTACCTCCTTGGGGTGTAGGGATAAGGTTAACGTAACTTTCAGTCACCATCTCACCGCCTTCGGGCAACCACATTACTGCCCAATCCGCCGCCTCGGTGTTGCCTGCAATAGCTCCATCGAAGGGGGAATCTTGCGGCAAGGTCACATAGTCTTTCACCGACTGGTAAAGATAGTCGCGCAAACCATCTTCGAAATACCATTCCTGGGTTTCTTTGTTGATCTTATTGTCGAATCGGATCCGCAGGCCCGGACATAACACCGCTTTAGCGCGCAAAACATGCAGCAGTTTGGTGACAGAAAACTTGGAAGAATCAAAATATTGCGGATCTGGCCAAAAGTGTACCCGGGTGCCAGTATTGCGTTTGCCACAAGTATCAACTACGGTTAGCTCTTCAACTTTATCACCGTTTTCAAAGGCGATCTGATACACATTACCGTTTCGCCTGATACTGACTTCTACCCGCTTGGACAAGGCATTGACCACAGAAATACCCACGCCGTGCAATCCCCCGGAAAACTGGTAGTTATTATTGGAAAATTTACCACCGGCGTGCAACTTGGTCATGATCAGTTCGACCCCGGATATGCCTTCTTCCGCATGGATATCCACCGGCATACCCCGGCCGTCATCTGTGACCTCCAGAGACTGATCTGGATGTAACACCACTTTAATAGTAGTCGCATGGCCGCCCAGTGCTTCATCCACACTGTTATCTATCACTTCCTGACTCAGGTGGTTAGGACGAGTAGTATCGGTATACATGCCCGGGCGGCGTTTAACCGGATCCAGACCATTTAAAACTTCAATTGCATCAGCGTTATATTGATTAGACATAATTCTTATTTTTGTAGTGCGTCGTTAACTGAAAAAGGAACCCTCAGGGCATGTCTGTTCTGGCAAGTCTATGTTATACCAATGTTCATTTCGTCTTGCAGTAGAAACTGGAAAATATCTGGCAAGAAACGCTCATATCCTTGAAAACTGTGATCGCCGCCAAGTTCAACCGTCAATTTTGCCTGCTGGTATTTATGTTGTGCCTGACGATAATCCAGGGTTTCATCCCCGGTTTGCAATAATACCCAGTAGTTTTTTGGCCTGGTCAGGATCTTGGTATCAAAACTGCTGAGTTCCTCTACGTGACTAGCATCCAGGCTAAATTGCTGCCCAGTATAAGGATTAACATGTTCGCCAAGATAATCTGCTAACAAATGGTAAGGTTGCACTGCGGGGTTGATCAGCACCGCTTTACCACCGTACTTTTCCCGCAAAAAACTCGAAAAATATCCTCCCATAGAACTACCGATAAAACCAATAGCGGCATCTTGGTATTGTTCTACCAATGCGCAGACCATGGACAACGCCGCTTCGGGATGATTAGGCAGTTGCGGTACCTCAAGACGTACCTGGGGATAATTTTCTGCGACATAGGCTTGGGTCAGCTGCGCCTTATGAGATTGAGGAGAACTGAGAAAACCGTGAAGATAAATAATAATCTGTTGCATGTTCACTTCCCTTAAATACGCCTGACCTGGCTGCTTAGCTGACCATCTGAACGCAACGTTAATACCCGAAATCCTGGTCGTTCATCACTGCAGGCAAACTCGGCTTGATTAGCCCATTGCCAACAGGTAGATGGCACAGACAAAAAACGACAGTGTTGTCGTTGCTGCTCACTGGCGTGATGGATGTGCCCATAAACTACGCCTTTGATTTGTGAATGACGAGCCACCAGATCCAAAAACTGTTGTTTGTTATCCCAACAATGTGCATCCATCCATCCCCCACAAGCGATCGGATGATGATGCACTGCTATTAAATGAAAAACATCCGGCTGCGCTTCGAGGTTCGCGCCCAGACGGGATAACTGCTGCTCACTTACAGAACCTTGGGTACCTGAGGCTTTGCTATTGAGGCTATGGATCTGCCAATTATGCCCGAGACGAATCGACGCTGGCCAACTACCTGGACTACCGAGCAATTCTGCCAACAGGCTCTCATTATCATGATTGCCCGGCAGCACCACTAAGGGTGCCTCGATTGTACTTTGCTGCCAGAGTTGTTGAAAATACTGGTAACTCTGCACACTTTCATCGCCGCTGATATCGCCGCTGGCAATCACCAAATCCGTTCCCAAATCCGCGATGTTAGCCAGCACAGATTGCAGGCTTAAATAGGGGTTGATAACACCATGGCCACACTGTTGTGTATCGGCAAACAAATGACAGTCAGATATATGCGCAATAGTTAACGACAAGGATCACATTCCCTACAAGACGTTGGTCGCATGTAATTGATCTTTATATTTCAAACAAAACTGCAACCATTCTGCCAGAAACAGATTAACCATTTCTTTTTCATTTTTTTGGTACATGCGGTTATTGGGATACTCGTAACTGGGCTTGAGTAAACCAATATGCTGAGATTGGATGACTTCGGCCAGTTGGGCGTCATGGTAAAGACGGATACGCACCACTGGACGCATAAAGTCCGGGCCGATAACGGATTCCTGAGACATATCCAGGGTGCTGGTGTATCGGCTGCACTCCAGAATTTTAATTTGATAATTCAACACCTGATTAACCCGGAAATGGTAAACCAGGGCTTCAGTATCACAATCCGGCAGCAGTTTTATCAGGCGCGCATAATTCAGTGCGCATACTCGCTGCATGCTGGGCAGGTGCGGAACATATTTTCGTTTTACAAAATCAGTTGTCATTCCAGTCTTCAAGTACTCGTTGTTTATTCATTGCAAACCACTGTAAGGCGATTAATGTGGCCGAATTGTCGAATTTGCCCTGATTGATCCATGCTATCGCCTGCTGCTCAGGCACTCTGTGCACCAGAATGTCCTCACTTTCATGATCAAGCCCGTGCACACCCTGGGCTTTTGTGGCATCCACCTTACCTATATATATATGCAAGCGTTCTGTGGTCCCACCTGGGCTGGCGAGGTAAGTCAGCGCCTTGTGCAAGTGGGTCGGGGTGATACCCGCTTCTTCCTGGGCTTCCCGGTAACAAACATCTTCAGCCACTTCGCCAGGGTCAATGATACCAGCCACCACTTCTAACAACCATGGGGAATTAGAGGTTGGCAGTGCGCCTATACGGAACTGCTCTATCAATACAAACTCATGTAATTCAGGGTCGTATAATAACACGGCCACCGCATGACCCCGCTCAAAAATCTCCCGTTCTACGGTTTCACTCCAACCACCGAGGTATAAACGGTGTCTGAATCGGTACTTAACCATTTTGAAAAATCCGCTGTACAAGGGCTCTTTGCCCTGCATTTCCACATCTTTATCCGAAAATTGTTGAATTTTGGCCATAAACTTCCCCATTAATTTCTGTGCTGAAGTACCATATAGACATCGTAAGTCCTGGTAACCTAGATAAAATATTCTGTTACACTTGAGCTCCTAGTGTTACCACTGAAGGTTATCGCTTAGCGTTTGATTTGCTTACACTTTGCCTAAGGCTTAGAACCGAATTATAAAAATAATTGAATTATTCCGAAATCGGAACCATCAAGGAACTCACATGAAAAAAACACTTCTGTCGCTACTGATTGGCTTGGGTATGTCATATCACGCCTCCGCCGATGATTTATATCAAGTTTATCAGCAAGCTTTGCAGAACGATCCAGCAACTTTGCAATCACAAGCCAGCAAAGAAGCTGCATTTTCTGACATAGAAAGAAGTCGAGCAGGCTTGTTGCCGCAAATTTCATTGACTCTGGCCGCTGTCGAAACCTATGGCGACATTGAACGCTCTACCAATGATGCTACCCTAAATGTTTCCCAATCTATATATGACCGCTCTTTATGGGTCGGCTTGGATCGTGCCGAACTGATTGCCAGCCAAGCAGACGCCATACTGGCATATGACATGCAACAGTTGATTTTGCGTACTGTAGCGGTTTATTTCGACACCCTGCAGGCTAAGGACGACCTGGAATTTGCCCAAGCAGAAAAACGCGCCATTGAACGTCAACTTGAACAAACCAAACAACGTTTTGAGGTCGGCCTGACAGCTATTACCGACGTACACGAAGCTCAGGCCCAGTATGATACCTCAGTAGCTGAAGAAATAAGCGCGAAAAACGCGGTGGAAACCACCCTGGAAGCCTTGCGTGAGATCACCGGAAATTATTACCCTAATCTGGATGAACTGAATACCGAGCAGTTTTCCGCCAGTATGCCTACCCCCAACAATATTAATGACTGGTTGAAAATGGCGGAAGAACGCAACTTGGAATTGCTGATCTCCAATGCCAATGTCGATATTGCCAAATTCGATATCAAAAGCGCCAGAGCCGGCCATTACCCCACTATCAGCCTAGGCGGCCGCGCTAACTCCAACGATACTGACGGACTTTCTTCTGATCCGGCTAACCAGGCAGCTACGGATCGATTCAACACCTACAGTATCCAACTGTCAGTTGATGTGCCTATTTATTCCGGCGGACTGGTCAACGCCAGTGTCGAATCAGCCAAGTACCGCTTTGTCGCGACCAGTGAAGATCGTGAACGTATCCATAGGTCGGTGATCCGCAGCGTACGTTCCAACTATAATGACGTCGCCGCCGCGATTTCGCGCATCAAGGCATTTGAACAGGCGGTGGTTTCTGCACAAAGTGCCTTAAAGGCAACAGAAGCAGGCTTTGATGTTGGTACCCGCACCATAGTCGACGTGCTTAACAGTACTCGTAATCTGTTTGACGCCAGACGTAACTTATCCCGGGTACGTTATGGCTATGTGATCAGTGTTCTCAACCTGAAATTAGCGGCGGGTAGCTTGAGCGTAGAAGATGTCACAGACATCAACAAAGGTTTATCGGCGCAAGTTAACTAAACCTAACACCCGTTGGAAAAGGCAGCCTAGGCTGTCTTTTTTGTTGCTACTTTTGTTATTCCCATGCCCCTTGTTACGACTCTTTAGCTAACATCGCCAAGGCCAGCGCTTCAGCCACCTTAATGCCATCTATGCCCGCAGACAAGATACCCCCGGCATAACCAGCCCCTTCTCCGGCGGGATACAGACCTTTGATATTGACACTTTGGTAATCAGCCCCGCGTTTAATGCATACAGGTGACGATGTGCGGGTTTCTACGCCGGTGAGCAAACCATCAGCTTTGGCAAAACCTTTAATCTGGCGATCGAAAGCCGGTATCGCCTCGCGGATAGCATCAATGGCGTAGTCAGGCAGCACTTTAGATAAATCTGTTAATTTAACCCCTGGGGTGTAAGAAGGTTGGACTTCACCAAACTCCGCCGAGGCCATACCTTGCATAAAATCGCCAACTAGCTGGGCCGGGGCGACATAGTTTTCTCCGCCCAATTTAAAGGCTTGCTCCTCCAGCCTGCGTTGCAAGGCGATGCCGGCCAATGGATGGCCCGGGAAATCCTGCTCAGGGGTGATCCCTACGACTATAGCACTGTTGGCGTTGCGTTCATGGCGGGAATACTGGCTCATGCCATTTGTCACCACCCGCCCTTCTTCTGAGGCCGCCGCCACCACTGTGCCCCCTGGACACATACAAAAACTGTACACCGCCCGACCATTCTGGCAATGGTGCACCAGTTTATAATCAGCCGAGCCCAGTATGGGATGACCGGCACTGGGGCCAAAACGGCACTCATCGATCATCGACTGTTCGTGTTCAATTCTAAAGCCTATGGAGAATGGTTTCGCTTCAATATACACCTCACGTTTAAACAACATTTCAAAGGTGTCACGGGCACTGTGTCCCACCGCCAATACCACATGTTCACAAGCTAGGTGCTCGCCAGTGGACAGAGTTAAACCTGTTAGTTGGCCAGCTTTTATATGTACATCGTCAACCCGGGTGCTAAAACGAATTTCTCCCCCCAAGGCGATAATATCGGCGCGCATACGCTCAACCATGGCCACCAGCTTAAAAGTACCTATATGAGGTTTGCTCACAAATAGGATTTCTTCGGGCGCACCGGCCGCCACAAATTCGCTCAGGACCTTGCGTCCATAGTGTTTACGGTCCTTTACCTGGCTGTATAACTTACCATCGGAAAAAGTCCCTGCCCCCCCCTCACCAAATTGCACGTTGGATTCAGGATTAAGCGGTTTATTGCGCCAAAAACCGAAGGTATCTTTGGTGCGTTCTCGAACTTCTTTACCCCGCTCTAAAATGATAGGTTTAAAGCCCATTTGGGCCAGTAATAAGCCGGCAAACAGTCCACAGGGCCCCAACCCCACCACTACCGGACGTGCAGTCATATCTGCCGGAGCTCGGGCCACAAACTGATAGCTAGTATCAGGGGAAATTTTAACCTGTGGATCACCACTAAAACGGGCTAACAAGGTTTCTTGGTCATTTACCTCTATATCCAGGGTATAAATCAGCTGAATAGCCTGTTTATTACGTGCATCAAAGCCCCGTTTAAAAACCGTGACTGTCTTAAGCTGTGGCGGTTGGCAGCCGATTTTATCGAGTACTGCCTGGGTAAGATCCTGGTCTTGGTGATCCAGGGGAAGTTTAATGTCAGTTAAGCGCAGCATAGAGTCATCCGGGTAAATAAAATATAAGTCAGCCTTGTTTAAGCTCAAGGGCTTAGCCCAAGACCTGAGTCCCAAGACGGCTATTTTATGTCAATGGGCAGCCTGTGTCTGGATTATTGCGCACAATATAGTGGCTGATTTGTCTGTCTTGTAATTTTTTGCACGGTACGTATGATCTCGCCTTATTATTTTTCTGAAAGTTCTATCCGCCATGACCTTTGTTGTCACCGATAATTGTATCAAGTGTAAATACACGGACTGTGTGGCAGTTTGCCCGGTTGATGCGTTTTTTGAGGGACCCAATTTTCTGGCTATCAGCCCGACAATATGCATTGATTGTGCGCTGTGTGAGCCGGAATGCCCCGCCGAGGCAATTTTTCAGGACGACAATCTACCCCAAGGCCAGGAAGGGTTTACTGAGCTCAATGCTGAACTGGCAGAGATTTGGCCAAATATAAACCAGGTCAAGGCGCCACCAATCAATGCCCAAGAATGGGACGGCGTAGCAGATAAACTGATTTATCTTGAAACCTGAGCCCAGACTCTCTCGTTTTGCCTTCTCCCATAACAGAAGGCGTGTTTGCAACTGATGGGCTGTTATGGCGATGGCAAGGTAAATAAGTTAACCAAGATCATCGCCGGTACTGTGCTGGCCGGTGAATTATCATTGAGTGCGGCGATTATAGCTGGGGATGGGCTAGCCGATCATGAGACCTTGGGGCGTAATCCCTAAGCCGTGCGTAAAAACTGACTTAAGCCCGCACGCAACACTTCGGGTAAGGGGGTGGGCAGGCGATTGGCCCGGTCAACATATACGTGCACAAATCGCCCTTTGGCACTGGCCGAATCACTATGTTCAGCAAAAATAGCCAATTCATACACTACAGAGCTGTTACCCAGGCGCTCGACACACAAACCCACCGTTAAACGCTCAGGGTAAGCCACAGATGAAAAATATTGACAGCTGGTTTCCACTACCAGGCCAATCGCTCCTTTGCCATGCAGGTCCAGCCAGCCATATTTGAGTAATAAACGATTGACCACGGTATCAAAATACGCGTAATACACCACATTATTTACATGACCATAGATATCGTTGTCACCCCAGCGGGTATCCAACTGTTCAAAATAGCGGTAATCGCCGCGTTGAGGTTGGTCTGTAGTCATTGTGGGTGCCTCAGGTAAATAATTGCGTTCAGGCCTACCAGGCCTGCTGATAAATAAACAAGGCATCATCAAATGTCAGCGCCTTGGGATTATTTTGTAGTAAGCGGGTTTGCTCCATAGCCGCCTTTGCCAATAAGGGTAAATCTGCCTGGGGAATGGCTACATCACGCAAGCGTTTATGGATCCCCAGGGTCTGGCAAAATTTTTCAATATAACCAATCAGTCTTGCCGCCTTTTTGTCAACACTCAGGCCGCACTGATCGGGTATCAGTACATCTGCTAGCTCAGCGTACAGGTCAGTGGCACTGTCGAGGTTAAAACGCAAAACATGGGGTAACATCAACGCGTTAGTTAAGCCGTGAGCTAAATGATAAATCCCACCCAGGGGATAAGCTAAGGCATGCACGGCAGCCACTGGCGCATTGGCAAACGCCTGACCGGCGAGCATGGCACCGAGCAAAGTCGCGCCTCTATGTTTGATATCCTGACCATTTTGATAACTCAGGGGTAAATGTATACTGAGTAAGCCCAGCGCTCGAATAGCCAGTTGATCCGATAACGGGTTTTTCTTGATTTTACTGGTGTAGGCTTCGATAGCATGGACCATCGCATCCACGCCAGTTTCGGCAGTAATATGGTTGGGCAGCCCCACCAACAAAGAGGGATCAAGCAGGGCGATGTCGGCATACAACACCGAGGATACAACGCCCGCTTTGGTGGACTCTCCAGTGGTCACAACTGAAATGGGGGTTACTTCTGAGCCCGTACCAGCAGTGGTGGGGATCAACACTAGCGGCTTACGAGTACTGGTTACCTGATCAACCCCATACATCGTGTGTAACGCCTGCTGCCCCATGCACACAGTCGCAGCCAACTTAGCGGTATCCATTGAACTCCCCCCACCTGCGCCGATCACCACATCGGCGTCAGTGGCAAGGTCTGCCGCTGCCATAATCACCGACTCTGGCGGATCCGCTTGTACCTCGTCAAAAACAGTAACCTTTAATTTCGATGTTTGAAGCAGCACGATCAGTTCATCCAATACCCCTGCCTGGCGCAAGCCTTTATCAGTGATCAACAAGACACTGCTGGCCCCGAATTTTTGTTGCACTAAGCTGGCCAGAGATCGGGTGCAAGCGGCACCAAAACGAATATCTGGTACGGTTTGAAAAACAAAATCGGCTATATGTGACATCAACGGCTCCTTTAACATCGTGATCATCGATGAATTAGCATATCAAACTAATCCGCTTGGTAAGCTTTAGCCTGGTGATAGTTTACTCTCAGGGCGCTTTATATTAAATCCACCTTGCCCAGATGCAGACAGATTGTGCAACTTAGTAACAAAGTATCACCACTGGATGATTGACAGTGCTGAGGATTGTCATATTCTAGCCTCGTTTTTTTACAGCAAAAGTGAAGCAATGAACGCCTTTTCCTTACAAAACCAGTTTATCCGCATACGCTCAAACAAATTGTTTGAGATTTTTGTCATTTCAGTAATCGTGCTTTCTGCCTTGTTAGTGGGGGCAAAGACTTATGAAATGTCACCTACTATGCATACTTTAACCGTATTTTTTGATTGGTTTATCAGTGCCTTTTTTCTTACCGAAATCACCATTCGTTTTATTGCCGAACAGCACAAACGCAATTTTTTCAAGAATTTCTGGAATCTGTTTGACACCCTGATAGTGATTGTCAGCTTGATCCCCGCCGACGATGCGGACCTGGCAATTATCGCCCGTCTGGTACGGGTGTTCAGGGTACTGCGGATGATCTCCATCATTCCTGAACTGCGCATATTGCTCGTTTCCTTGCTCAAAGCCTTGCCACAACTGGGCTATGTGATGCTGTTGATGTTTATTATTTTCTATATATATGCGGCAGTAGGCAGCACCTTATTTGAAGAGATTAACCCGGTATTATGGGGTGACATCACCATTTCGTTATTAACATTATTTCGGGTGATGACGTTCGAAGACTGGACAGATGTGATGTACGAAACCATGGAAGTCTATCCACTGAGCTGGATATTTTATCTGACCTTTATCTTTTTCACTGCCTTCGCATTTCTAAACATGGTGATCGGCATAGTGGTCAATGTCATGGAGCAGGAAAACGCCAATGCCCGAGCCGAAGCCCAAGAAGAGCAAAACGAGCCCAGTTTGAAAGATATATCTAAACAGATCCGGGCGTTGGAACAGCAGATCAGCGCCCTGGGTGAGGCCAAACAAAGTAATTAAACGCCCATGATGGCAGCGAGTTGGCGTTTCACACACCGACTTAGTTAGTTTGTTTTATCTGGGCCCGGCCAATATACCCGGTGTCTACCCCAAACCAAAAGGCGTTACCTGGTTCGTCGAAATACATGTGGCGGATACTGCCACCACTTTGCACTTCCGTGGTGCCAATAAATTGTTTACTGCGCGTATCAAAACCCACCAAAGTATTGGGGTACTGGCCGGTTTGGGCTATCCAAATACGCTCGTTTGCATCCAGTGCCGTGCCATAAGGCAGACTTTTTTTGCCACCTGGCATCGGCCATTCATTAAATTCTTTGCTGGCGGGCTGGTATTGTCCCAAATACCCCTGGGCATAATCAACATACCAGATGGCATCATCGGATGTGATCTCCAGCCGCCTGGGTCGGGCGTCTTCACGGGGCAATGTAATTTCGCTGATCTGCCAAGAGTTGGGATCCACAGACGCCAGTTTATTACTACCTAATAACACTACCCAGGGTCGGTCCTGGCTATCCATTTTGATCCCGTAAGGACGAGCGCGGGCAGTGGGTACCGGCACAAAACGTACCTCAGCACTATCCCGGGCCAATTTACCAATTACATTGCTGTGCTGGGCGGTAAACCAGATGTCACCATTGTTGGCAAACACCAGGGTATGGGGGTCGGTTATCTCTTTCGGCATGCCAAATTGGCTAATGATTGATGTAGCCGGATCCAGCTTGCCTATCTGCCCATTGCGATTACCGGCATACCAGACCCCCCCTTGTTGATCGACTATCAGGTTATGAGGATGGGAGCCCTCAGGCACAGGGTATTTTTTAAAGGCCCCTGTGGCGGGCTGCAAGCTGGCCAGATAGTTGCCTTCCTGCCCACAAAACCACACTATACCTGAAGCTGCCACAAAGGGATCTCTGGGGCGCCCACCCCACGGCACTTGCCACTCGGTTATTTCGATGTGCTCTGACAAATCTTGGACAGGGGCTGAATTAACAAAACAAGCAGGGCCTAGCAGGATAGCCAACAACCATAATTTGAAATGCATGTCACTCTCCTCAATTGTGCTAATTTGAGTATTGCGGGGATTTATATCTAACAATAGAATATGGACAAACAGCGCGCAACTTACGCCATGAGGTATTCTAGACAAACTAATGTATTGACTAAAACATCCTGCTTGGCAAAAAAGGGGCTCACTCAATCGGAGCTAACAGAGGTTTTATCAGAAATAACGAAACAAACCAAAAAATAACTGATGGAAGAAATTGCTGTAATATTTATGTTCCCGCCGCATTAAATTTCGTTTAGTTACTGGCTAATTCACAAAGGTACTCATATATGCATATCGTCTGTCCACATTGTTTTGTCACCAACAACATCCCACCAGGCAAGTCCCAGCTCAATGCC
This sequence comes from Paraglaciecola sp. IT1134, assembly GCF_058068185.1. Classification (NCBI taxonomy): domain Bacteria; kingdom Pseudomonadati; phylum Pseudomonadota; class Gammaproteobacteria; order Alteromonadales; family Alteromonadaceae; genus Paraglaciecola; species Paraglaciecola sp. IT1134. Next base: position 495,147 of record NZ_CM176486.1, on the reverse strand, counting down.
ACCTGTGGAAAATGCCACAAGCCTGTGCATACCCACCAACCGGCCATGCTTAATCAGCACAATTTTTATAAATACATCGAGAAAAATGCCCCGCCTGTATTGGTCGACTTTTGGGCGAGCTGGTGTGGGCCTTGCCAAGTGATGGCGCCGGTTTTTGCCAAGTTAGCTGCACAAAGCGAAAGCATACTGTTTGCCAAACTCGAAACCGAACAAGCGCAACAGATAAGTGCAGACGCCGGGATCCGCAGTATTCCCACCTTGATCTTGTTCAATGCAGGTACTGAGGTTGACAGAACTTCCGGAGCGCTGGCTGAACCCCAGTTAAAACAATGGATTATGCAAGCCATACAAAAGTGCTGATGCCAAGTAAATCTACTCCTGGTACTGATTGTCTTTGCAAAACCCTGGCGTGACGTGGATTTTTTTCAGGTAAAGCGCTGAGGTCATGTCCGGCATGAGAGAATCGATGATGGTAACCGTTTAATTCGTGCCTACCCATCACCCCTCGCAATTAGGGAGTGAAATACAGAACTAGCAACTCTTTTTAATATCAATAATTATAACCATTATGGGCCTCGCAACCAGCAATCGCTGCGCTGATTTTGTCAAAGACATCCACACTTCAATCGTGTGTCAAACCATGCTCTCGTTAAGTGCAGTCACCTGCCAGGGTGACCGCGGATCACGGGATATACTTGGCTTTGAGCTCTGCCAAACGTGTTTTTGACTCTTGGGCATGCATATTACGTTGAGCCAGTTTGCGTTTAGCTAACACGTTGTCGTCAGCTAAAAATAGCGCTTCAACATAATTAAGATAAATTTCTTCGTTTTGCATTTTATCATTTACAACGGTTTCATAATATTTAACGGCCTCGTCGTAGCCTTTATCCGCAACCAGCACTTGCGCCAGGGTATCCACTGCGGCTGCATTATCAGGCTGCAACTTAACCGCTTCAGTGGCATGTAATTTGGCTTTTTTGCTGTTGTTGTTCTGCAGATATAAATAAGCCAGATTGTTATGGGCAACAAAGTTATTTGCACTGAGCTTAATTATTTTTTCATAGGTGCCCATGGCATCATTGCTACTGTGGCTGATTTGACGCTCGGCTAGTAACATCAATGCAGCTAAATCGTCTGGCCGCCTAGCTACATGTTGTTCAATGAGTGCCTCGGCTTCAGCGGCTTTATCCAGCTGTTCATATATATATACCAGCAACACCAAATTACGCGAATTTTGCACGGACTCATAGGCCACGTTGGCATTTTCCAGAGCTTCTGGCAGTTTTTTGTCCAATAATTGCAAGCGCGCTAAAAAGCCTTTGGCCAATGGCAGGTTTTGGATAGTTTCAGGCAGAGAATGGTAAGCTTCGCGCCCTTTTTCATAGTCTTTACTCATGAGCAAAAAGTGGGTATTGAGCAATTGCATTTGCACATCATCACGTTTTTGCAAAAAGCCCTGTGTCAGGGTCAGTGCCTGCTCAAATTTATTTTCATTATCCAGCAACAATAATTTGCCTATGACCGCTTGTTTGCTGTTAGGCGTCAATGCCAACCATTTATCATAATGGCCATGGGCGGCTTTGCGCTGATTGCTACGGATAAGTACCAGGCCTTTGCTTTGCCAGTAACCGGCTGGCTGAGTCTCGTTATCGTCAAACGTGCTCAACTGCTCCAAAGCTTGCTCATATTGGCCGTCAAGTAGATATATACGCGCCAACAACATCGTTAGCTCGGCGTTATCATGGTAGGCGTTATGGGCCTTTTCAACAGCCTTAATACCACGTGCAGGATCACCACTGTTTTTGGCTAATAAATAATTAATAGCCAGTGCTGGGACGTAAGTGGGGTGAGAAACTATCAAACGCTGCAATAGCGTTTGCGCTTGTTGGTCTTTACCCTGGGCAAGATTGACATTGACTAACCCCAGGGCAGCCCCCTGATGCTCCGGAGCAATTTTCAGCACCTGTTCGAACTCCTGCTGCGCCTGCGGATAGTTTTTTTGCTTGTTGTATACTTCACCAGCCAATAAGTAGGCACGCACGTCCTGGGGATCTTGTTGTTTCCAGCTACTGGCCAGTTCAAGGGCCTTATCATATTGATCAGTCGCTAGATAGGCAGTTGCCAAGGTCGTTTGGGCACTGGCCAATTGGGGCGACTTTTCCAGAGCCTCCTCAAGATTCACTATGCCGTCAAGATTGTTGAGTGAAAGCTGCAATAAACCTAAGCGGGTTAAATCTTCTGCAGAGGTACTGATTTTAGACGATTTTTCCACCAGTTCCTGAGCACCTTTAACATTGCCGGAACGCAACAGTTCATAACTGGCTTTAGAAAAAAGTGGCGCATCCTGCTCACTTATATGCTCTATGCGGCCCAATACATCCCCCGCCTCACTGCTCAAGCCTAACTGCAACTGACTGGCAGCCAACAGACGTAACCCCGGATGTTCATCTGGCAGTACACTGGCAATCATCGACAAGTGTTGAGACGCCGCCGCATAATCTTGTTGCTGATAGGCAGCGTAACCTGCAATTAAACGTAAGGACGGATCACTCATACCATTTTGGATAGCGATTTCTGCAAATTTCTGAGCACTGGGATAGTCTTTGGCTGCCCCTCTGGCCGCCGCTTTTAACTGATTGAGCAGCGGGTTACTGTTATTTACTGCCAGCAATTGATCAATAAAAGGTTCAGCTTGAGTCGTTTTGCCCAGATCGACCAATAACTTGGCCAATACAAAAGTAGTCTGCAGATCATCGGGGTATAACTTGACGTAATAATCGAACTCGTCAGCTGCGGCTTGCGGGTTACCTAAACTCAAATGCAACTGGGCGGCTAATTTTAACAGCTCCGGATTGCGTGGAGCCTGTTTACGCAATACTTCCACTTGATCCAGTGCTATTGCGTTGTCTTTGTCCAAAATCGCCGGGTAGACGGCTGTCAAGCCCTTATAAACCGAACTTGTGTTCAATGCCGCCAGTTGCTCTATTAATGCACGTGCCTGGTCAATTTTCCCTAAACGGACCAGGGAAATTACTTTGAAATAACCTATTTCAGCCTGTTCTACTGTGGTGAGACCGGCTTGATGATATTCCATCTGACTTAAGGCCGCGTAGGCACCTGTGCGCTGATAAGCTCGGGTCAATAGCGGCAGTACTTTTGCCGGATCATAACCATATTCCAGGGCACGATTCAGTTCTTTTTCTGCACTCTCGAACTGCTTTTCCGCCAAATAGACTTTGCCAAGCTCAAAACGCGCTTCGCCTGATTTAGGTGCCAGTTGCACGGCATTTTTTAAGGAAACTATGGCCGCAGGGTTATTTTGTTGGGAGATATATTCCTGGGCTTGCGTAAGGTGTTGTTCACTGGTTTGCTCAGAGCAACTGATTAACAAACCTAGGGTCATAACAAGTAGGGATTTTCGCATCTTAATATTCATGATTTAGCTTCCTTTTTATTAGTCTATTAGAACCCACCTGCTACATTTGAGCAAACGTCCTTAAGATTGCTAGAGGTACATTCATAAACGGGTGAAATCCATGGGCCGAATAAGACCTAACCCCGCGTTAAAATTAGCAGGGATCTTCAATATACTTTGCCACGGCCTGATTATTGTCTGCAATAATCGCTGCCCAAAACCGTCCCAGACGATAAAAATTTCTGCTAATCAAGCATTTATAGCACACTGCTTTTCATTTCATTAACCTTGCATTTACAAGTTTCTTATAAAAATTCGATAGATGCATTTAAGTTGGAATTAAACGCGGGCTTTCATGGAGTAAATGCCCGTTATCTCATATAATACGTTTTTTGTGTATCCACGCTGGCTTAGTTTTAGAATTTGACTGTGAAATCTAATTAAATCCTGCGTGTTTGTAACTAGGGATAATTAATGACCGACACCGTCGAACTGACTTTCAAAGACCTCAATTTACCTGCTGAACTTCTCCAAGCTTTAGAGAAAGTCGGCTATGAAAAACCCACTCCTATTCAAGCCCAATGCATTCCGCTTATCATGGCTGGACATGACCTTTTAGGTACGGCTCAAACAGGTACCGGTAAAACAGCCGCGTTTGCTCTGCCCATGCTGTCAAATATTGACGCAGATGATAAAAACACCCAATTGTTAGTGCTGGCTCCGACTCGTGAGCTCGCCATTCAGGTAGCAGAAGCATTTCAAGTGTATGCAAGCTTCTCGAAAAAAATCAATGTATTACCAATATATGGTGGTTCGTCTTATGATAACCAAATACGCCAACTAAGACGTGGTGTGCAAGTGGTAGTAGGTACCCCGGGCCGGGTGATAGACCACATCAAAAAAGGCACCCTTAAGTTAGATAAACTTAAGTTTCTGGTACTCGACGAAGCCGACGAAATGTTACGTATGGGTTTTATCGATGACGTAGAGTGGATTTTGAGCCATGCCCCTGCAGAGCGTCAAACCGCGTTATTCTCGGCCACCATGCCCGATCCGATCCGCAAGATCACCAAACGTTACTTGAATGACCCTAAGCAGGTCAAAATTGAATCCAAGGTCACCACGGCCAGTACCATCACCCAGCGTTATTGCCAAGTCGCCGGTCACCATAAACTTGAAGCTCTAACCCGCATATTGGAAGTGGAACAGTTTGATGGCGTGATTATATTTGTACGCACCAAAACCGCGACTATGGAATTGGCAGAAAAGCTATCCGCCAGAGGTTATGCAGTGGAGCCGTTAAACGGTGATATTCCGCAAAACTCTCGTGAGCGCACCGTTGATCGCCTGAAAAAAGGCAAAATCGATATTCTAGTGGCTACGGATGTAGTGGCTCGGGGTCTGGATGTTGAACGTGTTAGCCATGTTATCAACTTCGATGTGCCTTACGACACCGAATCCTATGTTCACCGCATTGGTCGTACCGGTCGTGCTGGTCGTCAAGGTGATGCAATTCTGTTTATCTCCCATAGAGAAAAACGCATGTTGTTTTCCATTGAAAAAGCCACCAGGCAGTCAATTGATCCCATGCCTATTCCGTCGATTTCTCAGTTGAATGAAACCCGTTTGTCGCGTTTCAAACAAAGTGTTATCGAAGCCATGGGCGATGCCAGCATCGAAACCCTTATTCCTATTGTTGAATCTATCCAGGCCGAAACTGAAGCCTCGCCTGAAGTGATCATGGCTGCCTTGGCTAAAATCGCCCAGGGTGATGAGCCGCTTATCCTTAAAGAAGGCGACCGTCCAGATCTGAATGCCGCTCCTCCTCGTGGTGAACGCCCCGAGCGCGGCGGTCGTGAACGTCCCGGTCGCGGTGGTGAACGTGGCGCACCACGTGGCGGCGACCGAGGTGGCGAACGCGCCCCCAGAGCACGCAAAAGCAGCGCACCTGAAGAAGGTATGCAACGTTACCGCATCGAAGTTGGCCACACCCATGGAGCCAAACCTGGCAACATCGTCGGCGCCATTGCTAACGAAGCCAATATCAGCAGTAAAAACATCGGAGCGATTGAAATATTTGATAATTTCAGTACCGTTGATCTGCCAAAAGATATGCCGAGGGAAACCCAGGATACCCTGCAAAAAACCCGGGTTGCCGGACAGCGTTTGAACATGCGTGAGTGGTCTGATCAGCCACCTAAACGCAAAAACAAACCTGAGTAATCGGTCGCTTAGTCCAGCGTTAATATTAGGTTAACGCTGTAAGACAGAATATTTTAAAGGGGCTATTTGCCCCTTTTTGCTGCCTGGGCTTTACTGTAAATAACTAAAGTGCATAAGTATTCGTATATAGGTGCTTTATTTAAATAAGCAAAGCCCGCAAAATAGTGGCTATCTACTGCAACTTAGTTTTGGGTTATCCGTTATGCAATATTTTCCTATCTTTATTGATACCACAGAACTTAATTGTCTGGTGGTAGGGGCTGGCGAAGTCGCAGCCAGGAAAGTCGAATTATTGCTTAAGACCTCAGCCATTATCACGGTTGTTGCACCTTGGGCATGCGCTACCATTGAACGTTTGGCGCAAGAGCAGGCCATAACCCTTCGCCTATGCCCTTATAACAGTGACGATCTCGCTGCCAAACAGCTGGTATTTGTGGCCACGGATAATAGCGAATTAAACAAACAGATCCACAGCCAGGCAAAAGAGCGCAATATCTTGGTCAATGTGGTGGACAACACCCCACTCTGTCAATTTATTACCCCCTCTATTGTTGACCGCTCACCCATTATCATTGCGATCAGCAGCGGTGGTGTGGCCCCAGTTCTGCTACGTTATTTGCGCCAAAAACTGGAATCTATGCTCCCGCAAAAAATCAGCCTGTTAGGCAAATTTTCTGAAAAATTCCGGGATCAGGTGAAGCAGCGTTTTAATTCAGTGACCAAACGACGCTATTTTTGGGAAGATGTATTAGACGGTGACATTGCTGAACAGGTATTACACGGCAATGACACTAAAGCCCAGAAGATGATGCAGGACAAGCTCGCCCTGGATGAACATGATTCAGGTCAAGGAGAAGTCTATCTAGTGGGAGCCGGCCCTGGCGACCCGGACTTGTTAACCTTTCGAGCCTTGCGTCTGATGCAAAAAGCCGACGTGGTGGTCTATGACCGCTTGGTTTCACCACAGGTACTGGAACTGGTACGCCGCGATGCACAAAAAATCTATGTGGGTAAAGCGCGCAGCTTGCACACTGTACCCCAGGATGAAATCAACCAGTTACTCGCCGATTTAGCCCTGGCGGGCAAACGTGTGGTCCGCCTTAAAGGTGGCGACCCCTTTATATTTGGCCGTGGCGGCGAAGAAATCGAAACCCTGGTTGAACAAGGTATCAGTTTTCAGGTAGTACCCGGGATCACCGCTGCCAGTGGCGCCGCCAGCTATGCGGGTATTCCTCTGACCCACAGGGATCACGCCAAATCTGTGGTCTTTGCTACCGGACATCTGCGTGACAATAGCATTGACCTTAATTGGCCAATGCTAGCCCAACAGAACCAAACTACGGTCTTCTATATGGGTCTAACCGGGTTACCGATCATTTGCCAAAAGTTAATAGAACACGGCATGCCAGCCAGCACCCAAATCGCTTTGGTACAATCGGCGACCACTGCTCAGCAAAAAGTAGTCACGGGTGACTTGAGTAACATTCAAGGCAAGGCCGAAGCAGCCACTATCCAACCTCCGGCGCTGATCATTGTTGGCTCAGTGGTAAGTTTACATAACAAACTTAACTGGTTTATTCCCCGCGTGGCAGAGACTCCCGGGGGTTAACTCACCTTCATTTACCAGTAACGTTCCATGGAAATTTGTCCCGGTGAGCGACGTAAATGCTTTTTGAGGCCCAACTCTGTGAGCACTTTCAGCCCGTCTGTGACCATCTGCGGGTTACCACAAAGCATCACCTGACTATCTGCGGCCTGTAAACTCTGTTGAGATTGTTGCTGTATTTCCCCGGACTGCAATAAGGCTGGAATACGCCCCCGTAATGTTCCTGGCATGGGTTCTCGACTAACCACCGGGATAAACGAAAAACGTTGGGGATACTGTTGCAGCCAGTGCTGAATAACGTGCACATAGGCCAAATCATTGGCATGACGCACCGCATATACCAGCGTAATTTGTTCAAAACGTTGCCAGGCTTCAGCCCCGGATAATATCGACAAAAACGGCCCTACGCCTGTCCCTGTGGCTAACAGCCATAAATTCTGGCTGTCTGGTACTTCGTCCAAAACCAAAAAGCCGGTCGCCGGAGCCATCACCTTGATGTCATCCCCACACTGCAAGGTATGTAACTTTGGCGACAACACCCCTTCTGCTACCGGTACGGCTATGATCTCCAAATGCGGATCATCACTACTATTGACCAGTGAATAGGGGCGCGAGATGATTTTCCCGTCACGCAATACGCCAAATTTAGTAAATTGCCCGGGCGTAAAACCAGGGAAATCAGCACAGCTACATGCCAAACTAAACAAATGATCGTTCCAATCTATGCGTTTTACTACCTTTGCGTCAAGCCACTGCGCCATAACCACCTCACCACGATCCGCCATAGCCAAAACGCTAACATGTTGCAGCGTTTTTCGCCTGGTTTTTTTAAGGCATAACTGACTGGGCTAATTACAGCTGGTTACTCCTAGGCCACGTCGTTTGGCTAGAGGTGCGATGCCGAATGTTATCAACCATGAAAAGTTACTCAAAGTTTTATGCTGACTGAAGCCACCGATACCGTCCCTAGTTTCCCAAATGACAGCGTTGCGTTGACCAGTTGAACTCACAGTTAGAAACGGAACTTGACCTTCTAATCACCAACAAATATTTCCGATATTGACATTAACTAGAATATAGTTATCATGGTAACTATATTCTAGGTGTTAGTTAACGAGGAGAAATAAACATGTATTGTGTTTTCGCAACCATCACGCCCAAAAGTCATTATTACGGGTCTGCGCGCGACGCAATTATCAGCATACTAGAAAATACGCGTAAAGAGTCTGGTTGTATTCAATTCGACGTTCATACAAATACCCAGCAAACTCAGTTATTTCTCTACGAACGTTGGCATGATGAAGCCGCTTTGCAGTTACACTATCAGCAACCTTACACTAAGAAGGTGTTTGCAGCATATGATGAGTGGCTTAGTATACCCGTTGAAATAGTGACTATGGGTTCGTTAAAACCTTAACATGTTCTTTTTAAAGGAACTCCCCACACAAGCCATGATAGCTCGCTATGGGACTGAATTTTCACTTAACGAAAGTGTGCTAATTTCCCAACGCCTGAATGGTTTGCGCGAATACAGCTTACTATTAAGAACGCTTGAAGACTATTTTACTGCTCAAGGTTTGTCTCAGTTGCGCTTCTTAATTTTGATTGTTATTGATAGAGAGCCAGGCCGCGATTGGCTATATGCATATGAAATAGCGGTAAGGCTAGATGTGTCCAAACCTGTTTTAAGCAGAGCAGTGAAAAAGCTATCAGCGGATAGATTATTACACTCGGCCCAAGATGAGCAAGACACCAGAGCGACATTGTTAACATTGACAAATAAAAGCAAAGCTTTGCTAACGTCCATTTTGCCAGGCTATTTTGATATTTTGACTGATGAGCCAACGCAGGAAAACATGTAATTCATATCAACTAATATTTTCGCTATTAAAGGCAAATATCTAGACAGATATGACACATTGTCTACGCCCAGAAGAACAGCATGGGTTAGACAGATACCTATAACAGCTCGATAAAGGGCGGGCAGAAAACGCCCGAACAACCTAAATCCACTCTGCCACGAGAGTGGAAATGTAACATTCTCACACCTATCTTGAAGCTGGGGTGGTATTCGCTGTTTATTCAAGCCATTAGTTGTATTATTAATCTTCTCTTCTACCAGGGTAAAATCACATGTTGCGGTTTTTAATATGCGTTTTTCTCGCGACAGTCACCTCAAAGGGCGTTGCTTTTGAGCAAGATATGCAACGCTTTGCCTTAGTGATAGGCAATAAAAACTATGTTACTGCACCGTTAAGAAATGCCGCTAATGATGCAGACGCCATAGCAGATAGTTTGACCAGTTTGGGTTTTCGAGTCAGCTTGCTCAAAGATAGTAATTTGTCAGATTTAGCGAAAAAGGTGCAACAATTTTACGCTGAAGTAAACAAACACAGCCAGGCAAAAAAACTCGCGCTGATTTATTACGCTGGGCATGCCATTCAGGTTAATCATTACAACTATATTGTACCTTTGGGTATGCAGTTCGAAAGTCATCAGCAGTTTATTTCTGGCCTATATAAAGTCAGTAATTTGTTTACTGAAATCAACAAATCTAAAGACTTACAAAATATTATTATTCTGGATGCCTGTCGCAATAACCCCTTTGAAAACCACTCGATTTCCGAAAATGCCCAAATATCGAGCGGCTTGGCTCCGATTAAAGCACCGTCTAATACCTTGATTGCCTTTGCTACTGAGCCCGGTGGTGTGGCCGCCGATGGTAACCGCAAAAACGGCGTTTATACCAAACACTTACTGCGCCATATTACTAAGCAAATAAGCGTCGAAGAGGTATTTAAAAAAGTCAGGACAGGGGTGGCCAAAGAAACACGAAACAAGCAAATACCTTGGGAGCATTCCTCCTTACTGAATGAAGTGTTTTTCAGTCCACCTAAAAATCGGGATATTCCTGTTTTGGTGGTTTTCTAGAAAACGTAAGCTAATCCAACGTGTAATGTAGTAAACGTTTCATCTATATCCTCATATCGCTCACTATCCACCACAAGATCTTGTTGATAATCATTGACCTTAAATCGAGTTTGAAATAGCAGATTGCTCGACAAGGGCATGGTCCAACTCAAACCATAACTAAATCCTTTGGTATCACCCCTAACCTTGCCGGTCAAATCATCAAATTCAGCTATTTCAACTTCTTCTTCCTCATCTGTATTGGCCGCAAAATTATTAGTTGCCTGCAAAGATGCATAGGCCAGAGAGAAACTTAATCGTCCTGCTTTATCAAATTGCCAACTGTAACTCGCCCCCACAAAAGGGCCTTTTTGCGAGTAACTTTCATCTGTAAATTCAGGCTTGTCAGGCTCTTCTTCCTCAGAATCTCGAGGAATAAAAGTCATCTCGGTTTTGCCGTACTTATAACCTGCAAAAAGTGACCAGCTATTTGTCATTCGGTAACCCACCGTTAAATCCAGGTCTTTTCGTGATGCTTCACCTATATCCTCTTCCTCGGCAATATCAGCATCGGCAAGTGTGGTGCTGGCGTTCAGTGAGAGCTGCCAGCTACCCAGGGTCAGGGCAATAGGGATATTGGCACTAGGAAACGAAATATTGTGGTCGAGCTTTTCTGGAAATGAAAAATCGCTGTAGCCAAGAGACAAGCCTGTCACAACTCGTATGTTTTCAAAGCCGCCTTGGGCAAAAACAATACTTGACGCTACTAGAAGCGGCAGGCATGAAATAACTCTGATTGTTCTTTTATGCATGATTTTAGGAAATTTTCATGTTTTTTTGTAGTACTTTAATTAAGCATAAATACTGCTATAGTGCTAACTATAAAATGCAACACTAAGAATAGCTTATGGAAAATTTATCCCTAAATAGAGCACTTCGAATGTTTGTTTTGTTGACTTTCAGCATGCTGTTTTTATATGGCTGTGAAAGTACAGCAAATGAAGAAGTTGAAGCCGATTGTCGAATCGAAACTGACGAAAACTGTGCAGTTGAAGATGATAATGGTGATGATCGTGGTTATAACCCTTGCCTAGTTAATGAAAAATTGCCCGTTTGTAAAAAATGACTGAGCAAGAAGTAAAGCTACAGATAGCCGAAGTGGCAGGTACTTGGGTGGCAGCATTGGCCGTGGTGATAGGCGGCTTATTTGGTATCTATCAGTACTTAGAACATAAGTCAGCTGTGCGTGTTGACCGTTCAATGGCTTTTGTAGAGCGATACCACGGCAACAGCATGCTGGTACAAGTCAGGTTAAATATCACCGAAGCCATGACCAAACGTACAGCCCAACTTAACCAGATTTTACAAGACCCCGCGTTAAAACCCGAAGAACTGCAAGCCACCTACGATAGTGAAGTGTTGAAACTCATTAGCGAAGATAAACTCAGTGGTCAACTGGAACAACTTTTCACTTTTTACGAACAAATACTTTTGTGCCGCGAATTGGATTTATGCGAAGAAGATGTTGCTAAACAATTTTTTGATATCGACGCTGAAGGCTTTGTAAACACCTACTACCCTTACATTTGCCACGTTCGTAAACAGTGGCATAACCCCAAACAATATGAAAAGTTGACCCAATTTTATAGTCCTCAACTGACTTGCACACTTTAACCATATAGCCAAGATCATGAAACTGTATGGCGGCGACGAATTATTTTATCCACCAAACATGCGGTTTTACGAATGACGGGTATAAATTAAGTTGTCTTGTTCAAACATTTAAGCTGAATGTCTAGGCTATCTTTGTTTAGCTTACTCTGCTTGGATCACATTCAATGCACCCTGAAAGCTGAGAGGTAAATCAGGTGGGTATCAAAAACCCGTATATTATTTTTTAGCGGTAGGGTCTTGTCCAGCTACAACAAGCACAAAAAAGATAATGATTACATCGACCCCAAGATGCGGTCCAAGGTGCATATACCAATCGCCGGTGTTTAAACGGGTGAGCACGGTTTGAAATATGCTTGCTGCAATACCCGTTGGGACTGAGTACCCATCAGTGAGCATGACCCCAACAATATCGTGAAGCGCAGATGACGTTCGATATAGACCGGAGATATTGAATATCATAAAAACAATCACACAACACATGACGCCAATTCGTTTGGCAAAAGGCCATGCCGAATTTCTCGCAAAGACCCAACCGACAACTCCGGTCATGCCAGCCACATAGAACTGCCAAAATGTAACTATTTCAGAATGTAAATTATAGGCAAGATCGAGATCAGTCATAAGTAAAGTTAAGGTCCAAGCAGCACAAAACGCCAGCCTTCTGGCCCAGCCAGCGAGTAACTTGCCGATGAATTAGCGGGTTAGAGATCAAATATTCTACGGTATAGATAATCAATCCCACCTCCTTTTCATAGACAATTTTAGTTAATTCTAAATTTAAGTATGGCCCATGATTCAGTTAAGCGCTTTGCCCTACTTTACGGTAATCTCAAACTTAGCAAACAACCTAAGCATAAAAAAAAGAGTCAAAACAATGATTAAACGCAGCGCGGATTTTTTTAGTGGCCTTATGCAACGGTGGCTACCCGATGCATTTATTATTGCCATTATTTTAACGGTTATTGTCTTTGCATGTGGTTTGTTTGTAGAAGGTCAGTCGACAGTTCAAATGGCTAATCATTGGGGAAATGGTTTTTGGAATTTACTCTCGTTTTCGATGCAAATGGTTCTAATTCTAGTGTTTGGCAGTATTTTAGCGATGAGCGTTCCGGTTAAGAGTGGTCTGATTAGAATAGCCAAATTAGCTCGCACACCCGCTCAAGCAATATTATTAGTCACACTGGTGGCTATGTTGGCCTCTTGGATCAATTGGGGATTTGGTTTGGTGGTCGGCGCGTTAGTCGCTCGTGAAGTGGCTACGTTAGTCAAAAACGTTCATTTTCCACTTTTAATCGCATCCGGATACAGTGGCATGTTGATTTGGCACAGTGGTTTGTCGGGATCGATTCCGCTTAAAGTTGCCTCGCCTGCTAACGATGCTTTGGGCCAGTTGCTGTCCGGTCAAACCATTCAACTGTCGCAAACTATTTTTGCTTGGCAAAACGTAGCGATTATCGCAGCCATAGTTGTCACTGTACCTATTCTTAATATTATGATGTTGCCAGACAAAGATAAACGGATTGGCTTTGAGGCCAATCTACCACAAATAGCACCAGTGGATAAAAGTACTCTCACACCGGCTGAAAAATTAGAACACAGTCCGATCATTAATTATTTACTCGTATTCATTGGTGGGCTGTTTTTAGTGCAGTACTTTGCTCAAGGCAACGGCCTTAGCCTTAACACCATCAATTTATGTTTACTCTTATTAGGTTTAGCACTGCATATTAATCCGCGTAACTACTTAGGGGCGATGAAAGAAGCCATCGGTTCCAGTAGCGGTATTATTCTTCAGTTTCCAATTTACGCGGGCATCATGGGTATGATGGTCGATTCTGGACTTGCAACGGCAATGTCAGAATGGTTTGTGCATATATCCAGCGCGGATAGTTTTGGGGTGTATACGTTTTTAAGCGCCGGGCTCGTCAACTTTTTTGTGCCCTCAGGTGGTGGTCAATGGGCAGTGCAAGCACCCATTGTGATCCCTGCTGCAACTCAACTTGGCGTACCTATCAATCAAGCGGCCATGGCTGTGGCATGGGGAGATGCGTGGACCAACATGATCCAGCCTTTTTGGGCGTTACCTTTACTGGCAATCGCTGGGTTGAATCTGCGTCAAATTATGGGATATTGTACGGTGATTTTTATTTGGTCAGGGGTGTTGATTAGCAGCCTGATCTATCTTCTTTACTAACATCCGTCAGCCTACGGGCTAGTGTGCTAGTGGCTAGTAGCTAGCACTCTATCTCGGCAGAGGGGGCGAGTGACAGGCTGACGTCTACACGGCCGACTTGGAGATGTAACGACACAATCGTTCGAGCTTATCCCGCTGGAGGCCTTGCACTACAACACCCGCATGCAAGGATGAAGCAAAAAATAGAAAGGCCCTAGTTAGGCCTTTTTATTGTTACTTGAGTAGCCTCTTCCCGTTACCCCCTCTCGGTTACCGGTACCCGGCCCATTTCATCGAGCTTCTGGCCTTTTACCAGCATAGATAATTTACGCATCAGTACGTAAAACACAGGGGTGAATATCAAACCAAAGAAGGTTACACCTAACATACCACTGAATACTGCCACCCCCAGAGCTTGGCGCATCTCAGCTCCGGCACCGGTGGCTACCGCAAGCGGTAACACACCCAGGATAAAGGCGAATGATGTCATCAGAATAGGCCGTAACCGTAATTTGGCAGCGTCACTTGCCGCTTCATATAAACCTGCGCCTTCATGTTCACGATGACGAGCGAATTCCACTATCAGAATGGCGTTTTTACTAGCCAAACCAACCAACACAATTAAACCGACCTGGGTCAAAATGTTGTTATCCAAGCCCATTAAGTGCACACCAGTGATAGCGCTGAGTAAACACATGGGAACAATTAAGATAACCGATAAGGGCAAGGTCCAACTTTCGTACAAGGCCACTAACAACAGGAATACAAATATAACGGCAAAGCCGAATGCCAAAATACCTGTGTTACCTGATTGCTGTTCTTGATAGGCAAGTTCGGTCCATTCATAGGTAATACCCTCAGGTAGAATTTGCGCTGCCAATCGCTCCATTGTGGCGATGGCTTCACCTGAGCTAAAGCCCGGCGCAGTGCTGCCAATTAAATCTGCCGCAGGATACAAGTTGTATCTTGGCACACGGGACGGCCCTGAACGATATTCGAACGTGGCCACTGAACTTAGGGGAACCATTTCACCGCCTGAATTACGTACACGAATGCGACCTATGTCGTCTGGTTCCATTCTATAAGGCGCATCGGCTTGAGCGGTAACCCGGAATGTTCTCCCCAGGTAACTAAAATCATTGACAAAAGCACTGCCTAAATAGATTTCCAGTGCACTAAACACATCAGAAACCGATACACCTAAACGCTCTACCCGTTCCCTGTCTATGTCTGCATATAGCTGGGGCGTGCTGGTTTCGAAGAAGCTAAAGACTGAAGTGGTGGCAGGCTCTTGGTTGGCCGCCCCTGCTAGTTGCCACATCGCTTGTTCTAAGGCTGGTAAACCTCGACCGCCTCGGTCTTCGAGCATCATCTTAAAGCCGCCACCACTGCCGATACCACGAACAGGTGGCGGTGGAATGACCACCACATTTGCATCGTCGATAGCGCCCATCTGAGCCCGGGCTTGGCCCAATACATCATCAAAGGTGATCCCCAATTCGGCGCGTTCATCAAATGACTTCATTATGGTGAATATTGCGGCTGCATTAGTCGCGTTTGTAAAGGTAGCTCCTGAGAAACCCGCGAAGGCAACGGCGTTTTCAACCCCATCTATGCCAAGCAGCTTGTCCACCGCCTCTTGCACTACAGCATCGGTGCGTGACAAGGACGCCCCTGCGGGCAATTGAACACCAACGATAAGGTAACCCTGATCTTGTGCGGGAATAAAACCTCTGGGCACTATGCTAAACATGTACAGGGTAAAGCCCATCAGCAGCACGTATACCAATGACATCAAGCCTCCACGACGAACAAGCTTTGCAACTAATGTCGCATACTTGTCTGACGTTCTGTCCATTGCTCGGTTGAATTTCCCCGACAGATAATGGAACGTGCCGCTTTTTTCTGACTCGTCTTTATGGGGCTTAAATAAAACAGCTGCAATCGCTGGGCTTAGGATCAACGATACCGATACCGAGATGAGCGTTGCTACGGCAATGGTGATACCAAACTGGCTATAAAATTGGCCTGAGATACCCTCCACAAAAGCTGTGGGTAAGAAAACCGCTACCAATACCAACCCTATAGCTAAGACTGCACCACCTACTTCTGTCATCGTTTGGCGGGCCGCTTTTAACGGCCGCATGCCTTGGGCCATTAAACGTTCCATGTTCTCTACCACAACGATTGCGTCATCCACCACAATGCCGATGGCCAACACTAAGCCGAACAAGGTCAGGTTATTCAGTGAGAACCCTAGGACACTGAGGAAAGCGAAAGTACCGACCAGGGAAATAGGAATAGCGATAATCGGAATAAGGGCCGCTCGCCAGTTTTGTAAAAAAACCATGATAACCAAGACTACTAAGGCGATGGCTTCATATATGGTGTGCTCAACTGCGGTGATCGACTCGCTGATAAAATTAGTTGGGTTGTAAGCTATTTTGTAAGTTAAATCCGGTGGAAAGTGTTTCCCCACCTCAACCATGGCCGCTTTAATGGCATCGGCCGTTTCAATGGCGTTTGATCCGGGGCGCTGGAACACAGGCATAGCCACGGCTTTTTTATCGCCTAAATAGCCACGCGTGCTGTAGCTCTCTGCGCCAAGTTCAACCCGGCCCACATCACGTAAACGAACAATCTTGCCGCCTTGATTTTTAATGATGACACTTTCAAACTCTTGTGGCTCTATCAATTGGCCCTGGGTTTGAACATTGAGCTCGAATGCAGTTTGCCCAGCCTCGACTGGAGCCTGGTTCAGGGTACCACTGGCGACCTGGATATTTTGCCCCCGCAGTGCGGTTATTACCTCTGAAGCGGTCATATCTAAAGAGGCAATGATGTCTGGGTCAAGCCAAACCCGCATGGAATATTGACTGGCGCCGAACAGTAAAATATCGCCCACACCGTCGATACGAGAAAGCTGATCACGAATTTGCAAGGACGCATAGTTGGCAATATACGTTTGGTCGTACGTGCCATTTGGCGAGTACATATTGACTACCAACATCAAATCCGGTGAGTTTTTCTTAGTGGTTATGCCTAAGCGACGCACTGTTTCCGGTAGTCTAGGCTCTGCAATGGCGACGCGGTTTTGTACCTGTACTTGGGCGTTGTCCAAATCAGTACCCAGTTTAAAGGTGACCGTAAGAGTCACTCGCCCATCAGCGGTTGATTGGGATGAGATGTACAACATGTTCTCCACGCCGTTAATTTGTTGCTCTAACGGCGTGGCTACCGTTTTGGCCGCGACCTCTGCACTTGCACCGGGATATGAAGCGGCAACTTGTATCGTCGGTGGAGCGATTTGCGGATACTGCTCAATGGGTAAACTAAAATAGGCCAAACTGCCTATGATAAGCACGATAATAGCCAGTACCGAAGCGAACTTCGGGCGGTCGATAAAGAAATGCGATATATTCATTTTTGTCTCCCCTTACAGCGAATATTGGCTGGAAAGGTCAACTTCTTTGGCGTCCGCTGGCGTACCAGGACGAGCACGCATTAAGTTATTCAGTATCATGCGGTCATTTGTTGTTAAGCCTGATTCAATTACGCGCAGTTCATTAGTGTGCAATTTACCCAAGGTGACAAACTTACGATCCACTTTACCCTCGTCATTGACGACAAACACAAATTTGCGTGATTGGTCCGTGCCGATAATAGCATCGGGGATAAGGATCTTTTCAACGTCCTGCTCTGACAATAACCGAATGCGGCCAAATAAACCTGGCAGAATAAATCCGCCTGGGTTGTCCAGGATCGCTCGGCCGACTATGGTGCCTGTGTTTTGATCGATTTGGTTGTCAACAAAGTCCATCACACCGGTATGAGTGAAATCTTTTTCGTCTTGTAGGCGAATTTTCACAGGGTTCGATGCACTGCGCGAGCTTTCGCGTTTATTTGATTGGCTCAAGCGAATATAGCGCAGTAAATCACGCTCACCTGCGTCGAAATAAAAATGAATGGGATCGATTGAAACCACATTAGTCAACAGGGTCGCGTTGGTTGCTGTGCCATTAATCAGGTTACCTTCGTTGATTAAATCCCGAGAAACCACACCATTAATAGGTGATTTAACTTCGGTAAACTCTAAATCGAGTTTGGCATTTTCGACATTGGCTTGGGCCATGTCATATTCGTTTTGGCGGCGATCGACTTCTTCTTGTGAAAGAGAATTTTTTTTGCGTAAGTCGTTACCTCTATCCAACTCTTTTTTCGCCAAGGAAAATTGAGATTCGGCGCTTTGTAAGGCGATTTTAAAAGAACGTTGATCAATCACAAAAAGCACATCGCCTTTTTTAACTATTTGGCCATCTTTAAAATTGACTTTGTCTAAGTAGCCGCTAACACGTGCGCGAATATCCACTTGTTGTGTGGCATCGAAACGCCCTGTGTATTCATCCCATTGGGTGATCACAGCATTAATCGGAACGGCCACTTCAACAGACAAAGCTTGCGGTGTCGATGCTTTTTGCTCGGGTTGCTTAGAGCAGGCAGTAACTAGGATTAAGAGTATTGTTGTTAATAAATAAGGCTTAAGGAAGCGCATTAAATTAGATCCTCGTTTGGCGTGAGCAACACACGCTTAATTAATATGGTGTCAGTTTATGTTTAGTATGGCTGATATTGAATGCATAGTTATGTTTACAGCAGGGAGTCGCGCACTATTTGGGTAGCGAAGTTCGGCCAGTGCTTAACTTCTGCGTCCGCTTTTTACGGCCTTTAACCAAAAACCGATTAAATAGCTAAAAATCTCACATAACCTAAGGTTTAACCAAAGGTTGAATCGGTTTTTGATTTGCAAAAAAGCAGTTGCAGAGATGGGGTCACAAGTAAAACAAACAAGGCGGAGGTAAATAGTTCTGTGTATTATAGACTATTTTTTTTAGCTATATCAAAAACAGTGAAATCAATGGGGTCACCCATTATCCCGCCGGGGTCAATCGTGGGAGCGAAATTGCATCGCCCAAGCAACAGCCGCAGAAGCATCATTTATTTGCGCGGGAAACGGGTGCTCTGGGGCCAGTCGATAATTAGGCACGACAACACAGAGCCCTTGTTTAGCAAAGGCTATAGAATATTCTCTCGAGCCCCGCTCTTTACTGCCAGAAGTTAGGCCTCCACCGTGAAAGTGGACAAGAATTGGCGCATTTAGTGGTCGCTGCGAAAGATAAACGTCTAGTTTATCTCTGTTATGTGTATAGTTTTGCTCAGGCAATTAATCTTGATCTTTAAACGCTAATTGAGGTGACCAAGGGATCTGACCATTCAGCGGATTTAAAAATCGGGCATCGGTCTCCAAGTACCATTGGTGCAGTTTAGTGCGCAGCTCCTTAGCTTTATCTGACATGACCTCAGACAAATCTGTCCGCTCACCGATGTCATCGAGCAGATTGTATAACTGAAATTTTCCATCTTCGAACCGTTCGATCAATTTCCAGTCTCCTTGTCTAATGGCCGCACCGGGAAAACCGCCTTGATTGGAATAATGTGGATAATGAAAATAAAGCGGTCGCTGAGAAAAACTGGCTCTGTCGGTAGAGTCAGTAAATAATGTCAAATCTATGCCATCTACGTGTTGTTGCGGTTGTAAATGGAGATTTGCAGCACTGAGTAATGTCGGATATAGATCGGTTGATATTACGGGTTCTGACAAAGTTCTGGAATTCGCTTTAGAGTGTGGCAATTTGATAATAAAGGGCACTTTTATTCCACCTTCGTACAACCAACCTTTCCCGCCTCTTAATGGTAAATTTGCGGTAGGTGAACCTTCTGCCGTAGACAATCCGCCGTTGTCAGAAGTAAAAACAATAATGGTATTGTCAGCTACGCCTACTTGATCCAACTTATTCAAAAGTCGGCCTACCTGTGTATCCATTTGGTTAACCATAGCCGCATAGGTCGGATTATTTTGAACGACTCTAACCTGACGTTCTTCGTCGGTAGGCCAAACTTGCTCTTCCAATTCAAATAAAGGAGCGTTAGCTAAGGTGGCCGCTTTTTGCTGATATTTATCAACTGCCCCTGATGGTGCTTGCAAAGGTGTATGCACGGTGTAGAACGCTAGTAACATAAAAAATGGAGACTGTTCTTTTGCATAGCCATCAACGAGAGAAATAGCTTCGTTAGTTAAACGCTCTGTCAGGTATTCGCCATTTGGGCCGTCCGTTAGCCTGGCATTTTTATAGGGCGAGAAATAACCGCCCGCAGGATGACCATTTTTAGTTCCGCCAATATTCACATCAAAGCCGTGGTGCTCAGGCCAATAGTTTGCGGGCTCGCCTAAATGCCACTTGCCTAAAAATGCCGTTTTATAACCGTTTTGCTTAAACGCTTCAGCAATGGTGTATTCTTCATGCGGCAGAACCTGTTCGAATTCGGCTGGTGCAAAACTTGCTGTTCTAGACGGTTTGTTGTGAGGGTGAAACCAATCCGTAGTATTCGCTCGGGTCGGATACCTACCGGTCTGCACGGCATATCTGGAAGGACTACATACCGGATTGGCTGCATATCCGTTGACAAATTTAATACCTTTCTCAGCAAGTTTATCAACATTGGGCGTATCGTAAAAGGTATCAGGATTGAAGGCTTTGATGTCGGCGTAGCCCAAATCGTCAACTAAGATGACGACCACATTAGGTTTGGTTAACGTATTTTCTGAATGCCTTATTTGACTGCAAGAGCTCACTAGCACCAACAAAACACCTAGACATAAAGCAGGCCTCACAATCATATCTTTGAAGTAAACAAGCATTGTAACTCTCATTATCGGCTTATTTTTTCACACTACAGAAACATCATACCTACCACAACATCTAACTATCAACCAATCTTGTTTTTACCCTTCGTGCCCGATAAACCCCAAGGTCCATGCAACCTGTGATTTACCATTCTAGCTTTATCTTCTATCCCTCAACTCGGTGTTAGCCCTTAAGCTCATGGTTTTTTTGTTATTTAGAACCGCGATGACAACGCTCATATCGTTAAAGCATTTACCTGGCTAACAGATCATAAAATGCCAGGGTCACGCCATTGGTCCAACCGAACCCATGTTGCACATCATACTCACCACCATCGGCTAAACTATCGAGGGATCGAACGTCGTATTTTTCCATGATGTTGCCGCTTTTCACGAACTGTAAATCAACGGTTTCTAGCCAGCGTTGCATAATGTCAGCGGCGTCGGCGAAATAGCCATAGTTGCGCAACCCCATCACAGAAAACCACTGCAACGGCGCCCAACCATTTGGCGAATCCCACTGCTGAGCGGTAGTATTCAACGTGGTCACTAAACCGCCGTCAGTTAAGAACTCAGATGTAAGCGCATTTTTCACGTTTGTGGCTTGCTCCTCGCTTGCAATGTTCACAAATAACGGCAAGGCTGCCGCCAGCGAGCGCACAGCCAGCGCCGTTTGTTGCCCAAAGTGATAATCAAAATAAAAGTGTTTTTCCGACAACCAAAAGTAACGATTTATGGCTTCTCGGCGGTTGTCGGCGCGCGTTTGAAATGCTGCCGCCTGTGTATCCTGGTTTAACATTTTGTGATACTTACCAAGGGTTGCTTCTAATTGATACAACAGGCAATTTAAATCGACCGGTACAATGTGGGTCGTTTGAATAGATGACAGTTCGCTTTCATCTGCCAACCAACGGGAACTGAAATCCCAGCCCGACTCACAAGCTGCCCGAATATTGCGATAAAATTCAGGGCGCTGCTGGGGTGAAAACTCGGCAGCTAATTCAACATCTTCCAAATAAGACTCACTGCGCGGCGTCGCCAAATTATCCCAATAACGATTCAACGATGCGCCGCAGGGCATTTTCACCACACGATGATAAGCCTCGCCAACGTCTTGTAGTTGATTTTCGCCGCGCATCCAAAAGCGATGTTCTTTTTCCATTCCATCCAGACAACGCCTGATAAATTCACTATCGACTGACTCAGTATTATCGACACACAGGTCAACCATCATGGCCAGCACAGGTGGCTGCGAGCGCGAGTAGTAATAACTACGATTACCGTTAGGTATGCAGCCAAACGTATCTTGTAAATCGATAAAATTCAGCACCATGGAGTGAATCAAATCAGTATGACCTGACTGCTTTAATCCCAGTGCAGTAAAATAGCTGTCCCAGTAATATATCTCCCTAAAACGTCCGCCAGGTATAATGTACGGATGATGCAGCGCCAATAAGGTACTGTTCTTTTGGTGACTATCTGGCGAGCGAGTCAACTTCGGCCATAAATCGTTAATGTAAGAATTAAGCGTTGGCTTTAGACCTCTATCATTTAATAGAATTTCTTCTGGTAGCCGAAAATGACTATTAACAAACTCACAAAGGGAAAAATCTGCATCATTTTTGCTTAGGTCGTATTGCGCGAGAACTTTTTGCCAACTACTTATTGGCAAGGCATCGCAAATGGTTTTACTGTCATTAAATAACCCCTCAAGTTGTATACGTTTGAATAACGCACTATCGAAAAAGGCAATACTTGGGTGATCAAAAGAGGAGGACTGATGCATTATTTTTACGCTCCTTGAAGGGTGTTTTTACGCGGCTGGGCCGAGAGTCTTCTAAACAAATACAGACTGATAATAATCATCACTATGGGGATAAGTGACATATAAAAGGCATGTTGACCGCCGAATTTATCAAATATGATGCCGGTTAAAATAGAGCCTAACGTGCCCCCTAGGGCTGAAAAGATAACGATAAGACCGGTCATCTTTGCATGTTGCTGATTAGGTAACGCACTTAACATGACGGAGTTAATTAAAGGATAAATTGGCGCCATGAATAAACCTATTGCTGGCAATAAATAAGCGGCAAGTGGTGCATCAAATATACCATTAACGACAGTGTGATGAGGTTGGTCTGCCATAGGTAGGGTCAACAGTATGGTTAAAAACATCATGACTAGACAACCGTTGATGAATACGTACCAAGGTATAAATCGTAATAAGAGTCCAGCCAACAAGCGACCAATCGCGATCATTGCGGCAAAAATACTGGTGAGTTGAATACTGATATTAACCGGTAGGCCTAACACTTCGCGGTTGAAGGTAGGTAACCAAGAACCTATGCCTTGCTCCACCAGCACATACAGGAAAATAGAAATAACAAAAATGAGTACCAAAGGCTGATAAGTAAGTTTGAGCATATCCAGAAATTCACTGAATGCCCCTGTCTCACTTCGTACATAAGCCACACGTTCAATGGGAGTAAAATAAACAAAAACCGCTGCTAACGAGATTAACCCACCCAGCAAATAATACACATTGAGCCACTCAAGAGAGGCCGGATTTTGTGGGTTAATAAAGCCGCTGAATACCCAATAGCCGGTGAGCACACCAACCATAAAGATGCCTTCTACTGTGTTCATCAGTGACGAATGACTTTTTGTATCAGCGCTTAACTGACCTATAAGGGAGTAGACGGATATTTTGACCAACGCAAACGCGGTACCAATAGTCGCGAAAAGGATTTTAATAAAGAAAAATTCGGCAAATAATGGTGTTAACAAACACACCACTGCGACCAAAACAAGGCCCAAACATAAGGCTATCTGATAACCAATCCTGGGAATGAATGAGGCGACGAAGAATGAAACAAAAGCGATGGAGAGATCTTTAAAGCCCTCTAAAGTACTCGCATTGGTTTTTGAGATATCGAAACTGGTGATCGATTGCAGGATCACCGTTCCCACACTGTTCAGCAAAACGGCAAACACAAAATAACACAGTGATATAGCAACAATGGTCAGCATTCGATTCATAGTTTAGGTCTACGTTTGGGTGATTACAGCGAAGTGTAAAACGTACGTTAAGAAAATGCAAACGTTTGCAACAGCGAAGAAAACCTCTTAAATCGTGTATTTCATAGGTTGTGTTTGGTCGACTGACGAGCAATTAATACAATATTCACCACGGATGAGTCGACTTTTTGGCCGTCAAATTGGGCGATAAGCTTATCCACCATAATTTGAGACGCGAGTTGGGTATTTTGTTTAATTGTTGTTAATGATGGATACGACAGTTCGGCCATTAAGATATCATCAAAGCCAATGATCCCCACATCACCTGGAATACCAATATATCGCTCTTTCAAGGCGCGCATTGCCCCTAATGCTACCATATCACTGCACGCCACTATGCCGTCAAAGAATAGCCCTTTAGTTAAAATCAACTCACTGACTTTGTCATATGCTGCGCGACTGGTGAGGTCGATGGCCACGGTAAATGCAGGGTCAAACGTGACACCATGTTTTTCCAGCGCGTCTTGATAACCTCGATATCGTCCGGTCATCTCCATATGCTCAGGGTCGCCCAAAAATATAATATTTTTACAGCCGCCTTCGAGCAAGTGCTCTGTGGCAAGCTCTCCGCCAAGTCGATTGTTACTGCCCACAATAGGATAATTCGAATCTATTCTAGGATCGCCCCACACCACCATAGGCACGCCAGACGCGGCCACTTCCTGCACTTTTAGATCACTTTTTCCCTGCCCCACCACGATCAACCCGTCCGCTCGTTGACTGTTGATAAAGTAATTGGCCCAGTTGTCCGTCGCCATAAAAGAATTAGACAGCAATAAATCATAGCCTTTGCTGTTCAGGGCCTGGTTCAAATCAGCGACGGTTTTTAACAAAAAAGGATCACTGATGCTCTGCTCTGTATGGTCTATCAGGTTAAGAATAACCGCAACGACTTTGGTCTTTTGGGTGCGTAAACGACTCGCCGCCTTGTTAAGGCTGAAATTGTGCTGCTTAGCTAATGCCTGAATGCGCACCCGGGTTTCTTTTTTAATCAGCGGGTTGTCACTCAGTGCACGTGAAACTGTAGAAGTCGATACACCGGCAAGGTTGCCCAGATCGTTTAAGGTCAATTTTTTGTTATTTTTCAAACTATTACCTAAATTAAAATATGCGGTATTGGGCTTTAAAATTTACAACACGAAGGGGTGTTCTGCGCATTATCAATGAAATCTTTTAACCCTAGTGTAATCGTTTTCCCTTAAGACTACATCCTCACGACTGATCTAAAGACCAACAAATTTCTAATTAAATCAAACATTTTTACATACCGTTTACAACACACTAATAACTCAATGGGTACGCTCATGAATTTAACAACACACAAACAGAATTCTCTCGCATTAAGTGTTTCGTTGGCGCTTATGTTGCCAGGTGTGGCTTTTGCACAACAAGAAACGGAGCAAGACAAAAAAGATGAAAACAATTTTATAGAACAGATAGTTGTCACAGGTAGCGCAAGTGGTACCGCTGTACGCAAAGTCGAAGCCAGTTATGCAACAACCCTCATCAGCGCTGCGGATATCAAAAAACTCGCACCAAAGAGCACCGCTGATCTATTTAAGGCGATACCAGGCGTTTGGTCAGAAAGCTCAGGTGGTGTGGCCGGGGCCAACGTATTTGTGCGTGGATTCCCTGGCGGCGGCGATGCTCCGTTTCTAACCTTGCAAGTCCAGGGCGTGCCCATTTTCCCGCCCTCGACCCTGTCGTTTTTAGAAAACTCGTCGTTGTTCCGTATCGATGAAACCATTGATATTGTTGATGCTTTGCGTGGCGGTCCCGCCTCTGTGGTATCGAGCGGTCAACCCGGTTTAACCACCAACTTCTTGCTCAAAGAAGGTTCGGATGAAACCGAAGGCTCAATCAAGTATTCAACCTCAGATTACGACTTACAGCGCATAGATGCGGTGGTTTCAGGCAAACTCGCCGAAGATTTATACTTTATGTTTGGCGGCTACGTCCAGCAAAGCCCGGGGATCCGTGACGCCGGTTTTAATTCTGAAAAAGGTAATCAGTTCACCCTGAATATCACCAAGATATTAGACAATGGCAAGATCAACTTCTTTACCCGTAGTACAGACGATCATGGCGCCTGGTACCTACCTACACCACTAGTTGATGGAGTTGATAATAGTTATACCCAAATCGGCACCTTGAACCGCCAAGCCACTATACAATATGGGCCTGATGGCACATCTGAATCTATGGACTTTGGCGAAGGGCGTGGTTGGAAAGGTACCGTCAGCGGCGGTAGCGTGAATCTAGAATTTGGCGACGGCTGGACATTTGTTGACCGCTTTGCCCATCTTGCCGGTGATGCGGACACCCTGGGCTTAGTGCCAAATGGCGATCCCGCTTTGCTATCAAGTGTGGCCGACAATGGCGTATCGGCCACGGGCGCTGTGACAGGTGAAGTCTATAGCGGCGATACCCTAGTTCAGCAAATTGGTCGCTGGGTGGTGCGCAAAGACATTGAATCATTTACTAATGATGTGGCGATCACCAAACAAACAGACAAATTTAAAACATCGTTAGGCTTGTATGTAGCAAATTTTTCATCTAACGATTGGTGGAGCTTAGGCAATCACTCTTATCATGTTATTCGCCCGGGTGGCGAAAACCTCACTGGCATCGATTGTAATGATAACCAAGATAGCTGTGGTTGGAATTACGATATCAATGCCACAGGCGATGGCACGACCAAAGCGATTTACGCTGCGTTTGAATATAAGGTGAGTGACACAGTCACCGCAGATGTGGGTGTTAGAGATGAAAACCACACTATTGACTACACAGTTGATGAAGGCTTGGACGGCGTGATAACTAAAGCCGTTCAATATGATGAGTCAGATGTCGCTTTTACCGCTGGCGTAAACTGGCAATTCCAGCGTGAGCAAGGGGTATTCTTACGTTACAGCGAAGGCAGTAAAATGCCGTATTTTGATGACTTGCGTGACAACTTCGATAGCTTCTCGTCAGGGGACGACTTGATCATAGACGTAACGCAGTTAGAGCTGGGTTATAAGTTAGCCGAATCTAACTACACCCTATATGCCACCGGTTTTTACAATGAAGTAGAAGGTGATCGCTTTCAAACTTTACCCGGCGCACCGGTTCAAACCCTGACTAACGAAGCGTACGGGGTTGAAATAGACGCCAACTACTTTGCTGACAACGGTTTCTCGCTTTCACTCAATTCAACTATCCAAGAAACTGAAATCACCGAAAGCCCCACGAACCAAGGCAACGAAGCCCAGCGTCAGCCAGGTTGGCAAGTTCGCTTGACTCCAAGCTATGATTTTGAGTTCAAAGACTTCTTTGCCACCTTGTATGGTACAGTTTCTATGGTGGATGACAGATTTTCTAATAATGAAAATACAGTGGTATTAAAGGGATATGAGAAATTCGATATCGGACTGATTTTACAAGGCGACTCAGGATTAACCTTTGAACTAGCCGTGCAAAATATCACCGATGAAGATGCGTTAACAGAAGGTGATCCGCGTAATCCTAGTGCCCCTAATGGCCGCTATATATTGCCCAGAACCGCCACTTTTAGTGTCAGTTACGCGTTTTAATATTTACGCTATCGAGCTAATCTAACCTGCGATGAAGCAAACTAAAAAGCGCTTTGTGCCCCGAGCATAAAGCGCTTTTTTAATTCCGGTACCAGAGACAGCCTATATTGCGGCCCTTTGATCACTCTGCGCATGTCCTGAGTGCCCATCTCACGCTGAAAATTTATCCGTTTATACCGATAATCCCCATTCTACATCCGGGTTTTGGCGTTGGTACTTGGCTGTTTGACAAGGTTTTTCACTGTCACGTCCCCTGAGCCGTCACCCAGTAATTTAAAGTCGCCCGCGCCTTTAATGTCTATACTGCCGGAGCCGTCATCTACCGACACCAGACCGGCAACTTTTTTAACCCTTATATCGCCGGACGTATCTTCGATGCTTAAATCGCCGGCCATATGTTTGACAAAAATATCGCCGGAGCGGTCCACTATGCTGCTATTACCCTCTATGTGTTTTAACACTATCTCCCCGGAACGATCATTAATTTGTAAGGGGCCCGTTAAGCCATCAACCAATATATCACCGGATCTATCATCAACATTTGTGGCTCCGCTGATGTTAGTTAATGTGATGTCCCCTGAGCGGTCAAAAATTGTCAGGCCCCCTGACATGGCTGAAATTTCTATATCTCCTGAGCGATCCCTGACTTCCAGCGCCATCGAGACAGGTAGACTGACGACTAAATCAATACGTTGGTCGTCATGTATGATTCGCTTAATGTGAGCATAAAGCACGACTTTGCCGTCCTTTTCTTCCAGAGTTAGCTGGTAGTCGTCAGGGGCCAAATCGTCGCCAACTATCTTGGCCTCTACCTTGATTTGAGTACTGTCGCTACCGACTACGGATAACTCTCCTGCTCCGGCGTCAATCAAGATGGAGTTTAGTGCGCCGGCTTGCATCTGCACTACTTTTTTTGTCTCATGGGTGTTTTGGTGTATTGAGTCTGCAAACAAGGACTGACTTATGAACCAAGCCACCAAACCAGTGAGGATAATCACAGTGAATTTGTACATAACAAGTATTCCTTTTTGATGATGATATAACCTGGGTCAGAAGTTAGTCGCCTATCAATAGCTGAAAGTTTAAATGGTAGTTTATTAAAACCATGGCAAGGTCGGAGCTCCTAGCTAATGATTTACTCAAGGAGAATTTGCAAGCAGGTTACTTAAGCTAGGGTCTAACCCCGATGGTCAACTTAGTACCAACAAACCCTAATCTGGCGCCCGCAGAGCGTTTATAGGGTTTGCAATAATTCAGCTACCTGAGCGGCTTGTTCCTGGGTATTGTAGATATGAAACGACAATCTCAGAGTATTTTCCCGGCGATCGAACAGGTAGCCTGCCAGGCGCAACTGTTGTTCTAACTTGGCGGCTTGTTTTTCACCCAGAGACAGGCACAAGGTGCCACCTGTAGTGGCCAATGCTATATCTTGGATTAGATAAGGTTGCGCCGCTTCAAACACAATTTTTTGTAGCTCACGATTGTGTACTTGAATGTTTTTCACCCCCAACTGCTGGATCTGTTTGATACTGCCCTGGGCCAAGGCAAACGACGCTATTGATGGGGTACCGCCCATAAAACGCATGGCATCGCCTGCATAGGCAAAATGATCTATATCAAATTCGAAGGGATTTTGATGGGAAAACCAGCCCACATCTACGGGTTTAAGTTCGCCCAGGTATTTAGGGTTGAGCCACATAAAACCTGCTCCCGGTCCACCACATAACCATTTAACACAGGAGCCGAGCACCACATCTGCCTGCCACTCTCTTAGCGAAATAGGCACGACACCAATGGACTGTGCCACATCTACCATCACCTTGATCCTCTGGCCATTGCCCTGTTGTGTGGCGGATTGATTAGCACACATCTGGCTGATTTGGGCCACGGGGGACAACACCCCCGTATTAGAGTGCACATGGGTGATCAGCACAGCAGCTACGTCTGGGGTAAAGTGCTGATCCCATACATGCAAATCTGTTGCATCCAGCTGAAAATCAATTAATTTAAGTCTATAACCGAGCTTGTTTAACGCTTGCACCACAAATCCCATAGAGGGAAATGCTGTGGCGTGCATCAACACGGTGTTTTGTTGGCTGTGTGGCAGCTCAGGCAAGGATTGCAAATACTTGCACAGACCACTTGAAACATTGGCCTGAGGGCAAAAATGCGTGGCTTTGCCCCCTAACAATTCGGCCAATTGCTGATTAAAAGCCTGAAGTATGTCCAACCACTTAGGCCAGGCATCACCGCCCAACTCCCGCCAGGTATCCAGATAACTAGTTTGCAAGTGCGCCTCTGCTAACTTTGGCAGGCAGCCCACAGAATGGCTTAATAGATAGTTGCCCTTGGGCAGATTGAATAACTGCTGCATGGTTAATCCAGCGTCTCGTCTGCGGCCTTATGAAAAGGGCATTGGGGTTTGCTTGGAGTAATAGAGTCGCGAACTTTACCGTATTCCTGGCCCCATGAATCTGTCATGGCACTGCGAATATCCCATAGTTCTGGAAACGAGCGATGTTTAGCACCGGTTTGCAACAGTTCCACCGCCCGACCTTTGAGAGATTTTGACCCCATGCCGATGGAGCGCTGAATTAAAAACAAGTGATTGCTGCGGAATTTCTGCAACTGCTCATCAAATTCCAGCAGCGATTCGGCTACCACATAGCTGTCATCATGGGCGTATTGGGAGTCATAGATACTCTCCACTGTTTTGCCCCGTCCGGTCAGATAATGGCTGCTAAATTCGGCCCACAGATCCGGTGGCAGTTTGAGCAGGCTACGAAAACCCGGCGATTCCTGACCACTACCATTACCCAGTTGCAAACGAATTTGCTGATATTCTTTGGGTGACATGTTTTCTAACAGATCCAGTTGTTGGGTCATCATGCGCTGGATCATATGCACTCGTTTGAGCAAGGTAACCACTCTGTGGGTATTTTGTTGCTGCATGAATTCCAGCACGTCCACCAGGGTATAAACGATTAATTTCATCCACAGCTCTTCAATCTGATGCACGATCTGAAATTGTAATTCGTCACCGTTACATAATTCATTCAGGGGTTTTTGACAGGCCAGCAAACGGTCACAATTTAAATAGGTACCGTAATCGAGGATTTCGGGGTGGTCTAACATGGCGAAGTATTTCTGCTGATAAGCGCTAATTTGGGGCATGTGCAAGTATCCAATAAAATTATAATGGCTATTATGCTAGTGCACTCGCCTTTGAACATTGTTCCATTTATACTGAAAATTCACGTTTTTTCAGAACAACGTTCCGGATTATAGCAATATGATAAAACAAAGTTTAGAACCTATCGCATTCAAACTGGTCTCGCACCTCGAACAAGATGGCAGGTTATCCTTTGCCGCTCTTGGTGAGTCCATCGGCCTGAGTAAAACCCCCTGCTGGAACCGGGTGCAAGAATTACAACAATCCGGCGTGATCCAGGGTTATAGCGCCAACCTTGACCCCAAAGCCCTGGGTCTGTCGATCCGGGCGCTGGTGCATGTGGTGGTCAATTTCGAACATTATCAAGCCTTCGAACGGGCCATCCTGGCCCATCCTGCAGTGCGTTCCTGCCATGCGGTAACGGGAGATTTCGACTATGTGCTGGAAATCTTAGCCAGCGACATCGATGCGTTCGACCAGTTGTTAAGGGCCAACCTGAGTCGGCTGCCCGGGGTGCAACGTTTTAATACCGCCATTTCTACCCGTATGGTCAAAAATGCCGGACCTTATTGCTTGATGCTCGAGTAACTCCTGAAAAAGGAAAAAGGGGTCTGAAAAAGGGGTCGGAGTGAATTTCAGTTTTATTCACTCCGACCCCTTTTTACCTTTTCCAAACCGTTGTTAACCTTGACCAAAACACTCGATAAAAGCATCGGCAAACCGTTGGGCGGCATTTTCATCCATATTAAAATATAACGAGGGTTCAATAAGTTCAATTTCCATCACTGCAAATTCAGCACCACAGCGGAGTAAATCGATACGGGCATAAAGGGCATCATCTGGCATTGCCGCCATGGTATGCCTGGCCTGAGTCAGCATTTCGTCTGTGGCTTGCACCGAGGTCAACTGTCCGCCATGTTCTTCTTGCACACGAAAATCATCGGTTTGGGGTTGTTTGACAATGCAGTGGCTATAGTGGCCATTAAAATAAAATAATGAATATTCCCCCTCTTCCACCACAGCCGTTAAAAATGGCTGCACCATATAGGGCCGCTGGCTAAACACCTTTTTCAGCGCTTTACTTTGGGCAAGTAACTGTTCCTGGCTTAAACGATAGGTATGATCCGCGTTGGCACTAACGGTGGGTTTAAGCACAATCTCCTCGACTGCAAAATGGGCAAAGGATTTGGCTACATCGGCTAAGTCAAACGTGTCGAACCAGCGAGTAGGCACAATGTTAATGCCCTGGCCTGCAATATCTTTCAGATAACCTTTATCAATATTCCACATTAGCAACTGCATACTGTTGGCCAGTATGGCACTTGAGGCATCTATGCGCTGCAAACAACTGACAAAAGCCTTGGCATCTTGTTGGTAATCCCAGGTACTGCGCACCACCACAACATCAAACTGGTTCCAATCCACATCGGCTTTGCGCCAGGACACTTCTTCGACTTCCCAGCCGTAAGCCTTTAGAGGGGCAAACAACATATAATCATAGGCAAAAAAGCCATCAAGGCTGTCCATCGATAAAAAAGCGCAACGTTTCATAAAATAATTCTTTTGGTTAACGGTAACTATTTCACAGCAATATCATGTGTAGTTTGTGCGTGCAACACCGCCCAAAAATGAGAAACGATTGTTAATGTCTCTGCAACCCTAGTCTGTGCTAGTCAAACTTAGCATATCGATTTAGATTTATTTCAATTCGAACTAAACGGTTTCCCGCTTAGTGCCTGCACTTATCTCAGTCTGGGCAGCTGTTCGAGCGAAGTTTTTTTACCTGGAAGTGTCAAGAAATAATACTGCTTTTGATAAAATAGTTTCTATCCTAGTTGATGAAGTGTTGATTTTACGATACATATTGTGCTCTCGTGTAAGCGCTAAATCTGCTGCTCCGTGACACCAGCATTTCTATGTGGCATCGAATTTTGTGAACTAATCATAGTGATATTACGGCGATGGAGATAGCGCATTTCTGACAATATTAAGAAGAACTCCCCCCCCCATAAACGTCAATGGTTAACCCTCTCTCTTTTGCGTAGGTTTTCGGTGTTAAACCAAGTTGTTTTTTGACATGACGGATGAGGTGAGGTTGATCACTAAAGCCAAACTGAAAAGCGATGTCAGCCCAATCAAAATCACCAGTATTACGCTGATAAAGATATTCCAACATTGCTTCCAATTTATTCATAGATTGAGTTTGCTTTAACGTTAAGCCCGTCACGCGCAGAAAGCTGCGTTCTAATGTTCTTTGTGAACAATGCAGCAAATTGCTGAGCTTGGAAACGGGGGTAGCGTCCAGCATGGGTAATATTTTTCGCGTGATCTTACTGTGTTTATCTTCGATGCAGTTTGACAACCACGGCAGCAATAAGGCATCTAATTGATTACGACATTGTGTAGGATCACTTCGCGCCATTTCGATGAGTTGGCATACATCGTAGTCACTGTTATTTAGTAGCGTCGTCACGTTGACGTCCTTTACCCTGTCTAGCATAGGGTGAGAATAAAAAGGGATCGCTAAGCCGTAGAGCGCACCAACATTTAGCTTTACACCCAAATGAACAAAAGGTTTAAAGTGATCTAACGTCAACGTTTGATAATGGGGGAACAACCAATGACTTCCTATGCCGCTGGCGACACCTGGGTTCATGTCATACTGATAGATTTGTTCTTTAGGGGATAAGATCAAATGGGCCGATGGATCTGGGTTTAGCTTTGGGTACTGATAACTCTTTGCTTCTGGGCGTTTTTCAATAAACCAATAACATTCAATGAATTTCGCAACCTCAGGTAAGGTTGAAGGCTGTAACCAACGGATCATCTCGTACTCAAAACTACTTTGTGGCACATATGTTTACTATATGACAAATGGTTTGTTAGTGCAGTTTTACCTGTAACCATAAACCCAAACCGAATAACGGTATGGGTGTATTACAATTGTTAATTAACGCTTGAAATCAAGCTGAATAATACGGTTTTCACATACCAGTCCCGCTCTAGTGATGGCTTTGTGTGCTCCAAGATTGTCGCTTTCAGTTGAGCAAATCGTCTTCAATCCTTGCTCATGGGCAATTTTTATCAAGTGGTGAAGCACTCGCGTCGCAATCCCTTTGCCTCGCTCCGATTCAGCAACAATCATGCCTACATCAGCAAACTCTGTTTGGTATTCGTCAAATAAACGGCATTCCCCCGTCGCTAATAGTCTGCCATTTTGCCAATAGCCCCAAAGCTCTTTGCGTTGAATCAGATTAGCAAAGTATCCTGATAACCACTGAGCGGGTGCGCCGAGAGTCGTGGCTGCGAACTCCACGTATTTAACAAGTTGCGCATGCTGCGCGAGCTTCATTTCTAATGGGTCGTCAGTACCGAAATTTACCAAAGTACTTTGCTGATACATTAAGGCGTTCACTTTAAAAGACGACGAGTTGTCTAAGCATAATGACAGATAAATGTTTTCTGCCGTGCTAACAAATGCGCCTTTAACGACACCGATTACAGAACTATTCTGCTGTGCGATTAACGTAAATAGCTCCTTCGGCTGGGTTTGAGCGCTTGGACAGAGATAAAACTGCAACATATAGCCTTCGCTATTTATGCAACAGTATCCGACTAATTTGTTATTTTCGTGAAATCCAAAATGATCCGAATTGGGTACAAAACCAAAATGCCACATACCATCAAGCGGTGCTGTCGATAATATGAAGTATCGTTTTTTAAGTTCGCTGATTTCGATTAATGACTCAATTTTTTTGATTTCTAACATGGCTTTTTACCTTCAAATTCCCGTAAACAGTAGCGTGAATGAATGTGAGTTACTTATCTGATGAAGTGCTACGTTGCGATGCCAGGGATAATAGGAGATATTCAGATTGAAAGATTGAATAAAACCGACAGTATATCGGACGTGACCTCACCATACTTACACGATGAGCGCCTCAACCCAAAGCCCCCAATACCCATCGGTGACTTATCAATGATAAAGGGGTTGATCAGAGATATTGATCACATCTGAAAAAGTGAAAAGCGTCAGCAAAAAATCCTGCCCGCCCACGAGTATCATTAGGCTTTGGATTAGTTCAAAAACGCTCTGACCAAACTGGCGCTTGTAGTCCGCGAAAATCAGAGTCTGGCAGGCCGTTTAGTGTCAAAGCAGTCATTAGGTGAATCAAAAATCCCCCCTGCTGAAGTCTTCATCAAGTTAACTGCGATTTCCCGACGACTACTTGTTAATGCGGCGATACCAATCGTAGATTGCTCTGCCGATAGCAAGGGTTCATCTTCTTGCACGTAGTCAAGTAATGTTGGCCACGATTTTATAGTAAAGCCAGCATCTCTTTTCTGACTCGTTTGAGCTTAAACCACCGTTATACTGATTTAATAAGGTCAGTCAATTTTTTTAAAAAAAACTCAACTATAGTGGTTAAAACTTGTTTCTAAAAAAGTAGGGGGATCAGGATGTTGCAAAAATTAATTTATCGACTGGTTTTGACGCTGTTACTCTTTAGTGCCGCTGTCAGCAGCGCCAACGAGGTTGCCGACAAGATTTTTATCGGCGGCAAAATCTGGACTGGGCTGGGATCTGAATTACAACAATCAAGTCAAACGACTGCAACCGCTTTGGCGGTTAAAGGCAATCGTATTATCGCGGTGGGTAGCGATGTAGAAATTAAAGCTATCGCCTCGCCTACCACGCAAATCATTTCTCTGGAAGGTAAATTACTCACGCCCGGTTTTATCGATAACCATACCCACTTTCTCGATGTGTCGGGACTAATTTCAGCCGTTCAAGTGCGCGACGTTAGCAGTAAAGCTGAATTTGTGAAGCGCATCGGCGAATACGCAGCCACAATGAAACCCGGCTCATGGATGCTTTATGGCGTCTGGGATCATGAAGCCTGGGGTGGCGAATTACCTAAAGCTGAGTGGATTAATAAAGTCACTGGCCAAATTCCGGTGTTTTTATGGCGCACCGACGGTCATATGGCATTAGCTAACAGCGCGGCAATGAAACTAGCGGGTATCGATAAAAACACCCAAGAGGTTGACGGTGGCGAAATCGTTCGGAATAAAAATGGTGTGCCAACGGGCATTTTTAAGGATGCGGCGATGGATCTAATTTAC
The DNA here is from genome assembly GCF_058068185.1 of Paraglaciecola sp. IT1134. Taxonomy (NCBI): domain Bacteria; kingdom Pseudomonadati; phylum Pseudomonadota; class Gammaproteobacteria; order Alteromonadales; family Alteromonadaceae; genus Paraglaciecola; species Paraglaciecola sp. IT1134. Next base: position 459,452 of record NZ_CM176486.1, on the reverse strand, counting down.
CAGGTCGTTCCGCCATTAACCAATGAAGAACGATCGCAATTATTTCTTGAAGGTATCAAACATGCCCAGTCATTTGGCGTGACACAAATTCACAATATGGGCGTGTGGGAAGATTTACAGGCGTTTGAAGCTTTGCATACGCGTAACCAATTAACCATGAGAGTGTTCAGTTTTGTGCCGCTGCAAACTTACGACAAACTGGATAAATTTGTTGCCAGTGATGGTCGCGGCGACGACATGCATCGTTGGGGTGGACTCAAAGCCATGGTCGATGGCTCACTCGGTAGCACCACTGCGTGGTTTTATAACGCTTACACTGACGAGCCAGACAAATTCGGATTTCCTATTCATGATTTGCAGGAATTTTCTAACTGGATAGAAGCTAGCGATAAAGCAGGTTTGCATATTACCATTCACGCAATTGGTGATAGAGCGAACGACTGGATTTTAGACACATTCGAATCCGTGGCTAAGAAAAACCCGCCTAACCCACAACGTCGCTGGCGCATCGAACATGCGCAACACTTATCGCCCGCGGCAATCCCCCGCTTTAAGCAACTCTCGGTGATTGCTTCCATGCAGCCATATCATGCCATCGATGATGGACGCTGGGCAGAAAAACGCATTGGTGCAGAACGAATTAAACAGACTTACGCGTTTAAAAGTTTGCTCGATGCTGGGGCGACAGTGACCTTTGGTTCGGATAGTCCAGTGGCACCGATGAATGTGATGGAAGGTATTTATGCGGCGGTAACGCGCCGAACACTTGATGGACAAAATCCTGATGGATGGATCCCCGAGCAGAAAATTAGTGTTGCCGAGGCGTTAACCGCCTACACAAAAAGTAATGCCTACGCGGGTTTTCAGAAAAACAAACTGGGTCAAATTAAACCAGGCTTTTTAGCTGATTTTGTAGTGTTGGATAAAAATATTTTTGAAATCACTCCGCCAGAAATTAAAGATGTCAAAATTAAGATGACGGTAGTGAATGGTGAAGTGGTTTATTCGAAACGGGATTGAGAATTAGTGGGCTGATCTGATTTTAGTTTTCACCGTGAAGTACCACTAGTTTGCGTTGGGTGCCCCCTTCGATTAGGGTTATAAAGCGGTTTTAGCGTTGTCAAAATCTTAAAATTATTTATAAAAAAGCAGCATTTAAGTTTAAATGCCGCGGTAAATTTGGGGCCATTTAAGATATTTGTGAGTAGATAACTGACCCGGTTTTTTAGCAAATTGGGTTGGAGGTGTAGGTAAATACATAAAATCTTAAGTCTGAGCACTGAAAACCAGCATAATAATGAGATTGGCATCTAATCGTAAGAATAACTGTAGCGGGTGAAATACTGTTACTTTCGGCACTGTGTAATATTCCATTATGGCTTGTTTTTAATGCATCGACATCAAGGATTTTTACATGCTCAAGTTGCTTCGCTTAATCCCTAGTTACAGTCCCTAGATTGCTGTTAAGTCCAAAGCTTTATTCGGCAAAACCCTTGCCGATGAAAACTCATTTTAAGCTCGACTAAGTGCAATGGATAAGGGGTAATGGCTATGCGACGTTGACCGGCAAAGTATTTTCACCACGGAGGGCGGCGGGTCCCGCGAACAGAGAAAGCTGAGGAACAGCAGGTGAATCAAGGCTTTTATCTTACGCTATGAACTAATTCTTACTGGCAAATATGTGCCCTCAGAAGCCAGTCGCGAATGGTTCTAACTACCTATCTACCTATCAAAAATGCGAATAACGAACACGCTAATAACTTGATTCACATTGGCAGAAAACACCTTCCGATTGGTAACAAAAAGCCCCACCGCAGCGAAGTAACGTTTGGTGCTTTATGCAGCGTGAGGTTTTTCAGGACGCTCTTTCCCCAAGGCCTAAAATTATCTTTGCGAGGGCTGTAGCCTTGTAAATCATAAACAATTAACTGTAGTATCTTAAAACTTGTGTAAACCATGCGCTATTTTTTACACTATCCAAGGTGATTGGATAAAGGGGTAGAATCTCTGCAACAGATCTTAATGTTTACATACCCATACCAGCTTGTAAATTTCACTTGGTCTTCACTTCGGCTGACGTATGCTAAGTGCACGGCATCTTTTAAACGTACATATTTTGAATATTCTATTAATTGAAGATAATCGTGTTATTGCTCAGCAGATCACTGAATTTTTATTTGCCCATAATTGGCAAATCGATTATGCAGACAATGCCAAACTTGGCATTCAGTTAGCTTGTGAAAATATCTTTGATGTGATTTTACTCGACCTTAACCTGCCAGATATGGACGGGCTTGAGGTGTGTGCAATTATCAAAAAACAGGCGCAGGTTATTCCCCCTGTATTGATGTTAACCGCAAGAGATAGTTTCGCAGATAAAGCTGCAGGATTTAAACAAGGTGCAGATGATTACCTGACTAAGCCCTTCGATTTGCGTGAGCTGGCGTTACGCTGCCAAGCATTAGCGAGACGCTCTGATTTACATCAATCAACCAACATCACAGTAGGCACATTGGCGCTTATGTTATCAGCCAAAAACGCGCTGATTGATGGTAAGGAATGTGCGTTAACAACCATAGGATTCAACATCTTAACCTTGTTAGCCAAGGTCTATCCCAAGCCCATTTCCCGGTCGTTGATCATTCACAAAATATGGGCTGACTCACCGCCAGAAAGTGACGCCTTGAAGTCCCATATCTATGCTCTTAGAAAAGCGCTGGCTGAACATTCCAAAGCACCACAAATTAAAACCATAATGAACGTTGGTTACAGGTTAGAGTTTTAAATGAAAATAATATCAAGTATTAAATACAAATCTTTGGTGTTACTGGTATCACTTGCTCTGGGTCTAACAGCGCTTTATTTGGGCTTGGCGGTGATAATTGGCTTTGTCGTTGAAGATGTCATAATAAGCAAATTGCTGCAAAAGCATGTTCAGTACGCCGAGCAACAATACCAATCAACAGGCAAACTTCCTGATTTAGACCTAGGCTATATTCAGCTGTACGAAAGCCCTTCTGCTCTGCCCCAAGAGCTGTATAAAAGTATTCAGCAATCTTCCGGCGACCAAGAAATATTCACTCCCGATAATACCCATTACCATTTTAAAACGTTAGATTTAGGCAATGAGCAGAAAGGCTATATTGTGGCTGAGGTTTCAGATTTATTAGTGGTAAGTCAGAACCCCAGTATATTTATCATCTTCCTTATCGGCTTGATTTTAGCTTTATTGCTAGCGATATATTTAGCGCATCAATTCTCTAAACAAATTGTTAATCCTATAGTCTTACTAACTAAAGCTATAAAATCAGGTCAAATCAGCAATCAGTCCAACTCACTACCTAATTTTGAATATGAACTGGGCTATCTATCAAACACCTTTCAAAAAGCTTTTAATGACTTAGAACAGGCACTAGCCCGAGAGAAAAACTTCACCACTGATGTGGGTCATGAACTACGTACACCACTCACGATCCTAAAAAATCACACCGCCTTAATTGAACAACGGGGTTACAAAGACAGTGATTTAACAGAAATGAAAAGTGTCTGTTTGCAAATGGAAAATACGGTAACCGTTTTATTGGCCTTAGCCCGTGCAGAATCTATCGAAAAAAAAATTTGCAACTTAAAAATGATACTGGAACAAGCCATTCTGATTCATGGAAATAATGCCGCAAGTGACATATATGTCACACTCAATGTCGATCCGCAGTTTACCCTAATGGCCAATCCTGCATTACTGACCCTGCTAGTTAACAATTTAATTGTCAATGCAATACAGCATGCTCAGTCACATCAACTCACAATACGTCAACAAGATGACTCACTCATTTTCGAAAATACGACTCACGAATTTTCACCAAAGGATGTTATTGCTTCTGGGGTAAAAAGCCAAAGCAGTCAGGGTGTAGGCCAAGGCTTATATCTAGTAACACGAATAGTTGAAAGTTTTGGCTGGCGTTATAAGCTTACTCAAAGCAACAATATCTTTTCTTTTAGTATCTATTATTAATTTTTTGGTAAATTTCACATAGGTTTCACCTACTCACTTTTAACATGTCTAAAAATAGGAGAAACGACATGTTAAAAAAAATACTGATTACTATTGGCTGCATCATTTTAGTACTCACGGCATTGGGTGGCTCTGCCGTTTATTGGCTAAAAGGTTTTACACCTAACGCTGCCGAAATAGCCCAGATTAAAGCCAGCCAAATGAACGATGTAATCTACCTTCAACAACCTATATTGGAAAAAAGAGGTAAAATATTAGCCGTTGTCACCAGCACAGATAAGATGGGCGCGTCCGGTAAAAAAACCGGCTACGAACTCACCGAATTAGCCCGAGCTTACTGGGTATTTCAAACTAATGGTTTTGAAGTCGATATTGCCAGTACCAAAGGTGGTAAACCACCCGTTGTACTTGACGACGATGATATGCGTGAATATGACTATGCCTTTCTAAATGATCCTACTGCGCAAGCTAAAGCCACTAACACCTTGTTAGTCGATGACGTCAATCCGGCAGATTATGAAGCTGTTTATTTTGTCGGTGGTAAAGGTGCTATGTTCGACTTCCCTGATAATCAAGCGATTAAGAATATAATCAAATACCTGCACCAAAATGACAAAGTCATATCCGCTGTTTGTCATGGCCCCGCAGCTTTAGTCAACGTCAAACTCGATAACGGCGAGTGGTTTGCCAGCAATAAGAACATCAGCGCATTTACCAATGAAGAAGAACTCTTTTTAATCCCCGATGCAGAGTCAATTTTTCCTTTTCTTTTGCAAGATAAGCTGTCTGACCAAGGAGCGAACTTTCAAGCAGGAGTAACCTACTTAGAACAAGTCGTTCACGATAAAAAATTACTCACAGGCCAAAATCCTTGGTCAGTGTGGACATTGGCAGAAGACGTTATTGAAGCCCTAGGTTACACACCCAAGGCGCGCGTTAATACTCCGGAAGAAAATAGCGTCAATTTAATAGCAGTCTACAAAGAGCTTGGTTACCGAGAAGCCAAACAACGCCTGCAACAAAACCCAGTCAACTATCAAGAGCTGCTCATCATCATGCACGCCATTGTGTCTTTTATGAAAATGGAGATAATTCAAGGTACTGATTTGTTGTTACTTGCCGATTCTGCGAAGTCAGTTTAGTTAGTGCCATTACAAAGTAGGATAGCCACAACAATTAATCGAAGAACTTAGTCGTTCAGAAATGTCGTCGTGTCATTACCAAGGAAAACTGTCTAACCAATTACTGAGCAAATTTATTTCTTAACGGGCTGAATAATTACAACTATTCACTGTGAAATATGGCAGATTTTGTAAAATGCAAATTATTCTATGTGCAAAGCACTTCAACCTTTTTTACAAAACTGTTAGGGTGCTCAGAGCTATGTTCTTGAATTAATAGCTGTCATTTTGGGAGGTTAAAACTTCGATTTAAATGAGTAAGGTCGAATGACAATAGATCGCTCCTAATCGCCAGTCATCTTTGCCCCAGTTGAACTGACTGAATCTGGCATATCACGTTTTAGCCACTCCATCTCAAAGCTATCAGTCTGCCTGGAGAATGGCGGTAATTTGCCCAGGGATTTTTTTGGGGTGCATAACCCGCAACGTCTTATGACGATTCAATCCCCCTTTAACGATACTGACGTTGGATTTGGCCACGGCGAATTGTTTGGCGATATACTTTATTAAATGCGCATTAGCTTTGCCATCTACTGGCGGGGCAGTAATGGCGACTTTAAGCTCATCACCATGCAAGCCAATAATTTCATCACGGGAAGCTTTGGGTTGTAAATAGATACGTAATAACAGGCTGCCATCAGCGAACACGGCGGCTTTATTCATGGCGTTCACGCCCACTGATAGCATTAGCAGAAGCTATGATGGTTTACCTTTCGAATCTTGCTTGTGCTTCAAGCTTATCTCACGGCGCTGACGTCTTTGCTTACGCTGAAGCTGCTTGTGTTTTTTATCTTTTAACACCGAATATACGATGCCAACAAGCATAACGAGAAACCCAAGAACCAGCAGAATGCCTATCCACTGGCAAAGCAGTGGATAAACGCAAGGTAAACCGATTTGAATTGCTGTGTCTTCCATGGTGCTAGCATACACCCCTTACATTACCAGCTAAAGTCGTCAACAAACTAAGCTACTACGGGTTCAGGCTATAGCCCTCTTTCGCCAATACTGCATGGGCGGTCATTGCCGACAGAGCCATTTGCACCCCCTCTAGCAAATCCGCATTTTTTATCTGGTGTTTGGCCGCAGACTGGCCACAGAGCAATATACGCACCTTGTGTTTTAGCAACGCCTGTAACAACTCGTGGTTTGGATTGCCTACCCCGAATTTTTTTTGATAGGCAACCTCGTTGAGCACATCATTACTCGCCTTACCATGTACCACCAGTGCCAGTTGGAGCTGCTCGGGCGCGATGCCGTTGGCCACATGCATATTTAAAAAACGCGCCAGACGATCATAACGTTTGTTGAGCTCTTTAGGATCCTCAGAGCTGTCTACGTCGAACACCACTTTTAACTGCATGCTATTATCTAATTTCAAGTCTTGCTGCACCGGCGCATGTTTCCCGAACTGGTTAATTAATGGGCCATCTTGAAATGGCGCACTGGCGGCCCAACTACTGAAAACTGCGCAACAGCCAATTACCAATATACGTAATTTCATATTTTACTCCTCATAATTTTTGAAAAATAATGACCACCCAACCAAGCAGAATTTGCAGTCGGAGGGCAGTTGTCAGTTGCGATGCCTAGGTTGCTAAATTTTATCGATTAATTAAAAGCAAACTAATTAAACTTGAACATGCGAGAATGGGCTGCTAATCGAGACACTCACATCTCTTTACAAATAGACACACAAGATTTTACATAAGTCGATTAATATCAATACAGAATAATAACTAAATATACATAAGGTTTTATCTTCGCATGAAAAACAAATGGATGAAAATAGGTTTACCAATCCTGGCTTTAGGCTTAGGGATTGGTGGCATGCTGGTGATTAACGCTAGTGCCACCGAAGATAAGGAAAAAGCGCCACTGGATACCCGCCCCACCGTCAAGGTTGAAAGGGCATTTGCAGAGGACTTTCAAGTTCAGATAACCGGTTATGGCGAAGTAAAACCTTTAGAAAAAACCACCCTTTCGGCTCAGGTATCAGGTGAAGTACTGAGCTGGCATCCCAATTTTGTGGCCGGTGGTCTGGTGCTCAGAGGCAGCACGTTATTTAGCATTGAAAAAGACACCTATGAGGCGGGACTGTTGCAGGCGCAAGCTAATGTGAGTCTAGCCCAGGCCCAACTAATTGAAGAGCAGGCCAGGGCTGATGTGGCCAAACGCGAGGCAAAAGGCCTACCGGATAGCAAAGTTTCGGATTTATACCTGCGTAAACCACAATTGATGAGCGCCCAGGCTTCCTTGAAGTCTGCCCAGGCGGGATTAAAAATCGCTCAACGTGATTTGGACAATTGCACAGTTACCGCTCCTTACGATGCCTTAGTGGTCAGTCGTGAATTAGGGGTAGGCCAGTTTATTAATCAAGGTACCAGTGTCGGCGAATTGTACAATGTGGAAGCGGCGGAGATCATTTTTCCCGTTGCTGGTTTTGACCGCGAATTTTTACCCGCGGATCTGGCATTCAAAGATGCCATTGTCAGCACCAACGGCTACAATGCAGTCACTCGCCAAGGCACCATTTCCCGTGATTTGGGCTTGGTGGACCAGGGCACCCGTATGAGTCAACTAGTGGTGCAAATAAACGATCCTTATGGTCTTAAAGACAACAAAGCAGTACTTAAATTTGGTAGCTATGTACAGGTTAGTTTTGCCGGGCTCACCTTAAGTAAAATTTATCGCCTGCCCCAGGATTTAGTCAACAACAGGGTGGTATGGGTGGTCGACGAAGAGCAAAAACTGCGTCCGCAACAAGTAGAAATATTACGCGAAGAAGATGAATACTTTTTGATCAGCCAGGGTATAAACGATGAAGACCAGGTTGTTATTACCTTGCCTGAATATCCCCAATCCGGGATGGAAGTCAAGATCGCGGCAAAAGAAGAGCTCACCGCTCAGAAAACTAACGAGGGCTGAGCATGTCAACTGAAGATCTTATTCCCCTTGATCACCGCCCCCCCGAGCCAAAACAAACTGGGCTGATCGCCTTTTTTGCCAATAACTCGGTGGCCGCTAACTTGATGATGATTTTTATCATTATCATGGGTTTATTTAGTTATTTCACTATCCAACGACAAATGTTTCCCAATATTGAAATTAATTACATCAATATTGAAGCGGTTTATCGCGGCGCCTCCCCTCAGGAAATAGAAGAAAGCATTTTAATTAAGATCGAAGAAGCATTAAAAGATGTCACCGAAATTAAGAAATCCACCGCACGAGCCTTCCGAGATAACGGGCGCGTCACCCTGGAAATAAAAAAGGATCAGGTGCTGACCGACGTACTGGATAAAGTTAAAGCCAGAGTCGACAGTATCGCCACTTTCCCAACCGACATGGAACCGCCGAAAATATCGCAAATTGAGTACCAACAGGACGTGATTGAAATGTCCCTCGTGGGTGACTTACCCATCACTGAGCTCAAACCCATAGCCAAAAAAATTGAAGATGAACTGTTACAACTAGGCAATGTATCCCTGGTGGAAGTGGATGCCCCTGAGGACGAGATCGCCATTGAGATCAAACCTGAGGTGTTACGTAAATACAATATCACGCTGACTGACGTTATCCAGGCTATCAATAATTATTCGGCCAATATATCTGCCGGGCAGTTACGCACGGAATCCGGCATAGTGGCTGTGCGAGTGGAGAATCAGTTATACAGTGGTAACGAATTCCGCCGCATTCCTATCAAGATAAGTGATACCGGGGCCAAAGTTTTACTAGAAGATGTCGCCACTATTGAAGATGGTTTTGTAGAAGGGGAGCGTTATTTCAAGTATTCCGGCGTGAATGCTATCTACATGTCGGTCAAGGCAACCAAGGATCAAAGCACCATACCGGTATCAAAATCTGTCAAAGATTATATCGAGATGCGCAATAAAACTCTGCCCCAAGGCCTGGAGCTTAAAGTACTGGTAGACATGACCTATTACCTCAATGCACGCCTGGACATGATGTTAAAAAATCTGGTGCAAGGGGCATTTTTGGTGGCGTTGATGCTGACCATATTTTTACGCTTCAGGTTGGCATTTTGGGTCATGTTGGGTTTACCTGTCTGTTTCTTGGGTGCCATTATGCTGATGCCGGTATTAGGCGTGAGTATCAATATCTTGTCGTTATTTGCCTTTATCATGGTGCTGGGGATAGTGGTGGACGACGCCATTGTCATAGGCGAGAGCGCCTACAGTGAAATAGAAGAAAAAGGTGGCGGTGTGGAAAGCGTGGTGCGCGGTGCCAAGCGCGTAGCTACTCCTGCCACATTTGGGGTGCTAACGACTATAGCGGTCTTTGCACCGGCGCTGTTTTCCACCGGCCCCGAGGGTGCATTTTTTTATAATATAGCGGCGGTCGTGATCTTGTGCCTGGTGTTTAGCTTGGTTGAATCAAAACTAATTTTGCCGGCCCACTTGGCTCACATGAAATTTACGCCGGTTAAACAAAGCAGCTGGCGTGCACGTTTCAACAAGGGCTTTTTCGGTTTTGTTAACGGCCCCTATAAACGTCTGGTGACCCGCTGCATAGAATGGCGTTGGCTGGTGTTTACCATCTTTATCGCCGTGTTGATCATTAGCTGGGGCTTAGTGTCGGCAAACTACGTACGCATGATCCCCTCACCTAAGGTGCCCCATGATTTTCCGGGGATCTCCATTGAGATGAATGAAAACGTGTCGGATCAAACCACTATCGATGCCTTGAAAAAGATTGAGGCGGTAGTCCTGCAAGTTGACAAACAAATCATCGATGAATACGGCAGCACCATGATGCGCGATATCATGGTGTTTAACCAGGGCCGTACTGAAGGGCGCGTCTTGGTGCCACTGGTAGATGAAGACAAACGTCACTTCGATGCCTTTGAACTGGCCCGACGCTGGCGCGAACAAATACCCATTATTCCGGGTATGAAGTCATTAACTATTCGCGACGACATCAATGGCGGTGGTGAAGATGGTGAGTTTGGTTATATGTTGTACGGTGCAGACATTGCTACCCTCAACGCCGCAGGCCGTGAGTTTATCGCTATGTTGCAGCAACAAGAAGGCCTGTTTGATATCAGCTCAACCATAGATCCTGCCAGTAAAGAAGTGCAAATGGACTTGTTACCCGTGGCCTACGATCTGGGCTTAAATTTGACCAGCATCGCTCGTCAAGTAGGGGGCAGTTTTTACGGCGGTGAAGCCCAGCGGGTTATTCGCGGCGGTGAAGAAGTGCGAGTGATGGTACGTTACCCTAAACTGACGCGGGAACGTTTTGCTGAGTTAAAATATGCCGTTATCACTACCCCAGCTGGCAAAGAAGTCATGTTAGGGGATGTGGTCAACCTGACCGAAAAACCCGGCATTAATTATATTCGCCGGGAAGATGGTTATCGCAGCGTTTATGTCTTTGGTTCCATCGACGAAGAAGCCGTTGAGCCAAATGAGGTTGTTGCCAAGGTCGAAGAAAATCTGCTGCCCAAACTGACCGCCGCTTTCCCTGGAGTGAAAACCGAACTGGGGGGCACCATAGAAGAACAACAAGCCCAACAGAGTCAGCAGATGATGTTTCTGGTAGCTGGGCTGATCATGGTCTATATCCTGTTGGCGGCGCCGCTTAAAAGCTATGGTCAGCCACTGATCATCATGTCGGTCATCCCCTTTAGTCTGACAGGGGCGATTTGGGGGCATTTCATCTTTGGCCTCGACTTGAGCATGATGTCGACCTTTGGTCTGATTGCCGCAGCAGGGGTGGTGATCAACGATAGTCTGGTGATGACCGACTATGTCAATCAGCAACGCGCTAAAGGCTACTTGATAGCGGAATCTGTGATTGCTGCAGGCTGTGCTCGTTTCAGGGCCATCACGTTAACTTCTATCACCACCTTTGCCGGGGTATTACCAATCATGTTTGAAACCAGTTTGCAGGCTAAATTTGTCATCCCTATGGCTGTCGCCCTAGGTTTCTCGGTGATGTATGCTACTTTAGTCACCCTGATATTGGTGCCGTGTTTGTACCTGATCCTGGATGATTTAAAGGCTATGTTTGTAGGGCTGGCAAGGTTACCCAAGCGCTTGCTGACCCGTGGTCAAAAACCTGCCTCGGCCAGTAGCTAACACCTAACAAAAAGGTTAGTCAGTGAGGCCCTCTTCGTTAACGAAGGGGGCCTTTTTTATGCTGCCAACATTTGTCGCCCTTAGTATTAGCGGGTTGCAACAAATGGATAATGGCCCAAATCATTCACCTGGGAAGCTGGGAAACACCCAACATATCAAACGTTTTAGTATCGTCGCTAAGCTAATAATACAGCTGGCCAAGGATACTACTGACCAATGAGCTTTAGGGCTTGTTGGCTGGCTAACAAAGCCCCCTCCAAAAAACCTCCGTGGCGGGGTGATGTTTCAGTGGAGGCAAAAATTAACTTTTTGTGCCAATAATGGTGCTGACTCAGATCATATACAGGATGATAATCCAGTGGCGTTTGATCGGCTTGGCCGGCGGTAAAAGGCTCAGACGCCCAGTCCATAATATCAATACTGAGGAAATGTTTACCTTGATCGCCATACAAACTAACCAGTTGATTGGCTACCAGTTGTTTGAGTGCCTCTAATCCAAGGGCGTTGCGTTTAGCTGCAGATAGGGCAAAAAAGCCAAACAAACCGAACTTGCCCTGCTGCTCTATACTGGCGTCGTGGATCTCCATCAGCGGGCCTGTTTGTGAGAATGCGAAACCACTGAGCCCTGCCGCGCGCCAAAAAGGTCGCTCGAAACGAATAATCGCCTTGGCGTGACCCGCCATCCAGGTCGGGGTAGCAGCGAGTTCAGCAATAAACGCCGGCGCCAATTCTGGGCTGAAGCTGAGCATAGAGGCTGCCAATCTTGGTGGCAGCGTCAGCACCACTTTACTACCACCTTGGGTGCTGTTTGTCTGACCATCGGCAGATAACGCCTGGTTAGTCGGGCCCCTGAGTAACATATCCACATTTACCCCTTCGGGGGTTTGAGCGATAGCGGTAACCTTACAGCCAAGTTGAATATTGTCTTTTGGGATCTGTTTGAGCAAGGCATCCACCAAGCCTTGCATGCCTTTGTCGAGGCGATATGACTCCCCAGATGCGGGCTGTGCAAAGCGCTGCACCCCATTTGGCGTTTGATACAACGCCTGGCCCTGGGTCGGCTGAAGTTGATAACCTAACCCCAACTGTTCAACCAATTGGTGTATAGCCTTATGCGCCGGCCAAAACCAGGCGGGGCCAAGATCGAAGCCGTCGATTGACGCAATGCGTCCTCCACAACGCTGGCGAGCTTCAAGCAACAGATAAGCAGTTTTTTGTTGCGCCAATTGGGCCGCCAGGTACAAACCACTTAATCCGGCACCCACTATGATCACGGGATCACGAGTCATTTATCTCTTTCCCTCTACCAAATTGAACAAGGCACTGGCTCGAACAAATCCAGTTAAGCCACGCAAATATTATAACTAACGCCAGCATTCTGGCTTTTATTGCCACGTTATCGAATCTAATTGGGCAAAATGCAAAGTAAAATACATAGAATAGCCACTACCACGTAATAAATGTCGTAACTGTCAGGTCTATCAGGGCAGATGACTATAAACAGGAAACAAATATGCCCACCTTGCCCCGGGGAGCACTCGCCACAATCACATTACTAATGGCGGTAAATAGCCACGCACAACAGGCCCCAGACAATTCAGTTGAGTACATAACAGTCAAGGGCGAATCCACGGACGTTATGATCCTCTCTCCTAAAAGTCTGTTAGTGGATGGCCCCTTTGGTAAAAATAAAAATCTAACCGATATTGCTCGCTCACTAACTTCTATTTCCAGCGACATGTTAACGCAATTGTCCATCGATGACTTGCAAGACGTGTTGACGTTGGTGCCTAACACGTATTCAGCCAGCGGCTTTGGCTCCCCAAGTTTACCCACTATTCGTGGCCAGTTAGGTGAGTTGTTTCAGCAAGGGTTACGCCGCCAAGCGGGTAACAACGGTTTTGGTATTCCTCTGTCGTTCAACAGTGTCGGGCAAATCGATGTGGTCAAAGGGGCACCTTCGGTGTTACTGGGCACTAGCCAACGTAACGGCGGCTTTATTAATTTAAACAATAAAGTGGCGACCTTGTCAGGCACAGATATAAAACTGCAAGCCAGTGCCGGCAGTTGGCAACATTATCGCGCACAAGTCGATGTAAATACCCCAATAGAGGAAGATAAAAGCGGGATCCGGGTTAGCGCCGAATATATTGATAACGACAGTTATTACGATTTTAGCCAATACCAGAGTGAAGACTTATTCGTTGCATATCGGCTATCACCCGACGATACATCAAGCTGGGATATCAGCTTTGAATACTATGATGTTGATTTTACCGATAATGCGGGCATTAACCGCCCCACGCAAAACCTTATCGATAACGGTTTGTATATAACCGGCCAAGGCGTGCAGCCTAATGGGTCACAAGTACCAGGCGCATTTGCTGTCGTGTCACCCACTGATGAAGTGCGCATTGCACGCAGCACAGTGCTCACAGACCCAGATAACATCAACAACGCCCAGACTTACCTATTGCATAGCACCTATGAGCGCCAGTTAAACTCGGTTCACAGCGTAAGCAACCGCAGTTATTTTCAGTATTTAGACCGCGAAGAGATTGCCCAAAACAGCTTTGTTGAAATTATCGATGGGGCTAAAACCGCGCAAAACCGTATTGAAGTCAACTCAGCATGGAGCGCCGAGCAGCAAACCACTTGGGGAGTCGATATTCGCTACAACAACGTATTAGGCTATAGCCAATTCACTACAGAAGCGGACTTACCCATAGATTTACTGGGCAGTCTAGAACAGCGTCGTATTCCACTAACCGATACCCAAAAAGCCAGGTTAGTTGAACTGCGCCCTGGTGTGTTTGTTTCTCCCGGTGCTAATTATGACGTAGACGGGGATGGCTCCAATGATTTCTCCCTGTCTGACACCACTGACTCGACCACCTGGCAAACAGGCTTGTTCGCTGAACAAGAAAGCGACTGGAGTGACAGATTCAGCACCACATTTGGCCTGCGCGGGGATCATTATGACGTGACCGCCCGTGATGCCATTGCACCACAGGGTCAGAATGCGGCCAAAGATAGCTTCAGCAAGTGGTTATACTCGGGCTCAGCGAGCGCTCGTTTTAAACCCAATAACGACATGGTGACCTATGCGACATACAGCTACAGCGAAGCAACATCTAACAGCATGGGCGGCGGCACGGTTTTAGGTGCAGACAACAAAATTAACCCACTTAATTTTGCCACCGAAAACGAGCTTTTCGAGCTGGGTATTAAGTACTCACCGGTAGGGTCGCCTTGGTACGGGGATGCTTCAGTATTCGAGCAAACCCGCAGCTTGCGAAACCGCGATGGCAGTAACACAGGTATTATCGCCAAAGGTTTTGAAGCCCAAGTTTTTTACCAAGGCCAAGATCTATGGGCGAATATGGGTTACAGCTACCTGGATGCCCGTTATGATAATTCAGCCAGCGCCCAAGACTCTGAGCAAGTCGCTGATGCCTTTGATAATTCTCGTGCTGATATTATTCAGGGTACGGGGTTAGGCGCACCAAACTTTGCCGGTTTTGCTGCCTCAGACCAGCGTGTACAAGGCATACCACAGCAGACGCTTTCTGCCAGTGCCGGTTACGAGATTTTGCATAACTGGGACATTTCTGGTTCGGCTATTTACAGCAAAAGTTATCCTTTAGATTATTTGGCCACGGTGTTAATTCGTGACCAAATCACCGTGAATATAAACACGAATGTAGCCCTAACCGAGCAATCGAGCTTGCGCTTAGAAGTGCGTAACCTGACAGATGAAAAGAATTGGCGGCCGGTATTCGAAGGGGGCTATTTTGGCTCGACCCTGGTGTTTCCCGAACTGCCCAGAAATATTCAATTAACCTACACCTATAATTTTAAGGCTTAAATTCGATATGAATAGTAAACGTACAATATTAGTCGTCCTCATTGCAGCGCTTATTGCTAGCTTCTTCATATTCGATTTAAACCAATATCTCACCCTTGAAAGCTTAAAAAACAATCAACAAGATCTTGCCCAGTACATTCAGGCCAACTGGTTGGTGGCCTTCATTGGTTATTTATTTATTTATGCCACTGCCACTGCGCTTAGTGTGCCAGGCGCCGCTATTTTAACCTTGGGTGCAGGTGCGTTGTTTGGTTTTGGCTGGGGTTTGTTGCTAGCATCATTCGCTTCTAGCATCGGGGCGACGTTGGCGTTTTTGGTATCACGCTTCTTGCTTCGTGACTGGGTGAAAAGTACCTTTTCTAAAAAACTCGCGTCAATCGATAAAGGTATCCAGAAAGACGGCGCCTTTTACTTACTCAGCTTACGCCTTGTGCCTATATTTCCGTTTTTTATCATAAATTTAGTCATGGGTGTGACCGTCATTAAAACCTGGACCTATTACTGGGTAAGCCAAGTGGGTATGCTCATTGCCACCGCAGTTTACGTCAATGCAGGTACCCAGTTGGTGGAAATCAACCAACTGTCTGACATCGTCTCCAGCGAACTGATATTGTCGTTTGTATTGCTGGGTATCTTCCCGATTTTGGCTAAATTTATTTTAAGTGCCTTACAGCAGCGCCGTGTGTACAAAGGTTGGAAAAAACCGAAAAAATTCGATCGTAACCTGGTCGTTATCGGCGCAGGTTCGGCTGGTTTAGTAACGGCTTACATTGCTGCAGCAATTAAATCAAAGGTGACCTTAGTTGAGCGTCACAAAATGGGCGGTGACTGTTTGAATACAGGCTGCGTACCATCTAAAAGCTTACTGCACGCCAGTAAATTAGCCCAAGTTCACCATACCTCACAAAATGCAGGCGTTACGTATGAGGCGCCAAAAATAGATTTCGAAGCCGTTATGAACAAGGTGCACAGCGTCATCAAATCAATCGAACCCCACGACTCGGTTGAGCGCTACGAATCCCTTGGCGTTAATGTTGCCATCGGCAGTGCAACCATTGTTTCCCCTTGGCAGGTAGATATTCAAACCGCAGAAGGTGTGCAGTCGTTAACCACCCGCAATATAGTGATCGCCACCGGTGCCCGTGCGTTTGTGCCTGATATTCCAGGCTTGAAAGATATCGATTATTTAACTGCCGATAACTTATGGGAAATCCGTGTACAGCCCAAACACATGATCGTGTTAGGTGGCGGGCCCATTGGCTGTGAATTGTCTCAAGCGTTTGCCCGTTTAGGCACCCATGTCACCCAAATTGAACGGGGCGAACATGTGCTGAGCAAAGAAGACCCAGACGCAGCCAAACTCTTGCAAATTCAGCTGGAAAAAGACGGTGTTGATTTGCGCCTTAATACCAGCGCGATGGCTGTTCAGAGCAGCAACGAAGGCCATGTTATGGTTGTCGAATTTGAAGGCAAAGAAGAACGTATACCCTTTGACAAAATTTTAGTAGCTGTGGGTCGCCAGGCAAACTTAACCGGCTTTGGTTTAGAGAAGCTGGGCATTGAGTCCGATCGTACAATTATCACCAACGATTTTTTACAAACTAAATATCCGAATATCTTAGCGGCCGGTGATGTAGCAGGGCCCTATCAGTTTACCCATACTGCCAGCCATCAAGCCTGGTACGCAGCGGTAAATGCCTTATTCAGACCGTTTAAAACCTTCAAGGTGGATTACAGCGTTATTCCTTGGGCGACCTTTGCCGAGCCTGAAATTGCCACAGTTGGCTTAAACGAATCTGCTGCTAAAAAACAAGGCATTGAGTACGAAGTCACCCGTTACGACATAGGCGGGTTAGACCGCGCTTTGGCTGACGATCATGCCCGTGGTTTTGTTAAAGTACTGACTAAACCGGGCAAAGATAAAATCCTCGGTGCCACCATAGTCGGCGCAAACGCCGGAGAACTGTTAGCAGAGTTTGTATTGGCCATGAAACATGGCTTAGGATTGAACAAGTTGCTTGGCACTATCCACATCTATCCCACTATGGCAGAAGCCAACAAAAATGTGGCCGGTGTCTGGAAACGTGAACATGCCCCGCAAAAGCTGTTGGCTTTCGTTGAGCGTTTTCACACTTGGCGTCGTAAGTAATGTCTCAAGTCACTGGCCTGGCATCGCTAATATCCACGATGCCAATAAAAAAGTCAGACAGCAAAATTTCGCAGCATTTGTAACAGCATTTGCTTCGACTTTACTTTTATCCAATCATTCATCAGATGAACGATAATTTACCGAGGAATAGCATGAGTAAGCAACGACGTATTTCTAGCCGTTTACTAAATTACACCTTCGCTGGCAGCCTGTTTATATTAGTGGCATTGGCCACTAAAGTGCATGCCGCTGACTTTGACCACACTTACCAAAACTATGATCAGCTGCTAAAGGAAGTGGTGCAGGTCTCTGACGACAAAAAACAAACCCGGATTAAGTATCAGCAACTGGCGGTTAAACTAGACACGTTAGATACAATTTTACAGTCGTTTTCTGTTACAACAAAAAGCCAATATGATGCTTGGAGCCAGGATCAAAAGCTTAGCTTTTTAATCAACGCCTATAATGGCTTTACCTTGAAACTGATCGTTGATAATTGGCATGAGTTCAAACAAGGCGATGCTAAATCTATTCGCGATTTGGGCAGCTTATTCACCACACCATGGGAAAATAAGTTTTTCACGTTATTTGCCAAAAAACACAACTTAGACGACATCGAACACGAAATGCTACGTAAATGGTTTAAAGAACCGCGTATCCATGCTGCATTAGTGTGTGCAGCGGTTTCATGCCCGCCACTACGTGATGAAGCGTTTGTTGCCGATAAACTGACGGAACAGCTTGATAACCAAATGCAGTTATTTTTAGCTGATAACAACCGCAATGAAATCCTTGTGAATGGTCAGCAGGGCAAAGCCTCCTTATCATCAATTTTCAAATGGTATCGTGGTGATTTTGAAAAAGGCGACGAGGATTTTAACTCGTTATTTGATTTGCTCAGCGCCTATAGCGATGCATTGGTGCAAGATGACAATGACCCACAAGCTCAGCGCAAGTTAATACAAAGCGCCAATTATCCAATTATATTTAAAGACTACGACTGGCGCTTAAATGATGTGGCTAACTTCTAACTCATCCCATTGGGGCAAAATTAGCAAACGTACTAGGCGTTTAATCGCGCTGGGCGTTTGCTTGCTATTGCCCTTAACCGGGATCAATGCCCAACAAACACAACAGACTCAGCAAGCAAATAGCCCTCAGTGGCAACAAACCTTAGCTAAGGCTCAAGGTGAAACCGTGTATTTTTATGCCTGGGGCGGATCAAAACCGGTCAATGACTATTTACGCTGGGCTGCCAGAGAAATTAGCAGTCGCTACAACGTTCGTCTACGTCATGTGAAAGTCGCGGATATCAGTGAAGCCGTGAGTCGTTTAAAAGCAGAAGATGGCAGTCAAAGTGCCATAGATTTGCTCTGGGTTAACGGCGAAAATTTTAGTTATCTTAAGGAGCAGCATTTATTGCTTGGTTCGTTATGGGCGCAGATCCCCAATACCGCCCTGCTAGCCACCCAAAAACTCTCCCTGTACAGTGATTTTGGTGTAGCCATGGAAGGTTACGAAGTGCCATGGGGGGTGGGTCAGTTCAATTTGATTGCCAATTCGGCGGTGTTTAATCAAAACGAGATCACCCCCGGTAGCCTGCTGGCAGCCGCCAAAAAACATCCCGGAGGTGTAAGTTACCCGCGCCCGCCCGAGTTTCACGGCACCACCTTTTTAAAACAACTCTTGGTTGCACTAAGCAATAACGATAAGCGCCTCTTTGCCCCCGCAACTCACAAGGCACAAGATGAATTACTGCCGCTATTATGGGATTACCTCGACCAACTTCATGCACTTAGCTGGCAGCAAGGCCGGGCATTCCCCAGTTCAAATACCGAACAAATGTTACTGTTCGCCCAGCAGCAACTGGTGATAGCGGTGAGCTTTAACCCCAATCAAATGGCGAAAGAGCAAGGAGAAAACCGGATTCCCAGTACAACCCAGCGCTTGTACTTTGCCCAGGGTGCGATAACCAATAGCCACAACTTAGCCATTCCTAAAGGCGCGCAAAGCCCCGACGGGGCAAAGGTGGTGATTAACTTTTTATTGAGTGAACCAGCCCAAAGGCAAAAACTCAATGGCTGTTGGGGCGATCCAGCAGTAATAACACCTTTGTTAGATGAGACTTCAACCCTGCCCGCTCAACAAGAATTACATAGCTCTTGGCAGCACATTATTGAAGATAGATGGCAACAAAAATACGGCGCTTAACGCTCAGCGCAGGCTGGCTGACGGTTGCCCTTATTGCCGGGTTACCCCTGTTTGGGGTGGTACTGGGTTTATGGCCAGCTGCACCCGTATCCTGGGTTGATATTACGCGTTTTTTTGCCTACAACGGTTTAGGTTCCTCTATTGCCAGTACGCTTTTACTTTCCTTGGCCGCGCCTCTTTTGGCCTTATATGTGGCTTTTATGGTCTACAGCCAATATCGCTTTAGTCCCCGCTGGCAAACATTAGAAAAACGTCTTGCCCCTTTGTTATCCCTACCCCATTTAGCCGTGGCTTTGGGTCTGGTGTATCTATTTAGCTCTGGCGGCATGGTATGGAGCGCACTTTGGGGCTTATTTGCACATGTCCCCCCTGACTGGCTGGGCCTGCCCCGTAAAAGCCTGATCACTATGATTTTAGCCATTGGTATCAAGGAAGTGCCATTTTTTCTGTTGATCTTCAGCGCCCTGGGCCGCCAATTACCTATTAAAGACTGGTTGCGCCAAGGCAGAGCCTTGGGTTATAGCGAAGGGGCCAGTTGGTGGCTATTAGTCCTTCCTGTGATACTGAAACAATCCCGTTTGGCGCTACTGGCGGCCATGGCGTATACCCTGTCTGTGCTTGATATCAGTTTACTTATCGGGCCAAATATTCCCCAGCTTTACGCCGTAGTACTTTACAACTGGCAAACCGGTTTTGGCGCCTTGGAACAGTCTCAAGCGTTCCTGGGAAACATAATGTTGTTATTAATGCTCGGGGCCTTGGTTGGAGCCATTTATGTGCACGAGTGGCTCGCGGTCAGACGCTTGACCCACCTCGGGGTGATGGCCAACCCACTTAAACTAACCCGGGTGAGTCGAGTATTTGTGCTGTGGTTAACATTTTTTAGCCTTTTGACCTTGGCGATATTGGCCACCTTTTTACTGTGGTCCATTGGGTGGAGCAACCAAAACATTGTCAATATGACAGACTTGTCTTTTTCCCTGTGGCAAGAAGAATGGTTTTTCATGCAAAAGCCCTTACTCAACAGCCTTAACATTGGGTTATTGAGCAGTGTGATAGGTGTTGGTCTAACCTTGCTTGCCCTTGAGTTACAGCACCAAAGAGACCGTTATTTTCCGGATCATATCTGGTTGATGGCCATACTGCTGCCACAACTTTCCATGGTGTATGGTTGGCAATTGGCCCATACCGGCGTATCCGGCGGTTACCACAGTGCATGGATAGTTCTATCTCATTTACCCTTCACTTTCGCTTATAGTTATTTGGTACTTAGAGGGCCATTTCAAAGTCTAAATCGCCATTATGAGCTGGTTGCGGCCAGCCTTGGTTATTCTTATTGGCAGCGATGGTGGAAAATACGCTTCGTCTTACTGCGCCCAGCTTTGTTAAGCGCCTTGGCTATCGCTTTTTCGGTGAGCATTGCCCAGTATATTCCAACGCTCATGATTGGCGCAGGTCGCGTGACGACCATCACCACCGAAGCGGTGGCGATCGCCTCAGGCAACGAGCAAAACATCACGGCGGTATATATGCTGGTGCAAGCAGCGCTGCCTTTTATTGCCTTCTTAGTGGCCAGTCTATTGGCCCAACGTATGCGAGGAAGTTTCGATGTTACGCATCACTGATTGCCGGATCCACACCCAAAACTGGTCTATCGACCTGCCTGACATTGCCCTGGATAGCGGCGAGTTATTGGTGATCACCGGTCCAAGCGGCATGGGGAAATCGACGTTTTTACATTGGTTATTAGGCGACACTATTAGGCATGCCAACATCAGTGGTGACATCAGTCTTAACGATATATCACTGACCTCTCTTAAGATTGAACAGCGTCGTATTGGCTTGTTAATGCAAGACGTACATCTGTTCCCGCATTTAAATGTAGTAGACAACATCTGTTTTGCTCTTCCCAAAGAACTCCAGGGTAAATTGAACAAAGCCCAGCGCCGGGAAGCTGCCACGGACATGCTAAATAAGATTGATATGGGTTATGTCGCACAACATTTATCCGAGCAATTAAGTGGCGGTGAACGCTCGCGAGTGGGACTGATCCGGGCGCTGGCGAATCAGCCCCAGGTTTTGTTAATGGACGAACCCTTCGCCGCCCTCGACCCCCTTACTTGTACCCAGGTAAGTCGGTGGGCTTTTAGCCAACTGCAAGAGCAAGGTGTGCCAGCCATTATGGTCAGCCACGATCTAAACAACATACCGCCCAAGGCCCAGCACCTGGATTTAGCCAAGCATTATCGCAGCCTAAAGTAATCGCCAAAACAGACATAAACTGAGGCAATTAACCTGAAATAACCTGCCCTGTAAGCCAACAGGCGTAAATATTTTAATTAACAAGGTAAATCATGATCGATCCCATTTTAAACCGGCTACTGAAACAACCACTTTGCAGCCTGGCTAAGCAGTTAATCAAACTTGGAGCCAATGCAGATACCGTGACCTTGGTAGGTTTTATGATTGGCTTGTTAGCGGTACCAGCCATTTTTTACGGCCACTATATGTTGGCCTTGAGCTTGATTTTACTGAACCGCCTTGGGGATGGATTAGATGGCGCTATCGCACGAGAAACCTCCCCTACTGACGCCGGAGGATTTTTAGATATCACCCTGGATTTTATCTTCTACTCCGCCATAGTGTTTGCCTTTGTATGCGCCTCACCTACGCAAAACGCCATAGCCGGTAGTTTTCTAATGCTCTCGTTTATGGGCACAGGTGGCAGCTTTTTGGCTTTTGCGATTATGGCCAGCAAACATGGTATCGACAGCCCAAATTATCCACATAAAAGTCTGCACTATATGGGCGGGCTAGCCGAGGGTTTTGAAACCATTTTAGTGTTGTGTTTATTCTGCCTGCTGCCCAACCACTTTGTACTTATTGCCAGCGTATTCTCGGTCATTTGCTGGTTAACGGCGATTATTCGCATATGGAGCGGTTACCACACCTTACTAGCCACAAATACACCTTCCCAACCAGTGCAATAATCTATAGTTGTCATTTTTTAAACGGCATAAGTAATACGGTTTTGATGCCAGTGTTGCTGCTTTGGGTGGTATATTCTTTCAACCCCAGGATTAAGCCGTCATCCCCAGCGGCGGCTTCATGGCAGTAACTGCCAAACAGGCGATCCCATATGGATAAACTAAAACCAAAGTTGCTGTTAGTTTCCGTCACCACTTGGCTATGGTGAATGCGATGCATGGCTTGGGTCACAATCCATTTACGCAGCGGCCATTCCAGCCAATCAGGCAATTTAATATTACTGTGATTAAAAATCGAGCTGGCATTTAATACAATTTCAAAAATTAAAATCGCCTCAGCAGGTACACCTAGCAGTAAGATCCCTAACGCTTTTACCAGCAAACTCAGGGCGATCTCTATGGGGTGGAAACGTAAACCGGTGGACGCATCAAGGTGTGGGTCCGCGTGATGTACCCGATGTAAACGCCACAATAGCGGCACTTTGTGAAACAAGCGGTGTTGCCAATAAATCAAACCATCTAACAGCACCACGGACAACGCTATGGATGGCAAATACGGCAAACCGAGAAGGTGAAGTAGCCCAAACTGCTGCTCGGCAGCAAATACCGCCACAACGGCCAAACCCGTGGGCACCAATAGGCGTCCCACTAATACACCACAAAATACCAAGAAAAAATTGCTTAACCAGCGCTGGGGATTAGCCACAGACGAGGTGCGATTGGGTAAACAGGCTTCCCAGATCATCATTACCACTAACACGGTTATAAAGCTGCCGATACGCAGCCATGTTTCATTGTGCATATACTTCCTATTCCGAGTTGAGGCTAAATTAATGGCGAAAAGTTAAGTCCAAAATCGTTTACTGATAGTATCATTATGTTAAGACACAATTACCTAACAAAACAATAACGGAGTCCTCCTATGAAAGCTTTGGTCAGTCTGGTTAGCCTATTGGCTATTTTGCTCGTCGCCTTACCCGGCCCGCTATATAAATTCGGCCTGCTGGATCTTGGCCCAGCATTTACCGCCGTGCGTTGGGGGGTATACGTTGGTGGCACAGCACTGGTGCTGATCTTAATCCAACTGATTTTTATGCGTAGGAGTACGGCCTGGCTATCCACAAGTTTCGCCTTGGTACTGGCCCTGATCGCCGTTGCCATGCCATTAAGTTTGATGCTTAAGGCCAAATCGGTGCCTCCTATTCACGACATCAGCACGGATCTGGTTGATCCACCCAAATTTGAAGCCATAGTACCCTTGCGCATAGATGCCCCCAATCCGGTTGCCTATCCTGGGGAAGAGACCGCTGCCCAGCAACGTCAGGCCTACCCTGAACTAGTGACACAACAATATGCCCAGCCTCAGGATCAAGTATTTGATGCCGCGCTAGCTTCGGTAAATAACCTCGGCTGGGAACTGGCCAACGCAGATAAAGCCCGCGGGTTAATCGAGGCCACCCACACCACTGCCTGGTTTGGTTTTAAAGATGATGTGGTGATCCGCATTCGCCAGCAAGGCCAAGTCAGCGCCCTGGATATACGCAGTAAATCACGGGTAGGTAAAAGTGATGTAGGTAAAAATGCCGAACGCATCCATGAATTTCTGGATAATATAGAATCTAACCTCATTACCAAAGATTAGTTTTAATCTCTTACCTAGACTGCAAAAACAGACAGCTACGGATTTGTCGTCCCTGGCTGTCTATACCCATACCTGCACAGGGTTAAGTGCGATGTGAATGACCAGATCGTGTCGCAAAAAAGATACCCATCAAAAACAAAATAATCTTTATTTTCATGTACTTGCCAAGTTTATCGATGCACAGACGCCGCTAAAAAGCCAGCCAATTAATTTTACCACAGTGCATTGAATTTCAACTTTTAGTCATTACATCTAGACTCGAGAACGCGTTAGATATTTCACCTCATCTGTTATTTTTGTAGCCAGGTTTTCCCGGTAGCAGATGTGGTTTAAACACGTTGCTCACTCACTCTACTTTTTAAGGACATTACATGAAAAATTCAAACATCGCATTATTGATCAGCATGACATTCCTCAGTGCCCCAGCAGTTTTCGCGGCCAGCCCCGATTTCAATTATGTTGAAGGTGGCTACACCAAGCTAGATTTTGATAACGCTAACTTTGAACCGGATGGCTTTAAAATCTCAGGTTCGGCGTCGGTCAGTCAAAACCTTTTTGTTAATGGTTCCTATACAGATACCTCAGACGGTGTTGATTTTAACCAACTTAGCTTAGGTTTGGGTTACCGCGTACCAGCAGCCAGTAATACCGATGTATACGGCATAATCAGCTACGAAGAAATGGAAGTAGGGAATTTTGATGATAATGGCTATGGCCTAACGGCAGGTGTTCGGTCTTTTGTTACCCCTAATATTGAACTGGATGGTGGGCTGTCATATATAGACATAGATGATAATGACGAAACTTACCTGAACCTGGGTGCGAGTTATTACATCACACCCATGGCCGCCATCAATCTCGCCTATCGTACATCTGACGATATAGACATGATCACAGTATCAGGACGATACTCGTTCTAAATCCCGGCAGAATAAGGTGCAGCTATGCATCTTATTCTGCACGTAGTGATTCGGCTTTTTAGCCACAGGCTGAGCCGACACGGATGCATGCTTGACATACTCACCTAGCCACGTTTTATAGTTGGCTGATAAGCCAAACAATCTAGGCGGCTATTTGCGCTAATTTTAGAGGTTTCGCTGTACGGTTCTTAATCCCGCCCCGGGTGCTAACTTTGTAAAATATCTGCACAACCAACGTTTGCACTACACGTCTATAAATCATCTATAAACAATACATTTACCCTGCTTATCGTTCCAGCCTAGCTAAAATGTGTCGCGCTTCAGGTATGCTGGACGACTTGGCAGCCATCTGCTGGAGATAAAAATCAGCCAAACATCAAGGTAACTTCACCTAAGCTTCAAGCCCCACCACCGCACATACCCCACACTCTATATCTGCCTCAACCCAACTCAAGGTTGAGTCTGGTTTACACCCAACCGTTAAATCATATATGGAGTGAAAGATGAAAACTTTATCGCGAATTTTAGTCAGTACGGGTCTGGTTGTTCTGAGCTTACAGGTTATAGCAACTGAAGGTTTGCACAAAAGACCGCGTATGCAACGGGAATCCATTGAGGTCAGTGATCATTATATTTTCAACACTGACATTAAGGTGGCAGGAGCAACCATCTTAAAGCGAGATTTTAGGCGCCGCATCGTCACCGCCAATGTTGCCACTCATGCCTTGACCCCCAATGATGCTTACTCAGTGTGGTGGGCGGTATTTAACCACCCCCAGCATTGCATTCAGCCCTATCAGTGCCGTGTAACCGACTTGGAAATATTTGGTGGGGATCCCAGCGTCAAGGTGTCAGTATTCTATGGTGGGGGCTTGCTAGCCGACGCCGGGGGAAATGGCGCAACTTATCTGGAGCTAACACCTGGTCGTACACAACGAGAGCTGTTCGCCCAGACTAAAAATTACGGCCTGGCTAACTTACGGGGCGCTGAAATCCATCTGGTGTTACGCTCCCATGGTCCAACCGGTGATGGCAGCATTATCTCAGTTGCCGATCAGTTAGGCTCCGCACACCTTGCCTGTAACCCGGTGTGCACTGACGGGTTCGCCTCAATCCACTCCCGCCACTAGTGCTTTAATACACAGCAGGACAGCGCCGAATAAGGCGTTTTCCTGCTCTGTTACCCTCTATGCACCCCAATTTAATGATTACCTCCCCAGAATTAGGCGGTTACCGACACCTTGCCTGCGACATCTAGGCACAATTGAGCGTGCTTTCGCCCGAGTATAGGCTAATCTAACGAATAGATAATGGGTTACCCAGCAATCGCGAGAGAGGATGCTATGCCGCTGTTTGTGATAGAACGAGAATTTGCCCAACAACTTGAACTCGACACCAAGACGGTTAAAGATATTATCCGAATCAATGATGATAGCGCCGTGCGCTGGTTATATTCGTTCTTGAGTGCGGATAAGAAAAAGACTTACTGTCTGTATGAAGCCGCTAATGCTGCTTCAATCAGAGATGCGGCCAAACGCGCCAATATTCCTGCAGATTCGATCATTGAGATTAGCGAAACCATTCGTCCGGAAATGTTTGTCTAACAAAGGCAGTATTGACTATTGGCTCGCCAGTACACTCAGGGACTAACCGATTTGGTCAACGAGGGTCAGCAGATTGTTGCCGTTAACCAAAATCTGATTGAATCGACAATTATTTTTGCCTGGGGCGATCACCCCCAACACCTCAACTTCTTAGTTGCTCAACTGATCGGGTGCCCGTGTATGCTGACAAGGCCAAGAACGGGCCCTGCTCGCATAGCTAAAGCGCGTTTGTTCAAGCTTGGCATGCCCAATTGTTCACTAATCTTCAGCGCGTCGTCCAGCATTGATTGGGCATGGCGGCGATAATCAGTTTGTTGTGCAGCCAATAAACAGGCCGCGTAATCCACATAACAATGGGCTAACCAGGTGCTAAAACCCTGTTTACGGTTCATCTCTATGGCCCGCTCAAAATGCGACTTGGCCAAACTCCAATCTTGCATCGTGGTAGCCAGCATACCCAAAAAGCGATCGGCACTACCTAAGCAACTGACGCTAATTCCAATAACTACGTTGCAACCCGCAAACGGTTCAAGGTAACCGTAGAGCTTTTGGGCATAATGGCCATCTTGGAGCTGAGTGCATACTTCAGCCAGATAAGCCAAACAGGTGATCCACAGACCATCCCGGGGCAAAACTTGCAAGTCATCAACCAGCAAGGCATCAAAGATAGTCCTCGCCTTGTCATACTGGCCGAGCTCGCAATAGATTATCGCCAAACCTGGCTGCCAAGTGGCGCTGTCTGGTGTCGTTCGTACGAAATGTTCGACCATGGGTGCCAATTGGTCCAATTGTCCCAATTCACGTTTGAGGGTAAACATTTGTATGCCGTAAACGCCTTCACCGTCTTGCCCAGGCAACCAACGCCCCAGGGCTAAGGCGTCATTTGCATGCTGGGCGCACTGGGAGAACTGGCCTCTGGCACCCGCTAGCAGCCCCTCATATAAGGTAACGTAATATTGGTAAAAAGGCTGTTTGATCCTCAGTAATAGCGATAGTTGTTCGCCAAGCAGTTGCTCCAACTGGCCAATATGGCCCAATGTCAGCAGATCATGGCTTTGCCAAGCCAGGATTTCCAGCAGCAATAACAGATTGTCGCTTCGTTTCGCCAGACGCTTAGCTTCTTCGGCTTTAATTAGACTCGCTGGTAAAAACTGACCACGCTGGGGTTGCAGTTGATTGGCCACTATGCCTGCTATCAAGGCCCTAGCCAATAGTTCAGGATCCCCTATCTCCCTGGCTTTGGCTTCTGTTTCTTTTTGCAAATTAAGCGCGGCTTGAGGTTTGCCACTCATCATGTAGGCTCTTACCAAGGAACACATGATGCGCAATTTCAACAGGGCCTGGCCTTGCTTTAAACGGCTTAATACTCTGGTTAATACGTGTACCGCTTTGTCACCGGGCATTCCTGGACGCCACATCGCTTCCTCAAGACCTATTGCCGCATCAACCATGATCTCGGTTTCATGGGTTTGTTGGGCGAAATCCACCGCATCAGCAAATGTCACCATCGCTTGCAAACTTTCACCGGCCCTTAACTGCGTCCTGCCCAAAGCGTGGGATAGTTGGGCGAATTTATCCGGCCGGGCGGTGCGCAGTGCTTGGCTATAAAAACGACTGGCCACTTCATAACCCAATAGTCGTTCTGCGTCCTGGGCAGCCTCTGTGGAGTACCGTGTAGCCTGTTCGGACATGCCCAGAGGCGCCGCCAACTGAAAGTGATAGGCGATTTCCGCCTTATCGGCATTACGCTTGACCAACGCCTGGGCTAGCTTAGCGTGGAGCTGCAGCTTTTCTCGGCCCAATAAGGCCTCGTACAACGCCTCCCGAATTAGAGCATGTCCAAATTGAAACTCACCCATTGCTTGGCATTCTATTAGTTGGCCACTATGCAGCGCCGGCGCTAGTGTATCCAGTAAGGGCCCAACCTGCAGGCAAGTAATGGCGGCTAATAATTCCAGCTCAAAACGTCTGCCGATAACAGATGCTGAGCGCAATGTGTTTAGGGTAGCAGCCGGCAAATCCCGGCAACGCCGATTAATAATGGCCTTTAAGCTTGCGGGTAAGGTGAGCCTGGCACCGCCCTGGCGTAAATGGCGCAAAATTTCCAATAGATACAAGGGGTGGCCTTCGGTACGCTGATAAATTTGGCTGGATAAAGTGTCGGAGGCGTCCGGTAAATGGGTTTTTATTAACCGATTGCATGACAGCTTATCCAGATTACCTAGGCTGTGATGCTGAAAGTGTTGCAAACGGGACAATTCGCATAGGGTATCGTGAAACCTATGTTCTGCATGTAAATCCGTATTCCGATAGGTACCCAGGATCAGAGCGCGGCTTTGACTCAGTTGTGAAACCACAAATTCAAGCAAATATAAAGACGGCCTATCCGCCCTGTGTAAGTCATCAAAAATGAGTAATAAAGGTTGTTTCTGCGCGGCTTTTCTGAGCAACTCAGCCACGCAATGAAACAACTTGAAGCGAGTTTGTTCGATATTTTGCCCATTTTCTGGCAGCGGCTTGACGCTGGGTAAGCCAAACAGTTCAGGAACCAAATTGGCCAGCTCGCTGGCGTCGTTTTGGCAGACAAACTGCTGATCGCTAAACTGATCGACCAACATCTGCCGCCAGGGCCAATACGCCGGTGCCCCGGCATCTTCACGGCACCTTCCCCAGGACACCTTCATGTCTTTTTGGTGGCCTGTCAGCTCAAGTGTTTCAAGTAAGTGGGTTTTGCCTATGCCTGCAGGACCACTGAGCAAAGCTACCCCACCCGCTCCCCTTAGGCTTTGCTGCAAAAGGTCTCGCAGTTGGTCTAACTCTGCCTCTCGCCCGGTCAGTGATACATTGGGTAACAGTGCCGGTGCGGTGTCCATAGATAGGCTGGTGTCTGCCGCGCGCTGTGTAATCTGCAGCTCAGCGATAAAGCGAAAACCATGACCGCGAACCGTTTTAATAAACTGTTGACTGTCACCACTGTCGCCGATCGCATGGCGAGCCGCTTTTACACAACTTGACAGAGACGCTTCGGTGACAATCCTGTCTTGCCAAATGTGGGCCATTATTTCGTCTTTGCTTAACACTCTAGCCGAGTTTGCTAATAGCAAATGCAGTAACTTATAAACTTGCGGTTCGATGGGCTGCAATTGCCCGCGGTAAGTCAGTTCGACTAACTGGGTGTCGAGTCGACAGTCTCCGAATTGATATATCACCTGGTTATCCTAAATTCGCATTTTCTTATTAGGCCTGTTAGAAACATAAGTGACAGAACCGGATTAGTCGAACTTGTCAGCCAACCTCCAGCCAATCTTCAGGGTTGCTTCAAGTGTTCTTCATGTTAATCGTGGTCGTTCGATCTAGGATTGTGCCTACGATAACTCGCAATAAAATCGTAAACTTAATCTATCATTTATTCCCTGGGGTATAAGGGAACAGGAGACAACATGCACAATCCAATCCCTTCCACAGTGTCTATAACTAATTTAATCTTGGCCGCTGATCCCGACCAGAGTGTTAACCCGCCAGTCAGCTTGCTGGCCCGTTTACTGCGATTAGGTTACACCTTAGTCGCTTATGCCACCGCCATGTTAGCGCTGGTGTATTTTATTTTATTTATCAGTGATTTTTACATCCCAATAACGGTCAATTCCGGCCCATACACCCAGCCAGTTATTCCGGCAACCTTGATTAACCTGGGATTGCTCGCCCTGTTTGGTCTGCAACATAGTCTGATGGCCAGAGGGAAATTTAAAAACTGGCTTAAAACTTATTTTCATCCATCCGTTGAACGCGCCACCTACTGTTTAATGACCGGTTTGGTGCTGGGTTTTGTGTGTTGTAGCTGGGCCCCCATCGCCGGGCAAGTTTGGCAACTGGAGTCTAGCGTTGGAATCGCTGTGGTGAGATTAATTGGAGCGTTTGGCTGGCTGATGCTGGTTATAGCTACTTTCCAACTGGATCATTTCGAGCTGTTTGGATTGCGCCAAGTTTATTGTCATTTCACCGGTAAACCGATGCCCAGCTCGCGATTTAAACAACCAGGCTTTTACAAATGGGTTCGTCACCCGATTCAGACGGGTATCTTAATCGGCATGTGGTTTGTGCCCACCGCTACCCTCAGTCATCTATTTTTAGCCGGCGGGCTGACCACTTATATATTTGTGGGTCTGTATTTCGAGGAGAAAGACCTGATCAAGGAATTTGGACACACCTACCTTGAGTACAAACAACGGGTCGGCAAAATTCTGCCTTTCCTCTAAACATCAATGGGGGGCAAACGCTGCCTGCAGCCCAGTCAGGGTTGCCCCGCCAAAACATCATTTTTTAGCCTAGTGCCTAAATTCCCTCTGAATACGTATGCACAGCACTATCCTTCTTTTCATGATTAATCAATAATAAAACAACGACTTAAGACGCCAGTTGCAGTGCGCGTCACCCTGTTGATCACGTATTGTGAGCCCGTTATATTAACTGGGCGGGCGAGCAACAGGCATTTACTGATCAATGAGACTAGAAAAAGGAAGCTAGGGTGAAAAAACAGATGACGAGTTTAGCATTATCCATTTTGACAGCATTATCCATTTTGACTGCACTGACGCTTATAAACACGCCCCAGGCCACCGCTAAGCAAGAGCAGCAGCCACTTCAGCAGTTGGATCCCTTCTGGAACAATGCCATCGTCTATTTCATGCTGACTGACCGCTTTGCCAATGGTGACAAGTCTAATGATAAAACGTTTGACCGCCAGCAGGATGGTGCGGTACTCAGAAATTTTATGGGCGGCGATATCAAAGGGATCACCAACAAAATTGAAGAAGGTTATTTTGCCGACCTGGGCGTAAGTGTCTTGTGGATGACCCCTCTAAACGAACAAATCCATGGTTATTGGGATGAGGACTGGGGCAGAAGTTATTCCTTTCATGGCTACTGGCCAAAAGACTGGACCACTATCGACCCCAATTACGGCACCGAAGCGGATATGCAAAAAATGATCGCCACCGCCCATGCCCATGGCATGCGAGTATTGGCCGATGTGATCATTAACCACACCGGCCCGAAAACCGAAGTGGATGTGGCGTGGCCAGACGACTGGATCAGAACTCTTCCCACCTGCCAGTGGACAAGTTATGCCGCCAACGTAAACTGTGCATTGGCTCCCAGCCTAACGGATATTCGCACCGAATCAGATGCAGAGGTAGCCTTGCCCCCTTTTTTACTTGAAAAGTGGCGCAACGAAGGACGCCTAACCCAAGAGATTGACGAACTGGACGCTTTTTTTGTCCGCACAGGTTTGCCCCGCGCACCGAAAAATTACATCACGAAATGGCTAACAGATTGGGTCAGGGAATACGGCATTGACGGGTTTCGCGTGGATACCGCCAAACATGTTGAAGCTCAAGTGTGGCAAGTGCTTAAAGAGGAGGCCTCTTTGGCTTTCCAACAATGGAAGGTTAACCATCCCCAACAAGTACTGGATGACAAAGCCTTTTTTATGGTGGGGGAAGTAATGCATTTTGGAGTTGACGGTTTCAAAAGTACGGCACCGGGAACTCGCCTTTATGATTACGGTGACAAAAAGGTAGATTTTTTCGCCCACGGCTTTGATAGCTTGATCAATATGGGTTTTGCGACTCATGCCGCAAGTTCCATGGAAGAGATATTTAGCCGGTATTCACGGGAATTAAACCAGGGGCCCTTGCAGGGCGTGGGTATCATGAACTATGTGGTCTCACATGATGATCCAGAGCCTTACGACCCCGAACATAACACCCCTTATGAAACCGCACTAAAGCTGATGCTGGCACCCGGAGCGGTGCAAATCTATTACGGAGATGAATTAGCTCGTAATCTCACCTACCCGGATGCTGTGGGAGATGCTACATGGCGATCTTTCATGAATTGGCCAGACCTGGCTAAAGGCGACACTCAAGCGTTGCTGCAGCACTGGCAGAAGTTAGGCAAATTTCGCCAAGCTCACTTGGCAGTGGGTGCAGGTGTGCATAAGAAACGTCGCGACACCCCCTATATCTTTAGCCGTATATGGCAAAACACAGACAATTCAGACCAGGTTTTGGTGGGCATTGACATGCCCAAAGGTAAAAAGGTGTTAGCCGTGCATGGCCTATTTAAAGACGCCTCAGTGCTCAAAGACTATTACTCGGACACGTTAGTGACAGTGCACGATAACAAAGTCGAACTGGACACCCGCTACACTATTGTTTTGCTGGGACTACCCGCGCCCTAACCCGATAATCTGTCACTCCGGTTATTGGCCGCAACTATCTGGAGTACACCACACCGGCAAGGTTGTATTCCAGATAGAATAAATTGAATGCATGGCATAACTACAATGCTAAAAAGGCGTCGTCGTCCAGAGTGCGTAGTGCCATGCAATCACTGGTTTTAGTGATGATCATTGACGGGTCGACCCTGACGATCCCACCCGCATAATGCCCAGCGGCCGTGAAGGTGCAGATTTGCACGTAATAATCGTTGATTTTTGGTAGCGCAAACAACTGTTGATAAATCACTTTGCGTTCGCCAAACGCACCGTCTTTGTTGGCTAATATATGATTATCTGCGTCAATCAGCTGAATATTTTCTCCGCAGCGCCCCACTATAGGTTTGCTGACATAACCTGTGGCTATAAGCTCGTCACTGAGCTCAAAACTGGTATTGAGTAACAGTGGATGGTTTGGGAATAATGACCACAGTACGGGCAATATGGCCTTATTACTGGGGATAAGTGTCCACAGGGGTTCGTAAACCATAATATCATCGTTAAGCAGAACATCCGATAAATTGGGCACACCTTGTAAAGCATGTAGCTGATCATCTAGGCGGTAAATGTCGCTGGTGTTATCTTCATCACGCAACTGATTTAACGCCGTCTCCCACGCCCAAGTTTTCCATACCCATCGTATTGGGTTACCAAATTCATCGAGTATTTGCCCTTGTGCACCGAATGTTAATGAGCCCAAGCCAATGACCCGAACACAAGTAAAGCCAGCGGCTTCAATCGCTTTTTTCATGAACAGTGCGTGGTAATCTTCTTCTGCATCCACATCTTGCAATACATGCACTGTGCTATCGACCTCGCATGCCTGCCAGGCTTTTACTAGCTCTCTAAATAACTCTGCACCTGTATCAGCGCCCGTTTTTAAGCCAATGTGGCGAGCCCACTTACCCTGAACTTTACCGGCTTCCATGTAGCAGGATGCAGAGTCACAGTTATATTCGTATACCTTTAAACCGTGTTCAGTCATGGCGAAATCGAACCGGCTGGTAATCAATTGATTGTCACGGTTGTCCCAGGAGCGCGTTACCTTGGGCAAAATCGACTCGGGTAATTCAAAGGTGTGCAGTAGTTCCGGATGCTGCAAAACGTAATCGGTGGCATGCATGAATAGGCCGTGCAATTCGTCAGTGGCAGACTCCAAAGTTTCAAGGGCACTTTGTGACACGGCAAAGTATTTGAAATAATCATCTGGGTTGGAGCTCAACCAATGGCCATCCATCATAGTCACATAGGCGGCTTCATCTTCATTGGCAATATTTAACCAGGGATCATCGATGCAGGTTGAACTAGCCAGTTGGTGGGCTTTTAACTGATATAACTCAGCCACTGGCTCCGGCAACTTAACACTATAGCGCTCCTGATCTGTTTGAATTACCCAGCCTAAAATAGTTGAGCCACTATAGGCACATTTAAGCCAATAATCGCCTTTAGCCCCTATTTTGGCTTCGATTTCTCGGGAGTAGCGCGCGCCCTCTGGCCAGGGTTCAAAGTTCATATTTTGCTCTGCCACGCGGATTTTGTC
This sequence comes from Paraglaciecola sp. IT1134, assembly GCF_058068185.1. NCBI lineage: Bacteria > Pseudomonadati > Pseudomonadota > Gammaproteobacteria > Alteromonadales > Alteromonadaceae > Paraglaciecola > Paraglaciecola sp. IT1134. Next base: position 424,957 of record NZ_CM176486.1, on the reverse strand, counting down.
CGGGAAGACTTCGGTCACAATGGCAATGTGACCGGTGTGCTCAAATTCACCGCCTTCGTCCCAAATCAGCAAACAGCCAGGTTCTGGATGGCGCGACGAACCGTTAGCAAAGGCGTAGAGAGGCAGTTCGGTGTGGTTAATCACATCGCGAATCGAACGTAGTTTGAATATTTCATAGGCCATGGACACATCATTAAAAATGAGCCCTAAATTGATGTACAGCCATCTGCGGGCAAACTCAACACATTGCCATTTGTACCCCATATAAATGCCGTCGTAATAACTACGAAATGCTTTGCGATTCGGATATTGAGCCTCATTTACCGTATCATAATCCGATGAATAAGCGACGACACCTTCGATAGTTGTGCCTTGCATGGCACCAAAGGGCAAAGAACGGGTTTTTATGGGCACAGACACAGGTATGATTCCTCGGTATAGGGTCTAGGGCGAGGGAGTTTTCACAACGCGCGATAGACTAGATAGTGGTTAATAGACTTCCCCGCATAGGAAAAAGTCACAGCAGCCATTTTATTTTGCTGTTATCGGCTGCTTGCCGATAAAAGTAAAAACGTAGCGGTCTTTTAAGGGAGCCCTATACACCATGAGAACATAGTCACTGCACTACGACTAACGTGCAACTGCTTTCAATGCACGATTCAGTTATACTTTTGAGCTTATATACCTGTGGAAACCAAACATGTTCGAGCAATTTCAAGCCGCTATTGCCCCATTATTAAATACCTTTGGCCAAGATCCTCATACCCAGGCGACGGTAGTTATCGTGTTTTCATTTGTGATTGCGTCGATCTTTAAATACGTCGTTATCGCGGGTTTAAAAAGACTGATGACTTCCAGCCAGGTGAATGTGGATAATCACTTCTTAGAGTTACTTCATTCTCCGGTGTATTTCAGTTTTTTACTGATTGGCTTTGCCAGTGCGACGCTTATTTTGAGCCCTGCAGTGACCTATCAACACATCATCTTTGCCATCCTGCAATCCCTGGCGATTATTATCTGGTCGGTCTTTTTGCTGCGGGCCAACCGGGTATTGTTGATCAGCATAGCCAGAAACCCCAAACGCCTTAATGCGATCAATAATAAAACCCTGCCGCTATTTCTTAATCTTATCAATATTATCATTCTCGTTTTGGCCGTGTACTTTGTGTTCTCAGGCTGGGGAGTTGACATGACAGCCTGGTTAGCATCGGCTGGCATAGTGGGGATTGCGGTGGGTTTTGCCGCAAAAGACACCTTGGCTAACTTGTTTTCCGGGGTGTTTATAATGGCCGATGCGCCCTATAAAATCGGTGACTATATTGTGCTCGATTCCGGCGAGCGCGGTGAAGTAACCCATATTGGTATGCGCAGCACCCGCATGTTAACCCGGGAAGATGTTGAAGTGACTATTCCAAATTCGGTCATGGGCAACTCGAAAATCATCAACGAATCAGGCGGCCATCATGAAAAGTCACGCTGCAGGATACCCATTGGCATCGCCTACAACGCGGACATCGACCTGGTGCGAGCGGTGCTGATGCAAATCGCCTTGGCAGAAAAAGAATACGTCTGCCTGGATCCTGAACCTCGAGTGCGCTTTCGCCGCTATGGCGCCTCTGCCCTAGAGTTTGAATTACTCGTATGGATCGACAAGCCAGCATTGAGAGGCCGAGTAGTAGATATATTAAACTGTGAAATTTTTAGGCTGTTTAAACAGCATGAAATCGAGATCCCCTATTCGAAACATGATTTGTATATTAAGGAGTTTCCGGCGCGGGAATAATTTGGCGAAACGGTGTGCGCTTAAGGGTGCAGCCATTGTTATATAGCAGCCGATCGAACCGATAAAACGCCAATACTACCCCTGCAAGGTCGGCTAGTGCTTTTTGTAAGAGTAGCGGATACTGCAGGGCAAAAAGTGAATGACATTCTTTGAATTAAAACCCGCTATAAGTTCAGGCTTAACTTTTTTTATTTTCGAAGCGTCACACTTTCCCGTTTCTTCATAATTCAATTTGTGAGCTATCAACGCCTTTAAACAAAACCATAGGTATTAATTTTGCCTATAACTAACATATTTTTTAAGGGCAAATATAATCTATTGCGTTTACCAAACTTACCTAATGTACTCGGGAGAAACTAAAATGGAACTCCTGCTGATCTAGTTCTGTTGATTCGATCCCTCCCAGTAATGTTAATTAAATGTTTATTTTGTAATTATCATGTTTATTTAAGGGGGCAGGCTGTCATCAAAATAGATTAATAGACCTTTTTTTCTAGAACTTTCGTCTAACATGAGCGATTGAAGTGATGTTTATAAAGGGCTAACCGTGTATCGTTTGAATGCCTGTTCGATTAAAGGTAATGGTTAAGATGGTTATTTTATAAATTCAACGTTTAATACAAGCGCAAATTTTTGCCTAGAGTAGGCTGAAAGGATATATATGGTTTTTTTAAGAAATTTGTCAATTCGATACAAACTGCTTTTTTTAGCGTTGACACCTTTAATTTTAGCATTAATTTTTATTTTGAATGGGGTGTTTAAAAATTATCAAGTGCTTACTTCTATGCAACAGGCCCAAACATTAGGAAACCTGGCAACAGCAGCTAGTCAATTGGTGCACGAACTGCAGAAAGAACGGGGCTTTTCGGCGGGTTACCTTGGTTCAAAAGGCCTGAAATTTGAAACAGAGTTAAACACTCAACTAATTGCTACTGATCTTCAATTAAATAATTATCAACAGTTGGTTGGTCAGCTTAAACGTGAAAATTATGACCAGCGGCTTTCCTCTTTGCTTTCATCTTTAGCACAACGCTTTAAAAAGCTTGGTGATATGCGCCGGGATGTTCGCCAGAAAACACTCCCCGTTGGCGAAGCTATTAGTTACTACACCTCAACAAATGCTTTTTTGTTAAGTATTAGCAGTATTATTTCTACAACCATTGATGAGCCCCGCATCAGCAACCAAATTTCTGCTTATTTGAATTTCTTGCAGAGTAAAGAACGAGCGGGTATTGAACGGGCGGTGCTAAGCAATACTTTTTCTACAGGTCAATTTTCAAAAGGAGATTTTCAAAAGTTTATTACACTCTTATCAGAACAAACTACTTACCTGAATGTGTTTTTGGATTTTGCATCACAAGAGCAATCAAAAGCGCTTGATGAGATTGTAACGGGACAGGATGTTGATGAAGTAGAGCGCATACGCAAGATTGCTTTACAACAGCAAGATAATTTTGGGATTGCGGCAACCCAGTGGTTTAAGGTCGCGACAGGTCGAATCAATCAATTGAAAAAATTTGAAAACCTACTCGCTGAACAGCTGATCCAATCTATAGAAAACGCAAAAGCGGATGCTGTGGGGAACTTGCAATGGCTTATCGCCCTTTCCACTGTGACTTTAATTATTAGTTTAAGTCTGAGTCTGTTTTTGCTGCGTCAAATTGGTAGGCAAATTAATTCTCTTTCACAGGCGATGATGGAAGTGCAACAGCAGTCAAATCTTACCTCCCGAGCTAAACAGCTGAGCACGGATGAATTAGGTATATTGGCTGCTGATTTCAATGAAATGGTTACACATGTGGCATCGCTAACGACCAATGTAGGAGACGCCAGCCGTGACCTCACTAAGATAGTGTCTGAAATTCTGAACATCACTAACACCGTAGACGACGAGGTTCGTTCAGGCTTGAGCCAGACAGATCAGGTGGCCGTAGCTATTAATGAAATGGAAGCCGCCGTGCAAGAAGTGGCGGCCAACTGCGCGGGCACGGCAGAAAAGTCTAGACTGGCACATGAAGCTGCAAATAGCGGAGAGCGACTCGTTAACGAAGCGAGTGAAGATGTGACCAAACTTTCAAATGAGATTGACCAATCAAAACGCATCATTCAGTTGGTAGCAGATGATAGCGATGAGATTGGTGGCATTTTGGATGTGATTAATGGCGTAGCAGATCAAACCAACTTATTAGCCCTAAATGCGGCTATTGAAGCTGCCCGTGCCGGTGAGCAAGGACGTGGGTTTGCAGTTGTCGCTGATGAAGTGCGCTCCCTAGCGAAAAAAACGGCTGAGTCTACTGCGCGTATTAAAGGAATGATAGAGCAGTTGCAAAGCCGCAGTAAACAAGCAGTCCAAGCAATGCTCAGTAGTCAGGAATCAACAAATCAAACGGTTGTAGGATTCCAAAGCGTACTCGCTCAATTAGAAAATATTACCAGTCAGTCATCACAATTGAGTGATATGAATTTACAGAACGCAGCAGCAACCGAAGAGCAGTCAGCGACCGTAGATGAAGTTAATCGAAATATCATAAATATCCAACAAACCTACCATAGCACAAATGAAAATGCGGCCTTGTTAAAGCAGACCGCCAGTAGTTTAGACTCGGTTGCAAAATTATTATCGGGAGAAGTCAGCCGTTTTATAGTTTGATTTTGTATTCACAAACACCCCCTATATGTAGAAAAACACTTGGGCAAAGATATAAACTTAGAGCGTGTTCAAAAAGTGTGAGCAAGCTCTAGTCGTTTGTAATTTCAGGTGCTTAAAACAGATCCTGTGAAACTGCCATTGGTCGCCAAAATAGTTAAATTGTTGTTTGAGATTGTCATAGCTAAGAAAGGCGGCAAACCTGACTGTGCCTTTTTCAATTCTGTTTTCTGAGGTTTATTGAGCACACGTATGTCAATCAACTTAAGGCTGACTAACAACCCTTCACACCTCTGAGGCAGTGGTGCATCTTCTTTTAATGAGCCTTAAAATCAGTGGGTGATAATTTACATTGCGTTGGCAGTTTGATGTTGTAATCCATCGCCTGGTGCATCGCCTAATTAAATTGCCACATCAGGCCATGCATATCTTTGAACTGGTTTTCATCAACCAAATTAAGCCCATCAAAAAAGCTAAGTTAAGCATATTGATGGAGGGAGCATTTTGCTATTAATCGCTAAGCCAACAAAAAAACAAACACAAAATAAAATTGGAATAGTAGATTGGCCTTAAAGGTCGCCTCATTATCTCGCTAAAACAGTTTTTTGGCCCCAGTAATTTAAAGCTGAAATGTAAAGGTGATGCGCCCTGCACTTAATACCCCCATTTAATCATACGGCCCCTTTAACCATTGCAGGGCCAATGAGATCCCGTTCTAGTTGTTCCAGGGATTTTCCTTTAGTTTCTGGGAGTTTTTGCCATACCAAAAACAGGCTGACACATGCACAGCCTGCATAAAAAGCAAAGGTAAATGTCGCTCCCATAGTCGCCAGCTCCCAGGGGAAAATCACCTGTACCATAAAACTGACCAAGCTATTGATAACACCAACTAACGACACGGCGAGGCCTCTGATATGGTTCGGGAAAATTTCAGAAAATAACACCCACATAACAGGGCCAAGTGAAAATGCAAATGAGGCCACAAATGCCAGAATACCAAATAAAATCAGAGTCGCATTAAGGTTAGCTGCCGCTTGAATAATAGCCCCTTGATTGCTCTGGAATTGCTGCTCTCCCAATATATTTATGACAGCAGTTTTAAAACTGACATCATTATCAAAAATAATATTCTGCAAACTGTTTAATTGGTTATGCCCCAATACATTTTGCAATTGGGTTAGAGTGTCTGCGGTGAGAACATAACTGGCCTGATAGTAGCCAATGGCACAAATGCCCATACTAATGATTACGCCCATAAGACCACCAAGCAACAAGGGCTTACGGCCGATACGGTCGATCAGCAACATGGCGACAACCGTAAAGAGTATATTAATAAGACCAACCCAGATCGCCTGGGAAAAAGCGGCATCCGTACCGACACCACTTTGCTCAAAGATGCTGGGGGCGTAAAAGTAAATCGCATTTACCCCGGATAATTGCTGAGCAATACCTACAATAAGTCCTATCATGACCGCAAATCTTAGTGATGGACCAAATAATTCAGTTAGCCGCTTTGCTAACGGTTGGCCTTTGCCTGTATTGTCTTTTATATCCTGTAGACACAGATCGATTTGAGTTTCATTGTGTCTTGGGTTTAAACGCTGCAAGACCAACCTGGCCTGTGCATCACGCCCCTTAACCACCAGCCAGCGAGGACTTTTAGGAATAGTAAATAATAGGCCGAAATAAAGCAGGGCCGGCACAACTTCCAGCCCAAGCATCCAGCGCCAGGTGTGTGTGGCAAGACCAAGATCAGCCACCCACTGAGCATCTAGGTGACTGATTTGCAATATGTAGTAGTTTGCAAAATAAGCAGCTGACAAACCGAATACAATATTTAACTGATTGATCGAAACCATTTTCCCTCGGCTCTTCGCGGGACTAATTTCGGCGATATACATAGGCGCGATAATTAAACAAGAAAATGCTAAACCCCCGATAAAACGAGCAGCCACCAGCATCATAAACGTTGACGAAAGCGCAGAGAAAATAGCACTCACAAGGTAAAGCAAGGCAATGATCATCAGGGTATTCCGCCTACCGATCGCGTCACAGACATAACCCGCAAGGAAGGTTGCCAGTATTGCCCCTAAAGTAGGTGCCCCGACTATCCATCCCTGCTGCCAGGGGGACAGACTAAATTCAGTACTAACCAAACCAAGGGTGCCTGAGATAACCGAAGCATCAAAACCAAATATAAATCCACCCAGTGAAATGATGAGAGTAAAGTTTAATGCGGGATTAGATTTCATACTGGCTACTCTTGGTTGGACAGATTGAACGGTAAATTCATTGTAAGCGCTTTCATTTGCATACATCAAGACTCAATCAATAATTCACCCACAGTATCATTAACAAAATAAAAACACTTGAATTACATTGACAGAATCCGTAACATTCCGTGAAAGCGCTTACATAGGTAATCTGTAGGACCAAGAGCCCAACCTTACATGTGCAATACAAAACAAGATTGATCGCAGGGTTGAACGACAGCCCAGACATAAACAGTAGTTAGGACAACTCAGGCGTAATTTGCTCTGTAATAATCCCAAATAGAGTTTATGAAGTCAGATATATCCACGTTATAAAAGCGCTTACACAAGTGGTATTATTGTGAAATATTTCTCATTGCAAAGCAGTGTGCAAACAGGGTTTGGCGTTAATGACACCGTCTCAGGTGTATCGAGAAACCACAACCTGTCTGCCTACTTAATTTTAATTGTTTAGGAAAGTAATAGTCTTATGGATATAAAGATTTCGCCGGATTCTGCGTTTGCAGATCCGACATTTACCATAGGAGTCGCTACATCTTCTTTTCAAATTGAAGGGGGCGCAGACCACCGAGAACCCAGTATTTGGGACACTTTTTGCCAAAAGCCCGGTGCCATACGTGATGCCAGCCATGGTCTATTAGCTTGCGAACACATTAAATACTGGCGTGAAGACATAGAAATGATTGCATCGTTAAATGTTGATGCCTATCGATTTTCGATTTCTTGGCCCAGGGTGATGAATACCGATGGCTCAGTGAATCAAAATGGCTTGACCTATTACATCGATATTCTTGACGAGCTTAACACTCGTGGTATAAAGCCTTATGTGACTTTATACCACTGGGATCTACCCCAGTCACTCGAAGACAACGGCGGCTGGTTGAATCGAGAGACCTCTTATCAGTTTGCTCAATACGTTGAAGTCGTTTGTAAAGCATTTGGTGATCGAGTTTTTTCCTATGCAACCTTAAATGAACCGTTTTGCAGTGCCTATTTAGGTTACGAAATTGGCGTACACGCCCCAGGAAAGGTCGGTAAACAATATGGCAAAAAGGCGATCCATCACTTGTTGTTGGCTCACGGCTTGGCGATGGAGGTGCTTGACCGATTAAGTCCAAATACTGAAAATGGTATCGTCTTAAACTTTACACCGTTTTATTCAGCCAGCGAATCTATCGCCGATCAGCGAGCGACAGAACTAGCCCATACTCATTTTAACGATTGGTATATTCGCCCACTGTTGGCAGGCCTGTATCCTGATTTATTAGAGAGTTTGCCCGCTGACCATCAGCCTGAAATACACGACGGCGATATGGGTATTATTTCTTATGCCATAGACTATTTAGGGGTTAATTATTATACGCGTAATGTGTGTCGCGACGATAGCACTGACGATCCTGAACAATTGCCACCGGCACAAGGCAAAGAGGTTACCGCTATGGGTTGGGAAGTATATCCCCAAGGACTGTGCGACTTACTGGTACAAATGCATAACGATTACGCTCTACCGCCCATATTAATTACTGAAAATGGCCTGGCCAGCGACGATGTCATAGAAAATAACCAGATTAATGACCAACAACGTATTCGCTATTTACAAACCCATATGGATGCCGTCATGAAAGCCATCAAACAAGGTGTCAATATTAAGGGGTATTTTGTCTGGAGTTTGATGGATAATTTTGAGTGGGCAGAGGGTTATGAAAAACGCTTTGGTATCGTTCATGTCGATTATGAAACCCAAAAACGCACATTGAAAAACAGTGCACTGGCGATCCAGCAAATGCTGACATCTCGTAAAGTGCATAACCAGAAACCTGTAATTACCATTTAGCCACCGGCTAGCCGGTAACGTGCACCACTTCGGCGATAAAATACCAGCCTAAAGCGCGCGATGAAATAGAACTTTGCCCACCCGCGCAATGTGCTCGCGTAAACCGGCATTCTCAATTTGCGCATAAATGGATAGGTCAATTTGGTAGGGAAGATCCCACTGTTCTAATTGTTCGGCTATTTGAAAGAGCATATGTTGATCTAATTGTGCCCCCTTATTACAGGCGGATATACTAAACCATTACAGTTAACCGCAGGATCACAAGAAACAATTTGTTCGCTCTAATTATCTCTTGTCAATCATGTATTCGTAGATTTAAAACGAAGACAATCTAGTCTGCTACCCCAGTAAAATTGGCCATAAAATCAACCTAGTGATGTAATTAAAAAGAAGACAAAATTAACACGTTGATGTTATTAAATTTATTGGTATTAGCGTAATACCCGATTTGATAATACAAAATTGTACAGCGTGATTAACTTGGCGGTCGGTGCAGAACGCTCAATGCCAATGTACATCTTCTATACCTTGCTTTTATCCGAAACGTAACAGTTGCGGTACTTTGAAGATTTTAGCTTATTTGACCATTTCAGACCCAAAGCAAGCATCTCTTCGGCGCGGCTCCGAAGGTTTGATATAGGAATACGTTCTTCCATTTAGAAAAGTCCCGCGTAAAAGCCAAGACTTGGTTAACGGTCATAACGTTATTCAATAAACATAATCTGGATTATCCTTTCCGATTCCGGGCATTTAATTGCTGCACTGTATATATTGGACTTGCGGGGTAACTTGAATCTTCAATTAACGCAGACTATTGTTTATTTAACTAAAATCTCTGGTGACCCCCTAGTCAAAAAATTTGGAAGTTTAAGAGACACCGTAATCAACGAGTAGGGAAAGCTGGCTATGTTGAACAAATTTTTAGAGGTACTAAGACTCCGGCAAACAAAGGATAAGGATGAAGCAGCACGAATGGAAAATACAAACAGGTTTGCAACTCTCGAATCAAATATCTGTGATCAACTAGGCAAATTTCCAGCGAAAGATAGTGCTACTGGATCACCTGACAGTGTAAAAGAAGCTTTTTCGCATTGGAGCGCGTTAAATCAGCAGCGTTACATCAACACCAGTCATCATATCCATTTTACCCTCGAAAAGAGTCACGACACATTTAAGTTATTTATGCAGATATTTATTGCTCTGACAGCCTTTTTTGTCGCAGTGTTCAGTGGGAAATTTGGCTCGTGGAAACATGAGTATCAAATATGTCAGACTAAGGAATCTCTATATTGGCCAATCGTAGGAATAGCCGCCTCGTTTATAGCCTACTTATTATTTTGGGGGTATAAACATTACAAATTCAGAGGGATCGAGCACAGTCAATTAGGTGTTTATTTTAAGGACTACGATAAGCCCTCAAAGAGCGGATCTTTCTTAATGCCATTGATAGTGTCATGTATCGTTGGTGCCTGCTTCTATGCTTTGTGGAGCGGGCTTGGCGTAATGGTAGATGAAGAAGAATGCGCGACAGCGATCAAGGCTCACGAACAAAGCGCAGAATCAACACCACCGGCACAGAATACTAAAAATATAGTAGTAGAGCAGCCAACTGCAACTAATAAGGAAGGGTGAGGATGTCCAAGCTTTATGTGCCATGTAGCATAGTATCCATCGCTAAATATTTAATTGGGTAACTGCGGGGGAAGAGCAGATGAAAGGTATCTTTTTGTACCTCAAACAGTCGATTAAATTAAAGTAAGCTAATGGCTGAAATCACTTAGATCTTTTATTCAAAATACACGCAATTTTTGTCACATAATTTTTATAACTAAAAAGAGACAAACTTAACTTTGTCTCTTTTATAAATGGATTGTCTCATTTTTTTATGTATACCTACACAATCAAACTACCTGCCCGGCCACCCAGCCGCTACTCCAGGCCCACTGGAAGTTGTAGCCCCCTAACCAGCCAGTGACGTCCATCACTTCACCGATAAAATACAAACCTTCGACTTCCTTGGCCATCATAGTTTTAGATGACAACTCATCGGTATCGACCCCGCCCAGAGTCACCTCGGCGGTGCGATAGCCTTCGGTGCCATTGGGTTTTAACTGCCACTGGTGAAAGGCTTGGGTCACTTCACTGAGTTGTTTGCCCTGATATTGTTTTAACGGTTTATTTTCTAAACCCAAATAAGGGAGCGCGGCTTGCACATAACGTTTCGGGTAATGGCTTGCCAAGGCGGTACTTAACAAGACATCCGGCTGGTTTTGCAGGGTTTGTTGTAACAAGGCCAGTAAATCGCCATGGGGGAATAAATCAAACTCCACCGCCTCACCCGGCTGCCAAAATGAGGAAATTTGCAATACCGCTGGGCCACTTAAGCCGCGATGGGTGAACAGAATATTTTCGTTAAAGCTGGTGCCATTGCTTTTGGCGCTGGCATCCAGAGAAATACCGCTTAGTTCGGCCAATACGTTTTTATCTTGCTCGTGCAGCGTAAAGGGCACTAATCCGGCCCGGGTGGGTTTAACACGTAAACCAAATTGTTCGGCCAGTTTGTAACCAAAAGGGCTAGCGCCTAGTTTGGGGATCGACAGCCCGCCTGTGGCGATAACCAATGACTGGCACTGGTATTGGCCTTTGCTGGTTTGTAAGGTAAAACCAGTGGCGGTTTTCGCAACGCTTAGCACTTCACATTCTTTAGTGACACTGGCTCCGGCTTTGTCACATTCGCTAAGCAGCATATTCAGAATGTCTTTGGCGCTGTCGTCACAAAATAGCTGGCCCAGGGTTTTCTCGTGATAGGCGATGCCGTATTCGGCGACTAAGCCAATAAAATCCCACTGGGTGTAACGGCTTAACGCCGATTTACAGAAGTGTTTGTTATCAGACAGGAAATTCTCAGGGGCGGCATACATATTAGTAAAGTTACAGCGCCCACCGCCCGACATAAGAATTTTGCCGCCTATGCGTTTGGCATGATCCAGCACCGCCACGCTGCGCCCGCGTTTGCCCGCTTGGGCAGCACAAAATAATCCGGCCGCGCCGGCACCTAATACGATCACATCAAGATTTTTAGTATTCAGAACGATCCACTCCACCCACAGGTGATTTATTGTTTATGCCTTGCTAAGCGCAAGAAATGCCAGACAAGCAGTGCCCTGACAGTAGCCCAGGCATTTTGGTGGGCAATTCTAGCAGCTTCCAGCGGATTTTTAGCCTGTAACTTCACCGGCGCCCATCAAAATAATGCGCACAACCGTGCTTATGTTGAAGTTACCCCAGTAGATTTGTTTAATAAGTTATGCAGAATCAAAAATGCCACAGCGGCAACAAAGCGGTGATAAGTACTTAATTATCAAGTATATTCAGGTATAGTATTGGAAGTTACGCGGTGCCTGCGGCGTAAAAACTACCCACATACAAAAACGTCATTCTCCCAAATTAATGCAACCCATTTGGGGGCCCAACTTCTGTTTTCAGCCAGCGCGCTGAATGAATGGGTACAATAAGAACGTGAATAAAATGGCCACTTTATTTTTTATCGGTGATTGGCAAGTTTCACCCACCACCAACAGCCTGCGCAGTGGGGATAACATCAAGCAACTTGAGCCTAAGGCCATGGATGTATTGCTGTTACTGTGCCAACAACAGAATGTGGTACTCAGTGCCGACGATATTGCCGCTCAATGCTGGGGCAATACTGACATTGGTGACAATCCAGTGCACAAAGCCATCAATCAACTGCGTAAAGCCTTTGACGATAAACCCAGCTCGCCTAAATACATCGAAACCATTCGTAAGCGCGGTTATCGCATTGTTGCCGAGCTTAGTTTCCCCCTAGATGATGACCTAAAAGCCGAGCAAAATGATTGGCAAGGTGACTCTCCCTTTCCTGGTTTGAGTGCCTTTGAGCCCGATGATGCTCAGGTATTTTTTGGTCGTAATCAGCAAATTGCCACCTTACTTGAACGCATCTCAGCGCAAGTCACTTTTGGCCGGGCCTTTTGTTTGATCTTAGGCCCCAGCGGCAGCGGTAAATCATCTTTGATTAACGCGGGCCTGTTGCCCAAGCTATTGCAACACAATGGCTACGACGGCATAGGTGTGCTTTCTTATACCAGCCTGGATTTCGCCGATGTCAGCCATGCCCGACTGTTTATCGATCTGGCCTCAGCGCTACTCGATTGGGATTGTGACGAACAACCGGTTTTTGCGGGTTTGAGCGCGGATATAGTCGCTGAAAAACTACAAACCAATAGTCAGGAGGTGATCACGCTCTGCCAACAGGCCTTAAACGAAACCATTAGCCCTTTTGCCAGACCGCATTTTTTCTTGTTTATTGACCGTCTGGAAGTGCTGCTGTCATCTCCCCTTTTCAGTGATGAAGAACGAGCATTATTTTTACAGGTCATTGAAAGCCTGGCCACCTCTGGCTGCATTATGGTATTCAGCGCCTGTCGCAATGATTTTTACCCCCTGGTGGTCAATCAACCCAGTTTAATGGCCGGCAAGGCCAATGGGGCCCATTTTGATTTGATGCACCCCCAACGCCCTGAGCTTATGCAAATGATCCGCTTACCGGCAGTGGCGGCCAATCTACGCTGGTCAACAGATCCACAAAGCGCGACCCCACTGGATGAAATTTTATGTGCAGAAGCCGCCAATAATCCCGATTCACTGCCGATGCTGCAATACTCCTTGCAAGAGTTATATTTGCGGCGCAGTGAAGACAACGAACTGCAATTTTCGGTATACACCGCTTTAGGTGGTATTGAAGGTGCTATCGGTAAAAAAGCCGAAGAAGTTTACCAGCAACTCCCCCTTAAACATCAAAGCCAATTAGCTTATGTATTATCCTTATTAGTCACCCTAAGCCCGGATGGCGAAACCATCACCAGCCGCGCAGCCCGCTGGTCACAATTGCAGGGCACCAGCCAAAATGAATTTGTACAGGCCTTGGTCGACAGCCGTTTGTTTGTTTCACACCTGCAAAATGACGAGGCCTGTTTTAGTCTCGCTCACGAGGCGCTGCTGCGCCGTTGGCCCAGAGCCAATGAATGGATAGCCGACCATCAAGACGGCTTAGAAATAAAGAGTCGTTTGCAACGGGTAACCGAACGCTGGTTAAGCGAAGGCAAAAGCTCTGCCTATTTATTGGCCCAGGGTAAACCCTTACACGAAGCCCAAAGCCTGGCAGGCAACTCGGTATTTACTTTAGACAGGGATGAACTTGCCCTAATCAAGGCCTCACAACAACGGGTGAACACCAAGCGCTGGTTGACCCGCACCACTATTACCCTGTTATGTGTATTAACCTTAACCGCCATCTTTATGAGCGTAAAAAGCCAACAAGCCGAAGTCTTCGCTCAGCAAAAGCGCCTCGACGCCGAAAGCCTCTTAGGTTTTATGGTAGGAGAATTTGCCGACAAACTGCGCAGCGTAAAACGCATGGACTTACTCGATGGTATCAGCAACAAAGCCCTGGAATATTTTAGTAACCAGGATGATCAGCAAGCAGAGTCGGCACTATTTTTTTTAGCTGACCCAGTCTTAAACTTTAAAGCACACTTTCAGCATGCACAAACGTTGAGTGCCATGGGGGAAGTGGCCTACTCACGGGCTAAAACCGACGAAGCTATGCAAGCCTTTGTCTCCGCTAAAGTGATACTGGATAGACTATATCAAGAACAACCAGAGAATCTGGAATTACTTAAAACCATAGGCGCCAATGCCTTTTGGCTCGGGCAACTGGCAATGGATAAAGCCGCTTTCATTGAGGGCAAAACATTTTTTCAGCTTTATCTCAATTACAGCCAGGCCATGCTCAATTTAGCGCCGGATAATTTAGAGGCGCAGTGGGAGCTTTCCTATGCTTACTTGGCTATCGGGGCCATTAATACCAAATTGCAGCGACAAATTGACGCTAAGAATGCTTTCGAAGCGGCACTTACCATTCAATATAAAATTGTTGATGCCCTGCCTAAAGATGATATATCCCATTCCTATATAGCCGACACAAAGGAATGGCTAGCAGAAACCGAAGAACAGTTAGGCAATTTGCAGAAAGCCGCGCAAACCAGACAAGAAGTACAATCTATTCTTTTAGCCTTACTAGCAACCCTTTCGTCTAATGGCGATTTATTAGAAAGCTTGGCCTATTCCTACCTTAACCAGGCCAACATTCTATATTACATGGGCGATTATATAGCGGCTAACAAAGCCATTTTGTCGTCCAGAATCCACCTGAATACCCTATTAAGGCAGGATTTCTCTAATCAGGTTTGGCAGGTAAATTTAATCATTGCTAACGCCTTTCACCATTATCTGGCCAAAATCATCCACAGTGGATCCTCAGTATCGCCTGTCAGTCTTGAAGAGTTTAAAAAAGTATTGAGCGGGGCTGAAAAATCCTCGTCTTTCATAGCAAATATTATAAAAAGCTACCAAATCAACGGCTATTGGGATTTGGCACAAAGTGCCATCATATTAGCAAAAACCCGGTTAGAGGAGTTAGTCAATAATCGACCGGAAAATAGTATGTTGCGGGCATCATTAAGCAATACTTATCTCGCTCAAGCCAAGCAAGCGGTCAATAATCAGAGTGTGAAGAGACAAGCTGTTGATGGCAAAGACGCCAAACTTGATGCCTGTCAGCAGGCTATTTCTATCTTGGAGCCCATTATCATCGATAACAGCAGCTATGAGTTATTGCTGCCTTATGTGCGAGCACAAGATTGCTTGGGTAATTTAAGTGCAGTGCAGGATTTTGTGGATAAGTTAGAAAAAATGCAAGTAAACAATTACCAATTTTAATTCAATAATAATCAACAACTGGAGAAAATATGTTCCCGATAATTATAACTGTGCAAACCCGCGTCGCAACTGTAGCCGGTCAACCTGTGGTTGAGTTTTATAACTCATCTAACAATCAATGGGAGCAAGATATTACGGTAACCTTCAACGCCTCAGGTATGGCAATCTTTACTCTGGATACCGATATTACGACAGAGCCCTATGTTTTTTTTGGTGCTTTACAACAAGTACCACAAGATTGTACTCCAGATACCAACTGGGATTTTTTGATAAATGGTGAGGGTAATATCATCACTTTTACCAATAATTGTAAAAATACCCAAGATATCGATATCAGACTTACCCTCATAAAACGGGATGCCGAAGACCTCGACAACGCCATTATTAGCGCTGATCCCAGGATTAAAAATGTCCCTTCGTAGTAAATTTTAATTGAGAAGATTTACGAGAGATTTACGAGGACATCCATCGTAAGCAGTCGTATTAACTAACACTCCCAAAATGCTGGCATTATTTGCCAGCATTTTTATTTAAAATCTATAACCCCATCGCTCTCTCTTTATTAAAAAAGCCTTAACACCATTACTTAGGCCAGTAAAAAAACCTTCCCCAAGACCTAAATACCCATTTAAAAACAATAAGTTAAAATCAGAAGATTACCAGAAGGTTAAGGCGGTACCTTTTAAGTAAAGTGTTTGTCATCCAATTGCAGTCCTACAGACTCACGGGAATTAAGATGTCAAAACCTAATGCAGATAAACATAACAAACACACAAATGATGACACGATTTCTATGCTTCAGAAATTGTCCATACCGCTGTTAAATCAAAAAATGGGTGCTTTTGCTAACATGGTCAATGTGATTGCCGAAGGTATTTTTATCGTCAATGCCCAAGGTGTTATAGAGATGATCAACCCCTTGGCAGCCAAGTTTTTTGGTGCCCCCCAAGAAGCGTTAGTCGGGCAAAAGTGGTTTCATTTTTTACACGACCGCTACCGCGAGCAATATGAATATCTTTTTCTGAACTGGCAGGATAACCGCGACATGCCCCTTAATCACGGCCCCAAAGAAATACTGCTGAATCGCCCAGACAGCACCTGGTTAGAGGCGGATTTATCGGTGTCATGTTTGCCAGCGTCGTTGACCGACTCTACCCCGCTTTATGTTGGGGTATTGCATGACCTGACTAAACATAAAGCCGAATACAGTGAACTACGCAAACTGGCCAGCACCGACCATTTAACCGGTTTGGCGAATCGTTTTAATCTCGAAAAAACTCTGGATAAAAGCTGGAATGAAAACATCACTAGCGCCCAGCCCATCAGCTTGATCTTGATTGATGTGGATTATTTTAAATTGTTCAACGATCAGTTCGGCCATGTAAACGGTGACAAGTGTCTGCAAAAAATCGCCAAAACCATCGAGGATTGTTTACCCTCACAAGACAGTTTGGCGGCGCGTTATGGTGGTGAAGAATTTGCGGTGATTTTGCCCCGCTGCCACGCTGCCAATGCCGAGGTGGTCGCCAAACGTATTCAACAGCAGATCAATACCCTGAATTTTAATGATATAGGGCTACCCACCAACTTTCGGGTCAGTGTTAGCCAGGGCATTGCCTGTGAACACAGTGGCCAATACCGCACCACCGAAGCCTTGATTTGTGCTGCCGACACGGCTTTGTACCGCGCCAAATCTGATGGCAGAAACAGGATCACTCTAAGCCTGTAGTTACCGCTTAGTGCCCAACATGGTGAGAAGGCGGAGACCCAAGCCTGCTCATCATGTTTGCATTCAAATCACTGGCCACACAAAGATGCTAAAAGGCCATTTCAAATAATTGGCCGACACCGATCGAAACCAGCATGGCTAATGCACCCCAAAACAAAACCCGTATCGCCCCTTTACGTTTAGACGCGCCCCCCACCTTGGCAGACACAATCCCTAAAGCCGCTAGGGCTAATAATGAGATAAGCGCCACTGCGGGGATAAGCCATTGGCCATCAAACAGCACTATCGCCAGCAATGGCAATAAGGCCCCTGCGGCAAATGAAAGGGCTGAAAATAGCGCGGCTTGTAAAGGATTGCCCTGGGCCAGGTCAGTTAAGCCTAATTCATCCCGGGCATGACTGCCCAGTGCATCTTCAGCCATCAGCTGCTTGGCCACTTGCTTGGCCAAATTGTGATCTAGACCGCGATCCTGATAAATGCCAGCCAGCTCTTGCTCTTCCAGGGCCCAGTTCTTTTCAATATGGCGTTTTTCTAGCGCCAGCTCAGCGTGTTCGATATCCGTTTGTGAACTGACCGAGACATATTCGCCGGCGGCCATAGACATGGCTCCGGCCACCAAACCCGCCACACCAATTAACAACAGATTGTTTGGGGCCGCGTTGGCTGCGGCTACCCCCACAACCAAACTTGCCGTTGAGACGATGCCGTCATTGGCACCCAATACGACCGCTCTGATCCAGCCTATTCGGTCGGCTTTATGTTCGTGATTATATTCCATATTTGTTTAACGCCTGGATCATATTAAGACTTTTATAATGTGGGGCGATTGAACGTCCCACAGCAACCATATCAAATTCTGCGGTATTTATTGTCTGCTGTGCCTTAAATCCTCCAAACAATTTACATAAAAGAGAGGGCTAGATGAGTGTCACAATGAAAACATATCAACCATAACGACAATCAACGAGTATTGGCCAGGGGGAGTCGTGATGGCATCTCTAAAGTAGACCATAATAAGTTAGTAAAATAGAGCCGCCTATTTTAAATTAGCAAGGTCGCTCCATGTCAGCGAAGCGACCTTATTTTTAACGTTCAAACACCGCGTATTGATAAGCAGGCAGCTCCTTAGCGCCTATAACAAAGGTCTTATCTGCCAGGGGATCCAGAACCACGTTTTTGTCTGAATAGTTAAATACAAAACCGTATTCGCCTCGCTGTGCCAAACGCACGTCCTGAGGTAATCGGTAGGTTTCAATGCCTAATCCAGTAACAATATCATTCAGCATTTCCACCAGAAAATTATTACAGGTCAAGGTCCCCGAATAATAAACATTGGCCTGTTTTACCATAGCCGGTTTGTTGTCGTGGTATAGGGCCACCACTTCACATCCATCTTGGAGCTGCAACTCTTCACGCCATCTGTTACTTCTAAAAGTATTCCCCTGGTAAAACAAGTCTTCATCGATATCACCACGAATAGTTTCAACCGACAGCACTTTAACAGGCAGCAAAGATTGCAGCTTACCTGGCCCGAGGTTTGGTGCTAAATGAAATTCCTGTGTTTTGCTACCGGAACGTGGTCCAAATACAAACACCGCATCAGACTCTTTGCAGGCGTCTATAAAGGCATCGTCAATAATAGTCAGCGTGGGTACGATCACCAGATCATAAACAGACATGTTATGTTTGGGTGAAATAAAATCGATATCTAAACCTAATTGACGCAAGGCTGAATAATATTCAAATTCTACTTGCTGATGGCTATAGCTCTGACCTTGCTGCTCAATTTCTGTCACCCACTGATTTTCAGTGGTGCTAACCATACACACTCGAGCAGGTATGTTGTCACCTAACCCAAGGCTAAGAGCATCCAGTTGCGCCTTGACTTGCTCAACTTCGGGCCAGGCGGCTGATGGTGAATTGTCTATTCGTTTAAGACCTGCATGCATTTGTTCTTGTGCAAAACCCGCCTGACGCCAACGAAAATAACACAAAGTATCGGCGCCATGAGCAAAAGCGACCCACGACCATAAGGCAATCATGCCTGGTTCCGGGCGTGGATTGTGGGTTGCCCAATTTACCGGGCCGGGCTGTTGTTCCATCACCCAAAAGTTTTGGCCACATAACCCTCGGGTTTGATCAAAATAGTAACTCGAAAAATCTGGATGACCGGTGCGCATATAAGGTTTAAAAGCTTCAGGGCTCTTATCGGCAAAAAACAGATCTGTTCTGCCTAATGGATAGTTGTCAAAACTGGCAAAATCCAAGCCTTGGGCTAACGCATAATTGTCAGTTTGGGTATCTGCCATGGGAATGAAATTGTGAGTAATAAAACGCTCACCACAATATTGCCTGAGTAAGCTGACCATCTCATCGTGAAATCGTACTACCTGATCTGAACTAAAACGGCGAAAAGCCAGTTGATGGGAGGGGTTGGTTTCGGTTACCGCAAAATAAGGCACTTCGATACTGTCAAAAGACGGAAACTCCATGGACCAAAACACATTACCCCAGGCTTCATTCAGGCTTTTGATATCGCCATAACGTTGCTGACACCAACGCTGAAACGCCACTTTTGCGCTGGCAGATGCACTTGGGGTTGTATCATGACACGCAATTTCGTTGTCAGTTTGCCACCCTACTATGGCAGAATGGCCACCATAACGTTTGGCCAAAACCTCACTAATCCGCAGTGATTCTTGCAAGTACGTTTCACTTGAAAAATCATAATGCCGACGAGAGCCAAATCCTCTAGTTAACCCGGTATTGACGTCTACCGCTAAGATATCGGGGTATTTATCAATCAACCATTTGGGTGGGGTTGCGGTAGGCGTACACATAATGATACTCAGGCCTTGTGCAGCCAAGGTATCAATAGCCTGATCGAGCCAGTCAAAATCAAACTGCCCATCTTGTGGCTCAATGCGCGACCAAGCAAATTCTGCTATTCGCACGTATTTGAGACCTAACTCGCGCATTTCCTTGGCATCTTGTTGCCATATAGATGGCGACCAGTGCTCTGGGTAATAGCAGACTCCTAACATATTTTTCTCCTCGTAAATATTTACCTAATCCGCATTCGAATTTTATCGAACATCGCAGCGATTTGATTTGTATGATGTATAGTATTAATAGAATGAAGGATTTACTACGGGAATCGTTTGTTTTTTTGCTAGCTCTGCCCACTTCCTGCCTTTTGTTCCCATAATACACGGTATTACCAGCCTATTTTTGATAGCCAGTAACGAACACCTAAGTGGCGATATGCGGTGCTATATTATGCTGGTCTCCTAACAGCGAAAACACCTGAAGCCCTTGTTAACATCCTGGCCAACGGACAAAAAACCAGGCGGTGTGGGGCGTGCGAACCTAAAAACGCCCCAAAAGGGGCGTTTTTAGCGTGAATGTAATTTTAAAATGACATCAACACCTGCTATTTAATCCGACTTCAGCTTATTTACCTTCCATTTTCATACCGGCTGCAAAGCGATTATCAAAGCCTATCCAGGCTTTAATTTCACTGCCATCAGTAGATTGCTGATCTGATTCACCACGTGGGGTTAGATACTCACACGCCTTAGCATCACCTTTGACATAACAATCCATCATGGCCAAGGCAAAGTGATTATTATTGGCATTTAAAGCCTGGTTATCCCAAACCGGCTCGTAATAATGCCCAAGATCCAGCTCTGTTGCCCATGCTTCTTGAGGGGCAGGATGTGGCGCGATATTGTGACGAGCCTGTCGATAGGTCAGCATATATACATTGTCTTTACCCGTATTGTCATAAAGCCAATGCACACCCTGATAACCCGAGATATCATCGAGTTCGCCACTGATATACATCACAGGCACAGTGATTTGCGCCAAGGCTTGGGTATCAAACAATTGATATTGTCCACCCCAGGGAGCAAAAGCCATGGCGGCTTTCCAGCGACTATCCACGTCTGCAACTGAAGTTTTACCCCCGGCACAAGTATTGAGGATACGTTGCATAAAGGTCACTTTTTGCTCATCGGTTTGACCGGTAAAACGCCCGGCCATTTCTTTAGAAAAATTAAAACAACCACCAATGGTATTAACCGCGCCATAACCGCCCATGGAATAGCCAATCAAACCTGCTTTGTCTGGGTCTATCACCCCTTTAAAAAAAGGCAATGAATGGAGCTTGTCTAATACAAGATTTTGATCCCGTGAACGATTAAGCAAGGTGCTGACAAAACCAGAAAAAGGTGTTTTGACCATATCAACATCAGCATTAGTAGAATCGGTATGGTCGATACCCGCCACTATGTAGCCATGGGACGCCAGGTGCTCCCCCAAATAATACATAATGGTGCGATACCCGGTATAGCCATGGGACAACACGACTAAAGGAAATTGCCCGGAATCAGTTGTTAAAGCTGTATCCCGACTGGCATTTGCCTGAATTGAAAAAGGAATGCCACTACGAGTTTCATTTTCATAACTACTTGGTTTTGAGTTGGTATCGCTGGTTGGATACCATATTTCAAGCTTGAGTTTACGTGAGCCTTTTTCTTGGGTAACAAGGTCCAGGTAATTATCATTGCTGATATCCAGGGTTTTAACCCCCACTTTGAAACGCCCCTGGGCACTGAGATCCGGGGTCACATCTTTTGACAACGACCGATATAATGTTTGTGGCGTGAGCACCGAATCAGCCGATGCACTTGCACACAGGCACAAACCAATACTCAGTAGCCACCCCATGCTTTTTGTAATTATTTTTGTCATTTTTTGCCTTTAACTAGGTATGCCTCAGTCGGCCCATCCCACTATATAATTTAACAAACCACTATCCGCCAGCTTCACAATAGCCCTGGTCATAGGCTATACCGGTAAATTTTGCTAAGGGTGAGTGAAATTCATGTAACGCAAGCAACATAAACAAAAACAAACGAAAATGAAAGAGTTCGGGGGACACGAATTTCGCCGTACAAAGCGATGTTAATATCGCTGACGCTGACCTTAATCTCGGCGCTGGTACCTTGTTTATGGATTTTAGCGTTTTTTAACAGCACGACCCGATCCGCCAGATACGCCGCCGGGTCAGCAAACCCGGGGTATGACTTGTTTACTCCGCGCGGGCGCACAATAGGTGCTGGCGCTTCAGGAGCCGCCGCTTCGGGAGCCGCCGCTCCGGGAGCGACATCAATGGGTAGGATATTATTTGGCGGAAAGCCAATATTAGGTACTGTTTCGACTGACACCTTTGTATCCACTTAAGTAATAAGTTCAAGCTTATTATGCAAGTCGCAGGGCAACAACATCAGTCCCAAAGGTCATTCAATGAAACCTGCCACTGACTGCTTATATTGCTAATAGCTGAGCAGCGGCACATTTTTAAGGTTTTTTACAGCTTAAAGTGCATCGAGCATAGTTTGGGCGTCACTTACCTCAAATTTTCCTGGGGCTTCCACATTAAGAATTTTAACGACCCCGTTGTCCACCATCATGGCATAACGTTTGGAGCGCAGACCACCAAAGGTAGCGGTATCTACGGCCAAGCTAATGGCTTGGGTAAACTCGCCGCCGCCGTCGGCCAGCATCATAATGTGTTCTGCATTTTGACTTTTAGCCCAAGCCTCCATCACAAAAGCATCATTAACCGACACACAAATAATCTTGTCTATACCCTTGGCCTGCAGCTTATCGGCCAAGGCAATATAACCGGGTAAATGGGTATTGGAACAGGTCGGGGTAAAGGCCCCAGGTACGGCAAATAACAAGACTTTTTTACCCGCAAACAAATCATGGGTAGTAGGGTTACTGGCCTGGCCATCTTGGCGCAAGCTAAAAGTTACATCGGGTAGGCTATCATTAACGTTAAGCATATTGATTCCAATAAGTTAGGGGTAACAAAATTACGGGTTACGCAGGTATACATCAAAACGATGTTTCTTGCTGCTAATCGACATGGTTGGGGCCATGCCATCCAAAAAAGGAGCACTGTCCGGGCGTTTTACTACTACCCGTTTGCTGGCCAAGGCCAAGGCGGGGGCTAACAGTTTATCCGCATCCTGATCAGAGCCTAATAGCTGCTGAAAAATACGCATTTCTTTTTTGACTAGAGCGGCTTTTTTACGATGGGGAAACATAGGGTCCAGATAAATCACCTCAGGCTGACTACCCGGCCAATTCGCCAGCAGCTCGTAGCTCACCCCGTGATAAAGCGTCATGCGGTGTGGCAACCAGCGGCCTAACTCACCATCGAGGGCCGCCCGTTGCAATCCGTC
Organism: Paraglaciecola sp. IT1134; assembly: GCF_058068185.1. Lineage (NCBI taxonomy): Bacteria > Pseudomonadati > Pseudomonadota > Gammaproteobacteria > Alteromonadales > Alteromonadaceae > Paraglaciecola > Paraglaciecola sp. IT1134. The sequence goes on along the minus strand of NZ_CM176486.1, from coordinate 401,615 downwards.
ACTTAACAAGGCTGCCACCACTGGGGAGCGCTCGATCATGTCTACCGTGCAACCGGAATTGGCCAATACAAAAGCATCCCGGCCTAAACCGGCGGTGGCATCCAATACCCGCAGCGGCCCGTTACCTTTTAGGCCCACCGCCTTGATGATGGCTTCTTTTTTGCCGCCATGTAAGCGCCGGTAAGTCAGGGCATCTGAAGTAAAATCCACCAGCACCGCCCCTACTTTGGGTTCATCCAGCTGTTTCAGTTCCAGATGGGTAGCCTGCTGTACTAAGGCCAGGCCCGAGCTTACCGCGGCGACATAAAGCAGTTGCCATTTTTGTGCCATCTGTTTGGCCTTGGCAATACACTCAAGCTGGGCATCTGGGACAGTGGTGACGACTATAACTTGGTTTAACTCAACAACGTCAGGCATGGCCATAATGCTCCCGGCTGCCTAACCAGCGGTTGATGATCCCTTGGGCGTTAGCGGGATGGGCTTGCCACAAATGTTCGGCCATCTGCTGAACCTGAGGGATAAGGTCAGCATCACGCACCAGATCGGCTATTTTAAGATCAGCCAAGCCGGTTTGTTTGGTTCCTAATAATTCACCTGGTCCGCGGATCTCCAGGTCTTGTTGGGCGATGTAAAACCCATCGTGTGATTCACGCAAGACCGATAAACGTTTGCTGGCGGTTTTCGATAGCGGGCTTTGATACATCAATACGCAGTGGCTTTCCACTGAGCCCCGCCCTACCCGGCCACGCAATTGATGCAACTGGGCTAACCCCAGACGTTCCGGATTTTCTATGATCATTAAACTGGCATTAGGCACATCTACCCCCACTTCTATCACCGTGGTGGCCACCAGCAAATCGAGTCGCCCCTCCTTGAAATCCAGCATTAACTGCTGCTTTTCGACGGATTTTAAGCGCCCATGCACCAGGCCAACCTTAAGTTCAGGCAAGATTGTGGTCAGAACAATAGCAGTATCTTGGGCTGCCTGGGATTGCAATACTTCTGACTCTTCAATCAAGGTGCATACCCAATAGGTTTGCCGCCCCTGTTCAACAGTGGCTTTGCGCACCCGTTCAATCACTTCTGAGCGGCGCGTATCCGGCAATACAACGGTGGTAATAGGTCTGCGCCCGGGGGGTAACTCGTCAATCACTGAGGTATCCAGATCCGCGTAGGCGGTCATCGCTAAAGTGCGCGGAATGGGAGTGGCAGTCATGATCAACTGATGGGGAAACGCCCCCTGTAACAGACCTTTTTCCCGCAGGGCCAGTCGCTGATGCACCCCAAATCTGTGTTGCTCATCGACGATCACCAGCCCTAAGGCCTGGTAATTCACCGCCTCTTGAAATACCGCATGGGTGCCCACCAACAACTGCAACTCACCAGTGGCCAATTGACTTAAGGTCTGGGTCCTGACTTTGCCCTTAAGTTTGCCCGCTAACCAACCCACTTCAATGCCCAGCGGCGTAAACCAGCCCTGAAAATTCAGCATATGCTGCTCAGCCAGTAATTCGGTGGGAGCCATCAACACCACCTGATAGCCAGCGCCTATGGCAGACAGTGCTGCCATAGCCGCCACCAGGGTTTTACCTGAGCCCACATCCCCTTGTACTAAACGCATCATGGGGGTGGCTTGTTGCATATCCTGTTGGATGTCTTTACACACCCGTTGCTGGGCTGCGGTAAGTTGAAAGGGCAAACTGTCCAGCAAACGCTGCAATAATTCAGCATTGGGCATGATCTTCAGGCCAGGCTGTTGGCGGTTTTGCTGGCGCACCTTGAGCACACTCAAATGGTGGGCCAGCAGTTCTTCCAGGGCCAAGCGCCGCTGGGCAGGATGTTTACCTTGTTCGAGCAACCCCATAGTGACATCAGGTGGGGGGCGGTGCACTAGTTGCAACGCTGCAACCAAACCAATTTGTTGCTGATACAAACCATCGGGTAACAGTTCAGCCAGACCGCCTTTGGTCAACAATCCCAGGGCTTGTTCGGTTAGCTTACGCAGGGAAATTTGTTTGATCCCTTCGGTGGCTGGGTACACCGGAGTCAATGATTCAGTCAGGTTGGCCGGAGACTCGGGGTCGATGACTTTGTATTCCGGGTGCATGATCTCCAGGCCATACTTACCGCTGCGCACCTCTCCAAAACAGCGAATATGCGTACCGATTTCCAGGCTGTTTTTTTGCGCCGCCGAAAAGTGGAAAAAACGTAACGTCAGCGTACCGCTGCCGTCACTGATACGTGCCACCAACATACGTTTGCGACCAAACTGCACATCGCAGGACATCACTTCCCCTTGAACACTGGTATGCAGGTGGGGCATCAAATCGCCAATGGGGTAAACCCGGGTGCGATCCTCGTAGCGATGGGGCAGATGAAACAGCAAATCCTGCACGCTGAGCAAATTCAGTTTGGCCAGCTTTTCAGCCACCTTGCTGCCAACGCCTTTGAGCCCAGTGATGGGCATATGAGCTAATCCGCGCATCGTATTAAATACCGGTCCTTGAATATTAAAGCTGGCAGCAGATCCCAATACAGAAGCTGGCATGCCAAATGATACCAGCCATTATACGCGACGAAACAGCCTAAGGTGGCAACAAAATACTCCCTAAGTCACTGAATACTATAACAAGCCCTATTCGATGGAATATTTAGCCGCTTGATACAGCAATTCGGGAGACAGGCGAGTCTGATAGTCAGGGTTAATGTAGCTGAATTTGACCAGGCCATTTTGATCAACAATTAACACCCCCGGGGCCAGTGACACGGCTTTGCCGGTGACATCCTGGTGATTTAAGTCGATATTGGGGGTAGCTTGGCCAACCAGCAGAGGCGTGATATCAGTATCTGAATCAGCTATTTGACTACGATTTAAAGCGTGGGACCCAAAAGATAAACAACTCAGTAAAAGAACCATAAACGCTGCATCGGGCATGAAGTATTCCAGTTATGAAAATATGACTATGACTATGACTAGCCAAATATGACTTGTCAATCTGCGCAATCATTTCGCGCCAAGCTGCCGGAATAACCATTGGCCCATTAAAGATGTATTATTCAGCCAGTTGCTCGATATTACGCATACCTTTTTTGGTCATTTGCATCTGTTGCCACCAGTTGGCATCCGCGACTATCATGCCGTTTTCGTCAATATAGGGATAGGCTATGCCCTTGCGCTCACACACCTTGTGTAATACGGGAAAGCCCCCTTCGAATAACATGCGTTGACATTCTTGTTCACTTAAGTGGATTTGCTCATACATACCGGCCAACTGGCGCTGGCGCTGGGCTTCGTACAATACCACTGCCGCCGCTACGGACACATTCAAGGATTGCACCATGCCAACCATAGGCACCAGAATATTTTTATCCGCTAAGGCGATGGCTTGTTCAGTGGCACCGTGTTTTTCCTGACCAAGAATAATAGCCGTGGGCAAGGTGTAATCTATGTCACGAAAATCCACTGCGTCCGGGGATAAATGGGTCACCAGCACTTGCATCTTTTGCTGTTTCAAGTGGCAAACCGCTTCATCTATGCTGCTATGAATGTCGGTATAAACCCAATTCTGGCTGCCCATAGCTGTGCTTTTACGCAGCTTGGCTTTTTTATCCCACACCGCATGCACCCGGTGCACGCCTACGGCATCGCAGCTACGCACTACGGCAGACACATTATGCGGCTTGTGCACTTGTTCCATACACACAGTCAAGCTGGGCTGACGAGTGCGGAGTAATTTACGAATACGCGCATAGCGTTCCGGTGACATAGTTGCCAAAACAGTCATAATCTATTCACTTGTAAACGCTGCTGATAAAGAGGCTGAGCCCTTATTCTGGTAATTCCATGACACCGTCGATTTCAATTTGAGCCCCTTTGGGCAAGGCTCTCACCCCTATTGCGGCGCGTGCCGGGTAAGGTTGTTTGAAATACTGGCTCATGATTTCGTTGACCTTGGCAAAATTCGACAGGTCCGTTAAATAGATATTGACCTTGGCTAGATCATTAGTGCTACCACCGGCAGCTTCACATACCGCCTGCACATTTTTAAATACCTGCTTGGCTTGCTCGGCAAAATCTTCGGAGACCATTTCCATGGTTGCAGCCACTAATGGGATCTGCCCGGATAGATATACGGTCGTGCCTGACTTAATCGCCTGACTGTAAGTGCCAATAGCTTGTGGGGCCTGGTCGGTATGAATAACAGACTTAGACATAATGTTCTTCCCTTGTTATATGTTATGAGATTTATTTTGTTTTGACTGGCTGTGTCTCGATACCCGTTGTACTTCGGGCATAGTGCGTATTTTACGCATGACGTCCGCCAGTTGGATGCGATTTTTGGTGGTCAGCTCTATATCAATATAATAGATGCCGCTTTCTTTTTCTTCAGTTTGTAAACCGACTATGTTTGAGCCACAGGATGCCACGGTATTGGTCAGAGTGGCCAGGGTACCCTGATGATTGATCAGTTCAATGCGCAGTGCCGCCTTGAACTCCCCATGGGGATTTTCGTCCCACTTCATCACCAATATCCGTTGCGGTTCTTCCCGGCTAAGTTTGCGAATATTACTGCAACCCGCCTGGTGGATCATCATGCCCCGTCCCGGACTGAGTACCGCGACGATTTCATCCCCGGGGATGGGGTGGCAACAACGGGAAAACGCCACCAGTAAACCTTCGGTGCCTTTGATGGCTACCTTGCGGCCTTTTTCTGGCAGTACCGCCGCTTCACCGAGCAAACGCCGGGCGACTATGGCGCTCAATTCATTACCCAGGCCAATGTCAGCCACCAAAGCGGCGAAATCTTCATGTTTGGTTTCTTGCAAAACCCGATCGATGTCCGCTTGGGGGATCTCATCCAGTTTGGTTTTACCCAAAGCATGGCGTAGCAAACGGTTGCCCATGGTAAAGGCTTCTTCCGAGCGCTGATTTTTCAAATAATGACGAATATGTGAGCGCGCTTTGGCACTGACCACAAAGTTCAGCCAGCTGGCATTGGGTTTGGCTCTGGGCGAGGTAATAATTTCTATGGTCTGACCATTATCCAGAGGTTTACTCAGGGAATAGGGACGTCTTTCGACTTTGACCCCTACGCAGGTATTGCCGATGTCGGTATGCACCGCATAAGCAAAATCTACCGCTGTGGCGCCCATAGGTAATTCAATGATGCGTCCGTCCCGAGTAAATACATAGATTTCATCCGGGAAGAGATCCGTTTTCACATTTTCGATAAATTCAAACGACGAACTGGCGCTTTGCTGGAGCTCGATCAAAGACTGCATCCATTTACGGGCACGTACCTGGGCCGTAGTATCGCTGCTGTCGTCATCGTCTTTGTATAACCAGTGGGCGGCCACGCCTATGTCAGCCATTTTATCCATTTCGGTGGTGCGGATCTGAATTTCCACCGGAATACCGTGGGGGCCGATAAGCGACGTATGCAAAGACTGATAACCGTTAGTGCGGGGAATGGCCACATAATCCTTGAAACGGCTTTCGATAGGTTTATACAGACCGTGCATGGCGCCCAAAGCCCGGTAACAGTTATCCACGCTATCCACCACTACCCGAAAAGCATAGATGTCCATCACTTCATTGAACATCAGTTCTTTGTTTTTCATTTTGCGGTAAATGGAATACAGATGTTTTTCACGGCCACTGGTAACCGCGTTAATGCCGTATGACGCTAACCGGGTTTCCACCTCTTTACGGGTGTTTTCGATAACTTCTTTACGGTTGCCCCTTGCCTGTTTGACCGCAGCTAGTAATGCCCGGTGGCGCATGGGATACATGGCTTGGAACCCCAGGTCTTCCAACTCATTTTTTATATCGTGAATACCCAAGCGATGGGCGATGGGGGCGTAAATTTCCAGAGTCTCCCGGGCAATACGCCGACGCTTGTCAGGGCGCAACGACCCCAGGGTGCGCATATTGTGGGTGCGATCCGCCAGCTTGATCAAGATCACCCGGATATCCTGCACCATGGCCATCATCATCTTGCGAAAATTTTCCGCCTGGGCTTCTTGTTTGTTACTAAAATGGATCTTTTCGAGTTTACTGACGCCTTCCACCAGCTCACCCACAGCTTCACCAAATTGGGCGCTTAGGCTTTCTTTGTTGTGGTGTGTATCTTCGATTACATCGTGCAACAAAGCAGCCATCAGGGTTTCGTGATCCAGGCGCATGTCGGCCAAGATCCCGGTCACGGCCACGGGATGAGTAATATAGGGATCGCCACTTGAACGCATTTGCCCGTCGTGGGCATCGCGGGCAACCACAAAGGCACGCTGAGTCTCCGCTACCTTATCAGGTGGCAGATAGGCCTCTAATTTTTGTTTTAAACCTTCAAATAGATACAAGTGCTACGTGTCTCGACTAATGAATGTTTAAGAATACGGTGATTTAGGCAGGAAGCCAACGGCTAAACATCGCTCTGATGGGTAGCCGCTAAAAATTAGGCTCTTTTTTACTGTTCTTGCAGAATATTGGCTGCGGTTGCAAATTCAGCATGATCCTGGGCGTGTTGGTCACGCATATCTTCCGCTTCCAAGGTTGCAGCAGTCACAAAACCTTGTTCGATTTCACGTAAAGCGACCACGGTAGGTTTATCTGTACCCACGGGCACATGAGAAACTTTGCCTTCGATAGCAAGCTGTCGTGCACGACGTGCTGCGACTAAAACCAAATCAAACCGGTTGCCAATTTTGTTTACGGCATCTTCAACTGTTACGCGAGCCATTTGGATCTCCGTCGAGTAGTATGAAAAAAGGTCGCATAGTGTACTGATTTACGCCCCGCTTTAAAAGCTATTTGATCAAGTATGCGTAAGATCCACTGCAATAAAGATCTTGAAGGTATTTTCAACTTGGGTTTATACTGTTTGCTCTTGTCGGAGTGCCTTAGTGCTGAGACCGTTAATTCGGGATCCGTTGAACCTGATCGAGTTAGTACTCGCGAAGGAAACAAGCGTGATTTATGCTAAGTATTACAGTTTTTATCTGCAATACCTGGTTGTCATCATTTTACTAATAATTGTGTTTTTTACATCGCTTAGCTGTGTATTAGTTATCAATTGATAGTGCTTTTCAACAACCCCCCTCCAGACAAGCAACTTCCTTTACAACAGTATATGAGAGATTGCTAATGTCGAACCGTCGCCAAACCCGTGCCCAGGCACAACAATTTTTAGATAACTTAAAACCCTTATTACATCCTAATTCAAGCAAAGTTTATTTGCCCGGGACTTTGCACCCTATACGAGTTGGAATGCGCGCAATCAGGCAAACTGATACCATTTTAAATGACACACAAGAAACACCGTTAACCACCTGCAACCCCGATATTATGGTCTATGACTGCGCGGGGGCTTACTCTGATCCCGAGGCGAAGATCACTGTGCATCAGGGCTTAGCCAAATTACGTCGTGATTGGATTGTGGCCCGGGGTGACGTTGAACAATTACCCCACGCAAGTTCTCGTTACACCCAGCAGCGCATGGCGGAAGACGGGCTAGATGATCTGCGTTTTGATGCCCTGCATACCCCCTTAAAAGCCAAACCTGGTCACTGTGTAACCCAAATGCATTACGCCAAAGCGGGCATCATCACACCAGAAATGGAATACATTGCCATTCGCGAGAACATGGCTCGTGAGCTAGTAAGCGATAAAGTACTGACCCAAAAAGCGCAAGGCCATGCCTTTGGTGCCAATATCGGTCAACTTATTAGCGCAGAATTTGTGCGTACGGAAGTGGCCCGGGGTCGCGCCATCATCCCGGTAAATATTAACCACCCTGAATCTGAGCCCATGATTATTGGCCGCAACTTTCTGGTCAAAGTAAACGCTAATATCGGTAACTCAGCCGTGACCTCTTCCATCGAAGAGGAAGTAGAGAAGCTGGTATGGTCAACGCGTTGGGGTGCCGACACGGTGATGGACTTGTCCACAGGTCGTTACATTCATGAAACCCGGGAATGGATAATACGCAATTCTCCCGTGCCAATTGGCACTGTGCCTATTTATCAAGCCCTGGAAAAAGTAAACGGTGTGGCCGAAGATCTGACATGGGAAGCCTTCCGCGATACGTTGCTGGAACAAGCGGAACAGGGAGTCGATTATTTTACTATTCATGCCGGCGTGTTACTGCGCTATGTGCCAATGACGGCAAAACGGCTGACGGGCATTGTTTCCCGAGGTGGCTCAATCATGGCCAAATGGTGTCTGTTCCATCATAAAGAAAGCTTTTTATACCAGCACTTCCGGGAAATCTGTCAGATATGTGCGGCTTATGATGTGTCCTTGTCATTAGGTGACGGCATGCGTCCCGGTTGTATTGCCGATGCCAATGATCAGGCTCAGTTCGCCGAATTAGAAACCTTGGGGGAATTGGTCAAAATCGCCTGGGAATACGACGTGCAAACCATCATAGAAGGTCCGGGCCACATACCCATGCAACTGATTAAAGAGAACATGGATAAACAGTTGGCCATCTGCGACGAAGCGCCTTTTTATACCCTGGGTCCTCAAACCACCGACATTGCCCCCGGTTATGATCATTTCACCTCTGGCATAGGCGCTGCCATGATAGGTTGGTTTGGCTGTGCAATGTTGTGTTATGTCACCCCCAAGGAACACTTAGGCTTGCCCAACAAAGACGATGTTAAACAAGGATTGATAGCCTATAAAATTGCAGCCCATGCAGCAGATGTAGCCAAAGGCCACCCTGGGGCACAAATTCGGGATAATGCCTTATCTAAAGCCCGTTTTGAATTTCGCTGGGAAGATCAATACAACCTAGGTTTGGATCCCGATACAGCCCGTGCCTATCATGATGAGTCTTTGCCACAAGAATCAGCCAAAGTAGCGCATTTTTGTTCCATGTGTGGACCTAAATTTTGCTCGATGAAAATCACCCAAGAAGTACGGGACTACGCCGCTAAACAAGAACTTGAAGTAGAAAATGATGCCTCTCGTTTGGTGGAAAGTCGCATGTTGAGCGAACAAGACATCCAACAAGCCATGGCAACCAAGTCAGCAGAATTTAAGGCGCAAGGGGCGCAGATTTACACCCCAATCAAAGTCACCACTGAGGCTGACTAAACATGAGGACCTTCAATTCACCGACTGACAGAAAAAGTCAGTCCGCCCCTGCCCGTCCTATTGTTTGGAGCATTGCCGCTTCAGACAGCGGCGGCGGCGCCGGTATTCAAGCTGACACCTTAACAATTCAAGATTTGGGTGGGCATGCCTGTAATATTGTCACGGCGATCACCGCGCAAAATTCAGTAGAGGTCACCGCTATCACCGCCACCGCTGTTGATATGCTGACCCATCAACTCAGCTGTTTGTTAACCGATATGCCACCCCAAGCCATCAAGGTCGGGGTATTAGCCAATGGTGCACAAGTACGCCTGTTGGCAAACTGGTTAGCTGGAACGTTGGCGCTTTATCAGCAAAAATACGACATTAACATTCCCGTTATTTGGGATCCCGTGATGTTAGCCAGCACAGGCCAAGAGCTGACGGCACATAACGATTCACCCACACAGGATGACTATCTGTTATTGGCTAAAAAGGTTAGTTTGGTGACCCCTAATGGCCAAGAATTAATGTATTTAACCGGGACAACAGTCAAACCTGAGACACAAAAATCATGGCAATATCTAAGTGAAATATTGGCCCAGGCGATCAATACCCAGGTATTACTCACAGGCGGTGATAACCATCCGTCACTTGCCACCGACTGGTTGGTCGCCCATAAAATCGCCGATACCTCTATGCAGCATCAGCACCAGTTAATTGGATTTTGTCACAGCAAAATCATCACCCTTCACAACCACGGTAGCGGTTGCACCTTTTCATCTGCTATCGCCACCTCCATGGCTTTAGGTTACCCATTGTTGGATGCCATTACTGTCGCCAAAGCCTATGTGAGCCAAGGATTACGCCAGGGTTATGCACCTGGAAAAGGCGCGGGAGTACTGGCACGTTGCGGCTGGCCAAACGCCCTGATGTATTTCCCCAAAATTATTTTATGTGATTACCCGAGCCTGGCAGCGGACCAAAATTTGTCTTTTGCAATGATTGAGACCCCCCTGCAAGTTTACCCTGTGACCCAATCACTGTGGGTTTTGGAGGCAGTGTTAAAAGCCGGTACGCGTACTGCACAGTTTAGAATGAAAGATCCAAGCAATATCGAGGAGCTAGAGCAACAAATCCAACAGGCCATTGTCCTAGGAAGGCGCTACCAAGGGCAAGTATTTATCAACGACCACTGGCAACTGGCCATTAAACACGGGGCCTTTGGCGTGCATTTGGGCCAGGAAGATATGCTGCAAGCCAACCTTAAACACATAGCACAGGCTGGCTTAGCCCTAGGGCTGTCATCCCATGGTTATTTTGAGCTATTGTTAGCCCAACAACTTCATCCGAGTTATTTAGCTATTGGCCACATCTTTGTTACCCCGACCAAAACCATGCCTTCTCAACCCCAAGGTTTGACAAAACTCAGTCGCTACTGCGCCTTATTAAAAAGCCACATCCCCTTAGTGGCAATCGGTGGGATCAATGAAGACAACTTAGCCCAACTTCATGCTACCCAAGTGGATACTGTCGCCATTGTTCGGGCCATAGAGCAGGCCGAGGATCCAGGGTTAAGCTGGCAAAAATTACAGCACCAATGGCAGAATTTTGCATGACTGTTGCTGATATAAATAAAGACCTGACTGACGCGCAATTGATCCGATATTACCGGCAAATTTTGTTGCCTCAGGTGCAAGAATCAGGTCAAACCCTTGTGTTGCAACACCATGTGTTAATTGTTGGAGTCGGTGGCCTGGGTAATCACGTCGCACAACAATTAGCTGCGGCTGGGGTCGGTCATATTCATTTAATGGATGATGATAGGGTTGAAATCTCTAACCTGCCCAGGCAAGTTCTCTTTGGTCCAAAAGACCTTGGACAAGACAAAGTACAGATAGCCAAAGAATGGATTGAACGACATTGCGAAAATGCGGTTGTCAGTGCTTGCAAGCAAAAATTTAGCCCTGAATTTGCCGACATCTACGTAAAAAATCACGCTGTGTTGCAAGAGGCCATAAACCAAAATAAATTACTGGTGCTAGATTGCTCCGACAATATGCACACACGCCAGGGTGTTAATCGCTGGTGTGTGGGACAACAACTGCCTTTGGTGAGTGCCGCCATTAGCGCCTTTGACGGCCAATTGTTGTTAATAGATGCCAAACGCCTGCCCCAAGCTGGCTGTTATCACTGTATTTTCAGTCAAACACAGGTCACCCAAGACTGTGCCAGCATGGGGGTGCTCGGCCCCTCCGTCGCGGTGGTGGCAAGTATGCAGGCCCTGCTCGCCATTAAATCTATTTTGCAAATCCCCTCCACTGAGACTTGTCTTTATATATTCGACGGCCTCAGTTTAGGTTGGCGTCAGCTAAACCGTAAACGGGATCCAAGTTGCCCCATATGCCAACATTGGCCCCAGCAAACGTCTATTTCACCTTGCCATGAAGGCGCCCAGTTATGTTAGTTATTTTCATTAATAATCACCCCCAGCCTGTTAGCCCAGGCACTAATTTGCATCAGGCGCTCTTAGCCAATATGGCTCTTGAACCCCAAGTCGATTTGGCCAATATCGCTGCGGTAGTCAATCAGCACATTATTCCCAAAAGCCAATGGCAACGGCATATATGCCAACACAACGACCACATCGAGCTATTTAACCCAGTCGCGGGAGGCTAAACCATGTTAACCATTGCCAACCATACATTTAGTTCTCGTCTGTTTAGTGGTACCGGTAAATTTACCAGTAAACACGTCATGTTAGCTGCACTGCAGGCTTCCGGTTCAGAGCTTGTCACCCTGGCGATTAAACGCATAGATGTTAAACAAGGTACGGATAATCTAATCGAACCACTGGCCCAGCTTGGGGTGAAATTGCTACCTAACACCTCAGGGGCACGCAATGCAAAAGAGGCCATATTTGCAGCTCAGTTAGCCCAAGAAATGTTTGCCACCAACTGGATTAAACTTGAAATTCACCCGGATCCTAAATACCTCATGCCCGATGCGGTGGAAACCTTGCTCGCCGCTGAAGCGTTGGTTAAACAGGGCTTTGTGGTTTTACCCTATGTTCATGCCGACCCCGTTTTATGTCACCGTTTAGAAGAAGTGGGGTGCAGCGCTGTCATGCCTCTTGCCAGCCCCATAGGCAGTAACCAGGGATTACTAACTCGGGAGTTTTTACGCATTATTATTGAACAAGCCAATGTGCCTGTGATTATCGATGCAGGCATTGGTTGCCCTTCTGACGCTACCGCGGCCATGGAACTGGGCGCCGACGCAGTATTGGTCAATACCGCCATCGCGTCGAGCGCTGAGCCTGTGGTGATGGCCAGATGTTTCAAAGATGCGGTTAAAACCGGTCGCTTGGCTTATCAGGCCGGTTTAGGCAAGGTGAGTTTACAGGCAAAACACACCAGCCCCTTAACGGGATTTTTATCCAACGATAAGGGGCTCGCCCATGAGCTTTGAGCAGGTTTTTGCTGGCATTGACCGAGACCATTTACGCCTGTCTATGTATACCTCGACGGCGGCGGATGTAGAACAAGCGTTACAGCAACCGGCCGGTGACATTCAGGCTTTGATGGCTTTGCTGTCACCGGCTGCGCAACCTTATATTGAGCAAATGGCGCAACAAGCCATGTTCCTCACTCAGCAGCGATTTGGGCACAATGTCAGCCTGTTTATTCCCCTGTATTTATCTAATCTGTGTGCCAACGAATGTGATTATTGCGGTTTTACCATGAGCAATAAAATCAAACGTAAAACCCTCAATGCCCTAGAAATAACCCAAGAAATTGAGATCATTAAAGGGCGTGGATTTGATTCCGTATTGCTCGTTTCCGGCGAGCATGAAAACAAGGTGGGTATTGACTATTTTGCCCAGATGTTGCCCCTGGTTAAACAGCATTTCAGCCAGGTGGCAATGGAAGTACAGCCTTTAACGGTCCGTGAATATCAGACATTGCGCAGCCTGGGTCTGGATGCTGTCATGCTTTATCAGGAAACCTATCAAACGGCGACCTACGCTAAACATCATACCCGGGGTAAAAAACGCGATTTTAACTATCGCTTAAATAGTCCGGACAGGCTCGGTCAGGCAGGAGTCGACAAGATTGGTTTAGGGGTATTGCTGGGATTAGACGACTGGCGCCTAGATGCCCTTTTGATGGGGTATCATCTGCAATATCTGGAAAAGCGTTACTGGCGCAGTAAATACAGTATTTCCTTACCTCGTTTACGCCCCTGTACGGGCGGGATCACCCCGCAATATCCGATCTCTGATATTGGTTTGGTGCAGGTAATTTGTGCCTTTAGACTATTTAGCCAGCAACTTGAAATTAGCTTATCTACCCGAGAAAACCCAACATTGAGAGATAACCTCATTCCCCTGGGTATTACGCATATGAGTGCCGGCAGTTCGACTCAGCCTGGGGGGTATGCCGCACCCGCAAGTCAGCTCGACCAATTTGAGATAAGTGATGATCGCAACATCGCACAGGTGGTTAACATGTTGAGCAACAAAGGTTACCAGGCGGTTTTTAAAGACTGGGAAGCGGGCTGGCGTTAGTGTCCGCCAGCGAACAACAACATGAAGCGACGTTAGTCTGACAACAAGTTATCAAACAAGGTTTGATGTCGTACTACCTGTTTTTCTTTGCGCAAGCGCCGGCTGGACACTATGGCGTCGAGTTCGGCCAATGCAGCGGCAAAATCGTCGTTGACCACGATAAAATCGAATTCATGATAGTGGGATATTTCCGCCACGGCCTTGGCCATGCGTTTAGCAATAATCTCTGGGCTATCTTGTCCACGTTCGGTTAACCGCCTGTGCAGTTCGTCTTTGGACGGTGGTGCCACAAAGATCGTCGCCGTATCCGGGATCTGGGCTTTAACCTGCCTGGCGCCCTGCCAATCGATATCCAAAAATACGTCTATGCCTTTACGTAAGGTTTGTTCAATCACGATTTTGGAGGTGCCATAATAATTTCCAAACACTTCGGCCCACTCAAAAAAAGCATCTTGCTCGATCAGACCCTGAAACTCTTTACGGCTGACAAAATGGTAATCCACCCCCTGTTTTTCACCTGGCCTTGGGGCTCGAGTGGTATGGGAGACAGAAACCTGCATGGCGTTGCTATGAGTATCGGTCGAATGATGTTTCTCGAGCAAAGCTTTAATTAAGCTGGATTTACCTGCTCCCGAGGGGGCAGCGAGTATAAATAAATTTCCGAGTGTCTGTGGCATAGGTGATTTTCAATCAAGTTAGTGGATAAAGTGGGTGTTGCGAATTGTGTGCGATGTTAGCATATTCATTTCCCCAATGGTGCTAATGCACCACAAACCACTAAAACAGGTAAGGCAAAAATGAACGACAGCCAATATCATCAAATGGTAGACGAGTTATTAATTAGCCTGGAAGAATTACTGGACGACTGCGAAGTAGACATTGACTACGAATCCGCCAGCAGCATTTTGACTCTGATTTTTGAAAACGGCACTAAAATCATCATCAATAAACAACCCCCCCTACATCAAATTTGGGTAGCTACCAAATTTAATGGACACCATTTTAACTTTCAAAATGGCCAGTGGATAGACGAGCGCGGGGGCTCGGAATTTTGGCAATTTATGAATGAGGCCGCCACCAGACAGGCAGGTCAGCCGGTATCCTTTGAACGCCCAAGCAAATAAGAGAATAAATGAATCATGCACGACACTAAATTAAGCTACGTTGAAGTCAATCCCGCTCATTCGCCCAAGGCCACCGTAATCTGGCTGCATGGCTTAGGTGACTCAGGCAACGGTTTTTCACCCATAGTGCCAGAGCTTAATCTGCCCGCTTCCCTGGGGATCCGTTTTGTTTTCCCCCACGCGCCTTTTCGCAAGGTAACCATTAATAATAATATGGAAATGCGCGCCTGGTATAACATCACCAGCATGGATTTTAACAACCGGGCCGACAGTCAGGGTGTGCATGAATCTGCAGCCATGATTGAACAGTTAATTGAGACCGAAATCGCCAGCGGCATTCCAGCCGAGCGTATCGTGCTGGCTGGCTTTTCTCAAGGTGGGGTGATTGCCCTGCACCTGGGTACCCGCATAAATAAAAAACTCGCCGGCATACTGGCCTTATCGACCTATATGAGTGAGCCCGAAACCTTGAGCACCCAGGCCAATGGGACCAACAAAGGCACCCCTATCCTGATGGCCCATGGTCAACAAGATGACGTGGTGCCTATTTATATGGGCAATGCCGCATTGAAGGTACTTGAAGAAAATGGTTATCAGGTGCAGTGGCGGGATTACGTGATGCAGCACAACGTGTGTTACCAGGAATTACAAGACATCTCCGCCTGGTTACAACAGTGTTTGCCCGAGTAGTTTGCCCCCAGGTATTATCGGGGTTATTGGTCAGAGCAGGCTATGCCACTACTCATTCTTCAGGCCCAGGTAACTCAAGGTGCAGAGCTAAGCGCGCTGGCAATTCGGTCTAAAGCCATGTGGGGTTACTCAGATGAATTTATGCAGCAATGCACGCCTGAGCTTACTTACCGCCCCGAGCAAGTATCTAACATAGAGTGGTTTTTTGCTATTGCTTATCAAGTTGGAAAACAACATAAAAACATAGTCGGTTTTTACGCCTTGTTTTTGGCTGACCTACAACAAATTGAACTGGATGCATTATTTGTTGAGCCTGCGCTTACTGGCCAAGGTATAGGTAAAGCCCTGTTTGGGCACGCAGTTAATTACGTTCGGCAACAAGGCGCAAAAAAACTGTTAATTCAAGCTGACCCCAACGCGGCGCCCTTTTATCAGGCCTTAGGGGCGCAAAAAATTGGCGAACAGCCGTCCACAAGTATCCCCGGGCGAATGTTACCGCTATTTAGCTACCCTGTGGCGTAATACCCTAGCCTCGAGCTGATCTGTATTTATCATTTTTTGCCGGGCAAACATCTGGGGGGGGGGGCAAAAAGCTGTAATTTTCTGCTAATATCGGCCAATCTTAGGTTTAACTTTTATTTTGGAAACACCATGTCAGACCGCATTATTCGTATCGCCACCCGTAAAAGTGCCTTGGCAATGTGGCAGGCAGAATATGTGCAAGCCAAGTTGCTCGAAGCCCACAAACATATCCGCATAGAACTGCTGCCTATGAGTACCCAGGGTGATAGGATCCTCGACACCCCCCTGGCCAAAATTGGCGGCAAGGGTTTGTTTATCAAAGAATTAGAAGTCGCCATGAGCGAAGGTCGGGCCGATATAGCCGTGCATTCTCTCAAAGATGTGCCGGTGCATTTTCCAGAGGGTTTTGGTTTGCACGCCATTTGTGAGCGCGAAAACCCCCTCGACGCCCTGGTATCCAATCGTTATGCCAGCATAGACGAGCTGCCTCAAGGCGCGATAGTGGGTACCTCCAGCTTGCGCCGCCAATGTCAATTACGCGGCGCCCGGCCTGATCTGCAAATTCGCGATCTGCGCGGCAATGTAAATACCCGCTTGGCAAAACTGGACGAAGGACAATATGACGCCATTATTCTGGCCGCTGCGGGGCTCATTCGTTTGAACATGCCCCAGCGTATCCGGGCCTACTTATCTCCTGAGGTGTCTTTACCTGCGGTAGGCCAAGGCGCAGTAGGTATAGAGTGTCGCAATGATGATAGCGAGCTTATCGCTTTGCTCCAGCCACTACATCACCAAGATACGGCGCTGCGAGTGAGCGCCGAGCGGGCACTGAATGCTAAACTCAATGGCGGCTGCCAAGTGCCCATAGGTAGCTACGCCGAGCTAAGCGGCGAGAATTTGCATCTGCGCGGTTTAGTGGGTTCGCCAGATGGCAAGCAGCTGCTTTATGCTGAGGCCTATGGTTACAGCAATACCGCCCAACAATTGGGTATAGAGGTTGCCGATAAATTACTGGCCCAGGGCGCTGGCAAAATCTTGCGCGCCTTATACCAGGACTAACCCATGGCTTTTCTGATCTTGCGCCCGGTAGCCAAATACCGCACCAGCGCCGAGCGTTTTGCCTTGGCGAACTTGCTTGGCGTAGGGCTGGGGCTAATGGACGCGATTGAAGATAAACCTGCTCTGGCCGCCTTACCCGGGCAAATAGCGGCGCTGGGGCCCAGCGATCGGGTCATTTTTATCAGCACCACGGCGGCAGAGCTGGCTTGTAAGCAAGCTATTCATTGGCCCACTGGCGTACTTGCAGTGGGCCAAGCAACTGCTTACAGCCTACAAAGTGCAGGTCTGAAACCCATAGTGCCTGAGGTATCCAATACCGAAGGCCTGCTTGCCCTGGCCCAACTACAAGCAGTTCAAGGAAGCCAGGTGTTAATAATAAAAGGCCATGGCGGTCGCCCTGACTTAGCCGCGCAATTGCGCGCCCGGGGCGCACAGGTAAACGAGGCCAATATTTATCACCGGGTTAAACTGCCAGCGCCAAAGGCAACACAAGTCTGGCACCCGGCTCAAATTCAATGCATCATTGCAACCAGCGGTGAGTTAATAACAGCCGCCTTTGAGCAATTTGAGGTAAAGTGGCTGCAATCCGTGCCCTGGATCGTTGTCAGCCAACGTACCCAACAGATCGCGGCTAAACTAGGTATAAACAAAATATTGCTGAGCGAAGACGCTAGCGACCAGGCACTTATCCACTGTGCCAAGGAATTTTTGGAGCAATAAATGGCAGATAATTCAGATAAACCAACATCTTCAACTCCCACAGGTAGCCCTAAGGATCCGTCCGCGAAACCTAAACCTGCGGTAGTGAGCCCCAAAACATCTACTGCCGATAGCTCTGGCAATGCGGCTAAGGTGCCCGCTGGCAATAAAACAGCCAGCCCCAAAGTGCAAGCTAACCACAAACCCGCCAAGACCGGCTTTTTGTGGTTGGTGGTGGTGCTGAATTTCATTCTATTAATTCTGGTATTAGTCGCAGGTTATTGGGGCTGGTTGCAATGGCAACAGCTGCAAAATACCCAGACACAGTACTTAGAAAGCCAACAAAACAAACTCGACCAGCAAGCTAAAAGCAATTTGGCGCTCACCGACAGTATTGAACAACAAAATCGCGGTTTGCAGGGCGAGGTTAAACAATTTGCAGGGCAACTGCAAAATGCTACCCGCCAAGCGCAACAGGCTAACGAACAAAGTGCAGCTAACCAGCAGGCTATCGCTGCTGTTGCCGGGCGCAGACCGGCCGACTGGTTATTAGCCGAAGCTGACTTTTTAATCCGCATGGCCGGGCGTAAATTATGGTTAGAACACGATGTCAAAACCGCCATCTTAATGCTCCAGTCAGCGGATAGCCGCCTACAGGACCTGGATGACCCAAGCTTACTGCCTATTCGTGAGCGCCTGGCCCAGGATTTACAAGGCCTGCAACAGCTCAACCCGGTGTCGTTATCGTCGCTGGCGTTATCCTTGGGTGCCTTGTTACAACAGGTCAATACCTTACCCCTGGTGACGTTTGAGCGCCCGGAAAAAGCCATAGAAGATGCCGACGTCTCGGGCTCGGTGGATGACTGGCGCAGTAATTTGGCCCGGAACTGGAAAGCCTTCACCGAAGATTTTTTCAGTTTTCGCAAAAAAGAAACCGACATTCAGCCCTATTTATCTCAGCAACAGCAGTGGCTGGCCAAAGAGCAGCTTAAACTGGCATTATTACAGGCCCAGGGCGCGGTTATGAAAGAAGACGTGACACTTTATCAACAAGCCTTGCAAAACGCCTTGGCCGTACTGATAGAAGATTTTGACACCCAGGCATCAGCCGTAAGCCAGTTTACCCATAGCCTGCAAAACCTGATCGATACTGATATTGAACGGATGTACCCGGGTCAGTTTTCCGTCGCCCCGGCATTGGAAGATCTAATTCAGCAGC
Organism: Paraglaciecola sp. IT1134; assembly: GCF_058068185.1. Classification (NCBI taxonomy): domain Bacteria; kingdom Pseudomonadati; phylum Pseudomonadota; class Gammaproteobacteria; order Alteromonadales; family Alteromonadaceae; genus Paraglaciecola; species Paraglaciecola sp. IT1134. Next base: position 382,653 of record NZ_CM176486.1, on the reverse strand, counting down.
GCCTGGATAATGTATTTAGCAATGGGAACGCCACGCCATGATCAGAATTTTAATGCTATTTGTCGCCCTGTTGATCGCTGTATTAGTAGGTTCGTTGATCTTCGATGACAAGGGTTATGTGTTTATCGAATTCAGCGACTGGATCATCGAGATGAACGTGTTCTCCATGGCAATCATGGCGATTTTGACTTTAGTGGGTCTGTTGCTTGCCTCATGGCTGCTCAAAAAACTCTTCATGCTATTTTCGGGCTCGAAGAACTGGCTTGGCAACTGGGGTTCACGGCGCAAGCAAAACGCTTTTACCAACGGCCTGATTGCCCTGGCAGAAAATAATTACCTGGAAGCCCGCAAACAGTTAGCTGGCATTGAGGAGGAAGATTTTGACGGGTTAAATTTATTGGCTGCAGCAGAAGCCGAGCTACAATTAGCCGAGCCTCAACGCGCCCGAGAAAACTGGCGCCTGGCAGCCACTTTCCCCAAATCAGCTCTGGCCGCCAATATGTGTTTGATCCGGGATCATTTGCAGCACGAGCAACCCGTTGACGCCCTAGAAATTATCGCCCAGATGAATGACAAACAACAAAATCAACCTAGGGTATTACGATTATGGGCTCAAGCATTGTCGCAGGCCGGTAAATGGCAAGAACTTAAAGACCGCCTGAAAATCTGGAAAAAGCCCCTTGGAGCGGATTACGAACACTTTATGCAAGCCGCCTCAAAAGGCAGTTTTGCCGAAATTGCCAGTAAACAGGGTGCACAGCAACTTAAAGAAAACTGGCAATCACTGCCCCGCTCAACCCGCAAAGATCCCGCCCAGCAAGCCGCTTATGTCCAGCAATTGCTGGACCAAGGCATGCACCAGGACGCCGAACAAGCGTTGGTGGAATACCAAAAAGACGGACCACACCCATTATTATTGCCGTTATTCAGGCGCTTGACTTTGCCTAACCCGGCGCCAGCGATCAGAAAGCTGGAAAGCTGGCTTAAACATGACGACATGAATGTGGAGCTGCTTTCAACGTTAGGACACCTGGCTTACCACGCCAAGGATTACAGCCTGGCAGAAAAAGCCTTGTCTAAAGCCATCAAACTGGGTAACCGCCAGGAAGACTTACGCCTGATGGCCAGCATCAAAGAAGATCAGCTGGACGAACATCAAGCCTTGCAGTTATATAAACAAAGCTTGGCACAACCTAACAAAGTGGCAAAAACCGATTAACCTGTGCCCGGCAGGCATCACTGTGGGTAGTTTATAACAATTTGGCGGAATCAATCCGCCACTACAGGCACAACTCCCGCAGCGGAATAGTGGCTGCACCAATAGACACGGGGTGTTTCTCAACCCCTGACACTACAATTTTCGGCATGGGGCGTTTCGCTCCACGTCGAAACTGTGCGTATACTTCAATCCGCGGAATAACCTTTTCAGAAAGTGCTTTGGGCATATGCCCCCCTAAAATAATGGCTTCAGCGTCAAGCAAGGCCGAACAGCAGGTGGCGACCAGATCAAACGAGTCCTGCACTTTAAATATCCACTCTTCAACACCTGGCCAGTTAGGGTCGAACTCTTCGTGCAAGTTATAGATAGAACTGAAGTTCACGCCATTCTTTTTTAATATGCGTTTAAGTAATTCCAAATTCGGATGGGCATAAATCTTGGTAGGTAACATGTCGCCCAGCTCCCCAGCGTTACCGTAGGTTCCACGCAATACATCTGAATTGTTCACCACACCGCCACCAAAAGCGGAAGAGACAAACAAATACACGAAGTTTTTATATTTACGACCCACACCCGCAACACCTTCACCTGCCGCAGCACCTGTGCCGTCATTGACCACCCAGGTGGGCAACTGAAAATGACTTGACACTATTTGTACTATGTCTACTTGTGACCATTCCTCTAACATATGGTGGGTGTTCATCTTGCCATCCATGGAGCTAAAAAAGCCCGAGATCCCCACGCCCATTCCAAGCACCCGGGTTTGATCCAATTTACATTCTTCACTTAGCTCGCCCACAAGCGTCTCGGCGGCTTCAAGCACATGAGCAATGCTCATGTCGTCCATTTCCCGTAACTTGGTAGCCATCACATTACCGGCAAAGTCCATCACGGCCACGCCAATGGCATCGAGCAATATGGAAACACCAAAGGTGTAAGCATAATCGGGGTTTAACTCAATGCCAAAGCCAGGTTTGCCCTTGGGATTGGGGATCATTTGTTGGGTTTGGCGCAACACCTTGTCTTGGGTGAGGCCTTTTAACAAACGAGATACGGTTTGTTGAGGAATTTTGGTGGCAGAGACAATTTGGCTTTGCGTTACACGCTGCTCCCAGAACACAATCTTAATAATATCACGCTCAATATCTTGAAAGAGCTTTCCGCCCTTGCCTAAATCAAACCCTGAGCGTAAAAACCGACTGTTGTCTGTTGAAAACATGTGCAATACATCATCCTTAAAACGCTATAGCCTATTGGAATCATTGGAAAAGAACAAGTAACGATAACACCCAGGACTATTCAATCAAAATCACCCTGAAATCGTTAACGTTGGTATTGGTCGGCCCGGTGATCACAAGATCATTTATGGCGCCAAAAAACTCATGGCTATTGTGAGTATTCAATAATTCATTAACGCTCACACCGGCTGATGCTGCTCGGGTCAACGTGGTTTCGTCGATATAAGCACCCGCCACATCTTTACTGCCATCTACCCCATCAGTATCACACGCAAGCGCAGATATTCCGTGAACACCGTTTAGTTCAAGCGCGAGGGCCATTAAGTATTCTTGGTTTGGCCCACCGTCACCGTATTTTTGGCCCACAGTGACCGTCAGTTCACCGCCTGAGAACAACATAAGACGTTGACCTTGAGCCTTACATGCCAGTGCTTGTTTAGCGTGTAATTTCGCGACATCTCTAGCTTCGCCTTGAATGTCATAACCTATCACTTGGGTCTGCCAGCCTTGCTTTTTGGCCACCTCGATGGCGGCATCAATGGCATGCTGGGCATTGGCCACAATATGATATTCACTTGGTGCGCAGTGTTTAGGCGCGGCTTCTGGTTTTGCTAAATAGTTGGCAATACTGCCCACAGGGGACCAATTGTATTTTTGCAAAATAGCCAAAGCCTGAGCTTTGGTTGACGAGTCGGCAATAGTGGGCCCAGAGGCAATATCGGCGGCGTTATCGCCCACCACATCTGAAATCATCAAGGTCACATGTTTCGACTTAGCGGCCTGGGCCAATCTACCTCCTTTGACCAGAGACAACTGTTTACGCACCGTATTGATTTCATCGATGCTGGCACCGCTTCTGAGCAAAAACTGATTTAACTGCTGTTTATCAGCAAAGGGCACATCGTCAACCGGTAAACACATAAGCGATGAGCCCCCACCTGAAATCAAAAACAAAATGGGGGTAGTGGCAGGCGTATTTTGCACCAACTCAAGCAGCTTCTTACCGGCGATTAAACTGTTGTTGTCCGGTGTGGGGTGACTGGCCGTCAGTACCTCTATTTTGCCGGTGTCACCCGCGCTTTCATATCCGTAGCGGGTAACCACAGCGCCATAACATTTATCACCCAGGGTTTTATGAACCTCGGCGGCCATTTCAGCCGCAGCTTTGCCTGCCCCGACTACACATATGCCGTTGCTTGTATCCAGTTTACTCAACTGCTGCGCCATACAAGCACTGGGCTGGCAGGCAGCCACGGCCGTGTTAAATAAATCGCGTAAAAAAGCGTGATATTTCATGAAAAAACCTTAAACAAATGCCGTTGGAATATATAAACAAAAAGCGATCATCGCAGCGAACATGCCCAGTAACAAAACGACATCCTTAGTCGTTAAAATGGACAGGGAGTTTTGACCCGCCGCTAATTCTGTATCCTTAGGTTGATAGGTATAAGGCTTAATTTTACTCATTAACATCGCCATGATAATAGTCACAACAAAACCAATGAAGTTCCACCAGAACCAAAAAATCTCTGGTGCGATAAACGATATCAATAAGTTAAACAAAACGCCGCTAATAAGCCCGATATTGACGTGCAAACCAGACGTGCTTTTCGTCAGTACAGCGAGTAAAAATACCGCCAGAATAGGCCCATAAAACAGCGAACCCACTTTATTAATCGCCTCAATGATGGTCGGGGCAATATTGCCTGCATACAGCGATAAGACTAAGGTTACAGCGCCCCAGCCCAACCCCATGTATTTGGCTAGTTTCAAATAACCCGCCTGACTGAGTTCTTTGTTGGTAATACGGCAGTAGTCTTCGATAGTCACCGCCGAAAGGGAGTTAATTGCCGAACTTAATGACGACATGGCCGCCGCTAATATCGCCACAACCAACAAGCCTATTAAGCCATGAGGCAAGTAATTCAGAATGAACATCGGCATCATCCAATCTGGATTATCCGTTGGGATTTTTGCCATAAAGCTCGGTTCGGTCATGGCAAGCGTACCGACAATCAAACCCGAGAAGCAGTACAAAATGGTGATAGGGAAACGGATAACGCCGTTGGCTAAGATCATATAACGCAGGTTTTTTGGATCTTTAGCGGATAACGCACGCTGGGCCTGTGTTTGGTCACAGCCATAATAAGATGCGTACAAGACAACACCACCAAAAATCATAGGCCAAAAGCCGAAGCCGTCTCCGCTAAAACCGTATGAGTCGAACTTAATTGCTTGCAGGCGATCCGTATCGACATTGGCTACGAAGGCATCCACACCACCTAAGTAATGCAGGCCGTATCCTATGCACGCCACCGTGCCTAACACGATGATAATCATTTGAATGGCATCGCCGTATACCACGGCTTTCATACCACCTTGTAACGAGTAGAGCACCGTAATAACACCGGTTAGCAAGATAGCTTGCCATGCTTCGATACCCATGGTGCCTTGTAAAATTAACGACACAGCGTAAATCATGATCCCGGTCGCAAAAGCGCGGCTAAATTGAAATACGATGCTGAGCAATACCCGTGTGGACCGGCCAAAACGGGTTTCAAGATAATCATAAATACTGACAATACCGGCACGGTATAATTTAGGTAAAATGGTGGCCAAAATTAGGATCATGGCCAATGGCACACCTAATTCGTAAGACAGCCATTGCATGCCGCCACCTTCACGTAACCCCACAAAGGCAGGCGCAGAAATAAAACTAATTGCAGAGAGCTGGGTGGCCATGACCGACAACGCCAAGGGTTTCCATCCTAGACTTTTTCCACCCAGAAAATAGTCACTTTTATTTGTCTGTTCTCGAAGCATAAATCCCATGGCCAGCAAGGCCACCAAATACAATGCAACAATCAAAAAATCTAGTATATTCATAATATTATTCACATGTGTGTGCGAACAAAAAAATATTCCGTTCGCGCTGCTCGGTTAAAAAACGGTGAATAGTTACCCCCAGGGGTATTTTCCTGCAGGTAAGCTATTCAACCAAATGGTGCAAGCTAGCACCGACACACTAAGTAAGCTTAGAAATCATACCTTGCCGTAAGGCTTACACGACGAGGTAATACTGGGCGTCCTACGAAAAACTCACCACCAGATGACTGGCTGTTTGCTTGACGGGGTGACCCTTCAGTAATGCCTTCATTATCAAATAGGTTCCATACGCTGACACCGACCCTAATACGCTGTTCGTTATTTAGCTCCCACGTGTAGCCCGCAGAAAGATTGGCGATGCTATGGCTATCTAATTCAACGGTGTTGGCATCATTGGCAAACGCATCACCGAAGTAACTAACGGCTAATCGAGCGTCGACAAAGCCGTCATTATATGAAACAGCAAAATTACCTGTCAGTTCAGGTTGTCTGCTTGGTTGTTTACCAACACTATCGCCTTCACTAAATTCAGCATCTTGATAGGTGACATTCCCCTCTAAGGCGATTTCATCAGACACATTCCAACGCGCGATAACCTCAGCACCCGTTGTTTCAGTTGATTGGTTCTTAACGACTTCAATCAAACCACCTGAGCCATCATTTTCGAAGTCAACTGTACGTCTGTTATCCAAATTCGCCATGAACAAAGAAGCATCAATGTAAAAGTCATCTGGGAAATACTTCACGCCTATGGCTCCAAGCGTAATGTCTTCACCCTCATAACTTTGCGGCTCGCCGTTTTCGTTAAATCTGATACTCCTTATTTGTGGAAAGAAATATCCTTGGGAAGCATTGGCATATAAATTTAAATCGTTATCATCCATTTTATATAACACAGCACCTGAAAAAGCCGCTTCAGTTGTTGCCACTTTACCGTAGGTAAAGCTGCCGTTTCCGCTGGTATTGACTTGTAAGTTTGGCGCCAATGACGGATCGTCAGATACCGTGACACTCTCACTACCTTCTGCTTTGGAAGTACCTTCAGCACGCTCTATACGCATACCGACGTCAAATGCCCAAGTGTCGTTTTCCATTTGATCTGTGACATAGAAAGCGGTTCGTCTACTAGTGAGATTTTTGTTGGTATAGCTGATACCTGGCCCCACCACACCGTTTCGAGAATACTGCACATCATTTCCATCTGTGCCCGTAAAAGAAAGGTCGACTAAACGCGCATTGTCACCATTGCTAAAATCAGCCAGGTAACTGGAAATAATATTGAAATCCATTTGTTGGGCATGAATGAAAAACGTGCCTATGTTTACAGTGTGGTCAAAGCCACCCCCTTCCATTACACCCGTTAAGTTAAATTCGGTACTGAAGAAGTCACCATCACGTTGACGATCCAAAAGTCGATTGCCAAAAAGTAAATAATCGCTTGGCACAGGGTTTCCTGTTTCTGACCAGGTGTAGTTTTCCGTGCCCAGCGAGCTTAATAGTTCGCCACTTACCGTTCTATCTGGGTTATTAATGTACTCAGAAAGTGTCTCGGGCGTATTCGATATGCCATCTCCGTCCAAAAACAAGTTAAACTGATGTTCATAATCCGCGGCTTTCGCTTTACCGTTGATTGTCCATGAATCCGTCAACTCTTTTTCAAAATCAACCCCAAAAGAACCACCTTCTACACTTACGCCGTCACGAATAGGAGATTCGTAAGTGCCTGACGCAGTCGGATAACTTAACTCTGCAGCCGATACGGTCTGAGCAACATAAACCGTTTCGCCATCATTACCTGTTAGCCTGTCGCGAGAATTACCATCTAACGGTAACGGTAAGAAGAATTGTACTTTGTCATTTATCGCCTGAGCATAAAAGGTAATGCTGCCATCATTAAACTCTTTAACTATATTACCTTTGAGTTGATAACCTTTTGTAGGCAAACCAGTGTCTAGTGGGCCTTCATCGTAACGATAAAAGCCAGATAGTGCATAATACAACCCATCATCACTGGACAACGCGCCACTATTAAAGAAGTCGGTTCTGATACGTCCGCCTTCGGCAACTTCTACCTGAATAGTACTTTCTGGATCATCGCTTCCTTTGCGCGAAATATAGTTAATGATGCCAGCCACTGAGCCCGGGCCAAACAGGTTTGATACACCACCACTGACGTACTCAACTCTTTCTATACCAATATCGGGGCGGTAATAAACATCTTGTGCTGAAGAAGACATGCCAGACTGGAACGCAGGCATACCATCGTAATTTAGTGGCGTAAATTGGAATTGGCCGCCTGAAGGCAAACCACGCACAAATGCGTTAGTAGCCACTTCACCACCACCCCCTTCGACTTTAATGCCAGGAACGCTCATCAGTATATCGGCCTGACTCGTGAAGCCGGTTCTGGCTATATCTTCCTGACCGATCAACGTTGTTTTTCCCGGCGTGTCTGCTTCAGTACGCGCGACACTAGAGCCGGTCACAATGATGTTTTCGTATTCGTCAGCCTTCTTGTTCTCGCTATCTTGTTCTTGCGCGAACAACGGGGCAGCAAAGAGTATTGAAACTGCGCAAGCAATGGGTGTCATTTTCATGGTGCTCTCCAATCATTTTAAGATGGTCAAGGGTGTGTTCGTTTAAAAAAAATGAAGCGAACGTTTAATGTAATGTTATTAATTTGTTACCTCGAATTGGATTTAAACACACAAAAAAAACATTTACAACCCATAATGAGTGCTTTAAGATTCATTTACTGTCGAATAACTTGAAAAGAGCACCCGTTATGACTGATCACGTTAATAAAGAAAACACTTCATCTAAGACTGCTGCATTAATCCAGAAAGCAAAAGAGACGCTGGTCGCCAATGATCTTGGTGGCTACACTGTGCCAACCCATGGTTTATATCCTTTTCAGTGGAATTGGGACTCAGCTATCACGGCGCTAGGCTGGAAACACTTTGACGAACCCCGTGCCTGGCAGGAATTAGAAGTGTTATTTGATGGCCAGTGGGATAACGGCATGGTTCCACATATTTTATTTCATCAAGACTCCACTACCTACTTCCCAGGGCCAGATGTATGGGGCTCAGACAAACGCGTGAAAAGTACCTCTATTTCCCAGCCGCCAGTGGTGGCGACGGTTATAAAGGAAATGCTTGAAACCGCTGACGATAAAGTACTAGCGCGCAATAAAGCAGAGTCATTATTTTCAAGCTTAGTTGACTATCATCTATGGTGGTATAAAGAGCGCGACCCACTCAACACAGGCCTAGTGGTGAGTTACCACCCCTGGGAATCAGGCATGGACAACAGCCCTGCCTGGGATGAAGCCTTAGAGGCCGTACCTTGTGTTGACTGGGAATACGAACGTCGCGACTTAGGCCATGTTGATTCATCGCAGCGCCCGCATAAAAGTGAATACGACCGTTTTCTGTTTTTGGTCGACTTCTTTAAAAAGAATAAATTTGACAGTGAAGTGATCTTTAACGCATGCCCTTATAAAGTAAACGACATCGGGATCATCGCCATTTTGCATAAAGGCAGCAAAGATATACTCGCATTGAGTGAAACATTAGGCATTAAAGATGAACGCGTAGACTACATAGCACAACGTGTTGCCTTAACCCAAAGCGCCATTTCGACCTTGTGGTGCCCAGAGTCAGAATATTTCTATTGCCGCAATGTGTTAACTGACTCCTTATGTAAAGTGCGCACTTCAGCCGGTTTGTTAACGGTATTTGCAGGCCTTGCGGATCCCCAGCAGGTTAAAACCTTAAACACAACGGCCCAACAGTGGAGCCAAGCCAGCCAATATTGCATTGCCTCTACTCACCCACAAGAAAGCTGTTACGAACCACAACGCTACTGGCGCGGGCCTATCTGGTTGCATATCAACTGGATGATCGCCCTTGGCTTTGAAAGTGCTGGTCATCAAGCCACCGCAGACAAGTTGCAAAGTGACAGTCGTGCGTTAGTCGATTTATCTGGCTATTACGAGTACTTCAACCCAGAAACGGGCGCGGGTTGTGGCGGTAAAGACTTCTCGTGGACTGCTGCTATCGCTTTGCACTGGTTACTGTAACTAACGTCAGGAGACAGATATGACAAACGGCGCCCCCCAATTTGCCAGCCCCAAATTTCTGCTTGATCATATAAGCGACACGCTTAAGTTTTATGAAGCCAACGTAGATGATCCCCACGGCGGCTTCTACCAAAACTTTTTAGACAACGGCGACGTGTACGATAAAGGCACGCGTCACTTAGTGAGCTCAACACGGTTTGTATTTAACTACGCCCGCGCCTACCAAGAATTTGGTGACGCCAAATACCTTGAGCGCGTAAAGTCTGGCATCGAATTTATTCGCCGCGCCCACTATATTCCGGCAACAGGCGGCTACAACTGGTTGATTGACGTGCAAGATGGTCACATCACCGTAAAAGACCAAACCAATCACTGTTATGGCTTCGCGTTTGTGATCCTAGCGTACAGCTGGGCACTGCGCGCGGGCGTTGAAGAAGCCCGTGAGTATTTAAATGACACCTGGCAAACCATGGAAACCCACTTCTGGGATGCACAAGCCGGTTTGTATAAAGACCAATGTAATGCCGATTTTAGCGTATGTGATAGCTACCGCGGCCAAAACGCTAACATGCACACCTGTGAAGCCTTGATTGCCGCCTATGAAGCCAGTGGCGAAAGGCGCTTCCTTGAACGCGCAATAGCATTGGCCGACACGATGACCAACCAGCAAGCAGCCTTAATGGGGGGCCTGATCTGGGAACATTACGATCTCAACTGGCAGGTGGATCTCGAATACAATAAAGACGACCCGAAAAACCTGTTCCGCCCCTGGGGGTTTCAACCCGGTCATCAAACCGAATGGGCCAAATTATTGTTATTTATCGCCAAACACGACCCCCAGCCGTGGTTGATTGAGCGAGCTAAAACCCTATTTGACAAATCATTAGCGGTGGCCTGGGATGAAAAACACGGCGGCATATTTTACGGTTTCGCACCCGACATGAGTATCTGCGATAACGAAAAATACTTTTGGGTGCAGGCAGAATCCCTGTGTTGCGCAGCTTATCTACATCACCATACCGGCGATGCGGTTTACCTACAGTGGTACAACAAAATTTGGCAATATGCCTGGCAACACATGGTTGATCATCAGTACGGCGCGTGGTTTAGAATACTCACCCATGACAACCAAAAAATCGACCAGCTGAAAAGCCCCATCGGCAAAACCGACTACCACACCATGGGCGCCTGTTTCGACGTACTCGCACTAATCAAACGCCACCCAATGTCTTAAAGCGCGAGAAAAACGCAGTACGAGCAAATATGGCGCCCCTTTAAGCCATGTTTGCTCACCTATTTTCAGCTGCTTTTAGGCGAAATATTCACGTTACTTGCAGCGCTAACAAACCAAGCCAGAAACCACAGAATAACCCGCATAACCAGAAACTCCGTCGAGAAAGCACCGATTTAGCAGGAATAACAAAATAAGACTGGAAATACTGCTCAGTTTCTTTAGAATCAGCGCTCTTAAAAATGAAGCACCCGTAGCTCAGCTGGATAGAGCGTTGCCCTCCGGAGGCAAAGGTCGCGCGTTCGAATCGCGCCGGGTGCACCATTTCTAAAGGCCTGCAAGCCACTTCAAGAAAAGCACATCATTAAAAACTCAATCTGTGTAGCAAATATGTAGCAGAAAACCTTCGGAATATGCCTATCACATGATATTCGCAATACAACTATCTGAGTTTGGGCATTTAGAATTCTATTAGATTGACCACTAACTTAAAATTTCTCTATTTCTGTATTGGAAGCAATTGAAATAAAGTCAAAGTTCCACTTCATAAAAGCAGGATTTTGGACTTGTGCAACAGTTAATTTAGAATCATCAACAAAAGCTGCGTTTAAAAGAGTAACACCCTCTATGGAATGAAAAATTGAAGTTAATGTTTCTAGAAATTCCACATAAGGATTTTTAGGCTCTTCAATTTCTCTATCATATTTTTGATAATCCAGACTACTCAAGGTAAAGAAAACTTTCATCTCGTAATCTTCCCCATCATCCAAATCACGTAAATTCTCGTTTAAGACTACATAAACGGATCGACATTTCTGACCAATTATTTTTCCAAATAATTTACGAAGCTTAGATTTACTTTTATTAATGCGGGTTTCAAAATTATCGGGAAATGCAGAGCCTATGTACCTATTAATTACCCAAGTACAAATGGCTCTTGCTACTGTAGGATCAAGTTTACCGATAACTGGACTGCATTTATCAATTTGCTCTCTGGAGATTACGCACCTTTTTTTCTGTTCTAATTCAAAATTCTGCTCTAACTCTTCTAAATAAATATGAAGTCTTCTCGGGTTCTTACCATGGGAGCAGTTACCATTTATTTGTGAAATGGGAGTTGCGACCGCTATTTCCATGTCTGGCTCGATCTCAAGATCTGAGTTCAGTAATGAGCATGGATGTGATAGCACAACATAATAATTACCCTCGTCTCTCAGCGTTTCGGGAATAATTTTATAAAATTCAGGGCTTGAGGCAAAATTGAAAACTGAACATTGAGTCCATCCGGCGTTAATTGCTTTTTTTCGATCGAACATATTTATACCTACACTATGCCCAATAAGTCGTCCAATTCGTTGCTCATCTTTAATGAACGCAAAGCAGAATTCACTTCATAAATACGATTATTAATACTAGCTATGTCTAAAATATCTTCCTGTATTAAACTTCTAAAACTCATAGCTCCTTCATCAACTTCATTCTTAAGCCATTGCCCAAAAGCACTATGACGATCTTCATTTATTCCATAAAGCACATTAGATATCAGTGAGAGCCTTTCACTATTAACAGATCTGATCCTATCCATTGGAACTGAAAAATCGTGCCATTTGTAAACGACAGGTCGCGTCACTTTCATTAGGTCTGCATACTGCTTTACAGTTAGTCCGAAATCGTCCATAAGTTTTTTACTAGTTTTACGAAATTCTAAATTAGAATTGTCAACAACGGGAACAGTATTCGGAGAGTTAATTAGTTCAGGCAAAGAAAAATCGCTACTAGTTGCTGGCGATAGAACGACGAAAGCCCCACCAGTACCCACCATAGTCGCAACCATAACCAATGCTACGGCTGTACTTAGAGTACCGTTATAGTCTGTTGTTTCTGGTATTGATATATAATTAGACATTATGAATTCCATTCCGTAAGTGCTTTGTCAGTCACACAATTAAAAAATATTGATGATGTATATTCATGCATTTTTTCTATTAAAGATCGCAAGTCAATGTTACCTACTTTCTCTAATGCCTTAAATGTAATGAAATGATCTGTATCGATCAAAGCTGTAATATCATCAATTTGTTCCAGCTGCTTTTGCTCACCGGCCTTAGCTAACATTGGTTCAATCATCGGAAAAAGGTCGTCTGGAACAATTTTTAGCCCCTTGCCTGCAGTTGATCTAAGAACAACTAACGAATTGATGTCTGTTTTATAAGAATGCTGACTAAAAGAAGTAACAGGAAAAACGCTACCACTGATATTTTCAAATTTAGGGCTAAGAATAAACTGCTCTAGATAATTTTCTAAATCGATACCTGTTTTAGGTTCAACTAAATCAATATAGCGAATTCCTATACTTCTGACAGTATCAATTTTTACCGTATTTACAAATAAATTATGAGCCTCTATTACTTTTTTTACGAAAATTTCGAAGTTTCCGTAATCCCTTGTATATATAAACAGATCTCCACCAGAAACGGCTATTCCATCTAAATAATTATTACTAATGAAGTGGTGCGTACTACGTTTATGTTGACGTACCTGAAGGCCTGCGCCATGTTGCACTTCAAAATCACTAATTTCAGTAGGGGAATAGTGAGGGTAGTTATTTTGCCGAAAAGTTTCTTGAACATTCGCAAGGTGGATAGCATCAAAGCTAGGTAGGTCACCACAAGAAATTTTGCATAATACGAACTGAACTGGAGCATTATTTAATGCTGAGTTAGGTTTGAAGCTTGCCATAAAAATCCTGCTGCTAGTGTATAGTTTATTAACTATACACTAATATATGGGTTAATGACCTTTTCTTCAATGATTTCTATTACCGTACGTACAGTTATTTACAGAACTCCAAGTAAAAGCTAAGCAGCCGCCAAGGCTGCTTGCCCAGAGCAAAGCGCTAAACGCCATTCATGAACGCGAGTAATGATCTCTTTCCCCTTATAAAGTATCCCTTTTAGCTTCGAAGTAATCAGCCCATCAAACCAACTGGTTTTAATCAGTCCCGTGATTTTGTTGACCACCATTTCGTAGTACGGGTGGATCACCTGATTTTTACGCATACAAAACACGCCGCCCATTAATTTGGTATACGTTGCCCAATCTCCTGAGTCAGCCGATTGAGTCAGTCTGCTGAGCGTTTCATCACCAGATACGACGTTACGTAATCGTCTTAATTCGCGCCAAACGGTAACAGACGCACCGCCTATTTGCTGAAACTGGCGTATCCCCCAACAACTAGCCCAGGCTTCAATTTAAATATCATACCTCAAAGGCATGGCCTGATTCGGATATAGATGCTACATGATGCTTGCTCAATCGCTCTTACAAAATTTTATAGCGGAACGAATAGGAATTTTAGATTGAGTTCATTTTATGTCTTAATGGCTACAGTTTCTTGTTCTTGTACAATTTTCGGAGCTCAAATATGATCTGACTGTTACCCACTTTTCAAATGGCGCGGTCAGTTTAGATTTGAGCTAATTCCCCCCCCCGCCGCACATATTGCTCTGATGATTCCAATGATTATTACAGGACTCAATAAAGCCCAAATAACCAAGCTCTTTAATCAACATCTTGAATATCACCTATAAAACGAATCTTAGTGATGTTAAACCCTCATTGTCAGTCTATTTTAAGTAATTGATGTTGTATGGTACTTATACGTGCTATAGGAGTATAAGTGTATATCTAAAACAGCAGATAGCACTTATAAATACTATATTGCTAAGTTTACCGATCTGGATTATTGTATAGAATGTATAAGTACTATAGGGTTGAACTTTGAAAGTACAAATCGAGAATGCCACTGGGTTTGGCACCGTAGTGAAAAGCGTGCGACAAGCGCAAGGTATTGACCAGCGCGATATGGCCAGTATTTTAGGGGTGAGTGTAAACCCTGTTAAAGCACTTGAGTCAGGCAAGGGCACTGTAGCATTACAAACCGCTCTTAATGCCCTGAACGAATTAGGGATAAAAGTAGTGCTTGAGTTACCACTTGATATAGATGCAAAGCACGCAGCAAAATTGCTAAATCGAGTGAATTTTGAATAAACCATTAATAGCAATACCGAACAGACACTTGTGCATTTGGTACGAGGGTGAACATTTGGGAGAGCTGCATGAGCAAAGTGGCATTTGGTCATTCATTTACACTCAAGAATGGCTAGCAAGTCCAAACGCATTTTCAATTTCTCCCCACATTCCACTGCAAAGTGGAGAACATGTCGACAGCTCTACCTATCGGCATGTGCAGTGGTTTTTCGATAACCTTTTACCTGAGGAGGACGCCAGAACAGCACTTTATACATCGATGCCACGCAAACAGCACGATGCTTTCAACTTGCTCAATGAATATGGTGGAGAATCAGCCGGCGCCCTGACCATACTTGAGCCAGGCGTCCACCCGACAACGGGGAATATTGTAGAGCTGTCAAATACCCAGTTAAGTCAACGCATTGCAAACATGCCAATGGTACCTCTTGCCTCCAGTAGTAAAAAGAAAATGTCTTTGGCCGGTGCACAGCATAAAGTCGCCGTCATTTATCAAAATGGGCGTTTATATGAGCCTGAAGGTAGTGCTATTTCGACGCATATTTTAAAGCCATTACATCAACACCCTGAGCAATACTGGGCAACAGTTTGCAACGAATATGTCATTATGCAGCTGGCCAAAAGAGTTGGCCTTGAAGTACCACAAATACATATGCTCCACATTCCCGACCCGGTCTATATTATTCAGCGATTCGACCGAACCGGCAGTAACCCAACTCAGACAAGAATACATGCTCTTGATGGTTGTCAGATGCTTGGTCTTTATCCAACAGCCAAATATAAAGCAAGCCATACGCAAAGCTTGGTTAGCCTAATCGAAATGACAGGTAAAAAAGCGCTGACAAGACTGCGAATATTTGATTGGGCGCTATTTAATCTGCTGGTTGGTAATACCGATGCTCATTTGAAGAATCTTAGTTTTCTTTGCACTCAATCGGGCTATGAATTGTCACCACACTATGATCTGCTTAGTACATTGATATACGTAAATGCGAAAGGTGTCCTAGATGACGAACTGTCACAACCAATGGGAAATGCCACAAGGGTAAGAGAAGTACGTATGGAGCACATCCTAGCATTCGCTTCGGAGATTGGAGTTAACGCTTCGGCAGCCTCTAGGCGCGTGAAAACAATGATCAGTAAGATACTTAAGGCAATGAAATCACTACGTAGCAAAGTTGAAACGATGGACTACGGTGAAGGTCATGTATCAAAGCCTGGAGACCTGAGAATGCTTGGAGAAATTGAACATAAGTGTATCAAAGAGATGATTGAGCAAATTACTAAATGAAATATTTGCGCTCCATTTTTGGTCAGCAAAGTTACCAATGGTCCTATATATTATTATCTGAAACCTGAGCTACCAATATAGAGTATTGTTCACTACCGTAAGTCTTTAATCCTAAATAACAGCGGCTTTTGTACTGGGCCTGATCGCACATTATCAATAAACTCATTGCCTGTTCATAATTCTAAAATATGAATGTCTGTGACCAAAAAATACTAAAGTTATTATTCTTGTGACAAGTTATAAGGCAACTACTTGAAAGTAATGGCTTTCTTGTAAGGGATATAATTATATTTGTTCTAATGCTAGAAACGGGGGCAACGGTCATTACAGATTAGGCTTATGATTATATTACAGTTATTTCAACCTTACTATCTAACTAATTGTTTATACGTAAAATTACTGAAAACTAGTGTGAGTGCTGTGTAGTTACTAAACCCGTATCCATAATAAACCGTTAACCTTTTATCCATGACAGGGAGTATAAAATGGATTTTTTAGAAGTTATTGTAGGTATAGCTGCGGCAATAATTGCCTTAAGGGCATTAAAGCTTCAGCGAAATGAAACAATTAAAAATGGAAGAATGAGTGCCCTAATTCATTCATCAAACCTCATTCAACAAAGGATTGATTATTACAGGGATATTATCGCAAATATGGAAAAAAAAGGAGATCCTACGAAGGGTCATAAAATACGTATTAACAATGAGTTGCGCCCATTAAAACAAAAAATAGATTTTGAGTTGCTTGAGCTTATGGGTCAAAACGAAGGAATCATTCAAGTCCCAGAAATAACTAAAGCCCTTCAGTCAAAAAATAGGTAAAAGGGGACGGAGGGAAAAAGGGAAAAACTCGTTCCCAAAACTAATATTAAATTTCTCGTAAATGTTCTGGCCAACTCCAACCGGACACTTTATAGGATATCTGCTATATCCTTAATTTATACTTTATAGACTATATCTTGCACTTATAGTCTATTTGCTATATTTACTCTTTATGGTAAATAAGCTATATTTCCAGTTTATACCGTATTGACTATATTTTTATTGTTATCGATAGACTGAACGAACCCACTAGGGGACGATATGAATATTAATATTCCATCAGATTTAGGCGGTCTTATCCGCAGTACGCGAAAGGCGCGGGGCTGGAATCAGGCTTATTTAGCTTCACTTGTGGGTATTCACCAACCAGACCTTTCTGATATTGAGCGCGACCCCAAAAAAGCTAATTTTGGGTTGATACTGAAAATTTGCGCCGCCCTTCATCTAAAGCTTTCGGTGAATGACTTATCTGGCAAACAATCAGATGCCAAAGTCCACTCGAAGACACAAGAAGTATGGAGTGCTAAATCAGGCAATAAGGTGAATTTTTAAGTGGGCCGTAAATCACATAGCAAAGTGCTGTATTGCTCAATGAACGGCATCGAGGTCGGCACGCTGACACGTAAAAGCAACCAACTCTCCTTTACATATTCGCCAGACTGGATGGCACTTGAAGGTAGCCGCGCCTTATCACTGAGTTTACCCATGCAAAGCGCTCCTATCAAAGGTGCAAAGGTCGAGTCATATTTTGATAACTTATTACCTGACAACCCCAAGATACGTGAATTTATAGTTGAACATCTTGGCGCCCACAGCAACAAGCCGTTTGATTTGCTTAGCACCATTGGTAAAGACTGCGTAGGGGCTATATCGCTTGGTACCGAACCGCCTGCTGGTGATATTGCCCCATTGTCGCTGGAGGAAGTCAGTGAGACTGACATCGAACAGACCATCAAAGATACCCGTTTTACCCATACTCTTGGCATGAAACAGGACGAGGACTTTCGTATCAGCCTTGCAGGGGCGCAGGAAAAAACCGCTTTCACATTATGGGACGAACAGTGGTACAAACCTCAAGGCCAAACCGCGACAACACATATATTCAAGCCGCCCATATTACATCACGAACAAATGAATATAGACCTATCAAGCAGTGTTGATAATGAGTGGTTTTGCATGCGCTTTTTGCACCATCTGGATATGGAAATTGCACAGGCAAATATCATGCAATTTGGCTCGCAAAAAGTATTGGTGGTTGAGCGATTTGACCGCAAAATTGTGCCGGATAATATTGTTAGATTGCCCCAAGAGGATATGTGTCAGGCGCTAGGTGTTTTCAGCGGCGCGAAATATGAAGACAAGGGCGGCCCAAGTGCGCAATCCATCATGAACTTACTCGCTACTAGCACTCACCCCACCGAGAATCGCTATACCTTTATGAAAGCCCAGCTGATATTTTGGTTACTGGCGGCGATTGATGGCCACGCAAAAAATTTCAGTATATTTTTGACCGCCGACGGATTTCAGATGACGCCGTTGTATGACGTAATAAGCGCATACCCCTACTTTGGTCAAGGCAATATACAGGCCCAAAAAATCAAGATGGCGATGAAAGTTCTCAGCAGGAACAGTCATTACCACTGGGATAACATCATGCTTCGCCATTGGCGTACCAACGCCCAGCACTTAAGATTTGACCAGCAGTTTATGGACCAGATTATAAGCCAAGTAAATGCACAGGCAACGCATGCACTTGACCGAGCCTTTGCGGATAAAAACGAACTATTTGATACCCGCGTAGGAGAGGCTATCGCCGATGGTGTTATAAAGGCACTTAAAAGACTTCGACCATCGACGTAATTTAATAGTGTAGAAACAGTATGCAACGACCTAAACGGTTTGTCTTTGATCGATTGACGATTGGTTTTGTGATCTCTTACCGATACATCCCGCTATGTCAGGATAGTTGTCGCCTTAGATTTTTATTAATGGAGATAACAAATGCCGCTACCTTCTGTAGACTTAGAAACCAAACAACAAGGACAAACGTGGTTGCTGCCACCTTATTTATATTCACTTAGGCAAATCGCTGGTGAACTCGATGTAGGAGTGACAACGGTACAAAAGTGGAGACAGGAGTTGGTTGATAATGGACATCAGTTTGAAAATGATAAACTCGAAAGTAATAACTTTTCCGCCGAGCAGAAGTTTGCAGCTGTTATTGCAACTGCTGTCATGTCAGAGCATGAGTTAGCCAGTTATTGCCGTGAGCATGGTATGTATGTTGAGCATGTAAAATCATGGAAAGCACTATCAATTGGTGTCCATAGCTCGACTCAAGAGAGTCAGTATAAACTAGATAGTGTTCGGCGCGCCGACAAGAAGAAAATTAAGTTGTTAGAAAAAGAGTTAAACAGAAAAGATAAAGCGTTGGCTGAAACCGCTGCATTGTTGGTATTGCGGGAAAAGTACAATGCCCTTTGGGACAACAGCGAGGACGACTAACTCCTCTCCTAGAGCGGCATAAAATTATAAAACTCATTAATTCGGCAGTATTAAGCGGTGCTCGTAAAGCCATTGCGTGCCACACCCTCGGTATATCAGTTCGCACTATACAGCGTTGGTATCACGAAAAAAAACGTCAATTGTTTGAGGATGCGAGACCCAATGCAATTCGGCCAACACCGGCGAACAAGCTATCTATAAAAGAACGAGCGCTGATTGTGGAGACTTGTAATTTAAGTGAGTTTGCCAGTTACCCACCAGGTTACATCGTGCCTACCTTAGCTGACAACGGACGTTACATTGGCTCTGAATCAACCTTTTACCGCGTACTGAAAGAAGCTGGACAAAGTACTGAACGAACTACCGCTAAATTGCGTCAGAAAAACAATAAACCTACTGCACAAATCGCCACCAAACCTAATGAAGTATGGACTTGGGACATTAGCTATTTAGCCACCCAGACGCGTGGACAGCATTACTATTTATACATGATAGTCGATATATTCAGCCGTAAAATAGTCGGTGCCGAAGTCTATGAACAAGAACTAGGCGAGCTTGCCGCAACGGTTCTTCAGCGTGCGGTATGGAGTGAGAAATGTGTTAAACGAGGCACCACATTGCACTCTGACAATGGTGCACCTATGCGCAGCTTCACAATGCAAGCAAAGATGAGAGATTTAGGCGTTGCCAGCTCTTACTCAAGACCACGAGTTAGCAACGACAATCCTTATTCTGAATCATTGTTTAGAACCACGAAGTATCATCATTCATGGCCTAAAGATGGCTTTAAGAATATTGCAGAGGCGCGTGAATGGGTGAGCAACTTCACTTATTGGTACAACAACGTGCATAAACACAGTGGCATCAAATATGTCACACCGGAGCAACGTCATAATGGACTAGACAACGAATTATTAGCAAAAAGGAGGAAAATATATTTAAAAGCGCAACAGGCAAACCCATCCAGATGGCGTAATAATATTCGCAATTGGGATTATATTAATGAAGTATCGCTAAATCCTGAAAGTAAATGCGTTGCTTAATTACAAAATGCGACAACTACCTTGAAAAATGGCGACATCTTGTGATCTATTAAGTACAAACGTTTAGGCCACCTGCCTATGTGGCAATGTGCGGAATGTGGGTTAAAAACATACCTGATTACCTATGATCAAAGGCATTGATGTGAAAGCCTTAACATTACAGGCTTTCAGCGATTTTCAAAAGCCATGCACCAGGCACTCAATAATTCACGCAAGTCCACGTCGGCAAATTCAGGGCTTCTAGAGCCATGGACGAAAAGTGACTGACCTTCATGGGTAATCAGGAAAACATATATGCTGATTTAAAGTTTAAATAGAGTAAATAAAAAACAGTACAGAGCAAGGAAGTTCTGTACTGTTTACGAAAAAGTAGCGCCCAATATGTAATGTAAAATATAACTTTTTACATTAGTCAGCTCATGTTTGCCCCCCTGAATTCACACCACTCTATTTATCAAATAATGAATATTCATCGAAAGCTAGAAATTATAAGTTGCTTTCATATAGTAGAATCCGCCATTAAAATCGAACGGGCTATTCTCAAAATATTTGCCTCCATAATTCTTCGACCAATAATCTTCAAAGTTTCCATCAACTTTTTCGGGTTCATTATCTAACAAGTTGTTAGCACCAACACTTAACATTAAATCTTCAGTTACGAAATAACTAACTTGAGCGTCTATTGTGAATGAAGAATCTGCCTCACGTCTCCCTCCCCAACCATCAGCATGAACGGCATAGAATGAACCAAACATGTTTGTTCTAACAAACATGTTTAAGTCGTCCCACGTTTGATTGATTGTAAAAGTGCCGCGATTATGAGGCATTTCATCTTCAAGACGTCTTATCTTTAACTCGTTAGTGGTATCAGGATTGAACTTGTCGACATTAGTATCATTCCAGTTATAGGCTAAATTAAATCGAGTATCGCCGTCCAATAACGACATACTGTAGTGAGCAACTAAGTCAATACCTTGAGTAGTGGTATCAAAGTCATTACTGAAGTATTTTACTTGACCAAATTGCTCAGGTTTGTTTACGCCAATCTCTTCCAGTGCATTATAGTCACCTGGTTCAACAATGAATGAACTCGATTGCGTGATCCTATCGGTCACTTCAATATGATAATAATCAGCCGTTAAAAAGAAGTTAGCATTCTCATAAACCATACCAAATGCGTAGCTTTTCGAGTCTTCTGGCATAAGTTCTTGGGCGCCATAAAACTGAGATATTGGTGCTGATGCTGGAAATAATCCTGCTGCACTTAAATTACCATCAGAGCCAGTCGTAGTTGTGGTATTTACCACATTAGCCTGGCCTACCGTTGGCGCTCTAAAGCCAGTACCTAAAGAACCACGAATTGAAAATTCATCACTAAGAGAATACTGTCCGGTTAGTTTGAAGTTAGTGGTATCACCAAACGTTGAATAATCTTCATAGCGAATAGCGGCACCAATCATAAAGTCTTCAGATAAATAGATTTCTGTATCGACAAAAAAAGCAACACTACGGCGCTTGTTTTCACCTTGACTTTCAGGAGAAAAGCCCGCAAATCCACTTGGTGATGTGCTTATACCAAAGCCTTGGCTTGCCAACGAACCTGACTCCCAAGATTCTTTTTGTCCCGAAATCACTTCAAAACTATCTTCTCGCCACTCAATACCTGCGGCAAAGTTCATTTGCTCATCTAAACCAATTTCAATTGATTTTACGATATCAGCATTCAGCATTTTTTCTAGCTGAATATACGATCCAACATCAAATGACAAAGGCGTATCTGGCCCTAATGAAGGATTAATCGCATTTGACAGGGTAAAGTTAGCTTGACTGCGGCCAACAGATGCACTGATGTCATAATATGCATCATCAAGGAAACCACTATTGATTGAACCCTTAGTACCAAAAGTCATAGCCGTATCGGTTATATCTCCTCCAAAAGTAGGTGTATACCCACCAGGAAACATTTCATGGAACGTAAAACAGTTTGGATTGGCAGCAACTTGTTGATAAGCGGCAGTATCGAGCACATTACCGCTTGCTGGTAATGGCACTGCTGGGCAATTTGCACTTTGATCTGGCGTTAAATCGCCTACTAATAAACCGCCATTGCCATTGGTAAATACACCATCTTTATTTATTGGGCTGCGATAATAATAACCACCTTCAACTTGACGTTCAGAATAGTTACCAAACATGTAGAATTCTTTATCATTACCCACATCAAGGCCAACATTAGCAAACACAGTGATGTCGTCATTGATATCAGGGTTACCCCAAATAATCGTTGCTGGTGTGCGTACATCGGTGTTTCCTGTTGCTATAGCATCCAAACCATCTTGGGATTGTACACTTCTGCTTGTAGCGTCTGAATTTTTTACTTGAAAGCTTAAATTGGCAAAACCATCAGCGGTAAACGGCATACCCATATTTCCTGAAATGGTGGTTGTTCCTCCGTCACCTTCGTAGTATTCACCATATTTAACATCAAGCGAACCACCATCAGAGCTATCTTTAAGAACAAAATTCATCACCCCAGCAATTGCATCTGAACCATACTGAGCCGCTGCACCATCTCGAAGCACTTCAACTTGTTTGATCGCAATGCTGGGGATCACGGATATATCAGGGCCTTGAGAGCCGTCATTGATACCACCACCAGTAAAAGAAATTACTGCAGCGCGGTGACGACGTTTACCATTTACTAATATTAAGGTATTGTCAGAGGGTAATCCTCGTAAATTGACTGGTCGAATAAATGTTGCTCCATCACTAATAGGTTGTGAACGCACACTAAAAGAGGGCACAGCGCTAACCAGTTGGTCAAGCATATCACTTGAACCCGTTTTTCCTAATTCATCGCCACCAATTATGTCTACGGGAACTGGAGAATCCCCAATTGAGCGCGGCGCTCCTCTGGAACCTACCACAGCAATTTTTTCTATAACTTTTGCGTCATCCACATTTTCTGCAGCAGCGTATGAATGTGTTGTACCTAGAGCAAAAGCTATTGAAAAAGCTAATGTGCAGGGGTGTGATTTCATAGACATATTCAATTTCCCATTATAATTTAGAGTTTTATTTTTGTAATTATATCTAACGTTGTGCCTGAAACTTATTTCACTATTTTTTGTGAAATTCCTTATGGCATTAGAATCAATGTAATCAATCCGTTCACAACAAAAGTAGCTTTCACATTTAGTTGACAAAACCAAATATCATGTTTGTTTTATCCGTACCCATAAATTCAACTTTCACAACCACTTTAGTCCGTTGGAAAAGATCACTACAAACGAATTAATTTTGTGGACCAATGAATTATTTTCCCCCCCCTGCTTTACAATGAAAAATACCCTCCGCTCTCTACTGTCCATTTTACAGCATCACTATCAATTCCAAATTATTTCACACTCCGCTGAATTTGTTTCGTTTGCCGAATACTAATATTTCACGCAGCATGATTGTGCAATTTAGGGGGCGTTTACTTCATTTCAGCAATAAAAACGGCATGTGAAATATTATGAAAATTCTGGTCGCGGTAAAGCGAACAATAGATGCAAATATCAAAATAAAAGTAAAGTCTGACAAGTCAAATGTTGATTTAACCAATACCAAAATGGCACTGAATCCGTTTTGTGAAATCGCTGTTGAAGAAGCTATTAGGTTAAAAGAACGTGCCGTTGCGACGGAAGTGATTGTCGTTAGCATTGGTGACAAGACGAGCCAAGAACAAATTCGCACGGCGCTAGCATTAGGAGCCGACCGAGGGATTTTAATCGAAACAAATCGAATACTTGAACCCTTAAATATTGCCAAATTATTGAGCAAAATAGTAAAGGAAGAACAGGTTGACCTCATTATTCTTGGTAAGCAATCGATAGATTCAGACAATAACCAAACGGGCCAGATGTTAGCCGCATTAAACAATATGCCGCAGGCGACCTTTGCTTCACAACTAAAAGTCGAAGAAGGCATGATTATAGTTACTCGCGAAGTTGATGGTGGTCTACAAACACTAAAACTCACCACTCCCGCAGTTGTAACCACCGATCTTCGTTTGAATGAACCGCGTTATGCCTCGCTACCAAACATAATGAAAGCCAAGCGTAAGCCATTGAGAATTGTTACGCCAGAATCATTGGGTGTGGAGCTAACAATTCATACTCAGCTGCTTTCGGTGGAAACCCCCAACGAAAGACCCCAGGGAGTTAAAGTTGCTTCAGTAGATGAATTAATAACAAAATTAAAAATTGAAGCGAAGGTGATCTGATGACAACGCTCATTATTGCAGAACATGATAACAAAACACTCAACTTGGCGACGCTGCACTCGGTTAGTGCAGCTGAAAAACTAAATCAAGAAATCCACGTTTTTCTCGCTGGTTTAAATTGTCAGCATATTGCAGACCAAGTCGCGAATATAGCAGGAGTAGATAGAGTGATCGTGGCCGATAATCAGGTTTATCAGCACCAGCTTGCAGAAAACATCAGCCAAGTTGCCGCAGAACTTGCAAAAAATTACAGCCATATCATAAGTACCGCAACAGCAGTGGGTAAAAATCTGATGCCACGTATTGCGGCATTACTTGGCGTTGCACAACTATCTGAAGTCATAAAAATCAAAGACGATGAAACGTTTTCTCGTGCAATATACGCCGGAAACGCTATTGCAACGGTTAAGTCTCTGGATAGTAAAAAAGTAATGACGATCCGCGCGACAGCATTCGATCCCGCAAATACAACAGGCGGAAATGCATCAATAGTCACGATAAATAATATATTTGAAAACACAGAATGTTTCTTTGTGGCTGACGAGTTAGGACATAGCGATCGACCGGAACTAACCAGTGCTAGTGTCATTGTCTCTGGAGGACGCGGCATGGCTAATGGAGAGAACTTTGCATTATTGGAGAAACTAGCGGACAAACTCGGCGGTGCTGTAGGTGCATCTCGAGCAGCGGTTGACTCTGGTTTTGTTGCAAACGATATGCAAATAGGACAAACCGGGAAAATTGTCGCACCTGACCTGTATATTGCGGTTGGCATATCAGGTGCTATACAACATTTAGCAGGAATGAAAGACTCTAAGGTAATTGTTGCTATCAATAACGATGAAGATGCACCTATTTTCCAAGTCGCCGATTATGGCCTGGTCGCAGATTTATTTGATGTATTACCAGAGTTAACCGAAAAATTATAAAAATAGAGCCAATACAATAATCCCCACCGTTGAGTAAAAATTGCTTCCTTCAACTTAACCTAGAGATATCTATAAATGCGTGAATCTATGGAATTTGATGTTGTTATTGTTGGTGCTGGCCCTGCCGGTTTATCAACCGCTTGCCGGCTGATGCAACTAGCAAACGAGCAACAACAAGTATTAACTGTATGCGTTGTAGAAAAAGGCTCAGAAGTTGGCGCCCACATTTTATCAGGTGCTATTGTCGAACCACGAGCACTTAATGAACTATTTCCTGACTGGCAGGAAAAAGGCGCACCACTAAATGTTGAAGTTAGCGATGAAAAAGTTGTGCTACTGAGCAGTCAGCAAAAGTCACACGAATTGGCTAACTTCCTCATTCCAAAGCCGATGTTAAATCATGGCAATTACATTGCAAGCTTGGGCAACCTTTGTCGTTGGCTTGCGGAACAAGCTGAACAACTTGGTGTTGAGATATTCCCTGGCTTTCCTGCTTCCCATGTACTGTATGGAGACGACGGCCAAGTCACTGGTATTGGGACTGGCGACATGGGAATAAATGCCCAAAGCGAAGCAAAAATAGGTTTTACGCCTGGTATGGACCTATTGTCAAAATATACGGTTTTCAGTGAAGGATGCCACGGCCATCTGGGTAAAGAACTGATTAAAAAATTTGATCTTAGGGCAAACAAAGATCCACAACATTATGGGTTAGGTATAAAAGAAATATGGAATATTAGCCCGGAAAAACATCAACTTGGCTTGGTCTTACATGGCACAGGATGGCCTTTAAGTGAATCAAAAACTAATGGTGGTTTTTTTCTATATCATGCGGAAGATAATCAGGTGGTGGTTGGCCTTATAACCGACCTCAATTATGATAACCCTCACTTAAGTCCATATGACGAGTTTCAACGTTTAAAACATCACCCCACAATCTCACAGTACTTATCCGAAGGGACTCGAATATCCTATGGCGCTAGGGCAATAACCAAAGGCGGTTTTAACTCACTCCCTAAAATGAGTGTGCCTGGTGCATTATTGATAGGCTGTGACGCTGGTACATTAAATTTCGCCAAAATAAAAGGCACACACACAGCGATGAAATCAGGAATGATTGCGGCCGAAACTTTATTTGATGCTATTTTTTCAGCTCAAGATGACCCGGAATTATGTCACTTAGATTTAACCAGTTTTGCAGATAACTTTCAGAAATCATGGGCATATGAAGAATTGTATAGCAGCCGGAATTTTGGTCCTGCCTTACATAAGTTCGGCATGGTGTTAGGTGGTGCTTTTAATTATATTGATCAGAATATTGTAAAAATACCCCTTACTCTGCATGACACTGAAGCGGACCATAGCTTATTGAAGCCAGCTAGCGCTTGTTTGAAAATCAATTACCCCAAACCCGACGGCGTATTAAGTTTTGATAAATCGTCTTCAGTTTATTTGTCAAATACCAGCCATGAAGAAGATCAGCCGTGTCACCTGTCCCTGAAAAACACTAAAATTCCTTTTACTTTAAATTTTCCTGTTTATAAAGAGCCTGCTCTCAGGTATTGCCCTGCTGGTGTTTACGAAATTATTAAGGATCAGCAAGGAGAAATGATATTACAAATCAATGCGCAAAATTGTCTGCATTGCAAAACTTGCGACATCAAAGATCCAACCCAAAACATTGACTGGACACCACCCGAAGGTGGTGGCGGTCCTAATTACCCAAATATGTAATGAGTAAAATAGTATGCAAGTAAACACAGACATTTTGGTTTCTGAAGTTAATTCAAATATCATCACTATTACTTTGAATCGTCCTAAGGCACATAACGCTTTACGAAATAATACATTACAAGAAATTGTAACCGTTTTAGAAAAAGCACAGAAAAATAAGAGTATTAAAGCCGTTGTTATCACTGGTGGTGAAAAAGTCTTTGCCGCTGGGGCTGACATAAAAGAAATGGCCGCACTTGACGTTATTGGCATCATGGATGACCCACGTCCAAATCTTTGGCACCGTGTTGCTCTTTTTCAAAAACCCCTAATTGCTGCTGTAAACGGTATGGCGCTTGGGGCTGGCTGTGAACTGTTAATGCATTGCGACATCGTAATTGCAGGTAATAACGCAAAAATAGGACAGCCAGAAATCAATCTCGGCATTATCCCTGGCGCAGGTGGCACCCAGCGATTATTAAAAACAGTAGGTAAATCGATGGCAATGCAAATGGTTCTTTCAGGTGAATTTATTCACGCCGAACAAGCGAAAGACTTTGGCTTGGTCAGTGAGGTGACATTACCTGAAATAAGCTATGAGCGTGCTTTAAAACTTGCAAAAATAATTGCCAGCAAACCTCCAATTGCCTTACGTTTAGCAAAAGAATGCATCCTTAAAGCTTATGAGACCTCACTAGAAACTGGACTAAACCTAGAGAGAAAAGCATTTAATTTATTAGCGGCAACAGAAGATCGACAAGAAGGCATCGCTGCCTTTATCGAAAAGCGTCAACCTAAATTTACCGGAAAATAAAGAGGAGTATCCATGGTACGCTTAAACAAAGACTCAATAGTCGCGGTCATTGGTGCAGGCACAATGGGAGCAGGAATTGCTCAGGTAGCCGCTAAAGCAAATCATCAAGTGCTCTTATTTGATACCGTTAAGGGTGCGGCACAAAACGGCATAGAAGCCACGGAAATTAGCTTAAATAAATTGGTAAAAAGACAAAAAATTAGCCAAGAAGAAGCTGATGGCATTATAAGTCGTATCAAACCAGTTTCCATTATTACAGATCTTACGCCAGCCAATATAGTGATTGAAGCCATTATTGAAAAACTGGAAATAAAGCAAAAACTTTTTCGCCAATTAGAAAATATTTGCCATCAAGATACCATTTTAGCGAGCAATACCTCTTCCATTTCCATCACTGCTATTGGCGCGGCACTACAACGCCCAAAAAACCTAATTGGTATGCATTTTTTTAATCCCGCACCCATTATGAAACTTGTGGAAGTGATCAGGGGAATAGACACGGATATTGATATTGCAAATGATGTTTTTGCGTTAGTGCAACAATGGGGAAAACTAGCGGTACATGCAAAGTCAACACCCGGATTTATTGTCAACAGAGTCGCACGTTCGTTTTATGCAGAGAGTTTGCGAATATTGCAAGAAGGCGCAACATCCTTTGAGACGATAGACGCAATAATGAAAGATAGTGGGAAATTTCGCATGGGACCATTTGAGTTGATGGACTTGATTGGTCATGACGTGAACTATGCGGTTACCTGCTCCATTTATAATGCATTTTATCACGACCCAAGATTTTTGCCTTCGGTACTACAAAAAGAGTTGGTTAATGCAGGCCACTTAGGTCGCAAAAGTGGCCGTGGATTTTATGACTACTCCACTGAAAAACAAGAAAAAAACTCATCAACACACGATTCAGATACGGGACAAGAATATGCGATCAACACCGTAACGTTAGAAGGTGATTTAGGCATTGCCAATGATTTACTCGTGTTAATCGAGTCAGCAGGTATCAAAATAAACCATATTGAAAACTCAGCGCAATGCCAACAAGGAAAACTCATCGTTAACGATACCACGTTGATGTTAACCAATGGGCAGTTTACTGCTGAACGTGCACAGCAACTAGAGTGTGAAAACTTAATCCAATTTGATCTAGCACTTGATTACACACAAACATCAAATATTGTAATAGCGCCTGCAAGTAGCACTTCTGAGCAGGCTATTGATACCGCTAAGGCTTTATTCCACAAAATAGAAAAAAACACCATCGTTATTGCAGACATTCCGGGCATCGTTCTAATGCGTACCATTTGCATGTTAGCAAATGAAGGTTTTGATACAGTCAATCAACAAGTATGCAGTGAATCAGCAGTTGATATTGCAATGATAGCGGGTGTGAATTACCCCTGTGGTCCGCTTGATTGGGCCAATAGAATTGGTTTGAACAATACACTTGATGTTTTGAAAAACTTAGCTGCCACTTATGGTGAAGATCGCTACAGACCTTCACCTCTGCTGCGGCGTAAAGTCGCTGAACAAAAACTAGAGACTCTATTTCAAACGTCAACTATTCAAGGAAAAAACTAATGGCTGATGCTTATATTTGCGATGCAATTCGCACCCCTTTTGGCCGCTACGCTGGTGGATTATCAACGGTGCGTGCAGACGATTTAGGTGCGATCCCTATAAAAGCGTTGATGGATCGCAACCCCCAAGTAGATTGGAGTCAAGTCGATGATGTGGTTTTTGGCAACGCCAATCAAGCAGGCGAAGACAATCGAAATGTTGCGCGTATGTCGAGCCTATTAGCCGGTCTTCCCGTCAATGTTTCTGGTAGTACCATCAACCGTTTATGCGGTTCAGGAATGGATGCTGTTGGTATCGCGTCACGAGCAATTAAAGCGGGTGAAGCGGAACTGATTATCGCTGGAGGCTGTGAATCTATGTCTCGTGCCCCTTTTGTGATGGGTAAAGCAGAATCTGCCTATAGCAGAACCCCCAATGGGCTTTACGACACCACCATAGGTTGGCGTTTTATTAATAAGAAAATGAGAATTAAATTCGGAGTTGACTCGATGCCCGAAACGGCAGAAAACGTGGCTGAAGATTTTAATATTACACGTCAAGATCAAGATATTTTTGCATTTAATAGTCAACAAAAAACCAAATTAGCCATGGATAACGGCTTGTTTGATGTCGAAATAGTACCTGTATCTATCCCACAACGAAAGGGAGATCCTCTTATCATTGCTAAAGATGAACACCCGCGTGCAACTACTACATTAGCTGATTTGGCAAAATTAAAAACACCATTTAGAGATAACGGCTCAGTCACCGCGGGAAACGCATCTGGTGTTAACGACGGCGCTTGTGCGTTACTTATTGCCTCAAAAGCTGCGGCTGAAAAACATGGCCTCACTCCGAAAGCGCGCATTGTTGGTATGGCGACTGTAGGACTTGCCCCTAGGATCATGGGATTTGGCCCTGCTTTGGCAATAAAAAAATTGCTTAAGCAAACAAACTTAACATTAGAACAAATGGACGTTATTGAAATCAATGAGGCGTTTGCTTCACAAAGTTTAGCGGTGATGCGTGACTTAGGTCTACCTGATGATTCAGCAAAAGTTAATCCTAACGGTGGCGCTATCGCGTTGGGGCATCCATTAGGGGCAAGTGGTGCGCGTTTAATTACCACTGCGATGCATCAGTTACAGCGAACAAACAAACGTTTTGCTTTATGCAGTATGTGTATTGGCGTGGGACAAGGCATCGCATTGATTATAGAAAGGTTGTCACAACAAAATGACGAATGAAGGTCCAAGCCATAAAAGTTAGTTCATGCTGCTTTATCAGAACGATCTAACTTATTATAAATACAACATTGAGATCATTTTATATGCGTAGATTACCACCGTTTGCCGCACTGCGTTCCTTTGAAGCAGCTGCACGACACAACAATTTTAAATTAGCTGCTGAAGACGTTTGCCTGTCAGCGTCAGCTGTTAGTCATCAAGTGAGATCTCTTGAAGAATATTTAGGTGTTCAATTATTTCATCGAGAGAAAGGTCGGCCAATTTTAACCAGCACAGGTGCAATCTACCTTGAAAGTATCAAAGACCTTTTTGATACTCTTGAATGTGCGACCCATGCTGTTGCACAACGAAGTAAACGCACATCACTTACGCTTCACCTTTTACATTCACTTGCCTCATGTTGGTTTTTAACACTTCTGCCTAAATTTAAGAGTCGCCATCCTGATCTCGATATTAAATTGCTTAGTGCAACCGAATCAGTTGAATTTAGTAATGGCGATATTGACGCTGCTATCAGATATGGTGACGGTAACTGGTTAGGTTTGCGTAGTGATTTCTTAATTGAAGACAAATTATGTCTTGTTTGTAGCCCTGAAGTTGCCGAAAACCTGCCTACTCTGAAAAATATTCATCAACTTTCAGAACACACCTTAATTCATTGCAGTTTAGCGCCTGATGAATGGAAAAGGTGGCTAGAATCTACTGGAAATGATCCACAAATAAATGCTCACTGGCTAGATTTGGATAGTAGAGGTCTAGCTCTTGAAGCTGCAGCTGCTGGTCTGGGGGTAGCCATAGGGCGAATGCCATATATTTTGGGATATCTTGAATTAGGTCGACTCGTTGAACCCTATACTAATCGAGTTAATACAGATAAAGGTTATTATCTTGTTTATCCTGAGCATCATGCCAATTTTGATAATGTCGTATATTTACGAGATTGGCTAATAGAAGAATGTGAGCTTTGTGGTTTTGAGTAACTGCTACGTACAAGGAAATCAGTTGATTTGATAACATTTATATTTGATAAAAGTAGAGTAGCAATAAAAAAAGAGAATTATCCTCGCCTAAAAAGTTATGATATTGTAAAAATTATTGCATCTATTTTTGAACAATTTCGTCATAAACGTCGTTTGATTTTAAGTCTGCAACTATTATTAAACCGATCAATATACTGAACTGACGTATTTTACACGCTAAAATTTAATTTAGAGTATTCTGAACCCAGCTAACTCATATCTACTTTAAATTACAAAAAATTTCAACCTACCCTTTCTATTTTGTAACACTTACATTTATAAATTTAGTTTATAGTATTTCCCAAAATAATTACTTTATCAACTGTCATTCAGACATTTAAATTATTGTTTAATCCACATTAATTTTAGTCATTGTAAATCCTGTATAACCTAATACTATTGAACATATAGGACTTAATAAGCAAAAGAAAGCAAAGATGAAATACTCCCCAGTGCTCACACCTAAAACCCCTGACATATAAACTGCATTAGTATTCCAAGGAACTAAAGGCGCAGTTACCGTGCCACCATCTTCAATACAACGAGACAAGTTTTTTGACTGTAAGCCAAATTTCTTAAATGAATCAATAAACATCCGGGCGGGCACGACAATAGCCATCGTTTGATTAGCAGAAGTGATATTGGTAAATATGCAGGTCGCAATGGTTGCAGTGACTAAACTGCCAATACTACTGACAGCCTTTAAAATCACTTCAGTTAGTCGAGCCAACATACCACTTGCTTCCATAATGCCACCAAACACCAGCGCAACTATCGCTAAAAGATTCACTTGTGTCATGCTGATCATACCGCCACGTGAAAACAAACGATCTATAGTCGCATTGCCAGTTTCAATGGTAAATCCATTCGACAACACTGATAAAATAAGTGAATATGTGCCAGTTAATGTCACCTCTCCATCAAGATAGGCAGTGAGTAACTGCCATTGAAACAGCGGGATTGCAACTACTGCCAACAACAAGCCAACGATTAACGATGGCATTGATGGAACACCTTTAACCACCAAAAACAAGACCATTCCAGGAACAATCAATAACAACGGGGAAACATTAAAATTTTCCAGAATAATCGACTTAACCCCTTCGAGTTCAGCGCTTTCTATCGCGCTGTCTGAATAGCCAAAACCAAGGACTAAATAAATACATAATGAAATAAAAATTGCAGGACCTGAAGTGAAAGTCATGTGTTTAATATGCGTCATCACATCAGCCCCTACCATGGCGGGAGCCAAATTTGTCGTATCTGACATTGGCGACATCTTGTCACCAAAATAAGCACCTGAGATGACCGCGCCCGCCGTCATTCCAGATGGAATGCCTAACGTTTCGCCTATGCCCATCAAAGCTAAACCAACGGTACCTGCGGTTGACCAACTAGAGCCTATAGCAACTGAAACTACACAACATAATAAACAACAAACAAATAAGAAATAACTCGGATGAATAATTTGCAGGCCATAATAAATAAACATTGGGACGATGCCAGACATGATCCAAGCGGCGATTAGCGAGCCAACGACGAAAATAATTAGTATTGCCGGCATCGCAGAATCAATGGCTTTGCGAATACCCGACTCCAAATGGCTGTAAGATATTTTTAAATAGAGTAACGAAATAGCACCAGCGACAATAGCACTGACCACTAAAACATATAGGGTTGGAACCGCCTTATCACCTAAATAAAAATTCAAAAACATCAGTGACATTAGCACAAGCACAGGAAATGATGAGACCCATAGCGAAGGGTTTCTGGGGTGAACTGACATTTAATAATTCCTCAAGAAAATTAAGTGGATAAAAGAGCTAAAAGACAAAAACAGCAACTCTTTTATACCAAACCTAAGATCAAATTTTCTTCAACTGGAGTTCAAAAAATAGACACACCCAATGTCTCTGTTACACAGAAATGATGAAGACATATTAATAAGATAACTTAAAAAAGTAACAAAAAAGCTATCAAGACTTAAACTGCCTCAGTAATCAAAGCTAACAATTTCTTTAGATCAAAATCTTCTTGTTCGATCAACGTTTCAATAGCATTAGCCCGAGTTTTACCAATAATATCATCAGCTAACAGATGATATTTTGCACTAATCTCTTGATCTGACAGTGGATTATCAGGATCACCACGAGGTGTGCGCGCATCTGATTGCAATACTCTGCCATCTTTCAAAAACAACGCAACATCCGCCCACCGTTTATCAATACTGATTTTTGTATAATGTTCATCATCAACAATTTCGGTTGCTAAACTAATTCGTTGCACTTCCCGATCATGTAAAATACTTTCTTTTAACTGCTTAGGGCCTATTTCGCCATGTACCGCCATAATCGCAAACGGGTAAGCAAGCGCATAAGTTAATTCGTCTAAACTTTTCGGTTCGTGACCCGCTAAACGCGTTGCATAGTGGAATGTTTTAATTTGCGCACGTTCAATATCATCACTTGAAATATTGTTATCGCGCATTAAATCTTGTACCGCATCAATAGCAGGATGTGCCCAACGACAAACAGGGTAGGCTTTATAATGGGTATTATTCACTTCCCAGCGTTGTGTTAAATCATGCCAGTAAGGTTGCGCATCTTCACCTTCAGCCGTTATTGCTGGAGCGCCGGTAAACCCTTCTTTTGCCATATAAGCAGCTGACACCCCAGAAGGAGACCCCCAACCTACACCATCACGCAACATAGTTGGATGATCAATACATCGCATCATTTGACTGCGCGGTCCATGATATTCAGCAATACCAATCGCGTGGCTTATTTGTGTTTGATTGAGCTTCAACAAATGCGCCGCTGCTGCTGCTGCACCAACGGCAGTCCATGCCCCCGAAGTATGATAATCTTGCACAGTTGCATGCATACATAATCCCGAGCGATAACCCACTTCATACCCTATAGTAAGTGCTACCAATAAGTCTTTGTCGGTTACGCTTTCCCCTTGGCGCAATAAATCATCTATCACTGCCACTACGGCTGGCAGAATCCCCGATCCCGCATGGCCTTTGACCTTTGAATAACCATCATGCGCATCAATGGAATCTATCGTAAACGCGCCAGCCATTGCTGCACCCATTGGGCTAAGTGATAAGCCAGAAAAGAATAATCGCGATGCAGCACTGTCTACACCTGCTGGCATCTGTAATTTAGCAAATTTTGTTACAATACGTGAAAGGTCGGTTGTACTACCAATTGCTGCAACACCAATGGTATCTAATAAACTACGACGCATAACACGCATGACATCGTTAGGTATGTCTTCATAACGTAAATTTTCAACAAACTCAGAAACCGAAATACTCATGGAAACCCCTAAAATTAGTTTTATCTCGCTATATCAGCAGCCTTCGCGCTGTGTAGCTGGTACGTATAATCGTTATAACTTGATCCATACCGATTTGGTTTGTGTATACGATAATAGGCAGTCCATACCTCGGTCACGTCCATGTCCTGATTGTTTGTAACCACCGAAAGGTTGTGTTGCGTCACCATCGCCATAACAATTCACCCAAACTGTTCCTGCTTCAATTTTTTTGACGGTTTTATGAACTTTACTTAAATTGCTTGACCATACTGACGCGCCTAAACCGTATATGCTGTCATTGGCAATACGAATGGCTTCGTCAACGTCATCAACCGGTATAACTACAGCAACTGGACCAAAAATCTCATCTTTGGCGATCGTCATCTCCGCTGTGACATCATCAAATAGCGTTGGGTTAAGGTAAGCACCATCATCAAAACCAACGGGTTTTTCTCCACCAAATAACAAAGTTGCTCCTTCTTTTATGCCTTTATCTACATAGGCCATAACATTTTTACAGTGACCATGACTCACCAATGGTCCCATTGTTGTTAAGGGATCTAATGGATCGCCAGGAACAAACGCTTGATTAGCTTTTTCGGTAAAACGTTTGATAAATTCTTTATGAATAGAACGTTCCACTAACAGTCGAGAACCAGCACTGCATACTTGCCCTGAGTTTGCGTAAATGCCCGCAATAGCGGCATCTACCGCCACATCTAAATCAGGAACATCGGCCAAAATAATTTGTGGACTTTTACCACCACACTCTAGAGCGACTTTTTTTAGATTAGATTGCCCCGCATAGACCATCATCAAACGACCTACATCGGTAGAACCAGTAAAGCAAATTTTTGACACGTCCATATGGAGCGCTAATGCTTTGCCTGTTATTTCTCCCGGACCATTGATAATATTAAACACCCCCGCCGGCGCGCCGGCCTCGGTAAATAATTCCCCCAAACGCAAACAACTTAAGGGCGACTGTTCAGCAGGTTTTAATACCACTGTATTACCCGCAGCTAAGGCTGGTATGGCTTTCCACATAGCTAACATCATGGGAAAATTCCAAGGTGTTATTGCTCCAACAACGCCTAGTGGCTCTCTTAGAATATAGTGGAATGCCCCTTGTTCGGTATTGGTAACCGCTCCTTCAGTTTTATCAATGCATTCTGCAAAGTAACGAATCGTACTGATCACCTCTGGTAAGTCTGCGGTCAACACACGACTCACCGGTTTCCCCATATCTAAACTTTCGAGCACAGCCAATTGTGCTGCATTCTCTTCAACCAACTCAGCAAACCGAAATAGAACATTCATGCGCTGCCGTGGTGAAATTTCCGACCAAACACCCGAATCAAAAGCTCGCTTTGCAGAGGCTACGGCTTCATCTACGTCAGCTTTAGTGGCAATAGCAAGTTCAGCAATTATTTGCCCATTTACTGGATTTACGGTTTCGAGACTATGGCCATCGACGCCATCGCGATATTCACCATCAATATATAAACCGGTTTCAATACGGATATTTTCAGCTTGTTTTTGCCAAAATTCATGACTTTTTTTTAATAAATTTTTCATTTGTCCTCATTCCTTAATCTAATGCGGCTATGGCAAGTTCAATGCGTTCACAGGCTTTTTCCAGCGCTGAAACCGATGTGGCATAGGACAAGCGAAAGTGTTCATCATATTCAAATGCACTGCCTGGTACTACGGCAACGGATGCTTCTTCTAACAAATAGGAAACAAAATCAACACTGTTTTGAATCACTTTACCTTGAGGAGTAGTTCTTCCGATGAGTTTGCTAAAACAAGGGTATAAATAAAATGCACCTTCAGGAGAGTTGCAATCAATGCCATCGATACCCCCTAAACGCTCTACTAAATAATCTCGCCGTTCTTGGTATAAACGCGCCCAATCTTTTAAGTATTCTTGGGGTCCGTCTAATGCCGCAATAGCTGCCGCTTGACTAACTGAACAGGGACATCCTGCACCTTGAGACAATACTTTTAATAACTGTTTCATAAAATCTGTCGAACCTGCGGCGTATCCGATACGCCAACCCGTCATGCAATAGGCTTTGGAAACCCCATTAAGCACAATAGTTCGGTCAAATAACCCGGGTTCAACTGCCGCCGGATTAGCATTAACAAACCCGTCAAACACAATGTGTTCGTATATGTCATCGGCCAATACCCACACATGTGGGTGTCTGAGCAATACATCTGTTAATGCTTTCATTTCTGTTTGGCTGTATGCTGCACCTGTAGGGTTGCTTGGTGAATTTAACATCACCAAACGTGTATTTTCATTGATAGCAGCTTCAAGGTCTTTAGCCTGTAGCTTAAAACCTTTGTCTTGTGGGCAAGAAACAAACACTGGTTTACCACCAGCAAGCATTACCATGCCAGGATATGACGTCCAACAAGGCGTTGGCACAATAACTTCGCTGCCTTCATCGAGTACAGATTTCATTACATGAAAGAGTAATGGTTTGACGCCGCTGTCTATCGCTATTTGTTCTGGTATATAATCCAAGCCATTTTCACGTTTGAATTTCCGAATAACAGCTTCCTTAAGTGCTTTTGAACCATCCGAAGGCGTATATTTGGTTTGATTACCTTTGATCGCCTCTATCGCCGCAGTATTAATATGATCTGGCGTGTTAAAGTCAGGTTCACCGATACTTAAATCAATGATATCTTTTCCTTCAGCCTTTAACTGACTCGCCAACGAAAACACAGTATTGATAGCAGACGGTTGAAATTGATTAAGTTGCTTATTAAATTGTGGTGTAATCTCTTGTGTCATTTTATCTATCCTAACTATAACAGCGGTAATTCACTAAGCGCAGGCGAATTAAAACAAATAGATTCTGGATCAATTTTTAGTTCTAAAACAGCTACTTTGCCTGATTTTCGTGCGCGCTCAAATGCTGCTGGGAAATCGTCAGTACGAGTCACGGTTTCACCATAACCACCAAAAGCTTGTGCATACACACCAAAATCAGGATTTACTAACTCGGTGCCACTAACACGGCCCGGATGACGACGTTGCTGATGCATACGTATCGTGCCGTACAAACCATTGTTAATGACTAGTATGATTGGTGTACCGCCATATTGCACAGCGGTAGCGATTTCTTGGCCATTCATTAAAAAGTCGCCATCGCCTGAAAAACAAACCACGGTACGATCTTTATAAACAATACTAGCCATTGCCGCCGCAGGAACTCCGTACCCCATAGCACCACTCACCGAAGATAAGTTAGTCCCCTTTCCGCTATACTGATAAATTTTATTTGGCCAATCAGAGCAATTACCCGCCCCCGTTGTTACAATGGTGTCTTTAGGCAGTACTTTTCCAAGGTGCCTCATCACCACTCCCATATCGAGATGGCCCGGTTGTGCTACTGCGGTCAAAGACGCAACATACCCTGAGCGTAATATTTCACGCCACTGGGCAAATTGCGCTTGAGTGTTTAGCTCAAGTTCACTTAAGGCAATCGCCATTTCACTAATACCAGCATTAATCATTAGATCGGCTTTGTAAACTCGACCAAGTTCTTCTGCCTGCGGATAAATATGAATAAACTTTTGTTTTAACACTGGCGGTGTAAATACGGTGTATTTGCAGGTAGTGCCTTCATCAAGACGTGCGCCAAAGGATATCAATAAATCACAGTTTTCAATTCCTTTAGCCAAACTTGGAATATTTCCCCAAGCAACATCACCAACATAACATTCATGATGATTATCAAAGAGGCTTTGACGACGAGATGCCGCAGCAACGGGAATATTATTCCGTGAACAAAAATCTTCAAAAGCCAAACGATGCTCATCTTCCCAACAAATAGCTTCAATAATGACAAGAGGTTTGGTTGCAGCAAGCAACATGGCTTTCATTTGCTGAAGTTCATTTTTACCCGGATGCGTTTTCACTGGCGTAGCAGGCGTAAGATCTTGCACGTCGGTATATTCACGCAACATATCTTCTGGTAGAGCTAAAACGACGGGGCCAGGACGACCAGCATTAGCCACTTGAAATGCGCGATTTATAAATTCAGGAATACGAGCAGGATCATCTATTTGTGCTGTCCACTTCGACATTTGTGCAAACATTCTACGGTAATCAATCTCTTGGAATGCTTCTCGTTCGATATTTTTTCTTGGAACCTGGCCAATTAAAAGGATCATGGGAGCTGAATCTTGAAAAGCCGTATGTACACCTATCGATGCATTTGTTGCTCCTGGACCTCGAGTAACAAAGCATATACCAGTCTTACCGGTAAGACGCGGATAGGATGCAGCCATAAAAGCAGCACCTCCTTCTTGGCGACAGGTAATATATTCCATACCAGTTTTATGCTGATAAAGAGCATTTAATGCGTCCAAATAACTTTCACCCGGAACACCAAATATTTTTTCTACGCCGTTTATTGCCAGTGCCTCAATTAAAACACTCCCGCCAGTACGATTTTTCATATCACGAACACTCATTAAAAAACTTATTCTGTAGTTAACATTCCAGCTTACAGCGAGGTTATGAACGCTTTAGTACCACCGAAACACCCATTTATTAAAGGTCAATGCGTCACAAGCTTGAGAATTATTTGCTCAAACGTTTGCAATGTCATAAACAATTCCTTTTTGTACTTTGCGCACTCGCTCCAGTTTCTGCAAATGAATTAATTTTGCCGATAAGTGAATATTATTCTTTCTTATCAACACCGCTTCGTGTCGGTTGATTTCTTAATACCCATGACTGAAAACTAAATTCAATCTCAGCTGAATTAATTTTGTTTGCTCAAGCAAAATAAATATTTCAAGATGATGATAATAAATTTGAATATATTCAATGCTTGTTTTGCGCTAAGCATTTAATTTTCATCGGAAAAAACCATGTTATATCAACATATCATCTTTGAAATTGACCAGGGTGTAGCAATATTAACTTTTAATCGCCCTGATAAACTGAATAGCTTCAACGCTGCAATGCACAGCGAAGTTCGCGACGCACTTAAACAAGTAAAATTCATTGATGAAATTCGCTGTTTGCTCATCACCGCAAACGGTCGAGGCTTTTGTGCAGGACAAGATTTAAGTGAGCGAAAAACAAACCCAGGATCTGCAGCGCCTAAGCTAGAAGAGTCTATTGAAAAAAACTATAACCCACTTATTCGCACAATAACGTCGTTAAATGTTCCCGTCTTATGTGCCGTTAACGGTGTAGCTGCAGGTGCAGGAGCGAACATTGCGCTTGCCTGCGACATAGTACTTGCGGCAAATAGCGCTAGCTTTATTCAAGCATTTTGCAACATTGGCCTAGTACCTGATTCGGGCGGAACATGGACTCTACCTCGCGCTGTTGGCACACCCCGAGCGATGGCGCTTGCGCTATTAGGGGAGAAAATCACGGCAGTACAAGCCGAGCAATGGGGTATGATATGGAAAACCTACCCGCCTGAAACCTTAGTTGATTCGGCATTAACCATGGCAAAACACTTGGCCACTCAACCCACCACTGGTTTATCGTTAATTAAAAGAGCCTTCAAGGCATCTGCAACCAATACTTTAGAACAACAACTTGACCTTGAACGAGATTTACAGTCAATTGCTGGTCGCACTTACGATTATCATGAAGGTGTTGCCGCATTTATGGAAAAACGCAAACCGTTGTTCTCCGGAAAATAGCAATTTCCTATCAAAAAACGGCAATAAATTAACATCCTAAGGTGATCCATTCATGTTTATATACAGTGAGTTTAAAACCTCTCTTTGCCTTCTAAAATTTCCTTTAAACAAGTTTTCTTTTACTAACATACTGATATTTAGACGCTTAGCTCAATTATTGAGCCCATTTAAAACATGTGGGTTATAGCCATTCAAAAGATATCAATGTATATTTAAAATTTGAGACCAATTTTAATGCGTCGACTACCGCCATTTGCCGCCTTACGTTCTTTTGAAGCAGCGGGTCGCCATAATAATTTCAAATTGGCGGCAAAAGATTTATGCTTGTCCGAATCAGCTGTAAGCCATCAGGTACGTTCTTTAGAAGAATACCTTGGTGTACAACTTTTCCACCGTGAAAAAGGCAGGCCCAAACTAACCATTATTGGTGCGAAGTATCTTGAACAAATCGAAGATGTTTTTGATCGATTAGAGAGTGCTACAAGTGCTGTCACTCAAAGGAATAAGCGCGCTTCATTAACCTTACACCTATTACATTCTCTTGCTTCGTGTTGGTTGTTGGCATTGTTACCCAATTTAAAACTACGTTATCCTGATCTTGATATAAAACTACTTAGTTCCACAGAATCAGTGGAGTTTAGTAGCAATGATATAGACGCCGCAATTCGCTATGGCAATGGCACTTGGCTTGGCTTATGCAGTGATTTTCTTATTGAAGATGAGCTTTTTTTGGTCTGTAGCCCCTGCTTTGCTAAAGACTTACCACCACTGAACGAGCTAGAAAAACTCGCTGAGCAAACGCTAATTTATTGTAGCTTGGCACCAGATGAGTGGAAAGAGTGGCTCAGTGCTGCTGGCAACACCTCATTTTCCAAGAATCATTGGCTGGATTTAGACAGCCGAGGTCTGGTTTTAGAAGCGGCCGCATCGGGGTTGGGAATTGCCATAGGGCGTATGCCATATGTTGCTGATTATTTAGCAAGCGGTCGGCTCATCGAGCCATATTCTATTCGCGTCAAAACTGGGTTTGGATATTATTTGGTTTACCCAGAGCATCATGCTAATTTCAAAAATGTGGTGCGTTTAAGAGAATGGTTATTGGGAGAATGTAAGACTCAATAGCTTCGCACAGGCGGTTTTGTGCTTTTCTTCGCCACTTGCCACTTCATAACTGTGAAAGCGCCAAAGAAAAAACTATTAAGCCTTATATGTTTAAATGTTTAAATGTTTAAATGTTTAAATGTTTAAATGTTTAAATGTTGGGATGTTGGGATGTTTAAATGTTGCGATGTTGGAATTCACACATAAACCATTAACGCGTGTAAGTGAATGTTCGGCTTCAGCAATGATTCTGTCAATCAACTCCTGGCAAGTCGGTACATCTCTAACTAAACCTACCGCTTGACCACACGACCAGATAGCATCATCAAGATTACCCTCAGAATATACTGACGGATTTCTTGTACCAGTGATTAATGGCAGAAGTTCATCAAGTCCTGCACCGCTTTTCTCTAAATCAAGCACTTTCATT
Source organism: Paraglaciecola sp. IT1134 (assembly GCF_058068185.1). Lineage (NCBI taxonomy): Bacteria > Pseudomonadati > Pseudomonadota > Gammaproteobacteria > Alteromonadales > Alteromonadaceae > Paraglaciecola > Paraglaciecola sp. IT1134. The sequence continues at coordinate 340,184 of NZ_CM176486.1, read as the reverse complement.
GCCATACCATTTTTGGCAACACGTGTTGGCGAGTTTATGGTTTTTTGTACTATGACGGTATCATCTTCTGTGGCACCTTTCATCCAATCCTTCACCGCACTATGCGCAGGGCACTCTTGGGTTGCGACAAAACGAGTTCCCATAATAATACCCTCAGCCCCCATACATAAAGCAGCTGCAAGCCCTGAACCATCGACAATACCACCACCAGCAACAATGGGAATATCCACATTTTCTACCGCGCGACGGATCATAACCATAGTACCAACCTCAGACATGCCTGGGTGACCGCCTGTTTCATAACCAACAACACTGACCGCGTCACAACCAATACGCTGACAGGTGGCTGCATACTGAGCGCCCGGCACTTTATGAATAACCTTCATACCGGCCCCTTTTAGTTGATCCATATACTCTTCAGGGCTGCGGCCAGAAGTTTCTATGACTTTCACTCCTGCCTCAACGCACATAGTAATATAGTCTCTTGCTTGAAACTTTCGTGCTGTGGGAAATAAATTGATATTTACACCAAATGGCTTGTCAGTCAGTTTTTTCAGTAACTCAAGTTCAGCTTGGAAACTTTCTTCGTCGGGAAACGTTGCAGCAGTAATGATGCCTAATCCGCCTGCATTCGAAACTGCTGCAGCTAATTCAGCCCGTCCCAAGCGAAACATACCGCCACAGATGATCGGATGCTCAATATTTAGTAATTCAGTTAAACGTGTTTTAAACATAATAATTTCTCTGTGTAATTTAACGGTAAGTTTTTTTAAAATAACTTACTATTGATAGTCATTCATGGGCTCAATTAGCTATGAGGAACCACGTTGTCCCAAATACGCTCTTTTAGTTCCCAAGTAGTACCAAGCAAAAACTGATATGCTCTTGCTCTGCGGAAGAACAACTGAACATCAACCTCCATGGTATAACCCATTCCCGCCCATATTTGTTGAGCTGTAAACGTGGCCTTTTTACCCGCTTCGCTTGTTTGCAAACACGCAATAGGAATATGATGATAGTCACCCGTAACTGCCGCTTCTTGCACTAATAGGTGGGCTGCAGATATTTCTAGGGCAGATTCAGCCAAACGATGTTGAACTGCCTGAAAAGAACCAATGGGTTTCTCGAAAGCTATACGTTCTTTTGCATATTCCACAGCAATATCAGTGACTTGTGAAGCGAGACCAACAATATACGCAGAGGTTACTAAACGAAATTGATCAAAAGCGTTTGCTAACGCTTGCCAAGGTAGCTCAACCAAAATAGCGTCTGCAAAATTATCATTTGATAGTTTACTATAGGAATTATTGGCTAGATCAGGCATTGTGCTTACTTGCCATCCCATACTAGGACGTGGAATCAATGCTAACGCAGGTTGATGATGGCTAACTGTAGGCACAATCAGTAATTCGGCGCTTTCAAGCTGATTAGCAATCCAGGTTGCACCTGAGTTCAACGCAGCTAATCCTTCAACCTTTGTCGGTAAACCATTTAAAGGTAGTGCAAAAGCAACCCTTTTTTCACCGCTGCTATAAACATCTAAATCGACTTTATCTTCAGCAAAAACGCGTAACAATGGTAAGGCTAATACGGCTGTTTCGGCAAAAGGCATAGGGTAAGCTGCACGGCCTAATTCCTCTGCAATTATACAAGCGGCAATAAAACCTTCTTTTTGTGCTTCTTCATATTGAAGAATTTCTAACCAACCTAATTTGGCAAGCTTTGGCCAACTGTTATTAGCTTCGGTCCAATCCCCGGCTTCAGCGGCGCGCACTACAGTAAGTGGACTTTCTGATACAGTAAAACTCTTCACAGCATCTCGTATCATTTCAGCTTCTAAATTAGTCATTACCACTTCTTCTTCATGACTTTGAGTATTGTTGGCTAAGCTCATAGTTTTCCTCCTGCTAAATTGATCGTTCTAGCGACTTGTGGACTTTTTTTATCAATTTCGGCAGCGAGGCTTACCGCTGAATTAGGTTGTTTAGCAATACTAATCTCTTGCATTATTTCATCAGTATGTTCACCCAGACGTGGCGGAGGCCTTCGTACTTGACCGCCTTCGCCAACACGTACCCCGGTGCCAACACTTTGTACTTTTCCGTATCCAGGATAATCGTATTCATACAAAAAGTTACTGTTAACAACCTGTGGGTCTTGCATGACTTGTTCTAACATTTGTAGTGGAGCATTAGGTATCCCCTGAGCTTCAAATCGCTCAACCCAAGCTTGGGTTGAGCGCTTTGAAAAATGCTTCTCTGCAGTTAATGAAAGATCTCGACGGATTTGGTCTATTTCGTTATTGACAGGAATATCATCTGGATTTGCATGCCAAGGGTCCTCCATATCCAATATATTGAGGAATATTTGGCGCTGTGGCACATTCAAACAGCCTACAGTGATAAAACCATCCGAAGTTTGATAGGTACGGTAATAAAGTTCACGAGCCCCAAATGCATTTGAGCGTTTAGATACAGCCGCCATTTGTTCAATGGTATTACCATCTTTAATAGGTAACTCCACCGCACCTTCAACCGTTAGCATTTTTTGACGTTGCAAACCCAGCGCAGCTTCAAGTAATGATGCTTCCACTTTTTGCCCTTCACCGGTTTTGATACGTTGAAATAGAGCACACATAATGCCAAAAAGCATGTTATGTCCCGCGGTAAAATCTACCAACGCAACACCAGCATAACGCTTAGGAACGCCACCATCAGGTGCTGGATTTGAACTCAACAAGCCACTAAATGCTTGAACTACCAAATCATAACCCGCTTGTAAGCTACGCGAGCCAGTAGGACCATAAGCTGTATTAGTGGTATAAATAAGGCTTGGAAATAGCGCTTTAAGTTTTGGGTGATCCAAGCCATAACGTTCAGCAACGCCCGGTCTAAAGTTAGACACCATAACATCCGCTGTTTCTAATAATTTAATAGCATTTACTCGCCCTTCAGGTGTCTTTAAGTCGATAACCACCGAGCGTTTGTTCCGGTTTAATGCCATAAAGCTCTGACTCACCCCGGGAGCAAAAGGGTCTTGGTATCGCCATTGTTCACCTCTGGGGGATTCAACTTTAATCACGTCTGCGCCCATATCACCTAGTAACATGCAGCAAAAAGGACCCGCGACATAACCTGAAAAATCAACAATACGAATACCACTTAAGGGAAGATCGTTTTTTGGCATACTCATCTTGGTAACTCCAAACCGCGCGTCGCAATAATAGTTTTTTGAATTTCACTACTACCACCAGCTAGTGTAAGTGCAGGACTTGCGCGATATAATGCGGTCAATAAACCGTCATTCACTGCTAACTCGGAACCGTATTCAAACAAGGCTTTAGTGCCAATAATATCAACCGCAGCACACGCTATCGCTTGAGAAAGCAAACCTATATACAATTTACCGTAAGAAAACTCATTACTTGCTCCTGTACCTGCGTCTAGATGGCGCGCAATAAGGTACCCGAAGGTCCGAGAAACTTGAGCTCGAGCGTATAATTCAGCAATTTGTTCTTTTACTGCGGGAATATCGGCTAAGCGACCACCGTCTGCTGCACTTCCCTCTTGATGAACATACTCGGTTAAATCGTCTAGCGCTCTTTTAGCCGCTCCAATACGATCCATTGCCGAACGTTCTAAATCTAAACTTTTCATCGATTGGTGGAAGCCACGGTTAAGTTCGCCAATGAGGTTATCTGCTGGAATACGCGCATTATCAAAGAAAACCTCATTTATCACCCCGCCACCTAGAGTTTCTAAAGTATTGACCGTGACACCATCTGTTTTCATATCAAGCACAAATGTACTGATACCTCGGTGTTTCAATGCGGTAGGATCTGTTCTCGCTGCAAGATACATATGCGTAGCAACTTCGGCACTAGAAGTCCAAATTTTGTGACCATTAATGACATATTCATCTCCATCAAGACGAGCACTGGTTCGTAACGAACCAAAATCAGATCCTGCACTCGGCTCAGAAAAACCTTGGCAAAGAATCGCATCTCCACTAGTGATCATAGGCAGGTATTTAGCCTTCTGTTTGTCAGTACCAAATAACATCAAACTGTTACCAAACACTTTAACGGACAAAAGGTAACCACTTAAAGGAGCCCGTGCATATCCGAGTGCTTCGTCAATAATAAATGTTTCGAGATGGCTACAACCTTTACCGCCGTATTGTTCTGGCCAGTGCCGCCCAATCCACCCTGCCTGACCAAGTCGTTTAAAAAATTCTATTGAATCACCATCACTCATGGTCCCTTGACGCTCTAAGCCAACAGTAGTTTCTGGTAGGTTTTTTTCGCAAAAATCTAAGACTTGTTGTCTAAGTTCACTTGATTCTTCATCAGTTGGTATAAGCCGCATATCTATCTCCGAGGCGGTACAAAATTCAGCAGTTATTTAATTTCGAGTATTAACTTTCGAAACTTGCAACTATGTTGAATCGCTTTAACTTATGGCACAAGAGAATTGGATTCAGCCTAGTATGAATTCATTTTGATTTGAATTTTTTGTAAGTGGATAATGTAAACTAAGATATTTTCAAAAAAGGATAAAAACTCACCGTCCAAAGTAACGAGTGTGCTTTGCGAGGATGTCAGCTTATGGCCGAATGAATAAACACTAATTTACTGTCACCAGTGATCTTTGACGTGGCTTGTTAGATTCAAATAGTAAGTGCGTTATTAAAATAAACCCTTCATATCGGGTAGCTGTGCAATTTCTTCTGAAAAAGAGGTCGAAGTGAATAGAAATGAAATTCACTCCGCCCCCTTAATCTTTTAACTCTGCCATCTACCAGTCCTCTGTTGCCTTTTTATCTGCGGAATTGGATAAATTGGACAGAGATTCATTGTCTTGTGACTGAATTAACATACTGACATGCAGCGCTTGCATTATCTTGAACACGGTTTGAAGTTGGCAACGCTCAGGCTCGTTTTTAAAATTTGAGATGGTAGCCTGTTTAACACCAACGCGTTTCGCAGTTTCTGCATACGTCCGATTGTTATTGGTTCGAATCAATCTGAGATGATTTGCTAATTGTTGAGGACCGTAAATCATGAGAGCGTTTCCCCTTAATTATCCTCTTGAGAGGATATTAGAACAATTAAGCCTTACAGAGGATAACGAAATACTTACCCCTTGCAGGGGATAAATATGTCAGGGCAATTAGACAGAAAAACACCCATTGAATCGTTGCGGCAACCGTGTTGCGGCAACCGTGTTGCGACAACCGCGTTGCGCCAACCGCGTTGTGGCCAGTTCGTTGGGGGGAGCATCATTATTGTGCTATCGCATTGAAGCGCAATGCCGAACACAGTCAGTGGTGATGGATAAAAAACCTTGCAGGCACCCTGCCCGAGTTAAACGCGTTCGCTCGACAAAATATAGCAACAAAGTCGTAGCAGTCAGTGCCCGTTGAGTGCACCGCTCAACCTAGATGAAATATAGAAGTTCATTAATAAGCAACGCTAATGCGTTACTTGGCATGTTTAGAATTAGCATGGCTGTCTGCATAACCGGTCTGTCATAGCAGGCACAAAGCTGCGCTGATGACATGTGTTATACATCCACATCTATGGGGGGGTAACGGGAGTTAATATGGTGACTAGGTAGCTTGGGGGGCTAACGCGTTGTGATTGTATTAATGTCGAAATTTACGGTATAAATTGTGACGCAGTAGGAAAGATAATGCTAAGAGGCCGTTATTAATATACTAAAACGCATGATGCAATGGGCTGATGGTGGGGAAAAAACTGAGCAGATCATCTTTGCTCAGTTTAATGAACTACTGACCAAAGTACCGTTGCTGTATTTTATTTTATGTGCCAACTCAGTGACGTTAGCCTATACCCATTACGGCACAGCGCCCGATTATCTGACGGTATACGTCGCGATTTTTTTGACCGCAGCGTGTTTGTTTCGTGCAATTAAGTGGCGCGGTTATAAACATAAAACCTTTACCCTGGTACAAGCTGAGCATCAAATAAAGATGACGGTGTTGTTTTCCGTTTTAATGGGGATTGGGTTTTCTCTGTGGGGTTTTGCCCTTTATGGTTATGGGGATATCGGCTTAAGAGCCCACATTGCGTATTATATGTCGATCACCGTGATTGGCGTCATTGTATGTTTAATTCATCTGCCAGCGGCGGTGTGGTCTACCGCCATCACCGTGGGTTTGCCCTTTGTGCTATTTTTTAGCACCAGTGGACAGCCCGTTTTTGTGGCTATAGCGATTAATTTTTCCATGGTGACAGGCGTCTTGGTATTGATTGCCTTGAGTTATTATCGGGCCTTCTCCAATGTCATCGATGCTAAACAGGATTTGCAAATACAGCATGAACGAACGCAACAACTCAACATTCAAAATGAATTGTTAGCCAATCAGGATGGCCTGACGAAATTAGCCAACCGACGTAGCTTCACCCAATACCTGAATCAAAAACTCAATGATCACAGCCATGACCATAGTTTTATTGTCGGATTAATTGATTTAGATGGTTTCAAGCCGGTCAATGATATACATGGCCATGCGGCAGGTGATCGAGTGCTAAAGGAGGTTAGCCAACGCTTAAGCAGAGTATTGAATGGCGACGGCATGTTAGCTCGCATTGGCGGCGATGAGTTTGCGTTAGTGATCGATCATAGCGCCAGCCATAGTGAAATAAAGTCTTTAGGTAAAAAAATAACCGAGGTTATGCATATCCCTTTCACCATGCGCACGGGTTTGGTGCAAATATCAGGCTCTTGCGGTTTTGCTATTTATCCAGAAGCCGGTGACACAGTAGATAAGTTAATGGACAGCGCAGACTTTGCGCTGTATCAAGCTAAAACCGAAGCTCGGGGCAGTTCCATTATTTTTTCCAATAAACACCAACGTCTTATTAAGCAAAAATCACAAATCGAACTGGCGCTTAACCAAAGCGTTAAAAATAATGAATTAAGTCTACATTATCAGCCGATAGTTGATGGGGAAACGGGTGAAATAAAAGGATTGGAAGCTCTCGCCAGATGGTACAACCCAGATTTGGGGCATGTCTCGCCGAGTAAATTTATTGCCATCGCCGAAAAGACCGGTGTAGTCACTGATATCACGTTACATTTATTTGATAAAGCCGTCTGTGATTTAAAATGTTGGCCTGCTTATCTATATTTATCATTCAATCTGTCAGTACATGATGTGGTGAACAGTAAAACCCTGCAAGAATTAAAACGCATTATTGATAGTCATGGCGTAGCTAGCAGTCGCGTTCAATTCGAAATTACTGAAACGACTATGATGAGCGATTTGGAACATTGCTCCGAAACCATTAAAAATCTACAAGCTCAAGGATTTATGATCGCTTTGGATGACTTTGGCTCTGGCTATTCTAGCTTAAGTTATATTCATAAATTGGCGTTTAACAACTTAAAAATTGACCGCAGTTTCGTGGAAAACTTACTGCAGGATCAACGCAGCCAAGGGGTCGTAAAAACCATTCTGGAATTATGTTCCAGTTTCAAGGTAAGTTGCACCGTCGAAGGAGTTGAAACAGCTGAACAAAAAGACTTATTGCTGGCCCTTGGCTGCGCCCAAATGCAAGGCTATTATTTTCACCATCCAGCCCCGATTGAGCAATTTAATCTGGCCGAAAAACAAATTGTAAAGCACCGGTGATAAATATTGGCAAGAAATAACGACGTTTTTTGCACGGGTGAATGATGTTCCCCTGAACTTACCGTGGCTGAAAGCTAACAGGGCTGCCACCATAATTATGCGGTGAAATGAGTAGCTTTGCGGACAGCGCTTACGTCAGTGAAATAACCTGGCTGCGATTGCCAAGCTGCGTTGCGAGACCTTCAAAACCAATAGGGCCTAGTAAAAACCACTTGATAAGCGTACACTTATCAAGTTTTTCTACCCGCATCCTCTCTTAAAGTGAGTCAAAATGCCCCATAAGTCTAATGAAGCTTGCTGTATTCACGGCGGCAAGCGCAGTGGTTGCGGTCGCAAACCCGGTGTGAAAACGCAACCTATTCGCCTGCCAGCATGGTTGCTTGAGCAATTGAGTGAAAAAGGAGAGCCAAGACAGCTGATTATCGACGCCTGTCTTGCCCTGCATCCATCGATCTGTAATGAAGGATCTCGCAGCAATGACTAAATCAAAATTTATACTTCACTATTTCCTGTTGAACAAATTTTCTTATTTGTTGGCGATTGCCTGTATTTTTGTGGTGAATTACCTGCAAGTGGAAATTCCGCGCTACATCCAGCTTGCCGTTGATTTACTCAACGAAGTAACACTTGAGTCCAAAGAGGGGCTGCTTGAAAACGTGCAATGGGTAATTGCGCTGTCGGTGGTGATGGTGGTGATCCGTATTCTGTCGCGCATGTACGCGTTAAACCCAGGGCGAATTACGGAAGCGACCTTGAAAAATGATATTTTCCATCGTTTGAACCGTCTGCCTTCAACCTTTCACGGCAAATTTGCCTCCGGCAAACTTATATCCATTATCAATAATGATCTCAACGGTATTCGCCTGTTTTATGGCATCGGTTTTTTACAGCTGTTTAATATTTTATTTGCCCTGTCGCTTACGCCAATTTGGATGTGGAAAATCTCCCCGGAATTAACCCTGTACTCTGTGATCCCCATCGTCATTGCCTCCATTATTTTCCGCATTGGTTTTAGAAAATTGCGCGCCTTACACACAGAGCGATTGACCCGTTTGCAGGATTTGTCCGAGCAGTTGATGAACTACCTGGGCGGCATCGACTTGATTAAAAATCAGCAGATGGGTCAGTGGGTGACAAACGAAGTGGATCAGGTCAATCGCCGTCTCTTTGATTGCACTATGCACATAGCCAAAATTCAAACCATCTACATGCCTATTTTGGATTACGCCAACCATTTTATGAAAGTGCTGATTTTGGGACTGGGCGGTTATTATCTTTTGCAGGCCAAATTATCGATTGGTGAAATAACTGCCTTTTTGTCCTACTCGGTACTCTTGGCTATACCGCTGATGCACTTGGGGCGTATTGTCACGGTGTATCAAATGGGCATGATCAGTATTGATAGTGTGCAGAACATTCTCAATAACGCAGTGCCAAGCACAGATCTGTTGAGAATGGGCGACGCTGAAAAATCCTCCTTGCGCGGTTCAACACTGTTGGTAAAAAGCCTCAGTTATCGCTACCCAAGCGCCACAGGTGAACACCCCGAGGTCGTGCTAAAGGATCTCAGTTTCTCCATTGCACCGGGCGAAAAAGTCGGCGTTTTAGGTAGCATTGGTGCGGGTAAAAGTACCCTGGTGAATTGCTTGAATCATCACTTGTCCCTTGAAAGCGGGCAAATTTTTTGGGGTGGAAAAGATATTACTCAGGTGTCCCGTCAGGATTGGCGCAGCTATGTGCGAACCATTACCCAAGACCCTTTTCTGTTTTCCGATACGATTTCACAGAATGTTAAGTTTGGAGCCAACCAACAAGACCACGCCGCGGCGGAACTCGACGTGCACCAGGTGCTTGAACTGAGCCAGCTAAGCGAAGATGTGCAGCGTTTTAGCGCCGGCGACCAAACGCTGGTGGGTGAAAAAGGCATCATGTTATCGGGTGGACAAAAGCAACGTCTGAGTATCGCCCGGGCTCTGCTCACTCCCAGCGATCTTATCATTATGGACAATGTGCTGTCGGCGGTGGATTACGAAACCGAGCGCACTATTTTAAAAGGGGTATTTGATCGCATTGAGGGGCAGAGTTTGTTAGTGGTTTCTCACCGGGTTAGCGCGCTGGAATACATGGACAAAATTCTGGTATTGCAACAGGGTGAAATCATCGCCCGCGGCACACACACCCAACTACTTGAGTCGTCCAGTTATTACCGCCAGACCTGGGAATTACAGCAGCATGAGACTCAGGCCGCATGATTAAATCTTTGGATTTCGCCTACCTCAAGCATTTTTACCACTACGCTTCGCGCTACAAAAATACCGCTGTGATTGGTTTGCTGATGATGCCCCTATCAGTGGCCGCCAACGTGTTGTTTCCCTGGCTGGTGATCCAAGTGATTGATGAGCACCTCACGCCCGGTAAATACGCTGGGCTGATGTTTCTGATTGCCATCATGCTGGTGGTATTGATTGTCAATTACATAGCCGATGCTATCTACACTTACTGCTTGCGTATGACCGGACAGAAGGCCGTTTTTGATATGCGTATGGCCTTGTTTGCGCGTATTTTGCAACTGCCCAGAACCTACTTTGATAAAACCCCTACGGGTGTCACGTTGTCACGATTAACTAGCGATCTTGAAGCCATAGGTGAATCCTTCGTGCTGGGCGTGCTGAGTTTGGTGAAAGACTCCATCAACACGTTGGCGGTGCTGATCTTTATGTTTTTCATCAACTGGCAATTGGCCTTGTTGGTCTTACTGGTGTTTCCGCCTGTGTTACTGCTAACCCAGTATGTGCGCAATCGCCTGCGTGAAATGTATAGCATTACGCGCTCGTCTTTGGCCAAAGGCACCGGTTTTTTGCAAGAGTGTTTGTTGGGGGTAAAAACCGTACAACTATATGGCGCCGAAGAGGAGGTGGAAGCTAAGTATCACCGCTACACCGAAGATTTCCTGCGGGCGCAAATTAAAACTAATAAATACGATGCCACCTTGTTTTCGATTATAACGGGGATCACCAGCATCACCATCGGGCTGATTATATGGTATGGCTCCGGTAAGGTGCTCGCCGGCGCCGTCAGCCTTGGCGTATTGATCGCCTTTATCAATACTCTGGAAAAGGTATTTGTGCCCCTGCGGGATTTCACCTCGCAGATCGCCGCCATTCAGCGCTCTTTTGCAGCCTTTGAACACATAGAAGAACTTTTTGTAGAAGACCTCGAAGAAGACGGGCGAACGCTTTTGCCAGCAGAAACCCTGAAAGACAAACTTGTCAATTTCGAGTCGCTGGAATTCAAAAATGTGCGCTTCCGTTATGGCAGCGCAGGCCCCTATGTTTTGGATGATGTGTCTTTTACACTCAACAAGGGCGAGCAGTTGGCCTTAGTGGGCACAACAGGCTCAGGTAAGTCGACCATCATTCGCATCATGAGTAAAACCTACATGGACTATGAAGGCAGCATACTTCTAAACGGTATTGAGCTGTCGAACATACCCAAAGATTCAATGCTGCACCTGTTTTCTCTGATGCAGCAGGACGTGTTTCTGTTTGAGGAGGATATCCATTTTAATGTTTCCCTTGGTGCCGACGACATCAGTGACGAAGCCGTGGTAGACGCCGCACAATACGTTTATGCCCACGATTTTATTTTAGGGCTGCCCGGTCAGTACCAATTTAAGCTGAAAAAAAGCGGCAGTAATTTGTCGGCAGGCCAAGCTCAGCTGATCTCCTTTGCCCGGGCCGTGGCCCAGGGCGGACAAGTGATGATGTTGGATGAGGCTACCAGCTCGGTGGATTCTATTACCGAAAATCTGATCCAAAAGGCCATTGGCCGCTTGTTTGAACAAAAGACCGTTATCGCCATTGCGCACCGCCTGAGCACCATTCGCCACTCGGATCAGATCCTGGTGCTTAACCAGGGCAAGATTGTCGAGCAGGGCAACCATCAAGAGTTGCTGGCGATGGACGGCGTTTATTCGAGCTTACTCACCGATGACAGGGCATACCTTTAGCTCGAACGAGCCCAACAGGCTTATTCTTAAAGTGTTAATTATTGCGCTGATTCAGTCGCTTTTTTCTCATCCGGGAAAAAGGGGTCGGAGTGAATATCATTTCTATTCACTCCGACCCCTTTTTCCTCGACCCCTTTTTCCTATACCGAGTGCCGCGAATACAGAAGCGGGAACAACGGATGCTCAAGCTTCGCGCCCTCCGCTAGTTCGTCGACCAGGCCAGGGAATTCCGGCGAAGTTTTCCAGTCCCGTGGCGCATGGCGCATATCATCGCCTAGAAAGCGCAGCGAGAACGCCCGGCGCCGCCGGTTGCCGCCGACACCCGCCGAGGCATGCAGCGTGAGCATATGGAAGAACACCACATCACCAGGCTCTAGCTGCCAGCCGAGGATATTGAAGGCCGAACGATCCGCCTCGATATCCGGTAAATCAGCCAGGCTGCCTTGCGGAAACCAGCGTGCCTGGCTGTCCAAGAAGGTCCGCGGCATCAACCAGGGACCCAGATGCGAGCCACCGATAAACTCCAGCGTCGCCTCGCGAGATACTGGGTCCACCGGCATCCACATGCTGCAGTTCTGCCGGCCCTCTACATTGTAATAAGGCTGATCCTGGTGCCACGGCGTTCGCTGTTGAGTATTCGGTTCCTTCACCAGCAGGTGATCGTGATAGAGCCTCGCCGTCGCGCTTTGCATCAGCTGCGCGGCCACCTCGCCCACCCGCCTGACGAAGATAAACCGCCGATAGGCATCAATCTCTTGCCAGTTGCAAAAGTCCTCAAAAAACCAGCCAGGATCGTCCGGGCTGCTGGCAATCTTGGCGCGCTCGCTGGGCTTAGCCAGATTCTGTTCGATACCGGCGGTTAAGAGGGCAACCTCCTCGGCGCTGAATAACTGCCGCACACAGATGGCGCCATCACGCTGGAAAGCTTTCACCTGCTCTGTCGTTAATTTGAATTCACTGATTTGTTGCGTCATTTGGGTTATTCCTTGTTATTCATAACACCATTGCCGTGGCTCAGCCAAAGACAATCAGCGACAGGTTGAAATGCAGAAAGGTCGGTATCACGGTGTCCCCGATATTACTAGAGTACAGAAGGATAAACACTATATCTGCTCTTTACAGCAGACCTGGCTTGAGAGAATACCGGTGTTTGTCAAACTAGTTATCTGGCTTAATGGTTATAGCATCCCAAGGTATAAAGGCGACCCGAAATTTTTCGCCGATACCGTCAGCTTGGACACGATTGTTTCTCAACTCGAAAAATTCCACAAACACTCGGGCCAATTCTGCTGGAGACCAGCCAAGTTACGAGTAGATTCATGGAAATCGAGCAAAAACTTTTTAGAAATTTAGAGACTCAATCGCAATGAATGTCTGCCAACATTGCCTCCTTTGTTCATGTAAGCAATATGAGGCTGGATAAGCTGATTGGCTGAACAACCTTCAACCCAATCAGCTTGAAGGTGTATGCCCACAGATTAGCTTGGCAAATTACAAGATCAAACGGCAGCTAATACTGCCAAAATCCCATTCTGATACGATATTTCGCCCATAAATTTTGTATCTTTAACCTGATCAGCACCTCATCAATGCGGTGGCTATACCGTTTTAGCTTACCCCTCCCCCGACGACACATGATACAAATAAATATAAATTTATAACAAAAAAGTATCAATAATAAAACCTTTCTGTATTAAAGCAAGATTGCCGGCCATAGCAATCATTCGGCGAGCTGATTGGCAAAGAGCTCAAGTTAGCTATTTTTAGCCCAGACATGGAAAAGAGCTCATGTGACCAACGCATCATAACAAGCTGTTATGTCTAGGTTTAATTGCCTCAATACACAGATATCAAGTCAGCAGTAATGCACTTTTTATCACAACAAAAACCTATATCAGCTCTTCAAAAAGGAAAAAAATAAATAAAATAAAAATGTCTACTATCAGTCTCCTTCAATTATAAAAGTAATTAAATGTGACTTTATGATACATATTTCATTGTAAATGTTAAATACATGTAATATGTTGGTTAACATCACTTACTGGCAATTCGATATTGCTCGAGTCACTGACCAACATATAAATATTAACCATAAAATTTTTGCCACCAGGGGGACAAACTATGACTGTAAAACACACATCCGCCGACAATATTTTGTTTAAGTCCCCCAATTTAATATTCGCGCATCGAGAAGCGATGTTGCCGCGTGCTGGGATCACGCTGTAGTGGAATGGCTTTTCGGTGGGTTAAAACACGACTGCATATTAAAAATAGCTCAACCCACTCGTGAACATATGAAGCAAGATGTGACTGACTATTTTCAATCTTACAATCAAGATTGAATACATAAGTAAATAACAATAAGTCAGCGATTAAACATGAAACTCCTTTAGATAAAGCCCCTGGCCTGAGCCAACCAAATAACTCTCTATCGAGACTAATGAAAAGGAATTAAATACGAAAATAAAGGTTTAATGCAATATTTTGTTAAAATATAGTCACATAATGTTAGTTAATTGTCACATATTAGTTTCACATGAGAATCTATTGTGTTAGATTTTTATCCTTTTTATGTTATTGATTAACTTAAGTCGAGGTTACCTTTTATGTCTAAAAAGCCTTTTGCATCATCTGCAGATCTAGGTGAAAAAACTGAAACCCTTGAAGTGCTTGCCGATGGCGTTTATGCACTTACTGCTGAGGGCGATCCCAATATTGGCGCTATTGAAGCAGAAGATTTTGTTATTGCGTTTGAAGCCAGGGCGACACCCAGAGCAGCAAATGATTGGTTAGAAATGTTAAGAGAGCATACCGACAAGCCAATAAAGTACCTTGTTCTGTCTCATTATCATGCGGTGCGAGTATTGGGCGCATCCGCTTACGGTGCTGAATCCATTATTGCTCATGAAAAAACTAAATTTCTGATTGAAGAGCGCGGTTTGCAGGACTGGGCAAGTGAATTTGGCAGAATGCCAAGACTGTTCAAAGAGCCTGAGGATATTCCAGGACTCACTCACCCTGATATTGTCTTTAATGACCGTCTCGAAATCCCTTTAGGCGGTGAGCGAGGAAGCCTGATTTTAGAGCACTGTGGCAGAGGCCATACCGCGGGAGACATAGTGGCCTGGTTGCCTAAACACAAAATACTGTTTGCTGGCGATTTAGTTGAAGCGGCTGCTGCCTTGTATACGGGTGATGCATTTCACTTTGACTGGGCGTCGGGCACATTGGACAAAGTGAAAGCCTATCAGGCCGAAATATTGGTGGGTGGTCGCGGTGCGGTAGCACAGGGTAGAGATAACGTTGATGCTGCCATCGAGCAAACCCGTGGATTCCTGGAAGGTATGATCGAAAAAGTCGGACAAGTGCACAGAAACGGTGGGACATTGAAACAAGCGTTTGATGAGACCCATACACTCCTCGCCCCTAAATTTGGAATGTGGCCCATCTTCGAGCACTGCCTGCCATTTGATGTGAAACGTCTTTGGGACGAATTTGAAGGCATTGACTGGCCTCAGATTTGGACAGCAGAAAAAGATAAGGAAGTTTGGGATCAACTGCAAAATTAGCAAGTGATTCGATATTGAGCGAGACACTACTTTACATATGAATAATAACCATAAAATTTTTGCCACAAGAGAACATAACTATGACTGTAAAACACACATCCGCCGACAACATTTTGTTTGAGTCCTGCAATTTAATGCTCGCAGTTAAAAAAGCCTTAGGTTTGGGGATCGTTGCATCTGTATTGGTAGCAACCGCTACACAAGCAACTGAAATAGAAAAAATTCAAATCACAGCGCAACATCGTAGCCAAAATATCCAGGAAGTGCCTATTGCCGTTACTTCTATTGGCGCAGGTGATATTGAAAAGTCTGACATTTCTGATGCATCTAGTGTGGCAAATTTTATTCCCGGCATGACTTTTGCGGAGTTCTCTCCCGGTCAGGCAAACATATCAATGAGGGGGATTAATACCAGTGACGATGGCCCTGGTTTAGATAATTCAGTCGCACTGTTTCTGGATGGTGTCTACATTGGCCGTGGAGCAAGTATCAATTTCGATATGTTCGATTTAGAACGGATTGAAGTATTACGTGGCCCACAAGGTACGCTTTTTGGTCGAAATGCAGTAGGTGGCGCCATCAGCGTTATAACCGAGAAACCCTCCGATGAATTCCGCGCCAAAGTAGGTGTCTCTGTAGGTAATGAGGGCATTCTTCGCTATCAGGGACTTGTTAATGGCGGGCTAAGTGACAATCTTTCCGGTAAGTTAAGCGTATCTCATCGTGAGCATGATGGTTTTGTGCAAAACGTACTGTTAAATACCGAACTAAAAGACGAGGACTCAAGTTCAATACGAGGTCAGTTGCTTTACAAAGGCAATTCAAGTGAATGGTTACTCAGCGCAGACTATATGAGCGATGATCGTGCCGATATGGGACGAACTCCGGTGATAAATGGTAACCAGGATTATTTGGGGGAATTAATCGATTTAGGTGCGACAGAGCCACGTCAATCAGCCAGTCCCGTTGATGGTTTCTCAAAAAGAGAAGCCAGTGGATTCAGCCTGACCGGCACCGTAGATTTCTCTCAGGGCAGCCTGGTCACAATTACGGCGTTACGCCACGCTGAAACTGATTGGGAAATGGCGTCTATTGGTGCGCCATTAATTACCGGTGGCGGCCCGACTTATGACTTTGGTGATCCATCAACGCCTGAAGATGACGTTTACGGTATTGATCTATTTGACGACATTGTTGAAGACATTGATACCTTTTCCCAAGAATTCCGTTGGGTTTCTAACTTGGACGGAAATATAAATTATACCGCGGGCGTTTTTTTTCTAACGGAAGAAACCGAACGGGTAGAGCAGTGGAACATTACCCGTAATACCTATGCGGCTGCGCCAGTTAAACTGGGTAATGAATATGCGGGTGCCAAAAATAAAACCACGAGTTATGCCGCTTATGGCCAGGGAAACTGGGATATTAACGAGAAGTGGAGCCTGACACTCGGTGCCAGATATACGGTCGATGAAAAAGACTATACTGCGACGTCAGTCAACTGTGCCCTTGACGCAACGGGTACTGAATTTGAAAATTTCTTTGAGTGTCAAGGTGTAGGTGGCAGCTTAAAACTCATTGCTGAGTCATTTAGCATTGCTACAAATGACGACTGGAATGACCTGTCACCAATGGCGAACCTCAAATATCAGGTCAACAATAACTTGATGTTATATACATCAGTATCTCGAGGCTTCAAAAGTGGTGGATTTGCCGGTTCGCAGGGGGTTGAGTCTAGTGCTAGCATTCCTGTTCAACCGGAAGTAGCCACCAATTATGAAGTGGGATTTAAAGGCGATTTTCTTGAAAATACCCTGAGATTCAACACCACGCTTTTTTATACCGATTATCAGGATCTACAGGTAACTAGATTTGGTCCAACCACAGGCTCTGAATTTGGAACCTTCCAGACCACCAATATTGGTAAGGCCGAAATAAAGGGAATGGAATTAGAGTTTAACTGGAATCTGACTGATAATTTCAATATGTCGGGCAACTATGCTTACCTTGATACTGAAGTTAAAGGTCTTGTCTTTGATACCGCAACCGGTACCGTAGATGGCTCAGGAAATCCATTACGCCAAGCGCCTGAAAATAGCTACCAACTGACTCTAAATTACTATGTGCCTATCGAATCAGGAGAGCTGGATTTGCGTCTTGAATATAGTCATATCGACGAACAAAATATGTCATTAACCAATACCGCAATCAAACTGGATGAATCTGATCTGGTTAATGCCAAGATCAGCTGGCTTTCCCCTGACGACAGCCTTGAGGTATCTCTTTGGGCTAAAAACCTGACCGATGAAGCTGAAATTGTGCATGTTTATACCATTGGGCCCGGTGCCATAGGTGTTTGGGGCGATCCGCGCACATTTGGTATTTCCGCCAAATATACGTTCTAATAATCTAATCAAGTCAGAATTTAGTTAAGGTTGTCTCATTGTCCAATGAGACAACCTCTCTTAAGGATATTTAATGAAATTTAAATCCGCTTTTTTGGGAACTGTCTTAATCCTGCAAGGGTGTGTTGTAGATCAGGTAACAAATAATCAGTTATCTAGCGCAACCGAGTCATTAGTCACTGACAATACGATCAAGCTCTATCGCGATGATTATGGTACGCCGCATATTTTTGCCAATTCAAATTTTGACCTGTTTACAGGCTATGGTTATGCCGTTGCCCAAGACAGATTATTTCAAATGGAAATGCTTAAAAGGACAACACAAGGAAAAGTCGCTGAAGTACTCGGTAAAGAATATATTGAATATGACCGTTTTATTCGAAGTCAATTTCAGCCAGATTCCATAAAGCAGCAGATAGAAAAATTAAGTTCTGCCCAGTTAGATGTCCTCAGTGGTTATGCACAGGGCATGAATTTGTGGCTACAGAAAATAGCGCAAAATAACGAGCAATTACTTCCTTTTGAATTTACCCAGCATCAGTTCAAACCTACAAAGTGGACGACCTATGATGTTGCGATGATTTTTGTTGGCACACTTGCCATGCGTTACGCAGATTTTAATACTGAATTAGAAAACCTGGCGATGCTGCAAGAACTGAATACCTTGCACGACAGCGAAAAAAGTTTACAGCTGTTTAATGCATTAATGTGGCAATGCGACGACAGTTCAATCACCACTGTACACAAACAAAGCACCGAGAAATGCCAGGATCGAGATCAAATCCCCAGTGATCTAGCGGTAAGCTCACCACTAAAATTAGCTCTGAACAGCTATATCGATACCTCGGGTAAAATTGCGTTTTCCCCTGACAGCAAATCACAATGGCTTAACGACTTTGCAAAAACTGGTCTTAGCGGCGATATTACTCGCTCATCAGCCAGTAATATCTGGATGTTATCTAAAAACAAGTTAAAAGATGCCAATGGCGTGTTATTAAACGGTCCGCAATTTGGTTGGGCAAATCCATCCTATGTTTACGGCATTGGTCTGCATGGTGGAGATTATGACATTGTCGGCAATACTTTGTTGGCCACACCCAATATTCTATTTGGCCATAACAATCATATTGCATGGGGCTCTACCGCAGGCTTTGGTGATCAGGTCGATATTATGCAACTCAATCTAGTTAACAATCCCCGCAACCCAGCACAGCTATCATACTCCTATCAGGGAAAGACCTATGATGTCACCCAAAGACAGGAAATCATTCAGATCAAAGACAGTCCTGCACTTGAATTAAGCATTAACTTCACGCATTTGGGCGCTATTGAGCATCTCGATCAAGAGTCTGGGCACATTTACATTAGACGGCGCCCCTGGCAGGGCTCTGAAGTAGAAAGCATGCTCGCCTGGCTAGACATTGGCAAGGCACACAACTGGTCAGAATTTCGTCAGCAAGTCAGTCACATCAGTACCAATATCAATTTCTATTACATGGATTTGCAAGGTAACCTGGGCTACATCCTGGGTGGTAAATATCCCAACAGAAGTGCGCAACAACATCTACGTTTACCTATGACCGAATCGACAGATTGGCAAGGATTTCAAGATTTTGAAACGAACCCATTTGAATACCAGCCTGCCAATAACTTTATTATGAATTGGAATAACCGCCCTGAAAGTAAACTCGCCTCCCCGGATATGTGGTGGATGACCTGGAGTAAGGCTGACCGGGGCAATGAAATTCATCAACGACTTTCTCAACAAGATAAGTGGAGCACTAAAGACGTTTGGCAATTGAACGAAGAAATGTCTTTTGTAGACACTAACATTCGTTATCTGTTGCCACTGTTGGAGCAAGCTAATCAACAAAATCCCCTCACACATGAAGCCGCAAAGGGTTTGGCGTTATTACAAAACTGGGATTGGGCATGGCGTGACAAAGATCACGACGGCTATTTTGATTCAAAGGCCACCACACTGATGCAGCATTGGTTAACACAGTTACTTAAAGATGTACTGAGTGATGACCTGCCTGATGATATGTTTAAAAAATATGCCGCCACCGGCTATCCCATAGCCACTATCAAAGGTTCAATAAAACCTCAACCGGGTACCGCAATTTTGGTTGATACTTTTGCGGCCCAACAAGCTGGCCGAATAGCCCGTTACGATTTTTTAAACGGCAAAACAGCACTCGACGTTATCAGCAGCAGTTTCAATACAGTGATGGATTCATTTATTAAAAATGGCAAATTAAACCTGCCTGAAACTGAAGTGTATCCGCTTAAATTCTCACCTTATAATTTCCGCGGAATTTTGCAGGCATCCTCTGAACACACATCACATCAAATCATGAATCGTGGCAGTGAAAATAACCTGTTTATTGCAACAGATGATGGATTTCAGGCTTGGGATGTTATTCCATCAGGTCAAAGCGCGTTTATTAATCAGCAAGGCGTTGCTGACTCACATTCAACGGATCAACTTTCAATGTATGAAGAATTTGAAAAGAAGCCAGTCTATTGGAGTGAAAGCGAGCTTCAAAAGCAGGGGTTTAAGATGGAAATTATTGAAATGGAAAAATAAACCAATATTTATGCCTGCAAAACCGGGAGCAAAAATGTAATCCAGTTTGCAGGCCCATTGAGGTTTTATAATTATTTATGTCATCAGCAACGATCAATTAAAGGCAGTAAAATGAAAAAACAAGATATCTATTTTATCATGGGTCTAATCGCATTTTTTAGTCCATTTTTTCTTTCGACCGATGTTTATGCTGGATATATTTCCTTTAATCAGCAGCACGGTTTTATTATGAGTTTTATAAAATTCGCCATACTTGCTACCACAGGTGAAGTGATTGGGTTAAGGATTATCAGCGGTGTTTATAACAAACCCGGTTTCGGTATTATTCCCAGGGCAATCGTATGGGGTATTTTGGGGATCACGATAAAAGTAGCTTTTATTATTTTCGCCACAGGTGTTCCGCCGGTATTAGCTTACTCCGGGATGGAAAATATTGCAGAAATAATGAAAGGTGGCCTTACAGCAAATAAACTACTAATTGCATTTTCCATTAGCGTTGCTATTAATCTTATCTATGCCCCCATCATGATGACTCTGCATAAAATTACTGACATCCATATCATCAGTAATGGTGGAACAATCAGTGGCCTGTTCACTTCAATAAAAGTGGCTGACATCATGGCAAATATGGACTGGCGCAAACAGTGGGGCTTTGTTTTCAAGAAAACGATCCCCTTTTTCTGGATCCCAGCCCATACCATTACCTTTCTTTTACCTGCGGATATGCAAGTACTGTTTGCCGCGATCTTAGGCATTGCCTTGGGTATTATCCTGGCCATTGCCAGCCTGCAGTCAACACCAGCAAAAGTATAAGCGTTGATTTTATTGAGCATGGTTTCTGGCGTCATATACCCAAATCATCCGGGGGTATGACGCAGACCCCAAAACAAACAGGATAAACACAAAAAGATATGTCTGATAATCACCTTGATAAACTAAGCGAAACATACTCAGATGCCGAGCTATTCGCCAAGATTGCGGCACAATCACATAAAGCGCATCAGTTTGCAGATCACAACGCCTTTATTTACCTTGCTAAAAATGACGCTCTTGCCCAGGCCAAAGATCTTGTTGCTGCAGATCCAACAAAATCCCTGCCGCTTTATGGGATGACATTAGCCATAAAAGATAATATCGAAGTCGCAAACATGCCTCATTCGGTTGGGCATAGATCCTTAGATCGCTATATGCCTGCATTCGATTCGGATGTTGTCGCACAATTGAAAAAAGCTGGAGCCATAATTAATGGTAAAACCAATATGCATGAACTTGCTTTGGGTATCACCAGCAATAATGGTGCATTTGGCCCGGTCAGAAATGCTTGCGATCCATTGTGCTTTGCTGGTGGTAGCAGCGGCGGCACAGCGACCGCCATAGCATTGGGTTTAGCTGACGCGGGTATTGGCACCGATACCGGTGGTTCAACTCGCATCCCGGCCGCACTCAATGGCATTGTAGGATTCAGACCAACAACTGGACGTTACTCAAGTAGAGGCATTAGCCTGATATCTCAAACACGGGACACCGCCGGCCCTATGGCATCGGATGTAGAGACAGTGGCGCTGTTAGATTCAGTAATGGCCCAGGAGCCACCGGTTAAAGTTAATCCCTATCCGTTAAACAAGTTAAGATTGGGCATTCCAAAGGCCTACTTCTTTGAGAATATCTGCCCGGAAATCATCGACCGTTTAGAAAAAGTTCTCATAAAATTACAAGAAGCTGGCGTGCAGTTGATCGATGTTGATTTAAGCGATGTGGCGCAGTTAAGCCAGCAATCTAGTTTTACGATTGTTTTGTATGAGACACGTCAACAATTGCAAAGCTTGCTCAAACGAGCCGCGCCACAACTCAGTTTTGCGCAATTTGTGAGTAATACATCCAGCCCTGACGTGAAAGCATTATTAAGCATGTTGATTGAAGATCCTGTCCCGGAGGAAGCTTATCGTACAGCCATTGAAACGTTGCGTCCCAAGCTTCAAAAGGCTTATAAAAACTGTTTTGAGTCACATCAAGTTGATGCGCTAATATTCCCTGCCACACCATTACCAGCTCAACCCATTATTGATAGTGATGAAACCGTCAACCTAAATGGTAAACAGGCTCCTACCTTTTCAACCTTCATCCAAAACACTGACCCATCCAGCAATGCCGGTATTCCTAGCCTGGTGATCCCTATGGGGCTAAATTCACAGGGTTTACCCATTGCCTTGCAAATAGACGGGCCAGCGGGTTCAGACCCACATCTATTGGCCATTGGTGTCAGTATAGAAAGGATGCTCAAAACCAAGGGCTAAAGTGAGGGCTGTTTATTAGTTTTAATTTATAAATAGGATGGTGCTTGGCAGTATTGTAAAAAAGAGTTTGCTTGAGGCTTACGCTATTTAAATGCGTTTTCGAACAAGCCCTAAAAAGGAGGTTCTACCCTTTTTAGGGCTTCAAGAGCTGCAAGCCATATTACCCTTCTAATTGATTTTCTGGTTTGGCTTTTATAAATGCAGGTAGTGTATTGCAGTTTTGATATATGTGCATTAGTTTTGGAAACGCCTGCATATCAACATCAAAACGTAAGGCGTTGTAGACCTGTGGGATAAGGTATATATCGGCCAGAGACACCTGCTGGCCAATACAAAACTCTTCTCCCTCAACCATATCTTCTAATGCAGCAAACCCCTCTTTTACCCAATGCCGATACCAAGTAAGCTTCTGCTTTTCATCAACTTTTAAGTTTTCAGTGAGATACTTTAGGACCCGCAGATTACAAATTGGGTGAATATCGCAGGCAATGATATCTACCATGGTTTTAGTTTTAGTCGCTTGAGATTGGTTGTTCGGCAACAACCTAGGCTCACTTTCATGGTCGTCTAGATAATCAATGATAACCCCGGACTGAAATATATATTCACCGGGGCTAATTTCCAGACAGGGGACCAACCCCTGGGGTTGTATGGCTTTATAAGCAGCTTGAAGGTGTTCATTTTTTAATAGGTTAATGGCCACTATTGTATGCTGAATATTTTTGATATTTAAGGTAATACGCACCCGGTATGCAGCTGAAGAACGAAAATACGAATATAGCTTCATATTGTTTCTTTGGCGGGCAGTACAGTTGATTTTACTTCACCAAATCCGATGGGAGCCGCGCCCTTTTTTTGACATGATGCACGCAGAATTATGCTATCACCGTCCTCCAAAAACGTGCGTTTTTCGCCATTTGACAGTTCGATGGGTGTTTTGCCGCCCTTACTCAATTCAAGCAGTGAGCCCGCTTCAGCATATTCTGGTCCTGATTGCGTGCCTGAACCCAGCAAATCTCCAGGTCGCATGGCACAGCCATTACTCGAATGATGCGTCACAAGCTGCGAAGTTGTCCAATAGGAATAATTGAAATTGGAACTGGATAGTTTGCTTGGGCTTATACCGGCGCTGCGCATTGCCGGGGTTTCGATCAACGCTTCTAGCTGAATATCCAGCCCGCCATACTGACTGTTGTGATCTGAGGTCAAATATTCCAGAGGTTGCGGATCATCACTAGGCCTTGAAAAAGCGCAGCGATATGGCGCTAATGCCTCAAGCGTCACTATCCATGGGGATATGGTAGATGCAAAATTCTTGGCCAAAAAAGGACCCAGAGGCTGATATTCCCAGGCTTGAATATCTCTTGCAGACCAGTCATTTAACAAGCAGACACCGAAAATATGTTGTTCTGCGTCGTTGATAGAAATGGTATCTCCCATTTGAGTTCCCGAACCGATGAAAATGCCCATTTCAAGTTCGTAGTCCAAACGTTTACATGGGCCTACCGTGGGTTTGGGCGCATCGGGCAATTTTGTCTGGCCTTTGGGCCGATGAAACATCTGCCCTGAAATTCCGATTGTCGAAGAACGACCATGGTAACCAATGGGTACCCACTTATAATTAGGCAGCAACGGGTTATCGGGGCGAAACAGTTTACCGATCGCGGTAGCGTGGTGGATGGAGGTGTAAAAGTCGGTGAAATCTCCGATTTGACAGGGCATAGTAAATTCGATTTCATTTTTGGGGATCAGAGTACTGGAGAACTTTGATTGTAACGGTGACCCCTCCCGTAAGGCCCTGGAAAGTGCCAGCCTTAAAGCTGAATGCACGTTATTACCTAGACCCATAAAGTTATTGAGGGATGACTCAGCGGCCGCCATGGCGCCCTGCTGAGCTTCATCTTTAAATAAATTAAGCTTTGCCAGTTTCGCCATATCGATGACACTATTGCCAATAGCGACACCGCCTCGCCACGGCTCCGCTTGCCCTTTACGTTTGAAGATCGCAAACGGTAAATTTTGGATTGGAAAATCTGCGCAACTATTTGCGCTATTGACCCAACTTTTCAGATCAACGTCATGGGTTTCATTTAATAATTGCATGTTTTTTGCCTTTTTATTCATCGCGTCAAATATCGACTAGCGATTTTTATCAAAATGTTTAGTCAGTGTTCCCCAACAAGCCAGGTAATCCTTTTGTTTATACTCTGTACTCAAGGCAAATTGCGTGGGCGCTATGACATATCGAGACTCAAACATAAACGCCAAAGTATCGATGTATCTCTGTGGTTCAAGTTTTGCATTTGACGCTTTTTCAAATACGTCAGCTTCCGGACCATGCGGCGTCATGCAGTTGTGCAAACTCATGCCGCCCGGTTCAAAGCCCTTTTCCTTCGCATCGTAAACGCCCTCTATGAGTCCCATGAACTCACTCATTACGTTGCGGTGATACCACGGTGGGCGAAAGGTATTTTCAGCAACCATCCAGCGCGGCGGAAAAATCACAAAATCCACATTGCCTACACCATGCGTGTCAGACGGTGATGTGAGTACGGTAAATATTGACGGATCTGGATGGTCAAAACTTACCGTATTGATAACGCTAAAACGTGAGAGTTCATATTTATAGGGGGCACTGTTTCCGACCCAGGCGACCACATCTAATGGCGAATGATCAAGATCTGCTTGATAAAACTCACCACAAAATTTGCTCACCAAGATACACGGTTTGTCATTGTCTTCATACCAGGCCACGGGGTACATGAAGTCCCGCTGATTTGCATAGCCATTTGCGCCGACAGGACCGCGCTCTGGCAACGTATAAGGTGCACCATAATTTTCGCAGATATAACCCCGAATAGGCCCATCTTGGAGTTCTATTTTGAACTTTACGCCCCGTGGGATCACGCATATTTCGCCAGGTTTCACTTGCAGTAGCCCAAATTCGGTATACGCAACGAACTCTCCCAGTTGTGGCACAATAAGCAACTCGCCATCGGCATTGCAGAAAAAGCGATCTGCCATTCCCTGATTGGCACCATAAACGTGGATACCTATACCCGCCTGCATTTTGGCATCACCATTGGCTGCCATAGTGATTAATCCATCTATAAAGTCGGTGGGCTCATCGGCAATGGGTAGGGGATCCCAGCGCATCAAATTAGGTGGGCACAGCG
The DNA here is from genome assembly GCF_058068185.1 of Paraglaciecola sp. IT1134. Lineage (NCBI taxonomy): Bacteria > Pseudomonadati > Pseudomonadota > Gammaproteobacteria > Alteromonadales > Alteromonadaceae > Paraglaciecola > Paraglaciecola sp. IT1134. The sequence continues at coordinate 314,482 of NZ_CM176486.1, read as the reverse complement.
TGTCATTTAACGGAGCTGTGCGAACCAGCCCTTTGTTAATAGGGGTATAGTCGCCCATGCTTATTGATGGTCTGATCCTGTACAACCAACTACGCCGATTATCACATCGAGGCGCCGTAAAAGCAGTACTATTGAACTGCTCCGCGTATAAACCATAAGCGCACTTTTGTGGGTTAAATTGTCCAATTGGCAATGCACCAGTGAGTGCTTCAGTCTCATGTTCATTACCAAAACCTGTCAGGTAATTGAGCGTGGTGGTAGGAGTTTTCATTCAATTTCCTCAGCAATACTTAATGCTTCACTTAGTACGTCCATGTGACCGATATGGTTGGCCAACAAAAGAATCAATCTTGCATTCAGACATTCGCTTTGTTCTGGGCTCAGTTCCCGATGAACATCGATTAATGCTTCGTAAAACCTATCAGGTTCAGATAAGTTAGGTTCGGTCTTGAGTCTCATTTTAACTCCTCAATAGTCTTGGTTTGTCGAACAGATACATCAGCATTAAGTTCGAATCCTAAGGCCCTACCCATTGCTTTTACCACCGTTGTTGACATGCACTGGCGCCACCGTCCTGTGACAACTTGATCGGGCCTAAATAAATAGGTTGTATTATGTTTTAGATCATAGCGTTCAACGAGTGCGCCCTTAGAACAGTCAATCTTTGTTACTTTGCTTTTGATTGCATCTGGCACTATCACATTCCCGGTGAGCAGAATTTTAAGGTTCTCAATCTGCGATAATTTACTAATTTCAGCGGTTTCTTCAGGGCTGATAGTATCTAGTGACACTAAAACGACAAACTGGTTACCAAGATGGTTTAGGAGCCACTGTTGTTCACCATAAACACCGATAGGTGCGTCTTTGGGTACGCTACCTGGACACAATGGGCTCTCAAACTCGTCATGTTGTGGCGTGTTTAAAGGAGAATTACTATATTGGCATGGCACTGACAAACGTCCACTATTGACCAAGGTCCTGGCAAAGCCAAAATTTTTGGCTAAGCGCAAGGTTTGATCCCGAAACACTCGGCTTATGTGATTTTTAGGCGTGATAAAATCCGTTGCCCTGGTCGAGTTCAGAATATTTTCTTTTGCACCCTGTTGTCGCTCGGTATTATAGGTTTCAATTAGCGCTTCAGGGGCCAGCCCCTTTAACACGCTCGCGACTTTCCAGACCAGGTTCTCTGCTGATTGAATGCAACCATTTGCACCACGAGCGCCAAAAGGAGATACCTGATGCGCCGCATCACCCACAAAAAAAACGTTATTATGTATGAAGTGATCCATCTTGCGGCACTGAAAGGTGTAAACACTGGCCCATTCAATCTCAAATTCTACCTCTGGGCCAAGCATTGCTTGAATTCGTGGACGGATAACATGTTCCTGTTGTTCATGCTCAGGATCGGCATCAACCCCAAGTTGCAAGTCAATTCGCCATACATTGTCAGGTTGTTTGTGTAGTAATGCAGACTGGTTAGGATGAAATGGCGGGTCAAACCAGAACCACCGTTCAGTGGGGAAATTGGCCTTCATGACGACGTCTGATATCAAAAATCTATCCTGAAAAACTTGTCCTTTGCTCTGTAATCCAAGCATAGTGCGGACACCACTATTGCAACCGTCTGCACAAACCAAGTAATCACAGGTAAGTGTGTATTCGCCGTCGGGCACACAGACCCGAATTTCAGTGCTGTCCTTGTGTGAGTCTACTGCAATGACTTTACTATTCCATCGCAGGTCAATCTTGTCTAATTCAGCAGCCTTGTCGACCAAATATTCTTCGAAGTAATATTGCTGAAGGTTAATGAATGCAGGTATTTGATGGTCACCCTCATTTAACAGATCAAAATCGTAAACTCGTTCTTCTTTGAAAAAGACTTTGCCATGTTTCCAGGTCACACCTTTTTCAATCATACGCTTAGCGCAGCCAAGTCGATTCATTATTTCTAGAGTACGTTTAGCAAAGCATATAGCCCTCGAGCCCACACTAACGGTATTGTTGTCATCCAGTACCACGGTACTGATACCTTGTAACGCGAAGTCAATCGCTAAGGCTAGTCCGCCTGGACCGGCACCCACTATCACGACGGGATGATGCACGGCTTTATTCGCATTTAGATCCGCACTACTGACGTAGGGATAAACTGGATTGGTATAAGTTTTTTGCATTAAAGAAGCCCGCCCACATTTTATTTATATTCTCTCATGAGAATAATATAAAGGATCTTCTTCCCTTAGATCAAGGGTTAATTGCATATTTTGTGAATACACTGTTAATGGCTCGACGCTTATTCGTTTTATTTAGTTTCATATAAGAGCTTATCGTGTTAGTTTTACATCCTTACTTACTATGTTTATTAATTAACTTAAGTCGAGGTTACCTTTTATGTCTAAAAAGCCTTTTGCATCATCTGCAGATCTAGGTGAAAAAACTGAAACCCTTGAAGTGCTTGCCGATGGCGTTTATGCACTTACTGCTGAGGGCGATCCCAATATTGGCGCTATTGAAGCAGAAGATTTTGTTATTGCGTTTGAAGCCAGGGCGACACCCAGAGCAGCAAATGATTGGTTAGAAATGTTAAGAGAGCATACCGACAAGCCAATAAAGTACCTTGTTCTGTCTCATTATCATGCGGTGCGAGTATTGGGCGCATCCGCTTACGGTGCAGAATCCATTATTGCCCATGAAAAAACTAAATTTCTGATTGAAGAGCGCGGTTTGCAGGACTGGGCAAGTGAATTTGGCAGAATGCCAAGACTGTTCAGAGAGCCTGAGGATATTCCAGGACTCACTCACCCTGATATTGTCTTTAATGACCGTCTCGAAATCCCTTTAGGCGGTGAGCGAGGAAGCCTGATTTTAGAGCACTGTGGCAGAGGCCATACCGCGGGAGACATAGTGGCCTGGTTGCCTAAACACAAAATACTGTTTGCTGGCGATTTAGTTGAAGCGGCTGCTGCCTTGTATACGGGTGATGCATTTCACTTTGACTGGGCGTCGGGCACATTGGACAAAGTGAAAGCCTATCAGGCCGAAATTTTGGTGGGTGGTCGCGGTGCGGTAGCACAGGGTAGAGATAACGTTGATGCTGCCATCGAGCAAACCCGTGGATTCTTGGAAGGTATGATCGAAAAAGTCGGACAAGTGCACAGAAACGGTGGGACATTGAAACAAGCGTTTGATGAGACCCATACACTGCTCGCCCCTAAATTTGGAATGTGGCCCATCTTCGAGCACTGCCTGCCATTTGATGTGAAACGTCTTTGGGACGAATTTGAAGGCATTGACTGGCCTCAGATTTGGACCGCAGAAAAAGATAAGGAAGTTTGGGATCAACTGCAAAATTAGCAAGTTATTTTCTGTCTATTCTGACAAACTAAAAATTACTCCAGATAAAAGGTGTATGGCGGTATGCGGTATGATAAAAATGCCATTCAAACTTTTAATCTGGAGTAACTAATCTTGAAAGAGAGAACTAACAGGACGGTTATGTTGAATCTCTTTGTTCCCTACAGAATGGTGAATCTTGCCACCAATATCAGTAATGCATGTTCAAAAATCTATCGCTCTGAGTTTGACATTTCAATCCCGGAGTGGCGAGTTTTGGCACGCCTGGCAGAACACGAACAACTTAATGCCAAAGATATTGGTAGAGTCACCTTTATGGATAAATCCAAGGTGTCTCGTGCAGTAAAAATATTGGAAGAGAAACACCTCATTCATAGACGAAAAGACGAAAAAGATAATCGTGCCGCCTATTTGTCATTGTCAGAAATGGGTAGGGAAATATATGCGGAAATAGCTCCCAAGGCCTTGGACTGGGAAGAAGAATTAATCGGCGCATTAGATGTTGGTGAATACCGCGATTTAATGCGCATAATGGAAAAATTAGACAAAAAAGTATTAGAAATGGAACAGGTTAATTTTAGCTTAAAGGACAACAATAGGGCCAAAGATTAATCTAGCTAGAATTCGCGCTTAGCAGCAATGTGTTCGGATCAACTCCAACCGGACACTTTCTTTAAAAACACTTAATGTTTAATCGGTGAGATTAAGACGGGCTTATAAAACCCGATATTTAGCCAAAGCCGACCTTTCTGATTATACGGCAACTTACGAGCCGGTTTTCTAATTGTCAAACCATTAGCTTTGGCTCATCTGGCTGCTTCAGGTTGTTCCGCCGCGCATGATTTAATTACGCAGAAGAGAGAACTGGGGCAGGATTTTTCTGAACAAGAAAAAGAGTGCATCTCCCCTATTTTACCAGCCTGGCCTGGGGGAAACACTGAGGCCATTAACTGGTTTGAAAACGCCCCCCTGCATTTGACAATATAACGACAAAAACCTTGTGTGAAACTGGCCACATTAAACAATTTCTTGCGTTCATTGAAACTATCGAACTAGGTAGCTTTGCCTGAACAGAGTTGCCAATTATATGCCCCCAACTACTTATTTCGGCTATCTAAAACGCGTTTAGCCTTGCCTTCGGATCGCGGCAAAATACCCGGTTCAACAATTTCTATGGTGGAAGAGATACCGATGAAGGTTTTCACGTTGCGGGCTAAATTGCGCATTAGCTGTTCGCACATTTGAGTCGCTATTTCAGGATGTCTTTCAACCCGAATTTTGACGTTATCCATGTTGCCTTTTTTAGAAAGTTCAATTTGATAATGAGGAGACAAGCCAGCTACATTACATATTTGCTCTTCAATCTGGGTGGGAAAAACGTTGACTCCGCGGATAATCAACATGTCGTCGCTGCGGCCGGTAATTTTACCCATGCGTCGCATATTACGAGCACTACCAGGCAGTAGTTTGGTTAGATCTCGAGTGCGATAACGGATCACCGGCATGGCTTCTTTGGTAAGACTCGTAAATACCAGCTCCCCTTCTTCGCCATCAGGTAACACTTCCCCCGTAACAGGGTCGATAACCTCTGGATAAAAGTGGTCTTCCCAAATAGTCGGCCCGTCTTTTGTTTCAATACATTCTTGCGCCACACCCGGGCCCATCACCTCAGACAAACCATAAATATCTACCGCGTCCATCGATAATCGTGTCTGCATTTCATTGCGCATTGCTTCTGTCCAAGGCTCTGCGCCAAAGATGCCCAAACGTAAAGCAATTTTGTTGTGATCAATACCTTGTCTTGCCATTTCATCAGCAATATTGAGCATGTAGGAAGGTGTGACCATAATAATGTCTGGGTCAAAATCTTTAATGAGCTGAACTTGCTTTTCAGTTTGACCACCGCTCATAGGAATAACGGTACAGCCTAAGCGCTCTGCACCGTAGTGCGCACCCAAGCCGCCAGTAAATAAACCATAACCGTAAGATATATGAACTTTGTCTTTCGGGCGCCCTCCTGCGGCATAAATAGAACGCGCGACGATATCCGCCCAGGTATCAATATCATTTTGGGTGTAGCCCACAACGGTTGGTTTACCCGTGGTACCGCTTGAAGCATGGATCCGTACCACCTCTTCCATTGGTTTACTGAACATGCCAAAAGGATAGTTGTCGCGCAGGTCGGCTTTGGTAGTGGTGGGGAATTTACTGAGATCTGAAAGTTGTTTCAGATCATCAGGGTGCACACCGTGAGCATCGAATTTAGCTTTGTAAACTGGCGAGTGGTTGTAAACGTGGTGCAATGTGCGCTTCAATCTCTCTAGCTGCAACCCACGCAGCTCATCAATACTTGCATTCTCGATCGCATGCAATCCCACATTAAGTCCTGCCATTTAGGTCTCCAATAGTTTTTTTGTATCAAATAAGTTTGTTAAATTCACTAACCAAATAGCCACATGCACTTAACCTGCGAATCAATATAATACAGATATTCATTACAAATCAACATTTGTGTATCATATTTATTAACTTTCGCATAACATGCGACAACATTTAGATAATAAGATAGATAATCAGAGGTGTCTTAAATATGAAAGCTAAAAGTTTTGTATATGGTCAATGGGTAGCAGGCAAATCTGAAGGTACCCCAGTATGTAACGCAGTTACCGGTGAAGTTATTTGTCATGTTGGAACTGAGGGCATCGACTTTGCCAAAGTTGCCACTTACGGACGTGAAGTGGGCGGCCCAGCGCTTCGCGCCATGACGGTTCATCAAAGAGCAGAAGCACTTAAAGCGCTCGGTCTACACTTGTTATCTAAAAAGGAACACTTTTATCAAATCTCTGCATGGACCGGTGCCACAAAGGCAGATGGCTGGGTAGATATCGAAGGTGGGATTGGTACCATGCTCAGCTATTCCAGCATGGCAAGACGGGAATTGGCAAACGAAACCTTTTTAGTTGAAGGAAAAACAGAAGTCCTTTCGAGCAAAGGTAATTTTGTTGGTAGACATATTTTAACGTCTAAACCCGGCGTATCTGTGCATATCAACGCTTTCAACTTCCCTTGTTGGGGCATGTTAGAAAAAATAGCACCAAGCCTAATCGCAGGCGTTCCGGTTATTGTTAAACCAGCAACGGTTTCTTCTTACCTAACCGAAGCAATGGTAAAAGAAATCGTAGATGCGGGCATTCTCCCTGACGGCGCTATTCAATTTATCTGTGGTGGTGTTGGCGACCTGCTTGCGCAACTTAATGAACAAGACAGTGTGACCTTTACAGGTTCAGCAAGCACAGGCCGCAAGCTGAAAACCCACTCCAACATCATCGCTAATAGCATTCCATTTAATATGGAAGCGGATTCATTGAACTGCAGTATTTTAGGGCTCAGCGTTGCTCAGGACGATCCAGAGTTTGAGCTTTTTATCAAAGAGTTAGTCCGTGAAATGACGGGAAAAGCTGGACAAAAATGTACGGCTATTCGACGCGCGATCGTACCTGCCGCCAAACTTGACGATGTGATCAGTGCAGTCAAAACACGGTTAGCGAAAGTAGCTATGGGTGATCCAAGCGCCGAGGGCGTTAGAATGGGCTCCTTAGTTGGCTTGTCACAGCGCGAAGACGTTAAAAACAAGGTCTCACTTTTAGCCCAAGAATGCGAAGTCGTCCTTGGTGGCAATGATGCTGAGTTCAGTGTTATCGGTGCTGATGCTCAAAGCGGCGCGTTTTACCCACCCACGTTACTGGTATGTAAAACCCCCAAAACCAGCGTAGTGGCACATGAAGTAGAGGCATTTGGTCCGGTATGTACGCTGATGCCTTATGACACAATGGAAGACGCAGTTCACATCGCTAATTTAGGCAAAGGCAGCCTGGTAGGCTCTATCGTGACGTTTGATGATCAAGAGGCGGCAAACTTTATTCTAAACGCAGCGGCATACCATGGTCGTATGTTAGTACTTAACCGTGAATGTGCCAAAGAATCTACTGGCCACGGCTCACCATTAGCACCGCTAGTTCACGGCGGCCCGGGTCGTGCTGGCGGTGGTGAAGAGCTTGGTGGTATACGCGCGATTAAACATTACATGCAGCGCACCGCTATTCAGGGCTCACCTACAACACTTATGGCCATCACCAAAGAATACACAGCCGGGGCCAAAACCTATAGCGATGACAAACATCCGTTCAAGAAATACTTCGAAGAATTACAAATAGGCGAAAGCCTAACGACCCACAGACGCACAGTCACAGAAGCTGACGTGGTTAATTTTGGTTGTATTTCGGGGGATCACTTCTATGCGCATTTCGATGAAATAGCGGCGAAAGACTCACTGTTTGGTAAACGTGTCGCTCACGGCTACTTCATTATATCAGCCGCCGCCGGGATGTTTGTAGAGCCCTCACCCGGTCCGGTCTTGGCCAATTATGGTTTAGAAAATTTACGCTTCGTTTCTCCCGTTGGCATAGGCGATACCATTCAGGTCAAGATCACAGCCAAACAGAAAATCAAGAAAACCAAACGCCCAGATGACGATCAGGCGACGGGCGTCGTGGTATGGGATGTCCAAGTGTTTAATCAAGATCACGAAATGGTTGCCCTATATGACATCATGACACTAGTGGTAAGGAAAGAAGCTTGAGGAAACTCAGGTTTGTTCTTTAGGTCGGTGCGTACTTGCGCTAAAGCGTGGGCGATCAGGTTGAATAGCATGCAGGGGTTGTACTTCTCGCATGCTCTTTTGGCATCGTTGAGTCAAAATTTGATACTCATGGGTGCCCTTGGTCTTCCAGGCTATTTCTTTGTCAGACAAGGTACGTTTGACCGTGGCGGGGCTGCCTACTACCAAACTTTTAGGCGGGCACTCAAAGCCGGGTTTAACAAAGGCCGTTGCAGCTACCAGCGACTCACTGCCAATGACAGCCTTGTCCATTATCACGGCGTTCATGCCAACCAATGCATTTCTGCCAATCCGGCAGCCATGCAGCACGGCCCCGTGGCCGATATGTCCATCTTGTTCAACCACACAATCTTGCTCTGGAAAGCTATGTATCACGCAAGTGTCCTGCACATTACAGCCCTGTTCAAGAATGATGCGGCCAAAATCGCCACGCAACGCAGCATTGGGTCCAACGTAACAATTAGCGCCAATAATGACATCACCAATAAGCACAGCGGTCGGATGAACATAAGCGGTGGGGTCAATCACTGGAACGAGATCTTCAATTGCATAAACGGGCATTTTTTTCCTCAAATCAATTCTGTGCAACAAGCCAAAATATCGGCCGTTTAAGCGCACTGACAACACTAACGAACAGCAAGAGTAACCAAAAATGAACTTCAAGACTATCGAATATTCAGTCAACAACAACGTAGCAATCTTGACACTCAACCGCCCTGATTCACTCAATTGCTTTACCGCCCAAATGCATCTGGAAGTGAAACAAGTCATGAAAACAGTGCGTGAAGATGCCAATATTCGCTGCCTGCTTTTAACTGGAGCCGGGCGCGGTTTTTGTGCAGGACAAGACTTGAACGACAGAGATGTTAACACTGGGCAATCAGCACCAGATTTAGGTGAGTCAGTTGAAAACAATTACAACCCTCTTATCCGTGCTCTTACGTCGCTTGAGAAGCCAGTTATCTGCGCAGTAAACGGCGTGGCGGCGGGGGCAGGAGCCAGTATTGCATTAGCCTGCGACATCGTTTTGGCTGCTCGTAGTGCCAGCTTTATTCAGGCATTTAGCAAAATTGGATTAGTACCTGACTCAGGTGGCACCTGGAGCTTACCCAGAGCATTAGGCCTGCCCAGAGCCAAAGCGTTAGCCTTACTCGGGGAAAAACTGAGCGCAGAACAAGCCCAGCAATGGGGCATGATCTGGCAATGCATCGACAATGAAGAACTGATGCCACAAGCGATAAAAATGGCAGAACATTTAGCAACCCAGCCAACAAAAGGGCTGAGCAGAATTAAAATGCTGCTAAATGAATCCTTTTCAAACTCACTGCATTTACAGCTTGAGCTAGAAAAAAATGCCATGCGTGAACTGGGAAAAAGCAATGACTATCGAGAAGGTGTTGCCGCTTTTATCGCTAAACGCCCGCCCAAATTTGAAGGTCAATAAGATGACAGATACCTCAGACGCATTAGCCCAAAAGTGCGCCGAGCACATGTTTGCCAATGATGCGGCAACACAAAATATGGGCATGCAGATTGTGCATGTAGCACAAGGGCTGGCCACCGTTTCCATGCGCGTCACGTCCGCTATGTTAAATGGTCATCAGACTTGCCATGGCGGGCAGTTATTTTCCCTCGCTGACTCCGCGTTTGCGTTTGCCTGTAATTCACAAAACGAGGCCGCTGTGGCAGCCAATTGTAACATCGATTTTATTCGTCCAGCGTTTCAAGATGACGAGTTAACAGCCACAGCATCAGCGTTTCACCAAGGTAAGCGAACGGGCATATACCACGTCAAAATAACGAACCAACACAATGAGTTAATTGCTCTTTTCAAAGGCAATTCAGCACGTATTAACCGTAAATTGTTACCAACAGATTAACGAGATATTCCCATGAAAAATGCATTTATTTGTGATTCCATCCGCACTCCTTTTGGTCGCTACGCAGGGTCTTTATCCTCTATTCGAACTGATGACTTAGGTGCTATCCCCCTTAAAGCCCTGCAAGAACGAAACCCACAGGTCGACTGGCAAGCCGTGGATGATATTTATTATGGTTGTGCTAACCAAGCGGGTGAAGATAACCGTAACGTAGCTCGCATGAGTGCCTTGCTGTCAGGCCTTCCTGTTAGCGTACCTGGCACAACCATCAATCGTTTATGCGGCTCAGGTATGGATGCCATTGGCTGCGCGGCTCGCGGTATTGAAAGTGGTGATATTGGTCTTGTTATAGCAGGCGGGGTTGAATCCATGTCTCGCGCACCTTTTGTAATGGGTAAAGCCGAAACCGCCTTTAGCCGCCAGGCAGAAATGTTTGATACCACCATTGGCTGGCGCTTTGTGAACAAGTTGATGAAAAACGAATTTGGCATTAACTCTATGCCCGAAACCGCGGAAAACGTCGCCGAGCAGTTTAATATCAGCCGGGAAGACCAAGATGCCTTTGCCTTACGCAGCCAGCAAAAAGCGGCGCGCGCCCAGGCTGATGGCATATTTGATGCGGAAATCATCCCCGTGTCTATTGCGCGTAGAAAACAAGAACCGCTTATTTTTACAAAAGACGAACATCCACGAGCAACATCCCTTGAGGCGCTAGCAAAACTAGGCACGCCGTTTCGGGAAAATGGTACGGTGACCGCAGGTAACGCATCCGGCATTAATGACGGCGCTGTGGCGCTATTATTGGCCTCTGAGCGTGTCGCCGTGTCCCACTCTCTCGTTCCTAAGGCACGCGTGGTTAGTATGGCAACTGCTGGGCTTGAGCCGAGAATTATGGGCTTTGGACCCTCTCCAGCAACGAAAAAAGCGTTGCACAAAGCCGGTCTAAAAATCGAGGATATGGATGTCATTGAATTAAATGAAGCATTTGCCTCACAAGGCTTAGCGGTTTTACGTGATCTGGGTATAGCGGATGATGCCCCTCACGTGAATCCAAACGGCGGAGCCATCGCCTTAGGTCACCCCCTTGGTGCAAGTGGTGCGCGTCTAGTGATGACCGCCATGCACCAACTTCATAGAACGAATGGTCGCTACGCGTTGTGCACCATGTGCATCGGTGTAGGTCAAGGTATTGCCATGATAATTGAACGCGTTTAACCGCAACTTAAGGTTAATTGTTAATTTTTTATTAACAATTAACCTTTTATTCGTCAATTTAAATGATACACTCAATTGACTAAATGCAAATAAACTGTATCATTTAAATTATGCAATATAGAACCAATAGGTGAATCTTATGGACACGAATGAGCAAAGCCTCGAAACCACATTTCAAAACAAGATTGATAGTGAGTTGAAGATCGAACCAAAAGATTGGATGCCAGATGCGTATCGCAAAAATTTGATCCGGCAGATTTCCCAGCATGCTCACTCTGAAGTTATCGGTGAGCAGCCTGAAGGCAACTGGATCACCCGTGCCCCGTCTTTACGTCGCAAAGCCGTATTATTAGCGAAAGTTCAGGACGAAGCCGGTCATGGTTTGTATTTATACAGCGCAGCGGAAACCTTAGGGATAAGCCGGGCTGAAATGATAGAAGCCTTACAGACGGGCAAAGCCAAGTACGCCTCTATTTTCAACTACCCCACACAAACATGGGGCGATATCGGCGCCATAGGTTGGTTAGTTGATGGTGCAGCTATTTGTAATCAGGTTTCGTTACAGCGCACTTCGTATGGGCCTTATGCGCGTAGCATGATCCGTATCTGTAAAGAGGAAAGTTTTCACCAACGTCAGGGTTACCAAATCATGTTGGAGCTCGCCAAAGGTACGCCTGAGCAGAAGCTGTTGGCGCAAGATTCACTGAATCGGTTTTACTGGCCCTCACTGATGATGTTTGGTCCCCATGACTCAGAATCTGCCCATTCTGCAAAATCTATGAAGTGGAAAATCAAGCGAGAAACCAATGATGATTTACGCCAGAAATTCATCGACCAAACCGCTCCGCAGATTGAGTTCTTAGGTTTAGAACATCCAGATAAAGCACTGAAATGGAACGAAGAGCGCGGTCAATACGACAGCGGCGAAATCGACTGGGAAGAGTTTTATAACGTAATAAACGGTAACGGTCACTGTAATCGCCAACGCATTGAACACCATGTTAAAGCGCATGAAGACGGCGCTTGGGTGCGGGATGCGCAAAACGCCTACAACGCCAAAGTAAAGCTGCGCCAAGCGCAAGCTGCTGCCTAAGGAATTATGATTATGACACTAGAAAACCTAGCATTATTCGAAGTATTTGTGCGTTCAAAGCGCGGTTTAGATCACAAACATGTTGGCAGCTTGCACGCTGAAGATGCACAGCATGCGCTAGATTACGCCAGAGATTGCTATACCCGTCGCAGCGAAGGAGTCAGTATTTGGGTGGTTAAATCAACTGACATCTGTGCCTCACAAGAAGACGACAACGAAGGTTTTTTCGACCCATCTGAAGATAAACCATACCGACATGCAACCTATTACCCACTTCCAAAAGAAGTGGGTAATATGTAGGCGGGCGATAATGAATACTAGCAATAACAATGATATACACAGTGACCTTATAGAGTACGCCACCCGATTGGGCGACGACTCGCTAATACTTGGTCATCGCATCTCCGAGTGGGCCAGCCATGGCCCCTTTTTAGAAGAAGACATTGCCCTTGGTAACGTAGCGCTGGACTACATTGGCCGGGCACGTATGTATTATACCTACGCAGCCCAATTGAGCGGTGAAGGCAGAACCGAAGATGACTTTGCTTATTTACGTAACGAGCGTGACTTTCAGAATCATTTGTTAAATGAGCTACCTAAAGGCGATTTCGCCTACACCATAGTACGCCAGTTATTTATTGATGTATTTAACTCGCTTTATCTGCCTTTGTTACAAACCTCGGCAGATGAAACTTTCGCAGCCATTGCCAGCAAAGCAGTTAAAGAGACCCGTTATCATTTAAGACGCAGTAAAGACTGGAGCATTCGCCTCGGTGATGGCACTGAAGAAAGCCATCAAAGAATGCAAAAGGCTTTGGGAGAATTGTGGGGCTATGTACATGAGTTGTTTGAGCCTGACGAGCTGGAAAAGCGCTTGATCGCAAAATCCATCGCAGTGGATACCTCAACTCTAAAAGATCAATGGTTAGCTGAGGTGACTGACACCCTAAGCACTGCGACACTTGACGTGCCTGACGCCGAATGGGCAGTACGTGGTGGTCGCGCTGGATATCACACCGAGCACCTAGGCCAACTGCTTAGCGTAATGCAAAGTGTACCCAGACGCTACCCTGGCGCTAAGTGGTGATCCCATGCAAATCATAGCTACCGTTCCTAGTCATCGCTACGAACGCCAAGTGCGCCGAGAGTCTTCACGTTATCCCGAAGTATGGACGTTACTTGACGAGGTGAGCGACCCTGAAATACCCGTTCTGTCTATTTGGGATATTGGTATTTTGACTGATGTGGCGGAGCATGAAGGCAAAATGCTGATCACTATTACCCCTACGTATTCGGGGTGCCCGGCGATGGACGTCATCAAAGAGGACGTTATCGCCCACTTGTGTGCAAATGGATACCCAAACGTAGAGGTTAAGATATCTCTGTCACCTGCCTGGACCACAGACAATATGACAAAAGCGGGCCAAGACAAACTTCGTCAATACGGCATAGCACCGCCGGTTGATGCGCCATCTGGCTGCATTAAACATTTCACGCCAACTGAAGGTGTGAAGTGTCCACACTGTGCCTCACTCAATACTCAGGTGATCAGTGAATTTGGCTCAACTGCCTGCAAAGCATTGTTTAAATGCCAAGACTGCCACGAACCTTTCGACTTTTTTAAAAGCATATAAGCATTCATTTCTGGAGACACAATGAACGATACCCAGTTTTATCCACTGAGCATAAAAAGTGCAGAGCCAGAAACCGATTCGGCCGTATGTATCACATTTGACGTACCACCAACGTTAAAAGACATTTTTGCCTTCACTCAAGGCCAATTTCTTACCTTGAAAGTAACGGTAAATGGCGAAGAGCTGCGTCGAGCATACTCAATTTGTTCAGGTATTACAGACAACAATTTACGGGTGGCCATCAAACGCGTCGAAGGTGGAAAATTATCGAACTATGTCAATGATCATTTTAAAGCCGGTGATGAAATCCAGGTTATGCCGCCCCAGGGTAATTTTTCTACTGAAATCTCTGCCCAGCAAGCTAAAAACTACATGTGTATCGCTGTGGGCAGTGGCATTACGCCTACGCTTTCGATCATTAAATCAGTATTAGCTTGTGAGCCAAAAAGTCAGGTGACCTTGATTTATGGCAACAGACAAAGCAACACCATGATGTTCAAAGAGGAACTCAGTTTCTTAAAAAACCAATACATGCAGCGCATGAAATGGATAAACATCATGAGCCAGGAAGATCAGGGCTCTGATTTACTCGCTGGGCGCATTAATAATAAAAAAGGGTACCTACTGCAAAAACTAAAGCTCATCGATATCACCAATACCGATGAAGCATTTATTTGTGGCCCAGAATCGCTCATGTCAGAGTTATCTCACGGTTTTCGACTCGAGGGCTTAAAAGACAGTCAAATTCATTATGAGTTATTTACCAGTTCGGCCGAAGACTCGCAGAAAATCATGGATAAAGCGAAAGCTCGTGTAGAAAGTTACGGCGAACAAAAAACCAGTAACGTCACTCTCACATCCGACGGCCGCACAATTAAATTCAAGCTTGCCACTGTAGGTGAAAACCTACTTGATGCCGGTATGGACAATGGAATGGAGCTTCCCTACTCCTGTAAAGCGGGCGTTTGCTCGACATGCAAAGCCAAGTTAGTCAAAGGTGAGGTAGACATGGACATTAGTCATGGGCTGGAGCCCCATGAGGTAGAAGCCGGCTACATATTAACCTGCCAGGCGCACCCTATTAGTGACGAAGTAGAAGTAGATTTTGATCAGAGATAGTCAACAAGCAAAACCTAGCTTAAAAGACTTTGGTACACTTGAAAGTAGCTCTGTTCAATTTGGCAAAATTAAAGTGCAAAAAAACAATAATCTACAAGATGTTTTAATCCAGCATATTAAAGATACCAACGTTAGTTGTATCTCAATGACGGTTACCTTATTTGGGGATGTCGTATCACAACATGGTAATTGGATATGGCTTGGCAGCCTTATTAACGCGTTAGCGCCCTTGGGTTTTAACGAACGCTCAGTACGCACCTCTGTTTTCAGGTTAATGCAAAGCGACTGGTTAGAGGTGAATAAAATTGGCCGAAAGAGCTACTACTGCTTGACCGAGACTGCACACAGTCACTATGAGCGAGTAGCGAGGCGTATTTACGTACCTGAACCACCAGACTGGGATGGAAAGTGGCTGTTAGTACTACCTGTTTCGGTACCAGAAGATAAGCGCGATGAACTTAAAAAGTTTTTAAATTGGCAGGGTTTTAACACCTTATCAAATGGCTTTTATGCTCATCCGTCATCCGACAGGCGCTCTTTGGATGAAACCTTGATTGAGCAAAAGCTAACTAATGATGTGGTGGTGTTTTCCGCCACATTAGAAGACTTACATTCAAAGGATGTCATCAAAGGTTTAGTGAATGAGAAGTGGAATATCACCGAGCTCCAAGTTTCTTATCAAAACTTTCTCGATTTTTATCGCACCTTAAACCGCAAGATAGACATTGGTACGCTAAGCCCGGATGAAGGTTTTATGTTCCGTTCAGTACTCATACATGACTATCGACGAATACAACTGCGCGACCCCGACTTGCCAGACGAGTTACTCCCAAATGGCTGGGTCGGATATGAAGCTCAAGACTTATTGAAAAGACTGTACAAAATGCTGATAAAACCATCGTTGCGTTATACCGAAGAAAACCTGTGTAACGCCCACGGCTCGATGCCATCAGCTTCTTCAAAGTTCTTCAATCGTCTTGGTGGTTTAAAATAACGAATAAGTCTGATGGCTTATTCGGTAACACAGAGAACACTATGATTAGAATAGCGATAATGTATGCAAATAAGCCGGGGAACGAGTTCAACAGTAATTATTATCGCTCGTTTCACTTAGCGTTAGTTAAAGAAAAATACACGCCATTTGGTTTACAAGGCATTGAGCTAGATGAAGCCAAAGTACTTGATGGTCCGCAGAAGGCGCCTTACTTCGCCATCGGCTATTTACTCTTTGGGTCTACCAAAGAATTTCTTAACGCCGTAAAAGAAGCCGGCGAAGAAGTCATGGCCGACGTGGAAAACTTCACCAATGCCAAACCGATTATCCAGGTTAGTCAATTTTCCACTTTATAACTCCATTTTAAGGCATCAAGCATGTATTCATCTGTCGTTTTTCTCGAACAACGGGCAAACATAGGGTTGCTCGTTATTAACAATCCCCCCGTTAATTCACTGTCCCAAGTAGTCAGGCAGGGTTTACTAGAAACGCTAAAAGAAGCGTTAGCCAACCCAGGAATTGAAGCCATTGTTATTCAATGTACCGGTAAAACTTTTATCGCAGGGGCAGATATCTCTGAGTTTGGCACCCCCCCAAAGCAGCCTCATCTTCCCGACGTATTAAGGGAGCTACAAAACAGTTCAAAACCGATTGTGGCAGCCTTATTTGGCACGGTATTGGGCGGTGGATTCGAAACCGCATTATCATGTCACTATCGCGTTGCCCTATCCGGCACCAAAGTCGGATTACCAGAAGTCAATTTAGGACTGATCCCAGGCGCCGGCGGCACCCAGTTGTTACCCAGAATTTGCGATGTTGAAACCGCACTCGAGCTGATAACCTCAGGTAAACATGTCACAGTAGAGTCACAGCAAGCCACTGGCATCACTGATAAAATCGTCGATGGGGATGTTTTACAACATGCTATTGCATTTGCACAGCAAGTTGCAGTAGGCAAACCCTTTATTTCTACCCCTTTACTGAGCGTGAAAATGGGCAGTGCCGACAAGACTATCTTTGAGCGCTACCGCACTAAATTAGCCAAGCGCGCTCGGGGACAAAAGGCTCCTCAACGGGCGATAGATTCCGTCGAAAATGCGCTAAACTTATCGTTTGAGCAAGGCCTAGAAAAAGAACGGGCCTACTTTTTGGCGTGTCGTGAATCCTCTCAATCTTCCGCTATGCGCCACGCTTTTTTCGCTGAAAAAGCCGCAACTAAATACACACCAGCTTCTAGCGTAACCAACCCCATTAGCATCGAAACGATCGCAATCATTGGTGCTGGTACTATGGGCGGCGGTATCACAATGAGTTTTGTGGATAAAGGTATTCCCGTTACTTTAGTAGAAACATCAATACAAAATTTAGAGCGTGGTATCGCAGGCATTACCCAGCGCTATAAAAAAATGGTCCAAGGGGGACGAATATCCCAAGTACAGATGGATTCACGAATGGCTCTAATCACGCCAACCTGTGAGTATCAAGACTTGTCTGATGTCGATTTAGTCGTCGAGGCAGCCTTTGAGAGTATGGATGTCAAACGAGACATATTCAGCAAGCTCGATGCAGTATGTAAACCGCAAACCATTCTAGCCAGTAATACCTCATATCTAAATATTGATGACATCGCCAAGTCTACAACTCGTGGGAATAAAGTCTTAGGCATGCATTTTTTCAGCCCAGCCAACATTATGAAGTTACTAGAAGTTGTACGCTGTAAAGAAACTGACGAAGCAACGCTCGTTTCTGCCGTGGCATTGGCGAAACGTATTGGCAAAATCTCCAGTGTGGTGGGCATGTGTTATGGTTTTGTCGGTAACAGGATGTATTCTTGTTATGGTCGTGAAGCGAACCTACTATTGCTTGGAGGTGCAACACCAAGTCAAATTGATGAGGCTATGGTTGATTGGGGAATGGCCATGGGCCCACTAGCGGTGAATGACATGTCAGGGATTGACATTGCCTACAAAGCTCGCAAAGAGAATCCAAATTTATCTCAAGACCCGCTCTATTTCCGCGCAGCAAACCTTATGGTTGACGCAGGCCGACTGGGCCAAAAAACTCAAGCAGGATTCTATCAATATGATGACGCCGGAGTTAAATCTGAAGATCCCGCGGCGTTAGTGTTGTTACACCAAGAAGCTTTATCACTCAAGGTTCCTCAAAGAGAAATTAGCCCAGAAGAGATCCAAACGCGATTGATTTATGCGCTTATCAATGAAGGAGCGAAAATACTCGAAGAGGGTATCGCTCAGCGCGCAAGCGACATAGATGTGATCTGGTTGAATGGCTATGGTTTCCCGCGCTATAAGGGTGGCCCAATGTTTCTCGCGGATTTGCTCGGTCTTAGTAACGTGCTGGCGACAATACAACAACTATATGACACAACAGGCAAAGACTGGTGGAAACCCAGTAAGCTATTAATACAGCTCGCTCAAACTGGCAAACGCTTTTCAGAACTATAATCCTTTGGGTTTTCACCGATAAAAAAGGCCGTTTATTAACTGGTGCCGATCAGTTAAGCGGTTAGAAATGAAATATATAAGGATCATTTGACCGATCCTTATAAACACCTGCCAGACGAGGTATCTATCACTGTGAGCTTGTCCTGAAGTCTCATCTGCCGCTGAAAACTTCCCCGTTATACTCGCAGATCATCCCTTTTCAACCGCTAGGCAAGTCGGCTCCATACCGTTGCTAGTCCGCACGGTAAACGCCCAAATCAATGAGTTTAATGTCTCTGTTTCCGGCCCTGCCGAACAGCCTTGCTTGCATATTGGCAACGGTTGGCTCTCGCTGTGCCGGTAATAGGAATACGCGATACCCCAATTCTAGAAGTAGGTGAAATGGCTACTCGCGGTTGGGTAAACAACTGCAAGACAAGCTAGGTGGAGCCACTCCTATATATCAAGCGCTGTCCTCCAAAAAATAAAATTCAAGAGTGAGAAGCAAGGGCAAAGCAACTCGAAACTAAGAAGTGTTTAGCTTAAAGGTGACGATTCACTTATTGTCCAGTTCCAATTTGTTCGTAGTAATGAGCGACATCTTTCATTTGCTGGTCAGTCAATACTTTGGCAATTTCATGCATGATAATTGAGTCACGGCTTTGATTGTTGAAAGAGACCAATTGTTGATAAAGGTAACCGTGATTTTGCCCCGCCAGATTTGGCCAGGTATTGTTGACCGTCTGCCCATTCATTCCATGACAGGATATACAATTGGCTCTGACATTTTGTCCTGCGACATTGATTTCGGCTGACGCCGGTTTCGAAAAGGGCAGACCCGCGTAATATGTGGCAATGTCCTGAATATCTTGATCAGACAAGTTACTAATAACATTGTCCATCAATGGATTTTTCCTGGTTCCATCTTTAAAGGCAGACAACTGAAGTGCCAGATAACCTTGTTTTTGCCCAGCTAAACTTGGCCATGCGGGATTTTGCGCCACACCATTTTGGCCATGACAGGCATTACAAGTCGTCACCAGTGTTTCTATCTCTGCTGCCAGCGATACTTGACTCAATATCAAACTGCTTGCAACAGCAATAACACCGCGTAAAAATTTTTTAAGTAAAGGATCCATCATTTAGTATTCTCGTTTGGGCCGTTAAATTAGTTCACTGCGCAGCCAAAGGAAACAACTTTTTCACTAGCTGCTTTCTATATTCTACTGCCTCGAACAGGGGTGATTTTCGCAACCTTCCAACCTCTTTGGCAGTAAAATACTCAAAGTCTTCGGGGGTGCTTTTTTTGCCTATATCTATCATCATCCAATTCAATAATTCAGCCAACTCATCATTATCAAGCGCAGAATTGGCTGACCCAGGCACCCTTACCAAGTATTCCCTGCCCTCTTGTCCGCTCAAAAAATGACCCACCATGCCCTGCATGTTAGGTACACCCATCCCTCCACGACCATCACCTACATGACAACCCTGACAGAGTATTTGATAATTAGACTTTGCCCTTTTGACATTTATGTTCTCTTTAGCAGCAACCTCGCCCGCAACAGCCTGCAACATAAACAAAATCAGTACTAAGGATTTCATCCGTCATTTCTCAAAGGCTAAGCCAACCACAACCGCAGTAGAGCAATGATAAACCGAGCTTGTCGCGCCTAAACACCAGTTCACATCGTTGGATTTGTCCGAACGATAAATGGGTCGGTCACCTTCATCCCTCTGGCACAAACAGCTGCCACATTGGGTTTTGCCGCAGCAATCATTATATGAGATGACATAATTGCGACCATCGATCGGGTTGCGGCAGGTACCTATCCAGGTGATAGGCGACATTTCTGTGCCAGGGGGGCAACTGTTGTAAGAGCCTCCACAACATTCACATAAAAAACCGTCTACTGCACAATAACGCCAGTAGTCACAACTTGATGGATCGCCTACATCCTGAGGATATTGCGGACTGTCATTGGCTCGCGCCACAGGCAATAAGGGGATCGCAGCGCCACCTACCAAGGTTGCTCCCAGGAGCTTAAAAAATCCGCGTCTTGAGCTATTTTGGGCAATCGACCTGGCAGATTTTTCAAATAATTTATCTAACATCTTCATCTTTATTTAGCCTCCACAAACTGCTCTTCTGGCTTATTTTTTTGCATAAACTCCTGGATTGATGCAACCTTTTTATCTTTCGCTTCAAATAGACTGTCCAGATGCTCCCGGGAATTAACTATGCCCATCGCGGCAACTTTTCCCTGCTCGTCGATTAAGACAGCATAAGGTAACTTGGCTACCCCAAAACTCTTGCCCAGCAATTCAGACACTATGTAGGGAAATGCCGATAACTCTTGTTGTTTTACATAGCCGGCGTGATCGTCCTGTTTGCCATCGCTGGCTAGTATCATGGTAAGCCAGGAAGACTCGGCCTTGGCAGAGGATTTTAACGCTGGCAACAACGTTTTACATACCGGACAATCCGGTGATACAAAAAATACCAGTTGTGATTTATTATCCGCTTGCACCCCACCCACATTGACGAGTCCGGATGACAGCGACTGTAAGGTAAAATCAGGGGCTAACTGCCCAACCTCAAGGGTTTTATTCATGGCTAACGCCCCTGCCGGTGCCACACGCTCAAACAGCACGCCCACTTGCCGGGTCAAGGCATAAATAATTACCCCCTGCAGAATAACGACAACCCACAACAGGACGTTTGAAACCGTTAAAAAATCCATTATCTTGTCCTTAACATATTAATTATTTGGCTATTTTCGATCAATTTTTCACTACTTGAATAAAAAACAATCAGAAAAGCCGCTGTCATCACAACGATGAACCAAATCCCGTTAAATACCGGGATGCCGGGAAGCAAACATATGAGTGAAGCGGCCGCAAGTATTGTATTTCGATATAGTAAGGCCGGGCCGATATTTATGTGTATATCTGGACCGGCGCAGCCACAATTGAGATCGACTCGCCCGATATACAACTGTCGTAACATACCAAGCAGGTAAATCACTAACATTGACAAGACTGCCATTGCCGCATATGGACGGCTTGGCGCAAACATAATTGACAGGGCAATCACTATTTCCAACCAGCCGATAAAATAACTTAACATGCTTGCCAATGCTTTATGCTTAAACCCATATTCTACTAGCAGTTCAGAATAGAATATGGCATTAGCCCGATTAATTTTGTGCATGCCCGCTCGCATAAAAAGCCACAAGAAAAATAGCGCAAAGACGTCTGACAAAATGGCACTGAGCATCATCTAATAAGCCTTATGGATAACTAATGGGGTGACATTGCCAAAATCACTAAATGTCTGAACTAATTTGCCACTTTGCGCATTATAGATATCCAGATTCATCTCACCGTTGGTCACAACAAGAAGGGGCTCTTTACCGCGCGTTAAGGCAATTGAAACAGCCCAGGAAGGGATATCAATGATTTTGATACGTTGCTTTTTATTTACATCAAAAACCCAGACCTGCGTTCCACCATGGGTTTGCGAACCATTGAAACCATCGGGATTCATGATGATGTAGAAAAGCCCCTGTTCATCTGCATCATTAAGTGCCAACCCTCCGGGACGCCAATTCTGACTTTTCTCTTCTTCAGATAGCAGACTCCAATGGCCAAGGTATTGTGCCACTTCGGTATTCAAGTCAACCATATGTAATTCGCCTGCAAAACCTGGAAAGTAGGCAATGCCGTCAATAATGGCCGGACGTTCAAAAATAGGGGTTTTATCCGTATCGAAAAACGGTGCAATACGATGTTGGGATTTTTTCTTGCCAAATTCATCGATGGTCGATGTCAATAGCCCACCATTACTGCACATTGAGGTGACACTTCTTTTGCCTGTCGCAAACGTCAGCACACAACCCGGTGTGCCAATGGTATCAGTGATCTCTGCGCTATCCAGATCAACCACAGTAATTGAACCCGCCGGGCTAAAATTTGCCACAAACAGAAATTTCTCATCCGGGGAAAGCGCCATGGCATGTCTGCGTGGCAACGCCTGCAAACGTGTTTCAGGCCAGACTATCTCTTTAACCGGTGATAACGTGGTTTTGTCGTAGATCGCAAGAATATCGGTTTTAGGCCCGCGACTTCCCCGCGCGTGGAAAGACTCCATAATATAGAATTCAGGTCGCTTTTTTGCTGTTAAAAAATTACCTAACAAGTTTTTATCGGCTGTTCCCTTTATGCGCTTGCTGGCTTTTTGTTCAGCAGCGTCCATCAATATGACCTTGCCCCCAAACATACTCATAAAGCTGGATTCATCAACAAATATCCAGCTTTCAGGATATTGTGCAGGCAAAGTTTCCACTCGCCCCGTGATTTCGATGGGACGCACGGGTAAGGATGGATCTGCAACAACCTTGGCACTGGCTACTTTATTGTGTCCGATGTCAGCAGATTTTTGCTCCTGTGGATTGTTTGCACAGCCAAAAACCATACTGGTGCACAGACTCAAAACAGCCATTTTTGTTGAATATAAGCTTTTCATTCTATCCATGCCCCAGTGACAGTTTCATTATTTACAGACTTTGATAGTTTGTAATGATGTGTATTCTTCCAACCCGTATTGACCAAATTCTACGCCTATACCGGACTGTTTAACACCACCAAAAGGGGCATTGGGCTGAACGGAACCATGATCATTTATCCATACAGAACCCGTTTCCATTCTCGCTGCTAAAGACTTTGCCAGCTCCAGGTTAGACGTCCATATCGAGCCACCAAGACCACTGGGGTTATGGTTAGACCGTTCAATCACTTCATCGATATCGGAATATTTAATGACAGGTAAAATGGGTCCAAACTGCTCTTCATCAACTAACCGGCTACCATCGGATATATCTGTAACTATAGTAGGAGGAAAAAAGAATCCGTTTCCATCTCGTACCGAACCACCCACCAAAATTTTAGCACCATTTGCTATGGCGTCTTTGGCAAGCGCTTGTACTTTTTCCAATTGCATCAAATTCTGCACCGGACCAAGCTCGACGCCGTCATCCATACCATTACCGACCTTGACAGAACTGGCCAGTGCAACCAATTCCTTGCACACTTCATCATGGATAGATTCATGCACATAAAGACGTTTTAGGCAGGCGCAAGTTTGACCATTATTGTGAAAGGCTGCCGCAAATAATTTTGGTGCAATGGCTTTCACATCGACATCCTCTAGCACAATACCTGCATCATTCCCACCGAGTTCCAAAGTCAAACGCTTTAGATTCCCGGCCGCAGACTGCATGATTTTCTTGCCCGTGCTGGTTGAGCCGGTAAAGACAATTTTATTAATATCCGGATGCGTCGATATGGCGGCCCCAACACTCTGGGCACCGGTAACAACATTAAGTACGCCCGGCGGCAACACTGTATTGGCTAACTCAACAAATCGAAGCGTACTCAATGGCGTTAATGGAGACGGTTTAATAACCACAGTATTGCCTGCTCTAAGCGCAGGTATAACGTGCCAAATAGCAATCATCAACGGCCAATTCCATGGTGTAATAGAAGCAACCACACCCAAGGGTTTACGATGAACTTCCACCAGTGCTACATCATCATCTTGGATAACGTCGACAGGTAAATTCAAACTTGCCGTTACCTGAGTCCAGGCGATGGCGCCTCCGACTTCCATGCCGGCACCGATCCCGTTTAGCCCCGTTAAGGGCTTGCCTGTTTCCTGGGTAACCAATGCCATAAGCTCTGGCATGTTCGCTTCCAGAATGGACGCTAATGCATTAATTTTTTCGACCTTTTGCACATCGGAAATTTGGCTCCAACTTGGAAATGCCTTTCTCGCCGCTTTGACAGCAAGATTCAGCGTCTCGGCATCCCCCATAGAGCACTGAGCAAATGCTTCACCCGTTGCCGGGTTAACCACATCACATTGCTGCTGTGATGAAACTTCTTTTCCATCAATTGTCATATTGTACTGTTGCATGATGTTACCTTTAACAAAATTAGATAAAATAAGCTGACTTATATCAAGTTAGAAATAATTGTATTCCACGTTAATCCCGAACCATCTTGGTTTGGCATAGAACTGCTGATTGAATCCTGCTGGCCCGGTGAAATCGAAGGTATAGACGCGATATGCTTCATCAGTCAAATTCTTAACAAAGGCAGAAACTTTCCAGCTGTCGTCGATCTCATAACCGACTCTGGCGTTGAATATGGTGTAAGCATCTTCTTTGGATATGTCGCTGTTGGTAATATCAAAATAATGTTCGCCCTGGTAATTAAAATCAACCTGAGCGGAAAGCTGGTCTGACAAATGGTATCTGACAATACCATTGAAGCTAAACTCCGGCGCTTGTACCATTTGAACGTCGTTTACAGCACCAACTCCTCTAACTGTTACCTCGTCAACATTTGTATCGAGATAACTTCCTCCCACTTTAATATCCCAGTCATCACCCGGTAACCAGGTCACTTCAACATCGACTCCTTTTAGTTGCGCATCAGAGTTATTGATAAATTGACTTAACCCTGCAAACGTTAGGGCTTGATAATTCTGGTAATCGTAATAAAACGCGCTGGCATTTAACCTCACATCACCATTTGCAAAGGTGGTTTTTATGCCGGCTTCATAGCTGGTTAACTCTTCTGACTCAAAGGGTACATCTTCTTCCAACACCCCATCGGTAAAGTCAAGGAAACCACCATTGAAGCCGCCGCTTTTAAACCCATTCGCTACGTTGACAAAAACTAAGGTCTCTTTGTCAATTTTGTAATCCAGTCCAATTTGACCTGACACATTAGTATCATCAATGTTGGTCAGATCTTTGGCCAACGGGTTTGCATCGGTAAAATCCATAAAGGTGGTGGTACCCGGAAAATCAGAACCCAGACCAAAATTACATACATCTCCGGCTGGAATTAAGCATGAATTAAGCACCGCGTCCGGGTTACCAGTTGTCTTGTTTTGATACTGCATTTCACGATCTTCACTGGTATATCTCAACCCTACGGTCAACGTCAGAGACTCAGATAACTCTTTTTCAACCTGGCCAAACACTCCATAGGACTCGGTGTTCTGAACGTAGTTAATGTCATAGTTAAAGAAGGGCACAAAGTCAGTGCCAAAGGTGCCTGTCGGAGCACCGGTAATACCATCCACAACAGGACCAGGATAATTTACATCAAGACTCATATCGCCTTTGATTTCATTCTCAAAGTAATAAAGTCCAAATATCCAGTCGAATGTTTCACCCGAACCGGCCAACCGAAATTCCTGGCTGAATTGTTCATTTTCGGATGCAAAGTCAGGAACGACGCCGGGAAACGGCCCCATATCAGTATCTTCCTGATGTAATTTTTCTACGTCTTCAATGGCACTAATGGATGTAAATGTAAATTTTGATGCTTCCCAGTTAAGGTTTAATGAAGCACCTTGGGAATCAATTTCAAGGGTGCCCTGTCGATCGTATTCCCCTGCGAAGGGATCTCCGTCATTATCTGCATATCCGTAATAATCCGTGGTACCAAAATTCCCAGCACCATCATCCGTAGCCTGATGCTGATATTGGGGGGCATTAGTATCAGATTTACCACCGTGAATATTCACCAAGGCTGAGAAATCATCAGTCACATCAATATTCAGCTGCGCCCGATACGCCAGGCTATCAGCCTCATTAGCATCTTTACCTATGCGGTTCTCCACATAACCATCATGTTTGTTTGTTGCAACTGACACTCTTCCTTGCATTGAATCACTCAGACTCCCGCCAACTGCAGCTTCGGTTTTTATCTGATTGTATTCTGCTAAAGTCAGGTTAAAAAAAGCTGCAGTGTCTTCACTCGGCTTCTTTGAAATAAAGTGAACCAAACCACCCGTTGCATTACGGCCATAAAGTGTGCCTTGTGGTCCCCTCAATACTTCCACTCGTTCCAGATCAAAAAGTTGAAACGTCAATCCTGGCATCGCAGATTGATAGACTTCATCCCGATAAACGGCGATAGGACCTTCATTATTGTCATTAAAATCATTTAAACCCACACCACGTAAACTGATGGAGGGATTATTCCCCTCGCCTACCGGCGTTCCAATATTCAATCCAGGAGTTTGAGCTGCTATATCGACACTATCGGTCATGTTTAACTCCCGCAATGCCTCACCCGAAAAGGCTGTGACTGAAATGCTCACATCCTGTAGGTCTTGCGATTTCTTCTTGGCGGTAATTTGGATTTTTTCAAATACACTAGCTTTTTCTTGAGCGTTAACAGTAAAAGTTGCAGTGAAAAGTAAGGCGGTGGCGACAGCCAGTGATATTTTGTTGTGTTTCATGGTCTACCCTCTTATTTTATTTTTTTTTCGAAGTTGATTTATTCAAATGCCAATATAGGCATAACACTAAATCACTCATACGTTAATTTTCACGTTAATTTTATATTAACAGTGCGTGGCTTCGTCTGGTATTCTGTTAGCACCGTACAGTCAAAATGTTAATGGATTGTTTAATTGAACTAGATTCGATTATAGAACGTTCACTTTGTTTGTATAATATGAGAATTCAATCACACACTGTTTGGTAAACAAAACAATGAAAAGAGTTCAATTAAATGAAATGAGCGTTTTTATCGAGGTTGTCAGAAGTGACGGCTTTAGAGCTGCGGCCAAAAAATTAAACTTGGGCGCAGGCTCAGTAAGCCAGGCAGTTCAACGACTTGAAGATAAGTTGGGCAATCAGTTATTGAAACGCACAACTCGTCATGTGGCGCTAACAGAAGCCGGGAGAACCCTGTTTAATCGTTGTTCTCCGGCAGTTTCTTACATAGAGGATGTCATAAAAGAGTTGGACGAAGAGAAGAACTCTCTTTCCGGAACATTAAAGATCAATGCGCCCCGGGCAGTAGGTGGCTGTTTTCTAGACAACCTATTGGCCGATTACGCCAGTCAATATCCGTCAGTTAATATTGATATTGTTTACCAAGATAATAAAGTGGACTTAGTTCAATCAGGGGTTGACGCCGCCATAAGAATTGACGGTCTACTCGAAAAAGACACCCACGCAGTGCCGGTGGGTCCAACATTGGACATGGCCGTAATCGCCACCCCGGACTATTTAAAATTGAACGGTGTATTGAACCACCCCTCAGATCTCACTCAACACCGAGGAATTTGTTACAAACAACAAAGTGCTTCAAATATCTATGCCTGGCAATTTAATGAAGATGGTAATAAATACTCCGTCGCCCCCCCACCAGCAATTATCACCAATGATAGTGATAGCATAATGGCCTTTGTACGAAAACATATTGGCATCGGCTATCTCTATCTACATGACGCACAACCCTATTTGGAAACGGGTGAAATTGTACGAGTTTTAACCGAATTCACATCGTCACAAGGTCGTTACTCGATTAACTATTTAAGTAAAAAGAATATGCCAAAACGTCTGCGTGCCTTTATCGATATGGCGTTAGCATTAGATTGAGCATTGGGTGTGCGATAACCTTCTTAAACAAAAAAGATATCTCTATTTTGTCACCCAACAATACGTTTAAGGCCTTAGTTATTGCGGGCACCATTAATTGATCACCAGGCGTTAAAAGCACGGCCCAACCATCCGGTTTTTGTGCGCTAAAGTCCAATACAGCGGCTAACTTTGCCTCGCGTGCGGGTTACCAATTCAAAGTATAAAGAGGGACACTGCCTAGTCTCCTGCGTCAGGCTAGTTGAACTAATTTACTGTTTCTTTTCGATGAACCACACCACTACTTTTAGCGCGTTTTTCACTACCGTTTAATAGTAGCTCACAGCCATTGCAACAGCGCTAAAGTGCGATGTAGCCATCTTTTTGATTTTCATATCTGCGATACGAAATTAATCCAGGTGATCGCCACCAGAAAAGGTAATTTAGAGCGACTCACCGCTCTCGTCGCTAGTATCCTTAAAATAGTATGCGTAATTTTACCTTAAACCTTAAGTGTAAAATCAGTATGCCATTTAACATTTTAACGACACTAATAAACGTCTTCATAGATGCCCGCACATCGAGTCAGTTTGCGGACTGTCTATGTTTAGATTAAACGTATCGGCAACGGCCATAGTGAAAATGACCTTATTAGTTCCCGATTATGCATCTCAGTCCTTTTTTGAGGGCGGAAATTTCCTCATGTGAAAGTTTACTCAGCAAGGTCGCCTCGTGTTGCTTTGCTATCGTAAACAGCCTGGATTGAAGATCAACACCCTTAGACGTAAGGCTGATCTTGTTATCGATACACTGAACGACTTTTTGTTCACTCAATAATTCAAGGGATTGTTTTAAATCCTTGCTGGGCTGCATTACCCGCTCACCTAAATCATCAACGTCAAATGCCGATGATTCCGTTAATATGGTTAATATCCGCCAGTGCTCCGGTGTCACGTTGCAGCCATCGACCAACAACGGATAGAGTTCCTTGCGGTACTGGGAAATAGATGAGTTGAGAAGATATAAAAGATAATCGTTTAAAAACTCACTACTACTGCTATTTATTTCATTTTTCGCACTAGTGTTTGGATGTTGCGATGTAATAGCGTAACTGCCACTGGAAAAAACCAGCGGCATCGTGGAGTCGTCATGAGAATAGCTGATTACTTCACCGACAATAATCAGATGATCCCCCCCTTCATAGACATTCCACGTTTTGCACTCAAATTGCGCTCCGCAGCCTTCAAGCAAGGGGATACCACCTAAGCCTGAAGCATAAGATACATCCTTGAATTTATCTTCGCCACGCCCGGCAAACCGGTTAGACATGGCAACTTGTGCTTCACTGAGCACGTTCACAGCAAAATATTCTGTATTTTCGAAAATGTTGGCACTGAAAGCACTTTTATCAACACTCCACAAAACGAGCGCGGGGTCAATTGAAACACTGTTGAAACTACTGGCAGTGCAGCCTATTGGCTCGCCATTTTGGTCAACTGCTGTAATCACCGTTACCCCGGTGGGAAATTGGCCAAGTGCGCGACGAAAATCTCTAGTATCAAACTTAGTATCACTCATAATTATGTCCTACTGAAATGCTAGCGCCCAGCCTTGTGGGCGGGTAAAGTACCTATGCCCCAATGAGCTTTAGGGTACTCCGTAATGAGCACGCGGATATTTTGTTCCGGTGCGCCAATGGAGGCCGTCACCGCTTCAGAAACAGCTTTAATTAGTGCTTCTTTTTGTTCAGTTGTACGTCCTTCCATCATATTTATGCTGACAATTGGCATCGTTAGTCTCCGGTTTACAAAGTTAAATAAATTTACCTGACAAAGTACCTAAGTCTTGATAGCGAACCGTAAAGTTATCGCCTTTTTTGACCGGTACAGCCGCAGTAATGGCGCCTATCATGACGAAAGATCCAGCCGGTAATTCTTCACCGCGCTCGCCAAGCATATTGGCCAACATAGCTACAGATGCAGCTGGGTGACCTAATACAGCCGCTCCAGCACCGACTTCGACGACTTCGCCATTTACTTCCATGACCACACCAAGCGTTTTCAAATCTAACTCTGATGCTGGTTTCATTCGACCACCGGTTACAAAGCGAGTTGAAGAGCTGTTGTCTGCTATTACGCTTTTCAAATCAAATTTGAAATCTTTGTAACGCGAGTCAATGACTTCTACTGCAGGCATCACAAAATCAGTGGCAGCCAGTACATCTGCGATATGAACACCTGGACCTTTAAGCGTTTTCTTGGTCACAAAAGCGAGTTCGGCTTCAATTTTCGGGTGTATCAATTCATCGAACTTTATTTCACCGCCGTCAGGCACACTGAAATAATCAGCAAGAAACCCATAACATGGGTTCTCGACACCCATTTGTTTCATTTTTGCCCAGGAAGTGAGTCCCATTTTCATGCCAACTATTTTATTTCCGCGAGCTTCTTTTCTGCGTCTAATTTCCCATTGAATATCAAACGCGTCTTCATACGTCATATCCGGATAGTCATCAGTGATTTTAGTCACTTCATACGCCTGCAGCTCTGCATTTTCTAAATGTTCAGCAAGCTGGTTCACTTGCTCTTTCGTTAAATTGCCCATTTCAATAATCCCATTAATTTGCTGACAGTTGTTTGCTTAACGTTATAGCCACATCTTCAATCATGTCTTCTTGACCACCGACCGTGCCGCGCCGGCCAAGCTCGACTAAAATGTCTCTGGCAGAAACACCGTATTTTTTTGCTGCCCGTTGGGCGAACAGTAAAAATGAGCTATAAACACCGGCATAACCTAACGTCAACGCCTCTCGGTCGACTCGAATCGGATGATCCATCATGGGAACGATAAGATCTTCTGCGACATCCATGATGCTGAATAAATCCACACCACTTTTTACGCCCATTCGCTCCAATACCGCGACAAATACTTCTAAAGGTGTATTACCTGCCCCTGCACCTAAGCCGGCGACTGAGCCATCGATACGTGATGCCCCTGCTTCAACCGCAGCTAATGAGTTAGCGATAGCCATGCCCATATTGTGATGTCCATGAAAGCCAATTTCTATTTCACTCGGTAATTCTCGACGCAATAAACCAATTTTTTCGCTCACCTCAGTCGGCAACATATAGCCAGCAGAGTCAGTGCAATATACGCAGTTAGCGCCATAGCTCACCATTAACTTTGCTTGCTCAAGTATCGTGGATGACGAGGTCATATGCGCCATCATTAAAAAGCCAACGGTATCCATATTCAATTTGCGAGCTAAATCAATATGCTGCTCTGAAACATCCGCCTCAGTACAGTGAGTCGCCACGCGTATAGTCGATACACCCAAGTCTTTCGCCATACGCAAATGATCAACGGTCCCAATGCCAGGTATCAACAAAGCGGAAACTTTGGCCTGTTTCATCTGTGGTATCACCGCTTTTAAATATTCTTCATCGGAGTGAGCAGGGAAACCATAATTTACCGATGAACCACCCAGTCCGTCACCGTGCGTCACTTCTATCAGCGGAATACCAGCTTGATCTAAGCCCTTGGCTATAGTGACCATCTGCTCTTTACTAATTTGATGTCTTTTGGCGTGCATGCCATCTCGAAGACTCATGTCATGTAAAATGACGCTTTTTCCAGATAAATTCATTTTGTCACTCTCCTTTTCAGGCGCGCGATGGCAATTGAACACTGCCAGACGCTAACTCTTGTGCAAACATTTCAGCCGTGCGTAATCCAGCAGCCGTCATAATGTCTAAGTTGCCTGAATATTTTGGTAGAAAATCTCCCAACCCTTCAACTTCTAAAAAGACCGAAACACGATTGCCATCAAACACTGGGCCATTTTTTATACGATATCCAGGGACGTACTTTTGTACCTCTTTGGCCATATTTAGAATCGACTCTGTAATCGCTTTTTCATCAGGCGTGTCTTTGGTCAAGCAATGCACAGTGTCCCGCATAATTAGAGGTGGCTCGGCAGGATTAATGATGATTATGGCTTTGCCTTTGTCAGCGCCGCCAATTTTCTCGACCGCACGGGCTGTCGTACGCGTAAATTCATCAATATTCTTGCGGGTACCCGGTCCGGCTGACTTAGATGAAACAGTGGCTATAATTTCGCCATATTCGACATCTTGAACTTGTGATACTGCGGCAACCATAGGGATAGTTGCCTGACCACCACACGTCACCATATTCACGTTCATCTCTAGCTTTTTCGCGTGCTCTTTGAGGTTTACTGGCGGAATACAAAATGGTCCAATTGCGGCAGGCGTTAAATCAATCATGATGACGCCAAGTTCATTGAGTTTACGACTGTTCTCTGCATGGACATACGCAGACGTTGCATCAAAGGCGATACGAATGTCGTCTGAAATAATGTGCTCCAGCACACCATCCACGCCAGTTGAGCAAGTTTTTATACCCATTTCACGGGCGCGTTTTAACCCTTCTGACGTCTCATCTATTCCTACCATCCAAACAGGCTCAATCCAGTCTGAGCGTTTCATTTTCATTAACAGGTCGGTACCGATATTACCTGGCCCGATGATGACGGCTTTTAATTTTTTGTTCATAGTTTTACTCACCTATAAGCATTTGAAAAAACGCGGCTAAACAAAACGCGCCGAAACGCTACCAATTCCACCCACAGAAACACGCATGGAATCCCCGGCATGAACCGGCTCTAGTGGCACGAGTGAACCAGACATAATGACTTCTCCCGCTTTTAGGGGGATACCATAACGGCCAAGGGTATTTGCCAACCAGACCACGCAATTCACCGGGCTATTTAAGGCTGCAGCGCCGGCACCAGTAGATATAATGGCGCCGTTTTTCTCTACTACCATTCCGCATGTAGACAGGTCAACGTCGCGAGGGTTAACCGCTCTATCGCCTAACACAAAAACACCGCAGGATGCGTTATCTGCGACCGTATCTTGAATTTTTATTTTCCAATCTTCGATACGCGAATCGACCACTTCAATGGCTGCCATAACAAAGTCTGTTGCTGCCAACACATCAGCGGCAGTGACACCCGGACCTAATAAGTCGTGCTTCAAAATAAAGGCAATTTCACCTTCGGCTTTCGGCTGGATCAGCTGCCCACTAATAGGCACTTCTTCCCCTTCACTAAAGACCATTTTATCGGTTAGAAAGCCAAAATCAGGTTGTCCGACTTTGAGCATGTTCATCACCGCTTTTGAGGTCACACCAATTTTTTTACCAATGACTCTTTCGCCATCAGCAAGGCGTAATTCGTTTAGATGTAAAGACACTTTGTAAGCGTCATCAATCGTCATTTCAGGGTGAACTTCTGTCAGTGGTTTGATGCACTGACGCGAACGTAACGCCTTATATAACTGTTCGCCACATTGTTTTATATTTTCGTCATTCATAGTTGGCTCTCTACATTTTGATACAGATGTTTTTTAATTCGGTATAAAATTCGAGTGAATGATGCCCACCTTCACGACCAATACCTGATTGCTTAGCTCCGCCAAACGCGGTGCGCAAGTCACGTAAGAACCAAGAGTTAACCCATGCAATACCCACATCTAATTCTTGTGAAACCCGTATAGCTTTGGCTGTAGTTTCAGTCCATACCGCGGCAGCTAACCCGTAAACGGTTGCATTGGCCATATCAATAGCTTCTTGCTCTGTATCAAAGGGTTGTATATGACAACAAGGGCCAAAGATTTCTTCTTTCACGGTGCGAGCGTTTTCGCTCAAACCGGTCCAAATTGTCGGCTCAACCCAAGCTCCTTGGTCAAGTTCGCCGCCCATGTTGGGCACACCGCCTCCAAGATGAACTTTCGCACCTTCTTCCACGGCTAATTTGTAATAGCTAAGCACTTTTTCTTTATGCTCTAAGCTAACCAAAGGCCCCATATTGACGCCCTCTTCTTCAGGCACGCCTAATTTAAGTTCTTTTGCCGCTTCAGTGAGTCGACTAACGAATTCGTCAAAAATAGGACGTTCGACATACACACGCTCAGTGCCCAAACAAACTTGTCCACAGTTGGCAAATACTGACCGCATGGTGCCTTCAATTGCCTTATCCATGTCGCAATCAGCAAAAACGATTGCTGGATTTTTGCCACCGCACTCAAGCGATATATTGCGCAGACCAACCGATGCTGCACGCATGATTGCTTCACCTGTGCGAGTTTCACCAGTAAAGGTAATACCATCCACATCAGGATGCTGTGTTAAAAACTCTCCAGCTGAATTAGGACCAAGACCGTGTACCACGTTAAATACACCAGGTGGAATACCGCACTCATTCATCACCTCACCGAGTAAAGTAGTCGTGGCAGGCGTTTCTTCTGAAGGCTTAACGACCACAGTATTACCACAGGCTAATGCAGGGCCTACTTTCCAAGTCATTAGTAAAAGAGGCAAGTTCCAGGGAGAAATAACCGCTATTACGCCTTTTGGTTTACGATATCCAAAATTTAAAGCTCCCGTTCCGTCTGGCGTATCCATATTGAACGATTCAGTCGCTTCATTAATTAAGGTGTCAGATAACGTTTTAAAATTTGCTGCACCACGAGGAATATCAATATGTGACGCTAAAGAACGAGGTTTACCCGTATCCAAGCACTCAGCCACAAGAAACTCTTCAAACCTTTCATTGATTCGATCAGCAACTTTATGCAATAAAGCCAATCTATTAGCTTGGGTTAATTTAGCCCAAGGGCCAGTCAATGCGGCCTTCGCGGCAGCAACTGCAGCATTAATTTCAGATTCCCCCCCCTCATGCACTAAACCAAGCAGGCTATTGTCTACAGGATTACGGTTTTCGAAGGTTCTTCCACTCTGGGAGCCACAATAGGCTCCATTAATAAAGTGTTTGAATTCAGTCACTTTACAACTCCATAAATTAAGTTAAAACTTCTAGGTACGTAGGGTGAATAACGAGTTCGTGATAGAAAATGGCTTTGCCCAAATCTTCTGCCTTCCAAGTAACTGGGGGATGATCTGGATAGTGATAATCACCGCCACAAAATACTTCGTTGCGATTTCCCGATGGATCAAAAAAGTAAACCGTTTGTCCACTGGTTAAACCGTGACGCGTGGGACCGACATCTTTTTTAGTTTCCGTCATGGTAAGCAGATCTGCGGCCTTGAGCAGGTCTTGCCATGTTTCCAATAGAAAAGATGCATGATGAAGTTTGCCAGGTGCAGGACAATCAACAAACGCGATATCATGTGCTTTCATACTGCAGCTCATGAAAGCCGCAGCGACTATATTGTCAGGCGTCACAACTTGCTCAGATAAATCAAAACCAAGCACTTCATTGAATAATGTTTGTGTTGCGGGCACATTTGGACCCATTAATAAACAATGATCAAAGCGTTCCGCTTTCATGCCCGTTAAATTTAACGGCCAAGGATCGGGGTTGACTTCTGCTAACCCCCATTTTCCGGTTTGTTCTTTTTCTGCATATAATTCAAATGTATGCCCAGTCGGAGCAACGAAACTTACACGACGTCCGCATGAATCGAGATCTCCTGCTTCATGTTCAGATACTTCACAACCATATGCTATAAGGTCGCTTTTTAGACCACTTAGTACGTCATCGTTTAGTACCTTGAAGCCCATAAAATCCAAACCGGGAGTATCCGACTCAACTAAAATCAATGAATATTTATCGACTTCAGTCCAGCCTTTTAAATAAACACGCCCTTTATCATCACGGTTAACTTCAATTAAACCAATCAGGTCTCGGTAATGTTTTAACGCTTCTTCCATATCCATTACTCTAAGTTGGATATGCCCTGGTCTTATTACACCTTTACGCATTTTGGTCTCTCCCAATTCCTATTTTACTGTTAGAGTCGGCTAAACACGCTAGGCGACCAGACGTTGTAGTTAATAACTTTTAGTTAACCTTTAACTCGGCATATAGTTAAGTCACTCGCGGGTAAAATTCGACACGCTAAAGCGATCCCCTTTGCCTCTTCTTCGATTGAAACTTTTGCTCGGCTCATGACTTTGGTTTCGTAGTCACCGTTAAGCACGATTACTTTGCAAATTCCGCAACCACCAGCACAACAACCTACCGGTAAACAAGTGTTACCAGTCCTTGTCATCGCTATCAGAACGGTCTGTCCTTTTGGACAGATAAAAATCTCTCCGTCGATATTTATGCGATAGCTCATGCTGGGTTGTTCTAAACAATGATCTAAAGGTCAATGACCAAACGGCTGCATTTAGCTCGTGAACAACACAGAGCCATTTGATCGTTGTCCGCTTTTTCTTCATCGGTTAGAAAGTGATCTCTATGATCTGGCTCACCTTCCAACACATCGGTAATGCAGGTTCCGCAGACCCCCTCTTCACACGACATATTGACTTTTATTCCAGCCTTGCGAAGCGCCTTAGCTATCGTATCGCCTGAGCCAACAGTGACCGTAATATCACTTTTTTCGCAGTACACTTCGAAACTTTCACCAGATGTGTCAACGTCTGCACTGAAATATTCAAAGTGAACCTGTTCTGATGGATAACCCATTTTTTTTGCGCTATCAATTACCCAATCCATGAAGCCTGTAGGGCCACAAACGTATATGTGCGTACCAGATTCAACTGGGCTAAAGGTAGATTGAGGGGAAAACAATTGAGACTTTTGTTGATCGTCATAGTGAAACACCACGCGCTCACCAAATGCTGCGACGAGTTCTTGCTCAAAAGCCCCCGCCCCTTTCGTACGCGTACAGTAATGAAGTTCAAACTCTTGGCTTTCGCTCAGCAAGGTATAGGCCATTGCCATCATCGGTGTAATACCAATTCCACCACCGGCTAGGATGGTTTTTTTTGCACTTTCATTGAGAGGAAAATGGTTGCGAGGGGCACTGATACATATCGTTTGCTGCTCAGCAAAGTCAGTATGAATTTTTACCGATCCGCCTCTTGAATTGGGATCATTCAACACGCCAATTCTATACACATCGCTTGAAGCGGGGTTGTTACACAATGAATATTGACGAATTAGATCATCGCTAACATGCACGTCAATATGTGCACCTGCTGAGAACGTGGGTAATGGCTTGCCATCTTTCGCCACTAATTCAAGTATAGTAATACCTGCACCTTGCTCTGTGCGTGATTTTATGACCACATCAATTAATTCATCGTTCATAAATATCTCCTAGTCATGCTTACCGCATGTATATTCCACCGTTAATGTCCCATGTAGCACCGGTTACCGTATTCGCTTCATCTGCAGCCAACATAACAACCATAGAGCCAATGAACTCTGGATTACTCATAGCCTTGACGGGGATCATGTTATTAATAATGTTTTCGAGTTTATCTGCAGGAACTTTTTCTCTAACGGATGGCACGTTTACCGGCCCGGGGGCTATAGCGTTCACGGTCACCCCAACGTCAGCAAACTGTCTAGCAAATATCTTGGTCAATGTAATAATACCCGCCTTCGAGGATGCATAGTGCGCCCCCGAGGCTGTACCGCCCATTTGCCCAGCAAGAGACGCCAGATTGACAATTCGACCAAAACCTCTATCTGCGAAATACTGACCAAATACCTGGCAGCCTAAAAAGTTGCCACGCAGGTTAATATCCAATACTTGGCTAAATTCTTCGGCGGTGATTTCCATCACCGGGGTAGTGGGTGTCATCGCAGCGTTGTTGACTAATAGATCACAATGCCCAAAGGTTTCAATCGTAAAGGCAAGTGCTGCAGTGAAATCATGTTTACGCATAACATCAAGCTTAGTACTCGCGGCTTTTTCACCACTCTTGTCAAGCCGCAGTGCGGCTTGCTGCGCACTAGATGAATTGATATCACTTACCACTACCAAATAACCAGCCTTAAGTAACGATTCACAGATCACATATCCCAATCCTTGGGCTGCTCCGGTGACCAATGCTACTTTTGTCTTATCAGTTCTCATATTTGCACCTAAAATAAGTAACTGACAGTCGTCAGGTGCTGACTGGACTTCATTATTTTGACTATTTTTTCAGCAATCTTAAAACTGCCGCCGTCCCGTACTAATTTAAACTGCAAATTTGCTGGGTAGCAGCGCACACCGTTTTTATTGTTTTCATACAAGCAATAAGCACAACGTACGCGTACCAAGCCATCTACATCGTCAAGAATGCGAAATCTCGACATTGTGCGCACAGTTTTTTCACTTAATTGAGTTGAAATTGCACTGCCGCTAGTTAAACGCTCAATGCGTAACAACCGCATCTGGTGGTTGTCGTAAGCCACATTTAACGTGTTTGCGTAGTCAGTCGCATTATGATCAACAGGAACAATGTACAAACCTGATTCAAGCCACAGATCTAGCCATTGGAGGTACTCTTTGTTATCAAGCATATCCGCTTCGATATTCAAAAAGGCGGTCACATCGGCGAGCAATTGGGTATCTAGTTTCATTTATCTGATTCCTTACTGTTCACTTGACTTAGACATTAACTTTTTATACTGCTGGTAAGCGGCGCGCATACCCGTCTCGGAACATACAGCTCCTTTGATATTGCCATCCACAGAAGTAGAGAGTTTTGACATTCCGCGGTTGATCATAATCCAGCCATCGGTTCCAGCCATCGAACCAGCCTGAACACGCTCCCACGCTTCGCCATCATCCGGCGTACCGAAGCCCATAGGGCCTTGAAAATGTTCATGTAAGCGAATGCGTTTTTGATTGAATGCTTCTGGCGCACCTTCGCCACCGAGCGCAATATGATGGATCTCTGTTTCATTGACACTGATAGGTACTAAGTTTCTAAAAAATGCCATTGAACAGGCAACGTTTGGAAAAAGATTTAGGTTAAATCCACTGCCACCAACTGCTCTCACCAGCCGCCTGACTTCAAGATCTGAGTGCCCTTCATTGGCTAACTGCTTAGCTAAATCCGCATAACGTTCAGGAATGGGTTCGTCTAAATTTTCCTCCAAATCGACTAACTCCGGGATCATAACCATAACACTGTGGCCGTGACCTAGGTCTTCAACGAAACCATCACCGTCTAAGAAGTCAAAGACTTCGGCTGCTTGTTCATCTACTGAAGCGATGAATGACTTGTGTACAATAGGAAAATGGTAAGCATCGGTAGTATTCTCTAATTGGATCTTCCAGTTTCCAGGAAATCTGAATCTGTGGTCACCCATAGCTTTCAAAGGATAACCGCCGCCTTGTTTAACAAACAAATCAATCCATTTTTTGGCACCACCCAAGAAATCTTCGAGGGGTTCAAGATCTTCTTTTAAGGTGGCGAAAATCATTCCTTGGTAAGACTCAGTACGTAGTTTAATCAAACCAAATTCTGCTTTATCGAGGATGTTTTCATATTCCTCTGGCTTAGGTAGAGCACGCAAACTTCCATCGAGACCATATCCCCAACCGTGATAAGGGCATGTAAAAGCTTTCGTTTTACCTGTTTTTCCTTCGCACACTGTGGCACCGCGATGACGACACCGATTGAGCATCACGTGGATATTTTTCTTGCGGTCACGCACAACGATCACCGGTTGCCGGCCAATGGTGGCAGTTTTATACGATCCTGCTTCTGGTAGCTCACTTTCATGCGCCAACCATACCCAGGTGTTATTGAAGATTTTGTCTAACTCTTCCTCGAATACTTTTTCATCCGAGTAAAGTGACTTATGAATGCGATCATCTAGCACCAAGTCTGCGGTGCTGTTTATATTTTTAACTTTAATTTCAGTTTTCATTCTAGATCCTATTTAGGTACCGGCAATGCTGCACTGTTGTCCCAAGGTCCACTTATGGGTCGGCTAAACTTGTTTTCAGTTTTGAAGTGAGTAATTTGCCAAAATCTACCCGACAACCTGAATTTAGCAGTAATTCGGGCGCAGCTTAGCTGTGACTTACCGTCGATAAAATCAGATGGTTGCATTAACATCCAACTACCTTTAGCTTCATTTCCGTCTACTGTTATTACTTCATTACCCAATAAATGCACATTGAGAGAAAAGTGACCAGGTACCGCAATGTATTTGGCGAACATCATTTCAATAGCATTTATCCCAACGTGGCGACCAAATGTTTTTGCATAACGTTTACCCTTGCCTTCCCAAACAGCATCTTCAGTGAATAACTGCATGAGAGTTTCAAGTTCAAAACCTGGTCCCAAATCATCACAAAGACTCATATAATTGTGCATACATGCACTGACGCGCTTTTCATTTTCCAGCGCAGTCAAGCGTTGTTGTAGTGCTTCCAAATTGAGTAACGAAGTCATATTAACCTTCCTTAAATTAACTAGGGACAACCAGCTCACGACCTATGCGTGCTTCAACTTTGGCGTATTTCCACAGACTATACGTACCGTCACCAACAGGGGTTGAGCGGAAAAAATCACAACTCGCAATAACCGTTTCAATGTCTGGAACATCGGCCATAATATAGGCAGTCCATGGCGCTGTAGCGGAAGGGCCAACCATAATACGATCGTCGTCCATAATGCCTAACACCTTCACGTCTGGTAGATCAGAGATGCCTTTCATCATGGCACTGAAGGCTTGCCAAACATCACCCATTACCTCTTTGGTTGAATCCATAAAATTTTGATTTATACCGATACAAAACAGCACACGGTGAGTTGTTAATTTAGTCATGATTTTTCCTCAAATAAGTTTATTAATGTTTATAGATAACCAGGGAAAGGTTGATGCTCAAACATCATTGCTCCTGCATTTTGATAAGTGACATCGCCCATAAAGGCATGTTGGGTCACTAAATGTACGTCGCGAAAACAGCGAGAAAGCGGATGGTCTAAATAAGCCCCCTGCATGCCAGACAATTGATAGGCGATACGGGTAGCATCTGCGCATTCTCTGGCAACATTGGTGGTGGCTAACCTGACTAAACTGACTTGATCAGGCGTTGGCTCTTCACCGCGAACAATTGCGTCCCAAACCTCATCAGTTGCATCATAAAAGAAAGCTCGAGATGAGCGAACTTTCGCTTCGGCTTTTGCTATATCTATTTGGGCGTAATGGCGCTCACCTAAATTAGGTGCACCAGTCACAGATTTTCTGCCCTTAGCCGAACTTGTTACAACGTCGATAGCTTCTCTGGCAATCCCTAAGGCAGTCACAGACAAAACTTGAGCAGCAAAAGATAAAGATGGATATTTAAAGAAAGGAAGATCAACCGTAGGTTTACCGCCGCGAACAAATGTCCACTCTTCAGGCACAAAGACATTTTCAACGACTAAATCAAAACTACCCGTTCCGACCATGCCATGAACATTCCAGGTCTTGTCTATTTTCACTTTGTCTGCGGCTAACACCGCCATCTTAGGTAACTGCTTACCATCATCAGGCATAACTCCAACACCTAAAAGAGACGCACCCATGCAGCCACTGGCAAACTGCCAGCGTCCGTTAATCATATATCCACCGTCTACTTTTTCGGCTTTTTGCGGCGGAAAAATACCCCCGGCAAAGACAATGTCTGGCGAGTTTTTCCAAACTTCATCTAAGGTTTCTTTAGGCAGTGCAGCAAGATAGGCGGGGTTCATACCAAAACTAGCCACCCAACCAGCAGAGCCATCTGCCGCTGAAATAGCCTCAATGGCCTTCAAGAATTCACTGGGCGTTTTTCCTCCACCACCAAAACTTTCAGGAACAAAAGAACGGTAAATTCCGATATCTTTAAATTTTTCAATGATGTCTTGTGAAATATAACGCTGCTCTTCAAATTCAGCTCGACGCGCTCTAATATCAGCAAGTAAGTTGTTAAATTTAACTTCTCCACCCCACTGACTCTTATTTACTGCATTTTTATACATAGCTTATCTCCAACAATTACGCCTAAATTTTATTCGTATCGCTAAGTCTCTTGGCGATGTAGCAAATAACTTCATCACTTCCTTTTGCGCCGACCAGTTGCATACCAACAGGCTTACCAAGGTTATTGCGAATAGGGATTGTGATAGCAGGGTGCCCAGACAGATTGAAAGGCCGAGTTAACGAACTAATTTGCAGATCATTTTGACCTGCAAGTGCGTCTATCCTTTTAAGAGGAAATGACGCAAGCGTTGGTAAAACAAGCGCATCGACGCCTTTGAGTGCTGAATCGACTTCTTGGCTAAATTTTTTGCGTACAACTTCAGCCTTAGTAACGATACTTTCGTCTATATTTTTTGCAGCAAGCAATCTATTTGCTACATCAGCCCCGAGCTTACCGGTCTCGACCAAGTATGCATATGCTTGGCACATTTCAAAATTCATCAGCTTCAACGCCATTTGAAATGCAGCAGTAAAGCTTGGCAGACTGGTTTGACTGACTTGTATGAATTCTTTTTTCAGTGCGTCACCGACCAACATATCAATAGCACTTTCAGCATTAACTTTGACTCTGGCTAGTTTGATTGTTTCTAGCGGCTTAATAGGACTAAACGTTTTATCCATACTGCACATAGCATCAATCAACTTTTCCGCTGAAAATGCCAGCGGCCCAAGGCAGTCCAAGCTTGACTCTTCCGGTAAAACTCCGATGCGACTGATGCGTCCAAATGTTGGCTTTAGTCCATAAACACCACAACATGCTGCCGGCACTCTTATAGAGCCTCCGGTATCCGTACCAATGCTAAAATCGACACTGCCTTGAGCGACAGCGGTTGCACAACCACTTGACGAACCACCAGTAATGTAATCAGGAAAAAAATAATTAATTGGCGTGCCTAAATACTCATTAACCCCTGTCATACCAAAAGCGAGTTCATGCATATTTAGCTTACCGACGAGTTTTACACCTGAGTTAAGCATTGCAGTGACGACATCGGCATGTCTTGAAGCAATAGGATTAAGACAAAGCGCTTCACTTCCAGCTCGGGTAACGAAACCAGCAACGTCGATGTTGTCTTTAACACCGGCGATTAAACCGTTATTTTGCCCCAACTCGAATTGTTCGGTGAACACAGTCATACTTGTGTTTTACCTGCCTTTTATAAATCGATAAATTTAGATTAGAACACTTCACGTGATTATTCAAGTGATTTGTTACACAAAACCCTTCCTTATGTAACTTGATCGTTTAATCGTGACAAGAAAGGGTGTTTGATCCCACGGTGAAAAACTGATTTCCATGGAAATCGTTATCCCAATAAGCTTAAGATGAATAACGAGTTTTCAAACTGAGTGCGAGTCATGCTGATAAAAGTAACAGCAGGGGAAAGCCAGCAGCGACAATAGCCACACTAAAACTGCGATATTTGGTGGGTGCGTATTTCCTCGTGAAGGCCGTTAGTTGCACAGAAAAACCAATCACAAATACATTACCGATCAGCATTTTTGCGTCGGCCTATTTTGTCAGCACAAGGAGCAATGAACATCGCTCCAGCCAACGTAACGCTGAAAACCAACCCTAAGTTAGTCGGGCTAATTTGTAGTTTTTCACTTTTACGCTGTGCGGTAAAAGACATGGAGGGGATATCGAACCCACCTAATCTCATCAAAATAAATGAAATGAGTACAACCCGAATTTATGTAGAGGATAGACGACCTTTATCCAGAATGAGTTCGTATGGTTGGTTTGCTTGCGGTTCTAGCACTTGTTGGCTTGTATTCACAATTAGCGAGACCTTTTTATAAAATGATTAACTAAAACGGGGAGCTTATTTGACAAATTCAAATAAGCTCCCCGTCAATTACAAATGCTAATTAGTAAAAACTATATCTAAATGAGGCATACCACTGACGCCCCCGGTCTCTGATAATTTCGGTAATACCTACGTTAGCCTGATAACCGGCAGCTAAGTATTTCTCGTCGGTTAAATTTTTGAGTCCAAAGTCCACACCGTATGTCTCATCAGCCGAGTGCCACAAAACTGTTAGATCCCATAAACTTAGCTCAGGTGTAATGATCCCTG
Source organism: Paraglaciecola sp. IT1134 (assembly GCF_058068185.1). Classification (NCBI taxonomy): domain Bacteria; kingdom Pseudomonadati; phylum Pseudomonadota; class Gammaproteobacteria; order Alteromonadales; family Alteromonadaceae; genus Paraglaciecola; species Paraglaciecola sp. IT1134. The sequence goes on along the minus strand of NZ_CM176486.1, from coordinate 270,745 downwards.
TTGAATTATCCGGATTATTGAAATATTCGGTATGGTAGTTGCCACTGATCCTGGTGGTAATAAATGACCCATTATCCAAGTCAAAATCTCTGGCTAGACTCAGACTTGCAGACCATTCTGGCACGTGATCAAACTTACTATCGGTCGTCACTACTGCAACCAGAGGGGGCTCTACGTCAATGCTCGTGTATTTTGCATCCGTGTATCCTACTGCAGCTTCAACAAACCAATAGTCGGCAAACGCTAATTTTGATTCAAGTTCAAAACCTGATATCTCAGCATTACCCACATTGGATTCAAAAAAGCCTATAAAACCAGGACTTTGTGTTCTCACTTGAATATCAGTGTAATCCATGAAGAAACTGGCGCCATTGACCGTGAACGGAAATTCATTGTTATCGTACTTAAAGCCCAATTCGTATGCTTTAACAAATTCGGGGCCAAATGAAGGCACTACAGGTAATGGTGGGAAAATACGTTGAACGAAGCCACCCGAGCGGAACCCTTCAGAATATGTTGAATAGACCATCAACTCATCACTGGCCTTATAAGCTAAGTTAAGCATAGGAGTGGTTTCTTGCGTATCTCGCTTGTTCAAACCAAGTGGCAAAATGGGAGTGCCTGCAGGAATACCTATATTACTGCTTAATACAATCTGCACCGGATCAAAGGTTTTTTCTTCATCGGTGTACCTTAATCCCAAGGTCAACTCTAATTTCTCAGCGAGATTGTAGGTACCCTGTGCAAATAATGCTGAACTGGTAGTCGTAAAGTCATTATCACTGTCAAAATTAGCAATGGCAAAATCAAGGATATTCCGATTGTTTCCCTCCTCGTCAAAGTAATATAGACCCACTATCCATTGTAGCTTGTCATCTGGGGAGGTACCTGACAGTTGTAATTCTTGTGAAAACTGTGATGAGTCAAATGTGTCCGAAAAGTGCACAACCTTTAACGGTGAACCATCGGAATCCTTTGAGAATTCAGCGGCCAGATCCCGATAAGCGGTAATGGATTTTAACTGCAGATCCTCACTTATGTCCCAAGTTACCCTTAAATTTGCGCCCCAAGTATCTGTCATAGAAAAAGCAGGTGCCGTGCCAAGGTTCTCACCCTCACTTACATACTGGTTGTTGTAACAGATTGGATCAGTGGAGGTAACCCCCCCCGGAAAGGCACAATCTTCACCTTGTAAAACGTTATTATAGAAACCTGCAAAGGAGCCATCGACCTTGGTGCCTGAATCTGTCAATTCAAATGCCGGGCCATTCTCATCTTCTGTGCTGTAGTCTAAGGTCAGATTGACTTCTACATCGTCAGACGCCTCCCACAAAAGGCCTCCGCGAAAAGCTAACTTGTCATCGTCCCCTAAATCACCACCCGCCGGACGTTTTACATAACCGTCCTGGGTTGCATTTAATGCAGAAAAGTTGCCATATAAACCATCGATGATAGCGCCGCTAACAGAGACTTTGAATTTGGCCATCGAGTCAGTGCCAACAGTGGCATCGACATATCCCTCAAATCCATCCGTCGGTTTTTTGCTATAAAGAGCGATAGCACCGCCTACATTATTTCGGCCAAACAGGGTTCCTTGAGGCCCACGCAGTACCTCAATACGATCGACGTCAAGCAGATCTACCGCTGCACCAACGGTTCTGGCGATGTACACATCGTCAATATAAAAACCAACACCATTGTCAATCGTGCCTAAAAAATCCCGTTGACCAACACCACGTATGTAGACCGTTGCCACGGAAGAAGAGCCACCGACTGACGGGTTATTTTGGTAGGTTAGGTTTGGCGTGATACTGCCCACTTCTGAAATATTTTCAATCCCCCTGGCTTCAAGACCATCACCAGAAAACGCCGTAAGAGATATTGGTGCATCCTGCAGACTTTCTTCTCTTTTTCTCGCGGTAACCTGGATGGTCTCCATCATTGCCCCGACGCCAGACTTCTTTTGTTCATTAGATTGTTCTTCGAGTTGGTTTTGTTGGGCATATGCTGGCAGTGAACCAATTGCAGATAGGGCTACGACTGATAAAAAATAATTCTTAAACCGTGAATTCTTCTTAACGTCTATTCTTCTTCGAGGTATTGACATCGTGTGTGCTCCGCTGGTTGTTATTAAATTATTTTAATAAACCCATATATAAATATGACTTATTACTTTATTAGTCAAGTAATAAGTCAAGTAAATTCGTGTTATAAATTCAAACTAAATGACTAATTTGGGTGATAACATTGCCATTAATGTGAATTGTCACGTAAAATATCGGGTTGAAATTGTTTAATAAGGAGTAAAAAAATGAACAAACCTACGGACGTACTTGATAAATTTAAACCCGCTTCGGGTGATTTCGAATTCCAGCAATATCCTTTTTATTGGTTAATGAGAGTCGGCAGTGCATATTCATTAAGAATGGAAAAATCTCTCAAAAAAGGCGGGATCAACATAACCGCTTGGCGTATTTTGATGATTTTAAGAGAAATGGGTACCTTAAGTGTGAGTGATATTGCAACACACGCTGTGGCAAAAACACCTACAATCACAAGAGCAACATATAAACTTCAAACCGAAGGACTTGTGAACATCTCCACCAGTGAGAAAGATGGCAGAGTATCAATGGTAAAATTGACCCATAATGGAGAAGAAGCTATTGCCAAAGTCATTGATAACTCCAAAAGACTTTTTGAAAGTATATATGCTGACTTTTCTGCCGAGCAAATCGAAGCTTTAAACGGTACATTGCAAAAACTGTTTCTGAATTTAGCCGAGTTTTAGGTGTTAACGCATGATGAAATACAATTTAAAAGATTAATGGGCCATAAAAATTGAAACTACTGATCATTGGAACGGGTGGGATCGGAGGTTATTACGGGTATAAATTACAGCAATCAGGTAGTCAGGTCGTCTTCACGGCTCGAAGCACCCATTTAGAAGCTCTCCAGGGAAATGGACTGACGTTAGAACATGAACGAACGACCTATCATGCTAACGTCGATGTTCATTCTCATAAACAAATTGTCGAAAAATTTAGAGCTGATTATTTTGATTTAATTATCCTCACGCTAAAATCTCATTCAACGCTTCATTTCATTGAAGAGATGGGAAATTGGCTTAAAGAACACCCGACGTTTATTTTATCACTGCAAAACGGTGTTGATAATGAAAACGTACTATCTAGTTTACTGGGCGAACAAAGAGTATTAGGCGGACTCGCTGTTAGAATTGGTAGTCATGTTATTAAACCTGGCGTCGTGAAATCAACCGGTAAAGCTGAAATTGTTCTCGGAGCTTGGCCAAACAACCTCCACATTTCCCAATCCAAAAGCTCGGTTCTCAATCAATTTTCAGCAGCCTTAGACCTTGCGCAAATTCCCTATAAAATCAGTGCTGACATCCAGAAAGAACTATGGCGAAAATTAATGATCAATAACGGAGTGAACCCTCTTTCTGCGATCACAGGGCTAGATACATTTGCGATAACGAATCAAGAAAAACTCGGGAAAATAGTTTACGCCATGATGCAAGAGACAGTCACTGCCGCTTCAGCAGACGGCGTGGAATTAACACAACAAGATCTTGCGGAAATGTTCGAGTTAATCAAAACATTCAATCCTATTAAAACGTCTATGCTGATAGATAAAGAGCTAGGTAGAGAAATGGAGTTAGATAGTATTATCGGGGCAGTATTAAACAGGTGTGAAAATTTGGGTATAGATGCTCCTTACAATAAAATGGCTTATGCACTACTGACTAGTCAAATATAGCTTAAGCAGATTCTTCTCACAGCACGTGTATGACTGGATATTCATTGAATAATCCGGGGCAACCGCACGAGGTCTAATTTACCTGAAATCTGGTGGAATGTAACCCTCCCGGGTCATAGCTGAAAATAGCTAACCCCACCAAAGCAAACAAAATACTGATAAGCCTAATAAAACCTATTCAGCTATGGGTGCCAATGGTTCACTTTTGGCTGAGGCGCACCTCAAGCCAAAGGTGCTTTATTTTGAATGAGCTAGTTATTTGATGCCATTCAAGCGCTGTTGAATAAGGTCGGTATCGACAACGTTAGGGTCAAAATTTTCGCCACACCATTCGATCATTTCTGGATACTGTGGATCGTCTGGATTGGCAATCATGTGCTTAAGATCCTCGTATCCAGGTTCGCCACCACAATCTTCTGGTGGGCAGGCTCCCTCTGCCATTACCATAAAGTATTTGTGCGGTGGGGATTGAGTCGAAGGTTTAACAAAGATTTGATGCTCCCAATGATCCCCGAAGTCATAGACATAAGTAAACTGCTTACTGCGCCCAAGTAACCGATTAAGCTGCTTTCTGCGCTGATCAATCAAGCTGCCATCGTCAAAATCAAAAATCTCACCATAGTTTTCATCACCAAATTGAAACATGTGAAGGTGGCAGCTTAACCAGCCCATTGCCTCATTTATGACCTGGGCTAATTTAATCAGGGTAATGTTATGGGGGACACAGACTACCCTTCTTACTAATGGACTGGTTACGTTTTTCAAATGGATGTCGAGCAGAATATACTTATCATTCATGATTGGATTAGCGCTTTATTAGGATGAGTGAATGAAGTCGATTGTAACTAAGTTTTGCTAAATATGGATCCATAACCTCTATCGGATCCGAGCTTGGTGTGGGTGGCGCATTATTTTTTCTCTAGCAAGATTTGAAATTTTTGCGCGGTTTTTTGTTCATTTGCATCTGACATCATCATGCTTACTATTGCCACCGGGGAGTCCGAGATCGCTTTTATTCCGTTATCCACTATGTGGTTCCACTCGGCTTCCTTAATCTTGCGGTCTTGATACAATAAACTATTTTCCTTTTCTACCACGATCAGGCAAAGGGTTGTCTTACATTCAACTCTCTCAATGGAATAGGTATCAGTGTACTGCTGGGTGATCAGCCCATCAGTTAGTGTGGTTTCAACACTACTGGCCCAGTCTGGCTCTCTGCTTTGAGCTTTGAATCGTTGTGCAAATAATTTTAATCGCTGTTCCAGCGGGAAGATGGTTGGTTTGGCATCGCCAGGCGTTGGGTCTTGTTCAGGCTCTGCAACTGGTTCCACCTGTTTCGCCTGTTAAATAATATCGTCGTGTTGCTCTGGGACTCCGCCTGCATTTAGCGGCTCTATTGTATCTTGGCGTTCAATCTCTTGGTTGATAGCAGGCTGTTGCTCGCCATAAAAAATGTCGTTTTTGACTGGGCTATCTTCCTCTAAGCAGCCTTTGACGAAAAACCCGGTCAGAAACGCTAGCACTATGGCCAGCATAAAAGCGCTATATTTCACTTGGATCCCTTATGCCGTGGCGGGAATTAGCTAGTTATTCAACTGCCGTTGCTAACGCCCTGAATTTTTACACCCTATACATAAAAAATGTAGAGACACACGGCATAGTGTACATAAAGCGAAATTTCCCCCTTAATAACCACTAGTACAAACCCTTTCTGACCAAAAAAGCAGGATCATCCCCTGCCCTTGATTAGGTTTTTGACTTAGTCAGCAGCCGCTTTAACGAGCGTATTGCGCGGGGTGGCCGTTGGCCGGGGTTGAGGTCAGAATAAACTGACGTAAATCTTGGTTAGATTTTTCTAAATCAGCAGGGCGTAAGTACATCATATGGCCACTAAGGTAACCCTTGAAACTGAGGCGATCCTGCATTTTGCCACTGGGATGTGACTGCCACATGCTGTATTTGGCATCGAAATAATTACAGGCGCCGTCGTAGTAGCCGGATTGGATCATCACATTCAGATAGGGATTTTGTGCCATCGCCTGGCGTAAATTTTCACCTGTGTGATCATGGCAATCATCCCATGGGCGAACCGGGCCAAACATATTGTATTTTAGATCGGTTTTGTAATTGAGTTGTTCCCGTAAATAATAATTTATCGCCGGGGTAAATGAATGTAGCCAGGAGGTCAGTTCAGGGAAATAGTCCACTTCACTGCCGCTTTCCTGGCGATCGATTCCCAAGTAATGACTGTCTAACCGGCCGATGGTTTTGCCTTCATGAAAAAGGGGGCGGTGTGAATTTCATTCCTATTCACTGCGCCCCCTTTTAAACGATTTGATATTCTAGTGCTCATCGTGATGCTTAGTGATGGGCTATTGTGCTACAAGCAGGACTTTAGATCCGATCTTTAAGTTGTGACCATTTACCACTTATATTTGAGGTAATGGTGTTGGTGGTAGTTGCAGACACGCCAACATTTCCCAGTAGCGTTTTTGCGCTTGAGAGGTTGTGCATAATTGCTTCGGCCATACCCTTTATTTCTTTTGGATCCATGCCTGCATGTCGTGCCATGAGTTCTAAAGAAGACTTTTTAGGTGCGATGCCGTCACCGTTAAATGCAGTCATGTGCTCGCCAGATAAGGAGGGGGAGTAGACAACATCGTAGAATGGCGACAAACACCAGTTGTCTTTGTCGTCGCACAGAAAAGCAAAGTTCTTAGCATGATCGTCTTGATTGCATATGAGGTAGTTAAAAAGCGCTCTTTGGATGAGTTTCTTTGCGTCTTTTGCTCCACACATGATGCGTGTAGCTTTAACAAGGTCTACGTAGTCCAGAGATGGTTCACGAAATGACGCATCAAGAAGACCGCTAGCAGAGATCATGTGTAGTCGGCCCGCATCACCAACACAATCGAACCTCTCTTGGCGTAGCCAAAATCTGTTGTCATTAGCGCTTAAGAGATCAAAATCTGCTGTTTCGATGCCGCATTGGTTAGCTAGTGTCATGCAGCAAAATTCAACCAAGCTTTCTTCATGTTTAAGATAAAAGTTATCTGAAGTGAGCTTAATCAGGCAGTGCTTACCGGCGGCAAAACGATTGGTTGTATATGAACCATCAGGCAAAAGAGTGGCATTGATTTTGGGCCTGGCGCCACCGGAGCCAGCTGTATTCATTAAGTGTTCGACTAAGTTAGTTTCAGTCCCTTCAAACTCTTTTATCGCTTGGTTGGCGAGCTCTTGGATAGAAATGTCATATTGTTTTTTATCGTCAGCTAGTGCAATCGTTGGTTCGTAATAGAGTGCGCCAAGACAATTATCGCCAATAAAAGCCAACCTCTCTAATTGGGAAATATTCTTATGATCGTAGCCGTTTTTTCTAAAGATCCTGTCCATAAGATAAAGTCCCCACCCGTCTGGCAGGCTATCGGCAAACACGCCGTGTAATTTATGATGTGGCGTCAGTGGGCCTACTTGGATGTTTGTTGAATTTTCTAGCGCAAACGGAGAAAGGGCCGAATGCTCGGCCATGTAGTTCTCATCGTATTGGAAATATATCCCAGAGTTGTTTTCAGCCAGATCCCCTACTCTGGTTGTATTACCGTTTGAGAGGCGACGATTTACTGCGAGCTTGTGTTTAAGCATTTTTGAGCACGTCGTCAAGACTAATTGGTGCGGCGGCTCTTTTGGTCAGTTGCTGTATGTCTGTCAACTTGCCTATTTCAGCGTAAAGCATCAGGAATTGGCGCAACGATATTTCACCTGTTTTTTCGAATTTACGAATGGTGCTATCAGGCACTCCGGTTTTTTCGGAAAAGTTTATTACGCTATATCCTTTATTTTTGCGGGTTGTTTTAACAAATTGGCTAAGTGAAAGTTGCACATCAAACGGAGATAGCAGTGAAAGCACCTTGAATTCCTTCGCGATAAAACTGCTAACATAATAGCAATTAAAGCGAATCACTACAACAAATTGCTACTTAAATAGCAACTGTATTGATTTGGGAAGTATTTCTAAGAGCCCAAAAACGTTTTGAAGTAGAAAGGGGGAGTGAATAGATTGAGTTAACTCAGATAACCAGTAAATCCATAAACTCATTAACCGGCAGTGCTTCGAACGTGTCCTTGTCATTACAGATTTCTACTATTGCCATCGCCTGTTTATTAGGAAATCGGGTTTTCACATTGCGTTCAAATTTGGCTTGTAACAATGGTATTCCTTCTACTCTGCGAAATTTATGGCCGACAGGATATTCCACTTCTACTTTTTCAGTGCTGCTACCGTCTTTAAAAAAGATTTGGATTGCATTGGCAATGCTACGCTTTTTAGGATCGAGATAATCCTGGGTATATCGCTGGTCTTCACAGACCACCATTTTCTCTCTTAACACATCGATGCGAGGATCAGTTGCAACTTCATCTTCATAGTGATCAGCATTTAAATCGCCAAACATTAAACCTATAGCCACCATGTACTGCAAACAGTGATCGCGATCGGCAGGATTATGCAGCGCGCCTTGTTTGCTGATAATCCGAATAGCGGATTCGTGTGTCGTTAATTCAATGCGTTCAATTTTAGCCAAACAATTAGCTACTTCAGTATGTAACTTAACGGCACACTCTACCGCGGTCTGAGCATGGAATTCCGCTGGAAAGGAAATTTTAAATAACACATTATCCATGACATATTCGCCATAAGGCCGCTGGAATTTAAATTCTTTGCCGCCGAACAATACCCCATAAAATCCCCAGGTTTTAGCGCTTAACACACCTGGATAACCCATTTCACCGGACATAGTGATCATCGCTAAACGCACTGCGCGACTGGTAGCATCGCCAGCTGCCCACGACTTTCGCGAACCGGCGTTTGGAGTATGCCGATAAGTTCGTAAACTTTGGCCATCGACCAATGCTTGGGAAAGCGCATTCATAATATCTTCACGCTCTCCGCCCAACATTTGGGTAACGATGGCAGTGGAAGCAATCTTGACTAAAATAACATGATCCAGTCCTACTCGATTGAAACTATTCTCTAGCGCTAGCACTCCTTGGATCTCATGCGCTTTGATCATAGCGGTAAGCACTTCTTTCATGCTCAAGGGGTCATAACCGCGGGCTAAACGTTGACGGGAAACATAATCCGCTACTGCTAAAATGCCCCCCATATTGTCTGAAGGATGGCCCCATTCGGCAGCTAACCAAGTATCATTAAAATCTAACCATCGAATGATACAACCTATATCAAACGCGGCTTTGATGGGATCCATTTCAAATTGAGTACCAGGGACTCGAGCACCATTGGGCACCATGGTTCCGGGAACAATGGGTCCTAAATGTTTAGCGCATTCCGGGTATCTTAGCGCTAAAAGTCCACAACCCAGCGTATCCATTAAACAATAGCGGGCAGTGTCATACAGGTGGTCATTTTCAATCACGTAGTCCGTTACGTAACGGGCAATATCTTTGATGGGGCGGTCATAGTCGGGTCGTATATTTGATTCAACATTAGCATTCATGTCTGACTCCAAATAATTTTCGATGACTTATTAAACACCTTTTAGCCGACTTAAGTAAACGCTTTACGTTGCTTCTTAAAAATTACGGTAAGAATATTGATGGCAAATATTTGGATGAGAGCGTATACGGGGAAGAGCCTATTATGGCCGCCCAGCACGTTTAAGCTTGGGCAAGTTGTTGGGGTATACGCCGGTTTCAATAAAATTTAGGGTAATTTTAATCACGCCATTTAAATCAACGGATTGAGTTGGTATTCAGCCTAGTTGGTGCCGAGCCAGTTATTATATTCTGGCTTTCAATTGTCTTATTATGCAGGGCGAGATCGTGAACGTTTTTTAGACAATTAGAGTTTTTCGTTAAGATAATTCTTTGATTTTATGGGTAGCTGTGATCTTATACTCCCTTTTGTGGGGCCTTTATGTATCTCGAAGCATTTACGACTCATTTCAGTGCCATTATGGACCAACGTCAATCCGCTAAAGTCACCTATCTCTTGTGTGATGTATTGTTCGTCACGCTTTGTGGCGTGATAGCAGGCGCAGAAGGTTGGTCTGAGATTTATGATTACGCTGAAGGTCACCACGACTGATTCAAGCAACAGGGTTTTCTTATCGATGACGTGCCGGTCGATGACACCATTGCCCGTATTATCTCTAAAATTGAACCTGAGCAGTTCCGGCAATGCTTTATGAATTGGATGCAGGCGGTGCATCAGGTGACTGAAGGCGAAGTGGTCGCCATCGATGGAAAAACATTACGTAGCTCGTACCAACGAGGGGATAGGCAGTCCACTATTCACATGGTAAATGCATTTGCGTGTGCCAACAAAGTGGTGATGGGACAGCTTAAAACCGAACAAAAATCGAATGAAATTACCGCCATCCCAGCACTCATTAAGCTACTGGAGGTAAAAGGTGCGCTGGTATCCATTGATGCGATGGGCTGCCAAACAAAGATAGCACAGCAAATAGTAGAGAAAGAAGCTGATTACCTGTTAGCCGTAAAAGGTAATCAAGGCCAGCTACACCAGGCGATCCGTGATGCATTTATGGATGAGCATGCAGCACCGCTGGATGGTTTAGCGATAAAAAAAAATCATGGCCGTGTAGAAGCCCGCGTGCATTATGTCAAAGATGCCAGCGAATTGGCGACCCGCTTCCCCCAATGGCCTAATCTGCGCAGCATTAGCTTGAGCATAGGGTTTCGTCAAGTCAAAGGTAAAGCGCCACAACTGGGTTATCGCTATTACATTAGCTGTGCCGAGCTTAGCGAAAAAGCGTTAGCTGAAGCCGTACGTGCCCATTGGTCTATCGAAAATAGTCTGCACTGGGCATTAAATGTCAGCTTGAGAGAAGACCCATGCCAAATTCATCACCACAAACGGTGCCGAGAATTGGGCAATGTTAAGGCAACTCTCTTTAAATATGCTCAGGGCAGAGCCTTCAAAAGGCAGCATCAGTGCAAAACGCAAACGAGCATGGATGAAACCAACCTTCTTAGAGGCTGTTTTAAAAGCGGGATTTAGCGAGATGTGTAAAAATTAAACACTCATGCGGTTGCCCTGTCTTATTATGCGTTTACTGTGGATTTAATAATTTACCTTTTTCTTGTGTGAACTCATCTTCCGTTAATATCCCTTTCTCTTTCAAATCATTTAGTTTTTCGAGAGCTTCAAAATTTTGAATTGGTGTTACAGGTTTGTTAGTTTTTATATTTTCAGTTGGCACCGCTGATGAATTAGAAAATAAAGGTTTACCATTTGGGGATTTATAGTCTCGATATGCTAAGAACCAAAAAAGAGGCAACGTTATAATCCAAAGTGGAATTATTAATCCCAACACAAAAAACATAACGGTTAATAATTTCACCGTTTCACTGTTGTCTTCTGCAATATCTATTTGCATAATTTCCATTTATTATTCCTAAATTTTGATGATAATCTAAACGCGTAACGTTAATGTCTAGGAAGTCCTAGATACTATTATTAATCAATTGGTTAGGCACGAATGGAACTGATTCATCCCATTCCCTTCGCCAAAAACCAAGAAAAATAACTACACTTGTATAATACCCACATCTTACAGGATCCGTTCAAAAAGCAATGTCCCAATATCAATAACGAATGTAACCCATCATGGTCGAATTTGCTGATTGGTTGCCGAGCGAAATTGCCCAGTGCAAACAACGCCAGCATCCAGCTATGCCGCAACACATTCAAGGTGGCTACTTTGCACATGCACTTAAGCAAGAAAAAAATGGGCAGGATAATAGGGATGATTAATCGCAGTAGATATGAATAAGTCATACCATCCCTCTATTTAGCATACCTATCTCACACGGGCTGTATTGCCGCCAAGTTCATCTGTTTGACATACTTTACCTTAATCAGCAGCAATCAAATGGACGCGATTACTTGAAAATACCTGCTGTTTTGCTCTTGGTATCTGGAAAAAAGGGAAAAAAGGGGTCGGAGTGAATTTGGGAAAAAGGGGTCGGGAAAAAGGGGGCGGAGTGAATTTCATTTTTATTCACTCCGACCCCTTTTTCCTTTTTCCGTTAATGAATAAATACTTCTTTATCACTGGGATCCATACGGGGTTTCACTTCGCCAATCTTGGCTATGCCGTCGATAGTTAACAGCTGTGTTCCGACCTCTGGAGGTACTGATACCAATAGGCCGCCGTTAGTTTGCGGGTCAAAGAGCAAGTTAATGACTTGGCTGTCTGCATCTTTGCTGATCATGCAGCGGTCTTTTAGGGGTAATAACTGAGGTAATAAACTCGAGCCAATGCCCGACTGCGAAAGGGCTAACACGCCTGGCAGCAGGGGCACTTTGCGGCTGTCGATGTTTATTTGAAAGTCTGAGCTTTCGACCATTTCCAGGCAGTGCCCAATTAAGCCAAAGCCGCTGACGTCGGTTGCGGCATGCACTTCCTGAGTCTGAAGTGCTTTAAAAAAAGCGCGGTTAGAGGCCAGTAAATGCTCCCACAGTTGATCAACTGTACTGGCATCTGCTTTGCCCTGCATGTCGGCCGCTAGAATGATGCCAGAGCCTATGGGCCTGTTGAGTAATAACCAATCGCCGGGTTTAAGATTGTTCTTAGACCAAACGTTACGCTGTTGGCCGTTTACCACAAGGGCGACATGGGTTTCTTTGCCTTGGGTGCTGTGACCACCAACAAGCGTAGTTTCGTGATGAATGAGTGTTTCGGTTATGCCACTCATCAATTGTTGAAAATCACGCTTGCTCAAACGGGGGTGGGCAAAGCAAATATTTGCCCAGACTTGTGCGCTAGTGGGCCCAATGCCCATGGCGTACAAGTCATTAACAGCATGATGGGTAGTCACAATGCCAAAACGGTAAAGGTCATCGGTAAAGGCGCGAAAGCCATCAATGCTCTGAAATACACGGTGCTCTTTGTTATGAATGGCAACCGCCGCGTCTTCGGCTTTGCACAAATTAACAGGTAAGCTCGCTTGCTTAAAAATGGCCAAGTCTTTTAGCGACTCCTCCAGCAATTGGGGACCCAGCTTGCTGCCACAGCCAGCGCAGTGCATGGGTTCATCCATGTCGCTGTTCATATCCGGCAATTGTTTTTGAAACAAATTCATGAAGGTTAAGTCAATATGGTTTTTCCATCGCCACACCCACTTGCCAGAAAAACTGAGCCCCATTTTTTGCCCGACAGCCGTTTGGTTGCCAAGGGAAATCAGTGATAAAAAATTTGTTTGCAGTTTAGTTTTGGTGCATTTTTTGTGTTGAAAAACGGCGCGTAAGTTTTTCTCTAAAAAAGGGGCACACCGTACCGCATAAACCCCTGCTTTAGGACGAGGCGAGTGAGACATACTGGCCACATCACCGGTAGCAAAAATATCAGGATGAGAGGTGCTTTGCAGATAGGCATTCACTTCAATAAAACCCTGGGGATCGGTTGCCAGACCTGCTTTTTTTGGCCAGATGGGTGCTGTTGCTGGGGTGCACCAAATAGATTTGTCGATGATAAGCGTCTGATTATCGTCCGCGACTAACTGTTGTTGCTCAACCCTGGCGACTCGAAAATTATTAACCAAGATCACGTTGTAATGATTGAGCGCTTTACGGACGCGAGTTTGTACACCGGTTTGATAATTTGACAGTAATTGCGAGCCAGCCTGAACTAATGATAACTGAATGGGTTTTTGTTGTTGTGCAAAACGGTGCGCAATCGCCAGTACAATTTCGACACCCGCAGCACCGGCACCGACAATCGCCCAATGGGGAATTTTACCTTGATAATCATGTGCCAGTAAATGCGCCCAAGTAGCGGTTAACTGGCTAACCGGTTTCACCCCAACAGCAAATTCTTTGGCACCGGGCACGGTCAGGTTCGGCGTCGAACCGACATTAATTGAAACTTTGTCGTATTCAATATCAGGGTGGTTATTTACGTGAATACGTTTATGTTCAACATCGAGGCCCGTAACACGACCATGAATAAAACGAACATTACCGGCTTGGGCGAGAATATTGAGGTCAATGTGGGTTTGCGCTATGGAATAATGCCCACTGATAAAACCCGGCAGCATGCCTGAGTAGGGTGTAAGGCGCGTGTCTGAAATAAGCGTGAGTCGCACGTTGGGGATGGGTTTCATCGCCAACATTCTGAGCACCAATACATGGGTATGACCGCCGCCAATAAATACCAGGTCTCTTTCGTTCAAGAAGATTGCCTCATTAGAGTGTGAAAGCCGTTTTGCAACTGAGCCAGAGGGTGCCAATGGGCATGATCATGTTTTTAAATAAAATGCTGAGCGCTTCAGCACCGGTGGCATTGACGTAAAGCCGACGGAATAACCAAACCAATGTTGATAATAAAACGTGCATTAAAAATCGGTTGCCATAACAAAATCCGGGCAACTGGGGCATAAATGCTGGGCAAACACATCAAACCTGGATACTCAATTGAGCACATCAGCTGCAATGATAGCGAATGACAGAGCAAAACAAACCGTTTTACTTAAACTGTTTTGTTGTGTGATAGCCAATCAAGGATCTCCTGATGATTACCCTCAAATATTTTGAGTTGTGCTTTGGCTGTGAATTGATACTCATACATCGGGTCGTAATAATCACTCAGCAGCACGTCGATTATGTCGTCAAACTTGCCCCACCCCCCCTGATTCGCCAGTTGTATTAGGCCGCTATCAAGTAAACCAATTAGGTTTTTATAGCGCTCACCGCCAAGGCGATTTTTTATGCGCGTCAAAGCGCCGCGAATGAAGTCATCAAGGTACGTTATAGCCGCTTCTTCACCTTTAACGAGTTGTGATTGGTAAGCATCAACAAAATAATCTTTACGAATTCGCTCTACGCGCTCTTGCAAAGGTGCCCTCAGTAAAACGATCGGCGCATGCTTACTCAGCGCTAGATATTCTGGCAACAAAGCGAGGCGGCCAATCAAGCGAGATTCATCTTCAAATAAGACCGGCGCATTGCTTTGACTGGCATGTTTTAACCAGTTTACCGACCATGCATTTTCAAAATCAATTTGGCTCGGCTGTTTGCTGCCGGTACTGCCAAATGCGCTGCCTCGATGGTTGGCTAGACCTTCTAAGTCGACTGACTGGGGCCAATCGTGTATCACTTGTGTTTTGCCCGAGCCCGTGGCACCTGAAAGTACCTGAATGTTGCCTTGGGCAATTCGTACATGAAGTTGCGTCAGTAAAAACTGCCGCATCGCCTTGTAACCGCCTTCGATAAACGGCATATCGATGCCCACTTCGGTTAGCCATTGTTGTGTCACGCGGGATCGAAGACCGCCACGAAAGCAATACAAGAGACCGCTGGGGTTTTGCTCATGAAATAACCGCCAAGCCCGAATTCGCTCCTCTTTAACTTCACCCTTTACCAAGCAGTGGCCCAACGCAAAGGCCGCCTTTTGGCCTTCTTCTTTGTAGCAGGTACCAACGGCTTCGCGCTCGGAATCAGTCATTAGCGGATGATTTACAGAGTGAGGAAAGGCACCTTTGTTGAATTCAACCGGTGCTCTGACGTCCATCATCGGAGTGTCGTTTAGAAACAAGGCCGTGTAGTCGGCGGTGGTTTGCAAGCGCAGTCCTTAAAAATTTAATTCGAAGACCTAGCTTATCAGAATCGTACTGAGTTTATTGATCCTAAGCACAGATGGTCTAAAAGGAAGAGCTGTCGCCAGGTTCTATTGTGAGCACTTGATTTGAGTGAAAAAGCCCCCAGTTCTAGTGGTCGAATATTTATAATGTGATGGTGCTTGTGCAACTTGAGTTTCGGTAGCTGCCACCTTCGTTATGAAACTAACCGACTAAGAATACGAGGACGAACAAATGATCGCAGATCAAAAAGTGGTATCTCTAAACTACACCGTGAAAGACACCGAAGGCCAAATTGTGGATAGCTCAGAAGGTGCTGAACCATTAGTTTACCTACATGGCCAAAACAGCATTATTCCCGGTTTAGAAGCCGCACTCGTGGGCAAAGCCACTGGCGATGAATTCGAAGTAACCATTGAGCCGGCGGATGGCTACGGTGAATACAATGAAGAGATGGTGCAAGTTGTGCCTCGTGAGGCATTTAAAGGCGTTGAAAACATTGAAAAAGGCATGGTTTTTACTGCTGAAACCCAGAGCGGGCCGGTTCAATTGATGGTCGCTAACATTGAAGGTGATGACATTACAGTCGATCCTAATCACCCGTTGGCAGGTAAAACGCTGAATTTTTCAGGCTCAGTGATTGAGGTTCGTGAAGCGACGGAAGAAGAGCTCGCTCATGGTCATGTTCATGGGGAAGGCGGGCATCAACACTAAATACGGAAAAGGGAAAAAGGGGTCGGGGAAAAAAGGGGCGGAGTGAATTTCGTTCCTATTCACTCCGCCCCCTTTTTCCTTTGTGAGTGGCAGGTTTCTCTTCCGTTTTAAGACTATGCACTTCTTGATAGAGCGTGACACTGCGGCCATCAAAGGCCAGCGATGCACGCAGCAAAAAGTGGCCTTTGTGCTCATCTAAATCTGACCCGTCCACCAATATGATCGGGCGGGATGAGATGCGACCAAACAGGTAACATATTGCGGTATAAATGTAATCTGACTCAATCAGCAAATGTGGATTGGAGCAAGGCCTGTCGGCGCGTTTAATGTTATATTTCTATAGGTGTGCAATCGAATTAAAGTTTAAAACTTGGAATTAATGTTCGCCACTGCCTATCAAAATTTGCAACTAATTTGCCTAAACCGGACAACTATTTTTTGTATTTCTTATTATTTTATTATTTTGTAGCGATTTGCTACAATAAATTAATATGAATAATTTCGAGATGACAATGGCAAAACACACTAGTCCCATGAGACTCAACGAAAGTTTGGTCACTGAAGCGCAAGTCATTGCAGCAACAATGCACCGTTCAACTGCTGAGCAGATAGAATACTGGTCTGAGATTGGTAAGCGTATTAGTAACGATTTAACTACGCAGCAAATAACGCAGCTCATGACAGGTGTCGGTCAAGTAGTGTTTACTACTCATATTCACTCGCCGCTTGATGTTATGGCTCTTTCTGATGAGATTGAGGCAGACAATTCAGCTGGCAGATTACATACCGACCTGCTAGCAAAAAAACAAACTTTGTATGAGCCCGCTCCAGAAGGTGGGGACTTGTTAACGGCATACTATCCTGATGGAACCGTAACCAAAGGGCGATTTAAAAATGGGGTGTTCAAAACGGTCAGGCAAAATAGAGCTTGAATAAAGAACTGAATATCATTGTAGGCGGCAATGGTAGCGGTAAAACTACCTTTTACTACCGATACTTCGCCAAGTTGAATTTGCCCTTTCTCAATGCCGATGAGCTTGCCAAACAACGGTGGCCTGATGCTCCAGAGAATCACAGCTATGCTGCCGCAAAACTAGTGGAACAACAACGCATTTTATCGATTACTACAGGTCAGAGCTTTTGTTTTAAGACGGTATTTTCGCACCCCTCAAAGGTAGACTTTATCGCCAAAGCTAAATCACAAGGCTATCGCATCAACCTGTTCGTGATCCATATTGACGCCTCGCCCCACACCAACATAGCAAGGGTTGCGAGTCGAATTGAACAAGGAGGTCACAGTGTGCCAGAAAATAAAATAATGGAGCGCATTCCCAGAATGCTGGAGCATGTTTGTCTTGCCGTGCCACTATGTAACACCGTATCATTTTATGATAACACCTCAGCCATTAAAGGCTTTAAACGTATTGCTGTTTTGCAGGAGAAAGTGCTGTTCTGTGACAATGGCTTGCCGATTTGGGTGGCGGATTGTGTTGACCATCAATATACGCAGCAATTTTCTTTTTAGGTATCAGGGTGCAATGGGTCAGTATTTGAGTTTCAAATATTATAGGAAATTGAAAAGAGTTGGGGTTCAAAATTTTATGGCCGCGAGACATTCTGGTTTTAGACTTTAATTCACACTCACAATAGGCTTTGGTATCTTTCCCCCGGCCCATGCCGGCCGCGCTTGCAGCGCCACGGTGCAACAGACTATGTACACACGCAAAAAGCGCTTGGAAACGCATTTTGTGCATATCGAGGCTGACAAATGACAGCATATTGTTCAAGATAGTGTTTACATTCATGGCGTTTACCGATTGGTTTTGTTTGGTGATAGATCTGATCAGCTAATGCCATGAATGTTCTCTAGCTTTTCATCTATCCTTATGATTTTTGTATATATTCGTGGTGATACCTCAGGGCCTGACTAAATAACCATGAAATTCACTCCGACCCCTTTTTCAAATGTTCTCCAGATTTTCATCTATCCTTATGATTTTTGTATATTATTCGCGGTGATACCTCAGGGCCTGACTGAATAACCATGAAATTCACTCCGACCCCTTTTTCCTTTTTCACTTTTTCACGCAAAAAATCCCGCCTGGGGCCTGCAAAGGCTATACGCTTGAACAAACCCATTGCGTGTATTCGTTCATTGTAGCGAGTCTGTTCAGGCGCCAGCCAATGACGTTGTCGAAGCGGTTGTCAAAGACGGTCAATAAGGGCCAGATGAAAGCCGACATGCTGGCTTATATCACCGTGCAGGCCGGGCAAATTCATCAGCGCATTAGCCAAATCTAACCACAGTTGTAGCAGAGCTTCGGGGGGGGATTTTTGATAACCTATACTAAATACTGTGTCACGATAGTCAGCAAAGTCTTTTAAAAAATACTGTTACCGTGGTAAAAATCTGTGGTCAAACAATAGCCATCAAAAAAGGAAATAAAGCGTGATCGACCAGGCCAGCAAGACCCTCAAGGATGTGTTTGGTTTTAGCGAGTTTCGCCAGTCGCAAAAAGCGATCATCGGCAATGTGCTCGATAAACAAAATACCCTGGCGATCATGCCTACCGGTGGCGGTAAATCTTTGTGTTACCAAATTCCGGCCTTATTGTTTGATGGGCTAACGGTGGTTATATCTCCGCTTATTTCACTGATGCAGGACCAAGTGCGTCAGCTCCAGGCCTTAAATATACCGGCCTGTGTATTGAATAGTTCGCTTTCAACCCAGCAATATCAAGATAACCTGCAGGCCATTAAGCAGCAACGTTGCAAACTGGTGTTTTTAGCCCCTGAAACTGCCTTGCAATCAAGTATTATTGAGCTATTAAGCAGCGTGTTCGTGGCCTGCATTGCGATTGATGAAGCCCATTGCATTTCAGAATGGGGCCATGATTTTCGTCCTGAGTATCGCCAGCTTAACCGCTTACTTGACCTGTTCCCCAGCGCTGTCTGCGTTGCCCTTACTGCGACCGCCACTCCGCGTGTTAGAGCCGATATCAAACGCCAATTGCATATCTCTGATAACAGCGAATTTATTGCCAGTTTTGACAGACCCAACCTGTATATAGAGGTGTTGCCCAAAGACCATCCTTACCGGCAGTGCACAAGCTTTATCAAGCTGCACCCGGAGCAATCCGGCATTATCTACTGCCTGTCACGCAAGCAGGTAGATGAGCTGAGCAGCAAACTTAGCGCCGATGGATACTCGGTGGTGGCATATCATGCGGGGCTTAGCAGCGCCGGGCGTAGTGAGGCCCAAGAGCGTTTTATTCGGGATGATGTGCATATTGTGGTGGCCACTATTGCCTTTGGTATGGGCATTAATAAACCCGATGTGCGCTATGTGCTGCACTACGATTTACCGAAAAATATTGAGGGCTATTATCAACAAATTGGCCGCGCCGGGCGCGATGGTTTATCTGCCGATTGCCTGCTGCTCTTTGGTTATGGTGATACCGGAAAAATACGCTATTTTATTGACCAGATCTCGGATGAGCAGGAAAGACGTATCGCCACCGGGCACCTAAATCAAATGCTGGCGCTGGCTGAAACAGACACCTGCCGCAGGCTGCCATTACTGCAATACTTTGCTGAAATGCCGCAACGTGAGAACTGTGCAAAGTGCGATAACTGCTGCAATGAAGCCAAGCACAAGAGTGATTTAACCGTAGCTGCACAAAAGTTTCTTTCCTGCGTTTATCGCACCGGCGAGCGCTTTGGTGCCAGCCATATTATTGATGTACTACGTGGCTCAAACGCCGAAAAAATATTGCAAAATCAGCACAACTTGCTCTCAACCTACAATATTGGCAGCGAGTACAGCAAAAAGCAGTGGATGGTTCTGGCACGCCAGCTATTGCAAAAGGGACTCCTGAGCCAAGATGAACAATTCGGTGGACTGCGCCTCACTCAGCAAGCAGCTGAAGTACTCAAAGGCAAGGCACCGTTTTTCGCCCTGCTACAGCAGCCCTCCGTTAGCAGCAAAACAAGTCCCTCCCCGGTGCAACCTGGCGACCCTGCCCTGGTGCAAATGCTCAAAACACAGCGCAAACGCCTGGCAGACACTGACAATATACCGCCTTATGCAGTGTTTGCTGATCGCACGTTAAACGAAATGGCCTACTACTTACCCCACTCATCCACAAGCCTGTTGCAAATTCATGGGGTAGGCCAGGCCAAATTGGAAAAATATGGCGAGATTTTCTTGCAGCTTATCAGCGATCATTGCCAGCAAAACAAGTTGCACGAAGTCAGCAATAGCCAAACCCCGAGTAAAGCTGCTAAATCAAGCAGTCAAAACCCGGGACAAAGCAGTGCCAAGACCCTTGAAATCCTCAGCGCCTTTCAAAGCGGTGAGAGTTTGGAGACACTCGCCGCCCGGCACCAGGTTAAACCTGGCACCATCAATGCGCACTTGTACCACTATGTACAGGCCGGCAACCGTCTCAACCAACCCGAGCGGCTGCTCAAGGCTACCAAGCTCAAGCAAACTGAAATGGACCAAGCCCTAAGCGCCTTTAACCAGCACGGAGCTGATCGCCTCAAGCCAGTATACGATAGCCTTAACGCACAAATAAACTACGAGCAACTACACCTGTTAAGAATTTATTTTTTGCAGCACAAAAGCGGATAAATGCGGTTGCACAGCGTATTGATCAACAATAGAATTAGTAGCCAATTGATATAGTCAAAATCATTGGAATGGCATGGCGGCGAATGAGCGCAGCCAACAAACAGGCAGTTTCAAGGATGAAGGGTATAGGTATCGATAACTCATCTCCCATTAGATCAACTTAACAAAAGCAGCGCAATATTATGTCCAGCACCTCATCAAGCTTTTTTCTCGACCCACAAAATATCATTCAGCTAACCAGCGAGAAGACCTACCGCTTAGGGCTACATGATTTTAAAAATAGCTGTGTATTTGAATGCGATCTGCAAGACCGCCAGTTGCTGGGCAGTGTTGAGAGCGACAGTTCAGAGCTGCCCTACGCTGTGTGTATTTATTTAAACGAGCAACAAAACGCGATTGAGTATTGTAGCTGCTATTGTGAGCAGGACGATGACGACGCACACCTATGCCGCCATGCGGTAGCCACCGTGTTGCAATATGCTCAGCAGGTACAAGAGCAACAGACATCTAATGCCCTGCTAAGTGCAAAAGAAAGCGCTCTAAACGAACGGATGAAAAGTGGCAAGGCGGAAGTCAAAGTCAAGCCTCTAGATAACACAGAAATTTTTGGTCATTGGCGGGCCGAGTCGATTGTGTCAGCAACCCACAGGCAGCAAACCTATTCGGTGCAAATACGCTCCTTAAACGCGCGGCAAAACTTATGCACCTGCCCTGACTGGGCCAATAACCAACTGGGTACCTGCAAGCATATAGAAGCGGTATTGCACCACATTTCCCGAAATCATAGAACCCCGTTAGCTGCTTTGCAGTCCATCCCGTTTATTTATCGTGGATGGCAAGATCATCAGCCGGTGATCCGTTTACAGCGCAGTGCCAATATGTCCCCAGAGTTGAGCGAGTTGCTTGATCAATACTTTGATACCAAAGGAGATTTTAGCGGCCAATTGCCCGAGCATTTTTTTCGTTTACAGAATAATCTGTATGCCAACGACGCAATACAAGTTGGCGATGACGCCGTGCAAAGTGTGCAGCGCATGGTTACCGGTCAAACCCGGCAATTGGAAAAACAGCGAATAGCGCAGCAATTTGAACTCACCAGGGGCCGAATTGGCGGCATATCTGCCACCTTGTTTCCCTATCAAATTGAAGGCGCAGCATTTTTGGCCGCCAATGGCCGAGCTCTGCTAGCAGATGACATGGGGCTGGGCAAAACCTTGCAAGCTATTACCGCCGCTTATTGGTTACATAAACAGGCTGGCGTGGCCAAAGTTCTGATCGTTTGTCCGGCCTCCCTTAAATCCCAATGGGCACGGGAAATTTCCAAATTTACCGGCTTACCTTGTCAAATCATTCAGGGCAACGCGGCACAACGCATGCCTCAGTATAAAGGTGATAGCCTGTTTACGATCGCGAACTATGAGATCATCCTGCGGGATCTGGAGGTCATCAACCAGCAGTTTGCCCCCGATCTGATTATCCTTGATGAAGCCCAACGCATTAAGAACTGGCGCACCAAAATCGCCTCCTCCATCAAGCTGATACGCAGTCGTTATGCCTTTGTGTTAACCGGCACACCTCTGGAAAACAGACTGGAAGATTTATATAGCCTGATGCAAGTGGTTGATCCCTATGTACTCGGTCCGTTATGGCGTTATTTGGCTGACTTTCATATCACCGATGACAAAGGCAAAGTATTGGGTTATCGCAACCTTAGTGAGTTACGCCGCCTGATTGCTCCCCTTATGCTGCGGCGTAATCGCAGTATTGTCAGTGATCAGCTACCCGCGAAAACCCATATTCAACTAGACGTTGGTATGTCCAAGCGCCAGCGTGATCTGCACGACTCAGCCATGAACACCGCTGGCAGTTTGGCCGATATTGCCAGACAACGACCACTGACCCCTTCCGAGCAAAACAGTCTGATGTCAGCCTTACAACAAGCCAGAATGGCCTGTGATGCAGCAGGTCTGGTTGATAAGGAGACTCAGGGTTCACCCAAATTGGATGAATTGCGCCTGTTATTAAGCGAGCTATGTATCGATAATGGCGTGAAAGTCGTGGTTTTCTCCCAGTGGCATGGCATGACCAAAATGGTTGAAGCGCTCGCCGGGCAGCTCAATATTGAATCGGTCCACTTGCATGGTGGTGTACCATCGGCTAAACGGGGCGCGCTAATGGAACGTTTTCAGCAGGATGATAACGTTCGTCTTTTTATATCCACAGACGCTGGGGGCACAGGTCTAAACCTGCAAAGCGCCAATGTGTTGATCAACATGGACGTACCTTGGAATCCTGCGGTGCTGGAGCAGCGAAATGCCCGGGTTCATCGTCTTGGGCAAACCCGCAACGTGCAAATTATTTTAATGGTAGCCTCCAACTCCTACGAAGAAAGAGTACTTGAGCTTATTGGCAATAAACAAAGTTTATTCGACAACGTCGTCTCACCCGACGCCAGCGAAGACGTAGTAGGTGTCAGCAAGAAAACCCTGGCTACTCTGGTTGATGAGCTGCAAAAGAAATCCATAGAGACAGAAACACCCGAGCAGTTGCCCCAGCCCCCGGTGATTGCGGCGGACGGCATAGCTGCACTTGAGACGCCGGCACAACCCAGCGCGAGTAATCGCGCCGTGCTTGCCGATAGCACTGAAGATCAGCAACTCACGCACGTGATTAACGTAATACAACAACATTTTGCTGCACGTATAGAACAGGTGCTGGGCAAAAATGGCAGTGTATTGGTGGTGCTGGATCAGCTCAATGATGAAGACGAACGCTTTATCAATGAATTAGACAGCCCCCTGCCCATTGCGGCTATCGACACACGTAACTTGAAACAACTGCAAAAACTGCAAGCCTTGTCACCCCTGGCAGATCTTAGCGACATCCCTCTGCCTAGCAGCCCAATCCTGCTCGAAAACCGCTGGTCTAAACAGGCTCAGCAAAAACTGGCGGCCGCCAAAATCTTGCAGCAGCATGGCCAGGTTGGCAGTCTCGACATGCTTATCGGCGCGACGTGTGCCCAATTAACGGCGCTGGGTGAACAGCAAACACTACTCTGCGTGGAAAATGCCTGCCTGATGCTATACACCGACAGCAAGCTGCAGGAAAAACTGAGTAACAAAGACAACCTCGCAATCAGCAGATTGCTCAGTTTACGCGATGTCACCAGCCTACCCGAGCCACTATTATTACAACTGATTGAGGACGTTGAGAGCTTGTTGGTGAACGAAAGTTGAGTGGTACGGCATATGCTAAATACCAGGCTCAAGGGGCGTTTATTGCAGTTTGAACATCGAGCAGCCCTGGTAACTAGCATAATTCACTGTGACAGCTTATTCCCGCTAATCGCAGAATATCTGTATGAATTCTATACCTAAAATCATTGGAATTGCGTGGCGGCGAATGAATGTAGTTAACAAACGCTTGCATAGTAGCGGCATTGACTATATGAGGTTGTTTAGCCTTAAGCTCAAACGGTATCACTATGTGATTAGAACAGCGCGTGCAATAATTTAATGGCTTGTGAACGGCCAAATAACGGCAAAGCTATTAACCATTGTTTCCAGCGTCTTGCCGCTTTACCGACAGCAGAAGGTCGGGTGCACCAAAAATCGATGCCGGTGTAATGCCTAGCAGTTCTTCTGCATAAAATAATGCCTTCGATTGCCCAGTAGTGTTTGTCGTTCCTGTGATCTCAACCAGTTTAGGACAAGATGTTCGTTGGAAAATCACACTGGGATCTCAACGTTCTGCCCCCTTGGGGTGGACGCAAATTGCCGCGCCCTGGTGGCCAGAAAACTTAGCTGCTGTAAGAATGATTTGTTTGCGCCATTTTTGGTAAACAACCTGACTTTGTGGCGGATAACAATAGATACCGCGCCTACGGCATGGCCTCTGGATACAGACTGAGACGTCTGATCGGTCATTTTATTTACACTCTTTGCTTTAAAAGCTTACTGAATCAAAGAGTGCACTTCGGTACTCACCACCGTCATCAGTTTATGAATGGGGCATTTTTGAGCAATCTCGGTCAACCTCTGACGCTGCTCATCATTTAGCTGGCCATTAAGTGTCAGACTGACATTGAGCACATACACCCCATTCGCTTCGCGGCTATTATCTCGTTCAATGTCTACATCTACACTGGTAAGGTCAATTTGTTTACGCCTGGCATACATCAATAGTGTTATCGCCTTACAGGCCGCTAGAGAACTGTCATACAGGTCATGGGGATCCGGGGCACTGTCATCGCCGCCCAATGAGGTAGCAACATCTGCAAAAAGCGTATGTTGATGGATGCGGATCGTTTGGCGGTAAGTTGTGGTGTCGCTTTTTTGTAAACTGATAGTCATAATCTGATCCAAATTATCGTTGTTAAACTAGTCCTTTGGCTCCGTTGCCTAGCGGGGCAGAGGAATAAACTCTTCTTCGTCACCCACGACCTTTGGGAATTTCCCCGCCAACCAATCCTGTTTCGCCCGCTCGATACGTTCTTTACGACTGGAGATGAAGTTCCATTCTATATAACGTTTACCGATTTTTTCGCCGCCAATGAGCGCAATTCTGCTCTCTTGTGTGGCTTGAATCTCCACCCCCTCAGCCGCCGATAAAATAACCATGGCAAATTCGGGTACTACAGTGTCTTTGATTTTTAGTGCGCCTTTGGCAATATAGATGGCACGTTCTTCACAATTGGGCAGGGTTAATGTTTGCCCAACCTGCAAATGAGCTTCCACATACAAAGTTTCTGCGTAAGTCAGCACTGGCGATGTCACCCCATAAGCCGAGCCCATTAATACTCTAAGCGGTACACCCTTGACTGTGATAGCCGCAATACTGGCTGCTGGATAATGGTAAAAGGCGGGTTCTATTTCTTCATCTTTTTCCGGTAAGGCTAACCACAATTGCAAACCATGCAAAGTATGATCTACATTTTTCACTTCGGGACGCTCCCGTTCTGAATGGGTTATCCCCCGGCCCGCAACCATCAAGTTAATATCGCCTGGCGTTATTATGGCAACACTACCCAGTGAATCTCGATGTAAAATTTCACCTTCAAACAGATAAGTCACGGTGGCCAGATTGATATGGGGGTGAGGGCGTACATTAATGCCCGAGCCAGCAGGGAAATTGGCGGGCCCCATGTGGTCAAAGAAAATCCAGGGGCCAACTGTTTTGCGTCCTTCGGTGGGTAACGTGCGGCGAACTGAGAATTCACCAAAATCTTTGGCCCGTGGCTGAATAATAATGTCAACAGCATCACACCCTTTTTCAATATCACATGTTAATTGCGGATCACGCGTTGCTATGCTCATTTTTTTGTCCATTTTAGTGGTTGTTGAACCGGGCAAACTCAGGGTCTGCCTGCCTTTATCATTCTGGCAAATATTTATTTCAAAAATTGTTTTAATGCCTTGTCAGCTTGATAAAGCGCCGACTGGGTTGTAGGTGTAATTATCCTAAAACCACTGCATCATATTTTTAGTCATAAAGTGGCGATCAGCAAACTGATTGTAAGAGCTATTTTCTAAATTGGCAGTCGTTACCGGCCATATTGCCGCTAACTAACCCGTGGGTTTTAAAAGAACCGCCTGACGTTATGATGCATAGCGGCGGGGCTAAAAGACTTGCACCTTAGGCGGTATGTAAGGCAATATCGATACTCATTATTGTTGTTACTCATATGCAAATTTTCGTTGTAGAGCAACAAGTTAAAGGCCCCTTACATGCACAGTTCACCTCAGCCGAGTATTGATAAACCAGGCATAATGGCAGCTTCGTTTGCCGCTCTGGGCTGGGCCTCTACTGGCATTTTTGTGCGTAATCTGCCGGGCTGGCCACCCTTAAATATAGTGGCCGGACGCTTTTTAGTCGCTTTGTTGGCTGTTTGTGTGCTGATTGCTATCAGTCGCAAAAAAAATACTTTCGCTCGCTCATTGTTGCAACCTAAATGCTGGGCCTTAAGTGCGCTGATGATGGCCTATTATTTATGCGCCACAGTGGCGTTTCAAATGGCACCCGTTGGCGAAGTGGCGCTGTGTATCAGTACGTCCCCCCTATTTGTACTGATTTTTCAGCTTGTCTTACAGCAACCCACACCTAACATTGAAAAAGTCGGTTCAGCCATTGCGTTTGTCGGTGTCACACTGGTTTTCCTCCCGATATTACGTCACTCTGGTGAGGCGTTTCCTGACCGCTTCATGGGCATTTCACTTGCCTTAGCAGGCGCCATGATAATGGCAACCTATGCCCTGAATTATCAAGCAAACACAAAAACACTGACCGCCCCCTCCTCTTCTGCGGTGGCGTTTTTAACCTTTTTAGCCGGTCTAATTCTACTGACGAGCTGGTTAGGCCTGACGGGGCACTTAACTGACGTGCCGGTTTCCCCCTCCCTCCGGCCGTTGGCACTGCTTCTAGGTCTGGGGATAATTGCGACCATCATGCCTACACTTTGTTATTCAGTCGCCTCACAACGGCTGCCTTCCATGCTGACCACCTCAATAAGACTACTCACCCCTATATTTTCCGCCCTGTTAGGCATGATCTTTATCGCCGAAATACCTACAAACTGGTTTTGGCTAGGGGGTAGTCTAGTTATAGGTGGGTTATTACTGATGACATGGCAAAGAAGAGGCGCAAAACGAGAGTGACAAGTAGGCTAAAGTTAGCTTAATTTCTCCTGGCAGCCTTTCTCACATGTCCCCGCAGTAACTAATTTGTCACCGCTAGGCAGCATGATTATCAAAGAGTGTCGTTGGAGAAACGACTTAACGATCAAACCGTGCTGATGGTACTCACATCATTTTAGCGGGACTGAATTTTATTACTCATTAAGGGGCATTGATGCCCCATCCCAGAGTAGACTTGATACGTTTAGAAGAGAAAGATCCTTGGGCCTTTAGGTCACCAATCTAGTCATTATCATTTGCTCCGTCATCATCATCAATAATGTCCGGGGTAACGGCATCCACTACATCAATGGCTCCCCCTACAACTGCGGTCGTAACACTAACGGCTGCAGAGGCGACTGTTACGACAACACAACCAGATAAATTAGTGGTGATGAAGAGTAAAATAATGACTAAGGGTGTTTTGATTAACATGATGTATCCAGTCATTTTGACGACAAAGGTCAGGGAAACGTTAAAAAGGTAAAAATTCAACTACATATTCTTTATTGCTGTTGATTAGACACAGATTTCGCCTAAACCCAAACTAGCGTTTGAGCAAAATTTTGGGGCTGACTGAACCATTAGATATCCAGTGCACCCGCTACACATTTGTTAAAATAGAATGCCAGTTGTAACATTGTCAAATTCTAGTTGCGGCAACTATTGTACATCGCTACCTCTTTATTACCCAGAGCGTTATGGAACATTATTTTCAACACGGTTCTGACGCATCTGACGCAGTCCCTGGGTATCTACTCTGCGTAACCGCTGCCTATGGCGCTAAAAGGCATCTCTAATTCAAGTTCCGGTATTTGTAAGCCAATCCATGCGGGAAAGGTATTGCTATTTGGCCCTGGAAAAAGTGAATATTGTTGTGCCCAGGGATATTCGCTAACGGCAGCGGAAATTTTAGGGATGAGCTGGGTGGCTCTTTCGCCCTGAATTGACAGAATTTTTTGCGGTTTGGCACCGTACCAATAGCGATCAGGTGTGTTTGTTTGATATTCACGCAGTGCCGGTTGACCTTGTTTTACCCGCCAACCCACCACTTCATACACCGTATAGTCAGGTGCATTTTTAGCCTTGGTGGCGATCCAGGTATGCACGGCAAACCAACCTCGCCAACTAAATGCGTCAGCCGAATAGACTTCGATTACGGCGCTTTTTTCGATTGCGGGATCAGGGGCGATGCCGGCAGGTTCGCGGCTGGCAGTACGCCAGTCACTGTTAGTACAAGCCCCCGCCAGGGTGGCAAGAAAAATCAATAATATGCTTTTTATCATCGCTTTGGTCCTGGTCAAGGCACGAGCTCTTTATAATAGCGCAAAAGTCATACCTTTTTGCCAATCATGGTTCAGAATAGTTGGGAAATTGAGACCCTCTTTCGTCAGCCCTGCTCGCATTGCCCTTTACGAATAATTTAACACTCGCAACGGGCTAAAAAACCGTTACCCCCACCACTACCCAATTCATAGCACAGGTCAGATCTGAATAACCAATCCAGATTCAATCCCGGTAACGTTATTTTTGGTGAGTGTCAGACCGACTCACAGGCACAGCCTTAAAATTAAAAAACTGCCCTTAATTGCGCAAATCGCCCCTTTAACCCATATTTAAACACAGGATTACCCTTTATCCTCACCAAAATTAACGAGTAAATTTTTGTGCGCACTATAACAAACAAATAATTCACATTTCAATTTTACATAAACAATTGAATTATATTAACAAATTAAAATACAGACAAAAATGTGAACATTTTGTAAGCAAAAAAGGTTGACGATGTTAATGCCATCTGGGATTATGCCCACCAGTCGGGCATAACCTCAGTAACAAGACGTTAAATCAGAGTTCGAGCGTATGCTCCGAGATCTAATGGCAGTTAACGGATATATCGGCGTTAGATGATTTCCATTTGAAATCTATTGAATCACACACAATACTTACTATCATGAGGACTCCACTATGTTGAAAAATTTACAAAAAACACGAGTTTCGTCAGCCGCCAGAAGGGGACTTAATCTGTCTAACTCAAAAAGCCGCAGAACTGACTGTCACCGTGACAATGATCGACCAGCATCGATATTTGGCAAGCTGGGCGTGCTCGCAGTGGCAGTTATGGCTGCATCAGCACCTTCGTATGTGCAAGCTGCCGAATTCCTTGATGGCCTTGCAGAAGTTAACTTCCTAGCACTACAAAACTACCAAGCAATTCAAGCGAAAGAGGGAGCGTTCCGTCCAGTAGATGAAGAACAGTCAGACGGCTTTGGTCGTATCAGAGTCAACTTACAACTTAAGTTCCACATCAACGAATATATCAGAGCCGATGTCGACATCGCTGAAGAGCCGAATGACTTCGGTAACAACGGCGACCGAGATTTCTCATTCCACCAAGACTTCGCGGGTATTGAGTTTGAACTTCTTGGCCTTTCTGGCATAGCGCGGGACAACGCTGACCTAACGCTTCGCGTAGGTAACATCGGCGCAGCCCCTTTCCAATTTAAAGGTTTCCAAGACGGCGCTGACAACCAGGGCAATGCGCTCATTGGTAATGGCATAACGGACTACGCAACCGCAGAAAATGGTATGCAATTAAGCTACAGCGAGACATTCGATAGCGGTGCGATCCGCGGCTATAATGTTGCTGGTCATATCACTACCTCAAGTTTTGGTGAAGCCTTCCAAGAAGATCGAGGCTGGAATTATCGACTTCAAGGTACGCTCGAATTTGCCGGCGGCTTCAAAGCGGGTTTGAATTTTTTCCAGGCCAACCAAGGCGATCAATTGCGCTTTGAAAACGGCGTAGCAAGCCTTGACGGTTTGACAACCACTAACTATCGCTTTGGTGATGGTGAAAACTATAATTTCTCTGCTTCTGCTTCGAGTGAGCGTGATACACATGTTGGCGCTATGCCGGGTCTTGAACAGTCGATTATGCAGTTGAACTTAGCTTATCAGCCTAACTCGGATATGAGTCTGATTTTGATGATTGGTAAGTCCAGTGATGATTACACTTTCGCAGATGCTGCAGGTAACGCAGTAGCTGGCATTACGTACTTTGGCGACGCGAATGGAGTTGCGGATCCGACAGGAACAACTTTCGATTCAAATAGCGTGATTGAAGGAGATTCGTCTGTTGAGTACTGGAATTTAGAAGCACAATACTACGTAGTTCCTGGCAAGTTTTATCTAGCCGCTCGTTATCAAGAAGCCGAAAACACTTCAGATCTAATTGCACAAACTGACAACACTGTCGAGCGTATTCAAGTAGCAGCAGGTTACTGGTTCAACGACAAAACGCTTTTGAAGTTCGAGTATGTTGATCAAGATGAAGGTGCTAACTCAGGCGGCCAAATCGGCACAGGGTTTGACGGTTTCACGTCAGAGATATCTATCAAGTTCTAAGTTATCAGCCGGCTTCACTCGGCTCATTTTGCCTAGCGATGGTCACAAATGAAACCAGTGGCGTCATCGGAGACAAGGACCTTGAGTGCTTGCCGGCGAGTTCGAGAAGCAGAACGCCGACACCAAGCTGAACTGGGTAGTGGAGTATGCTACCGCGATGTGGAACCCGGCGTTGAACAAAGGTGCCATGCAAATCGCGTTTGCCTTCTTATAGGCTAAAATAAATTACTAAAACAGTCTCACTTAACCCGTTAGGTGAGACATCAACTTTGCATAATAAGGGGAATACCCGATGTTGAACAAATTGACTGTGCTGGCTTGCGTTGCGATGGGTATGAGCGCGACTGTAGCCGCTGAAACCATCACCATCGCCACCGTAAATAACGGCGATATGATTACCATGAAAGAGCTCAGCGCTGATTTTGAGGCTAAGCACCCAGACATTGACCTTCAGTGGGTTACACTGGAAGAAAACATTTTACGCCAACGTGTTACTACAGATGTTGCCACTAAAGGCGGTCAATACGACGTCATGACAATCGGTACTTACGAGGTACCTATTTGGGGTAAAGAAGGTTGGCTAACTGAGTTGGATAACCTGGGCCCCGAGTACGACGAAGAAGATTTACTTCCTGCCATCAGAAGTGGCTTGTCCGTAAATGACAAATTGTATGCTGCGCCTTTTTACGGTGAAAGCTCTATGGTTATGTATCGCAAAGATTTGCTAGAAAAAGCCGATTTGAAAATGCCCGTCAAACCCACCTGGAAATTTATTCGCCAAGCCGCCAAAGCCATGACGGATACTGACGCCGGCGTGTATGGGATCTGCCTGCGAGGCAAAGCCGGTTGGGGGGAAAACATAGCGTTGATTACCGCCATGTCGAATTCTTTTGGCGCCCGCTGGTTTGACGAAAACTGGAAGCCACAATTTAACACGCCCCAGTGGAAAGACACCTTACAATACTATGTTGATATAATGACAGAATCCGGCCCTCCTGGTGCATCTTCAAACGGTTTTAATGAAAACCTCGCGTTGTTTCAAACAGGTAAGTGTGGCATGTGGATAGATGCCACTGTTGCTGGCGCGTTTGTGACCAACGAAAAAGATTCGGAAGTCGCCGATAAAGTGGGCTTTGCCATGGCACCTGACATGGGCTTAGGCAAACGAGGTAACTGGTTATGGGCGTGGACGCTTGCTGTACCTGCTAGCAGCCAAAAAAGTGATGCTGCAATGAAATTCATCAGTTGGGCCACATCAAAAGAGTACATTGCCTTGGTGGCGAAGGAAAAAGGTTGGGCGAATGTGCCTCCTGGTACCCGTACATCTTTGTACACCAACCCTGAATACCTAAAAGCGGCTCCCTTTGCTGAAATCACCTTGGCGTCTATCGAATCGGTCGATCCGAAAAACCCAACTGTGCAACCCGTGCCTTATGTGGGGGTTCAATTCGTGGCCATACCTGAGTTTCAGGGCATTGGTACAGCCGTAGGCCAACAATTTGCTGCTGCATTGACTGGGCAAATGAGTGTAGAACAGGCATTAGCCAGTTCACAACGGCTGGTTGAACGTGCAATGCGTAAAGCACGTTATCCAAAATAGTTAATTTTTGATTGGGGGGTAAGTGCATGTCACTTACCCATGGTTTTCACTTGAAAAAGGTCTAGATTATGGCGACGATGCAATCTCGTAACTTGGCTAGAATGATGTTATTTCCATCCGTCATATTGTTGTTGGCATGGATGATAGTACCGCTGTGCATGACATTGTATTTCTCCTTTTTAGATTACAATCTGCTCACCCCTGGAAGCGAAGAATTTATTGGGTTTCTAAACTATGAGTTCTTTCTGACAGATCCAGCGTTTGTGGCTTCCTTTTTTAATACTTTATTGCTGGTCGGTGGGGTGTTGCTGATTACCATCTGCGGCGGCATAGGTTTGGCAGTATTACTCGACCAGGCAATTTGGGGCAGAAACTACGTACGTATCATGGTTTTAGCACCCTTTTTTGTCATGCCAACAGTTTCTGCTTTGGTATGGAAAAACATGCTGATGAACCCGGTGAATGGTTTATTTGCACACTTTGCCATGTGGATTGGTGTTGAACCCGTTGACTTTTTTGCGCAAATTCCGTTGTTGTCGATTATCATTATTGTGTCATGGCAATGGCTACCGTTTGCAGCATTGATATTGCTGACTTCTATTCAGTCGCTTGATCGTGAGCAATTGGAAGCCGCCGATTTGGATGGCGCCGGTCCGTTTAGTAAATTTATTTATATCGTAATGCCGCATTTATCTCGCGCTATAACCGCCGTAATTTTGATCGAAACCATATTTTTGCTGTCGATATTTGCTGAAATACTAGTCACAACCAGTGGTGGGCCGGGTTATGCGTCGACCAACCTAACCTACTTGATTTACACCCAATCATTACTTCAATTTGACGTTGGCGGAGGCTCAGCGGGAGGTATTGTCGCAGTAATCATTGCCAATATAGTCGCTATTTTCCTAATGCGCCTAATTGGCAAAAACCTGGAGGACTAAGTTATGGCGATGAATAACAGTAATAAATCTAAAATTATTTATACCGCTTTAGCCTGGAGCATAAGTGGAATGATCTTTTTCCCCATTTTATGGACCTTGTTAACTAGCTTTAAAACAGAAGCGGAGGCGATATCAGCCAGCCCCAGTCTATTCATGTTTGATTGGACACTTGAAAACTATTCAGATGTGCTGGCGCGTTCACCCTACTTTAACCATTTCTGGAATTCTATCGTCATTTCTATCGGTTCTAGTTTACTTGGTTTACTCATAGCCATACCCGCAGCTTGGTCAATGGCGTTTGTGCAAACTAAACGAACTAAACATTTATTAATGTGGATGCTGTCGACCAAAATGTTACCGCCGGTCGGTGTACTTATTCCTATTTATTTGATGTTCCGCGATTTGTCTTTGCTTGATACCAAATTAGGCTTGGTCATCGTGATGACACTCGTCAACTTACCGATCATGGTGTGGATGCTTTACACCTATTTTAGAGAAATTCCCCATGAGATCCTTGAAGCTTCACGTATGGACGGGTGCAGTATTGCCGAAGAGATATTTCATGTGTTATTACCTCTCGCGCTCCCCGGTATTGCTTCAACGCTGCTGTTAAACGTTATTTTAGCGTGGAATGAGGCTTTTTGGACTCTGATATTGACCGCAGCCAATGCCGCACCGTTAACTGCTTTTATTGCCAGTTATTCAAGTCCAGAGGGATTATTTTACGCCAAATTATCAGCAGCATCAGTGATGGCCATTGTGCCCATACTTATACTTGGTTGGTTTAGTCAGAAACAATTAGTGCGCGGTTTAAGCTTCGGCGCAGTGAAATAGGAGAGTTATCATGGGCAGCATTACTTTAAAAAAAGTCA
This sequence comes from Paraglaciecola sp. IT1134, assembly GCF_058068185.1. Taxonomy (NCBI): domain Bacteria; kingdom Pseudomonadati; phylum Pseudomonadota; class Gammaproteobacteria; order Alteromonadales; family Alteromonadaceae; genus Paraglaciecola; species Paraglaciecola sp. IT1134. The sequence continues at coordinate 236,507 of NZ_CM176486.1, read as the reverse complement.
CGAAAAGCTTCGGTGATGTAAATGTAATTAAACCGATAGATTTGCAAATACATGATGGCGAGTTCATCGTATTTGTTGGTCCGTCGGGTTGCGGTAAATCAACTTTGTTACGAATGATCGCAGGTTTGGAGGATACGACCAGTGGCAATATCGACATAGACGGGCAAGACGCCACTCATACCCCCCCGGCAAAGCGAGGCTTAGCCATGGTGTTTCAATCCTATGCACTATATCCACACATGTCGGTTCGCAACAATATTGCGTTTCCATTAAAACGAGCAAAAATGGCCCCTGCTGAAATTGAGGCAAAAATTGCCTCAGCGGCAAAAATATTGAATCTGGGTGATTATCTGGATCGAAAACCCGGACAATTATCAGGTGGTCAGCGTCAACGCGTTGCCATTGGCCGTGCGATTGTGCGTCAACCTTCGGCGTTTTTGTTCGATGAGCCGCTGTCAAACTTAGATGCATCATTGCGCGTTAATATGCGCCTAGAGATTTCCGAGTTACACAAAACCCTTGATACTACGATGATTTATGTCACCCACGATCAGGTAGAAGCGATGACAATGGCAGATCGCATTGCGGTATTTAACGCAGGTGTGATTGAACAGGTCGGAACCCCCCTAGAGTTGTATCAAACTCCAGTCAATCGCTTTGTTGCTGGTTTCATTGGTTCGCCAAAAATGAACTTTATTGACGTTGAAGCGGTCGATGGCGATCCAACCAGTTCCGTAGGTGTCCGTCCAGAGCATTTAAAAGTCACTCAGGAAAAAGGCTTATGGGCGGGTAAAGTTGGCGTAATTGAACATTTGGGGTCAGAAACCTTTTTACATGTTCATGTTGATGGGATAGGTACGCTTACCATTAAAGATGATGGTGATTGCCCGTTGAAATATGGCGACAATGTTAATTTGACCGCTCCGCAAAATAAAATCATGCATTTTGATGCAGCGGGTATCACTTTGCCACCTACTCAATCTGCGGGTAATTAAACTGGACAGGAAACGCAAACCCTTTAGGGTTTGCGTCCAAGCGCTCACCCGTGAAATTAACCGAATTAATTTGTATTAGCATTTTGCTAGATAGTATAGGAGCTCAATTCAATGACTATTAAACTTGGTCTTGACACACTTGATGCCTTGCCACCAAACGTGTCTAAACCCAATTATCAACGCGCTTTACTATCTCCCGGTATTATTCACATCGGGGTAGGTAATTTTCATCGCGCTCATCAAGCGGTTTACTTGCACAAATTATTTAACGCAGGTCAGGCTTATGATTGGGCGATCCGAGGAGCTGGCATTAAATCCTATGATTCTGCCATGCGCGATAAGTTGAAAACTCAGGACTGGTTAACGACCGTAGTGGAGCTAGATGCAAAGGGACTCACCGCCGGGGTTTGTGCTTCCATGATCGATTTCATCGAAAATGATGCCAGTACGTTAATTGACGCTCTCACCGATAGTCAGATTCGAATAGTGTCACTGACCATTACCGAGGGTGGCTATTTTATGGATGATAAAACGGGCGGGGTTAACCTTGCCCATGACGAAATCCAAAAAGATATCGCCAACATTGAAACCCCCACCACGGTATTTGGCTTGATGATTGCGGCGCTAAAACGTCGGAAGGAACAGAATAAAGCTGCCTTTACCATTATGTCCTGCGACAATATTCCCCACAATGGTAATATTACCAAGCGGGTCGTTAACGAAATGGCCGCAGCAATTGACAGCGATTTAGCAAGTTGGATTAGCCAAAACGTTACCTTCCCAAATTCGATGGTTGACTGTATCACACCGGCAACATCGGAGCAGGAACGCCAGCGACTGATAACTTTATTTGGCATAGAAGACCAAGCCCCCGTTTTTTGTGAACCGTTCAGACAATGGGTTCTGGAGGATAACTTTGCCAATGGTCGTCCACCTCTGGAACAGGTTGGGGTTGAATTCGTCGCAGATGTGGCACCTTTTGAATTGATGAAGTTGCGCATTTTAAATGGTGGTCATGCCGCAATTGCCTATCCAGGAGCACTATTAGGCATTGAATTTGTACACGATGTTATGGCCCATTCACTCATTAGCTTGTACCTGAAAAAACTGGTTACACAGGAAATTATACCTACCCTACCCCATGTGCCTGGTGTCAATTTTGATGACTATTTTGCCGTTATCGAATCACGGTTCGCCAATCCTGAAGTGCGCGATACAGTGCCACGACTTTGCCAGGATGCATCGAACCGTTTGCCCAAGTTTATTTTGCCCACTATTGTGGCGAATTTAGAGCAAGGCAGAGATTGTGCTGGTTTAGCGCTGGTAGTGGCATTGTGGTGTCGCCTTTGTGCTGAAGGCGACGTTCCCAATAGCAAAATTACGATTAACGACCCCCAAGAACAGAGGTTGATAAAACAAGCCTCAATGGCCAAGGTGGAACCGGCAGTATTTTTGCAAATGACTGACATATTTGGGACACTCTCGGGCAACAAGGTATTTGTTAAACACTTTACGTCGTCCTTAGAAATGCTCTGGGCTTCAGGCACTGAATTGACCTTAGAGTGGTACTTACAACAATAATAATAATAGTTGACAGCAATCCAATGACTCCAACCCACACATCTGTTTTGCAGTACCCCATAGCATTAGTCATTTTCGATTGCGATGGGGTACTGATAGATAGTGAAGTACTCAGCAAGCGAGTTTTGTTGCAACAGCTCTTTGAGCTTGGTTTGCACGTATCTGATGAATATTTTGAGTCTCATTTCCTCGGTCATAGTTTTGAACATGTCACCGCAAAGATTTTGGCCGATTTTGGCGTGACATTAGCGAGTTCCTTTGCCCAAGACTATCAAACTGAGTTGATGCAAATTTTTACTTTGGAACTCAAGCCCACGATCGAACTGGAGAGCATGTTGTCTATGCTCAAAGTACCATACTGTGTGGCAACCAGTAGCAGTGTCCAGCGAGTCAACCGAGCTCTGGGCATTACCCGTCTTGGCCACTATTTTGGTGATCAAGTTTTCACTTCTAGTGAGGTGAAAAACGGTAAACCCGCACCGGACTTATTTTTATACGCGGCCCAAAAAATGGGCGTTGAACCGCAATATTGCCTGGTGATTGAAGACTCTCCCGCCGGCATTCAAGGTGCCAAGGCCGCCCACATGCAAGTCATCCGATATGCTGGCGCAAGTCATATGCAGCAATGGCGGCAACCCATCGAGCCCCTGGTCGACGATGTAACGACCATCACCCAATGGCAAGATTTGTATGCCCTTGCCCCCAAGCTCAACACAACATATAACATATAACATTGAGAGATAAACGTGGTTAAGCTTTCCAGTGCCGAAAATAGACGATTAGACGACGCCGCACGCGCAGGCTGGTTATATTATGTTGCGGGTAATACCCAAGACGAAATCGCCAAGAAGTTAGGTATTTCTCGCCAGTCAGCACAGCGGATGGTGGCGCTGTCCATCAGTGAAAAATTGATTAAGGTCCGTCTTGATCATCCTATCGCTAAGTGTATGGATCTGGCGGATAAAATCGCCAGTCGTTTCGGTCTGCTCTCCTGTGAAGTGGTGCCAAGTGACCCCAGTGATCCGTCTTCAACTGTGGGTTTAGCTCAAGCCGGGGCAAACGAAATTGAACGCCATTTAAAATCAGCACAACCCAAAACGTTAGCCATGGGCACTGGCCGGGTATTGCGCACCTGTGTAGACGAATTAGCTCCTCTTGATTGTACCCAGCATAAAATTGTGGCCTTACTTGGCAACATGGCTTCTGACGGTTCAGCTTCTCCTTATGACGTGGTCGTACGCATGGCCGAACGCGTCAATGCCAAGCATTATCCCATGCCTTTGCCTGTATTACCTAAAAGCCAAAATGAAAAGCTGCAGTTGCAGAAGTTGCCTTATATCACGCAAAATATGGAAATGGCTCAGCATGCAGATGTCACGTTCGTGGGAGTGGGAAATTTAGGCGCTAACTCACCGTTGCATTTAGACGGCTTCGTTACCCCGCAAGAATTAGGCGAATTGCAGTCTGGCGGCGCGGTAGGAGAAATCATCAGCTGGGTATTTGACAAGAACGGGCAATTACTCGATTGCGGGATCAATCAGCGTGTTGCCAGTACACCGCTTATCCTTGGATCAGACAAACCAGTATTCGCCCTCGCTGCCGGTGAGGAAAAAGTTTACGCAATCCTTGGTGCTTTACGTTCCAAATTGGTTAACTCGTTGATTACCAATGAATACACAGCAGAGCGTTTGTTAAGTATTGATTGAAAGCTAGTCATACCAAAACCGAATTAGAAAAGGGACCATCAGGTCCCTTTTTACTAACTAAATCTAAGATTCGTTAGTACTTTTTAGGTTTTATGTTTAACCACGAATGTCATGCTGTTTACTTCAGTCAATGTTGGTAGTGCGGTCATTGCACCAATCTTGGCACATACCAAGCCGCTTACCTTGCCGGCAAATTCGATAAAGCCTTTAAAGTCTTCTTGATAGAAATTTTCACCCGGTTCACTTTGCGCCATTTGGAATAATATAGCGCCAATAAACGAGTCCCCGGCACCAGTAGTGTCTACGGCGTTTATTTCGTAGGCAGGTACGATGTATTGCTGAGCATTTTGTGAGATTAAGCAGCCATCCGGGCCCAATGTGACTAATAGAACTTTCACACCTAAATCATGAAAATATTGGCAACCCGCGGCCATATCGTCTTTTTGCGAAAGTAAAACCAATTCTTCATCGCTGACTTTTACGATATCAGCCAAGGCAAAATAGGTATTACAGATATCTCTAAATTCAGCTTCGCGACCGCGCCATAAATCGATTCTAAAGTTAGGATCGAAACAAATTATATTACCGTTTTGCTTGGCTTGCTGGGCGATGCGTAAATAGCTGTCGCCTAATTCGCCGCCTAATAACGCAGTGGCTGAACCAAGATGTAATATCGAATCAGCAAGCAGTGTGACTATGGTTTTATCATCCAGGCTTAGTTGCTCATCGGCACCGCGGTTAAAAGCAAATTCGCGTTCGCCGTTATCACCCAAAGATACAAATGCCAAGGTAGTTGACGTAGATAACGTCGCCACATGATCTGTGTTGACAGCATAACCTTTGACTTCTTCAATCAAAAATTCACCAAAAGGATCGTTACCAACCGAACCGACTAAAACCGGTTCCCCACCTAACTTACCGATGCAGGCTGCAACATTAGCGGGAGCACCACCGGATTTTTTAACGTAATTAACCCCGTTTACCAAACCGCTATTTGTATCTGTACACACAAAATCGATGAGCATCTCACCAATGCAAATTACTTTCATATTATTGTTCCGTATCAAAACTAATTTATCCAAAACACCCAAATAAAAATAACACCAAACAGGTGAATTTGGTTAATTTTATCAAACCCACATACACCAATATATATTTGGGTTTCACATGTATTTACTGGTGGAAAGTATAACAAAATTCAGTGGCTGAATAACAACCTTCTCTACTTTTGTTCATGATTGAAAATAACCGAATCGAATACATTATGCTGCCCTTTGCTTCAAAACTGCTGCCAAAATATTCTGGGCCTATTTGTCATTCACCATAAAATCGGCCGGGCAAGACAAACCAAGGGGGGCTTAATCTGATGTAGATCAAGGAACGTCAGCGAATTTTATGCATAATTATTGTTCATCATAACATTCACCGGTAAATCGATCTCAAAGGCAACTCGTCATGACGTTAGAAAAGCATACCCTACTTAACGACCTTCCCGAGCACCATCACACTATTCGTCATCTGAAAATGAACGATAAACATTTCCTTAAATTGTTTGATGAATATCACCAGGTTGATAAACAGATACATGAAATAGAACAGAATAACTCGCCCGTGGCAGACGACTTCCTTGAATCTCTCAAGGTTCAACGTGTGTACTTGAAAGACCAATTGCTCAACATGATATTACAAACTGAAAATACTATTTAAGGCCTATTTGAGTAAAACGGCCACTATTCACACAACATACTAAGGCGACCCGAGATATAGCTTGAAAGTGACTTTGGCTTAAATACGACCTATAAGCCCTTTACCAACAACCTCTTTCATAATTTCGCAGGTACCGCCGTAAATACCCTACACTCGTGTATCAGCATAGCAACGAGGGATGGGATGCGCTTGCATATAACAGTACTCATCAAATATCTATAAGGCCATGTCAGTCTCCTTGCATTGCATTTCTGTAAGGGTGTATTTAGCCAACGTGCCTTGCTCGGCGGTTAACTGTTTATCCATTAGCCAGTTAACCCATCAGCCGTTTAAGCAACTGGGCAAATTCGCTGCATGCTAATTGCTCCAAGGGATGACGAAAATTGAGTACCACTGGTTTACCTGCCACATAGACATCTTTGACTGCATTGGCGCTGATGCCAAATATCCAGCGATTGAGAAGATCTTTGGGCGCACTGGCGCCGATAAAAGGCTGGTCGGGATCCAGCAACATGAAATCGGCCCGTTTTCCTTCGGCCAAACCTAGTTGTACATCGCAAGCCTGATTACCACCGCTTAGGGCCTGGTTGAAAAGAAAATCGCCCACCTGCGGCTGACCTTTACTGTGCAGCCGGTTGCGTTGCCGGGCAAAAAGTCGCTGACCATATTCCAGGCTTCTGAGCTCTTCGACCAGCGATACACTAACGTGGCTGTCTGAGCCAATTGCCCATCTGCCCTGTTGTTGATTAAAATCCACTGCGGGAAAAATACCGTCCCCCAAATTGGCTTCGGTGGTTGGGCACAACCCAACAACCGCACCACTTTTAGCTATTAAGCTAACCTCATGGGGGCTTAGATGAGTCGCATGCACCAGGCACCAACGTGGATCAAAGCCAATTTCGTTGTGTAGCCATTGCACCGGTCGCTGGCCAGACCATTGCACACAGTCATCGACTTCCTTTTGTTGTTCGGCTATATGAATATGCACGGGCATATCTGCGGGGCTGGCGCTTAATACCTCGGTTATCTGCGCTTTATTCACCGCGCGCAGTGAATGAAAACACATCCCCAGGCGATGCAAGTCGTGCCCGGTTATAACCTCTTCGCAGGCTCTCTGCAAAGACAGGTATTGCTCGGGATCATGAATAAAACGTGTTTGACCGGTTGTGCAGGGCTGCCCACCAAAACCCGCATAAGCATAAAGTACTGGTAATAAGGTTAGACCTATTCCCGCTTGATTGGCGGCCTCGAAAAGTTGAAGCGACATCTCATGAGGCTGAGTATAACGTTGCCCCAAAGGGCCATGATGCAAATAGTGAAACTCCCCTACCTGGCTATAACCCGCTTTGAGTAGTTCTATATATAATTGGCGAGCTATGATAAACACATCGCCCGGCGAGAGTTTGCCTACTATTTGGTACATCAACTCCCGCCAGCTCCAAAAGCTGTCATTGGGATCCAGACTCACTTCGGCCATGCCTGCCATCACCCGCTGGAATGCATGAGAATGCACATTGGCCACCGTTGGCAACATCGGGCCACTAAGTTTGATGGCGCCATCGGCACTGGTATTTTTATGAATATTTTTAATATAGCCGTGTTCTACTTCCAGGCGCACATTTTGCGCCCAGCCATCTGCCAATAAGGCCTGTTCGACAAAATACAGCTGGTGGCTCATGTTTTCTCCTGGTAACTGATGTACTTGTTTCTCATTCTAGTGGAACTCATCTTGTATAGACAAGCTTAACTGTCAACATAATCAATTAGCCAGTATAATCCGCCCTGTAGACCAGTGACGTGGTGACCGGGTACGGGGTGCCGGTGGACCGATGCAAAAACTGATATGGATTACCCGATCCTGACCACAGAAGATACCGGGAATATTGACTAACAAGGTAGCGAAAATATGGCAAACGCCAAACAAAGCATGATTACCAGCCTGTTTAAGGCTAGCGAAGATTCTCCATTGCCTATCTACGCCCGGGTCAAACAGGCTATTTCTCACAAGATCACCAGCGGTGAGTGGCAGGCGAATCAGCGAGTGCCTTCTGAATCCGAGATAGTTCAGGCCTTAAGGGTGAGTCGCATGACCGTCAACCGCGCCCTGCGGGAACTAACCGCAGAAGGAATGCTTACCCGTCACCAGGGGGTGGGCACCTTTGTAGCCGAAAAAAAGGTCCATTCGGCCCTGTTCGAAGTGCACAATATAGCCGCGGAAATTGCCGACAGGGGGCATATTCACAGGGCCGAACTGATCGAACTTGTGCGTACCAAAGCCAATACCCAGGAAGCCATGAACCTTGGTGTCAGAACCAATCACGGTATTTTTCGCTCAACGATCCTACACTTTGAAAGCGAACAACCTATCCAGCTCGAACAAAGAGTGGTCAATGCGTCTCTGGCGCCAGATTATGATCAACAGGACTTTATTCGCCACACCGCTTACGATTACCTTATGAGGGTGGCGCCCATGACAGAAGGAGAGCACCTGGTAGAAGCGGTATTGGCTAATGCGAAAGAATGCGCCCTGTTGCAGATAAGTCCCCATGAGCCTTGTTTGCAGATCAAGCGCCGTACCTGGTCGGAGCAAGATCTGGTGACCACTGCCCGGTTATTGTCACCTGGGTCGCGTTTTCAGTTATTCGGTCATTTTGGTCGGTAGCTGGCCAGGCTAACGGGCGTTTTTAAACCAAAAATGTTAGCTAAAACTCTGTAAAAAACTTGCTCATGGCGTTAACTCGCTTTATTGTTTGCACATAACTTGTATATACATGTATGTAGGGGGTAAATATGAACTCAAAAGAATTGCACGACTCGCGTTTTCGCAGTGGCACAGTGCGAGCCGCAACAGGCACTAACCTGAGCGCCAAATCCTGGCTGACAGAAGCGCCTCTGCGCATGTTAATGAACAACCTCGATCCGGATGTGGCCGAAAATCCAGAAGAATTGGTGGTATACGGGGGGATTGGTCGCGCCGCCCGTAACTGGCAGTGTTACGATCAGATAGTCGCCTCACTGCTGACCTTGGAAGAAGATGAAACCCTGCTCGTGCAATCCGGCAAACCGGTGGGGGTGTTTCGCACTCACAAGGACGCCCCAAGAGTATTGATTGCCAATTCCAACCTGGTACCCCACTGGGCCACTTGGCAACATTTTAACGAACTCGATGCCAAAGGTTTGGCCATGTATGGGCAAATGACTGCGGGATCGTGGATCTATATCGGCAGTCAGGGCATAGTGCAAGGCACCTACGAGACCTTTGTGGAAGCCGGGCGTCAGCATTTCGCCGGGGATTTAAGCGGTCGTTGGGTGCTTACCGCAGGTCTGGGTGGCATGGGCGGCGCCCAGCCCCTGGCCGCCACTCTGGCCGGTGCCAGTTCGTTGAACATAGAGTGCCAGCAAAGCCGTATCGATTTTCGTCTTAAAACCCGCTATCTGGATGAGCAAGCCAAAGACCTGGACGATGCCCTGGCCCGCGTAACCCGCTATACCCAGCAAGGCATCCCACGGTCTATTGGTCTGTGCGCCAATGCCGCCGATGTATTACCCGAGCTGGTGCGCCGTGGAATAAAACCCGATATGGTCACGGATCAGACCTCGGCCCATGATCCGCTCAATGGCTATTTGCCCCAAGACATGAGCTGGGAGACTTACAAACAGCAAGCAAAAGACGCGCCTGAGGCCACTGTTAAGGCCGCCAAACAATCCATGGCTATCCATGTTCAGGCCATGCTGGATTTTCAAAACATGGGTGTGGCGACCTTTGATTATGGCAACAATATCCGCCAGATGGCCTTCGAGGAAGGGGTGAAAAACGCTTTTGATTTCCCAGGTTTTGTGCCTGCCTATATCCGCCCCTTGTTTTGCCGGGGCATTGGGCCGTTTCGCTGGGTAGCGTTATCTGGTGATCCGCAGGACATCTATAAAACCGATGCTAAGGTTAAGGAGCTCATCCCTGATGATAACCATCTGCATAACTGGCTAGATATGGCCCGGGAGCGCATTGTGTTTCAAGGTTTGCCGGCACGCATTTGTTGGGTTGGCCTGGGGCAAAGAGAAAAGTTGGGCCTGGCCTTTAATGAAATGGTGCGCAGTGGTGAATTGTCAGCGCCTGTGGTGATTGGCCGGGATCACCTGGATTCGGGCTCGGTTGCCAGCCCGAACCGCGAAACCGAAGCCATGCAGGACGGATCTGATGCGGTGTCCGATTGGCCGTTATTAAATGCATTGCTCAATACTGCATCAGGAGCCACCTGGGTGTCATTACACCATGGCGGTGGAGTAGGCATGGGGTTTTCTCAACATGCGGGCATGGTGATAGTGGCAGACGGCACAGATGATGCTGCACGGCGTATCGCACGTGTGTTGCATAACGATCCTGCGTCTGGGGTCATGCGCCACGCCGATGCAGGCTACACCAGCGCCATAGAATGCGCCCAAGAACAGGACTTGAATCTGCCTATGGTTCGGGCAACCCAAAAACAAGCACGCTGATCATTGGCGAACCGGAGAATATAGAATGTTTGAATTTACCCTAGAGCCAGGCCAGTTGCGTTTGAGTGATTTGCGCCGCATTAGCAAAGAGCCCGTTAAGATGTCTTTGCATTCCTCTGCCCTGGCCGATATTCATGCCAGTACCCAGATTGTCAATGATGTGATCAGCCAAGGGCGCACAGTGTATGGGATCAATACCGGCTTTGGCTTGTTGGCCAATACACGTATCGCGGCCCAGGACCTGGAAACCCTGCAACGTAGCATAGTGTTGTCACACGCCGCCGGCATTGGCGAGCCGATGGATGACGCCACGGTTAAACTGGTTATGGTGCTGAAAATCAACAGCCTGGCCAGAGGGTATTCCGGCATTCGCCTGACAGTGATAGAGGCGCTGATGAGCTTGGTTAATAAGGAAGTTTATCCCTGCATCCCTAAAAAAGGCTCGGTGGGGGCGTCGGGGGATCTGGCACCTTTGGCCCATATGAGTGCGGTATTGCTTGGTGAAGGTCGGGCCCGCTATCAAGGGAAAATAGTATCTGGCCAGGCGGCACTTAAGATTGCCGGACTGGACCCCATTACCTTAGGACCAAAGGAGGGGCTGGCGCTGCTAAACGGCACCCAGGCTTCTACAGCTTTTGCCCTGGAGGGTTTGTTCCAGGCAGAGGATCTCTATGCTTCGGCCACGGTATGTGGCGCACTGTCGGTTGAAGCCGCTTTGGGCAGTCGACGTCCATTTGATCCGCGTATCCACCAGGCGCGCGGTCATCAGGGCCAAATTGACGCGGCCTTGGCCTATCGGCTGTTGCTCGGTGAAAACAGTGAGCTAGCTGACTCCCACGTAGGCTGTGAGAAAGTACAAGACCCGTATTCCCTGCGCTGCCAGCCTCAGGTTATGGGGGCGTGTTTACAACAGATTAGAAACAGTGCAGATACGTTATTAGTGGAAGCCAATGCCGTTTCGGATAATCCTCTGGTTTTTCTGGATGACGGCGACATCATCTCAGGTGGCAACTTTCACGCCGAGCCTGTGGCCTTTGCCGCAGATAACCTGGCCTTGTCCATTGCCGAAATAGGCAGTTTATCAGAGCGACGTATGGCCTTGTTGATTGACAGCAGCTTAAGCAAACTACCCCCGTTTTTGGTGGACAATGGGGGGGTTAATTCAGGTTTTATGATCGCCCAGGTTACGGCTGCCGCCTTGGCCAGTGAAAACAAATCCTACGCCCACCCCGCGTCGGTAGATAGCATACCCACCTCGGCTAACCAGGAAGATCATGTATCCATGGCCACGTTTGCGGCCCGGCGTTTAACGGATATGGCTGGCAATACCAGAGGGATCCTGGCGGTGGAGCTGTTAGCAGCGGTGCAAGGTCTGGATTTCCGCCTGCCCCTAGGCACCAGTGTGACCTTGGAAGAGGTCAGAGCCCAGTTGCGTACACGGGTGCCCTTTTATGACAAAGACCGCTATTTCGCCGCTGACATTGAACACGCTTATTGCCTATTGCAAGAAGCCGTGCATAACCCCTTGATGCCAAGTGGCTTGTTGCCCAGCATGGCCAACGAGCAGGAAAATAAATAACGTGGCCGTCAAACAGTTTGATTCTATGTGGTTTGGTTTTCATATGGCAACCATGGTGGATAGCCAGTATGGGCCTATTTATGATGGTGCCATAGGTGTGCTGGATGGCAAAATTGCCTGGTTAGGTCAGCAGGATAAATTACCTGACTACCGTGCAAAAACCACCCATGATTTGGCTGGCGGTTGGGTGACACCGGGCTTGATAGACTGCCATACCCATCTGGTCTTTGGCGGTAATCGCGCCGCTGAATTCGAACAACGCCTCAATGGGATCAGTTATCAACAGATTGCCCAGGCCGGTGGAGGCATTGCTTCATCGGTGGCCGCCACACGCAGCGCGAACCAAGATGAGCTGTTCGCCAGTGCCGCCAAACGCCTGCAAGCTTTGATCAACGATGGGGTCACCACAGTGGAAATCAAATCAGGTTATGGCCTGAGTCTGGAACACGAAGTCAAAATGCTTAAAGTCGCCAGATCTTTGCAGCAAGCTTTCCCTGTGGATATCCAAACCACTTGCCTGGCCGCCCATGCCTTACCCCCTGAATTCAAGGGCCAAGCCGATGCCTATATAGATTACCTGTGTGACACAGTATTACCTGAAATCGCCCGCCTCGGCTACGCCGATGCAGTAGACGCCTTTTGTGAAAATATCGGTTTTAGTCCAGCCCAGGTTGCCCGTTATTTTGACCAGGCCAAGGCCCTGGGTTTACCGGTAAAATTGCACGCCGAACAGCTCTCGGCCCTAGGAGGCAGCGCCCTGGCGGCGGGTTATCAGGCATTATCTGCGGATCACCTGGAATTTATGACCGAGCAAGATGCTAAGGCCATGGCCGAGGCGGGTACAGTGGCAGTATTGTTACCTGGGGCTTATTACTGCTTACATGAAACCCAAAAACCGCCCATTGAATTGTTGCGTCAATATCAAATACCCATGGCTGTGGCCACAGATGCGAATCCGGGCACCTCGCCGGTATTGTCGTTACGCTTAATGTTAAATATGGCCTGCAACTTGTTTGGGTTGACCCCAGAAGAAAGTCTGGCCGGTGCCACCTGTCATGCTGCCAAAGCCCTGGGCCTACAAGACTCACAGGGTGAACTGGCAGTGGGAAAACAGGCAGATTTTGTGTGCTGGGATATTGCAAGCCCAGGAGAGCTGAGCTATTGGTTGGGTGGCGATTTGCTCAAAGTGCGGGTCAAAAAAGGCCGCTTAACTACATGAATAACACTCTGTATCCGTTCGATTTGCAGCAAGGTAATTCGCCCTTGCTGGTCAGTATGCCCCACTCTGGACTGGAGCTTACCCCTGAGGTGGCTAAAGGTTTGAGCCCAAAGGCTCGCCAACTGCCGGATACTGATTGGTATATTCCCCAGCTTTATCATTTTTTACACACCACCAACGCCAGTTTTATCCAGGCCAACTACTCACGATATGTTATTGATTTGAATCGGCCGGTGGATGACAAACCTCTTTATTCCACCCCGACAACGGGGTTGTTTCCCGAGGTTTTGTTTGATGGTAGCCCGGTTTTTATGCCTGGCGGACAACCGGCCAGTCAGCACAGGGACCACTATAAACAGCAAATTTGGCTGGCCTACCATATGGCTATACAACAGGAGCTGAAGCGCCTAAAAACAAAATTTGGTTATGCTATTTTATTTGATGCCCACAGTATCGCAGCCGAAGTACCTATGCTGTTTAAAGGGCGACTGCCGGACTTTAATTTTGGCAGCAATGACGGCTTGTCTTGCCACGCTCAACTGCTGGATGGACTGGCTATAGTAGTGGGCAAAAGTGGTTATAGTCATGTATGTAATGGGCGTTTTAAAGGCGGTTACATTACCCGGCATTTTGGTATGCCGCAAAACCATATTCATGCCATTCAGCTGGAGCTGTCACAAGCCACCTATTTACAAGACGATACGGCGGATTTTGTGCTCGACCCCGTCAAACTGCAGGCCGTGCAGCCTGTATTACAACAGCTGCTTGACACCTTACTTACAAGTAACTTGCTCAATGGGGGCTAAACGCCGGCATTGAACCACAGAGCCAGTGGATTAAATGCAGCGGTCTGCAATATCTTTTGAGGCAAGGGACCAGGTTTAATAGCCAACCGATCATTGAGTCTTAAGGGAGAATTTTCACTAAATTCAGATCCTGAAAATCGTAACTGAAATCGATATCTGGTGAAACCGGGATCAAGGTCATGTCTTGAACTCGCTCTTGCTCGTTGCGACTAAACTGGGCGATCACGTCCGCTTCCAGGCTGCGGTCGTCCCACCTGATCAGGAAGCGGTCTTTGTCTTGGGTGAGATACATGCCCCCCACCAGCTTTATCACTCGGTCTGAGCGCAACTGCAAACGGTTACCCTGTTGTTCAATAAAGAACTGTCCCAACCAGGGATCCCGGTATCCCCCTAAATAACTCGCTAATTTAGGGTAGTCAGGGGGCACGGCGAGGTGAACCTCTTCCTTGGGCGGCGCAAAATTCTCATCGGAAGACCCGGAGGATGCGGCAAAAACCTCTAGCCAGTCAGTCTTGCTATCCCCGAGATAGGGTTTCATTATGTGATACATCAAGGCGCTGCGTGCCCCCTCGGATTGCTGGTTGGTCAGCACCACTATGGCCAAACCCAACTCAGGAAAAATACTTAAAGCAGAATACATACCCGCCAGAGAGCCACTGTGATGCACCCGTAAATAACCGTCTACGTCATTTAAACGCCAGCCCAGAGCATAATTGCTAAAGTGACCATGATTGTAGCGGGCGTCAGTATTTGTTAATGGCATGATGGTCTTTGCTGACCACATTTGGCGGTGCTGGGCACTTGAAAACAGCATTTGGTCATTAGGCATTTTACCTCGCTGCAACCATAATTCGGACCATATCAACATATCGTTGAGGCTGCACTGTATGCCCCCAGCGGCAGCCGATACCGACGCAATACCTGG
The DNA here is from genome assembly GCF_058068185.1 of Paraglaciecola sp. IT1134. Lineage (NCBI taxonomy): Bacteria > Pseudomonadati > Pseudomonadota > Gammaproteobacteria > Alteromonadales > Alteromonadaceae > Paraglaciecola > Paraglaciecola sp. IT1134. The sequence continues at coordinate 221,495 of NZ_CM176486.1, read as the reverse complement.
CTCTACCGGGCGAATAATGGGTTGGAGTCGGCCTTCCACCATACCATGGGGAGAGGCCAGGTTTACTTGCTCGGAGGCAGGCGGGTTATGGGCATAACAGTGGCTCATGCCCAGAGGCTGGATAATGCGCCCTTGAACAAAGGTTTGCCAGGGGGTGCCGGTCATCGCAGGGATGATTTCCCCTGCGGCTATGTACAACAAATTGTCGTAGGCGTAATTTGCCCGAAACTGCCCTTTTGCCTTGAGATACCGCAAGTTGTGTACCACCTCCTGACGACTGAAACTGGAAGGTTCAGGCCAGAGCATTAAATCCCCCGACCCAAGACCCAAGCCGCTGCGGTGGGTGAGTAAATCTGTGACGGTGAAATGGGTGGTGATCCACGGGTCATGCAGCTTGAAATCCGGTAGATAGCGGATTACGGGTGCATCCCAGGAAATTTTGCCTTCGTCCACCAGAAGAGCCAGGGCCGCTACGGTAAAAGCTTTGCTATTGGAGCCGATTTTGAAGATGGTGTCTGGGTCAACCGCTGCCTCGCTACGCATATCTTTTACCCCGTAACCTTGGGCGCTGATGATCTTGCCGTTCTTAATCACCCCGATAGCCGCACCTGGCACATTAAAATGTGTCAGGATCTTCTGTATAGTTTGGGGATTACCCACCTTTTCTAAAGGCTCGGCGGTTACCGAAACACTGACAAATATCAGCACAATGCCAAGCAGCTTAATGGTCAAAGTCACTGGTTTTACCGTCATGGGTCGCTCCTTACCCGACATGGCGATCAGGGTGCATTTAATACTGCCTCGTACACCAAGCTGATCACACTACCATATTTGCCGGTTTCAAATTGTTTGCCGCTAAATTCAGGCTGGCCATCTTGATCATCTAACACTTGGCTATGGCGGACATTGGTGAGTAAAAAAATCGCCAGATCATGCTCCGGGTCGATGACAGATACGGTACCTGTCCAGCCTGTATGTCCGTATGCCTGGGCACTCGCATAAGGACCGAAATGCCATTTATTTTGGCCCTGGGCTGCACGGCGCCATCCTAACCCGTAACTGCTATCTGCTTCTTCCGGTTTAGTAAATTGGCTTAATACCCCTTGGTCAAACAGGCTAACCTGGCCGTATCCACCGCCATTTAACAGAGTTTGCCCCAACACAGCTAGGTCATCCACGGTTGAAAACAACCCTGCATGCCCTGCCACGCCCCCTAAGGAGTAATAGGCTTTTTCGTCATGAACTTCACCTTGCAGCACATAATCACGCATATGGTCAAAATCTACCCGCCCTCCCCGTGAGTTGCCCTGGATTTCTGTGGCAGCAAACTGGGTTTTTGCAAAGCTCTTTTGCAGGGGATTAAAAAGAGTATTGTGCAGTCCTAACGGAGCGTATAGCTGATTTTCCACATAATTGTCCAAACTCATATGACTGAGACGCTCCACCAATAAACCCAGCAACATATAATCTATATCACTATATACCGCTTTTGTTTGGCGGCCGATGGCAAAGGGCACATGGCGCAATAGTAACTGTTCGGTGCGCTGCTTATCCTGAGAATAAAATTGCTCCCCCAGGGCGTTATCACGAGAAAAGAACCTCACGTGTGGCACATAGCCGGCTGTATGAGTAAGTAAATCCCTGACCAAACGGGTATCTCTTCCCTGATAAGTATATTCAGGTAAGTAATGACTCACTGACTGGGTAATATCCAGTTTTCCTTCAGCGACCAATTTCATCAGCGCCAGATTAGTGGCAAACATCTTGGTATTGGAGGCCAGATCAAATAGATGATCGGTACGCATGGACACTGGTTGCGCCAATAATCCTCCGCCATCCGCATATTTCCTGGCATAGCCATAAGCGGAACGTTTAATAACTTTGCCGTCTTTTAACACCAACAATACCGCTCCGGGGAAGCCATTTTGTACATCTTGTTCGATAAGTGCATCGACCTGGTCAAAACGCTGGTCATGGCCCGCCGTCGCGTCTGACAATGTGGGGTAAGGAATCGTGATCTTAAGTTGGCTACCCTGTGGCTGAACATTCTCAATTTTGAACGTATTGTCACCCTCTCTGGTGCGTCGGGACAAACTGTAGACGTAACGCTGGTAGGGCTGTAACTGCGGTTTGATATTGAGTTTCTGGCCGTTAACAAACAAATCAGCGGATAACGCATCAATATTATCGATAATGAGCTGGCCTTCGCCCCTATAACTTTTAAATAGTGCTCTGTCATTGACCAACTGCCTGGTGCTGGGGTCTTTCTGGGGGAAAAACTGGCTAATTTGCCCGAATTTTAAATTCTGATGGGCCACAGGCACCCCAGATTGCTCGGCTACGTAGCGGGTCATTAATTTGCTATTGTGTCCGGGAAAATATTTTTCGAGCAAAGCAAACAAGACGGCCACGGTTTTGCTATCTACCTTGCCCGTTACCTGCCACGGCAAGAAATGCATCTGAAAGGCTGCCAGGGTATCGATGCTTTGCGCATCCAGCACCCCGGTTTCACGCACCCCGTATCCATAGGTGCGCAAGGCAGCCTGCACTAAGCCGATCTGGGGGGAATATTGATTAAAAATTTGCCAGTAGTGTTTGACGCTGTCTTTGTCATACCAAGCGCCAATTCCCGCCTGGTATAACCGATACCAGGGAAAGCGCGGACCAGGATCATTTTTGCGGGTCGGGGCAATATCTGCATGGCCCACAACGGCGGTGGGGGTAATATCCGGATTACGCTGCAAGATATCCTTGGCCAGGGTGATCAACAGTTCAATTTGTTTGGGATCATAATCCTCGAAAAGGCACAACTGCTGGTCCAGGTCTTGTCCTCCCTGCGCGGCGGAAGTGTCTTGCTGCCAGATGCAATCGGCCTCATGCACAATTTCAATGCCAATTGACTGGTCATTTAGATCTTCCCGCCCTTGCCAGTAACTTGTACCGGCATGCCAGGCCCGAGCCGTTTCATCCACCAGTTGCAATACCGTCAGCTCGGTTTCTGGGTAACTTGGATCGCCCCCCTCAGGGATCAAATAATGGGCACTCAAGCCCCCCTCGTCCACCAACGCAGTGACAGATTGTTGATAATCAATCCCGGTAAAATGTAACACCAAAAACTTGATCCGCTGACTGTAATTATGAGACGGCATAAATTCAATGGATTGAGTCGCGCAGCCAACTAATGCAGCAATGATCGCTGCTATGAGAATTATCCTGGACTGCACCCAACCACGTCTTCGAAAAATTGAATCAAACACTGGCATCGCTAAACTGACTCCCACATAATGTTGCGTAACGTTTTCCTGTAACAGTGTGTACCGCTGCATAAGAGCGCATTTAAGCATGGCAATGGCGCAGAATAAACTGCCGATGATCTGACATTTTGGCGACAGCCTCAGCTGTCATGGCCCGCATATTGGTTAAATACTGCAACATTTCATCTTCAGGCATATTATCTACCAACGAATGATAGCCTTGGGGTACCAAACCTTGGCCATTGAGCACTGAAAACCAGCTGAGCTCATTAAACAACTCGTTGTTTTCCCGAAATATACGTCCATTGGCCTGATAAAGGTCAAACTTGGCTTGTAGTGAGTGAGGAATGTCCATTGCACGGCATGTGCGCCAAAAGTCGCTGTCCTGACGCTCGGTTAACTTGTAATGCGCAATTATAAAGTCACGAATGCGTTCTATTTCAAAATCACTGTGTTGATTATAGGCATTGATATCAGCCTGACGAAAAGACCGATCGGGAAACAGGCTTAATAAACGGGAAATAGCTGATTGGACAAGCTGCAAGCCAGTGGACTCAAGAGGCTCAAGGAAACCGGCAGATAAGCCAATAGCGACACAATTTTTGTTCCATGTTTTACGTCGTTTGCCATTTTTCCAACTAAGTACCCTGGGTTCTGCTAAGGGCTTGCCTGGCAGATTTTGTTGCAGTATCGCCACGGCATGATCCTCACTAAGATGACGGCTGGAAAATACATGACCGTTGCCAATCCGGTTCTGCAAGGGGATTTGCCATTGCCAGCCAGCGTTTCTGGCAGTAGAGATAGTGTAAGGTCGAAGGGTATGGTCAGATCCACAGGCTTGAGCGACAGCCTTATCGCAGGGCAGCCAGTGGCCCCAATCTTCAAAACCGGTATTAAGTGCCTGTTCAATTAGCCGAGCATGAAAGCCGGTACAATCGATAAATAGATGCCCATCTATTAGCTTGCCATCGGATAACAATAATGAGTCGATAAAACCACTCTCAGCCTGTAAATTAACCTTGTCTATCATTCCTTCCACGTGGTTAACACCCAGGCGTAAAGCAAAATCCTTTAAATAGTTAGCGTACAATGTGCTGTCAAAATGAAATGCGTAATTAACTTGGGCGAGTGACGAATTAGCTTGCTTTAGGGGACGCATAAAACGATTTTTTTTAGCGGCACTGGCTTCTACACAGAAACTCTGTAAGTCATGAGCTCGACCCATTTTTTTACTCTTCAACCAATAATGATGAAAGGGTACGCCGTGCATATTCGACCCGTAAGGACCAAAAGGATGCATATAGCTTTGTCCGGCTTGATACCAATCAACAAATTCTATGCCTAATTTAAATGTACCTTGGGTAGCGGTTAGAAAATCGTTTTCATCTATGCCTAATAGCGAATTAAATAACCGAATTTGCGGAATAGTGGCCTCGCCTACCGACACTGTGCCTATTGCCTTGGACTCCACCACTTGAATAGAACAGTGCTTGGTGCCGACAACCTTGGCCAGTGCTGCGGCTGTCATCCAACCTGCCGAACCACCTCCGGCAATGACAATTTTGCTTATTCGATGGTTTGTCGCAGCTGAGGTCATAAATATTCTCTTGGCTTCGAATGTGAATCTAAAAACATACTCGATTATGCGGGAAATCATGTTTAATTTATAACAATCCAGCCCGGCAAAACAGCCTATTTGCAAGTATCAAAAAAAAAGCGACCAGTCACATGTATCTGATCGCCTAAATGTTTATTTTGTTAGGCCTGCCTGTGCTTGTTGTGCCTAAAAACGGTATTCAGCCAGTAAGGTATAGGCTCTTCCTCTGGGATCCGCGACTCGCGGATCAAATGCCGCGCCGGGAGAAAAATCGTTTTGATGGGCGGTGAACGGAGGATCGGTATCAAACAAATTTTTAATACCCAGGGTAACAGTTAGCTGGTCTATGCCTGAGTAGGCCGCGCTAACGTTGTAAATAGTGTAGCTGTCTACGTCTGGATCCCAGTTGGGGGGATCGATCTCCCCAGATTGAATGCCGGGGGGGACTTCATCCTCATACCCGTCTCGGAAAATCTGGATCAAACTATGCCGCCAATCACCGGTCTGGTAAACAAAACTGAGGGTGTGTTTCCATCTAAGTGGAATATTGCCACGAGAATGGGTGCCCACCAGATTGTCCCCAAATGGCGCGTTATCCAGTAACTTTTTTTTGTCTTCAATTAGATAACTGCCATTAAGGTTGAGGCTCCAGCGCCCATCGGCTATCAGACCATCTAATTTAGCGCCAATTTCTACTCCACTGGTATTCCGCTCCCCGGCATTAATAAATCGCTGATCAATGGCTACCAAATTACCACTGCCATCACGCAGGAAATTTTCCGGGAATAAATCAAAATTTTCAATAAGTTCGGTGCGAGTTGGCGTTTGAATTGTGCCATCTATAACAATCTTCCACCAGTCCAGGTTAAGGGTCAGATTATCCATCGGTGCCCATACTACGCCCAAGCTATTCTGCGTGGATTCTTCTGGTCCCAAGTCTTCTTGACCGCCGGTAAAGGTTACAGGGGTAATGGGTTGGCACAGCGGATTACTGTTATCTACTATCCCATCTGGGCAATCCCTGGGATCGGCAAAATCGGTTCCAGTATAAGCGGTTTCAGTCAGGCCATTGAACAACTGATTAAATGAGGGCACCCTGAAACCTGTACTGTAGGAGCCTCGAAATAGCAGGCTTTCTAGTGGAGTAAACTTAAAGCCCAGTTTGGGGTTAGTGGTACTGCCAAAACCCGTATAATGGTCGTAACGTACGGCCGCATTTATCTCCAGCGTCTCAGTGATAGGCACCAGGACTTCAGCAAACACCGCTTTGACATTACGGGACACATTATCCAGGGCATTACCATCATCAAATGGTGCACCGTAAATATCGGGCCTGTCTTCTGCTGCACGTTTATCACCGTTAAATTTGTATTCCTCTTTTCGCAAGTCAACGCCAGCGGCCACATAGATACTGTCGCCTCCCCAACCTAATTCCCACCCTGTATCGCCGGTAATCGAAGCATCGAGTTGAGTCAGTACAGTTTCACCACCGAATAGCACAACCCCTCGGGCTGACGCGGACTCGATAGCTTGTATACCGGCATCACTTTGCGTTTCGCCAGCCAGTAGAAAAGGATTAACCGCACCGCTGCTTATCCCCTGGGCTAGCAGATCGGTAAAGTGATAACCGCTGCCCAGCTCAGATTCAGCCTCATTACTCGAACGCGATAAACCTGCTTTGTAATCCCAGCTATTCCAGGTGCCATCCAAACCCAATTGCAACTTGTACGACTTGGTTACGGTTTCAATTTCACGTGATCCACAATCCATACAACGCCAGCGATAGGCGATAGGTGCTCCGATATTTAATTGTTCTGCGCCATAAACATCCGTTAACGCATTGGCGATATAGTCATATGATTCACCCGTGCTGGGGTACCAGCCTTGTGAACCTATCGCCCAGGGTGTAATTTGATTTGGCTCAAATACTTTGTTTGACGTCACCTCCGAGGCCATAAACTCAATAAAGCCTTCGGTATCTTTGTTTAATTTCATCGTTCCCCTGGATACCAGATCGATGCTCTCAACGGGTTGTTGGAGCACCGATGCCCTGGGGTAATCCCAGGCACAGCTGTAAATCTCGTTTGAGCGATTCCACAAAGCACCAGTGTCAATACCCATATTTTCAATCGAGTCACAACCGGGTTGACCGGGAAAAGCCAACACATTGAGTGTGCCCTGCTCTAACCCGGTTAGGGGATCAACCAAACCAGTGCCAATAAGATTATAATTTGAACTAGTGGGATCATCTCCCCCACTATTTCGGTCATTCAACGACGCGAAAGGGGCTCCACGTGTATCAGGAGATAGGCCGCGATCAGGCTGAAAAGTATTCGTAAAATCACGATCCGTGCCACGTAAAATCTCTACTTTTTTAAACGACAAAGAAGCCATGACATTATAACCATCAGTATTTAAGTCTCCAGCACCGGTAAGCAGGTTAAAACGATGAATATTACCACCACCTTGTTCGGTCACATCGGTGAAAGCGCTGACCTGAGTGCCTTGGTAATTAGTTTTAAGTATGAAGTTGATAACCCCGCCTATAGCATCGGTTCCGTAAATGGCTGAGGCGCCATCTCGCAATACTTCAACCCGTTCGATTGCGGCAAAAGGAATGGAATTTAAATCAACAGATTGGCCCTTGAACCCATGTGTAGCCACCCGTCTGCCGTTTAACAGAACCAGAGTCGAACCCACACCTTGCTGACGCAGGTTGGCACTAGAGGCACCGTTATTTCCGCGCTCTTCACCACCTACAATACCCGCGTTACTCGATAGATTGTCGTTAGAATTAGAAGAAATATTGAGCTGTAACATAAGTTGTTCGGCTGAAGTAATACCCGAAGCGTCGATCTCTGCTTTATTAATAATTGTTAACGGCAAATCACCTTCTAAAGAGGTTCGCTTAATGCTTGAGCCTGTCACTGCCACCCGTTCAATATTATTGTCGTTATCGTCATCTTCACCTGTGCTCTGCTGTGCCAATGCGTGTGAGCATCCCCCATACATTGCCAACACCAGAGCGATTTTATTCAGTTTCATTGTGTTCTCTCCATTTATTTTCATGGAATTGCTTTGCGTTTACTAAGCTTCGAAAGGTATCGGGAGTTTGTCTTTGACCCAAGTTTCATCCCAATAAAAGCAGTATCTTTGCACCGCTAGCGCAGACCTCACGAACTGTTTTTATTTGGTAACCCTGCCTACTCCGTTACCACACAAACAGAACAACTGATGAAGGTTCGACGACTAATTAAACGTAGCATAGCCGCCTGAAATGTAAATAATTTATTTTAATTTCTCTTTATTATAAGGATAATTTATATATCGCGGTATATTTTGGTAAAGGAGATATATGGAATATAGTATTTACACGCCCTGGGGGACACGCAGCTTAACTTAGTGCGCTAGACCATATATAAAGTAGGGGCAACCAGCTTTAGGGTGCTTGTATGGATAATAACTCATGTAAACCTTTCATGCTCCGGCAAGTAGGTTTGAAATCTGTGCATACCTCAGCGACTCATTTGCGTGTAGCTGACGGCCATAAATAAATAGCCCCAAGCCCTTTTAACCTTCTAAGGTAGGCATAAATAAAAAAACCTTATTATTAACCATGTAAAGACAAACACTGGGCTGAATATTGGATTTTTTAATTTCACAACAGGACAAGTGGCAATAAATATATAATTTCACTACCATTAAATCCGGTAAATATTTTATGACTTTGAACTGCCTGGTGTCTTTTTTATGGTTAAACATATAACTTGACTGCTGACCCCTGTTAAATTTTTTTAGGAAGGAAATATGCAAAAAAGATATCACCGATACCTTCCTCATCTTTTACTTTTCATCCCAGCCTTGGTCTGTGTGTCCTGCGCTACCCGCTATCAGCCGGATGCCAAACTTGAGGCCCTCATAGCCCAAAAATTATTGCTGGATATTCGCTACTTTTGCCCGGTGCAGCCCAAAAATACACGCTGCAAAAAAGCAGTTACCACATTACCGCCTGCTATTGGCAATATGCTCAGTGAAACCGGCATTGGCGGGGTGATCCTGTTCGCCGAGAATCTACAAGATCCCAGGCAGATACTGGATTTAAACTTGGCCCTTCAACACGCAGCTCGCAGAGGGGGCCATCTGCCACTTTTTATCGCTATCGATCAAGAAGGAGGCCGAGTGGTGCGGCTCCCTCAGCATTTGGCCACCTCTTTTAGTGGCAATATGGCTATTGGCGCAACCTATGGTCAAAACGGACTTAAATTTGCAACGCTAAGTGGTCAGGTGATAGGCAAAGAATTGGCGGCACTGGGCTTTAATCTCAACTTTGCCCCTGCGGTGGATGTAAATATTAATCCACATAACCCGGTGATCAATGTGCGCTCTTTTGGCGAAGACCCCCAGATGGTAGCTGAGTTAGGCTTGGCCCAATTGCAAGGCATGCAGCAACAAGGTGTCATTGCCGCGCTTAAACATTTTCCCGGTCATGGAGATACCAGCGTAGACAGTCACACGGGTTTACCCAGGGTGGAACACAGCGCCGCTACTATCAGAGCCGCAGACTTAAAACCTTTTCAATATGCCATAGACCACGACGACCCGGGCATGATCATGACAGCCCATATCCAATATCCGGCGCTGGACAACACAGAATTTACCGCCATAGATGGCAACACAACTATATTACCCGCCACTATGTCCCGCACCATACTGACAGATATTCTGCGCCAGGAGATGAGCTTTAAAGGGGTGATCATCACGGATGCCTTGGATATGGCGGGTATTGCCCAGTTCTTTGAGCCGGCTGAGGCCGTGATCCAGACCTTTAGTGCTGGCAGCGATATTGCGCTGATGCCTATAACCGTGCGTAGCCCGGCGGATATGCCGGCCCTTAAAACGTTGATCCGGGATGTAGCCAAGGCAGTGCAAGGTGGCAGGTTGAAGCTAAGCGAAATGCGCCATTCACTGCAACGTATACAGCGGCTAAAACAGCAATACGCCTTTGAGTTAGTACCTGAGCAACCTAAGGAAATCGCCTTGCTCAGCCAACAAGCCACCCAAATACTGGGCGCGAAATCTCACCGCCAAGCAGAACAGGAATTGGCCAGTAGAGCCGTAGTGTTAATTAAAAACCAACAGGTAGTACCGATAGCCCCGGCGGTCAGCAAAATACACTTAGTCATGCCCGACACCACTAAATGCATGGCCATGACCTACGCTTTAAAAACCACGTTACCCCGCTTAACCTTGAGTTGTTCGAGCCTGGCAGTAGAAATCCCCTCCCAGGCCAAAGCGATGATCGAACAAACTGAATTGGTGATTTTCGCCGATATCACCCCGCAACAGAGTTTAGCCGAGCTAGGTGGCATGGACGATATACAGCACCAACGCACCGTACCGACTGCCCAGGCAGCCAATCTGTTGTCCCTTATGCGCTTTAGTAAACAACAACATAAAACGGCTATTTTAATCAGTATGCGTAGCCCTTATAATGTGCCGGACTATGCACCTTACGCTGACGCAATACTGGCCACTTTTAGCTACAATTTGCAAGAAGTGCAATATCAGGATGATTATGGCCGTTTGATCACCCAATATGAGGGGCCGATATATCGAGCCCTGGCGGCAATATTAGCCGGCAACCAACAAGCAAGCGGCACCTTGCCCGTATCGATTGGCAACTAAACATAAACGGGCCGTTTTTTAATCAGTTAACTTTGGCAACGGGAGTGTTATGGCGTTTAACGATACGTTTAGATTAAGCAGCCACGCAGTGATCCAAAACCCAAGGGGAGAAATCCTGTTGTTAAAAGCCGATTATGGGCAAAAGTCATGGGGCCTGCCAGGGGGCGCTCTGGAGCCCGGGGAAACCATTCACGAAGCTTTGCTACGGGAATGTGAAGAGGAGCTCGGTCTTAAGATCAGTATCAATTATTTATCAGGGGTGTATTACCACTTTGCGGTTAATTCCCAGGCCTTTATCTTTAAAGTCGACCTGCCACAAAAAGAAATAATGTTGAGCAGTGAGCACAGCGCCTATCAATATACGGCTGTTGCCAGCCTCAGCCCGGTGCAAAAACGGCGGGTTGAAGACTGTTTAAACTATACCGGTGTGGTAGTCAGCGCCAAGTTTTAAGCCTAAGTCCATAATAAATTCAGCCCAATCATCCTGGGTAGCAATACACAGATCTTATATTCCCGTGTATTTCTCCATAAGAATAAGTCCATCCTAGCTTTGCTCTACAAAGAGCGAAAATACCGAACTTTTGCTATTCTCAGTAGTCAACCAAGGATAAACATATTACGCAAACAGGACACATTTACTAAGGAGCACATTATGGCAGGGGGTTGGTCAAAAGACGGAGCAGTACAGGATCAAATTGATGCAAGTGTAGAGGATGCCGTTAACCGGGTGCGCAGTCGCATACCTGTTGGTAAAAGCCTAACGCACTGTGAAGAATGCGGGAACCTGATCCCCCCAGCCAGACGTGACGCTATTAAGGGCGTGCGGTTATGTGTTAATTGCCAAGCAGAAATCGATAAACAACAAACCGCCTCGAGCGGATTTAATCGCCGGGGCAGTAAAGACAGTCAGTTGCGCTAAGGTTCTACACTGCCTTTGGCTATACAGATTTCAAAAACAGCCATTCATTCGATAGAACCTGGTTACGGCAAAATTTTTTCCTGTTTTGGTGAGGAATATTAGTGGATCGCACTGTGAATTTATAATTCTCTAAACCCAAAATTCAAAAGGTAAATTATACTTTGCCAAGCAACTTGCGCATAACAGGCTAAACTTACAGGGTTTTAATTTTAATCACTATTAACTCACTCGTTAAAATGATATTAATTTAAAAATAAAATATTACGTAGAGCCCCTCATGTCCACATTCACCAAAATCAAGGCAATCAAAGATTCACTGTCTACTAGTGAGTTAAAACTAGCAAAGTTTGCTTTGAGTTCATCTAATGCAGTGCGCGATTTGTCGTCACAAGAATTAGCCAACGTGGTAGGGGTAAGCCAATCCAGCGTCGTGAAATTTGCCCAAAAGCTGGGATATAAAGGTTACCCAGCCTTTAAACTAGGCGTGATAGACGCCCTGAACGTCACCCCCAGCAATACTAATCTGCATGGCAAAATCAACCTCAACGATAGCTTTTTACAAATGTCTGAAAAACTGCTCAGCAGCAAAGTGGCGGTGTTAACCGAAACTAAAAACCTCAACGAAGAAGCGGCTTTTAACCAGGCGGTGGGCTATCTCAAGTCTGCCAAACGCATACTGATCTGTGGTTTAGGTGGCTCGGCACTGGTGGGCAAAGACTTTTCCTATAAGTTACAGAAACTCGGCATGTTGGCCATCGAGGAACCTGATGGACACGCCCAATTAGCCTACGCTGCAACCTTGTCTGAAAACGATCTGGTATTCGCCATCAGCGAATCCGGCACTACCCGGGAGATCGTTAATGTGGTCGGGCAAGCTAAGCAAAATAATAGCAAAATAATATCTGTTACCCGGTTCGGCCCCACACCGGTGTCAGATATGGCAGACGTTAAACTCTATTCAGTAGCAGAAGAAGGCTCCGCCAGGTTGTCATCAATCCTGGCGCGTACCGCCCAGGAATTTATTATCGATATACTCTTTATTGCCATCACCCAGTCGTCGCGTCAAGGCCGTCTGCTGCTCGAGAAAACCAATGCAGTGGTAGGGGAGTTCAGGCGTTCATAGCCCGTGAACCATGCCAAATGGAAGGCTCAGCCGAGACACAGCCAAAGGAGTGGCATCAAAGTTGCGCCTCCTTTATGGACGACGTAACAAAGATTGTGGAAATAAAATCAAAATTACCCCCCTTTAAAAATATGGCTTGGCTAGATTTTAAGGATCACAAATGTACCAAGAAATAATAGAGTTCTGGTTCAATGAAATTGACAAGTCTAAGTGGTTCGCCAAAGATGAGGCGTTTGATCAAGAAATTCGTTCAAGGTTTTCTGATGTGCACGCTCAAGCTATCAAATGCGAGCTTTGGAACTGGCGGTTAAACCCTTTAGGCAGTCTGGCGGAGATTATCGTGCTGGATCAGTTTTCCCGAAATATGTACCGGGGTAAGGCTGAATCGTTTATTTATGATCCACTTGCCTTGGCATTAGCGCAAAATGCCATATCAAAAGGTTTTGATTCTGAATTAACTGCAGAGCAACGAAGCTTTATGTATATGCCGTTTATGCATAGTGAGTCTTTGCCTATTCATGACAAAGCCCTGAGCCTTTTTACTGAGCTTGGCATAAAAGCTAACGTAAACTCCGCGCGCAAACACAAAGCTATCATTGAGAGTTTTGGGCGCTATCCCCATAGGAATGTGGTTCTCGGGCGTAGTTCAACACCACAAGAACAGGCATTCTTATCGAAACCTGGCGCTGGTTTCTAGTAAGACTGGCAAACCCTATAAGTTGTTAGGCAAAAAACCATCCATCAAAAGTATATGTCAGCGAGATAAGCAAGCCGTGATTTATAAACAACCAAAAGCACGTCCTACCCTTTTTGAGAGGTTAATATGCAAAGTCATTTTTCACGTAAAGTCGCTCCCTATGTTGAAGCCGAGTTGGCTGAGGCTCACCGGGCCAGATCAACCGGTAATACCCAGCGAGAATTTTGGCACTTGGAACGGGCTCATGTGATCGGACAGGGATCCACCTATTGGCATGTGAGGGTTCATGCCTCTATGCTGGCCTGGGCGCTACGCAACCATTATGCAAAAGAAGTATTCGGTCAAGCCTTTCGAATAGTTGGTGCTGCCACTAAAACGGTATTTGGCTTGGTACCCCAAGGCAATACAGGTGGCAGTAATGTCAGCCCTTTTAAGACCATGCCAATAAAAGCGGAATTGGCGGTTATGATTCGAAAAGCAAAATCTGATATATAAGTATGTTCGTCTGGTGAATGGCTTTCCCTCGTTATAGGGTACGGGCCACTTGACGGTAGATTTTTTTATGGAGTGTCAACGGTAGTGGAATTAATTAAATATCTAAACGAGCATTTTGTTACCAAGCAAGAACTGCTTGATAACTCAAAAGTCACTGAACATGAATTATTAAAATATCAAGCAGAACGTTTGATGCCTACGTGCTCTTACAGGTTAACGTTAAATTTGAAAAGTGAATCATCTCTCGGTTTACACGACGAAGAACAGCAAATAGAATATTATGCCAAAGGCTATTGCTCCTGGTTAGCCATCATTCAATCGCTAAACTCAGCTGAAATTATTTATTCAGTATTTGCCAATCGCTACAAAGAAGCCGTTGAACGTTTAAAAGCCCGAGGTCACTATTCAAGCAGCATAAACATAAACTCGGGTATTGATAAACACATCAAGCAAGAGTGGGATCATTTTTTACAAGGAACCTACGGCTTGTGCACTAAATCTGGTTTACCTGAAGATATTGCTGCTAAAGAATTTTCAATTCTAGAAATTAACGAACTTTCAAAAACAAAAGAATTATCCTCGGAGCAAATTAACAGCTTAACTTTAGCTGTAAATCTTTTGGATTCCGCTAGTTCTTTATTTGCGCCCCACGAAAGGTTGCAAAGTTCTCGCCATCGTTTGGTGAATGAAATTCGTCAAAAATATAAATTACCAGTCGGATCTGCCATTTAGGAATAAAGATAATCTCTGGTTAGAGGCACACTGCCATGTTCCTGTGCCAATTGCAGCTGGTATACGACCAGATCAGAGTGGCGAAAGGCCGACTCGCACACGGCGAGGTAGAATTCCCACATACGGCAGAATTCTTCGCTCATGAGCTCTCTGATGCCTTCGCGGTTTTGCTCGAAGCGCTGGTACCAGCGCCTGAGTGTATGGGCATAATGTAGACGCCACACTTCCACATCGGTCACACGCACGCCGCTACGCTCAGCAGCATGGGCGATTTCAGACAACGCCGGTGTAGATCCCCCAGGAAAGATGTATTTGCGTATCCAGGGGTTGGTCAACCCCGGAGGGCCAGAACGCCCAATGGTATGGATCAAAGCGACTCCCTGGGGTTTTAGTAGATCTCTTACCTGGTTGAAATAGGTTGTATAAAAGGGCCGACCTACATGTTCGAACATACCGATACTGACGATGCGGTCGTAGCTGCCACTATGTTCCCGATAATCGGCTAGTTCAAAGTTTACGTTACCAATACCGCGCTTTTCGGCTTCCTGACGGGCGACAGCCAGTTGCTCCCTCGACAGGGTTATGCCGGTTACCTCGCAATCGAAATGACCAGCAAGGTAAAAGGCCATACTGCCCCAGCCACAACCAATATCGAGGATCCGATCCCCTGGCCGGATCAGTAACTTGTCGGCAATATGTTTCGCCTTGGCCTGCTGCGCTTCATCAAGTGACAGGTTGTCTTGAGAAAAATACGCGCACGAATAAAACATTTCTTGATCGAGAAACTGACGAAAAACCTTTTCCGGCACATCATAATGATGGGAAACATTTTCATAGCTGCGCCCGACCAGGTTCCACTCCTGTAATAGAATCCCCAAACGGCGCAGCCCGCTGTTCATAAGGTAATCGGAGAAGTTGGCGCGCAAGACGGTCAACAGGTCACGTAAGCCCGCACTGCCAGCGTCCCAGTGACCCTGAATGTAGGTTTCACCTAACTCAAACTCCCAGTCTCTGGCAATTCTGCGAATGGCCGCTACATCCTGAATATACCAATGGGCCTCAGGACCATCACTGCCAAAGCTATATTCCCGACCGTCAGGCAGGTGCAAGTGCAAAATACCTGTCTTTATGTGTTTTTCTAGAAGACTGAGAAACATAATGCAAACTCCTTTTCATTTACATTATCCGGGTACCGGGTACCGAGTACCGAGTACCGCGTACCAAGTACCGGGTACCGGGAACCCGGGTTCAATATTATACAATCCTATTTTTATAAGTCTGATTTTGCTGATTTGCAACATGACCGTTCAAAATTACAATGGTATGCATTTTAATTTCCGGTCTATAAAGTTCTCGCGTTACTCAGGATAGAGTAGATAGGGTAAGCGCTGTTGTTTGAATGTCTGTAGGTCGGTCTGCCAGCTTTGTTTGATTTGGGTTTCGCTTTGTCCAGCTTCAATCGCCAGGCGCAATTTATCTGTGCCGGCCAACTTGTCCATAAAGTCAATTCGAGTAAAGAATATTTGTTCTTGTTTATTAAACTGCTGATAAGCCTTAATTAACAGGCTTAAATCCAAGCCTTGAATGTCACTCTGGCGCAAGTCCAGACCCTTGAGCTTTTTGCCTTCTAGTTTAGGATGTGAAGCGCTACCGGGTCGGGAAATTGGGCTAAAGCTGAAATCGCCAAGAAAGATCTGGTCGTGGCCCACCACCTGAAAGGGAAAATCGGTGCCCCGGCCGACACTAATTGGAGTTGCTTCAAAAAAACATAAACTCGGATAGAGTTGAATGGCTTGCTCGGTGGGTAAATTGGGGCTGGGCGCGACAGGTAAACTGTAAATCATGCCCCGGCGATAATTGGCTATGGGTACGGTAATTAAATCGAGAGCGTCGGCGCCTTTTATCCATTTTTCTCCTTTGATCATCCTGGCCAGTTCCGCTACTGTCATTCCATGTAACACCGGAATAGGGTGCATGCCTACAAAGGAGCGAAATTTAGTTTCCAGAATAGGCCCATCCACAAAACGGCCGTTGGGATTGGGCCGGTCTAACACCATAAAACTTACCTTGGCTTGTGCCGCGGCTTGCATCATGTAATGCATTGAGCTGATATAAGTGTAAAAGCGTACTCCCACATCTTGAATATCAAATACCACCACATCCAATTGCGTCAGCATTTCCTGCGGCGGCTGTTTAAATTGACCATAAATAGAGGTAATGGGGATCCCGGTTCGTTCGTCGATTTGACTATCAACCAGGGCCCCGGCGTCATGATCGCCACGAAAGCCATGTTCCGGGGCAAAGATGCGCTGCACATTTACCTTTTGCCCTATCAGGTAATCCACCAGATGCTGGTCTCCTGCCCTGGATGTTTGGTTGACCACTAATCCAACCCGTTTTCCCTGTAAGCTGGACAAGTATAAGGCGCTACGTTGGGCACCGACTTGGGAGGACTCTGAAGCCGCCAAACCAGTGCTAACCAGCAGTAGGGTTAACAAACATAATATGAGTGCTGTGTACCTGCCCACTGTGAGTTGGCTTTTCATAATTGATGCTTTTGTACGGCCTGGCGCAAAAAGCCGGCGTTGGCATTGAGGCTGTGCCTAGCTTCATCGGCAGTGGTGTGGGTTAAGAGCATTAAAATAGCAACTTTCACTTCTCTTCCCGCTTGATCCAGGGCTGTCGACGCACTAGCCTGATCACAATCTGTAGCTTGCATCACAATGCGAATGGCTCGGGCGTAAAGTTTTTCGTTGCTGGCACGCAAATCCACCATCAAATTCTGATAGGTTTTGCCAAACCGGATCATGGCTGCGGTACTGAGCATATTAAGGATCAGTTTCTGGGCGGTACCGGATTTCATGCGTGTTGAGCCGGTCAGCACTTCGGGGCCAACCACAGCGCATATATCGATATCGGCGATAGCGGCAATCAGCGAGTCGGGGTTACAACTCAAAGCCACCGTTTTTGCCCCAAGATCCACAGCGTATTGTAAGCCAGCGCTCACATAAGGCGTACGGCCACTGGCGGCAATGCCCACTAGCACATCTTTATTATTAAAGTTAATCCTACGTAAGTCATTAATCGCCATGACTTTATCGTCTTCAGCCCCTTCAACTGCACACGCCATTGCCTTGTCACCGCCTGCTATCAAGCCGATCACCATATTCGGACCCACACTGAAAGTAGGGATACATTCTACCGCATCCAAAATTCCCAAACGGCCACTGGTACCTGCCCCTAAATAGATTAACCGCCCTCTGTGACCAAAGGCGGTTACTATGTTATCCACCGCCAAGGTGATTTGGGGTAAAACAGATCTGACTGCTATGGCGACTTTTCGATCCTCGTCATTAATTTTTTCGAGGATCTCATAGGTCGACAAGGTATCGATGTCCAAAGTATCGCTATTGCGACCTTCCGAGACTATGTGGTTAAGCTCACTCAATAAATTGTCATGGTTCATAAAGGTTCACATCATTTCCCATTGCGGCTCTGGGCAAGATTGCCGGGCGAGTAAACAGGCCCCATCAAGAGCGTCGCCCTTAGCCGGAATAATCAGGTCTTTCGTCTGCGTGCTTAATAGGGCCTGGCTGGCCCCGGCCAGCCCTCCCAATAACACCAGGGGCAAAGCCGAATCACCACGGGTGCTGTTTATCAGTTGCTCTACCATATGGATGTGTCGTTTTAATACATCCATTGCCACACCACATTTGTCTTTAAGGGCAAACACTTCAGGAGCCAAAGCCGCATAATCGCCAGGTTTTGCCTGCGCCAACCATTGCAAGGCGGTTTCTCGGCTGGCTCCCACCCGGCTCGCTAACAGTTGACCTAAACGGCTTTTGCTACAACCGTGCCAATCCAGCTCTAGCAATAATTTTTGTACGGCCAGATAACCTAGTTTCGCCCCGCCACCTTCATCCCCGATACAAAATCCCCAGCCGCCTATAATACGTTGGCTGCCATCTTCCAACATGCGCATACCCACCGAACCCGTACCCAGAGCGACGACGGCTACGGGGTGTCCTTGATTGGCACCATATAAAGAAATCTTGGCATCAGATACGATATCGAGATGGGCAAAGGGTATACATAAATGGGCCTCGAAGCGCCCAACAACCTGACTGTCACCTGCACCTGCCACACCAAAAACTGCCGACACTTGCGGTGCCTGACACCCAGCCAGGGAAAATAGTTCCTCACAGGCATCGGTTACACTTTTCAGCGCCAACGGATAATCGTTGGTTAACGAGGTGGCGCCCTGGACACTTTGCCATTGCCGATTGTCTTTGAGAGAGACCAATCTGGCCAGGGTCTTGGTTCCGCCGCCATCTAAGCCAAGAATAAATTCAATAGGAGTATTCACGCCGCTACCTTTTGGCAAATGAGTTGTGGTTTAACCGTGCGGCATATACAAACAAAAAATGCCACCAGTGTGCCAATACACAACTGCCAGGTGAAGCCCAAGTCAAACTGCCAATTAAGCGGTAAATAAAATGACATTATGTAAGGTTGAAACAATAAGGTCGATACAAAACCACAAATCAAAGCCGCTAACACAGTGCCTTGCGTGCCCCGGGTGGTAAACAAGGCACAAAAATACACCCCTAATAGACCACTATACGAAAACACCATCACGCTCAAGGCAAATTGTAATAACGGCATATTGGTATATTGCTGCCAGAAAAAACACAGACAGGCCATGCTTGCCAAGGCAACACCCACTAACAACATAGCAAAACGTCCGGCTTTAACATAGTGAATTTCGGGATGTTTTTTTCCCTTTTCTAACTGCCATGGCAAATATAAATCCTGGACCAAAACCGAAGCCATGGAATTTAAGCCTGAATTGAGGGTCGACAGCGCCGCAGCAATGATGCCCACCGTCACTAAACCTTTGACCCCCGCCGGAATATGATTGAGCACATAATACATGAAAATAGTAACCGGCTTGCCTTCAAAGGTCGGTATCAGTTGGTCGGTCCCGCCACTTTGCATGATGTCCGGGCGCTGGTAGTAAATAAATAACAGCAAACCTATGACAATAAAAACCAGCATAACCGGGATCACCATAACGATTGAATACAATAATGCCTGGCTGCCCTGTTTGGCGCTGCGGCAGGTTAACATGCGCTGAGTCATATCCTGGTCCAAGCCGAATGCGGCGATATTGAGCAATACAAAACCGGTTAACACCGACCAGATATTAAATACGCCAGCTGAGCTAAAATCGAGTTCAAACTTAAACAAGGCCAGCTTTGATCCTGCTCCGGGAGCGGGGGATGCCAGGGCCTGGATTATCTGTGATAGTTCCACGGGAATTGCCGCCAGTAAAAAATAAACCACACACAGGGCGGCGCTGACATAAACCACACACTGGACCACATCGCTGTAGATAACAGTTTTGATTCCTCCGTACACCGTATAAGCCAGTCCAGTGACAGCCAATAACCAGGTCGCCATGATCACGTGCTCAGCCAATATGTCACCGTACAAAATCATAGATACCGCTATGGCGGCCATGTATAAACGGGCACCACTGGCAAATACCCGGCCAAATAAATACATCAGCCCGGCCTGCTTTTTAGCTTTTTCACCAAAGCGTTTTTCCAGTAATTCGTAAACCGTATAAACCTGATAGCGATAAAACAGCGGGATCAGAAAACGAGCTACAAAAAATGCGGCGAGAAAGGCGCCGATATTGCTGGCTAAATAGGACAGATCACCTCGATACCCTTGATCCGGGCCTCCCAAAAAGGTTGCGGCCGATTGAGATGTGGCCAATACGGAGATTGCCACTACCCATACCGGCATACTATTTCCGCCGCGAAAATAATCCTGACTCGAGGCGGAGCGTCGATTGAAATACCAACCCGACCCCATCAATATCAAACCGTACGCGATAAAAACTAACCAGTCTAACCCCGTATATTGTCCTATCATTTAGCCCTGCCCGAAATAAGTAGTACTAGAGGCGGTAAAGAATAGTTTATTACAAAAATAACATTAATGACAATTACTCTATTCCTGAGGCTAATTCAATGTAGCTATACACTGTCGGAGGCCGACAATTTATGGCGATATCAATCCTGCCCGCGTCCGCTGGCAGGTGTTAGCATTACACCCAGTCCTTCAAGCCTTCGATGGACTCGATACCTAAGCCATCACCAGGGGACAAACGAATTGTAGCCTTGTCGAAACAGGCACCACCGATGACAGGATCGTATTGCCCCAAAGCTGGGCCGTCTAAATCGATGAGGCTGATGGTCGTACTTTTTGCCACCGCTAAGTGAGCTGCCGCCGTCACCCCTACATTCCCTTCTAACATGCAGCCCATCATACAAGGCAGTTGGTAGGTTTGGGCAATATCTGCAATATGCAGCGCTCTGGACAAACCGCCGGTTTTCATCAATTTGATGTTGATGATATCTGCCGCGCCAGTGGTAATAAGTTCGATGACCTGCTTAGGTGAAAACGCACTCTCATCAGCCATCACCGGGGTCGTAATGCGCTGGGTAACATAACGCATGGCATCGATATCATCTGCCCTAACCGGCTGTTCAATCAACTCCAGCTCCACGCCTTGGCTCTCGAGTTGGCGGACGGCAAATACGGTTTGTTTAGCACTCCACCCCTGATTGACATCCAGGCGCAGCTTGGCCCGCCCTGCGACCTGTTGATAAATACCTATGATCCCTGTGATGTCCTGCGCCAGATCCTTGCCCACTTTAATTTTTAACACATCAAAACCCGCGGTTATAGCGCGTTCGCAGTCCGCTAACATTTTATCCTGCTTACCCAAACTAATGGTCAGGTCAGTGCGTAACGTAGGCTCGCCGCCGCCCAATAATTTATACAGGGGCGCCTGATGTAACTTGCCCCATAAATCATACAGGGCGATTTCCAAAGCCGCTTTGGCACTGAAGTTACCTTGCATGGTGTTGTGCACTAAATAAGTAAGTTGACTAAGCTGCTCTACATCCCGGCCTTTGAGTAATGGCAAATAAATTTGTCGAATGGCAGCCAAAATAGAACTGTGGGTATCACCGGTTATTACGGGTGTGGAAGGTGCCGAACCATAACCCAGCATCCCCTGGTCGGTTTCGATGATCACGATCAAGTCTTCAATGCAGTCCACACTGCGCATGGCAGTAGTAAAGGGGGTAACTAATGGCACCACACTGCGGGCAAATCTAATGTCAGTAATTTTCATAACTTTATAATTTCCGCCATGAGAGGAAGGGTTTACTGGATCCGCTTGATATTGTACAGGCGGTCAAGGTAGCTGTTATCTTGTGACAGACGCAAAGGTAACAGGGGCGTGACAGACACACCGTTTAAACTTCCTTTATACAAGCGCCCATCCGGCTTGAAATAGGCTAAACCTTTGACATCATGTATCACATAAGGCTGACCGTCATCCTCGCCTAAATACAACATCACATGGGCGGGGATATAAATTAAATCCCCCACCTGCAATGTTGTTATGGCATGAAGTTTGTCATCCAGGGCAGCATTTTTAGCAAAACGTTGGTTCATTCCGTATTCACTACGACCTTGATCCCCTGAGTTACGGGGCATCAAGATGCCAAAGCTGCGATATACTTCACCAATAAAACCGGTGCAGTCCCGAGCATTAAAGTCGTGGCCCCAACCATAACGCTCACCCAGAAACTTAAACGCCTGGGTGATCACATTGGTTTGAGTGAAATCCAGATAACCTTGATGTACATCCTGATTACGGGCGATCAAGGTTTTCACCAGGGATAACTGGCCAGTTTCATCTCTCGTTGGTAGCCAAACCACATGTGAAGCATAGGAATTTTGTCCATTTATCAGGCCAGGTATCTCCTGGGGTGCAACCAGAGGTAACCTAACCCCCATATCCAACTGGACTTGTGAGATCTGGCTTTGCTCAGGAACAAAGTTGGTATGCACCTTGTCACCGGTGATCAACAAAAAGGGTCTGGCCTGGGTAAAGGCCCGGATCACATCTTTGGAGCCGATTGCCAACTTATTTGTCTCCATCCAGGCTAGATAATTATAAGCCTGCACCAATGCCCATTTGCCATCTTGGCTGGTGTGTAGCCAGGCCACGGCGTCCCCGGGGAACAAAGCACTTTCCTGGAATCTGTCCAAATCCGTATCCATAGCAGAGTTAAAGACCCGATCATAAGTGGGAAAGGTGCGTAGTGACGCTCGCTGCACTACCAGCGCAAAGCGCAGAGGATTGCTCTTAGAGATGTTTTCCAGCTGCATATTGTGCTGATATTGCTGATAATCCTGGGCGTTAAGTTCGTGCCCATCCTGGTAAAAACGCGGGCTCTTGGCAGGTTTACTAATACTGTTTATCTTGGCTCGCAAGGCATAAGCTGTGAGCAACTCTGGCATGTTTAGGGGGTCGCTGACAAAACGATTGGTGGCAACCAGTTGCTGGTTATACTGCACAATTTGGTCTGGAGTCATAAGTACTTGCGGGGCTTCGTGCGGATGCCCCTGTAACTTTTCCAGCCAATAATCCGCAGTCAGTTTTTGTATCGACATACCGATCACATCGGTATGCCATTCTGGTGTTTTAGCATTTCCTGTACAGCTAATAAAAATCATCATCAGTAAACCCAATTTAATTTTCATGTTTTCCCCCTTTACAAGACACTCACCCAGGCCAATATTCGACCCACTAGTAAGCCTCCCCCTGTGCCTATTATATAACCTAACATGGCCATAAGTACGCCCACCGGGATCAGCGCCCGTGAATATGCGGCCGCTAATATAGGTGCTGAAGCTACACCTCCTATATTAGCCAATGA
Source organism: Paraglaciecola sp. IT1134 (assembly GCF_058068185.1). Taxonomy (NCBI): domain Bacteria; kingdom Pseudomonadati; phylum Pseudomonadota; class Gammaproteobacteria; order Alteromonadales; family Alteromonadaceae; genus Paraglaciecola; species Paraglaciecola sp. IT1134. The sequence continues at coordinate 198,183 of NZ_CM176486.1, read as the reverse complement.
AGCAATACCACAAGTGAATAAATCCAGTTTGAATAGTTTGGCTACTACCACCATTAATACGCCATGTATCAATAGGATCACCAAACCCATTACTATATAAACCGGTGCCTCGGTCAATTGGTTGAAGTTGGCACGTGAAGCGATCAGGGCGATGATTAAATACAACATCAAACCGGATAATTCTTTACCTCCCCAAATCTTGCTTACGGGCGTCATAGCGGCGATAACCCCAAGCAGGGTCACCAACATCACCGTCCAGGCCGTGGTGGTAAAAAATGCACTCACGGGTAATTGCTCAGCGATAGTCTGGGCGATCACAGATACCAGCATAGACCCGGATAGCAATATTAGCAGCTGGGTGGTTTTGTCGCCTTCAACTGGCGGCTCGCGCTGGGCCAATCCTGCACTGACCTGTTCCAACAGTTTACTGTCGGCCCCGACCCAATGGTTAAATCGTTTGGCGAAGGGTACCAGGGCCAACAAAAACATGACCCACATGGCGTAATCAATAGAATCGATTAACAAGGTGTAACCCATACTGGCATCAGGGACGTTTAGTGCGGCCTGCACCGCAGCCATATTGCCCGTGCCCCCCATCCAGCTGCCGCTTAAAGCGGCGAACGTCTTCCAAGCCTCAGGCTGTAAATATGGATAAAACAGGGAGAACGCCAACACAAAGGCGAAACCAATACTTAAAGCCGCGGCAAAAAACGCCAATAGCATTTTGCTGCCTAATTTACCTATTTGGCGCAAGTCTGCATCCAGCAACATCAGGAATATCATGGCAGGCAACAAGTTGGTTTTAAGCGTTTGATAGGCACCATTGATCGATTCGGTTTTTTGCCACAAACCCAGGGTCGAAAAGAGCATGACACTAAAGTACAGCAGCACTATGGCGGGCAGGTATTCAAAAAGTTTCCAGCGATTTTTTTGTTCCAGCAGGGTCAAGGAGCCCGCTATAAAAAGTAGCGCGGTAATGTAAGAAAAAGCGGTGGTGATCATGAAATTTTCTAGTAGCTGTGGTTAGTTAAACATTAACCAGCCGCACCGCAATTGTAAATATCTATTATTGGATCAGCATTATATTAAGAATAAATTATTTTAAAACTCGGCCAGATAGGCGGCCAACAATCAACGCCGTTAAAACCCGCCTAACTTACCTGTGTTTCATTTTTTCGATTTGGGCAGCCTGTGCGTTAATGAGCCCAATAATATAAGCCGTAGAAAGAATGTAAGTATTCACTTACATAATATTTATAAAATATTAATCAATTTCGGAATGACTAGATCTAGATAACTGCCTCTTCCATTAGCTGCAAACGTTTGGCACTTGCATCCAGAGTCGCCACGGCTCCTATGGGAATCGTGGCCATATCTTCCACATGGCCTATCATCACCCCGGACAACACCGGCACATCCAAAGCGCCTAAACGGTCTTTTAATACATGCTCTATGCTAAAAGATGGTGGGCTACTGGCTTCGCAATCCGTGCATTTACCAAATACCACCCCGGCTACCTTGTCTAGCCGACCCGCTAAGATGAGGTGGGTTAACATTCCGTCTATCCGGTAAGGTGCTTCTTCCACATCCTCCAAAAATAGAATTTTATTACGGTAATCGGGCTCATAAGGGCTGCCAACCAGCTTGACCATAAGTGACAAGTTACCGCCTATTAATACACCGCTCGCCTGGCCCGGGCTAACAGTGATCAAACGATTATCTTGGTCCGCTTGGCCTTCTTTGGCCTCAAAAGGTGGAGGCATAGCCAAGTTGATGGGCGCTTGTGGATTGAATAACACTTCTTTAAAACGGGCGAGGGTGTAATCGCTGAAATTTTGTTTGGCAATAGGACCATGAAACGTCACCAAGGCGCAGCGAGCGTAAATAGCGTTCAGCAACGCCGTCACATCGCTATAACCGAGCAATACTTTGGGGTTTTTGGCTATCAGCGGGTAATCCAGATAAGGTAATAAACGCGGTGAGCCATACCCGCCGCGCAAACAAAAAATACCATCGACCTGTTTATCTGCGAACATGTGGTTAATATCCGCCGCCCGATCTCGATCATTGCCGGCTAAATATCCCCAGCGTTGCATTAGGTGCTGGCCCGATTTGACCTTAAATCCAAACGAGTTCAGGATATCTATCGCAAATTGTATTTCCTCATCTTCCCAGGTATTACTGCTGGGTGCGATGAGTCCGATAGTTTGCCCGGTGCGCAAACGCGCTGGCTTGTGAGGTATCTCTCGTTGTGGGGTATTGGCGGTTAAATTTTTACCTAGAGCTATGGGCGCCATGACACTGGAAAGAGCAGAAATGACCAGAGTTTTAAGTAAATCCCGGCGATTAGGCATAGTATTCTCGCTTTTCTTTTAACATAACAAATTAGCCCCATAGCAAACAGAGTTAACTTATGGGTGTTTACGAAAATTCTCGGGAAATGCGGCCTCGGCCAAGAATATATTCCGCGCAGTTTGTAAAGACTACAAAATAATTTGACTATCAGGGTAATAAACTTTTCGGTCGAAAGCTTACAAAAACAAAGCAAAGCCAATGGGTATCAAGGTTTTAGTCATTAATTGATAAGTTGGCACTTTATCTGCAAAGTTATAACCTTTCGATCACCATTTTACTTAAGGTTTTATCTTGGAGAGTACCCCAATGACCAAATCTGAATCACCTAGCCTGTATATGGAAGGGAATTTGGGTCCATCTATTCAAAATAGTGAATTGAATAAACAGACTCTTATGGTCGTAGATGACTATCAAAGTAACTTGCAGGCAATGAACGCCCTGTTCGAATTCCAATATCATGTGGTATTACAAGATAATGCCAAAGACGCCATCAATTATGCCACTCAGCAAAACGTCGATCTGATCCTGCTAGATGTTGACATGCCGGTTATGAACGGTTACGAAGCCTGCACGGCGCTTAAATCCAATCCTATCACTGCACACATCCCCATTATCTTTGTCACCGCTGCAGATAGTTCCGACGAAGAGGCCAAAGGTCTGCTTCTCGGAGCGGTAGATTATGTAGTCAAACCGGTAAATCTGACTATTTTGCGGGCACGGGTAAGAAACCATATGGAATTGATTTATTATCGTAAACAGCTGGAAATTTTGTCCTGCGTAGATGGCTTAACTGGCGCATCGAATCGTCGTCAATTGGACACCATGTTGCTACAACACTATGCATCAACCATAAGGTATGGCCATTGTTTGACCTTGCTGATGATCGATATCGATGACTTTAAAGCTTATAATGATACCTATGGACATGTTAAAGGCGATCAATGTTTGAAACAGATTGCCCATACTATCATGTCGGTGCGCCGCAGAGAGACAGACATTGTCGGCCGCTACGGTGGAGAAGAGTTTGCCGTTATCCTGCCAGATACAGATGCAGACGGGGGTTTAGTGGTTGCAAACATGCTATTAGATCGTATACGACAACTTAAAATTGAAAACGCCGGTGTGTCGACCCACAAAATAGTGACTGTCAGTATAGGGCTGGCGGTGTTTGAAGCAAAACATCAAGAACACCAAGATTTCACGCTAGACGCTTTTGTTGACCAGGCGGATCAACAATTATATAAGGCTAAACATAACGGAAAAAATTGTGTTAGCTACAGCACAGTTGAGGCTAAAACTGGTAGCGAAGTAGCTCTATAACCCAAGGCAGATTGAGTAATGAAAAGTATCGAACCACCAGAGTTTAAAAAATTTATCCACAACGTACGAAACCCACTAAACAGCATCGCCTTGCACGCCGAACTGGGTAATATGTTAATTGAAGACCACGCAAGTACTGAGCGGATAAAAAATGCTTTTATGGTCATCTTGCAACAGTGCAAATGCTGTGAACAAGTCTTAACAGACATGCGCAAAAAGACCAGCGACGACGATCCAGACTAGTGGCTGTAAGCAGATAAGTGATAGTAACCATCTGCTCTTACAGCCATGTTATAACCGCCAACTAGCGTGACAGACCCTAGGCTACTTTTTGTGTGTCTAGGCGATTAGCTAAATATTCATTGTAAGTGCCTTGAAAATTCACTATTTCCTGCTGGCAAATTTCTATTACTCGAGTTGCCAGCGACGAAACAAACTCCCGGTCGTGACTGACAAAAATCAAGGTACCATCGAATTTTTTCAGCGCCACATTCAAAGCTTCAATCGCTTCCATATCCATGTGGTTGGTGGGTTCATCCATGATCAACACGTTAATATCGGCCATCATCAATTTGCCAAATAACAAGCGGTTTTTTTCTCCACCGGAGCACACTTTGGCTTTCTTATTAAAGTCGTCGGCGCTAAATAGCAGTCGTCCCAACATTGCTCTGACCATTAAATCGTCATGTTTGGGCGTGCGCCATTGTGACATCCAGTCGAATAAGCTCAGATCAGTATCAAAGTCTGCACTACTGTCTTGGGGGCAATAACCAATGACGGCATTTTCGGCCCATTTAACCACACCGTTATTCGCTTCAAGTTCGTTGATAAGGCAACGCAAAAAGGTGGTTTTACCCACGCCGTTTTCACCGATAACCGCCAGTTTGGCGCCGGCTTCCAGAATTAAATTGCCGTCTTTAAATAGGAAGTTATCGTCAAACCCATGTCCAAATTCTTCGAGGGTAACGGCCTGACGGTGCAGTTTTCTATGTTGCTTTAAGGTAATAGAGGGCGTTTGACGGCTGGACGATTTCACTTCATCGAGTTTAATTTTGTCCATACGTTTGGCGCGGGAGCTAGCTTGTTTGGCTTTAGAAGCGTTGGCCGAGAAACGATTGACAAAACTTTGTAGTTCGTCAATTTCGGCGCTTTTCTTGGCATTTTCGGTATGCAGCTGTTCCTGGATCAAAGAAGACGCGGCCATAAAGGCTTCATAGTTACCGGGGTAAATACGCAATTCACCATAGTCGATATCTGCCATATGGGTACATACGGAATTTAAGAAATGCCGATCATGGGAAATAATGATCATGGTGCACTTGCGTTGATTCAACACCTCGGCTAACCAGTTTATTGTGTAAATATCCAGGTTATTGGTAGGTTCATCGAGCAGTAAAATGTCAGGATTTGCAAACAGGGCTTGGGCCAGCAATACCCGTAATTTCCAACCTGGGGCAACTTGTTTCATCAGACCAAAATGGAAATGCTCGGCGATACCCGCTTGCAGCAATATCTCACCTGCACGACTCTCAGCAGTATAACCGTCCATTTCAGCAAACTCGGTTTCCAAATGTGCGACTTCCATGCCTTCTTCTTCGCTCATTTCAGCTTTGGCATAAATCGCGTCGCGCTTCTGTTTAATTTTCCACAACTTGCTATCACCCATGATAACGGCATCGACCACGGAATATTCTTCAAAGGCGAATTGGTCTTGACTCAAGGTGCCCACTTTGTCGCCTGGGGTGATCGATACGTTACCTGCTGAGGGGGTTAGCTCACCGCTCAAGATTTTCATAAAGGTCGATTTACCGCAGCCGTTGGCGCCAATTAAGCCATAGCGATTACCATGTCCAAATTTTGCTGAGATATTTTCAAATAAAGGCTCGGCACCAAACTGCATGGTGATGTTTGCGGTAGATATCAAAAGAAAGTTCCTAGGAGTTTACAAGTTTAACGAGGTGTTAACTAAAAGCAGCCAAACGCACCGTACAAAAGGCGCGCACTATATAGAACTCGCGCTTGAATGTCGAGTGGAGTTGGCTAAATAATGTGCAAAAAACCGTCTAAGAAAGTTAACTGTTAGGGCAATAGCAACCAACTCCATCAGTGACAACTGACGGGCCATAATGTTGTTGGCGCATTATCATGGACAAGAAACCATCAACAATGGCATTGCTGGATGAACAAAAATACCCAGATGAATAAGGCCCTAAATAGGCTAATTGGGCATTGTGATCAAATATGGCCACAGCAGGAGTAGACGGAACGACAAATTCTAAAGGTAAATCAGATGCTTGTATGTATTCAGGTGAAAAGCCAAAGTCACTCAATGTACTGTCGATTTTTGCCACATGGATGTTATTGGCAAAGTTACAGCCGCAACCTGCTTGCTGAATATGCACCACTTTGTTAGCTAAACCAGTCACACGGCTGACAAATACCTTTTCAGCCGTGTGTTGGAATTCTTGGGTAAATGCGGCACGCTCAAGCTCGCCCTTAGAGTCAAATTCAACTTGACGGTTTACCCCTGCATAACCCAAAAAAGCGATACTCAGGATCAGCCACAAGGAAACAGCCCCTACGAGCAGGAGTTTATTTAACATATTAAACTCGGAAGTTTGCCAACTGACGGTTCAGGTCTTCGGTCATTTTCTCCAGTAACCCGGCTTCACTGCTCATCGCTTCAATCATCTGCTGTTCATCCTGATTGATCGCCTTCAATTGGCCAGAGGCATTGTTAATCACGTCACTGTTTTGTGATTGTTTGTCACAGGATAACGACATGGTTTCAATCGCTTCATACACGTGCAGAATATTATTTTGCACCTCGGTCATTAGCTGGCTGGCGGCGTTGGTGCGCTGATTGGTGGTATCACTTAAAGTCAGGCAATCGGCCATAGACTCACTGGATAATTTTGACGAGTTCAAAAGGTTACCGATGATACCGTTTATTTCTTCAGTACTCGATTTGGTACGAGATGCCAGAGTGCGGACTTCATCAGCCACTACCGCAAATCCGCGTCCCTGTTCCCCCGCGCGAGCCGCCTCAATTGCGGCGTTTAAGGCCAACAAATTGGTTTGATCAGCAATGGATTTAATCGTTTCAAGCACGTTGGATATTTCACTACAATTTGCCGCCAGTTTTTGAATGTTTTCGCTGGTTTCGTTAAGTTTAACCACTAAACTGGTCACTTCTTCACGGGTTTTTAATACCGTTAATTCGGCTTGCTGGGTATTCTCCCGGGCTTTTTCCGACTCTGTTTTGGCAATTTTGGTATCGTTTGTCATCGCCAAGGTCGATTGTGCCATCTCCGCCGACGACACTTCAATATGCTGAACCTCATCAATACTCCTTTTCTTAGCATGATTGAGGTTTTCACTATGTTGATGATTAGTTTTCGAGTTACTTTCAATTTGCTGGGCCGCGCGGCGCATATCCATAATGAGCGTATCAAATAGCTCCAATAAGCTGTTAAAGGCGTGTAAAGAGTCACTTTTAATAGACTTATCAGCACGTATTTTCAAATCAATGGCATGCTTGTCAGCCATGATGGCTTCAATACTGCTGGTCAGAGAAATAGATGACAAGGATTCTTGTTGATTATTCTGAGCCATTTTCGATAGCATAGCGGCTTGTACTATGGCATAAGCTGCATGTACTATTATCAGCGAAAACAGCAATCCGCCTTCGGATAAAACGTAAACACCCACCCCCTGGGATTGAAGATAAAAGAACGACAAGTGATGTACAGCGACAACCGTAATTGCAGTGATGTATACCTTCCAATTACGGTAATAGGCAAGAAACGACATCAATACAAATATTCCGAAGTGCACTTCTACCAAGCCATGCATTTGATGAATTTGCAAAGCAGTAAATAACATCAGCCCAATAGCCACGACGTGCTGGGTGATTTCCGCTTGGGGTTTTAATTTGATAAAAATCATCGGTACAACGGCAGCGGACAAACCAATGACAATGGCGGCTAACCAGGTGTCATTGACTGACGCGATAGCAAACGAAATTAATATCAGCACAGCAAAGGTGATCTGCATTCCCTTGTTGGCACTGGTAACCCAGGGACGTTGGTTAGTAGGCATCTAGCTCTCCAAAAAATTATACGATATTTACCCAGGCTATGGGATCACGTTGATCGTGAATATTTAACATCTTGATGTAAAAAACATAACGCAGCTACAAAGCATTTGCGCTTAGGCATATTTAGCAGTTAGTCCGGTTTACCTGCCATTGCCCAGACAAAGCGCGACTACTTTTGGCTAGCGAATAAAAGTCCAACGCTAAAAATAGTTATCGGCCAAACTGGATTAAGCTTAAGCAACCGATAAATACCGCTGGGAAGCTGATTGGTGTGTGCTAGAAATAACGCTGTGCCCAATAAAAAGGACGCTTTAAGCGTCCTATTTATAGCCTTTATTTCTAGCTAGTTTTGCATATAACCTGCAGGTAGTTCGGTTAGGGCTGATGCCCCCGAATCAATTGCTGCTTGGGCCACAGCCGTGGCGACTCGCTGTAGCAACCTTGGATCCATCGGTTTGGGTATTATATAGGTTTTACCAAAACTTAAAGAATCCACGTTGCTGGCTCTTAATACCTCGGCAGATACTGGCTCTTTGGCGATGGCGCGGATGGCATCCACTGCCGCAATTTTCATTTCATCATTGATCACCGAAGCACGCACATCTAATGCACCGCGGAAAATAAACGGGAAACATAGCACGTTATTGACCTGATTAGGGTAATCGGAGCGCCCGGTTGCCATGATCAAATCATCACGTATGGCATGAGCCAATTCCGGTTTAATTTCCGGATCCGGGTTTGAGCAGGCAAAGATAACCGGATCCGCCGCCATTAATTTTAAGGCTTGTGGCGGAAGCACGTCCGGCCCGGATACCCCAACAAACACATCTGCCCCATCCAAAGCATCTTCTAAGGTGCGTTTATCGGTATTGTTGGCGAACAACTGCTTATATTTAGTTAAATCATCCCGGCGAGTGTGGATCACCCCCTTGGTATCAAGCATGTATATGCGTTCACGTTTGGCACCACACTTTATCAGCAATTCCATGCAGGCAATGGCTGCGGCGCCCGCACCCATACACACGATAGTCACATCGGCAATGTTTTTACCTTGGATCTCCAGGGCATTAAGCATGCCCGCTGCAGTAACAATAGCCGTACCATGTTGATCGTCATGAAACACTGGCACCTTACAACGCTTGATTAACTCTTGCTCTATCTCAAAGCATTCCGGGGCCTTAATGTCCTCCAGATTAATCCCACCGAAGGTATCGGCGATATTCGCCACCGTGTTGATAAACTCTTCGGTGGTCTTGTGGGTTACTTCAATATCAATCGAATCAATTCCGGCAAATCGTTTAAATAATAATGACTTACCTTCCATGACTGGCTTAGATGCCAACGGACCCAGGTTACCCAAACCCAAAATAGCAGTGCCGTTAGTGATCACCGCTACCAAATTGCCTTTAGCTGTATATTTGTATGCCATGTTGGGATCCAAGGCAATTTCTCTGACCGGCTCGGCTACACCGGGGCTATAGGCTAAAGCCAAATCGGTAACGGTCTCTGCCGGTTTGGTTAATGCAATGCTAATTTTCCCGGGCACGGGGTGGGCATGGTAATCCAGGGCTTGTTGACGAAAATCAGACATAGGTGTCTAGATCCTTAAAAAGTGTAGGGTTAAACGAAGCAAATGCTGCTAACTGCTTTTTCACAAGCCTTGTGAGTCTGGAGAGTGTCCGGCCCACTTATAATTATTAGGACTTGCCAACAGTGAGGGACTCTAGCATATCAGTGCTGAAGCACATATCTGATCAGAGCAGGTTTATGCAAGTCACTTAGATCAATAATGACAGTGATATACGGGTAAACACAGCCCGCCAACAAGTCCGTGAATTATACTGTGCTCAATTTCTAGAGTAATAGGAATTATACAATTAAATCAAGAGTTAATACCTGAAATATCTGCCGAGTAAATTCGATTTGGGAAAAGTAAAAGTGGTCTTTTCGATAACAAGCCCATGTTGTTCTACCAACAAGCTGGGGGGAAGTTGTTCCCTGCCAATCCGTGAAAAAACACTCCCAAGAGCTGCATCATTTACCTAGATTCAACAGGTTAAACTGTCGCCAGAGCTGAATTTCATCAGGCACAAAAAAAGCGCTTTAGAGCGCTTTTTTATTCGACGTTATAACTGCCTACTTTTTGTTAAGGGCAGTAAAACGTTTATTGAACTTGTCGACACGTCCGCCAGTATCAACGTTACGCTGCTTACCAGTGTAGAAAGGGTGACAAGCTGAACATACGTCCAGGTTCAAGTCTTTCTTCAAAGTTGAGCGTACGACGATTTTGTTGCCACATGAACATACTGCGGTCATGTCTTGATAATCTGGATGTATACCTTCTTTCATGGGTTACCTCTTAGTCAGGCCGTATCGCTATTCAACCCGTAGCCGAACACCATACGCAAATTAAATTCAAATTAGGGATCAATGCGGCTTGCCGCAAAGAGCCGGGCATATTAATGTAACACCTTGCTCTGATCAAGCCCTATGCACAATATATAGCCAGCAAAAACTAATTCAAGCTCAAAAACAAAAAGACCATTGCCTTAATATGCCCATTATACGCGTTGCTGTACCTGTGCCTAAACGCCAATTTTTCGATTATCGACATGAAGGCCAGCCTCTGGCCCCAGGCGTGCGCGTGCTCGTGCCTTTTGGCCCACGTAAATTGGTTGCCGTGGTACTAGAAACGGTTACCGAATCCCAATGGCATTTGGATAAACTAAAGTTTATTGAAAAGGTTATCGATGACACGCCCGTTTTCAGCCCAGTTCAACTAAAACTATGCCACTGGTTAAGCCAATACTATCAACACCCAATAGGCGATGTGCTGCAAAGCGCTATGCCTGGAGCGCTGCGCAAAGGTGGCTCAAGCCAACCCAAGGCCATCCGTCATCTGGGGGTTACTGCCCTAGGTAAACAAACAGATATACAGACCCTTAGTAAAGCCCCTAAACAGCAGCAGTTGTTGGCACGTTTGCAACAAGGGCAGACAAGCTATTCGAGCATTGCCGCCGAGTTCGCAGTTGCCAGTATCAAAGCTTTGATAAGCAAGGAGTTGATCGAAAACACTGAGAAACAACCTTCGCTGACCTCAAATTGGCAACAGCACATGCACATTGGTCACAAACCTATACCCAATGTGGAACAAGCCATAGCAATTAGCAGCATCGAACAAAAGCTCGGCCAGTATGCCAGTTTTCTGATTGAAGGGGTGACAGGCAGCGGTAAAACCGAGGTGTATTTACAGGCTATTGAGAGCGTGCTCAAACAAGGTAAACAGGTGCTGATCCTGGTGCCTGAAATTGGCCTGACCCCGCAAACCGTATTTCGTTTTAAGGAACGTTTTAATGTACCTGTGGGGATCCTGCACTCAAATTTAACCGACAATGAACGCCTGGTGGTCTGGCAACAAAGCCAAGCAGGTCAGTTGCCTATAGTGATCGGCACACGCTCAGCCATTTTCACACCTATGCTCAACCCCGGTATGTTGATAGTAGATGAAGAGCACGATGCCTCCTATAAACAGCAGGACGGCTTACGCTACCACGCCCGGGATCTGGCGGTAATGCGCGCTGCAGAAGAGAAAGTCCCACTGGTATTAGGCACCGCGACCCCTTCTCTTGAGTCTCTGAACAATGCCTTAAATGGCAAATATCACCATTTGTTACTCAATGAACGCGCCGGCAGTGCGTCTCACCCGAAACAACAGGTCATGGATATTCGCAATCAGCCCCTGGAGGTGGGGCTGGCCAAAGGCATGATCGAACGCATCGAACAGCACCTTGCCCAACAAAGCCAAGTGCTGCTGTTTATTAACCGTCGGGGATATGCCCCTGCGCTGGTGTGTCATAAATGTGGCTTTGTTGAACAATGCCCGGGTTGCAATAAAGCCTATACTTTACATAAACAGCTATATAAGTTGCAGTGCCATCACTGTGGCAGTACTAAAGGTATTCCCAAACGTTGCCAGGAATGTGCCAGTGATGAGCTGGTTGCCATGGGTGTGGGCACCGAACAATTAGAGCAGGGCATTGCCCGGCTCTTCCCGCAATATGCCAGTGTGCGTATTGACAGCGACAGCGCCAGAGGCAAGAACCGGCTAAATGACATGCTGGACAAAATAAACAGCAACGAATACCAAATTTTAATTGGTACCCAGATCTTATCCAAAGGCCACCATTTCCCCAATGTAACCTTAGTGGTGATACTCGAAGTGGATGGCGCTTTGTTTAGCGCCGATTATCGCGCGGCAGAGCATCTGGCACAACTGGTTACCCAACTGGCTGGGCGCGCCGGGCGGGCAGAGAAACCCGGCGAGATGTGGTTACAAACCCATGACCCGGGACATCCCTTGCTGCAAGATTTAATCAACAACGGCTATTCCCATTTCGCCCGCTATGCCCTGCTAGAGCGCCAGCAAGCTATGTTGCCACCCCATACGTTTCAGGCCCTATTCAGAGCTCAGTCGGTCAATGCTCGCCAAGCCAATCAACTGTTGCTGGATATAGCGTTATTATTTTCTCATAGCCAGCATGTGCAATGTATTGGACCACTACCTGCCTTAATGGAAAAACGTCAGGGGCAATTTCGCATGCAGTTGGTATTGCAAAGCGCCAACCGCGCAGCCCTGCAATTTTCCCTCCATCAAGCCATGGGGAATATCGAAGCCCTGGCACTGGCCACTAAGGTGCGCTGGTCAGTGGATGTGGATCCCCAGGATTTTATGTAGTGGTTTGCCATGCATGTTTTCAACCAGCCTGGGGATGCTCATTTTAACTATTCGATAAATTCTGATTGAGGTATAGCTTGAGCAAGGTAGAATCCGCCTCTCTTCAAGCCTTAGCATTTCGGAATAATTTTTTATGGCTCACAAAGACTATGTAGCACGTGGCCGCGGCGCCAAAAAGCCGCCTCCCCCACCACCGACACGCTCCCTTCCCTGGATCAGAATTGTCATTACTATCGGTTTGATTGCTAGCTTTGGCTATTTTTTATGGTCGATTAACGATAAAGCAGAGGATCCGGCCGCCCAACAAGATAACGCGGCGACCGAGCAAGTTGAAGCCTTGCCGGATATTCCCAAAGAAGAGTGGGAATTTATCAAAACCTTGCCCGAATATAGTGTCGAGGTGGAAGTAGAAGACAGAGAAGCATCGGATAAACGTTATTTGATGCAATGCGGATCGTTCAGAAAGCAGGGACAAGCCGAAGAGCTTAAGGCAAAAATAGCGTTTCAAGGCTTCGAGGCTCAGGTTCGCCCCAGCGATGGCAGCTCTGGTCGCTGGTATAGGGTCATCCTCGGCCCCTATGAAAGCAAACGCCTGGCGGAAACCCATAGGCATACTATCCAACGGGCACGCATTAATGGCTGCAAGATCTGGAACTGGAATCTATAAGTAACTATACCAAAATCATTGGAATGGCATGACGGCGCCAACCGTGTTGCGCCAACCGTGTTGCGCCAACCGCGTTGCGCCAACCGTGTTGCGCCAACCGTGTTATGCGCATGCGTGCAGCCAACAAACAGGCAGTTTCAAGGATGACGGGTATATAGCTGACATCGAGGGGGCGGCTATAGCTTGAAAATTTTCGATTACTCCCCACATCTAACTCAATTGCAGGATCCCAGTGCGCTTGTTCTTTTCATCTCGCACCAACTATCCCTAATCTATTGAGGACTACATGTGACTACAATTGTTTCAGTACGCCGCGGTAATCAAGTGGTTATCGCCGGAGACGGCCAAGTTTCTCTTGGTAATACCGTCATGAAAGGCAACGCCAAAAAAGTGCGTCGTCTTTATCATAATAAAGTGCTGGCCGGTTTCGCCGGTGGCACTGCCGACGCTTTTACCCTGTTCGAACGCTTTGAAGCCAAACTGGAAATGCACCAGGGTAACCTGACCCGAGCGGCAGTAGAGTTAGCCAAAGATTGGCGTACGGATCGTATGTTACGCAAACTTGAAGCCTTATTAGCGGTCGCAGACGAAACCGCATCTTTTATTATTACCGGCAATGGCGACGTAGTGCAGCCGGAAAATGATCTTATTGCCATTGGCTCAGGCGGCCCTTTTGCTCAATCCGCCGCCATTGCATTGCTGCAAAACACCGACCTTTCAGCCCGGGAGATAGCCGAAAAAAGCCTGAGCATTGCCGGTGATATATGTGTCTTTACCAACCACAGCCAAACTATTGAAATGCTTGAGTATTGAGCGCTACCCATGCGCTTGTATTCCATCAAACACGAACATTATTGTAAGGGTTAACCTATGTCAGAAATGACCCCAAGAGAAATCGTCCACGAATTGGATCGCCATATTATTGGCCAAAAAGACGCCAAACGCGCCGTATCTATTGCCTTGCGTAACCGCTGGCGTCGCATGCAGCTTGATGAAGAGCTGCGCCAGGAAGTCACCCCTAAAAACATTCTGATGATTGGCCCAACGGGTGTGGGCAAAACCGAAATTGCCCGACGTTTAGCCAAACTGGCCAACGCGCCTTTTATCAAAGTAGAAGCAACCAAATTCACTGAAGTTGGCTATGTAGGCAAAGAAGTGGAGACCATCATTCGCGATCTCGCTGATATCGCGGTGAAAATGGCTAAAGAGCAAGAAACCACAAAAGTTAAATACCGCGCCGAAGAAGCCGCAGAAGAACGAATTTTAGACGTCTTGCTTCCGTCTGCGGAAAACCAGTGGGGCGAAAAGGAAAAAAACGAAGATAAAGGCACTCGACAAACTTTCCGTAAAAAATTACGTGAAGGCCAGCTGGACGATAAAGAAATTGAGATTGATGTTGCCCAGGCCCAGGTTGGCGTAGAGATCATGGCCCCCCCAGGTATGGAGGAAATGACCAACCAGCTACAGGGCATGTTCCAAAACTTATCTGGCTCGCAAAAGAAAAAGAAAAAGCTGAAGATCAAAGAGGCCTTCAAGCTGCTTATTGAAGAAGAAGCCGCTAAATTAGTGAACCAAGAAGATTTAAAACTTAACGCCATCGAATCCCTGGAACAAAACGGCATCGTTTTTATCGATGAAATCGACAAAATTTGCAAACGCGAAGGCAGCACCAGCGGTGGTGATGTATCTCGCGAAGGGGTACAACGCGACTTGTTACCCTTAGTAGAAGGCTCGACTGTTTCGACCAAACACGGCATGGTGAAAACCGACCATATCCTGTTTATCGCCTCAGGGGCGTTTCAAATGTGTAAACCGTCGGATTTGATCCCCGAATTACAGGGCCGCCTGCCGATCCGGGTCGAACTGACAGCATTAACGGCTGACGACTTTATCCGCATTTTAACCGAGCCCAAAGCCTCGTTAACCGAGCAATATGTTGCCTTGCTTAAAACCGAAGGCGTAGATGTCGACTTTACCCAAGAAGGGATTGAGCGCATTGCTAATGCTGCCTGGCAAGTCAACGAGCGCACGGAAAACATCGGTGCCCGGCGTTTGCACACCGTAATGGAAAGGCTGATGGAAGACATCTCATTCGATGCATCAGAGAAAAACGGCGAGAAACTGACTATTAACGCCCAGTATGTTAATGACCATCTGGATAAACTGGTTGATGACGAAGACTTAAGCCGCTTTATTTTGTAAATAAGCAGCTAAACATCAGTACCAAAAGGGCCAAGTCAGCAAACTGACTTGGCCCTTTTTTATGGGGTGCTAATCCTTCCCTGTTAGACGGCTTAACAAATAACTGGGCATATACCATCATTACAAAATATCAGCCCCAGAAGGGGTTACGAATTTAAATCACCATGGGAAATGAAAAATGCAAATCACTAATCAACGTTGCACTTGATACTAAGATAAATTATTCGTGGGGCTCTCTGAGGATTTGCACCCTTACCTCCCATAAAAAAATGTCTGGGCTAACACGGTAGGAATTAACATATATGACCATTTAAATATGTCCTGACAACGACTTGTATTGTCAATGACAACATTCGTTTTTGATAAATTCCCACTACACTATTAATTCCCAATATGGAGATTACCCGAGAAAAGTATGGATCGTATTGAACGCATACACTTATTAACCAGGCGCCTGATAATAATGACAGCGTTAACTGTACTCCTTTTTGCTACCCTTTTCGGCATCAGTTTTTTGTTTGAAAAACGTTTTATGCTGACCTGGGCAGGTTTTTTATGCGGCATAATTGGCGGATTTGTTAGCATCCAGCAGCGCATCCCTAAGGTATCAAATGACGAACTCATGCTGTTAACTCGCTCCTGATTTCAAATACTGTTGGTGCCTATATTTGGCGGGGTATTTTCCCTTGTGCTCTACGCATTGTTTTTGTCAGAGATTGTCAGCGGCGATTTATTTCCCGAGTTTTTCATGCCTACACCGCCCACATCAGGGCCTGACGATCAGTTTATGCTAAGCCTCTTTACAAAAACTTACCCTGAAACGGGGCAGGATTTGGGGAAATTCTTGTTTTGGTCATTTGTGGCAGGATTTTCTGAAAGATTGGTTCCACAAATAATTACCAAAGTGGCAGCTACGGCTTCTGAATCTGACGACGAAAAACAGTCAGACAAAAACTAAAATACAAACAAAAACAAAGACACGATAAAAAGTACACCTCAGAAGAGCACGTATAATTGTAATCGCCTAAAATCACCTTGCATTATACGCAGATAAAGCGGATTTCGTGGCAAGGTGTTAATGTCGGCTTTTTTGACCAGCAGCGAAGCAGTGCTTTGTTCCTCGACTCAACTCTCCCCGAGCACCACAGGCTAAGGCTGGATAAATTTAGAACGCACACAGTGCGGCTGGGATGCCGTATCAAAACGTCATGAATGACGGTACGCGAAGCGATTACGCTAGCGAAGCATAAACCTGTTTAATCAAATTCTGCCCTCTTGCATCCCCGATCAGATCGGGGCTCATCTGATTACACACATACCCCATAGATAACTGATTCAGCGGATCGTGACAGCCAAACGAGCCACCCCAACCGCTGTGCCCCAAGGTTGTCGGCACTGGTCCGTAGGTATTCATGTTGAAATTGATCACCAAACCCATCGCCCAGTGCACAGGTAAACCCAGTAATTCATCTACTCGTGTACTTTGCACAGTACAGGTTTGTGATACGGTTTTATGATTGAGTAAACCCGCTCGCCCATCAAATAAAGCATAAAGCCTGGCCACACCGTTGGCTGTGCCATGGCCGTTAACCGCGGGCAGCTCGGCACGGCGGGTCTGCTCCTGGAGCATAAAACCCGCCCGTAACTTAGGGTTAGTCATGCTTAGCATTACATGTTCAGGAAGTTGACTCGGCATATAGGGTGCGCGTGTTGGCGCGAATAAATCTGCTATTTTGGCATTGTCTATGTCACCTAAGCCAATATGAAAGTCGATATTATAAGGTTGGCAAATATGTTTATTTAAGTACTGGCCAATCGTAACCCCTGATACCCGGCGCAGAATCTCTCCGATCAGAAAACCGAAAGTCACCGGGTGATAACAGGTAGTTGTACCTAGGGTGAAAAAAGGTATTTGGGCGGCGAGCTTGTCACAGCAAACATCCCAATTAAGTAAATCATCTGCTGTAGTTAGCGCTTGAAAAGCATTCAAGCTCCCTTGGTGTGATAACACCTGAGCCAGGGTAATTTCCTTTTTACCATTGGCCGCAAACTCGGGCCAATGCTGGGCAACATTATCACTGTAATTCAATAAGCCTCGATCAACTAAATGGGCCACACATAACACCGCGGCGCCTTTTGTTGTTGAGAAGACATTAACTAAGGTGTCTTGTTGCCATGCATCGCCTGCGAGGGTACGGGTACCTGCATATACATCGACCACAACTTGACCTTGATGCATGAGCGTAAATGCGGCCCCCTTTTCGGGAATAGGGTTTTGTGAATTAAAATTATCAATAAATTCCTCGGCCACTGAATTAAATTCAGCTTCCCAAACGCCATGAGTAGATACAGATGATATAAGTAACTCCCCGTATAATAGCCATTACCAAGGGGTAATTAGCATGCATTTTTATCTGTTTTAACATCAATACCAACACATGTAACATCAGTGTTTTTTATGTTAGTGAATTAGTGGGCATGGCTTGGTCATGGGGGTTTGATGGCCCTTGGGATCCACAGAGGCCCGACTACTGAGCTTGGCAATTTGGCTTTGGGTCTCGAGCAGGTTTGGATCCTTAGGTTGCTGAGCTAAGCCTCTGGCAACAAGGGTATGCGCTTGGGCCTCACAGCCTAGTGTTGCCAATGTGAATGCAAAGTTGTTTAAATAAGGGACGTTTTCATCGGCATGTTGATAACCTTTTTGATACCACATAGCCGCTTGTTGGGGGTCTTCTTGCAAGTAATGATTGGCCAATAAAAAATAACTCAACCAGTAATCCGGCCATTGTTTAATGGCTTGCTCCATGGCAGTGATTCCCGCATCAAGCTGACCCGTTGACAGCAAATCTTGCGCGGCTTGGGTATAATTTAGCGGAGTAAATTGCCCACTGGTTTTTGTCGGTGGCACCGCTGCCATCATCCAGTATTCGCCTCGACCCCAAGTGCGCTCAAAAGTGGCGAGGTTTAACCTATGCTGTTCGGTAACCCCTGAATGCATAATGATTTGTTGTTTGTCTAAGTCATAACCTATGACCAAGGCGTAGTGCCACATAGGTAACCAAGAGACGGACACATTTTGCAACACCACCACCGGTATATCTTCACTGGCGAGCGTTAACAGCCTTTCCAGGTTGCCACGTTCAGCATAGGCGATCAGACCTTGTTGGCGCGTAGCAGCCACCATTTCAATCTGCAAACTGCCGGCTAGTTCAGGGATAAATAGATTGGGGGCGATAGCCTGGGGTGATAAACGAAGATCGTAAAAGTTAAACACTTCGGCCAACGTTGTGGGCCCACAGTAAAAATCTTGCTGAGCGTAAAAAGGCACATTGGGGATAAGGTGTTGGGCTGGTATCTCTGGGTGATTGGCTAGTAACCTGTCGGTTTGTGGGGTGGCTTGACAGCCGGCTAATAAATAGCAAAAGCCGGCGAAAACGCCGGCTTTGAAGAGTGTATACAGCAATTTATTTACTCTTAGTTTGCAATAAAACTTATGAATTAATCGGACGGATAAAAGGATAAACATCCGTTATACCCAGTACATCCAATACGGCAATCACCACTAATACTGTGACTATAGTGCCCACTATGCCACCGGCTGGCATATTATTCATTTGATCGTTTAATGCAGTGAGTTCGTTATCCGTCATACTAGCGATCCGAGTTTTGGCATCGGTGCTACTTACCCCTAGTGCCACCAACTGCTGCTGCACATCGGCACCGTCGACCATGCCCAGAATTTGTTGTTTTTTGTAATCCATGTGTTGCGCATGTAACACTTCACCAGAGGAATAAACCCCGGCGGAAGCTGTACCCATAGTGAAAGTCAGCAATAATGCCGTGAACGTCAGTGTTATAAATTTTTTCATATTATTCTCTTTATGGTTGCATAATTGAACTGCCAGAAACCTAATTATTTCGTTCTCTAGTTCTACATTATTAGTTAACTAATCGGCTCTAGGTTATCAAAGATAAGGTTTTTGTTACCATTAACCTACAACTAACATGCCAATTAAATAAATATAGCTTTAAATCATGCAGTTACAATACATCTCTGACTGAGGTTAAATATTGAACTTAGCCATTTGATAAGTTATTAGGCTAAAAACGGCCACTACAATGTAATTATTTCAGGTACTGACGTACCGGCTTTCAATTGACTATTTCCCTAGTGCCAGCAATTTTGCCTGGTATAACACCTTGTCTTCGGGCACATAAGATAATGCCAATGCTTTTTGTATGTCGATTTCAGCTTGTTGCATATCTCCCAATTGGTAATGAGCTCTGGCTAAACCCAAATAACTCTCATGTAAATACGGGGCAGCTTTGGCCGCCCGGCGATAAAACTTAAGTGCCTGGTGAAACTTTGCACTGGCATATTCTTTGTCGCCTAGATCGATCCAGCGATATGGGTTGTTATCATCGACCATTTCCACTTTAGTACGCCAAGTTATTCCAATTATGCAAGGCAGGCAGGTACGCCGCAAAGCTCTGGTTGAGACAACTGATGAGAGCATGGCCTAAAGACGTATTAATGCCCCCTCCCACGGATTCCATTCCCTCAAGGTTTGCCGAATTTAGGCTAATGGTGTTTATCTTTCAAATAACAATTGGCTTAGGACGGATCACATGGATAGGCCTGCTTGACGGCTTGGTACACCAGTGGCCCAATCTGTTGCTGGGCCTCATCATCTGTGGCAAGGTTTGTTGCGACTTCGTTGATGATCCCATGACTAATGTGCGTATCTGGTAAACAGAACTTGGCTAAATAAGTATCCACATCGGTTGCCCGGGTGTTTCCGACCCGCGTGCGAATAGCGCGCTGAGCAAATGCTGACTTGGAATTTGTCTGCGCCAATTGAGCCATAATTTGCGTATCTGTCAACACCGCGCCTTCCAAAAAACCCTTGATATATTGGTAGCAGAGTGAGGATTTATCCCCACCATCACTGGTTTCTCCCGCGGTTTGCTGCCCTAGAGCATGACAGCTTTGCCATATAGGCTCTGCACTTTGCCTAGCTTGCACGTTAGCCACGCTGACGAGTAACAGTAAGGCGGTTAATAGGACAATTGGTTTTCTTGCGGATTGTATCTTTGATGACATATTCATTGTTCACTCCTTAGCTAAGCTGATTTATCGTCTGAGGGGATTGTTTATCAACTTTTTTAGGTTTACAGCTGGCCAAAACAGCTGCACCGATGAAGGCCGATAACAGAGAGCCCAGTAATACGCCGACTTTCACGCTGGTTTGATAAGCCAGTCCTTGCTCCTCAAACGCCAGGCTGCCGATAAATAGGCTCATCGTAAAACCGATCCCACACAGTAAGCTCACGCCATATAACTGTAACCAGGTTGAGCCATCAGGTAGTTTGGCTAAACCTGACTTGACCGTGAGCCAGCAAATACCAAAAATTCCCAGCTGTTTACCTACAAACAACCCCACCGCTATTCCTATGGTGATTGGGTTAAACATATCTTCCACGCTGGCTCCAAATAGGGCGACACCTGCATTAGCGAAGGCAAAAATGGGTAAAACGCCAAAGGCCACCCAGGGATGTAACTTGTGCTCCATATGCAGCAACATAGGGTGACCATCGTCATTTTTTAACTTAAGAGGGATAAACCAGGCCAAGATAAAACCAGCTAGGGTGGCATGCACTCCAGATTTCAATACGGCTGCCCACACCACCACACCAACTAAAATATAGGCCGCCTGTTGTCTCACCCTAAAGCGGTTGAGCATAAATAAAGCGAGTAGACCTGCAGCGGCCACCACTAAGGAAACTGGTGATAAATCCTGAGAATAAAACAGAGCAATAATCACTATGGCGCCTATATCGTCAAATATTGCCACGCTGAGTAAAAATAATTTAAGGCTTAAGGGTAAAAATTTGCCAAAAATAGTGAACAGTCCCACCGCAAATGCGATATCAGTCGCGGATGGGATAGCCCAACCGCTTATGGCGATAGGATCATGCCAGTTAAACCACACATAGATCAGGGCTGGAAAGACAATCCCGGCTATCGCTGCCACTGCTGGCAAGGTAATTTGTGCCACGGACGACAATTGGCCGTCTAGGACTTCTCTTTTTACTTCCAGGCCAACTAAAAAGAAGAAAATAGCCATCAGGCCATCGTTAACCCAAAGTATCAAGGGCTTGGCTATTTCAAATGCGCCAAAGCGTATGCTCACGGGGATTTCGAGCAATCCGTTGTAAAAACTATATAAAGGCGAATTGGCCAATATCATGGCAATAGTAGCGGCGAGCACAAGGAGTACGCCGCCTGCTGCTTCATGATGTATTAGCTTATTCAAAAATGTTGGCACGTTTATAAACTTCCTATGGTGGATGGCGACGTATAGATATACGCACAATTCTTAATTAGGTATAGTCGTTTGTTGTTGCCTTATAGACAGGTATTTCCTGATAGTCACGTGGGATAAGTATTAACCATGAACCAATTAAACTACCAGCACCTATATTATTTTTACGTGACGGCCAAAGAAGGCAGCATCATTAAAGCCGCTGGCATTTTACACCTCACGCCGCAAACTATCAGCGAGCAAATACGTACTCTAGAAGGTTATTTTGGTTTTGAATTATTCGATCGGGTGGGCAAAAGACTACGACTCAACCCTCAAGGGCAACTGGCCTACAGTTTTGCCCGAGATATATTTAATCTTGGCAGCGAGCTGTTGCAATCAGTAAAAAACCAGCAGCTTACCAAGTTGCAGGTATTAACGGTAGGGGCCACCGATGTGGTGCCCAAAATATTGGCCTTTGATTTATTTAAAACCTGCATCGCCCAGCACGATGATTTACATTTGGTGTGCAAAGAGGGCGATTTGGATTCTCTGACCGCGGAACTGGCGTTAAATCGTTTAGATATGATCCTCTCAGATCGGCCACTGGCACCGGGTAGTCATGTAAAGGCCTACAATCACCTTATCGGTAGCCGCGGATTAAGTTTTTTTATCGCCGAACACCTTGCCCTGCCCTATCGAGACAATTTCCCCCACTGCCTGCATCAACAGGCCTTTTTGATCCCCGGGGATAAGTCTGCCCAGAAGTTGAATTTACTGGCCTGGTTTGCCCGGCACAATATTAATCCTCGCATCAAGGCTGAATTTGAAGATAGCGCGTTGATGAAACTTTTCGGACAACAAGGTTACGGCGTATTCTGTGCGCCTACTTCTATTGAACGACATCTGGAACAGCAATATAAGGTCAAGGTCATAGGGCGTACCAATGAGATCAAAGAACGTTTGTATTTAATTTCCCCGGAACGCCAAATCAAACACCCGGCAGTTTTGGCATTATTTGAACAAGCTAAATTGAGGGTTGAGGGTTAAGGGTTAAGTCTATAATACTTGTGGCCCCTGATTGTGATGGCATTTTGTTAAAAATCTGCTAAGCCTTTAGCTAACAAGTCGTTACTGCTGGTCAATCCTATGAAGAGCCTAGACGTCACTGTACCGATAAACCTTAATGCGCCATCGTTATGTTAGGCGCTGTCTCCGCCGGCCTGCTAAACGTGCGTAGCATGCCGACTGTGACTAGCGCGGTGGTGGGTCAACTGACTCAAGGCATGGTAATAGTCGGCAATAAAATGCACGACGCCTGGGTACAGTTTCGCTTTGGGGGTACCTTTGGTTTTGTATCTGCCCATTATTTACAACCGGTTAATGATCTGATGCGTCTCACCGGCACGGTTAATACGGACTTACTCAATATTCGGGACGCGCCTAATCCAGGGGCCAAAACATTAGCCTCCGTTGGACATGGCGCTTCGATCAAGACCCTGGCAGTGGTAAATGACTGGCTAGAGATAGAATTTAACGGCCAACTGGCTTATACCCTGGCTCAATATGTAGACTTGGTGTACGCACAAAGCGGGCATTACGCCAAAGTCATCGCCAATGCCTTAAATGTAAGAAGCGCCCCGACCAACAACGCCAGTTTATTTGGGCAACTGGCCGCCGATACTCAAATATGGGTGGAAGGTGAACAACAACAATGGAGCCAAATCCGCTTCAACGGCAATCGGGGCTATGTTGCCAGTGAGTATTTATTGGTCGACGACCCTCAGGTTGAACCTGAACAACGATCCTTGGCAGAACATGAAGAGTTGTTGGACATTCCTCAAGTTGAACAAGACGCTCAACTTGCCAGACTTACACCTCAGACATTATTAACCGTTACCGGAGAACCTCACCAGAGATCCGTTGCCGCCACCTGGAATCGCTGGGGGGCGCTGCTGGAAAACCTCTGCCAAAACAAACAACTGGATGTCGGCTGTGCTCTGGCGGTGTTATGTGTTGAAAGCTCGGGCAAAGGTTTTGAACAAAATAATGGTGATCGCATGATCATCCGTTTCGAAAACCACAAATTCTGGACTTACTGGGGCAGGCACCATCCCCAGCACTATAGACAACACTTTAGCTACAACCCGGATAAAGTATGGACAGAACATCGATGGCGGACCGAGTCTCAAGATCCCTGGCAAAGTTTTCATGGTCAACAATCTGGGGAATGGCGGGTATTTGAATTTGCGCAACAGCTGGATAAAAACGCCGCAATGTTATCAATTAGCATGGGGGCCCCGCAAATCATGGGGTTTCATTATCAGCGCTTAGGCTATCAATCGGTAAATGAGATGTTCAATGCATTCAGTGGCGGGATCCAAGGCCAAATAAAGGGTTTATTCGATTTTTTCAGCGAATCGATGCACACCTTTTTGCGCGAACAGGCATTTGAAGATTTTGCCGCTTTATATAACGGTAAAGGCCAAAAAAAAATCTATGGCCAACGGATCGCGTTGCACTTTGAGGCGTTTAAAAAAATATACCGTGCTTAACGGTATTGTTTATAACCACAGTGAGGAAGCAATATGAACGTTTTTTCATTCATCAGTAATATTTTTGAACCCGCGGTTAGGTTGGTTGATGATTTGCACACTAGTGTCGAAGAGAAGTTGCAATTACAAAGTCAGATTAAAGCGGTTGAAAACGAACTGCTGGCCAAGGTCATCGATTACGAGTCTCAGCTACTGGAAAATAAAACCGCAATCATCACCGCCGAATCCACCGGTCAATCTTGGTTACAGCGTAATTGGCGGCCGATCACTATGTTGGTGTTTTTGTTATTGGTAGTAATGGACAGCTTCGGCTGGCTACCCAACCCATTGGCGCCTGATGCCTGGACACTACTACAAATTGGCCTGGGTGGTTATGTGGCGGGACGTTCAGCTGAAAAAATTACTCAGCAGTATTTACAAGCTCGCCCAGCAGACAACACGAGCGGCACCACGGCCAAAGGTTAATTATTTTTACGTTAATCCTATCTTTACCTTGATTTGATAACGTTCGCCCTTATTATTGCTGGGATCTCGTTCATAGGTTTATTCATTTTATATGAGTTGTTGGCGCGTATTTATATTTAGTCTCAGATTGACTCTGTTGCTGGCGACATTGGCACTTGGGTTTTCTGCTGCCTATGCCACTTGCATCGACACAAAGGCTAATAACAGCATACCAGCTGCATTTTATGAAGGGTCATCAGGCGTTCCAACTATTGGGGGGGTAAACGATCTTTATACCACTATCAGTCCCGTCAGCGTTGTTCCACACTTCGAACAGACTCAAGTTAATCATAACGACATACACAATCCCGTTGTTTTCTTGGGTTATTGGCAACAGTTCGGTATCAGCTTACCGCCGTTTGAACGCCAGTCAGTTACAGTGTTTAGCTCCTCCTCCCAGCTAGAGCCACTTTTTGTCTTTGCCTATGAGTTTTTGCCAGAAATCCGTGCCCGCAAACATTTTTTAACACTGGTGCCCCCCGCCAATAATTTACCCTGGTATTTACGATCAACCCCATCAAATAAACACAATCGGGTAACTGGTTGGAAAGATGGCAACAACCTTTATACCGGCAGCATTACCTACCTTAGTTAATATATTCTATGGTTTGCGCTTTCCCAGCGCGTCTTGTTTTTATTCCCGTACCAATAGGTACTGATTTCCCTTTGTGCACAGCTGTGTTTTATGCCGATGCAACCTCATGTGGCGCTGTTCATATGGGTGAACAAGAGAATATATATGCGTAATACCAATAAAAAGCCCAAGTATACTTGGCAACTATTAGTGATCATTAGCACCGTCTTGATACTGGCTATCAATGCCCTTCCAACCCTTTACGGCAGCCACAATGCTTTGCTGATCAGCTCAGTTAATCCAACTCAACCACTGCCCAATACCAAGGAGCTCCGTGATTGGGCAATGGAACAACAGCTGGCCGTAACGCAGGTTATTAATAGCAAAAACGAAAGCAAACTAGTGTTTGATGTTACGGATGTTCAATTGGCCACCACTGAGCAACAACTTAAAGCCAAGCTCGGCAATGATTATCAAGTGCGTCTAGGTTCACAGTCCGCGGCACCAGACTGGCTACAGAATTTAGGTATGACACCCATCAAATTAGGTCTGGATCTCAGTGGTGGGGTATTGTTTGTCTTGGAAGTCGATACGGTTCAAGCGAACCAGGAACGTTTGCAGAATGTCAAAGACGAGACACGGCAAATTATCCATGATCAGGCATTACATGGTGTGTCTACCCGTCTAGAAGACAACGATAGCGTAACGCTCAACTTTTCCGCCCAGCAAAATGACAACATAAAAGTTTTAGTAAATACACTGCAATCGTTGCTGCCCGATGCGCAGTATTCACCCATAGATGCACATAGCGGAAAATTGTTTTTTTCTGAACAGCAAACCAAGCAATTTCATCAGCAAATTATGGCCCAGGCAATAAGTACCTTGCGCGGACGCATCGAAGAATTGGGGATCACC
The DNA here is from genome assembly GCF_058068185.1 of Paraglaciecola sp. IT1134. Lineage (NCBI taxonomy): Bacteria > Pseudomonadati > Pseudomonadota > Gammaproteobacteria > Alteromonadales > Alteromonadaceae > Paraglaciecola > Paraglaciecola sp. IT1134. The sequence continues at coordinate 171,952 of NZ_CM176486.1, read as the reverse complement.
GAAGCAGTCACTCAACGTGAAGGCAAAAACCGGATCCGCGTTGAGTTACCAGGGGTCAAAGATCCTGAACTAGCCAAACGTATTATTGGCGCCACCGCCTCACTGGATTTTTATGAATTGGCCCATAGTGGAACGGTAGGGGCAAAAACCTTTACTGATCAAAGCGGTCGCCGCTTACGGGTCGCCCCTAAGCCTATTTTCAGTGGTTCAAATATCGAAAATGCCGATGCCGGGCGGGATGAAATGGGTATGGCGATGGTTAATTTGTCCCTTGATGGCCTTGGCGGCAAAAAGATGTCGGCTTTTTCTAGAGACAACATAGGTAACCCTATGGTGACGGTATTTTCGGAGTATCACAAAAACACTGCCAATGAATTACTCAAAAGCAGCAAAGTCATCAGCGTCGCCACCATCCAGAGTCAGCTGGGTAACCGTTTTAGCATCACCAATATGGCGAACCCACAAGCCGCATCTGATCTGGCGCTGTTATTGCGGGCCGGCTCGTTAGATGCGCCGATTACCATAGTGCAGCAACGCACCATTCAAGCCTCCCTAGGTCAGGAAAATGTCAACAATGGCATTATGGCTTTGATGATTGGCGTTGCTATTACCTTGATTTTCATGGGGTTGTGGTACCGAAAACTAGGCATGATTGCCAATGTAAGCCTGGTGCTTAACCTGGTGTGTTTGTTGGGGTTAATGGCATTGCTTCCCAATGTGGTGCTGACTCTGCCCGGTATTGCAGGTTTAGTGTTAACCGTTGGCATGGCGGTGGATACCAACGTGCTTATTTTCGAGCGTATTAAAGAACAAAGGCAACTCGGGCGTAGTAATTTTCTAGCCATAGAAGAGGGTTATCGCCAAGCGTTTGCCACAGTGTTAGACGCCAATATCACCACCATGATCACCGCTTTAATTTTACTCAGTATTGGTTATGGGCCGGTCAAAGGATTCGCCATGACCTTAAGTCTTGGCATTCTCACCAGTATGTTTACCGGGGTATTTGTATCACATGTATTAACCCAGATTGTTAAACCCCAAATAGCAGTAAAAAATAAGGAGCAAACCCTATGAACGTTGCTAATAAATCAACCATAAATAAAGTGGGAAAATTTCGCCTAATGGGCTTTTATCTTGCCCTGGGACTGATGTTTTTATCAACAGTGGGTTTAGTGGCCAAAGGTTTAAATCTGGGACTGGATTTTACCGGCGGTTATATGACCGAATTTACCACATCTGAAGCCATCAACCAGCAACAAATGCAGGTCCAACTAGCGACACACATCAACGGTGATTTTAAACTTAGCAGCAGTTCTGGCGGCACACAATGGAGCATTCGTCAGGCAGACGATGCTCCCCAGGTTATCGACAAAGATTGGTTAACCGAGTTTGCCAGTCAAAGCGGCTATCACATCAGCCCTCAAGACTCGGTATATATCGGCTCTCAGGTCGGCGCTGAGCTAATTGATGATGGTGGCTTAGCCTTATTAGTTGCGGCTATTGCTATGATGTTGTACCTAACATGGCGTTTTGAATGGCGACTGGCCTGTGGCTCGCTGATGGCATTAGTGCACGATGTATTAGTGGTACTGGGTTTATTTGCCTGGCTGGGACTATCGTTTGACTTAACCGTGCTGGCCAGCGTATTGGCCATTATCGGTTATTCGTTAAATGATTCCATCGTTATTGGTGACAAATTGCGTGAGGTGATGCGGATTGAGACAAAATTTACCACCAGCGAAATGGTCGACCGTGCTGTGCAAGCTAGTCTTACCCGCACTTTAATTACCTCAGGCACAACACTGGCCACTATCGGCGCAATCTGGATATTTGGCGGCCAACCCTTACAAGGTTTCGCCATAGCATTGTTTGCCGGAGTGGTATTTGGCACCTTGTCGTCCGTTGCCGTGTCGGCGACCATTCCGCAATTGATTGGATTAAAGCCAGATTTCTATCGTATCCGTCAAGAAATGCCTGTTGACGAAACGCCATAACCTCTCTTTTAACATTAACATCTTAAAACGTGCCTGTGTAACGGGCGCGTTGCTCTATGGGTTAATATCCCCCTACCAGTAAAATACTTTTTATTCCTGACCTTAGATAAACACAACATTATCCGCTGGTTATTATGCGCGGTTTTTGTACACTCATTATATATTTTGACGGATCATCACAGGTAAGGGCATTATGCCAGGTTATCAAGCCACGACCGGTCCCACTACTTGGCAGTTTGACGGATTACGTGAACTTTTAGCCAAGGCCACCCCCCTTCGCTCCGGAGACTGCTTAGCCGGCATAGCCGCGCAATCAGCCCAGCAACGTATCGCCGCACAAATGGCGTTAGCCGATGTACCACTCAAACAGTTTTTAAATGATCTGGTGATCCCCTACGAACAAGATGACGTCAGCCGACTGATCATTGATAACCATGACTCGGTGGCCTTTTTGCCAGTATCCGCTTTTACTGTGGGGGATTTTCGCAACTGGTTGTTGTCCGACGAGGCCAATACCCAAAGCCTCAAACTATTGGCTCCAGGTTTAACGCCTGAGATGGTCGCGGCAGTGAGCAAAATAATGCGTATCCAAGATCTGATATTGGTGGCGCAAAAATGCCAGGTAACCAGCCGTTTTCGTTCTACCTTGGGCCTAACTGGCAGGATGTCAACTCGCTTACAACCCAATCATCCCACGGACGATCCGTCCGCAGTGGCGGCCAGTATATTGGATGGCCTGCTGTATGCAAATGGCGATGCGGTTATTGGTATTAACCCGGCCAGTGACAGCCCCCAGGCGGCCCGTACTTTACTGGAGATGTTAGACGAGGTGATACAGCATTATGCTATCCCTACCCAGTCTTGCGTGCTTACCCATATCAGCAGTCAAATCCAACTGATGAACCAAGGGGCCCCGCTGGATTTGGTGTTCCAATCGATTGCCGGCACCCAGCAGGCCAATGCCAGTTTTGGTATAAACTTGAACATGTTGACTGAAGCTCAAAACGCCGCTTGCCAATTAAACCGTGGAGCCAGCTTTAATACTGATATTAATGGCCAAAAAATCCAGCCCTATGTGGCCGACAATGTGATGTATTTTGAAACCGGCCAGGGCAGCGCGCTATCAGCAAATGCCCATCACGGTGTTGACCAGCAAACCTGTGAAGCCCGGGCCTATGGTGTTGCCAGAGCCTTCAACCCGCTGTTAGTTAACTCCGTTGTGGGTTTTATTGGCCCTGAATACCTATACGATGGAAAACAGATTATGCGCGCCGGCTTAGAAGACCATTTCTGCGGTAAACTGCTCGGTCTGCCTATGGGTTGCGATATTTGTTATACCAACCATGCCCAGGCTGATCAAGACGACATGGACAGCTTGCTGACTCAGCTGGCCGTGGCAGGGGTGAATTTTATTATGGGAATAGCGGGGAGCGATGACATCATGCTCAACTATCAAAGCACCAGCTTTCACGATGCACTTTATGTGCGTCAGGTGTTAGGTAAGCGCCCGGCTCCGGAATTCGAGCTTTGGTTGAGTGAAATGGACATTTATCGTCATGGTCGAGGTTTGTTGGTTAATGACAGTTTACCCGGCATATTTGCCGGCTTGCAACATCGTATAAGCCAATAAGGGGTACGAATATGAAAAATGACAATTCCCCCTCCACGTTATCAACAGCTAACCTGGTGATCAGCAACCCCTGGCACAGCCTGAAAAAATACACCCCTGCCCGGATCGCGTTAGGGCGCGCTGGGGGCAGCATACCCACCGCCCATCATTTAGCGTTTCAGCTTGACCATGCCGTGGCCCGGGATGCTGTGCTCAAAGTCGTGCCCTGGGAAACCATTCACCCGCAGCTTGAAACTCTGGGGCTCAATATTTTGCACCTGCATAGCCGGGCTGAAAATCGCCAGGTTTATTTGCAACGCCCCGATTTAGGACGGCGATTAACGCCCGACTCAGCACAAAGTCTGCGACAATGGCGTCAGCAGCACAACCAAGGTTTAGATGTGTGTCTAGTACTGGTTGACGGCTTGTCAGCCCCAGCCACTGAAAATCACGCCGTGACTATGGTGCACCATTTACTGACGGATTTTGCTAATCAGGGCCTGACCTGCTCAGGGGTATTTAGCGTTGCCCAGGGCCGGGTTGCTATTGGTGATGAAATTGCCCAGTTGCTCAATGCAGAATTACTGGTGGTGTTAATTGGAGAACGCCCAGGTTTGACCGCGCCCGACAGCCTGGGAATTTATTTCACTTACCAGGCCCGTGTGGGTTTGAGCGATGAAAGGCGTAATTGCCTGTCCAATATTCGCCCCCAGGGCTTGGGTTTCGCTCAGGCAACTCAACGTTTGAGCTGGTTAATCAATGAAGCACGCCGGCGCCACACCTCGGGGGTGAGTCTCAAAGATAATAGCCAGCAAGGCGATAATCTGATCTCCCATTCTGAGGTAAAGTTTCGGCTGGATTAAACCACCAGTGAGGTGACAGGTGCGGGTTAAACACCCATTAACATTTGCAACTCCTTGGCGCCAAACATCACAATTTCCACCGCAATCAAGATAATGATGATCCACTCCAAAAATGATGAATGCTGATGTTTTTGCTCATCGGCCAACATATCGAATAACTCATGGATGGTCTCCAGCTTTTTCGACAGTAAATCCACCCGGGGATGGATCTCTAAATACCGAGCGGCCAGACTATAAACACTGTCAAACTCAGGGTATTCCCAGAAAAATTCCGGGGTATCGAGCAAGCCATAGTGCAGGATAATATCGCTTTTGGTACCAAACAGCTTACCGCGAATTTTGGCAATATTGCGCCTAGACAACTTGATTGTACCGGTTCTGGCCAACTCTTGGGGGATATGTGCGTGATCCTGTATGGTTTGTTGAGCCTGACTTTCATACTCGTTTAACTTCAGGGATTGGGCCAGGGCATGGCTAAATGCCAGCCGCGCTAAAGGATCGTCCTGAGACAAACTGATGTTATCCTGACTAATGCGATTCTCCGAAGCCCCTAAGGTAAAACGAAAGTGCTCCTGACTGGCAGTGGTTAATAAGCTGTCGGACAGCTTCAGACGATGCAGCAATGCCTGACGTTCGTCTTCATCTACTCCCCAAAATATGGCGATGCCATAGTCAAACAGCCACACTTCGCCGCCTGGCAAGGTGATATACACCGCGTCCCGGTAACGTACGCCACGCTCGGTAACCAGCCAGTCTTGTTCAGAGCCAGAAATAAAATCATCATTGCCAAGATAAATGGCAGAAATACGGTCATTGCTAAAGTTCACAACAAATCACAGGGCACACGGCCAGTAAGGGAGATCGGCGCTAATGTAAGGCTAGTTCTCTCACTTGTACAGCAGAATTTTCAAGCCTTTCAAAAATAAATTAAATACCTGCAACCAGCATTTTCTAGCACAATTTTACGAATAATAATTAGACCGTCCAGCGCTTAAAAATAAGTGAAGTATTGATACCGCCAAAGGCAAAGTTATTGCTCATAACCATGTCCGTGTCTATGATCCGCCCGCCGCTAGTAAGATAGTCCAATGGGGCACACCTGGGATCGACATCGGTTAAGTTGATGGTCGGGGCAAACCAACCTGTGCGCATCATCTGGATAGTAGCCCAAGCTTCAATTGCGCCACATGCACCCAATGTATGTCCTAGATAGCTTTTCAGCGAACTAATAGGCACCGCACCGAGTGCTGTATAAGTTGCATGACTTTCGGCAATATCACCCGCTTCAGTCGCCGTACCGTGGGCGTTGACGTAGCCAATTTGAGAGGCACTAACACCCGCATCTTCCAAGGCTAGCTGCATTGCGGTACTCATAGTATCGGCAGCAGGCTGGGTAATATGCTCACCATCGGAGTTGGTTCCAAAACCCACTACTTCAGCGTAGATAGTCGCTCCCCTTGCCACGGCATGATCTAACTCTTCTAGAATTAAGCTTCCGGCCCCCTCTCCGATAACCAAGCCGTCACGTTTGCTATCATAAGGCCGCGGCGTCAATTCTGGAGTTTGTGTGCGAGTACTGGTTGCATACAAGGTGTCAAAGACCGCCGCTTCTGTAATACATAACTCTTCTGCTCCACCAGCGATCATGATCTTCTGCTTACCAAATTTAATCGCTTCATAAGCGTAACCTATGCCTTGGGAGCCTGAGGTACAAGCCGAGCTTGTTGTCACAACTCGCCCTTTGGTCTGAAAATAAACGCCCAAATTAACCGCAGTAGTATGAGCCATCATTTGGATATAACTGGTAGCGGTTACCCCTTGCATAACGTGCTCGCTCTTGAGCCGGGCAAAAGCGATCAGTGGATCCGTCGAGCCGGTAGACGAGCCGTAGGCAATGCCTGCCCCGCCGTCAGATAACATGGGGTCATGAAGTAATTGGGCTTGTGCCAGGGCGGCTTCTGTCGCCGCCGTGGCCATCAGTGATACCCGCCCCATAGAGCGAACCTTCTTACGCTTGAAATGTGCCGGTTTGACAAAATCTACCGGAGCGGCGATTTGGGTGTTCATATCCTGAACATCTTGCCAGTCGGGCATAACCTGCACCGCATTTTTTTCCGCGCGCAACCCGCGTTCAAAGGAATCCCAATCATGACCCATGGCAGTCACTGCCGACATTCCGGTCACTACTACGCGTTTCATCAGCTTAATCCGCCATCAACCGCGATAACCTGACGGGTTATATAGGCCGCTGGATCCGACATTAAAAAGGCCACAGTGGCGGCCACTTCTTCAGCTTGCCCCATCCGCCGCAACGGGATCATTTTGAGCATGTCTTCTTTGGGTAATTCATGCACCATATCGGTTTCTATTAAACCCGGTGCCACACAATTTACCGTGATTTTTCGCTTCGCCAATTCTAATGCGAGAGCTTTGGTCGCGCCAATTAGCCCTGCTTTAGAGGCGCTATAATTGACCTGCCCACGATTTCCCAGGATTCCCGACACAGAAGAAATACTAATAATTCTCCCTCCTTTTCGCCCTTGCACCATAGGCATAACAAGTGGCTGTAGTACATTATAAAAACCATCCAAATTGGTACTAAGTACAGCGTCCCAATCTTCTGCCGGCATGGCAGGAAAGGCGTTATCCCGGGTGATGCCTGCATTGCATACCACACCATAAAAGGCACCATGTTCTGCAACTTCAGCCTTAAGTTGGGCCTTGGCTTGTTGCCGGTCTGCTACATCGAATTGCAGAATATTTGGAGTTTGGCCAAATTGGGCGAACTGGGCCTGGGTTAGTTTGGCACTGTCCATATCTGAACGGCAGTGTAACGTCAGGGTAAAACCCGCTTCTGCCAATGCTAGGGCAATCGCTTTACCTATGCCCTTACTTGAGCCGGTAATAAAAACGCGTCTGTTTTGCATATTATTCTTCTTCTCTCGATTGCATTTGTTGACGAATGTATAAAGCGGCATCAGCAGGTTGAAATACATTGATTTTGGCACTAGCCAACAACGTTTGCGCATGCATAACGCTGCAGTCAAATACACTTAAACCAGATTCATCTTGCATAAACAACTGCACCGCCACATCAAGTATCTGACCAAGCGTAAAAATCTTTGCATGGCATTGATATTTGCGAGATCCCAGTAAAAATCCTATACGCACCTGGTCTTGTGATGCAAGCGCCTTAGCACCGGCATAAGCGGCAATGGTTTGCGCCATGTACTCCACCCCGATATAACTGGGCACACCATTTAATTGGGCATCAAAAAATGGACTTTGCTGATTGATTATAACCCGGCAGACTGCAGCCTCTAAATCGTAGCTTTGCAAGGTATTGAGTAACACCATGGGGGGACGATGGGGTAGCACCTGTGCTATTGAATACATGATTACTCCTTCACCAACAGCAAAGCCACATTGTTACCGCCAAATGCAAAGGAGTTTGACAGGCAGCGGCGTATTTTGCGCGGCAAGGTTAAACTATGGGTAAGCAAATTCACAGGTGCGAGGCTGGGATCAAGTTGGCCATGCATGATGTTTACTGGCAGTCTATTTTGGGTATTGAACTCACTCATCAATAACCAACATATGCCTGCCTCTATTGCACCGGCGGCTCCTAAAGTATGACCTGTCATGGCTTTAGTCGAGCTACATGGCGTGTTGGGCAAGACTTTATTAACAGCAATGGCTTCCATTTGATCATTTTGCAAGGTTGCTGTTCCATGTAAATTGAGATAATCGACCTCGCTGGCATGAAGTCCCCCCATAGTTAAGGCCCCGCGCATTACGCTTATGGCACCTCTCCCTTCCGGCGCTGGTGCAGAAATATGATGCGCATCTGAACTTTCTGCGTAACCCTTTAATATCACCCCAGTGGTACTATTTTGCATCACAAACAAGGCGGCACCCTCGCCAATATTGATGCCGTCACGTTGTTGGGCGAAGGGTGACGCATAATCTTTCGCTACCGATTCCAGAGCTGCAAAACCGTTAATCGTCAGCTTACATAAACTATCTACACCACCGGCAATAACGGCATCAACCTGGCCTGAGCGTAGCAAAAAATCGGCACTGATCAAGGCCTTAGCTGATGAAGAACAGGCGCTGGAAAGACTATAAACTGGCCCTTTAGCCCCGCTTAATTTTGCAATAAATGTTGCGGGCGCGACCATTTCCTGAATACTGTAATTAAATTCATCCGGCATCTTCCCTGTGTGGTTGTACTCGGCCATGGCTAACTCACCGGTCTCGATACCCGATGTGCTAGTGCCAATAATGACAGCAATACGCTCGGCAGCATAAGGCAGGTTCGCCACTTGTTTGGCGATTTGCTGGTAAGCAATATAAGCCAACTGATTGCAGCGACTTTTAGCGCCCTTAGCAAATGCAGCTAAGGTAGGCAATGCTGTCTCTACTTGCCCCACCCGAACAGAGTGTTGGGGATGAAGATTTTTGCGCATCGACATGCCTTGCTGACAGCCACGCAAACAAGCTGCCAACACTTGCTGTTTATTTTCGCCTAACGCACAGACAATGCCTAAGTCAGTTAAACTACTCATTAATAGGCCAAATCTTTAATGTGCTAATTTCGATACTGAAATGTTGTTGCTGATGTGCAAACACGCTTTTTTTTGCTGTTTTAATCACACTAAATTCCTGCTGACCTTGATACGCGAAGCGACGTGTTTGCCCGTTATCACTAGCGTTTAGTTCGATGCCTTTCAAGCCACTATATAAACTTTCTACCGGCCAATTGGCTAATTGAAAATAAGCCAATATCTGTGCCAGAGGCACCCCATCTATCGGCATGTAATTGTAGCTTTGAATAGCTGTCAACGGTTGCCAGTTTAGCTCAAACAGGGTTAAACCGGCAGCAGAAAAACCCACCATTTTAATCTGTTGTGCGTGCAATTCTATTTGCAGCAACAACTGATGTTGCTGATTATCTCGGGTGACTAGCAGTTGCTCTAAGCGCCCCTGTCCTTGTAACTGTGACGGAATGGGTTGCAGTTGATATTGACCGCTCCCTAAGGGCACTTCTTCTACTTGTTGCATATGAGACGCACAACCTAGCAACAACTGGCATACCAGCAATAAGACTAAGGCGCGCACAGCTCAGCCAATACACTTAGACGGCGTCCAGGGTCGTGCACAAATGGATTACTGTCATCCCAAGCGTAGCCAGCTAAGATCGAACATATCATCTGCCGCACCTGGGGCTGAGGTGTGGGATAGAAAATGATGTCTTGCAGCGGCAGTTCATACCACTTAGCCACAAATTGCCAAAACGTATTTATGCCTTTGCGTAGTGGCACACTGTACTCGCTTTCCCAATCGACATTTTTTCCTTGTAACTCTCGCTGTACCAAAGGGACTGCCAAAGATGCGGACTTTAAGGCAATAGTGACACCAGATGAAAATATCGGGTCGAGAAATTCCCCAGCGTTACCCAACAATGCAAATCGCTGACCGTAAAGGCTCGTTACGTTAGCAGCATAACCCACGATATCCCGCACGGGTGAAACCACGTCAGCTTCCACAAGTAGCTGGGCCAAATCCGGGGCTTGGCGCACTAAATCCCATAGTATTTGTTCGTTACTCCTGGTGTCGCTAGCATCGAAGTAATGTTGTTCACCCACAACGCCCAAACTGCTGGTACCATCGGCGAAGGGGATCAACCAAAACCATACGTCCGGGTGCACAGGATGAACGGTGATCAGAATTTTATTACGATCCACATGGGCTGGGAGTCGGTCACGAATATGACCAAACAGCGCCTGGCGCACTGGAAATGCAGAAGGATACTCCAATCCCAACATCTTCGGCAAAACGCGGCCAAAGCCACTGGCATCCAATACAAACTGGCAATTAAGCTGATATGACTGCTCGGTAACTTCATCTTGTATTTGTAATGCAACCAGCCCTTCTTGCTGTACTAAGGATAGCAATTGCTGTCTGAAACGAATATCAGCCCCGGCTTTACTCGCCGCGTCAGCCAATAGTTGGTCGAACTCTGCGCGTTTAACCTGATAAGTGGTACTCGGCCCAGCCGTCACCTTGTCAGAAAAATCAAATTCACTTAACTGACCGTGACGTAAAAATGTTGCCCCGTTTTTTGGTTGAAAACCATACTGGTCTACAACCTCTTTTAATCCGGCTTCCTGCAGAAAGCTCATACATTGCGGCAACAGACTTTCGCCAATTGAAAAACGCGGAAAGGTGGCTCTTTCCACCACCACCACAGATAAGCCCTTATCGACCAACATTTTTGCCGCACATGAACCGGCAGGTCCGGCACCAATAACAACTACATCACAACTTTGTTGCATTACTTTCCTTGTTTAATAAAGATGGCGGTAGCAAATAACAGAGTAACCACCCTGCCGCAACGCCCACTAAGGTGGTCAAGCCAAATTGTTTAATAGCAGGTGTATTACTTAATACCAACATACCAAATGCCAGTATCGAGGTTAGTGCAGCTAAGGCAATGGCAAGCACAACATGCTTCTGTCTACCGTGTTCTTTAAGAAAAACACTGTAATCCACATTCAGCGCCAAGATCAATATACAGGGCAACAAGTTGAACAATGTCAGAAATCCGTTAAGCAATTGACTGATCGCCAGGGCTAATCCTGCTGCCAATAGCGGAATGCTCAGCATCACGGTTCCATAACGAAATCCATAGCGTAGCAACATCAAGCTGATTAGAGCCAATGTGGAGACCAGCAAAAAATATCCCACGTAGTGCCGCAATTCAAATAGCGCGGCACTGAGTTGGCTCGGTTGGTCAATCAAATTTACTTTAAAAGGCAAGGCCTGCTGCAAGCGGGCAAGTTGTCTGTCGCTCAGTTTTGTAAAGTAACTCAATACACCGTATTTCTGTGTCCCCTGGGTTAATATTTGCGGGTACAGCTGGTTAATACTTTGGGGCAATTGGGCCGCTTGCATCACCTCGATGGGGGAGTTAAGCAATTTTTGCTGCTGCTGTGGACGAATAAATGGACTAATTAATGGGAGTAACTGTTGCTGTAAGGCGCCGCGTAGCCACAGTGCGTTATCTTGCTGTCGTTTGCCTGAGGGCAGCCATTGGTCGATGCCCACTACACGTTCGTTGGAAATACGCGAGAATGCCGACCGAGTGACTTCGAAATTTTGCAAAAGTTTCTCTTCACTATCCCCTTGCAGCAAAATAAAACGCGGATACTGCTGATTACCAATCAGGCTATTTACAAATTTCTCATTTTCAATCAGGTCCTTCGGAACGCTATTAAATATACGGATGTCATCCACAAACCTAAACATCGACCCTGCCATGACTATGATCCCGACAAAAATCACTACCACCCCCACAAAGTATCGCTTATGTACAATCTTAACCACCGCTTCGGTGGGTGCATGGATCACTGCGGGGAACCAGCACAATAGACTCAGTCCGCTAAAAATAGCAAACGCCAAGCCAGCACTAACAAAAACGGCTACTTGGTGTAAAAACCCAATAGGGATCAACCACAACAATAGGTAACTTACCAATGTGGTGCCACCACTCATTAATAAGGAAGGCAACATATAACGGGCTAATGCCCCGCCCGTTTTACCTGTGTGACGAGCACTAAGCAGAATATGATAGGCATAATCAACCGCCACCCCGATTAAACTGATAGCAAACACCAAAGCTAATAAATGGATCTTTGCAAACACCAGCACCAAAGCAGTGAAGCCTGCTGTTACAGCGCCGATAATCAGTAATAATGTCATAAAAAGCGGGCGCACACTTTTGAAGCTCAACCAAGTCAGTAGCAATATTCCTAACAAGGAAATCATGCCAAAAAACTGCATTTCGTATCCCGCCCTGGCAGTAATCGCCGCGCCGTGAAAAATGTAACCACTGGTTTTCAGAATAAATTGCCCGGTTTTATCAGCGGTCCGCAAAATATGCCAAAAATTGTCCACGGTAGTAATCGCTTGATCTAACTGCATTGCGCCGGGCGTCAGCTCAATAAAGAGCGGGTAATAACGTAATTCAGCATGTTTCACATAGAGATAATTGCCATCCTGCAACCAGTTTCCCTGTTTACTTTGCTCGATGATCCAATCGGCCACATTTAATAGCGGCGCATCAGCTAGCGTACCGCTGACCACCGGATTTCCAGGCTGACTCATGAGCTGTAAATAGCGCTGCTGTAAATAAGCATAATCGTTATTGCTTTTGGCTTTTTGAGCTTGGGTGCTCAAAAAATTAAGAGGATAGTTGCCATAGGCGGCCAGAATTTTTGTTAAATCCAGACTGTCTGCCAGATTGGCAGTAACTGAGCTGACACCCTTTAACGCCAACAGTGCGGGGCTAATAGTATCAAGATAGGTTTTACTTTGTGCCGGATCTTCGTGGGCGACCAGCAACAATGCTTTTTGCTGAAAAGGTCTGGACGCTTCTTTCACCAATTGCATTGCATCTTGATCCGTGTCCAGTAGATTCAAGATATCCGCATCTAATGTCACAGGTTGGTGATAAAGATGCACTAAAAGCGCAGTAAGAATCAACAAATAACTAATCAGCCATAGCGCTGCCACACGCCATTTAGTGAACTGTTGTAACACTAGGGGGCATTCACTTTTGATGCGTCACTTGCTTGGTCAGTTAAAAAAATGTCGGTGTAATTGCCGTTTTCCTCAAACAACGAAATTTGCCTAATGAGATTGTTGTCTAAGGTGACAGTGATCTTGGCAAACAGCTTACGTAATTGTGCATCGATAGGCTGTAACAGGTAGTGCTCGGTCATTTTTTCAACCTCAAACTGCTGTTGCAACAATTGCTCATCGCCACTAAACAACACCAGTAATAATTCACTCAAGCGCGTGTCAGCAGTCAATAAGATTTTACTGCCATCCTCTTGGGTTTCAAACACGCCCTTGGGCCCAATAATTAAGGTATTCACGATAGGATATTGGGTACACCACACTATGCCTTTTTGTGGGCTATAGCTGTATTCTCCTTGACTCACAAAGGGTTGGGCTAATACTTTTAAATGCTTTTGCTGCTCAAACTGGCCTTCTTGTGGTTGCTGAGCAGGCCAATCCAGGGTGACACCATGTGCGCTGCCGGTGACCAATAGCCAAGCGAAAAATAACCCACCCAGAGCCATCTTCATGCTCCCTTAATCCCTAATTTCTCCAATAGTATGGCTGGACTGGCAAACAGCATCTCCCCTGATAACATATCAATAGCAACCTGGATGGTGCTAGCCTTGGTTAACACTTCGGCACTAGCTACGTCGGTAATGATATAGGCTATTTTTAAGCGGTTTTCATACTCTTTAATACTAGCTCTGACATTGATTTTACGAGCAAATTTGGCCGAACCCACATACTTGATCCGCATATCAACAATAGGCCACATGTAACCTGAAGCGTGCATATCCAGGTAATCGTAATTAAAGCTACGCAACAATTCACAACGTGCCACTTCCAAGTATTTCACATAATTACCATGCCACACGACATGCATCGCATCGACGTCGTAAAATGGCACGTCTATGCAGACATCAACACTGGGCATTTCGTTATTCATATAAATTCCAGCGCTTAGTTTGAATATAATTGATAACATTTCTAAGCTCATGTTCGAGTGGCCGGTCTTCTGTTAACAAAGGGAAAAAGCTTTTAATATCATCTAACATGGCTGTGAGCTGGGGGGTGAACGTATCCTCGGCCAATTCACCCTGAGCCACGCGCAATGCCACCCCTTGCCAGCTCGATAACAGCGTTGCCGCCGCCACTTGCTCAGTCAATTGCAAGACACGTAAACAATCCCGTGCCGCTATGGTACCCATACTGACCTTGTCCTGATTATGACATTCAGTAGATCGGGAGAAAACACTGGCTGGCATAGTTAACTTCAAAGCTTCAGCAGTCCAGGCAGAGGTACCGATTTGTACCGCTTTGAAGCCATGATTAATGCAACTACGCTGGGCACTAGCCGCTGATAAGTTTGCGGGTAAACCGTTATTGAACTTCACATCCATTAACAGCGCCATTTGCCTGTCCATCAAATCAGCGAGATTAGCAACGCAGTTTTTCATGGTGTCCATGGCCAGCGCAATATGCCCACCGTAAAAATGGCCGCCGTGCAGCACGTGCTCTCCGACACCATCAATAATTGGATTGTCGTTTGCACTGTTTAATTCGTTTTCGATGAGACTGCGAAACCAAGGCAAGGCATCTGCCAACACCCCTATTACATGGGGTGCACAACGAATAGAGTAACGATCCTGAAGGCGTTTATCATTGCGTGGATGATCATGATGATTCACGTCATCCCGGATCCACTTAGCCACTTGCTGTTGCCCTGCATGGGGTTTAACTGAAAACAAAATCTCATCAAAATGATGGCTATTACCTTTTAATGCCAGGCTGGCTAAGGAAGTAATACGGCTACAAAGCTTGGTCAAATAACTGGCCCGGTCAAAGGCCAATGCTGCCAGTGCCGTCATCACCGCTGTACCATTCATCACTGCCAAGCCTTCTTTGGGGCGTAATGTGATTGGCTGCAAGTTTTCCGCTGCCAGAGCTTGTAGTGCCGGCGTTTTCTGGCCCTGATAAAACACCTCTCGTTCACCACACATCACTGCGGCCAAATACGAAAGGGGAGTTAAGTCGCCACTGGCTCCAACCGAGCCTTCTTGGGGAATAACAGGAATGATATTGCGATTCAATAACGCCACCAACAAATCTAATAGGTCCCAACTGACTCCTGAGTAACCCTGGCTCAACGAGCACAAACGAGCGGCAAGTATGGCCCGGCCCTGCTGGAGTGAAAAGTCATCTCCTAAGCCACAGCCGTGGAAACGGGTTAAATGCAACGGTAACTCACCGGCAAGTTCAGGCGGAATATCCACAGTGCAAGAATCGCCGTAACCCGTGGTCACGCCGTAAATCACGCCGTCTTCGGTCAACAATTTTTCTAAAAACCTGACACCAGCGTCCACTTTATGTGTAAACTTTGGATCGTCTGACAGTGCAACTTCTGCTCCTTTAATCGCGATAGATACAATATCTTCAATACACAATCTTTCGTGGCCAAACACCTGTTTATCTTGGCATATCATTCAGTACTATCTTCCTGTTTTACAGCGGCAAGTTCATGTCGCCAAAAATCATAAAAATTAAACCATTGCAGCGGATAGCGCTTGGCGTAATAAGCTAGTCTGTCTGCATAGGTCTGGCACAGTTCGTTTAAACGCTGTTGGCGAACATTACGTTTTAACACGAGCTTGGATTCGCAAAAGGATTCGAGAATAACGTGAAAACCCCGGCCCTGACGCAAACAAAACAATAAATACACCGGGCACTCGAGCAAGCTGGCTAATATTAGAGGTCCCTGTGAAAATGGCGCATCGTGTTGCAAGAACCGGCAATTAGCCACACGTCCTGGGTTGGCGATGGGCGTGCGATCGCCGACAATGACCAGGTATTCACCGTCGTCTATTCGCTGCTTTAGCATAATAGCGACATCCGGCCCAAGCTCATTCACCTGAATAAGGTTGACCCCAACCTCCACATTTAATTGATTTAACATACGGTTAAATGCTTGGGCATGCTGAGTAAATACCAAAACATTAATCCGCACCGGATATTTTTGGCTGCTCAAGGCACGACACACTTCAAGGTTACCTAAATGGGAACCAATAAAGACCGCCCCCTGCTGGCTTTTTTGCAGCGTTTCAAACAGGGCGTAATTTGTATAACTGATTTGTTGATTAGTAATTTTACCCAACCAGGAATCTACTTTATCTAACGCCGCTGAACCGAAGCTTAAAAAATGCGTAAAGCTATGCCAAAGACCAGGTTTTTGCTTAATCGGTCCATCAGGGTGGGCTTGCCATACGCTATACAGAAAATTACCTGAGGCTCGACGTGCCTCTCGGCCCGTGATAAAAAAGTAAAGGATGACCGGACCGAGTATCAGCCAGGCAAGCCATCTGCCACTTAGCTTATAGCTAAATAACAGGATGCGCATACCGAGCAGGCTGCCACGTTCGCTTAACATGGACCAGTGTTGGTTCATTTAGCCCACTTGCGTTTAACAAGAAAAGGCGCGCGCAGCAACATGCCAAAAAAAAGACGTGTATGCAGCCAAGCGATCCGCATATTGTCGGCCAAGGGCTGAAAATGAGACAATCCATTTGGTGGATAAATAACCCGAGTCGGGATGAAAGATGTGTGCACATTGCGCCAATGCAATCTGACCAGGATTTCGATATCAAAATCCATTCTTCGGCCCAGTGCGTGGCTTTCCATCAGAGCCAGACACGGTGCTAAAGGGTAGACTCGAAATCCACACATAGTATCTTTGATAGTAAAAGACAGGGTCTCTACCCAAACCCAAAAGTGGGTGATATAACGGCCATATTTACGACCTGTCGGAATACTATTATCATATTGAGGATATCCACTTATAACATGGTGTGGCAAGGCAGTCGCTGTCTCCAGCAGCTTAGGAATATCGGCTAATTCATGCTGACCATCTGCATCAACTTGCAGCACATGGCTAAAACCCATGTTATAGGCTTGGCGGAAACCACTCATGACAGCTCCTCCTTTGCCTTGATTGACCCCGTGACGAACAAGATGTATATCCTCGCGCGTTACCAGTTGATCCACGACTAGCGCGGTAGTCTTATGGCTGGCGTCATCAACTATAATAATTGGCAGTCCGTAGGTTAGTAATCGCTCACACACCTCAAACAACTTATGCCCATGATTAAAGCAGGGGATAACCACACAAACCTTCATTCAATATCCTTGAATATCACTCGGCCAGAAGCATGTTGTCCAAATTCAGAGTGATAAACAAAGTTAAACTTAAACTCCGATTTACGCGTTAATAATAAATCTACTTGCTGATCGGGGATCAATAGTTGTTGAAATTTCAACACCTCTACTTGATGCACATAGCGGTACCTTGCACTAGGGAAATACCGCTGGGCGAATTCCACTGCCCAATGCAATTGAACGACACCGGGCAATACTGGAGCGCCGGGAAAATGACCGTTGAAAAAATCTAGGTCTGTTGCCAAAAATAATGACAATTTGCATTCATCACCACTGGTTTGTGCAAACAGTACTTGCGGCTCCCTATTCACTAGCAAACAACTCCATTAACATAGCTTGGGGGGTCTTGCTTTGGCTGTTTGTCGGTATCACGTCAACAAAACGCCATTTTCTGGGTAACAACACAGTTTCAAAATATCCCGCAAGATGTTGTTTGAATATTTTTTTCAAGCTGGCAGATCCAGTTAAGGTTTGACCTGGGACCATGGCAATAACTACCGCAAGTTGGGTACGTTTACCTTCCAGCAAAAACGCTTTGGCCTGCTCACAAAGTGGATGCTGAACTAGCACCTTCTCAACTTCGCTCAGGGATAAGCGTTTTTCTTCTAACTTAACAATACGATCGACGCGCCCGAGCAACTTAAACTTATCCTCAGTGACCAGCGTGGCGAGATCGTCACTCACATACCAATTTTTATCACCTAAAAATGGCGACTGGATCGCTAATTGTCCTTGCTCTACAATCTTAATTTTTACCGGCAGCAAAGGTAACCAATAATCTATTTCAGGATATTGGCGCCACGCTATGCCACCTGTTTCTGTACTGCCAAAGATTTCTATCGGACTTGTGCCAATGTTGTGGTAAATCGCCTGGGCAGTGTTAGGTTGCAATGGCCCTCCAGAACTAAAAGTCATCCCCATAGACGACAGGCTTTGAATATTACATGGTTCCTGTACAACCCGACTTAAATAGGCGGGGCTAGATATGAAAATCAGCGTTCTATATTCAGTTGCTAAGCGGCTTAGTTGCTCCGGAAATTGAATCATAGGTGCGATCACCGAATAACTGCCTAATAGCGGTACAATACACTTGAATAACAAACCGTATATATGTTGATGACTAACACTGGTGACAAAGATGCCAGCAGCGAATTGAGGTTGATGCTGCTGGATGTGACAAAGTGCTTCTGCCTTTAACTGATGCCAATATTTGCCAATTTTTTTAGCTTCTCCGCTGCTACCAGAGGTTAAAAAGTTCACCACTTGCATGTCATCTATCGATGAACACTGGGCCCCAGTTAATTGCGCATAACATACTTGAGGAGTGTAACAATGCACGTGCGGTATGACTTCTGGTAACAAAGCCACATCGAAATGCTCGGCCAGAGATTTAACGCTCAAAGCTTGACCATTACTGGCTAACAATATCTCTTTTTTGGCCAGCAATAAGGCGAAAAAGGAAACCGAAAACTCGTAGAAATCTGGCTCGTACACTAGCCACCTATGTTCACTTTTCTGGCTGAAAAACGCCGCTCGATGCAACACCGCTACTGTCCACTGGCCGAAGCTAATGTTGTGCTGGGGATAACTAATAAAAGTCCGGGTACTATTTTTATCCAGCGCAAGATTAACTGTCATGTTGTTTTTTTACCCTGCGTCGAACTAACCATTCACCTGCACCAAGCCCCCCCATTAAAAGATAAGCAATAAACCCATTATACAGCGCCCAGGTTTGCATATCTGCCCACACTGCAGTGCCTAGAGCAATACTCCCATTGAGTAGAAAAAACACACTCCAAACCATAGTTACCTTGCGGGTATAGGATACGCCTGAAGGTGGTAAGTCAGGCTGCTGCAATCTGGCGAGCCGTTCGATAATGGGAGGGGGGGAAAACAGCGACGCAACAAACAACATCAGTAACATCAGATTGACCATGACGGGATAAAAGCGAAGACCTATATTGGAATTTGTCAGCACCGACACACCCAACACCAGCACGATCATAACCGACGCCACATTTACATATCGGTCAGAAAGTCCGCCTTTATGCCATTTTAGTCGTCCTAATAACACGCCCATGAGCACTGCTGCAACTAGGGCGGGCGACCCCAGTTGCAGGCCCAAATAAGCCAGCAATGGGTAAGCTAACGCAAGCACAGCCACTAGCCACGTCACTTCACTAGCCTTGTTTTAAAGAATAAATTTCGTCCACTACATGTTGCACCGTGCGCACTTGCTTGAAGGCATCGGGTTCAATTTTTAAACCGGTTAGTTCCCGTACTTTAACCACTAAATCTACGGCGTCAATGCTGTCTAAATCCAGGTCTTCATACAGATTTGCCGCTGGTACTATGTCATTTTCTTCCAGTTCGAAATCATTAACTAAAATGATTTTTAATTGACTGAAGATTTCATTTTGGGTGTTCGTCATTATACTCACTACTTCCTATGCCTGTGATGTAATGAAATTCGCTAAACTGTCTACTGAAGCAAAGTGCGCCTTAGTCTGTTCAGAATTACTCTCTATCGTTATGTTGTAGGTTTTCTTAATGGCCAATCCTAGCTCAAGGGCGTCGATCGAATCCAAACCCAGTCCGTCAACAAACAGTGGCTCGTCATTATTTATATCTTCTACTCCTATATCTTCCAAATCCAAGGTATCGATAATCAATTGCTTAAGCTGGATGTGTAAGCTCATATCTCCATTAACTCCTCTATAAATAACGCCTCTATATCCCGTGTCAGGATACGTACCGATTTACTAATGTTGCCTGTCAAATACGGACTCACATCAAACTCTTTTCTTACGTCTAACAAAAACTGCATTTTGCGTTTTGGCACCTTGTACCAGGGTAAACATTTGGTCAGCCCCGGAGGCGTAACTTGTATAAATACACACTGAAAATTAGCATTGCAGCGCAAGGCTAGGTTCGCCGCACCGCGTTGAAAATTGGGTATCTTGCCAGGTTCAGTGCGCGTGCCTTCAGGGAACATGATGACGCAACTGCCACTTGCCAATGAATCCCGGCATTGCATTAACAATTTTTGCGGATCCGCATTACTTAAATAGCCGGTGTTACGAATAACACCGCGCATAAAGGGGTTGCGCCACAAACTTTGTTTAACTACACAATTCGCATTGGGGATCAGTGATATCAGCACTACCACATCAATTAAAGATGGATGATTGGCTATCACTATCCGCCCGTCGATATTGTGCAATTTGGACAAATTTTGTCGGTCGAGTCGAACCACACCAACAAATTCCATCAATTGCACAAAAAATTTAAAGGCTTTATGTACAGCTAAACGACTGGCTTTCCTGCGCTGTGCCGGTTGACGATAGACCATACGATACAATGGCAACCAACACAGTGCCATCAATAGCCCACCCACACCAAATACTAAAAAACACAGGCCTGTGGTAATTAAACGCCAGCCTTGGTTTAGTTTATCCACGCTGCCATTCCCAACTCGCATCACCCTGAATGCAAAACTCTTTCTGCTCATTCAGCATCAACTTTAAAAACTCGACGGCCTGGGGCAAAGGCAATATCGGGTCCGTCGCTTGAAGATGCACAACGCGCTTTAACCTGTAGGATAATGCAGACACTGCTTTACTGAGCACCATTACAACACAATGACCTATTTGTTGTTCATCTGCATACCCTTCGTATGCTCTTGGCAACGGCAAGTCAGCATGGATGAATAGCATTTGTGAGGCCGATGAGTTACCTAATCTGACGGCGGCATCCAGTAAACCTAAATGGAAACTATCCCTGCCCCCAGACACAATATTGTTCGCTTGGCTATTGCCCCAGTAGATACTAAACTGCCCGGCAATGGCATTATGTACTGAAAGTGCAAATTGCGTGGGCGACAATGGCTCGTTATTTGCTACATCGGCGACTAAAGCTACCGTCTTACCTAAATCACCATGCCGAGTTGAAAAAACACTCGGCAACATTGTTGCGTTATCGATATTATCAATCTGACTCAGGACCATTTTAGCCATGGGGCTTAAACGCCTGTGCTGCCCTTTGGGCACTTTTCGAGGAGCTGGCATAGTTTCAGGCTGAGCAGGTAACATTAGTGCACCTAGGGCCCAAGCTTTCAATTCGCTGAGTGAGCAACCATGTAGCCATGCAGACCAGGTATGAATATTTATCGCAATACCTGTTTGACCAGCTTTATTCATAACTCAAATAGGCATCAATTTGTTGCTCAAGGTATTTGATCCACCGGTTATAGTTACGGTGAATTTTATTGCCCTTCATGCCTAAGTTGGTACTTGATAGATAATGAATGCTGTATCCGTTTGCAGAATAAGGTACTTCAATCTGGGCATAGTGGTCACGTACGGTAATGTCTAAAATCAATTTACCCGGTAAGTCTTCTTTTACCACCCAATTCTTATATTTAGCTCCGGCAACAATCGCTTTTTTGACTTGAGCTACGGTAGGATTGGCAGCAGTGTTATTTTTCTCAGCCACATTATAAATCGGCTTAGTGGTCATACATGCGACTAACGTGAGCGCAATTATGGCTAAGGCTATGTGTTTCAAGCTAGACATAAACTGGATCCCTTGTTTTATGATAGGCAAAATGACAGCGGAGTATATCAAAGTGACGCAAAATACGTATAGGATTTTGGTGTGTTTTCATGGCTGATATAAATTATGTGTTGCATATTGCAGACCTCCAAGGAATAGGTGATCTTGATACAAGCTGGCTACACCCCGATGAATTACAGGTTTTTCAACAAAAAAAACGCTCTGTAATACGCAATCAATTTTTTGCCAGTCGCTACTTGATGAAACAAGTTTGTTTAGGGGCACGTTCAACTCTTTGGCCACAACACTGTGCTTTGTACGATAAGACAGTAGGTATGATCGACCTATGCGGAGAGACAAAACTTACGCAAAACCGCTTTAGCCTGTCCCATAGCCGCCAGTATGTTGCGGCTTTGCAATGTGCAGATAACATCGCTGGGGTGGACGTTCAGTATCACAGCAAGACAGCGAAGCAACTGGCACAATTACAAACCTTGCTGAGTGAAAACGACCAGCAGCAAATCGCTGCAAAAAAATATACTTTCTATCAAATCTGGGTGATCAAAGAGGCCTACGCAAAACTATCAAAATGCTCAATATTCGATGTGCTCAAGCTTCCTATTACATCTATAATTGCGCACAATTTTGCGCAGTTAATTCACGTCAATGATCAAGTTGAACTAGCTATAGTGTTGACTCAAGCGCCAACCACTCCCCTGCAGATTATTTATTGGCGCTATACAAACAATCTATTGCAGACATTTAGCCACTGCCATGAAAACTGGCAACTGTGATTTGACAACCACTGACGTTCCAATTTAACCGCGCAGTACATTAACCAATCTTAAATCTCTGCCATTTAAGGTAAGTAAAACAGCGCCATAACCATTCCAGCGGGCCGAAATAAAAATGCCTCAGCCACCAGCGAGAAAGGGGAATTTGCATGGCGATGATCAGCAGGGCTAGTAGGACCTGAAAACTACGGGGTATTTCACCATAATAACCTGCACCATAACCGTAAAAAACACTGCTTAGGATCACGCTATGGGAGATGTAGTTGGTCAATGCCATTTTGCCCAAGGGTGCTAAAAACCCTAACCTTTGCGGCCATTTTTCCGTGCAAAGCAAAACCATAAAAATACCCAAATACCCTGCCGCCATAAAATATTGCCCGGCAAAAAACAGCCCCTCAGCACTAATAGCAATAGCATCGATGTCGGCGGTGGCCGGATGCTGTAAAATCAGCAAGGCCCCTACTGTCATGAATAAACCAGCTGGTGTGCCTCCCCAGGCTAGCACTCTAAACAAGGCTTGGTGTTTTTGGTATTCAGTCATCACGCCGCTGATGATCAGCCAGTAGCCAAACATAAAAATGGGTAAAAAAATCATCAGCGCCATAGGAAACGAGATCAATAACCAATATAGGGAGGACTGGGCGCGATAAGCTGTTGCCTGCCAATAATTGCCCTTGTGTAATGCGGCGATTTCTTTTGCTGAGTCCGCCCACTCTTCTTGCTGCTCAGCAAATGCAACTGTGGCTTGCTCTTCAATAGGGTCATCTGGCTCAGTAATTTTAAGCTGATCCTCTACTAGTGGCTGTTTGTCTGACTCGGGTATGACTTCTAGGGCAGTACTGGATCCCTGCTGATTTTTAGCCCTGATCTCATCAACCCTGACATTCACTTGTTGAGAATGTTGCCAACTGGCCAACATTCTGGAATGGTCCATAAAGTTGCCAAACCCGATGCCAAAGATCAGGGTTAACAACAAGGGTAAAAACATCCAGCCTAGTGCTATCTTCAAGACCGACCTTGGGTCAGCGAGTCGCTGAAAACCTGGTTTTTGCAGCAAGTGCAGCCAGGCGAGTAGCAACATGCCGCTGATCGCATAGATATGTAGAATATCGCCCACCCAAAAAAACACCGAATGAATTATACCCAGTATAAACAACGCCAACATGCGCCGGCTAAACCACAGATTAAAGGGGCGCCCAGCAGCGTTAGCACGAATTAACATCACCCCGAAACCCATGCCAAACAGCAGGGAAAATAATTTGTAAAACTTGCCCTCCACCAGGCAGCGGATCAACCAGCCCCAAACGTGATCCCAGCCCGTTAAACTAATATCAAACTGGCCCATGTCATTAAAGGGGCGAGCAAACCATTCAATATTCATCAGCAGTACGCCAATCAAGGCAAAACCGCGTAACATATCCAATGCACCAATGCGACTAGCTGTGCTGATGGGGCTCAGGTGTGTAGCTTGCTCTGAAAAATTATTATCCGGAAGATTAAGTTGAGGGGAATTGAGATCTGACATGCTAATTCCTTGCTGTCATCTGTTAGCAAAACCTAGATTAAGTAATTACCGCTAGAATGTCTAATAACCCCGCTATTGTGACTTGCCGATTGCTAATGTGGTGTAGGAAGGTGCGAAGCAAGCATAAAAGGGCTGATCAATATCAGCCCTTTGGCACGCAGTTACTGGCCGTAGTAAAAAGCGCAAAGAGGGTGCAATATACTACCATCACTGCACCCAAGTGAACGTCGTTATTACTATTTTAGTTTTTGCGGCTAAAGATTGAGCGAATTAAAATACCACTTAGTAAAACCAGACCCGCTGCCTTAACCGGGTGTTCCTGGATGCGACGTCTGAGACTTGAGTGCTGCCACTGATTGGCAACTTCATATCCCCTACTAGCCATAGATTGGCCAGCAGTGCCCGCCGCTTGAGGCTGAGCTTGGTTAACCAGTGTCGCTTGTCGTAAATTTTGTTTATCAGAATCAGTCAAAGTATCGCCTAACGTGGGGGAAACTTGCCTGCTTGTATCATTTATATTGTCCATTTTTGCTCTCCAATAGTTTGTCTAAACAGCATAAAAAATAAGGCAAACTGTATGCCAAGTGAGCCGAGCAAGCTGATATCTCCTAAGGCCCCCCAACAACCGATTAAGCATAACTTGGAGCCAACCAACAGACTTACTCCCTGTAGGAATTTCAGCGAGCCAGTACTTTTTACCTATTGAAATATCAGTGCCAGATCTGAATTAGGTGATGCTAACAACACACTTGTGCTGGCCAAGCTATTAGATTTACGTTTAATTAATTACCCGGGTTTAAATTGATAAAAGCAAATAAAAAAGGAGAGCATCAGCTCCCCTTAGTTTATTAAAAACTAAAAAATTATGCTGTCGATACTTTTTCAGCCCCGGCTTTTTCTAGTATTTCTTTAATGTCGTTTTTATTATCGCTGTTGTATTTCACTCCCACCAGCACTGAGCCTTTTTCAAGCGCATCTTCATAATACTTGATTTCATGCTCAGGAATGAACGCGCCAATAATTGCGCCAATCGTCCCACCAGCCGCAGCCCCGGCACCACCAGCCGCTAGCGCAGCAACAATGGGTCCTGCAACCAGCAGTCCGGCGCCACCTGTGGCCACTGTCCCTACCGCAGTAAATCCGGCTACCAAGGCGGCAATAATGCCAGTAGAAGCAGCGCCAAGTAAGCCACCCTCCGCAGCTTTTGAGCCTTCGTCAACAGCAAAATCATCTTTGCTATGGGAATCATTGGCAATAATACTGATGTCTTTACCAAGAACACCTAAATTTTCTAATTTAACAATCGCAAGAGTTGCTTTTGATGGGTTGTCAAATAGACCTGTAATTACATCACTCATTTGTCTCTCCTTTACATTGATAACGACTACTTGTTTACGCGCTTTACCCCTTTGCAATCCATAGGCCCAATTTATGGTTAAATGAAATTTTATGTCCAGGGCATAAATTGACGCGGCTTGACGTAAAGCGTACACCCCCTTGGCGCAAATATAGATTGGCCTACCGGGCAATATTTTACTTTAAAATTGTAATTTTTACTGACAACCCAACACAGCTTTGACTTGCCTTTTTCAACTCGCATATATGTCAGAGTTCTATGGTCATAGGGAGTAAGGATTGTGCATGACGGGGGGGAGCGCGGAAAGATTCGTTTTATGACGTATTGCTGGGCAGTTAAATGAGATTCGTGGGATTAAAAGTGCGCTAAAGCAGAGCCCAAAACCTACCAGTCCGAACCAAAATAAGCTTCTATTTAATCAAGACTAGTAAAGTTTCAGTTCCACCAGTAAACGTTATAGCTCTACATGGTGACGTATTCTTCGGCGCTGGTGGGGTGTATAGCCACACAGGCATCAAAGTCGGCTTTGGTGGCGCCCATTTTCATGGCCACGGCAAAACCTTGTAATATCTCATCCATTCCAAAACCAATGCCGTGTAAACCCACAACCTTTTGCTCTTCACCGGCACAGATCAGCTTCATGCGTGTCATCTGGCGATTACGGGTTACGGCGGTATACATAGCGGCAAAGCTGGAATTGTAAACTTTAATATTGTCTTTGCCGTATTCAGCCTGGGCTTCTAGCTCTGTCAGGCCTATAGTACCGATCGCTGGATGACTGAAAACCACCGTGGGAATGAGGGTGTAATCCATATGGGCATCTGTTTGACCATTAAATAGGCGCTCGGATAACAAGCGCCCGGCTTTAACTGCCACTGGCGTTAGTTCCACCTTGCCTATATTGTCACCCACGGCATATATGCCTTCAACATTGGTATTTTGATATTTGTCTACTGCGATATAACCTTGTTCGTTCACCTTAACGCCGATCTTATCTAAGCCGATTTTTTCGGTGGAAGGTACCCGGCCTATTGCCCAGATAACACAATCAGCTTCGATGCTTTCGCCGTTTTCGAAGGTCAGGGTCAAACTGTCATCCGCATTTTTTTCAAGCTTTTCCGGGGTGCGATGGGTATGCAAAGTGGGGCCATCTTCGGCCATTAGCTCAACTAAGGTTTCGCTTAACAGGGTATCGAACGAGCGCAGGGGGGCATGTTTACGGACCACCAGATGAGTATCGCTGCCCAAGGAATGTAATACACCGGCTAGTTCTACTGCTATATAACCAGCCCCTACCACTACTACTCGTTTAGGTTGCTCGGTTAGGGCAAAAAAACCATCTGAATCTATGCCTAGCTCAGCACCGGGAATACTGGGTTTTATCGGGCGGCCGCCGGTCGCAATCAAGATGTGATCTGCGGTGTAGTGTGTGCCGTCTACCTCTACGGTATTTTTATCAATAAACTTGGCAAAACCATCGATTACTGTGATGTCATTGTTGCCCAATACCCGCTCATAGGATTGATGGATCCGCTTGATATAGGCTTCACGGCTATTGACCAGGGTTTGCCAATCGAATTTATTCACCGTCAGATCGAAACCGTAGTCAGCGGCGTACCTGTGGATCGCTTCGGCGACTTGGGCGCCAAACCACATGGCTTTTTTAGGGATACAGCCTAGATTGACGCAGGTACCGCCCATATGACTGGCCTCGATAAGGGCGACTTTCTTGCCATGTTTAGCCGCACGATTGGCAGAGGCAATGCCGCCACTGCCGCCGCCGATACATATATAATCAAAATCTGTCATTTTGCTCTGTCCTACTTAGTTTAGTATCTGTACACGATATAAGGTTAGCCTGCCCAAAGACAAACTTAAATTCCTATTGTACTAATCGTTATTTCAATCAGTGTGGCCAGAAGACCCTGGCAACTGCAAATAAATTGCCTGTACCTTGTCGAACTGTGCATTATGTCAAGTTGGGCAAGGAGCTGACTGACAGAAGATTTGTCGTGCGCACTTGAATTTGTTGCTCTGACCCCTTATTTACTATGCATAATTTTTTTATTAAAGAATTCACTATGACTCTCAGCCCACTACAAGATCTATCCGGTTTGCCGCGCTTTGGCGAAATCACACCCCAACAGATCCAACCGGCCATTGAACAAAGTGTCAGCCAATGCAAACAACATATAGAAAGTTTACTGCAGCAAGACGCATACAATTGGCAGAATCTGGTTGCTCCCTTGGAAGAAATGGATGACGAATTAGGTCGTCTTTGGTCACCTGTATCCCATATGAATTCTGTGGTCAGTAACGATGAGTTACGAGAAGCCCACGATGCCTGCCTGCCATTGTTATCCGACTATGGTACTTGGGTTGGCCAGCATAAAGGTTTGTATGATGCCTATTGCCAAATTCAGGCCAGCGATGACTTCGCCCAGTTAAACGAGGCTCAGCGTAAAGTGATTGATAACGCCGTACGTGATTTTCAATTGTCTGGCGTGGGGTTAACTGCGGATAAAAAGCAACGTTACGCACAAATTCAGAGTCGTTTGTCAGATCTCTCCTCAACGTTTAGCAACAACGTCATGGACGCCACTCTAGGCTGGCAAAAGCATATAACTGACGAGGCATTGCTGGCAGGATTACCGGGATCCGCCATGGGAGCCGCCAAACAGTTGGCGTCAAGTAAAGAGCTGCAAGGCTGGTTGTTTACCCTGGACATCCCCAGTTATTTACCGGTTATGATGCACGCTGACCATCGCCCGTTACGGGAAGAAATGTACCGTGCCTATACCACACGCGCCTCGGATCAAGGCCCGAATGCTGGGCAATGGGATAATGGTCCCTTGATTGATGAAACCCTGAGTCTGCGTCAAGAAGTTGCCCGGCTGATGGATTTTGCCAACTACTCTGAGCGCTCCCTGGCCACTAAAATGGCCGACTCGACTACTCAGGTGAAATCCTTTTTACGTGATCTGGCCAAGCGCTCCCAGCCCCAGGCCCGTAAGGATTTGGCCGAACTTAACGAATTTGCCACCCAGACCTATCAATTAAGCGAGCTTAAAGCCTGGGATTTAGCCTATTACAGCGAGAAATTAAAGGAGAAAAAATACGCCATCTCAGATGAGGCACTGCGCCCCTATTTCCCGGCGCATAAGGCCGTAAGTGGTTTATTTGAAGTCGTGACCCGCTTATATGGTTTGGCGATCACAGAGCGCTCCGATGTAGCAACCTGGCATAAAGATGTACGTTTTTTTGATATTAAAGATGCCAGTGGCGAATTAAGAGGCAGTTTTTATCTGGATCTCTACGCCCGTGAACACAAACGCGGCGGTGCCTGGATGGATGAATGTCAGGCACGGCGACGTAAACTCGATGACAGCCTGCAAATGCCTGTCGCTTACTTGACCTGTAATTTCAGTGGCCCGGTGGGAGATAAACCTGCCCTGTTTACCCACGACGAAGTGATCACTTTATTCCATGAATTTGGTCATGGCCTGCATCATATGTTGACCAAAGTTGAGGTTGGCGGGGTCTCAGGTATCAATGGTGTCGCCTGGGATGCTGTGGAATTACCTAGCCAGTTTTTGGAAAATTGGTGTTGGCAGCCTGAAGCGTTGGCCTTTATTTCCGGACATTATCAAAGTGGCGAGCCTTTACCCCAGGATCTGTTGGATAAAATGCTGGCTGCGCGTAATTTCCAATCTGCCATGCAGATGCTTAGGCAGCTCGAATTCAGCTTGTTTGATTTTATGTTACATGAGCAATACAGCGCTGCAGATAAAACGTCAGTACAAGCCTTTTTAGACCACGTACGCCAGGAAGTAGCAGTGATCACGCCCCCAGAGTTTAACCGTTTTCAAAACAGTTTTGGCCACATATTTGCTGGTGGTTATGCCGCTGGTTATTACAGTTACAAATGGGCAGAAGTACTCTCATCAGATGCCTTTAGCCGCTTTGAAGAAGAGGGCATATTTGCCGAGCAAGCCGGACGAGATTTTTTAAACCATGTATTAGAAATGGGCGGCAGCCGGGAGCCAATGGAGTTATTTGTGGCGTTTCGGGGGCGCGAACCCCAGGTAGATGCTTTGCTCAGGCATTCGGGCATTGAATAAGGAATAATCCATGAGCGACGCTGTATTGGCGCAGATGGAAAGCTTTGAGGCCCTGTATCAAAGGGCTTGTGAGCGCAAAGGCGGCCCTGAAGCTCTCGAGGCTTTGCTCAGCAAACCCGTGGTCAATAGCCAGGTGGCGGCCCTTGGGGATGACAGATTTTTGGCTGAATTCACCAAAAAAATCTTCCAATCAGGTTTTGTATGGAAAGTGGTACGTAACAAATGGCCCGATTTCGAGCGTTTGTTTTTTGGCTTTGATATAGACAAAGTATTACTAATGCCGGATGAAATGCTCGAACAGCGCGCTCAGGACCCAAGCATTATCCGCAATTACCGTAAGGTTAAAACGGTGCGTGACAACGCCTTGATGATCGATTCGGTGCGCAGTGAACATGGCAGTTTCGCCGGGTTCGTGGCCAACTGGCCAGCAGATGACATCATTAATTTATGGGCCTATTTGAAACAACATGGGGCGCGTTTAGGCGGCAATACCGGGCCTTATGCCCTGCGTTTTTTAGGCAAAGACACCTTTTTATTGAGTCGCGATGTAAGTAGCTATTTCTTGCAGCGCAATATTATCTCTGGGGGCGTGACCTCTAAACGCAGCTTGAGTGCTATTCAGGCATCTTTCAATGAATTACAACAGCAAAGCGGGCGCTCATTGCAGGAGCTTAGCCAAATTATTTCATTGAGTGTTGGAGACAACTTTGTGTAATACCGTAAATGCTGCGGGTTAACGTAAACAGTCTGTTTGTTGGTCAGGTAAAATCAAAAAACATTATGTATACGCAGTGACAATTGGGCTTCTTGATACAAACATAGACAGCAATACTGCGCCCCTAAGGTAGAATTTAATTTTATCTTTTTTTTGCGTGACAAATAAAAATTAACCAATTGATTTTTATATAAAAAACAATACTTCATTAAGAGTTTCACAGAAAAGTATATTGCACAACGG
The DNA here is from genome assembly GCF_058068185.1 of Paraglaciecola sp. IT1134. Lineage (NCBI taxonomy): Bacteria > Pseudomonadati > Pseudomonadota > Gammaproteobacteria > Alteromonadales > Alteromonadaceae > Paraglaciecola > Paraglaciecola sp. IT1134. The sequence continues at coordinate 141,340 of NZ_CM176486.1, read as the reverse complement.
CAGTGTCTTTAGGTTGCAACATACCCAAAAATCAATATTCTCTAGAGCCAATTTTGACAAGTTAAGTGACGTTATGCCCAAGTTGTGGCTGCGCAGAATACATCTATTTATTGCCCTGATCAGCGGACTATTCATTATAATTTTGAGTATCACGGGGTCGATACTCATCTACGCCAAAGACATTCAAGCCCTAATTAACCCTGCTTACTGGGTTGCCAAACCACAAGCAAATACCTTAGCACTAAACGTCATACTGGATACCGTCAGCCAGCAGACTTCACTATCTGTAGATCACATTAGCCTAGAGCCAGATATAGCTGATTTTGCCTGGCAAATGAAACTTAATGATGGCAGTCACGTCAGCGTTAACCCTTACACGGGTGAGATACTGTTAGTCTATAATGAGCGCGATACGCTTTATGGTTTTACCCTGCAACTGCATCGCTGGTTGTTATGGCAAAGCGACCAGCAAAAACCATTACAAAACTGGGTATCCATAGTTGCGGTAATGTTTATGCTGCAAATATTGGTCGGTTTATATCTTTGGCTAAAACCGAAAAAACCGTTAAAACGACTTAAGATCCAACCTAAAGCACGATTGAAAGTATTGATGTATCAATTGCATAGCGTACTGGGTGTGTATTGTATCATCCCCCTGATACTCATTGCGTTTACGGGCATTGCGTTTCACTGGCAACAACCCGCTCTAGCCATAGTTAATCTGTTGTCACCTGGTAAAATCGAGAGCCGCCCCGCTGCCCCCTCGGTTGCAGCGAAGCCGGAGCTTCGCATAACGTTAACCCTGCAAAATGCATTAGCGGCCCTACCTGAGGCAACCTTATTTAGGATCTACATGCCGTTATCTGCCACTGAAACAATGCGCTTGCGACTAAGTATGCCCGGCGAAACCCATGCCTATAGCTGGGTGTGGAGTGACCCTTATTCAGGCGAGGTGCTACAAGTTTATGATGGCAGTCAGGCGTCAATGGCAACCCAGGTTTGGAATTTTAGGTATAAATTTCATATCGGTGCTTTTGCCGGGCCAGTAGTACAAGTTTTTTGGCTACTGCTAGTGTTGACAGCCAGCTTTTTTGCCGCTTCTGGGCTGTACCTTTGGCTTAAGAGAAGCTTGCGCAAATAACTTGATATTGAGAATGATTATCATTAGTATACGCATTCTTTTTTCTGGTGAGGACCTTTGTGTCAATGAAATTTACCTTAAGCAAGCTTTGCTATTTTGTATCGGCAACGCTGATATCGACAACCGCGCTAGCTGAAAAAACGTCTTCTGACGACACCGAACGCTTGGTTATAACGGGCAGCCGGGTAGTGGAGAGCATTGACGAGGTGCCCGCATCCATTACTATTATCAATCAACAACAAATTCGTGAGCACTTGAAGATTACGTCTGAGCTGCAAAGTTTATTGGCCATGTACGTACCCGGAATGGGGCCAGATACCGGCTCATCAAGCAATACCGGACAAACACTTCGAGGACGAAGCCCGTTAATAATGATTGATGGGGTACCGCAATCAACCCCACTTCGCAATGGTTCTCTTGGTGTCAAAACCTTAGACCCCAGTGCTATTGAACGAATTGAGGTCATTAAGGGGGCTACGTCGATTTTTGGCAATGGTGCTGCTGGTGGGATCATTAATTACATCACCCGCCAACCGAAAAGCAATGACGGCATCAGTGGAGATGTGGCTTTTTCCAGCCGCTTTAGTGCGGTTAGAGCAGCTGAAAGTGCTGGCACTCGTGTGGAAGCGGCTGTCAACGGGCGTAATGGAAATTGGCACTACCTGGTTACGGGCAGTTATGAACAAAATGGTGTTCAGCGTGATGCACAAGGCGATATTCTTGGCCTGCAATATGGCCTTTCAGATGCCGTAACGCAAAATTATTTTACCAAACTGGGATATCAGTTTGACGCTGATAAGTCATTGCAAATGAGCTACAATTTTTATCGCTCACAGCAAAAGACTGATTTAGGTGACGTCAATGACGGCACCAAAGACTATGCCATACATGTACCCGCTGAACTGCAAAAATACGGCAAACCCCAGGGCCCTGAAGGCAATACTAACTTCACTCTCAAATACGAAGATAACGACGTTTTCGCTAATACGGCTTTAACCCTTGACTATTATCAGCAAAACATCGAAAACATATTTTTCTTCTCCAGCAATTTAGCCAATCCAGACGAAGATTACGAGGGTGGGCAATCGGTTATCAAATCCGAAAAACAAGGTTTAAGAGCAACTTTTAATAGTAAGTTTGATTTTGATAATGTCAACGCAACCTTGATTTACGGCGTTGATGCATTAAATGATGTTACCTCACAACCTTTAGTGGACGGGCGTATCTGGGTACCAGAGATGGACATGGAAAACATTGCGGCATTTGTGCAAAGCAAATGGGTAGTGGCTGAAAATATCATCTTCAAAGCCGGTGTTCGCAGAGAGAACATTGATCTTGGGGTGGATGATTATGACACCCTAAAACTGTGTAGAAGTGCGACCCAATGCTCAATTGCAATGGCGGTTAAGGGTGGCGATCTGAATTATCGTGCCACCACCTATAACGTTGCAATTAAATACAATAAATATGAAAAATTCAGTCCGTTTTTAAGTTATTCACAGGGTGCAGATATATCCGATACCGGACGACTGCTGCGCTCTGCGACCGTCACCGACATCGCAGAAATTCAGACCCAAGCGTCGATTATTGACAACTATGAATTCGGAATTACCTCGCAATTATCAAAAGATCTGCGTTTTGAAGTGGCGACCTATCGCAGCACGTCACAACTTGGTACCACCACCGCTTTTGATGCGCAAAGTGGTATTTATCTACCCGTGCGTTCACCGATTAAAATTTGGGGTTACGAAGGTCTTATGGACTTACGCATTAACGCTCAATTGCAGTTAGTGGCGACTTATAGTTATGTTGAAGGGAAAAATACCGACAGTGATGCACATTTGGGTGGGCGGGATATCAGCCCGCCCAAAGCCACACTGATGCTGCAGTGGCAGCCAATAGATGACGCGTCTGTCGCCTTCGAATACCTCTACGTGGGCAATAGAAAGCGTTTTGAACCTGATGAGAATGGTGAATATGGCACTGACCAAGGCCCGGTAGATAGCTATAATCTAGTTAATCTAAGTGGCACCTACGCCATGGCAGACAATTGGCAAACATTTGCAGGGATCCAAAACCTACTCAATGCAGACTATTTCCCTGCCAGAGCGCAATCCTATACTTACGGTGGTTATGCAGTAAAAGGCTTAGGAACTACAGTGAACCTCGGAATGAAATATCTATTTTAGTAGATTCAACACGGCATAAAAACCTGTTAGCCAGTTCACTATGAACTGGCTTTTTCATGTCAGGCAAAATATTCGATAGCAACAGCCACTTCGGTATTTTGCAGCTTTTGTGACTTACCTGTGTAACCTTGTTATTATTTTTTATATCAATAAATATGTTTTAGCTTCAGCAATAAAGTCGGCGACTCGCACGTATTCAACCAGTACTGAATTAAATCAATATGGCGGATAATGCCAACCTTTGACAAATTTGTGTTGTTGGCCCTGTCGGCACGCAGCAGAATTGAGTAAACTGCCCTTAGAAATTTGCAAGGAATGATAATGAGCGATAGCGACACCAATAGCCCAGGTCAGCCAAAATCTGCCTCCGAAAAAACGGATTTTGGCTTTAAACAGGTAGACAAGAGTCAGAAGGCATCTATGGTGGCCGAGGTATTCCAATCGGTGGCAGCCAAATATGACATTATGAACGATCTTATGTCACTGGGCATTCATCGTTTGTGGAAACGTTTTACCATTGATTGCAGTGGAGCCAGAGCGGGTCATAAGGTACTGGATTTAGCGGGTGGGACCGGGGATTTGACTGCCAAATTCTCACGCATAGTGGGGCCAACCGGCCAGGTAGTGCTCGCCGATATCAACGATGCCATGTTAAAGGTGGGCCGGGACAAACTGCGGGATCTGGGCATAGTAGGCAATGTCGACTACGTGCAGGCTAACGCCGAAGCCCTGCCCTTTCCTGACAATACTTTCGATATTATTACCATCGCTTTCGGTCTGCGTAACGTAACAGACAAAGACAAAGCCCTGGCATCAATGTATCGGGTGCTTAAGCCCGGAGGGCGTTTACTGGTATTGGAATTTTCCAAACCTACCAATGAATTGCTCAGCAAGGTATACGATACCTATTCCTTTCATTTGTTGCCAAAAATTGGGCAATGGGTGGCCAACGATAGTGAAAGTTATCGCTACCTGGCCGAGTCGATCCGCATGCATCCAAACCAGGAGGTGTTAAAAGACATGATGGAAACCGCAGGTTTCGAACAAACCACCTATCATAATCTAACCGCCGGCGTGGTCGCCCTGCATCGTGGATTTAAATTCTGATGCCCCTTGCCCAACTGCTTAGCGCCGGTCTTGAGTTTAGCCTCAATCAATTGCTTAAACTCGATCCAAACAGTTTGTCCAAACTCAAAAAACTGTCCGGTAAACAGCTACAAGTTTCGGTGCGGGAGTTACCCTGGCCTTTGTTGTTTAGTTTTTCAGAGCAAATAGATGTCATGGCGCTCCCTCCAAGCGATACTGAATCACAGTGGCCAGAAGAGGCCGCTAATCTGGTAGTAGATTGTCATATTTCCCTGGCCCTTGAGACACTAGGCGAACTGCGAGACAGTAGCAAAATTAGCCAATTGATCCAGCAGAACAAACTTACATTGGAAGGCGATATCCAGGTTGCCCAGGGGTTTAGTAGCCTGCTCAAAGAGCTGGACATAGATTGGGAAGAGCAACTGTCAAAATACACCGGGGACGTAGTCGCTCATCAGACCTTTGCCAGTATCAAATCGCTTTTTTTAACCGCACAGCAACAGTTACAAGACTTTGGCCAGCAACTGGCACAGAATCTGACCCAAGATGACGCCATCGCTACCTCAAAACCCGCAGTAGATAATTTTTGTGAGCAGGTGAACGAGTTACGCAGCGCTGTTGAACGCCTGGATGCCCGGCTTTCACTATTGGAAAACTCCCCACAGGACGATAACTAAGCCGTGCGAACCTTACGTTTATATAAAATTAACAAAGTCTTCTTACAACACGGATTAGATGAACTCATTCCCCCTAAATGGTTACCTTGGTATGCCAAACTAGGTCGGTATGGATTTTTCTGGCTGCACAATCAACACCCTGAAAAAACCCAAGGCACACGGATCCGGCTGGCGTTGCAAACGTTGGGACCGGTGTTTGTCAAATTTGGCCAGATGCTGTCCACCCGTAAAGACTTGCTTACCCTCGATATCGCCAATGAACTAGCAATTTTGCAGGATCAAGTTGAACCCTTCGATAGCAAGGTCGCCGAGCAAATTATCCTCAAAGCGTTTCGGGTCGAACAGCTCAGCGACATATTCAGCGAGTTTGACCCTATTCCCATGGCGTCAGCCTCAATAGCCCAGGTGCACGCTGCCAAACTCAATGGCCAGGACCAAGAAGTGGTGGTTAAAGTGATCCGCCCCAATATTGCCGACACCATTCAGGCTGACATCAAATTAATGCGCACCTTTGCCGGCGTCTTGCAAAAATTATTACCCGATGGCAAACGCCTGCGCCCGGTGGAAGTGGTCGCAGAATATGAAAAAACCATAATCGGTGAATTAGACTTACTCAATGAAGCGGCCAACGGTATTCAGTTCAGGCGCAATTTTGAAGACTCACCTGCGCTATATGTACCCGAAATTTATAGCGATTTTTGCCATATAAATGTGATGGTCATGGAGCGTATTTATGGCACACCCATTTCCGAAGTGGCGGCCCTGGAAGCGCGCAATACCAACATGAAAAAACTCGCCGAGCGGGGAGTTGAGGTGTTTTTTACCCAGGTATTTAGGGACAGCTTTTTCCACGCAGACATGCATCCAGGCAATATTTTTGTTTCCTTTGAAAATCCCCACGACCCCCAATATATCACCATAGATTATGGCATAGTTGGCACCCTAAATAGTGAAGACAAACGTTATCTGGCGGAAAACTTCATCGCCTTTTTCAACCGTAATTATCGCAAGGTAGCGGAGCTGCACGTGGACTCAGGCTGGGTGCCCGCCGACACCAATATTGATGACTTTGAGGCATCCATTCGACGGGTTTGTGAACCTATTTTCCAAAAACCCCTGGCGGAAATCGAGTTCAGCAATGTTTTATTGCAACTGTTTAATACCGCTCGACGCTTTAACATGGTCATCCAGCCGCAATTGGTATTGCTGCAAAAAACCTTATTGTACATAGAAGGTCTGGGACGCCAGCTATACCCGCAACTCGACCTATGGCAAACGGCTAAACCTTTCCTGGAAAATTGGATGAAAGAGCAGATTGGGATCAAAGCCATGTACAATAAAATTTCGGCCAACCTGCCCTTTTGGTCAGAGAAACTGCCGGAAATGCCTGACCTTATCTATGACTCCCTGCGTCAAATCAAAAAATATCCTGAACAGCAACGTCAGCAGTTCGAACTGCAAATGCAGCAACATAAACAAAGTCAGCGACGTTTGGTGATCACCCTATGCGGATCAACCTTATTGTTAGTCTCCAGTATATTGCCGCTGTATATTGAACAATGGTGGATACCCACCATCACAGCGATAGTTGGCCTAGGTGCCTGGCTGGTAGCTTGGCGCTATCGGGCCGATTAACTGATTAACGGCGGTTTTTTCAACCCAAAACCGCCTATACATGACACCAACGAGCACTATAAACTTAACCATGGTCGAAAAATCCTTCCACCCGCAGTGCAAGGCCATAAGAAGGTGCAAAGCTCTCGTCTCGGCGCCACAAAATAAACGGCTCGATTTCGTAAAATAACCAGTCTCTCAGGGTATTCTGCCGCCAGCGCATACTGACAAGGTGTTCATTTAGGCGATAATTTGGTTGACTGAGGCCTTCGATGTAATAACCACTGATAATAGCGGTGCGTTTATTGAGCTGATAGAGGTTTTGCCAACTATGCCGCCACAGCCAATCGTTGGTCTCATCCCTGAAATAAAAATTATTATCGAAACGAAATAATGACTGCGTATTGACGCTGTGATCCAGTTTGGTAGAAAAATGCATACCAAAACCATCATTGCTATAGTAATAGACAGACGTTTCCCAGCGCACATGGGTTTGATTAGAAATGGCAAAATCATTGCGGTATCGGCTTTTCACGAAAGGCTGTAAACGCCTGCCAACCCCAATACGGTGAGAAAACCCGCTGTTAGGTTTGACTCGCCAACGCAACGCCAAGCTGAAGCGCTCCCGATCAGCGCCTCTGTCATTAGATGCAATGGTATTGTTATTCTGATCCAGTTCATCATCGTAATCCGATAACACCACATCCAGGCGACTTTTCAAATTGGGTAACCGAACCCTGACCCTGAATCGACTCTCAAAATTGTTAAATTCCCGGCTTCTTGGCTCCCATCCCAACTTGATTCTGGCTTCTCCATTGGCGTTTTGCTGGTTGTTATAATCTTCTAACAAAAAAAAGTTGTCGAACCAGATCGCACTCTCATTCACTGAATCGGCGATATTTTCATGCATGGTATCCAACCAGGGATAGGTCTTATCCTCCTGAGCCACCGACACCAAAGGCATCAACATGATCAAAAATAAACTCTCTTTAGTGATTTTCAACGGGCATTTCCCTGTTTGTCTATACCTAATACTGTGCCATTGTATTTTTGCCGGATCAAATCCAGTGACCTTTTCATTTTGCTACGTATAATGTAACTAATTATCCTAAAGGAGTATGTTATGTTTGGTATTAGCCCAATGCAATTAATCATCATTTTGGTCATAGTCGTGCTACTTTTTGGCACCAAAAAACTGCGCAACATGGGTGGCGACCTCGGCTCGGCAGTCAAGGGATTCAAAAAAGCTATCGAAGATAAAGATGCAGATTTCAAGCCAGATGAGAAAGTCGAAAACGAGCCCCAGAAATCCGAACAGGCTACAGGGCAAAATGCAAAAAGTGAATCCAATGCAAAAAGTGATTAACAAGAGCAATTGTCATGTTTGATATTGGCTTTCTTGAATTGTTAGTGATTGGTGTAGTTGCTTTGCTGGTACTCGGGCCTGAACGTTTACCCGGGGCGATCCGCGCCACCATGAAAACCGTGCGCAGCGTGAAAAGCATGGCCACAGGTTTCCGCCAGGAAGTCGAACAGCAATTCAAAATTCACGAGTTGCATGAAAACTTGAAAAAGGCTGAGCAACAGGGTCTGAAAAATTTATCACCAGAATTGCAACAATCCGTAGATGAACTGCAAGCAGCAGCCAAGTCTGTTCAAAAACCTTACCAAAAAAAGTAGTTATGGATGTCAGAGCCCAATAGTTTAATTGCCCATTTAATTGAGTTACGAGGTCGGGTATTAAAGGCTGTTATCAGTGTTTTTGTGATCTTTTTATGTTTAGTGTATTTCGCCCAGGATCTTTATCACTGGCTGGCTACCCCTTTACTCGATACCTTGCCTGAACATGCGCAAATGATAGCCACAGATGTGGCTTCGCCCTTTTTTGCCCCTTTCAAATTAACCTTGGTACTGTCTTTTTTTATTGCCATACCCATGGTGTTGTATCAAGTATGGGGATTTATCGCTCCGGGCTTGTATAAAAATGAAAAACGTCTGGTTGTGCCTTTATTACTCTCCAGCACTCTGCTCTTTTACGCCGGTATGGCCTTTGCGTATTACGTAGTATTTCCCCTGGCCTTTGCGTTTTTCACCAGTGTGGCGCCAGAAGGAGTCGTCATCAATACCGATATCAGCAGTTATCTGGATTTTGTTTTAAAGATATTTTTTGCCTTTGGTTTATCTTTTGAAATACCCATAGCCATAGTATTGATGTGCTGGACTGGAATGACTACGCCTAATGCGCTACGCGCCAAACGCCCTTATGTGATAGTAGGGGTTTTTACTCTAGGTATGTTACTTACCCCGCCTGATATTATTTCACAAACCCTGTTAGCCATCCCTATGTGGATACTGTTTGAAGTGGGAGTAATAGTTGGCGGCATCTACACCCGAGACAAGCAAAATGAGGAGCAGGAACAACAATGAAGATCACTATCCTAACACTGGTGTTAACGCTGATAACAACCGGCATCAGCCAAGCCCAAACCCTGGCTGATGCGCTGCAAGCGTGCAGTACAAAGATAGACAACCTGGCCCGGTTAACTTGCTTCGACAAACTGGCTAACCAGCCGGTTAAAACAAGTCAAGCTAATGCCACTGTTAAGACGAAACCAAAAATGCTGCCGGCGCCCGCAGCCGAAAAACCCGTGGTTACCCCCCCCAAAAAGGCCATGGCTATCAGTCCCCGGAGTCAAGAGCAAGAATTTGGCTTGGCCAACAAACCGGCTAAAACCAATACCAAGATCAGCAAGGTTATTGCCACAGTTTCAGAGGTAAGTAAGGACCCATACGGGAAGTTAATTATCAGTTTAGACAATCAACATGTCTGGAAGCAAAACGATTCCGATAGTTTTCGCGTGAGAACCGGTGACCAGGTATATGTCGAAGAAGGTGCTCTGAACTCGTTTTTCCTCAGTAAAGAGTCGGTTAATAAACGTATTCGCGTCAAACGGATAAAATAACCATGCACTGGGTCGATATAGGCGTGAACTTACCCAATAGCAGGCTAAAGATCGAGCCCATGCTTGAACGCGCTAATGCCGCAGGAGTCAAGAAAATAATACTGACTGGTACCGACGTTACCCAGAGTGGGCAAGCCGCATCTTTGGCGGCCGATTATCCTGGGCAGCTGTTTAGTACCGTAGGTGTGCATCCCCACAGTGCCAAAGATGTCACAGATGATTACCTTGAGACTATCCGTCAATTGGCGAGCAATCCGCAAGTTGTGGCTATAGGCGAATGTGGTCTGGATTTTAACCGCAACTTCTCACCGCCCGAGCAGCAAATTAGGGTATTCGAACAGCAACTGAAACTGGCGAGTGAACTTGGCCTGCCCGTTTTTTTACACGAACGCGATGCGTTCGAACAACAATATTCGTTATTAAAAAAATACCGTTCACAACTTACCGGTGGGGTTGTGCACTGTTTCACTGGTGATACTCAGCAAATGCAGGCATATCTTGAGCTGGATTTATATATAGGCATCACCGGCTGGGTATGTGATCCACAGCGTGGCCATGCTTTGCGTGAGGCGGTCACTCATCTGCCTCTTGAACATTTATTACTGGAAACCGATGCGCCCTATTTGCGACCCAAAAGCTTGGGTCAGGAAAAAATTAAAGGGGTGGATCACAATGAACCCTGCTATTTACCACACATTGCCCATCAGCTAGCCGAGTTAATGCAGGCCAAGCTTGGGGATATTCAGCAACACAGTACCCATAACAGCCAACAATTGTTTGGCTTAACTTGATGCTGGATCACCCCCCCAGAGTTAGCAGTAAAATCGGTCAAAGCGGTTTGATTTTGTTTGTCAGCCTAGCCTGTATGTTGGGGCTTTTTGGTATTATCAAGACCTTTAATATCAGTGCCCCAGAGCGCAATATCAGTCGCGGCGTACAGTACTACCATGATGTAGACGCTGAACTGGATATCGCCACAGTGCAAACATTGCCTGAGACTGCCTGGCAGCTTGAACAAACCGAATACCTTAACTTTGGCATGAGTGATAGCCCTTACTGGTTTAAATTCACCCTGACCCAAGCCAATGACTCTCAGCCGTGGTTAATTGAGCTGGATTATGCTTTGTTAGACAATATTTCACTGTGGTTTATGCACCAACAACAGGTAGTGGCGCGCTATGACACTGGCGATAGCCAGGTATTTAATCAACGTACTATGCGCCATGAAAAATTTTTATTCCCCGTACCCGAGATAACAAGGCCTTTAGTTGTTTTTGTCAAAATCCAAACCAGTGGCACAGTCAAGGCACCCTTGCGTTTATGGCAGCAGTCCTCTTATTTGGTATTTAACGGTGAGCACAGTATCGCTATGGGACTGTTTTTTGGTTTTATGGCCGCTATGGGCCTGAGCAACTTTTTCTTTTATATTACCACCCGCCAGAACACGTTTTTAGTCTACGGGGGATATGTATTAACACTCGCGTTAACCCTGGCATCATTACATGGCTTAGGTTACAAATATTTATGGCCGCAAAGTCCCTGGTTGCAAGAACATGCCATCGCTATTTACGCCAATGCTACGCTATTTTTTGCGATTATTTTTACCGATCTGTTGCTTGGTGTACGTGTCCATAGTCAGAAGATTAGCGCCATACTAAAAATCAGCGCGGCAATATTCCTGATCAGCTTGTGCGTGAGTTTGTTTTTGCCCCATGCTTTTTTTATCGAAGGTTTTCTGGTGATGCTGTGTTTGGCAGTGCTCTTGATCTTTGCGGTAGGCATATGGTTGTGGTCAAAAGGCGTGCAGATAGCCAGATTTTATACCCTGGCCTGGTCAGCGCTACTTGTCAGTGGATTTATCACTAGTTTAGACAACCTTGGCTTGATTAAACTGGATATTCCTTCTCATTATTTGTTGATGGTGGGCGCCACTATAGAAACCTTCCTGCTGGCCCTAGTGCTGGCGGTAAATTACAATCAACAACGTCAGCAAATATTTGATGCCCAAGAAGCCGCACTTGGCAAAGAGCGAGAAATGCGTAAAGCGCAAGAAGGTATACTGGGATTACAAAAAACGACTAAACACGCTCTGGAATACAGTGTGCAAGAACGCACCCTGGAGCTGCAAATTGCCCTAAGGGAATTATCTGAAACCAATAAAGAATTAGCAGAAAAAAACACCCTTGATGCGTTAACCGGTATTCGCAACCGCAGTTATTTTGATAAAAAATATTTGGCTGAAGTTCGCCGCAGCCGTCGTGAACGCACGGACTTATCCGTGGCAATGATCGACATCGATAATTTTAAACAGGTGAACGATAAACATGGACATCTGGTTGGCGACGATTGCATCAAATTTGTGGCACAAGCACTACAAGATGTCCTTAAACGCCCCAGTGATGATGTTTGTCGTTATGGCGGTGAAGAGTTTGCGCTGATCATGCCTAGCACGGACTTGACGGGTGCCCAAACCTTGGTTGAACAGGCCAGGCTACAGCTTGAAAGCACACCTGTGTCGAGTGCTGATCTTGAGATACATTTAACGATCAGCGCCGGGGTCTGCTCCGGAATAATCGAACCCGCGCACCCAGAGGACATTCTCATAGCCAGCGCTGACCAGCAATTATATAAAGCCAAAAATCGTGGCCGAAACCTGGTGTGCGCCGCGCAATTGCCACTTTCATTGGATGCAACAATAGGACAATAGTGATGCCCGAGGTCTTTCCTAACACACGCATGCGCCGCATGCGTCGCAATACATTTAGCCGTTTAATGATGGCGGAAAATACCTTATCCGTTAACGATCTGATTTATCCGCTTTTTGTACTAGACGGTAAAAACAAAAAAGAAGTCATCCCTTCTATGCCTGGCATAGAGCGTTTATCGATAGATTTGTTGGTTGAAGAAGCCAAGTTATTGGCCGACCTGGGCATACCCGCATTGGCGCTTTTCCCGGTCACGCCCAAAAAATTAAAATCACTGTGTGCCAGTGAAGGCTTTAACCCCGAAGGACTCGCCCAACGGGCAGTAAAAGCCCTCAAACAGGCTGTGCCGCAAATGGGGATCATCACAGATGTGGCGCTGGATCCTTTCACGTCACACGGCCAGGATGGTTTAATCGACGAAAACGGTTATGTACTCAATGACCAAACTATCGAAGTCTTGGTCAAACAAGCGCTATCCCATGCTGAGGCAGGGGCCGACATAGTCGCCCCCTCGGATATGATGGACGGACGCATAGGCGCCATTCGCCAGGCGCTTGAAAGCCACGGACATATCAATACTTGTATCATGGCCTATTCAGCCAAGTATGCGTCGAGTTATTACGGGCCATTTAGAGATGCGGTCGGCTCGGCGAGCAATATTAAAGGGGGCAATAAAAAGAGTTATCAGATGGATCCGGCCAATGCTGATGAGGCCATGCGCGAGATTGCCCTGGATTTGCAGGAAGGTGCCGACATGGTTATGGTTAAGCCAGGTATGCCTTACCTGGATATAGTACATCGCTGCAAAACCCAATTTCAGGCCCCCACTTTTGCTTATCAGGTGAGCGGTGAATACGCCATGCATAAAGCTGCATTTGCCAATGGTTGGCTGGACGAGGAAACCGTGATTATGGAGTCGTTATTAGCCTTTAAACGCGCCGGGGCCGATGGCATTCTTACCTACTTTGCCAAACAGGCGGCCATAATGCTTAAATCGGCTTAGATGACAGGCTAGTGTACGAAAAGCGGCATTACTGACAATTCAGTAACCAGCCTACTTTATGTTGCTGCCATTTTTCATTTGCCAGTTCAGCGTCAATCAACGGATGGGCTTTAAGCCAGCCATCCGGGAAAGTGAGTGACCATAGGTCCTGATTGACCGTTAATGTCAAGTTGGGTAACAGGTTGTCCCTGCGCCTGATAGACAAGATACAGGCCAGGCGCAGCAAGCGCGACAGGTACAGCATAGACTGACGCACATCGTCATGAAAACTGTCAAATACGCCAGTATTGATATTTTGCCTGTGGTTTAACACCAGATTTTTTATACCCTCGCGCTGCAATGCAGTATAGCCGGGTAAAGGTAGATGGGTAATGATGTAGGCACCATGTACATGGTGCAGTTTGTATTCTATGTGCAGGCCGGCCTCATGTAACATGGCACCGGCAATCAGCATGGCCTCGCAATCGATGTTGCCTAATTCAACCTGCCCCTGCATCTGTTTAAACAGATTCAGCGCCAGGTTTTTGACCCGTACGGCCTGATCCGCTTCAATATGAAACTGCGCCATGGTTTGTTCCAGGGTTTGCAACCTGCGATCATTTTGTTGCATGTTTTCCAGCATGCCGTAGATCAAGCCTTCACGCAGGGCGCCGCCCGATATCTGCATCTGGTCGATATGGAGCTCTTCAAATAGGGCAATTAAAATGGCTAACCCGCTGGCAAAAATTGTCTGGCGCGACTCCTCCAACCCCTCAATGTCCAGGGTATCGGTTGAGCCACAATCTATGCATTGCTGGCGTAAATTATAGAGATAATCAATACGAATGGCATCGCTTATCCCTTGAAACACCAAAATTTCTGCTATTGCCTGAGGCGTGCCGGAAGCACCCAAACACTGTTGCCAGTCGAAGCTCACAAAACCATCAACAACAGTGGTTAACAGAGACTTTGCTGCGCCTATGGCCCGTTGGAAATTGTTATTGGTTAATTTTCCCCCGACAAAGTAACGCTCCATAAAGGTCACGCAGCCCATGTCCAGACTCACCAGGTGGATGGGCTCCATATCGTTGCCAATGATAATCTCAGTACTGGCACCGCCAATATCAATCACCAGGGAATTGCCTTGATTAGCAGAGGTATAAGCCACGCCCAAATAAATCTGACGCGCCTCTTCTTCGCCACTGATCACATCGAGTTTGTGATTAAGGATTTTTTCAGCACGAGAAGTAAAAACATCGGCGTTTTTGGCCAGGCGTAAGGTGGCTGTCGCAACAGCCCGGATATTAGACGAAGGTATATCTTGCAAACGTTCAGCGAAGGTTTCCAGACAACGCCAACCTCGTTCGAGGCTCTGTGTGTCGAGCATCATGTCATCGTCAAGACCGGCGGCTAAGCGCACCTTTTGTTTAACCTTACCGATGATCTGCACACTACCGGCGACCACACGCACAATCACTAAATGAAAGCTATTCGAACCCAGATCAACGGCAGCATAAAGCTGCTCTGGCTTATTTTGAGGCAGACGTGTGGACGTGATCATTAATTCCTGCGTGGTCGAGGGCCCGAATGACGGTTTTGCGGGCTGCGCCCACTTTGCATACGTTTTTTGAACTTAGGTTTAGGTGGAACCACATCACGAACTAATTCGTTTGGATTATATTCCGTCACCGGTATCGAATGCTCGATGTAAATTTCAATCGCCGGCAAATTAAGTGCGTACTTTTCGCAAGCAAAACTGATTGAGCTACCACTGTGACCGGCCCGACCGGTACGACCGATACGATGCACATAATCTTCTGCGTCATCGGGTAAGTCAAAGTTGAAAACATGGCTTACCATGGGGATATGCAGGCCACGAGCGGCAACATCTGTGGCCACAAGCACGTCAAGGATACCCGAAGTGAAATTTTCCAGGATTTTTAAACGTTTATTCTGGGGCACGTCGCCACTGAGCAAACCGACCCGGTGTCCATCCGCCTGTAACCAGTCGGCTACTTTTTCACAGCTATGTTTAGTATTGGCAAAAACTATGGCCTTTTCTGGCCATTCTTCTTCCATCAAACTGAGTAACAAATACATCTTGTCTTCATCAGAGGGATAAAACAGTTCTTCCTTAATTCGTGCGCCAGTCTTGCGATCAGGTTCGACCTGCACATGGGTAGGATTATTCATGTGTTCGTAGGCCAATTCTTGTACCCGATAGGACAAAGTAGCAGAGAACAACATGCTTAAACGTTCTGTTGGTTTGGGCATACGATTTAAAAGATAACGAATATCTTTTATAAAACCCAAATCAAACATGCGGTCAGCTTCATCAAGTACCGATACCTGGATCGAGGCTAACGAAAAAATACCTTGTTTGTAATAATCAATGATCCGGCCTGTGGTGCCGATAATAATATCCACACCTTCTTCGAGCTTTTCCCGTTGACTTTGATAGCCCTCGCCCCCATAAATTAGACCAAGCGACAAACCAGTGTGTTGACTAAGCAATTCAGCATCATTAAAGATCTGAACTGCCAGTTCTCTGGTTGGTGCCATAATAATGGCTCTGGGTTGTTTTTTAGTCGGCTGAGGATTATTCAATAAGTGGTGAAAAGTCGCCACCAGGAAGGCTATAGTTTTACCGGTTCCGGTTTGCGCCTGTCCTGCGATGTCGTTACCCTCTAATAAAGGCGGTATACTCAAAGCTTGGATTGGTGTGCAGTGACTAAAGTTAGCGGCGGATAACGCCTTAATAACTTGCTCATGTATAGGCAAGTCCGAGAAATGTGTTTCAGTTAAATGTGTAGTTTGCATAGCTTATAGCTTATCAGTGCTTGCATTAAAAAACAGTTTCTATATAACAATCACGATCACGCTGAAGTAGTTCGGCGCTAGAATAAATGACGGAGAAAAGAATGAGCGACAAAATTATCCAGTTATCAGACGATAGTTTCGAGGCAGATGTTATCAATGCTACTGGTCCTGTACTAGTTGACTTCTGGGCGGAATGGTGCGGTCCGTGTAAGATGATTGCGCCAATACTGCATGAAATTGCTGACGAATTCGACGGCAAAGTAACAGTTGGCAAGCTAAATGTCGATGAAAATAACGAAACACCACCAAAGTACGGTATCCGTGGTATACCTACCTTGTTGTTATTTAAAGGCGGTAATGTAGCAGCAACTAAAGTTGGAGCCCTATCAAAAACCCAATTAGAAGAATTTTTGAACGAAAACATCTAGTTTAAATACTCTGTTAAAACCCGGTTGAGCCGGGTTTTTTTATGTTGAGCGTAAAAATGAATTAGCCCCTTAATCAACTAATCGGTTATTTTCACTAGACGCAACCTTGTTTTGGTGCTAACTTTTCTGTGTTCACACCTGAACAGACCTGTATTTTCGCCCCAATCAGAGATTTAAAAAGTAAATACCTTTGAACCATTCAATTAATTTTTGCTGTTATAGCGAATTTTTCAAGCATAAAGACCCACCAATATGAACCTAACGGAACTCAAGAATAAACCGATCAGTGAGCTGGTTGGACTAGCCGAGGCAATGAACCTAGAGAATATGGCTCGCGCTCGCAAACAAGACATTATATTTTCAATATTGAAAACCCACGCCAAAGGTGGAGAAGATATATTTGGCGACGGTGTCTTAGAAATTCTTCAAGACGGCTTTGGATTCTTGCGTTCCAATGATGCGTCTTATTTGGCAGGCCCAGATGATATTTACGTATCGCCGAGCCAGATAAGACGTTTTAACTTGCGCACTGGCGATACCATTTCCGGTAAAATTCGTCCGCCCAAAGACAGCGAACGTTACTTCGCCTTACTGAAGATTAGCGAAGTCAACTTTGACCGGCCAGAAAACGCCCGTAACAAGATCCTGTTCGAAAACTTAACGCCACTGCATGCCAATGAACGCCTAATCATGGAGCGTGGCAATGGCAGCACGGAAGATATTACCGCCCGGGTGTTGGATTTAGCTGCACCTATCGGACGTGGTCAACGTGGTCTTATCGTGGCTCCGCCTAAAGCCGGTAAAACACTGTTACTGCAGAATATTGCCCAATCCATCGCTGCCAATTACCCCGAATGTTTGTTGATGGTATTACTGATCGACGAACGCCCGGAAGAAGTAACTGAAATGCAGCGCTTGGTGCAAGGTGAAGTTATAGCCTCTACTTTCGATGAACCCGCCAGCCGTCATGTACAAGTGGCCGAGATGGTTATCGAAAAAGCCAAGCGCTTGGTTGAGCATAAAAAAGACGTGGTTATTTTGCTTGATTCTATTACCCGTTTAGCGCGTGCCTACAACACGGTAATTCCTTCATCCGGTAAAGTATTAACCGGTGGTGTGGATGCCAATGCCTTACATAAACCCAAACGCTTCTTTGGCGCCGCACGTAACATCGAAGAGGGCGGAAGTTTGACCATTATTGCGACTGCACTTATCGATACCGGCTCTAAAATGGATGAAGTTATCTATGAAGAGTTTAAAGGTACGGGTAATATGGAATTGCACTTGAACCGCAAGATTGCCGAGAAACGTGTATTCCCGGCTATCGATTACAATCGTTCAGGTACCCGTCGCGAAGAGTTGCTGACGACTCAAGACGAATTGCAAAAAATGTGGATTTTGCGCAAAATCGTGCATGAGATGTCAGAAATTGACGCCATGGAATTCTTAATTGGCAAGTTGTCTATGACCAAAACCAATGATGAATTTTTCACCTCCATGCGTAAGCAAAAAAGCTAAGCTAGTATAGGCGTCAAAAAATCCGCTCTCGGTAAAACGACGGCGGATTTTTTATTGCCTTGAAAATCTATTGCTGTAAGTTAATCTACTAGTTTACTTACGGAACTTTCAGATGAAAAAAATCCTCTACACCCTGGCTTTAGCGCCACTATTGGCCCAAGCCGATCCCGTTGCCGACATGGCAGCCAAAATAGAACCGCAAGTTATCCAGTGGCGGCATCATTTTCACGAATTTCCCGAATTATCCAACCGTGAATTCAAAACCGCTGACTATATTGCAAAATACTTAACCAGCTTGGGGTTGGCTGTCACCACGGACGTGGCCAAAACTGGTGTGGTCGCCATTCTTGATAGCGGTAAACCCGGGCCGGTGATCGCCCTGCGTGCCGATATGGACGGCTTGCCCGTACTCGAACAAAACGAACTTGTCTATAAATCCACGCAAACAGGCGAATACAATGGCAAACAAGTACCTGTGATGCATGCCTGTGGCCATGACACCCATATGGCCATGCTCATGGGCAGCGCCAAGATATTGAGCGACATGCGTAGCGAACTCAGCGGTCAGGTTAAGTTTATTTTTCAGCCTGCCGAAGAAGGGGCCCCCGCGGGTGAAAAAGGCGGCGCACAAGTCATGGTGCAAGAAGGTGTACTAAAAAATCCGGATGTGGATGTGATCTTCGGATTACATATCAGCTCTGACACCGATGTTGGCACAGTTGAATATCGCCCGGGAGGCATAATGGCGGCGGTGGACCCGTTTAAAATTATCATTAAGGGTAAACAGGCACACGGTGCCTATCCTTGGCTAAGTGTTGATCCCGTCACTACAGCAGCGCAAATAGTATTGGCCTTACAAACCATAGTCAGTCGGGAGGTCAAACTCATCGACAACGCGGCCGTAGTAACCATTGGCTCTATACATGGCGGTAACCGTTCAAATATCATCCCCGAGCAAGTGGAGCTGATTGGCACCATCCGCACCTTAAACGACGAAGCACGTAAACATATGTATGAAGCTATACCCCGAAAGGTCAAGGGCATTGCCGATAGCATGCGCGCTCAAGCTGAAGTGATCTTACCCCTGGATTATTCTTACCCGGTTACCTATAACGAGCCTAAGTTAATGGCACAGATGCTGCCCACACTCACGCGCACAGCAGGCGAGGCCAAGGTTGAGCTGGTTAATGCCGTTACCGGAGCCGAAGACTTCTCGTTCTTTCAGGAACAAGTGCCTGGCCTATATCTGTTTGTCGGTGGCAAACCCTTAGATTTAGCCAAAAAAGATGCGCCTCCTCATCATACCCCAAGCTTTAAGGTGGACGATGCAGGTATGAGGCTTGGCGTTGAGCTGCTGAGCAATTTAACTCTGGATTACATGCAGCAACATAAATAATAATAGAAACTGTAAGGCGGGATTATTGCTCAGACGGGACGCAAGCCATGATTTAAGCTACAATCCGTTTCCAAAATTTTTCAGTAACTTAAACGCGTTCAAATTGAACGCGTTTTTCGCTAGTAATCTTTGTATTTATCTGGGAGTCATTATGCCTAAAGTGGCGATTGTAATGGGATCTAAGTCTGATTGGCCAACTATGGCCCAGGCAGCGAAAATGTTAGACAAACTGGGTGTTAGCTACAAAGCGCAGGTCGTTTCGGCTCACCGTACTCCGGATCTGTTGAGTGAATTTTCCCACGGGGCAGCCGATGCAGGCTACCAGGTGATCATAGGCGGTGCCGGTGGTGCTGCGCATTTACCCGGCATGATAGCGGCACATACCCACTTACCTGTATTTGGGGTGCCTGTGCGTTCCAGCCAATTGAGCGGCCTGGATTCGTTACTGTCCATAGTGCAGATGCCCAAAGGTGTAGCTGTGGGAACCTTGGCCATAGGCGAAGCTGGCGCCGCCAATGCAGGTTTGCTTGCTGCCCAGGTAGTCGCTTTGCAAGACGTTACCGTTCGCCAGGCAATAATCGATTTTCGCGCCGAACAAACCGCAGCCGTACTCGCCCAGCCTGATTTGGAATTGCCAGAATGAGTATCTTAGTTTTGGGCTCAGGGCAGTTAGCCAGAATGATGGCCCTGGCCGGATACCCCTTGGGCCTGAGTGTCCAGGCGGTTGATGTCACCGACCATAACGTGGTTGATCCCATCAGTAAACTGCCACTAGGTAGTTCATTGGACAGCCAGATTGAGGAAGTAGATGCGATAACCGTTGAGTTTGAGCACATTCCAGAAGACTTACTGCATAAAGCTCATGCCAGTGGCAAACTTAAGCCCAGTATCGAAGCGATCCTCACGGGTGCCGATAGGGTGCGTGAAAAAAAGCTGTTACAGAAATTGGCCATCACCAATTGCCCATTTGAAATAGTCACTGATGTGGAGCAACTTGACACAGCAGTGCACAGCCTTGGCGAGCGCCTGATTATTAAGGCCAGCCGGGATGGTTACGACGGTTATGGTCAATGGCGGCTGCAGGACAAAAAGCAGTTACCTGAGTTAAAACAACAGTTGGCCCAATTGGACCTGCAAAAAGTCCCCTTAGTGGTTGAAAAGATGCTCGACTTCGATCGCGAGTTATCACTGGTAGGGGTTCGTGACACCAGCGGTAATGTGGCCTTTTATCCACTGGCAGAAAATCTGCATTATCAGGGGCAATTACATGTATCTGTGGCGCCCGCTCCCCAAGTTGATACTGCCCTTGAACAACAAGCGCAGGATATATTCACTAAACTTGCCCAAGCCCTGGATTATGTCGGGGTGTTAGCCATCGAATTTTTTCAAATTGGCACCCAACTGTTAGTCAATGAGATTGCCCCACGGGTGCACAATTCTGGGCACTGGACCCAACAAGGGGCCGATACCTGCCAGTTTGAAAACCACTTACGAGCAGTAAGAGGTTTGCCCCTCGGCTCAACTAAAGTGGTGTCTTATACGGCGATGATCAACATTATCGGTTGCCACACCTTTAGCCGGGATATGTTAGGCATAGCCGGTTGTCATTTGCACTGGTACGGTAAAAGCCCACGGGAGAAACGTAAAATGGGACATTTTAATCTATGTGCTGAGAATTACCGGGATTTAGGTTTAGCGATGACCAATCTGGCGGAATATTTACCCAAAGAACATTTTCCTATGCTTGGGGCAGAAGCAAGCAGACTTGTCAGCTTAAAATAATTTTTTTATGCTTTGACATAACGTTATGAATGCCTAAAATAGCGCCTGGTTTTTGGGCAACCAATAACAATCGTTTTAGTGTGCCGACTTAGCTCAGTTGGTAGAGCAACTGACTTGTAATCAGTAGGTCACCAGTTCGACTCCGGTAGTCGGCACCATTTTTATTTTTTTAGATCTCAAAGATCTACGCTTTGCGAACGTTAGGCACTGTGTGCATTACAAATATGCGCTTCGCTTATGGCATCCATGCCTGTTTTCAAACCTCGTCTCGAGCGGGCGCCTCGCCGGATGGCCCACAGGGCAAAATATAGGATTTTTTTACAAAGTCCACTCTCCAGCAAGTTTCAAATCTCAGCGAATTAACCAACACCCACTTTAATATATTCGTGCTCGATATCATTGCTATCCGTTTAATTCATATTTGCCCAGGTAGACACATCGTGTACAATTAATGTATCTACATTATAGATACAGTAATTTATGAGATTTGAAACTGAAATAAAACAATGGGGTAACTCATTGGCTTTGCGCATCTCCAGCGCAATGGCACAAGAGCCGATGTTTGCCAAAGGTGTTGCTGTTATCGTCGAAACCTCTAACGGGAAAATGACTATCAAGCCAAAGACCATCAACAAAGTATTTTCATTACCCTTCAATGAAGGTGAGTTAATACAAGATTTGGATACTCATAGTTCGCACTCGGATGAATTAGCCGCAAACATCGATAAGGAACTTCAAATTTGAGTCAATATGTACCACGGCGTAACGACATTATCTGGATGGATTTTGAGCCTGTTAAAGGCAAGGAAATAGGTAAATATAGACCGGCACTCGTATTAAGTTCGGTTGATTACAACAAAAACACTGGCTTGCTCATCTGCTGCCCAGTAAGCACCAGCGTTCGAGGGCATCAAACAGAAGTTGAGGTGAATAACTTAGATAGCAAATCAGTTGTGGCCGCGAGTCTTATCCAAACGCTTTCCTGGAAAGACCGAAAGGCGAAACTGATCATTGAAGCCCAAGCGGGTGTTTTAGACCAAGTGCTACTTAGGCTAATACCACTAATAGGCGCAGGCGAACTGATTGAGAATATCGTCAACGAGCAATTAAAATGAGGCATAAACGGAGCCAGCCCTGGGCAATAGTGCGTCAGTAATTAACGCGAGACCCATTCTAATTTTTTACAGCTCAGTATCATGTCCGGTTATATTATGTCCTTCAGTCAGGCGAAGCTGTGCTCCTGAAGACACTTACTTCACCCCATTAGATTATTCACAACATCCATGTACCTTTTCCTTTCAGGGTCAGCCTACGGCTGCGCCAATTTAGAGCGGCAAATAGGTTCGGTAACAGTGCGGACATTTTATCTTTTACCCTTACTTGTTATGCTATGGGCATATTGCATCGCTATTAAAAAATTATATGAATTGCCCGCTACCCGCCCCTCTTGTGATCAGCCAACGCCAAGCCACAAAAATTGTGTTGTTGAGCCAGGGGATCCACCAGCAACAGCAATTGGGGCGCGGTGCAGTTGCCACTCTAAATGCCATCGAAAAACTCGGTTATGTGCAGATCGATTCTATCTCTGTGGTCCAACGAGCCCATCACCACAGCCTGTGGAACCGTGTTAAGGATTATCAACCTGAACACATCGAACAGCTATTAGCAGAAAAACGTATCTTTGAGTATTGGTCCCATGCGGCAGCTTATTTACCCATGTCAGATTATCGTTTTAGTCTGCCACGTAAAAACGCCATTACTAAAGGTGATAAACACTGGTTTGACAAAGATGCAAAACTGGCCGCATTGGTATTAGCGCGCATAAAAAACGAAGGCCCCTTACAAGCTAAGGATTTTGACGATAAGCGCCAGTCAAATAGTGGTTGGTGGGACTGGAAACCAGCAAAAAAAGCCCTGGAACAATTGTTCATGGAAGGGGAGTTGATGGTTATCAAACGCCAGGGGTTTCAAAAAGTATATGAGCTGACCGAACGTGTCATTCCCGCAGGTGTAGATACCCGTGAGCCCAATGACGAGGAGTATCTAGACTACCTCATTACGCGCTTTTTAACCGCTCACGGCATAGCCACTGTCGAGCAAATCGGGTATTTGTTGAAGGGGCTTAAACCGGCTATCAAAAACCAATGTTTTAAAATGTTAGAAAGTGGTCAGCTAATGCGCGTTACAGTGGGGGCTACCACTTACTTTGCGTTACCTTGTCTCGAGCAGTTGTTGAAAAAACGCCTCAACGCTACACAGGTAAAAATCCTCTCGCCCTTTGATAACCTGTTAATACAACGTAAACGAACCAAAGTCTTGTTCAACTACGATTATCAAATTGAATGTTATGTACCAGCGCAGAAACGTAAGTTTGGTTACTTCAGTTTACCCCTGTTATGGGGCCAGACATTTGCCGGGCGAATGGATGTTAAAATGCAGCGGAAATCAGGCATACTAACTATCAATCATTTACATATCGAAGTTCAAGAAGATGTAGATTTTATCGCTGCTCTTAAACCTGCCCTTAAGGCTTTTATGGCGTTTAACAGCGCAAACCAACTCGTTGTGAGAACCATATCCAGTAGTAAAAATGTGTATTCCCGAACCACTGTAGAGCACTTAAGTAAGCTGTTATGCCAGTAAAGTTCCACTTACTCGTGCTGTCAATGCGACTTCCTTGTCTCGAAGCAGTGGTCACAACTATCGCTCGGGCTAGCGTTTAACCCCTGACACACGTGCCCACTCACCATCGATGGCGATGGGGTCCATAACAAAATCCTGGCTATACAGTGCGTCAATTTCTGCCGCCTGATTGGCTAAAATGCCTGACAAAACCAGGTTAGCGCCAGGTTTGCAGTAGGCTGTGATCACTTCACGCAATTCTCGTAAGGGCCCGGCCAGAATATTGGCCAACACCGCATCCACTTGTAACTGGGGTTGATATTGTGGCAGATATAACTCTATTTGATCCCCCACCTCATTACGGTCGGCGTTGTTTTGACTCGAAAGCAATGCCTGGGGATCTATATCAATACCGATAACCCGTTTGGCTCCCAATTTGATAGCCGCTATGCCTAAAATGCCCGAGCCACAGCCAAAATCCACCACCGTTTTTGCGGTTAACTCCAGCCCATCCAGCCAACGTAAACACAAGGCTGTTGTAGGGTGAGTGCCTGTGCCAAAAGCCAGACCAGGATCCAACATAACATTCACTGCTTTTGGGTCCGGCACATCGCGCCAACTCGGGCAAATCCATAGGCGTTTGCCAAACTGCATAGGGTGGAAGTTATCCATCCACTCCCGCTCCCAATCTTTGTCTTCCAATTGATCAAGTTTATAAGGGAAGTCCTGGCCAAGTAGGCGCGACTTACTCAACTGAGCAACCACCTGGGCCATATTATGCTGGGCATCGTACAGGCCGACCACTTGCGTTTCAGGCCATAACATCACTTCCCCCGGCTTGGGCTCGTACATAGGGGTATCTTTAGCGTCAACGAAGGTGACTGCTTGGGCACCATTCGCACTTAACATATCGCCAATTTGTTCGGCGTGTTCGGCGCGAGTGTCAATAATCAATTGGATCCAGGGCATAAAATTCTTGGCTGGGTGTTAGAAAACCCAGTATACCATTAGATATACCCTTCATCCTTAAAACTGCCTATTTGTTGGCTACACTCATTCGCCACGTGCGCCAACCGCGTTGCGACAACCGCGTTGCGACAACCGCGGCGCGACAACCAACGTTGCACTTAGAGGACTAAATTCATGGGGTCTCATTCATTTGCCGCCGCCATGCAATTCCAATGATTTTGGGTATAAATGCTCTTTGTTGCATACTACCCGTCTCAAAAGCGCTTTTTACCGGCTCGTGGGAAAACCACAAAACGGTCTGAATTAAAAAGGGGATTCTAGTTTGCACAAGTATCCCCTTTTTTCTGCCAATGCGTTGTCAGCGCATGGGTTGCCTTGTCGGCCCGGAATTAGTGCCCGCCTAATCCCAGTTTTTTCTCGAGATAATGGATATTGGCACCACCGGCAGCGAAATTTTCATCCGCCATGATCTTCTGTTGCAAGGGAATATTGGTTTTGATACCTTCAATCACTAACTCATCCAAAGCATGGCGCATTCGGGCAATGGCCACTTCCCGGGTCTCACCGTAGGTAATGAGCTTGCCTATCATGGAGTCATAATTAGGTGGTACAGAATAACCCGCATAAATATGTGAATCCCAGCGTACACCCAAGCCCCCTGGAGGATGAAACATATTTATCTTGCCCGGACTGGGCACGAAGGTTTCAGGATCTTCAGCATTGATTCGACATTCGATGGCGTGACCACGGAATTGTACTTGAGATTGGTTAATCGATAGTTTCTGGCCATCGGCAATACGCAATTGTTCTTTGATCAAATCGATACCGGTGATCATCTCAGACACAGGATGTTCAACCTGAATACGGGTATTCATCTCGATAAAGTAAAACTCACCATTTTCAAACAAAAATTCAAAGGTGCCCGCCCCGCGATAACCTATATCCACACAAGCCTGACAGCATCTGGCACCAATTTTAGCGCGCATTTCCGGGGTAATCCCCGGCGCCGGTGCCTCTTCAACCACTTTTTGGTGGCGGCGCTGCATAGAACAATCCCGCTCACCCAAATGAATAGCGCTACCTTGACCGTCAGCCAAAATCTGAATTTCAACGTGGCGAGGGTTTTCCAGGAATTTTTCCATGTAGACGACGTCGTTATTGAAGGCCGCTCCCGCCTCACCTTTGGTTGCGGCAATAGAGTTGATTAACTCACCCTCGTTGCGTACAACGCGCATACCCCGGCCACCACCGCCTCCCGCTGCCTTGACGATTATGGGATAGCCAATACGCAAGGCTATAGCCTTATTACGTTCTTCATCTTCACCCAGTGGTCCGTCAGAACCTGGCACACAGGGTACCCCGGCACTTTTCATCGATCTAATGGCGGACACCTTGTCTCCCATTAGATTAATTGTTTCGGCAGTTGGGCCAACAAAAATAAAACCGCTTCTTTCTACCGCTTCGGCAAAATCAGCATTTTCAGCTAAAAATCCGTAACCGGGATGGATAGCGTCAGAATTGGTAATTTCTGCGGCGGCTATAATACGCGGTATATTGAGGTAGCTTTCTGTGGCAGAAGGCTTGCCGATACAGATGGTTTCATCGGCCAGCAATACGTGTTTTAGACTTTCGTCAGCGGTCGAGTGCACAGCTACGGTTTTGATGCCTAGTTCTTTACAGGCGCGCAAAATACGCAGTGCAATCTCACCCCGATTGGCAATCAGTACTTTATTAAGCATTATCAGTAATCCGCTTATTCAATAATGAACAGGGGTTGATCGAATTCAACCGGGTCTTGATTGTCGACTAAAATCTCTTTTACCACTCCAGACTTGTCGGATTCAATCTGGTTCATCATTTTCATGGCTTCGATAATACACAGAGTATCACCCACATTAACGTGTTGCCCGACTTCCACAAACGATTGTGAACCGGGTGAAGAAGAACGATAAAAAGTGCCGACCATTGGAGACTTAACTCGGTGACCACTGACTTCTGGAGTTGCAGCCGGTAATTGGGCTGCAGGGGCAAGTGCCTGTGTTGGTGCAAGCTGCTGGATAGGGGCGCTGTACTGAACTGGCGCTGCGGAATGTCCACTGCGATGAATGCGAACGGATTCTTCACCTTCGGTGATTTCTAACTCAGAAATCCCTGATTCTTCGACTAACTCGATCAGTTTTTTTATTTTACGTATGTCCATGTTTCAATCTCTTATGGCTAGTGTTTGTTAGGTGCCGGCTACTAACAACCGACAACGAAATTCAATCATTTATTTGTTTTTGCAAATAGGTTTTGGCTGCTTGTAGCGCAAATGTATAACCTTGTTCACCCAAACCACAGATCACGCCTTGTGCTACATCTGACAAATAAGAATGATGGCGAAATGGCTCCCTGGCGTGCACGTTAGAAAGGTGTAACTCAATAAAGGGAACAGAGACACTCAACAAGGCATCCCGCAGCGCTACGCTTGTATGGGTAAAGGCGCCTGGATTAATGATAATGAAATCTATTTTTTGGAAGGCAGCGTGAATGACGTCGATAAGCTCATGTTCGGCATTGGATTGCAGGTGAGTTAAGTTGATACCCTCGTCATCAGCCAGGCTTTGCAGAGTTTGCACTATGTCGCCTAGCGTACGCGAACCATATATTTGAGGTTCGCGCTTACCGAGCATATTTAAATTCGGGCCATTAATTAATAAAATGTTCAAGAATACGTCGCTATCTTCGGTTAATTATTAGTATTTTTATTTTAACGGCAAATAAGTATGCTTTTAGCGACTAAAAAGACGCAATTTACTGTCTCATTTGCTATCGATGAGCCCATTATAGAGCTAACTTACAAATTAGCAGCAAAATACTGGTCTTATCAGCGAAGTTTGCCCCAAAGTTTGCGTATTTAATCTAACTCGATAGTATATTTGTGCATGCACATCAAGCTGTCAATCCTTAAAGCGAAGAGGATTTGCTATGAATTACATTGCCCACCTCCACTTGGCCCGCATCACTCAAACCAGCTTAGTGGGTAATTTTTTGGGGGATTTTGTGAAAGGCAGTCAACTAGATCACTGGCCAACTGACATCCAGCTAGGGATAAGACTGCACCGTAAGATAGATATACTGACGGATAATCATGCACAGGTAGTTAAGCTCAGGAAGCTATTTCCCACAAAAATTCGCCGCGTTGCAGGTATAGTGCTGGACGTATACTTCGATCATTTATTGATGCGCCACTGGGCGCTATTTTCAGAGGAGCACCACGGCTTATTATTTAACCAGTTTTACGTGGAGCTTAGTTCCTGCAAACCATCGGAAAACGGGCATTTTAAACAAGTGCGTCAAGGTTTGTTAAGGCACAAATGGCTGGCCGATTATCAGGACCAAAGCGCTTGTCTAAGAGCGCTTAAAAACATAGAACACAGATTAAATTACAAGATCATCTTTGCCGATGCGGCTATGGTACATCTGCGAAACCAACAAGAGCAAATACAACAAGCGTTTTTAGATTTTTATCCCGATTTACTCAAACAAACCCAAGACTTTGCCAGTAAACTTTAAACATAAAATATTTAACAGTTAGGAGCTTCCCATGGCAGTGAAAGAAATCAAACATCCTTTGATCCAACACAAATTAGGCCTGATGCGCCAATTTGGCGTCAGTAGTAAAGATTTTCGTGAGCTGGCAAATGAAGTGGGTAATTTGTTGACCTACGAGGCCACCCGGGAATTAGAAACCGAAACAGTACACATTCAGGGCTGGAATAATCAGCCAATCGCGGTCAACAAAATCAAAGGCAAGAAAATCACTATAGTGCCTATTTTGAGGGCTGGGTTAGGTATGTTAGACGGAGTGATGCGCCTGATACCTAACGCCAAAGTCAGTGTGGTGGGTTTGTATCGTGACGAAGAAACCCTACAGCCGGTGGCTTATTTTGACAAGGTAGTTAAAGATGTCAATGCTCGCACTGCGCTAATTGTCGACCCTATGTTGGCTACGGGTGGAACCCTGATCGCCACTATTGATTTGTTAAAAGCCAAGGGCTGTCAGCATATTATGGGGTTGTTTCTGGTGGCGGCACCAGAGGGGATTGCAGCGGTAGTAAAAAAACATCCGGACGTGGATATCTACACTGCTGCTATCGACGAACAACTTAACGAGAAAGGCTATATTCTTCCCGGTTTAGGAGATGCGGGAGATAAAATATTTGGCACACGCTAATCCGAATGTGGTTTAAATCAAGGGCTGTGCAGCAGCCCCAAGGGTTAAAAACTTAGTATTCTTATTTATTCAAAAGTAGCGGCCAAATGTTGCACAAAAGGCTCTGCAGACATAAAACCAGTTATACGGGCCGACGACACTTCTTGGCCTTGAGTGTCAAAAAACAAAATGGTCGGCAAACCTAAGATCCCAAAGTGCTGTTGAAACTGCAGATTCGTCGGGGTGTTATCGGTCAAATCAATTTGCATCCACACTGTATTGTCCAAAGCAGCTATGACTTGGGGATCGGTAAAGGTGTACTTTTCGAATTCCTTACAGGCCACACACCAATCAGCATAGAGATCGACCATAACGCTTTTACCAGCGGCGTTGGCCTGGGCTAACTTAGCGTTAAAATCGGTTATATCTTTAACAAGCACAAATTTTGGGTGCGCCACTGTGTTGGTGTAACCGCTTGTAGCCGCAGTAGGTTGCAGCGTTTGATAGCCATACATAGCTGACACAAACAGCCCACAGAAAATACCAAGGGCCCTCAATCCTTTGAAGAACGTCAGGGGACTATTTTGATTCATGACATAAAAGTAACTAAAGGTCGCCAAACCTAAAAGAGACCAGGCGATATCGGTGGCAATATGATTCACAATTCGCTCCACAAACATCAGAGCCACGGCGAGCATCATAAAACCAAAGGTGATCTTGATAATATTCATCCACGCCCCCGCTTTGGGCAGTAATTTTCCGCCGGTGATAGCAAATAATATCAAGGGGATGCCCATGCCCAAACTGAGGGCGTACAGGGCACTAAAGCCAAGTAACAGATCACCACTGTGGGCAATATACAACAATATACCGGTTAAGGGGGCCGTGGTGCATGGTGATGCCACCAGGCCTGAAATTGCCCCCATCAGCAACACCCCAAGGTAAGTGCCGCTGGTTTGTTTGTTGCTCAGGCTATTTAGCTTCTCCTGCCAGGCCGAGGGTAATTGCAGCTCGTAGGCACCAAACATCACCAGGGCTAACAATACGAAAACAACAATTAATGTTAATAATATGGCCGGATGTTGCAACGCTGCCTGGAATTGTACGCCGGCAGAGGCTACCGCCAAACCTAACAAAGAATAGGTCAAGGCCATACCTTGTACATATACAAATGACAGGATAAAGGCACGAGAAGTACTGATGGTTTTACCCTGACCAATCACTATGCCGGACAAAATGGGGTACATGGGGAAAACACACGGGGTAAAGGCCAAACCAATACCCAGGGCTAAGAACATCAGCAGGATCCAAATCAGACTCTGCTCCCCTGTTAAAAAGTCTACCAAGGCAAACTGCTCGGAAATTGCGCTGGGGGCCTTGCCTGGCAATGTCTCAGGCTGGGTGCCCTGAGCAACCACTTCATTCAGATAAACCACCTGTGTGGTGGGCGGATAACAAAGACCGGCTTCGGCACACCCCTGATAGCGTACCTTCACCACACCATCTTTTTGGGCAAGCATGATAGGGTAAGTGATTGACACCTGGTTATGGAAAACTTCCTGGGGTTGTTCAAAAAATTCATCTACTTTCATTTCCCCCGCAGGCAATACTGGCTCTCCTAACTGGGCATCCTTCACTACAGTTTTAAATTGTTGTTTGTACAGGTAATAACCCTCAGCAATTTGCCAACTTAAAATTAACTTGTCTCCCTGCTGAGAGAAATCGAATTGAAACGCTTCATTGACCTGCAAAAACTCAGGTTCATTGGCAAAAAAATCACCTAAAGGCTCAGAGGTTTGCGCCACACTTGGCACAGCATTGATCAGGCTAATGGCGAGTAACAACAGCACAGCTCGAATAAAGTTCATTTACCACTACTTCTATTAAACAGGTGAATTTAGATTTTATGGGTTTACGTCAAACGCCATCATTGTTTCACTATAACGGCCTGATATTAACTATAAATTAAGAAACCGGATAGGGTGTTTTGACGAAGCTAGTCACTAGACCAAGTCAACAGACGTTGTCTTTCAAAAAGCATGTTTCCCAGCTCGTCATGGTATTTAACCTCAATCATTAGCAGCTTGCCATACTTTGTAACACTGTTACCCTTGGTAATCTGCCTTTTGAGGCCATTATATATAATCCCCCTTACATACAGAGAGACTATTTTGGGTAAACTATTTTTATTATTCGCCTTACTACCTATTATTGAGATATCCCTGCTAATTAGCGTAGGGGAACAAATAGGCGGGTGGAACACAGTGGCGATAGTGATAGCTACCGCACTTTTGGGTTCATACTTGGTGCGCCAGCAAGGGTTAAGTACCCTACTGCAAGCGCAGCGAAAGATGCAACAAGGGTCCATGCCGGGGCAAGAAATGGCCGAAGGTCTACTATTAGTCATTGCGGGCGTGATGTTGGTGACACCTGGATTTATTACAGATTTTCTGGGGTTTCTATTCTGTCTGCCCATGACTCGGCCAGTTATCGCCAAAGCCCTGTTGACCAAATTATCGGTCAAAGTAGTTAGCCAGGCTCAAAATGGAGCCTTTCATCAGGGACAACCGCCTGACTTTCGGCACCAATCTCACGCCAGTAACGATGACATTATTGAAGGCGAGTTCGAACGTAAAGATGATGCTAAACGCAATAACGATCGGTTAGACAAACCCGATTAAAAAGCGCTGTAATGCCTGACCCACTGGAGTGGAACAAAAGTTATAAAAAAAGCGGCAATTGCCGCTTTTTTTAAATTCAGATAAAGATTAAACGTCTACCGAACCACAGAAACGGTAACCTTCACCGTGGATCGTGACAATCAGCTCATCTGCATTGACTTCGGACTCAAAATGTTTACGAATGCGTCTAATAGTCACATCGACGGTACGGTCATTGGGCCGTAATTCACGACCAGTCATTTCCATAATCAATTGTTCGCGGGTTAATATTTTACCCGGATTACTCAAAAACAAATGTAAGGCTCTAAATTCACTGCGCGGTAGCCTAAACTCTTTGCTGCTAGGTGAAATTAAACTACGGCTGTCGCTATCAAGTATCCAACCATTAAAGCTGACACGACTGGGTAAATCATCATCCTCATTGCTGTTTAACGTTCTGGTCAACAAATTTCTTGCTCTGATCGTTAACTCACGAGGATTAAAAGGTTTGGTGAGGTAATCATCCGCACCTATCTCCAAGCCCAGGATACGATCGACATCATTGTCTCTGCCTGTCAAAAATATCAAGCCGATATTTTTACGATCACGAACTTCTCTGGCCAGGATCAAACCATTTTTACCCGGTAGGTTAATGTCCATGATCACCAAGTTTATCGTATGGTTTTCAAAAAACTCGTGCATTTGGCTACCGTTTTCAGCTTCAAATACATTGTAACCTTCAGCTTCAAACAAACTCTTCAGAGTCGTTCTTGTTACGACTTCATCTTCTACAATCAAAATGTTAGGCGTTAGCATCTTTTTCACACCGTGTTAAGAAATATGCATAAAAGTTTATCAGAAAATATCTGAAAATCTGGATTTTATCTAGGTTAAATTAAATTAACTCTCATAATCTGATATGAATAACAAAATTAGTTCAACAAATCTGGACTTGAACCTACCCAATTTTAGTATTTTCTGGCTCGAGTTATTAGATTGGGGCTTTCTGACAAAAAACAAACCCGATACACAAATTAGAATACAGCATGCAAACTTTGATCACTGGCTTTTTTAACCGGGAAAAAAATTTTAAACTCCACTCCCATACCCTCTTCGCTAGTTAGGGCAATAGAGCCGTTCAGGGCTTGCGTCACCAAATTATACACCAGATGCAGGCCCAAGCCACTTCCTCCCTGACCACGCTTGGTAGTCACAAAGGGATCAAAAATTCGTTTCCGTAAATAACCGGGTATACCTGAGCCATTATCTTTAAATATTATACATATTTTTTTATCTTCCAGCATTTCCACATAAATGTCGATCGTGCCCTGGTCCATCTTTTCAAAACCGTGAATAATTGAATTCATGATCATATTGAGCATGATCTGATTGAGCGGGCCAGCTTTTGATTCTATATACAAATCTTGTGGGCAATGAATATTTATTATGTGGTTCAGCGTCTTCAGTTTTGGGCGCAAGGACAATAATATTTCATCCATCAATCTGGCAAACGAGAAGACCCGGTCAACCTCAGAAGACTGATCCACTGCCACTTGTTTAAAGCTGGATATCAATTCAGCCGCCCGGTTTAAATTGCGGTAGATAATATTCAGATTCTCTTGCCCCTCCACAATGAACTTGGATAAGGAACTCGCTTTTAATGTTTTGTTTTCGAAATCCATTTCCATTTGTGCTAACCGGTCGAGCATCATAGTTGACGCGGTTACACCTAGGCCAATAGGTGTATTAACCTCGTGGGCCACGCCAGCTACCATATCACCGAGTGAGGCCATTTTTTCGTTTTGGACCATTTGTCGTTGAAATTGATGTAACTTCTCAAGGGTTTTAATTAATTCACTGTTGGCCTCTTTCAATGCCAGGGTACGCTGGGTCACCTTTTCTTCCAGATTGGTATTGAGCTTTCGGTGCTCTTCCTCGGCTTGCGTTTGGCGCTGAATATGTTCCTGAGTACGCTGCATCATGGTATTAAACGCTTCACCGAGAATATCCAACTCCTTGATACCATACTCTTGCGCTCGGCCAGAATAGTCTTTTTTTCTGGATATGCGCTGCACCAGGGTCACCAAATTTTTAATCGGCAAGGTAATGGTACTTTGCAATTTAAGCGTGAGTAAAAAACACAATAACAAGGAGAGTAATAATACCCCAATAGCAATACCTACTGTGCGAGTTATGAGCTTTTCCAATACATCAGCGGAAACCCGCAAGTAAGAATATCCTAAAATTTTACCTTCGAGTTTTATTGGGCGCATTATTTCTATGCTGCTGCCATCAACCGTTGGTTTTGCCAGCTCAAGCGTTTTATCAAACTTGGCATTAACGGGCGCAATACCAGTTTTGTTATAGCTGGCAAAAAATTCCAGCTCATCGTTGTCGATAAAACGATAAATATGCACATTTTCAATTATTTGTGACGCTGCTAGAGTTTTCAGACTGAGCTCTTCCAAGTAATTGGTGTCTCGGTCAATTGTGCTGACCGCGCTGCGGCTAATCAGTTCAGAGAATATTTCAACATCATTGGTCAGTTGCTGTCGGTAACTGCTAATTTGGCTAAATAAGGTGATGCTGGTCGCCAAGATAAGTGCCAATGCTGTGATCGTCATGACGACCCAGATAATAAGGCTTTTAATCGACAAAAAATTACTCTTAGCTTGCATATTGAAACGTATGGCTACCACGGTGATTTTGGGAGTTAATATTGGGCTAAAGCTTAGACAATTGAAACCTCTAATTACGTATAAGGAGTATCAGATCCTGCTCAGATAGTTGCAGTTGCTGCGCTAGGCGAGCAAGCAACACTTGTTCTTTATTTTGACGCAAACTGTCCCTTGATACGCCGCGCAGATCCTCGATATCGGTTAGACATAAGCAAATCATATCTGTCGCGCGCGCCGCCACCAGGGGTACATCAACACCGGCTTTTTTGTATATCACGTGGGGGCAGGCTTGAGTACGTGACGGCAACTGTATGCAACGTTGAGGCACAGCTAATACGGCTGGCACATATAAGACGAAGCACCAGATCCAATAGCTGTTATTCATACCTTGGACGCAACGCCGAACCGCTTAGGCACCTTGATAAAGTGCCAAATATTGCTCAGCCGCTGCGCGCCAAGTAAATCGCGTGCCCATGGCCCGGACTTGCATGGCCTGAAATTGAGCAGGATATTCATGATAAAACAGCAATGCTCGTTCAATACAGCCCAGCAATGTATCACTGTCAGGTTTTTCAAATATAAAGCCAGTTGCCGTTTCCATTGAGTCGACCAGATCGACCACCGTATCTTTCAAACCACCGACCCCCCGCACTATGGGCAGGGTACCAAATGCCAGACTATACATTTGATTTAGTCCACAGGGTTCGAATAGTGATGGCATTAAAAAGAAGTCGCTACCCGCTTCGAGCATATGTGCTTTACGTACACTAAAATCTTCTATGAAAGCGAATTTTTGCGGATATCGGCTCGCTACACTGCGCAAGGTCAAGCTGATTTGCGGATCGCCGGTGCCGATAATTACCAATTGCACATTGTGCAGCATCAATCCATCCAGCATCGGTAAAATATAACCGAAACCTTTTTGTTCCGTAAGCCGACAAACCATACCGATAAGCGGTATTCTTTGTTCTACGGGCAACTTAGCTTCACGCTGCAGATCGGCCTTACACACCTGTTTACCTGACATATCATGGGCGTCATAGGTTTGGCTGATAAATTTATCATTAACCGGATCCCATTGGCTGTAGTCACAGCCGTTGAGGATGCCATTAAGATCCGAACGCCGTTGTTGAAATTCATGATACAGATGGTGAGAGCCCAGAGGAGACAGTAATTCCTGAGCATAGTTAGGGCTCACAGCATTAATTTTATCCGCATAACGGATCCCCATGCGCACAAAGTTTAGGGCGTCTCCGTCCAATTGAGAATGCAGCAAATAATGGGGTTGTAAAAAAGGTATATCCAGGAATTTGTGGGTCCCTTGATAGGCGCCGTTATGGATGGTGAAGATGCTGCGACTTGCAGCGAAAAAGCCGCTGTCATCTATGCTGATAAAATAAGGCGTCAGGGCGGTGTGCCAATCGTTACAGTGCACAATATCAGGCTGAAATGACAGTGCCTTGCTGGTTTGCAAAGCGGCCTGAGCAAAAAAAGCAAAACGTTCTGCGTTGTCACTATAGGCATGATAATCATCGGAATATAAGCCATCCCGGGCAAAATACTCTGGATAATCCACACAATAAACAGGCACATTGCCAACACTAAGGCGCTTTATGCCAAACTCATAGGGCTTGCGACTGGCAAAGAGTGTCTGTTTGGGGCAATGATCGGGTACCGGATACTTATCCGCCAGGATTTTGTAGTAAGGCATGACAATACTGACTTCGTGACCCATTTCAGTCAAAGCTATTGGCAGAGATTTGGCGACGTCGGCCAAGCCCCCGGTTTTTACCAGATCTTCGACCTCGGATACTACAAATAGTATTTTCATTTACTCTACATCCTATTAATTCTGCCTATACTGGCCCTGAGGGAAGAACCACTAATATTGAGCAGGATGATTGCACAACAGGTTTGGCTAACAATATAACGTCATTCAGCGACGACAACAATACACACTAAATTTAGTGGTTTGGGCCAGGCAATGCACCGAACTAAATTGTTTTTGTAGATCGTCGCCGTATCGCAAAAACTTGTTGGCTACCAAGGTCAGACTGCCTTTGTCCTGCAGATGATTTTTAAGCTGCCCGATAAACCCTTCGGTCACCGAGTAATCGGTTTTGATACCGGTGTGAAAAGGTGGGTTGGTAAATACTTGGATAAATCGCCCACTCACTGCACTCAAGCCATTTGACGGTACAACCTGGGTTTGCAACTGATTAAGTTTGGCACTTTGCTCTGAACAATAAATGGCCAAAGCACTGACATCACTCATCACAATCTGGCTTTGAGGGTTCTTTAAGCCCAGAAAACAACCAATAATACCGGCACCACAGGCAAAATCCAGCACCCGACCAGCTGCCACTTTATCTATGCTTTCCAGCAACAATCGAGTGCCCGTATCCAATTCACCATGACTGAAAACTCCTGGTAAAGAACACACCTTAAAGTCAATACCGGCTACCTGTAAATCTGAAATGGTTTGCCACTTGGATAATGCAAAAGCGTTTACCGGTTTATCAAGTTGTGTAGCAAACATTGAGCAATGCCGTGCCGAGTCAATTTTATTGACTTGGGACGAATATGCGCTCAACAACTTAGGGGCGCTATTAATCCCGCCTTTATTCTCACCTACTAACATCAAGGTGGCACCGGGTTTGAGGCAACTGGCGATATTAGCCAGCAACATTTGTGCCTGAGCCTTGGATTTTGGCATATAGAGCACGGCTCCATCAAAATCTCCTTGACTCGAATAAGCGGCACAGAAACTGTGCTGTCCATCCTGGGCCTTAGGAGTTGTGATGGAGACACTTTGCTGATAAACATCAAAATATTGATGAAAACCAAAGATTTGCGGGTTATCTAGATGAGCAAAAACTTGACCATCCGTAGGATTAGCAATTAACCACTTGCCAGTTGCAAAGGTCTCTTCGCTACGTAATAAAATTTTACTTGCTGGTGATAACATTAGACGACTCGCTCAAACATCAGATCCCACACGCCGTGGCCTAAACGCTGGCCTCTTTGCTCGAATTTAGTTAACGGGCGCTGCTCAGGGCGCGGCACATAATCACTGGTGTTGGATAAATTTTTATAACCAGGAGCAACGGACATGACCTCAAGCATATATTCGGCGTAGTTTTCCCAGTCTGTGGCCATATGAAAAACACCGCCTATGGCTAGTTTGCTACGCAACTTTTCAACAAATTCAGGCTGCACAATACGTCGTTTGTGATGACGTTTTTTGTGCCAGGGATCTGGAAAGAATAGTTGCAGCCGACTTAAGCCATTATCCGGAATACAATTGGCTAAAATTTCAACCGCATCATGTTCATATACCCTAAGATTGGTGACGCCCTGCTCTTCTGCGTCAGCTAAACAGGCACCCACACCTGGGCGGTGGACTTCTATACCGATAAAGTCTTTATCAGGTTCATTGCTGGCCATTTCAACCAAGGATTTACCCATACCAAAACCGATTTCCAGTACCAGGGGAGCCTCTCGACCGAAGACCTGATTAACATCCAGCCTGCCAGCTTGATGGGTTAAACCCATAGTCGGCCAATTTTTTTCAATGGCTTTTTCTTGGCCTTTAGTTAAACGCCCTTCGCGTTTGACAAAGCTTTGTATCTTGCGCACATACACGCCTGACGCAGCGGCTTCTTGTTCTGTTTTAAACTGACTCATTTTTCATCTCATTTCATTGCTATGCGTAGCATGGGGCGCATTATGCCGCCCGCTAAGTGTATTGCAAGAACCCGGGCCAAATTTAAGCAAAATGGTGTGCAAAATACTCCGCCAGTGCTGCTGGCTGCTCCAGCGGCAGCATATGCCCGGCCCCAGCAATTTGCTCAAAATGACTATTGGGTGATGTTTGACACATCTGACACAATTTATCTGGCGAGGCAATTTGGTCTTGCTCGCCCACCAGAATATGTAAGGGAAAATTAACCTCAGCCAGTTTTTTGCTCAAGTCTTGGCGGTCGGTTAAGCCACTAATTTGATGGGCTAATACACTTGCCCCCAAGTCAGCCTCCATTTGCTTGATGGTCTCCAATACATCAGGATCACAGTTAGTGTGCACAAACTGCTTTAACCTACTAGGGCTCATTGCGCTGTATTGGCCTTTGCTGATAGTAGTTAAAATTTGCTTGCGCGCAGTACATTCTTGTTCAGTAAAGGGCCCTGGATAACTGCCGATCAAGGTCAAAGAAGCGATCCTGTGCGCATGTTTTAAGGCCACAAGGGCTGCAACGTAACCGCCCATGGAAAATCCCACCAGATGCATAGGTTGTTCGAAATACCCGAGACGATCTTCACTCAACGCAAGCATTTGCTCAAGATTTTCAGCCCATTGCAGTGGCACATAGGCTCGTTCCGTTAAATTTAAAGCACGCCAGCACGGCATAAATACCCGTTCATCGCAAAGGGTACCAGGGAAAAATACCATAGGTGCGCAGATGGGGGGGGCCAATATCGAGCTTTGCTCGGCTGTTTTCATTTCAAGTAAACCATTTAATATCAATTCAGGTATTATCCGGCTATTAACGATAAGTGCAAAGAGTAGTCCAAATAACCGTGCAGCCAGTCTTCAATGATCCAGCATTAACTTTTTCTCAGCGAATTCTCGCTTGGTTTGCCGACCATGGGCGCAAAGATTTGCCCTGGCAACTCAATAAGACGCCCTACTCAGTGTGGGTATCTGAAATCATGTTGCAACAAACCCAGGTAAAAACCGTTATTCCTTACTACCAAAAATTTATGGCTCGGTTTCCCGATATTTTGAGTTTAGCCAACGCCGAACCAGATGAAGTATTGCATCATTGGACTGGCCTGGGTTACTACGCCCGGGCACGCAACCTGCAAAAAGCAGCCCAGCGCATAAGAGATGAGTTTGGCGCTCAATTTCCCCAAAGCCTTGATGAAGTCATTAGTTTACCCGGTATAGGGCGTTCTACCGCAGGTGCAGTGTTGGCCCTAGCTTGTGGCCAACACCACAGCATACTGGACGGTAACGTTAAACGCGTTTTGGCGCGTTATTTTGCCATTGATGGTTGGCCCGGCAATAAACGTGTTGAACAGCAGCTATGGCATTACGCTGAACAGCTCACTCCTGCCAAACATACCGCTGATTACACCCAGGCGATGATGGACTTGGGTGCGACATTATGCAGCCGCAGCAAACCCAAATGTGACAGCTGTCCTTTGCAAAAAAATTGCCTGGCTTTTGCCCAGGGCAGACAAAGTGAGCTACCGGGTAAAAAGCCGAAAACCGTCATTGCGGTTAAAACCACTGTTATGTTGATACCTATATGGCAAGGCCAGGTACTGATTTATCAGCGGCCACCTTCTGGTTTATGGGGCGGATTGTGGGGCTTTTATGAAGCCAGTGACCTAGAGGATGTACCTCGTCAAAAATCAGCATTGGGAATAGCGGCTTGCCGGTCCATATCTTTAGCTGCTTTTCGTCATACCTTCAGCCATTTTCATTTAGATATTCAGCCGCTGATCCTGCAATTAACAGATATCCCCTGTGCAGGCGTGCAAGACAGCAAACAGCTGTGGTACGACCTTCACGCGCCGCAAAACGTCGGTTTAGCGGCCCCCACCAAAAAGTTATTAGCAATTTGCAAAGGTGAGTTATAGGTCCTTAAAATTGCTTGTTAAGCAAATAGAACTATTTAGGTAGTAGTTCACCTGTGACTCGACCTGTTCGACAAAATTTACGCGGTCAGGATATAAAGTATTAATGTCGCTAAAGCAGGCCTGTGCCACTAAGCCACGTCTTTGATATGCAAATACCCCCGTTCGAACAACACGACTAAACATTCAATCTAATCTTCAAAGTGCCAACAAATGACATCAGCAACGGATCCTGGTTACTCAACTGTGGTTATCGATGAGCTGTTAAAATACCCCGTATTAACGAAAATCCCATAGGTTGTGGCAATAGCATTAAATCAAAATAAATATAATTGGTAAAACACACCCCAAAAATATAGAATGATCGTTCACTCTAGTTGGAGAATATTTAAATGCAGCGCTCTCGCATCGTATTTTTTGCCCTTTCAGCCCTGGCGGGCTCTGTTGCTTTGACCGGCTGTGGACAGGATCAAGTAAGTGCAGCTCCCGCTGTGCAAACCACGCCCGTAGGGGTTGTCACATTAAAAAGTCAAACGGTGACCCTGACAAAAGAATTACCTGGCCGTATTGCCGCATCTAAAATTGCCGAAATCCGACCTCAGGTGAGCGGTATTGTGCAATCACGTCTATTTACCGAAGGTGGAGAAGTCAAAGCTGGCCAAATTTTGTATCAAATTGATCCCGCTTCGTTTGAAGCTAATCTCGCCAGCGGAAAAGCAGCCGTTGCCAAGGCTCAAGCCAGTATTGCCAGCCATAAAGCTAAAACCTCACGTTATACTGAGTTATTAAAAATTAAAGCGGTCAGCCAGCAAGATTTTGATGAGGCCGACGCGGCTTACAAAGAAGCTCAAGCCGACTTGTTGACTGCTCAAGCTCAACTAAATACAGAGCAGATTAATCTTAATTACAGCAAAGTTTCCGCGCCTATAAATGGTCAGATAAGCAAGTCTGCCGTTACCGTGGGAGCATTAGTCAGTGCCAATCAAAATACCGCTCTTGCCACAGTAACCCAGCTGGATCCTATCTATGTTGATTTGGTTCAGTCCAGTGCCCAATTAATGCAGTTAAAACAGGCGCTGGCATCAGGCGCCCTTGCTGCCGATGCGGCAGCTCAAACAGAGGTTGAACTGAAATTAGAAGACGGTTCTGTTTATGCGCATAAAGGCACTCTACAATTTTCTGAAGTTACCGTCGATCCTAGTACGGGCTCGGTGACGTTAAGAGCGCAATTTGCTAACCCTGAAAAATTATTATTACCTGGCATGTATGTAAGGGCCGTCATTGTAGAAGGGGTAAAAAGCAATGCTATTTTGGCCCCACAACGGGGTATCAGCCGCAATATCAAAGGGGAAGCGACCGCCATGGTGGTCAATAAAGAGGGCAAGGTCGAAGCGCGAGTTATACAAGCCCAGCGCACCATAGGCGCTAACTGGCTAATTGAAAAAGGTTTGTCCGCTGGTGATCAAGTGATTGTAGAAGGCTTGCAAAAAATCCGTCCTGGCGCTCCAGTTCGGGCTGTTCCTGCTGAATCAGCTGCAGCTAACAGTCACTAAACGGAGAATTCGATGTCACGATTTTTTATCGATCGTCCCATTTTTGCCTGGGTATTGGCCATAGTGGTCATGCTGGCTGGTGTGCTGGCAATCAATAATTTGCCTATAGCACAATACCCAGCTATTGCCCCCCCGGCCATCAGTGTCAGCGCTAATTATCCTGGGGCGTCTGCGCGCACCTTAGAAGATACTGTTACTCAAGTTATTGAACAAAAAATGAAAGGTTTGGATGGCCTGATGTATATGTCATCCACTTCCCAATCTAATGGTTCGATGACATTAACCCTGAGCTTCAGTGCCGACACCGATCCTGATATTGCTCAGGTACAGGTACAAAACAAACTGGCTTCTGCCACACCGTTATTACCCCAGCAAGTGCAACGTCTGGGGGTCTCAGTGGCTAAATCTGCGCGTAATTTTTTATTAGTTGCCGGCTTTGTTTCTGAAGATGGCAGTATGAATAACATTGATATCGGTGACTATGTTGCCTCTAGCGTGTTAGACATAGTCTCCCGCGTTGACGGTGTAGGTGAAGTGCAGTTATTCGGTTCACAATATGCCATGCGTATCTGGCTTGATCCAGCCAAGTTACAGAACTATAAATTGATGCCTGAGGATATCAGTGCTGCCATTAGTGCACAAAATGCCCAGGTTTCGGCCGGTCAATTAGGGGGTATGCCGGCCATTGCAGGTCAGCAATTAAATGCGACCGTTACCGCCCAAAGTCGTTTACAAACGCCAGAGCAATTTCGTGCCATTTTAGTTAAAACCAATAGTAACGGTTCAGTCGTGCTTTTAGGGGACGTGGCTAAAGTTGAATTGGCTGGTGAAAACTATGGCGTAATCGCTCGATATAACGGTAAACCCGCATCTGGTCTTGCGGTAAAACTGGCCAGCGGCGCCAATGCACTGGACACCGCCGCGGGGGTAAAAAAGGCCTTGGCGGATTTGCAGCCTTTTTTCCCCGCTGGTTTAAAAGCAGTCGTACCTTATGACACTACCCCTTTTGTGAGTTTGTCGATTGAAAAAGTCGTTAGTACTTTAATTGAAGCTGTGGCATTAGTGTTTGTGGTGATGTATTTATTCTTACAGAACTTACGCGCGACTTTAATTCCCACCATTGCTGTTCCTGTAGTGCTGTTGGGAACCTTTGCTATTTTATCGGCCTTTGGTTATTCCATTAACACCTTAACTATGTTTGCCATGGTATTAGCCATCGGCCTGTTGGTAGATGACGCTATTGTGGTGGTTGAAAACGTAGAACGGGTGATGACAGAAGAAAAGTTATCGCCTCTTGAAGCCACCCGTAAATCAATGGATCAAATCAAAGGTGCTCTGGTCGGTATTGCCATGGTGTTATCGGCCGTGTTTGTGCCCATGGCATTTTTTGGCGGCTCTACAGGGGTTATATATCGCCAGTTCTCTGTTACCTTAGTGTCTGCGATGGGGTTATCTGTGCTGGTAGCCTTGATATTGACGCCAGCACTATGTGCCACCTTATTAAAACCCAGTCACGTACACAGTAACACCTCCTTAATGGGCAAATTCT
The DNA here is from genome assembly GCF_058068185.1 of Paraglaciecola sp. IT1134. NCBI lineage: Bacteria > Pseudomonadati > Pseudomonadota > Gammaproteobacteria > Alteromonadales > Alteromonadaceae > Paraglaciecola > Paraglaciecola sp. IT1134. The sequence goes on along the minus strand of NZ_CM176486.1, from coordinate 98,170 downwards.
TCTCTGGTTTTAACCGCGGATTCAACCGCACCAATAAAGGCACACAAAGCTTTGCCGGTCGAATGATCAAACAAAGCAAACGCTACTTATTTTGTTATGGCTTAGTGTTTGGTGCCATGGTGTATATTTTCATCCAACTGCCGTCTGGCTTTTTACCGGACGAAGACCAAGGGATTCTATTTAACCAAGTCATTTTGCCTGCAGGCTCTACCACCGAGCAAACGCTCAAAGTGGTGCAAAAGATGGAAAACCATTTTCTGCACGATCAAGCTGTTGCAGTGAAATCGATTTTTACTGTTACGGGCTTTAGCTTTGCCGGTTCCGGCCAGAATGCAGCTATCGGTTTTGTAAGCTTAAAACACTGGGATCAACGGCAAGACGCAGATTTAGCTGTGGGCGCCGTGGCGGGTAAAGCCATGGGGTTTTTCTCAACCATCAAAGAAGCTTTAGTATTTGCCTTTGCCCCTCCAGCAGTAATGGAACTGGGCACGGCTAACGGTTTTAACATGTTTTTACAAGATAAAGCGGGAGTGGGTCATGATCAGTTACTGCAAGCGCGAAATATGTTGTTAGGTCTGGCAGGGCAAAGCGCGGTATTGGCAGGTGTACGGCCCAATGGCCAGGAAGACATGCCTGAATTATCACTGGATATTGACCTGGCCAAAGCGGCTGCATTTGGTGTCAGCCAAGCGGATATTAACAGTACGTTATCTACTGCTTGGGGCAGCAGTTACGTCAACGATTTTATTGACCGTGGCCGAGTGAAAAAAGTCTATCTGCAAGGCGCAGCCACCAGCCGTATGGTGCCAGAAGACTTAAACAAATGGTATGTGCGCAATGCCAATGACGAGATGGTGCCTTTTTCCGCTTTTGCAGGCTCACATTGGACTTATGGCTCTCCGCGCCTGGAACGTTATAACGGCTTCTCATCCATGGAAATTCAGGGTACAGCAGCAACGGGTTACAGTACTGGCCAAGCCATGGACGAAATGGAGAGTTTAATCAAGCAACTCCCTCCTGGTATTGGCTTCGAATGGACAGGTATATCCTACGAGGAACGCTTAAGTGGCGGGCAGGCGCCTCTATTATATGCCTTATCTTTATTAGTGGTTTTCCTATGTCTGGCTGCCTTGTACGAAAGCTGGTCAGTACCTGCAGCCGTTATGTTGATTGTGCCATTAGGTATATTTGGTGCTGCAATAGCGGCATGGCTTGCTAACTTATCCAACGATATTTACCTGCAAGTTGCTTTGCTCACCACCATAGGCTTGGCGTCAAAAAATGCCATCTTGCTGGTAGAATTTGCCAATAACAGAATAGAACAAGGAGCGGGTTTGGTGGAAGCCGCTATTGAATCCGTGCGACTACGATTGCGTCCTATATTAATGACATCCCTGGCCTTTATCTGTGGAGTATTACCGCTAGCGCTTGCCTCTAGCGCAGGCTCAGGTGCACAAAATGCTTTGGGTATTGCGGTCATTGGTGGAACCCTGGCATCGTCTATTCTGGCGGTATTATTTGTGCCGCTGTTTTTTGTGTTAGTGCGCCGGGTCTTTCCTAACAAGCAAAACGTCACAAAGGAGAACACCCAATGACAGAAAAAAATACTAAACGACATACTGACCCCGCCTTGGCAGAAGTGCGACGAGAACAAGTTCTGACCGCCGCTGCAGATTGCTTTCGTCGCAAAGGTTACCATGGTGCCGGCATGGCCGAGATCTCAAAAACTGCTGAAATGAGCGCAGGCCATATCTACAACTATTTCGCCAGTAAAGAAGCCATTATCGAAGCTATTATTCAGCGCGATATGCAAGAAATGTTTTCAATATTTCAACAATTTGAAGATCATCCCGGTGATTTGTTGCGCGTTATGATCGAAGGTTCCGAGAATGGCGTTGACCGAAAAATGGACGGGCAACAAGGCGCATTGGAGCTCGAAATGTTAGCAGAAGCGGCGCGCAACCAAAAAGTTGCCTTTTTGCTGCAGGAATCAGATACCCAAGCCAGAGCTAAGATGCGCCGTTTACTGACCGGAGAGCGCAGCTTGGTCAAAGATGTAACGGATAAGGAACTGGATGGCCGTATTAATGTTATTTTTGCGATGTTTAGCGGTTTATTACTGCGTCGGACTTTGTATCCCGAACTCCAAAAAGACACTATATTGTTAGCGTTAAAGCCAGCGTTAAAAACACTTTTATCGCCCTTTTAAAGGGGAATATAAAACCCAAAAGGTAACCGATGATTTTTTTATTTGAACTGCCTTTATTAGGATTATTACTCGCCCCCGTGCTGTTTTACTTGATTAGTGCATTGGTGGTCAGTCACCTGCATAACAAGTGTAGTCGCTGTGGTGACTCACAAAGCTAATGAAATTAGTCAGTCGTGCACACTATTACTCCCACAAGCTGGCTAATTTGATAGACTTATAAAATCACTACAGGCCAGCTTGGCGCCGGCCTAAACTTACCCATCAGGAATTTTATGAGCAGAACAGTATATTGCCAACGTTTGAATAAAGAAGCTGACGGTTTGGACTTTCAACTTTATCCAGGAGAACTGGGCAAAAAAATCTTCGACAATATATGTAAAGAAGCTTGGGCCGACTGGCAGAAAAAACAAACCATGCTAATTAACGAAAACAAACTCAATATGATGGAACCCACAGCCAGGCAGTTTTTGGAAACCCAGATGCAGGCCTACCTGTTTGAAGGCAAGGAGCCGGATATACAAGGCTATGTACCACCGAAAAGCTGAATCAGTTAGCCACACACTGGCCGACTGCGTATATAAACAACGCTTTCAGTGACTTTTGCGCACTTTTTATGCGAACAAGCTTTAAAGCATAAAAAAAACCGATAAAGTGGTTGACATAAATGTCCAGAATCCGTTTAATACGCACCCACGGCGAAGCAGGCATAGCCAGTAACGTCTAGTAAGATTTGCCCGGATAGCTCAGTCGGTAGAGCAGAGGATTGAAAATCCTCGTGTCGGTGGTTCGATTCCGCCTCCGGGCACCATTATTCAGTTCGATAAAGGCCAACCTCATACGTTGGCCTTTGTTTTATCTGGCTTTCACGTTCTGTAGCGTTCAGCTACGTTTGCTTATTTTCGTCTTTTTAGTAACACTCTTGGTAACACCACCACTGCTGTTACAATTTGGATGTTACGAATGGCTCGCCAAACACTACAAATCAACCCGACACAGCTCGCTAACGTTAAGCCCAGGGACAAAGAATTTAATCTCGCTGACGGAGGAGGATTGATGCTGAGGGTAAAGCCCACTGGTTTTAAATCTTGGCTGTTCAACTACTCACACCCCATTACCAAAAAACGCAGTAATATAGGTATTGGCACCTACCCTAATAAATCGCTGGCTCAGGCTAGAGAAATCAGAAAAATTTATTTAGCCTTACTTGCTCAGGGTATTGATCCAAAAGCCCATCGAGAAGAACTAGAGCAAGCGAAACAAGACGCACAAAACAATACTTTCTTAGCGGTCGCTAGCCAGTGGATGGATATAAAGCGCACCAAGGTAAAAGCCAACTCAGCAGACAAAATATGGCGCTCTTTAGAGAACGATGTATTTCCCCGTATTGGTAAGCTACCCGTTGACCAAATAAACGCCCCTAAAGCCATTCAAGTGTTAGCTGACATTGTCGGGCGTGACAGTTACGAGATCGCGCGAAAAGTCGCAAGGCGTATGAACAATGTCATGACCTTTGCCGTGAACACCGGGTTAGTACACCACAACCCCTTAGCCGGTATAAAAGAAACCATACCCACAAGCAAAGTCGTTAACTACCCCACCCTAAAACCGGATGAATTACCGGAATTGATGAAAGCCATAAACTTTGCCAGTATCAAATTTTCGACCCGCTGTTTAATCGAATGGCAGCTACACACTATGGTTAGACCCGGGGAAGCGGCACAAGCGCAATGGTCAGATATTGATTACGAACGCAAGCTTTGGATTATACCCGCTGAGCGCATGAAAATGAGCAAAGAACACCACATACCACTAACTGAGCAAGCCTTAGCTATTCTTGAGCTTATACGGCCATTTAGTGCCCACAGAACGCATATATTCCCATCATACAAACACCCACAACAATCAGCCAATAAAGAAACCGCAAACATGGCGTTAAAGCGTATGGGCTTTGCTGGTCGGCTGGTGGCACATGGCCTAAGAGCTTTAGCCAGTACCACACTAAACGAACAAGGTTTTGAACGTGATGTGATTGAGGCCGCATTGGCGCACAGCGATAAAGATCAGATACGCGCAGCATATAACCGAGCAACCTACCTTGAACAACGCAAAGTAATGATGCATTGGTGGTCGACCCACATCGAACAAGCCGCCATGGGTAATATGAGCTTAGCGAACGCCAGGCAAACCTTGAGATTAGTAAACCAGTAACCAACCACCAGCAAAGAGGAAGAACCAATGACTACTATTACATTAGACAACCGCATAGAAAGTTTTTATTTCGATATGCAAAGCGCCCACGCAATTTTAATTTGTTTGAATGAGGCGATGAAAAACAACACCGATCAACAATTGGCACCTGTTGCCGATAGGCTGATAACTCTTGGCTTAGCCATTGGTGAAAGCCTGATCAAGTTCGAAGCACTATACCAAGCTGAGCAGTTTCCACATTCAGCATCGGTAGATAAACAGAATGTATTGCTGTCTAAATGGCAGGTTGAGCAGTTTAATAATGCCATGTTTGAAATCTGCGAAGAAATCCCTCATTCATCCAGGTATAAATCATCAAGCAGAGTGGAGAAAGCGGCTTTAGACGGTGTATATGGTGTCCGTTCGTTGATTGGTCGCGCATTAGACGAGTTGAACGACCAAATAAACAATCCCGCTAAGAAAGCAGCTTAGTTAACGGTTTACCAAGTCTAGGGTAGCTCCCGAACGGCCAGAACCCTACTGGCTTGACTTGGTGATTTATTAGGGTTCGGAAGGGATGATATGGAAAAAGATACAACTGTCTTTAACACTTGGGATGTAGAGGAAGACTATCGAAAAGTTCAAATCAGTTATTCAATAAGATTGGAAAATGATGAGGAGATTTCAAGAGACGATAATAAATGCCTAGTTATCATTAATAGCGAACGCAATAGACTCGAAAAAGCTTGGAGGTTGTTAGAGCGGAGTCTCCATCCTGATTTTACAAGTGATAGAGCATTCAGGAAAACGCGTCACACAAGTCCGGTAGATGAGTTTGTCGACGATGTGTTTAATGATCGACTACCAAAACCAGAAATTTTAAAAACGGTTGCTCTTTGTTTTAGAAAGTATTTCGAATCAGGCGGTGAAGTTGAGCTTGAGGATATTTTTTTCGGCAGGAAGAAAATAGGTGTAGGTAATCATTCTGCAAGGGCTAAAAAAATAGAAATTTATAGACTCATGTCACTTTTGGATCGCTCATTCAATGATGATAATAATCGTAATGAGCAAATTAAAATGATGACGAGAACAGAAATCGCTGAAATTGCAATGATGATTGAAAATATCGAAAAGGATCCTGAATCTGTTCTAAGAAGTTATCGTAGATGGAAGAATGAGCAACAATAAATAATAAGCCGGACATATATTCAATTTAGCTGTCCGTTACAACGTGAAAAATATGCTTATAATTCTGTATCAGTCATCAACAACCTAAATGAGACTGATATGCACACCACCAATCTAAAAGTAATCCGTAAACCAGAAGCTTGTAACCTTGCAGGCTTATCTAACACTTCATTATTTGAACAAACACGAGCCGGAATATTCCCACCACCCATTCCACTAGGCGCAAGAGCCGTAGGTTTTTTCCTACACGAAATTCAGACTGTTTTAGCTGCCAGATCTATAGGAAAATCAGAAGATGATATTCGGCTAATAGTTCAAGCATTGATCAGACAGCGCGAGACTTCGGCTAACGCTTTACTTAAACATCTAGCGGCATAGGAGTAGTAGAAATGAAAAATGCTCCCAGTGACCAAACCAAAAGCATTCTGAATAGCAATGACACGAGCGCACACACGCAACGCTTGCAGATATTAGCACACCTTAGAACAAAGCCATTAAACACTCTTGAGCTACGCGAGCTGGGCTATATGGCACCCGCACCACGTGTGCTCGAGTTAAGAGCTAAAGGCTTTGTAATAATAACCCGCCTTGAAGATGTATTAGACGCAAACAACAAAATTCATAAACGGGTAGCAAGATATTTCTTTTTGGCTGAGCCACCAGCAGCGAGGGTCGCAGCATGAAAAAGTGTGACTTGTTCCCCGTATTAGATAACCAATCAAAGCAGCTTAAACAGCTCGTAGGGCTATCGAACTTAATTGTCAGTGCTGGTGGCCTATCTGACCATCCAAATAACGACCTGTGCACTTGCCTGAGCATAGTTAGTGACTTAGCCAGCGATACGCTAAGCAATCAGCAAACGATCTCTGACAGAGTTATAGAGCTTACCATCGTCAATGATTGTGTTAACGGCAAAAAAAACCCGCAGTAATAACATTACATACGGGCTTCACTCTTGTATCTGACAATTCAGATTATATCTGATTTACAAGAATGTTGCCCTACTTCTGGGGCGCACATGAAAACAAATCCATTTTGTTTTACACCAAGTTCGTTTATCGACTTCGTGAGAGAGAACCATGCCGAATCAAATAAAATCAGCTGGGATATATGCTTTGTATATTCATCATTGATTTGGGGGAATGCAGGTAGTAATAAGCGATTCAAACATGCATCTAAAAGCGAACATTTCGCCATACCTGCAAAGTTGTTAACAGAACGCTTAGGCAAAGATTACCAGACTATATTTAAGGCAATAGGTCTTATCCAAATTGATGGCAACTATGATGTTATTAAAGGCGAAACCAATGCCTATGGTTTAACAGCAAAAGCAAGAGAATTAGTTATGCAATACATGACAAACGACAATCTTCAAACCGACATTTTAGGCATTGGCAAAAAGCCCTTTGCGCTGAAAACAAATAACCTAAACGGTCTTGCTAATGCGATCAAAAGCCGGGATAAAAACAACAATAACAAAAAGTCTAAGGCATATATTAACCCGGTAGTAAAAGTTGATCTCGATGCACTCGAAGCACTAAAAACAGCTTTAATCCAGTACAGAGACAACGCATTCCATTCAGTAAGACCACCCGCCGCAAGTGATGAATTTATCGACATTCAATCAATCGTCGACATTCAACAAGGTTATGAGTTAGAGAGTTGGATCAACAGGCGATTAATAGCCACGATGCAACTAATTCACATGGCAACACTTAACGTTAAATTACCCTCTAGGCAGTTAATCCAATACTACGTTGAAAGTGGTTCAGGTCGTCTATACGGGCAAGACATTCATTTGCAAACGGTACCAAGAGAAGTCAGGAAAGCGGCGCTGTGTGGGCAATGCGATTATGACTTTGATAACTGCCATTACGCCATACTTCACCAGTTAGCCGCACAGCAAGGCATAACAACGCCTTTCATGGCCGATTACCTGGCAAATAAACACGTGATAAGAAAAAGGTTAGCTAATTCAGTTGGTGTGAGAGTTAGTGTGATCAAAGAATGTTTGATTGCATTAATTTATGGCGCAAGCATCCAAGATAAGCCGCGCCACGCATTAAGTGACATATTAGGCACTCAAGGACTAAACAAGCTACTTAGGCATAGCATATTCGTTGGCTTACACACCGATATCAAAAGTGCGGGTAAAGCCGTTCTACGCACTCGAACGCAGAGGTGTGAATTAGTAAACGCCATGAATAAAAAACTGACTGACGAAAAGGCGAATAGCCTATGCCACATACTTCAAGGGTACGAGGCCAAGATGTTAAACATTGCCATGCACATGCACGGCGATTCAATCTCATTGCTGCAACATGACGGTTTTACTAGCACAAACTTAAATATTGATTTACTGGCATTAGAGACCGAAATATTCAAACAAACAGGCTTACACATGACCATTTCTAAAGATATGTTAAAAATGACACGAATGCATTCAAACCAAAACGATGAAGCCCTTGCAGCATAAAGGCTAAGACCATGTTTTTTGAATGCATTTGCAGACTAATAGTAGTGATTGCGTGTGTCTGTCCTGTTTAATATCCCTATTTAAATACTTGTACAGAATCGACGCTCAAACAAAAAAGGACCAGAAACCTAATGAAAACAGACCCAACAATGAGAGTTGAAAAAGTCAAAGCACTAAAGGCTTATTACAAAAGCGGTACAGATTCGTTCGCAGCTTGGGCTGGTGGTGGCTATAAATACCCTGCCCCAACAAGTTTGCCCTTTCCTGAAATTTGTCGTGATATGAAATGCGAAGCTAAGACGCGCTCAGGCCACCCCTGCAAGAATGACGGCACAAGTTATACAAATGGACGCTGTAAGTATCACGGTGGCGCTAGTACAGGCCCAGTGACGTTAGAGGGTAAGAAACGGGTATCGATGAACAGTAAAAGAAACAAAGCCAGCATAGGCAATAGTTAATAACGACTAATAACCCAGTCAAAATTGACTATATAATTAATCATATGTGAACACTACGAACACGCCAAGGTTAAACAACAGAACAAACCCCATGTGCGGCTGACAATAGTTAACTTAGAATCGAGTATCAAAACTGCGTATTTAACAAACCCCAAGTGAGCGCTCCGATCACAGTAAGGTTAAACATCAAAACAAAGCCCATGTGGACGATAACATTAGGGTTAGGTCAGCTTCTTAAACAAACCCCGTGGAACGGGCAAGGTTAGGCCAACATAATTTCCCCCAGGTCAGGACATTGAACCAATGACAATAAAGCACTAACCTTGCACTAACACTAACGCCTTTAAAGCAATGCTATGACTATCAAACAAGACGAAGAAGACAAGGTAAAACGGGATAATCTTATTTTTGAGAAAATCAAAGCTGAGAATGCAACTAGAACTGATTGGAGCGGTCTGCATATCAACTATGGGTATAAGCCGTACAAGCCAACTTTCAAAGAACGTTTAGTATCAATCATTACCTTGGGCTTACGTTGAACAGCATCTAGTTTTGCGACCAACACACGTAAGCTAGAAACCGTTTTACCAGGAAGTTTTTAAAAACTACATTAGTATCACCGTCAGTTAAAAGGTACTTCCAAGCTCCTTTAATCTGGAGGGTACGTCGCAGCGCGCAGGGTGATTATTTACAAACTATATTGCCATCAGGTTGTTGTTTGGTTATCTATGCCACAACTCCCTTAAAATAAGCGGGTCCCTTTACTCGATACTTATACGGGTGCGCGGCTGCGCGAAATGATACTTGTGCGAGCGGCCCATGGGACGACTTTTTGTTTTCCTTCAAATATCGCTAGTGGCTTACAACGTATGTAACGCAAAGGCAATTAACTGATTTAGATACAGCAACTAAAGCAACCTTGTAGTCTAAAAAGTAGGGGCATGAGTTGAGGTAACGCACCGATGGGCAGGGGCACTCTAGATCCCTAAAGCTAATTTATGCAGTACCGCCGTTTAAGCTTTTTTTGTACACCCGCAACTTCAGAAATTATTCTGGTCATTCCTTGTTAGGCTCCTGAGGGATCGACATAACTATCATGTCTGGTTATTTCATTTTCAGCCTAATCAAGTTACCTTACTTAGGTGCATATAAAGTATAGGGAATATGATGCAAAAAATATCAGTTAGGGATGTAGAATCGTGGCTAGTAAACATCAGAACTCTTGAGAGGGAAGGCGAAACGCGAATGCCATCTTTTATAAAGCCTTTCCACTTTTCAACACTAGCGGCGAATGTTAAGCATAGAGATAAGACTCTACAAATAGTGCATAAACAATTAGATTATGCCATTCGCATGGGGCTGTTTGAGGCTATTGGCCAAGAACCGCCAAACGGGGTAAACAAAAACAAAGCAAATGGAAGGTTTGTAGAAGCCCGCGCTGTTACTAACGATAAAGATGTTCCAAAATTGTCTATTGAAATATCAGAGATGTTCGGAAGTTGTGCGAATGCAGAAACTAAAGATAGCCTCCATGCTCTTTTGGCTGAATTATTAGGGAATTGTTGTGCTCACTCCACTATTGATGAGCGGGAACCTTTTGGACTAGTTTGTGGTCAATCATGGGTAAATGGTGGAATCGCTCAGCTTTGCATATCAGATACAGGGATCGGAATAAGAGATTCTTTAACACAAAATGAAAAATTAATTGATAGACTTAATAATGAGAATGCGTGCGCCTTAGCAGCCGAGTATGGAGTAACAGGCAAACCAAAAGGAAATCATTCAGGATATGGGTTAGCATTAGCTGATGGGTTAATAAAGCACAATAATGGCACTCTGGTTGTTGTCTCAGGTAATGAGCTATACTTTAATCAGAGTGGAAGAGTTCTTTCTAAAACGATGAAAGAATCTTGGGATGGCACTATAATTATCTTTGAGTGGAATCTTGGTTCGCCTTTAGATAGTAAAGCAGTGTATGATGCTTGGCCAACCCCTGACAGTATGACTGACGGAGAATATGATGAATTGTTTATTTAAACTAGATAATGATTTCGAAACGCTTTCGTCAAGAAAAGGGGGTGAAATGGCCCGTGCTCGCCTAGTTGGGCTGCTAAACTCAAGTTCTGAAAAAATAATCTTTGACCTTTCTTGGAAAGCATTGAGCCCATCATTTGCTGACGAGTGCTTTGGCATTGTCGTCAAAAAAATTGGTATAACTTTATTTACCAAAAGAATTTCGTTTATTAATGTCAATGAATCGGCGAAGTCGATAATTAAACATGTTGTGCATAAAAGAGCTAACGAGTTTACAACTGATAAAGGGCAATGTGCGTTAGCCTAACCCCACTGTAACTAGCCGCAACTTGAAAAGTTTTTTTGGTCGTAACAGTTCAGTGGTCTTAGAGCCACGCTTGGGATTTTAGTCACACCGCAGGTAACACTGACCAAGCCATATACTTAAAAAACTGTTATAAATCAATTGATTAAGTAAAATAATCGATTCCGCCTCCGGCACCATTATTACATCAAGCCTAGCAAGCGATTGCTAGGATTGAACATAAAATTGGTAACCAACACCTTTCAGAATAAATATCCATTTTCAGAAAAAACGCTTTAGACATCACACTTTCTTCGTAAACGGCACAACTTTGTGACCCAGCATATTATAATGACGTATTTCGGTAAAAACAGACAGTCATTTCGGTTTTATCCGATCGTTTCCTAACCCCCGTGTCAGAGTAGTTGTCGCCTTTAATTTTTTAATAATGGAGACAACATATACCACTACCTTCTGTAGACTTAGAAACCAAAGAGCAAGGTCAGACTTTGCTTTTACCACCCGATAACTATTCGCGTCGACAAGTAGCCAAAGAACTTTGGGTCGGTCCGACTACTGTTCAAAAATGGAGAGAGGGTTTGAAAGTTAAGGGAGTTTTCGTCAAACCTATTAATCCTGAGCCTGATGAATTTAGTGCTGATCAAAGAAAACCGTTAGTGTTCGTGGTTATCCCATTGAAAAAATAAATGGGAGCAAAATTTTTGATTGGCTAGGTGAGCTTAGAACTCCAGGAGCAGGTATAGTGCACGTATAGCTATGTAACAAATATCCTTAAATGAGTGCTAATTCAGAGAACGCTTTTTTAATTTTTCTTACTCATAAGGCTGATTTTAACGCCAGTTAGACCTGTATTTGATGTGATAAAGTCTCATACTGGCGTTACAAAATGCTCGATGTCTCGGTCAGTTAATAGTTTTTACATGCTTATAATCTAATATTTTTTCATCGGCGGTAACTAATGTTGATGATAACGTTCTTGCCAAAGCAACTATCATTCTATCTGCTGGATCTTTATGAAATTCACCAGGTAAACGAGTAGATTCGAGTGCTACCTTGTTGTCGATAGGGACAAAGGACACATTTTTAATTTCATCTACAGTTTGCAACCAAGTATCGACATCCATTGTAAGGGTTAAGCATCCTTTGCTGACCAACATTGAAATTTCCCATGCTGTAATGGATGAAATCAGTATTGATTCATCTTTTTCTACGGCAAGCTCTATTCGCTTTTTGGCAATGTCTGATAGCTTTGGATCACCACTTGTCCACCAAATCAAAATATGTGTATCAAGCACTAACACCTATGCTAACTCCCAATCATCTTCACATACTGATGATGTTGGCTCATCGAAATTTACCACAGTACCTTTTAATTTTTCTAAGGGACTGACCGTATTATCCCTGTACTGCTTAATTACTAAAGCTCGCTTTCCATGAGCGGTTATCACCACATCCTCACCTGATTTCTCTACTCCCCGCATAATTTCTAATGCATGAGCCTTGAATGCTGATTTAGAGTATTCATATTGCACATTATTACCTATAGTCAGATTACCATAGTCATTATAATAACAAATAAAATGACTACATAGAATAGTCATTTTCAACTCAATTCTCCTTCCAAGCAATCTAACGCTTGATCTCTACACAAGCCTAAAAGTCGAAGCTGCTATACTTAAACGAAGGTTGCTTGCATTTGCAAATGTACTAGCGGATCCAGCGACTGATTTAACCTGAATCTTAAGCAATGTAATGCGAAGAGCAAGTCATTAACAAAATGTCCAGGTAGCCATTCTATCGGATGCTGCTTTTCTAGAGGTGGTGGCAACGCCTGGCTAAAGGAGCTATTGTTGCTTTAATCCCCGCCAATTCACTGTTTCCATAACTCGCCATCAACAAATACCCCATAACAATCAATGCGCTCGATTTTGGGCATCCCGATTACAAAAAACCACTGCAGCACCCTTAGTTACATTCGGTAATTTCTATGACTCGACGTAGCTTTGATTTAACTTTGGCGTCAGTTGGGTTTCCACCTTGTTCTGATATGGCCCTTTTAGGGTATGATTTTGAGTCTGTTTTTTGATATTTATTAGTGCGTTGATACATGGCTATCAACTACCTTACAAGGTATTGTATTTTACAAGGTCGCACCAGTAACCTGTTATATTTCGCTATACATTGGGAGAATCATTGAAAATGGCAGTGCAATTTATACCGATCATAAAGGCGATAGCTCCTTATTTAGCTCAAGTAGCAACGGCGGCAATTCCGGCCTTCACATCCAAGCCTGATGCTGTGAAGTCAGATCCGGTTGTGGCAAAGCAGATAGAGGAACTTCAAGCTGCTGCAATACAAAATGCCCAGTCCATTCATGTGCTTGCTGAGAAAATTCAGCAAGCTATGCAGGACATTGAAAATACAGCTCAAGAAGCCAATAGACAGATTGCTGCCTATAAAAAAATCTTGTTAGCTTCCCTAGGATTATCAGCCGTTTCTTTGGCTATTTGTGTCTATCTATTGGTACGGTAATGTCTGTCCCCTAACTAGTCCTGAAATAGGTTGACATAAAGAGCTCCTTTTTATGGATCCACCCTTTACTATGCGTCCCCTCGCCCGCTTCTGGCAGTCTGATTATTGAACTACACTTTAAGGTGATTCAATGACATGGAAGACAACGAATATGCGCCAAATCAGCTATTTTCAATCCGTTATTTCAGTGCTCTGTTTCTGTTTTTTGCTTAGCTTTTATTACCCTTCAAATGCTGCTACTCCCCCGACCATAGAGCTTGCCACGACTTATTCGGGCAATTTGGAGATAAGTAAATATTGGATAAGCGAGAAACTCGATGGGATTCGTGCACGCTGGGATGGCCAACGTCTGCTATCTAAGGGCGGAAACACATTTACCCCACCCATATGGTTTATCGCGCGCTTTCCCGCCCAGGCCCTGGACGGAGAACTTTGGATTGCCCGAGGTGGTTTCGAAAAAACGGCCTCAATAGTCATGCGTAATGAAGCCGGTGAACAATGGCAAAAGTTGAAATTTATGTTGTTTGACTTGCCCGACGACAAAGGTACATTCAGCCAACGCCTACAAAAACTAACGACCTTGGTTGCGCGTATTGATTCGCCATATCTGCAATTAATCACCCAGTACAAACTTGCAAATGAGACGGAGCTATTCCATAAACTGGAGGACATAGCCGCAAAAAATGGGGAAGGTTTGATGCTGCATCATCAGGATGCGCTTTATACACATAGGCGCAGCGGGCATTTGATCAAACTTAAAACCTATCAGGATGCAGAAGCCAAGGTCATTGATCATTTGCCAGGTAAAGGCAAATATCGCGGATTACTCGGCTCGCTACTTGTACAGCTGAAAAGCGGTGAGAAATTTAAGATCGGTTCAGGCTTTAGTGACCTACAACGCCAAAATCCACCACCAATAGGCGCCACCATTACCTTCAAGCATTATGGTAAAACAGCCAGAGGCATACCCCGATTTGCCAGCTTTATGCGTGTCAGAAACCAGCACTAGCTGCAAGTTAGCGACATAAACTGTTGTTCACTTATGATTAGTCGTTATAATCTGTTCCAGAATTTTAAGTGATAACTAAAAACAGGCTAAGCCTGACGTGGAGAGAATTGTGAAACGTAAGATCTTATTGTGCGTATTTATTGGTTTAGCATCGGTATTCGCTGCCCACGCCGAGGTTGATTCAGATGATGCCATCAAATCTCGCATCGAGCCTGTGGGTGAAATTTACGTGGCTGGTGCAAAAGCCGAAAGTGCAGCTGCCAGCGGACCACGTTCGGGAACTGATGTCTATAATAAAGCCTGTGTTGCTTGTCATAGTTCGGGGGTATTAGGTGCGCCTAAATTGCAAAATGCTGGCGACTGGTCCCCTCGTCTTGAGAAAGGCTTCGATACTGTGTGGCAGAATGCGCTAAATGGCTTAAATGCCATGCCACCACGTGGCACCTGTGGTGATTGCTCAGATGAGGAGATTAAAGCTGCTATCGAACATATGATAGAAGGTATCTAAAACCTTGTTTTTAAGTAAATTTGTACATAAAAAGGCCACCTTAGGGTGGCCTTTTTATGTGTAATAGTTTATTTTTGTACCATAAAAATAATTATAAATTGATGAATCGTGCTTGCAACCTTTACCAATATGGAAAATCATAAAAATTCAAGTGAGTTATCACTGGAAGAGTTGCGTGAACTCATCCCTCAGTTGCAGCAATTAACCGAGAAATATAAACGTTCTGAATCCATCCAAAAATCCCTGTTTGATATCTCCGAATTAGCCAGCTCAGTTAACGAACTGACACGTTTATACCCATCAATACACGATATTATTGGGCGTTTTATGAATGCCGAAAATTTTTATGTGGCTTTTTACGACCAGGCCAACCAATTAATCGATTTTGTTTATTTTGTTGATCAACTTGACGAGATAGCCGTAAAAAAGATCCCGGCAGCGGAGCTTATGGGTGGCTTTACTGGCTATATCTTTCGCACTGGCAACCATTTGTTTTTAACCGAAGAAACCCGAGAACAACAACTGGCCGAGATCAATGTGAAACAAATTGGTTCGGGACCAGTTGACTGGATCGGTGTACCGTTAAAACGTGGCAACCAGGTTATTGGAGCTATGGTGGTGCAAAGCTATGATAAGGCCATTCGCTACACCCATGAAGACCTAGACATCTTATTGTTTGTTTCCCAGCATATAGTTAATACTGTGGATAGGGTCAAGAGTCGTGAGCTTAACGAACAAACTATCCGTGAGCGCACCAAACAACTTCAGAGCATAAACGAAGAGCTACAAGAAGAAATAAATGAACGCCAAAAGGTCGAGTCATTGCAACAAGCCCTATTTGAAATCTCCGAATTGTCTACTTCTGTAGATGGGGATATGGCGGATTTTTATGCTTCACTACATGAGGTGCTGGCGCGCTTAATTAGCGCACCTAACTGTTATATCGCCACCTTGAGCACAGATAAAAAACACTTGGAATTTCCCTACTATTTCGATGAGTTGAACACTCGGGTGGATCCCAGGGAAATAGGCTACGGGTTAACCGAATTTGTATTGCGTACTGGCAACGCCGAACTAATTAATCCTTCACGGGTAAAGGATTTGGTTGCAAAGGGCGAGATGGACGCCCAAACGGCTCAAACCATGTTAGAACAAAATAATTCTTGGTTGGGCTCCCCTCTGGTAGTGGATGGTGAGATTTCAGGGGTCATAGCCGTACAGTGCTACAGCGAAGATGAGCAATACTCTTCGCGCGATCTGGAGCTGTTACGCTTTGTTTCGCACCACATAGCCGTCGCCTTGGAACGCAAACGCTCCTCTGATGCCATACAGCTGTACAACCAGCAACTGACAGAAAAAGTAAAAGAGCGCACTGAAGAGCTTAACAAAACTAACTTGTCATTAAAAAAACAAGTAGAAGAGCGTAACGCCATTCAACAAAAATTAGTCCACGATGCTCACCATGATGCTTTAACCGAGTTACCAAATCGTGCGATGTTCAGTAAAAGGCTAGAGCTAGCCCTGGCGAATAAGCAGCGCCACGCACACAATAATTTTGCCGTGGTGTTTATCGATCTCGACCGTTTCAAACAAATAAATGACACCATTGGCCACCATGCAGGTGACGCTTTTCTGGTGGAAGTGGCCAGGCGTATTACCGAGTGCATTCGTGGGCACGACTTATTAGCCCGTCTGGGTGGTGACGAATTTGTGATCCTGCTGGACAACTTTGAAAAACCCTATGACGTTGAGGTCATTTCTGCACGCATCATTAACTCTATTGCCACGCCATTTGTGATAGAAGAACGAGAAGTTTTTTCCGGCGCCAGTATCGGCATTGCCTACATTGAAAGTGGCTACCAGTCTGCCAGCGAAATAGTACGGGACGCGGATGCCGCCATGTATCAGGCAAAAGCTAAGGGTCGCAGTCAATATATTGTTTTTGATATGTCCATGCGCGAGAAATTACTTGAAGAGCTTGAGATTGAAAGCGAATTTCGCAAGACACTCAAATCCGAATCTTTTAGCATTTTCTCTCAACCCGTGTTTGACATGCATACCAATCAGCACCTGTATGATGAGTGCATAGTACGCTGGGATCACCCCAAACTGGGGGTAATGGAACGTGAGAACTTTTGGCAAATCGCCGAACACAGTGGCTTAGTTGTAGAAATGGACACCTTCATGCTAAAGGCCGCCTGTGCCATGCTTCAACGCAAGCAAGACGGTGCTTCACCTAACCAGGATTATAAAGTTGCCGTGAATTTATCGATCCATTATCTCACCCAGATCGAACCTGCAGTCCAGCTTATTGCCGACGTCAAAAACGCCGGTATCGATCCCAAAAGACTGATTTTTGAATTCGATGAAAATGACCTGAATCGACGCTCAGAATTTAGTTTGCCAGCGATTAAACACCTTAAGCGCACCGGCATAAAATTGGTTTTGGACAACTTCGGTAGTGGTTTAGCGTCTCTGAGTTATTTATATTCCTATCCCTTTGACTTTGTTAAAGTCGATCACAGGTTTGTTACAACCATCCCGCGATCGGAGCGAAATCTCAAGTTGATCCAATCGGTGCTCTCTATATCTCGCCACCTGAACTTCAAATTAATCGCAGCAGGGATCACCAATGAAGAGCAACATAAGCTATTAAGTTCAGTGGGTTGTCAGTATGGCCAGGGTAACTACCTACAAGAGGCCAAAGCGATAGCGTTGCAACCCAGCACGACCCAGACCTGAGATCGTGTCACTTTTTATTCAGCATTTCCCTTAGGTTGGCGATGCTGGTTTGGCCCTTTTGTTGGCGGACTTCTGGGCTTACTTGAACTTTTTTCTGCTCCCAAACCACGTCATCGACGGGAAGCTCATGTAAAAAGCGGCTGGGTTCAGGCTGCATTACCTCGCCATATTGACGCCGTTCTTTGGCCAGGGTAAAAAATAGTTCCCGTTGGGCCCGGGTGATACCGACGTAGGCCAGACGTCGCTCTTCTTCTATATTATCCTCATCTATACTGCTTTGATGAGGTAATAATCCTTCTTCCATGCCAACCATAAAGACATAGGGAAATTCTAGACCTTTAGAGGCATGCAGAGTCATTAATTGCACCTGATCTGTCTCTTCACTGTCTTCGCCTCGTTCCATCATGTCTCTGAGTATTAAACGATTAACCACTTCTTGCAAAGTCATAGGTGGATCGAGCTCTCCCCCCTCAAGCATATCGCTGATCCAGCCAAACAACGTACTGATATTGGCCATACCCATTTCTGCCGCTTTAGGACTGGTACTGGTCTCATAAAGCCATTCTTCGTATCCCATGATCTTGATCATTTCACGAATGCTTGCAATACCATCTCCGCGCAAGGCGCGGTCTGATAACTCCACGATCCAGCGGCTAAAATGCTGTATGGCCAATAGCGATTTACCTGTTACCACTTCAGGTAATCCCGGATCACAGGCTGCAGTAAACATGGTGCTTTTATTTTGATTAGCAAAATTACCCAGTTTTTCCAGCGTCACTCGACCAATGCCTCGGGTGGGTGTATTGATCACTCGCAACAAGGCATTGTCATCGTCCTGATTCACCAATAAACGTAAATACGCCATGATGTCCTTGACTTCAGTGCGACCGAAAAATGACATGCCACCATTTATTTTGTAAGGAATACGGTTACTCATTAGTACCTTTTCAAACAACCTGGATTGAAAGTTACCGCGATACAAGATTGCATAATCCTTAAAACTGGTACCCTGCATAAATTTATGGGCGATCAGCTGGGCCACCACCCGCTCCGCTTCGTGTGCTTCGTTTTTGGCGGTTAAAATACGTAGCTCGGGTCCATAGCCCAATTCTGAGAACAAACGTTTTTCAAACACATGGGGGTTATTTTGGATCAGGATATTGGCGCAGTGCAAAATACGCCCTGACGAACGGTAGTTTTGCTCCAGCTTGATCACTTTGAGGTTGGGGAAATCCTGACTTAATAACACCAAGTTCTGCGGCCGTGCGCCGCGCCACGAATAGATAGATTGATCGTCATCTCCCACAACCGTAAAGCGTGCGCGTTCTCCGACCAGCAGCCTGACCAGCTCATACTGGCTGGTGTTAGTGTCCTGGTATTCATCAACCAACAGGTAGCGGATCCGGTTTTGCCATTTTTTCCGCGCCGTCTCGCTGTTTTTTAGCAATAGGGTGGGCAACAAAATTAAGTCATCAAAATCCAGAGCGTTATAAGCGCGTAGATGATCTTGATAGCGCTGATAAAATTGGGCAAATTCAACCTCTCCCGCCGAGCTCGTTTTGAGTGTTAGCTGCTGAGGCAGGATCAAGTCATTTTTCCAGTTAGAAATGCAACTCTGCAGCAATTTCAGCTGTTCTTTGTCACCATCAAGCTCATGTTCGCTAAGGTCCTTGAGCAACGACAAACTGTCTTTATCATCAAACAGTGAAAAACCCGGTTTAAGGCCAAGATTTTTAACTTCTGATTTGATGATGTTCAGACCAAGAGTATGGAAAGTAGAAACTTTTAAACCCCGTGCCTCTTTTTTGCCCAACGTCTGTGCCACCCGTTCTTTCATTTCCCGTGAGGCTTTGTTGGTGAACGTCACCGCGGCAATATAACGTGCTGGAATGTCACACTCACGTACTAAATAGGCAATTTTATTGGTAATTACCCGAGTTTTACCGCTGCCAGCACCCGCAAGCACCAGACAAGGTCCAGAGATATAGTTAACAGCTTGGTCTTGACCGGGATTAAGTTTCATTACATACACTTTTCATAGGGGCTGGGGATTGTAAGAAATTATCGACTTCAATACCATGTCTGTGAACTACTACCTGGCGCATGATCTAATTTGTGTCCTAGACTTTTGTATCCCAGACTGCTGTTTTATGTTCAAGCTTTCGCTACAATAGTCATATAACTGAATTTTGGAGTGCCCCATGCTTGACCCGAAAAAATTAGAAGAATTAGCTAAACAGATCACCGACGCTATCCCGCCCGGGGTAAGGAACATGGCCGAAGGAGCAGAAGCCAAAGTCAAACAAGTACTGCAAAGCCAATTAAATAAGCTCGACTTCGTTAGTCGCGAAGAATTTGAAGTACAAAGTAATGTCTTGATACGTACCCGGCAAAAGCTGGAAGCATTGGAAGTAAGGTTAGCCGAACTAGAAAAAAACCAGGCTATTGATAAGTAAGCTTCCGTTAGCGATTTTTCTGTAATTGGCCTAGTTCATTTTTCAAACTATGTACAACTAACAATAACTCATCTGCCGAGCTTTGAGTTCGCTCTGCACCATTGAGGGTAGACTCGGAAATGGCCGCAATTTCTTCTACTTGAGATGCCACTCTGTTTGTTACTTTCGACTGGTCGGTGGCCAAAGTGGATATTTCTGCGCCCATTTGATTGATGGTGTTTATCACCTCAGTAATGCGTTGTAATGACGCCTCAACGATTGTGGCCTCTTGCACACTGGCGTCCATTTGTGTGCGGCTCTGCTCCATACTATGCTGCGTATCTAGGGTCGCTTGTTGCAATTTGCTGATAATGTCATGGATCTCGTTTGTTTGAACTTGCGTACGTTGGGCCAATGTACGCACCTCGTCGGCAACCACCGCAAACCCGCGACCTTGTTCTCCGGCCCTGGCCGCTTCGATAGCCGCATTAAGCGCCAGCAGATTGGTTTGTTCAGCAATGCCATTTATTGCACTGGAAACCTGACCAATATTTTTGCTATCTTCCACCAGTCGATTCAGGGCTTCCTGGGAGCGACTTGACTCATTTTGCATTTCTCGCATAACCGATTGTAAGCGGTTAACCAACTGTCTACCCTGTTGCGCCTCCCCCTGAGCCTCTATAGCAGACGTAGATGCAGTTGCTGAGTATTTATCTACTGAATCGGCAACCGAAGTCATTTCCAGCATAGATTTGGCAATAAGTTCTGTACCAATTTTTTGTGCAGTAACGCCGGTTTTTGTTTGTTCAGTTACGGCTTTGAGGTTATGGGCAGACTGATTGAGAGTATCGATGGCGTCACTGATACGTTTGACCAACTGCTGCAAATTGGCCGTCATTTGATTCATATCATCTGCAATATCGCGCATTTCATCTTTTCCAATTACCGTAACTCTGGCGTTTAAATCGCCATCTGCAATGCGGTGCAAGGATAATACCAGGCGCTTGATATTTTCGGTAACTGATAAATACATACCGCTGAACAGGTAGATTGCCAGTAGCACGGCAATGATAGAGACACTCAACACCACATTATTTTTAAATTGTGCCTCATCGATACGAGCTTCTAGCAGGCTAGTTAACATAGGAATGAGCGCTTTAGCAAAGCTGGCAATCTGGCCGTTAGCCGTTTGGCTATGCTCAAGCAAGTCAGCGGCGGTAATACTGATGTTATCCGGATCCAAGATTTTTTGCTGAATACGTGTTTGCTGCTCAACTAGGGCTTGGTGCAATATCTTCCACTGACCGCCCAATGCTTTATCTATATGGCTATTGGCGCTGAGGCTGACGGCAATATTCTGCTCCGCCTCCATAATCATCACCGGTAGTTTCTGATTGGCGTTTGACAAGCCGATATAAGAGTCCGGAGTAAAGCGGCCATCCAGGATCACCTGCAACGCCGCGGCCGAGGTCATGGCCAGTTGATCCTGCACCAGTGGCAGACTGCTCACCAAGGTAGTAACCAGATAGCTGGTATCCAAGGCTATATCCAATTCCAAATTACTTGCATCAGCAATAGTTTGCGCCAAAGTGGATAACGCTTTAAAGCTCAACTGCAGGTCGCCGGCTTGTATTGTCTGCTGATAATATTCATACGCTGTATCAACCCGAGGCGCATTTAAGGCTTTAACTTTGCCAGGTGTCAGGCCAGCAGTCAGGCCCACGGCTTTTTGCCGGTCAATAATGCGACTCGCCAGATTAAATTGTTCATTTTGTAGCTCCGCAATCAAAACTAAACCGTGCAGTTCTTGATTGGTAAAGCGGATCTCGTCAGTGTATTCGTATTGTAGCAACGCCACACTTAACATCAACGGAACCAAAAAGATCAAGCTGACGATAGTAAATTTTAACGAATAACTAAACTGCGACATCAAAATTTTGGACGGGTGAATCAACCTGGAAATAAAACTACTCATTATATATCCCTAAAAGCTGGGGAACCAATAGTGCCCCATGATCCCCAGCGTAATCACTAAACCGACATAATTGTTATTCAAAAAAGCCTGAAAACAGCCGTGGCGAGCGCGTCGCCAAATTAACTTCTGTTGATACCCAAACAAGCCCGCCACCAGTAGTAACCCGATAAAATAAGGCCAGCGCAATTGCAAATAACTGCCCACCACGATTAACACCACAAGCGTACTCAATTGCAAGATAACGATGATCAGTCTGTCGTATTGACCGAACAACAACGCGGTTGATTTCACACCAATTTTTACATCGTCATTTCTATCCACCATGGCATACTGGGTATCATAGGCCACCGTCCACAATATATTGGCTAAAAATAAGGCCCAGCCCCACCCGGGAACGTGCTCGGTAACGGCCATACAAGCCATAGGAATAGACCAACCGAACGCTGCGCCCAGTACGACCTGCGGCAGATGGGTGTAACGTTTCATAAAGGGGTAACTGCCAGCCAAAATAAGCGCCATACTGGACAACAGGATCGTTTGCCAGTTCAAGGTCAAGACTAACAAAAACGCCACGGCGACCAACAATGCAAACAAACCTAATGCCTGGCGTTCGCTAACCGCTCCGGTAACCAAAGGGCGTCCGGCGGTACGCTCTACTGCGCCATCAACCTTGCGGTCAGCATAATCATTGATCACGCAGCCAGCGGAGCGCATTATCACGACGCCAGCGACAAACACCAGCAGGATTGACCATTGCGGTACACCTTGGGCGGCTAAAAATAGAGCCCATAGGGTGGGCCACAGCAACAAATATATGCCCACGGGTTTATCTGCCCGCATCAGCTGCCAAAACCCTGTTAACGTACGGGGTGTGAACAAGTTAGTCGTCATTAATCAATTCTCGGTAAGCCGGTGCTTGAGGCAGAAAAACTTCCGCGACCATCATGCTAAATTGCTGATAACGAAATACCGAACGCCGCCCCCAAAGTTGTTGAGCGTCGGGTAGATCACAGGCGCTCAACCACGCACTGGAAGGCCGCATGCACATTAATTGAAACGGCATGCGCCTGAATCTATCGTCATTAAAAATTAGCTGACCCAGGGGTTTATCTCCTAAATTAGCAAAATCCTGTTCGCATAATACCTGAGGGATAATGGAGCGAGCGAACACCCAAGGCTGATTGTCGCCACGTAAAATGACTTCTCGAACTTGCCAGTCGAATTGACTTTGATGCCCTAACTGCACGTCCAGTTGCTGATACTCTTCGGCTGTGGCTAGCTGCTGGTGCTGACCCAATACCTCGACCCTAAAATCCCGGCAATGGGATTGCAACCGTTCGGTTAAGGATCCTGTGTGTAATAACCAGTTTTTAAGAGTGGCATCGGGGATGGTCAATTCATTGATCCCGTGCCACTGAGCACCGTCACCTTTGGGGAATTTTGTTTGTTTGAATTTAGTAGTTATCATCGTGGCGCATAGTATCAATTGCTCTGTGTAGACTAAAGAGTGAATAAAATGTTTTAGTCCCTCCCGTATTTCTTGTTAAGCTAGCGACTAGCCAATAATTTGTCCAAAGCCACCGAGATTTTAAAAATAATGAGAAAAATAGGGCTGTTGAGTTTTTGTCTATTCTTCCTTAGTAGTTTAAACGTTCATCTTTATGCTCAAGAACCCGTAAGCAAAAATTTCGCTTATTTTGGTTTAGAGCCTGACATAGTCACCAATTATCTGGGATCCAATGCCCGCAAGCTTGGCTATGTGCGCATCACCATAGAACTAATGCTGGAAGATGCGGACTATTTAAGTGTCGCCGAGCATCACGCACCTCTTATGCGAGCAACCGCCATCGAGATATTGGGAAACCAACCTGAAGATCGGGTTAAATCCTTGACGGGCAGAGAAGATATTCGTCGCGCCTGTCTGGAAACCATGCGCAAACTGATGAAAAAAGAAACCGGCTCCAGCATGATAAAGGATGTGATTTTCACCAAATATATCTACTTCGGTTAATGTTTGGCGATTTTGTCCAGCAGCAGGGCAAACAGACATCCACTTAGCAAACCCACTGTATGGGCGGTGTTGGCCATGCTGACCCATAAAATATCAGCATAGCCAATTACCAGCCACACCAATAAAAAACCAATCATAGGTTTAGGTAAAAACAATCCCCACTTAGGACGCAACCAACCCAACCACCATACGCAGCCCACTAACGCATACACCACCCCGGACAAACCGCCGAAATTCACGCCACTGACCAGCAATTGACCGACATTAGATAAAATGGCAGAAATAACAAAAAGAGCGAGTAAAGTTGCCTTGCCAAATTTACGTTCAATTTGCCCCCCTAACATCCACCACCACAATACGTTGAAGACAATGTGCAATAAAGAAAAGTGGATCAATGCCGGACCAATTAAGCGCCACCACTGATGATCCTCAATCAGTTCAGCCAGAGGCTGAATACTCAGAAAATCATAAGGCTGGTATATGCCAATGGCCGCCAGCAAATATATAACGATGCACAGTGCTAACACCACACTGGTCACAGGTACCTGGATAAGGTCAGCTAGCAGCTTACGGGGCGAAAAATAGGTGACTGTCGACAACAGCTTAACCGACTCTCCAGTATCCCAGGCAGCTTGCTGATATTTATGATCCCCAGGGTTGTTGACAAATTCGTTGGCAATAATTTGGGCTTGTTGTTGCTGATCCACATTTAATAACAAAACCGCGTGACTGTGCTGTCCAAACTGAGTGGCATATTGCGCACTTATGTGCTGACTTTGCAGATAATTGACCAATAATCTTGCGGCGCGCTCCTGGCTGAAAGCCACTAACATAGGGCGTTCAGGCATCTAGTCTTCACCGCCGGTTTTAAATGGCAGACTTTGGCGCCAGGCTTCAAACCCGCCATCCATGCTGTAAACCTGTTCGAATCCTTGATGGATCAGAAACTGAGCCGCCTGTTGACTACTAACACCGTGGTAACAACACACTATTACCGGGGTATCAAAGTCGGTTTCCTGGGTGAAATTCACCAGGCTGCCGTTTGTCAGGTGCACAGCCCCTTCGATATGCCCGGCGGCAAAAGATTGTTCATCCCGAATATCCACCAGCCGTGCATCTGTATTTTGCAACTTGTCTTGGGTTTGCTGCACCGAAATATGCGCGAATTGCTCCATGTAATTACCTTTTACTACCAGTTCAAAATGACTTTGCCGGATTGGCCTGAACCCATAGTATCAAATCCCTGTT
The DNA here is from genome assembly GCF_058068185.1 of Paraglaciecola sp. IT1134. Classification (NCBI taxonomy): domain Bacteria; kingdom Pseudomonadati; phylum Pseudomonadota; class Gammaproteobacteria; order Alteromonadales; family Alteromonadaceae; genus Paraglaciecola; species Paraglaciecola sp. IT1134. Next base: position 72,854 of record NZ_CM176486.1, on the reverse strand, counting down.
GAAACTCATCGATATTAAATTGATGAGTAATAATCGGCGATAAATTCAGCCCTCCTTGGATCAAACTGGCCATTTTGTACCAGGTTTCAAACATTTCGCGTCCGTATATGCCTTTTATGGTCAAGCCTTTAAAAATCACCTGATTCCAATCTATTGCCACGTCACCCGGCGGGATACCGAGCATGGCAATTTTGCCGCCATTGTTCATCTTGCTTAACATATCTCGAAATGCAGCCGGCACCCCAGACATCTCCAGACCCACATCAAAGCCTTCGGTCATACCGAGTTCTCCCATGACATCGGTGAGATTTTCATGGGACACGTTGACCGCTCTGGTCGCGCCCATGTCCTTAGCAAGTTGCAATCGGTATTCATTGATATCGGTGATCACAACATGTCTGGCACCCACGTGTTGGGCCACGGCAGCGGCCATAATACCAATTGGTCCGGCACCGGTTATCAATACATCTTCGCCGACCAAATCAAACGACAAAGCTGTGTGTACCGCATTACCAAAGGGATCAAATATCGCAGCCAGGTCATCGCTAATATTGTCGGGGATCTTAAATGCGTTAAAAGCCGGAATGTTCAGGTATTCGGCAAAAGCGCCCTGACGATTGACGCCCACACCTGATGTATTGCGGCATAAATGCCGCCGCCCAGCCCGGCAATTACGACAATGACCACAGGTAATATGCCCTTCACCCGATACCCTGTCGCCTATGTTGAAGCCGCGCACTTCTTGGCCAATACCCACCACTTCACCGACGTATTCATGGCCGACTATCATAGGCACTGGAATGGTTTTTTGTGACCACTCATCCCAATTATAAATATGCATGTCGGTGCCACAAATAGCCGTTTTACGGATTTTGATTAATAAATCGTTGTGGCCCATTTCCGGGACAGCAGCTTCTGTCTGCCATATGCCCTTTTGAGCATGCAATTTACTCAGTGCTTTCATGCTATCACTCCCAATTCTTTACCGACTTCAACGAAGGCATCAACGGCCCGGTCAATTTGTTCAATACTATGGGCGGCAGACATTTGGGTACGAATACGTGCCTGATCTTTAGGCACCACAGGGAACGAAAAGCCCACGACATAAATATCTCTTTCCAGCATTTTTTCAGCCATCAAGCTGGCCAACTTAGCATCTCCTAACATCACTGGTATAATGGCGTGATCTTGTCCAGATAAGGTAAACCCCGCCTGCTCCATGCGCGCTCTAAAATGTTGACTGTTGTGACGCAGCCTGGCTCTGAGTTCATGGCCATCGGCGAGCATGTCAAATACCACCAAAGAAGCCGAAACGATAGGTGGCGCGACAGAATTAGAGAATAAATAAGGTCGCGAACGTTGACGCAACCATTCAACCACTTCCTTTTTACCCGAGGTATAGCCACCAGATGCGCCGCCCAAAGCTTTGCCTAAGGTACCAGTGATGATGTCCACCCGGCCCATCACTCCACAATATTCATGACTACCGCGGCCTTGCTCGCCGACAAAACCCGTGGCATGGCAGTCATCTACCATTACCAAAGCGCCATACTTGTCCGCCAGATCACATATATTGGCGAGATCGGCTATAACGCCATCCATGGAAAACACGCCATCAGTGGCGATCAAGATAGTTTGCGCGCCATCGGCTTGAGCTTTTTGTAACTGGGTATCGAGTTCAAGCATATCGTTATTGGCGTAGCGATAACGTTTAGCTTTACACAGCCTGACCCCATCGATAATGCTGGCATGATTTAAAGCATCAGAAATAATGGCATCATTGGGCCCCAATAAGGTTTCGAACAAGCCGCCATTGGCATCAAAACAGGAAGGATACAAAATAGTGTCCTGCATACCCAGAAAGTCGCTTATTTTGGTTTCCAGCGCTTTATGAATATCTTGGGTGCCGCAGATAAAACGCACAGACGCCATGCCAAATCCATGGCTATCAAGCCCCTCTTTTGCTGCAGCAATAAGCCGTGGATGATTGGCTAAGCCTAGATAGTTGTTAGCACAGAAGTTTAATACGCTTTGGCCATTGGCCACTTCTATATCGGCGCGTTGCTGGGAGTGAATGATCCGTTCGGTTTTATACAGGCCTTGTTCCCGGGCTTCGCTAATTTGTTGTTCCAGACGCCTATAGAAATCTTGCTTCATGTGCTAACTCTCATGCAATTATCAATGTCAGCATGATAATGGATAAAAGGTGGTGCTGGCGAGCAATTTTGATAATGGGCCATTTGCTTAAATGCCCAGATCGTCACTGATATTTTACAATATTTCTGGGACCAGATTATCCCATACGCCGTCGACCAGTTTGCTTAGTAAGACCCGATACAGCTCCTCTTCTAACAGTGGCTTGGAGATATAATAACCTTGGCCAATTTGGCAGTGCATCTCATCCAGCATACGCAATTGCGCAGTCGTTTCTACCCCTTCTGCGACCACTTGCATGCCAAGTTTTCTGACCATGGCAATGGTCGATTTCACAATCTGTTTATCGGCGCTGCTATCCGTCATACCTGCGACAAAACTACGATCTATTTTGATAATATCGACTGGCATTTGGGATAAGTAAGCCAGAGACGAATAACCTGTGCCAAAATCATCAATTGAAAAGCTGAAACCCAAAACTTTTAACTTATGCATAATTGCCAGAGTTTGGGTGATATCCCCTACTACTGTCCGTTCGGTCAACTCCAGTTCTATTTGCCAGGCGGCGCGTTGACTCTGGTCCAACTGCTGCCTAAGAAAAGGCACTAGCTGAGGATCGAGAAACTGACTGGCAGACAAGTTAACTGCAATTTTGCAATCCTTGACCCCCAGATCATCCAATTTATCCAATATTTTAAATGCCCGTGCCAGACCCCAATAGCCCAAGGTGATCATGCTTTCGGTATTTTCCATTATCGGAATAAACTCATCGGGCAAGATATAGCCACCTTTGGGATGGGCCCAACGAACTAGCGCTTCAAAACCGATAAGTTTTCCACTACGAATGTCGATTTGAGGTTGTAAGGCAAATTTGAACTGGTCTTGCAGTAACGCTTCCCTGGCGTCATGTTCAATTTCGATACGTCGCAATACCCTTTTACTCATATTTTCATTAAAAATGCTATGTCGGTCTCCACCAGCATCCTTGGCTGCGTACATTGCCATATCCGCCTGGCGAACCAGATCATCCACTGTGACACTGGTTCTGGTGGTGGATGTTATGCCCAAACTAATCGAGGTATAAAAACGCTGTGAGCCAATCTCTATCGAATCTCTAAAAGTTAGCACCAATTTTTCTGCCAGGGCACAAGCTCCTGCCAGATCGCCGGCTTCGTGAAGCACGATAACAAATTCGTCCCCACCGAAGCGGCAGATCATGTCCGAATCTCGCAGACTGCTGCGTAAACGCTGGGCGACAGCGACCAGAAATTCGTCACCGATGCCGTGACCATAACTGTCATTGACCTTTCGAAAGTTGTCAAAATCCAGCAACATCACCACCAAAGGCCTATTGAAGCGGGCCAGCGTGGCGATTTTTTTACGCAAAACGAAATTGAGCATATTCCGGTTGGGTAAGCCGGTGAGAAGGTCGTACATGGCGATATTTTCCAACTCCCGGGTGTTTTGTGCAATTTTACTGTCCATCGCTTCTAATTGGGCACCCAGTAAATTAGTCGAGTGTTGCACCTCATCAATTTCATCTAACAGTAATCGGTTTTGCACAAATTGCTGAGCGCGAAACTGGACGTATTTTTTTTCCGCCAGCAAGGGCAGTTTTTGCGCCACAATTAGTAAACGGTGCCGCAAACGTTGAGCCAAGATAAAAAACGCCAGGGCGCACAGCACCACTGTGATCACCGATATAAAGATAACGCCGCGCTGGTAAGCGTCATGTCGTTTGGCCCCAGCGCTGATATCGTGAATGGCCAACAAATAAATTTGCTGCTCCAAGCGTGCATCTATCGGCAACAAGTTGATTAAATATGCTTGGTCATCCATTACCAACCGGTAGCCTTTGTGTAGCACTGTGGACACTAATACCGCTTCGGGCACGGATTTGAGCAGGGCACTGAGTTGCTGGCGATTAGTGAATGCGATAGGCGGTTGAATGCTAAGGTCAGATAACCGGGTATACTGTCCGGCATTTTGTCCAGCGCCTAAAGGCGCGGCAACTATGGCCAGGTTGGCTACGGTCGAACGATGTAATGCCGCCATCATTTCCAGCAAAGAGATGCTAGCCGATAACACCACTAGATCACCATCGCCTGATAATAAGGGCAAACTGATGAGTTGAAAACAACTGCTCACGCAGCGAATGCTGGCGACTGAAGATTGGCTATTAAGTGTGGTGGCCACATCTTGTCTTACATAATCAGGTGCCGGAGATGTCTCGGAAATACTTTGTTGCTGGCTGTCAAACAACCATAGGTCGTTGACTTGCCAGTTTAGTTGCAAAAAATCGAATTCACGTGTTAGCAAATCTCCGGTAGCTTCAATATTGTCCGCCTCGGATTGCAAGTGCACAAAGGACTCAAACCACAGCGCTAAGCGGTTGCTGAGCATCTCCCGTATCATCAGAAATTGCTGTTGATCCCTGTCGTGTAATTCCTGATGCTGACTTTGATAGTCCTGATTGTTTTTATCAATCCAGATAAAGGTCAAAGACGCGCTGGCGATCAACAAAAAAATCATTAGAAGACTTAAAATCTTCCAAGGCAAGCTGATAAATAGTCGCATACCTAGAACCAGTAAATAACTTGTACCGCCCAAATATCCCAGTATTCTGAGTCATTTAAATGCGTATCAACTACAAAAACCGGCGTCAAACGTGCCCGGCCCTTTACTCGATGATATTCAGCCCGCACGCGCCAATTGCTGGCAAAATCCCACGCTGCTGCAAGAGTTGCTTGATCCATATAGCCAAAATAACGGGGAATATTGGCGCCAGAGTGAAATTCACGCTTCTTACCGCTGCGGTCTTTACGATCCAAATCAAATATATCGACCCGAGCCACAAGGGTGAACGTGGGGGAGACAAAATAACGACCTTGCACATAAGCCCCTTCAGAAAACGAATCGTTGAGCATGCCCTCCTCAACAAGATCACGATATATGGCCCGCTCTCGTAATACTTCAGAGTTAACATCCCAATATTCGCCGCTAAAAGACAGGCTGAGCATTATACGTTGCAAACTCGCTGTACCATCGATGAAGCGATCCGACTCACCTGCGGCATAACTAAAATCTGTATCCAGTAGACTAAATCCCAGAGAAGTTCCACTGCCCAAAGGGCGAAAAGTCATGCTCAACTGGGTATCATAATCATGGGTTAAGCGACCCGTGGCGAAATCAGACAGCAAATTGACGGTTTGTTTACGGCTGATACGTGATTGGCCATAACTCCACCTAATATCCCACTCCCCCAAAGTGTTGAGGTTTTGTGCAGCCATAGAAATACCATCACTGCCCAAAGAAATGTCCCGAAAAGCATCAAAGTAAGCAGATTGAGGTAACACATTGGTCGGCATAGTATGGGGGACGTCGCGTGTGGCGGAATACAGCCAATGATAATTTTTATAACGCCCCAGATGCACATTCCATTGCCAATCATTGGTGTTCAGTACTTGATAGTCGAAAAAGAGATAATCGAAGCGTGCGTTTTCTGCCTGGCGGTTGCCACCGTTTAGGTACACACCTTGGGCGGAGACCCGCAACTTACTGTTTATACGGTACGATGTATTAAGCCCAAGTTCGGTTAAACTCAACGAGATGGCCCCATCGTCATTGACAAAATTACTGTCTGCCGATTGGATCACGCCTTGAGCGGCAAACCCGTGCCAGGTTATCTCCCCGGCTTGTATGACCAGTACATTCAAAGCTAAAACAGTGATGATGAACTGTCGAAATATCACGTTTATCAACTTTATTCCTTAATTATTTGAATGACTTGGGTGCCGGCACTAGCGGCTTTGGATACCACATAACCGATAGCACCCGGCTGTTGGCTAACCATCTTCAGCATCTGGACTTCATCGGTAACGGTAAATGGTTTATCCCCCAGGCCGGAGAAAGCCAACTGATTCCAGGTTCGTTCCAGTTGGTAAGGAAAAATTCCTAATGTTTTTTTCGCGAACATATAGTGAGCAGGGTTTTGACTTTCAAGCACATAAACTTTGATGGTTTGCCCATCAGGCCAGGTCGTTTGACGCATGGAAAATATCCAGCGCGCCTGGCTGGTACTGAGTTGTTGCACGGCCACGCTTGGATTCACTATTACCTGAATTTGTGGTTGCCCGCAGGCATGTGATAGTGGCATCACCGCCATGACCCACAAAAAAATGCTCAGATAGCTAATGAGTTGCGATCTGGGCAAAAAAGACTCCATGTTTTTGACAGTCAGCATCCTTAACAAAAGCTATATAAAGGGGGATTGGGCAATATATGACATGACCAGTATTACCCGATAGCTTCATATATAACAGGAAATTTTCTTCCCGTTACGTGCACTTTAACATAATAATATTTTCTGGCTAGATCAGTTGTTTACTGAGGCTCGAATGGCGGCCAGATTATTTTGCAGCCACTAATGGGCATATAAATCTGTTAAAATAGCCTCAAGTTTACTATTGCGAACAATCAATGCCTCAAAATTACCGCCCCAGCCTGCGCCAAGAGATTTCCCGTTGGGCTTATTCCTGTCTACTGTTTATACTTTTACCTTTATTGCTAACACATTTTTTGTACCGCTATCTAAGCCGTCACCCAGATTTTTCGTTCAAGCGTGCTCAACGCTTTGGCTTATGCATGTCTGCGGCGCAACCGGGGGGGATTTTAATCCACTGTGTATCGGTGGGTGAAGTTGTGGCAGCGGCCAATGTGGTCAGAGCCTTAAAAACAAAACAGCCAGCCTTGCCTATCACCTTGACCACGACGACCGCCACCGGGGCCCAGCGGGTGCAGGATTTGTTCGGGGACCAGGTCAGTCATTGTTATATGCCCTTTGACCTGCCTTTTATGATGCAACGACTCATCTCGGTCTGTCGCCCAGAGCAGGTGTTGATCACTGAAGTAGAGTTGTGGCCTAATCTGATTGATCATTGCTGGCGCAATAACATTCCGGTCTCGGTCATCAATGCCCGTATGACGGAAAAATCCGCCCGCAGCTACGCCAAAATCAACTCACTGTTTAGCCCCATGTTACTGAAATTGACCGCTATCTGTGCCCAGGGTCAGCGGGATTTTGATAACTATCTGGCATTAGGTGCGCCGCGGGATAGCTTGTTTTTAACTAATAACATCAAGTTTGCCCACCAACCTGACAAACAGATCATGGAAATAGGCGCACAACTTGCGGCGAGATTTAAGCTGACGGGACGCACTATACTGGTGGCGGGCAGTACTCATGAGCCTGAAGAATCCATGTTGCTTGACGCTTACCAGAAATTGCTGGCAACTCAGCCAACCCTGTTGTTGATCATCGTTCCACGGCATCCCCAGCGATTTGATGCGGTGCACACGTTATGCTTTAACAGCGGACTAAAGAGTGCCAGAAGTTCCTCTGCGCCTGAAGATACCAGCCAAATGGAGGTACTGCTGATTGACCAAATGGGCTTATTGCAAGGTGTCTACGCCTTGGCGCAGATAGCTTTTGTGGGGGGCAGCATTGCCGATCGGGGCGGGCACAACGCCCTGGAGCCCGCCGCATTTGGCGTGCCAGTGATCATGGGCCCACACATCTACAATAACCCCGAGATTTGTCAGGCCCTGACCGACGCCGGTGCCCTTAAAACTGTGTTTAATGCCCAAGACATAAGCCAACAGGTGGGTCATTGGTTGGACGACAAATCCGCCCGCATCACAGCAGGGCATGCTGCAAAACAAGTTTTACAAGACAACAGTGGCGCAGTGAACGCCACCTTGAGAATCCTGCAACTTTAAGGTAACCGCATCTAGTAACAGCCAAAAAGGCTTGTCATTGCAGGGAGCGAAATAAATCGACCAAAGCTTTGGCTTCTCGCTCTACGGTATACTGCTCGAGCACCCGCTGGCGGCCAGCCAGGCCCATGGTTGTCAGCTGCTCGGGGCTGGCTAATAATGTGTCCATTTTCTGGGTAACCGCGGCTAAATCTTCTACTGGTACCACGTGACCGTCTATATCTTCACGTATGATTTCCTGCCAGGCCCCCGCCTCGGTCGCCAATACCGCAGCCCCGCAACTCATGGCCTCTAACACCGTCAGCCCGAAACCTTCGTTATCACTTAATGCGGCTACCAATGACAGGGCACTGAAGATCGGTGGTATACGTTCAAAGTGAAGTTCCCCGGTAAAGATGATCCGTTCCCTAAGCCCTGCGCGTTCGACCTTGGCTTTAAGCTCATCGACAAACTCACTATGGCTAGATGAAATCGCACCTACAACCAGAGCGGTATAATCTGGATATTTATCCAGCAATTCGATACAGGCGTCGACAAACAGGTGCACGCCTTTTTGTTTCCTGACCCGACCAAGGATAGCAATGCCATATTTCCCTCCATACCCCAGATCTTGCCAGGCGGTCAGTTTATCGGCTGCAGGCGCATAGTCATTAACCTGTACGCCATGGGGGATGATGGCATCGGGTTTTTCGGCCAGATATCGGGCCGAGGTTTGACTAATGGCTACCACCGCATCCATTTGTCGGGTTAACCACAGTGTGCTACCTGAACGAAAACGCTGAGCCGCAGAACTGAAAACGATTTTAATTTTTGCGCGAAAAACATGTTTGAGTATGACCGCCTGGATCATTTCATCGACCCGACGGGCGTGGAATATGCGGTATTTACCGTTTTTTAATGGCTGGCGACACATTTTTGCTGTTTGCCAAAAGCTAATCGCCAAGTTTGGGTTGCTCAGAAAATGCTGACCCATCACCCGCAAATGGATCAGTTTTCGTTGGTGGGATAAGACCTGCAACATAGTTGAGGTCACCCCGGAAAAGTTTGAATTAGAATTTCCAAGTATTAACTCAACTTCATCCAGACTGGGGACGCTTGGGGAAGGGTGATCCATTTTATTACCGCTCATTTTTAATTATTTCATTCAAATCACAGAAGTGATCGCCGACTTTGATAGAGTCACTGTGCCCTTAAAACAAACATGCCATTTACCATTCTTGAAATACTTGCGAGTTAGGAAAATGCATTATGAGGTACACTATGCAAAATTTTGTTAAGCGTAACTTGTTTACATGTCAAATGTTCAGCAAAGCACTATCGATAACAGCAGCATTATATTTGATACACAAATATTCGCAGCCCCTGATTTAGCTATTTTTGATGGTCAGTATTGGCAAGCCAGGGATCACATAAGTGGCACAGCTATAGGTCGCGGAACGACTTATTTTTTGCGCCACAACGGGCACGAATTAGTGTTACGCCATTATCGTCGCGGAGGATTAGCCAGTAAAGTCATTAATGACCAATATCTGTTTACAGGCCTGGAAGCGACACGAGCATGGCAAGAATTTCATCTGCTTGCGTATATGCACACATTGGGATTGCCTGCCCCTGCGCCAGTGGCCGCCAAAGTCACCCGTAATGGCCCACTTTATCGCGCCGATATTATCATTAAACGGATAGCCGACAGTCAAGACGTGTTCACCTTACTTTGTCGTTCAGCATTAACCCAGCAGACCTGGCACGCGATAGGGAGTTGCATCCGTCAATTTCACCACCATGGCATTTATCATCATGATTTGAATATTCATAACATCATGCTCGATAAACATCAAAAAGTCTGGCTGATAGATTTTGACAAATGCAGCGTGAAATCCAAAGAAAGTTGGAAAGCTACCAACTTGGCAAGACTGAGGCGCTCACTTGACAAAGAATACGACAAACACCCCCACTTTTATTTTAGTGACGAGAACTGGCAAGCCCTGCTTGCTGGTTATACAAGCAACTGACTTTAACGGGGAGAGAATTACTCAAACTAACTTGTACAATACAAGGTGCGTTGGAATTGTTACAATCCGCGCTTTGTGAAAATCAGCTTCGGATTAAAATTTACATGTCTCGTTATTGGATACTCGCCTGCCTGTTAATTGCGGGGCAAGGATGGGCAAAAGGGTTGTCGCCGTACCTCCCCCTGAATATTTCTCCGGAAATTGAAATACAAATTGAAAAAGTGATGGCCTTAACCCCCGGGGCACCTTTAAGCAAACCTTATAAGGCTGTAGATGTGTTGCAGCGCAATCAGTTACTCGCGACTCGTTTTCCAGCATTACATCGCGCAGTCAATGCCTATTTAGCGCGCTACAAAGACACCATCAGTAGTACTCATTTGAGTGTATCGGGCTCCGTTAGCAACGAGCAAAACGCTGCCTTGCCCAATCAACGAGGCATAAAACGCGAGGCCAGTTACCAGGTCTCAAATGGATTAGTGGCTTACATCTCGCCTTATGCTTATGTGGCAGCGGGGGCAGTATTGGCTGACGGTGAAGGACTGACACATTTCAATACGCATGTGGCATTTGGTTACGAATATGCCCAGGTTGAAGCGGGCTATCGTGAACACTGGTTTTCTCCCATGCACGATTCGGCCTTGCTCACCAGCACAAACGCCAAACCCTCGCCCTCAGTTACCGTCAGTAATGCAACCCCCATCAGCGACTGGGACTTCCGCTATGAGCTGTTTTATTCAAAACTTGAAAAGGTCATGGGCATTAACCAGCAAGGGCAGGTTTTTATCGGAAAACCAGGCCTGGCGGGCCTTCATATGAGTATCTCCCCTATCGACACTTGGACTATCGGGGTCAGCCGCACCCTGCAATTTGGTGGCGCAGTTAATAACATCAGTCTGACAGACGCGCTACAAGACTTGATCACCCCGTCAAGCGAAGATGAGTCACCGTTATTTTCGCCACAAGCCCAAGCCAGTGACCAGAAAACAGCGATTTCCAGTAAGTTAAATTTACCCTTTTCCTTTCCTGTCTCTGTGTACGGTGAATTAGCCTTTGAAGATTCACCCGAGACTGCCAATGCAGGTGACAAAGCGATCGCTTTTGGGATATATCTGCCGATGGTGACAGACACATTAGCCCTTCGATATGAATACAGTAGCTGGAACGAACTATTTTACCAGTCTGAATTTTATAGCCTGGGATATACAAACGATCAACAGGCTATCGGCCATTGGGCCAGTGATCTGTTCCCCTCGCCGATGCAAAGTGTCAAAACCAGTCATGCTGTTAATATGAACTGGCAATTTGCCGCCGATCAGGTAATCGATGTTACAATCAGGACTGCTGACAACGACATCACATCTACCTCCATGCAAACCTCATACAAGGAGGTGAATGTGCGCTATAGTTTTGCCACCGGTTATGGGTTTTGGGGAGTCGAGCTAAATGTGGGTGAAGATCGTCTTGGAACACAATTTAAACGACTAAGTGCATTTTACCGCTGGTAAGCATTTAACGACGCCAGCTGCGCCAGCCCCTATTACATTGCAAGGCCCAAGCGCAGTTTGGGCCATATAAGGAAGGTATAAATCGATGCACACTAAAGCTGTCTATCCGGGAACGTTTGACCCGATCACCAATGGCCATGCGGATTTAATTGACCGCGCCTCCAATATGTTTGCCCACGTAATAGTGGGCATTGCAGCCAACCCAAGTAAACAACCTCTTTTCACCTTGGAAGAGAGAGTCGAGTTAATCAAGAAAGTGACCGCTCACTTACCGAATGTAGAAGTGATTGGCTTTACCGGGTTACTGGCAGACTTTGCCGAAGATCAGGGCGCCACTGTTTTAATACGTGGTCTTCGGGCAGTATCCGATTTCGAGTATGAGTTCCAATTAGCCAATATGAATCGCCGCTTAAACCCTAATCTGGAAAGTATTTTTTTGACCCCGGCGGAAGAAAATTCATTTATCTCCTCAACCCTGGTCAAAGAAGTTGCCCTTCATCGTGGCCAGGTGATCCAGTTTTGCCACCCTGTGGTACAAGCTGCCCTGACGGCCAAACTGCATCCCTAACCGAGTTCTATCCATGAAACGACCGATCTGCTATAAGCCGTCCATTTAGGCCTCCAGCATAAACCAAGCTTATGCTGGTCCTGGTATATCAGTAACCGAAAATCCCACGCCTAAAGGAAAACTTATGAAACGTTATTTATTTTACATATCTGAAAACTACTCGTTTCAAATATTGCGCCCAATGCAAGATGAAATTCACAAACGAGGTAACACGGTAGCTTGGTTTGTAGAAGGGAATAACGTTAACCGAAAGTATTTCCAACCCCAGGAAACACAACTAGCAAACGTGCAAGCGGTAATAGACTATCAACCTTGTGCTGTGTTTGTGCCAGGTAATACGGTCCCACCATTTATCCCTGGATTAAAAGTGTCTCTCCAGCACGGCTTTATCGGTTTTAAAACCCGGATTAAAGACGGCCTAAACTATTCATTTATTATTCGTGATTGTTTTGATCTTTACTGTATGCACGGTCCCTCTATGACTGACACCTTTAAGGTGCTCGAGAAAAAACACCAACATTTTAAAGTAGTGGAAACAGGATTTTGTAAGATGGATGCATTTTTTAATAACCCGCCGGTTATTGAGAGACAAGACGATCGCCCTGTGGTGTTATTTTCATCTACTTTCTCCCCCAGACTGTCTCAGGCAGAGGCCTTATTGCCCATTATCAAGGGGCTGTCACAGGACAAAAAATGGCGCTGGTTAGTGACCTTTCATCCGAAGATGCCTCAAAGCACAGTGGACGCCTATAAAGCAGCACAGCATGAAAATTTAACCTTTATCGAAACCGATAATGCCATGCCACTGATGCTTGAAGCCGATTTAATGCTCGGGGATAATTCATCCATGCTGGTTGAGTTTTTGATGTTGAATAAGCCGGTCGTCACGTTTAAAAACGAGCACCCTAAGTCACACCTGATAAACGTAACCGATCCTGATGAAATTGAGAGCAGCATCGAATACGCCCTGACTCGGCCAGCAGAGTTAATGGCTAAAATACAAGACTACGCGGCACAAACTCACCCTTATAACGATGGGCTTTCAAGTGCACGAATACTCGATGCCACAGAAGATATATTGGCGAATCCACCGAATTTGAAGAAAAAACCGCTTAATTTAATTCGCAGTATTAAAATGCGTAAAAAGCTCAGCTATTGGAAATGGTAACCGAACGCTGACCACCGCTAACGTTATTCGATAAGCCCTGACTACTTTTGGCAGGTGTCACAAAAAAAAGTATTGCGTTGTCCTAGGGTGACTGACTGAATGGGCGTTTCACAAACCTCACATGCCTGTCCCTTGCGGCCATACACCCTTAGGTGCTGGGCAAAATAGCCGGGGCGTCCGTCGGCTTGGGCGAAGTCTTTCAACGTGGTGCCTCCTTGCTCTATCGCTTTGACTAAGACTTGTTTGATGATTTCGCCCAACACCAGGTACCGTTTTTTACTGACCTCTTTGGCCGCTTTGCGAGGGTCAATACCCGCTAAAAACAACGATTCATTGGCATAGATATTACCCACACCCACAACGACTTTATTATCCATAATAAAACTTTTTACCGCGATGTTTTTACTACGGGATAAATCGTATAAACGCTGACCGTCAAAATCAGCCGTTAATGGCTCAGGACCAAGGGCTGCAAGCATAGCCAGCTCAGGTGCATCGGCGTCTTGCCATAAACATGCGCCAAAACGCCGGGTATCGTTAAAACGTAAACACACATCATTAGTTAATACGATATCCAGGTGGTCATGTTTGACTAACGCCGTACTTGTGTTGACCACCCGCAACTTACCCGACATGCCCAAATGCAAAATAATGCTGCCACGCAGGGTATCAATAAAAAGATATTTAGCCCGCCGCCTGACCTCGAGGATAGTCAAACCTTCGGCGAGGTGCACCGTCTCAGGTACCCGCCAGCGTAGTTGTGGTTGACGAACGATCACCTGTTTGATGATCTGCCCCGTCAAATGCGGACTGATGCCCATGCGACTCACTTCAACTTCGGGTAATTCAGGCATGTGTTTGCTCTACGCTTAATAAATCTTGCCATGTCATATTCAACACTTTATAAAGATGCTCCTTGATTTGCACCAACACGTCGCTGCCCACTTGGGCAAACAGATACACCCGCCCTTGCTCTTCACCGGCTAGCCACACAGTAACCGCTTGGGTATGTATTAACTTAACCTGTCCTGTAGCTTCGAGCTTAGTCTGCTGCCAGTTATTGACCACGGCGGCCAGCAACTGGGCATCCGCCCCATCAGGCAATAGGCGCCAGCCACGCCCGACACGCTCTATGGTCCGGGCATCGATCTCTATGCTCATTACCACAGCGTTTTGGGGTAACAATTCAGTCAAGCCCGAATTGTCATTGTCACTATTGTTAAATAGTCCCCCGGAGAGGTTAAATAGGGCAATAAGCAATAACATCGAAAAAATCAGCACGTTATTCCACGCGCGTTGGGTCAACCTAAACATGCTTTAACTCAATCTGAGCAAATATGATGGGATTATGCCATGGGCCAGCAAGACTGCGTGACAATATTTGTTTGAAAAAAAAATTCTAAGCATGCAAAAAACCCGACCAAGGCCGGGTTTTTCTGGAGACAAAACAAGTGTAAATTACTTGATTTTGGCTTCTTTAAACAAAACGTGCTGACGAATTTTGGGATCAAACTTTTTGATCTCCATTTTTCCGGGCATATTACGTTTGTTTTTATCTGTGGTGTAGTAAAAACCTGTACCCGCAGTAGACACTAACTTGATTTTATCACGCATAGTCTGGGTTCCTTAAACTTTCACGCCATTGGCACGAATATCAGCTAACACTGTATCGATACCGTTTTTATCAATAATACGCATACCTTTAGCAGATAAACGTAGCTTCACGAAACGAGTTTCGCTTTCAACCCAGAAACGGTGGGTTTGTAGATTTGGCAAAAAACGACGACGAGTCGAGTTTTTAGCGTGTGAACGGTTGTTACCAACCATTGGACGCTTGCCTGTCACTATACATACTTTGGACATCGTATTTGTCTCCAAACAATTCTAAAAATATTTAGCTCTGACACACCATCAAATTCGCATGCCAGCTTTAGCTATCAACAAGAGGGCGCATTTTATACAGCAAACAACCGATTAATTCAACGATTAACTGACAAAAAAGCCTAGTCTTTTATTATGCTCTAGGGGTTTCGGGTTACCTTAGGGATATTTACCTGTGTTCTACCTGTGTGATTTTCAACCAACATCTGTGGGGTTAGATACCTATGCCCGTGATCCCACTGCAAGCAACTGGCTAAACAACGGATCTGTTTGGCTGTTATCCCGTTGTTTATCAAGCGTTCGCCAAACAACATCCTTTCATCAAACCCGTTGCGGCAAAAATATCTTCAGCCTAATCCGAAGCATGGTGCCCTTTACACGAGGTATTAAATACCTACAGCAGGCCTCGCTCAGCAAAAGATACCGCCACACCATCCCCTATGACTAAATGATCCAGCACCTTGATATCCAGTAATGCCATGGCGTTGACGATACGCTCGGTTATGTGCCGATCCGCTTGACTCGGCTCGGCCACGCCGGATGGGTGGTTATGCGCCAGAATAACCGCCGCCGCATTGTCCGCTAAGGCCTGCTTAACCAACACCCGAGGATACACAGAAGCGCTGTCTATGGTGCCGTAAAACATGGGCCGATAAGTTAACAATTGATGCTGACTGTCGAGCAGTAGCATGGCAAACACTTCATTGCACTCATCCCGTAATTTGGCGATGAGGTAGTCTTTGGTTTGCTGGGCAGTATTGAACACGGTCTGTTTGTGTAACTTTTCGGCGAAGTAACGCTGGGTCAATTCAACAACTGCTTGCAGTTGTACAAATTTGGCCTGACCCAGGCCTTTGGCTAAACAAAACTCGCGCTGTTCTGCCGCAATCAACCCACGCAGGGAGCCAAAGGTAACAAGCAGATGGCGCGCCAAATCAACCGCACTGACTCCTTTTACACCGGTACGCAAAAAAATCGCTAATAATTCGGCATCAGATAACGACCCCGGGCCTTGCGTTAGCAGTTTTTCCCTGGGGCGTTCGTGAAGGGGCCATTCAGTGATTTTCACGTATCCTAGCCTATACGTATGTATCTTTTTAGCGTCTGAAATCCGACGAAAAATGATAGTGAAAGAGAAATTAAGCCTAGCAAAAGGACCTTGTTCCGGCCAATAATGGCATGATAAATCTAGTTCCTGATTAAAAACAGACTATGCAACTGAGCAATAAAAACATTTTACTAGGTGTCACCGGTGGTATCGCAGCCTATAAAACTCCAGATCTGGTGCGTAAATTAACCGCCCTTGGAGCCAATGTGCGAGTAGTACTAACCAACTCCGCTAAAGAATTTGTCAGTCCCTTGTCCTTGCAAGCTGTATCCGGCAATCCGGTGTCTGACGATTTACTGGATCGCAACGCTGAGGCAGCAATGGGACATATTGAGCTGGCCAAATGGGCCGACAAGCTGTTAATCGCCCCGGCCAGTGCCAACTTCATGGCTAAATTAAGCCATGGTCTGGCGGATGATTTGTTGTCCACCCTGTGTTTGGCCACCAGCGCACCCATATGCATCGCTCCGGCCATGAATCAGCAAATGTGGCATGCTGGTGCTACCCAAGCAAATTTACACACCTTGATCGAGCGAGGGGTGCTGATATTCGGCCCGGCACAAGGTGAACAAGCTTGTGGTGATGTAGGGCCAGGGCGCATGCTTGAGCCTCAGGCACTGGCCGATATGCTCGCCCAGAGCAATCAGCCCCCATTACTGGCAAATAAACACTTGGTGATTACAGCTGGCCCGACCCGAGAAGAAATCGATCCGGTGCGTTTTATCAGTAATCACAGCTCAGGAAAAATGGGTTATGCCTTGGCAAAGGCGGCCCTGGCCCTGGGCGCCCGGGTGACGCTGGTAAGCGGGCCAGTGAACCTTGTTCCCCCAGTGGCTGTGAAGGTGATTGATGTGGTGAGCGCCGAACAAATGCACCGCGCCGTAATGGAGGTGATGCCTAATTGTGACATTTTTATCGGCTGTGCAGCCGTGGCGGATTACAAACCACAACAAAAAATTCCCCAGAAAATCAAGAAAAGTGAGACGAAGTTAACACTTACTTTCATTAGAAACCCTGATATTCTTAGCGACGTGGCCCACCGTACTCTTCCACCTTTTACCGTAGGTTTTGCGGCGGAGACCCAAGATGTTGAGCATTATGCCCGGGATAAATTAATTCGTAAAAAGCTCGATATGATTGCCGCCAATGACGTATCCAAAGCTGGGCTTGGTTTTAACAGTGAGCAAAATGCCTTAACTGTTTATTGGCCAGAAGGTAAAAAAAATCTAGGTGTGGCCGATAAGGGTCAACTTGCAATGCAACTTATGACACTAATTGCACAGCGTTACACTATAAAAAAACGTGTCGATTAACCTTTGTGTGCAAGCGTATTACTCGCATACCTTCTATTTACCACCCAGGTGTCGCTCTAGGATAAACAATGGCAATAACTAAAAAAATAAATCGTCGCGCCCAAATATTACAAGCGCTGGCTAGTATGTTGCAGTCCAGCCCTGGTCAACGTATCACAACCGCGAAACTGGCCGCCCACGTTGGGGTATCCGAGGCCGCGCTGTATCGGCATTTCCCCAGCAAAGCCCGCATGTTTGAAGGCCTAATTGAGTTCATCGAAGAAACTTTATTCTCACGTATTAATAAAATCATCAACGAAGAAAAAGACACAGCGACACGCTGCCAGCTTATTCTGCATTTGATTTTAGGTTTTGCCGAGAAAAACCCGGGCATTACCCGGATCCTCAATGGCGATGCCCTGATGGGCGAGCAAGACAGGCTCAGAGATCGAATTGCCCAATTATTTGAACGTCTGGAGACCCAATTAAAACAGGTCTTACGGGAACGCAAACTGCGTGAAGGTAAAACCTTGCCCGCTGATGAGGCGCACATTGCCAGTTTATTGATCTGTTATGCCGACGGTAGGATCAATCAATTTATCCGCAGCAAATTTACCCGCCGCCCCACCGATGGCTTTAATGAGCAATGGCAGCTGATCAACAGCCAGTTTTTTCTCAACTAAGGCTGTTGGGCTGGCCATAAGGGCACCACATGTAGGCCTGCTTGTTAAAATAAACAGGCCTTCATGTGTATAACTTAACGCTGGGGTTTATCTGACTCACTTTGTTGAGTCGCGACCCAAAACTCAATTTTTTGCTGCAAAATATTGAGAGGCACTGGCCCATCTTTGAGCACTTGGGCGTGAAAGTCTTTAATATCAAACTTTGCGCCTAACTCTGTTTGGGCCCAGTCCCGTAATTCCATAATTTTCAACTTGCCAATCATATAGGCCGTGGCCTGTCCCGGCATGGCGATATAGCGCTCAATGGCCTTGACCGAATCGTTTTTAGGATTAGGTGTATTGGCTACTAAGTAATCAATGGCTTTTTCCCGACTCCACTTTTTGTTATGAATGCCCGTGTCTACCACCAGACGACAAGCGCGCCACAGCTCCATCGCTAAACGTCCAAAATCCGAGTAAGGGTCTTGGTAAAAACCCATGTCTTTTGCCAGCTCTTCCGAATACAAGCCCCATCCTTCCGTATAAGCGGTAAAGGAACTGTATTTTTGAAACTCAGGTATGTTTTCCAATTCTTGGGCAATGGCGCGCTGCATATGATGACCAGGAATGCCCTCGTGATAGGCTAAGGCTTCCATTTGATAGCTGGGCATGTCATGCATATCGTACAAGTTGGCGTAATAGGTACCAGGACGAGAGCCATCTTTGGCGGGGCTTTGATAAAACGCTTTGCCTGCAGATTGTTCTCTGAAGGGCTCCACTCGTTTGACCACTATGTCCGCTTTGGGGATTAAACTAAAATACCCCGGAAGTGTGGCGCGCATCTTATCTATCAGGGATTTAGCTTCGGCTAAATACGCATCTCTGCCTTTATCAGTATTGGGGTAATAAAACTGCTGATCGCTGCGCATAAAGGCAAAAAACTCTGGCAAACTGCCCGTAAACTCAACCTTAGCCATAATGGCAGCCATATCCTGATGAATGCGCTTGACATTATCTAAGCCGATTTGATGCACTTCTTGGGCGGTTAAATCTGTGGTGGTGAACCAAGCGAGGCGGTTCTGATACCATTTTTCGCCATCGGGCAAACGCCATACGCCGTCGCCTGTAGGGGTTAATTTACGCTGTACTTCGAGCTCCTTGATTAAGGCTTGATAAGCCGGTTGCACCGAGCTCAACAAGGCTTTTTTAGCTTGTTCAAGTAAGGCGTTACGCTGCTGTTCGCTGATCTCCAGTTTGCCGACTTTGTTTTGAAAATCTTGCCAAATACTTGAGTCGTCTTCACTTTGACTAAAAGGTGCACCTGAAACTACATTTTTTGCTGCCTGGATCATTTGATCATAGGACCATTTAGGTGGAAACACCCCCAGCTTCTGGCGCAAACGTAATTGTTCAATAACTTGAGCAAACAAGGCATCCACCCCTTGCAAACGACTCACGTAGGCTTTGGCGTCTTCGACGTTATCCACACGATGCACGTTGATCAAAAAACTGGGGACCATAGTATGGTAGGCATTAAACTGATCCATAATGTAATCATGATGACGAAATTCATCGTTGGCCAATTGGCGTTCAAGCGAGACCTTGTTCAGTGCCAAACTCACCTTTTCTTCCACAGTTAATGTTTCGGGGTTAAACGTGGCCAGTGCTTGTAACTGTTGCTGGGCAATAGTGCGGCTCTGGTCTTGAAAGGCCTCACTGATATCGTCCCATTTGTCGTAATCCCACTTATAACCAAGATAACTTTGGGTGAGGGGGGACCGTTGTAAACTGGCCTGAAAATTATCGGCAAAAAACTTAGCCAGGCGTGGTGATTCAGTCTGGTCAGCCTGATGCGCTGTGGCATTGGCTTGGCTGGTCTGAAGGCCTGGTGCCTGCCCAATAGAGTGGGGCGCGGTGAGCGCCATGGCAGTTAGCGAAATAGCGAGAATAGTGAGTTTCATATCAAATCCCTGGTTATGTTACTGCTTATCACCCATTCCACAGAGTGAATCACAAACGACCTGTTAATAACGTGTGCCCTAGGCGTTTGTACCAGCATTAAGGTAGTTAAATATATCGAGCCAAGGGTGAGTCAGCCCACTGCATAAAAGTTTAGTTTAGTGACCGAAGGTATCACCGAAGAAATCTCCTTTGTTCCAATGAGAACGCTCAGTCTGATTAGCCAGGGTTAAACCTATATAGTAGTTCACTTCGGCGAACTTGGTGGCGGCTTGCCAGTTGAAGACCTGACTAAAGTCATCTCCGGGTTTGTGGTAATTTGTGCCAATAAATTCAGCAAATTTTTTGCTGCCGTCAATATTCGGATCGGTGGATTGCAGCCCTGGTACTAAAAACACCGCAGGGATCCCCTGCTTTACGAAACTGTAGTGATCGGATCGGGTAAACAGGGCTTGATCTGGCCAGGGATCAGGGCTTAAAGACAAACCAATTTTTTGTGCCGCCAGGCTCACGGATGCTTTAAGATCACTGTGATCTGCCCCAAAAGCAATTACGTCATTAAATTCATAGGTCAATATGGGCATATCCAAATTGACATTAGCTACCATTGAGCCCGCTGGTACGGTGGGGTTTTGGGCAAAATAATCTGACCCCAACAGACCCTTTTCTTCCCCCGTGACTGCCACAAACAAAATAGAACGTTTGGGCCGTTGGGACATTTGACTGAACAGACGAGCGGTTTCGAGTAATATTGCAGTACCGGATGCATTATCCATGGCGCCATTATTTATTTTATCTTTTTTAACCGTTTTGGCAAAACCAATATGGTCAGAATGCGCCGAGTAGACTATGTATTCTTGTTTAAGTGTGGAGTCTGAACCTTCCAATATTGCCGCGACATTTGGACTTGTGATGAGTTGGTGTTTGCTGCGTTTAGCAAAACTGATGCTAACCGGCAAATCGAATCCTTTTGGCGACTTATCTTCTTCGAGCATTTGGTAAAGGCCAGCTAAGTTGACCTCGGCGTTGGCAAACAACTGGGTCGCGGCTTCTTGACTGAAATAAGCGCTATTTTGCAGTTGAGGAAAAACGCTGGCCGCCTGTCCTTGCTCATCCAGCCATCTGACCTTAGGCATATGCAGGAAATTTAACAGGTTTTGATAAGGTCGCACTTTTTCTGCTGTGGGCGTGCTAACGGTAATATAACCGATAGCGCCATGTTCTACTGCGTGGCGCTTTTTCTCTTCTGTTGAGCCAAAGTGCGCCCCCTCTTCACTGGGAAAAGATTTAGGTTTGCCTGACAAGACCACCACCACTTTCCCCTTTACATCCATATCGGCGTAATCGTTATGATCCAGCTCCGGGGCCACTATGCCATATCCCACAAACACTAACTGCCCGTTAAGGTTTGCGTGTTCACGCACCGAGCTGGCACTGGTGAGGTATTGTTTAGGGTAACTGAGGTTTATGTCTCCGGTGGCGCTTTGCAAAGTCAACTTGGGGGAGTCTTGTTCTAGAAAAGCTTGCCTGAAGTTAGCGCGTTGCAGGTAGCTTCCCTGATCACCAGCGGGGGTTAAGCCATACTTTTCAAACTCAGCGGCAATATATAGTGCAGCTATTTCGTGGCCACGTGCACCGGTATCACGCCCTTCGAGTAGATCATCAGATAAAAAACGTAAATGGGATTTAATTCTGGCGGCATCCGCATGGATACCCGATTCGGTGCTCTGACGTTGGCTTTGGCTTTGGCTTTGGCTTTGGCTTTGGCTTTGGCAGCCTGCCAAAAACATGCTGGCTGTTGTTAGTGCTAAGTACAGATATGACCGCATTTTTAACCCTTATTGTTATTAAAATTAGGAAGCTTACTATTAAACAAATTGTTTGTAGCTGTGCTGAGCTTGACAGCGCGTAACGCCGTACTAAGCTATTAAGAATAACTATTCTTTTTATAGATGGATGGCCTTCATGCCCCGCAAAGCGTCATATAATGTCGAACTGGTTATGTCTCAAGCTATCGAGGTATTTCTCAAGCATGGTTACCATGGTGCCATAATGGATGAAATTATTGCCAGAACTGATTTCAATCGTCGAGCGTTTTATCATGAATTTACCAGCAAACTCAATTTTTTATATCTGGTGCTTGGCCATTACCAACACTGCGAACTTAATAAAATAGCGGCGCATCTAGAAGACAACCAGGGATTACCCTCAATTTTGGAATTTTTTGCAGAATATACACTTATGGTGCAGGGTCGGGGATGTTTATTGATAAACTGCATCACCGAATTGGGCTATCAGGATCAAACCATTCGCGATATAGGTCGCCACTATCTGGATAAGCTGCAGATTGGCTTTATTGGCTGCTTGGAAAAAGCCCAGCGTTTGGGTCAACTTAACGTTCACGTAAGGATTGAGGCGACAGCTTTACAATTGACCAGTTACGTTCAGGGTTTTGCGGTTAATGCGGTGTTGGCGGGGGAGACTGACGAGCTCGATTTGGCCACAGCGGCATTATTGGCACCTTTGGTGGCTAGATAAATCCTAGTTAAAGATGATGACAGTGCTTGGCGAACGCACCACGACTGGTTAGACTGCTGCACTTTTGTTATTTTGTAAATGTAGTGAATAATTAATATGGTCAACAAAAAATCATTGTTCAGGATCCAGTTTGTATCTAACGGCGTGCGCTACGAGCTGTACGTTCGAGAGCTTTGTCAGGGCAGCATGTTTGGCTTTGTAGAGATAGGTGATTTTGTATGGGACAGCCACACCAGTCTGGTATTGGATCCCAGTCACGAAAAACTTAAAACCGAATTTGCCGATGTCACCACTACCTATATTCCCATGCACAATATATTGCGCATCGATGAAGTAAAAAAACAAGGCACCGCCAAGATCACCGAATTGCCTGATAAGGTCACCGCTTTTCCCAGCCCAATTTATACCCCTAAAAAATAATTCCCTCGAACAGTTTATGAATGTAATGATTCTTGCGATGTGTGGGATTAACGTTAATTAAGGAAAAACCATGTGGAAACGACCGCTATTGCTGTGCACATTATTGATGGCTGTGTGTTTCCATGCCCCTGCCACAGAAAGTAATAAACTAAGTGCTTTGCTTGAGCAAATTTGGCAGTATCAGCTGTCGGTTGATCCCATTAAAGCCACTCGCTATCACGACAATAGCTACAACGATAAATTAGAAGACCTTTCACCCCAAGCCCTTAAATCTAACTATTTGCGCAATCAGTATTTTTTAAACTCATTGCAAAAAATTGATGATAAACCCCTTACCCACCAGCAAAAAATCAGTAAATTGATGCAGCTGCGTGAACTGCAAAACGATATCGATCTGTATCGTTTCAACGCCCATTACATGCCGATAACCTCTGAGTCCGGGTTTTATAGCGAACTGGCCTTTTTACCCGAGTCGGCTCCGTTTAAAACCGCGCAAGACTACCAAGATTACCTCGCCCGCCTGGCGGCATTTCCCCGTTACTTTGATCAGCAAATAGCCTGGATGAAAAAGGGCATGGCAACCGGCCGGGTTCAACCACAAGCGGTATTGGTTGGCTTTGACGAGTCGATCAAACAGTTTGTGACACACAACCCTCAAGACAGCCAATTCTTTGCGCCCTTTAAAGGACTTGCGACCTCAGGTTTTACCGTCCAGCAGCAGGCCAGTTTGTTTGCCCAAGGTGAAGCGGCGATAAAACAAAGCGTACTGCCGGCATATCAAGCTTTTTACGATTTTTTAGTGGCCGAATATATACCAAGCGCCAAACAGGATATTGCCGCCAATACCTGGCAAAACGGCACTGAATTTTATCAAAACCGCAGTGACTACTACACCAGTACCACCTTAGCTGTAGCCGACATTCATAAAACCGGCGTTGCTGAGGTAAAACGTATTCGCCATGAAATGCAAAACGTACTCAATACCCTCAACTTTGGTGGGAATATTAACCAGTTTATTCAGCATTTACGCACCTCAGAGCAGTTTTATGCCAAAAGCGCCGACGAGCTATTAATGCGCGCCTCGTATATTGCCAAACGTATCGATGCCACCTTGCCCCAGTTGTTTTACAACTTACCGCGCATTCCTTACGGCGTGGCGCCGGTACCTGACAATATCGCCCCGAAATACACCACGGGCCGTTACATTTCACCCACTCGGGATGATCAGCCCGGTTACTACTGGGTCAATACCTACGCATTAGATAAACGCCCCTTGTATGCCTTGCCCGCACTGACCTTACACGAAGCCGTACCTGGACATCATTTACAGATTTCATTGGCCAGCGAAATGCAGGATTTACCACCGGTACGCCGTTACACCTACATATCAGCCTTCGGGGAGGGTTGGGGCCTGTACTCGGAGTACCTGGGCAAAGAGGTGGGCATTTACACCACACCCTATGAAGAATTCGGCCGCTTAAGTTATGAAATGTGGCGCGCCTGTCGATTGGTAGTAGATACCGGCATGCATATGCAAGGTTGGTCACGCCAACAAGCCATTGATTATATGTTAGAAAATACCGCCCTGTCTGAGCACAACGTCACTACAGAGGTAGACCGTTACATCTCCTGGCCAGCCCAGGCCTTGTCATACAAAATTGGCGAGATGACCATCAAACGCCTGCGCAAAAAAGCCGAACAGGCCCTAGGGGATAAATTTGATTTACGTGCCTTTCACGATGCCGTGCTCGAATATGGCTCGGTGCCGTTATCCATACTCGAACAAAACATTCAAATTTTTATCGACGAGAATCAATAGCTATTGAGCGCGAGCTATTACACGGGCTTCGCCCACTAAAATATTCGCTGCACATAACAGCATCTATATTGGGTTTTCATTCATGACACCGATCCCAAATTTTTAGGAACGGTGTCATAATATGGCGCAAGTGCCACAAGCAATAAAACAAAATAATACACTCAGTGGTTTAAATGACGAGCCGTGGTTAGAAATTCATTGTGGTCATTTACAAAATATTTTGGTGTTGCCGTTAGAATTTGATGACAAATATCGAGTGAGCGTCTCACCTTGATTTTGCTATATTTAATCTAGTTTTTTGATGAGCAGGATGACGATATGAGACCTTCTACACATCCTCTTTTTTGGCGTGATCCAGCGTTGCCTCATGTTGAACTTCGACAAGTATTGGATGGTCGCGAAGTCAGCTACGCGCCGCATTTCCATAAAGAATGGTCGATTGGTGCTATTTTGAATGGGCAGAGTGAGTTCATTTGTGCGGATCGATTACATACCGTCGAACGCGGCACCTTGGTGATTATGAACCCTGGTGTAGTTCATGCGTGTAACCCTCGACAAGATTCGACTTGGGCTTATTACATGATGCATCTGGATATAGACTGGCTTGTGTATTTGTTGCTGGACGCTGGCGTAAGGAAGAACCCTCAGTGGCAAAATACCCATTTAGATACTTTGGTTACGGCGACTTTTTATGACAAATTTGTTTCTGTGTGCGATCGTTTGATGTCGGCGGCATTTTCTTCAGTGGAAAAAGACAAGATTTTACAAGATTATCTGGTACGTCTGTTCACTCATTTGGATAACGCTGCGCAACAATCAAAGACGGCTTTGCCCGCAAATAACTTGTATCAAGTGGCGAATTACCTGGATCAGTATTGTTTGGAAGATACATCTATTGCTCTTATTAGTACTGAGCTCGGTTTTAGTACAGGGTATCTAATCCGAACTTTTAAGCGACATTTTAATATGACGCCCCATGCTTATCGATTGAATTGTCGGGTGCAACTTGGTCAACAAGCGCTAAAAGAAGGCCAAGCGATTGTAGAAGTGGCGCAAGCCATTGGCTTTAGTGACCAAGCCCATTTTCAGCGAGTATTTAAGCAGCGTGTGGCAGCAACACCAAACCAGTACCGCCGTTCAGTTCTTCAAATTTAGCCATTTTAAGTCTCAAACCAACATCATAAAACAGCTGGCCGCTAGTAATATTGCTAAGGTTTTGTTCATAAATCGCATCTTGGTAGGGTTCTGAAAATATTGGCCCACAATGATGCCTACCCCAACCCATACTCCTAGCGACAACCAACAAATGGGCAAATATAAACCTGCAAATATCAGCACTTCTTCCGCATTGGCTTGGGGGATGTAAGCCGAAATACCTGATACCGATGCCAGCCACGCTTTTGGATTGAGCCATTGCATAATTGCTCCTGTCATGAAAGTGGGTACGTGTTTGTCATTGTTGGAGTTTAACTCGCCGGTATCCATAAAAAGTTGGTAACTCAAGTAAAGCAGAAAGGCGATACCTAGCCATTGAATTATTTGAGTTATTTGAGTTATCCAAGGTAAAGCACCAATGAAATAGTGCAAACCAAAACCAATAAGTAGGAATAAAACGATAAAACCCAGGCTAGCGCCTGTTACAAATGTGATGCCTACTTTGAATCCATAACGAGCACTACCACTTAAAGAGACAAGGTTCACCGGCCCTGGGGAAAGCGATGCAGCAAGAGCAAACAGAGACATGGTGATAATTAGAGAAACAGTCATTTAAAGCACTCAGTTATGTTCAAAAGGGTGCCAACTATCCTCATCTAGTGAATAGGAGTATTGAACAAAATTGACCTTGCTTGTCGTTTTTACCTTCTTTTAGTGTTTATGATGGTTGCCCTGTTATTCATTCCTTTGCAGTTTGCAACAAGATTGAAAACTCAGCTTTAGTGACAGGCATAATCGACAAGCGATGCCCTCTTTTAACCAGCCCAACTTCGGTAATTTCAGGCATGATTTTGATTTTCTTTAAGCTTAATATACTTGGGAATTTTTCCACGAACTTAACATCCACCATGCACCAGCGTGGGTTTTCAGGGGTAGATTTAGGATCGTAATAATGGCTTTGGGGGTCGAACTGGGTGTGATCCGGGTAGGCTTCTTTCACCACTTTTGCCAAACCAGCAATGCCCACCTCTTTGCAACTAGAATGATAAATAAACACTTTGTCGCCAAACTTAACCTGATCGCGCAAAAAATTACGCGCCTGATAGTTGCGGATCCCATCCCAATGCTCTGTTTGTTCTATTCTTGTGGCTAAATCATCGATGCTAAACGCATCGGGCTCGGTCTTAAATAACCAATATTGCATTGTTAGGTTTTCTCATTATCGATTCCCAGTAAAGGATTGGTTTGTCGTATCTGTTTACACATAAATTGCGCACATTCTTTGATAATAGATTAAGTTAGCTAGTCATGACATTAGTATGTTCACTGATGTGCCAAAACTATAGGCTATATATATCCAATGAAAAAAACATGCATTGCTCTTACTCTGTCACTGGTTTTGTTACAAGCCTGTTCGAGTAGCTCATCAACGTTAGCGGCAAACAAATCATTACAAGTTGGCCAAAGTGTTGATAAAGCTCAATCACAGAGCGCCAAACTCATCATATTAAGTGAACAGTATCTTGAAGAAACCCTGCCGCGCTCGCCACTAAACGCGATGTTCTTTGGCGACAATCGCTTTAATAACTTGTGGCCTAATAATCTCACCGCTGAATTTATTGCTGGGGACGACGAGATTAATCAAAGATATCTTACTGCGCTCTCTGGGATCGAACGATCTAAATTAACCGGGCAAGATGTATATACCTACGATATTTTTAAGCAAAATTTAGAGTTTGCGCTAGAAGGTAGCCGCTTCCCTGCACACTATCTGCCGCTCAATCAGTTTGTGTTTAGCCCACAAAATTTGATTGTTCAATTAGGCGCTGGGTTAAGTGCTCAGCCATTTAATAATGTACAAGACTTTGACAACTTCGTAGAACGCTTAGATGGGTTTGCAGTGTGGATGGATCAAGCCCTTAGTAACATGCGAGAAGGGATAAAAGTTGGCGTAGTTCAACCTAAACCCGTTGTGGAGTCGATGATCCCGCAATTTAAAGCATTGCTTATTTCTGATCCAACACAAAGCACTATGTTCAATCCATTAAACAATACAGACAAACTAACCGAACAAGATAAAACACGTCTTACTGCTGCCTACACCAAGGTTATTGGAGTTAAGCTCATACCTGCATTCGCCAGAATGGCCGAATTCTTAGAACAAGAATATTTACCAGCAGCACGACTGTCAGATGGTATGGGTGCATTACCCGACGGCAAAGCATGGTATGAATACGCGATTAAAGGCAACACAACCTTACCGTTAAGCGCTGAAGAGATCCATCAAACAGGTCTAAGTGAAGTAAAACGTATCCATAGTGAAATGATCAAAGTAGCTGAACAAGTCGGTTTTGATGGTGACTTGCCAAGCTTTTTTAACTTTTTAGAAACAGACAAACAGTTTTATTTTGAATCTTCAGATGAGGTGCTGGCTGCCTACAATGACATTAAGCAAAAAATTACTCCTTTGTTGCCCAAATTATTCAGTGTGATCCCTGAATCAGATTACATTATAAGGCCTTACCCTGAATCTCAGGCAAAGTCGGCTCCCGGCGCATCCTATATCCCCGCGGCTCCAGATGGCTCTCGACCTGGTGTATTCTTTGCCAATACATACAACTTGAAGGGGCAACCTAAATTTGGTGTAGAAACACTGTCAATACACGAAGCCGTACCAGGCCATCATTTTCAAATCAGTATTCAAAATGAAGTCAAAGGATTACCCAAAATTCGTCAACAAAACTTCTATACCGTATATGCCGAAGGTTGGGCATTGTATGCTGAAAGTTTAGGTAAAGAACTTGGTATGTTTACTGATCCCTATCAATACTATGGCAAGCTTGATGCTGAACTTTTTCGCGCGATGCGTTTAGTAGTAGATACAGGCTTACATGCAAAGGGATGGACCCGAGAGCAGGCAATTCAATATATATTAGATAACTCGACTATGGTGAAAAGCTCAGCCACATCAGAAGTTGAACGTTACATGATAATGCCTGGACAAGCGCTAGCCTACAAAACAGGACAACTTAAGCTAAAACAGTTGCGTCAGTTTGCCGAAAAAGAATTAGGCGATAAGTTTAATATTAAGCAGTTTCATAATCTCATTTTACTGGACGGCCCGTTACCCATGCCATTACTTGAAAGAAAGGTTTTTGAGTGGGTTAAGTCTAGTTAACCTGCTGATTTAAAATATTTAAGTTATAAATTAATCAGCCCAAATACTCTGGGCTTTTTATATTATATTATTTCGGATTTGCCCTAACAACTGTATGCGTGTACAGTAGTTAAAATATGAATCCAATTATTAATCACCTTAAAAATAAGCGCCTGATTTGGCAAGCGAGCCAAACCAGTGGCCCTGCAAACACCTGCTATACCGGTTTCGAGGAACTGGATCAGCATTTACAGGGAGGTTTTCCTGAACAAGGGGTAGTGGATATCAATTCACCTATAGGGATAGGTGAATTACGTTTATTATTACCCAATTTTTTGCTGCGCCAACAGCAAGACGACAAATTATTGGTTTTTATTGCCCCGCCGGCACAGCTTAGTAGTCAAATGCTATTTGAATTTGGGTTTAAGCTTGAACAAATCCTGATCATACAAACAAGCACTGCTCAGCATGCCCTGTGGGCGGCAGAACAATGCCTGAAAAGTGGTTGTTGTGACGGTATTTTGCTGTGGCAACAGGCACTGGAAATATGTCAGGCGAAACGTTTACAGCTAGCAGCAGAAAAAGGCGCCGCCCTGGGGGTAATTTTTCGCAGCGCCGATCAAAGCCGTTTTTCGTTGCCCGTTCCCCTGGCTTTAACACTGGCGGCGGATACCCAAGGAATTAACGTTTGCATCAGCAAACGTAAAGGCGGTGCCAGAACCGAAGCATTTACAGTAAACATGCAGCACCGTTGGCCTACCCTGACTCTCACCTGCCCAACGGATAATGTCTTGCCCTTCCCCCACAGCCGCACCGGGTAACCACTATTTAATGCAGGCGTTATGGTTATATCTACATTTCCCACATTTGCATTTGGACTCGCTGAGCAGCTCCAAATTAGCCGTGTGCGGCTCCCCGGTGAGCTATCCCCAAGTGGTTTTACACCCGGTGGATAACCAGGTGGTGCAATTGAATCAACAAGCCCGGGATGCCGGCATACGTATGCACATGTGTTTGGGAAGTGCGGTAGCACTTAGCCGGGACTTGCAGGTCATTCCATTTAATCAGAAAGTTGAACAAGACCAACTTAAACAAATAGCGGAATGCCTTTATTTGGTTACTTCTGATATTTGTTTTTTTTCTCCTCAGGGATTGCTATTACGGGTGCACAATATGTTGCGTCTGTATGGAGATTTGGCGACTTATTGGAAGATTATCAAATACCAACTGATAGCCATGGACGCCACCTATCACTATGCCACAGGGCCCTCCCCCTTCGCTGCCAAGCTGCTAGCCGTTAGCGGCGTTGATGAGATTGATGATAATAAACTTAAAATGACCCAGCAGATTGCGCGTGCGCCGATAAAATATAGCGAGTTACCCCCTAAGGTGGTGGCAAAACTGGCAAATTGCGGGATCCAGCTTATAGGGCAGCTACTTAATATTCCTGGCAAAGAATTAGCCCAGCGCTTCGATGCACAGCTGCTAACTTATCTGCATAAACTAAGCGGTGAGTCTCAACACCCCGTTAATTTTTATCACCCCGTTGATAAATTCAATCGTTACCTGGAGCTACTGTACGATCTTGACAATGTCGAACGTTTGCTTCGACCAACTGAACACTTATTAACTGGGCTTGAACACTTTCTATTGATGCGAGATAGCTTGACGCAGCAGCTTAAGCTCACCCTTTACCACCGAGATCAGACTCAGGTTGAATTAGAAGTGGGTGCTGAGCAAGGAGAATATCTGGCCAAACGCTGGTTGATATTACTCAGCTTGAAACTTGAAAACCTAAACTTGGCCGCGCCGGTATATGCGATAAAGATAACCACCGGCACAACCTATGTTAGAACGCCAGACAAAGGCGATTTATTTTCCACTAAACAGGGCATGGTTTCTCGCTTGCAGCTCGTATCTTTACTGCAGGCGAAATTGGGTGAAAGAGCGGTTTTAAGCCCGCGGTTAGTAGAAGACTTTCGTCCCGAGGTTGCATCTGATTTTGGCCCTGCACTTTGCAAACAGCCATCTATTGCTACACCCAAAATCTTACGCCCCAGTTTTTTACTACCAAGGCCCCAAGTACTGCGAGAAAAAGTATCGATTGTATTAGGCCCGGAAAGAATAGACACAGGATGGTGGGATAATCGTTCCGTAGAGAGAGATTACTTCATTGCCAGAAACTCACAGGGTCAATGGTACTGGATTTTTAAAACCCCGGATGCCCAGTGGTATTTACATGGAGTGTTCAGTTGACACATACATCCCAGGGGTACGCTGAGCTTTTTTGCCAAAGCAACTTCACGTTTTTGCAAGGCGCCTCTCACCCCGAGGAGCTAATTAGTCAGGCAGATTTTTTAAGTTATCAAGCACTTGCTATCACTGACGAGTGTAGCGTTGCAGGCGTAGTGCGCGCCTACACTCACCTAAAGAGCTATAAGTTGGGGGTCAAGCTGATTATTGGCAGTCTGCTGGTGCTAGATCAAGATCTTAAGCTGGTATTGCTTTGCCCTGATCATAAAGCTTATGCCGAGTTATGTCGTATCATTACTAACGCCAGACGTCGAGCTGACAAGGGTAGCTATAAGCTGGATCTGTGGGATTTAAAAACCGCGAAACATTGTTTGGTTTTATGGTTACCCACGGGTGATAAAAATCAGGACGACATCTGGGCTACTAGGCTAGAAAAAATTTACGCTCAGCGATTATGGATAGGTTGCCAGCGCCACTTGACTCATCAAGATCAGTATGGTGTGCAATACTGTCAGTCCTTAAGTCATAAACATCAAATCCCAGTTACTGCCTGTGGTGGGGTATTGATGCATTCAAGTGAACGCCTCTCATTACACAATGCACTACATGCCATACATCAAGTTAAAGAAATTAAACATATAGCAGGAAATTTACTGCCTAATAGTGAGCGAGCATTACGTCCCCTAACTAAGTTACGCCATTTATTTCCCGCTCAGTGGTTACAAGAAACGCTCAAGATCGCAAACTTGTGTACCTTCAGTCTGAAGGAACTCAGTTATCAATATCCCGCAGAGCTGATCCCTAAAGATACCCAACCCAGTCTTTATTTACGCCAGTTAGTTAAAAAGGGCATGCAACTGCGCTTCCCCCAGGGACCGTCTTTCCCTATAAAACGGCTCATCATCAAAGAGCTAAAATTGATAAAACAGCTCAAATATGAATATTTTTTCCTGACCATTTACGACATTGTGCAATTTGCCAAACAACAGAATATTCTTTATCAGGGTCGTGGGTCGGCGGCCAATTCAGTGGTCTGTTACTGCCTCGAAATCACCGCTGTGGATCCCAGACAGATTGCAGTTTTGTTTGAACGTTTTATCTCTAAAGAACGCAATGAACCGCCAGATATAGACGTAGATTTCGAACATGAGCGCAGAGAAGAGGTGATCCAGTACATCTATGCAAAGTATGGTCGGGAGCGCACAGCCATTGCCGCCACTGTTATTACCTATCGTTTAAAAAGTGCCATTCGGGATATAGGTAAAGCCTTGGGTATCCACCAAGCTCAACTCGATTTTTTTATTAAAAACATATCCAGGCGCGACAATAAACTCGATTGGCAAGAACAAATCATCGAGCTGGGCCTGGACCCACAATCGTCTATAGGCCAAAATTTCATTTACCTGGTCAACGAAATTAGGGGGTTTCCTCGGCATCTGTCGCAACATGTAGGCGGCTTTGTTATCTCAGCTCACCCTTTGTACCAACTTGTGCCAATCGAAAATACTGCCATGGCCCAACGCAGTGTTATTCAATGGGACAAAGATGATTTGCAAAGCCTGGGCTTGCTCAAAGTGGATGTATTAGCGCTGGGCATGTTAACGGCTATTCGCAAAAGTTTTGCCCTCATCCACAAACATCATGCTCGTCAGTTGGCTATCGCCGATATCACCAGAATGTCTGCCGATCAGGACGTATACGCCATGATCCAACGCGCCGACACTGTGGGAATATTCCAAATAGAATCCCGCGCCCAGATGAGCATGTTACCCAGGCTCAAACCCAAAGAATTTTATGATTTAGTGATCCAGATAGCTATCGTCAGACCTGGACCAATCCAAGGGGATATGGTGCACCCATTTTTAAAACGCCGAGATGGCAAAGAAAGTGTGGAATACCCCTCAGAAGAGGTGAAATCTGTGCTGATGCGCACTATGGGGGTACCGATTTTCCAGGAACAAGTGATAAAGGTAGCTATGGTTGCCGCCGGCTTTTCCGGCGGCGAGGCAGACCAGCTACGCCGAGCCATGGCCAGCTGGAAAAAAACCGGTGAGCTAATCAAATTTAAAGATAAGTTAATTAACGGCATGTTGCAGCGTGGTTATCAACAAAGCTATGCGGAACAAATTTATAAACAAATCTGTGGTTTTGGCGAATACGGTTTCCCGGAATCCCATTCCGCGTCTTTTGCCGTATTAGCTTACGTCTCTTCCTGGCTTAAATATCACTATCCGGCCAGCTTTTACTGCGGCTTATTAAACAGCTGGCCAATGGGTTTCTATTCACCCGCTCAATTAATCCAGGATGCAAAACGGCATCATGTACCCGTATTTCCGATATGTATCAATCACTCGGAATATGATCATGTTTTACAGCGCCATGGGGGGGAATTATCGATTCGTCTGGGCCTGCGTCTAATCAAACACCTAAGTAAAAATAGCGTCCAGGCACTGCTCAAACACAGACCGAAAAGCGGTTTCACCCGTCTTGACGAGTTAAAAAATTGTGCTTTAAATAAAACACAGCTAGAAGCACTGGCTAGTGCCAACGCGTTTTCAAGCATATGCGACAATCGTTATGCTACGCGCTGGTTATTAATGAATAACGATTCTCAGTTACCCCTTTTTAGCCAATTGTCGTTATCCGCTAGTTATATACCACCCCAGCCTTCTGAATTAGACAACCTAATAGAAGACTACGCGACCACAGGTTTAACCTTGAATAAACACCCAGTGGGTTTGCTCAATCAAGCCGGATTGTTAAAAAAATATACCCCCGCTGACCAATTGTCAGGAGTGCAACATAAAGCTCTGGTGTCAGTAGTAGGCCTGGTAATAGCCAGACAAAGCCCTGGCACTGCTGCTGGCGTGACCTTTATTACTCTTGAAGATGACACTGGCAACAGCAATATTATTGTCTGGCAAGCCACTGCCAGAGCACAAAAACCAGCATATCTTACCGCAAACTTGTTAAAGGTTAGCGGCATCCTCGAGCGAGGTGATGGAGGAGTGACTCATATTATCGCTGGTAAACTACAAGATATAAGCCACTTGCTGGTAGAGCTCAAAAGCCAATCCCGAGACTTTCATTGATGCCTATTAAAAGTCCGTGGATTAATCCACCCTTTGCGTTGCTTTGAGGAGCACGGCTCCTGCCGCTTGAACGACTGGCATGAATGCCAGGCTGTAATACCAATCATCTTAAAGATGTGATCTAATCTACGCATCTCAAAACCACTTAATTAAATTCCTTGAATCAACATACTGAGCAAGAATTAAAAGCACTGTCTAACAAAGTCAAAGATCATCGGATGCGCATGCGGTTGTTGGCTGTTGCCCATTTTAAAGCGGGTAAAAATAGATCCAAGGTAGCCAGAATGCTGAACGTGAGTCGACGAATGGTGAATGATTGGGTCGCCAATTACCTAAAAGGCGGGATCAGTGCCCTTGAAAGTAAAAAGCCATCTGGTAGACCTAGTCGCTTAACCGATCAGCAAAAAGAAGCTTTAGCTCACTACATTGAGCAACAAAGCCTGTCCTCTAAAGGTGGCCGCTTAAACGGTGAAATGCTGCAAGGCTATATTCAACAAACTTTTGCGGTGAATTATCACCAAAATTCGATATATAATTTACTGAAATCAATGAATATAACCTGGACCACTAGCCGCTCTAAACATCCTAAGCAGAATAGTGAAAGTCAGGAGGATTTTAAAAAAAATTAAAATTGAAACGATCAAATTGATCCCGGGTCATGTTGCCATGGAGCAGGTTGATTTTTGGTTTCAGGATGAAGCACGATTTGGTCAGCAAAATACCACCACACGCCTTTGGTCAAAAAAAGGATGTCGTCCCCGAGCCGTTAAGCAGCAACAGTTTGACTACGCATATTTGTTTGGCGCAGTCTGCCCCGCAACGGGGGAAACGGAGGCATTAATAACCCCTCATGTTGATAAAGAGATGATGAGCCTGCATCTCGAACAGATCTCAGCGAAAACAGAAGTAGGCAGACATGCGGTCGTCATCATGGATGGTGCGGGCTGGCACCAGGCTTTACTAACCGAAGATCTGAGCAATGTCAGTATTATCAAACTCCCCCCGTATTCTCCAGAGCTGAACCCAATTGAGCAAGTCTGGTCATGGCTGAGGCAACACCATTTAGCTAATCGATGTTTTAGCGGCTACGATGACATTGTTGAAGCGTGTTCCAGGGCATGGAATGATTTTATCTATGACACGAAACGCGTAGTGAGTATGTGTTCCAGGGACTGGATCCCGGTGGGAAAAATTTAATACTGATTGGTATAACTCCGTTAGGGGGATGACTATCATCATATACGTGTTTATGTCGCTACTGATAAAGAAAAGAAAGTTTTCCTGTGGGAGTAGCACTTGCGCGGCAGCGCTTATAAGAATGGCTACCGGCCTCAAGGCCGATAACGGTGCATTGTTAACTTTATTTCAGGCAAACAAAAAAGGGCCACCCTTACGGATAGCCCTTTCTCTAAATGGGAGTCTGGCAGTGTGCTACTCTCGCATGGGGAGACCCCATACTACCATCGCCGCTAATACGTTTCACTTCTGAGTTCGGAATGGGATCAGGTGGGGCCGTATCGCTATGGCTGCCAGACAAAAAACGTGCTGATTTATCCGCGTCTTTTTGCGGTAAATTAGCGCAAGGTGAGTCAAACTGTCTAAGTGACGTGTCGTCTTCATCCTGCTTTAAACTTTTAAGTGTTAATTCAGTCGCGTTGTGTGCGATGAATTAACGCAAGGTGAGTCGACCTGTCTATATGACGTGTCGTGTTCATCTTGCATAAATCAATATGTAAAAGCTGAGGTAATCAATGCTAAAAAACGTTTAGTCTTACTCTGTCGATTAATAATACTTGTCATTCATACACGTCTACTATTATTTACACACTTGACCGTCGCTGCGCTTTTACTTTAGCGAGTAGATAATATGTCAGCAGGGTACCCCTGCGCTTAAGCATATTATCACGACAGCGCGATAGCGCGTTTATAAAAAGCTATTTGGGCGTTGTATGGTTAAGCCTCACGGGCAATTAGTACAGGTTAGCTCAACGCCTTACAACGCTTCCACACCCTGCCTATCAACGTCGTAGTCTTCAACAACCCTTTAGGACAATTAAATTGCCAGGGATGACTCATCTTGGGGCTCGCTTCCCGCTTAGATGCTTTCAGCGGTTATCGATTCCGAACGTAGCTACCGGGCAATGCCATTGGCATGACAACCCGAACACCAGCGGTTCGTCCACTCCGGTCCTCTCGTACTAGGAGCA
This sequence comes from Paraglaciecola sp. IT1134, assembly GCF_058068185.1. NCBI lineage: Bacteria > Pseudomonadati > Pseudomonadota > Gammaproteobacteria > Alteromonadales > Alteromonadaceae > Paraglaciecola > Paraglaciecola sp. IT1134. The sequence continues at coordinate 36,132 of NZ_CM176486.1, read as the reverse complement.
GCTCCCCTCAATCATCCAACGCCCACACCAGATAGGGACCGAACTGTCTCACGACGTTCTAAACCCAGCTCGCGTACCACTTTAAATGGCGAACAGCCATACCCTTGGGACCGACTTCAGCCCCAGGATGTGATGAGCCGACATCGAGGTGCCAAACACCGCCGTCGATATGAACTCTTGGGCGGTATCAGCCTGTTATCCCCGGAGTACCTTTTATCCGTTGAGCGATGGCCCTTCCATTCAGAACCACCGGATCACTATGACCTACTTTCGTACCTGCTCGACGTGTCTGTCTCGCAGTTAAGCTGGCTTATGCCATTGCACTAACCTCCTGATGTCCGACCAGGATTAGCCAACCTTCGTGCTCCTCCGTTACTCTTTGGGAGGAGACCGCCCCAGTCAAACTACCCACCAGGCACTGTCCGCAACCCCGATAAGGGGCCAACGTTAGAACATCAAACGTACAAGGGTGGTATTTCAAGGTAGACTCCACGTCATCTGGCGACAACGCTTCAAAGTCTCCCACCTATCCTACACATGTAGGGTCAATGTTCAGTGCCAAGCTATAGTAAAGGTTCACGGGGTCTTTCCGTCTAGGTGCGGGTACACAGCATCTTCACTGCGATTTCAATTTCACTGAGTCTCGGGTGGAGACAGCGTGGCCATGGTTACACCATTCGTGCAGGTCGGAACTTACCCGACAAGGAATTTCGCTACCTTAGGACCGTTATAGTTACGGCCGCCGTTTACCGGGGCTTCGATCAAGAGCTTCTCCGAAGATAACCCCATCAATTAACCTTCCGGCACCGGGCAGGTGTCACACCGTATACGTCATCTTTCGATTTAGCACAGTGCTGTGTTTTTAATAAACAGTCCCAGCCACCATTTCACTGCGGCCGCCATTCGCTTAGAGAGCAAGTCTCATCACAAACAGCGGCGTACCTTCTCCCGAAGTTACGGTACGATTTTGCCGAGTTCCTTCACCCGAGTTCTCTCAAGCGCCTTAGTATTCTCTACCTGACCACCTGTGTCGGTTTGGGGTACGGTTATTAATATCATAAGTTTAGAGGCTTTTCCTGGAAGCATAGTATTTGCAACTTCAACACCGTGGTGTCTCGTCTCGTGTCTCAGGTTATATGTCGGTCCGGATTTACCTAAACCAACGCCCTACGCACTTTCACCTGGACTACCAACGCCAGGCTTGCATAACTTTCTCCGTCCCCCCTTCACTGATATTAACAGTACGGAAATATTAATCCGTTTCCCATCGACTACGCATTTCTGCCTCGCCTTAGGGGCCGACTTACCCTGCCCTGATTAGCATGGGACAGGAAACCTTGGTCTTCCGGCGTGGGGGTTTTTCACCCCCATTATCGTTACTCATGTCAGCATTCGCACTTCTGATACCTCCAGCAGGCCTCCCGGCACACCTTCAACGGCTTACAGAACGCTCCCCTACCACGCATAGCAAGCTATGCGTTCGCAGCTTCGGTGTATCACTTAGCCCCGTTACATCTTCCGCGCAGACCGACTCGACTAGTGAGCTATTACGCTTTCTTTAAAGGGTGGCTGCTTCTAAGCCAACCTCCTAGCTGTCTTAGCCTTTCCACATCGTTTCCCACTTAGTGATAACTTAGGGACCTTAGCTGGCGATCTGGGTTGTTTCCCTCTTCACGACGGACGTTAGCACCCGCCGTGTGTCTCCCGGATAGTACTCACTGGTATTCGGAGTTTGCAAAGGGTTGGTAAGTCGGGATGACCCCCTAGCCTTAACAGTGCTCTACCCCCAGTGGTATTCGTCCGAGGCGCTACCTAAATAGCTTTCGGGGAGAACCAGCTATCTCCCGGTTTGATTGGCCTTTCACCCCCAGCCACAAGTCATCCGCTAACTTTTCAACGTTAGTCGGTTCGGTCCTCCAGTTGATGTTACTCAACCTTCAACCTGCCCATGGCTAGATCACCGGGTTTCGGGTCTATACCTTGCAACTAAAACGCGCAGTTAACACTCGCTTTCGCTACGGCTCCCCTATTCGGTTAACCTCGCTACAAAATATAAGTCGCTGACCCATTATACAAAAGGTACGCAGTCACAGAACAAGTCTGCTCCTACTGCTTGTACGTATACGGTTTCAGGTTCTATTTCACTCCCCTCACAGGGGTTCTTTTCGCCTTTCCCTCACGGTACTAGTTCACTATCGGTCAGTTAGGAGTATTTAGCCTTGGAGGATGGTCCCCCCATATTCAGTCAGGATAACACGTGTCCCGACCTACTCGTTTTCACTTAAAGTTCGTGTTCGTGTACAGGGCTATCACCTGGTATCGCCATACTTTCCAGTATGTTCCACTCACTTACAATCAGCTTAAGGGCTAGTCCCCGTTCGCTCGCCGCTACTAGGGGAATCTCGGTTGATTTCTTTTCCTAAGGGTACTTAGATGTTTCAGTTCCCCTCGTTTGCCTCATTAAGCTATGTATTCACTTAATGATACCGCCGAAGCGGTGGGTTTCCCCATTCGGATATTTGTGGATCAAAGCATTTTGTCGGCTCCCCACAACTTTTCGCAGACTTACACGTCCTTCATCGCCTCTAACTGCCTAGGCATCCACCGTATACGCTTAGTCACTTAACCATACAACCCCAAATAGCTTCTTTAGCTTGCCCTATGCTTCACCTTCGGCGTCTCTCACTCGGTCATGTACAGACGTACATTCCCTCACTCGTTCCTCCTGCGGCTTTGCCTAGAACAACCTAACTCGCTATTTCCTCGTAGCAAACAATCATAGTCTGCACGTCGAAATAACTCGCCCTACCCTTTGGCCTTTTATCCAAAGTTAGGTGCAACTTGCGTTGCCGTTGTATGCGTGACAAGTATTCATTCAAATCAGATAGAGTAAGCTCTTAAAAGCGTTCTCTTCGTTTTGATTACTTTATCAGCTTTCCATATTGTTAAAGAACAAGGTGCACATGAAGCTCGATTTTTGAGTTCATGGGCGCAAGGTGAGTTCAACTACCTGACGATGTCAGATATTGTCCTCCTCTTGCTAAGGTCTAAAAAAACCCTAATCAATACCCGCTGTTACCAGCATTCATTCATTAAGGTTTGCTACCTTTGAGCAATTTTTCACTTCCCACCCCAAATGTGGTGGAGCCAAGCAGGATCGAACTGCTGACCTCCTGCGTGCAAGGCAGGCGCTCTCCCAGCTGAGCTATGGCCCCGCTTTACAGCAGGTCGATGTTGTCACACCGTAATCTTGTCTAATCAAGGCGAGCCTTGTATCAAAGATGCAATTCGCGGCTAGGCAAGGCGGATAACGAGGACGTGTGGTTTTCTACACGACGAGTCATCCAACGCAGCATAGGCGTGAATTTGGTAGGCTTGGGCAGACTTGAACTGCCGACCTCACCCTTATCAGGGGTGCGCTCTAACCAGCTGAGCTACAAGCCTCTTGCTTGGTCTTTGTCATCTATGCTTCCTGGCTACAGAATTTCCTTGATCACTAACAGACGTTAGCTCCCTGCGACACATTCTTCGCGGCGTTGCCTAGATAACAAATACACTGCGCAATACTCTTTCAAGTATCACGACAAGTTGCTTGAATTTCCCAAGCACTTCTTTTGCTCTTCTTTATTAACAACAAAACAATCTGTGTGAACACTCGACCTGACAAGGCCTGCCTAATAGTAAGGAGGTGATCCAACCCCAGGTTCCCCTAGGGTTACCTTGTTACGACTTCACCCCAGTCATGAATCACAAAGTGGTAATCGTCCTCCCGAAGGTTAGACTAACTACTTCTTTTGCAACCCACTCCCATGGTGTGACGGGCGGTGTGTACAAGGCCCGGGAACGTATTCACCGCAACATTCTGATTTGCGATTACTAGCGATTCCGACTTCACGGAGTCGAGTTGCAGACTCCGATCCGGACTACGATGAGCTTTAAGGGATCCGCTTACTCTCGCAAGTTCGCTTCCCTCTGTACTCACCATTGTAGCACGTGTGTAGCCCTACTCGTAAGGGCCATGATGACTTGACGTCGTCCCCACCTTCCTCCGGTTTGTCACCGGCAGTCTCCTTAGAGTGCCCAACTTAAGGCTGGCAACTAAGGACAAGGGTTGCGCTCGTTGCGGGACTTAACCCAACATCTCACGACACGAGCTGACGACAGCCATGCAGCACCTGTATCTGGATTCCCGAAGGCACTAAAGCATCTCTGCTAAATTTCCAGTATGTCAAGAGTAGGTAAGGTTCTTCGCGTTGCATCGAATTAAACCACATGCTCCACCGCTTGTGCGGGCCCCCGTCAATTCATTTGAGTTTTAACCTTGCGGCCGTACTCCCCAGGCGGTCTACTTATCGCGTTAGCTTCGCTACTCACGGATTAAATCCACAAACAGCTAGTAGACAGCGTTTACGGTGTGGACTACCAGGGTATCTAATCCTGTTCGCTACCCACACTTTCGCACATGAGCGTCAGTTATTGACCAGGGAGTCGCCTTCGCCACTGATGTTCCTCCAGATATCTACGCATTTCACCGCTACACCTGGAATTCCACTCCCCTCTCCAAAACTCTAGCCTGCCAGTTCTAAATGCTATTCCCAGGTTGAGCCCGGGGCTTTCACATCTAGCTTAACAAACCGCCTGCGTGCGCTTTACGCCCAGTAATTCCGATTAACGCTCGGACCCTCCGTATTACCGCGGCTGCTGGCACGGAGTTAGCCGGTCCTTCTTCTGTTGCTAACGTCACAGCTAACGGGTATTAACCGTCAACCTTTCCTCACAACTGAAAGTGCTTTACAACCCGAAGGCCTTCTTCACACACGCGGCATGGCTGCATCAGGCTTGCGCCCATTGTGCAATATTCCCCACTGCTGCCTCCCGTAGGAGTCTGGACCGTGTCTCAGTTCCAGTGTGGCTGATCTTCCTCTCAGAACAGCTAGAGATCGTCGCCTTGGTGAGCCTTTACCCCACCAACAAGCTAATCTCGCTTAGGTTCCTCTTTGCGCGAGAGCCCGAAAGCCCCCTTTGGTCCAAAGACGTTATGCGGTATTAGCCATCGTTTCCAATGGTTATCCCCCACACAAAGGCAGATCCCTAAGTATTACTCACCCGTCCGCCACTCGTCATCTTCAAAGCAAGCTTTGAAATGTTACCGTTCGACTTGCATGTGTTAGGCCTGCCGCCAGCGTTCAATCTGAGCCATGATCAAACTCTTCAATTAAATATTTATCGAACATGAATTTTTTGTTGGTAGACACTCATCAAGTGAGTATCCACACAGATTGTCTTGTTATTAATTGTTAAAGAGCATTTCGCGGCGATGAACACCGTACTTCGATTTCATCAGCGCAAGGTGACGGCCATCCAATGACGTCGCCTAGTTAATCTTTCTGCTTAAGTTGTCCGAAGACCCTCTTAAGCGGGAGGCGTATATTACGTTGTTCGTTTTGGTTGTCAAGGGTTTATTTAATTTTAATCTCAAACTAAACCGCCTTGCAACCCGCTAATCTCTTGACTCTTACGAGTCTCGAACCCCCAGCCTGAGCCGGTGTCGTTTCAGCGGTTTAACCTGCTGCCCCGAAGCGAGGTGCGCATTATAGACACCCCGTCGATGAGCGCAACCCTTATTTGCATATAATTGTTTAAGCGGACAATTTATACACAAACTGCTCACCCTAGCAGCAGCTTGCTGGTTTTTAAGACACTAATTATGCTTCATCCTGTTGATGACTTTGTTAATATCAGCCTATTGATAGTTGTAAGGGGTAGAAAATGGGTATTCGACGTTATAAAGGGGTCAGTCCTACATTAGCAGCAGGTTGTTATGTAGATGAATCTGCGGTGTTGGTAGGCGATATCGATTGTGCAGCAGATGTCAGTGTTTGGCCATTAGTAGCAGCACGGGGTGATGTTAACTATATAAAGATAGGCGCGCGCACCAATATACAAGATGGGACTGTGTTACATGTTAGTCGCGTGAGTGAATCCAACCCTAAGGGCCATCCCCTGATTATCGGTCAAGATGTCACCGTTGGGCACAAATGTATGTTGCATGGCTGCATACTGGGTGATCGTATATTAGTGGGTATGGGTGCCATCATTATGGATGGCGCAGTAATAGAGGACGACGTATTTATTGGGGCGGGAAGTTTAGTGCCACCAAACAAAACATTAACTAGCGGTTACTTATATGTAGGCAGCCCCGTTAAACAAGCACGTCCCTTAACAGAAACAGAAAACGCATTTCTTAAGGTTTCCGCTGATAACTACATACGTTTGAAAAACGAGTACCTTGAAACCGAGTAACACCTAAGCGTTATATTCCGATTTGATTAGGGTTCGGCTATGAATGCGGATGATACCATTCTCATCCCAGGCTTCTCGCTCCACCAGTTCACTTATCATCTCTTCAAGATCAAATAGATAATTAACGTAAAACGTCTGCATATCAGCTACTGGTAAGTCGCTGATATGACACTCCATCATAAGTCCCGAGACAATGAGCTGAATGCACATTGTCTCGTTATCCACACTGTAGCCATCTTGGATCTGGATCGCTTGGTTCACATCATTTCCCGCACAACACTAATCACAGGCTCAATGTCTGGTCTTACGTGGCGCCATAAGTAAAAACTTTCTGCCGCCTGCCCCACCAGCATGCCAAGCCCATCGCTAACCGCGATATTGTTATTTGTCTCGCTTGCCCAGCGTATAAATGAAGTGTCCTGGGATTTATAAGTCATGTCGTAGGCAAATTCAGCTTGTAAAAAAATGCTCGCGCTGACATCGGGCAAGCCCCCATCGAGACTCGAAGAAGTACAATTGATTACGCCGTCAAAACCACCTGCTGGTATATCGGTAAAGCCCGAACCTGAAACACTGCCACTATCGCTAAACTTTTCAGCAAGGTTTTGGGCTTTCTTCGCAGTTCGATTGGCAATATGTATATTTGCAATTCCAGCCGTAAACAGCGGCAGAATGATCCCCCGCGTTGCTCCACCAGCGCCAATTAATAATAAGCGCTTACCTGCAATACGTCCCCATAAACGTTGTAAGTCTTGTACCAATCCTTGCCCATCGGTGTTATCGCCAAGTACGGTTCCATCTTTACGTTTCGATAACGTATTGACCGCCTCAGCCATTTTCGCTCTTGGGGTCAATTCGTCAGCGAAACGAAATGCATCTAGTTTAAATGGTGCGGTTACGTTGGCGCCTAAATACCCTTGTGCGAAAAATGCTTTGATAGCTGGATTAAATTGGTCTTCTGCCGGTTCTTGGCGGCCATACTCTATCGCTTGCTTAGTTTGCTCAGCAAATAGCCTATGAATAAGAGGTGACTTACTGTGGCCAATTGGATTACCAAATACTGCATACCTGTCCACAGCTCACACCCACTTCTGAGGTTTAAGATACTCTTTGTACAATAGCTCCTCCGGGCTTCCTGACTCAGGTTTGAAGTCATATTCCCACCTAGCTAAAGGCGGCATAGACATCAATATAGATTCTGTACGACCACCACTTTGTAATCCAAATAGTGTGCCCCTATCGTATACCAAGTTAAATTCAACATAACGTCCTCTTCTGTATAACTGAAAGCTACGCTCCTGTTCGGTGTAAGGCATCTCTTTCCGTTTTTCTAAAATAGGTACATAGGCATCCAAATACCCATTGCCGACCGCTTGCATAAATTCAAAGCTACGTTTGAAACCCCATTCGTTGAGATCATCAAAAAATAAGCCCCCGACTCCCCGAGTTTCGTTACGGTGTTTGAGGTAAAAGTAATCATCACACCACTGTTTGTATTTGGTGTACACATCTTCCCCGAAGGGTTCACATAGTGTTTTGGCCGTATTGTGCCAATGTTCTACGTCGGCCCGGATGGGGTAAAACGGGGTGAGGTCGAAGCCCCCACCAAACCACCAAATCGGTTGTTCACCTTCTTTTTCAGCAATGAAAATTCGCACGTTGGCGTGGGAAGTTGGAACATGAGGGTTTTTCGGGTGGATCACCAAAGAGACGCCCATAGCCTGAAAACTCCGACCAGCCAATTCTGGTCTGGTAGCGGTTGCAGAAGCAGGTAGTTGCCCACCAAATACGTGTGAGAAATTGACCCCTCCCTGCTCGATCACCTGACCGTTAGTTAGTACCCGAGTACGGCCTCCACCACCGAGCTCACGCTGCCAATTATCTTCGACAAAGCTGCCTTTCCCATCCGCCATCTCCAGCGTATGGCAAATATTGTCTTGTAGAGTGAGTAAAAACTTTTTTACCGATTCAATGTCGGCAACTTCTGGTAGTGACATAGTCTAATTATCTCGTATTGTTTGGCCGCTTAAGCCATGGCGAATTTTACTCGGTAACTGGGCATTACCCAGCTCACCTTCAATAAGTAAAACTTTATCGTTAAAGTATTCCCGCACTTGTTGAACCGTTCGAGCAGGTTCAGTAGCTGTCAAATTGGCACTGGTTGACACTAACGGCTTGGCGAAACGCGAACACAAGTCCCGGATAACCGGATGTTGGCTTACACGCACCGCAATTAATTCGGAATCGCCGGTGAGCCAGTGGGGAGTGGTTTTTGATTTAGGCAATAACCAGGTGATGGAACCGGGCCAACTGGAAAATATTTCTGTTCGCATATACATAGGAATGGCGGCATCATTCACATAAGGTAATAGCTGGGAATAGGTTTTGGCCACCAAGATCAAGCCTTTACTGATTGCGCGATGTTTTAACGACAATAAGGCCATTACAGCGGCCTTATTGTCAGGGTCGCACCCTAGGCCAAACACAGCTTCCGTTGGGTAAGCGAATATTTGCCCTGCCTGAAAACGGGTTAGTAGTGGATCATCTGTATGTTTTACTGTCATTTTTTTAATGTAAGCCGTCTATATTACGCTGAGTGTAAAGCATGCATTGCGGGGGTTAAACCTAAAAACACCTATTCGGCTGGCTGCTTAAACATGCATTTGCGTTGTGGACATTGCCAAAACACACCTTGAGCGGTTTTTTTTTCCTGCATAACAGGCCATTTGCAAGCTGGACAAGCTTGGTCGACAGGGGGGGAATTCAGCGCATAACGACAAGCCGGGTATTGATCACAAGGGTAGAAGCTCTTGCCAAATTTGTTGGCACGTTTGAGTAATTGGCCCTTAACACATGAGGGGCATGCTATGGCTACTACCGTCTGTTGTTTTGCAGATTCTATATAGTGACATTCGGGGAAGTTACTGCAACCTATGAACATGCCATAACGCCCTTTGCGGATCACCAAATTGGCTGCGCATTCCGGGCAACTTGAACCCTCAATCACCGTTATTTCAGTATTATCAACTTCATGCAGGGGTTTACTAAAATCACAGGTTGGATAATTACTGCAGCCGATAAAAGGACCCTTTTTACCACGTCTGATATGTAGCTTCGCGCCACACTCGGGGCAGGGACCCGCTTCATCTTCAAACGTAGCCTCATGAGCCGCAAAAAGTGAATGATCAATTTTAGACATAGTTAGACAGCACATCTGGTCAGCAAGAGATGCTGACCCGTGCCCTGGGAGGAATTAATGCAACGGACCTTCTGGCTCTTCAAACAGCAGATCTTCCATCTGCGCATAAGCATTTTCTTTGCCTGGCACATTAAATAGCACCATAAGCACAACCCATTTCATGTCTTCGAGACAAAACTCGTTCGAGTCTATTTCCATTACTCGGTCGATGACCATCTCTCTGGTCGACGAGTCTAAAACATTTATTTGCTCTAAAAACATCAAAAAACCCCGACATTCAACATCCAGGCGCATTTCTTCATCATGGGTGTAGATACGATTAACGAAAGATGCGGCTCCTTTTACCAAATAGGGATTAATATCTGTTTCTTGTAACGCCGCCAACTTTTCAAGCCAAGATAGCGCCTTGTATATTTCGTCATGGTGAAAACCCGCTCGAACTAATTCATCAGTCAACTCGTCTTGGTCGACACGAATTTCAGTCTCGCTGTGAATAAAGTTTTCGAAAAGATACATGAGGATATCGAACATATTATTTTTCCCCCAATTTAAGGTAACCACCTGGAACAGCCGTTACTAAACCACGTAATTCGTATTCTAACAATAAAGACATCACCTGAGCCACAGGCAAACCGCAGCGTTGAGCCACTATATCTAGTGGTGTGGTTTCGAAATCTACACTATCTAACAATTTGTCTGCTGCCAAGCTTTGTGTGTGATTTTTTTGTGCCTCTTGGTTATTTCTTTCATGAGTAACAAAATTAAGATGTTGAAACTCTTCATTTATATCGTCCAATGTTTCAACAAGTTTAGCACCTTGTTTGAGCAAATGATGGCAACCTCTGGATAAGGGGTTGTGAATATTGCCTGGCACTGCAAAGACTTCTCGATCCTGTTCCATCGCGTATCGGGCGGTGATCAGCGAACCGCTTTTAAGTGCCGCTTCGACTATCAGTGTACCATATGCCAAGCCACTGATTATACGATTTCGACGGGGAAAGTTCTCTGCCCTGGTAGCCGTGCCGGGTGCAAACTCAGAAACGATAAGGCCACCTTGCTCCACTATTTGCTGACTTAATTGAATATGGCGTCTGGGATATATGTGATCGATTCCGCTGCCCAGTACTGCGATCGTATTACCTTTGGCTACCAACGCCGCATAGTGTGACAAACCATCTATGCCCAACGCTAAACCGCTGGTTACCGTCCATCCGCTGTTAACTAGGGCTTGAGCGAAGTGTTGGGCGTTTTGTTTGCCGCTAATTGATGGGTTTCGACTGCCGACCATGGCAATCTGTCGACCATCTAACAATTGAGTTTTGCCGTGGCAATATAACACAGCCGGTGGCTGAGCTGTTTCCAGCAAGAGCTTCGAATAACAGGCATGATTAGCGGGCAAGATAACATGGCAAGCATCCTTGGCATGCCACTTTAAGCTTTTTTCAATGAAGTGTTCATTAGGTGTGCGAAGTGTCTGACTCTGGCTAGGGGACAACCCCCAGGCTTGCAACTGCTCATGATCAGCCGAAAACAAGTCAGCCATTTGCAAACCATTGGTGCCTAACACTGCGGTGAGCCGTTTTAGCGAAAAACGCGGAACCTGTTCAATGGTTAACCACTGAATTAACTCACGCTCACTTGGCTCCTGGGGTCCAGTGTGCAACATAACCGCTCACTCTCATTCGCTATACACTAGGGTTTGGCAACGATAGCGCCTTTGCGAATAACTTTAGTCGAACGCGTGATAAGTGCATAACTGGCTTTAGCAAATACTTTAAAGACCAGTAATTCTCCAACCTTAAACGCCGGTTGTTGAATATCTCCATCCCTAAATAAAAAGTGACTCAGGGCACCACTTTCGTTTTCATATTGGGGAGGCTCCCCATCAAAAATTTTGGGTCCTTGGGTATAAATCCCCATGACAGTGCCCACATCAACGGCGTGCTCCCCAAGGTCTAGCACGACCACGTTGTATTTGCCATATAACTCGTGTTGTTCTAGATCGCCAACTATATAGCCTTGCTGCTGATCAGCGGCTTTGATACTAATCGTCTCTGGCACAGCACTATTGTGGCTCAATAAAAGTTTGTCGCCTCGCTTGACTTCCAAATTAGCTTTTTTAATTTCTAATAGTGTCTGTCCTGTTAACGAAGTTTCCAGGGCGACAGCGTCGGCAATATGCCGCACTTGCAGACCCAAAAACTCTCCGTTCAGATCATGAATGGCTCCTTGTTGGCGGATCACCTGATAGTCACCTAAGGCTATATTTTGACCTTTACCCAAGACAAAGTCGTCCGTGGCGAAATATACCGAGCCATTGTTATTTCCCAGGATATAAGGTTGCTCATCATACTCCTGGTGGCTGAACAGAAAATCATTTTCTATATAAGGTTGAATAATACCCCAGGGCAACACAGATATAGGATTAGGGGTTTTGGTTATTTTTTTACCTTGTGGAGAGAGCCTGATGGCATTTTTTTGTTCCGCCCTGACTATATCAACAATAGGCTGTCCCTGAGCATTGAGACTAAGTCTCAATTCATCCCCTGGATAAATTAGATGAGGGTTAGTGATCTGGGAATTGGTACGCCATATTTGCGGCCAATACCAAGGTTTATTTAAATACATATTGGAGATATCCCATAGGGTATCTCCCTGCTTAACTACGTAAATCTTGGGGGCAGTATCTTTTAATAAAAGTTGCTCTGCCAGCACCAAGATTGGTAAGAAAGCCAAGAGCAAACAATAATAACGAATGTTTTTTATCATATGGGCACTAAACCTTACTACGACAACTATTATGTTTTGGATCCAGATAAGCTAGAATAGCCTGTTATTCCCCTGATTAAATAGTCTAATCTTGAGGAAGGTATACTTATTAATACAGACACTAGCACCAATTCCATCGAATAGATGTAGCAATTGGGCTACGCAAAATCTTAAATTAGTTGAATTGAACAATGGCCATATTAGAAGTACTTAGATTTCCCGATGAACGCTTGCGCACTGTTGCCAAGCCCATTGCAAAAGTTGACAGCAGCATCAAAGCGCTGGTCAAGGATATGCTTGAAACCATGCATGATGAAAATGGCATAGGTTTAGCTGCCACCCAGGTTGACGTACATAAACGCTTAGTCGTGCTGGATGTATCAGAAAAACAGGACAGTCCCCAGGTTTTCATTAATGCCAAAATCACCCATATGGAAGGGACGACGGTTAGTGAAGAAGGTTGTTTGTCTGTGCCTAATAATTACGCAAAAGTTGAGCGGGCAGAGAAGATAACCGTCACAGCCCTGGATGAAAATGGCCAGTCCTTTACCTTGGATGCAGAGGGACTACTGGCGATTTGTATTCAGCATGAACTCGATCACTTGCAAGGCAAGCTATTTGTTGACTACCTTTCACCACTAAAACGCCAGCGCATTAAGACCAAATTGGAAAAAGAAGCAAGGCTAGCTGCCAGGCTATAAGAGGTTACTTTGAATTCAGGACTTAATATTGTCTTTGCAGGGACTCCCGATTTTGCTGCTACGCATTTACAGGCGTTAATAACCTCAAAACACAAAGTAATAGCCGTCTACAGCCAGCCAGACAGACCCGCCGGAAGAGGCAAAAAGCTGCAAGCCAGCGCGGTAAAACAATTGGCTCTTAGCCACAACATTGATGTCTTGCAACCAAGTTCATTGAAAACCAGCGAAGCTCAAGAACAACTGGCGTCACTCCAAGCCGATGTAATGGTGGTGGTGGCTTACGGCTTAATTCTTCCCCAGGGTATTTTAGATACACCAAAACTCGGTTGCCTAAACGTGCACGGTTCACTGTTGCCTAAATGGCGCGGGGCCGCACCTATCCAACGGGCAATTTGGGCAGGTGATCTGCACACAGGTGTGACGGTGATGCAAATGGATAAAGGCCTGGATACCGGACCTATGCTGTGCAAAAAAAGCATACTTATCACTGAGCAAGATACAAGTGCCAGTTTGTACCCAAAACTAGCCGAATTGGGCCCAGCAGCCTTATTGGAGAGCTTGTCCCAGCTCGATACCGTAATACCAGAACCACAAGATGACGATCAGGCCTCGTATGCAACCAAGTTATCTAAACAAGAAGCCAATATTGACTGGACTCTGGATGCGGCGCAATTAGCCCGTAACGTGCGAGCGTTTAATCCATGGCCAGTAGTGTATTTTGTCACGCAGACCATCGCCGTTAAAGTGTGGCAAGCCAGGGCAGTGCCTCTGACCGATCAATATTCAAAGGCCGTGCCAGGTGAAATTGTTCAAGCTAGTAAAGAAGGTATCGTCATTATGACAGGAGAAAATATGCTGCTGATTGAAAGTCTACAGTTACCGGGCAAAAAGCCGCTGCCTGTCAGAGACATACTCAACGGCCATAGTGAATTGTTCATTCCAGGTTCGGTACTGGCGTGACTGAAACAAGTATAAAATCCAGCAAAAATCTACGCGCTGATGCCGCCAAAGTCTTGCACCAGATTTTGGAGCATGGCGTATCTGCCAGAGAATGCCTGCCAACTATGCAGCAAGCTTACTCCGACAAAGATAAGGCCTGGTTACAAGAAATGACTTACGGGGTGTTGCGACAACTGCCAATTTTGCAATTTTGGTTGCGCTTGCTGCTCGACAAGCCATTAAAAAAGAATTTTAAAGTCGTTGAACATTTAATCATGCTCGGCTTTTATCAACTGGCGTTTAGCCGTGTGTCCACCCATGCTGCGGTGTCTGAAACAGTTGATGCCTGCAAGCCACTTAACGTTGTAGGCATGAAAGGATTGGTAAATGCCGTATTGCGAAATTTTATCCGTCAGGAATTGCAGCTCAACGTGCCCGAAAATGGTCAACTCAATTCAGGTCTACCGAAATGGTTATACAAAAAATTACTGGCAGCTTATCCAGAACAACATGCTCAGTTAGTAGTCGCGATGCAACACAAAGCGCCTATTTGGTTACGGGTCAACAGCAGACACATGTCTTTACCCGATTACACCGAGAAGTTAGTACAACAGCAAATTGGATTTAGTTTGGAACCCGATCAGCCTGAAGGGTTGGTGCTGGACAAAGGTTGCGACATTACTACCCTGCCCGGTTATCAACTCGGCTGGTTTGCGGTACAAGATGGCGCAGCGCAACTAGCCGCCCGACTTCTTGGGCCATTACCCCAGGAAATCGTGCTGGATTGCTGTGCAGCTCCGGGAGGTAAAACCTGTCACCTTCTGGAGCTTGAGCCTGCTTTAGCTAAGTGTGTTGCCCTAGATATTGAGCAACATCGCCTGGTTCGGGTGACTGAGAATCTGCAACGCCTAGGCCACCAGGCCCAGCTAATTTGTGGAGATGCCAGCCAACCTGCTACATGGTGGGATGGTCAGCAGTTTGATCGTATATTGTTAGATGCCCCTTGTTCGGCAACCGGTATTATCCGCCGTCATCCAGATATAAAATGGTTACGTAAAGCCCAGGACATTGTCAATTTGGTTGAGTTACAAGAACAAATACTTGACGCAATATGGCCATTATTAAAACCTGGCGGTACCCTGTTATACGCTACCTGCTCCATATTACCGGAAGAAAACCATCAGCAAATCACCCAGTTTTTAACTCGCACTGCAGATGCCAAGCTCGATACCACATTTGCCAACGATGCACCGGACAAGCCAGGAAGACAAATTTTACCGGGCGACAAACAAATGGATGGTTTCTATTATGCCAGGCTGCTAAAGTCATGAAACATACTTGAATTTATCCATACAGACCAATAATTTAGAATGAATCTATAATGAAAATTATTATTATTGGCGCTGGCCAAGTAGGCGCAACCCTTGCGGAGAACCTGGTCGGCGAGAAAAACGAGATCACCGTTATCGACTCGGATAACGAAACCCTCAGACATCTTCAGGACCGCCTGGATTTGCAGGTAGTAAATGGTGTCGGCTCCCATCCCGATGTGTTAAAAAAGGCCGGTGCTGAAGATGCCGATATGCTGATAGCTGTAACTAACAGCGATGAAAGCAATATGATGGCGTGCCAGGTGGCTTATACCTTATTTAAAACACCCACTAAAATTGCCAGGGTGAGATCCGAGCAATATATTATTTATCAGGAACAACTATTCAAACACCAGGATATACCCGTTGATCATTTGATTGCGCCTGAACAACTGGTTACTAAAGCTATTAAACGGCTTATCGATTATCCAGGCGCCCTGCAAGTAGTAGAATTTGCCGATGGCAAAGCCAGCCTAGTTGCGGTTAAAGCGTATTACGGCGGATTATTAGTGGGTCACGCTTTATCTACCCTCAAACAACACATGCCGAATGTGGAAACTCGGGTCGCAGCCATTTATCGTCGTGGACGCCCTATTCGCCCCCTCGGCACCACGGTAATAGAAGCTGACGATGAAGTGTTTTTCATCGCCGCCACTAAACACATTCGCGCTGTGATGAGCGAATTACAAAAGCTGGAATCAAGCTATAAACGCATTATGATCGCCGGTGGAGGTTTAATTGGCGCAGGTTTGGCAAAACTTCTCGAACATAATCACAATGTAAAACTGATTGAATACAACCAAGAACGCGCAAAATATCTTTCCGCACATTTGGATAAAACCATAGTATTTTGTGGTGATGCCTCAGATCACGAGTTACTGACAGAAGAAAACGTAGAGCAGATCGATGCGTTTATCGCTGTCACCAATGATGACGAAGCAAATATCATGTCCGCCATGTTGGCAAAACGTTTGGGTGCTCAAAAAGCCATGGTGCTGATACAGCGCAGTGCCTATGTCGATCTCGTTCAAGGTGGTGAGATAGATATCGCATTTTCACCCCAGCAGGCAACTATTTCAGCTTTGCTGACTCATATACGTCGTGGGGACATTGTTAATGTATATTCATTGCGTCGTGGTGCCGCAGAAGCAATTGAAGCCATAGCCCACGGGGATCAAAACACCTCAAAGGTAGTGGGGCGGGAAATCCGCGACATAAAATTACCGCCGGGCACAACTATTGGGGCTATCGTGCGAGCGGACGAAGTGATTATTGCTCACAGTAATACAAAAATTGAAGCCAATGACCATGTTATTTTATTTTTGGTAGACAAAAAGTTTATCAGCAACGTTGAAAAGCTCTTTCAACCGAGCGCTTTTTTCTTTGGTTAATCCAGGTATTGGCATTTTTTAGCGTTTGGTCTGGAACCACATTATTAGTCTAAAGGTTAGATTGGCGGACTGCACAAAATACTCTAAGATCAACCTTATCAATTAAGGCAGGTAAAGGAATGAAAATGAAAAAGTTAAGTATGGTGCTAACTATTGCAGCCCTAAGTATTCAACCTCAGGCGCATGCCCAGGGTTGGTTAGATTCTATTAAAGGCATGTTCGGTATGGCCTCAGAGCAAGAAGCGGCGACCCCTTCAATTGAAGGTATGGTCTCTTCTGTTACTGAATCACTGGGCGTGACTAAGACTCAAGCCAACGGCGGCTTAGGCGCTATTTTCAATTATGCAAAAGACAATATTTCCTCTGACCAATACAAGCAACTTGCCGCAGTGTTACCGGGTGTTGGGGGTTTACTGGAATCCGTTCCAGATATAAGCAGCATGACAAGCGAAGGTGGTTTGGGAGGTATTTTAGATAAAGCCGCTAGCTATAACCAATCCTTAACCGCGATCAATAACCTGAAAAAACAATTTGAAGCATTAGGTTTAAAGCCGGAAATGATCACGCAGTTTGTATCAAAAGCCCAAACTTACCTTGATACACCCGAAGGCCAGCAAGCTAAACAATTGTTAACACAAGGTATGGGTAAGTTACTGGGTTAATTCTTTAGTCCCCCCCTTTTTGACATCAACGTAAAAAGCCACTAAGTGGCTTTTTTCTTATGCCTAAGAAAAGTTTTCCGTTTGTCATTATTCCTCAACTTGAAAACCGTATTTAGAGAGCTGGATTTAAATCGATTGAGCTCATTTTATGGGGCAGTTGGCATAGTAACGAAGCGAACTGCTAGCTACGCCAAAACGTGGGCGAGAACAACACTAATAAAGAGAATACTTCGAGTCGACCAAAAAGCATCGCTAAAATCAACAACCACTTGCCGGGATCAGACACATCGGCGTAAGTGCCGGCCACTGTGCCAAGTCCGGGGCCCAGGTTATTTAAGGTTGCGGCCGTGGCCGTAAAGGCCGTTACGTCATCCATTCCAGTTGCGATAAGGCAGACCATTATGATGACAAAAATCATCGCGTAGGCGGAAAAAAATCCCCATACAGCTTCAACCACCTTATCTGGTAACGCCCGGTCTCCTAACTTAACGGTATAGACGGCCTTGGGATGAATTAAGCGGTCTACTTCACGTTTGCCTTGAAGATAGAGTAACAGCACCCGTACAACCTTCAACCCGCCCCCGGTGGAACCGGCGCAACCTCCAATAAAGCTTGAAAAAATCAGCATAATAGGCAAAAAAGCGGGCCAATGGGCAAAATCTGTTGTGGCAAAACCCGCTGTTGTACTGATAGACACCGCTTGAATAAGAGCTTGATCGAAAGCCACACCAGCACTATCAAACCAGCTAAACTTCATCAATACCAGAAAACACACAGCCACTAGGGAAAACTGGATCAAGAAAAAGGTCCTAAGTTCAGGGTCATAAAAATACCCCTTGAGTGTGCGACCGCTGGCAGCCGCATAGTGCAAAGCAAAGTTTAACGCAGCGATCCACAGAAACACCACACAGACCAAGTTTATTGCCGGACTATTGAACTGACCTAAGCTTGCATCGTAATTTGAAAAACCACCAATCGCCACGGTTGAAAATGAATGGCAAAGGGCATCGAACCAATTCATGCCCGCTACCCAATAGGCGAACCAGCAAGCAATGGTTAACGACAGATAGATGTACCACAGGTGTTTGGCCGTATCGGCAATTCTGGGGGTCATTTTAGAATCTTTTACCGGACCTGGCGTTTCGGCACGATATAACTGCATACCCCCTACTCCCAATATCGGCAAAATGGCCACAGCAAGAACGATAATTCCCATTCCTCCCAACCACTGCAGTTGTTGACGATAAAACTGTACAGCCTTAGGCAGATAATCTACCCCTTCGATCACGGTTGCTCCAGTGGTGGTTAATCCCGAAAACGACTCGAAGAATGCATCAGGTACCGACATTTCCGGTTGTTCGAGCAATAAAAAAGGCAGCGCACCGAAACTTGCCAGCACTGTCCAGAAAAGTACAACGATCAAAAAGCCTTCTTTAGCACGTAAATCTTTACGATAACGTCGGTTGGGATACCAAAAAAGCAATCCAGTACTGAGACACAAAATGAAGGCGAGAAAAAATGGCAGCCCGCTGCCGTCTTTAAAATACAAAGAAATAATGGCGGGTAAGATCATAGTCACGCTAAACAGAGCGACCAATAAACCCAAAATCCTGACAATAGTACGGTATTGCATACGTTATTAACTACCCACTATTTCAATAAACACCGAACAGTCTACATGGCCTGCCGAAAATACGTTAAAGACCACCAATTCATTGTTTATATTATTATTTTTATGCGAATAGGCAATTATTATCCGCCCTAGCCTAAATCAAAAGCGATAATCGAAAAAAAAGTCAAATAAATGAATTTATATTATTGAGGTCGGTAAAATACGCTTATTTCACAACTAGATTTAACGCATAGTTACATACTCTTGGCAATTTCCCACTTGGTTTCCCCTAAACCTGGTTTATTTAGCGCACAATGGCTACAAACGCACAATATAAACATTATTGTGATGCAAGAAATGAGCTGCCAGTCCCCTTTCAATAATGGGCTGTTTTATGCAACCTGAGTAGTGGAATCGCCTTATGTGTGAATAATCACCAACTTTAAAGGTACTAATAGTATCATCATTGACCTATAAGCCCTGCTACCCTTGGCTTATGCGTTTTCGATCGACAACTAAAGTAGTTTGAGATAAAAATAGTTTAATAATACAGCTTCTCCCCTCCATGAATTGAGTGTAAAGTGTTCTCCCATCGAGGAAGTGTCAATTTACATTCAAATATGTTATCCACAGTGGGTAAATTAATTATTCCCCTTGCCAAGATATTTCGACCCAACACCTACACCACTAAAAATGAGGGCTGTAGCGATTCGGGTTGATCGTATAAGATCAATCTGATCATTACGTTTTTTATTCGTCAACAGACTTATCCACAAAATGATTGAGCTAGAACCTGGAGGAAATTTTCCCTCTGTGGCATCCTTCACCCGTTTTCATTTTCCCCGAGACCAAAATAATATTATGAGTAACCCAGAAAGTGCACCTGTACCTGTCATCCCTGAAAACCCCTTCATTTTAGTCGATGGTTCTTCGTATCTTTTTCGAGCATTTCACGGCATGCCCCCCCTAACTAACTCCAAGGGTCAAGATACGGGTGCGGTGTACGGCGTGATAAACATGTTGCGTAGCTTGATCAAACAGTTCAACCCTACTCATATGGCAGTGGTGTTTGACGCCAAAGGCAAAACCTTTCGTGATGACATCTACTCTGAATACAAAGCACATCGTCCGGCCATGCCGGACGAACTTCGCAGTCAAATAGCGCCTCTGCACAAAATAATAGAAGCTATGGGCTTGCCTATAATAGTCGAGTCCGGTGTCGAAGCCGATGACGTGATTGGCACACTCGCTGATCAGGCGTCGAAATTGGGAATTGCGACTCTCATCAGTACCGGCGATAAAGATATGGCTCAGTTAGTCAATGAGCACGTGTATCTGATAAATACTATGAACAATCAAATCATGGATCAAAAAGGAGTAATCGATAAGTTTGGTATTCCACCGGAGTTAATTATCGACTTATTGGCCTTGAAGGGAGATAAGGTTGACAATATCCCCGGCGTACCAGGTGTTGGCGACAAAAGCGCGTTGGCTCTGTTGCAAGGCATAGGTGGTGTTGATGAAATCTACCAAAATCTGGATAAAATAGCCGGATTAACGTTTCGCGGCGCCAAAAAAATGGCCGACAAGATGCGTGAATTCGAAGAGCAGGCGCGGTTGTCTTATACCTTGGCGACGATCAAGTTGGATGTTTCCCTTGCGTATTCCCCCATTAAACTCACGCCTACACTGCCAGATAATGCAAAATTAAAAGAACTCTTTGCTGATTTGGAATTTAAGCGCTGGTTGAAAGACACCGTTGATGCGTTACAACAAACACACAGCGCTCCAGTCGTCGATGCCCCTGCAACCGGCAACGCAAGTACTATCGACTCAACGAATTATCAAACCATCCTGAGCATCGATGAGCTGCACTTGTGGCTTACAAAGTTAGAAGAATCGGCCTTATTTGCCTTTGATACCGAAACAACCAGCTTAAATTATATGGAAGCCGAACTCGTTGGTTTGTCTTTTGCCGTAACCGAAGGTGAAGCGGCTTATGTTCCGGTTGCTCATGATTATGCAGATGCGCCTGAACAATTGGATAGGAACGAAGTACTCGCTTTACTCAAGCCATTGCTTGAAGACCCAAACAAATTAAAAGTCGGCCAGCACCTTAAATACGATAAAAACGTGTTAGCCAATTATGCGATTGATTTACAGGGGATCGCCTTTGATACCATGCTTGAATCCTACGTGTTAAATAGTGTTGCCACACGCCACGACATGGACAGCCTGGCGCTCGTCTATCTGAATCACAATACCATTCATTTCGAAGACATTGCTGGCAAAGGTGCCAAGCAATTAACCTTCAACCAGATCCCGCTGGCACAGGCAGCTCCCTATGCAGCACAAGATGCGGATATTACCTTAAGACTACATCATCATTTGTGGAAAAAATTAAGCGAGCAACACGAGTTAGCTGCAGTGCTACAAGAGATCGAAGTGCCCCTAGCCTCGGTGCTCGCCAAAATGGAGCAGTTTGGGGTATTAATCGATAGCCAAAAATTGCGCCAACAAAGCCAAACACTGGCCAGCCGTATCATGCAGTTAGAAAAGCAAGTACATGAATTGGCGGGGGAAGAGTTTAATTTGGGGTCGACTAAACAGCTGCAAGAAATTTTGTTTAAAAAAATGGATTTGCCCGTATTGAAAAAAACTCCCAAGGGTGCGCCATCCACCTCTGAAGAGGTATTGCAAGAATTAGCATTGACTTACCCTCTTCCCAAGCTATTGATGGAATACCGGGTGATAAGCAAACTTAAGAATACCTATACGGACAAACTCCCCAAAATGATAAATCCACGCACTGGGCGAGTGCATACATCTTACCACCAGGCGATAACGGCAACGGGACGCCTGTCTTCGACTGATCCAAACTTGCAAAATATTCCAATCCGCACCGAAGAAGGGCGACGCGTACGCCAGGCATTTATTGCTAGGCCGGGTTATAAGATAGTGGCCGCGGATTATTCCCAGATTGAATTGCGGATCATGGCTCACTTGTCGCAAGACAAGGGGCTACTCACCGCATTTTCGACGGGCAAGGATATCCACACAGCCACAGCAGCAGAGGTGTTTAATGTGTCCCTGCAAGACGTTACAACTGAACAGAGGCGTAATGCTAAAGCCATAAACTTTGGGCTCATTTACGGCATGTCAGCATTCGGTCTATCCAAGCAGCTAAATGTGCCCCGACAGGAAGCACAGCGTTACATGGATCTATATTTTGAACGCTATCCTGGTGTGTTGGCCTATATGGAAGGCGCTCGGCAACGCGCCAAAGAACAAGGTTATATTTCCACAGTTTTCGGTCGTCGTTTGTATCTTCCAGATATTAATGCCAGCAACGGCTTACGCCGCAAAGGCGCAGAGCGGGCAGCGATTAACGCACCTATGCAAGGTACCGCGGCCGACATCATCAAAAAAGCCATGCTAGCGGTCGATGCCTGGATAGAAACACTCCCCGAAGATGAGGTTCGCATGATCATGCAAGTACACGACGAACTGATTTTTGAAATAAAATTACAAAATATCGAAACCCACAAAGATTCCATAATTAATTTGATGGAACAGGCCGTTTCCTTAGATGTTCCGCTAACTGTGGAGGCTGGGATCGGTGAAAACTGGGATGAAGCCCACTAACAAGCAGTCTAATTTTGAAATAAACACCCAAATATGTAATTTAATTACATATTTGGGTTGGCATTTTCTATAACTTTGCTTAGTATTCTTGGTGTAGGGTACAGAGGTATGTGATTTTCAGGCCTTTGCTTCAACCTCGGCATTTGCCGGGGTTTTTTTATGTCTGTTTGACAAACGAAATAATTTAAATTTTATTGAACCAATTGAGTATAACCAGGCTCATAGTTTGTGTGTGTTCTAGATGTTTAAACCTTGTCCTTGGGCAAGGTTTTTTTTTGCCGTTGTTCCGAAGCTCGTCAAGAGCAGATTTTGGCAACTTACTCAGAAACTGTTACAGGCTCGTTGTTCTTTCGTTCATAGTGAAACCATAAATCCAATACGGCTTCGCAATTATCTAAACCTAATCCGTTGAGCGAAGAAAAGAGATGAACAGTAACGTCACCACAAAATGCCATAGCGGCTTCTCTGGCCATTAATAGCTGAGTTTTGCGTTTACCCGACTTAAACTTGTCGGCTTTGGTTAACAGTGCCAAAACCGGAAGCTCTGCAGCAACCGCCCACTGAATAAGCTCTTGATCGAGATCTTTAAAAGGGTGACGGATATCCATTAATACCACCAGGCCTTTTAAACTTTCTCGCTTTTGTAAATATTCTCCTAACGATTTCTGCCATTTTAGCTTAATTGCCATAGGTACCTTTGCATAACCATACCCAGGTAAATCAATAAGTCGACGCTCATCATCTAACGCAAAAACGTTGATAAGCTGGGTTCGCCCCGGGGTCTTACTGGTTCGTGCCAAGCTTTTTTGCCTGGTTAAGCGGTTTAATGCGCTCGACTTGCCGGCATTGGAACGGCCCGCAAAAGCCACTTCAATGCCGTCGTCTTGACCCAAATGGCTAATATCTGGCGCGCTGATACTAAACTTAGCTTGGCTGTAATGACTCACATATTCTCCTAAAAATATTCAATTCATGAGTTTGAACTGCAAATAAGCAGTATTATATCAGGGAATTACAAAACGAAAGCGCTTCTTATTCTCTATAATATTGCGCTATTCTCTGGAAAATATTTTACTGGCGCTGTAAATGTGTAAAATACAGCGGTGACTAATCTGATAATAGTTAATTAATCAGCAGCTTAATGAGAAAAAAATATGAAAATGATGGGTTTGTTAGTTAGTGTTTTTTTGGGCTTTTCGGCCAGTGCTTTGGCTGTTGGTGATATTGATGCAGGAAAAACAAAATCCGCGGCTTGTGGGGCATGCCACGGCGCTGACGGTAACAGCATGATAGACATGAACCCCAAGTTAGCCGGTCAACACGAAAATTACCTGGTCAAACAGCTGCAAGAATTCAAACTGGCCTCTCAATCCGCTGGTGCAGAAGGTCGAAACAACGCTGTTATGAATGGTATGGCCGCCCCACTATCAGAACAAGATATGCAAGACATTGCAGCTTACTTCTCTAGCCAGACGGCTAAACCCGGCGAAACGCCAGAAGACGTCGTTGAGGCAGGTGGTAAGTTATATAGAGGGGGTGACCTGGGTCGAGGTATTACCGCCTGTATTGCTTGCCACGGGCCCAGAGGCAATGGAACTAGCCTTTCGGGCTTTCCCGATATTAGCGGCCAACACCCAGCTTACTTAAAGGCGCAACTGCAAGCCTTCAGAGCTGGACAAAGGGCAAACTCGTTAAATGGTATGATGGCAGACATTGCAAAACGCTTAACGGATGCGGATATTGAACTGCTGTCAGAATATTTATCCGGCCTGCATTAACGTCTTACTACCCCACAAAATTTAAAACGACCTGCGGGTCGTTTACACACAAATGGAAAGTTATCTTTACACTCACAGATCCTTTATTAAACATTAATATGTAAATGAGTTGTAAATAAATAGTTATCGTGTAACCTGAGCCGGAATAAAAACAACAGGGAATTGCAAACTCAGGTTTGTTCAAGGAAGAGTTAGCAGGCAGTGCCAACTACACACCAAAATATTTGGTGAAAAAATACGGACGATAAATAAAGTGTCAGGAAGACCCAAAACAATAATTTGTTTTCGAAAAAATCAATAAAAAGTGAAGACAAAAGGGAGCACCAGTTTAGTTCAGGATGAACCATTATCGGGATAAGTGTCACTGACACATCTATGATCTAAGGGTGATAGCTACGCTATCGCCCTTTTTGTTGTCTAAATTTTCACTCTAGCCATCATCATGCATATTTACCTTAGCCGATTTAAGGTAAAATCCGGTTAAATATTATGGAGGTAATTTATGCCTAGAAAAAAGAAGTCCCGTAAAGTCGGCTTAATTGGTGTGCCACTCGCGCCTAAAGCCCAACGTAAACCCAAGCAAAAACCCAGTGATGCCCAAAAGAAAGCCAGAACCACATTAGGAAAACCTTCAGGCACGCGTAATAACCCTGAGCAAACTAGCAGTAAGCTCCAGCAACCTAAAGGTCGCCTAGATCCGCGTATTGGCAGTAAGAAACCTGTTCCTTTAATAATTGACGAAAAACCGGCGAAAACGCCGTTAAAGACTAAATTCTTTTCTCCGGCCAAAGAGCTGGAAAGCATAGAGCAGAACGAGCGCTTTCACACCCTGCTTGATAGACTGGATACAGGACAGTCCCTTTCTCGGGAGGAGCAAACCTTTGTAAATACATTAACCCACAGACATAAAGAATTATGTGAGCTACTAGGTATTAGGGATGATGAAAGCGAAGAACCTAAAGACAAACCTTTAGATGATCTTTATGCTCAATTTGAAGCCATCGATATCAATAAACTAAATTAACCGTTCGGCTATGGATATCAATTTTACGGCAAGTTTACTGATTTGTGCAGCATTGCTGATTATAGCCGTGCTGGCCTATTACGCGGGTAAAATGCTGTTTTTGTTAAACCAGCAAAAGAAAAAGTCTGCAAACAATAAACAACAACGAATTGAACGCATCTTAGAGAGTCTGCAAACCATCTCTAAAGCGGTTGAGCAGCAGCAATGCAACCTTTCGGAAGCTAGTATCAGACTTTACCACTTGCATGAGAGTCTACCGGTCGAAAATAAAGCCGATTATGCAACGACCTACCCAGGATTGTATGAGCTGTATATGCGTGTCAGCGACTTACCTACTCACGAGGCCCGTCAGCAGTTATCAAGGCAGGCACTTCGGCTTCAGGATACGGCGCGAGAAGAGTCGGAAGCTGAGCTCGAAAGCCAGATTTTACATGAAGTGGCGAAACTGAAAACCTTTCCCTTGAAGACGGTCATTAAGTAGCGAGGTAATTCAGTGTGGCTAACCTCATGCCGGTTGGGAGTAGCAGAAACAATTGGTGGTATGATCATTGACCAAGCCAACAGCTTGCATAAAGGCATAACATATTGTGGTGCCAACAAAAGAAAAGCCGACTTTTTTTAAGGCTTTGGCCATATCATCGGATTGTGTGGTTGAAGTAGGAACCAGGTGCGCTGTAGTCCAATGATTCACCACGGGTACACCCCCTACAAAACTCCAAATAAATTCAGAAAAATCAATGCCTTGCCCTTCCATCTGCAAGTATACATTAGCATTTTTTATGATCGAATTGATTTTTAGTCGATTTCTGACAATGCCTGAATCTTGCATTAGGTGTTCGACATCTTGCTCAGTCATACGACTGATTAACTTGGGCTCGAAGTCGAAAAATGCACGATGATAATTATCCTGTTTTTTTAAAATGGTTAACCAACTTAAACCGGCTTGTTGACCATCCAGACACAACTTGGCAAATAATTCTCGTTTGTCGTAGACAGGTCGACCCCAGACTTTATCGTGATAATGCTGATATAAAATGTCTTTTCCTACCCAGGCACAGCGTGTTTGATGCAATTGCTTCCCCTTAATATGGCAATCCATATTAATATGTTTATTTAACCTACATTCATCTGAACACAGAAGGTATACTATCGGGCGTTTTTTTGAATTAATTTTGTGGCCAAAATAAATGAATAAGTTTGATAGTAAGACCTTTCAAGGGTTAATTTTAGCACTACAAGACTACTGGGCAAGGCAAGGCTGTGTCATCATCCAGCCCCTTGATATGGAAGTAGGTGCCGGCACCTTCCATCCCATGACGTTTTTGCGCTCCATAGGCCCAGAACCGATCAGCAGTGCTTACGTCCAGCCTTGTCGCCGTCCCACAGATGGCCGTTATGGCGAAAACCCCAATCGATTGCAGCACTATTATCAATTTCAGGTTATGTTGAAGCCATCTCCAGATAACATTCAAGAGCTCTATTTAGGTTCCCTGCAGGAATTGGGATTTGACCCGCTGGTACATGACATCCGATTCGTTGAAGACAATTGGGAATCACCTACTTTAGGCGCCTGGGGCCTGGGCTGGGAAGTTTGGTTAAACGGCATGGAAGTCACCCAATTTACTTACTTCCAGCAGGTAGGGGGTATTGAATGTTCCCCGGTAACGGGTGAGATAACCTACGGCTTGGAGCGTTTAGCCATGTATATCCAAGAGGTAGACAGCATATACGATCTTGTCTGGACTGACGGGCCATTGGGTAAAGTCACCTACGGGGATGTCTTCCACCAAAATGAGGTGGAGCAATCCACCTATAATTTCGAACACGCAGATGTAAAAGCCTTGTTTGAGACTTTTGATCATTGCGAAAAAGAAAGTCAGAAATTGATCGAGGCAGGTTTACCCCTGCCCGCCTATGAACAAGTCATGAAAGCGTCCCATGCATTTAATTTGCTGGATGCCCGTCACGCCATCTCTGTAACTGAGCGGCAACGTTATATTTTGCGAGTGCGCTCGTTATCCAAGGCATGTGCTGAAGCCTATTATAAAAAGCGCGAAGATCTAGGGTTCCCCATGTGTAAAAAGGAAGTATAGGCATGCGTCATGAAAATTTATTAGTAGAAATAGGCACAGAAGAGTTGCCGCCGAAGTCGTTAGCTAAATTGGCTCAGGCCTTTGCAGACCATACCCAAGTCGCGTTTGATGAAGCCGATATAAATTATAAAGATATCAACTGGTTTGCCACCCCCCGCCGTTTGGCCATCAGTGTTAGCCAGCTGGCTGGTCAACAACAAGATAAAGTAGTCGAGAAACGTGGGCCAGCCATATCTGTTGCATTTGATGAAAACGGTCTGGCAACTAAAGCCGCTCAAGGCTGGGCCAGGTCAAACGGGATCACCGTGGAACAAGCGGAACGTTTGGTCACGGATAAGGGTGAATGGCTGCTTTATAAGGGAGAGGTTAAAGGACAAGATACCAAAGCGTTATTGGCTGATATCGTTCAACACGCTTTAAAAAAATTGCCCATAGCCAAACCTATGCGCTGGGGGACCAACCCCACCCAGTTTATCCGCCCGGTGCATACCGTGACCATGTTATACGGAGCTGAACTGGTACCTGGCAATGTATTGGGTATAGATAGTAGCCGTAAGGTGCTGGGGCATAGATTTCACGGTGAAAAACATTTTGAATTAGCTCATGCAGATGATTACCTTAGTGCTCTGGAAAGCCATTATGTATTGGCCGATTTTGCCACACGTAAAGCTAAAATTCAGCAACAGGTAAAGGCATCCGCGGCTAATGAAAACGCCATCGCAGACATGAATGACGAGTTGCTTGACGAAGTAACAGCCTTGGTAGAATGGCCCGTCGTTCTAACTGCCAGTTTTGACGAGTCATTTCTAGCCGTTCCAAAAGAATCCCTGATTTACACCATGAAGGACGATCAGAAGTATTTCCCGTTGCTAGATAAACAGGGCCAGCTTAAATCACGTTTTGTATTTGTCACCAATATCGAAAGTAAAGATCCGAACCAAATCATCAGTGGTAACGAAAAAGTTATTCGTCCGCGCCTCGCAGATGCAGAATTTTTCTTCAATACGGATAAAAAACATAGTCTTGAATCCCGCCTGGAGAGTTTGAAAACGGTTGTTTTTCAAAAACAGCTTGGTACTTTGTTCGAAAAATCTCATCGGGTGTCCGAGCTTGGGGGTATCATCGCCAATATGCTGGGTAGCGATCCGGCTCAGGCACGCCGGGCGGGGTTATTGTCTAAAACTGATTTGATGACCAATATGGTCATGGAGTTCCCAGACGTACAAGGCGTAATGGGAATGCATTACGCCCGTAACGATGGCGAAACAGAAGAAGTAGCAGTGGCGCAAAACGAACAGTATATGCCCCGTTTTGCCGGAGACAACTTACCTTCTTCTCCCATCAGCTACGCTGTCGCTGTGGCGGATAAAATCGATTCTTTGGTGGGTATATTTGGCATAGGCCAGGCCCCTAAGGGGGACAAGGATCCCTTTGCTTTAAGACGCGCCGCAATCGGCGTGCTGCGTATTATTGTCGAGCTCAAACTACCACTGGATCTTGATGAGTTAGTCAGTGCATCGGTCGATTTATTTGGCGACAAACTGAGCGAAAAGGAGGTTAACCCTCAAGTGGTAGATTTTATACTCACACGCTTTAGATCCTGGTATCAGGAACAAGGGGTAGACGTCGATGTGATCCAAGCGGTTGCGGCACGCCGCCCAACCAGACCGGCGGATTTCGCCGCGCGGATTAACGCCGTGTCTCAGTTTAAACGTCTCGAGTCAGGCCTCGCGTTGGCCTCTGCCAATAAACGGGTGGCCAATATCTTGGCTAAGAACAACGTTGATTTGTCCAATCCGGTAGACGAAAATTTACTTCACAGTGCACAAGAACGTGCTTTAGCATCAGCGTTGACCGAGGTTGAGAAAAGAATAGCACCTCATTTACAATCGTCCGACTATCATGCAGTGTTTGAAGAGTTAGCTACACTGAGAGCAAACGTAGATACCTTCTTCGATAATGTGATGGTTATGGCTGACGAAGAAGCGATTAGAAATAATCGCCTCGCACTACTGTCTAAGCTCAGACGTGTGTTTTTATCAATAGCAGATATATCTAAATTAAATCAACAGTGAGCGGGTTAACGTCCAGCTGGCTGTGTATGTGTAGGCGGTAATAGAATATGCACAAAACAAAGTTATTTTGCTCATGCCTGTTAATTAGTTTGTTGGCAGGCTGTGCAAGTTACACAGTAGAGCCTTATAAAAGTGTCAGGGAGCTCCCTGACATGTATTTACGCGGAGTATTTACCTGGTGGGAGGCAGATCCTAAATACCAACTCAAACTACAGCAAGGAAGTGTATACGCAACCTCAATCAAGTTAATTGCAGATGGGCAACCTTATGACTTTAAATTTGCCGACGCCAACTGGACCCCGGGCTCAAGCTGCGGCTACAAAAGTAAATTTCGCGATCAATTCATTACTCTGAGTAAAGTAGCGCTCGCTGATTGTGATCGCACTG
This sequence comes from Paraglaciecola sp. IT1134, assembly GCF_058068185.1. NCBI lineage: Bacteria > Pseudomonadati > Pseudomonadota > Gammaproteobacteria > Alteromonadales > Alteromonadaceae > Paraglaciecola > Paraglaciecola sp. IT1134. The sequence continues at coordinate 6,184 of NZ_CM176486.1, read as the reverse complement.
ATGAAAACTTCAAATTTGTACCTAAAGAAACGGGTTTATACGAGTTTTCAATAGACTTTGCCGATCTGGAGAATCCCTTGGTGAAAATCAGTAAATTATGATTAAACGGCAAAGAGCTGGTAGGAACGAACCAGCCCTTTGTTTACCAAAAACCTATCCTTTGATTGGGCACTACGCCGTGAATACACAAAATATCCATCCGGTTAGGGTACAGCTAAAACGTCAGCAATTCTGTAGCCGCTCATAGTAATTTGTCTTAACCGCTCCTTAAATAAATGTATTTGCCTAAAAAATAATTTGGTGGCCTAACCAACCTCTGAGGCGTTCAATTGCTCCCATCCGTGACCCTTTCCCTAAAGGCAATATCTACATAGAAAATGCATCCTTAACACAGGAGGATTATATAGGGATTTATGCTGTCTATTGAGTGAATACCCTAGAGGGCCTAACTCAATATAGTGCCCATATAACCTACTCATAAAAGAAAGTGAGCACTAACTTATAGGCATGATATAAGAGGAGGCTAACTGATACGACCCACATAAAAAAACCGCCTTTGATTGGCGGTTTTTTACTACTTATTCCAGAATAAAACTATATGTCTAGGTTTGCCACCTTAAGCGCGTTTTCTTCAATAAAGGCTCTTCGGGGTTCAACATGATCACCCATTAGACAAGTAAACAATTGATCCGCAGCAATAGCGTCTTCTACTCTTACTTGCAACATACGCCTGTTACCGGGATCCATAGTTGTTTCCCACAACTGGCTAGGATTCATTTCCCCTAGTCCTTTATAGCGTTGGATGTATTGACCTTTTTTAGACTCAGCCATCAACCACTCAAGGGCTTCGGCAAACGAAATGATGCTCTTAATCTTGTCGTTACGTTTAACGTAACCACCCTCTTCTATCATACCGTTGATCGATTTATTCAGCTCTTTAATACGGGTATATTCAGTGGAATCAAAAAACTCTTGATCCAACTTATATTCAGTATCAATGCCGTGCAACCTGATGATGACCACCATAGACCAGTTATTACGCTCAATATTTTGACGGATTTCATAGGTATATGTGGCCCCGTCAATCTCATCAAGGGTTAACACTTCTGTAAAGTTATTGGCTAAGGTTTCAAGTTTATCTTTGTCCTGCAAATCAGCTAATTCGATGATATCGCTATAGAGTAAATTACTCAGAATAACGTCTGGAATAACGCGACTCATGCGTTTAATCATCTTCATCACTGTTTGGTATTGCTTAACCAAGCTCTCCAAACCCGCTCCGCTTAGCGCTGGAGCCTCTTCATTTACATGAATTGAGGCATTATCCAAAGCAATGGATGTCAAATACAAAGTAAGTGACTCATCGTCTTTTAGATACTGCTCTTGTTTTCCTTTTTTGGTTTTATACAAGGGGGGTTGAGCAATGTAGATGTAACCACGTTCAATAATTTCGGGCATTTGACGGTAGAAAAAGGTCAACAATAAGGTCCGTATGTGTGACCCATCAACGTCGGCATCGGTCATGATAATGATACGGTGATACCTTAATTTTTCCGGGTTGTATTCATCACGTCCAATGCCACATCCTAAAGCGGTGATCAATGTGGCTACTTCTTGTGATGACAACATCTTATCGAAACGGGCTTTTTCTACGTTTAGAATTTTGCCTTTAAGAGGCAAGATAGCTTGGTTTTTTCTGTTTCGGCCCTGCTTGGCTGAACCGCCAGCAGAGTCCCCTTCCACGATATACAGCTCCGACAGAGCCGGATCTTTTTCCTGACAATCTGCTAGTTTGCCAGGTAGGCCAGCCAAATCTAGGGCCCCTTTACGACGAGTCATATCGCGAGCTTTACGCGCTGCTTCACGCGCTCGCGCCGCATCTATGATCTTACCAACTATGATTTTACTGGCAGAGGGGTTTTCCAACAAAAACTCTTGTAGTTTTTCACCCATGGCCGTTTCAACTGCAGGTTTAACTTCAGAGGAAACCAATTTATCTTTGGTCTGGGAAGAGAATTTAGGATCCGGTACTTTAACCGATATCACAGCGGTCAAACCTTCCCGGGCATCATCACCGATAGCGCTGGTCTTGGCTTTTTTGCTTAATCCTTCTTTATCCATATAGTTATTCAAGGTACGGGTCAAAGCGCCACGAAAACCAGCTAAGTGGCTACCGCCATCCCTTTGAGGAATATTATTGGTAAAGCAAAAAACGTTTTCCTGGAAGCTATCGTTCCATTGCATAGCCACTTCAACCGTGATGCCATCATCCCGCTCAGAGACGAAATGAAACACTTGTTGATGCACAGGCGTCTTATTCTGGTTTAGATATTCTACAAACGCTCTGATACCCCCTTCATATTTGAAGTGGTCGTTCTTGCCGTCTCTTTCATCTTCTAGAATAATACTTACACCGGAATTAAGAAAAGACAGTTCCCGTAGTCTTTTAGCTAATATATCGTAATGATACTCGATGCCATTAAAGGTATCTTCACTCGGCCAAAAACGAATACTGGTACCACTGCTATCTGACTCACCAATCTCTTCAAGAGGCTTCTGGGGCACGCCATGACGATATTCCTGTTCATGCACTTTGCCACCACGACGGATCATGATTTGTAATTTACGAGACAAGGCATTTACTACAGAAACACCTACTCCATGCAAACCGCCAGAGACTTTATAAGAATTATCATCGAATTTACCACCGGCATGTAATACCGTCATGATAACTTCAGCGGCAGAGACACCCTCTTCTTCATGAATTTCTGTAGGTATACCACGACCGTCATCTCGAACTGAGACCGAGCCGTCTGTGTGAATTTTCACATTTATATTACTGCAATGGCCGGCTAGTGCTTCGTCGATAGAATTATCTACTACCTCGAACACCATATGATGTAACCCCGAGCCATCATCAGTATCACCGATATACATGCCGGGTCTTTTTCGTACTGCATCTAATCCTTTTAGGACTTTGATACTCGACGAGTCGTAAACATTCTCTTCTGCCATTTGATTAAATCTCCTCTCTCACCTGGCCATGTTCCACGTGAAACATTTTTTTATCGTTGTATTTAGCTATAAAATCTATTTGCTGCTGTTCGATCGCGGTAACAAATAATTGTGCATTTGATTCGAGAAGCATATCAATAAACACTTCTCGCTTCGCTGCATCAAGTTCAGCGCCGACGTCATCTAATAAAAAAATACTTGTTTTATGGGTATGTGACATTAAATACTGAGTAGACGCTAGTTGCAGCGCAGCGACTAACATTCTTAGTTGCCCTCGCGATAACACTTCATGAGCAGCGATACCGTTAATTCGAAATTTAATATCTGCCTTATGCGGACCAACGCTAACAAAACCATTACGCTGATCTTTTTCTTCATTTTTACTTATCGAATCTACTAATGAGATACCCTTTTCCCATCCCCTATAGTACGAGATTTCAACATAAAACTCAGGTAAAAATTTCTCCAAATTTGCCGTTATTAGCGGTATTAGTTGTTTTACCAAGCTGTGTCGGTAATCTGTCAATTCTTCGGCGTATTTTAACAGTAAGCCGTTCCAGTAACTAGCTTGGCGATCACTTCCCTTACCCATTTTAAGTAAAGCGTTTTTATGTTTAAGTAATTTTTGATAATTACCCGCGCAGCTATAAAAGGATTGTTCCACGTGAAACAAACACCAGTCCAGATATTTGCGACGCAATTTAGGAGCACCTAATAAAATATCAGAACTTTGCGGAGTGAATATTTGTACCGGTAATTTGCTAACCAGTTCTGATACTTTAGTCGATTTGAGGCCATTGACACTGACTTGAAATGAATCGTTAGCTTGCCTGCTAATACCTAACTTAAACTCGGATGACTCGGTTTTGCATTCACAAAACACCGTAAAACCTTCACGTTCACGTTGAATAACATTTTTATGTTTAGTCGTACGAAACGAGCGCCCAAAACCGAGGTAGTGCAGCGCCTCCAGTATTGAAGATTTACCGCTGCCGTTTTCCCCAACAATAAAATTAATATTATGGCTAGGGCGAATGGATACACTTTGCAAATTTCGCAAATGTTGTATCTGGACGAGGTCCAGTTTCATATTAAGTTCTGTAAAATCGGATTAAAGCCTCATGGGCATAATGACATACAAGGCAGCGTCATCGGCAGCATCTTCAATAAGGGCACTACTGTTGGAATCCGCCAAAGTAATTTTAACATTTTCTGAATTCAGGGAATTAAGAACATCAATTAAATAAGCCACATTGAAACCAATTTCTAAGTCTGCGCCTTGATAATCAACATCCACTATCTCAACCGCTTCTTCCTGTTCCGGGTTGTTGGCAGTAATTTTCAGCTCACCATTGGATAGATTGAGTCTGACGCCCTTAAATTTCTCGTTAGACAAAATTGAAGCCCGAGAGAAGGCGTTTTTCAATGCAACTTTGCTGGCACCTATGCTCTTGTCACCGTCTTTGGGCAATACACGTCGATAATCTGGGAAGCGACCATCGACCAATTTACTGGTAAAGATAAAATCCGTGGAGAATATTCGAATATGATTGGTTCCTACCTGCACCTTAAGCATTTTATCATCGTCTTCAATCAGACGTGTAATCTCCAATACTCCCTTACGGGGGATAATCACTTGACGGGCAGGCAAGGTACCAGCAGTGTAACTTAAACGGCACAGCGCCAATCTGTGGCCGTCTGTAGCCACTGTGCGAATGATATTATCTTCAGTTTCCAATGACATACCATTAAGGTAATAACGAACGTCCTGTTGAGCCATGGAAAAATGGGTACTATCGATCAATTTTTTCAAATCAGACTGGGAAACTTCAAATTCCAAATCTCCCTGCCAGTCTTCTAAATTAGGGTAATCCTGAGCAGACAAAGTGGACAGACTGTATTTACTCCTACCGCAACGTAATATCGCTTTATTTGCCTCAAGATGAAAATCCAGGTTACTGCCATCGGCTAATCCTCGACAAATATCAAGCAACTTCTTGGCAGGAACGGTTATCTCACCTTCTTCAAACTCGCCCGATAAAGTTACATTGGAAATCAATTCGACTTCCAAATCTGTCCCGGTTAACCACAGTGAATTGTCGCTAACTTTTATCAAAACATTTGAAAGTATGGGTAAGGTATGTCTGCGCTCTACGGCACCAGATACTAACTGGAGCGGTTGTAGGAAGTTTTCCCTGCTAATACTGAATTTCATCTAAATTCTCGTGGCTTTTTATGAGGATAAGGTGCGAATTAAATTTTGATAGTCTTCTTTTATATCATGACTTTCTTCTCTAAGCTGCACAATTTTGCGGCATGCATGTAATACCGTGGTGTGATCTCTGCCCCCAAACGCATCACCTATTTCTGGTAAACTATGGTTGGTCAATTCCTTGGATAAGGCCATGGCCATTTGACGAGGACGAGCAACACTTCGGCTTCTGCGCTTAGATAATATATCCGCCATTTTAATTTTGTAATATTCGGCAACCGTCTTTTGAATATTATCTATAGTGACCAATTTTTCTTGTAGGGCTAACAGATCTCTTAATGCCTCACGAACAAAATCTATCGTTATTGGACGACCAGTAAAATTGGCGTTGGCAATAACCCTGTTTAAAGCTCCTTCTAACTCCCTGACGTTGGAGCGCAATCTTTTAGCGATAAAAAAGGCGACTTCGTCGGGTAGCACTATTTTATTTTCCAGTGCCTTACGCATTAAAATGGCAACCCGCGTTTCCAGTTCCGGCGGCTCTATGGCAATAGTCAGTCCCCAACCAAAACGGGATTTGAGCCTATCTTCTACTCCGACGATTTCTTTAGGATAACGATCTGACGTTAAAATAATCTGCTGGTTACCCTCGAGTAAGGCATTGAAAGTATGAAAAAACTCTTCTTGGGAACGCTCTTTGTTGGCAAAAAACTGGATATCATCGATAAGCAATGCATCAACTGAACGGTAATAGCGTTTAAATTCTTCAATCGCATTATTCTGCAGAGCTTTTACCATGTCCTGTACAAAACGCTCAGAATGCATATACACGACAGTGGCATCTTTTTTATTGTCTATTATGCCATTGCCTACAGCATGCAATAAATGCGTTTTACCTAAACCAGTGCCACCATAAATAAATAACGGGTTATAGGCTTTACCCGGATTATCGGCAAC